>OZ244805.1:0-4352608 GCA_965220095.1 Dehalococcoidia bacterium
GTTGGTCAAATCGGAAATGCCGCCGCCAGGATTGCCCTACGCCGAATACCGTGGACAGCAGCGCTCCGTCATCGCCCGCAGCCACGACCACATCCTGAACATTACCCATGAGCGCATCGAAGCGTCCCGCAACGTCGCCGCCGAAAAGTACCTGGAAAGCGATACCATTCACAAGCCGGCGGTCGAGGAAAACCTGTTCGTTAGCGCCCGTCGCCGGGCCCGCCAGCTGGGGTTGTCTGCGGAGACGGCGGAAGACATCGCCCGCCTGCTGCTCTCCAACGCCCGTGCCGTGCAGGAGCGCACCCTCAACGACATCGCCCAGCGGCTCAGCCGGCTGCACGGGCAAATCCTGGATGCCGACTCTCCGGAGTCGCGCACCGAAGAGCAGGACATGGCCATACCGTCGCTGGTGGTGCGCACCGGCGACCAGCCACTGGCCCGAGAAAACGAACTCATCAAGGAGCTGCGCGTAACCGGACTCAACGAAAGCTATCCCGAACAGCGCCGGCAGTTCGCCCAGTGGTTCGATGCTCCCCATCCCTATATGGAAACCGGCCAGATTGTCGGCAGCCGCGACGCCGACCTGTTCCTGCAAGCCCTCACCGATGGACAACGCTGCAAGGTTGTCGCAACGATGTCGGCGGCGGGCCCGATGCACCTGGGGCACGGCGCGCTGGCCGACCTGCTGCGCTACTTCCAGTCGTTGGGCGCCCAGGTCGTCCTCGGGTTCCGTGACCTGGAACTGACCCACGCCGCCATTAGCGACGCTCGGGAGGAGCGGCGGCAAGGCCGGTCTGACACCGGCAACCCCAACGTGCGCTCCACCGCTCGCCAGGCCATGCACGATCGTTTGCTCACCCTGGCGGCCGCCGGCCTCGATTTGCACCGCACTGACGCCTACCTGCAGATGGATCGCCCGGCCATCACGGAAACGGCATTCGCCCTGGGCAGCGCCATCCCCCTCAGCTTGCTCAACTCGGCGTTGGGTTTGCGCTTGCGCGACAGCGCTACCGATACCTTCCTGCCTCTGTTGCGCCTTGCCGACATTCTGCACACCCAGCAGGCTGAGTCGGGCGGGCCGTGCCGCACGCTGGTGCTCGACGGCCTCGGCGGTGATGTGTACGTCCGCATGGCCCGCAACGTGGCCGAGGAGTTTGGATTCATCAAGCCGTCGGCGTTGTACTTGCGTATGGTCCGCAGCCTTACCATCTACCAAGACCCGCGCACCGGCTCAGCGGTCGAGGTGATGACTAACCGCGTGCCCTCTGGGAGCATCGCGTATCGCGATGATGCAGACGGAGTGCGCCGGCGCATCGGGCGGGCTTACACGGGTGGTCGCCAGACGCTGGAAGAGCAGCGGCGACTCGGTGGCAATCCCGACCCCCGCGTCTGCGGCGTCGCCAGCCTGCACGCTTTCCACGCCACCACCGGAGCCAGCGATTTCGCCGAACTGCAACGCCAGTGTCGCGCCGGCGAGTTGCTGTGCGGTCAGTGCAAAGCATCGGCGACGGATCGCCTGATAGAATACCTGCGGGAGCGCCGGATCGCTGGGCAGGATTTACCGCCGGAAACCTTGCAGCGCGCCCGCGATTTGGCTGGTTTGGACGCCTGAGCAAAGCCACCGCAGCGTCGATAGCGCGAGCGATCGCTCCTTCAACGAATCGCCTATAATTTCTCAGGGGAGCTACTAACATGGCAGCACAGCAACGCATCCTGACCGGTATGCGACCCACCGGACAACTGCATCTGGGCCACTATCTGGGCGCGCTGGAAAACTGGATTCAGCTGCAGCACGAGTACGAATGCTTCTTCCTGATTGCCGACTATCAGGCGATGGGCGACCATCTGGACGACATCGGCCTGATTCAACGGTCGGTTCTGGACGTGGCAACCGACTGGCTGGCGGTGGGAATCGACCCCGAAAAGGCGTCCTTCGTCATCCAGAGCTACGTGCCGGAACACGCCGAGCTAACCATGTTCCTCAGTATGTTGACTCCGCTGAACCAGCACCAGAAAAACCCCACGCTGCGCGCGGAAATCGGCCAGCTTGAATCGGAAAACCAGTCGGTTACGCTGGGTTTTTTCAACTACCCGTTGAGCCAGGTTGCCGACATCCTGCTGCCCAAGGCCCACCTGGTGCCCGTGGGTGAGGATCAGGTCGCACACATCGAGTACACCCGCGACATCGCCAGACGTTTCAATCGCATTTATGGCGAAGTCTTCCCCATGCCCCGCGCCCGGGTGGGCCGTGTCCCCCGTCTCGTAGGCACCGACGGCCGGGCCAAGATGAGCAAAAGCCTCAACAACGCCGTGTACCTGGCCGACGACACCGACACCGTAAAGCAGCGCGTGCGCCGCATGGTCACCGACATCACCGGCGAAAACCCCCGGCTAAGACCCACCGACCCCGGCGTGGTCGAATACAACCCCGCCTTCCTGTACCACGACGCCTTTAACGATGATGCCGACGAAGTGGCCGAACTGAAGGAGCGATACACTGCCGGCACGGTCAGCGACGTGGAAGTGAAAGACCGCCTCTCCGACGCGCTGAACCGCTTCCTCGAACCAATCCGCGAGCGCCGGTCGTGGTACGCCGAGCACCCCGATTACGTCCGCGACGTGCTGCTCGCCGGCACCGGGCGCGAACGCGTAATCGCCCGCCAAACCATCGAGGACGTGCGCCAGGCGATGCAGGTGCTCTATACTTGATTGACGGGGGATAATGCAGCATGGCAACCGAACCCATAGCCAGTTTTGACGACCTTTTGGGGTTTCTGGAACGCAATCCCGAATACCGCGGCCGCCTGCGCCAGCTAATCCTGGACGAGGAGTTCCAGCAACTGCCGGCGCAGGTGCGTGGCAATACCGAACGTTTGGATGCGTTGACTGACCAGATGCGTCTATTGACCCAGCGGGTTGACGCGCTGACCGAGCAGATGCGAATATTGACCGAGCGGGTTGACGCGCTGACCGAGCAAGTTCAGACTCTGGCCAGTCAGATGCAAAGCGTGCTGCTGCGGCTGGACCGTCACGACCGCCAATTGTCGCGGTTGATTGGCGATGAAGCCGAACGCAGGTTCCGTCAGAATGCCGGAGCTTACTTCGGAGAGATCCTTAGCAGGATCCGCGTGATCGATAACAACGACCTTGCCGTGCAGGTTGATAATGCCATACGCGAGGGAAGATTCAATCGGGACGAACGCCGCGTCCTGCTCGCGCTCGATTTAGTGCTGCGCGGGCGCGATTGGGACACTAACGAAGAGAAGTGCCTGGCTGTTGAAGTGTCCGCCGGTGTGGGTCTGCGCGATGTGGAGCGGTCCTGGAGCCGCGCGTCCTTAGTCGAAAAACTGTACGGCCTTCCGGTCATGCCCGTTGTTGCCGGCTACTCCATATCGCCCTTCTACCGCCAGCTCGCCAATGACCGCGGCATCCACGTTGCTATCGTAGCCCCGCCCGACGCCGGCGAACCGGAGGACTACCCAGAAGACGAAGCTGGACAGGTGTGATTGTAACGGTTCAGACTTGGGGGAAGTGAGCAGCTGATGGCCGGTGCCGAGCGGGGACGGGTCATCGCCAGGGAAGCCATCAAGGACGTCCGCCAGGCCATGCAGGTGCTTTATAATTGATTGACGACGAGTAACCCATCATGGCAACCGAACAAATCGGCAGTTTCGACGACCTGCTCGCCCTCTTGGAACGCAACCCGGAGTACCGCGCTCGCCTCCGCCAGCTAATCCTGGACGAGGAGTTCCAACAACTGCCGGCGCAGGTCCGCGCGCTGACGGAGCAGATGCAAGAACTGGCCGACCAGATGCGCCTCGTGTTGTCGCAATTGCAAGACTACGGTGCCCGACTGGACTATCATGGCCGGCGACTGGACCGGCTGGTTGAGGATGAGGCCGAACGCAGGTTCCGGCAAAACGCCGGTGCCTTTTTCGGCGAAATCGCCAGAGGTATCCGCGCCCTTGACCGTAACGAATTGGCTATCCAGGTTGACGACGCCATCGAAGAAGGGCGATTCAACCGCGCCGACCGCCGTTTCGTTCTGGCACTGCGAGGCCGCGATTGGGATACCAACGAAGAAAGGTGCCTGGCCATAGAAGTATTTGCCGGCGTCGGCCAGAACGACGTGGAACGAGCCAAAAGCCGCGCCTCTCTGCTGGAAAAGCTGCTGGGCGTCCCGGCCATTCCCGTTGTCTCCGGCTACTCCATAGCATCGGAATTCCAAATCCTGGCCGACGGTCAAGGAGTCCAGGTGGTAATAACCGAAGAATCGGCGTAGCCCGGCGTTGGGATGAGGATGTAATCGACGGGCTATCGGTGCCAGCCGATTCGATTTGATGCAACTGATGGCGCTTGTGCTAGTGTTTCAACGAGGTAAATAGCTATGATTACTCCCGATTGTCCGCATTGCGGCGGTCCTATGAGAGTTAAGGTGGCCCGCCGTGGACCAAAACCGGGCAGTGAATTCTGGGGCTGCAACGCATATCGCATTAAACGTTGCCTTGGGACTCGCGATGTCCCACAGCAGGAATGGGATTGGTTTGGCCTTGTTCCCGTTCCCGTCAGCATCGTCCGGAACGCGCAGCGCGATTACAATGAAGCTATGGAAGATTTCCTTGCCTACGAGCACGATTCAGTGGGCATATTTTGCGGTTACGACGATTATGATGATCGCCTGGCTAACTTTGAGCGAGCCATGGAAGCGGAAAATCGATATGGGGATCAAACTGCAAGAGCAGAGATCGATAGGAGCCTAAATGGTGGAGAAACAGGATATAAACTGGCTCGTGGCATATTAGAAGTGGCTAACCAGTTTGGGTCGTCCAATCTGGTACGCGACGCCATCTCAAATGCGATAACAGAAAATTTCGCAGGTAGTGCTTCATCCCGGCTGGGTAATTACTTGGATCCTTATGATGATGTAGCGATTGGTCTGGTCTTTCTGGACGATGGTAGCCGGATCGTGTTCAACCGTACTACACACGGAGTGCAGATGTGCGTCACTGATAGTGGATTTCAATCTACAGTGCTTTCTGATAATGATTTCCAGTACATCGCAGAATATTTTATGAAGAACTTCGGGTCACATACCCCATCTGCAATGAACTACCTCTAATCCCAACCCCCGGCGTTTCTTCCGGCAACTCCGATAGGCAAAGTCGGCCCGGCTGGATGGTGTGCCGGCACTCGGCGCAGCGCAGGCCGGGTTCGGCAATCATTTGCCACATAGGGAATGGTCTCGCCGTTGGGCTAGTTTGCTTGGTTGCCGACGTGTTCGTCTGCGGGCGGCGCAAGTCGCAAAGTAAGGATTACTGACACCCCTTCCCGGTCGGCCAGCGCTTGCTGTTGCGGCGCAATGCTGGCGCCTACTACTGCCGGAATGACCAGCGTCGCCATGACGGTGGCCAGGGTTTGCGCCCGGTCCCGGGCGCGGGTGATGTGATGGTCGCGAATGCCGGCGGAAACTTCCACGGCGACATAACATTCCTGCCCATCACTTTTGTTGCGCGCCGCGATTATCACATCGATAAGTTCCAAATGGCTGCCTTGGTCCGCAGTGATAATGCCCCGTTCCTCGGCGTCGTCAATGGCATCCTGCAGTTCCGGCCCCCTGGGGATGATTTTGCTCTGCAGGACGCGCGCGCGGTTCAGCCCCAGCCCCCGGCTGGCGATGTTAACGATGTTGGCGTGCGCTTCCCGTTCCAGCTCAGCGCCATCCAGGCGGCCAACTGTCCCTTCCAACCTGGCCTGCCCGACTTTCAGGTCGGCAACGTCGGTTTCCAACCTGGCCAACCGTTCGTTAGTGGCCTGTACGAAGTCGGCAACGAGGGTTTCCAGCCGGGCCAGCCGTTCGTTAGTTTGGTGAGCGAATTCAGCGAACTGTCGGGGCAGGTCCAAGAGCTCCTGCCCCAACAGAATACTGCGGATGGTGTCTGCCCATTCCGGCTGTTCCCTGAGGATACGGGCGAAATCGGCGATGTCGTTCACCGAACTAGTCATAGACGACATTATACCTCAAAGCGCGCTCCACGCCGTTGGGCCACCTGCGCTTGAATCCCCACCGCCGCCGTGTTAGCGTAGCCAAACCGCGTCGCAATGCCCACTGCGATGCCACCTAACTGTCTAACGGAGGGAACGATATGGCAGGTAACCCGCGGGACAAGTATTGCATTGTCGGCGTCGGCGAAACCGAATACAGCCGGGCCTCGGGACGCACCACCCGCGCCATGGGCGCCGAGGCCATCCGCAACGCAATGCACGATGCCGGTCTCACCCCCGGCGATATTGACGGGATGCTGAGCTACCACGGCGGCGACTCCACGCCGGCCACTTCCATTCAGTACGACCTGGGCCTCCGGCCCAACTTTTACATGGACTGTTCCGGCGGCGGCTCGTCCACCGAAGCCCTGGTCGGGCTGGCCATCGGCGCCATCGAAGCCGGCATGTGCGACACCGTGGCGATTTTCCGCTCCATGAACGGCTATTCCAACATTCGTATCGGCGGCACCGGCGCTCGGGCGTCCGCCCCCATCGGCGGCATGGACCTGATGAAGCGGCCCTACGGACTGATCAGCGCCGTGCAGCAATTCTCCTATACTTTCACCCGGCACATGGCCGAGTACGGTGTTAAGAGCGAGGATCTGGCTGCCATCAAGGCGGCCCACTCCAACCACGCGTCCAACAACCCCAAGGCTTTGATGAAGCACCGGGTTACCGTCGACGACGTGATGAACTCCCGCTGGATCATCCGTCCGGTGGCCCACCTTCTGGATTGCTGCCTCGAAACCGACAACGCCACCTGCGTCATCGTAACCTCCGCCGACCGCGCCAAAGACACCAGGCACAAGCCTATTTACATCAAGGGCGTGCAGGGTCGCGGTACCAAACCCGGCGGCGACTTTCACTATCAGCACGGCCCCATCACCCGCGTAGCCGGGCATTACATCGCCCCACGGGTCTTCGAGTTGGCCGGCGTAAAGCACGAGGACGTTGACCTCACCGGATGCTACGACGCCTTCACCTACACCGTGCTGCTCCAGTTCGAGGATTACGGCTGGTGCGCGAAAGGCGAGGGCAAGGACTACGTAACCAGCGGCATCATCAACCTCGGCGGCGCCCGTCCCAACAACCTCAGCGGCGGCCATCTCTGCGAGGGCTACACCCACGGCATGAACATGGTCATCGAGAACGTGCGCCAACTGCGCGGCACCGTCGACGATTACTGCCCCGGCGCAGCCGAAGGCGACCACACCCACGACTATAGCGAAGGCGGATGCCGTCAGGTGCAGGACGCCAAAATCAGCATGAACATGGGCTGGGGAACGCCGGCCGTGGGCAGTTCCCTCATCATGGGCAACATCCTGAACTAACCCCAGCCCCTCCCTGGAGAATAACCATGCCTAACTATACTTACCGGGGAATCAACCTGAGCATCCCCGACAACGACTCTGAATACAAAGGATACTTCGAGGCAGCGGCCGAAGATCGCCTGGTGGTCAAAAAGTGCTCCGACTGCGGACTGCTGCGCGGCGAACCGGGCCCCGGCTGCCCCTGGTGCACCTCCATAAACTGGGAGTGGCAGCAGGTTTCCGGCAAAGGGATCATCTATTCCTACCAGGTGGTGGCCCACACCGTGATACCCAGTTTCCGGGACCTGACTCCCTTCGCCATCGTTCTCGTGGAGCTGGACGAACAGCGCGGCCAGCCGGACGAACACGACGGCCTGCGCATCACCGGCAACCTGATGGATGCCAACTTCGACATGGAAAAGGAAGAAAACGTCGGCATCGGCAAGCGCGTCGAGGCGTGTTTCCTTCCGGTGGAAGATGGCTTCAAACTCCTGCAATGGCGCCTGATTGACGAGCCGGCGCAAGGGTTCACCTGGGCGCACCAGGTACCGGAAGCCTGAACCACCAGCCCAGATACCTGGCAGCGGCGGCGCTGCCCATCCGTCGCCGCCCTTGCCTGGCTGGGCAACCGTAAGGCAAAGACTGTCCGTTGACCGCACTAATCAGTTTTGACATCGACGGCACGCTGGAAGTCGGCCACCCTCCGGGCTGCATCACAATGGCGATGGTGCGGTCGGCCCAGGACGCCGGATGCATCGTCGGCAGCTGCTCCGATCGCCCGGTGTCCGACCAGCGCCGCATCTGGCGCGAGTACGACATCGCCCCAGACTTCGTAACGCTGAAGCATCAACTGGAGCAGGTGGCCGTCCGCTTCACCCAGGCCAATCCGCGCACGCACGTGGGCGACACCGACGCCGACCGCCGCGCGGCCCAATCGGTGGGGTTCGACTACCTGCTACCGGAGGCATACCTGGCGGTCGTCGTCGGCGACTAACCGACCGGGTGCCACATCTCGTAGCCAATTTCCTTGCTGATCAACCCGCCCCGCATCTCGAAGATGTGCACCAGCCGCATCTCTACCTGCGTGCCGGGATCAAGCGGCAGGTAGCCGGTATCCAGCAGCCGGAACCGCACCACGCTGTCGTCCACCACCCGGTCTTCTGTGGCGAAGCGCTGCAAATTCTCGAACTCCACGTCCGCCATCTTGGCAAACATCTGCGTATAATTGTCTGCGACGGCCCGCTTGCCCTCGAATCGCAAACCTCGCGCCGGCGCTTCCCACACCACGTCATCGGTGTAAAGATCCAGTGCCGCTTCCACCTCGTTGGTGGCCTCGGAATGGAAGTGCGCTTCCACCGCAGCCAGGTTGGCGGCGATAATTTCGGGATTAGCGGACTGATTGGAAGGGTTAGCAGTGGAAGTCATGGAACAAACTCCTTGATGGGCCAACAGGACGGATTCGCAAAGCGCAACAGGAGGTCGGATCAATGCCAAGCATAACTATCGACCGCAGCAAGCCGCTGCGTGAGGAGTCTAACACAGGCCACAATCGCTGGCATCCGGACATCCCCGCCGTGTTGGAGGTTGATGAAGGTGCAGAGGTGGTGCTGGAAACCCGCGACGCCTTCGACGGTCAACTTCACCCCGGCGTAACCGAGACCGTTTTCGATACCGTCGATGCCGGCGTTATCCACCCTCTCACCGGGCCGGTTCTGGTCAGAGGTGCCCAGCCCGGCGATTTGCTGGAGGTCGAGTTCGTTGACATTGCGCCTCAGCCCCACGCGTTTAGTTGCATCGTGCCTGGCTTCGGCTTCCTGCGCGATATTTTCACCGAGCCCTTCATGGTGCACTGGAATATCGCCGATGGCTGGGCCACTTCCGCGCAAATCCCCGGCGTCCGCGTCCCAGGCGCACCCTTCATGGGTGTCTCCGGCGTGGCTCCGAGCCATACCCAACTTGACGCATGGACGCGTCGCGAGACTGAGTTGGCCGCTCGCGGCGGCGTGGCCCTGCCTCCGGATCCCGCCAGCTCGGTGCCCATTGCCGGCGTGGGCGCCACCCACGGCCTGCGTACCCTGCCGCCCCGGGAGAATGGGGGCAACTTCGATGTCAAACAACTTTCGGCCGGCTCCAGACTGCTGCTGCCGGTGGCCGTCGATGGCGCTCTGTTCTCCACCGGCGATGCCCACTTTGCCCAGGGCGACGGCGAGGTCTGCGTAACCGCCGTGGAAATGGGCGCCACTTGCACCGTGCGGTTCCGCCTGCTCAAGGGCGAAGCCCAGCAGCGCAACATCCGCTGGCCCCGCTTCACCCGCGAGGACTACTACATCGCGCCGCAATGGGCCGCGCCGCAAAAGTTCATCGCCACCATGGGTATGCCAGTGACCGACGATGGCGTGAACGACGGCGAAAACCTGACCCTGGCCTGCCGCAACGCCCTGCTCAACATGATCGACCTGCTGCAGGAGCGCGACTACACCCGCAACCAGGCCTACGTAATCTGCAGCGTGGGCGTAGACCTCAAGGTGAGCAACGTCGTGGACGTACCCAACTACGTAGTATCAGCCTTCCTGCCGGAAGACCTGTTCGTGGGGTAGGAGACGACGCAAATGCATTCGAAGAGACCATCTACTGCAACCAAGTTCTCTCGTCCAATCACATCTCGATGCTGTTCCGGTAGAACCTGGCAACAAAAGGCGGTTCGTGCCGTAGGATGAATTCCAACACCCTGGCCCGGGACGTTAGCAAGATTTGTGCCATCTCGGCGCGTGTAATACCCGTGCTGATTACGATGACCCTCGATGCTGAAGACATAATGATGTCCCGTTCGAGCCGATTATGACGCATACGTTTGTTGTGCGTGAGAACGATCCATCCCCGTTGGGCTACTGCGGGTATCCAATCAATATCGGGGGTGCCGGTGGGGAAATGATCGAGGAGGATCTCCAGGTGAACCCCCGCTTCTCGCAAGGGTTCCGGAAATTGACGAGTTCCCAAGTCCTCGTCAGAAAAGAAGACTAGCTCAGGCGGCCAGTTCGTAACGGACCGCCTCCTCAATCTGCGCGGGTTGCAACCGGTAGTCTTCGGCCAAGTCCAAAATAGTCTCACCAGCCTTGACAAACTTGGCAACCACGGCGGTACGCACCCCAGAACCGGCGATAATCGGACGACCAAACGAAATCGTTGGGTCAATCACGATCAACTTCGGCGCTTGCCTGCCATCGCCCCTGCTGTACGGGTAGAACCTGTACGCCAGCCCGGCCGCGTCGTGCTCCACCCTTTCCAGGTAAGCCTCGATGATCTCCCGTATGGCAATCTGGCCCCGCGCTGAAAGGTTCAGCAACTTCCCCAGGTGTTCGGTGAAGATATTTAGACCGTCGGTCAATAACTCTCGCCGAGCCAAGGGATGTTGAACGGCCAATTGGTCTTGCAAATAGTCGATTGCCGGTCTTATCTGCTGCATTGAAATGCCATGTTTACGGCGTAGCCCCGCCAACACGTGCAATTCCACCAGGTTTACGAAAGACAACGCGGTTGGTTCCGACCCAGCGGGCTGGACTAATGGCACCGTGCGCGCCGGCGACTTGTTCTGCCCACCGGTCACCCAGGAACGTACCGTGGGCACAGGCAACGCCAAGTGCCCGGCAGCTTCTGGAATGGAATAGATAGGGACGTGTCGCGCATCACCCATATCTAATTTTCCCATACACGGCCTTCAGATTACTCCCCCCTCGGCCAGTAGCAGCATTTCGCCCGTGGTGAGGCCCAGCTCGCCCTGCAGTATTTCGGCGTTGTGCTCGCCGATTAGCGGCGCGCGGCGGCTGATGCGCCAGGGAGATCCGTTGTAGATGGCGGCGCCGCCGGGATACGTAAAACTCCGACCCAACTCGGGGTGCTCCACCTGGGTAAAAAATCCCCGGTCGGTCAGGTGGTCGTCGCCCACAATCTCGTCCATGCTGCGGATGGCTCCCCAGGGGAAGTCCCGCTGCTGGCCGCCGTGGAAGGCGTCCTCCAGGGTGGAGTTGCTGAAGAAATTCTTCATCACCTGCACGATGTGGTCGTTCTCCTCGGCAATGACATCCGGGTCCTGATAGCGCTCATCGCCCAGGTCTTCCGCCATATCGGTTTGTCCGAACCAGTCGGACAGCAGCTTCAGCCGAGCCGGAGTCAGGTTGGTGCCGGAGCGCGTGGTATTCAGCCAACCGCCGTCTCCCGTCGGGAACTGGATGGCCGGCGACATATCGGCCGCGGCGTGCCTTCCGGTATGCCGCTGCACCACCTGTCCGGTGGACAGGTAGATGGCGATGGCTCCTTCGGTGGTCAGGGCGCAGGCTTCGTGAATCGACGCATCGATGTACTGGCCCTCGCCGGATACGAACCGATAGTACAGCGCAGCCATCATGCCGATGTAGGCGTAGTTGCCGCCGATATGCCAGGAATTGCCGCCGCCGGGCGCGATGGGCGGCGCATTGGGCACGTCCACTTCGTCGTATCCCGACGAGGCCATCTGACCGCCGCCGGCCAGGTGGGTGATGTCGCTGCTGATGTAGTCGCGCCACGGCCCGGTCTGTCCGTAGGGCGTCAGCGAGCACATGATCAGCCCCGGGTTGTTGGACGAAAGTTGCTCGTAACCCAATCCCAGCGATTCCAGGTATCCCGGTTTGTGGCTCTCCAGCACAATGTCGGCAGAATCTGCCATCCGCCTGACGATCTCCTGCCCCTGGGGGGCTGCCAGGTTCAGTGTGATGCCGCGCTTGGACGTGTTGTAGTGCCAGAACGACAGGCTGCGCTCACGGTGCGGAACATCGTTCAGGAACGGCCCAAAACTGCGGCAGGGTTCGCCTCCGGGCGGCTCAATCTTGACCACGTCTGCGCCCAGGTCGGCCAGTAGCTTCCCACAAAATTGACCCTTCTCGTCGCAAATCTCCAGCACCCGCAATCCGTTGAGCGGGCCGGGCCGCGAGTAGTCTGCCGGGCTGGCGCCGCCCAGGTCGACCGGCTGATTGCCGTTTTCAGCGGAAGTCATCGCAGTGCCTCCTCAATATAGGGGAACCGGTCCATGGTCGTGGGCCAGAAGATACCGTTCTCGTAGCCATCCAGCAGGTCATCGTGGCTAACGCCCAGCAAATCCTCCAGCACATCCTTGTTGTGCTGTCCGATCATGGGCGGCGGGCTGGACATTTGCGCCGGTGATTTGGGCATCTTGAACGGAGCGTTCTGGAACTTCCACGGGCCCAGCATGGGGTGATCCATCGGCACGTACATATCCCGGTGCCGCAGCTGCGGGTCGTTGTCCACCCGGTCCTGGCTGCTCTGCACCGCCATCGCCCGCACGCCGGCTTTCTGACACTTGTCGGTCAGTTCGTACTTGGTGAAGTTCTTCGTCCATTCCTCAATGCGGTCGTCAATCTCTTCCTGGTGTTCCAGCCGCCCCTGGATGGTGTCCAGGCGGCGGTCGGCCCACTCGGGATTGCCCATCAGGCCCACCAGATTCTGCCATTCCTGATCGCTCAGGCAGGCGATGGCGGCCCAGTCGTTGTAGGCTCCGCCCGCCGTTCGATAGGCGTTATGCGGTGCGGCGATGGGGCCGCGATAGTTGTTGAGCACCTCGGTTTCCGGCCAAACGGTGCGGTTGCCCGGCGGGAACCCCTCCCGTCGCGCCGGCCGGTCATTGACGGTACGGTCGAGCATCGCCGGGCCGGTCAGCGTGATGCCGGTAATCATCTGCGACAGGTCCACGTGCTGACCCTTCCCGGTGGCCGACCGGTGGCGCAGGGCGGTTAGGGCGGACATTGCGCCGTACATACCGCCGGTATCGTCCAGGTACGACCAGCCCCAGCCGGCCGGCGGCTTGCCCGGCAGTCCCGACAGATGTGTCAAACCGCTCAACGCCTGCGCCGCCGGGCCCATCGTGCCGTACCAATGGTACCGCCCGGTCTGGCCGAATCCCGCCATGGACACGTAGATGATGTCGGGGCGAATTTTCTTCAGCTCCTCGTAACCCAGCCCCCAGCGTCGCATGATGCGGCTGCTGAAGTTCTCAATCACGATGTCCGACACGGAGATGAGCCGCTTCACCAGTTCCAGGCCCTGCTCGGTGCGGGTATTGATGCTGATGCCGCGCTTGTTGGCGTTGGTGTCGGCAAACTGTCCGGTGGAGTTGGGGCCGGGTTCTACGCCCGGTGGAACCGTGAATCGGTTCTGCCGCAGGGTGTCCAGGTTCAGCGGCCATTCCACCTTGATGACTTCGGCGCCCAGAGTACCCATCCAGCGCGCTGCCCAGGGGCCGGCCCGCACCCAGGTAAAGTCCACCACGCGGATACCTTTCAATGGAGTAGGCAGCGGCATATGTTTTCCTCCCGCCAAATATAGATTGATGCTTATGGATTGATGCTACCGCCGCCAGTTTATGCCAACCCGCCCCTATGGGCAACCTTCAAAGCGCGACGCCCTGCGCCCCGACCGTCATTGCGAAGGGTACTCGCCCATCCCCAGCTGGCGAGGGGCGTGGCAATCCCGTTGTGTCCCCCACTGCTTCGCCACTTGTGTGCTGGCGGGCCGCAACTGAACAAGCTGCGCTACCACCTGGCTGGCTTGGTTATCCGACCTTGCGCGTCAGCAACCACCGGCGGAAACTGGCTGCGTCGCAAATGGCTTTTTCGGAGGCGCTTGACGTAGGTCGCCGCGTCCTCCAAATCCCGGTGTGTATAGTTATTGTTGTCAGGGTTGACCACCGTAACTTTAAGCCCTAACTCGTCCCGCACGTATCGCATCGGGCTGGCCAGGTCGGAATCGTTGGACACGATGACGGCCTGCTGGTAAGCGTTGGTGAAGCCGTCAACGAGGAGACGGGTCGCCAGGTTCACGTCCGTCCCCTTCTCCTCCGAGTCCATAATGCGGACATACTCCGGCAGCCCCGGTATCGGCTCCGCCAACCGGCGGACTTTGGTGCGTGGACGAATTACGCCATAGTGAACTTCAAACCCGGGCAGCGTAGCCAGCGCCCTCAAGTACATTCGATGCCGTTCCGGCTGCCCGGGGTTGTTAGGCCGCGCATCGAATAGAGCAGTAAAATAGCAGATGCGCCGTATCTCATCGTTAGGGAAGAGTGTCTCGGCAAGCTGGCGCAGGTCCAGCCATTTGAATGGCGTACCCCGCAGGGCACGGTATTACAGGTTGAACCCGTCAACGTAAAAGTTGGTAATCAACGGCGGCTCTCCGAGCTTAAAGACAGAGACCGCCGCTACGGCGGCCTCGACCCTTTCACCGAAGCTCCAGGGGGGTAAGTCGATAGTACGCCATGCAACCTAGCTTGTCAACCGCGCAACGCCGCTACCCGGTGAGCCGCCGACACACACTTGACAAGCCTTCGCTTGCCCATATAGACTCACCCATAGGGTGAATGATGGAAGTCACTTTCCGGACAAACGAACTGCGGCGGTGTTACGAAGAATCAAACAGAGCGGTCCGGCGTTGGGGGGCTGATGTCGGGCGAATGTATATTCGCCGTATCCAAATGCTCTATGCGGCCAAAGACTTTCACGATGCTTACCATCGCCCGGCGTTGCGCCTGCACCCGTTGCGAAGTTCACAGAGAGGGGAACTGTCCATTTACCTGACCGGGCGGTGGCGTCTCATCGTGACGGAAGGCGATAGCGAGGAAACCGTAATCATAGAGGAGGTGAGCAACCATTATGACGACTAAAACTCCGCGTGTGTTTTCGGACCTGCCGATACCTCCAGGCGAGGTATTGGCGGAAGAGCTCGAAGTCCGGGGAATGACTCAGCGGGAACTCGCGGCCCGGCTCAACCGTCCGCCACAGGTCATAAACGAAATCATACGGGGCAAAAAGGCTATCACACCCGATACCGCAATCGCGCTCGGCAAGGTGCTGGGCGGCGACCCACAGTTTTGGACCAACCTGGAGGCCGCCTACCAGATGACCCTGGCGCGGGAACGGAACAAAAAGGCTCTTGCCAGCGAAGAACACTGGCTGAGTGAATATCCCGTCAGGGAAATGATCAAGCGCGGTTGGATTGAAGCGGGCCGGGACAAGGCCAGCCGGCTGAAAGCCCTGCTGAGCTTCTTTGAGGTCGCCAGCATCGAGCCGAAGGTGTACCAGGAAGCCGTCGGATTCCGCATCACTGAAGCAGCGCAGCGGAAAGTGTCGCTTGGCGCTTTGGCAGTCTGGCTTCGTCAGGGAGAAATTGAAGCACAAAAAATAGATACGGCTGATTACGACGAAGCGAAGTTTAGGGAAGCGCTAACCACGATCCGAGGAATGACGGAACTGCCACCCGAAAAATTCCACCCTGAGATGACAGCGCTCTGTGCGGAGGCAGGGGTTGCTTTCTGCGTGGTGCAGGAGTTGCCCAAAGGTGGCGCCAATGGCGCCGCGCGGTGGCTGACCGACCGTAAAGCGCTGATCCAAATGAGCATCAGGAACAAGTGGGCCGACATTTTCTGGTTCTCGTTTTTCCACGAGGCCGACCATCTCCTGGAACACCGAACGCAGCGCCGGCTGGTGATAGACGGCTTGGGCGCGGACCCGGACACCACAGAAATGGAGAAGGAGGCCGACCGGTTCGCCAAGGATTTTCTTATCTCCCCGGAGGATTGGGCAGATTTCCGTAACAAAGGCTATTTTGCGCCGGGCAACATCCGGGAGTTCGCACGGTCCATCGGGATAGCCCCATTCGTAGTAGTCGGAAGACTGCAAAAGGAAAAGCGAGTTGGCTACAACCAGCTCACGGGACTGAAAGTCCGCTACAAGTGGGAAGCCCAGTCCTGAAATCGGCGATGGCCCGCAAGACTATGGCATACTAATACTGGAGGGTTCACACGATGACGAAACCAACCAAAGCTCATGCGATCGACCGCATCAGAAAAGCGCTAGATGCGATACCCGGCCTGATGCAAATGGCCAGAGATTCGCAAGAGTTTGTAAAATGGCACCGGAACACCGAGATAGCAATCGAGAATACCTTCATCAATAGTCCTAGGCACCTTGAAGAGTTCAGGGAGATTGGCTACTCCCCGTTGTTGTTTATGGGGGGTACTGATAATACATCGCAAAAAACCTATGTGCGTGGCCTCAAAAAAGCGTCTGCTGTTCTCCAGTCTATGCTCGAAGAAATCCGTGAGTATTGGCTGGACGAGGTTCAAGGGCCGCTCCAATCCGAGCGGCCCGGACTAAGTGAACCCATCATCACCAATAAAGTTTTCGTCATTCACGGGAGAGACGAAGAAGCCAAGCAAACAGTGGCTAGGTTCCTTGAGGGGTTGGGGCTGAAACCCGTGATATTGCAAGAGCAACCCAGCAGAGGCAACACGATAATTGAGAAGTTTGAGGAACAGGCCCAATTGGCGTATTTTGCCGTGGCTTTGTGTACACCCGACGACGTAGGCGCACTGGCCAATGAAAAAGACCACCTGAAATCCCGCATGAGGCAGAACGTGGTCTTCGAGTTGGGATACTTCGCTGGCGCGATTGGCCGCAATCGTGTGTGCGCCTTGCTCAAAGGTGATATAGAGAGACCGTCAGATTATGACGGTGTAATCTACATTCAGCTAGACGAGGCTGGTGGCTGGAAGTTGTCGCTCGCAAGAGAGCTAAAATCGGCTGGGCTCTCTGTTGACCTGAACAACCTTTTGTAGAGTAGCAACGTTATCACGCCCCCCACCCTTACCCTCCGCCCACATCCCGCACTACCACCCCCAAACCCGGCGCCCGGGCCAGCCGTCGGTCAGCCGTTATCAGCGTTGCGCCGTAGTTGCGGGCCACCGCTACGTAAAGCGCATCGTAGGCGCTGACGTTGTGCCGAAATTCCCAAGCCACCCGGGTCAGGGTTCGGTGCGAGACGCGCTCCACCGGCCAGTCGGACAGTTTGTCCAGAGCGCGCAACGCCTCCGCGTCGGTAATGTGTCCGCCCAGCGCACGCTGGCGCAGTGCAGACAGCGCTTCGGCGTCCAGCATTTCAGGAGCTAACAGCCGGACGCCGGCGATCAGGGCGGCGACCTCCCACCCCAACTCGCTCTCCAGGAGATACTCGACCGCTGCAGAGGCGTCCACTACGTAGGGGTCTGGAGCTACCATTTGGCGGGTTGACCAGTGAATAGCTCGTAGTCGCGCAACACCCGATTCGCCCGAATCAGTGTGCCCGAGTCAATGCCGCCCGAAAGGCCATAGCGCCGCTCCCGTTCCTCCCGGCGGGCGCGGGCCTCTTCCGTTGCGCCTTCCGGCCAGCCCAGCAGATTTTCCACCGCCCCCTCCACCACGGCGCCCACTCGCGAGTTGCGCAGCCACTTCCGCAGTTCCCGCCGCGCTATCGTCACCGTCAGCCGGTCGCCGTACTGCTGCCGCAGTTCCGTCAGTTGGTCGCCGGCCTCCTCCATCGCCCAGGCCCCTGCCTCGGCTACCGCCTGATGCTGAAAATCTCCAGCGTCAAACTCCGGTATCGGCAGCTTCCAGAGGTGCTTGTGCAAATCCCTCGCCCCGAACTGACCTTTGTTCATTAGAGGTGTTACCGCCTCATAGAGCGCATCGCTGTTGATGACGGCCAAGAGGTAGTTGGCTTCGTGCATATCTTTGCAAGTAATCCAATATAAGAGATGGTCAACTACAACATGAGCATCGTCAAGCAGTGCCGCAGTTGGCTCTCCGGACTTGGAGTACACCACTCGAATCAGCCGACTACTATTACCCTGTTGCCACTGTAATTGCGACGACAGTTTGCGCTGATAGTCAATCTGTCCAAGCAAGTTTAGTTTGGTGGAGGGCTGCTTATTCGACTCCCAAAGTTGACTAATGGTTTGCCACCGTCCGCGCATACGCTGATCCAGGCCACCTAGCCGGATGCCGCCCGGCCCGTTGGTATCGACAGGGATTTCGTATTCGCCTCTACGCACCGGCAGAATTGCCTTGAGGGGTTCCAGCGTGGCGTAGGGAACCAGGGTTTCGCCTAGATGCACGTCGTAAACGTGCCGGCTTTCGATGGTCTGTTGGGAAATAGCGGTCAAGTTCAGGTTTTTCCACGGGGCTTTGTCCTGTGAACCGCGGCGTGGGTTGACGGTAACAGTCTGGCCAGCTTGTACTAACGCTGTGTTTTCCGTTTCCTGAACAAAGAATAGGCAACGCGGCACGATTGACGCCCCTTGCCGGGCATATCCGGCGTAAGGCGAATCGCCGCCAGCCAACGTATCCGTGATAGTTGTCCGCGTCCGTTGCACTTCTGCCGTCCCTGTAGCGCCCTGCCAGCGTTCTGCATTACCGGACAGTGGCTTTGCCTCGCCAACTTCGCTCGTGTGCCGCGCAAAGACTACCGACGCCGGAACCGGAAAGAATGTATTGGGTTCCAGTTGCTCCAAATCCCACGCGGGTTTGTAGCCGAAATCCACCGCGATGGTTCGTCCCGGAATTCGATTACGTCCCCGGCCCGTTGCCGTTGACTCCCACGCCCCCGTGCGCCATTTGGCGTACTGGCCGGATTGCAGCGCGCTGTGGGGCAGCACCATGCCGATGACGCCGCCATCTTTCAGATACAGGTCAACGCTGCGGGCGAAAAACAGTCCGGCCACATCCTGGTGCGTAGCGTAACGCCCGCCCTGCCAGATGTCGTACAGCGATTTGCTCTGCCGTTCCAGTTCATCCCGCAAAATGCTGGCGGTGTTGCGATAATTCAGCCAGGGCGGATTGCCGATTACTACGTCCACTTTGGTGCGGCTGAGGGCTACGGGGCGCACGAGGTTGCGGGTGTAGTAGGCCCAGATGTGGTTGCGGCCCTCGCTGTGGAGGCGTTGCAGGGTGCCGATGGTTTGGGTCAGGGTTTGCCGCTCGTGTTTATCGTTGATGCCGTGGTCGTCCAGGGCCAGGAGGGGGTCGTCGCCGCGTTCAATATCGGCGGCTACCTGGCTCATTAGCGAGTCGAAGGTGTCGGCCCGGTCCACTAGGCTGACCGGGAAGGTCAGCGTGGAGTTGGATTTGTCCTCCACCTGAATCGTAACCTGCTGCGCGGCGAACAGGTCGCCGGTGCGAAAGCGCAGCTGGAGGGCGTCGCCCAGATAGACGGGGGCGGAACCGGAGGCGTCGTAACCGGCCTGCACTGCGGCGTCGATGGCGGGCCGGGCCGCCAGGGCCCACGCGGCCCGGGCCAGGTGCACTGCCGCGGGATGCACGTCGATGCCGGTTACGGCGTCGCGCAGGCGGTCGAGGAGTTCTTTGGGGTCGAGGGAGGAGTGTGTCCCATCTGTCATTGCGAGCGCAGCGTGGCAATCTCGTTCCGGTGCGGACGGCGTGTCGTTTACGTACTGTGCTACGCCATCGAGATTGCCACGTCGCTGCGCTCCTCGCAATGACAGAGCCGGGTTAGCCGCTTCCAGGAAGTGGGTTACCGCTGCGGCGATGAATGTTCCGGAGCCGCAGGCGGGGTCTAACACCCGCTGCGCCAGTGGGTCGTCAACCAGTTCCTGCACCATCGTGCGGGCCAGCCAGTGGGGAGTGTAGTATTCGCCCAGGGTGCGGCGTTCGTCGGGGGGGATGACGGTTTCGTAGAGGATGGCGGCGATGTCCGGCGGGGCGTTTTGCCAGTCGAACCGGGCCACCCGCCGGGCCAGCGTTTTAATCAGGTCATGCCCGCCGACTTCATCGGGCCAGGCAAAGAAGTCCGACTCGATGACGCCGCTCAGGCCGGTGGCGTCGCGGAAACGGCGGCCCTGCAGCAAATCCGACGGGTCGGTTGCGGCCACTTGCCGGATGTCGATGCGGAAGGACGCCTGCACCGCCATGCCGATGACCAGGCTGAGATAGGTGTGGCGGATGAACAGGTGGTCCAGGGCGGTTTGGTCGTGGGCGATTTCACCCAGGGCGGCGCGGAGCAGGTCGAACCACAGGCGGCGCTTGACCTTGATGGTTTCGTAGTCGGCGGCGCTGGCGTAAAGGGCGGACAGGGTGTCGATGTCCCGCTGGTAGGCGGCGCTTTGGGGGCCGAGGTACTGCTCCACGCTGGCGCGGTCGGCGGGAATGCGGTCCAGGGCGAACAGGGCGCTGTCCCGCAGCCATTCGTACAGCGGCAGCCATCCGTCGGGCGATTCCAGGGTGAAGCCGTAAGGAACGGCGGTGTTGACCGGCCCGGCGTTGGGCCAGCGCAGCAGCCAGTACCGGCCGTCGGTGAGGATGCCGGTGCGAACGCCTTTGCCGGCAGATTTGGACAGCTCCAGGTAGTCGTCCAGCTGCTCAACGTGGGCCGGGTCGGGGTTGAAACCGCCGGCAGTGCCGATGCGCCGTTTGAACTCGATGAAGGTGTCCAGAGCGGTAAGGTCAACGGCGCGGCGGGAGCCGTCGGAAGGCGGGTTTTCCTCGATGATTTCGTCGCCCTTCGCCAGCCCCGTCAGGATGAGAAAATCCCGCACCGCCGTAGTAATGTTGGCCTCCGCCTCAAAGTTCTCATGCCGCCGCAAAATCGCCGCCGCCGATTCAACATACCGCCGGTCACTAACATCCAAATGCGTACTCATAGCCGAGATTGTAGTGCCGTATTGTAGTGCCGGGAAGAATGGCGCCCTCCTAATCGGCAACGAACCTCGCTAGCCGCACCCCGCCCGCCTGCTCTTCGTACCACACGGTAACCGCTGCCCCCTGAATCTGATGGTCTTTCAGGTGGCCCGCCGAGACGCCCACCCAGCCTTCCGACTGGAACTCCCAACGTTTGCCATCGCCGTCGGTAACCCGGAGGGTGCGGAAGTGGCGCGGGTTATCGGGATTGACATCCACCAGGTCAATGTGCCCGGTAACTTTGGGCAGCCTGGGATATAGCGCATCGCCGTCGCCGTGTCCGCTGCCGCCGGATTGCTCGCCGTTGCAACCGGCCAGAAGGACGAGGGCAATAAAGCCGGCCAGCGCAAACTGGACCAAAATCAGCAATCTTATCAATCTAGCTCCCTCTCTCCAGGATGCCGGCCAGGACGATTGCAAAGTCCCCTCTCCCCTTCGTGGGAGAGGGTTAGGGTGAGGGGGCGTTCCCCTCGTCAAGCAGAAAGGAACTGCTGACTTTGCAATCGTCCTGGGATGCCGGCGTGGATTGTAGCAAATTGCCCAGTCGTGCTTTATCATTGATGACGACCCAGTGTACCGACCACCTCGGCCCAGCTGGCTCGAAAGTTGCACATGGCAGCGATTGGAATTACCGGACGCACCCGCAGCGGACAGCAACGGACATTGACCTGGTTCCAAGGTTTATCCACGGCAACCGTAATCTGCGTTTTCCTGCTGGTTGTCATCGGCGGCGTGGTGCGCGTTACCGGTTCCGGACTGGGCTGCCCCGACTGGCCCCTCTGCTACGGCAAAGTTCTGCCTCCCCTTGAATACACTGCCGTCATTGAATACACCCACCGATTCGTGGCGTCGATTATCGTCGGGCCGCTGGTGCTGGCGACCGCCATCGTCGCGCTGGTGGCCTATCGTAGTGACCGCTGGGTCTGGTGGCCCGCCGCCGTCACCGTACCGTTGCTAATCGTGCAGGGACTCCTGGGCGGTGTAACCGTGCTGACCCACCTGCCCGGCGGAGTTGTGGCCGTACACTTGGGCACCGCTCTGGCGCTGCTGGCCGTTTCCATATTCGTAATGATTGCATCATTTCGCACTCCAATCAGCCGTCGATTCTCCGCGGCCGACAGCGCACAGACCGGCGGTTACCACCGCTGGGCCATCGCCGGTGCGGTGGGCATCTACCTGGTCATCATATCTGGGTCGCTGGTAACGGCGATGGGAGCCACCGGCGCGTGCATTACCTGGCCGCTGTGTCAGGGGCAGGCTTTCCCCATGCAGCACCTCACCGCCATCCATATGTTCCATCGCTACGTGGTGCTGGCGCTGGGCATCCTGCTGCTGTACGCCGTTTGGCGTTGCGCGTTTGGCCCGCAGCGTCCGGGAAGTGTGCGCTGGCTGGCGTGGGCAACCCTCGCCGCGTTCATCGCCCAGGTTATAATCGGCGCGGCGACCATCTGGCTGGACTTCCAGCCCCACTGGCGCGCGCTGCACCTGACGGCGGCAACCGGGGTGTGGAGCGCCGCTGCTGCGCTGGCGATTGTCGCGTATTTTTCCGTTCGCACCATCAGCGGCAGTCACACCAGCAGTGTGCAGACAGTAACCGCAGAGGCGGCAAACTAGCATGGCGCAAATGATACCGCCGATCCTGCCCGACGCCGAGGCGCTGCCGTTGGCCGCTGAGTCTGCAACCCGACGGTCTGCCGGCGCTGTCATCCGCGACTATGTGACCCTCACCAAACCGAAAATCATATCGCTGTTGCTGGTTACTGCCGCCGGCGGGATGTTCCTGGCGGCCCAGGGTGTGCCCTCGCTAACCATGCTGGCCTGGGTTTGGATCGGCGGGGCGCTGGCTGCCGGCGGAGCCAACGCCATCAACCACCAGCTGGATCGAGACATTGACCGTGAGATGCACCGGACTCAAAGCCGCCCGGTGGCCGGAGAACGTGTCGCGCCCCGGTATGCGCTGACCTTTGGCATCGCACTCAACGGGGCTGCATTTGTGCTGCTGGCCACGCTGGTCAACGTGCTGGCGGCGGGTCTGACGCTCCTCGCCACGCTGGTTTACGTGTTCGTCTACACGCTGTGGCTCAAGCGAACCACACCCAACAACATCGTGATCGGAGGAGCGGCCGGCGCAATACCGCCGATGGTAGGTTGGGCCGCCGTAACCGGAACCGTGGATTTGCCCGCAGTATTCCTGTTTGCCATCGTGTTCTTCTGGACGCCTCCCCACTTCTGGGCGCTGTCTTTGCTGATCGAAAACGACTACGCCCGGGCCGGCGTGCCCATGCTCCCGGTGGTGTCGTCGCGCCAGCAAACGACTTTGCACATTTTCCTCTATTCCATAGCCCTTACCGGGCTCACCCTGATGTTTGGATTGCTGCCGGATGTGGGCACAATCTACGTCGTATCCGCCGCCGTTTTGGGTGCGCCGTTCATCTGGCTGGCCTGGCGATTATGGCGGCGAGACGCCCGGGGCCGGGCCAAGGTTGCCTACCTGTATTCGTTAGCTTATCTGGCGCTGCTGTTCGTGGCCGTGATGGTGGACAGCGCGATTTAGCTGAAGTCGGCCAGATCATCGATCATCGCTGGCAAGTAATCGGCTATGACTTCGTACAGAATGTCCAGCCGAATGTCATAGTATTCGTGAACCAGCCGGTGCCGCATATTGATGATGTTGGTCCAGTCGATATTTGGATATAGAGCCAAAGAGCTGGGTTGCAGCTTATAGGCTGCTTCACCTACGTTCTCGACAAACTTGGACAAGGCAGCAGCTTTAACGATGTCCTGTTCCAGCTGTTCTAGGGGGGTCGTTGCTCAGCGTCTCAATGGCGAGGTTGGCATAACGAAGCATATCGCCGAAACGGTGTGAGTCGTCACGCCTGTTCATACTGAGGTTTTACCGTCGCGACGATTTCATCCCGGAACGCCGGATGCAATTCAATGGCAGTGCGCACTCCCGTGCGGTAGCCGGTAATCTCCTTCAACCCTTCCTCCAGCTCGCCGTACCACCACGAAAAATCGGTTCCTTTCACGCCGGGAGCGAACTCAATCAGAGCATAAACGTCCACATGAGGATTGGGCCGGCCCTGTAGGTCGGGGTCGAACAATGCCAATTTGGCGATGCCCATCTCCTTACAGAACTCGGCAATGCGTTTTTGCATCTCCGGGGTTACCTTCACTATCATATCCATATCGACGCTCCGCATCGGCGTTCAGCTTTGACGTGTGGCGGGTTGGAGGATAATTATAAATCATCCAGCCGCAACTCCCGCGTGCGGTAAAAGCCATTAAATTTTTCCCTTCCCGGCGCGTCCCAGGGCAACCGCATTCTAATTGAATCGGTTTTTGAGGTGCCCGTCATTCCCGCGAAAGCGGGAATCCAAGTGGCTTGGTTGTACGTCAACTGCCTGGAAGCAATCTGTATGGATTCCCGCTTTCGCGGGAATGACAGAAAGGATGCGGGAATGACGATTTATCAGGCCACCTAAAGTTAGAATGCGTTTGCCCTGCGGCCCGTCCCACTCAAATTGACAGGCATTTGGTCTTATGCTATTGTTACCGCCGCTAGTGAAATTTTGCACATACTATGGTCGGCTGCAGCCGTAGTATCCGGGGGTTCACGATGGGGCTGCTGCCCTTTTCCGAGGAAGACTCACCAACCGACATCCGTGAGGGCTCCGGCCCGTGTGACACTGGGAACTTCACGATGAGCAGCGCTTCCGATTCTCCGACCCGTCGCCGTTCCTGGCGTCCCCTGGCGATCCTCGCCACCCTGGGCAGCGTGCTGTTGCTGGCGGCTCTGGGATGCGATCCCGACGCTCCCCAATCCACCTTTGGCGTCAACGGCCCGGTGGCGCGGGAACAACTTCTGCTTTTCAACGTCCTGCTCTGGACCATGGTTGCCGTATTCGTGCTGGTGGAAGGCGCGCTCCTCTACGCCGCGGTCCGTTTCCGCCGCAAGCCGGGCGACCCGCTGCCGCCGCAAATCCACGGACACACGCCGCTCGAAATCGCCTGGACCATCGTCCCCACCATCCTCATTCTGGCGTTGGGCATCTGGTCGGTTATCGTGCTGTTCCGGCTGGAACCTGGGGCAGCAATTGCATTGGCCGAGGAGCAAGGCAAAGAACCGCTCACGGTTCAGGCCGTTGCTCACCAATGGTGGTGGGAGTTCCGGTATGAAGACGCTGACGGCAACGACACCCTCGTAACCACCGCCAACGAGATGCGGGTCCCCGTCGACCGCCCTATAATTATGGAACTGAGAAGCGACGATGTGATCCACAGCTTCTGGATTCCCAAACTCGCCGGCAAGCAGGACGTGGTGCCCAACCGGGCCAACGCAATGTGGTTCCTGGCCGAAGACGCCGGTATGTACTACGGGCAATGCGCCGAGTTCTGCGGCACCGCCCACGCTCAGATGAAGTTCCGCGTCCATGCTATGCCGGAGGATGAATATCAGGCTTGGGTGGCATCATTCGGGCAGCCCAACGAGCTGTCGGCCGCCGCCGCCCGTGGACAGCTGGTGTTCCTGGGCGCGGGCCAATGCGTCACCTGCCACACCGTCGGTGCATCCGACACGGTGAACGCACAAGGAAAGGGCGTGCAGAGCAGCCGGATGGATACCTATATCGCTTACACCGAATGGCTCAATAAATCCGCTGAGGAGCGGTTGGAAGACGTCCGCACCGGCAACGAACCCGCTGCGGCCTTCGCTGCCCCCAACCTGACCGATCTGGGGTTGCGCACCACCATCGGGGCCGGCCTCATTGATCTGAACCGCGAAAACCTCCGGCAATGGATTCGGGACCCCGACGCCATCAAACCGGGCAACCGTATGTCGCAGCTGGCGCCGATTTATCAAAACCGGCTCGACCATCGGGCTGACCTTACCGAAGACCAACTGGGCGACCTGGTGGAATATCTGCTGGCCCAGCAGTAAACATCCCGGACCACTACCGGCATCGGTTGACCGACGCCAACTCAAGGCAACACCAACAGGAGACACCCATCGCCGCTAATGCAACCCAATCGGCACCCCCGAACGAGTAGCAGCAGAGGACCTGAGCAATGGTTACCATCACTGGCGTAATCCCACGCCCCACCACCTACACCGGCCTGTGGAGCTGGCTAACTACAGTAGACCACAAGCGTATCGGCGCCCTGTACGGCGTTTCAGCCTTCATTTTCTTCATGGTGGGCGGTATCGAGGCCGGATTGATGCGCTTGCAGCTGACAACCGCGGATGCCTCCCTCATCTCCGCCGAGTGGTTCAACGCCATGTTCACCATGCACGGCACTACTATGATCTTCATGGTAATTATGCCGTTTGGAGCCACGTTCTTTAACTTCATGATCCCCCTGATGATTGGCGCCCGGGACGTGGCATTCCCACGTCTCAACGCTTTTTCCTACTGGGTGTTCCTGTTCGGAGCGTTGCTGATGCACGCCGGCTTCCTGATTGGACAGGTTCCGGATGCCGGCTGGTTCTCCTACGCTAACCTCACCGCCGCGCCGTTCAGCGTTGGCAAAGGCTTGGACTTCTGGGCGCTCGGCCTGCAGTTGCTTGGCGTTGCATCGCTGGCCGCCGGTTTCAACTTCGTCGTAACCATCATCAATATGCGCGCGCCGGGGATGTCCCTGATGCGTATGCCGGTGTTCGTCTGGATGACGCTAGTTACCAGCATCCTGCTGGTGCTGGCCTTCCCCATCATCACCGTTGCCCTCATCGAGCTCACCGCCGACCGGCAGTTTGGCGCCAACTTCTTCAATACCGCCGCCGGCGGCGACCCGATCCTGTGGCAGCACCTGTTCTGGCTCTTCGGCCACCCCGAGGTCTACATCCTGATTCTGCCGGCCATGGGCATCGTGTCCGAAGTGATACCCACCTTCAGCCGCAAACCGTTGTTCGGGTACCCGGTCATAGTGTTCTCCGGTATCGTCATCGCCATCATGAGCTGGGCCGTGTGGAGCCACCACATGTTCACCGTGGGGTTGGGTCCCATCGCCAACTCGGTTTTCACCATCACCACCATGCTCATCGCCGTGCCCACCGGCGTCAAGATTTTCAACTGGATTGGCACCATGTGGCACGGTTCCATCGACTTGCGCACCCCGATGCTGATGGCAATTGGATTCGTCGCCCTGTTCATCGTCGGCGGGCTCTCCGGCGTTTCCCACGCCGTGTCACCCTCCGACTTCCAGCAACAGGACACCTACTACATCGTTGCTCACATCCATTACGTGCTGTTTGGCGGCGCCATCTTCGGCATCTTCTCCGGCATCTACTACTGGTTTCCCAAGATGACGGGTCGGATGTACCATGAAGTCCTGGGCAAGGTGCACTTCTGGCTGATGTTCATCGGAATGAATCTCACGTTCTTCCCCATGCACTATGCCGGCCTGAACGGTATGCCGCGCCGCATCTACACCTACGCCGCAGGCTTCGGCTGGGAAAGCATGAACCTGCTGGCTACCATCGGTTACTTCGTCATCGTCATCGGCTTCCTGATATTCATGCACAACTTCATCCGCAGCGCCAGGAAGGGCGAACGGTCCGGCAACGACCCGTGGGATGCCCCCACCCTGGAGTGGAGCATCTCGTCGCCGCCGCCAGTGTATAACTTCGCGGAAGTTCCCGTGGTGCTCGGCCAGGACCCATACTGGATTACCAAGCGCGCCGCTGCCGCCAACGGCGAAACCGTGCCCGAAGAACCCCACGTTGACCCCTCTACCATACATATGCCCAGCCCGTCCTACTGGCCATTGGTGGCTGCGTTCGGCCTCGCCTGGATCGCCGGCGGCCTGCTGATTGACTTCGGCTGGGACTACATCCGGTTCCCCATCAGCTTCGTCGGCGGGCTAATAACCATCATCGGTGTGATTGGCTGGTCAAATGAACCACCGGCCGCCGAGCACGCCGCCGAAGGCCACCACTAACCGTCCCTGCCATCCAATGGCCACCAATCTTGTACTTGCCTAACCCAGGAGGCGCGCGTTGGCCCACGTAGAAACCAGACCCGCCCCGCCGGTGGCAGAAGAAACCACCACTGGCATAAATCACCGGAAACTCCTCATGTGGGTGTTTCTCGGCTCCGACTGCCTGTTCTTTGGTTCCCTGATCGCCACCTACATGGTGTATCGCGGCCAGAGCCTGGTCGGCCCCTATCCCGCGGACATCGTTGACGTTCCGGTAACCACCATCAGCACCTTCGTGCTACTGATGAGTTCATTCGGCATGGTGATGGCGGTGGCCGCCGCCCGAAACGGTAACCAGCGCCGGTTGATCCAATGGCTGGTGGTCACCATCTTGCTGGGCGCCACCTTCATCGGCTTCCAGGTCTACGAGTTCAACGCGTTCCGGGTTGAGGGATTGCGTTACGAAACGAACCTGTTTAGCAGTTCTTTCTACACGCTCACCGGTTTCCACGGGGCGCACGTTACGCTGGGCCTGGTCTGGTTGATTGCCATCGCCATCATCGCGGCGCGCAACCGCGCCGGTCGCCCCTCCGACCTGGATGTTGACATTGCCGGTTTGTACTGGCACTTCGTTGACATCGTCTGGATTGTAATTTTCACCCTGCTATACCTTATCGGCGGCTTTGATGCCGGCCCGCTTCCCGACGCCGGCCACGCCGCGGTACAGGGATGGTCCTGGCTCACCGGATTGATCGGTTAAGGTTCGAGGAGGCACGCGCGCAATGAGTAGCAACCCCGGTCAGGAGGGTGTCCTGGCCCACGAAGAGCATGAATCCCACGACCCCGGGATTGCTCAGTTCTTCTGGGGCAGAGTCCCGGAGGGCGTACACGGCGGACTCAAGCAGTACGCCGCGCTGGCGATCTTCCTGGGGATTATTACTTTGGTCGAGTTCCTCATCATCGTGCCCCAGGATTTGCGCGGTACCAGCATCGTCATCGCGCCGCTGGTCATCCTTTCGGTTCTCAAGTTCTTCTGCGTCGTCGCCTTCTTTATGCACCTCAAGTTCGAGCACAAGCTGCTCTGGCAAATCTTTGTCGCCGGATTGGTTCTAGGGCTGATAGTAGCCATATCTTTAGTGTTGCTGTTTGGCGTTTTCCGCCCTACCCCGCGCGGGTTTGCCGAAGAACGCCGGGTGCCTTTCGAGCATCACGAAGCCGAGGTTGAACAATTCACCCCGCTGGTAGCGCCCACTCCTGGGCTGCCGGGATCCAACGTACCTGCACCCACAGGCGGGACTGGTGCGGCCGCATCGCCGGGCCAGCAGGTGTTTGCCGGCGCCGGCGGCTGCTCTGCCTGCCATACGATTGAAGGTGTAACTGCTGGGATTTTGGGTCCGGACCTGACCCACGTCGCCTCAACCGCCGGCGGACGCATCTCGGGGTATTCCGCTGAGGAATATATCCGTGAGTCCATCCTGGAACCCGATGCATACACTGCTGCCCCGCCGGACGAAGGGATCGATAAGGTGTATCAGGAGGGATTGATGGAAGCCACCATGGCTGGAATCGCTTTGTCCGACGAGGATGTGGACAACCTCGTTGAGTACCTGCTGACGCTCCAATAAAAAAATCCCCTCTCCCCGTCAGGGGAGCATGAAGACGACGGTGAAAACCCGAGCCGAATTACTGCCACCGACAAAGATCCCCTCTCTCTCGACGGGAGAAGGCTAGGGTGAGGGTGAATATCCGCCTGCAATTTATCCTGAAAGGCACGCTCGTTCTGGGCGTGCTTTTTCTGATAATTGTCCCCCTTGCCTGCGGCGGAGCAGCAGCGCCGACCGCCCCGGTTGTTCCCACTTTCACCCCGCCGCCCACAGCGGTACTGCCCACAACTCCGCCGGCAACCTCCCAACCCGAACCCACCACCGGCGCGCCGTCCGGCGACCTGGTGGCTGCTGGTAAGGAACTGTACACCGGAGGCGGTGGCTGCGCGGCCTGCCACACCATCGACGGCCTGGCCCAGGGCGTGCTCGGCCCCGACCAAACCCACGTCGGCGCCTCGGCGGCCAACCGCATCCCCGGCTACACCGCCGAGCAGTACATCCGCGAATCCATCAAAGAGCCGTGCGCCTACAACGTAAGCCCGGCTGACGATGGCATCACCCAGGAATTCGACTGCATCCTAATGGAAACCACCATCGCCCCCCTCGCCTTGTCCGACGCCGATATTGACGCCCTGGTAGCTTTCCTGCTAACACAGCAGTAGGGGCGAGGCATACTTGCCCCTACTCGTCCCCAGGGCAAACGCATTCTAACTTTAGGTGGCCTGATAAATCGTCATTCCCGCATCCTTTCTGTCATTCCCGCGAAAGCGGGAATCCATACAGATTGCTTCCAGGCAGTTGACGTACAACCAAGCCACTTGGATTCCCGCTTTCGCGGGAATGACGGGCACCTCAAAAACTGATTCAATTAGAATGCGGTTGCCCTGTACTCGTCCCCTCCCTCCAAGGGAGAAGCAAAAATCCTGTCCATCCATGTAAAAACCGTAACCCCGGCGCCCTGTCTATCCCCCAGCCCCCGCCAACCCCTCCCGCAGCCCATCCCCGGCGGCCGCCCCAAACCGCGCCGCGACAACCATCGCCCCCTCGTCCGCAATGCGCCAGTCGCGCGCCTGTATCTCTGCCACCGTCTGCCGAGCCAACCGCCCGCCGTAGTCGGCGATGAACTTGCCCAGCGCGGCATCGTCAGCGCCGCCGCTCATCCGGCGGAACAACCGGAACATCGGATCAGTGCGCGCCGCGTTGTAGGCATCCTGGAAACTCAACCCCGCCGGGTGGTCGTCCAGCAACAGGGCCACGCCGAAATCAATCAGGCGGATCGAACCGTCCGGCTGCACAATGAGGTGCGAACGGCCATCAGGGTCGGCGATGGTAGCGTCGTTGTAGCAAATCCCGGCGTCGTGCAGACGCTTCATGGCATCGCCCAACGCCGCTCCAACCTCCCGCATCCGCTCCGGCGTAACCGCGTCCGGCGGCAAGTCCGTGAGGAACGTTCCTTCCAAAAACTCCTCGGTGATAAATCCGTCGATGGTGGGTAGCTGCCTCGGTCCCACGCCCCGCTCCCCGGCGATGGCAGCGATTTCAGCCTCGCTCCGGCTTTGGCAAGGCTTGATGACCACGCTGACCGACTCTGCGCCCCGCTGTCCGGCGATGATGGCCACCCGGCCCCGAGTGCGCCCGTCGTAACGAACCTCGGCTGCCGCCTGCTCTGCGCCGTACACTAGGTCGTAAGCAGCGGGAAATAACCCGTACACTGAAAACTCGGCGATGTGGCCGTCCACAAGCACAGCATCCCACAGCCCCGGATGAGACTGCGCCAGCGGCCACAGCGGCCACAGCGGCCACAACTCTACCGGACACTTCCCATCAGCTACGGCCGCATCGCGAGCTGCCACATCATCAGCCGTCAACAACGGTAACCCGGCAATGATTTGCCGTATGGTGACCAGTTGGCCATCGTCATACGTCTGCAACATTACCTTCAGGGGAATCGCGTTCTAAATGGTGTCTTTCGTCGCTCCGGCGAAAGCCGGAGCCTAGAGAACACAACTCGGCTGATTATAGCAACGGCTTAGGTGGTTGCGGTTGCTGGATTCCGGCCTGAGCCGGTATGTAATTTCCTATCGAATACCGTAGGTAAGCAGTAGTCCAACGGACACTTCTACCTCAGCTTCAGTGTCGAACGGAGCCGGGCCGAAGTAAGGATCAGCAGCCACCCCGTTACAGGCGGCGTCGCCGGCGTTCCGCCCAACACTGAGCGGGCCATACCCGTAGAAGCTTCCCGGCGTGGACTCTGCCGCGCCGATAACCGCTCCCCGTTCCAGCCCCAGAGCCTGCGCCCAATCGTCAGCGGCCTTTTCCGCGCTTGGCACCGCCTCCCGGCGGGCCATGGATAGCGCGCGATCGCAGTTCTCCGCGGACAAACTATAGCGTACACCGTGGGCTTCAGACCGCCTGACCACTGCCTCTACGGCATCCAGAATTCGCTCACCCAACTCCGCAATTTCGCTCAGTTCCACTTCTACGGAAATGCTGGATTGGCCGTATCTTCCCAGATTTTCGAACTCAACGGCTTCTTCCGACACGCCTAATTCCGCCAGCTCTTCGATAATCTCTTTGCGGTCGTCGGCGGTCATCTGTTCCGGGCCGAAAGAGCCGTAGCGCTGTTCCAGGATTATGACCACATAGGCTTCATCCGCCGCCAGAGTAACCGAGCCCATGGCCGAAACCGTCAGCCCGCCTTCGGTCGGCGTCGTTTGAGGAAGAGGGGACCGATTGAAACCGCTCATGCCCCCTGACTCCACACGCGACGGCGTGGCTGCCGACCCGGAAATTATCCCCTTTGGGGACGCGCTGTCCCCGGCGCGCTCTGGCGCCGCCACGGCTGCGCTTGCACCGGATGTTCCAACCGGCAGCGGCGCACCGGCTTCCCGTCCACAGGCTACCGACACCGCGGCCACGATGAGTAAAAAGAGTGCAACCAGTGTCAACCGACCCAACAAACTGTTCATAACAGCTCCCTTTTAGTCCATCACGCCCTTCCCGCAAGGGTTAATCCATTGTATCAAATGCGATTACCCCGTATGGCAATCCGCCGGCAATGATGCCCCGTATGTCCGTCAGTTGGCCGTAGCAACACGTCTAAACCATTGCCTCTTCTCCGTCTGAGAGAGGGTTGGGGTGAGGGCCGTCTCGCAGAGAGAGTGAGGACTGTTACCGTGAATCCCTCACGCCGTTTCCACCAGCGCAAACCCACCCGGCTCGCCGTCATAGGGTACCAGCCGGCGCACCCGCACCACCGCATCCGGATTGATCGGCCCATAGACGTGCGGGTAGATCTCCCCGGAGCGCGCCGCCTCCCGGATCACCGGCGAGTCCTCTGGCAGCCGTTCAGTATCCACCTCCAGCGCGAGCAGGTCGGTGCGCCCCGCGAACAAACGCGCGGCCACCCTCAGCATCTGCGCCTCGTCAGCGCTGGCGTGGATAAACCCCTCTTCAACCAGCGACGGCGCCTGATACGCACCAACGGCGACGCCAGCATCCCAGTCGGCCCGGAACGCCAGATGCAAAATGATTTCAGGCATAGACGCCCACAATCGCGGGACCCAACGCCGTTAGTTGCACGCCGCCCGCACCGCCCGCGAGATGGCCGCCAGGCGCGGGTTGTTGGTTGCGCTGGCCCGGAATCCGTTGGTGATATAGGCAACAGCCAGCCCCAGCGACGGGTCGGCCCAGCCAACCGAAGTACCCGCCCCACCGTGTCCGAAGGTGCCGGCGCCGTCGGTGGGGCTCGCTCCCATGCGGTTGTCTTCCAGCACCAGGCCCAGCGTACGGCGCATACGGGTGCCCAGGGAAAAGTCGTTGGCCTCGGTTTGCAGACGGGTACCCTCAGCGATGGTTTCGGGATTCATGATGCGTACACCGTCCAGCTCGCCGCCGTTGCCCATCATGGCGTAAAAACGCGCCAGGTCGCGAGCGGTGAAAATGCCGCCGCCGGCCGGATGCACCGCCTGGTGAACCTCCGGGCGGTTGTAGGGGCGAATCATGCCCGGTCGGTCGCAGTCGTCCATGGCGTGGATGCGGGACACCCGGTCTTCCAGTTCTGGCGGCAAGCCTACGTAACCGTCCTCCAGGCCCAGCGGGTCCAGCACCTCTTCCCGCAGGAACACGCCGAAATGCCGCCCATCGACGCGCCGTACCAGCTCGCCGATTATCCAGCCGAAGTTGCGCGGGTGGTAGGCCATCACCTGACCGGATGGATAGTCGGGAATGATGTTCTCCATACACTCCACCACGTAGTCCCAATCCTGCCAACGATCCCAGGACAGCTCCGGAGGCGTTTCCGGAAAACCGCCCCGATGGGTCAGCACGTGCTGGATGGTAACGGCGTCCTTGCCGTGCTTGGCGAACTCCGGCCAATAGTCCACAACCTTGTCATCCCAGCCCAGCTGGCCCCGCTCCCAAAGGATGTGAAGGCACACCGCAGCCAGCGGCTTGGTCGACGAATACAGGATGAACATGGTGTCGGCGGCCACCGGCTTGCCCGACGCATCGTCGGCTCGCCCGCCCCAAAGGTCCACCGCCAGCCGTCCGTGGCGATACACTGCCAGGCCCGCGCCCGGGTGCAAACCCTGGTCAATCTGGCGGAGGAACAGCGTTTCCAGCTCCTGCACCGCCACCGGGTTCATTCCTACTTCGTCAAGAACTGCGGTCGTGGTCATCAAATATCCTCACGGGCACCGCCCGGAAATATCGCCAGACGGCAAATGGGTGTTGCTCGGCAACGGCGCCGGCCGGTTCAGTCGGCGTACACGGTTTAGTCGGGGTACACGGTATTCAGGTTGGCCGACAGGTCGAAAAAGTGCTGCAAGCTCTGGTTGTATCGGAAGAACATATCGGCCCGCAGCTGGTCTCCGGTGGCGTTGTTGGAAATCTCGTGGAGCATATCCAGGCTCACCAGGGTCTGGCCAGGGCCCGCGCCGCCGTTGGCCTTGATGTCGTCCAGCATCGTGCGCCACGCTTCCGGTGCCATCTCCAGGAAAAAGTCCACATTGATCAAATCGTATTCAGTACCCGCCCGCACCGAGTTGCACTGGAAAGCATCGAAAGCAACTATGTAGACGCGGTCGGCCACTTTGACGCCCATCTGGGCATCCACCGTGCCGAATTGACGGTAACCCGGGTCATCGTTCACCAGCTCCCGCAACGCCTCGAACCACTCCAGCGAGGGAAATGCGATTGGGTCGGCAGTCATCCGATGTGTGCCTCCTGGCCATACTGTTGCTGGGGTCGCCGGTTTCGAGGAGTGCGGCTAGCCGGTTGCCGGGCTGTAATTCGGGAGCGGTGTCTATTCGTTGAAATAGGGGTCGCCCGTCTTTTCGGCCGCTGAGAAGGGAGCCATCTGGCGCAGGTAATGGTCGGGGTCAGAGCCGGCAGGGGCGTTGCCCAGCGCATTGTCCACCATCTTGTAGTAACGGGGGTCCAGGTCTCGCAACGTGTCACCATCGGTGCGCCCCCTGCTGAAGGACGACATGATGCGCGACATCCCGCCGCCGCAGTGCTCACAGCACACGCCGGTAGCGGCAGAAGCAACCTTGAAGAAGCGGCTGCTGACCACATGGCACGACTGGCACCGGTATTCGTAAATGGGCATTGGGGCCTACTCTTTTCCCGGTGAGCCAAGTCAGCCGGCATCACCGGCCGGTGGAGGAGCTTCGTCAAACGGCAATCCATTCCGTTCCGCCTCAATCCGGCGTTCATTCCACGCCGCCCACTCGGCCCAACCCTCGGCATGGCCCTCGGCACGGCCCTCGGCATGGCCCTCGGCACGAGCCTGCTCCCGTCTTTCCCGTTCCTGCCGTTCGCGCTCTAGCCTTTGTTCAACCAGCTTACGGGTCTGTTCTCTGAAAAAGTGGGTGACGACCATAATCTGTTCAACTCCCTGTATTATTACGAATGAGCCAAGGGCCGCGACAGTATAGGAAAGCAAAATGTCGGCAGCAATCGCTTTCGCTAACTCCTGGTTGGTGCTGTGGTCAGCATTGCCTGGTTCCCCGGCGATGAGATACCCGGCCAGTACAGACCCGGATATTATTAGCAACGTTATGTACCATCTCAGTTTACCGGCCGGTATGCTCCATATTTCGTGCTGAGGTTCGCGGTTGCCATTTTTACTCACGGTAAATCTCGGTTGACGACGCCAAATGATGTTATAGGAAACCGGGTAGCAGTGTCAAAAACCCCTTATCCTGGCGCAACCTCGTCAAACCCCGGACTATGCGGTTTGATGTCGACCACTGGCGAGCCGTCCTGGGCGTCGAGACCCGTGACTACCAGCGTCGCGCCGCCGGTGTTGGGGTCGCTGACGATCCGCTCGATGGTGGCAACGGTGGCGGCGATGAAGTTGGGGCGATACTGGCTGCGCGTGGCGAATACACCACGGATCGGGTTTTCCGGATTGTGGCCCGGATGCAACTGCAAATCGTAGCCACGCTCCCTGGCCTTATGCAGCGCAAACAGCGTCAGAATGTGGTCGCCGGCCGTCAGACCCATCAGGCCGTCGGCAAACTCGGCAGATATCACAATCTCGCTGGGATGGGGCCGCATCTCGTCCGACGGCGCATAGCCGGTGAACCGGCTCCGGACGTAGCCAATCGGCGTGATGCTGATGTCGTCGGCCGAGTGCGTCATAGCTGAAGCCGTGTCCGCTGGTCTAGTCGGCAGCGGCGGCGGCTTGCAATTGCAGCGATGCCAGCCAGTTCAGCACCGCCGCGCCGGCCGCCGGCATCATGTTGGTCAGGGAATGGTTCCCGCCCTCCAGCACCAGATACTCGGCGCGGGGGCTGTTGACGGCGGCGGTAACCATGTCCTGCGGCGCGTCGAGCAGGCGGGTGTGAGTTTCTTGCGAACCGGACAGCACAAAGAGCGGTACGCGAATCTGCGGCGCGTGCTGAATGACGTTGTAGCGTTCCGCCGGCCCGTGCTTGTCCAGGTAGGCCGCTGCCGAGAATATCTCCTTGATGGGAAAGTCTACGTAAAACAAATCCAGCGCGCGGCCTTCGGCCTCCATGCGGTCGGCGGTTTCCAGATTGGCGCGAAACTCGGCGGCGTCGGCGGATTCCAGGTAGTAAGAGCAGGACAGCCGCACTGGCGATACCGGAATCACGGCGGCGACGCGCGGGTCGTTCTCCACGGCGGCATAGTAGGCAACCTTCACGGCCCCCATGCTGTGCCCGATGATGGCAATGCGCTGGTAGCCCTGGCCGGCCAGATAATCTATGCCGGTGCGCAAATCCTGCCGGCCGTTGTCCAAAATCTCAAAGGCGTTGCCTTCCGCGGCTCCGGTTGCCCGGTCCACCCAAACCGTGTCGTGGCCGCGGGTGTTCAGCGTCAGCGCGCCATAGCCCTGCTGTCGCAAGTCTTCGGCCATATTCGCAGTGGCCGGCGTGTAGAAATTGCGCCCGGAGCCGTGAACGCAAAGTGCCGCATCAATTGGGCCGGCCGGCTGTGATGCCGCCGCCGGAGCAAAATAGGCTCCGTCCAGCTCGATCCCGTCGGGGGCGGTAAGGCGAATCAGGTCTACCAGCATTGCGATGTTCCTCCTGAGCAAAGGCTTGCCCGTGGGATGGTACACGGGCACGACAACTGCCGTGGTTAACGGTTTTAAGGCAACCGGATTATCGGCTCCGATGCGGATTTCGGCCAGTGTACACCGAAACATCGTACCGCCACCAGCAACGCCCGCGAGCGTCCAATGCGCACTATTCAAGAAAAACCTAAAAATCGTAAAAATTGGTCAACGTATCACTAGTCATAACGTGTATGAATCCGTTATTTTGACATTGGCCGGCTCGGGGATGCGTTTGCCAATGATGTGGTAGTGCGGTTCGTGTGGTGCCCCGCAGCCGGTCCGACTCAACTTCCAAGCCTGGCGAAGCGTAAACATTGTGAGTTCCATAGGCGGCAGGCGGTTACTGGCGGTGGCCGCATCGGGTTTGTTGGCGGCGGCTCTGCTGGCCATTGCCGCCTGGATTGTCGTTCGTGCCGACGGAGCCAACCCTTCCGGTGCAGTCCAGATTATCCCGCCGGCCGCGTCGGCGGTGGCCGACGCGGCCCCGCCGGTCGCCACCGGCGCAGTCGCCACCGCCAAGACCGGAGCCGATGCGCAGCCAATCCTCGAGGTGTACATCACCGGGGCGGTGGTCAACCCTGGCGTCTATGCAGTGCGGCCGGATCAACGGGTGGACGATGTGCTGGAGTTGGCGGGCGGCCCAACCGATGCCGCGGACCTGGAGCGGGTCAATCTGGCTGCCCACGTAACCGACGCCGCCCACTACCGCATCCCAGCCTCCGGCGAACGGGTAGAGCCGGCCGGCCCCGGCACGGCGTCGGTCGGCCCGGGTACGGCATGGGTCGGCGGCGACACCACCGCGGTAGTTGCCGGGGATTGCACCCAGCCCATCGACATCAACACTGCTACGGCAACCTGTTTGCAGACTCTTCCCGGCATCGGCCCCGGCCGGGCGGACGCCATCATAGCCCATCGTCAGGAGACCGGGCCGTTCGGCACTCCCGATGGCATCACCGCCGTACCGGGCATCGGGGACGGCATCCATGCCCGCATCGCCAGCCTGATTACCGTAGGCGTCCGTTAGCGCTCCGGCTCGGCCGGCGACGGCCGTTGCATGAGACTATTTCCCGAGCTGACGTTGGCGGCCTTCATCGCCGGCGTCGGGGCAACCTTTCTGTTGGGCGGCTGGGCCGCTCCTGCCTGGGCGCTGTTGCTCCCGGCCGTCGCTGCCGGTGTCCTGGCAGTCGGGCTGCGGCTGTTGCGTCTGCCGATTGGCCCCGTGCTGCTGTCGGCGGCGTTCCTGTTGGGCTTCTGGCGTGCCGAGGCCGCGCCATCGCCGGCGTTGCCCATCGTGCCATTTGGCGCCGACATAGCTGCCACGCTGGTGGTCACCGACGCGCCCGAAACCATCGGCAGCCGCGCCCGTTTTCGCGCCCAGGTCGTGGCGTCCATCGCCGGAGCGGCGACCAACGTCCCCGTGGGAACCAACCTGCTCGTATACGCCCTCCCGCCTGGCGAGCTGGTGGCGCAGCGACCACCGCCCTACGTGCGTCATGGAGACACCATGCGCTTGTCGGGACGGCTGGAGCGCCCAGAACCCATCGGCGATTTCGACTACGCCGCCTACCTGGAATCCCGGCAGATCTCAGCAATCCTGTGGGCCCGTCAGTCCGAATTGGTCAGCGTAGGCGGCGGGTTCAGGCCCATTACCGCGCTGCACCGGATGCGTAGCGCACTCGCGCGAGGATTGCAGGCCGCGATCCCCGCGCCGCAATCGGGTTTGGCTCAGGCTTTGCTGCTGGGCATTCGCAGTGAGCTGCCGCAGTCGGTCAAAGAGGATTTCCGCACGTCGGGTATGTCGCACCTGCTGGCAATCTCCGGCCTGCACGTGGGAGTGGTGATGGCGCTGTCGCTGGCGGTTGCCCACGCGGTGGTGGGCCGTCGCAACGCATTGGCGGTGGCCGTCATCGCAATCGTCCTGTGGGCCTACGCCACACTGTCCGGTCTGGATCCTCCGGTGGTGCGCGCGGCCATCATGGGCTGCCTGGTTTTGGGACAGACCCTGCTCGGCCGAGGCATACGCGGTGTTACGGCGTTGCTGCTCGCCGGTGCGGCAATGCTGGCCGTCGACCCGTCGCAGCTCGGCAGCCTGTCTTTTCTCCTCAGTTTCACTGCCATGGCTGGTGTAATCCTGTCGTTGCCGACGATTACCGTCGTGTCCGCGCTGGTCACCGCTCCGTTAGCGTCATCTGATGCGGCTCCAGCGCGGTGGGCCCAATACGCAATCACGCTGCTGGTCGCCTCGGTAATCATCTCGGTAATGACCACGTTGGCGACCTTGCCGCTGATCGCCATGCACTTCGGCGCCATTCCGCTGATGAGCGTGCCGGCCACTATCCTGGCGATGCCGGCGCTGCCCGCAGCTCTGGTAGCCTCGGCGCTCACCGCCTCCGTGGGACTGGTTTCTACGGCGCTGGCGGTGGCTCCAGGCGCGTTGGCGTGGGCGCCCCTGTCCTGGCTCACAGCGGTGGCGAACGCCATGCCGCCGGCGCTGTGGGCCGCCCACTGGCTGACTGTTCCGGTGGCCGTCGCCTGGTACGTTGTGCTGGGTGTGTTGATTTGGCTGGTGTCAGCGCGACCGCTGCGTCGAATCGTGGCGGGCTTGCGGAGGCAGCGGTGGCGACCCACCGGCATGGCGGCCACCGGGGTGGCAGCCGTCCCGGTCGGCATCATCGTAGTGGTCATGCTGGTTGGCCAGCTGGCGGCAACCAGCGCCGACGGCCGCCTCCACGTCTACGCGCTGGATGTTGGGCAGGGGGATGCCATCATGGTGATAACTCCCGACGGACACCAACTGCTGGTGGACGGCGGCGCCGATTCGGAGACTACCCTGGCCGCCATCGGCCCGCTGATCCCAGCCTCCGACCGCTCCCTGAATGTGGTGGCGGCAACCCATCTGGACGCTGACCACGTTGGCGGTTTGCTCGGCGTGCTGCACCGTTACCGCGCCGACGTCGTATTGCAGGGAGCAGTCACCCCGGATAGCGCGTTGTATCCGCAGTGGCAGTCCATGGTAGCCGACCGAAAGCGCCCGGCATTGACCCTTCACGCCGGCCATCGGGTGGCGTTGGGCGACGGCGTGGCGCTGGAGGTGCTGTCCCCAACCAGCGGACAGACGCCCGCCGGCGTCAGACCTACCTCCAACAACGGGAGCCTGGTATTGCGTCTCTCCTATGGCGAGATTGCGTTCCTGTTCACCGGCGACATCGAAGCCGACGCCGAGCGCCACCTCGTCGCCAGCAACCGCGATGGTTTGCGGGCAGACGTCCTCAAAGTAGCCCACCATGGCAGCCGAACTTCCTCATCGCTGGAGTTCCTGCGCGCCGTGGCCCCGCAAAGCGCCGTAATCTCAGCCGGTCGCGACAACCGATTCGGCCATCCCCATCCCGATGTCGTCAATCGGCTGGCATCTGAGGTGGGTGAGTCCAACGTTTTCCTCACTGCCCGCGATGGCACCGTCGAATACATCAGCGATGGCGTCAACCTCTGGGTAGAAACCGAGGCGATTTCGCTACTCGATAATCACTTGAGCGGCGACTGAAATCGGTCAAAACTGATAGATTCGCTCGCCTACGCGGCTTGAAATGCGCAAAGTCTAGATCAGGGCGTGGTCAGTACGAAATTCGCGCATCAGTTGGGCCAGCAGGAAGAAAATGTTCTCCACGGCGTTGGTGGCCTCGACGATAAGACGGCGGCGCTCCGGGTCATCGTCCTGTTCGGTGGGCAAGTACCTGGATCGGACTTCCTGCATCATCATCCGGCGGTCTCCCATCAGCTCAACGACAAACTCCCAGGATTCGGGATCGTCGTCTTCCAGGGCGTCCAGGAAGATGAGAAAGGCGGCATCGGTTCCCTCTACCACGCTCATGCGGAAAGCTTCCAGCGCGGGATCTTCGGGCAGCTGCAGCAGCACGTCGGGCAGCGTCGAGAACTGCTCTTCCAGCCAGGCGATCAACTTCTGGCGGTTCAGCATGGCGTTATGGCGATCGCCCCTGACGCCGGGGTGCTGGCGGGACAGCTCACCCAGAAACTCGTCGATCCGAGCGTTGACTTCCCGCGTGGAGTCGCGGACCGTACCCAGGGCCTCTCCCATACGGGCCGTGTCCAGGTAATCCGAGAAGGTGCGGAGCACCCGGGCCTGCTCCAGGTGAACCAGGTCCAGGGCCGTGTCAACGTCGTCTATGGCCTGGTCGTGGATGTATTGCGTCCGCGACATTTGCTCCTCGTCGCTGGCCGGCCAGAAACGGGCAAACAGCCGCATGGTCCACTCCGGAGCGGACAGCGCCACGAAGCGGGAGGGCATCCCAAAGATGATGACGGCAATGCCCATTTGAGGGCCCAGGCCGATGTCCAGGGCGGTTGCCGCCGCTACCACCAGGGGCACGCTCAGGTACACCTCCACGTAGAGCAGGGCAACCATAATGGCCGCCGAGAAGAACACCTGGCAGGCCCAGAACATGCCGATCTGACGGGCCGTGCCGCTGAGGCTGGAGGAAACTACTACCACGCTGACGCCCAGCCCCACGTAGGAGCCGTAGATGTACATCAGAACCTGCTCTACCCCCACCAGGTTGGCCGCGGCCAGGCCGATGCCGAAAGCCACCACCGGCACCAGCGCCTGCACGATGAAAGTGAGCAGCGCGCCCAGGATAAAGGACAAGATGATGGAACGGGTGGAGATGTCCAAAGCGGCCTGGAACCAGGGCTCGTTGGCCAGCGGGTGCGCCGACTCCTTGATCAGGGCCAGGCCGAAGAGCAGCGCCGCAATGCCCAGCACCATGGCGCCGGTTTGACGGTAATTGCCCCGCTTGGCACGGGTCATAACAATGCTGCCCAGGCCCAGCCCGACGAGGGCCACCAGCCGGATGTCCAGGGTAACTATCATCAGGATGAGACCCACCCCCAACTGCGCGCCCAAAGCGATGGGATAACCCTGCCGCGCTGAAATCAGCCCCGACCGCACCATGCTGACGGTGATGAAGGTAACCGCCGGCGAACTCTGGGTAATCGCTCCGGCCAGCGACCCCCAGCCGAACGCTGCAAAACGGTTGTCCGCCAGACGACTGGCCAGCATCCGCAACCGCGGCCCCACCACCGCCTTGAGATTCTCCGACAGCATCCACATCCCAAAGAAAAGCAGCCCCACTCCCCCCAGAATGCCAGCCAACACACCAATCATATAATCACCTGCCCGGCGTCAAAGCGTCAGACTATTCCTGCGCTCAAAGACATTGCCGGCGGGCATTATCAATCCGGGCGGGCGGATATTCAACCCGAAAGGCGCGTCAATCAGGGTAACCGCATTCTAATTGAATCAGTTTTTGAGGTGCCCGTCATTCCCGCGAAAGCGGGAATCCAAGTGGCTTGGTTGTACGTCAACTGCCTGGAAGCAATCTGTATGGATTCCCGCTTTCGCGGGAATGACGATTTATCAGGCCACCTAAAGTTAGAATGCGTTTGCCCTGGCGCGTCAATCCCAGGGCTATCACGTTTTCCATTGCCACCCCCATTCTGCCCAACGCGATCATACCCGTACTCGATCCCTTCGCAACGCTGTTTCGCAGCCCGACCTGGCTGAAAGCCCAAATCCTGCTGGTCGGCGCGATACTGGCTCCCGGCCAGCGCACCGTGGCCGCGGCGCTCCGCGTCACGGGACTCAGCGACGACCGGAACTACGCCCGCTACATCGGGTGGTCAACCGGGCGGTGTGGTCGCCCCGCCGAGCGGCTCGCATCCTGCTCATGCTGCTGCTCCAGTACCTGGACCAATGCGATGGCCCGTTGGTCTTCGGCGTCGCCGCCGCCGGCATCTAACCGGCGGCGTACTCAATCAACGGGAGCCAAAGACGTGGCCAGATGGCAGCCACAGCCCCGAATAGCCTCAGCTCGCGTACAATTCAACGACGTCCTGGGCCGCTTGGCTGAGAGGCATCCGCCGCCGGCACAATCAAACCGTCGCTGACTGACGGCGACGCCGGCCGCCATCGACCAACGGGGCCGTCGGCTTCACAACCGGGGGCCTATCAGGACTTGGCCGCCGTCTCCGGGGCAGCAGGGTGAAACCAGGGCGCAGCGGCCTTGCCAACCGCGCCGTTCAGGAACCCATGAGAGCCCAGCCGGAGCGAATCCAGATCACTCGGACAACGCCGTCAGAAACCGCCCCACCGCGCCCCGAATAGCCAATGGTAAACTAACGCTCCGTCTCCACCAAAAACCATAAATCCCCTCTCCCGTGACGGGGCGGGGTTGCGGTGAGGGTAACAACCCAACCCAAAACCCGCGTGACCACGAAAGCAAACCAACCGAGAACCCCAATCCCTTTTCCCTGCGATGGGACCGGGCACAGGTGAGGGTGAATACGCATGAATACAAACCTGATACGCGCCGATGGCCGCCGCTGGGACGAACTGCGCCCCGTTAGCATCACCACCGGCTACCAGGCGTCGGCGGAGGGATCGGCGCTCATCGAGATGGGCCACACCGTCGTGCTCTGCGCGGCTTCGGTGGATGAACAGGTGCCGGGCTGGATGCGCGGGCGCGGCTCGGGTTGGGTAACCGCCGAGTACGATATGCTGCCCCGGGCCACGTCGTCCCGCCGCTCCCGCGACCGGGACACCGGACGCACCGCCAGCCGCTCCCAGGAAATTCAGCGCCTCATCGGACGCTCCCTGCGGGCCGCCACCGACCTGTCGGCTCTGGGCGAGCGCACCATTTATCTCGATTGCGACGTTCTGCAAGCCGACGGCGGCACTCGCACCGCCGCCATCACCGGCGCCTGGGTCGCCCTGCACCAGGCCCTGGAGGGTTTGGTGGACAGCGGTCTGCTTCAGGATATGCCGCTGCGCTGCGCTGTCGCCGCCATCAGCGTCGGCCTCCACGATGGCAACCTGCTCCTGGACCTCAACTACAGCGAAGACGCCGCCGCCCAGGCCGACTTCAACGTCGTAATGACCGACGCCGGCGCTGTCGTAGAAATCCAGGCCACCGCCGAGGGCGACCCCTTCCCCCGCGAGCGCGTTTCAGACGCACTGTCCCTGGCCGCCCACGGCATGGAGCAACTCTTCGCGGAGCAGCGGCAGGAGGTGGGGTGATGGTGGTCGCAGAGCTTCCCTATAGAGAACGAATTAGATTCGGAATTTGGGAATACTCGATTCGGCGAAAACTTCACTCCAAGAGGACGTTTACTTTCCCCAGCACCTCGCCGATGACTTGGCTGGTGGTTTCGCACTCGAAGCGCGCGCGCCTGGCTCGCCAATCCAAGCTTTTGATTTGGTCCGACAGCACCACTCCGGAAACGGTGCCGCCGGGTGGCAGGCCGACCTCAAATGGGTAACCTTTTACCTGCGAGGTGATTGGACAGAACAAGGCCAGGCTAGTTTGTTCGTTATAAGCTCGAGGACTGAGAACCAAGGCAGGTCGGTGGCCGGCTTGTTCGTGCCCGGCCTGGGGCGTAAAACTTAGCCAAACTATGTCGCCCCGATTCGGAACGTAACCACTGGCTACCACGCTTCGTTGCCCTGTGCCGACCCGCTATCGTGCTCAGAGTGAATATTATCGGGAGTTACGGCTGCTAACATTTCGGTCAGGTTATAGGTCTGTTTACGCAGGATTACCACATCACCTTGAGAGACAATCTCGATCGGTGAGCCTTCTTGCACTCCCCATTGCTGAGCGATCGGCTTGGGGATCCGCACCGCCAAGCTGGTACCCCATTTCGATATATGCGCTTTTACACCCATTAGAAGCCCTCCGTGCCATATCGTTATTATAGATTCAAGACGCGCCCTCGGCAACACCGGGATCATAGCAACGCTGGAATCGACATTGCTCAGCCATTTGCCGACGGACGCCCGTGGTAAAGGCTCGGTACCGGCGGGTTGTGCAAAATACGTGTGATGAGCGCCTCAATAACCAATAGAATCAGCGCCATGTACCAACCAATAAAGGATCACAAGTCCGTGATATTTTAGTGACCAGGTTTTGTCGTTGCCCGCCGCCGAGGAGGCACGTTCTGGCGAGTAGATCCCGGTGGACCAGGCCGGAATTGCTGGTGGCCTTTGGGCTATATTGCCGCCTCCCTTTTGGCCGATTACATTCGAGGAATCCGGAAATCATTCAATCCGCCAACGCGATTGGACGAACACCATTAGCGTTGGCGATGAAACTGAGCAATATTGCCAGCTCGGACCCTGCGATCACCTCTACCGCTCGCATCGGCTTGATGGGTGCATCCGTCAACGACCGATCCATGTGGCATGAAATGCAAAATGACTGGGAACAATTCTCTGTTGAGGCGCATCAAGCCATGACGGATGTTGGAGCCGTGGCAGAATCCTATGAGAACACGGAGATTCAGGAGCCCACGGATCGCGCCGGCGAAGAGCAGGCGGTGCAAACCAACGCCCGCATTGCCCAAAGATTCTTCCGCGAGGCCGTATTAAACGCCTACCACCACCGCTGCTGCATCACTGGCTTGGCTGAACCGCAGTTGTTGATTGCAAGCCATATTGTGCCGTGGCGCATCGACCGGGTAAACCGGGTGAACCCTCAAAACGGGCTCCTGCTGTCCGCTTTACACGACAAAGCGTTCGACGCCGGGTTGATTACGGTCAGAGAGGATATGACTCTTCAAGTATCGCGTGAATACCCGGCCAGAAGCGATGTATTCTTTGCGGCGTCAATCGAATCCTACAACGGATGTCCAATTTCTCGGGCCGAGAAATTCGGGCCGGACCCCGATTTCCTCGCCTACCACCGACGGTACGTCTTTCAATCGTAACCAGGGATGCTCTTGGCGGACTCTCGCCGCTGCCGCCACGCAATAGCATCGACCCGATCAGTGCGATCATCCTGTAGTCGCCCCGGCCCAGCCCAGCCCCTACCCCACCTCCGCCCCGTCGGTGTCCAGCACCGTCAAGCCGTAGCCCAGCTCCCGCAGCGGTTGCTCGACCCGCTCCCGGTCGCCCACCACCAGGATGGTCAACCGGCTGGTGGGCAGGTGTTGCGCCCCGACCCGGTGGGTGTCGGCCAGCGACACTGCGGCCAGACGCTGCTCGAAGGTTGTGAAATGGTCATCGGGCAGGCCGAATTGCGTTAGTTGCATCAGCTGGCCCAGCAGCTGCGCCGGACGCTCGAATCCGGCTGGGTAACCCAGGCGCAAGCCGTTCCTGGCATTGGTCAGTTCATCATCGGTGAGCGGGCGTTGGCCGCTGATGTCGGCAAATTCCTTGAGCGTCTCGTCCACCGCCTCCCGCGTCACCTCCGTTTGCACGCTGCCGCCCGCCGACAGCAACGACGGCGCGTTGTACCAGGAAATGCCCGAATTGTAGCCGTAGGAATACCCCTTGTCCTGCCGCAGGTTCTGATTCAGCCGCGCCGAAAACTGGCCGCCAAAAGCGTAGTTCAGCACCGATAGCGCCATGTGGTCGGCGTGATTGCGCTCCACCAGCGGCATCCCGGAGCGGACGACCGACTGCGCAGCCCCCGGCTTGTCGATGAGATAAATGGTGGGCCCGCCACCATTGGCGCCGACGGACGCGATGGCCGCCGGGCTAGTGGCATCATCCGGCGCCGGCCAGTCTCCGAAGCAGTCCTCGGCTACCGCCAGCGCCTCGTCGATGCCAACGTCCCCGGCCACCAGCAGGCACATTTGGTCGGTGCGCAGCGTTTGCTGATAGATGCGTTGCAGGTCGGCCCGCGTAGTGGCCGCCACGGTGCCTTCGTTGCCCAGGTTGGAATGTGCGTAGGGCGACTCGGAGCCAAACACCAGCGTGCCGAAATTGACATCGGCGATGAACCCGGCATCGTCCTTCGCTCGGCGCAAATCAGTGAGCCGTTCGCGCCTGATGCGATCCAGCTCGTGCTGGGGGAAGTTGGCGTTGCGCGCCACGTCGGCGGCCAGCAACAGCGCGTGCGGCCAATGGCGCTTGAGGGTTTCCGCCGCCAACAGTGTGATTTCCTTGCGCGCTTCGGCGGAGAGTCGTGAACCGATGTGCTCAAAAGCCGCCGCAATCTCCTGGCTGCTGCGCGTGGCGGTTCCCTCTGTGAGCATCGCCGCCGCAAACGACGACAGCCCCGGCAGACTCTGCGGGTCGGCGACGGCTCCGGAGCGGGCCAGCAGCGTGAACGCCACCAGCGGCAGACCCGTCTTGTTGGCGACCATCACCTCCATGCCGTTGGACAGCGTGCCTCGCTGCGGTATCGGCGGCGCAAATACCGGGGTCGGCCCGCCCGCCGGCTCCACGGCCCGGTCGACCGTGGTCGTGGCGGTGTTCAGCGACGGCTCCGGCAGCACCCGCATCCGAACCTGTCCGCCGGCCAAAATGTCGTGATGCACCCGCAGCACATCGTCCAGCGTAACCGCACGGTAGTCATCCATCGCCGTGTTCAGGCGGTTGGGGTCGCCGGTAAACACGTTGAAGTAGTTCAACGCATCGGCCCGACCGCCAAACCCGCCCACCCGCGACAGCGTCCGGTAATGCTGCATCTCAATCCGGTTGATGGCCCGCTCAAACTCCTCCTCGGTGGGTGGCTGCGTGGCGATGCTCTCCAGCACCGCTTCGGCGGCGGCTTCAACCTCGTCCAGGGTGTGGCCGTCAGCGGGAGTCAGCTCCATGCGGAACTGACCGGCAATCTCGGCAGCGTGGTAGTTCACCGAGGCAGACTGGGCCAACTGCTTTTCGTAGACCAGCGTCCGGTGCATCCGGCTACTCTGGCCGTCGGACAGGATGGCCCGCAGGATGTCGCCGGCCGCATCATCGCCCGACAAATTGGCCGGAGCCGGCCATACTGCGTACAGTCGGGGCAGTGTAACCCGGTCGTTCATCTGCAAGTCAATGCGACCCGACAGCGGCGAGTCCGCGCGCTCGGTGCGTCGGGTCGGTTGACCGGGATCTAGGTCGCTGAAGTAGCGTTGCGCCAGGTCCAGCGCGGCGGCGGTGTCAATGTCGCCGGCGATGGACAAACTGGCGTTGGACGGAGCGTAATAACGTCGGAAAAAGTCTTTCACGTCGTCCAGGCTGGCGGCGTCCAGGTCTTCCTGCGAACCAATGGTCATCCAGTGGTAGGGATGCGGCAACGGGAACAATGCCTGCTGAATGTGCCACGATGCCATGCCGTAGGGACGGTTTTCGTAGCTCTGCCGCCGCTCGTTTTTCACCACGTCCCGCTCGGTGTCGAAACCCTCCTGATCCAGCGCGTCCAGCAGGAACCCCATGCGGTCGGCTTCCAGCCACAGCGCCAGTTCCAGGTAGTTGGAAGGCACATCCTCCCAATAGTTGGTGCGGTCGCCGTTGGTGGAGCCGTTCAGCGACGCGCCGATTTTCTGCAACGGCTCAAAGTGGCTGGCTTTATGGTGCCGCGTCCCCCGGAACATAATATGCTCAAAGAGATGAGCAAACCCGGTGCGCCCGATTTCTTCATCCTTGGAGCCGACGTGATACCAGACGTTGACCGCCGCAACGGGAATCGACCGATCCTGGTGCAGGATGACGTCCAAACCGTTAGGGAGGGTGTGCTTCTCAAAGGCGACGGAAACCATGCGCGTGTTGTCCTTTCGGGTGCGTGTTGTGGCGTGCGTTATCGCCATTGTAGCACCGGAAGACCGCGCCCTACGGTGATGGCGGGTTCTGTTTGAACATAGATGATGCCCGTGATACCATCGCCCCGACAATTTGCACGAGGGGCGTGTTTTTATGCGGGGCCCCATAGTCTATGAATAAGCGCGTTTTACGTGATCCCAGACTACGAGCGACGTTGTACTACGACGCCGACGGGAAGTGCCAGAAGTGCCGCGCGGCACTCCCTGACGATTGGCACGCCGACCATATCGTTCCTTGGTCTATAACTCATCGGACCAACGTTTTTGAGATGCAGGCTCTGTGTCCCATATGCAATCTACGAAAAGGAGACAGTATGCCTAGTAGCGGGCCGATGTTCCGCATCGACGAAAGCAAATTCAGAGAAGGGCAGCGCGGCGCATACAACGTGATCACAGAGCGTTTCGCGGCAGGCGAGAAGTATTCGGCCATCGTATTGACCACTCGCTACGGCAAGACCGACGTGGCCCGCATGGCAACTCTCCGACTCTGGAGGGACGGTTTTACGAAAAGTGGTTTGCTCATCGTCCCCAGCACCTTATTGGTCGAACAGTCCCTAGACCCTGGCAAGTTTCATGCCTGTCTGAGCCGTTACCAAGTTCCATCGGAGGTGGAGAATTCCATAAGGACGTATCGTGTCGAAGGCCCGCCACGCCCCACTAGGCTAAAAAACGCATTGCTGTCGGCAATGACGGCGCAAATGGCTACCAGGCATATCGGCGACTTGGAACGGTGGGTGGAATCGTGTGTGAATGGCGGGTATCCGCCTTTGGTTGTTATGGATGAGGCCCACATGCAAAGCGAGGATAATACCTGGGGCGAGGTAGTCACCCGTCTAGCAGATGCCGGCGCTCATGTAGTTTTGATGACTGCTACTCCGTATCGCTCTGACCATCAGTTCCTACCGGGTTTTGAATATGACCCAGTGGGTTCAGGCGAGTTTGGTCGGCGCATTTACCAAGTGCGTCCACACTGGCGAACGTCTTTGCAAGATGCTCTCGCTGAACCCGTACCTCCGATCTGTCAAGTGGCGTATCAACCGTTCGGGATTACCGGATTGTTGGAGGATGTTGGCTCAGGGCAGGTTTTTCGCGGGAATATCCGAGAGTTGGACCAAATCGATTTGAGGCCAGAACTTCGGCGTGCCATACGGAGCGAACAGGTTATACGGGCGGGATGCAGGTACTTTCTCACGGAACTGGGAAACCGCCGCAGGGACGTACGGCAACAAAATGCTGCCGGGATCGTGTTTGTGGATAACCGGGACGAGACGCTCGACGCAGGAGGGGAAGAACAAGCAAGGAAAGTGGAACGTGTCCTTAGAGGGCGTGTGACAATGGGCCAAATATGCACCCTCGGGTTCTTGGGGTGTGGGAGAGGTGCTGGTTACCCTGGGGGCATGAGTAGAAAACCTTATCCCTGCGATTTGACCGACGCCCAGTGGGAGGAATTAGCTCCCCTCCTGCCGCCTGACACCACCAGAGGCCATCCCGAACCACGGACCTGCGGGAGGTGGTCAACGGCATTCTGTACGTGCTGCGCGGCGGCATACCCTGGCGGCTGATGCCCCATGACCTGCCACCTTGGGGCACGGTCTGGTGGTATTTTCGGAAGTGGCGGGATGACGGGACTTGGGAACGGGTTGAGGAGACGTTGCGGGCCCGAGTTCGGGAAGCTGCGGGCCGGGAGGCCACGCCCAGCGCAGCCATCATCGACAGCCAGTCAGTAAAGACCACTGAAAAAGGGGGCCGCGGGGCTATGACGCGGGTAAACGGGTTGCCGGACGCAAGCGGCACATTGTAGTGGACACCATGGGATTGCTCCTGGCCGTGGTGGTGCATGCTGCCAGCATTCAGGACCGGGACGGCGCCAGGCTGGTGTTGGCCAAACTGTTGGGTCGGTTTCCCAGATTGCGGGTGATCTGGGCCGATGCTGGCTACGCTGGTCAATTGGTGGCCTGGGCTTGGGCCACTGGTGGATGGCTGCTGACCGTGGTACGTCGGAAACCGGATAGCCATCACTTCGAGGTGTTGCCCCGCCGGTGGGTGGTGGAACGCACCCTGGCCTGGCTCAGTCGATGCCGACGGCTCGCGAAGACTATGAGGAGCGCACGGAGAGCAGCGAAGCCTGGGTGCATATCGCCATGGTCCGCCTGATGCTCAAACGGCTCCAGCCCTCCTGAACCTATTTGTCACACGCCCTCTTAGAGAAGAGGGCCCGGGGCTTGAGATCCGCACCGCATCCGCTGACGACCCTGGGTCCCAAGAGGTTTTGGCCCGATTCGTGTCCGGAGACATCGATATCCTGGTGGTGAAGCAAATGGCCAGTGTAGGACTGGACGTTGACCGTCTCAAGGTAGCTTTAGACCTTTCCAACACGCGGACCTTTTCAGCTGTGTTTCAACGGATGATGAGGGTAGGAACCAAGTGGGAGCATCCTGACTACCCTGACAACCCTGTTCAAACGGCGGTCTACATCGGCCCGGACGAACCCTTGCTGGAACAGGTAATCGAAGACATTAGGAAAGAGGAAGGCCCAGTGCCGATTGCACCTTCGCCTGATATTCCTGATGGCCCCGTTGATTTGCCGCCAAAATCGTCTGACAATCCTCCGCATCCGCCAAGAGGAACCGTATTCATCGCCGATGGGTCCGAGCTATCGGGTACGTTGGTCAATTACTCAGGCATCCAAGCACCTGCGGTGTACGTCGATCTGGCAGACGATTTTAACGCGAATTTCCCCCAGGCTTCACAAACCGTCGACAAGGCATCTTTGGCGAATTGGTTGGAAAGTCGAAAGGTAGCTCCGACTGTCAATCAGGTGCAGGAGAGTCGTGTTCAAGACATAACGGCAGACCTGAACTTGTGGCGGGAGCGATGCAGCGAAGACGGAAGGAAAGCGGTCAATCATCGGTACAGGACAAGGATGGGTACTTCCGATTGGCGCCAGTCCCCAGAGGTGTACAGGTCGATTCACATTGATTTCTGGGACGACCACAAACGCAAACTCGGCATCCGTGTTTCTGTTCACTTGGAGGACATCGACGAAGTGGAAACCCTCCAGAAGATGCACGCTAACATCCTGCGGGAGTTGGGACGATGAATCGTGCTGACTTTCTGGAAGAACAGACGATCGCCGGGGGCTCGGGTCTGCGGGCGCTGAAAACCACGGGCGACCCTCAGTGGTGCTGGCAGACCATTAGCCGGCTTCAATCATTGTGGGTCAGTCTCAACTTGGATTTCGAGTCGTACATGACGGCTTGGGCGGAAGCGGAAGAGCACGAGGTATGGGAGAAGGTTCCTTACGATAACCCATTCGGGAGCAAGGACGAGATGCTCCACCAGTTGGAAATCGGCGACGAAACCGCCGCCAAGAACCGCGTAGCGTGCCAAGCGATTGCAGCCAGGGCACTGCGGACGTGGGGCCGGCGTCGTGACAAAGATGACCAAGATTACACGCGTAAACTTGATAGCGGCAACAAATCTAACTATCTAGTTGCCCGCATCGCCCGTGATCGTCCTGACATCCTGGAGCGCATGAAGAAAGGTGAGTTCCCGAGCATGGCAGAAGCAGCGCGGGCGGCCGGCATACGGACGGCAAAGCCCCGCAAGACCGTCACTCTCAGCGACAAAGTAGAACGAGTGGCGGAGCGTCTAAAAGGGCACTACACTCCAGAGCAAATACAGCAACTGAGGGACCACTTGGGAGACACCGGATAGTCAGACTCGGTTCAAGATCGCAGTCGCCCTATGGCGGCGAGGTGATTGCCAATACGCCTGACGGCAAAGCCAAACGAAGAAGGGCCGCTGACAAGGTATCGGTTGCATCAAAACCTGTCCTGCTGTTGGGACGGTGAGAGTGGGCATCAAAGCCCATCATCTTTGTTCAAACAGAACCCGATGGCGTCAGTTAGGGCGCGCGCCGGGATTTGTTCGATTCAGCGGGTTTCAACTGCGCCATTACCAGCCCCCCGTCTGCCGGGGAATATGCTGACCACAGCCGTAATCGCCGATGCCAAAAACGCCGGGACATAGAAGACCCCAATTGACAAATAACCCACGGCGCAGCAACCGAACATCAGCACGGCCAACACCCCAAGGGAAACCGGCCTGGTCCATCCCGACGGATTCCAACGCCACACCGTCAGCAGAGCGAGTCCAGTCAACGCCACCGGAATCAAGAGTGGCAGCACGACCCACAGCCCGTTGGCTCCGATGATCGAATCAGAGGTGTATGTCACCTGTGGCGCTGCGTCGCTCCCCGCCGGCACCGCTTGGGTGGTCACGCCACTGTACGCCGAAGTCCAGAACACCAGCCACAAAAACGCCGCCCACGCCAATCCGTGAGCCACCGCCGCACTACCGATCACCAAGCGACGTAGCATCAGTCAAATGCCTCCCGTATTCCCCGTGTCTCCCGCCAACAAAACAAAGCCATCCCGTCCTGGGTTAATTATAAACGCACCCAACAAAAACCCCTCTCCCGGTGGGAGAGGGGCCAGGGGTGAGGACGCATAACCCACTCTCCCTTGATGGGAGAGGGTTGGGGTGAGGATGAAAACGTCCCCCCCGGCAACCTCTACGGTCGCAAGGGGATGGGCCGGTTGGTCTGGTTTTCCGTAATCTGCTCCGCGTCCCACAGCTTGGCGAAGTTGTACGCCCGCGGGCAGTGCGTGTACGACTCCTCCACGTTGATAATGACCCCCTGCAGATGCTTGGAGTTGTCGTCCGTCCAGTACAACTCCAGCTCTACTTTCTGGCGCTCCAGCTCTTCCTTGTCCACGATGGAGATCGTGCCGTTGATACGCACCGTGTCGTTGATGCCGGGAATCATGAACAGCAAACCCACGTGCGGGTTGGTGTCCATGTTCTGATAGGACTGGAACAGCCGGTTGCCGGCCACGTCGGGCAGCAGCAGGCGCGTGCTGTCGATAACCTTTACGAAGCCGGCCTTGCCGCCCTTGGGAGAGGCATCACAATTGCCGTCCGGGTCGGCGGTTGCCATCACCGCGAAGGGCGAAGCAGCAATGAACTTCTGCACAAAGTCCGACATCTCGCCCTTGACCTTCTCCTTGGCCCGTGGGCTCATCTCGCCGAACTGGTCGTTGAAGCGGCTATCATTCTGCACGATAGTGGTCGCTGCGTCAGTGGAAGCCGTGGTAGTCATTTTGCCAACTCTCCTAGTGTGCGCACGTTTGAACATTGATGTGATGGCGCACAGAGTAGCGGATTTCCCGCCGCCACGCCACCATCCCCAACCCCTATCCAGCTCCCTCTCCCTTGATGGGAGAGGGTTGGGGTGAGGGTGAAAATCCGCACCGACCACCTTCCGCTCATGGTGAGCCTGTCGAACCATCCGTTCCTCCCTCAGTCGGCAGGTTCGGCAAACCGGGTACGCGTGAGGACACCCACCCCCTTGCGCCCTCGCGTACCGCCCCCCTACCATGAATCATGTCAGGCAAAACTCTCGTCATCGTCTATCCACCCATCACTGTGCCAGAGGTTTCCGGTCGACGGCCAACCCCGTCAGTAGAAAATCGCAACACGTCGGGTCTCGGGTGTGGCAGCTACATTCATCTGCACTGCCGAGTCTGTACAGTGGGGACAAGCTGAGCCCCCTGGTGTCGCAGCAGCCACGCGGCTGCCACCTAACCACCGAAAGTAAGCTGAATGCCGTTGCGTACCCCGGCCGTATGCTGACACCGACCCGAAACCTCTGGCCCCCAAACCCACCGCCTGACACCACCATCAACAACTCACCGTCCCTCGCTTGACCAAAGGAGTCGCCACCGCAACAATCCCCAATCCCGTTCCAGGTAGCCCGGCCCCGGCCAGTCCGTGCACACGCATCAGCCGTAAGGTACTATTGCGTCAGCCGACTCCAGAGGTGCCCCATGACTACCCACGCCGCCGCTACGCAGGTAACCGCTGCCGACCTCCGCGCTGCCGTCCCGCCGTTGGACGGAGAGTTGATCCTGCCTGGACTGCACGCTGCCGTGCCGGTTTGGCGCGACGAGTGGGGCATCCCCCACATCCGCGCCACCGATGAGCACGACGCCTGGTTCGCCCAGGGGTTCGTGACCGCTCAGGACCGGCTGTGGGCAATGGAGTACGACCGCCGGCGCGCCGTGGGCCGCTGGGCTGAGGCCGCCGGCAAGTCCGCCGTGGGCCAGGACATGCAAATGCGTCGCCTCCGCCTCGAAGACGCCGCCCGCGCCGATTGTGCCGCCGCCGGCCCCCGCGCTCAGGCCATGTTCCAGGCTTACTCGAACGGGGTCAACGCCTTCATCAACAGCGATGCGCCGTTGCCGGCCGAATATCGCATTACCGGCATCGTTCCCGAACCCTGGGAACCGTGGCACAGTCTGGCCGTCTACAAAGTGCGGCACATTTTCATGGGCGTGTTTGAGAGCAAGGCATGGCGCGCCCGTCTCGTTCGGGAACTGGGCCCAGATCGTGCCGCGCAGCTATTCCCATCTTACCCGCCCGGCCAACCCGTCATCATTCCCACCGGCGCAGATTTCAGCGGGTCTGCCGATGTCGGTTATCAACAGCTGCTGGATGGCGCGGCCAATCTGAACCTGATTGGCGAGATGGACAGCGGCTCCAATTCCTGGGTAATCTCGGGCGAGCGTACTGCGACTGGCAAACCCATCCTGGCCGGCGACAGCCATCGGGGCCTGGACGTTCCCAGCGTCTACTACCAGAACCACGTGGCCTGCGACGCCTTCGACGTGGTGGGCAATTCCTTCGCCGGTGTGCCCGGCTTCCCCCACTTCGGACACAACCGGTGGGTGGCCTGGTGTGTTACCCACACCGGCGCCGACTATCAGGATTTGTACATCGAGCGGTTCAACGACGCCGACGCCTCTCTCTACCAGCGCCAGGATGACTGGTACAACGCCGATGTGCGCGATGAGGTCATCAAGGTGCGCGGCGGCGACGTCGTTCATCTGCGGACCTGGGCTACCCACCACGGCCCGGTGGTCGGCGGCGACCCCCTTTCCGGCTACGGCCTCGCCCTGCGTTACACCGCCACCCCGATCTTTTACGGAAATCAGGGCGACCCGTGGACGGACATCCTGCCGGCGATGCTGGAAGCGCAAAACGTCCACCAGCTGGCCGACTCCATGAATGGTTGGGTCGATCCCGTCAACAACTTTGTGATGGCCGATGTCCACGGCAACATTGGCTACCAGTGCCGGGGCGAGATTCCCCGTCGTCCCGGCGACGCTCCGGTTCCGCTGCCCGTGCCCGGCTGGGACGGCGAGCACGAGTGGCAGGGCAGCATCCCTTTCAACGAACTGCCGCGTTACATCAACCCGCCCGAAGGCTACATCGTAACTGCCAACAACCGCCCGGTGGCCGATGATTATCCCTATTACATCTCAATGGACTTTGCCCCCGGCTACCGGGCCACGCGGGTCGCGGCCGGCATCGCCGCGCTGCCGAATCCCGGCGTCAACGACATGGGACGGATCCACGCCGAACGACTTTCCATACCTGCTCAAACCTATGTGGCCGCCCTGAAGACCTTGCCTACTTCGGACGACCCGGCGGTTGCCGCGGCTTTGCACCGTCTGCAATCATGGTCCGGGCGGATGGATCGGGACTCCGTTGAACCTACCATCTACAGCGCCATGCGCGATGTGTTGCAGTGGCGGATACTGAAGCACAACATCGGGGATAACCTGGCTGCCCTGTCCTGGCATCCGGTAGACCGTGGCCGCGGGGGTTTCGTCAACCGCTTCCGCATCCTGATGAACGATGCCATCGCTGCTGACGATCCCAGCCTGCTGCCGTCCGGCGAAACCTGGCCATCGGTGCTCGCTGCATCGCTGGAAGAAGCGGTACGCATCCTCACCCACACGTTGGGGTCGGATATGGACGCCTGGCGCTGGGACCGGGTGCACCGGGCTCGACCCCAGCATCCCCTGGCCATGGCAAACCGGGACCTGGCCTTGCTGCTCAACCCGCCCGAGATACCCACCGGCGGCGACGGCGACACCCCCTGGGCCGGCTCGTACTCGCCAGCCGACTTTGCCACCGTAGGCGGCCTGTCGGTGTTCCGCTACGCCTACGACCTCGGGGATTGGGAAAACTCGCTATGGGCGGTGCCCCTCGGTGCATCCGGCCACCCCGCCAGCAACCACTACGCCGACCAGTCGTCAATGTGGAGCCATGTTCGCATGGCCCCCATGCGCTACGACTGGGAGCGCATCAAGGCTAAGGCAGAAACGATGCAGACGTTGCGGGCAGGGTAAGGAGCGCTCGGTTGTACCGTGCTACAATAAAATCGAAGCGCATTCAAAAGGAAGCAAAATGGCCTTGCGTCCTGTTCCAATCGGCAGCATCAGTTACCCAACCCGTGTTGCGCTCCTCGGTGTCGGCATTGTAATTGTCTGCACCGTGTCCCTAATTGCGGGCATCCTGTACGCTGGACCATCTATGACGCAAACGTTCCGTGCTGCGCTCGGTAGCGAAGATAAGGGCGTCGCTGTAACTATGCTTGTAATCGCCGGAGTTGCGGTCCTGGTTTTGTTCGGAAGCACCGTCTGGGCATTCTGGCGACAAGGCTGGACTCTATTCGGCTGGACTCGTGATTAACGCAACGGTGCGAGGTACGCTAGCCGCACTCGGTTGGTCGTGGATTACAGTCTTTTTTTTATTAGGTCTGCTCATAGCGTTCGTACCCGATCGAGTACTTGTTTTGGACTTATCTGTCCAGTCTGGTCGTGGCACGTCTTTACAACTTATTGCGGCCGTTATTTTTCTAGCCGCAATTGTTCCGTCTCTGCTGAAGGAAACCAACTGGTTGGTAATATGCGCAACTGCAGCAGCGACAATGTTCGGGATAATTGGAACCTGGTTTATTCTTATTGGCGAGAATTCTTTTTTGGCGTGGCTGGTATTTTCAGCGGCAATTGCTTCCTTCTATGACACCGGCGCTTATCTATCCCTCACGGGACTGATTGGCCTGATACGTCTGTGGATGCGCCGCTAAACTACCCCTCCCGCAAATGCGGCGCCACGCGCTCGGCGAACAGCTCCAGGTTGGCCACGCCGTCCGCCAGCGGCATCCCCGGCCACATCATGCGGAAGCAGCCGTGGGACATACCCAACTCCCGGTAGCGGGACAACTCTGCCACCACCTCGTCGGGACTGCCAATGACGAAACGGTCGCGCGCCAGATCCTCGAATGGCTCCCGGAAATTCTCCTCTCCCGGAAGCGCCTTGTCCTGACCCCACTGGGCGTAGGCTTCGTACTTGCCGCCCAGGTAGGGAGCCGCGCTGGCGAACGCCTCCTCGTGTGTGCGCCCCACGAACACCTCGCGGCCGATGGGCAACCGCTCCGGCGCGCCCGAGTCAGCGGCTCCGGCAGCCTCGTGGTACATCTCCACCTGCTGGCTGATGGTCTCGAATTTGGCGTGCGGGTTGACGTACCAAGTGTAGCCCAGCCGGGCCGCGCGGGTGATGGCCGCGTCGCTGTTGGCCGCCACCCAAACCGGTGGATGCGGCTGCTGCACCGGACGCAGCATCAGCTGGGCGTCGCGCAGCTGGAAATACTGGCCGTCGTAATTCACCTTCTCACCAGACCACAGCAACCGCATCGCCTCCAGACACTCCAGATAACGACCCACCCGGGTGCGCCGGGGCACGCCGAAGTTGTCATACTCCTCGTCCCGGTAGCCCAACGCCGCGCTGAGGGTGAAATTACCGCCGGTAATTACGTCCATCGTAGCCACCCGCTCGGCCAGATCCACCGGATGGTGCAGCGGCACGAGCATCGTCGCCACCAGCCCCATGCCGCGCGCCTCAGCGGAGATGCGCGCCAGCAACGGCATCGTCTGCAATTGCTGGTACGGGTCGGTAAGGTAGTGCTGACCCTGATAGACCAGGTCAAAACCCAGGTCGCGCGCCGCACCGACGTAGGTGCAGATGTCGGCGAACGCCTGTTGCATATCGACGCCGGCCGGCTGTTGGGCGATGGCGGAAAGGGACACGCCAAATTGCATATTTGATACCTCAAGTCGAAGTCATTGCTAATCGAAGTCGCTGCCAGGAATGCGGCCACGTAGCAACCTCGCCGCAACGACTGGATAGGCTATCGTCAGCCGCCCGCCGCCAGCTGATTGCCCAGCAGGTCGATGGCGGCCTGAACCGCTCCATGCTTGGTAGCATCCCGGTCGCCGCCGACCCGAATCTCGATGGCCGCGTCTGCGCCGCCTTTCACCGCCAACCCAATCCAGAAAGTGCCGATAGGCAGTCCGCTTCGGCCCGCCGCCGGGCCGGTTACGCCGGTGGTGGAAAGAGCGTAGTCGGTGCCGGTCAGTTCCAGGACGCCACGGGCCATTGCGATGGCCATTTCGCGGCTTACGCTGCCCGCCGTCTCGTATAGCTCATCGGGCACGCCCAGGATTTTCTCCTTCAGGCCGCCGGTGTAGGCGACTACGCCGCCGGGGAAGAAACGCGATGCGCCCGGAATGGTCCCCAGCGTGTACCCCAGCAATCCGTTGGTGCATGCTTCGGCCACCGACACGGTTTGTTCCCGCGCCAGCAGAGTTTCAGCTACCTGTTGAACGTCCACAACGTACCTCATCCATCCGTGGAATGATCCCCTCTCCCTCGATGGGAGAGGGTTAGAGCCAGCCCCGTACTTGATACGGGGGTGAGGGTGAACGTCGAACCGAAACCGGGCGCTGCTAAACGTCCAGCATCTTGTCCGGCGTCATGAGTTCCATGAACTCGATGTGATTGCCCTCGACCAACGGACCGATTTCCCGGCCCACTTCCATCGCCGCCGGAGGCAATTGGTGCCCGCCGCGCATGGGAGACATCAGCGCCTCGTCCGTCCATTCCAGCACGACGATGTTTTGTTCGCCCGGGGTGGTGGCGCCGTTGAAGTACACCTTGAATTCGCTGCGCTGGCCGGCGTCGTGGAAAATCTGGGCCTGCTTCTGCAACAGGCTGGCCACCCGCCTCGCCTCGCCGGGTTTGGTTTTGAAAATCCTTCGTAGCAGGTACATATCATTCTCCTTGTATCAAGATAATGGTCAGATGTGTCTGGACCCTATCATCCCAGATTGTCCAAAGCGGGGCAGTATAATCAGCCATCCGGGGTGTAGTTGTTAACCAACGTAACCAGACGGTTCACAAAGCGGTGGACGATAGGCTGATCGGCTGCGATTTCGTAATCCTCCATCTCGTCGTGAAAGAAGTTTTTGTGGAACTTTTCAGCGGTGGCGAATCCGGCAGCCAAGAAAGGGTCATCATACTCGGCGGCCAGCCGGGTGGTAGCGTTTTTAGTAGCGCGGTGGCTGCGGTACGGCCAGCCACGCTGTATAGCGGCGGCGATAACGGCCTGGGTAGCAGCGCCGTAGAGCTTTTCGGAACCTTGTCGGAGGTCCCCGGCGTCGAATTCAGCGCCGGATTGCACCAGGAACTCCAGAGCCTGGGCGGTGCATTCAGCAATGGTCTTTTCTCCGGCGGTGGTCATCGTTAGATTTTTCCTCGTGTGCTGGCAGCGATTGCAATACGTGGGTACGGATATAGTATTAGGGATTGCTGACTGGTGCAATTACGGACGGGGCCGCACTTTTCCGCAGCAGCGCCAGGAACTCCCGATTGCCAGCGTCTCCGGTGATTGGTGAGTCTATGGTATCCAGCAGCCGGATGTCCGGGCGGTCGCGCATCCAGTCGGTAACCCGTTTCAGGATGTCAGCGCGCAGTGTGTCGTCGCGAATGATACCTCCCTTGCCAACCTCACCGCGCCGCGCCTCAAACTGTGGCTTGATGAGGACAACCGCGTATCCGCCGGCGCGCAGATGGGTCAACGGTTCCGGCAGCGCCATCGTGAGTGAGATGAACGATACGTCGGCCACCAGAAAATCCACCTGTTCCGGCAGCTCAAAGGGGTGGCGGGCGTTCAGCTTTTCCATGCACACCACCCGAGGGTCGGAGCGCAGGCGGTAGTGCAGCTGGCCGTGTCCCACATCCACCGCGTAAACACGTCGCGCGCCCCCAAGCCCCCGGCGGTTGCCATAGTTCAGCAGACAGTCGGTGAACCCGCCCGTTGACGCCCCCACGTCCAGCGCGGTGATGCCGTCTAAAGGGATACGGTATGGCTCCACCCAGTTATCCAGCGCGTGGGCCAGCTTGACGCCGCCGCGACTGACATACGGCAACCGTTCGCGGAGTTCCAGCGGCGTGTCGGGCGGCAGGAACGTGCCCGCCTTTTGCACCGGGCCGGTGGGAGTCAGCACTGCGCCAGCCATAATCAGCGCCTGCGCCTGTTCCCGACTCTCGACCAACCCTCGGTCAACGAGCAGCAGGTCGGCGCGCTGGCGTGGCGATTTCGGCGTGGATGCGGCCATTGGTTCCGTCGTTACTCGCCGATGAACTCGGGCCGCCGCTTTTCCAGGAACGCGCGGTAGCCCTCCTGATAGTCGCGGGTGTCGAACTGCGTTAGCGGCAGGTTCGCCTCCTCGGGCGTCAGGTCCAGCGACGGTTTCGCCAGCACCTGATTGAGGGTTTGCTTGTTGACGGCGTGGGACAGCGGCGCCAGCGCGGCGATGTCAGCCGCCAGCTGGTAGGTAACTTCGGCCAGCTGGTCTGGCGGCGCCACCTGATTCACCAACCCGATGCGCAGCGCCTCGTCGGCGCCCAACAGCCGGCCCGACAGCAGGATGTACAGCGCGTTGCCCTTGCCCACCAGGTTCACCAACCCGTACATCTCGCGATGGCCGATGGTGATGCCCAACCGGGCCACCGGGATGCCCAACCGACTGCCCTCGGCGGCGATGCGCAGGTCGGTAGCCACGGCCAGCTCACAGCCCCCGCCGGCGGCAAACCCGCCAATCATGGAGATTACCGGCGTGCCCATCTCGGCTACGGTTTGCAGCAGGCCGTCCACCGCGCGATTGTAAACGCGACCCCGCTCCGAGTCGCTGCGGTATTGCTCAAAATCGCCGATGTCCGCCCCCGCCGAGAACGCCTCGTCGCCAGCGCCGGCAATCACCACGCAACGGACGTCCCGGTCGGAGTCCAGCTGACGCATCAAGTCGGTAAGCTGACCCCACATCGCAAAGGAGATGGCGTTGCGCTGAGCCGGCCGGTTGATGGTTACCGTCGCGACGGCACCCTCCCGCCGCAGCAGGATGTAACCATCCGAATCAACGGCGGCATCGACGCCAGATGTAACAACGGCGGATGCAACGACAGCGGTGGGATCGGGCATAGGACAATGCTCCCAGCGTGGGGGTGAGGACGGCGCCGGTCCGACGGAACAACGGACGTTATCACAGATTATCGGCGCGACACGGAAGCGTCAACAGCAGCGCGATCTGAAAAGTGTCGCGATGGAAAATACGCAACCTAGCATCGCTAAAAATGATAAAGACGGATTCCATCAATCACCAAAAGCAATATATCGTTGAGCATACGTTGTTCTTGACATTGCGTCGATTCGTAACTTAGGATTACCGGGCCATTAAATAATGTGCTACGCGACACCTGAGCTCACAGGCTCGGCCAAGAGGTTTAACGGTTTATGTTGCACGCCCTCAGACTGACGCTAATACCCGGAGTATTGCTCATCGGCTTGTTTATAGCTGCCATCGCCTGTGGCGGAGCCGAAGCGCCGGCTCCCACAACTCCGAGTCAGCCCGCCGCACAGCAGGCGACAAGCCCGCCGATGTCAGCGCCCGCCACGGCCACTTTGCCGCCCAAGGCCACCATCCGTCCGACCGGCACGCCGGCGCCTGTTATCGCGGCTCGCACCGCACCGACCCCCGTGCCCAGCGGACCGCCCAAAGATGGTGGCCTAGTCAGAATGTCCGCCTATGCCGACACCAAAGACTGGGATCCTCTCGGTTCATCATCACTATCCAGTGTCATCTCCTATTCTCAACTGTACAACCAGGTTGTGCAGTTCGACAACGACGATACCTCGCTGGTGGTTGGGGACCTCGCCGAGAGCTGGGAAATCAACCCGGATGGCACGTCGTACACCTTCCACTTGTGGGAAGGGGTGCAATGGAATGATGGGATGCCGCTAACCGCCGCCGACGTTGTGTACAGTATGCACCGTTACGGCAACCCCTGTAATGGCCGGGGCCGCTCCGGACTCTGGCGCGCTTATACGGTGCCCATTGAGGTGGTCGAGCTCGCCGACAAGGCTGACTGCACCGCCACCAACGCCGAGGAAGCCGTGCGCAAAGTTGACGATCTCACCGTTGAATACAACCTCGCCTTCGCCTCCGGCGCTTTCATAAATTTCCTGGCCATTGACTACGTGAAAATCTTGCCCAAGCATCTGCTGGAGCAAGACATCAACCTGAACCTGGCGGAGAACATCCTGGCCCATAACTCCGGTTCCGGCCCTTTCATTCTTGAAGCGTATCAGTCCGGCAACCATTACAAAGTGAACAAAAACCCCAACTACTTCAAAGAAGGGTTGCCCTACTTTGACCGGATTGAACACTTTATCATCACCACTCCTTCCACGTTCATCGCCCAGGTGGAAGCCGGCCAGATTGATATGTCTAACGCCGCTGCCAACAACCTTACGGCGACGGAAAACTATGAGCTGGAGAAAACTACCGACAGCGAGTACGTGGCCCATGACGTGTTTGGCGGCGCCACCCGCGGCCTGATGCTCAACATCAAGCGTGAACCTTTCGGTGACCACCGCGTGCGCCAGGCCATCAACCTCGCCGTTGACCGTCAAAAGCACAACGAACGCGCCCTCCACGGCGCCGGGCGTGGCCACTGCCCATTGGTTGGTCTGGCTAATCCTGTTGAGGAATGTGCGACTTGGCCGGGTATGCGCCCGAAAGACACTCCCGGCGGCCAGGAAGACATCGCCCGCGCCCAAGAGCTCATGGCAGAAGCAGGTTTCCCAGACGGCTTTGAAGTCCAATACACCGTCCGTCAAGTCGGAACCTACTCCTCCGAATGTTCCGTCATTAAGCAGGACTTGGAGGAATACCTCGGTATCACCGGCCCCATCGAAACCCTACCCAGCGCTGCCGGTTACGCTAAATACGGCACGGCACGCCCCGCCGACGCTCGGGGCGATTGGGAAATCTCCTGCCAGGCCGACGGCATGACGGTGTTCGACCCCGACGCCATCTATGCCGGCATATTCCTCAAGGGCGGCACCCGCAACTACACCGACTGGGAAGCGCCCGAAGTCAACGCCTGGTTTGAAGCGCAGAAGGTAGAGCTTGACCCTGAGAAGCGGCGAGAAATAAACCAAGAGGCTGAACGCTGGCTCCATGATTTCTCGAACAACCATTGGGTCAGCCTGACGCTGGGTCGTAACTTCTGGGTCGTCCACCGGGACATCAAGGGTTTCAACGCTCCTCAAACCGTACAGTACGGTTTCAAACAGGAACATCTTTGGTGGGACCGTTAAGCTCGCCCCGGAGCCTGGACAGACGTTCATACCCCTCGACTGACTTTGCCGGCAGAGAAGAAGTTGTTTGAGGGGTATCGATGGATAGAGGGAAGTAGAGAATGCGACAGTACGCCATCAAGCGCATTGGTCTTTTCATCCCTACGGTTTTGTTAGTAACCGTTATCGTCTTTGTGGTGATGCGGCTGATACCGGGCGACCCGGCGTTGGCTATCCTAAGCGCGGACGACGCTTCTTATACCGAACAAGAGCTGCGACTCCTGCGGGCCGAACTGGGCACCGACCGGAACATCGCGATCCAGTATGTGGATTGGATGGGCGGCCTGTTCCGTGGGGACTTGGGGACGTCCTTCTGGTGGAAAGGCCCGGTCATAGACCGCTTGGGCGAACGTATTCCAGTAACTATCGAACTGGCCATCCTGGGCATACTGCTGGCGGTGATATGCGCTGTTCCGTTGGGGGTGATCTCCGCAATTCGGCCGGACAGCCTGCTTGATTACGTATCGCGTGTGTTTACGCTGGTGGGCATCTCCATTCCTACGTTTTTCAGCGGCATTTTGCTGACCCTGATACTCATCCGTGCATTTGGGTGGCTACCGCCGTTGGGTTACGAAGATCTTTGGGAAAATCCCTGGTCCAACGTCAAACAGATGATGCTCCCAGCGTTGGCCCTGGGTTTCTACGACATGGCCTTCATCGCGCGGGTTACCCGTTCCTCGATGATGGAAATTCTACGCGAAGATTATATGCGTACCGCCCGGTCCAAGGGACTCCGGGAACGTATCGTTCTCTCCCGCCACGGCCTGAAGAATGCCGTGCTGCCCATCCTTACTATATCAGGTTGGCAGTTCGGGCGATTATTCGGTGGCACGGTCATCATCGAGAAAATCTTCCTGATTCCCGGCATCGGCCAACTCCTCATTGACGCAATATATCAGCGCGATTTTCCCACCATTCAGGCCATTATCGTAATTGTTGCGTTATCCATCGTGGTCGTCAATCTGCTCGTTGACTTACTCTACGGCTGGCTTGACCCTCGCATCCGCTATGCGTAGCGCCGGACTTCCCCACCGATTACGCCAGGTTTGATTCGGAGCGTTAACCGATGACCACAACTAACACCGGACAGCCGCTTTCAGTTGCGGCGGATGAGCAATCGCTCGATATGCGACCCAAGCAATCGATTGGGAAGCAGATTGTCGTCTTTGCTCGTTCCAAGCCGCTGGGCGCCATCAGCGCCGGCATAATCATCTTGACCATTCTGGCGGCTGTATTTGCGACGTTTATCGTCCCGCATGACCCGCTGGACCTGGTGCATCAGCCATTTGAGGCGCCCTCCACCAGAGCTTGGTTGGGCTCGGACGAATTGGGCCGAGACGTTTTCAGCCGGGTTATTTATGGCGCCAGAGTCTCCATGTACGTGGGGTTGTTCAGTGTCATTGTCGGCATTACGCTTGGCACGTTCATCGGCATCCTCAGCGCCTACATTGGCGGAATTCTCGACTTGACAATCCAACGGATTGTGGATGCGCTGATGGCCTTCCCAGCTATCATCATGGCGTTAGGACTTACGGCTGCCCTGGGCGCGTCCGTTAATAACATAGTCGCCGCTCTGGTGGTCATATTGCTGCCCGGCGCAATTCGGGTAATCCGCGCACAGGTGTTGAGCATCAAGGAACTGGATTACACACTGGCCGCCGAAGCCATCGGAGCGCGCCCCTGGCGGATTATGTTGCGGCACATCATGCCCAACGTCGCTGCTAGCTACATCGTGCTCAGCACCATCACCTTAGGGCTGGCCATCATTATCGAAGCTTCGCTCACCTTTCTGGGCGTAGGAGTCTCCCCGGACATACCGACCTGGGGCGGCATGTTGACCGAAGGGGCTCAGAAATACATCCGCAACGCCCCATGGCTCGCCGTATTTCCGGGTGTAGCCATCTCCATCGTGGTGTTCTCCATCAACTTCCTGGGCGATGCCCTGCGCGACGTTCTGGATCCGCGGCTGCGGGGGCGGTAAAGGGGTGCAGACAACCGACTGGTCAAAGGTAGGGGCGGGATTCAAACCCGCCCCTATGATTCTGATGCTTTGCCGCGCCGGCGCCGGCAGATTTTATAACCTCAATTGCTTTGCCGGAACCAGGCGTTCGCCTAACGGGTCAACCACCAGCTCAAAAATCTCCAGCGTCGTAGCCCCCACCAGGTGCTCATCCTCCGGCCCGAATATCACCGGGCAATATCGCTCCACGCCGTCTATGCTGAACCGGGCATCTGCCACGCCATACTCAACGACGCTCCCATCAGCAATGCCGTACCGCCCGGTCTGGATAGGCCGTATCCGCAACCGCTCCAGCAGCGTGCCAGGCATCATTGAGTGTGTTGCGCCGGTATCTACGGTTGCTGATATGGCATTGAAGTCCCCGCCGGCCGGATGGCCGATGCCTATTTGCACTTCAAAAGTTCCCATTACAATAACTCCTTCCAATTCCGGCGAGCCGGATTACAGCAGCAGTTCATCTATGGAAACCAGGCTGGGATTCGGCGGGGTGGGGTCAACCATCAAATCGAAAACTTCGAGAGTGGTGGCTCCCAGCAGATACCGCCCTTCCGGGCCAAAGATGACGGTGCAAGTGCGTTCCCGACTTTCTATTTTGAATCGCGCTTCTCCGATATCGTATTGAACGATGCTGCCGTCCGCAAGTCGGTAGCTCCTGCGTTCTGACGGCTGCAGGCTCAACTCCGCCAGCAAAGATTCCGGCATCACGGAATGCGTAGAGCCGGTATCCACCAGCGCGGACACGGGATGAAAGTCTCCGCCGTAGGGATTGCCGATGCCAATTTGTACTTCAAAGGTTCCCATAAACTCACTCTCGAATCGTTGCGCTCACCAAGCGGGTCGATGAATTGATGATATGTTACAGATATAGTTCCTCCACAGGAACCAGACGAGGATTGGGGTCGGTCGGATCAACCATGAAGTTGAATATTTCCAAAGCGCTTGCGCCCAGCAGGTACTGATCTTCGGGGCCAAAAACGACCGGGCAAATCCGTTCTCTACCATCAATACTGAAACGGGCGTCGGCAACATCGTAGGAGATCCGTCGTCCGTCTGCGACTACGAACTGCAGACGCTCAACTGGTTCTAGGCCCAACTCTCCCAAGATCGACGACGGTACCATTGAGTGCGCCGCTCCGGTATCTACCAGCGCCCGTATCGGGCGCAAATCCCCGCCGGCATAGTGTCCAATGGCGGCCTGAATGTGAAATGTTCCCATGACGCAGGTTCTCAACAGTTGTGGTTGCCGTTTCATTCTACCCCAAGGACATCTGCTGTACGCGCAGGGCAAACGCATTCTAATTGAACCGGTTTTGAGGTGCCCGTCATTCCCGCGAAAGCGGGAATCCAAGTGGCTTGGTTGTACGTCAACTGCCTGGAAGCAATCTGTATGGATTCCCGCTTTCGCGGGAATGACAGAAAGGATGCGGGAATGACGATTTATCAGGCCACCTAAAGTTAGAATGCGTTTGCCCTGTGCTGTACGCGTCAATTTGCCCATGCCCGATGATAACCGTGCTACACTGCACCGAGAATACGCCGGCCTATTTCGGACGTGAGGTGCACTATGTCCTGGAATTTTGAACTGGTCGCCGGACCCTATGGCGGCACTACCGAAGGCCCGGTTTGGGACGGTGAAGCGGTGTTGTTTACGAACATCCCCGCGTCGAAAATTCTGCGCTATGATCCCAAATCCGGCGCGGTGTCCGAGTATTTTAATGAGTCATTCAACACCAACGGCCTGTGTTTCGATGCCCAGGGCAACCTCTACGGCTGCCAGCAGGGTCGCCGCCGCATCGCCCGCTTCGACGCCGCGAGCAACACGGCCACGTCGATGCCGCACCTGCTGGGCGGCCAGCGCCACAACAACCCCAACGACCTGGTGGTGGACAAGTCGGGGCGTATCTGGTTCACCGATCCTTACTCTGGTATCGGCGACAGCGGCCCGCAGGAACTCGACCATATGTCGGTGCTTCGCCTCGACCCCAAGGGCAATGACCAGTGGGATCTGGTGCGGGCCACCACCGACATTTCGCGTCCCAACGGCATTATCATCAGCCGCGACCAACGCACGCTGTATATCGCGCAGAGCGATTACGGAGCCGACCGTCGCCGCGAACTGCGGGCATATCCCATCGCTGACGATGGGTCGCTCGGCGATTACACCGTGCTGCACACCTTCGGCATTGACGGCGGCGCGGCCAACGGTGACCTGCGCGGCGTCGGCAGCCAGGGGGTGCAGCGCGGCGTGGACGGCATGACGCTGGACGTCGACGGCAACATCATCGTATGCGCGGGTTGGGAAGCTGCCGGGCCGGGCCCAATCATCTACGTGTTTTCGCCCTCCGGCCGGGTGCTGGAAACCCACCCCCTGCGGGTAGATCGGCCCACCAACTGCTGCTTCGGCGATGCCGATATGCGCAGCTTGTACGTAACCACTGGCGGCGGTCATCTTTTCCGGGCTCGCACCGACCGCACCGGCTGGATTATGTGGCCCTAGTCGCGCTGGAGCCCCCAACGTTCCATTCCGCAGCTGCAAACGCTTGACAACCGGCAACGTAACGCCAAAAATCTGCACAGAGATTCTCGCTGATAATTGGGATCGACCGGCTATACTGGCACACAATTCAGGAGGCTTACTAATGACTACTGCGAACGGCCACCGCACTAACGTGTACGTCGGTCTGGGTGGCGAAAGCGCCCTTATCGTGGGCGCGGAAGGCACCCCGTTGGGCGAAGGCGGCCTGTACCGCCTCACCGAAGGGGATTCAAAATGGGTAGCCGCGGAAAACGGTTTGCCCGAGCATCCTCAAGTGCGCGCGCTTTTGGTGCACCCCGACCACCCCGACACCGTGTACGCCGGTACCCAGGATGGTGTATATCGCAGCGACGACTGCGGCGAGAACTGGCGGCGCACCGATACGCTCAGCGGAGAGGTTTGGTCCTTGACCGCCCATCCCAATGATTCGTCCATCATGTTTGCCGGTTATGACCAGGGCCGCGTTTGCCGCTCTGACGACGGCGGCGAGACCTGGCGGCAAATGAACACCAAGGGCCTGGTGCATCCTAGCATCACCATGAAACCCACCGAAATCGTGAAGCGGGTAATCGGCCTCAGCGTTGACCCGGCCCACCCCAACGATGTGTACGGCGCCATCGAGGTCGGCGGGCTGATTGCCTCTCGGGACGGCGGCGAAACCTGGTCTTGCATCACCGACGGCCATTACACGCGGATGGGGCCGGTTGACCTGCACGGCGTACAGGTCAATCCGTCGAATCCCGGTCTGGTTTACATCATCACCCAACTCGCCATGTTCCGCAGCCGGGAACGCGGCCAGGATTGGGAGTTTGTGCCCATCGACGAGATGTTCGAGGGTGGCAGCTATTGCCGGGACCTGGTGGTGGCCCCCCATGACCCCAGCATCATGTATCTGGCCGCCGGAGCGGGCGGCGGAAGCGCCCCCGCGGGTACCGAGGACGCCGGAGTGCTGATGCGCTCCACCGACGCTGGCGAATCCTGGGATCGGGTCGACTTGGGCGAAATTGCTCCGGCCCGTATGTTCCAGATCGCTATCGACCGCCACTCTCCCAGCAACGTGTACTGTTGCGACCGCGACGGCCACGTCTACTGCAGCGGCGATAGCGGCGATAGCTGGAAGCGCACCGATGTGCCGGTCGAGATGTCGCGCGGGCGGCATGTGTACCCCATGGTTGCGGGCTAACCCGACCAACACTTGCGCCCGCCCACAGCATGGCAGCAAATTGGCGAGCGTGAGGCTGAACCACATGAGTAAGGGCGAGTAATTCCGCCCTTGCTCATATGACTGGAAATAACCGGAGGTAGGACGACGGTGGCATCCACGGCGTTGTGGCAAGCAACTTTCCGCATCGGCGAAGCCGACCTGGAATACATGACTCTGGAAGCTGGCGATTTGCCGGAATCACTGCGGGGCTATCAACTGGCTCGGGCCGGTGTGCTCAATAACGACGAGATGGCGGAGAACGGGTTTCCCGGCAGCACAGCCGACCGTTTTCGCGACGCCGGCCGCATCAGCGGGTATATGCGCGAGTTTGTACCGACTTCAGACCTCCCGCCGGCTGACGGACTGAATTTCGTCGGAGCCACTGTGGTGCATCTTTTCAGTAATCCCGACCAGGTGTCCGGCTGGATGACTGACGTGTTCGTTAAGGATTTCGAAGAGAACCTTGGGGAAAGCGTCGGTTCCGGCCAGCAAATTGTATCGGTAGACCGGGTGGAAGCCAACGGACTGTACGACGAATCGGTGGGGTTGCAGGTGCTCCAGGGAGGCCCGGCTGGCTTGCTATCCTCTACCGTAATCGACTTCCGCGTTGGGCGGCTGTTGGGTGTGGCTTTCGTAGGCGTGGTAGGCCGGCATGACCGCACCGACATCGCCACCGAGCTGGCCCTGTCGCTGGAAAGGCGAATGGTACAGGTGGCTTTGGGTTCACTCTAACCAGGCCCGGGCTGGCGCTACTGTACGAGACCCTGCTCGCCGGCATCCGTATTCAACAACAACTCGGGGTACATCATGATGATGACCCAGCCGATCCAGTTGAATATGCCCAGGACGACCAGCACAAGTTCCACCAGGGTGTACGGGGCGCTGGCCAATCGCATACCCACCCGGTGTTGCCAATAGCGGTTGAGGTTGCCCTGAGCGCGCCATATTATTGCGGCCAGAATCGCCACCCGCGCCACGTTGGCCACGAAGTAACCGATTTGTTGCGTCTGTGTTAGCGTCGTCAGTTCTGGATCGGCAATCAGTCTGGCGGCCACCCAAACCAGTGCGACAGCGACCAGGAACAGCCCAACCGAAAGCATGGGACTCAACGTGGTGGGAACTCCCCGCTGCTGCATCAATTCCTGATAGACGCGCATGTGGGCGTGGAGCCGGAACAACTGGTACACCGGCACCAGCAGGGCCAGCGCATGCCACACCGGATACGCCACCGCGTTGCTATGATGCCGGTAGTGCCGCCAGGTGATGTACATCCAGTAAAAGATGTACAGGCCGGTGGTCAAAAATGTTAGCAGCAGGACGCGGTTGGGGGAGATATACCAAGCCAGCGAACCATCCTCAGCCTGGGCGGGCGCCGGGGGGCGTCCGGTTTGTTCCTCGGTCTGATATCGCGGGCCCGCCAACCGGTCAATTTCGCCGGGGATGGGTTGTCGCGCCGGTGAGGGATTGGCCGCAGATGGTGGCGGTGGCGGCGTTACTTCTGTCCGCGAAACGACATCAGCCGGGTCTTCTGCGGCTGCCGGCAACGTTGCGCCGCAACCTCCGCAGAATCGGTGCCCCACCTGATAGGGCGAACCGCATTGCGGGCAGGTGGGAGCGCCGAATGTATCCGTCATCGTTGCCAGACTCTATCGTTGCCAGACTCTAAGGTAATGCTGCGGAAATGTCCAGTTGATGGGCTTCCGCTACAGGGCAACCGCATTCTAATTGAATCAGTTTTTGAGGTGCCCGTCATTCCCGCGAAAGCGGGAATCCAAGTGGCTTGGTTGTACGTCAACTGCCTGGAAGCAATCTGTATGGATTCCCGCTTTCGCGGGAATGACGATTTATCAGGCCGCCTAAAGTTAGAATGCGTTTGCCCTGGCTTCCGCTAGCCTGGTTTGTTCCCGGCCGGATGGGCGAGAACGGGCGTCCCCGGGCAACTAGCTGCTACCCGGGGACCAGAACGTCGGAGAGATCAGGCTTTGCCCCACACTACCGGGTTGCTCAGCGTGCCGATGCCGCTGACGGTGATGTCGCACACGTCGCCGTCCTTCATGTTCTCGGTCGCGCCATCGGTGCCCATCCAAAGGATGTCCCCCGGTACCAGCGTCAGGTACTTGCTCATCTCGCTGATGTAGTGGCGCACTCCGAAAATTGCCGAATTCAGGTCATACTCGCCGACGACCTTTTTGTTAACCTCGATGGTAACGTGCAGCTGGTCGGGATCCACGTCGGTGGCGATCCAGGGTCCCATCGGCTTGAAGGTGTCGGTGTTTTTGGCGCGCCACATGGTGCGGTCGTTGCGTTGCCAGGTGCGCTCGCTGACGTCGTTGCCGATGGTATAGCCGAGCACATAATCCAGCGCCTGTTCTTCGGTAACGTTCCGGCATTCTTTGCCGATGACAACCACCACCTCGCCTTCGTACTGCAACATCTCGGTGGCGTCGGCCGGCACCATGATGGGGTCGCCGTGGCCCGTCAGGGCGTTAATGGCGCGGTAACCGACATCGGCCCGTTTGGGGAGGTTGGGTTCCTCGCCCCGCATTTGAGCCGCCCACGTAACGTGCTCCGGGAAGTTTATGCCGGCGGCGTAGAAGGTTGGCGGAACCACCGGCGGGAGCAGTTTCACCGAACTCAACGCATACTTGCTGCCGGTTTGTTGCAGCCCGTCGAACAGGCCACCCTGCACCTCCATGATGTTGTCGCCTTCAACGATACCGTACGCTTCCCGGTCTCCGGTGCGAAACTTGCAAATCAGCATGGCCGTGGCCTCCTGTGAATTATCTGGGTTGTGGTGTGGTTGGAAAGCAGTTTGCCGGCCCAATTCTGGCACCATAGCCGGGCACGGTCAAGCCAAACACCGGCCCGCGCATTGTTGCCGTAGTTGTTACCGGGGTTATTACCGGGGTTGTTACCGTGCCGGTAGCGCGTCGTTGAGCTCAACTCGTCCCGGCGGTCGTCCTGTTGGCCGATACTGTAAAAAGCGCGACGACGCCGAATACCAACCGCCCTGCGGAACCAGCCGAAACCGGCGCATGAGGGCAGCTGCCCTGATGCGTACCCACTTTGTCATTGCGAGCGTAGCGTGGCAATCTCGTCGCCGTAGCAACGGCGATTCGCCGACGGGTGTTCAACCTCAGCAAGATTGCCACGTCGTTATGCCCCTCGCCATGACAGCAGGCTGGTTTGGTTTGACAAAGTGGGCACGCGTGAAAGTAGGGGATGCCAGGCGGCGTGTGGTAACATATTCGTCGTTGCGCCGGCAGCGCTTTGGCTTTCCGGCGCGCCTGCTCAACTAACGTCGGCGTACAACACTGGCAGGTGCGAGATTACAATGCAACAGGCCGAAACCCAACTCAAATATTGGGCGCCTAGTCGGGTTCGATTCAACCTCACCCTCATCCTGGCGGCGGCCGTTATCCTCTTCGGCGTTTACCAGTTGATCGCTGAGGCGCGATCCGGCGACCCACCGCCCGCCGCAACCGGGCAGGTGCAGGAGGGTCAGTCAGGAGCGGATGGCGAGGTCAAGCAATCGGGCCGACGCGGCGGTGGGTCCTGGCTCCTCATCGTGGTCGGTATTGGCGTCGGGGCGTACTCGTGGCTAACCTCACCCCGTCAGTACCGGGTCTATTCGGATGCGTTGGTAATCATGTTCGGGACGCCGCGCAACCGGTCGATTCACTTCAGCCAGATTCAGGAGGCGGTGAATGATCGGGGCTTCATGGGCGACCCGCTCCGGGTGTACACGATCAACCGACGGCGCATCGCCATTCAGGTACGCGACCCGGAAGAATTCCACGCGCACCTGGAATCCGCCATGGCCGAATTCCGCCGGGCCTATCCCCAGTTCGCGCCTCCACCGCGTGAAAACGACGATGGCGAAGCCGACCAGACCGAAGCGCCATTTGATACCGTCGACTCTTCCGCCGCCGAGACTGAGATTGTTGACTCCCAACCAGCAGATGCGGAGGGCGGGGACGACGGCGGCACCGACGACTCAAACTCCGGCAGAAGCCGTGGTTCCCAACGCCGCAGCCTGCGCGATGACGGTTATGACAGCAACCGCGAAGACGAACGCCCGCGTTTTAGCTAGTCAGCTTCTGATGCAATCTCACAAGATGAGCATGGCGTCGCCGAACGAGTAGAAGCGGTAACCGTCGGCAACCGCAGTCTGGTAGGCGGCCAATACGCGCTCGCGTCCGGCGAAGGCAGACACCAGCATCAGCAACGTGGACCGGGGTAGGTGGAAGTTGGTCAACATTCCATCCACCAGCCGGAAGCGGTGCCCAGGCAGGATGAACAGGTTGGCGTCGCCGGTAGCTGGACCGATGCTATCAAAACTGGCAGCGTTGGCGTCCTGAGCGACTTGCTCCAGCGTGCGCACGGTCGTGGTGCCCACGGCGATGACCCGCCCGCCCGATTGCCTGGTGGCGTTGATGGCCTCGGCGGTATCGGCTGGCAGTTCGTACCACTCGGTGTGAATCTGGTGCGCGGCGATGTCCTCGCCGCGCACCGGTCGGAAAGTGTCCAGCCCAACGTGCAAAGTAACCCACTCGGTTGATACGCCCACTGCCCGAATGTCGGCCAGGAGCTGGTCGGTGAAATGCAGGCCCGCGGTCGGAGCCGCCACGCTGCCCGGAACATCCGCGTACACGGTCTGATAGCGTCCCGGGTCGCGCGGGGTTTCCTTGATATAGGGCGGCAGCGGTAGCTCTCCCAGGTGTTCCAGAGCGCGGTCATCGGAGAGCCGCACGGTGCGCAGACCGTTTTGGTGAGCAGCAATCACTTCTATGCGAGCAGACGACTCTACGCGAGCAGACGACGACTCGCCGCCCTCTACGTCGGTGCCAACCACCACCTCGGCTCCCACGCGCAACCGCCGGCCCGGGCGCCCCAACGCCTGCCAGATGTTGGGTTCCTGTCGGCGCACCAGCAGCACTTCGACACGGGCGCCGGTATGCACCTCCGTGCCGTGCAGCCGCGCCGGGATCACCCGGCTGCGATTGAAAACCATCAGATCGCCGGGGCGCAGATAGTCGAGCAGTTGTTGGAAAGTGCGATGCTGAATTTCCCCGGCGTTTGCCGGACCGGTCGCAAAGCGGGGCAGCACCAGCAGACGCGACGAGTCCCGGGGTTCGGCGGGAGTTTGGGCGATGCGCGCTGCGGGGAGGTGGTAGTCGAAATCGCTGGTGCGCATCATCGTCCGCGCGACAGCCGGGGCAGCGTCTGCCGGCAACTATTTTGAGGAGTAACGACGGGCGGCATCCAGCGTGTTGCTCAGCAGCATGGCGATGGTCATGGGGCCGATGCCGCCGGGGACGGGCGTAATTGCTTCCGACTTCGCGGCCACCGCGTCAAAGTCAACATCGCCCACCAGCCGGTAACCCCGTCGCCGCGTCGCGTCGTCAACCCGATTGATGCCAACGTCAATTACCACCGCGCCATCGCGTACCATCTCCGCGGTTATCGCGCCGGGCACCCCCATCGCAGCCACCAGAATGTCGGCCTGGCGGGTGATGTCGGACAGGTTCCGGGTGCGAGTGTGGCAAACGGTTACGGTGGCGTTGCCGCCACTGGACCGCTGCATCAGCAACGCCGCCAACGGCTTGCCTACGATGTTGCTACGTCCGACGATTACCACGTGCTGGCCCGCCGGGTCGTATCCCGACCGCAACAACACCTGCTGGACGCCCGACGGCGTGCAGGGCAGATAGGTGGGCTCCCCCTGTAGCATTTTGCCCTGGCTCACGGGGTGCAAACCATCCACGTCCTTAGCCGGTGCGATGCGCTCGATCGCCGTCGCTTCATCAATCTGGGCGGGCAAGGGCAGCTGCAAGAGGATGCCGTGAAATCTGTCGTCGGCATTCAGTCGGTCGATAAGACTCAACAGGACATCTTGCGGAGTGTCCCCCGGGAGATGGAACGTCTCGGAGTGCATCGCTGCCTCAGCGCAGGCGCGTCCCTTGTTGCGGACGTAAACCGCCGACGCTGCATCGTCTCCAACCAGCACCGCAGCGAGGCCCGGCTGCGGGCCGCCAGACGCGGTCAGTTGCGCCACGCCTTCGGCTACCTCCGCGCGCAGTTCGGCTGCGATCTCGTTGCCATTCAGGATGCGAGCGGGCATTATTCCAAGTCAAAAACGTACTGCCGCACCGGGGACGAGAACCCAGCCAGCACGTCCCCGCCGTCCAGCGTTTCCGGGTCGTCAAGCACTTCCGGCGCTGCCTGGCCGGCGCGATAAATGTGAACCTGCCGGTTTCTGGTGTCGATGAGCCAGCCCAGCCGCACGCCGCCGGCCATCCATAAACCCATCTTGCGTTGCAGAGGCGCCAGATTGTCGGTGCGGGAACGAATCTCTACCACGAAATCGGGAGCGCCCTCGATGACGGTTTCTCGCTGCTCCGGGGTTTGCGCGTCGTAACGCTCCTGGGTCATCCACGCCGCATCGGGGCCTCTGATCTCGCCCGATGGCAAGTGAAACCGGCTGCTCGGCGAGGCTCCAACTCCACCGTGCTCGATCTCCCATGCCGCGAGGAAATGCACCAGGTAATATTCTTGTCGATTGCCGCGAAATCCAGTCATAGGCAGTATTATCAGTTCTCCATCGGCGTTGACTTCCATTTCGTAGAGGTCGTTCTGCTCGCAAAACTCGATGAACCGGGTCGGAAAGTCGGCGGCCCGGTGGTCAATGCCCAGTGCGGCCAGGCGCAGGCGGATGGCTCCGGTACGCTCGCCGGCGTCCTCAATGGGAGTTAGTGTCTCAGGAACTGGTATAGGCGCGGTGGTCATGGTTTGTTCCAGACTGCAGTATTGGTGTGCGTCTATCATATCATCACGCATCTATCATCAAACATAGAAACCAACATGGACGTTGGTCATTCCAGGCCGCAAAGCGAAGCGGCAATCTCGTCGCGGCGAGGTTTGCCAACCGACTGAATTGGCCCTACAATGCGGCCCATGCGGATTGTTTCGTTACTGCCCAGCGCCACTGAGATTGTGTTCTCCCTGGGGCTAGGCGATTCTCTGGTGGGCGTGTCGCATATGTGCGACTATCCCGCGGCCGCACGCGGTTTGCCAATCGTCAGCCGCAGTATCCGCAGCAAGTCCCACCTGTCGAGCCAGGAAATCGACACCATCATCCAGCAGGCGCGGGCCAGCGGCAACCCCCTCTACATTATTGATGGCGACCTGCTCCGGGAACTCCAGCCCGACCTGATACTGACCCAGGAGTTGTGCGAGGTTTGTGCCGTCGGCGCTGGTTCGGTGTTTGAGACGGCCGCCCAGACTCTGGATTACGCCCCGCAGATATTGAGCATCCGCCCGGCCAGCCTGGACGACATATTCCACAATATCCGACGCATCGGTGAGGCAGCCGGCGTACCCGACCGCGCCGCCGCGTTGCTCGCCAACCTGCGCCGCCGCACCGAATATGTCGCCGAACGCTCCGCCGACGCCCAGCGTCCCTCGGTGTTCTGCATCGATTGGCTGGAGCCCCTCCGCAACACGGGCCAGTGGACGCCCGAACTGGTGGAATTGGCCGGCGGGCGAGAGGGCCTGGCGGAAAAATGGGGCAAATCTCGCGAAATCAGCTGGCCCGAGGTTTTGGAATATCAACCCGACTACGTGATGGTTATGCCTTGCGCGTTCAATATGGACCGCACCATCGCCGAGACGGCGCGATTGATTGACCGGCCGGAGTGGTCTGCATTGACGGCGGTGCAGCAGGGCCGCGTTTACCTGTTCGACGGGCAAATACCCAGCCGACACGGCCCCCGTGTTATTGACGTGCTCGAGGGTCTGGCTGAGGCAATGAGACCCGAACGGTTTGCCGGCCTCACCGCGCCGGGAATCTTTCGCCTGGCGGCGCCGGTACGATCGGCAGCTGCCGCTGACGGCCGGGTCGGAGCATCCGGATAAGGAGTCAGACACTACGATGGGCCTTTACATGGTATCGCTGGAGCATGCTCCCGAACGCTGCCCCGGGGTCGATTTGGGCGTGCGAGACCGCGTGCTGCGAATGTCGGCTGAGATGACTCAAACGCTGTCCGCCCGCGGTTGCGAGTATCGCGGCGGCTGGGTTGGCAAGTCGTCTCACCAAACCTGGCTGGTGTTGCAAGGGCCGGATGCCCATGCCGTGGATGACGCGGTCGTGGATATGGGTCTGGCCACCTGGAACCGCACCGCGATATTCCCCATCATCACCATGGAAGAAGCCTTCGGCGGACTGCCTACGGACCGACGCGATACAGGAGCAACGTTATGAGCGAGGACATTTATCACCCGCGTAGAAGGACGGTGGTCGACCCGGCAGGCGTCGGCAAGACCAAGAACGCGCCGGCCCGCAAAATCGATCTCGGCGCGGTGGCCGATTTCCCCGAGCTGCCAGCCCGGGTCAGGCTGGACAACGGGGAGGAGCTCTGGCTGTCCAAGGCCCGCGATGGGATGTATCGGCTGTTGTCGATGGTTTGCCCGCACGCCTATGGCAGGGTGGTCAAGTGGGACAAGAGCTTTTTGTGTCCCGACCACGGGTGGCGGTTCGAAGAAGGTCAGGGCATATGCGTGAACGGCCCGCGCTCGCAGCTTTTTTACCATCAGGTAGTGGTGGCTAACGGTCGCCTGGTGGCGCATATTCCCGCCGACACCGACGAGTCCGTGACCCACGCGCCCCCGCCAGCTTGGGCGATCCCCAAATAACCCGATACGGGCACTTGTTTACGTTCCGTTATTAGTTTATAATCGTTATCAAATTTGAGCCGTAAGCGGTTTGCTTGTTGACACTGTGTTACGAGTAAATTAAACTACGGCAAATCGTCGAATGGTCGGGGATAAATTGCGATTCTCGGCTTGGAAAATCTCAATTGCAGGAAGGAGGCACCGGATGTCACACAAAGATGACCTGGCACTGATGGCCCACCTGATGCGGCGTGCCGGTTTTGGCGCAAACCGCGCAGAGTTGGAGCGATGTGTTGCTCAAGGTTACGAGACCACTGTAGAAGAACTGCTGAACCCGTCGGAAGACCGCGAAGGCGGCAAGATGGCGCTGCTGCTGCGGTACCATCCCAGCTTTTTGCTCCCGGGCGGAGTTCCCTTCTCCGGCCAGGCTAACTGGATGTACAACATGGTATCCAGCGACCGGCCGATGGAAGAAAAGATGTCCCTGTTCTGGCACCATGTGTTTGCCACCGGCAACTCCAAGGTCGACAACTGCGACCAGTTGCTGGAGCAGATCGACATGCTGCGGGAATACGGCATGGGCAACTATCGTGAAATGCTGATTGAGCTGTCCAAGAACCCGGCCATGATTTTCTGGCTGGACAACAATGAAAACCATCGGGACGCCGTGAACGAGAACTGGGGGCGTGAGCTTCTGGAACTGTTCTCCCTGGGCGTTTCCAACTACACCGAGGTTGACGTTCGCGAGTGCTCGCGGGCCTTCACCGGCTGGACCATCCAGGCCAAGCTGCCCCGGGCTCCCTACGGACGCTACCCCTGGAAGTTCGCTTACCGCGATGAAGATCATGACTACGGTGAAAAGACCTTCCTGGGCGAGACCGGAGAATTCAACGGTGAGGACATCATCGACATCATTTTGAAGCAGCCGGCCACCTCGCGCTTCATCTGCCGCCACCTCTATAACTTCTTCGTAGCCGACGAGCCCCAGGTTCCGGCCTGGACCATCGAGCCGGCCCGCGACGAAGACGCTCTGGACGAGATGTGCCAGATATTTGAGGACTCCGGCTTCGAGATGCTTCCCGTCCTGCGCCACATGTTCAATTCCCAGTGGTTCAAGGACGCCCGCTTCCAGAAGATCAAGAGCCCGACCGAAGTGGTCGCCGGCACCCTCCGCATGGTGGGGCTGTACCAGAATCCGGATCCTGGCGTCATCAACATCGGCAAAGAACCCACCTACATGGGCCAGTCCATTCTGGACCCGCCGTCGGTGGAAGGTTGGCACACCGGGTTGGAGTGGATTAACTCCGGCGCCCTGCTGGCCCGCATCAACTTCGTAGCCGATCGCGTGTCCGACCCCGAGCTGCCCGGTATGCGCGACATCATCGACGCGATGCGCAACGAAGGCGTGGAAACTCCTGACCACCTGCTCAATGCCTGCACGGACTACATGGGCTTTGTCGAGCTGAGTGAAGAAACCCGCGGCCAACTGGCCGAACACGTCCGCTCCGGCGGAAACGTGGACTGGGCGGACTACGTTGGCACGGCTACCCGGGTCGGTGAGACCATGGCCCTGATCAGCGCCACCACCGAATTCCAGTTCGGCTAAGTCAATGGCACATTGGGCGGAGCGCCGCGCCAAACCTGACAGGATCAGTTGGCGCCGCTCCGTCCGGAAGCCGATCCGCTAACCCAAGACTACACACAAGGAGCATACACAATGACCTCCACGAAAAAAGATCCGGTCATCGTGGTCCTGCAGCTCACCGGCGGCAACGACTATTTCAACACGGTGATCCCCTACAACGATTCGTCGTACTACGACAATCGCCCGACCATTCACTACAATCGGGAAGATATCATCCCCATCAATGAAGAGTTGGGTCTGGCTCCCACCATGGGGCCCCTCAAGGAAATGTTCGACGCGGGCAAAGTTGCCATCATCCACGGCATCGGCTACGCCGACAGCCCCCGCTCCCACTTCCGCAGCATGGACATCTGGCACACCTGTGAGCCGGATAAGGTTGGCACCGAGGGTTGGGCGGGCCGCGTCGCTCGCGAGATGGACCCGGGCAAAGAGAACGTGCTGACTGCCATCAACTTCGGCCACGGCCTGCCCCGTGCGCTGGCCGTTCCCGGCGTTCCGGTAGCAGCCATCGCCGACCTGAGCACCTACGGCCTGCTGACCGGCATTGAGAACGTTGACCAGCGTTCCAAGGCTCTGGACCTTTTCTCGAAGATGTACTCCCCCACCATCGGGGGCAGCTTCGTGAATGACTACCTGCGCTCCACCGGCACCGACGCCATGATTGGCGCCGATATCGTCAAGGTTGCGCCGGAACAGTATTCCAGCAACGTGGAATATCCCAACAGCCCCATCGCCCATCACCTCCGCGACATCGCGCAGGTTTACATGGCTGACCTGGGAACCAAGATTTTCTACACCCAGCACGCGAGCTTCGACACGCACGCCGGTGAGGCCGCCGCCCACCCGCAGCTGTGGAAGGAAATCTCTGAGGGCGTCAGCGCCTTCTTCCAGGACATGAAGGAGCACAACACCGGCGAGAACATCGTGATGTACATGTTCTCCGAGTTCGGCCGTCGCGTCCGCGACAACGGCTCCGGCACCGACCACGGCGCAGCCGGCGCTGCCTTCGTCATTGGCGACCCGGTCCAGGGTGGCTTCTACGGCGAGTACCCGTCCCGGAAGAACGAAGACCTGGAACAGGGCGACCTGGTTCCCAACTACGATTTCCGCGGCGCTTACACCAGCATCGTTGAAGACTGGCTCCGCATGGACGCCAACCCCATCGTCAACGGAACCTTCCCGAAGCTGAACGTTATCAAGAAGTAAGGCTTCAGGCTCAGTAAGTTCGGTGGTGGCGCTGCCCGCCGGTTGCGCCGCCACCGTGGCCTAAAAAATCGAATTTGGAGGATTAACTATGCCTCAGAATACCGTAGCAAGCGGTCGGGCATGGCTGTACGTGAAAAACGTCGGCCGCCAGGGTCAGGTCGGCATGGGGTTCAGCCAGCCGGTGGGTGTAGTAGCCTTGCCGGACGGCGTAATGTATATCGCCAATCGGGGCGGTGAGCAGAACCCCAGCGCGCGCATCACCAAGTGCACCATCGGCAACGTTGAGGGCAAGGGCGGCGAGGAGTTCCTGGGCGAATTCGGCCGGGAAGGCGCCGCTTACCAGTCCAACTCGAGCGGTCTGTTCGAGTGGATTACCGGAATCGCTGTCGATGCCGCCGGCAATGTGTACGCTTCCGACGAGTGGAAAAACCAGATTAGCGTGTTCGACGCTGACGGCAACCTGATCAAGCAGTGGGGCGAAAGAGGAGATGGCGAAGGCCAACTAAATGGCGCGGCCGGCCTGGTTTTCGATGCCGACCAAAACCTTTGGGTGGTTTCCGCCAAGACTAGCCGCGTCCAGAAATTCAGCAAGGACGGCGATTTTCTGGGCGGTTTCGGCACCAAGGGCGACGGCCCCACCGACTTGGAGATGCCTTCTGGAATCGGCATCGACAACAGCGGCGACATCTACATCGCTGACTGGGGCAATCACCGGGTGCAGAAGTACACCCCCGGTGGCACCCACCTGGCGACCTTTGGGACTCGTGGCACCCGCTCTGGCGAGTTGAACCACCCGCTGGACGTTGACATCGACAATGATGGCGACGTTTACGTGGCTGACTGGCTGAACGAGCGCGTCGTGATTTACGACGCCGACGCCCGTCCACTGGCCTACCTGGAAGGCGACGCGACCGAGGTTTCCGAATGGGGGGACCTTTCGCTCAACGCCAACCCCGACATGGTCAAAGCCCGCCGCCGGGTCCCTGACCTGGAGCAGCAGCAGCGGACGTTCCGGATGCCCATGGGTTGCACCTTCGACCGGGTAAACAACCGCCTGCTGGTTTGTGACACCCTGCGCTCCCGGCTGCAGATTTATCAGAAGGACGAAAAGTACCTGGACCCGCAGTTCAACCTGTAGCCAGTACGAAATGTCCTGATCGAAATCAGCGACTTTATCCCCGGGGAACCGGCGCTACCTCACCCCCAGCGCCGGTTCTTTTTTGTTCCGTCGCCGCCTTCGTCAGTGCGACTAGCGCGGCGACGCGGCTCCGCTGCCCGCCAGTCTACAACTCGTGGGTGTGGCTGTCGTTGCCGCCGCCACGATTGGTAGCTTCCGGAGGTAGGGTGATGATGGCGCGCCGATGCGTGCCGACGCCAATGGTACGGTCGCCATCCAACGCTTCTACCTTGAAATAGAGCCAGCGGCCGTCAACCCGTTCCAGCTCTGCCACAGCCGTGACCGTCGCACCAATGTCGGCGCCGGCAACGTGGCGGACGTTGACCTCGAATCCCACCGTGGACTGCTCGGCCGGCAGGTAGTCCAGTATCGCCCGCTGGGAAGCCTGTTCCATGGCGCGAATCATGGATGGGGTGCTAAGTTTCGCTACGTGGGGCGCCACGTTGTGCTCGCAGACCAGAACTTCGCGGCGGCCCACCAGGCCGGGCGTCAGCATGCCGTCGGTTGCGTCGGTTGGTTGGGTCATAGTGCAGGTAATCTCCGCCGGCCCGAAGGCAGCATAAAAATAGGTTGTGCTATCATAGCAGTGCTCGTCGACGCTTGCCAGGCGACAGATTGCCGGGTCGGTTACCGCTCAAGGAATTACGCTGGCAACTGTAGAATCCGCCAAAATATTTAGCTAATCCGCGTTCCTGGGTCTACCCGTTCTACTGCTGCCCAACCTCCACGGCGGCTATACTGACGAAGCCCTGTTGACACTTGGGAATATGTCCGCTGACCTGGATACTTATTTTTAACGCTTCCGATGGATGCCATGCGTCATTTCCTCTCCATCACTGACATCACGCCAACGGAAACCCGTGCGTTGATTCAGCGCGCCATTGCGATGAAGGCCACACCTCCCGGCAGTATGCAACCGCTGGCCGGCAAGCGCATTGCACTGCTGTTTGAAAAGCCTTCCCTCCGCACCCGCGTCAGCTTCCAGATTGGCATTGCCGAGCTGGGCGGGTACAGCATGTACCTGGGGCAGGATGAGGTTGGCCTCGGGCAGCGCGAACCCGTCTCCGATGTGGCCAGGGTGCTCAGCGGATACGTCGACTGCATCATCGCGCGGGTCAACTCCCATGCGTCGTTGGAAGGACTGGCGGAGTACGGCTCCGTGCCAGTGGTCAACGCTCTCTCCGACTGGGAACACCCCTGTCAAACCATGGCCGACCTGCTCACCATTGCCGAAACCCACGGTAGCGCCGACGGCCTCAACCTGGCCTATATCGGCGACGGCAACAATGTGGCCCGCAGCCTGTGCCTGGGCGCCCCGGCGGTGGGTATCAACGTGTCCATTGCCGCCCCCCACGGATACCAGCTGGAGGAATCCACCTTCGACGCCGCCAGCGAGCGCGGCGTCCGCCTGGACGATGGCCCCCGGCCAACCGTCCATCCGCTGGTGCGCCCTTCTGACGCGGTAATCGACGCCAACGTGGTGTATACCGACGTTTGGACCAGCATGGGCGATGAGGCCGAAACGCAACAGCGCCGGCGCGCCTTCCAGGGCTACACGGTCGACGATGCGCTGATGGCGCAGGCCGCGCCGGGAGCCTGCTTCATGCACGACATGCCCGCCCACTACGGCGAAGAGGTGCCCGAGGGTATGCTGGAGCACCCGCAATCGGTCGCTTACCAGCAGGCCCACAACCGCCTGCACGCCCAGAAGGCCGTGCTGGAATTTCTGCTGTCCTGAACCATCCGGCCGGCCCGCTGCCACCACGACACTCTCGACGTTCCAACCCCTCACCTGGGAATAATATGGCCACTATTGACAACCTTGCAGACGACAACCCGGCAGAACCCATCGAATCGGCCGTCGAGCCGGAGTCGGTGCCGGCCCCGGAATCCCCCGACGATACCGAAGAACTTGCGGATCTGCCCATCGACGCGGAGCTGGAACAGACGGACGAACTGGCCGATGAGTTCGCCAGCGATGACGGTGCTGAAGAACCCGCCAAGCTGGCAGTCGACCGGGAGGCAGAGTTTTTCGCCCGCCCGGCCGAAAGACAAACTGTGGTCGAAACTACGCCCATGGTGGCCATTATCGGTCGGCCCAACGTGGGCAAGTCCTCGTTGTTCAACCGAATTCTGTCGCGCCGCCACGCCATCGTGTCTGAAGTCTCCGGCACCACCCGCGACCGTCTGATCTCCTCTGCATCCTGGAAGGGCCGGCAGTTCCTGCTGATTGACACCGGTGGTCTGGAAGACGACCCCGACGGCCACATCCCCCAGCGTGTGCAGCAACAGGCCGACATGGCAATGGGCGCCGCCGACGTCATCATATTCCTTACCGATGCGGTGCAGGGACTGACCGCGACCGACCAGGCCGTTGCCCAGCGGCTGCGTCGCACTGACAAGCCGGTGATGCTGGCGGTGAATAAGGTGGACAACGAAAACCGCGAGCTGGCCGCTGCTGAGTTTTTCCAGCTGGGCATTCCGGAAACTTCGTTCATATCTGCCTACCACAACTATGGGGTGTATGACCTGCTGGAGCGGCTGGTCGACTTGCTGCCAACCCGCGAGCTGGCGGAACAATGGGACGACGATTATCCAGATGGCGTCGACGATTGGGATGAACTCGATGGCGATGGCGCCGATGGACGCGCCGGGGAAGTTTTCACGCCGGCGACTGAACTGCGCCTGTCCATTGTGGGACGCACCAACGTTGGCAAATCGCTGCTCACCAACGCCATCCTCGGTGAGGAGCGCAGCATCGTCAGCCCGGAGGCCGGCACCACGCGGGACGCTCTCGATACACCCATCACCTACCGCGACCACACTATCACCCTGGTGGACACCGCCGGTATCCGCCGTCCTGGTCAGGTGCAGCGGGGCATCGAAAAATACAGCGTGTTGCGCGCCGTCAACGCCGTGCATCGCAGCGACATCACGCTGCTGATTACCGACGCCACCGAGTTGGCCACCGCCCAGGACGCCCACATCGCCGGCCTGGCCTGGGATACCAACCGCGGCCTCATCGTGGTTGTCAACAAGTGGGATCTGGTTAATCCCAACCGGTTCCGCATGGAACGCAGTCTGCATCGGGTTCAGCAACGGCTCCACTTCATGCCCTACGTTCCGGTTTGCTTCACGTCGGCGCTCACTGGCGAGGGGATCAACGAACTGCTGGACACGGCGCTGTCATTGTGGATGGAACGCCAGCGGCGGGTTCCATTCCGTGATCTGCAATACCTGCTGGCAGATGCAGTCTCCACCCATGCGCCGCCATCGCGCCGGGGCAACCTGCGCAACCGGCTGCGGGTGCGCCGCGTGCGGCAGGTCGGCGTGAACCCTCCCACCTTCGTGTTCAGCGTCAACGACCCCAAGCTGCTGCACTTTTCCTACGAACGTTACCTGGAGAATCAGATTCGGGATCGTTTCGGGTTCCACCGCACGCACCTGAGGCTGGTGTTTCGCGCGGAACGGGAGGAACGCACGGCGCGGCCGGGGGTTCGTGCTCGTACCCGGGCCCGCTAACGTTCGTGCCTGCACTGCGACTCAAACGACCCACCAGGGCGGTGTTGGCTTGTCTCGTCGCCGTGCCGTTGCTGGTTGTCGCCGGCATTGCGCTGCTGCAACTGTCACCCCAACTGCCCTTGGAGGGCCGATACCTTGGGCTGTGCATCGTAGCCTATTTGACCGGTTCAATTTCCTGGGGCTACATGGTGTTGGTGCTGGCCCGGGGCGAGGACATACGGGACTTTGGCAGCGGCCGCACGGGAATGTCCAACATGCTGCGCACGGGCGGCGGCAAATCGGCGGCAATCGTATTTGTGCTGGATTGCAGCAAGGGGATACTCGCAGTGCTGCTGGCCCGTTATACGATCGGCGTCGGCGCTCCCGAGGTAGTTGCCGGACTGGCGGTGCTGTGCGGGCACAACTGGCCGGTGTTTTTGCGATTCCGGGGGGGACGCGGCATTCTGCCCAGTCTCGGTAGCCTGACCGTAATGGCGCCGTGGGTGGCCCTCGCCGGCGCGGTACTATTTATAATCATCACGCTGTCGAGCCGCTACCTGTCTTTGGGCAGTATCGTGGGCGTCATGTTTATTGCGTTGCTGAGCCTGGCGCTAACCCTCTGGTGGGGGCACCATCAGGTTTACACCTTGTACGTCTTCGTGGGCGGCGCGGTAATAATCTGGCAGCATCGTGACAACATCCGGCGGCTGCTCAACGGCACCGAGCGCCGGGTGGGGATGCCCGGATTGCGAAACTAGTGGTCAGGGTGTTCGGTCTGCCAGAGCTTTCCGGTACGTTAGCCATTGCAGGACATAAGTTCTCAACGTCAAAGGATGGGGAGTCGGCCCTCACCCCCGGCCCCTCTGCCACCGGGAAAGGGGAGCGGGTTACGGCCCAGCGAGTAGAGCAGGTGGTGGAGAACTGCCCCGATTGTGACGCCCACCTGACCGGCGGCTGGGTCCAGCGCACTCGGGAGGTCATCGAGTTGCCCCAGGTTCCAGTGCAGGTTGCGGTGCAGGTAACCGAGCACGTCTACCTGGCCCGCACCTGTCCCCGGTGCCGACGGCGCTGTCTGCCCCCAGCGCAACAGGATGGCGTGGCGCTGGGTCAGCAGCGGCTGGGGGTGAACTTAGTCAGCCTGATTGCCGCCCTTGCTGGAGGAGGCTCGGTTGCCCATCCGCAGCATCCAGTGATTCCTGCCAGTGGTACCTGCCAATGGTACCTGGACACCGGGCCGGGCTGCGCCTCAGTGTAGACGCCATCAATCAGACGGCGCGCCAGCCCCAACCGGCGGGGGCCGAACCGCTGGACGGCATCCGCGCCAGCCCAGCGGTCCACGCCGACGAGACCGGCTGGCGAGCACAAGGTCTCAACCCCCTCACCGCCTGCCAACAACTGCTCACTTCCCCTCAAGTCTGAACTGTTACCCTGACCGGGCCGGCGAATCCTCGCCGCCCGGCAACCGGTGGGGCTATAATATCTGCTGATGATTAGCCTACTTTTCAGCATAACATCGACCTCAGAGTGATGACGATGACCACCCCATCCACTGAACCTACTTACACTGGACTGGCCAGTGGTGTGCCCGTGGCGCGCCAGCCCTTCGCGCGCGCGCGGCAACTCCATGTCCAGTTGCAGTTTCACGCCCAGCGCTACTACAACCAGGATGCGCCGGTCATCGCCGATGGGCAATACGACACGCTGCTCCAGGAGCTGCGCAATCTCGAGGCAGCGCATCCGGGCTGCCGGTCCGCTGATTCTCCAACCCAACGCGTCGCCGGCGACCCCGCCGACGGGTTCACGCAAGTGGCGCATCCCAATCCGATGATTAGCCTGGCCAACGCCTTCGACCGGGAGGGTCTGGAAGCGTGGCATCGGCGCGTAACCGACCTGCTCGACGGGCAATCATTTCGCATGGTGGCCGAGCTGAAGATAGATGGGTTGGCGGTGCGCCTCACCTACCGCAACGGGCGGTTCGTGCAAGGCGCCACCCGGGGCAACGGCCAGATCGGAGAAGACGTGAGCCGCAACCTGCGCACCGTCCGCAGCATTCCGCTCACGCTGTCGGCGCACCCGCCAGCCGATCTGGAAGTGCGCGGCGAGGTTTATCTGCCGCTGGAAAGTTTCAGGAAGATGAACGAAGAGCGCGAGCGCCTGGGAGAATCGCTCTATGCCAACCCTCGCAACACCGGCGCGGGTACCATTCGCCAGCTGGACCCCAGGGTTACCGCCAGCCGCAATATGCAAATGTGGGCGTACAGCCTCAATGACACCGGCGACGCTCCCATGCCCGCCGGCCAGTGGGAGGCCCTGCAAAATCTCGGCGCCTACGGTTTTCGGGTCAACCCGTTGAACCGCACCTGCGACACGGTAGACGAAATCTGCGCGTTCTATGACGATATGCTGCAACGTCGCCACGACTGGAACTACGAAGCGGACGGCGTGGTGGTCAAGGTCGACAGCATCAGCCAGCAGAATTCGCTGGGCGTTGCCGGACGGGAACCCCGCTGGGCCATCGCTTACAAATTTCCGGCCGAACGTTCAACGACGCGTCTGCTCGACATCATCATTAACGTGGGTCGCACGGGGAGCCTCAACCCCCAGGCCATTCTGGAGCCGGTGGTGGTCAGCGGCGCCACCGTGCAACACGCCTCGCTGCACAACGAAGGAGACATTCACCGCAAGGACATCCGCATCGGCGACGACGTGGAAATTGAGCGCGCCGGCGATGTCATTCCTCACATCATCGCCCCCGTGGAAGTCCCCGGCCGCGAGAATCTGCCCGTGTTCCGGATGCCGGCGCTCTGCCCGGTTTGCCAGACCGCCGTAGTCAAGGACGAAGGCGACGCGATGCACCGTTGCCCCAACTCGGCGTGCCCGGCCCAGTTCTTCGAGTCGCTCAAACACTTCGTCAGCCGCGGCGCCATGGACATCGACGGACTGGGCGAACAATGGTGCCGCATCCTGATTGACCAGGGGCTGGTGTCAGATGTGTCCCACCTCTATCGGCTCACCGCAGAGCAGCTGACTGCCCTGGACCGGATGGGAGATCGCCTGTCCACCCGCATCCTCAACAACATCGAGGCCAGCAAGCAGCGGCCGCTGGTTCGTATTCTGTTTGCCCTGGGGATATTCCACGTGGGCGCCGAGGTGGCTGAGCTGTTGGCCGCCCGATACTCCAGCATTGACGACATCGCTTGTGCCGGCATCGCCGAACTGACCGAAATAGACGGCGTGGGCCCCAAGATTGCCGAGAGTATCGTCAACTACTTCTCCACCCGACGCAACCAGGAAACCATCGCCGGACTGAGGACGGCCGGCGTGAAACTCTGGCAAGAACTGGCCCCGATCGACACCTCGGCGCTGCCCTGGAAAGGGTTAACCTTTGTCATCACCGGAACCCTGTCGGCCATGACGCGGCGCGAAGCGGAGGGCAGGGTCAAGGCCCTGGGCGCTGCCACGTCGTCGTCGGTATCCCGCAAGACCAACGTGCTGGTGGCCGGCGCATCGCCGGGAACAAAACTGGCCACCGCCGAACGCCTCGGCGTGCGGGTGTTGGATGAGGAAGGTCTGTTGGCGCTGCTGGATAATCCGGCCGCCGCCGTTGCTGACGACGACTCGCAGGGAACCCTTGAGTTGAATGAGTAACCGGCTCGCCTATCGTATCAGGCCGTACACTTTGTCCGGCTGCACCACCACTATCACGGCATCCTGAGCGACCATGGCTCGGTCGTATTCTTCCCAGTCGGAGTGCTCGTTGTCGCCGCAGGCCATGAAGGCATCGCGCAACCGCAGCCGCATCGTTTCGGCCTCGGTGTTTCGGTAATCGTTCAGCGTCGCCGTGCCCTCGACCACCGCAAACTGGCGCCAGTCAGCCGCTACCGCCATCACGTTGCAACGGGGGTTGCGGCGGAGGTTGCGTACTTTGTACGACGTGCCGCGCACCGTCACAAAAATCGGAGCCTCATCGCCGGCGAAGGGAGAGGCTCCGCACACCACGATGCTGCTTTGGGCGGTCCCGTCACGGCGAAACGTCGTTATGACGCCACGGTGATTGGACTGAAAGAAGTTTTTTACGTTGCCAAATTCCATTTCCTGCCTCCCTGATTGCTATTTGTTGCCGTTCATTCAGACGTTGTTTCAGTTGATAAATTCGTAGATGACCACGTCGGCAGACGCGAACGCTTCGTTGAGCCAGCCGGCGTCCGTCCAATTTAACATATGGGTCGGGACATCCGGCCCGTAGGTCGACACTTCGCGCGGCCCGACCACCACCCAGCGCACTTCGTAGCGTTCCAGCAAGCGGCGCACCGTGTCCGCGTCAGCGCTTTCGTAGATGGTTGCAACGTCTTCCTCGCGCCCGGCGAATGCCTGATCGTCGCCACGCCATTGCCGTTGGTGGCCCGGCCAGCCCAGAATTGTGGCGCGGCCCGTCGTCGCCGAAATCCGCCCGTAATCGGTGTAATCATCGCCCACGGCTTCAACTATTCGGCCCATGTTATCGGGGTTGGACAGCCACTCGATTGTTTCATATTCCCCAAGTTCTGATGCCCTCAAATAGGACAATCCAGATAACGTATTGTCCTGCCAACTTTCTCCGGATTCGGCCCACCCGGTCCGTTCCACGATGGCGCCGACCGGATAATAGGCGGACGCAACCAGAAAAACCGTCGCAACCACGCCGTAAGCGACCCCAAGTATTCGCAGCGTCACCACGCGCAGATCCCAATCGCTGCGGCGCAGCGGAGCAACGACAATGTAATGGATGCCCACGGCGCCGGCAATCCCGAGCAAGAGCCAGGCCTGGTAGTAAACCTTGAATACTGTATTCATGCGGTTGCCGAATTGATCCGCAATGTGAAACAGTTCGGCGCCGGCCAGCAGGTAAAACCCGGCGGACGCCAGCACCAGCGCGAACACCAGCCACTGCATGGGACGCCGGCCGACTATCAACGCCAGCCCACAGTAGCCGGCGAGCCCTCCCATCAGCGACAGCGGCAACGCCAGCATCAGCCGTTGCACCACCACCCCGTCTGCCAGGATGACATCATCGGGCGACACCGATAGCCGGAGCCCGACCGCCACCAGCCACACGAGCAACGGAGCAACGCTGACTGCCAACAGCGTCCAGGCGATAACCCGCAGTCGCGGCGTGGGCCAACCCACATCGAGTACCGTCCGGGCCACCAGACCGGCAGCCAGCAGCGCCGGTACGCCTATTGCCAGCAGGAAGTGAAACGGCCTGGTGGCCGGTCCCGTTACCGGCAGGATCCCTCCGGCCTGACTGTCGAACGACAGGTAAAACGGCTGATACAGCACCAACCCGGCGGCAGCCAGGGCAACCGCCAGCAAGACCGCCCGGCCAACCGAACCAGCCAGCGCGTCGCCCAACCGGGGGTTGTTGGAGTCCACCGGCCCGGTTGGCATGGTTCGCCACGCGAACCACCGCGCCGTCGCCGCCATGCCCACGATTCCGATGTACACCGGAAAATCCCACGCGTTCATAAAGGCCAAAGCGCCAATTGCTACCGCCAGCGCGACGGCTTCCCAGGGCCGCCGCCGCAGCCAGGCCAGCCCGGGCGGTTCCGGGGACACCAGCAACACTAGCGCGAACGCCAGCGCCAGCAGCAAAAACGGGAGAGTTGTAACGTGGGCGTGCAGATCGCCCAGCAGAAAGCTGAAAAACGGAAACTCGGTGATGGTGTAATCCAGGGACGCGCCGTCCGCGCCCAAAGTGTCGATCACCCGGGTGCCGCGCCACCACCACCAGAATCCATCGGGCAGCCAGCCGTCGCCGCCGGCCGGTCCTTCCAGTCCCTTGATGCCAACCCATCCCCAGAACCCATCGCCGCCAAGGCCGCGCACATAGGCCAGCTCCAGCAGCCCGATGAGGTTGCCCAACGATAAAACACTCACCGCCGTGGCAGCCCCGGCCGCCAGCGAAGGAATCACCCGGCCGCCGGCGAAACGGAGCAGGTTGTACACCAGCCCCAACAACCCCGCGGCCAGCAACGCTGGCACCGTGGCAATCGCCAGGTTGTAGGCCGTTCCCGCAGGAACGCCCGTCAGCGTAGTCAACATTGCGGCGACGTAGTGCCCTCCGTAGTAGTAGGCGATACTGTGCCCCGCCAGCCACTGGTCTTCCGGAGGAAACGTTTCGGCGTTGACAATGGCGTTCAGGATGCCAAAATCCATAGGCTTTTCGGTGTGGTTGATCGCCGGCGCCTCGCTGATTACCAGGGCCCAAAACGCGAACATCGCCAGAAACAAGACCTCGGCGGCGACCACCACTATCCAGCGTCGCCGGAAGAAATCGGCCAGCTGCGCACGTTGTTGGTAGGCCAACCAGATGGAGCCGGCCACCATCGCCAACAGTACGCCGGCGATGGCCTTCGACGAGTTGGGCAAAACCCCGATGCTGCCGCCCAGCCACGTAACCCAGGCGAGGATTAGCAGGCCGAGCGTTGCCGATACCGACCAGCCCCGGTCGGCGAGTCGGCCCAGCAGCAGGTGCGCCGCTGGAAACGCCACCAGGGACAACACCTTCAGCGCGATCAACCAGGCCAGGACGTCGTGCACGGTATGATGGCAGCGTGGTCAGGCCGCCGGCGCTAGCAGCGCGTCGACAAACCCTTCTGGGTCAAACGGCGCGATGTCGTCCAGGCCCTCGCCGGTCCCAATGAACAGGATGGGTACACCCAACTCCCGGCGGATGGCCAGCACAATGCCGCCGCGGGCGGTGCCGTCCAGTTTGGCCAGAAAGATGCCGGTGCAACCCACGGCATCGGTAAAAGCCTGCGCCTGGGTCAGTCCGTTGTGTCCCGTTGTTGCGTCCAGTGTCAGCAGCACCTGATGCGGAGCCGCTGCATCCAGACCGTTGATGACCCGCCGCACCTTGCGCAATTCGTCCATCAGGTTGTTGCGAGTATGCAGGCGGCCGGCGGTGTCTACGATGAGGATGTCAGCGCCGCGGGCCCGGGCGGCCTGCCACGCATCGTAGGCGACCGCGCCCGGGTCGGCCCCCGGCTGGTGACTGACAACGTCCACGCCAACCCGTGCCCCCAGAATTTCCAGCTGTTCCTCGGCGGCGGCGCGGAAGGTGTCGGCGGCGCCCAGCACCACTTTCTTGCCGGCCCTGGTGAAGTGGTGGGCCAGCTTGGCGATGCTGGTCGTCTTGCCCACCCCATTGACGCCGCACATCAGGATGACGTAAGGCAGCGCGATGGCATCGTCGTCCAGCCAGGCATCGGCATCAGATTGCGAGGACATCTCAGCCGACAGCAGCTGCTTCAGGCGCAAAAATACGCTATCCCCATCGGTAGCACGACCCGAACGGACATCGGCGCGCAGTTCATCCAGCACGTTCATGGTCGTGGACACACCAACGTCGGCGGAGATGAGCACCTCTTCAATCTCGTCCCAAACCGAATCGTCCAGTTCCGCAGACCTGAGCAAGTTACGGATGCGTCCGAACCAACTGTCCCGACTGCGCTTCACGCCGGCATCGGTCTGCGTCTGGTTAACCTCTTCCCGGTTACGTTTGAATATAGAAAACATCGCAAGCCAGATTATCAGCGGGTGCGTTGCCGCGCAAGCATAGCGATGCCCGCAGCAGGGCAAACGCATTCTAACTTTAGGTGGCCTGATAATAGGTGGCCTGATAAATCGTCATTCCCGCATCCTTTCTGTCATTCCCGCGAAAGCGGGAATCCATACAGATTGCTTCCAGGCAGTTGACGTACAACCAAGCCACTTGGATCCCCGCTTTCGCGGGAATGACGGGCACCTCAAAAACCGATTCAATTAGAATGCGTTTGCCCTGATGCCCGCAGCCGGGGTCTTTCCAAACTCGGCAAACCCCCTCTCCCTTGATGGGAGAGGGCTGGGGTGAGGGTGAAAATCCCATCCCTGTCCTGTCTATCCTGTATATCCATGCCAAACCCCGTCCCCCGCCACTGACACCGGCCCCTTGCGCCCTCGGATTTCCCATCCCTATCATCAATCCTGTCAGGCAACTCCGGCCAGACCTCGCGAATCTCGCCGGAACCGCCAAAACTGCATCTCAATAGCAAGGCGAATACGGTTTCAGGGCGACAACGGCCCAGTCGGTTATCTAGCAGATTGGCTGTGCGCAGGCTGCACCCGTCATACTCAACGGGAATACGCCAGACAGCCCAGCGGGAGTCACCACCGCCCCGTGCCGCGCTGCCCCGGTTCCATCAGCCGGTTGCCCGCGGGACACGGAAGCCTAGGGCAAATCTATCTGCGCGTAAAAACAGCGTCGGGCCGTGCTCCGACACCGCCCCGAAACCGTAACGCCTGACACCAAAACCCACCACCCAAAAGGAGCAAACCCATCAAACACCAACCTTCTGAACCCTAAACTACCCAAACTCATACCTACCCGCTTTAAACCGCCATTGCAAGCGCCCCTTCCCCTGTCATTGCGAGGAGCGCCCCTTCCCTTGTCATTGCAAGGAGCGCCCCTTCCCGTGTCATTGCGAGGAGCGCCCCTTCCCCTGTCATTGCGAGGAGCGCAGCGACGTGGCAATCTCGTTGAGGCTGAACACACGTCGGCGAACCGCCGTTGCCACGGCGACGAGATTGCCACGCTACGCTCGCAATGACAAAGCGGGTACGCATGAGGGCGCTTGCGCTTCCGGCCATTGACCGTTGCCGGTTGATGTGGTAGCGTAATCCCACAATCGAATACGATTTCTGGCGGGAGCTTGGTTAAGCCAGGCTGAGAGGGTGGCCGCAATAGCCGCCGACCGTAATACCTGATCCGGATAATGCCGGCGTAGGGATACGAAGCGCCACTCCATACCGCCGCGTTCAGAGAACTTGGCGGTTTTTGTTTGTCGAGCGTCGTTGGAAGGCGGTACAAAAAGGAGGGGCCATTATGCTGGATACCACTTTTGGCATTGCGACCGTGTTGGTGGTCTGCGTCGTATTCCTGATCCTGGGCGTCATCTACATCGGACGCCGCCGTCAGAGCGTAGAAGACTACACCGTGTCGCGCAACCATGCGCCGGTTAACGTCGGCATCGCCACACTGGTGGCCTCAATGTTTGGCACCTGGGTGTTGCTCAGCCCGGGCGAGTCGGGGGCCAACTTCGGCATCGTGTCGCTGGTTGGCTATGCGCTGGGCATGGCCGGCATCCCGGTGATGTTCATGTTTGTCGGCCCCCGGATCCGGCAATTGATGCCCAACGGTCATTCGGTTACGGAGTACGTGAAACACCGGTTCGGAACTCCGTCATTCGTCGCCATCGCCGTGGTCATCATCTTCGTGATGGGCATTTTCATCACCGCCGAAATGACGGCCATCACGGCGGCGGTGAGCATCCTGACCGGTTCGCCAGCGTGGGCCACTGCCGTTGCGGTTGGGGTGGTGGTTGTGGCCTACACCGCCTACGGCGGCCTGCGCGTGTCCATATTCACCGACCGCATCCAATTCTGGGTGTTGATACCGGTGCTGCTCCTGTTGGTGGTAGTGGCTGCAGTCCTGGTTGGCGGAACCGGTGTATGGGACTCCGCCGGCCAGGCTGGACTGCTCTCGGTGAGCTCTTCCGGCAGCTACTTCTTCGCCGTCGTGCTGATAATCGGCATCGTAGCGTCGAACGCGTTTCACCCCGGTATGTGGCAGCGCGTGTACACGGTGGAGAGCCAGCGCGCGCTCAACCGCAGCCTCTGGGGAGCGGCCGCGCTGGCCATACCGATCACGTTCCTGATGGGGATGGCGGGCATCGCCGCCGTGGGCAATGGTTCCGTCGGCCCATTTGAGTACCCGAGAGTTGCCGCCGCCTTGTTCACGCTGGCCTCGGACGTGTTCCCGTTGTGGATGCACTTCCTGCTGCTGGTGTGTGCGCTCATGCTGGCCATGAGCACCCTCGACACGATGATGAACGGACTCGCCAGCAGTGTCGCAACCGATCTCTCCGGCTTTGGCGTTCAACGCAGCACCTTGATGGTGCTGGCCCGCAGCGTTACCGTCGTTGTCGCCATTCCAGCCATCATCGTCGGCGCGCAGGGATTTAGCGTGCTGTACGTGTTCCTCATCGCCGACCTGCTGGGAGCGGCCATCGCGGTGCCCATGCTCATCGGCCTCTATTCCAGACGAATGCCGGGTTGGGCGGTGTTGTTGGCCGGAGGAATCGGTATTATCGTCGGCGCGTTGTTCTATCCGGCCCCCGACCTTATCTCCCCGACGGGTTTCGGCTTCACCGCGCCGACGATTTTGGGACTAGCGGGGGGGCAGATGTTCTGGGCCTTCGCCTCCGCACTGGTAGTATCGTCCGCGATTTCCGCCGTGGTGGTTCTGATACGGCGAGTGGCCTCCCCCCAACAACAGTACGACTTCACCATCCTGAGTTCGAACGTGCTGCTGATTGACGAGCCTGTCGCCGGCAACGACTAGGCAACAGGGCGAGCGCCACGACCGGGAAATAAGCCGGGGCGACGGATCCGTCGCCCCGGCTTATGCTCGGAGTCGTTGCTAACTAGAGCTTTTGCTAACTACTTGAACACTGCCAGGCACTTCGTCGAATTGAAGATGTAGGTTTCGTACCAATCTACAATCTCCGCCCGGTAGCCCAGCTTGTCCATCGCACCGGCCAAGCACATCCAGTTCAGCAATTCCTGCTGACCGGCGTCCTCGACCTGTTCAGTCGAGATGCGACTCCAGGCTTGGTAATCGCCGGACTTCAACTCCTCTAACCGCGCGCGGTCTGACTCGATGTCGGGCCAGAGCCAGTAGTGCTTTTCCGTCAGGAACGCGTGCGACCAGGACGACGATGCGATCAGCGCCACCCGCCAGGGCGACTCCTGCAATGCGGCAGCAGCAGCGGCGCCCACTTGCAGGCAGCGTTTGGGTGATGGGCCGGGCGGATCCGGATCGGGTGAGTGTTCAGTAGTCCCGCCCTTGTTGCGGATGACCCGGCTGCCGTAGCAGTTCACCAGGAACGGCACCACGGGATAATCGAAGCCCTTGCGGTCGTAGTCCAGGTACAGCAAGGTGTTCAGGATGGCGTGGCCGAGACCGGGCTCGTGCGGCGGCTGGTAGGCGTATGCCATGTCGACGCCCCGGTCGATCATGCCAGAAACCAGCGCCCGCGCGCCGTCCTTGTGGCCGGCATAATTGAAGGTGGTATCGGGGGTTTCGCCCCACACGTTGCGGCGCGGGGCACCGTCCCCGTTGGCAAAGGGCTGGCAGTTGAATTCGTCATAGGCCAGTACGCAGAACGGCGGAATAATGTCCTCGCGGAAATTCTCGTATTGATCATCGCCCCAGATGACGACAAAATCGGGGTTGAACGCGTCCAGTTCTTCGCGAATACGGCGGAAACCGTCTACCATGCGTTCCCGCAGGCGCACTGCCGAGGCGTACCCTTCGTCTTCGCCAAACTCAATTCGCATGGGTTCGGGCCAATTGCTGGGGTTTTTCAGCTCGGCCGGCACGCGGTCGTTGGTTCGAAGCGTGCGCTTCAGGGACGATTCACCGTCCTCGTCAGGTCTGATAAATGATGGCGAATGAGTCAGTCCCAGCCCTAGTAGTTCAGCCATGATGCCGCTCCTTTTTCCGGTTCAACCCTCACCCCAACCCCTCTCCCTGGGGAGAGGGGCTTTTTGGGTTGGCTACTTGAAGATTGCCAGACATTTGTTGGAGTTGAACACGTAGGTTTCTACGTAGTCCAGGATTTCCGGCTTGTAGTCCAGCGTGTCCATCGCCCCGGCCAGACACATCCAGTTCAGCAATTCCTGCTGACCGGCGTCCTCGACCTGGGCAGTGGAAATGCGGCTCCACGCCTGGTAATCGCCGGCCTTCAGCTCCTCGAAGCGGGCGCGGTCCGATTCCACGTCGGGCCACAACCAATAATTCTTCTCCACCAGGAAGCCATGCGACCACGATGAGGAAGCGATGATTGCCACGCGCCACGGAGAGTCCTGCAACGCCTGGGCGGCGGCGGCTCCCACTTCCAGGCAACGCTTGGGCGACGGCCCGGGCGGATCGGGGTCCGGCGAGTATTCAACGCTGCCACCCTTGTTGCGGATTACGCGGCTGCCATAGCAGTTCACCAGGAACGGCACCACTGGATAATCAAAACCCTTGCGGTCGTAGTCCAGGTAGAGCAGGGTGTTCAGGATGGCGTGGCCGAGACCCGGTTCGTGCAGCGGCTGATAGGCGTAGGCCATATCGATGCCCCGGTCAATCATGCCGGAGACGAGCGCCCGGGCGCCGTTCTTGTGGCCCTGATAGTCGAAAGTTGCGTCCGCTGCCTCTCCCCACACGTTGCGGCGGGGCGAGCCGTCCCGGTTGGTAAACGGCGTGCAGTGGAAGTCGTCATAGGCCAGGACGCAGAACGGAGGGATGATGTCCTCCCGGAAATTCTCATACTGGTCGTCGCCCCAAATGACGACAAAATCGGGATTGAACGCGTCCAGTTCCTCGCGGATGCGGCGGAAACCGGCCACCAGCCGGGCGCGATGCTCCAGGGACGATGCGTAACCCTCGTCCTCGCCGTATTCGATCCGCATCGCTTCCGGCCAGTTGGTGGGAATTTTCATTTCAGCGGGAATGTTGTCGTTGTTGCGCAGCGACCGCTTGAGCGGGATCAACTTGTCTTCGTCCGGTGCAATCAGCGGTGGATAGTGGGTGAGGCCGATGCCCAGAATTTCTGCCATATCTTCACCTTTTATGCGTGGCGTTCCGATGTTGACGCTTCGGTAGCTTTGTGATGCGATAACACAGCGATTGGCGCCATTTTGCGTGGCGCCAACTTGACTGTCAACTGGCCGGACGCAATCCTATGTTTTCTGGTGCTGCACCCGTTGAATATGCCAGGCAATCGCCGGCGCATGATTTTTCACCGCAGTTGCACGACCGTTACGCCGCTGGCGCTGCCGCCTTCGCCCGGTTCGGTCGACGCAACCAACGGGTGTCCCGTCAGGAATTCCCGCACGGCCCGACGCAGTGCGCCGGTGCCCTTGCCGTGGACAATCTTCAACGAGGTCATGCCCTCCAGCGCGGCATCGTCCAGCAGCGAGTCGATGACCGTCAGCGCCTCATCCACGCGGTAGCCGTGCAGGTTCACCTCGGGGCTCAGGGTACGCTTGTTGGCGGGCCGGCGGTAAACCACGCCGGCGCGCTCGGCGGAGGGATGCACCCGGTCGGCCAGACGATCCAACTGGTAAACGGGGATGCGGGCTCGCATACTTCCGATTACCACTTCCACTTCCTGGTGCTGGTTGGGAATGGAAACGATTTCCACCGGTCGCGCCACGCCGCGGATATACACCCGGTCGCCGGCTTTCAATTCCTGATACCAGGGTGGCCGCTCCACCGGTATCGGTTCCCAATCAGCGGAGGCGATCTCGCGCTGGGCTCGGGCGAGGCGTTGGCGTTCCTCGCGTAAACTTGTTGCGGCGCTCTCCTCGACCTGCTGACGATGGAGCGAGCGTCCGCCTGCCGGATCCGGTTCACCACGCCTCCGATTTGCTGGGTCAATTCCCGGCGTGCTTCTTCCACCAGTTCCGCCTTGGTCTCCTCCACCGCTTCCAGGCGCTCCGCCGCTTCCTGCTCCCGCTGGCGCGCCGCGGCCAGTGTTTGCTCAACCTGCTGGCGCAACTCCGACACCGTAACCCGCTCTTCCTGCAGTTCCTGCAACAGGCGGTCGGTTTCGAGGTGCTCCGGCAACAGGTGCGTTTGCGCGCCGGCAATCACCGACTCCGGCAGGCCCAACCGCGCCGCAATGGTCAGCGCGTAGCTGCGTCCCGGGACGCCGTGGGTCAGCTGATAGGTGGGTTCCAGCGTGCGGGGGTTCAAATCGACGCTGGCGTTGATCATGCCGGCCTGGTCCTGTGCCAGCCGCGCGACATTGCGGTGGTGCGTGGTTGCCACCACCATCACGTTGCGGTCGCGAAACTCCGAGAGCAACGCGGCGGCCAGCGCCGAACCTTCCTCCGGGTCGGTGGACGAACCCAGTTCGTCGATGAGGATCAGGGAACGCGCAGTGGCCGTATCCATAATCTGCCGCAAGTTCGTGATGTGGCTGCTGAACGTGGACAGCGATTCGATGATGCTCTGCTGGTCGCCAATGTCGGCATAGATGCCATCCAGTAGCGGTATGTCGGCATCGTCGGCGGGAACCTGCAACCCGGCCAACGCCATCATTGCCAGCAAACCCACGGTTTTCAGGGCCACGGTCTTGCCACCGGCGTTGGGGCCGGTGATGAGCAGAACGCTCTGGTCGGACCTGATGTTGATGGTAGTCGGAACAATCTCCCCGGTGAGCAAGGGATGCCGCGCGCCGGTGAGCCGAAATTGACGGGGTTCATCGAGGCCAGCCACATGAGGTGGAACCGCCCGCAGCGCTGCTCCGTAGCGGCCTTTGGCTGCCGCCAGGTCCAGCCGGCCGAGGAGGTGCAGCGCGAGCGTAATCTCTTCAGCGTAACGGCCCACCAGGGACGACAACTGACGCAGCACCCGTTCCTCTTCGCGTCGCTCAGCCAGCCGGGTTTCCCGCCAGCGGTTGCCCAGGTCGATGGCCGGCATGGGTTCGATGAACACCGTAGCGCCGCTGTCGGACACATCGTGGATGATTCCAGGAGCCTGCCCCTTGAAATCGGTCTTGATGAGCAGCACCATGCGCCCGTTGCGTTCGGTTACGATGTTCTCCTGGGTCACGCCGGATCGCTGGTAGCGTCGCAGCGAACGTTGCATCACGTCGTTCAGGGCCGCGTAGGCAGAGCGGGAGTCCCGGCGCAATCGCGCCAACTCCGGCGACGCATCGTCCAGCACCTCACCGGACGGCCCGATGGCCCGGTGCACCGCGCTTTCCAAATCCGGTAGGTCGGGGAAATTCTCTGCGGTAGCTGCCAACAGGGGCAGGTCTTCCCGGCTGCCCAGGGCGTTGCGGTTCCAGCGGGCCGCCGCCGCCAGCGTCCCGAAGTGGCGCAGTTCTTCGCCGCGTAGCACTCCACCCAACAACGCCCGCTGAACGGCCGGGCGCAGGTCCTCAGCCGGTCCCAGTTCCAGTGCGCCGGTGGTTTCCAGCAGTCGGCGTGCTTCGGCGGTTTCCTGTTGCCGCATCGCCACATCTCGCCCGTCTGCCGTGGGCGCTAACTCGCCAGCGGATTCTGCGCCAATCACGGTACGCGTGGTCGCCGCCAGCTGCTGCCTGATTCGGTCGAATTCCAGCAGCCCCAACGCGCGCTGGAATCCGTAATCGGGTGGAATCGGCTGTTCGTCCGCCATCGCCATAGGCGGAATTATAACATCGGCCGGCACAGCGCCCCGGTATTACAGCTCAAGCTCACTGTGCGAGCCGAGACGTTCCAATTCAAGATGTTCGGTGTCCGGCTTGCGATAAATCAGCACTAGATCAGGGCGGATATGGCAATCTCGATAATTATTCCAACGCCCGGACAAGGCATGGTCTTGGTATCGTTCCGGAAGGATTTTGTCGTTGGCCAGCAAATTCACAACTTGCAGGAGCTCGGCATCCAGTGTTTGGCCGTGCCGGCTTCTCTTTTCCCTTCTGTAGTCGCGCCTGAATGAGCGGGTGCGTCTAGTCCTCCTCATCGCTATTCAAGTCGGCCATCAATTCAGCGACACTGTTGAAAGTGACCAACTCGCCGCGCTCGGCTTCCTCCATCGCCGCTATCGTCTTCGGCCCAGGGATAAAGCAGGCAAAAGGCAACTCGCCCGCATCCGCGATGTGCCTCATCATCAAGTGCAATGCGTCGGAAATGGTAAGGCAATGGCTGTCCAATACCGCAACAACTTCATTCCAAGTCTGACGGTCAATATCTGCGCTTGCACTGACTTTGATAGCGCTCATAACTTAAAACCTCCTAACCGAGCGGCAATTTCTAACGCAATCACAATATACCCTACCTCATCCTTCCCACCGCAACGGATACACGCGACACTCGTACAGCATGGCGCCCACCTCGTCCAGAGCGGCGCGTTTGGGTTCCCGAACGTCCAGCCTCCGAGCCAGGGTGATGGGAGTCAGCCGTTGCAACAGGCTGGATTCCTTGATGAACCCATCGATGGTGCTGGCTTCGCCACCAAGGGCGACGTAATCGAATTTGTCCGCGTAGGAACGCCATTGCTCGGTGAGCACCTGCGACGCCTTGACATACAGGCGGTGAATCTGATGCTCTCGCACCCGCTGAAAACGACGTTGCGAAGTGCCGCCGGCGTGATGTTTGCCTTTCACATAGCGGGTGTCGGTTTTGGACACCAGCAGCTCCCGCCCGCGATACACTGCGATGGCATATCGACCCAACCGCAGCAGCGCCACGCCCACCGTGTACTCGGCGGCCAGCAAATTCCTCAGCGGTTCGTCGTCGATACTATCTGACATCAGATTAGCGTTCAACGGCAGCCCGGGGAGAATCGCCAGCCCGACGTTACCGACCCGGAACGCGGCGATCCCGGTCTCTGAACGCAAGACGCGGCTGCCGGCATTTTCCAGCGTCTGTATCCACGCCAGGCCCTCCGGTTCTTTGGCCAGAGCCGTTATGACGGCATCCTGGTCGGCGGAGGGTACGTAGACGGTGGCCGCCGGAGCGGAGGTTTCAGCCGCGGATCGCAGCCGGTCCAGGGCGCGGCAAACCGCTGCGGCGGAAACGGTTTGGCCGGCGCGGTAACGCTGATCAATGCTGGCTCCCGGCGTGGTCATACCACATGATAACCGATGGTAATGGACGATACGCGACTGCCGGTGCAACTCCGCCAATGTGCCATAATGTGTCGCGAAATGACGGCAAAACGAACTTTCAGGTGCTGACGATGGTTTCACACGAGATGCCCGACGACCCGAATGCCGGGGGCCTGACCGCTACCCAGAGGCAAGACCGCGCCCTGCGGCGTTTGGATGATGGCCACGCTGCATTCCTGGATGCGTTGTCCGATCTGGACGAAGCGGAGGCCTTTCTCGGTTCGCGCTGGTCGGTTTGGGAGGTGATGCAACACCTGCTGACCGAGAACTTCGTGCAGGCGCTGGAAGAGATTGCATTCGGGGAACGCGAAATGCTGCCGGCATTCGACGGCCGGGCCAACCGAATCGCCGCCGACATTGCCCGCCTGGAATCCAACTACCAGCGCTTTCGCGCCCTGATTACCGGACTGTCCGAGAGTCAGCTGAACCTGCCGGCCACACCCCCGAACCCGGAAAACGATTTCCCCGGATTGTCGCTACTGGATCTCATCGAGAGGGTGTCTGGGCACGAAGGCAACCACGCCCGCCAGGTGGTGGAAACCCGGAAATTCGTCGATGCCTTTAGCTCCGCTGAACGCGCCATCACCGTAGCCGGCCTGGGCACCGGAAACACGGCGGGGGTTCCAATGCAAACCCGAGAGTTGTTGGCCAACGCCGACTACGTGGTCGGTTCGGATCAGGCTCTCGCGACGGCACGACGCTGGATACGAGGCGTGGAACTCCGGCTCCGCTCCGACAACCGCAATGAGCTGGTCAACCGGCTGGTACGCGACGCCCGCGCCGGCCTCTGGTCAATGGTTGTTACGCTGGGCGACCCGGCTGAATCAGCGCCAAACCTGCTGCATCACCTGCGGCAGGACGTGAGGGCCGTATCCCTCGTGTCCGCTCCCGGATACTACCGCGCTGCGCTGAACGAAACTGGCATCTCGCCGCTACAGGCGGTGTGCACGTCCGCTGAACACGTCCACGACGCGGTTGCGCCGGCCCACCTCCCGGAACGGTCCACGGTCGTGTTGGGCGCCGATGGAGTCGGGACGTGGTGCGACATCTCCACCGCGCTGCTGCAATCCGGCGCACCGGGAGAAGCTGCCGTGCAGTTGGTGACCGGCCTGGCCGATCGGCCGTCGGTTACCGCGTCAACACTGATCGAAGCGGCGAATACGGCAGTCGGCGAGCGTCCAGCCGCGATTGATTCTGCCCTGATTCTGTCAGGGTAGTGAGCAAAGTGGTTGGCGGGTGGCTTCCGCTTTGTCTGGATTGGTTCAGAGCCGGTTTAGTTTGACGAAGTGGGTACGCGTGGGCCCGGAGGGCCTTGCCAAAGTCGTTGCCATTGGGGACATTATTTTACCGGGATGAACAGGATAAACGGGATTCTTCTGATTAAGAGCGTCTGGATTCCCGCTTTCGCGGGAATGACGATTTACCGAGAATAGAAAGGCACTGGCAGAACCGCGCTATTGGTGGCCGCTGCCGTGTCGGTGTGATAGATTGCCAGCGAGTTTGCCGGCGCTGGTACAGCCGGCGTCACGCATCGACAGAAGACCCGATAGTCGGCTACACAGCACCTATCGTGCTCAAAATTGCAAAACAATAATGGAGGACGCCTGATGGCTGAGCGGATTGGATTTGTTGGGCTGGGAATCATGGGTAAGCCCATGGCCCGCAATTTGATGGCGGCTGGGTATGAACTCACCGTGTACGACATTGTCGGAGAGCCGGTGGAGGAGTTGGCAACGGAAGGGGCTGCGGCGGCGTCATCGCCCCGGGAGGCCACCGTCAACAACGTTAGAACCATCACGATGCTGCCCGACTCGGCTGATTCGGAGCGGGCCATCCTCGGGCCCGACGGCGTGCTGGAAGGGGCGTCGCCCGGATCGGTGATTATCGACATGAGCAGCATTGCCCCGTCAATGTCGCAGAAGATTGGCGTCGCCTGCGCCGACAAGGGCGTGGAATTCCTGGATGCGCCCGTGAGCGGCGGAGAGCCGGGAGCCATCGCCGGCACCCTGGCCATCATGATTGGTGGCAAGCAGTCGGTGTTCGACGACTGCGAACCCTTACTGCAAGTAATGGGCGGCAACGTAGTGCTGACCGGAGATGTCGGAGCGGGCAACATCACCAAACTGGCCAACCAGATTATCGTTGCCGCCAACATCGAGGCGCTGAGCGAGGCAATGGTGCTGGCTCAAAAGGCCGGTGTGGACCCGGAGCGGGTGTTCAACGCCATTCGCGGCGGGCTGGCCGGCAGCGCGGTAATGGAAGCCAAAGGCCCCATGATGCTGGATCGCAACTTCCGGGCCGGGTTCCGCATCCGGTTGCACCAGAAAGATTTGCGCAACGTGCTGCAAACTGCCGGTGAGTTAAACGTGCCGCTGCCGGTAACGGCGCTGGTTCAGCAGATGCTCGGTTCGCTGATGAACGACGGCGAGCACGACGCCGACCACTCCGCTATCCTGCACTTCATCGAGCAGATGGCCGGCGTGGAGGTCAAGCGGGGCGGCTGATCACCCTCACCCTGTCCCTCTCCCGTCAAGGGAGAGGGGATTATTAATCCGGAAAGCGACCGCGACTCCATTCCAGCGCAGCCCGCAGCCCGCTCTCAGCCCGGATGCGGCTGAATTCAGCCTGTTCGGGCGTTTCGGCGGTATCGAACTGGGTCATCAGTTCCAGGTTGTGGTGCAGCGCGGAAATTAAACCGGCAGACTCAAGCGCCCGGTTGATAGACAACTTGGTGGTCTTGATGCCGATGGCCGAGATGCCGCGCATCTTCTGGGCGACTCGTTCGCATTCCGCGATCAGCTGATCATGAGGCACTACGCGGTTGACCATGCCGATGCGGGCGGCCTCGTGCGCGTCGATGATGTCCCCGGTAAGCATCATCTCTTTGGCCATCGCAAGATTTACCGAGTAGGGAGTCATCAGGAAAGGCGCGCCGTAGCCGAGGCGTATTTCCGGCTCACCCAGCATGGCACGGTCAGAAGCAATTTTAACATCGCAAACCTGAACCAATTCGCAGGCGCCGCCCAGAGCGTAGCCGTTCACGGCGGCTATGACCGGCTTGCCCAGGTTCCACACCATCAGGAACGTGTCGATGGACGCCTTGAGACGCGAACGCCGCCCGTCCACGGAAAGCCGTTCACCGGTGGCGCTCTCGGCGGCTTCCGATTCGATGTCGAAGCCGGCCGAGAACGCCCGCCCGGCGCCCGTAAGGATAACCACCCGCACATCGGGGTTGGCCTCGATTCCTTCCAGGGCCTCACGAAACTCGAACATCAGCGTTTGGCTGAGGGCGTTGAGCTTCTCCGGACGATTGAGCGTGAGGTATCCGATGCCATCCCGCTCATCGTATAGCAGTGTCTCAAAGGCCATGCTTCCTGCTCGCCGAGGTTGTACTAGGGGCCGATTATTTCCACCGAATTAATCACCACCGGGGATACCGGGGAGGAACCTTGTCCGCCGGGGCGTGTCTCCGCAGTGGCGATGGCGTCAATGGTTTCCAGTCCGGCAATGGCCTGACCGAAGATGGTGTAGTCGGGCGGTAGACGGTAGTCAGCGTGCATCAGGAAAAACTGGCTGCCATTCGTATTTGGGCCGGCGTTGGCCATCGCCATAGTGCCCCGGGTATATGGCCGGCTGACCGGTTCATCGGCAAACTGATAGCCCGGCCCTCCGGAGCCCGTTCCCGAGGGGTCTCCGCCCTGGATCATAAAGCCGTCGATAACGCGGTGAAATATTACGTTGTCATAGAAGCCTTCCCGAGCCAGAAACACGAAGTTGTTCACGGTTTTGGGAGCGTCCTGGGTTAGTAATTCCACGGTGATAGAACCCGCCGACGTGTTTATGACGGCGGTATAGGGGGCGGCAGAGTCGATGACTTGCGTTGGCGGCACGCTCCACTGCTTTACCGACCGACCCCCGGACACCTGCACTTGCGGCGTGGACGCGCCCGACTGGGTGGTATCGTTGCGCGGCTGCGGGGCTGGTCGAGTCGGAACGAGGCCAGAATCGCCGGCAGATTGACCCGTCCCGGTGGTGGTTGACCCGGAATCGGTCGCCGCGGTTGGGGTGGCGACGGGCTGCCCAAAATTGGGGTTGCCAAGCAACGCGCAGGCGCTCAGCGCAATAGCAGCGACACTGATCGCGAGGATTGTGGTCAGTAGTTTTTTTGGCATCGTCATGATTAACAATCGTCTACAACGGTTAGTAAGGTCGGGTAATTTTGGCAACTTCTTTCAGCGCTTCCAGGCTGAATTGCTCTGATTGGCACAGCCCGATGGTCTGCTGTTCGTAGTCGGCGATCGTGCGCACCATATCAGGTATACGGTCGGCAAGGTCGAAGGGGATGTTGGTGATGCCGTGCTTGTCCCCGTGCAGCAGGTCGCCGGTGTGGACGGTCAACCCGCCGACTTCCACCGGTATTCCCATGTCCACCATGTGGACGTAGGCGTGGGAGACCGACACTTCCCTGGCGAAAAACTGGAAACCCAGTTCGCGAACCTCGTCCAGGTCGCGCACGGTGCCGTCGGTGGCCACCGCCAGCGCGCCCAGCGCCTTGTGAATATTGGACTGCACCTCGCCCCAGTAGGCTCCCAGGGGCGGGTTGTCGATGTCGTGCAGGACGATGAAGCGCGGCTCCGGCACGGACACAATCAAGTCCCACCAATCTTCTCGCGGCACACTGTGGCCTTCGGGTCGGTTAGCGGAAATTACTCCGGTTACGGCGTAACCCACCACGGGGGTGAATTCCTGGAACACGGTCTTGATTTCCGGAAGCATGAAGCCAGCATTTTTGGGCCGGTAGTCAAACCCTTCGATGGCGTTGCAGATGCTAGGGGAGTCAATTTGCGACAACGCTTTCAGGGTGGCGTCGCTCACGGTTTGATACACGACCGGGCCTCCTCGGTAGGCTAACAGATGCGATGCCGGCTTCCGGCCGGCACGACCTCAAGGGTACCATAATGCAGATTGCGCCGAAAGAAGAAATGCGCCCTCACGTATATCCGCATTAAACTGTCATTGCGAGGAGCGCAGCGACGTGGCAATCTCGATGAGGCTGACACACGTCGACTAACCGCCTTTGCTACGGCGACGGGATTGCCACGCTACGCTCGCAATGACAAAGAGTGGGTACGCGTGAAGAGATGCGCCGCTGCACCCGTGATCTTACCGGGGGTCGTCGTAATCATCGTAATAATCATCATCGTCACGAAAGTCGTCTGCACTGCGATGGATCCGTCCCCAAATCCATTTGAGGGTAACCACCACAACCGCCAGCAGGACCAACCCGCCGATGATCCAGGTGTCCAGGTAGGCGAAGAACGACAGGTCTCCAGAGCCGTCCTGGTTTTGCAAGGCAATGGACAATTTAACAGGTATCGGCATCGCTACAAACTCGCAGCGCCCATACGGTTGGCGCTACGACGGGGCACTGTATCATTTTCCGGCGCCGGCTGGTAACGCGTCGGGGTCCGGCGTAATCCGCTATTGGGGACTCAGCATTGCTGTTTAAATATCTGATCGTGGCGATTACCGCCGCATCACCGATCGGGGAGGAGCTGGTATCGATCCCGGTTGGCGTTGGCTTAGGGTTAAATGCGGCAATGGTGGCGGTGGTGTCGTTCGCGTTCAACCTGCTGCCGGCGTTGTTGATTTCCGGGCTGTTCTGGCGAGCGGAGCGGGGCACGCGGGTAGTCAGGATGCTGTTGCGGTTGCGGCCATTGGCGTTGAGAGCTGTTGTACTCTGGATACTGAGACGCCGCAGCCGGCGGTTGGGTCAGGCGCTGAACCGTTGGGGCATCTGGGGCGTTCTGGTAGCGACTCCGTGGGCGGGCGTGTACGCAACCACGCTGACGCTGGAGGCGATGGGGATGCGCCGGAAACGTTTGTTGGCATCGGTGGCGGCAAGCCTGGCCATACACGCGGTAGCCGTAGCGTTGATTTCGGCAGGGATATTCAGGCTGTTGTGGAGCTAGTACTGGTTCAAATCAGTATTGTAAGTTGTATTAGTGAAAGGCCTACAAATGCTACGCTGACCGCAAGATCGAGTGGTGGGGAGGTGTGGCAACCATGGCCCTGGAGCAATACGCAGTACAGTTGACGCCGGACGAGCGGGAGCAACTGAGCCGACTGATACGTAGCGGCAAAAGTTCGGCTCGCATCGTCGCCCGGGCGCGCATTCTACTTAAAGTAGCTGAGGGATGGAACGCACCTCAGCTGGACTTTCCGCATTTCAAGCGGCGTAAGCCAGGGAATCGACAAGTCGGTGGTACAGAGCGACTGGGAGTTCCTGCGTATCGGGGTCGACGGCCGACGTTGAAAAACCCTCCGACGCCAGCCACAGGTGGCGTCGCACCAGGGCAATGGCGTCCACGAAGGTCGGCAACGGCTTGTCGTACCAGGCCGCTCGGCGCTGGGTCATGGGGCGCTGTTTTTGCAACCCGTGGGCGGCCAGGGTGGTCCAGGAGAAGATTCCCAGCAGGACGGGCGTGGTGCGGGCGATGGCCAGGTCGGACCACTGGCGTTGGGTTTCCACGCCCAGGTGGGTCCGCACCTCCTGAAAGAGCCTGCCCCGTACTTGATACGGGGTAACTTCCAGTTGCCAGCGCAGGACAAACCATTCCAGGATCTGGGTCGGGTCCGCCGCGGGGTCGGTGCACAGCAAGGCCTGGGTGGCGAAGGAGCCCTGGGGATCTCGGATCAGCACCCAGCGGATGCGGACTGGAGACTTGCCGGAGCGGTACCAGACCGCCGTTTGCGACGTGAGTTCCACCGTGCGGGTGGCGCCGTCATACCAGGCCACGGCCACGCTGGCCCAAGTTGCCTGGGGCTGGTCGAGGATCGTTTTCAGCGCGGGTCGCCGCGCGCCTTTCAGCGGCGGGCGGCCGTTCTGACCCGGCTGACGGGCTGGCGCGGGCGCATAGAGAGCGGCGTCCAGCCGTAGTCTGGCAATGAGGGTAACGGGTTCACGGAGGGATTGGCAGCAGTGGAGCAGGTCCAGCACGGCGTAGCTGTTGTCGCCCACCAGCACCAGTGGACGTTGGGGCAGCCAGCGTGGTTCGGCAGGCTCACCATGAGCGGGGTTGCAGGATCATCTGTCGCGCCCAGTCGGTGAGCTTCTTGTGCCGACGTCCCTGCTGTTGGTAGTACCGGGTCGATGGCGCCAGCACGGTGAGCGCCGGCAGGGCCCAATGGCGTCCGGCCCAAGGCACATGGCCCAGCCACATCAGGGAGATCCAGCGCAGGCCGCTGGCCTTGACCAGTTGGCTCCGGCTGGAACGCACCGCGTCGCGGTAGATGCCCCGACCTTTGATCTTGGCGCCGCGACGCCGTTCCAGGGTTTCGTCGATGCCGAAGACCAAGGGGCCATCCCCACCATCAAGGTGCTGGAGCAGCAACACCAAGAGGATGCGCGCCGCTGCACGGGGCGACCACACCGCCCGGTTGAGCACCTCATGGTAGCGGGCGTAATCGCGGTGGCCGCTGCGGCCCATGACCCGCAGGGCCGCGGCGACGGTGCGCTGACCCGGGGTCAGGATCGCGCTCACCAGCAGTACCTGGGCTTTCCGCCAGGTCGGGTTGGTAAACAGCGTTGCGAAGGGAATGAGTATGGATACAATGGCATTGGGCAGGGTAAGCATAGCTGGGCCTTTAGTGAGATTTTGGTCAGGCCAGCTTACCCTGTCTTTATACTTTTTCTAAATTATGCGTAAAGTCCAGCTCAGGTGTCGGCCGCTTTGGACGTGTCCAAGGGTACGGTGTACCGCGCCAAAAGGCGGTACGCCGAGGAAGGTTTGGATGGCGTGTTGCAGGACCGGGTCCAGGCCAACCGGTATCGCAAGCTGGACGACAAGGGCGAGGCCCACCTGATCGCCCTGGCGTGCAGCCCAGCGCCCGATGGCCACGACCACTGGACCTTGCATCTGCTGGCCGACCGAGTGGTGGAGTTGGGGTTGGTGGAGTCGTTATCGTACGAGACGGTGCGGTTGAGGCTCAAAAAAACGTCCTCCAGCCGTGGCGGAAGCAGCAGTGGCGCATCCCCAAGGTAGGGGGTGAATTGGTGGCGGCGATGGAGGACGTGCTGGACTGGTATGCTGAGCCCTACGACCAGCCACTGCATCCCTGACCGGCCGGTGGTCTGCTTTGACGAGACTTCCACCCAGTTGCTGGCCGACACCAGGGCGCCCATCCCGGTGCAACCGGGACAACCGCGGCGTCAGGATTACGAGTATCGCCGCGCCGGTACGCGCAACATCTTCCTGACCTGCGAGCCCCTGGCGGGCTGGCGACACGTGGCGATCACGGAACGGCGCACCAGGCAGGACTTCGCCCACCGGATGCGCTGGCTGGTGGATGAGGCTTACCCCGATGCCCCGGTGGTGCGGGTGGTTCTGGACAATTTGAACACGCACCGCATGGCGTCTTTGTACGAGACCTTCCCCGGCCGCCGAAGCCCGGCGCATCGTGAAGCGCCTCGAGTTTCACCACACGCCCAAGCACGCCAGTTGGCTCAACATGGCGGAGATTGAGTTCAGCGTGTTGACCCGGGCCTGTCTCCAGGGACGTAATCCCGACGAGACTGCCCTGCAGCGAGCCATCAACGCCTATGAGGCCGAGCGCAATGCGGCACGAGCCACCATCAACTGGCGGTTCACCACCCAGGATGCCCGATCCAAACTGCATCGCCTCTATCCCTTCAATTCCAAGATTGATTGAGTACTAAACCGAAGCCAAGGTGAAACCCGCATCAGCATTGGGTAGAATTGAGGGTAGCTGGGTCGGTTGGTCAGGAAAACCGAGGGGGTTGTTGGTGGGCATGGAGGAGATGGGGGCGCTGCTGGAGCGTTGGCGCATGGACGAGGCTGAGGTGCGGCGGCGGATGTATCGAGCGCCGACGCCCGGGAGCGGGAAAGGTGGCACGCGCTATGGCTCCTGTGTCAGGGTTGGACGGCTGCGGCGGTAGCTCATACTCTGGAACGGGATGCCCATACCATTGGCCAATGGGCCACGGCGTTCACGGAGCGCGGACCGTCGGCGCTGGCTTTTGAGCAGTCGGGAGGTTCCCCCGCGCGCTGAACGAAGAGCAGCAAGCCGAGTTGAAGGGGGCGGTGCAGGGGTCGCCGTCGCAAGGCGGCATCGACCTATCGAACTGGAACTGGAAGGCGGTGCGCCGGTTTGTGCAGGACCGCTTTGGGTTGGAGCTGAGCCGGAGCAGTTGCCTGAAATACCTGCATCGGTTGGGGTTTGTGCTGAAACGGCCCAAGAAGCGGTTGGTCAAGGCGGACCCGGTACGGCGAGAAGCCTTTGTGTCGGAGTATGCTGCGCTGACGGCGGCGGCCCGACGGACGGGAGTCAAGATATTCTTCGCTGACGAGGCCCACTTTCGGGCCGATGCGGATCTACGGGGCAAGTGGGTGCTGAAGGGAGAACCGGCCCTGGTGGACTCCACCAGTCCGCGCCGGGGCGAGAAGGCCAGCTACTACTCGGCGGTGTGCCTGGAAACTGGCGAGGTGGAGGTGATGGAACTGGAGGGCAACAGCAACTCCGCCACCGCCGCCGCCTTCCTGCGACAACTGAGGGTGCGGCATTACGAACCGCTGACCGTGATTTGGGACAATTCACCAGCCCATCGTGGCGATGCGCTGCGGGCTTACTTGGCCACGCCCGACTTGAACCTGTGCCTGGTGAACCTGCCCAGTTACAGTCCCGATTTCAACGCGACGAGGTCATTTGGGGCTGGGCACGTGAGGAGGCGACCGCCAATCTCGGTCTGGGCACTCGTGCCGCAGTGCAAGAGAAGGTAGGCGACTTTTTCACCAACTTGGCCGGCCGACGCGAAGCAGTCAAGCGGCGCTGCCGCACCGTGCTCCAAGCACGCGCAGATGAATTATTTGGCGACTCTCCAACCCACACTCTCCGCACCTCAAATGTAGATTTCACCTTGGCTTCGGTTTAGGTTAATCACCGGCGCTGGCATCGTTCACCGGCGCTGGCATCGTTCACCGGCGCTGGCATCGTTCACCGGCGCTGGCATCGTTCACCGGCGCTGGCATCGTTCACCGGCGCTGGCATCGTTCACCGGCGCTGGCATCGTTCACCGGCGCTGGCATCGTTCACCGGCGCTGGCATCGTTCACCGGCGCTGGCATCGTTCACCGGCGCTGGCATCGTTCACCGGCGCTGGCATCGTTCACCGGCGCTGGCATCGTTCACCGGCGCTGGCATCGTTCACCGGCGCTGGCATCGTTCACCGGCGCTGGCATCGTTCACCGGCGCCGGCATCGTTCACCGGCGCTGGCATCGTTGCATCCCGTCGATACGAACGCATTCGACATCGCAATATTGCTTAACGTGGTCGGTGAAAATCCCCAAATCTCGCAATCTTGCGAAAGTGTCATATTTTGCGCGATGTATAAAAATAACACCAAAATCTAACAGGCGATTCCTGGCGTATGTCGGTCATGGATGGAGTGGGCGCCAGTACCCGGTGGTAGGGAGTCGACGGGGAAGTTGGTGGTATTCATGGAGCGGACGGTCAATTCATTTTTGCAGCATCTGGTCGTGGAGCGAGGGTTTGCCCAGAACACGCTGGATGCGTACAGCAACGACCTGAACCAGTTCCGGGCGTTCGTCAAGGATAATCTGAATGCTCCCGCCGAGCAGGAAACCTGGCGGTTGGTCGACATCAACCTGCTGAATTCCTACATCAGCGACCTGCGGGACAACCGCGGATATCGGGAGACGACCACTGCCCGCAAGGTGGCGGCGGTGCGATCGTTTTTCGGGTATCTGAGCCGGAACGGGCTGATCACCGACGACCCTACCGAGAACCTGGGCTCACCACGCGTAGGCCGCTCGGTGCCCAAGTTCATCACCGAGGAGGAAGTGAAGCAATTGCTGGGCACCGCCGCCGATACCGGCACGCCGGAGGGCCGCCGGGACGCCAGCATCCTGGAAATCCTCTACGCCACCGGATTGCGCGTTAGCGAGATGGTGGGCCTCAACGTGCAGGACATCGACTTTGAAGAGGGCTTTATCCGCACCTGGGGCAAGGGCGCCAAAGAACGCATTGTCTACGTGTACCCGGAGGCGTTGTCCCATCTCCGGGCGTACATCGGCGGGGCCAGGGTTGAACTGCTGGGCAACAAACGCGGCGAAACGGCCCTTTACGTCAACCAGCGCGGCGAACGATTGACCCGCCAGTGGGTGTGGAACATCCTGAAGGCCAGCGCCAAGAAGGCGGGCATAGACACCAAGATCACGCCCCACACGTTGCGCCACAGCTTTGCCACTCACCTGCTGCAAAACGGCGCCTCGTTGCGCCACGTCCAGGAACTGCTGGGACATTCCAGCATCTCCACCACGCAGGTCTACACTCACCTCACCGATTCCCACGTGCGCGAAGAATACGAACGCAGCCACCCCAGAGCCTGACCGCCGGTTTCGGCGTCCCGCGCGAGAAGCGTTGCGGGCATCTATACCGCCAAGACGTTGACATGATCCGCTGGCGGAGCCGGGGTCGTTGGTTCTGATATGCTGGTATTATGTAGGCACAACCACGCGTTTCGCGCCGTGGCCGACCACTGGGATAATTAACACGCGCGCCGAGCTTGGTCTGGATCCGAGCAGCCGGCGCCCGGAGGGTTACAATGCCGAGCAAAGGCAAACGGATGGCAGCTCGTCAAAATAGCCTGCGCCGCCGGCGTGGCGGCGCCAGCCGTACCGCCGCACCCTCGGGCGAGGCCGTCGCCGTACCTGCCGGAGCGTCTACCGACGCTTCCGGAGCTTTGGCTACCGTAACTGAACCAGCGAATGGCGCAACAGCCGCTGCCCAGGCTGCGCCGGCCGGAACCTCCACCCGCGCGGCTCCGCAACCCAGAGGCCGTCGTTTCGACCGTCCGGCGGCGTACAACCACGTCGGTTCAGAACTGATCCGCATCGGCATCTACTCCGGTGTTCTGGTGGTAGTTTTGGTTGCCGTATCGTTCGTAATCTAGTCTCGGCGGCCGGGGTTCCTACCGATGACCCGCCATGAATTTGACCATCGAGTGTTGGTGACGCCCGAACGACCCGGCGTATACCTGATGAAGAATGCCGGCGGCGCGGTAATCTACGTTGGCAAGGCGGCGGTGTTGCGTAACCGGTTGCGTTCCTACTTCGGCGCGCCGGCCGGCCTCGACCGCAAAACCCGGCGTATGGTCAGTGAACTCGCCGACTTCGAGTACATCGTTACCGATACCGAGGCCGAGGCGCTGATTCTGGAAAACATCCTCATCAAGCGACATCGCCCCCATTTCAACATCCGGCTGAAAGACGACAAGACGTACCCCTATCTCAAAGTCGACCTGGCCGATGATTTTCCCCGGGTGTACATCACCCGGGGCGTGCACAAGGATGGCGCGCGTTATTTCGGGCCCTTCGCCAGCGCGGGCAGCGTCCGGCAGTCTATGGACCTGGTCAAGAAGCTGTTTCCGTATCGTTCGTGCACGAAAAAGATTACGGGCACCGACCCGCGTCCTTGCCTTGAGTACTACATCCATCGTTGTGTTGGTCCCTGCGCCGGATTGGCCGACCGGGACGAATACGCCGAAGTGGTCAAGCAGGTTATCCTGTTTTTGGAAGGGAATACGGAGCAGGTTACCGGCCAGTTGCGGGGCAAAATGGAGGAAGCCGCGGGTCAGCTGGAATTCGAACGCGCCGCAGTCCTGCGCGACCAGGTTGCCGCTATCACCAGGTTTGAAGAAGAACGCACCGTCAAAGTGGACTCCGGCCGCCAGACCGACCTGGATGCCATCGCGGTGTCGGTGGCCGCCAGCGAGACGTGGGTCGAGGTGTTTTTCGTGCGTCGCGGCAAGCTCATCGGGCGCGACCACTTCTTTATGGACGGGCCCCAGGACGACGAACCCAGCGCCATCATCGCCCAATTCGTGCAGCAATTCTACGCCACGGCTCTCGAGGTGCCACCTACGATTCTGGTGCAGCATGAACCGCCGGAGGAAGATGCGCCGCTATTGCTGGGGTTTTTGCGGGAAAAGAGAGGCGGAGCCGTGCGCATCGTCAGGCCCCAGCGCGGCGAAAACCGGAAGCTGCTGCAAGTGGTAGCCGACAACGCCACCGAGGGTTTGGCTCAGCATCGTGCCAAGTGGCTGAACCGTTCCGACGCCGTCCAGGGCGCCCTGGCCGAGCTGGAGGAAGAACTCAGCTTGCCAGCCTTGCCGCGGCGGATGGAATGCTACGACATATCCCATATCCAGGGTAGCAACCTGGTGGGCAGCATGGTGGTGTTCGACGACGGTAAACCCTTCACCCGCGACTACCGCCGGTTCAAAATTAAGGCCGTTGAGGGCGTTGATGACTACGCCAGCATGAAAGAGATGCTGACCCGCCGGTTCAAGCGTTTGAGTCAGGCAATCAACAATCCCGATCCCGACGGAAAGGTTGACACCTGGGGCGTAATGCCCGATCTGGTAATCATCGACGGAGGCAAGGGGCATCTTTCGGCGGCCCGCGAGGTTATGCTGCACCTGGGCCTGGAACAGATTCCGTTGTGCTCGCTGGCCAAGGAAAATGAGGAGCTCTTCGTCCCGCACACGCCGGAGCCAATCATACTGCCCCGTAACTCCCAGGGGCTGTATCTGATGCAACGCATCCGCGACGAAGCTCACCGGTTCGCGGTCAGCTTCCATCGGAACCTTCGATCGAAGAGCAGTCTAAAATCGTCGATTGATATGGTTACGGGAATTGGCCCGAAACGCAAGCGAATGCTGCTACGCAAGTTCGGGTCGTTGCAGGGCATCAAAGATGCCAGCGTCGATGAAATTGCCGCCGTGCCGGGCCTGACCCGTTCGCTGGCGGTGAGGCTGAAACAAACCATATAGGCCGACCTGGCGGGGTCGGTCGCAATGGGAGCACTGATGACACTCCACGCCGACCCTGAACACCCCGAGGCGTCGCTGGCTGTTGCACCGCACTTGTGCGACGATCCGGCCGCGGATGACCCCGAGGCCTTCGCCGAGCTGGTGCTGGAAACCCTCGGACGCGAGGACTGCGACAGCGCGGCCGCGCTGATGCGTGAATTGCGGCCGGCCGACCAGGGCATTCTGCTGAAGCGCACCTCGCGGTCGGAACGACGCCAACTGCTGGGTTTGCTAACGCTGGACGAACTGTCGGACATCCTGGACGAGGCTCCCACCGATTCCGCAGCAACCATTACGCGCGAGCTGCCCCCGGAACGGGCTGCCGACCTGCTGGACGAAGTCCACGCCCACCACATTGTAGACATCCTGCAGGAACTACCGCAGGGCCAGGCTGACGCCATCGTTGCCGAACTGGACCGCCCGCAAGACGTGGTGCCGTTGTTGCAATACTCGCCCGATTCCGCGGGCGGAATTATGACTCCGGATTTCCCCCATGTGCATCAGGATGATACCGCTGCCATTGCCCTGGATGCGTTGAGGCTGTTCGGCGAAGACGCCGGTGGGTTCGGTTGGGTGTGTGTTCTCGACACCGATCGACGGTTGGTCGGTTACGTCAGCATCGCCAATCTGGCGCTGGCGCGACCCTTGCGTTCCGTAGGCGAGCTGGCTGAGCAGCATGACCACCGGCTGGTGTCGGTGACACCCACTACCGACCAGGAAGAAGCCGAACGCATCATGTCCCGCTATACGTTGAGCATTCTGCCGGTAGTCGATGAAGAGCAACGCGTGCTGGGCGTAATACAGGCCGAAGAGATGATGCACATCGCCGAGGAGGAAGCGACCGAGGATATGCTGCGGATCGCATCGGCGCCTGGCGAGCGGGTATTCGGTTCCGTGGGACTGTCCATCAGGCACCGGTTGCCCTGGCTAATCCTGAATCTGGGTACGGTTCTGGTGGCCGCCGCAACGGTCAGTATGTTTGAGTCCACCATCGCGGCAATCGCAATGCTGGCGGCATTTCTTCCCGTCGTAGCCGGACAGGGCGGCCTCGCCGGTACGCAGACTGTTACGCTGGTCGTCAGAGGTATGGCGATTGGCGACGTGCCGCATCATGGCGGAATGCGGCTATTGGGCAAGGAAGTGTTGTTGGGGTTTTTCCACGGCCTGGTGCTGGCCCTGATCGTCGGAGCGTTGGGTTACCTCTGGAAAGGCAGCATCGGCCTCGCAATTGCGCTGGCGATTGCAATGGTGGGCAACTTGCTGGTAGCGGCGTTAACCGGAGCCGGCGTTCCGCTGATGCTGCGTAAAATGGGCATCGACCCGGCTGTGTCGTCGGCGGTTTTTGTGACCACGTTTACCGACGTGTTCGGGTTCCTGATTTTCCTGGGGACGGCTGCCCTGCTCATCGCCTGGCTGGGGTGAATCGTTGGCGCTGGTGTGGGACAATAAAATAAACGCCGAACCTGGGGCCTTCCCAAAGTCGTTGGCATTGGGGACATTATTTTACCGGGATGAACAGGATAAACGGGATGGACGGGATTCTTCTGATTAAGGACACCTGGGATTTCGGCTTGCGTCGGAATGACGTACTAACTTTGGAAAGGCCCTGACGCCGCACCTGGATTCCTTGCAAACGGCAACTGCCGTACATTACTATCACCCCGGAATAGCCAGTTGAGAGGGTGGGATGGAGACGTCGGGAGTAATAAAGCTAGCCATCACGCTGCCAAACGGCGCCCAGGTCTCGATTGAAACCGAGGATCGGGAACTGGCGCGTGAGTTGCTGTACTCGGCGTTGCCTCAGTTGAACGGCGCCGGCGATGGTGCGGCGCCAGCTATCAATGCCGCCAATACTGAAGCGCCTCCGTACTCCAACGGCAATAGCGCCGACAACGGCTCAAGGTACGCCACGCCTACCGAACCACAAAGTCCTGCGGGGTTATTGGCGGCTGCGACCGGAGGAGAGGTTGCCAGCCCGGCAAGCAACGGGCATCCCCCGCCCGCTGAATTGCCGCCGCCATACGCGCGCGGCGCAGTGCCGGCGGCTGCGACCATGCAGGACGCACCGCCGCCAACGGTCGAGGCAACTTCGGATAGCATTCCCGTTAACCAGCGGGTCCGGGTTACCGAACCGACCACATCGGAGGAACGTGAATACGTTGCCTTTTGTCAGAACGTCAGCCCGCTGGGCGATATGCGGCGGGTGGTGGTGGCAGCAGAGGCCGCCGCTCGTTTCCTGGCGGTGAAGAGCGTGGACCCTGATGAGTTGTCGCAACTGTTTTCGCTGGCGGGCTGGCCGCTGCCCCACAGCTTTGTGCAAACGCTGCGCAACGCAGCTCGCACCAAGTTCCGTTGGCTGGAACGTATCCCCGGGCAATCGGGCCACTATCGCGTTACCAACATGGGCCGAAGCATCGTGCTGGGCGACAATAAATCGCCCTTGCCCGCCCAACCCGTCGCGCAGCCGGCCGCCCCGTCTCCCCACGGCGGTGATTTTAACTAGCGGACGAAACCGCGATACTATTGCTGGCGGCCGCTGCGAAGCGGTGTCCTTCGTCTGGATTGGAATCCGGCGGGCCGCGTCAACACCGCGTCTGGTGGTGGCCGGGCCAGCGTAGTACAATCCCCAAACGCCCCGTGGAGTTGCTGCGGTGGTTACATATCATTCCTGACGGTGAGGAGAGCACACCATGAAAATGTACATTTGCGGCGAATGGGTCGACCGCGATGACAGGATGCCGGTCGTCAATCCCTTTGACCAATCTGTAATCGACACGGTACCCCGGGGCAGCGCCGCCGATGTGGAGGCAGCCATAACCAGCGCCGCCCGTGGCGCGCAGGTGATGGCCAAGCTGCCGGCCCATCGTCGCTACACCATCCTGAAGCGCGCCGCCGACCTGATGGCCGAACGAGCCGACGACCTGGCCGAAACCATAACCCGCGAGGAAGGCAAGGTTATCGCAGAGGGACGCGCCGAAGTGCAGCGTGCCATCCAGACCATCACGCTCTCCGCCGAGGAATCCAAGCGCCTGCACGGCGAGACGGTACCCCTGGACGCCGCACCTGGCGTAGTCAGCCAGTTTGGGTTCACCATCCGCGTACCGGTGGGCGTCGTGGCCGCCATTGCTCCGTTCAACTTTCCGCTGAACCTGGTTTGCCACAAGGTGGGACCGGCCCTGGCGGGCGGGAACGCGGTCATCCTGAAGCCGGCCGGAGACACTCCGCTATCGGCCCTCAAACTCACCGAGATTCTCCTCGAAGCGGGCCTGCCGGAAGAGGCTATCCAAACGGTTACCGGCTCCGGCGGGGAGATTGGCGATAGCATCACCGGCGACCCGCGCGTTCGCAAGATTACCTTCACCGGCAGCATGGAAGTCGGCGACCGCATCTGCCGCAACGCTGGCATCAAAAAGGTAACGATGGAGCTGGGTTCCAACAGCCCGCTGATCATCATGTCCGACGCCGACATCGAAAAGGTGGCGGCGGCGACCGTGGCCAGCGGCTTCTCCAACGCCGGCCAGGTGTGCATCTCCACGCAACGGGTGTTCGCGGCGCGGGCGATATACGCCGACTTACTGGACGCGCTGGTGCAGCCCACGCAGGAATTCAACGCCGGCAATCCGTTTGACGAAGACGTCAAGATGGGGCCGATGATCCGCCAGAACGACGCCGAACGTGTCGAAAGCTGGATTGCCGAAGCCGTCGGTCAGGGAGCCCGCGTTATCGCCGGCGGCGAGCGCGAGGGCACGCTGCACACTGCCACCGTCATCGCCGATGCTCGCGCCGAAATGTTGATTTCCCGCGAGGAACTGTTCGGGCCGGCAATAGCGGTCAGCGCCTTTGAAGACATTGATGACGCTATTGCAAAGGCCAACGACAGCCGGTTCGGCCTGTCGGCGGGAATCTTCACCCAAAACGTGGATTGGGCGATGCGGTTCGCTCAGGAAGTGCATTCCGGCAACCTGCACATCAATGCCTCGCCCCAGTGGCGTGCCGATGTCATGCCCTATGGCGGCTTGAAGGACAGCGGCATGGGCAAGGAAGGTCCGGGCTACGCCATCGAAGAGATGACCGAACTCAAGATGGTCGTGTTCCACATGGGTGGCTAGAAACCCGCCAACCCGTCCCACGTTACGCTGTGCGGTCTGGGAACCTATCCGATAAAAAATCCTTGCTAGCGACGTAGTTTTCCCGGCCCACCAGTAACAACCCCCTCCCGCCGGGAGAGGGGTTGGGGTGGGGCCGAACGCCTCAGGAGCTTCTTAATGACTAGCAGGCCGCACGGCATAGATGGCTGGGGATTCCCCGACCAGGAGTATGCACCCACCCCACGTTTGATGACGGAGCCGCCGACCAGCGCGCTGGTGGTTACTCCGCACCCTGACGATGCCGAGGGCGGCTGCGGGGCTACCATGGCCAAGTGGATAGCCGAAGCGGGTACCCACGTGGTGGTGCTGATGTCTACCAACGGGAACAAGGGCACCGGCGATCGCGAAATGACCCCCGAACGGCTGGCCGCGACCCGGGAGGCGGAGCAGCAAAATGCCTCGAAGTTGCTGGGAGTAGCCGAGGTGGTATTCCTGCGGTACGGCGACGGTGAGCTGGAGGATACGGTCAAGTACCGGAGCGAGGTGGTGCGGGAGATTCGACGGCACAAACCTGAGGTTGTGTTCTGCATCGACCCGTATCGTGTAACGTCCCACACGCACCGGGACCACCGCCGGAGCGGTCAGGTGGCGCTGGATGCGGCATTTTCATATGCCTGGAGCTACCTGGATTTTCCCGAACAGATTGCGGACGAGGGACTGGAACCGCACCGGGTGCGGGAAGCCCTGCTGTGGGGTTCGGAGCGGCCCGACACGTTCATCGAGGTTACCGAGGAGCACATCCGCCTGAAGGCCGAGTCTCTGAGCGCGCACGTATCGCAGATGGGCGTGCGTACCCCGGCACATCGGTTGGAGCGATTCGCTGAAGGTAGCCGGAACCAGGGCCAGCGCTGCGGCGTGGAATTCGCCGAGGGTTTCCGGCGCATCGAGTTCAACCTGGGCAGTGAGGAATGGTGGCTGCTGAATCGCTAATCAGCGTTGTTCAGCAACATCCGTAACCGGGCGTATAATGGATTCACTGGAATAGCTACCCATGGTTATCATCCACACAACCGAAGACCTGCTGCGAGCGCTGGCGGAAAACCCGGAATGGAAAGCGGCGGTGCGGCGTGAAATCCTCACCGAAGAACTAATCAACTTGCCCGCCCGGTTCGACCAGTTTGTGGCCGAGCAACGGCAGTTCAACGACCGCATCGACCAGTTTGTGGCCGAGCAGGGCCAGTTCAACGACCGCATCGACCAGTTTGTGGCCGAGCAGGGCCAGTTCAACGACCGCATCGACCAGTTTGTGGCCGAGCAGGGCCAGTTCAACGACCGCATCGACCAGTTTGTGGCCGAGCAGGGCCAGTTCAACGACTCGCAACGCCAGTTCAACGAGAGGATGGAGCAATTCGCCGTCCGAACTGACCGAAGATTTGACACTTTGGCTGATGACATCTCCAGGATCAGAGGATCCTACGCTCGGACAGAAGCAGCCCGCTACGCTGATGCCATCGTGGATGAAATGGGCTTTCAGAAAGTACGCGTTCTTGATCCCAGTGAACTCGTGCAAATGACCCGAACCGCCGACACGTCCGGCATTTCCAGGGAAGACTTGCGTAGTTTCCACATCGCCGATTTGGTCATTGAAGCCAACGACGACAACGGTGATGTTCACTACATCGCCATCGAAGTATCATTCACCGCCGACCATCGCGACACCGACCGCGCTGTCCGCAACGCCCGTCTGCTGACCCGATTCACTAGCCACCCGGCCCATGCTGCGATTGGCAGTGTACGCAACGATCGCGATATTCAGGATGTCATCGACAGCAGACAAGTATATTGGTACGAGCTGGACGAGCGCGACCCGGAGCCGGAATAACTTGGCAGCGGCGTTAGTCTAGCGCTCAGGCGTTCTGGTCAACCGTACCGTGCCGGGGAAATTCCGCACCATCCTTGCCGAAACGTACACCGTAAGCCCGCATCATCGACCGGCCATTGCTGCGGGCGATGGCGCGAAATACGTTGGCCATGATACCGCTATTTTGACGAATCGTTTGGCCGGGCGCGGTTACGATCTCTTGTGGAGTCGGGTCAAGCAAACCCCACTGCGGCGGCATCATTTCTGCGAGCACAACCCCCGACGGCGCCATGATGTAGTGGTAGTGCGCGGCGGCCAGAAATCGGGGATCGTGGAACTTGTTGGACACTGTAGTCAACCGTTCGCGCAACCGTTTAAGCTCGTCGGTGAGGCGGTTTCGGTCCGATTCGGCCACTCGATACGCCGGCAGGTCGCGCCACCGGTCGCCGGCATGACCACGGGCGAACTCAGCCGCCTGAGCCAGTGTTTGCTCGGCCAGCGTGATGCGTCGGGTCAGCGACCCCATCCGTTGGCGCAGCCGTTCGATGTCGGCGTCAGTGTTGTTGTCGCGGGCGAAATCTGAGCGGCTGGATTTGACCTCAACCGCGTACACCACGTTGTTCCGTCCGACGGCCACCACATCTACTATCGAACCCCACGGGCCATGCAGGCGCACCTCAAATCCGACGGTGCGGCAGTCGGCGACGTTGTACAGCCATTCCCAGGCAGCCCACTTGAGGCGGTAGGTCAGCTCCGATTCGCTGGCAAGTTTGAATCGGGTGGCGTCCAGCATCGATAAAAGTTGTCGGTTGCCACGACCGCGTTTCATCTACTGTTCCTGCAACTGGTTGACGATGCGGCGCAGTTGGGCGTGTTCCGCGTTGTTGGTGGTCTGGATCGAGAAGTGCATTTCGTCAACCAACCCGCCGTACCGTTCCTTGAACATGCCGGGTATCTCGTCGTACTCGCCGATGATTGCGAACGCGTCCAGCATCTCATCCGGCACCAGGTTGCCCATCTCTTCCCACTTGCCTTCCAGAGACAGCCGGTGCAATTGGCGGCCGATGTCTTCGAAGCCGTGGCACTCCAGCACCGGGAAATAGGTGCGCGTGGAGGAATAGAAAGCGATTCGACGGCGCGTTTCGGCGTCCATTGCTTTGATGGCGGCCTGATTGGGGCCGGTTACGATGAACCCGCCGCCAACTACGGACACGTCCGCCGGGTCGCGCCCCGCCCGTCGCGCGCCCTCGGCAATGTTGGGCTTGACTATCTGGCGCACGTACTCGGGGGAGGTGAGACTGTGCAGCATCAGACCGTCGCTGCATTCGCCGGCGACCAGACAGTTGTAGCCGTTAACGGCAGCGGTGAACACTTCGGGATGGGCGTATTCGCTGGGTCCGGGGCTGAAAAACGGCGTCATCAAAGAGAACTGGTAGAAATCGCCGGCGTATTCCAGGTTGCTGCCGGTGTCCCAGCAATTCCAGATTGCCTGCAACGACTGCACATATTCACGCAGACGCGGCCCAGGCGAACCACCCCATCGGGTGGCGAACCGCCGCTCGATGTGTCCCTTAACCTGGGTGCCCAGGCCGAGCCGGAACCGTCCACCGCTGGCGTCTTGCAGATCACGGGCGGTATAGGCCAGTACCATCGGGGAGCGCGGGAAGGCGATGGCCACGTGGGTCTCCAGCGTCACGCGGCTGGTGGTCGTAGCGGCCACCGCCAACGGCAGGAACGGATCGTGGGCGGTTTCGTTGGTGGCGATACCGTCGTAACCCATCGACTCGGCCCAGGCAGCCTCGGCGGCCACGGCATTCAGGTCGCGGGATTTTAGGGAATAGACGACTCGCATAATGGCTCCTGTCAGAAATGGGTTTTGCTTTTTAATGAGGCGGTTTCACTTGGATTGGTACCAGCTCGAACTTTAGCCCCAGCATTTCCTGAAAATCATCTGGGATGTCATTCCAATATTCGATCAGCAAATCCGACAGTTGGCTACCGTTAATCAAGCCGATACGTGGGAAGCCCGATTCTGTCGCTGCCTCACGCGCGCCTTTCCCGAAATCCGCTGTTGTTACTACAGCCCCTTGGCCCCCTTGCGGGATAACTTGCCGGAGTTTCTTTACAGCACTGGCACTAACTGTTTTGTTCTTGTAGCGTTTAGCTTGTACGTAGATTTCTACTACCGCCAAGTTGGACACATTCAATACTCCCTTCACATCCACGCCCTCATCCCCAGGTTTGCCGACGACTTCCGTGTCCCCAACACCGAGAGCCGACAGCAGGTGACTGACGAATATCTCGAACTCATCAGGGTCCAGTTTCAGGATATGATCGAGGACTACACGGCGGTGATCTTGCTTGGGAGGCGGGGTCGGTGTCGGACCAGTGCGGCTGATCGCGACCCAAAACTCATCTCGTTGCGGGATCGCGAAAGCTGATTTGGCGGCTTTCATGGTCTGCTGGAATGACACGGACATCTCTGACTTGTTAAGAGGTTTTTCCGCCCAATCGACTTTGCGGCGATGGGGAAACCAGCAGCCGTCGGCAGGCTCGGGTTCGTAGTATAAATCGTCCGTAACCTGCCCGTACCACAACTGGGACGAATCTTCCGCCGGGGTGATTACGTAATCGTCAATTTGGATTTCCCTCAAAAATAAAAAAGCCATTCCGACGATTGCTCCCGTTACGTATGGACTTGTAATCTCGGATCGAGACTTCTCGAACCAGTGCTTGAGTTCTTCTTTGTCCGTGACGGAGGCAGCATTTCCATATTCGCTAAACCAACCACCGCCCACATAACCTCCATCAACAAAGGCCTGTGTGTGCTTGCCGTTTTCTGCGCGAACGCACCAAACGTTCGTCATTGTATGCCTCCCATGAATCTCTGATTACTATCTTGAGGCGTCAGGGTATTCCTTTCCGGTAGATGGTGATTCCGAACGCGTCGATGTGACGCTTTAATGGTGGGTGTTTGATGCTGGCGTAATCTTGTATGTCGCACTTCTGGGGAATGTCCAAATCCTCCAGGTCCAGCGCCAGCCGCCCCAGCCGATAGTTGTCCAAAATCCCATGAGTCGCCAGGTCGTAATCCGAGCGTGGCGTTGCCTTGCCGGTAGCGCGCGAGCCGAACAGCGTTACCGCCGTCAGCTCTGGATAAGCGGTGAAAACCCGGTTCATCTTGTCCCAGGTTGCCAGCGGCAGGTCAGGGGCTTTCATCATCCAGCAGTTCCAGGCTCAACCGATGGTAGAGGTTGTCGAGGACGGCCAGATAGCGACGGCGAATGTTTTCAATCACGGCCTCAAACCTCGCAAAGTCGTAGGTATGCGACATCAAGTTGCGGTCAACGAGCATATCCGTCCAAGCGTCCCCGTCGGCAATCAGTTTGGCGGCGAAGGCTTCGCGGATGACGTTGCGCGGCGTTATCTCGGATAGGGTAACTCCGGCGTATTCCAAGCGGTCTTTGAGCGTCAGCCAGGCCAGCTCGAACGTATATTCAAACCGCTGGATAACCCCTTCACGCTCCAGCTCGTTCAGTTCCGCAACCTCTCGGTCCATCGCCTCGCGCAACAGGGTGTACGCACGAGAAAAATTACGGAACCTGTAATGCCAGCGCACTTCCCGGCTCATCTCTGTTCCTCTCGCAGTGCTTCTCGCTATCCCTCAGCCGGCTCGTGCTCCGCGTAAAGCTGGTCCGTCTTCGCTGCCATTACGAAATCGTTACGGTGCAGGTTGCGTATTTTGTGCGTCCACCAGGTGACCGTTACGCGGCCCCATTCGGTGGTTAGCCGTGGGTGGTGTCCTTCGGACTCGGCCAGCTCGCCTAGCGCATTGGTGAACTGGAGAGCATTCACGAAATTGTTGAATTTGAACTGCCGGTCCAGCTTCGGTATGCCGGATTCGTCAATCATGTCCCAATCGTCGATTGACGGACGCAACTCGGCGATTTCCGCGTCGGTGACGTGGGGAGAATCGCGGCGGCAGGCGGTGCATCTTTCGCTATACAATTCAGCCATTTTGGGTCTCCTGGAGATTGCTGGTCGTGAACATTGCCTTGTGCCGCCATTTTAGCATAGCGCCTGTGTCGGCCAGCGTTGGGAATGTCCCAACGGCGGCGGTTGAGGGTTGCTGTTGGCTGGGGTATAGTTTGAGCTAACCAATCTCAGCGGCTGCGGAGGTCCACATGATTTACGGTGCTATCAGCAATTCCTGGCGCAACCAACTGGATGAATCCAGTTTGGGTGACCTTGTCGCGCAGGCGCAAGCCAATGGAGCTGGCCATGTCGAACTGCGTCAAACCTGCCTGGCCAGCGCCGAGACCGGAGCGGGCGATGACTGGCGGCCCAACCTGACCGAGTTGGCGGAACTGGTGGTGCGCTTTCCCGATCTGTCCTTTGACCTGGCGGTAGCGTTGCCCTGCCTGACTACGGATATTGACCCCAACGGCGGGCTGTTCCAGTCGCAGTTGGAGGCTGCCCGCCTGGTGGGTGGCGACTCGCCGCACCTGCGGACGGTTGACCCGGCGGCCAGCGACATTCCCTGGGAGACCCCACAGGACTTGTCCGAGCAGGTTGACCGCATCGTTCCTTTGGTACGGGAAGCAGCCCGCCAGGGCGTCATATTCTCGATGGAAAACTCCGGCCAACCCTTGCGCTCGATGAGTCTGCTGGTACAACAGGCCCGTTCACAAATGACCGATGCCGAAGGCCAGTATCTTGGGTTGTGCCCCGACCCGACCAACCAGCTGCGACGGCATCCCGAAAGCGAGCCGCTGGATGAGTTGGCCGCATTGCCGGCGGATTACATCAAGATTGTGCACTTCAAACAGGCCCGCGACGGCGCCGCGTTGCTCAGCGTCGATGACGGCGACCTGGATTGCCGGGCCATGCTGCGCATCCTGGAGGGCAAAGCCTACTCGGGGGCTGCGGTGATGGAGATACCCCCGTCGGACACGGTGTTCGCCAACCTGGCAGCCAGCTTTGCCTATCTGGATGGCTGACCAGACGCCGCGCCGATGACAGCCCACAGCGACTACACGGTCTCCATTCACTACGACCGGAGACTATACCGCCAGGACATTGCCGGTTCCAAAGCCCACGCCGCCATGCTGGCCCGGCAGGGCATAATCTCGCAGTCCGACGCGGATAGCATCAGCGAGGGATTGTCCGCGGTGCAAGGCGAAATCGAGGCCGGCACCTTCCCCTGGGATGCGTCGCTGGAAGACCTGCACATGAACATCGAGCGGCGGCTTACCGACCTCATCGGGCCGGCCGCAGGACGGCTGCACACCGGCCGCTCGCGCAACGACCAGATTGCCCTGGATATGCGCCTGTACACCCGTGAGGTTATCGCCCATACCGTTGCCGGCCTGCGGAGCGTACAGCGTGCGCTGGTGCAGTTGGCGGAGCGAAACGCCGGCACTGTGATGCCGGGCTACACCCACCTGCAGCGCGCGCAACCGGTCCTGTTCGCTCACCATATGCTGGCGTATTTTGAGATGCTGGAACGCGATGCCGGTCGGTTTCGGGATTGTGCACAGCGTATGGATGTGCTGCCGTTGGGCAGCGGGGCCCTGGCTGGTGTGCCCTATCCGACCGACCGCCATGCGGTGGCCGAGGCGCTGGGGTTCTCCGAGATTAGCGCCAACAGTATGGACGCCGTAGCAGACCGGGACTTTCTGGCGGAGTACCATTCAGCGGCGGCAATCGCCATGATGCACATTTCCAGACTGGCCGAGGAAATCGTTATCTGGTCCAGCCGCGAGTTTGAGTTTGTCAGACTGGCCGAAGAATTCACCACCGGCAGCAGTATCATGCCGCAGAAGCGCAACCCTGACTTTGCCGAGATAGCGCGGGGCAAGACCGGTCGCGTGTACGGGCACCTGATGGGCATACTAACTGTGCTGAAAGGGCTGCCGTTGACATATAACCGCGACCTTCAGGAAGATAAGGAAGGGTTTTTCGACACGGTGGATACGATGTTGGCCACGCTACGGGTGTTCGCCGATATGTTGAGCGGTATGGAGTTGAACGCCGGCCGCGTTGAGTCTCTGGCCGGCGAGAGTTATATGCTGGCGACCGACTTGGCAGACTATCTGGTGGGCAAGGGGATGCCTTTCCGCGAGGCCCACGGAGTTATGCGCCGGTTGTGTCGATACTGCGAAGACTCCGTGCAATCCTTGTCTGCATTGCCGTTGGCAACCTATCAGGGTTTTGCCGCTCAATTTGCCGACGACGTATACGATATAACCGCCACCGCCTCGGTGGCCGCCCGCGACAACCCGGGCGGCACGGCTCCGGGTCGCGTGGCGGAGGGTATGGCCCGCGCGAACCGGATACTGGCAGAGGCAAGCGACTGATGACGAGCACCGCCGCCCATGTACAAATTGCGCCGTCGGTTTTGGCCGCCGATTTCGGACGCCTGGCGCAGCAGGTGCGGGACGCTGAAGCTGCCGGAGCAGACCTCATCCACGTCGATATTATGGATGGGCGCTTCGTCCCCAACATTTCTTTTGGCGAAATAGTGGTGGATGCCATCCGCGCCGCCACCGACCTGCCGTTGAATCTGCACCTGATGGTTCACGAGCCGGATCGCCTGCTGCCTGGTCTGGTCAAGGCGACCACCGACCAGGTGCTGGTGCACGCCGAGGCCTGCGCCCATCTCCACCGCACTGTTGGACTCATCAAGGAACAGGGTAATCAGGTTGGTGTGGCAATCAACCCCGCAACACCGATCTCGGCGGTGGAGGAAGTGCTGCCCGACCTGGACATTGTGCTGGTGATGACGGTAAACCCGGGGTTCGGAGGGCAGTCGTTCATCCCGTCGGCGCTGGGCAAACTGCGCCGATTGTACAACCTGATACAGGGGAACGGCTACGCGACCCAACTGGAAGTGGATGGCGGCGTCAAAGCCGATGCCACGGCGCGGGATTCGGTGGCCGCCGGCGCGCAGATACTGGTGGCCGGAACGGCAATCTTCAACCCGGAGCAGTCGGTTGCGGAGGCAATCGCGACACTGCGGGAAACCGTTTCGGGTGTAGATCCGGAACCATAGGCGCCGGTTAAAAAACAACGAACGGGACAAACGCCCGTCCAGTTGTAGAGCTTGCTGTTAGAACGGGTAACGCTATTCGACAGCCCGAGCCCTGGCCTTCTTGCCCCGTGGCAGTTTGTACATCGTACGCAAACAACGGGAGCAAATCTTGACCCGCGTCGGTTTGCCATCGATGGCCAACGTCTGCTTGTGAACGTTCGCCTTCCAGCGCGTCTTGGTCCGGCGCTTGGAGTGGCTAACATTGTTGCCGGTCATGCCGGCTTTTTTGCAAATTTGACACTGCATAATCTTTATCTCGTGCGGTAGTTGGCGGCATTATAGCACACCTTGCCGATCCCCGGATACGCCGGTTGCGGTCACGCTTACCCACTTTAATCTGTCATTGCGAGGAGCATAGCGACGTGGCAATCTCGATGAGGTTGAACACACGTTGGCGACCCGCTGTTGCTACGGCGACGAGATTGCCACGCTACACTCGCAATGACAAAGTGGGTAGGCTCGCAATGACACAGTGGGTGCGCTCGCAATGACACAGTGGGTACGCACGAGCCGGTTGCGCCGTTGCCGGCCCTGCGGCATAATGCCGGCCCTAACGTAAATTGGGTAGCTACGCACACTATCAGCGAGGAGGATAGCGCCATGCCGCAAGCAGGTATACCGTCGGAGCAGGAAGTGCTGGGCTGGTTTGACAGTCTGTCCAACTGGGGTCGTTGGGGTGATGATGACGAACTGGGAACACCAAACCTGATAACCCCCGAGAAAACCCGTTCGGCCCTGGCCACGGTTGAGGAAGGCTATTGCGTATCCCTGTCCCGCGACGTTACCTGGGATCCGACCCTCGATGTGCCGGCGCCGCCGGTTCACTACATGGTGGAGAGCGGTGAGGGATGGGCCACCGGCGACAAGGTGTCGACGCGGGCATCCGCCGTGGCAATGGACTACATCGGGATGATTTTCCACGGCGTGTCCGTGACTCACGTGGACAGTCTGGCGCATTTCTTCTGGAATGGCATGACGTACAACGGCAAGCCGGCGCACCTGGTGTCCACCAACCTGGGCGCCACGGTCTGCTCGGTGGAACAGGCGCATCGCGGTTTTATCACCCGGGGCGTGCTGGTGGACGTGCCTTTGGTGCGAGGCATCGAGTGGGTGGAGCGTGGGGAGGGCGTTATGCCCGAGGATATCCTGGCTGCCGAAGAACGCTGTGGGTTCCGCATCGAATCCGGCGACGTGTTGCTGATTCGGACCGGTCAACTGCACCGGCGCAACGTAGAGGGTCCAGTGTCCCGGGAGGCCGGATCCACCGCGTGTCAGGCGGCTTGTCTGCCGCTGTTCCGGGAGCGGGACATTGCAGTGCTGGGCTCGGACACGGGCAACGACGTTAGCCCACCGCAGTATGGCGGCCAGCTCACCAATCCGGTGCATCAGGTTTCTATCACGGCAATGGGCCTGTGGATTCTCGACAACGCCAACCTGGAAGACGTGGCCCGGGAGTGTCAGCAGCGCAACCGCTGGACGTTTGCGGTCAGCATAAACCCGTTGCGCCTGCACAACACTACCGGTTCGCCCGTCAATCCCGTCGCCGTATTTTAGAGGGTTTTTCCGGGCCGCCGGGCCGAGCGGTACGCCGCATCGGTCGTAATCTATCCCCCATGTGGTTGTTGGGAAACTTGGTGGAATTTCAAGAAGAAGTGGCAATAGGCCGTTGACATCAACCTCAGCGGTAGAGTAAGAAAGATAAACGCCGCAAGTGAGCGGCACACGACTTGGAGGCAATTGCAAATCATGACCACCCAAATACAAATTTATTGCGTCAAATGCAAGGCGAAGACCGACTCGCGCGAGGTTCAGGGCGTGACAATGAAGAATGGTCGTCCCGCCACGCAGGGAATTTGCGTAGACTGCGGCACCAAGAAATTCCGCATCGGAGCGACGCCTACGGCGTAGGGCGGTCGTCCCGGTCATCAGGCGCATCCTGTTCCCAGCGCGACAAGCCGGCGTTGTCTTTCCCGCGCAGCATGGGTGCTCCCGGCTAGGAGTGCCTACTGTGCTACAACTGACAACCAGCAAAGGTTCCGAGGCGCGAGGATGACCGTTTGGACCATAAAAGGCGGCAGTAGGGGCGAGCACGAGGAAGCCTTCCTTGAAAGAGGAATTGTGGCCATCGGCTATGGCTTGCAACAGAGCATTGCCGACTTCGCAGAACGGGATGATCTGCGCAACCGTCTTGATAGCCGCACTGGAGCCGACCAGATGTGGCGCTTTTACACGGAAGTCGGCGAAGGCGATATGGTGGTGTTGCCCCGCAAGGGGAGGAACAGAGAAGTAGCAATTGGACGGATTAGCGGCCCGTATGTCTATCAGCCGGAACTGGCAGTAAGTGGCGTGCCGCATACTCGCCGTGTGGAATGGCTGGTTACGAACATACCGCGCTCGCATTTTGACCAGGACTTGCTGAATTCGCTGGGTACAATGCTGACCCTTTCGCAACCCAACGCACCCAATGCTGAAACCCGCATCGAGCAAATTGCCAACGTTTACCTGGAATTGGAAACTCCTCCGATTGACGAGCCGGGAGTTACGCATGGCAACCAGACGGCGACCGCCATAAACGACGGTTCAGTTAGTACAGACCAAGCCGAAGAAAACGACCTTGACCAGGAAATCAAGGACCGCATCGTTGCCCGTTTCCGACGGCAATACGCGGGTGCCCAGTTGGAATATCTGGTAGCCAGCATCTTGAAAGCATCCGGGTATCACGTGTTGCAGACTCGCGAAGGACCGGACGGCGGTATTGACATCCTGGCCGGCAAGGGCGACATGGGTTTTGGAGAACCGCGCCTGTGTGTACAGGTGAAGGGGCGCACCAGCCCCGTGGATTTGCAAGAGTACAGCAGTCTGCGGGGCAACATAAACTCGTTCGGTGCCGACTACGGCCTGCTGGTCAGCCTGGGAGGATTTACCAAGCCGGTTCACGACCGCAACGAGCAGCAGTCGTTCTTTGTGATACGGTTGTGGGGGCCGGATGAACTAGCCCAAAGATTGCTGGAGAACTACGATTCCCTACCGCAAGATATTCGCGCCGATTTCCGCGCCGACATTCCACTGGAAACCGTGCGGGTACTCCGACAAACGGAATAAGATACCTAACGGCTCAGCCACTGCAGCGCCTGCCCCTTAAATCCGCTGGTCAGGCTGGAAAAATACGCCTCCCACGCCAGTTGTTGATTGCCCATGCCCACGGTGGGATAAACGTGCATGGTTTTTATCACGTCGGAGAGGCGCATCTTTCGGTCGATGGCGGTCGTCCATTCCTGAATTACGTCAGCAGCGCGGGGGCCGACCACAGTCGCTCCCAGCACCTTGCCGTTGTGACTGACCACTTTTATGAACCCACCGCCGGCGCCCTCAATCACCGCACGGTCGATTTGCGTAAACTGGCGGGTGAGAACCCGCACTTTGTCCCCATGCCGCCGGCGCGCCTGCTCCTCGGTGTGGCCCGCCTGAGCCACCTCGGGGTCGGTGAAGGTGGCCCAGGGAACGTGCTCGGGTCGCGCACGGGAGGCGCCGGGTAGCAGGGCGTTGCGAACTGCCATCGCCGCCTGAAAACCAGCGTAATGAGTGAACTGGAAACCGCCGGCGCAATCCCCGGCGGCGTAAATATGCTTTGCGCTGGTGCGCAGGTGGTCGTTCACCGTTATTCCCTGGGCGGTATAGACGACACCCGCCGCTTCGAGGCCCAACCCTGAGACGTTGGGCCGCCTACCCACCGCCACAGGAGCGCGTCGCCGTCGATATTGTTGCCGCCAGCTCTAACGGACACACCGCGCTCGCCATTGGTGGTGTGTACAGATTCCACCGGCTGGGACAGTCGCAAATCGATCCCGTCTGCGACCAACGCGGACGCCACCAGGTCCGCTGCCTGGGGGTCATCGTTGGGCAGGATACGGTCCAGGGCCTCTACCAACGTGACCTGCGAGCCAAGCCGTTGGCAGGCCTGGGCGAGTTCGCAGCCGATCGGCCCTCCGCCCATCACGATCAGCCGAGCCGGCAATGACGGTTGCTCCCAAAACGACTCGTAGGTCAAGTATGGCGTGTCGTTCAGACCGGGAATCGGCGGCACGAAGGGCGATGCCCCGGTGCAGATCAGAAAAGATTTGGAGGTGACCTGTTGCCCACCGGCAACGAGGGTATGGCTATTCAGAAACTCGGCGTGCGCTTCAATTACGTCGATGCCTTCGGAGCGCAGCGTATTCGGCGTTTCGTCAGCGTAGATATGTCGAATCACGGCCTGCACGCGCGTCATGACCGCCGCGAAATCCACCTGCGGCTCTGCGACCGCGATGCCCAGTTGGTCGGCATTGCGGATGGCGTGCGCCAGGTTTGCGGCGTGGAGCAGGGCTTTGCTGGGCACACAACCGGTCCATGTGCAGTCGCCGCCGAGTCGGTCGGCTTCGATCAGGGCGACCCGCTTGCCCAGACGGTTGGCGAACCGGGCCGCCGTCAGGCCCACCGAACCGCCGCCAATAATGGTCAAGTCGTAGTGTGTTGCCACGACCATCGACCGAAGCTACCGGGCGCCTTTGATCTGGTCGGGCAGCCAGGTGGCCAGTTCTGGAATGGCGATGATCAACCCGATGACGACGGCCATGCAGGCCATGAACGGCAGCACGCCAATGTACACGTCATTGATGGTTCCGACAGCCGGCGGAGGCCCCGCCACGGCGCCGGCCCCGGAAACGACGACCCCCTGGGCCTGGCGCGCCACATCCACGCGGGCGCCCTGCAGCACATACAGGCTCAACCCTTGGGGAGGGCTAATTTGTGCGGCTTCCAGCAGGATAATCATGATGATGCCGAACCACAGCAGGTCAACGTCGGCGCCACGCAGCACCGGAGATATGATTGGCAGCGTGGTCAGCATCATGGAATACGCCTCCATAAACGTGCCCAGCAACAGGTAAAAGACCACCAGAAACATCACCAGCTGCACGGCGCTCAACTCGAACCCGGCGACCCACTCGGCCATGGTTATGGAGATGCGCAGGTAGGCGAAAGCGAACTGCAAGGTGAACGCCGCCATCAGGATGAACATGATCATCGCCGACGAGCGGGCTGCCGAAACGCTGGCGTCCAGCGACATTGCAACGAGGAACTTGCAGTAGCCCCGGAAGCTCTGGCCGCTGAACCGTTGGTGGGCGTTCCATTCCTGTAGCGCCGACCGAACTTCCGGGGATACGTGGTTTCCGACACCCAGGCCGAGCAGAAATCCGGCCAGGTTGCCGGCGAACAGGCGCACAAAGTTGTAGATGATAGCCAGCGCCAACGCCCCGCTGACCCCGAAACCGGCCGCCTCCGAGGGGCCTTGCCCGAAAAGTCCTCCTGTTGACCTAAAAGTCTTTCCTCGACAACCTGCCAAAAAGCGTTGATGTGAGCGCTTTATCGGCAAGGCCCTGGCGAATGGGTGCCGTTTGGTTCTGCGGGATAGCATCAGGGCTTTTCAGCACGACATCACGCAAATTCAAACGGAACCGTGGACGGCGCCCACCGGCGGCGTCAGCGTTTCCGTCTTGCTGACGCTGGGCGGCGACACCGCAGCCACCGGGTTGCGGCTCACCAGCTCCAGGCGCAGGGCGTAGCGGTACGCGCCCGACAGCACGGTGTGCATCAGCCCGATGCTCTTGGCCGGCACGCCTTCCTGTAACAACCCCGTCTCCCACTCCTGGATTTGCAGCGGCGTGATTTTGTCCAGCTGCCGGTGTCCCAGGTGGGGCACAATCTGCCGGCGAACGATGCCCTCGTAGCGCTCCACGGTGGCCCCGCTGCGGTTGGGGATGATGCGCTCGGCCATCCAGCGGGCCAGCCAGTCCCGCAGCAGGATCGGCGGCGGCGGGATGACGCCCCGGTCGAGCTCCACCAGCAGCTCCCGCATCCGCCGCTGCGCCTGGGCCTTGGTGCCCCGCACCGTGACGCTGCGCCGCCGCCGCACACCCTGGGCGTCGCGCCCCAGGTTCAGCGTGATCTCCCACGTCCCCGCGCTCCGCTGCCGCATCGTGCCCTTCATGGGCTATCCGTCGTTGACAATCCGCTTTTCTCACGCAAGAAGTCCGCGAACCGCTTTGCATTGTCCCCCAGCATGCGGAACGTGGTGTCGAAGGATTCCAGCAGCATTCCCCTGTCCTCTATTTTCCACAAGACACGCAATAATCCGTCGTCAGGGAGTGTGCGAGAAGACACCGAAGTGATCGTATCGAATTCAATGGAAAGCTCGATGTCAGCCGGCAGCGGCGGCATTCCGTCACGGACATGGAGCAGTCGTCGGCTCGTGCCACATAAAATTCCTGTCTTGATGCTTGTTTGAAAGTCTCCTGATACATCTGATACAAAGGTTGCAATTTCAGGCAATTCGTCGTCATCCATCATGAATGGGAGATCTGGGAAACCCTCCCGTTCCAGTTCGGCCTCGTCAATGCCCAGGTTGATCAGGGCGGCACGGATGGCCTGTACTTTCTGTTCGTAAAATCCCATGTAAAACCTCCTTTCAGTCGTGCCCGCGCTGCGCTGGCGCATCGTGCCTTTCATGCTTCGGTGATATGGAAGACGCCCTGTTCATCCTCTCCGATGAGACCTTTATCGGATAATTCCAGGATGGCCCGTCCATCAGGTTCCATGAAGCCAAGGAATGAGGTGAAGCGACCAAGAACCTCGCCTCCGATCCTCATAGTTATAGACGTTGGTTGCGTTTCCACTACGAGCTGAATAACGCCCTGCCATTCTCCCGTTGCTTGACTGGCGGCGTTGAAAATATCCTGCGCTCTGTCGCTCAGGTCGTGTTCAGTGGGCATAAGTTTGCCTCCTCGTCATGATGTCCTAACCGTTACCCCACGCAACCTCGCAACCCAGCGGCGTCACCATGTAACCGGAGGGAGTACCTTCGATCATGGTCTGGATGATGAGGTGATGGTCCACCAACTCATAGAATGCTTTTTGATATTCGATAACGTCATCACCGTAAGCCCCGCTCTGCTGGCCGCCGATGATGACCGAGTGTAAAACTCCGCCCAAACGATACTGCATGATGATGAGACCTTTTTCGCGGTCTTGACCATCAAGCGCTCGTGTCAACATAGCTCTGGCTTTTTGTGAAAGGTCGTCTATCGTGATAGACATAGGAACCTCCTTTAAAGCGTGATCTCCCACGTGCCAGTGCTGCACGGGTGCATTTTCATTGATTGGTAACTATGTTTGTTGCAAGAATATCTGCTGTTTCTGCCATATTTTCTGCGTCTTGCGACGAAAATCCCAGTCTTTCTATTTGAATGGCTATGGATTCTCTGTCAAATCCCAGTATTTCGCCAATTTCTGGTATGTATTTTGAGATTTCTCGTAGTGCTTCCTCAATTGCGATGATGTGAATAGCGGTATTTTCTTCCATTTGATTCCTCCCTCTGTAGCTTTACAATCATTCAGCCCAGTAGCGCCTCCACTTCGGGCGCGCCCCAGTCATCCTTAGATCAGTAGGCCCGTCACTTCCAGTTGCTCCTGTCGAACAGGTCAACGTACAGCGTTTCGCTCAGATCAATATCGCCGGGTCTATTATCTCCATTAAATTCGACACCGGCCTGCATATTAACTAGCATCGGCTCGCTCAGGTTCCCGAAGTCCGCGTAGTCCGGCAGGGGAATCTGGCAGGTCGCCACGCCATTCTCGTAATCGCCTCGACTAGGTTGCCAAGGAGATAATTGACACGCGCTACTAAACGACCAGCCTTGGTACTGAACACTCACATGCCAATAAGCGCCCCGGAATTGCCAACCGTCAGGCGGCGGCGGCGCGTGGTGTACTACCGTCGTGACCTCCAGGGTGTGGTTGGATTCCCGGTAGTAGAGCTCCGAGTGCAAGGAGACCTGCCCAGCCAGTCCGAGGGCTGGATAAGGTGTGGGCGTCGGCGTCGGGTGGATGTGGTTAGTGCCGTCTTCGTGGGCCTGAACAACCCTGCTGGCGGGTTCGGGAGGCCAGTAACTGGCAACCCCCACGGAGACCGCCAGGGCCAGCGCAACACATACCACCACGATACCCAAAATCCTGATTTTCATCTTCTGACTCCTATAAGTTGATAGTTAGCGGCGGTTCCAGTATCGACGCAGGCAGAATAAAGAATGCCGCTATTCGCAATCCAACCCCGCCCTTTTGAACCGGTCATCTATGAACCGGTCATCGAAGCGCCGGTCTGGGTCTGTGCTTCCCCACAGCCACGTAGTTATCTCGTCAGCGTCGTAATGGTTGCGCAGTTCATCCCAGATGCATTGGCAATGCCGTACCGTAATATCTAGCTGAGTCTCAAGGACGGCTAGATAGCAACTGGTTACAAAATTGTCTTCCTGTCTGTCCTCGACCATCAGGCTCACCACCAATGCGGAGACCCCCGCGACCAGCAAGGCGCCTAAGGCCAGGTAGATGAGCCACATATACCAGCGAGTGTAGTGGTTTTTGGTCGGAACCGGCTGCTCGGATTGGGTGGGCTCAGGAAACATCTTCCAGCCCGCGCTGCGCTGCCGCATCGTGCCCTTTCATGTTGACGCAGGCCCTTCCAAACGGTCCAGACGCTCTACGATTGCCGCCAAGAGACCCAGTATTCCCTCCTGCCCATCCTGAAGCGACCCGATGCGGCTGTCCATGGACCCGATGCGGCTGTCCATTTCCGCCAAGTGCTGTCTGATCACCAGTATGTCCTGTTTGACTATGCCCATATCCTGGCCGAGCCCCTTCACATCCTCGCCGAGACCGTGGAGTTCGTGGTCGATCCGAACGAGTCGGTCATAAACCGGCTCAAGTTTGGCATCAATAATTTCGCCGAAATTGGTCATATGTCAATCGCTCTCCTCAGTCGATTGGGCTGGCGACGCATCGGGTAGGTATTGACGCACCACTTTGATGAGCTCGTTTTGGTAACTCACGATGTCATTGATGTGGTCATTGTACATCGGGAGGTACCCATGACGGTGCCGTTTGGTTCTGCGGGATAGCATCAGGGCTTTTCAGCACGACATCACGCAAATTCAAACGGAACCCTCTGAACAATAGCAGGGGAAGAGTTCAGAGTTAGACGAATGCTTGTTTCCTTCCTTTCCGCCAAAGTCTCACCGCAATATACCGATTGCAAGACGAGCCGCCCAGCCTCTGGGGTTCCCACGGCAGCATTCACGGCGGGCACCGCTGCACTCTGTGATAAAATCCACCGCATCCGCGTACTTGGGCAGCCAATGCCTCTTTCAGAGCAGGCGGAACGATGCTTTATACCGCCAGGTTTTCATCAATGCCGATGTTTGTAAAGTATTCGACGAGTGCCTCAACCGACTCGTCGTTTCGGATGCCCTCTGGCCAAGTGACCTCCGATTCCGTCATCACGCCTTCTGCTCCACTTGGCCATAGGTGCTGATTTTCGATCCCTGCCGCCCACGCTACGCAGTTGTAGTAACGTGATACCGGACTGGTAATCCTGTGATTGTCAGGGCCAAGGCATGGGAAATACTGCAATGGGTGACGGGACGTTACCGGCCTAGACGTACCCATTGTCCAGTCCCCATTGCAGCCAGGCTTCATCGTTCAACGGTGGGCTGCCTTTGGCAGATTCCGGGACGGGATTTTCTCCGGTGAGGGATCGCAGCGCCGGGTACCACCACCCGCCGTTTTCTTTCATGTCCTGGAGTATGAGAGGTATGACGGGTTCGCCTAGGCCGATGATCCGCTCGTATGCAGGATGTCCGGCGATTGCTCTTGGCGAAGATAGGCCGACTGTTTCGGCACGCCAAGAGGCTGCAAGGTCCTCGAATTGCTGGCGAAGCTCTGTCGGGGTGTCGTTGGTTCCAATCGTTGAAACCAACACGTCCTGGTTTACCTTTAGCGTTTCCGGGAATTGTTGGTAGCGCAGCACTTCACCAATCCGCCGCGCCGTATTGGTGAAGTGCTGCATTTCTTCTGGTCGCAGCGGGCGGCCTAGGGTCTGTTGACATTCAGGCGTGCGTAGGTTCGCCGTTGCGGTTATAGCAAGTTTCGCAGAGGGGTGGACTGTTGAGCATCGCTAATCGCGCTTCGGCCGGGGTCTCTTTAGCTCATAACCGACGACTTCCCAGCGGTCAACAATTCGGTTCTCTCGGTAAGCAATGTTCACGAGCGCGTCTTGCCCCTTCAAGGTTAACCCGTTCCAATCTTCTCGACTGTAACGCAGTTCATCCAGCCGGTCGTTGCAGCTGTGGCAGATACGGAACCTCGTAAAGGTGTGATTCATTAACGACGCTTTCAGGGCCCCACATAACCAGCAACGCCGGGCCAGTATCCCGTACAAGTTGTCCTGCGGATACTTCTGCATCCGCTCAAAGGACGTTTCGGCAACGCGGCGCTTCTCGTCAGGGTCATCTACCCATCCCTCTGCAAAGTCCGGGAATACAGCCAGTAGTTCATCCACAGATTGCATCGGCAATATGATCCCCGCCAATCGCTCGTACTCTTCTAGCGTCATGTATGGGTTCGGCAGTCGGCGGTTTCTAGCGGACGGCACGGTTACATCCCTCAATCGGTTGGCGGTGTGGCAATCTTCGAGAACTGGACGCAATGTCAACAGGCCCTACGGGTTTGGACGGGTAGCACCCGCCACTGCTGCGCCGCAAATCTACCACATATCCGATGGCAGCGCACAGTCAATACGGCAGGTCGGGAGCGCTAACCGAACCATCCAGGGTCATAGTGCCGTTCATGTTGGACAGTCTGAGCCACTCTCAATTCGCCCTCCGGCACGTACGCTTCAACGTCTGCCAGCTCCGTTATCCGGCGAACCACCCTCACGTTTCGCAGGATGCTGTTCGCATCTCTGGACACCAGGTGGACGGCCTCCAGGTCTACGGTGGCCGTTTTGACAAAGGTCAGACCGTCTGTCAGAATCGAAATAGCGGCGGGAACGCATTGGAAGAGGTGCGCGCCGCGTTCAATGCGAGAGCGGGGATAGTCGCCGGTCGGCTGAGCCCATTCAGCTGAGCCCATTCAATGGAAGGTTCCGTGTCCCCGCAACGTTATCTCGCCAATGTGCATGACACGCGCAGGAGGACGTATCGAAAAGATCATGGATGTCACCACCGCGAAAATTCCCAGCAATGTGGAGTCTGAGGGATATAGGTAGCCGAAAGTGACGGCGCACCGGGAGATCGAGCATCTCCACGATTGCATTACAGCTATGTCCGCAACACTAACGCACTTAGAGGAGGAATGTGATTTAACCAGATGTCGATACGAGGAATTGATTGCCAGGTGCCGGGATGTGAAACGGACCATGGCTGGATTACAGCAGGAGCTGGACCTGTTGGCTCATGGCTCCACGAGTTTCGACACCCCGGCCGCAGTTGACCTGAGCCGCTGCATGAACATGAAGGAGCGGCTGGAACGGATTGCCATCGCCAATGGAGGACAACTGAACCTCACTCATGCGCTGGACGTAATAGTGGCCGCAGGTGTGAGCAGGGCCAAAGAGAGCAGCCTCCGCACCGAAATACGGAAATGTGTCAAAGGAAACCCCCAGGATTGGGAATACGTGGGGGACAGCGCCTACCGGTACAGGCGCTTCGCCGACCAGGATGATGAGGAACCATGAGCGCCGGCGGAGTTTGAAATCCCAGGCAGGGTTTGGTACAATAGTTCTAATAACAACGGCACCGCAGAGCGCTGTGAACGCTCCGCAGTGCCTGGCCCACCGGAGAGTAGGTGTCCCCAGTGGCCCCACCACAGTTTAGACTACGCACAGTCTCTTATCAATCGGCAGAGCCCATCGCCGTCCAACTCGGCTGGCGGGCCCTGCTCATGCCGTCTCTCCGGCAAACTCCCCGATCGCGCGGACGTGCCAGACGGCCAGACGCCGGCCGAATCACAGCCGGCAGCTCAGGCCGTTCCCCCGCCAGGCGCGATTCAGGGATGCGTTTCAGGAGAAGCGAACATGAGCACTGCCGAACACTTGTCCACCGTTGAGCCCTGGCCGGGTCCGGATGGCGTCGACGCACGTCGCATCGCACGCGGCCTGCGCATCGCAGCATCCACTCCCATCATTGAAACGGAAGACGGCTGGCTGATCCAGTCCCAGTCGCGTCCCAACGTGTACTACCGTCTCTGGATGGATGAGTACGGCGTCCATTGCAGCTGTCCCGACGCACTCAGGACGTGCAAACATATCGTGGCGCTGGGGAGCACGCTTGACCCAGGCTCGAAGGCCCGAGCGATGCCAGCGCTGGCATCCGCGGCAGTCCTGTCATCCGTTGAACATCCGGTCACGGAGTCGAAGCCCATTATCACAATGCCGACACCGGAGGACCCGCCGGCGACGCCGGAACAATCCACCAACTGGCACACGTATAACCTCACCCAGACCAATGAAGGATGGTTGTTTCCGAAACTGCTGCACGCTCTCTGTGCGCTGGTGCCGGAACTGACCAGCCAGGTGATGGGTCGCCCACCGGTCCCGGTCCGCGACCTGGTGTACGGGGAAATCGTTCGCGAGTATTCCGGTCTGTCGTCCCGCCGGTTCCACACTGCCATTGAGAAAGCCGCCGCGGACGGGTACATCTCCAGGCCGTACGGACACAACACCGGCACGGATTTTCTGAACCATCCTGAGACCACCGATCTGCTCCTCGGCCTCATCACCGAGTCGGCCAGACCCCTCCAGGGAATCGAGCGCGTGTTCGCACCCGACAGTTCAGGCTTCGGCACCAGCACGTACGCCAGATGGCACGACGAAAAGTATGGCTCCGAGAAGACGCGCGCCACCTACGTCAAAACCCACATTCTCGTCGGAGTGAAGAGCCACATCATCACCGCGGCTGCCGCGTCGGTTGAGCCGGTGGCCGACATCAAAATGCTCCCCATGTTGCTCACAGCGACCAGAGGGGCGCAGTTCACGGTCGAGAAAATAGTGGCGGACGGCGCTTACCTCAGCGAGCCGCTCCTGAAATGGATGCATGAGGAGGACATCCGGTTCTATGTGCCCTTCCGCACGAACTCTATATTCCACTACGACAACTCCCTTTGGGATAAGCATCTCGCAGTATTCCTGCTCAACCAGGAGCTGTTCGCCGAGCACTACCATCAGAGGTCTCAGGTCGAATCGACATTCTCGATGGTCAAAGCCAAGTACGGGTCCAGCGTGCGGGGTAAAACGACAACCAGCCAGGCCAACAACGTGCTCTGCAAACTGCTGGCCAACAACCTGTATGTATTGATCCGCTCCATCTATGAGCTCGGGCTGGAACCCGAGTTCGCGAAAATCGGGGCGCTCCAAAACGCTGCAAATTAGAGGGCGCTATGTGCGCGCCGACCGCGCAAAATGAAGGAGCGTCCCATGCCACAGCGACGAGATCACCCCTACATCTGGACCACCTGGTTGCCCCGCCTGCTCACCGGCGAGAACTCCTGCGAGTGGAGCGTGTGGTTCAAGGCTCATTACCAGGACTGGACCCGCCGGCCATCCGACTTCGACCAGACCGAGTGGCTGATGCGCCATACGGCGCTGCTCAATGACCAAAAGGCGCACTGGGCCGGTAGCAACCGCAACGTGTACGTCGAAGGGCAGAACGCCTTCCGGCTGCGCGGCAAGACCGCCACACTGGCCGGCCGTCCCGACCTCGTTGTGCTCGACGACCACGACGCCACCATCATTGACGTCAAGATCGGTCGGGAACAGCCCTGGCACCGCGTGCAGGTCATGATCTACCAGTACGCCCTGCCCTTGGCCATCGAAAGGTACCGGGACGTCCGGGTCAGCGGCGAGGTCCTGTATCCCACCCACACGGTGCGGATTCCGCAGGAAGCGCTGACCGGCCAGTTCATCGAGGATCTCGGCTCGCTCATTCGCCGGCTGGGATCAGACACGCCACCCGGACGGGTGCCCAGCAGCTCGGAATGCCGCTTTTGCGACATCAGCGTCCTTGACTGCCCGGAACGCATGGACGGCGGGCCACCGGACCCGGAAGGCACCACCGACGACTTCTGATCCGACGGGCTGGCAACATCCGTAGCCCGCCCAGGAACCGTCAAAGCCTTGGCTGTTAAATGTGACCAGGGCATAGGGTTGTTGAAAATCAGGTCCATCCATGAGACATGTCTTTCAACGTAGCAGTGGCAAGCATTTGCAATCCCGGTTGCTTGCAATACAACTTCCCCGGGTATAAAATGTGGGTAGGCAACGTCCCAGCTGCCTACCCACTATCCACTATATGGAACCTGGGAATATCAGGCTCGCACGTTCTGCATTGTACAACAACTGTACTGTAGACGCAAATCTGACTCCTTCGGTTCCCCGAAGGAGCTTATTGTGCCGGCCGATCTCGTGTGTGCGATCTTGAGCGTAGTAGTCGCTTACCGGATATACCGCAGCTATACCAAATAAGGAACGGTTACTATGACCGAGCACGACCCGCACTCCAACTTTGAACAGATGAGACGCTTGGCGCAAGAAACGAACTACGATGTCCAGGAAATGGGCCCAGACGGTCTGGTCTTGTTCCCAACCGACCCCACGCAACGGTTTGCTGTCACCCAAGCGGACCTCAACAAGGTCATGGTAAAGACTTTCAACGCGATCGATGGCCGTTTGCAATCCATGGCGAACGACATTGGGCAAGTGAAGGGAGGGCACGCGCGGGCGGAGGTGTCTCAAGAGGCGGGCGTCATCGCTCTTGATATGGGGCTGGGATACGTCCGGACCATGGACAAGTATGAACTGGCCCTGTGGGCACAGAAGCATTCCAACAGCGGTCTGGACGCGGCGGCGTTGAGGAGTTTTCGCGAGGCAGACCTGGTGGTGATGGCGACCGACGGGCCAGACATCATGTACATCGCCGTCGAGGTGTCGTTTACCGCAAACAAGAGTGATGCTGATCGGGCTCAGCGCAATGCCGAGTTATTGACGCGGTTCACGGGATGCCAAGCCAAGGCGGCGATTGCGAGTGTGAAGAACGACAATTACGTGATGGACCTAGTGTGGTGTAACTGAAGTTCATTGTAATAGTATTCGCGATGAGGTATCCTCCGGGTTAGCAGCCCAGAGGAGGATGACCATGGCAATCGGACGACCAATGCCGCCGCTAATTTTGGATGACGTGGAGCGTGAAACCTTGGAACGGTGGGCTCGTCGTCCGAAAACGGCGCAAGCTTTGGCGCTGCGGGCCAGAATGATTTTGGGCTGTGCCGAAGGCCGCAGCAATACCACGGTGGGCACCGACCTGGGAGTGTCCGATGAGACGGTGGGGAAATGGCGTTCCCGATTCCTGGAACGGAGGCTGGACGGACTGTCGGACGAACCGCGCAGCGGACGGCCTCGAGCGGTTACCGATGACGACGTGGAGCGTGTGATTACGCTGACGCTGGAGACCGCGCCCCGGGACGCGACCCATTGGAGCACCCGGTCCATGGCCCAGCGCAGCGGGCTGAGCCACAACACGGTCAGCCGCATCTGGCGGGCCTTCGGATTGCAGCCCCACCGCACGGAGACCTTCAAGTTGTCGTCGGACCCCTGCTTCATCGAGAAGGTCAGGGACGTGGTGGGGCTATACCTGAATCCACCGGATCGGGCGTTGGTCCTGTGCGTGGACGAGAAGTCCCAGATCCAGGCGTTGGATCGCACCCGTCCGCTATTGCCCATGCGCCCGGGACAAGTGGAACGGCGCACCCATGATTACCTGCGCCACGGCACCACTTCGCTGTTCGCCGCCTTAGACACCAGGACCGGCAAGGTGATTGGTCGTTGCCACCAACGGCACCGGGCCGTGGAGTTCCGCAAGTTCCTCGATACCATCGAGGCCGAGGTGCCCGCCGACCTCGACGTCCACCTGATCGCGGACAACTACGCCACCCACAAGACGGCGCTGATCCGGAACTGGTTTGCCAAGCGGCCCCGCTTCCATATGCACTTCACACCCACCAGCGCCTCGTGGCTGAACCTGGTGGAGCGCTGGTTCGGTCTGCTCACCGAAAAGCAGTTGCGCCGCGGCGTGCATCAGAGCAGCGCCGAACTGGAGACTGCCATCTACCGCTACCTCGATGTTACCAATGAAGATCCCAAACCTTTTGTCTGGACCAAGACCGCCGACCAAATCCTGGCCAACGTCGCCCACTTTTGCCAGCGAACTTTGAATACAGGACACTAGTGGATCGAGGATTGGTCCATTGGCACAGCATTGCAAGGCGTTCTTTGGAACCCGATTAGATGGGTAATGCACTATTCTCGGAACCAAGTACGGCCCTCGCGCGAGGGCCGTTTAAGTTTAGGAGTCGTCTCAGCTGCCTGCGGCCTGTGGTAAGCGCCTCGGCCCATGCTACAATCCGGGCTAAGGCACTTTGCCCGAAAAGTCCGGCAGTTGCCCGAAAAGTCTGAAATCTGCCCGAAAAGTCCCCGAAATAGCCGACTTTTCGGGCAAGGCCCCTCCGAGGGCGTGGCCCATCCGAAGTAGATACTGCCCAGCACAATGAACACCAGGGCCATCACTGGAATCATCAGCAACGTGAACAGCAGGCGTTCTATCCAGCCTTCCCAGGTCCAGAACGCCAGTCGGGATTGCCGTGGCGCAACCGCCGGCCAGATGACCGACACGATGCCAATCATCACCATGAAGACCAGCGCCAGCAGGATGCCGGGGATGAAACCCGCCAGGAACAGCCGCCCGATGGACTCTCCCACCGTCAGTCCATACAGTACCAGCAGGATGCTGGGCGGGATCAGGATGCCCAGGGTTCCGCCCGCAGCCAGGGAACCCACCACCAGGCGTTCCTCGTAGCCCTGCGCACGAAACGACGGCAACGCCACCCTGCTGACCGTGGCTGCCGTGGCGATGCTGGAGCCGGCGCAGGCGGCGAACACGGCGCACGAAGCAATGTTGGTATGCAGCAGCCCGCCGGGAATGAAGTCCACCCAACGGGACAGGGCGCGGTACATCAGGTCGGCGAACCCGCTGCGCAGGACGATCTCGCCCATCAGAATGAACAGCGGGATGGCAACGAGGTTTACGTTAGTATTGGTCTCCCAGGCCCGGTTCCCCATGATGTTCCAGACCGGGTTGTCCGAGAACAAATTGAGCAGGATGAGCGCCAGCGAACCCAACGCGCCGGCCACGTACATGCCCGCGAAGAACATCACGCCCATGAGGACGAAGGCGATGGTAATCAGCATTGAATCGGCGCTCGGTGCGTTTGGTTTTATGGCAAGCAAATGCCCCGTCGTCACTCTCACGGCGGGACGGGGCAAAAAACTACCAGGGTGGGGTTGGGACTGCGGGGTATCATAGCCGACCGACCAATTGGTGTCCAGCAGGGTTGGGGTGCGCGGTGGCAGTTGTTATAATCGGCTCAATTCAGATACCAGCAAAAGGGGGCACGACCATGCCGGATGATTTGTCTGCGTTGCTTGACGAAACGGAACTTACGCTGCTCGATGGGTCGCTTGACCGCACCGAAGGGCCGTTGTGGCACCCTGGCGGGTATCTGACCTTTGTGGACCTGGGACGGGAGCAACTTCTGAAGTGGGATCCTCAGACTCGCTCAACCTCGGTGGTTCGCGAAAACACCGGGGAAGGCAACGGTTGTACCTTCGACAGGCAGGGCAACCTGTTGATGTGCGAGGGCGCCGACCATCGTTGCGTTACCAGCATGAACGCCGCTGGCGACATCACCACCATTGCCGACCGTTGGGATGGCAAGCGGTTCAACAAACCCAACGACGTTATCTGCCGTAGCGATGGCACGGTTTATTTCACCGACCCGCATCTGCGGTTCCCCGAGGAATTGCGGGAAATTCCTTTCGCCGGCATCTACCGCATTGACCCGTCTGGCAGTGTGCATCTGGCTACCGACGAATGCGAGTACGCCAACGGTTTGGCGCTTTCGCCCGATGAGTCGATCATGTACGTGGCCATCAGCCGTGCCGAAGCGGCGGATTTCGACCGCGAAGAGCGGGGCGAGTTCTGCCCCAACCGGCGAATCCGCGTGTTCGATGTGGCAGCCGATGGCAGGCTCAGCGGCAATCGCATCCTGATCGAGATGGGATCGACGGAGCCGGGCGTGCCCGACGGTATGAAGGTGGACACCGCCGGCCGCGTTTGGTGCACAGGATCCGGAGGCGTTTGGATCGTAGAACCCAACGGCGAGCGGGCTGTTGTGCTCCCGACGCCCGAAGTAACCCGGAACATCTGCTTCGGCGGCGATGATATGCGCACGCTCTTCCTGACTTCAGGTCATTCCCTGTACAGCATCCGCGTGAAAACTCCGGGCATCAGCGCGTTTTGAGGCCAGTTCAGGGACACATCGAATAGCTGGTTTTCGGTTCGATACAATCCGATTGATGGCGCATCAAGAGTGGTTAATGTTAGGTTACGATGCACACACGAAAGCTGGAGGAATTTATGACTACCGCAACCAATATTGTCGGCACCGGCGCCCACACCTACGAGTTTGACCGCAACTGGGCTCAGCTGCCGGAAGGCATCCCCATGCCGGCCGCCGCCGTCTTCGGCGACGACGAGGATCAGATTTACTGCTTCAACCGTAATCCCGAGCACCCCATCATGATTTTCGACCGGGAAGGCAAGTTCGTAAAGTCGTGGGGCGCCGGAATGTTCGAATTCCCCCACGCCATCATCATCGACCAGTGGGGCTACGTCTGGCTGGTTGACCGCAATATGGGTCAGATTTTCAAGCTCACCAAAGACGGCGAGGTTGTCATGACCATCGGCGAGCGCGGGTTCCGGTCGGACACGGGCGCGAACAACGAGGCCTTCGACTCCAACTCCTGGCACCAGGTGGTGCGGGGCGCCGAGCCGTTCAACATGCCGGCGGGTATCGCGCTGAACGACGCCGGCGAGATTTACATCGCCGATGGCTACGCCAATGCCCGGGTGCACAAGTTCACGCCGTCGGGAGAGCTGATATTCTCCTGGGGCGAGCCGGGCTCCGGCCCAGGACAGTTCAACCTGCCCCACGGCGCCTGGATCGATCGGGAAGGCCGACTGTTGATCGCCGACCGTGAAAACGACCGTGTCCAGGTGTTCAACCAGGATGGCACCCACATTACTGACTGGCCCAGCAAGCTCATTGGCCCCGCAGTGATTTGCTTGGACGACGAGGGCGTCGGATACGTGGCAGAGCACAACGGCGGGATGCTAAGCATTCTCGACCAGGAAGGGCAGCGACTCGCCCAGTGGGGCGACCTGACGCACCGCAGCTGCCACGGCGTGTGGGTAGACAGCCAGAAAGACCTGTACGTGGTGGAGCCCTACGAAGGCAGCACGGGCCGCACGGTGGTGAAGTACACCCGCAAGGGGTAGTCTGGGCAGCTGAGTTGCGGGCCGGATCGTTGGCCTGCTAGAATAATTGCGTCCGGCGCCACAGTGCCGCCGGACGCATCGGCTGGGGCTGTAGCTCATTTGGGAGAGCGCTTCAATGGCATTGAAGAGGTAGCGGGTTCGATTCCCGCCAGCTCCACCAATTATTTTCAGCGATCAGAGAGCTTGTGGAATCCGCATTAATAAATGGGCAGAAAAGGAGTCCGATCAAAGGACACTGACGTATCTGTCAATATTGTGGAGCCCAAATGGTCGCGAAATGTGGACGCGTGAAGCGGTGGCATTGGGCGCATATGTCAAGCAGCTGCTGCGATCCGTGGTGCGAGGCTGAAACTGAGTGGCATCGGGATTGGAAAAGCCGATTCCAGGCAGACTGGCGCGAAGTCGTACAGATCGACGAGTCCACGGGGGAAAAACACATCGCTGATGTGAAAACCCCATACGGCCTAGTGATTGAGTTCCAACATTATCTAATGCCCTATCAAGAGTTGGTCAGTAGGGAATCGTTTTACAAAAGCATGATTTGGGTGGTAGATGGGGATCGGGGTAGCACGGATCCTGGATACTTCAATGTTGGGTTTTCGTCGAAGCCAGAGTGTTTTCGCCCACTGGTACATTCGGTGAAGTGGTGGGACCGCAGCCGGTTGTTGCACAGATGGAGTGAGGCTACTGCTCCGGTCTATATTGACTTCGGTTGGAACGGGCTTTGGCGGTTTAATGATTTCTGGCCGGAGGATGATGTCGGAATATTCTCACCGCTTGACGCGGAGTGGCTGGTGCAGGCTTGCGAGCATGGAGAGCCGATCCCGCTTGTTCACATTTCTAAAGAGGAAGAAGGAAATTATCTATCCCGTCCGCTAATGGTCGAAGTTGGCTACTATGATGGTGATCATCGATAGAGAAGTATGGACATGTGGCTGTGTCAGGGTCTCCGAAGCTTTGTTAGGATGCGTTCATAATAGGATGCGTTCATAAGCGGAGGGTTTTTGGTGGCTAATCGGGTGCCAGGGCGTACAACCACTGGTCTATGGTGTGACCATCTTTGGTGACGCTTCTCCTCAGGCGACCTTCCAGGATGAATCCGCATTTTTCCAGGACGCGGGCCGAGGCTGGATTCCACTCGTACACTGCCGCCTCCAGCCTGGCCAAGTCGAAGTTGGCGAAGGCATATTCGGTTAATGCTCCCAGGGCTGTGGTTGCGATTCCCTGGCCCCAGAAAGGCTCACCGAGCCAGTAGCCGACCTTGGCGGTCTTCCGGTGGACGCGTCGCCCAAGATCGTGAACCCGATGCCGCCGATGGCCTCTTCAGCGTTGGCGATGGCAAAGTCGTTAACTTTGTTGGAACTCTGGTGCAGACGGACCCAATTTGTGGCCCGATCCGCCGTGTACGGATGAGGAAAGCTGTCTCTCAGATTGATCCAAATTTTCCAATTGTTTCCGTACTTAACCAACGCCGCTTCATCGCCGGGTTGCCAGGGACGTAGGATCCAGTTGCCAGCCAAGATTTCCATGAGTGTGTTCCTCGGTTTCATCTACGGATGAGTATCGGAGCCGCGGATTTATTGTACATTCCGCGTGCCAATGATTGTTTGACCGGTGCCGATGTAGTATCGGGTTGGAAGGGCCGTAGAGGGTGATCAAGGCTTGCCGCTGACGGACTCACACGACGCAAGGGAAGTGACATGACGACCAACAACATCCCGTTAGCCCAGGAGATTGACCGCGTACCTTCTTCTACCGTGCCTTTGGATGCCAGGGAGGAAACCCGATTCGACCGCATCATGGACGCAGCGGTGATGGTGGACGTTCACCAGCATCCTTTTGTGATGCCCGAGGTGATGGAACAGGGGGGGAATACGTCGGAAGCGGCCGCCTGGGTCAGCAGACGTCCGATTCTGTATCCCTTGGGATAGTGACCTGATGTGCGACCACAATGATTTCACAACTGGATCGCTAGATTGGTTCAGCGCCGATCGGCGACTCGGTCCCGAGCCACGCCTGCGATCAATCAGCAATCTCAAGGTGAAGTCAATGGAAACTCCTGACCAACGCGATGAGCACCTGCAGATCCTCCGCCGCGACGAAGTCCTGCAACTCATCGGAATCTCCCGACCTACACCATACGAATGGCTGCACGATGGCCGGTTCCCTCAACCGATACGCCTGGGGGCACGCTCCATCGGCTGGCGACGGTCCGATATCCGGGCCTGGCTGCACGACGACGACCGGGATACAAACCTTTGCGCTGAAGCCGGTGAACCCGCTCACCGGGGCGCGGAATAACTGGTGGGGATCAGTTCAGTCTAACGCTTGCATGCGCCAGCCTGATCCAGGAATATCAAAGGACAGGAATATCAAAGGACCAGTGACAAAAAATCCCGGTGGCGGCCCGTCGCCACCAGGATGGAGAGCAAGATTCTAGTATTACAACGACGGTTCAAGGAGGGATGTTCGGGGATGCGCGAAGGGCGGCGCGCCGCTTGGCGTGGGAGCGTCTGGCCCGTTCGTTGCATTCTTGGGTCTGCTCCAGCCACCGCAGCAACTCAGCCGGCCCGAACCGTTCCCGGGGCAGCATCTCTCGCACCACCCGGTAAACCTGCGGCCGGGTGATCCGGGGCATCTTTTTCCCCCCAAGCCTGTTGCAGACTCAGGAGAAACGCTCCGCCCAGCAGGCACAGGGCCACGTGATGATGCCAGCCCGCCCAGGTGCGGGTCTCGTACTCATCCAGCCCCACATCGCTTTTTTCCGTCTCGAACTCGGTTTCAATGCGCCACCGCGACCCTCCCACGTAGGCCAGGGTCTCCAGGGAAGTGTCCTCCGGGGCGTTGGACAGGTAGTAGCGGGGCTCGCTGCCGTCCCGGTTCCGGCGGTAGACGGCCCAGTGGATTTCGCCAGGCTTCCGCTTACTGGTCGACCGCACCCGCTGGGCGCTGAACTGGTAGCTGCGGGGACCCTGGCTTCCCTCTGCCACCGTAATCTCCCGCCAGGCCTCCTCCGGCAATTCAGCGCTGCGCTCCACCATGGTGCGCCGCTGCCCGCCCTTGAGCCTGGGTTTGCGGGGACGCCCGCTCCCCTGATACTCTGGACTGGTCCAGGCTGGCTCCAGCGGCCAGACCGTGGCGCCGCCGGGAACGTCCAGCACGTAGCGCATCCCCAGCGCCGCCAGTCCCTCGCGGAAGGACGGCGACATCCCGAAGGCGTCGTCCCCGGCAACCCAGCCGGCTTTCAGATGCCCCCGCTCCAAGGCCCGCTCCAGCATCTCCAGCGCCAACTTGGTTTTTGACCGGTAGTTCCGACTCTCCTCCGGCACCCCCGCCGCCGCACAGCGGTCGGTGTCCGAGGTCCAGCTCTCCGGCAGATAAAGCCGTTTGTCCACCAGGGCCCGTCCCAGCAGGCTGACGTAGGCCAGGAACATTCCAGCCTGGCAGTTGGCCACCTTGCCCAGGCTCCCGCAGTACTGACGCGCCACGCCCACCGACTTCCTGCCCTGCTTGGGGAAATCGCTGCCGTCCAGCACCCACACCGCCTCCGGGCGCCCCAGCCGGGGTCCCAGGTACTCTTGAAGGCGGCCCATCACCACGTCGTCATCCCAGGGGGACTCGGTGAGAAACCGCTGCATCACCCGGGCTGACGCCGGAACCGTCTCCGACAGATTCTCGGCGTTGCGCCGCTCCCCGGACTGCACCAGCAGGGCCTGCAGATAATGACGACTGTGATCCCGCGCCTCCCGGCGGCCAAACAGCGCAGCGAAGTAAGCGTGAAAATCCTGAAAGGCCCCGTCCACCTGCTCAAAAGCCGCCGCATCCATTTCCCTGCCCCGCCTCCTCAAGCCTTACCCAACTACCCCCACCATCCTATCATGACAACCGTCGTTATAATACTAGTATTACAACGACGGGTTATTAGGATTTCGCGGCGCAATCGGAGGCTACGGGAGGTGAGGTGGGGCGATGGACGCGGCAGCTTGGGACCGAGTGTACGAGGCCTTCCAGGATTTTCACGACTACTGTGCGCCGGTTTTCGGTCGCAAGCAGTGGCGGGAGCGTAGTGGGCAATACCTGCCAGCCCTGCTGGTGCAGTCCCAGGAGCGGCGCAATGCGGAAAACCTGTCAGCGACGGTTACAGCGTCGCCGCGTGTGCTGCAGCGTTTTCTTACCGAGGCCCGCTGGGATGACGACGCGGTCATCGGCTGGCTGCCGGAGTAGCTGTGTTCCCGGTTGGAGCATCCGCCGGCGGTGTGGGTGTTGGACGGCAGCGACTTTCCCAAGCCGGGGGTGAAGTCGGCGGGAGTGGCCCGGCAGTACTGTGGAGCATTGGGGAAGATTGCCAACTGCCCGGCTGGGGTGTTCCTGGCCCAGGTGGGGCCCAGGGGCCGGGCGCTGGTGGACAAGAGGCTGTATCTGCCGGAGGAATGGACTGGGGATGGGGAGCGTGGTGCGATGGCGGGGGTGCCGGCGAGCCGGCGGGAGTACCAAAGCAAGACGGAGTTGGCCATGGCTATGCTGGAGTGTGCCCCGGCCAGCGGCCACCGCAGCGCACAGTGGGTGGCTGGCGATTCCGCTTTCGGGATGTCGCCGACGCTGCGGGAGGGCCTGGCGTCGGCGGGAATGTACTACGTTTTGGACCTGCGTCCGGATATGACGGTGTGGCCGCTGGAACCCACTTGGACCGATCCGCCTTACCACCGATCCGCCTTACCGGGGTAACGGGCGTCCCCGCAAACCCAGACCGCGGCGTGCGGAGCGGCGGACCATGTCGGAGCGCAGTACGGCGCTGCCGCCGGATGCCTGGCGAGAGCTAACCATTGCGGCGGGCAGCCAGGGGCCACGCACCTGCGTATTCAGCGCCCAGCGGGTGCGGGTAACGCGCCGACGCAAGCCCGGCGAAATCCTCTGGGCCATCTATCGCCAGAACCGCGACGGCAGCGAGCCCCGCTACTATCTATCCAACGCTCCTGCTATCCAACGCTCCTGAGGACACGCCTCTGGCAACCCTGGCCGATGTGGGCGGCTCCCGCTGGCGCATTGAAACCGAGTTCGAGACCGAGCAGAGCGACGTGGGCCTCGATGAGTACGAAACTCGCACCCCGCATCAAGTACGGGGCAGGCTCTGGGCCGGCTGGCATCACCACATCACCATGTGCCTGCTGGCCGGCGCCTTTCTGCTGACCTTGCAACAGGGACTGGGGGGAAAGATGCCCCTGATCACCCGGCCCCAGGTGTACCGAGTGGTGCGTGAGCTTTTGCCGCGGGAGCGGTTCGGGCCGGAGGAGTTGCTGCTATGGCTAGCTGGTGTCCAGCAACGCAACGAGCGAGCCAGACAGTCCCATGAGAAACGCCGCGCCGCTGGCCAGACATCCACAAGCATCCCTCCCTAACCCGTCGTTGTAATACTAGGGCAGCGATGAATTTGGCCCATCTACTCCATCTGGCGGCCGATTCATCACTATCAGCGCGGGAGGCGAGCACACCTGCGGCCTGCGTGAAGGTGGCGTAGTTGAATGTTGGGGCGACAACCACTATCAGCAGTCCTCACCACGCGGAGAACGATTCCGGTCGGTCAGCTCCGGTTTTAGCCACACCTGTGGTATTAAAACAGACTCAACAATCGCCTGCTGGGGCGCTAACCCCGACGGCCAGGCTCCACGAAACGTTGAAGGGACCTTCAAATCAATTACCAGCGGAAATCGCCACACCTGCGCCGTAACCACCGACGGCCAAGCTGGACTTTCCGCATTTCAAGCGGCGTAAGCCAGGGAATCGACAAGTCGGTGGTACAGAGCGACTGGGAGTTCCTGCGTATCGGGGTCGACGGCCGACGTTGAAAAACCCTCCGACGCCAGCCACAGGTGGCGTCGCACCAGGGCAATGGCGTCCACGAAGGTCGGCAACGGCTTGTCGTACCAGGCCGCTCGGCGCTGGGTCATGGGGCGCTGTTTTTGCAACCCGTGGGCGGCCAGGGTGGTCCAGGAGAAGATTCCCAGCAGGACGGGCGTGGTGCGGGCGATGGCCAGGTCGGACCACTGGCGTTGGGTTTCCACGCCCAGGTGGGTCCGCACCTCCTGAAAGAGCCTGCCCCGTACTTGATACGGGGTAACTTCCAGTTGCCAGCGCAGGACAAACCATTCCAGGATCTGGGTCGGGTCCGCCGCGGGGTCGGTGCACAGCAAGGCCTGGGTGGCGAAGGAGCCCTGGGGATCTCGGATCAGCACCCAGCGGATGCGGACTGGAGACTTGCCGGAGCGGTACCAGACCGCCGTTTGCGACGTGAGTTCCACCGTGCGGGTGGCGCCGTCATACCAGGCCACGGCCACGCTGGCCCAAGTTGCCTGGGGCTGGTCGAGGATCGTTTTCAGCGCGGGTCGCCGCGCGCCTTTTAGCGGCCGGCGGCCGTTCTGACCCGGCTGACGGGCTGGCGCGGGCGCATAGAGAGCGGCGTCCAGCCGTAGTCTGGCAATGAGGGTAACGGGTTCACGGAGGGATTGGCAGCAGTGGAGCAGGTCCAGCACGGCGTAGCTGTTGTCGCCCACCAGCGCCAGTGGACGTTGGGGCAGCCAGCGTGGTTCGGCAGGCTCACCATGAGCGGGGTTGCAGGATCATCTGTCGCGCCCAGTCGGTGAGCTTCTTGTGCCGACGGCCCTGCTGTTGGTAGTACCGGGTCGATGGCGCCAGCACGGTGAGCGCCGGCAAGGCCCAATGGCGTCCGGCCCAAGGCACGTGGCCCAGCCACATCAGGGAGATCCAGCGCAGGCCGCTGGCCTTGACCAGTTGGCTCCGGCTGGAACGCACCGCGTCGCGGTAGATGCCCCGACCTTTGATCTTGGCGCCGCGACGCCGTTCCAGGGTTTCGTCGATGCCGAAGACCAAGGGGCCATCCCCACCATCAAGGTGCTGGAGCAGCAACACCAAGAGGATGCGCGCCGCTGCACGGGGCGACCACACCGCCCGGTTGAGCACCTCATGGTAGCGGGCGTAATCGCGGTGATCGCTGCGGCCCATGACCCGCAGGGCCGCAGCGACGGTGCGCTGACCCGGGGTCAGGATCGCGCCCACCAGCAGTACCTGGGCTTTCCGCCAGGTCGGGTTGGTAAACAGCGTTGCGAAGGGAATGAGTATGGATACAATGGCATTGGGCAGGGTAAGCATAGCTGGGCCTTTAGTGAGATTTTGGTCAGGCCAGCTTACCCTGTCTTTATACTTTTTCTAAATTATGCGTAAAGCCTAGCCAAGCCGAATGCTGGGGCAATCACGAAGGCTGGCGGCGCGTGCCCGATGAACCCATCATCGCGATCACCGTCGGCGACTTGCACACCTGTTGGCTCAAGACCGATAACACCCCCGCCTGTGTCGGGGATAACCGCGACGGCCAAGCCAATTCTCCGGCGGGCTCTGCCGATCCTTACATTTCTGTCAGCGCCGGCGGTAGTCACACTTGCGCCGTGCGTACCGATGGCTTTGTTGTTTGCTGGGGTGGTAGTATTACAACGACGGTTCAAGGAGGGATGTCCGGGGATGTCCGAAGGGCGACTCGGCGCTTGGCATGGGAGCGTCTGGCCCGTTCGTTGCGTTCTTGCGTCTCCTCCAGCCACCGCAGCAGTTCATTCGGCCCGAACCGTTCCCGGGGCAGCATTTCCCGCACCACCCGGTAGACCTGCGGTCTCGTGATCCGGGGCATCTTTTCCCCCCCAATCCTGCTGCAGACTCAGGAGAAAGGCTCCAGCCAGCAGGCATAGGGCCACGTGGTGATGCCACCCAGCCCAGGTGCGGGTCTCGTACTCGTCCAGTCCCACGTCGCTCTTCTCCGTCTCGAACTCCGTTTCAATGCGCTACCTGGAACCGCCCACGTGGGCCAGGGTCTCCAGGGGCGTGTCCTCGGGAGCGTTGGACAGGTAGTAGCGGGGCTCGCTGCCGTCCCGGTTCCGGCGGTAGATGGCCCAGTGGATTTCGCCGGGCTTCCGCTTGCTGGTTGGCCGCACCCGCTGGGCGCTGAACCGGTAGCTGCGGGGACCCTGGCTGCCCTCCGCCACCGTAATCTCCCGCCAGGCCTCCTCCGGCAATTCGGCACTGCGCTCCGCCATGGTGCGCCGCTGCCCGCTCACCAGCCTGGGCTTGCGGGGACGCCCGATCCCCTGATACTCCGGACTGGTCCAGGCTGGCCCCAGCGGCCACACCGTGGTGCCGCCGGGGACGTCCAGCACGTAGCGCATCCCCAGCGCCGCCAGTCCCTCGCGGAATGACGGCGACATCCCGAAGGCGTCGTCCCCAGCAACCCACTTGGCCCTGAGGTGGCCGCGCTCCAAGGCCCGTTCCAGCAACTCCAAGGCCAACCCGGTCTTCGACCGGTAGCTCCGTCTCTCCTCCGGCACCCCGGCCGCGGCGCACCGGCCTTGGTCCGAGGTCCAGCTCTCCGGCAGATACAGCCGTTTGTCCACCAGGGCCCGCCCCAGCGGGCTGACGTAAGCCAGGAACATTCCAGCCTGGCAGTTGGCCACCTTGCCCAATCTCCCGCAGTACTGCCGGGCCACTCCCGCCGACTTCCTGCCCTGCTTGGGGAAGTCGCTGCCGTCCAGCACCCACACCGCCTCAGGGTGTCCCAACCTGGGCGATAAGTACTCCTGCAACCGGCCAATCACCGCGTCATCATCCCAGGGCGATTCGGTGAGAAACCGCTGCATCACCCGGGCTGACGCCGGAACCGTCTCCGACAGATTCTCGGCGTTGCGCCGCTCCCCGGACTGTACCAGCAGAGCCTGGAGATAATGACGGCTGTGGTCCCGAGCCTCCCTGCGGCCGAACATCGGACCGAAGTAAGCGTGAAAATCCTGAAAGGCCCCGTACACCTGCTCGAAAGCTGACTCATCCACTTCCCTGCCTCACCCGCCCAAGCGTTGTCTAACCAGGCCATCATCCTATCATGCCAACCGTCGTTGTAATACTAGAAACCGGGACGGAAAGCCCTGATTTGGAAGTGGAGTTGCGGCAGTAAAGCCGAGACGAACAAAATCAGGGACCATAGTTGTCCGAGCCGGACGGCGCTGAAATTGGCCGCCGCATCGGCGACCACAGCGCGGATGTCAACGCCGACGGAGATGACACGGACATCATTGCGGACGACGCGGTGGCCTGCTGCGCCGCCACCGGTACTGCCCGACAGCCCGATTTTGCCCGGAGATGGACAACCCCTGGAGCTGGTCTCACCAGCACGAGGCCAGGCTGTGGATAGACATCGGTCACGGGGATGCCCAGGCTGCTCCATCCCGGGACCATCACCGGGACTAGACGCTGTACGTCGATGACGTCACACTGCCGCTGAGCCAGGCGGACCGGCATGGACGCGGCGTCTTCCTATGGTACGGGGACGGGATCCAGAACCTGTTCGCAGACTGGACGCCGTCCACCACATACCGCATCGGCATCATGGAGACTCCCTTCGCCAACCAGCCCCAGGCGGTCGTGCCGGACGTCCCCGGTCTGGCCCGCGTCTATGGGTTCGGCGGCGACACGATCACCGTGCACTGGTGGACGCCGCACGGCGACGGTGGTTCGGCGATCACCGGCTACAAGGTCCAGTGGGGTGAGACGGCGGGCCGAGCGAGTGAGCCGTCCGGCCAGGGAGAAGAAGCGCCGCCGGAGGGTCTTGGTGGTTGCCAGTTGCTCGCCCAGGCCGATGCGCGTTGTCCAGCGTGCCAGGTTGTGGGCCATCACCTGGACGGCCAGCCAGGCGGCGTTGGCGGGGAAGCGTCCCGAGGGGAGGTGGTTGAGCCCCACGCCGTACTTGAGGTCGCGGATGGCGTTCTCGATCTCGGCGTGGCGGCGATGGTCGGCCTCCAGGTCCAGGGTATCGCCGTCCCGGTCGGTGATGAAGGCGTGTGTCAATTTCCACGGTCATGGACCCGGCCTGACCACGGTCATTGACCCACCCTGGAAGCATGGCGATTTGATAGATAGCAGGTTGCTGTTGGTCGGTCAATCACCTCCTTCTGTGCTCAGCAGGGCGCGGTGTGGAGACAGCCGCTCTCTGTAACTGGTTCCGTCGATTACGATCTGGTAGCTGGCGTTGGCCAGGCGGTCGAGAGCACTGTTGCCCAGGATAGGGTCGTCGAAGAGACTGAGCCATTCTTCGACGGCACGGTTGCTGGTGATGATGAAGCTGGACGACCGGTGTCGGTTGAGGATGAGTTCGTAGAGATCGGCGGACTGCTGGGCGGTGAGCCGGTGGAGGCCGAGGTCATCCAGGATGAGCAGGTCAGGTGTCAGGAAGGACCGGAAGGCACGGTCGACGGAGTTGTCCACCCTGGCCTGGGCCATGGCCTTGAAGAAACCGTCGGCGTGGCTGAAGCGGACGGTGTGTCCGGCGCGGATGGCGGAATAGCCCAGCGCTTGAGCGAGGAAGCTCTTGCCGACACCGGCCGGTCCGACCAGGAGCACGTGCTCGTGCTTGTCGAGAAACTCCAGGGAGAAAACGGCGTCCAGCAGTCGGCGATCCAGGGTAATTGACGCCGACCAGTCGAAGTCCTGCAGTCGGCAGGTCTCCTCGAAACCGGCGTTGTGCAGCCGGACTTCGGTACGCCGGTGGGCACGGCGGTTGACCTCGTCGCTGAGGACGATCTCCAGGAATGAGGCGTAGTCCAGTTGCTCCCGACGGGCCAGGGCGATGCGCTCGGGCAGGGTGGCGGCCATGGCGCCCAGCTTGAGGCTCTTGAGCAAGGGCGTGAGTTCGGTGGTGCGGGTCATGGGTAATCTCCTCAGGTCAGACCGGCTGACGGCGGTAGGCGGTGTTGTGGGAGAAGACGCTGCCGGGACGGGCAAAGCGTCCCGGCGGCATCGGCAAGGGCAGTTGGGGCGTGGTCTCCTCTTCCAGGGCCTGTACCAGGATGCGTTCCACACGGCGCACGTCGATGAGGTCCACGTCGAGGGCGCGCCGGCAGGCGGCGTCCAGACGCTTTGCCGTGTAGCGCTCGCCCAGACGCAACAGCTTGTGTCCCTGCCGGATCCTGGACCAGGGCACTTTGTCTTCGAAGAGACGGTCGGCGAATTCGGCCACCGCCGGTCCCAGCTTGGCGGCGCTGCGCTTGATCCGGTCCGGCACCCGGGTGGTGTAAGGGCTGATCTCTGCGGGGTAATCATCAGGGTCGGTGGATCGCCCACCCACGGGCTGGCGGACGTGGGTCTTGATCAGCTGGCCCCGGTGGTAGATGCGCACCAGCTTGCTGTCCACCCTGACCTCCACCTCCTGTCGCGGTGGACAGAGGTCCGACGGCACCGAGTAGAGCGCCTGCAGGCACTGGATGTGGTGATCGGGATGGACCTTGGCAGTGCGCCAGTCGGCAATGTCGTAGGGCTGGCCGTCCCAGGGCAGCAGGACGTGGCGCTCCTCATCCTGGAAGACCACCAGCGGCTTCCTGCGGGTGGTGCCGTGAATGCGCATTCCGGCGACATCCAGACACCACCTGGGCGCCGCCGCTCTCACATGGTTGAAGTCGTCGAAATCGGCTCCCTTGAAAAAACGCTCTCTGGCGTAGGGCACGCCACGCTCCACCTTGGGCTTGTCCTTGGGGTGGGCAGCCCGAGCCGGATCGGTGATGAAGCCACGGTGCTGGGCGTACTCCAGGAAGCCCCTGGTGAGAACGGGATGCAGCGGATCGGTGCCCACCACTGCGGCGGGGAAATTGTCGATGACCAGGTACCTGGGCATCCCGCCGAAGAAGGCCCACGTCGCCTCAAGGCCAGCGATCACGTCCGGCAGTTTCTGCAGTTGCATGGGCCAGACAAAACAGTGGCGGGAATGGCACAGCACGATGATCATGGCCCACACCGTCTTGCGCTTGCCCGTGGTTGGATCCGTGATCATCCCCAGCCGACCGAAGTCGGCCTCGGCCACCTCACCGGGCGGCGTGTCCTCCATCCGCACCGTGGTCTTGCTGGGCCGCCGCCAGTTCCGCTGCAGCACGAAACGACGCAGCGACTGGTACGACAAGGCGCATCCCCTGGCCAAAAGCAGCTCGTGGATGCGGGTCATCTGCAGCCGGTCTTTGGCAATCCACTGGTAGATCTGGTCGGCCCACGGCTCCAGCTGGTCCTGGCTGGGTCTCTCCACCTGCCGTGGCCCCGACTGGCCGATCCCAGCCAGCCGGCTCAACTGCTCCTCGGTGGGAACCGGCCCGTCCTGGGCAATGCCCTCGGCCTTTGCCGCCAACAGGTACCGGCGCACCGTGTTGCGCGACAGACCGGTGCCCGCGGCGATCTGTCGCCGACCCGCACCCGCCTGCCAACGGCGGATTATCTCTTGTATTTCCATCCTGAAAACCTCCCGGTAAGCCATCGCTGCACCTCAAATACGAAGTGCGGCAATGGTCGCCGTTACGGCTTCCAGAGTGGGTCAATCACCCTGTAAATCCCGGGTCAATGACCCTGGCAATTTTTCGGGTTTAACGGGTCAAAGTCCTTGGTCAATGACAGGCGTGATAGCTGTAGTTGGTGAACAGCGCCAGTTGGGAGCCGTGCGTGGGTCGCCGCCGATAGCATTCGCAACTTGAGGCAGGAAGATCGGGCCGCAGTAATGTCGCACCGTTAGCCTCGACAAACGGCTTCACGTAACGGCCGTTGTATGAATCAAATTGAGTATCGATAATGGTGGAGGACGCCTGAGGATGGATGTCCACATCGAGTTCACCGATGCGTTGCGGCGAGTCTTGCCCAACAGCGGTGGCCAGCCATCTCTCATTCCATAGCTGGATTTGCCGAGAGACCTTGTGCGACGGAAGTTCAGTAACATCTGATTTGAGGCAATGCGACACAGGAGCAAACCGAGGCCAAGCCCTACGTGATTCACGCGGTGGGGGACCCGTCGGAGATGACGCGGGCCCCTGGAATGGCGGGCATCATACACGGCAGTGCCGCAACTCCATATCTCCGGTTTGGAGAGGCGTTGACTCCACCGTGAGCCCGGTCTTATCGTGTGACACCCCTTGAGCCACCTGTGCCAGGGCAACGAAGGAGCAACCTCATGGCGATCGCGATTTATTGCGTGAAGTGCAAGGCGAAGACCGACTCGACCAACGTGGAGTCGGTCACTATGAAGAATGGCAGGCCGGCCACCAAGGCCGTGTGCGCGATATGTGGCGCTGGCAAGTACCGCATCGGCGCGACGCCAGCGGAGACGAGCTGAGCCAGGACGAGCCAGCGGCAATAAAGTAGGGTGCTAAGCCATCATGTCGTGGGCTATGCCCATCGTGCTATCGCACTCACCATGCTCCCTACCCCAGATTGGCACGGTCCACTTACGGACCTGGACCGGTCAATCGAGCGTCGCCCCAAGCACGGCCTGGTAGGCTACGAACTCAGGACCTGGATAAACGACAACTTGGGCGACCACCCGCGAGCCGAGAGAGATCGCCAACTGGCTCGATAACCAGATCTTCCACACCAATAACCTTGTTATCTATGATGCCCATTCTCGCGAAGCGAGCACCAGCGTTGATGCTCGTACTGTCCGCCTGGCTCATATGCTCAGCGGCCACATTTATCTCTGGCTGTTCTACGGGCGATTCCGCGGCCCGACCCGACTACCACGACGTCCTCCGCAACGCCGAATCACAACGCCCTCCCGACCTAGACATAGATGCTGACCAATGGTCCATTCTCATTGAAGATTTTAACGGTAATCTCCGCAAATACCGACTCAAAGCCGACCTGCCCATCCATGCACCTCAGCACGAAGCATTCACCGACATCGCCATTTCCATGCGACGTGGCGACGGCTACAAAGCCCTGCGTACCGTCATTCGTGCCGCCTCCACAGAACTCCGGGAACAAGCCGCTGACATTGCATCTACAAGCGATTCCGAACCGCTGATCCGAACCGCCTTAGCGACTTCCACATCCATCACCAACTGGGCCATCATTCTTCCGTCCGAAGACGAAACAACGGCCGATTTCAACCATCTGGAATACGACGCTTTCATAGCTTTCGCAGAGCTCACCCAAGCACTTAAGGACCACTAACCTACTCAACCACCTCCGGAGCCCCACATCAAGGCACCAACCGGAGCGCTTCACGTAATGACCCTTATGCGAACCACTGAGGTTATTAATAAGATGGAGGCCGCTGGAAAGATGGACGCCCAAATCGGGTTAGTCAATGCATTGTAGCGAGTCTTCCCAACGGCGGTGGCCAGGCCATCTCGAAAGTGATGGCTGGGTCCACCAGCAGACCTTGTGCACCCAAGTATCGGTAATATTTGATTTGGGTCAACCACTTGCGTTGGGTAACGATTTTGTTTAGGCCATGTGGCTCATTCGCTGTTTGATAACTGCTCGATATCGATCGCTATTTTCTTGCTCAGGCTCAGTAGGGCTTCCGCGTTTTCCTGAAGTTCGACCAATTCAATGCAGAGGGATACACTGAGCAAAACGTCGTCTGGTTCTATTGGCCATTCTTTCTTGGGTAAATGCCATCCTGAGCGGTTGTGAGGGTCTTCAAACAAGCGTTGTATGTGCTCTACTTTCTGAATGACCGCAGTCTTGTTTTCCGTCGAGCACTGTTCTTGCAAGCGTGTCAGTGCGTCGGTCAGTTCTGATACCAGCCCTGCTTGGTGGTGGTTCCTGTTTTTGGACAATGCTGACTCTGCCGAACTTAGTTTCACTTTTGCTGAGTCAACTCTCTGGTCAAAGCTGGACCTGATTGTGTTTCTGAGATTTTGTACATGTTGCTCGATCGCATTAACGTCGATGGTAGTCATCTGCTCACTCCTATTCGCTTGAGTTTGATCGTTTGTTACGTTCTCATCCCCTGAGGGATGGGAAACAGAGTCATGGGTATCCTAAACGTCGCCCGCCGGATCTGGTCAAAAGTCTGCCCTGCATCTTTACCTACCCTCCGATGGTAGTACAACGTTCTGTGTTAGTGGGACCAGGACCTCACTGATAATTCTTCCTGGTCCTGATGGGTGCATTGGTGATACGCGGACTCATGCAATGGAGCTGTTGATTGGGAGACTTCGGGTCGCTGACACCGGCTCTACCGCGGCTCCGTCGTTCCGGCCAGATCGTGTCAGAGTGAAATGACGGGTAATCTGCCCGAATGTAGCAGAAATATCCCTCAATCCCGATGATGTCAGGACGACCGCATCGCCCTGAGCTTCAGTGTCATCGAATGACTGTCCGGTATGTCCCCGCCACCCATCCACCCACCAGATGGTCTGAACCGCAAGATCGCCGGCCGATGTGTGCCACCTGCCCGGTCGAGTTGAATCTGGCTTCCAGCCTAAAATGGCTGCAAGATCAGGGCGAAAGGAAAGCCACCTAGCATCCAATTGATGAAAGGTGTACGCGACGTTCCGGAGGATCATAGGTTTGCCAATCTCCACCGGTCCCCCAGCCCAGGGTGTGACGAGGTCTTGTAATGTCATAGAATCACCTAACGCGAAAAGAGCGTCGTCCGCAGTTCCGGTGGTCCCCATGGCAATCCCGCATTCGTAGCACTCTGAAAGATGGTCCCAATTCAAAAGCGTAAGTCGCATCGCCGCACCAATGAGGATTTGGTCCTCATCTTCGGCTGCCGCGATGTACTGTGACAGTCGGCCCTCGATCCCGTCTAGCCACCACTTAATTGTCTTATCGACTCCGGTGGGTGGCGGCGGCGGTATGACGCTGGGGCGAGAACACGGTGTGCGGCCGACCAATTCAATGTCGACGGTGCGAAACAGGCGGCGCATGCTGGATGGGGCGTGATCAAGCAATCCTGTGTCTAGCATGTCGGCCAGTACTCGACCAGCCGCCGAGCGCGACGCCGCAAGGTCCTCCGATGGGATCGTATGTCTTACACCTGAACGTCTGAGGGCTTCATGAACGGCGTCCTGCTCAGGGAGCAATTCGAGTGCCTCTGTTGCGTATTGAGCGGCCACGCGGAGCATCGCACCAGTATCGAGATCGAGTGCTCTCGCAAGGGCTTGATATATTTTCTCATAAGGCCCTGGAAACGCCCTTCCGGAACCGACCAGAGGCACCTCCTGAGTGGGCGACATGATCTGGTATTTCGTAGGTATCGGGTGAGCGATCGCTGGAGCTTGGTTCCCGGACAGGTCGCGTAGAATCTGATTCGGATGCGCTGCAAGCATCTGGTCAAGTTGCTCTAGGCAGAGTGGGCTGACAAACCCATCGTGGGTGCGAGCGGCCGCCAAGCATCGCCCTGCGCGCTCCAGAATGTCGTCACTGGCGCCCGGTTGCGCGAATCGAGCGAGTGCTTTGGCGATTTCGACATTACCGGTTACGAGGGCGCGAATGACGACGGTGCTAGCGCGCTCACGGACGATCCAAGAGGCGTGTGAAAGGTGCCCGACAGCGAGCTCAGCGAGCGCTGCTCCGTGGGTAGAGTTGTCTCCTAATACGCGTCGCTCGTTACTCGGGGCAGATAACCACCATCGACAGCCGTGATCCGCAAGGGGATCGTCCTCAGTTAGCGAAAGCGTCTCCGCCATTCCGTCAAGATACGTTCGAATCTCAGGCCATATTGAACTGGCGGTAACCTCGGGGTGGAGCGACTGGACGATGTCTTCTAAGTTCGGAAGAAGCTGACCGGGTAACCAGGACGTTTCGATCGCGCACCGGGCAAGATCCTGACAGATACTTTTCAGATCGCCTTGGCCACCCAACCGAACAATCAGGGAGGATGCTCGTAGACGTGTGCCGCCGAAGTCACGCGCCCAAGTGTAGTCACGCGCACTCCCGAAGGCGTCAGACGCGATACGGAACGCGGAGTCTCGGTCGCCGTTAAGCTCAGCAGCTTCCGCGAGCAATGCGAGCACATCAGGGTCCGTCCTGGTTCCCTTTCCGAACACTTCGACTAGTTTGGGAATATCGTTCCTCTCCAACGCCTGTCGCCCGATTACCCGAGCCCAGTCGAATTTCGAATCATCGTTCTCCATGCGTCGCAGCGAGATGATATCGGCAACGTTTTGTATGTGTGAGTTTACGTCCCATCGCTGTATCCGCCGCCCGTCTGACAGGACGAGTGCAAAGATGTCGTCTACATCGGACCGTCCAGGATCCTCATCTGCATCTTTTTTAGTATTGTCGCCAAGCCCGAGTCCCTCGCGCCATCCGGGTCGCGCCGTCGGCAACGCGTAGCGGTCGGTGAGTGCCGCCATAGATTCGGCTAAGTCCGACGCGAAAGGCCGGTTGGAAGTTCTTGCTGTGGCACTAACGATCGCGGAGGCGAGCGCGGGAAACGGTTTGTGTGCTGCCGGAGCCAGCAAGTCGGCGGTGATGTCCGCTGCCAGTGCGATGGTCGCCTTGTCAAGGGTCCCCGCACGCTCGACTAATGAGCACACCAAGGCAGCTAACGCATCGAAGTGTTGTACCGTTCCCTGGCGAACCAGGTACTCGAAAATGCGAACACCCGGCATCGAGTCAGCGGGCACAACCGCTGCCGGAAGATTGGCGGCGGCGGATCGCGGAGCACCTTCGGTCATCGGTGCGACCGACGTCAATAGGCGAGCCAGCCACGCCGCGTCGTCTATGAGATGGTTGCCATCCAACTCGATGAGGGCTCGTCCGAGCCAGCTAACCCAATGATCGAATTGATGGTCCTTACGATAACCGACCCCGAACGCCGTTGATGTCATACTGATCACTATGTTCTGCGCCGCCTTTAGGTCGCCGTTTCGCGCATGGCGCTGGATGAGGTCTGCCATGATGTCGAGTCTCGAGGTCACGTCTCCATCGGCTGCTTCCGCTTCCAGCTCAACAAGTGCTTTTTGATACCACGGAGTATCTATGCCGGCCGCTAGGAGATCATCGGCGAGATCGAGCTTCAGCGCCGACGGCCATTGCTGTGACTCCATCTCGAACCGATGGGCGAAGTCGTCCCTCAGCCGTTCTGGAAGGCCGTTGCCGTAGCGGCGCGCTACGGCGATGATGATCCGCATGAGTTCGGGTTTTTGGCGTCGTATCATATCAAGATTGGCGCTGCCTCGACGCGGCGAAAGATCGAACAGGTCCAGTAGGTGAAAAAGTGTGGTCCGCGCATCTGCGGGCGACGGGGATCTGCCTGAGGCGACTGCTGCATCAAGTTTCCCAAGGCTTAGAATCGCAGCATCAACTCGTGCGACGAGGCCGATCGCTTCGCTATCGCTATGCACGGGCGCGCCCGGTCGAATGTCGTCGCCCGCCGGCGTTGCGATTCCGGGTGGGTCAGACTCGAGAACCTCGTCATCATTCAATGCGAGACCATAGCGTAGCCGCCAATACCGGAATCGGAGACCCAACGCAGCGGACTCGTTGTAGGAATTGAGCTCGCTCACGGTCAGTGCTCTATTGTAAGGACATTGGCTGAGCATCTCTTCGGCCTGATCGGCCCTACCGTGGCGGGCGAGAATCTCAGCGGCATCGAGCATCGTAGAGGCATAGAGAGGTAGATCATCGACGATTGAGAGCAGGTGATCGAGGTGGGGTTCCTCAGTTTCAACTGTTGTTGCCTGGCTGAGCATTGCAGCCCGCGATCGGACTCGAAGATCGACGACTGCGGCGATGATTTTATCTAACTCGCTGGCGCTCAGCATGTCGCTATCCGCGGGCCTCTGAGTCTGCGCATCCGCCAGTCGAGTTACATCGTCGACAAGAGCTAAATCGACAGTTCCCAGTGCCGCTTCGTCTCCCTTTCGCGCAACCGCGTCAATCAGCGCTGCCATGGTCCGCACGTAGGTTTCCCACCGCTCGATCTGCCCGTTCCTGTCGCGCCGATCCGTCGACAACGGCAGATGGGGAAGATTTCGCATCGTTGCGATCACTGTTGACAGAGGGAGGAACAGTGCAGCCGCTCGCGTCCAGGCGACGGCTGCATCGTGTTCGTGGTCAACTACGCGATTCCTGCGCGAATCGGTGGGCCATTGGTGTTCAATCGAGCGGAAAATACGGAGACCAGCCGGGTCGTTGTCTTCCCCGAGTCTCGCGGCAAGGCTGTATGCTTGCGCGAGCGGAACCCTTGTTGCATCATCACCGCAGTACGCAATGGCCTCGTGGGTGAGGCCAGCTTCGTACAGCAGGTCCGGCATGTCCACAGTTTCCAGCGTAGAAGATCGGGCGTCCAGTTCCGCAAGGGCAAGCAGCAACCGGATCATCACTTGTACGTCGGCGCGTTCTGCCGCGACGCCAAGCGCGATTCCGGTGTCCTCGCGAATCAAGTCAGGGGATCGTAGCTGCTCATGCTGTTCGCGGAATATTTTCTGCTGCGCCAGCCTGAGTACTTCATCGTCCTGACGAGCGAAATGGTGATGGTAGAGTTGCTCGGCCGCGATCCTTCGATCACCGGTATTGCCACAGAGTTCTGCAACGAAGCTATGGGCCCGGGCGTCCGCATTTGCGTCGGGGCGGCCATCATCGCCTAATGCAGTGCGATCCGAGGCAAACTGGCGAAAAGAGTCATGGAAGAACCTCCATCCGTCATGGTGATGGCGGAACAGATACATCAGCTTGCGTTGGAATTTCTGAACCGCTACCCTCGGCGCCCAGTCAAACAACCAATCGGTGGTGAACCCAATCCGCAATCGGGAGCAGGCAGTGAGGATATCCACGATGTCAGTATCGTCTTGTACTTCGTGCCAGACGGCACGATACTCGGCAGCAATATCACCCTGATACGCGGGTGTGTCAGAGAGAATCTCTTCGGCGGAACTGCCGTCAGCATCTCGGAGTCGGTTGAGGAGATAGCCGAGAGCTAGGGGATAGCCTTTGCTGAGTTCGGCGATGCGCCGGTGGAGTTCCGGCGCCAAGTCGGCTGTGACCGGCGCGCGCTGGCATATCTTGAGGACGGACCCCTGGGAGAGAACGTGATGCTGAAGGTCAACTATGGCTTGACGTTCCTCCAGTTGCTGTCGTGCATGTGCGTTAAGAGGAGTAAGTGTCCGGCTGCCGAGGACGAATAGGACCCCAACCGGTAACTCGTCAGGTCGTGGCAATTCGTCAAGCAGACTGTCATTGCCTGAATAGTCGCGTTCGACATGGTCAAGACCGTCGACCACCACGATCGTCCGGCGTCGTGTATCTGCGAATTCTGCACTCCCCGAGTCAAGTTGTTCGCTTAGCTGTTGTCGTAGTCCATGTACATCGCTGCTCGTGATCTCACGTTCGCGCGATCCGAGACCGCTACTCTGCAGCATAAGGACAATGTCGTGTAGAAAAGATCGAGCTGTCAGGCGGGTCCTCCCAGCCGCAGTCTTCGGTACGTAGGCGTAATATCGGACAACTCGGTCAGTGCTGCTAGTGAGCGCTTGGCTCAGGAGTGTTGACTTCCCGGCTCCGGGCGAGCCGAGCACCGCGACATAACCGCTGTCATGTTTAGCGACGATATCGTTCAGTTGATCGATGGCTTCTGCAAGCGGAGCATAGGTATCGAGGTCCACCGGAAACTCATGAGGGCTGTGCAGGCGGGTTCGATCCGTCCATCGCATCAGATTGAGAACGCCGCGCTCGTCAAGTTCTACAACGTTGGAAGACTCGGAGACGAGTCGGATGAGCGCGTCCGAGAGGGCAAGGATGTCCGACCGCCGGGTCGATGGTGCTGCAGGCACTCCCGGACCAGCGTTTAGGTCAAAGTGCAGTGCACGGAGGAACGGACCGAACTCTTCCAGCGCAACTCCGCTGGCTTCTCGTAGCCTTGCAAGGGCGCGTTGCCAGCCTGTGGTCACGTCATCGACCGTTAGTGTTCCTTGGTGGAGTGGCTCAAGCACCTGTCTGAGGAAGGAACCGAAGTGGTCCGGGCGAGGCCGATAGGGGTCGCCTGGGTTACCAAGGTGGTCATTCGGAGACGCGATTTGTTGCATCACAAGATGGACATGCGTGCTTCCTGTCCGACCCTGTAGGGATTTCCACCCATCCGCTAGGGACCGCGCCAATGATGGGGCAGCGACTCCGCTACGCGTCCTCTGGTTTCTAACTATCTGATTGAAGGTGACGTATCCATCGTATTCGGCACTCTTAAACTGATAGGCGTCGGTACGACCGCGGCGCCTGAGGACCAGATCGTCGACGCGTCCTGCTTCAGGGTCGGTCAGTCGGAGAGAGCCGAAATCGCCTTCGTACAACGCGTCGTAGACGAGCGTAGCGATATGGTCGTACTGCCAACGATACCCGCGTAGGGCCTGGCGCTCACCGGATGCTGACGACTGGGGCATCTCGAAACCACCGTTTGCTGGACGTGATCCCCGAGCGATATCGTTGGCTCGGTTTTTCCTGGGAAATCAATCCGGTCAATGCGCGACCGGTACTTCTGCCATGCTGGTTTCCCATCGCCTCGCTTATCCGCGATTCACAATCTTATGGCCGTCGAATTGCGCCACCGTGCGAACACCAGGTAGTCTTCTTCCCATTCACTCCTGGCCTCAAGGTCGCATGAATTGTGTCGCTTGGTCGGTACAGTTCGAGTTACAGACCCTCATCGTACGTCTCGTCTCGATATGGTCAATAGGTAGTTGCCAACGGTAATGTTCACAGCCTGGGAACGGGAGTGGACGCGTCAAAACTGCTGTGCAGGCACAGTTTATTATAGTACGCAAGGAACTCGGGCAGCTAATTGAGCTGCTGACCCGCTCTCAGGAAGCTGGGCCAACTGTTGGACCGGTCGAGATGGGTGGCATCTCGCCTGCGGAGATTATGGAAGGTAAATTTTGAAAGGTACATAGTAGCACTGGCCGACAACGTGCTGCTGGTGGTGTGGTGACTGGGCCGTCGTGTCGGACCTGATGGCCCAGCGTGGTCGGCCGCTGGACTCGTCCCGGATTCGGAATACGCCATGGCCGACTTGGCATCGTATTTCGCCGCAACACATCGGCACTTCTTCTGGGTAAGTCGGTTGATCGTATCAGGTTTGACTCCCGCTCTCCGGTAGCATCCCCCCAATCGTGGCGCCCCCCTCAATAATTGCGGCAAAACGTGCCATTTGTGGCCCAAGCTCGGGCAACTTATCCTGATAATCGCCGCAGACGCCGTGCCAATTCCTGTTTCGGAACCGGGCTCCTGGGGTCTGCGAGCATCGCCTCCGGAGCGGTGACCACTTGGGATGTGGTCAGTATGGTCGCTCGATGCATCTGGTCAATGATCCACAGGAGATCGTGGTGCTGAATGCCCTCTTCGAGGACGCAGGATCTCATGCGCCGGTCTTCGGTTAGAAGGGTGTACCCCTGGTGATGGGCCAGAGCCAGGGCAAAGCAGTCCACCAGGCTCAGGGCGCGCCGCCGGCTTTGATAGGCGATTGCGGTCGCCACGCCCTCAGAGTCCAGGGATTCGACGCGAAGCCCCATTCTGACCAGGTCCTGCCGGTCGTAACGCCCCAAGTCGATGAGTTCCTCGTTGAACAACAGGTCCGGCACGGCAAATTGGAAACGCAGCTCGAACATCCGGTCCAGCAGGTCTCGCTTGGAGAACTCGATCAGCACGGAACTGTCGCTGACGAGGACGTGCATGGCGTGTCAGTCTGCCGTTCCCACCATGACGCGCTCGATCTCGCTGACCCGCATACCCAGCAGTTCGGCGGCTTTGGACTCCGATATCACGTCCTCCGCCAGCGCTCTCAGGCAGAGACGGCGGAACCGTTTGGGGCTTTCCGGCTGTGTGAGAGGGCAGGGTTCCTGCGTCCTCCAGGATCTCCCGATGCCGCGGAAGATGCGCGTTACCGTTGCCTCGCCGATGATGCCCAAGTCACGCATGCGGATCACCAGCGCTGCGGCGCTGACGCCGAATATCTTCTTGATCTCAACCAGTTCACCGAAGCCGAAGTCGAGGCGGTGGTGGCCCACTTCCCGGACCAGTTCATCTTCGGGAACCAGCATGGCGCTGGCAAATCGGTCGCAAATCTTCTCTTCAGGCATGCCGGCCGGGATGTCCATCACCAGGTGCCCGAGTTCGTGGGCCAGGGTGAACCTCTGCCGCTCGATGGACTTGCCGGTAGAGCACACCACCACCGGTACGGCTGATTCGTCGGTACGATGGACGAGGCAGGTGAGCCCATCGACAGCCCGCGGGAAATCCAGTTTGAGGACCTTGATGCCGTGTTCTTCGAGCAACTCGGTCATGCTGGGGATGGGGCCGCCGCCGAGGTTCCAGGCTTCGCGTACTCTCACCGCGATCAACTCGCCATCCGCAACGGTTTCCGCAGGGTACGGGGCGCCGTGGGGGATGTCCCAGATGCTGCTGGCGATGTCCAGGAGCTCCTCCACCTGCAAGTAACGGTCGACATGGTCAAGAACCGCCGCTTCCACCATCGCGCGTTCACGGACTTTGGTGGAAGCCAACTTCCTGAACTCGACGGATTCCAGGGAGACGACGGTAGGGCTGAGCAGGTAAGTGGTCGAAACATCCAGAGCGTTGGCCAGCGCAATGGCAACGGATGAACTGGGCATCATCTCGCCGCGCTCGTACTTGCCGATGGCCTGGGCGGAGACCATACCGTTCATATTCGACGACAAATCCCGCAGTGAAAGTCCGCTGCGTTTTCTGGCGAGCTTGAGGCGTTCGCTGAACATGAGGACACCTCCCGGTTTACAGTCTATGATAGAATATGGGATGTGTAAACCAACGTACCGACAAGACAGGGCTGCGGATCAGCACTCTGACCTCCAATAACCAACGGACCCTCCGATACGGAAACGATGAACGAACGGGATAATCCGGAGCGTAGTTCAGCAACCCCAACCAGCTTTGCCGCCGTGACGATGTGCGCCAAACCGGCTGCGTCGGCAAACTGGTCAGCGCCCGGTGATCTGGTGGGGTATCCACGTTCCTCCTCTACAAGGTCCGCACCCTCTGACGTGGCTGACCATGAGTACAGGTAAAAGCATCGTATTGATGAGCGGCGGGATCGACTCTTCGGTATCGGCGGTAGCTGTCCGCAAGGAAGGATACGAAACTTCGGGGCTGTTCGTGGATTACGGGCAGCCGGCTGCTCGGAGCGAGTGGCGCGCTCTACAGGACGTGGCCGATCACCTTGATCTCGAGGTCAAGAAAGTGGAGTTGGGTTTTCGGCTGGCTTCCCAATCGGGCGAATTCTTCGGGCGCAATGCTCTGCTGGTCCTGACCGCGGCGGGGATAACGCAAAGCAGGCCCCTGATGATTGCGCTGGGAATTCACGCGCTCTCCGAGTACTACGATACCCAGCCGCTGTTCCTGCGGCAAATGCAGAGGATCCTGGACGGCTATTTCGCCGGTTCCGTAGTTCTAACCGCCCCGTTCTTGGCCTACCCGAAGGCCGAGGTGATTGCGTTTGCCAGGGACAACGGCGTGCCCCTGGACCTGACCTACAGCTGTGAGGAACAGAACGCGCCGCCGTGTTTGCGGTGCCCATCGTGTGAGGACAGGGTTGATGTTGACGCAGGATGAGCGACCACACGGCCAGGTCCGGCGTATCGATAAGATCGGCGTCCCCACACCGTTGCTGGTGCCGTCGTTTTCCAGTTGTGGTTTCCATAGGGTCGCAGACATCTACGGAGAGATGAGGGATAAATTGTACGGCGTCTGCTTGGTCAGTGCCTCAGATTTGGCGTCAGGCTGCATCCCCGCGGGTGTGATCAAGGAGGTCAATGTGACCATCATTGACAGCGGTATGTACGAGGCACGAAAGCAAGCGGACGGATGCGCCGCTCATGGCTTACCCGCCGCGAGCGTCCCCTGGTCGAGGGATGACTACTTCGAAATCGCCGCCGATGTTGACGAAGCCGCCAACGGGATCCTGGTGAATTACGATGGGTATGAACCCTTGGAGCAGCAAATCAGGCGGGCGGCAGAGGATTTTTCACACGCGCCCCATATGGCAAACGACTTTCTGTTGAAGCCGGAATCGCCGGCTCGCCTGGTCAACGTGGCTCGGGCGGCCAAGTACGTTGATGGGCTGGCTCAATTCGACATAATCGGCATTGCCGCACGTGAAGCGGGGGATTCCCTGACCCAACGTTGCCGTACGGTGGTGACGCTGCGGGATACGCTTGACGATGCCGATATCAACCTGCCCGTCCACGTCTTCGGAGCCATAACCCCGCTGGAGGTGCTGATGTATTTCTTCTGTGGCGCCGATGTGTTTGACGGTCTGAACTGGCTCCGGTTGGCCTTCCGGGAAGGGAGTTCGATTCCGATTGAGGAAACGGCGTTTGAGGCGATGAAACCAAACCTCCGCGACTTCGATCTTTGCGCGGAAGCCTGGACCGCGAACCTGAGTGTTCTATACCGTTTGCAAGTATCGTTGCAGCGGTACGCCTCGACCGGTGATTTCGGTGAACTGGCGGAAGAATTTCCGCCAGCCGTCAGGGCAGCGCGCATCGCCGAACTCGCGGGCGCGATAATTTCATAAAAGCAAGGAGCAAATCCATGGGCGGTTCTTCTGGGGGCGGTTACTCCGGCCGGCGGCATCGGGCGGTTCAGCAAGGCTTGAGCGATGCCGACATCAACAGATGTCTGCGGGAACTGCTGCGAGAGTACAACGAGCAGGAGCGGGAAGCTATCAACCGGCATTTGGACGTGCTGCGCGACAGCCTGGAGCTCACGGATGACGACGTGGTCCGCTTCGTCTTCGGCGGTTCCCAGAGCAAGCATACTGCGGTCAATGGCCTCAGTGATGTTGATGCCCTGGCTATCATCAACGATTCATCATTGTCGGGCCAATCGCCCGAGACAGTCATTCGGCAGATGGCGGAACGCATAAGGCAACGGTTGCCTCAAACCAGCGTGAGCACCGGTGACATGTTGGTAACCATCAAGTATTCGGACGGCATCGAAATCCAGATCCTGCCGGCGATACGCACCAAATCAGGGGTCAGAATCGCCGATCCCGGGACTAATCAATGGAGCAATGTCGTACACCCAGAGCGGTTTGCACGGAAGCTGACGCAGGTCAATCAGGCGAACGGCGGCCGAGTCATCCCAACCGTGAAGCTTATGAAGGGGTTGGCGAACCAGGAAATCCGCAGCGCCCGTGACCAGATTAAGGGATACCACATGGAATCTCTGGCAATCGAGGCGTTCAGGGATTACCGAGGTGCGAAGGACCTGAACAGCATGGTGCGCCGGTTTGCTGACTTCTCATCCCGAGCTGTCCTGCAGCCCATCGTGGATCCTTCTGGGCAATCGCGATATGTCGATGGATACCTCGGACCCACGAACAGCCCGCAGCGTCAGCGGGCGGCGAAAGCGTTCCAGGGAATGCTAAATAAGTTTGACGCCTGCAAGACCGAATCCGAACTCAAAAAACTGTTCTGGCCTTGACCCCAGGTGTAGCGCCGTATGAAAGGCAATTTCGGCTGATGTCAGGTAGCACCGGTCAGGCGGTGGTGTGCAATTGTGAGCGACTCTGATGGTGTAGTCGGGTATGAGGGAGATATGAAGAATCTGAAGGATAAGTTCATCCACTTGACCGGGAGTGTGCCCGCCGATTGTCCGGGTGATGATGTTGTGCTGGTGAAGCGTTTTGTGGCCGGGCTGGCGGAGGGCATACTGCGGAATGGCGGGGGGTTGGTCGTATTGGTCAATAAGGGCGAGCCGAACTCCACCATTCCTTTCGACTGGGACGCAATCGAAGCGGCCGTGGAATTCGAGACCGTTTCCCAGTCCGGAAGGGTCCTGTTGCGTACGGTGCGGCGATCGGACTACCAATCGACGCTGTCGGAAGAGCAACTGGAGCTGTTGGGTCGCATAGCGCGGAATACGGAGGATCAGCCCATATCGGTTCGGAACTGGACCGGCGGAACGATTAGGCGTCAGCAACTTCAACAAGCTGACGCTGCAATCATTATTGGCGGCTCCAAGGGGGTGGAGGATACCGCCAAGTTGATGCGCGAGGCTGGGAAGCCGGTGCTGCCTCTGAATTTTCATGTGGGGTCCCAGCCGCAGGATATTGGTGGTGCCCGCTTATACGAAGAGAGCCTTGCCAGCCCTGGGTCCTATATGCCCAGGACTCATCGCGCCATCAGCACTCAAACAGACGTCCTCCACGTACGGGATGACGCATCCGCAGAACGAGTGGCCAGCGAAGTTGTCTCCATCATCGCCAACGAGATGAGGAGGCCAAGCTGGTTACGGCGGATTGGGGGGAAGGTGCAGACCGTCTACCGCAAGAGCGATCCGGTATTGAACATAATCTTCCGCGCAAACGCGGGCTACAACCTCAGCCAGAACATTCCCCTATAACCGACACGCTACGCCATCAATGGAGGGCGCGACAATGAAGCACAACGAGGAATTCGCCGATTTCCTGAGAGATCACGTCAATCTCAATCCGGGTCGCATAGAAGAACTGGACCAGCACGTGAAGGCGGTAACGTCCTACCTGCGCAACAATCTTGCGGGCTTTCGTCGGGTTGAATACCAGGGCTCACGCGCCTTGGGCACCATTATCCGACCGGTGAAGGACCGGCACGAATTTGACGCCGACCTGCTGGTGATTGTGGACAAGGATGGAAACGCGCCCAAGCCCTACAGCGACACCCTGTGGGAGACCCTGAAAGACAGTGACCGTTACAAGGAGAAGATCGAGCTCTGGAACCGCTGCGTCAAGGTGAAGTACCAAGGCCAGTGCCACCTGGATACGGTGCCGTGCGTGGAGGATGACGGGAAACAGTACGTTTGCCCCCGTAACGACGATGATCTGGAGGAAACCGACGGGACCGGGTTCCGTGATTGGTTCAATGACCAGAATCGGATTACTAAAGGAAATCTCAAGCGCACCGTGAGGCTGCTCAAGTTCCTCCGCGATCACAAGGGCAACTTCAGTGTCCCGTCCGTTATTCTGACGGCCTTGGCCGGGGAAGCGATACAGGAGAAGGATGCAGACGGTGAAGAGGTCAGCACGATGGCGGACACGGTGGCCACCGTGCTGACCCGGATTGACGAACGGCTGGAGAAGTGCGATCAGATACCGGTGATAGCCAATCCGGCGAACCCTGAACTGACGTTCAGCACGCATTGGGAGGACAACCAGTACTCGAACTTCCGTCGCCTGATGGGGGTCTACGCCAGCACCGCTCGCCAGGCTAGAGACGAGACCGATAAGGCTGAGTCCATTGCGGCCTGGCAGAAGCTGTTCGGCGAGAGTTTCGGCAAGGGTGGCGGTTCGGGGAGCAGCAGTGGAGGAAGCAGCGCTGGAAGTGGCGGGAACCGTACCGGTCAAGGGTCCCGCCCCAGCGCTCCCGCCGTCGCTCCTGCCGCGAGCATACCGGTAGCCCGGCGACAGAACGAGGCTCGCGGATTCGGATAGACATCATGACGGATGAGCACTTCCATACCGAGTCGCTCGAGGAGTTCGTCAGCCAGCTGGCAGAGCTTGGTTTTCAATCGGTCGTAATCTCCGGCTCATCGCGCTGGCGAGGCCCGGTCCATCCGGCTTTCGGGGCGCTGACCGATGCTACGACGATGGATATTGTGATTCGGCCCGGATGGCCATTCCAGCCTCCTGTCCTCTTGGTCGACGGTCTGGACACCAATCATTCAACGCTGGACGGTTTCGTCTGCATGTGGCGCGACGGGGACCCCAGCCTGGAATGGACCACAGCGGCGGGATTCTTCTCTCGCATCGAAAAGTGGTGCGAGAACGCAGAGCATGGTTGGCAGGACGACCCGCTGGGGTATGACGCGTTCCTCAACTTTGATGTCAGGAAGAAACTGCCGAACATTGCGACACTTGACCTTCCCCAGCTCGGCGTTCGGCCCGGCCAGTGGGGAGAGTGTCATGGGGCGGTTAGCGGCGCCCCAATGAGGGTGGACATTGTTCCCGGGCGCCAACAGACAGCGAACCAACTGAGGTGTCTTTGGTTCCATGTTGGCGAGCTGAGTACGCCGCCTCCCCGCAGGTTTTCGGAAGTGTTCAGATACCTGTCCAGAAACCAAAGGAGAGGGTTGGAACGCGCTCTGGAAGAACGGCGTCGGCCGGAGCCATTCATGGTAAGCGGAGGTGTGGATTTCGTCCTGTTCTGCTGGGAACACATGGGTAGGATCGACCTGCTGCCGATGGCGTGTGAAGGAACGAACGGGAACGTGGAGGCAATAGCGTTGCAGCCGGCACCGACTGACGAAAGCAGCCTGATTCTGCGCGCGGGGTCTGATGCGCCGGCGCTGCGCCCCGCCAGGGCTACCCTGTTTGGAGCCGGAGCTCTGGGTGGTTACGTGGGAACTACGCTCGCGGAAAGCGGGCTCGGCTACTTGGACATTGTGGACAGCGATGTGCTCTTGCCGGGCAATGTGGTCAGACACGTCGCCGGCCATGACCAGGTAGGCAAGGCCAAGACGCAGGCGGTCCACCATGTAATAGAAAACCACGCGCCTTGGACGGAGGTTCGCGGGTTTCTGGAATCGCCGATGCAACCCGTCAGATTACGAGAACTCATTGAAGACGCCGATATTGTCGTCAATACCACGGGTAACGACGCTTTCACCGACGCGCTGGCCATGGTGGCCGAAGCAATGGGGAAGCCACTGGTTTCCGGCGCGCTTTACCGTGGGGGTAACATTGCGCGAGTGCAGCGGCAGGTGTTGGGCGCGGATACTCCCATCCATCTCAGGGAGGACGGAGAGAAATATCCCCTCGTTCCTGGCGGTGATGAGGGGAACGATTTCGCCACGCCCGCATTGGGTTGTTCGGCTCCGGTCAACAACGCTCCACCGTCATCGGTGATGGCATGCGCTTCCCTGATAGTACAAGTGACAATCGACGCACTCACCGGCCGGTTTGAATTCAACGACGAGGTGATTGATGTCTACCGGAAGACTGACGAAGCGCCGTTTGATCGTGCGGGACGTTTGTAGCGACGTATTCGCAAGCATAAAACTTGACATCATCCAATCATAGCGATATAAAAACTACACACGGGATAAATTGCTCATAGATCTTAGGAACGGTACACATGGCCACCGCGACGCGGCCAAAGCGGTCCATGGCCGGCATCGAGTTGGTCAGGCTCCTCGCCTATGAAGGCGACCGCATCTTCACCACGGACCGGGCGAGAGAGCTGGCGCCCAAGGCAGGGCTGAGTGATGACTACCTCCTCGAGGCGCTGCATCACCTGAGGCGGAATGACTGGATCGTCCCCCTGCGCCGTGGCCTCTATGCCTTGTCTTCGTCGGTGCCCGGGGTCGCCGACGTCCACGAGTTCGAGGTAGCCATGGCGCTGGTCAGGCCTGCAGCGATCTCCCACTGGTCGGCCCTGAACTATCATGGTTTGACGGAGCAGATCCCGAGGCATGTGTTCGTCCTCTCCACGACGGACGTCTCGGTACCGCGAAAGCAGACTTCGGACACCGCTGGTGGCAGAGTCGGTTATCCCGTGAACGGCACGGTGTACCGGTTCGTCCAGGTGCAGCCGCATCGGTACTTTGGCACCGAGCGGATTTGGGTGGGCGACGCCCGGGTGTCAATGACCGATCTGGAGCGCACCCTGCTGGACGGTCTTGCCATGCCACAGCACTGCGGTGGTTTCGGAGAAGCCATCTATGCCGTCGCAGAGGCCATGGGACGGCTCGACCTCGAGAGGATCGCCGAATACGCCCAGCGGCTGGGTCCCACAGTGGCCAAGCGGGCAGGATGGGTCCTGGAGTTGCATGGCTGCGAGGCTCCTCAACTGGAGGAGTTGGCTGCGATTCCCATCAAGGGCCATCGGAAGCTTGATCCCACTGGCCCTAAAAAGGGCGCCTATAACAATCGGTGGATGCTTCAGGAGAACCTGCCGGGGATGGTGGGTACATGAGGGACCTGCGTCTTCGTCTGCAAGAGGCCTGGCGCCAACCGGGCTTGCAATCGTACGTCGTTGAGCGGGACTACCTGCTGTCCTGGGTACTGGCCGGCATCAGTGCGGTTCCAGAACTGAGAGAGACGCTGGTGTTCAAAGGCAGGACGGCGCTCAAGAAATGCTACTTCGGGGATTATCGTTTCTCGGAGGACTTGGACTTCTCCGGATTGGAAGGCGTTCCAGCGGGCGATGATCTGGCAGACGCCATCGTGCGGGCGTGCGCTGAAGCAAGCACATTGCTGGTTGAGTATGCTCAAGTAGAGATGCACTGCGAACGATATGCCGAGAATAACCCGCATCCCGGCGGACAGGAGGCGTTTCGCATTCGGGCCAGGCTGCCGTGGCACCCGAGACCGGACATCCCGATCAAAGTTGAGATCACCGCGGACGAGCAAATCGCTTGGCCGGTGGAGCGTCGTAGGGTGATCCATGACTACGGTGAGCCTCTGGAAGCGGAGTTGCAGGTCTATTCCGCAACGGAGATGGTGGCCGAGAAGCTGCGGGCGACCCGGCAGCAATTGGTGCGGTTGGAGAGCCGAGGGTGGATGCGAAACCGGGCGCGGGACTATTACGACCTGTGGAGGGTGCTTGGAGATTACTGGGACCTCTTGGATCTGATCGACTTCGGTGCTCGTCTCCATGACAAGTGCAGGCTGCGGAACGTTGATTTCGAAGGTCCGGAAGATTTCTTCGACCCGCGCATAGTTGACGATGTAGAAAAGGGTTGGGAGAACTCTCTTGGCCCGTTGCTAGTTGATCTCCCGGCCTTCACGACTGTGATGGATGAACTGCGTCCACGGGTAGCGGCTCTCCTCAATTCAGAAGGATAACCGGATCGCTATGGCAGACAGCAAGATTGTTCAGGCCGTCGAGGCCTACTTCACCGGCCTGCGCCTGGTGCGCGGCTCCTGCTGCGCCACCGATGAGCGCTCCCTGTACGTGCCGCTGGCCAACCTGCTGGACGCCGTGGGCGCGACGCTGAAGCCCAGGGTGTTCTGTGTGCCGGAACTGGCCGACCAGGGCGCCGGCCACCCCCACTTCGGCCTGTACACCACCCGGCAGGTGCAGAAGGGCAAGCCGAAGCCGGGCCAGAAGCCGGAGCGCGGCGTCATCGAGGTGAAGCCCGTCTCGGACGACGCTTGGCTGACCGCCGCCAGTGACCAGGCGACGGGCTACTGGAAGGGATACCGGCAGGTGCTGGCCACCAACTTCCGCGACTTCGTGCTGGGAGGAACCTGCGGGCCAGATGCCGGCACTTCGGTGAGTGGATCAACCGGCTGGAAGGTTTGGCTCATGGCGACTGCGAGGCAGGAATAGAGTAGCGGACCCGCAACTGCCGCGACAAAGCGGAAGAGGATGACATTGACCAGTTCGAGGAAGTTCGTTTGCGGGGATTGCATCGACAATGACGGGATCCGAGGCTTCATCTCCGCAAACGCCGAGGCCGAGCATTGCTCGTTTTGCCGGGCCGGTGGAGACAAACCCATAGCCGCCCCGCTGGGCGAAGTCGGCGAGTATATCAACCGGTGCCTCCGCCAGGAGTATGGAGATGCCGTGGATGAGCTCCCATGGGACGGTGAGGAAAAGGAGTTCTTCGGCGGCAACTGGGATTCTGAGGAAATGCTGACAGACGTTGTCGAACTGGAATTGCCCAACGACCACGATGGCGTACTGCTGGACGAGCTGGTGGGCTATCTGGATGACATCACCTGGTGTGAGCGAAACGGTCTGGGACTGACCGATCGTGAATACGCCCAGTACAGCTGGGACTACTTCTGCGATGTGGTGATGCGCCGTCGGCGCTTTTTCTTCCTGGATGTTGGTCCCGACCCTTCCGAACCTGAGGTCTATGACCCGGGTCACATCCTAAGGAACATTTTCGATTCGGCTGATCAGTTGGGTTTGTTCACGGAATTGCCGGCAGGCAAGCAACTGTACCGCGCTCGCTGGGAAGAGCCTGACGCACAGATCGAAATGCCTCAAGAGCTGGGGCCGCCGCCGGAGGAAAAGGCGACTCAAGCCAACCGGATGAGCGCCCCGGGAATCGTGATGTTCTATGCGTGCGATGACACCGACACGGCCCTGTTGGAGGTCGCTCAGGAGCCGGGGTCATTCGCAGTCGGTCGCTGGAGAACGCTCAGGCCGGCCATTGTGCTGGATCTGACGGCAATCCCGGCAATCCCCGCCCTGTTCGAGTACGATCCCGAAGGCGGCCAGGACGTATCCCGTCGTGCCATGACGTTCCTGCACCATGTCGCTGATCAGATGTCTCGACCCATTGCGCGTGACGACAGAATCCACGTCAAATACGTGCCCACCCAAGTGGTGACGGAATTCCTGCGGGCGCGGGTGAGGTGGCAAAGGAACGCCATCGACGGGGTGAAGTATGAAAGCGCAGCTCGCCCCGGACACGCGTCCTATGTGCTGTTCGCGAACCGAGACCACGTGGTCATTGATCCTGCCGGCGGCGAGTCGGAAGAAACGCCCTGGCTCGAGCTGATGGACGTGTGTCACCGTCCGGTGGACTTAGCCGTCCGGCCTCTTGGGTAGAGTGGAGAGCCGGCGCGCTGGACTTCTACGTACTGTGGGATCGGCGGCTTCAGCCGTATCTGGCATTGCGGAGCCGGCGGGTGAGAGTGGTTTGTTTTTGGTGCTACGATGTTTCCGCCCAAATCACTCGCGGCGGGGGAGAGGAGAGCGGGTTATCCACCGGGGCAGATGGCCGTGAGGCATCACCTGGCCCACAGCATATCGGAACTTCGAGGACGGCATGACACCGCATCTGCAGACAATCAAGGCAAAGGAGTTTGTCGCGCGCTGGCGAGACGCGGGGTTTGGGGAACGGCAGGGAGCGCAGTCCTTTTTCAACGACCTGTGCGGGCTGGTGGGCCACCCGACTCCGGCGGCGTACGGCGATCCCGAGACGTTCACCTTCGAAAAGTCGGTGCCGGGAGGATTCGCCGACGCCTACTTCGAGGAGCGCTTCGGCTGGGAATTCAAGGGCCAGGACGCTCAGCTGGACGGAGCCTTCGATCAGCTGCTGCGCTACCAGGTGCATCTGAAGACGCCGCCTTTGCTTATCGTGTCGTCCTTTCAGACGATACGCATCCAGACCAACTTCCCGGGGATGGAGACGGTGCGCTACGACGTCGGCATCGGGGAGTTCACGCGGCCGGAACGGCTGGAGTTGCTGCGGGACGTGTTCTTCGCGCCGCACCGGTTCCGCGAACGCCTGCGGCCCGTGGACGTGGTGACCCAGGAGACGGCGGCGTTGTTCCAGTCCATCGTGGTGGACATGGAGTCGCGAAACGAGGACCCGGAACGGCTGGCGCGCTACCTGAACCAGTTGGTGTTCTGCCTGTACGCCGAGGACGCGGGACTGTTGCCGGAAGGGCTGTTCACCCGCATCGTTGCGCAAAACTTCCGTGAGCCAGAGACGTTTGACGGAGCGATACGCGGCCTGTTCACGCAGATGGCCACCGGTGGGTTCTCGGGAGCCGACGCGATCGCCTATTTCAACGGCGACCTGTTCAACGTGGTAGACACGGTGGAGCTGAGCACGGTGGCTCTGCAAAGGCTGGGGGAGGCGTGCGCGCAGAACTGGCGGGACATCGAGCCGTCGATATTCGGGACGCTGTTTGAGCGGGCGCTGGACGCGTCGAAGCGGGCGCAGACAGGGGCGCACTACACGGGCGCGGACGACATCGAGTTGGTGGTGGAACCGGTGGTCATGACGCCGCTGCGACGGGAGTGGGAAACGGCGCGGCAGGAGGTCAACAACCTGTTGGCCGAGAATGACTCCGATGGAGCGCTGGCCCGCCTGGATGCGTTCCGGGAGCGGCTGGCGTCGGTGAAGGTGCTGGATCCGGCGTGCGGCAGCGGCAACTTCCTGTACATCGCGCTGCGGTCGCTGCTGGACTTCGAGAAGGAGGTCATCGACTACGCGGCGGCGCAGGGGTGGCTGGGGCTGACGCCGCGGGTGCAGCCTGACCAGATGCTGGGGCTGGAGATCAACCACTACGCGGCGGAACTGGCGCGGACGGCGCTGTGGATCGGCTACATCCAGTGGCACCAGGCCAACGGCTTCTCGTACACCCAGCGGCCGATACTGACGCCGCTGGACACCATCCGCCAGACGGACGCGATACTGGACCTGAGCGACCCCGACAATCCGGCGGAACCCGAGTGGCTGGCGGCGGAGTTCATCGTGGGCAACCCGCCGTTTTTGGGCGGCAAGCTACTGCGTGCCGGCCTGGACGACGGATACGTGGATGCGCTGTTCAAACAGTACGACGGCAGGGTGCCGGCCGAGGCCGACCTGGTGTGCTACTGGTTTGACAAGGCGCAACGGGCAATTGAAGTCGGGAAGACCAAACGGGCGGGCCTGTTGGCGACGCAGGGCATACGGGGTGGCGTGAATCGCAGGGTGTTGCAGCGCATCAAGGAGACCGGCGATATTTTCATGGCGTGGTCGGATCACCCGTGGGTGCTGGAGGGCGCGGCGGTACATATCTCCATCGTCGGTTTCGACGACGGTACCGAGACGGAGCGCGAACTGGATGGCCGGTCCGTTCCAGCGATAAACGCCAACCTAACCGTAGGTGTCGACCTGACCGCCGCGAAAAAGTTGACCACTAACCTGAACGTCGCGTTCCAGGGACCGGTAAAAGTGGGCGCGTTCGATATTTCCGCCGACCTGGCGAAAGAGATGCTGGAAAGCCCGAACCCGCACGGCAAGAATAATGCTGACGTGATGACGCCTTGGGTAAATGGCAAGGACATAACCGGCCGGCCCAGAGGGATGTGGATCATAGATTTCGGCGCTTTCTCCCGCGAGCAGGCTGCACTGTACACAGCGCCTTACGAATATGTGAACGTCAACATACGTCCATCCCGGGAGGCCAATCGTGATCGCCAGAGGCGGACGCATTGGTGGAGATTGGGCCGCAGCGGAGAAGATTTGAGGGTAGCCGTCGAACCTTTGAGCCGCTTCATCATCACCCCGCGAGTATCCAAGCATCGAGTTTTCGTTTGGACCACACCTGCCACCCTTCCAGACAGCGCGGTGGTAGCCATCGCACGGGACGACGACTACGCATTCGGCGTCCTGCATTCACGATTTCACGAGCTGTGGACACGGGGTATGGGCACACAATTGCGTGAGGTTGAGTCGGGGTTTCGGTACACACCGACCACGTGCTTTGAGACGTTTCCGTTTCCAGAGCCAACGGAAGAACAACGGGAAGCCATTGGCGCGGCGGCGGCCGAGTTGAACGAACTGAGGGAAGGCTGGCTGAATCCCCCAGGGGTCAGCGCAGCAGAAATGCGAAAGCGCACCCTGACTAACCTGTACAACAAGCGCGAAACTTGGCTGGAGGACGCGCACGCGCGCTTGGACATAGCGGTCGCCGACGCCTACGGGTGGCCGGGGGACCTACAAGACGCGGAGATCCTAGAGCGTTTGCTCGTGCTTAACTTGAGCCGGGCGACGCAGCAGCGAAGTTATAACCGAGCAACTCCCGTTGGTACCGTCGGTGTGTAGAGATCGTTGCGTCGATGAGCCAACGGGACGAGCCGCAGTGAGATCACGAAGCTATGACGATGGAGCTGCCGAGCCCACTGCACGAACACTGAGCGCCACCTGAGATACGTTGATGAACGAGATCAACGAATACAACCGTAGAGTTCATGAAAACCTTAACCTCTTGCGGCGAGGGAGGTTTGAGACGTGCATGTTCGCAGACGAATGCACAGAGCCCGTGATACAAGCCCATGCAGTATCCCGCTCTGTGCTATCAAAACTGGAAGACAACGGGCATGTAGTACAAGCAAAGATCAGGACCGGCCACGACGAAGTAGGACGCTCGTATCCCAATCTCATCTTCGAACCCACTGGCATCAACCGGGCATCAACGGGTTCGTTCGTGTGCCGAACTCATGACGCCAAATTTGCCGACATTGACACGGTGCCGATGGATTTCGAGGACCCACGCGTGCGCGACGTGTTGTTCTTCCGGGCGATAATAAAAGAGGCTTGGCAGCTATTTAAGGCGCAGTTCGCAACCATGTCGTTCGAGCGTAACCAGCCTTGGCCCACCTCTTTGCCAAACCACCCCAATACGCGTCTAAGAGCCCTGCTCAACGCGATGCGACGTGTGAGGCCGTGGCTGGCCACCAGCGGAGACTCCGCGGACCGGCCCGTAATCCACGTGATCCGGCGCATGAAGACCGATCATCCAATTGTGGCCGCATCGTCTGCCGGGGGAGGGCAGGCATTGGCGTTTGATCAAAAAACTGGCCGAGAATTGCCGGCGGATAAGGTTAGAGCCTTTATGGGCACCGATCCGAACTCATGCTGGAGCTTCACAGTCATTCCCCAAGCGACGGAGCACGTCATGATGGCCAGTTGGCTGAGGGACAGCGCCGCCTATGCATATTTCCAACATTTTAATGAGGTTCAAGGCCACGAGTTGCAAGAGGCGGTATCCGCGGAACTGATCCTGCTGTGCGAGAATTGGTTCCTGAGTCCCAAAGTATGGAAGTCGTTCAGTTCGGCAAAACAAGCAGCGATCACTGACGCATACGACAACACCAGAGAATTGCTGAGCGGGCAATACGGTTGGCACGACCGGCCGGATGACACCCCGTGGTTCGAGTACCTCCAACTCAGCAATCGCAAGCAAATAAACCTCTTTCGTTACAACAGAGCAGTATTCAAGGAGTAATCGTGTGGCACCGAGCCGGTCAAGGGGGCGGTAATAGTCGCCATGAGATTTCGCTACTCAAGGTTCGGCCAAAAGCCTAATACCCAATCCGCCGAAGACGTAATTGTCGCGGGGCGCTGAAGGGGTGAGAAAGTGCTCCCGACTTCGGGGATAATGGTTTCTGACACAAGAAACCAGCCCGAAACGAGGAACACCCAACGGATGCTACTACGCCACGACCCTGACCGCATGACCATCGCCTTCGACGATCACCGCATGGTAGCCAACGCTGGACTGATCCTGCCGGTCACTTTTGCCAGTCATCTGGGATTCGGCGAGTTGGTGGACAACCACGTTAACCCGGGAGATGCGCCCGGTCAACCCAATGCCAGAGACAAGCTGCTGACCTTGGTGGCATCGGCATTGGCCGGTGGCGACCACCAAGGCCCTGCGGCGGCGCTTCTTCTCCCTGGCCAGACGGCTCACCCGCAAAGCGCGCCGTCGCACTTTGCATCTCCCCCAAGGCTGGCGCTGGCAAAACCAGTTCAGCCGAGCTCTCGCCAAACCGCGCGCCCTGCCACTCCCTTCCTGACCGCGCCCACCGCGTCTGCCGGTTCACCGCACGATCCAATCGACGGCCGGATATCCCCCAGCGCCAGCACTGACCGCTGTAACCTTCCCCTTGGCGTAGCCACCACGCCCTGTGCCCAACCGGATTGGAGAGGGTCAAGACCACCTCGTCTCTATCCCGCACGTCTCAGCCCTTCCCTCCTCAAGGTGGGCTGATCCTTTCGGTAGATTGGGGCTCAGTCCAACTGGCATGGCCGCCTCTCTTCGGTGGATTCGGGCTAACCGATGAGCCGGCGACGGCAAAGCGAGCAGCCGAGTTGCGACTGTCTAGTCGTCGGGGCAGTCCGGATTGTGACCGCCGTGCTGCTGGTTGCGCTTGGGGCCGCGCGCTGACTAGAATGGCGGCATGGCCCTGGAAGTCAGGCCTAACCCGGATGTGGCACCGGTGCGCAACCCGTACTGCCAACGCGGCCTGCGAGACGGCATCAAAAACGCGCACGAAGTAGCGCGCTACGTCCTCCAACAGAACCACGACCGTGACTACGCCTGCGATCCTTGTCGCACCGTGCGGTTCATATGAGTGAGAAGACTTGATGCTAACCGGAACGCAAGCCATCCATGAAGAACTCCTCAGAGTCGCCAAGATCGGGGGGTATGTAAACTACTCTGATGTAGCTCCCCTAGCCGACCTGAATATGGAGTTAGCCCATGACCGAAATCAAATCGCCCGCATTCTAGACGGCATAAGCCAGTCTGAACACGACGCAGGGAGGCCTCTATTGTCCGCGGTCGTAATCCGAAAGGATGAGAATACGCCAGGGAATGGCTTTTTCACTCTAGCGAAGCGGCTTGGATTACACCCAGGGGGTGACAACCTGGAATTTTGGTTGGCAGAGTTGAGGCGGGTTCATGACTATTGGTCGTAGGACGCCCGGAGTGCGAGTGCGGAGTTGAGGCGCATTGATTGGTATTCGGCGACCCGCACACGCAGATGCGGGTCGATTCCGGTAGGGGGCAGAATCGTACGCTAAGGTCGCTATCGGCGTTTTGGCCACCGGTATTCGCCGGTGAGCAGGATGCTGGCCAGGAGCTCGAGCTCGACGGTCAGCCCGACGCGTTTCCGCGGTCTGACTGCTTCTCCGAGATGGGCGGTATTCCAGTAAATGATGATGGCGGCGAGCAGGTTGAGCCCAGCCATGCGGCAGTGCTGGCCCTCGCTTGAGCGGTAGCGGATTTCGCGCTGGCGTCCGGTCCGGAGTGCGTTCTTGAGTGCGTGATGAGCCTCGCCCTTGTTCAGGCCGGTGTTGGCTCGGCGCTGTCCGTAAGGGGACCGTCTATCGCACACTCAACCGACGCCACTCCTCTTAGCGTACGATTCTGCCCCCTACCGGAATCGACCCGAACATGGCGAAACGCCGTTGTCGATGGCGGTGATCTCCAACAGGCAGGCGGCGGTCGTGGAGTTGCTACTGGACCAAGGAGCGGGCACCGGTGGGGAGGACGAGTCGGGTTTCACGATCCTGCATCTGGCGGCCTTCTCCGGGGTCTCCGACGTGGTGAGGTTGCTGTTGGAGAGGGGATCAGACCCGAACTCCAGCCACGATGAAGGTTCCGGGCCTCCCCTGCTCCCAGCGGCTATGAGCGGAGACCCTTTGGTCGTGAAGGCATTGTTGGAGTACGGCGCCGACGTTCACCTTCGGGATGAATCCTGGGGTTGGACCCCCCCTGCACGTCGCCGTGTCCGCTATGACCGCTGGCTATGCCAAAGGGACCGCGATAGAGGTGGCCCACTGCTGTTGGACCAAGGGGCGGACATCCATGCCCAGGACAACGAAGGCCGGACGCCCCTACATCTGGCGGTGACGTATGACGGAGATGATGATGGGTTCCACGAGTTGGTTGCTATGCTGGGCAGCGAGCGTCCGCCCATTGAGGCGACAGATATGGTTGGGTTCCTGCTTGACCGGGGTGCGGATGTTGAGGCTCTGAACAACGAGCGCGAGACACCCCTGATCAGCGCGGCGGGCAACAGGAAGCCAGATGTGGTGCGGCTATTGCTGTCGCGGGGCGCGGATGTTCAAACGGTGAGCTATAGGGGCGAGTCGGCGTGTCAGGCAGCCAGCAGAATGGGATGGCTGGTCGACACCGATGTCATGCCGCAGTTGTGCGGCGAGTTCGGACTGTGGCTTACCGAGACCTTCTGGCGCGACGCCACCTCAATAGATGTCCAGCGCGAGTTGGATGCAGGTGCGGATGTCAATGCCCAGGACGGCAAGGGCGAGACCCCACTGTATAAGGCGGTCTTGTGGAATTACACCCCCTCTGTGGTGGAACTCCTGTTATACCGGGGCGCGGACGTTGATGTGGCGGAGAGGCACTTCGGTTGGAGGCCGCTTCATATGGCAGCAAGGAAGGGGAATCCTGTAGTCGTCGCGCTCCTGCTGGGGTGGGGCGCGGACCTCCATGCCAAGGGCGGTCACGGCGTTACGCCGCTCCATCTAGCGAGCGAGTTCCCTTCCGATGAGGCCGGGCTGGAGACAGTGCGATTATTGCTGGATCGAGGCGCGGATATTCGGTCCCGGAACGAACTCGGGGAGACCCCACTGTTCAGGTCTGTGCACTCGTATGTGGACGACTACCCCGCGACGACGGCGCTGCTGCTGGAACGGGGAGCCGACCCCACGGCCCGCGATGTCGAGGGCTTCACTCCTCTGCACAGAGGGGTCTCGTCTCACAATGCGTTGCCGGCGGTTGTGGAATTATTGCTAGAATACGGGGCCGATGCAAGGGCCAAGAGCGACTCAGGCTTGACCCCTCTGGATATAGCGCAACGCCACAGCGCGCCTCCAGAGGTTGTGCGGGTGCTCGTGGACGTAACAGTTCAGAGTAGAGGGGAAACGAGCAACTGACGGATGGCGCAGGCTGCGCTCGGCCGGGTTGTTCTAACGACGGCACGTCCGGTTCGGCCACGAAGCCGATACCGCGACCGACGCCGGGTTCGGAGATTCCCCAGGGCATGTGCCTGGACAAGGGCTACGACTATGGCGAGGTTCGCCGCACGTTGGCAGAGTTTGGCTTCACCGCCCACATCCCCAGTCGGGGCGAGGAGGCAAAGGCGATCAAGCGGGCAGCCGGGTTCAAGGCGCGGCGCTGAGTGGTGGAACGCACCCACAGTTGGCTGAACCGGTTTCGGCGTATTCTGGTGCGCTGGGACAAGGCCCCCGAGAATTACATCGCCTTCCTACATTTCGCCTGTGCTCTCATCACCCTCAGAGCCGCAGGGTTATTAGGATAGGCTCTAATACTACAGTTGCTGAAATGTGGTGAGGAGTTTCAGGCGGCGTCGGTAATGGCAGCGCCGGGCCGTTGCCTGGTGCCGCCGTCTCCACCGGGACCACCGCAGCACTGATTCGTCCGTAGGTTGATGTCTCCATATCAGCCGGTAGAGCAACCGCCGGACCTCGGGCACCGTCAGGGGTATCAGCTTTTCGTCCAAGCTGGGACAGCCCCCTTTTCCCCCGGACCTCCTTGTTCCAACGCCTGGCGCCTGACCACCGCCAGGCAGGCGTGGGCCAGCATCGCCAGGGTGATGTGCCGGTACCAACCATCCCATTTCCGGACTTCATACTGGTCCAGACCCACCTCTCCCTTGGCCTCCTCAAAGCATTCTTCGATGGTCCAACGAGTTCCGGCCACCCGCACCAGTTCCTCCAGAGTCGTATCAACCGGGCCGAAGCAGACGTAATAGGCCAACTCCCCGGGCTTGGCGATGCTGCGCCGGACCAGCAGCCAGTACCCCTTGCCCGGCTCCTTCAGGGGCCGGATCTCCACCCGCGCCCAATCGTATACCCGGGGTCCCTTGGCGCCGTCGCCCGCGCTGCGCCGCACCCAGCCGGGTTCCTCCACCCTAGGCGCCAGCCGGTCCGCCCGCACCGGTCGCCATCCCTTGTCCGTCTCTGCCCACAGCTTCTCGTTGCTCCTGACGGCCAGCACGTGGGGAACGTCTCGCCGCTCCAGCCACCGCCGCAGGTTGCGGTCGTTGCCGTAGACTTCGTCCCCAGTGACCCAGCCGAAGGGCACTCCCGATTCCAGCGCCCGCTCCAGCATCCGCCGGGCCAGTTGCGGCTTGGTGCGGAATGCCACTTTCTCAGGCACCCCAGCCGCTCGCCTCCGTTCCAGGTCATCAGCCCACACCCGAGGCAGGTAGAGTTCCCGGTCCAGTAGGGTCCTCCCTTGGGCAGAGGCGTAGGTCAAAAATACCCCGATCTGGCAGTTCTCGATCCGCCCCGCCGTGCCGCTATACTGCCGCTGCACCCCAACAGACTTGTTCCCCTTCTTCAGAAATCCCGTCTCGTCCACCACCAGAACTCCATGGACGTCGCCCAGATGCTCCACCACGTAGTCCCTGAGATCGTCGCGAACCAGGTCGGCGTCCCAGACGTAGGTGGACCGCAGGTGCTGCACCCCATAGGGGGTGGCGTCCCCCGCCTGCTCCGCCAGTTGCCAGCCGTTCTTGCGTTCCACGGGACTGAGCAGCCCTCGCAGGTAGTCCAGCGCCCGCCTACGCGGCTCGGGACGCCGGAATCGTCCCGCAATGCATCGTGTACCCCTTCGATTCCCTGGGCCCAACGGGCCACCTCTGCCACATCTTCTATCACACCTACCACCGCCTCACCTCTCCAGCCCTTGACTGCCTTGATTCTACCCGCCTTTGTTCTGCAACTGTAGTACTAATGCATACCATTCACTACCATATCGGCAACTGCTGCCAACCCCTCAAATTCAGCAATATCCGCTCCGCCTCTTGGCAAATGTCGTCGACCACTTCGGCAGCGGGGCGAATGGCGTTCACCGCTCCGGCCCCCTGCCCCATGTAGACGGACGAAAGCTCCGGATCGTGACGAGCCCTGGCCGCGGCCACGTCCGAGGCCAGTTCTTCCCGGTGTTCCATTATTTCAGCATCCCTGCCGTCCCACTCCCGAACCAGCCGGTTGCGGTAAACTCGCCCTGCAATGCCATCCGGCCAGGGTGTGTTGCCCAGCAGATCGTACAGCCGCGTAAAGGCCGTATCCTGGCCATCAGACAGCAGGATGCGCTCCTTGAAAGCATCCGGCACCTCCACGGCTTCCGGAGTAGCCAGCAGGGCAGTACCCAGGGCCGCTCCTTCGGCGCCGGCGGCCAGGATGGCCGCCAAAGTCCGACCCGTTGTGATGCCTCCCGCGGCCAGCACGGGAATTTGTGGGTACTTCTCCACCACAGCGGTAAGCAGGGACAGCAGATTCATCCCGCCGGTATGTCCACCGGCCTCATTGCCCTGGGCTATGAGCACGTCCGCCTCGGCGTCAGCAGCTACTCTGGCGCCTTCCAGGGACTGCACCTGGCAGATGGCGGTCGCTCCCACATCCTTGGCCCGCTCTAACCACGGCCGCGGGCCACTGAACGAGAAAATGACCACAGGGACCCTTTCCTCCAGGACGATCTCAAAGTTCTCGGGGTCAGCCTCGATGAGCTGGGTGATGAACCCGACCCCGAATGGCCGGTCGGTAGTGGCTCGGATGTGCTGGATCTGCTGACGGAGCCAATCCGGTCCGAAGCCGTTGCTGCCGCCGAAGGTGCCCAGCCCGCCGGCCTGCGACACCGCCGCCGCCAGTTTGCCGCCGCTGTGGTCACTCATCGGCGCATTCATCACCGGGAGCGTCAGCCCCAGCAGGTCGCTGAATCGGGTGCGTAGCACAGCCGGTCCGTTCAGACACCCGGGTGGGCTTGCGTCGCGTCCAGCAGGCGCGTCACGTTGGGCGTGGTGTCCACCTCGCGATATATCCGGAGGAACGGCCCGGTGCCTGGGAAACGGGCGGCGACCCATCCGACGTCCAGCATCCAGCGACGTCCGTCGATTTCGTCCATGCCGCGCACGGGCATACCAGCCAGGTCGGTGAGCGGCTCGCCGGAAAGTCTCTCCATGATCGCCGCCCTGTGCGCCGGGTTGAACCCAACGTCCCGCCGTTCGTAGCAATGCTCACCAACCAGGTCGAACAGGTGGCCTACCATTCCGGACGCCGTCATCCCGGCGACGGCCATGTATTCCAGCAGCAACAGTCCGCTCAGGATCCCATCCCGCTCCGGGATGTGGCCTCGGAAGGCGTAACCCCCGCTCTTCTCGCCTCCCAGCAGGGAGTCGTCCGCTGGGAAGCGCGGGCCGATGTTCTTAAACCCGACCGGCATCTCGGCGATATCCACAGCTCGGCCACCTGGGGAAAGGACTCCCGGAGTTGTTCCACCACTCGATCCAATTGGGCGTGGACCTCTGCGGGAGACAGTTGCTGGTAGATGGTGCGCACTATGGTGGCCATGCCGGGTTGGGCGCCCTTGGGCACTCGGGTGAGCAGGTTGGCCATGAAGTGGGTGCGGCAGCGCTGCCAGCTGGCACCGGCCAACACCGCGGCGATGGCGTTCTTCAGCCCCCCTGCTTTCGCAGGGGCAGGCTCTGGTGGGCATCGGAGGTTACCACCTCCACTCCGCTGAGCCCCCGAGCCGTCAGCGAGCGGAGGAAGGCCAGCCAAAGGGGGTTGGCCCAGAAAACTCTCCACCACTTCTCCCAAGTGAAAGCGCCCGGCCGTCATCAAGCCGGGAGAGCCGCCATCGCCTGGCCTTTTATTTACCCTGGCCGACCTTCGTGCGGGGCCGGAGGGGCGGGTCTGCTTGGCCCGGGGGTCTGCGGTTTGGGCGGCGCGGATACTCTGAACATCGAATGCTCCTGGTGGCAGGACTGTCCCTGCATTGTACCGCCCCGCGTCAGCTCCGCATACTTCCGCTGCTAACGGTAACTGTTCAGACTGGGGCGAGTTGGGGTTGGGAGAGGATGGAGTTCAGGGCATGGTAGGGGTTGCAGCCTCGCAAGCGCCATGTGCCGAACAAGGAAGCGAGGATACTCTTGGTTTCGCTTCCCTGCTCCGAACGGGTCCCGCCGCTGATCTTCCGGCTCACCACCGTTGGGCGCAGGCTGCGCTCCGCCGCGTTGTTGTCCGCGCTCACCCGGGGATCGGCGACGAAAGCGAACAACTCCGGCAAGAAGCGTTCCACCCGCTGGCACAGCACCCTCATGGGCGCATCGCCGTCCAGGTAAGGCTTGCAGATGGACCATAGCCGCTTCTGGCACTGCTGTTGCAGCTTTACCCGCTGGGCCCGCTGCACCGTTTCCGGCAGGCCCGGGTCAGGGCCGGGATATGCCTGCGCCTGGTCATACACCTCCCGCACCTGGTGGGCCCATTCGGCCAGTCCTTGGTGTTGAGGGTATCGCTCCTTCAGTTGGTGGATGTCCCGCAGGAGATGGGTCCAACATCTCTGATGCAGCCCTTGATGCACGTTGTAAGCGCCGTAGAAGTCACTGACCAGCACCCCGTCAAACTCATCCCCCAACACCTCCGCAACCACTTGCCTTCCCCGGCTGGCCCGGCGGAGGAAGTAACGTACTTCCGGATTGCTGAAGCTCCAGAGATACCCGTTGCGGCCATCTTCCCGCCAGCCTGTCTCGTCCCCATACACCACCGGACTGGCTCGAATCTCTTGCTGTAGCTGGTTGTACTCCTCCTGGCCTAGCCTGGCCACTCCACGCACCAAGGCCACCAGTTCCCCCACGCTAAGGCCCAGTCTGTAGCGCCACTTCAGGTAGCGTTGAATCACCCCATAGGGAAGCCGGCACTCCTCCCGGAGCACGCATACTTCCTGCTGGACTGAGATTCCCACCCGTTGCCGCCCTACCGCGAGGGCGCTCCAATCCGGTTCCGGGGACCACCGCTGCCCGCACTTCCGGCAAGTGCGTTCCAACACCACGTGCTCAGTTACCCGCGCCCGCACCCGGGGTATGGTTATAATCTGGCGGCGCCGGCGCACCCTCCCGCCGGCCAGAGGGACCCGGCAACCGGGACAACTGGCCGTGGCGTGCTCTACCCTATGGGTCGGCTCCTCCCGACGCCGGACAAACCCGTGGGTACGCTTCTTGCGTTCTTTCTTGGAGCGGGCTGGCCGGTTGGCCTTGGCCCAAGAAGGTGGCTTCCTCTCCTTCAGTCCGGCATCCAGCGGCCTCTGTTGGCCTTCCAACTCTGCAATCCGGGCTTCCTGGGCCTCGATTAAGCTGATGAGTTGACCGATTATCTCAATCAATTCCTCCCGGGAAGCCCCGGCTAAATTCACAGGCAGTTTCATGCTCGTAGTCTATCTGGCTCATCAGATTTAGGCCAGTCTGAACAGTTACTGCTAACGAGGGGGATAACATCCCAACACTCAATTCGGACGACCGGTTCTCAACCATCCCCGCACTGATGGCAGCTCCGCGCTGGCGGGCAGAATGGTTGGGTAGCCTGTCATTCCCCGGCTGCTGGAGTGGACTCCCATGACCTCACCATCTGACAAATCGTCCCGATTTCCGAAGCTGCCGGAGAACTGCGACGTGTGCGGCGACCAATTACCCTCGCATCTGGCCCGCATCGGCGTCACCCGACACCCCCAATGCCGCGAGGGCGTCCACCCCCAGTAGTGAGCATAGGCGCCAGGAATCATTCCCGACGCGGCCAATTACCGGTCGCAGGTCCATCTCAACTATCGAACGTCGGGTATGGTTCATTATCGTCAAGGTTGACGATAGCCTGGGCGAGACGTTCGGCAACTTCATCGGCCGACTGGCCGCAACACTGGCAATCCTGACACCGGTAATCCCCGCCTTTGGCGCCAGCGTCCTGGTTGTCCACCCGGTACTGCCAGACCGTGGTCACGCCGCAATGCTGACAATGGTCAAAGACGGCAACTGGTTTAGGCTGGCTCATCGGCATCCTTCCAGTATGCATCCTACCGCGCGATGCCTGGCGCAGATACCTTGAAGCAGGACGAATTGCGCGCCGCCGCCGGACAGTGTTCGGAGAGATCGCATTGCCTCAACAAAACCGTTACCCAGCGCAAGGGATTGCCTCAAATAGCGGGAATTTTCGTTCCGTTTGCTGCGGCATTACGCGTCGTCGGTGCAGCATCGCAAGTATCACAACATAGACGTAAATACCGTAGAGGTCGAAGGCTCCCGCTGGCAGTCAACTCTGTAATTCAAGGGTTGGGGGCCGGGGGGTGCCTGGCCGGCATATCACCACCGTGCCAGCACTATTCAAGGTTGTCCTCCATCAACCGCGCGTTGCAATCCAAACGACGTGATGTGCGCCTCCCTTGCGGTTGCTCCCACCACGCGCCCGCACCTTGACTTCATCCACCTGGAAACCGGCACGGCGCAACCGTCTGACGAATGCCGGTTGAGGACCGGCAGACCACATCGCCAATACACCGCCGCGCCGCAACGCCGCGTAGGTGGCGGTCAGCCCTGGCAGGCTGTAAAGCCAATTGTTGCCTTTTCGGACCATCGCCTCGGCGCCATTGTCAACATCAAGCATGATGGCGTCGTAGTCACCTCCGGCGGCCTTTATCAACTGGACAACGTCAGTTCCATGGAGTTCAGCCCGGCCGTCGTCAAGGGGCCGGCCAGCCAGATCGGCAAGCACTCCCCGATTCCACTCAACCACGGCTGGCACCAGCTCTGCGACCACCACCCGGGCATCGTGGCCGAGGATGTCCAGCGCCGTTCTCACCGAGTAGCCCATGCCCAGACCGCCAATCAGAACGCGGGCCCTCGGTTGTTTCGCCAGGTTCTGACAGGCTAGTCTGGCCATCTCTTCTTCTGACCCGTAAACCCGGCTGTTCATGAGTTCCCGGTTATCCGCTTGGAGCGAGAACTCAGAGTCACGTTGGTACAAAACGAGCTCCGCTCCGCCGCCGGGGGTTTGTGCCCGACCGAGCAACTTCCAAGGATTCATTGACACCTCACGATCATGTCTGGAGCAGCCGGGGCAACATCCTCGGCGGGATCCGATCCCATAACCACTGGACCTCCGGGGTGATCCTCTTCAAGCGGTTCGGTCAACCAGCTCATGCAGCCGGCCATTCTCATGAGCCGGTGGACTATTCGATGGTTGGTCGGGTGATTGGGCCGGTCCATGGCCAGATATACTGTCGTCAGCAGGTTACGCCCCAGACTTGTTGTCGTAATCGGTGGATTCGGGCTAAAAATAGCGGCGAAAACAGCCGCTTGCGCATGTCCGTTCGCCGCGCGATAAATGGCTCAAGCTCGCCAAGAGGCCGGTAGCGCCGCGCAAGAAAGACTACTCGGGTGGCGAAGGAAATTGGAATCGGGCTGGCGGCGTGAGCTCCCGACCAAACGGATTTACGTAACGGCTGTTGCGCGAATCACGGGGAATATCAAAACAGATGCTGCGTCTGCTCGATGTCGCCAAAGTTCGTGCGGATTGAAATGGGGCAGACCTGCGACTGGATTGACATCGACGGATGGAGACAGCTCACCAAAGCGACATTAACGAGCATTGGCAGGTCGGCAATAGCCACCCTTGGTAGCAAGCACGATCAATCAGGGCGACGGCTTTAGCTCAATGTGTACCGATCTACCCCATGCTATCCTTACTCAGTAGCCTTTCACGAGTTTGTCGTCGGAAACCCAACCCGCGCACTCAGATACTGGCCGCCGAGGTGTTCAATGCCGGATATCAAGACGATAGCCGAATTTTGGGATTGCGAAATCGAGCATGCTGAGGCGAAGCAAAGATGGGTGAGCGGGCATTTGCGTTACATTATCAGCAATAATGCCGGAAGGCGGAACCTGACGAAGCTGGACGTTGAGGCAGCCCTTATAGATATGGCTGTGAAGCAGGCCGTTGACATCGTCTGGGAGATTGGGGACAGAATCTTGGACTTTGCGGATGGTAGCCGATTGGGTATCGTTGCACCTGCCGCAGGGACAATGGCAGGGTCGTCCCGAGTGATGAAGCCAGGTGAGCGTGGGCTAAGATCAGAAATTCGCGGCGATCGGCCGTATGTTCATGGGATCACACGAACTGCGTGGTACTGGACGAAAAACGGTAAGAATTATGGGAAGCCAGATCTTGTTTGGGCCGTTACTGGCACCTCTTGCCCGGAGGATGGATTGTGGGTGAGAAGATTCTGCAACAGAGGTTGTGGCGACACAGCTGTTTGGGCGGAACGCCTCTATGCGGGAGACGAGATGCCCTTCTGCGCTGATTGCGGTTCCCGCGCTAACTACGGATGGGCAACGCCATAGGCGATGCCCCGGTCAGGCAGATACCCGTCCAAGAGTCGCAGTTCATTTGAAGCAACCCTCTTTGTTGAGCAATTTTTGGGTGAGGCGATGCGCGTTGGAAGGGGGCGATCGTATGGTCGCCATCCGGGTTCGCGTGACCCCAATTCCGGATGCGACCAGGCCGCCGGTTTTGTCAGGCAGCGACGTGATCAGGTCGCTCAGCGCGGCCGACTTTCTTGGAGTGGCTACGACCTTTGATGACCCGGTTGCGAGATGACCAGGTTCGCTGAAGAAGATGGAATGGTCAAGGGCCGTTTCAGCGACGAACTGGTGCCGATGGCCTCTGTAGACGTGATGACGGCAGATGGCGAATCCAAGTCGTTGAACTTACTCATCGACACAGGGTTTGAAGGGCACCTGGAATTGAACAAAGAGCTGGTCGCCGAGTACAACCTGTGGCAAGGTTTCGTCAACGATGGGAGCGGTTCGTCCGCTCGTATGCAGAGTTTCCGTGGTATCGAGACGTCGCCGCGTCGTATGCTGAAATTGAGATGGATCCATGGCGTGCTCCAAGTGCCGGCCTTGCTGAATCTGAGCAATCCTTTCCGTGATTTCCATGGGCTGGTAGGGATGCACCTCCTCACAGGTTGCCGCGCCACCTTTGATGTAATCGAGGACGGCGCTTTCAGTATTGGTCGTATCCCGCCCGTGCCTTGGCACCAGAAAGTCCGGCGCTCACTCGGGAGAGATGAGCCCAATCGTCCGTGCATGGACGCATTGAATTGGGAATGCGCCGAAGGTCTCCGTATTTTGCCTTGGGACAAAATCCAGGTCAGAGACGCCAGGGGCACATGGCAGTTGCTCAAGGTCAACATGGACACGGGCTTCAACGGCGAGTTGTCTATTCCCGTGGATTTACTGGGTAAACTCGGCCTCGCCCGGTCCACTGGACACGGTCTCTCCGCCTCGTCAGGGTCGGTACGGGAAGACCTCGGGCAGGTTGATATCTGGTGGCGAGGACGACTACACCATGTGGGATGCGATGAGGGGACGGCGGGTAGTCCAGCCCTTATCGGCACGAAACTATTGCGGGGGAACCGCCTGGTGGTGGATTCCCTGTATGGGGAAACGACAGCGACGGTCATCTCAACGTCTGACTCTTTCTTGGATCGCTTATTGCGAAGGGCATTTGGGCGCGGCGGAGCACGTTGACAAACGGAAGGCTCAATTCGGTGATCTATTGGAACCGTTCTCCGAAGATGATCCGCCACTTCCGCAAGCTCTCCCGAGGATCCGGCTCGTCGTAGGCGTCGTTGATCCGGCCGTTGTAAACCCGGAACTTCTCCTGGAAATTACGGTAGTCGTTCTCTTCCCAGTGCCTGGTGAACCGCTCACTTCGCAGAGCGGGATTGCGCATCCTGGGTATACGGGGCGTTCCCTGCATGAAGGAGTTGACTCGATTTGATACGGTCTTCAGCGTATCGGGAAGGCTCCGGAAACGTTTGCCGCGCTCGTTGACGTGTACGCTGTGTGCGGCGAAGGTGGTCAGGAGCACCGAGGGAACTTCGAAGTTCCCCTTGTGGTCCCTGAGGTACTTCAGCAAACATACTGTCCCCTTCAGATGGCCGTTGGTGATGTCGGTTTTCATGTTGAACCAATCCCGATAACCGGTCCCGTCCGTGGGCTCGAATTGGTTACCCCTGCTGTCGCAGATGGACCGTTGGCCGTTGCGGTTGACGCAGGGCACCACGTCCAGGCTGAATTCATCGGCGTAGTTCACGGTGACGCACCTGGTCTTTTGGCGCAACTTGCCTGTGATGTCGGGGTTCCGGCTGAGGCACGCGTGGAGATCGGCAACGTAGTCCCGCGGCTTTTTGCCGCGGACCTCTGCAACGAAGACCAGGATATCGGCGTCGTACTCTCCATCGTCCACTGGCCTGATGATGGTCCCTTGGGCGTAGGACCCCTGCCGCTCATTCGACTGGTAACCATGCAGGTCCCGGCTCAGGAACTCAGTGACCGCGGTGGCGCTCCGGTTCAGCCGGCGCCGGCGGGCTGGATTGAGGCTCACCTCCTCGGCGAGGAATCGGTCAAAGCTTTCAATGTGCCTCACGGGTCAACCGCCTTTGATATGCGCCAGGATCGCCCGAGATTCATGGGCGAAATCCCGGTCCGCCAAGGCTTTCAGATTGCCGAGGTGTCGGGTATCGTCCAGTTCCCAGGTTTCTATGGCAGGGTCCAGGCGGAAGTACCGCTGGCCAAGGATCAGCCTGGCCATGTTGGTGGACGCCTGGGACTGCAGACCCAGCGTGTAGGAGACCAGCTTGTCCCTGCCCCAGCCGGTCAGCAGTCCCCAGCGTCGCCGCCGACGGTACATATTCGGAGCGTGGCCGGTCCCGATGGACAGCACCCTCACCTCTCCGATGGTCCTGTTGAACTTGGAGAGCGCTTCGGTGAGGGCGATGATGGACGGGTTGTTCGCCCAGAGGCCCCCGTCAACCAAGAGGTGGGACCCTATTTCCTTGGGATCGAAGAAGGTCGGCGCAGCGCAGGACGCCAGAATGGCGTCTTTCAAGAGCACCTCGCCGTCTCTATCATAGGGCCCGCCCAGCTCGGCCAAATAGCCGGACTTGAACACGTGAACTCCGCCGGTGGCCAGGTCGGCGCTGGTTATCATGAGGGGAGTGGGCACTTCTCCAAGGGTTATCCCATGCACGTACCGTTGGAGCACATCGTCGAGCTCGTGCCTTGAGTAGCGGCTGCGCCACAGAATGGACACGCCGGGGGTGATCCGCCGTTTCCTGAAGATGCGCGGCGACTCGTGCTCGAAGAGTTCCACAATATCAGCCATGGGGATTGCCGTGGCCGCCGCGCCGGCGAGGATGGAGCCGGTGCTGGTACCGGCGATAAGGTCGAAGCAGTCCTGGATCCTCACGTCGAGAGACTCTTCGATCTTGGTTAGGAGACGGGCGCCATAAATCCCCCTGGCTCCGCCGCCATCCAGCGCCAGGATGCTGAAGCTATCATCATGGTCCATATTCTGGCGGGTATCCATCAGCCTGGTGGGGATTCCATGGGGAGGTCAAATAGGCTATCACACGGCCGCCATGCGCCTACTGGCTGCGGTCCGGGGGCAATGGGCGTATCCGCTGATCAGCCGCCGCGCCAGGGCTATTGGGGGAGCACGCGGCCGGCCGAGGTGTTAGCCATGCCGTCCGGCGGCGTCGAAACTGAGTTGGCCGACTTGGTCACTGGTCCCTGTCGTTGCGGTCCGGAGACAGGCTGGCCCATTCCAGCAGGAAACGCCTCAATGGATCCGAGACTACGGCACTCAGTAGTACGCCGACCAGGGTCAGGGAAACCGCCGACCAGATGTCGCTGAATTCAAGCATCGGAGGAACGATGATCGCTACCAACGCTACCGGCAGGAACAGGATACTCATGGCAAGCGCTTGAAACCCCGGTCCACCGATACGCCGGTGACTGCGTCTCCGAGCGGCTCCCAATGCCCACCGAGCCACCGGCGCCCAGGCGACGCCGAAGAGAAGGACGGTCGGCAGCGGCAGCAATAACACCAGCAACAACAGTGTTAGCGGCGAGTCGTCAGTCTGAGCCAGAGCCGCCAGCCAGTAGATCAACATGACGGCCAGCGCAAATGAGAACGAGGCCGACAACAACCACTGGCGACCCGTCAGTAACCACACCAGCAGTGCCAGCAGAAGCGAAACTAACGCTACAGCGGCATTGGTTCCGATGATATCGATATTGAATTTGTCGCCCGTCATGAGGAGCAACGCCAGCACCAGAGCTGCGGCCACCCATAGGATATTCTTTCGGCCTCGCCAGGGTGTGGGAACGGAGGAGAATTCCACCGCCAGCACCAGCGCGGTCAGGATGCTCAGCGTGATGCGAGCAAGCCAGTCATCAATCAGGTCGAAATACCAGGTCATCGTGTTGACCGCCACGCAGCAGAATGCGATGACCAAGAAAAAAGCCGTGATGCGTGGGCGGATCTCTCCGCGGACCCAGTCTACAAACCGATCCATGACGGACCTCCAATCATCAGTTTCGCAATAGCGCCGATCCCTTGGCTACACCGGTCCGTGAATCGGCGAGTTGGCGAAATACGGTGTGCCAGCCTCAATACGAGCGTAGGCGTCGATTATTCAGTACGAAGTTCAGAGCGCCTGGGTGGTGATGGGATGTGATATCATAGATGCATAATATTCTATTATATAGAATGTTACGGCTTATGATTAATGCATCAGCAGCGCCTTCGGGGATATACGGCAGGAACCGACGCCTGTTGACCAAGCTGCACCGGGAGTTCCCTGGGCCGTTCACGGTGCGGGAAGCCGCCGGCGCACTGGACTTCGGGATACCGCAGACTCGGCGATTTCTGGCCTATCTGACAGAGCGAGGTTGGCTGGTACGGGTGCACCCGGGTCTCTACGCCACGGTGTCCCTGGAGGCTGAACATCCTGACGAATGGCGAGAGGATCCCTGGGTGGTGGCCACCAAACTTTTCGGGCCTGACTGCTACCTGGGAGGATGGACGGCGTGCGAACACTGGGACCTGACGGACCAGTTGTTCCACGGGACGGTTGTGTTCACCACGCGGCGGGTGCGTAGTGCGGAGACCAGGGTGCAGGGCTTTCCCTTCCGGCTCCGGCGCATCGCGCCAGAGCGCATCTTTGGCACCCGGCCGGTCTGGCGCGACCGCACAAGGGTGCAGGTGTCGGATCCGACGCACACCGTGGTTGACGTGCTGGATAAACCATCTTTGGGCGGCGGAATACGCCATGTGGCGGAGGTGACGAGCGAGTATTTCCGCAGCGAGCATCGGGACGACGAACTCCTTGTTGATTACATGATGAGGGTCGGCAACGGCGCGGTGTGCAAACGGCTGGGATACCTGCTGGAGGAATTGGATATTGCGGCGCCCGGACTGCTCCGTGAATGCCGGGAGGGCATCACCGCCGGCATAAGCATGCTGGACCCCAACCTTCCTCGAAATGGACCGTCGACGAGGCGCTGGAACCTTCGGGTGAATGGCAACGTCAATTAGGGAAGCGGCCCGTTGATTAGTCAAACGGAACTCAACGAGAGGGTCCAACGGTGGGGTTTGCGCCCGGAGGTGGTTGAGAAAGACTACGTCATCGGGTGGACGTTGTGGGGGATTGGATCGGACCCCGACCTGGCCGACTGGTGGGCCTTCAAAGGCGGGACCTGCCTGAAGAAGTGCTACCTGGGAGATTACCGCTTCTCGGAGGACCTGGATTTCACCTCTCTTCCTGATGGCACGGTCAACGCCGGGGCGGTACTGCCGGCGCTGAGGCGAATGCTGCAAAGGGTCGGCGATGAATCAGGCATAGATTTTCAGAGCCGGGAGCCGCGGTTTGGGATGCGCGACAATGGCACATCCGCCGAGGGCCGAATGTATTATCGAGGGCCGCGCAATGCGCCTCCGGTCCGGATCAAGCTCGACGTTACCACCACCGATGCTGAACGGGTGCTGCTGCCAACGATGTGGCGACCGGTTTCCCATGAGTACTCGGATGATCCGCCGGAACCGGTGTCGGTGCGTTGCTACGGCCTGGAGGAGATTTTCGCCGAGAAGGTCAGGGCGCTGGGGGACCGGTGCCTGCCGCGTGACCTCTACGACGTCATCAACCTGTTCAGAAGGCGTGAACAGGTCATTCACGCTGATCGGGTTGCGGAACTGTACGTGGAGAAATGTCGCAGCAAAGGTTTGCCAGTGTTTACCCTGACCGACTTGGAAGGACGGGATTTGCGAGCGGAGATGGAGGTGGACTGGGTTCGTATGCTGGGAAATCAGCTTCCCGATCTCCCGCCGTTGGCAGAATACTGGGATGAATTGCCGCTTGTCTTCGAATGGCTGGGCGTGGGCTGACCGGCGCGCGAGGGGCCGCACCGGCGAAGAGATGCGGCATCGCCCGTCCGACCTGGTGTCTCGTGCGATCCCCGGTTCCTTGGCGATGGCTGTCCTGCGCGGAGCGATTTACGTAATGACCCCTATTGCGCGAACCACCGCGGGTATCAATAAAGCGGAGGACAGCGGGTACCATCTATCTGAAGTCCTGTGCACATCGATGGCAGACTTCCGTTCAAAGTCTGCCATGGGTGGCGACAGCGGGACTTCGTGGGACAGTCTGCAGCCCTCAATTTGCAGAACCGCGATTGTGCGACGCCACGGGCGTATCGATAAGACGGTATCGTTACGCTGGAAACTGGATTTAGGTTAAATCCGCCTCGCGTCAACCACGTGAGAGAATCATCCTACGAATCGGTGATGCCGCTTATGATTGAGAACCTCGTGAATGAACTCGCCGCGTGACTGTCCGGGTGCCGTGAATGCTCTCCACACATCCGGCGGGCAAGCTTCATAACACCACTCTACTCCATTCGGGAAACGCACCAAGATGCACTCCGTAGAAGGGTCGTATGCCTCGTGGGTGATGCGGGTCGAAACGACCGGTTGCCAGTCTGGCGATGTCATGCTTCTGGTTCCTCATTCTGGTAGATCCCTCGCCATCGTTCAAGCGCAGGCGTTAGATTGGGAAGGGTCTTTTCTTTTCGCCACAACGCCGTGCTGGGGTCCTCAGACTGGGGCATTGGACTTGGCCTATCCACCAAGACGCGAGTCGGGAGCACGACAGCCTCTCCACTGACGATTGCTTCTCCTGTTCTCAACGACGGCAGTACGGTGGAGAGGCCATTGATTGCATCTGGAAGGGCTGCTCGTATCCTTCCTTGATCCGCGGAGTTGGTCAAACGGAGCGCGATCAGAGTTCCGCTGAAGTCCAGAACAGAGATAGGCTCTGTGCCCCCGAGCCACTCCTGCGCAGCTTTGATGAGAGGATCGGGGCCTTCGTGGGATAGGGGTATCCGGTGGAGAAATTTCAGTTGCGGATCAAGTAGGGCAAGGCGGAGTTGTCTCGGAGTATTCCCGTAAACGCCGTAGTCTGGTCCTTGATGAGGTGGGGTCCCGCCCGGACCGTATGGCGCGAACCGCGGTGGTTTTAATGAAGCGGGGTCCCCTTTGTCATCGACCCGATCCGTCTTTTCGTCGCTTTTCACATCGCGGGTCGCACTATTCTCGTATTCCAGCCTGTACCACACATCGCGAAGATCAAACGGTACGGGTGTGTCCGAAGTAATCTCAGCTTGGTCTAAGTGGAGCCATTTGCTTTCTGTCAAGAAGGCACGGCGGGATTCGGTCACCAATTCGGCGAAGCGGCGAGTCGTGGCTGGTCCAGTTGTCCCGACGAACACGCGCAGAATCTCATCAGCCGGAAGCGCCCAGAACGGAACGTTGAGGGGAGCGCCATCGGACTCGAGAACCCTTCGGACTGACGCGGATTTCCCAAGAGCACGGGCATACTCGCCATGTGGATCGACCACAACGATATTCGCGGCCTGCCACCCTCCCGCGACCAAAGATTGCAGCACGGAAGCTACAGCGCTTGTTTTGCCGGAACCCGTGGCACCCACAACTGCCGAATGGCGCAAGACAAGCGCATCGAGATTCAAACAGACTGATACATCGTCGGATGCTGAGAGGTGCCCCAATCGAACATGTTGCTCGTCTGGGTCAGGGTATACAGCCAGCAGGTCTTCTGTCGTCGTGAAATGAACAGGGTCGTCCAGTCCGGGGTACGAGCCCACACCCCTTTGGAATCGCCCCGTACTCCGGTCGACTTCGCCCAGTAGCTGTACTTGTAACCATCTGTCTCCATTCTGGACGGACTGGGAAGGTTCCTGGGCTCCGGAGAGTTCCGAGATGCCTAGCAGGGCCACCGACCCAACGAGGTCAACGAGTCCTTGGGGAATCCGAACCAGTGAGCCAATCTGTCCGACAGGTTGGAGATGTCCCTTATAGATCGGTGCCACTCCAGCTAAAGTTCCATCGAGTTCAACAGTTACCGTCGACCCCAGCACATGCTTGACCTGACCAATGTAGGTGGGGGCTTGCTCAACCATCGAGAATTTCACCTCCCTCTCCCGGAATTTCGTTTCTCGCTTCAGGTGAACTGACCGCCAGGTGCGCGGTTAGGCTGCTAAAGTCGCCGAGGGTAAACTTCCCATCGTTCCAGAAGTCGACGGGAACCAACTGCTCAGCTGGTGGCTCCCATGTCTCTAATCGTCCGCCGAGAATCGCCTTGTCAGTCGTTACTGCTTGCAGGTTCGGGGTCATGGCCGCTCGCTCCAGCACGACCGGCGGGATCTCCGAATAACAGAAGACGATGGTCTCCGAACGAGGGCGGCGCGCTGCTGCATCGAAGAGCATCTCGTTAAGGTGCTCATCGGCAAATGAATAACCCGAAACAAGGGTAAGCGTTTCCGGCTGCGCAAGAGCTCGACGGAACCGGTCTTGTAGCACCAAGAACGGCATTCTCCGGCTTTCGTCGTACTTCGCGTCAGATGGGTAAATGGCAGCTGCGGCACTCGACACGGGAGAGCCCAGCCGCACAATTTCAGCGTCAGTTGCTGTATCCCAAGCCCAGTTTACCGAACCGTGGAGTTTCCACAACCGTACGAACAACGGCAGAATCCAACGCTCGTGCTCTTCTGGGGTCCCTTCCACCAAGTCAGTGTGGAATCTCCCTTGAAGGTTACCGACGAAGCCGTCGAAGTAAGGGAGCCGCCTTTGCTCAAAGGCTGTCTCGACGAGCAAATCGTAGTTAACGGTGAAAACTTCCAACGGCCAGTGATAGTCAGCCCGAGCAGCCCAAGACGCGAATTGCAGTGCAGGCCGCAAATCCGCATTGTCGACGGAAAGTTCAGCCACTATAGCTTGGCAAACCTTTCGGTCTAATTCCTCTGCTGCTTCACGAGTTAGTCCCTCCAACTGAGAATTCCCCTCAAGCAACGCTGCGAACCGCCTGATTCGGCTCAGGGCCTGCTCAAGGTTGCGCCCTTTCAGTTGGCGTGATAGTTGTTTTTCATCGTCATGCTCAAGGCGTTGTTTAACGCTCTTCTCTAATTGCGACACATCGGGCAGGCCACAGGCTCTTGAGGTTCCTGCTCCGAGAAACACGCATACATGCCGGGCTCTGCTGGCCAGCTTGGAACTGAGGGCGTTGACAAATCGGAGCGGGTCGTGTCCAGGCATCAGAAATCAACTCTCTTGTGGCTTGTCTCGAAGCCGAGATTGGGAACGGACAGGTTTGTCTGGTTTTTCCAAAATGGCTTTTATCCCAAAAGTCAGCGAACTGTCCCAACTGGAGCTTTGGGACGAAGCCAAGTTGGAGCACATTTCGATGGTAACAATGGCAGACTTCGGCGTAAAGTCTGCCATTTTTCGTGCCTTGGGCTGGGGCTGGGCACCGCCGCCAGCACGGCACTTGAGCGTCTCACAGCCAAAATGACAGAGTTGCTAATGAACTCTGCCACGGTAGAATCGAGGGCGTAAGCCCAGCCGCGAGCTGCCCCACTACCGGACGCCGGAACAGGTCCGGCACATCTTGGCCGCGATGCCCGCCGGCCAGCCTTGGCAGTTTACCCGGCTGACGGGCTGATACGAAAGTTGGCTGGCCCACGGTGTCCGGCCATCACGTCGGGGTAATCCGGTCTCCCACAAACCCATCCCAACCAGGCCCATCAAACTGGAGGCGAGCCCATGAATGCCAACCCGGCCTACTGCGATTGTGATCGGTGCGAGATTGACCGCGAGCGCGCGCTTCACCAACGGGCGTGGCTCAGGGCCTTCCGCGAAGCGACCACAACGCAGGCGGGCGCGACGCTGGATACCGTTGAAAACGGCAGCCACCGCGACTCGCCGGCAGCCATTGGAGCCCTGCTGGCGTTGACCGGCCTGATGCTGGAGAAGGAAAGTGAACTCTCCGGCGCGATGGTCGGAGGGGGGGCGGGTCAGCAGGACCAGAGCGAGGAGACGCCCATGTCAGCAGCGGAGACGGAGCGACGCATCAGTTTGATGGGACGTTTGAATGACGCTGCGGCGCGGCTCCGGCAGCAACCCGAGCCGGAGGTTGCGGACCATGATGCCGAGCTCTGGTACGCCGCCTGCTTCGCGTGCATCACCAGCCTCCAGGTGGTGCGACCGGTACGCGGCCAGCGGGCCGAGCTTTCGCAAGGGGACCTCATGGGCGAAGCCTACCTGGTGGTGCTGGCCCAGCTGACGACAGAGGCCGAGGAAAGCCGGCAACGTCTTGAGGACACTGCTAGTCCCGACCTGGACGACGGGCTGACCGACGCCCGAGCGGCGCTGCTGGCGGAAGCGCACGCCGCCATCGACGAGATGACGGAAACCGTGGCGGCGGATTTGCGCGAATTCAACCGGGACCTGCCGGTGGATATCCGGCCAGCCATGCAGGGACTGCCCGCGGTGACCGAACGGGCGGCCGTGCTGGTGGCTGGACCGGCTGACTTCCACGTCGGACGCTTCGACGAGTGGGACCCCAACCCGCCGCACGCCGAGGGCGGACTGTATATCGTCTACTACTACCGCGGGGCCAAAGTGGTCCAGTCGATACTGGACACCTACCCGATGGGGTTCCCGGCGGCGGCCGCTGAGCAGCAGGTTGACCGGGTGATTGGCGCGCTGTTGACAATGGGTCCGGAAGCGGAGGCATGGTCGGATCTCCTGCTGCCGTATGCCTTGGTGATGTCGGACCTGGTCGACGCCGGTCTCCACGACGTGGCGGGGGATCGCTTCAGCGAGTTCGTGTCGGCGCTGCAAGAGCAGAACCTGCGCCACGGCGCCATGCTGGAGGTGCTGGCGGCGGTGGCGGGGGATGAACCGGACGTATCGGAATACCTTTTGCGGAACTCGGACTTCGACCCCGAATTCGCCACTGTGAGGCAGGCGCGGGCGATCATCACGACGGCACGGCGGCAGGGGCTGGACTCGGTGAAGCTGGCCAGGCTGGCGGCGGCCATGGGTCATGAAGCCGAAACGTTGGGCGTGACTCTGCCGTCGACGGACTACGCCACTGTGAGCATCCTGCTGGGAGAGGCCCGCGCTGCCGGGCTCCCCCACGAGGCCATTGACCGCATTTACCAGGCGATTGACCCGGATGGGTATGAAGAAGAGCGATACGAGCAGGCTGTGGATCTGCTGGAGTTTGGCGGCGAAGACGCCGGCGGGGCGCTGGACGGATTGCCTCACTTCGACGGTGAGTTTTCTCGCTGAGGCATTGCTCCCGAGGTGCTAAAGTATCGGTAATATTTCTCCATGAGGCAACAGGGAAGCATTCCTTATTGTCGTTAATCACGAGGCCCACTTTCGGGCGGATTCCGATCTGCGGGGCAAGTAGGTGCTGGAAGGAGAACCGGCGTGGGTGGACTCGACCAGTCCGCGCCGTGGTGAGAAGGTCAGCTATTACTCGGCGGTATGTCTGGAAACCGGCGAGGTGGAGGTGATGGAACTGGAGGGCAACTGTAAAACGCCAAGAACTATGTACCAGTAAACGAGGAAATCGCCGCGAACTATAGGCCAGTTCTGTTGCTGTTCAGCGAAAATGTCATCCCATGAGGGAAGTGACATTGAAACAGCGAGAACAGGCAAGGATCAAAGTGCTCAACACCGTACTGGAATACCACCTTCCCATCGCCCAGGCCGCCGAGATCATGGGAGTCAGTGAACGCCACACCAAGCGCCTGCTGGCGGCCTACCGCAAGGACGGTCCTGCGGCGCTCGTCCACGGCAACCGGGGACGGAGGCCCCACAACGCCGTGCCCGAGGCTGCTGCTGCGGCCGTGGTAAAACTGGCCAGGGACGGCTACGCGGGCGCCAACCACAGCCACCTCACCGAACTGCTGCGGGAGCGGGAGGGGATAGACCTGAGCCGGCCCACGGTGCGCCGCATCCTGGTCAAGGCTGGCATCGGCAGCCCGAGGAGCCGCCGCTCCCAGCAGCACCGGTTCCGGCGCAAGCGCATGCCCCAGGAGGGAATGCTTATCCAGGTGGACGGCAGCCCCCATGCCTGGCTGGGGGAGCGGGCAGACAAGTTCGTCCTGTTGCTGGCCGTGGACGACGCCACCGGAGTGGCGGCCCAGGCCATCTTCCACCCCACCGAGGACACCCGTGGCTATCTGGTCCTGCTGGAGGGGCTGGTGCGGCAGTGGGGAATCCCCCTGGCCCTGTACAGCGATCGACATGCGGCCTTCAAGTACAACGCCCGCCAGGGGCCCGTACTTTACGAGTCCACCCAATTCGCCCGGGTGATGCGGGAATTGGGCATCCAGCAGATCTTCGCTCTGTCGCCACAGGCCAAGGGCCGTGTAGAGCGGATGGTGTCCACCTTCCAGGACCGGCTGGTCACTGAACTCCGCCTGGCCGGCGCTGCCACTATGGATCAGGCCAACGCCGCCCTGCAGGAGTTCCTGCCCCGCTTCAACGCCCGCTTCTCCGTGACGGCGGAGCAGCCGGAAACGGCCTACCGGCGGGTGCCCGACGACTTGTCCCTCACCGAGACGGTCAGCATCCAGCACACCCGCAAGGTCGCCCGGGACAACACGGTCCACTACCAGTGGCGGGTGCTACAACTGCTGCCCGGCGCGGAGCGCCCCAGCTACGCCGGACTGCAGGTGGAGGTGCTGGAGCGGGCCGACGGGGAGCTGATGATCAAATACCAGGGGGAGACTGTCGAATTTCAGGAGGGGGACCCGCCCGCCTCGGCCCTGTGGGGAGAAGGCACCGGCCGCTCCTCCACCTCAGAGAGGTCAGAGGCGGCTGACGATCAAACTGGCAGCCATCTGGATGAGAACCAGCAGAAGCTCCTGGCAGACCTGGAGTCCTCGATGGAGAAGCGGGCCAAGACCAAGGCCGCTGCCTCCAAGGGAACACCCCTTCGCCACCAGTTGCACCGCACACCTACTGCCACCCAGCAGGCCCGGTGGGAGGCGGTACAGCAGGCCAAAAGCCGGGGACTGTCCCTGCGTGCCATTGCCAGAGAATTGGGCATGTCACGGGTGGCCACCAGAAAATACGCCCTGGCAGAGAGTCCCCCTACCAAGCTGCTCAGCGCCAAGGAGCGGGCCAAGGCCGAGGCCCTGGTCCAATCACAGATGGCCGCCGACTAACCTGGGTGACATATTCGCTTTTCAAAACAGGGGACGGAATCGCTGGACAACAACAAAACCACATGCGTCTCGCTTCGGTGGGTAGAAAAGTCTCGTAAAGGGAGGCCATGCGGTGAATGTTCAGATTGTCCAGCACCACGCGGACCGCGGCAGGGCCTTTTCAAAGTCTCTAACGGCGTTCCGCAACCCTGGTCGTCATTCCCGCGAAAGCGGGAATCCAGAACGTTTCCATTAGCGGAGGTATCTGTATTCCTGCTTGCGCAGGAATGACGGATTAACTTTGAAAAGGCCCTGGGACCGCGGTCACGTCGGGGTAGGCCACGTCCACCAGCCACTGCATCTGGTGGGCGAAGTCCGGTAAGGTGCGCCGCTCGGTGATGGACAGGTGGCGCCAGCCCGCCAAGGGTTCACAGATCAGGCAGATATTGCGGGTGCCGCCGCGTCGATATTCGTAGTCCTGACGTCGCGTGCGCCCCGGCTGAGCGGGCAGCGGCTCCCGATCAATCCCTACCAACCTGCCACTCAGATACCGTAACCTGCCTGTCTACCCACACTTCAATTACCCCAAACAGCTAATCCTCAGACGGGCTGCTGGGGTTTTGCATCTGAAAATCGCGGTAGATGTTTTCGTCAAACGGCCTGACAGACACGATTTCGCTGATCGGAAGCACTACTCGGAAATCTTCTGGATCCCAATCACTAGAATCGTTCAAGTATGCTTCAACAACTGAGCCGTATTCCGTGTCAATTTCTAGATCAAGGGTTTCTTCAGATCGATGACCACTGTAGACGGGAAACAATGCAACTGCAACGTCGGAATTTCTCCCCGCATTGTTTCCGACGACAAAGCCGATATACGATTTTCTGCTACGTAGGGAGATTTCAATAGGAGACTGTTCGCGAATGGCATCTGTTATAAGCAATTCAATGTGGTCGCCAGCATTACTGGCCGCTTTCCTAGCACCTTGCGTCGAGGAATAAAATAAGTTGAGCACGTAGGGAGAGAAAACGCCGAGGGCAATGCTCAGAACCACCGGACTAGTGAATGGTTCAGAGAATCTCCCGTCCCAGAATTCGGTTATCTTGGGATTGCAAGCATCAAGAAGCTGAATCGCAATCTCGGCCGCCACGTGCCAGAAGATGCCGGCCAAGATCGACCGAAAAAGAATATGGTAACCAGAATCGCGAATCGCCTGAAACCGGGTGAGGTTGAAATGTGTGACGAACCAGTATCCTCCGACTGCTGGTAGCAACAATAAGGCGAAGTTCAATGATCACTTCCCCTTATTCTGTCTGCCAGTTAGGTCCGCATCAGCCAACTGCTCGACTTTTTTACGCCATGCGGCGCTTTTAGCCAACTCCTGGCCCTTGACGTAGAGGGACCCGTTACGGCGGACATATACCTTTGGGCGATCGACTTCGTTTTGCTGCGATGCCTTGATACGCTGGAATATGCTGCTCAACACTTTTTTCCTCCTCCTGGTAAATCATCGCTATTGTACCGGATTTCCAATTTAACGTGCTCCGTTCATGGCAGGCGGAACGGAGACCCGAAGCAATCGCTGAGATAAACCCATCTGCGAAATATGGGCGAAGCGACTTTGCCGGAAGCGTCAACGCCAATCTTAGCCCCAATCCACCGAAAGGATGAGCGTGGCGGCGTGATGAAGGGATGAGAAAGCGCTCCCGGCTTCGGGGATAATGGTTTTTGAAACAGAAAACCACCCTGAAACTGGGAGCACCCAACGGATGCTACCACCCGAGCGCCCCGACCGCATCTACGTCGCCTTTGATGACCACCGCCTGGTGGCCAATGCTGGGCTGGTCCTGCCGGTCACCCTCGCTCAGCACTTGGGTCTGCGTGAACTCGTCGACAACCACTTTGATCTGGGAGCTGCGCCGGGGCGGTCGAAGACGGGCGACAAGATGCTGACCCTGGTGGCGTCGGCGCTGGCGGGTGGCGACTGCATTGACGACGCCGACGTGTCGCGCACCGACAAGACGGATGGCGCTCTCGACTGCGTGGTCAAGGCGCCATCCACCCTGGGAACCTTTCTGCGCAGCTTCCGGTGGCGCCATGTCCGCCAGTTGGACCGGGTGAGCCGGGAGCTGCTGGCCCTGGCCTGGTCGGCTGGGGCCGGACCCGGCGACGGGCCGTTGACCATCGACCTGGACTCCACCATCTGCGAGACATACGGTCTGGCCAAGGAGAGGGAGCGCGACCACCGCTACACCGGCCAGCTGGGCTATCACCCGCTGTTGGCCGTGGCCGCCGTCACCGGCGACGTGCTGATGTGTCGGCTGCGCAAGGGCCGCGCCAACACCGTTCGGGGCGCGGTCCCCTTTCTACCGAGACGGTGGGGCGGGTACGCTACGCTGGGGCCAGAGGACAACTCACGGTGCGGGCTGACAGCGGTTTCTATGCCTACGCCATCGTCGCCATCTGCCGCCATATGGGTGTTCGCTTCTCCATCACTATCCGCCAGCACAAAAGCCTGCGCAATCTCATCGAGGCGATACCCGAAGAGGACTGGACGCCGATCCCCTACTGGCTGGACGGCGCCGCCGACGCGGCGGAGACCACCTACGCCCCTTCCAGGATGAGCCCGACGCCGCGCCGGTGCGGCTCATCCTCCGGCGGGTGAATCCCATGCCCTGTTCCCAGCTGGCCCTCTTCGCCGCCTACAGCTATCACGGCTGCATCACCGACCGGGACTGGGATACCCTGGAACTGGAGGCCGACCATCGGCGCCACGCCGAGATCGAGAACGCGATCCGAGACTTCAAGTACAGCGTCGGGCTCAACCATCTCCCCTCAGGCTGCTTCGCCGCCAACGGCGCCTGGGTCGCAGTGCAGGTGATGGCCCACAACCTGGCACGCCGGACCACGCGCATCGGTCTGGGTGAGCAACTGGTAACCACCAAGGCCCTCCGACGATGCCTCTTCTCCCTCGCCGGACGGCTCACCCACTCGGCGCGCCGCCTCACTTTGCATCTGCCCCAGCGCTGGCCCCGGGAAAAAGAGTTCAGTCGCGCCCTGGCAGGATTGCGAGCGATTCCACTCTTAGCCCGAATCCACCGAAGGGATGCGGCGGTTACGGTCAGACGAGGGACCAGGTCCAGTGAATGGATTTGCGAGGCCCTGATGCTGATAGAAATGGACGGTACGGAGTGCAGCCGCCAGGCCAAGGGGAGGTTGACGGCCCGTGGTAGCGACACTGGGAGTGATTTTCAGCGCCGACCGGAGGCGGAGGGCGTCAGAGGTCAGGGCAATCGCATTTAGCGTATTTAGCATAATGGACGTCTCAGATTCTTGAGCCGTCAAATGCTGCATCCATCCAGAACTAAGAGGGTGTGTGACAATAGCCTAAACTGGCGCGGCAAGTTCTTGGGATGAGAATGGGATGCTGGTTACGCTGGTGGCATGAGCAGAAAACCGTATCCCAGCGATTTGACCGATGCCCAGTGGGAGGAATTGTCCCCACTGCTGCCGCCGGACACTGTTCGGGGCCATCCTCGGACCACGGACCTGCGTGAGGTGGTCGACGGGGTGCTGTACGTGCTGCGTGGCGGGATACCCTGGCGGATGATGCCTCATGATCTGCCGCCCTGGGGTACGGTCTGGTGGTACTTTCGAAAGTGGCGGGATGATGGGACGTGGGAACGTGTGGAGGAAGCCCTGCGGGCACGGGTTCGGGAAGCGGCGGGGCGGGAGACTACCCCCAGCGCCGCCATCATTGACAGCCAGTCGGTGAAGACCACGGAAAAAGGGGGCCCAGGGGTTACGACGCTGGCAAACGGGTAACAGGACGCAAAAGGCATATCGTGGTGGACACCATGGGGTTGCTGCTGGCAGTGGTGGTCCATGCCGCCAATATCCAGGACCGGGACGGCGCGAAGTTGGTGTTGTCCAAGCTGTTGGGCCGGTTCCCCCGATTGCAGTTGATCTGGGCGGACGCTGGTTACGCTGGCCGGCTGGTGGTCTGGGCGTGGGCCACCGGCGGCTGGCTGCTCACCGTGGTCAAACGCAAACCGGATAGCCACCACTTCGAAGTGCTGCCCCGACGGTGGGTGGTGGAGCGTACTTTGGCCTGGCTGACCCGATGCCGACGGTTGAGCAAGGACTATGAGGAACGCACCGCGAGCAGCGAAGCCTGGGTCCATGTCGCCATGGTCAACCTGATGCTCAAACGGCTCCAACCCACCTAATCCCATTTGTCACACACCCTCTAAGAGATTACAGGTCACTGCACCTCCATTATGCCGACATTCGTCGGATTCCAACGCCCAAACTGTTCAACGTCGTCCTGATTTGCCTCACCCAACGGTTTTCGGCGCTCTGGCCGGCCTTGAAACCTTTGTAGAACATTTATAATGCGATTGCCCTGCGTCAGAGGCCCAGCCTGACGCAGGTCGGCCAGGCGGTTGGGTAATCCGGTGGAGGGGTCGGACGCCGTGAATGGCGTCAGGATGGGAGGGGCAGGGCGCGCAGTTTGGCGAGAGCGCGGCCGAACTGGTTCTGCCAGGGCCAGCCCTGTGGCAGATGCAGAGAGATGCGGCGGGCCTTGCGGGTGATGCGTCCGGCCAGGGAGAAAAAGCGTCGTCGCAGTGTCTTGGTGGTCGCCAATCGCTCGCCCAAGCCGATGCGCGTTGTCCAGCGAGCAAGGTTGTGAGCGATGACCTGGACGTCCAGCCAGGCGGCGTTGGCTGGGAAGCGTCCCGAAGGGAGATGGTTGAGCCCCACGCCGTACTTGAGATCCCGGATGGCGTTCTCGATCTCGGCGTGGCGGCGATGGTCGGCCTCGAGATCCAGGGTGTCGCCATCTCTATCGGTGATGAAGGCGTGATAGCTGTAGTTGGCAAAGAGGGCCAGTTGAGAGCCGGGGGTGGGCTTGACCCGCCGGACGATGAGCCGCACGGCTGTGGCGTCGGGCTCATGCTGGAAGGGCGTGTATTCAGTCTCGGCCACATCGGCAGCGCCCTCCATCCAGTATGGAAGGGGGTCCAGTCGGCCTCGGGTATGGCCTCGATGATGTTCCGCAAACTGGCGTGCTGGCGGACGGTGATGGAGAAGCGGACCTTCATCTTCCGGCAGACGGCGACGATGGCGTGGGTGTAGAAGTCACTGTCGGCCCGCGCGGTGAGTTGACCCGTGGCGCCGGCGTAGCGCACGCGGCTCACCGTCTCGCGCAGGAAGTGTGCGGCGCCCCGGGCCGTGTTGGCTCTACCCTGGCGCAGCCGTGCCATCAGCACGTCGCCGGTGCCCGCGGTGACGGCGAAGAGCGGGTGATAGCCGCGCTGGCCAGCATAGTTGTGGCGCTGCGCGCCCTCCTTGCCCAGCCCGTAGGTCTCGCAGACGGTGGAGTCCAGGTCGATGGTCAACGGATCATCGCCCGGCCCGGCTCCAGCCGTCCAGGCCCGAGCCAGCGCCTCCCGGCTCACCCGATCCAGCTGGCGAATATGGCCCCCCGGAAACTCCGCAGAAAGGTCCCCAGCGTGGATGGCGCTTTCACGACACACCCCAGCACCTGCTCACTCCCGCCAGCCCGCAGCGCGTCGGCGTCATCGATGCAGTCGCCACCGGCCAATGCCGACGCCACCAACGTCAGCAGCTTATCTCCTGGGTTTGCCCGACCCGGCGCGTCTCCCAGGTCAACGTAGTTGTCCACCAGCTCGCCCAGTCCCAGATGATGGGCCAGCGTGATTGGCAGGATCAGTCCAGCGTTGGCCACCAGGCGGTGATCGTCAAAGGCGATTTGGATGCGATCAGGGTCATTGCGTGGTAGCATCCGATGGGTGTTCCTTGTTTCGGGTCGGTTTTCTGTTTCAAAAACCATTATCCCCGAAGCCGGGAGCACTTTTTCATCCCATCACCACGGCGCCACACTCATCCATTCGGTGGATTGGGGCTTAGCCTGACGGCGGCCGTTGTCTACTGACCCGCCATCCGACCGTTCCCGTCAACTCGCGCCAACCCAGTCCGCGAAGTGCACTCCTTACCCTCCGCATCTCGAATTGCGCCCGCCATGGCTACTGCGGGCCGCCCTCATCGTGTCTGGGTGCCTACTTCACGCTACCCTCATCCCCATCTATTGGAACCTGGCCTGGCCTGTTTGCCCTCCCTTGCAAATCAACCCTGGTGTCAACGCCAGCGCACATCGCTTCGGTGGATTCGGGCTTACAGCTTCTCTGGTGCTTGACACATCAAGCATAGTTCGCTATCGTGAGCGCATGGAGAATGAGGATCAACCGAAACTCAGTCAATATCTCAGGGCCATGCGCGATGCTAGGGCCTTGTCTCTTAGACAAGCGGAAGCTTTGTCAGGCATATCCAACGCTTTTATCAGCCAAATGGAATCGGGGAAGGTCAAACAGCCGTCCCCGGTCATACTTTACAAACTCGCTGAGCTCTACGGTGTCCCGTACGAGTCCATGATGGAGCTAGCTGGGTATCCCTCACCCTCTGCATTGACGACCGAGCCACGATCTGCATCAGCGGTTTTTCGTCGGTTCGGCGAGATCACTCCGACGGAGGAAGCCGAGCTGCTTGACTACCTATCCTTCCTGCGCTCCCGTGCCAGGAAAGGACGGCGCGGGACCCAGGGATGAGTGACGGAGCCTGTTTCTTGATTCTCAGATCGTCTGTCCTTGCGATAAGGAAGGTGTAGCCTGGCAAGGCCGGGACTACACGGACATTTTGTGGATCGTCCACACTGGGGAGTCATGCGGGACTCAGCCTATTTAGAGCCTATCCTAATAACCCCGAGCATACAGTTTTTCATAGCTGAAATGCAGGTCATCAGTTGTTATTAGGATAGGCTCTTAGGGGATGATATGGGCCAAATAGAGACCAACGTTTTTCCAATCCTGAACTTGGCCGAGCTTGAAAGCCAGTACCGCCGCTATCGGATTAAGGGGCTCACTACTGGCCAGGTAGACTACGATCGCAACGTTCAGGTTCTCATCCGGGACCTCAGCCAGCGTCTGAAGAGTCCGGTTACAGTGACTGAAGACAAGGGCGACTTGTATCTTATCGTCTCTGTCGATTCCGGCGAACCACCTTCACCGTTTCAAGTGTCCAACACAACCGCATACTTCGAATCGACTTCCGATATTACCACTCTCGATTATGTGAACCCTACGCCGGCCACCGAACAAATTTGCCTGAGATTTCTTCAATTCATGATCAATGGGCACTTCTATCACGATCGCCGGTACTGGCAACCCTCCAGCGGCTATCCTCAGTTCGAGAGAGAGCCAATCCTTACCAAGGAAGGGATTGATGTCTACCGAGGCTACTCAGTTCGCGTAGTTTATAGCGAGACATCCGGCTTTGCCGTCTGTGTTGATGTCACGCATAAGTACGTGTCTCATAATCCTCTCCCTGCCGGGCTTACCCAGAACGCATTGGCAAACCTCAGAGGGACACGCTGTGTTTATCACTATGGTCTCGCATGGTACGAAATACGGCCAGTGATCTATTCAGACCTCACTGTTACCGAACAACTACTGAAACTCGATGATCGAGGCGCAACGTCGCTTTTCGATTTCATATTGAGCAATGCTCCAAAGCCGTTTCCGAAGGATGTAGCAGACCTGTCGCCCGATAGCCCAGCTGTTGGATATTTCACATCAAATGGCGAAACAAGGCACGCGGCTGCCGCCCTCTGCTATCCAGTGGTGGGAACAGCTGACTCTCGGGTTAGACGCATTCACCGGGACACTATTCTACCGCCACACCAGCGCCGTTCTTTAATCAAGGCTTTCGTCAATAAATCCTTAGCTGGGATTGATAGCGCGAATCTCAGCCTTCGCGTTTCATCGAATGCCGTTGCTGTTCCAAAAAGGGTATTCCTGCCGCCGGACTTAGAGTTCGGCAACGGGACCGTCCTGTCTGTGCGGGGGTCCCGGGATTCTTCCTATGTCAGTCTCGAGAAACTAGGCAAAGAACGACTGGGAGCACTTCGCGATCCCGAGATTGGACCTTATTCTCGAAAGCCGCTCGACCGGCAGTACTTTATAGTGCCGAGGTCGGTGGCTGACAGCTACGGTCCGGCTTTCATCGGCGATCTGGAAACCGAGGTCAACGCCCTCTACGATCAAGAGCTTCCCTACTCTCCGACCATAATCAAGTATGATGATCATGTAGAGAAAACGTTTCCTGCACAGGCGAGTGCTGTCCTCGGAGCTGTAGAAGCGGCTGGTCTGCAGCCCGGATACGGCATAGTCATGATTCATGAAGTTGGGCGAGGTAGAGGCGAACACGACCAACTCGCGGCTATGCTAATGACCAAGCTTCGAGAACAGGACCTATTTGTGTCAATCATTCATACGAAAGTGCCGGGAGAATCTTATGGCCTCAACCAACACGCGAGCAACGGACCAGCGTACACGGCAATACCTCAAAAAAAGAGCAGGCTTACCGGCTACCTACGCAATGTCGCTATCAACAAGGTCCTTCTTACGAATGAGCGATGGCCCTTCGTGCTATCCACTCCGTTGAACGCGGATCTTACTATAGCCTTGGATGTGCAGAATAATACGGCCTGCTTCACGCTCCTTGGAAAGTCAGGGCCGTCTATACGAACCGAGATATCCCACTCCCGCGACAAAGAAAAACTGGCTCAAGCCCATGTAAGGCAGGTCTTGCTCGATATCCTGAAGCAAGAGATTGATTTAGGGATTGATAGGGTCGAGAACATCATGCTGCTTCGCGATGGCCAGTGGTTCAGGTCCGAGATAAACGGCGTCAAGGATGCAATTGCCACGTTGCAGGTTGAAGGACTTATGAAAGGTATGTCAGCCTCTTTTGTCGAAATACCCAAGACATCAGCTGTTTCATTTCGGCTATTTGAAGTAGAAACTCAACACGGGGGCAAAGAACGGGTTGAAAACCCAGGCCTTGGCCAATACCACGTGCTGAATGGGAGGTCCGGATATATCTGCTCCACAGGACGCGAGTACCTTCGTCAAGGGACGGCTCAGCCACTAAGCGTGAGGTACGTAGAGGGCGCCATGCCCTTCGATCGAGTCTTAGAAGACATTTATGGACAGACGTGCTTGGCACTTACTCGACCTGAAGGGTGCTCACGTCTCCCATTTTCGCTCAGGCTCACGGATATTCGTCTGGCTGAGCACGCCGGGGACTACGACCAGGATGCGCTTTCCTTTGGTCAAAACGTATACCCAGAAGACACGTGGAACCACGAATCCGACCAGGAGGGACGAATTGAGTGACGGGGCGTTGAACGGCAGCATCTACCAACAAATGCGTTCCTACGCGGACACGTTGGATCGTGCTCTGATCGACCTTCGTAATCCTCAGGACACGATAGTCGATGACGCAAGGCGGCAAATCGCGGACATGCTACGCAAGGCGACAGTGAACCAGTCGGAGAATCACGCCGCGATGATGCTCAGAATAGTGTTGAGGCGACGCCTCCAAGGAGGCCTCGTCCTTTGCGATAAGTTGGCCACGGTTCTTGAGGAGCGTCCGCCGGACTCGTCCGAACTCGATCAGCTTGAACATATCGCGCTCGAGCTAGACAAAGAATGCTCCACAGCCCTAGCGAGGATCAGAGGCAAACGATGATTGAGGGTTACATCGATGCCGCGATCTGCCAGGCCCAAGAGCGCGCACGGATCTTGAAGGCGAAAATCTCTCATTCTTCCCAAGTTAATGAGTTTGTGGCCCTACGCCAGACTTGCGAGAACTTGATCGATGGCCTAATCGATGACTTTGGATACCTTTTGAAGGACCCAGTTATTCTGCGACAAGACCTAGTGGCGGAACGAATTCGGTTCTTTCGAAGGTTGCAAACCGATCTCACGAATTTGGAAACCACGGCAGTCGCAGCGTTGACTAGGTCGCACACAGACGACGCTGCGCTGAGTAGGCTCGTGGCCGATATTCACAGGGAGATAAACTGTCCCTTGGCACCACCCACGGTCTCTTGCCTCTCTCGCACATACTTTTCGATCAACCTGGACTTCCGTCTACTAGAGGTTCCTTTGGCGGAATCAGACTTCCTGTTACACCTGCCCGATCTATATCACGAGATCGCGCACCCCCTGATCACTGAGGTAAATAACCCGGTCATCGAGCCTTATCAGCTTGAGTACTCTAAATTCCTCGGAGCCGCTTTAGCGTATTTCGATGAAGAAAGAAAAACTAATCTGCGATCCACCGGCCCACGGCAGTACTTCGAAGACATTATTGAGACCCTCGAATACGCCTGGACCATAGGGTGGGCAAATGAGATTTTCTGTGACCTCTTCGCCATCTATACCCTGGGCCCGGCATACGCCTGGGCCCACTTTCACCTGACGGCAGGGCACGACGCCGACCCATATGAAGTGCAATTGTTGGGGCAATTATCGCACCCACCGGATCACGCCAGGATGGAGGCTATGCTGGTCGGTCTCGACTTGATTGGATTCGCTGACCATGCCGCAGTCGTCCGAAAGAATTGGGAGAGCCTTCTCGATGCTACCGGGGCAACCCAATATCCAATGTTCCGGCGGGCATGTCCACATGAGTTATTGGAGAGAGCAGCAATTCACGCACTTGAAGGGCTGAAGAGCATCAATTGCCGGATCGTAACCTTGGGGACGACGGGAAAGATTCACGACTTACTGAATACTGCATGGGAAATATTCTGGTCCAAGCCCAACGAGTATCATGCGTGGGAACGTGGCGCCGTTACGAACCTGAAGGAACAAGCAGTCCTAACGTAGCGTGCGCGGCGCATACAGGAACTGCACGCAAGGAGAAGTAGTATGGCCAAAACAGACTACGTAAGCTATTCGCCGTCAGCAGTCGACACCTTCAGCAACTGCGAGACTCGATTTTGGTTTGACAACCATGTCGACGGCTCTGGGGTCATTCCCACCGACGAAACAGCTGCTTCAGTGAGCAGGGCGATCCATGACGCTTTGATGGATTACCACCGGCAACTAGAAACGCTGTATGCCGTTGGTCAGTCGCTCGATCATGAAACTGCCGTCAAGCGACTGAATCAGTTGCTAGATAGGCACCTTCGACGGCAGAACATGGACCGACTCGATGACCCAGTAGCCAGACGATTAACATCTATGTCCTCCGGCCTTTCCCAGGCTGCCCTCTTGATTCGAGATGGAATGAAGGACTGGAGCATTGACCCCGATAACGGTCAGTTGCTGGTTTGGGCGGAAGCGCCGCTGTACAGCGAGTCGGAAGTCGCCGGGGTCGAATTGAAACCTGGGTTCATGTCACGAACCCGCCCAGACATCGTGGGTATAAGACCGTCGGATGACGGAACCAACCGTGTGTTAATTCGGGACTACAAGGCTCGCGGATCTGTGGTTTACCCTCGCTTCGATACTGGAGTAATCGTTCGCTCATGGTGGGCTATGTCGGAGGTCATGTCCCCGAGGTGCGACTGGTTCGTAAAAGACAGGGATCTTGCGCTGGACGGGACTTCTATAGATGTGGAGACTGTCAACCTCCAGTTCGGTGATGCCCCGGAGTTCACTGTCAGCGCAGCGGTGCCACTGAAGGCCCTTGCGGCGGAGCGTGATCGTATCGTTGACACACTTGAGGAGATGCGAGCAATTGACGCGTCCGACACTGCGGACCGAGCGGTACCCACGCCAAGCGGTCTTTGCCGCAACTATTGTCCGCATTTGCATCGGTGCTTCGCTGGCCAACAACATGTCCGAAAACGCTTCGGGGTGGCGGCGCTCCAGAAACGATTAGCTGAGGTTGCTTAGTCTGCCTCAGACGATCGAGTTTGCCCGGTCCAGAGCATACCGTAGCAACGCCCACGCTTGCATCGAGCAGAAAAATGGCTCCATCGTACGTTTTTCGGTCGGCATTGATACTAAGGCGTGTTTGCAAACCCAGTTGTGGGGTCTAAACTGGATGAGACACGTCGAGATGAGGAGTGAGGTGTGTGGGACGAGGGGATTTGACGGATGATCAATGGCGGCGACTGAGGCCGCTGTTGCCGGCCCAGAAGCCGGCGACCGGACGGCCCGGTAAGGACCATCGCACGGTCATCAACGGGATCTGCCCGAGCGCTTTGGTCCCTGGGCCACCGTGGCCAGCCGTTTCTACCGGTGGCGGAAGCAGGGATTGTGGGACCGGCTGCTGGCTGAGGTGCAGCGGGAAGCTGATGCCATCGGTCAACTTGAGTGGGAAGTCCATTACGTGGACGGCACCAATGTGCGGGCACATCAGCACGCTGCCGGGGCAAAAAGTGGGAGGGCGATCAGGCGCTGGGCCGTTCCCGGGGAGGGTTCGGGACCAAAATCCACCTGAGGGTCGAGGGTCAGGGCAAGCCGGTGGCATTCGTGCTGACCCCGGGTCAGCGGCACGAGGCCAGCGTATTCGAGGAGTTGATGGCTCAAGGGGAGGTGAGACGCTCCGGGCGTGGCCGTCCCCGCAGCAAGCCCCATCGGGTCTGTGGCGACAAAGGGTACAGCAGCCGCAGGATTCGGGCCTATCTCAGGCGACGTGGAATTCGCTACACCATCCCTCGGAAAACCAACGAACGACGCACTGGTCCTTTCAACCGGGCTCTGTACCGGCAACGTAATCTGGTGGAGCGGACAATCAACCGGCTGAAGCAATTCCGCCGCATCGCCACCCGGTATGAGAAGAAGGCCGAGAACTATCTGGCGATGCTGCAAATCGGGGCGTTGCTGCTTTGGTTACAGTTTGCAAACACGCCCTAGTATTACAACGACGGTTGGCATGGTAGGATGAATGGCGAGTTAGCGAAGGCCACGGGAGGTGGGGCAAGGCGATGGATGTGGCGTCTTTCGAGCGAGTGTACGAGGCCTTTCAGGATTTTCACGCTTACTTCAGTCCACTGTTTGGCCGCCGGGAGTCGCGGGAGCGTAGCGGCGACTACCTCCAGGCCGTGTTGGTGCAGTCCCAGGACCGGCGCAACGCCGAGAACCTATCCGAGTCGGTGGGCGTATCGGCCCGAGGGATGCAGCCTTTCCTCACCGATGCTCCTTGGGACGACGACGTGGTGCTGGGCCGGCTGCAGGAGTACCTGGCGTCCCGGCTGGGGCATCCGGAGGCGGTGTGGGTGTTGGACGGCAGCGACTTTCCCAAGCAGGGGGTGAAGTCGGTGGGGGTGGCGAGGCAGTACTGCGGCAGACTGGGGAAGGTGGCCAACTGTCAGGCTGGGATGTTTCTGGCCTATGTCAGTCCACTGGGCCGGGCGTTGGTGGACAAGCGGCTGTACCTGCCGGTGGGTTGGACCTCGGACGATGCCCGTTGCCTGGGGGCGGGGGTGCCGGAGGAGAGACGCGCCTACCGGTCGAAGACGGAGTTGGCGTTGGAGATGGTGGAGCAGGCCCTGGCTTGGGGGCACCTGCGGGCCGGATGGGTGGCTGGGGATGACGCTTTTGGGATGTCGCCGCCCTTCCGGGAGGGACTGTCCGCCTTGGGGATGCGTTACGTCCTGGACGTTCCGGCGGGCTTCACGGTGTGGCCTGAGGAGCCGGAGTGGACCAGTCCGGCCTACCAGGGCACTGGGCGTCCCCGCAAGCCCAGGCTGCGGAGCGGACAACGGCGGACCATGGCGGAGCGGGCCGCTGCCATTCCGGAAGAGGACTGGCAGACGATCACGGTGGCCCAGGGAAGCCAGGGACCGCGGGTTTACCAGTTCAGCGCCCAGCGGGTGCGGCCCACTGCCAGGCGCCGGCCCGGCGAGACCAACTGGGCGGTCTTTCGCCGGAACCGGGACGGCAGCGAGCCCCGCTACTACCTGTCCAACGCCGCTGAGGACACCCCCCTGGAAACCCTGGCCCACGTGGGCGGCTCCAGATGGCGCATCGAAACGGAATTCGAGACCGAGAAGAGCGACGTGGGGCTGGACGAGTACGAGACCCGCACCTGGGCCGGATGGCATCATCACATCACCATGTGTCTGCTGGCGGGGGCATTTCTGCTGACTTTGCAGCAGGATTGGGGGGGAAAAGATGCCCCTGATCACCAGGCCGCAGGTGTACCGAGTGGTGCGTGAGATGCTGCCCCGGCAGCAGTGGGGCCCCCACGAACTGCTGCTGTGGCTGGACGGCGTCCAGCAGCGCAACGAGCGAGCCAGACAGTCCCATCAGAAACGCCGCGCCATCCGCAATGCACCCACCGGCGTCCCTCCCTAATCTGTCGTTGTAATAGTAGGCGGCAGATAGAAAACACTCCTACCAATGGCTCGTTCGTTTCGGTTAGTGCCGGCCGATCCCACACATGCGGAACGCAATCGGACGGCTCCGTTGTTTGTTGGGGCGACAACGACAGCGGGGCGGCGTTTCCGCCTCGCGCTGTCTTCCAGTCAGTCAGTGCGGGCGGTGCTCACACATGCGGAGTCCGGATAGACGGAACCGTAGCCTGCTGGGGTGCTATCGACTACGAGGAAAGAGGTGTCATGACAACACCACCGGAAGGCACCTTCCAATCAGTCAGTGTCGGTTCTGGCATTACCTGCGGGGTCACAACTGATGGAACCTTATACTGCTGGAGCTATAACGAGTACGGCCAAACAACGCCACGATCAGGTATTTTCCAATCCGTGAGCGTTGGATCAGATGGGGTTGCTTGTGCCGTGAAGACCAACGGGGACTTGGTTTGTTGGGGGAATAATGACGCTGGCCAAGTCAGTCCGCCCAAAGGCAAATTCCGATCAGTAAGTGCCGGTGGTGACCACGCCTGCGGAGTGCGAACGGACGGCACCGTGATTTGCTGGGGGTATAATAGACATGGACAAGCTACGCCGCCGTAGCCAAATGAATCGGTAACGGGATTCAGCGTGTCTTGATTGGCTTGCCTAGCATGGCTGCCCTTCACCGCTCCCAAGAACTAACCACGCAGCGCGAGGATAGCGCGCGTTCGCTTTCCGATAAGCGCCAATGGACATGGCGCGACACCAAGCACAGGGCAATGAATGTCACCACTGCATTCGTGAATAGCAGCGGCAGCAGGGCCAAGGTTGCTCCTGCGCTTATTATTATTCGATTGGGTATCGTCAATTCCTTGAAATGGCAGGTGAGTTAGCAGCGTGGACACGGCCGGCCCCCTTCGTTGATGTAGCCGCAACCCGGGCAACGTAGGGGCGTGCCGTTGTTCTTTGCTTTGCACTTTCGCAAAATATCCCGCCCCATGGACGGGTGATGTAGTCGATCAGTATCCGGCCTCGCACCGGTACCAGGGAGTTGCGCCGCACCGGTGCGGAACTGCTATTCGAGGTCTTCAGCCAGCGATACGAACGGGGCTCCATGCTGGTCACCACCAACCTGCTCTTCGACGAGTCGACCGAAGTCTTCGGGTCGGAAACACTCACCGGCGCGCTGCTGGACCGCCTCACCCACCACGCGCATATCCTGGAGATGAACGGCGAGAGCTACCGTCTCAAGGACAGCCGCCAGAGCATCGCCGCGCTAGTGCCATCGTCGGACCGGCCGGCCGCCGATTAGCACCCCGCCAACGCCGGCCTCGCCGGCCCCACTGTCCCGGCGGGGCCCCCCACCGGCCAGGCCGTGACCGTCAAGCATCACCCCGGTGGTACGTTTTGCCGCCGCCCTTGACACCAAAATCCGCGCAGGTGCGACCGATCCTATCCCAGACGGTCCAGGGAGGCGAACGTCCTTTTTGCGATGGTCCGACGCCGGAAACGCTCCCGTTGGTACGCGGCGGTCCGGTTGCGTTCGCGGGCTCTCGGGTACTCTGGGTAATACATCGGGAGGCCGATGTAGCGGCGCTTTCGTCCCGTCGGGAGGCGAGCATCCTTGACGGGGCAAGCCTGACAATCTTTCTGCAGGGCCACATACTTGTAGGTGCGGTTCCGCCGGTGGAAGGAGCCACGGCGCAGGGTCTTGCCTTGCGGGCAGATCAGGTGGTCGCCGTGAAAAACGAAGCCGCCTCTGGCGACCATGTTGTTTCGCTGGATGGAATGATGGGGGATGTAGGCGGCGATATTCCGTTCCTCAAGCAACTGCAGCAGCTGACCGACGTTGTAGCCGGTGTCTCCGGCCAGCGACTCCTGCCTCATGGGCAGTTGCCCCAGCAGGCCAGGGATGGCCTTCCATTCTCCTTACGATGCGTGGGTAACTCCTCTGCCGACAACGAAGCCACTGCCGACAACGAAGCCACTGCCGACAACGAAGCCACTGCCGACAACGAAGCCACTGCCGACAACGAAGCCACTGCCGACGATGAAGCCACCCAAGTCGACGATGAAGCCACCCAAGTCGACGATGATGTTCTTCTGGTAGTGGAGGCCCGCAGGCTTGCCCAGACGGGAAGTGCGCCACCGAGCGTCGGTATCCACCGGGCTCAGCGGCAGCCGGCCGTCGGGTTTCTGGAAATACCGCGCTCCCTCGTGCTCAACACCATCTCCATCAACTGTCGTCTTCGTAATCATGAACAAGCCATTGACCTGGACCGCCTGTTCCTTGAACTCCGCCACGCTCATCCCACTGGGAAACAGGTCATGGCTGTTCACGTTGGCTTTGACCAGGCTGGAATCCACGTACATTTCCGGCGACAGCAAGCCCATCCGCAACAGCTTGGAGTTCAAGCCGTCAAAGATCTCTCCAAAGCCGTCCCGCCCGATCCGGTTGACGAAGTGCGTGATGGAAGAATGGTCGAACACCGGATCGTCGATGGTGAGGAAGCAAAACCAGCGATAGAGGATATTCTCCGAAATGGCCGTGCACAGCCTCCGGAAGGACGAGATGTAGTATAGCGAGCAGATCAGCAGCGCCCTGACCATCACCTCAGGATGAATGGCCGGTCGGCCGAAGTCGGGGCAATATACTCTGACGCCACATTAGCCACTTTTTTAGAAAACCGAAAGCCCCTGTGCAGCGGGCGAAGCGGGCGGACAAGGCTTCTCCCCAGAGTATATAATTTGGACCAATCCATTCCGTTTCCGATGGAGTGGAAAACACGCATCGGTCCCGGACTTTATCGAGTTTTGGGTAGGAGGAACTTGTTATGGGCATTCAGATCAAGCGCGTTGGGCATGTGGGGATTCTGGTTTCCGATTTTCAACGGTCTTTCGAGTTTTACACCGAGGTGCTGGGCTGCAAGGTGACTTCCCGCCGCCGCCGGCCCGACGGGGCCGAGACGGCCTTCCTGCGGTTCGACGAGACCCACCATGATTTCGTCATCGCCGCTGCTCCCGAAGGCGTGGACGTTTCCGAGAACGTTCCTGGGCAGGCCCGGCTGGTGCAGCAGGTGGCCTTTGAAGTGGAAAACCGTGACGAATTCATGAAGGCTCTGGCCCACATCCACACCCACGGCGCGGAGATTGTCAGCGGCCCGCTGACCCACGGCATCGAGTCCGGCGGGAACCTGGAAGGCAGCGGCAGCCGCTCCTTCTACTTCCTGGACCCGGACGGCAACCGGCTGGAGATCTTCTGCGACGGCATGAAGGTTCCCAACGGGGAGCAGTTCCCCAGGGCAGAATACGCCGACGCCATCAAGGACTTTATGGACAAGAAGGCCCGTAGCCTCTGATGAATAAACAACGTTAAGCGTAAATCCCCGTAAAATGGCTGAACAAAAAGACGGCGGGGCCGAGCAGCCGTTCGATTTAATCTGTCATTGCGAGGAGCACAGCGACGTGGCAATCTCGATGAGGTTGAACACACGTCGGCGAACCGCCGTTGCTACGGCGACGAGATTGCCACGCTACGCTCGCAATGACATAGTGGGTACGCATGAGCATGTTGTCCCTCACGCGTACTCAATTTAATCTGTCATTGCGAGGAGCACAGCGACGTGGCAATCTCGATGAGGTTGAACACACGTCGGCGAACCGCCGTTGCTACGACGACGAGATTGCCACGCTACGCTCGCAATGACAACGTGGGTACGCATGAGGATGTTGCCGACCGGAGCGTACCGCTCCGGCCGGTGTGTTTGCGCGGGTCCGGTTCCCTGGTTCCACGGGTTCCGACCGGGCTACCCTTGGCGAACGAACTTGTCGACACCAGTGCCGTCGCTGAGGCCGACGTAGATGTCGCCGCGAGAGTCGACCCAACTGCCGTGGCCGGGGCCGCGGCAGTCAAAGCGGGCCAGTACGTTTCCGGAAGTGTCCAGGACGCTGACCCGGGCCGAAGAATCGTTGACGCTGCCCTCGCTGACGTACAGGACGCCCTCGCTGTCCACGGAGATGTCCATGGGCCGCTGGATGTCGTCCCAGATGGTGATGAACTCGCCGTCCAAGCTGAAGAGCTGCATCCGGTGATTCTCCCGGTCACAGAGGAAGATCGTGTCGTTGTGGATTAGTAGGCTGTGGGGAAGGTGGAAGTGCCCCGGCTCACTCTTCCCCGGTTGTCCCCAGGACTGCTTGAGTTGACCGTCCCAGCTGAACCGGTGGATGCGGGCGTTGCGGTATCCGTCGGATACGTACAGGTCGCCCGAGGGAGATGGGACCAGTTCACTTGGGTAGTTAAAGGGGCCGGCGGCGCGGGGGCAAAGGTCGCCCGGATTTTCGCAGCCGGTGTCCGAGTGGACGCCGTGGCGCCCCAGCATCTGGATGGGCTTGCCGTCGATGGTGTAGACCAGGCAGACGGAACTGTCCCGGTCGGTCAGGTAAACCGTGTCGTCCTCGATGTAGATGCCGTGGGCGAATGAGAAGGCGCCGTTCCCCCAGCTGTCCAGCAGGTTGCCGTCCCGGTCGAAGATGATGATGGGCGGATCCTTGCGCTGGAAGGCAAACACCCGGTCCTGGGAGTCGGTGGCTATGGCGCTGACCATGGCGAAGGTCTCGCCCTCTGGCAGCTTGGCCCAGTTTTCCACCATTTCATAGGTGTACTTGCCGCTTCCTACTGTCGTCATGTTTCTGGCCTCCTTATTGTTTGGATGGGATCTCATTGGTTGTCGCTTCTATTGTAACGCCGGAAACGCTTTCTATTTCAGGTGGGGCATGACCTCGTCGGCAAACAGCTTCATGGAGCGTAGCGCCTTTTCGTGCTCCAACTGGTCGCCGCATGCAACAATCGTGGGATAATCACGGGGATACCCGACCGGCGATAACGTTGCGGAACCTCCGGCTGCGGTGTCGTAACCCGACGTCGGTGGGTGTGCGAGAATAGAAAGCGTTGTGACGATATTGGTAGTGCTGGAGGCACGCGAACGAGCAGCGAAATTTCCACGAATGTACCGGGAGGAGAAATGGCAATATATCGGATATTTTCGGACGCCGAAGGCGAGAGCCACATCGAGGACCTGAAGCTGGAGGATCACCCGGAGCTGGGGGCGCTGATCAATGTGTCCGAGGTGCGGGTGCAGGAGTTTGACGGGTCGCGACACCGGGACTTTAATCCCCTGCCCGAGCGCAGGTTGATCGTCCACCTGTCCGGAGAGGTGGAGATCGGCGCCAGCGACGGCGCTAAACGGGTGCTGCGAGCCGGGGATATCCGGCTGATGGAGGACGTCACTGGCAAGGGCCATTCGCACCACGACCTGACTCCATCGGCCGCGGTCTACGTCCTGCTAAACGACTGATTGACCGTCGAACTCCCATTTACGTTGCAATGGCCGGTATGTCCAGGTCACGCACCAGTCTGGCAAATTGGGCCACGTCTTCATCTATAACTCGCTGTAACGCCACCAGTTGTTGGTCTATGTCGGCGGAGAGGTAGTCGAAGACCTGATAGACCTGCTGAGGAGGCGCAAAGTCGGCGTTGGCGACAACGGCGGTGAGTTCCGCCAGCTTGCGGTTGAGCCGCACCGGCAGGTCCAAGCGGTCCCGGGCGCCCCGGTACGCCGTCTGGATTAGCTGGTCTTCAATCTGCTTCAATTTTCCCGTCACCGACTCCGCCGCGTCGCCCACCGTCTCCGCCGAGGGATGTTCCTGGGCGCGACTCACCCACTGCTCTACCTGCTGGCGGATCCGGCGCAGTTGGTTGATGCCGTCGTGTGTTTCCGACACCTTGTCGCGAATCTGAATCAGGAATTTGAACTGGGCAGCCAGATCTTGCTGGCTGGCCTCCACCCGGGGGTCTTTGACTATGCGGAAAGTCTGGGTCTGGGAGTTGTCGCCTACTTGCAGTGTCACCTGGTAGGCGCCGGGCGATGCCAAGGGGCCGACGAGGGAGTCCTCGGTGCTCTTGTCTTCGGGCACCTCGCGGGCGGGCGGGTAGCGCATATTCCAGACGAAGCGGTTCATTCCCGGTTCGGCTGGCACCCGGGGTTCCGGGGTATTCGCGTCAGCCTCCCGGGGGTTGCTGGAGAAGCTCCGTATGATCCTCCCGTCCTCGTCCAGGATGCTAAGCGTTATCTCCGCTGGCGCCTCCTTCAGATAGTAGTGAATCATCACTCCGTCGGGCGGGTTCTCCCCGGCATCCCAGAACTTCCGCACGGTCTCACCTCCCTTACCCAGCGTCTCGCTGTAGGCGACGTCCGCACCCAGACCGGCGCGGTAAATCTTGCCGAGGGTGGGCTTCCGCTCCCGGAAGGGCGACCGGACCCGGTAGGTGTCCCGGGGCTGCAACAGGACGCAGGCTTGTTCCGCCAGGGATGGGGTGAGCTGGCGCAGTTGGCTCAGGTCGTCCAAAATCCAGAAAGACCGCCCGTGGGTGGCGGCAATCAGGTTGTCGTCCTTGATCGCCAGGTCGTACACCGGGACCACCGGAAGGTTGGCCCGTAGCGGCTGCCAGGATTCCCCCTGGTCGAAAGACACATGCACTCCGGTCTCGGCGCCGGCGTACAGCAGGCCCGGAAGGGTGGGGTCTTCCCGCACCACCCGGGTGTAATCATCCTGAGGCAAACCCGCGGTTATCGATGTCCAGGTCTGGCCGTAATCGGTAGTCTTGTAGAGCATCGGACGGGTGTCGTCCAGCTTGTAGCGAGTGGATGCCAGATAGGCCGTGGCCGGGTCGTGGGGGGAGACCTCAATCATGCAAATGAGCGTCCACTCCGGCAGGTCGTCGGGTGTAACCGGGTGCCACGTAGCCCCACCGTCTGGGGACAGGTGTACCAGTCCGTCGTCGGATCCGGCCCAGAAGACACCCGGCTGGTGTGGAGATTCCACGAAGGCGAAGATGGTGGCGTAGACCTCGGCGCCGGAGGTATCCTTGGTGATGGGACCACCCGAGGGTTCCAGGGTGGCCGGGTCGTGGCGAGTCAGGTCAGGGCTGATGGCTTCCCAACTGTTGCCCAGGTCGGTGGTGCGGAACACCAGGTTGCCAGCCACGTACAGGGTCTGCGGGTCGTGAGGCGAGAACATGATGGGATAGGTCCACTGGAAGCGGTACTTCATGTCCTTGGCGCCCCACCCGGTGTACAGCTCCGGCCACACCGTTATTATCCGCACCTGCCCGGTGGCGTGGTCGTAATGCAGCAGGTTGCCGCCGCCGCCAGCAGAGCTGCCAATGGCCCCGGAAATAACAACGTTGGGGTCTTGGGGATGAACGGCGATGTGGCCGCTTTCCGAGTTTCCCACGACGTAACAATCGCCCCAGGGGATCGCCCCTTTGTGGGTGCGGGAAGGCACGCTGATGGCGGTGTTGTCCTGCTGGGTTCCGTACACCCGGTAGGGAAACCGGTGGTCGGTGGTCAGGTGGTAAAACTGGGCCGTGAGTTGGTTGTAGATGCTGGACCAGCTCTCCCCGCCGTTGAAGGTGACGCAGGCGCCGCCATCGTTGCCCTCAATCATCCGTAGGGGATTGTTGGGGTCAATCCAAAGGTCGTGGTCGTCGCCGTGTGGCGTGGTGACCCGGTTGAAGCTGCGGCCCCCGTCAACCGACTTCCAGCACTGGTAGTTGAGTATCCACACCGTGTCCGGGTCCTGCGGGTCGGCGAAGACGTGCTGGTAGTACCAGGGACGCCCCTGCAGGTCCCGGTCGTCGTTGACTAATTCCCAGGTTTCGCCCCCGTCGTCGGAACGGTACAGGCCGCAGTCCTCGGCCTCGATGGTGGCCCACACCCGCCCTGGTTTGGCGGGGGATACCGCGACGCCGATGCGTCCCTTGAGGCCGCCGGGCAAGCCGGGGTTATTGGTAATCTCGGTCCAGGAGTCGCCCCCGTCCACCGACTTGAAGACGCCGCTTTCCGGTCCGCCGCTGATGAGGCTCCAGGGTGTGCGCCGGGTCTCCCAGATGGAGGCGTAGAGGATGCGGGGGTTGTTGGGATCCAGGGACAGGTCTACTGCCCCGGCGTTCTCGCTACGGAACAGGACCCGCTCCCAGGTGTTCCCTCCGTCCCTGGAGCGGAATACGCCCCGCTCCTCGTTGGGGCCGTAGGCGTGTCCCAGGGCCGCAACGTACACCAGATCCGGGTTGGCGGGGTGTACCCGCACCCGAGCAATGTGCCGGGTATCGGACAGGCCCATGTTGGTCCAGGTCTGACCGCCGTCAGTGGACCGGTACACCCCGTCCCCGTAGGTTACGTCCCCGCGGATGCAGGACTCTCCCATGCCGGCGTAAATCACGTTGGAGTCGGAACCGGCGACGGCGATGGCGCCCACCGAGGCGGTGTTGAAGTAACCGTCGGAAACATTCTCCCAATAGGTCCCGCCATCGGTGGTCTTCCATACCCCGCCGGCGCACGCGCCGAAGTAGAACACCATGGGATTGACCGGGTCGCCGGCGACCGCCACCACGCGCCCGCCCCGGGGTGGACCGATGCAGCGCCACCGCATTGCGCCAAGTAGCTCCTGGGGGACGGAAGCAGCCGGGGCCTGGTCCTGCTGCGTTTCATTCGTCGTCATCGTAGCACCTACCCGTTCAAGGTCTGCACCTGCCGGGGAGTCCGGTTGCCCGTCGCCCAAGCGGATGCCCGTTGGGGAATTATCCTCTTGGGTACCGGCGCGTGTCGAGGGATGTGTTCAAAGTCTCGGTAAAATCTCCGGATGTGGCGTCAGAGAGGCAGGTAGGCAATGAGAAGGCCATCGCGTCATCCTTGGCAAAAGAGCTAAACCAGAGCAAGAAGGATGGCGTCGGCCAAGGAGAGCATAGACGTGTCGAAATTGCTGCCCAAGCGTGGCGTGGAAGGTGACGTGGACTTCCTGCGGGAAGTCCTGCAGGTCCTGTTGGAAAGCATTATGGACGCTGAGGTGGGCCTGTCGAAAGAGAGCGCTATTGTCCCGACTTCGGCCGACCGGCCATCCATCCCGAGGTGATGGTCAGGGCTTTGCTGATCTGCTCGTTGTACAACATCGCATCCTTTCGGCGGCTGTGCTTGGCCATCTCGGAGAATCTGGCCTACCGTTGGTTTTGGTTTCTCACCATCGACGATCCGGCGTTCGACCATTCCAGCATCAGCCACTTCATCTACCGGATCGGTCGCGAAGGCTTCGCTGGACTTTCCGCATTTCAAGCGGCGTAAGCCAGGGAATCGACAAGTCGGTGGTACAGAGCGACTGGGAGTTCCTGCGTATCGGGGTCGACGGCCGACGTTGAAAAACCCTCCGACGCCAGCCACAGGTGGCGTCGCACCAGGGCAATGGCGTCCACGAAGGTCGGCAACGGCTTGTCGTACCAGGCCGCTCGGCGCTGGGTCATGGGGCGCTGTTTTTGCAACCCGTAGGCGGCCAGGGTGGTCCAGGAGAAGATTCCCAGCAGGACGGGCGTGGTGCGGGCGATGGCCAGGTCGGACCACTGGCGTTGGGTTTCCACGCCCAGGTGGGTCCGCACCTCCTGAAAGAGCCTGCCCCGTACTTGATACGGGGTAACTTCCAGTTGCCAGCGCAGGACAAACCATTCCAGGATCTGGGTCGGGTCCGCCGCGGGGTCGGTGCACAGCAAGGCCTGGGTGGCGAAGGAGCCCTGGGGATCCCGGATCAGCACCCAGCGGATGAGGACTGGAGGCTTGCCGGAGCGGTACCAGACCGCCGTTTGCGACGTGAGTTCCACCGTGCGGGTGGCGCCGTCATACCAGGCCACGGCCACGCTGGCCCAAGTTGCCTGGGGCTGGTCGAGGATCGTTTTCAGCGCGGGTCGCGCCGCGCGCCTTTCAGCGGCGGGCGGCCGTTCTGACCCGGCTGACGGGCTGGCGCGGGCGCATAGAGAGCGGCGTCCAGCCGTAGTCTGGCAATGAGGGTAACGGGTTCACGGAGGGATTGGCAGCAGTGGAGCAGGTCCAGCACGGCGTAGCTGTTGTCGCCCACCAGCGCCAGTGGACGTTGGGGCAGCCAGCGTGGTTCGGCAGGCTCACCATGAGCGGGGTTGCAGGATCATCTGTCGCGCCCAGTCGGTGAGCTTCTTGTGCCGACGTCCCTGCTGTTGGTAGTACCGGGTCGATGGCGCCAGCACGGTGAGCGCCGGCAGGGCCCAATGGCGTCCGGCCCAAGGCACGTGGCCCAGCCACATCAGGGAGATCCAGCGCAGGCCGCTGGCCTTGACCAGTTGGCTCCGGCTGGAACGCACCGCGTCGCGGTAGATGCCCCGACCTTTGATCTTGGCGCCGCGACGCCGCTCCAGGGTTTCGTCGATGCCGAAGACCAAGGGGCCATCCCCACCATCAAGGTGCTGGAGCAGCAACACCAAGAGGATGCGCGCCGCTGCACGGGGCGACCACACCGCCCGGTTGAGCACCTCATGGTAGCGGGCGTAATCGCGGTGATCGCTGCGGCCCATGACCCGCAGGGCCGCGGCGACGGTGCGCTGACCCGGGGTCAGGATCGCGCCCACCAGCAGTACCTGGGCTTTCCGCCAGGTCGGGTTGGTAAACAGCGTTGCGAAGGGAATGAGTATGGATACAATGGCATTGGGCAGGGTAAGCATAGCTGGGCCTTTAGTGAGATTTTGGTCAGGCCAGCTTACCCTGTCTTTATACTTTTTCTAAATTATGCGTAAAGCCTAGCTAAGGTCGGCCAGCGAGCGGCAGAACCGCTGACTCCGGAGGGCAGGGCCTCTCCGACACCGGAGCCGATATCAAACGCGGTCAAGGCCACAGATGAAGGATTCGATAATCGAGAGTTCTTGATCGCCAACCTTTGGGATTCATGCCGGGACGGACTATACCCAGACTTCGATTTGATCGCTCCGATGTCGGCGCTCTCCGGAGTCCTCTACGTGCAGGAACCAACGCCCGGACCGGCAGTTGGCATTGTTGAGACGCCGGTTCCCCGGTCCAACCCAGAGCTGCCAGCATCGCAACGCTGGCGTCCAGCCTCGAAGGTTTCTGATGGCGCCGCTGCACACAGCGTCCAGGTGTAAAGGGCGGCGGTAAAGTGGGCCACGTGGGCGGCTTGATCGCCGGATTGCGGCGTTGGAAAACTGTGCCGTCTGCCGCCGTTCATAGTGCTGATAATCAGCGTGTGGAAGTTGTCACGGATGTATCCAGTGGAGATGTACGTTCAGGTGCGGCGGGCCTGCCTGGTGGAAGGCATGAGCGTTCGGGAAGCCTCCCGGGTGTTCGGCCTGCATCGGGACACGGTGGGCAAGATGCTGGCCTACTCGGTGCCGCCCGGTTACCGGCGCAAGAGTCCGACCCGCCGGCCCAAGCTGGAGCCCTTCACCGGCGTGATCGACGCGATCCTGGAAGGCGATGTCGAAGTCCACAGGAAGCAGCGGCACACGGCCAAGCGCATTTTCGAGCGGTTGCGCGACGAGTACGGGTTCACCGGTCAGTACACCATAGTCAAGGATTACGTCAGGGAGCGTCGGCGGCGGACGCAGGAGATGTTCGTGCCGCTGTCCCATGGGCCGGGCCACGCCCATTGTGATTTCGGCGAGGCGGTGGCGATCGTCGGCGGAGTGGCGCAAGGTGCACTACTTCGTGCTGGACCTGCCTCACAGCGACGGCTGCTTCGTGAAGGCCTATCCGGCGGAGACCACCGAAGCGTTTCTGGACGGCCACGTTTCCGCCTTCGCCTTCCTGGACGGGACACTCCAGAGCATCGTGTACGACAATACGAAGCTGGCGGTGGCCAGGATACTGGGCGACGGTCGTCGGAAGCGGACGAGGGCGTTCACCGAGTTGCAGTCCCACTACCTGTTTGAGGACCGGTTCGGTCGTCCGGGCAAGGGCAATGACAAGGGGAAGGTGGAGGGGATGGTGGGCTACGCGCGGCGCAACTTCTTGGCGCCGGTGCCCCGGGTGGAGAGTTTCGAGGCGCTCAATGCTCACCTGGAGCAAAGGCGCCTGGAGCGCATGGACGCCGTGTTGCGGGGACACGCCGAGACCATCGGCCAGCGGATGGAGCGGGATCCGGACGCCCTGCTGCCCTTGCCCGCCACGCCCTATGACGCCTGCGACCAACCGCCCAGCCGGGTCAGTTCGTTGTCGTTGGTACGCTACCGCACCAATGACTACTCGGCGCCGGTGGCCTATGGACACCGGGACGTGCTGGTCAGGGGCTACGTGGATGAGGTGGTGATCAGCTGCGGCGCCGAGGTCATCGCCCGGCATCCCCGCTCCCACGAGCAGGACGACTTTGTCTTCGATCCCATCCACTACCTGCCGCTGTTGGAGCGGAAGACGGCAGCGCTGGATCAGGTTTGACGCCGTGAAGCACCTGCTGCTGTGCCGTATCGAAGGCAAACCGCCCCGCCTGGATCTTGACCTGTATCCCTACCTGCCCCGGGTCAGCGTGCAGACCACCCGCGCCACCGACTACATGGCCCTCTTGTCGGGAAGGGCGGCATGAGCGCCCGGTCTACGCTGCTTCTGGAGCACCACCTCAAGGAACTGAAGCCGCCCACCTTCCTCCGGGAGTATCGCAAGTTGGCCGCACAGTGCGCCGCCGAAGGTGCTGATCACCCCGACTACCTGCTCCGGCTCGCCGAACTGGAACTCATCGACCGCCACCAGCGCATGGTGCAGCGCCGCATCCGCGCCGCACGCATCCGCGCGGCACACTTCCCCGCCACGAAGAGCCTGGACACCTTCGACTTCCTGGCCATCCCCTCGGTGAACAAGGCATTGGTCATGCAACTGGCCCGGTGTGAATACGTCGAGCACCGGGAGAACGTCATCGCCATCGGCAACAGCGGCGCCGGCAAGACCCACGTCGCCCTGGGACTGGGCCTGGCCGCCTGCCAGCGGGGAATGTCGGTGGGTTTCACCACCGCCGCGGCGCTGGTCCACGAACTCATGGAGGCCAGGGACGACCGTCGACTTCTCAACCTGCAGCGGCAGCTGGCCCGGCTCAAGCTGCTCATCATCGACGAGTTGGGCTTCGTGCCTCTGTCCCCCACCGGGGCGGAACTGCTCTTCGAGGTCTTCAGCCAACGCTACGAACGGGGCTCCATCCTGGTCACCACCAACCTGCCCTTCGACGAGTGGACCGAGGTCTTCGGGTCGGAACGGCTCACCGGGGCATTGCTGGACCGCCTCACCCACCACGTGCACATCCTGGAGATGAACGGCGAGAGCTACCGCCTCAAGGATAGCCGGCAGAGTGCCGCCGCGCCAGCGTCGGACCGGCCAGCCGCCGATTAGCGCCCTGCCGGCCCCGGCCCCGCTGTCCAGGCGGCACCCCCCACCCCACCGGCCAGGCCGTCCGTCAGGCATCACCCCGGTGGTACAGTTTTGCTCCGCCCCAGAGGTATGTTTTACCGCCACCCTTGACACGGCCTCGGCTTCCAGCGCCGCCATGGCCTCCCGTATCTACTCCGATCGTCCTTCCCGAAAGGACAACTCCTCCGGCAACTCCTTCCCACGCCAGTCTTGGCCGTACCTACGGTCTTCCTCATCATCCACCTCCTAATATTACAACGACGGGTTAGGGAGGGATGCTTGTGGATGTCTGGCCAGCGGCGCGGCGTTTCTCATGGGACTGTCTGGCTCGCTCGTTGCGTTGCTGGACACCATCTAGCCATAGCAGCAACTCCTCCGGCCCGAACCGCTCCCGCGGCAAAAGCTCACGCACCACTCGGTACACCTGGGGCCGGGTGATCAGGGGCATCTTTTTCCCCCAGTCCTGTTGCAAGCTAGGCTTTACGCATAATTTAGAAAAAGTATAAAGACAGGGTAAGCTGGCCTGACCAAAATCTCACTAAAGGCCCAGCTATGCTTACCCTGCCCAATGCCATTGTATCCATACTCATTCCCTTCGCAACGCTGTTTACCAACCCGACCTGGCGGAAAGCCCAGGTACTGCTGGTGGGCGCGATCCTGACCCCGGGTCAGCGCACCGTCGCCGCGGCCCTGCGGGTCATGGGCCGCAGCGATCACCGCGATTACGCCCGCTACCATGAGGTGCTCAACCGGGCGGTGTGGTCGCCCCGTGCAGCGGCGCGCATCCTCTTGGTGTTGCTGCTCCAGCACCTTGATGGTGGGGATGGCCCCTTGGTCTTCGGCATCGACGAAACCCTGGAGCGGCGTCGCGGCGCCAAGATCAAAGGTCGGGGCATCTACCGCGACGCGGTGCGTTCCAGCCGGAGCCAACTGGTCAAGGCCAGCGGCCTGCGCTGGATCTCCCTGATGTGGCTGGGCCACGTGCCTTGGGCCGGACGCCATTGGGCCCTGCCGGCGCTCACCGTGCTGGCGCCATCGACCCGGTACTACCAACAGCAGGGACGTCGGCACAAGAAGCTCACCGACTGGGCGCGACAGATGATCCTGCAACCCCGCTCATGGTGAGCCTGCCGAACCACGCTGGCTGCCCCAACGTCCACTGGCGCTGGTGGGCGACAACAGCTACGCCGTGCTGGACCTGCTCCACTGCTGCCAATCCCTCCGTGAACCCGTTACCCTCATTGCCAGACTACGGCTGGACGCCGCTCTCTATGCGCCCGCGCCAGCCCGTCAGCCGGGTCAGAACGGCCGCCCGCCGCTGAAAGGCGCGCGGCGCGACCCGCGCTGAAAACGATCCTCGACCAGCCCCAGGCAACTTGGGCCAGCGTGGCCGTGGCCTGCTATGACGGCGCCACCCGCACGGTGGAACTCACGTCGCAAACGGCGGTCTGGTACCGCTCCGGCAAGTCTCCAGTCCGCATCCGCTGGGTGCTGATCCGGGATCCCCAGGGCTCCTTCGCCACCCAGGCCTTGCTGTGCACCGACCCCGCCGCGGACCCGACCCAGATCCTGGAATGGTTTGTCCTGCGCTGGCAACTGGAAGTTACCTTTCAGGAGGTGCGGACCCACCTGGGCGTGGAAACCCAACGCCAGTGGTCCGACCTGGCCATCGCCCGCACCACGCCCGTCCTGCTGGGAATCTTCTCCTGGACCACCCTGGCCGCCCACGGGTTGCAAAAACAGCGCCCCATGACCCAGCGCCGAGCGGCCTGGTACGACAAGCCGTTGCCGACCTTCGTGGACGCCATTGCCCTGGTGCGACGCCACCTGTGGCTGGCCTCGGAGGGTTTTTCAACGTCGGCCGTCGACCCCGATACGCAGGAACTCCCAGTCGCTCTGTACCACCGACTTGTCGATTCCCTGGCTTACGCCGCTTGAAATGCGGAAAGTCCAGGCAAGGTCAGCAGAAAGGCGCCGGCCAGCAGGCACATGGTGATGTGGTGATGCCAGCCGGCCCAGAGCCTGCCCCGTACTTGATGCGGGGTGCGAGTTTCGTACTCATCGAGGCCCACGTCGCTCTGCTCGGTCTCGAACTCGGTTTCAATGCGCCAGCGGGAGCCGCCCACATCGGCCAGGGTTTCCAGAGGCGTGTCCTCAGGAGCGTTGGATAGCAGGAGCGTTGGATAGATAGTAGCGGGGCTCGCTGCCGTCGCGGTTCTGGCGATAGATGGCCCAGAGGATTTCGCCGGGCTTGCGTCGGCGCGTTACCCGCACCCGCTGGGCGCTGAATACGTAGGTGCGTGGCCCCTGGCTGCCCGCCGCAATGGTTAGCTCTCGCCAGGCATCCGGCGGCAGCGCCGTACTGCGCTCCGACAGGGTCCGCCGCTCCGCACGCCGCGGTCTGGGTTTGCGGGGACGCCCGTTACCCTGGTAAGGCGGATCGGTGGTAAGGCGGATCGGTGGTAAGGCGGATCGGTGGTAAGGCGGATCGGTGGTAAGGCGGATCGGTGGTAAGGCGGATCGGTGGTAAGGCGGATCGGTGGTAAGGCGGATCGGTGGTAAGGCGGATCGGTGGTAAGGCGGATCGGTGGTAAGGCGGATCGGTGGTAAGGCGGATCGGTGGTAAGGCGGATCGGTGGTAAGGCGGATCGGTGGTAAGGCGGATCGGTGGTAAGGCGGATCGGTCCAAGTGGGTTCCAGCGGCCACACCGTCATATCCGGACGCACGTCCAAAACGTAGTACATTCCCGCCGACGCCAGGCCCTCCCGCAGCGTCGGCGACATCCCGAAAGCGGAATCGCCAGCCACCCACTGTGCGCTGCGGTGGCCGCTGGCCGGGGCACACTCCAGCATAGCCATGGCCAACTCCGTCTTGCTTTGGTACTCCCGCCGGCTCGCCGGCACCCCCGCCATCGCACCACGCTCCCCATCCCCAGTCCATTCCTCCGGCAGATACAGCCTCTTGTCCACCAGCGCCCGGCCCCTGGGCCCCACCTGGGCCAGGAACACCCCAGCCGGGCAGTTGGCAATCTTCCCCAATGCTCCACAGTACTGCCGGGCCACTCCCGCCGACTTCACCCCCGGCTTGGGAAAGTCGCTGCCGTCCAACACCCACACCGCCGGCGGATGCTCCAACCGGGAACACAGCTACTCCGGCAGCCAGCCGATGACCGCGTCGTCATCCCAGCGGGCCTCGGTAAGAAAACGCTGCAGCACACGCGGCGACGCTGTAACCGTCGCTGACAGGTTTTCCGCATTGCGCCGCTCCTGGGACTGCACCAGCAGGGCTGGCAGGTATTGCCCACTACGCTCCCGCCACTGCTTGCGACCGAAAACCGGCGCACAGTAGTCGTGAAAATCCTGGAAGGCCTCGTACACTCGGTCCCAAGCTGCCGCGTCCATCGCCCCACCTCACCTCCCGTAGCCTCCGATTGCGCCGCGAAATCCTACCACATAACCCGTCGTTGTAATACTAAGAGCCTATCCTAAAAACCGATAAAAACCCGCATGAGCAGGAAAAGGCAGCTGGACCGGGTTGCGGCTATGGTTGAGGAATGACCAAAGCGAATGATGCCAAGCCGTCCCGATCGCAGCGGGACGGCCCAACCAACAGAACCAATCCCACCACCAGCGCTTTCCGGGTTTCCGACGAGCTTTGGGAAGTGCTGGCGCCCCTGATTCCCCAGCAGGTGAATACCCATCCCCTGGGCGGGGGCCAGCCCCGAGTTCCCGACCGCACCTGCGCCGACGGCATCTGCTACGTGCTGCGCACCGGCGGTCCGTGGAAAGCCCTGGATGCCACCGGCATCGGTTCCGGTTCCACGGGCCATCTGCGCTTTCAGGAATGGACCGCGGCCGGGGTGTTCCTGGAGGGGTGTTCCTGGAGTTGTGGCGGGTGGGTCTGGAACGGTTCGATGAATTGCCGGGGCTGGACTGGAGTTGGCTGAGCCTGGACGGGGCTATGACCAAATCGCCCCTGGGCGGGGGAAAAAACCGGCCCCAATCCCACCGACCGCGGCCAGAGCGGGGTCAAGCGCAGCCTGTTGACCGAAGCCCGGGGGGTTCGGGTGGGTCTGGCAGTGGACGGGGCTAACCGTCATGACATGAAGCTGGTGCGGGCGACCTGGGACAGTGTGCCGATACCGCGACCGACGCCGGGTCCGGAGACTCCCCAGGGCAGGTGCCTGGACCAGGGCTACGACTATGGCGAGGTTCGCCCCACGTTGGCAGAGTTTGGCTGCACCGCCCACATCCGCAGTCGGGGCGAGGAGGCAAAGGCGATCAAGCGGGCAGCCGGGTTCAAGGCGCGGCGCTGGGTGGTGGAACGCACCCACAGTTGGCTGAACCGGTTTCGGCGCATTCTGGTGCGCTGGGACAAGGCCCCCGAGCACTACATCGCCTTCCTACATTTCGCCTGTGCTCTCATCACCCTCAGAGCCGCAGGGTTATTAGGATAGGCTCTTACTACCTTGCCGGTGGCAACGAATGATGTAGTAGCCCTTGGCGCGCCCGGACACTTTGTCGCTATCAGAGTGTGTAGTTCTCTGGTTTCCTCGAATGATGATCCGGAAGTCCGCCAAGCGACCAGCGGCCATTACCAAGACTGTGTCCTCCAGCGCAGTCAACGCCGCGGCCCTCTCTGACTCTGACAGCTCGGCAGGCTCCTCAATTTGGGCGCGGTATTTCACGCCAGTCACTCCTGTGGAGGAAACTACCGGACCGTTTTTGATACGAACTGACTGAGGCTCGGATCTGATGTCATCAACATTGTAATAGTATCCCTTGGTCTGTTTGACCAAATGGAAGACATTCTCGTGGATGTTGCCCAAGCGGTCAGTCGTACTCCCGTTTTCCCCAGTAAGGTGGCGAAGTCATGACGCAATCGATTGAAGCGTCTGGGATTGCTCTCAGCACGTTTTTGGCGTTCCCCAAGAGCAGTAATGGCTCTAGACGGCAGGATACCCGGTACTCGTCGAATGCTGCCAAGTACTCAAGGGTTACGATGAGAGGGTTTGTGCTGCCCGTTTTTTCGAAGGCGGGTGAGAGGGAATGACTGTAAGATTGTCGCGTTTTGGTGGCGGTCATATCTCACCTGGTCTGGTCGACTTTATTGTTGGGACTGTGACGAGTGCGGAGTTACCTGGCGCCGCCCGAAAAGTCGCTCAGTTTGGGATTAATGTTGCCGTTTTAATGCGTTGCGCATCGTACCCGTTCAACTAGTCGTGGGACAGACATGAAACGGTCAATTCGGGAGAGGTTTTCCGGAGGGTCTTGTGTTTCTGGATTCCAGCTTGGTGGACTCGCAGGAGATTGTCCCCATTTAGGGTGCTGTAATCGCGGCGACACCCGGCGCTTTGGAGTGCCGATATGCCGAAGTGGACGGCTAGGTGTTCTAGGCCGAACTCGTTGGTCAGTTTCCAATGACGGTTGCAGCGGCTGGTCCACCAACAATGGAATCGCGGCCAACCGCGATGGTTACGTTTCTGGCAGGCGTAGAGCCCAGCACGTTGGCGGGGATGCGACGCAGGGCAGCAGGACACTCCACGCCGGGTCGGGTAGCAATTGCCACAGTTGTTCTTGGGTGAACTGGCGGAGGTCTTGAAGGGTTTTGGTGGTCATTGGAACCTCGGCACTGGGAGGTGGTTGCGTCGCTCACGCTACTGCTTGACGGGAGTTGTCCTTGAGCCAAGCCGGATTGCCGCGGGCTGGCGTCATACGCGGCTTGTTCCAGTAGGGGCTTTTGCACTTCGGGCAGTTCTTCGGTTCCGGCATGTTGGGCTGCTTCGGAGCCCAGCGGCGCCAGCAGCGTTCGCACAGAAATCCGTCAATCTTCATGTAAGCCATGATACGTAACCTCGTCAGGCGAGCTTGGCCACTGTATTATCAAACAGCACACCAATTTCCAACCACGGATTGACGCCTTCTGACCACTGGTTATCAGTAGCTGACTACATATTGTCAGTTTCGGTACATCTGGCTCCTGCTGACGAAAAGTCCTTGCGGAGATTATGCCATTTTAGTACAATCCCAGCAGGCGAAAGCCTGCCGCCCGGGCGACCGATTGACACGGATTTCAAGCCCTTAAATGGCGGCGAGGCCGAAGGAGTTGCACCTACCTCCGGCCCCATTAACCACCTCAGCCCCCGCGTCAGGAGCTTTCCTAGTGGCCGCTTGCGATGATACCCGCAACGCGGACGTACCGTAACGTGTGCCCGGCCAGCAACAGGCTGACCGGGAGACAGAGCCGGCTTTGCCGAGAAGCGGCTACCGTTTCCTTTCCGTCATCGTCGGGGCAGTGTATAGCCACGCCGGCCCTCTGGCCGAAACGCTGGATGCACCTCACCTGAAAGGCGGGCGCAAAGGCTACGGCACGATGCCCAAGCTTATCGCCGACTTTCTGCAGTACATTCGCAACATCCGCTACGCCAACAGCTTCCTGTCCGAACTGGACGCCAACCCTGCGTTGTTGGCAATTCGCCGCTGGGAGCAGGTGCCCGACGAAGGCACCTACAGCCGATTCAAGAAACTGCTCACGCAGCATCAGGACGAAATCGACGACATTGTTTCTAGAGTAGTAGCAGACATTGGAGACGAGATTGAACGGCTCAGAGAGGCCGGAGTAATACCGTCGGACGCGCCCCAATTGGGGGACTACATTGCCTTTGACTCCACGGACAATGAAGCTTACGGTAACCCTAAACGCAGCGTGCCGAGAGACCCGGACGCCAAGTGGGGACATCGGACGCCCAATAACAAGAGCAGCGGCGCAAAGGACAAGGAGCTGTTCTACAGGTACAAAGTTCACGAGGCCGCCGATGCCTACTACGGCATTCCCTTGGCCGGCATCACTCTGACCGCCAACGAAGGCGATGGTCCACAGATGCTCAAAATCCTGGCCGAAGTCCAGCGGTTGCATCCGCAGTTCAAAACGAAGTACGGCCTTGCCGACAAAGCCTACGCGGGGCTGGAACGACTGAAGCATCGCTGATGACCACGGCGGCATCGTTCCTGTGGTCGCCGTGCCGCGTCCTCGTGAGGATGAGGAAGGGCAACGACTGTACGACGGCATCTACACCGCCGACGGTCGGCCCACCTGCATTGGTGGGGAACCGATGGAGTACCTGGGTTTAGACCCGGAGAAAGGGCACTTGTTCCGTTGCCCCGGTGGTGGCTGTGCGCTCAAGCACAAGGTAGACTGGTCGCGTTACTGCGACTACGAGGTCTGGGAGAAGCCGGAAGGCAAATTGCTGAGGATCATCGGCATCTTGCCGCGCTTCACCGCCGAGTGGAAACGGATTTATCGGATGAGGACTTCCATCGAGCGTTACTACCGTAGCGGCAAGCACTCGCGGCTGCTGAACCAGGACCAGTACATCAGGGGTACGTGGGATCCCGCCAGAACGGCTAAAATACCGGAACGAATTTCGTCACGCGTTTGACCACGTTCAGCCATCGCTCGGCCAAACGGCGAGTTCCGCAATTCTCTCGAGGCTGAAGCAGTCAGTTTGATTTTGGTACACATTTTGGTACACTTGGCACCTTGGCCGGCTCCGTTCGAGTTTAGAAAAAGCCCCTTTCCTGCGGACGCCCTCTCCGCCAGGTTTTTCGCGCTGATTATGCACCTGTGTATGTGTAGATGAGGAGTTCCTGCCGATGACCACCCGAGGTTTTTTCGGACGCCGCCGCGAGACACCGCCTCGTCCCATCCCGCCCGGCCAATACCTGGAACGCGGGTTCCCGGTGCTGACCGCCGGGCCAACGCAACGCGTGCCTCTGGATAAGTGGGCGTTCTCTCTGGTCGGCGCCGACGGACAGGAGTTGGCCAGGTGGAGCTGGGAAGAGTTCCGCTCCCTGCCCGAAACCGAGATTCACACCGACATCCACTGCGTTACCAAGTGGAGCAAGCTGGATACCACCTGGAAGGGCGTAACCATCGACGACCTGCTGGCGGCCGCTGGCGTAACCGACGTGCCGGCCTACATCATGGCCTATTCCTACGGCGGCTACACCACCAACCTGCCCAGCTGGGACGTGCTGCAAGGTCGCGGCTTCGTGGCCTTCGAATTCGACGGCAAACCCATCGAGCCGGAGCACGGCGGGCCGGCCCGTCTGGTCGTGCCCCACTTATACTTCTGGAAGTCGGCCAAGTGGTTGCAGGGCATCCGCTTTATGGACGACGACCGCCCCGGCTTCTGGGAGCAGTACGGCTATCATATGTACGGCGACCCGTGGAAAGAGCAACGCTACTGGGGGGACTAACATCACCGGCCAGGTTTCGTTAATTCGCCCGAACCGTGCCTGATTCCAGCGAACCGCCGCCGTCCGCCGCCGCCACGCCCTGGCAAAGCGCCATCGTGGAGCGGGTCAGGGTCGAGTCCTACCGGGCCAGGACCTTTACGCTACGCCTGACCGACCCCCGTCCTTTTCGCGCCGGCCAGCACTACGACGTGCGGCTCACCGCACCCGACGGGTATCAGGCGCAACGCTCCTACTCGCTGGCGTCGCCGCCGCTGTGCGTGTCGGATGCGGCTGACACCATCGACCTCACGGTCGAACTCATCTCCGACGGCGAGGTGTCGCCGTACTTTCACGAGGTGGTGCAGGCGGGGGATGTGCTGGAGGTACGTGGGCCCATCGGCGGGCCGTTCACGTGGACGCCGGATATGGGCGGGCCGTTGCTGCTGCTGGCCGGCGGCTCCGGCATCGTACCGCTGCGTTCGATACTGGCGCACTGCGAAACGGTCGCGCCCGCCCTGCCCGCCCTGCTGCTGTATTCATCGCGCGCGCTCGATGACGTTATTTACCGCCATTGGCTGGACACCTTGTCTGAACGCAACGCTAACGTGGCGGTCCGGTATTCCTTCACCCGCCAGCAGCCAGCGGATTGGGCTGGTTACGCGCGGCGCGTGGACGCTCCGATGCTGTCCGATTGCCTCGATGAACTGCACCGGATCAGTGGCGACGGCGCGTACCCGCTGTGCTACGCCTGCGGCCCCACCGGATTTGTGGAGGCGGCCGCCGACGCGCTGCTGGCGGTGGGCGTACCCGAGTTGTCCATCCACACCGAACGGTTCGGGCCGACCGGATAGAACGTAAGGCTCGTTAGTATCCGGTAGCCAACCCGCCGAGCCACTGCGCGATCTGGAGAATGGTTGACCACAGAATCCCAGGCCGGAGCACATAGTCGGACGCTATTAGTACCACCAGCAACAGGGGCGCGAAACGCTGAAATTTCTGATGCGTTTCGTCGGCTGACTCGGGCAGCAAGGCCACCAGCGCGCGGTAGCCGGCCAGTGGAGCCAGCGGCAGTATCTGGAACGCCGCCAGCATCAGGTTGTACACCACCAGCAGCCCCACCACATCCGAGATGCCGGAACGCAACCCACCGGTCATCACCAGGGTAAGGCTGTCGGGCGACGGCGCGGCCCAGGACAGCAGCCCGGCCTTGACGGGAGCGGCCAGCAGGAACGCCACGGTCAGGTTCCCGACGGGGCCAGCGGCGGCAATCGCGGCCGATGGCCAGCGTCCGTGTCGATCGGGCGGGCCAGGCATCGGTCGTCCCCACCCGAAGCCGGATACCGCGGCCAGGATCGCGCCCGCCGGGTCGACGTGTCGCAGGGGATTGCCCATCAGCCGGCCCTGAGCCCGTGGCGCCGGGTCGCCGAACGCCGTGGCAACCAGCGCCTGAAACCATCCGTGCACCACAATGGCAACAACGGCGGACAGGGCGCAGAGCACAGCCAGGCGAAGGAATATCCCGATTTCGTCGGGCACCAGGTTGACGGATGAGATGAGCATGGCGGTTGCCTATTTTACGTCCAGACAACCGCGGCGGGGTGCCGTCAGCACATCCGATTTTCGGGGTTTTAGCCGCGTCGTCGGGCACAGCCAACCGCCGCTTTGCGTTGCTGATTGGGTTCCGGGAAATCAGAAGAAGGTTCTGGCCACGTCTGGGCCAACGGCCAGTCCAAACAGGAACGACAACGGAGGGAACAGGATGTTGCTGAGGATATTCAACCCGATTAACCGGCTGAATAACAGGTTGCCTATTACCAAACCGATCAGGAGGAGCCATCCGTAACGCTCAAATTGCAGGTACGGATCGTACAGGGCACGGGGCAACAGCCCGCCCAGGACCTTACTGCCGTCCAGCGGAGGCAGCGGGATAAGGTTGAAGATGCCCAGCACCAGGTTGTAGATGATAACCAGGCTAACCGCAAAGGCCAGGATGCTCTCCGGCGACGACAGGCGAAATCCGGGGTTAAGCAAGTCCAGGCGGAACAACAGCCCCAACAGGAACGCCAGGATGATGTTGGACAACGGGCCAACCACCGCAACCCACGACATCCCCAGTCGGCCGTGGCGGAGGTTCAACGGGTTAACCTGCACCGGCTTGGCCCAACCAAAGCCAACAACCATCAGCAGAGCGAACCCAAACCAGTCGATATGCTTGATGGGATTGAAGGTGAGGCGACCCATCTGTCGGGCCGTGGGATCGCCTTCGCCGTGCGCCGCTAGGGCATGGCTGAACTCATGGACGGTGAAGCCGATAATGAGACCAACCAGCCCCAAACCGATCACCAACGCGAAGATTGCCGGACTGCGCTCAAGCAGGTCGAGGCTCTGAAGAATCACATTGCCTCGGCGGAATCAGGCGGGTGCGGAGCCGGTGCGCTAAATCGTTTGAGACGCCGGGCCAACGCGCTCGGTTCCGGGCAGAGGGGAACCGCGCCGCCGGGTGGCCGGCTGCGGGCGTTGCAGGGCCACGAGATCGGCTTTGAGGGCGGCCATACCGTCGCCTCCCAGCGTGTTGGCTTCCACTACCAGGGCAACGGCGCCGGCCTGTTTCAGGGCCAGCAGCTCGTTGGCGGTGGGCGCAACGCCGACGCGAACGATCAGGTGCTTGTCGGTCCGGCGGGCGCAACCGGCAACGCGACCCAGCCGCGTCAGCTCCCACGGACCGGTCAAATCGGAATTGTCCGAGATCAGCGCCTGAACCGGAATGCCAGCCAGAATGCGCCAGGTGTCATCGTCCACATCGTCGGGGATGCGAACGCCGTGGAGCATATCGTTCTGTCCGATGTTGATGGCATCCACCTGCGCGCCGGCCAGCGGCGATACAGCGAAATCCGCGCCGGCGTCCCGCCACATCGCGATGGCGCCTGGTTCCAGGGGAACACCCCCCACACCCCAGATGAGGCCATCGCGGTTCGGCAAGGCGTCCGGCGTCAATCCGGATGTCACCATGACCACCGCGTCGGCAGAGTCGCGGGACGCCGCCAACGCCGCATCCAGGTCTCCGGAGCAGCGCCCAATCAGCGCCAGGCCGGGCAGACGGGAAGCCTGGCTCGACCCAAACCCCAGCGAGGGACCGGTTCCCTGCTCAATGCGTTCCAGAAGGTTGAGGAGTTGGCTCATGGTGGACAGCGGAGGTTGCTGGAGTTTGTCGCGGTCGCTGATTTTGCGCCGCCACCGGTTCGCCCCACCAGTGCGACGGAGCGACCGGTGGCGGTTGAGTGCGTGGTTAGAGGGATTGCCAGACGCGTTTGCCGTCCAGGCGGGCGATCTTGCCGATTTGCTTGCCCGGCGGGAAGTGGCCGGCGCAGATGGTCCAGTCGCCTTCCTCGGCGGCATCCAGCAGGCGCGTGCGGGAAGCAGCGGACTGCTCTTTGTCGGTGTCCACTCCGGCGCACCAGGTCGGTTCAGAAATTTGGGCGATGGTATGCAGCACGTCGCCCATGACGACGCCCCGCTGGCCGTTGGAGTTAATCAGCACCACCTGATGACCGGGCGTATGACCGGGCGCCGGGCCGATGGAGATTTCATCGTTAACCACGAATTCGGGCTCTTCCAGAATCTGCTGCAATCGCAGGCGGCGCAGGGGCATGACCTGTCGGTCGATGTAAGGATAATTCCGGCGGCCTTCTTCGGAGGTGAACCAGTCATAGTCGGGGCGGGACATGATGTAGCGGGCGCGCCGGAAGTTGGGAGCCGGCATACCACCGGAGTAGCGCAGGTTCCAACCCACATGGTCGCCGTGCAAATGCGTATGAATTACGTAGTTAACCGAATCGCTGGGGCCGACGTTCGTGTTGTTGACTCCTACGTTGGACTCCAGGTGCGGCCGCAGTTCCTCATACAGGTTGCCCGTAACATTGCCGCGATCAGGATGCGGGCCCGGGCCCATGCCGGTGTCCACCAGGATCACGTCGTCCATGCTCTTGAGCAGGAAAACGCCGTAGTAGAGTTGCAGTTGGCCATTCTCCAGGGAATCCTGATGCGCAGCCCAGGCGTCGGCCGGCACGTCAGGGAACATGGCCGAGGGTTCCCGCGATGGGGGAACCATATCGATAACGGCGGTTACTTCAACATTGCCAATGGTTGCTCGGTCTGCCATTCCAGTTTTCCTCCTGAATGCACTGCTATATGGGGTTTGGACTACTCGTCGACTTCACTCGTCAACTTCAAAAGTTACCAGAGAGTAAAGATTGTAGTCGGACAGCGTGTCGCGGCCGCCCAATCCGATGAGTTCGATGACCACACCGATGGCGGTTGCGGTGCCACCAGCCCGTTCAATCAGTCTGGCCGCCGCTTGCAGGCTGCCGCCAGTGGCCAGCAGGTCGTCGATAATCAGCACGCGGGCGCCAGGGGCGATGTCCCCAGCGTGCATTTCCAGCGTGTTCTGGCCGTATTCCAGGCTGTAATCGAACTCCAGCGTCTCACCCGGCAGTTTGCCCGCCTTGCGAATTAACACCAGCGGCAAGCCCATGCGCACCGCCATCGGCGCGGCGAACAGGAACCCGCGTGAATCGACGGCGGCCAGGCAGTCAATATTTCTGCCTTTCGCACCAGCCACCATGCGATCGATGGTGTCCCCGAAGGCGGCCGGCGACAGCAGCAACGACGTAATGTCCTTGAACTGCACCCCGGGCACCGGGAAGTCGGGTACGTTGCGGATGTGTTCAGTCAGGTCAACAGGCATAACGCGGTGGCTGGCGTCAATTTTGCCGCCGAAACGGGCATCGACGTGGGCCTAATTAGTCTAGTATCCGCCGCAGATACAGTCAACCGCTTCATACCGGCCACCAGCGCCTTTTCAAAGTCCCCCAACCTCCGCTCATGGTGAGCTTGTCGAACCATCAGCGAAATTTGCCAATCCCGCCCGGTCAAACAAATACCTGGTCGAACTGCTAATTCGAGAGCAGGGTTATACGAAAAACTCGTGCCGGACTCGCATAAGCAAAGCGCGCAACAGCATTAACGCTGGCCGCGGCAATGATGCCTTAAACCTGTAAGCGTCACGACAGCCTACCCATCCGATTGCCGGAAGCGCAACTCTGCTTCCAGCTGCCGTATGCGCTCCTCGGCGGCATCCCGTTGCGCAATGGCATCGTCGCGCTGGGCTTTGGCCTCGGTCAGGTCGGACAGGTATTCTTGCGTAACCGGGTCATAAAAACGTAATCTCCCACTAACCCAGTGCAACTCCAGCCCCAAAGCGACGCTGTATCCTCGACTTATCCCGTCCGGTCCGGCCTCAACCTCAATGGGCTCGTATGCCCCGTTCACCAGCCGGTCGCCGGCCAACGCGGCATCGTGGAAGCGCCCTCCGGTGCGGTCAAAGCGCCAGTATTCGGCCACTCCATAGCCAGCGTAGATGTCTCGCTTGACGGTGTAATCCCTACGGCCCGTGCTTACCGAGGCCACTTCCAGCACGAAATCCGGCGGCTTGCCGATTTCGCTAATCGTATAACCATTGGCCTCCGTAATGTCCGCCGGGGGTACGGCAACTCCGAAAGCGACCACGCAGTCCGGGCGCGGAGCTCGCGGAAGTTCGCTGGCCTCGTAACAGAGATAGCCGTCGCCGTTAACGAAAACGTTGGGCAGCCGGTGGAAATGATCTTCCAGCACCAGAATCGCCCGGGCTATGTGGGGTAGCTGCTGCATGGCGTCAGGCGGCTTGGGCGGGTCGGGCAACGGGGTCAGACGCCGGCCTTCGCCAGCCGGCTGCGGTGTGGATGCTGGCTTGGTGGTCATGGCGGGCCTCGTTGCGCGGCGGTTATGTGGTGGCGATGGTGCGCAATTATAGCACCGACTGCCGGCTACCCTTCCACCGCGTTTTGCAAGTGTCGGATGCTCTCCACACGCTGCCCGGCGCCGAGGCGAATTGCGATGAGGTCGATGCGCCAATCTAGGCCGGCGTCCTCGTCGACACGCTGGGACAAAAACTCCTGGGCGGTTAGCGTGAGGCGTTGCGCCTTGCTGGCGGTAACGGATTCTTCCGGCTCGCCAAACCGACCGCTGCGGCGGGTGCGAACCTCCACGAACACCCAGGTTAGACCGTCCCGCGCGATGAGATCGACCTCACCCCAGCGGCAGCGGTAGTTCGCCTGCACGATCCGGTAACCCTGCGCTTCCAGATGCGAGCGGGCCAACCGTTCCCCGATGCGGCCAATGTCCTGGGGAGACAGGCTCACCGGCGGGCGGCGCGGGCGGGTGAGCGGCGGCGTTCCGCGGGTGGGTTTGGCTCTTCTCGCAACGGGCGGAAAGAACGCCGGTGGATTGGGCAGGGGCCGTTTTCGGCCAAAATCTGCATATGGAGGCGGGTGGCGTAGCCTTTGTGCTGGGCAAACCCGTAGCCGGGATAAACCAGCGCAGCCATCTGCATTTCCCGGTCGCGGTGTACCTTGGCCAGGATGCTGGCCGCCGCAATCGACAGGGACTTGGCGTCGCCCTTAACGATGCGTTGGTAAGGCAAGTGGCACTCGGTGATGTGCACCCAGTCCAGCAGCAATGCGTCCGGAGCCTGGCGCAGGTTCGACACGGCGGCCATCATCGCCTGCACGACTGCATTGCCAATGCCGATCTGGTCAATCTCGGTCGATGCAACCTGCGCCACCGACCAGGCCAGGGCGTAGTGCCGGATCGCGGTTGCCGCTGCTTCGCGGCGTGCAGCCGTCAGCCGTTTGCTGTCGTCGATGCCGGCCAGCCAGTCCTCGTCGCCGCGCAGGTCGAGGGGCAGTATGACGGCGGCGGCGGTTACCGGGCCGGCCAGCGGCCCTCGTCCCGCCTCGTCAACACCCGCGATGAGTCGCCGGCCATTTTCGCGAAACCCAATCTCCAACGCCAGGTCAGGCATTGGAAACTGCTGCCGGAGTTGGCGCAACGGCGTGTGGCGCTGAGGCCGGCGGTCGGTGGCCGGCAATCACTCCACCGCCCAGCACCGCATCGCCGTGGTAAAAGACGGCGGCCTGCCCCGGTGTGATGGCGCGCTGCGGTTGCTGGAAACGCACCACTGCTCCGTCGCCAACGGGCGTTACGGTTGCCGGCGCCTCGGCGAATTTGTAGCGAATCTTGACGGTAACGTCCAACTCTCCGACCGGGGCCACACCGGAAACCCACGACACCGGCACGGCGTACAGGTCTTGCTGATACAACTGATCCTCAGAACCCACCACCACCTGGCGGGTGTCCGGTTCCAGCCTGATGACAAAGCGCGGCGGCCCTCCGGACAGGCCGAGGCCGCGACGCTGCCCGACCGTGAAATACTGGATGCCATCGTGCTGGGCCAGCACATTGCCGGCGTCGTCTACGATGTCGCCGGGATTTTCATCGGTGCGCTGCCGGATGAACTCGCGATAGTCGCCGGAGGGTATGAAGCAGATGTCCTGGCTGTCGGCCTTGTCGGCGTTGGGGAAGCCGGCGTCGGCAGCCAGCTGGCGAATGTCAGCCTTGGGATGATGACCAATCGGCATCAGGGTGGCCGCCAGTTGATCCTGACGCATCCCGAAAAGCACGTAGGACTGGTCTTTGTCGGCGTCGGCTCCACGCAGTAGGGACCAGCCGCTGGCGCCGTCCGGTTCGATGCGGGCGTAGTGGCCGGTGGCAACGTGGCTGGCGCGCATCAGCTGGGCCCGCTGGGCCAGGAAACTGAACTTTATCTTGTCATTGCAGGCGATGCAGGGGTGGGGGGTGCGCCCGCTTTCATACTCCCGCTGGAAGTAGTCGATGACAAAGGTGCGAAATTCCTGCTGCACGTTCAGCACGTAGTGGGGCACGCCAAGAATGCGGCACACGGCGCGGGCATCCTCCACATCGTCGATGGTGCAGCAGCCCCGGTAGTAATCGGGCAGGTCGGCCTGGTCGATGTCGTAAAGCTTCATCGTAACGCCGATGACATCGTAGCCCTGCCGGTGCAACAGCAGCGCAGCCACCGACGAATCCACGCCGCCGCTCATGGCCACGACGACGCGGTTGCCGGGGAGTGAGATGTTATTCATGGCGTTCATTGGCTGGTATCAGGCGCTTACGGATGGCGGCATCTAAGCAGGCGAGCGCTGCTTGCGGCAGCTACGATGGTAGTATAGCATCAGCCATGTCGCCCGAATAATTCGATACCGTACCAGAAAATTGCGAAACTCCGGTCCCTGCCTACTGTCATTGCGAGGAGCGTAGCGACGTGGCAATCCCGTTGCAGCAATGGCGGCGGTTTCAGCGACGAGATTGTCGCGCTGCGCTCGCAATGACAAGCTTTGCAATTTTCTCACCATACGACGGAGGCTGCCCTATGCCCGTTTCATTCGGATGCTCTCTCCCCAGCAGAGGCGAAATGGCGTCGCCCGACAACCTGCGCCGGCTGGCCCAACGGGCCGAAGACCTGTCCTTTGACCACGTGTGGGTAAGCGACCATATCGTGATTCCCCACGAGGTCGATTCCTTCTACCCTTATGCCGCCGACGGCGTGGCTCCGTTCCAACGAGACAATACCTACTTCGAACCGCTGGCCGCGCTGAACTTCCTGGCCGGCTGCACGACTCGGGTCAAACTGGGCACCCACGTCCTGATTCTGCCGTACCGGAACCCGGTGCTGACCGCCAAGATTCTGGCAACCCTGGACGTGCTCAGCGGTGGCCGCCTGATTCTGGGCGCCGGCGTGGGCTGGATGGAGGAGGAGTTTCTGGCGATGGGACTGGATACCTACGCCCAACGTGGTGAGGTTACCAACGAGTACATCCAAATTTTCAAGGAACTATGGACTTCGGAGCGGCCCGAGTTTCATGGCAAGCATTACGACATCAGCGAAGTGGGGTTCCTGCCCAAACCGGTGCAGCAGCCACACCCGCCCATCTGGATCGGCGGCCATACCAACCCGGCCATCCGGAGGGCGGCGACGCTGGGCGATGGCTGGATGCCCATCGGATTGCGACCGCCGGCCATCCTGGAACCGGAAGAAATGGCCGAGAAAGTGGCCCGCCTGCGTCGCATCAGCGCCCGGGCCGGGCGAGCCGAAGACGCCGTGGACCTGGTTTTCAGCACCGATTGCATCTTCCAGAATGACACCGGCAACGACCGATGCCTGGTGTCGGGCCGGCCGGAGCAGATTGCCGCCGACCTGCGCCAATACCAGGACCTGGGGGTAACCCATTTCATCTTCAGCTTCCCCGCCAACACCGCCGACGAACAGCAACAGGCGATGGAACGTTTCTCCCGGGAAGTCATGCCATTGATCCCGGCGGTTTAGGCTTGCGATGACACCCGAGCAGCGCGCCAGGACAACAATTGACCGGCTCCTGGAGCAGGCGGGCTGGAAATTCAAATGTGAACAGCGCGCCCGTGGGTCGGATCGGGCCGGCTTTGCCGACTACGTGCTGTTCGACGATGCCGGAACTGCCATAGCATTGCTGGAAGCCAAGCGGGCCGAAGAGGACTCCCTGGTGGGCAAGGAACAGGCACGCAACTACGCAATTTCTCTAGACATCGCCTACGTCATCCTGTCCAACGGAGAGGAGCACTACTATTGGGACACCCGAGCCGGCGATCCCGTCCGAAAGCTCGCCATCCCGTCGCCGGCAGCGATTGCCAACTACGGCACCAGGCCGACGCGGGATCGTTCCAGGCTCTGGACAACCGAAGTTGGCAGCGATTATCTGGCTCGGATGGCGAAATCCGACCGCATCCTGCGGGATTACCAGCTGGAGGCCATCGTTGCCTTACAGCAACAGGCACAGCAGGGCGAAACCACTTTCCTGCTGGAGATGGCCACCGGCACCGGGAAAACCGCCGTTGCCTCGGCGCTCTGCTTCCTCTACCTGAACACCGGCAACGCACGCCGCATTTTATTCCTGGTTGACCGCATTGAGTTGCGCGAGCAGGCCGTAGAGGGCATCTACGACAACATCAACAAGCAGTACACCGTCGCGGCTTATGAGGGCGATCCCGATTTCCGCTGGGAAAGCACGCGCATCGCCGTCGCTACCGTGCAGTCCCTGGAGGCGCTGACGGCGGCTGGCCCCCTGCCGAGCGACCAATTTGATCTCATCGTTGCCGATGAAGCGCACCGCTGCATCAGCGGCCCGAACCACCGGCGGCTGTTCGATCACTTCGACGCCGAGAAAATCGGACTGACCGCTACCCCGCGCGATTTCGTGACCAACGAACCGGTCGGCGATGATGACCAGTCCATCGCTGCACGGGAGCAGCGCTCCATCCGCGACACTTACCGCGCCTTCGGATTGGAACCCGGACACCCGACTTTCGCTTACACCATCGAGCAGGGTGTCAAGGATGAGTACCTGGTGCCCCCCGTCGCCGTGGACGTACGTACCGAAGTAACCACTCAGCTGATGTCAGACGAGGGGTATCAGATAACGCTGGAGGACTACGAGAACGCCGGCGGAAACCTGGAGTTGACTTTCCGCATCAACGACTTCGGTCGCACTTTCCTGTCTCCGGGCACCAACGCGGAGTTCGCCCGAGTGTACATCGAGGAAGCGTTGCGGGAGCCGGGCAGTGACCTCATCGGCAAAGGCATCGTCTATGCCGTTGACCAGAGCCATGCCGCTGCTCTCACCCAGGCGCTGAACCAGGCTGCTACGGCCCGCTGGCCCGGCGTGTACCAGTCCGACTTTGCGGTACAAGTAACCTCCAACGTACGGGATGCCAACGACCACGGTCGGCGGTTCAAGAACAACCAACTGAACGGTCGGCACCCCGCCATACCCGCTTACGCAACATCCAAAACCCGAGTGTGCGTAACCGTGGCTATGATGACCACGGGCTACGACTGCCCCGACCTGCTGAATATCGGCGTTTGCCGGCCCATCAAATCCCCCACCGACTACACGCAGATCAAGGGCCGAGGCACCCGTCCCTACGATTTTAGATCCAATATCACCGATCCGCGGGCACGCGCTCAGTCGGCAGAACGTCCGAAAGCGCGCTTCAAAATCGTCGACTTCTTCGGGGTCTGCGAGTACCACCACGAAGGACACTACTACGAGGCGCGCATCTCGACGCCCAGGCCGGAACCACCATCTGAGCCCGGCTCGACAACCGAACCGGGGCCAGAACCACCCATCGGCAAAGGCACTTACGTTCGCCACGGCGCGGATGAGACCGAAACCGCCACCAGAATAACCTTTCAGAATGACGCCAGAACCATCGCCGACCGCGAGCAAGACCTCCGCTACACCCTGCGACAGCAGCACGAATCACAAAATGAAACTGTTGCCGCCGCTTTCGCCGCATACCTGAAGGAACATCCGGTCGATGACGAGGCCATGCTAGCGAACGTTCGAGCCTTGTTTGAAGCCTACGCCGCCGACTCCCAAATAAGGGAAATCATCGACGCCCGGGATTACGGCAAGCTGGCCGGGACTGCCCTGCAGGTGAACCAGTACGCGGCGATACCCGAAGAACATCGCAACCGCATACCCTCCTATGTCCGAATACGCTTGCTGGAAGACCAGCAAGCCGCCTAATTCGCTACTACGTCTACCGAGGAGAGCCCCGTATTTATGCCGACCCACACCACCAGGGACATCATCCAGGACGCCCGCGACCAACTGGTGGGCAAGGTTCCGCTCCCCATCGACCAGTGCCACGAAATCACACGCGCTCTGGTTTACAAGTTCCTTAGCTCTGCCGACACCGACACGATCGCATTGGAGGGCAAGCCAACCTATTTCGTCGACGCATACAACGAATCCCACTGGGACCGCCTGATGGCCCCTGAACAAACCGCCAATGAAATCCAGCGCCTCTACACTGCCGGGCTGACCATGCTGGGGAGCCGCGAGGACATCCCGCCGGCGTTCCAGGCCATCTACCAAGACGCCTTTATACCCTACAACGACCCCATTGTACTGCGCGACTTCCTTGGCATCATCAACAAATTCAACACCGACGATACCGAGAGCATCGGCGACGCCTACGAAACGATGCTCCAGTACCTGGGCGCGCAAGCTTCCGCCGGCCAATTCCGCACTCCTCGCCACATCATCGACTTCATCGTCGGCATCGTCAATCCCGAGAAACACGAAACCATCCTTGATCCGGCCTGCGGAACCGCCGGTTTCCTGGCCTCAGCCTACTCGCACATCGCCGGGGCCAACGTCGGCAACTTCAGCTTCTCCGACCAGGCCGTCCTGGCCCGCAACCTCGTCGGCTACGACATCTCTCCCGATATGGTCAAGCTGGCTACCATAAACCTCTATCTGAATCATAGACAGTCGCCGGACGTCAGCGTCTATGACACTTTAACGAGCGAAGAACGCTGGAACGACCACTACGACGTCATCCTGGCCAACCCGCCCTTTATGTCTCCGAAAGGGGGCATCCGCCCGCACCAGCGGTACAGCATCAGCAGCCGCCGCTCCGAGGCCCTCTTCGCCGATTACATTATGACCCACCTGAACGACCGGGGGCGCGCCGGCGTCATCGTGCCGGAGGGAGTGATTTTCCAGCAGCAGCGCGGCCACACCGAACTGCGCAGGCTACTGGTGGAGAACTGCCTGGTGGCCGTCATATCGCTGCCCGGCGGCGTGTTCCAGCCTTATTCCGGCGTCAAGACCTCCATCCTGATTATGGACAAGGCCCTGGGCAGAAAGACCGACCACATCGCCTTTTTCAAAGTGGAAAACGACGGCTACGACCTGGGGGCGCAGCGCCGGCAGATTGCAGCGAACGACCTGCCGGCGGTGCAGATCGAGCTGGCCGAATACCTGCGCCGTCTGCGGGCTGGCGAGCCGTTGGATGACTTTGCGCCGACGCTGGGGTTGGTGGTGGCGAAGGAGCGGATTGCGGACGGTGGGGATTATAATTTGAGCGGGGAGCGGTATCGAATAGAACGGGTTAGGCATTCAAAGTACCGGATTGTGCCTTTCGAGGAAGTTTGCACGTTGGAATATGGCGCAAGTCTACCCAAAAAGAACCGTGTAGATGGTCCGTACCCAGTAATGGGTTCTAATGGCATTAGTGGTTATCACAACGCATTTTTGATAAAAGGGCCAGCGATTATTGTCGGGCGAAAAGGGTCAGCAGGTGAAGTGGCCTATGTCGATAGCGACTGTTTTCCGATCGATACTACTTACTATGTAAAGATGGTCGATAGTGAACGCACAGACATTATCTACCTTTATCATTTGCTCAAGACTCTGGATTTACGTAGCTTGCGCGGTGGTGCGGGGATCCCGGGACTCAATCGGAATGACGTCTATCAAAAGTACCAGTTGCCCCTCCCCCCGCTGGAGGTGCAGCGGGAGATAGTGGCGGAGATTGAGGAGTATCAGCGGGTGATTGATGAAGCACACGAGACAGTAGTCCAAATGGAGCAACGCATCCAGGACGTCATCGCAAAGGTGTGGGAAACCGCGTAGCTAAAGCCGGAGTCCCGCTAGGAGGAAGTAAGATGCTCGAGCGAATCCGCAGTTACATATCACAGACCATAGAACTACGTGGTGCCGATCGAATCGCAAAGGAAATCCGAAAAGGCAAGCTACAAGCCATGCTCGCCTGGGATCCCTTTGGCGAACCTCGGTACCAGTTGGACATCAAAAGGCCGACAAGCACGAGCGCCATGCTCACTTTGGTCGGCTACGAAGACGACGTGACCGACGACGGAAAAATCTTGCTCCGTCCCACCCTCGATGATACGCCTGTCATAAACGCCGCAGCGGCAGTCAACCAAAAGACGCAAATCGGCGAGTCACTGTGGTTCCTCACGCATGAGACACCCCATGGGAATTCCAAGTCCGCTCATAAATTCCGCGTAGAACTCGCCCCCGTTCGGTCAACGGCGGTCTACGTAGCCTTGGAATCTGAAACGGAAAAAAGCGAAGGGGACCGAATGATCATGCACACTGCCGAGACCCATCCCAATGACTAGCAGGAAAGCCCCATTAGTCCTCGAATCAAGATTTTCGAGATTAGCGGATTCTTGGGCTGCTGCGGTGTAACTGTTCAGACTGGCCTAAATCTGATGAGCCAGATAGACTACGAGCATGAAACTGCCTGTGAATTTAGCCGGGGCTTCCCGGGAGGAATTGATTGAGATAATCGGTCAACTCATCAGCTTAATCGAGGCCCAGGAAGCCCGGATTGCAGAGTTGGAAGGCCAACAGAGGCCGCTGGATGCCGGACTGAAGGAGAGGAAGCCACCTTCTTGGGCCAAGGCCAACCGGCCAGCCCGCTCCAAGAAAGAACGCAAGAAGCGTACCCACGGGTTTGTCCGGCGTCGGGAGGAGCCGACCCATAGGGTAGAGCACGCCACGGCCAGTTGTCCCGGTTGCCGGGTCCCTCTGGCCGGCGGGAGGGTGCGCCGGCGCCGCCAGATTATAACCATACCCCGGGTGCGGGCGCGGGTAACTGAGCACGTGGTGTTGGAACGCACTTGCCGGAAGTGCGGGCAGCGGTGGTCCCCGGAACCGGATTGGAGCGCCCTCGCGGTAGGGCGGCAACGGGTGGGAATCTCAGTCCAGCAGGAAGTATGCGTGCTCCGGGAGGAGTGCCGGCTTCCCTATGGGGTGATTCAACGCTACCTGAAGTGGCGCTACAGACTGGGCCTTAGCGTGGGGGAACTGGTGGCCTTGGTGCGTGGAGTGGCCAGGCTAGGCCAGGAGGAGTACAACCAGCTACAGCAAGAGATTCGAGCCAGTCCGGTGGTGTATGGGGACGAGACAGGCTGGCGGGAAGATGGCCGCAACGGGTATCTCTGGAGCTTCAGCAATCCGGAAGTACGTTACTTCCTCCGCCGGGCCAGCCGGGGAAGGCAAGTGGTTGCGGAGGTGTTGGGGGATGAGTTTGACGGGGTGCTGGTCAGTGACTTCTACGGCGCTTACAACGTGCATCAAGGGCTGCATCAGAGATGTTGGACCCATCTCCTGCGGGACATCCACCAACTGAAGGAGCGATACCCTCAACACCAAGGACTGGCCGAATGGGCCCACCAGGTGCGGGAGGTGTATGACCAGGCGCAGGCATATCCCGGCCCTGACCCGGGCCTGCCGGAAACGGTGCAGCGGGCCCAGCGGGTAAAGCTGCAACAGCAGTGCCAGAAGCGGCTATGGTCCATCTGCAAGCCTTACCTGGACGGCGATGCGCCCATGAGGGTGCTGTGCCAGCGGGTGGAACGCTTCTTGCCGGAGTTGTTCGCTTTCGTCGCCGATCCCCGGGTGAGCGCGGACAACAACGCGGCGGAGCGCAGCCTGCGCCCAACGGTGGTGAGCCGGAAGATCAGCGGCGGGACCCGTTCGGAGCAGGGAAGCGAAACCAAGAGTATCCTCGCTTCCTTGTTCGGCACATGGCGCTTGCGAGGCTGCAACCCCTACCATGCCCTGAACTCCATCCTCTCCCAACCCCAACTCGCCCCAGTCTGAACAGTTACGCTGCGGTTCTTGCCCCCAACGCCTAATACTCGGCGTGTTACTATATGCTGCTACTTTCGGCACTATCACGGCCATGTTGATCTGGCCTGAAGAAGCTCAAAAAGCAGAGCCCACTAGAACGCTTCACGAAACAATGAAAGGTGCATACCTTATCATCGTACTATCGACAGTTATGAGCACATTATTATGGATATTTTTCGTGTGCTTAGAAAGCAGCAGAAAGGACGAATCACGGTTCTCTGGAGGGCAATGATGACCAGGCAACTTACGGCAATTATCGAGCGTGAGGAAAACGGCTACGTTGCCCTCTGCCCTGAGTTGGACATCGCCAGCCAGGGCGATTCGGTTACGGAAGCCCGGGACAACTTGAAGGAGGCTTTGGAGCTGTTTTTCGAAGTGGCTTCCGAGACCGAAATCAAGGAGCGGCTGCACGCCGAGGTGTACGTTACCCAAGTGGAGGTTGCCATTGCCTAGACTACGTGTGACGCCGGGTCGTGAAGCATGCAGAATGCTGGCGGCACACGGTTTCAGCGAAGTCCGGCGTCGGGGCAGCCATATCATTATGCAGAAGGCCGAGGCCGAATCTACCATTACCGTTCCCATTCCAGACCACCGAGAGCTGCGGGTTGGGACGTTGTTGTCAATTATCCGACAGTCGGAACTGCCGAGAACACTATTCGAGTAAAAAGCGGAGGTAAACCCAAATGACCCTGCAAGCAAATCTCAAATCCCGATTGGCCGCCGGCGAAACCATCCTCGCCCCTGGCGCTTACGATCCAATGTCGGCCCGTGTGGTGCAGTCGCTGGGCTTTGATACCGTGTACGTGGGCGGCTACATGAGTGGGGCGCATCTGGCCGTTACCGAACCGCTGATGACGCTGACCGAGCAGGTAGAGGTGGCGCAGCGGGTGGCCAGGTCCGTGAATCTGCCCATCATCTGCGATGCCGGCGCCGGCTACGGTGATCCAGTACACACCATGCACACCGTCCGCACCTTCGAGCGGGCCGGCATCTGCGGCATCCACATCGAAGACCAGGTGTTTCCCAAGCGGGCCTCATATCATGCCGGCCTGGAGCACGTCATTCCGATGGACGATTTTCTGGAGAAGATGCGTTACGCGCTGGAAGCCCGCAACGATCCCAACTTCCTGATGATTGGCCGCACCGACGCGTTCACTGCCGTCGAGGGAGATATGGAGGAAGCCATCCGCCGGGGCAATGCCCTGCGGGACCTAGGCGTGGACGTGGTGATGCCGCGTGGGGTACGGCAGCGGGAAGACCTGGCGACGTACCGCGCCGGTGTCGCAGATGTGCCGCTCCTGGTTATCGCCGGCACCGACGACATCACGGTTGAGGAGTACGAGGAGCTGGGCTACAAGGTCATCATCTACGCCACCACACCGGCCATCGCGGCGGTGGAGGGCTTGCAGCGGGTGTACACCAGCCTGCGGGATACCGGCCACATCGGCATCGGGGCCGCCGACGTGGCAGCCCGCCGTGCCGAGGTCGAAGCGCTCATCAGCCTGCCCGAATACCAGGCGGTGGAAGCGGCCACCACGGAGCGCGACTTCCAGGATCGCGTCGGGCATTAGTGACTCCGGACCAGACCATTCTGATAATCGCCGGCCCTAACGGGGCCGGCAAAACCACATTCGCCAGGGAGTTTTTGCTCAACGAAGCGAATTGCCCGACTTTCGTCAATGCCGACCTGATAGCGGCGGGGCTGAACCCGCTGCAACCGGAGCAGGAAGCGATGGCCGCCGGTCGCATGATGCTGAACATGATTGATGATTACGTCAGTCGGGGCCGCAGCTTCGCCTTCGAGACCACCCTCAGCGGACGCGGCTATGCTCGCATGATTCCCCGTTGGCAGGAACAGGGCTACCGAGTTAGTTTGATTTTCTTGACCTTGCCATCCGCGGAAGTAGCCATAGAACGGGTCCAGCAAAGAGTGGCCGATGGCGGCCACAACATACCGGAGAACGTAATCCGCCGCCGGTTTGATGCAGGACGACGCAATTTTGATACAATCTACCGGGAGTTGGTAGATGAGTGGGCCTTATGGGACAGCTCGGGCGACGTGCCGACACTGCTGGCCGAGGAGAAGAAACCATGACTACAACGAACGTGGAAGTCGAACCCGGCGACGTTCAGGTTGAAGATGCGGGCCGAGATCCGTTTTTCGCAGGAATTGAGGCGGCCATGAAACGCGCCGCCATAAAAGCCCGCAAGCGCAATATCGCCCTTCTCGGCTCGGTGGTTACCTACCGGGACGGCAAGATAGTGTACGACACCGAACCCTAGGGGAAATCTACCTGTCAATGGCAGCAGATTGCCAGTATCCCCGTTGCTAGTATAATGGCCGGCGCTGGCTCGCCGCCGGCCAAACTCAACTGGGAGCCAATCCCGATGAAAAACAAGGTTTACGCCGACTTCGATTCCGCCGTCGCCGATATGAAAGACGGCATGACATTCATGTCCCCGGGTTTCGGCAACGTGGGTTTGGCCCGCAACCTGCTGGCCGCCGTGCATCGGCTGGGCGTGAAGAACCTGACCGGCATATCCAACAACGCCGGCAGCATGGATGACAAGGTGGACGTGGGTACCCTCATCGAGGCCGGACAGGTCAAGAAGATGATCTGCGCGTTTACCGCCCCAACGCACCCGTCGCAGATAACGCCCTTTGTGCAGATGTACAACGATGGGGAGTTGGATGCTGAACTGGTGCCCCAGGGGACGTTGGCGGAGCGGATGCGCGCCGCCGGCGCCGGTATTGGGGCTTTTTATACCCCTGCTAGCGTCGGTACCGAGCTGGCCGAGGGCAAGGAGCATCGGGAAATAAACGGCCGTACCTACGTGCTGGAATATCCGCTGCCGGCCGATTTTGCGCTCATCAGGGCCTGGCGCGCCGATACGTTTGGCAACCTGCAATTCCGACTGACTCAACGCAACTTCAACCCCGTCATGGCCATGGCCGCTGACATCACCGTGGTCGAAGTTGAGGACAGTATCGTAGAACCGGGTGAAATCGACCCCGACTGCGTTCACGTACCCGGCGTTTACGTGGACCGCCTGGTCAAAATACCGCCGGACGGAAACTGGGACTAGCAGGGGTTTGCCCTCACGCTGCCACGGCGAGAATTTCACCCTCACCCTAACCCTCTCCCATCAAGGGAGAGGGGACAAGTTTCCTACATAGCGGAAAGCAAAGGAGTACACCATGACTACGGCCGATAAACCCCGCCTGTCACGGCAAACGATGTGCGACCGACTGGCGATGGAGTTCCAGGACGGCTGGATTGTGAACCTTGGCGTCGGGATGCCGACGCTGTGCTCAAACTATCTGGAGAGCGAGCCGGACAAGGAGATTATCTTCCACTCCGAGAACGGCGTGATCGGGTTCGGGCCGCTGGCGCCGGCCGGCGAAGAGGACAGGCATCTGGTTAACGCCGGCGGTCAAAACGTGGTCGCCCTGCCGGGCATGGCCATCGTGCACCACGCCGACTCGTTCGGGCTGATCCGCAAGGGCATGGTGGACGTTACGGTGATGGGCGCCTACGAGGTGTCGGAGAACGGTGACTTTGCCAACTGGCGCATACCGGTGCGCAAGGGCGGCGGAATCGGCGGCGCGATGGATCTGGCGGCGTGCGCCAAGCGGGTATTCATCGCCATGGAGCACAACCAGCGCAACGGAGAGCGAAGGCTGCTCAAACGCTGCACGCTGCCGATTACCGCGCCCGGCGTCGTAAAGCTGCTGGCCACCGACCTGGGGCTGTTCGAGATAACGCCTGACGGTTTCATGCTGCGCGAGAACGCTCCCGGCTGGTCGCCGGAGGATATTCAGGAGCAGACGGACGCGAAGCTGGCCATAGCCGATGACCTGAGGGAGATACGGGTGCGGGCTCAGTAACCTTCCGTAAACCGTACAGCCGGCAAGTAGGGCGGGCGGCGTGGCACAACACCACGCCGCCCGCAATCAACAATCGACGCTTTCGTTAGTCGACACTTTCGTTGAGGAGACGTCCAAAACAGGCGCACACCTAGCCGAAGTAGCCCTGGCCCCCATTCACATGGATGGTTTGGCCGGTGATGAAGCCGCCGTCATCGGTGCACAGGAAGGTTACGGTCGATGCGATTTCGTCGGGTTTGCCCTGGCGGCCCAGCGGGATACCGCCGGCATCGGGGACCCGTCCGGCGTACCATTCCGGATTGGCGCGCGAGGTATCGATGCTACCCGGCGACACGACGTTGACCCGGATGTTGTTGCCGGCGAATTCGGACGCCAGGCTGCGCGCCATACCGACCATGCCCATCTTGGCAGCGGAGACGTGGGCGCGCATTGCGCCGCCCCGAAACGCCCCGTCGCCGGTAAGGAACACGATGCGGCCAAAGTTGTTGGCCACCATCTGCTCAATGACGCCTTTCACGGTGTAGAAAGACCCATCCAGCACCACTCCCCGCACGTACTCCCAATCCTCCAACGTCAGCTCGACGAATGGTTTGTGGGGACGGATGGCCGCGTTGTTAACCAATATGTCGATGCGACCAAACGTAGACAACGCCGCGTCAATCATGGCATCCACCTGGTCTTTCTGGGACACGTCAGCCAACACGGGCAACGCCTTTACGCCCAGTTCTTCAACTGCGGCGGCGGTGGCTTCGGCCTCGTCCCGATTGCTGCGGGCATTCACCACGATATTCGCGCCCTCTGCCGCCATCATCAGAGCCGTCGCCCGGCCGATGTTGCGGCCCGAGCCGGTAATCAACGCTACTCTTCCATCCAGCTTCCCCATGCCTGTCGCCTCCTAGATGCTATCCGTTGTTGCGCTCGTATTGGTGTGGTGTGGCGGCATTATAGCGCACCCCCGTCGCTCGGGAACCAGGGCGCCGTCCGGTATACTGGTTTACGTGCTATTTCAATCGGTTTATGACATTCTTAATTCGAGGCGGTCCATACGTGCCGGGTCAATCGGGTTGGTGGCCGCGTTGATGGCAACGGTTGTGGCCTGTGGCTCCGGCGACGCAGGGCCAATTCCTGATGTGCAGGCCGTCATCGACGATGCGTTGGCCCGTATCAGCGCAACTGAACTGGCCCCGACGCAGACACCCGACGGCAGCGTCCAGTCGATGACCAGGGCAGGATCGACTCGGGCCGACACGACCGACGTTGCACCACCGGTCGCGCCGGCGGGAGGCCGGGCCGGGGATTCGCCGCCGGCTGTGGCGCCGACACCGGCAAACTCGTCGCCCGCCGCAACCGTGGCGCCAACTGCCGTCGCCGAGTCCGAGGTCAGTTTGACCATTCACGACCTGGACAACGGGCCCTACCTGTTGCAACAGAACCCGCAGTCGGCAGTCGCCATTAGCGAACTGCCCTGGATCGCCGACGGAATCAGCCAGCCCGAATTGTTGGGGGCAAACGAACTGGTGGATTTGGCTGCGGTCTATCCGGCCGTCGCTGGCCGCGTGATTGGTTACGGCTGGGTAGCCGACGGCGTGACCGCGTCAGAGCACAACACGGTTGAAAGCCTGCACGCCATCGCCCAGCGGGATGAGAAAAGCGCGCAACGTATCGTCGCAATGCCCTTCCTGCAAACGCTAGACGCAGCGGACCAGGTTGCGACGCTGTCCCTCCGGCAAATGGCGTTTCGGGCGCCCGGTACCCTGCATGAGTTGTTGTCCCATCCTACCCTGAGTGGCGGCATTACCGACGACTGGGCCAAAATCGTAACCCTGTTGCACGGCGTCAACCGAACCAATCCGGGCCTGATTGACACGCTGTTAGACCCCTCCCGCATCACTGTGGAACAGCACACGATCACCCTGCCGCTATCCGGGCAGGTGGATTTGGCAATCATACGCACCGGATCGGGAGCGCAGCGCAGCATGACGTTACTGGAGTCATCGGTCAGGAATCTGGAAGCGTTCATGGCCGAACCGCTGCCGACCAACTATGTCGGATTGCTCTTCGAAAATGCCGTTAAAAGCTCCACCGCTGGTACCAACTTCGGCACCCATATCGCCATTCTCCCTGAGCACGACGTTGACGATGGCAGCCAGGAAGCCAACGCTGCCGGTCATATCATTGCCCACGAAGTTGCCCACTACTACTGGGGCGGCAACGAGGACTGGATTGACGAAGGAGCGGCGGATTTCCTGGCATCCATCTCCGAACGTGCCCGCACCGGCAAACCGCTGGAGGCAACCAATCACCCGTGCGCCGTCGCCAGCAGCATCAACGCCCTGGCCAGGTTCGATACCATCCGGGACCCGGACGCCTTCAACTGCAATTATGCTTTGGGCGAGCGTCTGTTCCTCGATATGTACGGCAGCCTGGGCGAAAACCGGTTCAGGCGCGGCTTCGGCACCCTGTACCAGCTGTCGGCTGTCGAAGATAACGCCGACGACCGGGACGGCACTGCGGTGGGAATCAATCACCTGACTGCCGCCTTTATATCTCCAAACGATCCGGGAACCGTCGACCGCGTGGTGAGACGCTGGTACGACGGAACCATTGCCCACGACACCACGCAGCGGGATACTCGCCCGGCGGATGCCAGACTGCCCAGCATCAACGGCATCATCGACGCTGCATATATCTCCATTTCGCAATATGGGCCGGCCGTTGCAACGTTTTCTGCCTCGGCGGTGAATTCCATTGTGTGGCTGAACCTGGAGTATTCGTACCAGTTATCCTCCGGCAGCCGCCAGATCGAGTTTGAGGTGGTGGAATTCTATGAAGACGGTTTCGTCGCCAATCGACTTGTTTCGACGCTGACTGCCGATGCCAAATATATCGGCGGCACGCAGTTTTTTTCGGTGGGGCCGCTACCGCCATCACGATGGGCTCCGGGCCAACATTGGGTGTACGTCTACGAGGGTGATCGGAAAGTAGCCGAGGTTGAGTTTGAGGTTACGGAGTAGTTGCAGTATGCATTCATTTCGGATAATTGCGGCGGCGGTTGCGCTGGCCCTGGCAATGCTGGCCTGTGATGCCGGCGAGCCAGTCATTCCGCCGACCACCACTCCCGTTGTTGCGGAAAGCACGGCTCCGGCGACACAGGCTCTTGCGTCCACACCGGTTCCGACCACGGTTGCGCCGACCAGTACGCTGGTTCCAACTCCGACGGTAGTTCCTACTGAAACACCCGCACCGACCGCAGCACCGCAGCCCACCGCGACGCCTGAGCCAACGCCAATCCCGCCAACGGCCACGCCGAAACCCACGGCGACGCCCCGGCCCACGGCGACTGCCACGCCGCTACCAACGCCCACCGAGACACCATTGCCCACGCCGACGCCGCGCCCTACCGTAGGCCCGGGCACGGAGCAGCGCAACATCATGCTGCCACTGGCCGGCGAGGTTCAGTTGACCATCCAGCGGAGCAAACCCGGCCCAGCGCGGAGCATGGATTTGCTGGAACATTCGGTGCGCACCATCGAGGAATTTATGGGCGAGGCGTTTCCAGTGCGATTCGTCGGGATTTTATTCAAGGACGCCGTCCATGCTGCAGAGGGTTCTGCCGGAACCAATTTCGGTAACGTTATAGCGCAGCGGGCCAAATATGACGTTGATGACGACAGCCCCGATGCACGCCATCTTCCTGAACTCACAGCCCACGAAATAGCCCATTTCTATTGGGGCGGCGATGAAGACTGGATTGATGAGGGAGCGGCGACCTTTATGGAGTTTATCGTCGAAAACGCCCGCACCGGCGCGCCACTGGTAGCTGACCACTACCCATGCCCCTTCTTTGACACTCTTGGCGAACTGGACCGGGCCAACCCTCCATATCCCACCAATGTCGCCCTCTGGCCGGAATTCACATGCAATTACTCAATGGGTGAGAGGCTCTTCCTGGACTTGTATCGCACCTTGGGCCGGGAACAGTTTCAGCAAGGGTTCCGCAACCTCTGGTTGACTGTAAATGGCAACTATGTGTACGGAGGCATTGAGGAAGTGGAAATGGCATTCAAGAAGGATGCTTCCCCTGAGGTCATTACTGCTGTGGACAGCGTAATCAATGCCTGGTACGACGGGCCCGCGCCGCGAGGAATTGCGCCACCCGACACCGGGCCAGTTGACCCGAATCTGCCGTCAATCAACGGACGTATTGTCAACGCATTTGTTAGTGCGGAGGACGATTGGGATGTGTGGGGGGACGGGGATTCATTTTTGGCGAGCCGAACCGAAAGCATTTCTGCGGCAGATGTTGACGGACGAGTTTACATCTATCTTGGCTCCACATTCCCCGTCACTGCTGACCCGAAAATTATTCCCCTCAAGTATGTAGAGCATTATGAGGATGGTTTGTTTTACAACTCCAGAATCGTGACCCACGAATTCAAATCGGAATGGCGTCGCGGCTGGTGGAGGGTGTCAATCGGGCCACAGTCGTCAGACCCGTGGCTGCCTGGACACTACCGGGTGTACGTGTACGACGGTGAGCGGAAGGTAGTGGAGGTGGAATTTGAGGTAACGGAGTAGGCGGGCGCTGGCTGCCAAATTGACCGATGCCTTAGGCTGCAAATATACTGCGTATCATAGTGAAGCGACTACAAGTCCTCCTGGATGAGGCGGAATATAGCGAGATTCAGGAAACGGCCCAGCGTCAGCGGATGAGCATTGACGAGTGGGTGCGTCAGGCGTTGCGCCAAGCTCGGCTCAGCCGGCCGGGGACGGTGGAGGCCAAGCTCAGCGCGCTGGCCGAAGCAATGCGGCACGAATTCCCCACTGGCAATATCGACGAAATGTTGTGTGATATCGCAGCGGGGCGGCGCAGCCCTTGACGTTCATTGACTCCAACGTGCCAATGTACCTCGTGGGCGCACCGCATCCGCACAAGGATCGCTCACTGGCGCTGGTAACTCGGCTGGTGCAAGAAGGGGAGCGGCTGGTGACAGACATGGGGGTTTATCAGGAGATTCTGCATCGCTACACCGCTATTAATCGGCCTGATGCCATTGACGCCGCCTTCAAAGCCTTGGACGCTATTGCTGACGACATCCTGACTTTTGGTATGCCGGAAATCTATGCCGCTCGGTCAATCATCGACTCGATTGCCGGACTGTCCGCGCGGGATGACTTACATATAGCTGTAATGCGCAAGGCCAACGTTAGACGCATCTTGAGCTTCGACTCCGGCTTCGACGCAAGTCCAGGTATCGAACGTATCAGTTGAACTGAATCCGGAGCGCAGAATTACATCTTTAACCCTCACCCCAACCCTCTCGCATCGAGGGAGAGGGGAGTCCGCCGACACGCCGAGCCTCTCCCTGCGGGAGAGTGGGTTTGTTACGTTAGCAGCCGATTCAAAGTGGCGTGCCGCTCCGGGTTCAGGTCGCGGCCGGCAAACGCGGGGTGGTCTGGACTGTAACGGTGGGCGCGGAAGGTGGCGTTGGTGTACTCCATGCCGCCCGCTCCGCCGGCGGCGCTACTGTACATAAAGTACGGGTTGATGTATTCCCACACGATTTCGCAGCGTGGGGTTACCTCGAACAGGCGACCGGGCGCGCCTTCGCAGATTAGGGTGTTGCCGTTGGGCAGTCGTTCGGCGCTGCTGATGTTGTAGCTGTAGAACGAGATGGCCGGTGCGCCCTGATACTCCCAATGGATTTCGTTGGTGGCCGGGTCAATCTCCACGACGCGCGAATAGCTGGCCCCTCGCCGGTGTCCACCGTTGTCGAAAATCAGCACGCGGCCATTGTCCAGCCAGGTGGGGTGATGCTGGTGGTAAATCTCGCCCGGCCCCCACTTCCACTTGAACGCTCCAGTCGTCCGATCCACGATTCCGACCGTACTCGTGAGTCGGTAGCTCACCAGGAAGTCGCCATCGGCGGTAACGTTGATGCAGTTGCCGTGGGTCCACTCGCGGCGGGGTTCCAGCGGGCAAATCACGTCTTCGTTGACATCCAGGTGCTCCCAGGAACGCCACTCGGATACGGTTGCGCCATCGGGAGTAACCTCGCGTACAACATCGCCGAGCATCCCCAGGGCAAAATCGACGTCGAAGCCGCCCTGCACCTGGGCTTCCAGTCCGTCGGGCAGCGGCTCCCACATCAGCAGCAGTGTGTTGCCGTTGGGCAGCCGTTCGTAGTCGTGGTGCAGCATATCGTCCCGATAGGCCCACACTACGTTGCTGTCCCAATCCAGCTCGATGACGCTGGCCGAGGAGCCACCGACGGTTTCGGCGCCGCCGGCGTCGGTGGGCGGTAACGTGCGACACAGCAGGTTGCCGTTGTCCAGCAGGTAGGCGTAGTGGATACCCTCGTCGGAGTGCCAGCGGTGGACGACGTTGCCATGCATATCAATCAGGTAAGCGTCGCAACCGCCCCGGGTGGTGGAAAACACCGTGTAGCCGCGGTAGCAAGCCGACGGCGTGTAATGAATCAAACCCACCGGATGATGAATCGACCAACCCATGTGTAGCCCTCCGCGATGTGAAATTTGGCGGGATTATAGCAAGATCGCGAGAACCACTGATATACGATGGCGCCATGTCCCCGGCAAACACCTTTTTCGCGATCATCGCGATCATCGCGGTGCTTGGGTTATCGTGCCAGCCCGAAGCCACGCCGGTGGGGGTTGCGTTTACACCGTTGCCGGCCACGCCATTGCCAACGCAGACCCGTTTCTAACCTACCGATTCTACGCCGGCGTCCGCTGAACTCACGCCGTCTCCTACTGCCACGCACCCTCCCGCCGCGTCACCGGTACCTACGTTCACACCCCGACCGGCGCCCCACTGAAACTCCGTTCCCCAGCCCCACACTAGCACCCAGCCCCCTATTGGCGGTGAGTCAGGGGGATTTTCTGGAACAGAGCGACCCTGGCACGGCAGCAGCCATTCGAGCCTTGCCCTGGGTCCGTAGCGGGATGAGCGAAGGAGAAATCCACGGGCTGAGCGGGTTGACAAAGTTTGCCCTGGCCCATCCATCAGCATTGGATCGGGAATATGAACTGCACTGGTTGGATGATGGGTTGAGCCCTTCCGAGGTCACCATATTGGAGGTAATCGGCAGCATAGACGCTCGGTTCCACCGAGAAGTGAGCAGCATGGTAGCCGCATATCTCGGGGGATCGGCGAATCCAGTCAGCACGTTGCAGGTTACGCAATGGCAGCAGTTGTCGGTGGACTCCCCCGAGTTGTTCGTTGAAGTATGGTCATTACCTTGGGTATCCGGCGGCGTGGATTCGTTCGAGTGGAACCTTGTTGCACGTCTATTGGCCCTGGCCGACTCGTGCCTGACGTGACCACCAGGATCTCTCAATTGCAATTTCTGGAATCTACAGAACCGGACGATGGGAGTATCCTGTTCGGTTTCCAGGAGCTGGCCAAGTCAGATCCAGGGCTGCTGGACAGGGTCATGAGATCTACAAATTTTGGATGCAATGGAGGCGTCAGCGGGCCAACTGGCGGCCCATGGAGCAACTGGCGGCGTTTTTGAAATTAGCGCCCGACGATGCAAACGTAGTATCGGCCATGCCATCGCTGTTGACCGGAGACGCCGAGGCGTTGGGGGAATTGGACGAACTCGTGGAGATGGCCCGCACTAACTCCACGGAGTTCCGTAACTTAATGGGGGACCAGTTGGTAGGCGATACCATCCAACGGGACACCGATGCGATCGAATCCAACCTCAACTCCATAACGCGCAACTTGGGCTCAAGAAATGCCGCTGACCGTATCGCCGCCATGCCCTTCCTGGAAACAGAAGATGCGGTAGATGCCATGGCCGTATCCGCCCTGCGACAGTTGGCGTGGGCGGGAGATTTGCCGGCCATCCTCGGCCATCCCCAATTACGAGACGGCATCACGGACGAACAGGCGAAGATAGTTGCGACCCCCTACGGAGTGGCCAAGAATAATCCTGACCTCGTGGATGTGCTGTTGGATCCGGGTCGGGTGGCGCTGGAGGAACGGATAATCTCGACACCACTGAGCGGTCATGTCTTATTGACGATAATTCGGACGCAGCCAGGACGCCAACGATCCATGGACCTGCTTGAACACGCCGTCCGGACCGCGGAATCGTTGATGGGCGTTCCTTTCCCCACCAATTTTGTCGCTTATCTGTTCGCCGATGCCGCCACCAACGGGTAGGCTGGACTCCACTTCGGGCCAAACATCATCTCAAAACCGGAAGTCGATATCGGCAGCTCCACGTTCACCGAACGTATTTCAGCTACACATATCGCTCGCGAGGTAGCCCACTACTATTGGAGAGGTTAACCGGATTGGGTGGACTAAGGCGCGGCAGATTTCCTGAGCTACTACGCCGAATGGCAAAGGTCGGGGCGGTGGATGTTACCTGGCAGAAAGCCTTGTGGACCTTTCGACAACTTGAACGAATTAGAATCAGCAAACCTTGAATCCGGGGATGAGGGATTTGCTTGCAACTACTCGCTGGGACAGCGTTTCTTCCTGGGCCTGTATGAGTTAATGGATTCGCAGGATTTCAGAAAGGGTTTCGCCAAGCTGAACACCGCGCAGGCCGATCCAAACATCAGCCTGGAATTCAACCACGTGGTTGCCGCATTCGAGTCCGACGCCGAATCGAATGCAATGGCAAAAGACATGATCAGCCATTGGTATTATGGTACGCTGCTCCCTGAATCTGCGGCAGTAGCGTCTTCCTCTAAACCTCCAGCCAAGCAGATATTCCTCCAACTCGCTGCCACACCCCCAGATCCTACGCTGCCGAGCATTCAAGGTGAGATCAGAAACGTTTACATTACCCGAGGTGACAGCAGAGAATTTTCGAGCATTGCTCGATCCGAACTCGGAGAGCGCTTGTTGCTCACCTTCGTGTATTCCCAACGAAGTCGCGACCCATACGAAATACCGCTCCAGGTCCTCCTATACTACCCTGACGGCGAACTGGAAAGGGCAATGGATATTGCCCTCCGAATTGACTCAGGCGGGCGCTCCCGGGTCTGGGTCTCATCGCCTGAGTCCTGGCGGATAGGGCAATACTGGATCATGGCGTTCGACGGAGACCGAAAGGTTGCCGAGGTCGAGTTCGAGATAACACCGTAAGTCCTCCGCCCCGGCCACGGCAACAGCACTTTCGGTGGCATGATCCGATACTGGGTTGGCCTGGGCGGGGCCAGCCTCGCACTCTGGTATGCTGGCGGGCGTGTGGTTTTTGCTGGCAATCTGTAGCGCGGCTGCTCTGGGGCTGGCGAACATTGCCCACAAGCGGCTGCTGGACAACTACCTGGCCGGCGTCGGTGTCCTGGGCGCCGGTTCGATTCTGACCCGCCTGACCTGCGCCGTCATCGTGCTGGTGATTGTGGGCTGGCCGACGGACGGCCCGGCTTCGACAGTGGGCATTGGGTTGCTGTCGGGGGTGTGCCTGGGTTCGGGTCTGGCGCTGCTGTATCTGGGGCTGAAACTGGGCGAAGCATCGCGGGCGGTGGCCGTCAGCCAAACCTATCCGATCCTGGTGGCGTTGCTGGCGCTGGCGTTTCTGGAGGAGACGGTTTCGGGGGAGCAGTGGCTGGCCATCGCCCTGGTAGTCTGCGGTGCGGCGCTCATTTCGCTGGAGGGTTTCGGTCGGCGGCTCTTCAGGCTGACGCCGGGACTGACCGCGCTGGTGGCCAGCTCTGCTGGGTTGGGTCTGGCCTTCTTTCTGGCCGAATTTGCGCTGCAGGACCTCACGCCGTGGGAAGTGTTCGGGCTGCAAGAATTGGGGATGATTCCCGTCTTCGCCGTTTTCGGACGTCCCGCCAACTGGCGGCGGCTGTGGCAGGGGCTGCGATCCCCGGACGGGCTGGCCACGTTCGTGATCGGCGAAGGGATTTTGCCCCAGCTGGCAATCTTCCTGTTCATCCTGTCTTTCAGCTTCGGGCCGGTATCATCAGCGGCCGCAGTGCTGGCGACCCGCCCGTTGTTCGTATTCCTGGCGGGCACTTTGTTGAGTTGGCGCGCCCTGGGCTTGATGCAGGAGTCCGTCAATCCAGCAGCATTGATGGGCAAATTCGTTGCCATCGCGATGATTACAGGCGGTACAACCGTGCTGGCGTTGGTGTGAGGCATCGTCCCAATCAGGCGGCGGAAGTCTTTTCGGCTACCGGGTTGCGGAATCGCACCGTCCAGAAATGCACTGCCCCCACCGCGACGAAGACTCCCAGGCAGTACCATATTGGCCCCCAGGCGACACCAAACAACGTCTTGGCAACCACTACCGATGAGAGATAAACGAAGGCCAGGGCCAGCGTGGTGCTCCTCGTTATGGTCAGAATCACCAGGGTGGGCGCCATCATCAGGAGCGCCGGCCCAGGCAGCACCGCAGCGGTAACTCCAATGGCCGTGGCGGCCCCTCGCCCGCCGCGAAATCGCAACCACACCGGCCAGATCTGGCCGACGATAGTTGCCACGCCGGCCAGCATACCCGGCAAATTGGCCACGCTGTCAGCTCTGAGCGGGACCACGAGATCGGCGAGGGCGTTGAACGCCAGCACCGCCACCGCACCCTTGGCGATATCTGCCAAGGCGACGAACACACCCCATTTCCGCCCGAAGATGCGGCCGACGTTGCGGGCGCCGGCGTTACCGTCGCCGGCCTGTCGGATGTCGGTCCCCATGCGTGAGGCGCGCCGCGCAACGAGCCAAGCGGTTGGGATGCTGCCCAGCAGGTAGCCGATAACGACCGCTGCGCCGGACATCCAAATCATCTGTTACACCAATAGGCCCGGACACCAGCGTGCGGACGCAGCCGTCATTGGGCTAACCAGTCGGCGGGAAAGTCCCCACCGTACCGCCGTCAGGCTGCGACCGCGCTGGGTGTTACCCGCGTACACCAGTGGCTGTACTTGGGGTTATTGCCCACCACGATATCAAAGTACATCTTCTGGATTTTGCTGGAAATGGGGCCCGGTTGCCCGTCCCCAATGGGGCGGCAGTCCAGTTCCACCACCGGCGTAAGGTGCGCTGCGGTGCCGGTGAGGAATACCTCGTCGGCCAGGTACAACTCGCTCCGGTCGATGGATCGCATCTCGATATCGATGCCCAGCTCGGTACGGGCCAACTGCATCACGGTATCGCGCGTGATGCCACCGAGAACGTTGTCTTCCAGGGCGGGGGTGAGCAGGCGGCCCTTTTTCACTACGAAAATATTCTCGCCGGAACCCTCGGATACGTGGCCGTCGTGGTTGAGCAGAATCGCTTCATCGAAGCCGCTCAGAGTGGCCTCGGTTTTGGCCAGTATGCTGTTGACGTAGATGCCGGAAGACTTAACGCGGGCCGGAATCATCGGGTCATCCACTCGTCGCCATGACGACGTACAGCAACGCAGCCGGTCGCTGCCCAGGTAGTTGCCGAAGGGCACGGTTATTAGGGTAAAGTCGGATGCCAGATCCTGCAGTTTCAGGTTGGCGACCAGTTCCTCGCTCTTGTAGGCTAAGGGTCGGATGTAAATATCCGAGTCGTGCCGGTTTCGCTCCACCAGTTCGACGGTGATATTGCAAAGGTCGTCGGCGGAGTAGGGGATATCGAGCATCAGAATCTTGCAGCCGTCCAGCAGACGCTCGTAGTGCTCGCGCATCCGGAATATGTTGATGGCCTCCTGCTCGGCGTTCCAGTTGCCCCGAATGCCCTCAAACACACCCGTGCCGTAGTGGAGGGCGTGGGTCATTACGCTTACATTGGCCTCTTTCAGCGGTACGAATTGTCCGCGAAAGAACACTTGAAGCTGATCGGTGTTGACAGCAGTCTGGCCGTTGGTAGTCACGTAATGCCCCCCTGGCGAGAAAATTTTCGGTCATTATACCGCCCACCGTACTGACTTGCCAATTCACCGCGCGGACTCATGCGTACCAACTTTGTCATTGCGAGCGCAGCGTGGCAATCCCGTCGCCGTAGCAACGGCGGTTCGCCGACGTGTGTTCAGCCTCATCAAGATTTCCGCTCGTCCTGAACCTGTCGAAGGACGCTCGCAATGACAGATTAATGTGGGTACGCGTGACGCCGCGCGGATGCTGGCCAGTAAGTTTCTCGTCCAATCTCTCGAAATTGTCTGAAATTCGTCAACTTTGCCCAAACCGGAAATCGGCTCGTCTTTGCTATAAATGGGGCGCTTCCCGGAGCGGCACGCGCCAGACGCAGACTCGCGCTGTGTACCAACCGCCACTCTAAATTATCCCACCTGCCCTAGATGCGATGGCGCCGACCGGCGCCGAGGCGAGAAGGAATGCCAAATGTCAGACCAAATCAACAACGAACTGGCCCAACGATTGCGCAAGGCCGAAGAAGCCGCCAGCTACATGGAGCAACTGGAATCTCTGGCCTCGCAGGCGCCGGCCCTGCGTGAGCAGGTCAGCCTGATGCAGCGGATGCAAGAGCGGGAACAGCACCGCCAGGACTCGCTGGACCGGGCTCAGCTTGCGTTGTCTACAGCGGCGCAGGCCCAGCAGAATTTGCCCAGCCTTATCGCTGACGCTGCCAACCTGGTGGATCAACTCGCCCGCACGCTGCGCGAGGTTGACACCTTCCGCCGGGAAGCCACCGCCTCGCTCAGCGTGGTCGACCGCATGGACTACGAGGACGAGCTGGATCAGGCGCTGGAACAGGAGGAAGAGTCTGAAGTCCAGCGCGACACCCAGTCCATTCGCATGATCATCGCGTCGCGGCACGGTAGCACGCGGGTGCGCCAGATAATGGAGGAGTTTACGCCGGGATTCGAGGTTTTCGCCGACTGCAACCTGGATTCAAACCCGATGCGCCGGGAGCTGACCAATCTGATCATGGCTCAACTGGCCGCCGCAGCGGAGTCCAACCGCCCCCAACAGCAGCGCCGTATGCCGCCCCCGCCTCCGCCACCGGTCGCTCCCGATCCTTCGCCGGCTGCTACAACGTCTGAAACCACCACGGAACCCATCGGAGGGTCGCCAGGGGAACGAGCCTGAATAACGGGTCGGCCGCAAATGGCACCGGCGGAAGGAATCGAACCCACACCTTCGGTTTTGGAGACCGATGCGCTACCACTACACCACGCCGGTGCGTCGCATAAATTGTAGCAACGCACCGCTATTCCCGCAACCAACCCAGCCCTCACGCGTACCATTTTAATTTGTCATTGCGAGGAGCATAGCGACGTGGCAATCTCGATGAGGCTGAACACACGTCGACGAATCGCCGTTGCTACGGCGACGAGATTGCCACGCTACGCTCGCAATGACAAAGTGGGTACGGATGAGACCGGAAGCCCGTACCGGGCCATTCGATTGTTCCCACCGCCATCCCGGCTCGCGGCCGGGATCCAGTCTCTCGTCTACCTGCGGTGTTCCTGCAGTGCCGCGTTTTCTGGGGTACAGCCGGCGATCCATCGACCGGGGCGGTGATAATAGAAATACCCTGATCCCGTGCCAGGGTCTTTCCCTTGTCCGCCCGGATGATTTTGTCCGCTCACCCTCAGCTTGTCGAAGGGCCGCTCTGCCCCGTCCCCAACAAGGCAAAGGCCACCTGAGCCGGCGGTGCAATGCTATGCCCCACCGGGCGGTTCAGCCAGCCCGACCAGAAATAGACCACCACAAACAGTATTGCCAGTGCGATGACTACGCCAATCACCAGGCATCCGTAGCGGGCCATCGCTTACTGACTCGGCGGCCTGTTCAGGCGGGGATTATGGGCAGGCGCAGGCGGGAGGGATGATCCGCGTTGTGGCAGATTGTCTGCACTGCCGGAACGCTCTCTTTGGACGCCCACGGGTCGTCGCCGGTGTTAAAGTTGCGGTCGAAACGGGGGAAGTTGCTGCTGCTAACGTCCACGCGGATGCGATGACCCGCCTTGAACACGTTGCTCGTTGCCACCAGGTCGATGGTGTACTCATGCACCGCGCCGGGTGTAACCGGACGAGACTGATCGGTGCCTTCCCGGTAGCGCGCCCTGATGATGCCATCGACGAGGTTGCGGGCCGCGCCGCACGGTTCCACATCCAGCAATTTCGCAGTGAAATCGGTATCGGCGGCAGTCGTGGCAGCGTACAGCGTGAGCGTAACCGGACCGGTTACTTCAACGTCAGCGGCCAGCGGCGGCGTGGTGTAGCAGAGCACGTCGCTCCGAGTTTCCAGTCCCTGCTGGTCGTAGGCGCCGCCGGGCACGAACGACGGGCCGCAGCACAGCGGGCCGCCTCGCGTCGGTACCGGGTCCCGGGGGTCGTACAGGAAAACATCGGTAGTTTCGTCGCCCGGGCTGGCCGTGGACAGGACGCCATCTCCGCCCGAGGTGTTGGCCTTGCCCCCGCTGTGGAGGTAATAGTCGGTGAACTGGGTGCGGGCCAGCGGCCATTCCTGCTCGTCACGCCAGCAGTTGTCCCCCATCACGAAGATACGAACCGGAGCGTCGGCGTCGGCGCCGTTCTGCTCCCCCTTCAGCCAGTAGTCGAACCAGCGCAGTTGCACTCCGTCGGTGTCGATGGCGGGCCCCGACGCACCGAGGCCGAAGAAATAATCGCCCGAGGTTTCGGCAAACGGCCCATGATGCCAGGGGCCCACGATGAGACGTTGGCCTCCCCGCGCCGTTGAGTCCTCGGCCTGTTTCCGCATCCCGACGAAGTTGCGCAGCGTGCCCAGCAGGAATATGTCATGCCAGCCGCCGATGTTCAAAGCGGGCGTGGTGATGTGCGGGTAGTGGTTTTCAATGCGCCATCGCTGCCAGTATTCGTCGCTGGACGAGTGGCGAATCCAGTCGTAGAAATAGTCTGCCAAGGGCGGCTTCAGATGCGGCAAGTCGACGATGGGCTGGTGTCGCATGGTGCAATCGAGCTGATTGAAGGCTTCCAGCAGCCCTTGCCGGACACCGTCCGGAACGTCATGGCGGCTGCTGATGGCCCCCAGATTGGCCATGGTCAGTTGCCGCATCGTCCACGACAGGGCAAATCCCCACGCCAACGCGCCACCCTGATACGTCCAGCCCTCGTAGTAGTCCGACGCCGTGATGCCGGGTGCGATGGTGGTCAGCGCCGGCGGGTTGGTGATGGCGCAGAGCCATTGGGTAGCGCCCACGTATGAGCGGCCAAACATACCGACCTTGCCGCTGCTCCATGGCTGCTCGGCGCACCACGCCACGGTATCATAGCCGTCGTCGGGTTCGTCGAGGAAGGCATAGAACTCGCCTTCGGAGGTGTAGCGCCCGCGGCAATCCTGAATCACCACGGCATAGCCGTGGGACGCAGCACGCATCACCTCCAGGCTGCCGGAGCCCCCCTGCGATTTGTCGTAGGGCGTGCGCTGCAGCAGAACCGGCACCGGATCGGCGGTGTCGGGTCGGTAAACATCGGCATACAGGGTAACCCCGTCGCGCATTCGCACCGGCAAACCGAATTCGGTGCGGATTGCAGTATGTGGTCCCATCATATCTGGCATAACGCTCACCTCCCTGATGGTGGCATTATACACTGCGGCGCGGGCCTTCAAGGCTTCGTCAACCCCGTCGGTGCGGCTCATCACGTACCCACTTTAATCTGTCATTGCGAGCGCAGCGTGGCAATCTCGTTGCCGCAGCAATGGTGGTTCTCCGACGTGTACTCAACCTCAACGAGATTGCCACGTCGCTACGCTCCTCGCAATGACAAGATGCCGACAATCGAAATGCCCGGCCCGTCGGCGCAGACCGGTTGCGTGGTACACTACCCGCGCTATCACTCATTGATTTCAGGGAGGCGTAACACATGGACGATGCCGCCAAAGTTGCACTGATCCGGCGCTTGTCGGGAGACATTCACCGGCGCTTATCCAACGGGCCCGCCGCAGCGCTCAACGGGCCGTCGGCTTGCTCTGAGTGGGACGTGGGTACGGTTGCCGCGCATCTGGCCGGCGGTGCGGTTCGGCAACGGGAAAGTATGCTGCGCGGTTTGGGCGGCGAGGGTGGCGCCCCTGAAGGCGAGAGCGCCCGACCGACTCCCGACCAGGTGCAGCAGTCCAACGCGGTGAACAACGCCCAGATGCGCGCCGAATTCGGCGACGCCCTGCTCGATAATTTCCAGGCGGCATACGAGGCGCTGGACCAGACGCTACAGGCGTGGACCAACTGGTCGATAGGCTGCTGGCACCGCCGGCGCGGGACGATTTCGGCCAGCAGCTACCTGGACCTGCGTATCCAGGAGCTGGTGATTCACGACTGGGATATGCGCTCCGGCGATACCGGCCAAGGCGACCTGGACGCGGATGGAGCGGTGGCCCTGTTGCCGGCATCCGAGATGTGGTATCAACTGTGCTTCCGGCCAACTGCGCCGCTGACGACCCCGTTCGTCTATCGCATGGATATAGGCGCCGACGGCGGAGCCTCCCTGCGCCACGATGTGATAGTTACCGGAGACAGTTTCTCGGTGGTGGAACCTTCGGCGCAACGAGAAGCGCAGCTCACCATCCGTTGCGACGCCGGCACATATCTGTTGTGCCTGTACAACCGGGTGGACTGGAATACCGCCAAGCGCGCCGGCCGCGTTGGGGTATCCCAAACTGCCGATACCATTGCCCACGTCGGCCTCCGCAACCTGGGCCGCTGGTTTGGCGGTCTATAGGACACCGGAGGAACTGCAATGACATCATATGACCAGACCATTATCGAAGAGATTACCATCCGCAACGAGGTGGACGTAATCCGCGAGCTGGCCAACGGACTCCACGAATTCCTGGTCGGCAAAACCGATGCGGACTTGGGCCGTCAATCTGCCTGCGATGCCTGGACGGTACGCGATGTGGCCGGCCACCTGACTAATCGGGCCGAACGGCAAATCGCCAGCATGACCCGAGGGCGCTCCGGCGACTCAGGTGCCCCGGACGGGTTCAGCGCCCCGTCCGACAACATGGCAATGTCGGCGGCCAACGCCGATGCCGATGTTGCTTACACGCAGTCAATGGGGGATGCCCTGCTCCCCACTTTTGAGCAGCGCTATCAGGAATTATCCGCCCTGCTGGACAGCTTCAGCGGCGACGAATGGCACAGCCCGTGCTGGCACCCGCGACGGGGCGCCATGACCGCTCGCGAGTACGTGAGCCAGCGCATCCAGGAGCTGGCGGTACACGATTGGGATATGCGCAGCGCATTCGACCCCAACGCCGGCTTGTACCCGGACGCCGAGCCGGTGCTGCTGGGCATGGTACCCCACTGGCTGCGCACGGCCTACAACCCGTCGCAGGAACCGCCGGACGGAACCGTCCGCTACCGTTTCGACCTGTCCGATGCGCCGGCGCTTGACGTGGTGGTGAATCCGGACGGCGTGGAAGTCGGCAGCAACCTGCACGCCGACCCGGACACGATTGACGCCGTGGTGTCCAGCGACGCCAACACCTTCCTGCTGCTCGCCTACGGCCGCCTGAAGCTGGACGTGGCGCTGGTCTCAGGAAGAATCCGCCTCGGCGGCGGCGGCGAAACCGCAGCCCTGCTCCACCGCTTCACCCGCTGGATGGTCGGGTTTTAGAAACCGTAATACCAGAACCTCGTGCTATGATGTTGACTGGCGGCGTAGAGTCAGCCCAAAGCATTTTACTCTACGTGGGGTTCTGGAGAAGATCGCCTAGTCGATTCGGCGGCCCCACGAAGGCTAATGTACGTTGTACAAAACCCAGGAGTTCTATGGAATTGATTTCCTCGGTTTGCCATGCTGGGTTCGTGTCGTGATGGAATCGGTTGCCGTACTCGACAATGTCACGAAGCTCTTGCATCGTATCGTTATTCAAGACCTCATCTGAACCGCCGACCTTATGATGGCAATCCGCGATGAACGGGCCGAGTAGTTTCCCCGGTGGGAAGTTACCGGGGCAAGCAACTCTGAGAAATCCCTCCAAGTGAAGGCGGATTGCTAGGGCTACTTCCTTCCTGGCCCCGGACTGACCAGCGGCATAATCTTGCAAGAGAAAGTACCGTTGATCATGCTCGGTAATCGAGTCCTGGTTTACATCCCAGGTGTGTATAGTAGATTCGTCTCCGTTCTGGGCTATTTCCAAAGGGAGGCACTCTTTGCGGTCCGCACCGCTCCATATAGTGCAAAGGAAGCGTTTATTATGTGACAGTACGATGATTTGTCCAGCTCGCTCAGCCAGGTTTCGCACTGCTTGAACCGTGGTACAGAGAACGATGGTCGTCCAAGCTTGACATCGGGTCGTCTATGACGACTATTGTGTTGGCAAGATTAGGGTTATGGTCCAAAGACGAGAAGAAAAGGGCAAGGGCGAGTGTGTTACGGTCACCAGCACTCAACGAATTGCGAAAGGAAGGCTCGCCTTGCGGATTTTTACTGCTCCTGACAGCGATAGGTGTGTTGTTGATGACCACGTTGTAGGTACAAGTAGACCCACCCCCACTCCCTATGTTTGCAGACACGAGGCTGTCGATACGAAAACCAGCATTAAACCGCTGGAGATAGGCGTTGACTCCAGTTTGTAATTTTGGAAACACGTTGGTCCGATATCCTTCGAGTGCATTTCTGGCTTCGGTTCTTTCTGCTTCTGTACGTGCCTTCGCTTCCTTCTCTTGCAGATAATCAGCGCATAAAAGAGCGATTTCCTGGGAGAACCGGACTTTTGTTGCCGTCAGCTTGGTGAATTCAATAAGGGTTTCTTCTTTGTTGGCCGTCTCTGCCTGCTTTTTAACTGCTCGAATTGCATCGTTAGAAAGGACCAGCGCGTCGCTGACGGTCTTAATCTCCTGCCTATAGTCGTTATGGGCACCGAGAGTATCCAGTGCCTGTTCACTCAGCTCCTGTTGTTCCAACGGAGCGGCTTGTTTGGTTTTTAACAGTTCAACAACTGCTTGTCGCGCCGTGTTCCAGCCCCGCACAATAGCTTCTGTGTCTATCTCGATTGGCAGCACATCACAGTAGTTGGCCCAAAACTGTCCCAACTGCCTAGCTGTTCCGACCGTCCGCTCAAAAGCTGCCTGCTTGCCATCTGCGTGAGTGCTGTCTATATCCTTGATCATCTCAGCTATGTCCAGCTTCAACTGAGCATAGCCTTCACTGAAATAGGCGCGGTAATGGGCGATCAAATCCAAGCCGGTAAGGTCCTGACCGCAGAATGGGCAGGTTCCATCACTAGCTTGGACCCCACGCCTCATGCCGTCAGCGACCCAAGACTCTCCACCTTCACCCAAGGTTTGAACGTGCGTCTGAACTTGAGCTTCTGCTGCCTTATCAAGGCCTTGCAGGTCCGTTAACAGGATTTGCCTTATGGCCTCGATGTCAAATTCTGGTAGTTCAATGGCTTCTAACAAAGAGGCAGTCCGCACTGGATCTTGGTTGTTTGCAGTCATCAACGCACGGCCGGCCGCCTCTATTTTGTCATCGATGTCTGTCAGTTCAGGGAGAGCACAGAATTCGTCCACAGAAAGTCCGCCGCGAGAACCATCGGGAATCGCTTTAGATTTTTCGTTCAAGGCAGTGTTATGCAGATTGATGCGAGCTACCGTGTCCTGGAGACAACGGTTAAGTGTGACACCCTCGTCGCCAAGTATGAGTTCATGTAGGTTCTGTCGGTGATGAGCTTCCACATCGAGCCCGGAATGTACGTTTTCATCCACGAAAACATCGTCATAAATCTTCAGATCGGGTAGGGTCCTATTCCAGGCACCATTTTGAAACATCACGTTGGACGGTTCGCCTTCACAGTCAAGAACGATATGCGGAGGTTGCTGAGACCCAAGCCTCCACCGTTCGGCGATGGGCAATGGGTCCCCTGTCGCCAATGATCGCAATACGGCAGCGAGCGTGGTTTTGCCACGTGCATTGTCGGCATAAATGAGCGCCAATCGCTTGAGGTCAAGCGACGCAGCAGCGTTATCCGAGCCGAATGTTCCGATATTTCGGAGCAACTTGATGCAACGGATCATTATCTGAACCTCGTAGTGATCTGGGTTACCCAAGAGAATTTGCAACTTGCCGCATACTGAGGATGGTGGCGGTGATCGGGGCTATTATTCGTTGATCGCAATCCAAAATATGATAGCTGTGCTATTTTACCCCCTACTCCACCTTCCGCGCCACCAGCAGGCCGTCCTCCCGGCTTACTCGCATGGCGAAGTTGTAGCGGTCTACTTCCAGGGCCAGCGACACATCCCGTGGGTGAAACTGAGGCTGTGCGTCGTCGAAGAATTTTTGGGTTGCGCCGCCGGACATGATTAGGTTGCGGAGGGCTTCCGGATCCGGGTTGCGACCCTCCAGGCGGTTGCGTAGATACAGGGCGCAGTGTTCGTCCTCGTCGGAGCGGGTTGCGCCCTGGTCGCCCATTGCCAGGATGGTTACTCGTTCCGGCAACGGGTTTTCCGAAAGCAATGCCCGCGCGGTCGCGCCCGCCACCACGAACGAGGTTACGTAGATGGGACCGCAACCGGCGGCTCCGGCGGCGGCGGTGCCCACGGTGCCGGCGCGGGTGGACTGGACGACGGCTTTGCCGGTGAAGTCGATGGACGATGCTTCGTAGGGGGAGTTGCCGTAGTCAAACCCGTCCGGGCGCTGGCCGCCGACCTCACCCATCAGGATGTCGGCGATGGCGGGGTTGCACTGCCGAATGGCCAACGCCTCTTCGACCTCGGCAACCAGAGTGATGCGTTCGGCCCCGCGGTCGAAAGCGATAGCCGCAGTGGTAAAGGCGCGGAATACGTCTATGACCAAAGCGGCGCCCTGGGCTTCCTGGGCATCGCGGGTGAGGCTGCCGATGCGGATTTCCATGTTGTTAGCCTCCGTGAATCCCATATTTACCTGGATAAACAGGATGAACGGGATAAACAGGATATTTCCTTTTTGAGATGCCGAACTGTATCTTGTCCATCCTATTTATCCATGCCGGCAATATGGACTGCTAGCCGGTTTTGACTAGTTTTTGGAGGGAGCGTACCTCCCGCGGCGGGGTGAGGTGCTGACCGGTGTGTGTCCACGAGACTTCCGCCACATAGATGTTGCCGGCAGAATCGAGGCAGACGCCGTGAGGGGCGATGAACTGGCCGGCCGCTTCACCCTCCGGGCCGTCGCCAACCCTGGCCTGGAGGCGGCCGTCGGTGTCGTAAACACTGACTCGCGGCCCCAAGCCGGTGGCCTGATCGTTGGCCCCGATGGCCGCTCCCAGCTCGCCGAGATAAACGAGGTCGGCCGCCTGGTCGATATACAGCCCGCACGGACGCGCCATATCGGTCCACTGGCCCAGGAACGTGCCATCGGAGTTGAACACCTGCACACGGTGGTTCTCACGGTCGGCCAAAAAGACGCGGCCGGTGCGGTCGGTGCCTATGTTGTGGGCGATATTGAACTGGCCGGGGCCGTTGCCCGACTCACCCCAGGAGAACAGATGTCGCCCGTCGGGGCTGTACTTGTGAATGCGGGCATTGCCGTAGCCGTCGGAGACGAAGAAATCGCCGTTGCGCGGGTCGATGGCAACGTGGGTGCAGCGGTTGAACGGGTCGCCGGACATGAACGGCGCCGGATGTCCGCTGGTTCCCAGCGTCAGCAGCACTTCGCCGTCCAGCGTGCACTTGCGAACCGTGTGGTCGCCGTCGTCGGTGCAAAACATGTTGCCATCCGGCGACATCGTGATGCCGTGAGCACGGGGAAACACGCCCTCGCCCCATGACTTGATAAAGTTGCCATCCCGGTCAAAAACCATCATCGGATGATCGCCGCGATTGAAGGCGTAGACATTGTCGTTCTCGTCGCAACCGACGGCAGCAACCTCTTTGAACGCAAAACCGGTGGGCAGCTGGCCCCAGCCTTCCTGCACGGCGTAGGTGTATTGACCTTCTCCGATAGTTACCATGTTGTGAGTCCTCCTGCGCTGGTTACGGTCAGTGAATAGATCCGGGCACTTGGGGTCGGCACGCACCGGCAGCGCCGGCGCTCCACGCATGGCGATTGTAACCCATTTCCGACTGCTGCCAGACTTCCCAGCCCGCTATGCTATGATTGCAACTGAACATGGGATTGTGAAGTTGGGACAATACCGAACGCTACGAGCCAAACGCTACGAGAGGTAAGTTATGGCGGATCCGCGACGCGATTTTGTGAAATACACGTTCTTCCGGGTGCAACCCGAGTGGCGTCGCTTGGCATCGGCTGAACGCGACGCCGGCAAGGACGAGTTTGCGGCGGTGGCTGCCGAGTTTGCCGACCGTGTTTCGCTGAATACTTACAGTCTGGTGGGCACGCGCGGCGACGTCGACTTCATGCTGTGGGGAGTGTCTCCGGAGCTGGAACGCATTAACGAGCTGGCCGCGCAACTGAACCAGACGCGACTCGGCGGCTACCTGGAAACGCCTCACTCCTACCTGGGTATGACCCGACGGTCGCCGTACATCGACGACCACCAGCACGAGGGGCAAGAAGGTTCCGGCGATGCGGCGTCCATGCGGATCGTAGGGCGGCGCTACCTGTTCATGTATCCCTTCTGGAAAACCCACGACTGGTACCAGCTTCCCAAAGAGGACCGCCAGGAACTGATGAACGAGCACTTCGTCATCGGGCACAAGTATCCCCAGGTGAAAATCTCCACGGCCTACTCATTCGGCCTGGACGACCCCGAGTTTGTGCTGGGCTTCGAAACCGACGAACCGGGAACATTCCTGGATCTGGTGATGGAACTGCGGGAATCCAAAGCCCGCCCCTACACGCTGCAAGACACGCCAATCTTCTCCTGCATCAACCGCCCCCTCCGCGACTGCCTGGAAGACGCCGGGTAATTGGTAAGAGCGCCAATGGCGGGTACACAACTGACCAGCCCGACGTAGCATCCGCTGTACCGGACGGCCCGGCAACGGTGGGTGGCGACCCAGGCAGCCGCAGTTCATGGTACCGGCGCGGCCGCGCGTAGTCCGCAGGTTCCAAACCACCGCATAAACCGGTGATTCTCAATGACAAACGGCCCCGCAGAAATACGGAGCCGTGCTTCTTTCGTATGTGCGTTGGTAGTTACCGCAGCGCCAGCATTCGTTCCAGGGCTACCAGGGATTCCCGCTGCATCTGGTCTGGCACCTTGATGCGGTTCACCACCTCTCCGGCGACCAGGCTTTCCAGCGTCCACAGCAGGTAAGCAGGATGGATGCGGTACATGGTTGAGCAGGGGCAACTCACCGGATCCAGGCAGAACACCGTCTTGTCGGGGTTGTTCTTGGCCAGACGGTTCACCAGGCTGATCTCGGTGCCTACGGCCCAGGCCGATCCCGCCGGCGCCTCGTTGATGGTCTTGCGGATAAACTCGGTCGAGCCGTTCAGATCGGCGGCCTGCACCGTCTCCATCGTACACTCGGGATGCACCAGCACGGTGATGTCCGGGTAGCGCTCGCGGGCGGACTCGATTTGTTTGACGGTGAACCGGGTGTGGACGGAGCAATGGCCCTGCCACAGCACCATCTTGGCGGCCCGCAGCTGCTCTGGTGTGTTGCCGCCCATCGCCTTGAAGGGATTCCAGACGACCATTTCGTCCAGACCAATGCCCAGCTTGAGGGCGGTGTTACGTCCCAGATGCTGGTCGGGCAGGAACAGGACGCGGTCGGCATCCTGAAAGGCCCATTCCAGCACGGCGGTCGCGTTGGACGAGGTGCAGACTGCGCCCCCGTTGCGACCGCAAAGGGCTTTGATTGCGGCCACGGAGTTCATATAGGTAACCGGCACGATCCCGCCGTGATCACCCAGCACATCCTGGAGGTCTTCCCAGCCGTCTTCCACGTCCTGAATTGGAGCCATGTCGGCCATGGAACAGCCGGCGGTAATGTTGGGCAGGATGACCTGCTGATGTTCGCCGGCCAGGATGCGGGCGGTTTCAGCCATGAAGTGCACGCCGCAGAAAATGATGAAATCAGCCTCCGAACGGGACGCCGCTTCCTGACTGAGCAGGAAGGAATCACCCTGGAAATCCGCATACTTGATGATTTCATCGCGCTGATAGTGATGCCCCAGCACCGTAACCGACTCGCCCAGAGTGCGCCGGGCGGCAGCAATCCGCTCGTCCAGCTCAGCGGGTGAGCAGGCCAGATACTCGCCGGGAATCTTTTGCCAGCGGACGTTTATCGCAATCTCTTCAGCCAGTGATTTGGCCGGCAGTTCGTCCTCGGGACGGCAGAAAGCGGCGTGCTCGATTTCGGTCAGGGGTATGGTGGGTTGCCGCGTTCGGGTAACCATTTATGCGGCCTCCTTATTTGTAAACCTGTGTGCTAAATTTCACAATTAATTTGTACCGGATACACGTCGGTCAGTGTGCGTCGAAGCTACGTTGGCCAGTTAGCGGCTCGGGATGCCAGCTATTGCACCGACCCGCCCAGCGACCAGGGGCTGGTGCGGTCGATGGTGATATCGACGAGCTGGCCGGCGAAGTCAATGCCGGCGAGGTCAATGCCGGCGGCGTCATCCGGTGCGTCAAAGTACACCAGTTTGTTGCCACGGGTGCGGCCGGTCCAGCGGCCTCGCTTGCGACTTTCCACCAACACTTGCACCGTCTGTTGCATGTAGTGCGCGTTGATGCCCGTGAGGATGCTCTCCTGGAGGGTGTCCAGTTCCTTGAGCCGGCGACGTTTGTCGTCCTGGGGCACGTCATCAGTCATGGTGCGGTCGGCGATAGTGCCGGGCCTGGTGGAATACGCGGCGCCATGCACCTTGTCGAACCGCAAGTCGTCCACGAGTTGCATGGTGTTCTGGAACTGCGCCTCGGTTTCCCCGGGGAAACCCACGATGATGTCCGTGCTCATGGTAACCCCGGGCACCGTGTCGCGAATCTCGCTGACGATGTCGCGGTATTCGGCGACGGTGTAGGGGCGGCGCATCTGGCGCAGGACAACATCGTCGCCCGCCTGCACCGGCAGGTTGATGTGCTCGCAAACCTTGGGTAAATCGGCAACCGACTTGATGATGCGGCTGCTCATATATGACGGGTGGGAAGTTAGGAACCGTATCCGGTCGAGGCCGTCAATAGCATTGAGACGGGTAAACAGGTCGGCAAGGTCGTGGCCGTCGTCGCGATCGTGGCCGTAGGCGTCCACGGTCTGGCCCAGTACGGTTACTTCGCGCACGCCGCGAGCCGACAGCAGTTCCACCTCGTGGGAAATATCAGCCACCGAGCGGCTCACCTGTCGACCTCGACGATAGGGGATGATGCAGAAGGAACACATCAGGTCGCAGCCGTGGATGATGGGAACATAGGTTGCCACGTCGGGTCGTTGCGGCGCCAGCGAACCCACGCATCCTTCCCAGTCCAAACCCAACCGGTCGCCAACCAGTTCCAGCAAGGGTTCGAACTGCTGCGGTCTCAGGAACAGGTCAACGTGGGGGAAGCGGCGTTGCAGCTCTTCGGTGCGGGGGCCGACCATGCAGCCCGTAAGTGCGAGCACAGAGTCGGGGCGAGTTTTGCGCAGCGGCTGGGTCAGGTTCAGGTGGCCGGCAACTTTGTCTTCGGCGCTCTGCCGAACCACGCATGAGTTGAGCACGACCACATCTGCGTCGGCGGGGCGCTCTACGGCGGAAAGGCCCAGTTGCTCTAACGCCGACCCCAAGCGTTCGGAGTCGGCGGTATTCATCTGGCAACCGATGGTCCAGATGTGATAAGTCTGCATTTAACCAGATCCCGTCTTCACAGGGCCGTTCCGGTGCGGTTTTCTCGGTGTCAGTTGTCCCGATTGAGGGAGCCCGGGCAACGATGGCGGAGGGAGCGGGATTCGAACCCGCGATCCCAGTTTCCCAGGATAAGCGCTTAGCAGGCGCCCGCACTAGACCACTATGCGATCCCTCCTAACCCGGTAGGGTTTGGTAAATTATAGCCGATTGTGAACCGGGACACAAACGAACGCCACGGCCTCACACGCCGGCGGCCCCACCGTCCAGCAAGCCCAGCATACGGTTGACGAAACGGTGGACTACCGGCCGGTTCAACTTTATTTCGTAGTCTTCCAGATCCTGGTGGAAAAAATGTATGTGGAATCGTTCCGCAGCCAGGAAGCCCGCCAGAACCAGCGGATCGTCGTATTCGTCCGCCAGCTGGGAAACCGCATTCTTCATGGAGCGGTGGCTTCGATACTGCCAGCCCCGTTGCTGGGCCAGCGCTGATACGATGTGAGTGGCCGCTCCGTACAATTTTTCCGAACCCTGGACGTCGTCTCCCGCGGCGAATTCCCGGTCAGACGCGACCAAAAAATCACGGGCAGTCTGGCCGCGTTCTTGCGAGTTCATCTCTTTGGTGGTCATCGTCGCTCCGGGCCGGGGTTTTCCAGCTTTGATCCCATGCTAGACTGGTGCTAGACCGACAAGCCGGCAGCGTCAACGTGTCTAAGTCGCGGAGGGAGAGCGCCTCGGATCGTGGCCGGTATCAACTAAAATTCCTTTAAAATTCCTTGATGCGCGGCAACACCTCGCGGCCAAACAGCTCGATGGATTTCATCACCGATTCGTGGCGTAGTCCCGGCTGCTGGAAAGCCAGATCCACCACCCCAACACCGCAATGGTCGTGATATTCCCGTAACTGTTCCACCACCGTGTCCGGGCTTCCCACGAAGTTCAGCATGAATCCGATGCCCCGGTTGACGTTGGTCTGGGGAGGGTTGGCTATCCCCACACGCCCATCGGACGGCGCATCTGGAACTTCGTGGGTGGTTGCCCGGCCTGGGGTAACCGGAGCATTCTGAGATGCCCCCGCTGCCGCTTCCAAAATCAATGCGCGTTTTTCTTCCGCCAGGGCATCGGTTTCGGCCAGACAGATACCGCCCCGGTAAGCGATGTTATCGGCCGTGGGTTGCCAACCGGCGTCTTCACAGCAGCGGAAATACGCCTCAATCACCCGCCGCATATCCTCCGCGCGGTCGTAGGAAACGGCTACACCCAGCCGATTGGACGCGGCGTGAGCAACCGTGGGTTCGCTTCTGGTGGCCACGAAGATGGGCAGCGACGCCCCCTGAATGGGACGGGGCCATACGGCGACGGTCTCGTAGTCGTAATGTTGCCCGTGCCAGGCGAATGGTTCGGCCGCGGTGAGTGCGTGCCGGACGATATCGATGCCTTCAAGCAACCGCGACCGCGCTTCCTCACGATCCACACCGTGCACCGCGTCTTCATTGGGAGTGCCCCGCATAAACGCCACTACCAGCCGTCCCCCGGTCAGGTTGTCCAGCATCCCGATCTCTTCGGCGGCGCGAACGGGATTGTTGATGGGTAAGAGCTGCCCCAGCATGGCGATTCTGGCCACCCGACACCGTTGGGCGACGGTGGCCGCCATCACCGCAGGGCTGGGGGTGAGCCGGGTGCCCGAGTAATGATGTTCCGATACGCTGATCCAGTCAAAACCCACCGATTCAGCCAGCTCGCATTCGGCCAATCCCTCCCGGTAGGACCGCTCTGAGGCTTCCGGGTCAATGTGCGCCGGCGCAACCGGCCAGGCCCCAGGCAGCGAATGCCGCTCCGAATATCCCATGCAGCCGAAGTATGACGCTTTCATGCTTAGACCCTCCGGCGGGTTGCTCTGATGGATCCGGTGAGCTGAGGCAGGTGATTTTAGCCGGTGGTGGTTTCGTAGTTCACCATCCAGTTGAAACCGAACCGGTCGGTGCACATGCCGAAGTAGGCGCCCCAGAACATATCCTGGGGCGGCATGGGAACGGTTCCGCCTGCGGAGAGTCCATTGATGAGGCGGTCGGTTTCTGCCCGGCTTTCGGTGGCGATGCTGATGGAGAAATTGTTGCCGGCATTGGGGGGAGGCTCGAACAAAGAGGTGGTGTCGCTCCCCATAAGCACGCCGGAGACAATGGGCAGGGAGATGTGCATGATGCGGTCTTTCTCACCATCGGGCACCGACATATCGGCGGGGCCGTCGGCGAAGGTTGCGATCCAAGCTGGACTTTCCGCATTTCAAGCGGCGTAAGCCAGGGAATCGACAAGTCGGTGGTACAGAGCGACTGGGAGTTCCTGCGTATCGGGGTCGACGGCCGACGTTGAAAAACCCTCCGAGGCCAGCCACAGGTGGCGTCGCACCAGGGCAATGGCGTCCACGAAGGTCGGCAACGGCTTGTCGTACCAGGCCGCTCGGCGCTGGGTCATGGGGCGCTGTTTTTGCAACCCGTGGGCGGCCAGGGTGGTCCAGGAGAAGATTCCCAGCAGGACGGGCGTGGTGCGGGCGATGGCCAGGTCGGACCACTGGCGTTGGGTTTCCAGGCCCAGGTGGGTCCGCACCTCCTGAAAGGTAACTTCCAGTTGCCAGCGCAGGACAAACCATTCCAGGATCTGGGTCGGGTCCGCCGCGGGGTCGGTGCACAGCAAGGCCTGGGTGGCGAAGGAGCCCTGGGGATCTCGGATCAGCACCCAGCGGATGCGGACTGGAGACTTGCCGGAGCGGTACCAGACCGCCGTTTGCGACGTGAGTTCCACCGTGCGGGTGGCGCCGTCATACCAGGCCACGGCCACGCTGGCCCAAGTTGCCTGGGGCTGGTCGAGGATCGTTTTCAGCGCGGGTCGCCGCGCGCCTTTCAGCGGCGGGCGGCCGTTCTGACCCGGCTGACGGGCTGGCGCGGGCGCATAGAGAGCGGCGTCCAGCCGTAGTCTGGCAATGAGGGTAACGGGTTCACGGAGGGATTGGCAGCAGTGGAGCAGGTCCAGCACGGCGTAGCTGTTGTCGCCCACCAGCGCCAGTGGACGTTGGGGCAGCCAGCGTGGTTCGGCAGGCTCACCATGAGCGGGGTTGCAGGATCATCTGTCGCGCCCAGTCGGTGAGCTTCTTGTGCCGACGTCCCTGCTGTTGGTAGTACCGGGTCGATGGCGCCAGCACGGTGAGCGCCGGCAAGGCCCAATGGCGTCCGGCCCAAGGCACGTGGCCCAGCCACATCAGGGAGATCCAGCGCAGGCCGCTGGCCTTGACCAGTTGGCTCCGGCTGGAACGCACCGCGTCGCGGTAGATGCCCCGACCTTTGATCTTGGCGCCGCGACGCCGCTCCAGGGTTTCGTCGATGCCGAAGACCAAGGGGCCATCCCCACCATCAAGGTGCTGGAGCAGCAACACCAAGAGGATGCGCGCCGCTGCACGGGGCGACCACACCGCCCGGTTGAGCACCTCATGGTAGCGGGCGTAATCGCGGTGATCGCTGCGGCCCATGACCCGCAGGGCCGCGGCGACGGTGCGCTGACCCGGGGTCAGGATCGCGCCCACCAGCAGTACCTGGGCTTTCCGCCAGGTCGGGTTGGTAAACAGCGTTGCGAAGGGAATGAGTATGGATACAATGGCATCGGGCAGGGTAAGCATAGCTGGGCCTTTAGTGAGATTTTGGTCAGGCCAGCTTACCCTGTCTTTATACTTTTTCTAAATTATGCGTAAAGCCTAGCCAAGTCGACCACCCTGATGGTGACGTCCAGAGTGCTGACTTCGCTGCCTTCTGTGACCTGCACCGTGATCTCGTATTCGTTGTCGCCATCGTAGTCCACCGCGCTTTCGTAGTCTGGGCCGTTGGGGAAGTCGCTGGAATAGAAAGTCAGCTCGCCGCTGTTGGCGTCGATGCTGAAGCCTTCGTAGTCGCCGATCGCCTCGAGGCTCCACGAAATTGTCCCACCGGAGCCACTGGCCGTGTAGGTGCCCACCGCATCCGTGCCGTTCTCCGCGTATTCGGACACGGCGGGTCCAGATACCACCAGCAGGTCGGTCACCGTGACTGTTACGTCCAACTTCCCAAACTCGGTGCCTTCGGTGGCCTGCACCGTTACCTCGTAAACGTTGTTGGTGTTGTCGTCGACCGGGTTCTCGTAGTCAGGGGAACTGCTGAAAGTCAGCACGCCGGTGCCGCTGTCGAAAGTGAATACCCCGCTGTCGGCCCCCAACAGGCTCCACGAAATTGACCCACCGGTGCCAGTGGCTGAGTAGGTGTCCACCGCAGCCGTGGCGTTCTCATCGTAACTGATCTCCGCCAATCCAGATGTCCCGCGCACCACCGGCAGGTCGGTCACGGTGACTGCAACACCCAAACTGGCGGTTACCGCATCTTCGCCCGTCCCCTCGGTGGCCTGCACCGTTACCTCGTAAACATTGTCGGTGTCGGCGTCAGCCGGAGTCTCGTAGTTGGGGCCGTTGGGGAAGTCGGTGGAATCGAAAGCCAGCGCCCCGCTGTTGGCGTCGATGCTGAATGCACCGCTGTCGGCCCCCGTCAGGCTCCAGATTGGGTTTCCGCTGGCCGTGTAGGTGCCCACCGTAACCGTGCCATTCTCGGCGTAATCTACCTGCGTTGAGCCGGTAACGGTTGGCGATACCACGGTCACGGTTACGATCTTCGTGACCGTGACCGTGGAGCCACCGGACTGCACCGTGGCTACCACCGTTACCACATAGACGTTGTTGGTGTCGGAGTCGCTCGGACTCTCGTAGTCTGGGGGACTGTTGAAGGTGAGGACTCCCCCGCTGTCGATACTGAATGAGTCGCGGTCGGTCCCCGTCAGCCGCCAGGTGGGGCTCCCGCCGGCGGTGTACGTCTCCACCGGGTCAGTACGGTTCTCCGCGTAACTGATCTCTGTGCTTCCGGATACCACCGGCGCCACGCTGACCGTCACCGCGCCGGTGTCGGTGAGGGCGCCGTCTCCGCTCCCGTCTGCAACGGTGTAGGTGAAAGAGTCGAAGCCGGCGAAATCGGTGTCGGTGTCGGTGTCGGTGTCGGGTGTGTAGGTGATGGTGGCCTTACCATCTGCTATTGCTAGCACGGCGGTCCCGTTGGGCGGGTCCGTAACCGCGGTCACGCTGAGGGTCGTATTAGCGTCCTCGTCCGTGTCGTTGTCCAGCACATCGTTCGACACGTTGTCATCTGAGACTGCTATGACCACAGGCGTGCCTTCGTCGGTGCTGTAGGTGTCGTCCACCGCCACCGGCGCGTCGTTCGCATCGGTCACCCTGACGGTTACATCCAGCGTGCCAGTAACGCTTTCATCGTCAGCTTGCAAACTAAATTCATACAAATTGTCTTTGTTGTCGTCTTTGGGATCCTCGAAGTTGCGTTTAGAAGCGAAGTACAGCTTGCCCTGAAAAACGGTGCTGCCGTCAACAAAGCTGAATTCACTGCTGTCGTCCCGCTCCGATACGGAGTGCTCCCCCACCCTCCACGTCAACGTGTCACCCTCCGGGTCGGTGGCCGTGTAGGTCCCCAAAACAATCGCATCCGTATCCGCGTTCTCAGCCACTTTGATAGGGGACCCCGGAGTGGACCCCGGCCCGGTGACCACCGGAGCTTCGTTCACGTTGGTTACGGTTACGGTGACGTCCAGCGTAACTGAGTATTTGGTGTTGGATTCTAAGGGGCTCCCGTCCCTCGCCTTTACGGTGATCTCATACACGTTATCGGGCAAGTTTGCGGCGTCGTCAGGATCGCCGTCAACCGGATTCTCGAAGTCAGGGGAGCTCTGGAAGGACACGACGCCGGTGTCGGCAGCGACCACAAAGTCATTTTGGTCGGGTCTACCTGACACCTCAATGTATATGTCAGCACCCTCCGGGTCGGTGGCGATGTAGGTCCCGATCGGGGCCGTGCCATTCTCCGCGTACACGACCGTTGTGGGTCCTGACGTTATCGTTGGAGGTTCATTGACGTCGGTTACGGTAACGGTTACGTCCAGCGTGCCCGTCACCGCATCATCGCCCGTCCCTACGGTGGCCACCACCGTTACGTTATAGACGTTCCCGGATGGATCCTCGAAGTCCGGGGGACTGTTGAAGGTGAGGACGCCGTCGCTGTCAATGCTGAATTTGTCGCTATCGATCCCGGACAGGCTCCAGGTGGGGTTCCCGCCGGCGGTGTACGTCGCCACCGACCCAGTGCCGTTCTCGGCGAAGCTCGGCGTCGATCCGGACACCACCGGTCGCACCTTGACCGTAATCGTGCCAGTGTCGGTCTGTGGGTCGCTAGCGTCGCCGTCCGTAACGGTGTAGGTGAAGGTGTCGATGCCCGCGAAGCCGGTGTTGGGCGTGTAGGTGATGATGCCGCCGGAGATGACGGTGGTGCCCTTGCTGGGGGTAGTTACCGAATCCGCGACCACTGTGAGGGTAGTCCCCACGTCCACGTCTGTGTCGTTGCCCAGCACGTCGATGTTTACTGGGATGTCCTCGACAGTCACGCCAGTGTCGTCAACCGCCAGCGGCGCGTCGTTCACCGCTGTCACGGTAACGGTAACGGTCCCGGTATCGGTATCGGTCCCGTCCGACAGGGTGTAGTTGAAGCTGGCGGTCCCGTTGAAGTCCGCGCCGGGAGTGTAGGTGACCGTGGTGGAACTGCCCGACACAATCACCGCAGTGCCGTTGCTGGGCGTGGTCACCGTCGTCACCGAAAGCGTGGCCCCGGAGTCGGCGTCGGCGTCATTGGCCGTTACGTTGATGTCCACCGCGGTGTCCTCGTCAGTGTTGGCAGAGTCATCTTCCGCTTCGGGGGCGTCGTTCACTGGAGTCACGTTAACGGTGATGGTGTACCCCGACGCGCTGTCCTCATAGCCGTCGTTGACCTTGAAGCCGAACGTCGTGAAAGCGGTGCCGTTTGCGTCGGCCGGCGGGGTGTACTTCAGCTTGCCAAGGTCCGCCGCCACCACCTTATCGTTGAGTGAGACTGCTTCGCTATTGCCCATTTGATCGTCTGCACCATCAACGTCGAACCACAGCGTACCGGCGTCAGGCAGCGAGGTAATGACCGCATGGAGCGTGTCTGCCGCGTTGGTGTCCGACAAGCTGAAGATCGCCTCAGTGAGGGTGTAAGTCATGTCCTCGTCCGTGGTCACCGTAGCGTTGACAGCGGCCGTGGGGAGGGCGTTGGGGATGGCGGCCCCGTTGACCTTCATCTTAAATGCATCGTCCAGTAAGATCACAGCCCAATTACCGTTTTTCTTGTGGCTTCCATTGCTGATACTCCATCCAGGGGACGGGGTGCCATCTTCTGAATCCGACGCCGTGACATGCCAATTGACGTCGGACTGGGGTTGATTGGTGTCGATGACGACAGTATGCACAACCACGAAGTATTCAGCACCTTTGACCATCGTCCCACAGCTGGCAGGAGCGGCAAAGGTGTATATTCCGGCACCTTGTTCGTCCGGGTTGACCAAGGTGCATAACTCTGCATCCGGATCGCCCGGGTTAGCCAGATCGGCGGAGGTGCTGGAGTACAAAGATACCGTCGTGGTCGAGTTGCCTGAGTCCGCCTGGAAGTCCGCCAGGTCCAATGTGAAACTTCCCAGGTCGTAGCCCTTCGGATTGCTGCCTGTGGTGAAAGCCTGCGCACGAGCATTTACTCGTGTGGAAAGTGTCAAGTTTGTGTTTCTAGCTTGCCCCGTGTTGCTCACCAACGCGACAGACACGTTAATGGACATCGTGTATCCACTACCGCTGTCGTCCAGGCCGTCATTGACCTTGAAGTCGAAGCTCGTGAATGCATTGCCCGTGCCACTGGCCGGCGGGGTGTACTGGAGATTGCCGTCGTCGATGTTTCCCTTCGTCACCTCATCGTTTACTGAGACTGCTTCGCTATCGCCCAAGTTATCGTCGTCATTGGCGTCGAGCCACAGCGTGCCTTCGCCGGTATCGGGCAGCGAGGTAATCTTCACGTGATTGAGCGTGTCATCGTTATTGGCATCGCTATCGCTATTGTCAGCGTCCTGGAAGCCGAAGTCCCCCGCTTCAAAGGTGTACGCCGTGCCCTCGTCCGTATCCACCGTCCCGTTGGACGCCGCGGGGGCTGTGTTTGCCGCCCGGACCCTAATCTTTATGACGTGGTCTGCATTAATAGCCGCCGCCAACCAACTGGCGCCGGAGATTTTAGACCAGTGAGTATCGTTGATTCCCCATCCCATAGCCGCGCCGGAATCCTCGTTGCCGCTGTTCGCATATTGCAATTTATATCCGTTTTGAATGGGGTTGTTGGTGGACGTGTAATCCATGACTGCGAAGTAGGTAGTGTCTCCGTCCAGACTGGAGCAGGCAGCAACGGCTCCGAATCTCTTGACTCCGGTAGTATCCAAATCGCTTGGATTGCTCAAGGTGCATATTTCCGCGCTCGGTCCGCTCGATGCCGTGCCCGAGTACAACCTGACCCGTACTCCGGTTACGTCGGCCGGAGCTTCATCGATGTCGAGCTCGATACTGCCCCAAGTATGAATGTTTGTGCTCGGCCCTGCCGTTTTGAACGCTTGAGCATAGGAAATGCTAGATACTCTGATGGACTGGCCGTCTGATACGCCCATGTTGCTGACGTACACGACCCCATCCGCCTGGGCCGGCGGCGAAGAAAAGAGGAGGAGCAGCGCGGTGGCGAAGACGAGAACGCTGGCGAGTAAAATCACCCGCATGGCATGACTGGATATCTTCATCTATTCCGCCGCTTTTCAGTAGAAGTTCGGAGGCCGCAATCAGGTGGAAGGACGCCCCGCATCGCGGGCGCGCCAGGCAGCCAACGGCGGGTATTCTAGCACGATACTCGTCGTTCGCACGCCGCTGTCCCCGCTCAGCAGGGCTGATAGATTATCGGCCTCGCCGGCCGGTCAGCCGGGCCGGGAGTGGCCGTAGCCGTCCGAGGTAATGCTGACGTTGGCCTGGCCCAGGCGTTTGCTCACCACCGCAATTTTTTGCCCGGCCGGCCGGAGTACCGTGGGTGGCGTGGCCCAGACTACGGGACGTGATGCCGGGGCAGCCCACCCGCCGGGCCAGGGACTTGATGTTCCAGGTCCCCCCGCTGGGGATGTATCCGGCCCCCTTGCCAATATCAATAAGATGGCAGCCCTGCCCGGCGCAGGCAATCGCGCGAATTTCACCTTCCCCACCACTTTGCCATTTTTATACTCAAGAAACGCCCGCTGCGTCGCCCAATTACCTATTCCAGTGGGTCTATAACTATGTCCGGGGGGTTGGAAACTGTTCACGAATTGGTGGGTTTTAATATGTGATGGTAGTCAATAGTCAAACTGACCGACGAAGAAAGGCGTCGGCGTAGGCAGTTCGTTGGTTGGAGCCAATCCGCACGTGCGTTCTGTTATGATGTAGTCATGGCAGCTCGCAGCAGAAGTCATCAGGTATCCCCCGGCCTGCCTCCGGCGAAGACGGGGCTGATTAGCACCTATCAGACCCGGATTGACGATTATGGGGGTGTGGACCGTGTGTCGGGAGATGCCGCGTTAGCGGCATACGCTGGGCTATATGGCCAAGTGGAACGGAGACTGTTTGCCGACGTTGCCGCTGGCCGGTCGGCTACTTCGTTGAAAAGTGTTTACCTGGGACGGTATGGGATACCGGCGCGGATGTTCAACGCCGTGCGGGTGTTGCTGGAAGGCAAGTTGGCTTCGGTCAGGGAACAGCAGAAGCTGCAATTGGGTAGTGTGCGGCGTGGGATTGACCGAGCGAAGCAGCAGGCTTTCAAGGCCGCGGAGTGGGGCCGGAGGGGTCAGGCGCACCATAAGCGTCGGCGGCTGGCTAATTTGCGATACCGCCTGGCTGGATTGGAAGCTGACATTACGGCGGGCCGGGTGCGGCTATGCTTTGGGTCGAAGCGTTTGTGGCGGAAGCAATATGACCTTGGGGCCAATGGCTACGCCAGTCATGAGGAGTGGTTGAGGGACTGGCGTGCAGCACGCAGCGACGAGTTCTTCGTGCTGGGCAGTCGGGATGAGACCGCCGGCTGCCAGCTGTGTGTGGCTAGCGTTGCTGACGACGGTTCGCTGAATCTGCGGCTGCGTATGCCCGATTGCCTGGCGGAGCAGCATGGCAAGTATGTGATGATAGAGGACGTGCGGTTTGCCTACGGGCACGAGCAGGTGCTGGCCGCGCTGGGGAGCAAACGCCGAGTTCCCCCGGTGCCGGGCGAAGCATGGTGAGAAGCCGACCAGGGCCACTGCCCTGGGGCAGGCGATCAGCTACCGGTTCAAACGTGATGCGAAGGGCTGGCGGGTGTTCGCTACTACCCAGGTGATGGATGTGCCGGTGGTTACGGACCGGCGGCGCGGCGCCATCGGCGTGGATCTGAACGCCGACCACCTAGCGGTGGCCGAGACCGACGCTAGTGGGAACTATCTGCACGCCTGGCGGGTGCCGCTGGTCACCTATAGCAGCTCGTCCCATCAGACTGAGGCGCTGATCGGAGATGCGGCGGCTGGGATTGTGGAGTACGCCCGTGAGGTCGGCAAGCCCATTGTCATCGAGCAGCTGGATTTCCGCCAGAAGAAAGCCACTCTGGAGGGGAAGTCCCGAAAATACTCCCGGATGCTTTCCAGTTTCAGCTACGGCAGGGTCAAGGCATATTTTATCTCTCGCGGCTACCGCCAGGGAGTAGAGGTGATTCAGGTCAACCCGGCCTTTTCCAGTGTGATAGGTCGGGTTAAATTCTCTGAGCGTTACGGGCTTACGGTGCACCAGGCTGCGGCCATGGTGCTGGCCCGGCGTATGCTTGGCTGTTCGGAGCGTATCCCCCGCCGCTGGGTTTGTCCGGTCGGCAATGGCGTCCAGGTCGCCTTCACCGTACCCGTGAGGAAGCGAGTGAAGCACGTATGGACGTACTGGGGTGCGGTCTCGGGGCAGCTGGGACCGGCGCTTGCAGCGCAGCACCGGCTGGGAAAGCGGAAACGCCGACCCAATCCGGTTCAGGCGGTCTCGCGGACTGCGGTTCGCGGGGTGGCTTGAGCGGGGACCCGTTCGGTGTTCCCGGGTGAGATCCCCGGGCGTAGTCGTCTTGCACTGTTGGGACGGCGGCGTGGCACAGACCGCGTGAATGGCTGATTCTATGTTTGTAACTAAAGTCAACCATTTTTTCAACGGTTTCCACCCCGTAGCGGGCAAACACCTCGTCTATCTGCTCCAGCTCCACGCCCGACAGGGCCTACTCCAGCCCGGCCACGTTGTCTTCCACCTCCTGAACGGTGCGCGTCCCCACCAACGCAACGCTCACGGCAGGATTCGACAGCACCCAACGCAACGCCAGATGCGGCATCTTTTTGCCTTGGACTTCAGCGAGGGATTTTGGCTCTTCCACAACTCGCAAGTTTCGCTGAAAGTGCTCTCGGCAAATACCCCCACATTCCACGCCGGCCGCCCGCCGGTGGAGCGCCAATCGTTACTCCCGAAAGTAGTGTCCGCGGTAAATGCGCCGGACAGCAGCCCAAACGCCAGCGGGCCGTAAACCATCACACCCGTCCCCTGCTGCGGGCAATATGGAAAGCTTTCCTGCTCCATCCGCCGGCCCCGCCGCAGGTGCCCATGCTGACCCTGTCCGGCCAGCCGGACCTGAGAATCTACGACCGCCTGCTCACGGTCAGCCTGGCCGCGGCGGTGGTGTGCGGATGACGGACTCTGACACCAGCGTGATGCAGGAACGCATCGGCCAGCTGTGCGGTCAATTCAAGCTGCCCACCATGGGCGCCCAGTCGGTGGCTCGTTTCACCGCGGCCGGCCACGGTGATGCCCTGGCAACTTTCCTGGAGGTACTGGAACAGGAAGCTGAGGATCGCCGCCATCGCCGCATCAACCGGCTGCGGCGAGAATCCAGGCTGCCCTCAGGCAAGACCTGGGAAACCTTCGAGCACAACCGGGTCCCCCTGGCGCTGCGGCAGCAACTGGACCACCTGGCCCAGGGCAGCTTCGTCGAGCGCGGCGTCAACGTCCTGGCCTTCAGGCTGCCCGGCACCGGCAAGACCCACGCCCTGTGCGCCCTGGGCCACCGGCTGGTGGAAGCCGGCCACTCCGTCCTCTTCGCTCCGGCCTACCGCCTGGTGCAGGACTTGCTGGCCGCCAAACGCGACCTAGATCTGCCCCGGCGACTGCGCAAGCTGGACAACTGCAACTTCCTCCTCCTGGACGACCTGGGCTACCTCCCCCTGGGCGCCGAGGAATCGGAGGTCCTCTTCACCCTCATCGCCGAACGCTACGAGCGCCGGTCTCTGGGCATCACGTCAAACCTGGTCTTCTCGGAGTGGGAACGCATCTTCGCCAACCCCATGGCCACCGCCGCGGCGATCGACCGGGTGGTCCATCACTCCGTCATCCTGGAGTTTGAAGTCCCCAGCTACCGGACCGATGCGGCCCAGCAACGGGGCCAGGCCGAGGAGGTGAACCGGCAAAACTGATTGACGCCAACCGGCAAGAATGATTGACGCGGGACACCGCCCTAAGCACGCGCCGCGCCCGGGGAATCCACCCCAAAAGGGCCGGATTGCAACAATCACTCTGAGAGAAAGGTTCCACGCTCCCGGAGTACCTGGAACGGCCCGAAATCGAGGCCGTCATCGCCGCCGCGCCCAACCCCATGGCGAAATTGTTGATGCTCGAACATTGGCGGGCTGGCCTGCGGGTGAGCGAGGCGCTGGCCTTGGAGAAACGCGACCTGTTCCTGGATTCCGACCGGCCCACGCTCCGAGTACGGCGCGGCAAGGGAAGCAAGTCCCGAGTGGTCCCGATGCACCCTGAGCTGCAAATCGCCCTCATCACGGCCACCAGTTACGGAGCCGTCGGCCAGAGGCGGCTAATTGACGCGTCAAGGACTACCGCCTGGCGGTGGGTGCAGGCGGCGGCGCAGTTGGCAACGGAGAGGGGTCAGTTCCCAGCGGGCCGCCACGTGGGGACCCACACGCTGCGCCGCAGCTACGCCAGGCGCCTGCCGATGAACGGCATCCCGCTGAACTACCTCAGCCGTTGGCTAGGGCACTCAGATATCAAAACAACGCTGATCTACTTGCAACTGGTGCCAGATCCGTCGGGGAGTTTGGCGGCGGTGCCATGAACAGGGCCATCTCGGAGCAAAGTTCTGAATACGACGCCCAGCCCTTTGTCCAGCAATGGCAGCTGCACTCGAGAAAGATGCCTCGGATCACGAGACCGCAGGTCTACCGTGTGGTGCGAGAGATGCTGCCCCGGGAACGATTCGGGCCGGCTGAGCTGCTGCGGTCGCTGTAGGATACGCAGGATAGTAACGAACGGGCCAGACGCTCCCACGCCAAGCGGCGCGCCGTCCTTCGCGCATCCCCGGACATCCCTCCTTGAACTGTCGTTGTAGTGCTAGGTTCTCAACGCCTGGTCGCCGAGAACGACGCCCCGCACCGGAGCCGAGGTGAAGAGCCCGACCCCGGGGCCCAAGCGCGATAGCCATAAAAGCCTAGCCGCAACCGATAGCCGCAGTCTCTTCGGAGGAGGGCCCTGAGATAGCAGGGGCCTCTGCGCTTAATTGATGGTGATTTCGATCGGCCACCGGCTTCTTGAGAGACCTTGGGCTGGTGGTGACCGAACGGATGCACTTGCCCCCTGGGGTGATCACAGGGATATACAGGGATATAATTGGAGACTAATATGGGTCAGATCCTGTTGCTCGATTCCGTCGCCGCAGCTCGTGCAAATCACTGGAGACGGAGGACGCCGAGAGTATCCAACGGTGTGTGGCGGTTTCAGTCAGCAGCTGGCCAAGCGACAGATCCACGATCTGTACCGCCCGAGAGGATCGGAACTGCCGTTGAACTTTCAACCGAGCTACAACGGCGCGCCGGCACAGGACTTCGCGGTCTGTCGGCTTGACGAAGACGGCAACCGCGGCGTCGCCCAGCTCCGTTGGGGGCTGGTGGCCCTCCAAAGAGAAAAACTCCATGAGGGTTCAAATATAATGGGTTATTCTCCAGAGCCTAACCGTGAGTGGTTATAAAGAGGATTGCGCAAAAGGAATTTCGTATCGGAGAAAAGTGCCCGCTTATTCTCGGTCAATGAGGCGCCGGAAGGCTTGATCCGGCGGATGCTCACGCCGAGGTGAGTGCGGCCGGGCAGCCCACGTCGATTTTGTCGTACTGGGCGAATCAAGGGAGGGACCGTGGTCGATTGGGGAAGAGTTGAGTACGATCAGGTGGAAGCGGTAGTCCGCAAGCTTTGCGGCTACCTGTCTATGGAGGTGCCAGCAATCCATGTCGAGCCCCCAGAGCTAATGCCCCGCAGCTACCACAAGCTCTTGGTCCACAACGCCGGCATGACGGCCACCCTCGAGGCGCACTGGGGCCAACAGCTGGCTGTAGACCTCATTGCGGATGACCTGCTAGTCGACGAACGCTCGCTTTACCGCTTCGTCGGGCTGTACACCGTGGAGGACGGAGAGCGTCAGGTGGTGGAATTGGCTGCCATTCGCATCGCGTTGGACGCGTTCCCGGCGCTTTTGCGTCCAGAGTTTATCGAAGGCGTCCACCCCTTCGGGGGCATCTTGGCTCGCGCAGGCATCAGTTTCCGCGCTCGGCCATCAGGATTTTTTCGGCTCGAAGCCGCCGAATTCATCGCGCGGAAAGCGAGCATAGCTTTCGGCGCAACACTCTACGGCCGGGTGAACGAACTACGCGGTGAAGGCGATGTGCTGCTATGCGAGACCGTGGAGATGTTGCCGCGCGCCTGAACGCCCAAGAACGCTTTTTAAGCCGAATGCCGGAGCGAATACTGAATTGAACTCCATGCTTAACCTACGATATTAACCACCGCCGCCACCGTCAACCATGACTTCCAGCACCGCCGTCGGTTCCCCGCCTGCTTTGTCGTCGTCAGAACCTGGATACCCCTCCAGGCTTGTCAGCCGAATTGAGATGTCTTCTGAACCGGGCTGGGAGCTGGCTACTCTGGCCCACGGGCCTTCGATACCGGAGCCCGGCTCAAGGGACAGACGAACGACAGCGCTAGTGTCAGCCTCAGTCACCGTCAGTTCGATCACCGCCTTCCCAGCCGATACGCATACGACGTTTGCCGGACATCGGGAATCCTCCACCCCCACGTCAAAGGAGATTCCAATACCCTGGTCGGGCAGTTCGATGAATCCGTCAAGCCCAATCTCGACGCGGTGAACGGTCGGCGTCGACATCGGAGTGGGCGTGGGAGGGACAGGCGAAGAGGTTGGCACCTGTGTTGGCTGCGAATCGTCAACCGGCGTAGGCTTCCCACCGCAGGCCATCGCTAACAGCCCAACGACGGCGATAATGGTGATGATGGCAATTGTTGTCTTCATCCCTGACTGAACTTGCATGTAATTCCGTTGCTTCACTTATATATACGCTGAACGAAGCCGATTGGTTCCCGGCGGGACGCGCAACTAGAAACCGGGCCGGAAAGCCCTGGTTGGGTAGAGGGATTTCGGCAGTAAAGCCGACGTGAGCAAAATCAGGGACCATAGTTGTCCGAGCCGGACCGCGCCGAAATTGGCCGCAGCATTGGCGACAACAGAGCGGACAACATTGAGGGCGATGCGGCGGCCTGCTGCGCCGCCACCGGTACTGCCCGACAACCCGATTTTGCCCAACGCCAGGGTCAGGTTGGCCACCGTGGCCGCCAAGTACAGCTGGAACTTCGTCTTGGCACGCCCGAAGTAGCAGGACTGGCGGATGCCTAACTGGACCAGCCGCGCCAGCCGCTGCTCTGCCACTACTCGGCGCGCTCGATACTCGTCGTAGTCGGCGCTCCGTTGCAACGCTCGGGCCTACTGCAGCAGGGCTTCCTGGGGATGGATCAGCACCCGTCGACCCTTCCTGCCTTGGGCCGCGATGCACTGGGACCGCAGTGGACATGCCCAACATACCGCCCCATCAAATTGGAAAGCCTGCAATCGATAGACACGACCCGTGCGGCCAGTCCGTTTCCCGGTTGGCACGATGGTGCGGGTAACCCGTCCCGCCGGACCGGTGCAACTGCCCGCAGCCAGGTCAAGGTGAAAGTCATTCGGTGAAAGTCATTCTTGGGAAAGTGTTTCCGGTTGGGCCGGCCCGGCGCTTTGGCCACCAACCGGCGTCCCGCCTCGGCGAAGGTCTGGCGGGTCCTGCCGTCCCCATCGGCGGCGTCGCCCATGGCTTACTCCACCACCGAGCCGGTACTCGCTTCGCTCTGCTCCACCAACTCCAATGCCCCCAGATTGTCGGGAGCATTGCCCGGCAACACGTCCACCGCCGTGATCAGCTGGCTGTCGCTATCCACGACGATGGCCGCCTTGTGCCCGTCAAACCGTCGCCGGCTGCTCTGGTGCCCGTGGCGCAGCTCCAGGTCATGCACCGACAGCATCCGGTCCTTGCTCACCCCGTCATCAGCATGAGCATCAACATCGCCATCACCGCTCTTGCGCTCGATGTCCTGGAGCAGCAACTGTCCCAGCAACTCCGACGCATCCACTATACTCTGCCGCTGGATGCTGTCCTCCGGCAATTCCAGCCACGCCTGCCGCGCCAATTCCAGCAGCCGGTCCGCATCGGCCACTAGCTCAGCCAGCAACGCCGCCCGCGCTTTGCGGTCCGACCAGTCGATCGCCGCCTCGCCCTTGATGCTGGAGCCCAGGTACTTCTCGTACCCCTGGGCTTCGGCCCATCCCCTGACGGTGATCTTCGCCACGGCCGCCAGGGCCCGCAACAGTTTGATGATCCCGTCCGCCAGCAGATTGTAGGTGTCCTTCACCGCGCCCCGTCCCAGGATGCAGGTCGTGTCCAGCGCCACCCGCATCCCACGCTTTTTCAGGTAGCCCGACTGCCGAGCCAGGTGCAAGGCTGCTCTCGAATACCTCCCGCACTTGGTCGTGCAGTATCAGCTGCGCCCGGAACATCTGCAGCGTACTCTTGGCAAAGGGTCTATCCTCAATCTCAATCCCCAGGGCGACTTTCCAACGGATGTCGAAGTCGGCTCTCGCCTTGGCCTCGGCGTCGCTCACCTTGTCGTAGGTCTGCAGCAACAGCTCCGTGGCCAGCAGGCTGGGCGGCACGCTGTCCCGTCCATTGTCCGGACAATAGATCTCGGCGAAATCGTCATCGCTGAACAGCTCGCCCCGCAGTGCGGCCAGCAAGCCGTAGAAAGTGTCCTTGCCCACGTAGTCCAGATACAACCGATCCGCTTCCCAGAGGCCCCTCTGGTCTGAACGCTTTCCCAGCATTGCCCTGCTCCGCTAGCCTTGATTGCCCAGAGTATAACCCCTCGCCATAATCCGGTCGGTTTCCGGCCAGCCTTCTAGTATTACAACGACGGTTGTCATGATAGGATGGTGGGGGTAGTTGGGTAAGGCTTGAGGAGGCGGGGCAGGGAAATGGATGCGGCGGCTTTCGAGCAGGTGGACGGGGTCTTTCAGGATTTTCACGCTTACTTCGCTCCGCTGTTTGGCCGCCGGGAGGCGCGGGATCACAGTCGTCATTATCTGCAGGCCCTGCTGGTGCAGTCCGGGGAGCGGCGCAACGCCGAGAATCTGTCGGAGACGGTTCCGGCGTCAGCCCGGGTGATGCAGCGGTTTCTCACCGAGTCCCCCTGGGATGACGACGTGGTGATGGGCCGCCTCCAAGAGTACCTGGGACCCCGGCTGGGGCGCCCGGAGGCGGTGTGGGTGCTGGACGGCAGCGATTTCCCCAAGCAGGGCAGGAAGTCCGTGGGCGTGGCGCGTCAGTACTGCGGGAGCCTGGGCAAGGTGGCCAACTGCCAGGCTGGAATGTTCCTGGCCTACGTCAGCCTGCAGGGACGGGCCCTGGTGGACAAACGGCTTTATCTGCCGGAGAGCTGGACCTCGGACACCGACCGCTGTGCGGCGGCGGGGGTGCCGGAGGAGAGTCGGAACTACCGGTCAAAAACCAAGTTGGCGCTGGAGATGCTGGAGCGGGCCTTGGAGCGGGGGCATCTGAAAGCCGGCTGGGTTGCCGGGGACGACGCCTTCGGGATGTCGCCGTCCTTCCGCGATGGACTGGCGGCGCTGGGGATGCGCTACGTGCTGGACGTTCCCGGCGGCGCCACGGTCTGGCCGCTGGAGCCAGCCTGGACCAGTCCAGAGTATCAGGGGAGCGGGCGTCCCCGCAAACCCAGGCTCAAGGGCGGGCAGCGGCGCACCATGGTGGAGCGCAGCGCTGAATTGCCGGAGGAGGCCTGGCGGGAGATTACGGTGGCAGAGGGAAGCCAGGGTCCCCGCAGCTACCAGTTCAGCGCCCAGCGGGTGCGGTCGACCAGTAAGCGGAAGCCTGGCGAAATCCACTGGGCCGTCTACCGCCGGAACCGGGACGGCAGCGAGCCCCGCTACTACCTGTCCAACGCCCCGGAGGACACTTCCCTGGAGACCCTGGCCTACGTGGGAGGGTCGCGGTGGCGCATTGAAACCGAGTTCGAGACGGAAAAAAGCGATGTGGGGCTGGATGAGTACGAGACCCGCACCTGGGCGGGCTGGCATCATCACGTGGCCCTGTGCCTGCTGGGCGGAGCGTTTCTCCTGAGTCTGCAACAGGCTTGGGGGGAAAAAGATGCCCCGGATCACCCGGCCGCAGGTTTACCGGGTGGTGCGAGAGATGCTGCCCCGGGAACGGTTCGGGCCGGCTGAGTTGCTGCGGTGGCTGGAGCAGACCCAAGAATGCAACGAACGGGCCAGACGCTCCCACGCCAAGCGGCGCGCCGCCCTTCGCGCATCCCCAAACATCCCTCCTTGAACCGTCGTTGTAATACTAGGGGACATGGCCCAGCCACATCAGGGAGATCCAGCGCAGGCCACTGGCCTTGACCACCTGAGACCGACTGGAGCGCACCCCGTCGCGGTAGATGCCCAGGGATTTGATTTTAGGGCCGCGGCGCCGTTCCAGGGTTTCCTGATTGGTACAGGGCTCGTATGCCGAAGACCAACGGACCATCGCCCTGGTTCAGGTGCTGGAGCAGCAGCACGAGCAGGATGCGTGCCGCCTGGCGGGGCGACCACACCGCCCGATTGAGCACTTGATGATAACGGGCGTAGTTGCGGTGGTCGCTGAGTCCCATGACACGGAGCGCCGATGCCACGGTGCGTTGGCCGGGAGCCAGTATCGCGCCGACCAACAGGATTTGGGCTTTCAGCCAGGTCGGGTTGCGAAACAGCGTGGCGAAGGGATGGAGTACGGGTACAATCGCGTTGGGCAGGGTGAGCATTGCTTGGCCTTTTTCCAGGAGGGTCCGGCCAGCTTACCCTGTTCTTATAATTTATCTAGCTTTTGTGCAAAGTCCAGCTTTGAGCACATCCCTCGACACACCCTCGTGCGCAAGGGGATAATTCCCCAACGTGCATCCGCCTGGGCGACGAGCCACAGGACTCCCCGGCAGATGCAGATCTCGAACGGGTAGGTGCTACGATGACGACGAGCGAAACGCGGCAAGACCAGGCCCCGGCTTCTTCCGTCCCGCAGGAGCTACTCGGCGCGGTGCGGTGGCGCTGCATCGGTCCGCCCCGGGGCGGGCGGGTGGTGGCGGTAACCGGCGACCCCGTCAATCCCTTCGTGTTTTACTTCGGCGCGTGCGCCGGCGGGGTATGGAAAACTACCGACGGCGGGACCTATTGGGAGAATGTTTCCGACGGTTACTTCAACACCGCCTCGGTGGGCGCCATCACCGTCGCCGGTTCCGACCCCAACGTGATTTACGCCGGCATGGGGGAGTCCTGTATCCGCGGAGACGTGACCTACGGGGACGGGGTGTACAGGTCCACTGACGGCGGTCAGACCTGGACCAACATGGGCCTGTCCGATACCCGGCACATTGCTCGGGTGCGGGTACACCCCGCCAACCCGGACCTGGTGTACGTGGCGGCCCTGGGACACGCCTACGGCCCCAACGAGGAGCGGGGCGTATTCCGCTCCAGGGACGGAGGGAACACCTGGGAGCGGGTCCTGTTCCGCAGCGAGAACGCCGGGGCAGTGGACCTGTCCCTGGACCCCAACAACCCCCCGCGTCCTCTACGCCTCCATCTGGGAGACCCGGCGCACACCCTGGAGCCTCATCAGCGGCGGTCCGGAAAGCGGTATCTTCAAGTCGGTGGACGGGGGTGACTCCTGGACCGAGATTACCGACAACCCCGGCTTGCCCGGCGGCCTCAAGGGACGCATCGGCGTCGCGGTATCCCCCGCCAAACCAGGGCGGGTGTGGGCCACCATCGAGGCCGAGGACTGCGGCCTGTACCGTTCCGACGACGGGGGAGATACCTGGGAGTTGGTCAGCGACGACCGGGACCTGCAGGGGCGTCCCTGGTACTACCAGCACATCTTCGCTGACCCGCAGGACCCGGACACGGTGTGGATACTTAACTACCAGTGCTGGAAGTCCGGTGACGGGGGACGCAGCTTCAACCGGGTCACCACGCCACACGGCGACGACCACGACCTTTGGATTGACCCCAACAATCCGCTACGGATGATCGAGGGCAACGATGGCGGCGCCTGCGTCACCTTCAACGGCGGGGAGAGCTGGTCCAGCATCTACAACCAGCTCACGGCCCAGTTTTACCACCTGACCACCGACAACCAGTTTCCCCACCGGGTGTACGGAACCCAGCAGGACAACACCGCCATCAGCGTGCCTTCCCGCACCCACAAAGGGGCGATCCCCTGGGGCGATTGTTACGTCGTGGGAAACTCGGAAAGCGGCCACATCGCCGTTCATCCCCAGGACCCCAACGTTGTTATTTCCGGGGCCATTGGCAGCTCTGCCGGCGGCGGCAACCTGCTGCACTACGACCACGCGACCGGACAGGTGCGGATTATCACGGTGTGGCCGGAGCTGTACACCGGGTGGGGGGCCAAGGACATGAAGTACCGCTTCCAGTGGACCTATCCCATCATGTTCTCGCCCCACGACCCGCAGACCCTGTACGTGGCTGGCAACCTGGTGTTCCGTACCACCGACCTGGGCCACAGTTGGGAAGCCATCAGCCCTGACCTGACCCGCCACGACCCGGCCACCCTGGAACCCTCGGGTGGTCCCATAACCAAGGATACCTCCGGCGCCGAGGTCTACGCCACCATCTTCGCCTTCGTGGAATCTCCACACCAGCCGGGTGTCTTCTGGGCCGGATCCGACGACGGACTGGTACACCTGTCCCCAGACGGTGGGGCTACGTGGGACCTGGTGACGCCCGACGACCTGCCGGAGTGGACGCTCATTTGCATGATTGAGGTCTCCCCCCACGACCCGGCCACGGCCTATCTGGCATCCACTCGCTACAAGCTGGACGACACCCGTCCGATGCTCTACAAGACTACCGATTACGGCCAGACCTGGACATCGATAACCGCGGGTTTGCCTCAGGATGATTACACCCGGGTGGTGCGGGAAGACCCCACCCTTCCGGGCCTGCTGTACGCCGGCGCCGAGACCGGAGTGCATGTGTCTTTCGACCAGGGGGAATCCTGGCAGCCGCTACGGGCCAACCTTCCGGTGGTCCCGGTGTACGACCTGGCGATCAAGGACGACAACCTGATTGCCGCCACCCACGGGCGGTCTTTCTGGATTTTGGACGACCTGAGCCAACTGCGCCAGCTCACCCCATCCCTGGCGGAACAAGCCTGCGTCCTGTTGCAGCCCCGGGACACCTACCGGGTCCGGTCGCCCTTCCGGGAGCGGAAGCCCACCCTCGGCAAGATCTACCGCGCCGGTCTGGGTGCGGACGTCGCCTACAGCGAGACGCTGGGTAAGGGGGGCGAGACCGTGCGGAAGTTCTGGGATGCCGGGGAGAACCCGCCCGACGGGGTGATGATTCACTACTATCTGAAGGAGGCGCCAGCGGAGATAACCCTCAGCATCCTGGAAGAGGACGGGAGGATCATACGGAGCTTCTCCAGCAACCCCCGGGAGGCTGACGCGAATACCCCAGAACCCCGGGTGCCAGCCGAACCGGGAATGAACCGCTTCGTATGGAATATGCGCTATCCGCCGGCCCGCAAGGTGCCCGAAGACAAGAGCACCGAGGACTCTCTCGTCGGCCCCCTGGCATCGCCCGTCACTTACCGGGTGACGCTGCAAGTGGGCGACGACTCCCAGACCCAGACGTTCCACATAGTCAAAGACCCCCGGGTGGGGACTAGCCAGGAAGATCTGGATGCCCAGTTCCAATTCCTGATTCAGATTCGCGACAAGGTGTCGGAGACACACGACGGCATCAACCAACTGCGCCGGGTCCGCCAGCAGTTAGACCAGTGGGTGGGTCGCGCCCAGGGGCATCCCTCGGCGGAGACGGTGGGCGACGCGGCGGAGTCGGTGAAGGGGAAGTTGAGGCAGATTGAAGACCGGCTAATCCAGTCGGCGTACCGGGGCGCCCGGGACCGGTTGGACCTACCGGTGCGGCTCAACCGCAAGCTGGCGGAACTCACCGCCGTTGTCGCCAACGCCGACTTTGCGCCTCCTCAGCAGGTCTATCAGGTCTTCGACTACCTCTCCGCCGACATAGACCAACAACTGGTGGCGCTACAGCAAGTTATAGATCAAGACGTGGCCCAATTAGCCAACCTGGTGAGGGACCTGGACATACCGGCCATTGCGACGTAATTACGAGTCCGACGGTCAATCAGTCGTTCAGCAGGACGTAGACCGCGGCCGATGGGGTCAGGTCGTTGTGCGAATGGCCCTTGCCGGTGACGTCCTCCATCAGCCGGATATCCCCGGCCCGCAGCACCCGTTTCGCGCCGTCGCTGGCCCCGGTCTCCACCTCGCGGGACAGGTGGATGATCAGCCTGCGCTCGGGCAGGGGATTAAAGTCCCTGTGGCGCGACCCGTCAAACTCCTGCACCCGCACCTCCGACACATTGATCAGCGCCCCCAGCTCCGGGTGCTCCTCGAGATTCAGGTCCTCGATGTGGCTCTCGCCGTCGGCGTCCGAAAATACCCGATATATTGCCATTTTGCCCCCTGGTACATTCGTGGAATATCGCTGCTCGTTCGCGCGACTCTGGCACTACCATTATCGTCACAACGCTTTCTATTCTCGCAAACCGAACGACGTCGGGTTGCGCCATCGTAACTGGAGGTTCCGCAACGTTATCGCCGGTCGGGTAACGCCGTGATTATCCCACGATCCTGGCATGCGGCAACCAGCTTGCGAATGGGCGATCCGTACTGTTTGCCACAGCCAGCGCGTGATTTGGCGTGCGAACCGGTCAATGTCCCCAACACCGAAAAACTGACCGCAACCTGGGGTTGAGCACTTGAGATACAGCGGCGGGAAGTCGGTCCGCAATCCTGTTGCTACCACGCAGGTTCAGCGCTGATCTCGTCTAACCCCGTGTGTTATGGCCGAAGGTGGAGACAGTCGTACTGCCCGCCTGCCTCACTATATCCCCGCCGATTACGATTATAACTGCGCTATTTACGACGAAGACGCGGTTGCCATGACGGTCGCCTCAACCAGGAAGCCGACGTTTCTTCAGCAAGCCCGATGAGCCGCGGTGCAGAAGGCCGCGCCCGAGGGCGTGTCCGATCGGAAGATGGTCAGGGAGCCGGGTATGCGCAGGGACACGGTAAGGAGATCCATCGATGCTGAGTGTCCGCCGACGCGGGGGTTGCCGGCGACCTCACCAATGGCCCACTTTACCGCCGCCAAGTACATGGCAAGCGCCCGCCGGCCGGCGGGCGGGAAGAACACCTGCTAGAGGTACCGCTCGGCTAGGACGCAATTGCCCTGCGAGGAGCTGCGTTTTCGTCGTCCTGGGCCATCAAGATTTGGCATGATTCATGCTGCAAACTCAGGACTGAACAAATCCTTCGCGGAACCGTCGTCGTAACGAGTGCCACAGATCCAAAGAGGTACGCATCTAATATGACCAATATTGCCCGCAAAACCCGGCTCGTCGGTCCCGCTCTGATCACCCTCGTCCTCCTCGGGCTGACCGCTGCGGCCTGTTTCTCCGATCCGTCTGCGGCCTCCCCGGACGCGCCGTCGGCAATCAGCCAAGCCAGGGAGGCGGTTTCGGAACCCACAGTCGTACTCACCAAACCGCCGGCGCCGCCGACTCCCACCCTGGCGCCAACGTCGCGGCCCACCGTTGCCTCTCTCACGTCCGTACCCACCAATTCACTGGTGCCGCCGACTCTTACCCTGGCGCCGCCGCCGCAGCCCACCGTCGCCTCTCCCACTGCAACACCCACCGTTGTGCCGGAGATGGCGCCCGCGGACGGGGAGCAGCCCTCCACCGAAAGCGCGGCCATTTTTGGCGACCTAGCCCTGCTGGAAGAACGGGCTTTCAGCTACCTGAGCGAAATGTCGGAGGACTTGGGAGTCAGGACCAGCGGCACCGACCTGGAGCACGCGGCCGCCCAGTTCCTGGTGGGACGTCTGGAGGAATTGGGATACAGCCCCGAAGTCCAGGAATTTTCCTGGGACTCGCCCACGGCCAGCCTTGACCTTGCCAGCCTCGAACCGGGCAGCCTGGACGCCAACACTCTGACCGGCACCGCCGGCGGCCAGGCGACGGCACCGCTGGTGCTGGTGGGCCTGGCCAAGCCGGAGGACATTCCCGCCGAGGGTCTGGACGGCAAAATAGTCCTGATTGAGCGGGGCGAAATCACCTTTGGCAGCAAGGTGGCCCGAGTGCATGACGCCGGCGCCGTGGCCGCCATCATCTACAACAACGAGCAGGGCAACTTCCGGGGCACCCTGGGCGGCAGAAGCCGCATACCGGCCATTTCCCTGTCCCAAATCGACGGGCGCAAACTCAAGGAGTTCATGGACCGTGGCGAGCCAGTGGAGGCCACCGTTGCCGTCCGGGACAACACCGTTCTCTCCCGCAACGTAATTGGCGAACTGCCCGGCGCCGGCGAGGGCGTCATCGTGATCGGCGCCCACTACGACACGGTGCCCGACTCCATAGGCGCCTCCGACAACTCCTCGGGCGTGGGCGCCCTGCTGGCGATGGCAGAACGGCTGGAGGGCCGCTCCTTCTCCCTGCACTTTGTGGCCTTTGGTTCCGAGGAAACGGGGCTGCACGGCAGCGAGTATTACGTGGAAAGCCTTTCGTCCGAGGAACTGGAGGATATTTACCTGATGATAAACGTGGACTCGGTCGGTTCCGGCAACCGCCTGGCGGTTTCGGGCGACCGCTGGGTGGTCGGCCACGTCAAGGAAGTCGCAACCAGGCAAGGCATTTCGCTGGAAGTGAGCGCCCGGGCCGAAATGGGCAGTGACCACGCCAACTTCCGCGATGCCTGGGTGCCAACAGTCTTTTTCCGGTCCAACGACCTGTCCCGCATCAACACCCCCGCCGACACCATGGAACACATCAACCGTGTCCTGCTGGGCGACGTTGCCGCCCTGGCACTGGACCTGCTGGAAAACGTGCACACCCTGCCCGGCTACGGGCATTAACCCCTCATGCTCGTCTTACCACAGGGGCACCGATGTAGGCAGATAAGCTCGGTGCCTCTGTCAGGATAATCGCGTCTTGGATTACGCTGTTTGCCCTGATTTGCAGGGATGCCACATTGAGCTTGCGGAAGGGTCTGGAATCCTGTCGAAAGACCCAGACCTTCAGAATGACCCGCAGTCAAGAAAATTAGATTCTTCGGCTGCGCATTGGGAAGTCATCCCGATAAGACGCGATCGCCTTGGGGTCATTGACGCCATACGATCGGAATTGATGGCATTTGTAACGACCTAATGGTTCGCCCCGGGACCACGCGTTTGCCTCCCGAATTTTCGGTAGCATTCTATTTGCGGCAATTACTTCCTAAAAGTAACGTTTTGTTGAGGCAATGCGCCCTGATCGCCTCCTTCGGCAGTCCCGGCCGAGGGCCCGGCGAGTTCTTGGTGCCCCACAGCATCCGCGTGTCCGTCGACGGCCGGGTCTACGTGGCGGACCGGGAGAACAACCGCGTGCAGGTGTTCACCGTCGACGGCGACTTCGTGGACCAGTGGACCGACTTCAAGTGTCCCATGGGCGTGCACATCGATGCGGAGCAGAGGGTTTACGTTACCGACCAGGTGCCGCGCATCAGCATTTTGACTTTGGATGGTGAACTCCTGGCCCGGGGCAGGACCTTCGAATACGCCCACCAGGTTTACACCGACTCCCAGGGCAACATTTATGGCGCCGACACCTCTAACCAGCGCGTGCAGAAGCTGGTTCGGGTAAGGTAATCGCTACGGCAGGCATCTGGTACACGAACCTAAGAGAGGAGGCCTGGCATGCGATTCGCGGCATTCACCACCGTGGCGGCCTCGGCCGGCGAAGCCACCGATTCGGCAGGTCTGCTGGACAACCTGCGGCAGCAGACCATCCTGGCGGAAGAGCTCGGCTTCGAGGCCATATGGCTGGGCGAGCATCACTTCACCCCGTTCGGCGTGGGCGATCTCCCCAATCCGATACTGCTGGGCGCGGACCTAGCCGCCCGCACCTCCAGAATCCGCATCGGCCAGATGGCGAATATCGCCACCTGGTGGCATCCGATCCGGCTCGCCGAGGACCTGGCTATACTGGACAACATGAGCGGAGGCCGCCTCGAAGTAGGCTTTGGACGCGGCATCTGGCCATACGAGGGGCCGCAGTTTCACCCCAACGCGGACCCCCGCAAGGACATGGAGAACCGGGAGCTGTTCCAGGAAACGGTCGAGATAGTCTGCAAGATCTGGTCCAACGAGTATTTTGCCCACCAGGGATCCAACTACACCTTTCCCGCTCCGGACACTGCTTTCTCTCACCCGTCGCTTGCCGCTGATCCAGCGTGGCAGGACGGCAACCGCGTGACCAAGCTGCGCGTTACTCCTCGACCTTACCAAAATCCTCATCCTCCCCCCTGGATGACGGTGTTCACCGACCGGTCGGTGACTACCGCCGCCGAGATGGGGCTGAAAGCCTGCTATTGGCAGCCGCCTCCACTTAGAATCCGGCAACGCATGGAACTCTACGCCGAGGTCCGTACCAACCTGGAGGGCCGCCCGTTCAGATTGGGCGAAGACCAGGCGGTCATGCGATCCACCTACGTCGCCCCGTCAATGGAAGAAGCCCGCAGGGATGCCGAGAGCGGCATCATGTCGGCGTTCATATTCAACGACCCCTTCCGCGGGCGACAGGTGTTCACCAATCCCGGCGAAGATCTCGACCCGGAGGTCAAACTGGACTGGGACTTCCTGGAGCCCCGAACATTGTTGGTGGGCTCGCCGGACAACGTCGCGGAGAAAATCCAGGAACTGCAGGAAGTATGCAACCTGGGCTATCTCCTCGTGGAGTTCGCCCATTCCGGCATACCGCAGCGCAAGATACTGCGCAACCTGGAGAATTCTGCCACGAAGCTAGGCTTTACGCATAATTTAGAAAAAGTATAAAGACAGGGTAAGCTGGCCTGACCAAAATCTCACTAAAGGCCCAGCTATGCTTACCCTGCCCAATGCCATTGTATCGATACTCATTCCCTTCGCAACGCTGTTTACCAACCCGACCTGGCGGAAAGCCCAGGTACTGCTGGTGGGCGCGATCCTGACCCCGGGTCAGCGCACCGTCGCCGCGGCCCTGCGGGTCATGGGCCGCAGCGATCACCGCGATTACGCCCGCTACCATGAGGTGCTCAACCGGGCGGTGTGGTCGCCCCGTGCAGCGGCGCGCATCCTCTTGGTGTTGCTGCTCCAGCACCTTGATGGTGGGGATGGCCCCTTGGTCTTCGGCATCGACGAAACCCTGGAACGGCGTCGCGGCGCCAAGATCAAAGGTCGGGGCATCTACCGCGACGCGGTGCGTTCCAGCCGGAGCCAACTGGTCAAGGCCAGCGGCCTGCGCTGGATCTCCCTGATGTGGCTGGGCCACGTGCCTTGGGCCGGACGCCATTGGGCCCTGCCGGCGCTCACCGTGCTGGCGCCATCGACCCGGTACTACCAACAGCAGGGACGTCGGCACAAGAAGCTCACCGACTGGGCGCGACAGATGATCCTGCAACCCCGCTCATGGTGAGCCTGCCGAACCACGCTGGCTGCCCCAACGTCCACTGGCGCTGGTGGGCGACAACAGCTACGCCGTGCTGGACCTGCTCCACTGCTGCCAATCCCTCCGTGAACCCGTTACCCTCATTGCCAGACTACGGCTGGACGCCGCTCTCTATGCGCCCGCGCCAGCCCGTCAGCCGGGTCAGAACGGCCGCCCGCCGCTGAAAGGCGCGCGGCGACCCTCGCTGAAAGTCCTCCTTGACCAGCCCCAGGCAACTTGGGCCAGCGTGGCCGTGGCCTGCTATGACGGCGCCACCCGCACGGTGGAACTCACGTCGCAAACGGCGGTCTGGTACCGCTCCGGCAAGTCTCCAGTCCGCATCCGCTGGGTGCTGATCCGAGATCCCCAGGGCTCCTTCGCCACCCAGGCCTTGCTGTGCACCGACCCCGCCGCGGACCCGACCCAGATCCTGGAATGGTTTGTCCTGCGCTGGCAACTGGAAGTTACCTTTCAGGAGGTGCGGACCCACCTGGGCCTGGAAACCCAACGCCAGTGGTCCGACCTGGCCATCGCCCGCACCACGCCCGTCCTGCTGGGAATCTTCTCCTGGACCACCCTGGCCGCCCACACGTTGCAAAAACAGCGCCCCATGACCCAGCGCCGAGCGGCCTGGTACGACAAGCCGTTGCCGACCTTCGTGGACGCCATTGCCCTGGTGCGACGCCACCTGTGGCTGGCCTCGGAGGGTTTTTCAACGTCGGCCGTCGACCCCGATACGCAGGAACTCCCAGTCGCCCTGTACCACCGACTTGTCGATTCCCTGGCTTACGCCGCTTGAAATGCGGAAAGTCCAGCTTGGCAGAAAGCGCCGATGTCGGTCAGCAAACGCCCGTGTTGCGTCCTCGGACGAGGATACTGCAATGCGCGACCCGTTGGGGTTCGGAGCGTCAGCGTGGCGGGTTCCCCATCATCGGTTCGTTTCGGCGGTTTTGATTCGTATTGAATATCGGCAAAATTGAGCGACTGCTGTCCGCCGCGCCTGCCGCGACGGTTCTTGACGGCCAATCCCTCCGACTCCAATCTGTCTAACACCATTTGGTGAGCACCAGTCCAAATGTCCATGCCAACCCACTGCTGGCTCAGCCGTTCAGCGGCAACCGGGGTGGTAGCGCATCCGCAGAACGGGTCCAGCACCAAGTCTCCTACGTTGCTGCTGGCTTCAATCAATCTTTCGTACAACGCCAAAGGCTTTTGGGTCGTATAACCCGTAGATGGTGTTGTTACCTGGCCCACAAGCAGCCGACGCGCCCGGGTTAGAGTCTAGCCTGTTATGGGGCTTGCCAGGATCATCCGCTCTCGCGTCTGCGTCCAGGGTAACGGCGTCGACGCACCATGGCATCGGGGGAGGCTCCTACGACGTCGCTTGGACCATATCCATTGCCGCCCGTCTCGCCGGAGTCGTCTTCATCCTATTGCTGGAATCATCCTCCCGCATCCTCATCCCCAACTGGGAAGAATCCCTGCCTGGGGAGGGACAAACCTCGCCCGCGGCTTCATGACCAGTGGTTGGGACGAAAAAAGCTGGCCCAAGTTACCTGGGTTTCTACGGGGACGGTAGTGCGGTAGCTCGGGGTATGGTCAACCTCTCGGAATCGGAGGTTGCCGGTTGGATTAACCCGAAACCCCCGCCGGTTCCCTCGGATGCGCCGGGGTCGGAGCCTGTGGTGGTTTGGCCGCCAGTACCATGATCCCCGCCATGAACACTGCCACGGCGAAAAACGTAAACGGAATCTGGTAGCTGTCGAAATAGTCGAACATGAACCCGGCGATTACCGGCCCCAGCGCCTGCCCGCCCACCTGCACCGACATCGTCAGCCCCCGGATTGTCCCCAAGTTCTGCCGCCCGTAGTAGTCCGCCCACACCAGCCGTATCAGCAGCTGCAGACCCCCCACGCCGAACCCGACCCCCGCTGCCGAGATTATCTCCGGCAGCAGCCAGTCGCTCATCACCGTCCCCGCCGCGGCCAGCGCCACCACGAACGCCGCTCCCATCATCAGGAATCGGATGGGCACCCTCCGAGCCAGGCCCGCCCAGAAGAGGCTCGCCGGTATTTGGGCGAGGGCGAATGTGCTCGCGCTCATCGCGGCGAACGGCGGGTCAACTCCCTGGCTGATGTAGTGGGAGACCTGGTGCAGGCTCAACCCCGCCTGGACCATCATCCCGGCACCGGAAAAGATCGCCAGGATCCAGAACGCCCGCGTTCGCAGCGCCTGCCCCACTGTGAAGTTGATCTCGGCGAAGCCACCCGAGTTGCCGGAACCTTGGGCAGCCTCCGAATCCTGGTTTGCTGAGTCTTCCCGCGCCGGTACCGGGTCAGGTTCCAGCCCCATATCCTCCGGTCGCCGTGCCACCAGCAACAGGGACGGAACAACCCCCAGCGCAAACGCCAGAACCCCCAGGGTGCCCCACGCCGTTCGCCAGTCAAACCCTGTGATGATCAGCTGCATCGCCAAGGGCACGATGACGAGGCCAGCCCCCTTGCCGATTTGGTCCACGGCCAGCCCCATCGGACGCCTCCGGATGAACCAGTTGCTGATGGCCGTGGGCAGCCCCATCTCCATCGGACCGGAGAAGATCATCCGCCCCGGAACGCACAGAAAATAGAAGGCCAACGGATGGGTAACGAAGGCCAGCCCAATCGCCAGCGCACCCATGGCAAATGAACCCATCCCAAGAATGACTCCCGCCCCGTACTTGTCCAGCCATCTCCCCACGATGGGCGAAACGAAGACCGCGACCAGCCCTGCCAGGCTGACCGCCCCGGAGAACATCCCCACCGACCAACCCATGGATTGGGTCATCGGAACAACGAACACGGAAAGGGTCGCCACCGCCATCACGGCCCGGGTGGACAGGCTCACCCCTACCCCGTTCCCTGCGATTACCCAGCCGTAGTAGAAGGGCAGGGCGTGGGCCAGCCTCGTCCGCCAGACGGTAACGTTGGTCATTGCTCGACCCCGAAAGCTGGCCGTTGCATACCAGTGCGACGCATGGCGGGGCCAGTCCCGCGCCAGTCGTACTGGCTATTGATCAAAGGTCCGACCGTTCCAGCCCGAGTCCCAACCGGACCTTCCCGAACTGCTCCGCTGGAGCGTCCCACGCCAGCGATACGTGGGGGGACGCGGCATGAACGTCCCGGTGGAACCGCTGCAGCGGATGGGCTCGAACAGGTCCTTTCTGCCGGATGCCTCGAACACCCGGTCAATGGCTTGAACGCTCAGCCTGGCGATGTAGGACTGGTCTCTGCGGTAACGCGCCCTTTCCTCCAGCGTGAACGACTGGCTGTCCCTGGCCTTTCCGAAAATCTCCGTGCAATTGTGCTTCAACAATGCCTGTGCGGCCCGCAGCTCCGCGTCCGCCTCGGCCAACCTCAGCTGCAGCCCCACCGACTCGGCGAACTTCCCTCCCGTGCGCCCCGACACCCGCCCCTGGATAGTCTCCGAAAACACATCCAACCCACCCTGAGCCATTCCCAGCACTGACGCCGATAGAGTGAAGGACAAAATGCTCCGCATGGGAATGCGGTAGTTGGGAGCGCCGTGGATTGCTCGGCCGGGGGGGCAGCCTTCCCTCACATCGTTCATCGACACCGCTCGGTGGCGTGGCACGAACGCCCCTTCCACCACGACGTCCTTGCTCCCCGACCCCCGCAGCCCGACCACGAACCAGGTATCGTCAATCCGGCAATCGGTGCTGGGCAGCATCAGCAGCACTGGCCCCTCCGGTGCGTTGCATATGAGCATGACCCGCGTCTCCGGATCGCACCCGCTGGAAAAGTCCCACCGTCCCGCAACCCGGTATCCCCCTTCCGCCGCGTCGACCAGTCCGCCCGCCGGATTAAAGAATGTTGACGACAATGTGTCCGGTGACTCCGCCCAATACTCCTCTTGCGCATTCTCCGGGAACATCTCCACCAGCCAGTTGTGGCTGGACCAGATGGCGTAACAACACCAAGAATATCATCCTGCCAACTCCAGCGGTCTTGAAACTGTGCTCCGGAAGACAAGCTATCCGGCGTAGCGTGAAAATCACGGCTTTTGTTGAATGGCGGATCAGTGGCAATCAGATTGACGGGACTGCTGTTCATTCCGCGCAGGAAGTCAAGGTTGTCACCGTGGTACAGCGTGCGGTTGGCAAAATTGCGCTCTGCCATCACAGGGCCTCTCCGTATTTTTGCCCGTGATGTTACCATCAACGAATATCTATTGGCCGACTTTGCCATAAAGTCTGCCATTTTTTGCGACCTGGAGCGGTTCCGGCCGCAGCAGCAAGCACGGCGCTGGGACGGAACACCGTCGAAATAGCAGAGTTGCTAATGAACTCTGCCATACCTAGCGAAGGAGCAATGCGGACGAGTTGGCCCGCATTACGTAACGGCTATTGTACGAATCGAAAAGGACACTGTGGACGCGAGGGAGGGGTGATACGTTGCTGAATCTCACGCCCGAAGAGGCCAGCCGCATCTGCATGGATGAGTGCCGAGCGATGTGCTGTCGTGGGCCGTTGATCCTGCGGCTGGAACCTGACGAGGTCGCCGTGTTTCACCGTGAGGCGGTGCACCTGGGTACAACCGCCGATATCTCGCCCGCTGCCGACGGCGGCGGCAATCTGCCGTTCCTAGACCATCCGGGGGAGTGCTGCCCGATGCTGGATCAAGCCACCTTCGCGTGCCGCATTTACGAACAGAGGCCGCGGGTTTGCCGGGAGTTTCCTCGCCGGCCGGAGCCAGGTTGCGCCATTTCTGGTTGGACGGACGACTGGGATGATCTGCTGCCGCCGGCGCAACATGGAGCGTGCGACTAGGGAGCAGTCCCCCTCGGAGGTGTGGGCGAAGCCGTTCAGATGGTACGTTCAACGTCAATGGAGAGATTAGAGTTGTTGGCATAACGGTGCGGATTGCCTCAATAAAACCGTTACCCAGCACAAGTGGTTGCCTCAAATAGGACGCTACCGAAAGGAGCGCTTCACGTAATGACCCTTTGGCGAACCACGGCGGGTATCAATAAGGCGGAGGATGCCGGAAGGGCCGGAAGGAAGGATGCCCAAATCGGGTCCGCCGATGCGTTGCGGCGGATCTTCCCAACGGCGCTGGCGAGTTATCTCCCATTTTGTGGCTGGATCCGCCAAGAGATTTTGTGCGACCGAAGTTCAGTAACATTTGATTTGAGGCGATGCACGGAGGCTGGACGCCGTCTTCTCACTGGAGTTTCTGGACAAGCACGAGGGTTTTCAGGTACCACTCGCCATCGACCAATCCGTAGTGACCGCCCTTGACCTGCAGGGCGAAACACTCCAGCTGCCCCACCCAGCAAAGTCCAACTCGATATAGACGAAGCCCCGGTGATCTCTGCCAGCCAGGGCTTCATAAACTCGGCGTTCCGCCTGCCGTTTAGGATCTTTCCGGCGGGTTGCGGGAAACTCCCGCGGGTACATTCTCACGGTTGGTGTTTCTGCTTCGGGGTTGCTATGCGTTCACAGCCAAGCGTCCGGTAGTGGTGAACCTCAGCCCATAACGCGTCCATGCGGGACTCATGCCTCGTAGCAGGCCACCCAGTGTCCCGGCGCTCTCTCCTCCTGTGGAGGGTGAGGATCGTTGAGACATCTTTCGGTAGCCATCGGACACCGGTCGTAGAAGCGGCACCTGGGCCCAGGGTCAATAGGCAGGGACAAGTCGCCCTGGATGTTCGGGGGTTCACGGCGACGCAGCGGGTCGGGAACGGGCACCGCCGAAAGGAGCGCCTTTGTGTACGGATGGAGCGGGTTGTGCAACAGTTCTTCGGTATCTGCCAGTTCGACTATTTTCCCCAGGTACATCACGGCAATCCGGTGGCACATATAGCGGGCCACCGCCAGGTCGTGGGTGATGTACAGATAGGCGATCCCAAGGCGTTGGGCCAGGTCCTGCATCAGGGACATGATGCCGGTGCGGCTTGACACGTCCAGCATAGAGGTGGGCTCGTCGGCCACTACAAAGGACGGACCTATGACCAGGGCGCGGGCAATGGCCACGCGCTGACGCTGCCCACCGGAGAGTTCGTGAGGACGCCGGAACAGGAACGCGCCGGCCGGGGTGAGGCCCACGAGGTTTAGAATCTCGGAGACGCGGTCCAACCGATCCAGTGCGTCGCCAATGCCCTGCACGGCCAGGGGTTCGGCGATGGTGTCATATACGGTTCGCCTGGGGTTCATTGATTCGTAGGGATCCTGGAAAATCATCTGGACCTGCCGGCGGAAGGCCCGCAACTGCCGTCCTTCGATAGTTGACACCACCACTGAACCCGCGAGATGTCCGCTGGCAACCGGCGCGGGGAACCGGAAAGATACGCGTCCGTGGGTGGGTTCAAGCAGCTTGACCAACAGCTTGCCCACGGTGGTCTTGCCGCAACCGGACTCGCCGACCAAGCCCAGGCTTTCCCCACAACCCACCTGGAAAGACACGTCGTCCACGGCGTGGATAAAGCTGGAAGGCTTACGGAACAAATTCGCGGCGATGGGAAAACGCTTGGTCAACCCTTCCGCGGTGACCAGGGCCTCTCGGTCGTATTCCGTTGGGTACGCAGATTCCATGGTTAGACTACTGGGATATGTTATGCGCCGCCGCCCGGTGACGCGCTTCGTCCAATGGGTGCCAGCAGGCGGCCCATTGACTCCCGCGGTCCACCCGTGGCGGATATTCGCGACGGCATACCTCGGTGGCGTAAGCACACCTGGGATGGAATGGACATCCCGGGGGAGGGTCAACCAGGTTGGGAGGTTCGCCCGGGAGGGTTGTCAGCGGCAGTTTCTCACCACTTATGCTGGGGAATGAGGACATGAGAGCCGCCGTATAGGGGTGAATCGGCGCGCGGAATACGTCGGCGGTATCACCCAACTCCACCAGATTGCCGGCGTACATCACCCCGGTTCGGTCGGTGATTTCCGCAACCACTCCGATGTCGTGGCTGATGTAAATCATGCCCATCCGCAGTTCCTGCTGCACACGCTTCAGTTCCCTGAGGATACGATCCTGCACGATTACATCGAGGGCCGTGGTCGGCTCATCGGCGATGATCACGGCGGGGTCGCAGGCCAACGCCATCGCGATCACCGCTCGCTGCCGCATTCCGCCGCTGAACTCGTGGGGATAGCGTTGCATCAATTGAGGATCGAGTCCCACCATGCGGAACAGGCGAGCCACCCGCGCCCTGGCGTCGGCGGCCGTCGCCTCCACGCGGTGGGCTTCGATTGCCTCCACTACCTGCTGCCCAACCCGATACACCGGGTCGAGGGAATTCATAGCCGCCTGGAACACCATGGCCATACGCCGCCAGCGGAATTGGCGCATTTCCTCTTCCGGCAGTTGAAGCAGGTCCCGGCCGTCGAGCAGAACCTGTCCCGACGTCAGGCGGCCGTTATCGGGCAGCAGCCGCAAGAGGCAGTTGGCAATGGAAGTCTTGCCGCAACCGGATTCGCCCACCAACCCCAGCGACTCCCCCTGCGCCAACTCGAAGCTGACGCCCCGCACGGCTCGCACCGTTCCGTGTCGGGTCAGATAGGACAGCGAGAGGTCCACCACCTTCAGGACCGGGTCGTTATGCGCCATTGTCATCCGTCGGAATCCTTCGCGTCAGCCGTCGTGGCGCCGGAGCCTGGGATTGACCACCTCGTCCAGCGCACGCCCGACCAGGTAGAAAGCGCTGCACAGGAGTGTGATGGACGCCCCGGCGGGGATGACCAACCACCAGTACCTGGCGCCGCCCAGCAGGTATCCGCCGGTGTTCGCGGTGTGGATCATTATGCCCCAGCTCATTCTCAGGTCGAGCAGGCCCAGGAAAGACAGCACGGCCTCCGCAAAGATGGCGCCGGTCACGGTGAACATCATGTAGAGCAGGGACAGGGGCAACAGGTTGGGAATGATGTGCACAAGTATGACGTGGAAATGGCCGCCGCCAGCCACCCGCGCCGCCTCGATGTAGGGTTTGACCCGGATGCTCAAGGCCTGGGACTTCAGGATGATGGCGGTGCCTCCAAAGCCACCCAGCAGGCCGATTATCAGGGCCAGGTAGAAGAGGTTCAGGTTGAAAAGGGCGCTGAGCACGATGAGCAGGGAAATACCCGGCAAAGCGATGACCAGATCCGCGAGCCGCATCAATAGAGCGTCCACCAGCCCTCCGTAGTAGGCGGCGACAGCGCCCACGGTGGTGGCGATGCCCACCGTCACCAGGGCCGCGGTTATGCCCAGTATGAACTCGGACCGGGCGCTGAACAGCAATTGGCTCAGTATGTCCCGTCCGAGCGGGTCAGTGCCCAGAGGGTGTCTCCAGTTCGGCGACGCCGGATGCTGGGCGCGGTTGTAAGCATAGCCCGTTACCGGGTCGTACACCTCGGTATCCCAAACGGTGGCTATGAGTATGGGGTGGGAAAGCGCCATGAGCGCGAACATGGCAATGGTCGCGAGGGACAGCAGGCCAATGCGGCTCTCCAGGAATATGGTCCAGCCGTCCCTGAGCGACCGCCATGCCAACCGCAACCGGACCAACGCCAGTTGCAACCTTCCCGGACGCAGGTCGATGTACGGCGGATCGGTGGGGAAGGACGCCCCTCCGTCCGTCGGCGGATGGTTTGATTGTTGGTCAATCACTGGTAACGTATCCTCGGGTCGAGGTACACGTACAGGATGTCCACTATCATGTGGGCCAGCAGAGAGAACAGCCCGATGAAGACCAGTGCGCCCATGACCAGTGGCAGGTCTTCGGACCGCACGGCTTGTAGCAATGTCATGCCGGTGCCGGGCCATGAGAACACGCCTTCGATGATCACGCTGCCGTCGATCGCGAAGATCAGGCTGTAAACCAGGCTGGTAATCACCGGGAGCAGGGCATTGCGGGCAGCATGTTGATCCCGAACCACCTTTTCAGGCAATCCCTTGGCCCGGGCCGCCATCACGTAGTCCTCGCGCATCGTCTCCAGCATACTGTTTCGCGTCAGCAGCATGGTGCCGGCGAAAGATATGAGGGTGAGCGTAGCGATGGGCAGGATCATGTGCCTGAGGATATCCAGCGCCAGATGGCCAAAGCCCGACCAAGCCCAAGAGATGAGGACAGCCAGCACACCGGCTGCGATGATAAAAGTCGACGTCCGCGCTGGCCCAACGCGACCGAGCTTCCGGGCGGCCAACAGAGTCAACAACGCGAAGGCGATGAAGGCGCCGGCCGTGGCGAGCATGTAACTGAAAACGTAGTTGGCGCTGACCTCAGCCTCGCGCCAGATCAAAGGGTCCAGGAACTTGCCAACGGGTAGCCATCCCAGCTTGAATGCGAAGATCCAGATCATCATCAGGGCGAAAGCCGGGGTGAACGCGGTGAAGAGTGTTGCGCCCGAGATGGTGGCAGCATACTCCAGCACGCCGCCCCGACGCCAGGCGATGGCTTTGCCCAGGAGGAACCCGATGTAGAAGGACGTTGCCGTTGCGGTGAGAAACAGGACTACGGTGCGGGGAAGGCGCTCTGCCAGCACGTCGATGACCGGTCGGGGGAAATAACCGAAGGATACGCCGAAATTCCCGGTAAAGGTGTTCTTCATGTGGATGAGGTACTGTTGCCACAATGGTTTGTCCAAACCGAACGACTCCTTGATCCGCGCTCGAACATCGGCGGGCAGGTCGGGGTTCAGGGCGTAGAATGAGGCGTAGTCGCCAGGCTGGGCCTGCACCAGGAAGAAGGCCAGCGTCACGATCAGAAAGAGCGTCAAGGCCATTTGGCCGGCGCGTCGGACCAGGTATCCTGTCATCAAGACTAATCCCTCATTTTGACGCCTTACCCTGCTGTGCCCCAACCTTTGGGCAGTCGGTCTGGCGCCCGGCCGGAGGATACGCCCGCAGATCCGAACCATCTCCCAATGCGACCGCCAAGTTGCGGTGTGTCCGTGAGATTATGGTGGGAGACAGCAGGCGCTTCCCCAGGCAGCTACTTGAACCGGACCAAGGTTGTCAAACCCGCGGCGTTCTGAAGTCCGCCGAGGGATTCGGTGTAGGGGAATTCAACGCGGTCGCTCCGATAAGCCTCCACCAGCGGGGTGTCGAACAACACGACGTAGGGCAGGTCATCAGCCAGGAACGCCTGCATCTCAAAGACCTGCCGGCGCGCCGTCTCCAGGTCCGTTTCCGCCAACAGCTGATCGGCGAGGCGGTCGAATTCAGGGTTGTCGTAGCCGCCGGCGTTGTGTCCTTCCAGTCCGGAATGGCGGCTGTGAAAGAATGATTCCAGGTAGTCGGGATAGAGGCTCAGGCCCCAGCCGAGAATCCACATATCGAAATCCTGCCGGTCAAACACCTTCTCCACGATCAGGTTGAACCCGGTCAGGTTAGCCCGCAGCGGGATGCCGACTTCGTTCAGCCATCTTTCGATCCAGATGGCGAATGTGGAGCGCAGGGGGTCGTAGCCGGGGCTCGGAGCCAGCAAAGTCATGGCTGGCATCGGCTCGCCGTTGGGCATCTTCAGTCCTTCTCCCGGCTGCTCGATGAACTTTCCGTCTTCGCTCACCCGCGGCTCGGTTTCCCAGGCGAACCCGGCTCCCTTGAGCAACTCCACCGCCCGAGCTATCCGTTCTCCCCGGCTCAGGCCCTTGCCGATCAACGGCACGTCCGGGTTGTACCAGGCTTTGTTGCCCTCGGGCACCATGGTGTACACCGGAATGGCTACGCCTTGCAGAACGGTTTCCGTCAGGAATTCCTTATCTATCAGGGTTGCCACGGCCTGGCGGAATGCTTTGTTGTCCTGGGGCGCCTTTCGGACATTGAACCCCAGGTACCGGACGCCGTCGGACGGGTTTTCAATGACGGATAACCCGTCCTCACCCTGCAATTGTTCCTGCAGACCCCTGGACAGACCCAGAGGGTTGAGCATGAAATCGATATCGCCTTTTTTGAGGGCCAATACGGCGCCGTCCTGGCTACCGTAAATCGAGTAGATTGTGCTGTCGGCGTAAGGCCCGACGGTGTATTCAAGCGATTTGTCGCCGCCCGTTTCACCGTAAGCAGCGAACTCGTAGACGCCCGACTTGGCCTCGGCGTAGGAGCCGTTGGCAAATTGGGTGATCACACTGTCGCGGAAGAAATAATCGGGGTTCCTGGCCTTTTCGGCGAAAGCGCCGCGCTCCCATTTGCCGAAGCTGAAACCTCCGGCGGTGGGCTCGTTCTGCGGGACATGGGCGTACAGCGCTTTTTGCTGTTCAACGAGTTCACCCGCTCGCCTGGCATCAGCCACCACCGGCTCCCAATAAGCCTTGGAGAGGATGGGCATGAAAGCCAAGCCGAACTGCCAGCGGGCCAGGCCGGGTTTTTGCTTGAAGAATATCTTCAACTGGTAAGGGTCCAAGGCTTCCGCGTGGTCGAAGAACTCAGGGTCCACGATAGACGGCCAATTGCCGGCGAGTTGCAGCTCGGCGGCAGTATGGGCGGTGAACACAAAGTCTGCTGCCGTTACTCCGTTCCCATCGCTCCATTGGACGCCGCGCTTCAAGGTAACCTCGGTGGTCCAAAAAGTTTGACCGTCTATCGTTTCCTCCCGCAGGGGCGAAGGGAAATCGGCGGCTAGGGAGGGTACCCAGTCGAACCGTTGCGCCGAATAGACAAACAGCGCGGGATTGGTACCGCCCAGGACATAGAGGTTCCAGATTGTTCCGTCTGGCCCCAGGTACGCCCAAAAATTGGTCGTAGTAAGGTCTGCCGAAATGCCGACTTGGTAAATATTTTCACTCTCGTCTGGCCCTGGCGCGTCCGTCGGCAGAGCGAGAATGGTAGCCGTCGGCACGGGAGACTCGGGTCCCGGGGTGGCCGTAACCACCACCTCCTTCACCACTTCCCTGGTGCATCCCAAGAGTGCAAACAAGGCCAATATCAGGCCGCAAACTATTAATATTCCCATCACACGAATCATTTGTTGCAACTCTTGAAATGAGCTGAAATCTAGCACGTCAGCCAAACGAGGGCAAGAAAGCGAGACAGCACGTAACTGTTCGGCCTCGGTGAGTTGAAATGGCTGAAGGGGGGGTTGGGGGAACGCTGGCGCTGGTGGAGGCGGTTATGTCATATATCTGAGATGGATAGAGAAATCGACCTCACCAGTGCCGGCCGGGATATGCTGATTGCCATCATCGTACACCAACAGGGGGGCCGCTTGGGCGACGGCTGGTACTCAGGCGTGCTGAAGCAGCACCTAATGCATCTGCGGCAAACGCCGGATGGCATTGAGTACCGGGCGGGCGGTCCGGACGGGGAGATCGCCGACGTAGACCTGGATGATCAGTTGCGCCGTTATTTCCGGCTGGACACCGATGACATCGAGAGCATCTATGTCGATCTGGCCGGGCGCGACAGCCAAATCGGCCCGCTGTTGGAACGTTACCGTGGCGTGCGCCTCCTGCGGCAGGAGCCGTGGGAATGCCTGGCATCGTACATCTGCTCGGCGCGGGCCAGTGTTGCGAGCATCACCAAAAACGCGGAGGCGCTGGCGGAGGAATACGGCAACCCGGTGGCGGTCGCTGGCGAAACTCGTCGTACCTTTCCGGCGCCAGAGGTGCTGGTCCAGGCCAATGAGAGTCGGCTAGAGGAATTGGGGCTGGGATTTAAAGGGCCACGCGTCATCGCTGCGGCCCGTCAGGTTACCGACAACCTCGGAGAGCTGGAGAGGTTGAAGGAGATGCCCTATCCCGACGCGAAGCGGAGACTGATGGAGTATGACGGCATCGGCCCCAAGATCGCTGACTGCATTTGCCTGATGGCGTTGGACAAGGTGGAGGCGTTTCCGGTGGACCGCCACATTAGACGCGCGGTGGAGGACTACGTCTCGTCGGAGCCGAAGGCAACGGACGCGGTGATGGTGCGATGGGCGCAGGACCACTTCGGATCCTGCGCCGGCTATGCGGGGCAGTACTTCTTTCTCGACCAGCGACAGAGCTGACCGGCACAGTTCCATCTCACGTCATCGTGTTTGGTCAGGTTGTCATGCCAGTCAGCGCTCCCCTTCGGGCGCTGATGCGACGGCGAAGTTGCAGGTGTTCATCAAACCCTTGATGTAGTTGTTGGACGCCAGTTGTTGTTGAGCGGGGTTGTTGAACACCGTTCCCTGCTTGGCGAGCGGGCTCTCTGCCCAGGTGTTCAGGTGACGCGACGCAATCCGCCATCGGGCGGCGGGCGAAATTCTGCCACCGGTCGTTTACGTAACGGCTATTGGGCGAACCACACTGGGTATCAATAAGACGGAGGACCAGTATGTCGAACGCCCGAAACAGGTTCGCCGATGCCTTGCAGCGAGTCTTCCCAACGGCGGTGACCGGGGTATCTCGAATGTCGTGGCTGGATTCACCAGGAGACCCGGTGCAACCGAATGTCGGTAACGATTGATTTGAGTCAACCACTTGCGTTGGGTAACGGTTTTATTGGGGGAATGCGCCCCGGCCGAACGGTGCGGCGGCGTCTAGCGGTCTGGCTCAGCGATGCAGGTCAATTGAGCAAAGGGGCGGGCCAGGTAGACTTGGGCATCGCCTTTGAACAGATGGAGTTGTATGAACTCCTGCATGGCCTCGATTCTGACGCCGACGTCCCGGTCTTTCCGACGTTCGGCCGCGGCGCGGGCCGGCGCGACGATCAGAGTGGCGAACGCGGCAGCCATCTGATGGCGGGTACCGGCCGGGGCGTCGCCCATGACCTGCTGGGCGGCGATGGCGAATTCGCGGCTGCTGCTGTGGCCGTCACTGCGATTGGCGCCGGTTCCCGGCGTGTGTTGTTCAGAATCGACGTTGGCCATGAGCTCGGCGGTCAGCGTCTGAATCTCAGCTTCGTTTTTGGGGTGTGGTCGGGATAGCGACGCGGTGAGGCGCCGGTGGTTGTCGCGGTGGTTGTCTCGGTTGGTCTGGATTGTATCCAGCAGGTCCTGAGCCCAGGTCTGTTGCTGCGATTTGCTGGCCGGCTTAGGCAGCTGGTCCAATGCTGGAGTGTGTTCGTCCGAAGTCGTCATTGTTGTCTCCATTGATCCGATCAGTGCCGGTTGGTCCGTGGTCAGTCAAGGTCCCGGGCTTGTGGTAGCGCGCGGCGGCGCAGACGACAATCACGGTGACCGGCGCTCATTTCATGAAACCCACACTGGCTGATTGTGGCGCACGATGGCCTTCCTGATGTCCAGTTGGGTTCCCACCAGGCTCAGAGCGTGGTGGTCGTAGGTCCAGGTCGTCCCCTGGCAGAATTGGATGGCCCCGGCGGGCCGGTCGTTGATGAAAACGTCGGCCTGCCGGCCGTCGGTCACTCCGAATCGGATGATTGGGATGTCCCTGAACATGGGTTTCCTCCTGGTTCGATTGGTCCTGATCGTGGTAGGTGCGGACAACTGTCAGCTGTCCCGACAACCGGGACTCATCCCGGTTCCTGCCGGGCCCTGCAGAGCGCAGACCAGTGGCAAGGTGGTAAGCGGCGTCAAGTACCAACGGCGCCGTGCAACTCAACTGTAAGACTTGGTGAGCTGAACTTGACGAGAGCCCTCGGATAAACGCTACCCGGAGTGACGGCAGCGCCGGTTCAATAGCTCTGCCCGTGCCTTCAATACCCGGTTCCCCTCAAACCTGAAGTGTTGCGGACACGGTTGGCGACCAGGGCTAAAACCGCCGGGGCAGTCGCCTTGACCGCCCCGACTGTAATTCCCGCTGGATTCAGTGGGACTAGAAATCCATCTGGGGGGCGGCCATCATGCCCGAAGCCGGCTCGGGGATTTCGGTAATCATGGACTCGGTGGTGAGCACCATGGCGGCCACGGACGCGGCATTCTGCAACGCGGAGCGCGTGACCTTTACCGGGTCGATGATGCCGCGCTCGAGCATGGGGCCGAATTCGCCCAGCTCGGCGTCGTAGCCGTAGTCATCGGACTGATGCTTCACCTGGTTGAGCACCACGGCTCCCTCGGAACCGGCATTCTCCACGATCAGCTTCAACGGCTGTTCGAGCGCGCGGCGGACGACGTTGACGCCGACCAACTCGTCAACGGTCAACCCTTCGACGGTGTCCAGGGCCCGTTGAGCGCGCACCAGAGCGATGCCGCCGCCAGGGACAATCCCTTCTTCCACCGCGGCACGGGTGGCCGACAGGGCATCTTCCACCCGGGCCTTGCGCTCTTTCAGCTCGATCTCGGTGGCGGCGCCAACCTTGATGACGGCCACGCCGCCGGACAGCTTGGCCATCCGCTCCTGCAGCTTCTCGCGGTCGTACTCGGAGGTGGTGTCTTCGATCTGGGCCTTGAGCTGGTTGATGCGGGCCTGGATCGCTGCTTCAGAACCGTGGCCTTCCACGATCGTGGTGTCGTCCTTGGTGGAAGACACGCGACGGGCGCGGCCAAAGTCCTCGATGGTCGCCGAGTCCATTCGACGGCCGGTCTCCTCGCTGATGACGGTGCCGCCGGTCAGGATGGCAATGTCTTCCAGCATGGCCTTGCGGCGGTCGCCGAAGCCGGGAGCCTTGACCGTCAGCACGTTCATGATGCCGCGCAGCTTGTTGACCACCAGAGTGGCCAGCGCTTCGCCGTCGATGTCCTCAGCGACGATGACCACGTCCTTCTGGCCGGCTTGCAGCAGCTTTTCCAGGGCCGGCACCAGGTCGGCGACGGCGGAAACCTTCTTGTCAGTGATGATGAGGTAGGCATCTTCGATGACGGCTTCCATCCGCTCGGTGTTGGTGATGAAGTAAGGAGAGGTGTAGCCGCGGTCGACCTGCATGCCCTCGACGTACTCAATCTCATCGGTCAGTCCGCGGGATTCTTCCACGGTGATGACGCCGTCCTTGCCCACCTTCTCCATGGCCTCGGCGATGGTCTCGCCGATGGCGTCTTCATGGGCGGAGAGGGAGGCTACCTGTCCGATGCGCTCGCGGGTCTCCACCGCCTGGGACATGCCCTGCAGTTCGGTGACGATGCGAGCCACCGCGTGGTCGATGCCACGCTTGATGGCCATGGGGTTGGCGCCGGCGGTAACGTTCTTGAAGCCTTCGTGGATGATGGCCTGGGACAGCACGATGCTGGTGGTGGTGCCGTCGCCGGCGGCGTCGTTGGTCTTGGTGGCGGCTTCTTTCAGCAGCTGCGCGCCCATGTTCTCGAAAGCGTCGGGCAGCTCGATCTCTTTGGCGATGGTCACGCCGTCGGAGCAGATCTGCGGGGGACCAAACTTCTTGTCCAGCACGACGTTGCGGCCACGGGGACCCAGGGTAATCTTGACCGCGTCGGCCAGTATGTCGATGCCGGTGCGCAGCGACTTGCGGGCGTCTTCAGCGTATACCAACTTCTTTGCGGGCATTGGGGGGTTCTCCTCGTTGGAGTGTGCGCTATCAGGGGTGGATTTGGTGTGCGTACGAGAGTTCAGGAGTTGGAACGCAACTGCTAGCCCAGTTTGGCCAGGACGTCGGATTCGCGCATGATCAGGTACTCTTCATCGTCGTCGTCATATTCGGTGCCGGCGTATTTGGAGTAGATGACCTTGTCGCCCACGGCAAGTTCCATGGCAATGCGGGAGCCGTCGTCAGCGACGCGGCCCGAGCCAACGGCGATGACCTCGCCCTCCTGGGGCTTTTCCTTGGCGGTGTCGGGGAGCAGGATGCCGCCCCGGGTCTGGGTTTCCTGTTCCATCGGCTTGATGACGATTCGCTCGCCTAGCGGTGTAAAACTGGCCACTGATTGCCTCCCTGGGTTGGAATGTTGTGGGTTGTGGGTGATAGGTTTGGTCGGGTAGTGGACGATCTGGCCATCCTGTGCCGACGGGGTTACTGCTTACGGGCATAGCCGGTGGTGCAGAAACCAAAGTCTTTCGCGGAACCCTGCCCAGAGCCTTTGTGGACAATGGGCGCCAGGCGACCTCCCGCGGGATATGCCGGAGGACTCGGGGGAATTCAGATACGGGGAGCGCTTCGAGACTGGGCCGCCGATCATGCTCATGGCCCCATGAAGCGTGCTGGTAGGCATACCGGGGAGTCGCTGCATCCCTTCATCAAACACCCTGACGCCCGCCCGCTGCCGTTGTATATCCATTGTTACTGACCCACGACGCTATTCCAATGGGCCCAATGTTGTATTTGCGTAGGAAATAGTCGCGCGGTAGCGTTCGGCGGATGGTCTGAGAGTGCGTCATCTCCTGTGATGATCCGGCAACCAGACCTTGAGGCCAATGTTCAGGAGGTCGAAGCTGGACTTTCCGCATTTCAAGCGGCGTAAGCCAGGGAATCGACAAGTCGGTGGTACAGGGCGACTGGGAGTTCCTGCGTATCGGGGTCGACGGCCGACGTTGAAAAACCCTCCGAGGCCAGCCACAGGTGGCGTCGCACCAGGGCAATGGCGTCCACGAAGGTCGGCAACGGCTTGTCGTACCAGGCCGCTCGGCGCTGGGTCATGGGGCGCTGTTTTTGCAACCCGTGAGCGGCCAGGGTGGTCCAGGAGAAGATTCCCAGCAGGACGGGCGTGGTGCGGGCGATGGCCAGGTCGGACCACTGGCGTTGGGTTTCCACGCCCAGGTGGGTCCGCACCTCCCGGAAAGTAACTTCCAGTTGCCAGCGCAGGACAAACCATTCCAGGATCTGGGTCGGGTCCGCCGCGGGGTCGGTGCACAGCAAGGCCTGGGTGGCGAAGGAGCCCCGGGGATCTCGGATCAGCACCCAGCGGATGCGGACTGGAGACTTGCCGGAGCGGTACCAGACCGCCGTTTGCGACGTGAGTTCCACCGTGCGGGTGGCGCCGTCATACCAGGCCACGGCCACGCTGGCCCAAGTTGCCTGGGGCTGGTCGAGGATCGTTTTCAGCGCGGGTCGCCGCGGGCCTTTCAGCGGCGGGCGGCCCTGCTGACCCGGCTGACGGGCTGGCGCGGGCGCATAGAGAGCGGCGTCCAGCCGTAGTCTGGCAATGAGGGTAACGGGTTCACGGAGGGATTGGCAGCAGTGGAGCAGATCCAGCACGGCGTAGCTGTTGTCGCCCACCAGCGCCAGTGGACGTTGGGGCAGCCAGCGTGGTTCGGCAGGCTCACCATGAGCGGGGTTGCAGGATCATCTGTCGCGCCCAGTCGGTGAGCTTCTTGTGCCGACGTCCCTGCTGTTGGTAGTACCGGGTCGAGGGCGCCAGCACGGTGAGCGCCGGCAAGGCCCAATGGCGTCCGGCCCAAGGCACGTGGCCCAGCCACATCAGGGAGATCCAGCGCAGGCCGCTGGCCTTGACCAGTTGGCTCCGGCTGGAACGCACCGCGTCGCGGTAGATGCCCCGACCTTTGATCTTGGCGCCGCGACGCCGTTCCAGGGTTTCGTCGATGCCGAAGACCAAGGGGCCATCCCCACCATCAAGGTGCTGGAGCAGCAACACCAAGAGGATGCGCGCCGCTGCACGGGGCGACCACACCGCCCGGTTGAGCACCTCATGGTAGCGGGCGTAATCGCGGTGATCGCTGCGGCCCATGACCCGCAGGGCCGCGGCGACGGTGCGCTGACCCGGGGTCAGGATCGCGCCCACCAGCAGTACCTGGGCTTTCCGCCAGGTCGGGTTGGTAAACAGCGTTGCGAAGGGAATGAGTATGGATACAATGGCATCGGGCAGGGTAAGCATAGCTGGGCCTTTAGTGAGATTTTGGTCAGGCCAGCTTACCCTGTCTTTATACTTTTTCTAAATTATGCGTAAAGCCTAGCGAAGACGGGGGCGGTCGTTGGCGTGGCCGTTGCATCGGCTGCCCATCTGCAGCCTTCCGATGGCGGTGCGGGTGGAGTCCACCAGGGCTGGATCCCCCTTACGGCCCAACAACGCGGCCAGGCCGAGCAAGAGGGGAGGCACATTCCACGCCTCCCCTCTTGCTTCGCACGGGATCCTAAACTAATACCAAGGTGAAATGTGCATATGCATGAAGTCAGTCGACGGCACCGGATCGGCCTCCTAGTGCAGGCGGAAGAGCTTCACTGTGGCGTCTAAGCCAATCTTTATCGCCCCGCAAATGTAGATGCCACCTTGGCTTTGGTTTAGTATCTGCCCGTATTTGCCGGCGTGCCTTGTCGTCTGAAGCAGTCGCTACAGTAAACCGGGCGGTCGCCTCTGGGCAGGAAAGGCACCGTGGTGTCCTGGCCGCACTCGGCGCAAACTACCGGGTGCATTTCCCGACCGCCTCTGTCGAACCCGCCGTCGTTGCGCTGGGATCGCTTGGCCTGGCGGCAGGCCGGGCAACGCTTGGGCTCGTTGGTGTAGCCCTTTTCAGAGTGGTACGCCTGATCATCAGCGCTGAAGATGAAGGATTGGCCGCACTCGTTACAGGAGAGGGTTCGGTCCTCGTTAGTCATTCATGACCCCTTTTCATGTAACTGTTCAGACTTGGTGAAGTAAATTGGCCGAAGGCGGGCTGCCAGACGCTGGCACGGGTGGCGGTGGTTATGTCATATAGAGGGAGTGGATACCGAAATTGACCTGACCACCGCCAGTCGCGATGTTCTCATCGCCATCATCGTGCAGCAACAGGCGGTCATTGCCGAGTTGCAGGTGATGATTGTACGGCTGGAGCGGCGGATTGCCGAACTGGAAGGCCAGGCGAAACCGGGCGGCCCGCCCCTAATGCCCGGCCTCAAGTCCAGTTCGGGCCGCCAGCCGCCAGCGCAGCAGCCGCCCAGAAAGCAGCGACGCCACGGCTTCGCCCGCCGGCGCATGACACCGACCCTTCGGGTGGAGCACGTGGTGGAGAGCTATCCCGATTGCGGGACGCACCTGACTGGCGGCTGGGTCCAGCGCACCCGGGAAGTCATCGAGTTGCCGGTGGTTCCGGTGCAAGTCACCGAGCAGGTCTGCATCGCCAGGACCTGCCCAGCGTGTCGACGCCGCTGCATACCCCCAGCACAACTGGACGGCGTGGCACTGGGGCGCCAACGCCTGGGCGTCAACGTGCTCAGCCGCATCGCCACGTTGCGGGAAGAAGGGCGGCTGCCGATCCGCAGCATCCAGTGGTATCTGCGCACCGTCCATCACTGCGCCTCAGCGTGGGGGCCATCGTGAGCGCCATTCACCAGACCGCGCAACAGGCCCAACCAGCGGTGGCCGCGATCCTGGACCGCATCCGCGCCAGCCCAGTGGTCCACGCCGACGAAACCGGCTGGCGTCAAAATGGGAACAACGGTTACGTCTGGACTTTCAGCACCCCCACCGAACGCTACTTCCTGCGGCGGGGTCGGGGCAAGGCGGTGGTGGACGAAGCGCTGGGCGAGTCATTCTCCGGAGTACTGGTCAGCGATTTCTACGCCGCCTACCACCATTACGATGGTCCCAAGCAACGGTGCTGGGCCCACCTGTTGCGGGACATCCACGACCTGGTGGCGCTCTACCCCAAGCTCGGCTTTGTACAATCAAGCGGCATAGGCTAGCGTGTCGAGCATCCTGTGGGACAAGAGGCGCGGGACTTTTATCGATTCGTGCTCGCGCTCGGACGGCATAAAAGTTCCCTGCTGCACCCAGAGGTGTCGTCTGACCAGGGCGATGGCGTCGGCGAAGGAAGGGCTGGTCTTGTCATACCACGCCGCGGTGCGCGGCGCCATGCCGCCACGCTGTTCGATCAGGATATCCGCTGCCAGCGTCACCACGCTGAACAGGCCAAAGAGCGCGGGGGTGGTTCGGGCGATGGCTCGTTCCGACCACTGGCGCTGGGTTTCCATGCCCAGGTGAGCCCGCAGTTCCTCAAAGGACACCTCGACCTGCCACCGCAGCAGATACCACTGCAATATCCGCAGCGGTTCCGCCTCGGTGTCGGTGCATAGCAAAGCATAGGGCCCGCGGCGCTCCGCCAGGTATCTGACGACGACCCAACGTATGGGAAGGCGCGGCGGCCCGCCGTGGTACCACAGCGCCACGCCCGAAGCGAGCTCGACCATGGCGGTACTGCCGTCGGAACCGGTGGCGCGGTAGGGAATCCATTGTGTAGCGGGATCGTCCAGCACCGCAGTCGGACTGGGCAGTCGCGCTCCGACCACCCGGGGCCGCCCGATCTGGCCGGGCCGCCGCGGTGGCGCGGGCTGGTACAGGGACGCGTCCTTGCGCAGTTTGGTGACGACGACAACGGGCTTCGACATACTCTGGCAATGCCGCAGGAACTCGCGCTTGGCGTAGCCGCCATCGGCCACCACCACCAAGTCCCGGTCCGGCAGCCAACGGCGCAGGCAGACCAGCATCTGCTGGGCGTAGTCGGTGACCGTCTTGTGCCGGCGGCCTTTGCGTCGGTCATAGCGGGCCGACGGCACCAGCGCGGTCAAAAACGGCAGCGCCCAGTGTCGACCCGCCCATCCGATACGCGTCAGCAACATCAGGCTCACCCATTGCAATCCGGGGGTCATCACCACCTGGTCGTCCTTGGACCGCACCGGATCCCGATACCGCCCCTTGGCCGCAATCTTCCGGCCCCAGCGCCGTTCCACGGTCTCGTCAATGCCGAACACCAACGGCTCGGTGGACGAACCAAGGCGCCCGGCCACCAGCAGCAACAGCACCCGGCTCAGTCGCAGTGGCGACCATTGGGCCCGGTTGAGGACGTGGTGATAGACGGCGAAGTCGCCGTGCTGCCCAATCCCCAGGATGTTGAGGGCGGAGGACACGGTGCGCTTGCCGGGAGACAGGATCGCTCCCATGGCCAAGAGTTGGGCTTTGCGCCAGGTCCTGGGGTCAAACAGGTGCTCAAAGGGCAGCAGCAGGGTTACTATGACTGCGGGCAGGGTAGGCATACGCGACCTCTTGTGGTGATTTGGTCGAGCTTACCCTGTTCTTATGATTTATCTAGCTTTTGTACAAAGTCGAGAGCGCGAGCACGAATCGATAAAAGTCCCGCGCCTCTTGTACCGCAGGATGCTCGACACGCTAGCCTATGCCGCTTGATTGTACAAAGCCGAGACGCAGAACCGGATATATGGAAAGTCCCGCGTGCCCTGTACCACCGACTTGTAGATTCACTCGCCTACGCGGCTTGAAATGTGCAAAGCCCGGATAAGAAACTATCCCAAAACTGCCTTTGCTCTTGTCGAAGGGCGTTTTGAGATAGTTTCTAAGTCCTCTTATCGGCGAAGGTGTACGGCCGTTGTCGGTGGAAATCGGCGGAAGGATCCCGCCAGTTCGCCGCGGTTGGATTTCAAACCCGATGCCGCCGCGCGATCCGGGGATTTTATTCCCACGGATAATCGAGACATCTCGAGCGGATTCGGGTTAGGAAGTTGGCTCGATGCACACAGCGAAGGTGGATGACTCGCCCGTTTCGGACGTAACATTAGGTGGACAAAGTACGCCACGATTCACCCGGCGGCACCGTCTTGCGGTACGGGAGCGCCAACCCTACGGTCGCGGACCATTAGAGTCCATATCGTGGCCAATATGGCCAAAGCCAGCATCAGTATGAATGCCCGGCCGTAGTTGCCCCAAAGGTCGAATGCCAGAGCTCCGGCCAAAGCGCCCAGTCCGCCGCTGATCTGATGAACCATCGATATAGTACCGCTGACCCTCCCCAGCCGCGCCGATCCGAAAATGTTGCCGGCAAACACTACCGTCAGGGGCGCGGTCATCAGGAAAGTGAACCCATAAAGGAGGGCAAAGGCCATCACTGCCGGTTTGGCCTGGGACACTATCACTATTGCGAAGATCACGATCCTCAACACAAAACACAGCAGCGTAGGCCTGGCGGGCCCGAGTGCGTCCGACAAGAATCCGGAAGCCAACACACCCAGCAGCCCCATCAACCCCATCAATGCGAGCAAGTTGCCGGCGATCACGGTACCTATTCCGACATCCAGGGCAAACGCGACGGCGTGGGTCGCTACGAAATAGTCCTGAAACCCGCAAATCGCATATATCCCCGTTAGCAGCCAGAGCTGCCCCGACATCAAAAGGGACTCCTGACGCCCGGACTCGGCCAGGACCGCGGTTGCTGGTTCACGTTGCGTCGTATCTCCGGAATCCGGCGCAATGCGGGGCGCGGACCTTACCGCGGCCAGCGCGATTGGCGCCAGGATAGCAATGTTGGCCAATCCCAATGCAGCATAGGAAACTCGCCATCCGAATTGCACCAACGACTGGGCCAACAATCACCAACTGACCGATAGCGTTTCCCGATACCGCCGTGCTGTTGGCTACGCCGCGGCGTTCCGGGAACCACCTCACGATCATTACGCTCACGATGGGGTTCGAGATACCCGCGTTGCCCACCGCGAAGACCAACCCATATACCACGAACAGGTGCCACGGGACGGTTATCACGCTCATCAAACCAATGCCTACCGCCCCCACCACCACCCCCGTTCCCATGATCCAACGGAGTTGGTAGCGGTCGGCCAGCCGACCGGCAAACGGCATGGCCAGGGCTGACACCAGCATATACACGGTGATACCCAGCGACAGAGTAGTACGGGTCCACACGAGTTCGTCGCCCATGGGTTTCAGCATGAGCGCCAATGCCGAGCGCGACCCCCCGTTGAAAAAGAGGGTCGCGAACCCAGTGGCCAGGATCACCCAGCGATAGTTAATACGGTGCATCGGATCCAAACGCTCTTGCGACGGCCCGCGAGACTTCGGTGTAAAAAGGTACCCTCAGTTATTCAGGTAACAGTTCAGAGTTGAGGGGAAGTGAGCAGTTGTCGGCAGGCGGTGAGGGGGTTGAAGCCTTGGGCCCGCCAGGTACCGCAGAGCGAGGCCAGTGTCATCTTGGTATCGGTGCCCTGGTTGGAGCGGGTGCCACCGCTGACCTTTCGGCTGATCACCACTGGGCGCAGGCTGCGCTCGGCGGCGTTGTTGTCCGGTGGCGCTTCCGGATGAGCCACGAAGACGAAGAGCTCCTTGAAGAGCTCCTTGATGTGGTTCTCCATGCGTCGGCACAGCCTGGTTTGGGCGGCCCGACGGGTCATCCCGGTAGGGACCGCAGAGGGCCAGCAGGCGTCTTTCCAGGGCCAGTTGGGCAGCGCGCCGTTGCTGCTCTGAAGGATGGGTGAAGGCAGTGCCCTGGCGGTAGAGTTGGTGGACGGCGTCGGCCCACTGGCCCAACTGGTGATCATCGGGGTAGAGTGTGCGCAGGTCGTGGACGTCCCGCAACAGGTGGGCCCAGCAGCGTTGCTTGGGGCCGTCGTAGTGATGGTAGGCGGCGTAGCAGTCGCTGACCAGCACGCCAGCAAACTCCTCGCCCAGGACTTCGTCCACCACCGTCTTGCCCCGGCCCCGTCGCAGGAAGTACCGCTGGGTAGGAGTGCTGAAAGTCCACACGTAGCCGTTGTGTCCGTCCTCCCGCCCGCCGGTCGCATCGGCGTGGACCACCGGACTGCCTCGGATGCGTTCCACGATATCGGCCATCACCGCCTGGGCCTTGCGGGCCACCCTTTGCGTAGCGTCCACGATGGCCCCCAGGCTGAGGCGCAGTCCATGCACGGTGTCCAAGTACCACTGGCTGGTGCGGAAGGGCAGCCTGGCCTCCTCACGAAGGGCGGCAATCAGGCTGACCAGGTTGACCCCCAGACGCTGCTGGTCCAGCACCATGCCCCCCAGTTGCGCGGTGGGCGTACAGCAGCGTTGGCACTGTGGGCAGGTGCGGGCGATGTAAACGTGCTCGGCGACTTCCACCGGAACCCGGGGCAGATCGATCACTTCCCGAGTGCGCTGGGTCCAACCGCCGGATAGCTGGGTCCCGCAGTCGGGACACTGTTCCACCACCTGCTCCACCCGCTGGGTGGGCGTCATGCGGGTGCGGGCAAAGCCGTGGGGCCGACGCTTGCGTGGTTTATGGGGCTGGGCTGGCTTCCCCTCGGCTTTGGGCTTCAGACCGGGCATCCGACGAGAGCCGCCGGATTTGGCCTGCCCTTCCAGTTGGGGAATCCGTTTCTCCAAGCTCTCGATGATGGCCTGCTGCCGGACGATGATGGCAATCAGCACATCCCGGTCGGCGGTGGTGAGGTCAATTTCCTTATCCATCCCAGTTATATGACATAACCACCCCCAGCGGCGCAAGCGCTCCCCGGAACCCCTTTCGGCTAATTCAACTCACCAAGTCTGAACTGTTACGCCAAAACGTACCACTGGGCTGTCGATGTTCGCCGCAAGCCGATGATCGAGCCGCCCACGTGGCCCACTTTACCGCCGCCGTTTACACCGGCCTTCACGCGGCGGAAGAACGCTTGCAAAGCCAGATCCACACCCTTGAGGGTGGCCACGGCCAGACTGCGATGTGCGCCAGCCCATACCGGATCGTCCTGGCGCTCCAGCGTGAGCTCACGGCACTGGCTGGGGAAGGTGATCGACCGTCGCGCCATGCGTCGCGCCGTTCCTGGACGGCGCCGTTGTAAAGCCGGCAATGATCTGCAAGCCGGCGGTGGTCGTCGCGGGGAGCTGGACGCGAAACTGGTACGTGCGCGCAGCGTTATACTGCTTCAGGCAGCTTTGACCTACCCCCGTAGGTTGTTGCTGAAGTCGCCAGGGCTCCACCCCTGGCGGCGCTATCATCGCAGGTGATCGCCCTGCGATCAACGGCGGAGCAGTTGGCAGGGAGCGTAATAACGCCTCGGCCGGCTCCGATCTTCGGTATGTACGCCGGTCGGCAGAGCGTTAACGCGGCCAAAGGAGCGAGTCATGGATTCGCAGCAGTTTGGCGATTGCTACGACTTCGACAAAAGAGACCTAATCCACTGATTGGCGTCCGCCGAAGAGTGGGCTACCCATCCGATGTACTTCGGTCCGAAACGTGGTTTCGTTGCCAAGCACGCCGAGTTCCTGGGTATTGCTCTCGCTGAGGAAGACACAACCCGCAGGAATTTGGTCTCAACCATCGTCAGTGATTGCCCTTCCCATCTGCCTCTCAGCACGTGAAATGTGGCGCGTGAGACCATCCGCCCGTAGCTTCTGCTGCCATCTGACGGGTGCCACCTTTTAGACACCCTCTTAGCTAGGCTTTACGCATAATTTAGAAAAAGTATAAAGACAGGGTAAGCTGGCCTGACCAAAATCTCACTAAAGGCCCAGCTATGCTTACCCTGCCCAATGCCATTGTATCCATACTCATTCCCTTCGCAACGCTGTTTACCAACCCGACCTGGCGGAAAGCCCAGGTACTGCTGGTGGGCGCGATCCTGACCCCGGGTCAGCGCACCGTCGCCGCGGCCCTGCGGGTCATGGGCCGCAGCGATCACCGCGATTACGCCCGCTACCATGAGGTGCTCAACCGGGCGGTGTGGTCGCCCCGTGCAGCGGCGCGCATCCTCTTGGTGTTGCTGCTCCAGCACCTTGATGGTGGGGATGGCCCCTTGGTCTTCGGCATCGACGAAACCCTGGAACGGCGTCGCGGCGCCAAGATCAAAGGTCGGGGCATCTACCGCGACGCGGTGCGTTCCAGCCGGAGCCAACTGGTCAAGGCCAGCGGCCTGCGCTGGATCTCCCTGATGTGGCTGGGCCACGTGCCCTGGGCCGGACGCCATTGGGCCCTGCCGGCGCTCACCGTGCTGGCGCCATCGACCCGGTACTACCAACAGCAGGGACGTCGGCACAAGAAGCTCACCGACTGGGCGCGACAGATGATCCTGCAACCCCGCTCATGGTGAGCCTGCCGAACCACGCTGGCTGCCCCAACGTCCACTGGCGCTGGTGGGCGACAACAGCTACGCCGTGCTGGACCTGCTCCACTGCTGCCAATCCCTCCGTGAACCCGTTACCCTCATTGCCAGACTACGGCTGGACGCCGCTCTCTATGCGCCCGCGCCAGCCCGTCAGCCGGGTCAGAACGGCCGCCCGCCGCTGAAAGGCGCGCGGCGCGACCCGCGCTGAAAACGATCCTCGACCAGCCCCAGGCAACTTGGGCCAGCGTGGCCGTGGCCTGGTATGACGGCGCCACCCGCACGGTGGAACTCACGTCGCAAACGGCGGTCTGGTACCGCTCCGGCAAGCCTCCAGTCCTCATCCGCTGGGTGCTGATCCGAGATCCCCAGGGCTCCTTCGCCACCCAGGCCTTGCTGTGCACCGACCCCGCGGCGGACCCGACCCAGATCCTGAAATGGTTTGTCCTGCGCTGGCAACTGGAAGTTACCTTTCAGGAGGTGCGGACCCACCTGGGCGTGGAAACCCAACGCCAGTGGTCCGACCTGGCCATCGCCCGCACCACGCCCGTCCTGCTGGGAATCTTCTCCTGGACCACCCTGGCCGCCCACGGGTTGCAAAAACAGCGCCCCATGACCCAGCGCCGAGCGGCCTGGTACGACAAGCCGTTGCCGACCTTCGTGGACGCCATTGCCCTGGTGCGACGCCACCTGTGGCTGGCCTCGGAGGGTTTTTCAACGTCGGCCGTCGACCCCGATACGCAGGAACTCCCAGTCGCCCTGTACCACCGACTTGTCGATTCCCTGGCTTACGCCGCTTGAAATGCGGAAAGTCCAGCTTTGACCCATAACTGATCCCTCCCTTCGTGTCAGTTGTCGTCCCATTACCCCAACAGAAAAACTGCGGCTTTAATACCGGGCTACAGGCTTGTCCCGGGCGGTGAGGGCGCGGTCCACGACGTTTTGGACAACCCCGAGCTGGTGGCCAAAGTGTCCCGCCGGGGGAAACGCCCTCCCGACCTGGAACTGGACGGCGAGTTTACGTTCCGCCCGGCGCCTGCCAATGACCGCCGCCTCATGACGGCATACGCCGCCGCCGTCGACCAGGACCGATTCGAACGGCCCATCTGGGATCGCGGCGCCAAGGGTGCCCTACCGAAGGCTCGACCTCCGCAACACGCGAGCGTCGATTCCCTGCGGTGCGGTAAACCGCAGCGCTGTTGCCGACTCAGCGCTGGCGGACTGCTCACCGTGTTCGGAACCGCCGTCATCGCTTTGGGAAGCCACTCTCGTCGCGATGACGGAGCTTCCGCTGCTATGTGGCCAGAGTTAATGATCGGCAGATCTGGACAGACCGTTCGATGGGGCCTCACTCTCGGTGCGGATGCGGTTGGTTGTGGCGTGGGCCGGGACGTCGAGTGCCCGGTACCTGGCCATGTACTCGACGAGTCCGTGGAGCTGCCCCACCATCTGCGCAACGACCGGGTTGGCGATCTCGCCCCGCGCGGGTTAGTGGGCGCCGAGGAGGATTTGTCGTGGATTTCCTCGATGGCGGTCGAGATCGATTTGGCGAAGCTGTGGACGATGTAGAACCAGGCAATCCTGCGCAACTGTTCCACGGCGCGGGGCCACCGTTTTTCCATGTCTTTCACGAACTGCTGGTGCTTGCCTTTCAGTTCTTCCGCCTGGCGTTCGATGCCGGATTTGATCGGTGCCAGCTCCTCGAGGTCCATGGTGTCAGCTTCGTTTTCGATGAATATCCGGTGCTCGTCCATCATGGCGATCTCGTATCCGACGCACCGGTTGGTCGCGACAGCGGCCGGCACATCGTCCTTCAGCCTGGGACCCTGTTGAGCGTTGAGCATGTGGTTGGCGCAGCTGATCAGCGCTTGGTAGAACCTCAATTGGCAGAGCCTCCAGGTGAAAGGTGGTTCCTGTTGCAGGTGGCTGGGTGCTATGGAGTTCATCGAATTCTCCTTTACCTCTTAACGGTTGTCCCTACTTAGCACTCCACCTGATCTCGCCCTCTTCCCTCGTTTTAACCCACTCAGCGAAGCTCATCCTCACCGGCTCCGTAGCCACCTCCGCGAGGAAACACTCCCGAGCCTCCAGGCTCGCTTCATCCACCTTTCTCATCACGTCAGGAGCCTTCAACACCAGCTCGTCCCGCAGCGCTGCCGCCGCAGCCACGTCCAAGTTAGACGCGATGCACCTCACCACGGATCCCATCCGCGCACAGTGCTCAGCAACGAACACGCTCCGACGTTCATCCAAAGGAGATGCCACCAGATCATCCATACGCTCGAACACACTCGAGTCCGTCGGGTCCGTATGACCTAAATACCGGCATCCGTCCTGGAATTCGACCACGAAGACCGTGACCCCGCCAGCCTCACCAGGCAGCAGCCGGCCATCGTTCTCCTGCCACCAGTCACTGGCAAACAGACCCAGATCCGCGGACCGGTCCAGCACTCCGTCTATTTTCAATTTCTCGCCCATGTCGTTTTACGCCTTGAGGTACTATCGAGCGGCATTGTAACGTCGTGAAACAGACAATTATGACGCACATACCAAAACCCGATTTCCGGCAGTTTTGAGCACGAAATCCCGAGTCAAACACCCCGGGTAACGAAATGATTCTCGTCGTGACCCGGCTCACGACGAGAATCAAAAAGAACCCCGGTCCAGATACCCGGACCGGGGTTCATGACGACCAACACATCAAGCCCGCCAACGCCAGCGGCTACATCCTAAGTTTTCAGTAAAGGGGACCGAAACCATCGCCTCGGTGAGGCTATTTTGCAAGACTAAACGAACTGTCCCGGCAACGAACTGTCCCGGCGTTGTAGTCCAACATCGCACCTCAATCGGGGTCAGGGGCGACTTTTTCAACAAGGGCGACCCTGAACCTTTCGCGATTTACTGGCCGTTAGACCATGAAAAACGACGCGTGATTGCCCCGGGCTGAAGCCCGGTCCGCCCCGCGAGCCGGGGTGGATGTCGCATAATGGTTAACCAGAAGCTGCTAACTTCCGGCCATGCCGGATCGGAGTTCACGTATCCGAAGGACACGGCATCATGACCACAGCGCACAACATCGTTCCGGCCCCGGGGCCAGCCTTCGCCCGGCCCTCCGGCGGTGGCGGCCCCACTGTCATGACCAAGCCATGGCCGGAGTGGGCGATGCTCAGGGCCGAGGAGGTCAGGGAAAAGCTGCCTCCCGAACAGTGGGGGCCTTGGAACCACCAGGGCCCATGCCTGGTTTCCAACAACACGACTGGCTCAAGCCAGATGCAGCCTCACCCCACCGTCAGGCCGTGGCCAGCCCGGGACAAGGGCAGGTGCTGCTCATGCGGCGACGCCGCCGAGCCGCTGTCGGTCACGATGGCAGACCCAGTCGCGTGCCTGGAGGCGGAAAGAACCAACAGCACGGTGGCGAGGCTGAAAACCAAGCGCTATTGCGCCGGATGCAACCCCTACTACCGCCCGCTGTGCCGAGGCCGGATCTGCCGAGAGACCGGTCAGAAGCGCCGGGTCCAACCGGCCGGATGCTGCAATATCACCAGTACCAGCCGGCGGCGCCACTGTGCCAAATGCTGCGTCGGGGCGGCGGCCAATCTGTCTGCTCAGGTGATGCCGCCCACGACCATCGCAGCGGGTACCGCCGCGAGAAGAACACTTGGGAATGAACGCAGAGCACGAATACGCGGCCTACACTGCGAGGGTCTCGACAATCGGGCCATCGCCCACGGATTGGGTGTGAGTGTCAGAACCGTGCAAAGGGCTCTCAAAGCCGCGAACGACCTGGCGACAGATCGGACCTGAACCCCGGATACGCCCCGGTTCCAGAACCACCGCGTATCCGAGGATGCCATGCTCGGTCAGTGGTAAACCGATGAGATGGCCAGCCCCGCGTTGCCGATCCCGTTCCCTAACCACCCGCTGGAACACTCACGACACAACGGGGATGGCTGTCGACGACATCACGGGGATTACTCCCGGGGCCTGGCCACCACCGGCCCGGCGCCGGCCCTGACGCCGGCGGCCACCGCGGCCCTGATGATGTGGTGGCGACAGTAGTCCTGGACGCCGATGCGGTAGAGGGTCTTGACGTAGACGGTGTGGGGAGCGCGGACGGGCGGCTCCAGTTGGGCGCCGCAGGCAACGCAGCTGAGCATGGTTCTCACCTCCAGGTGATTTGTTGCGTTACCGGAATGTAGTGGAAGCGCCCCCGGACTCGTTTGTCGTTTTCCCCAACCCGTTGCCCTCCGCGCTAAGCAGTCGATTGCTATCCATTGGTATGGAATGGATACCAATGGAGTGGATGCCCATGGAGTTGCGGCGGCAAAACGTACCACTCGGGCGGAGCAAAACTGTACCACCGGGGTGATGCCTGACGGTCACGGCCTGGCCGGTGGGGGGGTGCCGCCTGGACAGCGGGGCCGGCGTTGGCGGGGCGCTAATCGGCGGGTGGCCGGTCCGACGCTGGCGCTGGCGCGGCGGGGTTCTGCCGGCTGGCCTTGAGGCGGTAGCTCTCGCCGTTCATCTCCAGGATGTGCACGTGGTGGGTGAGGCGGTCCAGCAATGCCCCGGTGAGCCGTTCCGAGCCAAACACCTCGGTCCACTCGTCGAAGGGCAGGTTGGTGGTGACCAGGATGGAGCCTCGTTCGTAGCGTTGGCTGAAGACCTCGAAGAGCAGTTCCGCCCCGGTGGGGGACAGAGGCACGAAGCCCAACTCGTCGACGATGAGCAGCTTGAGCCGGGTCAGTTGTCGCTGCAGGTTGAGCAGTCTGCGGTCGTCCCTGGCCTCCATGAGTTCGTGGACCAGCGCCGCGGCGGTGGTGAAACCCACCGACATTCCCCGCTGGCAGGCGGCCAGGCCCAGTCCCAGGGCGACGTGGGTCTTGCCGGCGCCGCTGTTGCCGATGGCGATGACGTTCTCTCTGCGCTCGACGTACTCGCACCGGGCCAGTTGCGTGACCAGCGGTTTACTCACCGAGGGGATGGCCAGGAAGTCGAAGGTGTCCAGGCTCTTCGTGGCGGGGAAGCGGCCGGCGCGGATGCGGCGCTGCACCATGCGCTGGTGGCGGTCGATGAGTTCCAGTTCAGCGAGGCGCAGCAGGTAGTCAGGGTGATCCGTGCCTTCCTGGGCGCAGTGGGCGGCCAGCTTGCGGTACTCCCTCAGGAAGGTGGGCAGTTTCAGTTCCTTGAGGTGGTGCTCCAGGAGCAGCGTGGACTTATTGCTCATGCCGCCCTTCCCGACAAGAGGGCCATGTAGTCGGTGGCGCGGGTGGTCTGCACGCTGACCCGGGGCAGGTAGGGATACAGGTCAAGATCCAGGCGGGGCGGTTTGCCTTCGATACGGCACAGCAGCAGGTGTTTCACGGCGTCGAAGCTGATGGCGCCCAGCCGGAGGGCGTCCTGCACGGCGTGATGGACCTCCTGATGGGCGAAGCGCTCCAGCAGGCGCAGCACCTGCACGAATTCGCGCTTGCCCCGTTTGCCCATGCGTGCCTCCAGCAGCCGGCGCAGCGTCTGATACTCCTCGGGCAGATCCCACCCCTACAGCGGCGCGGCCTGGTCCAAGGCCGCCGTCTTCCGCTCCAACAGCGGCAGGTAGTGGATGGGGTCGAAAACGAAGTCGTCCTGCTCGTAGGAGCGGGGATGCCTGGCGATGACCTCGGCGCCGCAGCTGATCACCACCTCATCCACGTAGCCCCTGACCAGCACGTCCCGGTGTCCATAGGCCACCGGCGCCGAGTAGTCGTTGGTGCGGTACCTGACCAGGGATAACGAACTGACCCGGCTGGCCCGCTGGTCGCAGGCGTCATAGGGCACGGCGGGCAACGGCAGCAGCGCGTCCAGGTCCCGCTCCATCCGCTGGCCGATGGTCTCGGTGTGTCCCAGCAGTGTGGCGTCCATGCGCTCCAGACACCTTTGCTCCAGGTGAGCATTGAGCGCCTCGAAACTCTCCACCCGGGGCACCGGCGCCAGGAAGTTGCGCCGCGCGTAGCCCACCATCCCCTCCACCTTCCCCTTGTCATTGCCCTTGCCCGGACGACCGAACCGGTCCTCGAACCGGTAGTGGGACTGCAACTCGGTGAAGGTCCTCGTCCGCTTCCGACGCCCGTCGCCCAGTATCCTGGCCACCGCCAGCTTCGTGTTGTCGTACACGATGCTCTGGGGCGCCCCGCCCAGCAAGGCGAAGGCGGACACATGGCCGTCCAGAAAGGCCTCGGTGGTCGCCGCCGGATAGGCCTTCACGAAGCAGCCGTCGCTGTGAGGCAGGTCCAGCACGAAGTAGTGCACCTTGCGCTCCACACCGCCGACGATTGCCACCGCCTCCTCGAAATCGCACTGGGCGTGGCCCGGCCCATGGGACAGCGGCACGAACATCTCCTGTCCTCGCCGCCGGCGCTCCCTGACGTAGTCCTTGACTATGGTGTACTGACCGGTAAACCCGTACTCGTCCCGCAATCGCTCAAAGATGCACTTGGCCGTGTGGCGCTGCTTTTTGGGAACTCGGCTATCGCCTTCCAGGATCGCGTCAATCACTCCGGTGAAGGCCTCCAGCTTGGGTCGCCGTGGCGGTCCCTGTCGCCGGTAGCCCGGCGGAACCGAGTAGGCCAGCATCTTGCGCACGGTGTCCCGGTGCATGCCGAACACCCGGGAGGCTTCCCGAACGCTCATCCCCTCCACCATGCAGGCCCGCCGCACCCGAACGTACATCTCCACTGTAAACATCCATCTCACCCTCCAAAGGCTGGTAAACAACCTTACAGAAGGCGATGGGCGGTACAGTATCACGACGCCGCATGCCGGCGATCGTGCCGCCCACGTGGCACAATTTACCGCCCCCTTTTACACCACCAGTCCAATTCTCGGACATCCTACTGCTATTCTGTGAGAAACTGGTTTACCTCCTGCACACTCATGACCAACCCTTCGGGGATTCAAGGACATGCTGGCCCAGTTCCTTCTCAAATCTACCCATAGTACTGGGCATCTCACCTGCGCCTTGGTTTAGGTAGTTGGAAGAGGTATAAATCTTATCTCCCCCTTAACTTCGGGTCCCACACGTCCCGCAGGGCATCGCCCAAGAGGTTGAACCCGAACACCACGACGAAGATGGCGAGTCCCGGGAACATGGCGACCCAAGGGGCCGTCTTCACATGCTCCTCGGAGGCCCGCCTTAACATCCCACCCCAACTGGGGACGTCCGGGGGAACGCCTACCCCCAAGAAGCTGAGGGAAGCCTCGATGGTTATCGCCAGCCCCAGGTAGTAGGTGGCTACCACCAGGGCTATCGCCATGCAATTGGGGGTGATGTGCCGGAATACCAGGCGCAAGGGGGAAGCCCCGATGGCCCGGGCCGCCAGTATGTAGTCCAACTCCTTGGTGGTCAGCACCTGGGAGCGTACGGTTCGTATCACCGGTGCCAACATCCCAATTACGATGGCGATCATGACGTTTTGCAGGGATGACCCCAGCACCGCCACAATTGCCAGGGCGATTATGAGGCCCGGCAAGGCCATCAGCGAGTCCACCAACCTCTGGAAAGCGAGGTCTATGAAGCCGCCCGCGTAGGTGGTGACCACCGCTAGGATGAACCCCAGGGTAATCCCCACCGCCACGCTGCCGAAGCCTATGTACAATGAAATGCGCGCCCCGTGGATTACCCGGCTCAGCACGTCCCGGCCGGCGTGGTCGGTACCCATTATGTGGCCTTGCTGCGGTCGCAGGTGGACATACTCCCGGCCCAGGCTCTCCTTGGGTTGATAGGGGGCAATGACGTTGGCCAGTATGGCCATTATGATGAGCAGAATGGTAATTGTGCCCCCCGCAGCCCCCAGGGGCTTGCTCCGGCAGAAGCGCAAAAGTCCGGCTCCAACATCCTGACCCCCAGCTGCGACACCGACTCCCGCACGGGTCGATGCTGACCTTTCAGATCTCTGTTGCTCTAACATTATCGTCCTACTTTCAAGCTATCGAGATGGCTCCGTGGCTCGAATCGCCGAGGGAAATTTGGCCGAGGTTCCCGGCTACGGCCTCACTGGTACCGTACCCTGGGGTCCAGAATGCCGTAGAACAGGTCGATGATCAGGTTCAAGGTCAGCACCACTGCCGCAGTGAGCAGAATCACCGCTTGGATTACGACGTAGTCCCGGTGGATGATGCTCTCTATCAGGAAGGCCCCCAGGCCCGGTACGGCGAATATGGTCTCGATGATGATGGTGCCGCCCAGCAGACGGGCGAACTGGTAGCCCAACACCGTGATGACGGGCAGGATGGCGTTCTGGAGTGCGTGCCTGCCTAGCACCTTGGTTTCGCGCAGCCCCTTGGACCGGGCCGTCCTCACATAGTCTTCCCGCAGCACCTCCAGCATGGAGGAGCGGGTTATCCTGGCGGTGAAAGCCAGATCGTGAAAGGCGATGGCCAGAGCCGGGAAGAAAAGCTGCTTCAGGTTGAGGATGGGGTCCTCCCACAGGGTGGCGTAACCTAACGGAGGCAACCAGTTGAAGACGTAGGCCAAGAAGTAGATTATGAGGATCGCCAACCAGAAAGTCGGCAGGGCTATCCCAATGAGGGTCAGTGACCGGCAGACGTAGTCGGGCCAAGTGTCCTGCCTCACGGCGGAAATCATGCCCATCGGCACGGCCACGACAAAAGCCATGATGATGGCCATGATGGATAATTGCAGGGTAACGGCAAACTTGTCCCGGATTTCGTCGGTGACCGGCTCCCGGTACCAGATGGAGATTCCCAAATCACCGCGCAGGGTATTCCACAGCCAGTCGAAGTACTGGATATGAACGGGACGGTCCAAGCCCAGTTCCTGGCGCAGCTTTTGCAGGTCCTGCTCGGTAACCGCTCCCGCCCCTTCCTCGCCGGTGAGGATGAACAGCGCAGCATCACCGGGGACCAGGAAGAAGAGGGCAAACACGATCACGGTAGTCAGAAGTATGGTGGGAATGAAGAGGCCTATCCTCCTCAACACGTAGCCTTTCATCACTCCTCCCGACGGTTCGGTGACCTCTCCATCCTGGAACTGGGAGTCAAAGGTCACTGTCTATGCTTGGCAGTTCTCACTGGTCTGGGTTGGACAATGTTCCCTTTGTCCTGGGGCACTAACACGGTGCCCCAGGACAGCCGGGTCTGGCGTCAAGATCAGACAGAAGGGAAGGCCCGTTACTGGATGGGGGGAGCGTCCGGCCCGAGCAGCTCCGCGTCCGGGTCCCACCAAGCGTGCTCCCAGGTAAAGATGGTTTGCGGGTGGTAGGGCGGCCGGTAATTCTGCAACCGGTAGTCGATGATGCTGCTGGCGGCGGTCCAATAGACGGGAACATAGTGGCTCTCCCCCTCGTTGAGAATTTCCGCCATCTCCCGGAACAATTCCCGTCGGACCTCCGAGTCCAGTTCCTTCCCCTGCAACTCCATCAACTCGGCAAAGCGGGGGTGGGACCAGTTATGAGGGTTGCGGAGAGTGTCCTGGAAGAACCATTGGGCCAGCACCGTTTCCGGCTCCTTGAAGTAAAGGCCGGTGCCGATGGTGCTGAGGTCGTGGGTGCCATCCCGCAACTGGGCGTAGAAAGTAGCCCGGTCGGAAACCTGAAGTTCCACATCGATGTTGAGCTTCTCCCTCAACTGGTCCGCCAGCAGCTCGCTGTCGGTCCGTGAAAACTTGGCCTGATCCACGTTGTAGGTCAGCTTGAACCCATCGGGGTAGCCCGCTTCGGTCAGCAGCCGTTTGGCCTCCATCAAGTCGTCGGGATGCGTCCCGCCTTCGGCGCTGACGCGAAAGCCTGGCAACGACAGGACTTCTTCCTCACTGAGGGCATAGCCAGGCGGGAAGAAGTTGCCAAGCAAGGCTGAACCACCCTGGGAAATCTCAGCGATCTCGTGGCGGTCCACGGCCAGGTAAATCGCCTTACGCACCCTGGGGTCATCCAGCGGCGGGCGGTTCCAGTGGAACCAGAAACCGTAGACACCGCTAGCGCCGCCTTTCAGAACCCGCATCTTGCCGCCGGTCTCCCTCTGCACCTGCTCCACGTCCGCCAGCAGGATGCCGCCCATGCCGTACCGTCCCATAACCTGCTGGGTCTTGAGGGTGGCCAGACGCCGGGCGTAGTCGGTGATGATGAACACCTTCATGCCGTCAGCATAGGGCATGGGGTCCTTGAAGTAATCGTCGTTGCGGTCGTACTCGTAGGAGTCGCCTTTCTTCCAGGCCCTGAACTTCCAGGGGCCGGAGCCGAAGGTGTTCTTGAAACAGCAGTTGAAGTCGTCCTGGCTCACGCTCTCCAAAGCCTTGGGATACATCTTGTAGTAGTCTACCGCCAGCCAGCCCAGGGCCGTCGATGAGGGAAACTTCAGGGGCATCAGCACCGTTTTGTCGTCCACTGCCACTGCGGTCTGGTACTCGTAAAAGGAACGGATGGCGGTGACTCGGCCCCGCGTGACGTCGGGTTGCGCCATTCGGTTGAGGCTCCAAACGATGTCTTCGGCAGTGACCGGGGTGCCGTCGTGCCAGTTGGCATCGTTCAGGCGAAACAGGAAATTCTTGCCTCCATCCTTGATCTCCCAACTCTGGGCCAAGTCGCCGATAACCTCCTTCGGCTCCCTGGGGTTGTACATCAGGAGTTGGTTGAACCGAGGGCCAGAGGGCAAAAGGGTAGTGGTTAAACTGGCCCCATAGTGCACATCCAGGAACCCGGGGTTGGCCCGGTGCACAAAGACGAAGTCCCCATTGTAGTGGTGGTCGGCGCCAATGCTCACCCAGTCGGCTCTCTCCGTCTGGTGAACGCCGGCTACTGGGGTGGCGAACACCACCTTCTCTATTGGGACCTCTTTTTCTACTACTTTCTCAACTATTTTTTCCTTCTCTACTTCCACTTGGACTACCCTGGTAACTTCTACCTCTTTCACGACTTCCCGCGGTTCCGCCTCTTGGACGGGTTGCGCGGTAGAGCCGCAAGCGATAATCAACAGGACTACCAGGGTCAGAGATTTTGTTGCCAACGCCCTAAGATTCTGGGTCCTCATGTACGACATTTTTGGGCCTCCTCAAAATGGCGTTTGGGACAGTAACCAACCTATGTAGCTGCCAATGGAAACAGAGATCGAGACAGATGTCAAGGCGGAACAAGCTCACGCCAGTCGATTTCGCTACTTGATCTGCCGTGTGAGCTGTGAGCATCGATGATACGCGTAACACAGCCGGCGATGCCCGTCCCCGGCTTTCCGCCAACTTGCCACTACGACACCGACGCTCAGAAGAGGACACGAAGTATGCGCATTACACCGGCACCGATCTGCGGTAACTGTGGCAGAGAAGGACATCATGGACCTAAGTCCTGCGGAGAATGTGGCGGCAACATGGTACCGATCAACACCATCCCATTCTTCATCGCGCTGCTTGTCACGGGAATTCCTCTCGCCGTTGGCCCCGCCACGGTGTTGCTAATCGAGTTCAGCGGCGACCAACATGGCGGATACGAGGGCCTCGTTATGCTCGGAGCAATCCTTACTATAGGAGTTATCGCGTCAGCCTGCGCCGCAGTCGTCTCCATCATCGGGTTTGCCTTGCTGAGAATGCTCAAAAAACGCTCCCTCGGGCTCGGTGTTTTATACGGCCTTGGCACAGGCGCAGCAATCGGCGCAACCCTGGTAATCCTCGCCATGGCCGTCGTCTGAGGCCAAATCCATCTCGTCCCAGCCGGAGGTTGCACTGCGCAGTGTAGCAAGCCTCACGCTCCACTGCTTTGCGATATTCGTCACTCAAATGGGCACTTTCTGCCACAAACAAAACGATTTTCGAGTAGCGAAATCGTCTTAAGCTCACGCGTACCCGGTTTGGAGGCGGTGAATGGCGAAGAGGTTATGAGGTGGGTCCGGAGTGGCGCGGTAGTATTCATAGCCGAGATGCAGGATGCCCAGCTTCCCTCGGGAGCAGACCTGGCGTCGGAAAGTCGGCGATGCCCGTAGTCCAGCCAATATCAGCAGGGAACAGGCCAGCAACAGCCCGACCAACAACCGCTGCAGCCGGTCGGTCGTGGTAACGGTGCTCCGGTTGAGCCCGAAGCGTTGTTTGCCGTCCTTGAAGTACTGCTCCGGCTGCATCCGTTTCCGATACATCCGCACCGCTTTACGAGGGTCGGCCAGTGAGGTGGCCAGATACCAGGGCTCTCGATGGCCGCGGGCCTGTAGAGCACCAGATTGATGACCACGGCGCCGTCGGACCGGTAAAGGGTCTGAGGCCAGAACAAGATACGGCCCTTGGGCAGCCGATAGTCTCGCAATCGACCACGATAGTCGGCGCTCTGTACCACCACGTCGCCCTTGAGACGTATCACGTAGTCCGCGGGGTAGCCGGTGTGGCGGGGCATCTGCTGCAGGAAACGGATCAGGCTGGCCCGTCCGAAGCCCCGGTCGGCCAACAGCAAAGGCCGGATGTTGGTGGGCAAGTGGCGCAACAGCCGACCGATAAAGAACTCCTCCACTCGGTTCTGGGAGGGGTCCAACTCTGCTGGCGTGGAGACCCAGGTGAGCAGGGGCAGCCCCCGACCTCGGAAACAGACCGCGGCAAATAGACAGTTGCGCCCCTGCCCCAGATCAGACCAGTCAATCATGATCGGGGTCAGTCCTCGCAACCGAGCCGCCTGGCAGATGGGAGCCAACAGCGCCGTCTGCACCGCCACGGTGTCAAAGCCAGTGTTGGACAGAAAGCGAAACAGCCGTTTCTTACGCTGATGGTGGGAATAGGGCAGTTCAACCCGCCAGGCGCGCACCAGCACCGATATCGCCAGGGCACGACGCTCCAGAATGGCCACCGTGAGCAGCGCCAGATTGGTGCGCCGAGTGGCCCTAACTTGCGGCAGAGCGTCGTTCAGAAAGGTGGCGATGCGGTGGTACCATGACATGGCCGGCCTCCCCAGGCAGGAATGTGGCGGGTAACCCATTCCCTACCCGGAGGGACCGACCTTTTTCAATCCCTCAACTCAAAGTGGGTACGCGTGAGCGGAGCAAGGGCTTGTTGAGAAAATCACCGAAATAACAGCGGATCTACCGTAGTACGGGCCGAAGGTGGGAAGTCCACCAAATTACCAATCGAAGGTAGGATGGCGATGCGGCGCAAAACGACACTGCGTCGGCCATGTCGTACTCTGCATCCGCAGGGATAGCGTCGGCGGGCGCCACTGGACGGGGCGGTCCAACGCCGCGTCCCAGTTTCCGGACCATCTTCAGCACGTTGTGGGCCAGCGCGGCCATGTAGCCCTCGCAGTCCACCTTCCACAGTCCTCGCAAACGAGACTTTTCCCATCCCAATCGGTCGAGAGAGGCGAAGGTTCCTTCCGCGATGGTCTTACGCCGGATGCTCTCCCGTCGGTACGCCGCAGTCCGGTTCCGCTCCCGGACTCTCGAATACTCAGGGTGGTATATCGTTGCCCCGAAGAACCGCCGTTTTTGACCTGGCGGCAGGCAGGTGTCCTTGATGGGGCAAGCCTGACAATCCTTCTGACGCGCCACGTACAGGTACGCCCGTTGCCGCTTGTGGTACGCACCCCGACGCAATGTCTTGCCCTGGGGACAAATCAGATGGTCGCCGTGATACACGAAATCGCCGCTGGCCACCATGCTGGTCTCCTGCCTGGGATGGATAGAGATGTACGCGGTGATGTCCTGTTCCTCCAGCAGATGTCGGAGCCGGCCATCGCTGTAGCCGGTGTCTCCAGCCAGCGACACCGGTTGCAGCGGGAGACCCTCCAGCAGCCCAGCAACGGCTTTGGATTCCCGTTCTGAGGCATGGGTCACGCCTCTGGACAGGATGAACCCGCCCAGGTCAACGATCACATTCTCCTGATACTGCAATCCCGACGCCTTGCCAGCTCTGGTGGTTTTCCAACGTGCGTCAGTATCAACCGGGTTCAGCGGCATCCGTCCTTCAGGACTTTGGAAGTACCGTACTGCCTCATGCTCAACGCCATCGTCACCCATGATGGTCTGGGTCAGCAGGAAAAGACCGTTTTCCTCGATGGCCTGTTCTTTGAACTCCGCCACGGACATCCCGCTGGACTCCAGCGCGTAGCCGCTCACGTTGGCCTTGACCAGGCTGGCATCAACGTACATCTCCGGCGACAACATCCCGAGCCTCAGCAACTCGTCATTCAAGCTATCGAAGATTGCCGCGAACCCGTCGCGACCGATCCGGTCGATGAAGTGGGAAATGCTGGAATTGTCGAACACCGGGTCGTCGATGGTCAGGAAACAGAACCAGCGGTAGGCAATGTTCTCCGAGATGGCCGAGCACAGCCTGCGGAAGGACGCGATGTTGTACAGCGAGCAGATCAGCAGCGCTCTCACCATCACCTCGGGATGGATGGCGGGTCGGCCAAAGTCGGGACAATAGCAGTCTTCCAGTGGCTCGACCAGCTTGGCAAAATCCAATTGCTCATCGATCCAGATCAAAAGGTGCTTGGGATCGATGAAATCCCGCAGCTGCTTGGTGGTGAACTGGAACAGGGTGGAGTCCCTGCGAGATCGGTCCAAGGGCTCTATCATCTGCATCCTCGCCGGTGCCGGGCTGTCCCGGCATTGTAGCCAAAACTGTCGCTGGTCCCAGCGATCAAGCCGACTTTTTCAACAGGTCCGCAAAACTGTACAGGGCAATCGCATTTCAAACTAATCTAAAAATATGGCTAAACTAGTACTCGGTCAAACTTGCGCCGGCAGATGAAGGATGAAACGGGCCAGGGTTGTTACGCTGACTGGCAAACAGCGGTGCGGGAGGTGCGACATCCATGGTTGCGGAGAAATATGCGGTACGGTTGTCGTCGGAAGATCGGGATCAACTGGAGCGGTTGATCCGCAGCGGCCAGCGCTCCGCTCGGGTCATCAATCGGGTGCGCATCCTGCTCAAGACTGATGCGGGCTGGAGTGCTTCCCAAGTGGCGGCGGCCCTGGACACGTCGCCGCGCACGGTGTTCCGCACCAAACGGCGGTACGCCGAAGAGGGGTTGGAGGGCGTGCGGCACGACCATCCCCAAGCCAATCGGTATCGCAAGTTGGATGATCGGGGTGAAGCCCACCTGATTGCGCTGGCGTGCAGCGACGCGCCCGAGGGCCATGAGCGCTGGACCCTGCGTTTGTTGGCCGACCAGGTGGTGGAATTGGGCTTGGCGCCATCGCTGTCCTACGAGACGGTCAGGCTCAGGCTCAAAAAAACACCCTCAAGCCGTGGCGGAAGCAGCAATGGTGCATCCCGAAAGTAGGCGGCGAATTCGTGGCGGCCCCCGTATCCAGTACGGGGCAGGCGATGGAGGACGTGCTGGACCTGTATGCCGAACCCTACGACCCCGATCGGCCGGTGGTGTGCTTTGACGAGACCTCCACCCAACTGCTGGCCGCGGTCAGGGAGCCGTTGCCTCCTCAACCGGGACGACCGCGGCGGCAGGACTACGAGTATCGACGCGGCGGCACCCGCAACATCTTCCTGACCTGTGAACCCCTGGCCGGCTGGCGCCACCTGGCCATCACCGAGCGGCGCACCAGGCCGGACTTCGCCCACCAGATGCGCTGGCCGGTTGACGTGGCCTACTCTGATGCCCCGGTGATCCGCGTGGTCCTCGACAATCTGAATACCCATCGTATGGCGTCCCTTTACGAGACGTTCCCGGCTGCTGAGGCCCGGCGCATCGTGAAGCGCCTCGAGTTTCACCACACGCCCAAGCACGCCAGTTGGTTGAACATGGCGGAGATCGAATTCAGCGCATTGAGCCGCGCTTGTCTCAAGGGGAGAAACCCCGACGCGGACGCCCTGCAACGCCAAATCACGGCCTACGAGACCGAGCGCAACGCAGCGGGCGTCACCATCAACTGGCGGTTCAGCACTCAAGATGCCCGATCCAAATTGCATCGCCTCTATCCCTGCCTTTCCAGACTTGATTGAGTACTAGTGGGCGAGATCGAATTGCTTGAGGTAGGTAGCGGCGATGGACGATGCAGCCCTTACGATGGTGGAACGGTTTGGAATGCTGGAAGACCCACGAACTGGTCATGCCATCAGGCATGAGTTGCTGGACATCATCGTGATCACCCTGTGCGCCGTGATCTGCGGCGCTGACAACTGGGTGGAGATCGAGGAGTTCGGCAAGGCCAAGGAGGATTGGTTCCGGCGGTTCCTGAAGCTGCCCAATGGGATACCGTCCCACGCACCTTCGGCAGAGTCTTTGGCCCGCTGGACCCGGAGCAGTTTGGGGCCTGCTTCATGGACTGGGTGCGATCGGTTAGTGAACTGACCCAGGGTGAGGTGGTGGCCATAGACGGCAAGACCCTGCGGGGTTGCCATGATCGTGCCAACGGACGAGGCGCCCTGCACATGGTCAGCGCCTGGGCCACGGAGAACCGGATGGTGTTGGGCCAGACCCGCACCGAGGCTCACTCCAATGAGATCACGGCGATACCGGAACTGCTCAGGGTGCTGGAACTGAAAGGATGCCTGGTAACCATAGACGCCATGGGTTGCCAGATGGACATCGCCCGACAGGTGGTGCAGGGAGGCGCGGATTACCTGCTTGCGGTGAAGGTCAACCAGGGGGAGTTGCACGAGAACATCAAGGACCTGTTCGCCTGTTGTGAGGGCGCGGGATGGGAAGGGGTGGCTTACAGCCGCCACGAGCAGGTGGGCAAGGACCACGGTCGGCTGGAACAGCGCCAGTGCTGGGTGATCACCGACCCAGGGGAACTGGACTACGTGGATCTGTTGTTGTCCAGCGATTATGTCCCATTGAATGGAAAGCGAATTTGTCCGGTGGGTTAGTTTGTGACGGTTGCGGTTTTGCGTAGTGCCATCAGCTTGGCACGTTCTTTGGCGCTGAGCTTCTTGGTGGGCGGTTTCTTGGCATAGGCGTACTTGCGCACGGTCACGCGGGATATGCCCAGTTCCCGGGAGATGGCCCGCAGGGACAGCCCTTTCAGCCGGCCCTTCTGGATCGCTTTCCACCGGGCCAGTTGGGTTGGCGTGGGCGTACGCTCCCATGGGTTCGTTGCCTTGCTGGCAGTGGCCTTCGCCGCAGTGTGCTGACCGGCGATGGCCTTGAGGGCAGGCTCGGCCGGACGCACCGGTTCCAGGGCGGCCAGGCGGCGCTGCTGGGACCTGCTGATGTGGTGATCCCCCACGCTGCTGACCACGCGTTTGAGCTCAGGGCCAGGGGACCAGGCTGATACCCGCCCACAGGGCGCCCATGCGCGGCGGCGGTTCCTGGGTGGACACGCGATGGCCCTCGTACCTGACGATGAGTTGACCGTCAGTACGTTCCAGCACCTCCACCCGCAGTCCGGCGTAGCTGGTGCGTTCCTGGTCGGGCAGCAGTTGCAGTACCCGCCATTGGTACTTCACTGTGTTGTCCCGTCCCACCTTGCGGGTATCCTTGAAGCACAGGGTTTCCGCCAGGCAGAGATCGGGATCCGCCGGACGGTAGGCCGGTTCCGGATGCTCGGGTGTCACGGCGAAGCGGGCGTTGTAGCGGGGCAGGAAGTCCCGCAGCACCGCCGTGGCCTGATCCATGGTCCTGGCATCAGCCAGGCGGAGTTCGGTTACCAGCCGGTCCTGGAAGGTCCCCGCAGCCCGTTCCACCCGTCCCTTGGCCTGTGGCGAGCGGGCGAAGATCTGCCGAATCCCCAGTTCCTGCAGGGACCGGGTGAACTGGGTGGCTTCCGCCGCGGTCTCCGGCTGGCGGGCATCGTGCTTGAACACCGCGTGTCGATCGCTGTACAGCGCCAATGGAATGCCCCAGCCCTCGATCAGGTCCTCCAGCAGGGTGAAGCAGCCAGCGGTGTTCTCGCTGATGCAAAACACGGCGTTGACCACGGTGCTGGTGGCATCGTCCACGGCCAGCAGCAGCGCAAACTTGGGACCCCGGTCCTCCAACCAGGCATGATAGCTGCCGTCCAGCTGCACCAGCATCCCAGCCTGGGGCATACGCTGACGGCGGAACCGGTGCTGTGGCGAGCGCCGACTGCGGGGACTGCCGATGCCTGCCTTGTTCAGAATGCGGCGCACCGTGGGCCGGCTGAGGTCGATGCCCTCCCGTTCCCTGAGCAGTTCGGTGAGGTGAGTATGGTTGGCGCGCTCGTAGCGCTCGGTGGCCAACTCCACCACGGCGGCAGCCTCGGCGGGCAAAGTGGCGTTGTGGGGACGGCGGACCCGGTTGCCGTGGGCCAGCGGCGGCACCACGCTCGCGGTAGGCGGCCAGCATCCGCCGGGCGTGGCGTGGTGACACTCCCAGCAGCTCGGCTGCTTCGGCGATGGGGACCTGGTATTCCAAAACGGAGTTGAGCACGGAGAGTCTGGCTTGTTCTTTTTGGTTCAACGTTACATCCTTCATAGCAAGGACATTTTCGCCGACCAGTTAATGGATGACAGAATCGTAGAACAGCAACAGGGCACGGGTCAGTTACCGACGGGACGCTGCTGCCAGTTCCCCGACGGACACCCGCTACTACATCTGCAGCTATCCCGCCGACGCCGCCACGTTGCTGGCGGCCACCAGAAGCCACTGGAGCATCGAGAACAGCCTGCACTGGGTTCTGGATGTGGCTTTCGACGAGGATCGCAGCCGAGTGAGAACGGGACACGCCGACCACAACCTGGCGGTGATACGACACCTGGCTCTGAGCCTCCTCAAGCAGGAACGCAGCGCGAAAGTCGGTATCAAAGCCAAACGCAAAAAGGCCGGCTGGGACTTCGATTATCTGACGAAAGTCCTATCCCAATGAAATGCGATTGCCCTGAGCTAGGCTTTACGCATAATTTAGAAAAAGTATAAAGACAGGGTAAGCTGGCCTGACCAAAATCTCACTAAAGGCCCAGCTATGCTTACCCTGCCCAATGCCATTGTATCCATACTCATTCCCTACTCATTCCCTTCGCAACGCTGTTTACCAACCCGACCTGGCGGAAAGCCCAGGTACTGCTGGTGGGCGCGATCCTGACCCCGGGTCAGCGCACCGTCGCCGCGGCCCTGCGGGTCATGGGCCGCAGCGATCACCGCGATTACGCCCGCTACCATGAGGTGCTCAACCGGGCGGTGTGGTCGCCCCGTGCAGCGGCGCGCATCCTCTTGGTGTTGCTGCTCCAGCACCTTGATGGTGGGGATGGCCCCTTGGTCTTCGGCATCGACGAAACCCTGGAACGGCGTCGCGGCGCCAAGATCAAAGGTCGGGGCATCTACCGCGACGCGGTGCGTTCCAGCCGGAGCCAACTGGTCAAGGCCAGCGGCCTGCGCTGGATCTCCCTGATGTGGCTGGGCCACGTGCCTTGGGCCGGACGCCATTGGGCCTTGCCGGCGCTCACCGTGCTGGCGCCCTCGACCCGGTACTACCAACAGCAGGGACGTCGGCACAAGAAGCTCACCGACTGGGCGCGACAGATGATCCTGCAACCCCGCTCATGGTGAGCCTGCCGAACCACGCTGGCTGCCCCAACGTCCACTGGCGCTGGTGGGCGACAACAGCTACGCCGTGCTGGACCTGCTCCACTGCTGCCAATCCCTCCGTGAACCCGTTACCCTCATTGCCAGACTACGGCTGGACGCCGCTCTCTATGCGCCCGCGCCAGCCCGTCAGCCGGGTCAGAACGGCCGCCCGCCGCTGAAAGGCGCGCGGCGACCCGCGCTGAAAACGATCCTCGACCAGCCCCAGGCAACTTGGGCCAGCGTGGCCGTGGCCTGGTATGACGGCGCCACCCGCACGGTGGAACTCACGTCGCAAACGGCGGTCTGGTACCGCTCCGGCAAGCCTCCAGTCCTCATCCGCTGGGTGCTGATCCGAGATCCCCAGGGCTCCTTCGCCACCCAGGCCTTGCTGTGCACCGACCCCGCCGCGGACCCGACCCAGATCCTGGAATGGTTTGTCCTGCGCTGGCAACTGGAAGTTACCTTTCAGGAGGTGCGGACCCACCTGGGCCTGGAAACCCAACGCCAGTGGTCCGACCTGGCCATCGCCCGCACCACGCCCGTCCTGCTGGGAATCTTCTCCTGGACCACCCTGGCCGCCCACGGGTTGCAAAAACAGCGCCCCATGACCCAGCGCCGAGCGGCCTGGTACGACAAGCCGTTGCCGACCTTCGTGGACGCCATTGCCCTGGTGCGACGCCACCTGTGGCTGGCCTCGGAGGGTTTTTCAACGTCGGCCGTCGACCCCGATACGCAGGAACTCCCAGTCGCTCTGTACCACCGACTTGTCGATTCCCTGGCTTACGCCGCTTGAAATGCGGAAAGTCCAGCTGAGCACCCGGCGGAAACCCTTGACAGAAGGGTTTCCGGGCCCTAACTTTTCCGGACACACTGAGCGTGGAGAACTAGACCTGCGATGATTCATCCCCTCCCTCCGACCGTCGGCTTCGCCCGGGTCAGCCAGACCACCAAGGACCAGGGCAACCTGGAGACCCAGACCCGCCAGCTCCAGGAGTACGGCGTCCACGAGGTCGTCACGGAGATCGGATCGGGCGCCAGGAGCGACCGCCAGGCCCTGAAGGGCCTCTGTGCAGGTCGGAGACACCCCTTGTCGTCAATGCCATCGACCGCATCAGCCGGAGGGCCGTGGACGGCCTTCGCTTCATCAGGGATGTGACGGAGCCGGCGTCCACCTGGTGGTCCTCTCCCAGCGGGAGTTCGATACCACCACGCCCACCGACCGACTCCTGCTGCACCTCACCCTGGCCATCGCCGAGTGGGAGTGGAGCAACATCCGGGAGCGCAGCATCCCGGGCCCGCTGCTGGCCCGGGCCGAGGGGAAGCGGATCGGGAGACCCCCGGTGCTCACTGCAGAGGCACGGCAGGAGGTGGAGCGCAAGCTCCGCGAGGGGCAGTCGGTCAACCGTATCGCGCAGGTGCACCGCGTCCACCACAGTGTGGTCCCGCGGGTGGCCAGGGAGCTGGAGGCAGGGTATCATGTAGAGACGATCGATGGCTGATCACCGCCCAGGACCTGCTGGTCATGCAGGCTGCCGGTCATAAGCTGCGGGAGACCTCAGCCTTTGTGCCCCACGTCGAGGAGATGCCATAAACGAGGGCAGGCGAGTCACAGCAACCGTTACCTTCAGGACTGAGGCATGGCTTTACCTTACTACCCGTCCGGGTTCCTGGGTCCGGATTGCCTTAGGGGTGATGCCACCGCTTCCTTTTGCGGAAGCGGGGTGCCCCATGTACGGCTGTCTTGGGTAAGCGCCTGTCTTTGTCCCAGATACCTCTAACTGGATGCGGACAAGGGGGCCTCATGCCCTCCTGTCGGCAAAGACAGGCCTAGTACTCAGTCACGCTGGGAATAGGGGATAGAGTCGATGGAGTTTTGTCCTGGCATCCTGGGTGGTGAAGCAACAGTTGATTACCGTCTGGGACTCATTGCGTTCCTGCTCCAGGGTATGTATATCCCAGCGGAGGCTGTCCTCGTCCGGGTGCCTCTGCCCAAGGCATCGGCGGGATATAACGCTGAACTCAATCTCCGCCATATTCAGTCAACTCCCATGCTTGGGCGTGTAGTGGAGTTCCAGCTTCCGGGCTATGTGCCGGGCCTCCGCCGCCGGGAACGCCTCGTACAACGAAGCCTTGCGGTGGGTGTTCAGATTGTCCAATACCACCTGGATCACCTCGGCCTCCGGGTAGGCCTCCTCCACCAGCCAGCGCATCTGATGGGCGAAGTCCACCTTGGTGCGCCGCTCCGTTATCTCCACATGACGCCAGCCGGCCAGGGGTTCACAGGTCAGGAACAGGTTGCGGGCGCCTCCCCTGACATACTCGTAGTCCTCCCGCCTCGGACGCCCCGGCTTCGCCGGGATGGGCGGACGGGCATCGGCCAGCATCTGGGTGGAGGTCTCGTCGAAGCAGACCACCGGCCTTGCCGGGTCATAGGGTTCGGCGTAAAGATCCAGCATGTCCTCCATATGGGACACGAAGTCGGCGCTCACCTCGGGAATGCACCACTGCTTCCTCTGCCACGGCTTGAGGGTGTTTTTAAGTGCCGGCGCACGCTCTCGTGGGACAGCGACGTAACCAAGCCCAACTCCACCGCCCTGCCCGCCAAGGCCCGCAACGTCCAGTGGTCATGGCCCTCGGGAGCCGGCGTGCAGGCCAGGGCGATGAGATGGGCCCCGGCCCGGTCATCCAGCTTGCGGTACCGGTTGGCTCGGGGCCGGTCCCGGAGCACCCCGTCCTCGGCGAAACACCGCTTGATGCGGTATACGCTGGACTCGGCCACGTCCAACGCCTGGGCCACCTTGGGCGCGGACCAGCCCTCGCTGATCTTGAGCAGGATGCGGGCCCTTGTCGCAACCCGCGCCGGACTCCGGCCAGCCCGCACCAGGTGCTCCAACCGGTCGCGTTCCTCCGGGGTAAGCCTGACCGCGAACTTCTCTCGTACCATACCGCCACCTCACCACAACACAATCCGGAACCAGCATAACATCTGATTTGGAAATCCTGAATCACCCCCTAAATCAACTTTGACTGACTACTAGATTGGCTTTGGCGAGCGACCAAAATCCGTGCTGCAAGGGGGAACTCTGTTGAAGAATCTGCTTATCTGCACTGTCTTTACGGCGTGCCTCTTCTTGGCCGGTACCACATCCGACACCCCCCTCCGACCCCGGTGCCACCGCCGACCCTCGACCTTCCGGCAACAATCCAAGCCCTGGCAGCCACGGTGGAAGCCGCGCCGACCGCGACCCTTATGCCTACCCCTCGGCCAACGCCAACGACCCCTCCTACCGCAACTCCAAGGCCAACGGCCACCCCTACAGCTGAGCCTGAACCGACACCCTCACCAGTTCCAACCGCGACTCCAACGCCTCTACCAACGCCTACCCCGGCCCCCACAGCTACGCCGCTTCCTACCCCGACGCCTCTACCGATGCCCACTGTGCGCCTCTACGGAACAGCCAGCGTCGCAATCGTACATGACCCTGACGACGGGTTTTTTGAAACGTTCCGAGGCCCGGACATTGATGGGGATGTGATGGTGGAAGTGAACTTCCTCAATCCCTATTCGGTCAGTACCGGACGGTGGGAATACGGCTTCTATCTCCGGGGAGGGTCGAACCTCTATCAACGAGTGAGTGTCCTGAGCACCGGGGCCTGGGAGCACGACTACCGCCTTGGTCCTGACACCTCCGCCACGTCACTGCGCTCGGAGAGCAGCCCTGACATTGAACGGGGGGCTTCGGGCAGGAACCAACTACGGCTCGTTATCGTCGGCCAGGAAGGTTGGTTCTACATAAACGGCAAGTTGCAAGACAAGCTGGACTTGGGGGTCGCGCCTTTCGAGGATGCCAGGCTGTTTATCACCTATGAGCGGGCTGGCGAAGAAACACGCTTTGCCGATTTCTCCGTTTGGGAGTGGGGTGGGTCTATGGCGAAACTCCCCGACCAGAGCACACCGACCCCGGTGCCTTCTCCAACCCCCTATGTTCCCTATGTGCCTATATATGGCCCGGTCAGCGGCATTATTACCCATGAGATTCAGAAGCCATCCAACTTCTTCGAGCTATTCTACGGGCCGACAACTGGCGCAGACATAATGATGGAGGTCATATTTCATAATCCTCCTCCCACCAGCGAAGGAGACTGGAACTATGGCTTCCTGCTACGCAATGCCAAGGGAAATGTCTATCACTGGTTGTACATTGACAGCAAGGGGGAGTGGGTCAGGAAGCTTCGCCTTGGTGAAGACCAGGCCACGTTGCCCTTTGGGAATAGCAGAATCTCCAACCTAGACCAGACTCCCGGGGGCAAGAACAAGCTGCGACTGGTCATAATTGGAGACCGGGCCTGGACCTTCATCAACGGCAAGTTTCAGGACTCGTCTGACTTGAGCGCAATACAAGATGTGGCCCCGATTACGCTGGTGGTCAATGACCTGCGGGAGGGGGAGACCAGGTTTGAGAGCTTCACCGTGTGGAAGTGGCATCCCAGTTTGCAGGAACTCCCGGGGCCATAGGAACGTTGAAGAGGAGCAACCATGGATCTGCTAATTGAGGCGACCATCAGGGTCACCATCGACGATTCATTCATCGACGAATGGGGCGAGGATGAGGGGGGAGTACAGAGTCTGGCGCGTGACGAACTGGCCTGGAGGCTGCTGAGGGGGACCGACCACCCTGGGAACCCGACCACGCCCTTGAGTTCCTCCGCGGCCAGGGGCAAGTAATCCGGGTATGGCATGAGGGAGTAGCGGGCTTGAGAGTCGCCGGAAAACGAAAGCTGACATTGCCGGACAGTTTTCCCTACGGAGTGCGTGGGGTCGGAGACCTGGTGCCTTCGAGGGCGACTCTGGTGTTTGAATTGGAGCTTCTTGGCGTTCAATGGGTCGGGACGCTCACCATTTTCCTTTTTTGGGCCCTTTACAAGGCCATTCCGGGAATAAAGCGGAAGGTCTACTGGAGCCAGCAGTAGGACCATTCTTGGTCGAGGGGTTGCCATGGAACAAGTCCGAGTGTGCCGTTTCTGTGGTTACATTGAGGCGGTGCCCGGTTCGCACAGGTGCGCCAACTGTGAAGCCTTTTCAGGCATGATATCCGTTCCCCGGGCCGAGGCGGAGCGGCTGTCCCGCAGCCGTAGATTCGGCTTTCTCCGTAGCCGCCTGCTCATACCGGGGATTGCCCTGGCAGTTACCGCGCTCTTGGCCTTCTGGGTATCCTCGAACTACCTGGGACTGGGCCCCAACCCTCCTGCTGCCTCCACAGATGTTGCGCCGACCCTGGACCCTAGGGACTGGCCGCAGGCGAGGCGCACGGGGGAAGGCACCGGGTTCACCCCAAACCCTGTCCCATACCCCCATGAGATTAAGTGGTCCTACAGTTCAGGCGGCCCCCTGCTCAACCCACCAGCCGTGGCGGGCGACCTGGTTTACCTTACTACGGAGACGGGCAAGCTCGTCGCGCTGGACCGGACAACGGGCTTACCGGTCTGGGAGCATATTACAGGCTTTCCTTCAAGCTCTACCCCCGCCGTGGCAGGGGGGCTGGTGGTCTACGCCATTCGGCCTGGCCGGGTACTGGCCGTGGATGCGATGACGGGAGCTCTGCAGTGGGACAGGGACATGGGGAGCCCCATCCTGGCCTCCCCTGTTGTCCGCGATGGCACCGTGTACATTGGAGTGGGAGACCACAAGCTTTACGCCCTGGATATAGCCAGCGGAGCTGTGCTGTGGAGCTTCACCACCGATGACTGGGTGGTAGCGGCAGTCTGCCTCGCCGACAACGCTCTCGTAGTGGTCTCCAAGGACAATTTGCTCCATGTGGTGGACACTAATACTGGGCGGCGGCGCTTGGTGTATGACACCGGCAGGGCCAGACAAATCCTGGGCGGACCGGCTACCCAGGCTGACCGGGTGTACGTCGGGTCCCAGAAGGGCCGCGTGTGGGCCATAGACTGGCGGGAACGGTCCCTACCCTGGGACCGCTTCATCCTCTTTTGGAAGACCACCTTTCACGTTTGGGGCTGGCTGCCCCATCCGCCGTCGCAGCGGGGAAGTGTATGGGGGGCCCAGGTCGAAGGTGACGTGGCGCAATCGCCGGCTGTCGCCGGCGGTAGAGTTTACGTTGCCAGCGTCTCAGGCATGGTCTCTGCTTTGGGGGCATCCTCGGGAGAGGTGCTGTGGCAAACGGACATGGGGAGTCCGGTGACCACTGCCCCCACCGTGGCGGGACCTACCGTCCTGGTTGGTACAGAATCAGGTACGGTTGCCGGTTTGGACGCCCTCAACGGACAGTTGTCGTGGGGATTCGAGACAGGAGGCAAGATAACCGGCAGTCCTGTGGTGGCTGCGACAACCCTGTATGTCGTCTCCCATGATGGCAACCTTTACGCATTGGAGGCTGTCCCCTAATATTACAACGACGGTTGGTATGGTAGGATAGTTGGCGAGTTAGCGTAGGCCACGGGAGGTGGGGTAAGGTGGTAGATGCGGCGGCTTTGGGGCAGATGTGCGGGGCCTTTCAGGATTTTCACGCTTACTTCAGTTCGCTGTTTGGCCGTCGGGAATCGCGGGAGCACGGTCAGAACTATCTCCAAGCCCTGCTGGTGCAGTCCCAGGACCGGCGCAACGCTGAGAACCTGTCGGAGTCAGTGGGCGTATCCGCCCGGGGATGCAGCGTTTTCTTACCGAGGCACCTTGGGACGACGACCTGGTGATGGGCCGGCTCCAAGAGTACCTGGGGCCCCGGCTGGAGCATCGGGAGGGGGTATGGGTGCTGGACGGCAGCGACTTTCCCAAGCAGGGTGTGAAGTCGGTGGGGGTGGCGAGGCAGTATTGCGGCAGACTGGGGAAGGTGGCGAACTGCCAGGCGGGTATGTTCTTGGCCTACGTCAGCCCGTTGGGCCGGGCGTTGGTGGGCAAGCGGCTGTATCTGCCGGTGGGCTGGACTTCGGACGATGAGCGGTGCCAGGCGGCGGGGGTGCCGGAGGAGAAACGCAGCTACCGGTCAAAGACGGAGTTGGCGTTGGAGATGGTGGAACAGGCCCTGGCTCGGGGACACCTGCGTGCCGGATGGGTGGCTGGGGATGACGCTTTTGGGATGTCGCCGTCCTTTCGGGAAGGACTGTTAGCCCTGGGGATGGGTTACGTCCTGGACATTCCGGCGAACTTCACGGTGTGGCCTGAGGAGCCCGAGTGGACCAGTCCGGCTTACCAGGGTAAAGGGCGCCCCCGCAAACCCAAGCTAGGCTTTACGCATAATTTAGAAAAAGTATAAAGACAAGGTAAGTTGGCCTGACCAAAATCTCACTAAAGGCCCAGCTATGCTTACCCTGCCCAATGCCATTGTATCCATACTCATTCCCTTCGCAACGCTGTTTACCAACCCGACCTGGCGGAAAGCCCAGGTACTGCTGGTGAGCGCGATCCTGACCCCGGGTCAGCGCACCGTCGCCGCGGCCCTGCGGGTCATGGGCCGCAGCGATCACCGCGATTACGCCCGCTACCATGAGGTGCTCAACCGGGCGGTGTGGTCGCCCCGTGCAGCGGCGCGCATCCTCTTGGTGTTGCTGCTCCAGCACCTTGATGGTGGGGATGGCCCCTTGGTCTTCGGCATCGACGAAACCCTGGAACGGCGTCGCGGCGCCAAGATCAAAGGTCGGGGCATCTACCGCGACGCGGTGCGTTCCAGCCGGAGCCAACTGGTCAAGGCCAGCGGCCTGCGCTGGATCTCCCTGATGTGGCTGGGCCACGTGCCCTGGGCCGGACGCCATTGGGCCTTGCCGGCGCTCACCGTGCTGGCGCCATCGACCCGGTACTACCAACAGCAGGGACGTCGGCACAAGAAGCTCACCGACTGGGCGCGACAGATGATCCTGCAACCCCGCTCATGGTGAGCCTGCCGAACCACGCTGGCTGCCCCAACGTCCACTGGCGCTGGTGGGCGACAACAGCTACGCCGTGCTGGACCTGCTCCACTGCTGCCAATCCCTCCGTGAACCCGTTACCCTCATTGCCAGACTACGGCTGGACGCCGCTCTCTATGCGCCCGCGCCAGCCCGTCAGCCGGGTCAGAACGGCCGCCCGCCGCTGAAAGGCGCGCGGCGACCCGCGCTGAAAACGATCCTCGACCAGCCCCAGGCAACTTGGGCCAGTGTGGCCGTGGCCTGGTATGACGGCGCCACCCGCACGGTGGAACTCACGTCGCAAACGGCGGTCTGGTACCGCTCCGGCAAGCCTCCAGTCCTCATCCGCTGGGTGCTGATCCGAGATCCCCAGGGCTCCTTCGCCACCCAGGCCTTGCTGTGCACCGACCCCGCCGCGGACCCGACCCAGATCCTGGAATGGTTTGTCCTGCGCTGGCAACTGGAAGTTACTTTCCGGGAGGTGCGGACCCACCTGGGCCTGGAAACCCAACGCCAGTGGTCCGACCTGGCCATCGCCCGCACCACGCCCGTCCTGCTGGGAATCTTCTCCTGGACCACCCTGGCCGCCCACGGGTTGCAAAAACAGCGCCCCATGACCCAGCGCCGAGCGGCCTGGTACGACAAGCCGTTGCCGACCTTCGTGGACGCCATCGCCCTGGTGCGACGCCACCTGTGGCTGGCGTCGGAGGGTTTTTCAACGTCGGCCACCGACCCCGACATTCAGGAACTCCCGGTCGCCCTGTACCACCGACTTGTAGATTCGCTGGCTTACGCCGCTTGAAATGCGGAAAGTCCAGCTGAGCTGCGGAGCGGACAGCGGCGGACCATGGGGGAGCGGGCGGCTGCCATTCCGGAGGAAGCGTGGCGAGCGATCACAGTGTCAAGAGCGTCAGCAAAACGGACCACTGTGGCGGAGTAAAGCCGTACCACGGGGATAATGCCTGACGGCTTTGACCAGACTGGAGACAGGGCTGACCGGAGAACGAGCGGGGCTGGCGTTGGCTTGGGCCTAAGCGTCGGCCGGTTCTTCGGAGGGCGATGAAACAGCGCTCTGCCGGCTGCCTTTCAGACGGTAGCTGTCACCATTCATCTCGATGATGTGCACGTGGTGGGTGAGGCGGTCCAGCAGTGCGCCGGTGAGCCTTTCCGAGCCAAAGACCTCGGTCCACTCGTCGAAGGGCAGGTTGGTGGTGACCAGGATGGAGCCTCGTTCGTAGCGTTGGCTGAAGACCTCGAAGAGCAGTTCCGCGCCGGTGGTGGATAGCGGCACGAAGCCCAACTCGTCGACGATGAGCAGCTTGAGGCGGGCCAGCTGCCGCTGCAGGTTGAGCAGTCTGCGGTCGTCCCTGGCCTCCATGAGTTCGTGGACCAGGGCCGCGGCGGTGGTGAAACCCACCGACATTCCCCTTTGGCAGGCGGCCAGGCCCAGTCCCAGGGCGACGTGGGTCTTGCCGGTGCCGCTGTTGCCGATGGCGATGACGTTCTCTCTGCGCTCGACGTATTCACACCGGGCCAGTTGCATGACCAGTGGCTTGTTCAGCGACGGGATGGCCAGGAAGTCGAAGGTGTCCAGGCTCTTCGTGGCGGGGAAGCGGCCGGCGCGGATGCGGCGCTGCACCATGCGCTGGTGGCGGTCGATGAGTTCCAGTTCGGCGAGACGCAGCAGGTAGTCCGGGTGATCGGCGCCTTCGGCGGCGCACTGGGTGGCCAGCTTGCGGTACTCCCTCAGGAAGGTGGGCAGCTTCAGCTCCTTGAGGTGGTGTTCCAGGAGCAGCGTTGACCGGGTGCTCATGCCACCCTCCCCGACAACAGGCTCATGTAGTCCGTGGCGCGGGTGGTCTGCACGCTGACCCGGGGCAGGTAGGGATACAGGTCAAGATCGAGGCGAGGTGGTCTGCCTTCGATACGGCACAGCAGCAGATGCTTCACGGCGACGAAGCTGATGGCGCTCAGCCGGAGGGCGTCCTGCACGGCGTGGTGGACTTCCTGGTCAGAGAAGTTCTCCAGGAGACGCAGCACCGGCACGTATTCGCGCTTGCTCCGTTTGCCCATGCGTGCCTCCAGCAGACGCCGCAGCGTCTGATACTCTTCCGGCAGATCCCACCCCTGCAGCGGCGCAGCCTGATCCAGCGCGGCGGTCTTCCGCTCCAACAGCGGCAGGTAGTGGATGGGGTCGAAGACAAAGTCGTCCTGCTCGTAGGAGCGGGGATGTCGGGCGATGACCTCGGCGCCGCCGCTGATCACCACCTGGTCCACGTAGCCTCTGACCAGCACCTCCCGGTGTCCGTAGGCCACCGGCGCCGAGTAGTCGTTGGTGCGGTAGCGTACCAGGGACAATGAACTGACCCGGCTGGGCTGTTTGTCGCAGGCATCATAGGGCACGGCGGGCAAAGGCAGCAGCGCGTCCAGGTCCCGCTCCATCCGCTGGCCGATGGTCTCGGTGTGTCCCCGTAGCGTGGCGTCCATGCGCTCCAGGCACCTTTGCTCCAGGTGAGCATTCAGCGCCTCGAAACTCCCCACCCGGGGCACCGGCACCAGGAAGTTGCGCCGCGCGTAGCCTACCATCCCTTCGACCTTTCCTTTGTCATTGCCCTTGCCGGGACGACCGAACCGGTCCTCGAACAGGTAGTGGGACTGCAACTCGGTGAAGGCTCGGGTGCGCTTCCGACGCCCGTCGCCCAGTATCCGGGCCACCGCCAGTTTGGTATTGTCGTACAGGATGCTCTGGGGCGCCCCGCCCAGCAAGGCAAAGGCGGACACGTGGCCGTCCAGAAAGGCCTCGGTGGTCTCCGCCGGATACGCCTTCACGAAGCAGCCGTCGCTGTGGGGCAGGTCCAACACGAAGTAGTGCACCTTGCGCTCCACACCGGCGACGATCGCCACCGCCTCGCCGAAATCGCACTGGGCGTGGCCGGGTGCATGGGACAACGGCACGAACATCTCCTGCGTCCGCCGCCCACGCTCCCTGACGTAGTCCTTGACTATGGTGTACTGACCGTCGAACCCGTACTCGTCCTTGAGCCGCTCGAAGACTCGCTTGGCCGTGTGACGCTGCTTCCTGGGAACTCGGCTATCGCCTTCCAGGATCGCGTCAATCACGCCGGTGAAGGCCTCCAGCTTGGGTCGCCGTGGCGGACCCTCTCGTCGGTAGCCCGGCGGAACCGAGTAGGACAGCATCTTGCGCACGGTGTCCCGGTGCAGGCCGAACACCCGGGAGGCTTCCCGAACGCTCATGCCCTCCACCAGGCAGGCCCGCCGCACCTGAACGTACATCTCCACTGAATACATCCATCTCACCCTCCAAAGGCTGATAATCAACCTTATAGAAGCTGGACTTTCCGCATTTCAAGCGGCGTAAGCCAGGGAATCGACAAGTCGGTGGTACAGAGCGACTGGGAGTTCCTGCGTATCGGGGTCGACGGCCGACGTTGAAAAACCCTCCGAGGCCAGCCACAGGTGGCGTCGCACCAGGGCAATGGCGTCCACGAAGGTCGGCAACGGCTTGTCGTACCAGGCCGCTCGGCGCTGGGTCATGGGGCGCTGTTTTTGCAACCCGTGGGCGGCCAGGGTGGTCCAGGAGAAGATTCCCAGCAGGACGGGCGTGGTGCGGGCGATGGCCAGGTCGGACCACTGGCGTTGGGTTTCCAGGCCCAGGTGGGTCCGCACCTCCTGAAAGGTAACTTCCAGTTGCCAGCGCAGGACAAACCATTCCAGGATCTGGGTCGGGTCCGCGGCGGGGTCGGTGCACAGCAAGGCCTGGGTGGCGAAGGAGCCCTGGGGATCCCGGATCAGCACCCAGCGGATGCGGACTGGAGACTTGCCGGAGCGGTACCAGACCGCCGTTTGCGACGTGAGTTCCACCGTGCGGGTGGCGCCGTCATACCAGGCCACGGCCACGCTGGCCCAAGTTGCCTGGGGCTGGTCGAGGATCGTTTTCAGCGCGGGTCGCCGCGCGCCTTTCAGCGGCGGGCGGCCGTTCTGACCCGGCTGACGGGCTGGCGCGGGCGCATAGAGAGCGGCGTCCAGCCGTAGTCTGGCAATGAGGGTAACGGGTTCACGGAGGGATTGGCAGCAGTGGAGCAGGTCCAGCACGGCGTAGCTGTTGTCGCCCACCAGCGCCAGTGGACGTTGGGGCAGCCAGCGTGGTTCGGCAGGCTCACCATGAGCGGGGTTGCAGGATCATCTGTCGCGCCCAGTCGGTGAGCTTCTTGTGCCGACGTCCCTGCTGTTGGTAGTACCGGGTCGAGGGCGCCAGCACGGTGAGCGCCGGCAAGGCCCAATGGCGTCCGGCCCAAGGCACGTGGCCCAGCCACATCAGGGAGATCCAGCGCAGGCCGCTGGCCTTGACCAGTTGGCTCCGGCTGGAACGCACCGCGTCGCGGTAGATGCCCCGACCTTTGATCTTGGCGCCGCGACGCCGTTCCAGGGTTTCGTCGATGCCGAAGACCAAGGGGCCATCCCCACCATCAAGGTGCTGGAGCAGCAACACCAAGAGGATGCGCGCCGCTGCACGGGGCGACCACACCGCCCGGTTGAGCACCTCATGGTAGCGGGCGTAATCGCGGTGATCGCTGCGGCCCATGACCCGCAGGGCCGCGGCCACGGTGCGCTGACCCGGGGTCAGGATCGCGCCCACCAGCAGTACCTGGGCTTTCCGCCAGGTCGGGTTGGTAAACAGCGTTGCGAAGGGAATGAGTATGGATACAATGGCATCGGGCAGGGTAAGCATAGCTGGGCCTTTAGTGAGATTTTGGTCAGGCCAGCTTACCCTGTCTTTATACTTTTTCTAAATTATGCGTAAAGCCTAGCCAAGAGCCCGTTGCACTCTCAGGATTCCCTCGTAATCTGACGGCATCAATAATGCGAAAAACTTGTTGAACGCCGCGACGACGGCCGTGCCCTCTAACGCTGTAACCGCTATCAAAAATGCCAGGGATTGCAATAAGTCCAGGTTGACTTCGGCCCCTTCAATAGGGACCGGCTCAAACAAGTCTCTGGACCACCCAAGCCAAATCAAATAGGCGAGACCCAAGATAGCGGTGGTCCAGACGAATATACGGTAAGCGTAATGGGCTGCGACCAGTTTGGCCGCCAATTTGTCAACTGATTTTGTTTCCATTTCACGAAGTGAGGCGAAGCTGTTTGAAATTCGATGCGATTCGCGTAATGGCTGTCTGGTTCGATCCCCTACTCAGGGTACGATAGAGGCCGTCGGAGGAGACAATTGTCCGCTCCAATGGACGCGGCGCGGTCCTGAATCCGAGCCCGCCCGCGCTGTCAGTCGGGCGCACGGGGTACCGCCGCTACGATAGCACCAGCCCAGGCGGGCGTAACGGCAGCGTGGCGTGGGCCTGCGGACTATCCCAGCACCGGCTCCAGCTTGTCCAGGAGGCGCTCCACGTCGTTCAGAGAGTCCTCGATGTCCTCGGGTGCCGTCTCATCCTCATAGAAGTTGCCATGAAGGGCGTCGGCCACCTGGTACCAGCGGTAGATGTCACGGTTACCGGTCTCGGCCCGTAGCCGGCTGGCTACGCGGGATAGATGTCGGTGTTTGCCATGTTCCCAGCCGCGCTGTTCGGCGATCGCCTTCAGCATGAGGGCCGCAGCGCCCCAACCCTTCTCGGAGGCCTGGCGCACGTCGCCCTGGGCCAGCTCGGCGCGGGCCTGCGCCAGGAGGGTCCGGCTGTCGTTCCGGTACTTCTGGGTCGTCACGGTGTTCCTCATCCACAAGAATAACACGTAGGGTGTCGCGGCCGTTTGAGCGCAAGGGGAGCCCCCGGAAGGGTCGGTGTCCGGTTCGTCCAATCGCCGTTACGTAAAACGCCCGTGTGGGGTTCGGCCCGCTGGCGGATTGCGTCGCGGCATTCGCCCTTATCCTTGATGTCCACCCACATGCACAGCGCCTTTCGTCCCCCGCCGAAGGCCAGTTCCTCCGGCCTGGCCCCTATTAGGGTTTCTCTAGCGAACATCCAAGCATTCCTTGCGTTGGAAGCGCAGCCGCCCGCCCAGCGGCCTCCCAACGAATACCTTGACCGGATGGTTGTTGCTGGTGAACAGTCCGTGATCTGCTGTTCCAGTTGGTACTCAGCCACTCGGGGTGGCGCTACGCTGAGGTCGCCGCCGGTGAGACCTTCCTGGCGTTGCAGCGGGGATTGCAGAATGCCCTGTGGATCCTGGGCGGCGTCCCCCAGATACTGCGCAGCGACAATCTGTCGGCGGCCACCCACGAGGTGAAACGCAGCCGCGGCCGCGCGCTGAACGACAATTACGCCGCCCTGCTGGACCACTATGGCCTCAGCTCCACCCGCATCAATCGCGGCCAGAGCCATGAAAACGGCGTCGCCGAGCAGGCTCACTACCGCCTCAAGGACGCCGTCGACCAGGCCCTCATCCTGCGCGGCAGCCGCGATTTCGACACCGCCGACGACTACGCCGGTTTCGTCCGGGAGATGGTCGCCAGACGCAATCGTCTGGTACAGGGGAAGCTGGAGCAGGCGATGCCTTGCCTACGCTCCCTGCCGCCAGCTCCCGTGCCGGAATACGTCAACTACCAGTCCAGGGTGCGCAAGTGGAGCACCATCCAGGTAGCGGGACATAGCTACAGCGTGCCCTCCCGTCTCATCGGGAAGGAAGTGCAGATCCGTCTGTACGCCGACTGGGTGGAAGTGTACTACAAGGGCCATCCGGTGGAACGGATGGAGCGGGTGCGTGGCGAGGGGGAAGCCAACGTCAATTACCGCCACGTCATCGGATCCCTGGTGCGCAAGCCCGGAGCCTTTGCCCGCTACCGCTTCCGGGAGCAGCTGTTTCCCACCATGCACTTCCGGCTGGCCTACGACGCGCTGCGGGAATGGCGTGGTGAGCGTGCCGACGTGGGTACGTGCGCATCCTGCACCTGGCGGCGACCACCATGGAAGCCACGGTGGACAGCGCGCTGTCGTTGCTGCTGGAAGCAGGTCAGCCCTTCGACTACGCCGAAGTGCGGGATCTGGCCGAGCCCAAGGTGCCCGAAGCCCCGCTGTTGACTCTGTCTGGCCAGCCGGACCTGAGAATCTACGACCGCTTGCTCACGGCCAGCCTGGCGGCGGCGGGGCTGTGCGCATGATGGACACCGTCATCATGCAGGAACGCATCGGCCAACTGTGCGGCCAATTCAAGCTGCCCACAGTGGGTGCCCAGTCGGTGGCCCGTTTCACCGCCGCTGGACACGGCGATGCCCTGGCAACTTTCCTGGAGGTCTTGGAACAGGAGGCTGAGGATCGCCGCCACCGACGCATCAACCGGCTGCGCCGAGAATCCAGACTGCCCTCGGGCAAGACCTGGGAAACCTTTGAGCACGATCGGATGCCTCTGGCCCTGAGGCAGCAACTTGACCACCTGGCCCAGGGCAGCTTTGTGGAACGCGGCATCAACGTGCTGGCCTTCGGGCTGCCCGGCACTGGCAAGACCCACGCCCTGTGCGCCCTGGACCACCGTCTGGTGGAAGCCGGCCACTCCGTCCTCTTCGCTCCAGCCTACCGCCTGGTACAGGAACTCCTTGCCGCCAAGCGCGACCTGGACCTGCCCCGCCGGCTGCGCAAGCTGGACAACTTCGACTTCCTGCTCCTGGACGACCTGGGCTATTTGCCCCAGGGCGCCGAGGAATCGGAGGTCCTCTTCACCCTGATCGCCGAACGCTACGAGCGCCGGTCGTTGGGCATCACGTCAAACCTGGTCTTCTCGGAGTGGGAACGCATCTTCGCCAACCCCATGGCCACCGCCGCGGCGATTGACCGGGTGGTGCACCACTCCGTCATCCTGGAGTTTGACGCCCCCAGCTACCGGACCGATGCGGCCCAGCAACGGGGCCAGGCCGAGGAGGTGAACCGGCAAAACTGATTGACGCCAACCGGCAAATATAGTTGACGCGGGACACGCCACCCTGGACGGAGGTTGAGCCGATGCGCAGGAGATATGATTCACAGGTGACTATGCTGGCCTTCATTGACCTGGAAACGCGAGTGCCAACGGATCATCCCCTGCGTGTTATCAAGATGCTGGCGGACCAAGCCCTGAAGGCGCTATCCCCGGACCTGGACCGGATGTACGCCAATGTGGGCCGTCCGTCGATCCCGCCCGAGCGGCTGCTGAAGTCGTCATTGCTGATTGCCCTGTACTCGGTGCGCAGTGAACGGGCATTCTGCGAACAGTTGGACTACAACCTCCTCTTCCGGTGGTTTCTGGATATGAACCTGATTGAGCCCAGCTTCGATGCCACCACCATCACCAAGAACCGGGAGCGGCTGCTGAGGCACGGAGTGGGCTAGGCTTTGTTCGGCGAGGTGGTGCTGGAAGCGGAGCGGCAGGGCCTGCTGTCGGACGAGCACTTCACGGTGGATGGAACCCTGATTGAGGCGGCAGCCAGCCTGAAGAGCTTCAAACCCAAGGACGGTGATCCGCCCAGGGCAACCGATGCCGACCCGGGCAACCCCTCGGTTGACTTCCATGGGGAACGGGGCGCAGCAATGCCACCCACCAAAGCCACCCACCAAAGCACTACGGACCCGGAGGCCCGGTTGCTGCGCAAGGGTAAAGGCAAGGAGGCCAGGCTGGTGTTCATGGCCCACGCCCTGATGGAAAACCGGCATGGAATGCTGGTGGACTTTCAGACCACCCGAGCGACGGGTACGGCGGAGCGGGATATTGTGCCGGAACTGTTGGAGCAAGCCCGGGGACGGGGCTTTCATCCCAGAACGCTGGGCGGAGACAAAGGCTACGACACCCGGGACTGCGTGGCGGACCTGCGGCGGCGCGGGGTAACGCCGCACGTCGCGCAGCACAACAAGGGGCGGTCCAGCGCCATTGATGGCCGGACCACCCGGCATACTGGGTACGCGGTCAGCCAGCGGATTCGGAAACGGGTTGAGGAGATCTTTGGCTGGATGAAGACCGTGGGAGGATTCCGGCGGACTCGTTACCGGGGATTGGACCGGACTGGTCTGGCGGGGAACTTGGTGGCCACGGCCTACAACCTGGTTCGGATGGCCAAGCTGCTGGGGCAGGCCGCGGCAACTCCGGAAGCCCGGATGGCATGACCTGACAATGGGCTAGCTGGGTCCAGCTATGCCCGGTGCCCCCAAGAGGGCCGGTCCGCGAAGCCGAAGGGGCTGAAAGTCCCGTGTGAACGGCACAATTTCCTCCAACAGGACCCGGGCATCAACGACTTGACCCGTCGATTCCGGACGTGAACACCTTTGTTCAGCAGCCTGTTAGTATTACAACGACGGTTCAAGGAGGGATGTTCGGGGATGCGCGAAGGGCGGCGCGCCGCTTGGCGTGGGAGCGTCTGGCCCGTTCGTTGCATTCTTGGGTCTGCTCCAGCCACCGCAGCAACTCAGCCGGCCCGAACCGTTCCCGGGGCAGCATCTCTCGCACCACCCGGTAAACCTGCGGCCGGGTGATCCGGGGCATCTTTTTCCCCCCAAGCCTGTTGCAGACTCAGGAGAAACGCTCCGCCCAGCAGGCACAGGGCCACGTGATGATGCCAGCCCGCCCAGGTGCGGGTCTCGTACTCATCCAGCCCCACATCGCTTTTTTCCGTCTCGAACTCGGTTTCAATGCGCCACCGCGACCCTCCCACGTAGGCCAGGGTCTCCAGGGAAGTGTCCTCCGGGGCGTTGGACAGGTAGTAGCGGGGCTCGCTGCCGTCCCGGTTCCGGCGGTAGACGGCCCAGTGGATTTCGCCAGGCTTCCGCTTACTGGTCGACCGCACCCGCTGGGCGCTGAACTGGTAGCTGCGGGGACCCTGGCTTCCCTCTGCCACCGTAATCTCCCGCCAGGCCTCCTCCGGCAATTCAGCGCTGCGCTCCACCATGGTGCGCCGCTGCCCGCCCTTGAGCCTGGGTTTGCGGGGACGCCCGCTCCCCTGATACTCTGGACTGGTCCAGGCTGGCTCCAGCGGCCAGACCGTGGCGCCGCCGGGAACGTCCAGCACGTAGCGCATCCCCAGCGCCGCCAGTCCATCGCGGAAGGACGGCGACATCCCGAAGGCGTCGTCCCCGGCAACCCAGCCGGCTTTCAGATGCCCCCGCTCCAAGGCCCGCTCCAGCATCTCCAGCGCCAACTTGGTTTTTGACCGGTAGTTCCGACTCTCCTCCGGCACCCCCGCCGCCGCACAGCGGTCGGTGTCCGAGGTCCAGCTCTCCGGCAGATAAAGCCGTTTGTCCACCAGGGCCCGTCCCTGCAGGCTGACGTAGGCCAGGAACATTCCAGCCTGGCAGTTGGCCACCTTGCCCAGGCTCCCGCAGTACTGACGCGCCACGCCCACGGACTTCCTGCCCTGCTTGGGGAAATCGCTGCCGTCCAGCACCCACACCGCCTCCGGGCGCCCCAGCCGGGGTCCCAGGTACTCTTGGAGGCGGCCCATCACCACGTCGTCATCCCAGGGGGACTCGGTGAGAAACCGCTGCATCACCCGGGCTGACGCCGGAACCGTCTCCGACAGATTCTCGGCGTTGCGCCGCTCCCCGGACTGCACCAGCAGGGCCTGCAGATAATGACGACTGTGATCCCGCGCCTCCCGGCGGCCAAACAGCGGAGCGAAGTAAGCGTGAAAATCCTGAAAGACCCCGTCCACCTGCTCGAAAGCCGCCGCATCCATTTCCCTGCCCCGCCTCCTCAAGCCTTACCCAACTACCCCCACCATCCTATCATGCCAACCGTCGTTGTAATATTAGGGGCTGTGGGCTGAAGCGAGACGGAACAGGGTTCTAGCTGCGGCAGGAAAACCAGGGTTACACCGAACCTCCCTCAGCTAGGACGGCCAACTCCGCCTTAGATAGTCCCAACTCCCCGCACAGGACCTCTTCGTTGTGCTCCCCGATGAGAGGTGCACGCCGGGATATCCTCCAGGGTGAGCCGTTGAAGATGGCCGCTGGGCCTGGGTGTCGAAATGTCTCGCCAAGTTCCAGGTATTCTACATCTGTCCAGAACCTCCGGTCCTCCAGGTGAGGGTCCTGCATGACCTCGTCCGGGGAACGGATCGCCCCCGTGTTGGAGCCACGCTTCTGCAAGCCGTGGTAGGCTTCGTCCCGAGGGATGTTGGCGAGGAAGTTTACGAAAATTCCGCGAATATGTGACTGGCTCTCGGCGATGACCGTTGGGTCCCGGTACTTTTCATCCAGTAGGTCGCCCGCCAAGCCGTGCTCATCCATCCACGGCGCAAGCATCAGCACCCGCTCCGGGGTAACCTGACCGACATTCACGTATTTTCCATCCTTACAGAGGACCTGGGCGTTGGGCCCAGTGGCGGTGTTGCCACCTCCTGTTCTACGAGGAATCACATCTCTTTTGTAAATATACTGGTTCACATGGCCCTCGGTCGTGAGCGCGCAGGCATCATGCACCGAGGCATCGATGTACTGCCCCCAGGCCGTCACCGACCGGTTAACCAGCGCCGCGGTAATGGCGATGTAGGCGTAGTGACTTCCGATGTGCCAAGCCTGCCCTCCTCCGGGAGCGATGGGCGGTGCATCTGGCACCACGTCGTCGTCATAGCCACACCTAGCCATCTGTCCGCCCGCCGCCAGATGCAGCAGGTCGCTGGTCTGGAAGTCCTGCCACGGCCCGGTCTGCCCAAAGGGGGTCAGTGAGCACATAATCAGCCCAGGGTTACTCTTTGCTAGATCTTCGTACCCCAGCCCCAGGGAAGCCAGATAACCGGGCCTGAAGGTCTCTAGTATCACATCCGCCTTCTCCGCCATTTGCCGGAACAGCCGGCGCCCGTCCTCCATCTCCAGATTCAAGGTAACCCCCCGCTTGGAGGTGTTGTAATGCCAGAAGTAAAGGCTCCTCTCCCGATTCGGTATGTCCTGGTAGAAGGGCCCCACGGTCCGGGCTGCCTCGCCACCGGGCGGCTCTATCTTGATGACGTCTGCTCCCATGTCAGCCATCTGCTTGCCACACCACTGCCCCTTCTCATCGGCGAGCTCCAGCACCCGCAGCCCCCCAAAGGCCCCCGCAGAGTTCCGGTCCGGCGTCCGCGCCGGCGCCGGAGCGGGATTCGCAATCGGCTCATTCCCACTCCACTGTACGGGCGAGGCATCCTCCATCATCTCTTTGAAGTAGGGATAATCTTCCATACTGAGGTCCTTTGGCCAGAAGGTGCCGTCGGCGAAGCCGCTCACCAGCATCTCGTGACTGATGCCCAACAACCCCTGAAACACCTCTTTGTTGTGCCCGCCGATCAGGGGACCTGACCGGCTGTTGATTGCAGGCGTCTCCGACATCTTGAAGGGAGCGTTCTGAAGGGGCCAGGTCCCCAGCGCGGGATGCTTCACGTCCCGGTACATCTCTCGATGCCTGAGCTGGGGATCGTTGTCCACCCGGTCCTGGCTGCTTTGAACGGGCATGGCGGGTACTCCCGCCGCCTGGCACCGCTCCATGATCTCGTACTTGCCCAGAGTCTTGGTCCACGCCTCTATCCCCTGGTCCATCTCTTCCTGGTGCTCCAGGCGACCTTCAAGGGTGGCAAACTTCTCGCCGGTGGCCCAACTGGGAGAGCCCATTACCCCCACTAACTTCCGCCACTCATAGTCGGAGAAGCAGACTAGGGCACACCAGTCGTTGTACTCCGCCGGACTGGTCTTATAAGCGTTGTGCGGCGCCCCGGTCCGCCCCCGGTAGTTGTTCACCAGGGGCGTGCCAGGCCAGTGAGCGCGGTTGCCCGGCGGGTAACCCTTTCGCATGGTGGAACGACCGTTGGCTTGGATGTCCAGAAAAGCGGGACCATTAAGGGGGACGCCGATGATCCACTGGGAACTGTCGACATGCTGTCCCTGACCGGTCATGTTGCGATGGTAAATCGCACTCAGAGCATACATGGCCCCGTATAAGCCACCGGTGTCGTCCAGGTAGGACCAGCCCCAACCAGCGGGTGGCTTGTCCGGCAGGCCCGACGTGTAGGTCAAACCGGACAGGGCTTGCGCAATGGCTCCCATGGTTTGATAGTCTCTGTCCCGACCCGTGTGGCCGAAGCCGGACATGGAGAGGTAAATGATGTCAGGCCGGAGCTTCTTCATATCCTCGTAGCCCAGACCCCACCGCTCCAATACACCGTAGGCGAAGTTCTCGATGACGATGTCGGACATGGCCACCAAGCGCCGGGTAAGGTCAATGCCTGGGGCTGTACGAGTGTTCAGGGTGACGCTCAGCTTGTTGGAGTTGGTGTCGCTGAAATGGCCGTTGGTGTTGAGATTTGCGGGCAGGCCCTCGGGGGTACCCGTTCCCGTCGCAATGTTGTCGCCCCGAGTATTGGGGCTCTGGGGCCATTCAACCTTGATAACCTCGGCTCCCAGCGCCCCCAGCCATCGGGTGCACCAGGGACCCGCCCGGACCCAGGTGAAGTCCAACACTCGGATTCCTGACAAAGCTCCCGGTGTAGTTGGCACTTCTGCTCCGGCCTGCACCATTGAATCACCTCCCGGCTATGGCTGTCTTAAGGTTAACTCACCTTATTCTAACCCAATGTGGTCGATGGAGATTCCCGAAAAACCAGGAAGGCTAATTACCGGAACTTTCTGAAAAGAGCCCCAGGCAAATTGATTTGCCCGGGGTTAGGCTAACGAGTGGGCCCGGTGGCAGGTCTCGCATAGAATCCCGCTGGCCACAGCTGCAACAGGATAAGCCATGTTTCGCAGCTTGGCCTTTTTTGCCGCTGAATCCAGACCGTGCCAAGGAGAACTGAATATGTCTTTGCGGAATATAAACTTCGCCCAGTTCCTCGCTGGTGATCTGGCTTCGGCCTTATTACAACGATGCGCCTGCCTGGGTTCCTATTGGGGAATTGAAGGGATGTCGAAGGCTGAAGTAGTCAAGGACTAGAGCCCGGGTGTGAAGCCTATTTTGGTCATTGGGAGCGGTGCAGACTGGGCTCCAGTTCCAAGGTAGAAGGTGGCTGGCCGACCTCACCAATTGGTTTACACCTGACCGGGGTGTCTTGGCTGCGCGGAGGAGGAGACCTCGCTCAGCCAGCATGGTGGCGACCGGCCGCCTTCTGCCTAGTACTACAGCCGCACACCAAACACTAACTCGCTACTCTTAGCCTCGATCCATCACTGGATTTAGCTTTGCTCACTTAAGAGCAAAGCCAGTACGCCATAGCTGGACATTGCGATTTTCAATACCGCCCGACCCTCTGGGCGGTCATGTGCGACTGTAGTACTAGTACTCAATCAAGTCTGGAAAGGCAGGGATAGAGGCGATGCAATTTGGATCGGGCATCTTGAGTGCTGAACCGCCAGTTGATGGTGACGCCCGCTGCGTTGCGCTCGGTCTCGTAGGCCGTGATTTGGCGTTGCAGGGCGTCCGCGTCGGGGTTTCTCCCCTTGAGACAAGCGCGGCTCAATGCGCTGAATTCGATCTCCGCCATGTTCAACCAACTGGCGTGCTTGGGCGTGTGGTGAAACTCGAGGCGCTTCACGATGCGCCGGGCCTCAGCAGCCGGGAACGTCTCGTAAAGGGACGCCATACGATGGGTATTCAGATTGTCCAGCACCACGCGGATCACCGGGGCATCGGGGTAAGCCTCATCCACTAGCCAGCGCATCTGGTGGGCGAAGTCCGGCCTGGTGCGCCGCTCGGTGCTGGCCAGGTGGCGCCAGCCCGCCAGGGGTTCACAGGTCAGGAAGATGTTGCGGGTGCCGCCGCGTCGATACTCGTAGTCCTGCCGCCGCGGTCGTCCCGGTTGAGGAGGCAACGGCTCCCTGACCGCGGCCAGCAGTTGGGTGGAGGTCTCGTCAAAGCACACCACCGGCCGATCGGGGTCGTAGGGTTCGGCATACAAGTCCAGCACGTCCTCCATCGCCGCCACGAATTCGCCGCCTACTTTCGGGATGCACCATTGCTGCTTCCGCCACGGCTTGAGGGTGTTTTTTTGAGCCTGAGCCTGACCGTCTCGTAGGACAGCGATGGCGCCAATCCCAACTCCACCACCTTGCCAGCCAACAAACGCAGGGTCCAGTGCTCATGGCCCTCGGGGGCGTCGCTGCACGCCAGGGCAATCAGAGCCTGCCCCGTACTGGATACGGGGTGGGCTTCACCCCGATCATCCAGCTTGCGATACCGGTTGGCTTGGGGATGGTCGTGCCGCACGCCCTCCAACCCCTCTTCGGCGTACCGCCGTTTGGTGCGGAACACCGTGCGCGGCGACGTGTCCAGGGCCGCCGCCACTTGGGAAGCACTCCAGCCCGCATCAGTCTTGAGCAGGATGCGCACCCGATTGATGACCCGAGCGGAGCGCTGGCCGCTGCGGATCAACCGCTCCAGTTGATCCCGATCTTCCGACGACAACCGTACCGCATATTTCTCCGCAACCATGGATGTCGCACCTCCCGCACCGCTGTTTGCCAGTCAGCGTAGCAACCATAGCCCGTTTCATCCTTCATCTGCCGGCGCAAGTTTGACCGAGTACTAGTCTGTCATTGCGAGAATGCCGTCAGGCATTCGTGGCAATCTCGTTCCGGCAGTGTCCAGCCTATGCTGAAACTCCATTGCTATGTCCACGAGATTGCCACGTTGCGCTCACAATAGCAGCAGATCGAGCACCCCGGTTTGGCAAAGTGGATACGCGTGAGATTGCACGAAACCCAGGCACCTACTCCGGGAGTATCCTCCGATAAACCCCGGGCGATCCCGCCCCATGTACCATATGCGGGCGGACTTCGTGCGTCCAGACCGGCGTTACGATCGTACTCCAGTTCTTCCAAGCTTCGCTTTCCACCACCGCCAGCGACTCCATCTCATGCACCGTGCAGTACTTCGGCTCTCCCATCAGCGCCTGGAACCGTCGGGCACGGATGTAGCCCGGTATGTCCAGGCACATCGGTAGTCGCTCGTTGTTGTAGGCATCGTTCCACCGTTCCTCCAGGTGTTCAGGAATCGACATCCGGCCCACCAGGATCAACGGCGACATGCCCGCTTGCGCAGTCTCCGCCGGCAACTCCGCCGTGTGTACCCGCTGGTACAGGTTGCGGATGTACTCCGTTCCAATCACGCTTGGCGACATCCGACGCGACCATTCTGTCGGCTCCCGCAACCACTTCTGCCACTCCTCCGAATGCCACGCCTCGTGGGATTCCAGCTCATACACCGCCAGGTACTTCGGCCCGCCCTGCACCGCCTCGTACCGCGCCGCGTCCAGCACTCCCGGAATCGACAACCGCTCGGGAATGTGCTCGTCGTTGTACCAGCGGTTGTATTCCTTATCGTTTTCCGGCGCCACGTCGCTGTACACCAGCAGCAGCCCGTCGCCCTTCCTTTTCGTCGCCATGTCTCCCCCGTGCCCGATTATTTGGATCGCCGCCGAGTATATCACCGCTACTCCCGAATCCTCTCTCCCTCTACTCTGGTGGAAGCAGGTTGGCGTGCGGATCGTCCCCCTTGCAGGGAGCGTTTCTCAATCATCCATTCCAAACCTTCCGCGGAATTGCACCCGGCCCCTTATTTCGAGTTGGCATCTGAGCGGCCAATAAATCGGGGAGACCCCGCCGATTGCACAATCGGTGGGGCCATCACGATGGAAATTCCACTTGCTAAGAGGGTGTTTTAAAAGCTGGGGGGGCGTGCCAAGCGGCGGAGCATGAGTCCGGTCATAGCGGTGTAGACCCAGGCTTCGGTGGTTTCCGGCAGTGCTTCATAATCTTTGCTCAATCTCCGGCGCCGGCCCAGCCAGGCGAAAGTGCGCTCCACCACCCAGCGTCGGGGCAACACCTCAAAGCGGTGGCTGTTCCCGGGACGCCTCACTATCTCCAGAGTCCAACCCGTCAGTGTCGCCACCCACTCGATCAACTTTCCGGCGTAGCCGCCATCCGCCCAGATCAAGCTCAACCGGGGAAACCTTCCGGTCAGCTTGCTAATGACCAGCTTGGCCCCATCCCGGTCTTGCAGGTCGGCTGGGTGCACCGCCACCGCCAACAGCAGTCCCTGGGTATCCACCACAATATGCCGTTTGCGGCCTTTCACCTTCTGGCCCGCGTCGTACCCCCGAGGCCCCCTTTTTCCGTGGTCTTCACCGACTGGCTGTCGATGATGGCCCCGCTGGGGCTGGGCTGGCGGCCCAGGAACCGTCGCATCGTGGGGAGCAGGGCATCGTGAATCCCCTGCCAGGTCCCATCTCGCCGCCAAACCCAAAAGTAGTGGTAGACCGATTGCCAGGGAGGCAGGTCGTGAGGCAACAGACGCCATGCACAACCGGTGCGCAGCACGTACCGGATGGCATTCACCACCTCCCGGCGGGAGTACTTGGCGGGCCGGCCACCCGGCTTCACCGGCGGAACCAGGGGTTCCAGAATCTGCCACTCGGCCTCCGTCAAATCCGTGGAATAAACTGCTCGGCTCATGCCCCAAGCTAGGCTTTACGCATAATTTAGAAAAAGTATAAAGACAGGGTAAGCTGGCCTGACCAAAATCTCACTAAAGGCCCAGCCATGCTTACCCTGCCCAATGCCATTGTATCGATACTCATTCCCTTCGCAACGCTGTTTACCAGCCCAACCTGGCGGAAAGCCCAGGTGTTGCTGGTGGGCGCGATCCTGACCCCGGGTCAGCGCACCGTCGCCGCGGCCCTGCGGGTCATGGGCCGCAGCGATCACCGCGATTACGCCCGCTACCATGAGGTGCTCAACCGGGCGGTGTGGTCGCCCCGTGCAGCGGCGCGCATCCTCTTGGTGTTGCTGCTCCAGCACCTTGATGGTGGGGATGGCCCCTTGGTCTTCGGCATCGACGAAACCCTGGAACGGCGTCGCGGCGCCAAGATCAAAGGTCGGGGCATCTACCGCGACGCGGTGCGTTCCAGCCGGAGCCAACTGGTCAAGGCCAGCGGCCTGCGCTGGATCTCCCTGATGTGGCTGGGCCACGTGCCTTGGGCCGGACGCCATTGGGCCCTGCCGGCGCTCACCGTGCTGGCGCCATCGATCTCCGGTACTACCAACAGCAGGGACGTCGGCACAAGAAGCTCACCGACTGGGCGCGACAGATGATCCTGCAACCCCGCTCATGGTGAGCCTGCCGAACCACGCTGGCTGCCCCAACGTCCACTGGCGCTGGTGGGCGACAACAGCTACGCCGTGCTGGACCTGCTCCACTGCTGCCAATCCCTCCGTGAACCCGTTACCCTCATTGCCAGACTACGGCTGGACGCCGCTCTCTATGCGCCCGCGCCAGCCCGTCAGCCGGGTCAGAACGGCCGCCCGCCGCTGAAAGGCGCGCGGCGACCCGCGCTGAAAACGATCCTCGACCAGCCCCAGGCAACTTGGGCCAGCGTGGCCGTGGCCTGGTATGACGGCGCCACCCGCACGGTGGAACTCACGTCGCAAACGGCGGTCTGGTACCGCTCCGGCAAGCCTCCAGTCCTCACCCGCTGGGTGCTGATCCGGGATCCCCAGGGCTCCTTCGCCACCCAGGCCTTGCTGTGCACCGACCCCGCCGCGGACCCGACCCAGATCCTGGAATGGTTTGTCCTGCGCTGGCAACTGGAAGTTACTTTCCGGGAGGTGCGGACCCACCTGGGCCTGGAAACCCAACGCCAGTGGTCCGACCTGGCCATCGCCCGCACCACGCCCGTCCTGCTGGGAATCTTCTCCTGGACCACCCTGGCCGCCCACGGGTTGCAAAAACAGCGCCCCATGACCCAGCGCCGAGCGGCCTGGTACGACAAGCCGTTGCCGACCTTCGTGGACGCCATTGCCCTGGTGCGACGCCACCTGTGGCTGGCCTCGGAGGGTTTTTCAACGTCGGCCACCGACCCCGATACGCAGGAACTCCCAGTCGCTCTGTACCACCGACTTGTAGATTCCCTGGCTTACGCCGCTTGAAATGCGGAAAGTCCAGCTTGGCTTCGGTTTATGATGAGTGAGAGCGCTCCTCGAAACTCGGCCCCCAGGTTGTGCCGAAGTCGGCGCGGGCCGCCAGTTGCCCGGTAAAGGTGCTGGCGTCCTGCAGGGCCAGGTACACGGCGCAGGGGCCAACGGCGCTGGGGTCTACCCTTGCATGCCAATCGCGTTGCGTCCATGGGATTGCTGCGGAGCCTTCACTGCGCAGCGCGCCGGGGCTCAGGATGTTCACCGCGATGTTGTAGTCCCGCACTTCGTCGGCCAGGCAGAGGCTGAACATGTGGACCGCCGCTTTGCTGGCGCTGTACAGGACGCCGCCACCCTGGCTGGGGTCGGTGGCCATCCTGGAACCGATGTTGATGATGCTGCCCCGCTGCTGCTCCATCATTGTCGGCAGCACGGCCCGGCTGCAAAGATAGGGGCCGCTGACGTTGACCCGCATGAGTTGATCCCAACGGGCGGGGTCAATTTCCAGGATCGACTCCCCCAGCACCATGGCGCCGGCGTTGTTGAAAAGCACGTCTATCCTGCCGTAACGTTCCTTCGCCTGGCGGACCATTTCACTGACTTGAGACTCATCGGTGACGTCGCAGTCGATGGCAAAGACGTCTCCGCCGGCGTTCCTGATGTCTAGGGCCGTCTCTTCGAGGGTCCCCGCCAAGCCGGTTGGGGACTGGCTGCGGGCGCAAATGACCACGCTTGCCCCTTCCCTGGCGTACTCCCTGGCGATGGCCCGCCCCAGTCCCCGGCTGGCGCCGGTGACGATTGCCACCATTCCGTCCATCTGACTCATAGTTGGCCTTCCTACACGAATTGGGCCTTGACCCACCCTTCGTTCAAGGGGGTCCAGAAGTGGGACGTTAGTTTCAGGTGTTCAAACATACCGGCGCCGTTTACCCTCGCGTGCTCTTCATCGTGCCTTGCCGAGCCCATACCGCTCGGTCCCCGTCTGCGCAGGTGCACGCCTGGAACAGGTACCAGATGGACGTGATAGCGCAACCAAGCCCAATGTCAACGATAGACACAAAAGATTAGAGGTTTTGGTCATTCTCTCTAACCACCCTACCCCGCTAACGACCGGGAGACCCGCGCCAGCACCTCCAGGGTGCGCTCCAGCGACGCTTCCCTATCGGCGCCGGCGGCCACCGGAGAAGCCATAAGCTCCGTGGCCCCCATCGCCAGCATCCCTAGCAGTCCCTCGGTAACCTGGGACTCATTGCCCCACACCGCCGCGGCGTCCACCATTCCTTCACTCCAGGAACCCTCCGAAACTTCCGGGAACCCGGCAGCGGTGAACATGTTGACGTAGAAGGGCGCCCGGGCGAATCCCCGGAACTGTTGGGCCACGGCCTGTCGCGCCTCTTCCGGGTCGTCGTGGACGCATACCGGAACGTGGGCCACCAGGGGCGGGGCCTCCCTGCCCGCCCGCTCCGCTCCCCGCCGCATGGCGGGCAGGGCAACGTCTTGCAGGTAGGAACGGGGGCAGACCCAACTGATGGCGCCGTCGGCCTCGGCGCCACAGATCTCGTAGGCCCTGACCCCCAAGGCGGCGGCCATCACCGGCACCTCCACCGGGGCCGGAATGTTGCTGTGGGCCTGGTAGTAGCGACCGGAGTGGTCCACCGAACCCTCCTGGAGCAGCGCCTTGAGGATGCGGATATACTCGCGCAGGTGGCCCAGGGGAGCGCGGAAGTTGGCCCCGATGGTTTGCTCCATCCCTCCCTGCCCGCTGGTGCCCAGCCCCAGCCGGAACCGTCCGGGGGCAAACTGGGCCAGGGTCAACACCTGCTGTGCCACGGCGATGGGATGGCGGGGAAAAGTCTGGGTGATGGCCGTTCCCATCATAATGTCCCGGGTGTGAGTCCCGGCGGCGGCGAAAACACTGAGGGCATCCCCACCCCCGGCGCTACCGCTGGTCATCCAGGCGGCGGAAATGCCCCTCCTCTCCAGGTCTTCCACGGTAGCCAGGGCGGCGTTGCTGTCGGCAGCCGTCACGACTACGCCAATCTTCTGCTGGTCCATATTATCCCCCCTTCAACTTTCGGCCTATTTAATGACTCCACCGGATGGGCACTGGAGACTGTTGTCCAACGGGTCAGAGTTTAAGAGAGCGGGATAGCTTCGTCAACAAAAGGGGCGAGCAATGCAGGGCAATCGTTTATTGGGTAAAATATAAGAAATAGACTAAGCTGGACTTTCCGCATTTCAAGCGGCGTAGGCCAGGGAATCGACAAGTCGGTGGTACAGAGCGACTGGGAGTTCCTGCGTATCGGGGTCGACGGCCGACGTTGAAAAACCCTCCGACGCCAGCCACAGGTGGCGTCGCACCAGGGCAATGGCGTCCACGAAGGTCGGCAACGGCTTGTCGTACCAGGCCGCTCGGCGCTGGGTCATGGGGCGCTGTTTTTGCAACCCGTGGGCGGCCAGGGTGGTCCAGGAGAAGATTCCCAGCAGGACGGGCGTGGTGCGGGCGATGGCCAGGTCGGACCACTGGCGTTGGGTTTCCAGGCCCAGGTGGGTCCGCACCTCCTGAAAGGTAACTTCCAGTTGCCAGCGCAGGACAAACCATTCCAGGATCTGGGTCGGGTCCGCCGCGGGGTCGGTGCACAGCAAGGCCTGGGTGGCGAAGGAGCCCTGGGGATCCCGGATCAGCACCCAGCGGATGAGGACTGGAGGCTTGCCGGAGCGGTACCAGACCGCCGTTTGCGACGTGAGTTCCACCGTGCGGGTGGCGCCGTCATACCAGGCCACGGCCACGCTGGCCCAAGTTGCCTGGGGCTGGTCGAGGATCGTTTTCAGCGCGGGTCGCCGCGCGCCTTTCAGCGGCGGGCGGCCGTTCTGACCCGGCTGACGGGCTGGCGCGGGCGCATAGAGAGCGGCGTCCAGCCGTAGTCTGGCAATGAGGGTAACGGGTTCACGGAGGGATTGGCAGCAGTGGAGCAGGTCCAGCACGGCGTAGCTGTTGTCGCCCACCAGCGCCAGTGGACGTTGGGGCAGCCAGCGTGGTTCGGCAGGCTCACCATGAGCGGGGTTGCAGGATCATCTGTCGCGCCCAGTCGGTGAGCTTCTTGTGCCGACGTCCCTGCTGTTGGTAGTACCGGGTCGATGGCGCCAGCACGGTGAGCGCCGGCAGGGCCCAATGGCGTCCGGCCCAAGGCACGTGGCCCAGCCACATCAGGGAGATCCAGCGCAGGCCGCTGGCCTTGACCAGTTGGCTCCGGCTGGAACGCACCGCGTCGCGGTAGATGCCCCGACCTTTGATCTTGGCGCCGCGACGCCGTTCCAGGGTTTCGTCGATGCCGAAGACCAAGGGGCCATCCCCACCATCAAGGTGCTGGAGCAGCAACACCAAGAGGATGCGCGCCGCTGCACGGGGCGACCACACCGCCCGGTTGAGCACCTCATGGTAGCGGGCGTAATCGCGGTGATCGCTGCGGCCCATGACCCGCAGGGCCGCGGCCACGGTGCGCTGACCCGGGGTCAGGATCGCGCCCACCAGCAGTACCTGGGCTTTCCGCCAGGTCGGGTTGGTAAACAGCGTTGCGAAGGGAATGAGTATGGATACAATGGCATCGGGCAGGGTAAGCATAGCTGGGCCTTTAGTGAGATTTTGGTCAGGCCAGCTTACCCTGTCTTTATACTTTTTCTAAATTATGCGTAAAGCCTAGCTAAGGTGAGGGCCATTCGGATGCGGGGAGGGGTGGCAAATGGCAGTTGGGCAGGCAAGGGGCCGGGTGGTGGAACACTTTGCCGGACTGGTGGATCCACGGGTGGAGCGGGCCAAGCGCCACGAGTTGCTGGACCTGGTCGTCATCACCATCTGCGGGGTGATCTGCGGCGCCGACAACTGGGTGGAGATCGCGGAGTTCGGTAATGCCCGCCGGGAGTGGTTGAGCCGGTTCTCAGGGCTGCCCAACGGCATTCCATCCCCCGACACCTTTGGGCGGGTGTTCAGCCGGCTGGACCCAGACCAGTTCGCCGCCAGTGTCATTTTTCACCGACTTTGACCCGGTAAACCGCGAATTTTTCACAGTCTTTGACTGGGATTTTCAGGGTCTTTGTCCCCAGGGCAATCGCATTTAGCGTATTTGGCATAATGGACGCCTCAGATTATTGAGAAGTCAAATGCTGCATCCATCCAGAACCAGGAGATTACGGGTCACTGCACCGCCATTATGCCGACATTTGCCGGATTCCAACGCCCAAACCTTTCAACATCGTCCTTATTTCCCTCACCCAACGGTTTTCGGCGCTCTGGCCGGCGCTGAAACCCTTGCAGAACATTTGTAATGCGATTGCCCTGTCTTTGACCCACCTTGGCTGGACTTTCCGCATTTCAAGCGGCGTAAGCCAGGGAATCGACAAGTCGGTGGTACAGAGCGACTGGGAGTTCCTGCGTATCGGGGTCGACGGCCGACGTTGAAAAACCCTCCGACGCCAGCCACAGGTGGCGTCGCACCAGGGCAATGGCGTCCACGAAGGTCGGCAACGGCTTGTCGTACCAGGCCGCTCGGCGCTGGGTCATGGGGCGCTGTTTTTGCAACCCGTGGGCGGCCAGGGTGGTCCAGGAGAAGATTCCCAGCAGGACGGGCGTGGTGCGGGCGATGGCCAGGTCGGACCACTGGCGTTGGGTTTCCAGGCCCAGGTGGGTCCGCACCTCCTGAAAGGTAACTTCCAGTTGCCAGCGCAGGACAAACCATTCCAGGATCTGGGTCGGGTCCGCGGCGGGGTCGGTGCACAGCAAGGCCTGGGTGGCGAAGGAGCCCTGGGGATCTCGGATCAGCACCCAGCGGATGAGGACTGGAGGCTTGCCGGAGCGGTACCAGACCGCCGTTTGCGACGTGAGTTCCACCGTGCGGGTGGCGCCGTCATACCAGGCCACGGCCACGCTGGCCCAAGTTGCCTGGGGCTGGTCGAGGATCGTTTTCAGCGCGGGTCGCCGCGCGCCTTTCAGCGGCGGGCGGCCGTTCTGACCCGGCTGACGGGCTGGCGCGGGCGCATAGAGAGCGGCGTCCAGCCGTAGTCTGGCAATGAGGGTAACGGGTTCACGGAGGGATTGGCAGCAGTGGAGCAGGTCCAGCACGGCGTAGCTGTTGTCGCCCACCAGCGCCAGTGGACGTTGGGGCAGCCAGCGTGGTTCGGCAGGCTCACCATGAGCGGGGTTGCAGGATCATCTGTCGCGCCCAGTCGGTGAGCTTCTTGTGCCGACGTCCCTGCTGTTGGTAGTACCGGGTCGATGGCGCCAGCACGGTGAGCGCCGGCAGGGCCCAATGGCGTCCGGCCCAAGGCACGTGGCCCAGCCACATCAGGGAGATCCAGCGCAGGCCGCTGGCCTTGACCAGTTGGCTCCGGCTGGAACGCACCGCGTCGCGGTAGATGCCCCGACCTTTGATCTTGGCGCCGCGACGCCGTTCCAGGGTTTCGTCGATGCCGAAGATCAACGGGCCATCCCCACCATCAAGGTGCTGGAGCAGCAACACCAAGAGGATGCGCGCCGCTGCACGGGGCGACCACACCGCCCGGTTGAGCACCTCATGGTAGCGGGCGTAATCGCGGTGATCGCTGCGGCCCATGACCCGCAGGGCCGCGGCGACGGTGCGCTGACCCGGGGTCAGGATCGCGCCCACCAGCAGTACCTGGGCTTTCCGCCAGGTCGGGTTGGTAAACAGCGTTGCGAAGGGAATGAGTATGGATACAATGGCATCGGGCAGGGTAAGCATAGCTGGGCCTTTAGTGAGATTTGGGTCAGGCCAGCTTACCCTGTCTTTATACTTTTTCTAAATTATGCGTAAAGCCTAGCTTGGGAGCCGCATCGGCGACCATTGCAGCACTTCGTGTTTGAGGTGCAGAGATGGCGTACCGGGAGGTTCCCAGAATGGAAATACAAGAGATCATTCGCCGCTGGCAGGCGGGAGTAGGCCCGCGGGAAATCGCATCGGGTACCGGTTTGTCCTGTAATACCGTGCGCAAGTATCTGGCGGCAGCGCAATCGGAGGGCATAGCCCGAGACGGGCCGGTTGCCACCGCGGAGCAGTTGAGCCGGCTGGCGGGGATTGGCCAGTCGGGGCCGCGGCAGGCGGAGACGCCCACCGAGGATGTGCTATTGCCGTGGGCGGACCAGATTTACCAGTGGCTCACCGGCGACCGGTTGCAGATGACCCGTATCCAGGAGTTGCTGGCCGTCCGAGGGTGCGCAGTATCGTATCCGTCGCTGCGCCGTTTCATTTTGAAACGCAACTGGCGTCGGCTAAGCCAGACCACGGTGCGGATGGAGGACACCCCGCCGGGTGAGGTGGCGGAGGCGGACTTCGGTAGGCTGGGCATGATTACGGACCCAGCGACCGGACGGCGCCAGGCGGTGTGGGCCATGGTCATCGTACTGTGCCACTCTCGGCATTGCTTCGTCTGGCCCATGCAGAGTCAGAAGCTGGAGGACGTCATCGCCGGACTGGAGGCGGCGTGGGCTTTCTTCGGTGGAATGCCCAAGTACCTGGTGATCGATAATTTCCCGGCCGCAGTTGTGGATACTGACCCGCTGCATCCGCGCTTCACCAGAGGCTTCCTGGAATATTCGCAGCACCGGGGTTTCATCGCTGATGCGGCCCGTACCAGACACCCCAAGGACAAGCCCAAAGTGGAGCGGGGTGTGCAGTACGTCAGGGAGCGCTTCTTCAAGGGCGGCGATTTCCACGGCCTGCCCCACCTGAGGGCGGAAGCCCAGCACTGGTGTCTGAGGGTGGCCGGAATGCGCATCCATGGCACCACCCGCAAGCAACCATTGGTGGTCTTCCAGGACGAGGAGCGGGATACGCTGCTGCCTTGGGACGGTGATCCCTATGAAATCGCCGACTGGCGGACTGCCAAAGTCCATCCGGACCATCACATCCAGTGTCAGCAAGCGCTGTACTCGGTGCCGTCGGACCGGTGCCCGCCGGGTCAGCAGGTGGAAATCAGGGTGGACAGCAAGCTGGTGCACATCTATCACCGAGGCCAGCTGATCAAGACCCACCTCCGCCAGCCCAAGGGCGGACGCTCCACCGACCCCGACGATTATCCCGCCGAGCTTTCCGCCTACACCACCAGAGCGCCGGACCGCATCAAGCGCAGCGCGGTGAAGCTGGGACCGGCGGTGGCTGAATTTGCCGAACGGCTCTTCGACGGCCCCCTGCCCTGGGCCAGGATCCGGCAGGGGCACAAGCTGCTGCGTCTGGGCGAGCGCTACACGGCCCAGCGTCTGGACGCCGCCTGTCGTCGGGCCCTGGCCGTGGACCTCATCGACGTGCGCCGGTTGGAACGCATCCTGGTGCAGGCCCTGGAACAGGAGGCCATGCCCCAACTGCCCTTGCCCTTGCCGCCGGGCCGCTTCGCCCGTCCCGGTTGCGTCTTCGCTTACACCACATACCGCCGTCAGTCAGCATGAGGAGATTACCCATGACCCGAACCACCGAACTCACTCCGCTGCTCAAGAGCCTCAAACTGGGCGCTTTGGCCGCCACCCTGCCCGAGCGCATCGCCCTGGCCCGTAGGGAGCAGTTGGACTACGCCTCATTCCTGGAAATCATCCTCAGCGACGAGGTCAATCGCCGCGCCCACCGCCGCACCGAACTCCGGCTGCACAATGCCGGTTTCGAGGAGACCTGCCGCCTGGAGGACTTCGACTGGTCAGCGTCAATTACCCTGGATCGCCGTCTGCTGGATGCCGTATTCTCCCTGGAGTTTCTCGACCGGCACGAGCACGTCCTGCTGGTGGGCCCCGCCGGTGTCGGCAAGAGCTTCTTCGCCCAGGCCCTGGGCTACGCCGCCATCCGCGCCGGACATACCGTCCGTTTCGTCCACGCCGACGACTTCTTCAGAGCCCTGACCCAAGCCAGAGTGGACAACTCGACAGACCGCGCCTTCCGATCTTTCCTGTCCCCCGACCTGCTCATCCTCGATGACCTGGGCCTCCATGGCCTGACCGCCCAGCAGTCCGCCGACCTGTACGAACTCATCCTCAACCGGCATCGGGCGTCCAGCTTCGTCATCACCAGCAACCGGGCCGTGGACGAATGGCTGGGCCTCTTCGATGACCCCATCCTGGGCAACAGCGCCTTGGACCGGCTGGCCAACGCCAGCTACCAGATCGTCATCGAAGGCGCCAGCTATCGAGAACGATTATCGCCGCACCGCGCGCTACTGGGCGCAAAGGGGGTGATTGACCTGCCAACTACAACCTGATATTTGTCAAACCACTGCGCTCCCTGGGTGGGTCAATGACTTTGAAAATTGACAGCCAGCTAATTCCGGCGGTACGGTCCCAGTCAGATCATTGTCGCCGAGGTTCAGCGATTCCAGATTGCTCAGCTCGCCGAGTTCTGGCGGTATCTCGCCGCTGAACCGGTTGCCTCAAACGAATATCCTTTGCAGGTTCGCGAGCTTGCCCAGTTCCGCCGGTACCTCCCCGCTCAGCTGGTTTTGCGCCAGATCCAACCTGACCAGACCACTCAGGTTGCACACCGTAGATGGTAGTTCACCACTCAGCTGGTTCTGTCCCAGGTCCAGGTGCCTCAGGCTGTACAGGTCGCCCAGGCTGGCTGGTATTTGGCCGGTCAAGCCGTTCTCAAGAAGCGCCAACTGGGTGACCAGGCCATCATCGTCGACGGTCACTCCGTGCCACTCGCCCACCTGGGCGTCGCTCAACCAGCCCGTGCTGTCGGTCCAGTCCGACCCGGCCCTGGCCTCATAGAGCGCGACCAACACGGCACGCTCGCGTTCCGCCGGCGCCAGCGTGGGCTCCGGAGTCGGAATGGCGGTCGGCGTCGGTGTCGCAGTGGCAGTAGGCCGCAGTGCTATAATCCCGCCATGGCTTCCCCTATCAAGTTCGGGACCGATGGTTGGCGCGGCATCATCGCCAAGGATTTCACCTTTGCCAACGTGGCGCGCTGCTCCCAGGGTCTAGCCGACTACCTGCGCGCCGACGGTTCGGCCGGCGACGGCCTGGTGGTGGACTACGACACCAGGTTCGCCTCACCCGAGTTCGCGGCGACCGTGGCTTCGGTGATCGCCGGCAATGATATTGCCGTGAGCCTGCTCCGACGCCGGTGGTCAGTCATCAAGTGGTGCACAGTGGTGCGGCCGGCGGAGTGGTGATCACGTCCAGTCATAATCCGGCGGCGTGGAGCGGGTTCAAGTTCAAATCGGCGCAGGGCGGCAGCGCCAGTCAGGCCACGACGGACGTACTGGAGCTGTGCATCGCGAGGCCGCCGAGGACCATGGCCCTGGATGCAGATCGCGATGCGGGCCTGGTCGAGGACATTGACCCGGCTCCAGCGTACCGGGAATCCATCGCCAGCCTGGTGAACTTGGACGCCATCCGCGCCGGCGGACTCGACGTGATCGTGGACGCGATGCACGGCGCCGGCGCCGGGTTCATTCCGGGGATGCTGAAAGGCGACACGACCACCGTCACCGAGTTGCGCGCCGAGGTGAACCCGTCCTTTCCTGGAATGGCACAGCCGGAGCCCATCGCCCATAACCTGACTGAACTCTGCCACCGCGTGCCCAATGATGGCGCGTCGGCCGGCCTGACGCTGGACGGGGACGCTGACCGCATCGGCCTGGTGGATGAAAACGGGCGGTTCGTCAGCACCCTGGAGGTGTTCTCGCTGTTGGCGCTGTACCTGCTGGAGCGGGGCGACCGGGGCACGTTGGTCAAGGGCGTGACCGCGTCGGTTATGCTGAACAAGCTGGCCCAACGCTACCGCGTGGATATCGCCGAGATGCCGGTCGGGTTTAAGAACATCGGCCCGCGCTTCCTAGCGGACGACGCCCTGCTGGTAGTCGAGGAGAGCGGGGGTTACGCCTTCCGAGGCCACATCCCGGAGCGGGACGGGATCCTGAGCGGACTGTTGCTGCTGGAATACATGGCCGTCGCCGGGATGACGGCGTCCGGAATGGTAGGCCATCTGTTCGACCTGGTTGGTGAGCATCGCTACGAGCGGCGGGACGTTGGGTTCAACCCGGCGCACAGGGCGTCGATCATGGAGAGACTTTCCGGCGAGCCGCTCACCGCGCTGGCCGGTATGCCCGTGCGCGGCATGGACGAAATCGACGGACGTCGCCGGATGCTGGACGTCGGGTGGCTCGCCGCCCGTTTCTCAGGCGCCGAGCCGTTGCTGCGGATATATCGCGAGGTGGACACCGCGCCCAACGTGACGCGCCTGCTGGACGCGATGCAGGCCCACCCGGGTGTCTGAACGGACCGGCTGTGCTACGCACCCGATTCAGCGACCTGCTGGGGCTGACGCTCCCGGTGATGAATGCGCCGATGAGTGACCACAGCGGCGGCAAACTGGCGGCGGCGGTGTCGCAGGCCGGCGGGCTGGGCACCTTCGGCGGCAGCAACGGCTTCGGACCGGATTGGCTCCGGCAGCAGATCCAGCACATCCGAGCCACTACCGACCGGCCATTCGGGGTCGGGTTCATCACCCATCTCATCGAGGCTGACCCCGAGAACTTTGAGATCGTCCTGGAGGAAAGGGTCCCTGTGGTCATTTTCTCGTTCAGTGGCCCGCGGCCGTGGTTAGAGCGGGCCAAGGATGTGGGAGCGACCGCCATTTGCCAGGTGCAGTCCCTGGAAGGCGCCAGAGTAGCTGCTGACGCCGAGGCGGACGTGCTCCTGGCCCAGGGCAATGAGGCCGGTGGACATACCGGCGGGATGAATCTGCTGTCCCTGCTTACCGCTATGGTGGAGAAGTACCCACAAATTCCCGTGCTGGCCGCGGGAGGCATCACAACGGGTCGGACTTTGGCGGCCGTCCTGGCCGCCGGCGCCGAAGGAGCGTCCCTGGGTACTGCCCTGCTGGCTACTCCGGAAGCCGTGGAGGTGCCGGATGCTTTCAAGGAGCGCATCCTGCTGTCTGATGGCCAGGATACGGCCTTTACGCGGCTGTACGATCTGCTGGGCAACACACCCTGGCCGGATGGCATTGCAGGGCGAGTTTACCGCAACCGGCTGGTTCGGGAGTGGGACGGCAGGGATGCTGAAATAATGGAGCACCGGGAAGAACTGGCCTCGGACGTGGCCGCGGCCAGGGCTCGTCACGATCCGGAGCTTTCGTCCGTCTACATGGGGCAGGGGGCCGGAGCGGTGAACGCCATTCGCCCCGCTGCCGAAGTGGTCGACGACATTTGCCAGGAGGCGGAGCGGATATTGCTGAGTTTGAGGGGTTGATCGGTCCTATTGTTCCGCCAGGGTCAGCCTGCGGCCATTCGAAGCAATCGCGCGGGGGTGTTCAACCGGTCACCACAACGCGACGTATAGATAAGTGAGGCTTAGCCAGGGAATACGCCAGCCCGATACGGCGAATGTTCGCCAATATACTAAGCTAAGCCTCAATCCACCGAAAAGATGAGTGTCGCGGCGAGTTGAAGGGGTAACAAGGTGCTCCTGTGCTTCTGGGATAATGGTTTTTGGAACAGGAAACCCACCAGAAACAGGGAGCACCCAATAGCAACCGTGTTGGATGTCAAGCATTGATCACAAGGGGATCCCAGCGCTGACCGCTTTTCACAATGCTGTTCATGATGATCAGCAGCTTGCGCATACATGCGGTGAGAGCAACTTTCTTGGGCTTGCCGGCAGCCAACAGCCGTTGGTAAAAATCCCGGATTGCCGGGTTGCAACGAGAGGCTGTCAAGGCGCCCATATAGAGCGCGGCACGCACCCGGGCTCGGCCTCCCCAGATGGAGCGTTTGCCTCGCATGGCGCCGCTATCTCGGTTCATTGGCGCCACTCCAACCAGGGCGGCGATCTGCTTGCGGTCCAACGCGCCCAGTTCTGGGAGATGCGCAAGGAGCACGCAGGAGATTTGCGCTCCCACGCCGGGAATTGACCGGAGCAGGTCGTCCTGCTCACGCCGAACCGGACTCCGGCGGTTCTACTCTGCGACCAACCTGGTCATCAACTGGCGGCGACGGACCGTCAATGCGTTGAGTTCCTGAGTATCGTGGTCAGGTAATGGACGTACCTCGGGGCGAACCGCCTCGGCAAAATGGGCCCAGACATGAGCATCCAGGGCGTCAGTCTTGGCCAGCCTCCCCGTGGATTTGGCAAAATCCCGGACCGGTCGGGGGTTGACCACGGCCACCGGCAAACTGGCGGCGGCCAATGCGGCGGCCAGAGGAACCTCCAGGCCACCCGTGGCTTCCATTACTACCCCAGCGGGCTTCAGATCCTGCAGCTTGGCGACAAGTAGTGCGACCTCCGCTTCGTCATAAGGCGTATGCCAACTGTGGCCTGTCGGTCGGACGGCGATATCCACCCCGTCCTTGGCGACATCGACCCCCACGTACGTAGTTGGTTGTTCCATTCCCACCTCCGGTAAGACGCTGGCCCAGTCTTGCAAGATACGAGCTTGGTTAGCTCAGGCAACCGTTCGGGCTCTGTGGAGTTTGAGTGCGGCGACCCTTGCTACTGTGCGGCCTTCTACGGCCCAGATCTCACCGGTCTGCCGCACCCGATCTGGTGGTGAGAGGTTGTCCCTCACCGAAATCAACATACAAGATGCTACTACTTGACCATCCCGACCGCATCTGATTAACGACAATTAGTCCTGCCGGTAGCGTCGACTATTCTTGCCGATCGAGATGGGCAATCATCCAGACCTCCGGCGAACTCTTGCGCGGGACACCGGTTGTGCAGATACACGGTGAGGGCGAACTCTATTGATACCCCATCTGATTCGCGCAAGGGTCATTACGTAAACCGATCCGTGCGGGGATTCCGCCCGCCAGGCTCACGACGGATTTCGTCGGCCCGTTTTGGACCCTCTCGATTACGGATGCGCCGCATCATCCGCCCCCAGGTCGTCGCTCCAGCCATCCAATCCACGCCCGATGCGACGCATTCCGTCGCCACCATAACGCACCTGGCATTCAGCCTTGCGGGGACCATTTTGATACCGGACTGCGCCCCGCCCAAGCGCCTTTCGCCTGCGTTCTTTCCGCAGCTCTCGACGGCTCCTATTTACAGTAGCGGGCGTAGTCGGCCCTGATCTTCCCCACGGTGAACTCCCCCCGCTCCAGCTGACCGCGCAACCGCTCCTCCACCGCCTCGGCGCGAGCGTTACGGTGCCGCTGGCGCTGGACACGGTCAGGCGATACAGAGCGGTGTTGGTGTCCGTCATGCATCCGGCGTATCGACGCACCATACGGTCGTCGGTGTCCAACCCGCAGGCCAACCCGACCCACAGGCAGACCATTATCGTCAGCGTGTTCAACAACCGATGCACGGTTCGTTCTTCCCAGCGCCGTATGACACGCGTTCGTCAAGGGCGCCGCAAGCCACTGGACCGCTGGTCCGGCATCCTCTCGCCGAACAGATCGGACGCCACCGCACCCGGGTCGTTCCAACTCAGCGTAACGTTGTCATGCGTTGCCGTGTTGGACAACCCCGCCGGCCAAGCCGACGGTTCATCGCTGCTCTGCGCCGACCTGGGCTGGATCATTACCAGCAGGGCCACCAGCGCGATTGCCGCGACGGAGAACAGTGCAGCGGATTTCAGTGCGAGTTTGGTATTCATGGCTTCCTTGGTGACCGTAACAGTTCAGAGTCGAGGGGATCTGAGCAGCTGACGGCAGGCGGTCAGTGGGTTGAGACCTTGCACCCGCCAGGTGCCGAAGATGGATGCCAAGGTCATCTTGCTCTGTGTGCCTTGCTCCGAGCGGGTGCCGCCGCTGATCTTGCGACTGATGACCAGGTGGCGCAGGCTGCGCTCGGCGGCGTTGTTGTCCGCTGGCACGTCCGGTTCGGCCACAAAGACAAAGAGTTCCCTGATGTGGCGCTCGATGCGTCGGCACAGCTTGGCCTGGGTTGCCGACGGGTCGTGCCGGAAGGATTGGCCGAGGGCCAGCAGTTGTCGTTCCAGGGCCAGTTGGGCGGTGCGCCGCCGCTTGGCCTGGGGATGAGTGAAGGCTTTGGCCCGGTCGTAAATCCCGTGGACAGCGTCGGCCCACCTGGCCAGTGGCGCAGCATCGGGGTAGCGGGTTCGCTGGTCGTGGATGTCCCGCAGCAGGTTGGCCCAGCAGCGTTGTTTGGGGCCATCATAATGGTGGTAGGCAGCGTAGCAATCGCTGACCAATACTCCGGAGAAAGCATCGCTCAGCGCCTCGTCCACGACTGTTTTGCCCCCGATCCCACCGCAGGAAGTAGCGTTCGCAGGAAGTAGCGTTCGGTGGGGGTGCTGAAAGTCCACACGTAGCCGTTGGCCCCATGCTGACGCCAGCCGGTTTCGTCGGCCCGGTTTCGTCGGCGTGGACCACTGGGCTGGCGCGGATGCGGTCCAGGATCGCGGCCACTGCCGGTTGGGCCCGCTGCGCCGTGCGATGGATGGCGCTCACGATGGCTCCCACGCTGAGGCGCAACTGATGCACGGTGTCCAGATACCACTGGACGCTGCGGATGGGCAGCCGCCCCTCCTCCCGCAGCGTGGCGATCAGGCTGAGCACGTTGACGCCGCGGCGCTGCCGCCCCAGTGCCACGAGGTCCAGTTCCGCGGTGGGCACTCGGCGCCGCTGACACCCGGGGCAGATCCGGGCCATATAGACATGCTCGGTAACTTCCGCCGGAACTTGGGGCAACTCGATGACCTCCCGGGTGCGGTGGGTCCAACCGCCGGACAACTGGGTTCCGCAGTCGGGACAGTGGTCCATGGCGTGCTCCACCCGTCGGGTGGGCGTCAGGCGGGCGCGGGCAAAGCCGTGCGGCCTTGGCTTGCGGGGCCCTTTGGGCTGGGCCGGTTTCCGGTCGGCTTTGCTGGACTTTCCGCATTTCAAGCGGCGTAAGCAAGCGAATCTACAAGTCGGTGGTACAGGGCGACCGGGAGTTCCTGAATGTCGGGGTCGGTGGCCGACGTTGAAAAACCCTCCGACTCCAGCCACAGTTGGCGTCTGACCAGGGCGATGGCGTCCACGAAGGTCGGCGACGGCTTGTCATACCAAGCGGCCTTGCGTTGGGTCATGGGGCGCTGTTTTTGCAACGCGTGAGCGGCCAGGGTGGTCCAGGAGAAGAGACCCAGCAGGACAGGCGTGGTGCGGGCGATGGCCAGGTCGGACCACTGGCGCTGGGTCTCCACGCCCAGGTGGGTACGCACCTCCTGAAAGGTGACCTCCAGTTGCCAGCGCAGGACAAACCATTCCAGGATCTGGGTCGGGTCCGCCGATGGGTCGGTACACAGCAAAGCCTGGGTGGCGAAGGCGCCCTGGGGATCGCGGATCAGCACCCAGCGAATGAGGACGGGAGGCTTGCCGGAGCGGTACCAGACTGCCGTCTGGGAGGTGAGTTCCACCGTGCGGGTGGCGCCGTTATACCAGGCCACGGCCACACTGGCCCAAGTTGCCTGGGGCTGGTCGAGGAGGGCCTTCAGCGACGGTCGCCGCGCGCCTTTCAGCGGCGGGCGGCCCTGCTGACCCGGCTGACGGGCCGGTGCTGGCGCATAGAGAGCGGCGTCCAGACGTAGTCTGGCAATGAGGGTAACGGGTTCACGGAGGGATTGGCAGCAGTGGAGCAGATCCAGCACGGCGTAGCTGTTGTCGCCCACCAGCGCCAGCGGTCGCTGCGGCAGCCAGCGCCTCAGTTGCATGACCATCTGCCGCGCCCAGTCGGTGAGTTTCTTGTGTCGGCGTCCCTGCTGCTGGTAGTACCGCGTCGAGGGCGCCAGCACGGTGAGCGCCGGCAAGGCCCAATGGCGTCCGGCCCAGGGCACGTGGCCCAGCCACATCAGAGAGATCCAGCGCAGGCCGCTGGCCTTGACCAGTTGCTGGCGGCTGGAACGCACCGCATCGCGGTAGATGCCCCGACCTTTGATCTTGGCGCCGCGACGCCGTTCCAGGGTTTCGTCGATGCCGAAGATCAACGGGCCGTCGCCGCGGTCCAGGTGCTGGAGCAGCAGCACCAGCAGGATGCGGGCCGCTGCACGGGACGACCACACCGCCCGATTGAGCACCTCATGGTAGCGGGCGTAGTCGCGCTGGTCGCTGCGGCCCATGACGCGCAGTGCCGCCGCCACGGTGCGCTGACCCGGGGTCAGGATCGCGCCGATCAGCAGCACCTGGGCTTTCCGCCAAGTCGGGTTGGTAAACAGCGTTGCGAAGGGACCGACAACGGCTACAATTGCATCGGGCAGGGTGAGCATGGCTGGACCTTTAGTGAGATTTGGGTCAGGCCAGCTTACCCTGCCTTTATACTTTTTCTAAATTTTGCGTAAAGTCCAGCTTTGGCATTGGGTTTGAGGCCGGGCATCCGGCGGGAGTTCGCGGGTTTGGCCGGGCATCCGGCGGGAGTTCGCGGGTTTGGCCTGGCCTTCCAACTAGGCAATCCGTTTCTCCAAGCGCGCAATGATCGCCTGCTGCCGGACGATGAGGGCAATGAGAACGTCGCGGTCGGCGGTGGTCAGGTCAACTTCAGTATCCGTGCCCTGTATATGACATAACCACCGCCACCCGTGCCAGCATTCGGCAACCCGCCTTCGGCCAATTCACCTCACCAAGTCTGAACTGTTACCTGTCCCGGTAACAGTTCAGACTTGCGGGGAAATGAGCAGTTGACGGCAGGCGGCGAGAGGATTTAGACCTTGGGCGCGCCAGGTGCCGAAGAGAGAGGCCAAGGTCATCTTGCTCTGTGTGCCTTGCTCCGAGCGGGTGCCGCCGCTGATCTTGCGACTGATGACCAGGTGGCGCAGGCTGCGCTTGGCGGCGTTGTTGTCCGCTGGCACGTCCGGTTCGGCCACAAAGACAAAGAGTTCCTTGATGTGGCGTTCAATGCGTCGGCACAGCTTGCCCTGGACCGCCGACGGGTCAGACAGGAAAGGGCGGCAGATGGCCAGCAGCTTCCGCTCCCAGGCCAGTTGGGCGGTGCGCCGCCGCTTGGCCTGGGGATGAGTGAAGGCTTTGGCTCGGTCGTAAATCCCGTGGACGGCGTCGGCCCACCTGGCCAGTGGCGCAGCATCGGGGTAGAGGGTGCGCAGGTCATGGATGTCCCGCAGCAGGTGGGCCCAGCACCGCTGCTTGGGGCCATCATAATGGTGGTAGGCAGCGTAGAAATCGCTGACCAATACTCCGGAGAAAGCATCGCTCAGCGCCTCGTCCACCACCGTCTTGCCCCGACCCCGCCGCAGGAAGTACCGTTCGGTGGGGGTGCTGAAAGTCCACACGTAGCCGTTGGCGCCGTCCTCGCGCCAGCCGGTTTCGTCGGCGTGGACCACCGGGCTGGCCCGGACGCGGTCCAGTATGCCGGCTACCATCGGCTGGGCCTTTTGCGCCGTCTGACGAATGGCCCCGACGATGGCGCCCTCGCTGACGCGCAGTTGATGTACGGTATCCAGATACCGCTGGATGGCGCGGAAGGGCATTCGCGCTTCTTCCCGCAGCGTGGCGACCAGGCTGAGCACGTTGACGCCGAGGCGCTGCCGTCCCAAAACCACACCGTCCAGTCCCGCCGGGGGCGTGCAGCGGCGCCGGCACGCCGGGCAAGTCCGAGCAATGTAGACGTGCTCGGTGACCTGTACCGGAGCCACCGGCAACTCGATGACTTCCCGAGTGCGCTGAGTCCAGCCCCCAGTCAGGTGAGTCCCGCAATCGGGACAGTTCTCCATCACGTGCTCCACCCGCTGGGTGGGCGTCATGCGCCGGCGGGCAAAGCCGTGGCGTCGCTGCTTGCGGGGCTGCTGCTTCACCGGCGGCTGGCGGCCCGATTTCGCCTTCAGGCCGGGCATCCGGGGCGGGCCGCCCGGTTTCGCCTGGCCTTCCAGTTCGGCAATCCGCCGCTCCAACCGCTCAATCACCCGCTGCTGTTCCAGAACGGTGGCCTGTAGTTGGGCAATGATGGCGATGAGGGCAGCGCGGTCGGCGGCGCTCAGAGCCTGCCCCTGACCCGAACAGGGGCCAATTTCGGTATCCATGCCCTGTATATGACATAACCACTGCCACCCGCGCCAGCGTTTGGCAACCCGCCTTCGGCCAATTCAACCCACCAACTCTGAACAGTTACCGGGACATAGCCCTGTGCAAAACTAATCGCGCTGATTTACCGATACGGAATGCGGAGTCAATCCGACGCATTCCGTAATCAGAATGCCGTTACCTTGATATACAATACCTGTTTTTCGATAGGGTCGAAGAGGCAGGTGTAGTTCATTCGCTGCCATGCGCCAAAAGCGTTCTGGAATCTCACGTTACTGCCGTAGTACATGATTTGCTGACCGCTTGGTTGAACCTCTACGCCAGAGAACCTTTCTCCGGGACCAGTCGTCCATTTGTAATCATAGGCAGATTGGTTCTCTATCATGCGCCCGCAAGGGCCAACGGCTGCTCTTAGCCAATCCCGTCGTTCGGACGCGCATTGAGCGTCTTTTAGACACTGGTCGTCTTTATTTACTATCGGCGTTGGCGGTCTGGTTGGCGTAGCCCGTACCTCAATCTTTGGTTTCTCAGATGATGACTTGTCGTTTACCCCGACGACAATTAAGGCAATCGACAGACCCACCAATGCCATTACGCCAACGACTGCGATAATCTTCCCCACAACTGGCACCTCCTTGCGACACCCGGAAGGCGTCTTGCTACAGATGCCGAGTCCATAGGCAGCGTCGCAAGAAGGCTCGTAAGCCATCCCGGATAGCTGCCTGAGACCCGCCGAATTGCGGGAGGACTGACATCTGTAGCGAGGTCAACATAAAGCGTACTCGCTTTTATGTCAAGGGAATTGCCCTAAATTGAGCACAATTATGGTATAATTGTTCGGAACATAAACACTAAAAAAGACCGCCGGGGGTTGCCGCTCCCAACGGTCTGTCGCCACAGGGAAAACGAGGTGAGCCTCCCAGTGGTCGTTGCAGATATTATACCATCTGCGTCCACGTCGCAAGGTTTCACAGACCTTGCCGACCTCCGGCGGCTCCTCGACGAGATAGACATTGAGCCGCTTGCAATCGCACTCACCGGCGCACAGCGCACTGGACGCAAACCCTACCCGCGCCGTCCAATCCTGCGGGCGCATCTAGGCTCCTATGTGCTGGGCATCCCGAATACGTCGGCACTGGTCCGCAGGCTGGATAATGACCCTACGCTCCGCTCCGTCTGCGGGTTCACCAACTCCCTACCCAACCGTAGCACGTTCAGCCGGGTATTCCAGACGCTGGCCGAGGAATACGTTGACCTCGTAGAACAGTGCTGTGCTCAGATCGTTGCAAAGCTGGCCGTTCTGTTGCCGGACTTCGGCGTGGAAATAGCCGCGGACTCAACGACTGTCCCCGCGCATTCCAATCCGAGTAAGAAATCAAAACGAAATCCCAATCTGGACTTTACGCAAAATTTAGAAAAAGTATAAAGGCAGGGTAAGCTGGCCTGACCCAAATCTCACTAAAGGTCCAGCCATGCTCACCCTGCCCGATGCAATTGTAGCCGTTGTCGGTCCCTTCGCAACGCTGTTTACCAACCCGACTTGGCGGAAAGCCCAGGTGCTGCTGATCGGCGCGATCCTGACCCCGGGTCAGCGCACCGTGGCGGCGGCACTGCGCGTCATGGGCCGCAGCGACCAGCGCGACTACGCCCGCTACCATGAGGTGCTCAATCGGGCGGTGTGGTCGTCCCGTGCAGCGGCCCGCATCCTGCTGGTGCTGCTGCTCCAGCACCTGGACCGCGGCGACGGCCCGTTGATCTTCGGCATCGACGAAACCCTGGAACGGCGTCGCGGCGCCAAGATCAAAGGTCGGGGCATCTACCGCGATGCGGTGCGTTCCAGCCGCCAGCAACTGGTCAAGGCCAGCGGCCTGCGCTGGATCTCTCTGATGTGGCTGGGCCACGTGCCCTGGGCCGGACGCCATTGGGCCTTGCCGGCGCTCACCGTGCTGGCGCCCTCGACGCGGTACTACCAGCAGCAGGGACGCCGACACAAGAAACTCACCGACTGGGCGCGGCAGATGGTCATGCAACTGAGGCGCTGGCTGCCGCAGCGACCGCTGGCGCTGGTGGGCGACAACAGCTACGCCGTGCTGGATCTGCTCCACTGCTGCCAATCCCTCCGTGAACCCGTTACCCTCATTGCCAGACTACGTCTGGACGCCGCTCTCTATGCGCCAGCACCGGCCCGTCAGCCGGGTCAGCAGGGCCGCCCGCCGCTGAAAGGCGCGCGGCGACCCTCGCTGAAGGCCCTCCTCGACCAGCCCCAGGCAACTTGGGCCAGTGTGGCCGTGGCCTGGTATAACGGCGCCACCCGCACGGTGGAACTCACCTCCCAGACGGCAGTCTGGTACCGCTCCGGCAAGCCTCCAGTCCGCATCCGCTGGGTGCTGATCCGCGATCCCCAGGGCGCCTTCGCCACCCAGGCTTTGCTGTGTACCGACCCCGCCGCGGACCCGACCCAGATCCTGGAATGGTTTGTCCTGCGCTGGCAACTGGAGGTCACCTTTCAGGAGGTGCGTACCCACCTGGGCGTGGAGACCCAGCGCCAGTGGTCCGACCTGGCCATCGCCCGCACCACGCCTGTCCTGCTGGGTCTCTTCTCCTGGACCACCCTGGCCGCTCACGCGTTGCAAAAACAGCGCCCCATGACCCAACGCAAGGCCGCTTGGTATGACAAGCCGTCGCCGACCTTCGTGGACGCCATCGCCCTGGTCAGACGCCAACTGTGGCTGGAGTCGGAGGGTTTTTCAACGTCGGTCACCGACCCCGACATTCAGGAACTCCCGGTCGCCCTGTACCACCGACTTGTAGATTCGCTTGCTTACGCCGCTTGAAATGCGGAAAGTCCAGCCAATGGTCCCAGCGACCCCGACGCATCATGGACCAAGAAGCACAGCGCACAGGACCCGTCCAAAGAAGAATGGGTATTCGGTTACAAAGTCCACGCCATCGCTGACGCCAACCACGACCTGCCCATCTCCATAATCGTTACGACTGCCAAGCAGAACGACTCGCCTATGCTGCGGACTCTCATCGAAAAGGCGGAGGCTGAACATGACTGGCTCAGTATTGGCCCTGATTCAGTAGTCCTCGCCGACCGTGGCTACGATTCCAAAGTCAACAACGAGTACGTGTATCGCAGAGGCGCGGCCCCGGTCATTCACAAGCGCAAGCCTCGGGGCGGGTTGCATGATGGCATCTATACGACAAAGGGCGTGCCAACCTGTCTCGGTAAGCAGGAAATGGAGTTCGTCCAGATTGACCGACATAGTATCTGTACGGTTCGTATGCGCTGAATGCTTTGGCGAGGTGGTTCATCACATCGACGATAAAGTGAAGCGGATTCCTGACCGATGCCCAGCGTGTAATGCCCCTTGGGACGGGGCTACCGGCGTTAGTCTTGCAAAGGAAATGGCCGAAGTGCTAAGGAAAGCGCGAGAATGGCAGCAGTTGGACTTTAAGGTGCTTACTCGATTAGAACTGGAAGAAACAAGCAGCTAACAGCGACTAATCAACACCAAGTGCAAGTATAGGAGCTTAGACGCCCTTCTGCTCGGTATTGCTTTATCACTTCATCAACTGCACGATGAATTTCCGGCCTTCGTTCCAGAAGAGTTCGTTCCTCGCCTGGAGGCACAACTGGCATTCGCAGGCACGCTTCACGCATCACCGCTAGCATCAAGGCAAATTTCTCAGCAGATATTGGAACGAATGGACGCTGCTCTCCGAACTGCTCGTCAAATGCGTGGTTTCCCATAATCCCTCCTATCCACCGAATTCTACCCTATTCCGCATTTCGTCACAACCTACCGATATTCGTCTCGGCCTTTTTGTTGGCTCTAGTTTTGCACAGCCCTACCGCATACACTGGTTCAACAGTTCCAGGCAATCCGGTGAGTGCCAACGTCTGCTGAAGCCACGCTGGTGCATCAAGTGCGGCGGACGCCAAGGGAAGCAGGAATACTGCGAATGCAATCGTCAAAGCTTGGCGAACATTGATTTACGCTCCGCAGTTTTGCATTTTGCAGTGTAGCACGTGAGAGCCGGCGTACTGCCCCGCAGAGTGCTGACTGATCATCAGTTGGGGTGGTTGCTGCCCATTAGCGGGGTTATGGAAACCGTCGCGGTCCTGACGGTTCCGATCGTCGCCAGCGCGATTTCAGGGTTTCGCAATTTTCTCTCCCGGAGGGAGCTGATGCGTGGGTTTATGCTGTTGACGGGTTCACCGGGCAGCCGGCGCACATGGCGCCTTTGCTGCCGGGGATGCAGGCGTGGGCGGTTTCGCCGGCGGGTGGTGCAACGTCGATGGCGGCGGCCAGCAGCGGCGAGGTTGGTGGCGGCAGCGTCAATCCGGCGGCCTCGGCGGTACGGCGGTCCTGCGCCTCGCCGAACAGGTCCAGGCGCAGTTGTTTGCCGGAAGGCGGTCGTTGTCCGGGAAACACCACATACGGCCAGGCTCGCTTCCGCACCACGCCCATTGCCTGCAGGTCGCGCCAGTTGTCGATGCTGTGGAGCCGCCGGTTCTGCATGATGCGGTCGGCGGAAATGGGGCCGATGCCGGGAATGCGTAGCAGCTGTTCTTTGGCGACCGAATTCAGGTCCATCGGGAATGCGTCCAGATTTTCCATGGCGATAACAGTTTTGGGATCCTGCTCCAGCGACAGGAACCCGCCGTTGTCAAAGGCCAGGCCAATCTCGTCAGAACCGAATTGATACACACGGCGCAACCAGTCCATCTGGTAAAGGCGATGTTCCCGGGCGGCCGGCGTCGGGGGATGCTCCTCCATCGGGGTTTCCCACGCCGGACGGAAGGGCGGATAGTACACGCGCTTCAGGTTCCAGTCGGTGTACATCTGGTCGACGCGGCGATAGATCTGGCGGTCGGACTCTTCGGCAGCGCCCACGACGAATTGCGTTGCCTGACCTACGGCGCCGCCCCGGGCATCGCGGGTGAGTTGGTCAATCCACGCCATCGGGTCAAGGATGTCTTTCTGCAGGTCTTTATGGGGGCTGATGCGGCGCAGCAGGTCGGCTTCGGGGGATTCGATGTTGACCGACAACCGGCTCCCCAGACGGTGGGCGGCCTCCACCAGGTGGCGTTCGGCTCCGGGCATCACCTTCATGTGGATGTAGCCCTTGAAGCCGTGCTTTTTGCGGATTAGTTCCACCGCTTCCACCAGCTTTTGGGTCGTTTTGGAGCCGTCGCCGGCGATGCCCGAGCTGAGGAACAGTCCGTCCACCGTGCCGCGCGATTGCAGCTCCATGAAGGTGCTGGCCAGCTCCTCGCGCTTGAAGGCATAACGCTTGCGGGAGACGTAAATGCTGTTGGGGCAGTACGCGCAATCCATCATGCAGAAGTCGGTGAACATCACCCGCATGAGGTTGATTTTCTTGCCGTTGGGCAGGCTGGAGCGGTAAACGCCAGCCGTTGGGTTCTTGTGGGGGTCAGAATAGGCGACGCGGTGGGGCCCGGTGGTAACCTTGCCGCCGGTGAGGATATCGTCGGTGGCCATACCGCCCAGGATGTGGAGCTTTTCGTAGCGGTCGGGAGTACGTTTGATGAGCATGAAGTTCGTCCCTCCAGTCCGGCGCTGGTGACTTGAACTCGCCGGACTATACGAACTTATGGTCTTATACCGTGCCGCGATGCGTCAACCAGTTCGTGTCAGCAAAAAAGGGCGTCCTCGCTAAAGAGCGTCCGGGTTAGAGGGCTTCCGGGTTAGGAAGTTGCCTGGCTGACTAGGCGGTGCCGCGCGTCGGGCGTCATCTCGTAGCGGCGCGGCTTCTCGGTGGCAATCTGCACGCCGTGGGCTTCCATAATGGGCCACAGATGCTCGGCGAACCAGATGCCGAACCGTTGCGCGGAGTAGGACGCGGTGGCATGAGCGGGCCAACGCCCACGGATGGCCTGCTGGGCCTCGGCAGCCTTGAATACGTCCTCGGAGATGCCCTCTGCTACTTCGGCAGCCAGTTGTTCTGGACCAGGTTCGCCGCTGGAACGTGCCTCAGCGGGTCTGGGCTCAGGCGCAGGTTCTGGAATCGGAACTTCGGGCCGTTGCCGAGGTGCGGGTGCTGCGCTTGCTCCAGCGGAAGATTTCACCGCGTCGGTAATCTCGTAGATGCGCGGCGAGATGGTGCGGGTCATCACAACACCGCGCTGCTCCAGTTTCGGCCACACGGCCCGGATCAGGTATTGCCCGAAACGGGCGGCGGTGTCGGCAGAGGGATGGTCGGGCCAGCGCCCCTTGATGACTTTCTGCGCATCCCCGGCCTTGAATCTGCCCACCGGTAACCGGCGGATTAGTTCGTCGGCGATATCGTCGGCGCTGACGCTCGGGGTTGCGGCAGTCGGTCGGGCTTTGGCGGAGGGAACTGTGGCCCTCGATGGCGTCGCAGATGGCGTCGGACTCGGAGTAGCCGGCGGTTTCGGCGTAATCGCCGGACTCGGAGTCGGCGCCGTTGCGGCTCCCGCCGGAGCCTGGGCGGGCGGTTTGCGCGTAACGGCAGATGGCCGCGCCGGTGTTTGCGTCCACGTTGGTGCCGCATTGGGACGCAAGGCATTGGGCAGGTTCCAGCGAAAACGGTCGGGAATGAACCGTTCGATTTCCGGAGAAACTCCGCCGCCAGCCGGCGCGGTTACCCACAGGAACGGCGAGTGATCCCAGCCCCGTTCCGACGCCATCTCGCGCACCTTGACGAACAGGGCGCCGAAATCGCTGTCGTTGCTGATAACCGCGATGTAGCTCGCCTGACCTGCTGCCAGATCGCCAATGGCATCGGCGGTGATGGCCAGGTCGGCGGAATTTTTGGCCATCTCCCGGCTGAAATGCTGGACACCGCGAACCCGCCGTGCCAGCTCGGGGTAGGTTGCCTCAACCCACATCCGCCACAGCGCCACCTTGTCGGCGCGCACGTAAAGCGACAGGCTGCCCACCGGCGGATATTCGGCCGGCCAGTCGGCAACCGTCTGTGCGATAACATCCTGCGCCAGGTCCGGCTCCCGCAGATTCTCGGTGTCAACGTAAATGGCAGCGCCGGCCGACGCCGGATGGTTGCCGTTGTGCTGGACAGCCATTTAAAGGAACCCGCAGATCACATCGTGACCCTGGCCGGCACTAGTCGTTCATGTATTGGATCTGCAGCCACACCGAATCGCTCCAGGGTCATAGCGCCAATGAGAACGACGTCATCATCGGGCCCGAAGGCGACATGGACGGTCCTGCTGCGATCATTAATTTCTATGAGCGCGAGACCGATCGACATATCAATAACTGAACCGTCGGCAAGGTAGAAATTTTCTTGCTCGTCTCGGGCGATGCCCAGATCATCCAGAACGGACGCCGGGATTATGGAATAAAGCGCTCCGGTGTCGACCATGCCGACCAGTTCCAGACTCCGATCGCCGTCAGCGCTGCGAACGGAGAAATCCACGTTGAATGTCCCCACGCCTTTGCCTCCGATGGTGGATCCTGGCAGCGTAATGCCTCGCTTAACAGCGCTACGCATCTTTACACAAACGCCAGCTGCTCGAAGTTGCCGCCAACCACCGGATTCGCGTCCAGGCCGAGCCACTGTTCTACCAGCGTGCCGTAGACGCCGCGAAAGTCGGTGTTGAAGGCCAGGTCGCCCTCCAGCAGATCGTTTTGGGCCAGCGACGGATATTCACCATACATACCGCCGCGCACGGGGTTTCCGATGGCAAACGCCACGCCACCGCTGCCGTGGTCGGTGCCGCTGCCGTTGTCCCTGACGCGCCGTCCAAACTCGGTGAACGCCAGGATTACCACGTTGTCAGCCACGTCGTGTTCGCGCAGGTCGGCGTAAAAGTCGCCCACCGCGCTGCTGAAATCGGCCAGCAGCTTGGGATGCACCGTCGCCTCGCTGGCGTGGGTGTCGTAACCGCCTTGCTGGGTGTAGAACACGCGCGTGCCCAGGTTGGCGGTCAGCACCTTGGCGATGCCCTGCAGGTTTTGGGCGATTGAGGTGTCGGCATACTCGACGCTGGACGTGTACATATCGGGGGCGGCTTTGAGGATGTCGGCGCCTTGCAGTGCGTCCAGACCGGTTTGCCCCAGGTAATCCATCGTTGCGCCCAGGCCCACCGTGGGAGAGTACATTCGGGCGAAAATGTCCAGGGCCTTGGAGCGTTCCGGCTCGCCCTGGATACCGGTCAGCACGCCGTAGGTTTCCAGCACGGCCACCGATGCCACCGGAACGCCGGTGAGGGCCATTGCCCGCGGCAGACCGCGCCCGAAGTTGACCCCCGTCAGCACGTTCTCGGCGTGTGGGTCGAGGTCGCGAATGACCCGGCCCAGCCAACCTTCGGTGCCCACCTTCTCCGGTTCGCAGGTGTGCCAGATGTCCATGCTGCGGAAGTGGCTGCGGTTGGGCGTCGGATAACCGATGCCGTTGATGACGGCCACCTTGCCGGCATCGTACAGATTCTTGAACTCAACCAGCGATGGGTGGAATCCCAACTGATTGTCAATGGCCAGCACATCGTCCGCCGCAATGCCGACGCTGGGGCGGTTATCGTGATACCGGCCGTCGGAGTACGGGATAATCGTGTTCAGATAATCGTTGCCGCCGGTGAGCTGAACGATAACGATGATGGGGTCCTTCGTGGTGCTGGTCATAGCAAGGCTCCGTGCAGGATGTTGGGCGTAGTCTAGCACAAGCCAACGGAGGAAAATGGTCGTGGCATTATTGCAGCAATGACCGTGATTCATTGCCGCTTCATTCGTCAAAAGGTAACCTACTGCGACGGGAAGCCGGGTTTAGCCGATTCTGCTGGTAAGGGGGCTAACTATGCCGATTCCAGAAAGTCCAAAGATTTATCACATTGTCCATTGGGACCGACTAGCGTCAATTGTCAGCGACGACGTACTGTTGTGTGATGCCATCATAATGAACACGGGCCGTGAACTTGGCACGACCATCGGTATGTCAAGCATCAAGAAGCGCCGATTGGAATTAGGCATACCAAGTCATACCGACACTTATGTGGGAGATTATGTACCATTTTATTTCTGCCCTCGCTCTGTGATGCTATATGTAATTCATATGGCTAATCACCCCGAGTTGGCATACAAAGGCGGTCAGACGCCTATCGTGCATCTTGAATTTGACCTGTACGTGGTGATAGATTGGGCCGAAGCCAATGGCCACTGGTGGGCGTTCTCACTGTCCAACGCCGCTGCAAGTTATACACAATTCCGAGCTGACCGCAACCAGCTTGATGAAATCAATTGGGCGGCTGTGGCGGCGAACGACTGGAGTCGTAGCGACATCAAGGAATCTAAACAGGCTGAGTTCCTTGTTCACCACTATCTGCCGTGGCAGCTCGTGTCCAGAATTGGCGTCATATCGCCGCAGATTGGCAACCAAGTGGCAAGAGCAATCAGACTATCCTCGCATAAGCCCAAGATCGAGGTCATGCGAGACTGGTACTACTAGGCCCGGAGGCAACCCATGATTGAGTACAAGGTGGGGGACGTCCTGTCGGAAAAGACGGAAGTCCTGGTGAACACCGTGAACTGCGTTGGGGTTATGGGGCGTGGTGTGGCATTGCAGTTCAAGAAGGCATTCCCGGATAATTTCAAGGCTTACGCCAAAGCCTGCAAGATGGGCGAGGTTGAGCCGGGCCAGATGTTCGTCTATGAGACGGAACGCCTAGATTACCCCAGGTACATTATCAATTTCCCAACCAAGCGGCATTGGCGCGGCAAAAGCCGCATCGCTGATATTGAATCCGGTTTGGTTGCGCTAGTCAATGAAATCCGGGAACGACGGATTCAATCCATTGCACTGCCACCGCTGGGCAGTGGTCTCGGCGGTTTGGATTGGGCTGAAGTGCGCTCCCGGATTGAAGCCGCGTTGGGTGAACTGTCCGCCGATGTGCGGGTAGTCGTCTTTGAGCCGTCAGGCCCGCCGGACGCCAGCGTCATGGCCCGCTTGACCGAGGCGCCGGAAATGACGCCGGGACGGGCGGCGCTGGTTATGTTGATGCACAATTACCTCGGTGGGTTGATGGACCCTTTCGTAACCTTGCTGGAAGTGCATAAGCTTATGTACTTCCTGTCAGAAGCCGGCGAACCGTTGCGTCTACGCTATGCGAAAGCTCAATATGGGCCATTCGCGGAGAATATGGGCCATGTCCTCCACGCGGTAGAGGGGCACTTTATATCCGGTTATGCGGATGGCGGGGATGCTCCGGACAAACAACTTCACATAATTCCCGGTGCGGTCTCCGGCGCTACGGCTTTTCTACAGGACGAGCCGGATACCAATGAACGGTTGGGCAAAGTTATTGAACTAGTCGCCGGATTCGAGACGCCTTTCGGGTTAGAGTTGTTAGCTACCGTCCATTGGGTAATCACAGATGAAGGCGCCAGAAATGTCGATGAAGCTGTCCAGAAAACGTACAGCTGGAACACACGCAAGAGTATGTTTTATAGAGACCAAATCGCTTTGGCGTGCGAGACACTCCGTGAGAAGGACTGGTTGCCGGATGCGTGGGGTAACAATACCACTATCCAACCCCACCTCATCTGAAGCTGGTTGACATCACCCCCGTTTCCGGGCATTTTGGGCCTATGCGCGCGCTGCTGGCTGGCACTTCCGGGGTGGACAAGGGCGTTGTTATTGCCAACCTGATTGACCGGCTCACCGCCCACGGCGACCTGCCCGACGCTCCCGCCGCCAACCCGCGCGACGTGCTGGTGGCCAACGTCGAGGACGCCATTGCCGCACAGGGCGACGACCTGGCCAGCGCCCTGGCGTCATTCCGGCCCGCCTACCAGCTGGCGTCCTGGCGCCGCGCCGGTCTCGGCATCGCCGAGCAGCTGGAGGCCATCGACCCGCGCCACAGCCTCATTGCCGCCCATCTGACCTACTACACCAGCGGCCGGCAGTTTTCGCTGATTGACGTACCCACCATCCGCCGGTGGCGACCCGACTGCATCATCACGCTGGTCGACGATATGCTGGACATTCACGCCGCCATGCAGCGTCGGGATGCCCACCAGCACACCAACTTCCGGCTGCGTCTCCGCGAGATTCTGGCGTGGCGTACCGCCGAAATCGCCATGGCCGACCTGCTGGCCCGCAGCCTGTACGAACAGCGCGACGTGCCCCACTACGTAGTCGGCTCGAAGCACCCCGCCGAAATGCTGTACCGCCTCATCTTCGCCCGGCGCCAGTACCCGCTGGTGTATTCCAGCTTCCCGATAACTGCGGTGCGCGACGATGCCGACCTCCGCGCGACCATCGACGAAATCCGCAGAGAGTTACACCGCCGCTTCATCGTGTTCGATCCGTTGACGCTGGACGAGGGCACGCCGCAGGTGCTGGCCAAGGCGCAGGCCGCCGTCGCCCACAATGTGTCGGAGATAACCATCTGCGACGGTGAGGCGCGCTGGCCGCTGACGTTGACTGGCACGCTCAGCGAGGGCCGCCCGCCAACCTACCCGATGACTCTGGATCCGCAGGAGGCGCTGGAGGTGTGGGACGACCTGGAAAACCAGATTCGGCATCGGGATTTGACCATGGTGGAGCAGGCGCAATGCGTCGCCGGTTACCGCATCACGATGGGCGGGCGGCTGTCCACCGGCATGTACTCCGAGCTGATGTATGCCTCACACACCGCTGAGCCGGCCCGCCCGGTGCTGATGTACGCTGACGCGTCGGACAACGGGCTGGAGCATCCGTTTTTACGCAACTTCAACCACCGCACCTTCTACTCCATAGAGGACTGGTTCGACGCCATCAGCCGCGTTGGGCCCTCCGCATCACCGGAAGCGCAGCAGCCGTTGTTTTAACCGGCGCACCACTCAAAGTTGGTATGCGTGAGGGTCAGGGCCTTTGCGATGTCCTCCGACCTGCGGTCAAAGTCCGCCTACGTCTGGTCATGGTGAGCTTGTCGAACCATCGGCGACCGTCCTTGCCGCGTTGAGCACGCTAACCTACTTGGCAACGATGCTGTCCGCGTCCAGTCCGACGAATTGGCAGATATACGCCAAATGCGCATTTCGTTGCCCGTCTCGCGGGCGCAGGGACTCCCGGTCGCAGCCTGAACCTGCTAGGCTGAACATGGAACTAATCGGTTGCCAATGACAGCGGAACGGATACACGGATACACGGATACACGGATACACGGATACAATGATACCAGTGTGGACTAGTCCGCACTGGCGCAATTCGGAATTGGAGACCGGCATGACTACGCAAACTTACCACGCGGCCAGCAGGGAACTCCTGACCCAAGCCAGGAACGAATTGGCGGCGGGAGACGTTCGGCAGGCGTCCGAAAAGGGCTGGGGCGCAGCAGCACAGATGGTGAAGGCCATCGCCGCAAGCCGTGGTTGGCATCACAAGGGGCAGGCCCCGTTGTTCTCGGTAGTGGACAGGTTAGTGGCCGAAACAGGCAGCCACAGTCTGCGAACCGAATTTCATGTGGCTAACAGCCTGCACGCCAATTTCTACGAGGATTGGATGTCGGCGGATATGGTGAGCAGTGGCTTGGATGAGGTAAGTATGTTCCTGAATAATCTTGAACCTTTGCTGTGACCAAGCCTAACCGACTACACAGGCGGGCCGTCCCAAACATGGGGACGGCCCGCCTTCATTTATCAGCGGAGTTTAAGATTCGTCTCTGAGGGTGCGGTGTTGTTGACTATGATGACCCGTTTGCGTAGAATTACGGTATCATAAGCTTCCAACCTGGAGGTTGTACTTTTATGCCTATTACACAGAACGGTGTTGAGCTGACCGTTGAGATCTCGCCGAAGGCTGCCGAGAAGATAAAGTATTTTGCCGAAAAAGATGGCATTACCGGAGACGTGGGCCTGCGGGTCGCGGTCAAAGGCGGCGGCTGCTCCGGCATGACCTACGACCTGACCATTACCGACCAGGAGCGCGAATCCGACAAAATCGTGGAGCAGTATGGTGTCAAGGTGATGGTGGACAAAAAGTCCTACATCTACCTGGTCGGCACCCAGCTGGATTTCTCGGACGGACTCAACGGCAAGGGCTTCGTGTTCGAGAACCCCAACGCCACGAAGGCTTGCGGCTGCGGCACTTCCTTCGCCGTCTAGCCTCGCTGCCTCTCAACGGGGCATCAACTACAACTGGCATCTCCACAGCGGCCGGGACAAATTTCCCCGGCCGTTGGCATTGGCGCCCCGCCGGCTCGCTGGTGGCTGTCGGCGGCCGTCGTTTCGTTTCAGGTCGCAGCTATTCCGGGCGCAGATTTTCAAGGAGGCTCACATTGGCTACTTTTGTCGTTGCAGTACACACCGCGGAGGAATTTCGCATCGCCACCGACGAGGCCGCCTTTTTCGAGTCGCAGTCGGGCCGCCTCAAACTGGTTGGCGAGGACGCGCGCGACCTGCTCAACCGCCTGTCCACCAACCTGGTTGACCCTGAAGCTGCGCCGGGCGCCGTGAACGTTACCGTGTTGACCAGCGACCGCGGTCGCATTGTTGACCTGGTGTACGTCGTGCATTGCGGCGATTACCAACTGCTGTTGACCAGTCCCGGCCAACAGAAAACCGTCATCGCGTTCCTGGACCGGTACACCATCATGGAAGACCTGGAGGTTGAGGACGTTACCGACCGGTCTGCCATGTTCACCATCAGCGGCCCCGCCGCCGCCGATGTTGTCAGGCAAGTGGTCGTTGCTGCTGATGCCGCCCTGACATCCGCGACCGTTCAACCCGTGACCATAGGCAACGCTGCCCAGGCCGCGCTTCTCGTCGTGCCGCCGTCCGACCCAGCCGGCGACACGGGCAGGTTGGCCTACCACCTGCTGGCGCTGGATGTCGAGGGGGCAGAGTCGATTGAAGCGGCGCTCGCGGATGCCGGTGCAGTGCAAATCAGCGCAGACACCGCCGAGGTGATGCGCATTGCCCGTCAACAGCCCCTCTACGGCGCCGAGATGAGCGAAACGTATAACCCGCTGGAGGCCGGTCTCATCGGGGCCATCGACTTTCACAAGGGCTGCTACATCGGCCAGGAGGTCATCGCCCGCCTGGACACCTACGAGAAGGTGCAAAAGTATCTGGTGGCCCTCCGTTTCGAGACGCAAAACGACGGCGACAACATGGTCGAAGCGCTGGACGGTGCGCGGTTGGTTGACGGCGACGGCAAAGCGATGGGGCTCGTTACATCGGTGACAGTGGTGCCGGCCCTGGACGGCGCAAGCGTCATCGGGTTGGGCTACGTGCGAACTGTGGCCGCCGAGATCGGCAACGCGCTGGACGTAGTTGCCGAGAATGGCGAAACACCCAGCGGTATCAAGGGCCACATAACAGCCCGGCCGCAGCTCTTCGGCGGCGAAAAACCCTTGCTGGGAGGATGACGCCCCGCACCCCAACCCCTCTCCCCGGGGCTGACAACGGTAGGCATCGAGTGTTTGGCAGAGGTTTTCACCCTCACCCTAACCCTCTCCCATCAAGGGAGAGGGGACATTTACCCCGGAAACTCCAGGTCCAGGGAAATGTCCAGCGCGTCGGGCGAGTGGGTTAGCCCGCCGACGCTGATGAGATCGACGCCGGTTTCCGCGATCTCGCGGACGGTGGCCAGCGTAATCCCACCGGATGCTTCGATCGACGCGCGCCCGGCGATGATGCCGACGGCTTCCCGCATCGTCGGCACGTCCATGTTGTCGAGCATGATGATGTGCGCGCCGGCGTCCACGGCCTCCCTCACCTGGTCCAGCGATTCGACCTCCACTTCGACCCGGATGGTGTGAGAGGCCAGGGAAATGGCGCGACGCACCACGGCGCCCAACGGCTCTTCCAGCGACGCCCGGGCTTCCAGATGGTTGTCTTTGATGAGAATACCGTCGGCCAGGTTCAGACGGTGGTTGTGCCCGCCGCCCATGCGGACGCTGTACTTGTCCAGGTAGCGATGGCCGGGGGCGGTTTTGCGGGTGTCCACGATACGGGCATGGGTGTCGGCCACGGCGCGCACGTAGTGGTTGGTGGCCGTGGCGATGCCACTCATGCGCTGGATGAAGTTGAGGGCGGTGCGTTCGGCCCGCAGGATTGATGCGGCGGGGCCGTACACGCTGGCGATGTCCTGTCCGGGCTGCAGCAGCGCGCCCTCTTCCAGCAGCAACTCCACCTCCAGTTGCGGGTCAATGCGGTGGAACACGGCAGATGCAACGTGGCCGCCGGCCAGCACGCCGTCGGCCTTCGCGCGCAGCATCCCGCTGCCAATCACGGTGGTTGGGACCAGAGTTTGGGTCGTCGGGTCGTTGAACGCCTGGTCTTCGGTAAGGGCGGAGTCGATGAGGTTCAGTACCTCGGGGGGAAGCTGCTGGCTCATGTTGTCCTCTCGATGGGTGGGCTGTTGCGTCAGCAGCAACCCAGCGGCTGGCAGTAGTAATTGAGTTTGCCACGTTCCCGCATTCGTCGCAACGGCGGCAATGGCCAGGCAGGGCCTTTTCAAAGTTGTGGGAATTAACCACTCGCTCGTCCTGAGCCTGTCGAAGGATGGTCGCCGATGGTTCGACAAGCTCACCATGAGCGGAGGTCGGAATTAGCGGAGGTCGGAGGACTTTGAAAAGGCGCAGGGGGGTGAGCGGTTATTTGCCCTTGCGGGTTTTGGGTTGGTGTTTGAGGGGCTTTCTCCTTTTGGGTGGTGGGTTTTGGTGTCAGGCGTTACGGTTTCGGGGCGGTGTCGGAGCACGGCCCGACGCTGTTTTTGCGCGCAGATAGATTTGTCCTAGGCTTCCGTGTCCCGCGGGCAACCGGCTGATGGAACCGGGGCAGCGCGGCACGGGGCGGTGGTGACACCCGCTGGGCTGTCTGGCGTATTCCCGTTGAGAATGACGGGTGCAGCCTGCGCACAGCCATTCTGCTAGATAACCGACTGGGCCGTTGTCGCCCTGAAACCGTATTCGCCTTGCTATTGAGATGCAGTTTTGGCGGTTCCAGCGAGGTTCGCGAGGTCTGGCCGGAGTTGCCTGACAGGATTGATGATAGGGATGGGGAATCCGAGGGCGCAAGGGGCGCGTGTCAGTGGTGGGGGACGGGTTTTGGCATGGATATACAGGATGGAGGGGATGGGGTTCGCTCTTAGAGCCTATCCTAATAACTGATTGAAGATTGCAGGGGCGTTGCGGGAAGGAAAGCGGGGGTTGCGTCTAGACTGGGGCAATGACCAAAGCGAAAGATACCAAGCCGCCACGTCCGAAGCGTGCTGGCCCAGCCACCAAGACCAATCCCACCACCGGCGCGTTCCAGATCTCCGACGAGCTCTGGGAGGTGCTGGCGCCCCTGATCCCCGAGCATGTGAACACCCACCGGTTCGGCGGCGGCCGGCCCCGGGTTCCCGACCGCACCTGCGCCAATGGCATCTTCTACGTGCTGCGCACCGGCTGCCAGTGGAAAGCCCTGGACGCCACGGGCATCTGTTCCGGGTCCACCGCCCACCTGCGCTTTCAGGAATGGGTTGCCGCTGGAGTGTTCCTGGAGCTGTGGCGGGTGGGACTGGAACGCTATGACGAACTGAAGGGGCTGGACTGGAGTTGGCTGAGTATGGACGGCGCCATGACCAAATCGCCCTTGGGCGGGGAAAAAAACCGGCCCCAATCCCACTGACCGCGGCAAATGCGGGGTCAAGCGTAGCCTGTTGACCGAAGCCCAGGGCATTCCGGTGGGTCTGGCGGTGGACGGGGCCAACCGTCATGACATGAAGCTGGTGCGGGCCACGGTGGACAGCCTGCCCGTGCCGCGACCGGCGCCCAGTCCAGACCAACCCCAGGGTATGTGCCTGGATAAAGGCTACGACTTTGACGAGGTGCGACGCACGTTGGACGAGTTTGGCTTCACCGCTCACATCCGCAGCCGGGGCGAGGAGGCCAAGGCCATCAAAAGAGCAGCTGGATTCAAAGCCCGGCGCTGGGTCGTGGAACGCTCGCACAGCTGGCTGAACCGCTTCCGGCGCATCCTGGTCCGCTGGGACAAGTCCCCTGAGAACTACATCGCCTTTCTTCATTTCGCCTGCGCCCTCACCGCCCTCAGAGCTGCTGGGTTATTAGGATAGGCTCTTACTCCGGCCCTCTCACGGGGGAGAGGGAGTTTAGCTACTTTGGAATTGCGCGCCGGCCGACGGCAGGGCAAACGCATTCTAACTTTAGGTGGCCTGATAAATCGTCATTCCCGCGAAAGCGGGGATCCATACAGATTGCTTCCAGGCAGTTGACGTACAACCAAGCCACTTGGATTCCCGCTTTCGCGGGAATGACAGGCACCTCAAAAACTGATTCAATTAGAATGCGGTTGCCCTGCGGCCGACGGCAGTTCAATTGACGGGTCGACAAGCAGCGTGTTAGTCTGGCGGTACAAATCACGCAGGGAACCGGTCAACGTGTTCCCGTAACGAAAAGCCATCAGGAGCATGGAATATGAACGTTACCAGTCTGGCTATCGAAAAGCTCAAGGAAGTGATGGAGGGTGAGGACGAAAACGGTTCCGCCCTGCGCGTAGTGGCGATGCCGGCCGGCCAGGGTTTGCAATATATGCTGACCATGGAGAAAGAGCACCAGGCTGACGACACGGTTCTCCGCATGAACGGCGTCGAGTTCCTGCTGGACTCCGACAGCGCGCCGTTCCTTGAAGAAGCCACGATCGACTACGTTGAAGAGTTCGGTGGTCGGGTTGGGTTTGTCATCAACAACCCGATGTATTCCGGCGGCGGTTGCGGCAGCGGTAGTTGTGGGTGTGGCAGCGGCGGCGGCGGGTGTGGATGTGGCAGTGGTGGCGGCGGTTGCGGCTGCGGCGGCCACTAGAAACTAACCGGGCCCCGCTTCGTCCCGGCGGCTGAAGCCGTCTGGATGGCATTTGTAAAGGTCGGCTCGTCCGAGACGGGCCGGCCGTGAATTGTGTCTACCGCCACGCTGCGCCGGTAGCGGGTATCGCCGGCCTGTGGAGACGCCGGTCTGCGTGTGGAGAGGGTAGCGGCGGTAAAGCCGGCTCCGCTGACGTCGGAGCTCTGGTGTCGCAACTCGACGGGAGTTGACCAATGAATTTCTGGGGACGGACGTCCGCGCGGCGTCAGCTGAAACGGTTGCAAACCGACGTGGTTCGGTGGAACGAATGGCGGGCGATGAAAGACTCGTCGGGTCTATCCTTCAAGCACTCCCAATTGCAGGGCACGAACCTCATCTGGAGCAATCTGGACAACCTGGATTTCAGCGGATCTGACTTCAGCAACGCCGACCTGCGCGGCGCCGACCTGCATATGTGCGACCTGACCGGCGCGAACTTCCAGAATGCCGACCTGCGCGGCGCTAACTTGCAGGGCGCCACCATCCGCGAATGCAACATGGCCCGTGCCCAGCTTCAGTGCGCCAACCTGGCCAGGGCCGACATGAACCAGATCAATCTGCGGGGCGCGGACCTGGGGCAGGCGGTGCTGCGAGGGACCTACTGCTATTTCTCGGATTTCTCACAGGCGAACTTGGCCTGGGCCGATATTCAGCACGCCAACCTGTCGAATTCCACCTTCTACAAAACGATCCTGGACGAAGCGAACCTGGCTCACTCCAACTTGTCCAACGCCAATTTCAACCAGACCCGGTTGAACAAAACCGAATTCAGGGAAGCAACGGTCAATGACACCATATTTGCGGCCCTGGACCTGGGCGGAGCGTACAATCTTTCCACCGTGATTCACGAGCCGCAGTCTGCTCTGAGCATTGGTACGGATACGCTGCTTATTACCCTGCGCAACAGCGGCGGCCAGTTTAGCGCTGAACAGGAAGCCTTCTTCTCCAAAGGAGGCGTGGCGCCGGAAGTGCTGAACACCGTGCGCCACTCGACCGGTTCCATTGGCGCCGCATAGCGGTTTTTTCGCCGGCCGGCCTTCGCCGCCTGGCCGTCGCCAACCCCGGTAAGCCCCTGGCGTCGCGTGGCGGCGTCATCCCGCAGCCGCCCCCGCAAGGCTTCGTGGCGGTGATAAGATGGGGCGGGTCTGCGCCACTGCATCCCGAACCGTCTCACATCGAGGAGCGCATCGCATCATGTCAGCAACACCCCACGGCATTCGATATTCCGCCCATCGCCCGGTGGTGATGGGTCGCAACGGCATGGTCTGCGCCGGCCAGCCCCTGGCGGCCCAGGCCGGCGTCACCATCTTGCAGCAGGGTGGCAACGCGGTTGACGCCGCCATCGCCACGGCCGCCGCTCTGGGCGTTGTCGAGCCGCTCATGTCCGGCATCGGAGGCGATGGGTTCATCATGGCCTACCTGGCCGGCGAGGACCGCCTGCGGGTCAGCAACGGCACCGGCGCCGCGCCCTACGCCGCCACGCTGGAACGCTACCGGGACGGCATCCCCATGAAGGGCATCCTGAGCGTGTCGGCGCCGGGGCTGCTGAACGCCTGGCTTGACACCCACGAAGCCCACGGCAGGTTGCCCCTTTCCGATGTGTTGGCGCCGGCCATCGCCTTGGCCAGCGACGGGTTCCCGGTTACGCATTACCTGGCGGCGGCTATTGCCAGCGACCCGCTGCTCTGCGAGTTTCCCACCAGCCGGGCGATTTACACCCGCGACGGCTCGGGAACGCCGCTTCAGGTGGGAGACATCCTGCGTAACCCCGACTTGGCCCGCACCCTTTCCACCATCGCCGCCGAGGGTCGCGATGTCTTCTACCGGGGTTCCATCGGTGAGGCTATCGTGCGGTTCAGCGAGGAACAGGGCGGGCTGCTCACCATGAACGACCTGGACGATTGCCACGCCCGGTGGCAGGAACCAATCGCCGCCCGGTATCGCGGCTACACCGTCTACGAGGCTCCGCCCAACTCAAGCGGACACATCCTGCTCCAGGAGCTGAACATCATTGACGGCCACGACATCGCCGCCCTGGGCTTCGGCTCAGCGGAGTCCATCCATCTGATGGTGGAAGCCAAGAAGCTGGCTTTCGCCGACCGGGAGGCCTACGTCGCCGACCCGGATTACGTCGATGTGCCGCTGGAGGGTATGCTCTCCCGGGAATACGCCCGGGAGAGAGCCGCCAGCATCGACCCGCAGCGCGCCGGCAGCAACGTGGCCGCCGGCGATCCCTGGCGTCACCAGGCGGCGCCCCGGAGGGCCGTGGCCTCTGGAGCCGGCCGACGCGGCCCCCGCACCGAACAGGAGGACACCACCTGCTTCGTAGTCGCCGACCGCGACGGCAACGCCGTCTGCCAGCTCCAGAGCATCCAGAGCGGTTGGGGCTCGTCCCTGGTCGCCGGCGATACGGGCATACTGCTCAACAACCGCATGACCTACTGGCACCTGGACCCCGAACATGTGGATTGCCTGCAACCGGGCAAGCGGGTCCGGCACACGATGAACCCGGTTATGGTGTTCCGGGAAACGCCGGCGTCGGGCAACGGACACGGCGCCGGTCGTCAGCTGGTATTTGCCCTGGGTACGCCCGGCGCAGACTGTCAGGTGCAGAGCAACATGCAGGTCATCACGAACCTGATCGACCACGGCATGACCCTGCAGGAAGCGGTGGAAGCCCCGCGCTGGAAGGACGTTCAGGACGGAACGGAATCGACGCTCCCCCACAGCGCGGATAATCGGTTGCTCATGGAGGGGCGGTTCGACGTCGGCGTTGTGCGCCGTCTCCGCAGCATGGGCCACCCGGTGTACGTGCTGGGCGAGTGGGACGGCGTAACCGGACGGGAGATGGTCTTGCACATCGACCCCGATACCGGCGCCATCCACGGGGCCGCCGACCCCCGCTACGACGGCTACGCCATTGGGTACTAGTCTTGCCGTCTTCTCGCGTTGGTCCACGGCGGTAGTCCAGAAACCATATTTCGGAGCAATTGTATGCGCATCCCCGGGCATCGTCGCAGCCAGGAACCAGACGAGGTTGGCCAACGGGCCGGCCTGTTTGCCGAGTCGATACGCGACGGCGACATGGATCTGGCCTGGGCGATGTTGTCAAAGGAGACCCGCGGTATGCGTCTCGGCGTGTGGGCCACGCGCAACAGCATTGATATGCAGGTGGCCTATCGGGCCGCATATGACGCCGGTCATTCCATGCGTCCCTCGCTGTTGGACGATTTCCGCACCACCGTCCTCCGGCTCTGGCCGCTGGAAGACCTGACCGACCTGGCCGCCGCTCCCACTCGCTACGTGGACGATGTGCACGCTTTCGTGTTCCTGCCCTTCGGCGTAACCGATGAGACGGTGGTGCAGCGCAGTCGCCTGATGTCGGGCCTGGTTATCCCGATGCTGTTGGAAGATGCGTCGTGGCAGGTGGACCTGCCGGGCTGGCGGTTCCTGGACTCCCCGGAACCGGCCGGCGATGGCTAGGCGCAACGCCAATACCCGCTCGCGAGGGCGCGCCGGTGTTGGCGCGGCGGACACCCGGGCAACCCGCCGAACACCCACCGACTCACGCGCCAAAGTGCACGACAGCTGCGCCCTGTGCCAGCGTGCGGTGGATCGCACCACCGTGCATCACCTGGTGCCGCGGGCGAGGGGCGGCAACCACGGCCCTACCGCGGGGTTGTGTCCCACGTGCCACCGGCAGCTGCACGCCATGTTCTCGGTAGCGACCCTAGCGGAGGAATTGCACAGCATCGAGTTACTGCGGGCCAACCCCCGGGTGGCCGGGTTCCTGCGCTGGATGCGAAAGCAGCGGGGCGCATCGTTCTCGGTGCGGCGCGCCCGGAGTCGGGAATGACCATCCACTGTGAGGTCATGCTATCATTCAAATGCTATGACTAACCCATCCTTTTCTCCTCAGCAGGTAACTGAAGCCATCCGCGCCGGCTTGCGGGAAGGACGGCAGAGCTTTGATCTCTCCGCTACCGAGTCGGAGCAAAGAGCCGCCGTTTATCGAAGCAACCTGGCACACTACCGAGAGCACGTGCAGAAGAGCCTTGCCGAGGCCGACTACCTTCAGGCTGCCGAAAAGTCCTGGGGCGCTTATACACAGGTCATCAAAGCCATCGGCGCTGATCACCACATAAGCATTACCCACCATGCCAGCATCATCGGCGTGGCGGGCCATCTGGCGTTTTTGGTAGCACAATCCGATAAGAACTCTGGTTCCGCCCTGAACGTTGGTTTAGCAATCGCGCGTTCAATGCACACTCACTTCTACGAAAATGACTTGCCTGACGAATCCGTAGTAGCCAGCGCCGAAACCGTCGTCGCCGCCATTGACTTGCTCCACGAATTGTTTCCGACGAACGGCTCGGACCCGGATGCGTAGAACCGTACACAATTGGGATGACCGAAACCGCTGACGTGGTTATCATCGGGGGTGGCGTGATGGGTTGCAGCATCGCCTGCAACCTGGCGCTGACGGCGGGCCAGCATGGGTTGCGCCGCATCGTGCTGCTGGAACGCGACACACTGGGCAGCGGCTCCACCGGACGCAGCAGCGCCGCCATCAGGATGCACTATTCCACCGCTGTCAACGCGGAAATGGCCTGGCGCAGCCTGCAAATCTACCGCAACTTCGCTGACATCATCGGCGGCGAGTGCGGCTATACCCGCACCGGGTACCTGGTATTCGCCGGCGCAGACGACGTCGCATCGTTCCGCAACAACGTCGCGATGCAACAATCCGTTGGCATCATCACCGACATTATCCGCGCCGCCGATGCCGCCGAGCTGGCTCCCGGATTTGCGGTCGATGACGCCGCCGGCATCGCCTACGAACCCTATTCCGGCCACGCCGACGCCTCGGGCACTGCCTACGCCTACGCCACCCGCGCCCGCGCTGAGGGGGCGGACATCCGCCTGCAATCTCCGGTCTCGGCTATCGAAACCAGCGGCGACGGCAGCCGGGTAGAGGCGGTGCGCACCGCCTCCGGGCAACGCATCGCCACCAGGGTCGCGGTGGCTGCCACCGGCCCCTGGACGGCCCGGTTTTTCGCCGCGCACGGAATCGACGTTCCCCTGGTGGCGACGCGCCACGAGGTGCTGCACTTCCGCCGACCCCTGGACAAAGTGCCTCATCATCCCGGCGGCGCCGACATCTCCAACCGCATCTACTTCCGCCCCGAGGGACAGGATTTGACCCTGGTGGGCAATGGCAACCACTCCGACGTCATCGACGACCCGGAAATCTACGCCCAACGGGCCAGTCCAGCGTTTATCGAGGACGTCTGGCAGCGGCTGGCGCGCCGCATTCCGGCCATGGCCGATGCCGAGCTGGCCACCGGGTACGCCGGCCTCTACACCAATACCCCCGACTCCCATCCCATCATGGATCGGGTGGCTGGCGTGGACGGCCTGTACCTGTGCAGCGGTTTCAGCGGCCACGGCTTCAAGCTGTCGCCAATGGTGGGCGTGTTGATGGCTGAGCTCATCGCCCACGGCAGCGCTACGACCATGGACATCAGCCCGCTGCGACTCTCCCGCTTCGCCGAAGGCAACCTGAACCACGCCGGCTACGGCTTTGATGTGTTGACGTGAGTATTGCGATGACCGATAACGCCGCCACTGTTCCCGCTGTCGCGGTGTCCGGGCTCTCCAAATACTTTGGTAGGGTGCGCGCCGTTGAGGATGTAAGTCTGGACATTCCGGCGGGCATCGTGTACGGCCTGTTAGGGCCTAACGGCTCCGGCAAAACCACGCTGCTGTCGATGCTGGCCGGGTTTTTGCGTCCCACCGCCGGCGAGGTTGCGTTGTTGGGTCGGTCCGGGCCGGCAGGTTTGCGGGAGGCGTTGAGCAACACCGGAACGCTAATTGACCGACCAACGTTCTGGCCCTATCTGTCCTGCCGGGACAACCTGCGATGCTTGCAGGGTATCTATGGCTCGAACGGCGGCGACGCCGAGGTTGACGAGCTGCTGGATACCGTGAATCTGGACGACCAGGCGGCGCATCGCAAGTTTGCCGCCTGCTCTACCGGAATGAAGCAGCGGCTTGGAATTGCGGCCACCCTGTTGGGCAACCCCTCCCTGATTATTCTGGATGAACCCACCAACGGCCTGGACCCGGTGGGCATCATCGAAGTGCGCGAACTCATCCGCACTTTGGCGGAGTCCGGAAAGCCGGAGGACGGGAGCCGACGCACTATCATTCTGGCCAGCCACCTGCTGAACGAGGTGGAGCAGGTTTGCGACCGGGTTGGGGTAATGGTGCGGGGACGGCTGATGTACTCCGGGCCGGTGTCCGGGATGGGCGCGCCGATGCGGGTGCTGGTGCGAACCACCGACGACGCGCGCGCCGCCGAACTGCTGGCATCGGCCGGGTGGGAAGTTGCCGGTCAGTCCGGCAGCGGTCTTGAAATACCCGCCAGCCCGGGACAGGAATGGGAAATCTCCCGGGATTTAGCCAACGCCGGGTGCTATGTGGTAGAGATGCGCGCTTTGGGCAGCTCATTGGAGGCGGGTTTTATGGAAGTTACCGCCGAACTGGAACCCGACGAGGCAAACGGATAATGGCCGATCTTGCCGGCAACGTATCCGCCATCGCCGTCGCCATGCGCTGGGAGTGGTTCCGACTGTCGCGCCGGCTGGCCTTTCGCGTCATTATGGGGATGGTGGCGGCGGCAGTTTACCTGCTTCTGGCCGGGTCGGTTTTGATATGGACCTGGCCCGGCTCAGACGACGTATCGCCGAGCGTATTCGCACTAATTATCCATTTGACGTTGACGGTGGTGGGGCCGTTTCTGGGTATATTTCTCACCGCGGTCATATTCAGCGGGGAGTATGGTTGGGGAACGATGCGCGCCCTGCTGGCCCGAGGCAACCCACGGCAGCACGTTGCGGTGGCCAAAATGTTGATGATTGGCGTCATTCTGGCGCTGGTCTGGCTGGTGTCCTGGGGTTTGGCGGTTATTGCCGGAGTATTCGCCGGCGAACCCGGCGCTCCCAATCCGTTGTTCTTTGACGATGCGCCGGCCGGCTGGTGGGCAATTTCCGTCATGTATTTCAGCACCTTGCCGGCGGCCATCGCGTATATGAGCCTGACCGCCCTGCTGTGTGTGGCGGGCCGCTCCACAACCTTCGGGCTGGCCGTTGCCGCCGCCATCCTGATTGCCGAGTCCACCGCCTACCCGGTGGCCGTATTAATCGTCGCAGGAGTCTATGATTTCCCGCTGGGTGATTACCTGCGCTGGACGTTGCGCGGCACAGCCGCGGGACTGTACGGCTTCTATGATGATGTCAGCCCCTGGTATTTTGCGCCGGCCGTGCTGGCCTACATTGCGTTATTCTGGGCGCTCACGCTGACCCTGCTCAGCCGCCGCGACTTGTCCGGCGGCGGCGAGTAGATTTGAGGGAGGGATTATGACGGAACTCCATACACCGGCCGACTCTATCGCCATCAGCAGCGCCCGCCTGAATGACAACATGGCCGCTTTGGGTCAAATCGGCCTGACCGACGAGGGTATGCAGCGGGTGGCGTTCTCCGCGTTTGACATCGCCGGGCGCGACCACGTGATGGAGCTGATGGCCGCTGCCGGTATGTCGGTTCGTATCGACGCCGCCGGCAACATCATCGGGCGGGTGGAAGGCAGCGACGGGGCGCGTCCCGCCATCGTGCTGGGATCGCACACCGACACCGTGCCCAGCGGAGGCCAGTATGACGGCGCGTTGGGCGTGATTGCCGCCATTGAGGTGGTCCACGCCGTCGCCGACGCCGGGCGCACGCTGCGCCATCCCGTCGAGGTGATGGTGTTCACCAACGAGGAGGGCACCGGCTTCCACCGCTGGCTGCTGGGCAGTCGGGCCGTGGCCGGACTCTGGGAGGCCGAGGATTTCGCGGCGGTGGGCGACGATGGCGTAACCCTGGCAACCCGCCTGCCCGACATTGGCGGCAATATCTCCCGCATCGAACAGGCCCGCCGGCGACCCGACGAGCTGGCGTGCTACCTGGAATTGCACATCGAGCAGGGCCCAATGCTGCATCGAGGCGGTTTCCCGATTGGCGTGGTAACCGGCATCACCGGGCGTTCGGTGTACCACATTGACATCGTGGGAGAAGCCAACCACGCCGGCACCACGCCCATGTCGCTGCGGAAGGACGCGATGTCGGCGGCGGCGCAGGTGGCCCTGGCGGTACGGCGCATCGCCGGCGAGATGGAGGTTTGCCGGGTGGGTACGGTGGGCAGCATGGCCGTACATCCCAACGCCGGCAACGTGATACCGGGCCGTGTGGAGGTCGGCGTCGAGTTTCGGGACGAGCGCATGGAATCGCTGGCGGCGGCGGAAGTGGAGCTGCGCCGCACTGCTGACGAGATAGCCCACATCGAGCAGGTGGCGATCACCGTAACGGCCCAGCGCAACACGCCGTCGGTTCCCGTTACCGGCAATATGCAGCGTCTCATCGCCGACGCTGCCGGCATGGCCGGCCTCGACCACATCAACCTGCCCAGCGGAGCGGGCCACGACGCGCAGGCCATCGCCTCGGTAACGCCGGCGGCGATGGTGTTTGTCCCCAGCGTCGGCGGCATCAGCCACGCCCCGGCAGAGTTCACCGCCCCACAGGATTGCGCCAACGGAGCGCAGGTCCTGCTGAACGCCCTGCTGCTGGCGGATGAGCGGTAGTGACGCCGCGGATACCAGAATGTTTCCTCGGGCAGTTATAATGCCGTCATCTTGATGGGTGGAGCTTCCCGTGATTCCCGTTGATGAGCCGCCACAAACGTTGATCGGGTCCGATCTGACAGGTTGGGCAGACGCCGTCTATGGCCCGGATGAAGATTTGGTTTTCGGTGATGCGTTCGGCTGGTTAGCAACGGCAAAGGACAATTCGATTCAGGCCGTTGTTACGGATCCGCCCTACGGATTAGTAGAATACCGGGATGACCAATTGGCCAAGCGGGAAAGTGGTACAGGCGGCATTTGGCGCATACCGCCAAACTTTGACGGGTCACTGCGCTCCCCGGTTCCGCGGTTCACGGTGCTCACGCAACAGGATGAGTCTAACTTACGCACGTTCTTTGAAAGACTAGCCGCCCAACTGTTCCGGGTACTGGTCCCGGGCGCCCACGTTTTCATCGCTACTACCCCAATATTGTCGCATCTGGTGTACGCTCCCATGCTGGAAGCGGGATTCGAGAAACGGGGTGAGATTGTGCGAATAGTCAAAACGCTCAGGGGAGGGGATCGCCCCAAGGGCGCTCATGAGGAATTTCCTGACGTATCTGTAATGCCTCGCTCAGGGTGGGAGCCATGGGGCTTATTTCGAAAACCTCTTGACGGCCGAGTTCAGGATAATCTCCGGCGATGGGGTGTCGGCGGGCTGCGTCGGATTTCTGACGAACAACCATTTTGGGACGTCATAGTTTGTCCACCGGCAACGAAGCAGGAGCGCGAGATCGCGCCTCACCCGACGCTCAAACCGCAGCGGTTAATGCGGCAATTGGTGCGGGCTGCGCTACCGTTAGGATATGGCACGATATTGGACCCATTCATGGGCTCCGGTTCTACTGTTGCCGCAGCCAGGGCGGTGGGACTGCAAGCAGTAGGTGTCGAGTCCTCCAGAGAGTATTATCTGATGGCGCGACGGGCAGTTTCAGCCTTGGCGGAGTTGCCAGTTGGTTGACCAACCTGACCGTCAGCAATGGCTCAACCGTGGTGTTGCGCTTCCTCGCGGTTTGAGGCCCTCCCACATCAGCAGAGTTGTGGCATCGGTGGAAAACGAAGTCGAGCAATTTGTTGACGTTTATTTCGAGCAGGCAAACGTGTTCAGCGCGCTGGTGGGAATCTTCGCAACCAGAGCGTTTTCTGCCCTTACCATATACGAAAAGCCGCGTCATTCCGATTTAGCGCAACAACGGTTTCCGGATCTAAAACGCCGCGGCGCGTCAGCCCCACCACCTCCGGATGATGCGCTGGAGATAAAGGCCAGCATCCGACCCTGGGGCTTTACAAGCGCATTATGACCACCCAGGGTGGCACTGCGTCCTGCGATATTTGGTCGATCCCTCCAGAACCATTGAGGCAGGAAAGTATGTGTTGGTATGGCGTGTTCACATAGCCCGGCTTCAGCAGTCAGATTGGAAATACGAAGGAAGTGGCGCTGGGCCGGAAGGCGGAGGTCGCACGCATACTTATGGAGTCATTAAACCGGCAACTAAGTTTAAGGACACGGCAGTGTTCAGTCGCCCCGATATCGTGATAAGTAGCGGCAAAGCCGTACTCAGGAACGGCGGCTGAATCTCCTGCTATAATCCCCGCACTATGGAACTCTCTGCCGAATACCCTTTTCCCAGGCCGCCCCAGGCCGTTTGGGATGCTTTGATGAATCCCGATGTGCTGGCGGGCTGCATTCCCGGTTGCCGCAGTATGGAAGCCGACGGGCCGAACCGTTATCGGGCGGAGGTAACCATACGGGTGGGCCCGGTGGGCGGACAATACACCGCCGTCGTTGCCCTCTCCGACCTGAACCCGCCGCATTCGTACACGTTGACCATCGAAAGTTCGGGCAACATCGGGTTTGCCAACGGGACAGCCACCGTAACGCTGACACCGTCTGGGAACGATGGCACCTCGGTCAAGGTTAACACCGATACCCAGGTCGGGGGCGCGGTGGCTCGTGTCGGCCAGCGGATGATGGGTTCGGTAGCCAAGGGCATGATGGACCGGTTTTTCGGGTGCCTGGCCGAATCGGTCGCCAACGCAACTTCACCATCACCCTAGACCTTCCCGTCGCGGGAGTGGACATGGGTTGGCATCGGGCATAAGTGGACAGGCAACTACATCGCAATCGCCGGGGGATACTACCATGCCGTTCGTTGATGAACTGAGAGCCAAATATCATGGCCAGTGGGAAGGAATGGTAACCCATCCCTTTGTGCAGGAGATGGGCGACGGCAGTTTGGACATTGACAAGTTTCGCAGCTACTTCCGACAGGACTACGTCTTCTGCTCCGACCTGGTGAAGCTGTCATCCATCGCCATTGCCAAAGCCGCGCCGGATTACGACGCCGGCAAGATGCTGAACGGATTTCTGGCCAACTTTCTGTCCGCCGAAAACGACCTGTTCCTGAACGGTTTTCAGGAATTGGGCGTGACCGGCGACCAGTACCGGGAGACGGTTGCCAATCCCATTACACAGGCCTTCGGCGATTTCATGGTGCGCACCGCGCTGGAGGGCGATTTGGACGACATCATCGCCCTGTTCTACGTTACCGAGGGTACCTATCTGGACTGGGCCACTCGCAGCATCAACTCTGGCGTCAAACCCAACCACCCGGTATATCAGGGCTGGATCGACATCCACAGCCCCGACGTGCTGGCCGATGTGGTGGACTGGTTCACTGGACGGCTGAACGACGCCGGCGACCGGGCCAGCGCTGCCAAATCCGCCAACCTGGAACGCATCTTCATAACCACGCTGCGCTACGAGCACCTGTTCTGGGACGCCAACTATTACGGACGCAGCTGGCCGGATGAGAGTTGAGCGGGTTTGCCGGAAGGCGCATTAGCAGGAGATTGGGCCGATGGCGAACGCATACGTGGCGGATTACGAGGAGAAACTGCGCCGGCGAGCGCAGCGACATACGATTGCATGGCGCTCGTTATACGTGCATCTCGCGGTATACGTGGTGGCAATTGTTGTGCTGGTGGCGGTGAATTCGGTCGTTCTCTCCGGGCGTCCTTGGCTTTTCGTGCTGTTGATTGGGTGGGGAATCGGTTTGGCGCTGCACGGGATTGTGGTAGCTTTGTTCACCTTGAACTCCAAGCAGGCGCAGCGGATGCAGGATCGCGAGTTGCAGGCTTTCAGAACCGATGGCAACCGGCGAGAGCGACGTATTCCATAGCAGCGGAGTCAATACGGAGGAGAGGCTGATGCGTACTCACTTTGTCAGTGCAAGGAGCGCCCGCTCAGACCTAGCTTGTCCAGGGACGTGGCAATCTCGTGAACAGCGCTGCCGATCCCTCGAAATTGCCCGGCCCGTCTTACGGCATCCTCGTATAACATCGGAAAGCGGGTACGCGTGAGGGGGAGAGGGAACTATATTGGTACAATCAACTACTCGCAACGATACGAACAACATCGGAGGGAACGTTATGACTACGAGCCGTGAATTGCCGAGCCGGGAGGAAGTGCTTGGCTATTTGAAAGACGACGTGAACTGGGGCCGCTGGGGCCCGGACGACCAGAAGGGCGCGGTGAATATGGTTGATGACGCCAAGCGACTGCGCGCCGCCGGGCTCGTCAAAAGCGGCGTTGCTGTGTCGCTAAGCCGCGAGTTTCCGGTTACGCCGGCTCCCAACAACCCGACGCCCGCCATCCACTATATGCGGAAGGGCCCCCGCGAGCCGGGCGGCGGTATGTCCACCGACTACTACGGCATCTCCTATCACGGTACCGCCACCACCCACCTGGATGCCCTGTGCCACGTTTGGGACGGTAACGGGATGTGGAACGGTAAAGACCCCAACGAGATGATTCAGTTTGATGGCGCCAAGTACGGCTCAGTCGACCACTGGAAGGAAGGCATCATCACCCGGGGCGTGTTGCTGGACGTGCCGCGGCATCGGGGCACCGACTACGTTACTCAGGAAACCCCCGTCCACGCCTGGGAGCTGGACGATATCTGTGCCGCCCAGGGGGTGCAGATGGAACCCGGCGACGCTCTGATTGTGTACAGCGGCCGCGAGAAGTGGAATGACGACGGCAACCCGATCTGGGGCGCCGACGCCACGCAGCGGCCCGGCCTCCACGCGTCGTGCCTCAAGTTCATTCGGCAAAGCGACTGCTGCCTGCTGGTTTGGGACATGATGGACCACACCCCCAACGGCTACGACCTGCCTTGGTCGGTGCACGGCAGCATCTTCGCCTACGGCATCGGCCTGCTGGACAACGCACTGCTGCAACCCCTGGCGGAAGCCTGTGCCGCCGCCGGCCGCTACGAGTTCATGCTGACCGTCAACCCGTTGCGGGTAACGGGCGGCACCGGCTCACCCGTGAACCCGGTGGCGATTCTGTAAATACGTTTGCCTTTGCCCTCTCCCTCGATGGAGTCCTTTGCGTATCCGTCGTTCCGGCGCCGGCCGGAACCCATGAGCGTACCGTGGCGGCGGTCGTCGTGCCCAGGCCGTGACCGTCACGCCGCGGCCTCCAGCTTGTCCAGAAAGCGCCGAACGTCGGCCAGCCCGGCGGCTACGTTAGGAGCGTTGTCCCAGTTCTCATAAAAGTTGACGTGCAGGTTGCCCGCAACGGCAAACAGCCGCCGGATTTCATCATCCCCGGTTTCGACAACCAGTCTGGCGATGACGTTGTATAGATCGGCATGGCCTTTGTGCTCCCATCCCCGCTGTTCGGCAATGGATTTAACCAGCTGCGCCGCAGCCCCCCAGCCCTTTTCGGACGCTTGGCGCGTATCACCCCGCGCCAGTTCGCTCTCCCCCTGGCTAAGCAAGAAACGGCTCGCTGCTTTGTACGTTTGAGCTACCATAATTTTGCTCCGAGTAGGCCTCCCCGGTAGAACATGGGCTTATACTATACCAGCGTCCCATTCCAACCTGTCTTATTCCAACCCGTCTTATGGAGAACACAATGGCCGTTTTGCGTCCGTTCCGTGGTTGCAGATTCAATCCCGCCGTGGTGGGTAATCTCTCTGACGTCGTCTGCCCGCCATACGACATGATTGGCGCCGACCTCAAGGCCGAATTGCAACGGCGCAGTCCTTATAACGCGGTTTACCTGGAGGGTGGCGAGCAGCCTGACCCGATCGATCCGCAGGCCGGTTACCAGCAGGCGGCCCGTCTGTTCCAGCAGTGGCTGGCGGATGGAGCCCTGCTGCGGGACGACCGACCCAGTTTCTACCTGATGCGTCATGCCTACGACTTTGGCGGCCGGCGTTACCAGCACTTGGGTTTCTTCGCCGATGTGCTGGTGGAGGATTACGACGCCGGCGCCGTGTTTCCCCACGAGTTCACCCGGGAGCCGGCTGTGCTCGACCGGGTGGCTCTCCTGGATGCTTGCCGGGCCCAGTTCAGCCCCATCATGTCGCTGTACCGAGACGCAGCCGGCGACCTGCGCCAGTTGTTCGACCGGATTATGGCCGCCGCTCCCGATGCCCAGGCGTTCACACCGGCCGGTGGAGAAGCTCAGGTGTGGCGAATCGCCGATGCCGAAACGCAATCCGCGCTGGCTGACACCTTTGCCAGCCGCCCGGTATTTCTCGCCGACGGCCACCACCGCTACGAGGCCGCCCTGCGTTACCGGCGCAGCCAGCCCGACACCGCGCAGGGCGACGTGGATGCCGCCTCCAACTACGTGATGATGACGCTGGTCGAGTTCGACGACCCCGGCCTGCTGCTGCTGCCCTACCACCGGGTGGTGGGCGGCCTGTCGCCGGAACAGTTGGCCAGTGTCCGCCAGCGCCTCGATGATCTGTTCGATGCGCGCCCGCTGGATACCGCCGGCAGTACCTCGGCGGCGGTGTCTGAGGTAGCGCGGGTGGGGCACAACCAGCATTGTTTCGCCGTGTTCGCCTCCGATTGCGCACCCACGATGCACACGTTGAAGCCGGGTCTGGACTGGCAGGGTTGGGGATCGCTGGCCGTGTCGGAAGCGTGGCTCCTGCAGGAGCGGGTGCTGGCGCCCGCCCTGGGCGATGCGCTGGGTCGGCACATCGACTATAGCCCCGACCACGACGCCATCGTCGAGCAGGTCAATCGGGGTGAACAGCAGTTGGCCATCCTGCTTAAACCCTTCCCCCTGGAGCCGTTCCGGGAGATAGTCAGCGCCGGCCAGCGGTTGCCGCCGAAGTCCACGTTTTTCTATCCCAAACTACCCACCGGGCTGGTGATAAACCAGCTGTCGGGCAGCGTCTAGCAACGGCAGCCGTGGCGGTGGTTGCTGCCGCCACACCGTCGCTCCCAATCCGGAGAGCATGGCGGCAAGCGGCAATTTTGGCGATGACTACGCGACCCGAACGGCCATCAGCGGGCGGTATAACCTCTGGACCACGCTATTTGATCGGTTACTTCTGTCATTGCGAGCGGTAGCGCGGCAATCCCGTCGTCGTAGCAACGGCGGTTTGCCGACGTGTGCTCAACCTCATCGAGATTGCCGCGTCGCTATGCTCCTCGCAATGACGGATTGAAGCGGGTACGCGTGACACCGACGGGGCGACTTCATGCGTACCCACGTTGTCTGCGTACTCACCTTTGTCATTGCGAGCGTAGCGCGGCAATCCCGTCGTCGTAGCAACGGCGGTTCGCCGGCGTGTGCTCAACCTCATCGAGATTGCCGCGTCGCTATGCTCCTCGCAATGACGGATTGAAGTGGGCAGGCGTGACCAACCCACCGCTCATGCGTACCCACGTTGTCGGGTACCCACCTTTGTCATTGCGAGCGTAGCGCGGCAATCTCGTCGTCGTAGCAACGGCGGTTCGCCGACGTGGGTTCAACCTCATCGAGATTGCCACGTCGCTATGCTCCTCGCAATGACGGATTGAAGTGTGTACGCGTGACCAACCCACCGCTCATGCGTACCCACGTTGTCTGCGTACTCACCTTTGTCATTGCGAGCGGTAGCGCGGCAATCTCGTCGTCGTAGCAACGGCGGTTTGCCGACGTGTGCTCAACCTCATCGAGATTGCCGCGTCGCTATGCTCCTCGCAATGACGGATTGGAGCGGGTACGCGTGACACCGACGGGGCGACTTCATGCGTACCCACGTTGTCTGCGTACTCACCTTTGTCATTGCGAGCGTAGCGCGGCAATCCCGTCGCCGTAGCAACGGCGGTTCGCCGACGTGGGTTCAACCTCATCGAGATTGCCACGTCGCCATGCTCCTCGCAATGACGGATTGGAGCGGGTACGCGTGACACCGACGGGGCGACCTCATGCGTACCCACGTTGTCTGCGTACTCACCTTTGTCATTGCGAGCGTAGCGCGGCAATCTCGTCGTCGTAGCAACGGCGGTTTGCCGGCGTGTGTTCAACCTCATCGAGATTGCCACGTCGCCATGCTCCTCGCAATGACGGATTGAAGCGGGTACGCGTGACACCGACGGGGCGACCTCATGCGTACCCACGTTGTCTGCGTACTCACTTTGTCATTGCGAGCGGTAGCGCGGCAATCTCGTCGTCGTAGCGCCGGCGGTTCGCCGACGTGGGTTCAACCTCATGCAGTGTTGGCTGCTATCCTGGTCTAAATCGGCTGGAATCTGATTGATTGGCGTTTTGCTGCCCGCCCTCTTCGCATATCGCGGAAGTTCCGCCCTTCTGTCCCGAACCGAATACGTAGACGACACCGCCGCCGTCATCATCGGGCACCTCATCGAGACCGCTGCTACCCTGGGCACCCGACAGGTCATAGTGGTCGGACTGCGTCCAGAAGTGGCTGCAACGCTGAATTCGATGAGATTGTTAGACCGGATCCCCGAATCGAACTTCGTCGCCAACCTGGACGATGCAAAGCTGGTGGCCAAGCCAATGCCGGCCAGATTCGCACCAGTTTCTGCCGAACAATTGGTCAGTTTTCGCCGTCCGTATCCGCACCGCAATTTAATACTCCCAACCTTCAATTTGACCGGCCGGGGTATCGGTTAACAGCGTATGCACTTAACCCGCCCCGGGGGAAGCGCCGACAGATTTCGTAAAACCCTGCTATAATTTCTGAGTTGCCCCAACATCAGGAACCTGCCTGACATCCACCCCAGACTCGCGCATTGGCCCCGGCAGCTGCCGCCATTCTGTCCTAGGTACCCTGCGGATAGTACCCTGCGGATTCAACCTGCCGACCCAATCCGACTTGATGACCTGAAAAGCCGAGGAGCCTTTCCAATGACCTTGACCAAAATCGCCCAGCAGAACCTGCGCACCCCCGGACCGACTCCGATACCGGACGACATCATGGCCGAAATGTCGCTGCCGATGATCAACCACCGGGGGCCTGAGTTCAAGGAGCTGATTGAGGCTACCACCGCCGGGCTAAAGCAGGTCTTTATGACCAACGATGACCTGTACATCCTCACCTCCAGCGGTACCGGTGCTCTGGAGGCGGCGGTAGTCAACACCCTGTCCCCCGGCGACCGGGTGATCGCCTGCACCGCCGGTTCCTTCGGCGACCGCTTCGTCCAGATTGCCGAGACTTACGGCGCCGACGTGCTCCGCATGGACTTTGAGTGGGGCGACGCCATCGACGCCGAGGCCATTCGCGCGGAACTGCACAAGGACGCATCCATCAAGGCCGTGCTGGTGACCCACAACGAAACCTCCACCGGCGTTACCCACGACCTGGAGGCCATCGCCCGCGTGGTCAAGGGTGAGTTCGACAAACTGCTGCTGGTTGACGCCGTGAGCAGCCTCGGTTGCCTGCCCCTGCCCGTCGACGGCTGGGATTGCGATCTGGTCGCCACCGGCTCGCAGAAGGGTTTTATGATTCCACCGGGTCTGGCCTTCATCAGCATCAGCGCCCGCGGCTGGGAAGCCTATAAGGATGCCAAAATTCCCCGGTTCTACTTCGACCTGATGGCGGCCGAGCGTTCGTTGCAACGCGGCCAAACCCCCTGGACGCCCAACGTCGCGCTGCTCTACGGCCTGCGCCTCGGTTTGGACCGCATCCTCGGCGAGGGTTTGGAGGCCGTGTACGGCCGCCACGCCAGCATCGGCGAATACTGCCGGGCCGGCGTCAAGTCGCTGGGTCTGCAGTTGCTCGCCACCGACGAGTCCCGCGCATCCAACACCGTTACCGCCATCAAGATGCCAGAGGAAATCGACGGCGGCAAGTTCATGGCCATGATGCGCGAGGACGAAGGCGTGGTATTGGCCGGTGGCCAGGGCAAACTTACCGGCCACTGCTTCCGAATCGGCCACCTGGGATGGGTCTCACAGGCAGACATCACGGAAGTGCTGGAAGCGTTGGAACGCGTACTCCCCAAGGTTGGTTTCAAGGGATAACCCTCCGCATTCTCGACGGGGCGCCGGATCCCCCGCCCCGGCGCTTACCCTACATCATGTCATCCATTTCTCAATTGCAGCAGGCGATGGCGGCGTTGCGTATGTCGCTCGCTGAAATTCGCCACAGGGAAGAGCAGCTGGAAGCCACCATCTCCCAGTTTCGCACCCAGTTGCGCCGGCTGCCCCGCCAGACCATCTACGGCCACGTGCCCCTGGACACGATACTGTCGGCGATGGGTGAGGTCGACGAGCGGCTGCGGGACGCCGAGGACAGCCGCCGGCGCCTGCAGACGGTGAAGAAGGCGGCCCTGGACGAATTGGCCGCGCTGGAATCGGTGCATCAGGTGGACGAAGCGCGCAAATCGTTGGCGCGGTTGAAGCAGCATTCCAACAGCCAGCCGGTGTCAGACGAAACCGCCGCTGAAATCCGCCAGTTGGAGCAGTTCATCGCCGAACACAGCCGCCGCGCCGAACAGGCCATAACCGCCAGCTTCCAGGAGCGCCGCGAACAGGGGTGACATTCTCCCCCTCTCCCTTGATGGGAGAGGGTTAGGGTGAAGCGGCGGCGCGTACTGCCATACTGCCCTCATGGACTCGATAACGCTCGAAAACTACCGTTGCTTCGGCGAAAAGCAAACCGCGCGCCTGGCTCCGTTGACGCTGTTGGTAGGCCCCAACAGCACCGGCAAAACATCGTTCCTGGCGCTGATTCGGGCGTTGCTTAACCTCGCACTACGGGGTGTGATCCCTGATTTTCAGGAGTCACCCTTCCATTTGGGTAGTTTCGACGACATCGTCCACCAAACAAGTGGCCGCGCGAATCCCCAGGGCGAGTTTGGGGCGGGCTTTGGAAAGCGCTCTGCAACATCATCGGACGTTGTAGTGGATTATGCGGCCACCTTCGGGAATCGTAAGGGTGTTCCGTACCCGGTTAAGCGCAGTCTGGCGCTGGGAGACCGGATATTTGAGGCGTGCGCGCGAGGCGACGGAAACCTGTCTCTGCGATTCGTTGCCGGCAATGAAGAGGTTTTGCGTCCAAACGTTCCAAACCGGTATGGGGATGGCGACTACTCAGTGGCACTCTTCCAGGACTTGATCAGCGATTTGGTGTATGGCACCCACGTTAGTGACGATGCGGAGTTTCTGCAGCAACGGGCATCCGATGACGTTCGCGATTGCGCTTGGGATTTGATACATCAGTTTGAACGAGCGTGGCCTGTGAATACGCACGCGCTGTCATCGTATTCCGGGGGTCCGATTCGTTCCCATCCGCGTCGCACATACGATCCAATGCGTCAAGCCCAGGACGCGGAAGGCGAATACATCCCGAGCTACCTCGCCGGGTTATTTCGGCGCGACGCAGAGGAGTGGCAACTGCTCAAAAACCGGCTGCAAGAATTTGGACGCGCCTCAGGGTTGTTCGACGAGATTACGGTGCGTTCCTTCGGCAAATCGGAAGGCGACCCGTTTCAGGTACAAATCCGCAAGTTTGGCAAACGTCGTAAGGGTCCATTCCGCAATTTGATCGACGTTGGCTATGGCGTAAGCCAGGCATTACCGATACTCACGGAATTACTACGCGCAGATGCGTCCGAGACGTTTCTTTTCCAGCAGCCGGAGATCCACCTGCACCCCAGCGCCCAAGCCGCTCTGGGCACGCTCTTCTGTCAGATCGCAGCCGACGGCCGGCAAATCGTGGTGGAAACGCACAGCGACTACCTAATCGACCGGGTGCGGATGGACGTGCGAGATGGCACGACGGGTCTCAAACCGGAGGACGTGTCGATCCTCTACTTCGAGCCGCGCGACCTGGACGTAAAAATCCGCTCTATCCGTCTGGATGAGATGGGAAACGTGCTGGATGCGCCACATTCTTATGGAGAGTTCTTTATGGATGAGGTCAATCGATCGATTGGCCTGACGAAACCCAATGTGCGCCATAGTTGATAATAACGTCAGAGATCAGGTTTTCGGCGAACGTAGCCAATCACCCTCAGGACGATTCTTTTTGCAATGGTTATCCAACGGCCACGTCAAACTCGTGGTAAGTGGAGAACTGCTACGCGAACTTGAGCAAAACTGGGACTTCAAACGTTGGCTTCGCACCGCCCTTGTGCGCAACATCGCTCTATCTGTAAATGACGATACTGTTGATGCGGAAACTGACGCCATCCGTTCGCAGGGTATTTGCCGATCCAATGACGCGCACGTTTTGGCATTGGCCCGGGTCAGCGGAGCACGACTGCTATTAACTAACGACGACGCCTTGCAGCAAGATTTCCGAGATCGGAAAATTATTCCCGGAACTCGCGGCAAAATATATCCTCAGAGCGGATATCGCGAATTCTTGACCGACCGCCGCAATCGCAATTTGTGCTCGCGGGCTCTGCCCGGTTGATCGCTGGGTTCGGCCAACACAGTCGTCCAGGGGTCCGCAGAATCATCGGGCCGCCTATGGTATATTGAACCGGCATTTTCGCTGCTAATCCATGCCCGCCAGGAGCGCTTTACAATGGCCAGCACCGCGTCGTCCAGCGCAGATATCACCCCCATCTCCGACGGTACCATCACCTCCCCGCAGGGCTTCTCCGCCGGCGGCGTGTTCATTGGCCTCAAGAGCCGTGGCGAGGACAAGCTGGACCTGGCCATGCTGGTCTCGGACACCCCCTGCTCCGTTGGTGGAGTGTTCACCACTTCGGCGATCCGCTCGGCGACCGTTGATCTGGACCGCACACGGGTTGCCACCGGCAAGGCCCGTGCCCTCATCGTCAACGCCGGCATCGCCAACACCTGCGTCGGCGCTCAGGGCTACAAGGATGCCGAAGAAATGACACGACTGGCCGCCGACACCCTGGGCATCACGGCCGAAGATGTGCTCGTATGCAGCACCGGTGTCATCGGGGTCGAACTGCCCATGTCCCTCATCCGCTCCGGCGTAACCCAGATCGTGCTGGACGACGCGGGCGGCAATCAGCTGGCCCGCGCCATGATGACCACTGACACTCATCCCAAGGAAACGGCGGTGTCATTCACCACCGCCACGGGCCAGACCATCACCATCGGCGGTGTGGCCAAGGGTTCGGGGATGATTCACCCCAACATGGCGACGATGTTGTCCTTTGCGACTACCGATGCCGCCGTCGATCCCGGCTTCCTGCAAACCACCGTGAAGGCCGTCGCCGACGAAACCTACAATATGCTGACGGTGGATGGCGACAGTAGCACCAACGACACCTTCCTGGCCTTTGCCAACGGACGGGCCGGCAACCCGGTTATCGACGAGCGTTCGCCCGACGCCGACTCCTTCCGCGTCGCGCTGCAACGGGTTTGCACCGACCTGACCCGTATGCTGGCCCGCGACGGCGAGGGCGCATCCCGCCTCATCACTGTGCAGGTTGACGGCGCGCGCAGCGACGGCGACGCCCGGCTGGCCGCCAAAACCATCGCCGGCAGCAACTTGGTGAAGTCGGCGGTGTACGGCGCCGACCCTAACTGGGGCCGACTGATGATGGCCCTGGGACGCAGCGGCGCCGAGGCTCAGGAGGAGCACGTTGACCTGTTCGTCAACGGCGTTTGCATCATGGAGGCCGGCACTCCCATACCCTTCCATCGAGACGCCGTGGTTGCCCTGATGTCGACCGACCAGGTGGACTTCAGAATCAGCCTCAACCTGGCCGACGGCTTGGCTACCGCCTTCGGCTGCGACCTCACCGAGCAGTACGTAATCATCAACAGCGCGTACACCACCTGATGATAGCCAGTCCCCTCTCCCTTGACGGGAGAGGGTCAGGGTGAGGGTGAACATCCTCGCACAGTCATTCGTTCCGAACCTGGCGGAGGACCCCCTCACCCCAGCCCTCTCCCACCAGGGGAGAGGGAGCCGTAGTCGCCACAGTATTAGCCATTGAGCACCGCAACCGTGTCGCAACCATCCAAATCGGCCCCCCTCGTCGTCAAAATCGGCGGCAGCACGCTGGGCGGCAATGATACCTCGCTACAGGATTTGGCGTCCCTGCACGCCGCGGGCCGGTCCATCGTCATCGTGCACGGCGGCGGCAACGTCATCAGCGAATGGATGCGGCGGCAGAATTTGGCCCCCAACTTCGTCAACGGCCTGCGGGTCACCGATGCGCCGTCGCTGGAAATCGTGGTGGCCGTGCTGGGCGGGTTGGTGAACAAGGAACTGACCGCTCACATGCAGAGCCTGGGCGCACCCACCATCGGCCTCAGCGGGATGGACGGCTGCCTGCTGCAGGCGTGGGTTGCCAACCCCGAGCTGGGTTACGTGGGTGAGATTGCCCGAGTGGACACCACACCGGTCAACACCATCGTCGCCGCCGGGTTTATCCCCATGATTTCGCCCATCGCCGTGGATGTTACGGAAGGCAGCGACCACGCCGGCCAACCTCTCAACGTGAACGGCGACACGGCGGCCGGCGCGCTGGCCCACGCCCTGGAGGCCGAGCGGATCATCTTCCTGACCGACGTGGCCGGTGTGATGGACAACGGCGGGCGCGTCATTCCGCGTATGAACGCCCGCAGCGCCGAGTCGTTGCGCAACTCCGGTGTGGCGCGCGGCGGGATGCTGCCCAAGCTCGATGCCTGCCTCGCGGCCATTGCCGACGCAGCCGTACCCAGCGCCCACATCATCGACGGCCGCGAGCCCGGCGCCCTCATGGATTGCATCAACGGCAACCCCATCGGCACGCGGATTACGCCATAGCATACCCATACGGCAGGGGAAGGTGTCGGTGGTCTTTTCTGGAAGGAAAATGTTGACATCTGAACATCAAGATTCACCGACACTATGATGCCGACATGCGAACTACGTTAACGCTGGACGATGATTTGGCGGACGCCCTGAAGGAGCGTGCCCGCTTATTGGAGTTGCCGTTCAAGCAGGTAGTTAACGACGTGATACGCCGGGGGTTGTCACCGGGGAGCGGCGGTGCAGACCTTCCCCTATATCGGGTAGTTCCCAATAATGGGGGTTTTGCCCCCGGGGTTGACCCGCTGCGGCTGAATCAAATGAATGACCTGCTGGAGACGGAAGGTTTTACCGGAACAACCCAGCTGTGATAATTCCGGACATTAACCTGCCGATCTACGCTCACAACACCGGCGTTTCGCAGCATGAGTCGGCGCGACGGTGGTGGGAAAGCAGCGTCAACGGAACGGAACGGGTAGGTATCCCGTGGGCTGTCGTCATTGGCTTCGTCCGCCTGATGACCAACCCCAGGGTCGTCTTCCCCCCGGTGAACGTCGCCAACGCGGTGGGTTACGTGGAGGAATGGTTTGCTCGCCCCGGCGTCGTGCCAGTCAACCCGGGAGTGGAACACTTGGCAATTTTTCGCCGTAACCTGGAAGCCGCCGGGGTGGGAGGAAACCTGGTTACCGACTGCCACATCGCTGCCCTGGCCCTGGAGTACCAGGCCGAGTTGCACTCCAACGATACCGACTTCAGTCGCTTCCCCGGGTTGCGCTGGCGTAATCCTCTGACGCCGGTGTGAACACGGGACAGCCGCCAGGCCACCGGCTCGCCCGGTTGACTGCCCGGGCAACCCCACCCCGATAGGCAAAAAAGCCCCTCTCCCGCCGGGAGAGGGGTGAGGGGCGAGGGGCCCCTAAGCCGCGATCAAATCCTTCGCGATGGCGTCGGCCATGATGCCGTTGTGGGCTTCCAGGTGGGCAACCACGTCGGCGACCAACTTAAGGCCGAGGCTTTCGGCGCAGTGGGTGCTGTCCTTTGGGACAGCTATGTACCGTCATCGCCGTTGAATTGAGTGATTCGCTTAGGGTTTTTGGGCGACAGTGAGTAACGTGATTCCAGGCTGTCTAGTTCTTCCAACACCTTGACTAAACGCCGACGGGTCTCGGGTTGGCATTGAATCAGGGCGTGAATCAGTTCTTGGACCTTACCGTCCGCGCTAGCCTGTGTTCTGCGGATTTGTTTCTGACGCGGAATATTGCTTATGCCCACTTGATCGAAGACTGTCGCATTCCAAGCGTAGGCCCATTTCGGTTTCAGTTCATCATTCGGGGAAGGGACCAAGGCTTTGAGTTCGTCCTCGTTGCGGACCGGGACTTGTACTACTTCCACGTCACGATTTTGCAAATGTTCCAGCTTTGCCATTTTCTCCGACGTGGGCGGAGACGTTACTACCACCTCGATGACCCGCACTGGCCGCAAGTCTTTATCCAGCAACGCCAAATCGGGTATGCAACCACCGATGGGTTGCATCGAATCGGGAATCACCACACGGTCAACGCCCTCTTTCAGGTTGCCGGATATGCTGCCGTCGATCGTTTTAACGGCTACTGCATCATTGTTGTGCAAGGCATCCCATAGCAAGCCCACAGCGTATTCGTGGAGGAACGACACAGGAAATGCTGGACTACCGACGTTCCTATCCCATTCGGCTCCGGGCAGCATTTGATCTGACATGACCTTTACCTCGTGTAGTAAGTGTAACAAACCGTACCTGGGCGAGGGCAAGCCTATAAAAAACCCCTCTCCCGCCGGGAGAGGGGTTTGGGGTGAGGGGCGAGGGCCCCCCTAAGCCGCGATCAAATCCTTCGCGATGGCGTCGGCCATGATGCCGTTGTGGGCCTCCAGGTGCGTCACCACCTCGGCGGTTACCGAGGCCAGCAGCTCCGCGTCCAGGCCGGCGGCGGCATCGGCGTAGCCAGCCTCGGCCAGCAGCGCGGCGGATTGCTCGCGAACCTGTTCCAGCGACCAGGCAACCTGCGCCTGGCTCTCCATTATGCCCTCGGGGAAATCGACGTGGGAGCCGCCGGCGCCCAGCTTGTCGTAGCCACCCTTGTGCCAGTGACCGCGCGACCCATGGGGGTCAAAACGAACGATTTCCACGCCGTTGACGTCAACGCCGAACGTCGGGCCGCCAAACTTGGCCCGCAGGCAGCGCAGGGGCCAGCAATACAGGGTTACGTCGCCGGTCTTGCTCAGCGGGCGGATCATCACCTTGCCCAGATAGGACTCGCCATCAATCATAGTTGCCATGTGTAATTCCTCCAGAATGAAATCGTTGGCCGAAAGTTGTCAACACGCATATTAACACAAACGCCGCCAATGCCAAAATCGGCGTGGGCGGAACCAGCCCCACGGCCGGTTTGTCGTGAGCGCGCGCCGCCGCTTCCCGATGCGCATGGCGTATAATGTGGGGTGCGCCACCGCGCGTAACACACTGAAGGGAGCAGATTCCAATGCCCAGCAACGCTGAATACATCGCCATTGAGCAGCAATACTACGCCCAGACCGTCCGGCGACGCCCGGTGGTCATCGTGCGGGGCGAAGGCTCCCGAGTGTGGGATGCCGACGGAAAGGAATACATCGACTTCGTGGCCGGCTGGGCCGTGGATAACCTGGGCCACTGCCCGCCCGTCGTGGTGGAAGCCATCCAAAAGCAGGCCGCCACGCTCATCCAGACCTCCAACCAGTTCTACACCCTGCCGCAGCTCGAAATCGCCGAGATGCTGATTGAAAATTCCTGCATGGATCGGGTGTTCTTCTGCAACAGCGGCGCCGAGGCCGTGGAGGGCGCGCTCAAAATCGCCCGACGCTACGGCAAGCTGCACAAGAACGGGGCCTACGGTGTCATTACCGCGCTGAATTCGTTCCACGGGCGCACGATGAATGCCGTGGCCGCCACCGGCCAACCCCATTACCACGAGCTGTTTGAACCCATCCCCGAGGGTTTTACCTACGTCGACTTCAACGACGTTGAAGCGGTGATGAACGCCACCACCGAGAACACCGTCGCCGTGATGATCGAGCCGGTGCAGGGCGAGGGCGGCGTGAACATCCCCGACGATGACTACTTCCAGCGGCTGCGGGCCTGGTGCGACCAGAACAACATCCTGCTGATTCTGGACGAGGTGCAGACCGGCATGGGTCGCCTGGGCAGCCTGTTCGGCTATGAGGAGTACAACGTTGAGCCTGACGTGATGATTCTGGCCAAGGGATTGGGATTCGGCGTGCCCATTGGCGCGTTCCTGGCCAAGGAAGACAAGATGGCGCTGACCTACGGCGACCACGGCAGCACCTTCGGCGGCAACCCCCTGACCACCGCCGCCGCCGCCGCCGGCACCCGCTACCTGCTGGACAACGACATCCTCGGCCACGTCAAGCAGATGGAAGTGGTTCTAAAGGACCGGCTGGACGGCCTCAAGTCCAGGTACGGCTTCGTCAACGAAATCCGCTGCAAGGGCCTGCTGGCCGCCGTCGCCTTCGACAGCGACATCATGCCCCAGGTAATGGACGCTGCCGAGGCCGCCGGTGTGCTGCTCAACGGCGTGCGACCCAACGCAGTACGCATCATGCCCGCCCTCAACATCACCGAGGCGGAAATCGACGAAGGCGTTGGCCGGCTGGATACCGCGCTGGGCAACGTGTAAGCAATGCGCTGGCGGATGAGCGTCACCACCGCCCGTCCGCCAGCCCCCGGTTTTTGGAGAATGGCTATGCTTCTCAGCAAATCTAAAAAAGCTGAATTTGAAAAGATAAAGGCCAAAGCCCTGGCCATCTACCACGATAGCATCGAGGCGAGCATCACCGATGCCGACAAAGGTAAGTTCCTGATTATTGACCCACAGAGCGGCGACTACGAAATGAACGCTAACTGCGCCGAGGCATGGCACCGGCTAGAAGAACGCCAGCCCAATTCCAAGGTTTACACCATGAAAATTGGGTATCCGACGCCATTCCGGGCCACCGGCCGCTATGCGGCCGCTTTGCTGCGGGAAAGACTTAAGGCTGTCGAATGACGATGGAAGGGTACGTCAGCGAAGACCATCGAGAAGCCAGAATTGCAATCAGCATTTTGGACGCTGGCGGAATCCCTCGAATAATCACGGCCACAATTGATACCGGATTTACCGAAGAGCTCGCTTTGGACACTGGCACAATCAGCAATCTGGGATTGACCCAAACGGATAGATGGGTTGAATTAACCCTTGCTATTGGAAGGGCTGACAGAGTGCCCACATACAGAGCTACGCTAATATGGCACCAACAGCCCAAGCGTGTAACCGTACTGGAAACCCCGGACGAGGTACTAATCGGAATGGCGCTGCTTTGGGGCAGCGACGTTGCTATATCCGCCACTGCAAACGGGGCGGTAGCAATAGTGGAGCAGATTTAGCGCCGCCGGCAGCCCTCCGCTACGCCCCCTGCTGCCGGTTCTGCGTCCTTACCGGCAGGCCGTAGATGTCGATAAAACCTTTGGCGGCGGTGTGGTCGAACTCGTCGGCCCGGTCGTAGGTGGCGAGGCCGTAGTTGTACAGCGGTCGGTCGGCGCGGCGGCCGGCCACCACGCAGGTCCCCTTGTGCAACCGTAACCGCACCTCGCCGGTAACGTGGCGCTGAGTGGACGCAACGTAGGCGTCCAGGTCGCGGCGGTGGGCGGTGAACCACAGGCCGTTGTACACCAGCTCGGCGTACTCCTGGGCCACCCGCTCCTTGAAGCGGGTCTGCTCGCGGGACAGGGTCATCGTCTCCAGGCCCCGGTGCGCCGCGTGCAGCGCCACGGCGGCGGGCGATTCGTAGACCTCCCGCGACTTGATGCCCACCAGCCGGTTCTCCACGTGGTCGATGCGACCCACCCCGTGGGCTCCGGCCAGGCGGTTCAGATGGGTAATCAGGTCGACGCCGGCCATGCCCTCGCCATCCACGGCGGTGGGCACACCCTCGTCGAACCGGATCTCCACGTAGGCTGGCTCATCGGGAGCGGCGTTGGGGTTGGCCGTCCACTCGTAGGCGTCCTCGGGCGGTTCGTTCCAGGGGTCTTCCAGCTCGCCGGCCTCGGCGCTGCGGCCCCACAGGTTCTCATCGGTGCTGTACTTATTGTTGGACGGAGCGATGGGCAGGTTGCGCGCGCGGGCGTACTCCACCTCGTCCTCCCGGTTCATGCCCCACTCGCGGATGGGCGCGATGACCTCCACGCCCTGGGTGAGAGCGGCCACGCCCACCTCGATGCGAACCTGGTCGTTGCCCTTGCCGGTGCAGCCGTGGGCGATGGCCTCCGCGCCGTGTTCCTCGGCAACCTCGGTCAGGTAGCGGGCGATCAGCGGGCGACCCAGGGCGGTGGCCAGCGGATACTGTCCCTCGTAGATGGCTCCGGCTCGCAACGCCGGCCACAAAAACTCGCTGACCAGAGTCTCGCGACCGTCCACGGTAACGGCCTCGGATGCGCCGACGGCGTAGGCCCGCTGGCGGATGGTTTCCAAATCCACCATTCCCAGGTCGATGGTGCAGGTAATGATGTCGGCGTCGTAGTTTTCTTTGAGCCAGGGCACGGCGACCGAGGTGTCAAGACCGCCGGAATAGGCCAGTACAATTTTCTTGCTGGGCATTGGGGCAAATTCTCCTTTAAGATACAGCTAGTATAGCAAGTGATTCTGCCCTCAGGCCGGGGGTGGGTTGATCACGCGCACCCGCTTTAATCCGTCATTGCGAGGAGCATTGCGACGTGGCAATCTCGATCAGGTTGAACAAACGTCGACCAACCGCCGTTGCGACGACGACGAGATTGCCACGCTCACGCTACGCTCGCAATGACAAAGGCGGGTACGCATGAGCCATCGCCACCTCACGCGTACCCACGTCAATCTGTCATTGCGAGGAGCATAGCGGCGTGGCAATCTCGATGAGGTTGAACACACGTCGGCAAACCGCCGTTGCGACGACGACGAGATTGCCACGCTACGCTTGCAATGACAAAGGTGGGTAGATAGGTACGCATGAGGTGGCCCGGTCGGTGTCACGCGTACCCACCTTAATCTGTCATTGAGAGGAGCATAGCGACGGGGCAATCTCGATGAGGTTGAACACACGTCGGCGAACCGCCGTTGCGACGACGACGAGATTGCCACGCTACGCTCGCAATGACAAAGGTGGGTAGAGTGGGTAGATAGGTACGCATGAGGTGGCCCGGTCGGTGTCACGCGTACCCACCTTAATCTGTCATTGAGAGGAGCATAGCGACGTGGCAATCTCGATGAGGTTGAACACACGTCGGCGAACCGCCGTCGCTACGGCGACGGGATTGCCACGCTACGCTCGCAATGACAAAGGTGGGTACGCATGAGCCGTCGCCACCTCACGCGTACCCACTCTAATCTGTCATTGCGAGGAGTAAAGCGACGTGGCAATCTCGGTGAGGTTGAACATACAACTCGTGGGAGAGGGGCCGGGAGTGAGGGGCGTCCCCACAATGTGGTAACCTCTCCGAACACTCTGTGTCTGAGGAATGACCCACCATGACCATTGCCACCCGCATGAGCCGCCTGGGAACCGAAAGCGCCTTCGAGGTGCTGGCCAAGGCCCGCGCCCTGGAAGCCCAGGGCCGTGAGATTATCCACCTGGAAATCGGCGAACCCGACTTCGAGACGCCGCAGCACATCGTTGACGCCGGCGTGAAGGCCCTCCAGGACGGCTACACCCACTACGGCCCCACGCCCGGCCTGCCCGAGCTGCGTCAGGCCGTCGCCCGCAACAGCCGTGAGGTGCGCGGCATCGACACCGACTGGGAGCAGGTGGTCGTTACCCCCGGCGCCAAACCCATCATGTTCTACGTGCTGCTGGCCATCGCCGAAGCCGGCGCCGAGGTCATCTATCCCAACCCTGGCTTCCCCATTTACGAGTCGATGATCGAGTTCAGCGGAGCCAGGGCCGTCCCCATGCAGCTGCTGGAAGACCGGGCTTACCATCCTGACCTGACGCAATTGCCGGCAATGGTCAATGAACGCACCCGCCTGCTCATCATCAACTCGCCGGAGAACCCCTGCGGCTCGGCGTTCACGCTCGAAGAGCTGGAAACCATCGCCAACGTGGTGCGAAGCCATCCCGATATGTACGTGATGTCCGACGAAATCTACAAGGACATCCTGTACTCCGGCGAGCACCACAGCATCGCCGCGCTGCCGGGGATGGCCGAGCGCACCATCATCCTGGATGGCTTCTCCAAGAGCTACGCCATGACCGGCTGGCGGCTGGGCTACGGCATCATGCCGGAAGAGCTGGTGCCGCACATCTCCCGCCTGGCCACCAACAGCGTGTCCTGCGCCGCCTCGTTCAGCCAGATTGCCGGCGTGGCCGCCCTCGACGGCCCCCAGGACGCAGTGCAGGAGATGGCCGCCGAGTTTGGCCGTCGTCGGCGTCTCATCGCCGACGGTCTGGCGTCCATCCCCGGCATCAACTGCCCCGAGCCGGAGGGGGCCTTCTACGCCTTCCCAAGCATTAGGGACACCGGCCTCACCAGCGACGAATTCGAGGAACGGGCCATGCAGGAAGCCGGCGTGGCCCTGTTGTCGGGCGCCGCCTTCGGCGAGTTTGGCGAGGGCTACGTCCGCCTCTCCTACGCCAACAGCCAGGAAAACATCAGCAAAGCCCTGGAAAACCTGGACAAGATGGTGCGGGCGTTGTAGTCCCCCTCCCTTGAGTAGTCCCCTCTCCCATCAAGGGAGAGGGTTAGGGTGAAATCCCCGGTCTCAGCGGTTTTCCCGACACTCGCCCGTTCGTGCTGAGCCCGTCGAAGGATGCCCCCTCACCCCAACCCTTGTATGTATAGTGGAAGGGCGGCAGACCGAACAACCCTGGGTTGGTAGAAACCGCGGGAGAGCGGGGTCGCCGCGCCGCAGCCCTGGAGAGTCCGAACAGTGCCTGCACCCGCAAGCTCTTCACCATTCTCAACAGCATGGCCAAATCCGGTCAACCCTGGAATCCACCCACCATCACACCTTGCCATCGAACACAATTGCTCTTCCGTCGAGGGAGAGGGGGTTGCCAGCGGGGGATTTAGATCGGCGGTCTTTCCCGGTGCCAATCCGTCGTCTGCTGGTAGGCGTGGGCGGTGCGGAGCAGGGTGGGTTCGGAGAGGCGGGGGCCGATTAGCTGCAGGCCGACGGGCAAGCGATTGCCAGACGGGGCGGGGTTGGCGACACCGGCGGTAGGTTTGGGATCGGCGGGCGTGGCGAAGCCGCAGGGGATGGACATGGCGGGCAGGCCGGCGATGTTGACGGGAAGGGTGTAGATATCGACGAGGTACATACGCACGGGGTCGTCGGTGCGGTCGCCGAGGGGGAAGGCTACTATGGGGGAGACGGGGGTGACCAGGGCGTCGACTTGGGCGAAAACGCGGTCGAAGTCCTGCCGGATCAGGGTACGGACCTGCTGGGCCTTGTGGTAGTAGGCGTCGTAGTAGCCGGAGGAGAGTGCGAAGGCTCCCAGCATGATGCGGCGTTTGACCTCGGGGCCGAAGCCGTGCTGCCGGGTGCGCTCCATCGCCTGCCACATATCGCCGTCGCCGCGGTGGGAGTAGCCGTACTTGACGCCATCGTAACGGGCTAGGTTGGCGGAGCATTCGGAAGGGGCGATGATGTAGTAGCAGGCCATGGCGTACTGGGTGCTGGGCAGGGAAACCGGGCGGATTTCGGCGCCGAGGGTGGCCAGGTGGTCGATGGCGGCGGTTACGGCGGCGCGGACGCCGGCGTCCATGCCATCACCAAAGTATTCATCAGGCACACCCAAGCGCAAGCCGGACACATCGTCGGTGAGGGCGGTGGTGTAGTCGGGTACGGGATCGGGGAGGGAGGTGGCGTCGCGGGGGTCGTGGCCGGCGATGGCCTGCAGGATGAGGGCGCTGTCGGCGGCGCTGCGGGAGAGCGGGCCGATTTGGTCCAACGATGACGCGTAGGCGACGAGTCCGTATCGGCTGACTCGCCCGTAGGTGGGTTTGAGTCCGGTGATGCCGCAGAAGGACGCCGGTTGGCGGATGCTGCCGCCGGTGTCGGTGCCCAGGGCGAAGGGCGCCGCGCCGGCCGATACTGCCGCTGCTGACCCACCGCTGCTGCCGCCGGGGACGCGGTCGGTGTCCCAGGGGTTGCGGGTGGGGAAGAAGGCCGAATTTTCGGTGGACGACCCCATGCCGAACTCGTCCATGTTGCCCTTGCCGAGGAGCACGGCGCCCTGGTCGCGCAGGCGGGCGACGGCGGTGGCGTCGTAAACGGGGACGTAGTCGGCCAGCATTTGGGAGGCGCAGGTGGTGCGTATCCCCTTGGTGCAGAGGAGGTCTTTGATCTGCATTGGTATGCCGGTGAGGGGGGCGGCCAATCTCTCGGAGTGAGAACGGGCGGCGATGCGTCGGTCGGCGTCGGCGGCCTGCCGGCGGGCGATGTCGGCGGTTACGGTGATGTAGGCCGACAGGCGGTCGTCGACGGCGGCGGTGCGGGCGAGGTAGGCTTCGGTGAGCTCGACGCTGCTGATTTCGCGCTGGGCGAGCCGTTGGGAGGCATCGGCTACGGAGAGCTGCCAGAGCTCAGTGGCGGGATTTTGCATCGGTTGGGTTACTCGTTCAGCACGGCGCGCACCTGGAAGAAGTCGCCCCGGCGTCTTGGAGCGTTGCGGAGGGTGTCCTCGGCGGGGAGGCAGTCGTCGGTGTCGTCGTCGCGCATCACGTTGTCCAGGTCGGCGACGTGGGCGGTGGCCGGTACATCGGTGGTGTCCAGGGATTGCAGGGCGTCGAACTGTTCCAGTATCTGGGACAGCTGGGCGGTGAAGGCCTCGATTTCGGCCTCAGAAAGGGAGATGCGGGCCAGGGCGGCGATGTGTTCTACCTGGGTGCGGTCGATGGGCATGGTGGTTGGTGTGCCTTATCGGTGTGCTTTATTGGTATGAAGGTGTTTATGCTGCGGGCGTGGCGCCCTCACCCTAGCGCGCTCGCGTCGAGAGGGAGGCGGGAGGCGGGATGGGCTTGGGGTGAGGGGTTCGAGTTTTCCTGTTTGTAGCCAACGGTTTTTGTATTCAACGGTTTTTATTGTAGCCAACGATTGTCGGCGCGACAACGACGGGATGTTGCCCACGCGCACCCACTTAACAGGTCATGGCGAGAAGCATAGCGATGTGGCAATCTCGATGAGGTTGAACGTGCGTCGACGAACCGCCTTTGCTACGGCGACGGGATTGCCGCGCTACGCTCGCAATGACAGAGTGGGTACGCGGTACGCATGAGGGGTGGGTTGGTCACGCGTACCCACTTTAAACTGTCATTGCGAGGAGCATAGCGACGTGGCAATCTCGATGAGGTTGAACGTGCGTCGACGCACCGCCTTTGCTACGGCGACGGGATTGCCGCGCTGCGCTCGCAATGACAGATTGGGTACGCGAGTACGCATGAGGGGTGGGTTGGTCACGCGTACCCACTTGAAACTGTCATTGCGAGGAGCATAGCGACGTGGCAATCTCGATGAGGTTGAACGTGCGTCGACGCACCGCCTTTGCTACGGCGACGGGATTGCCGCGCTGCGCTCGCAATGACAGATTGGGTACGCGAGTACGCATGAGGGGTGGGTTGGTCACGCGTACCCACTTGAAACTGTCATTGCGAGGAGCAGAGCGATGTGGCAATCTCGATGAGGTTGAACGTGCGTCGGCGAACCGCCGTTGCTACGGCGACGGGATTGCCGCGCTGCGCTCGCAATGACAGATTGGGTACGCGAGTACGCATGAGGGGTGGGTTGGTCACGCGTACCCACTTGAAACTGTCATTGCGAGGAGCATGGCGACGTGGCAATCTCGATGAGGTTGAACGTGCGTCGGCGAACCGCCGTTGCTACGGCGACGGGATTGCCACGCTGCGCTCGCAATGACAGAGTGGGTACGCGGGTACGCATGAGGGTGCCGGGGGGCCGCGTGTATGCACTTAAGTCGAAGGGCCGCCGACTCATTGCTGCGGAGGCTTGCCGATACGGGAAAAACCGGATGGCAGCCGTCAAACAAAACTCTCCGCACCTATCTCGCGCAGTAGCAGCCAAATACCATAGTCGTGTATGATTGCCGCGTCAGTCCCACTGGCCCAACAACCCACCCCCCGAATCACTCTCAAACAGCGGCGGTGTTGATGATGACCATGACGAAACGGCGAGTTACCAAACCGGTGTACGTGGGCGGCGTGAAGGTGGGCGGTGACGCCGATGTTACCGTCCAGTCGATGACCAAAACCGACACCCGCGACGTGAAGGCCACGGTGCGACAGATCCACGAGCTGGAAGAGGCGGGTTGCGAGATTATCCGCTCGGCGGTGCCCGATATGGAGGCCGCCCAGGCGATGGCGGAGATCAAAAAGCAGATTCACATTCCGCTCATCGCCGACATCCATTTCCACTACCAGCTGGCGTTGGAATGTGCTGCCGGCGGTGTGGACTGTCTGCGACTCAACCCCGGCAACCTGCGCAACGAAGACCAGGTGCGCGAGGTGGTGCAGTCGGCCAAGCAGCGCAACATCCCCATCCGCATCGGCGTCAATTTCGGCAGCCTGCCTCCGGTGGGCGGGATCGGACGCACTCGCGGCTTCTCCCGTCACATGGACTTGGTGAATCGTCTGCCCAAGGCCGGCGAAGCGCAAACCGGCGACTACAGCGTAGTCGACCACATGGTGGCGACCGCCCTGTGGGAAATCAGCCTGTTGGAGCAACAGGATTTCGACCAGATCAAGATTTCCATGAAGGCGTTCGACGTGCCAACCACCGTTGAAGCTTACCGCCGCCTGGGTGAGATGGTGCCCTACCCGCTGCACCTCGGCATCACCGAGGCCGGCACCGTGCAGTCCGGCTCCATCCGCACGGCCGTTGGCCTGGGCGTGCTGCTGTACGAGGGCATCGGCGACACCATTCGCGTGTCCCTGAGCGGCGACAGCGTGGAGGAGGTTACCGCCGGCTACGAGATTCTGAAGTCCCTGAACCTGCGGGACAAGGGCACGACGCTGGTCGCCTGCCCCAGCTGCGGCCGCGCCGACGTGGACGTGGTGAAGCTGGCCAACGACGTGGACGCGCTCCTCAAGCGCAGCGACAAGAAAATCAAGGTGGCCGTGATGGGCTGCGAGGTCAACGGCCCCGGCGAGGCCAAAGACGCCGACGTAGGGATCGCCGCCGGCGCCGGTCGGGCCATCATTTTCCGCAAGGGCGAAAAGGTACGCGTGGTTCCGGAAGCCGAGATGCTGACCGCCCTGATGGAGGAGATTGAGAATACGCCGGTATAACCCTTCATCCGGCGTTTGGGGCTGCTGCCCTCACCCCAACCCCTCTCCCAGGGGGAGAGGGGCTTTCTCTTTGGGCTGCGGGCGTTTTCCACTTGCCCTCCGGTGGTGGGTTGGGGCCGGGGGAGTGGGTTAGGGCGGGGGCGGGATTGCCACGTCGCTTCGCTCTTCGCAATGACAGGGTAGGCAGAGGTCTCCACGGGGAGAGGAGCTTGGGGATGTTATCCTTATCGGCGACTACGTGCCCGTAAGTCCTGGTCGTTCAGGTGCATCACAGAGGAAACCCATGTCCACCACTGCCACGATCCAACCCTACGATGTAAGAGCCCTGGAAGATGCCGGCATCCCGACGCTGCCTGCGGAACGCGAGGCGCTGCGCCGTCATTTGCTGGACGCCATCGCGCGCGCCCGGCCCATCCTGGAAGCCGACGCTGAGGCCAGCGACGCCAGCGGGACCCTGGCCTGGCCATCGGTGGTGGCGCTGTATCAGGAAGGTTTGCTGTCGCTCAAGGCGCCGCTGGAACTGGGGGGCCCGGAGGTCGACCCGTTGCTCTACCTCGAGCTCATCGACGAGATTAGCTACATCAACCCTTCGGCCGGTTGGTGTACCTTCATCAACAGCACCAGCACCGCGTGGAAGGGCGCGTTTCTGCCGGACACCGCCATCGACCAGATTTTCGCCGACGGACGAATGCCCATCACCTCCGGCTCGATCATCCCCCGGGGTTTGGCCACTCCCGTCGATGGCGGTTGGCGTGTCAGCGGACGGTGGCCCTTCGCCAGCGGTTCGGGTCATTCATCCTGGATGTCGGCCGGCTTTCGCATAGTGCGAGACGGCGCGCCCGGCCCGGAGCACATGGTGATGGCAGTGCGTATCGATGACGTGCAGTTTATCGACAACTGGCAGGTGATGGGACTGAAAGGCACCGGCAGTCGGGATTTCGTGCTGAACGACCACTTTTTGCCGGAGGACTTCGCCTTCAACCTGCTCAGCACCGACCCACGGCGTGGTGGGGCGCTGTTCTGGCTGGGCCGGCCCGGCTTCGTGACGACCGACCACGCCGCCTTCGCCCTTGGGGTAGCCCGCCGCGCGCTGGACGAAATTGCGCTGCAGGCCGGTTCTTACCAACGCGGCTACCTGACCGACCCCATCGCCCATCGCGGCGCGTTGCAACACGACCTCGGCAAATGCGACCAGCAACTGCGGGCGGCGCGCGCGCTGTGTCGCGAATCTCTCGAAGACGCCTGGGAGTTCTGCCGGCGTCAGGAGCGCCCCGACCTGGAACGCCAACTGCGGCTGCGAGGGGCCTGCGCCTACGCTACCGACGTTGCCTGCCAGGTGGCGACGACGGCGTTTCGCTACGGCGGAGGCAACGCTATCTACAACGACCGGGTGTTGCAACGGTGTATGAGGGACGTGAACGCCGCCGCCCAGCACTTCATGGTCAACACCAGCGCCTACGACAATATCGGCCAGTTCCGGCTGGGGCTGCCCAACGTAAACCCGATGGGGTAGAGGGAATTGCGACCATGCTAAACATTTTCTGCAAACGTGCTGACATTGATTCAGAAGCCGACGTTGAAGCCTTGGTAGTCGATAGGCTGCTGTCAAAATTAAATTACCCAGACAATCGCATCCGGCGCAAGGATTCGGTGGAGAGAATTACAATTCCTCGCGGCCATAGCAGCGAGCAATATAGACCCGACTACGTGCTCCTAGACAGACACGGCAACCCATCCGTCGTCATTGATGCGAAATCACCCAACGAAAACCCGGAGGCTTGGCATTATCAGGTCAGCGGATACGCGTTGATACTGAATCAGCGAAACGACGACAATCCTGTCCAGTACGTCGTTACCACTAAGAGCCTATCCTAATAACCCGGCGGCTCTGAGGGCGATGAGGGCGCAGGCGAAATGCAGGAAGGCAATGTAGTTGGCGGGAGACTTGTCCCAACGGACCAATATCCGCCGGAAGCGGTTCAGCCAACTGTGCGTCCGTTCCACCACCCAGCGTCGGGCTTTGAAGCCGGCCGCTTTCTTGATGGCCTGGGCCTCTTCGCCCCGGCTGCGGATGTGCGCCGTGAAGCCGAACTCGTCCAGGGTGCGGCGCACCTCATTGAAGTCGTAGCCCTTATCCAGGCACATACCCTGGGCGGTCTCCGGACTGGGTACGGGTCGCGGCACCGGCAGGCTGTCCACCGTGGCCCGCACCAGCTTCATGTCGTGGCGGTTGGCTCCGTCCACCGCCAGCCCCACCGGAATGCCTTGGGCTTCGGTCAACAGGCTGCGCTTGACCCCGCTCTTACCCCGGTCGGTGGGATTGGGCCCGGTTTTTTCCCCCGCCCAGGGGCGCTTTGGTCAGCGCCCCGTCCATGCTCAGCCAGCTCCAGTCCAAGCCCTGCAATTCGTCGTAGCGTTCCAGCCCCGTCCGCCATAGCTCCCGGAATACCCCGGCGGCCACCCATTCCTGGAAGCGCAAATGAGCGGTGGAGCCGGAGCAAATGCCCGTGGCGTCCAGAGCTTTCCACTGGCAGCCGGTACGCAGCACGTAGAATATGCCGTTGGCGCAAGTCCGGTCGGGCACTCGGGGCCGGCCGCCGCCCAGAGGATGGGTATTCACCCGCTGGGGAATCAGCGGGGCCAGCACCGCCCACAGCTCGTCGGATACCTGAAAGGAGCCGGTGGTGGGGTTGGTCGGTGTGGCCGGGCCAGCGCGCTTGGGTCGCGGTGGCTTGGGTTCTTTCGCTTTAGTCATTCCCCCAGTTTAGCCCAGGTTTGGTTTTTAGGATAGGCTCTAATGGGCTCAATCTATTTTTATGGCATTGGGATAGCGATGTACCTGAACTCAGCATGTCCTTCGGCGACTTTGAGGAGGATAATGCTAAATTCGTCCAACTGCGTTCCTTGCTTGCCTACGGAGCGGTCGACGTCGTCCGTGCAACTAGGAACGTGTTCCAATTTGAGCGGCCGGGACTGAATGAACTCATCCGTATTTTTAGCGATTGCCACCAAATAATATGGAAGAAAGAAGCATTAGGACCTACGGATGCTTTCTATGAGTTCGCCAAACTCATATTTGTCAAGCTACGGGAAGACAATCGCATTGCCACAATGATTGCTGATGGCATGGAGCCGGAAGCTCACGATTTCAATTTCACGCATGAGTGGATTCAAGACCAAACCGGTCGCGGAGTGAGTGAAAACCCGGTAGGAGAAATTCTGTTCAAAAATGTTCTGGATAACTTGGAACAAAAAATCCGAAGCGGCGAAAAGAAGCGCATTTTCGACGACGGTGAACCTTTGAATTTGAGTGCCGACACTATTAAGCAAATTGTGGAGAAACTGGAGCATTACGACCTTCACGGCATTGATGAAGACTTGAATGGCCGTATGTTCGAAACATTCTTAAATGCGACCGTTCGCGGTAAAGAACTTGGTCAATTCTTTACACCTCGGAGCGTCGTCAAGTATATGAGCCAGGCAGCCAACCTCCGTGTTTTGGGAAGTGAATTGCCAGTAGTGTTAGATGGCTGCTGTGGTAGCGGTGGTTTCCTTATTGAAGCGATGGCAAAACTTGTTCACGCAATCGACGAGCGGGGCGACTTGACAGACACGGAAAGGCGCACGCTTAAGAATAGACTGTACAAGGAGCATCTTTACGGCATCGATAAAGCGGACAAAATTGCTCGCATCGCGCGCCTCAATATGTACCTGCATGGAGACGGTGGCAGTACGATATTTGTGGCCGATGCGCTTGACGAAACTCTCCAACCTCCTACCGGATTGTCGTCAGAGAGAACCGACGAAGTCCGAGAACTGCAGTGCCTCTTGATTGACGAGCGTCGCAAATTTGATGTGGTGCTTACTAACCCTCCTTTCAGTATGTCCTATAAGCGTAGCGAAGCAGGCGAAAGGCGCGTCTTGGACCAGCACGAAATTGCTGTAACTAATCGCGGAAAACGTGCAGCAAGCGTGCGATCTAATGTGCTGTTCCTAGAGCGATACTGCCGTCTCCTCAAGCCTGGCGGTGAGCTGTTGACGGTTATTGATAACACCGTTTTAAATGGCGAGAGTGCCCAGAGTTATAGGGACTTTATTATGAAAAATTTCATCATACGGCAAGTCATCGCGATGCCATTCAATACCTTTTTCCCTGCACAAGCTAATGTACAGACTTCTATTATCCACCTTAAGAAGCGTGAAAATGATAACGACGAACAAGGCTCAGTGTTCATGGCCATTCTCAACAATATAGGGCACGATGACCATCAGCGCTATACCCCTGAAAGAAACAATATAAACAAGCTCACAGAAATTTATGCACATTGGCAGAGAACAGGCGAAATCATTCAGGCGTTTGAACCCAACGCTGCCAGCGACGAGAACTTGGGCTGCCCTTTCCAAACCTTTGTGGTCCCCTCAGATGACCTTGATCTAAGCAGATTAGACGCATTTTATTATGCACCAGATTTGACTTCGATGAGAACAGACTTGAACGCTCGCGCAGGGCAAGGGCTGCTAGACTTGCTAACAGGCAACGACCTTTTGATTGTCCCGAATTTAAAAGCGCAAGAAGTGGACAAATTCAAGGGTTGGATTTTTAAGTATTTTGAGATAGGAGATGTTACCAGAGAAGGGGCAATTGTCAACTATCGCGAAGATTATTTCGAAAATTTGCCGACACGTGCGCGGTTGCAAGTAAAAGAAGGTGATGTCTTATTTGCCAAGAATAACAGTTCCCCTGGAACTGCAGTCATCATACCACATGAATTTGATGGCCAATTAGTTACAACTGGTTTCATGGCGGTCCGACCGGAAACCTACGAGGAATCACTCCTGCTATGGAGCGTCTTCACATCGGAAGCGTTTAGAAAACAGATTTATTATCTGGCGATCACAGCTGTTCAGCCGGAAATCCGCGAATCTATATTCCGTGATGAATTTATCTTGCCAGTGCCAAGGGATGGCGAACAACGTGCATCTCTTATTGAACACGCTAGGCGAGTTCATGAACTTCAGCAGGAACTACGTCGTGCGGTGGAGGAAACGAAACAAACGGCCGGAGTGATCTTTGATGGAAATCTCGAAGAGCCGCCGCCAGTGGCGAAAAACCTAGCAGAGGCTATAAGGGGCCGGTTTGCTCCCTTGGGCGGCGTGGATTTGGAGTTGCCTCCTCGGGAGCCAATGCGGGAACCACCACGATTTGACTGAACGGGGTAGCAATGATTATCCTAGACACTAACGTCGTTTCGGAGTTAGTTCGTCCTAACCCTATCGTCGATGTTGTCAATTGGGTTGCCAAACAGGCTTGGGCAAACTTATTTGTCACCGCAGTGAACGAGGCGGAGTTGCGCTACGGTATCGCCATCATGCCGCTGGTAAGCGGCGCGAACTCTTGTCACAGCAAATCGAAGCTATGCTCCACGACGACTTTGAGGGACACATTTTGCCCTTCGACAGTCCCGCCGCGCACGCTTACTCGGAAATAGCAGTCAGCCGTCGCGATATCGGCCGTCCCATTAGCCACGAGGACTGTCAAATCGCCGCCATCGCTCGTGTGCATGATTATGAAGTAGCTACCAGAAACGTCAAGGATTTCCTAGGCTGTGGAATCACAATAGTCAACCCTTGGTCAATCGAAGGAACGCCACCATAATGCGCATCTCCAAACTGGTTACCCGCACCCTTCGCGACGATCCGCCCGAGGCCGAAACGGCCAGCCACCGCTTGATGCTGCGGGCCGGCCTCATTCAGCAGGTCGCCTCCGGCGTTTACGCATACCTGCCGCTGGCGTGGCGCTCCCTGCTCAAAATCGAGCAGATCGTCCGCGAGGAGATGGACGCCGCTGGCAGTCAGGAACTGCGATTGCCGACTCTGCAACCCCGGGAATTGTGGGAGCAAACCAACCGGGCCGCCGCCTTTGGCGACAACCTCTTTACGCTGGAAGACCGGCGCGGACGGCCAATGGTCATCGCGCCCACCCACGAAGAGGTAATTACCAACGTGGTCAAGGGCAATGTTCAGAGCTACCGCGATCTGCCGGTGATCCTGTACCAGATGCAGACCAAGTTCCGCGACGAACCCAGACCCCGGGCCGGCTTGGTGCGGGTGCGCGAATTCACCATGAAGGATGCCTACTCCTTCGACGCCGATGAGGAAGGGCTGGACCTGTCGTACCAGGCCATGGCCCAGGCGTACCGCAACGTATTCCGCCGGTGCAGCGTGCCCGTTCTGATGGCCGAGGCGGATTCCGGCGCCATTGGCGGCAAGGACTCCCACGAGTTTCTGCTGCCCACCGACACCGGCGAGGACACCGTCATCACGTGCTCGGGCTGCGGTTACACGGCCAACGCCGAGAAGGCCGCCGGGGTCTATCCGGCCCGGGAAACTCCGGCGGCGCTGCCTCTGGAACCGGTCAGCACGCCCGGTATCAAGACCATCGCCGGCCTGGCCGAGTTGCTGGGTGTGCCCGAATCGCAAACGCTCAAGGCAGTGTTCTACCAGGCCGACGGCGAGGTGGTTTTCGTAACCATTCGCGGCGACCTGGAGGTGAACGAGGTCAAGCTGAAGAACGCGCTGCACTGCAACGACCTGCGCCTGGCCGACGATGATGAGGTGGTCGGTGCGGGACTGGTCGCCGGCTCTGCATCCGCCATTGGCATCACCAGCATCAAGCGCGTCGCCGACCCGTCCATACAGAACGGCGGCAATTTCGTGGTTGGCGCCAACCAACCCGACACCCACTACCGGAACGCCAACTATCCTCGCGACTTCGGCGCCGACCTGATCGCCGACATCGCCCTCGCCCAACCGGGCCATCTCTGCATACAGTGTGGCGCGGAGCTGGAATCGACGCGCGGCGTTGAGGTGGGCCACATCTTCAAGCTGGGCACGTTCTTCAGCGAAGCATTGGGAGCCAATTACCTGGACCAGGGCGGGCGGCAGGTGCCCATCGTCATGGGGTGCTACGGCATAGGGGTCAGCCGTGTGCTCGCCGCCGCCATTGAGCAGAACCATGACGACAACGGCATCATTTTCCCAACTCCCATCGCGCCCTATCAGGTCTACCTGGTGGGACTGAATATGTCAGACGAAAGCGTGGCTGAGGCGGCGGGCGAGCTGTACGACCAGCTCTGGGCTGGCGGTGTTGAGACGCTGTTCGACGACCGGGAGGATGCGGCCGCCGGGGTGAAATTCAACGACGCCGACCTGATCGGTCTGCCGGTGCGCCTGGTGGTGAGCCCGCGCAGCCTGCGCCAGGGCGCCGTGGAGGTGCGCCGCCGCACCGATGCCGACGCCGAGATGGTTACCCTGGACGCCGTGGTGGCCACGGTGCAGGGGATGCTTGCGGACGGTTAGCGCGGCGACAGGTATCGGCTCAGCATCACCATGTTGGCCTTGAGCTGCGGGGCCAGCTCGGTGCCGCCGGCGGTCAGCAGCAACAGCAGTCTAATCTGCGCCGAAAGGTCGCCGGCCAGCTTGGATTTCGCCTCGGCGATGGTATCGCCTTCGACCGGCACCCGCAGTCCGTTCAGCGGCAGCGCGCGCCGCGACTCGCCGGCCCAATACTTGTCCAGGCTGTCGATGATGACAATGGGAATCTCACGGTTGACGACGAAGAGGGCTTCCGGGGGGCTATCGTCAAGAGTCAACACGCTGGCGAATGCACGAGTAACATCGCTGTGGTTAATGTGGAACACGGCGGCGTTGGGCTGACTGGCCGACGTGAAACCCCAATCCCATTCGGCAAGTTCGGTGGCATTGCCGTTGGGCACGACGGTAACGGGCAGCGAAACGTCTTCCGCCAGCGGCTGTCCTTCGCCACCCGGATCGCCTTCGGGGCGCAGGCCAAAAACCGAGTCGCCGGCTTCGCTGTGGTTTTCAGGTGTGGTCATGACACTTCCCGACCTCGCCTAATGCTCGTGTCCATCCTGGTCGATTTCCCAGGCGGCATACACCTGTTCGGGCAGCGTAATGGGGCCGACCGCTTCCTCGTATTCGCGCACGTGCTTGCTGGTCAGCACGGCAATGGCCTTCAACATCTGGGGGCTAACCTTGATGCGAGCCCTCAGGATTGGTTCACGCTCTTCCAGTTGCTCTCCAAAGAACAGCACCGCCGAGTAGAGGCTGCTGAAAACGTGGAACGAGTCGCAATAGAACGTAATCGGATCCAGGTCGCCGGACGCTTCCGCCGCCGCCGGAGCAGCGGCAACGTTGACGTTGAGGGGCTTGACATCGCCCGGATTCAGGAACGTTTGCTCCTGCGGCGGCTTGTCTTCGGGGGGAACATAGGGACGCTGTATGATGGGCATAATTCCTCCGGCCCGCCAACCCGGCGAAGCGTTGGGTATCGACAAATCGCTGCCATTATAGCGGGTTTGCCGCCCGTATGTAGAAAGCCCGCACACCGCCTGGGAAACCACGCGTGGCAACGTCGGGGGCGCGCGCCGATTGGCCGATTACCCCACGGGCGCGATTGCCGGAACGACCAAAGCACCGTTGTTCCGTCAATCGGTAGCCCGAAACTCTGTCTCGTCGAGCGCGTACCAGAACACGCCGCCGGATGCGACAGCACCCCGTATCCGGTCGTCCATCAATGCGGCGGCAATCACCGGCCGGGCCTGGATTCCCGTGAAGCGAGTCAGCAATGCTGCGTGCCGGATGGCTCGGCGGGTGTCGCGTTCATCCGCGGTGTAAGACGCTTCCAAAGCTACGTACCAGAGTTCGTCGTTAGCATCGACCGCGGTGAAAATAAGATCAGCGAGCACCAGACTTTCTATTTCATTCGCCGACAGATCCGACGTGTCATTTTCTCCCAACAGGTCCGCCATTTCCCGTTGCGTTACCCGGGATCGGTAAGCCAATCCCATCCGCAGCGCGATGACCACCGACTGTTCCACCGCCAGGCTTTGTGCGAAGCGGCCCTTTATGGGCGCTATGTCGTCGCGCAATCTGTCTACTGATCGCTCCAGCCGGGTTTGTCTACCGGCCAATTCTTCCTGACCAACCTTCAACTCCGTTACATCGGCACGCAAACCCGTTACGTCGGTACGCAGCTCTTCCTGCCCAACCTTCAACTCCGTTACATCAGCACGCAAACCCGCCACGTCGGCGCGCAGCTCTTCCTGACCAACTTGCAACTCCGTTACGTCGGCACGCAAACCCGCCACATCGGTACGCAGCTCTTCCTGCCCAACCTTCAACTCCGTTACGTCGGCGCGCAGCTCTTCCTGACCAGCTTGAAGATGGTGAACCGATTCGCTCAATCGCGATACATTGGCGGTGAGAGCAGCCATGGCCTGGGGAAGATTCAGGACCTCGTCGCTCAGCACCAGCGCCCGGAGCGTGCTCGCCCAATGCGGGTGCGTCTCCAGGATTCTGGCCAAGTCTTCGATGTTGTTGATAGTCGTCATGTTCTAACCGATACACAACCATTCTACCAGCCGGGATCAGTTCTCCGACTGCGACAACCCATCTATAAACTCCAGGTTAGGCAGTTTGGACAACTCCTGCGGCGGCATTTTCAGTTTGGCGGAGCGGCTGCCCGCGCCCAGTATGATGTAGTCCATCTCCAGCAGGCGCTGGTCGGCGTAGATGGGCAAATCGTGGGGCAGGGCAAAGGCCGTTACGCCGCCAATGAGCATACCGGTGAGGTCGCGCGTTTCGTCGGGAGAGGCAAAGGAAGCCCGCGAGACACCCATCAGCCGGCGGACGCTGCGGTTCACGTCCAGCCGGTCGCTGGCGCGCACGATGCACGCGGAGTATCGGGACGCGCCCCGCTTGCTGGCCACCACTATGGTGTTGGCGCTGTGGAGCAGGTCGTAACCATACTCGGCGCAGAAATCGGCAGTGTCGCCAAACCGTGGGTCAATGGCAATCCATTCCCAATCGGCGATGGACAAATCCGCCAGCGCCGCGCGTACTTTTCCTTCCATCTCGGCGTCGTTCGGTGCGTTCATGGTCGGCTAGCGGAGCGTCAGGTTGGCATCGGACAGGCAGACCAGCTCATCGCGCTGGTTGGCGCCGCGAATGCGGCACTGCACCTTGCGCTGGCCGTAAAGATTAGCGCCCGCGCCGGTTACCTCGCCGGAGAAGGTTACCACGTCGCCGGCCCGGAAGGGGGTGATGGCGCGCATCAGCAGGCTGCCGCCGTTGTAAAGTGTTTCGGGCGGGAAATTCAGGCCCAGGAAACGGTCAACGTAGGACATCGTGGCCGGGCCCGCGTTCACGGCGCCGCCAAAAATGTTCTGCCTGGCGAACTCTTCGTCGGTGTGAATGTTGCTGGGGCTCGGCCGGCCGGCCAGTCGCTGGGCGTTCTTGCGCAGGATGTTCTCGGTTGTTTCGCCGGTGGCCAGCGTTAGAGGCAATACCGTACCCGCCCGGGCATCATCCCAGGTCAGAAACTGGGATTCGTCGGGCACGGCGCCGGTATCGTGCACGATGCTGACCTCGGCAGCGTCGTCGGGCACGGCGCGTTGTCCGCTGACGTACTCGAAGATGCAGGTGTAGTCGTAGCTGGCGACCACGGCGCCCGACTCGCCAAAGGCCGACACCCGGAAGGTAACAAACTTGCTGCCACGGCGTTCGTACTTCTCGAGCACCCGACGATTTCCGGTTATCTTCTCACCGGCGAAAACCGGTCGATACCACCGCATCTCGCACTTGGCGAACGGCGTTTGGCGGCGTGCCGTGGTAGAACGTTCCTGAGCCACAAACCCGTTGGCCTCGGCGATCTCGTCGCGCAGCAGCGGCGCATAGGTCAGGGTCATCGTGGGCATCGCCATCAGCGGCGCGGCGGACGTGCCGGCGGCTGGCATCTGGTAACGCGGGTCGGGGTTTTGGGCACAAGCCGCATACTCCGCAATGTCGGCGTCCGAAACGGTTACTTCAGTAGCGCCCCCCGACTGTCCCTTCCGCACCGCATCGTAAGTCCAGAGTCGTTCGGTTTCGGTAACATTTTGTTGGGTCATTGTGATGCCTCCTGTCTGCGAGCAGCGCAATTATAACCCCAGGTGGTGAGTTACGTCGGGCGAATGCGCGTTGTGGTCGTTGCGGGCGCATTGCTGTATCTCCGTCCCAACCCCACGCCGGTGCAACCGGGTGACCGCGCTCTCACGCGTACCCACTTTATTCTGTCATTGCGAGGAGCGTAGCGACGTGGCAATCTCGATGAGGTTGAACACACGTCGGCGAACCGCCGTTGCTACGGCGACGAGATTGCCGCGCTGCGCTCGCAATGACAAAGCGGGTACGCTTGAGGGGGAGTGCGCTGGCATGACAGTCAATCAGCCGCCGTGTTAGGCTCAAACAGCGCCGCTCTCGGCAGGAACCATGACCAGCCAGACTGCATCCACAAACCAGCCACCGCCGGCGGTAATTACCGTGCCGATGGGCGAAGCGGCGTTGACCGCCCTCGGAGAGGCGGTGAAGCGCGCGCAGTCCGGCGACGCCTTCGCGCGGGTTGTGGTGGTGGCCGACCATCTCGATGCGGCCAGTTCGGTGCGCCATTGGCTCGGCGCGTTCGGTGTGGTCAACGTAACGGTGCAAACGGGGGGACGTCTCGCGGCCGACCTGGCCCAACCCAGATCGCGTCCGGAAGGGGCCACTCAGCCCCCGGCGCTCAGGCCGCTGAGCCGGACGCTGGAATCCCAGGCGGTGCGCCAAGTGGCGGGCGAGGCGATCGATTCCGCCGGCTTGCAGCTATCACCGGCCGGCCGCCGTCGCCTCTACCAGTCCGTTGCCGCCGCTTTCCGCGAGATGCAGGAACGCCCGCGACCCCACGGCGCTGACGCGTCTACCGGTGCGTCGCTCTTCGACTCAACGCCGATCGACATCGAAAAGCGGTTCGTGGAGTACCGGGCGCTGCTGCGAGGACGGGGCTACTACACACGCGGCGAGCTGCCCGAGCTGGCCGCCGTTGCCGTCGATAGCCATTGGTCGTCAGGAGACATACCGGCCACCATCTACTACCTGCCCCGTCGGTTTACCGCACCCGAAATGCGACTGGTTCGCGCTCTGCTGGACAAAGATCGGTGCCAGGTGATTATCGGTTTGACCAACGATGCGGATGCCGACGCTCCCGTCGTCGAACTGGCGACCGTCCTGGGCGCACCGGACTCCGGCATCTCGGGTCAGGCCGACCGGCGTCATTTGCGGCATCCATTGCAACAAAAAGCGGATGCGGGCACGCTGTCCATCGTGGCGGCTACCGACCCCACGGAAGAGGTACGGGCGGTGGTGCGGCAGATTGCGTCGGACGCAGACGCTACGCCGTTCCACCGCACCGCCATCGTGCATCGGCAGATTGCTCCCTACGCGAGCCTTTTGCGCCAGGAACTGACCTTCGCCGGCATCCCGTTCGCCGGGCTGGAGCGCCGCACCCTGGCTGACACGCTGCCGGGCCGGCTGCTGCTGGGCCTGGTGGACCTGGCTGTGGCGGGCGGCCCGGAAACCAACGGCAACATCGATCGCGAACGCCTCATCGACTGGCTGACCTCCGCTCCGGTGAAGTACCGGACGCGACCGGCCGCCGGCGATGGGCCGGCCCGGTGGCGCACCACGCCGGCGGCGGGTTGGGCGCAATTGGCACGCAGCGCCCGCGCCAACGGCCCGGGAACGCAGTGGACCAGCCGGCTGAGAGCCCACGTCGACCAACAGCAACGTCGGGCCGACCACTACGCTGGTGTCAACACAACCGCTGGCGACGCCGCTGGCGAACACCCGCAGTTGCAGCGCGACCGCCACCTCGCCGACGAGCTGTCCCGATTCGTCAACGGCCTCGCCTTGCGGCTGGGCGAACTCGCCAACCCGCCAGACCGGTCCTGGGAGTCGGTGGCGGCGCTGCTCAAGCAGGTGTTCGACGAATACCTGTGGCGGGAACCGGGCCAGCGGGACGACAACCAAAGGATCGAAGGCGCGGTGGACGCCTTGGCGAATCTCGCCGAGTGGCACACCGACTACAGTATCCGGGTATTGCAGGAGACCATCTACGAATCGCTGGACACTCCGGTTTCCGACCGGGGCCGACCGGTGGGCGCCGGCGTGTATATCGGCCCGCCCGACGGCATCGTTGGCACCAGTTATCAGACGGTGTACGCGGTGGGAATGATTGAGCGCGAGTTTCCGCCGCGCCCTCGCTCTAATCCGTGGTTGCACGACGATGCGGCCCGGCTGCGGCATGACACCGCCCTGGAACGCTACGATTTTCTGGGCGCGATGGCTGCTGCGGACCAGGCCGTGTTGTGTTACCCGGCGGTGCGCGAGCAACACTACGCGGCCCACCCGTCCCGCTGGCTCACCGAAGCGGCCAACGGGCTGCATCACGCCGCCGGCCATCCGGAGCGTCTCACCTACGAGACGCTGGCCGCCGACATCGATGCCAAACCGTGGCTCACCGTGATACCGTCCCGCGAATCGGGATTGAGGCAACTGTCCGCACACGCCAACGGGCACACGCCCACGATCCAGCCGGCCGACGGCGTGGATTACAACCTGATGCACCTGGTGGCGCACCCGAAGTTCACGCTCGCGGCGCACCCGGCGTTGCAGCAGGAAATCCGCCTGGTTCGTGCGCTGGAAGGCCGGCTGGCGCGCCGCAGCAATTTCCTCACCGAGTGGGATGGCCGGGTCGGTGAAGATGTACCACGGATGATGGCCCTTGGCACGCGCCAGCAACCCGTTTCAGCTAGCCGCCTGGAAATGTGGGCGCGCTGTCCGTATCAGTATTTCCTCTCTCGCAGTCTGGGGCTGGAGGGGCTGCCCAAGGCGGAATCGGAGGAAATATCAGCGCTGGATCGGGGCTCGCTGGTGCACCGGATACTGGAGCGATTCGTCGGCGCACCCGCGCGGGACCTGGAAACCCTGCTGGCGGTGGCCGTCGACGAGTTCGCCGCAGCCGAACAACAGAGCATTACAGGCTACCATCTGCTTTGGGAAATACAGAAGGCGACCATCATTGACCGTCTGGCGGGGTTGTTCGCCGCCGAAACGGAATGGCTGGGCGATGCCGGTTTGGTGGTGTCGGATGCCGAGGTGAATTTCGGGCCGGGCACCGGTGTCGGCGAGGTCAGCGTGGCGGTGCCCGGCCTGGGCGAAGTATGGTTCCGGGGCGCAATTGACCGTCTGGACGTGCTGCCCGACTCGGTGCGCGTCCGCGATTTCAAGACCGGCGCTCCCGGCAATTACCTCGCTGGAACGCGGGGCGGGCAGCCCAAATACTCCGTTGGCAACGGGCAGGCCCTGCAACTTCCCATCTACCTGGCTGCGGCGGAAGCGCTGCACTCCAACCTGCCGGCCGAGGCCACCTACTGCTTCCCCCTCGACCGGAGCAGGCCCCTGGGCCACGATCCGTACACCAACACAGTGGAGAATGCGGAGGAGTTGCACGCCACGCTGTCCGCCATCGTCGGAACGGCCCGCCGAGGCATCTTCCCGGCCGCGCCGGATAGCGACGGGGGGCGGGGCGGAAACTGCCAGTTCTGCAGCTTCAACCGCCTGTGCCCGGTGCGCCGCTACCACACCTGGGAGAACAAACGCCGGAACGACCCGGATGTCCAGCAATTTAACGCACTGAAGGGCCTCGACCAGTCACCCGACGACGACCAGGACGATACAGATGGCGACTCCTGACAGCCGCGCACCGGGGTCGCCCGACGACGCCACGGCGCGCCGCATCGTAAGCGACCTGGACTCCAGTTTCATCGTAGAAGCCGGCGCTGGCACCGGCAAAACCTATGCGCTGGTGAGCCGCGTCATCGCGCTGGTGAAGGCGGGCCCGCAGCACGGCGGCGCACGCATGGAGCATATAGTCGCCATCACCTTCACCGAGACCGCCGCCGCCGAGCTGTCCGAGCGTATCCGCTCCCGCATGGAACAGCTGCTGGACACTACGCATCCCGATAACGCCGGCGACCTGCTGTTCCCCCTGTCCGACGATGAGCGGGAACGGCTCACGGCAGCCATCGAGGAACTGGACCAGGCCACGATACAAACCATCCACAGCTTCGCCGGCCAGCTGCTGCGCGAGCGTCCCATGGACGTAGGTCTGCCCCCGGGCTGGCTGCAGCTGGACGCACTGGCCGCATCCGAACGGTTCGACGAGCGGTGGGACAGTTGGCTGGAGTGGGCGCTGGGCAACGGCGCCGATGTTCCCGCCGAGCTGCAAAACATCCTGCGTTACCTGGTGCGCGCCAACATCGGCATCGCACGCTGGCAGGCCATCGCCCGGGCGTTCAGCGAGCACTACGAAAAACTGCGGGCCGACCACACTGTCCAGCATTACGACCTGGCAGCGGTCGTCCAGCAAACCCTGGAGGATTTGCAAGAACTGATTGCCGGCTGCGATGATCCATCCGACCGCCTGTACCAGCAGCTCGCCGGAGCCATTGCCACCGTGGCAGCGGTGAGTCAGGTGGCCGACGACCCTCCGGCAGCGGCCCAGGTTTTGGAGCAGGGGGTGCCCGTAGACTTTGCCGGCAGCGTCGGGGCGCAGAAAAACTGGAGCGCCAACCCCAAAGCCATCAGGGACAACTTCCGGGAAATCGGGCGGGCCTTCCAGGAAACGGTGCGCGCCTCCACTCTGGCCATTTTGCTCCGCAGCCTGCGAGCGCAATTCGCGGTGGAGTACGAGGCAGAGCGCAAGAGCGACGGGGTAGTTACCTTCACCGACCTGCTGGTTTGGGCGCGCGACCTGCTGCGCGACAACGCCGCCGCCCGCCACCACTTCCAGCGCAAATACTCCCACATCCTGATTGACGAATTCCAGGACACCGACCCGCTGCAAGCCGAAATTGCCTTCTACCTGGCCGCCGCGCCCGACGCCGACGTAATCCATAAACCGTGGCACACCCTGTCCCTGTCCACGGGCAAGCTGTTCCTGGTCGGCGATTCCAAGCAGAGCATCTATCGTTTTCGCGGCGCAGACGTGAGCATCACCGCCAGGGTGAAAGCCGGCGGGCAGCTCCAGGAACTAACCCTCACCGAGAACCGGCGGTCGCAGCAACCGGTCCTGGATTGGGTCAATGCCACCTTCTCGCAAATCATGGTTGAAGCCGACGACGAGGCGCCACCCGTGCAGGTGGAATACCTGTCGCTGGCGGCGCACGCCGCGATTCAGCAGCCGTCGCTGGGTTCGGTGACCGTGTTCGGCGGGCCCGTTTCTGAAGCCGCCGCCATGCGCCGGACACGATCCCGACACATCGCCCGGTTGATCGCCGCCGGCGTCTCCGATGGCGACCGGCGCCGGCTGGTTTACGACCGGTCCACCCGTCAACGGCGTCCGGCCAGCTTACGCGACATTTGCATCCTGATTCGCGAACGCACCGGGTTGAGCATCCTGCGATGGGAGCTGGACGCCGCCGGCATACCCTATCGCATCGAGGGTGGTTCGTCGCTGTTTGATACCCAGGAAGTGCAGGATCTGCTCAATTGTCTGCAAGCCATCGACGACCCCACCGACGCAATATGCGTGGTGGCGGCGCTGCGATCTCCGGCATTCGCCTGCTCCGATGCCGACTTGTTGCGCTGGAAAGATGCCGGAGGCGCGTGGGATTACCAGTCGGTTCCGCTGGACGGGGCTGGGCAGCTCCAGCAGCAGTCAGAACGACGGCAGCGCCTGCTGGCGGTGTCCCCGGTGTGGGCAGCGATGGGAGTGTTGCGCGACTATCACGGTCGCCGCCAGTCGCTCACCGTTGCCGCTCTGATCAGTGAGTTTGTACGGGAGCGGCGGCTGGAAGAACTGGACCTCGCTGAATACCGGGCGCGGGAAATCTGGCGACGCCGGCAGTTCATTATCGAGCAGGCGCGCAGCCTGGAAGCCGCCAGTCCCGACACCGTCGGCCATTCATCCTGGAATTTGCACCAGTTCATCCGGTGGGCCAACCACCAGCGCGACGAACACTCCCGCATCACCGAGACGGCGGTTCCGGAATCGGACGACGACGCGGTGCGGATTATGACCATGCACTCGGCCAAAGGGCTGGAGTTTCCCATCGTCATTCTGCAAGACCTCGACATCGCTGCACCCCCAAGACCACCGGAGCGGGTGCTGTTCAACTCCGAATCTGACACGCTTGAGGTGTATGCAAGCAACCGGGACGCCGCCACGGTGCGCACTGGTGGGTACGCGCGGGTGGAGGGCGAGGAAAAAAGGCACGCCGCCGCCGAAAAAACCCGCCTGGCCTATGTGGCAGCCACGCGCGCCCGCGACCACCTGTTGGTCAGCCTGTACCACGCCCGCCGGTCAGAACCCGACGCGTGGGACGCTGACCAGGCGGCTGCCGTCGTTGGGTTGCCGGGCGGCCTGCCCCACACCGCGCTGCCCCCGGATAACGGTGCGAGCGATGACGGTGCGAGCATCGTGTTCCCATCGTCGCCGGCCGTGGCGACGTCGCCAGCGTTGCCGCCCTACGACGCTGCGGGCTGGCAGGCGGAGCGAACCGCGTCCATCCGCAGCCGGTCAGTGCGACAGGCCGTAACCGCAACCTGGCTGGCGCGACAGGGCGCGGCTGCGGCCGGCAACGTTCCGGCCGGCGAGGTTCCGGCTGGCAACGTGCCCGGTGTGCGTCAGCCGGCGACTCTCCCGGAACCGGCGGCGTTCGCAGAAATAGAGGACAAGGAAGGCGAGCCGGACCCGGAACAACCTTGGCGCAAGGGCCGCGGCGGAACTGCGTTCGGCAGCGCCGTCCACGCGGTGTTGCAGGGTGTGGTCGAAGAACTTTCGCCGCAACTGCCGCTGCCTGGCGACGCAGATCCGGATGCGATGCTGGCCGCGTGGCACCCCGACATCGTTCGCCTCGCCGCCGTACACGCCGCCGCCCAGGAAGTGCCAACCCGTCGGGACGAAGTGGTTGCGCTGGTCGAGCGGGCGTTGCGCAATCCGGGGGTGGTGGCGGCCCTGCGAGCGGATCGACGGTGGCCGGAGCTGCCGGTGGCCGCCCCGTTGGAAACCAGCCGAGGGACGGTAATCATCGAGGGCATCATCGACCTGCTCTACGAAGACACGGCCGGCCAGCTGGTGATTCTCGACTACAAATCGGATGACGTGCGCTCGGAATCCGACGTGGCGTCGCGAATGAGCCACTACAAATACCAGGGCGCTGCCTACGCTGCGGCGGTGGAGCGTGCTACGGGACGCCGGGTCAGCGCGGTCAAGTTCCTGTTCCTGCGCACCGACAGCGTGCAGGTTATCGAGGACATGCCAAATCTGATTGGGCAGCTGCCCGCGCTGGTGGTCGGCGCCGCCTCCTAGCAGCCTCGCGCCGATGGGGGCAGGTTTGGCGGGGGCAGGTTTGTTGACGCTGTACCGTGGGACGGGTATCGTGGCGGCAAGTTGCCGCCGGCCCGCAGAGTCGGCTTGCCCGGGGAGGCTATCCGCATGACCGCCCAACGACAGCAGTATCAGGTTACACGCGAACCGAACGTGATGGTTCCGATGCGGGACGGTGTGCGTCTCGCCACCGACGTGGTGCGACCCGACACGCCGGGACGGTTTCCCGTCATCATCAATCGGGGCCCTTACGGCAAGAACAGCTACCTGGACAACCCCGATCATTCCATCTGGTTCTTTCCCCGCAACGGCTACGTTCTGCTCAGCCAGGACGTTCGGGGGAGGTTTGAATCCGAAGGGGAGTACAACCCGTTGTTCCAGGAAGCCCAGGACGGTTACGACACCGTGGAATGGGCCGCCCGCCAGCCGTGGTCAAACGGACGGGTGGCCACCACCGGGCAAAGTTATCTGGGCGCGACCCAGTACACGCTGGCCGGCGACCATCCCCTGCCCGCTCATCTGGAAACCCTGATGCCGGTGTCGGCGTCGGCAGACTTCCACCAGTCGTGGGTGTATCACACCGGCGGCGCGATGGAGTGGGGCTGGATGGTGCCCTACGCCATCCTGAAGGGGCGCAACACCCTGGCCCGCGCCGGCCGGGAAGACCTGCTCGCCAGGATGGACGAGTACGTGATCGAAGCGGGCAACTTTGGACAGCCCCTGTCCGACCAGTGGTACCGCCACCTGCCGCTGCGCGACTGGATTGACCTGCTCAAGGAAGCCGCTCCCTACTTCCACGAATACTTTGACGAAGAGCTGGATGGCCCCTACTGGTGGCCCATCAACATAATGCGCCAGGCCAGCAACGTAACCGTGCCCATGCTCCACATCACGGCCTGGTACGACATCTTCATGGAAGGCGCGCTGAACGCATTCCAGGCCATCCAGCGAGATGGGGGCAACGAACTGGCGCGACGCAACCAGAAGCTGCTGATTGGCCCCTGGGCTCACCTGCGGCCGTTCACGCAACCCACCACGGGCGGCGCCGGCGATATCGACTTCGGCTCGGAGGCGGCCATCGAACTGCATGATTATATGCTGCGGTGGTATGACTACTGGCTGAAGGACATTGAAACCGGCATCATGGAAGATGCTCCGGTGCGACTGTTCGTTATGGGCGACAACCGGTGGCGAGACGAGCAGGAATGGCCCCTCGCCCGCACGCACTACAGCCGGTGGTATCTCCACTCGGGCGGAGGCGCCAACACCCTGGGCGGCGACGGCACCCTGTCCACTGTGCCGCCCGAGCCCGACGAACCCACCGACCAGTTCACCTACGACCCGGCCGATCCGGTGCCGACGATGGGCGGCAACACGCTGATTATCGACTACGGCGTATTCGACCAGAGCCCGGCGGAAAACCGACCCGACGTGCTGGTATACACCTCGGAGGCCCTGGCCTCGGACACCGAGCTGACGGGCCCCATCGTGGTTACCCTGTATGCGGCTACCACCGCGCCCGATACCGATTTCACCGCCAAGCTGCTGGATGTCCGGCCCGATGGTTTCGCCCACAATCTGCAGGATGGCATCGTGCGGGCGCGCTACCGCACATCCGCCAACGAGCCCTCACCGATTACACCGGGACAGGTGCATCGATACGACATTGACCTGTGGTCCACCAGCCACGTGGTGAAGGCCGGCCACCGCATCCGGGTGGACATCTCCAGCAGCAACTTCCCGCGCTTCGACCGCAACCCGAACACGGGGGCTGCCCTCGGCGTGGACGCCCGGCTGGAGTCGGCGCGACAAACTATCCATCATTCCGCTCAGTATCCGTCGCACATCACGCTGCCGGTCATCCCCCGCTGACCGGTAACCCCGCGCCGACTGGTTGCTCACCATCCCGGAGGTAACGCCGATGACTACACGAACTTCAAAACCGACCACGCCTGCGGGCGGCCGGGATACGCCGCAATCCCCCGAAGCTCGCTACTGGCTGGATACCGACAGCCCCGGGCTGCCCATCACGCTCGACCTGCGCCCGCTGTTGGGTGGCAAGACGCTGGCTGAGATTGATCGCAAGCAGTTCTGGGAGTTCATGGAGGTCAACGGCATCTATGGCCTGGAGTTCAACAAGGCGGGAGAACTGATAGTTATGCCCCCTATCCTGCCGCGCGGTGGTCGCCAGGAAATCAAACTCACGACCGATGTCGATATGTGGTCTCGCGAAAACGGCGGCGATGCTCAGCCCCCCAGCGTGCTGTATCACCTCCCGGTAGGCAGTGGCCGCGGGCCGGATGCCTCCTGGATTTCCCCCGAACGTGCCGCCACCATCTCTGATTTTGACTGGGACAAAGGCAACTACTGCCCCGATTTCGTCGCCGAAATCCGCTCGCCATCCAACACCCTGGTCGGCTTGCAGCGCAAAATGCAGGAATACCTGGCCGCCGGCGCACGCCTCGGTTGGCTCATTGACCCACGCAACCGCCGGGTTACCATCTACCGCCCCGACCGAGAGCCGGAGGTATTGGACGACCCCGAAACCCTTTCCGGCGAGGACGTGATGCCGGGGTTCGAGTTTCGCATCCACGAGCTGATTTTTGACGCGGTCCGATAGTGAGGATGGCATCAAGCATATTATGGAGGCTTAGCAAGATGGAAATCGGCAGCCTGGTTTACGACCGGCCCGACGAGGCCAAGTTCAAGGTGCACCGTTCCAGTATGGTGTCGCCGGAGATTTACGAGCTGGAACAGCGCCGAATTTTCGACCGTTGCTGGCTGTATCTGGGCCACGAATCCGAGGTCGCCAACGCGGGCGATTACGTTCGTCGGGTGGTGGCGGACCGCCCGTTGTTCTTCGCGCGCAACCGGGACGGCGAACTCCAGGTGTTCCACAACACCTGCCCCCACCGCGGCGCCCTCATCTGCCGCACCGACCAGGGCAATGCCCAGGTATTCCAGTGTTTCTACCACGCCTGGAGCTTCAACACTTCCGGAGAGCTGATCGGGATGCCCGATATTGAAGGCTACGGCTCGGATTTCGACCGCGCCGAGCTGGGCCTGCGGTCGCCGCGCTACGACAGCTACCGGGGTTTCATCTTCGTTTGCTTCGACGAGGAAACGGTGTCGCTGCGGGAGTATCTGGCTGGCGCCGCCGAATATCTCGACCTGGTGGCCGACCAGGCCGTCCACGGGATGCAGGTGATTGCGGGGTCCAACCGGTACACCATCAAGGCCAACTGGAAGTTGCTGGCCGAAAACAGCATCGACGGCTACCACGCCATCCCCACGCATCAGACTTACTTCGATTACATGGCCCACGGCGGCGCGACCATGATTACCGACCGCAAGGGTTTTGGGCGCGCCCTGGGCAACGGCCACGCAGTCATCGAAAATGACTCAGTATATGGGCGGCCAATCGCGATGTGGCATCCCTACTTCGGCGAAGCGGCCCGCCCGGAGATACAGGGCATCAAGGACGACCTGATCGCTCGCTTCGGTCGCACCAAGGCGCTGCGGATGTGCGAAAAGACCCGCAACCTCCTCGTCTTCCCCAACCTCATCATCAACGACATCATGGCCGTTACGATCCGGGTGTTCCAGCCCACGGGCCCCGCCGGCATGGACGTTACCGCCTGGGAGATGGCGCCGGCCGGCGAGACCGGCAGCCTGCTGCGCCGCCGCCTGGACTCCTTCCTGACCTTCCTGGGGCCCGGCGGTTTCGCCACGCCCGATGACACCGAGGCGCTGGAATCATGCCAGCAGGGGTTCAGCTCCGGCGGCGTCGAATGGTCCGACCTGTCGCGCGGCATGACCCGCTCACCCCGGGGCAATGACGAGTTGCAGATGCGCACCTTCTGGCGGCGCTGGCAATCGCTGGTAGCGGGTCAACCCTACATCGAGCAATACGAACGCGGCTTAACCCCCGGCGAAATCCCGGAGGTAGCCCCGTCCCCAGAAATAACCGCCTCCGCCGACGACTGATCTTCGTCTCTGCAACTAATACTCGTCTCTGCAACTAGTCCTCGTCTCTCGAACCAATCGTCGTCTCTCGATGGGAGAGGATCCGGCCGTGGGTGAAAACCAGGCCCTCCGTCATTGTAAGGAGCAACCCAACATGGTCTCCGAACTCACACCATCGTTTCCGGCCCCGGTCGTGGGTCTGCCCGCCAGCGCCGAAACGCTGCTGCTGCAGCACGAGGTCGAACAGCTGCTGTACCAGGAAGCCCGTATCCTGGACGACTGGAACCTGGACGCTTGGTTGACGCTGTACACCGCCGATGCCCGCTACATTGTGCCGACCACCGACCTGCCCGATGCGGACCCTGAAACTCAGATGGTGTTTATCGACGACGATTATTCTCGCATGGTGGGCCGGGTGGGACGCCTGAAGAGCCGCCACGCGCACCGCGAATATCCCTGGTCGCGAACGCGCCGGTTCATCGGCAACGTCATGGTTACCGAGGTGGACGGCGACGAGATTGCGGCCACGGCATCGGTGGCGGTCTGGCGCTTCCGTGCCGGTGAGTCGGCGCCCTACGTGGGTCGCTATGATGTGCGGATGCGCCGCATCGACGGGGCGCTGCGGCTGTGCTACAAACGTGCCACGCTTGATCAGGAGTCCCTGTCCGACCACGGCGCCCTCAGCATCATCTTCTAAACCACGCCCGTTGTGCTGGAGGCGAGAACCAGACTCCCCTCTTCCTCGATGTGAGAGGGCCGGGGTGAGGGTGACATCTCTCACACCACCAACCGGCGCGTGGTATCATCAGCGCCGAATCCAAACGCACAGGACACCGCCATGACCACCCCCAACAACATCTTTGACGCCGCGCAACGGGACCTGCTCAGGGCGGCGCTGAACCGCATCGTGCCGGCGAGGGGCGAAATGCCCGGCGCCGGCGACCTGGGGGTGGGAGCGTTTGTAGAGGGAGTGGCGGCCGCAAGCGGAAAGCTGCGCCGCGCATTTCTCGATGGTCTGGTGCAGATTGAGCTGGCCGCCCAACAGCGCGGCGGGTCCTTTATCTCGCTGTCGCCGCAGGCGCAAAGCGAATCATTGCAGGCCATCGAAGCCGAACAGTCCGAATTCTTCCAGGCGTTGGTAACGCAAACCTATCGCGGTTACTACACCAACGAAACGGTGTTCGATCTGCTCAAATACCGCGCGTCCAACCGGGCCGACTACAACCCCAACCCTCTGGACGAATCCCTGCTGGAGCCGGTTCGCCAGCGCGGGCAAATGTGGACTCAACCGACCAACTGACCGCGTTTCCGGTTACGCTGCCAGCGGTAGCGTCAGTTGGGTCGGAGATTCCGGTGGCGCATCGGCGGTAGTTTCGGTGGCTGCCGTTTGCATGACGCCAGTAAACCCGGGCAAACCGGCTGACTGCAAACCCCTGATGGACGGCATCCGAGGCAACTCCCAGCGCAGGCGCGCGTCATCCACCAAACCCAGCACTGCGTTGGTGTAGTCCCGAGGCGCGTGTTCACTCCGGTACAAACGAGCGTACCCCGGCGCGAGGTGCGGGTAAGATTCCCGGATTAGCGGCATAAACCATTCCCGGCTGCCGGGGCGCAGAAACAGCAGGTTGCCGGACAGGAACTGGGCTCGATGCCCCGCAGCTGCTGCAACCAGAGCGTCAATGCTGGCGGAGGTGTCGGACAGGCCCGGCAGCAGGGGGGCGGCCAGCACACCCGCGGCAATCCCGTGCTCAACCAGGTACTGCATAGCCTCCAGCCGGGCCATCGGATGCGGCGCTCCCGGCTCGGTCTGACGCCAAACCGTCTCGTCGATGGTGCCCACGCTGAATACCACCTGCACGCCGGCCACGTCATTCAGGCGACGCAGCACGTCCACGTCCCGACGCACCAACGTCCCCTTGGTGGTTATGGACGCCGGGTTGCGAAACTCGGCCAGCACTTCCAGAATCTGCCGGGTCAGCTGGTACTGGGCTTCCGCCGGTTCGTAAGGGTCGGATGCGGTGCCGATCGCGATGGCCTCGTTGGCCCACTTTGGGCGGGACAATTCGCGCCGCAGGACGGCGGGGGCGTTGACCTTGGCAAATATTTGGCGGTCGAAGTCCGCGCCGGCATCCATCCCCCAATACTGGTGAGTGGAGCGGGCATAGCAATAACGGCAGGCGTGGCGGCAACCCCGGTACGGATTTATGGTCCATTGGAACGGAAAATCCGGGGCGTTGACGTGGTTGATGATGGATTTGCACTGGATTTCGGTAACTTCGGCAGCAGCCATCGGTGGTCCTCCGGCACGATTCGGCGCACGTGAGCGCCGGGTGTCAAACGTATGTTCTACAAACTCGCCATTATTGTAGACCGCCCGTTCTATGGAGTCAACCGCCCGTAGTCACTGACCAGGGCCTTTCGATTATTGAACGGTAGCACCGATGAGGGCCAAGGATTGAGCGGGGTGGACGGCGTGGCGGCGTAAGGCAGCGGCGATATCGGGTTCACCGGCCAATCTGAAGAGGCTGATGGTCAAGTTACGCAGGGCCGCCATGATTTGGGGAGCGGCCCCGGTTCTCACTTGAGAGCGGCCTTCATCCAGGGCCACATCCCGCAGGGTCATATCCCGTACCCGGTGGATGCGATTTTCGATACCCCAGTGTCCCCGCCACCGGGCGATGAGCCGATGCGGGCTGGCCTGCTGGGGTGGCAGGCTGGTAACGGCATAGGCCAACTCTCGCCGGGTCTTTCCTCTGGTGGGGACGGTTGGTGGTGACGGTGCGTTCCAAGCGGCACACCTGGGCCAGATGTGGCCAGTCGGTGTAGCCGACCAACAGGTCGGCGGCCCACAGCCGTCGCCGTTCCACCCGGCCACCGTGCTGGCTGGTTGGGGTGGCGTGGGGAGCGCCAGCGGGTTCCGCCTCCCAAATGGCGCTGATGTCCTGTTTCGCTGATGTCCTGTTTCAAGGTTGGTTGATTGTCTTTGACCGCGCAGCAGTAGTGCCACCCTGAGCTACGATCTGTTGGCACACCTTCCGTTGGGTAAACTGGGCATCACCGGTAACCGCTCGACCCGCCAGATCCAGTTCTCAAGCAGGCCGGGTATGGCGTCCAACTCATTCTGCTTCTCCCCTACCGCCTGCTGTCCCACCACAATGCCTGATTGCTGGGCGTAGGCCGCCACCAGATGCGCGCCGGGCAACTGCCGACCGTGCAAACCCCGCCACCGCTTCCCGTCGATGGCCACCGCTTCCCCATCTTGCAGACCCCGCTCTTGCGGCCATTTTCCCAGGGCCTTCTCGAAGGCATCCCGGTCCAGGCGGCTAAACACCTGATGCAGCGTAGACACACACGGAGTACGCTCCCGGGTAAAGCCCAACCCCTCAGAAACCGACCGCCCCTGGTCTCGACCCCACTGGCTGATGGCATACAAACTGCGCGCTCCGCACAGCATGGCGCATACCGCCAACCCCAAGGTAGCACCCAAAGGATGGCGCTTCCCATGACCACTGCGGGGGTCGGGCACCCTAGCCAACGCCTCCAGCAAAGACTCCTCCACACGCCTTCAACCAGCTTCTACCATCACTCCCCTCCCCTAAGCTCAGCTTTACCCCGAATCCACCGAAGCGAGAGGTCCGTGTCGTTGACACAAGGGATGATGGGTAAGGGAAGGCGAACGGGCCCAGCCAGATCCCAATAGATGGGGATGAGGGCGGCGTGAGGGCAGCCACATCGGCACGCTGATGGCGGCCGTGCGGCCATGGCGGGCGGAATTCGACAGGCGGTAGGCCGGCAGTGCCCCTCGCGGACCGAGTTGGTGCGAGTTGGCGGGGACGTTCAGTTGGCCGGATGGCGGGTCAGACCTCCGTCGGCGTTGACACCAGCGGTGCCGTCAGGCCGGAAATGGCAGGGCTCGCAATCGAGCGAGAGCGCGACTGAAATGGGTTTCCCAGGGCCAACGCGGTGGCAGCTGCAAAGTGAGGCGGCGCGCCGAGCGGGTGAGGCGTCCGGCGATAGAGAAGAAGCGCCGCCGGAGGGTCTTGGTGGTTACGATCTGCTCACCCAGACCGAGCCGCGCCGTCCAGCGAGCGAGGTTATGCGCCATCACCTGGACGGCCAGCCAGGCGCCGTTGGCGGGAAAGCGGCCAGAGGGGAGATGGTTCAGTCCAACGCCGGACTTGAGGTCGCGAATGGCGTTCTCGATCTCGGCGTGGCGGCGATGGTCGGCCGCCAGTGCCAGGGTATCGCCGTCCCGGTCGGTGATGCAGGCGTGATAGCTGTAGGTGGCGAAGAGGGCCAGTTGGGAACCGGGCGTGGGCTGCACCCGCCGGACGATGAGCCGCACCGGCGCGGCGTCGGGCCAGTCTGGAAGGGAGTGCTGGAAAGGGGGTGCTGGAAGGGCTGGCGGTTCAAGCGGTGGACGGGACGAAAGTGGCGGCCAACGCCACCAGGGATAGAACATACGACGCCGCAAGAGGGCGCCGCTTGCTGGATCGGCTGGAGCAAGCATTAGAGGACCCGGAGGCGCAGAACGAAGGGGGAGCGGATGCCCCCGCCGTCCATCTGCCGGAAGAGCTGGCCGACCAGAGAGCCTTGAGAGAACCGGTGCGGCAGGCGATGGACGACCTGGCGAGCCGGGAAGGTCCCAAGCACATCAACCTGACCGACCAGGATGCTCGCCTCATGAAGACACGGCGCGGCATCGTGCCCGGCTACAACGCCCAATCCATGCCCAATCCATGCCCAATCCATGCCCAATCCATGCCCAATCCATGGTCTCACCAATAGAGGTGGATGATGAAGCCTCCGGGATGCTGATCACCGCGGTTGACGTGGTCGATGAACCGACCGACTACGGCCAGTTTACCCCGCTGCCGGGGCAGGCCGAGGAGACGACGGATACCAGAGCGTGCCTGACCCTGGCTGACGCCGGTTATTACTCGGGGAGCAACCTGTCAGAGTGCGCTGGCCGGGGGCCGGCGGTGGCGATGCCAGAGACATCACCGCGACAGTCTCGAGATCATCCGTACCACAAGGATCCGTACCACAAGGATCGGTTCGCCAACGATGAGAGCAGCGACAGTTTCAGGTGTCCCCAGGGCAAGGCGCTCCCCTTCGACCGTATCCGCATCCCCCCCAATGGAGTCCATTACCGGTTTTACCGGGCGCCCGGAGCCGTCTGCCGAGCGTGCCCTGCCTTTGGCGTGTGCACGAAGAGCAAGGATGGCCGCAACGCAACCGTTGGGCCGTACGACGCGGCCCTGCGGCGCCACCGCGCTTGGATGGCCACCGCGGCAGCTAAGAGGGCGTGTGACAAATAGGTTCAGGAGGGCTGGAGCCGTTTGAGCATCAGGTGGACCATGGCGATATGCACCCAGGCTTCGCTGCTCTCCGTGCGCTCCTCATAGTCTTTGCTGAGCCGTCGGCATCGACTGAGCCAGGCCAGGGTGCGTTCCACCACCCACCGGCGGGGCAACACCTCGAAGTGATGGCTATCCGGTTTCCGACGTACCACGGTCAGCAGCCATCCACCAGTGGCCCAAGCCCAGGCCACCAATTGACCAGCGTAGCCAGCATCGGCCCAGATCACCCGCAATCTGGGAAACCGACCCAACAGTTTGGCCAACACCAGCCTGGCGCCGTCCCGGTCCTGAATGCTGGCAGCATGCACCACCACGGCCAGGAGCAATCCCATGGTGTCCACTACAATGTGCCGCTTGCGTCCGGCAACCCGTTTACCCGCGTCATAGCCCCGCGGCCCCCTTTTTCAGTGGTCTTTACTGACTGGCTGTCGATGATGGCTGCGCTGGGCGTGGCCTCCCGGCCCGCAGCTTCCCGAACTCGGGCCCGCAACGTCTCCTCAACCCGTTCCCAAGTCCCGTCATCCCGCCACTTCCGAAAATACCACCAGACCGTGCCCCAAGGTGGCAGGTCATGGGGCATCAGCCGCCAGGGTATGCCGCCGCGCAGCACGTACAGAATGCCGTTGACCACCTCCCGCAGGTCCGTGGTTCTGGGATGGCCTCTGGTGGTGTCAGGCGGCAGGAGGGGAGCTAATTCCTCCCACTGGGCGTCGGTCAAATCGCTGGGATAAGGTTTTCTACTCATGCCCCCAGGGTAACCAGCACCTCTCCCACACCCCAAGAACCCGAGGGTGCATATTTGGCCCATTGTCACACGCCCTCTAAAGCGGCGTACCAGCTGAGGAAGCAACCGGTCGAGCCGGTGTTCGGGATTATCAAGGAGCAACAAGCGGGCCGGAGGTTCCTCTTGCGAGGTCTGGCAAACGTGGCGGCCGAGTGGACCGTATTGGCCACGGCGTTCAACCTGAGAACCCTTTGGCGAGTGTGGCGCTCCCGCGTCTGCGGCCACGTATTTGGCGGTCGCCATGTCCCGCAGCACGGCCCCCAGAGCCTCATCGCGCTTCCTGAATCGTGTCGATGACACGTGTCCAGCCTCACTGTTCGACCTCACTGTTCGACCTATCCCCGATCTCGGGCCAGTCATCGGGCCAGTCATGGGTAGGTCAAGGCGCGGCTATCGACCTCTCAACCCTTCCAATGCCTCATTCTCCCTCACCTATTGGGACAGGCTCTGTAGGTGGCCTCCGCCACAGCGGCGGTGCCGTCCATCCAGTAGGGTATGGGCGTCCAGTCCGTCTCGGGTATGGCCTCGATGAGATTGCGCAGGCGGGCGTGCTGGCGGATGGTGATGGAGCAGTGGACATCCATCTTGCGGCAGACGGATACCACGCCATGAGTGTAGAAGCCGCGGTCGGCCCGCACCGTGAGTTGCCCGGTGGCCCCGGCGTAGCGCACCCGCCCCACCGTCTCCCGCAGGAAGTGGGCGGCGCCGCGGGCGGTGTTGGCGCGGCCCGCGCGCAGCCGCGACATCAGCACGTCGCCGGTGTAGCCATGGTGGCGTGCGCCCTCCTTGGCCAGACCGTAGCAACATTATGCCCGTGTCCGGCCCGTGCAGAGGCGACTAACTGGGTCCAGTTAGTGGGGAGGTCGCGCAGATGGTGGAGTCCAGGTCGATGGTCAGGGGCCCGTCACCGGGTCCAGCCCCAGCAGCCCAGGCCCGGGCCAGCAGCTCCCGGCTGACCCGATCCAACTGGCGGACCTGGCCCCACCGGAAGCTGCGCAGGAAGGTACCCAGGCAGGTCCCCAGGGTGGATGGCGCCTTGACCACGCAGCCGAGAGTGCCGGCCGTCCTGCCGGTGCGCAACACGTCGGCGTCGTCGATGCAGTCGCCGCCAGCCAGCGCGGAGGCCACCAGGGTCAGCATCTTTTCTCCCGTGTTCGCCCGGCCCAGGGCATTGCCCAGGTCGAGGCGCTTCTCTAGCAGTTGGGGCAAGCCGAGATGCAGGGCCAGCGTGGCTGGCAGGATCAGCCCGGCATTGTTGACCAGGCGGTGGTCGTCAAAGGCGACGTGGATGCGGTCGGGGTGGTTATCTGATAGCATCTTTTGGGTGCTCCTGGCTTGGGGACGGTTTTGTGTTACAAAAGCCATTATCCCCGATGGATCGGAGCACTTTCGTACCCCTTCAGCACACCGCGACACTCATCTTTTCGGTGGATTGGGGCTAATAATGAGAGTCTGAATTGGCACAGTCGCAAGTTAACGAAAACGTTAGATACGAACCGGACGAGAATCCTCCTTTACTAATCACATTAGGAGCTGGCGTCCAGGCATCCTTGTCCATCATTGGCGGGGTGGTCCTGGGCGTTCTTATTGTGTTTCGTATCGCAGGTCAACCAGAGTCCAACTTGGCCTGGGCAGTATTTGCCGCGTTACTAATAAGTGGCCTGACAACCATCCTCCAAGCGGTGCGGGTCTGGAGGATCGGAGCGGGCCATATCTTGATGATGGGTACCTCCGGAGCGTTCATCGCCGTGTGTGCCGCGGCTTTGATGGAAGGCGGGCCCGCGCTGATGGCAAGCCTGGTCATGGTGTCGTCGCTGTTTCAATTCGCTCTTGCGGCTCGCCTGTCGTGGCTGCGGCATATTTTAGCCCCCGTGGTTACCGGCACCGTGATCATGCTGATTGCCGCTACCGTCATGCCGATACTGTTCGACATGCTCACTGATGTACCGGAACATATCGACTCCTCCGGCGCTCCAATCGTGGCGATAGTATCTGTGGTAGTTGTGGCGGCCCTGGTGCTTCGCGCTCCACCGACATTGCGGATATGGTCACCGCTGATCGGCATCGTTGCCGGTTGCATGGTATCCGTACCTTTCGGTATGTACGACTTTCAGCACGTAGTGGATGCTCCCTGGTTTGGCGCCGCTTTTGGGTCATGGCCGGGTTGGGACGTCACACCAGGCGTCGAGTTCTGGGCGCTGTTGCCAGCTTTCGTAGTGGTGACAATAGTGGGATCCATTGAGACCATCGGGGACGGCGTCGCCATCCAACGTGTGTCCAGACGCCGTCCCCGGGCCACCGATTTCAGAGTCGTCCAGGGGGCGCTCAACGCAGACGGAGTGGGTAACCTTTTCTCGGGAATCGCAGGAACCGTACCGAACACCACGTATTCGTCGAGCGTATCGTTGGCGGAGGTCACCGGTATAGCTTCCCGGCGGGTGGGGATCGCTGTCGGAGCAATCTTCATTGCGATAGCGTTCTTCCCCAAGATTGCGGCGTTGCTGATTGCGATTCCGGCCCCAGTCATAGCGGGATACGGAGCGGTGTTAATCACCCTGTTGTTCGTGCAAGGTATGAATATAGTGATCAGGGATGGGATAGATCATCGCAAAGCCGTGATAGTAGGCCTGGCATTCTGGATTGGAGTGGGTTTTCAGAACCAAGTGATCTTCCCTGCGCTGCTCGGGGACGGATTCCTCAGCGTTTTGCTAGGAAACGGAATGACAGCGGGCGCAATCGTGGCGGTAGCGATGATGGCCTTTGTAGAATTGTCGCGCCGGCGACCGCGGCGGCTACAGGTCGCCCTCAACGACGACGCGCCGGCACTGCTTGACAAGTTTCTGCGGGATTTCGCAGCAAAGGCAGGATGCAACGCCGACGCGACGGACCAGATATTGGCCGCGGGCGAGGAAACAATGGCGATCCTGAGGCAGCAGGAGGACGACGTTACCAGTGGGCAGCCGAGGCGGCTGGTATTGAATGCCCGCGTTGAGGGTCCTTCTGTCGAGATGGAGTTCGCAACGGCGTCGGAAGGGGAAAACATGGAGGACCGCCTGTCCTTGCTGAGCGAGTTGCCAGCGATCCCTGACGAGAACGAGGTATCGTTCCGGTTGCTACGCCATTACGTATCCTCGGTGAGGCACCAGAAGTACCACGGGATTGATATCATTACAGTGACGATCACAGCAACGGGTTGATCGGTAGATTACGGCATGGAGCGCTATAACCGGGAAGCGGATGGATTGCCGCGTTTGATCCTAAACCCGAATCCACCGAAGGGATGTAGCCATGCCGGTCAGACAAGGGATGCGAGGCAAGGGAGCGAGACGGTGAGGGCTTGATTCCAATAGATTTGGCTGGGTGCAGGGTGCGGTAGCCACGCAAAGGAGATGTTGACGGCCCGCAGTGGCGGTGCTGGGCGAGATGGCCAGGGCAGCATGCAGCCAGAGACGCTCGGGGACCGACTTGGCGCGAGTCTTCGAGGCGGTTGGTAAGTCTAGTGGATGGGTCAGGTACCGACGGTGCCGTCAGGCGGGCAGCGCGATGGACACCGGGGTTGCGGTCTGCTGACCATCGGGGCCACTGAGGCTCCTCCATGTATAAGCCCGAGTATAAGCCCGAATCCACCGAAGCGATGGGCCGTGGCGTTGACACAAGGGATGATGGGCAAGGGAAGGCGAACGGGCCTGGCCTGATTCCAATAGAGGGGATGAGGGCGGCGTGAGGTAGCCACACAGCTATGATGATGGCGGCCCGCGGTGGCGATGCTGGGCGAAATTGTCAGGGTAGCGTGCAGCAAGAGACGCTCGGGGACCAGCCTGGCGCAAGTCTGCGAGGCGGTCGGGTAGTCTGGTGGGCGGGTCAGATCTCCGTCGGCGTTGACACCAGCGGCGCCGTCAGGCCGGAAATGGCAGGGCGCGCAACCGCGCCAGGGCGCCACTGAACTGGGTTTCCCAGGGCCAACGCTTTGGCAGCTGCAAAGTGGGCGGCGCGCCGAGCGGGTGAGGCGTCCGGCGAGGGAGCAGAAGCGTCGCCGGAGGGTCTTGGTGGTCACCACCTGCTGGCCCAGACCGATGCGCGCCGTCCAGCGAGCCAGGTTGTGGGCCAGCACCTGGACGGCCAGCCAGGCGGCGTTGGCGGCGCAGCGGCCCGAGGGGAGATGGTTGAGCCCCACGCCGGACTTGAGGTCGCGAATCGCGTTCTCGATCTCGTCGTGGCGGCGGTGGTCGGCCTCCAGTTCCAGGGTTGCCCCGTCCCGGTCGGTGATGCAGCCGTGATAGCTGTAGGCGGCGAAGAGGGCCAGCTGGGAACCGGGCGTGGGCTGCACCCGCCGGACGATGAGCCGCACCGGCGCGGCGTCGGGCTCGCTCTGGAAAGGGGGTGTAGAGCCTGTCCCAATAGGTGAGGGAGAATGAGGCATTGGAAGGGCTGAGAGGTCGATAGCCGCGCCTTGACCTACCCATGACTGGCCCGATGACTGGCCCGAGATCGGGGATAGGTCGAACAGTGAGGTCGAACAGTGAGGCTGGACACGTGTCATCGACACGATTCAGGAAGCGCGATGAGGCTCTGGGGGCCGTGCTGCGGGACATGGCGACCGCCAAATACGTGGCCGCAGACGCGGGAGCGCCACACTCGCCAAAGGGTTCTCAGGTTGAACGCCGTGGCCAATACGGTCCACTCGGCCGCCACGTTTGCCAGACCTCGCAAGAGGAACCTCCGGCCCCCTTGTTGCTCCTTGACAATCCCGAACACCGGCTCGACCAGTTGCTTCCTCAGCTGGTACGCCTCTTTAGCTGCCGCGGTGCCATCCAAGCGCGGTGGCGCCGCAGGGCCGCGTCGTACGGCCCAACGGTTGCGTTGCGGCCATCCTTGCTTTTCGTGCACACGCCAAAGGCAGGGCACGCTCGGCAGACGGCTCCGGGCGCCCGGTAAAATCGGTAATGGACTCCATTGGGGGGGATGCGGATACGGTCGAAGGGGAGCGCCTTTCCCTGGGGACACCTGAAACCGTCGCTGCTCTCATCGTTGGCGAACCGATCCTTGTGGTACCGATCCTTGTGGTACGGATGACCTCGAGACTGTCGCGGTGATGTCTCTGGCATCGCCACCGCCGGCCCCCGGCCAGCGCACTCTGACCGGTTGCTCCCCGAGTAATAACCGGCGTCAGCCAGGGTCAGGCAGGCTCTGGTACCCGTCGTCTCCTCGGCCTGCTCCAACAGCGGGGTAAACTGGCCGTAGTCGGTCGGTTCATCTACCACGTCAACCGCGGTGATCAGCCTCCCGGAGGCTTCATCATCCACCTCTATTGGTGAGACCATGGATTGGGCATGGATTGGGCGTTGTAGCCGGGCGCGATGCCGCGCCGTGTCTTCATGAGGCGAGCATCCTGGTCGGTCAGGTTGATGTGCTTGGGACCTTCCCGGCTCGCCAGGTCGTCCATCGCCTGCCGCACCGGTTCTCTCAAGGCTCTCTGGTCGGCCAGCTCTTCCGGCAGATGGACGGCGGGGGCATCCTCTCTCCCTTCGTTCTGCGCCTCCGGGTCCTCTATTGCTTGCTCCAGTATTGCTTGCTCCAGCCGATCCAGCAAGCGGCGCCCTCTTGCGGCGTCGTATGTTCTATCCCTGGTGGCGTTGGCCGCCACTTTCGTCCCGTCCACCGCTTGAACCGCCAGGTCCACCAGCTGCATTGCCACCGCGGTCCGCACTGTGCGCTGGAACAGTCTCCTCATCGCCTCCCGGTGCTCTTTGTAGAACCGCCACAAGGTGTTGTGGTCCGGATGCTGGCATCCGGTCAGCCACAAATACGGTATCCGGTCCCGGCCGGCCGCCTCCAGCTTCCGGCAGGAACGCACCCCGGTCATGAAGCCATACAGCCACACGCAGAGCAGCGCCCGCGGATGCTAGGCCGGCGCTCCCAGAGGGTCTCCGTCTATCTCCACGCCCAACTCGGCCCAGCCTGCTTTGTCCAGAGCGTCAACCAACACGGCCACGAATCGAGCCGGGTGATCCAATGGCAACAGTTCGTCAAGAGACGGCGGCAACAGCCACAGCTGCTCCCGGTCCAGATCTCGAAGCGGCATCTTCCTGTCTCCTCTCTCCCAACGTCGGCTCACAGTTTACACGCTAGTACTCAATCAAGTCTGGAAAGGCAGGGATAGAGGCGATGCAATTTGGATCGGGCATCTTGAGTGCTGAACCGCCAGTTGATGGTGACGCCCGCTGCGTTGCGCTCGGTCTCGTAGGCCGTGATTTGGCGTTGCAGGGCGTCGGCGTCGGGGTTTCTCCCCTTGAGACAGGAGCGGCTCAACACGCTGAATTTGATCTCCGCCATGTTCAACCAACTGGCGTGCTTGGGCGTGTGGTGAAACTCGAGGCGCTTCACGATGCGCCGGGCCTCAGCAGCCGGGAACGTCTCGTAAAGGGACGCCATACGATGGGTATTCAGATTGTCCAGCACCACGCGGATCACCGGGGCATCGGGGTAAGCCTCATCCACTAGCCAGCGCATCTGGTGGGCGAAGTCCGGCCTGGTGCGCCGCTCGGTGCTGGCCAGGTGGCGCCAGCCCGCCAGGGGTTCACAGGTCAGGAAGATGTTGCGGGTGCCGCCGCGTCGATACTCGTAGTCCTGCCGCCGCGGTCGTCCCGGTTGAGGAGGCAACGGCTCCCTGACCGCGGCCAGCAGTTGGGTGGAGGTCTCGTCAAAGCACACCACCGGCCGATCGGGGTCGTAGGGTTCGGCATACAGGTCCAGCACGTCCTCCATCGCCGCCACGAATTCGCCGCCTACTTTCGGGATGCACCATTGCTGCTTCCGCCAGGGCTTGAGGGTGTTTTTTTGAGCCTGAGCCTGACCGTCTCGTAGGACAGCGATGGCGCCAAGCCCAACTCCACCACCTTGCCAGCCAACAAACGCAGGGTCCAGTGCTCATGGCCTTCGGGCGCGTCGCTGCACGCCAGCGCAATCAGGTGGGCTTCGCCCCGATCGTCCAGCTTGCGATACCGGTTGGCTTGGGGATGGTCGTGCCGCACGCCCTCCAACCCCTCTTCGGCGTACCGCCGTTTGGTGCGGAACACCGTGCGCTGCGACGTGTCCAGGGCCGCCGCCACTTGGGAAGCACTCCAGCCCGCATCAGTCTTGAGCAGGATGCACACCCGATTGATGACCCGAGCGGAATGCCGCCCACTATGGATCAATCCCCGCAACTGCTCCTGATCTTCCGACGACAACCGTACTGCGTATTTCTCCTGAACCATGGATGTCGCACCTCCCGCACCACTGTTTGACAGTCAGCGTAACAACCCTGGCCCGCCCCGCGCTTCACCTGCCAATACAGGATTGACTCAATACTAGTACTCAGTCAACGTTGGAATTGAAGGGATATAGGCGATGCAATTTGGATCGGGCATCCTGGGTGGTGAACCGCCAGTTGATGGTGACACCCCCTGAGTTGCGTTGGGTTTCGTAGGCGGTGATCTGGCGTTGCAGGGCGTCGGCGTCGGGATTTCTCCTCTTGAGGCAGGAGCGGCTCAACGCGCTGAATTCGATCTCCGCCATGTTCAGCCAACTGGCGTGTTTGGGCGTGTGGTGAAACTCCAGCCGCTTCATGATGCGCCGAGCTTCGGCGGCGGGGAAGGTCTCATAGAGGGAAGCCATGCGGTGCGTGTTCAAATTGTCGAGAACCACCCGCACCACCGGGGCATCGGGGTAGGCCACGTCAACCAGCCACCGCATCCGGTGGGCGAAGTCCGGCATGGTACGCCGCTCCGTGATGGCTACGTGGCGCCAGCCAGCCAGGGGTTCACAGGCCAGGAAGATGTTGCGGGTGCCCCGCGTCGATACTCATAGTCCTGCCGACGCGGTCGTCCCGGCTGGGCGGGCAACGGCTCCCGCACGTCGGCCAGCAACTGGGTGGAGGTCTCGTCGAAGCACACCACCGGCCGATCGGGGTCGTAGGGTTCGCCGTACAGGTCCAGCACGTCCTCCATGGCCGCCACAAACTCCCCGTTCATCCGAGAGATGCACCACTGCTGCTTCCGCCAGGGCTTGAGGGTGTTTTTTTGAGCCTGAGCCTGACCGTCTCGTGGGACAGCGACGCCACCAATCCCAACTCCACCACCTGGTCGGCCAACAAACGCAGGGTCCAGTGCTCATGGCCTTCGGGGGCGTCGCTGCACGCCAGGGCAATCAGATGGGCTTCGCCCCGATCGTCCAACTTGCGATACCGATTGGCTTGGGGGTGGTCGTGCAGCACGCCGCCCAGTCCTTCCTCGGCGTACCGCCGTTTGGTGCGGAACACCGTGCGCGGCGACGTGTCCAGGGCCGCCGCCACTTGGGAAGCACTCCAGCCCGCATCAGTCTTGAGCAGGATGCGCACCCGATTGATGACCCGAGCGGAGCGCTGGCCGCTACGGATCAACCGCTCCAGTTGGTCCCGATCTTCCGCCGACAACCGTACCGCGTATTTCTCTGCAACCATGGATGCCACACCTCCCGCACCGCTGTTTCACCACCAGCGTAGCAACCATAGCCCGTTTCATCCTTCATCTGCCTATACAAGTTTGATCCAGTACTAGCACTATTGCTGACTTTTGAGACAGGCTCTGCAGTGGCCTCCGCCACAGCGGCGGCGCCGTCCATCCAGTAAGGAATCGGCGTCCAGTCCGTCTCGGGTATGGCCTCGATGAGATTGCGCAGGCGGGCGTGCTGGCGGATGGTGATGGAGCAGCGGACATTCGTCTTGCGGCAGACGGATACCACGGCGTGGGTGTAGAAGCCGCGGTCGGCCCGCACCGTGAGTTGTCCGGTAGCCCCGGCGTAGCGCACCCGCCCCACCGTCTCCCGCAGGAAGTGGGCGGCGCCCCGAGCGGTGTTGGCCCGGCCCGCGCGCAGCCGCGACATCAGCACGTCGCCGGTGCCGGCCCCGGCAGCCCAGGCCCGTGCCAGCAGCTCGCGACTCACCCGGTCCAGCTGGCGGACGTGCCCCCACCGGAAGCTGCGCCGGAACGTCCCCAGGAAGGTACCCGGGGTGGATGGCGCCTTGACCACGCAGCCGAGAGTGCCGGCCGTCCCGCCGGTGCGCAACACGTCGGCGTCGTCGATGCAGTCGCCGCCAGCCAGCGCGGAGGCCACCAGGGTCACAATCTTGTCGCCCGTATTGGCTCGGCCCGGGGCATCGCCCAGGTCCAGGTGCCGGTCGACCAGTTCGGGAAGGCCCAAGTGCAAGGCCAACGTGGCCGGCAGGATCAGCCCGGCATTGTTGACCAGGCGGGGGTCGTCAAAGGCGATTTGGATGCGGTCGGGGTCGTTGCTTGGCAGCATCTTGTATCCTGACTTTGGCCCGCGACAATAGCTCATATGTGGCGGTCCGGAGCGCGGCAGACCGGTAGCATCTGGGTCATGGTAGACCGTCCAATAGCAGGGGTCGCCGCGTTCCCTAACGGTAGAACCCGGACAGTTGCCTGGGCCAATCGAGCCCGCATCGTGCAAGGAAGGGTCAACACTGAAACCGGAGGTAAGCAGGAGGTAAGATGGGAGGAGAGCCGAGGTTCGTAGGCATTGATGTCTCAAAGGCGCGGTTGGACGTTGCGGTCCGGCCTACCGGGAAGCGATGGGTCCTGCCCTACGATGAGACCGGAATTGAGGGACTGATCCCCCAGATAGTGGACCTGGAGCCTGCCTTGGTGTTGCTGGAGGCTACGGGCGGCTTGGAGCTGCCCTTGGTGGTCGCCCTGGCCGCTGCGGCGCTGCCGGTGGTGGTGGTCAACCCACGCCAGGTCAGGGACTTCGCCAAGGCCACCGGAACGCTGGCCAAGACCGACACTCTGGACGCGGGGGTCCTGGCCCATTTCGCCGACGCCGTCCGTCCTCCGGTAGCATCTGGGTCGAGGTGCGTCCCCTCAAGGACGCCGAGACCCCGGTCCTCAACTCGCTGACTGCCCGCCGGCGCCAGGTGATGACCATGCTGGTCTCCGAGCAGAACCGGCTGGGCACCGCCAGCGGCGCCGTTAGTCCCCGCGCCGTTAGTCCCCGCATTGAAGCCCACATCGCGTGGTTGGAACAAGAGTTGAGCGACTTGGACCAAGGGCTACGTCAGACTTTGCGCCGGAGTCCAGCGTGGCGTGAGAAGGATGACCTGCTCGGCACGGTTCCCGGCGTGGGCCCGCAGCTATCGCTGACCTTGCTGGCGCATCTGCCGGAATTGGGCACGCTGGATCGCAAGCAGATTGCTGCCCTGGTCGGCGTGGCTCCCTACAACCGCGACAGCGGCGCCCTGCGGGGCAAACGCGCCGTCTGGGGCGGACGCTCCCGGGTGCGGGCCGTCCTCTACATGGGAGCGTTGGTAGCCAGCCGCCACAACCCTGCTATTCGGGACTTCTACCAGAGGCTGCTGGCAGCTGGTAAGCCGAACAAGGTGGCGCTGGTCGCGTCCATGCGCAAACTGCTGGTTATGCTCAACGCCATGCTCAAACATGGCTACCCTTGGCGCGATATGACTCAGCCAGTCGTCGCTCATGCCTGTTGACTTTCAAGACAGTTGCTATTGGGTGCTCCTTGTTTCTGGTTGGTTTTGTCTTTCCAAAACCATTATCCCAGATGCACAGGGGCACTTTCTTACCCCTTCAGCACACCACGACATTTATCTTTTCGGTGGATTCGGGCTAAGGAGGTCGCCGCCGCAAAAACCGGGGGCCGCTACGGGTCGTCGTCATGTCATTGACCAAGGACTTTGACCCGTTAAACCCGAAAAATTGCCAGGGTCATTGACCCGGGATTTACAGGGTGATTGACCCACTCTGGAAGCCGTAACGGCGACCATTGCCGCACTTCGTATTTGAGGTGCAGCGATGGCTTACCGGGAGGTTTTCAGGATGGAAATACAAGAGATAATCCGCCGTTGGCAGGCGGGTGCGGGTCGGCGACAGATCGCCGCGGGCACCGGTCTGTCGCGCAACACGGTGCGCCGGTACCTGTTGGCGGCAAAGGCCGAGGGCATTGCCCAGGACGGGCCGGTTCCCACCGAGGAGCAGTTGAGCCGGCTGGCTGGGATCGGCCAGTCGGGGCCACGGCAGGTGGAGAGACCCAGCCAGGACCAGCTGGAGCCGTGGGCCGACCAGATCTACCAGTGGATTGCCAAAGACCGGCTGCAGATGACCCGCATCCACGAGCTGCTTTTGGCCAGGGGATGCGCCTTGTCGTACCAGTCGCTGCGTCGTTTCGTGCTGCAGCGGAACTGGCGGCGGCCCAGCAAGACCACGGTGCGGATGGAGGACACGCCGCCCGGTGAGGTGGCCGAGGCCGACTTCGGTCGGCTGGGGATGATCACGGATCCAACCACGGGCAAGCGCAAGACGGTGTGGGCCATGATCATCGTGCTGTGCCATTCCCGCCACTGTTTTGTCTGGCCCATGCAACTGCAGAAACTGCCGGACGTGATCGCTGGCCTTGAGGCGACGTGGGCCTTCTTCGGCGGGATGCCCAGGTACCTGGTCATCGACAATTTCCCCGCCGCAGTGGTGGGCACCGATCCGCTGCATCCCGTTCTCACCAGGGGCTTCCTGGAGTACGCCCAGCACCGTGGCTTCATCACCGATCCGGCTCGGGCTGCCCACCCCAAGGACAAGCCCAAGGTGGAGCGTGGCGTGCCCTACGCCAGAGAGCGTTTTTTCAAGGGAGCCGATTTCGACGACTTCAACCATGTGAGAGCGGCGGCGCCCAGGTGGTGTCTGGATGTCGCCGGAATGCGCATTCACGGCACCACCCGCAGGAAGCCGCTGGTGGTCTTCCAGGATGAGGAGCGCCACGTCCTGCTGCCCTGGGACGGCCAGCCCTACGACATTGCCGACTGGCGCACTGCCAAGGTCCATCCCGATCACCACATCCAGTGCCTGCAGGCGCTCTACTCGGTGCCGTCGGACCTCTGTCCACCGCGACAGGAGGTGGAGGTCAGGGTGGACAGCAAGCTGGTGCGCATCTACCACCGGGGCCAGCTGATCAAGACCCACGTCCGCCAGCCCGTGGGTGGGCGATCCACCGACCCTGATGATTACCCCGCAGAGATCAGCCCTTACACCACCCGGGTGCCGGACCGGATCAAGCGCAGCGCCGCCAAGCTGGGACCGGCGGTGGCCGAATTCGCCGACCGTCTCTTCGAAGACAAAGTGCCCTGGTCCAGGATCCGGCAGGGACACAAGCTGTTGCGTCTGGGCGAGCGCTACACGGCAAAGCGTCTGGACGCCGCCTGCCGGCGCGCCCTCGACGTGGACCTCATCGACGTGCGCCGTGTGGAACGCATCCTGGTACAGGCCCTGGAAGAGGAGACCACGCCCCAACTGCCCTTGCCGATGCCGCCGGGACGCTTTGCCCGTCCCGGCAGCGTCTTCTCCCACAACACCGCCTACCGCCGTCAGCCGGTCTGACCTGAGGAGATTACCCATGACCCGCACCACCGAACTCACGCCCTTGCTCAAGAGCCTCAAGCTGGGCGCCATGGCCGCCACCCTGCCCGAGCGCATCGCCCTGGCCCGTCGGGAGCAACTGGACTACGCCTCATTCCTGGAGATCGTCCTCAGCGACGAGGTCAACCGCCGTGCCCACCGGCGTACCGAAGTCCGGCTGCACAACGCCGGTTTCGAGGAGACCTGCCGACTGCAGGACTTCGACTGGTCGGCGTCAATTACCCTGGATCGCCGACTGCTGGACGCCGTTTTCTCCCTGGAGTTTCTCGACAAGCACGAGCACGTGCTCCTGGTCGGACCGGCCGGTGTCGGCAAGAGCTTCCTCGCTCAAGCGCTGGGCTATTCCGCCATCCGCGCCGGACACACCGTCCGCTTCAGCCACGCCGACGGTTTCTTCAAGGCCATGGCCCAGGCCAGGGTGGACAACTCCGTCGACCGTGCCTTCCGGTCCTTCCTGACACCTGACCTGCTCATCCTGGATGACCTCGGCCTCCACCGGCTCACCGCCCAGCAGTCCGCCGATCTCTACGAACTCATCCTCAACCGACACCGGTCGTCCAGCTTCATCATCACCAGCAACCGTGCCGTCGAAGAATGGCTCAGTCTCTTCGACGACCCTATCCTGGGCAACAGTGCTCTCGACCGCCTGGCCAACGCCAGCTACCAGATCGTAATCGACGGAACCAGTTACAGAGAGCGGCTGTCTCCACACCGCGCCCTGCTGAGCACAGAAGGAGGTGATTGACCGACCAACAGCAACCTGCTATCTATCAAATCGCCATGCTTCCAGGGTGGGTCAATGACCGTGGTCAGGCCGGGTCCATGACCGTGGAAATTGACACGTCAGCCGTTATCTCCGGCCCGAATCATGACCTCAGTCCGCTAGTACCGTTTCAATCTGATTTTGTAGGGTAGATGTGTTGGAGCTTACTACGAGCATCTGGGTGGAAAACCGCCAGTCTATGACTGATTTTGCTTCGTTGCGCTCGCTTTCGAGCGCCGCAACCTCCCGCCGCAGCTCCGGCTCATCGCTGATACGGCGGTCCAGACACGCTCTGCTGAAGACGCTCAACTCGATCTCAGCCATATTCAGCCAGCTGCCATGAGTGGGGGTGTAATGAAACTCCAGCCGTTTAGCGATGCGCCGGGCTTCGGACGGCTCAAATGCTTCGTAGAGCGAGCCGGGCTGGTGGGTGTTGAGGTTGTCCATCACCAGCCGGACCACCGCGGCATCAGGGTATGCCTCGTCCACCAGCCACCGCATCTGGTGCGCGAAGTCCACGGCAGTGCGGCGCCCGGTCACGGCGACAGGTCTCCATCCGCCCTTCGGCTCGCAGATCATGAACAGGTTTCGGGTCCCGTTTCGCTGGTACTCAGTGTCATAGCGTTCCACCCGTCCAGGAACGGCCTTGATGGGCGGACGCACCTCCCCGGTCAATTGCCTGGAGGTCTCGTCGAAACACACTACCGGACGCTCCGGGTTGTACTCCTGGTGGTACAAGTCCAGCACATCCTCCATCCGCGCCACGAACTCCCTGCTCACCTTGGGGATACACCACTCTTTCTTCTTCCAGGGCTTGAGTTCATTTTTTTGAGTATCTGGCGCACCGTCTCCAGGGAGATGCTCTCGGCAAACTCCAACTCCACCACCTTGTCGGCCAGCAACTGGAGCGTCCAGTGCGCGTGTCCTGCGGGCGCTGCGCTGCACGCGAAGGCAATCAGAGCCTGCCCCGTACTGGATACGGGGTGCGCTTCCTGCTTGCCGTCCAGCTTGCGCTCCCGGCCCGGCCGCGGTCGGTCATTGATGGCGGCCTCAAGTCCTTCCTCCACGTACCGCTTCCGCGCTCTGGCAACGGTAGCGGCGCTGATCAAAAGCACATCGGCTATCTCACGGTCCCCAAGCCTTTCGTCAGCTTTGAGCAGCGCCAGCGCCCGCTTGACGGTGCGGACTGACGGCTTGCCCCGGTGGGAAACCTCATTGAGACAGGTCCGTTCGGACTCGGTCAGTTTGACTTTATACTTGATGGCAGCCATCGCTGGGCACTTCCTCGCAGAAAGATCATACCCAAGTATGGCTGCCTTCTCATATTCTTACAAATCTATCTGGGAACGGTACTAGTATTGAGTCAATCCTGTATTGGCAGGTGAAGCGCGGGGCGGCCAGGGTTGTTACGCTGACTGGCAAACAGTGGTGCGGGAGGTGGGACATCCATGGTTCAGGAGAAATACGCAGTACGGTTGTCGTCGGAAGATCAGGAGCAGTTGCGGGGATTGATCCACAGTGGGCGGCATTCCGCTCGGGTCATCAATCGGGCGCGCATCCTCCTCAAGACTGACGAAGGGTGGAGCGCCCCCCAGGTGGCGGCGGCTCTGGACACGTCGCAGCGCACGGTGTTCCGCACCAAACGGCGGTACGCCGAGGAAGGATTGGAGGGCGTGCGGCACGACCATCCCCAAGCCAATCGGTATCGCAAGCTGGATGATCGGGGCGAAGCCCACCTGATTGCCCTGGCGTGCAGCGACGCGCCCGAGGGCCATGAGCGCTGGACCCTGCGTTTGTTGGCCGGCAAGGTGGTGGAATTGGGCTTGGCGCCATCGCTGTCCTACGAGACGGTCAGGCTCAGGCTCAAAAAAACACCCTCAAGCCCTGGCGGAAGCAGCAATGGCGCATCCCGAAAGTAGGCGGCGAATTCGTGGCGGCCCCCGTATCCAGTACGGGGCAGGCTATGGAGGATGTGCTGGACCTGTATGCCGAACCCTACGACCCCGATCGGCCGGTGGTGTGCTTTGACGAGACCTCCACCCAACTGCTGGCCGAGGTCAGGGAGCCGTTGCCCCCTCAACCGGGACGACCGCGGCGGCAGGACTACGAGTATCGACGCGGCGGCACCCGCAACATCTTCCTGACCTGTGAACCCCTGGCGGGCTGGCGCCACCTGGCCATCACCGAGCGCCGCACCATGCCGGACTTCGCCCACCAGATGCGCTGGCTGGTGGATGAGGCTTACCCCGATGCTACGGTGATCCGCGTGGTGCTGGACAATCTGAATACCCATCGTATGGCGTCCCTCTACGAGACGTTCCCGGCTGCTGAGGCCCGGCGCATCGTGAAGCGCCTCGAGTTTCACCACACGCCCAAGCACGCCAGTTGGTTGAACATGGCGGAGATCGAATTCAGCGCGTTGAGCCGCGCCTGTCTCAAGGGGAGAAACCCCGACGCGGACGCCCTGCAACGCCAAATCACGGCCTACGAGACCGAGCGCAACGCAGCGGGCGTCACCATCAACTGGCGGTTCACCACTCAAGATGCCCGATCCAAATTGCATCGCCTCTATCCCTTCAATTCCAAGATTGATTGAGTACTAAGAGCCTATCCTAATAACCCAGCAGCCCTGAGGGCGGTGAGGGCGCAGGCGAAATGAAGAAAGGCGATGTAGTTCTCAGGGGACTTGTCCCAGCGGACCAGGATGCGCCGGAAGCGGTTCAGCCAGCTGTGCGAGCGTTCCACGACCCAGCGCCGGGCTTTGAATCCAGCTGCTCTTTTGATGGCCTTGGCCTCCTCGCCCCGGCTGCGGATGTGAGCGGTGAAGCCAAACTCGTCCAACGTGCGTCGCACCTCGTCAAAGTCGTAGCCTTTATCCAGGCACATACCCTGGGGTTGGTCTGGACTGGGCGCCGGTCGCGGCACGGGCAGGCTGTCCACCGTGGCCCGCACCAGCTTCATGTCATGACGGTTGGCCCCGTCCACCGCCAGACCCACCGGAATGCCCTCAGCTTCGGTCAACAGGCTACGCTTGACCCCGCATTTGCCGCGGTCAGTGGGATTGGGGCCGGTTTTTTTCCCCGCCCAAGGGCGATTTGGTCATGGCGCCGTCCATACTCAGCCAACTCCAGTCCAGCCCCTTCAGTTCGTCATAGCGTTCCAGTCCCACCCGCCACAGCTCCAGGAACACTCCAGCGGCAACCCATTCCTGAAAGCGCAGGTGGGCGGTGGACCCGGAACAGATGCCCGTGGCGTCCAGGGCTTTCCACTGGCAGCCGGTGCGCAGCACGTAGAAGATGCCATTGGCGCAGGTGCGGTCGGGAACCCGGGGCCGGCCGCCGCCGAATCGGTGGGTGTTCACATGCTCGGGGATCAGGGGCGCCAGCACCTCCCAGAGCTCGTCGGAGATCTGGAACGCGCCGGTGGTGGGATTGGTCTTGGTGGCTGGGCCAGCACGCTTCGGACGTGGCGGCTTGGTATCTTTCGCTTTGGTCATTGCCCCAGTCTAGACGCAACCCCCGCTTTCCTTCCCGCAACGCCCCTGCAAGTTTCCACCAGTTTTTAGGATAGGCTCTAAACCAAAGCCAAGGTGAAATGCGCAGGGTTATGCGGTAGATTTGGTGGGGAGTTGGGTTAGCCCGTTTTAGAGTCAGGGAGGGGTTGGTGATGGGTGTGAGGGAGATAGACCGGTTTCTCGAACACTGGCAGATGGACGCCAGGGACTTGCACCGGCGGCTTATTCTGGCGCCGACGCCCCGGGAGCGGGAACGATGGCACGCCATCTGGCTGCTGGCCCAAGGATGGACGGCTTCGAGTACGGCGCAGGCCCTGGGACGGGACCCGCACACCATCGGAAGATGGGCCGCCGCCTTTGGCGAGGGCGGTAACACTGCCGCCTTGATTTTCGAGCAGTCCGGTGGTTCCCCCCGCCCTCGGCGAGATGCAGCAGGCGGAGTTGAAGGAGGCGGTGCAGGAGCAGCCTGCCATGGCGGGCATCGAACTGGCCAACTGGAACTGGAAAGTGGTCCATCGGTTTGTCTTGGAGCGCTGCGGCATCAGCCTGAGCCGCAGCAGTTGTCTGAATTACCTGCACCGCTTGGGGTTCGCCTTGAAGCGGCCCAAGAAGCGCCTAGTCAAGGCTGACGAAGGCAAGCGGGAGGCTTTCGTGGCGGAGTATGCCGCTCTGTATGAGGAGGCGCGGCGGGGACCGGGGCCAAGGTATTCTTTGCTGATGAGGCCCACTTCCGGGCCGATGCCGAGTTGCGGGGCCAGTGGGTGTTGAAGGGGGAACCGGCCCTGGTGGACTCCACCAGCCCGCGCCGGGGCGAGAAGGCCGGCTACTACTCTGCGGTGTGCCTGGAGACCGGGGAGGTGGAGTGGATGGAACTGGAGGGTAACAGCAATGCCGTAACCGCGGCCGCCTTCCTGTTGCAACTAAGAAAGTGTTTAAAAAGGGACTGGGAAATAGCAGGCAATGTAGCAGGGCAGGCTATAGACTTGGAGCATGAGCCGAGCAGTTTATTCCACGGATTTGACGGAGGCCGAGTGGCAGATTCTGGAACCCCTGGTTCCGCCGGTGAAGCCGGGTGGCCGGCCCGCCAAGTACTCCCGCCGGGAGGTGGTGAATGCCATCCGGTACGTGCTGCGCACCGGTTGTGCATGGCGTCTGTTGCCTCACGACCTGCCTCCCTGGCAATCGGTCTACCACTACTTTTGGGTTTGGCGGCGAGATGGGACCTGGCAGGGGATTCACGATGCCCTGCTCCCCACGATGCGACGGTTCCTGGGCCGCCAGCCCAGCCCCAGCGGGGCCATCATCGACAGCCAGTCGGTGCAGACCACGGAAAAAGGGGGCCTCGGGGGTACGACGCGGGCCAGAAGGTGAAAGGCCGCAAACGGCATATTGTGGTGGATACCCAGGGACTGCTGTTGGCGGTGGCGGTGCACCCAGCCGACCTGCAAGACCGGGATGGGGCCAAGCTGGTCATTAGCAAGCTGACCGGAAGGTTTCCCCGGTTGAGCTTGATCTGGGCGGATGGCGGCTACGCCGGAAAGTTGATCGAGTGGGTGGCGACACTGACGGGTTGGACTCTGGAGATAGTGAGGCGTCCCGGGAACAGCCACCGCTTTGAGGTGTTGCCCCGACGCTGGGTGGTGGAGCGCACTTTCGCCTGGCTGGGCCGGCGCCGGAGATTGAGCAAAGATTATGAAGCACTGCCGGAAACCACCGAAGCCTGGGTCTACACCGCTATGACCGGACTCATGCTCCGCCGCTTGGCACGCCCCCCCCCAGCTTTTAAAACACCCTCTAAGGGCGCGACACACCGAACCACTGACCGTGATCTGGGACAACGCGCCGGCGCACCGCGGTGAGGCCGTCAGGGAGTACCTGCGGACGCCTGGGCTGGCGCTGAGGTTGGTGAACCTGCCGGGGTACAGCCCGGACTTCAACGCCGCTGAGGCGGTCTGGGGCTGGGCCAGAGAGGAGGCCACCGGAAACCTGTGCCTGGGGACCAAGGCCCTGGTGCAGGAGAGGGTCGGCAACTTCCTCGGCCGGCTGGCCAGCCGGAGAGACGAAGTCAAACGGCGCTGCCGGACCGTCCTGCAGTCTCGGGCCGCAGGGCTCCTCCGAGACTCATAACCCAACTCCGGACATCCCGAAAATGCACATCCCACCTTGGCTTTAGTTTAGTATTGAGTCAATCCTGTATTGGCAGGTGAAGCGCGGGGCGGGCCAGGGTTGTTACGCTGACTGGCAAACAGTGGTGCGGGAGGTGGGACATCCATGGTTCAGGAGAAATACGCAGTACGGTTGTCGTCGGAGGATCAGGAGCAGTTGCGCGGATTGATCCACAGTGGGCGGCATTCCGCTCGGGTCATCAATCGGGCGCGCATCCTCCTCAAGACTGACGAAGGGTGGAGCGCCCCCCAGGTGGTGGCGGCTCTGGACACGTCGCCGCGCACGGTGTTCCGCACCAAACGGCGGTACGCCGAAGAGGGGTTGGAGGGCGTGCGGCACGACCATCCCCAAGCCAACCGGTATCGCAAGCTGGACGATCGGGGCGAAGCCCACCCCGTATCCAGTACGGGGCAGGCTCTGATTGCCCTGGCGTGCAGCGACGCGCCCGAAGGCCATGAGCACTGGACCCTGCGTTTGTTGGCTGGCAAGGTGGTGGAGTTGGGATTGGCGCCATCGCTGTCCTACGAGACGGTCAGGCTCAGGCTCAAAAAAACACCCTCAAGCCGTGGCGGAAGCAGCAATGGTGCATCCCGAAAGTAGGCGGCGAATTCGTGGCGGCGATGGAGGACGTGCTGGACCTGTATGCCGAACCCTACGACCCCAATCGGCCGGTGGTGTGCTTTGACGAGACCTCCACCCAACTGCTGGCCGCGGTCAGGGAGCCGTTGCCTCCTCAACCGGGACGACCGCGGCGGCAGGACTACGAGTATCGACGCGGCGGCACCCGCAACATCTTCCTGACCTGTGAACCCCTGGCGGGCTGGCGCCACCTGGCCATCACCGAGCGCCGCACCATGCCGGACTTCGCCCACCAGATGCGCTGGCTAGTGGATGAGGCTTACGCCGATGCCCCGGTGATCCGCGTGGTGCTGGACAATCTGAATACCCATCGTATGGCGTCCCTTTACGAGACGTTCCCGGCTGCTGAGGCCCGGCGCATCGTGAAGCGCCTCGAGTTTCACCACACGCCCAAGCACGCCAGTTGGTTGAACATGGCGGAGATCGAATTCAGCGCGTTGAGCCGCTCCTGCTTCAAGAGGAGAAATCCCGACGCCGACGCCCTGCAACGCCAGATCACCGCCTACGAAACCCAACGCAACGCAGCGGGCGTCACCATCAACTGGCGGTTCACCACCCAGGATGCCCGATCCAAATTGCATCGCCTCTATCCCTGCCTTTCCAGACTTGATTGAGTACTAGTGAGGGGGTACATAGTATGCAGTTTTTGCTGAACGGGAGTGGGTAAAGAATATTCAGGGGGTCACTTCCGCACGAAACACTACCTTTGGAACGGGGGAAATGGGTAATCAATATTCGGGGCCTGAATTTATGGTCGTTTCGTGCGGGGGCCGTGCTCAAAATTGCGTTGCCCCGCCGGGAATTATTCCGCAGCGGGACCGTGGGGCTCTATATACCAGGAATCAGGTACAAATTACGGTCAACCGGTGGTCAAGTTTATTTATAAAACAGAGACCGCCTTTTGCGCCTCATTATGGAGAAAATCACGGCTGCAAAGTGTTCCGTGATTTCCAGTCTCCCCCGAGGTGCGAAATGATTGAAGAGGCGGCGGCTCATCGGCCACCGGAACGTCTGAATGCCCTGGCGAATTCGACGATTGCTGAGCTCATGAACATTGAAGAATCCCTGGTCGAGCTGCTCCTTTCGGGAGAGGCTGAAATGACCGAGGACCTGGTGCAGAGGTTCTTGGTGCAGAGGTTCAACGATATGTGCGCGGACCTGGAGGGCGTCGACGCCTTCAGGAACGCGCCGCAGGTAACGGAAAACAGCGTGGGGCACGTCATCGCCGTTGATATCGACGGCGACGGCGAGATGGACCTGGAACTTCCCGGCCTCGGCATCGTCAGCCGCGGTGACGCAAGTTGGGCCGACGGAATGGAACGGAAACGTATCGCCCTGCGTTCCGCGCGGGCCGTTGCGGTGATGACGCAGTTTCGTCTCGGGATGGATTACCAGGAAACGGTGGCGGCGCTCGGCCTCGTTACCCAGATTGAGCTCGCGCTCGTTTCCTTCTTTGGTGAATCCGTTCCCGAGCCGGGTATGCCCTGGGACGCCGAACGCCGAGCCCGCGAGGTGGACAAACGCCTCGCCCGTTTGCGCTGGGTGGAACGGGAGCGGGCCAACGAGTACAGCGGTATCCGCGGGATGATGAACGCCCTCAAGGGCAAACGCCGCGTTTCGGGTAAGGAACTCTACCAACGGATGGTGAAAGAAGCCGACGTCATGCTCGACCTGATGAAGCCGGGTCAAAGGCGTCTTGACATTATGAGCGAGGTATTTCGTTACACCGGCATGGACCACTTCACCGAAGCAACGATCATCGACGATGATGACGATGACTGACCTCAACTCCGGCCACGCCAACCTTCCGATGGAGCCTTCCCGCCATGCCTGATGAAACGCAATACCTTCCCCGCCTTGATCGTCATGCCATGATCGTCGGACGCACCGGCGTCGGCAAGGTGGAAGCGGCATCGCAAATCCTGCGTGAAGCCGTTGCCGGTGGGTTCTTCTGCCATGTCTTTGCCGACCACGACCACTATCGGCGGCTCCTCGACGAACTCGGCGGGCACGTTGTTGCTTCCGGGATGCTTGATGGTCTGAACGCGGAAGATCTTGACGTTGCCGAGGATCGCCTGACCCTGTATCAGGCCGACCAGGACCCGGGAGGTGTCGCGGTTCTGCTCGATGCGGTTTACCAACTGGTTCTTCACGAAGACCGCTCGCTCGTCGACCAGCCGCGCCGTCAACGGACGCTCCTCGTCGACTTGGTCGACCTGCTGTTTCAGCACGCCGGCAGCTCGTTCCTGGCGGAGCGGCTCTGGGCCGAGGGACGACAGTATGGCGTTACCATGGTCGGCGTGAGCGCCGCGCTCTCCTACTGCGCCGGCAAATGCGATCACGACGAGTTGTTTCTGTTGCAAAACTGCAGCAACCTGTTGATGCTGGGCTGTGGAGAAACCCCTTGCCCGGAACTTGGCCTGAAGGAATAGAAAATTGCCGAAGTCAAGCGGTTGACCACCGGCAGCGGCCTGCTGATCGGTTTGAACCAGGCGAGGCAGCGAGAAGCGCGGCGCTTCAAGTTTCCGGCGGGGCGTTAGTCTGCCGGACGCCCGGCGCGCTTTCGCACCGGGCGTCGATTGGCTCAGTCAATGTGTTTGCTTGTGCGGCCCTTCCTCTAGCATTACAACGACAGTTCAAAGAGGGGTGTCCGGGGATACGCGAAGTTCGGCTCGGCGCTGGGCATGGGAGCGTCTGGCCCGTGCGTTACTATCCTGAGTCTCCGCCAGCCACCGCAGCAGCTCAGCCGGCCCAAACCGTTCCCGGGGCAGCAGCTCTCGCACCACCCGGTACACCTGCGGCCGGGTGATCCGGGGCATCTTTTTCCCCCAATCCTGTTGCAGGCTCAGTAGAAAAGCCCCGCCCAGCAGGCACATGGCGATGTGGTGATGCCAGCCAGCCTAGGTGCGGGTTTCGTATGCGTCAAGCCCCACGTCGCTCTACTCCGTCTCGAACTCGGTCTTAATGCGCCATCTGGAGCCTCCCACGTGGGCCAGGGTCTCCAGCGGAATATCCTCCGGAGCGTTGGACGGGTAGTAGCGGGGTTCGCTGCCGTCCGGGTTCCGGCGGTAGATGGCCCAGTGAATTTCGCCGGGCTTCCGCCGGCTCGGGCTACCAAGAGGGCTCCGTCACCACGGCCGTCTCCCCCGTAGGCCATCCCGCGTTCCGTTTGACTTGGGGAATGGGGCTCCGCTAGTCTGCACGTACATCCACCAGAGGAGTACTGCCATAAAGACGGCACTCGTAGTCATATTTGTGGAGGTCGTAGTCACTGTAGTAGTGATTCTGGCGCTACCCGTGTTTGGGCCAGTGCTGGACAGGTTTGCAGAGTCTTGGGTCGTTGCAGCGTTATTTTCCTCCTGGCTGTTATTTTGGTCCTTTGTGCTGTTTACGGGATTGTTGTTGGCTGTCGTCATCATAGTGGGGTGGCGCGTTCTCAAGGCGAGAGGCGCTACATGTAAGGGCGAGGTCGAGAGCCGTGACCAAGACCGTGATGATTAGAGATTGTCCAGACCGAACCTTGCCCCCGTTGTCATCGACACAGGACGCATCCAGGAGCGAGTCCGGGTATTGTTGAACGAGTCTGCCCGTGCAAGCCGCTATCGATCGGCGTCAATTATGTCTGCCGGTTGACGATGCTCACTCTGGGAGGCTCTTGGCATGGGACGTCGTTCCCAACCGGTGCGGCGGACATCCCACGCGCTCGGTTAGCCCGGTGGCTCATGCTCATCCGGGGGCCAGTCGACCACACCGGAACAGCTTGAGCAGGTTGTGGCCGGTGCAGATGAGGGACCACTCGCCTTGGACCTTCTCCAGTCCCCGCATCAGGAACTGGCGGAAGCCGCGGGCCTGTTTGATCTGGCCGAAGACCGGCTCCACCGTGGCCATGCGCAGGGCGTAGCGCTTACGACCCCGCTTGGTCTGTAACTTCCGACGCATCCGGTCCCTGGGGGAGAGATGACGGGGTATGCGACCTCGGAGTGCCGGCGGCGGTACCCGGCCGTGGCGGGTTTGCTCCGGCGCGACGAAGGGGTATGCGACCTCGCGGTGCTGGCGGCGGCACCCGGCCGTGGCGGGTTTGCTCCGGCGCGACGTAAGGATCCACGCCCAATTCTTGCAGGCCGCTGACTGCCTGGGCCGAATAGTAACCGGCGTCGGCGGACGCTTCCTTCGGCACGACGCCGGTGTTGCTGATGGTTTCGGCCATCAGGGCCACGGCCTGCTGCTTGTCTGAAGTCTGGTTGGTGGCCAGAGCCGCCACGATCACCTGGTGGGCGTAGTCCACTACCGCCTGACAGTTGTAAGCCTGCCAGGAGTCCTTATCGGCCGGCGGCCGCCATGGCCTCCCGTATCTTCCCCAACCGGCCTTCCCGAAAGGCCAACTCCTCCGGCAACTCATCCCCGCGCCGGTCTTGGCCGTATCTGCGGTCCTCCTTCTCATCCACCTCCTGGGCGCGCCGCAACAACTCCGCCACCTCCGCAGCAAATTGCGCTTCCTGTTCCTTCATACGTCGGTAACTCACCGCCTTGTGCTTGGATGCGTTGGCCCTGACTTTGGTGCCGTCCAGCGCCACGTGGCCCAGCTTCACCATACCCACCTGCTGGCACAACGCCAGCACCTGCCAAAACAATCCCGTCAACGCTTCAAGATTGGCCTTGCGAAAGTCGGAGATGGTGCGGAAGTCTGGAGTGTTATTCGCCGCCAGCACCCGGACGGCGATGTCCTCGTGGAGCCGCTGGGCGATCTTTCGTGATGACGCCACCCCTACGCAGTAGCCGTAGAGCAGCGCCTTCACCATCATCCGCGGATTATAGGGCGGCCCACCGCGCCTTTCCTGCTCGTAACACGCCGTGATCTCCGAGAGAGCCTGCCCTCGCGAAAGCGGGGGTCCAACTGGTCCACAACGTCAGAGATGAAGTAGGCCAGATGGTCCGGGGCAACCACTCCCGCAGGGCGGCGGGCAGCAGCAACTGCTGGTCGGGATCGTAGGGAAGGTAGGTCTTGCCCATCGCCAACTCCGCACAACTGAACTACCCCCATCATACCGTCAATCCTCGGCCAGGATTTTTCTCGGACAGGCTGCTAGTATTACAACGACGGTTGGCATGATAGGATGATCAGGAAGATAGTGAAGACCTCGGGAGGTGGGTACGGGTGATGGATGCGGCGGCTTTTGAGCAGGTGGACGGGGCCTTTCAGGATTTTCACGCTTACTTCGCTCCGCTGTTTGGTCGCCGGGAGGCGCGGGATCACAGTCGTCATTATCTGCAGGCCCTGCTGGTGCAGTCCGGGGAGCGGCGCAACGCCGAGAATCTGTCGGAGACGGTTCCGGCGTCAGCCCGGGTGATGCAGCGGTTTCTCACCGAGTCCCCCTGGGATGACGACGTGGTCATAGGCCGCCTTCAAGAGTACCTGGGACCCCGGCTGGGGTACCCGGAGGCGGTGTGGGTGCTGGACGGCAGCGACTTCCCCAAGCAGGGCAGGAAGTCCGTGGGAGTGGCCCGGCAGTACTGCGGGAGCCTGGGCAAGGTGGCCAACTGCCAGGCTGGAATGTTCCTGGCCTACGTCAGCCTGCTGGGACGGGCCCTGGTGGACAAGCGACTGTATCTGCCGGAGAGCTGGACCTCGGACACCGACCGCTGTGCGGCGGCGGGGGTGCCGGAGGAGAGTCGGAACTACCGGTCAAAAACCAAGTTGGCGCTGGAGATGCTGGAGCAAGCCCTGGAGCGAGGCCATCTGCAGGCGGGCTGGGTTGCTGGGGACGACGCCTTCGGGATGTCGCCGTCCTTCCGCGATGGACTGGCGGCGCTGGGGATGCGCTACGTGCTGGACGTTCCCGGCGGCGCCACGGTCTGGCCGCTGGAGCCAGCCTGGACCAGTCCAGAGTATCAGGGGAGCGGGCGTCCCCGCAAACCCAGGCTCAAGGGCGGGCAGCGGCGCACCATGGTGGAGCGCAGCGCTGAATTGCCGGAGGAGGCCTGGCGGGAGATCACGGTGGCGGAGGGAAGCCAGGGTCCCCGCAGCTACCAGTTCAGCGCCCAGCGGGTGCGGTCGACCAGTAAGCGGAAGCTTGGCGAAATCCACTGGGCCGTCTACCGCCGGAACCGGGACGGCAGCGAGCCCCGCTACTACCTGTCCAACGCCCCGGAGGACACTTCCCTGGAGACCCTGGCCTACGTGGGAGGGTCGCGGTGGCGCATTGAAACCGAGTTCGAGACGGAAAAAAGCGATGTGGGGCTGGATGAGTACGAGACCCGCACCTGGGCGGGCTGGCATCATCACGTGGCCCTGTGCCTGCTGGGCGGAGCGTTTCTCCTGAGTCTGCAACAGGCTTGGGGGGAAAAAGATGCCCCGGATCACCCGGCCGCAGGTTTACCGGGTGGTGCGAGAGATGCTGCCCCGGGAACGGTTCGGGCCGGCTGAGTTGCTGCGGTGGCTGGAGCAGACCCAAGAATGCAACGAACGGGCCAGACGCTCCCACGCCAAGCGGCGCGCCGCCCTTCGCGCATCCCCAAACATCCCTCCTTGAACCGTCGTTGTAATACTAGTACTCAATCAATCTTGGAATTGAAGGGATAGAGGCGATGCAGTTTGGCTCGGGCATCCTGGGTGGTGAACCGCCAGTTGATGGTGGCTCGTGCCGCATTGCGCTCGGCCTCATAGGCGTTGATGGCTCGCTGCAGGGCAGTCTCGTCGGGATTACGCCCCTGGAGACAGGCCCGGGTCAACGCGCTGAACTCAATCTCCGCCATGTTGAGCCAACTGGCGTGCTTGGGCGTGTGGTGAAACTCCAGCCGCTTCACGATGCGCCGAGCTTCGGCGGCGGGGAAGGTCTCATAGGGGGGAAGGTCTCATAGAGGGAAGCCATGCGGTGCGTGTTCAAATTGTCCAGAACCACCCGCACCACCGGGGCATCGGGGTAAGCCTCATCCACCAGCCACTGCATCTGGTGAGCGAAGTCCTGCATGGTGCGCCGCTCGGTAATCGCCACGTGTCGCCAGCCCGCCAGGGGCTCGCAGGTCAGGAAGATGTTGCGCGTACCGGCGCGGCGATACTCGTAATCCTGGCGCCGCGGTTGTCCCGGTTGCACCGGAATGGGCGCCCTGGTGTCGGCCAGCAACTGGGTGGAAGTCTCGTCGAAGCAGACCACCGGCCGGTCGGGGATGCAGTGGCTGGTCGTAGGGCTCAGCATACCAGTCCAGCACGTCCTCCATCGCAGCCACGAATTCACCCCCTACCTTGGCTGGACTTTCCGCATTTCAAGCGGCGTAAGCCAGGGAATCGACAAGTCGGTGGTACAGGGCGACTGGGAGTTCCTGCGTATCGGGGTCGACGGCCGACGTTGAAAAACCCTCCGAGGCCAGCCACAGGTGGCGTCGCACCAGGGCAATGGCGTCCACGAAGGTCGGCAACGGCTTGTCGTACCAGGCCGCTCGGCGCTGGGTCATGGGGCGCTGTTTTTGCAACCCGTGGGCGGCCAGGGTGGTCCAGGAGAAGATTCCCAGCAGGACGGGCGTGGTGCGGGCGATGGCCAGGTCGGACCACTGGCGTTGGGTTTCCAGGCCCAGGTGGGTCCGCACCTCCTGAAAGGTAACTTCCAGTTGCCAGCGCAGGACAAACCATTCCAGGATCTGGGTCGGGTCCGCGGCGGGGTCGGTGCACAGCAAGGCCTGGGTGGCGAAGGAGCCCTGGGGATCTCGGATCAGCACCCAGCGGATGCGGACTGGAGACTTGCCGGAGCGGTACCAGACCGCCGTTTGCGACGTGAGTTCCACCGTGCGGGTGGCGCCGTCATACCAGGCCACGGCCACGCTGGCCCAAGTTGCCTGGGGCTGGTCGAGGATCGTTTTCAGCGCGGGTCGCCGCGCGCCTTTCAGCGGCGGGCGGCCGTTCTGACCCGGCTGACGGGCTGGCGCGGGCGCATAGAGAGCGGCGTCCAGCCGTAGTCTGGCAATGAGGGTAACGGGTTCACGGAGGGATTGGCAGCAGTGGAGCAGGTCCAGCACGGCGTAGCTGTTGTCGCCCACCAGCGCCAGTGGACGTTGGGGCAGCCAGCGTGGTTCGGCAGGCTCACCATGAGCGGGGTTGCAGGATCATCTGTCGCGCCCAGTCGGTGAGCTTCTTGTGCCGACGTCCCTGCTGTTGGTAGTACCGGGTCGAGGGCGCCAGCACGGTGAGCGCCGGCAAGGCCCAATGGCGTCCGGCCCAAGGCACGTGGCCCAGCCACATCAGGGAGATCCAGCGCAGGCCGCTGGCCTTGACCAGTTGGCTCCGGCTGGAACGCACCGCGTCGCGGTAGATGCCCCGACCTTTGATCTTGGCGCCGCGACGCCGTTCCAGGGTTTCGTCGATGCCGAAGATCAACGGGCCATCCCCACCATCAAGGTGCTGGAGCAGCAACACCAAGAGGATGCGCGCCGCTGCACGGGGCGACCACACCGCCCGGTTGAGCACCTCATGGTAGCGGGCGTAATCGCGGTGATCGCTGCGGCCCATGACCCGCAGGGCCGCGGCCACGGTGCGCTGACCCGGGGTCAGGATCGCGCCCACCAGCAGTACCTGGGCTTTCCGCCAGGTCGGGTTGGTAAACAGCGTTGCGAAGGGAATGAGTAGGGAATGAGTATGGATACAATGGCATTGGGCAGGGTAAGCATAGCTGGGCCTTTAGTGAGATTTTGGTCAGGCCAGCTTACCCTGTCTTTATACTTTTTCTAAATTATGCGTAAAGCCTAGCTTGGGGATGCGCCACTGCTGCTTCCGCCACGGCTGGAGGACGTTTTTTTGAGCCTCAACCGCACCGTCTCGTACGATAACGACTCCACCAACCCCAACTCCACCACTCGGTCGGCCAGCAGATGCAAGGTCCAGTGGTCGTGGCCATCGGGCGCTGGGCTGCACGCCAGGGCGATCAGGTGGGCCTCGCCTTGTCGTCCAGCTTGCGATACCGGTTGGCCTGGACCCGGTTCTGCAACACGCCATCCAAACCTTCCTCAGCGTACCGCCTTTTGGCGCGGTACACCGTACCCTTGGACACGTCCAAAGCGGCCGACACCTGGGGCGCGTTCCATCCCTCAGCTACTTTAAGTAGAATGCGTGCCCGGGCGACGATGCAAGCCGAACTTTTGCCGCTACGTATCAGTCGGCTCAGTTGCTCGCGCTCCTCCGGCGTCAACCGTACTGCGAATGCTCCAGGGCCAGGTTTGCCACACCTCCCCACCACTCGATCTTGCGGTCAGCGTAGCATTTGTAGGCCTTTCACTAATACAACTTACAATGCTGATTTGAACCAGTACTAGTACCATTTCCGGATAGATTTGTAATAATATGAGAAGGGAGCCATACTTGGGTATGATCTTTCTGTGGGGGAGTATCCAGACATGGCTGCCATCAAGTATAAAGTCAAGCTGGCTGAATCCGAACGCTCCCGTCTCAATGAGGTTTCCCACCGGGGCAAGCCGTCAGTCCGCACCGTCAAGCGGGCGCTGGCGTTGCTCAAAGCAGATGAAGGACTTCGGGACGGTGAGATAGCCGGTGTGCTTTTGATCAACGCTGCTACCGTTGCCAGAGTACCGTTGCCAGAGTGCGGAAGCGGTTCGTCGAGGAAGGACTTGAGGCCGCCATCAATGACAAGCCACGGCCGGGCCGGGAGCGCAAGTTGGACGGCAAGCAGGAAGCGCACCTGGTTGCCATCGCGTGCAGCAGTCCACCCGAAGGACATGTGAACTGGACGCTCCATCTGCTGGCGGACAAGGTGGTGGAGATGGAGTTTGCCGGGAGCATCTCCTTGGAGACGGTGCGCCAGATACTCAAAAAAACGAACTCAAGCCGTGGCGGAAAAAGGAATGGTGCATCCCCAAGCTGAGCGGGGAGTTCGTCGCTCGGATGGAGGACGTGCTGGACCTTTATCACGAAGAGTACGACCGGGAGTGTCCGGTGGTGTGTTTTGACGAGTCCTCCAAGCAGTTGCTTGGGGATGTGCGGCCTCCCATTGCGGCCGCTCCTGGACGGGTGGAGCGCTATGACACCGAGTACCAGCGAAACGGGACCCGGAATCTGTTCATGTTCTGTGAACCGAAGGGTGGGTGGAGGCATATCGAGGTGACCGGGCGCCGGACTGCTGTGGACTTCGCTCAACAGATGAAGTGGCTGGTGGACGAGGCATATCCTGACGCCGCAGTAGTGCGCGTGGTCCCGGACAATCTCAACACCCACCAGCCCGGCTCGCTCTACGAAGCGTTTGCACCGTCCGAGGCGCGCCGCATAGCCAAACGCCTGGAGCTTCACCACACACCCAATCACGGAAGCTGGTTGAACATGGCTGAAATCGAGTTGAGCGTCTTTAGCAGACAGTGTCTGAACCGCCGGGTCGGCGATGAAGCGTTGCTGAGACGGGAGGTCGCGGCGCTCGAACGCGAGCGCAACGAGGCCGCCGCCATCATAGACTGGCGGTTCTCCACCCAGGACGCTCGCAGTAAGCTCAAACATGTCTATCCAATAGAATTAAATTGAAACGGTACTAGTTCCTCGCCGATCTCTCCGCTCCGCAGCATCGAGTACACCCGCTGGATGGTGGAGATGCACACCCGGCTCACCGGGTCGACGCGCGCCGAATCCATCAGCTGGACGTTGTACAGCTCGGTGAACTTCCGGTTTTCGCCGGGGGTGGTGAAACCCTGGAACTCACGAAGCGTCTGCCTGCCCAGGTTATTGCGGTCCACCAGGAAGAGCACCCGCTTGGCTCCGGCGTACTTGATCAGCCGGTGCACTTGGTTGCAGGCGGTGAAGGTCTTACCGCTACCCGTGGCCATCTGCACCAGAGCGCGGGGCCGCCCTTGCGCCAGCGATTGCTCCAGGTTGTGGATAGCCCGCACCTGCACCGGCCAGAGCCCCCGGCATCCAGGGCCGGCATTTCGGTGAGCCTGTGCCGCAGGTTCTGTGCGGCGCGGTATGCGGCGGCCGGCTCCGCTACACCGATCGCGCCGGGTTGGCCCGGCGTTGAGTTGACGCCAACCCAATGCGCCAGCGCGTCGAGCGTGTGGGAGGCGAAGACGTTGCGACTGCGCGATTCGGGGTCCAGCAAGTTGGTAAAACGAGTCTCCGCTCTGGAAGTCTCGTAGAGGAAAGGCAACGGCTTCCAGTGCGCTGGCAAGGTTTCGGGAAGGCCGCAGCTGTATTTGCCGGAATGGGTCTCAACGCCGGTGAGGGTATACCCTGCCGCCTTGGCCGCCACCACGCCGGCCGCCTTCTGGTCGACGCACAGCAGGTAATCGGCGGTGCCGTGGCCGGGTTTCAAACCGAACTCGCGCACCGCCCCGCCCCGACGTTCGTAGAGGTTGACCGAGCCGGCATCCTGCACCTCCCACCCCACCTTCTCCAGCCGGGTGTCAATCCGGATGCGGACTTCCTGTTCGGGGGTCATTTTTGTTCAGTCAACAAGGTTGGAGATCAAAGCCGGCGTCAGACCGCAACTGTCTGATCGTACGGCTACCATCGTAGCCAATCGCCGTACACCAATCCACCGCCGTTGGAGTTGAGCTGGCTACGACCGTAGGAAGGTAAGGGACAACGTTTCCGCCACGGCATCTGCTAGTAGATGACCCCAACGGAAGGATTGAATCGTCATTCGCTGCAAAATTGCGTTACGCTTTGCCCGGAAAACTCGCCAGCCCGGTCGTACCCGCACTGAATCGCCTTATGAGGAACTGAGAACGCCGCTCTGTCGACATGCGGTACGCCAACGTGTGCCAGCTGCTTGGCGCAGAAAATCTCGACAACGCCACCCGGCCAAACGCTTAGCAACGGCAGAATGGGCCTAGTACCGTTTCCAATTGTGATAATTAAAGTGATAACCAAACTTGGTGGTCTGGCTATTTATACCCAAAAACCGGGATTAATGGCGGAGAGGGCGGGATTCGAACCCGCGATACCCCAGAGGGGTATACCGGTTTTCGAGACCGGCGCCTTCAACCGCTCGGCCACCTCTCCACATCGCAGCCGTTAGTAACCCCGAAACCCGCTGCGCTTAACAGGTTGCACGTTCACTACCGACTTTCGATTAACGATAATTGTACCACTGTAGTCCTTGCACTCTGACCCGGCGGCGCATCCGGTTGCCAGTATTGCCACCGTCTGGCAGAATGGTTAGGCACGATTGAGAAAGCGTCGTCATCGACTCGACGGTGCAATCAGCCTGAGCGTGGCTTGTCAGTACGCCACCGTCGGGCTGTTGGCCGGGGAACGACACGCCTCGGCGCTGTGATCGACATAGAGTACAATCAACCGAGCAGGTCGTCGGACACACGACGCATCCCGCCAATTGATGGAGGTACCGCCCCGTGGCGTTTGTCAAAGGATTGAAATGCCGGGAGTGCGGCCGGGAATATCCGGGCGAACCCCTCAACGTTTGCGATTTCTGTTTCGGCCCGCTGGAAGTCATCTACGACTACGTGACCATTTCAGAGGTCATCAACCACCAGCGCATCAAGGACGGCCCGCTCAGCATCTGGCGCTACGAGGACCTCCTGCCCGCCCAGGCGGACGACCCGGTTGACATCATGGCCGGCTTCACTCCGCTGCTCAAGGCGAAAAACCTGGGCAAGCGGCTCGGCCTCAACAACCTGTACATCAAGAATGATAGCGTCAACCCGTCGTTCTCCTTCAAAGACCGTGTTGTGTCGGTGGCTGCTACCAAAGCCGTTGAGTTCGGTTACGACACGCTGGCTTGCGCCAGCACCGGCAACCTGGCCTGCAGCGTTGCCGCCCATGCCGCCCGCGCCGGCATCGACGCCGTCGTGTTCATCCCCGCCGACCTGGAACGTGGCAAGGTCATCGGCGCCGCGGTTTACAACCCGACCCTGGTCGCCGTGGAAGGAACCTACGACGAGGTAAACCGGCTGTGCAGCGAGGTCAGCGACAACTATCCCTGGGCCTTCGTCAACATCAACATGCGGCCCTATTACGCCGAAGGCAGCAAAACCCTGGGCTACGAGGTGGCCGAGCAACTCGGCTGGCGTCTGCCCGACCACGTGGTGATTCCGTCCGCGTCGGGCGCAATGTTCACCAAAATCTGGAAGGGATTCAACGAACTGGCTTGCCTCGGACTGCTGGATGGCGTGGCTCCGCTGCCATTCGGCGCCGACCAGAACACCGTGCATCACCCGGCGGTGAAAACCCGGATGCACATGGCACAGGCCGCCGGCTGCTGCCCCATCGTTACCGCCTGGGAGAATAATCAGAACCAGATTCGCCCCGTGCGTCCCGACAGCATCGCCAAGTCGCTGGCCATCGGCAATCCGGCGGATGGCATTTACTCCCTGCGCGTCATTCGCGAGTCGGACGGCAGCGGTTATGCGGTGCCTGAAAATCAGATTGTGGAAGGGATCAAGCTGCTGGCCGAAAACGAAGGCATCTTCACCGAAACGGCTGGCGGGGTTACCGTTTCCACGCTGAAGTATCTGGCCGAATCCGGAGCCATCGGGGCCGACGAACTCACCGTCGCCTACATCACCGGCAACGGTCTCAAGACGCAGGAAGCCGTAGAGCACGTGGTGAATCCCCTCATGATAAAACCGATGATGGGTTCGTTTGAAGCGGCGTTGGAAAGCCGGGTGGCGGCGCAGGCCTGATGGCTGTTGCCACTCTGGATTTGCGACCTGCCAGGTAATCCGAGACAAGCAATGGCGAAGCAGCGGGTACGGTTCACTTTTTCGGGCGAGTTGGTGCGAGAGCCGATTATCTACCGGCTCGGACTGGACTTTGACGTGATAACCAACATCCGCCGGGCCGACGTGCACGCTGATGTCGGTTGGGTAGTCCTTGAACTCGACGGCAACGAGGATGACATCCAGCGCGGTTTGGATTGGGTCGGCTCGACGGGTGTCCGGGTGGACCCCATCGCCGGCGACGTAATTGAAGGTTGATACCGGAGAGCCGGGCATCCAGGATTTCAGGTTGCCGGGTTTAATGAAACAACAGGAGGAGATTCCCTGATGGGCGTAACGGTTCGCATCCCCACACCCCTGCGGAGCATGACTGGCGGGGCCAACAAAGTCGAGCTGGAAGTAGCCGACCTTTCCCAGATGATTGACCGGCTGGAGTCCGATTACCCTGGTTTCAAAGAAAGGCTGCTGGACGAGGAGGGCGAGTTGCGTTACTTCGTCAACATCTACGTCAACGGGGAAGACATTCGGTTCGACCAGGGCCTGGGCACCGCCATCAAATCCGGCGATGAAGTTAGCATCGTCCCCGCGGTGGCCGGCGGCTAAACGACGGCCCATTGCGGGCGTTGCTGAACTGGGCTTGCCGCTTCGGTTCTCATCCAGATGTCCCGGTTAGCTACCGAGCGCGCCAACTCCGGTTGCACTCGCGGATGCGATGCGCAAAGCACGAAACTGGAACGACGTATTGTGACTGGCGCGACGCTCATGCCGTGAATCCGTGCGTCCAATCAACCCGCAATTCCTGCCCGGCGACATCCAGCCGGGCTTTTGCATGGCAATCCGAACCGCGCTGGTATACTGGCCGCACATTCCAACTTTGACGAATTGCGTTGACTGGAGGCATTTCTGATGGCTGATCCAATCAAGATTTCCATGCGCGTTCCCGGCACCTCGCCAATGCCCGAGTTGCTCGACATGATCGGACAGGTGGAGGCCGCCGGCTTCGATGGCGCGGGCATCCTGGACAGCCAGATGATCTGCCGCGACACCTTCGTCACGATGGGTCTGGCCGCCAACTCTACCAGTACGTTAAAGCTCTTTCCTGCGGTAACCAACCCCTTTGGTCGCATCCCCTCCGTGCTGGCCGGCGCTGCCCAGACGGTTGCCGAGATTGCGCCGGGCCGCACCAAGTTCATCATCGGCACCGGCTACACCTCGGCCAGCACCATCGGACGCCGTCCGGCCACACTGCGCCAGATGCGTCGCTGCATCATGGAGGTCAAGGCGCTGCTGGCCGGCGAGTCAGTGGACTTCAACGGCTTTTCCAATCGGCTGGATTTCGCCGGCAGCGATGGCGGCGCCGGTGTGCCGGTGCTCATGGCGGCGTCCGGCCCCCGTTCCCTCGAACTGGCCGGCGAGGTGGCCGACGGCGCGCTGGTGTTGGTGGGTTACACCCCCGGCATCGTCGCCAAGGCGCTGGAGCACCTGGAAATCGGCGCAACGCGTAGCGGTCGCACGCTGGACGACCTCGAGATCGTCTTCGCCGTCCGCACCTGCGTGGCCGACTCCAACGACGAAGCCCGCCACCTGGCTCGTCCGGTGTCGGTGCATTGGGGCCTGCTGTGGGGCGGTCCCAACTGGCTGCCCTATTCCGACCTGGACATCCCCGACTACGAGATTCCCCAGGCGGTCCGCGACGTGTATCCCGACCTTGGCCACGCCCCCAACTGGGACGAGGCCATCGACCTGACCCAGTTCGTCAGCGACGAGGTGAACACGCAGTTGTGCGACGCCATGGGCCTCATCGGCACGCCCGAACACTGCACCCAGCGCATCACCGAGATGGCCCAGTACGGCATCAACCAACTATACCTCATGCCCTGCCTGACCTTCGCCCCGCCCCAGGCCGAAGTAGACGCCTTCGGCCAGCACATCATCCCAGCGCTGGCGGGGTTTTAGTTTGCATGGATGAACAGGATGGACGGGATGCCGGTATGGACGCGTGATATGAGGTAGCGCCATTAGTGTTACAATATCGTTTATGTGGGAGGAACTCTTGTGGATTGTCTCCAAAAAGACGCTACGGGAATTCTGGGAACGACACTCTGATGCAAAAAGACCTTTGCTTGTCTGGTACAAGCAAGTTGAGTATCTAGTTTGGGAAACGCTTGACCAAGTAAAGGCGACGTATGCCAGCGCCAGCATCATCGCCAACGACCGGGTGGTGTGCAATATCAAAGGCCACGACTACCGACTGGTGGCGCACATACGCTATCAGCAGCGCAAGGTTTACATCCGGTTCGTCGGCACTCACGCTGAATACGACCATATCAATGCCGAGGAGGTGTAGCGTATGCTCGACATCAATCAGCTTCGGACTGAGGCGGACTACGAGGCGGCGTTAGCCCGCATTACCGACCTGATACACTCCCCTCCCGATAGCGCCGAAGAGGCGGAACTCGATCGTTTGTCCGACCTCGTCATACAATATGAAGACGTGCATTATCCGATGGAGGACCCGGAACCCGACGCAATTATTGAGTTTTTGCTGGATCAAGAAATTGTGACGCGCGAGCAACTGCTCCCCCTGGCCGGCAGCGATGCCAGCCTTGACGCGATACTAGCCGGTCAGGAACCGATTCCGCCGGGTTTGGCGCAATTGCTGTTTGAGAAAATTGGTATTACCACGGAGGCGCTACCTAAAAGCGCGGTTGGGCAGACGGCGGCGGCGGAGTAAATAGCAGCGACTGACCGGGCGAGAATACGCTTATCGCCGCAGTAGAGGGCTAGCTGTTCGAATGGTCTCGCGATTGCGTCCGGTTCCTTCCAATCATTGGAGCCGGACATGGCGATATGCTCTCTTTGCTCATTTTCAGCGAGGCAACAACTATGCCGTCCATAAAATCCCCGTGGGCAACCACTTTCGACGAGTTTGCCGCTTCGATTCAAGAAACGGCAATTATCGCCGCCCCTTATATTACCCGCCAGCCGGTTGAGCGGTTAGCCGGGAAACTGAGTGCTCGGCGTCGGTCAGTACGTCTTGATGTGCTGACCAACTTGCAAGCGGATAGCCTTATTGATGGCTCGTTGGACATCGGCGCATTGGCATGGTTGTGTCAACGGATTCCCGGCACTACCGTCAGGCATCTGCGCTATCTGCACGCCAAAGCCTATGTCGCTGATGGACATACCGCTATCGTTACTTCCTCAAACCTCACCAGCGGCGGCCTCTTGCGGAATCGTGAATTAGGGGTAGCCATCACTGAACCCGATGAAGTGAAGGACATAGCGGACGATTTGAGAGAGTACGGTAATCTGGGTGTTCTAGTGCCGCCGGATGCACTGTCCGAACTCGATGGAATGACGCAGCAAGCCCAGCGGAGCAAGGCAACTGTGGATAAAGCCGTTCCTAATGACGTAAGGGCAGAGTATGACGCTATTCGGAATAACATGAATGCGCGACTGGTAGAACTGCGAACCACTGGTGAAGCATTTGTAACCGACCCGAAAGCGGCGATAACGGCTCAATTTGCCGATGCTGTCGGGTATGTTTTGCGTAGGCAGGGTCCAATGCGCACTATCGACATTTACCCACTAGTCCAAATTTTGAAACCCGAACTGTGCGCTGATGATACCGACATCATTCTCAACGGTATGAACTTTGGTAGAAATTGGAAACGTGCTATGCGTAACGCTCAGACCCACCTGAAGAATAGAGGCGTTATCGTCCACGAAGGGGGGCGCAACGGTCTCTGGCGGCTAACCTGACTGAGAGAGTATAAAGATGACACAACGAGACATTACCCGTGTACTGGTCGATATCATCAAGTACGATTATTTCTGGCCGCCCGTTGACAGCGAGGACGCAGTGTATGGTTTTACCCACAGTATGGAGGTCAACGCAATCTGCGCCGATATGCTTCCGCCACACGTTGTAACGCCAGTCGAAAAGGTCGTCCTTGAAGATGCTCTGGCGGACTATTTGCAAAGGCGTGGGGTCGGCGCAGAGGACGCGGCCAGGATTCGCGCTTGGCTGGATGGACTGCCTGATGAAATCGCCATCGTTGAACGTGAGCCGTAATCCTTTTATCTAGACCGTCTCGACGATTACTTGGTCAACATGATGAGCACTGACAACAGTAACCCGCACCACACCCTCTCAGGCTTGCCTATCTCACTGCTGTATTCTCCGGAGCAGTTGGCCGCTGGCGGGTTTGACGCCGGTGCCGATTTGGGACGGCTGGGCGTGGTATCCTTTACCGAGGAGGCCCACCATGTTTGCCAGATTGACCGCTGACAATCGGATCACCTTGCCCGATACCGTGGTCTGCGATTTCCCGGACGTACAAGTTTTTGACGTAGTCAACGAAGATGGCCGCATAGTGTTGACTCCGGTTATCCCGAGCAAGGCTGATGCGGTGCGTGCTAAGCTCGCGGCGCGAGGCATAACCGAGTCCGATGTTGCGGACGCTGTGGCGTGGGCGCGGAGTAGCGAAGCCCACCAGTGAACTTGGTTATAGATACCAACGTTCTGGTCTCTGCGTTGGTGTTCAATTCAGATTTACTGTCCTGGATGCGATCACTGTGGCGATCTGGAAAGATAACGCCCTTGGCCAGCCGGGAAACCACAGCGGCTTCTGTCATTGCGAGGAGCGTAGCGACGTGGCAATCCCGTTGAAGCAACGGCGGCGGTTTCAGCGACGGGATTGCCGCGCTACGCTCGCAATGACAAGTTTCGCAATTTTCTCGATTGATGTCCCGCATTGCAGAGACCCTAACGACCGGCCATTCTTGGAATTGGCAGTCGCCGCATCGGCGGATGCTATCGTGACTGGCGACGCCGACTTGTTGGCAGTGTCGTCGGTGTTCACTATTCCAATACTCTCACCGGCAGAATTGCAGGGTCGCATACCACATATAGGGTGAAACAATGACCGACGCGCGCAACGAACCCCACACCCTCTCCGGCCTCCCTGTCTCTCCTCTCTACACCCCGGAGGGGTTGGCTGCTGGTGGGTTTGATCCGGCGACCGATTTGGGGGCGCCGGGGGAGTTCCCCTTCACGCGCGGCGCCTACCCTGATATGTACCGGGGGCGGCTTTGGACCCGACGCCAGATTGCCGGTTTTGGGACTGCCAGAGCCACCAACGAACGGTATCGGTTCCTGCTGGCCCACGGCCAGACCGGGCTCAGCACCGACTTCGATCACCCGACCCTCACCGGCTACGACTCCGACCACGAGCTGGCCGAGGGTGAGGTGGGCCGCCTGGGTGTGGCCATCGACACCGCCGCCGACATGGGCGAGCTTTTCGACGGCATCCCCCTGGACCAGGCCAGCGTGTCCCTAACCATCAACCATCCGGCCATCGTGCTGCTTGGCATGTTCCTCCACGTTGCCGAAACCCGCGGCACACCCTGGCCGTCCCTGCGCGGCACCGTGCAGAACGATTCCCTCAAGGAGTTTCACGGTCAGAAGACCTTCGCGTTGCCGCCCGGCCCGGCCCTCAAGCTCACCACCGACGTAGTGGAGTTCTGCACGCAGCACGTCCCCAATTGGTACACCATCTCCATCAGCGGTTACCACACCCGCGAGGCCGGCTCCGACGCCGTGCAGGAGCTCGCCTTCACCGTTGCCCAGGGCATGGCCTACGTGGAGTCTGCGATGCGGCGCGGCCTGCCGGTAGATGCCTTTGCCTCCCGCCTGTCCCACTTCTTCGGCGTACATAACGACTTCTTCGAGGAGATCGCCAAGTTCCGCGCCGCGCGACGCATGTGGGCCCGCGTTATGCGCGACCGCTACGGCGCAACGCGCCCCGAGTCGATGCGAATGCGCTTCCACACCCAGACCCTCGGCTCCACGCTAGTGCGGCAGGACCCGCTGAACAACATCCTGCGCGGCGGATTGCAGGCGCTGGCCGCGGTGTTGGGCGGTACCCAATCCCTCCACGTCAGCGGCTACGACGAGGCTTATGACATCCCCTCCGAAGAGGCCATGCGTATCTCCCTGGCCACCCAGATGATTCTGGCCAACGAAAGCGGCGTTGCGGCTACGCCGGATCCGCTGGGCGGCTCTGCCTACCTGGAAACGCTGACCAACCAGCTGGAAGAAGCGGCCAACGCCTACATCGAGCGCATCGATGCAATGGGCAACGGTAGCATGCTGGACGGAATGCTGGAGGCCGTCTCCAACGGCTACATCGAGAGCGAGATCGCCCAGGCATCCTACCGCTACCAGCAACGAGTCGAGTCCGGCGACTACACCATCGTCGGCGTCAACGACGAATACCGGGAAGACGCCACCTCCGCCGGCTCGCTGGAGCTGTTCGAGTTCGACCAGGGAGAGGAAGACCGTCAGATCGCCCGGCTGCATGACGTGCGCCGCTCCCGCAGCGAGGCCGAGGCCGCCGACACGCTGCGTCAAGTCGTAAAGTCGGCCCGCGACGATGCCAACCTGCTGCCCGCCATCATCCCCGCCGTAGCCGCCGGCGTCACCGAGGGCGAAATCATGGACGCCCTCCGCGACGAGTGGGGCGAGTACGTTGACCCGGGTGTATTTTAGCACTCCTAAAATGAGAAATTCAGTGCCAAAATTCAAACCGGATGCCATCTTTAACCTACTATGGTATGAAGTAACTGCTCATTTCAAGGATGACAGACTGTTCATTATTGGCAGTCCGCCAAGTCGTTCGCTCATCAATCCGCACGACTTTCGTTATTCTGTTGAAGGGGCCGTTTACCGGGATCAGCACGAAGCCGACGATGCTACGGCAAGATTCGAGCTGACGCTGTGGTTATTGAATACGCAACGCAATTTGGTGTAACCGGAACCGGGGAGCATCGAGGCATTGGGCTGTTCAGCGTGAAAGAGGCGGTCTTGCAGTTTGGTGGTGCTTTGCAGATTGTCTCCGGTAGTGGTAGCCTGATAGTAAGAGATGGTGAAATTCTGAGATATTCCGGCGGAGGATTCCGCAGACGGTTCCAACTGAACGGAACAATGGTACTTATGGCATTGTACATACCTGCTATAAATCGTTGAGACGATACTATGACAACCATCGAACTAAAAAAGGAACTTGGTCAATCGGTGCTGTCTACCAGGCCGCTGGCACGCAGTTTGGAACAATCCATGCGGGAGGCGGCCAATACCGGCGAAATCACCCTTGATGCGTCTGGCATATTAAGGGCCAGCATATCTTTCTTCGATGAAGCGTTGCTGATTTTTAACTCCATCATTGACGAGACGGGTCGTGATGACCTGAAGCTCATCTATCGGGATGTTAACGCCGCTCTCACGCTTAAGGATATGCCAAGGCATCGTGGCCTGACGCTGGCCGAATCTCCGTCCGGGGACTGGATAATCTCGAAATAACCGGCCGTATCGTGACGCCGGAGAACACCCATCCCCCTCGCGTCCTGCTCGCCAAGCTGGGTTTGGATGGCCACGACCGTGGTGTCAAGGTCATCGCCCGTGCCCTCCGCGACGCTGGCATGGAGGTGGTGTACCTGGGGATGCGCGTAACCGTCGACCAGGTGGCCGCCGCCGCGTCCCAGGAAGATGTGGATGTGGTGGGCATCAGCATCCTGTCCGGCGCTCATCTGCGTCTGATCCCTCGCCTGGCCGACGCCCTGCAGCGCCACGGCCTGCGCGACCACGCCGGAGATGACGTCATGTTGCTGGTAGGCGGCACCATCCCCGACGGCGACGTGCAACCCCTCCACGATATGGGCGTAGACGGCGTGTTTCCCGTAGGCAGTTTTACGGGTCAGATGGTCGAGTTCATCCAAAACAACCTGCCCCGCCAATCTCTATCTCCCAACACGAATGCCCGCGAGGACGACAGCGGCCCAGATCCCCTCTCCCTTGATGGGAGAGGGCTAGGGTGAGGGTGAAATCTCATGCTCCAGCCAACTTGGCCGCCCCAATACGACGTATCCTACGTGCCCAACCCCGATGCCGAGCACTGGAACCCTCAGCTTGAAACCATGCCGCCGGCCGACCGGGACGCCGTCATCCTGGAGCGGTTGAGGGGTCAGTTGCGGTACGCCTGGCAGCATAGCGGATTCTACCGGGAGTTCTGGCAGGATGCCCCGGTAGACCCGTCCAACATCCGCAGTTTGGAAGAATTCGCCCAGCTCCCCATTCTGACCAAAGACCACGTGCGCCAGGAACAGGAAGCCCATCCGCCATTCGGCCGCTTCCTCTGTGTACCGCCGGAGCAGGTCTACCGACTGCACGGAACGTCCGGCACTACCGGACGGCCCACGGTCTTCGGCATCAGTCGTGGCGACTGGGACCGCATTGGAGAAGCCCATGCTCGCATCCTCTGGGCCGCCGGCGTTCGCCCCACTGACACCGTAATGGTTGCCGCCGTGTTCAGCCTGTACGTGGGCAGCTGGGGCGCGCTCGTGGGCGCGGAACGCCTGGGGGCAGCCTGCTTTCCCTTCGGCGCCGGCGCTCCGGGCCAGACCGAACGCGCCGTGGAATGGGCCCGCATGGTACGGCCCACCGCGCTGTACGCCACGCCGTCCTATGCCCTCTACCTGGCCGAAACTGCCCGCGAGATGGGCGTGAACCCCCGCACCGATTTCGCCTTTCGACTGATGTTCTTCAGCGGTGAGCCCGGCGCCAGCGTGCCGGCCACCCGCCAGGCCATCGAGGATGCCTTCGGTTGCTACGTAGTGGATCAGGGCAGCATGGCCGAGATGACGCCCTGGATGACCAACGGGGGTTGCCGCCACCTGTCTCGCGGTATGCACCTTTGGCAGGACATCGTTTACACCCAATTGGTCGACCCGGACACCCACGACCTGGTGCCCCTGGGCGGCGAAGGCGTGCCGGTCTACTCGCATCTGGAGAGAGAATCCCAGCCGATGATTCGCTACTGGTCGGGTGACATCGCCCGCTGGGAGATGGTCGATTGCCCCTGTGGTCGCACCTATCCGACGTTGACGTCCGGAATCTACGGGCGCGCCGACGATATGCTGATTATCCGGGGCCAGAACGTGTTTCCATCCCGCATCGAAGACGTGCTGCGTTCGATAGATGCTTTTGGCGGCGAGTTCCGCCTGGTGGTGGAACGCGAACGGGGTTATCTCGACCGTCTTACTGTGCAGACCGAAGTGGCGGCGCCCGTGTGGGCATCCGCCGGCGAAACCGATCCGTCGGGGCTGGACGGTTTGAGGGATGCGATAGCAGCCGACCTGCGCCGCGCTCTCGGCGTCGGCGTGTCTGTCGAGCTGAAACCCGAGGGCGAGTTCGAGCGCACCCAGTTCAAGGCCCGCCGGGTCATAGACCTGCGGTAACGCCGCAGGTCTGGCTTCGCCCTAGTGCTGCGATACCCGCGCATCCCCGGCCCATGGGTGGGCGTGGGTGAGATTATCCCTGGACTGTATCAGCGTTCTCTCCGCTCCACCAGTGCGTTCATCGTGGTTACGCCGCCGCAAATGGCGGACCAGTCGTCCGGCGTGCCGGGCGACTCTGGGCCATCCATAGCAATAGTAGACGCTGGTTGGCGCATCCACGCCCGTCGCGTCCTCAATTACCTGGGTCAACTGGGTTACGCACCGGACCGTGTGCAACGGTTGATTTCCACCCACTACCACCTTGACCACATCGGCGGCATGGCCGGGTTGCAGCGCGCCACCGGCGTGCGGGTTGACGCCCACCACATCGAGGTTCCTAACCTGAGCCGGGTTTCGGGCCACCAGATCCCCAATCCGGTACAGCAGTGGTGGCTGAAACCGCTGTTGTGGCCGGCGATCGCCGCATTGCATCCTCCCGTCATCCCGAACGTGGACCCGCTGCACGACGGCGACTTTCTGCCCCTGTTGGGCGGTGCGCGTGTCGTTCACACGCCCGGACACACACCCGGCAGCATCAGCCTGCACTTCCCCAACGAGGGCGTGCTCATCGTGGCCGACGCGTTGCAACGACGCGGCAACCGGCTGTATCTGCCGTCCCGCTTCTTTTCCAGCGATATGGATGTAGCGCGGAAATCGGTGCGCAAGCTGGCCGGGCTCGATTTTGACACCATCTGTTTCAGCCATTTCCTGCCGATGCGTCAGGGTGCGCGGGCTGCCTTGCGCTCGCTGGCCGAGTACGTGTCATAACCGGGAACAAATCCGGCTGGCCTCTTGGCACGCTGTTCGACCATTCGAGCGTGGAGTTTCCCGACGGTTGCGACGCGAGAGTTGCCACGTTCACGCGGAAATGCGATACGATAGGGACGATGCACCTTCTGGTTCGATTGCCGAACCGGAAATGGAGTCATCCTCCGGAGATTGCCGCGGTGCGGTGAACTTTCTGGGCAACTGATAGCAGAATCCGGTGGCTGGTGGGCCACCACCGGTAGGAGATAACAAAATGACTGAGCTGGTATTGCGCACCGCCGTAGGCAACTACGGCCACACCACACCTTTGAAGGACGGGACCGTTACATCGCAGATGTTCGACATGGAACATATCGAGGTGTCGCCGGTGACGAGTATTTTTCGTCGTATGGTGCGCGGTCTGGAATTCGATGTTGCGGAGATGGCTCTCTCCACGTACCTGTGCGCCCGCGCCCACGGCAAGGGCTTCACCGGCATCCCGATTTTCCTGACCCGGGCGTTCTATCATGGCGGGCTGGTGTACAACACGCGCAGCGGCATCAGGTCGCCCAAAGACCTGGAAGGACGCAAGGTCGGGCTGCGCAGCTACACCCTGACTCCAGGTGTCTGGACTCGCGGCATTTTGCAGACCGAGTACGATGTGGACCTGGACGCGGTCACCTGGGTATTGTCCGGCGATGAGCACGTGGCCGAGTTTGTCGCGCCGTCGAACGTGGTGTCGTCGCCGAACAGCAATCTGGGCGAAATGCTGCTGTCGGGAGAGATTGACGCCGCTATCGGCGCGGGGCCAATTGACTCTCCAGACATACTACCCCTGTTCAACGAACCGGGCGAGGCAGATGCCGCCTGGCACCGGAAGACCGGCGTCTATCCCATCAGCCATATGCTGGTCGTGAAGGATGCGGCGCTGGAGTCGAATCCGGAACTGGCGCGAGAGCTGTTTGAAGTGTTCACGACGGCCAAAACCCCCTACCTCGAGCGCCTCCGCTCTGGCAATGCCGCTAGTCCGGCAGACCAGGCGTTGCTCAAGATGGCCGCGGTGGTGGGCGATGATCCCATCCCTTACGGCTTTGAGAGTTCCCGCAAAACGCTGGAAACTTTCATCGGGTTCAATGTTGAACAGAGGGTGATTCCCAGCAAGGTTGAGCCTGAAGAGCTGTTCCCATACGCCACGCTGGCGTTGGCCTGACGCTCGAAACTACCGCAGCTTTCGTTTTTGGACTACTGCCCGGAGGCGGCATGGCGCAATACTCGTTCCGACTTCCCAACGCTGACTACCTGGGGTTCCCGGCTACGCCGCAAGCGATTATCGAAACGGCGTGCAAAGCCGAGGAGCTCGGTTTCGATGCCCTGTTCGTCAACGACCACGTGATTGTCGACGATGCTCCGCGCAGCGCGCTTTGGCGCAATGTGTACGACCCCTTGATGGTACTATCCAACGTAGCGGCGCGGACATCCAGGGCGCTGCTGGGCACGTCGGTGCTCATCATGCCGTACCGCAATCCCATAGTGACCGCCAAGATGGTTGCCACGCTCGACCAGATGTCCGGCGGGCGTGCCATCGCCGGCGTCGGCGCGGGCTGGAATGAAGCCGAATATGAGGCTTTGGGCGTGCCCTACCACGAACGCGGGGCGCGCACCAACGAGTACCTGCGGCTGTGGCTAGCGTGCTGGGAACCGGGCCCAACCACATTTCACGGCCGATTTTTCTCTTTTGACCAAATGCACGTCAGCCCCAAGCCGCTCCAGCAACCCCATCCGCCGATCTGGATTGGCGGGTCAAGTCATGCCTCGTTGCGCCGGGCGGCGCGGTTCGCCCAGGTGTGGCAACCCACCCCCACGGCGTTGCCAGAATTGATCAGCAACATGGCCTACCTGCGCGATGTCTGCGCCGAGATTGGGAGGAATGATGTGCCACGCACCCGGATGAGTTTCCGGGTGAACTTCAGCCATATTACCGGCAGCTCCAGCTCCGGGGGCGAAAGACCCACCGGCCAGGGCACCCCTGAGCAGGTCGCATCAGACCTGAAACGCTACCGACAGGAAGCTGGCCTGGAGGAGTTCCAGATGAATTTCAACGGCTGCGGCAGCCTGCAACAGCTATTGGATTCAATGGACGTGTTGGTTCAGGACGTGGTCCCAAAGGTTGATGATTAGCCCCTCGCCGGACGCTGGTGGATAACAATCTTGAAGGCTTTCCCACTGGAGGCGGTCACCCGGATTCACGCCTCGGCGGGTTGGTGACTGCTTCAGCCGCTCTTCCCGTCTATGCGGCAGGGCGCGCGGGCGCACTGCGGTCGCTGGCGGAGTACGTGTCATAATGATCTGCAACAAGAAACGCACTGACTGCAGGAGCAATGTCACCTACGCTAAAACGAAGGGGTACGACTATGGATGCCAGCGAATGGGCGGCCAAATGGAACAGTTTGAGCGCAAGCGGGCGGCTTTGGATGGAATTTTGGGAAGATTATCAGCAGCGCTACCCCAACGACGTAGCGGAATCCAATCTCGCCAGTGGCTTCGCCGGCGCTAATACGTACCATCGAATTCCGGAAGCAAACCTTCAAATTTCTCTTGGTCTCATACCGTCCCGAAGCGGCGTTGTAGTGTTCATTCCAAATTGGATGCCAGGGACCGAATCGAGTCAATCGTTAAGGGCCCGAGCAGCGGCATATCGCGCTGTTCTGCAAGAAACTCTGATTGATACCGGCTTGCCCTGGAACGGCTGGCTAACTATCGATGTCTACGACCAGACAAATTGGCTGGAGATTGCGGGTTGGCTGCACGAAAGCCTGGTTGTTAGGCGTCGCATCATTAGGCGGCACGCACTAGAAGTGGAAGTTGCCAACGACTAAACCTTCATCTCGGGCGAGGCGAGGCGCGCGATGGGGATATTTTACGAAACAATCGGGGTGGGGAATCCCTCAGGCGGAGATTTGGTGTCCGTATCTGCGTTGGTTGACACCGGGGCGAGCTACTCGATGATTCCGGCGTCGCTGTTACGGAGGCTGGGTATCGTCATGGGGACGCGAAGGCTAGGATTTTCGGTAGCCGACGGCAGGCGGGTGGAGTATGCTATGGGTGTAGCGCGCTTCGCGATCGGGAACCGTGAAAGGGCCTGCCCGGTGGTATTTGGCCCGGAGGGGCGCTATTTGCTCGGAGCAAATACTCTGGAAATCTTTAGACTGCTGGTCAATCCAGTTGACGAGCGGCTGGAGCCGTTAGCAGACTTGGGCGATTAGCCGACAGTGCGGGAAATTGGTTGCAGAAAGTCCGCAGACCTAGACGGAGCGGAGGTGAATTATGTCGACTTTTTACGTGTCCATCAAAGTCGGAAAATACGCGCCGACTTTCGATGGGAAAGTGGGTAATGGTGAGCTAGAGCCGGTGTCGGCTCTCGTGGGAAGCGGCACATCTTTTACGGCGCTGCCGGAGTCCCTGTTGACAGGGCTGGGAGTTGAACCGCAGGAGCGGGTGAAGTTCAAGCTACGCGACGGAGGCAGCGCGGAGTACGACACAGGGACCGCGCTATTGGAAATTGGGGATGAGCAGTGGCCGTGTCCGGTCATCTTTGGGCCTGAGGGTCGGTACATTCTGGGCAGAACGGCGTTGACGGCTTTTGCGCTGAAGATTGATGCTGATGGGGAGCGTCTGGAGGCGATAGAGGAGCTGCCTTTGCCCACCGTTATAGCAATTGAATAACCGAAGAGTAGAGAAGTTACCCGCCAATGACATCTAACACCGACGCACCATCCGAACACGCCGCCGCCCTGCCACTGCCGCTGGAAGGCATCCGGGTCCTTGATGCAACCCACATCGTCGCCGGCCCGTTTTGCTCGTTGATTCTGGCCGACATGGGGGCAGAGGTCATCAAGATTGAACGTCCACGCACCGGTGACCTCGCTCGCGGGCGCGGGCCCTTCATCGGCGACGACGATGCGGGCCGGATCAGCAGCCGGTTTCTGGGCGTCAATCGCAACAAGAAGAGTGTAACGCTGGACTTGCGAAATCAGACTTGCAAGGGCGCCTTCGCCAACCTCGTCGCCAGCGCGGACGTGCTGCTGGACAACTGGGGGCCGGGGGCTTTCCGCCGTTTGGGGTTCGGTTACGACCGCCTGAGAGAGATTAACCCGAGGCTCATTTACGCCGAGATTACCGGATACGGCGATGGCGACGGCGACAATGGACGCGGCCCTTACTCCGACTGGCCGGCCAACAACCTCGCCATCCAGGCGATGTCGGGCTGGATGGACATAACCGGCGCACCCGGCGGAGCTCCGCAAGCGGTCGGGGACAACATGGGAGACTCGGTGCCGGGGGTCTGGGCCGCGTTGGGTATCGTCCTGGCTCTGGAAACCCGGCGCCAGACCGGTCAAGGTCAGCACGTTGACGTCGCAATGTACGAGTGCATGGCCTCCCACGTCATCAGCAACATGAACGCTTACCAGGCCACCGGCCAGACGCCCGGCCGCACCCGCCAGGCGTCGCTGGGCCCGGGACTCGTGCTGCGCGCCGCCGACGGTTATGTTGTGATGGCGGGTGTCCGCAGCCCGCAGCGTCTGGCCGCCCTGTGGGAATTGGTGGAACTTGCCGACTTGCCGGTGCAGGACGAGCGTTACCTGCAACAGTTTCCCGACGCCGATTTCGTTTTTGACCAAGTAATTCCCGCCATTGAAGGTTGGTCATCGTCTCGACCCAAGTGGGAAGTGGCCGGCAAGCTGACCGAAATCGGTTTCTCAATGGGTGTAGCCCAGAGCGTCGCCGATCTCGCTGATTGCCCGCAACTGGATGCTCGCGGTATGTACGTCGAAACGGCTGACACCCTGGGCGGCACCTTCCGTTCGCTGGCGACACCCATCCAGCTCACCGCCTGCCGTGCGCCCGCCACCAGCGCCCCGCCGAAACTGGGCCAGCACAACGCCGAAATCCTTTGCACCCTCGGCGGCCTCGCGCCCGAGCAACTGGCGGAATTGGAGGCGGAAGGGGCAGTGTAGAGGGTTTAGGCCGTCGGCGGCTAACCGGATTGCTCCGATTCCCGCTATCCGATAAACCGATGACACTTATTAGGGGCTGTGGTAATCTTGAGCTAACCACCCCCAATCTACGGAGGCCGTACTCGATGTGCGCTATGGTAAAAAATCGTAATGGACTGACCATCACCACCGCTTCACCCGCCGCCGCCGATCGGTACCAGGAAGGACTTGACCTGGTCCTGTCGCAGAACTATGGAGCGGAGCCCAGGGTGCGGTCCGCTATCGAAGCCGACGAAGGTTTCGCCATGGCGCACGCTGTGCTGGCCTACGTTCTGCACCTGCAGATGGACGTGCCGGCCGCCCGCGCCGCCGCCGCCAAAGCCGTTGAGTTGTCCTCCGGCATCTCCCAGGAGGAGCGGCAGGCCACCCAAATCATGCACTCCTTCACCCACGGCAAGGGTACCGAGGCCATCAGCCTGGTCAACGAACACCTGGTCGACTTCCCCACTGACACCCTTGCCATGCGGGTCGCCCAGCGCCTCTATATGCTGGGTTGCTTTGGGGCCGCCGTGCCCGATTTCCCCAATCACCTGATGGCGATGATGAGCAAGGTTGCCCCCGCCAACGGCAACGACTGGGCATTCCTGGGGCAGTATGCCTTCGCCCATCACGAAACGAACCAACCGGTCAAGGCCATGGATCTGGCCACGCGCTCACTGGAGGGCAACCCCCAGAATGCCGTCGCGTGCCATTCCGTTACGCACTCCTACTTTGAGCAGGGCGATGCGGCCAACGGCGGGCGCTGGCTGGCCGACTGGCTGGACGGTTTCGACCGGCGGGCGGCCTACAACGTGCATCTGTCCTGGCACCTGGCGCTGTTTGAACTGGCCCAGGGTCGATACGGAGCGGCGTTGGACATCTACGAGACGCAAATCAGGCCCAGCGTGCAGGCGCGGAACCTGGCCAACCTGGCCGATGCCGCCTCGCTGATGTGGCGCATCCAGATTTACTCCGGGGAACAACCGGCCAAACCCTGGGACGAAGTGCGGGCCCAGGCGGAACCTGCTGCCGACAGCCCCGGCGCAGCGTTCCGAGATTGCCACGCCGCCCTGGCCTTCGCCGGCTCCGGTGACACCGACGCCACGCAGCGCCTTGTCGACCGGCTCAGCGCCCAGGGAGAAAAGGGCGACGATCTGGCTCGCGAGATGACGCTCCCCATCGCACGCGGAGCCGCCGCCTTCGCCGCCGGCGACTATGCCGCAGCCGCCAAACTCATGGGGCCGACCTACCCCATGCTGGCTCGGCTCGGTGGCAGCCACGCCCAGCGCGAGGTGTTCGAGGACACGCTGTTGGAAACCTACATCCGCGCCGGTATGTACGACGAAGCCAAGTCCATGCTGGACGAGCGCCTGAGCCGCCGCTCATCGGTGCGGGACACCTACTGGTTGGGTAGGCTGGAGGCGGAGGCCGTGCAAGGCAACGTGCAAGCCTCCCGCCAACTGCTGGCCGCAGCGAAGGCGGCCTGGGCTCCCACCGCCGAAGAAGGCGCCGCCGAACTGCAACGCCTGGCTGCAGCCGCTCAGTCGTAGGGAGAGGGAACCACACCTTCACCGCTACCCTCTCCCATCCAGGTATGGGGGAGCATGACCGTCGTTCCGGCGCAGGCCGGAACCCGGTATCTTGGTTAATTTGCTGGTGTGGGCAGCCGGTTCAGCAACGATTCCATTCCCAGCGACTGGCACAGCTCGGCGAACTCGGGCTGGCGCGCCCCCGTCCAACGCAGCTGGCCGGGGGTGGTTTCTGGCAACGCAACATCCAGACGCAAAGTGGCGAGCCGACGATACAGCATTGCAGAATCCTGTTGGCCGGCCAGGGACTCTGCCAGGCCGGCGGCGCCCCTTACCCTCACGTCCCACTGCGTGGCGTCAGCCGGAATATCGGCGATGCTGCCGTACCTGGTTAACACCGTGCCGGCCGACCGTGCTCCCCAGCGCGGTATGCCCGGGATGCCATCCGCCGCATCGCCCACCAACGCCAGGTAGTCGGGGATAGCTGCCGGAGCCACCCCGAACTTTGCGGCAACACCGTCGGCGTCCATCATCTCGCCCTTGCGCCGGTCCAGCATCACGATGCGTCTGCCAGACACTACCTGCGCCAGATCCTTGTCCGGCGAGCACATTAGAACCTGGTCGACTTCGGGAAAGTCTGCGAACCGCACCGCCGCCGCAGCGATGGCGTCGTCAGCCTCAAACTCGTCCATGGGCCACACCGTAAGGCCCAACGCCGCCGTCATTGTCTCGGCCAGGGTAAATTGATCCAGCAGCGCTGGGTCCACTCCGTCGCCCGTCTTGTAGCCGTCGAACAGGTCGTTGCGGAAGGAACGGATGACGGTATCGAAGGCCACCGCGACGTGCGTAACGCCATCCTGACCCAGCAACGCGATCAGTGATTGCGTCAGCCCGTGCGTCGCCTTGACATTCCTTCCGTCCGGCGCGATGCGACCCGGCCGGGGCGAGTAGTGGGCGCGAAACAGCTCGTAGGTGCCGTCAACCAGATGAATGTTCATCGCGACTTCGAGAGGTAGGGCCGGGTCTCCCGAACGTCGGCGGGCAGCCGGGCGGTCGGTTGATGGCACGTTTGTGGAAGCATGAATTTCCGGCCCTTCGACAAACTCAGGGTGAGCAGGGAGATCTATCGGGGAATAATCGAAAGTCGCGGGCAGTTAGGGTACGGCGTTGGACGGCGAGCGGGCGGGTTGATACCGTTGCGAAATCAGTCCAGGTAGCGGTAGCCGGGCAGTGTCAGGAACTCGACAAAATCGTCGGCCAGGACGATCTCGTCCAGCAATTCCACCGCCTTGTCCAGCGCGCCCGGGTTCTCGGAACCGCGTTGCTGGATTAGCGCTGCAACTTCTTCGGCGCGCACCTGACGGTACAACGCGGCGGTGATGGGACGCCCGTCATCCAGGCTGGAACCCTGGTGGATCCACTGCCAGAGCTGAGAGCGGGAAATTTCGGCGGTGGCCGCATCTTCCATCAGCCCATAGATGGCGACCGCCCCGTTGCCGCGCGTCCAGGCATCCACATATTGCAGCGCGACGCTGACGTTGTTGCGCAGGCCGGCCTCGGTAATCTGACCTTCCGGCACCGTCAGCAGGTCGTCGGGAGCGATCCGTACCTCGGGTATCACGCCGAGCTGGTTGTCGCCCGAAAACGCCGCCTGGAAAACATCCCGCACCGGGGCCACCAGTCCCGGATGGGCAATCCACGCGCCGTCAAATCCCTGGTCGGCCTCCCGTTGCTTGTCGGACTGCACCTGCGCGAAAGCGGCGGCGTTGGCGGCCTCGTCGTCACGTCGAGGGATGAACGCGGACATCCCGCCCAGGGCGTGGGCGCCCCGACGGTGGCACGTGTTCACCAGCAGTTGGGCCGCCGACGTCAGGAAGTGCGTCGCCATCGTAACTTGTGACCGGTCAGGGAACACCATGTCGGGCCGCTTGTTGAACACCTTGATGACGCTGAAAATGTAGTCCCAGCGCCCCAGGTTCAGGCCGGACGGTCGTTCGCGTAGCTCGTAGAGGATTTCTTCCATCTCGAAAGCGGCCAGGATGTGCTCAATCAGGACCGTCGGGCTGATGGCGCCGCGCGGCATATCGAGACGGTCCTCAGCATATTTGAAAACGTCGTTCCAGAGGCGCGCTTCCAGGTAGGATTGCAGCTTCGGCAGATAGTAATAGGGACCAGTGCCGTGGCTCTGCTGCGCCACATGGTTATGGTATACGGTGAGACCAAAATCGAAGAAGCTGCCGGCCACCGGCTCACCATCCACCAGCATATGCCGCTCCATCAGGTGCAAACCGCGCGGGCGCACGCACAGGGTCGCGGTCTGTTCGTTCAGCTGATACTGCCGCCCGTCGGGAGCCTCGTCGCGGATGGTGCGGCGGTAGGCGTCTCGCACGTTGAGCTGACCATCGAGAGTGGGCACCCAGGCCGGCGAGTGGGCGTCCTCAAAATCGGTCATGTAAACCTGCGCCCCGCAGTTCAGGGCGTTGATGACCATGCGCCGGTTTGACGATGGCCCTGTAATCTCAACGCGGCGGTTGGACAGGTCTGCGGGCGCGGGGGGAACACGCCAGTCGCCCTCGCGGACGCCGCGAGTTTCGACCAGAAAGTCGGGCGTAGCGCCGGCGTCAATCTCGGCCTGCCGCCGGGCTCTGGCCTGCATCAGACGTCGGCGCGTGGTCTCGAAGTTGCGGTGCAACTCGGCAACGAACCCAAGGGCGTCATCGCTCACCACTTCGGCGTATTGGGCTGGAACTGGGCCGATGATTTGGATGCTGCTGTCTGGCATATTTGGATTTCCTTACGAGAGAGTTCTAAGGGCCGCAATGCGCCGATGCAACCAGGATTCTGTGGTATTGATGCTTTGGCGTAGATTGCTTTCAACCATCCCAATCTGTCGGTACAGCAACTTGTGATCAACGCCAACGAATTCGACCTGTGCCCTCAAGCTTTCCATGAGCGAATCAACCCGAATTGTGAGGGCGTCAATGCGTTGGTCCACATTGGCCTGGAGAGTATCCAAGCGTGTTTCTTTCGCCGCAGAGTTCGGGGGTATTTGTTTCGATAGCGAGTCGATGCGGCTACTCATCTGATTGGACACAGTGGTAACGCGTGGGCCGAGCCGGTCCAGTGCGCCGATTATGCGGCTACTCAACCGTATTGATTCAGCAGTAGTAAGCCTGTTCTCTTCGGCGTGGGCCACCCCGACTCGGCTACCGACCATAACCTGACCTACCTGCTTCACCCGGTACCTATATGGTATGTATAAGGTTGCCTACTGCGCCCGCAACCCCAGCGTGGCGAGGTGCTGCCCGGCGTCGGCGCTGAGCGACAAACCCATTCCGACCCCATCCCGATACTTGCGCTGCAGCTCCCGCAACTGGTACTCCACCGGGCGCATGCCCTGGTTGCGGTGGCGCGAAACTTCAGCCAGCGTAGGGTAAGCCTGGTCCAGCGACCAGTAGAAGGACAAAATCCAGGACAATTCGCGCTCGTCGGTTGGGGCCGGGATGTCGGTGATGTCCAGGATGGTATTCACCACCTTGGTGTAGCGCAGGATGCCCGCCTTGTCCTGCTGGTCGCGGCCGTAGTAGCGGCGGCGCATCAGTTCCACCATGCGCTCGGTGTAGTTGGCCTCGCCGTAAATGTTCACCGGCAGCCATTTCTCGCGCAGGTCAACGGCCTCTTTGCCATCGCCATCCACGATGGCAACCGCAACCTCCGACCGCAGCGCGCCGTCGTACTCAAACGTCACCGCGTTACGGAGGAGCGCTTCCTGCAGCATCATCGTAAGTTCGCGGGGAATCTTCAGGTAGCGCGAACCGGCTGCTTCGTCGTTGGTATCCGCGCCTACGCCGCCGGTGTTGAAGGCGTAATACTCCTGCGGCATACCGCCCCAGGCCAGTTGCTGGAGCACGTGATACAGCAGGTTGGCGTTCTCGTCCTCCAGCCCGATGATAAACGGGTCAGCGAAATACTCCACGTAGGGCCGGCCAATGGCGCCGATGGCCGCGCCCATTTGCACGGCCTCGCCGTACATCAACACCCGAATATACTGCTCCAGACTGAGCCGACGCAGCGGCGGAATCACGGTGTTCTGCCGCATTACCTCCTGCCAGAATACCCGGTCGGTGTTCTCCATGGGAACGTGAACCGAGTCGGTCAGCTTCCCGCCGGTGATGGTGCTGATCAGATCACGCGCGCCTTTGCGTGCCAGCAACCCGCGACGGGAGAGAATCATCCGCATATTGCGAACCGGATTCTCCATGTAGTTGGGTTCCTGGGTGTCGACGTGGACGGGTACGTTTTCCAGCGTTTCATCGGCTGTAGTGATACCGGGGGCGCCCCGCAGGGTATCGAAGGTGATGGGGTCGTCTTCCCGGGTCAAACCAAAGGGCACGGCGTAGAAGTTGTTTTCGGTACCGTCAATGGCGTGAGAGATTTGCGCCCGCCGCCCGCCGCGAGCGCTGGTAACCGGAGTGTCCAGCGGTTGCAGCAGCACAATGTCGTCGTTCATGGGATAGACCCCTTCGTCGGGGTCATTGGGCAGGTTCAGGATGCCGGCCAGTTCGCTGTTGGCCAACTCCACCATGATGGTCAACGTGCTCTTGCCGTGCAGCGAGGGCCCCACCGTGATGAGGGCGGTATTCGCCGTTTCGCCGTCCAGGTTGCGCACGCGCGCCATGCTGAGCGCCGCCTGCACCGCCAGCCCGTTCTTCTCCTTCACCTGGTGCATTGCGATCGACAGCGGCCCCATCTTGTGCTCGCCCACGTAGTCGAAACCGAAGTGCAGCGACAGCCCACGGGTCGGAGCCTTGAAAACCAGTTGCGTAATGCCCGCGTCGCGCAACTGCGTCCTGAGCCCCTCATCCAGATCCAGGTCGTCCATCCAGTGTGGCACTGATACTTCCAGAATGTCCGGCGACCCCTGCCACTGATCTTGCGGCAGGTCGAACGTCAATCGTCGCCACATATATGGAGCTTGCAGGTATCGGGTTCCAAACAGGAGTTGCCGCGCGTGATACGAACGGCCGGGCGCGTCGCAAATCTGGCGGTCGGTCTGGATGATGCCTTCTCCGCTGGCGAATTGCGCCTCCATCTTGGCGATTACCTTTTCGAATACGCTTACGAACAGGCGTTGATTGTCCTCGGAGAATGCCAGAGCGTCGCGATTGCGGGTGAATCCTTCCACAAAATATTGGGTGAGATCGGGGCGGCGCACGACGCCCAGCTGACTGAAAAAGGCCAGGCCGCCGTTGTCCAGACGAAACACGGTTTCCGGCCAAACCTTGGTGGAGGCACGGCCGGCGGCGTTGGCTACCACCGCCTCACTTTCCAGCGCCGCAGCCTCGCTCCGCAGCTCCGACTGGCGAGCCTCGGGCAAGTCCTGGAAGATGGGCATATTTCCTACCAGCCATTCCTCCGGCGGGTTGTACAGACGGCTGTCGGTGCGCTGACCCTGACGTGCTACTGCGCAGAGGCGAGTCAGCACGGCTTCAAACTCGGGTACTATCTCCGGTCCGGCCAACGGCGACTTGCCATCGGGCTGGTCGGTAGGGTTGGAGGTGGTCAAGATTGCTCTCCCTGTGCGTAGGCTAGCGGGAATCGACGGGTCGGCGACGGCGACCGGTATGCCGAACCGGAGATCGTTGCCGATGGAGTCGGAAAGGGTAGAGTGGCCTTTTCGTTACGCCAGCCTTGAGGTAACGGCTCGGGGGCGCCGCAAAACCTGCCTGGTTCAAGTGCACGCAATGCCGAGTTATGTAAGCAGAAATACTGCTTGATAATGCTACTCCGAACCGCCCAATGTGTCAAAGTCGTACCGCGAAAATCCACCACATTTGCCCGCCCGACGGTCACTGGGAGCACCGTCGGAGAACCGCACCGACGTGGCAGATTTTCCGACCCCGCAATCCCCTCTCCCCGGTGCCCGCGCCAGGGGGAGATTAGGTCCCTGGGTCAGTAAATCACTCCCGCTTCCTCCAGCCGGGTGATTTCGGCAGCCGGCATACCCAGCAACTCACCGAACACATAGGCGTTGTCCTCTCCGATGTTGCTGTACTTGCCAAAGTCGATGGGCGTGCCCGACATACGGGCCGGGATCGACCACGACACGCTTTCGCCTTCCACCCACTCGGTAGCTTTGACGCCGCGTTCCGCTTCCCAGTACCGCGTGTCCTGGTAAAACCCTCTGGATTGCAGGTGCGCGCTGTCGTGCAGATCCTGCCCCTGGGACACCATGCCCGCCGGCACGCCGGCAGCCTGCAGGGAGTACATGAGCGCCGCGGCATCCTGCGCCCGTGTCCAATCAGAGATGGCGGCGTCCAGGGTGGCCTCATTGCGGCGGCGGCCGATCCGAGTTTCGTATTCCGGAGCCGCCGCCCAGGACGGGTCGCCCATCGCGGTGCGCAGCAGTATCCACTGCGCATCGTTGGCGGCGGAGATGGCGATGTAGCGGTCATCATTGGAATCAGGGACGGGGGCGCAGGGATACACACCGTGCGGTACGGCGTAGGCGTCCCGGTTGCCCCGACGCTGCGGCCCCCGGCCGTTCAGTTGATAGTCCAGCAATGCCGGCCCGCAGGTTGCCACGCCTGACTTGAAGATGGACGATTCCATCGTTGCCGTCTTGCCCGTGAGACGCCGCCGCATCAGCGCGGCAATGATGGCCGCCGGCTGGAACACACCGGTGTGGTAGTCGGAGTATGACGTGTTAACCACTCCCGGCGGCTCATCGGGTTCACCGGTCATCAGCGACACGCCGGATAGGTGCTGCACCAGAATGCCGAAGGACTTGTAGGTGTAATACGGCCCGTGCCCGCCCAGCCCGGTCTGCCACATTATGATGGAATCGGGGCGTTGCTGGCGGATGGCCGGAAAGTCGATGCCCCAGCGTTCCAGGATGTTGCGCCGGAAGTTGGTCATAAATACATCGCTGATGCCGACCATTTTGAGCATCAGGTCGCGACCCTCCGGGGTGCGGACGTCCAGCGTTATGCGTCGTTTGCCGCGCTGATACTCCGGTTGGCCGGCGCCCCGCGACCAAGCCGGGATGAAGGCCATTTCATCCAGCACCTTGTTCGTCTCCACCTTGATCACCTCGGCGCCCAGCGAGCCCAGGATGCGCCCGGTCAGCGGCAGCGCCACGTAGGGGCCAAACTCCACGACACGAATGCCGGTGAGTGCGGAGGGTTTGGCGTTGGGTGTGGCGGTAAGCGAGTCGGTCATGCCGGTTGCTCCTCGGTGTAGCGGTCAAAAATCAGGCGGCGCACCCCAAAGGTGAAGCCGGGCAGCACGTCCTCGCCGGACAGCGATTCGGGGTCTTCCAGTATCTCCGGAGCATCCTGCCCGGCGCGATAAACGTAGGCGCGGCGGTTGCGCGGGTCGATGCCCCAGCCGAGGCTGGCGCCGCCATCCATCCATTCCTGCATCTTGGCAAGGAATGGCGGCAGGCGGTCGGTGCGGGAGCGGACTTCCACCACGAAGTCGGGCGCGCCTTTGATGGCGCCCCGCCGCTCTTGCTCGGTCCGGTTGTCAAACCGTTCCTGGGTTATCCAGGCGGCGTCAGGAATATATTCTGCTCCACTGGCCAGCCGGAACAAGACGGTTGGCGGATAGTTCTGGCCGCCGTTTTCATCTGTCCAGTTAAATAGCGTGCCGTTGACTGCATTTTCGCCAAAACTACTGTCAGACCCGGTGGGCGCCATTATGATCAGCTCTCCTTTGGCAGAGAATTCAAACTGATACGGCTCGTTATCGGTGGAGAGTTGGCAGAGCCGCTCGCCGAAATCGGGCGCGGCGCCGTCCACGCCGAGCGCGGCCAGATTCAGCCGCAGCTCACCCACCAACGGGTATCCAGTAGCAGACTCCTCCCCTGGATTATCGGAGACCATCGGCTCCGGTTTGACTGTAGCCATTATTGACCTTCCAAGTTTGGGATTATCTAGATGATTCCATCGGCGCGCAGGGCGGTTATCTCGTCGTCGGACAGGCCCAGTTCGCCTCGAAACACGGCCGGATTGTCTGCCCCCAGCGACGGAGCCGGACGACGCCGTGGCGACACTTCGTCGCTGTGAAAGATGCCCAGCGGGTATCTCAACGTACCAATCGTGGAATCGTCGTGCTCGATGTCGGACCAGAACCCAGACTCGGCCAGCTGTGGGTCGGCCAGCAGATCGGCGATGTCGTTTACCGGCAAGAACACCAGATTGCGCCGCTGGCCCTCGTGAAACAGCTCCTGAACGGTAAAGTTTTCGGCAAACTCCAGGAAGAGGGCGGTGATAATGTCGATGTGCTCGGCTCGATCCTGATTGCCACCCCGGTAGGCCTCGTTCAGGACCTCATCGTTGCCGGTAACCTCGTGAATCCACTCAGCCAGGGCATCCCACTCGCGCGGCGTAATCACGCCGGCGGCAATCCAGCCGTCCTGGCAGGGGTACGCGCCCAGCGGAATCACCAGGGTCGAGTTGGTGCCCACGCGGGTAACGTTCTGGCCCAGCTTGCGCCACAGCAAGGCCGGATGCGCGTCGGTGTAGTAGGTAATCAGCGCCTCTTGCGACGACACGTCGATATGCTGCCCAACTCCGGCTTGACCACTGGCCTCGCCGGATTCGTCGACGCCGAAATCGCGGCTGTACAGGGCGGCCAGGATGCCCACCGCGGCGTATTGAGCGGCGGGGTAGTGGCTGTGTTCGTTGCCCTGGCGCACGGGCGGTTCGTCAGGCTCTCCGGTTATCTGCATATACCCGCTGGCCGCCATCACCACCAGGTCGTCGCCCTGGTAGTCGGCCCAATCGCCGGTGCAGCCAAAGGGAGTAACAGAAGCCATGACCAGACCCGGATTGTCAGCCCGCAGGGCGTCGAATCCGATGCCACGGTCGTACAGATAGTGCCGGTCGAAACTCTCGATAACCACGTCGGCGTCTGCTGCCAGCCGCCGGAACAAGGCCCGTCCCGACGCGCTCTCCAGGTCCAGCGTGATGGAGCGTTTGTTGGTGTTGTAAAACATGAAATCGAGACTGCTCTCGGGGCCGGGAACATCGGCTGGATATGGACCCATGCTTCGGGACGGGTCGCCACCTGGTGGTTCCACCTTCACCACGTCGGCGCCATAGTCGGCCAGCAGGCGACCGCAAAACGCCGCGCGCCGGTCGGTCAAATCCAGAATGCGGTAAGGCGGGATCAAATCCACGCCGGTGTAATCATCAAACCGCGGCATAACCAGCCAACCCCCCTGTCGTCGTGCACCGGCCCCGCCGCCGGCCGTCGCCAATGTATAGCCGGCAGCCCGGCAATGTCAAAATCTCCGGCATCTGTCGCCAATAGCTGCGCAACGCAGGCGTGATCTGAGAGTTTGCCGGGGCGCATCCTCGGTGACCCACGCCCGCCGCACCACTATGGTCAGGTTGAATCCACGGCCGGCTGCGCGGGCTATAATACCCGCAACCCTGCCCACATTCCGGACCGACACACGCCCCAACAGAGAGATGCCCAATGTCCACCATGCACCCCACCGACATCAACGCAGCCCTGGTTAATCTGGTCCGCAAGCGTAATACCGGCTGGTGGCAGACCGCCGCCATCGGACTCACGCCCGCGCTGCGCCCGATATTGGCGTTGCAGGACACCCGGACGCTCCCGTCAGCAACTGACTCCCATCGGCCGGGAGTGCTGCTTATCGCCGGCCTGCGCGGCAATCCCGCCGACGCTCCCCGGCTGCTGGTGGCGCTGGACCGTTTCGTTCAGTCCGGCTACGCCGGCGCCAGTTGGGTCGCCCTGTCGGCTGTCGTGGCCGCCAACCCCGACGCCCTGGCCGGCGGCGACTGGGAACCCACCGCTGCCCAGCGTGTTGACCTGGCCGTTGGCTACCCTCCGCAAGACGGCTTCTACTTCGATGAAACCGCTCCGGAACGCCGCTATCTGTGGCGCTGGATCACCTACCAGGCCCCGGACCTACTCGTTGAGGTGATATTGAGCGACGACGAACGAACCTCCGCGCGCTGGGAATGCAACACTGCCGCCGCCGGTTCGACGGTTGCAGTCGCGCTGGGCGCGGTTGCCGTCGCGCAAGACGATTCACTGTTGTCGGCCCTGGGTCAACCCGCCGACGATGCACCGGGAACCATCCCCGGATTGCGCCTCACCGCCCACTGGACTGGTCTGACCAACGCACTGGCGGCGTTGTGGCAACTCACCGGCAAAGACGCGGACGTAGCAGCGTCGGGCGCCCGGGTCGCTCTGGATGCCCGCCGCGCTCGTACACCTCTGGGGCTGGCCCGCACCCTGGCCGACCATTACGGTCATGCCCTCGATCCCGTCAACTACACCCAGGGGGTTGGCATCAGCGGGCGTTTGCGTCTGGCGGCCCTGGACGCCACCTACCCCAACCCCGCCGCCGACATCGCCAATCTGGTAGACCACATCGTTGCTGACCCGGCAACATACCTGGCGGGCGCCGGCGGCGCGGCGTTGACCGGCGTCGTCTGGGCGGCCCGCCTTGCCGATACCACCGGAGCAGCGAGGTATCGGGATTTGTTCCTCTACGCTGCCGACCGGTTCTTGCCGCGCGGCCCCAACGAGGCTCCCGCTCCCTGCGACCCGGATTTCCGCGTCGAGGATATGTTTATGTGCGGGGCGATGTTGGGTCGGGCCCGTGCAATCACCGGCGATGTCAAATACGCCGATATGCTGGCTACCTTCCTGACCGACGGCGGCGACGTGCAGCAGGCCAATGGACTATTCTGGCACGCCCGCTCCGCTCCGTACTACTGGAGCCGGGGCAATGGGTTCGCGGCGCTGGGCTATGCCGAGGCCCTGACCTACCTGCCCCATGACCACCCGTCGCGTGGCGAGCTGGCGCAAAGACACCGCAACCACCTGGCCGCAATGCTGCGTATCCAGCACCCGTGGGGCACATTCGGCGAGCTGGTCGACGTCCCCGGCGGATGGGGCGAACTGACGTCGACCAGCATGGTGGGCTACGCGCTGGCGCGCGGGTTGCGTCTCGGCTGGCTGTCCGCCGAGGACGATGCTGGATACGTCGCCGGCCTGGCTTCCTGCTGGCGCGCGCTGGGTGAGCGCATCGACGAGGCCGGAGGTGTGGTCGACGGCTGCATCAGCACTGGAGTGATGCCGGATGTTCGTGCCTACCTGAATCGCACCGCCGTCAACGGCTACGACGACCGCACCGGCAGCATGGCCCTCTGGTTCGCCTGCGAAATGCACCAGTATATGACCGGCGCATCCAGATAGCCGTTACATCGGCGCACCGGAAGGCCCATGCTAAAATAGCGTACACTTCCCGTCCTTCGGAGGGCCCGCTATGTTGACCCGTTTGGAAGTCAACGGCTTCAAAAATCTGGTCGATTTTGCGCTGGATTTTGGCCCGTACACCTGCATTGCCGGGCCCAATGGAGTAGGCAAGTCCAACATATTCGACGCCATCCGCTTTCTGTCTCTGCTGACGGAATGCACTATTAATCAGGCCGCCCTGCAAATTCGCAATGCCGGCGAGGATACCGGGGATATTGCCGACCTGTTTTTCTCCGGCAGCGGCGAGCGGCACGAGCGGATTGAGTTTGCCGCCGAGATGATTGTGGACAAGAATGTGTCGGACGATTTTGGCCGAAAGGTCGAACCGTCTTCATCCTTCTTGCGGTACGAAGTGGCGTTTCGCTACGAGGCTCCCACCGTTGCTACTGGGCCGTTGGGTGGGTTGGTGCTGGAGCGGGAAGAGCTGCGGCCCATTGCTACGGGTCGAGCGGTACATCACATGAAGTTTCCCCACAGCAAGGGGCAGTTTCGGGATAGCATAGTGTACAACAAACGACATGCGCGCAGCGGGTTTATCTCTACAATCATTGACGCTGAAGCTGAGCAGACCATCATTGTGGTGCATCAGGACGGCGGTTCCCACGGCCGGGGCCGGCCGGCCCCGGCTGTGGGGGCCACGCGGACCATCATAGGCACCGAGAACACAGCGGCGACACCGACGATACTGGCCGCGCGCCGCGAGATGCAGAACTGGCGCATTATGGCCCTGGAACCCTCCGCAATGCGTCGCCCCGACCGTTACACGCAAGCGCCCGGAATAGCAGCGAACGGAGCGCACATACCGGCAACGTTGCAGCATTTGGCCAACGTTGTGGCGCCGCAGCATGGGGATATTCCTGAGGATGTTTACGCCATGGTGTCGATACGGGTGTCGAACCTGGCGCCGGTGCAGATGGTTCGGGTAGTGCAGGATGATGTACGACAGCTGTTGTCGCTGGAAGTGGAAGAAACGTCGGGTTTGAAATTGCGGGCCAATTCGATCTCCGACGGTACGCTGCGGTTCCTGGCCTTGGCGATTCTGACCGAGGTGTCGGAAGAATCCGCGGTTTTTTGCATGGAGGAACCGGAGAACGGCATCCATCCGGCCAATCTGGCCGCGATGAACAAACTCCTGCATAGGATTGCAGTTGATGTAAACGAAGGGGTTGATGTGTACAACCCGCTGCGCCAAGTGATAGTTGCAACCCACTCGCCCTACTTCGTCCAGCTGCAGGACAAAGGTGACCTGGTCCTGGCCAAGGACAGGATGAAGGTTTTGGATTCCGGTGAACTCATCAGGCCGTTGGGTTGCTACCACTTGATCGGCTCATGGCGCGACCGACCTGACCAAAACAGCGACCAAAAATCCCGCGCTGTCGGAATGCTCGCCTTGCAATCCTACCTGATGCCTCCTGAAGAAGCTCAGATAGCCTTCCCGAGGGATTTCTGGGAAGCTGCATGGTGATACAGTTTTTGCTGGTCTGTGAAGGTTCGCTGGATACAGGATTAGCACAACACATTGAGGAATTGCTTGCTCAATACGGCGCATCGCAAGTTGACGGGATGGCGTCGTATTCCGGGCGTTTGTTGAGCGACAAAGTAGTACAAGGATTGGAACTGGCCGGAGCAGTTGACCTGCTGTTTATCCACCGGGATGCCGACAATGCCGGGGCAAATGCAAGATTCGGCGAAATCGAAACAGCAGTGCGAGATTCCGGGTATGCCGGAATTTGGGTCGGACTCGTGCCAGTACGTATGACAGAAGCCTGGCTGATCCTGGACGATGGAGCGATTCGAAGGACTGTTAGAAACCCGCGCGGAGTTACGCCGTTGAACTTGCCGACTCCCAGAGAGGCCGAACGAAGGGCGGACCCCAAAACGATATTGGAAACGGTTTTGCTTGATGCCAGCGAAACCCGGGGACGCCGCCGGCGCGAGATTCGCGAAGATTTACCTAATCTACGCCGCCAACTTCTGCGAAACCTCCCCGTTAGCGGGCCGCTGGAAGAGCTGGAATCCTGGGCGAGGTTCCGCGACGATACCGTCGCTGCACTGCAAGCCCTGGGGTCTATTCCCTGAAATGCACCTGCTGATCGCCTATATCTCCCGGAGCACGCCGTTTTACTACGGCTGGGTGGTGCTAGGTGCGGCCGGTAGCAGTATGTTCGTGCGGAACGCGGCCGGCAGCCTTACCTTTGCCGTCTTTGTACCGCTCATCGCCGAAGACACCGGGTGGAGTCGCGCGGTGATCGGCGGCGCTGCCGCCGTGGGCGGTTTGCTGGCTACCGGAGCGTCGCCCCCGGTGGGTTGGGCGATTGATCGATTCGGCGCCCGTCTGATGCTGGTGTCGTCGCTTATCATCATCGGCTTGAGCACAATGGCGCTGGCCTGGCTATCGGCGCACATCGCCCTGTTCTACGCCGCAATGTCCGTGGGTCGCATCATGTTCAGCAGCCCCCTCAATGTGGGGGCTGCAACCGTCGTCGGGCGGTGGTTCGTCCGTCAGCGCGGTCGAGTCACCGGGCTGCTATTCTTCTCACACTCGGGCGGGATGGCGTTGTTCCCGCTGGTCGCCACCTGGGTTAGCTACGCTTACAGTTGGCAGACGGCGTGGATTGTGCTGGGCCTGATGGTGTACGCCATCGCGCTGGCTCCGGCTGCGCTGCTGGTGGCGCAACGCCCCGAGGATATCGGCCTGCGCCCGGATGGCGACCCGCCGATTGATACTGAGTCAGATGGCAGGGGAGCTCCGGAACCGTCAATGCCTGTTTATGTTGAAGAACAATGGACGACCCGTCAGGCGCTGGGAACGCCCGCGCTGTGGGTATTGGCCATCGGCACCGGTTTCCTGTTCCTGCTGCAATCCGGTACCAACGTCTATCAGGCCGACCTGCTGCGCTCCCGCGGCATCGACCTGACGCTTTCGCAGCTGAGCATCGTGGTCAACGCCGCCGGTACCGGACTCGGTAGCCTGGTGTGGGGCCGCGTCGTCGAGAATCTGCGAGTTTCCTACACCTACGCCGTGGTGGCGCTGGTGATGGCGGTGGCCCTGGCGCTTTTCGTCTTCGCCGACACCGTACTGCTGGGATATATCGCCGCCGGGTTGTTCGGCATTGCAGTGGCTGGGATTCTGGTGGTGCCGGCGGTCGCCTACGCCAACTTCTTCGGACGCCAGTCGTTGGGCGCCATCCGGGGCGTTACCGAACCGTTCACATCGCTGGGACAGGCCATCGGAGCCGTTTCGTCCGGTCTGGTATTCCAGTTCGCCGGATTTTATACCTACGCCTTTGTCATCTATGCAATCCTGGGGGCGCTGACGGCAGTCGCCTTGCTGACGGCCCATCCGCCGCGCCACCCGGCGGCCCGGCTGGCCACGTCCGCTGAGCCGGCGGACTAGCCCCGCTTCGTTGTACTAAGGGCCGATGCGCTAAGGGCCGGTGATGGGCAGGTTCGGATAGGCCTGCGATGTCGGAAACGGCCGTTCCGGATCAACCCGGCGCAACTGATACGCCTCCGACGACATAATGGCGTCTACGTTAGCGGGAAAATCCTCGAACCGGTCGGCAAACGCGCGGATGAGCCGGCCGCTCATGGCCCCGCAGTCGTCGCTGCCGAGGAACACCGCCAGTTGCGCCGCCCGTTCAATGGATGCCCCCTCGCCCGACGTTACCTGCACGCCCCGCTCGTACATCGCCGTGTCGCCAATCTCTTTGGCCAGGTCGCGGGTCTCCACCCACATCCGCGTGTTGATGGAGCCCGGACTGATGGCGTTCACCGTAATGGGCGTGTCGGCCAGCTCCAGCGCCAGATTCTCGGTCAAATTTACAATTGCCACCTTGGCGGCGTCGTAGGCGGTTACGTTGGGGCCGCCCACGCCGGACATATTCACGATGCGGCCGGCGCCGCGTGCCAGCATGGCCGGAATCACTGCCCGGCAACCGTAGTAGGCGCCCAGCAGGTGCACCGATATGGTGCGCGCCCAGTCTTCAGGGTCATTGTCCCACAACCGACCCACCGGGCCGATGTTCCCGGCGTTGTTTACCATCACGTCGATGACGCCGTACCGATCCAGGGTGTGGGCTACGGCGCTATCCACCTGCGCCCGGTCGGTAACGTCGGTGATGACAGTGGCAACCTCGCTCCCAAACCGGCTGGTGATGGTCTGGGCAGTTTCCTGCAGTTCGGCATTGGTACGGGCGGCCAGGGTCAGTCGCGCACCCTCGGCGGCGCAGGCCGTGGCAATAGCCTGTCCGATGCCGCGCCCACCGCCGGTTATCAAAACGACCCGCCCATCAAGTCTCTTCTGGTCATTCACGTTGAACCTCCCCAACCGCTCCGTGCATCCGCTCCGTGTCGGAAACTCGCGGTGGTACAATCCGCCTACATACTACACGACGGGAGCATCACCATGAGCGACAACAACCAGCCGACCACTGCGCCCACCGCCACCGTTTCTTTCACGAGCATGGCCGCCGGAACCCGCGCAGATTACGAACTGCTCGAACGGCTGGAAGCCGAATTTGCCGCCGGCACCGCCGACCGCGTGCTCGCGCAACTGCGGGGACTGGCCGGTTCGTTGGGCGGTTACCAGGTTGACCGACTGGAACATTCGCTGCAAACCGCCACCCGCGCCTACCGGGATGACGCCGACGAGGAGATGATCGTCGCTGCGCTGCTCCACGATGTTGGCGACCTGTTGTCGCCCCACAATCACAGCGAGCTGGCCGCCGCGGTGCTCCGCCCCTACGTTACCGAACGCACCTACTGGATAGTGCGGCAACACGGATTGTTCCAGAGCTACTACTACGCCCATCATCAGGGCGGCGACCGCTACGCCCGCGACCGCTACGTCGACCATCCCTGGTACCAGGGCGCCGTTGATTTCTGCCACCGCTGGGACCAGCCATCCTTCGACCCGGCTTACGAGTCCCTGCCGCTGGATTTCTTTGAGCCGATGGTGCGCCGCGTGTTCGACCGCGAACCTTTCGCCCTGGTTGGCGCGGATGATTAATTATGCCCGGTGATTCTCGCCGTCCTACCCACGACGAAATCGGCCTGTTTTCCTTGGCTCTGGACCGGCTGGATGAGGCTTTGGATGTTACCGACCGCGACCCGGGCAATACTGTGGTACGCGATGGATTGATCAAACGCTTTGAGTTCACCTACGAAATGGCGATCAGATGCCTGCGCTCTCGATTGCGTCAGAGCGCTCATCCGAATGCCGGACAGTTCGGTTATCGGACTACTGTCAGATTCGCTGCGGACGCTGGGTTGCTTCAAGACCCGGAAGCCTGGATCGTATTCACTAACTCGCGCCAAAATACGACTCACGACTACAACGAACCCGTCGCCGTCGGCGTGGCCGCTACTATTCCGAACTTCGCCCTCCACGCCAGACTATTGCTCGACACCTTGTTGAACCCTTCGGGGTTTGACCTCTGAACACCGCCAACATGACCCCGAGAAACGAAATCGACATCAGACCCCACTGGCTCGCAATGGTGCTGGCAATACTTCGCGAGCACACCCCCGACCACGAAGTGCGCGCTTTTGGGTCTCGGGTGAGGGGCCAACCCAGACCGTTTTCGGACCTTGACCTCGCCATTTGCGGCGACGTTCCTCTGGATGATGCCGCGCTCGTGGATCTCCGGGACGCCTTCGAAGAATCGGACCTTCCCATCGTAGTAGATGTGGTCCCAATGTGGGTAGCCGGTCCACACATCATCAGCGCTGTTATCGACCAAGGCATCATCATCCACAAACCAAATACAGCCCCTGGACAAGAGGTGAACCCACCATGACTCTGGAAGGAAAAGTTGCGCTCATCACCGGCGCCGGCGGTATGCGCGGCGTTGGTCGGGCGGCCGTTTTGAAGCTGGCGTCCCAGGGCGCCGACGTAGCCATTACCGACGTGCGGCGTCCCGCCGACGATCTGCCTCCCGGAGAAGTCCGGTCGGAGTGGCAGTCCATCGACAGCGTGGCCGACGAGGTACGCAACCTCGGTCGCCGGGTGCTGCCCATCTATGCTGACCTCTCCGAGAGCCAGCAGATTGAGGGCCTCGTCGCTCAAACCGTCGACCATTTTGGCCGGCTGGATATTCTGGTTAACAACGCCCGCGCTGTTATTGGCCGCGATAAGGTGCCGGTTACCGAGCTGGAAGAAGATGTGTGGCACCATTTCCTCGATATTAACACCACCGCCGTGTTCCTCTGCACCAAGTTCGCTGGCCGCGAGATGGTGCGCCTGGGCAACGGCGGGCGGGTGGTCAACATCGCCAGCAACGCCGGCAAGCAGGCCAGCGCCGACGGCGCCGCTTACTCGGCCAGCAAGTTTGCCGTCATCGGGTTGACCCAGGCGTCCGCGCTGGATTTGGCGCCCCACGGCATCACCGTCAACGCGGTCTGTCCCGGCCCCATCAACACCGACCGCATGAGCTACTGGGAGCGCGACCAGGCCGCCCAACGCGGCTTGACACAGGAAGAATTTCGGTCCCAAATCGTGGCGGCTTCGGGAGAACGCACCCCGTTGGGGCGCATCGCCGAGGCTGAGGACGTGGCCAATCTGGTGTCATTCCTGGCCGGCCCCGACTCCAGCTTCATCACCGGGCAGGCGTACAACGTGAACGGCGGCCTGCTTTTCCACTGACCGGATAACACCAACAGGAGTTTCGATATGCAGTATGGAATCACACTGCCGGGCCGCGGCCCGCTTGCCACCCCCGACAACATGGCCACCATCGCCCAGCGCGCCGAGGCGTTGGGTTTCGACTCTATTGCCCTGGGCGACCACATCCTGGTGCCCCGCAGCATCTCTTCCGATTACCCCTACACCGAAACCGGCGAGTTTCCCGGCTCCGCATCCGGCCAGTCCATGGAGCAAATCACCGCCCTGGCGTACATGGCCGGCTGCACCGAGAAAATCCGGCTGGCCACGTCGGTAATCATCGTTCCCCACCGGAACCCGCTGGTCGCCGCCAAAGCCCTGGCGACGCTGGATGTGCTGTCCGGTGGCCGCCTGATCATTGGCGTGGGTGTCGGCTGGTGTCGCGAGGAGTTTGAGGCGGTGGGCTGCGAACCCTTCGACGAACGCGGCGCCGTTACCGACGAGTACATTCGGGCCTTCAAGGAACTCTGGACGGCGGACAATCCCACGTTCGAGGGCAAGTACGTCAGCTTCTCGGATATCTGGTTCCTGCCCAAGCCGGTGCAGCAACCGCACCCGCCGCTTTGGGTGGGTGGCGAGAGCCGGCCGGCCATTCGCCGCGCCGCCACCCTTTGCGACGGCTGGTATCCCATCGGCAACAACCCCGCGTTCCCGGTTGGCACGCCCGGGGCCTTGCAGAGCGGGATGAATCGTCTGCGACGCACCGCCGAGGCAGCCGGTCGCAATCCGGACGAAATCCAGATAATTTATCGCAGCCACGACTACCGGATCACCGGCGCCGATACCAGCAGCGAGCGCGTGCGTTTCACCGGAAGCGGCGACCAGATTGCCGGCGACATCCGCCAGTACGAGGACATGGGTATCAGCTATCTTGTCCTGGATATTGCCCGCCTCAGCGCCGACGGCAACCTGGAAGAAACCCTGGGGCACCTGGAGGACTTCACCACCCAGGTGGCGGCCAAAGTCTGACGGGTGGCCCTGGTAGCGTCACGCCTGCCCCAAGCCGGTAAATGCCCTTCACGCTCACCCCGGATAACGCCGTCGCCTACCTGGTGGCCCGCCGCGTAATTGACGAAGACGCGGCAGCCAGGGCCACCGTCGAGTTGCTGGGCGGCGGTGTTTCCAACATCGTCGTGCGGGTTGCGAACCCCTCCGGCCCGAATGGTGCCACTGATGGCGACCCCGATGGTGCGTTGGTGGTAAAGCAATCTTTGCCCCAACTTCGCGTAGCCCAGGAGTGGTTCGCCGACCGCCAGCGCATCCACCGGGAATGGGGCAGCATCCAGTACCTGGCCGGCGTATTGCCGCCATCCGCGATTCCGCGGGTAGTCTACGCGAACGATGACGATTTTCTCTACGTGATGACGTCGGCGCCGGCGCCGGGCGTCAACTGGAAAGACGCCCTGCTGGCCGGACAGGTCGATGTGGCGGTGGCCGGTAAAGTCGGCGGATTGCTGGCCACCATGCACCGGACTACCGGGATCAGGGACGGCAACGTGCCCGGTCAGCTGCAACCCTTCGCCGATCAGCGCTGCTTCGTGCAGCTCCGCATCGACCCCTACCACCGCGCCACGGCAGCCGTCCATCCTGAACTCGCGGATGTTATCGAATCCGAAGCCCAGAGGATGCTCAACAATCCGCTGGCGTTGGTGCACGGCGATTACAGTCCCAAGAACGTCATCGTGACCGGCGCCGGCGAGTCGGCAGAGGTGTACCTGCTGGATTTTGAGGTTGTGCACCTGGGGCACCCCGCATTCGACCTGGCATTCATGCTCAACCATCTAACGCTGAAGGCGATACATCAGCCGCAAATTACGGGAAAGTATAACCGGGCCGCCCGCGCTTTCTGGGCCAGCTACGTCGCAGCCGTCTCCGGGCCGGCCGGATACGCCGACGCACTGGAGCAGGACACCCTGCGGCAGTTGGGCGTCCTGCTGCTGGCCCGCGTGGACGGCAAGTCGCCGGCAGAATACATCACGACCGACGATGCCAAAGAACGCGTGCGTCACCTGGCGCGTTCCATACTGGCGGGTGAATTGGCTCGCCTGTCCCATGTGCATGATTGGCTGGTCAACCTGGCTCACGCTTAACCTGCCGTAGGGTAACTTGCGGTAGGGTTGCCAGTCCTCCGATGGCGTAGCAACACTACTTTGCTGACACCAGGGCATTGCCGCGTTGCATTGCCAATGGCTATTGTAAGTGCTGTGGTGCAATCCGGCCCTGCACGTTACCGCCCGATAGCCTGCTCATGCGTACCCACTTTGTCATTGCGAGCGTAGCGTGGCAATCTCGTCGCCGTAGCAACGGTGGTTCTCCGACGTGTGTTCAACCTCATCGAGATTGCCACGTCGCTCCGCTCCTCGCAATGACAAATCAAAATGGGTACGGGTGAGCGACAGCCTGGTGTTGACCCCAATGGAATTAGCAACTCACTCGTTCGACGACCCGCTTCCAATCTATGCGTCCACGCAGTATCGGCTCGTTACCACTGAGCCGCCGTCAACGGATAGCGCCAGCGCCAATGACCATCGGGAAGCTGATGCAACGGCTGATTATCCGGCGACCAGTTTCCCACCGCACACGCGCGCTAGCTTGCAAGACTTTTTGGCTCGTCTGGCAATGGCATCTGCCAATGTGTCGGCGCCCAGCCTGGCGATGGTTAGCGAACCCAACCTGTATACCTTGATTGCGGCAGTGTTCTGGTTCGGGCGCAACTCGGGCGCCGATCTGGATGCCGCGCTGGTCTCAGCCGGGTTTATTCCCGACGGTCCCGATTCGGGTACGGGCCACGCGTGGGCGACGCTGTTGCCCGACCTGCGTGCCGAACTCCGGTGGCGCGGCTGCCAATCGATGGGCAGAAATCCCACGGGCTCGGTGCGTCGCGGCCGCCTGCTGCAACTCGTGGGCAGTTTCACCACACTCGCGCGATATAGCGCATCGCCGCTGCATCTCCATCGGCTCTCCGCCGACTGCCCGTTGTGCCACGCGCCGGCGGCCTGCTGCGTATTCCTCGCCAACGTCCAATGGCGATGTTTCGCCTGCGACAGATGCGGCGGCCTGCCAGAATTCGCCGATCAACTCCTGGACAATTTGATTACGCGCGCAGGTCGCCCGTCCTCTGAAACTGGATAGGAGTGGCGTATTGGTACGGAGCTAAATTTTCCGGCGGCATCACTCCGCCCATACTCGATACCGACCTGGCTCGATGGTGGCCGGCGCAACCGGAGCAACCGCCACAACCGTCCGGCCTTCCGCCGACACCGGCGGTTGAGCCGAACCCACGTAGGCATCTCGGCTAGCATCGTGATGCAACGCCATGCGCGTAACGGTGGGCTGGGGGCCGTCCGTGATCAGCCACACAATCCACTCCTGCCTTACCCGATTGTTGACCAGCACGAAACCGTCCGGCTGCCACCCGCCGTCGTGGTCGCTGATGTCGCCGCCGGATACACGCATCTCACGCACGCAAAACCCGGCCCCGTGGATTGCATCATCCGTTACGTAATGGAATCTCAGCAGGATTTCTCGACCGGCGTATGAAGCCAACGGAACCGTTGCCCGCCGCCAGTCGCTGACACTGGTATAGCCGTGTCCGTAGCTGTTGCCCATCGGGTTTTCGTCGGTGGCGCCTGCTGCCGGAAGCACATCCCAGGTAGCGCCGCCGTCTTTTGACGCTTCCACGTACACGTAATCCCAGCCATCTTCGATGTCGTGCCAGCGCAGGAATGACAACTCGGCAGGGGTAGCGTCGGGTCTGGCCGGGGGCACCGTCAGCCGGCGCGTTAGCGTTGTAGCGATGGAATCGCCCCGGTTGCTCCACCAACAGGAACCGCCGGGCACATCAGAGGGGAGTAAAGGGGTGGTTGCGGCGCCTTCGAAATGCACTGTTGCTAAGCCGTTTGCCTGGCGAATGTCCACATAATCGACGCCATATTGTGGCAGGTTTTCGTACTGAGTCTCTTCGCCAACCCTGCGAGTTTCGGTCAGGGTTGCTCCCACGTCCAGGCCGTCGTAGCCATAGCGATCGTGCTCGGAGTCCAGATAGTTGGCGACGATCCAGTCGCCGAAAACGGTGCGGAACGTGGCCGGATCACCGTCAACGGTTTTAGCGGACAGTTTGGACAAGAATGCGTTGACGCCCGCGATGCCGTCCATCGGTGTGCCCAACAAGTCGTGCAGCGCGTCGCCGGTTGCGTAGTGCTCGCGCAGGTAGTGGGCGAAAAGCGATGCCGCGCCATAGTTGAGACCCACGTCTCCGCCGAACTCTGCCGGCCAGTTCACCAACGACGCGTAGGGCCGCTCCAGATACCGGGTCAGACTTCCGGTCGGGTAGCCGGCCTCGGTGGCCGCCAGCTCCGACAGCCCCTCGTTCAGCCAGGTTTCTTCCGAGTGGTCGGCGTATCCGTGGATGGCGTGCTGCAGCTCGTGGGCGAGCGTCGCCAGGTAACCGGCGGTGCCCAACGGTATCTGGGCGGCGTTGATGTAGATAGCTTCAATTTCGTTGCTGAACGGGCTCACCGTAACGGGATAGCCGTCGTGCCCGGACACGTACCCGCCAGCGCCGTTGAGGCGGGCGTTGATGATGTGGCCCCTCGGCAGGCCATCTATGCCGGGTTGATCCTGGGCGCCGAACTGCTCCGTAACCCTTGGATAGACTTCTGCTTCAGCGCGTTCTATCGACGACTGTAAATCAGCATCGTCAACCTGCAACCCGTTTTCGACCCACCAGTACGCGCTGTTGAATACTGCCGCCAGACGGAACCGCTTGCGTTCCATCGCATTGTCGGCGAGGTCCGCGATCCAGAACTCGGCTGCGTCGCCAACCGCCGGTTCGCCGCCGGCAAACTGGTGAGGCTGCGATTCCGGCGGCGAATCCTTCCAGCGCAACTGCCGCGCTAACTCCAGCAAATCTCGATCCGGCGGCGTGGCGAAATCGGCGGCGGTCATGGGTTCAGACGGCGCGGCTGGCGCCCGGCGCTCCCTGGCGGTCTGCGATTCGGGCAAGACCGGGAGGCTAGACGTCTGCTCGCTGGTGCCGCAAGCTAGCGTAGCGGTGAACGATACTGCAATCAGGACGGCGAGCGCGGCTGACGCCCGTGTCGCCAACTGTAGCTTCATTCCGGGCGGTTTTGCCCGGCCGCCGGCCGATCCGAACCGCCCGCTTCCGGCGCCGGTTTAGGGTCGGTGTTGTAGCGGTTCATGGCGATGGCGATGCCGTCCGTCAGCAAACATTCCACCGCGTCGGCGGAGCGTGCGATGCTGGTTTTTGCGGAGTCCTGCTCCTCGGCCTCGAACCGCCCCAACACATGGTCAACGCTGCCCGACCCGCCATCCGGCGGCCCGATCCCGATGCGCAGGCGGGGGAACTGCACCGAGTGTACCGTGCGGATAATGTCCTTGATGCCATTGTGTCCGGCGTCAGACCCCTGGGCGCGCAGGCGAATCCTGCCCAGTGGCAACGCCATCTCGTCGTACACGATCATCAACTCGGTGGGTCGCGCTCCGAATCTTGCCATCAGATACGCCACCGACTCGCCGGAAAGATTCATAAAAGTGCGGGGTTTGGCCAGCACCACAGGCTGCCCGTTCCAATAACCCTGACCCAGAATGGTAGTGCGGCGTCGGTCGTTCACCGGGATGCCCCAGCGTTGCGACAGCAAATCGACGCAAGCGAAACCGACGTTGTGGCGAGTGTCCCGGTACCGGTTGCCCGGGTTTCCCAACCCCACGATCAGCAGGGGCCTGTTGTTACTTTCTTCCATTGTCTAACGGGTGTCCTAACGGAACCTGGACATTTCAGAATTCCGGCGGCTGACTGGGTTCAGTGGATGATCGGGCGACCCGGACCGGCCAGAATGAGGGGCGGGTTGTCAGTCCGCCCCCTGTAGTGTATCCGAAACCTCGCCAGTGCGAGGAGCTGGTTTCCTGATTTGACGCTACTCCTGCGCCGCTGCCTGCAACGCTTCCAGCACGCTGGTCGGCGACAGCGGGAGCTTGTTGACCCGCACGCCGGTGGCGTGGTAAATCGCGTTGTGCAGCGCGGCCAGCGGTGGAATGATGGGCGCTTCGCCGACGCCACGCAGCCCGTAGGGATGGCGCGGGTTGGGGACTTCCACAACCACCGTTTCGATCATTGGCAAGTCCAGCGCCGTGGGCATCCGGTAGTCCAGGAAGCTGGAATTCAGCATCCGGCCATCTTCGGCGTAGTTGTAGTCCTCCGACAGCGCCCAGCCCAGGCCCTGCACCGTGCCGCCCTGCATCTGGCCTTCTACATAGCTGGGATGCACCGAAGTACCGGAGTCGATAAACGCGGTGCAACGCAGGATGTCCACCTTGCCCGTCTCCGGGTCGACCTCCACGTCGACGATGTTGCCGGCGAACACCGGGCCCACGCCGGTGGAAGTCGCCGATGCCGATGCCGTGAGCGGGCCGCCGGTTCGCATCATGCGGTTGGCAACCTCGGCGATGGTGAGGCGGTCTTCGGTGCTCGTGCAGGTGAACGCGCCGTCGGCGAACTGCACCTGCTCAGGCTCCACCTCCCAGACCATCGCGCAGCGTTTGGCCATCTGGTCGCGCAGGTCCTCAGCGGCGGCGATGGCGGCCAGTCCGGTGTCAAAGGCGATTCGGCTGCCGCCCGTCGTAGCCGTCCAGCCCACCGTATCCGTGTCAACCACCGTGGGGGCAATCTCATCCACACCAATCCCCAGCGTCTCGGCGACCTGCATGGCGACCGCCGTGCGCGTGCCGCCGATGTCCACTGAGCCGGTAATCAGGTTTAGCGTACCGTCTGCGTTGATGTTGATGGTGGCCGACGAAGCCTGGCCGGCCTGCCAGCGGAACCCTACGGCGACACCACGACCCTGATTCGGTCCGGTCAGAGGGGTCTGGTTTTGGGCAGAGTTAATCATGGCTTCTTCCATCTCGCGACAGCCAAACACGCGGTGGGGGACACCATTGGGCATCCGGTCGCCTTCCTGCACGGCATTTTGCAAGCGCAGTTCGATGGGATCCCGACCCAGCAGGTCGGCGAGTTCGTCCACCACGGCTTCCACGGCGAAGGCCACCTGCGGCTGGCCGGGGGCGCGGTAGGCTTGCACCTTCTGCTTGTTGCACACCACGTCAAAGCCGTCCACCAGCATATGTTCCATCTTGTAGGGCCCGAAGCCGGACAGCGCGCCGCCGCCCACGGGCGAACCGGGGTAGGCTCCCGCTTCGTAAATCATGTAGAGCTGCCCGGCCACCATGCGACCGTCGTTCTTGACGCCGATCTTGCAGCGCATGAAGGTGGCCGAAGTGGGGCCGCTGCCCTCAAACACCTCGCGGCGATCCATGGAAATCTTCACCGGACGCCCCGTTTTCCTGGAGAGGACGGCGGCCACCGGGTCCAGGTAGGCGATGGCTTTGGCGCCGAAACCGCCGCCGATTTCCATTGGCACCACCTTCACCTGCGACTCGGGAACGCCGATGATGGCGGCGGTTTGGGCGCGGATGTTGAACAGCCCCTGGGTGCTGGTCCAAACCGTAACGCGGCCGTCCGCCGACCACATGGCGGTGGAGACGTGGGGTTCGATGTACCCCTGGTGTACAGTCTGGGTTTCAAACTCGCGCTCGATGACGATGTCCGAGTCGGCGAAACCCGCTTCGACATCGCCCACATTATGCTGAATGTGGCCCGCGATGTTGCTCTTGACGCCGGTGTCGTCGCCGCGAGAGAACCGTTCCATCCGGAAGTAGGTGGTCATGTCATCGTGCAGCAGTGTGGCGTTGTCGGCCATGGCCTCGCGCCAGGTCAGCACCGTGGGCAGCACTTCGTAATCGACCTCAACCAGCGCCAGCGCTTCTTCGGCGGTGTGCTGGTTCACGGCGCACACCGCGGCAACGGCGTGCCCTACATAAAGGGCCTTGTCTACGGCCAGCATATTCTCGGCGATCATGCGAGCGTTGCCCTGCACCTCCGCAAAGTCCATGGGCCGGTTATCCACGATGGGGAAGTCAGCCGACGTTGCGACGGCGACCACACCGGGCAGGGCTTCAGCCTTGCTGGTGTCGATATTGCGGATGCGGGCGTGGGAATGCGGGCTGCGCAGAATCTTGGCGTAAAGCATCCCGGGCAGGTTGATGTCGGCCCCGTAACGGGCTGCGCCAGTAACCTTGTCCACCCCGTCGTGACGCACGGGGCGGGTGCCGATGACGCGATATTGGCTTGATTGTTCAGCAGTGGTTGTCATTTAGTTCCTCCAGAATGGGGGGCGCAACGGCCAGGGATTTTAGTTTTGGCATGGATGAACAGGATAAACGGGATTTAACGCGGAGGCGCGGAGGATTAATCTCAAGGAGGTTAATCCGGGAAGTTGGGCATAAAATACTCGCGGGTGGGGTCTTCAGCCATCCCCGGCATGGGCGCCGGCACGATACCGTCGCTCTCCAGAGCCGAGCGCACGATGCCTTTGTTGAACGGGCTGATGTCTTCGTTGGTCATAAATTCCTGGACGGGCATCCACAGGCACTCTTCGATCTCTTTCTCGCCCATCCTGATCTCGGTGGACAATGCACGCAGCCGGCACACGAAGTAGATGTCCGACTTGCCGTAGCGGTAGCCGTGCCAGTGCCGGAAACAGGTGAGGGCCTCAAACTCGGCCTCAACGCCGGTTTCCTCCAGCACCTCCCGCACGATGGAATCGACGAGGTGTTCGCCCGGTTCCAGCGCGCCGCCGGGCAATTTGTAGAAGGGAGGTCGGTTGTCAATGCGATACCGCTCGCACACCACCAGCAACTCGTCCTGATTGTTCACCACCACCCCGCCGGCGCCAATGTAATGGGTGGCATAGTTGGGGATGTAGGAACCGGGGATAAGGGACAGCGTGGCAGTCAGGTAGTCGTTGCCGGCGTGGTGATACACGAAACCGCGCACTGTGGCGATCGGCACATGGGATGCCAGCGCGATGGGGATATCCACCCAGGCCACTTCGTAACCCGCATCGCGCCATTCGGAAATCGACGCATCCAGCCGGGCCGCAAAGTCGGCGGGTTCCGGCGGAATTTCAGCGGTGTTAACCACTACCCCACGGAAGGGATTGGGCGTAGCGGCAAGCGGAGCAACCAAAACGCACCTCATCGAGCAACTGCTGGTACGGTACAGGCCGGGGCGGTAAACCGAACGCAACCCGGGAGCCGGCCGCAGTATAGCACAGCACGCTGGCGGCCCGGACGCCGTCTTCCGCAGGCTCCGCCAGACAAAGGCGCCGGCCAAAACCGGCGCACCAATTGCCAATAACTTGTATTGACAACCATGATGACCATCCTTACAATGGCGACGCTGTCTGGACATAGAATCGTAATCTGGTGTAAAAGAACAACCGTAAAAACACCTCGTTCGGATTTCTCTACCGGTAATCGTCTACACCAGGCCCTTCGTTGCAGAATTCAGCAGTCGCCTCATCTCCAACCCGGCATCAATAAAATCAGCCGGTTTGGCGACGATAGAGAGGAGGAAATCTATGATACGTCGTTACGTTTGGTCCCCCATTTCTGTGATTAGCGTCGTCTTGACTCTGACCCTGCTCGCCACCTTAGCTTGCGGTGGCGCAACAGCGCCCGCACCGTCTGACCCCGGCGATACCTCGTCGCAAACGGCAGCCGGTTCGGAATCCACGGCGGCCAGCTCAGCCCAACCCGCAGCCACGGCCGTCCCGGTTGCTCGCTCGGCGGACTCAACACCCGCCCAGCAGGTTGGAAGGCAGCAGGCTAAAGAAGAAGGGGCCACTCCCACACCCGTGGCTGCCGCACTACCAACCGAAGTGGTTTCCAACCCCATCACCAAAGACGTCTACCCGGACGCCCAGTGGGGCGGTATCTTGCGGCGCGGCGGTTATTATGACCCCGCCCACTTCGACCTATTGCAGGTCTCCAGCGTCACCAATTCATTCAAACAGATGATGCTGTATAACAACATCCTCCGTTACAACCCGATCGACGCTGGGAAGACCATCATCCCGGACCTGGCCACCAGTTGGGAAGTATCGGAAGATAGCTCGGTGTGGACTTTCCCGCTGCGCGAGGGTGTCCGATTCCATGACGGCACCATCATGAACGCCGATGATGTGGCGGCATCCTGGTCTCGGGTCATCGATCCGCCCGCCGGTGTAGTCAGCGCCCGTAAGGGTTTGTACGAACCCTTCGGCCCCAGCATCGACGTAATCGATCCGTTGACGGTGGCGTTCAATTTCGAAACGCCACCGCCGCTAAAGTACGGTTTGAACGCCTTTGCCCTGGAATGGCACGGCGTCTTCCCCAAACCGTTCCTCGAAGAAAACGGCTACGACCTGAAGATAGCGGGACAAGATGCGCCCAGCACCGGAGCCTTCCGGTATCTGGAGCACCAGCAGGGCGAAGTGTGGAAAAACGAACGGTTCCCCGATTACTGGAACGAAGGACTTCCCTATTTGGACGAGGTTTGGACCTATCCACTGGAAAACAGCACCAACCGCTCGGCGGCATTGCTGGCCGGTAACGTGGAATACGCCCAAACCATCGACCCGGCCGCCTACGACAGGATGCAAAACGACGACAGGTTCGTAGTGGAACCCTTCTCGTCCTACTCCTTCGGAGGCATCTGGTTCAACATGGACCGGGAACCTTGGAACGACACCAATGTACGCAAGGCAATGTGGCTCGCGTTTGACCGTGTTTCAGCCCACGAGGTCGTCAGCGAATGGCTGTACGGCTATCCCGGCGGTATGGGCTGGACTCTTCCCGAACAGGCATTCCAGTTGCCTCAAGCACAGATCGATGACCGACTGGTCTTCGACCGGGATGCCGCAGAGGTCGAGGCTAAACGCTTGATGGAAGAGGCGGGTTATGGCGACGGCATCAAAAACGTGGATCTGTTGCAACGCCAACCTGACAGTCCCTGGTATTCGGCAATCGCACAGATCGCCGAACTGGAATACAGGAGGATTCTAGGCATTGAATCTACCATTCGCCCCGTCCCTTCTGCGGTATGGTTCGAAGAATTGGCCAACCGCAACTTCGACATCACGGTGGGCGCTATCGCCTCCCCGTTCATCGATCCGTCAGCGTACATGAACAGCTTTTACCGGTGTGGTGGTGGTGAGAACCACTCGAACTACTGCAATGCCGAGTTCGATGCAATCATGGCGAAGATCGATACTGAACCTGACTTTGACACACGCTACGAATTGGTTCAGCAGGCCGCCGCGATTCTGGATGACGACCCACCCGTGGTCGAGTGGTGGTACAACCGCACCCTGGCTGGCTGGCGCACCTGCGTCCACGGCATTGAAGGCAAACACGGCGCCCTGGTTCATAACCTGGACCGCATGGACACCGTGTGGCTGGACGATGAGTGCCGCTAGTGACGAGTGCCGCTGATAGCGACCAAACGTCGATGTTCGCTGCCGACTGGCGCGATTAATTGTCAAACCGAGGGTGCCACTCCTACGTGGCACCCTCAATCCGCTCCGCGTTCGCCTGAAATGATCCAGATGCTCCAGGAATCACCCTTCCACCGACCGGCGCCAAACTCAATGCAAGCACACTGGCAATATCCGATAGTACATATTGACATCCCCAATGGCGAAGCCTACAATCCCGTGCAAGTCTGATCTTCATTTTTCGCCGTACCATTTTGAAACGATACGTTTATCGTAAATCATAATCTTGTTATTAATGTATTATCGCCTGATTGCAGCTTTCTGGTACCGATAGCGTCCTACCAGTACTCAATCACCATCACCGCTGACAGCAAACCACGCCTCCCTGCGTCCCTCACACCTGTCCCGAGGAGGGAGCTATGTTAGCCCACCCATCTGCACGACTCATCCTGATTTTCAGCTTACTGGCATCCGCAATACTCCTCATGTCAGCGGCATGCGGCGGCGCCGGCGAGCCCGAGTCCACAGGTTCGGCCGGCGACCAGCAGGACAGCGGTTCGGCGGCCCAACCCCAGGCCACTGCCGTTCCCGCCGCCCCGTCCCCGGACGCGACCCCCACCCCCCTGCCGGCGTCCGCACCTTCGCAAGTGCTGTCCAACCCGGTCACCAAGGACGCCGAACCCGACGCACAATACGGCGGAATCCTACGCCGCGGTGGCTATGTTGATCCGGCCCACTACGACCTCATGCAGGTTTCCAGCGTGTCGAACTCCTTCAAGCAGATGATGTTGCTCAACAACCTGCTGCGCTACAACCCGTTGGACGCCGGAAAGACCATCATCCCCGACCTCGCCACCGACTGGGACGTTTCCGATGACGGCAAGGTTTGGACCTTCCCCCTCCGCGAGGGCGTCAAGTTCCACAATGGCACAATTATGGATAGCGAAGACGTGGCCGCTTCCTGGTCGCGGGTCATCGACCCGCCGACCGGTGTGGTCAGTGCCCGCAAAGGACTGTACGACCCGTTCGGCCCCACCATTGACGTGGTAGATCCACTTACTGTGTCCTTCAACTTCGAGAAAGCTCCGCCGTTGAACTACGGATTGAACGCCTTCGCATTGGAATGGCACGGCATCTTCCCCAAAGACTTCCTCGAAGCTAACAAATACGACCTGAAGGTGAACGGCCAGGACGCCCCCAGTACCGGCGCATTCCGTTTTCTTGAGCACTCGCAAGGCGAGGTTTGGAAAAACGAGCGCTTCCCCGATTATTGGAACGATGGTCTCCCGTATCTGGACGAGGTTTGGACTTTCCCGCTGGAAAACAGCACTAACCGCTCGGCGGCGTTGTTGGCTGGAAACGTGGACTATGCCCAAACTGTTGACCCGGCCGCCTACGAGATCATGCAGAACGACGACCGATTCGAAGCTCAGCCGTTCTCGTCATATTCCTACCTGGCTGTGTGGATGAACATCGACCGGGAACCGTGGAGCGACCCCCGGGTCAGGCGTGCGATGTGGCTCGCCCTGGACCGGGACGTCACCCACGAAGTCGTTAGCGAATGGCTTTTCGGATACAAGGGAGGCACCGGTTGGACTTTCCAGGACCAGCCATACCAGCTGCCCCAGGAAGAGATTGATGGCCGCCTGGTGTTTGACCGTCCAGCCGCGATCGCAGAAGCTAAGCGCCTGATGCAAGACGCCGGCTACGGCGAAGGAATCAAGAACGTCGACCTGATGCAACGCGATCCCAACAACGCTCACTTCACCGCAGCGGCACAGGTTGCCCAATTGGAATTCCTGCAAAACCTGGGAATCGAGTCTGAGATACGCCCGGTTGCCTCGGCAGTGTGGTTCGAAGAGCTGGCCAACCGGAACTTCGACATCACGGTCGGGGGTATCGCTTCCCCCTTCATCGACCCGTCGGCCTACATGAACAGCTTCTATCGGTGCGGCGGCGGCGAGAACCACTCCAACTACTGCAATCCCGATTTCGACGCCATCATGAACCAGGTTGACTCCGAGGGCGACTTTGACAAACGGTACGAACTGGTACAACAGGCCGCAGCCATCCTGGATCAGGATCCCCCGACGGTGGAGTACTGGTACAACCGCACCCTCGCCGCCTGGCGTACCTGCGTCCGCGGCCTCGAGGGCAAGCACGGTGCCCTGGTCCACAACTTGGACCGCATGGATACCGTTTGGTTGGACGACGAATGTCGTTAGCCGGGTGAATCCAAAGCCAACACCTGGGCAACGCGCACCACATTTTATCTCCCACTCACGCAAAACTGTGTAACTGGTCGCAACCCCCTCCAAGAGATGTTCTAATGCAAAAATACATCCTTCGACGAGTCCTGCTGGCCATCCCGGCAATCATCGGCCTCACCATCATCATATTCCTGGTGATGCGTATTTTGCCGGGTGATGTTCTCACCGTAATGTTCGGCGAAGAGGGAACCCTCCAGCTGAGCGAGGAAGACCGCGCTCGCATCATCGCCAGCCTGGGATTGGACAAGCCGATATATCTGCAATATGTCGATTGGCTTGAAGACATCGTTACGTTAAAACTGGGCCAATCCTTCTGGCGCTCCGACACCGTGATGGATCTCATCATCAATCGGGGCCCCCTCACCCTCGAAATCGCCGTCTTGTCGGTCATCCTGTCGTGGGTGATTGGGTTGCCCGTCGGCATCCTGGCGGCTATGAAACGCAACAGTGCGGTGGACTACGTTGGGCGGTTCTTCTCCATCCTGTTTCTGGCGATACCCAACTTCTGGTTGGGCACCCTCATCGTACTGACGCTGGTGCTAACCCTGGAATGGAAAGCGCCTCTGGGCGTAATCAATATATGGGAAGACCCGTGGCGCAACCTCCAGATTATCTGGGGACCCGCGTTGGTGCTGGGCGTGGGCCAAGCTGCTTACGTTTGCCGCATGGCCAGATCCGCGCTGCTGGAAACCATCCATGAGGACTACATCCGCACCGCCCGGGCCAAGGGGTTGGCGGAGCGACTGGTCATCATGCGCCACGCCCTGCGTAACGCCATCATGCCGGTCATCACTCTGTCCGGCGTGTTGCTGGGCTTTCTCATTGGCGGCTCGGTGGCGGTGGAACAGGCCTTCGGTGTGCCAGGCCTGGGACGCACGCTGGTCGCCGCCTTCTTTGAGCGAGACTACGTTGTCATCCAAAACCTGGTCCTTCTCTACGGCCTTATTTTTGTGCTTACCAATCTGCTGGTAGACGTTTCCTACGCCTGGATTGACCCCCGCATCCGCTACGGATAATCGAGGCGCCAATAACCCAGACGCACCTTTCAGGAGTATTCTCGTGGCACAGGTAACCGCAACCGACGTCCTGGTACAACAGGAAGAACGCCCCAGCAGAAGCTGGTGGTGGGTAATCATCAACTTCTGCCAACGCAACCCTTTGGGCGCCGTGAGCGGCTTCGCCATCATTGCCATCGTTCTCGTCGCAATCTTCGCGCCCTTCGTCGCCACTCACCATCCCACGCAGGAAGCCGACTTCCGGGCCCTCCGCAACGCACCCAGTACCGCCCACTGGTTGGGCACCGACGACATTGGCCGTGACCTCTACAGCCGAATAGTTCACGGTGCACGCATTTCGTTGTTCGTCGCACTAGTCGCCGTGTTGGTCGGCGACATGATAGGCGCCGCCTGGGGCGTCGCCACCGGATACATTGGCGGCCGGTTCGACATGTACAGCCAGCGTTTCCTCGAACTGATGATGTCCTTCCCAACGCTCATTCTGGCAATGATACTGGTGTTGGCGATGGGCGCCGGTGTCTGGACCGTAATCGTAGCAATCAGCATCACGCGCATCCCTCTGTCGGTACGCGTCATTCGCTCGGTCGCGTTGAGCGTCAAGGAGAACGCATACGTGGACGCGGCCCAGGCCATCGGTGCATCCAGTGGTCGGGTGATGCTGCGACACATCGCCCCCCAGTGCATCGCTCCGTGGCTCGTACTGGCTACCGCCCACTTGGGATCGGTCATCATCCTGGAGGCTTCACTCGGGTTCCTGGGCGTCGGCGTGCCGATGCCGACTGCAACCTGGGGTAACATGTTGGGAGGCCCGGTAGCCGCCGGCCTGATACCACGCTGGTGGATGGTCGTATTCCCAGGCGTTGCGATAACCGTCACCGTGCTGGCCTTCAACCTCTTTGGTGATTCCATACGCGACGTGCTGGACCCAAAGCTCCGCGGACGCACGTAGAATGTCCCAACTGACAGGTTGACCTCCGAACCGGTGCAGCAACCTACAGCTGCCACTCCGCGAGCGTCCCGCTTCTGGCGGAGGGCGTTGTATAACCACCGACTGTGGCTGGCGGTGACAGTCGCCGCAGTGGTTCTGATTGCTTTCTTGACTTACCGCGCCTATCAAATTGGCCCGCTGCTGTTCCCGCCGGCCGAGGCTACGGGAGATTACCAACTCGCCGGCTTGCCCGCGGACTGGCCGTCCGCTCGCCACGACCTGGGCGCTACTGGCTCCACCGGTGCGCCTTTGCCGTCTGCACCGCTTTCGGCGCAGTGGGAATACGAAGCTGCGGGGGAGATTTTGGCTACGCCCGCCGTCGTGGGTGGGCGGGTTTACATCACGACTGAAGCCGGGATGGCCGTGGCCCTGGATGCCAGCACCGGGCAGGTGTTGTGGACTTACGAGATTGGTTCTCCTTCCGACAGTTCACCGGCGGTAACCGAGTCGGCGGTGTATTTCGGTTCGCGCGACCATCGTGTTGTGGCTCTGGACCGGGACACCGGCGCGCCGCTGTGGGAGCATAACTTGGGCAACATCGTCCTGGGTTCCCCCATTGTTGCCGATGGGACACTCTATATCGGTTCTACCAATGGCGCGGTGGAAGCGTTGGACGCCAGCACCGGAGAGCGGCGTTGGTCGGCAATCGCCGACGGTTGGGTCGTTGGCCACGTGGCGTTCGACGGCAACGTGGTGGCCGCAACGTCTTTGGGAGAAAGGTTCATAACGATGGACCCGGCTACGGGCCGGCGTCTGCTCAAGTTCTATGCTGGTACACCCGTTGCCGGCGGGCCAATCATTGCCGAAGGCCGCGCCTACTTTGTCACCAATCGCGGCGCGGTCTGGGCCGTGAACCCCCACGCCATCAGCCGTCCGTTCAGCCGGTTCGCTTACGTTGCCAAGGTCAACTTCTTTGCCTGGCGGTTGCGCGACGACCCTCCGCGGCAGGTTGGCAGCATTTGGGTAGGTTCGGCGCGCGGTCGGGTGAAACACAGTCCGGTGTACGCAAATGGCAACCTGCTGGTCGTCAACGAAGCGGGGCGTATTACGGCGTTCAACGCCGCGTCCGGTGAAGTGGTTTGGGAGCGGGAGCTGGAAGTCGAAGTTGTCGCTGAACCGGTGGCCGCTGGCGAAGCGCTGCTCATTGCCACCAGCGACCGACGCCTGCTCGCCTTCGATACGTTTACCGGCGCAACGGTGTGGGAGCATGATCTGGTGAACGTGAACCTGTCAGCCGCGCCGGCGATCGCAGATGGCGCCCTGTATCTACCCACCTCCAGTGGGCGGTTACTGGCGATGCGCAGCCAGGCTCCGTGATGTTGACGCGTTTTGCGGCCCAACCTATACTCGCCGCAATCGACTAAACCTCCGAGAGTAGGCAAGCGCAACCATGACCCAAGCCACACCCCACCAGAGAGACATCGCCGGCGAATCCTGGGACCCTGGGCAGTACCTCAAATTTGCTGATCACCGGCTCCGGCCCGCTTTGGACTTGATGGGTCGCATTCCTCTGGAAAATCCGCAAGTCATTTATGACCTGGGCTGTGGCAGCGGCAACGTGGCACGCCTGCTCGCCGACCGTTGGCCCGCCGCCGATGTTGTTGGCGTTGACAACTCGCCCGAGATGCTCACCGAGGCTGCCGATTCACCTTCCCGGGTGCGATGGGAATACGGCGACCTGGCCGACTGGAAACCCGGCGCCTCGCCTTCAGTCCTGTACTCGAATGCTGTTATCCAATGGGTGCCCGACCACCAGGAACTCATTCCCCGGCTGTGGGCGATGTTGCCTCCTGGCGGATGCCTGGCTGTGCAGGCCCCGATGAGTTGGGATATGCCATCTCACCACATCATGCGCGAAACTCTGGCGGACGGCGGAACCGGCGGGAAACCCATCGGGAGCGCCGAATTGCGGGAGGCAGTCGGCAATCGGTGGGTGCAGGATCCTGATTTCTACTACGACCTGTTGGCAGCCAACGCTGCCCACCTGGATGTATGGACCACCGAGTATCAGCACGTTTTGACTGGCGACGATGCCGTTCTGGAGTGGGTAACGAGCACCGGCCTGCGGCCCATCCTCAATGGCCTGAACGACGCCGACCGCGACGTCTATCGGGAAGAGTACCGCCGGCGACTCAACGGGCAATATCCTAGGCGGGCTGACGGAGTTACCCTGTACCCCTTCCGGCGTCTGTTCTTTGTCGCCATCCGGGCATAAATCGCCGCGATACATTCGATGTGCGGGATGATTCGCACATCGTTGCGCAAGTCCTGCTCATTGATGTTACTTACATATTGACGGTACTTACACACTCCCCAAGAGGTGCGACATGACAGTTTTAGTAATGGGCGGCGCCGGATTCATCGGCCCCCGGGTGATTCGGAAACTGGTGGAACGCGGTGAGCAGGTTTACGCCACTGACATTAACCCCTTGCCCGACATCCCAGGTGTCGAACGCGATGCAATCCGGAGCGCCCGCGTTGACATCACCGATTTCGAGCAGGTAACGCGTTCCATCGTCGAATCGGAACCCGACCGCATCATCAACCTGGCCTACCTGCTGGGCGGCGGTGAGGGCAACCCTCACCACCAAATGCGCCTGAACATCCTCGGCATGGACAACTGCTTTGAAGCGGCGCGCCTGCTGGGCGTAAACCGGGTGGTTTATGCCAGTTCGGTGGCGGTCAGCGGCCAGCAGTCAAACTTCGGCGACCGCCTGGCCACCGAGGACGACGGCACCTTCGGCACCAGCCAGTACGCCGTGCACAAGATTTTCAACGAGTTCCAGGCCAAGATGTTCAACGAGAACTACGGCATGTCCATCACCGGAATCCGTCCGGCCAACGTCACCGGCCCCGACAAGGTGCGCGGCTCGGTCGACCACGTGCGCTGCGTGACCCTACCGTCCCGGGGCGAGCCGGTCAGCTTCCCCTACCAGGAGATGATGCGGCTGCCCATCCACGTTGAGGACATCGCCGAGGCCTTCGTCCGCGTTTCCCTGGTGGACCGCAGCGAGTATCCGGTGTACAACTCCGGCGGCACCGCCATCAGCCTGGGCGACCTGGCCGAGATGGTGCGAGGATACCTGCCCGATGCTCAGATTAGCTTTGACGATCCGGGCGGGCTGGAACACTCGGGCAACTACCTGGTGGACAACGGCCGCCTGCTCACCGAGTTCGAGCTGTCCTACCCGCCCCTGCCCCAGCGCGTCCTGGAAATCATCAACGAAGTTCGCGCCGACGAAGGATTACCGTTGATAACGGCCTAACCCCACCCCCATCGCCCGCATGGGCGTGTGGCAAACAGACGGCCATACCCCCTCTCCCTTGATGGGAGAGGGTTGGGGTGAGGGTGAACTCGCCGCGAACGTCGGTTTGGAAAGCGTATTCCCCGGCGCTTCTGATCCACAGAGACGGTTGCCTCCAGGAGGAACGCAAGCGCACCGAAGCCCTAATCAAACGCTTGGAAGAACTGAATGGCAATAGCCCTCGGTAAGCTTGGCGCTAACGAATGCCTCATCTCGATAACTACACTCAAAAGGGGAATCTAAAATGACTACACCCAACATCGGTGAGAGAGTGCGTTTCTGGGAAGAGCAGGATCGCATCAACCAGGCGTTGATTCCCCGGGTCATTCGCCAAAGTGAGTTGCTGACGGAGCATATCGGAGAGCACGAGAATCTGCATAAAATCGTCAGTGGGGCTATCCAATCAGCACTGTCAGAACAGGCGCGCGAGTACGCAACCTCCCTTGAACAAGCCATCGCACAACTGAACGCAGCTCACGATGCAGCCCTCCAAAATGCACTCGAGGAACAAGCCCAACAGAATGGAGCAGCTCTTGGCGCACTGAAAGAGCAGGGCAAGCAAAACGAGTCAGCCCATACCAGCGCATTGGAAACTTTGCGGAGTGAGGGAACACGTGCCAAAAACCGCCTTGCCATCATCGCTGCATCCAGCTCTGCTATCGCTATTGCCGCTCTAATCGTCGCATTCATCGTTTAGGGAATAGCTTGCTGTGTCAATGCAGTCAATAGGCTTGTTGTCCCGGCTACGGGAGCTCCCATCCGACGGCCCCGAACGCCGGCGCACCTACCGCGAGCAAATCGAGGCGCTGCTTAAAATGGACCCGGCGATAATGGCGGCGGAGGTGACGTCCGCTACGTCGTTAGGGATTTGGGGAATCTTCGACCAGATTAATGTCGACGACACATTGGCCGAGGCTCACCGGGCCTTCGCTACCAACTACGACGGTTCGCTTTATGAGCACTGGCAGGATGTAGTCGCCCGTGGACCGGAATCTGCCGGGGGATTCATCAGTGCACTCAAAGGAAAAATGGCCGAGTTCAACACCGTCGAAAGGTTGGAAGACGAGGGCTTTACCTATGTGAGTATCGCCGAAAACCCCACCCAGACAGTATGGGATATTCGGGCTACTGCGCCTGACGGTTCGGATGTCTTGATACAGGTTAAAACCGGCGCTGCTGGATATGCGGGCGAAGTCCAGAATGCGATTCTGGATAACCCTGATGTCCATTTTGGGGTCAGCACTGAGATATTCGACGAAATTGCGCAACGGAGCCCAGAGCTTGTTGACCAGATGACCAACATCGGTTCCACTATCGAACTGGAAGGCAGCGTTAACGAAGGCTTGAATCTGCTCAGCGGCGACATGGGGATAGATATTCCGGATGGCATCGGGGAGATACTGCCTTATGCTGGCGCGATTATCGCTGGTGCTCGGTTGGTCCATAGCGTCATAAAGACCGAGAAAACATTCAAGGCGGTTGACCGAACGACGAGAAATAAGATTCAGGTCGTTCAATCCCTCACATTGATGTCTCGAATGGGCATCACCACTGTCCTGTCGGCGGTGGGCGGCATGGGTGGAGCCGTCGCCGGGAGTGCAGTACCCCTCGTTGGCAATCTTGTGGGAGCAATAGCCGGCACGGTAGCCGGCGCTGGTATGGGAATGTACTTGAACAGACGCTTGCAACCTCATATGCTGGACTTGGCCCTAGACATTACCGGCCTTACCAACGACGACCTTTTCTACTTCAAGAACAAGCCGCACATTGACCAGACTTCTCTGACATTCCAACAAAACGCGAATGCGCTGGCGGTGCAATTGGCATAGCTCAGCGATGCTGTCCCGTAACGGGGGCGACCCTCACCCCAACCCCTCTCCCTGAGGGAGAGGGGCTTCTCCGGCTTGCCGCCGCAACCCATCCGCCATATAATGCGGCCATAACGGTTCAACAGGCTGCGCAACTCCACGAGTGCGTGCCGCGGACTATCCAAGGGTTTGCACGGAGGAGGTTCCCCAATGGCGTTACCTGATCGGATGAAATTTGGCATTTTTATGGGCCCTTTCCACCGGGCGGGTGAGAACCCCACCCTGGCGCTGGAGCGCGACCTCGAACTCGTGCAATGGCTTGACTATCTTGGTTTTGACGAAGCCTGGATTGGTGAACACCATAGCGCCGGCTGGGAAATCATTTCGTCCCCCGAAATCTTCATTGGCGTCGCCGCCGACCGCACCAAGCACATCAAGCTGGGTACCGGCGTTGTCAGCCTCCCTTATCACCATCCCTTTATGGTGGCTAACTGGATGACCCAGCTCGACCACATGACCCGTGGCCGCGTGATGCTGGGGGTGGGCCCCGGCGCGCTCCCCGGCGATGCCTACATGATGGGCATCGACCCGACCAAGCAGCGCATTCGCATGGACGAGGCCCTGGGCGTGATCATGCGCCTCTTCACCGAGAAGGAACCCATCACGCACAAGAGTGACTGGTTCGAGCTAAACGAGGCCATGCTCCAGCTGCGTCCCTACCAGACGCCTCACATGCCCATCTCCGTCGCTTCGGTGCAGACCCCCTCCGGTGTAACCCTGGCCGGCAAACACGGCGCGTCGGTGCTGACCATCACCACGCCAAGAGACCCCAACATGGCCCAGGGCGCCGATTTGAATGAACTCTGGGACATCTGCGAGGAATCCGCCGCCGAACACAACCAGGTGGTTGACCGTTTCGATTGGCGGCTGGTGCTGCCCGTCCACCTGGCCGACACCCGCGAGGATGCCTTCGAGCAGGCCCGCATCGGCGCCGGACGCTACCAGCGTGAGTATTTCGAACACACCATGGGCCGCCCCCAGGTGGTTGATGGCCCGCCCGATAAGATCATAGACGTGCTGGCCGAGCGGGGCGCCTGGATCATCGGCACGCCCGACGACTGCATCGAGGGTATCAAGCGGCTCGAAGAGCGCAGCGGCGGGTTCGGCTCCTTCATGGTGCAGACCGTGGACTGGGCCGCCCGTGAGCACATGCTCCACAGTTACGAACTCATGGCTCGCCACGTCATGCCCCACTTCCAGGGTTCGGCCGAGGCAACCATCGCGTCCAATCAGTGGGCCTACGAGCGCCACGAAACTCTACAGGCCGGACGCACCCGCGCTCTGGACCGCGCCCGCGAAGACTACGTCAACCGCCCGGTCTAGATCACCCCACCGACGCCAGGGCCGCCGTCGCCACACCATACCGGTGTTGCCTGGCGGCTCATTGCTTTTGGCACGAAACAACAAGGAGCTCCGCCATGCCCCTGCATCCACAAGCGCAACAGGTCATCGAGGCCACGCGAGCCCTGGGCTTGCCTCCCAACCATACCGTATCCCCGGCGGAGGCGCGCGCCAACGCCGCCATGAGACCCCGCGGCGTCGGCCCGGAGGTCGCCAAAGTTGAAGACCGTTCGATCCCTGGCCCCGCCGGCGACGTACCGGTCCGCATTTACACCCCCGAGGGCGACGGCCCCTTCCCCATCCTCGCCTGGTACCACGGCGGCGGCTGGGTGATCGGCGACCTGGAATCCGCCGACGCCGCCGCCCGCCACCTGTGCGTCTCCGGCGGCCACGTCGTCGTCTCGGTGGACTACCGCCTCTCCCCCGAAGCCAAGTTTCCAGAACCCCTAGATGACTGCTGGGCCGCCACCATCTGGGCCAGCGAGAATGCCGAATCCCTGGGCGGTGTCCGTGGCGTGGTTTCCGTGGGCGGCGACAGCGCCGGCGGCAACCTGGCAGCCGGCATCGCGATCCGGGCCGCGGAGACCGGCGAAGTGCGGGTCAGTCACCAGCTGCTGGTCTACCCGGTCACCGACACCAACTTTGACAACGGCTCATACGCCGACAACGGCACCGGCTACAATCTGGAGCGCGAGGGGATGATGTGGTACTGGGACCATTTCCTCGCCGACCCCGCCGACGCCAACAACCCCCAGGCCGTTCCCATGCGCCTGCCCGCCGATTTCGCGAACATCGGCGCTCTGGCCAAGTCCTTCACCATCACCGCAGAATACGACCCCCTGCGCGACGAGGGTGAAGCCTATGCCGACCGGCTCAAAAAGATGGGCGTGCCCTCGGAGGCTAGACGCTACGCCGGTATGATTCACGGCTTTTTCGGCATGGCCAGCGTCATGGACACCGCCCGGGAGGCCATGGACGACGCCGGCGAGTTCCTGCGCGGCGCGGTGGATGACGTGGTGGCCCAGTATCACGCGCAGCATGAGGGCGATACGGCGGCCATGCGCAAGCTGCTGGACCCCCAGGCCCGCCACGTCCTGGAAATATTCGACTCCCTCGACATGAAGCCCTTCCAGGAAATGGACGTGGACGAGTGCCGGGAGATCATGAACAACCGACCGCGACCGGAAGGTCCGGTGGTGGGCAAGGTCGAAGACCGTATCATTCAGAACATGTACGGCAAGGAGCCCGGCGACGTGCCGATCCGCATCTACACCCCCGAGGGCTCCGGCCCCTGGGGCACGCTGGTTTGGTTCCACGGCGGCGGCTGGGTCATCGGCAACATCGAAACGTCTGACGCCACCGCCCGTGATCTTTGCGTCGGCGCCAACTGCGTGGTCATATCGGTAGACTATCGCCTGGCCCCCGAGTACAAGTTCCCCACGCCCTTCGAGGACTGCCTCACCGCCACCATGTGGGCCATGTATAATGCCGAGGCTCTGGGCAGCCGTCCCGACGCCATCGCGGTGGGCGGCGACAGCGCCGGTGGAAACCTGGCCGCCGCAGTTGCCCTGTCCTACGAGGATTTCCCACACCCGCTGGCATACCAGTTGCTCGTGTACCCCGTCACCGACGCCGCCTACAATGGACGTTCGTACGTCGTCAACGGCAAGGGTATGTTCCTGGAAACGGCCAGCATGCAATGGTTCTGGGATCACTACCTGGACCGGGCCGAGTTGTCGGCCTACAACGTGTTTGTGTCACCCTTGCGCGCCCGCTTGACCGACGAGTTGGCGCCGGCGTTGGTCATCACCGCCGAGTTCGACCCGCTGCGGGACGAGGGCGAAGCCTACGCCGTGGCCCTTCGGGAAGCCGGCGTGCCCACCGTGCAAAAGCGATATGATGGTGTCATCCACGGGTTCTACGGAATGCCACACGTCATCGACAAGGGACGGCAGGCGCTGGATCTATCCTGTCGCGAACTGCAAACTGCATACAACTCCATCCTCCAGGACGAGACGGCAGCCGTCGCCGCCGACAACTGACCACAATCGACAACTCACCTCGGTACAACCCGATCCAAACAGACCAACGCGGCCTCCGTCGCGAAGGAGCTCCAACCATGGCTGAGACCATTCAGGAACAATACATCAGGATGAACCACCGTTCCCGGGAACTGCAGCCCAGCTTCCGGGCCCGCTTCCCCTCCGGGAGCCCTGGCCACGACGGCTACACCTCCGACCCCTTCCCCGTGATTGTCGCGCGGGGCAGCGGGCCGCGCAAGTGGGACATCGACGGGAACGAATATATTGACTACGGCATGGGCTCCGCGTCGTTGCTGCTGGGTCACGCCCACCCTGAGGTGGTCAGCGCCCTGTCTGCGGTGCTGGCCGACGGCTCCCATTTCGGCGCGCCCACCGAGCCGATGCTGGAATGGGGCGAGCGGGTCTGCACCATGATGCCCTCTGCCGACAAAGTGCGGTTTGTTGGCTCCGGCGCCGAGGCCACCATGCTGGCCATGCGCGTCGCCCGCGCCCACACCGGTAAGGAGAAAATCATCCGCTGGGAGTCCCACTACCACGGCTGGCACGATTACGCCATGCCCGGCAACCTGCCACCCTTCGACGTGCCGGCGTCCATTGGCATCCCCCAGGGCGTCATCGACTCCATCATCGTACTGCCCACCGACCTTACAGCGCTGGAAAACGTCCTCAATAGCGACGACAACATCGCCGGCGTCATCACCGAGGCATCGGGCGCATCCTACGGAACCGTGCCCCTGCCCGAAGGCTTCCTGGACGGCGTGCGCCGCCTGACCCGCGAGCACGGCGTGGTCATGATCCTCGACGAAGTCATCACCGGGTTCCGCTGGGCGCCCGGCGGCGCGCAGGAACTCCTGGGCGTCGACCCTGACCTGTTCACCATGGCCAAGATCCTGACCGGCGGTCTGCCCGGCGGCGCCGTCGCCGGCCGGGACGAGGTGATGGCCGTCATGCACCAGACCGGCGACAGTCACCACGACCGCTACGAGCGCGTCCTGCACGGCGGGACTTTCAACGCCAACCCCTACGCCGCCGCCGCCGGCAACGCCGCCCTGCGCCTGGTCGCCACCGGCGAGTACAACGCCCAGGCCGACCTGATGGCCGAGCGACTCCGGGTGGGCCTGCGCGAAGTCGTGGACCGGCGGGAGCTCAACGCCACCGTCTATGGCGAAGCATCAACCTTCCACCTGTACTTTGGCGAGCGCAGCATCGCCGGCCTGGACGCCTCCCGCCTCAAGGACCAGCCCATGGCCATCCAGCGCAGCCTGCGTCAGGCCCTGCAGGTTCGCGGCGTCGACCTGATGTCCCGCACCAGCGGCGTGCTGTCCGGCACCCACACCGAGGCCGACATCGACTTCACCATCGAAGCCTTCGACGGCGCCATTGCCGCCATGATGGAAGAAGGATTGGTGCAGCACTAGAAACCGGAATCCAGTCCCCTCTCCCGCGTGGGGAGAGGGGACTGGATTCCGGCCTTCGCCGGGATGACCGGTGTACATCCAACATCACTCCCGACCTGCACCGGGGTGACGGGGGTTGGCCCTGCGAATTTCACCCTCACCCTCACCCTAACCCTAACCCTCTCCCATCAAGGGAGAGGGGACTGGATTACGGGCTGCGCGAGGGTGATGGCCGTGCAGCCGGTTCTTTTTTCGGTCAGAGGCTCACCTCATCCCCCACCCGCACCGTGCCGGGCTTTTCCACGATGCCGTACACGCCGAAAAACGCTGCTGCCGGGCTGGGACGGTAGCCCAGGATCGACCTGACCACCTCGGTGTCGGTTTCGCCGGTGTCGGGATGCTGGTCGACGATGGCGCAGCGCGGGTCGGGCGCCAGGATTCGCACCACGGCGTCGCCCACGCTGATGGGCCGGTTCATCCACCCGTCCTCCTGGTGAGGTTCGCAGCCGTCCAGCAGGAGCGTCGGGCGGAATCGGTCGGTGGACAGGCATTCGTCCTCCGACATCCCCATCTCTGACGACAGTCGTTCCACCGACGCGCGGGACAGCGCCGACACCGGAAATTCATCGAACACCTGGCAAGCCAAATCTGACATTATCAGTGCAACGGGTTGCTCACAAAAGTCGCTCAGCGCGGCCATCCATTCGCCCATGAGGGCTCGCCCGCGCACTCGCCGGCCCCACACAATTGTCCACACCGGACGGTCCAGCTCCGGTGCACCTTCCAGTGTCGTGCCGTCCGGAAAACCGATGGTCAACCGCTCTGACGCCACGTCCCAAGACGTCGTCAACTGGGCCAGTTTGCCCACCTGACGTCGGGTTAGCAGCCGGCCCTGTCCGTTTACCAGGTAAAAGCGGCGATCGTGCTGGATACCGCCCAAATCCAGCGCCACCTCGTCCAGCGACACCAGCCCCATGGACTTCACCGGCGCAATGTTAATCTCGGCAACGGTTATCAAGAAATCATCTCCTGACTCACGGGGCGCTGTCATTGCGAGCGCAGCGTGGCAATCTCGTCACTGGAGTAAACGCATACCTCAACGAGATTGCCACGTCGCCATGCTCCTCGCAATGACCTGGCTTGCGCGCTCGGCGCAACGGCAACTCGAGCTCTCTCTCCCCATGGGAGAGGGCTGGGGTGAGGATCGTCTCTACTCCCAACTCAAAAATTCCTGCACCAGCTGGCGCGCCGGCGTCCGGTCATAAATCTGGTAGAGCAGGGCGGCGTTGCGGGCCGAATCGCCGCCGAAGTACCGTTCGTAAAGCGTCTGGCGGCCCCCGAAAGCGCTGCACGACACGTCCCACGCCAGCCGGAACAACCGGATGCGTTCCTCCGCCGTGGCCGTGTCGGTGTCCAGGTACCGCTCGATCTCATCGGCCAGCGGCCCGTTCAGGTCGGCTTCGGCCGGCAGCGCCATCAGGCTGCTGGAACCCAGCAGGTGCAGTATCTCGGTCATCCGCGGATACATCTGGATCATCTGCTTGCGCGCCACCAGCAGCGGACGATAGTCGGGGCAGAAGATACCCCATTCGTCGGTTGACGCCTGGGCTTCCGCCGCCGCCAGCAGCGCCCGCGTAATCTCCAGATTCTCGATGACCTCAGCGATGAGTTGCTGCGTCTGCGGCAGCTCGCCCGAGCCCAGGATGTCCACCATCAGCGACGCCAGGCCCAGCACGAACTCGCACTTGATTACGTTCTTGGTGACCACCTGGTGGCCGGTGTGGGCGTTGCGGTTGGTGCGTTCGCCCCACTGGTTGCACAGGGCCACGTCGTTGTAGAGGAACACCCGCTCCCAGGGCACCAGCACGTCATCGAAGAACACGATGGCATCCATCTCCTCGAATCGGCTGCTGGCCGGATGGTCGAAGTGGGAGCGGCCGGCGTCGAAGGTGTCCCGGCACTGGAACTTGAGGCCCTCCATGTTGCACGGGATGGAGAACCCGAAGGCGTACTTGCCCTCCTCGCCGACCGGGACTCGCCGGGTGCGCGCTGGATAGACCGCAATCTCATCGGAAAGCGGCCCCAGCGTCGCCAGCACCCGCGCGCCTCGCACCACGATGCCGTCGTTGTTCTCGTCCACTACCGACAGCGCAACGTCGGTGCGGTCGTCGAAAGGCGTCTGGCCCACTGCGCGGCTCCGTTGCAGGTTGACCAGAGTATGAGTCATGACGATGTCGTTTTCGCGGATGTACTCGTAGTAGTTCAGGATGTTTTGCCCGAAGTCGGGCCGGTTCTGGGCGCAGTAGTCGGCGCCGGCGGCCATGGACATCACCGCCACGTTGAGAAAATCGGGCGTCCGGCCCATCATGCCGCAGGAACCCTTGGCCCAGTTGGTAATCATCTGGCGGCGACGTTGCAGGTCCTCCAGGTTGCGCGGCATGATGAACGACAGACCCACCGGGTCGCCCGTGGTCGGCGACGTGTAGGTCATCTCGTCGCGCCGGGCCGGGTCATGCTGCATCTCCAGCAGGCTGGCGACGGTTTGCAAACCGCCGGCAAAGGCCGGATGCGCCGTAACGTCCTTCACCCGCTCCCCGCCGATGTAAATGTCCGCCGACCGCTCCCGCAGCCCGGCGATGTATTCTGCGCCCGTTCGTGCCGGCATAAGGCTTCCTCCGTTCGTTAACTTTCGTCGTTCCCACCTTAACATTCGTCATTCCCGCTAAAGCGGGAATCCAGGATGTCTTTGGCGCAAGGGGCATTGCTACGCCGACGAGATTGCCACGCTACGCTCGCAATGACAGTATGGGAAGTCCTTCGGTAGGTTCCGGTTCGGGCGGGCGGGTTCAGACGATGACCGCGCTGCCAATTGCCGTCTCGGCGCGGGCGCGGTCATCGGTGGTGAGCGCAACCATAGCGTAACCCTGCTGGCGGTTCAGGATGTGCATACTCTGGATGTTCACTCCGGCCTGTTTCAGACTATCGGCCACCTTGGCCAGCGCTCCCGGTTCGTCCGGCAGCCTGACGACCAGAGCGTCGTCGTCGCTGACCGCCTTGAATCCGGCCTGGTTCAGCACGTACAGGGCGTGGTCATAGTTGTCCGTGGTCAGGATAACCGCGCCCTGATCGCCCGCCGTCTCGGTGTTGATTGACTCCACGTTGATACCGGCCTCTGACAGAGCCCTGGCAATGTCAGCGATGATACCCACCTGGTTGTCCACCATGACGATAATTCGGTTCATCGTGATGCTCCTAATTGAGAAGAAAACCACCCTAACCCATCCAGGATGGTAATGAGGAAAACCACCCTCACCCTAACCCTCTCCCGTCAAGGGAGAGGGGACTAGTGCTCCGGCGCAATCGGCCACCAGTTCGTCAATCATCTGCAACGTCACGTGCGGCATAGTGATGATGTGGGCAATAGCGCCTTCGGGGGCAATCTGCCACTTGCGAAAGACTTCCAGCGGCGGCCTGGGGAAAACGACCGTAACCGAGTTCCGGTGCCGCCAGGCCGGTATGCCCCGCTCGTTGAACTGTCCCACCGCATACTCCGCGGTGTCCAGCATCCCGGCCACCAGTTCCCGAAAGCCCTCGTCCCCGTATTGCGCGAAGGCATACCACAGCATCAGGGGCGTCAGGGCGTTGCGGGAACCCGACAGCGTGGTATCTTCCACGCCCACGTACTCGATGGCCCGGCCCACCCGTTCCACGTAGGCCCGCCGCGTCAGCACTACGCCGCAGGGCAAGGGCGCGCCAATCAGTTTGTGGCCGCTGACCGATATGCTGTCGATACCGGCGTCGAATCCATAGGGCTGTGGGTCGGCTACGAAGGGCAGAATCATGCCGCTGAGCGCGGCGTCGGCGTGGATATAGGAGCTGGTAATGGCCAGGTCGCGCAGGATGTCCCGCAACCGGCCGATGTCGTCCACTGCCCCGTGCATCGTCGTACCGATATTGGCCATTATTACGGCTGGCAAGTCCCGATTGACCCGTATCATCTCGGAGAGGTCATCGTAGTCAATTTCCCCATTCTCCTGCCGTCTGATCATAATGTGCCGCACGTTCAGCACCCGCACGTTTTTCAGCACACTGTAATGCGTATCCTCGGAGAAGTAGAACATGGCATTGGGGAACAATTCGCGGGCCAGGTACAGCCCGTACATATTGCCTTCCGTGCCCCCGGACGTAACGTAGCCCCACGCCTCTGCCGGCGCAATCCGCATCAGGCCGGCGAAATGCGTGATGACCTCCCGCTCGATTTCGTGGGTGTTGCTCCAGTAGTTGCTGTCGTGAAATGGGTCGCCCACGTTGTTGATTGAGTAGTCCAGAAAAGGCAGCAGCGCCGTGTAGTCGAATTTCTGGCTCGTTGGATAGCCAATCTGACGCTGCTCGGTTGACTGAATATCGCGCAGCAGCCGGTCCAGTCGTTCCTGAACTTGCGGTTGCGGTATGACGGTCGCTGCGGGGCCCGGGGTCATAGCTTTGATTCCTCCTGTGGTTATCGCGCGCCAGCCGACGGGACGAATTGCTACCGCCGCAAGGGTATGGTATATCAGCGCAAACCGCAAACCCGGAACTGTCTCTGGTCAGGAGCCACCTATGCCCACCATCCAGCGCACCCACGCCCAACTGCACTACTACCTCGACGACTTCACCGACCCCTGGCGCAAGTCCCCCGACGCCATCGTGCTGCAACACGGATTCTCCCGCAACGGCAACTTCTGGTACAACTGGCCGCCCCTGCTGGGCCGCGAGTACCGGGTCATCCGCCCCGACCTGCGCGGCATGGGCGCATCAACCGCCGACGCCGAGCGCTACCAGCCCACCCTGGACGTGCTCATGGACGACCTGCTGGCCATCCTGGACCACGAGGGTGTGGAAAAGGCCGTCTACGTCGGCGAGTCCTTCGGCGGCATCATGGGGATGCAGTTCGCCCACGACCACCCCGACCGCTGCCGCGCGCTGGTGCTGTGCAACTCGCCCTGCCGTCTCACCCGCCGCGAGAATCAGACGCCCGGCGGCAGCTGGCTGGCGACCATGGAGCAGGGCGGCATCGGGGCGTGGAGCGCGGCCACCATTAACTTCCGCCTGGACATGCGCCACGCCTCCGAGGGCCTGAAGGACTGGTACATCGCGGAGATGGACAAGACCAATCCCGAGTTCGGCCAGGCCCTGCACCGTTACCTGGACAGCCTCGATTTCGGCCCGCACCTGAAGGACATCACCGTGCCCACCCTGCTGCTGACGGGCGACGAATCGCTGACCACCAGCATGGAGCAGCAGCAGTTCATGGCCGCCGAAATCCCTAACAGCCAGCTAACCGTCTACCCGGGCCTGGGCCACGGCATCAACGCCATCTACCCCGAATGGTGCGTGGATCGGATGCGGGAGTTTTTGGGTGCGTTCACCTAACGGTGACCGCTCGCAGGAGAGGAGAGGTCGGTGAATCGGGCCGCTTGCCGCGTATCGTCATCCGTCCGGCCATCCCAATGGCGGCGGGCGAGTTCCAGGTGTTTCTGGGTGAGAGCGTCGTCGGGATTCAACCCGATGGCACGTTCAAAATCGTCCATTGCCGGCCCGTACTCCCCCAGACAGAACCGGGCATAGCCGCGGCAGTTATAGGCGTCGGCATAATCAGGGTTCAGCGCAATCGCGCGGCTAAAGTCTATGATGGCGCGGTCATGGTCGCCCATATGCCCCCACGCCAGGGCGCGGTGATACCAGGCGTCCGCATTGGCGGGGCTGATGTCGATGGCCAGGTCAAATTCCGCTATTGCCCGGCCGAATTCCCTCTGGCGGCGATGGTCAACGCCCCGGCGGATATAATCATTGACAGCATCGTCAGCAACATCCTCGGCGACCGTATGAGGCGTGAGCGTCGGCGCGTCATCGCCGGCAGCCGGTAGTGGAACGTCGCCTTCGGACGACTTGACACCGCCAGTCGCCACCGGCGCAGTGTCCGGGGCCGCCGGCGGTGGCAGGGTAGCGGCGTTGGGAGGTTCCGGCATGGATGCCGTGGCAGAATCAGTCGGGACGGTATCAGTCGAGGCCGCTTTCGGTGGCGGCGTGCCGTAACGCTTCCGACGCAGCCGGTGTTTTGCCCGGTTCACCCGCTCCGCCTCGTTGGCAGCGGCCACTGCAGTCAATAGTCGTCCCACCGAGTCCAGAGCGCGATCAAGGTCGTCGTCGTTGAAGGGTTCCAAATGCGCCCAACGATTGCGGATTTCACGGATTTCGGACACCAGACTCCGTTCCGTCTGCCCCAGGCAATCGCGGAACAGGTCGTTCCAAGCCGTCACCATCACCCGCAGCGTCACTGCAACGTCGCCGGCAATTTCACTTACCGCATCGGCGTCGCTCAGCGCGTAGCGTCCGTTGGCCACCGCGTTCTGCAGCTTGCCCGTAACGTAAGGCCCCAGGCCGGTCGCCAGCAGTTTCAGCGCTTCCCCGACCAGGCTGTGATTGTTAACAGTAGCAGCCATAAAAACTTCCGCAAAGAATCGCGCAGCCAAGCGGAAATCAGGCCGCCGGCCGTGGGCTTTTGAATAATCGCGGCTACCATAGCACAAAAGCCGTCGTGGCCCTATCGCAGAGGGCCACGCAATTTTAGCGTTTTCCCAACGCCGCCGGCCCGCCGGCAACGCTTACCCTACCCCCCAATCCCCAGCTCGGCCTGCATATCGGCTACTGCCTGGTTGCGGGTTTTGCGCTGCCACTGCGGACGGTTGTTGATGGGCTCGTTGATGATTTCCGGGTCTATCTTCAGGGCTACGAAAACCGGTCCGGGTTGGCTCAGGATTTCTGCTATTTGGTTGGCGAAATCTTCAAGATTGTCGATGGAGTAGGTGGTCGGATAGCCGCAACCCTGGGCCACTACGTCGTATTCAATTGCTTCGGCGTTGGGGACGGGCTGGCCGCCGGTGGTGGCGTATACGCCGTTGTCCAGCATGAAGTGATACAGATTCTCGGGGGCCTTCTCCGCGATGGTCGGCAGCGCGCCCATTCCCATCAGCACGTCGCCTTCCGAGTCGAACAGCACCACCCGCTGGTCGGGTATCGCCAGCGCCAGACCCAGGGCGAAGGATGCGTGTCCGCCCATCGCCGGGTCGCCCAGGGGCAGGTCGCGGTCGGGTTGGTCGCTCAGCTCGACCCAGAAACGGCCGCCGCGACCGGGTATCACGATGGAGTCGCCGCGTTGCTTGTTGAAAATCTCCAGCATTTCCGCTGTGTTCATCATATCAATCACTTCCTTTACAGTTTATACAGTTTATATTTTGCATGGATATACAGGATATTCAGGATAATGTCGTAATTAGTTCAATATCCCGTTTATCCTGTTCATCCATGCGAATATATTGATTACGCTAGCGGCTTACATTGAAGCCGTGGTATTCGTCGCCGACCAGCACGGCCACGGGACGCTTTTCCCGGGCGGCTTCGGCGAAGGCGACGGAAATCCGGTCGGCGTCCTCGTCTGATTCCACCAGATAGTAGTTGATGTTGAAAGCGTGCAGGAACCGCTCCGTGTAAAAGGCGGCGGTATCGGTAATGACGCCGTGGCGCGTCCAGCCGCGATAGCCCACCATCATTACGACCGGTGTGTTCATGCCCAGGCCCCAACCGCGCAGCGAATCGCCCGACTCCATCATGCCGGTGTTCTGGATCAGGATTACCGGCTTCTTGCCGCCGGCGGCGAGTCCGGCCGCAGTGGAGAACGCGTGACCCTCGCGGCTCACGGGCACCAGGTCCAGCGTGGGTTCTTCTTGTATCAGTACGTACAGGAAGTTGGTCTCGCTGTCGGGCAGCAATACCACGTGGGTGGTGCCGTTCTTTTTCAACTCCTCAAGCACGCGGGCAGGGCTCAATTCGGCCATCGTTGGTTACCTCCGGTGGAAAACTCTCTTTAGCATCGCTCCCGATTGTAGACGGCATCTACCAAGCGCAAACGCCAGCCACAGATATACTTGCTGACGCGCCCGCCCGTCAACCGGGAAAACGCCCCTTACCCCAACCCTCTCTCGCCGGGAGAGGAGTTGGAGAGTGGGCGGACCCGCCCTATGCTATACTCACGCTCAATCCAACCACGCTTGGTTTCGCGGCGATGAGGTGTTGATTATGCAGTGGGCATCTGCGCTTTCACAACAAACCACCCTGCGGCAGGCACTCGAAGAATGCGCTGCCTCGATACGTGCGTCAATGGGGGACACCGCCGCTGACCTCGCGGTCGTGTTTGCGTCGTCCGAGTACGCTTCAGACTATGCCGACCTGCCGGCGATAGTCGCCGAAATGCTGGGCCCGCAGGCTCTGCTGCTTGGCTGCACCGGCGGGGGCATCATCGGCGGAGGCACGGAGATTGAGCAGGAGCCGGCGGTGTCGATAACGGCGGCCAGCCTGCCCGGCGTAAACATCAAACCGATCCGTCTGGACGGCGACGCGCTGCCCGACCTGGATGCCCCGCCCGACCGTTGGCACGAGGCGTTGGGGGTGGACCCTTCGGACGAGCCTCAGTTTGTGCTGTTGGCCGATCCCATGTCGTTCCCGGCGCAAAACTTGCTGCTGGGTATGGACTACGCCTTCCCCAGCGCCGCCAAAATCGGCGGTCTGGCCAGCGCCGGACAGGGTGCGCGGCAAAATGGGCTGTTTCTCGGTCGCGATTATCACGACTCGGGAGCCGTCGGGGTGGCTTTGTCCGGCAATATCATCGTTGAGACTGTGGTTGCCCAGGGCTGCCGACCCATCGGCGCCCCGATGCGCATCACCAAGAGCGACCGCAACTTCCTGGTTGAGCTGGATGGCCAGCAGCCGTTCAACGTGTTGCGCAGCATCTTTCAGGATGCCGGTCAGCGCGACCGCGAGCTGATGCAAAACTCCCTGTTCCTCGGCGTGGTTATGGATGCCCTCATCGACGAACCGCAGCAGGGCGATTTCCTGATCCGCAACGTGATGGGTATGGACCAGCGCAGCGGCGTGCTGGCCATCGGCGAGATGCTGAAAGAAGGTCAGTTGGTGCAGTTCCACCTGCGTGATGCCGAAACGTCTGCCGATGACCTGACCGCAGTGCTGGAGCGCTACGCCATCGACAATCGGGAAAACCCAGCCCACGGCGCGCTGCTGTTTTCTTGTCTGGGTCGTGGTAAATATTTGTATGGCAAGTCCAACCATGATACCGAGGTGTTCCAGGAGAAGGTTGGCGCGGCGGTTCCCTTGGGCGGTTTCTTCTGCAACGGGGAGATTGGGCCGGTCAGCGGCACCACGTTCCTGCACGGCTACACCAGCAGCTTCGGCATCTTCCGCCCGCGCGCATAACTTCTGCCGACCAACCACCTATCTTTGCCGGAAGGACGCTCAGGCGCCGGAAGGACGCTGGGGCGAGGCCACGAACTTCCCGACCTTCTGATGGGGATGGGCCAAGGCGATGGTGAATCCGCACCGCATGACGACTGTACCAACCATCAACGCTGGGATACCGGTCTCTCTGACCGGTCAGTTTGCGACTCAGGGACGGCAGGCGTTGGCCGGGCTGCAGGCTTGGGTCGGCCATGTGAACGCTGCCGGCGGACTGTCGGTGGGAGATCGGCAACATCCAGTTTCCCTTACCCACCTGGATGACGGAAGTATGGCCGACGGAGCCCGCCGAGCCACGGATCAACTGATCAACGTTGATGGAGTCGACCTGCTTTTTGGCCCGTATTCAGCCGGGCTGACCACCGCCGCCGCCGAGGTCGCCGAATCTCAGGGTCGACTGCTGTGGAATCACGGCGGCGCCGGTGACGCCGTTTATGCCCGGGGGTATCGCAACGTCATCGCCATCCTTACCCCCGCAGATCGCTACCTGAGCGACGCGCCAGCGTTGGTACGCCAGGCCGACCCACACGGGGGGACGATGGTTATCGTCCGGATTGATACCGGCGCTTTCGCCAGGATGGTTGCTCGCGGAGTGGAAACGGCCGCTCGTGATCTGGGGTTCACCATGGCCCTGGAATTACGGTACCGTCCTACGCAATTCCAGTTTGCCGAAATCGCTCGGGCGATTGCCGAAAAAGAACCGGATCTGGTCGTCGCGGTGGGCCGCATCCGCCACGACATCGCGCTGGCGCGGGCGTTGGCGAACCTGCCGTCGGGGTCGCGCGTGGGGCTGGCGGCGGTGGTGGCGACTCCCATCGCCCAGTTCGCCGACGCATTGGGTCCTCACGCCGACAGGTTCATTGGTCCCAGCCAGTGGGAGCCGCAATCGAGCTTCGCCGCGCCGGATTTTGGGCCCGGCGCAGTGGAAGTGTTGGCAATACTACAGGGTGCCGCCGCTGGCGCCGGCCTGCCCGTAGACTACCCGATGGCTCAGGCCTTTGCCGCCGGCCTGGTCGCCGAACGATGCGTCATTGCAGCCGGCACACTGGACGATAGCGCCGTTCGAGATTCGGCGGACCTCCTGGACTTCACCACCTTTTACGGGCGCTTTCGCCTCGACGAAACGGGCCGCCAGGTGGGCCGTTCCGTCTCCCTGGTGCAGAGGCAACACGGGGACAAGGTGGTTGTCTGGCCTCCCGAATCAGCCGACGGCAACTTGCAGTACCCCTACTCCCCTACATAAAAAACCCCCTCTCCCGTTAACGGAGAGGGGTTGAACGGAGCGGGAGATGCCCCCTCTCCTTTGATGGGAGAGGGCTGGGGTGAGGGTGAAAACCCTCGAGCTGGAACTGTTCGCTCAGCTCTCCAGCTTCACCGGGTTTCGAAGCACGCCGATCCCGCTGATGTCGATCTCGCAGACGGAGCCGTCGGCCATATCTTGCGTCGTGCCGGGAGTGCCGGTAAAGATGCAGTCGCCGGCTTCCAGGGTCACGTACTTGGTGATGAACTCGATCATCGTCGGCACGTCAAAGATGAGGTGCGCCGTGGTCTCGTTCTGCTCCTCGTTGCCGTTGACCCGCGTCCGCAGGTGCTGGGCGTGGGGGTCGGCTTCGGTTTCGATCCAGGGGCCCATGGGGGAGAAGGTGTCGGCGGACTTGGCGCGCCACCAGTCGGAGTTGTTCTCCCGGCGGTCTTTCTGCTGCCAGTCCCGGGCGCTGACGTCGTTGCCGCAGGTGTAGCCAAGCACGTGATTCAGCGCGTCGGCCTTGGACACGTTCTTGCAGTTGTCCTTGATGACGACGACCATCTCGCCCTCGGCGTCGAACCGCTGCACTTCCTTGGGCCGCACGATGGCGTCCTCGGGGCCGATGACGCTGGTGGGGGTCTTGTGGAAGATCATCGGGTATTCGGGGGCGGGCCGGTCACCGACGTGGCTGGTGTAATTCAGGCCCATGGCCAGGATTTTGCCGGGCTGAATCGGCGCCAGCAACTTGACGTCGGATAGATTGTGCACGTGGTCAGTCAGCTTGACCGGAGAATCAAAGACGCTGCCCTCGATGGCAGTAACCTGGTCGCCGTCGACGACGCCGAAGTGTTCGGAGCCGTGGGCGAGGTAACGGGCAATCTTCATAACTAAGTGGCCTCCGTGGATGTTTGTCGTTTGACCTTGATGGTGTCAGTTATTGTACCACCGCAGTATTGGGTTGCCATAACCAAATCTTCCTAGCCGCACCAAACGGTGAACTAGAGCCACACCGTCCGGGCAGTGCGCTTCCCTGTCAAGCAGTTCCCGCAGTGCCGGCACCCGCGTCAGGGCGGCAACTAGTGCCGCGTCCGATTCTTGCATATCGTCCCAGGAAATCCCCGGCTCGTGGGCTGAGCGTTGATTGTTTGACCATTCCATCAAACTGTCCGGGTGGATGGGGCGGATGCCCTCTGGTCCTGAGGTAATCAGCGGGTATCTCTGTTCGTATTCCCCCCGGTTTTTTGGAGCTGATACGTCTCTTGGTCGTGCCGCGGCCACCATCAGCTCCGTTTCCGATGTCCAATAGTTATATGCCCATAAATCCAAACCTTCCATCACGTCGGTTGCCTCTATGATGATGTCGCTGGCAGCCGCGCCCATGGATTGATTTATCTGCTCATTGATGTCATCGGCGCCAGGAACTAGCGCCATTGTCAATTCCCAGTAGGGACGACCCAGTATGATTTCCGCCTGCACTGCGGTATCGGGTTGGCCAGACACCATGGCGACGAGCATGGTCTGACCTTCAAGCCGGTCGTCGAGGGAAGTGGAATGATGGAGATCACGTATCCGTTGCATACGGTCTGCAGTGCATTCCGCTATCGCACATTCCGAAAAGGGGCGAGTTTTTGTAGTCTCGAAGGCCATGATGATTTTGTCCGCCAGGCCATCATTGACACCTGAACCCAGCCAAAGAGAATGTTGGGCCAGCATGGGAGAAAAACGCTCGTGTCCTTTTTGGCGATCCCAAAAGCCGTATCGGAACCAAATCGCGTCTAGATACCGGTAACCCTCGCATCCTATCGCCTCAATCCTTTCGGCAAGGCCAGAGTTTGGCGACGACCCTTTTACTTGGTCCAGCATTGCGCCCAGTTCCTGAGCAATGACCCAGTTGCCGCAGTCTATGGCGGCGTCCAGCGGCGTTTCGCCCTTGTCATTGCGGGCGGCCAGTTGTGCGCCGGCATCCAGCAATAGCATGACGACTTGGGGATCTGATCCGCGTTGAGCTGTCAAGTGCAACGGGGTATTGCTGTTGTGGTTAATAGCGTTGGGGTTGGCGCCGTTCTGCAACAGAGCCACCACCACCTCTGTCCCCCGGTCAAAACCGCAGGCAAAGTGCAGCAGAGTATGCTGGCCACTGATGCCTGCGTTAACGTCTCGCTGTTGTTGTATCGCGGCCAGCAGATCGCCGTCACTAGCCTCGCGCCAAAGGTTGTTGTCAGCCAAATCGAATTGCATACTTCCCTCTTGGTGTCAGCCCGCGTATCCCGACCGTCAGTGGTCCATCACCAGCTTGCCGAAAAAGTCCCGGTCGTGCATCACTTGGTGCGCTTCGCCGAGGGCTTCCAGCGGGAATGTGCGACCCACGATGCCCCGCAACGCTCCCTGGTTCACCATCTTCATGGCATCGGCCATGGTGCGGCGACTGCGGCCTCCACTGCCCATCAGATGCAACGGACGCCCGTGCAGGATGGACAAATCCATCGGAGTCTGGCTCCCCGACGTTACACCCGTGATCACCAGCCGGCCCTCATGTTTCAGGGACAGCATATTCTCATGCCAGACATCTGCGCCCACGCAATCGAATACTACGTCCACACCCTGGCCGTCGGTCATCTCGCGTACCGTGTTGCTGATACTGTCCACCTCCCGGTAGTTGATGACTTCGTCGGCGCCCAGCTTCTTGGCTTCGTCCAGCTTCCAGTCGCTGCCGGCGGTGGTGATGACCCGGCAGCCCATCATCTTGGCAATCTGGATGCCCATGCTGCCCACGCCCGAGCCGGCGGCCTGCACCAGCACGTCGTCCCAGGGTTGCAGCTTGGCCTGGGTGATGAGGCAGTGCCAGGCCGTGTGCAGGGCGATGGGCAGCGCCGCGCCTTCCGCGAAGGACATGTCGTCGGGGATGGCGTAGGCGTTGATGGCCGGCGCCGTGACGTATTCGGCGTGGCCGCCGTCCAGATCCACGCCGATGCGTAGCTGCCGTGAGCACCACTGGTCGTTGCCGGCGGCGCAATGTTCGCAAAGGTTATGGCCCTCGCACTTCACCCGATTGTCCAGCAAAACGCGGTCGCCCACTTGCAGGCTGGTGCCAGAATCGGGGCTAATCTGCATCACCTCGCCGGCCATGTCGCAGCCCAGAATGTGGGGAAAGCGGTTGCAGTTGTTGGCCCGCAGGTTTAGGTCCAGATGGTTGAGCGCGCTGGCGCCCACCCGCAGCAATACCTCGCCCGGTCCAATCTCCGGGTCGGGGCGATCACCGTAGGTCAGCACGTCCGTCCCGCCCGTCTCGTTGATATAAACAGCCTTCATAAAAGCTCCCTCCATCTCGCTAATGACAATGACGCTGGCAGCAGTGTAATGGCGGACGGGCGGGTCGGCAATCTCGTCGCGCTTACCTGACGTCTCGACCTCGCCCCAGAGCTCTCCCGCCAGGGAGACCTTTTGCATAAACTGTCATTGCGAGGAGCGATAGCGACGTGGCAATCCCGTTTCGGTAGCAACGGTCGTAACTTCGGGTTCGAGATTGCGACGCTTCGCTCGCAATGACAGTTTACGCAAAGGTCTCCGCCAGGGGAGAGGGAGTTTGCCTCTACGGAAATCCTGCTACAATCTTCCCACACCCATCCCGACTGCTCTCCCGCACCACGGAGGTTCTCAGATGCCCGTCTTTACCCCTGAATACCTGCACAAAGTCGCGGCCCATATCTACCGGGCCAAAGGCACCCCCGCCGATGAGGCCGAGATCGTAGCGACCCATCAGGTTAAGGCTAACCTGACTGGGCATGATTCCCACGGCGTCATCCACATCCCTGAGTACTGTGAGCGCATCGACCGCGGCCACATCGTGCCGGGCGCGCCCTTTGAGGTGCTCAGCGAGACTCCCACCACCGCCGTGGTGGATGGCAACTGGGGCTTTGGTTTCGTGGTAACCGAGCAGGCCACCCGCATGGCAATCGCCAAGGCCAAAGAGAATGGTGTTGCTGCCTTCACCATCCGCCATCAGAGCCACATTGGGCGGTTGGGCGACTATCCAACCATGTGTGCCCAGGAAGGCATGATCGCCCTGCTGACCGCCGACTCCGGAGCTGGGCCCAAGGCCGTGGCTCCCTTCGGCGGGCGTGCCCGACGCCTGGGCACCAACCCCATCTGCATCGGCGTGCCCAGCAACCTGCCCGGCCAGGTGCTGCTCGACATGGCAACCTCCGCTGTCGCCGCCGGTAAAATCGCCTTGGCCCGCAACCGCGGCGAAGCCGTCCCGCCCGGCTGGATTGTCGATAAGGACGGCGAGCCAACTACCGACCCCAATGACTACGCCGCCGGCGGGGCCATCCTACCCGTGGGCGCCGACCAGGGTCATAAAGGGTTCGGATTGTCTTTCATGGTAGAGATGTTCTCCGGCTTGCTCACCGGCCTGGGTTTCGGTATCGACCCGCAGGCCCGCCACAACGACGGCTGTTTTCTGGCCGTGTTCGACGTAAGCAAGTTCCGACCGCTGGAAGATTTCAAGCAGGAAATGACCGAGTTCGCCGAGTTCGTAAAAACCTCACCACCGGCCACCGGATTCAGCGAAGTTTTCTACCCCGGGGAAATCGAGTATCGCACGGAACAACAACGCCGCAAGGATGGGATCTTTATCGAGGATGAAACCTGGCGCCAAATCTCTGACCTGATGGCCGAAGTAGGTGTCGCCGAAGCCGTCGGCCAGCCGTAACCCCTGATTTCACCCGCTGCCCCTTGATTTGAGCGGGCCCGGGTGATGGCAGATTCCCGGTGTTGATGTTGCTCCCCTCACCCCAACCCCTCTCCCGCCGGGAGAGGGGCTTTCTCGTCGACGACACCGGCGGACAACTCTCCGTGCGGCGAATCTCCCCGAGGAAGGATGGGGTTCTCTATGGCAGTTCCAACGGCCGCTACGCTCCAGTTCCCGCTCCTTCCGGGAGAGGGTGAGGGCGGGCAACGTATGACCTTATCCGACCTCGGCCTGCCTTCCGATGTGCTCGTCTGGCACGCCGTGCTGCTGACGGTGGTCTCCTTCCTGGTGGGGATTCTGGGCGGTTTCGTGGGTCTGGCGCTGGGCACGATGCGGCTGCCCGCCATGCTCCTGCTGGGGATGCCGGCACCCATCGCCGGCGGTACCAACATACTGGTCAGCAGCCTGGCGTCGCTGGCGGGCACCATTCGACACCTGCGGGCCGGGCGGGTGAACCTGCGTATCGTGCTGACCATGGGCGTGCCGGCTTTTATCGGAGCGTTCATCGGGGGCCTGCTCAGCAACCGCACGCCCCATGATTTGCTGATTGCCCTGGCCGGCGCGCTGGTGTTCTGGCAGGGAGTTGAGTTCCTGATTATTGCCCGCAACCGGATGAGTGCCGGCCGGAGTGATGGCGCGCTCTTCGGCGCCGGTTTGGAAGGTTCACCGGGCCTTTTCACCCCCAAACGCGTGGCATCGGAAGGCGTAATTGGATTCGCCGTAGGAATGCTGGGCGGAGCGGTCGGCCTGATCCTGGGCAGCATTCGCCTGCCGGCGCTGGTGCGAATCCTGCGCGTCGATCCTCGCATTGCTGCCGGAACAAATCTGTTCATCGGTTTCGTAATGGGGGCCGCTGGCTGGGTCGGCCACGTCCTTTACGGCCAGGTAGACTGGATACTGCTCGTAATGATGGGAGCCGCAGCAATGGTGGGTAGCTACCTGGGCGCCAACCTGACCGGCAAGGTCAACCTGAACCTGCTCATCCTGACGATGGGTTTAACCCTGCTGGTGGTGGGGGCGCTGCTGGTGGGCCGCGGAGTGGCGGTTTTGCTGTAAGGGAGCGGCGGAAAAATCCCCTCGCTAGACTGATCGGGGTATAATTGTTGTGCGAGGTCGTTTGAGCAGAGCCGCAATAATCTACCTGTCACTGACCTTGTTCGTAGCGGTAGGCATACTGGCCGCAACCTTGGCGATATACATCATCTGGGACAAGCAAGCCCCGGAGACTCTCTCGGCAGCAGTAGTGAACACGGCGGCAACGCTGGCGGCAGCCACTTTCGTAGGGGTATTTGATATGTTCTTCACAATAGCGCAGATGCGGCGAAACGAAGAAGACCGCCGACAGTGGCAGGAAAACCTGGAACGGCTTTTGTCAGAATTGCAGGCAGAGCGGGAACTGAACCGGGCAGAGCGGGAACTGAACCGGGCAGAGCGGGAACTGTATTTGACCCGGCTGGAGGAGGACCGCACCCGGCTGGAGGAGGACCGCACCCGGCTGGAGGAGGACCGGTCCCGTCAGGAAGAGAACCAGCAGCAAACCAATGCCTTGTTCGCAAGGATGCTTGAACTTCTGGAACGACGAAACGGCGGCAACGGCGCGTCGGAGACGCCCAACGCCCGCTAGTTCCGGCTATCCCTGTCCCATCTCCGACCGTAGCCTGGCCAGCAGGGGGATGGAGCGAATTTTGCGCTCGTCCAGGTCGTCCCAGTAGATGCCGGTGGGCCTGGGCAGCGCAGCGCCGCCAGCGTTGCAACGGATGATCGCCTCCGGCGTTATAACCACCGCCAGCGGCACGTCGTGCTGGGTGTAGGGCAGGTCTTCGTCCAGCACCTGCATGGCGTGTACCGTGCTGATGACCGGGGTGTCCGGATGCACCACTCCGGCCGCCGCCGCCAGGCCGTACTCCAGATCGGCGTACCCGCCGCCCTTGCCGACGCGGACGCCCTGCCGGTTGACGGCAACCGAGCCTGAGATTACCAGGTCGATGGATTGCATCTCAGCCACGTACACCGGACGCCCCACCTTGAACGCCCCGGATATGGTTGCCGCTTTGGCCGGCTCAACCTCCGGGCGGGTTGGGTCCAGCTCGATAAAGACCCGTTCGTCCCGCAACCTGGGCACCGCCATATAGAGCAGCTTGCCCTGCTCCAATGCCAGTTGACGCAACGGACGCTGCGCCTGGTCGGGGTTGCTCTTGATGGCGCGGGCCGCCTCCCATTCGGGCAATTCCGTTGCGAGGGACGCCGCCACTTCACACCCGATGAAATGGGGAATCTTGTCGTGCACCGACTTGCCCCGCACTACGCGGGCCGTCTCCAGCGCCGTCCAGACATCTTCGCGAATGGCCCACTTGTCTCGCATGGTCGCCCCCTGTGCGTCCGATGCTACGTGATTGGCGTCAGTACGTCAAAAAGAAGCTTGGCGTCGCCACACCAAATCCAGCGCGAGCCCCGGAAACACTCACCCGTACCCATTTTGATTTGTCATTGCGAGGAGCGCAGCGACGTGGCAATCTCGATGAGGTTGAACACACGTCAGCGAACCACCGTTGCAATGGCGACGAGATTGCCACGCTACGCTCGCAATGACAAGTGGGTACACGGAGCCAGAAACCAGGCCACGAGTGCCAACACTGACGCACGGGCGACCGAATCCGAATCAAGCAGACAACCACCACCGCCAAAACCCCGATAGCCCGGCAAATGGATCGTGGGTCGTCCCTGATTTCCCGGCACGCCGTCCCGTGGAACCGGGCGACGCCCACTACCCGCCGCAAGGTGGCGACAACTCCGGCAGTCAAATCAACCGGTGAGGGAGCCCTGAATCGCCACGACGATAATCCAGGGAATAAACCCAATGACCGCTGACAGCAACACCGCGGCAATCGCCCGTCCGGTGCTGTCGAAATCCAGAGCCTGGCGCGCGCCGACCACCACCGCCGCCAATGTCCACACGAACCCGACCAACGACAAGATTATTCCCACGCCCGGGATGAATACCAGCAGCGACAGGACGCCGGGGGTGTAGGCGTACCCCAGAACCCGGCCGATTTCCGACCAATTCGTCTCGGTGTTGCTGGTTCGCAACATCTTGCCGCCGACGAAATTCAACACCGTAACCCACAGGGCCCAGCGCACAATACCGAAGAGCAGTCCGACGATTATCCCGCGTACCAGCCCGCCGATACCGTCGCCGCCAATAAATCCGTCGATAATGCCGCCCACGATGCCGCAGACGGTTACCAGCACCACCACGAGGATGGCTTCACCCAGCGCGTTGCGGTCGGCCTCAATCTCCTCATAGGTGGCGGATTTGAACATTGCCGCCCCAATCATCCTCTGTAACACGGTTTGCACCTCGCTCCATTTGGGATGCCATTGACGCGTGAATTGTAACCAACGGATTCGACGCCCGCCTGCGGAAGAGTGCGCATAGTTACGGCAAATTTGCTTTACAAATTTTGGGGTCAGCCCTATAATTTGGTACCAGGGAGCAGGTCGATTTTGACCGCTCCCGTCTCGCTATGTTGGATTCTTGGCGGTGGCCCAATGCCGCAACCACAGCATATGACCCAGGGCAAGCTAGATGAGCTAACGGCGGAGCTGGACCAACTCCGCACCGTCAGGAAGCCGGCCATCGCCGAGCAGATGAACGCGGCGCGAACCCGCGGCGGCAGCGATGACAACGGCGAGCAGGATGTCGCCAATCAGGACTTCGCCTATGTGGAGGGCAAAATTCGCGCGCTGGAGAGCCTGATTAACAACGCCGTGGTTGGCGACTTTCAGCACGCCGACGACAGTCCACCTGGCGTTGTGGCGATGTGGGGTCGGGTCACAGTGGAACGCGAAAACGGGCAACAGATGCAATACCAGATAACCGGCTCGCTGGAATCCGACCCTGGCCAGGGCAAAATTTCCCATGTCTCCCCAATCGGCAAGAGTCTGTTGGGCAAACGCGCCGGCGACATCGCCGAAGTACAGATTCCCAACGGCAAGAGCAAGCTCAAAATTATCTCGGTAAGCTAACGCCAGATCCTGCTCGCCAACGGATAAGCACCCACGCGGTCCCGTGCCCGAACCAGACCTGTCACCAACCGCAGACCAGCCCGATAATCTGGGGAGCCTCGAGGCCAACCTGGAGAGCCGTCGGGTTAAGCTGGGCCGTATCCACGAGCGTGGCATTGACCCCTATCCGCCCCGGTTTGAGCGTAACTGCACCGCGACGGAAGCGATAGCGCAGTTTGAGGCGGCTGAAACCGCCAACCGTTTGGGCTCTGCCGACCCCGTGCGGTTGGCCGGACGCATCACGTCGATGCGGGTGATGGGCCGCGCCGCCTTCCTGGACCTGAGAGACGCCTCCGGCACTGTCCAGGCCATGCTGCGTCAGAACGTGTTGGGCGACGATTACTCCCTGCTCCCTGATCTGGATATCGGCGATTTTCTGGGCGTCAGCGGCAACATGATGCGCACACGTACCGGGCAGCCCACCGTTGAGGCAACCACCATTACCATGCTGGCCAAGGGGATGCGCCCCCTTCCGGAGAAGTGGCACGGCCTGCGCGACGTGGAAACCCGTTACCGCCAGCGCTACCTGGACCTGATTGCCAATCCGGAAATCGCCGATACCTTCGCGCAGCGCAGCCGGGTCATCAGCGGCATTCGCCGGTTCCTGGACGACCGCGGGTTCGTTGAAGTCGATACACCCATTCTGGTGCCCATTCCCGCCGGGGCCCACGCCCGGCCCTTCATCACCCGCCACAACGCTCTGGATATGCAGCTGTACCTCCGCATCGCCACGGAGCTTTACCTGAAGCGACTCATCGTGGGCGGGCTGGACAAGGTGTACGAAATCGGCCGCGTGTTCCGCAACGAAGGCATCGACCAGGATCACAACCCCGAGTTCACCCTGCTGGAATCATACGAAGCCTACGCCGACTACAATACCGTTATGGAGATGGTGGAATCCCTGGTGTCCACGCTCGCCATCGACCTGCACGGTTCTCCGAGGGTTCCCTACGGAGAGGGCTTCATCGACTTCACACCGCCCTGGCCGCGCCTGTCGCTGCCCGAGGAGATTCACCGCCGCTGCGGCGTGGACATTGACCAGTATTCCGACGCGGAATCCCTCATCGGCAAGGCCGCCGAAATGGGTCTGGATCCAGCGCCTCGGGAAGCTCGTGGGCGTCTCATCGACAAGATGCTATCGGTGTACGTGGAGCCTCACCTGATTCAGCCCTCCTTCCTCATCGACTATCCCGAAGATATGTCACCGCTGGCCAAGGGCCGGCCCGACAAGCCCGGTTACGTGGAGCGCTTCGAGGCTTTCGCCGCCGGTATGGAAATCGCCAACGCCTACACCGAGCTGAACGACCCCGGGGTGCAGCGCGCCCGGTTCGCCGAACAGGAGCACCTGCGCGCCGCCTACGGCGATGACGAAGCCGACCGCACCGACGAGGATTTTCTGACCGCGCTGGAATATGGTATGCCGCCCACCGGTGGGCTGGGCATTGGCATCGACCGCCTGGTCATGCTGCTTACCGGCCAGGCAACCATCCGGGATGTGCTATTATTTCCGCAAATGCGCTCCCTCTCTGGCGACGGCGGTACCGAGTAAAGGCCGGCATTAGCATGACTACCACTACTCAAGCTCCCACCTCAATCCCCACCCGCCAGGACTGGCTGCCGGAGATGCTGCCCATCACCATCCGGCTGCCTGACCATGTGGTGGAGGCGGGTTCCGAAGCTTGTGAGGACTGGTTCTGGGCGGTCAATAACGCCAATCCTGATTTCCCTTGGGCGTTGGAACTCAACCCCAATGGAGCTCTGGAACTCATGCCGCCTACCTATCCTCCATCCGATGAACACGAAGGCGAATCCTACTTCGAGTTACAACTGTGGAACAGAAATCAGGGCCGCCCCGGTACAGCAACCGGGTCAACCGGCGCTTACCGTCTGCCCGATGGCGCCATCCGTAGCCCGGATGCTGCCTGGACGCCACGGGAAAAGGTTTTGCCAATACCAGCCGAACCCCCCAGAGCCCGCCCTTACTGCCCCGATTTTGTAGTCGAAATCCGCTCCACTTCCCAAGTCTCTATCACTCCACTCCTCGCCAAAATGCAGGAATATATGGACAACGGCGCGCGTCTCGGCTGGCTCATCGACCCCATCGAGCGCACCGTCCGCATCTACCGTGCCGGAGTCGTCGAACCGGAGTTGCTGGCGAACCCGGAGACGCTGGAAGGCGAGGACGTGCTGTCCGGTTTCGTCTTTGATGTGCGGCGGCTGATTTTTGACTTGGTGTGACCCCACTGAACTATGCTTTCCCTGGAACAGATTCGCAACGAACCGGACGCGGTTCGCGCCGGCTTGGTGCGCCGCGCCGAAGATGACGATTGCCTCGACGAAATTCTTGCCCTCGATTCAGAGCGGCGTGTCGCCATAACCGACGGCGACAACCTGCGGAGCCGTCGCAACCAGGTGTCCCGGGAGATTGGGCAGGCCCGCGCCCAGGGTCAGCAACCGCCCGATGACGTCGTTGCCGAAATGCGCAACGTGGGTCAGCAGATCGGCGACCTTGAAGAAACCGTCCGCACTCTTGATGTGCGGATCAACGGCCTGCTGATGGAGTTGCCCAACCTGCCTGACGCCTCCACGCTGGATGGTCTGGACGAATCGGCCAACCGGGTGCTGCGTCATTGGGGAGAATTGCCCCAGCTCGATTTCGCGCCGCAGCCCCACTGGGATCTGGCCGAGCAGCTGGGCATTATCGACTTCCAACGTGGCGTCAAGCTGTCGGGCAGCCGGTTCTACACCCTGAACGGTCGTGGCGCACGCCTGGAGCGGTCCATCATATCGTGGATGCTGGACCTGCACAGCGGGGAGCATGGCTACACCGAAATGGCGTTGCCCGTCCTTGTGCGCCGGGAGATTATGGAAGGCTCTGGCAACTTGCCCCGCTTCGCCGACAACCTGTACCACGATGAAGAAGATGACCTGTGGTTGATTCCAACTGCGGAAGTGCCGGTAACGAACCTGCACCGCGACGAGATATTGTCCGCCGATGAGTTGCCCCTGTGCTACGTGGCCCACACGCCGTGCTTCCGCCGGGAAAAGGCGGCGGCTGGACGCGATACTCGCGGCATCAAGCGTGTACATCAGTTCAACAAGGTGGAGATGTACAAATTCGTCGAGCCGGGAACCTCCTTTCAAGAGCTGGAAACGCTGCTGGCTAACGCCGAAACCGTCTGCCAACGCCTGGGCCTGCCCTACCGCATTCTGGAGTTGTGCGCCGGCGACATATCCTTCCCGTCAGCCAAATCCTATGACATCGAAGTGTGGGCCTCCGGCTCCGGAGAATGGCTGGAGGTGTCGTCCTGTTCCAACTGCACCGACTTTCAGGCGCGGCGCGCCAACGTGCGTTACCGTCCGGCTGCCGGCGAACGCCCGCGGTTCGTCCACACCCTCAACGGCTCCGGCCTGGCCCTCCCCCGCGTCATCATCGCCATCCTGGAAAACAACCAGCAGCCCGACGGCTCGGTAATCATTCCGGAGATACTGCGCCCCTACACCGGCTTCGACGTTATTCCGGCGGAGTGAGGCCGCCAAGCCGTTGACAGGCTTACCATCGCCCTTGCTATCATCCCCGGCGACGCCACGTTATCGCCGAGAGGTTCGCCATGCCAACGCTGGATTTCAAGGGCAAGCAGCACATCTACGCCCACCACCTTACCGTGCCCTACCGCCCGCTGGTTGCCGACGCCGCGCGGTCGCTGAATCCCGCCGAGGCCGACGACAACCTAATTATCCACGGCGACAATCTGGACGCGCTGAAAGCCCTGCTGCCCCGCTACGCCGGCAAGGTCAAGTGCATCTACATCGACCCGCCCTATAACACCGGCAACGAGGGCTGGGTTTATAACGACAAGGCAAACAGCCCGCTGCTCAAAGAGTGGTTCAAGCACCAAAGCCCGGTGGACGGCGAGGATCTGGAACGCCATGACAAGTGGCTGTGCATGATGTGGCCCCGCCTGCACCTGCTCAAAGAACTGCTGGCGGATGAAGGGGCAATTTTCGTATCCATTGACGACAACGAACAGCACCATCTGCGGATGCTAATGGATGAGATTTTCGGTGACTTATCCTTCAAGAACAGTATAATCGTTCGCCGTGGCACTAAAAATGTTCAATCCCAATTTGCGACAATAGATGCTCTCTCGACTGGCCATGACACCATATTGCTATACAGCAAACAGAGTACTTTGAGACTCCCAAAGCTCATGTCAATTGGCGAAGAAGCGTCACCTGGGAAATGGGATACCTTTTGGCGTGGTACTGACCGGCCTACAATGAGGTATGAATTATTCAGTGTACATCCTGAGCAGGGGCAATGGCGGTGGGCTGAACAACGCACTCACAACGCCATAGCAAATTACGAAATGTATTGTGAGCAATACGAAACCCTCTATTCTCTTGATGAATATTTTGGACTTATCAAGCAAGAAGAGGGGCGAGATTTGGATTTCGTTAGGTTAGGCCCCGACCAAACTATCCAATATTACGTGCCACCAAGAAATTATACTATACTATCCGACGTATGGATGGATTTACGTACTTCGGGAAGGCTAACTGATTTCCCCCATGAAAAGCATGAAGAGTTTGTAAAGAGGATGATCAAATGGTTGACTAATAAAGATGACATTGTTGTCGACTCTTTTGCCGGCAGCGGCACTATGGCCCACGCCGTCCTTGCGCTCAACAAAGAGGACGGCGGCAATCACAAGTTCATCCTGGTGGAGTGCGAGGACTACGCGGACACCATCACCGCTGAGCGGGTGCGCCGCGTTATCAACGGCGTTCCCGGTGCCCGCGATAAATCCCTGCAAGAAGGGCTGGGCGGCTCATTCACCTACTACACCCTGGGCAAGCCGATTGACGTGGAGGGGATGCTGACTGGCGAGAACCTGCCGGAGTATCCGGAACTGGCGGCCTACCTGCTGCATACTGCGTCGGGCCTGTCCGCCAGCGGGGGGTTGGAAGCGCAGAACGAAGACGGCCTCTTTTACAGCAGCGGCGATACCAACTATTACCTGCTGTATCGCCCCGATATTAAGTGGCTGCGCAGCAACGATGCCATCCTGAACGAAGAACGGGCCCGGCGAATCAAAGGCGTTGGCAAAAAGGCCGTGGTGTTCGCCGCCGACAAATACATGGGACAGCAGTTCCTTACCGATATGGGCATCACCTTCTGCCAGATACCCTACGAACTGCACCGGATGGGGTAGCGCGTATTCGATTCTTTTCTCGTCTATGTAGCAAGAATTCAGCCGGAGGATTGAGCGATGAAAATGACGGTAACGATTGACCGGGATGAAGACGGCATCTGGATTGTGGAATGTCCGTCCATACCGGGCTGCGTCAGCCAGGGCGATACTAAGGATGCGGCCCTCGCCAACATCCGGGAGGCCATTGCGCTTTGCATTGAGGTACGGGCCGAACAGGGCCTACCCCTGACCGTTGAGACGCGGCAAGTGGAAGTGGCCCTGTAATGGCCCGGTTGCCAGCCTTAAGCGGCCCGGAAACGATGCGCAACTTTGAGCGATTTGGCTGGAAAGTGGCGCGCCAGAGGGGTAGCCATATCGTTATGACCAAGCCCGGTGAAATGACGACGCTCTCCGTGCCGAATCACCCGACTGTAGCCAAGGGAACGCTGCGCAGTCTCATTCGCAATGCCGGCCTCACGGTAGCCGAGTTTTGCGCCGCCCTTTAGCGCCAATAGCAGGCAAAAGCGATGCAACTGAAAGACTACCAAACCCGTGTGCTTGACGCCTTCACCCGTTGGCAGAACGAGCTGACGGCGGCGCAGGCGAGGTCGGAAGTCGCCGTTGCCGCATTGGAACAAGTGGGGGCCGATATTCCGCCCGACATCCGTAATTATCCGAAATCCGCCTGGCAGAAAATGGCCGAGACCGGCGATGTGGCATCCAGCGCCAGACCGTATGTAGAACGTACTGCCGCCTCCGCTTTTCCCATTCCGCATATCTGTTTCAAGGTGCCCACGGGTGGGGGTAAGACGCTGCTGGGCACGGCGGCTCTGGAACGAATGAACCAAGGCAACGGGTTGGTGCTTTGGATGGTGCCCAGCAACGCAATCTACCTGCAAACCAAAGCGGCGCTGTGAGACCGGCAGCATCCCTACCGCCAGATGCTGGAGCGGGGCAGCGGCCGGCGCGTCAAGATGCTGGAAAAAGACGACCCTTTCACCGCCGCCGATGTCGAGCACTACCTGTGCGTGATGCTCATATCATTGCAGTCCGCCAACCGAAAGAGCAAAGATTTTCTGCGGATATTCCGCGATTCCGGACGCTACACCTCCTTCTTTCCCGATAATGACGACGTAATGAGCGATGCGCGCCTGCGCTGCATATACCCCGACCTTGACCCGCCCGGCGACGACCGACTAGTTGCGCAGAGTCTGTTCAACGTGCTGAAGATGCAGCGTCCGGTAATCGTTCTGGACGAAGCCCACAAAGCCTATGGGCGACAAGAGAAAAACACCGATGAGTTTGTCCAGTCTATCAACCGCCTTAACCCGAGCCTGGTAATCGAGCTATCAGCCACGCCCAGCTCTTCCAAAAGCAATCTGCTGGTGGATATAAGGGGCAATGATCTGAAGACCGAGCAGATGATTAAGCTACCGGTACGGGTAACTTCTTTCGCCAACGCAGATTGGCACCACACCCTGGGCCAGGCGCACGCCAAATTGGAAGAATTGGATAACGAAGCGGTGTCCCTACAGTACAGCGAAGGGCGTTATATCCGCCCGATTGCGGTGGTGCGGGTAGAACGCACCAGCCCCGATCAGCTCGACAGCGACCTCGTCCATGCTGAGCACGTGCGGGCATACCTGACGCAGAACCTGGGCGTTCCCAATGACGCCGTTGCCGTACAATCCAGCACCAGCCGAGAGTTGGCGGGCGTTGACCTGCTATCCGAATTTTCACCGATACGATGGATAATCACACGGGCCGCCTTGATGGAGGGCTGGGACTGTCCTTTTGCCTATCTGTTGGTGATGCTGGACAACACCAGCGCCAGGCGGGCTATTACGCAGTTGGTGGGACGGGTAATGCGTCAACCCCACGCCCGTATCACTGAGCGGGAATCTCTGGACCAGTGCTACGTCTATTGTCAGGATACTAACGTGAACGCCGCCGTGCAGTTCGTCAAGGACGGACTCGAACAGGAAGGGATGGGCGATCTGGACGATGCCGTATACACGGATCAGGCGACTAACTTGAAGACCGTTAGCATCCTGAGAAGGGAAAAGTTCAGCGACCGCGAAATCTTTTTGCCCAAAGTGCTGCACCGGGATGCCAGTGGCGGTTGGGAAGAATTGGATTATCAGAGGCATATTCTACCCGGCATAGACTTGGACAAAATTGATGCTCCCAATCCTCAAAGCGCGCAGGCAGACCGACCGCGCGAGGAAACGGCAACAGTTGATTTAGAAGACAGTGGCGCTTCTGCGACGTTTTACGACCCAACCTCGCTACATATTGATGACAGCGTCAAACTCGCTTGGTACGCGCGTGGCATTTCAGACATTTTGCCTAATCCATTTCAGGCGGCTCGCGTTGTCCGAGAGTTGGTGCAACGGATGTATGATGCCGAGGATGACGCCAAATCAATTTACGGACAGCGTTCCGCTTTAGCGTCGCAGTTGCGCGAACACGTAGCTAAAGCAATGGACCAACAGGCCGAGCAGGTCTTTCGCGCCAAGTTGGCCAGTGGGGAAATTCGATTTGACCTGGAAGCCAGCGACCACAATCACCGTATGCGGAAGTCATACGAAATACTTGTTTCCGACAACGACGTTCTGTTACAGCGTTACGGGCAGTCCGTACAGTTGAGCCTTTTTGAGCCGGTGTTCGACCGGGATTTTAACGACCTCGAGCGTCGGTTCGCTTTTTACCTCGATGAGCAAAAGGCGTTGCAGTGGTGGCACCGGGTGGCAGTCAGGCAACATGGCGAGTATTACCTGCGCGGCTGGCGGCGTGAACGCATCTGGCCGGATTTTGTGGCAATGGGTGGTGAAACCGAGGGCAAACCGAGTGTACTCGTATTCGAGACCAAGGGAGAGCACCTTGATGGCAACAGCGACACCGAATACAAAAAGCGCGTATTCGACGCCCTTGAAGAGACTTTCAATGTCGGTAAGATGACCATACATGATGGGCCGGCCAAAGGCGTCTTCCGACTAGTATTTGACAAAGTAGGTTTCCCGGACGCCGAAACCGCCCTCAATAAATTGAAGGGCGTTTATACTCACTGACGTCAACCCGCATCCTGATAGGAGTCCCCCAATGTCCGGCATCTGGCCCGATGACATTCAGTGCGTTGCCCTGATTACCTTTGATGTGGACGGCGTGTCGTCCTGGTTGCGCCGCGACGCCGACTTTGCCAATTACCCCAGCCTGCTGTCCATGGCCGAGTATGGTCCCAGCGTGGCCACGCCGCGCATCCTGGATATGCTGGACGCGCAGGGCATCAAGGCCAGTTTCTATATTCCCGGGCAGGTCGCCGAAACCCACGCCGACCTGGTGCGTGACATTGCCGACCGCCGGCATGAAGTCGCGCACCACGGCTATCTCCACGAACCGCCGGCCACCATGACGCCGACCGAAGAGGAGGAGGTGCTCATCAGGGGCATCAGCATCCTCGGCGAACTGACCGGCGACGCGCCCGTTGGTTACCGCTCGCCGAGCTGGGAGCTTAGCCCGGTGTCGCTGGACCTGCTGGCGAAGCACAACTTCACCTATGACAGCAGCCTGATGGGGGATGATGCGCCCTATTTCGTCTCGGGCGGCGACCCACCGCGTCAGATGGTGGAACTGCCCATCCACTGGCTGCTTGATGATGCGCCGCACTTCGTTTACGCGCCTTCGGCCAACCGCATGGGCCCCATGCGCAACCCCGATGAGGTGTTCGACAGCTGGGCCGCCGAGTTCCGAGGCATCTATCGCTACGGACGCTGCTTCAACCTGACCATGCACCCCCAATACATCGGCCGGCCCGGACGCCTGCTGATGCTCGAACGCCTCATCGAGTACATCAAATCCTTCCCCAACGTAAAATTCATGCGCGCCATCGACGCAGCCGAAATGTGGGAGAAACACTAACTATCCTTCCCCTCTCCCTCGACGGGAGAGGGTTGGGGTAAGGGTGAAAGGAGAATCATCAATATGCCAGCAGTACATGATCGCGGCGGTTGGCCTGATGACACGCCCATCGTCCACGAGGAGCACATCCTCAGCGACTGGGAACGGCGCGTCGATGCCGTGCATCAGGCGCTGGGAGCGCAGGGCGTCCGCACCACTGATGAGATGCGACGCGCCATCGAGAGCCTGCCGCCCGAGCGTTATGAGGCCCTGTCCTACTACGAGAAGTGGACGGCCGCCCTGGAAATCCTGCTCATCGAGAAGGGTATCCTGTCCGCCGACCAAATCGACGCCAAATCCGCCCAGCTGCGCGAGCAGGGTTTGTAGGCGAGGCGAGCCATGAGCACCAACCCCCCATCCGAACCGGTGCGCTACGCCGATGGCGCGGTCGTCCGGATCCGTACCGGCTCGCCGGCGCACCATTTCCGTACGCCGGCCTATATCCAGGGACACACCGGCTCCGTGGCCGCGCTGTGCGGCGTTTACCCCAACCCGGAGTCCCTGGCCCACGGCGGCGACGGCCTGCCTCGCCAGCCCCTCTACCGTATCGAGCTGCGGCAGACCGACCTGTGGCCCAACTACGCCGGCAACCCGGCCGACACCTTGCAGGTTGACGTTTACCAGCACTGGCTGGAACCGGCCTGACCGACTGGGTCCCGAAATCCCGGCATTATCCACGACCGTGTGAGGAACTTTATGACCACCCACCAAACGGAAAATCACGACCACCCGCATCCCGGAGCCGGGCCCGAAGACCAGCCCATGAGCGACGTGGCGCTCCGCTCGGTTGCCATCGAGGCATTGCTCGTCGAGAAGGGTCTAATCAGCGCGGCAGAGATTGGCCGGCAGGTTGACCTGATGGACGCCCGTACGCCGGCGGATGGCGCCCGCGTCGTCGCCCGCGCCTGGACTGATACCGAGTTCAAGGCCCGCCTGCTGTCCGATCCGCGCGCGGCTCTCGCGGAGTGGGGGTTCAGCCTGCCGGAGGACACGCCTCACCTGGCCGTGGTCGAAAACACTGACGACCGGCGCCACCTGGTCGTGTGCACACTGTGCTCTTGCTACCCCCGGATGCTGCTGGGCCGCCCGCCCGACTGGTACAAGAGCCTGGCCTACCGCGCCCGCGCCGTCCGCGACCCCCGGGGTGTCATGGCCGATTTCGGCGCCACGCCGCCGGAGGATGCAGAAGTACGGGTGCTGGACAGTACCGCCGACCTGCGTTACCTGGTGCTACCGCGCCGACCCGCCGGCACCGACGGCATGAACGAAGACGAACTGGCCAGCCTGGTAACTCGAGACAGCATGATCGGCGTGAGCGATGCGCTAATGCCGGAATTGACCGCCGCAGACGACTGAGGCGCCTTTGCGCAAAGGGAGGGGTCAGTCTATCCGGCCGCTGCATCGTCGGCAGCAGTCTGGGCGGTCAGTTAACGGCGCATGCGTGCGAACGTGAGATGCCCTTCGACGGGTTCAGGGTGAGCGGGTAGTCCATTCAGGTCGACATTCCAAACGCCCTGACTGACCTGACAGACTATTCGTCGATTTGTGCAATCCGGCGCTGGTGGCGTCCACCCTCGAACTCGGTGGACAACCACACGTCCACAACTTCGCAAGCCGTTTCCCAGGACACCAACCGCTGGCCCATCGACAGCAGGTTGGAGTCGTTGTGCTCCCGGGCGTAGCGGGCCGATTCGGCGTTCCAGCACAACGTGCAGCGCACGCCGGCGATGCGGTTGGCCACGATTGCCTCGCCGTTGCCTGATCCCCCCAGGACGATGCCCCGGTCAACGTCACCGCGAGCCACCGCCTGGGCAACCGGGCGAATCCAGGCCGGGTAGTCCGTGGCCTCATCCGAGTAGGCGCCATAGTCAACGGCGTCATGTCCCAGGTACGCCAGCAACGCCAGCAACTTGGTCTTGTATTCAAACCCCGCGTGGTCTGAGCCAACAGCAATCTTCATAATCTATATCCGCGCTCCGGGGCATAGAATAGCATCAAAAACCGCCATTGTCATGGTGCGCCGGGACACGGCAGGGCCGTCGTGCCATCCTCGAAACCGTCGGTCCGACGGAGGCGGCAATGACGGAATGTTCCATAGCCCGCGGAGGAGAGAGTTCTCCTCATGTCAAAACGCCGACGGTATGCTACGATACCGGCATCTCGCGAACCTACCCGCTGCAACCGTATCACCGGAGGGAACACCAATGAAAGGACGCATTGTAGTCGTCAAAGAGTACGGCAAACCCTTTGAAATCCAGGAGTACGATGTCCCCGAGCCCGAACCCGGCGCGGTCCTGTTGCGGATGACGCAAGCCGGCATCTGCGGTTCCGACCTGCACACCTGGCGCGGCGACCAGACCCAGGAACACTCGCCACTGCCGGAGACCGGGCGCGTCATGGGACACGAGGGTACCGGCGTTATTGAACACCTCGGCGACGGCGTTGCCGCCGACTACTACGGCGCCGATGTCAAGGAAGGCGACCGCGTTATCTACGCTGCGGTGTTCCCCTGTTACCGTTGCCATATGTGCCTGCGCGGCAACACCAACTGGTGCGCCAACCGACAATATCCCGCCGCCGGCAACTGGCCCTATTTCACCGGAACCTACGGCGACTTTCTCTACCTACCCCCGCGCCACCCCTTCTTCCGCGTGCCGGACGAACTGCCCGACAACATCCTGGGCCCGGTGAACTGCGCGATGGGCACGGTAACCACCGGACTGGAACGCGCCAACATGAGCCACGGTCAGTCGGTGGTCATCATGGGCGCGGGCGGCCTCGGACTGCACGCCACCGCCATGGCCAAGGAGCGCGGCGCGGATCGCGTCATCGTGCTGGATCGGCTGGAGAACCGCCTGGCGCTGGCCGAAGAGTTCGGCGCCGACGACACCATCAACATTGAGGAATTCAATACGCCGGAAACCCGGGTGCGAAGGGTTCGCGAGCTAACCCGCGGTCGCGGCGCCGACGTGGTGATGGAACTGGTGGGCCGCGCCGACCTGCTCAAAGAGGGCATCGACATGCTGTCCAACGGCGGCACCTTCGTCGAGATTGGTGACATTGTGCGCGGCCAGGAAGTGTCAATCGACCCCTCCAAGCTCCTGCAGGGCAAGAACATCGTCGGCAGCCTGATGTATCGCCCGTCGCTGTTGCCCGAACTGCTGGACTTCCTGGTTCGCAACCAGGACAAGCTGCCCTTTGACAGGCTGGTGTCCCACACCTTCCCGCTGGCCGATGTTAACGAGGCATTCGAGGCGGCGGAGTGGAGCCAGCGCCAGACCGAGATAACGCGAGCGATGCTGGTTCCCTAACCATCCCGTCTCATAACCGGCAATATGAGACAACAACCAACCAAAGTCATCGGCCCCGGCTACTCGCCGGGGCCGTTCCCTCAGATATTAACAGCGTGTGGCCAAATCTTGATGATCTGCTGAGCAAGCCTATGGCTGCGGTTTCGAATGGCAACCTCATCCCAAACATCTGGGGCGTCATCTAGCAGTGTCTTGTTTAAAAATAGGCTGCTATGACTATCAAGAGCTTGCCTTTTTTCCGACCACGGTCCGTTTGATATCGAGGAATTCAGTTTCTGGGTTACTAGCGTCAGATTACCCAGTTCACCAACTGCGGCCTTTCTCCTTTCAATGAGTTCAGGGTTTTTGTCATGCGGATCTGGCAATTGCCAATGTCTCTCCCAGCCCTGTGGCATGATGTGCTCCAACGTCAGATTTGCAGTCGCGCCTAAAGGTTCCGTTTTGTCAGTACGAATACTAGATTCAACAGCTTCTAGTATCATCGTCCGGCGACCGGCATTACCTTTAAGCGGTTTGGTAGTGAGCGTTTCCTCGACAATACGATCATTGGGCCACAACTGACTGTCTGTCGTAGCTTTACTCAGCTGGTCAATCAAAAGATCGTCAGGAGCGCTTTGACCACCTTTCTCCAATAGCTTCAAGAGATCTACGAAATACCGATTTAGCCCCATTGAAGCGTATCCACACAAGGTTCTCCGCACTAGGTAGCTTTCCAAGACAGACAGGCTTCTCGACAGACGGTAGCCGGTAATTTTGTGGAAATTAAGCCACAATAATATGGGCGTTACCACTCCTAATTGCAACACTTTAATGCGATGAAGGAACGCCTGCATATCGGGAATAGTGTCTTCTTCCAATTTACGGTAAAAAACCCCGGCGTCCTTAATTTCCTCCGCTATGTCACGGATTGGAGGCTCACCCGCATAGTCCAAATATTTCCGAAATTCTTTCGCAATCTTATCAGACGAAACATCGTTCATGGTCTTCATGGTTACCCAATAATTTAAAAACCGGTCGTTGTGGGTCCTGGTCAACCGGCCTTCTTTCGTCTCGCCCCGCCACCAATCGTCTTCAAAAACACCCCAAAGGTCTCTTGCGGTTGTCGGATCATCGATTACATCCGCTTTGTACATTACGGTGTTTTTAATTCTGTCCGATTGAGTGAGTGGTTCCCCCCGTTCGTTGAGAGTTTCGAAGACAACATGAGGTTCCTGATCGTCACCCAAGTCAATGGCGGCTATTTTTAATCCGTTCGTGAGTGTGCGTTCGAGAGCGTCGGCCTTAGAGTCCCAATCACTATCCCCCTCTCCCAACCAATCGCTAACTTTCTCTTCAAAATAGTTTAATCCCTGGCTGATCCGTGAATGCGGTAAATCGTTTGGGCCAGAAAAATCCCGAACTATGTATTGGAAAGCAGTCTGGTCATTCTGGTTCGACTGTCGAATCTTGGTATCATTGCCTTCATCCCCCGCCAAGTGGATGTCATCATTCTTGGTTAGCCGCTTAAGCCTGTTCGCCCGGTCCGTTTCGTTCTGAGCACGAAACGCCTTTTCAGTCGCTTTGATCAGCAGCTGAAGCGTAGTAAGCCGTTGCTGACCATCCACGACTAACCGCTTTTCTACCTCTCCGGTCTTGTTCGATTGCCGCTGTAAAACGATCGCACCCATGAAGTGCGGTCGAGCGTCGAAAGAGCGAGGGCGATTCAATTCCCGATTCGCCATTTCTTCAACGTCTTCCCAAAGTGGTTCCCATTGAGATTCCTTATTCCAAGCGTAAGCGCGCTGAAACTGCGGAATCCTATACGAAACCGATTTGGTATACAAGGTCTCAAGATCTACAATGTTAGCGTCTAATTTATCGGTCATGTTGGTCTCCTTTTGATACATATCTACCGCTAGGGTCTTAGGGGGAGGAATTATATCACATCCGCATCGATTCCATCTGTGATAAAATCCGCTGAAATTATGGTCCCAAAGGAGACAACAATGAAATTTGGATTGATGTACGAAATTCAGGTGCCGGAACCGCATTATCCTGGCATCGAGGCGGAACGATACAAGCAGGTGATGGCCCAGGTTGAGCTGGCCGATGACGTGGGGTTCGACTACTTCTGGACGGTGGAGCATCATTTCCTGCGGGAGTTCTCCCACTGTTCCGCTCCGGAAGTGCTGTACGGCGCCATCTCCCAGCGCACCAAGCGCATCCGCATCGGCCATGCCGTGGCCCTGCTGCCGGGAGCCTACAACCATCCAGTGCGCGTGGCCGAGCGCGCCGCCGTGCTCGACATCGTCAGCGACGGGCGGATGGATCTGGGCACAGGTCGCTCCACCACCCTCATCGAGATGGACGGCTTCGAGGTTGATCCCGAAACCACCAAGGCCCAATGGCGCGAAGCCGTGGGCATGATTCCCCGGATGTGGACGGAAGACCCCTTCTCCCACGCCGGCGAGTTTTACAACGTCCCGCCGCGCTCGGTCATCCCCAAGCCGGTGCAGGACCCCCATCCGCCCATGTGGATGGCGTGCAGCCAGCCCACATCCTTCGCTGAGGCGGGCGATCTGGGCATTGGGGTGCTGTGCTTCAACCTGGGCGGGCACGAACAGCTGGTTGAGCGGGTGCAGATTTACCGCGAAGCCGTCAAGGACGCGCATCCCATCGGCAGCATGGTCAACGACAACATCGCCGCGCTGTGCATGGTTCACGTTGCGGACACCGACCAGGAAGCCTACGATGCCGCCGCCCGTGAAGGTGAGTGGTTCGTGGGCAAAGCCGAGGAACTCTACGCTCCCTGGGCCGGTCGCGCCGTCCCCGACAGCTACCGCTTCGCCGTGGACGCCGTGCAGACCGAGCGCGTCGACAAGACCGCCGCCGACCACATCGAATCCGGCGCGTTCGCAATGGGCAGCCCCGAAACGGTCATCAAGACCATCGAGAAATACCGTGAGGCCGGCGTCGATCAGATTCTGTGCTTCATGCAGATGGGTAACCTGCCCCACAGCAACATAATGAACAGCATCCGCCTCTTCGGGAAGTATGTGATACCGCACTTCCTCTAGACTAGGTGAGGTTGGAGTGAGGGCGGGCTAGCCCTGCCGTAATTGTAGGGGCGACCCATGGGTTGCCCCTACAATCTGTCATATGGGATAAGGAGACAAAAGGTGCCGCAGACTTGGCAAAGAGTGCTTGAAGAGTACAACTACGTCCGTAATCTCGGCGATTACGCCTACAATAGAGACTATCTGCGGCACGTGCGCGATTGGCGGGAAACCAAGGCTTTCGAGGACCTGTTCAGAAAATACGGTCAAGAAGACTTGCGAGCTTGGTACGCCGTAGTGCATTGGAAATCGCCACGGAGCGAGAAAAAGACTATAAGCCGCATCAAGTCGTCAGGCGTAAGTGCCGAAAAGCTTTGGATTCTCTGTACCGACTACATAAGCAACCCGAGCCGGGATAATTTCAGTCGGTTCCGGAACAACATCGCGAAAGACTCCGTTGTGGCAACCGCCGCAACATTTCCAGCGTTCATTTGCCCCGAGAAATTTCCGATGGTAGATAGCAATGTCGCCGAGTGGGCACGAGTGAACGGTGAGAAGCACAACCTGATTGCTCCGAATTTAAAAGACGGCGTACTTTACGAACGTCACTGGCCATTCATTTGTGCGTGGATGAAATGGTGCCAACATACCGCTGGCATACTAACTGACCGCACCGGACGCCATTGGCGCGCCCGAGACGTCGAGATGGCGGTGTTCACAGCCCAGCGGTCATCGTTGACTCTCAACCCGCTGCATTCGCCCACAACGTAACGGGATTGCCAAGCTACCCTCCCAATTACCGTTCAGCAGCGATGCAAATGGGCGGGTTTCAAACCCGCCCTTACGTCATGCCATGCAGTTGTACCGTTGCTAGTCCGACGACGGCAACTGCTTCGCTTCCTGTAGCTCCATCGGTTCGCCGTTCAAACGCAAGTCGCACTTGCCAGCTTTGGTAACCAGCACCGACACGCTGCCGTCGGGCGATGTCAGCCGCTTGCCCATCGTAACCTCCGGAGCATCGTCCGCTGAGGTTGCGCCGGCAAAATCGACGTTGGGGCCTTTGACCTGCAAGAGCACGTCCCCGTCGGTCAAATCACCATCTCCGCTGGCCTTGCTGACAATCATCTCCGCCCCGCCGGGACTGACATAACGTTGTCCGGTTTTCAGATTCATCGCTGGAAATACCTCGTCAAATCGTAGAGTAATGACCGGAATTATAGCCAGCAGCAGCCCAAAGCGTCAACGCAAACACCACTGCCCGGCATGGCATTATTGCAGCTGCTCGGCAGGGATGGCGCCGGCGAGCAGCTCCCGAATACGGTTGAGAAATGCCTCGGCCCTCGCGTGGGTAACAGTGGCATCGTTCACGTCAAACGTCAAATCGACATCATAATCTGCGTTCAATCTGGCATCTGCCAAATCGGTAATCACACTGCCGAAGGAAGGTTCGATACGGCTGGTTCTTACGATATGCAAGCCAAAGGTATTGTTGGTTGCAGAATGGGTCTCAGTGGGAAATCCATAGAGTTCCAGTGCGGCCCTGGCCGCGTGCAGGACGGCGTAGTAAGCCCGTGAGATTGCATCCGCATAGTATCCGTCGCGCCGGCACGAATCCGCCGCGCCCAGGCAGCCTCGCGCCCGTCGCCATTCCGCTATGGCATTGGCTGCGCTCATAGCACGCTAATGCCCGTTTTGATAGCGGTTCTATAAAAAGACTGTCCGGTTCGCTTTGCCTCGTCCCATTTTGCCCGGGTTATGGTGTGCGTCCTAGGGAAAGCGCCGACCTCGAGCGAGATGTCGTATCCCAGATGCCTGATTTGTTTTCCAGTTTCCTGGTCTCCTTCGTGAATCACCACCAGCACATCCATTGACAAGTCCAAATCAGCCAGACCGCGGGCCCGGTAGCCATAAACGATGATGTCGTCCACCAAACCCGGATATTGCTCCAGCAGCTGCTCCCGAAACTGATCCAGCCAAGCCAGTTCGTCAACTGCCAGCGTCAGGCAGTCCTCAACCGGCCGCCACCCGTTGGGGACGACGCGTACCGGAACGCCGGATGCGGTGGTAGAGGTGGTACCGGTAGTACTCATCGTCTTTCTCCCTGGCCGGGTGCGGTTGCAGTGGATGCCTGGTCTCAATTTTATCACCGGCATTTAGTTCTCACCGACAGTTGCCGATTGTGGTAAATTACGCCCATCGCTCGCTCCCAATCGTTCCTCAGGAGGTCCTCCTATATGCTCGATTACAAACCTAACATCGTCCTTGCCGACCCGGATCACGACTACCGTGTGGTGGGCACGCGCCCCGTTCGTCATGACGGGCCCGACAAGGTGATGGGTCGCGCGCGCTACGCCGCTGACATCCACCTTCCCGGAATGCTTCACGGCAAAATCTTGCGCAGCCCCCACGCCCACGCCCGCATCAAGGGTATCGACGCCAGCCGCGCTCTGGCGTTGCCGGGCGTTCACGCTGTGGTCACCGGCGCTGATTTCCCCGACGCGTCTGCGGCTATGAAGGACCAGGAGGAAGGCGCGGCGGTCAACTATGGGTTCTATAGCCGCAACGTAATGGCCCGGGAAAAGGCCCTGTATCGGGGCCACGCCGTCGCCGCCATCGTCGCCGATTCTCCCCACCTGGCCGAGGAAGCCCTGGAGCTCATCGACGTGGACTGGGAAGTACTGACCGCCGTACTGACCGCCGATGAGGCCATGTCTCCCGGCGCGCCGTTGGTCCATGAACGGCTGGTCACCCTGGACAACCCGGCCCTGCGCTCCGGCGGCTGGGCTGAGAGTGACACCGGCGATGGCTCCAACGTGTCGAACCATTTCCAGTTTACCCTGGGCGATATCGAAGCAGGATTCGCCGAGGCCGACGAAATCGTTGAGCGTGAGTACCACACTCGGCCCGTGCATCAGGGTTACATCGAACCGCACTCCGCTACCGCGCGCTGGAACAACGATGACACCTTAACCATCTGGGCCAGCAGCCAGGGGCACTTCGCCCTGCGTGACCACACCAGCCGCATTCTGGGCATCTCGGTGGGGCAGATGAACGTTGTCCCGATGGAGATTGGCGGCGGTTTTGGCGGCAAGGGTCAAGGTGGTTGCTACCTGGAGCCGGTGGTCGCCGCGCTGGCTCGCAAGACTGGCCGCCCGGTGAAAATTGCCATGACCCGCACCGAGGTCTTTACCGGCACCGGCCCCACCTCGGGAAGTCATATCAAGGTCAAGGTTGGCGGCACACGAGACGGCCGCTTCGTCGCCGCTCAGGCATCCCTGGTGTACGAGGCGGGTGCATTCCCCGGCTCGCCGGTACCCAGCGGTTGCCGCACCATGTTCGCCCCCTACGAGATTCCCAACGGTTTCGTGGAGGGCTACGATGTGGTTACCAACGTGCCCAAGGCCGCGGCGTACCGGGCCCCCGGGTCTCCGGTGGCGTCCTTCGCTGCCGAACAGGCCATCGACGAATTGTGCCAGAAGCTGGGCGTTGATCCGGTGGAATTTCGGTTGAACAACGCTTCCAAAGAGGGCAGCCGCCAGGTGGCCGGGCCCGTCTTCCGTCGCATTGGGATGGTGGAAATCCTGCAGGCTACCCAAGAGCACCCCCATTTGGCCGCTCCGGTGCCGGCGCCGTCCGGCCCGGGCCGGGTCACCGGTCGCGGCATCGCCGCCGGTGCCTGGTTCAACGGAACCGGCCCCGCCAGCGCCGTTGCCAGCGTTATGCCAGACGGTACCGTCAGCCTGATTGAAGGTTCGCCAGACATTGGCGGCTCACGCGCGGCTATGGCTATGCACATCGCCGAGGTGCTTGGTCTGCCGGCGGAACGGATCAAGCCGTCCATCGTCGACACCGACAGCATCGGTTACAGCAGCGGCGCGGGAGGCAGCGGCGTAACCTTCAAGATGGGCACCGCCGTCTATCAAGCCGGCGAAGACGTGCGCCGTCAGTTGATCGAGCGGGCCGCCCGCATCTGGGACGTTCCCGTCGAAGACGTGGAATACCAGGAAGACGGCACCCTGGCCCATCGTTCCGATGATGCCCTGCGGCTGACTTTCGACGAGTTGGCAAGACGTCTGAACGGTACCGGCGGCCCCGTCGTCGGACGCGCCACCGCCAACCCGGGCGGTGTGGGCAACGCCTTTGCCATCAACGTCGCCGACGTGGAGGTGGACACCGAAACCGGCAAGGTGGACGTGTTGCGCTTCACCGCCATTCAAGACTGCGGCAAAGCCATCCACCCCAGCTACGTCGAGGGACAGATCCAGGGCGGCGCAGTGCAGGGTATCGGCTGGGCGCTCAACGAAGAGTATTTCTTCAGCGACGACGGCCAGATGCTCAACTCGTCATTCCTGGATTACCGGATGCCCACCGCGCTGGACCTGCCGATGATTGACACGGTTATCGTGGAGGTGCCCAACCCAGGGCATCCGCTGGGTGTGCGCGGCGTCGGCGAAGTGTCACTGGTGCCTCCGATGGCAGCGATCGGCAACGCCATCGCCCGCGCCACCGGCGCCCGCATGGAAAGCCTGCCAATGAACCCGGGCGCCGTCCTGGAAGCGCTTTGGGAGCGGAACGGCGGATAACGGTGCCTAATTCCGTCATTCCGGCGAAAGCCGGAATCCATGTAGGGGCGAATAATTATTCGCCCCTACTGCATAGTCTGCTACTTGGCAGGTTTTACACCCGAACCATGCGTCCGCCACGGAACTCTCTGTCAGGGCCGTCTTTCACCGCCGCCAGCAGTTCAACAGCCAATTCGATGCCTTTCACCTTGTCAATATCAACATTGCTCATGTTGTAGGACTTGGCGGGCTCAATGCAATTCTGGCATCCTAATCTACAACTGCAAGCACGAGCGATTTCGACTCCCTTCTCCAGTGCCGTTTGCCACACCTCGAACAGTTTCTTGGCAACCCCAATGCCCCCGGCATAGTTCTCGTAATAAAAAGCAGCGGAATCAGAGCCTGTTCTGGAGAATGTGCTGGTATCAAAGCGGTCTGCCGGAATCACGAACATCGCCCCGACACGAATCATATGCTCCAATGCGCCAATCCCGGCTGTAGTTGCATCGTTTTCTGGAACGTTAATCCAGAAAGCGTGAATGTTGTTCATGTAAAGGGCGTCTGAACTTTTCCCCAGGCTTTTGACTTCGCCGCTGCCTTCTTCCACCAGCTTGTAGCCGGTAAAGTTGTTTACGATGTTCAGCGACCCATAAAGTACTTCAACGTCGCCATACCCCTTGCCATCATTGATACCATTCTGAAAGACGACAGTAAAGAACCCGGCATCCGTTCTCAGATTCGGCTCCGCTTCAGCCAAGACAACGGCGTCATCGTAGTCATGGGCAGTGACCCGATACCGCCGGCCAAAGAAGGGAAATATGGCGCCTATGTAAGCTTCGCGGAATCGACGCATAGCTCCGATTTGCCCTAACTCTTCGTTTCCACTTCTCAACTTGTAAGATTTCCCAATTCCACCGCGCATATCGATTTTACCTTGCGGAAAAAATCCTTTAGGTTGTTTAACGGGATTCTTGGGAGCGGCATCATAAAAAGCGCTACCGAGAATATCCTTCCCAGATGGACCTAGTTTAACCCCTTCCATTTCCTGGTCGAGCGAAGGCATATGGTTTTCAATCAACTGCTCATTCGACGGGTCAACCACCAGTTCATCGAAAGGTTTGTTCAAAAAAGCATCCAAATTGCCCACAAAGAACCGATCAATCGGGTCGTTCATCGCATAGAACAGCACAAAGGCATCTCTATCCCAGCCACGTCCAGCACGCCCAACCTGCTGCCAAGCCGACATAATGCTGGGAGGAAATCCTGCCAAAATGACGCCATCCAATCCGCCGATGTCGAGTCCCAGCTCCAAAGCGTTAGTCGTGAACACCACGCTGATATCGCCCGATTTGATTTTCTCCTGTATGTCCTGCCTTGTTTCACCTGTGAGATCGGCATGATATTCCGATATTTGTTCAGGGGACAGGCCCAATTCTGATGCTTTACGACGGCAGTTGATCAACGCATTGCCAATGAATCTCTTGGTCGGACAGAACACGAGAACCCGAATGCCTTCAACCAAAGCAGCCAATGCGGCCTGCTCCACACGGCGTTGAAAAATGTCCCAGTACGGATAGTCTGGAATGGCCGGCTCTACGAATACGAAGTGCCGCTTCGGACGCAGCACGTTTCTAGCGGATACGACTTCGACATCATCGCGCCCGGTGAGTACCCTAGCGTGCTCTTGCGGATTGGCGCAGGTTGCCGTTGAAAGGAAAACCCTCGGCTTTACTCCGATGCGGTGCAGGTGCAAGAAGAACCGCCGCAGCAAGAGCGCCATGTTGCTCCCGAAAAAGCCACGGTATTCGTGCATTTCGTCAATGACTACATACCGCAGGTTGCGCAAAAATTCTGGATTCCACGATCCGCGTGAGCCCAAAAACGACAAATTCAAGTATTCAGGATTGGTCAGTAGAATCTGGGGCGGATTGTCCCGAATCATTTTCTTGCAATCGTCCGGCGTGTCGCCATCGTAAGTCCAGGACTCGATATTGAGCGGTTGGCATAACTGTTCGATTTGCGTCCGCTGGTCGAAGGCCAGCGCCTTCATCGGGTAAATCATTAAGGCATGGGAACCCTCATTACGTACCAGCGAGTGAAGCATCGGCGCCGTAAAAGCCAACGTCTTGCCACTGGCCGTAGGCGATTCCATGACCACGTCTGCACCGTTCAACGATTTGACGATGGCGTCGAACTGATGCTGGTAAGGATGCGGTATGCCGGCACTGATTAGTGCCTCTCGGACAGATGAATCCAGTTGCGCTGGCCATTCATCCGCAAGTTCAGGGCGAATCCGCTCAATCGCGCCAGTCTTTATATTATCGTCAATTCGAAGTGCATCAAACTCTCTCAGCCGAGCCACGAATCCCTCAACGTTAATCGTGTCCATCCGTATCATCTCCTTGCAAGAGTGGCCCTATCCCAGAAGTTCCCTCCAAACCCGAACGCCATAGCCCATCATATTACGGTCTCAGCCGCACCAAAAAGCTGGCCTCGCCCAAGGGCATTCCGTCGTAGGCGATGGCAGCCACATGGCGACCCAGCCGCGTTACCGGAATGCGGAACGGCTTGATCCAGCGCTGGAAGAAAACCCCATCCTCCCACTCCGTTTGCTGCGGCGGCGGGCTGGAGAGGCTGGCGCCAGGGGCGCGGATGCTGATTTCCAACGTATGCTCACCGGGGCTGGCGCCTGCGATGCAAAACACCAGTTGTACGTCCACGTCGGCCAGCACCCGGGGCGTGTCGCCGGTGGGAGGCTCAGCTGGCATCTCGATGTCCACCAGGTCGATAATTCCGGTGCAGCTCAGGTCGTCCCCGTCGTCCTCCGCGGTATCCCGGCAAAACAGCGCGTATTTCAGGTACACTCCCGAACGTTCGTTAGTCAACAGGCGGCTCCCCTCGACCCGCACACCCGGCGGGTGGTAGTATCCGGTATCCAACGGCGATTTTAGCACTGGCCGGCGGCAAGGGCAAAATGCGGCCGGCCAACCAGGATGAGGTGTACCAATGGAATTGACAGCTGAAAAGTTCGCTCAGGGCATGACGACTGAGCAGTACATCGAATCGATCAAGGTCAACAAGGATCCATTTATTCAGATACACGCCGGTACCGAGATTCCCGCCGCGGTGCTCGGCTACTTCAATGGCCTGGAGAAATCGGTGCGCCTGGCCGTGTTCACCTCTGACTGGTGCGGCGATGCCATGTCGACCACGCCGGCCGTGCTGCGGCTAGCCGATGCTTCGGACAACATCCAGCTTAGCGTATTCAACCGCGACGACGAGCTGGAATTGACCAACAGCTTCCTGCCGGAGCACCGGGCCGGTACCGTTCCGGTGTTTGTGGTGCTCGATGATGAGATGGGTCAGATAGCCAGGTTCATCGAGACCGCCCGCTCGCTGGTGCCCGCTATCGACGCCATGGATGCCATGGTTGCCCAGGCGGCGGCATCGGTCAGCGACGAAGCGGAGGGCCGGCGGGAAACGCGCGGGCGGCGCACTGCCTACCGGGTCAACAAGGCGAAGGAATGGGGTGCGGTCATTCTGGGCGAGTTCCAGCAGGTGGTCGCAGACGGCATGGCCCTGCCGTCGGCGGAACGTCCCTCCGAGGGTGGCACTCAATGGCCGCCGCAAGACTAGTCACCCAACTGAACCGATAACGTACCCAACCGGAGGTGCGGGATGCCAGAGGATGAAATTACTATCATCACGATGGATGATATGGCCATCGTGTTTTCGGAAACCGACGCCTTCGGCATCCACCGGGAATCGGTCAGCGTCGAATTGTCCCGTGAAGACCCCGGCAGCGTTCAGGTCAATAGTCGTGGCGTCGTGGAGATTACGCTGCCGGCCAGCACCGAGGTACAAGCTTTCACCACTGAGCTACGGGTTCAACTCGAAGCCCTTGGCTACCAGCACGATCCCAACCGCACCGCCTTCGAAGCAGAAGGCGATGCCGGCGACGAACCGGAAGGGGATGACTGGCTAGCGTAGCCGCCCGCCCTTCGAACACACCCTTTCCGGCCCGGAGAGGAACCGAAAGAGTGGAGAGAAGCCGGAAGAGTGGTCGCTAGCGTCCGGTTTCCCGCCATTCGAAGGCCAGGGTGGCGTAACGCACGAAGACTGCGCCGCCGGGCGCAGCCAACGGGCCGTTCATCGCCAGTATGGCGATGGTTACGTCGTCGCCGGCTTTGGGCTCGGTGGAGACCACCACGCGCTGCGGGACGTTGAAGCCCTGTACGGTGGCCCGTTCGCGGTCGCACTCGCCGTTGATCCAGATTTCGCCATAGTCGTCGATGCAGGATTCGAACAGGCAGCGGGCGCCGTCCAGCGAACGACCGTCGACGGTTTCGGGCAACTTGGCGGTGATGCGGTACCAGATGAAGGACACGCCCTGCCGACGCCACGCGCCCAGGTCGTCGCACACTTCCCAACCGGAATCGTCAAAGTCGGGCAGGCGGCAGGGAGAACCATCGGCCTCGCTCACGATGCCTTCGTTCGGTTCACCGGGCACGAAGCCGTGGGCGCACCGCCACTGCCCGCCAATGGCAGTCAGGTCGGCGCTGTTTTGCAAATCAAGAGTGGCTCTTGGCATCGTTATCTCCTTGTGTAGAGTGCATTGGCAACAGATAAAATAGCGGAGTCACATGTGAAATAGCGGAGTTACACGCCGGTGATTCTGACGCCCGAATGCGCGCGATGTATTCGGTTGATGTTTACCAGCAGGGGAGTAATCTGTTCCACGTAGCGGGCGTTGTACAGTGCGCCGGCGTCCACCGGGCGCAGGTTGGGAATTTTGCGGGTCAGGTCCATGACGGTGGTTTTGGCATCGGCATTGTCAGAGCAAATAACCACGTCCTCGTCCAGCGTAACGCCGGGCTTCAGCAGCTCCTCGGCGGACACGTTCTGGAAAGCAGCGACGACGCGGGCGTCGGGAGCGGCGGCCTGGGCTTCCTGAGCCGCTGAGCCAGCCGCCACGTCTTCCGCGACGGCGCCCACGCCCCGTTCGAATCGCATCGGCGCAATCACCGTAACCAGCGTCTTGCCGGCCAGCGTGTCGCCGACACCCTCGATGGTGGGCGACATCCCGTTGTAGGGCATCGTCAGAAAGACCACATCGCACTTTGCAGCGGCGTCGGCGTTTACGGCGCCGGAGATGCTCGTGTTGGGAGCCAGAGCCAGCAGCTCTTCGGCGGCTTCCTGGGCTCGACCGGCGTCCCGGGAACCGATAATCACCGATTCGCCGGCCATCGCCAGGCGCAAAGCCAATCCCTTTCCCTCGGGTCCCGTGCCTCCCAAAAATGCCAGCATTGCCATGTTGCCTCCGGTTTGTATCAGCGGCGCAAGTATATCATCGCAACTGTCATTGCGAGCGCAGCGTGGCAATCTCGTAGCTGCGAGAGAGCCGCTGCGTTATGTTACAATCGGCCCAACACCACCCTGCAACATCGTATCCCCTCTCCCTGTGATGGGAGAGGGCTAGGGTGAGGGTGAAATTTCTACCAGCAGACACTGGCCGGATAGCAACTAACTCCATAGGAGGAACCACCATGGCTTTCGCGCTGAATCACGTTCACCTCAAGACTCCCGATCCCAAATCCACCGCCGAGTGGTACGTGGCCAACTTGGGCGCCACCGTGACCGCCGAAACCGCGAACGGCGGCTTCCGCCTGGACCTTCACGGCCTGCCCCTGAACGTAACCGACCATGTCGCCACGCAGACCCACCCGCAAAACTACGGCTTCGAGCACATTGCCATCGACACCGATGATATTGACGGCACCGTCGCCGACCTCAAAAACGGCGGCGCCACCGTGCTGGAAGAGACCACCGTGGGCGGCGGCCGGCGCGTGATGTTCTTCGAAGGTCCCCAGGGCATCATCCTCGAAGTGCTGGAGATCATTAACTAAACCCCTTCATCTCGCCCGTCCCATCTCCCACCGGAGACCTTGGCATAACCTAACCGTCGTTTCGGCACCGGTCAGAACGACGCGGGGGTAAACGTCTCCACCGGGAGGGGGCAGGTGAGAATTATCCGCGAGGAAACGATCAATGCCCGAGCACCGTATGCTGGCCCTACTGGCCCACCCTGATGATGAAGCGTTCCCCATGGGCGGCGTCATTGCGATGCACACGGCCCGGGGCGTCAAAACGCGGCTCATCACGGCTACTTCCGGTGAGTTGGGCGAGATTCGGCAACCCGGCTCGGCCACCCGAGAAACCATCGGCGAAGTGCGCCGCGCCGAGCTGGAGCAGGCCATCGTCGAACTGGGCATCGAGTCTCACGCTGTGCTCGGTTACCGCGATTCGGGCATGGCCGGTTGGGACGACAACCACCATCCCAAGGCTTTCGTGCAAGCCAGCGAGCATGAAGTGGTGGCCCGCCTGGTATTCGAAATCCGACGTTTCAAGCCGCAGGTGATACTCACCTTCGAGCCCGGTGGACTCTACGGCCACCCGGATCACATTGCCATTTGCAACCACGCTACAGAAGCGTTTCGCCTGGCTGCCGACTCCGACGCTTTTCCGCACCATATGGCTATCGGTATCCAGCCTCATCAGACTGACCGCCTGTTTTACAGTGGCCGCCCCAGGGGATTTCGGACGCGCATGGCGCAGACGCTCCGCGCGGCCGGCGTCGATTTCCCGTTGCCGTCGCCAGATCGCGTTGACGACGGATGCGACCCGGCAGACATTCACCTGACCCTGGATGTGTCGGATGGACTGGACGCCAAGCTGGCCTGCATCAAACGGCACTTCACCCAGCTGCAACCCGACTGGCCCTACGAGCGCGTACCCCGTGAAGTCGCGGCGGCCGCCATGGGGATAGAGCATTACATCCGCGCGTGGCCCGAGGTGGCGCCCGGCGAAACCGTTCCTAACGACTTTTTCGCCGGCTTGTAAAATCCTGCTCTGTTGATCCTGCTCTGTTGATGGAAAACGGTTAACGTTAGCCCCGTCGCCAGCCTGTTCACGTAGTACGCTGCCCAATGGCAACAAAAACCCCTCTCCCATCGGAAGAGGGGCTGGCGTGCAGGCAAACACCCACTCTACGCAGGTCGCTGGATAATCTCCAGGCTGACCTTATCGGGGGCCTCCACGAACATGACCTGGCTGCCTGATGGCATCGTCCAGGGGTCGCAGATGATATTGGCGCCGGTGGCCTGGAACTGCTTGAAGGCGGCCTGAATGTCGTCGGTCTGGAAGCCGAAATGGTCCAGGCCGAAGCGAGGGTCTGTTGAGCCGGCAACCGCGTTCTCTCCTTCCGCTTCCCCTGACACGGTCAGCAACGGTTGACCGTCCAATTCCAGTTGGTGGGACACGGTATTGGACAAAGGCCGCGTGGAAACGATAACCGCGCCGAAATTGTCCACGTAGAACTTGGCGGCGTTGTCCGGGTCTTCGCTCCGCAGGTGCAGGTGGTTACAAACGAATGCCATGATTTTCCTCCGATAATGATTAGTGTCAGATTTAGTGTCAGATAATGATAGGTGGATGTAGTGACAAGTGCGTGAGCGGCTGCTTCGTCCAGCTGCCGTCGCGCGTCGGTACGCTGTTAACCCAGGTAGTCGGCAATTTGCCGGTCGTACTCGGCCCTTCGCGTCACCTGAGCGATCAGGTCGGGAGAAGCCAGCTGATCCCGCAGGTCGCCGGGAGCCACGCCGTCGCGTAGCGCTTTCAGCGTGTCGTAGACGGCTTTGATCGCCGCCTGGAAGGGCAGATGTCCCTGGAGCGCCACCCGAACACCGTGGTCGCCCAGCCATTTCTTGTCGGTCAGCTCGCCGCCGGCGCCACCCAGCAGCAGGGGAATGTTCACTTCGGAACTGACGGCCTCAACCTCGGCCTTGGTGCTGGCGCCCGCGAGGAAGACCGCATCCACGCCAACCTCAGCATAGGCCCTCACCCGCTTGATGCACTCGTCAACGCTGACCCGGATGCTGCTGGTGCGCCCGGCGACCACCAGGTTGGGGTCGGTGCGGCCCGAAAGCGCGGCCTTCATCTTGCCGATACCTTCGTCCAGCGAGATGAGGTTGGTTTCCGAGTCGCCGCCGCCAAAGGCCATCGGCAGCAGGGTGTCCTCGATGGTCAGCGCGGCCACGCCGGCGGCTTCCAGCTCTTCCACCGTCCGCTTCACGTTGAGCGCATTGCCGTAGCCGTGGTCGGCGTCGACCATCAGGCTGAGTTCGCCGGCGCGGCAGATGCGGTAAATCTGCTCGGCGAACTCGCTGAGCGTCAGCACCACGTAGTCCGGCGCGCCGAGCACGGTGCCGCTGGCGATGGAGCCGGCGAACATACCGACCTCAAAGCCCAGGTCCTCAGCGATGCGCGCCGAGATGGGGTCAAAAACTGAGCCCGGATGCACGCAGACGTCGCCAGCCAAAACGGCCCGGTAGTTCTCCCGTCGATTCTTGTAATCCATAAAATTTGGCTCCTGAATGCCCGCCTCAACGAGCACGAAAATTCAGCAATCTGATGCTGTATTCAATCAGTTTCGTGGGATATTCTACCCGATTTCCACGGCCGCCGACAGTGGCTGCCATCCTTGCCCAGGGCGTTTCGATAATCAATGCTTGCGTCTTTCCAGCGCAGGCTGGAACCCAGATGTCGGCAGCAATCTGGGTAAACGGTTGATGGCGAGCGTATGGAAGCGCCAATGTGCGGCCCATCGACAGGCTCAGGACGATATTTCGATGGGCTCAGGATGATCTTTCGTCGGGCTCAGGACGAACGGACAATATTGGGGTGGACAATCGGAAGACCCTGATTTTTGCCAGGGCCATGCGATTTGGGCCGTCGTTACGACTTGATGGGGAAAGGTTGAGGCGGCGGTTGAACGCGCGATTCGGCAACTCGATTTACTCGCGCCAGACCCGGGCGCGGGTAACCGCAACCGAGTACAATCGTATCTCCCATGAGGACCATCATCGGCATTGACTACAGCGGCAGTCGCGAAGACCGCAACACGTGGGTGACACAAGGGCATCTGGATGCGGACGGTACGCTGGTTTTTGATCGGGCACAGCCGGCCCGCCGCGATGATCTGTATGCCCTGCTGTCGACAACGCCGGCACCGGCTGTCGCCGCGCTCGATTTTCCCTTCGGCGTACCTGCGGAATTCGCCAACTTCCTGAACCAGGGAGATCCGCTCATCGACATGCCAGACGTCTGGCGCGTGGTGGCCGGCTGTGGCCTGGATGATTTCGTCGCCGCTCGCAACGCGTTCGTCGCAAAACACGGCGAGCCGAAACGCGCCGGCGATGTGGTTTATTTCCCGGAGAGTTTCTCTCCGCTGCACAACGTAAACCCCAACATGGTGCCCATGACCTGCCACGGCATCCAGATGCTTCAGCGCCTGCATATGGACATTCCCAATCGTTGGTTGGTGCCGCCGCTGGAACCGGCGGTAACGCCTGCCGACGCGGTTACGCTGCTGGAGCTGATGCCGGGCGCGTTCCTCAAGTCTGTTGGATTGCCCTTCAAGGGTTACAAAAAGGGCCGCCGCGCCCTGGAATTGCGTACCGTCATCTGCGATGAACTGGCGGCGGCCGCCGGTTTGCAGTTGGCCAACCTGGACGCACTGTGGATGGCCTGCCGCGCCAACGACGATTGCCTCGATTCCGTGGTGGCAGCAGTTGGAGCGGCGACGTGGGCGCTGGATGCCGGCCGGTTCCGCCACCCCACCGCCGATGAACTGGCCAACGCATGCCTGGAAGGCTGGATTTACGTTCCGCAACCCGCCAACTGACCTCCAACGAACGTCCTCTCCCGCTGGAGACCTTTGCGTAACCTGTCGTTGCGAGGGGCGCAGAGACGCGGCAATCCCGGTCTGAGCGCGACCACCGTCGCCACGGTGCTCTCCTGGGTTCGTGCCGGCGCCGGAACGACGGTTATGCAAAGGTTTCCTCTGGAAAAGGCGAACAAGGAGGCCAGGGTCGGGCGAAGCAAGGTTGCCCCGCGTTCGTGCCGGGGGTAAGATTAGCGCAGCTTGGGCTGAGGCCCATGAATGCAGGTGGGCTAATGGCAATTTTCCGACTTTACGCTGGCGACGACGGCCAGTCACATATCGAAGAAACCAGCCTGGCAGACCATCCGGAGCTTACCGAAGCTCAGGCGGCCAGTTCAATTTCGTTCCGCGAGTGGCCACCCGGTCACTTTATCGACTGGCACCCCGCACCGAGGCGCCAGTACATCATCTCGCTGGGCGGCGAAATTGAGATCGGTCTCGGCGACGGCACAACCGTGCGCTACGGCCCTGGCGATGCTCGCCTTGTCGAAGACACGTCTGGTCAGGGACATACCACGCGGGTGGTGGGCGACGCGCCCAGCCTCACCGCGGTCATCCCCCTGGCTGGCTGAGCGAATCACCTACGCAATTTCCAGACACGCTGCGTCCATCTACGCGAATGTCATTCTACGCAAATTCCATTGACGCCAATACTGGCAAGGAGGCTATCCTATGGGACAGATTGTACGGGTTTACACCGGCAGCGACGGCGAAAGCCACTTTGAGAACCTGACCCCCGACCAGTTCGCCGATATTGCGAACAACGTGGGCCCTGGAGACATTACCCTGGGCCGCCGCGAATCCCCCAGTTTCTCCGACTACCACAACGCTCCGCGACGGCAATACGTGGTCAACATGAACGGCATCGCCGAGTTTGAAATCGCCGACGGCACCACCGTCCGTATGTTTCCTGGCGATGTGCTGGTTGCAGAGGATCTTACCGGCCACGGCCACATTGCCCGCAGTATCGGCGACGAGTTCCGCGTCTCCCTTGCTGTTCCCCTGAAGGACAGCTAACCCCCGCAGGCTGCAAAAACGCCCGGTCCCAATGAAGACCTCTGCACTACCGTCGTTCTGGAGCGGGCTGTAAGATCGAGTGGAGTTTGGGAGACGGTGGTCGTGCTTGCAGCGGGATTGTCACGTTTTTCGCTGCTCGCAATCACAGGTAAAGCATAGGTCTGCATCGAGACTGAGTAGGGGCGAGGGTTGCACCTGTTTCTCCTCGCCCCAATTCTTATTTGAGAGCTACATATGCCGGAGAAACAAACGCATGATTGTCCGCATTTACGCCGGCGACGACGGTGAGTCGCATTTTCAGGACGTAACACCCGATGAGTTCGCCCCGATTGCCAACAACGTTGGGCCCGGCGAGATCACCGTTGGCCAGCGCCCGCCCGGGTGGTGGCAGGACTACCACACCGCACCGCGTCACCAGTACGTCGTGTTCATGTCCGGCGGGGCCGAAATCGAGATAGCTGACGGCACCAAGCGGCAATTCAGCCCTGGAGATGTGCTGGTGGCGGAAGACCTAACCGGCCACGGCCACATCATCCGCAACACTGGCGAGGAAGCCCGCATCTCGCTGGCGGTGCCGCTAAAGTAGCTGCGGTTTCGATTCCCCGGCCAACAATCGTTGCAGGTGGATCAGCCCCTGCTGGCGACGGGCGTTGTCGGCCACGCGTTTCCAGCCGGGTTCCTGCAACGCGCCGGCCATCTGCCGTGTGATTTCGTTGTCCGGCAGCGGGCCGAATGCCCGGTACAAACTGAGCATACCCTGCGCTCCAACCGGGTCGTCTGACGCCAACCGCCAGGCGTGCAGATAGGGCAGCGCGGCGTTGATTGCAATGTCTCGCGCTCTCCCAGCTCCAATCGGAGCCGGTAGTCCATCACCGCGATTGGCCACCGCCAATGATGCCGTCAGTTGCGGCGGTTTGGCGGCGATGGCAGCCCGGTACAATCCGGCGGACAATCCGGTCTCCAGGAAACGGGCCGCCAGTACGGCCGCTCCGAGCACCCGACGCCGAGGATGATTGGCGGGTCGTACCCGAAACAATTGCCACTGGCTGGCCGGCAGCGGCGAACCAAACCCCGCCGGCGCTCCCCAGCGCGATGGCCGGCCGTCGTCGGTGGCGAGCCCGGCCCAGCGTAGCATCCATGTTGTCAGCGCACCGTCCCGTTCCGAGGCCGGCAGGGGTCGTGCGGCGTTTCGCAAGGATGCAATGGGTGAGGTGGCGGCCAATTGCAGCATCGTGTGCTCATTGTGGCGGTACCCCAACGCCTGGCAAATCGCCTCCCAGAGAATTTGTTCGCCCGACTGCGTCTGCAGCCACGCTCCCAACAACCCGCTGTGGGACAGGAACCGTTCATCGCCGGCTCGGTTGAGCAGGGCGGACATCTGCTCCGCCGATGCCGGCTGGCGGTAACCGTGCTGCGCCAGCAGACGCCACAGCTGCGCACGAGTTTTGCCGCACACCAGACCATCTGCCGACTCCGCGCGGGTTGGCTCTGCGCCAGCGACCAGCGATTGCAAACCGACCACCGGAGGCGCTACGCCGCTGACGGTAACGGCGGGCACGGCGTCCGTTTCCAGCGCAACGTGCAGGGCCACGCCGTTGTAATTAGGGTCGTTCTGATGTCGATGCGCCACCCAGTCGCGCTGGCGCAGGTGAACTTCCACATCGCCCTGCACCAGTCCTGACCCTTCCACCAACAGCACGGCGTTGCGGAAATCGGGCCCGGCGGTGACTCCCGGCCGGCCGGGATACAACACCCTTACGCGCGCGCCCTGGTCGGTACGGAGATGATGGTTGCGGGACGCGCGACGCTCCCACAGCATAGCCAACTGGCGCTCCGAGATCGGCGGCAAGCCGCCGGCCCCGACTGAGTTGTGGTTGGGGTGGGGGGTATTCGCTGCGGATTCATCCGTCATCAGGTATCACCGGTTTCTACGTGTAACATCCGCGCGGTTCGAGCGTCTACGGGCTGATGTCAGCGCCGTCGGGTTGTGGCACAATCAAAATGCCTTGTCTCCGCGCACCGCGCATAACGATAAAATATCAATGCCAAGCCGACGCCCCGCTGTTTCGACGGTTTTAACTTACTTTGGCCACAGCGCTTTCCGGTGGGTGAGTCCCGCCGGAGTGCGCGTGCTCATCGACCCATATCGCAACCAAATACCCGACCGGTTCTGGTTCGAGCGCGAGTTTCCGACCATTGATTGCGACCTGTGCCTGATTACTCACGCCCATTTCGACCACGACGCCGTGCATGGCCTCGCTGACGACGTGTCAATCTGGCGCATGGAGGGTGAATTGCGCTTCCAGGATGTGCGGATTACCGGCATCGCCGACATCCATTCGACTCCACAGCTGGAGGCGGCCAGATTTCCCAACGTGATGTACCGCGTCGACATTCACGGTGTGCGGTTCCTGCATATCAGAGACAACCGGGCCAACTGGACACCCGAGGTTGGCGCCGCCGTCGGTGGCGTCGACGTGTTGATGGTAACCGTCGATGATTCCATACACCTGCTGACCTACCGCGAGGTGGATGGATTGATCGCCCGGCTGCAACCCAGAGTAGTCATCCCGATGCACTACCACAACGCCGGCATCACCGCCGACAGCGCCGGCCTGCTGCCCCCCGAAGGATGGCTGGAATCCCGGTGCGACCTGCCGGTCAAACGCCTGGACGGCAGCGTTGCGTTGTTGGACGCGGCCACGCTCCCACGCGCTACCGAGGTGTGGGTGCTGGAACCCTCGCCCGAATCCCTGGCGGCTCCGCAATCGGAACGGTGGTGATGCCCGTGCTGCCGTTGGCCCATGCTGCCGTTGGTAGGAGCATTGCGCCTCCTGGCATTGCGAGGAGCGCAGCGAAGTGGCAATCCCGGCCCGAGCACGCCGACCGTCGCCACGGTGGAGTGATGGGTTCCGGCCGGCGCCGGAACGACGGTTGAGCAAATGTCTCCGGTGAGATGAGCGCAACGATGCGGCAATGCCGGGTGAGAGTCGGGCCGGTGTGGGAAAACTTTTCCGGTGAATCGGGAACGCCGCGCTGGGTTCGCGATGACACTTGGGCCTGGGTACGGGCTCGACCGTGCCCGTGCTTGCCGATTGCTTTACGCCGGCGTAGAATGGCGCCATTGATAACGGCCTTCGGTTTGCGCTGGCATCCGGCGGCAACGGCGTTTGAAAAACTAAACCTGCGATTGAGGTGAACCGGTCATGGCAGAAGCGAAAGGCCCCCTGGATGGAATACGCGTAATCGACTTGGGTCGGCACCAGGCCGGTCCCCGTTGCGCACAAGTGTTAGCCCGATTGGGTGCGGAAGTCATCAAGGTTGAGCGGCTGGGGGGAGAAGAAACCCGCTACCACGCTCCCTGGGTGCGCAAGCAGTCCGCGTACTGGGTGCAGTACAACAGCGGCAAGAAGAGCCTCAGCATCGACCTGCGCAAGGATCAGGGTAAAGAGGTGCTTACCAAGCTGGTGAAGGTCTCCGATGTGCTGTTGCAGAATTTCCGGCCCGGCACCATCGACACCATGGGGTTCGGGTATGACGTTCTCTACGAACTGAACCCGCGCATCATCATGGTCAACGTGTCCGCCTACGGACAGTTCGGGCCCTATAGCGACCAGATTGGCTACGACCCCATCGGTCAAACCATGTCTGGCATCGCGATGGTTACGGGTGAAGAGGGTATGCCGCCCATCCGCGCCGGCGTGCCCATCATTGACCGAACCACCGCATTGCACGCTACCATCGGAACGCTGGCCGCGCTGCACGAGCGTGAGTCGTCGGGCGTTGGGCAGACCATTGATGCCTGTCTTGCCGATACTGGCTACAGCTACACCGAGATTCCCATTACTGCCTACCACGGCGCGGGCATCGAGCCCAAGCGCGGTGAGTCGGCAGCGCCGCCGTCGGGCACCTACCCCTGCAAAGATGGCTGGGTGCTCATCTCGGCGGGCGACCAGCACCACTGGCACCGCGTCTGCAACGCACTGGGCAAGCCGGAATGGCTGGAAGACCCCCGTTTCACCACCCGCCACGAGCGGGGCGCCAACGGCGAGGTGGTCAACGACGCCATGATCGCGCTGATGGCCAACATGACCATGAAGGATGCCATCGCCCACTTCACCCACCACGACGTGGTAGCGGCCCCGGTGAACACCATTGCCCAGGCTGCCCAGGATCCGCATCCGTGGGAGCGTCGGGCCATGGTGGAAGTTCCCGACTTCCTGGCGGGCAGCATCGCGGTATCCGGCGACTTCTGGCACTTCAGCCGTACACCGGCGGTAATCGGTTCAACCCCGCAGGTTGGCGAACACAACGAAGACGTCCTGACCGGACTCCTCGGCTACAGTGAAGACGAAGTGCAGTCGATGTATGAAGCCAACGTAATCGGCACCTTCCATCACTACGACGAAGTTCCTGGCTAACGCCACACCGATTGTTCGTCGGCAACAGGGTCACGGGTAATAACGAAGGGGCGGGACTAACAACCCGCCCCTTTTTGGTTTGCGCTGCATCCGCGCTGTCGCCGCTGCCACCACCGGCGATTGCCGCCGGCACGCGGTCGTCGCGGAATCTCTCCCGCTGTATGGCATGGCCAGGATAAGTACGTTACCGGTTCGGTTGCATGGCGAGCGCCCGTGCAGCGTTCGGCTGCTGTCCACTACTCCGACGGCGTTTGTGGCATAATAAGCGGCGATTTTCCGGACTTTATTCCAAATCAACACATTCCAAATCAACAATGGAGGTGCACACGGCATGGTTGACCTGAGGCGCGCTGCCGCCATCGTAGGCATCCACGAGCACGTGACCCGCTACGCTCCCGACAAGAGCGAGTTGCAAATTCAGGGAGAGAGCGTCATCAAGGCGCTGGCCGACGCTGGCCTCAAGAAGGACGACGTGGATGGGCTGTTTACCGCGTCCAGCAGTATCCGCAACAGCGGCATGAACCTGGCTGACTACCTGAATATGTACCCTAGCTACGTGGACAACACCACCGTTGGCGGCGGCTCGTTCGAGTTTCACCTCTCCCACGCGCTGACGGCGATTGCCGCCGGACGCATCAACGTGGCAGTCATCACCTACAGCAGCCTGGCCCGTTCCGGCGGCGTATCGGTGGGTACGGGCGGCGTTGGTCGCTTCGGCCATCCCATCCTCGACGCTTCACCCGACAGTTTCGAAGAGCTGTATGGTCTCACGACGGTCGGGCTGTACGCCATGATCGCCCAGCGTCATATGCACCTCTACGGCACCACCTCCGAGCAACTCGCCGAGGTTTCGGTGGCGATGCGACACCATGCGTCGATGAACCCGGAGGCCCTCTTCCGCGACCCCATCACTGTGCAGGATGTGGTGAGCTCGCGCGTCATCTCCGACCCGCTGCACCTGATGGACTGTTGCGTCATCACCGACGGCGGCGGAGCGGTGGTGGTGGCCTCTCCCGAGGTGGCCCGCAATTGCCGCCATACCCCGGTGTGGGTGCTTGGCGCGGGCGAGGCCATTGCCCACCAGGGCGCCGGCAAGCGCGACCTGATCTATATCGCCGCGCACCAGAGTTCGCCGCGCGCCTTCGAGATGGCCGGCGTTACCCACGACGACATCGATATGGCGATGGTGTACGACTCGTTTACCATCACCGTGGTGGAAACGCTGGAAGACCTGGGGTTCTGCAAGAAGGGCGAGGGCGGAGCGTTCGTCAGCGACGGCCGGCTCAAGGTGGGCGGCGGGTTGCCGATCAACACCGACGGCGGCGGCCTGTCATCCAACCATCCCGGTATGCGTGGCCTGTTCCTGTTACTGGAAGCGACCCGCCAACTGCGTCATGAGTTCGATGGCACCGGGCGACAGGTGCCCAACTGCCAAATCGCGCTGGCCCACGGCACGGGCGGCGCCCTCGGTTCCCGCCACAGCGGCGGCACCGTCATCCTGGGGAGGGACTAACCATGCCGGAGTGGAACAAACCTTTGCCGAGTATCGTCGGTGAAACCCGACCCTTCTGGGATTCCTGCCGTCGCGGGCAGCTGGTGATACAGCGGTGCGGCGATTGCGATGAGTATCAGTGGTATCCCCGCGGCATCTGCGCCAACTGCTGGAGCGAGAACATCCAGTGGGTGCAGTCCAGCGGCCGGGGTACGGTCTGGACTTACACCGTAACCCAGCAGAACCGCACCACCGGGTTCGCTGAGATGGTGCCCTACGTGCTGGCCCTGGTGGAGCTGGAAGAAGGTGTGCGGATGTTCACTAACATCGTGGACTGTGAACCCGGGGATGTAGAGATCGGCATGGCCGTGGAAGTAACCTTCCAGACCGCAACCCCGCAGATTAGCATTCCTTACTTCAAGCCTGCCGGCTGATCAAATCGCTTCTCCCTCAATGGTGGAGGGCTAGGGTGAAGGTGGCCCTCCTGCACGTCAGCCATGTGGAACGGTGATTTGGTAACGGGCTAATTTCAATAAGCGGACGCTGTTGTACTCGTCCGGGTTCTCAAATCCGAAGTGCCAGAGATGGTATTCGTTAGTTCTCATGCGCTGGAAAAAGAGCGTAGTGACCGGTTTTGCAGTGTGATTCTGCCATTGCCGAAATGGGTAGTAGAGCTGTCTGATGATCGTATTCGTGGCGGTTCAGTTTTTGGCTTCGATCAATACAACCTGCTTGGCTCCCTCATAAATTCCATCCTTGTGGGCTGTAGTTGGTGTTTTTCAGCCGTTCCAAGTAGTTTATACGAGTGTAGTCGCATTTGAAATGACTACTCTATGGTTACTTCGCGAAAATCTTCGACTTTTATCCGTTCATGGCACGAATTGCAGTACAATGCAGTAAGTCCCATAGCCGTGAATTCGGAGCGCAAGTGGATATTTTTATCGCCCTCGGCAATAAACACTTGATATGTGTCATATTCGCCCCTCACTTCATGGCTTCCGCACGCTGTGCAAGCGTATTTCGGCTGTGCATAGTTATTTCCAATGGCCATTTCACCACCTTCCTCGGACGTGTTTATCCTCGAGGTCGTCGATGCTCACAAATTTTACGCGCCCGTGAATTTCGTGGAATGTATCCATTTCGATTCTGTCGTCAAAGTGGTTTTTGCGCCATGCTGGAGCAACGATTTTGAATTGAGTATAGAAATCACGCAGCTCATTGAACTTGATCAACGAGTTCCGCATATCGGTTGACATTTCTACTTCAAACATTTCGGTAGGCATATCGCGTCTGTTGAACCAAATCACGTCCACGGACGTTGCCAGGCGCACTAAATTCTCATAACCGAAGTTGGGGAGTTTTATCAAATCGCAGACATCACTTAGCTTTTGATTGCCAAGCATTTTATTTCCGTCTTGCGCAGGCACATACGTTTTGTAATTCTGCCTGTTGCCGATTTCAATCAGCAAGCCCTGATAGTACGAATGGTTGCGCTCCTCAACATGGGGTGTAATTTCCTCATCTTGTGAGAAGTTGTACTCATTTTCATACTGTGGCGCAAGTTCCTTAAGGCAGTAAAGGCCTCGTTTCAGGACATGGAACTGATCGGACTTTTGCCGTACGATACGCCGTATCGTCGCCTCTGGCGTGTTGGTTTTCCAGTTCGTTCCAGCGCCTCCGGGGGAAAGGAGGAGGCTATTCAATTGTGTCAACGTAGCGATGCCGCCAAGTTGCCTGAGTGCAAACAAGACCTGCATCCACTGAGTTTGTTTGCTCAAGGCTAGAGCTCCCAACCCTTGGTTTTGAAGCCCTCACCGGGGATTTGCAACACTATACGAGATCAAAAAACGATCGCAAGATAGCTCCGTCACTGCATATTCCTACTCCCATTCCCGCAGGCGGATTGCTTCGCTTTGATCCATGTCGGCCTGGGCTGCTTCCGGGTTGTCGTTGAACAGGTAAGACAGTGACCGGCGGGAGTAGTAGTTGTCGTCGGAGGGGTTGATGCGGATTGCCTCGGTCAGGTCGGCGATGGATTGCGAATACTCGCCGACTTCGTACCATGATATGCCGCGGTTGAACCAGGCATCGGCGTGGGCCGCGTCCAGCTCGATGGCCGTGGTGTAGTCGGCGATGGCGCGCTCGTAGACGCCGTTGCGGCTGTAACGGTTGCCCCGGTCCACGTACTCGGCAGGGGTGGTCGGCTCCGGCGGCGGAGTCGGCGCAGGACGATTGGTTGACACAGTGGTGTTTTCCCCAGCGGCGGGCGATTGGCTACATCACCGAGCGAACCAGGCCGCCATCGACCAGCATTGTCGTGCCGGTCATGTAGCTGGACCGGGTGGATGCCAAAAACGCCACCAGGTAAGCCAGTTCCTTCGGTTCGCCGATGCGCTTCAAGGCCGTCTGCTCGGCGCGCTGCGCCAGGGCGTCTTCCACCGGAATGCCCTGGGTGCGGGCGCGGTCTGCCACGTTTTCCATCATCCGCTCTGACATGATGCTGCCGGGGCAAACGTTGTTGATGAGGATGTTCTCGTGCCCCACGTCATCGGCCAGGTTCTTCATAAAGCCGATGACGCCCATGCGGGTCGCCGCCGACAGCGCCAGGTTGGGGATGGGGGTGTACACCGTGCTGGCCAGGATGTTGATGATGCGGCCGCCGCCCTGAGCGCGCAGGTGAGGCAACGCCTCGCGGGTCATGCGGGCAAAGAAAAACAGCGAACGGTTGGCCGACACCTGCCACAGGGCTTCGGTTGAATCCTTAGCGTAGGCTTGCGGCGGCCCGCCCGAGTTGTTGACCATAATGTCGATCTGACCGAAATGGCTGGCAGTTTGGGCAACCAGATCCTGAATGGTGTCCTCCCGATCCAGGTCGCCGGCGAAGGTGAAAATCTCGGCGCCGGTGGATGCCCGAATCTCGTCGGCAGTCCTCTCGAGGTCCGATTCGGTGCGGGCACAGATGGCGACCCGCGCTCCCTCTTCCGCCAAAACCTCGGCGCAGGCACGGCCCAGCCCCTTGCTGGCGCCGCCCACGATGGCGACCTTTCCGTTCAATTGCAAATCCATTCTGTAGCCTCCTGAGCTGCTGCAAGGGATTATAACAGGCACTCCACCCGCCACCACATACGCACTTCGCTGTCGGGGCCGGAAGCGTCCGCCTTGGCCGGTTGGTGAATCGTGCCCGTCCCCCCGCGCCCGCGTCGCAGCCGTGGTGTACAATCGCCAGCATAATGACAATGCCCGACGATGCCATCGCCCGCGATATCGAGGCCGCCGCTGTTGAGTTTGCCCGCGGCGCCGGCGCGTTGTTGTCCGACCATTTTGGCCGCGCGCTGAGCGTGGAGTACAAAGACAAGGCTCAGCAAGACCCGGTTACCTCAGCAGACAAGGAAACCCAGGAATACCTGGTGAACCAGATTACCGAGCGGTTTCCAGAGCATGGTATTCTGGGTGAAGAGGACGACGCCGACGCCGATGGCGAAAAACGGGCGGCAGATTTCCTGTGGGTGCTCGACCCGCTGGACGGCACCACCAATTTTATGAACGGGTTGCCGGTTTACGCATCGTCCATTGGGGTGCTGTATCGCGGGCGACCGCTGGTTGGAGCGGTTTTCATCCCGTGGCCAAGCGCGGGCGACGGGGTGGTGGTGCATTCCCGGGTCGGCGGCGGGGCGTTTCGCGATAGCGAGCCGGTATCGGTGTATCATACCGACCGACTGCGCGGCGATCGCCTGGTCGGCCTACCCGGCTCATTCGGCGCGTCGACGCGCATGGGCAAGGGGCTGAAGGGCCAACCGCTGGGGCAGCTGCGGGTTACGGGCAGTATCGCCTACGAGCTGGCGTTGACCGCGATGGGCGTGTTGCAGTTTGCCATCATCGGTGCGCCGCGAATGTGGGATATGCTGGGTGGCGCAATCGCGGTGCAAGAAGCCGGCGGAACCGTGATGACGCGATTGTCGGGCCGACGGCAGTGGCATCCGATGGATTCGCTGGTGCCCACCTGGGATGAACAGGCGCCGACGCTGGCCGCACTGCGAAAATGGGTAGCGCCGCTGGTGGCCGCCAACCCGACGCTGGCTCCGCTCATTGCCAACAACCTGCAACGGCGGCGTCGCCCGGTGCGAACCATGTGGCGGCGGATGAAGCGCGTCGTATCCCGACGCAAGCCCTAACTTCAACGCCCCGGCAATCTAACGACTTCAGGCGTCGGGCCCCCGCAGCAAGTCCAGGTATTTGTACCCGGAGCCGGTGTTCAGCAGCACCACTTCCTCGTCAGCCCCGATGCTGCCGTCGGCGAGCAACCGTTCCAACCCAACCAGGGTCGCCGCACCCTCGGGGCAGGCGATGACTCCCTCAGCGGAGGCGAGACGGTACATGGCGTCGATCATATCGTCATCGCTGACGGCCAGCGCGCCGCCGCCGGTTTCGCGGATCGCCCGCAGGATCAGATAGTCGGCGAAGGGGCCGGGTACGCGCAGTCCGTCGGCTTTGGTGGTTGCGTTGGGCCACGGCTCGGCGGTGTCCGCGCCATCGTTCCAAGCCTTTACGATGGGCTGGCATCCATCGGCCTGCACCGCGTAGAAGCGGGGCGGCGTGCCCTCAATCCAGCCCAGTTCGAGCAATTCCTGAAACCCTTTGTACATACCGATGATGCCCGTACCGCCGCCCGTGGGATACACGATGGCGTCGGGCATACGCCAGCCGAGTTGCTGGGCAATCTCCAGGCCCATGGTCTTCTTGCCTTCAGCGCGGCACGGTTCTTTCAGTGTGGAGAGGTCGAACAAACCCTGCTCGGCGGCGATGCCGACCGCGATGCGCCCGGCGTCGCTGATGAGTCCATCAACCAGGTTCAGCTCGGAGCCGGCGACGATGGATTCCTTTTTGTTGGAGTCCGGAGCGTCCTGGGGCATGAACACCTTGACGGGGGTGCCGGCCCGGGCGCAGTAAGCCGCCGCCGCGCCGGCCGCATTCCCGGCCGAGGGCATGGTGAAACCCCGCGCTCCCAACTCCCTGGCTTTGGATACGGCGGCGGCGATGCCGCGAGCCTTGAAGGTGCCGGTGGGATTCAGCCCTTCTTCCTTGATGAGCAGCCGGCGCACTCCAACCTGCCTGGCCAGCGTTGTTGCATCGAGCAGCGGCGTGCCACCCTCACCCAGCGTGATTACGGCGTTTGGGTCGGACACCGGCAGCAATTCGTTAAACCGCCACATATTGGAATCGCGGCGGTCGAAATCCGAGCGCGCAACCTCCCGGCGTAGACGCGGCAGGTCGTAACGCACAAACAAAACTTTGCCGCAACATTCGCTGACCGTTGCCAAACCATCGTAGGGCGCAGCACTCCCGCACATGGTGCATTCCAGGTGGTCGATATAACTAAAAGGGGGCATACATTACTCCGATTCGGAATAGGCTGCGGCTTGTTGGGTGGAGATTACCGGGTTGCTCACGATGGGGCGATTCAATCCCAACAGCTCGCGTACCCGTTCGTTGGTGCGATTCAGCTTTATTGCAGCAGTAGGGTATTGAGGATTGTTGGCATTGTACACGGAATGGCGTTCGACAATTCCTTCGTCGAGCCATTGGTCCACCAGTTGATAGCAGATGTGCTCGGTTGTCGTAATATCCCAATCCAGCATCCACTCCCCGCATAGTTTGTTATAACCGACGAAGCTGAGATTCCCCTCAATCCGATCCATATTCCTGATAAAGGTTTGGAGGGCGTCATCCACCTTCTGGGCAGTTTGCTCTGCGATGGAAACATTGCCATGCTCAGGCAGATTGAACCCCTCCAGTTCGGCTTCCAGGGGAAACAGGGGAGTGACCGCCAGCATATCCCGCGCTACGGACTGGCTGAAAGCGCAGAGGACAATGCGCCGGCCGAGGGCGCGTGCCCGGTCAACCAGTATCTGAAAGTCGGAATCGCCGGTGCCGAGCACGATGACACCGCAATCATCCCGGTCGCGCAGCCAGTCGTACACCTCCAGCAGCATCGCCGGGTCAGTGCGGTCTTTGCCGGCCAGCGTGCGGGGCGCCTGGTACGGTTGGATGCCGGCGGCGTTGAAAGCCACGCCATCATCGGGCCGCAGGCTCCAGTCGCCGAAAGCCTTGCCGCCCTGCACTTCACCAAACACCTGGCCCACGTTGGTCATGGCCCGGCACAAAGCTTCCGGATTTACGCTTTTTCGATAAAGCTGGGCTCCCCGACGGATGTTTTCCCAGTCAATAGCAATTAGTACACCGTTAGGAGTAGATGTTTCCATTAAGTAACCTTCCAAGCTTAAAAATACAGGGTAATAAGCGGGTAGCGAGTGGTAACGCTGAACAGGACGAGGTTCGGCATTGTCCGGTTGAGATCAAAACGGGAACGGGTCACGCCGCCGGCCGGCTTGGCCAAAACAGCTCGTATAGTCGTTCTGAAAGTTCCTCGGATAACTGCAATCCCTGTTCAACTTCCAGCGGAGATTCTTCGTTTTCATAGAAATTTGCGTGCAAACCCCGGGCGTTTCGAAAACCGTTGTTGATCCAGGCAGCCGTCGCTGCGTCGCCAGATTCCTTGATCAACTCGGAAAGTTCCCGCAGCACCAGCCAGATGGAGCGATGGGTGTGAATGACGCCGCCGTGGTGCGCGCCAATCGCTTTCACCGTTTCGGCAACCATGCCCCAGGCCTTGTTGGACGCCTGCGGAAGGTCTCCATCGTCCCGGAGATGTCGCCACGCCCCTTGCCGGAAGTCGTCGCTCATTTTGGCGTACATCAACGCCGACTTGGCGCCGTCGTCAGGACGCGCCGGATCATCGGCGGCGGCGAGGCCACGGACAATCGCGTCGGCTATCGTGTCGTTGGCGTAAGTCATGGCAGCTTCTGGTGCAGGCAAACCCATTATAACGCACGACTTATCCTTTCACGTGGACTATCACGCACTGCTCATCTCGGCCGAACCGGGCCTTCGTGCTATGATTTTCGCCGCGATGATGGAGGAACGGAAATAGATGCCTACCTTCGAATTCGCCGAATACGCCGCCGATTCAGATAGCCACATCGCCCGCGTTACGTTGAACCGACCCGAGCGCCTCAACGCCCTGAACGACCAGATGCAACTCGAGGTCACCGATGCTTTGACGCAGGCGGAGTCTGACGACGACATTCGGGTGGTCATTATCACCGGCGCTGGGCGCGCGTTCTGCGCGGGTGGCGACCTGAATGATTTGGGCGGCTCATCGGATGGCAACGGTTCAGGCTGGACATCGGGCAACGCCGACGAGGTGCGACGGAGTTTCCGTTCGGCGCAGGGGATGATTCTAGGCGTGCAGCGATGCGAAAAGCCGGTTATCGCTATGGTGAACGGCGTGGTCACCGGCGCTGGCCTGCGCCTGCGACATCCGTATTGGCACTGCCGCCTCCCGGTTCATGTCAGCCTACGTTCGCATTGGATTGTTCGCCGGGTTTGGCGGCGCCTGGCTCTATCCGCGCACGCTGGGCAGCCTGGAGCGCGCCGCCGAGATGCTGTTCACTCGCGAGTTCCTGGAGGCCGAAGAGGCATTCCGGCTGGGCTTCCTGAACCAGCTGGTCGATGAAGCAGAACTGGAAGCCACCACAATATCGATGGCGGAACGCATCGCCGCCGGCCCGCCGATCGCCATTCGACTCTCCAAGCTGATGCTGTACAAGGGTCTGGAGTTCGACCTGGAAACCGCGATGAAGATGGCGGCCGCCGGCGAAACCATCACGCTCACTTCTCAGGACCATGTTGAAGGCGTAACGGCCTTCCGACAGAAGCGGGCCGCCGAGTATAGAGACCAATAGGGCCGGAACATTCCCAAGTCTGTCCCGGCCCGTTTGTGCCGCGGCGGAACCGGGCGGCTGCTTTACTTCTGGCAGGTTTGCTCAAAGTAATTGTCGGCCCGCTCCACCAGGTCGCGCAGTTCTCGAGTCCAAAGAGTCGTCGCGGAAGTCCTCGTCCGCTACAACACGGTTTTCGTAACCGATGAGACGGTACTTACGAACGACGTCGGGATAGAATTCCACCTGCACCCGTGCGTCCCGTGCGGTTTCGCTGAAGACACCGGGCACGCTTTCCCGCAGGAACCGCTCCGCAGCATTGCGGTCAGACATATAGTGGTAGGTGCCGTTGCCGCGGTTGGCCAGCACCTCGAGCAACACGTCGTTGTAATTGCCCGATGCGCCGACACCGATGGTGATCAACGTGGCGTTGCGCTGGGCGTAGTCGTCCACGATTTTGAGGATGGACTCAGGGCCGGTTGCGCCCACGTTGGCCACTCCGTCGGACAGCAATACCAGCCGCACCTTGCGACCATCGTCCAGCTCATCGGACGCCAGGTCGTAAGCCAGTCGCAGGCCGGCCTCGGCGAAGGTGCTGCCACCCGCTCGCATTTTCCGTGCTGCGCTGACGATGTCACGCGTGTCCTCCCCATCCGTGAAGTGGCGGGCAACCATGACGGAGTCGGCGTAGGTTACGATGGCAGCCCGATCGCTGGGTATCATCCGGTCGGCGATGCCCTCGATTACTTCCTTCGCTAACCCCAGGCGGTTGTCGGCCTGCATGGAGCCGGAAACGTCAACTACGAAAATCAACGAAACCGGATCGCGGTCTGTGGTGGGGGCCGGGTTGCTGACACCGACCCGCAACAGCACATAGCCCTGTTCTCCAAACGGAGACGGGCCAGCGTCGAGATGTAATCCCAGCGCGGTTTCGCTGGGCGGGTAGTTCTGCGGCAGGCTGTTGATGTATTCTTCAACGCGCACCGAATCGGGCTCGGCAAGGTGCCCGTTGCGGAGATACAGCTTCAGGATTTCGTAGGACGCGGTGTCGCCATCCAGGGCGAAAGTCGATAGCGGGTCTTCGTCCGGCTCCATAAATGGATTCACGCCGTAGTGCTCGAAATACGTCAGGGGGAATGCTCCGTCGTTGGGATTGTCGGTCCCGCCCGATTCGGGTGGGATGACCGGCCCGCCCTGCGATGCGATAGTAGCCTGGAGCTGCGCCGGCGCACCCTGCGGACCCCACACCGCACCGGAGGCTGATTCTCGCTGCATCGCCGGCACCCGAGTGGCCTGGGCCGCGGTGGTGGGCGCGCGACCGGCGGTGGTCTTATCTGGACTTTCCGCATTTCAAGCGGCGTAAGCCAGGGAATCGACAAGTCGGTGGTACAGAGCGACTGGGAGTTCCTGCGTATCGGGGTCGACGGCCGACGTTGAAAAACCCTCCGAGGCCAGCCACAGGTGGCGTCGCACCAGGGCAATGGCGTCCACGAAGGTCGGCAACGGCTTGTCGTACCAGGCCGCTCGGCGCTGGGTCATGGGGCGCTGTTTTTGCAACCCGTGGGCGGCCAGGGTGGTCCAGGAGAAGATTCCCAGCAGGACGGGCGTGGTGCGGGCGATGGCCAGGTCGGACCACTGGCGTTGGGTTTCCACGCCCAGGTGGGTCCGCACCTCCTGAAAGGTAACTTCCAGTTGCCAGCGCAGGACAAACCATTTCAGGATCTGGGTCGGGTCCGCGGCGGGGTCGGTGCACAGCAAGGCCTGGGTGGCGAAGGAGCCCTGGGGATCCCGGATCAGCACCCAGCGGATGCGGACTGGAGACTTGCCGGAGCGGTACCAGACCGCCGTTTGCGACGTGAGTTCCACCGTGCGGGTGGCGCCGTCATACCAGGCCACGGCCACACTGGCCCAAGTTGCCTGGGGCTGGTCGAGGATCGTTTTCAGCGCGGGTCGCCGCGCGCCTTTCAGCGGCGGGCGGCCGTTCTGACCCGGCTGACGGGCTGGCGCGGGCGCATAGAGAGCGGCGTCCAGCCGTAGTCTGGCAATGAGGGTAACGGGTTCACGGAGGGATTGGCAGCAGTGGAGCAGGTCCAGCACGGCGTAGCTGTTGTCGCCCACCAGCGCCAGTGGACGTTGGGGCAGCCAGCGTGGTTCGGCAGGCTCACCATGAGCGGGGTTGCAGGATCATCTGTCGCGCCCAGTCGGTGAGCTTCTTGTGCCGACGGCCCTGCTGTTGGTAGTACCGGGTCGAGGGCGCCAGCACGGTGAGCGCCGGCAAGGCCCAATGGCGTCCGGCCCAAGGCACGTGGCCCAGCCACATCAGGGAGATCCAGCGCAGGCCGCTGGCCTTGACCAGTTGGCTCCGGCTGGAACGCACCGCGTCGCGGTAGATGCCCCGACCTTTGACCTTGGCTAGGCTTTACGCATAATTTAGAAAAAGTATAAAGACAGGGTAAGCTGGCCTGACCAAAATCTCACTAAAGGCCCAGCTATGCTTACCCTGCCCAATGCCATTGTATCCATACTCATTCCCTTCGCAACGCTGTTTACCAACCCGACCTGGCGGAAAGCCCAGGTACTGCTGGTGGGCGCGATCCTGACCCCGGGTCAGCGCACCGTCGCCGCGGCCCTGCGGGTCATGGGCCGCAGCGATCACCGCGATTACGCCCGCTACCATGAGGTGCTCAACCGGGCGGTGTGGTCGCCCCGTGCAGCGGCGCGCATCCTCTTGGTGTTGCTGCTCCAGCACCTTGATGGTGGGGATGGCCCCTTGGTCTTCGGCATCGACGAAACCCTGGAACGGCGTCGCGGCGCCAAGATCAAAGGTCGGGGCATCTACCGCGACGCGGTGCGTTCCAGCCGGAGCCAACTGGTCAAGGCCAGCGGCCTGCGCTGGATCTCCCTGATGTGGCTGGGCCACGTGCCCTGGGCCGGACGCCATTGGGCCTTGCCGGCGCTCACCGTGCTGGCGCCCTCGACCCGGTACTACCAACAGCAGGGACGTCGGCACAAGAAGCTCACCGACTGGGCGCGACAGATGATCCTGCAACCCCGCTCATGGTGAGCCTGCCGAACCACGCTGGCTGCCCCAACGTCCACTGGCGCTGGTGGGCGACAACAGCTACGCCGTGCTGGACCTGCTCCACTGCTGCCAATCCCTCCGTGAACCCGTTACCCTCATTGCCAGACTACGGCTGGACGCCGCTCTCTATGCGCCCGCGCCAGCCCGTCAGCCGGGTCAGAACGGCCGCCCGCCGCTGAAAGGCGCGCGGCGACCCGCGCTGAAAACGATCCTCGACCAGCCCCAGGCAACTTGGGCCAGCGTGGCCGTGGCCTGCTATGACGGCGCCACCCGCACGGTGGAACTCACGTCGCAAACGGCGGTCTGGTACCGCTCCGGCAAGTCTCCAGTCCGCATCCGCTGGGTGCTGATCCGAGATCCCCAGGGCTCCTTCGCCACCCAGGCCTTGCTGTGCACCGACCCCGCCGCGGACCCGACCCAGATCCTGGAATGGTTTGTCCTGCGCTGGCAACTGGAAGTTACCTTTCAGGAGGTGCGGACCCACCTGGGCCTGGAAACCCAACGCCAGTGGTCCGACCTGGCCATCGCCCGCACCACGCCCGTCCTGCTGGGAATCTTCTCCTGGACCACCCTGGCCGCCCACGGGTTGCAAAAACAGCGCCCCATGACCCAGCGCCGAGCGGCCTGGTACGACAAGCCGTTGCCGACCTTCGTGGACGCCATTGCCCTGGTGCGACGCCACCTGTGGCTGGCCTCGGAGGGTTTTTCAACGTCGGCCGTCGACCCCGATACGCAGGAACTCCCAGTCGCTCTGTACCACCGACTTGTCGATTCCCTGGCTTACGCCGCTTGAAATGCGGAAAGTCCAGATAAGATAACGCATTGTTCCCTCCTGTTTCGTTGCATGTCCCACCGATGGCAATTTATACGGGCGGTGCGGCTCGCTGGATTTATCCGCCACTGGATTACTGCTTGGATTGCTCTTGTTTGAGCGAGCAGCCGGCGGTGATAAAATGCCCGAACTATGACAGCAGACAACAGCCTTTCCCCGCACGGCGGCACCCTGATTGAACGCGTCCAACCACTGACGTCCAATGACACGGCGCGAGTTGCCGGCCTCGCCGCCATCGAGGTGCGCGACCAGGTGGCCACGGAGTGCGTTAACATTGCCTACGGATTTTTCTCCCCGCTAACCGGTTTCATGGACGGCGCCGACGTGGAGTCAGTTGCCAATTCCATGCGGCTTACCGGAGGGTTGGTCTGGCCCATCCCGATTGTCCTGGACGTGGCTGACTCGGAAATCCGGCGCCTTGGCTTACAGGTGGGGGGCACTGCACTGCTCACGTATCAGGGTAACCCTCTCGCGACGCTGGATGTAGCGGAGATATTCGCCACCGATTTGACCTCACTGGCCGAGCGTGTCTACGGCACCAGCGACCCGGCGCACCCCGGGGTGCAGCGCACACTGGACTACGCCGACCGCTTCGTAGCGGGGGACATCACGCTGGTTTGCGAACCCGTCATCAATCCGCCTTTCGACCGGTTCTGGCGAACGCCCCGCCAGCTGCGTTCGGAGTTGAGCGAGGCTCAATGGAGCCGGGTGGTGGCACATCAGACGCGCAACGTGCCCCACTCCGGCCACGAGTACCTGATGAAAGGCGCGTTCATGGAGGCACGGGCCGACGGCGTGCTGGTGAGCGCGGTAATTGGCGAGAAGAAAGAGGGCGATTACATCGACGAGGCCATCGTGCTAACCCACGAGCATCTGCGGGAATGCGGGTTCTTCCGCGACGATATTCACCGCACCACCGCTTTCATGTGGGATATGCGTTACGCCGGCCCTCGGGAGGCGGTTTTCCACGCCATCGTCCGGAAGAACCTGGGCTGCACCCACCATATGTTTGGCCGCGACCACGCGGGCGTGGGAGATTACTACGACCGTTACGCTGCCCACGAGGTGTTCGGCGACCTGCCCGACCTGGGCATACGTTCGGTGCTGACACTGGAATGGTGGTACTGCCCCACCTGCGGCGGCGTGGCCTACGAGGGCATCTGCGGGCATCCGGACACCAAGCAGGACCTGGCCGGCCGCTTGATTCGGAGCATAATTTCCGGCGGCACCGACCCAGCGCCCCAAACGCTGCGGGCCGAAACCCTGGCAATGGTGCAGCGTTGCGCCCAGGAATATGGCTTCGGCTCCCCCTTCGTAACCGAGCAGTACCTGCGCGAACGCACGCCGGTGATGACGGTGCCCCCACCACCGTGGCTCAGCTAATGAGGTCAGCTTAATATTACGGCCACCGACAACCCCGCGAATCCCAAACCGATGGCAATTATAATGCCAAAGGCCCATTTGTAATTGCCAACTTTTGAATCGGCCAGAGAGGTCCTCAGCCCGGCAAAATCGTTTCTGAGTTCAGCAAACTCGTTTTTGAGCCCGGCGAACTCCGTTCTAAGTCCGGCAAACTCGTTTTTAAGATCCGCAAGCCCCATTTTAACTTCCGCTACTTCACTTCTGACCTGGGCCACCTCTCCCCTGACTTCCGCCACCTCACTTCTGACCTGGGCCACTTCGTCTCTAACTTGCGCTATATCGCCCTTCAACTCGCTGCGGAGTTCTCGCAAGTCGGCCTTAGTCGCCACTTCGCCAGTTACGGCTGAAGCGATTTCAGCGGTAACCGCCCCGGCGATTTCTTTGGTAATGGCGCCGGATATTTGGTTGGTCAGGCCCGCTTCCTGGAGCCTACTCTGCATCGCTAAAGTATCCAGAGGCATAGTAGTTGGCCGTTGCGTGTTTTAGCGCCTGATTGCTGGGGCCAGTATATCAAAAATACGCTCATTTCTGCCGCTTCCCGGCGGACGGCGTACCGCTACCGCGCCGTATGTTATGCCGTAGTCTATAATGGCTGCCGGAACAGAGAACGGCGTTTGAGCTCCATTCGCGCCGCCATTGAATCAAACTATTACCGGAGAAAACCAAATTATGGTGCTGGAATCAGGCAGAATCACCGAAGAGGGTCTGGAGCGACTACGCAGCCGGATTGGTAGCTTCAACCGGCCCCGTCAGTATGGCGTTGGGTTGTTCAACGAGGAAGCGTCCCGCAGCGCGATCCGCCATTTTTGCCAGGGTATCGGGGACACGAACCCGTTGTATGGGGATCGCTCGTACGCTCAGGCCACCAGGTATGGCACCATCATCGCGCCGCCCTGCTTTCTGTACAGCGTCTATTGGTGTTCCGGTCGTACCGGCGGCCTGCCCGGAGTCCACGGTTTCCACGCCGGCAACGACTGGGAATTCTACCGACCAATCTACCTTGACGACCAGATTAGCGTGCAGGAACAATTCACCGGCCTGGAAGAGAAGGAAAGCGAATTTGCTGGTCGCATCCTGATTCAATCCAGTGTTACCCACTACTACAACCAGCGCGGCGAGACCATCGCCAAAACGAAAGGCTGGCAGATTCGCGCCGAGCGCAGCGCCGCCCGCGAACGCCAGAAATACACTTTCGAGCCCTACCAATACTCCCGTGATGAGCTGGAAATCATCCAGAATGCCGTCCTCGGCGAGGAGATACGCGGCAGCAATCCCCGCTGGTTTGAGGATGTCAGTATCGGCGACGAGTTAACGCCGGTGGTGAAGGGGCCGATGAGTCATGGCGACATCACCGCCTTCGTAGCCGGTTGCATCGGCGGCATCAGCCACGGCATTCAGCTGCAGGAGATCCTGCGCCATCCGTCCTGGGGCTTCACCGATCCCACCACCGGAGCGCAGGAGGCGATTATCCGTGTGCATGACATCCAGGAAGCTGCTGAGAGCGCCGGGCTGCCCGGCGCCTACGACTACGGCTGCCAGCGTTGCTGCTGGATGGGCCACTTGCTAACCAACTGGATGGGCGATGACGGCTTTCTGAAGGCCATGCACATTGAACTGCGCCGGTTCAACGTGGTGGGCGATACCACCTGGTGCAAGGGCAAGATTACGGGCAAGCGGATTGAGTACGGCGAGCACTTGGTGGATATGGACATTTGGGGCGAGAACCAGCGGCAGCAGGTTACCACCCGCGGCAACGCCACCATTCGACTTCCGGCGCGGGAATCCAACAGCAACTGGCCGTAATCTTTGTTGTCGCGGATGCAAACTGTTAGCTTGGCGCATCACGTACCACGATGCTCTGGCGATGCATGAAGGTGAAGGGCCACTGATGACACAACCAAAACAGAGACCCAGGGCGAAACTGACTGGAGCGGACTATATGGCGATGACGCCAGACGTTCCCTACGGCCCGCGCTACCAGCTGATAAACGGAGAACTCATCGGAATGGCCGGGCCCGCCCACCGACACCAAGTCTTCGTCAAAGAGTTGCTGATTGTCATGACGTTACGGACCAGAGAGCTGGATATCGGCGAAACCTGCGTCTCCCCATACGATGTTGCCATCGACCAGTTCAATACCTTCCAGCCGGACCTCCTGTACGTGTCTAACGAACGGCGCGGAATATTCGATGGACACGGTGTTACCGGTGCGCCGGACGTCGTGGTTGAGGTGCTGTCCGACTCCACCAGGCGTCGGGACTTGGAAGAAAAGCTTCCGGTATATGGAGCAAACGGCGTCAGGGAGGTGTGGGTGGTCGATTTGGACGCCGAAAGGGTGTCCAAATATGCCGGCGACGGCCATTCGTTGAATCTGGATTCCGTGTACACGGCGGATGAGGCGCTTACGTCCGAGGCGATGCCGGGCGTTGAGGTTCCGCTCGACCCTATCTTTGAACGCGTGCGCAACGACCCTTCGTCACAAGGCTAGCTGAGGTATTGCTCGGCCGCCCGGGCGAAGCCGTCCAGCGATCCCTCCAGCACCCGGTCTTCCAGGCAGTAGGAGATGCGGAAATAGCCAGGTGTGCCGAACCCTTTGCCCGGCACCACCAGCACGTTGTACTCCTGCAACGCGGCGACAAAGGCTTCATCGTCCTCCAGCGGTGAGCGGGGGAACAGATAGAACGCGCCCTGGGGTTTGACGATCTGATAGCCCATGCCGGTTAGCCCGTCGTACAGGAAATCCCGCTTGCGCTGGTATTCCCCAACGTCCACCGACGCACTCTGCACCGCCCGCACCACGTGTTGCATCAGAGCCGGCGCGTTGACGAATCCCAGCACCCGGTTGCAAAACACCAGTCCGTTCACCAACTCTGCTTTGTCGCGGTAGGCCGGATGCACGGCGATGTGTCCGATGCGTTCACCGGGCAGGCCCAGGTCTTTGGCGTGGGAATTGACCACGATGGTGCGCTCGTAGTGGGGAAACACCTGGGGATAAGTCAATCCATCGTAGATGATGCGTCGGTAAGGCTCGTCGCTGATGATGAAGATTTCGGAACCGAAGCGAGCCTCGGCGCGGTTCAGCAGATCCCCCAGCGCAACGATGGCATCCTCAGGGTAAACTACGCCGGACGGATTGTTGGGCGAGTTCAGGATGATGGCGCGGGTACGCGGAGTAATCGCCGTCTCGACCGCTTCCAGATCCAGGCCAAACTCGGCATTGGTGGCGACAATGACGGGCGTACCGTTGTGGTTCTGGATGTAGTAAACATACTCACCGAAGAACGGCGACAGGATGATAACCTCATCGCCCGGGTTCAGGATGGTGCGCAGTACCACGTTAGCAGCGCCGGCGGCTCCACAGGTCATCACGATGTCGCCAACGCCGAAGGACAGTCCGGTTTCGCTTGATAGTGTGTCGGCGACGGCCTGACGGGTTTCGGCGTAACCCGCGTTGGGCATATAGCGGTGCATCCCCGGCGTCGGGTTTTGGGCGATGCGGCGCAACTCCTCGTGGAACTCCGGAGGCGGCTCCATGATGGGGTTGCCCAGCGAGAGGTCAAACACGCTGTCCTCGCCGTACTGCGCTTTCAGGGCAATGCCTACCTCAAACATGCGGCGGATCCAGCCACCTTCTTCCATCGACCTGCTGACGTATTGAGAAATGGGCATCGCATTTGCTCCAGAGGCGCTGACGGCGCGGGTGCGGGATATTATAGCCGACGCGCGCCGACAGCTGGCTGGCACATTTGCCGGCATCTCCTGACCGGCATCTATAGTTGCTACAGTCCTACAGCCACTCGGCGGCGCGTTCGCCGATCATGATGGCGGTGGCGTTGGTGTTGGCCCGCACCACGTTGGGGCAGATGGACAGGTCAACGACCCGCAGGTTCTGGACCCCTCGCACCCGGCAAAACTGGTCAACGACTGCCATCGGGTCGCCGTCCGGCCCCATGCGACACGCTCCGGAGGTGTGGAAGGTAGTGAACACGTTGCGGCGGAGCCAGTCGTCGAGCTCGGCGTCCGACGCCATTATTTCAGCAGAAGGAGACGCCAATGGGCCGGCAATTCGCGCGAAGGCGGGTTGTTCCAGCACCTGTTGGCAAAGACGCACGGCCTCCCGCAAACGGCTGCGGTCGAAGTCACTGCGCAGATACCGGTAGTCAATGACCGGCTTGTCGTGAGGGTCGGCTGACGACAGACGCATTTCCCCGGCGCTGTCGGCCTGCTCCAGGATGCAGGTCATCCGCAGCACTAGCCGGTCGGAACCGGGGTCGCTGCCCAACGGACTCGGGCCGGACACGTCGTTGTTGACATAAACGTGCATATCGTTGCGCAGCGGTGAACCGACCGTCGTGTAGCGCAACAGCGTCTGGATACGTGAGCCGGAGAAGTCCGACGAGAATTCGGGGTTCAACGCGGCGTCCACGTACACCAGTGGATGGTCGCGCAGATTTTGTCCGACGCCGGGCAGGTCTTGCACCACCGGTATGCCTACTTCGGCCAGATGCCCTGCCGGGCCCACGCCGGACAGCATCAGCAGCTGGGGTGAGGCGAGCCCTCCGGCGCTCAAGACTATTTCGCCGCCGGCAACGTTGAATATCTGGCCGCCGCTTTCCACTTCGACACCCGTTGCGGTGTTGCCCTCAAACCGGATGCGGCGGGCCAGGACGCCGGGGCGGATGGTCAGGTTCAACCGATGGCGTGCGGCGGACAGGTAGGCCAGAGCGCAACTCATTCGCACGCCGGCCGGATTGTTCATCGGGGCCGCGCCAAATCCCGTGGACGAGGGGTGGTTCAGGTCTGAATCGGCGGGGAATCCCAACGCGGAGCACGCCGTCAGAAACGCCTGCTGAAATGGATGCCAGGTTTCCTGGGGAGCGCGCACCACCGGAATCGGGCCGTCGCTGCCGTGAAAATCGTCGCGGATGTCGGCGTCTGATTCCAGCTTGCGGAAGAAGGGCAGCACGTTGGCAAAGGACCATTGGTCATTACCCTGCTGAGCCCACGCATCGTAATCCTCGGGCAAGCCGCGCAGAAAAACCTGCCCGTTGACCGCCCCGGAGCCACCCATGACCTTGCCGCGGGCAATCTGCATGGGGGCGGCCTGCTCCTGGGTTCCGGTGGCCTGATACGACCAGTTGAACTGCGCGCCCACCGCCGACCCCTCCTGACGGGAACCGTCCCGCAATTCGCCGGGCCACTGCTCGAACTCGGCGAAATCCGGCCCAGCTTCCAGCAGCAGCACCGATTTGTCAGGGTTTTCTGACAATCGCGTCGCCAGGGCGCAACCCGCTGAGCCGCCGCCCACTACGATGACGTCGTATTGCATAAATTTAGGGGCTTATATCTATAACTGGACAACCGTTCATCTCATCCAACCATTCCATGTAGCCATGGCACGTAGTTTTTGGGCTTGATCGCATAACTTTTCGTCAGCTCGCTTGATCATGGCTCGTGCTAACTTCCGAAGGTTTATAGGCATATCACGGGATTTCTTTCGCTGGCACTGGTGTTGATGATATTCAGCTTGCGCTCTTCTCATCTGTTCGGTTTAATTATGTCCTCCAATGGAGCGTTGAGTACACCAAGCCGTATAGTCTCTTCGTATTTTGAATGATTCATCCCTTCTAAAGGAGATTTATAACCGTCTAGTGTCTCAGATAATTGCTTACCTAATGTCTGAACCCAATCATTGGCTGACATTTGAATTATAACACCGTTTATATCAGTGGCAAGTTGAAATACACTAATACCTTTAGCCACAGTATCAACAATGATGAACGTACGCATATAGTAATTAATGCCACCCATATTTATAGCGCTCTCGAAACGGGTAATCTTGTCCATTGATATCTCTGGGTTGCCTTTACCTATGAACCCAATATCGAACCGAACTCCCTGGCCTAAATTCCATATAGCTGTGGCATCGCTTTCGCGTTTTTCTGTGGAAGATAACCAGAAGGACTTGGTACGTATCACTTCGCCGGGAGTTGTGTGGTTGAAGCCTAGAATCGATAGGGCAGAAACCAGCACCAGTTTCTCGAAAAGCTTTCCATACAAAGATTTCTCTGATCCACGAGTCGCTAATGTCTGCGACCCCACAGACATCATCAATGACAATGCCCATTCCCATGACATTTGATCACGGTCTAGAAACAATGGCATCTCTCCGAATATGCCCTCAGCCAGTTCAGAAGATTCCTCTAGTCCTTTCTTCAATGTCTGAATATAGTTGGACCATGCAGCATTATCGGAGCGTAAAACATTGTCAAATTGCTTTTGCGTCAAACCTAGAAGCCACAAAAGGACATTCCTCTGTTCTTTGGGCATCTTGGTCCTAATCAGGCTAGAGTAAGCCATATCGGGGATATTGGTAAGGAGGACTCCATCAAGATAGAGTTTGACATGAGTAGCAAGGAGCGCGCCATTTAGTAGATTAATTCTTTGCTTAGTCAACTTTTCTGTAGCGTCTCTTATATTGGTCCCCAAAAGTACGTCTGCCACTATCTCTCTGGTAGAAGTAGCTCCTAAGGTACCGAGAAGGTCCTGAGCCCTCATTGTGACCAACTTTATGGCCTCTGTCGGGAAATAGTCTTGTATTTCCATGACGCACCTTAGAACAGCCGTACTGGAGTATTTATAGATGGAGTATTGATGCAGTGGATATTTCTTGCCTCATCCCCAAGCCATTGATATGCCTTCTCTTTCACGATATCCACATATTCTGGCGACATCTCCGCTAAGATGAATCGACGGTCGTGCTTCACACAAGACTCCCCTACAGTGCCTATTCCTGCGAATGGATCGAGTACCACATCCCCTTTGAACGAGTAATACTTGACTACACGATCTGCAAGTTCTTTAGGGAAGACGGCTGGATGATATTTTGTCGATGTGGGCGAAATGCGCCAGATATTCGTTCGCTCGTAATCGTCATCTACCCTGGAATCTGAAACTGCATACTGGTCTGGATGATTTCGTATGTTCCAATCTATCAAGCGGTCTGTCTGCTTGCGGTATACGAGCACATATTCTGTCACAGGAACTGCTTTGTATTGGAGCGGATGGCGATCTGCAGCGAACCGACGACCACGCCCGGTTGCCCATCCAGCACCTGACGGTTTCTCCCATATGATATCGTCTATGAAGTCGAAACCGATTTTTGTGATAACCGCGTGAAGGTCAAACGGAACCGCTATCCTACGGGATGCCTGACTGCGGCTCGCTCGGCGCAACAGAACTGGGGATACGTTGATTACGAAGAATCTTCCCTCTGCTAAAAGTCTGTGGCACTGGCCAATTACACGGCCCATCTTGCTCAGATAGTCTTCGTACGCCGTGTACTCGGTATAGTCCGGTCTGGCATTGAAGTATGGGGGACTCGTGAATACCAAATCCACGGATTCCGCTGGGAGATCTATCAGTGTTTGCTCCGAGTCTCCGAGCAGGATAGTATTATTCAACTCGGATCGGGCGATCACTGAGTTACCCTTGCCTGTATTCTTTCGACAAGATTTCCCAACAACCTGACCCCATCTGCTCTTCAAGATGTCTGTATCCGTAGTACGGTCCCGCTGGACCAAGCTAGTGCGTGCGTCTATGACTATTTCGCCGACCCTTCGTTGGGCAGTGGTCAACGGAACACGCCATATATGGTAACGGTCATCAACTTCAGGCAACCCGAAGGCAGTCACAATCTCTTCAAGCTTCTCCTCTAAAAGATAGTGCTGCGCTATTTGCTTGGCCTGGGATACACTGACTACAGCATAGTTCCGTCGCTCATATACTGTCCACTCCCGAGCCGACGCCTCGTCAGAAAACATCGCGAACACCGATATCCCGACGCAATCCGAACACCCAGGACCTTAAAATGCTTGTCATGTGCGCTACCCTCCACGGGGAACATTTTCGCAGGACACATGGGCATTGTCAAATGTTAGATATAAGCTGCATAAATTACTGCCCCTTCTCATCTGGCGTCGGTCTAAACCCAAATGCCTTGCAAAAGTGGCGAGCGACGGCATCTGCGATGGTGTCCACGGTGAGTAGCTCGGCGCGGCTGGGTAGCTCGGAAGCCACGCTGGTTACGCCCCGATCGGCGATGCCGCACGGGATGATCGCATCGAACATGGACAGGTCGGCGCGCACGTTGATGGCGAAACCGTGGTAGGCAACACCGCCGGCAATCTTGACGCCAATGGCGGCCACCTTTCGTTGGCCGTCTGCCGTCCACACGCCGGTCAAGCCATTCACGGTTGAGCTAGCCAGTCCTAATTCGGACAGGCTGTTGCTGATAACCTGCTCAAGAGTCCGCACGTACCAATGCGGCCCGCCGCGCCCCCGCAGGCGCACGATGGGGTAGGCCACCAGCTGACCCGGCCCGTGGTAGGTAATCAAACCGCCCCGGTCGGTTTCTACGATTTCAGCGCCGCGACTTGCCACTGCCGATTGGTCGAGCAGCAGGTGCGTGTCTGGCGACAGCCGCCCGCGCGTGTAGGTGTGAGGGTGTTCCAGCAGAAGCAGGGTGTCCGGCGTCAGGCCCCGGCGCACGCGGTCGGCAATCTCCACCTGCAAATCCCACGCCTCCCGGTAGGGGACTGTTCCCAACCGGACGATGCGGCACACCTCGGGAACGGCATCGCGCGCCGCCGCGTCAGTAGATGGGAGTGTCGCCATCCACCGCCTCAAGGCGACGCTTGACCGACTGCAGGAACCCCCCGGACTCCTCGCCGTCATTGATGCGATGATCAAATGACAGGCACAGGTTCATCATCCAGCGAATGGCGATGGCGTCGTTGATGACTACCGGCCGCTGTTGCACGGCTTCGGTGGTTAGAATGCCGGCCTGCGGGTGGTTGATGATGGGGCCGCTGACGGAGCTGCCCAGGGCGCCGGTGTTGTTGACGGTAAACGTACCCCCCTGCACATCTTCAAGTCGCAACGCACCGCTACGCGCACGACCGGCCAGGTCGTCGATGGCGTGGGCGAGCCCGGCTATGCTCAACCGGTCAGCATCGTGGATGACGGGCACAACCAGCCCGGTGGGTGCGGCGACGGCAATACCCAGATTGATGCGCCGTTTGAGTACGATGTGGTCATCGCCCCAGGAGGCGTTCAGCGTTGGGTTGTCCTTCAGCGCGCCGGCCACCGCCTTCAGCGCGAAGGGCAGGTAGGTCAGGTTGATGCCTTCCCGCTGACGGAACGCGTCGCGCTCGCGGTTCCGCAGCGCCACCAGCTCGTTGATATCTACTTCCACCATGCTCCAGGCGTGGGGAATCTGGCTCGCCGACCGCACCATTGCCTGGGCAATCATGCGGCGCACTGGCGTAATGGCAACTCGCTTCTCGTCGCTGATTTTCTCCAGCTCAGTAACCGGAGCAGATGTTGGCTCAGCGGAGGCAGTTTCCAGAAACCGCAGCACGTCATCTCGGGTTACGCGTCCGCCCATTCCGGTGCCGGTGATGCGGTCGACATCGAGCTGGTGCTCGCGGGCGAGTCGCCGCACGGCTGGAGACAGGCGGTGCGCCGGACGTGCTGCGTCGGCATCCGCGTGGGCAGCCGGATTCGCGGCGTCCACCAGTTGCGTCGCAATGGCCGGCGGAGGGGCCGGCGTGGCCGGAGGCGATGGCGCGGCGCCGGCGGTTTCCTGAGCCAACGCCTCCACCGCCGAACCACCGGTTGGCCCCACCGGCTGTGCGTTGGTAATGAGGTACGACACAGGCGTCGTCGAGGTCGCTGGCGTCGCCGGAGGTAGTGGCGGGACCGGAGCCGGCGGCGCCGTCGGGGCCGCTGCCGCTGCCTGGACAACCGGGGCCGAAGCTGCGCGTTCGTCGGTTTCAACCTCCGCGATGGCGGCTCCCATCGGCACGGTTTCGCCTTCCGTGGCGATGATGCGTAACAATTGCCCAGCCACCGGGGAGGGCACTTCCATGGTTACTTTGTCGGTAATGACTTCAACCAGCGGGTCATAGCGTTCCACCCGATCGCCCGGTTGCTTGAGCCACTTGCCGATGGTGCCTTCAACCACGCTTTCGCCGACGTGGGGCAGTTCAATGAATTGGGCCAAAAGGTGATTCCTCGTTGATTGGAAAGGCCGCCCGAGACGTTTCCCGTCCGTTAGGGCAATGCTAGTAAGATGCCAACCGTCGTAGCTCGGAGGCGATGGCCTCGGGGCTGGGCATGTAGGCATCTTCCAGCGTTTGGGCGAAGGGCATCGTCGGCACGTCGGGGCCGCACAACCGGGCGATGGGGGCATCCAGATACTCGAACGCTTCGTCGGCAGCCAGCGCCGCAATCTCGGCGCCGATGCCCCCGCTGATGTTGTCTTCGTGCACAATGAGCAACTTGCCGGTTTTGCGCACCGAGGCCAGTATCGTTGCGGTGTCCAGTGGTTTCAGGGTGCGCAGGTCGACCACTTCGGCGGCAATCCCGTCGGCAGCCACGGCTTCGGCGGCGGCCAGGCAGTAGTGCATCGCCAGCCCGTAGGACACCACGGTTACGTCGCCGCCGACGCGTTTGATGTCGGCCGGGCCGATTGGGACAGTGTAATCCTCGTCGGGCACTTCGCCGCGCACCAGGCGGTAGGTCTTCTTGTGCTCCAGGAATATCACCGGATTGTCGTCGCGGATGGCCGATTTCAGCAAACCCTTGGCCTCATACGGCGTCGATGGAGTTACGACGAGCAAGCCCGGTGTGTGGAAGAACAGAGCCTCTACATTTTGGGAGTGAAACAGACCGCCGCGAATTCCCCCGCCGTAGGGTATGCGGACGGTCATGGGAACTTTGAGGGCGCCGTTGGTTCCGTAGTGGACACGGGCTGCCTCCCCAATCAGCTGGTTGACGCTGGGCCACACGAAATCGGAGAACTGCACCTCCGGGACGGGGCGCATCCCACGGAACGCGGCGCCCAATGCGATGCCCATAATGGACGCCTCGGCCAGCGGCGTATCCAGCACGCGCTGGGGCCCAAAATCTTCGATAAACCCCTGGGTGGCCAGGAACACGCCGCCGCGTTGACCCACGTCCTCGCCCATGACGAAAACCCGCTCGTCCCGCTCCATTTCTTCTCGCAGCGCCGAACGCACTGCTTCGATTACCGTCATCTCGGTCATTGCTGCCGCCCGTAAGCTCGATCTCCGTGAAAAAGGTCTTCTCGGCTGGTACGACCGCTTGCGGTCAGGTTAGGTTATCGCCGCCAGACTCTTCGGCGGGAAGTGCTTCGGATGGAAGGATGTCATCCGGGTTGATACCTATTTCCAGCAGGCGAGACCGTATGTTAGCGATTACTTCGGCGCGACCCTCGGCACGGCCTTCGGCGCGACCTTGGTCACGACCCTCAGCGCGCAGCTTCTCCTGGGCAGGTTCAAGCAACTTGTCGTTGAGGAATTTGGCGAGTACCATGATGGCTCCTTTTGATTCGTTCGCGACGTCAATCAGGATGCGGTATATGCTGCCGGTGATGCCGAGGGCAATGAGGGCAATATCGATTTTGGTGGGTAAGGGTGGGGTGTCGAACTGTGCGGCGGTTACCGTTCCATACCATAATAGCAGAGCGTAAATGGCAATAACCAAAAGCAGGCGGATAAATCTGGCCAAGTAGCGCAGGACGCGGTTTTGGGCAACAGCGCTGGTTCCGCTCATTATGGGAAGGGTTGCGCTTTACCCATTCTTGCCGTCCCGGCGCCGTTAGACGTATAGGTGGTCGTAGATAGTAGACGCGTCGGGAGGGGCAGCGGCGTCGGCAAAATCGGTAGCGTCGTTGACTAATTGCAACGCCTCGGCCTTGAATTGGTCTACCTGCTCCGGCGATACGATACCGCGGCTCATCAGCTCGGCGGGGAAGGTTGTAACCGGATCGAACTGTCGTGCCGCATCCAGAGCGTCCCGGTCGCGGTAGCGGCGGTCGTCGTCGTCGGTAGTGTGGGGCATGAACCGTTCGCACTTCATTTCCACCAGCGTCGGCCCGGTGCGGCGAGCAAAGTCGATCCCCTGCCGGGTCGCCTCGTAACACGCCATCAGATCCATGCCGTCGATGACAAACCCGGGGAACCCATAGGCCTCGGCCCGGGCCGCCACATCGCCAATCACCATCTGGGTAGCCTGCGGCGTGGAGATGGCGTACTTGTTGTTCTCGCAGATGAACACGATGGGCAACCGGTGAATGGCGGCAAAGTTCATCGCTTCGTGGGTCTCACCCTGGCTGGTGGCGCCGTCGCCGAAGTAACAGATGGTCACCGTGTCGTCGCCCATCATCTTGCAGCCCAGGGCGTATCCGACGCTTTGGGTCAGCCCGGCGGCGACCACGTTGGAAATCTGGATGATGTTGTTTGGCAGATCCGCCCCCTGAAGGGGAAACTGTCGCGCGCCCGAATAAGGATCGCCGTCCTTGCCCATGAATGACAGCATAACCTGTCGGGGAGTCAGGCCGGCGGCCATCTTGATGGCCAGGTCGCGGTAGTAGGGGAACAGGAAACAGTCGCCATCCTTCTGGGCAGCCAGCAGTGAGCCCAGCTGCACCGCTTCGTGGCCCTGGGCGGACGCGGCAATGGGCACCTTGCCCTGCCGGTTCATCACCCAGATGCGCTCGTCCATGGTGCGCACCAGGATCATCTGGCGGCAGATTTCCACCAGGTCGGCGGCCGTCAGCCCGGCCGGCAAATTCGGCGGGTTGCCACTGGCGACGGCTACCGCGTCAGCGTTCAATTCGGGTACATTAGCCTGGGTCATGGGGCCATACTCCTGGAAACCACAAGCATAGAGCGGAGATGCAACCCCGCCGGCTTAATGATAGACCAACCGCTAATGGCTGGCAAACTGGACATTGACTGCTTGTCAGCACGGGTATAACATAGCAATTGAGATTGGGGATGGTTACGGCCGGCGGATTTGGCCTCGGCTTGACCGTGAGCAATCAAGTACGTTGAAGGCAGGATGTTGCCTGCCGGCGACTGGCCTGAAGTGGTACAGGCCCTTCGCTGAGGGCCAGGGTAGTTCCCAATCCGTGTAAAAAGCCCCGGAGTAGTCCGGGGCTTTTCCCTATTTTGGCAAGATCGTCAGTCCCCATCCATCCACATCACCTTGCGGAGAACGCAGTAGCTTGGATTCAAGCGATTTCCAAGCCCGATTGGACTGCTTCGGGTCGATGAAATGTCGGCCAATGGGGCGAGCCGTCAAATCTGCAATTTGTAACCCTGCCGAGTTGGCTTTCTTGTCCGCAAATACAATATCAAGACCCGGCAGAGTTTGGCCTGACGAGTTTTCGCCATGCCGAATGCGCTGAAATGCCTCCGTCAGTTGCCTGTCTTCCTTGCTGCCTCTACCTTCAATTATGATGTGTGTTGTCCGCTTACGCTCGCCGGGATTTTCCAGAAAGCCGTAAGTGCGTTCCATACAATTTCGCAGGGCTATCTCGTAGAGGTCGTGCGGTTGCTCCAACCCGCGCTTGTCAAGCGCGGCGGCAATGATTGTGAAATCCGCTTGCCTGATTAGCCAGTCCAGCCCGGCCATAAAAAGCGCCCGCTGTTGTTCATCCCGTAAAAAGACGAATGGCGGCTTCTTTAGATGTATTTCGTTCTCGTGCAGCACCACCGCATCGTGCCCAAAATGCTCGAACTTGAACGCCGCCACCGCCGGTAGCACCGACGCGGTATAGTCGTGCTTCCGAAACACGCAGAAGTTGAGGACAAAAACCGGATAGTTGGGGTCAACGGACGCCGGATTAGGGTCGCCGCTTTCGTTAGCGTAAATGATGTAGCCGCTAAACCCCACTTCGCGAACGCCAAGCCAGACCCACTCCATCACCCCACGTAGGTATTCCGAAACCGATAAAGCGTGAACTCCGGTTCCACCGGCGCTACCGGCATATAGTGGTCGGCCTCTTCGATCTTGGCCACGATGAACCAGGGCCCCGGCTCCGCCATCGCCTGCGTGAGAACGCTTTCCAGCGTCTCCAGGTCGTCCACGGTGGCCGTTTTGGTGATGCCGCAGGAATTGGCGACTTCTTCCAGGTTGGTGTTGGTGGAGGTGTGGCTGGGCTGGCCGCCGGTTTGTCCCCACGCTTCGTTGTCCCAGACCACTACCACCAGGTTCGACGGCTTCTCTCGCCCAATCGTGGCTATCGTGCCCAGGTTCATCAGCAGCGAGCCGTCGCCGTCCAGCGAGATTACCTTGTCGTCGGTGGACAGCGCCATGCCCAGGGCGATGGACGAACACAGTCCCATGCTGCCGTAGGTGTAGAAGTTACGGTCCCGGTGGCCGGCGTGGTACAGCTCGTCGCTGGTGGGCCCCAGGTTGCCGACCACCGGACTGTCCCCGGCGTGGCGCAAAACGAGTTTGGTGGCGTCGAACCTAAGCAATTTTGCCTCCGTGCAGCATAGGGGTCATACAGACTGCGACCGGGTTCCGGTGGGCGTGGCACAGCTTCATGATGCCGTCCAGCAGCGTGTCAAACCGGTCCTCGCTCTCGACGGTGTAGTGGGCAATGCCGAACAGGTCCAGGATGGACGTGGTGTTGCGGCCCATGGCGACCTGGGCGATGTTGAACTCGCCCACTTGCCCCCGCAGATTCATAAAGATTGGTATCGGCGTTCGGGAAGGGATGCACAGGCTGGCGACGGCGTTAACGCTGTTGCCGAACCCGCTGGACTGCATGAACACCGCAGCGTTGCGTCCGGTGGCGTAGCTGCCCACCGCCACACCGATGGCCTCCTCCTCCCGAGTGCAGGACACCAGGTGGAAGTAGGGATCCTCGTCAATGATTCTGGTAACCTGGTGGATAGATATGTCGGGCACGTAGGCAATCAGCGACGTGTCCCATTTCTTCAATGTTTCAACGATAGTTTCGGCCCAGGGCATGGCGACTGGCTCCTTTGTCGACAGACGTGCCGGCGTGATTTTTTCGTCGGCGACACAGTATAGCGCACCCACATTGATGGGCGCTCCATTCAGCTCTCCGGCAACCCTCGCATCTCCGGCATCCCTCGCACTTTCTCTCATTGCGAAGAGCGCAGCGGCGTGGCAAACCCCGTGGCGGAGCCCTTCGCGCAATCTGTCATTGCGAGGAGCGCGGCGACGTGGCAATCTCGGTGTAGACACAACCACCGTTGCCCAAGCACCCTACGGATCCCGTCCCCGCCCCATTCATCGCAATGACAACTTCTCCTGCTCCCCTCTCCCACCGGGAGAGGGGTCGGGGGTGAGGGCCGGACTCCCTATGCGCCTAGTCCAGCCAGACCGCCACATCGCCGGCGGCGGAGCGAACGGATGCCGAGGGGCGCGCCGGTTGGCCGATGAACAATGCGCCCACCATCGCCCAGTCAGGATCGGCGCCCAGCGTCTCGGCCAGGTTGGGGTGTCTGGTGGTGTTGCCGGTGCTCCAGTCTCCGGCCAGGCCCTCGGCGACGGCAGCCAGCAGCAGGTTTTGCACGGCGCAACAGGCGGCGGCGTAGTTCTCCTGTGTCATTTCTGCGGAATCGGCCGGCACGCTGTAAGCGTAGATGAGGGCGGGCGCGTCCAGCACCCGCTGCCGGCTCCCGTGGGCCGCGTCCTGGTTTCCGTTGCGGGCCATCTGATTGTCATAGGCGAGCTGACCCACCTCGTTCCGCTTGGCTCCGCCTTTCTCCAGCACGAAGAATCGCCAGGGGTTGGTGAGACGATGGTTTGGCGCCCAGATTGCGGCGTCAATCATCCTCTGCAATGCGTCGCGGGCGGGTACGGCGTCGGAAAATTCGTTGTTCATGCGACGGTTGTGGATGGCTTCGTACACGGTTACGGATGTTGCCGGCGGTTCCACCTGGCCGCTGCGCAGCCGATTGCTTTGCGTCATGAGTAATCTCCATTGATTTAGCGCGCCCTAATCATCACAATAAGCACAAACAATATAACCGGGTGAACGTCCGGGGGCAAGTTGCATATCTCCGGCCAATTCGCCCCGCCGGACTCCGCTCGGGATCTCTCATGCATAGCCAATTTGTCATTGCGAGCGTAGCGTGGCAATCTCGTCGTCGTAGCAACGGCGGTTCGCCGACGTATGTTCAACCTCATCGAGATTGCCACGTCGCTATGCTCCTCGCAATGACAGATGGTAGTGGGCACGCGTGACGTCGGGATCTGTGATGACGGCTGGTTTGGTCTGTGCTACAATCGCCCTCAAATGAGAGGCGGTTTGACTCCGCTGCAACGCATCCCCGAAAAGAGGTGGCATTATGGCCGAAGCTGATTTCCTTTGCTACTACGACTTCCGTTGACCCTTCGTGTACAACGCTGCCATGTGGTGGGCGAAAGTTCGCGAGACTACTGATCACGAAATCAACGTTGACCTCAAGCCATTCTCGCTGGTTCAGGTTAACTATGACAACAACAAGCCCGATGGCGACAACTTCAAGTACTGGGAGCAGGACGACGCGGACAATACGCTCCTGGAGCTGCGCGCCGGTATCGCCGCCCAGCGTCAGGGTGAGGAGATCTGGGACAAGTTCTTCATCAACCTGCTGCGGGCCCGCCATGAAGACCGCATCGACCTGACCAACGCCGACGCCATCAACGCGGTTGCCGAGGCATCGGGTGTCGATATGGGCCAGTTCGCCGAAGACCTGGCCGACCCGGAAGTCCTGCGGGAAATCGGCGAGAGCCACACCGAAGCTGTGGAAGTCCACGGCGCGTTCGGCGTGCCCCTCTACGTGTTCCCCAACGGCAACTCGGGTTTCGTCAAGATGTTCATTCCGTCGGAGGAAGAGTCCGGTTCCGTCTACGAGAACCTGGTTGAAATGGTTGCCGACCACAAGCACGTGGGCGAGGTCAAGCGGCCTTCCCCGCCGTGGCCGTATGAGGGTGTCCGCTCATAACCCCTCGGTGCCCAACACCGGGCATCGGCCAGTTGAAGAGCTAGCACAAGCCCTGGGCCTGAGTTTTCAGGACCGGGGCTTGTTGCTGCAGGCGTTGACCCATCTGTCCTACGTCAACGAGCATTCGGGCGACGCCCGGGAATCCTACGAGCGGCTGGAATTTCTGGGCGACGTGGTGGTACGCCTGGTCGTCAGCGACGAACTCTACCATCGGCTGCCCGACTGCGACGAGGGGGGCCTGACGCGGCGCTGGACGACGTTGCTGAGCCAGCGGGCGTTGGCGACCGTTGCCGCGCGGTTGAACTTGGCCGATTACGTCCGTTTGGGTCGCGGATCGGACACCACCGGCGGCCGCAGCAGCCCGTCGGTGTTGGGCGATGTGATGGAATCGGTCATTGCCGCCGTGTACCTGGATGGCGGGTACGACGAAGCGCGCCGGTTCGTGCTGCAAGCGCTGGCCGACGAAATCGCAGACACCTGCCGCCCGGACTGGCGTCCCCATAACCCCAAGACCGACTTGCAGGAATTGCTGCAATCCCGGGGTCAGTCGGCGCCCGCCTACCGGGTGGTCGCAACGTGGGGACCTCCTCATAACCCCCGATTCACCGTCGAAGTGGTCACCTCCGATGACGAGGTGCTGGGCGAAGGTACGGGCGGCAGCAAATCCGCCGCCGAGACCGAGGCTGCGGAGGCCGCACTGGCAACGCTTGCCGGGTAATCGGGCTCGGTGCGACTCCCGGCCCCAATGTTGGGTGGGAGGTACGAATCGATATGGTGCAGAAAGGGTGTGTCTGGGCATTGGGCCTTGTTTTTTTCGCTGTATCGTTTGGATTCGCTTAGGCCATAGAGAATTATGGGCCGGATGCCTGCCACGGCTGGTTCGATCCATTTGGCGACGCGCCCAGGCGTCTGAGTACAACCTGGTGTTGGCCGGAAATTATAATCACTGGCATAATCATGTTGGTCCTTGCGTTCGCGTTGATGGGTCTTTTGTACGTCCTGTTCCGCCTGATTTTGAGACCCCTCGGCCTTTGGGACGACCCCAGGACCGTCGGTTATGGAGATCAGGCGAACCGGCCGGGAGCCCGGCGCCATCACAGTGAACCGGATCCGGCAATGACACCGCAACCGCCGGCTCGTATAATCGACCGGGAACTCAAACCAACGCCGAACCGTCAACCAACCCGAAGGAGATAAATCATGGAACCGTTGATCCGCAACATTAAAGACTTCGCTGCCGGCGCTCCGGCCCGCCTCATCAGCGCGGACGACAACCCGCCCCTGGTAACCCTGGCCTACTCGGTCATCGAGCCGGGCGGCGCCAGTTCCCACCACATTCACGAGTGGGAGCACGAGGTCTACATCATCGAGGGCAGCGGCACTCTCGTCGCCGACGGCAAGGAGTATTCAGTCAAGGCCGGCGACGCAATGTTAATTCCGCCCATGGTGGACCACGTAACCCGCAATGACGGTGACAGCGACATCCGCCGCATCGAGATCAACCCAATCTCGGCGGCCAGCGGCAACGCCCGGCCCGGCGGCACCGAAACCGGCTCCGGAACCCCGCCGGTCATCCGCAACCACGCCGACCTGAACGCCGATACCGGACATACCATGCTCGGCGGCCGAGACGGCTGCCCCAACTACCTGATGCTCTACAACGGCGCGATGCAGCCCGGCGCGGTGAGCCATCCGGACACCGGCGGCCACAACCACGAATGGGAGCACACCGTGTTCGTCCTGGAAGGCTCGGGCACGCTGGTCGTCTCCGGCACTGAGTACACCGTCACCGCTGGCGACGCGGTCCTCGTCCCGCCCGTCGAACACCACCAGTGGAAAAACGAAACCGACGCTCCGATGCTCCGCGTAACCTTCAACGACATCAAATCCGAAAGCCACGGTTAACTACCCCGAACCGTCATTCCGGCGAAGGCCGGAATCCAGTCCCGCTGTCATTGCGAGGAGCGTAGCGACGTGGCAATCCCGTAAGCCTTAACCATCGTGCTATCGGCGACGGGATTGCCACGCTGCGCTCGCAATGACTGACATACACCCATGCCCGCTTCAACCCACATAACCAACATCCACGCCCGCGAGGTGCTGGACTCCCGGGGTAACCCCACCGTCGAAGTTGACATCAGGTTGCACGGCGGAGCGACGGGGCGGGCCATCGTCCCATCCGGCGCATCCACCGGGCGGCACGAGGCGGTGGAGTCGCGCGACGGCGACCCCACGCGCTACGAAGGCCGGGGTGTACTGCGGGCGGTGGCCGCCGTTAACGACGTCATCGCAACAGCAATCATTGGCGCAAACCCCACTGACGCCACCGACCAAGCCGCCCTCGACGCCCGCCTGCGCGAGTTGGACGGCACCACCAACAAGTCCAACCTGGGCGCCAACGCCATCCTGGGCGTTTCGCTGGCCGCCGCCCACGCTTCGGCTGCCGCGTTGGGCTTGCCGCTCTACCGATACCTCGGTGGCGATGACGCCACCACGCTGCCCATGCCCATGGTCAACATCATCAGCGGTGGCCGCCACGCCGAGGGTGGCCTTGACATGCAGGATTTCCTTGCCATACCCATCGGCGCGGCGACGTTTCGCGAAGCCCTACGGATGGCCGTGGGAGTCTATCGAGCGATTGGACGCATCCTCTCCCAAACCGGACCCTACTCATACGGCGTCGCTGACGAGGGCGGTTACGGGCCTCCCCTGCCCTGCCACGAAGACGCCTTGGGCCTGCTCCACGACGCCACCCGGCTCGCTGGCTATCGGTGTGCCCGGGACGGTGACATCGCCATCGGCCTGGACGTGGCGGCCACCGAGTTCCAGGATGGAGATGGCCGCTATGCACTGCGGGCCGAACGTCGCACTTTCTCCGCCACCGAGCTGACCGACCTGCTGGTGCACTGGAGCGGAACCTATCCAATCATCTCGATTGAGGATGGCGTGGCCGAAGACGACTGGGCAGGCTGGGCGTACATGACCGAACGGCTGGGGGCTACTACCCAGCTGATCGGCGATGACCTGTTCACCACCAACCCAGGCCGATTGGCGCAGGGAGCCGATCAGGGCATCGCCAACGCTGTGCTGGTGAAACCCAACCAGATCGGGACGCTGACCGAAACGCTGGACACGGTGCGCCTGGCCCGGGAGCGGGGCTACCTTCCCGTCATATCGGCGCGCTCCGGCGAAACCGAGGACACCACCATCGCAGACCTGGCGGTGGCGACGGGCGCCGGCCAAATCAAGATAGGTTCCATCACCCGCTCCGAGCGCCTGGCCAAGTACAACCAGCTGCTGCGCATCGAAGAAGAGCTGGGAGAGCGGGCCGAATTCGCCGGACGGGACGTGTTCGCCCGATTTTTGGCGAAATGACGCAACCCGTTGCCGCGGGGATGGAGATTCTCGCGGAGCAAGCCCGACGTTTGGGGCTGCACCTCACGCCAACGCAACTGGGGCAGTTTGCCGAATACACGCGGCTGCTGTTCGAGGGCAACCGCCGGGCCAACCTCACAGCCGTAACCGATGCTGAAGACGTGCAGGTGCGCCACTATCTGGACTCGCTGACGGCGGTGCTGGCGCTGCCACAGTGGCCGGATGGCACGCGGGTGGTCGACATCGGAGCCGGAGCGGGTTTCCCGGGAGTACCCCTGAAAATTGCCTTCCCCGGGCTGCAGGTAACACTGGCCGAATCGGTGGGCAAAAAAACGCGATTCATGCAGCAGTTGGTTGAGCATCTGGATCTGCCGGACGTGGAAGTATTAACGGTGCGCGGGGAAGAGTTGGGCCGCACCTATGGCTACCGGGCCGGTTTCGATGTGGCTCTGGCGCGGGGCGTGGCACGTATGCCCGTGCTGGTCGAGTACGGGCTGCCACTGTGCAAGTTGGGCGGCCATCTGCTGGCGTGGAAGGGCAAAGACGGTCCGGCGGAGGCGCGGGATGCCAGCAACGCGCTGGCCGAAGTGGGCGGCGCGGTGGTGAAGGTGCAGTCGGTTGACGCGGTGTCGCCGCCTCTGCCGGCCGATCGGTGGCTGGTGGCCGTTCAGAAAACCGGGCCGACCCCGGAGCGCTACCCCCGGCGGATCGGGGTGCCGGCCAAGGAACCGTTATAACGCTAGAGTGGCGGCGTCTACCTGCCCGGCCTCGCTCCAACCTCGAGCGACGTAGTAGTCGGCAATCATCTTGTCCAGCTCGGAGGCGGTAAGCCCGACGCCGGCGGCAACACCGTCGGTCAGCGGTTCGGTGAGTATCCGGGGTGGCAGGGTATCGTCGCTGCGACGCCAGCCCCAGCGCTGGTTGTACGCCTTTTTCAGGTCGGCGATATGGCGGGCCGCGCGGCGGAGCTCGGCGGCGTCAAAATCGTCCCAGCCCGTCACCATGCGGTAAACCTCGGCCGATTCCTCCCAGAAATCGTCGAACGCCCGGCGCAGGAATTTGCACCAGATCAGCGAATCAAGAGCGGCGGCGAAATCCTCGCTGGCGGCGGCGATATGGCCGCGGCGGTCGTCCACAGCCAGGCGGTCGACGTCCGCCGAAAAGTCAGCATCGTAGGCGGACGTGCGATTGTGGCAGGCGCCGCGCGGGGTGGTAGCCAGGCCCAGGGCCAGTGTTTTCAGGCTACGCGGCTCATAGCCGGGCATCTCCAGCCCTTTCACCTGCATCGCCCAGTCGGCAGAACCGCCGCCGACTTGTTGGGCCGCCCAGCGCGTACCGCCGGCCAGCAGATTACCCAAATAACCGCGGCGGTACCCGATGTCGTCCAGCAGCGCAATCACGCCTTCGCCGTCGCCGAACTGCAAGCCGGCTGGGGTCGCGGCGTCGCTGCCCATTACCGACGTCATCTGAGGCAGCAGACCGCGTTCCGCCGTTTCAATCGCCCATGCAATAACGCCGCCCGCCGAGATGGTATCCAGGCCCAACTCGTCGCACCGCCGCACGGCTCGGATCACGGCGTCCGGATCGCCGACGCCGACCAGCGGCCCCAGCGCAAAGAGGCTTTCGTACTCCAGGCGCGCGCTGATGGGTGGGCCCGTCGATGCTGCGCCGTCGTCTTTGGGTGCAACGGTAACGATTTTTTCGCAGCCGATGGTGCAATTGGCGCAATGAGCCGTCCGCGTCGCCCGGGTCTGATGGAGCGCTTCGCCGCTGACCGCCTCCGCTTGTTCGAATGTTGACCGCTGGAAGTTGCGCGTCGGGAGTGTGCCCAGGCGATTGAACACCGACACGTTGGCGATGGTGCCCAGCTCACGATACTTGGCGGTGGCCGCCCCCAGGCTGCGGCGACTGAGGTCGCGAGCATACTTGCGCAGGCCGACGGCATCGGCAATGGGAGGGTCGGAGTCTGGCCGACCTCGAATCGCAATAGCCTTGAGGTTCTTGCTGCCCATGACTGCACCGGGACCGCAGCGCCCGGCCTGCCGTCCGCCGTCGTTGGCGATGCTGGCGAACCGCACCAGTCGCTCGCCGGCCGGCCCGATGCTGGCGACGCGCACCGGTCGTCGGCTGCCATCGTCCAGCATCTGCTTCACGGCTGCCTCGGTGTCCATCGTGGAGAGGCCCATCAGGTCGGTGGCCGGCAGCAATCGCGGGGTTCCATCGGCGTCGATTTGAAGCAAGGTCGGTGCGGTTGCTCGGCCAACGACCACGAGCGCGTCTCCACAAGCACGCTTCAACTCCACCGCTAAATGACTTGAAGACAGGCCGTCAGCAATGAACCCGGTCAGTGGCGAACGGGTCAGCACCGCAAACTTGCTGGAAGTGGTTAACCGCGTTCCCACCAGCGGGCTGGTGGCGAAAATCAGCGGGTTTTCGGGTTCCAGCGCAGAGTCCAGCAGGCGACGCCGGTCGGCATCGGTTAGCGTTTCCCCGTCGTGGTCGGCAGTTGGCGCGCCGTATCGATGCAACAGCCAGGTGCCCAAGCCGATGCCGCCGATGGTGGCCCGCAGCACGGCGTCCGGGATCGGATCCCAGCGATGCTCCCCGGTGGTGACGTCAACCACCAACGCCCGTCCGCGATAGCCCTTTGCTACGTTCCCGTTTGCTGCGTTCCCGTTTCCCGCGTTCATGGTTAATGGCCGCACCACGGGCGGTCTTACCCGCCAGCCTGATTGGACAGCAGTAGCAACGCATCGCCCGGCTGCAACTCCAGGGACACGACAGCATCCTCGGACAGAAACTCCAACCCGTTTCGATTGATGACGTAACCTTGCTGGATAATTGGGACCGATGAACCCCCGTCGTCGCCAGAAATTGCGTTGCCCAGCAGGGCCGGGCATTGGCGGGCCAGGGCGCCCGCCAGTTCAGACAAGGTGGCGTGGGCGGCGATTCGCAGCGGTACCACGCTGGCGCCGGCCTTCACGCGGGCGGTGCCAAACAGCTCCACTGTGATGTCAACCAGCTGACCCGCTTCCATGCGCTGAATGGTCATGATGCCAGTTCCAGCGCGCGCGCCAGGTCTTCGGGCCTGTTGATGTTGAAAAAGCTCAGCAAGTCCGGGTCGAATTGGCGCACCTCTGCTTCAGGAACGAAGCGCACTTCCACAGCGTCGAAAAAGCCGGATATTTTCAACTCCCTGGCTCGCAGGCGTTCCTCGATGGCCGGCAGACACCGGCGCGAATACAGGGCATGGGTAGGCTCAGGTCGGCCGTCGATTTCTGGCACCACGGCGTCCACGCCATCGCGCATCGCGGCCATTTGCGCCAGGAGGGGTCCTGACAAAAAGGGCATATCGCAGGCAACGACCAGCGACCAGTCGGTTTGCGCCGCATGCAACCCGGTGTAAATGCCGCCCAGCGAGCCGCAGTCAGGGAACACGTCCACTGCCGTGCGATGCTCTGGATCCAGCGGCAACGCCATCCCTCGCGCGGTGTCGGCCACCACCACCACTATGTCTGATGCAGAAACTGCGTCCACCGCCCGCCGGATGGCGCGCCGAATCAACGGTTCGCCTCCGAATGGCTCCACCGCCTTGTCCCGCCCCAGACGCCGGCTCTGGCCTCCGGCGAGGATTACGGCGGTGATGTCGTTTGAATTTATCATGCTTGCATTGGTCAGGCGGGTTTGGCCCAGTATAACCGATGTGCAATCCCAACGGTCGAGACCATCACCGCCGGCGTTGTCCAGGCGTGGTAACCTACGGGCTGTTGCACTACTGCCACCGGGGGAAAAGATATGCCACGGGCCGCCTTTGTGTATGACGACGCCATGAGCCAGCACGTGCTGCGGGCCGACCACCCCATGCGGCCCATCCGCCTGCGCCATACCTACGAGTTGCTGGAGGCATACGGTGCGTTTGACGGCGCCAACTCGTTGCTGGTGACACCGTCGCTGGCGGATGAATCCAGCGTAGGCGCGTTCCACACGCGGGATTACATGGCCGCAGTGCGCACCCTGAGTCTCGGCCTGACCGGAGCGCAACCCCAGCGCTTCGGCTTCGCTCAGGGCGGCGACAACCCAACCTACCCGGGTATGTACGAGGCGGCGATGCTGAGCACCGGGGCCACCCTGACCGCTGCGCGGATGGTGGCCGACGGCGAGGTGTCGGCGGCGTTCAACATCAGCGGCGGATTGCATCATGCGGCGGCGCGGCAGGCCAGCGGTTTTTGCGTATTCAACGATCCGGTGGTTGCCATCAAATACCTGCTGGGACGCGGTTTACGCGTGGCCTACGTCGACATTGACGCTCATCATGGCGACGGCGTACAGAATGCTTTTTACGATGACCCGCGCGTGTTGACGATCTCGGTTCACGAGTCGGGCCAGTACCTGTTCCCCGGCACCGGGTTTGCCGGCGAAACCGGCGCCGGCGAGGGCGTGGGATACGCGGTGAATCTGCCGCTATACCCATACACCGACGACGAGATTTATCTGGACGCGTTCGAGTCTATTGTGCCGCCTTTGGTGCAGGCTTTCGATCCGGACGTGCTGCTTACCCAACTGGGCATTGACTCCTACCACACCGACCCGCTGACGCACTTGCAGGTAACCAGCCGGGGCTTCATCGCCGCCGTGGAGCGGTTGGGCGGGTTGGGCTACCCGTGGCTGGCTACCGGCGGGGGCGGTTACGACCTCGGCGCCGTTGCCCGGTGCTGGACGCTGGCCTACGGCGTAATGTGCGGGGCCGAATGGCCGGATCGCATCCCGATGGCGGCCATCGAACGACTGGGGCGCAACACGTTGCGGGACGGCGAAGTTCCAGACATTCCGGTCAACGTGAGAGCCGATGCCAAGGCTCTGGCCGCCGAAAGTGTCGGCGCCGTGCGGGACGCCGTGTTCCCGGTGCACGGCCTGTCCCCTCTCCCTTGATGGGAGAGGGTTAGGGTTAGGGTGAGGGTGAAATCTCCCCTGAATCCGCTTCAGTGCTGCGAACATTCCGCGGTACGCAACGCACTGCCGTGGTGATAAAGCCGCTGTGCGCCACCATCCGGTGAGCCGGCCGCACGCTGCGACGGGTTACGTTCCAACCTCGCAGCAGAGTTTCCGCGGTTTCAACCCGGGCGAAGCGTCCGTCAGCGTTGAGCGCCAGCACCAGCTCCTGCACTTGCAGGATGGTCGGCAAGAATGAGAGCAAAATCCCGCCGGTGATCAAAGCCTCGGCGGCGGCGGTTACCGCCTGCCAAGGTTCCGGCAAATCCAGTATCACCCGATCGACAGCGGGTTCGGCGATGCCATCGAAAATGTCGCCGACGATGACCTCGTGGTTGGTGGTATCGGGAATGACCGACCGCACGTTGGCCAGCGCTTTGGCTACTACTTCGGGGTTGATTTCGTAGGACTGTACCCGCCCCAGGGGACCCACCGCGCGCAACAACGCGGTGGTCAACGCACCCGAACCGAAGCCGGCCTCGACGACGGTTGCGCCGGGGAATATGTCGGCCATCGACACGATATTGCCCAGGTCTTTGGCGTAAATGACCTGCGGGCCGCGTGGCATCAACCGCACATAATCCCCCAGGGTGGGGCGAATCGCGAGCAGCACGTGGCCACGGTTGGTGGCATACCATCCGCCCACGGGCTCGCCGACGACATTTTCGTTGGGCAGCTGCCCAAGGTGGCTATGGAAACTGCCGCCGTCCGTCAGCTGGTGCTGGTAGGTGCGGCCCTTGCGGTCGATAAACAGCGCCAGATCGCCAGCTGCGAATCGGCCACGATCGGGGGTATTGTTGGAGGGTTCGTCGGGCATAATAGAGGGCACCATGACCCGCCTCGGGAAGCCGGCAGCGGCCACGCGAGCGGTTGTTGGGTTAGTGTATTATACAGTGGTTATGGCCGAGCAGATTTTCAACCTGGATGATGCCAATGAGCTGGTGCCCTGGTTGGAAGAGCGATTCTCCGCGATGGCTCCGGTGCGGGCTCAGTTGGTGGAGCGGCAGGAGTATTTGCTCGATTTGTTGCGCCGCCGCCGCAGCAATGGACACTCCAGCAGCGAGGAAGAAATTGCTGACGTGGAAAATGAGGTGTCGCGTCTGACGACGCAGCTCCAGCAAGCCGTCGCCGAGATAACCAATGCCGGCATCGTGGTGCGGGACATCGGCCGTGGCCTGGTAGATTTTCCCAGCCGGCGCGACGGCGACACGGTGTATCTCTGCTGGCAGCGCGGAGAACGGGCCATCGAGTGGTGGCACCCCACCGACACCGGCTTTAGTGGGCGACGGGCTTTGTAGAATGCTGCCAACCTAATGTAGGTTAGCGGTCAAACTTGGCATTGGCGCCATTGCAATGCAAGGAACCTTGCATTAGAGGCATCGCAATAATAGAATTTAGGCGCTTTCTATCATTGAGAGCCTTTGGATGTTAGACATTTGATATTGTGCATCCCCCAATGCCGCATTTTTACGGAATGCTCGCATTGTTCCCGAAGTCCGACTGTTGACTAGACCTATCGCCATTGGTAATCTCCGATGCTTGAAAGCGATTTTACGGACGCCAGCCCTGGACGCCTGGTGCCTGCGGACACATTGGACGGTAGTTATTGGCCGGCGTTTGTACCTGATCCCCTTATGCCGGCCATAGAGTGGCGCGACGAAACGGTCGCATTGCTCTCTCAGGCGGACCGTGCGTTGAGCCGGTTGGACGGACGGGCCGCCGATTTGCCTAATCCCCACCTAATGATTAGCCTCGCTACGGGACGTGAAGCGGTAGCATCCAGCGGCATCGAGGGAACCTCGTCCGATATTGCCGAGTTGTATCAATATCAGATTGGTGGAACGACCAGAGACCGTGACGATACCCAGGAAGTGCATAACTACGTAAGAGCCCTTCGACACGGCCCGGAGCGGCTCAATGAGTTGCCGGTGTGTCTGCGTTTGCTTCGTGAGGTTCACGAGATATTAATGTCAGGTGTTCGTGGGCGTAACCGCAAACCCGGTGAACTTCGCACTCTGCAGGCCATAATCCGAGGGAATCAACCGGGTATTCAGTATGCTAGATATGTGCCGCCTCCAGCCCGTGAAATGGCGCCGGCCTTATACCAACTTGAAGAATTTCTGCAAACCGACCCCGGAATACCACTGCTGGTGCAGTTGGCCTTAATTCATTACCAGTTTGAAGCTATCCATCCGTTTGAGGACGGCAACGGGAGAACAGGCCGGTTGCTGACAGTATTATTGCTGTGTGACCGGGGGTACTTGTCCCGGCCGTGGTTGTATCTCAGCGACTACTTCCTGGAATACCGGCGGAATTACGTGGATTTGCTGCTCAACGTCAGCCTCAGAGGAGAGTGGACACCGTGGATTCAATTCTTTCTGGCAGCAGTTGCTGCCGTTGCCAATGACGCTTTCCAACGCGTGGATAAACTATTGAGTCTACGCTCCGATTATCAGGCTAGAGTACAGAATCACCGGACGTCCGGCATAGCGTTGCGACTGATTGATGAAATATTTGCCGCTCCTTATATTACTGCCCGTTATGCCCAATCGCTACTCGATGTTACTCATGCGACGGCACAAGGGCATATCAACCGGCTGGTTGGGGCAGAAATACTGGCCCCAACATCCCGGATGGGACGAACTCAGATTTACGTGGCCCAGTCCATCCTCGACGTTATTGCCGAGGAGCCGGATTTTCGCGATTTCTAATCTCCTCTACCACTGCCCGCAGTTCGTCGACGTGAACCGCGTAGAACGTGCCCACCACCCGGCCTCCGGTAGCTGACTGTCGGGCCGCCGCGCGCACCATGCCGACGACTTCACCGTCTGCATTTAGCACCGGGCCGCCGCTGTCGCCGGGGTCGATGGCAGCGTCCATCTCCAGATTGCGGCCATAGCTATCCGGCCCGAAGCTGGTGATTTGCGACAGGATGCCGGCATTGGCCTTGGGAGAGCCAACGGTGCCTTCCCGTTTGACGCCGCTGCCGGAATAACCCAGAGCGAGCAGGTCGGTGGCAATGTCGCTGATGGTGGCGTCGCCCAATGGGAGCGGAATGGCCCCGGGGTGCAGCTGTGCCTGGTCCAGGCCGTAGCGCAGCAGGGCCACGTCGCGGCGCTGATCCGTTCCGACCACCTCGGCGACGAAAGTTGGATGCGTGGCCTGACGCACAATAACCTGTTCGACCCCGGCCACCACGTGGGCGGCAGTCAGAATCAATCCCGGCTCCAGCAGCCAGCCGGTGCCGTGCTGCCCGTCAGTGGGGTCGATGAAGAAAACCGACGGCCAGACTTTCAGGTACAACGAGTTGAGCCCGGAACCGTGCGCGGCAGATTCCGCCCGAACCGTCTGGAGGTCCTGCTGGATCCTGGCCTCGATTTGCGCGTCAGTCGGTGCGCAGGCGATGGCGGGCAGAATCGACGCCACCGCTATTGCCGCGGCCACTGTCCATTTGCCGCCGGCAAACAACCGACTAGATGAATCTGGCCTGCTCCCGGGGGGCGTCGGCATAGTCGATGTAAACGGTTATGACCTCGCTGAAGAAATCCACCGCTTCCACGCCCTGCTCCCGCTGGCCGACGCCGGAAGCTTTGAGGCCGCCGAAAGGCAAGTGAACCTCGCCGCCCAGCGTTGGCGCGTTGACGTGCACCATGCCGGCGTCCACCGTGTTGATGTAGCGGAAGGCGCGGGGAATGTCTCTGGTGTACACGGATGAGGAAAGGCCAAACTTGACGCTGTTGGAAATTTCGACGGCGTGCTCCAGGTCGCGGGCGCGAAATACGGTTAGCACGGGTCCGAATATCTCCTCGCGGGCGATGCGCATATCTGGCGACACGTCGGTGAAGATGGTGGGTTCTACATACCAGCCTTCATCGAACTCCCCGCCCGACAGCGTGCGCCCGCCGTAGGCCAGAGTTGCCCCCTCGGCGGCGCCAGCGGCGATGTACTCCGACACCGTGCGTTGTTGCGACTCGCTGGACAGCGGGCTGATGTCGATGCCGTCCAGGATCCCGTCACCGATGGTCAGTTTTGAGGTGCTGTCGATGAGGCGCTGCATGAACTCATCGTAAACGGCATCTTCCACGATGACACGACTGGTGGCGGTGCATCGTTGGCCGGTGGAGCCAAAGGCGCCCTGCACAATGCCGCCCAACGCCTTGTCCAGGTCAGCGTCGGCCAGCAGGATGACGGCATTCTTGCCGCCCATCTCAGCCTGCACCTTTTTGAGTAAAGCCGCGCTACGGGTGTAAAGCTCGGTACCGATTTCGGTGCTGCCGGTGAATGAGATGGCGGAAACGTCGGGCGATTCCACCAGTGCATTGCCAACGCTGCCACCCGGCCCGGTGATGAGATTCAGTACGCCCGGCGGCACTCCCGCTTCCTCGAATACCTCAACCAGTTTCACCGCGCTGAGCGGCGTGGCAGAAGCCGGTTTGAACACGATGGCGTTGCCGCAGATGAGGGCCGGCGCCATCTTCCAGGCCGGTATCGCAATGGGAAAATTCCAGGGCGTGATGATGCCAACGACGCCCAGCGGCCGCCGCACGGTGTAGGCAACCGTGCTGGGCAGTTCCGACGGCGTGGTGTAACCGAACATCCGGCGACCTTCGCCGGCCGCGTACTCCATGATGTTCATGGCCCGCTTCACCTCACCGCGAGCGTCGGGCAATGGCTTGCCCTCCTCTTCCGTGATGGTGCGGGCGATTTCCTCGGCGCGCCGCTCCATAATTTCCAGGGCGCGGAACAGCACCTGGGCGCGCAGGGGCGCCGGCGTGTCGGCCCAGGCGGCGGCGGCTTCCGAGGCAGCGGCCACGGCGCGGAGAGCATCCTCGGGGTTGGACAGCTGGGAATGACCCAGCAGACGATCCTTGTGGGCCGGATTGTAAACCGGGTAGGTGCGCCCGGAATCTGACGGCGTCCATTCCCCGCCGATGAAGTTGTTGTGGGTGCGAACGTCGGAGGCAGTGGTCATCTCGTTTGATGCTCCTGAAGTTTCGGCAGGTCGCCGGTTGCTCGGCAGGTCGCCGGTTGCGATGAAGCCTGGATGTTGGTGTTCTGGTCGGGTATACCGTTTATCCGGTTCGATTTATCCGGTTCGATGGATAAGTTATCATCGCCGGTTACCGACGGCAAGTCGCCTGGCGAGGTTGCGCGGTCGTGGAGTACAATGCGGCCAGATACGCGGGCTTGCTACCGACGTCCGCTACCCCACGTTTCGAACCGCAAAGAGGTGCCCTTCATGCCCGCTTACGTCATCGCTACCATCGAAGTAACCGACCCAGCCTTGTTCGACACTTACCGGGCGCAGGTACCGGCTACCATCGACAAGTTTGGCGGCAAATACCTGGTGCGCGGCGGAGAAGTTGAGGTGGTGGAAGGCGACCAGCCGACCCGACGCACGGTGGTACTGGAATTTGAGAACCTGGAAAAGGCCCGTGGCTGGTACTACTCCGACGAATACGCCGGGCCCAAGGAACTGCGGATCCAGTCCACCATATCTAACGTGGCGATAGTCGAGGGGGTGTAAAACCTGCCGACTACGGGACTATCCTCTCTCCCTGAGGAGGTTTTTGCATAACCCTAGTCCCGGCGCCGGCCGGAACCCATGAGCGCACCGTGGCGACGGTCGTCGGGCTCATGCCGGGATCGCCACGTTGTTTCGCCCCGCGCAATGGCAGGTCAGGCGAAGGTTGCCGCCTTGAGAGGTTTGCCGCTGTGATAGGGTTAGGGCCGTTAGCCTGGGTTACCCTTCGAAGTCCACGCCGACGCCGACGATTTCCACCTGCATGGCCCGGGTGTCGGGCGCTCCGGCGTCAAAAGTGACACCGACCACCACGTTGATACCGCGGTCAACTTCAGGCTCGCCTGGAATCGCGAACTTGCTTTCCAGGTGATCGCCCTTCAGCCCCAGTCCTTGATGCTCGGCAATAATTTTCTCGCCGTCGTACACCAGCACCTCGTGAACGTTGGCGTGGGAGCGGGCGCGGAACGCAACCGAAACGGATTCGGCTTTGGTGCGGTTGCCGTTTTGGACGGTGGGCGTGGGTATGGCGAAGTGCAACCAGGTGTTCTGGCCCTCGTTGCCTTCAATGCGCACGAAGGGCCCGCAGTGGCGCACCGACGTAATGCGGTTCAGATATTCTCCGGTCATGGCGGAGCCGTGTACCCAGGACGTAAATTTTTGACCTGCCATCGTTAGTGCCTCCGACCGAGTGATTGGTTGGCGAGTTGTTGTTAAAAAAGGGTTGGCGCCATTATAACGGAGCGGACGGGTCAGCGCGCGCCAGTTTGTTGGCGTTCAAACTCCAGCAACCGGGCCTTGATGCCCAGCCCGCCGGCGCCATAGCCGTGCAGGTCGCCGTCGCTGCCAATGACCCGGTGGCACGGGATGATGAGCGGCAGCCAGTTTTTGGCCATGGCCTGCCCGGCCGCGCGGGACGCCCGAGCGTTGCCGGCGGCGTCGGCCAACCATTGGTACGAACGGGTTTCGCCGGCGGGAATGGAGCGGCACGCTTCCCACGCAGCGCCGTAAAAAGGCGGAGCGTCGGCCAGGTCCAGCGGAATACTGGCTAGCGCATCGACGTCCCCGGCGAAATAATCGTTGAAGGCAGCCAGGGCGTCGGCAAACGCGCCGGCGTTCTCCTCGGCCAGTTCCAGCCCCTCGCCCAGTCCGTCCAGCGCCTCTTGCGGTTCGGGTTGCAGGCTCACCCTTCGCAAGCCTCGACCCGAACCCAGCAGGGCCAGCCAGCCCACGGGGCATTCTGCCATGTGGTAGTAGAAGGTCGTGGATTGCAGATTGTTAACGGGCATGATTTGCTCTCCCATGAATTGCTCTCCGTGGGTGGCTGAGTGCAGCCGGTCGCCGTTGTAGCGGCCAGGAGAATTTCCGTTGCATCTATTATTCGTGGGAACTATGGTAAGGCCGGCGTATCGTGCGCCGTCAATGGGCTGATGACGTTACGCGTACCCACTTTAAACTGTCATTGCGAGCGTAGCGTGGCAATCTCGTCGCCGTAGCAACGGCGGTCCGCCGACGTGTGGTCAACCTCGGCGAGATTGCCACGTCGCTATGCTCCTCGCAACGACAGATTAATGTGGGTACGCGTGAGGCTGATGACACTTGTAAAGTCGGTCTGACGCCGGCGCCGGCATCAGGCTTCGCGCCGCCGGAGGGCGTGCAATATCAAAGGCGTGCGCACTCTAGCCCAGGCGGTGTGAAGTTGTTCAGATTGCGCCGGCTGGGGGCTGTCGGATGCGCCGTAAGTGAGGTAGGCGTAGGCGTCCACGATGGTGGAGACCGGCTGTTGCTGCTCCGGCAACGCAGCAACGAGGGAGGCTGCCCACTGGTGAGGGGTCTGGTGGGCCTGTTGCCCCAACGATGCGATCCCGCTGAGCCGCCGGAGCCGCTGGTAGGCAGTCGAAACATCGTGGGGAGTGGCCAGGCACCAACGCCAGGCAATCCAGGCTGCTGCAGCGATAATCAAGGCGGCGGCCGCGATTCCACCCGCCCACGGCAGCGCGGCGCGGGCTCCCCTCAACCAGCCGGCTGCATTGCCGAAGGGAACTGGGGAATTATTGTCACCCAGCAATTCGTCGAACGCCTCGCAGTCTTCTTCAAATTCGCAAGGCAGTTCGCCGTCGGCATCTGCACCGAGGGTGTCCAGGTTGCGAGCGCTTTCCGCGGGTGGTGGCACGACCAGCGGAATCGACCGGCCCGGCGTCGGTTCGAAGGGAATCCAGCCGTAGCCGTTGAAGTACACTTCCGTCCAACCGTGGCTGTGGTGGTCGGCGACGATATACAGTTCGGAATCCGGAACCCGATTGCCTACGGTGTAGCCGGTTACCATGCGGGCGGGAATATCAAGGCTGCGCATCAGCACGGTCATTGCGGAGCCGAAGTATTCGCTATAGCCCTCTTTGCTCTCGAACAGGAAATGGTCGACGCCGTCGGCCCCGAAGGGCGGCGGATCTATCTCCAGATTGTAGGCGTAGTGGGTTTTCAGGTAGGTTTCCACCGCCTTGGCTTTATCGTAGGGAGTTTCGGCGCCGGCGGCAATAGTCGTCGCCAGGTCCGCTACTCGATCCGGCATATCGGATGGCAGGGCGGAGTACCGGATCCAGAGCCACGGGGCGTATTCATCGCCGGCGGTGCGTAAATCTTCCGGTTTGGCGGTGGACACGGCGGAGGTAACCTGGTAGGGGACGCCTGACTCGGCGTTCCCGCGCGATGTTCGCACCGCCAGCACGTCCGGTTGCGACGGCACCGTTTCCGCGACCACCGCCTCGACTACGGAGCCGTCGTCGCCGCGTTCTACTGACTCCAGCAGGAACGAAGTTGGCAACGCGGTGGCTATCGCGTGGTCGGAGGCATCGGCATGGTTTTGCACCGCGCCTCGAATACCCTCAACCGTCTGAGCCAGCATGGCCGGCAAGTCGGCGGTGGGACTGTCCACGTGCGGGTCGATCACATACTTCGGAGAGTCGAAGGTCTCGATGCGAATGTCGCGGTTTGAGCCGATGACCCGGCCGCCGGCGAACACGCTGCGGGTGTCGTAGTTGGGCACAACTTCAAAGGTTACGTTGAACCGCTTCTGTTCGGGGCTGGGGGCGCTGGGCGCCGGCTGCCAGCCCGGCTCTTTCAGCACCGTACCATCCGACAGCCAGCCCTCGTGGGTGTAGGTGGCGTAGGAGCGAGCCTTCCAGTACAGCGGCACGGGAGAATTGACCTGCAGGACGGGAGTGTCGGTGGGATTGATTGTGCCCTGGAATGCCATGGCGTCGCCCCAGATGCGATATGGCAACGGACGGCGGGCGGGCAACCCGGCGAACAGGCGGTTGAAATCTTCTTCCCAGGTAACCAGGGGAGCGCGCGTAACGGAATAAACGGCGTTGGCCGGCCCCCATTGCCCAGCGGCGGGCAGCAGAAAGGCGATGAACAGCGCCACGATGGCAACCAGCGCGGTGTCGCTCATGGTCAGAATGCCAAGATGCCCGTCGTAGACGCGACCCTCGCGGTCCCATTGCTGACGCGCCCGTACCGATTGCACCCAACCAATCAGCAGCAGGCCAGTGAACAGGTACATGCCCAGGTACACGCTGGCGTTTTCCGGCAGGAAGGTCAGGTTGGACAGCAGGCCGACGGTGCCCAGCGCAAACACGCCCCAGAAGTTGCGGTAGCGGAAGAACACCCAGCCGGCCAGGAACCCGGAAAGCCAGGACACAATCGTCAAACCGACTGCAAAAGGCAGCGGATCAACGCTGATGCCCTCGTTGCGGGCCGCCAATAGCCACAGACCCAATCGGTCGAACAACTCGGCGGTGGTCTCGACCTGTAACGGTCCCGGCGAGGACACGTTAAGTTGCCAGATGACCACGCCGGCGCCGATCAGCAGGCCGGCCGGCACCAGCAGGGCGCCCAAAAGTCGAATGCGGGCCAGGACCAATGCCGTGAGCAGCGACAGCAGCATCACCAGCACGAGCGGCGGCGTGGGAGCCCAGTCGGCTACCTCCACCGACCAGACCACGATGATCAGGTTCAGCGCCAGCAGCACGGAGCTGACCCACCCGTCCGGCGGGCGTAGCAAAATCTGCAATGCCCACAGCCGGCTCGACACGGCCCCGACACGCCAAAGTTGCCGGTCGTCAGGTTGCGGCTGAGACGGCCTCGTGGCGCCGGCGGTGTTGATTGCGGTTGTCATGATGCTGGATGCAGAATAGCCCGCATTAACCCAATACCGGTTTCGATTATGCCGTTTCGCGCTGGACCGCTGGCGACGCGGCGGCTGCGGCGAAAGCGCGGTCGGTTTCGGCCATACGGCGGGCGCTGTTTCGGTTGACCCCAGCCGTCAGCGGAGCCGACAGGGCGTGGTTGATATCCGCATGGCGTTCCATGATGTACAGGGGGATGTCGTGCTGCGCAAGGTAGTCGGTGGCCACGCGCGGCGTTGTGCCCGGAGCGGCGCTGCCGGAGGCTTGTGCAAAGGTTGCTCGGTCTACGTAACAGACTGCCACGTTGATGCCCTGCCGTCGAATGCTCACCAGTGCCGGCGCCCATTCCGGCTGCTGCGACGAGGTGATGACCATTAGAGTGTTGAATCCAGACAGGTGGGGACGCAGGTCGTACACGAACCGTTCCAGCGATATTGTTCCATCGGCGTGCATTCCAGCCAGCGTTTCCATCAGCGAGCCGAGTTGCGCCGGCCGACGGTCTGGCGGCAGCATATACAATTGGGATGCGTTGGCGGCCAGTCCCACGGGCACCGCCGCTTCGTCCCAATGCTGAATCAACGACGCCGCCACCGTAACCGCCAGTTCCTCGGTGTTGTCGGGCGGCTCGCCTACGTGGGAGCGTCGTTCCATATCCAGCAACACCCACGCCTGCGCTGACACGCCGATGTCGAACTCCTTCACCATCAATTTGCCCATGCGCGCGGTGTAGGGCCAGTGGATTCGGCGCAGGCTGTCCCCATGAGTGTAGTCGCGTACCGCCGACGACTCTGGCGTGATGGCCGGCGTGCGACGGGAAAAAGCGCTGTCGCTGGGCAGGTTGGCAAACCTTTGATCCAGGTCGGGCAACGGCACCGTTGCCGGCAGTACGGTGTAGGGCTGGTCGTTCAGAAACGTGCGCTCCAGACGAAACAAACCGAATGGATCGCGAGCGGTTACCCGGATACGGCCGGTGCGGTAAATCCCGCGCCGGGCCAGGTAGGTCGCAATCCGAAACGCGCGCCGCTGGCCTCGCACCAGTGCGACGGTGCGACCCCCGGGGTTGGGCAGGTTGGTATCCTCAACCACTTCCAGCCACGATTTGGGCAGCTTGGTCCGATTCACCAGCTGGATTTGTCCTTCCAGATAGTCGCCGACTCGCCCGCGGGTGTCCAGCCGGGTTAGCCTCACATCCAGACCGCGCAGGTTGAGCCACGCCCAACCGTAGCCAATGCCAATCAGCAGGACGAGAGTGAACAGCAGGCGGTAGAAGAAGCCGAACCCGGTGCCCAGGGCGTAGAACAGCGCGGCCAGGATGAGCAGGCCGAGCAGGATTTTGCGCCGATGTCGGCTCAGGAGTTGCCTGACCATCATCTTCCAGGGCCTGATGCGTGGCAGTAGCAGTCCACTACCGTCGCGAGCGGGGCGGTCTACCGGGCTCCCGGAACGGGAACGGTGTTCAGGAGTTCTTCAACCAGATGCTCGGCTCGCACCCCGCGCATCCGCGCGGCCGGCGTCAACACGATGCGGTGCGACAGAACGGACGGCGCCAGTTCCTTCACGTCGTCAGGCAGCACGTAGTCACGACCCCGTATCAGCCCTAATGCCCGGCTGGCCCGGAACAGCCCCAGCGAGGCCCGAGGCGATGCGCCCAGCGCCGCGTCGACGTGAGCCCGCGTTGCCTCCGAGAGCGCCACCACGTATTCCCGCACCAGCCCGTCCACGTAAACATCCTGCGCCGCCCGTTGCAAATCCAGCACTTGCTCAGGCGTTGCCACCGAGCTCAAATCGGCAATGGGGTGGGAATGTTCCTGCTGGGCAATGATGGTTATCTCCTCGTCGAACTTGGGATAGCCGACGCTGATTCGCATCAGGAACCGGTCCAGCTGCGCTTCCGGCAGTGGGAAGGTGCCTTCATATTCGATGGAGTTCTGGGTGGCGATGACCAGGAAGGGGAGCGCTAGGGGATGGGTTACGCCGTCGACCGTAATTTGTCGTTCTTCCATGGCTTCGAGCAGGGCAGACTGGGTTTTGGGCGTGGCCCGGTTGATTTCGTCGGCCAGCACCAGCTGCGCGGCAATGGGTCCCGGGCGGTAGCTGAACTCCCCGGTGGACTGGTTGTAAACCGACACGCCGGTGACGTCGCTGGGCAGCAGGTCGGGTGTGAATTGGATGCGCGAGAAAGTCCCGCCGATGGACACGGCCAGCGAGCGGGCCAGCATCGTCTTACCCACGCCGGGCACGTCTTCCACCAGAATGTGACCCTCGGCAACCAGCGCAGCCAGGGCGCGCTCGATGACGTCATCCTTGCCGACGATGACGCTGGCCACGTTAGCGGCGATACCCCGGGCGATTTCAGCGGCCTCGGTGATGGCCACCGGGACGCCGGCTGGGCCAGTGAATGCGGTATTTTGCACGGGGATGTTCCTGCGCGAGTAGGGTTCGTAACCGCCGCCAGTTTAGCATACCCTTACCCATCGTCGTATGCCGCCCTGTCCTCGTCGGGGCCTTTGGATTTCCCGCCGGCTTATCCACCGGAGTATGTTATTCCGCTCACCCTGAACCTGTCGACGGGCCGCTCATTCCTGCTGCCACAATCGCACCCTGAACCAACTACCCGGAAGTCTGCCGACGAACGAAAGCCGCTGGGAGTCTTACCGATGCCGAGTTTAGTCTGTCATTGCCAGCGTCCTTCGACAGGCTCAGGACGAACAACGGGGGAATTTATTTGGCTGGATAATCGAAAGGCCCGGCGTTCTCGCGCCGTGATGGAACGGAGGTGTCGAGTCTCCAGCGCAGCGTTTTACTGTTGCGACGTTCGAGTCCTGGCCGCAGGGTTTATAGTGCCTGGCTAGCTTGGGAATCCGATTAAATCGCGGATGCGTATACTATCAAGATACGCTAATGCCGGGACCAGTCTGGACAAATTTGCTGGCCTGATCAGGAGGAATTGATGGTTGCCCCAAACAAACGGGCGTATACGATGTTTTTGCCGCTGCTGGTGTTGCTGGCTCTGGTGGCCGTGGCGTGCGGGCAACCCGCCGCTCCGACGGATACCGAGCCGGCGGCGACCGCAGCAGCGGACAACGTGACCGCCACGGACCCACCGTCGGCCACGATTGCAGCCGCCGACACATCCGCTCAACCCACTGCAACCGTCATGCAAGCCACTGAGCGAATGGAGTCTGACATCCCGGAGATTGCGGGCATCAGCGCCTGGCTGAACACCGATGAAGCACTGTCCATCGCCGACCTAACCGCCGATGGCAAGGTGGTGCTGGTGGATTTCTGGACTTACACTTGTGTCAACTGCATCCGTACGTTGCCCTACCTGCGCGACTGGTGGAGTCAGTACGAGGACGACGGTCTGGTCATCCTGGGGATTCACGCGCCGGAGTTCGAGTTCGAGAAGGACCACGAAAACGTGGTTGACGCGGTGGCGTCATACGAGATTGGTTGGCCGGTTGCCCAGGACAATGACATGGTTACCTGGTCGAATTTCAACAACCGGTTCTGGCCGGCGAAGTATCTCTTCAACAGCAGGGGCGAGCAGATTTACAATCATTTCGGCGAAGGCTCTTACGGCGAAACGGAACAGCGAATCCGCAATGCGCTGGTGGAAGCTGGCGCCGACCTTTCTGATGACCCGCTGACGCTGCCGGCAGACCAGGTGCGCGACCAGACGTACCAGGACGCCGGAACCTTTGGCAACGCCCCGATAACACCGGAACTCTACGCCGGCTGGCATCGCAACGTGCAGATTGCCCGCGCCGGTCGCCCTCCTTACGTGGCTCAACAGGAGTACTTCGAAGCCATCGCGACCGCCGGTCCCGATGACCCGGCCATCATTGACGTTACCGTGCCGCAGGACATCGCGCGGAACGCCCTCTACTTCGAGGGGCAATGGTCGGTGGAACCGGAGCGTATACGGCACGCGCGGGTGACGGAGAACCTGGAGGATTATCTGGCGTTAAACTACTCGGCGAAAAGCGTCAACGTGGTGCTCACGTCCGAATCCGGGGAACCCTACGAAGTTGTAATTACGCAGGACGGCGCGATGCTGACGCCCGAGAATGCCGGCGCCGACGTGCAGTTCCACGAAAATGGCTTTTCCTACATCCTGGTCGATGAACCACGTATGTATGCCATTCTAGACAACGAGGAATATCGCCAGCAGGCCATTCTGACGATGCGTTCGAACTCCGATGACTTTGGCATCTTTGCCTTTACGTTCGGCGTGTATGAGGAGGGCCCGTAATGTCGCGGTTGCTGGCGACGGCGCTCGTAGTTGGGGCGCTGGGATTCGCAATCAGCTGCGGCGTCGATACTCCAGAACCTGTTGCCGAACCCGGCGTCGGCGACATCGCGCCAACCGGAGCGGCAGACCTTCGGGTGATTCCAGTTGACCCAACCGATGGCGGGTTGCGCGCGCATTTGGCCACGAAAGTGCTGGACGTGGGCAAGCAGCGTATTGCCTTCCTGCTCGTTACGGAAAAGGCGCTGGTCAAGGCGCCGCACGCCGAAATCTCGGTGGTGCACGCGGATGGAGCGGCCCCGCCAACTCAGGTTACGGCGAGTTTCAACGAATGGCCCTATGGCGTGCGTGGATCGTACACCGCCGCCATCGACTTCCCGACCGCCGGCAATTATCTGCTGACGGCGTCAGTAGATGACACCGATGTTGTGGGCGAGGTGGTCATTCCGCTGGAAGTGGTGGCAGACTCTCCGGTGCCGTCGTTGGGAGACGCAACGCCGCCCAGCGTAACCAAAACCCTGGCCGACGGGCTGGATCTGACCCAACTCACCACCGCGTACACGCCCGACCCGGAACTGTACCAGTTGTCCATCGCTGATGCGGTTGCGGACCGCAAACCGGATGTTATCGTGTTCGCCTCGCCGGCGTTTTGCACCAGCCCCACTTGCGGTCCGCAGGTGGACACAGTGTCGGAGCTGCGCGTCGCCCACCCGGATGCGGCCAACTACATTCACGTGGAACTCTACGATAACCCGGCAGAGATTCAGGGGGACTTGAGCAAGGCCAGACTGGTGGACACCGCAGATGAGTGGGGGTTCACTAAAATCGACGACTGGACCAACGAGTCGTGGGTGTTCGTGGTTGACTCGGATGGCGTCATTCGCCATCGGTTCGAGGGCTTTGCCACCCTCACCGAGCTGGAAGCAGCGCTGGCCGACGTTAGGTAAACATCCGACGGGGCTGGGCTCTACCGCTTGAACAATGTCGCGAGTTAAACCACGACGCCAGCGCCCCCGGAAATTACTGCCGAGGGCGCTCGCGTTCATTCAGTGAATCGCCGTGCGGACACCTACGGCGGCGGTCATTCGGTCATTTAGAGTATATGGTATTGCAGGTGGTGGTCGCGCAGGACATCCTGGGCGAAGTCGTTTTCAACCTCGCGCCACACCGAATGGATATGGTTGGCTTCGTTCTGGATGTTGTCGAACTCCACGATGAATTGCCCGCCGTGGATACGATAGTAGTGGTCGCGGCTGCGATCCAGGCCGCCGGCCCACACCAGGCGGTAATCATCCAGCCCGCCTTCGCGGATTTTCGCAATCCGATCCTCCGCCACTGGCGCCGGCGCGCCGCTAACATATTCGGATATGAGGGTCAGCAGCATTTCCTTTTGAGTGCCGTTCAACTCGCGGCCGGCCAGCCCTTCATCGTTGTGGATGGCCTGCTTGCTGCTGTTGTAACCGAGAATGTCCCAGGGCGCCTTGTCGTGGATGATGGCCTTGCTGCGTTGGCCGGCGTCCAGCGATGCCATCAACTCGACGGCGATGTCCTCACGCTGGGCCAGGATGCGCAAACCTTCCTTGGGGCCTTTCCGCACCTCGGCGGGGTTGGCTCCAAAGAAGAACGGGGTTACCGCGATCACCTGCTCGCCCCAAACGCTGTAATGGACCGACAGATGATGACCCTCGGCGCGCCAGCCCCAGGGCTCGGAACCGGCGGGGTCTCCGAACACCGTCCAGTAGTACAGCTCGGGGTTGCGCGGCCAGGTAACCTGGCCCCATTCGGCTTCCAGCGGGCCCAGCACCAATTCATGCTCGATGATTAGCCGCGCCTGTCTGTGTGAGTCCTCGGTCAAGCCGGTGGCCAGGAGCGCCATCGCCAGGTCGCGTTGGTTCTGTTCCATATCGCGCAGGGACAGGCCGTGGCGGTTCAGGGGCGGGTAGTACCAGAAGACGCGCTCGCCGTCCATGTAGTGAAAAGTGGCTTTGCCGCGTTGCTCGCTGTTGAGGGTGGCCAACCAGGCCTGCGCCGCCTCGGACATGGCGGACGCAACGGGTGCGTGAGAATGGGAATGCTGAACCGTCATCGTAAATGACCTCCTGTAGCTGGGACAGGTTTCGAACGTCCGCAGTCTATGGGCGGCCCGATGAGTGTGTCAAGAAGAGCCGGCACGCCGCGCGCGGCCAGGCAATGTGCGGCGCTCAACCTTCGCGGGCCGGCCGAATCTGGGCGCTGGTTAGGTTAGGAACCGTCAAGCTCGGCGTCGATGCGTTGCACCTCCTCGGCGTCGCCCGAGGAAAGGCTGTAGCACCTTTGCAGGTAGAGTTGGGCCATCCGCGCGCCCTGGCTGCTCGGATCGGACGCGGCAGCAATCAAGGCCGCGATGCTGAACTCCGCCGGGAACTGCCGTCCCAGCGCGTTCATCTCGGCGGTGATGTCGGCGATGGCGGGCCCGTCGTTGCCTTCCTGAGCGAAGCGCAGACGGCCCAGCAGACGGCCCATTTCGGCCAGCCGGTCGCCCTCGCTCATGAAACCCCAGAGCACCTCGTTGACGCCCATGCCATCGGAATCCTCTGCATCGCCGGGAGCGCCGGACGATGCCGGCGATGTTCGGCTGTCCAGGGGGATGGCGTTGCGGTCGGCGGGCAGGCTTGGCGCGTCGCCGGCCGGCGTGGGGTTGGCCGCCGACCAGGCGTCTGAGTAATCCTGCACGGCGGCGGCCACCGATTCCATCATGCGGGGCAGGTCGTAGGAGAACATACTGCCGCCGTAAACCAGGTCGTCATTGCGGATGTTGGCGAGCCGGACGAGTTGATCGTAGCCCCCCTCCACCAGTTCAGACATCGGCGGCATCGCGAAAGCGGAAAAATTGGCCAGCGGGCCGGCGCCGGCGCTCCCCAGGTGCGTAGCCAGAAACGGTGGCACGTATTTGGTGAGGTCGGCGGTGATGGGCAACGTTACGATGTAGGTTCCGTAAACATTCTCCGGCTCGGTTTCGATCCGATAATAGAGCAGGGCATGGCCCCTGGGCCGACGCGGGTCGCCTATTTCAAACTGGATGTCCATAATTCAAGCATTCCCCGATGCGGTGGCTCAAGTATAGATTAGCCCGGGCTGGCTGGTAAAGGGCATTTTGATTCTGCTGTGCGCCGACAACCGCCGCAAGCTCCGGTTGCACTCCGATTCTTGCATCCGGTCGCACCCCGATGCTTGAAATTGATGACAGCCAGGTGGTTGCGCACTAATGTTCTAGGCTGATACCGTAGCAACGCACCGGTCTGGTGATCGCTGGATTGACCACGGAGGCTTTGGAATGTTGGCAACTGCACAGACTTGCGCCGTCGTTGGACTGGACGGACAGATAATTCAGGCGGAAACCGATATTTCGCCCGGCCTGCCTGCCTTTCATATCGTCGGATTACCCGACACCGCAGTTCAGGAATCCAAGGAGCGGGTGCGCGCTGCGTTGCGGAACAGCGGCTGCGAGTTCCCCATGCGGCGCATCACCGTCAACCTGGCGCCGGCCGACCTGAAAAAAGCCGGTCCTGCTTACGATTTACCCATTGCAGTCGGCATATTGTTCAGCACCGGACAGGCTCAAACCACGCCGGAGCCGGCCATTTTCCTGGGTGAACTGTCGCTGGATGGCGGGTTGCGTCACACCGCCGGTATCTTGCCGATGGTCTGGGTTGCCCGAGAGCAGGGGATTCGGTCCGCCTACGTGCCGGCGGTGGATGCTGCCGAGGCTGCACTGGTGGACGGTGTGAAGGTGTATCCGGTGAATACGCTGGCGCAACTCGTGAACCACCTCCAGGGCAACGACCGGATCGAGCCATTTCCTCATACCGGTGTACACCTGAATGGCAACCGAAAACCACCCGACGACGCAGACCTGGCCCACATCCGGGGGCAAAACCATGCCAAGCGAGCCCTGGAAGTGGCCGCCGCCGGCTTCCACAATATCCTGCTTAGCGGGCCGCCGGGTTCGGGCAAGACGTTGCTGGCGCGTGCGTTGCCCGGCATCCTGCCCTACCTGACGGCAGAAGAGGCGCTTGATGTAACCAAGATATACAGCGTGAGCGGTATTTTGCCGGCAGAAAGCCCGCTGATAGCGCAACGTCCGTTTCGCGCGCCGCACTACACTATTTCCAATGCCGGACTCGTTGGCGGTGGCCGAATGTTGCGACCCGGCGAAATCACATTGAGTCATCGCGGCGTGCTGTTTCTCGACGAGCTGCCTGAGTTCGGGCACGCCATACTGGAGTCGCTCAGGCAACCCCTGGAGGACAAAACCGTAACTATCACGCGGGTCAGCGGGACGGTTACGTATCCGGCCAGTTTCATGCTGGTGGCGGCCATGAATCCCTGCCCTTGCGGATACGCCACACACCCACGGAAGGAATGTGTGTGCACTCCGTCAGCAGTCGCGCGGTACCAGAGGCGCATCAGCGGTCCCCTGCTCGAGCGGATCGATATTTTCGTGGAAGTGCCGCCGGTGGAATACGATAACCTGCTGGATCAAACTCCAGGTGAAACGTCCGAGGCGGTTCGAGAGCGGGTGCTACAGGCTCGTTCGCTGCAGGGAGACAGGTTTGCCCACGCCGATGCCGGGCAGATGCTGTCAAATGCCGAGATAACCGGGTCCAGGGTTTGGGATTTCTGCAAGTTGCAGGATGATGCCACGGCTCTTTTGCAACGCGCCTCGCAACAGCTGGACCTGTCGGCGCGAGCCCTGCATCGGGTGCTGAAGGTGGCTCGCACGGTGGCCGACCTTGCCGGCGCCGACCTGATTGGCTCAGCTCACCTTGCTGAAGCCCTGCAATACCGTTCCCGCGGCCTGTAGCGAAATTGCCGGTTGCCCACTTGCCCGATGGCGGCAATCCCGGTTTCGGGTCGGGAGGCCAGTTTAGTCAGGATTCTAAAAATCCCGGGATGCGGACGCCAGCGGCGGGCCTTGCCAGCTTTTGCTTCGCCGACTATCATATCCGCATGGCAGATCGAGAAGTTCGGTACAAACTGGGCGCCGCCCAATCCGTCCTGGCTGAGACATTTGGTAAGCCGGGCCAACGCACTTTCCGGCTGGCTGCTGAAGCCGGCCGGGCGCAGTCCTTCATCTGGTTGGAGAAAGAGCAGCTGCTACAGCTGGGGGTTTACCTCAAGCAGGCGGTTGAACAACTGGGCGATGCCGCCGATCCCGCTGCCAGCAATCCCGGTGAGGGCCCCTGGACGGGCGATCCACTGGAGCAGGATTTCAGGGCGCGTCAGATGCAACTACAGTTCGACCGGGAAGCCAATTGTTTCCTGCTGCAAGCCTTTGAGGGCGACGAGGACGATCCCGAAGCTGAGTCCCAAACCTCGGTGAGCTTCTGGATGACGTTGTCCCAATCCACGGCCCTGGCCGAAACGGCGCTCCAGATCTGCGCTGCCGGGCGGCCGCCGTGCTTCCTCTGTGGTATGCCCATCGACCCCGACGGACACCGCTGCGCCCGCGCCAACGGCCACGCCGTTTTTGAAACCGGTTAAGCCCACCGCCGGTTTAACCCAAGCAGCTGGCAGTCGGCCTGTGCATTTGCGGGTTTTTCCTTGAATACCATCGAGCCGCCCGACCTCGAACTGCTTCGTCATGGCGAATTCGTCAGTTGCGACCTCACGCCGGCCGGATCCAACTACACCTTCGTAGCCGAGCTGTCGCATAACGGTCGTGCCGGACGAGCGATCTACAAACCCGTCAAGGGCGAAATCCCGCTGTGGGATTTCCCTACGGGAACACTCTACAAGCGAGAATACGCTGCCTACCTGCTCAGTCGGGCGTTGGGTTGGGATTTTATTCCGTTGACCATCATCCGCGACGGCCCTTACGGAATTGGTTCCGCCCAGAAATTTGTGGAGCACGATCCGAAGGAAAACTACTACACCATCTCCCGCGACAGTCTGGATGAATCCGACGCTGATCAGTTGCGGATGATGTGTTGCTTTGACCTGGTGGCCAACAACACCGATCGCAAAGCCAACCACGTGCTGCGAGATTTCGATGGCAAACTGTGGGGCATCGACCAGGCGCTTACCTTCCACTCCGACACCAAAATTCGCACCGTGATTTGGGATTTTGGGGACGAAGCCATCCCCGGATGGCTACTGGAACCCTTGCGTGGTCTGTGCGGCCAAATCCTGTCACCGACCGGTGACGTCGCGGAGCTGATGTCGCTCCTCGACGACCGGGAGGCGCAGGCGTTGTTACAGCGTCTGCAATGGGTGTTGGAGGAGGGCGTATTTCCTGGTATCCCCGGGTTGCGTCGCCGCCGAAGGCTGGCCGAGGATTGAGCAGTGACCGCGCGCGTTGCTCATCCGTTGGCGAGCAACCCGTAGTCGAAGTGTTCCAGGTTCTCGATTATCACGTCCGCCGCCGACAGGTCCAGATGGCGCGTCGAATCGGTCAGTGTGCATACCGTGTAGGCGCCGGAAGACGAGGCCGCGGCCAGGCCGATTGGCGAGTCCTCGACCGCAACGCACTGCGGCGCTTCCAGGCCAATTAATCCGGCGGCCTTGATATAGATGTCCGGCGCCGGCTTGCCGTGGACGACATCGTCGCCGCCCAGTTTGACCTGAAACGCGTCGGTGAGCCCGATCACGGCCAGCTTGAGGTTTACCCACTCGCGGAGCGACGACGAGGCCACGGCGATGGGCAGGTTGCGCCGTCGCGCTTCCGCCATCAGCGCGAGCACTCCCGGGCGCGGAGTCAGGTCCGAGCGCAGCACGTCTTTGACCACATCGTTGTAACCGGCCAGCAGCTCCTGCGGGGTTTGAGGAATGTTGCGCAGATCTTTCACGCGTACCCAGGTTTCTTCAACCGTCGTCCCCAGCAGGTAGCGATTGTTCTCTTCTTCGGTAATCGGAGCCGCGCCGCAACGCTCCACCATGATGTTGACCGCCTTGTGGAACAGCGGCTCGCTGTCAACCAAAACCCCGTCCATGTCGAACAATATGCCGCTGTATGTTGCCATGTTCATGTGCTCCTGTGCGCGAATGTAGTGGCCGAATCCGATTATCGTCGGCGTCGATTATACCGGGTCGGAACTATGCGGGCGCGCAACTAAACCGGGGCGGAACCAGACCGGGGTGGAACTAAGTCGGATTTGAACGATCGACTGCATCCACCGAATCGCTCAGCAGGAAGCAGGAAGACGCCTTGAAAATCGCCCAGAGGGGCAGCCCAGGCTCGATATTCATGGCATCCAGCGAGGTTCCGGTGATGTGGCAGCGCAGCGTTAAGCCGTCGCATTTCAGCACCACCTGGTAGCCCGGCGGGCGCAATTGCACGTCCGAGACCACGCCCGGCCAGGTATTGCGCGCCGAGGATTGGGGCAGCGGGCCGGCCGCCAGTATGATGTCGGATGCCCGGATTCCGACGGTGACCGCATCGCCAATGTCCAACCCGTCGGCTAGCGGAGTTTCCAGCGAATGGTCGCCCGCGCTGCACACCATCGTGCCATCCTGCGGGAACCGCGCGGACACTTGCATCACCAGCAGGTTTTCCACGCCCACCAGCCGTGCCACGCGGCCTTGCCCCGGCTGTTCCAGCACCGACAACGGCGCGCCGATGGCGATGGTCTGGCCGTTGTCTATCACCTGTACTTTGTCGCCCAGGGTCAGGGCTTCTTCGCGGCTGTGGGTAACCAGAATTACCGGCGTGCTCAGTCGCGACACCGTGGCGCGCAACTCGGCGGCCAGCTCACGGCGCAGCTCCATGTCCAGCGATGCGAAGGGTTCGTCCAACAGCAGCAGGTCGGGCGATGGCGCCAGGGCGCGGGCCAATGCGGTTCGCTGTTGCTGTCCTCCCGACAGCTGCCAAACCCGACGCGACTCCAGGCCATCCAGCCGCAGTCCGGCAATCAGCTCAGCTACCCGTTGCCGTGTTTCCGGACTCCGGCGTCCGCGCAACCCGTATGAGATGTTGTCGCTTACGCTCAGATGCGGGAACAGATGGTTTTGTTGGGTAACGTATCCGACGTGCCGGTGATGCGGCGGCACCCAGACTGCTCGGCCCGGATTGCCGATGCCGTCGCTGAACACGCATTTACCTTCAATGTTGATGGAACCGGTGTCGGGTTGAACCAGGCCCGCCATGGCCCGCAGAGCGGTGGTTTTACCCGCCCCCGACGGCCCGAAAAGCACCAGAATCTCACCGGCCATTACCTCAATGGATACGTCCAGATGGAACCCGCCGATGGTAACCTCAAAACGCCCGGATGCGGCATGGTGGTTCACGTCGGGAATCATTGCGGCGACTCTCTGCGGCGTAGCAACAGGCTCAATAACGTGAGGGCGAGTACCGACATGGCCAGCAGCAGCACCGACAGCGCCAGCGCCGCGCCCAGGCTGCTTTGCATCGCCGTCATTATCGCCAGCGGCATCGTCTGTGTGCGTCCGGTGAGGTTGCCGGCGAACATTATCGTGGCGCCAAACTCGGATATCGCCCGCGCCCACGCCAGCGCCAGGCCGGTGAGTATGGACGGCCAGGCCAGCGGCACGGTCAATCGCCAGAAGGTGGCCCACGGGGATACTCCCAGCGTTTGGGACACATCCTCGTAGGCCACGTCCACGCCGGAGAATCCAATCCGCGCCGCCCTTATGTAGAAAGGCGCGGCGACGAAAATCTGCGCCAGAATGACCGCGCCCGTAGTGAATGGCAACGTGATGCCGACCGCAGATAGGGATGGCCCCAACAGGCCGTTCCGTCCGAACGCCATCAGCATCGCGACGCCGGCCACTACTGGCGGCAGCACGATGGGCAACTCCACGAATGTGTCGATCACGCGCAGCAGCGGCGAGGTGCGACGCGCCAACAGCAGCGCGAACGGTGTGCCCAGGCAAATCACGACGACCATGCTCACGACGCTGGTTACCACCGACAACCGCAGGGCTTGCAACACCAGCGAGCCGGAGAGGCCGGCCAGAAATCCATCCTGCTGACCGGCGCGAATCAGCAACGCCAGGATGGGCAGGCCAATGAAAACCACGTAGAGGGCAGTGGCGACCACGCCGGCGGGAGCCAGCACACCCAACGTCGCACCGTGATGGCGGCCCCGCGACCGTAGCATGGCAATACGTACTACCGCACCGATGGCGTCGGGATTTGCCAATGCCCGCCCGACGCCGCATCGGCGTCCCGGGAAGCATTGGTGCACGGGTACGCCACACTGGCCGGCGGCGCAAAGCCGTACCGCCGCAGGATTTGCCGGCCGCCGTCTCCCAGCACAAACTCGATGAACGCCAGAGCGGATTCAGGATGCTCAGACCCGGCAAGGGCGGCGATAGGATACTGCGCTGCCGGATTCAGGTGCAATGGTATCTGGATCAAGCGCAAAGAGTCGCGGTACTGGTCGGCGGCAGCGTCAGTTTCGTAGACAAATCCGGCGTCCACCTCGCCCAGGGCAACCTTTTGCGCCACCGACCGCACACTGGTCTCATGGGTAACCACGTTGGCGAATACGGACGCGCTGAAATCTGCTGGAAACTCGGCATCATCGCCCATCAATTCAATGGATGCGCGGGCATATTGTCCAGCGGGTACTTCCTCGGCGGCCAGGGCTACTGTTACCCCGCGATTCGCCAGGTCGCTTAACGATTGAATCGCGTGTGAATCAGCGGAAGTTACGACCGCCATGCGGTTGGCTGCAAAATAAACCGGCGTGTTGGCCAGCAGGTTGGAGTCTTGGACGGCTGCCATTTGCTGCCAGTCCGCCGGGGCAAACACGTCTGCTGTGGCCCCCTGCACCAGCTGGGTGCGGAGCGTCTGGCTACCGGCGAAGTGCAACGCGAGGGTCACGTCGGGATGGATGTCCTCAAAGGCCGTCGCCAGTTCTGTTAACGATTCGGCCAACGATGCCGCGGCAAACACCGTGAGCGTCTGTTCATCGGCATTGCCACGATTCCCGACGGTTGCACAACCGATGGTGGGCACGGCAAGGGATGAAGCGGCAACGAGCGTCAAAATTATTCGGGCAAGCATATCAGTGGCGACAATCGGATGATTCTGCCGCCGCCGTATTATAGCGGATGCCAAATCTCAAGCTGCCGGGCGCCGTGGCCGCGAAGCTTTAGCGGGTCGGCCACGGGCGGGTGGGCTACGGGACGGATGGCAGTGTTGCCCTTTGCTTGACTTGCCGGCTTCCCTGCCGTTAAATGACCGCAGAAATCCGATGCTGCCGTCTCGCGGCGGCGCGAATCGACACACCGACAATTGATGGGACAGGAGGCTGCACGATGGCACTGGTTCGTTGCGTTACCGAAATGGGTATGGGCGTGGATGTCCACGGGCTGGATTACACCCTGGCGGCCAAGCGCGCCGTTTTTGATGCCATTCACCACAGCAGCCTGGGGTTTGCCCGGTTGGTTGACGCCACCGCTGACGATATGACCGTAAACGTTACCATCGGCGCACCCCATCCTGAAAAGGTGAACGCCGACGAGGTTGCCGACTCGCTGCCCCACGGGCGGGCCAACGTGGACGTGGTGGTGGGCGGGTTGCAGCTGCTCAACGATGACGGCAGCGATGGCACGCTAATCGCCAACGCCATCATCACGGTCAGCATCGAAGACGGCAAGTAGTCGGGCGCGCGCGATTTACTGGCCAATCAGATTTTCAGGGCACCAACGGGGCGTCGATGCGATTCGGACACTTCTTCTACCCCATGAAATTCGACGATTCGCGCGACGATCAGGCAATACAGGAGTGCCTGGAAGAAGCCGAACTGGTCGAGGAGCTTGGTTTTGACGCCATCTGGCTCGCCGAGCATTACTTCACCGGGGAATGTGTGTACGGCGACCCGCTGGTATTCGCCAGTGCGCTGGCCGTCAAAACCCGGCGGGTGATGCTGGGCTTCGGCATCCTGGAGTTGCCGCTGCATAATCCGGTTCGGGTGGCGATTCAAACCGCGCTCCTGGATAACCTTAGCCGGGGCCGCCTGGTGGTGGGGACGGCCAAGGGCTCGAACTATAACGCCTTCGAATACATCGGATTCGGCAGCGACCCGGTGCTCGGTGTCGAGCAAATGGAAGAAGCCGAGGAGTTGCTGATTAAGGCCTGGACCACCGACAATGTGGATTTCCGAGGCAAGCACTGGCAGGTTTCCTTCCCGTCGGTGCGGCCCCGCCCGTACCAGAAGCCCCATCCCCCGCTGGCGCGGGCGTGCATTAACCCTGAGTCCATCGTAGAGATGGCGCGCATCGGGCGGCCGATTCTGCTCCGGGGCCGTTCCATCAACAGCACCGCGGCGGACATTGCCCTGTACCGGGATACCATGTTTGCCGCCGGTTTTGATGAAGCTAAGGTCGAGCATAACCTCGATCAAATATGGGTGTGGCGGGAGATGCACCTCGCCGACACCGACGATCAGGCGATGGATGAATTCCTGCCCGCCCAGCACCGGGCGTATTCGACTATGCAGGATTATCGGGAGCGCTGGAATCCCCCGGAATACCCGATGTCCCGTCAAGCGCCACCGCTGCTAAAGGATGCTTACGGAGCGCAATCCGACCCCGACGCCGCCGAAAACCTGGTGGGCGGCCCCAGCCGGGTGGCGGATCAGATCGACCAGATGAGCCGTGCCGGCATCCGAAACCTGATGCTGACCAATCGCGGCCTGATGCCGCAGGACAAGGCAAACCATTCCATCAGGTTGCTGGCCGAGCAGGTGATGCCCCGGTTCCGCGACGCCTGAGGCCCAGGCACACCGAGTTCTGACAACCTCCGCGAATCGTCCATTCTCACGGTTTGACGCTTCCTGGTCCGGCGCGAAATGCGTGGAGGACCTTCCTGGACACGGTATGACGGACCCTGCCCCCATCCTCCAGGTCATAGACGTCGTAAAGGATTTCGGCGGTGTGAGGGCGGTTAATCACTGCTCACTGGACGTTATGCCGGGCACGATAACCGGACTCATCGGCCCCAACGGAGCCGGCAAAACCACGCTGTTCAACCTGGTGTCCGGAGCCCTGCCTCCCACATCAGGCCAGATCATTCTCAATGGCCGCCGCATCGACGGCATGGCAATGCACCAGACCTTTGCCCGGGGCCTCATGCGCACCTTCCAGATTCCCCGGGAGATGAAGCGCATGACGGTGCTGGAGAACCTGATGTTAGTGCCGGCTCCCCAGGCTGGCGAACGGATTTGGGCATCGTGGTTCACGCCGTGGCGCATCTCCCGTCAAGAACGGCGCATAGAGTCGCGTGCGCTGGAGGTGCTGGAATTTGTAAATCTCTCGCATCTGGCCGATGAGTATGCGGGCAACCTGTCCGGCGGTCAGAAAAAGCTGCTGGAATTGGCGCGCACCCTCATGGCCGAGCCAAGGATCGTATTGCTGGATGAACCCGCCGCCGGCGTTAACCGCACCCTGCTGCGCGAACTTTCAGCCAACATCCTCCAGGCCAGCGTCGAGCGTGGCATTACTTTCGTGATAATCGAGCACGATATGCAATTCGTAATGAATATGTGCGATCCCATCATCGTTATGGCCAACGGAGCGGTGATTGCGGAAGGCACGCCGACGCAAGTGCGGCAGAACCCGCAGGTGTTGGAAGCCTACCTCGGAGGCTCTGTCCAGGGAGGAGCGGCCCGTGACGCTGCTTGAAGCGTCCGACGTGGTGGCCGGCTACGGAGAGACCGAGATCCTGCACGGAGTCTCTATGACGGTGGCTGACGGCGAGGTAATCACCATCATCGGCCCCAACGGTTGCGGAAAATCCACCCTGATGAAAGCCATCGTGGGCCTGGTGCCGGTGCGAACCGGCAAGGTTACTTTCAAGGGGGCTGACATATCGGATGAACCACCGGAACGGATAGTGCGCTCCGGACTTTGTTACGTCCCCCAATCCAGCAACGTATTTCCCTCGCTCAGCATCCGCGAAAACCTGGAGATGGGCGCCTTCATCCGGAAGGACGATTACCGAGGCCGCGCCGAGGAGATGTTTCGGCTGTTCCCGGACCTGGCGCAGCGACCAAGCCAGAAGGCCGGCAGCCTGTCCGGGGGGCAGCGGCAGATGCTTGCTATCGCCCGCGCCCTGATGCTCGACCCGGCCCTGGTGCTACTGGACGAACCGTCGGCGGGGTTATCGCCAGCCATGATGGGCATGGTCTTTGAACGCATCCGCGAAATCAACCAGTCCGGTGTGGCAGTGGTTCTCGTGGAGCAGAACGCCCGTGAAGCGTTGGGCATGTCTGACCGGGGCTACATACTCGTGGCCGGAGAGAACCGCCTGGAAGACACGGGCCATGATTTGCTGAACAACCCGGAAGTTGCCAGCCTGTACCTGGGCGGATAGACGCATCTTGCTGTCGACCATGCTAGATGCCGCGTGGCGATTCAGCCGCAGCTGGACGCCGGCGCACACTGCGGTTGCCATTGTTGTGGTCGTCATAGTCATAGGATTCCTCCCCTTTGTAAAAATGGGCCTGGTAGTCAACGGCGTGTTTCTGGGCGCAATCATCGCTCTGGGAGCGATCGGCCTCACGCTGATTTACGGCATCCTGAACTTCGCCAACATCGCCTACGGCGACTACATGACCCTCGGCGCCTACGCCGCGTTATTCATCGTTGGCAGTGTTCTCCCGCGCATGGGCATCGAAGGCAGTGGACTCGGGCCGTTCACGTTTGGCTACCCCATGCTCATCGCGTTGCCGATTGGGGTAGCCGCAGTCGCCGTCATGGCCATTGCCCTGGATGTGGCAGTGTACCGCCGACTCAGGAATCGGGGCGTGAATGCCGTGGTGCTGGCGATGGCTTCGCTGGGCGTAGCCATCGCGCTGCGCGGGTTGGTGCAGATCATCTGGAGCGGCGATACACAGCATTACCCTCGGGAGTCCAAACCGGTTTATCACCTGCCGATGGAAGTGCGTGTGCCCCCCGATGCAATCTTCATCGCCGTGATAACGATAGTTCTTGTCGTTAGCGTGTACGTTGTGCTCAACCGCACCAAAATGGGGAAGGCGATGCGGGCTACCGCCGACAACCCCGACCTGGCTCTGGTCAGCGGCATCGACACCCGCCGCGTCATCTGGTGGACCTGGGCCATGGGCGCCGTGCTGGCTGCCACCGCTGGCGTGTTGCTGGCCGTGTTCCAGGCCCAGTTGCTGCCTATCATGGGCTGGCGGTTTCTGATTCCACTCTTTGCCGCCGTAATCCTGGGCGGCATTGGCAACCCCTGGGGCGCGCTGGTGGCGGCGTTTGTCATCGGCATTTCGTCAGAGGTGTCCACCCAGTGGATAAATCCAAGCTACAAGCCGGCGGTGGCCTTCGCGATAATGATCGGTGTGCTGCTGCTAAGGCCCCGCGGCATTTTCGGGGGAGACCGGGAATGAAGACTGACGACGGGTGGCCGAACCCCCAGGCTTGCCATGCGGGACGCCCAGCATGGACGTAATCGGGATTCTCAATTACGGCGTGGGTTTCGCCATCATGGCGGGGATTTACGCGATATTCTCCCTGGGCCTGAACGTCCACTGGGGTTTCACCGGACTGTTCAATATCGGCATCGCCGGGTTCTTTGCGCTGGGAGCGTACACTTCGGCGTTGGTGACTACCCAGCCTCCGGATCCGACCCTGTTTGAAGATTTCAGGTTCGCCGGTAATTGGTCAGGGGTAGGATTTCTGGACCTGGGATTCGACCTTTGGTTCTTCCTCGGCATCGCAACAGCAGCGGCGGTGTGTGGGTTGATTGCTCTGGCAATTGGCTACATCACGCTGCGCCTGCGCGATGACTACCTGGCCATAGCGACTTTGGGTATCGCCGAAACCGTGCGCCTGTTCTTCCTGAACGAAAAATGGGTTGCCAACGGCTCCAAAGGTCTGTATCGGATACCGGAATATCTGGGCGATCTGGTGTCGCCGGAAAACTACGACTACCTGTATCTGGCGGTAGTGTTCGTTGCTCTGACAATTCTGTACCTGGCAGTGCAACGGGCCGTTCGGTCGCCCTGGGGTAGGGTACTGCGCGCAATAAGGGAGGACGAGGTTGCGGCGCAGGCCAGCGGCAAGGACGTGTTCGTGTTCAAGCTCCAGGCATTTGTACTGGGCGCAGTCATTATGGGTATCGGAGGAGCCCTGTTCGCCCACCACGTCCGGTTCCTTTCGCCCCTGACGTTTGATCCGCTATTGGCAACATTCGTGATATGGGCCATGCTCATGGTGGGCGGCTCGGGCAACAACCGAGGCGCAGTGCTGGGAGCCTTTGTGGTTTGGGGGATATGGACGGGGACGCAATTTTTGCCGGGGATATTTTCGAACCCGAACCTCCGTTTTTTTATGATTGGAGTATTCATTATAGCGGTGATCCTGCTGCGACCCGGCGGCATACTGGGCGAAGAGCGCCGAGTTGGTCGCAGCGCTGGGTCGTGAGATGCCGCGACGAAACGTAAAGCGTGAACGGTAATCTGTCGATCAGGATGGATGAGTCCTGAGGGACCTGGGGGGACAGAAACGGCGACGGAAAAGAGGCGACTCGTTGAGCCGCCTCTTTAACTTTATCGGAGTAGCGCGGTGAAATTTACGGCGTCTCGAATCTGCCGGTCGATCTGATCTCGCCGTCCTCAACCTTCCAGATTTCGATGGGCCCGACCACGTCGCCGTTCTCATCGAAATCCACCGGGCCGGCGGCTCCCTGGTAGTTTATGTCTTGGCCGGCGGCAATTAGCGCCAGGGCGCGAGCGATGCCCGCCACACCGGGGCCGACCTCTTCGCCGGGCGCATTGGAAATGGAACGCACCGCGTCCCGGATGGCCGTGGAGTCGGTGGTGCTGCCAGCTTTTGCCGCGGCCAGGGCAATCAGCACCACCGCGTCGTAGGTCTCGGCGGTGAAGGGATGCTGCGGTTCGCCAGCGCCAAACGAGTCGGCGTAGGATTGATTGAACGTAGCCAGCGCATCCGTCAGGGGCGAACCCTGGGCAGTGCCGAATGTGCCGTCGAGCACGTCCCAACCGACTACTTCCATCATCTCCGGCGCTTTGGTGGCGTCGACAAACAGGAAGGTGTCAGAATAACCGCCCTCGATGGACTCCCGGAGGTAGATTTCGGCCTGACCGGGATAACTGATGGCAACCAGCACGTCGGGGTCGCCCTCAGTGGCCCTGGTCAGCTCTGACGCGAAAGTGGGCTGGCTGTCCTCGTGAGGGACTTTGCCCGTAATTCTGCCGCCCAATTCGGTGAACGTTGCCTCGAACTGGTTGGCAAGGCCCTCACCATAGGCGTTGTTGATGTACATGATGGCGGCAGTCCTATATCCTTGCTCGTCGGCCAGCCGACCCAGCACGATGCCCTGGGCCGCGTCCGATGGTGTGGTGCGGAAAAGGTAGTCTTCGTCTTCCAGCACCGTCACGCCCGGCGACGTTGACGCTCCAGTGACCTGGAGAATCTTCTTGGGTACCGTCACAGATTGCGCCACCGGAATGGTTACGCCGCTGGCCAGGGCCCCAACGATTGCCACCGCGCTTTCCACGTCAATCAGCGCACGGGCGGCGTCAACGCCCTGCACCGGGCTTACCGCGGTGTCCCGGCTGATGATGACCACCGGCGCGCCCTGGATGCCGCCGGCCCGGTTGACGTGGTCGGCCGCCAGCGCAGCCGCGTTACGGTGCGTCGGCCCGAAGTACGACAACGAACCCGTAAACACGTTCAGATGTCCCAGGATCAACGGATCCAATGCCTGCATGGGCACTTCCACCGTGGTCTCCACGGTCTCGGTGACGATTTTCTCTACCTCTACCGTGGTGGGTACTTCCTGGGTAACGATCTGGGTGACCGTCACTTCCCTGACTTCCGGCTCCGGGGGGGTACAAGCCAATGCAAGCACGGCCACTACAGCCACCAGGAGTGAGACAACCAATCCAGTCCTCAAATTCATAAGTAAATTCCCCTGTAAATTGCCGGCCACCCAATCGGTCAAATGCGACGGCCTATGATGTCGTGCGGAAAATTATGTTACGGATGGCAGAATGTACCGCTGACCCCCGCATTCAGCAGCCGGCGTCACCGCGCTGCGGCCAGCTCTACCCCACTGAAATAACGTTGCACAACCCGGTCTACAAAGTTCTGGCCCATCACCTTGTAACCCTCGGCGTTGGGATGCAGGTCGTCCGGTAGCAGGTGCGCCAGGTCCGGGCCGAACAGGTCCAGGCCGTCCACGTAGTGCAGGTTCGTATCGCCGCGACCCTGCATGGCATCCACCGCCTCGGCCACTTCCGTTCGCATCTGCGTAAGCGTGAACTCGGCGGCGTTGGGCGTGGTCTCGCGCGGCGGCGAGAAGATGGGCGAGATGACAACCAGTGGCGTGTCGGAGTGCTTCTCGCGCACGATGTGCACAAACCCGATGACGGCCGGCCGGAACGTGCGGACGTTCATGCTCGCCGCGTTATGCACGTTGATGCCCAATTTCAGCGAAAGATAGTCTGCCGGCAGGTCGCGAATCATGCGGGCCACCATGGGCTCCAGGTGGCAACCGCCGCCGTATCCCAGGCAGGTCAGGTTCAGGCCGCTGTGCCGCGCCGCCACACCCGGCCAGGTCTGGCTGGGACTCTCCGCCGTGCGGCAGTGCGTGATGGAACTGCCGTAGGTTACCCACCTGGGGCGTGTGTCCTCGTAGGACTCCACTACGGCCCCGTCCGATATTTCCAGACCGTGCAACCGGAACTCCCCGTGCTGGGGCAGCCACAACTCGATGAGTTTCCTTCCCGACGGCAGGCCGTCAAACCGGAAACCGTCCCGCCCGTCCAGGGGCGCTGAACCAAAGAACTTGCCGTCGCAGTACAGGTCGATCGGGCTGCCCGGGTCGGGATCGCCGACCCACGCCTGGACTGACCCGGCCACCAGCTCGGTGTCGCTGTGGAACGAAATCCGCACTCCTGCCGGCATCGCGGCCCGGTCCCGCAGCGCATCGGGAGGGAAGAGCGCGAGGTCGTCGTAGGGCAGACGCCAGGGCATCGTCCATTCCGTGGTGCGGTTGAATGAAATGGCTCCCTGCCAGTTCAGGTGGGGGTGGTCAGGTCGGATGGTCTGAGGCATGTTGCCCTCCTGATGTGGTCGTTGGATGTCCCTCGCCGCCAGTGTAACGCCTGGGCCAACCCGCCGGCGCCGAGCCGATTGGGATGACACGTCGAATTCGCACCATATTAATTGAGATTGTACAGCCTATTTATTCCATGACCTCGTTACTTGCTGGAAATGTCCGCATTCTTCCAGTATGATTGCGTAAATGAGGCCAACCCCTCGACCGACACTAATCACGTCGGCGCATTGCCTGACGATCCTGGGGAAAGGAGAAAGGTTTTGAAGTACGACGCTATTGTCATTGGCGCCGGCTCAGCCGGTTCCATCGTTGCGACACGACTCAGTGAAGATCCCAACCGGTCGGTGCTCCTGCTGGAAGCGGGCCCTGATTACCCGGATTTCGAACGACTCCCCGACGAGGTGAAGTTCGGTTACGCCACTACCACCGACGTGATGACCAGCGATCACAACTGGCAGTTCACCGGGTTTGGCACCGAAAAGAATCCTGAAATCATGGTGCCCCGGGGTCGGGTAACCGGCGGTTCCAGCGCCATCAACGGCCAGATGTTCCTGCGCGGCGTTCCAGAGGATTACGACGGATGGGCCGCCATGGGCAACGACGAGTGGAGCTTCCAGAACCTGCTGGGCTGCTTCCGACGCCTGGAAACCGACACCGACTTCAACGACGACTTCCACGGCACGGACGGGCCTATCATCGCCCGCCGCTTCAAACGTGAGGAATGGCTGCCGGCCCAGCACGCGTTTTACAACGCCTGCAAAGCCTACGGATTCCAGGATAGCCCAGACCATAACAGCCCCGACGCTTCCGGTGTCGGGCCGACTCCCTATAACAATCCCAACGGCATCCGTTGGAGCACCGCCCTGGGCTACCTTGATCCGGCGCGTAATCGCCTGAACCTGACCATCCGACCCAACTGCACCGTTCACCGGGTGCTGTTCGACGGCAATCGGGCTATTGGCGCGGTGGTGGAAAGCGGTGGCGAGGTGTTCACCGTGGAGGGCGAACAGATTATCCTCAGCGGGGGAGCAATCGCGTCTCCCCAATTGCTCATGCTGTCCGGCGTCGGCCCCGCCGACCACCTGCGGAGCCTGGGCATCCCCGTAGTGCATGACTCGCCCGGCGTGGGTCAGAACCTGCGAGACCACCCCATCGTCCCGGTAACCTGGCGCACCAAGCCGGGCTTTGACCTCGATGGCCTGTCACCCCGTAGCCAGCTCTGCCTGCGCTACACGGCGGAGGGCTCGCACCTGCGCAACGACATGATTATGATTTTCTCCTCCTTTGCCACTGGGCAGGTCATTCGCGGCGGCAACCGGATGGAGCCGCTGGGGATACGCGCCTCGGTTTCCATCTACCTGGCGGTTGGCGCCGGCGAGTTGCGGCTCCAGTCCACCGATCCCAACCAGCAACCGTACCTGAACTACAACTACCTGCAGGAAGAATTCGACCGCAAGCGTCTCCGTGATGGCGTCAGAATCGCTGCCTCGCTGGGTGAGCACGGGGACTTCAGCGACATCGTAGAAGAGCGCACCGAGCCGCTGGACTCCGCCCTGGCCTCAGACGATGCGCTGGATGACTGGCTGATGGGCATTGTCTCCACGGCCCAGCACATCTCCTGCACCTGCAAGATGGGCCCGTCCTCCGACCCAATGGCGGTCGTCGACCAATATGGCAAGGTGCACGGCCTGGACAATATCCGCGTGGTTGACGCCTCCATCATGCCCGACTGCATCCGCGCCAACACCAACGTAACCACCATGATGATTGGCGAGCGCGTCTCCGAGTTCATCCTGAGCGGGAAGTAACGCGCGCCCACCGGTCATCTTCTGCGACTCATCTAGAAGGTGCACATCATGCCTAACCGTGAAATCGAACAGATTGCCCACCTGATGCGTCGGGCCGGCTTCGGCGCCACCCGCGAACAGCTGGACGCCTACGCCGCCCAGGGCTACGAAACCACCGTCGATCAGCTCCTCGACCAAACCCACGAGCGCCGGATGGGCGATGACCTCATCCGACGCTTCCATCCGGAACTGTCCGGCATGATGGGTACCCTGGGCTCCGGCGAAAACTGGCTCTACCGCATGGCTACCACCACCACGCCCCTGCGTGAAAAGGTGGCCCTCTTCTGGCACGGCATCTTCGCCACCGGTTACCCCAAGGTAATCCACGGCAAGGCCCTGTCCGATCAGGTCCGCATGTTCCGCTATCGGGGCATGGGCAATTTCCGCGACCTGTTGGTGGAGCTCTCCCAGGATCCGGCCATGATCATTTGGCTGGACAACCAGGACAACCACAAGGGCGCCATCAACGAGAACTACGGTCGGGAATTGCTCGAGCTCTTCTCCATGGGCGTTGGCAACTACTCCGAGCAGGATGTTCAGGAGTGTGCCCGCGCCTTCACCGGCTGGACCCTGGGCAACCGGGAGTACATGGAATTGCGCTCCATGCGTGACTCCGACTGGCCCTATGGCCGAATCTCGTGGCACTTCGAGTTCCAGCCCGCCGACCACGACGACGGCGAGAAGGAATTCCTCGGCAAGCGGGGCAACTTCAACGGCGATGACATCGTCGACATCATCTGCCAGAGCGAAGCCGCCGCTCGCTTCATCTCGCGCCACATGTACAGCTTCTTCGTGGCCGACGAGCCGCCCGTCCCCGAATGGCCCTACACCGAACCCGACGACCCGGCGGCGATTGATCTGCTGACCCAGGCTTACTTTGACAGCGGGTACAACATCACCGCCATGCTGCGGGTGCTGTTCAACTCCGACTTCTTCCGCGCCGAATCCAACTGGTACCGGAAGGTCAAGAGCCCGGTGGAACTGGTTGCCGGCGTGCTCCGCCTTACCGGCGAGTTCGACCGGCCCCGCAAGCAAATCCTCGAGCGTTACCAGCAGACCGTCTTCATGGGCCAGTTCTTGAACAACCCGCCCAGCGTGGAAGGCTGGCACCAGGGCACCGACTGGATTGACACCGGATCGCTGGTGGAACGCATCAACTTCGCCTCCCAGCAGTTGGGCGACACCGCCAAGCCCGGCGTGCAAACCATCATCGATCGCATTGCCGGCACCAATCCCGCCGGCTCCTCTCCCGAAGTGCTGGTTGACGCCTGCCTGGATCAGGTTGGCGCCATCGCCGTCTCCGAGGACACCCGCCACGAACTGGTCGATTTCGCCTCCGTCATCGGCCACGGCGACTCGCCCGCCGCCGGTCGGGAGCGCATCGCTGAGGTCCTGCAGATGGTGGCCTCCACCCACGAGTTCCAGCGGGCCTGACCCAACCGGTAGTCTCACCGCCGCCAGTTGAGGGAACAATATGACCACCACCCAGAACATACCCGAACTCAAAATCCTCGAATACGCCCTGACCCTGGGCATGACCACCATGGAGGGCCGGGGGTTCTACTACCCCATGGACACCGCCATCGCCGACGATGGCCGCCTGTACGTCGCCAACCGGTCGCTGGAAAACGTTACGCGCGGCGTGCGTGTAACCATGTGCGACATCGACAGTGATTACTTCGGCACCTTCGGACCCTACGGTGAGTCGCCCGGTCAGTTCGTCTGGCCTTCCGCGTGCACCCTGGACAGCCAGGGCCGGGTCTACGTCAGCGACGAGTACAGCAACCGCATCTCGGTCTTCGACCGGGAGGGCCAGTTCCTCTCCACCTGGGGCTCCGCCGGCTCCGAGGCTGGCCAGTTCGACACTCCGTCCGGCCTCGCATTCGACTCGCAGGACAACGTCTACGTCGCCGATACCTACAACCATCGGGTGCAGAAGTTCACCCCCGATGGCCGGTTTCTCGCCGTCTTCGGCACACCAGGTGACGGACCCGGCGAGTTGAGTATGCCCTGGGGTCTTACCGTCGACGGCAACGACGACGTTTACGTGGCCGACTGGGGCAACGACCGCATCCAGAAGTTCTCGGCTGACGGACAGATGCTGGCCTCTTACGGCACGTCGGGTCGCGGCGACGGCGAATTGCACCGTCCTTCCGGCGTGGCCGTCGACGCCGACGGCTATATCTACGTGGCCGACTGGGGCAACGAGCGAGTGCAGATTCTCCGTCCCGACGGCGGTTTCGTCCAGAAGCTGCGCGGCGAAGCCACCCTCTCCGCCTGGGCCGCCAACTTTTTGGCCGTCAACGTAGAGGAGGGCGATGCTCGCTCGCGCGCCAACCTGGAACCCGAAATCGAGTATTTCCTCGATGACCCCCACGAGGAGTCGTCCCACATCGAAAAATATTTCTGGTCCCCCGTATCCGTCACGCTGGACACAGAGGGCAAACTTTACGTAACCGAAAGCAACCGCCACCGCATCCAGGTCTACAAGCCAGTCGCTTAGTCAGTCGCTCAGGAGGATTGACCCCATGACTTCCACGAAGAAGGATAGAAACGTCGTAGTCATCGAGTTGCAGGGCGGCAACGACGCCCTCAACACCGTGATTCCCCACGGCAATGGCCTCTACTACGACTTCCGCTCCAACGTAGGCATCCCCCAGCAGGACGTGCTGCATCTCGACGACCAGGTGGGCTTGAACCCCAGCCTGGCCCCCATGAAGCACCTGTGGGACCAGGGCAACCTTGCCATCATCAACGGCATCGGCTACCCCAATCCCAACCGTTCCCACTTCCGCTCCCGGGACGTGTGGTACACCGCCGAGTCGGAAAAGATCGGCGCCGACGGCTGGCTGGGAGCCACCATTCGCGACTTGGACGCCCGCGGCGAGAACGTTCTCACCGGGGTCAACTTCGGTCGCGGCCTGCCCCGGGCCATGGTCTGCAAGGGCGTACCCGTAGCCTCGGTGTCCAACCTCGAAACCTATGGCCTGATGCCCGACATCAAGGACGAAAAGGCCCGCCAGTACGCGCTGGAAGCCTTCAGCCGCATCTACGGGCCCACCGAAAGCCGCGACACCGTAGCCCAGGTCCTCGCCGAGACCGGCTCCAACGCCCTCAAGGGCGCCGACCGGCTGCGAACCGCTCCCCAGGTGTATTCGTCCACGGTCGAGTACGCCGATTCCCCCATCGCCCAGTCCCTGCGTAACGCCGCCCAGGTGATGTCCGCCGACCTCGGCACCCGCATCTACTACACCACTCACGGCAGCTTCGATACGCACAGCAACGAGGTGCCGTCCCACCACAAGCTGTGGACTGACGTGTCCACCGCCATCGCCGATTTCTCCTCCGACCTGGAGGAGCAGGGCCTGGCCGACGACACGCTGATCCTGGTGTTCTCGGAGTTCGGACGTCGTATCAAGGACAACGGCACCGGCACCGACCACGGTTCCGGCGGCGTCGCGTTCGTAATCGGCGGCTCGGTTGACGGCGGCCTGTACGGTGACTATCCGTCCCTGCGCCCCGAAGACCACTCGGAGGGAGACCTGCACTTCACCAACGACTTCCGCTCCACCTACGCCACCATCCTCAACCGGTGGCTGGAGCTGGACCCCATACCCATCGTCCACGGCGACTACGAGCAGTTCAGCTTCGTATAGTCTCCAGGCTCCCGCACGACGATAAGGCCCTGGTCCGGAACATTCCGGGCCAGGGCCTTGCCATTCACTAGGGGCTTACCGTTAAGATGCGCAGCCGGACGCTGACCGCTGCGTTACTGCCCAATCACGTTCAGCAACGCCTGACGCTTCTCGTCGCGCACCGCCCGCAGCGCCCGTTCCAGCGCTGCCGGCACGTCTGCCGTATGCTCGACCCGCTCGCTGTACCCGCCAGCAGCCTGGCAGATCAACTCGTACTGGAAGGTTTGGGACAACGTGGTGACGGCAAAGTTGTTGTTGCGCACCGCGTAGCCATCGGCGTAGTTGACCTTGGTGGCGTTCTGCACCGCGTTCCAGATACCATTGTTCCAGACGATGGTCAGTACCGGCAGCTCCTGTGCCGCCGACACGATGTGGCCGGCCGTGCCGGAGCCGAAGATGTAGGAACCGTCGCCCACGCAGCAGATGACCGTCTTGGAAGCATCGGCCAGCTTGGCCCCCAGCGATGCGCCCACGCTCCAGCCCAATGCCCCCGAGGGGGGTGTTCCAAAATAACTACCCGGATGCCGAATCGTCAGCTGCGCCGGGTCGATTCCCAGCTCGTTTATCAAAATGGTGTCTGCGTCCAGCACCTCCGATAGCTGCTGGGTGAACCAAGCCTTGCTGATGGGCGTTTGGGATTGACCGGCCTGAGCCTGGTCTCTTAATGCCTCTCTTCGGCGGGCGCTGCGGTCGGCCCACGCCCTGGTGCGAATCTCCACCGCCGTCCGGTCCACGCCGGCCTCCGCAACGCCCGCCACCAGCGACTGCAGTATCAGGCTGGGACTGCCGGACAGGTTCACGTCCACCGGGAAGCCGCGCACCGGGTACTTGGAAAACAGGGCGTCTTCCCCGATGGCGATGACCCGCGCGTCGGGCATACCGCCGGAGCGCTTCGGGATCCAGGGCACGTCGGCCTCCACCACGACCACAACGTCAGCGTCAGCTAGCGCCGGGCCCATCTCCCCTCCGCCGTACAACGGATCATCCATGGGGAAGTTGGCGTAGAGCGCACCCGCGTCGAACACCGGCATCCCCAGCATCCGGGCCAACTCGACCAGGTGGTCAACGGCGCGGGGGTCTTTGCCGGCGCCCCGCGTAACCAGCGCCGGATTTCGCGCGCCCGCCAGCGCCCGAACCGCCTCGTCAACGGAGTCCCGGGACGGCAGCCGGTCGGTGGCGTGCTGCTGGCGGGAAGCGTCCCGATAGGTAATGCCGTGCAGCCGTTCCGCCAGTACCTCCCGAGGCAGCGTGAGATACACCGGCCCCGCCGGCTCAGATTGGGCGATAGCCAGCGCTCGGTCCACGACCCCTTCCACGTCAGCGCCGTGGCGCAGTTCGTAGTCCCACTTCACCCACTCCCGCACCATTGACGCCTGGTCAAAGGACTCCTGGGCCCAGTGGATGCTGCCGTCCCGGGAACCGTCCGCAGCTCCTTCGGCGATGGGCGTGCGCCCGGCGGAGAACAGCATGGGAATGTTGCACCGGGCGGCGTTGACCACCCCGCCGATCGCGTTGGCCGTGCCGGGTACTGTATGCACCATAACCACCTGCGGCCGCCCGGTGACCATCGTATACCCGTGCGCCATGCTCACGGCAGTCACTTCGTGGGGCACCGGAATCGGGCGCGGCAGGGGCTGTTCCTGTTCCATCCGCTTGGCGTACGCTTCGATAATGGGCGCAAAGTCGGTGCCACCGTTGCCGAAGAAGTACTCTATGCCACGGGCGGCCAGCAACTCAAGGTATGCCTCCGCCACGCTGTCCACGCTAGCATGTGTCGTCATATTTCCTCCCGTTAGCCCGAATGCGTTGTCATATCAACCCCGCTTAGGCGGTTGTCACGGTCTTTCGATTGTCCCCACCCCACCCGTCGTTCCCGCGCCGGCGGGAACCCGGAAAATCCCGGAGCGTTACGACGCTGCCGTACACAGACTTCTCTGGACTCCCGCGCAAGGCCGGAACGACGGAATAATCGAAAGGCTCTGGGCGGTTGTGTTGGCGTTCGCCGTCACCCAAAATTCGGTATGACCTTCTCGTTAATCAACCGGAGGCACTTTAGCTGCAATTCCAGCGGGATCTGACGACCGAAGTTGATCTCGTACACGATCTGGGATAGGTGCAATTCTTCGATGAGCTGGCGCAGGCGGTCGGTAACCGCCTCGGGCGTGCCGTACACCACCTTGTCCCGGAGCCAGTCGTCGTAAGTCATACCGCCGATCCGATCCGCCTCCGCCCGCCAGTTGCCGGGCGTGCCCTGACGGTCGGCGCTGCCGGCGACCCGAGTGCTGAGCCCCCGCATCGACGCAACGGTACTCTCCTGCGGCTCGTCGTAAGCTTGCTGGGCGGTCTCCGCAACGTAGACCGGTATTCGCAGGCCCACGTTGCCGTCGCCCTCGTGGCCGGCATCCTGCCACGCCGACCGGTAGCTGTCGATATTGGACGCCAGTTCGGAGAGGGCGAACACCCGGGAGGGGTTGATGAATATCGGATACCCCATCCGGCCCACGATGGGGAAGGTCTCCGCCGAGGTGATGCCTACCCGGATCGGCGGATGGGGACTCTGCAAGGGTTTCGGCTTGATGTTCAGTTCGTTGCACTGGTAATGCTCACCCTCAAACGAAACCTTCTCTTTCGTCCACGCTTGCAGGATGATCTCCAGGTACTCCTCGAACCGCCCCCGGCTCTCCGGATAGGGCGAGTTGAAAGCGTCGTGGTGGTCGGGAAACGTGCCCCGGCCAATCCCGAAGTCGATCCTGCCCTGGCTGATGTGGTCCAGCGTGGCCACTTCCTCGGCGACCCGCACCGGGTTGCTGAGGGGCAACAGCAGCACGCCAAATCCGATTCGGGCCCGCTCGGTGCGGGACGCCACCGCCGTGGCCACCGTGATGGGCGCCGAAAGCACGCTGAACGGCGAAAAGTGGTACTCCGCCAGCCAGATGGAGTCGACCCCCATGCTTTCCGCCTCGTCCACCAGCTGGAAGCCGCGGGCGAAGGTTTCCCGGTCCGACGTCCCTTCCGGCGCCGTAAATTCGATGAACAATCCGAAATCCATACTACCTGCTTACCCTCCCCATACCTCGCGACTGATTTCCGATACCAGCTCCAGTTTGCGCCATTGCTCGTCTTCCGTGAGCAGATTGCCGGCGGCGGTGGAGGCGAAGCCGCACTGCGGGCTCAGCGCCAGCCGCTCCACCGGAACCAGCGCGCTGGCCTCGTCGATACGTTCCAGCAGGTAATCCCGCGATTCCAGCGTCGGGTCCTTGCTGCTGATGAGGCCGAGCACCACCATCTTGTCGGCGGGCACGAACCGCAGGGGCTCGAATGTGCCGGCCCGCTCCGTGTCATATTCCAACAGGAAACGGTCAACCGGCAACGAGCCGAACAGCTTTTCGGCGATGTTCTCGTATCCGCCCTCGGCGTACCATTTACTCTGGTTGTTCCCGCGACAGATGTGCAGGGCCAAGGTGGCGCCGGGGCGCTGGGCCCCCTCCAGACAATAGGTGTCTGCCGCCACCGCCTCGTCAAACATCTGATCCGGGTCCTCGCCCAACTCCCGCAAATGCTCGCGCCACCGGGCGTCCACGTAGTAGCTGTAGCGGGGCGCGTCAATCTGGACGTATGGCACGCCGGAATCCAGCAACGCCGCAACCTCCGCTTTGATAATCTCGGCGATGTCCCACAGCAGGTCCGAGCGGGTGCGGTAGTATCGGTCGGTCAGGCCCGTCTGGTAGCTGATGGCCGGATACTGGCTGGGGCTCGGCACGGTTATCTTGACCGGGCCCGGGGCGTATGATCGCATGAACTCCGCCTGGTACTGGGTCAACCGGCGCAGTTGGCGGAGCTTGGACCCCACCACCCGCCGGGTGCCCTGCTCCGTAGGCTCTCCGCCCGGGCCCTGCCAGACTCGCACCACCACCGGGTCGTCCGTCTCGACGTATCCTTCCACCGCCTCGATTAGGTCGTTCTGAAATCCGGTGCGCCGGAACTCGCCGTCGGTATAGATGTCGACCCCGGCAGCCTGCTGGCGCTCCAGGGCACGCAGGATGGCCGCGTCCTCGATGACCCGGAGCTGATGCTGTTCCAGCGTACCTTCCCGGTAGTCGGCCCGGGCCCGGTGCACGTCGGCAGGACGGAGCAGGCTCCCCACGTGGTCGGCTCGATAAACTTCCGGCATCGTCCTTTTCTCCTCAGGCGCGGCCTGTTCCGTGGAAACCAGGGCGGATCGCCGCACTGCTGTTTCGCAGCGTTGCTGTTTCGCTGCGCTGGTTTTCCGCCTTGATCTCCACCGGTACGTGGCTGCCGTTCACTTCCCGGCTGACGCCAGTGACGGTCGCGGTGTAGGTAATCGTGTCGCCGGGGCGGACCGTCCGCAAGAATCTCAGATCGACCGTAGCGGTGTGGTTTAATACCTCGTTGCCGAAGTGCCGGCGCAGCAATTCGATGGCGAAGGACAACTACATCCTCCCTGAAGCCACCGTGCCGTCGGTGAGGTTCCAGGCTGCGTGGTCAGGGTGGAGGTGATTGCACACCACCAGCTCCAAAGCCTGCGGGTCGACGCCCTTGGCCCGGATGTGGGACTTCAGCGTGCCGTCGAGGGCGTGCCGGCCGGTATCCACGATGGTCAGCTTCCCCTGCGAGCGGACGCCGGTGTTCTGGCGCTTGCAAGTAATCTGGACGCGGTTATCCAAAAGCCCGGGAAATTCCCGCCATTGCTTGATGGTGGTATCCGGGCAAGGCGTTAAGGGAGAACGGACCGGCATTCCGTCGTTTAACGAAAGCAATTCAACATTGCCGACGCTGGTGGTGTAGCAGGGCATACCGGCATTATCTTCGGATAGGTTCGATCTCGGGCGGGGCAGTCTTGCCGATTATCATACTACCCGAAATATTCGGGTCCTGTTGAGAGAAAGTCCCGGGAACTCGCAGATCCTGAGTCTCGCAGATGACATGGAACGCAATTCCTATGGGGCGCTACGTCCGCTTTTAAATGGGCATCAAGCGTATCAGCGCCTCCGGTCGACCCCTATCGATAAGCGAGGGGTGTGCTGGGAACGAGTAAAGTTCCGGGAGGTGGTGTAAAAGGAACCAGGTGGCATGAAGTTGGCCGCCGTGTCATCCTTACCGGAACTACCAGAAACCCGAGCAAGGAGGGCAACGGCGGCCAGGAACGGCATGGATTTTTTGGAACTCCCGGGCAAGCGTGGCATGGACGGTGGTGTGGACTTCCTGCGGTAAGCCCTGCACGTGCTGGTGGAAGGCATTATGTATGCCGAGGTTTCGGCCCAGATTGGCGTCCAGCACGGCGAGGGCAACCCGGATCGGCTTTCCCACCGCAACGGCTATCGCGGCCGGGTCTGGGACACCCGGGCGGGCACCATGGAGTTGCAGATTCCTGTCGTGAGAGCAGGCAACCATTTCCCCAGCCTGCTGGAGCCCGGACGGCGTGGCGAGAAAGCCCGTTGACCGTCATCCAGCAGGACCACGTGGAAGGCGTATCCACCAGGCGGCTGGATGACCTGGCGAAGGCCCTGGGCTGCGACGGCATTTCCAAGCATGAGCTGGGCTTGATGAAGGGAGCCAGGTCTGCCGCATCTGCCGGGAACAGAACGAAGTGGTGGAAACCTTCCTGGCCCGGCCCCTGGACGGCGGCCCATATTCCTACGTGGGGCCGGACACCCTGACCCGGTGGGTCCCTGACCCAGAGGATTAGGGACGGCGGGCGTATCATCAACATCAGCGTGTTGGTAGTCACCGGCGTAACGCGGCTGGCCAGGGGGAAGCGCTGAGCAGGGACGTGGGGGCAATCGAGGACGGCGTGTTTTGGCTGGCCTTCCTGTGCCCACCAAGGGTTGAAGAACGCCATCGCCTTGGTGTTTGCCGGAGCCGGTTGGCAGCGCTGCCGCACCCACTTCACGGCCGGACCTGCTGACCCGGGCGCCCAAACGCTCGCTCCTGAGCTCGCCGAGGGACTGGTGTGGCGACTATGGTGCTCACTATCTACAAGCAATTTTCCCCAGAGGAAGTCCACGCCCAGGCGGACGAGCGGAAGCTCACCTCCGGGAGCATTTCCCCCTGAAGCCGCAGCCTGAACATCATCGACAAGGATGACGTCTATGGCGCCTGTCGACGGGACGTTACACCTGGCCGCCGCGGGGCGCGGGGTATCGCACCGGATCGGGAGGCTGAACGTGATGAAGTGGCGGGGCTGGAATATGGCCGTGGGTTTGGATGGCAACCGGAATCACACGACTGACGATGACGCTGGTACCGGATTGTCTGCGTTGGATGCTCATCACGCGTTGGCGCGACGTTGTGAAGTGGAACTTCGTTATTGGCAGTTGTCATCCGCACCCCGGCAAGATCGCTATGCACCAGACCGCTGTGCAGGGGTGGTGCCGGAATGGCACTGCTATCGTCATTAGCGCTTATCTTGTGATTGCAGCAATCTCCCGGAGACACCGGCTGAAAATCTCAAGCCAATCCAGTTGAAAATCATCCGGTTCAATTGAGGCTGGGTTTCCCTGCGGACCCCGGGCCGCCGGCGCTAAATCCCGGGTGGTCGTCCAGGTCCGACGCGTCGTCCTGGTGCTGGCCGCGCAGGACGCAGTGGCCGCAAACTTTGCATACCGGGTGCCGGTTGGCAAACTTTGGATGCGGGATGTTGCACATCGGGCTGTCGGAGCGTTCGCAACGGGGGCAGCCGTCACAACTTCTGTGACCGGTGCCCTGACCGGTCTGGGTTCGCGGCTCCAGTGATGTGACCATGATCTGATTCCTTACCCTCCGATTTAGTGTGCGTTAGTTGCCGCACCGGCGAGGGAATCCGATGCGGCAGACTGCGGGCTATGGAGTGTGGAGCTCATGCGGACCCACTTTGTCATTGCGAGCCTAGCGTGGCAATCTCGTCGACGTAGCAACGGCGGTTCGCCGACGTGTGTTCAACCTCATCCAGATTGCCACGTCGCTATGCTCCTCGCAATGACAGATTAAAGTGGGTACGCGTGAGAGTGCTGGAGCGCAAGCGGTCAGTTCCAGATCGCCGCTACGCGGTACGCCAGTTGGGTGTGGGACTCACGCACGTCGACAATTTCCGCGGGAACGTCGCCGAGTATCCCCAAAGCGATGATCCAGTTCAGGATTTCGTGGTCTCCCGATTCCTGTATCTCCTCCGGAGTTAGTTCCGCCAGCTTGCTCCCCTGACCTGCCCGCACCAGTTCCAGGTTGCGCCGATCGGTCTCGATGTCAATCGACCGGCACTGGAACTTGTGGGCCAGGAAACTGTGCGACCAGCTGGAAGACGCTACCACTGCGACCCGTTCGTCCCTGGTGTCCAGGAACCTTCGGATGCCGCGCCCCAGCTCGTAGCATCGTTTGGGCGTGGGCCGGGGCGGATAATCGGGTCCAGCCTCTTCGCCGTAACAGTTGACGAACAGGGGCAGCAGCGGGAATTCGCCGTCGGGGTCCAGAAACACCAGCGGGTTGATGATGGCGTGGGCCAAGCCCCAGTCCCAACCCTTGAGAGCGCTGGAAGAGGCCATGTCGAACCCGTCCCGGATCAGGTAGTTACGCAGGTCTTTGGAAAACTCTTTGGGGCACTGGAAGGAGAACTTCGTCTCCGGGGCGGCGTCCCACAGGTTGGTCCGGGCCGCGGGACGCTGAAAAGGATAGCCGTCGACCTCGGCGCCGGTGTACAGGCAGAAGGGAGGCAGGTTGTCCTGCAGGAAGTTCTCCACCTGGTCGTCGCCGATGACCATCAGGACATCCGGCGCCCATTCATGGAGGCGGTCGCGGAGGATGTTAAACGACTCGACGACCCTCTGTTGGTCGCTGATGTCCTGGCTCAGTCCGTTGTCCTCTCCCAGCTCTTCCAGCAGTTGGGCGGGCGGTTCGTAGCCTGGTACGCGGGCAAATATCCGCTCCCTGCCCTTGGACCACACGTCGGGCGGCGTCAGAATGATTGGTCCGTGGGAACATCCCAGCCCCAGTAATTCAGCCATTTTGCCCTCCTATTGAACCGGAACGCTAGCAAGATTTTGTGAGTTATCGCGATTGTAGGTGCACGCGTGGAGGGCTGTCAATTTAGCGTCCCCGGCGGTCGGTGTCTTTCGATTGTTCCCTAATGTCATTGCGAGCGGAGCGTGGCAATCTCGTTGGCGAAGAAAACCCGGCTACCGGATCGAGATTGCCACGTCGCTTCGCTCCTCGCAATGACATTAGGGGACAACCAAAAGGCCCTGCCCCAGCAGTGGCGCAACAGCAACCGGCTGGCGCGAAGCTGGCCACCGTGTCATCCTGATCGGAATAGCCATCAACCGGCACAATGAGGACGACGGTGGCTGAAAACAGATCCCCCAAATTTGCGGATCATAAGATTCCTCGCCCAACGCGCCGTTTTAGCCTGGTACTTTCCGGAAATGAGTGAGCAATCTGCCAACCCGTCATTCTGGAAACTGATCCAGACACGAAACTTCGGGTTGCTGTGGGGAGCCGGCGGATTATCCGCCATCGGCGACCAGTTCGACCTGATAGCTTTCCCTTGGCTGGTGTTGATGGTCTCCGGGGATCCGGTCGCCGTGGGCATAGTCCTGGCGGTGGGCAACATTCCCACCGTTTTCTTCATCCTGATCGGCGGGTCGCTGGCGGACCGATACTCGTCTCGCGTGATCATGCTGACCAGCAACGGCATGCGTATTGCTCTGGTTGCGTCTCTGGCCGTCCTGGTCCTGACCGAGCCGGCAGACCTGTGGCTGATATACGTGTTCGCGTTGCTCAAGGGGATCGCGGACGCGTTCTATTATCCCGCCCAATTGGCGCTGCTACCGCGCATCGTACCAGTCCAACTACTCCGACAGTCCAATGCGGCGGTGCGTACGACAACCCAGCTGGGCGGTTTCATCGGCCCCGCGCTGGCTGGCGGTCTGATAACGTCGTTCAGCGACGGGGTCTCCTCGGCGGGTAGCACAGATAAGACAGGAATCGGGCTGGCGTTTACGGTGGTGGCCTTGGCGCTATTGGTCTCCTCGCTAATGCTTCTGCTGATGCGAATGGACAATTCCGTCCCCCGGCTGGCGGGCGAAGACACGAAAGAACCCAGCCTATTTTCATCCATCAGAGCGGGGATCCAGTATGTGCGCGTGGACGGGGCAATGCTCGCGATATTCCTGCTCATTGTGCAGATGGAACTTCTCATGCGGGGACCGGTGACAGTAGGAATGCCCGTGCTGGCCCATACACGGCTGACGGAAGGCGCGCTCGCGCTGGGGATAATCACGTCCGCCTACGCCGGGGGTTCGGTGCTGGGCACGGTTCTCGCGGGAGCGCTCCCCGCGCCCAAGCGTGGACTGGGGCCAATTTTAGTCGCAGTCTTCACCCTGTCCGGCATCCTTATGGCGCCCTTCGGCCTGCTTGACGCGACGTGGCTGGCCGCCGCAATAACGCTCACAATCGGAGTAATGGGCGGCTACGTGGGGATTCTCATCATCTCGTGGCTTCAAACACGCACGCCGCCGGCGATGTTGGGCCGGGTGATGAGCTTGTTGCTGGTTGCGTCGGTCGCCGTGTCGCCCATCTCGATAGCGGCTTCGGGCCCCCTGATAAAGCTGAGCCTCGGGTGGGTCTTCATCGTCGCGGGCGCGTTGATGGCGACATCCAGCATGGTGATCGGGTTGCGCCGTGAGATACGCGGGATGCGTATGGTTGAAAACCAGGACGACTAGCCGGCCTCACGCAATTATTACGCCAGGCACAGGTAGGCCAACACCCTCGGGCGGTAGATACGCGACCCGATCCGGCGCAGGGTCTTTCGATTATCCCCCTAATGTCATTGCGAGGAGCGGAGCGACGTGGCAATCTCGCTCCGGTAGCCGGGTTTTCTTCGCCAACGAGATTGCCACGCTGCGCTCGCAATGACATTGCCTATAATTGAAAGACCCTGGATCCGGCGGCAACCGGTTGCGGACAGTCCCCGAGCCGGGGATACTATGGCGCAAGCCCACATCCTGAAGACAAGCCGGAACGGCTGGAGTTGATCATGGCATTCGCGCATCCGGATTTCCTCGTTTCGACCGATTGGCTGGCCGAACACCTGGCGGACGACGACGTCCGCGTCTTCGAGGCAACCGTTTTCCTGCACCCACGCGAAGGCGGAGGCCGTCGCGTCGAGTCAGGACGGCGGGAGTATGAGTCGGGACACATCCCCGGAGCGGGCTTCCTCGACCTCCAGGCCGATTTTTCCGACAACGACCAACCCTGGCGCTTCATGATGCCCTCGGCCAGCAAGTTCGCAGCGGCGGCGGAACGGCACGGCATCTCGGAGTCGTCAAAGCTGGTCCTCTACGACCGCCTGGGCTCGCAGTGGGCGGCGAGGCTGTGGTGGATGTTCCGCTCGATGGGCTGCGCGGGCGCGGTCGTGCTGGACGGCGGTTGACGTCGCTGGACGGCCGAGGGCCGTGCCGTCTCGACAAACCCGGCGACGTACACGCTCACTACCTTCACCCCGATGGCCGACCCGGCCCGCTTCGCCCACCTGGTTGAGGTTAAGGCGTTCATAGAGGCGGGAGATGGGGGCGGGAGCTGCCTGATCAACGCCCTCGCGCGGGAGCAGCACTCCGGCGCCGACGGCGGGAGAGACTACGGGCGCGCCGGACACATTCCCGGCGCGACCAACGTGCCATCCGGGGAGCTGACCGATCCCGACACCGGCCTCTACCGGCCGGCGGAGGAGCTGGCGTTGCTCTTCCAAGCGGCGGGCGCGGACCGCACGCAGCGCGTGGTCACGTACTGCGGGGGCGGCATCGCGGCGTCCAACGACGCCTTCGTCCTCTCGATGCTGGGTTACGAGAATGTCGCGGTCTACGACGCCTCGTTGTCCGAGTACGCTGCGGATCCGTCACTGCCGCTGGAGGTCGCCTGAGTGCCCCGGGGGATTCGACGTGGTACGCTAGCCGAGACCGTACAACAACACAATCTGGTGGAGCGAGCCGCCAGACCGGAGGTGAGCCATGACACAGGCTTCCCCACTTAACGAAACCGTGCTTAACGAAACCCTTGAATTCGGACTGTTCGACTGGATCGAATGGGACAAGTCGGCGCCCAACGAGATCTTTGAAAACCGGCTCAAGATGCTGGAATACGCCGACCGGAGCGGGTTCTACAGCTACCACCTGGCGGAGCATCACATAACCCCCCTGAGCGTATCGCCTTCGCCGGCGGTGTTCCTGGCCGCCGCAGCGCAGCGCACCTCAAAGCTGCGCCTGGGGCCCCTGGTCTTCCTGATGCCCTTCTACAACCCCATCCGCCTGTTCCACGAAATCTGTATGCTGGATAATCTCAGCAACGGACGCCTGGACCTGGGTGTGGGTCGCGGAGTCTCGCCGATTGAGGCCGAGAAGTTCGACGTTGACCTGGACGTCAGTTGGGAAGTGTTCAATGAGCAGATGGACATGTTCACCAGCGGTTTCACCACCGGTATGCTCAATCACCAGGGAAAGCACTACAACTACCAGGACATAGAACTCTGGATCAAGCCCTACCAGAAACCCTATCCTCCGCTCTGGTACGCCAGCAACAACATCGCAACGGTGCCCTGGATGGCCCAGCACGGCTTCAACACCTGCACCGTCTTCGCCGACAATGCCGGCGCCAGGGCCCATTTTGACCTGTACAAGCAGGTCTGGAACGCCGAGCGAATGTCCGACGGACTGAACAGCCATGTGTCCGTTCCCAAACTGGGACTCGTCCGCCACCTGTACATTGCTGCCACCGACGAACAGGCCCGGGCGGAGGCCAGGCCGGCCTATCAGGCGTGGTTCCATAACATCGACTACCTGTGGGCCAAGGCCGGCATCAACCAACTGAGCGCCATGAAGGACTTCGACGCGCTCGAAGCCAAGGATGTGGTAATCGTGGGCTCACCCTCCAACGTCAGGGAGCGGGTCCAGCGCGCAATTGACGAGACGGGCATCAACTACTTCTGCCCGATATTCGCCTGGGGTGATCTGACTCCCGACCAGGTCATGCGCTCTATGGGCCGGTTCGTCGATGAGGTCATGCCCAACCTGCGGCCCGGCCATTAGTCCCATCTCCTGCCCGGGGCAGGGTCAGGGGGCGAACGTCCCTCCACCGAGCAGGATGCGCTCGTTCCAGTCGGCCCGGGCGCGGGCGAGTCACCTACAGGAGGCGCGACAATGTCCTCGGCCACCCCCTACGCTCCGGCAACCGCCGAATCGATCAGCAGGACCATCGAGGCCCTGGCCGCCCGCAACGTAGACGCCGTGTTGGCGGCGAGCCGGGAGGCGGCGTTGGCCAAGTTGCGGGAATTTGTGCCCGAGGGTTCCGAGGTATTCGTCAACACCTCTGAGACGCTGGACGTGATCGGCTACACGGAGTACATGCACGGCAACGACCGGTACGTCAACCTGCACGATCAGATGATGTCCCAGCCCGATGCGGCATCGCAGCGGGAGTTCCGTCGCAAAACCACCACCGCCGACTATTTCGTGGGCAGCGTTCAGGCCATCGCCGAGACCGGCGAGATCGTCATCGCCAGCGGTTCCGGCAGCCAGATCGGGGCTTACTCCTACGGCGCCAGGCGCGTAATCCTCGTGGCCGGCACGCAGAAGATCTGCCCCACCCTGTCCGAAGCCGAGGCCCGCACGCGCGGCTTCACGCTGGAGCGCCACGACCGTTGGCTGGAAGGCCGGGGCGTGGCTCCCACCCCGATCGGCAAATACCTCGTGATGGAGCACGAGCCTGTGGTAGGCCGCATTACCATGGTCCTCATTCCCGAGAGCATCGGCTGGTAAACGGCCTCAAGGGGATGCAACCTGAACGAGGGAACCCAACCTCAATACGTGGGAGAGCCCCGTCGTGCGCTCCGTGTCGTTCCCCCTGGTAGGTAGGTCGTCGCAGTTGATGGTGAACTTGCCGTGCCGTCCACGAACGCCCGGCGCACCATGTTGCTCACGTCGTCTGCATCCAACCCAACGATCATGGAACGGTTGCTCTGTCCGGTCGGGATCGGATTGATATTCGGTTCAGGTCGTTCGCTGTCTCCGGGCATGGTTGATCCGAGTTTCAGGGGTGGCCCAAACTACCACCGAGCATCGGGCTACACAATGAGCCGTCCCGATGCCATTGGAGGTGGTTCAAATGTGAAGGCTCGTCCCTCCGCCAATCACCGTCGGCCTCCCAAGGCAACCAAAGACCAGTCCGCCTGGGAGCCGTCCCGGTAATGACCACTTGACTACATGGCGACCGGCTTGCCCGATGTGTTGATGGATAAACGAAGTCATCAGTTGGAGAGCCTGCTTCGCAACCGGCAGGGAAAGATCCCGCAGCACTCCTTCGCCTTCTCCCTCGAGGATCGTCACGTCGATCTGCCCGCCGGCCTTGCGGTACTGCCGGATGAATTCGCGAGGTCCGGCCGGGGATGCGCTTCCTCGTAGGCGCGCGCCAGGCACAACGTGGGCGGCAGTTCGCAGCGCTCACCACCGGACAGGAAGCGAGCGGGCGCGGCCCCGGCCATTGCCTCCTCGGTCTCCCAGTACAAATCATGTATGGGCGCCACGCGCTCGGCAATGCCAGCGGGCGGTGTGCAATCGCCCCGAAGACCCTTGGCACATTAGTAGCATCCCAGCGGGTCGATTACTGGCGAGACAAGGATTGCACAGCCCAGGGTGCCATTGAATTTCCTGCGGGAGGAGCGCCAACGGGCGCTACTGCTTCTGGAAGACCGGCAGGCTCTAAATCAGACCGCCGAGGAGGCGGAGCGTCGCATCAATGATTTTTGCCAACGTGTCAGCGAAGCGTTAGAGGGTCAAGATTTCGTGGGGAATCCGGCCACGTTTTCTGCGTTCGGAGTAAAGGTAACTGCGATGAAGTATCCGGTATTAATATCTTGCGCAGTTGATAATTTTTCGACCTACCATTGCACATACATCGGCATTACGACGTGGACGTAGCTGTCGGAGTCAGCCGACCGGAATACGCCGGGGCTGGATGAATTGGTTACCTCAATGGCAATTTTGCCGCGGCCCAGCACGTTTACGATGTCTTGCAGGTACCGCACGTTGAAGGCGATTTTTGCGTCCTGACCTTCCATCTGCTCAATATCCAGTTCGTCCAGGTTGTCGCCAACCTCTTCGGAGCGGGCCGACACTTTGAGCAGACCGCCTTCGCTAGACTCTTCCGGTTGCATCTCCAGACGCACAATGTTGCTGCCATCGCGGGCAAACACGGCTGCCGACTGGGTGGCGCGTTTCAGGTCGTCCAGTTCCATCACGGCGCGGGTTTCGTAGCGTTCGGGAATCAGCTGCTCGTAGTTGGGGAAAGTGCCCTGCAATAACTGGGATACGAGCTCCACATTTTCCAGCTTGAACATCACCTGCGCGCGCTCTGGCGACAGCGTAATCCGGATGGGGGCGGATTGATCGGAAACCAGCCGTTGCACTTCCTGCATGGTGCGGGCCGGGACGATTACCTTGACTTCCTCTTCCATTTGTTGCGCGATCTGGTTGCTGTACACCGCCAGGCGGAAACCGTCGGCGGCAGCCATCACTACATTGGACTCATGCAGTTTTAGTTCAACCCCCGTGAGCACCGGCCGCGATTCGTCGGATGCCGCCGAGAACGCTACCAGCGCAATTCCGGTGCGCATTACGCTGGAGTCGATGTCTGTGGACAGACCGGAATCTACCTGGGGCACCGGTGGGAAATCCGCAGCGTCGGCGCCGTTCATGTGAGTAACCGACCGGCCGCAGGACAGATGCAACACACTGCCGCCGGTCGGTTCTCCATCTTCGTCAGAGCCTTGCAAATCCAGGTCGATGCGGTCGCTGGGCAGGGAGTTGACCAGATCGGCGAGCAGACGGTGTGGGACAGTTATGGCCCCCTCTTCTTCGATCATCGCGCCGATCCAGGTCGTGATGGCGATTTCCAGATTGGTTGCCGACAGCATCAGCATCCCCTGGTCGGTTTTCAGCAACACGTTCTGTGTTATCGGCAAGGTGGAGCGGTTAGCGACAGCACGACCCACAGTCGACAGACCGCGGGCCAAGTTTTCCTGAAGGCAGGACAGTTTCATATTTGGCCTAATTCGGGTAGATTTCGCCAAAGTATATCACGTAGGGGAACGCCCGCCCCGCCGTTGATATAATATCCCCAGCAACATTGAGCGCGGCGCCGGATTGATGCGATTACCCGCTCCCAACACCGGCAATAGTGGAGCCAAAATGACCGAGCTGCTGTTCCTGAACGACGCTTACGCCAGCGAGTTCACGGCCACCGTTATCGACCTTACCGACGATGGGGGCGTGGTGCTAGACCGCACCGCGTTCTACATTGGCGGCGGCGGCCAGCCCTGCGATGTTGGAACGCTGGCGGATGCCTCTGGCGCAACCTACCGAGTGGTCAAGGTTGCCCGTTCCAGCGGGGCCATCGTGCACACGCTGGAAGGCGATGCGCGGCCAGAGCCCGGTGGCGAGCTGCATGGAAAGGTGGATTGGGATCGTCGCTACCTGCTGATGCGGACTCACACGGCGTTGCACATTCTGTGCGGCGTGGTTTGGCGCGACTACGGCGCCCACGTTACCGGCGGCGATATGCGTCCCGGTGCGGCGCGCATGGATTTTGAGCTGGAACACATGACTGCGGGGTTCGCCGGCGAAGTGGAAGCGCGCATCAATCAGGAAGTGGCTCGGGAAAGGGACATTGTGGTCGATTCAATGGCTCGGGCCGACGCCGACGCTCATCCCGACCTGATCCGCACCAAGATTAACCTGCTCCCCGCCGGCATCAAGGAAGTTCGAACCATCGACATCTCGGGGCTGGATTTGCAGGCTGACGGTGGAACCCACGTCCACAACACCCGCGAGGTAGGACGCATCAAGGTGGTCGGCCACGAAAGCAAGGGTCGCATCAACAAACGGCTTCGCATCGAACTGGAGTAGGGTGTGACCGACTGCATACCCCGCAGCATTGCAGCTCCTTCGCAACCCACAGCGCCACCCCGCAGGTAAACTGACAAATGTCTCAAACCGTAGTCGGCATTGATGTCGGCGGTACCTTTACCGACATTGCCGTCCTGGAAGACGGTCGCCTGAGCGTTCACAAACTGCCTTCAACGCCGGCTGACCCATCACAGGGTATCACCCGAGGGGTCGAGGACACGGGCGTAAATATCCCCGATGCCGACTTCGTGCACGGGAGCACGGTGGCCACCAACGCCTTGCTGGAGGGTACGGGCGGCCGCACTGCGCTGATTACCACGCTGGGTTTTGAGGATGTGCTCGAGATAGGCCGGCAAAATCGGGCCGACCTTTATGACCTGAACATGGAGCGCCCAACGCCCCTGGCTCCCTGGGAATTGCGCTTCGGGCTGCCGGAGCGCATCGACTATACCGGCGCCATCCTGGAAGACTTGACACCGGAATCGGTGCAGGCATTGCTGACCCTGCTGGAACAGGCCCACGTGGACGGCGTGGCGGTGTCGTTCCTGTTTTCCTTCCTGAACCCCGTGCATGAAGAAGCATTGGCGAACCGGCTGGCAGAGCTCCCGGGCCAACCATTCATCTCAATCTCCTCGAAGATACTGCCCGAATTTCGGGAGTACGAACGCACGAGCACGGTGGTAGTCAATTCATACGTGGGCCCCGTGATGGCCAGGTATTTGTCCCAACTGGAACGGGTGCTGGGGCGCGGCCTGCGCATCATGCAATCTTCGGGAGGCAGCATTACGGCCAGCCTGGCTGCCGACCAGCCGGTCCGCACTATTCTGAGCGGCCCGGCCGGCGGTGTGGTGGGGGCCTTTTACACCGGTATGCAGGCCGGTTATACCGACATAATTACCCTCGACATGGGCGGGACTTCAACCGATGTGTCCCTGTGCCCCGGACGCATCAAGGAAACCACCTCGGCTACGTTGGGCGGCTATCCGGTCAGCGTGCCCATGATCGAAATTCACACCGTGGGGGCGGGCGGGGGTTCGATCGCGCGGGTGGATTCCGGCGGCGCCCTGGTGGTTGGGCCGCAATCGGCCGGCGCTGAGCCGGGCCCAGCCTGCTACGGGCGGGGAGACCGGATTACCGTTACCGACGCCAACCTCACGCTGGGACGGCTCCGCGCCGATGGTTTCCTGGGTGGGCGCATGACGCTGGACCGGGAACGGGCGGAAGCGCTAATGATTGACGTTGCCGCTGGCATAGGCGGATCGGTAACCGAGGCCGCCCTGGGAATCATACGCGTCGTCAATTCCAACATGGAGCGGGCCATCCGTTCGATTTCGCTGGAGCGCGGCTATGATCCGCGAGAGTTTACCCTGGTGCCCTTCGGAGGCGCCGGCCCGATGCACGCCTGCGAGCTGGCCGGTGAGCTGGGCATCCCCCGCGTGCTGGTTCCCTCTCATCCGGGCATACTGTCTGCCCTCGGAGTCGCCATAGCCGATGTGGTCAAGGATTACTCCCGAACCGTGATGCTGCGCGGCGGCGACCTGGATAAAATCCGGCTTGAGGAAGAATTCCACGGCATGGAACAACAGGCCCGGGCTGAACTGATGGACGAAGCCCTGCCGGTTGATTCGATGACCGCCCGGCGCTTCGTCGACGTGCGTTACGTCGGGCAGTCGTTTGAGTTAACGGTGGATTGCCCCTCGTTGTCCGGTCGCGGCGACCTGGGCCGAAGTATCTCCCGTGAGTTCTACGCCGCCCACCTGCAAAGGTTTGGCTACGCCGACCGTGCGTTGCCGATTGAGGTGGTTAACCTGCGACTGAAACTGGAGCTGCCGGTGGATAAACCACAGCTGGAACCGTCTCCGTCTGCCGGCGCCGATGCAGCCCACGCCGCGATTGGCGCGACCGAGGTGGTATTCGCCGACGGTCCGATGGTTACCACGCTGTACGACCGTGGCGGCCTCCAAACCGGAAACCAGATCGCGGGCCCCGCGCTGTTGCTGCAACTGGATACTACCATTGTGGTGTCGCCTGGCTGGTTTGGCGAAGTTGACCCCTACGGCAACCTGATTCTTGAACCTGGCTAAAGGCTTTCCAACAAGCGGATAAAGTCAGCCATTTCCTGCTTCCCGTGGCTGATTTCGTTGCCGTTAGGCGGTCCCCCATAAAATCGTGAGTGGAACCAATTTGCCGATGTATAGTAGGTGTACAGAATGGACGGAGCGCCTTCATCATCAATCAAACGCATCACAGCTTCCGATAAATCACGGTGCGCCCCGTGGGGCCATCCGCGTCTTTCGGCAACCGCTTTGATGGCATGAGCGGCAGCGCCCCACAGTTTGTTGCTGGCTTCTTCCAACTCGCCCCGCTCTACCTCGTCATCCACCAATTCCAGAAAATGCCAACTCCGTTCCGAGTGGTAATCAATGGCTGCGGTCATCGTGTGCCCTCGCTCCACAGTGATGCCGCAACGTAACACTGCCACTGCCGGACTGTAAAATCTTTCATCCTTGGTTCCCATTCCCCCGATTTTGTGATTATGATTGCTCCTTCCCTCTCCCGCCTCTCCGTACTGGCCTGCTTCGCCCACCCGGACGATGAGGGTTTTGCCTCCGGTGGGCTACTGGCCAAACTGGCCGCCGGCGGTGCCCGCATCACGTTGGTTTGCACGACCGGGGGATATTGGAGAGGTTGACCCCTGGGGAACCTGCTTGCTACTGGAGTTGCACAATTAAACTGGCGTACTGATTTACCAGCGCTATGATTCAATCCTTTGCCAACCGGGATACCGAAGAACTGTTCTACTTGGAAAGGAACCGGCTCTTTGCCGGAATCGCGCGGGTTGCCCTGCGCAAGCTTATCCAGATGAATCAGGCGCGAATCCTGGCTGATTTAGCGGTTCCACCCGGCAATCGTTTAGAACCCCTGCGCGGCAACTTGCACGGTTTCCATTCCATCAGGATTAACGATCAATGGCGCATCGTCTTTCGTTGGACAGACTCCGGCCCGGAGCAGGTGGCAGTTGTCGATTACCATTGACACGAGTCAATCTGCGTAATAGCGTATAAACATGACAAATCCCATTACACCCGGCGAAATTCTGATGGAGGAGTACCTCAAGCCTATGGGAATTTCGCTGGATACCATGGCCGGCGCGATCGGCATTGCTCCACAGGCGATTGACGAAATCGTCCGTGGTAAGCGTGCCATCACCCCGGAGATATCCGTCCAATTCGGTGCCTTTTTCGGCCAGTCGGACGAGTTTTGGCACGGCCTCCAAGTGGAGTGCGATTCCAGAAAACTCTCTGGGGGCAACCGGCGGCATGGCGACGGTAGTCGGTCGGCAGTAACGCAGCGTCGCTCTTCTTGACTCCTTCGTTCACAGTGCCGAAATAGGCCCGGCCAATCGTTCGACTGACCAATTGCCGGAGAGGCGGATTTGCTTGCCATCGACATCTCCCGCCTCTCCGTCCTGGCGTGTTTTGCGCACCCGGACGATGAGGGGTTTGCGTCCGGAGGTCTGCTGGCGAAGCTGGCCGCTGGCGGCGCCCGCATCACGCTGGTTTGTGCCACCAACGGCGATGTCGGTGAAATCAGCGATCCGGCGCTGGCGACTCCCGAAAATTTGTGGCAGGTGCGGAAGCAGGAACTGCGGAATGCGATGGATATTACCGGCATCGCCGACGTGCGTTTCCTGGACTACCGCGACAGCGGTATGGACGGCACCGACGACAACCAGCACCCGCGAGCCTACTGCAACTCAGACACCGCCAGCGTGCTGGGGACACTGGACAGCATCCTGCGCGAAACCAATCCCCACGTTGTGCTGACTCACGACCCAACCGGCGGCTATGGGCACCCCGACCACAAAACCATGTCTGCCCACGCCACTGCTGCGGTTGCCCGCGTTTCCGACCCCGACGGCGCCACGCCGTTGCTGTACTACGTCTGTTTTCCCCGCGACGTTTTCCGGAGCTGGTGGCAGGAGATGGCCGACCGTGACATAACACCGCCGTTTGCCGTCGAAGCCATCGAAGAGCTGGGCACGCCCGACGACGACGTTACCACCACCGTTGACGTGTTGCCGTGGGTCAAAGTCAAGCTGGACTCACTGGCCTGCCACCGCACCCAGCTGCACGACGCCGGGCCGTTCTCGCAGTTACCCGAAGACGTGGTGGATATGTTGATGGGCACGGAGTTCTACCAGCTGGTAGCACCGGCGGGCGCGGTGGATTTGCTGGCCGCGCTGTAGTACCGCCTAACCGCGCCCACTCGCACAGCAACGGCGTTGCGATGGCAAACCATCTCTTCAACGGGGCGTAACCTGCTCAACGGGGCGTAGCCGGCGAATCCAGCCACGCCCCCTTTGGCGGACCGTGCCGGCGGAGCAGCCCGGTCAGGCCCGGTCGACGGTACCCGACGCGCGGGATGGGACGCGTATAGTTATTCAGACCGGCTCGGCGATAAACACCGGAATAGTGCGTGATGTCCGTTCCTGGTATTCCTGATAGTTTGGGAATGCCGCCACCGCCAGATCCCAAACCCGCGCTCGTTCCTGTGGGTCAGCAACCTCCCGAACCCGCATCGTGAATACCTCGGTTTGGTCCCGGATTTCCACGTTGGCGTCGTTCCGCAGGTTATAGACCCACACCGGGTTCTTCGGCGCTCCTCCCCTGGAACCCACCAGCACGTAATTGTTGCCATCCTTCACACGCATCAGCGGCGTCTTGCGGATGGCGCCCGTCCTGTTGCCCTGGTTCGTAACGATAACTACCGGAAAACCGGTGTCCCGCAACTGTGTCGCCTCGGTGCCTCCGCTGCCCTCGTAGCGTTCCACCTGTTCGCGCACCCAATCGGTGGGCGACGGTATGTATTCTGCCATCGGTTGTCCTCCTGGTGTGGTCGTTGGAGACTAGCCGCAAAGTGTTGGCGCCGGATTTCCGGTCAATACTCACTCACCGTCAAGTCTCGCGCGTCAAGTCTCGCGCAATATGATACCCCGACTCACTGGTTTACTCTATACGAACGGCAAGCCGAGGAGCTTGTGCCCGGCCGGAATCGCAGGACGGTCTCGCCAAGCGTGCGGGCGGGATGCCGGTTATACTACGGTGGAATTAATTCCCGGAGAGCCATCCGCCATGCCAGTCGACGCAATCAGTCTCGAAGTCTTCAAGAACATGTTCATCTCCGTGTCCGAGGAGATGGGGGTGGCGTTGCAGCGCACCAGTTACTCCACCAACATGAAAGAGCGGCAGGACTTTTCCTGCGCCCTGTTCAATCCGGCGGCGGAGATGGTGGCGCAGGCGGCGCACCAGCCGGTGCATCTGGGAGCCATGCCAGCATCGGTGCAGGCGGCGTTGCAAACATTCCCGCAGGGATTGCGCGCCGGCGACATCGTCATTCTCAACGACCCCTACATGGGCGGTTCCCATCTGCCCGACATTACGCTGGTGGCTCCGGCCTACGTGGAGATTGACGGCGCCCGAGCGTTGATCGGATACGTCAGCAACCGCGGCCATCATTCCGATGTGGGCGGGATGGCGCCGGGCTCGATGCCGCTGTCCACCGAACTCTACCAGGAAGGGCTGATTATCCCGCCGCTGAAGCTGTCTCGCGGCGGTCGCATCAATCAGGAAGTGGTGTCCCTGATCTGCCGGAACTCCCGCACGCCCGATGACCGCCGGGGAGACCTGGCGGCGCAGATTGCGTCCATCCGCGTTGGCGAAAAACGCCTGAGCGAGATTGCCCAACGCTACGGACTAGCCGATACCCACGAGCACATGGACGCGCTGCTGGACTATTCGGAGCGTTTGACCCGGCGGGCCATCGACCAGATTCCCGACGGCGTGTACGAAGTTACCGACTACATGGATGACGACGGCCAGAGCGAAGAGCCAGTGAGGATTCACGTGACGGTTACGGTGGCCGGCGACCGGATGGCCATAGATTTCACCGGCACGGCGGGGCAAAGGCCCGGCTGCATCAACGCGCCGCGAGCCGTTACGGTGTCGGCCAGCCTGTATGTGGTGAGATGCGTGGTCGGCAACGAAGCGCCGGCGAACCAGGGCTGTTTGCGTCCGGTTGACATAATCACCCCCATTGGCAGCCTCGTTGACCCACTGCCGCAGCGGGGCGTCGCCGGCGGCAACGTGGAAACGTCGCAACGCATTACCGACGTGCTGCTGGCCGCGATGAGCCAGGCCCTGCCCGACCGCATTCCAGCCTCGTCGCAGGGCACCATGAACAACATGATTATCGGCGGCCACGACATATCCCGCGACAAGCCTTACGTGTACTACGAGACCATCGGCGGGGGCATGGGCGCACGTCCCGACAAGGACGGTATCTCCGGCATCCATACCCACATGACCAACACCATGAACACTCCGGTGGAAGCGCTGGAGTTTGCCTTCCCGCTGCGTTTGCGTCGTTACGCTCTGCGGCGCGGCTCCGGCGGCGACGGTTTGCATCGGGGTGGCGATGGTCTGGTGCGGGATGTGGAGTTCCTCAGTCCGGCCCGCGTTACGGTGCTGTCGGAGCGCCGCCGGTTCTCCCCGCCCGGCTATCACGGCGGACACCACGGCGAGCGCGGCGAAAACGTGCTGCTGAAGGGCGGCTACGAGGAAGTCAGACTGGCCGGCAAGGAGACTCTCGACGTGGATGCCGGCGACATCCTCAGCATCCGCACCCCCGGCGGCGGCGGCTGGGGCGCGCCGACTGACCGGGACGACCACGGTCATCAGCACTAAACCAGTGGATACTCATTCGATAGCAGCCAACGCCGCCACCGTTGCCGAAGTGCAGGAGCAGGTGGTGGTTTGCCGGGCCTGCCCTCGGCTGGTTGACTGGCGGGAGGAAGTGGCCCGTGTCAAGCGGCGTATGTATCGCGACGAACCCTATTGGGGCAAGCCGCTGGCCGCATTCGGCGACCCACAGGCCCGTTTGTTGGTGGTTGGTCTGGCTCCGGCGGCCCACGGCGGCAATCGCACCGGTCGGATGTTCACCGGCGACCGCAGCGGGGACTGGCTGTTTGGCGCGCTGCACCGGGCCGGTTTCGCCAACCAGCCGGAGTCGGTTCGGCGGGGCGACGGGCTTGCGCTGGAAGGCGCCTTGATTACGGCGGCGGCGCGCTGTGCGCCTCCGGCCAACAAACCGACGGTGGATGAATTGGCCACGTGCCGGCCGTATATCGCCCGGGAAATCCAGCTGTTGACGGACCTGCGCGTGGTGATCGCGCTGGGGCGGATTGGCTTCGATGCGTTTCTGCGCGCCTACGCCGACGCCGGCGGAACGCTGCCGCCCCGCAAGCCGCCCTTCGGCCACGGGGTGGAGACGCAGCTGCCGGACGACGGGCCGCTGCTGATTGCGTGCTACCACCCCAGCCAACAGAACACCCAGACGGGCCGATTGACGCTGGATATGCTGGATGCGGTGTTCGCCCGGGCCCGGGAGGCGTGTGGCGGGTGATGCTACCATGAAAATCGCTGATGTTCAGCAAGTAGGAGCAGTATTATGACCCAGCCCGAAAACTGCCGGCCAGTCGAAGTCAGGGGCCAGGTCACTGGGGTTCAGATGAATCCACCAGGGGAAGGTGGCGGCGGAACTTTTCAGTTACTGTTGGATAACGGCGACACCATCGCCAGCCCGTATCCTGCAGAATGGCATCTTGAGGTGGGGGGCGCGTTTCAGGCCAACGATATTCGCCGCGCCATAGTTTCCGGCATCGGCGAATACTCTCCCGACGGCAAGTTGCAACGTATCCGGGCAATCGAAACCTTCGGTGTGGCTTGGGTGGACGACTGGCAACCGGCATTCCAGCGTCGCATGAAACTGCGAGCAGACTCATGAGCGATTACTTCGGCGACGCCAGCTATTGGATCGCGCTGGTTGACAGAGACGATGAGTTTCACGAACCAGCCGCACGGTACTCGACTCTTATGAAACTGGAAAATGCGCGGATAGTAACCACCCAACTCGTGCTCAACGAGGTGCTCAACCCCCGTAGTGGAAGTAGCTCACAGCAGCGTCAGGACACTATCGACTTAATTGACCGAATTAGTCGTAACCAACAAGTAGAGATAGTCCCCCAATCCCCGGAGCAATTTAGTGAAGCGCTGGAATTGCTTCGAGCCAGAACCGATGATAAGGAATGGAGCATCACCGATTGCGCCAGTTTCCAGGTAATGGAACGGTTGGGTATTTTGGAAGCGCTGACCACCGACCACCATTTCGCGCAAGCCGGATTTTCCGTAATGATGAGGTAGGCTAAACGGCACCAACCAGCGGAAAGCGTATGCAGTTGATCTCAGATCAGCCTCCTCCCCGTTGGTTCTGCTGTGTTGGGAGTTATCTCTCCTAACTCCCCCTGCAACCCCTACCTCGCCGTGTGCATCGCTATCTGCTCCGCCGCAAACTGTGTGGCCTCGTAGAGGTCAACCAGATCGCTGATTTTCTCGACGTACAGCAGGCCGTTCATGGCGTTGTGGCTGCGCAGTTCTTCCAGCGTCATCTGGTTGCGTTTGATGCCGTTGCAGGTGCGGTGCAGCAGCGCCAGGTTGTATAACTCATCGTTGCCCTGTGCTCCCTGAGCCGCCCGGCGCGCCCGGATGTGGTCCACTTCCAGCAGCGTTTCGTCCAGGCTGCCGTTGGGACGGCGCGGTTCGTGGCCACAGCCCCAGCACCGGGGGCCGAACTTGTCCATGAGCAACCGCTTGGCATCGTCTTTAGAAAGTGTTTAAAAAGGGACTGGGAAATAGCAGGCAATGTAGCAGGGCAGGCTATAGACTTGGAGCATGAGCCGAGCAGTTTATTCCACGGATTTGACGGAGGCCGAGTGGCAGATTCTGGAACCCCTGGTTCCGCCGGTGAAGCCGGGTGGCCGGCCCGCCAAGTACTCCCGCCGGGAGGTGGTGAATGCCATCCGGTACGTGCTGCGCACCGGTTGTGCATGGCGTCTGTTGCCTCACGACCTGCCTCCCTGGCAATCGGTCTACCACTACTTTTGGGTTTGGCGGCGAGATGGGACCTGGCAGGGGATTCACGATGCCCTGCTCCCCACGATGCGACGGTTCCTGGGCCGCCAGCCCAGCCCCAGCGGGGCCATCATCGACAGCCAGTCGGTGAAGACCACGGAAAAAGGGGGCCTCGGGGGTACGACGCGGGCCAGAAGGTGAAAGGCCGCAAACGGCATATTGTGGTGGATACCCAGGGACTGCTGTTGGCGGTGGCGGTGCACCCAGCCGACCTGCAAGACCGGAATGGGGCCAAGCTGGTCATTAGCAAGCTGACCGGAAGGTTTCCCCGGTTGAGCTTGATCTGGGCGGATGGCGGCTACGCCGGAAAGTTGATCGAGTGGGTGGCGACACTGACGGGTTGGACTCTGGAGATAGTGAGGCGTCCCGGGAACAGCCACCGCTTTGAGGTGTTGCCCCGACGCTGGGTGGTGGAGCGCACTTTCGCCTGGCTGGGCCGGCGCCGGAGATTGAGCAAAGATTATGAAGCACTGCCGGAAACCACCGAAGCCTGGGTCTACACCGCTATGACCGGACTCATGCTCCGCCGCTTGGCACGCCCCCCCCCCCAGCTTTTAAAACACCCTCTTAGGCCGTTATCGCACTCATACTCCGTCATTCCGGACTTGATCCGGAATCCACTCCCCACCCTGCCCACATCGGCGGCTTCGCAATGGGTCTGGCCGTGTGGCCGCCGTAGTTAAGATGCTGTGGCGGCCACCACAGAGCCAATGGGATACGGGCGCGGCGAATACGAACGCCCAGCGCAATACTGGCGGGGGCGGCGAATTGATTGAAAATAGTCGGCGTTGCCGGGCTGTTCTACAATTGCGGCATCGCAGAGCGCAACGGAGGTTGCAATGGACGTGAAGGAAGCCACCGACAAAGCTCGGGAGTACGTAACCGCCGTATTCGCCGACGAAGAAATTACACAACTCGGACTCGAAGAGGTGATGTACGACGTCGATTCCGAACAGTGGCGCATTACCTTTGGCTTTGCCCGGCCCTGGGACCAGCAAAATACCGTGGCCGTCAGAATGGGCCTGAAAACCCCCCGCGCCTACAAAATGGTTCACATCAACAACGGCGATGGTAGCATCACAGCGTTGACCGACCGTCTGCTGCCGGACCTGAAAGCCTGATGCCCTTGCTCGGATACTTCGTCGACGCAAACCTGCTTATTTTGTTCGTAGTGGGCAGTGTTGACCCGCGTATTGTCGCCAAGCACAGACGATTGAACGGCTTCAGCACCGATGATTATGACTTTTTGCTCGTCGTCTTGAACGAAGTTCCCCATATCTTTGTAACCCCGAACACGCTCACCGAGGCGTCCAACCTGCTGCGCCAACATGGAGAGCCGGAGCGTTCACTTCTGATGGGCCGACTCGCTTACCTGATTGAAGAAAGCGATGAGGTAGTGGTTACCAGCGCCCAGGCAGCCGCCAACCCCTACTTCGGGCAGTTGGGCCTTACCGATGCCGCCCTGCTGGAATCTATCAGCCCCCAAACTCCCCTGCTGACCGTTGACGGGGACTTGTATGTGGCGGCGTTGGCGAAAGGGGAGAACGAGGCGGTGAACTTCCGGCAGTTTATGGAGCGGATATCGTAAGCCTCTTAGAGGGCGTGTGACAATGGGCCAAATATGCACCCTCGGGTTCTTGGGGTGTGGGAGAGGTGCTGGTTACCCTGGGGGCATGAGTAGAAAACCTTATCCCTGCGATTTGACCGACGCCCAGTGGGAGGAATTAGCTCCCCTCCTGCCGCCTGACACCACCAGAGGCCATCCCGAACCACGGACCTGCGGGAGGTGGTCAACGGCATTCTGTACGTGCTGCGCGGCGGCATACCCTGGCGGCTGATGCCCCATGACCTGCCACCTTGGGGCACGGTCTGGTGGTATTTTCGGAAGTGGCGGGATGACGGGACTTGGGAACGGGTTGAGGAGACGTTGCGGGCCCGAGTTCGGGAAGCTGCGGGCCGGGAGGCCACGCCCAGCGCAGCCATCATCGACAGCCAGTCAGTAAAGACCACTGAAAAAGGGGGCCGCGGGGCTATGACGCGGGTAAACGGGTTGCCGGACGCAAGCGGCACATTGTAGTGGACACCATGGGATTGCTCCTGGCCGTGGTGGTGCATGCTGCCAGCATTCAGGACCGGGACGGCGCCAGGCTGGTGTTGGCCAAACTGTTGGGTCGGTTTCCCAGATTGCGGGTGATCTGGGCCGATGCTGGCTACGCTGGTCAATTGGTGGCCTGGGCTTGGGCCACTGGTGGATGGCTGCTGACCGTGGTACGTCGGAAACCGGATAGCCATCACTTCGAGGTGTTGCCCCGCCGGTGGGTGGTGGAACGCACCCTGGCCTGGCTCAGTCGATGCCGACGGCTCGCGAAGACTATGAGGAGCGCACGGAGAGCAGCGAAGCCTGGGTGCATATCGCCATGGTCCACCTGATGCTCAAACGGCTCCAGCCCTCCTGAACCTATTTGTCACACGCCCTCTTACGCAGATTGTCCTTCACGGCGGCGTGGCTTGTCCGAATGAATTATCTCCTCAGCAAACTACGCTCCCATCGGTTTTTACCCCACAGGTATGCTGGACTTTCCGCATTTCAAGCGGCGTAAGCCAGGGAATCGACAAGTCGGTGGTACAGAGCGACCGGGAGTTCCTGCGTATCGGGGTCGACGGCCGACGTTGAAAAACCCTCCGAGGCCAGCCACAGGTGGCGTCGCACCAGGGCAATGGCGTCCACGAAGGTCGGCAACGGCTTGTCGTACCAGGCCGCTCGGCGCTGGGTCATGGGGCGCTGTTTTTGCAACCCGTGGGCGGCCAGGGTGGTCCAGGAGAAGATTCCCAGCAGGACGGGCGTGGTGCGGGCGATGGCCAGGTCGGACCACTGGCGTTGGGTTTCCAGGCCCAGGTGGGTCCGCACCTCCTGAAAGGTAACTTCCAGTTGCCAGCGCAGAACAAACCATTCCAGGATCTGGGTCGGGTCCGCGGCGGGGTCGGTGCACAGCAAGGCCTGGGTGGCGAAGGAGCCCTGGGGATCCCGGATCAGCACCCAGCGGATGCGGACTGGAGACTTGCCGGAGCGGTACCAGACCGCCGTTTGCGACGTGAGTTCCACCGTGCGGGTGGCGCCGTCATACCAGGCCACGGCCACGCTGGCCCAAGTTGCCTGGGGCTGGTCAAGGAGGACTTTCAGCGCGGGTCGCCGCGCGCCTTTCAGCGGCGGGCGGCCGTTCTGACCCGGCTGACGGGCTGGCGCGGGCGCATAGAGAGCGGCGTCCAGCCGTAGTCTGGCAATGAGGGTAACGGGTTCACGGAGGGATTGGCAGCAGTGGAGCAGGTCCAGCACGGCGTAGCTGTTGTCGCCCACCAGCGCCAGTGGACGTTGGGGCAGCCAGCGTGGTTCGGCAGGCTCACCATGAGCGGGGTTGCAGGATCATCTGTCGCGCCCAGTCGGTGAGCTTCTTGTGCCGACGTCCCTGCTGTTGTACCGGGTCGATGGCGCCAGCACGGTGAGCGCCGGCAAGGCCCAATGGCGTCCGGCCCAAGGCACGTGGCCCAGCCACATCAGGGAGATCCAGCGCAGGCCGCTGGCCTTGACCAGTTGGCTCCGGCTGGAACGCACCGCGTCGCGGTAGATGCCCCGACCTTTGATCTTGGCGCCGCGACGCCGCTCCAGGGTTTCGTCGATGCCGAAGACCAAGGGGCCATCCCCACCATCAAGGTGCTGGAGCAGCAACACCAAGAGGATGCGCGCCGCTGCACGGGGCGACCACACCGCCCGGTTGAGCACCTCATGGTAGCGGGCGTAATCGCGGTGATCGCTGCGGCCCATGACCCGCAGGGCCGCGGCGACGGTGCGCTGACCCGGGGTCAGGATCGCGCCCACCAGCAGTACCTGGGCTTTCCGCCAGGTCGGGTTGGTAAACAGCGTTGCGAAGGGAATGAGTATGGATACAATGGCATTGGGCAGGGTAAGCATAGCTGGGCCTTTAGTGAGATTTTGGTCAGGCCAGCTTACCCTGTCTTTATACTTTTTCTAAATTATGCGTAAAGCCTAAGAGGGCGTGTGACAATGGGCCAAATATGCACCCTCGGGTTCTTGGGGTGTGGGAGAGGTGCTGGTTACCCTGGGGGCATGAGTAGAAAACCTTATCCCAGCGATTTGACCGACGCCCAGTGGGAGGAATTAGCTCCCCTCCTGCCGCCTGACACCACCAGAGGCCATCCCGAACCACGGACCTGCGGGAGGTGGTCAACGGCATTCTGTACGTGCTGCGCGGCGGCATACCCTGGCGGCTGATGCCCCATGACCTGCCACCTTGGGGCACGGTCTGGTGGTATTTTCGGAAGTGGCGGGATGACGGGACTTGGGAACGGGTTGAGGAGACGTTGCGGGCCCGAGTTCGGGAAGCTGCGGGCCGGGAGGCCACGCCCAGCGCAGCCATCATCGACAGCCAGTCAGTAAAGACCACTGAAAAAGGGGGCCGCGGGGCTATGACGCGGGTAAACGGGTTGCCGGACGCAAGCGGCACATTGTAGTGGACACCATGGGATTGCTCCTGGCCGTGGTGGTGCATGCTGCCAGCATTCAGGACCGGGACGGCGCCAGGCTGGTGTTGGCCAAACTGTTGGGTCGGTTTCCCAGATTGCGGGTGATCTGGGCCGATGCTGGCTACGCTGGTCAATTGGTGGCCTGGGCTTGGGCCACTGGTGGATGGCTGCTGACCGTGGTACGTCGGAAACCGGATAGCCATCACTTCGAGGTGTTGCCCCGCCGGTGGGTGGTGGAACGCACCCTGGCCTGGCTCAGTCGATGCCGACGGCTCAGCAAAGACTATGAGGAGCGCACGGAGAGCAGCGAAGCCTGGGTGCATATCGCCATGGTCCACCTGATGCTCAAACGGCTCCAGCCCTCCTGAACCTATTTGTCACACGCCCTCTAAGAGCCTATCCTAATAACCCAGCAGCTCTGAGGGCGGTGAGGGCGCAGGCGAAATGAAGAAAGGCGATGTAGTTCTCAGGGGACTTGTCCCAGCGGACCAGGATGCGCCGGAAGCGGTTCAGCCAGCTGTGCGAGCGTTCCACGACCCAGCGCCGGGCTTTGAATCCAGCTGCTCTTTTGATGGCCTTGGCCTCCTCGCCCCGGCTGCGGATGTGAGCGGTGAAGCCAAACTCGTCCAGGGTGCGGCGCACCTCGTCAAAGTCATAGCCTTTGTCCAGGCACATACCCTGGGGTTGGTCCGGAGTGGGCGCTGGTCGGGGCACCGGCAGGCTGTCCACCGTGGCCCGCACCAGTTTCATGTCATGACGGTTGGCTCCGTCCACCGCCAGCCCCACCGGAATGCCCTCAGCTTCGGTCAACAGGCTGCGCTTGACGCCGCCTTTACCTCGGTCAGTGGGATTGGGGCCGGTTTTTTTCCCCGCCCAAGGGCGATTTGGTCATGGCGCCGTCCATACTCAGCCAACTCCAGTCCAGCCCCTTCAGTTCGTCATAGCGTTCCAGTCCCACCCGCCACAGCTCCAGGAACACTCCAGCGGCAACCCATTCCTGAAAGCGCAGGTGGGCGGTGGACCCGGAACAGATGCCCGTGGCGTCCAGGGCTTTCCACTGGCAGCCGGTGCGCAGCACGTAGAAGATGCCATTGGCGCAGGTGCGGTCGGGAACCCGGGGCCGGCCGCCGCCGAATCGGTGGGTGTTCACATGCTCGGGGATCAGGGGCGCCAGCACCTCCCAGAGCTCGTCGGAGATCTGGAACGCGCCGGTGGTGGGATTGGTCTTGGTGGCTGGGCCAGCACGCTTCGGACGTGGCGGCTTGGTATCTTTCGCTTTGGTCATTGCCCCAGTCTAGACGCAACCCCCGCTTTCCTTCCCGCAACGCCCCTGCAAGTTTCCACCAGTTTTTAGGATAGGCTCTTAGTATGCCCTTGGTTGGTGCTGACCTGCCGAAACTCTCCGTCTGGCGGTGTGGCTTGTCCATACTCATCATCGCCCCAGCAGACGACCCCGCCGTCGGTCTTCACCCCACAGATATTCGAACTTCTGGTGCTGACTTGCTGAAAAGTCCCTGCCAGCGGCGTGTCTGTTCCGTGCACACTCCAACAAATGAGCCGACCGTTGGTCTGTACGCCACAGGTGGTTCCGTAGCTTGTGCTGACTTGCTGAAAGGTTCCCGTCGGCGGCGTAGCCTGCCCGGAATGATTGCTGCCCCAGCAGGCGACACCACCGTCGGTTTTCACTCCACAGGTGTACTGTGCCGCGGCACTGACCTGCTGGAAGGTTCCCGTAGGCGGCGTGGCTTGCCCCTCGGCGTCATCGCCCCAGCAGATCACCAGCCCATCCGTCTTTATCCCACAAGTATGATACCAGCCCGCGCTGACCTGCTGAAATTTTCCATCTGGTGCGATGGCCTGCCCGGTGAGTGCACCAAAATTATTAGTGTTGCTGCCCCAGCAAATTACATCCCCATTGGTCTTCACTCCGCAGGTATGCTCACCGCCCGCGCTAACCTGCTGAAATTTTCCCGTCGGCGACACAGATTGCCCTGTAATATCTTTGCCCCAGCAAATGACGAGACCGTCGGTTTTCACCCCACAGGAGTACCATGGACCGGCGCTGACCTGTTGGAAACGTTCTCTCACTGGTTCTTGGATTTGCCCTAGTACTACAGTCGCAGATTTGACAGGCGGCGTTTGTAATGGCATTGCCGGGCTCTGGCTTGGTGGCGCCGTCTCCACCACGACCAGGACAGGATGAAATCAGGCAGTTGATTTTCCGTCCATACCAGTCGGGTGAGCAGCCGGCGCACCTCCGGGGCCGTTATGGGAATCAGCGCTTCATCGGGACCGTAGCAGCCCCCTTTTCTCCTGGTTCCATCGCTTGATGCTTGATTACTGACAGCTACGCCGGCGCCAGCATCGCCAAGGTGATGTGCCGGTACCAGCCGTCCCACCTCCGCACCTCATACTGGTCCAGTCCCACCTGCCCCTTGGCCTCCTCGAAACACTCCTCGATGGCCCACCGGGTCCCAGCCACCCTCACCAGTTCCTCCAAGGCCGTTCCCGCCGGGCCGAAGCATACGAAGTAAGCCAACTCCCCGGGCTGGGCAATGCTGCGCCGGGCCAGCAGCCAGTAGCCCTTGCCCGGCTCCCCAAGAGGCAGTATTTCCACGACGGCCCAATCGTCTGCTCAAGGCAATCGTAGACCCGTGGCCCCTTGGCCCCATCGCCCGCACTGCAGCTGGTCCAACCCAACTCGTCAACCTGCGACGTCAGCCGGTCAGCCCGCACCTGACACAGGCCCTGGTCCGTCCAGACCCACAGCTGCTCGTTGCTCCTGATGGCCAGCACGTGGGGAATTCCCGCTCGCTCCAGCCACCGCCGCAGCTTGCGGTCGTTGCCATAGACCTCATCTCCAGCAACCCAGCCGAAGGGGACTCCTGATTCCAGCGCCCGCTTCAGCATTAGCTGGGCCAGTTGCGGCTTGGTCCGAAAGCCGACACTCTCCGGCGCCCCAGCCTCCCCCCGCCGCTCCCAGTCTTCCGCCCACACCTGGGGCAGGTACAATTCCCGGTCCAGCAGGGTTCTGCCCCTGGCGCTGGCATAGGCCAGAAAAACGCCAATCTGACAGTTCTCGATCCGCCCCGCCGTCCCGCTGTACTGCCGCTGCACCCCCACCGACTGCTCCCCTTTCTTGAGGAATCCGGTCTCGTCCACCACCAGCACCGCGTCAGCGGCGGACCGATGCTCCACCACGTAGGATTTCAGGTCATCACGAACCAGGTCCGCATCCCACCGATAGTTGTACAACAGGCGCTGCACCCCGTCGGGAGTGGCGTCGCCCGCCTGCTCCGCCAACTGCCACCCGTTCTTGCGCTCTACGGAACTGACCAGTCCCCGCAAGTAGTCCAGTACCCGCCGGCGAGGCTCCGGGCGCCGGAACCGTCCGGCAATGCAGGAATGAACCTGCTCAATCCCTTCGGCCCAGCGGGCCACTTCCGCCAGTTCCTCCTCACGCCCCGTCACCGCCGCACCCCCTCACCGGATAATGGCCTATTTTACCCGATAATCTGCGACTGTAGTACTAGACTGGCGGAGGGGATAGGAGCCGGCGTGGGGGCGGTCAGAGTCGCTACAACCGCCGCTGCTATAGTAGCCCCCCACGTCAGGGACTGGCTCAGCGGTGGTTGCGGCTGCTTGAGGAGACCATTGTCGCAAATACATGACGCCAAAGAAGATGGTTACCGAGATTGTGATGAGCACGGCGAGTGCAAGAAGCATCGAAGTAACGATGGATTTCCGGGTGCGTTTTCGCGGCGCCGGTGGACTCTCTACCTTATCCGCCTCAATATCTTCCGCTGCCGGTTTTCCTTCGGAACCCCGGCCGGAACCCCGGCGCCGTTCTTCTTCGCGTAGCCGGCGTGCTGCTTCCCGTGACCGTTCCCGCTCTTGCCTGCGCTGTTCTTCCTCCTCGCGTTGTCGTCGCGCTGTTTCCAGATATTGCTCTTGCGCCCGTCTCCACCGTTCTTAATTCTCGGGTTGCTGACGCGCCGTTTCCAGAGGTTGTTCTTGGGCTTGCCGCCGTCGTTCTTCCTCCAGCTGTCGAGCTGTTTCTTCGACCAGCCGCCGTGCGACTTCGTTCGATTGTTCTGGTTCGTATATGACCGGATAGTCTCGTTCTACTTCATACAAAGTGGAACCAGAAGGTCGCGGCCGGCCTGCATTAATGTCCTGATATTCACGGCGACGCTATGCGCATTCCGCCGCCGCGCGCACTCATTACAACGGCAGGTATGATGGTGTCTTCTGTTCATCAAGTCATCGGATTTCCCGGAGCACGCCAAGGCAGAGTCGCCCGCACTCCATGCCTACGCCTCCGGGAACGGTATCAACCCCAGCATATCCCGCGCCTGTTGCGGCGTGGCCGGCTCCCGTCCGTTGAGCCTGGCCATCGTCACCGCCCACTCGATGTATTGCGCGTTGGACGTGGGTTGTGGGTTGTTGGGCAGGAATGGGCTGTCTTCCATGCCGACCCGGATGTGCGCGCCGGTGGCGATGGCAATGGCGCAAAGCGGGAAGGTTTGACTGGTGCTGCTATGGGTCAGCCAGGTCGACTCCGGGTAGTGCTCGCGGATGGTGTCGGTAATCAGCGTGTAGTTGCGGGGTGAGCCGACCATGTTCAGTCGTCCGTCGCCCCAGTGGGCGCCGGGTTCCACGAGGAAATAGCGGCTGTCCCTGATGTAACCTTCGCGCATCAGCGTAAAGGCGGCGTTCAGGTTGCCGACATCGTGCACCGCCGGCTCTGGAAAGGTGCCTCGCTGATAGCAGGCGTCCAGGGTGGCCAATATGTCCTCAAATGAGTTGGGACTGGTAACGGTGCGTCGCTGACCCGTCTCCGGGTCCGGCACCCAGCGAGTGCCCGTGCCGAGGTTCAGCGATACCATCTCCACGGGTTGCGGAGTCTCCAGCAGGTAGCGCGTGACCGCCTCCACCGGGACGTGAGCCTGGCGTGCGGTGGTATGGTTCAGGGCGAGATCGCACTGGGCACGTATCATGGCGTCGGTCTGGGCGTACCAGGCCGGGTCGTAGCTAGTACCGCCGTCCGGAGTGCGGGCGTGGATATGCACGATGGATGCCCCGGCTTCGTAGCACCGAACGGCCTCCTGCGCCACCTCCTCGGGAGTCCACGGAACGTTGGGATTATCTTCGCGTCCGCGACTACCGTTCAGGCACCCTTTGATGATAATTGTGTCCATAATTGCCCGCCCTTTGGGTTCAGTTTTGAGTTGCATCGCAATCGGAAAAGGCCGGCTGCCGGTGTACCGGCTGCCGGGTGCGTATGCTATCATACCCGCAGCGGGCCCGCGGGACCCTGTACGGCGTGCGGGCCGCTGTGCAGTTTGAACGGGCTGTATAAATTTCAGGAGGAAACGATGGTGGATTATCAACCCAATATGGTCTTGACCAGCGACCAAACTTTCAAGGTTGTAGGGACCCGGCCCATTCGCCACGACGGAGCCGATAAGGTAACCGGCATGGCCCGTTACAGCGCCGACCTGAACTTGCCGGGAATGTTGTTCGGCAAGGTTCTCCGCAGCCCGCACGCCCATGCCCGCATCAGGTCGATCAACACCAGCAAGGCCGAGGCCATGCCCGGAGTTCGCGCGGTTATTACCGGCGCCGACATCGTTGAACCAGCCGGGCGGGCGTCCGACATGGCGGAAGGCGCGATGGTGAATTTCAAATTCCTGAGCAATAACATAATGGCTCAGGAAAAGGCCCTGTACAAAGGCCACGCCATTGCTGCCGTGGCCGCAGTTAACGCGCACCTGGCAGAAGAAGCGTTGGGTCTGATTGAGGTTGAATACGAGGTGTTGCCCCCGGTGATGCACGCTAGGGATGCGATGGCCGACGGCGCCACGCTGGTTCACGAGCGGCTGGCGGCGTTCAACACGGCGTCGACCCGAGCCGGTGGCGTACTGGACGACGACGATAATTCCACCGGCACCAACATCGCCAACCATTTTGAGTTCAATATGGGCGACTTGGACGCCGGTTTCGCCGCCGCCGATGTGGTGGTTGAGCGCAGTGTCAGCACCTCCGCGGTGCACCAGGGTTACATCGAGCCCCATAGCGGAACGGCGATGTGGCACGACGACGGTATGCTAACGGTCTGGTCCAGCAGCCAGGGGCACTTCACGGTGCGCGAACACACCGCCCGCCTGGTGGGTCTCCCGGTGTCGAAGGTGAAGGCCATCCCCATGGAAATCGGCGGCGGATTCGGCGCCAAGCTGGCCGTGTACATGGAACCGCTGGCGGCGCTGCTGGCCCGCAAGGCCCATGCTCCGGTCAAGGTTGCCATGAACCGCACCGAGGTGTTTGAAGCCACCGGCCCGACCTCCGGCACCGAAATATCCTGCAAGATTGGCGCAACCTCCGACGGCAAGATTGTCGCCGCCGACGTTAACCTGATTTTTGAAGCCGGCGCTTTCCCCGGATCCCCGGTACCCGGCGCGGCCAACTGTGTTCTGTCTGCGTACGACATACCCAACACTCATATCGAAGGTTACGACATCGTTGTCAACCGACCCAAAACGGCGGCCTACCGCGCGCCAGGTTCTCCCGCCGCGGCGTTCTGCGTCGAAGTGGCGCTGGACGAACTGGCCGAGAAGCTGGGCATTGACCCCATCGACTTTCGCCTGATGAACAGCGCCAAAGAGGGTACTCGCCGGCCCACCGGCCCGCTGACGCCGAGGGTCGGGTATATCGAGACTCTCGAAGCGACCAAGGGGCACCCGCACTATGCAGCGCCCAAGGGCGGCAAGCACCAGGGACGGGGGTTCGCCGCCGGATTCTGGGGCAACAACACCGGCCCGTCCAGCGCGGTTGCGGTCGTAAATCCGGATGGCACCGTGAGCCTCACCGAAGGCTCGCCCGACATCGGGGGCACGCGTGCATCCGTCTCCCAGCAGCTGGCCGAGGTGTTGGGCATCGCGGTCGAGGATGTGAACCCCCAAATTGGCGATACCGACAGCATTGGCTTCACCTCCAACACCGGCGGCAGCAGCGTAACCTTCAAGACGGGTTTCGCCGCCTACACCGCCGCGCACGACATCCGGCAACAGGTGATTGGCCGGGCGGCGCGAATCTGGGAGGTTGAAGAGGCAGACGTGGTGTTTGAAGATGGCGTCCTCACCCACCGGGCCGACGACCAGCTGCGTCTCACGTTCCAGCAGTTGGCGGCGCGCCAGGTTCCCACCGGCGGCCCCATCGTGGGTCGCGGCGGCGTGAATCCGGGCGGAGCCGGGCCAGCCATCGCCAGCCACATCGTAGACGTGGAGGTGGATGTCGAAACCGGCAAGGTGGAAATCCTTCGCTATACCGCCGTGCAGGATGCCGGCAAGGCCATTCATCCGTCCTACGTGGAAGGCCAGATCCAGGGCGGCGTGGTGCAGGGCATTGGTTGGGCGCTCAACGAGGAGTATTACACCAGCGACGACGGACACATGGTCAACTCCAGCTTCCTGGATTACCGGATGCCCACCAGCCTGGATTTGCCCATGATCGACACCTGCATCGTCGAGATTACCAACCCGACCCATCCTTACGGCGTGCGTGGCGTTGGCGAGGTGCCGATCGTGCCTCCCATGGCCGCCATCGCCAACGCCATCTACGACGCCATCGGCGTGCGTCTCACGGTGTTGCCCATGAACCCGGGCAGCGTGCTGGAGGCGCTGTGGGCGGCGGAAGGCAAATAAGCCGTCGCTCCCACCGTCGTTTTTCGAATCTCGCCCGGTAAGCAGGTGCCAGCATGGCCGACGTTTGGATACCGCCTCAGATGCAGCGCAGCGTCGGAACACCCGAAAGGGTGCAGGCGTCCGGCGCCACCGTGCGCCAGGTGATCAACAACCTGGAAACCCTGCATCCGGGTATCAAGGAACTGCTGTACGACGAAGAAACGGACGACGTAACCCCGGGCCTGGCGGTAATCGTTGACGGCGAGGTCAGCCAACTCGGCCTGCTGGAGCGGGTCAACGAGGACAGCGAGATGCACTTCCTGCCGGCCATCGGCGGAGGCTAGCGCCAGGGCAACAAGCGCCCAACCCTGGCCAACGGCCAAGGAAACAGAGCCGGAGCGTATCTGCTCCGGCTCTGGTAATTTATGTGACTGGACGATGGCAACGTCATTCGGGAAACCGAGTCAGGGCAAATGAACCTCGCGTGTACTCCGGCCCCGCCTGGTATCCGGCGGCAACTGCGCCCGAACCGGCTTTCCACTAATCCGCAGGTATTCGTCAACGTCGCTCCGAGTGTTGCCGCCACCGTTTGGCAAATCTACGATGGTTGCCAGAGCGTCCGGGGTGGAGCCCAGCGTCAGGTAGCCGTCGCGCCGGACGCAACCTGGCGAGTAGGCCGTGTTACCCACCACCGAAGCGAGGTCGAATTCAACAGCTTCTGCATCCGCGCCGACATCGACGGCATCGGATCCGACCAAGAGAAAGGATTCGACCAGCCCGGAATTTCATCCAGGCGCCGCGCCGGGCGGTTTCGCTTACCAGCGACGAATTCGACCCTCCCCCAACCTTCAAATTACAAGGCGGCGGTGGATAACTCAGGGCTAACCCAGGGCAAAACCTCTTGCTCGGCATCCATGCCTGCTCCGTCGCCAATGTCATCCAGCAGGTCTGGTACTGCGTCATGGAATCCCGGCAATTCATCAAACTGGCATCAAATGTGGAGCAGGTACCGGCGCTGACCTCCGCCGGGGCGTGCGTGCGCCGGGGCGTGCGTGCGCTGGGATTGAGGGTCAACCAGCTGTAGAGCAGCACGTCCTCTGGGAGGTATTGCGCGGCGTTATCGGGTTCAGAACCACTGATGCCGAGAATGCCGATCACGCCAAACCAGACCAGCGCGCAGATCGCGACGACGGCGACCACGATTGCGCCGATGGCTACACCGGTCAGTTTCACTATCATCGGCCATTAGCATCCGATGTATGAACAATGTGACTGACGTACTATTTGGCGCATCGCAGGCGCAGGCGTGTATTTTGCCGCTCGTTCGGTTCGGACACCTGACTCGACCGCTTCTCGGCAAGTTGCAACGCCACGGTTGACACGGTTTGGCAGTAGGGTTACATTGTCGGAGCGGTTCAGGCCGCAACTTCTTAACAACCTATTCCCAGGCATCGGGCGCCAACGAACCAAGCTCAGGCTTAATGGGGAAGGCGGTGAAAGTCCGCCGCGGTTGCGCCACTGTAAGCGGGAAGCCAGACGGCAATCGTCATCGCCGTAACAACCAGACGGTGGCGAATCCGGAAGGCCCAGGCCGCGAGCCAGGAATCCTGCCCGATGTTTTACTGGAACTCTACTCTGCGCCCAACAGGGTCGTTCCCCTGCGGCATCCGCCACCCGGTCAGAACGGTGTTGATGCCCACGCCGCCAACCAGGTGGCATCTCGACCCTGGCGAACCTGTTGCGTCAGGGTTTTCGCATTGCATCACCCAGTCAAAATCATATGAACACTGCCAACACTGGAACCAAAATCACCGTGGTCGCCGTCGGCCCCGGCGACCCGGACATGCTGACCCTCAAGGGCCGGCAAGCTCTGGAACAGGCTGACGTGGTGGTCGGGTTCAAGACGGTTTTGGATGTGGTGGCGGGACGCACCGGCAACGCCGACGTCCGGCCCATGGCGTACCGGGACCAGGAAGCGGTGCTGGATTACGCCCAGGAGCAGGCGCAACTAGGCAAGGATTGCGTGGTGTGCGTGTGGGGCGACCTGAACGTGTCCGCCAAGGAACTGCTGAATCGAGTGCGTCGGCGCGCCGATACCGTTGAGCTGATTCCCGGTGTGAGCAGTATCCAGATGGCCTGCGCCCGCGCTGGCATCTCGCTGGAAGAGTCCGTATTCATTACGTTGCATCAACGGTGGGATCAGGGTTCAGAGCTGGGTGAGCTGGTGGAAATGCTCAACCAGGGCCGGCGTAACGTCATTCTCCTGCCGCGCCCCTACGACTTCATGCCGCCCGCAATTGCCGCTAACGCCATCACCGATGGCGCCAGCGCCGACCATCCGGTAACCGTGTACCAGCGCCTGACCCTGCCCGACGAACAGCGCTGGGACGGCACACTGGCCGAATGCGCCCAACTGCCCGACGACTTCAGCGACCTGTCCATCATGGTTTTCCCCCGCGACAGCGAGCGCGACGACTAACCGATGGTTACGTTAGAACCAACCGCGCCCGCCACCCTGGTGCTGGTTACCACCGCGGACACCGACATCCTGACCGCCGAACGCGCCCTGGTCGGTATGCCCTGGGGAGAAGCCGTGAGGGTGTATGCCTGCAATCCGGTGGCGTTGGAAGGCGAGGACGAATCCGCCGAGTCGGCCCGGACTGAATTGATGGACGCCGTTGGCCGGGCTTCGGCCGTGGTGCTCCGGCTGCTGGGTGGCAAGCGCGCGCTGGGTCAGGTGTTCGATCCGCTGGTGGAAGTCTGCCGAGCCAATCGCACCCCGCTGATTGCCTGCCCGGGCCATCAGGAGTGGGACGAGGATCTGATTACGGCCTGCACCGCGCCGGTGGCCGAAGTCGAGTCGGTGTTCGCCTACCTGATGCGCGGCGGCGTGCTGAACTTCCGTAACCTGTTTCTGTTCCTGGCCGATACCTACCTGGATGGCGAATACGGACACGAAGCGCCGGCGCCCATGCCGTGGCAAGGCGTGTACCATCCGGAGGTTGCCGAAGGCACCTCGGTGGACGATTACATGGCGCAGCGTTATGCGGTCGGGCGGCCATCAGTGGGGGTGCTGTTCTATCGCGCCCACTGGATGAGCGGCAACCTCGGCTTCATCGACGTGCTGATCCGTCATCTGGAAGCGCAGCAGGTCAATGTGCTGCCGGTTTTCTCATACAGCCTGAAGCACATCCCGGACGACGACGATTCGGCGCAGGGCCAGACGCTGACCGAATATATGGTCGACGGCGACGGCGTTCCCAGGGTCGATTGCATCGTCAACACTATGGGTTTGGCCATGAGCGACCTGGATCATCAACAGGGTGGCTCCGGCGCTACGGTGGCAACGGGCTGGTCGCAAGCGTTGCTGGACCAGTTGGACTTGCCAATCTTGCAGGGCATCGTGAGCACGGGCAGTCGCCAAGACTGGGAATCCAGTTCTCTGGGGCTGGGCCCCGTCGACATGGCCATGAACGTGGCCTTCCCTGAGTTCGACGGGCGCATTATCACGGTGCCGGTGTCCTTCAAAGAGGAGACGCCGCCGGAGGGTGGCGGTCTGTCTGCCGGCCGAATGCAGCGTTACGTCGCCCACGACGACCGGATGGCTTACCTGGCGCGAATGGCTGCCCGACACGCCGTGTTGCGTCGCAAGGCCAACGCCGACAAGCGCATTGCCATCATCCTGAGCAACTATCCCACCAAAGACGCCCGCATCGGCAACGCCGTGGGTCTGGACACGCCGGCTTCGGCCATCAACATCCTGCACGCCCTGAAACGCGCCGGTTACCACGTGGAAGACATCCCCGTTGACGGCGATGAGCTGGTGCATCGGATGATCGAACGGTGCAGCAACGACACCGACACCCTGACCGAAGAACAGTTGCGCCTTGCCGCAGGCCACGTCGAACGACGTATCTATAGCCAATGGTACGCCGGGTTTCCATCGAAAGTGCGGCAGGAATTGCTGGAAGCCTGGGGAGACCCACCCGGACAGGTATACCGCACCGGCGACCAGCTGGCCATCGCCGGCCTGCCGATGGGTAACGTGTTCGTGGGTTTGCAGCCGCCGCGCGGATTCGGCGAAAACCCGATATCGGTGTACCACAACCCCGATTTGACACCCACCCATCACTATATTGCCTACTACCGCTGGATCCGCGACGTTTTCGGCGCCGATGCGATGATTCACATTGGCAAGCACGGCACGCTGGAATGGCTGCCCGGCAAGGGCGTGGGGTTGTCCCAGGAGTGCTACCCCGAAGTGGCTCTGGACGACATCCCGCTGTTCTACCCGTTCATCGTCAACAACCCCGGTGAGGGCACGCAGGCCAAGCGTCGCACCCACGCCACCATCATCGACCATCTGATTCCGCCGATGACTACCGCCGACGCCTACGGCGACATCGCGAAACTGGAACAGCTGATGGACGAGCACTACCAGTGTCAGACGCTGGACCCGGCCAAGCTGCCCACCCTGGAAGGGCAAATCTGGGAGATGGTTCAGCAGGCCGAGTTGCACCGGGACCTGGGCGTCGACGAGCAACCGGACGATTTCCTCGAGTTCATGCTGGAAATCGACGGTTATCTGTGCGAAATCAAGGACGCCCAAATCAAAGACGGTTTGCACACGCTTGGTTTGCCGCCCACCTCCGAGCAGATGATCGGCCTGCTCTGCGCACTGACCCGCCTGGATAACGGACCGGTACCGAGCCTGCGTCGTGCTCTGGCCGAGGCGTTGGGTTACGACTACTACGAACTGCTGGAAAATCCGGCCACTGGGGTCAACGGCAGCGCGCCGGCAGTGCTGCAGACCCTGAACGACGATGCGCCGGTTCGCAATTTTGGCGACGTAATCGAGGCACTGGAAGGCTTGTGTCGCCGCGCCTACGGGACACTGTGCGCCTCCGATTTCGCTGCCGCAGATATTTCCGGCGTGGTCGCTGAATTGCTGGGGAAGGCAGACGCCCAAACCGCCGGCGTCCTGCGCTACGTTGGCGAGCACGTTTATCCGTCACTGCTGAAAACTACCGACGAAATCGACAACCTGCTGCGGGGCTTGGAAGGTGGATTCGTTCCGCCGGGCCCGTCGGGCGCGCCTACCCGCGGAATGGTCAACGTACTGCCCACCGGGCGCAACTTCTACTCGGTCGACCCACGGGCGCTCCCCTCGCCCACGGCCTGGGATGTAGGCAAGGCGCTGGGTGATGCGCTGCTGCAGAAATACCTGGACGAAGAGGGCGCATACCCGGAGATGGTTGGCATCGTGGTGTGGGGCACGTCAGCGATGCGCACCCACGGCGACGACATCGCGCAAATCCTGTACCTGCTGGGTGTCAAACCGGTGTGGCAAGCCGAAAGCCGGCGGGTTAGCGGTCTGGAAGTTATTCCGGTTCCCGAGCTGGGACGCCCCCGCATTGACGTCACCGTGCGCATCAGCGGCTTCTTCCGGGACGCTTTTCCCAACCTGATCTACCTGATGGACCAGGCCGTGGCGATGGCCGCTGCCCAGGATGAAGCTGACGAAGACAACTATATCGTCAAGCACGTGCGGGAAGATGCCGAACTCAAAGCCGCCAACGGCGCGCCGGAGGATGAGGCGGAGGCCGTCGGCAACCCGGCCCTGTTCCGCATCTTCGGCAGCAAGCCGGGGGCCTACGGCGCCGGCATCCTGGGCGTCATCGACGAGCGCAACTGGGAGACCGTGCACGACCTTGCCGAGGTGTACACGGCGTGGGGCGGCTACGCCTACTCGCAGCAGGATTTCGGAGTAACGGCGCGCCAGGAATTTCGCACCCGGTTTAGCCAGATCGTGATTGCCGCCAAGAATCAGGACAACCGGGAGCATGACGTATTTGACAGCGACGACTATTTGCAATATCACGGTGGTATGATTGCAACCGTGCGCTCGCTGACGGGCCGAAATCCTCGCCAGTTCTTTGGCGACAACAGCGACCCATCCCGGGCGAGGGTGCGCGATTTGCAAGACGAGGCGCGGCGAGTGTTCCGCAGCCGTGTCGTCAATCCCAAATGGATGCAGTCAATGCAGCGCCACGGCTACAAGGGCGCATTCGAGTTGGCTGCCACCGTCGATTACATGTTCGGGTACGATGCGACGGCGCAGGTCATCGAGGACTGGATGTATGAGGACGTTACCGAGGAATACGTCCTGAACCCGGAGATGCAGGAATTTTTCCGCCGCAGCAACCCCTGGGCATTGCGCGGTATCGTGGAACGGCTGTTGGAAGCCATCCAGCGCGGTATGTGGGAGAACCCGCCGCCGGAGATGCTGGAGCAATTGCGGGAAATGTATCTGGAAATTGAGACCGACATTGAAGCCCGCCAGGAGAGTGGAGCCAGGCAGTAGGCGGCGGCCTGCGGTCAGGAGGATGTTTCGCATGGAAAACACGTTGGATTTGTTGCAGGAACTGGCCAGGAACCCCAAGATGATGTGGGTAGTGGGCGGCGGCTCGGTGGTCAGCGAAAACCACGCTGGCGGCATTCAGGAGCCCGAAGTTCACAACGGTTGGGCTACGGTGGAAGCCGACAACTGGCACTTTCATCTGCAGCTGGAGCAAATTGATGGCATCCAGTTCGTCGAGGCAATGAGCCACGGCGACCTGAAGTCCTACTACGTCCGGTTCTCGAAGAATTGGGAAGAAACGCTGGTGCGCTGCTACTTCCCCAATCCGCACTTGGACGACGATGAAAAGCGCACCGAGATGCAACCCGACAAGCTGCAGGCCTTTGAAGAGGCCCGGGACCGTTGGGTGGGCAAAGAGGAGAACCTGATATTCGTGCAGCGTTAACCACGGCATCAACCGCGCCGACCCGGTGCGCTTGAGGTTGTGATACCGCGAGCGAAGTCGTACAATAAGCAGCCGTTGCGCTGCGTAGCAACCTGCCCGCAAGGGTAATTTGGCAGAAGGAGTAACACATCATGGCAATCATCAATCGTTTCCTTTCCACGACCAATACCGCCGCTTGGGCGCCCTGGCTGGTGGTGGGCGCCCTGGCGCTCTACATGGTCGGCTACGTTGACGGCGGCGTGCACGCCGCGGCAGTTGGATCCCCCGGTGTCTTGGGCACCGTGCATGAGTTCTTCCACCACGCCCGCCACGTTGCCTTTATGTGCCACTAGCCAAATAGGTGTCCGGTGCCTGTGCTGCACCGGACAATTAGCTGAGGCTGGTTTCACCGCGGTGGCGCTCACTGTAGCGTCGGGAGGAGACCCGTGAATCCGCTGGAGCTGTCAATGTAACCGGGGACGGTCAGTCGAATCGTCCCTGAGTTGTGACAGTTGTTGGAGTCACAGGAGTTGTAATATGGATCGCATCCTCCCGACCGCCCTACTCATGGGCGTGATCGTAGGTTTCCTGGTCGCCGCCTTCATGAACATCTTCAATGTTCCCGTAATGGAGTGGGCTATCGAACTTGAAGGTACAGCGGCGGCAGAGGTTGACGGCGGCGCAGAGACAGCGTTGCCGTTGTCTGCCCTGACCACACTAGGCGGCCAACGGATCGGCATGAGCCTGGCGTTCGCCGTCATTGGCGTTTTGTACGCAGCCGTTTTCACCGGTCTCTATCATCTGATGCGCCGCGCTACACCCGGCTGGAGTCCCTGGGCGTGGGCATCCATCGCCGGTCTGCTGGGATTCTGGGCGGTGTCGATGTTCACCCAGATCAAATTCCCCTTGAACCCGCCTGGCGTGGGTAGCGAGGGAACTTTGCTGGCTCGACAGGGCTTTCAGTTTATATTCATGGCGGTTTCGACTATATCCGTGGCCCTGGTGCTGTACGGGGTGGGGTTCGTAAACCGCAACAACAGTGGCAACGCCCGCTGGATTCGTTATGCCGGCATCGGCTTGGCCTATGCGGTGGTGGGATTGCTCCTGGCCTTTGCCATCCCCAGCGTGCGCGACACAGTCCCCGACTGGCTGCCACAAGAATTGACGATTTTGTTCCGCAGCTTCACCGCTGCCGGTCATTTCCTTCTGTGGATAGGCATTGCCCTGGCGACCGTGGGATACCGCGCGTATCGGGAGCGGGGTATTCACGCCTTTCCGAATTCCGCCGCCGCGACCGGCTAATCCGCCGGCCGTGACGATACGAGGATCCGCTTGACCCAGCCAAACACCTCGCGCGAACCGCGATTTCCCTTCACGGCCATCGTCGGCCAGCGGTCGATGAAGCGTGCGCTGTTGCTCAACGCCATCAACCCCCGCATCGGCGGCGTGTTGATCCGGGGCAAAAAGGGCACTGCCAAAAGTACGGCCGTTCGTTCTCTGGCAGCCCTGTTGCCGGAAGTTCCTGTCGTGCCCGGTTGCCAATACAGTTGCCGGCCAGACGCCCCGCAACCGGTGTGCGACTGGTGCCAGCAGGGCGGCTCCGCCGGGGTGGCCGCTTCAACCCGCCAGGTCCGCATCGTGGATTTGCCGGTGGGAGCAACCGAAGATCGGCTGGTAGGTTCCCTGGACATCGAGCAGGCCATCAAAACTGGCGAGAAGAACTTTGAGCCCGGCCTCATTGCGGTGGCCCACCGGGGGATCCTCTACATCGACGAGGTGAACCTGCTCAACGACCATCTGGTGGACGTGTTGCTCGACGCGGCGGCGTTGGGCCGCAACTACGTCGAGCGCGAGGGAGTGTCAGTTAGCCACGAAGCGGAATTTATGCTCGTGGGCACCATGAACCCGGAAGAGGGTGACCTGCGTCCGCAGTTGCTGGACCGGTTTGGCCTGGCCGTGGAGGTGGACGGGGTTTTCCAACCCGTAGAGCGGCGGGAGGTGGTGCGGCGGCGCATCTCCTACGAGGCCGAGCCCTTCGGGTTTATGGACGGTTGGGAGGAAGCGGAAGGTTCTGAACGCGCGCGCATCATCAGCAGCCAGCAGCGGTTGCCGGATGTGGTGGTGCCCGAAGACATCCTGGAACTCATCACCGATATTTGCGCCGAGTACCAGGTCGATGGACTGCGCGGCGACATCGTGATGTATAAAACGGCCAGCACCATTGCCGCCTACGAAGGCCGCACCGTGGTAGATGTTGAAGATGTACGGGAAGCCGCGTTGATGGCATTGCTGCATCGGCAACGTCGTCAGCCCTTCCAGCAGCCGCATCTGGTTACCGAGCAACTCGATAATATGCTGGAGGAGTTCCAGAACCAGTCCCGCGACCGGGAATCATCACAAGGTGATGACTCCGGTAACGACGACAGTGGCGACGGAGAAGGTGATAGTCCGCCACCCCCGCCAGATGCAGCAGACGAACCGGATGACGGCGCCGACCCGCCCCACGACGACACCGCCGGCGCCGGCGACGAGTGGTACGAAGTAGGCGACCCATACGCCGTCCAGAACCTGCAGGTTCAGCCTCCCGACCGCCGCGCGCGCCGCGCCTCCGGACGCCGAGCCACGTCGGTTAGCAGCGACTCCTCCGGGCGTTACGTGGGCGCCCGGGAACCACGGGCTGCTGTCACCGATCTGGCTCTGGATGCCACGTTGCGAGCGGCAGCGCCGCATCAAAACGCCCGCCGCCTGGTCGCTGGCCCGGACGCCAGCGCCTTCCTGATCGAACCGTGGGACGTGCGGGAGAAGGTGCGCGAAACCCGCACCGGCAGCCTGATTCTCTTCGTGGTGGACGCCAGCGGTTCAATGGGCGCCCAACGCCGCATGGTCGCCGTGAAGGGGGCGGTGATGTCGTTGCTGCTGGACGCATACCAAAGACGCGATCGGGTCGGGTTGATCGCCTTCCGGGGCACGTCGGCGCAACTGCTGTTGCCACCCACCGGCAGCGTGGAAATGGCGCAGTGGCAGCTCCAGGATATGCCCACCGGCGGTCGCACGCCTCTCGCCAGCGGCCTCTATCTGGCAATGGAAGTGCTGGAAAGGGAGCGGATGAAAGACCGGGACGTGCTGCCGCTGCTGGTGCTGCTCTCCGATGGGCGGGCCAACATGGCGCTGTCCGGCGAGCAGGTCGGCTACGGCGCTGCTGCGTACAACGAGGTGGAAAACCTGGCCGGGATGGTGGCCGATGCCCGCATCCCCGCCGTGGTGGTGGACACCGAGCAGGACTTCATCAAGCTGGAACTGGCCAAGTCCATTGCTGAAGCCATGTCCGCCCGATATATCCGGCTGGACGAATTGGCCGCCGACAGCCTGGCAGCGGCGGTGCGCCAGGAGATGCCGGCGGATGCCTCCACGGAGCCTGTGATACCATAATTGGCGAGATTCAGCTGCCGGCATGGGCCGGTAAATTCACTGGTTTCCCGAGGAAAACATGGCTCGCACCCTCCCCTATGCCGATATGGACAAAATCCTGTCGCTATCCAAGCGCCGGGGTTTCGTGTTTCAGTCCAGCGAGGTTTACGGCGGCCTGGGTTCGATCTGGGACTACGGCCCGCTGGGGGTTGAACTGAAGCGCAACGTCAAGGAGGCGTGGTGGCGGGAGGTGGTTGTGGAGCGCGACGACGTGGTGGGTTTGGACGCCGCCATCCTGATGCACCCCCGGGTCTGGGAAGCCAGCGGTCACGTGGAGAACTTTTCCGATCCCCTGGTGGAATGCCGCCAGTGCAACCGTCGCTTTCGGGAAGACCAGCTGGATACCGACCGTTGCCCCGAATGCGGTGGTGAATTCACCGAACCGCGGCGATTCAACCTGATGTTCCATACCTTCATGGGTCCGGTGGAAGATTCCAGCAACGAAATTTACCTGCGTCCCGAAACGGCGCAGGGCATCTTTGTTAACTTCCAGAACGTGCAGACGGCCACCCGCAAGAAGTTGCCCTTTGGCATCGGACAGATCGGCAAGGCATTTCGCAACGAGATTACACCCGGCAACTTCACCTTCCGCACGCGGGAGTTTGAGCAGATGGAAGTGGAGTTCTTCGTGCAGCCCGGCACCGACGAAGAATGGCTCCAGCGGTGGGTGCAGGACAGATTCAACTGGTACGTAAATTACGGCATCCGCGCCGAAAACCTGCGACTCCGCGAGCATGGCGGCGACGAACTGGCGCACTACGCCAAGGCAACTTTCGACATCGAGTACCGTTTCCCCTGGGGCTGGGGTGAGCTGGAAGGCATCGCCGACCGCGCCGACTTCGATCTGAGCCGGCACACCGAATTCAGCGGGCAGGATTTGTCCTATTTTGATGACGAAACCCGGGAGCGGTACATCCCCTATGTCATCGAACCTTCCGGCGGCGTCGACCGCGCCACGCTCGCGTTCTGGCTGGACAGCTATGACGAAGAACCGGATGGCAAGGATACCCGAACCGTACTGCACCTGCATCGCGCTTTGGCTCCGGTTACGGTGGCGGTGCTACCCTTGAGTCGCAACGAGCGGTTGGCCCCAACCGCGCGGTCGGTGTACGACCTGGTGCGGCGGCGGTTACGGTGTCAGTTTGACGACGCCCAAAGCATCGGGCGGCGCTACCGGCGACAGGATGAAATCGGCACGCCATACTGCGTAACCGTCGACTTTGACACGCTGGACGACCACGCCGTTACCATCCGCGACCGCGACACCATGGCGCAGCATCGGGTGCCCATCAGCCGCCTGCTGGATGTGCTGCAAGACCGCTACGAGCACGGCTGGTAGCCGGTCGCCCAGGGCCAGGGCCTATGCCGCCGAGTGTCGTCGCCCAGGCCGTGCGTCAGGGACTTTATACCCGCATTGTCGGTCGCCGTATACGGTTCTATCGGTCGACCCACTCTACCATGGACGATGTGGCCGAGTTGGCCCGTGCCGACGCCGAGGAAGGGTTGGTGGTGGTAGCCGAGACGCAAACCGCCAGCCGGGGCCGGATGGGCCGGCGGTGGGTGTCGGAGCCGGGCAACCTGTATTTCTCGGTTCTGTTTCGCCCCAACGCCGGGCAACTGTCCCTGCTCAGCCCGATGGCCGGCGTAGCGGTGGCCCGCTCGCTGCGGCAGGTTTCCGGCGTGTATCCGTCCATCAAGTGGCCTAATGACATAATGATTGACGGGCTGAAAGTCGCCGGCATTCTGGCGGAGAGCGCGTTGATGGGATCTGAAGTGCAGTACGCGGTGGTGGGCATCGGAATCAACGTAGCGCTCGATGTGACGACGGAGCCGGAAATCGCAGCCACCGCCGGGAATTTGGACCACTTCGCCGCCGATTCGGTAGACCGGTCCGAGCTGCTACGCCGGATTCTGCAACACCTGGATGCCCTGTACCTGGACCTGCGTCGTGGGAAATCGCCCGTTCCCGAATGGCGTCGGTGGCTGGACACGCTGGGCCAACGCGTCACCGTAACCCATCACGGCAGCGACTCCACCGGTGTTGCCGAGGACATCGACGAATCCGGCAACCTGCTGCTGCGCGACGACGCGGGCAATCTGTTGACCCTCACCGCCGGAGATATTACCCTACGAACCAATGATATAGTCCCTCTCCCCGCTGCGGGAGAGGGGTTGGGGTGAGGGGCGTACCCAATGCTTGAAAATCTGAACCTGGATGGCAAGGTGGTGGTGATCACTGGCGGCGGTACCGGCCTCGGGCTGGAGATGGTGCGGGCGCTCACCCGCTCGGGGGCCAACCTGGCCATCGCCGGGCGTCGTCCGGGGCCCATCGAAGCCGCCCGCGACGAAGTGCTGGCCGCCGGGCGGGAGGCCATCGCGGTGCCCACCGATGTCGCCAACTCGTCCGACGCCAACCACCTCATCAACGCTGCGGTCGATCATTTTGGCCGCGTGGATGTGCTCATCAACAACGCGGCGATGGTGGGCGACACCGTCCTGAAACCCATCTGGGAAATCACCGACGACGACTGGGAATCGGCGATGACCGTGAACCTGTCCGGCGCGTTCTACTGCGCCCGTGCCGCAGCGAAGGCAATGGCCGACCTTGGGAAAGGCAAAATCATCAACGTGGCGTCGGGATTCGGGTTGCGCGGCGGCCGCGACATCTACATGTACTGCTGCTCCAAGGGTGGCGTCATTCAGCTAACGCGGGTGCTGTCGTTCAGCCTGGCCCGCTATGGCATTACCGCCAACAGCATCGTGCCGGGGTTCATCCCGACCATCGATCCTAGCGCCGAGATCAACCGCACCCTGCCGCAATCCGGCGACTTTTTACCCTCCGGGAAGTTGGGGCGCCCGGAAGAATTGGGGCCGATTGCGGTTTTCCTGGCGTCGGACGCATCCGATTTTATGACCGGCGAGATGTTCATACTGGACGGCGGCGGGCTGGCTGCCGGAATCGCTCCCACCGGCCACGCTCCCCTGGCGCCGCTGGAATTCTAGGAGACCGATGCCACTGCCCGCAGAGTACGACCTTACCGGCCGCACCGCCATCGTGGCCAGCGCCGGCGGCGGAGAAACGCCTCATCTGGCGGCGGCGTTGGCCGAAGCGGGGGCGCAGGTGTTCGCCGTCGCCCGGCACCCCGAGAGTCTGGAAGCAATGCGGGATGCCGTGGCAAGCGTAGCCGGCGGCACAGTCTACGGATGCGCCGGACGCTGGGATACGCCGCAGGGTGTGGCGGCGATAATCACTGCCTTCGGAGCGGTTCACGCGCGGGTGGATATCCTGGTCAACGACACCCGCAGCTTCTTCGCCAAACCCGCCGCCGAGATTACGCTGGAGGAATGGGACGAACTGCACAATCGCAACGTGCGGGCCACCTTTCTGCTGACTCAGGCGGTGGGACAACAGATGCGGTCGCAGCAATACGGGCGCATCGTCAACGTGATTTCCAACCTGGCCGAACGCGGCATCCACAACTGCTCGGCGTTCAGCGCCACGCAGTCCGCAGTCCTGTCGCTCACGCGCTCGCTGGCGGTGGAATGGGGGCGCAGCGAAATCCGGGTCAACGCGATCGGTTCGGGCTGGTCAACGGCGGAAGACATACCGCTGGAAAGGCAACGCGAGGAGCTGCTGGTTCGCTACACCCCGCTGCGTCGTCTGGGACACCCTCGGGATCTGGCCGCGTTGCTGGTGTTCCTGTGCTCCCCCTTCTGCGACTACCCAACTGGGCAACCGATATACATCGATGGCGGGTCAAACGCCCATCCGTAACTATCCATACCGTCATTCCGGCGCAAGCCGGAATCCAGTTGCACCAAAAAAGGAGAACTGACATGAGCGGCGGACCTAAAATGTTCCGTATTAACCCGGAAAACAACGGAGCTCAAGCCGTCGCCGAGGCAAATTTTGCTAGCCTGGGATGGAAAGAACGCCGTGATATTCAGGAATGGATTGCCGCTCACCCTGACATCCTCGGTGACGACCTGTTGATAATCGGCAAGGAATTCAGTAGTTTTGACCTTACAAAAGAGCGTCTTGACCTGTTAGCCGTGGATGGCGACGGCAAGTTGGTAGTCATAGAGTTAAAACGTGATGACACTGGAACCGACGCGCACTGGCAGGCAATCAAATACGCCAGCTACTTGCGCAACGCCACCGCCGAGAAGGTAGTTAGTATGCTGGCAGCTCACGACAAAACGTCGGAAGACGAAGCCATCGACCGTTTGTTACGGCATCTTAACGCTGACGACCTCAATGCTTTGAACAACGACCAACGCATCATATTGGCAAGCCACCGATTCGCTCCAGAGGTTACTTCCGCCGTCCTTTGGCTGAACGAAAAAGTCCCCGATGAAAACCTGATTACCTGCATCCAACTGATGCCCTATCACGACGAGCAGACTAACGCTCTCTATTTGCAAACAAATACCATCATTCCACTCCCAGGCGTTGATGATTACGTGGTCAACGTAGACCGTATTATCCATGATGAGACGGGAGGCAGTAGTAGTTTCGCCACTAAGAGCCTATCCTAATAACCCAGCAGCTCTGAGGGCGGTGAGGGCGCAGGCGAAATGAAGAAAGGCGATGTAGTTCTCAGGGGACTTGTCCCAGCGGACCAGGATGCGCCGGAAGCGGTTCAGCCAGCTGTGCGAGCGTTCCACGACCCAGCGCCGGGCTTTGAATCCAGCTGCTCTTTTGATGGCCTTGGCCTCCTCGCCCCGGCTGCGGATGTGAGCGGTGAAGCCAAACTCGTCCAGGGTGCGGCGCACCTCGTCAAAGTCATAGCCTTTGTCCAGGCACATACCCTGGGGTTGGTCCGGAGTGGGCGCTGGTCGGGGCACCGGCAGGCTGTCCACCGTGGCCCGCACCAGTTTCATGTCATGACGGTTGGCTCCGTCCACCGCCAGCCCCACCGGAATGCCCTCAGCTTCGGTCAACAGGCTGCGCTTGACGCCGCCTTTACCTCGGTCAGTGGGATTGGGGCCGGTTTTTTTCCCCGCCCAAGGGCGATTTGGTCATGGCGCCGTCCATACTCAGCCAACTCCAGTCCAGCCCCTTCAGTTCGTCATAGCGTTCCAGTCCCACCCGCCACAGCTCCAGGAACACTCCAGCGGCAACCCATTCCTGAAAGCGCAGGTGGGCGGTGGACCCGGAACAGATGCCCGTGGCGTCCAGGGCTTTCCACTGGCAGCCGGTGCGCAGCACGTAGAAGATGCCATTGGCGCAGGTGCGGTCGGGAACCCGGGGCCGGCCGCCGCCGAATCGGTGGGTGTTCACATGCTCGGGGATCAGGGGCGCCAGCACCTCCCAGAGCTCGTCGGAGATCTGGAACGCGCCGGTGGTGGGATTGGTCTTGGTGGCTGGGCCAGCACGCTTCGGACGTGGCGGCTTGGTATCTTTCGCTTTGGTCATTGCCCCAGTCTAGACGCAACCCCCGCTTTCCTTCCCGCAACGCCCCTGCAAGTTTCCACCAGTTTTTAGGATAGGCTCTAATCTAAAACGGGCATTTGCACGGAACAAAGACGATGAGGTTACACATTTCCTCAGACGTGTTGATGGGCTGGCAACAAATGGATTGCCAAGTGAAGTTAAGCCCAACAAAAATAGTAAATGGGCTGGACGCCACTCAAACGATGGGCGTTATTACCATCTCTGGTACTCGTGGGCACCATGGGATAACTGGAACGGAATGTCCTATCGCGTCAATTTGTGGCCTCGTGAGGGTTCCGAATCTTGGAATGCTGATGTCGAATTCTGGTATGAAGGCTATGATTTGACAGGCAAGTTAACTGGAGCCCTTCTACATGAAGAGCAGAAAATTGAGCCGAATCGTCTTCTAGCGCCTGTGGGGGTCGATACGTTGAATAACGGTTTCGGCGAAAAAATCGCTGCCACCATACGCAAATTCATTGAGCAAATCACGCCTGTTGTTAACGCCTTCTTGGAAGAGGGCAACGAAGAAGAGACCTAATCTACCCAACCACTGGCTACCATATCCCCGTCCATTCTGTTCATCCATGCCAACCCAAACGCTGACTTTCCGGTGGTACAATACCCATGATGTCTACTGCTAACGTTGCCGCACGCGCAGTAACGCCGGTGCGCCGGCTGCCGGGGATGCGCGATTTGTCCGCCGCCGCTTGCCAGGATATGCAGGCGGTGCAACGACTGATCGCCGACCTGATCAGGCGATTCGGTTATGCCCAGGTGGAAGTGCCGGTCCTGGAATCCACCGAGCTGTTTCTGCGAAAATCCGGGGGGTCCCTGGCATCGCAGATGTATTCTTTCACCGATCCCGGGTCCAACGCGGCCAGTCTGCGCCCCGAGTTCACGTCGGCCATCATGCGACATTACCTGGAAATGAATGCGGGAGTCGCGCCGGCTCCGGTTGCCCGTTGGCAGTACGCCGGCCCAGTGTTCCGCTACGACGCCCACGATGCCGAGGGCAGCGGGCAATTCACCCAGGTAGGCGCTGAACTGGTGGGATCGGACAGCCTCCTCGCCGACGCCGAACTGCTGGCGCTGGCCGCTGGCGTTCCGGCTGCCCTGGGCGTTGACGGCTACCTGCTGCGGCTGGCCGACCTGGATGTGCTGGACAGCGTACTGGACACCGTTGGGCTGTCTGAACGCGCCCGCTCCTTTATCGTCGCCAACATGAACCGCATCGGATCAGACGGCGCCAACGTCGCGACCACCCTGAACCGCGCTGCCGAGCTGCACATAGTAGCCGGCCGTGACCTGCTGGACGAGCAGAACGATCTGGCTGGCGCGGTTGCCGGGCTGCCCGATGCCGAGGCCCGCGAGGTGCTGGCTGGGTTCATGCGCTGGAATGGCAATTCAAAAACGTTGGTCGGGCAACGAACGTCCGAAGAAATAGTCGCCCGGCTGCTCCGCAAACTGCGGGGCGGTGATGCACCCGACGCCGTGGAGCACGGATTGACGCTGGCGGCCAAACTCGCGTCGGTCAATGGCGACCCTACGGACGCCGTCGCCGCAGCTCAGGAAATCGTCGCCGGAGCCGGGGCAGACCCTGCTGCGGTCAACCGACTTGCCGAGCTGGTCGACCTGATTGCAGAGGACCCGGCGTTGGCGGGGCACGTATCCGTCGACTTCGGCCTGGCGCGTGGCATTGCGTATTATAATGGCATCATATTTGACATAATATCCGCTGGCGACCAGCAGAATCTGGGCGGTGGCGGGCGTTACGACGCGCTGGCTCGGGCCCTTGGCAGTCCGGAAAGCGTTCCCGCCCTGGGATTCGCATACACGCTGGAAAAGCTGATGGCGGTAATTCCCGGAGGCGGGCAATTGCCCGGTGGCTCTGCGGCTGTGCTAGTTGCACCGGAAGGGCCGGGAGCATATCGGGCTGCGTTGCGTGCGGCTGCCGAAGTGCGGCGCGATGGCGGCGTGGCGGTGCTGGATGTGGGCGGCCAACCCGCGTCGGACGGCGAATATCGACGCACTGTGTCGGTAGGGGCGGATGGCGTCATCGGGTAAACCCGGCCCGTCAACGCCCATACGATAGGGGGAAACGCAGGACAATGAAAAAGGTAGCACGGTGAGACTAGTAATACCGAGCGACGGCGAATTGGGCGACTCCACGCTGAATTTCCTGTCAGCGTGCGGCGTCAAAGTCAGCCGCCCCAATGCCCGCCGCTACACCGGCAACATCCCATCGTTGCCGGGCGTGAACGTGCTTTTCCAACGCACCGCCGACATTACCGGCAAGGTTGAGGAGGGCAGCGCCGAAATGGGCATTACCGGCCTGGATCGTCTCATCGAATACCGGCACGACGATGGCGCGGTGGTAGCGGTGCTGGATGATTTGGAGTACGGCCGTTGCGAGTTCGTGCTGGCCGTTCCCGATTCCTGGCTTGATGTAACATCGGTGGATGACCTGGCCGACCTGGCCCTTGAATTCCACGAGCAGGGCCGGCAACTCCGCATCGCCACCAAGTACCCGCGTTTGCTGCGCGGCTACCTGTTCGAGCGTGGCATCAACTTCTTCACGCTGGTGCCGGTGAGCGGCGCGCTGGAGGCGGCGCCGGCTGCCGGTTACGCGGATTTGATTTCCGACCTGACCGCCACCGGAACCACGCTACGTGAAAACCGGCTCAAGACGCTGGAAGGCGGAACGATACTGACCTCGCAGGCGTGCCTCATCGCCAACCCGGCAGCGCTGGCCGACAGCGCCGCCGACCTGAAGTTGGCGCAGGCGCTCACGGAAACCCTGGAAGCTCACCTGCGCGCCGAGCCGTACTACCGTATCACCGCCAATGTGCAGGGTCGATCTGCCGAGGACGTGAGCGCCATGATACTGGTGCGCCCCGACATCGCCGGCATACGTGGGCCCACCGTCGCCCGCGTGTTCAGCGTTACCGAAGAGGACTGGTACGCCGTGTCGCTGCTGGTGCGTAAAGACCGCCTGCTCGACGCCGTGTCCCACTTGCGCGAATGCGGGGGCGTGGACATCGCCGCCGCTCAACTTTCCTACCTGTTCAAGGGTGAATCGGTGGCGTTCCGCGATTTCCTCGACGGCGCGGCGGCACAACGACGGGAGGCGGTGAACGATGCCTAACCTGCCAATGCACATCTACTTGTGCCAGCAGGTCGCCACCGAGCTGGACTGGGGCTACGCTCACGACCACTCCGGGGCGGCCTACCTCGGTTCTACCACCCCGGACATTCGGGCGATGACCAAGTGGGATCGGGCGCGGACGCATTTCTCCGACCTGACGGTTAACGAGGTCGGTACCGGCGTCAAGCGCATGTTTGAACTGCACCCGCAGCTGGCCGGTTCTGACAACGGCCTGACACCGAATACCAGGGCGTTTCTGCTGGGTTACGTGAGCCATCTGGTGGCCGACGAGGTCTGGATTACCACCATGTTCCGCCCGCACTTCGGGACGGACGCCAGAGTCACCGACAGCGAGGTGGAAGCTCACATCTGGGACCGCGCGCTGCAACTGGATATGGACAACAGCGTGCTCAACGGCAACGGTGGGTTGTCCACGGAGAATGCCGCTATCGCGGCTATGGAACAGATGCCGGCCCTGGCGTTTCTGGAAGACGCGCTGGTTGATGAATGGCGCGGTTGGGTTGACCGCCTGCTGGGTTGGGAATTCACCTGGGAACGGTTGAAGCGGGCGCTAAACCGGATGTATCGTGACAACGACGAAGTGCAGGTTGTGGTCGACGGGTTTTTGGCTGATATACCCAGCAGCCTGGAAAAAATCTACGAACGCATACCCAGGGACCTGATCGACACCTATCGCCAACGGGTCGTCGATGAAACCAAAGCGCAGGCGCGGGAGTTTCTCAGTGCAACTTAATCTCGTGCGTGGGCTGGCGGCTGCCGAATCCGTCCTGAAGCGTATCGACCCCCTGGACCTTACCTCGCTGCCTGAAGCGGCGCTGCAGCGCACCCGCGACGCGTTCGGCAAGCAGGCCACACCAGAATCGGCGGTGTTGCAGATGCTGCGCGACGTGCGGGCCGAGGGCGACGCCGCAGTTCGACGCTACGCCAAACTGCTGGACAATACCGACCTGGACGATTTAGATGTTCCGCCAGCCGAGCTGGAAGCGGCCTGGGACGCCACGCCCGCAGATCTGCAAGATGCACTCAAACTGGCCGCCAAACGAATCACCAGTTTCCACGAGGCGACCCGGCCCCGCGATTGGGTTGACCTGGGCGGTGGCCTCGGCGAGCTGGTGCGTCCGCTGGAACGGGTTGGCCTGTATGCGCCCGGCGGCACGGCGGCCTATCCGTCAACGGTGCTGATGACGGCCATCCCCGCCCGGGTCGCCGGTGTCAAAGAGGTTGTGCTGGTTACACCGCGGCTGGGCGGGGCTCCGCTGAACACCACCGTGCTGGCCGCCGCGCACATTGCGGGAGTGGACACCGTTTACCAGGTCGGCGGCGTGCCGGCCATCGCTGCCCTGGCCTACGGCACGGAAAGCATCACCAAAGTGGACAAAATCTGCGGCCCCGGCAACGTGTTCGTTGCCTACGCCAAGCGCATGGTGCAGGGCCAGGTGGACATTGACGGCGTTTTCGGACCAACCGAAACCATTGTGCTGGCCGACGCCAGCGCCAACCCGATATTCTGCGCCGCCGACCTCATCGCCCAGGCGGAGCACGACCCGATGGCCACCGCGATTCTGGTGACCGACTCCGCAGCGTTGCTCGGGGCAGTGGAGACTGAACTCGACGCTCAGATCGCTGGCAACCCGCGCGCTGAAACCATCCGACAGTCTTTGGAGCGCCAGGGTCAGGTTGTCCTGGTCGACAGTTTCTCCGAGGCAATGGAGGTCGCCAACCGGCTGGCGCCGGAGCATCTGTGCGTGATGACCGCGGAGCCCTGGGCCTGGGCCGGCAAAGTACGCAATGCCGGCGGCCTGTTCCTCGGGGAGTTTTCACCCGAAGTCATGGGGGATTACATTGCTGGGCCATCCCACGTCATGCCCACCGGCGGCACGGCGCGGTTCAGTTCTGCGCTGAGCGTGCACCATTTTATGCGCACCATGCCCGTGGTGGGGCTGAGCCCGGAGCATTTCCGCGACCTGGGCGCCGCCGCGGTGCGAATCGCCGAAGCCGAAGGATTGCCCGGCCACGCCAGCGCGGTTCAGGCCCGGCTTGACCATCTGGCCGCCCAACCGACCCAGCGATAGCATCCGAAGCACCATCTACGTCAGGATTGGCTACTGATGCCTAACATAGAAGACCTGCTGCTGCCCCACATCTACCGGCTCAAGACCTACCAGGGAGTTGCGCCCAGCGAAACGCTGGCGGAGCAGGCTGGCATCCCCCTGGAGCGGGTAATCCGTCTCAACGGCAACGAAAACCCCTATGGCCCGTCGCCGCACGTGGCCGAAGCGCTGGGTAACTTCCGCGACTATAACCATTACCCAGACCCGGCGCAGCGCAATTTGCGGGCGGCGCTGTCGGATTACCTCGGTGTGCCGGACGACAACATCGTGGCCGGCAATGGCAGCGATGAGATTATCGACCTGCTGATGCGGATGTTCCTCGCTCCCGATGACGAAATAATCATTCCGGTGCCAACGTTTGGGATGTATTCGTTCTCGGCGGACGTCGCCGGCGCCAATGCCGTGTCGGTCCCCCGGGATGAAAGCTTTGACATCGACATCGAGGCCATCCAACTGGCTATTACCCCCCGCACCAAGGCAATCTTCTTTCCCAGCCCCAACAATCCAACCGGCAACCTGGTTACCGAGGCGCAGGCGCGCGCTTTGCTCGACACCGGCCTGCTGGTGGTGGCCGATGAAGCCTACTACGATTTCTGCGGACAGACCTTGATGCCTCTCCTGTCCGAATTCCGCAACCTGGTGGTTTTGCGTACCTTCAGCAAGTGGGCTGGGCTGGCCGGACTGCGTATCGGCGCGGGCGCGATGGATACTGAACTCGCAGCCACCATGATGGGCATGAAGCCGCCGTACAACGTGAACCTGGCTGCCGAAATCGCCCTGCTGGCCTCGCTGGCCGACACCGGCAATCTGCTGGAACGGGTTACCGCCATCGTCACCGAGCGGGCCCGCCTGTTTGACCTGCTGTCCGACATTCCCGGCATCAAGCCGTGGCCGTCGCAGGCGAACTTTGTCCTGTGCAAGTTGCCAGATGGCCGGGGCCTGGAAGTTTACGAGGCAATGTGCCGGCGAGGCGTGTTCCTGCGTTACTTTGACAACGACCTGCTCCGCGACTACATCCGCGTCAGCGTGGGCAAACCCGAAGAAACGGACGAGGTAATCGCCGGCTTCCGGGCGGCGCTGGGAGCCGACGCATAATGGCGCTTGCCGAGTCCAGCGTCCGAAGGGCTACCCTGGAACGTACCACCGGGGAAACCACCATCGCCATCTCTGTCGACCTGGACGGCGCGGGACGTTACAACGTCGATACTGGCAACGGCTTCCTCGACCACATGGTGAGCCAGATTTCCCGCCACGGCCTGTTCGACATCGACCTGAAAGCGGCCGGCGACACCCACGTCGGCTGGCACCATCTGGTTGAGGATACGGCCATCATGCTGGGCCGCGCCTTCGGCCAGGCTTTGGGCGAGCCGCGCGGCATTCGTCGCATGGGGCACGCCATCGTCCCCCTGGATGAAACGTTGGTAATGGTCGCCGTGGATTGGAGCGGACGAGCCTACGCGTCGGTCGATACCACCCTCGACAACACGATGGTGGAAACGCTGTCGGGCGACCTGATCGCCCACTTCCTCGAATCCTTCGCCACCGAGGCGCGCATCAACCTGCACGCCAAAGTGCTGGCCGGAACCAGCCCGCATCACAAGGCGGAAGCGTTGTGCAAGGCGCTAGCCCGTGCGCTCCGCGACGCGGTTGAACCCGACCCTCGCGCCAGCGGCCAGGTGCCCAGCACCAAGGGCACGCTGAACGACTAGCTCAGCATCAGAAAACCGCAGAAGCGACCTGCACCTCTGCGGTTTGTTTTGCCAATCTGACCCCGGGACCGGTCGGGTCAAATCAACGTCGTCTGATTGCTATCCGCCGCGAACCGGTCGGCCACGCCGGGCCAGAAACTCGGGGAAGGCTTCCTCGGCCAGAGTGCCCCGTAGTTCGTTGGTGGTGAAGTCCTTTTCGTTGGCCCACTGCTGTTCCAGGGTGCCCCCCATGTGACGCAGGAGCAACCGCTTGATGCCGATTACCGACGGGGTGTCGTTGGTCGCAATCTGCATGGCAATGTCCATGGTTTTCTCGCGCAGCCGGTAAACGGGTACCAGGTAGTTGAGCAGGCCAATCCGGTAGGCTTCCTCAGCTTCCACGATGCGAGCGGTGAACAGCAACTCCTTGGCCTGGGGCCACCCGACCTGGTTGGTCAGCGTCCAGGTGGAATTGATCCGTCCGTAGGCCGCGGCCAGGAATCGGAAGCGGGCAGCATCGGAGCCGATGCGGATGTCCAGGGACGATGAGAGCACCGCACCGCCGCCGTAGGCCAGCCCGTTGATCATGCCGATCACCGGCTTGTCCGAGGCGCTGACGTCGTAGCCGCCGCGCTGTCGTTTGGCGGAGCGGGCATCCATGTCTTCTAGCAACAGGGTGCCGGCGTTCATGGCGGCCTGGTCTTCGCGCTGCTCGTGAATGTCGCCGCCGGCGGTAAATGCCGGCACCCGTGGCGTGGTATCGGCGCCCGTGATGACGATGCAGCCAATCTCCGGGTCTTCGTTGGCGCGTGCCACGGCGTCGTGCAATTCCTCGGTCAACTGGCGATTCATTGCGTTCAGCACTTCGGGGCGGTTCATCGTAAGAAAAGCCACGTGGCCCACTATCTCCCGACGTCGTTCTCCGCTACCCTCGAATTTGGACACCCGTTCTTTGTCGGCCAAAATAAACTCGTAATCCATCAATCCTCCTGCAATCCTCCTGAAAGACAACGCAACGCCCGCTGTGATTGGCCCGGCTGCATCGCAATTGTAGGGGCACACGGCGAATGTAGTCAAACGGAATGGATTCAGGGGATGATGGCAAGTCGGATTTGACAACGCCCCCGGCCGGCTTGATGATGGTAACTGGACGATGGTGAGTAGATGGGCCTGATGCGGATGTTAAACTCGCGAATACCGTTTCCTGTCGCCACACTGCGACGCTCAATACTGCTGATTTTGTGCCTGGGGATGGTGTGCCTGGGCACGTTTGGTCTGGCGGCTTCCCGGCATCAGGCCGACGCCCAGAGCCCGGCGGTCTTGGCGGTTCGCGTTGAAGACACCATCAACGCCATCAAGGCCCGTCTCATCGCCCGGTCAATTCAGCGTGCCAGCGACGACGGAGCCGAACTGCTCGTTATCGAGTTGGACACTCCGGGTGGGCTGTACAGCAGCACCCGCGATATTGTGGGGAGCCTGCTGGAATCCAACGTACCGGTCGCTGTATTCGTTGCGCCGCGAGGCGCGCAGGCCGGTTCGGCTGGAACCTTCATCACGGCGGCGGCCCACATCGCCGCCATGGCTCCCGGGTCCAACATCGGTGCGGCAACGCCGGTCGCTGGGGGTGGCGAAGAACTGGGCGAAACCCTTGCCGACAAGGTTACCAACGATGCCGCTGCGCTAATCCGCTCCATCGCCGACGAACGCGGACGCAACGCCGATGCGTTGGAAGAAACGGTGCGTACCGCAGCGTCCTACACCGCCAAGGAGGCGCTGGAGGCCGGCATCATCGACCTGCTGGCCGATGACCGGTCGGACCTGCTGCGCGAAATCGACGGGCGCACGGTGGCCACGGCCTCTGGAGACCGCACGCTGGCCGTCGCAGATGCCGAGGTCGAATTCATCAAGATGCAGTGGCGGGAGCGATTCGTGGATTTCATCGCCAACCCCAACATCGCCTTCCTGTTGCTCATTCTGGGAGGGTTGGGGTTGATAATCGAGCTCATGACGCCGGGCCTTATTGGCCCCGGCGTCGCTGGGGCAATCTGCCTGCTGCTGGCATTTTTGGCGCTGGGCAACCTCCCGTTCAACTGGGCCGGCGTGGTGTTCATCGGGCTGGCCGGAGTGCTGGCAATTCTGGAAGTGTTTATCTCGGGCTTCGGCGCGTTGGGCGTTGGCGCCGTGGTCAGCCTGGTGGTCGGCGGTTTGCTGCTGTTTAGCGGGTTCGGCAGCGGCGGCGGCATACCAGTCAATTTCCCGGAGGTTGCCGTCAGTCTGTGGGTGATCGGCAGCGTGGCTGGCGTGCTGGCGGTCGGAGCCGCCTATGTCGCATTCGAGGCCATTCGGTCCCGGCTGGGGAGCCGCCTGGCGCCGGCAGCTGGAAACATTGGCGACAGCGACGGACGCAGCGAGGCGTCGCATCTCATCGGGCAGGTGGGTGTGGTAACATCAGCGTTACGACCCAGAGGTATCGTCGCCCTCAGCGACGAAACGTGGTCCGCCACCAGCAACGACGGAATGTACGTGCCGATCGGGCGTCAGGTGCGGGTTATTGGTTCGTCAGGACTTTTTGTAACGGTGGAAGCGGTGGGCGGCGCAACGGCGCCCGAAGGTCAGGAATAACGGCAGAGCGGACACCAGGGCACTTCCCGCCAGTCGCGGGCAAGGAGGCGTACTCATGGCCAGCGGAGTAGTAATCGTGCAGGCATACCAGCGAATGGTGGTGCAACGTTTCGGTACTTACGTCGGAAACAGACGTCCGGGCATACACATTTTGATCCCGTTTCTCTATCAGGGCACCAAGGTGGATTTACGCGAACGAGTAACGCGGGTCCCCACGCAGAAGTACATCACCGCCGACAACGTTGTGGTGGATATGGACTTCGTCATCTACTACCGCGTTATGGAGGACCAGGTGGACCGGGCCGTGCTTGAGGTGCAGAACTTCGAGCAGGCCGTAATCAACCTGGCGTTCGCCACCTTGCGCGCGGTCATCGGAGCGATCGATCTCTCCGTGGCGTTATCCGAGCGGGAGCGCATTCGAGACGAGGTGCAACTCCGCATGGACGAAGTTACCACCCGCTGGGGGGTCAAGGTGTCCCAGGTCGAAATCAACGAAGTCGACCCGCCCCAGGGCGTGAAGGCGGCCATGGAACGCCAAAAGTCAGCCGACGCCATCAAGACCGCTGAAATTACCGAGTCGGAAGGCCAGCGTCAGGCCCAGATCAACCGCGCCGAGGGCGAGAAGCAATCCGCCATCCTGCAAGCCGAAGGTCTGCGCCAAGCTGACATTCTGCAGGCCGAGGGCGAACAGCAGGCGACCGTCCTCCGCGCCGACGGGTTCAGCGTTGCGTTGGAACGTATCTACAATGTTGCCAGCACCGTGGATGCCCGCACCATGAGTTTGCAATACTTCGACACGCTGAAATCGCTGGGCTCCAGCCCCTCCACCAAGTTCATTTTCCCCATGGAGTTCACCTCCATGCTATCCCCGTTCCTGGGCATGGGCAACAACAACCAGGGTGGTGGCAACAGCTCCGGTTCCAACAGCAACGACGCGGACAACAACCGCTAATCGACGGCTACAACGACTGCTACGATGACGGTGGCCGCCTGGTTCAGCCGGTGTTGAACAGGGCGGCCAACCCGCCGCCGTCGGCCAGCAGCCGGAGCGCGGCGGCGTAAGGCTCGGTTGACCTGGCGTCGATAGCCGCCAGAATTCCGGCCATCTCCGGGTCGTTCTGGAGCAGGATGCTGACCCGGCGGTAAAACTCCTCCTGCACCGACTCCAGGAACTCCTGCCGGCGGCGGGCCGAACGACGCTCTTCCAGATTGCCGGTGTCGGTTAGATACGCCCGGTGCTCTCCGACGCTCTGCCACATTTCGGTGATGCCGACGCTGGCATACGCCTGGGTTTGCAGTACCGGCGGATTCCACCCGGTAGACAGGTTGGCTAGATGCAACATCGCGGTTACCGCGGCGGCCATCTGGTTGGCGCCGTCCCGGTCGGCCTTGTTGATCACGTAAAGGTCGGCGATTTCCATGACGCCCGCCTTCAGCGTTTGGATAGAGTCGCCGGACTCGGGCATCATGGTAACGATCACCGAGTCAGCAACGCTCATGATGCCCAGTTCGGTTTGACCCACACCCACGGTTTCAACCAGCACCACGTCCTTGCTGGCGGCGTCCAGCAACCTGACCATGCTTTTGACGATACGCGGTAGCCCGCCGGACTGCCCACGAGTGGCGACGCTGCGAATAAACACGCCATCGTCCAGGTAGTGACGCTGCATCCTGATGCGGTCGCCCAGCAAGGCGCCGCCGGTAAACGGGCTGGTCGGGTCTACCGCCAGGATGCCCACCGTCAGATTGAGTTTCCGCAAGTGCTCCGTGAGGCGGTCGACCAGCGTGCTCTTGCCCACGCCGGGCGGGCCGGTGATGCCCACCGTGTAGGCGCGTCCCGTGTGGGGATCCAGCTGTTCCATCGCCGGCGCAGCGGCCGGGTCGCCCCGCTCCACCATCGTGAGTAGTCGGGAAAGGGCCCGTAGTTCGCCGCGCAACACGCGGTCAGCCAGGTCATTCATTGAAATCACGTAGTCGGAAATCGTAACGTTTGCGCCGAAACACGACGACCAATCTAACACCGCCGCCGTTGCCGGTCAACGCATTGCCCCCTCACGCGTACCCACTCTAATGCGTCATTGCGAGGAGCATGGCGACGTGGCAATCTCGATGAGGCTGAACGCATGTCGACGAACCGCCGTTGCTACGGCGACGGGATTGCCACGCTACGCTCGCAATGACAATGTGGGTACGCATCAGGGCGAGGGATCTCATGCGTACCCGCTTTAGCCCGTCATTGCGAGGAGCACGGCGACGTGGCAATCTCCATGAGGCTGAACACACGTCGACGAACCGCCGTTGCTACGGCGACGGGATTGCCACGCTACGCTCGCGATGACAATGTGGGTACGCATCAGGGCGAGGGATCTCATGCGTACCCGCTTTAACCTGTCATTGCGAGGAGCACGGCGACGTGGCAATCTCGATGAGGCTGAACACACGTCGACGATCCACCGTTGCTACGGCGACGGGATTGCCACGCTACGCTCGCAATGACAATGTGGGTACGCATCAGGGCGAGGGATCTCATGCGTACCCGCTTTAGCCCGTCATTGCGAGGAGCACGGCGACGTGGCAATCTCCATGAGGCTGAACACACGTCGACGAACCGCCGTTGCTACGGCAACGGGATTGCCACGCTACGCTCGCAACGACAATGTGGGTACGCATCAGGGCGAGGGATCTCATGCGTTCCCGCTTTAACCTGCCATTGCGAGGAGCACGGCGACGTGGCAATCTCGATGAGGCTGAACACACGTCGACGAACCGCCGTTGCTACGGCGACGGGATTGCCACGCTACGCTCGCAATGACAATGTGGGTACGCATCAGGGCGAGGGATCTCATGCGTACCCGCTTTAACCTGCCATTGCGAGGAGCACGGCGACGTGGCAAATTCGATGAGGCTGAACACACGTCGACGAACCGCCGTTGCTACGGCGACGGGATTGCCACGCTACGCTCGCAATGACAATGTGGGTACGTATGAGATTGGCCCCCGGTTCCCTTAACAACGCCCCGCCCAGCGGTTATCATCAACGGCAGATTCACACGAAATGCCGACAATACCGAGGTAAACGAAATGGTTGTGCCATCAAACACGCTGGAAGGCAAAGTAGCAATTGTAACCGGAGCGGCCAGCCCCATCGGAATGGGTCGGTCGATTACCACCGGACTCGTGAGAGCCGGCGCTCGGGTCGCCATGCTCGACATCAACGAGGACTGGCTGGACCAGACTGCTAACGATATGCGCGAGTTGGGCGGCGACGATGCCGTGTTGCCCATCATCGCCGACGTTACCGATCCCGAATCAGTGCACAATGCGGTGGGACGTACCATCAGCGAGATGGGCGGACTGCACATCCTGGTTAACAACGCCGGTATCAATCCACGCACCGCCGGCTTCACCTCCAGCGGAGCCTCCGGGAGTCGCACCGACTATTGGGACATTGCTCCGGAGGCCTGGTTGCGGGTCATCGCCGTGAACCTGAGCGGCCCCTTCATCATGTCCCACGCCGTGGCCGGGCACATGATTGAGCAGGGCTACGGGCGCATCATCGGCGTTACCACCAGCATGGACACCATGTGGCGCAAGGGCGGCGCGCCCTACGGCCCCTCGAAGGCGGGCCACGAGGCCCTCGTTGCCATTATGTCCCAGGACCTGGAGGGCACCGGAGTTACCGCCAACGTGCTGACGCCGGGAGGCGCCACGGCCACCAACATGGTGCTGCCGCCCGAAGGTTCCAGCGCCAGCGCCCTGATTCAACCCGAAGTCATGCAGGCTCCCGTGGTGTGGATTGCATCCGAGGACGCCAGCGACTGGAACGGCCGGCGCATCATTGCGTATCACTGGGACGAGTCGCTGCCCCTGGCCGAGCGGTTGGAGAAATGCAGCGCTCCGGCGGCCTGGCCCCAGCTTGGGTTGCAGGCCGTTCACCCCGACTGGTACGGGCAACCGGGCTAGGTGAACGGATTCCAGCACGGAACTCAAGCCAACAAAAAGGCCCCTTCGTCTAATCGAAGGGGCCATCCGATTCACGCCGGCGGTTAGTGTCTGAAACCGCTGTCGAAGCCCACGGCGCCGGGTTTGATCAGCAGGTCGGGCCGGTTGCCCCAGCGTTTCAGGAACCGGCCGAAATTCTTGCGGCTCAATTCGTCGCGCTGGTTGCCGTCCAGCTCTTCCCACTGCCGGTGTTCGTGGCGAACCAAAGCCAGCTTGCTGTCGCACACGACGCGGAAACCGGCGTTTTTGAACTGGAAGCAATAGTCGATGTCCAGGTTCCGGTAAAAGCGGAAAGATTCGTGCATCAGGCCCACCGCAGTCAGGTCAGCGCGGCGGAAGGCCATGCAGTAAGCCTGCATCGCGTCGGCGTCGCCTTCCTCCACCTCCTCGTGGAAGTGCTGCATATCGTCGGTGGTCAGGCCATACGGCCCGAACACACCCACGGTTTGGTCTGACAGCTGCTCGGCCACCGGCGCCAGAATGTCGCCCACCACCTCGGTCGATGCGTCAATCAGTATGACGTAGCGGCCGCGGGCCTGCTTGATGGCGATGTTCTTGCCGGCTGCGTCGCCCACCACGTGGTCGCAGTGGATGACTTTCAGGTTTTCGTGTTGCCGCTGCGCCTCTTCCAGATAATCGGCGGTGCCGTCGGTCGATCCATTGTCGACCACGACGACTTCCGCCGACGCGCCGACAGTGTGCTTCAGGATGGCTTCAACGCAGCGGCGCACGTCGTCAACGTAGTCGTAGGCGTTGAGCACGAAAGAATACTCGTACAGGTCGGGTTGGTCCAGCAGCGAAGGCACTTCTCTCGATGCAGACACCGATGACCAGCGCGATTCCTGGCGTTCCAGCGGTGTTTGAGGCCGCACGCGGGTATCGCCGGCCGTGTCTTCAACCACCAGTCCGCTTGACTTCGCGTCCGAGCGCAGCGCGTCGGCAGCGTCAAAAGCGGCCTGCTGGCGCAACGCCAACCGGCGGGCGATGAGTTCTTCGCGATCGGGTCCGATGTCGTATTGAACCGGCACGTCGTCCAGGTTGAGGCCAAACACACGGTCGAAGTCCAGAATCAAATCCAGCTTATCCGCCGACGGCAGGTGCGAGCTGACCATGTCCCAGGTGATGGCCAGACCGCGGGGCAGGTCCAGATCGTTGCGAACCGCCTCCCAGAAGCGATTGCGCCATTCATCAACCACGCCCTGGTCTTCCAGGCGAGCCCCATTGTTTTCGGGGGAGTACTGCCAGTTCCAGACGCGGTTGCGCAGGTTGGTAAGGGCTTTCTCGGCGGCGCGCAAGGACGTGAACGTGAAGTTCATCCGGTGCCGGTAACGAACCGTCATGCACAGGTAGCGGAACGCCAGCGGGTCGAACCCGCGGGCGGCCAGGTCTTCGATGAGGAACACGTTGCCGGCGGATTTGGCCATCTTGGCGCCGTCGGCGAGCAGATGCTGTCCGTGTACCCAGTAGTTGACGTGCTGGTCGCCGAACGCCCCTTCGCTCTGGGCGATCTCGTCCTCGTGGTGGGGGAATACGTTATCCACGCCGCCTGTGTGAAGGTCGAACCGTTCGCCCAGGTACTTGTGGGCCATCGCTGAACACTCGATGTGCCAGCCGGGGAATCCCTCTCCCCAGGGGCTGTCCCACTTCACGTCGCGGCCCGGCTCGGCGGCCTTCCACAGCGTAAAGTCGCGAGGATCCCGTTTCAACGGGTCAGCTTCGGCTCGCACACCTTCAAGCAGGTCGCCGCCGAAGTTGTTCGACAGCTTGCCATACGACGCGTAGCTGTTAACGCTGAAGTAGATGTTCCCGCCGGCTTCGTACGCCGACCCATTGCCCATCAGCGTCCCGACCATGTCCAGCATTTCGGGAATATGCTGCGACGCCCAGGGGAACACGTGGGCGGGAAGGATATTGATGCGCGCCTCGTCCCGCCAGAAGCAATCCGCGTAAAACTCGCCAATCTCCTGGATGGTTTTGCCTTCTTCCAGCGCGGCCATAATCATCTTGTCGCCGCCGGCTTCAACCAATTCCTGGCGCATATGGCCCACATCGGTGATGTTCTTGATGTGGTAAACCTCATTGCCGTCAACGGTCAACACACGGCGAATCCAGTCGGCCATCAGGTAAGTACGCAGGTTACCGATGTGGGCATACCGATACACGGTCGGCCCGCACGTGTACATTGACACTCGGCCGGGGGTCATCGGCTTGATTTCCTCAGTGGTTTTAGTAAGGGTGTTGTAAATACGTAACACGCTGCAACTCCCGCCGGAGATTGGTTGGCGTCAGTTTAGCAGGATAGGGCGCGGATTGCATCCGCGCTGGCCGCGCATTGGACGCCCGACTGCCCCAGAGCCGCCGTTGCGTCCATCCGCCTCGGACTCTCATCGGCCGCTCCGCTTTCCCAAATGCGAACGTACCAACATACCTCCGCAACCCATCGCCGCTAATCCGACACACCAGGCCATTGTTCGCCGGTGTGAGACCAGGCCGTTAAACGGATTTCCTCTCGCCACTGGCGCAAAGGGCTCCATGTGTGAATGTGTCGGCGCGTCCAGCAGCACATGGCTCCATGCTCCTACGAACGCCGATACAATGGCCGCCAACGGCGACACTCGTGGTTCCATATACCAAATGCTTTCGGCCCTCGCTCCCGTGAGACGGTTCCACAATCGTGCGCCCGGCCGGATTACCGGGTTAAACAACGCCAGGGCCAGGATGGCCGCCGCCGTTCCGCCCGCGATGGTGTGCATCACCTTGTGATACGACAGGTCTCGGCGGAACGGGAAACCGGCCAGCACTTCGCTGTCAATTGCCACCTGTGTGAACGCGAAGATCGGTACGCTGAAATGGCGTCCGCATACGGCTTTAACTGCCAGAGCCGGGCCCATGTGAAACGGTGTGAACGGCATCTCAAGTCTCTCCGGCCAAAAAATATCGACTCTACGTGCATTTCCTAGCACTACCCGTCCCCAAACTAAGCAAACCGCAGATCGTATGTAAAACAACCTGATGACCTGCGATATCGCCAACTGTTCGGGATGGCAATTGCCTATTCGGTTTACGGCGTTGGCACCCGCACGGTTCCCGACGCCTTCATCGTCTCGATTTCCGTCGCCGAGTAGCCAGCCTCCGCCAGAATCTCGTCGGTGTGCTGGGCGAACCACGGCGTGGGTATCCCCAGGCGGGGCGGCGTCGCCGAGAGTCGTGCCGTGGTGCCCGAATGATCAACGCTCCCCCAAACCTCGTGCTCGCGGGTCACGATGAATCCGGCATTACGCACCACCGGGTCGTTCCGGTAGTCCTCCATTGCCAGGTTGGCCGTAACCGACACGCCACAGGGCCGCAGCGTCCGGGCCCAGTGTTCAATGGTGTTGGTTTGGATGGCGTAGCCCAAAGCGTCGGCGGCGCCGGCGGCGCTGTTGGCCGAGGCCACCGGAGCCAGCTCCGGCAGTTGCAACGCGGCTTGCCAGGCGGCGTCGTTCGGGAAATGGAGGTACAGCCAGCCATCTGACGCCTGATACAGCCGGGAGCGGGCCGAGTAACCGCGCAGCTGCACGCCTTCCAGATCGGCGCGCTGGTAGCCGGCATAATCCAGGAAGTAGGGAGACTGCAACAGCCCGGCGGTCAGCGCCAGACCGCTGTCCACCGACTGACCCTGCCCGGTGCGGTTGCGTTCGTGCAGGGCCAAAGCCACTGCGTATGCGCCCATCAATCCGGTGCCATAGTCATTGACGGCGTAGGGCGACAGCATGGGGGCGCCGTTGCGACCGCCGTGACGTACCTGCATCCCGCTGGTGCCCTGGGCCAGCTGTTCCCAGCCGGCGCGTTCCGACCAGGGCCCGTCGTAGCCAAAGGCGTTCAGCGAGGCGTAAACGATGTCGGGCTTGACCTTCCTGACTTCCTCGTAGCCGAGGCCCAGCCGTTGCACGGCGGACTTGCGGTTGTTTTCCACAACCACGTCGGCAGACTCAACCAGTTTCCAGAACACCTCCCGGCCCTCATCGGATTTGAGGTTGAGCATGATGCTGCGTTTGCCCCGGTTGACATCGATGTAGCCGATGGGGTCAAGAATACGGGTGGGATCGTCAATCTTGATGACATCGGCGCCAAACTCGCCGAGGGTGCGTCCGCAGGTCGGCCCGGCCAGGATGATGCAAAGGTCGAGCACCCGCACACCTTGCAACGCGCTGAGCACTTCCCCGTTGGTTTGGGCGGGCGCTGGCGCTGGCCGTGCCGCCGGAGCCCCGGAAATTTCGGCCAGTACGGAGTCGGTGTGCTCGCCCAATCGGGGGGCGCTGCCCTGGATTGCGCCCGGTGTTCCGCGCAGCCGGACTTGCACGCCGGGCTGCTTCATGGCGCCGCGCTCGGCGTCCTCAACTTCCACCACCATCTTGCCGGCGATGGCGTGCTCGTGCACCAGCCATTCGTCCACGGTCTTGCAGACGGTGCACGCACCGCCCTGGGCGTTGATGTCGGTCTCCCACTGCCAGGCCGTGCGCTCCCGGAACATCTCGGCGAACCGCTGTTGCCAGAAATCCAGGGAGGCGGAGTCCACCGGCCGGCCGAACAGCGGCATAACTTCGTCAATCCAGTCGGTTCGGCCCGCGGCGGTCAGAGTCTGACGGGCGAAACGTTCGAACATGCCATGGTGATATATCCAGCGACCGTCCGCGCACTCGTAGGGATGCGACATCACCGAGCGCGGGAAATCAAACTGGTTGACATATTCGAAGTTGTTGAACTTGATGATTCGGCTGCCCATGGCGGTGAACATCGCGGAATGCAACGGCACCTCGATGCGCTGGCCCTGGCCCGAATTGTCGCGGGCGTTGATTGCCATTGCGACCGATACCGACCCCAGCACGGCGGCAAATGTGCTGGCGATGGGCAGCGGGGTGAACAGCGGCTCCCCGTCGCTCTCGTCAGTCTCCGGATAGAGGCCCGTTTCAGCGCTGATAACCGGGTCCCAGCCCGGTTCGTTGCGGCTGGGATGTTCCTCGCCGTAGCCGGGCAACGAACAGTAGATTAGGCGCGGGTTGTCGGCGGAAAGCTCGTCGTAGCCGATACCCAACCGGTCGGCCACTCCCGGCCGGTAGTTTTCAATCACCACGTCGGCGTTCGCCGCCAACCGGCGAGCGCTCTCGCGGCCGGCAACGGTTTTCAGATCCAGCACCACGGACCGTTTGCCCCGGTTCCAGGTGGCGAACGCCGGCTCCGAACGCGCCGGATCGCCGCCGGGTCGCTCAACCTTGATGACGTGTGCGCCCTGGTCGGACAGCAACATCCCCAGCATCGGGCCCGGAACATATTGCCCGAATTCCACGACGTGAATGTCGCGCAGCGCACCGCCGGCGGGGGCGTCGTTACCGTTCGTGGTCATTTTCTAACTCCTGATACGTGTGGTTCGATGACTTGAAACTCGACGCCATGCTGGTTGAATGTGTCACCCTGGTGGAACTCCGTAGCCAAAGGCATCCCAAAAGGAGAACGACCCGATCCCCATGAATATTAGTATCAGGATGAACGCGAAAAAGTAGAAAACCAACATCGCGCAGCCGAAGCCGAGCCCGAATTTGAAACCGTCAATTATCCTGTTCATGTTTTGATCGGGCGCACGCCCTGCGAGCACCCCTCATTCCCGTATTCGCTGTGTCAGCCGGTGGTGTCGTGTGCCGGGGAGAACCGCCCCGGTTCGCAACCCCGCAGGCTGATGTCGGTGTGGCCCGATGCGATTGTGTCTGCAATGCCCTTGCCCATCGCCGGGCCCAGCAAAATGCCCTTCTTCTGGCCGCCGGTTGAAATGTAAACGTTGTCCCACCCCGGCGCGGACCCCACAATCGGCAGCCAGTCCGGAGTAACCGGGCGCAGGCAGGCGGTTTGCATCGATACTGTGGCGTTAGCCAGCGACGGCACCAGCCGCACCGCCAGTTTCAAAATGTTCTCCCGCGCTTCATCGGTCAGCGACAGGTCAAACCCCGCCTCTTCCTCGGTGGAGCCGCACCAGATGAGGCCGTCCGTCTTGGCGTACATCGAACTGCCGCCGCCAATCAGTTCGTAATCCAGGCCGGGGCCGTCGGGCTGCACGCGAACGATCTGCCCTTTGAGCGGATCTACCGGGATGGCGATGTCCAACCACTGCTCGGCGGTGCGGCACCAGGGGCCGGCGGCGATCAGCAACGCCCCGCAAGGTACTTCGCCGTCGGAGGTTACCACCGACTCGACCCGACCCTGGCCCAATCGCAATCCCATCGCCGACGCCGTCTTCACCTGTGCGCCGCGTTTGGAGGCGGCGGCGGCCATCGCTTGAGTGAATTCCTTGCCGTCCAGCGCGCCGTTCCCCACCGCCCGCACGCCGCCGATCACATCGGGCGAAAGGCGCGGTTCAATGGATAGCACATCTTCACGCTCCAGCCACTCCGCCGAGAATCCGGGCTCGGCGGCGCCGTTGAATGTCGCCAACGTGTCCCTCAAGTCGGGCAGCTCAGCGTCGCCCAACGCCACTTTCAAGATGGACGTGATGCGACCGTGATAATCAATGCCGGTTTCAGCGGGCAATTTTAGCCATAATTCCTGATGCAATCGGAAAGACTGCAACGCCATGTCCAGCAGCGGGTCGGGCCAACCGTGTCCTTCCAGCGGATTCAGTCCGCCGGCATTGTAGCCAGACGCTTCGGAGGCGATGCCTTTGCGCTCTATGATGGTGCATGAAATACCCTGCTCCGCCAGGTAGTAGGCGGCGGCGGATCCGGCGATACCTCCGCCAATAATCACAACATCGGTGGCCTGACTGGTCATTGCAACTTCCTCTCCAACTAACTCGCGTCCAACTGCGCACGGTCTCCCGGTGTGACGGCGGCTTTTCCGGTGGCCCCGGGTGATAGGATATAATCGGTAAGCGGAGGTGTCTATGCCAATCTATGAGTATCATTGTTCGGAATGCGGTGCCGACTTCGAGTCCATTCGTCCGGTATCCCGCGCCGACGAACCTACCGAGTGTAAATCATGCGGGCAGCCGGCAACCCGCCAGATTTCCAACTTTTCGTTCAAGTCCGATACTTTTACGGCGCCCAAGCTGAAGCGTCGCCCCGGGGAAGCGTTTCGCGGCAACCGGGCCGCCGATTCCACACCGGCACAGCCGCAATCCACTGATTCGCCCGCCGATTGATCCGTTGCCGGGCGCCAGGGAGCCTTTACCGGCGCCCGGCCCGGGCCTCGTTGCAGGCGATACAGGTGCAGGCGGCCCGCAGCGTCCGGTAGGTATAAATGCCCGTGTAGTGGGCGTCGCTCCACAGGAACTGCAGGGCATACTGGCCGACCGGCAGCTGGTCGACGGCGCGCACATCCTGCTCCACACTCTCGGGGTCCAGCAACGCCCGCCCGGTCATCTCTTCGACACACGACGCGCACGGGCACCGCTGGCGCAACATCCGGTGCGGATAAATCCCCCGGTGCCCATCATCCCAATTGATGATGATGGCGCTGCCGGAGATGTCCACGTCGGTCGGTCTGATTATTTCGTTAGTTGACATATCCCTGCGGAGTGGTCTCCCTGCGGAGTCGTGGCGGTCGCTGCTGTTCGGTGCGGTGTCGTGTGGTAAAGCCGGCGTCGTTCGGGTTTAAGGGTGGACGCCCGTCGGTTATCCGGCTGGCCGGTCATCCCAATGACGGGGATTGCACTATGACGGGGATTGCACTTCGGCCAGTCGAGCCGGGCGAGGCATTTCATCAGGATCGGTTGGTATTTCTATGATGCTGGGGCCGTCCACTGCCAGCGCCTGCTGGAACGCGTCGGCGATGTCCTCGGGTCGTTCCACGTAGAACCCGGTACCGCCAAACAGCTCGGCGTACCGGTCAAACCGGGGGTTGACGGTATCGGCTCCCACGTAGCGTTCGTTGAACGCGTACTTTTGGTAAGCTTTTTCTGAACCCCAACAGTCGTTGTTCATCACCACCGAGATGTTTTTCAACCCGTAGCGCACCGCCGTCTCAAATTCCTGGGCGTTGAACAGGAAGCCGCCATCGCCGTTGAAGTTGACCACCGGCCGGTTCGGGGCGGCGAAGCTGGCGCCGATGGATGCCGGGAAGCTGAAGCCCAGCCCGCCCAGGTCCTGCGCCATTATCAGGCTGCGGGGTTGGTAGTAATTCAGCCGGTCTTGTCCGAAGTTGGGCGCCAGCCCGGCGTCCAGCGCGATGATGGCGTCCCGGGGCATCACCTTGCGCAGCTCGGCGTACACCCGTTGCGGTTTGATGTAATCGCCGGTCAGCGTGGCCTCGGCGGCGAGCCGGGTAGCGCGGGCGGCGTTCCAGGTCGCTACCCGGCTGCTCCAGTCGGCGTCAGGACGCAGTTCGCCTTCGGCGATGATGCCGTTGATTTCTTCCACCACCGCGCCGACATCACCCTCCACACCGACGGCGATGGGGTAAATGCGCCCGATTTCCTTGGGGTCGATCTCGATGTGCACGATACGGGCGTCGGCGGGTATGAATCGGTGATCGAAGAAAGTTGTCGATTGTCCCAGACGCGTGCCGGCGGCCACGATAACGTCGGCGTTGCGAACGGCATCAATCGCTTCCTCGGCTCCCAGGCGCCCCAGATGGCCCAGGTAGTTGGGATGGTCGTTGGGTACGGCATCGGCTCTGCCATAAGACGTTACGATGGGCGCTCCGGTAAGTTCGGCGAGGCGACACACGGCCGCGTCGGACAGGCTCCATTCCACGCCGCCGCCGGCCACAATCACCGGCCGCTGGGCTGACATAATCTCCCGGGCCGCCGCTTCCACCTGCTGGCGATCGCCCCGGGAGCGGCCCTGGCCGGTGCGATATGCCGCCGGAGCCAGCATATCCAGCTCGATTTCAGCGCCGGGCAGCAGGTCGCGCGGTATGTCGACCAGCACCGGGCCCATCTTGCCCGACGTGGCGATGCGAAATGCCTGCCGCAGCGCGTCGGGCAGCCGTTCAATCTTGTTGATGGAGAAACTGGCCTTGGTAATGGGCTCGAACAACGCCACCTGGTCAAACTCCTGCGTGGAGTCCAGGTTCTGGTGGTCGCGGGATGCCGACGGCGCCAGCACCACCACGGGGGAATGCGAGACGTAAGCCGACGCGATGCCGTAGGTCAGGTTCAACACGCCCGGCCCGTTGGTAACCAGACACACCGACGGCGCCCCGGAGATGCGGCTATAGCCGTCGGCCATCAACGCCGCGCCCTGCTCATGGCGTACGCCGATGAATGCCATGTCATCGCGGTCGTACAGCGGGTCCAGAATGTCCAGAAACGAAGAGCCAACTATACCGAATATCTTGCTGACTCCTTCCTGTTGCAACAGCTCGATTACGGCTGCTCCGGCATTCATCCGCTGGGCCATGGGTGCACTCCTGTCGGGTCTGGTAAATCGTGGCCGGCACGCCGTGGGAAGTGTAACACACGCGGGCATTATCCCCGGCTATCCGTGCTATAATGCCCTATCATCACAGAGGAGGCCTTCCATGAGCACAGTGGCAGTGGAGGTAGTGTACCGGGGCATATTCCAGAAGACTCTGGCCCGGAACATCGTCCGCAGCATTGTTTTTGCCGCGCGTAAAGAAGGAAAGATTGGCACGGCATTTGGACGCTATGGGGACTCACCAGAGCGTAACGGAATACCGGCCAAGCAGTTCGCAGTGGTGGCTGACACCCCGGAAGAACTGGAAGAAAACCTGGCGGTTTACGAAGCTCGCGAAGTGGACGTAACGATCAACGTCGACGATACCATGTGCAAGGGTATCGAATCCTGGGCCTGGTACGGTTTGCAGCCCATCAACGCGCTCACCAAAGACGGCGGCACGCTCATCGTGACCTCCCGACAGGACCCGTCGGCCCTGATCGAAGACATCCACCAGAAGGACACGGCCTACAACCTGGCCATCGTCCCGGCGAGCACCAGCTACTCCGGTCTGTGGGTGTACAAAGACGACCATACCGATGCCCGCATCCTCGGCGCTCTCGCCAAAGTCTGCCCAGATTTGGTCAGCCTGGAGTCCATGGTCGCGGCAATCGAAGACCAGGGTTGGGGCGAGTTGAAGCAGACTTCCGCCCGCAACACCTTTGAGCGCACCGCCTTCCGGCCCGTCGAGCCCGGCGAGGGTAACGAAGATACCCCGTTCAGCTTTGACCTTCCGGGCTGGACTACTATGGAAGAAGGTCTGGTAATCAGGGGAATTGAAGAGGGAGGCGGTTTCCGCGGCGGCAACGAGGGTTACCAGCCCGTCCGCAACTCCGTATTCAAGAAGTTCAGCACCCGGGCGATGCGTCCGGTAATCAACTTCGACACCTGTATCAAATGCACGCTGTGCTGGTTGCAGTGTCCCGATACCTGCTTCGACGTTACGCCTGAGGGTCTGTATGACGCCAATATGGATGCGTGCTGCGGTTGCGCCGTTTGCGAAGCGGTTTGCCCGGTTCCCGATTGCGTAGTCATGGTGAACGAGGCCGAATTCAACGATAACAATAGCCAGTATGAGCACTGGACACGCGACAAAGACGGCTATCACCAGTGGATGGCCGAATTGATCGACGTGCAGCGTGCGAAAGAAGCCGACCGTTCCCACGGTTACCACAGCCCGGGCACCTATGAGTCGGAGTCTGAGGTTGCCCTCACCGGAGACGATGATTAATGGCGACGCAAGAATTGAACCAAACTGAGCGTGAAGAGCTCATCAGCGGCAGCGAAGCCATCGCCATCGCCTGTTCCCTGGCTGACGTTGACGTCATTACCGCTTATCCCATCCGGCCCTACGACACCGTGATGCAGTATGTGTCCAAGCTGAAGGCCGACGGCGTTTTCGACTGCGATTTCATCGTGGCCGAAAGCGAACACTCCCAGTTCGAGATTGTGAAACACGCCTCCGCGGTTGGGGCCCGCACGTTCTGCGGCTCCAGCGGCGTCGGCTGGTTCTACGCCTTCGAAGCCATTACGGTTACCGCCGGTTTGCGTTTGCCGGTGGTGGCCATGGTGGGCAACCGCGCGCTGGACGACCCTGGCGCGTTTGGAGTGGAACACAACGACGCCCTGGCCGTGCGCGACCTGGGATGGCTGCTCTACTGGGTGGCCACGGCGCAAGAGGCCATGGACATTGCCCTGATGGCCTGGCGCATCGCGGAAGACTCCAGGGTGTTCCTGCCCATGGCAATCTCCTGCGATGGCTCGTTCCTGACCCACTCGCAGGCCATCGTCATCGTGCCGACTCAGGAACAGGTTGACCAGTACCTGCCCCAGTACGATCGGGGCCGGCTGCAGCTGCATCCGGATAATCCCATCACCATCGCGCCGCAGGTCAACGAAGACTGGCTGATGGAGATTCGCCGGCAGACTGATGACGCGATGCGCCGCACCAGCGACGTCATCAAGGAGGCCTACGCCGAGTTCAAGCAACAGTTCGGTCGTGGCGATGACAGCCCGTTTATCGAAGAGTACATGACTGATGGCGCCGACATCGTTCTGGTTGGAATGGGTACGCTGGCGGCGCCGGTGCGTGTCGGGGTGCGCCGGATGCGCGAGCAGGGCATCAAGGTTGGCTTCCTGCGCGTCAAATTCTTCCGTCCCTTTGCCACCGACGAGGTGCGCGAGGCGCTCAGCCACTGCAAGGCGGTGGGCGTCATCGATCGGGACTACTCATACGGTTCGCCGTCCTACGGCGGCGTGCTGTTCAACGAAATCCGCTCAGCGTTGTACACGCTGGACGACCGTCCCCTGGTACAAAGTTTCATCGCCGGTTTGGGTGGTCGCGAAGTGCTCGTGCGAGACGTCGAAGAAATTACGGGGATGGTTCAGGGGTCAATCGACTCCGGCAAAGTGATAGAAGAAAACACCTGGATCGGTGTCCGGGACTAGGAGGGCCGCAATGACTACGATGACCCAAGACCTCCCACAGGTTAGGGGAGTAAAACAGATTCCGTTGTACGAGGGGTTTACCTCCGGCCACCGCACTTGCCAGGGCTGCGAATCCGCCCTGGTGATGCGCCTGATGATCAAGGCAGCCGGCCCCCGCACCATCGTGGTGGGCAGCACGGGTTGTATGTACGTCGCCAACACCACCTATTACAGCACCCCGTGGGTCGTGCCGTGGATGCACACGCAACTCGGCTCCAGCGGTTCAGCGGCCACCGGCACCGCCGCCGGCCTGGCATCCTTGATGCGCAAGGGCAAGATGCAGCAGGAACCCATCAACGTCATCGCGTTCTGCGGCGACGGTGGCGGTGTCGACATGGGGCTGTCGGCCATCTCGGCGGCCCTGCAGCATGATGAGTACAACCTGCTCATCCTTTGCTACGACAATGAATCCTACGCCAACACCGACATTCAGGTGTCCGGATCCAGCCCCTGGGGAGCGAACTCCACGTTCTCGCCTCCCGGGAAGTTGCATCGCATCATGAACACACGCTGGAAGAAGAACACGGTTCCCATGTTGGCCGCCGGCCATCCCGACATGCGCTATATCGCTACGGCGTGTGGTTCCTATGGCCCCGATTTCACCAACAAGATTCGGCGCGCCCTCACCACCAGCGGACCGACTTTCATTCACAGCATCGACCCGTGCCCAAAGGGTTGGGACTACGACCCCAAATACTCCCACGAGTTGGGGATGCTTGCGGTGGAAACCGGCATCTGGGTGCAGTACGAAATCGCCGACGGCGAGCTTATCCTGAATGGCCCGTCGCGGGCGATTGCGCGCGGCATTCGAAAGCGGAAGCCCGTCACCGAATACCTGCAACGTCAGGGACGCTTTGCCCACCTGACCACCGAAGACCTTGAGTATTTCCAGAGTCGTATCGATGATTCTTGGGAAAAGTGGTGGATCCCCGGCATCGTGCCATTCGGCCCCGCTGCCGAAGGAGCGTAGTCGTCCTCCCTTCATTGATTCGTTCTGACAGGTAACGTACATCTTGCGGGACGCCGCGGTGCCTAGCATCCGGCGTCCCGCTCTGATATTAACGCTCCAATAGGTCTGATAACTTATTAGACCTCAAATATTTGTGTGTTACACTTACCAGGCGACGAAACACAAGAGAGGTTAGACTATGGTAAAAGTTGCCTTAACAGTTGAAGGCGATACCGATGAAGTAATGGACGCACTTCGGAAACTTGCGCTCGGCGATGGCTCCGCAACATCGGCGCCAGGTGTAGCGCCCACGGCGGCGCTGCCGGATGCCCCGCCCGAAGATGCCGCACCAGCCCAGCCGGCGCCCCAACCGGATGCTCCCGAGGGCTCGTGGAGCACAGAACACGTCCGGACCTTCTGGGATTTCCTGGCGCCGCAAGCCCGAGATATCTACCGTAGAGTTGCCGGCGGCAGTGGTTACACCCTGTCGCGGGAGGCGTTGCTGGATGGAACGGGATTGACGGCCCGAGTATTGTCCGGCCGACTGTCTTCACAAGGACACGCGGTGCGCCGTATTCGCCGTTTTCACAATGTGTCCCTGCCGCATCCCATGTCATTTGACTCCCAGACTGAAATGTACCGTATGCTGCCCGATGTGGCCGACGCCATCCTGCGCCTGAGCCTGTAACTGCGGTATACTTTCCCACGATTACAACATCGGGCGTCTTTCTACCCCACAAGTCTTTTTACCCCACAAGGAGGTAATCCATGCGACTGGATCCAATCAGCCTGTACGATTACGAGGCCAGAGCCAAACAGGTTCTGCCCCACAACAACTGGGAGTTCATTGAAGCGGGCTCCATGGACGAAATAACCACGGCGCGAAACCGCGCGGCTTTCGAGTCTTTGACCCTGCGTCCCCGCTTCCTGCGCGACACCACCGAGCGCAAGGTTTCCACCACTGTGCTGGGCCAGGACATCAGCTTCCCCGTAATGATTTCCCCCACCGGCGGACACGGCAACGCTCACCCCGAAGCCGAATGTGCCACCGCTCGCGGCGCGGGAATGTCCAACACGCTGATGATGTGCAGCACTTCCTCCAATTGCAGCATGGAAGAAATTGCCGAAGCGGCCACCGGCCCGCTGTGGTTCCAGCTCTACCACCGCGGTTACGATCTGACTGAAAATCTGGTGAAGCGCGCCGAGGCCGCCGGCTTCCGCGCCATCGTCCTCACGGTCGATACGCCGGTGCCAAGCCCCAAGGAGCGCGACGTGCGCAACCGGTACGAGCGTCCGGGTGAATTGGGCAACTTCCGGGAACAGCAGGATCGATTGAACGAAGTCAGCGGCACCGATGAGTCGCCCCGTTGGGATATGCCGCAGTCGCCTTCGCTCACCTGGCAGGAGCTGGACTGGTTGCGCGGCCTGACCAACCTGCCGCTGGTACTAAAAGGCGTGCGGGTTGCAGAAGACGCCCGTATCGCCGTTGACCACGGTGTGGATGGAATACTCGTTTCTACCCACGGCGGCCGCCAGCTCGACAGCACCATGTCCAGCATCGAAATGGTGCCCGAAATCGTCGCCGCTACCGGCGGCAAGGCCCAAGTGTATGTCGATTCCGGCGTCCGGCGCGGCAGTGATGTGCTGAAGGCTTTGGCCCTGGGCGCCACCGCCGTCGCAGTCGGCCGGCCTCTGTATTGGGGTCTCGCGGTCAACGGGGCCGAAGGCGTACACCATATGTTGGAAATCCTGCGGGAGGAATTCAACCGCGCCATGGCCTACTGCGGCCAGAACAGCGTCGATGAGCTGGAAGAACGCCTCATCAACGTACCGCGCGAGTGGGGCCCGTTCCGCACCGAGAACGATATCGCCGAACATCTCCCGTTCTAGCCTCGGCACGTTGGGGCAACGCAGAAGGCCGTCAGGTATATCCGGGCGGCCTTCTTTGATGTCTGGGTCGCGATTCGCGGTGCGCCCGTTGTGTACCGTGATCAGTCGGCGGCGGCTATCGCCGCTGTATTCAGACCAACCCGAGCAATGAACGCGACCAGCAGGTCGTTGAAAATCGCCGCCTGCTCGAAGTGCGTGGAGTGCGCGGCGCCGGGCACCACTTCCAGCTGACTGCCCGGTATCAGGCGATGCACAGCCTCAATGACGTGCGGCGGAAAGATTTTGTCCTCCTCGCCCACCACCAGCAGCACCGGCATGGTCAGGCCGGCGAGATCCGCCGCCTGGGGGCCCGCCGGGTTGCGGAACAAACCGGATACTACACCAATGGGCATTTCCGGATTGGTGCGTCCCAATGAGCCAAACAGGAAGGTCAGCTTTGGGTGGTTGGCGATAAACCCGTCGCTCAGCGCCCGGCGCAGCGGATGCTCTGGCGGGTGGACATCCCGCAGCGCGTCGACAACTGACGGGTCGCCGATTCCGCCGGTAGTGTCGGCCAGCACGAGTCCGGTTACGCGCTCCGGGCTGTGTAACGCTGCGCCCAGGCAGGTTACTCCTCCCATAGATTGCGCCACCAGCACAGCCCGGTCAATCTCCAGGTAATCCAGCAATGCCAGCAGGTCGGCGGTGAATGTGGCCGGATCCGGTTCAGTGCCGGGCCCAGGGGTGAGTCCCCAGCCACGATGGTCAAATGTGATACACCGGTAGTCGCGCTGGAACTCCGCCACCTGCTGCCACCAACTCAGGTGGTTGCCGCCGCGACCATGGGCGAACACGATGGCTGGCCCGTCTCCGTGGCTTTCGTAAAACATCTGCGTGCCGTTGATTGGTGCGTAGGGCATATTCGGCCTCCAGTTGGGTGAAAGCGACTGCCGCCGCCGCGTGGCGTATCAATCGCAATGTGTGTTGCCGTCGGCTAAACCGGCCACTTTTCCTGACGGTGCGCTGCATCCCAGAACATATACTCATACTTGCTGCTGATGATGAAAGCGTACCGCATTGCCTCGCGCTCCTGCTCTCCGACACGCTCCGCCATTTCATCCACGAACGACCGCCAGGCATCCACGCTGGATTGCAGGAAGCCTTCCACGTAGAAACGCGTCCATTGCCCGTACAGTGGGTGTTCCGACTGCCCCACGTAGTCCTTAAGCAGGTGATACGTCCAGGGGCAGGGCAGCAGCGCGGCAGCCGTCGGTCCCAGACCATACAACGCCGCCGTGTTCATCATGTGGTTAACGTATGCCGTGTTCGTGGGTGAGCGGGGGACGCTCTCGACCTCGTCCATGGTCAGGCCGGCCGCTTCGATCAGCAGGTGGTGCAATGGCCGTTCCACCGGCGTCATCACCCGGTGGGCCAACTCTTTCAGCAGCGCCGAGTCGGGCGCCTTGGCCAGCGCGAGGGCAACGGCCCGGCCAAACCCCTCCAGATAGTGGTAATCCTGTCCCAGGTAATACTGGAACGTATCCAGAGGCAGAGTACCGTCTTTGATTGCTGCCAGGAATGGGTGCTCAAAAATGGCGTCCCAGATGGGCATCGCTTCGTTTTTTAGCTGTTGGCTGAAGCTTGGCATAACGTCCTCACATGCTATCGGGTACGTCGTTGATGTACACCAGCTCGGCCTGGGCCGCGTATTCGCACCCGAAAGCCGCGCCAACCGTGCGGGCGTGCATGGACAGGAACTCGAAAGGCCCTTCACCGACGTCGCCCAGGTTTTCCAGATATACCTTGTGCTCACGCAGGGATGCAATGCCCGTTTCCCAGTGCGCCGATACGTCCACGGCATGGGTGGGCACGGTGGCGCCGAAGACGGCAACGAACCGCACATCGTTCCACGGCTCGAACCCTTCCGCCAGCAGCTCGGGAAAAATCCAGCGGTTGCCGGCGTCGCGGGCGGCGTCGAACACGGCCAGGCCAACCCAACGGTGGTCGGCCATGTTCAGGTGCCCGCTGGCGAACTGCAAGTGATGGTTGATGGTGAGAACAACATCCGGTCGGTGCCGTCGAATCACCCGGCTCAAATCCCGGCGCAGCGGCAGCCCGTACTCAATCACACCGTCCATATGATCCAGAAACTCCACTGTATCCACGCCGACCACCCGGGCGCTGTTGATTTCCTCCTGCGCCCGCAGCGGCCCGACTTCGGATGGCGGCGTACTGTCGATGCCGGCTTCACCCTTGCTTACCATAACGTACACGATGCGCTTGCCCTGCGCCGTCCACTTGGCAACCGCGCTGGCCGCGCCGTACTCCATGTCGTCAGGGTGGGCGACGATCGCGACGGCAGTTTGCCAGTCCTCCGGCACCACGGCCAACCGGGGGTTAGGTCTCAGCATTGATCCTCCATGGGCGAGGCGAGTCAGAAATGGCGCACAGGCTGGAGTTGATGGTATCAGAGCGTGCGAGGGCTTGGCACCTTTACCGTGGCCCCGGCCACCGCCACCACCTGGCCTGGCTGGTTGAATATCGGGATGGACAATTGATGGGTAACCACGCCCCGCGCATCGGTATCGCTCCCGGTCAGGACGCCGGTGCCATGAAGTCGCTCGCCGGGGGTTGCCGGACGCCGGTACGCCACCGACAGCCGTCCGCCCCAGCGAAAATCGTCGCCAAAATATCGGCCGATGCGACCCTCCAACCACCCGCAAAGCGCCGCTGACGACGCGCCGGCGCTGTTGCCAGCCTTGATGCCGGCCAGTCGGCTGCCCAGTGTTGTGGCAGCTGCCAGCCGGTCGCCATCCGGGATCGCAAACGTGCCCAGCGCTAACGCGTCGCCCACCGCCAAATCGTCGGTATCGGAGCGCCCCGTCAGCAGCGAATCGGATGCGGTCGGCTCAGCAGTCAAGGCAACCGCTGGCGGTGGGGGTTGCCCGGCGGCTGCCGCGCTATCGCCGCCAATCAGATATGCAGCCTCGGAACGCAGGATTTCCGTGCCGATCTCGTCAACGGCGAACGCGGCCACCCTCAACCAGGGCTGGTGGGTTCGCTGCCGCATCTCGCGCACCCAGCCACCCACCTGGATTCGCCGGCCCAATATCGGCGGGCGCAGAAAATCCTGCCGCTGCCACACGGTGGTCAACGGCAAGGGTCCGCAACGGGCCAGCAACAAGGCGCGGCAATCGTCGGCCGCGAGGTTGGGAAACTGGGAATCGGTATGCACAGCCCGCTGGTAATCGGCCAGCGCCACAGCGTCGATCAAATACTCCAGATTGCCCAGTTGGTCGCCCGGTCGCAAGTCTGCCCAAGCCGATATTGACATAACGCTTATTCGACCGCGCCAGCGCGGCGGGCGAACTCGCTCAGGTCCGCAGCCGCCGCCTCGGTATCGCCCAACGCCTGACGGGCAAACCCGCGCCCCCGGTATGCCTCCATTAGATTGGAGTTCAGCTCGATGGCTCTGCTGTATGCGTCGACCGCCGTCGGGAAATCTGCCAGCGCCGCTTGCGAATTACCCATCGAAAGCCAAATCCCCGCCAGATTCTCATCGCGCGCTAGCGCCGCCTCGTACTCCGCGATGGCCGCCGCGTGTTCTCCCAGGTCAGCCCGCGCCACGCCCCGATTGTGGTACAGCGTCGCCGTGTCCATGCCGCAGGATTGTGCGGCGTCGAAATCGACAATGGCGACAGCGGGTTCGCCCTGGTTGCGTCGGGCGATGCCCCGGTTGTACAGGGCGTTGGCGAAAGTCGGCACCAGCGCGATGGCGGCATCGTAGTCGTCGATGGCAGCATCGTAGTCGCGACGGTCGCTGTGCAGATTCCCACGGGCGTAGCGATAGTCGGCGTCGCGTGGGCGCAGTTCGATGGCGCGATCGTAAAAGCCCAGGGCGGTATCACGGTCGCCGGTGTCCCGATAAGCGATGCCCAAATTGTAGTGGGCGTTGGAGTGCTCCGGGTTGATGCGAATGCTGGCCATGAAATCCCCGATGGCCTCTCCGTAGCGGCCGAGCGAAATTCGGGCCACTCCCCGGGCGTAATAGTAATCCGCGTCGTCGGGTTCCAGCTCGATGGCGGTGGTGTAGTCGCTAATGGCATCCTCGTAGTAACCCAGGTGGCGCCGTACCACTCCCCGCGCGTAATAGGGCACCGGATACTGTGGGTCGGCCATGATCGCGCGCGTGTAATCGGCAACGGCCTGGCTCAGGTTGCCACCGTTGCGGTAGGCCAGCCCGCGGTAGTAGTAGGCTGGCGCAAACTCGTCGTTTAGTTCAAGGGCGTTGTTGAAATCTGCAATGGCGGCATCCAGTTGTCCCGCCCGCAAAGCCAGCTGGCCGCGCGCAGTGTAGTGGAATTCGGTTGGAAGTTCTTGAGCCATTGCTGCAATCCGGCGCACGCTATCCGGGGCGCACGCTATCCGGGTTAGAAATCCGTCTCGTACAAATCATACTCCGAATGAGACATGCCCAGCGCTTCGTAGGTTTGTTTGGCGACCAGGTTCTCCCGCATCACGTAGAGCCGCATTCCCCTCACGTCGCCTCGCTCGGCGGCCAGTTGTTGCAACCGGCCATACAGTTTCCGGTAAACGCCCTGCCGTCGATTTTCCAATTTGACATAAACCGACTGCACCCACCAGATCCAGCCGTTGCGCCAGTCGCTCCATTCGGTAGTTACCATCAACTGGCCGACGGGCAAGTTGCCGACCTCGGCCAGCAGGTAGAACGCCTTGGCCGGGTCTGATAGCGCCGCCGCAACGCCGGCGCGCAACGTCGCCTGGTCCAGGGCAATGCCCTCGGATTCCAGGGCAATGGCGATATTGTAAGCCACGATGGTGTCAGCATCGCGTTGAGTGGCCAGGCGGATTTCCAGCGGGCTGTTCATGTTGAAAGGCAAAACCTCGGTTCAGTGGCACAGGTCGGCAATGAATTCTAATCAACCTACGCTATAATAGGCAACCTAACCGCCAGCCTGAATCTCCAGCGAGGTGATATATGCCTGACCAGGAACGACTAGTCAACTCATTCTCCGACTTGGTTAAAATTGACAGCCCATCCGGAGAGGAATGGGACGTTGCACAGCATGTATCGGACCGGCTCGCCAGTTTGGGGTTTCAGGTGGAACGCGATGCCCACGGCAATGTCATCGCCGGCGAAGACGGCGACCGTCCCCTTCTGCTCTCCGCCCACATGGACACCGTCGACCCCGGTCGCAGCATTCGGCCGCAACTGGTCGGCGACCGCGTAACCTCTGATGGCAATACCATCCTCGGCGGCGACTGCAAGGCCGGCGTCGCTGCCATCCTGGAGGCGCTGGAAGCGGTCAAGCTGGAGGGGCGGGCTCGGCGCCCGGTGCAGGTAGTGTTTACCCGTGGCGAGGAGATCGGCCTCGTGGGCGCTTCCAACCTGGACTTTTCCATGATTCGCGGCACCGAGGCCGTGGTATTCGATGGCAATGGCCCGGTCAATACCATCACCGGCGCCAGTCCCACCTACATGGCCTTCGACATCAACGTGCGTGGCCGCGGCGCCCATGCCGGCGTTGAACCCGAAAAGGGCCTGTCCGCCATCAAAATCGCCAGCGACATCATCGCCGAACTGCCCCAGGGCCGCATCGACACCGAAACCACCTTCAATGTGGCAACCATCACCGCCGGCACCGTCCGCAACGCCGTGCCCTCCGAGGCGTCGCTGACCGGCGAATTTCGCAGCATGAACATGGAATCCCTGGAGCTGCTGCGGATGCAGCTTATTTCCACCGTTAACAATATTCGTGGCCGCTATCAGGATGCTGAGATTACCGAGTCCTTGGAGATGATGTTCCAGATGTACCGGCTCGACCCCAACGAAGCCACTGCCCAGCTGGTTACCCGCGTGATGCGCGACATGGGCCTGGAACCCAACATTCAGCCTTCCGGCGGCGGCACCGACGGCAACGTGTTCCGGCTCAACGGCATCGAGAGCGTCGTCGTGGGTATGTCAACCAACCTGATGCACACCATCGACGAGTACGTCGTAATTCCCGACTTGATGAACACCGCCCGCTTCTGCGAACAACTGATGACCTACGGCGCCTGACGCCGGTTGGCTATTCAGGTTTCGGACCCGGCCAACCCTTGCTGCACCGATCCCGGCGGCACTGACTCCGGCGGTGCCGATACTGACGGTGAGCGATGCTGGACTATTGCCAATCCTGGTCGTAGGCCAGGTGCTGCAAATCGGTTCCAAACTCGTCCCGTTGCCACCGTCGCACCTCGCCATCGCCGCCGGCCAGTTCGTGCTCCAGGACGGTGGGGTTCATGGCAATCCGCTCCAGGCTGGCGGTCGGCCAGATGTGGCTCACCGCGAGCGTCAGCTGGTCGGACAACGACGATCGCCAGGTTTTCAGGAGCCTGAGCCGCCCGCGACGCTCTGGAGTCCATAGATCGTTGCCGTGGTCTGGGCGGGCCGGTTTGTGTACTTCCGGGTTGCGGCGTCCCTGCTCAATCGCATCCAGCAGCTCACCATAGCAGCGGTTGGCCAGCAGCCCGCCGATGCCACGACGCAACGGCCCATCGGTTTGAGCCAGCTGCAACAGGTCATCGTTGCTGGCCGCCACCGTTGGCGGCAGGTCCCACGAACACGCCTTGCCATCGCGAAACGCATAGAGTTCCTGCAATATGGCAGCCTGCCGGGGATTCAGCGAATCCCAGCCTTTGATCCGGCGGAAAGCAGTTTCCAGCGGTTCCAACGGCGGGTATCGCAACTCCTCCAGGCGCCGGCATTCCTCGTGAACCCAATCCATTCGGTCCATCTTTTGCAGCCGATATTCCAGCTCGTCGGCCAGCGGCAGCAGGTGGTGCACGTCGCTGGCGGCGTAGTCCAGCGCCGGCCCGGACAGTGGGCGCAGGCCCCAATGGGACATCTGCAGGTTCCGGTCTTTGGGAATCGTTACGCCGGCGAATTCTTCCAGCACCGCCCCCAGATTGGGACGACTTACGCCGAGGAACCGGGCCGCCAATCCGGTGTCAAAAAGGTTGTTGATGGTGAATCCGAAGTCGTGGTCGAAAAATCGAACGTCCTCTTCGCAACCGTGAATGACTTTTACGATGGATTCGTCGGCCAGCATTGCGCCGAAACTGGAAAGGTCGTCAATGGCCAGCGGGTCGAGGAGCAGCGTTTGCTCGCCATCGCAGAGCTGAATCAGACAGATGCGCTCCTGGTAGGCGAATCGCCCGTTGCGCTCGGTGTCCAGCGCCAGTTGAGACGCGTGCCGCAGGCTGTCGGCCGCGTCATCCCAGCCAGCTTGGGTGTCGATGTAACGATGATGCTTCGACAAAAGGCGTGTCTCTTGAGTTTCCGTGTCTCTTGAGTTTCTATGTAGCGCAATCTGGCTGTCAGGGTTCTATGCTGTCAGGGTTGAATGCTGTCAGGATTCGACACAGAATTTTAGCACATTCGCCGCGCCGACCCACACCGCGCGGTGCTCCGACGCCTGCGGGGGCGCGTGCTATACTCCGAAAACCCCCCCGGCGAGGAGCAAAAATCGATTATGAGCGGCGCAGACCTAAAGGCAACTCTCAAACAGGGCGGACGAATCTTCGGCACGATGATTAGCGTGAACCGCAACCCCCGCTGGATACCCATAATGGACGGCGTGGGCTTGGATTACGTCATCATCGACACGGAACATAACCCCCGCAGCCGCGGTGAGTTGGGCGATTACCTGGCGATGTTTGTGGCGACCAGCGTGGTGCCCATTGTCAGGATACCGATACCGGATTCTCACTACGTCACGATGGCCATTGACGCCGGCGCACAGGGAATCCTCGCTCCGTACTGCGAGACGGTGGACCAGGTGCGCGAGGTGGTTAAAGCCGCCAAGTACCGCCCGCTCAAGGGCGCGGCCGCTGAGCAGGCGTTGGCCACCGGCGAGTTTCCCAGCTCTGCCAGCCGCGAGTACCTTGAAGCCCGCAACCGGGACAACATCTGCATTATCGGCATCGAAAGCCAGGCCGCCGTCGACAACCTGGACGCCATTTTGGGTGTACCCGGCATCGACGCAATCTTCGTCGGCCCCAACGACATGAGCATCTCCCTGGGCGTTCCTGACGACTACGCTCAGGAGGTGTACAAAACCACCGTCAAGGGCATCATCGACCGGTGTGAGGCCAGTGGCTTGCCGACGCTGGTGCACCACCAGACGCCGGAACTGTCCGAATACTGGATTCAGCAGGGCGCGCGCTTCGTGCTGCACGGCACCGATCGGCGCGCTATGGCGGAGGGCCTCCGCACCGAGTTCAGCCGCCTCCGCGACAAGGCTGCCAGTCTTTAGCCTGTTCCCGGTGGGGGCCAATGAGCCGGCGCAGATCATTGCGTCGGCTTTCTGGTCTGGCCGGTTGACGGTTTAGTTTCGCGATTGCCCTTCCCAGCGTTCGCGCAACGAGGCGATGTACACGCGCTCGTAGTCTCCGTGGTGGGCGTTGCCCGGGTCTTCTGCGAGTCGTTCTGCCCACATATACTCCACATCGCCCCAGATGATGGGGAACTTGGGACGGTCGAAGAAGGCGGCCACGGCGTCAAAAGGCGTGGCTTCTGCCACGTAACCCAGCATCTGGAAATTGTCGTACAGGTTGCCCTGCTCCGATACGAACCGGCCTTTCATCGCTGCCATCACCAGAAAATTGGCCATATTGTGATCCAGTCTTGGCGGGTGCGCTTTACGATGCGTTCCGTCCCACGCGCGGGACGGCGGCTACCTGGTCAGTATGTGAACCGTGGTAACGTCGCCGGCGCCGGAGCACTGCGCCACTCCCACCCGCGCGTTTTCCACCTGACGCGGGCCAGCCTCGCCGCGCAGTTGCATCACCGTCTCGTGAACCATGCGGATGCCGGTGGCTCCGAAGGGGTGCCCCATCGCCAGCAGACCCCCGTCAGTGTTCACCGGAATGTCGCCGGTGAGGGCCGTCCGGCCCGCCACCGTTGCCTGCCACGCCTCGCCGTAGGGCACGAGGTGCAACGCTTCGATCTGCTGCAACTCACCGATGGTGGCTGCGTCGTGAACCTGCACCAGGTCAACGTCCTCCGGCCCGATGCCGGCCATCTCGTAGGCTTGCAGCGCCGCCGGTTCGGTGCGGTAGGGACTGAACGCCGAGTGGTCGCTGCCGCGTCCGTTGTAGGAGCCGGAGGTCAGGGTGGCCGCCGCAATGCGGATGGCGCGGTTGCGGTCGATGCCGTAGGCGTCCAGCGCATCGGCGGCGCACAGTACCGCCGCCGCCCCGCCCTCGCTGGTCGGACAGCACTGGTAAAGGGTCAGCGGGTCGGCAATCAGACGTGAGTTGAGCACGTCCTCCACCGAATAGGTTTCCTTGCGGTGGGCATAGGGGTTCAGCGACGCGTTCTGCCTGGCCTTTACCGTTACCTGAGCCAGCGCGGATGCGGGCGCGCCGGTTTCCTCCATGTAGCGCGTCATACGCAGGGCGTACCCCGCCATCATGTGGTCGCCGCCCACGTAGCGTGCCGGGCTGTCGTCGGCTGTAACGGTTACCGGCCCGCCCGGAACCTTCTCCGCTCCAAACGCCAGCGCCATGTCGAACACGCCCGAGGTGATGCCCCAGTACGCCTGCCAGAACGCCGTGGAGCCGCTGGAGCAGGCGTTTTCCACGTTGATGATGGGCACGCCGGTTAAACCCAGCTGCGCCAGCGTCGTTTCTCCGACTGACATTCCCTGGTAGTAAACGTGGCCGAAGTAGGCGATCGGAATGGCGCTCCAGGGCACACCGGCGTCCTGAAGCGCATCCACCACCGCATCGCGCCCCAGGTCGGACAGGGTCTGCTCCGGAAACCTGCCAAAGGGATGCAGGCCGACACCGACCACCATTACCTCGCGACCGGGGCGGAACTGAGTCATCGGGATTCCTCCTGCATAGACATTCTGAAACGAGATTCTGAAACGACAGTCGGCGGCAGACGCTGATTGACTGGCGGGATTAGCTCGGTCGCCATTTGTAAACGACGCGTTCCGATTCTTCGCCTCCGCCCATTGATACCGTTTCCAGCGCCAGGGTTACCGGCATCCCCACGGTCAACGCATCGTGCTCGCACCTGATGACTTCGGCCAGCACGTGGGGGCCTTCCGGCAACTCGACCTCACCCAGCACATACGGTACCTGGCCGGGCCAACCCGCTGGCGGCACTCGGACAATGGTGTAACTGAACAGCACGCCGTCGGCGGCCAGCTCGATGCCCTCCAGCTGCGGCGATGTGCAAGCCTGGCAGCAGGTGGCCGGCCCAAATACCGACACGCCGCACTCGCGGCAACGCATCCCCAGCAGCACTCCGCTCCGGCCATCGTCGGTCAGTCGCAGGCATCGTTCGTCAACGGAAACAGGCATAAACGCTCTCTGGCGCCGACCCATCGGCAACGGCGGGAATCAACTGACAGCAGTGTAAGACGCCCCCAAATTGGTGTCAATTGACGATACGCCCAGCGCGCAGATTTATGCCGGCAGCGTCATTGGTTGCCCCGTTGGCAGTCGCCTTGCGGCTCTCGCAGGCGTGGCGGCGTGGCTTGACCTCCCTTCGACCAGCGTGGTAGCGTGATTCCAGTAGCAAAACCCGATTTACCCACTGGATTGAGTTGTTCGTATGGTCAACGTTCTAGGCTTGGATCCGAAGCCCGGCCGCACGTCCTGGGAGAAATCGCTGGGTGAATTTCTGGAAATCGTCACCAGCGCCAACCCGCAGAAAGTGTTCGTCGAAATCGACGGCCAGCACATCACTTACGCGCAGTTTATGGGTCGGTGCCGCGCGGCGGCCACCATGTTCCAGCGCATGGGCATCGGGCACGGGGACCGGGTCTGCATCTTCCTGCCCAACGTGCCCGAAGTGCTGTACACCTGGTTCGGCCTGGCGCTCATCGGCGGCATCACTGTAACCATTAACACCGCTTACCGGCGCGACGAAATGGCCTACATCCTCAACAACGCCGAGGCTTCGGCGCTGGTTGCTCATGACAGCCTGATGGACGTGGCCACGGCGGCGGCGGACAACGCCCCCGGTGTGCGGCATCGGCTGGCGGTGGGCGGCGAATCCACCCCAGACGGCTGGCAGTCCTACGCCAGACTGCTGAACGACGCGCCCGAGCTCACCGATTTACCCGACGTGTCGCCCACCGACATTGCAATGCTGCAGTACACATCGGGCACCACCGGCAACCCCAAAGGAGTAATGGTTACGCACCAGATGTATGTGTCGGCCGGCCAGGGATTCGCCCAGTGGACCCAGGCCACCGCGGATGACCGGTTCTTTACCTGCCTGCCTTATTTCCACGCCAACGCCCAGTACTACAGCACCATGGGAACACTGGCATCGGGCGCAACTTTGGTGGTGCAGGATCGGTTCAGCGCATCCCGTTTCTGGCACCAGGTGCGCGACGCCCGGGCCACCGTGGTCAATTTCATCGGCATGATGATGCCGGTGTTGTCCAAAAACGACCCATCCCCGGATGACGCCGACAACCCGGTGCGCCTGTTCTACGGCTCGCCGGCATTCTCGCCGGAATTTCTGTCCGACTTTGAGCAGCGGTTCGGAACCGACATCATCGTCGGCTTCGGCATGACCGAAACCTGCTACGGAACCATCGAGAGCATTCGCGGGGAACGGCGCCCCAATTCGTCCGGATTGCCGCGCCAGCATCCAGACCCGCGCTTCAGCAACACCGTGCGCATCGTCGACGATGACGGCTTGCCCGTGCCCAACGGACAGCCCGGTGAAATCACCATCCTCAATCCGGCCACCATGCCCGGCTACTGGCGCAACGAGGAACAGACCGCGCTGTCGCTGCGGGACGGCTGGTTGTTCACCGGCGACCTCGGCTGGCTGGACGACGACAACTATCTCTACTTCGTTGACCGCAAGAAGGATGTCATCCGCCGGCGGGGAGAGAACATCTCATCCCAGGAAGTCGAGGATGTTATCAAACGGCACGAGCGGGTGCTGGACTGCGCCATCATCGCCGTGCCGTCGGAGCTGGGCGAAGACGAGGTGAAAGCCTACATCACCCCTCGACCGGGCGAGTCCGTGGAGCCGGCGGAGGTCATTTACTGGTGCGCCGAACACCTGGCCTACTTCAAGGTGCCCAGGTACATTGAGGTGCGCGACGAGTTGCCCCGCACACCCAGTCTGAGGGTTCGCAAAGATGTGCTGCGCCAGGAACGGGAAGACCTGATCGCCGGTAGTTTTGATCGAGAGGCCGCAGGTATCCAAATCCGCCGCTGATTCCGTGGGGCGAAAGGAAACTGTCCAGATGAACAAAATTGAAGCCATTTTCCGACCCGAACGTCTCAATAACGTCAAGGACGGCCTGAGCGAAGCCGGCATCGTGGGCCTGACCGTAACCCAGGTGACCGGCCGCGGCGCCCAGGGCGGCGTTCAGGTAACCACCGCTCGCGGCTTGAGCACCGTCCGCATCGATATGCTCCCCAAAGTTAAGCTGGAAGTGGTCGTCAACGACCCCGATACCGACCGGGCCGTCGATATCATTCGCACCAACGCCATCACTGGCAACCCGGGTGATGGCAAAATCTTCATCTATCCGGTGCACGACGCCATTCGCATCCGCACCGGCGAGCACGGCCCGGACGCTGTTTAGGCCCCTGGCGAGCAATCGCATCCTGAGCCACTGGAACCGGAGACAAGACGATGCCTGAACCGCACTACTGGCTGTTCAAGTCCGAACCTTCTTCGTATTCATTCGACGACCTTGAATCTGAAGAAAACCAGACCGCTGAATGGGACGGCGTCCGCAATTATCAGGCGCGCAACTTCATGCGTGACGATATGAAAATTGGCGACTACGTACTGTTCTACCACAGCAACGCCAAGCCGCCGGGGGTCGTGGGCACCGCCCGCATCGTCCGCGAAGGCTACCCGGACGACTCGGCCTGGAACCCCGACTCCCGCTACTACGACCCCAAATCCGACCCGGCCAACCCGACTTGGATGATGGTGGACATCAAAGCCGACCTGCACCTGCCCCGCTTCGTCAGCCTGCAAGAATTGAAAGACAACCCGGAATTGGCCGATATGATGGTAACCAAACGAGGCCAACGGCTCTCCGTCCAACCGGTAAAATCCGAAGAGTGGCAGGAAGTGTTAGCCATGGCCGAACGCCCCGAACCCTAACCTCAGCAAGCTCGACAAAAAGCCCCTCTCCCTTGATGGGAGAGGGTTCGGGAGAGGGCGCCATTCCTCACTAACAGCGTTTTGGGGAGTGGAATCCGTCCACAGCACGGTCCTTTATAGCACGGTCGCCTTCACAACAGGGCCCCGTTACAACGCCCCGCTGATCGTGATGTCCAGGAGCGCCGGCTTGCCGCTGTCAAACGCACGCTTTACGGCCGGTCCGATTTCGTTAGGGTCGTCGACTCGCTCCCCGTGCACGCCCATCGCCTGCGCCATCATCGCCAGATCCAGGCGATTCGCAAATTCCATGCCCACGTATTCGCTGTCCCGCTCCCGGTCGTCCAGCATATCGCGGAGGTATACCTCCATGTTGACCTTCAGGATGCGGTAGGCCTGGTTGTTGCAGATGGCGTAGACTACGGGAATGTTGTACCGGCTGGCCGTCCATAGCGCCTGCACCGTGTACATTGAGGCCCCGTCGCCAACCACGGCCAGCACCGGCCGGTCCGGATGCGCCAGCTTGACGCCCAAGGCTCCCGGCATGGCCCAACCCAGCGCGCCGCCACGGATGCCGTAGATGTCCCCCGGTTTGGTGAATTCAAAGGCCCGGTTTACCGCCGGGCGAGAAGTTACCGCCTCGTCGGCCACAATGGTATTGGGTGGCACGGCGGCGGCCAGCTCGCGCATCATCCGCTCCACGGGCATTGGCAGGTTGTCCCAGGTGGGCTTGATGCGCTCCTGGTAGCGTTCGTCGCCCCGCCGGCGGGCATCAGCAAGCGTGGCGGCTCTGGTGGCGGCGGCCTCGCGTTGGCTGCCGTTCATCTCGGAGTCCAGCGACTCCGCCAGGTCGGCCATACCGGCGCCTGGGTCGGCGAGTATGCCAACCTCAGTGGGGTAGTTCTTTTCAATCTCCCAGTAGGCGCTGTCCAGGTGGATAAGCCGAGTGTCGGGTTTCAGGAAGGGAACATCCACGTACAGGAACGACGCGAACACATCGGTGCCCACGGCCAGCACCACATCGGCGTTATCGAACTGTCGCGCCGTCGCCGGGCTGTTCAGGTTCAGCATCCCGCCCCATTGCGGGTGGCCGGTCGGGAAGTTTACCTCGGAATACGACGTGGCGAGCACCCGCGCGCCGGTCTGCTCGGCAACTTGCACGACTGCATCCACCGCGCCGGATTGCGCCACGCGGTCTCCAACCACAATTACCGGATTCTGTGCCGACGCCAGCAGCTCAGTCGCCTTGGCGATGGCAGCCGTGTCGGGCCGTATCCTGAAATACCCTTCCGATGACGGCGTCGACTCAAACTCAATCTCCTCGTCCATTGTGTCCCACGGAAAGGACACGAACACCGGCCCGCTGGGCGGCGTCTTGGCCTCTTTGAACGCCCGGCGTATGGCCACCGGAATGTCGGACGCATGCCGGATTTCGGCGCTCCACTTGGTGTACTGCTTGGTCATTTCCACCAGGTCGCCCGACAGCACCGGTTCGCTAATCAGCATCCGGGTGTCCGAGTTGCCGGCGGTCAGTACCAGAGGCGTGCCGCCCCGGAAAGCGTTGTACAGCCCGCTGATTCCGTTGGCTAAGCCGCCGGCGATGTGGATGTTGGCGAAGGCCGGTTTGCCGGTGGCCCGTGCGTAGCCGTCGGCCATACCCACCGCAGTGCCTTCCTGCAAAGCCTGGATGTATTGCAACTGCGGGTAGTCCTGCAAACCATCCAGAAAGGGCGTTTCGCTGGTGCCGGGGTTGCCGAATATGTACTCCACACCTTCGGACACCAACATCTGGGCCAGGGCGTGCTTGCCTAGCATCTTGGGCATTTCTCTACTCCCGAGTTTGAATCGTGCCGATAACCTTTCATCGCGCATTCCCCAGCGATCCGGGGATTTCATCCCCTCTCCCTTGATGGGAGAGGGTCAGGGTGAGGGTGATAATTCCCGGGTGGAAGGGGGTCAGGGTGAGGGCGAAGCTCCCGGTATTACTGGTAAATCATCCACTCCAGCAGGTTGTTGTCGGGGTCGCGCGCGTAGAGGCTCACCGCCGGCAGCACGCCGCGCTGACGGGCGCCCTTCCGGGGGCCCGGCCCTCGGACAATTTCCACGCCGGCATCGGCCAGCATCTGCTGGCAGTCCTCAACGGAACCGTCCCATACGAAGCAGATATCGGTGCAGCCCGGCACAGCAGTCGGCCCACGATAGTCGGCCAGGTAACCTTCCGGGTGGACGTTGATCTTGGAATCGCCGACCTGGATCGAAAAGATGTTGGCCGTGCCAGCCCGCCATTCCATCTCGTCGTTGATCGAGAATCCCAGGTTCTTGTAGAACGCCATCAGCCGATTGGCGTCGGCAGTGGGCATCGCGATGTGGTCAATTCCCACGGTGGACATAAAGTTACCTCCAAAATCCTGGGTTATGCGACGATTGCATCCGATTCGGCGCCGACAATGCGCTTCAGGAAATCCAGCACGATCCGTTGCGTGTCGCCGGCGGCTGCGTTGGTCATCAAGCCATGCTCCGCGCCGGGAATGATGTGCAAATCTGAGTGAGAAATACCTGCTGCCAGGCTGCGCCCGCATTCCACCGGAATACGGCTGTCCGCATCGCCATGCACCACCAGCGTAGGCATGGCAATCTCGTCCAGCCGGCTTTCCAGTGAATCGCCAATATCCAGATACGCCTGCTGCGTGGCGGCAATCCCGTCGATGCGGTTCAGGTTCTCCTGGGCAATACGCAGAAAACGCTCCGGGTCCTCGGTCTGCAACTGTGGGAACCGCTCCGCAATCGCCCGCGATACCGCCGCGTCGCGCCCCTCTGACGCAATCCGTTCCTTGAGGCGGCGCAACTCCTGGCGACGAATCTCCCGCTGCGCCTCCTGCGAGTAGGTCATCGTATTGATAAGCAGCAAACTCTCGGTCAGCTCCGGATAATCCAGCCCGAACTGCAATGCAAGCGGCCCACCTGCTGACGACCCCAGCACATGAGCGCTGTCGATGCCCAGGTGTTCCAGCAGCGCCCGCAAATCCTGCGCGCAGTTGGGAATGTCATACCCACCCTCCGGCGTATCCGACCCGCCGCACGCCCGCCGGTCATAAAACACGCACCGGTAATCCTCTGACAGGGCCGCTGCCTGGCGGTTGATGGTATCCGCGCTCCCATCGCCGCCGCCCAGCCCGCCGTGAATCAGCGCCAATACCGGAGCGTCGTCCGCCCCGAGAACAGAGTAGAGCATCTGATAGCCGTTAATCTGAGCCACCGGCATAATTCAACCCTTGCAACAACCCGAATTGCGCCCAATATAGCCCCTGGCCGCAGGGGTGGCAAGAACGGCTGGTGTGAAGAGAACGAGCGGACGCTATAATGCGCCACCATGAATGCTGAGGTAACACATAATACGGCTCGAAACTCTGCCGGAACGGCCTTTATGCTTCTGTCGGTCGTCGGGTACTCGCTGATGCCGTTGCTGATTGTCAGCGGCAATGGCGCCGACAGCCCGTTCTTGTTCGGAGCAGGATTGCGATTGGGAGTTTGCATAGCGTCAGCTCTTTTTCTCCTGATTTTCTTCGGGACAACTTTATTTCGGGCATCTGTGCTGACACTCATATCACGTCGTCTGCTTACCTGGCTGATGTTGTTCATAATTATCAACCAGTTTATGTATGGTTTGTTTGCTTGGGCCATCCGTTTCGTCGATATTTCGGTAGCCGCTATTTTGTTAGAAACTTGGCCTATACTACTAATACTGTTCACCGCGTTTCTATTTCGAGGACAAAGGCGTTATCGGGAAGTTACGCCAGACATGATATTACTACTGGTGGTGGGTTTCCTGGGATTTGCATTCGTAGGAGCTAGCCAAACTGGAGGATTTGGGGATTGGGACAGTTCAGCATTGCTGGACACATTAGTCGGCATCGGGATCGTGTTGATGGCCGTAATTGCGGCTGCTTTTTCTGCATTTGGATTCCGGTGGGGAGCGGACCTCCGCCAGGCGTTGCCTCCCGAGACGGTCCATGGGAAGAACCCGATTTTGCTCGAGCTTTGTTGTGCTGTGTTGGCCAACTGCATCGGCAGTTTCGTGGGAGCCGGTCTAAACGCCATTGTGGGGTTTGCCAGTGGTGAAACGATTCCCACCAGCGCATTAGTAATCGCAGTGGGTGGCGGGATATTTGTTCAAGCAGTGGCGAGTCTATCCTGGCGAACTTCTAACATGATGACCGATAATTTGGGCATTAATGCAATATCACACGGCACTCCGATATTCAGCCTGGCTTGGCTTTTCCTATTTGCCCAAGTTGGAGTGACCCACGTTGACTATCTGCTCATCGGTGCTGCTGCCATCATAACGGCCAATCTCCTCATCAACTTCGAGGCCGAGATTGAGTTCGGCTTCAAAGCTCGACTTTACGCATTTTAAGCAGCGTAAGCGAGAGAGGTTGCAACTCAATGGTACAGGGTAGCCGGAAGTTCCTGGACATCAGCGTTGGCAGCGGATAGTGAAAAACCCTCCGACTCCAGCCATGAGTGGCGGCGTCCCAACGTGATGGAATCCGTTGCTTCCTCTAAATTTTGCGTAAAGTCGAGCAAAGCGCTTATCCTGGCCCTCTGGACCTGCGGCGCCGCGGTATATCTGCGGCCTGAAGAATGGGTCTGGGTGGGTAGCGAGGGCTATTTCGGCGTGCTCGGTCTCTCCGCAACTCTGTTTACCCTGATTCTGGCTTTTCGCGTGTCCCGTTTCGTGGACCGCACTTCCTACGAAGACAACACGATGTACTCAATTTTCCACACCCTGGACCTGCTCGCGCGCCGCGGTGTTGTAGTCGGTCAGGTTCGCGACAACATGATGAGCCTCGACGCCGCGCGGAACATTGAGGACACTTACGTCGCCTACGGCGACATCAAGCTGAACCTTCAGGCGGCGCAGTCCACCGCCCAAACCCCGGCTGACCAGCAAACTCTTTACCAAACTGAAGTGTCGCTGGATTCGGTAATTCATTCCAAACTGGACTTTCCGCATTTCAAGCGGCGTAAGCAAGCGAATCTACAAGTCGGTGGTACAGGGCGACCGGGAGTTCCTGAATGTCGGGGTCGGTGGCCGACGTTGAAAAACCCTCCGACTCCAGCCACAGTTGGCGTCGCACCAGGGCGATGGCGTCCACGAAGGTCGGCGACGGCTTGTCATACCAAGCGGCCTTGCGTTGGGTCATTGGGTGCTGTTTTTGCAACGCGTGAGCGGCCAGGGTGGTCCAGGAGAAGATTCCCAGCAGGACGGGCGTGGTGCGGGCGATGGCCAGGTCGGACCACTGGCGCTGGGTCTCCACGCCCAGGTGGGTACGCACCTCCTGAAAGGTGACCTCCAGTTGCCAGCGCAGGACAAACCATTCCAGGATCTGGGTCGGGTCCGCCGCGGGGTCGGTACACAGCAAGGCCTGGGTGGCGAAGGCGCCCTGGGGATCGCGGATCAGCACCCAGCGAATGAGGACGGGAGGCTTGCCGGAGCGGTACCAGACCGCCGCTTGCGACGTGAGTTCCACCGTGCGGGTGGCGCCGTTATACCAGGCCACGGCCACACTGGCCCAAGTTACCTGGGGCTGGTCGAGGAGGGCCTTCAGCGCGGGTCGCCGCGCGCCTTTCAGCGGCGGGCGGCCCTGCTGACCCGGTTGACGGGGCGGTGCTGGCGCATAGAGGGCGGCGTCCAGACGTAGTCTGGCAATGAGGGTAACGGGTTCACGGAGGGATTGGCAGCAGTGGAGCAGATCCAGCACGGCGTAGCTGTTGTCGCCCACCAGCGCCAGCGGTCGCTGCGGCAGCCAGCGCCTCAGTTGCATGACCATCTGCCGCGCCCAGTCGGTGAGTTTCTTGTGTCGGCGTCCCTGCTGCTGGTAGTACCGCGTCGAGGGCGCCAGCACGGTGAGCGCCGGCAAGGCCCAATGGCGTCCGGCCCAGGGCACGTGGCCCAGCCACATCAGAGAGATCCAGCGCAGGCCGCTGGCCTTGACCAGTTGCTGGCGGCTGGAACGCACCGCATCGCGGTAGATGCCCCGACCTTTGATCTTGGCGCCGCGACGCCGTTCCAGGGTTTCGTCAATGCCGAAGACCAGTGGGCCGTCGCCGCGGTCCAGGTGCTGGAGCAGCAGCACCAGCAGGATGCGGGCCGCCTCACGGGACGACCACACCGCCCGATTGAGCACCTCATGGTAGCGGGCGTAGTCGCGCTGGTCGCTGCGGCCCATGACGCGCAGTGCCGCCGCCACGGTGCGCTGACCCGGGGTCAGGATCGCGCCGATCAGCAGCACCTGGGCTTTCCGCCAGGTCGGGTTGGTAAACAGCGTTGCGAAGGGACCGACAACGGCTACAATTGCATCGGGCAGGGTGAGCATGGCTGGACCTTTAGTGAGATTTGGGTCAGGCCAGCTTACCCTGCCTTTATACTTTTTCTAAATTTTGCGTAAAGTCCAGCCAAACAGCGCGGCAACAACTTCGGGGAATTCTTCGCCCTCATCGTTTTCGCGGTCATTACGGTCGCCATGGCCCTGCTCGCCAGACCCGAACAAAGTGGCTCGACCGGATTCCTGGTCGAGATGTTCACCTTCCCGTTTTGCGCCATCATCGTGTTTTTAACCTTCAACGCCTGGGATGTGCATCGCGACTGGCTGGCCGCGGTTTTTTCGCGCGACCCGGAGTCCGGATGGTACGGCGTACTGATTCGCGATGAGTCAAACCGTGATTTCGAGCAGTGGGCCTCAGTGGTTATCGGCCTCGCCGTAACCGCAACCTACGCCTTCCTCCTGTGGGACAAATGGCTCGGCTAATTTAGTCCGCCCGCAAATCCCGCGCGCAGTTGGTAATGCCATAGCCACCATCCGGCGTGTCCAACCCGCCGCAAGCCCGCCGGTCCTAAAACACGCAACGGAACCCCGCCGACAGCACCTCAGCCTGGCGGGTAATGGTGTCCGCGCTGCCATCACCGCCGCCTAATCCACCGTGAATAAAGGCCAGAGCGGGAGCGTCGTCTGCCCCGAACACCTCGTAGTGCATCTGGTAACCATTAATCTGCGCCGCCGGCATAAATCAATCCTCGCCACAACCCGATTTGCGGCCAATATAGCCCCTGTCCGCAAGGGTGGCAAGGCGGGCGTCTAGCGTGTGCTGTAGTGCCCCATTATGGTCGCCGATCAGATATTAGCCAACGTGGCCCGCTTTTGCCAATGAACTTTGGATACAGGACACTGGTATTACAACGACGGTTGTCATGATAGGATGGTGGGGGTAGTTGGGTAAGGCTTGAGGAGGCGGGGCAGGGAAATGGATGCGGCGGCTTTTGAGCAGGTGGACGGGGCCTTTCAGGATTTTCACGCTTACTTCGCTGCGCTGTTTGGCCGCCGGGAGGCGCGGGATCACAGTCGTCATTATCTGCAGGCCCTGCTGGTGCAGTCCGGGGAGCGGCGCAACGCCGAGAATCTGTCGGAGACGGTTCCGGCGTCAGCCCGGGTGATGCAGCGGTTTCTCACCGAGTCCCCCTGGGATGACGACGTGGTGATGGGCCGCCTTCAAGAGTACCTGGGACCCCGGCTGGGGCGCCCGGAGGCGGTGTGGGTGCTGGACGGCAGCGATTTCCCCAAGCAGGGCAGGAAGTCGGTGGGCGTGGCGCGTCAGTACTGCGGGAGCCTGGGCAAGGTGGCCAACTGCCAGGCTGGAATGTTCCTGGCCTACGTCAGCCTGCAGGGACGGGCCCTGGTGGACAAACGGCTTTATCTGCCGGAGAGCTGGACCTCGGACACCGACCGCTGTGCGGCGGCGGGGGTGCCGGAGGAGAGTCGGAACTACCGGTCAAAAACCAAGTTGGCGCTGGAGATGCTGGAGCGGGCCCTGGAGCGGGGGCATCTGAAAGCCGGCTGGGTTGCCGGGGACGACGCCTTCGGGATGTCGCCGTCCTTCCGCGATGGACTGGCGGCGCTGGGGATGCGCTACGTGCTGGACGTTCCCGGCGGCGCCACGGTCTGGCCGCTGGAGCCAGCCTGGACCAGTCCAGAGTATCAGGGGAGCGGGCGTCCCCGCAAACCCAGGCTCAAGGGCGGGCAGCGGCGCACCATGGTGGAGCGCAGCGCTGAATTGCCGGAGGAGGCCTGGCGGGAGATCACGGTGGCGGAGGGAAGCCAGGGTCCCCGCAGCTACCAGTTCAGCGCCCAGCGGGTGCGGTCGACCAGTAAGCGGAAGCTTGGCGAAATCCACTGGGCCGTCTACCGCCGGAACCGGGACGGCAGCGAGCCCCGCTACTACCTGTCCAACGCCCCGGAGGACACTTCCCTGGAGACCCTGGCCTACGTGGGAGGGTCGCGGTGGCGCATTGAAACCGAGTTCGAGACGGAAAAAAGCGATGTGGGGCTGGATGAGTACGAGACCCGCACCTGGGCGGGCTGGCATCATCACGTGGCCCTGTGCCTGCTGGGCGGAGCGTTTCTCCTGAGTCTGCAACAGGCTTGGGGGGAAAAAGATGCCCCGGATCACCCGGCCGCAGGTTTACCGGGTGGTGCGAGAGATGCTGCCCCGGGAACGGTTCGGGCCGGCTGAGTTGCTGCGGTGGCTGGAGCAGACCCAAGAATGCAACGAACGGGCCAGACGCTCCCACGCCAAGCGGCGCGCCGCCCTTCGCGCATCCCCGAACATCCCTCCTTGAACCGTCGTTGTAATACTGGTGGCAGTGGGCAAAATCCAATATAAGCATATGTTGAGAACGCCGCACCGTGCGTCTTGATCAATAACGGGGCTGATTTGTGATATTGTGCCGTCTGTTGCCAGAGGTTCTAATCTTGTGGGACGGTCGATTGAATGCGACGTGACATCACCGAAAATGCGAGCGTTGAGTATATGGCCATGGCGTATATGCTGTGCGCTGTACTCGGTTATTCCTTGACACCTTTGATAGTTGTGGTGGCGGGTGGCGATAGTCCGTTCATGTTCAACGCGGGATGGCGTCTGGGCTTGGTTGTGGGATTCGCGTCATTCGGCGTTTTGCTATACCGGAACCTTCTGAGTTCCGTTGAGGCACGGAATCACATTGCGAGTCGTCTGAAAAGTCCGGCGATTCTGGCAACGGCACTCAGTAACAGCGATTACGCTTTTTTTGCGCTCGCGGCGACGTTGGTGCATATTTCCGCAGCGACCATGATCTTCGAAACTTGGCCACTATGGATGATTCTGATGTTGGCATATGCTCATCGGAAAAGCGGCAGATATAGACCCAACTTGCGACTGACTGCCGTGATGATATTGCTGTGCTTGCTTGGTCTTTCCTTCGTGGTTGGAAGCCAATCGAGTGCACTCTTTGGCAACGTCGCTGGGGAATATTCCGGTACCGCTATGTTAGGGTCTATTCTCGCTTTGGTGGGTGCTCTGGTGGGTTCTTTCGCCGCGTTCAGTTTCAAATGGAGCACCGACGTGAGTGAAGAATTGTTGGAGATTGAGTCTCTTGACGAAGTAGGAGCTCGCTTTGGGGAAGTGGGCCGACAGAAGTTTTTAGAATTGTTTTGCCTGATCGTGGCCTACGGTGTGAGCAGTTCCATGTCGGTTTTGGTGAGTTTGGTGGTGGGTATCATTCGCGGAGAATCTACGACGTTTGGCCTCCTGGTGGTAGCGTTTGTCGGTGGCGTCGTGACTTACGCGCCTGCGACGATAGCTTGGCGAATGGGCAATCTACAAGCCACCAATTTGGGGGTGAACGCAGTTATCTATGGGACTCCAGTGTTGAGTCTGTTGTGGCTTTTCCTATTGTCCCTAGCAACAATGCCCTTATTGAGTGAGTTTTTCGACTTCAATATCGTGCGGGTAGATTATCTGGTGATCGGGGTGCTTTCGATAATTGTCGCCAATCTTCTCATCAACTTCGAGGCCGAGATTGAGTTCGGCTTCAAAGCTCTTATCCTGGCCCTCTGGACCTGCGGCGCCGTGGTGTACTTGCGGCCTGAAGAATGGGTTTGGGTGGGCAGCGAGGGCTATTTCGGCGTTCTCGGTCTCTCCGCAACTCTGTTTACCCTGATTCTGGCTTTTCGTGTGTCCCGTTTCGTGGACCGTACTTCCTACGAAGACAACACGATGTACTCAATTTTCCACAGTCTGGACCTCCTCGCGCGCCGCGGTGTCGTAGCCGGTCAGGTTCGCGAGAACATGATGAGCCTCGACGCCGCGCGGAACATTGAGGACACTTACGCCGCCTACGGCGACCTCAAGCTGAACCTCCAGTCAGCGCAGTCCACCGCCCAAACCCCGGATGACCAGCAAACGCTTTCCCAAACCGAGGCGTCGCTGGATTCGGTAATTCATTCCAAACAGCGCGGTAACAACTTCGGGGAATTCTTCGCCCTCATCGTTTTCGCGGTGATTACGGTCGCAATGGCCCTGCTCGCCAGACCCGAACAAAGTGGCTGGACCGGATTCCTGGTCGAGATGTTCACCTTCCCGTTTTGCGCGGTCATCGTGTTTCTAACCGTCAACGCCTGGGATGTGCACCGCGACTGGCTGGCTGCGGTTTTTTCGCGCGACCCGGAGTCCGGATGGTACGGCGTACTGATTCGCGATGAGTCAAGTCGTGATTTCGAGCAATGGATTTCGGTGGTTATCGGCCTCGCCGCAACCGCAACCTACGCCTTCCTCCTTTGGGACAAATGGCTCGGCTGATTGCGTCCGCCCGCGCAACCCAATACGCCACCACGCCAGGGCAAACGCATTCTAACTTTAGGTGGCCTGATAAATCGTCATTCCCGCGAAAGCGGGAATCCATACAGATTGCTTCCAGGCAGTTGACGTACAACCAAGCCACTTGGATTCCCGCTTTCGCGGGAATGACGGGCACCTCAAAAACTGATTCAATTAGAATGCGGTTGCCCTGGCCACCACGCGCCAATCCACCAACCGTTCAACCCGCGTATGCTAAAATATCAGCCTGATATGGGAACCCTCAAATGACCACCCAGGGCCACATATACTTTGACCACGCCGGGACCACCCCGATGGATCCTCGGGCGCTTGAGGCCATGTTGCCCTACTTTACCCAGCTCTACGGCAACGCTTCCAGCGTGCATACCGTTGGCCAGGAGGCGCGCTACGCTTTGGACGGCGCGCGGGAACGGGTCGCCAGGGTGCTCAATTGCCGCAACCGCGAGGTGGTATTCACCAGCGGCGGCACCGAGTCGGACAACGCCGCCATCCAGGGAGCGGCCACCGCCCTGGAAGAAACCGGACGCCACGTCATTACCGCCAGCACCGAGCACCACGCCGTCCTCCACGCCTGTCAGGTATTGGAAAACCGGGGCTGGGAGGTAACCCTCCTGCCCGTTGACGACTACGGCCGGGTGGATCCCCAGCGCGTTTACAATTCCATCACCGCCGCAACCACCGTCGTATCCGTGATGTACGCCAACAACGAGATTGGCACCATCAACCCCATCGCCGACATTTCGGCCGCCGTGAAGACCAGAGGCCAGGAACTTAACCGCACCATCGTAATGCACACCGATGCCGTCCAGGCCGCCGGTTTCCTCGACCTGGATGTGCGGCGGTTGGGTGTCGACATGATGAGCCTGTCGGGGCACAAGTTCTATGGGCCCAAGGGCGTTGGAGTACTGTTCCTGCGGCGCGGCGTGCCGTTCCTCCCGCTCATTACCGGCGGTGGACAGGAGCGCGAGCGTCGCTCCGGCACTGAGAACGTGGCTGGTATCATGGGTCTCGCCACCGCCCTTGAGATTGCCGACAATTCGCGGGACGCGGTCGGCATCCAGTGTGTCGGGTTGCGCGACCGCATCGTCGATGAAATCACGCGCCGCATTCCAGACTGTGTGCTGAACGGGCATCCGTCAGAGCGCCTGCCCAACAACCTGAACATATCGTTTGCCGGCGTCGACGGCGAGTCGATTCTGCTGGGGCTGGATCTGCAGGGCATCGCCGCCAGCAGCGGCAGCGCGTGCAGCAGTGGCTCTCTGGAGCCTTCCCACGTCCTGCTGGCATTGGGGCAGACCGCCGACGTGGCGCGCGGGTCCCTGCGCATCACGTTGGGCAAGGACAACACCGACGCCGAAGTCGACCGGCTGCTTGCCGTCCTGGTTGACCTTATTGCCGAGTTGCGGGAATTGCCGACACTGAGCGGGACGGCCGATGATTAGCCGAACCAATATGCTCACCCGCTGGTGGGTGGTGTTCGTATTGGTGGCGGTCGCGACGACTGGCGCCGCACTGGCCTGTTCGTCCCAATCTCCCAACATCGGCAAGTTCTACAAGGGTCGCATCCTGCACATCAGCGTAGCGGCGATGGAGCGCACCGACGAACTGCGTTGGACAACTTCGTCTCGCAACGCGGGCCCAGGGTATACCGACGACACGCTCTACAAATTGACCCCGGAGAGGCCGGATCATGAGTTGGTCCTGCTGAGAGTCAAGGTGGAGAACCACACCGCCACCACCGCAGCGGTCAACGTGGACGAGCAATCCGCCCAGTTGCGGGATTTCTTGCAAGGCCGCTACTTCCCCATCAACGTGGGTGAGCGCGCCGAACCCGCCGGCATACCCGAAAAACCGGGCGACCACTGCACCTTGCCCGTCAATCCGGAGAAACCCACAGTATGCGTCGAATTCCTGTGGAACCAGACCTTCGAAGAAACCGAGCCCGACGGCCAGCCTAAACTGGTGCAATATTCGCAGCAGCTACCCCAGGGCACGGGTCTGGACGGCTGGATGGTTTTCGAAGTTCCCCAGGGCACCATGATCAGGTCGCTCCGCTGGGCCGCGGGCGACACGGTTACCATCGATTTCTAGGCCGGGTTTTGACGTGCGCCGAATCGGTTGCGCCGGTCGGTTGACGCGCCCGGCAGCTGGCTGGTGGATGGCCAACGTCAGCGCAGCGCCGCCATGAATCTCCCGCCCGATGCCACCGCGCCGCCCACCTGGCGTCGTTTGTTCCACTTTGTAGCCGCCAGCGCAACTACCCTGCTGGCGTTCGCCATCCCCGAGACGCAGTACATGCTAATACTCGGCGGCGGGGCGCTGCTATCCCTGGCGCTGGAGACCGGCCGGTTCCGGGTTGGCTGGCTAAACCATTTCTTTTTGCGGGTATTCGCGCCGATTCTGAAAACTTCCGAAACGGCGGAGATAACCGGTGCAACCTACTTTCTCATCGCCGCGTTCTTTGCATTCTATTTCTTCGGGCCAAGCGTGGCGGTACCGGTGCTGCTCTTCGTGGCTGTCGGCGACCCGGTGGCCGCGCTGGTCGGAAGGCGCGCGCCGGGCCCGCGCCTTTGGAGTAAATCGCCAGTTGGGTCGGCGGCCTTCATCGTGGCGGCGCTGGCGGTTTGGGCAGTGGTGTCGGCCCTGGGCTACGGCCAATGGACCTGGGCGGTGGTGGCAACCGCGATCGTTGCTGCCGTGGTGGAATTGGCCCCGATACCCGTGGACGACAACCTGACCATCCCGCTAATCGCCGGCTCAATTATGACGCTGTTGACGCTTGCCGGACTGTAACCCGCCCGGGCCGGCATCGCCGCACCGACCTGGTCAGACTGCCGCGCCGTCGTATTGCAGAACCTCGGCGCGCTGACGCTGGAAGTGCAGGTAGGCGTTACGGTTCATCGCGGGTCGGAACGACGCGATGACCTGACGACCTTTGGCACCGCCTTCAGCCAGCAAGTCGATGACCGACATCGCCATTATCTTGGCCGGATTCACCACCGCCTGCTCGTAGTTGGTAATCAGATACTCGTTGCTGTGTCCGGCGCCCTGTGCGCCGCCCGTGTAGGGATGGACGGATGGCAGGATATGGCTTAGGTCGCCCATATCGGTGGAACCGCCGCGATTGCGCGATGCGGGCATCATCAGCACCCGATTTTCGCTCAGCAGGTTCGACGAATTCTCACGCATCAACTCTAGCAGGTGTTGGTCGTGGCGCATTGGCAGGTATCCGGGAATGTTGGTGATGGAAACTGAGGCCCCAACGGCCATCGCTCCGGACCTGAAACAACGGTCGACGATGTCGGAATTGCGAACCACCGCCTCCGGTGTACCCGACCGCACCCTCCATTCCAGCCTAACGTCGGACGGCACCGAGTTTACCGCCTGACCGCCTGCGGTCATGATGCCGTGAATGCGGACGGTGTCCTGCTCACGGTACAACTCGCGGTTGGCATTGATGGCGTGCAGCGCGAAGGTTGCCGCATTCAGCGCGTTCACGCCCAGGTGCGGCGCGCTGCCGGCGTGGGCGGCCCGTCCGCTGAAGCGCACGTATTTGACGATATGCCCGTTGCTCGTGCCCCCCATAGCAAACGAGTGTGCGCCCATGTCGCTGGCCGTGTGGCACATCATTGCCATGTCTACATCATCAAATTCGCCCAGGCGAATCAGCTCCTGCTTGCCCCCCAGGAACTCAATCTTGCCGCTATCCCGCAATTCCAGCCGGCGCGCTACCTCGATGAACTCTTCAGCGGGCACCGCAAACGGTACAATCTCGCCGTTCAACTCAGCCAGCACTTCGGGTTGGGTCAGGCCCACCAGGGCGCCAATCATCATGCCAATCTGGCAGTGGTGGCCGCAGGCGTGGGCGGCGTTGGTGTCGGCGGCCGCGTGGGGATGGCCGTCGACGATCAGGCTGTCCAGCTCCCCAATGATGGCCACCCGGGGCCCGCTTCCGGCGCCGCCCTTCACCGTCCCCTTCAGGCCGGTCAGCGCTAGTCCTGATCGAAACTTGATCCCAAGTTTGGCGAACTGCTCGGCGACCACCCGGGCGGTCCGGTACTCGCTGTAGCCGGGTTCCGGGTGGTTCAGAATGTCTTTCGCGACGGCAATCAGGTCGTCGGAACGCCGGTCGATAGCCTCACAGGCCGCGGCTTTCAGTTCTTCTCGTGTTGGCATTGGTGTGGGCCTGCGGGTCGAGTGTTATTGGTGGCGGTAATAGCGGCGGACTATGGCGGGACGCTAGGCGTCGCAGAAGGTTTCCTCGGATGCCATCGATCGCATGAATTTCACGTATTCGCGAGAGGTCATTTCCGGGCGATGGTTGGCAATAACCTGACGGGCTTCGGTAGCTCCGTCGGCCAGCAGGTCGATCACGGTGGCAGCCATCGACTTGGCGGCCGTGATGACGGCCAGCTGGTAATCCTGCACCACGTAGTCCGCCCCGTGGCCAAGGCCGGTGGCGCCGCCAACATAGGGGTGAATTACCGGCATTAGGTGGCTTACGTCCCCCATGTCGGTGCTGCCGGTGCGGTGCTGGATTTTAGCCACGTTCTCGGAGCCAACCAGTGTGTTGGCGTTGGCCTCGAAAATGCCCGCCATCTTCTGATTCTGCATCAACGGCAGGTAGCCGGGGATGGTCTGGATATTTACCGTTGCGCCCATCGCCATTGCGCCGGCACGCAGCGCACGGTCCACCTTGCGATTGGCGTCCATGATTGCTTCCAGCGTGCGACCGCGCACGAAGGTCTCCATCCGCACATCTGCGGGAACGGCGCTAACGGCCTCTCCGCCCTTGGTGATTATGGGATGCACCCGCACGGTATCGCTATCCAGAAAGGTTTCCCGGTTGAAGTGGATGGCCGACAGCGCCAGCGTCGCTGCGTTCAGCGCGTTGATGCCGAGGTGCGGCGACCCGCCGGCGTGGGCGCCCTTGCCAATGAACTGGATTTTCTTGGCCAGTGTGCCGTTGCTCGTGCCGCTGATGCACAGCTGCTTTTCGGCGGGTGTGCTGGTGGTATGCACCATCATGGCCAGGTGGACGTCGTCGAACTCACCCAGCCGGATGAACTCCGGTTTGCCGCCCAGAAATTCAATCTGACCGGCCCGCCGCAGCGCGTCCCGGTACTCAATCTCGATGTATTCCTCAGCCGGCATCGCGATGGGAATGATCCGCCCGCTCAGGTTCGGCAACACGTCCGAGTGCATCAGACCCATGGTGGCGCCCAGCATCATGCTGATTTGGCAATGATGGCCGCAGGCGTGCGCGGCGCCGGTGTCCGCGTTGGCGTGGGGATGTTCGTTGACAATCAGGCTATCCAGCTCGCCAATGATGGCCATGGTCGGCCCTTCGCTGCCGCCAATTATCTCGCCGCGCAACCCCGTCATGCCCAGGCCGCTGCGGAAGGGAACGCCCATCTGCGCAAACTTGTCGCCCACCAGCGCCGCCGTTTTGAACTCGCGAAACCCCGGCTCCGGATTGGCCAGAATCTGCTTCGACAGGTTGATCAACTCGTCGGCGCGCTGGTCAATCTCGGCAAAAGCCTGGTCCTTTAATTCCTGCTTGGTAGGCATCCCATCACTCCGGTGCGCGTTACGCACTAATGGCGGCCCGACGATGGTAGCACACCATACGGAAGTTGCCTACTGAACCGGCGGGCGTGGAGGGCAACCGCATTCTAACTTTAGGTGGCCTGATAAATCGTCATTCCCGCGAAAGCGGGAATCCATACAGATTGCTTCCAGGCAGTTGACGTACAACCAAGCCACTTGGATTCCCGCTTTCGCGGGAATGACGGGCACCTCAAAAACTGATTCAATTAGAATGCGGTTGCCCGGGCGGGCGCGGCCAGTGGCACATCCCGCCCACCAGTTGCCACCAAACGCCTGCGGTATAATCGGAATATGCCGCTCCGAGTCGTCATCGCCCCCCAGGCTTTCAAGCAGAGCATCGGCGCTCGCGATGCTGCCCTCGCCATCCAGTGGGGTGTGTTGCGCGCCATCCCCGACGCCGAAACCACGTTGATTCCGGTCGCCGACGGCGGTGACGGCACACTGGCTGCGCTCATCGAAACCACCGGCGGTCGTTTCTTCGACGCCCCGGTTACGGGACCGTTGGGAGAACACCGCACCGCGCAGTGGGGCGTCATGGGCGACGGGCGCACCGCCGTCATCGAGATGGCCCTGGCCTCCGGTTTGGCCCTCGTGCCCGGGGACCGCCGCAATCCCCGCACCACCACCACCTTCGGCACTGGCGAGCTAATGCGCGCCGCGCTGGACGGCGGCTTCAATCGCATCATCGTCGGTCTGGGCGGCAGCGCCACCAACGACGGCGGCACCGGCATGGCAGCGGCTCTGGGCGCGCGTTTCCTGGACGCCAGCGGCGCAGAGTTGCCCCCCGGCGGAGCGGCGCTATCCGGTCTGATTCGCATCGACACCACCGGCCGGCATCCCGGTCTGGTCGACGCCACCATCATCGGCGCCACCGACGTTACCAACCCACTGTGCGGCGACACCGGAGCGTCCGCAATCTTCGGCCCACAGAAGGGAGCCACTCCCGAAATCGTGGTCGAACTCGACCAGTGCCTGGCCAACCTGGCGCGCGTCATAGCGTCCGACCTGGGCGTGGACGTGTTGCATACCGCCGGGTCGGGAGCCGCCGGCGGCCTGGGAGCCGGCCTGATTGCCTTCACCAACGCCGAATTGCGCTCCGGCATCGATATGGTGTGCGACGCGCTGGACTTCGATAGCCACGCCGCCACCGCCGATCTGGTAATCACCGGCGAGGGCCGCGCCGACCGCTCCACCGCCTTCGACAAGGCCCCGGTGGGCATCGCCCGCCGCAGCCGAGCGTTCGGCGTCCCCACCCTGCTCCTGGCCGGCGGTTTGGGCCCCGGCTATGACGTGCTGTATGACCACGGCATCGACGCGATTATATCCATCGCCGAAGAACCGACCGATCTGGCATCCAGCCTCGCTCAGGGGGCGGAATTGCTCGAGCGCGCCGCCGAACGGGCCCTGCGCCTCTACAACCTCGGTAAAAACGCGCACCCCTGACGCATTGGGCACGGCAATGTTCACCCTCGAGAGCGTCCAATGGTTGCCGCGCCAGCCCGATGCAATCTTTGATTTTTACGCCGACGCATTCAACCTGGAGCTGCTCACGCCGTCGTTGCTCCATTTTCGTGTGCTCACCCCGGCCCCAATCAAAATGGTCGCCGGCGTAGAAATTGACTACCGTTTGCGGTTGCACGGCTTCCCCATGTCCTGGCGCAGTCGCATCGCCCAATGGGACCCGCCGCATTCCTTCGTGGACGAGCAAATCAGCGGCCCCTATCGCTACTGGCGTCACCTGCACACCTTCACACCCGACCATGGCGGGACGCTGGTGCGCGACGTGGTGGAATACTCGGTACTTGGCGGCTGGCTAACGGACCGCCTGCTGGTGCGCCGCGACCTGAACCGCATTTTCTCCTATCGTCAGGAACGACTGGCCGAGATATTCGGCAGTGACCAGGAAGCCCAGGCCCAGGTGGACGTTTAGTAACCGGAGCGACAGCCTTCCTATTACTGATGCGTGAGCAAACATCTAAACCAATCCTTTCCGTCATTCCCGCACCCGCCGTCATTCCCGCGAAAGCGGGAATCCAGCAGGGTCGGACGAAAGCAACGCAAGTTTAGACAATCGTTCACGCATCAGTAGTAGTGCTGGCAAACCCAAGAGGAATTAGCGATTGGAGTTGGCGGCCTCGTTATTCCTGCTCGCAGTAAACCCTCCCCTCGCTGGGGTACACGCCGTCAATCAGCGCCCGGTGAACGTGGTGGTTAACGCATTCGTTTGCCGGGTAGACGGTGTGCGTGGGGTGAGAAGTCTCCACCAGATAGCCGTTGCTGAGCGTTTCGGTTGCGAGCTCTTCGGATTCTACGAACGAAGTAACCGGGTCGGAGTGGTTGCCGACTACCAGTATCGGTACGCCCCCGCCGTCGAACGGCCCCTCAAGGGGTGGGGGGGCAAACTGGTCGTAGAAGAGGCAAATTGAGAGGTACGGTCTGGACGCTGCCTCCGTCAAGGGGAACATCCCCTCGATGGCAGCACGAATCGTTGCGAGTTTCTCCAGGTATGTGGCGCGGTCCTCCGGGTCCAAGGCCCAGGAGTCCAGGCAATTGACATGTTCAGTGAAGCTTGCGCCGGGGTTCCTCACGGCCGACTGGCGCATGGCGAGTTCGAGTAGAATGGCCGGGTCGTCGTTCTCGTTGAGCTCGAACAGACCCTTCCATAGGGTAGGCCATAACTCTTCAGCGTACAGGGCCGAAATCACTCCAAGATAGCCGACGATGGGATAACCACCCGCCGCGCTGTTGACCAGGTCCAGTTTCGCGGCAGCCTCCATGTAGTAACCAACCGGGTCTCCGTCGTTGTAGATCGGGCATTCCGGATCGGCGCACGCTTGCAGCGCCCGTTCCAGAATTTCTTCCGTCGGCCTGCCTTCCTCGATACTCTCGGCGATGGCTTCTTCTATGGTGGCGGCTTCGTCAACCGGGTTGTCGGCGCCGTCAACCACCATTGCCCTGACCGACTCGGGAAAGAGCGTAGCGTACCAGACCCCCAGCGCCGAGCCGTAGGAATATCCCAGGTAAGAGATTTGATCGGCCCCCAGCGCCTTGCGTATCTCATCCATATCCCTGGCGACATACGCGCTGTGCAGCAGGCCGCCGACCGGCCCCATTGACTCGATGCACAGGTTGGCGGCCGCTTCGCCGGCGGCTATCTCCTCGGGGGTGTCTATGACGTCGTCCTCGACTGAGGCGCGCAGCGCCAGCTGCTCACCGGGGTTGCCACAGGCGAATGCCGGCTCGGACGACTCGACTCCCCGGGGGTCGAAGCCTACGATGTCGAAGCGCTCAACGATTTCATCGGGGAACTGTCCAAATGCAGCGCCGACGGCAAAAGTTACACCGCTCACGCCCGGACCGCCGGGATTCACCAACAGATAGGCAATCCGTTGGTCCGGTGTAGTGGCCCGGTGAACGACGACCCAGATTCCGAGGCTGCCGGCCTCAGGGTCCCGGTAGTCAGCGGGAACTGCCAGGCGCCCGCACTCGAGCATTGGGAGACTGTCGACGCACGGGATCCGCCAGTTTATCTGCCCGCCGGCCGCGGCAGTAAGCTCCGGTTCCGGGTCTTCCCGCTCACAGGAGACCCGCCGCTCGCCAGGGTACACGCCGTTAATCAGCGCTCGATGAACGTGGTGGTTCACGCACTGGTTTTCAGGATAGACAACGTGCTTGTGGTGAGAGGTCGCCAGCAGATAGCCGTTGCTGAACGTATCGGTCACCAGCTCTTCGGATTCACTGAACGGAGTAACCGGGTCGGCGTGGTTGCCGATTACCAGTATTGGCACGTCTCCGCCGTCGAGCGGCCCCGCCAGCGGTTCGGGGGCGAACTGATCGTAGAAGGGGCAAGGGTGGGGGAACGACAAGTCCATTACCGCCAGCAAGGGGAACTCTGCCACGATGGCGGCAGCTGCGGTTATGTCGTCATCCAGTCGCGTGGCCCGGTCCAACTCCGGATGCAAGGCCCAGTAGTCGAGGCAATTGACGTGCGCCGTGAAGCTCGCAGCGGCGGGGTCGTCCCCCAGTTGTACCAAGGCGACGGCGACCAGAAGGGACGGGTCGTCGTTCTCGTTGAGCTCGAACAGACCCTCCCACAGGAACGGCCAGAACAGCTCGTTGTACAGGGTCGTGATTACCCCAAGCAGGCCAGCCTGGGGATTATCCGCCGCAGCGTTGACCAGGTCCAGTTTGGCGGCAGCCTGACGGAAGTAGCCCACCGGATCGCCGTCGTTGTAGCTCGGGCACTCCGGATCAATGCACGCGGTCAGCGCCTCCGCGAGCGCGGCAGCGAAACCGGAGATTTCTTCGAGTTGCTCGGCGATGCGTTCCTGTTGGGTGGCGGCTGGGTCAACCGGGTTGTCGGCGCCGTCAACGACCATTGCCCGAACCGACTCGGGGAAGAGCGTAGAATACCAGCCTCCCAGCGCCGCTCCATAGCCGGCTCCGTAGTAAGAGATTTGCTCCGCGCCCAGGGCCTGGCGTATTGCGTCCATGTCCCGGGCAACATATTCGGTGTGCAGCCGGCCGCCCACCGACCCCATCGACTGGAGGCACAGGTTGGCCGCCGCTTCGCCGATCACCATCTCCTCGGGAGTGTCGATGTCCCCGTCGATGGCGCTCAGCAGAGCGAGCTGCTCACCAAGGTCGCCACAGGCGAATGCAGGCTCGGACGCCCCGACGCCGCGGGGGTCGAACCCGACGATGTCGAAGCGCTCAACGATCTCAGCGCTGAATCCTCCAATTGCAGCGCCGGCCGCCATCTCTAAACCGCTCCATCCCGGTCCGCCGGGATTCACCAACAGATAGCCAACCCGTTGGTCCGGAGACGCGGCCCGGTGCACGTTGACCGCGATGCTGAGGCTGCCGGCCTCAGGGTCCCGGTAGTCCGCCGGAACCTCTACGAATCCGCATTCCAGCTCGGGGTCAGACTCACACGGGCTCCAGTCTATCCGCTCGCCGGCTGGAGTTGGCTCCGGCGTTGGCGGCGGAACTCTCGTAGACGTGGGCCCCGGCTCCCGCGCCGGCTCCGGTGTCGGAGCGCGCTCAGCCGAGGGCGCCTGGGGCGGCGTTGGAGCAACGGTTGGCGTGGGCGAGGGCATTGGGGGCAAAGCCTGTGTCGCCGGCGGCATGGTCAACTCCGGCGCTGGCGGCGGCGTGGGCCCAGGACCTTCACAGGCCACGCTAACTATGACCACCAGGGCCAGGACGGCCGGAACACTGACGGCCAGTAAATGCTTCATTGTCTTACTCCATACCGACGGATTTCAGCATGACGCCTCTTTTCCCGGCTCGCGAAGGCGCCCGGGGGTGTCTTTCGCGAACTGAATAGAGCCCGTTGACGTTGTGCGTCAGCTGGTTTGTCTTCTCGTCACAATTGGAGTCAACGGCAAGGCGACCTGTAGGCAACGCGATTGAAGAGGATCCCAGATTCTGCCGCGCCCTTTCGCCGAGATGGAAATCGTCATGCACGTTGGTTTGCCCATTTTGGGATACGATTAATCGGGGAGTTTCTGCAAGCGTTCTTCCAGGCGGCGGAACGCTTGCTGGGTCGAGCGCAGTTCCCGAAGGATTTCTTCCCTGGAGGCGGGCGTTTCCAACGGTCGTAGGCGTTCCTGCCTAGCTTCGTCCAGGTTTTTGATTACGACGGCTATGAATAGATTGGTTACGATAAATGCGCTGCTTATTACAAAGCTGACGAAATAGACCCACGCCAACGGCTCCAGCTCAATGGTAGTCCGCATGATATTGTCCCACTCATCCAGCGTCACTATTTGAAACAGCGACAAAACGGATACGCCCAAACTTCCCCAGTATTCCGGGTCGTGCTCACTAAAATGGTTGAACCCGACAAGGGCATACGAATAGATGACGATGCCCATCAGGACCATTATGTGTCCCAGACTAGGTATGGAGCGGAACAGTGTAGACAGGATCAAATGCAGGTCCTGAACGGTCGAAAGGCCCCGAAGAAGCCGCAGCAGGCGCACCGAAACGATGAGAACCGCGTAGCCGCTGAGAGCGGAAGGGACTACGAAGTCGATTATCAGGAAACTAACGATCAGGAAATCGAGGGAATTCCAACCTTCCCTGAAGTACCGGTCCACCCTTGGCCAGTGTCCAAACATCTTGACAAGCGCTTCCAAAGTGAGCGCTACCACCGTCGGGAGCCAGAGCAACAAAAACAGGATGAGGATGACCCAGTCAAATGTTTGGGCAGAAGTTTCAAAATCTGCTTCCTCTGGTAAGACAGAGGCTCCAACGCCATGAAAAATGGCGCTCCCGATGATGAGTATAACGAGAAGGTGTCCGAACCTCCTCGCGTGTACGATACGGTGTGCTAATCCCCGCATGTCTTGGTTACTCCTCGCGGATAAATTGTCGCTATCCTGCTAGCTTTTCCAGTATAGCGAATCTCAAAAGCAATCGTTTTGAGTCAACACCATTGTCGAACTCCAGGGGTACTTCGGTGTTTCCCGTCCACGCCCTGGCCCAAGTCATTGGGGTAGGCAAGGGCATTGGGGACAAAGCGCCTGTCGCCGGCGGAATGGTCAGTTCCGGCGCTGGCGGCGCAGCCGGGGTGGGCGCAGAACCTTCACAGGCCATACTGGCTATAATGGCCAGAGCCAGGACAGCCAGGAAACTGACGGCGACTAACTGCTTCATCGTCTTACCGCATACCGGCGGCTTTCAGCATTTACTCCCCTTCTTCCTACCCTGCGAGGGAGCCTGAGGAGCCTTGCACGAACCGTATTAGGGCCTGTTGACAGACTGGCGGGCTAGTAAATCCGCTGCGCCACGAAGTCGACCACGATACCGGCCAACTCCATCGCGCGCTCGGCGTCCACATCGTCAAACGCCTCCGCTGGTATGCCGCTCGGCAGGAACGCCGGATAGCGCGTAATGTCGTAGTACTTGTCCAGCTGGCGCGCTTCGGCCTTGATGGTGTCGAAAAACATCTCGAAAATCTTGGCGTCTTCGCACAGGTCGATTAGAGAAGTGCCCCACACGTCCTCGGCGCCCCGCCGATACAGGTACGCCTTCACCGCTTTCTCAGCGGCCTGCTGGCACAGGAAACAGGCCACGTTGAACCGCTCGCCCTGCCGGTTGAAATTGGCATCTTCCAGGTCGCGCTCCGCCTGCCGGAACCAGCGCCGGCCTTCCGCAGCAAAATCAGGCATCGAAAACCACCCTTCCTTGTGTGCAGGCCCGATACAGCGCCGGCAGCGTGTCTTTCAACTCGTCGAACTCCTCGGGAGTGTAAACCTGTGCCGTCATCCCCACCTGTGAGCCAATGTGATAGGAGAAGAAATCGGCCCGGCGACCAAAGGGACGGTCGGTCTCGTGCACAAAAACAAAGTCGATGCTGCTGCTGGGCGAATAGTCCTCGCTCACCATGTCGCCGATGAGAATGGCCTTGTCGATGCCCAGCGTCGGAAACACGTCAATCATTTCCGCCAATTGCTGCTCCATCATCTGTCGCCGGAATTGTAAAAACCCCACTCGCATTGGCATCGCCGTTACTCCTTATCCGCCTGCTCCGTGTCCAGTAATACCAAGTGAACCTCACGCGGCCCGTGTACGCCCACCACAATGGTCGATTCAATGTCCGCCGTCCGACTCGGCCCGGTGATGAAATTCAGATAACTGCCCATCTCGCCCTCGTTACCGTGATACTCCAGGCGGCGCAGCGCGAACAGATCGTCCAGCGTGCCCAGGACATCCTGGGGTCTGACGATGGCGACGTGCACCGGCGGCACCACTGACACCAGCCGGCTCAATCCCCGGCGAGGCAGCACAATCACCGATCCGGTTTCAGCGATGGCGTAGTCGGCCCCGGTGATGCCCAGGCCCGTTTCGGACAGACGCCGGCGCACTGAATCGCGGTCTGACTCAGACGGATACACCGCCGGCCAGCACAACACCCCGACGCCGGCCAACGCGCCGTCAACCGGCACGCTGTCAAACACCGATTGCTCCGAGCGCGCGGCCGATTCGATCCCGAGACTTTGTGCCAACGACACAACATAACCCACCGCATCTTCCCCGCCAGCGGCTCGCCGGACATTCCAGCCCCGCAGCTCGGCGGTGGTCGCCAAACCATCCATCAGCGCCGGCAATTCGTCGGCGATGCGCTGGCGAATCGCAACGGCCTGCGATTCCAGGGCCGCAACATCCTCGGTGAGGTGGTGGTATGCAGTCTCCGGCGGCACGGCCTCACGCCCCAACGCCTCCCGCACCGACGCCAGGAATTCAGCAGTTGGGATACCCAATGACATTTCAGAATACTCGGAATTCAACAGGATGGGATACCGTTACATCGCCCGATTGCCCGCTAACCGTCACTACGGGAGAGTTCGTCGCGCCACACGTCGCTGAACGAACGGGCCGGTGGAGCCGGCAGGTCTTTCGATGCCGTCCAGCGGGACAGGAAAGGCAGCCGCGACGGGCCGATCTTGCCGCGTTTGGCCAAGGGTTTCAGGGCCAGCCGACCCAAGCCGCGCGCCACTTTCAACAACACCGGACTCGACATAACGGTCGCGAAACCACGGGCCATCAACACGTCGGTGTCCGAGGCGGTGCGTTCTTGGGAATCCGGGCTTTCCGCCAGCTTGCGCCGCAGGTGCAGCAGCATCCGGGGTATGTTGATTTGCACCGGGCAAGCTTCCCGACACGCCCCACACAACGTGGATGCGTTGGGCAAATCCCTGGCTTGCGCCACGCCCACCAGCGCCGGCGTAACGATGGAGCCAATCGGCCCGGGGTAAACCCATCCGTAGGCATGGCCGCCCACCCGTTGGTACACTGGACACACGTTCAGACACGCGCCGCAGCGGATGCAATACAGCGATTCGCGCAGCGCGGGATCACGCAGCAACGTGCTGCGTCCATTGTCGACAATGACCAGGTGAAACTCCTCCGGCCCATCCTCGTCGTCGGCTCGCCTGGGGCCGGTAACCATGCTGACGTAGGACGTAATGCGCTGTCCCGTGGCCGAGCGGGGCAGCAGTCTCAGGAACACCGCCAGGTCCTGCATCGACGGAATGACCTTCTCCATGCCGGTGATGCCGATGTGGACGCGCGGCGCGGAGGTGCACAAGCGCCCGTTTCCCTCGTTGGTAATGATGACCAGCGTGCCGGTCTCGGCCACCAGGAAATTGGCGCCGCTGATACCCAGGTCGGCGTCCAGGAACTTTTGGCGCAGCACCACACGGGCAACCCTCGCCATCTCCTCAATGTCGTCCGAGTAGGGCACCCCGAGCCGGTCGGCGAACAATCGGGCAACCTGGCCGCGCGTCTTGTGCAGGGCCGGCGCCACCAGATGCGAAGGGGTCTCCTCGGCCAGCTGGATGATGTACTCGCCCAGGTCGGTCTCGAAAACCTCCACCCCCTGAGCTTCCAGAACGTGGTTCAGCCCCAATTCCTCGGACACCATTGACTTGCTCTTGGTGGCAACCTTCACGCCCCGGGTGCGCGCGATTTCGCTGACGATGGCGTTGGCCTGCGCCGCATCCGCCGCGAAGTGAACCTGTCCGCCGGCGGCGCTGACGTTGCGCTCGAGCATCTCCAGGTAGTAGTCCAGATGCCCGATGGTGTGCTCCTTGATGCTGCGGGCCTGTTGACGCCACTGCTCCCACACCTCCGGCGTAACCTCGTCAACGGCCTCCCGGCGTGCATTATCAAACCCCTCGCCGGCGCGCTTGAAAGCCTGGCGTAGCTGCGGGTCCACGATCGCGGCGCGCGTTGCCGGCTTAAACTCTCTGGTTTTAACGTCGGCCATCGGTCAGCCCGCCGGCCGGTCCAGAACCTGGGCGATGTGGCGTGCCTGTACCGGCAAATCGCGCCGGCTCAACGCCCCGCCAATGTGCATCAGGCACCCCATGTCGCAGGCGGTGATGGTGTCGGCGCCGCTCTCAATAATGGAATCAACTTTGTCGGCCAGCATCGCTTCCGAAATGTGCGGATACTTGATGGCAAACGTCCCACCGAACCCGCAGCACTGTTCGGCATTGGGCAGATCGGTCACCGACACGCCCGACCCATCCAGTAATCGCCGCGGCGCATCCTTAACCCCCATCTCCCGCAACAAATGACAGGACGGATGGTAGGTCAACGTCGAGCCCTCCGCACCGGCGCCACTGGGAATTTCATCCACTCCCAGCACATCTACCAGAAACTCGGTGAACTCGAACACCCGCTTCGATAGCGCCTCGGCGCGTTGCAGCAACGCAGGGTCGTCAGCGAACAAATCCTGGTAAAACACCCGCATCATGGCGCCGCAAGACCCGGATGGCACAACCACGTAGTCGCCATCCTCAAAAGCATCCAGGACGCGCACCGCCAACCGTTTGGCCTCAGCGGTAAAACCCGAGTTGTAAAGCGGCTGCCCGCAGCAGGTTTGGCCGGACGGAAAATCCACGTTGACACCCTGCTGGCGCAAAACCCGCACCACGCTCACGCCCACCTCGGGGTAAAGCTGGTCGATGATGCAGGTAACGAATAGGGAGGCCCGTTTGGGGATCGGCTGAGTCAAGTAACGCTCCGCGCAGCAGTCGTTTGGCAAGGTTAGCAGAGCGCTACCGTTCCGGCAATACGGTTCCTGCGCTCACGCGTGCCCACTTTGTCATTGCGAGGAGCACAGCGACGTGGCAATCTCGGTGAGGCTGAACACACGTCGGCGAACCGCCGTTGCTACGGCGACGGGATTGCCACGCTACGCTCGCAATGACAAAGCGGGTACGCATGAGGGTTTCTGCGTTGGCGCTTATGCAAATCAGTCTGTCATTGTTAACGCAGCGCGGGATATTGATCAATGATGAGTTCCCCCAACCGGTCTCTCGACCACAATGCCGTCGCCGTACCACTTGGGTCGCGGCAACTCTCGCGTTATCATATCTTCAGGAAACTGCACGGGGGACCAACGCGCGTATGGCATCAGGGGAATTGGGCAGAATAAACCGGCCGGCGTCGGCCAACTACGACGGCAAGCGGAAATTGCTGCTGGCCCCGCTGGTGCAGATACCGGCGCCGGCCGAACACATACCAGAGGAAGGCGCCGCAGTCGTCAGCCGGTACTGGGAGCAGGTGGACGTGCAGGTGCGCGCCGTGCAGAACGCCCTCGGCAGCATCACCCACGTTTATCATGAGAACATACCCGAGGGCGGAGCAGCGGGAATGGGCTACCTGCAGGCGATGGGGCCGGGCAGCCACGCCGTCGTCCGCGCCCTCACCGAAGCCGGCGCCACCCTGGAATCCACTGAATCAATCGAGATACTGGCCGAGACGCTGGACCTGCAACGGTGCCTGATGGGGCCGTTGATGAGCCAGGCCGTGGCCGTCCGGTTGCAGGAGTGGTACGCCGAGGCGAATCGCCGTCGTTACGAATTCATCGCCAACACCATCGACACCACCCTTGGCGAGGACGAATCCGGCCTGCTGCTGGTCAACGAACGTCACCAGGTGCAATTCCCCAGCGACGTTGAAGTGATTTACGTCGCGCCGCCGGCCCTTGATGAGTTTCGCCGCTGGTTCCGGAACTGGACCGAACAGATGCAGGCAGCCATGACCAGCCAGAAAGAAGACGATCGGGAATCCGAGCACGAACCCGAACCAGAGCGCCAGGCCGATACTGACGACGCCGGGGACGCCCGTAGCTGATAGCTAACCAGCCGTATCAATAAAAATCCGGCCCCGACGCAGCATCAGGGCCGGATTGGTTTATCAGGTACGGGTGGTCGCTACGTTACCGGATTCAGCTGGGTTAGCCGTCGATGGGAGCCCTGGCGGGAGTGCGAGGGAGTCGAACCCACCTACCCCGCTCGTCACGAGGCATAACGGATTTGAAGTCCGCAAGAGCCACCGGGCCCCATCCACTCCCAGGGTTAGACGGGTTAGCTCTCCAGCACCGCTTCAATCTTGCGCTTCAGCGCCGGCTTGGGCTGCGCGCCGATGATCTGGTCGACCGGCTGGCCGTTCTTGAAGAAAATCAGCGCCGGGATGCTGCGGATGCCGTACTTCGCCGCGATGTCGGGATCGTTGTCCACATCCAGCTTGGCTACGTTCAGCTTGCCTTCATATTCCAGCGCCAGGTCGTGGACGGAGGGGGCAATCATCTTGCACGGCCCGCACCACTCGGCCCAGAAATCTACCAACACCGGCAACTCCGAATCCATTACGCTGGCTTGCCAGTTGTCGCCGGTCACATCTATCGGTTCAGGCATGATGCCCTCCTCTACGGGTCTAAGGGGTTAATCTGTTTGGCGTTTGGCAGCGGGCACCATGCAGCGGTACCGATTGCGTACGCCGGATGTCGTTAATATTATACCCGCCCATTCGGTCGGTCAACCGAGCCACGGTCAGCGTCAGGCCCGTTAGATTATTGACAACATCCCCAACCGCCGCGTTGGTGAGTATGAGGAGCGCAGAACGTGGCAATCTCGTGCCCGCATCCCACTGGCTTCGGTGCAATGTTGACACCGGCTGTCTCGGCGCCGCGCGCCCGTCGACAATCAATCACGTTCCCGCTCGTCCTGAGCCCGTCGAAGCATCATACTGGGCTTGTTGAAGGGGGGGCCCCGGCGCGGCTGCCGATGGCTCACCCGGCAAGGGGCGTGGGCTGCGCGATAAATGATAGTATGTTTCCCATGGTTGACACCGTAGTTGCAACATCCGCTCGCCCTCTCGAACGGGGCGACATCGTGAAATTATACCTGCATTCCTGGGGTCGTCTCGGCGAGGCGATGGCCAGGTATGCTGACGAGGATATCTTCGTCTTTGGCGGTATCCCCGGCGAAACTGTGGAAGCGGAAATTGTCGCCCGCAGCCGTCGGTACGTATCCGCTCAGGTTACGCGGGTTATCGAGCCATCGCCCGACCGCGTGGATCCTCCGTGCGGCTACTTTGGCCAATGCACCGGATGCCAGTGGCAGCACGTCGACTACCAGGCGCAGCTCCGCATCAAGACCGCCATCGTGCGCGACGCCCTGGAACGCATCGGTTCGTTCCACCAGCCACCGGTTCTGGGCGCGATCCCGGCACCCGAACCGCACGGGTATCGCAACCACGCCCGCTTCACCGTGTGGCGCTCCACCGGGGCATTGGGATTCGTACACCGCGAGCGCCGCCGCTTCGTCCGCATCGACCGGTGTATGTTGATGCACGATGGCATCAACCACCTGCTTGCCGAGTTGCAGGGCCACGCCTCTGAGACCTCGCAGCTGTCCATCCGCGCCTCCTCCGTAACCGGCGACTACCTGATCCAGCCCACGCTGGATGACCCGGAAATATCGATAACCAGCGGACAGAAACGGTATCGGGAGTCGGTGGCTGGCCAGGAGTTTTGGGTCGCCTCACCATCCTTCTTCCAGGTAAACGTCGCCCAGGCCGAGCGTCTGGTGCAGTTGGTGCGCGACGCGTTGCAGTTGACCGGTCGCGAAACGGTGCTGGACGCCTACGCCGGCGTGGGCACCTTCGCCGTGCTGCTGTCACCCGATGCGGAACAGGTTATTGCCGTAGAGGAATCGACCGCCGCCATCGCCGATGCCCTCGAAAACGCGGCTGGATTGGCAAACGTGCGGTTCGTAACCGGCAAGGTGGAAGAAGTGCTGCCGGACCTCCAGGAAACTCCGGACGCCGTAGTGCTGGACCCTTCCCGCTCCGGATGCCAGCAGCCGGCGCTGGACGCGTTGCTCCGACAGGCCCCCAAACGCATCGCCTACGTGTCCTGCAACCCGGAAACCCTGGCGCGAGACCTGCGCACCCTGTGCCGCCGCTATCGCGTGGAGTCGGTGCAGCCGGTGGATATGTTCCCGCAGACCCATCACGTCGAATGCGTGGCCACGTTGACGCTGAAACCGCCCGCCGCAGATGTCGTGTTGGCTTCCGCGTCGCCACGGCGACGCGAACTACTGTCCGGGTTGGGCATCAAATTCCGGGTAGCGCCATCCAATATCCCCGAGGATCAGCTCCCGGACGAATCTGCTACCGACATGGTGCGCCGCCTATCCCGCCAGAAAGCCCTCGCCTCGGCGGCTGCCGAAAGCGCGGTTGCCGGTTACTACATCGGAGCGGACAGTACCGTCGCGCTGAACGGCGAATCCATCGCCAAGCCGGCCGATGCCGAGGATGCCAGGGCCATGCTGACCCGTTTGCGAGGCACGCAGCATCAGGTAATTACCGGAATGACCATCCTCGACGCCGCCACGGGCCGCTGCCTCACCGATTCCATGTCGGCAGACGTGTTGATGCGCGAGTTTACCGACGCCGAGATGGAACGCTCCATCGCCAGCGGCACACCAATGGACAAGGCCGGCGCCTACGCCATTCAGGATGATGACTTCCGGCCGGCCAACCTGCTGCACGGGTGCTATTCAAACGTGATGGGTTTGCCCGTGTGCCGCGTCGTAGAAATGCTCGCCGACCTGGGCCACGACTTACCGTCTGCCACAGACGCCTCCGTCCCCGACGGCTGCCTCAGCGAGTGCCCGTTTCGCGTACCGCATGAACTTCCGCACCACCTTCGGCACGACCCTCCGACTCAGCCATGAACGTATTCGGCATCGGCACGATGGAAATGGTGGTGATCCTGCTGGTTGCGTTCATCGCCCTGGGGCCGGGCAAAGCTATGGACGCCGCCCGTACCATCGGTAAGGTGGTGCGGGAAGCCCGGCGCACCTTTACCGACGTGATGGACGCGGCCTCCATCGCCGATGATGACATCAACCGGCGCAATGCACCCGCCGCAACGCCCCCGCCGGATACTCCGTCCCCCCAGCCGGACGCTCCGTCCCGGCCGCCGTCTGCACCCCTGCCCATGCCGGCGCACCTGCAAGCCCAAAACGACGCGACACCAGCAGACCGGACCGAGGCGTCGGCCGAGTCTCCAACCGACCCAGACACCCGCGTATCCTGACGACGATGAGCGAACCGGTTTCGCTAGGGGAACACTTCCGGGAACTGCGCACGCGCCTGTTGATCTGCGTGGTGGCGCTGCTCATCGGGGCCGCGGTTGCCTTCTACTTCTACCTGGATATTTTTGAGTTTCTGACCCGGCCCGCAAGGGAAGTGGCCGGCGACGATGGATTCCGACCCATCTACACCGAGGTAACCGAGTTGCTCGGCACTACGGTGCGGGTGTCGTTGCTGGGCGGCTTTGTGCTGGCGCTGCCCGTTATTTTGTACAACGCCATCCGGTTCGTCGCCCCCGGTTTGACCCCGCGCGAGCGGAGAATACTGTTTTCCTTCCTGCCGGCGGCGTTGCTGGCCTTCGTCGGCGGCATGGCGTTCGGCTACTTCGTGATGATTCCGCCGGCCCTGAAATTCCTGCTCACCTTCGGTGGAGACGTCGCCGAACCACTCATCCGAATCAGTAACCTGATCAGCATTATGGTGCGGCTGCTGTTCTGGCTGGGCATTTCTTTCGAAACCCCGCTGGTGATGTACGTATTGGCGATTCTGGGTATCGTGCGGGCTGGCGGTTTCGCCCGGTTTCGCCGCCTCTGGCTGGTGGCGTCTTTCGTAATCGCCGCCGCCATCACGCCCACCATCGACCCGGTGAATCAGGCCATCGTCGCCGGCCCGCTAATCATTCTCTATGAGCTGGGAATCCTGCTGGCCCGTTTCGCCGGCCGCCGCCCTCCCGCGCCCACAGCCTCCAGCGCCAGCGCCGCCAGCGAATAGCGGGGGCACAAAAAAGGACGCGGTGTTACGCGCGCCCCAAATTTCAGTGGTTGTTGACCGTTGGTCAGGTGTTCTGTTCGTTGGTTCCGGTCTCCGTGCCAGATTTTTCGTCCTCGCCGGTTACCGACGTTTTGAACGATCGAATGCCCTTGCCCAGGGCGGAGCCAACTCCCGGCAACCGAGAGGCGCCGAAAATCAGCAGCACCACCAGCAGGATGATGAGTAGTTCGGGGAGCCCGAGGCCGGCAATGCGCATCGTCGTATCAACTCCAGTTCAAGTGCCACAATTCTAACAGACCCATCAGGCGACCGCCACCGCCGCGCCCTCACGCGCAACCGTCTCGTTAATCCGCACCCGCCTTCCGGCATCGCGAAGAGCGCCGGCCCCTGGTCATCGACACCTGCCGTCCGTCATTGCGAGGAGGGCCGGCCCTTGGTCAATGCGAGGAGGGCCGGCTCTTTGTCATTGCGAGGAGCATAGCGACGTGGCAATCTCGATGAGTTTGAACACACATCGGCCAACCGCCACTGCTACGGCGACGGGATTGCCACGCTACGCTCGCAATGACAAAGTGGGTACTCATGAACGAGTACACCAACTTGCCGCACCCGGCTACGGACGCTATAATGCCTCAGTCAACCGAGGCGGGAAATCGTCGGCGAGCAATCCCGCGTTTGCGCCTGCGTTTGTCTGAATCAATCCATTGCTCATACCCCAACCACAGGCAGTCTGGATAGATTAATGGCAACCGATTCCGAGTATGATGTAGCAGTTATCGGCGGTGGGCCGGGCGGATACGTGGCGGCCATCAGAGCCGGCCAGCTCGGCCTCAAATCCTGTGTCATCGAGCGGGACGCCCTCGGTGGCGTCTGTCTTAATTGGGGCTGCATCCCCTCCAAGGCCCTGCTCAAAAACGCCGAAATCCTTTCCTACATCCATCGGGCCGACCAGTTCGGACTGCATTTTGACAACTTCCGCGCGGATTACAGCGTTGCCGTAGGACGCAGCCGGCAGGTCGTTGACCGGATGACGCGCGGCATCGGTTTCCTGCTCCGCAAAAACAACGTCGAGCACATCGCCGGGCAAGCCACCATCGCCTCGGCAACCGCCATTGACGTGGCCGGAGCCGACGGCCAAACCTCCCGCGTCAGCGCGCGCAACATCATCGTGGCCACCGGAGCCAGGCCCCGCAGCATCCCGCCCCTACCCGTTGACGGCCAACGCATCATCACCAGTCGGGAAGCCATCGTTGCTGACGACGTACCGGATTCCATCGCCATCGTCGGCGGCGGCGCCATCGGCGTGGAATTCGCCTACGTGTACCGAATGTACGGCGCCAAAGTAACCATAATCGAATTGTTGCCACGCCTCGTGCCCAACGAAGATGAAGAAATCAGCCAGCAGCTGGAACGGGCCTTCGGTCGCGAGGGCATCGAGATGCGTACCGGCGCCGGTGTTACGGCGTCCAGCGCCGATGCAACCGGCGTTACCCTTACCATCGACAAGGACGGCGCCACCGAGACCGTGCGCTACGACAAGGTCCTGGTCGCCATCGGCGTGCAACCCAACACCGAATCCCTGGGCCTGGAAACCGTCGGCGTGGACACCGAACGGGGTTACATCAACATTGACGACCGCATGGCTACCAACGTGCCCGGCATCTACGCCGTCGGCGACGTTACCGGAAAGCTGGCCCTGGCTCACGTCGCATCGGCTCAGGGCGTTACTGCGGTCGAGGCCATCGCCGGCGAAGAAACTCAGCCGCTGGACTACACAATGATGCCCCGCGCCACCTATTGCCACCCGCAAGTGGCATCCATGGGCCTGACCGAAGCCCAGGCCCGCGAGCAGGGTTACGATGTCAAAATTGGCCGGTTCAACGTCCAGGCCAGCGGGAAAGCCGTGGCCATGGGCGAAAACGACGGCCTGGTCAAACTGGTCATTGACGCCAAATACGGCGAATTGCTGGGCGGACACCTGTGCGGCCCCGAAGTTACCGAGCTCCTCGGCGAACTGTCAATGACCAAACTGCTGGAAGGAACCACACTGGAACTGGGTTGGGCAGTGCACGCTCACCCTACCATCTCCGAAATGGTGCATGAGGCAGCGCTGGACGCCGAAGGCCGCGTCCTGCACATGTAACTCAACACTTGGCCGAGAACGACTGCCCAGAGGAAGGGATATGCTGACACCAGCGAATGTTCCCAATCTTTCCAAATCCGACCTGCTGGACTTTTACCGGCAGATGAAGCTCATCCGCGAGTTCGAGCGAGAGTCGGAGCGGCAGTACACACGAGGCAACATCAAGGGCTTTTTGCACGTCTACAACGGCGAAGAAGCCATTGCGGTGGGCGCCATCAACACCCTGCGACCTGACGATTACGTGGTAACACACTACCGCGACCACGGCCAGGCCCTGGTGCGTGGCATTACCAGCAACGAAGTGATGGCTGAGTTGATGGGCAAGGCCACCGGGTGCAGCAAGGGCAAAGGCGGCTCCATGCACATGTTCAGTTCCGAACTGAACTTCATGGGCGGCTACGCCATCGTGGGCGGACAGATGCCCATTGCCGCCGGCATCGCACTGGCGGTGCAATATCGCGGCGGAGATCAGGTGGCGTTGTGCTTCTTCGGGGACGGCGCCGTTAACGAGGGCGAATTCCACGAGGCGATGAACCTGGCGGCCATCTGGAAACTGCCGGTGATTTTCTTCTGCGAGCACAACCTCTACGGCATGGGCGCGTCGTCCAAAGAAACCCTGGTGATGTGGGATACTTTGCACGAAATGGCCGATGCTTACGGTATGGCGCGCTACGAGGTGGACGGCAACGACGTGATCGCCGTGCGCGGTTTGATGCAAAATGTGAACGCCGAAGTCAGGTCGGGCACCGGGCCAGCGTTCATCGTCGCCAAAACCTATCGCCTGCGCGGACACTCGGTCGCCGACCCGGCCAACTATCGACCCGATGCCGAGGTGGAATACTGGATGGCCCAAGACCCAATTCCCCGGTTCCGCGACTGGCTGACCGAAGAAGGCATCGCCACTGTCGAGGATTTTGAAGAAATCGACGCCAGTGTTGACGAGGAAGTCCTCCAGGCCGCGGAATTCGGTGAATCATCTCCCTGGCCGGCTCCTGAAGCACTGTACGAAGGCGTTTACGCCGACCGACCGACCGAAGGTATTCCTGTGTAATCGTACTGCACTCCCAACCGGTTTGCACCAGATACCCGGATACTCTGCGACGCGAGGAAACACTATGTCGGTCATCACATATCGGGACGCCGTTTCTACCGCATTACGCGAAGCCCTCGACGAAGACGAACGCGTTTTCCTGATGGGCGAGGACATCGGCCCATACGGGGGCGCGTTCGCCGTTACGAAAGGGTTTTGGGAGCAGTACGGAGCACGCCGCATCAAGGATTCACCCCTTGCTGAGTCAGTAATCGTGGGCGCCGGCGTGGGCGCGGCGATGGCTGGCCTGCGCCCGGTGGTCGAACTGATGACCATCAACTTCAGCCTGCTGGCCATGGACCAGATCGTCAACCACGCCGCCAAAATCCGCTACATGTCTGGCGGCCAGTTCACCATCCCCCTGATCGTGCGCACCGTCACCGGCGCTGGCGCATCGGTTGGCGCCACCCACTCGCAGTCATTCGAGGGTTGGTACGCATCCGTGCCCGGCCTCACGGTCGTCACACCCTCCACCCCTCGCGACGTGCTTGGCCTGTTCCGGACCTGCCGCGACCTTAACGACCCGGTATTGTTCGTAGAACACATCCTCCTTTACAGCACGAGAGGAGAGGCTCCCGACACCGGCGATTTCCGCATTCCCATTGGCCAGGCTGACTTGCGACGCACCGGCAAGGACATCACCATCTGCGGGTACTCCCGCATGGCCCTCATCGCCGAACAGGCCGCCGAGCTGCTGGCTCAGGATGGTATCGAAGCCGATGTCATCGACCTGCGCTGCCTCCGTCCGCTGGACATGGAAACCCTGGTCAACTCGGTGAAAAAGACCCACCACGCCCTCATGGTGGAAGAAACCACCCGCCTGGGCGGATTTGCCGGCGAATTGGTGTCGCAAATTCAGGAACAAGCCTTCGACTATCTGGACGCGCCGGTGGGCCGCATCGCCGGCGCCGAAGTGCCCATGCCCTACTCGTTCCCGCTGGAGCAGCTGGCGATACCCGATGCCCAACGCGTGGCTGCCGCTGCCCGCAAGATTCTGAACCGGCCGGCATAGCAGCAGTGATGCTACCGTTCAGCCGCATTTGAGTATGGCACGAATAAATAGCGGACGCGGATGCGGCGGTTGCCTCGAGCTGGTGTTCGTACTGGTCGTGTTCGGGTTGCCGGCGCTGCTCATTTTTTTGTTGACTAATCGAAGCTGGATTCCCACAATCATAGTCGGAATATTGACCTGGATTTTCGTGGGCGGGTGGTTCGTCTTCTTCGATCCGATACCCTGATGTTCTAACGCACCCTACCCGTTGTAAGAACAAAAAAGGAGGACTCCGTGGCTACCAACATTGTGATGCCGCAAATGGGCTACGATATGCGGGAAGGCACCGTCGTTCGCTGGTACAAACAGGAAGGCGAGACGGTGGACCGGGGCGAAGTCATTGCCGACATCGAAACCGACAAGGCCACGGTGGAGTTTGAAGCCTACGCCGGTGGTGTGCTGGGCCGAATCGTAGCCGAGGCCGGTGTCGCCGTGCCCGTGGGCAACCTCATCGCCATCATCACCCAGCCCGGAGAGGCTGTCCCTGACGCGCCGGAGCCGGCCGCCCCGGTTGCTGAACCCACCCCGGCCGCAGCGCCTGCTCCCGCTCCTGCGGCAGCTCCCTCAACGCCCGCCCGCACGCCGTCAGCAGATGGCGAGGTGCGCGCTTCCCCCATCGCCCGCCGTTTGGCCCGCGAGCAGGGTATCGACCTGTCCCTCTTGACCGGGACCGGTCCCAACGGCCGCATCGTAGAATCGGACGTGCTCAATTACCAACCTGCCCCGGCGGTTGCGACCCCAGCAGCAGCGGCGGTCGCCGCCGCGCCGGCCGACTCTCGCATCGAACTAACCCGGATGCGTCAGACTATCGCCCGGGTTACTGCGGACAGCAAAGCCACCGCGCCCCATTTTTACGTAACCGCGGAAATCGACATGGGCAAGGCAATGGCCCTGCGCCGCGACGTGAATGATGCCGCTGACCCCGACAATCGCGTGTCGGTCAATGACCTCATGGTCAAAGCGTGTGCCCTGGCCCTGGTCCAACACCCCAAGTTCAACTCATTCTTCCGTGGCGACCACCTGGAGGTCCACGGCGCATTGAACATCGGCATCGCCATTGCCCTGGACACCGGGTTGATCCTGCCTGGCGTCAGCAACTGCGAGAGCAAGAGCCTGCTGCAAATCGCCACTGCCACCAAAGACCTCATCGACCGCGCCAACAACGGTACGCTGCGCAACGACGAATACAGCGGCACCACGTTCAGCATCAGCAATATGGGTATGTTCGACGTGGAGAGTTTCACCGCCATCATCTACCCGCCCCACGCGGCCATCCTCGCCGTGGGCAGCGTCAAGGAGCAGCCGGTCGTTCGCGGCGGCGAGCTCGCAGTTGGTCAGATGATGAAAGCCACCCTCTCTACCGACCACCGGGTCGCCGACGGCGCGGAGGCAGCCGTGTTCCTCATGGAGATCAAACGGGTCCTGGAAAACCCGGTCGCTCTGCTTTTGTAGCAACTCCGTCAATGTTCACAGTTGTTCGAACGTTCTACGGGAAGATACGAGACGTCCTGGTCAGATTGCTGATTTTTCTGGCGACGCCGCAGGAAGACGACCGAACCGCTATCTGGAGTATCCCCCAACCGCTGGGGGCCGTTTACTTTGCCGTGTTCATCGGGGCCTCTCTGTGGACTATTTACGAGATTGTGCAACTGCGAAGCTCCCAATACTGCGGGTTCGTGTGGACTTTCGCCGCCGCAACCGAGAAAGATTGCCTGTCAACCTGGAATTCCCTCATACGCGAGGTTGCAACCGAATTTGCCCCTACCGGAGTCGGCATCGCCATTGGTACACTGATAGTGCTACAAGGAGTTGCCCTGATTATGGCTATCTACCAATTCTTAACCAACGTACTCACCAAACCCGTCATCGAAAGGCACGCCGCCAGAGGCCGGGCCGAAGCCGATCGGCTTTGGCGAGAATGGAACCAACGCCGTATTGACGCCGCAGCCAACAACCTCCCATTCGACGAGCCACCACCCACCAATCTTGATTAATTGGAGGCCAGCATGGCACAAATGACCGGCGGCCAGGCCGTGGTCGCATCGCTGCACGCCCAGGGCGTCGATACCGTATTCGGCATCATCTCGGTGCATACGCTTGACCTGTTCGACGCGCTCTTCGATCGGCAGGACGACGTGCGCTTCATCGGCGGGCGGCTGGAACTGGGCTGCGGCTACATGGCCGACGGGTACTCCCGCGCCACCGGCAAGCCGGGTGTCCTGCTCACCAGTACCGGCCCTGGCGCCGCCGACTCGGTGGGCGCGATGGGAGAAGCCTATTTCTCGGCGTCGTCCATCCTGCAGGTTACCACCAACGTCGAAACCGAGTTCATCGGCACCGGCAAGATGGCCACCCACGAAACCAAAGACCAGCTGGGAATGTTCTCCGCCGTCACCGACTGGAACGCCCAAATCGGACAGATTGAATCCATCCCCGACCACTTTGTGGAGGCGTTCGTCCGTTTCCGGGAACGCCGTCCCCGCCCCATCGAGCTGGAGGTGCCCACCGACCTGCTGGGCCAGGCCGCCGATGTGGAGGTGCTTCAACCACGGGAACCGCAGGTGCCCCAGGGCGACCCGGTTCAGGTGGAACGGGCCTGGAACCTACTCCGCGACGCCAAACGCCCGGTGATTTTTCTCGGCGAGGAAATCCACACCACCGGCGGCGCAGATGACATAATCCGCCTCGCCGAACGCCTCGGCGCCGCCGTGGTAACCGGCGACGGCGCCAAGGGCACCTTCCCCGAAAATCATCCGCTGTCATTGGGCATGGCCCTAGGCAACCGCATCTGGGGACAAAACCCGGTGCTGGACTGGCTCGGCGAGTGCGACGTTGCCCTGGTGCTCGGCAGTAATCTCCCCTATCGGTCCACCTCCGGCGTGGGCCTCAAGCTCCCGAAAACCGTCGTCCACGTCCTGCTAGATGGCGATTACATCGGCCGGAACTACGACACCGAGGTGCCCATAGCCGCCAACAGCGGCGCCGTGGTGCGCCAGTTCCTCAACGCCGCCGGCGACACCGACATCGGCGCCAGCGATGCCTTCCGTCGTGAAGTCGCAGAGCTGAAGGAGCAAGTCTACGCAGGACTCCAGGAGCAATGGGGGCCCGAGCTCCACGCCTGGGAATCCATCAGGTCGGTAATTCCGGACGATACCATCTTCTCCCTGGATGCCACCGTGCCGGCCAACCGCGCCGTGCGCTGCCTCCAGATGAACCGCCCGCGCAGCTATATGTACCCCCACGGCTGGGCCGGTCTCGGTTTTGGGTTTCCGGCAGCAATGGGCGCCAAGGTAGGACGGCCGCAATCCCCCGTCATTTGCGTAACCGGAGACGGCGGCTTCCAGTACAACGCCCAGGAGTTGGGTACCGCCGTGCAGTACGGCATCAACCCCATCGTAATGGTCTTCAACGACAGCGCCTGGGGCGTGTTGAAGGGTTACCAGAAAGACCGTGGCAGCCGCCAGATGGCAACCGATCTGGTCAACCCCGACTTCGTAAAACTGTTCGATTCCTACGGCATCGGCGGCACGCGCGTCCACAACGTCGCCGCGATGACCCGCGCCGTCCAGGATGCCGTCAGCGCTGACAAAATCCACCTCATCGAAGTTGTCATGCCCGATGGGTTCCCCGCATTTTGCCAGAGTTAGCGCTTGACCACCGATTACAGCAGCCACACCAACGCCATTTGCGAGCAGTTTCGCATCCAATCCAGCCAGTTCGAGCAGCCGGCTGGCGGAGTCGGAAACACCGCGTCCGGCCCCAGGGCAGTGGCATCTTGACCCATTCGTGCGCTGTCAACCTGCATTCCAACCTTCCCTCCGTCGTTCCGGCGCAGGCCGGAACCCAGGAAATCTCGTTGTGGGAACGTTGGCCTTACCGGAAACGTCTGGATTCCCGCCGGCGCGGGAATGACGAGTTAAGATGCGATTGCCCTGTGTCCGGCCCTGGGATTCTGGAAAACCTGGGACTCATCGGCGACGAATCGGTGGAGTTTGATGCGGAGTTAGCCGGTGGCGTCTCCGCCGGCATTCGGGCTCACCGTGCCGAAGGCCCGCTCAAATCCGCTCACCAACGGGCCGCGCTGGCCGGTGAAACGGGTCAACCCAGCGCGGGATGAGCCAGACCACACCGGCAGGTCAACTACAGTCGCAATGGCCCAATCGTCGCCCGGCTCCACTGCCCGGCACCGCCGCATCTACCCGCTCTCACCGCGCGACCTCACGGCGGAACAAATCGCCGTAACCTTCGCGATGACCTCGCGCCGGCCCGAACCGTTCGATGAAATTGCACGGCAGGTCAGCGCAGAACGGGCCGCCGATTTCAACGAACGCTGGGTGGTCGGTTACGGCCACGCCTCCGTCGCCGAGCACGCCATTATCCATCTGGCCGTGGAAAATATATCACGGCTGGCCTGCGACGCCCTGGAAGACAACCGGCTGGCGTCGTTCACCGAAAAATCATCCCGCTACCAGGTGATCGACGCCGACAGCTTCTGGGTGCCTGCGGAACTAACTGCCCGGCCAACGTTGCGGCGCCAGTACATCTCGGCTTGCCGCGCCCTGTTCGACACCTACGCCTCGTTGCTGGAAGGAGTCGACACTCATCTGCGGAGGCGATTGCCGCAGGGAGAGAACGAGCGGGACGGCGGCTATTCCCTGCGCCGGCGGCGGCTCGCTACGGACGCCTGCCGCGCCATCCTGCCCGCCGCTACCTTGACTAACGTGGGCCTGACCGCCAACGCCCGCACGCTGGAATACGCCATCACCAAGCTGATGTCCTCCAGCCTGGCCGAAGAGCGTGACATCGGCATCGAACTGCGCGATCAGGGCCGGGAAATTGCACCCACCCTGGTCAAATACGCCGACTACAATCCCTACATCGCAGCACGCGATCGGCCACCACCCACCCAGTTCGTAACCCGGTATACTCAATCCAGGGCATCAGTGCGGTTGCTGGATTACGACCGCGATGCAGCCTGCAAGCTGGCGGCGGCTCTGTCGTTCCGCTACGGCGGCGACTACGGCGACGCCCTGGCCGGCGCTGCCGCCATGTCCGAACCCGAACGGCTGGGCGTAATAGACGCGGCGGTCCGCAACATCGGCCCCCACGACTCCGCGCCCCGTGAATTCGAACTGGCGGGTTACACCTTCGAGTTCACCTTCGACTACGGAGCCCTACGGGAGTTTCGCCGCCACCGGATGCAAACCTATTTGTCCCAGCCTCTGACGGTGGCCAACGGGTACGACCTGCCGCCGCTGGTTCATGAGGCCGGCCTGGCCGGTATGTTCTCCGATGCCGTTGCGGTAGCCGAGCAGGCTTTCCAGAGCGTCGGGGAAGCATTCCCCACCGTTGGCCAATACCTGGTAACTCACGCGCACCAACAACGCGTAGTGTCCCGCATGAGTCTCCGCGAGTGCTACCACCTGTTCAACCTGCGCTCGTCCCGTCAGGCCCACGAATCAATCCGCCAGCCGGTCGTTGAGGCCATGCGTCAGGCCGTCGCGGTGCAACCCGAACTGTTCCGCCACCTGCCGCTCAGGGATGCGCCGGACTGGTGGCCCTTCCCGCGGGAATCGGCAGGCCAATAGTCGCCCGGGCCGCCTACGGGTCGGAGCAGTCCCTGGTGAATCCGCAATTGCGGCAGGTTATCTTGCAACTGCGTTCCTGCATCCGGGCGCCACAAATCTCGCAGTCCAGTCCGTCGTCGCGCGTTGGCATCGGCGTTGGTTTGGCCTCGGGCCGGTTAGTTGACATATCAATCCCCGCCCCGGTCGGTTAGCGATTCACCTTGGGTGGAATCGGCGGGCCACCCAGGATTCGAGCCGTCAGGAACTTTTCGCCGTTCGGTGTGGTCGGCCCGTGTCGCTCGTCGGGCAACAGCGCCACTTCCTTGAATTCGAACACTGACTCAACCATTTCCAGCGACTGTACGCCGTTGCCGTCGTCGTCGTTGACGACGATGCGACCCACCAGCATCTGTTTGTCGGCGCGCACGAGCCAAACCTGGTAGGAATCCGCGGGCATCCCCGATACCATCAGAACGGCCTGTTGCCCGGTGGGGTCAACAATCAGCACTCCTTTGGAGGCGGGTTCCGTCCCCATGGGCGATGTCATCGGCAGCTTCTCGGCATCGGGTTGCAACGCCATCATGGTCGCTTCCACCACGTCGGCCATCTCCTGCTTCACCAAATCAACCTGTTCGGCCTCTGCCACGACTGCCGGCTCGCCGGTGGACAATGCTCCGTCCGATGCTCCCGCCGCTCCCGAAGCGTCGCCGCTGGCGGAGAGCGCGGAAAGCGGCGCACCCGTCTTTGGCAGATTCCCCTGGGTGCCAGACGGCTCACCGGCGGCCACGTTCCTGCCGGCAACGCTGCGCGCTGATGCGGCGTAGGCGTCGGGTGCAATGTTGACGATGGACTCGGTAGCGGCTGCTGTAGATGGCGTCATTGCTGCCTCTGCCGAAACCGCCTGCAACGCCGCGGTCAGCTGGTCAATCTCGCGATCATGGGCCACGATTACCCCGATGGCGCCGGCCAGCATCAAGCCGAGCGCGCCAATGGCAGCGGGAGCCAGCCAGCGTCGCAACCGCCGCGTCGACCATCGTGGGTCGGGAGGCGGCAGAACCCCCAGGGGTCGAACCGCGTTGGCCGGCCGCGTCGCCGTCGACAGGACGCGGGTCTTGAGGTCGGGCGGCAACGGTGTCTCCGGAGCCGCACTCACCATTCGGGCTGCCATCTCCTGGAAACCGAGCAGCACCTCCTGACAATGGAAGCACTGCACCACGTGCTGGGCCACCGCCTGAAACTTCGGGCCGTCCAGCGCGTTCAGCGCGAAGGCAGCCAGTTCCTCCTCCGGATGTTCCGGCTGATTTTCCGGCGGATGTTCCGGCCCGCCGTTAGGGAAACCAAAATCCTCAGGCCACATATTGTTCCAACGCCGCCTTGAGCTTCTGCATTCCCAGGCGCATTCTGGTCTTCACCGTGCCCAGGGGCTGGTTGAGCAAGGTCGCAATTTCGGACTGGCTGTAACCGTGCCACGCCGACAGCACGAGCGGCCGGCTCTGCTCGGGCGGTAATTCGGCGAGCGCAGCCCGCACCAGTTGGGCGTTGAAATTGCGTTCCACCTGCTGTTCTACACTCAGCGCGGTATCCGGAATGCGGTGGATAACCTCCGCCTCGGCGGGGATCGTGTGGTCAGTCGTGCGCCGTCGCGAACGGTAGATGTCGACGATTTTATGATGCGCTACCGACATTATCCAGGTGCCCGGCGCGGACATTTCCGGTCGATAGCTGGCCGACTTCAGCCAGATGTTGGTGAACACGTCCTGTACGGCGTCTTCGGCCAGCGCTTCATCTTTCAGGATCGAAACGGCCAATGAGTAGATGCGTTGAGCAAACTTGTCGTAAATGAACTCCAGCACGGACTCGTCGCCCGCGGCCAGGTCCAGGATGGCCTGCTCATCGTCTCTGTTTCGGTGGTCAGTCACGGCGCCTCCACCGGGCGGGTCGGTTCGTACAATCGCATTGTTACGGACATCGCGTTTTTACGGACATGGCCTGTATTGCTTAATTGTACGCCCCACCGGAGGAATCGGACTCATGGATCAGACGACCAGACTGTCGAAAATTCCTGCCATATTGGGCAGATTCTCCAATGACCAGATGAGTTCCAGGGCCTGCTCGCACTGCTGCTCGGTGATGGTGGGACAAGCCAGCCGGCGGAACTTGGCGTCCACGTCGGCGTCGCTCAGCGGATTGCGACCATGCCCCTTGGGGTAGCTGGTGGCGGCAACCTCGGTCTGACTATTGCGCTTGATAATCTCGATGCGGCAGTTGTACTCGGCTGGATAACGCTCCGTGAATTCGGCGTTTTCAACGATCTGCATCTTGTTGATGATTGTGCGCAGCCCAGGCTCGGCGATGCGGTCGGCGGCAAAGGTTGCCGGCGTAACGGCGCCGTCGCGCAATCCAACCGCCGTCAGGAACGGTATGCTGTGGTCGGCGGTTTCACGGGTCTGCGGATCCCACTTCTCCGGTTCCGTGGACGCGCTGCTCACCGCCGACTGATAGGACTGGATCTTGATGGCCGCGATGTCCTCGATATTGACCCGCTCGCTGAGCTGGATGGCCAGGTCAATCGGAGCCTGCGTGTGGATTTGCGACGGGTAAAACTTAAAAATCGTATCGGATATGCGGAACGGTTCATCTCCGCCGCCCATCGCCGCAATCTTCACCGAAAAGCCAATTGCCTGCTCCTCCAGCCCGTGGCGCCCGGTGAACGGCTCGAAGGGCCCCGTCATCCCCTCAGCGGCCAGCTGAGCCGCAAAAATACCGGAACGCGTGGCAGCGGCGGCGGCGCAGCCCTTCCACATCGACAGCTCGCCCATGCGCGTGACGCGCAGCGGGACGTTGGGTACCGCCGCCAGCGAAATGGCGTTACCCATCTGCTCTTCGTCCAGCCCCAGCACCTTGCCGGCGGCGCAGGCGGCCCCAATGACGCTGAAAATGCCCTGATCCCACTGGTTCGCCGGCACCTGGTCGGCGATCCGGCAAAACACCTCATAGGCCAGCGTGATGGCGGTAATCACCGTGCGTCCGTCGGCGCCCACGCTGTCGGCCACCGCCAGCGCCGCCGGAATCATGTCGCTGGGATGCCCGCCGCCCGGCGAAAAATAGGAGTCGTTGCAATCCAGATACCGTACCATCACCCCGTTGGCGAACCCCGCCATGTCCAGCGACGAGTAGTCGCTGGTGCCCAGGATTCGGGACGGTGCACTGCTGGTGATGTCTCCGGCCAGCCGTCGGGCGATTTTGGCTGGTTCGCTCAGATAGCCGCCAATAGCGCAACCCAAAGTGTCGGCCACGGTGCGCTTAACCTGGTGCACCACGGCCGGCGGTAGGTCTTCGTAGGTAAGGTTGCAGGCGTAAGAACTGAGCAACTCGGTCGTGCGGTCCATAAACTCCCCAATCCCTGGCGGATGTTGCGGTGCGGGTCGCGGGTGTCGTTGATGCGATAGCGGTGCGCGGCCGCCGGTTGGGCAACGCCCAGCTAACGAATTACTGCCTCGGCCATGCGCTCCAGCTGATTCGCCATCTCCGCTTCGGTGTCACAGTGTTCAGGACGCACCACTACCCGGTTGGCGCCAGCGTTGAGGAAGTCCTGCACCAGCTGGCCGTCGGGAGCTTGCCCGTACACCGTAATCGTCAGCGACTTCGGGTCGCGACCGCGGGCCGTCGCCAGCTCATCCAGCTTCTTCCGGCTGTCTTCCACCTCGGCCGGCGTAATCCGGTTCGGCAGCCAGCCATCGCCCCAAGTCGCCACACGTTGCAGCACACGACGGGCCAAACCACCCAGGATTACCGGCGGATGGGGCTGTTGCACCGGCTTGGGGTTGGATTTGATCAGCGGGAAGTCGTAATAGGTCCCGTGAAATTCAGCCTCGTCTTTCGTCCACAGCTCCTTCATCACCGCCACCGCCTCCCGGGTCTGCGTCCAGCGGTGGTCGAAATCCCCGCCGAACATCTCGGTTTCCTCCCGGTTCCAGCCGGCGCCGATACCAAACATGAACCGTCCCCCGCTAATACGGTCCAGCGTGGCGATCTCCTTGGCCAGCATCAACGGGTTGCGTTCCGGCACCAGCGTAATGCCCGTCCCCAGCTTGATGGTGCTGGTCGCCCCCGATGCCCGGGCCAACGCGATGTACGGGTCGGCAAAGTGGGCGTAAGTCCAGGGAATCTCCCCGCCCGACGGAAACTGGCTCGCGCTCTGCACCGGCAAAACCGGGTGTTCTGCGTACCAGATCGACTCAAAACCAAGCGACTCAGCAGTGCGCGCCATAAACGCCGGGTCCAGCGTGTAAGCTGGCAGTGGTATCGAAGTGCCAACGGACATATTTTCACCTCTCCAATCTAACGTAATTCCGGCTTTCGCCGGGATCCAGGCGGTGGAGTGAATTGGCTAATCGCCAAACAACTCCCGGCGTATTTCATCATGGGTAAGTCCGACATAATCAGCGACTTCGGACAAAATGCCGTTCAATGTCCCAATGTTCAGACTTCGGTGGCGGGGAACGGTCACCCTATGTTCAGTGCCTCGTCGACTGGTCATCAATCTCATGTGGCTGCCTCTCTGCCGAATCGTCTGGTATCCGTAATGACGGCGCAATAATCCGGCCAGGTCATCGCCGGATAGATCGCGGGGCAGCCTCATACAGCGATAACCTCGTCCTTAACCAGGCGCAGCCTGATGCTCTGGGGAGCGGTGTCGTCATCGAAGTGGCACCGCACGGCGTCCTTCACCATATACTTCAAATCGGCCCAATCTTGCCCTTGGGTGAAAATGCCGTATCCTTGCGCTTTAGCATCATATCCACCCTCAACGGCTTCGGTTACGTCAAAGATAATCTCCTCAAGTTCCATCATGCCGTCTCCTACCAGCCATCTTGACCATCGTATCACTCAACCGTCATCCCGACCCTGATTTCGTCATTCCGGCGAAAGCCGGAATCCAGAAACCCCAGCGGCTACGACCATTACCACCACCGATCCTTGTCCAGCCATTCGTTCAAAATCTGGGCTGATTCGCTGATGCTCCCGTGGCCTTCGCGAATATCCACCTCTGCGACGTGCTTGTTTTTCAGTGCTCGGCGACTGGAATCCAATCCATACAGATGCCAAAGCTGGCCGTTGGTCAGCACCGCAACTCCAGTATCCATCCCTTTGGTGTAGCTGGCGAGCTTGTTTTCGAACCCGCGCGGCCGACCACCTATAGGCACTTTTATGCTCTTGGCTTCAATCACGATGACGGTCTCAGCCTTCAAGTTGGCCAGGACGTAATCTGCACGCCCAATCGGCTTCTGCCATGGCATGGGCCACTCAACTCCACACTGGTCCATGTCGTTTATGTCCCATCCTAAGGCTTTGAGTACCGGGTCGATGAGGATATAGCGGGTTGAGGTTTCGTTATATGACCAATAATAGTCGTCGTACCGGTCATAATTTTTGGTCTGCAGCCGGACTCTCTGGATGGCCCGTTTCTCTGCTGCTTTAGACATTGCTCTTCGACCTCTCCTTAATCATCCGCCGCCACCGCCTCCCGCGCCCCCACAATAGCATCGTACACCTCGCCCCCCTGCCCTATCACCACATCCACATCCTCGGCCAGCAGATAACCCTCGGACACCAGACCCTCCGCCGAATCCCGCACCCGCGCCAGGTATTCCTCCCGCGAAGCGTACCGTTCCTCAATCGACGGCCTCGGATCCCCCGACGCCATCCGGTCCGCTCGCGTAACGGCAAACGGAATCGCGCACCCCACCACCGTACCGCCCGGTGCCAGCACCTGTCCGGCTCCGCCGATGTCGGGATGCCGCACGTTCCAGCCAGCATAGGTTGCCAGCGGAACCGAAATGGCCGGCAATCGGATGCCGCCGATTTCGTTGCCGTCCGCATCCACCGCTGACACCAGCGCTGGGTAAGTGTCGCCCACTACCGGCGGAATCTGGCTGGGCACGGTGCGCTCCGGCCCGAAATCCAGCCGCCGCATAATTTTGAGATGCTCCGGGAACTCCACGCCGGGGATGCTTCGGAAAAATCCGCCGAGCTTTTCCGCCGGCACGATGCTCTCGTCGGCGTGGTTGGGATACCGATTGCCCGGTGGTTCCTGTCCATGGGTAACCCACTGGTCAAGATGCACCAGCGCCGCACGCATCAGCGGACGGTAATCCACGTAGTTCAACGCCTGTGTCCCCCGCGCCCCGGTGTCCGGGTTGGTATCGGACAATGGCAGACTGGCCGGCCCGTGCTGTGTGCCGCAGAACAGCCAGGAACGCACTACGTCCGGCGGCTCAACGTCGGTACTTCCGTCGGCGCTGACGTGGGCCAGCGCGCCGTGGCCGCCCCAATACTCCGACGACGTGTTGGTGTAAATAATCCTGGGCGCCAGCCCCCGCTTCATCAGCCCGGTCAGGATGCCATCCGAGCCGTCCGGTTCCAGGTCCAGGTGGGGCGGCACGTTATTCACGCTGCGGTTCGACAGGCTCGACGGTTGCCCGAACCTGACGTTGAACTCGCCCATCTTGCCGCCGGCCACATTGGGCAGCATCCCGTCGAAAACCACCCGGCCGGACTCGTCGGCGTTCAGGCCGCAATGCAGCATCTGCCGCAGGAACCGCCCGCTCTGGCTGCGACCATAGGCGTAGGCGCGCCCAATGGCCCCCGACAGCGGGTTGGCAGTGCCAACATCGTCCGCACTCCCATACCGCAGCCACGCCACGATGTCCCGCGTCGCCAACATTCCCAGCCCAACCACCGGCGCGTGGGACGTTTCGTACAGCACCCGATACACCTTCCCGGCCTCGAACCCGCCGTCCACGGTGATGTGCGATGCGTCGGGAATCCGCCGGCCGTCAACCAGGCGCGCGAATGCCCAGCGTTCGCGGGGGATTATGGTTTCCGGCCCGTCCTCGTAATCCTGCACCGTCAGCACTGAGTCCCAGCTTTCCAGATGGTTGGTCGGATATGGCTGATGGTCCCGGTCGGACAAAAACTGCACATTGGTCGCCGCGGTCGGCTGGAAGGAAATTACGATGCGACCGGCCACCGGCGTTCCGTCGGCGTTGATGGCGTCGGGAACATCGCAGCGCAGGAGGCCCGGGGTGTTGGGCACGTCGTGTTGCCAGCCGCACCAAACCAAGCTGTATCGGTAGCGCATCATGAAGCCGTTGCCCGGGTGCGGGTCGGCATCGGGCGGCGCATCGGGAGCGCTGTTGATGTTCTTGAGCGCCAGTTCCTTGCCCCGATTCAGCACGTCCAGCAGCAGCCGGCCGTTGCCGTGGCCGGCGTCCACCGGCTTGATGATGCGGAAGTCTGCCGAAAACTCCACGTTGCCGTCTGCGTTGCGCGGCGCCAGGGCGATGTCCGCAACGGCGGTATTCTCCGGATTGGTCGGATCCGCAGCGAAATGCGCCACGCCGTCCAGTTGTTCGTATCGGCCTACGTCGCCGAATGTCTCGCCATTGGCGAACGGCCGTCGCGCGCTAATTTCCAGTCTGACCAGTCCCATGACCTTGCCCTCCGTTTGCGTGCCGTCGGTTTAGAGGATTTGGCTGGTATCCACTTCCAGGTCTTCGGGTGGTTCAGCGCCAATGTTATCGTGCCACCATTCCCGAAATGCCTCGTTGCCCAATTTGTCCCGCAACCTGCCCAGATGAGCCTTCACCTGCACCATCATGGGCAGTTGATGGTCGGCGGCCAGCTGGTAGGTTCGCGCCACCCACTCCAGCGCGTCGGTAAGGTTGCCCTGATCTTCGGCTACCACGCCCAACTGACCGTAGGTGCGAGCGGAGCGTATCACGTCGCGAGTGCCTTCGAACGCCTCGCGTGCCCGGTCGTACCACTGTTGTGCCTTTACCAGGTCGCCCTGCTCATGATGCAGCACGCCCAGCTGCCGCGCCTCGTCGCCGAGGCCGCGCAAATCGCCCATCTCCTCGCGGTGTTCCAGGGCGATAACCAGCCACTCTTCGGCCTCGTCGGGTATCCCCCGGGCCTGCGCCAGCGTGCCCAGGTGGTGAAATTCAACCACCATCTGCTCGGTCATGCCCAGGCGGTCGCAGAGTCCCAGCGCCTGCTGATACCACGATTGCGCCTCCTCAAACAGGTACTCGGAATGGTCTACCGTCCCCAGCGCATGGAAAATGTAGACTGCGGTTTCTTCATCGCGGTTTTCCTCCACGATTTCGCGCGCGCGGTGATACCAGCTGCGCGCTTCGTCGTATTCAAACCGGAAGTGGCACACGGTGCCCAGGGCCCGGTAATCGTTGACCATCTCTTCATAATCGGGCAACCGCTGGTGTATGTCCAGCGCGCGGGTGTACCACTCTTTGGCCGACCCGTACTGGCGCTGGTGGTGCCTCACCTGCCCGATGGCGAAACAGGCATCGGCAATCGATTCCTGGTCCTCACCGCCCTCGATGATTTCGAGGCCCTTTTCCAGCCATTCGGACGCGGTGTCATACTGGCCGCGCCGCGTCGCAATCAGTCCGTTCTGGTGGTACACGGCAGCGGTACGAGGATCAACCTCGCCGTCGGGTTGCTCCAGCAGATACGCCAGCAACTGCTCGTTGAAACCGCCCGCCCGGTCCAGCTCCAGAAGTTCCACCGATTCCATCGCGTCCGTCCCCAGCAGATACTGCCAGAACTCGATGGCTCCGTTGGCTTCGGCTTCCGCTGCGCTGTGCCCGATGGTGTCCAGCAGCTGGCCCCGCAACCGACGCAGCTCCGGGAACCGCTTCTGCATCCGGTAAACCTGCGCCAGCGGCTGAATCAGCAGTTGTGCGTTGTCCCACTGCCGGTACTCCAGCGCCAAACCCAGCGCCTGCGTCAGGTTGCCCTCTTCGGCCAGCACCGCTGTAACGCCGGCATCCTGATTCTCGTAAAGACTTTCCATGAAATAGTCAGCGGTGTCGGCGTAAACGCGCACAAACTCCGATTCCAGCTGCCCGATCCCGTCGCCGGACAGCTGCCGACCCAGCTTGCGGCCCAGGAACCACGGCACCGCCGGATTAATTTGAAACACGCTGGGGGAAATGGGCTCCACGAACCCGGCGGCCATGGCAGTGCGCAACAGCGTCCGGCACCCCGAATACGACCGTCCCGAAAACTGCGTGCCGCCCTCCGGACTCAAAAGAACCCGCGATGCCCCCGCACCCAAATCGTCACCCATTACCTGCCCATAGGTGCGCTCCTCGGTAATGTGCGACAACACATCCAGCATTACCCGTCGCTGGAACATCGAAATAAACGGCAGGTGCGTCCGATTCCGGTGCGACATTCGCGAGAATGAGTATTCCATCGCCGCGGTGAGCACGGGGCTGCGTCCCGGTTCGTTATCCTCGGCAAGTTCATCCATCAGCCGCGTAATCTCGCCGGCGGTAACTGTCGCCGGTACATCCTTCACTGGCGGAATGGCAATCTGCATCGCCAGCGGATGCCCTTGCAGAATGTCCAGCAGGTTGGCGAAGTCGGCACCTACCCGCGACGCCGGCACCTCCGCCTTGCCCATCACCTGGGCGGCCAGCGCGGCTCGATCGGGCGGTGTCAGCGGATTCAGCGTAATCGCGGCGTGGGCCATGGTCAGCCAGCCTTCATCGGGCCGGCGACTTAGCAGCAACGCCGAGCTGCCCGCCGGACCAACCGTTACCTCACTCAGGAATGAGGACAGGTCTGGCAGCTCGGACTCTTCCAGCAAGCCCGCTGCCCCGTCCGGGAAGCCGGCTACGTTCTCGGTGTTATCCCATACCAGCAACGACGGATTGGCCTGCAGGTACTCGGTTGCCCAGCGCCTCTGCTGGTTGACTGGCAAATCGGCGAAGTCCAGCCCGGCGACGGCGGTGCCGATTTCATGCACTACCCGCTCGATGCCCGCCGGATGCGACGCCTCAAACGCCGTATAGAACACACCGCCCGGATAGGCCACGCGGGCCGGCTTGAGGAACCAGCGGCACAACCCCAGCGCCAGTTCGGTCTTGCCCACCCCGGTATCGCCCGACAGCAGCACTACCGAATTGGACCGCAGCGCGCGCTCCAGCTCCCTCAGTTCGGCTTCTCGCCCCACCAGGCCATACTGCCCGGCCAACGGAATCTGCAAATCGTCGGTGGGCGCCTCTTCTTCAGAGTGGATTACCGGAGGGCCCAGCGGGTCTGGCTCGTGCTCGGCGATAATGGCAGGGGCATAGCGGCGCGATTGATAAACCGCCGGCCCATGCCAGTCCCACGTCACTCGCTTGCCGTTGACCGTAATGCGTTCCGGGGAATCCATCAGCGTGCGTCGCAACGCGGCCACGGCCGCGGCCACGTCGCTTCCGCGAGCCAGGGTCGAGTAGAACGCCCGCGTCGCATTCTCGGCGGAATCGGCGTGCAGCGCATAGGGTATCAGCGCGACCTGGGCAACACCGGCGCCAGCAATGGCCTGAGCGCAACCCGCCCAACTCTGTGAGGTCGCATTTCCACTCTGGCCGCCGGCGGAAACGAGCGCCACGTTCACGCCGGCCGCAGCCAATTCAGCGCCCAGCGTCGCCGGCCCAATCGGCTCCGGCGTACCGTCGCCGGATTCGAGCAGCAGGTTCCCGTCCGCGTCCAGCGTAACCCCGTCCAGATGGGCGATGTGGTAGTGATCGGGGTTGCGGGCGAGCAGCTGGCGCAATGCGGACCAGGTCGCCGGTCTGGGGTTGTCCAGCGACGCCTCCAGGTTGAGACTTTCCAGCGCGGACACGGTGGCGTTAGCCAGGCTGCCCCTCACGATGACCTGCTGCGACAACAACGATCCCTCGGACGGCGGCGGTCCCGGCAGCGGCGCCGGCGACAGCATCAGCACGTTCAATGAGTGCTCGGTGCGCTGTTCCCCCGCATCGGTTGAAACTTCCGGCGTGGCCTGTCGCAACACTCCAGCCACCCCGGCGACGAAGTACCCCAGGGTCGGATCGTTCATTAATTCCCAGGGCAACGACTGAAACTCCGGTCGCGCCGAGACGATGACAAGCTCCGGTCGGGTGTCCCCGGCGAGCAGCGCATCCAGCTGGTTGCGACCGTCCGACCCGGCGGCAAATGAGTTCTCGAACAAAATCCGGCCCAGGTTGCGTATCGCCGACTCAATGGCTTCCGCACGCTCCAGCGCGCCGATGGGCTCCAGTTGAAACCCGTTGTGGTACCAGTCCAGCGCCGCGCGCTCCTCTGACGAAAGGTCCAGCGCGAACGACACTGGCGAGGCGTCAATGCTGGCGCCGGAAGTATCTGTAATACGGAGCTGAACTTGTCCGCTATCCGGCAAGTCCAAGATGGTTAGCGAGGGAACAATGGGCACGATTACACCTGCGGGCAATTCGGGTTCGGGCTAGCTGCGGCGGGGCGTGGCCGATGGCGATTACCTTGCCACATTAATCGGGTTGCTTTACAATCGCCACTACTCAAGAAGCAACGCTCTAAACGGTCAAATATCAACCTGTCGCGCATTATACAACGAAATGCCCTGGGGTTGTCTGGACTCAGGTTCTTTACATAACATTATGCCTGCACCGCACAAAATCAGACGTTCCTGGCTGGTGGTCCCGGCATCTGATTCTGCCCGTGTCGCCAGCGCCGCCCAGGCCGGAGCCGACGTAGTGGTTCTCGACCTGGCCGAGTTCGTGGCCGAGCAGGACAAACCGTCGGCCCGCGAAGGCATAACCGCCGCTCTGGACGCTGTCAAAGCCGGCGGCGCTGAGGTATTCGTCCAGATTGACCCAGAGTTGATGTTGGCAGATTTGCGAGCGGCAATCTGGCCGGGCATCGCCGGCGTGGTCGTCAGCCGGCTGGAATCCGCGACCCAAATCGTCGCTGCCGATACGCTCATCGGCCAGCTGGAAAGCCAGCGAGGACTGCTGCCCGGCTCCATTGAAGTCGTCGCATCCCTTGAAACCGCGCGCGGCAACCACGATGGATTCCAGATCGCCACCGCCAGCAGCCGTATTTGCGCCCTTACGCTCGGACGCGCCGACCTGGTGATGGACCTGCGACCCGAACCATCCGGCGAAATCCATCTGATGCAATACCTGATGCAACGGCTCATTACCCTGGCGGCTGCCACGGGAACCGCCGCCCTCGGGGGTTGGTGGCGAGCGCCCGACCGAGGCCTGCTCGCCACACCCGCCAATACCCTCGCCGCCGCCCAACGGGGTCGCGCCATCGGATTCGGCGGCTCTCTGTGTGTGCTCGATAATCAGGTGGCTCTCCTCAACGAAGGATTCACCCCCACCGCCACCGAGCTGGCCGAAGCTAACGCGCTGCAACACGCGTACGCCGACGCCACCGCATCCATCGTTCTGGCGCAGGGCCGCACCCTGACCCCAGACATCATCCGGCAATTCGCCCACGTCTCAGCGCTGGCCGCCGCGTGTGCAACTCGGGAAGAGTTCAAAGCGGCCGCTGTTGCCGGGCGACCGGTCCCACTACCCTAGCCCGTGGCCCCAGGAGGCATCCGTATGGCCGATTCCCACCGGCGCCTGAAGCGGTCCGGTTTGACCATGCCGATCGTTACCGACCGGTTCATCAGCAACGCCTGGCACCGCGGTTGCGATTTCATCAACATGGACCTGGAAGATTCGGTTCCACCCGACCTGAAGGGCGTCGCCCGCAATCTGGTGCGCCGCAGCATTCCGGTGGTGAACAAGGGCGGTGCCGACGCGGTTTGTAGAATCAACCATGACCTGATGGAAGCCGACCTTAACGCCGCCGTCTGGCCTGGCATGGTGCATATCAACTACCCCAAAGCCGAATACGGCCACGAAATCCAGCGCATGGATGAAATCATCACCCGCCTGGAAGAAGAACGCGGCATCCGCCCTGGCACCATCGCCATCGGAGCCAATATCGAAACGGCGGTGGGCGTTGCCAACGCCTACGAAATCGCCTCGGCCAGCCACCGGGTCAGGGATTACGGCGGCGCATCCGGCTACGATATGTCCCGCGACCTCGGCGTGGAGATGTTCGTCGTTTTCGACCAGTTCGTCTACGGCAAGGGCGAGGTCGAGTTGGCGGCGCGAGCCCTTGATCTCGAACCCCGTGCCGCTCCCTTCACCCCGAACATCACCGGCAGCGTCAGCGACCCCGACCGCGCTTTTGCCGAGGCTGACGCGGCCCGACAGGGCGGCTTTCGCATCGGTGGGGGCCTGCATCCCTTCGTGGTGGAACCTCAAAACCGTGGTTTTACCCCCAACGAAGCTGAAATATCCGACGCCCATTGGGTGCTGGCCGAGTTTCGCAAACTGGCCGTATCCAGCGACACCTGGGTGCAGATAGATACCCACACTATCAATTCCAGCGACGGCCCGCGCCCCGTGGATCCCGCCGAAAACCCCAGCCTCCGGTATCGCGTCATCGACCGCTACGAGGCGGCCCGCGCCGAAGAATTGCTGGAGTGGGCCAGGCTCTGCGAGGAGCGCGATCGGGAAAAGAACGAAGCCATCGCACGCGTGCGAGCCGCCGAGGCTGACGAAACGGAACGCTAGCCGGCCCAGCCAAAAATCGACTCCAAATCAATCCCGGCACCGTTTCGCCTCTACTGTAATAATCCCGGTTTAGTAATCCCCGAAGTAATCTCCGGCGAGATTGGCCGGCAGATTTCCTTCCAATGACGTGAGAAACCCATGTTGATACGACGCTCCAATCTGATTATTCCCGTCACCGAATCCCGGTTGGTTCAACTGGCCTGGACCCACGACGCCGATGCCATCACTCTCGATCTGCAGGACGGTATTCCAGCGACCAGGATTGGGGCCGCGCGCGAGGCGTTGCCGTCGGCCATCGCCCAGGCCGGCAAGGGTGCCGCCGACGTGTTCGTGCGCATCAACGCTGCCTACGTGTACGCAGACATCGAAGCGGCGGTCTGGCCCGGGTTGGCCGGCGTGGTGCTGCCCGGCGTCGAATCAGCGCAACAAATTGTCTCCGCTGACCAGTGCCTCACCGACTGGGAGCGCCGACGGGGAATTCCGGCCAGCCAGCTGGAACTCGGCTTGTCCATCGAAACCGCGTACGGCGTTTGGCACGTTCGCGACATCATCGCCGCCAGCCCGAGGATCAAACAGGTCGTCATCGACGAGGCCGCACTGGCCGCGTCGATGGGAATCACTCAAATCACCGAGTTTGACCCCTTCGTGTACGCCCGGGGCCGATTGTGCATCGAGGCAACCGCCGCCGGCGTGCAGCCGGTTGCGGTCGTAGACCCCACCTGCCAGGGCAAAGCTGACTTGTCCTACGAAGACAAACTCCAGATCGCTACCGATGCTCGCAACCTGGGGTTCAAGAGCCTGGTTTGCGTGCGTCCCAACTGGATTCCTGCGGTGAATGCCGCCTTCACGCCAACCCCATCGCTGGTGGAATACTACACCCAGGTCCGCGAGGTATTTGCCCAGGCGTTGGCGGCGGGCACGGCGGCGGCGCCCTTCGCCGGACGCATGATCGATGTGCCGGTCGACGAACGCGCCAAGGACGTGCTCGCATTGAGCCTGGCCTGTAACGCCCGCGACGCCGCCAAGCAGGCCGCCTTGGCCCGCGCCGAGTCGTAGTCTGATTAGTCGTAGCATTTTTGGTCGTAGCCTGTTTCGCTGATCCCCGTCCCTGTTGGAGCATAAATTGATTCACATTGATGATGACCTGCGTCGTCGAATCGACAACGCGCTGGACGACCGTTGCCCCATGTTCATCGCCACTGTGTCGCCGGACGGCGAACCGCAAATCAGTATGCGGGGCAGCGTCCTGGTCTTCGACCGGGAAACCCTGGCCTACTGGGAACGGGGCTGGCGAGCGTCCGCCGCCAACGTTCAGGCCGACTCCAAGGTCGTGTTTTTCTACCGCAGTCCCGAGGAACGCATCAACCTGCGCTTTTACGGCACTGCCACTATGTACCGCAGCGGCGCGATTCGGGATAACGTCATGTCCCGCACCGTGCAGGGAGAACTGGACCGGGACCCGGAGCGCACCGGCGCCGCCGTCCTCGTTCGCCTCTACCGTATCAACCAGCTAAACGGTGAAGTACTGCAGGAGCGGTGAAGCCCGCCGATCTATGTTGGTATAATTGGGGCCAGGCGCATCCGTTCAATACAAACATAGGATTCTGACATGGCGCTTATTAGCGCAATAGTTGGTGGGTTACTCTGTGGCGCCGCAATCGTATTTGCGTTCGCGTTCATGTCTCTGATTCCATACATGGGATGGTTGTACCAAGTGGCTATACCGGCATTTTGGGTCGTGGGAATACTTAGCGGTGTCGTTATCGGTGCCAGGAGTTTGGAACCGCGATGAGGAATCGGGTGCAGACCCGAGTCAAAAGGTCATCTCTCGGCTTGTTCGCATGGCTTGCGCTGGGGGCCGCGTTATGGGTGTTTCTGGCCACTCCGTACACTACCTCACCTCCGCAATAGCCTGTTCCAAACAGGATGCCAAGCTCGAGTGCTTGAATACTGTGGCGCGAAGCCTCCGGCAAGATTCCAACCTTGCAACCTACGCCACGGTGACCGTGGCTGCCGCGATAGCATTGCAGTTGGGCGCCCGCAACCGAGAACCTCGATCGAGTAGCAACGCAAATTCGGCCAGTTGACCCCAGCCTAACTCAGTCGGAAACACTTACCCGGGTATCCCGTGCCCCGAGATACCCGGGTCGGTTGGCGTGAGGCGACTAACCGACCTGCTGCGCCACCACCGCCAGCGCATCCGCCGCCACTACTCCGCTACCCGCCGGCAGCACCATTAGCGGGTTGATATCCAGCTCCGCCAATCGCCCTTCCAGATTCACCGCCATCTGCGAAATGCTGACCAGCACGTCGGCCAATGCGTCCACGTCGGCCGGCGGAGAGCCTCGGAATCCCCGCAGCAACCGTGCGCCTCTAACCTCGTCAATCATCTCCAGCGCATCGCCCCGGGTGATGGGGCACAGCCGCAAGGCCACGTCGTTGTAAACTTCAACCATCACACCGCCGCTGCCAAACAACAGCACCGGACCCAGCTGCCCGTCGTAGGACACCCCAACAATCGTTTCCACCCCGCCCGACACCATCTCCTGCACGATTACCCCATTGATGCTAGCGCTGGCATCGTAGCGCCGGGCATTGTCGGTAACTTCGGCAAACGCCGTTCGCACCGCCGCTGCGTCTGGCAATCCCAGCCGAATCGCCTCAGCCTCCGTTTTGTGCAGAATGTCTGCTGAATCCACCTTCAACGCCACCGGATAACCGATTCGATTCGCAGCAGCCACCGCGGCATCTGCGTCTCCCGCCCGTTCCTCCCGAGTGATGGGCACTCCGAACGCGGCAACGAGGCGCTTGCTGTCAAATTCCGACAGCGCGCCGCCCGCTCCCGCCAGTCCGGCAGCCGCCGCTTCCTGCTCCGGTGTCAATGGTTGTGCGGCGCCAAATCCTCGGTCCAGCCGCCGCTCCCGCCAATCATGGTAGTCATTGAGGTAACGGATGCCGGCCGCCAGTTTGTCGGGGACGTAGAACACCGGAATGCCGGCCTCGCGCAGCATGGGTAGTCCCGACTCGGCTCCACGCGTGCCCGTCCAGAGGAAGGCTACCGGCTTGTTGCTGCCGTCCCGCTGCGCGATCACCTGCGTAGCCTGCGGGTCGGCGCCGGCGGACGCCACCACCAGCGTGCCCACGTTCGGGTCATCGGCCATGTACGACATGATGGCCGGAAAATCGTCGCTGTTGGCAAACCCGGTAACGTCCGACGGATTGGCCGCCCAGCCAAACCCCTTCAGAATCCCGTTGATACCGTCGCGGGCGCCCTGCGACAGCGGCGGCAGGTCAAGACCCGCCTGGCCGCACATATCGGCGGTAAGGCTGCTGATCCCACCGGAATGCGACACGACGGCAACCCCTCGATGGGGCGGTCGCTGGCTCCGGGCCATCAGGTTGGATACCTGCAGCAGGTCGTCGTAATCCTGCACCCGAATCACGCCATACTGGTCAAACGCCGCATCGTAGCGAGCATCAACGCCGGTGAGCGCTGCGGTGTGCGACCCGGCGGCCCGCGACCCCAGGTCCGAGCGGCCAATCTTGATCAGCACGATCGGCTTGCCCTTCTCGGCGGCCAGCCGCGCCACCTCGATGAACTTGCGCCCGTCCTTGAATCCCTCCACGAACCCGGCGATAACCCGCGTGTCGTCGTCGTCGATCAGGTAGCGCGCAAAATCGCAGAAGTCCAGGTCGGCCTCGTTGCCGGTGGACACGATGTAGGTGAACCCGATCCCTTCGTCCACCGCCCGCGTCAGGAAGGGCCCAAACGCGGATGCCCCGCTCTGACACACCAACCCGATGGGTCCGGTCAATCCCGACGCGCCCCGCGATGATGCGCTGGACCAGATGTCATTCTTGATATTGGCCAGACCCAGACAGTTAGGCCCACTGACCCGCATCCCGGATTCCTGCGCGAATCGGCCCAGCTCAACCTGCAACTCCCGCCGGTCATCATCCCCCCGTTCGGCAAACCCGGCGGAAATCACGATGGCCGACCTGGCGCCTTTGGCATGGCTCTCCCGCAGCGTGTCCAGCACCGCGTGATAGGGCACCACAATGCCCACTACGTCCGGCGCTTCCGGTAAGTCGGTTACCGACGCGTAGGCTTTCAACCCTTGAATCTCCTCGTAACGGGGGTTCACCGGATACACGTTCACCCGGTCGGAGGCTCCCATCGCCGCCGCCAGGAATCGCCCGCCATATTGCATCCGGGGCGTCGCGCCCACCACCGCGATGGAACGGGGATTCAGCATCCGGTCGATAGATGCCAGTTGCTCATCACTCCAAAATGCCATCGTGCCCCTCCTGATTGCCCCCGCGATACGTACCGGACTGACCATAGAGTTGACGCCCCCTGGCCTAAGTCTCACCGGAAGTCCGCAGGTCGGCCCGCCAGTCGTCCGGACTCGGCCCCCGGTCAATCAGCACATCCACGACCGCCGGCAATCCAGATGCCTGCGCCTGACGCAGCGCGTCCGGCAGGTCTCGCGAGTCGGCCACCTGCACGCCGAAACACCCAAACCCCCGCGCCACCGCGGCGTTGTCGGTCTCGGCAAATTCCGACGCAATGTACTGGCCCGGAGCCTGGTGGTGGCGCACCATTCCCAGCGCCCCGTCGTTGAACACCACGCAGATCATCGGCAACTGATACTGCATCGCCGTGGAGAGCGCATTCACCGTCATCATGTATCCGCCGTCGCCGGTGACACACACCACCTGCCGTCCCGGATACGCAATTTGCAATCCCACCGCCGCCGGCAACCCCCAGCCCATCCCAGCCGTGCCGCCCGGACAGAAGAAGGTGTGCGCCTGCTGCGACTGGAAAAAGTGCGCCATCCAGGTCCGGTTGTTCCCCGCGTCCAGCGAGTAAATGGTGTCCGCCGGCATGGTGTCCTGCAGGATTTTCACGACCCGCTGCGGCATCGCCGGCGCGGAGTCGGTGTGCAGCCCGGCATCTTCATAAAACCCCAGGTCTGCCTTGCGATGCGGCAGCGCGCTTGCCCACTCGCCACGGTTGCCAGCCGTCGCCGGCGCCACCTCACCCGACGCCTCCACCAGCTGCCCCAGGATGCTGCCGGCATCCCCGATCAACCCCAGCTCCACCGGAAAAGTCCAGCCGGCGTTGCGGTCATCAATGTCAATCTGAATAATGCGCTGGCCCCTCGGATTGAACACCGACGGGCGCTCCCGCACCGTGTCCTGCGGGCTCAGCTTGGCCCCCACCACCAGCACCGCGTCGGCGTCGCCAACCGCCCGATTCGCCGCCTCCTGCCCGTAGATGCCCACCATGCCCACCGACAGCGGATGCGTCTCCGCAATGGCCGACTTGCCCTTGTAGCTGGTGGCCACCGGAGCGTTCCACTGCTCGGCCAGCTGCTGCAAGGTACCGTGCGCGCCTGCCATGTGCACCCCGTTGCCGGCCACGATCACGGGTCGCTTGGCCTGGGACAGTATGTCAATCGCCTTCTGGATGTCCTGCGGCGCCGCCTGGGGCTTGGCGGTGTTCAGATACCCCGCCGTGTCGTGGATGAACGGCGGCGACTCCAGGTCAACCTCGCCGCCAATCGACGCCGTCCGCATCAGCAGGCAGGCCGGACCGGGTCGCCCGCTGGTGGCGTGCTTGATGGCCAGTTGCGCCCCCAGCGCCGCCTCCTTGGGCGACGTCGCCAGCGTGGTGTACTTGGTCATCGACCGGAAGATGTTGTGCAGGTCAATGCTGCCGTACTCGCCGGCCCCCGACTGGTTGGCCGGATGCTGCCCCACGCCGCCATCGGACGTGTCGGTGAGCACCAGCATGGGGCTGCTGCTCAGCATGGCCTCCATGATCCCGAACGCGGCGTTGGAACCCATGAACAGCCCCTGGCCCATGATCACCGCCGGCTTCCCGGTCGCGCGAGCATAGGCGTCGGCCATGATGGCCGCCGTCTGCTCGTGCCGCACCAGGTACGTATTGATTGTCCCTTCCTTGCCCACCAGATGCGTAAAAATCTGCCCGGTGCCGCCGCCCGGAATGCCGAACACGGCGTCAATCCCCGCTTCCTGCAGAAACTGCACAATCAGCTCACTAGCCTGAGGCATATCGGTCTCCTAAATCAGCGTGCAAGAATCAGGCCTCGGCCCAGCCCCACAACACCCGCCACCAACCACCATCCGCCGCTCGCCTGACAGAACCATCCCAAGTTTGCGCCGATAATACCCGCCGCCCACCAACCGGTCAATCTCAACTCCCCTATCCCCTCACGCGTACCCACTTTGTCAAACCAAACTGGCCAACTGTCATTACGAGGAGCGTAACGACGTGGCGACCTCGATGAGGTTGAGCACACGTCGGCGAACTGCCATCTCCATAGGAACCGGATTGCCACGCTGCGCTCGCAATTACAGATTAAAGTGGGTGCGCGTGAGGACAGCAGGTCATTGACCACCATTCCCAAACCCGACTATCCTGTCGCTGACTGTCCGGCTCAGTGTCAAACCTGCAATTGCAAGCACGGTTATCGAAACGCCACCATTCACGATGATTAGACCAGAACCAAAACTCGCTCCTCATTCCGCAGCGATTCCCGACTGTCGCTACGCCATCAAATGCGAGGACAACCTGGCATTCATGACGACGCTCAATGACGAGCAGATCAAGCTGATTGTCACTTCGCCACCCTACAACCTGGGCAAGAGCTACGAACCCAAAAAGTCCTTCGACGCCTACCTCGCCGATCAGCAACGAATCATCACCGAGTGTGTGCGTATTCTCCATCCGCAGGGGTCAATCTGTTGGCAGGTCGGCAACTTCGTTGACAACGGCGAGATAGTTCCACTGGATTCCGTCCTATATCCGGTATTCAAAGATTTGGGTCTAATACTCCGTAATCGCATTGTGTGGCACTTCGGCCACGGGTTGCATAGCTCGAAGCGACTGTCCGGACGGTACGAAACCATCAATTGGTGGACCAAAAACGACGACTACACCTGGAACCTGGACCCTATCAGAGTTCCCGCCAAATACCCGAATAAACGGCATTTCAAGGGCCCCAATGTCGGCAAGCTGTCGGGCAACCCCAAAGGGAAGAACCCCAGCGATGTTTGGGAATTCCCTAACGTCAAGAACAACCACCCCGAAAAAACGATTCACCCATGTCAATTCCCGGTGGAGTTGGTCGAACGCCTGGTCCTCTCCATGACTAACCCAAACGATGCCGTATTCGATCCCTACATGGGAGTTGGTTCATCAGTGATCGCTGCCCTGATGCATGATCGCATTGCCTATGGATGCGACAACGTCGCACAGTATGTGGATATCGCCTGGCAACGTATCCGTCAGTGGCAGGAAGGTACTTTGCGTACCCGCCCGGTGGGAAAACCAATTTATGACCCCACGATACCCAACGGTGGGCACTGATGCAGATCAAGGCTCTCTACTCGCATCTCAACGGTGAAGAATATCTGCTGGTGCATCGCAAGGAACTCTGGGATGAAATACAACAAGTGATCAGCGAGGTGGATGCCGAGGCTTGCCGAACCAAGGTCTCCAGGGAACGGACCATGCGAGGGCGGCTTTTGTACTCTCCCTCGGACATGAACAACGCGTTCAAGTCCGGATTCAAAAATAAGAGTTGGAGCGACAGCCGGAATACTTTCTGGGTTGCCCCGGACGAAAAGCTCTTGCGCGGTATTTTCAGTTTGCCTGAGAGTATCCAAAAGGAGCGAATAGAGGAAGCCGGTCACATCCCTATAATGTCGTATAACCAGACCGATTTTTTGAAGGATCGCGTGGCCGTCGAAGTGCAATTCGGAAAGTATGCGTTTGTTGCCCACGATTTGTTCGTGAAGCACCTTAGCTTTTATGTCTCCGAAATTATCGACGTAGGCGTCGAAATCCTCCCAATGAAAGAACTCGAGCGGGAGATGTCGTCCGGCGTTCCCTACTATGAACGGGATCTAATGAATGTGGTGCGGCAAGGACGGGGAGTCCCATCAGTCCCGTTGGTGTTGATCGGCGTAACGCCGTAACATGTTCCACTTAAATCGGTTGCAACCTGGGCTAACCTGATTACGGAACTCATCACCCTCCCGCCAATCGCACCTTACCCATCGGACAGGCCGACGCCGACCCTAACCGCGCCCTCCTCGACCGCCGCGTCATCTGCGACCTCCTCGGTTTCGACGAAGCCACCTACCGCGCCGTCCGGCTGGTGGCCCGCAAATGGTGCGCCGAACCCAGCGTCCACGGCGGCAAACCCCGCCCGCCAACGCAACCTACATCGAATAGGCGTGCCGCACCGGAATGGCTTTCCCCTATCCCGCCGCTGACCTTTGGACAATACTGTCATTGCGAGGAGCGATAGCGACGTGGCAATCCCGCCCCAATCCAAAACCCAAAATCCTGTCCATCCTGTCCATCCATGCCAAAACCCGTCCCCCGCCACTGACACCCGCCCCTTGCGCCCCCCGATTCCAAACCCCTATCCTGAATCTTGTCAGGCAACCCGGCCAACCCTCTAGAACTTGGCCGGAACCGCCGCCAGGCCAGCGGCATCGTCCGATATACATCCGAATATCAAAGGCGAATACGGTTTCAGGTCGGCAACGGCCGTCGGTTATTTGCAGATTGGTTTAGTTGGGCTACGCCGCCTTTCACCGGTGATGCCTGACGAACCCAGCGGGAGTCACCACCGCCGCGCGCCGCACTATCCCGGCTCATCGCAGCCGGCTAACTGCGGGACGCGCAAGCCTAGGACAAAATCGCTCTGCGCGCAAAACAGTGTTGGCCGTGCTCCGACACCGCCCCGAAACCGTATCGCCTGACACCTTCACCCCAGCAACGCTCCACCCAGCAAAGGAGAAAACAACCCACCAAATCGAACCACCCTACCACCGTACACCTACCCCCTCCTCTCCCCCGGGAGAAGGGCCGGGGCTGAGGGCCATTCCCCACCCGGTTGACCCCGTCGCCCGCCTGCCCTATCATCCGGGCCATCGCGGAGCGGCTTTGGGCGGTGGTGCAGGAGGCAATGGGCAGTACACCGCTCCGCCTGTACGGAAAGGAGAGATGTTGCCATGCGTGGAGCCGAAGCCGTCGTCAAAGCCCTCGAACAGGAAGGCATACGTTACATAACCGGGTTCTCCGGCGGTGGTCTCGCCCCGCTCTGGGGCCCGCTCCGCCAATCGAATATTCGACCGTTCGCCGCTCGCAACGAACGCCTGGGCGTCGAAATCGCCGACGGCTACGCCCGTGCCACCGGAGAGGTGGGCGTCGCCATGACCGGCACCGGCCCCGGCGCCACCAACTGCCTCACCGCCGTTGCCGGATGCTACGCCGACAACATCCCCGTGCTGCTGCTGATGGGGCAACACCCCATGCGGAACCTGGGCCAGGAGTGGCAGCAGGAAGTATCCGCCAGCATCTTCGACGGTCTGTGCAAATGGCGCGGCGCCTTCACCCGGGTTGAGGACATTCCCCAGGTGATGCGCCGGGCCTTCACCGCCCTGCGCTCGGGCTCTCCGGGCCCGGTGGTTCTGGAGATGCACCAGGACGTGCTGACCGCCGAGGCCGACGACGACATCATGGCCTACACACCGGTGGGCGCTCCCGGCAAGGCCGGGCCGTCCGATGCCGATGTGGCGCGCGCCGTCGACCTGCTGGTGGGCGCCAGCCTGCCCGTGCTCAACGCCGGTGGCGGAGCCATGTCCGCCGGCGCCGCCGACGAGGTGATGGAGCTGGCCGAGATGCTGTCCATGCCGGTGGCCACCACCATCATGGGCAAGGGCATCTTCCCCGAAAATCACGCCCTGTCCCTGGGTGGCGGCGTCTATCCCCGCAGCCGGTACGCTTCCGGCGCCGCCTTGCAGATCAACCGCAAGGCCGACGTCGTGCTGGCCGTGGGCAACTCTTTCCGCCAGCCCAACGGCACCGATGGCCGCCCCATCCCGGAGGGCGTCAGCATCATTCACGTCAACGCCGACGAGGCCGACCTGAACAAGACCTACCAGGTGGATGTGCCCATCCTGGCCGATGCCAAGCTGGCCCTGCGCGCCATCATCGACGCGGTGCGCCAACGCATCGGCCCCGACGCCGGCGGCATCAAACCTGAGCTAGCCGAGGAAATCCGCCTGTGCCACGAGAAGCACAACGCCGAGTGGATGCCCCGGTTCACCGACCGCGAAACGCCCACCAACGGCTATCGTGTAGTTTACGAACTGCAGCAGCTCATCGACCCCGACCGCACCATCGCCCTCCACGACGCCGGCGGCAGCCGCGGTTACATCGTCCCCTTCTGGGAGACCACCCGGCCCCGCAACTTCGTCGCGATGGGCGGCATGGCTGCAATGGGCTGGTCGGTGGGCGCCGCCATCGGCACCAAGTTGGGCCGCCCCGACCACTTGGTGGTCCACCTCCTCGGCGACGCCTCCTTCGGCATGACGGGCATGGAAGTGGAGACCGCCGCCCGCATGGGTCTGGGTGTGCTCACGGTGGTCATCAACAATGGCGGCATCGGCGGCGGCATGATGGGCATGGAGAACCCGGCCGGCACCCCGCCGGAAATGGCCGTCCTGGGCGGTAATTTCAGCGTCGTCGCCGAGGGTCTGGGCGCCTGGTCCGAGCGCGTCGAGCACCCGGATGACTTGCGACCTGCTTTCCAGCGCGCCATCCAGGCGACCGAGACGGGACAGCCGGCGCTGGTGGAAGTTATGATCCGGCCCCTGCCCACGCCCGAACTCCCCGACGACTGGTCGCTCTGATAACCGGACAACCTCGGGGGCTGCTCTCAGGACAGCCCCCGCATATTCAATCTCCGCACCCGACACGCAAGCCTTGTGATCAACCGATTCTGGTTCTATGAAGTTCGCGACTGTCTCCATTCTAGTGTTCCTTTTGCTTGCTGCGGTCGGCATGGGATATGCGTTAGCGATATTTACTGAAGCGATTGGAAAGCCGTGGGCATCGTTGCCAAATTCAGCAACCACCGTGTCCTCGCCGGCGGAAGTGAAGGAAAACCCGGTTACAGTGGCTCCCGGCGCTATGCCACCGCACGCCTCTGACGCACTTGAGCCGACGGCGATCCGCGTATTGCCCCCGCACACCGCCACCGCCACGACCATACCCCCGTCCACCCCCGTCCCTACACCTACTCCCGACCCAACGCCAACGCCAACGCCAACGCCTACCCCTACGCCTGTCCCTACGCCAACGCCAACGCCGGTGAGTATCGCCGAATTGCCCTGGGTGGCTGACGGGATCGACGAGTCGGAAAGGTCGGCGGCGAGGGATCTGTCAACGCTGGCAGAAACCAATCCCCCGGTTGCCCGTGTTTTAATGGAGCGTCCCTGGGTCGTAGATGGCGTTGATGGCCTGGAAGCAGCCGCCATCGAGCGCATTGAAAATATTGGGTACGATCTTCCGACCCTGGCCGAGGAGATCGTAGGATTGCCCTGGCTGGTGGACGACGTTGTGCAGCCGGAACCCGAGGTAGTGGAAATACTGTGGGAGACTGCTGACCGAAATCTGGCGCTGGCGGAGCGGTTCATGGCGCTCCCCTGGCTGGCCGACGGCGTTACGCAGACTGAGGCCGGCCTTCTGTCCGACTTGCGATTTATCTCCCGTGATGATGTAGCGCTGGCGGAGCGGCTTGTTACGTTGCCCTGGCTGGTGGACGACGTTACGCAGACCGAGGCTGGCCTTCTGTCCGACTTGCGATCTATCTCCCGTGATGATGTAGCGCTGGCGGAGCGGTTGATTGTCTTGCCCTGGCTGGTGGACAGCTTGGACGCGGTCGAGCGGACAATCATCGAGCGTCTGCAATGGACTGCCAATAAGGATGCAGCACTGGCGAACGCCGTTGTAAGTAAGCCCTGGCTAGCCGATGCTTTGGGTAAAGATAATGTCAGGGCCGTGAATGGTCTGTTCTATATCATGGATGAAGATACGGCCTTGGCCAGGGACATCGTAAATATGCCGTTTCTGGAAACGCTGGAGCCAACCGACGCCGCCGTGCTGGAGGCTTTGTCCTGGCTGGCCTACACGGATATTCTGGCCCTCCGCGAAGTGCTGGCGCACCCTACACTTGGAGACGGCATCACCGATGAATGGGCCCCCGTGGTTGCCCTGATGGACAGCGTGAACGAGGCGGCTCCAGCTTTTCTGCGTCCCCTGCTGGATCCCGAGCAGGCCACCGTGGAACGCCGGCCCGTAACGCTCCCCCATTCCGGAGCCGTTGACCTGGCCATCATCCGCACCGAGTCCGGCGCGCAGCCCAGCATGGACCTGCTGGAACACAGCGTCGGCAGCGTCGAAAAGTTTTTGGGCGTTGCGCTGCCGACCAACTATGTCGGCTTGCTCTTTGGCACCGCAGTACTGGGTTACTCTGGTGGCACCAATTACGGAGCCTACTTCGTGATGCTACCGAAATATGACGCCGACGATGGCAGCAATGACGCCGGCTACGCCGGCCACCTGATGGCCCACGAGGTGGCTCATTACTACTGGCGCGACAATCCCAACTGGCTTGACGAGGGACTGGCCGAACTATTGGCCTCCATCGCGGAAAGCGAGCGCATCGGGACGGAAGTTACCATTGATTACACCTACTGCCCAGCCGGCGACAATATCGCCCTGCTGGAGCGCCTGGACGCCGCCGGCGTTATTTACGATTACCGGTGCAACTACGCTCTAGGCGGGCAATTTTTCCTCGAACTCTATGAATCCTTGGGCGAAGCCGCCTTCCGTACGGGATTGTGCAACCTTTACCTGACGTCCTTGGTCGAAGATTATGCCGACGAGTTTGACGGCTCCCCGGTTGGCATCCGCCAAATTCAGGACGCTTTCAAGTCGAACTCTGCTGTTGTGGCCCCGGTAATAGACAAGTGGTACCACGGAACCGCTCCGTAACAACGAGGCCCCCCAATTCCCTGTAACCCACCATAAAGCATCTCTGAAGTTACTGCTCCACCAAGCCGCAGAAGCAATCCCAACCCTGCCTGCACAGCAACATCCGCCTGCCGCATAGGAGTCCACTATGAAAACCATCACCATCGACCGCAACAAACGGCTTCGGGAAGAGGCCAACCTCGGGCACAACCGATGGCACCCCGACATCCCGCCCATCGTAGAGGCGGATCCCGGTGAAGAGGTGGTGCTGGAAACCCGCGATGCGTCGGATAGCCAAATCGTCCCCACCATGACCTCCGCAGACCTGGGCGGCCTGGACGCCAAGGTCGGCCACCCGCTGACCGGCCCGGTTTACGTCAAGGGCGCAGAGCCCGGCGACCTGCTGGAGATCGAATACCTGGACGTGGTGGCGCAACCCCGGGGTTGGACGCGAAACCGGCCCGGCGCTGGCTTCCTGCGTGATGTCTTCACCGAGCCTTACCTGGTCCACTGGAACATTTCCGATGGCTGGGCCACCTCGGAGCAAATCCCGGGCGTGCGCATCCCGGATGGGTCATTTATGGGCACTGCCGGGCTGGCTCCATCGCACACCCAGCTGGTGGCCTGGGCCGAGCGCGAGGCGGATTGGGTGCGACGCGGCGGGCAGGCGGCGCCCCCGGACCCGGAGGATGCCGTTCCCGCTGGTGGCACAATCGCCAACGAAGGGCTCCGCACGATTCCACCTCGCGAAAACTGCGGCAACGTAGATGCCAAACAGCTGACCAAAGGCTCCCGCCTGTTCGTCCCGGTGGCGGTAGATGGTGGCCTGTATTCCGCCGGCGACGGCCATTTCGCCCAGGGCGACGGTGAGGTGTGCATCACCGCCATCGAGATGGGCGCAACGGCTGCCGTGCGGTTCGCGGTGCACAAGGGGGAGGCGGCACGACATAACATTACCTTTCCCCGCTTTGCCCACCCGGATTACTTCCTGCCTCCGGAATGGGCGGCGCCCCGCAACTTCATCGCCACGATGGGTTATCCAATCCGGGCCGATGGGACTCAGGAAGGGGAAGGAAGCCTGTCGCTGGCCGCCCGGAACGCCATGCTCAACATGATCGCATTGTTGCAGGAACGGGGCTGGACGGCAGAACAGGCTTACATAATATGCAGCGTGGCTGTGGACCTGCGGGTGAGCAACATCGTTGACTTGCCCAACGTAACCGTCTCGGCGTTCCTGCCCGAGGGGATTTTTAGCGGCTAACTGGTCGCAGGGTTGGCGCATCCCTGGTATCGCTGCCAACCCTCCGCAGTCGATTTGCCAAACTAACGCCCCGGCCTTTTGCCACCGGCCGGGGCGTTTCGCTGTCTGTTGCCGAAGCAGCAAACTGGGCGCATCACAGAGTCAGCTCGCCGAAGACCCCGCAACGTGCCGGCTGCGGCCGGGGCAACCAGCAGGTCGCCGCCGGCCGTAGTTTCAATCAGGAGTTGCGCTTCACTTCCAGGATCTCGCCGGGCGCCAGCGCGACGCGCCGCACGTTGATGCCGAGTTTCAGCATCCAATAGCCCAGGGTTGCCTTGCTGACGCCTAAGGTGTCGGCGGTGGCAGTAAGACCCTGGTCGTTTACCAAGTCGGGTAGCAGCCGTTCCAGCGGGCTGTCGAATTCCCTTTCTACGCGCATCATCAATTTGGTTTTGCGTGCCAAAATGCACCTCCCGCCGTATACTACACGGTACCAGATTACTCAAACCGCTTGTCCGATTAGTACATTTCTTGATATTTGGCTCATCAGCGTTACACTAGCAAATGTTCCAACAGAAGTCAAGATGCGTCCGAAACCGAACCAAGAATTTTTTTAGAAAGTTTTAGAACTGCCTCTGATACGTGCTTATTTTGCCACATCGCGACCTGCCGTGCTAGACGTTGCAACGCCACAATTGGGCGATTTCAGCGAGTTTTCGCCGGCGGGCCGGTCGGCTGGGTCCATGGCAGCCGTTGGGACGCACTTGGAACGGCCGTGGCCCCTGCAATCCGGTCATAGCGGTAACGTGAGTTGCGTAGCGCCGCCGTGAGTGCACTTGTGTAACTCCCCGACGCCCGTTAGAGCGAGGAGCGCTACCCGCTGTCCCTGGTTGTAACTTGCGCACCCCATACGTCGAGCCAGGCGAGCGCCTGCTCATTCAATCGCCATAGACCGCTTGGTAATGCAGGTAACCGACGAAATGTAACTGGCGTTCTTCGCGCCGCAGGCGATCTGGACCTACCGAAATCGGGTATCACGAAAATGCGGTAAACCATTACACCGGTTGGCACGGTGTAGTTGGTTGTAATCCAAATGTATTCCCGAGCCGGAATAATGTAACACCCGGATACACTGATTGAGCATAGGAAAAATGGAGTCCATAATGGGCTACACTAAATCATTGCGTGTATTGCTTCAACCAACGTGTAACGATAATCTGTACACGGTAACGTCTCACGTCAGCCGATGTACTCCAACGCCATGAAATGTATTTGCATGTAGTCTCGGCGTACGCGTGTACTTCATTTCGGCTTCCGCCCTGCGTGTGCTGCGTTACGCGGTTGACACTCACCGTTTGCGTGCCTAACCTGATGGTTGAAGGTTAAAACCACTACGATCCCTTGATGAGGAATCAGCTGTGAACATTCCCACGCTGCGCGACGTATTCCAGGCCCGTCAGACCATTGCCCCCTATGTGGGCCGGACACCCCTGATTTATTCGACGGCGCTGAGTGAAGCCCTCGATGCCGAGGTGTACCTGAAGCACGAAGAGCATTTGCCGCTCGGCGCGTTCAAGGCCCGGGGCGGCATCAACCTGCTGGCCAACATGAGCGAGTCGGAACGGGCAATGGGGTTGATCACCGCCAGCAGCGGCAATCACGGCCAATCCATCGCCAGCGCTTGCAGGATGTTTGGCGCCCGCGCCATGATCGGGCTGCCGGTGGACGCCAACCCGAACAAGGTAGCATCAATGGAAGCGTTGGGCGCTGAGCTGATTTTCCACGGCGCCAACTTTGATGAGGCACGCGTGCACTGTGAGCAACTGGCCGCCGAAAAGGGCTACCGATACGTTCATCCCGTCAACGAGCCGGCCCTCATCGCCGGCGTGGGAACAGCAACCCTGGAAGTGATCGAAGACCTGCCCGATGTCGACGTGCTGATGCTGCCCATCGGCGGCGGCAGCGGCGTCTCCGGCGCTTGCGTGGTGGCCAAGTCAATGAGCCCCGACATCAAAGTGGTTGCCGTGCAATCCGAAAACGCGCCGGCGGCCTTCCTGTCGTGGCAGCAGGGGCAACTGGTGCAGGCGCCCATGCGAACGTGGGTTGAAGGAACGGCGACGGCGGTTGGGTACGAACTGCCGCAACAAATCATGCGGCACCGGCTGGACGAATTTATCTTGGTGAGCGACGACGACATCCGGCGCGCCGTAGCCATGCTGGTGGAAAAGGCCCACACTCTGGCCGAGGGAGCCGGAGCCACCGCCCTCGCCGGCGCGGTGCGTCGCCCCGACTTGATTCAGGGCAAAAAGGTGGCTATTACCGTCAGCGGCGGTAACATAACCCTGGCCCAGTTGCGCGAGTGCATCGACGTGTACCTGGTCGGCTGACGGTTAGCATCATTCCGTCTGTGCCCGGCTTTCCAGGTAGCGGGCCAGTTCATCGCGCCTGAACTCCGGCAGGGGTTGATCGCCGGCACGGTCAATCAGCCACAAACCCTCGTCCGCTTCCATCATCTGACCGACTTCCCAACCGGTGATGCCGATTTCGCCCAGTGCCCGCAGTGCTTGCGGCACTTCCGAAGACGACATGGTCGCAATCAGGGCGCCAGAGCCGAGCAGTCCCAAGGCATCTATTTCGAGCGCGTCACAGATGGCCACGGTTTCGGGCAGAACGGGCATGGTCTCGCCTTCAACGACCAGCCCCAAATCCGAGGCGCTGGCTACCTCGCGTAACGCGGTAATAACGCCGCCTTCCGTGATGTCGTGGAGGCAGTGGACGTCGATAGCTCCACACAACGCTTGCGCCGCGCTCACTATGCTGATACCGGGATGGGACAGGTAATCGGCGGCGCGTTCGATGACGTCGTCACCAAGGCCGGCCCGACGCAGGTCAGCGGCGCACTCACGCGCCAGCACGGCGGTACCCTCAATGCCCAACGCCACCGTAACTATGATGCTGTCGCCATCCTGTGCCCCGGAAGTCGACACCAGCCGATCTGCGGATTCCACCTCGCCCAGCATCGTTCCGGCCACGACGGGCCGCTGGATGCCCACCGTGATTTCGGTGTGGCCTCCCACAACGGCCACCCCAAGCTGGCTGCAAGCATGGGCGATGTCGGTGAAAATAGTGCGGGCGTCGTCACGGTTGCTATCCAGTGGCAGCAAAATGGTAGGCAGGAACCACCTGGGCTGACCTCCGCTGCACGCGATGTCATTGGCGTTGACTTGCACCGCGTACCAGCCGATACGGTCAGTGGCGAACGTGATGGGGTCTGACTTGGCTATCAGCAGCCGGCCTCCCATTTCGATGACGGCGCAATCCTCACCAACCCTGGGGCCGACTCGCACTCGTGGGTCAGTATTGCTGAACAGCGCCAGCAGTTCAGACAGCAGTTCAGGCGGCAATTTTCCGGCTTCCAATGCGCCTCCGTAGTTGGATCGGGTGCTGGGCAGTTTAGCAAAGACGCCGGTACGAATGGGGACTTGGGATACGAAGCGGTCGGGATGTCGAAATTCAACCGTGTTGCGACCGGCCGTTGGTTTGATATAATGGTTATCGCATCACCCGCTCTTGATGATGTGGGCAGCACCCGGCGCATTCGTCTAGCGGCCCAGGACACCGCCCTCTCAAGGCGGAGATCAGGGGTTCGAATCCCCTATGCGCTACCAAAATACATCGCGCCGACGTGGAATTTACGCGTCGGCGCTTCTGTGTTTGGGGGTACGCGGCCGATTCGCGCAATATGACGGACCCAACCACATCACTGGCGCTTGGCCTGGTGCTGGCGTCGGCCGGCGCCCACGCCTCATGGAATCTGTTGTTGAAACGGGCGCAACAGCAAGAGGTGTTCGTGTGGTGGCTCTCCGGGTTCGCCGTGTTGGGAACGTTGCCGATTGCGGTGGTGGTGGGATTACGGACTGCCGTGGAAACCGTGGGCCTGTGGTATGTGCTTGCCTCAGCGCTAATCCACATCGGCTATTTTCTGTTTTTGGGACGCAGTCTGGCCCGCAGCGACCTGTCGCTGGTATATCCCATCGCCCGTGGATTCGGCCCGGGGCTGGTGCCCATACTGGCTGTGTTGACGCTGGGAGAAACTGTTCCGCCGATAGGATGGGTCGGCATTGGGTGCATCGTGGCCGGTATCTACACGATGGCGTGGTGGGGGCAACTGCGAAAGTTGGGATTGATTTCGATTGGCTCGGTAAACACCAGCGGGATAATTTATGCACTGCTCACCGGCCTGTGTATTGCCCTCTATACGGTTGTGGACAAACGAGGTGTCGCCTACGTGAGCCCATTCCTCTATCTGTATCTGACCACCTGCGGAGTGGCAGTGGGAATGTTGCCTTACATAATGCGCACCTACTCCTTTACTATGGTGGTCGCCGAATGGCGTTCGCAACCCTGGGCGATACCGGCGGCGTCCGCATTGGTATACGTCGCTTACGGGTTGGTATTGACCGCGATGAGCATCACGGAAGTCAGCTACGTGGCCCCGGCACGGGAGGTCGGGTTGCTCTTTGGAGTCGTCATGGGCGTCATGATTCTCAAGGAGCCAGTCAACACCGGGAGAGTAGTCGGAGCCGTCCTGATTGTCGTTGGGCTCGCGCTGATCACGCTGTTTCCGTGAGCATACGTCCATTAGCGGATATAATGCCGGTGACAATCAACATACTACCGCGACCAGGAGGGGGAAAATGGCTGACCAGATGGGCCTGTTCGATGCGATATACAGTCAGAGGCAAATCACCCGTTACAAGACCGATCCGGTACCTGAGGGGGCGCTGGAACACATGGTTGACGCTGCCGTGCGTGCCCCAAACGGGGGCAATACGCAGCCTTGGGAATTCGTCGTGGTGAATGACCCGGCGTTGGTGCGGCAACTCGGAGAGCTCTACAAGAACACGTGGCTGGATGCCATGGGTTGGGAACCCGGCCCCGATGAAACCCGCGTATATCGGCACGCACGTCGCCTGGCGCACCATATGCCCGACGTGCCGGCGATGATCGTGATTTGCGCCGACCATTCTCGGGGCAGCGGGTTTCAGGCTGGCGAACCCATCGAGCGGGGCCGCCATGCCGCATCTATCTGGCCGGCGATTCAAAACCTCTTCCTGGCCGGCCGCGCGCTGGGTCTGGGGACGCGAATTACTACGGTGCTCAATCGCAAGGAGGACGAGGTCAGGACCATTTTGGACCTTCCCGAGTACGCCGAAATGATTTGCCTCACACCGGTTGGCTACCCTCGGGGTAACTTCGGGCCCACTACGCGACGGCCGGCGTCGGAGGTAACGTCGATTAATGGTTGGGGCAAGCGCGGTTGGTCCAACTAACTCTCCGATTCTGTGGTGACCATGATGACCCATGCTACTACCAAGATTCAGGGTGTACGCTACATCGTCACCATGGACCCGGAGCGACGCATCATCGCCGATGGTTCGGTTCTTATTCAGGGCAGCCGGATCACCCAAGTTGCGAAGGCCGCCGAATTGACCGACGCGCCCGCCGACCGCGTGATTGACGGCGCCGGAATGGTGTTGACGCCCGGTTTCGTCAATGGGCACATGCACATCAGCTATGCCCATGCGGTGCGCGGATTGTTCCCTGACGATCTTGGCGCCGACTATCTGCCCAACGTATTTCGTTTGCAGGCAGCGATGTCGGCGCAGGATGAATACGCTACCTCCCTGCTGGCGATTGCCGAACTACTGAAATACGGCACCACTACATTCCTGGATCCGGGAACCACTACGCACCTGGACAGTTGCATCACCGCATATCGGGAGGCGGGCTGCCGCATCGTGGTGGGCCGCAGCGTGCAGGACAGAGAAAACCCCCTGAATCTTCCAGTCTACGCGACCGACGCGGCAACGGGCATGACTGAGGCGGCGATCGCTGAGTACCACGGGGCGCTGGACGGCATGGTTTCGGGTTGGGCGATGCCTTTCTCCGCAGAATTCTGCTCCCCTGAACTGCTGGCGTCCTGTTACCGCGCCGCGGAGGCTGCCGACACTCGGATTACGTTGCACTTCACCAACGGGTCCAGGTGGATCGCCGAATGTCTCCGAACGCACCGGTGCTCGCCCACTGAATACCTGGACCGCTGCGGCGCGTTGGGGCCGCGAATGACGCTGGCACATTGCCTGGGGATCGATGACCATGAAGCGCAGCTGATCGCCCAGCGCGGGGCGGCTGTCGTAATGTGTCCAACGGCAGCGGTCAAAGGTGGGGCCGGCATGACACACCACGGACGGTTGCCCGAATTGCTGGAAAACGGCGCGACTGTGGGATTGGGCACCGACGCCGGCAACAATTCGAACCTCCTGGAAACGCTGCGGTCAGTCTATCTGGCGGCCGTACTCTATAAGGACGGTCGGCAGGACGTGGGCATGATTCCCGCCGAGACCGCCCTCGAAATGGGTACTATCGGAGGTGCGGCGGCGCTGGGCCTGGAGCACGAGATTGGGTCGATAGAAGTCGGCAAGGCGGCTGACCTGGCGCTGTTCGACACGCGGCGAGCCGAATGGGGCGCGTTGCACAACCCGGTGAACAGTTTGGTGTACAACGCCGACGGGCGCAGCGTCCATACCGTCATGGTCAATGGGAAATTGGTGGTGGAGAACCACCAACCGCAGTTCGTCGACGAAGCGGCGCTCGTGGACGAAGTACAGGCTCGGGGAGAGGCCTTGGTGAAACGAACCGGCGTGGCGTTTACCCCGCGCTGGCCGATTGTATAACGGGACAGCTAGAGCCTGTTGACAATTAGCAAACCGACCCGTCACTCCTGCGAAAGCAGGAGTCCAGAGAGAGTATGATGAAAGAATCAGCACCGTGATTAACGATTACGGCCACTGGATTCCCGCTTTCGCGGGAATGACGGTGCTTGCCTAGGATTGACGGTTTCGCGGGAATGACGGTATTTGTCAACACACCCTAGGGTTCCTGCTCGGCTTCGGGGATGTCCCGCAGGATGTTTTCCAACGCCTGATCCAGCGCCGGGTCCAATTCCACCGGTTCTACGTAGGGCGTGAACTGATAGTCCAGCCGAACCTGGTCGATTATCTGTTTGGCTTCGTTGTTGGTGGTCCCCAGGCGTTCCAAGTTCTCCAACAGTTCCCGGCCTTCCCGCGTGCCCAGTTCCTCCAGTTCAGACAGGTCCATTTCAATCTTGAACAACGAGCGAAGCCGGCGCAGGATATCGTAATAAGCCCGATGGTCCTGGGTGATACCCACCTGGTTGTTGTTGCTGGTCATAAATGGATACATTGGGGCCATCGCCCCCATGCGGAACATCTGCACGTCGGGATATTCGTAGTGAGCCACGGACACCAGCGCCATGCCAATGGTGGGGCCTTGACGACCTCGACTGCCATAGCTGGAGAATTGCACGCCGTGGCGCTCCAGCTGCGCCCGCATATGTGGTTGTGAATATACGCAGGTGATGCGCCGTTCCAGGTCGGGCGGCGCTGGCCCGTTCACGCCTTCCACGGCCACAGTTTGTTGGATACCCAGTTCCTTGATGGCCTCAAAGAACGCCTCGGCATAGATGTCCAGGCGATACCAGGGCTCTTCGCCAAGGAACACCAGCAGGCCGTTGCCAATCTCGTAAAACGCGTTCTGGCGCGTCATGGATGCGCTGGGCAGTCCTTCGTGGAAGGCTGCCGATGGACGGAACGCATCGTGAGTACCCGCCACCTGAAACGGATAGCACATCTGATTGACATAATTGGTCATCTGGCCGACTTGACGACCATCGTTTTTGTCAATGAGATAGCGTGGCAAGCCGCTGGAGATGCGGCCGCCGTTCGACCACTGCCGACGCCACCCGGCAATCAGGTAGTTGGAAACCGGTTTTTCAGTGAAGGTAAAAAGTTCTTCAGCCATAATGGAACGCCTCCTGGCCGATACGCTGAGGCTGAGCCTAATATACCACAATCCCCGACGAGTGCCGGCGGGTTGCGGTGGCAGACCCAGGGCAAACGCATTCTAACTTTAGGTGGCCTGATAAATCGCCATTCCCGCGAAAGCGGGAATCCATACAGATTGCTTCCAGGCAGTTGACGTACAACCAAGCCACTTGGATTCCCGCTTTCGCGGGAATGACGGGCACCTCAAAAACTGATTCAATTAGAATGCGGTTGGTCTGCCACCAAGGCAACCGCATTCTGCTGATGGGTGAACGATTATCTAAACTCAGGTTGCTTTCCTCTGACCCTGCTGGATTCCCGCTTTCGCGGGAATGACGGATAGGACGCCAGAATGCGGATAGGACGCTAGAATGCGGAAAGGACGCGGGAATGACGGAAAGGTTTGGTTTAGATGTTTGCTCACGCATCAGTAGAATGCGTTTGCCCTAGTCGCGGTGGCAGGGCCGGGGTATTTCAATTTTCCGAATTGTTTTCTCCTGTGCTGATTGGTGTGCTGCTGTTGGGTGATGGTGTCAGGCGTTACGGTTTCGGGGTGGCGTCGGAGCACGGCCTACACTGTATTTGCGTACAGAGCAATTTTGTCCTAGGCTTGCGCGTCCCGCAGTTAGCCGGTTGCAAAGAACCGGGGGAATGCGGCGCGCGGCGGTGGTGACTCCCGCTGGGTTCGCCAGGCATAACCGGTGAAAAGAACGGCCTAGCCCAATTGAACCAATCTGCGAAATAACCGACGGCCGTTGCCGACCTGAAACCGTATTCGCCTTTGATATTCAGATGTATATCGGACGATGCCGCTGGCCTGGCGGCGGTTCCGGCGAGGTTCTAGAAGCCTGGCCGGGAGTTGCCTGACAGGATTCAGAATAGGGATTTGGAATCGGGGGACGCAAGGGGCGGGTGTCAGCGGTGGGGGACGGGTTTTGGCATGGATGTACAGGATGGACGGGATGGGGACGGGGGTTCACCCTCACCCTCTCCCTCTCCCATCAAGGGAGAGGGGATTGCTTCACCCCGACCCACTACCGGAGGGGAGGGAATAGGGGTCAGTTGCGGGAGAAGCCCAGGCCGCCGGAATAGCCGCCGGTCTGTTCGTTGACCAGGAATGTGGCGGTATCCCGTCCGTGGGAAGTATCAAGGTCCACATCGAATCGTTGGCCGCCGAACGCGCCCAGCATTTCGAACCTTTGCTCAGTATAGAGGCGCCCTTCGTATTCCGCACCTTCAACGTTGCGTTCGTCCTCGCCAGCCAGGTACATTTCGACGGCTGCGGTCATCAGGTGGTTGCGGTCATCGTTGTTCAGAAAATTTGGCGCCCGCAAGAACACGTAACCCCAGCGAATGCCCTGATGCTCCATCATGTCGGCCGCTCCGCTATTGGGCCAGGGCGTAGCAGGCGCGGCGTGGGTCGGCTCCGGTGCTGAGAGATCCGGTGTTGGCGTCTCTGATTGAGACTGTTGCTCCCAGCCCACAATTGGCGGCGCGGGCGATCCGGTGTCCCAGGGCTCGCAATGCGTCGGCAGTGGACTCTGGTATGCCGGGTTCGAGGTCAAGTTGCCCGGGGTGATACACGTGGGGATAGAAAGAGTTGACGTTGCTTTGAGTGGCGAACCGGGGAGCCTCCACCGCTTGCTGCGGATCCATGCCAAAAACCAGCGTGTTCAGCATCAGCTGCACGTTGGCCTGCACCTGATTGTCCCCGCCGGGGCACCCCACGGTCATCACCGGCTGGCCGTCTCGCGTGATGATGTAATTCACCAGCGTAGTTCTGGGGCGTTTGCCCGGCTCCACCACATTCGGGTGCCCGGGCTCGCAGTTGAACATTTCAATGCGGGTGCTGAGGGCGCAGCCCAACTCGGGGAAGAACACCGACTTGGCGAAAGAACCGCCGCTGATGGTGCCGCACACCAGGTTACCGTGCTGGTCGAGCACTGAGACGTGAGTTGTTCCATCGTCGGAGGACGCATCGGCGCCGACGCCGGTGGGGGCAGCCATGACGGGAGAGGGCGTGGTTCCGTTAGTCCTGGAGAATCGCCACGGGTCTCCGGCAGGTGGTTGTGCCGGGTACGCGCCCTCTGGGTCAATCATCTGCACGCGCTCGGCAGCATATTCCTTTGACAGCAAGCCATCCAGAGGAACAGTGGCGTAGTGCGGGTCGGCGTAGAAGGCTTCCCGGTCGCCAAATGACAACTTGAGCGCTTCGGTAACGGTATGGATGTAGGCCGGGCTGTTGTGCCCCATAGATTTGAGATCGTAATGCTCCAGCATATTCAGCGTCTGCATCAGCATTGGACCCTGAGTCCATGAATCATGTCCCCAGATCTCGCAGCCGTTGAAACTGGTTTTGACCGGAGTCTCAAACTGGCTGCTGTAGTTGGCCAGGTCATCCATCGAGATGATTCCGCCGACACGCGCCGACGAATCAACTATCAATCTGGCGATTGGCCCTCTGTAGAAAGCGTCTCGTGCCGCCTGCATACGCTGGCTGCGGGATTTCCCGGCGTCGACGGAAGCGGCGCTGATGGTCTTCAGGGTGTTGGCCAGTCCCGGCTGCACCAGAGGCGCACCGGCGGAAGGTACCTGCCGGTTGTCATAAAACACATCCCACCCGCCCGGGGCGAAATTATCGAACTGTTCCTGTCCGGACTGTGCTTCCAACCGCCGCAGCATATACTCGTAATGAGGGATGCCGTCCTCTGCGTAGCCGATGGCCGGCGCCATCACATCCCGCAGTTCCAGGGTGCCGAATTTTTCCAGCATCGAGATGAACGCATGCACGATGCCGGGGAGCGTGAAGGACAAGGGGGCCTGCATTCCGGGGCCGGTGGGGATGCGTTCCAGCCCTCGCGAAAGGTAGAAATCGGCGGTGGCTTTGCCGGGCGCTGTGCCCTGTCCGGAGAGAGAAAGCAGGTCGCCGCTGGCCGAGTCATACAGCATGAAAACACCCTCGGCGGCCAGCGAATACGAGGCGATAGGTTCCACGACGGCGGCGGCAAAACCGGCAGCCACCAGTGCATCGAAGGCGTTGCCGCCGGCCAGTAGAATGCGCATTCCCGCCATTGAAGTCAGGTAATGTCCGGACGAAATTACACCGTGCCGGGACCGTACCACCGGGCGCCCGGTGTCTGGCAGGTTCCAGTCACCTTGTTCAAGATTGTGGTCGAGTTGTGCGCGTACCATCTCAGCTCCTTGGGTTGCTTGTATTCAGAACGTGCCGGTGCACCGGATAGATATGGGTTTATTATAGGGAAAACTGGAGAAATTGTGGTGGGCGGTGCAGGACTCGAACCTGCGGCCTCCTGCGTGTAAAGCAGGCGCTCTAACCAGCTGAGCTAACCGCCCGAAATATCAGCATGATGAGCCGGGTGAAAAGGATGAGCCGGGTAAAAAGATGGTACGCTTGGCGGGATTCGAACCCACGACCTCTGCCTCCGCAGGGCAGCGCTCTATCCACTGAGCTACAAGCGCGTATCGAAGAGTACCCGTGTGTTGTTTGGTGCCGAGGGAGGGATTTGAACCCACACGTCCTAAAGGACACTGCGCCCTGAACGCAGCGCGTCTGCCGTTTCGCCACCTCGGCCGGGTGGACTGCTCCGTATTGAAAGTCGCTCACGGCGGCGTAAAGTGGTGGGCGATGGAGGATTTGAACCTCCGACCTCCTCGGTGTGAACGAGGCGCTCTAACCACTGAGCTAACCGCCCCAGCGCGACTTCCTGCCCAATATTATAGCCCCCGGCAGTCAAACGGCGCAACCGAGGCTGCCAGCTAGCCCGGCACAACATACGTGGAAGTTGGCGATGGGCGTGGGTTATGTAAATCAAGCCGTCGGGAACCGCATATAGTATACATAACACATCTTGTGCGAACCAACGTGTTTCCGATAAGAAAGGCGCCAACCGGCCGGGATTGACGCCTACTTCTACTCAGAGAGCGAGTGTCCGTTTCTACTCGGTAACCGAGGTTCCGACCGCGCCGGCTTCGGTCAGGTCTTTGAAGGCTTTTGAGTCGTAACCCAGCTCGGTCAGTACCTCTTCGTTGTGCTGTCCCAACAGGGGCGGAGGACGGCGCAGCGTAGCCGGAGTGCCGGTGAGTTTCAGCGGCGAATTGGGGACCCGAAGATCGGGAACCCGAGGGTGGTTGATTTCCAGGAACATATTGCGGGCCTTGACCTGGTCGTCGGCCACGACGTCGGAGGTTTTGTTGATGGGCCCGACCGGAACGCCGGCCTCGTCAATTACCTTGACCCAGTGGGCGGACGTGTGATCGGCGAAGATGCTGTTGAGCAGGTTCACCAGCTCCGCCCGATGCGCCACCCGGTCCGGATTGGTGGCGTATTTGGGGTCGTCTTTTAGTTCGGGTTGGCCGATGGCATTGCAGAAGCGCTCCCAGAGGTTGGGGTTGGCCACGCCCAGGATGAAATACCCGTCTGATGCCTGGAAGCTCTGGTAGGGAACCAGACTCGGGTGCCCGGAGCCCAGGCGGTGGGGCTCGACGCCGGTGCCGATGTAGCCGGTGGCGTGGTAACTCATGGCGGCGACCTGACCGTCCAACAGCGACGTGTCGATTAGTTGGCCCTCGCCGGTTTTGTCGCGGTGGTACAGGGCGGTGACGATGGAACCATAGGCCATCATGCCGGTGAACAGATCAACCAGAGAGAATCCCACCCGCTGGGGCGGGCCGTCGGGTTCGCCGGTGAGGTGCATCAGTCCGCTGTAGGCCTGAATTACCAGGTCGTAGCCGGGCTTGTTGGCCATGGGGCCGGTGCGGCCGTAACCAGAGATGGTGCAGTACACAATGTCGGGGTTGAGCGCCTGGATGTCCTCGTAGCCAAGACCCATTCGGGCGAGGGCGCCGGCGCGGAAGCTTTCGATCATCACGTCAGCCTCGGTCGCCAGTTGTTTGACGATGGACAGGCCCTCTTCAGACTTGAGGTTGACTGACAGGCTCCTCTTGTTCCGATTGAAGGAGAGGAACTGGGTACTTTCTTCGTTCCAGATTGGGGGCCAATGGCGGGTTTCGTCGCCGGTGTTGGGCTCCTCGATTTTGATGACGTCGGCGCCCATGTCAGCCAGGTTCTGAGTGCAGAACGGTCCGGCCAGGGTGCGCGTAAGGTCGACGACCTTGATATTCTCCAGAGGCTGAGGCATGGTTCCATTCCTCACTATGTCAAGTTGCGGCATTATAGCACGGGGGTTGGAGGGGTATTGGGGGGACTTATCACCCTCACCCCAACCCTCTCCCATCAAGGGAGAGGGGGTTATTTTGGGCGTTGACCTGGGGCGAATTGGGGTGTTACGGTTCCGCATGACTACTACCGGGGCATGACGGTTCGATGAGCAGCGCTTCTGCCCGCCCTTTGATCGTTTCACTGGGCGGCATCAATATGGATTTGGTAACTTTTGCTGAGCGGCTACCCCAGGACGGAGAGACGGTGGTGGGTGAACGATTCGTTACCTATCCCGGCGGGAAGGGCGCTAACCAGGCGGTGGCCGTTGCGCGGCTCGGCACGCCGGCGGCCATGGTCGGTCGCGTTGGGGATGATATGTTCGGCCCGCAACTGATTGAGTTGCTGCAATCTGCCGGTGTCGACACGCGGGGAGTCGGAATCACCAGCAATGCCAGCTCAGGTATCGCGGTCATCAGCATAGGCGAAGGGGCTCAAAACCGCATTGTGCAGGTGCTGGGAGCCAACGACACCTGCGGCTCTGTCGAGTTTGACGTGGTGGCCGGGTTTTTGCCGAGGGCGTCCGCGCTGATGTTGCAGCTCGAAGTATCGGTGGATTTGTCCATGAGAGTTGCCGGACTGGCGGCGCAGCAGGGCGTATCGGTGATGCTGGATCCGGGGCCAGTGCGGTCCATCCCTGCGGAGTTCTTTGCCAGCGTTTCCATCATCACGCCCAACGAAACGGAAGCCGAGGCGCTGGTTGGATACCCTATCGCCGACCGGAACGCGGCTCAGGCGGCTGCTAATGAGTTGATACGTCGTGGAGTCGGTGCGGCGGTTATCAAGATGGGCGCTCAGGGCGCATATTGGTGTGATGGCTCTGCCAGCGGGCACGAGCCGGCATTCCCGGTAATGGCTGTGGATACGGTGGCTGCGGGCGATGCGTTCAACGGGGCGTTAGCGACGGCGATGGCTACGGGTGAGTCGTTGCCGGATGCCGTGCGCTGGGCTTCGGCAGCGGGCGCGGTGGCGGTTACCAAAGTTGGAGCGCAAGATTCCATGCCCACCTTCGCGGAAGTTGCCGCCCTCGCCGCCACCCGTTCCGGCACTGGCCCCAGCTGATCCCGAGTTTGCGACTGATTCACAGCGTTATGTCAATGGTGGTAACTTGTGACTGTGACGATGATCGGCGACGATAAGTTCTGCTCGGTGTGCGCGGCGCGCCTGGAAATGCGGCAGCACGAGGGAAACCACCGCCCGGTGTGTCCGTCGTGCGGTAAAGTCGTCTTTCTGGATCCCAAGTTGGCCACGGCTTGCATCATCGAGAAAGACGGGTTGACCCTCATGGTGAGGCGGGCGGTGCAAACCGGCTATGGGCTGTGGAGTATGCCCGGTGGATTTGTAGACCGCGGTGAGCGGGTTGAAAGCGCCGCGGCAAGGGAAGTCTGGGAAGAAACCGGTCTGTTGGTACAAGTCCAGCGACTGGTCGGCCTGTTCTCGCAACCGGGGCACGCGGTGGTAGTGGCTGCCTATTCGGCGATCGAAACCGGCGGAGCCCTGGCGGCCGGCCCCGAGTGTCTGGACGTTGATTATTTTGGCGTGGGTAATTTGCCGCCCCTTGCCTTTCCGCGTGACGCAGACATCATCCGGCAATGGCACGCTATGCGCGATGGCGTCAGGTGATCAGCCGTGATGTGGTGGCCCGATCGCCTGAAGCAGCTGGATGTATTGCTGGCCCGCGCCGGCCGTGGCCTGGTCAACGCCATTTATCCTTTGGAGTGCGCCGGATGCGGTAGCGCCGGCAAAACCATCTGCGACCGTTGCGCCACCGAGTTGCCAGTCCTGAAACCGCCGTTCTGCTCCATCTGCGCTGTGCCGGGGGTTGGATCACTGTGCCGGCGGTGCGCCGAAACTCCGCGTCACTTCGACGGCATCCGCGCGCCATTCCGCCACGCGGGTGTCGTTCGCCGGGCGGTTCACGTTTTCAAATACGAAGGTATACGCGCCGCTGCGCCCCAGTTGGGCGGCATGATGGCCGAGTACCTCTCCCGGCATCCAATCGCGGCCGATTTGGTAACGCCGGTGCCGATGCACTCTTCCCGTCTGCGCGAACGCGGGTACAATCAGGCCGGTTTGCTGGCCGCGGAGATTGCTCGCGTCCATCGCCTCCGATGCGATGCAGAACTGCTGGTTCGCGTGCGAGAGGTAGACCCGCAGGCGCGCACGGCCAGTGGCGCCCAACGTGCCCATAACGTGGCTTCCAGCGTCGCTTTGTCTGCCGGACGTGACGTTGCCGGTGCGAGCATCCTGCTGGTGGATGATGTTGCGACAACCGGCAGCACCATAGACGTTTGCGCCGCAGCGCTGAAGCAGGCGGGGGCGCGGACGGTTTGGGGATTGGCGCTGGCGGTGGCCGGCGGGGAATTTGGTACTGAGTAGGATGGAACCGCCGGACGAACACGGTTTGACAACTGCCCGCCCGTCTGCTGAAATGACCCTAACGATCCCCAAATGAACACCACGACAGAGGAGGCAAAATCATGGCAGGCAACACTATCGTTTACGTTGGCGCGGAAGCTAGCGGGTTGTACCGCAAGACGGCCGGCGATGCCCACTGGGACTTGCTCACCGATGGTTTGGCTCCGGCCACCCAGGCGCGGGCCATCGCCATTCATCCCAACGATCCCCGCACCATCTTTTGCGGGACGCAGCGGGGCGTGTATCGAAGCACCGACGGCGGAGATCACTGGCAGCGCATGAATATGACCGAGGGTCGGGTGGTCTGGTCGCTGCGGTTCCATCCCAGCGATCCCAACATCATGTTCCTGGGCACCGAGGGCGCCGAGGTGTACAAGAGCGAGGACGGTGGGGAGAACTGGTCCCACATTTCCACGGTGACCAACCCGAGTCAGGTGCAGATGGCTTTCGCCATGCGTATCCTGGGCATCGACATCGAGGCCAACAATCCGAACAACATGTACGCGGCGCTGGAAGTTGGCGGAGCGGCCAGCAGCACGGACGGCGGCAACACTTGGACGATTCGCAACAGCGAGTTCGCCGGCGATGTTGACCTGCTGGACTTGCACGGCGTGGCCGTGGGAGGAGCCGATTCTAACTCGGTGCTTATCTCCAACCGGACGGGCGTGTGGCGCAGCCGCGACCAGGGAGCATCCTGGCAGGACTGCAACTTCGAACAGTTCTCGGACATCAAATACTCGCGGGGCGTGGTTAGCGATCCATCCGACCCGAACACGCTCTATGCTTGCGTCGGGATGAACTTCGGCAGCGAGCAGGGCGGAGTGATGCGGACGACCAATCTCGGCGATAGCTGGGAACGGTTCGACAAGGGCATCAACGCCGGCAGCACTACCTTCGACGTGGCCGTGAATCGGCAAGACCCGTCGCAGGTGTACTTCTGCACCCGTCGCGGCCAAGTGTTCGGCACTCACGACGGCGGAGCCACGTGGACTGCGGATACGATGCCGGAAACGGCGATGAACGTGATCAGCGTGGCCTGCACGTCGGCATAGCCTGGCACGCAGTAGTTCACACGTTCACGAAAACGCCGGCGGCGGCCTGCTTGTTGCGGGTCGCCGCCGGTTTTTGCGTTTTCCAGAACGGGAGGGATGGAAAGGTCTATGAGTGTTGAGAATGTTGAACAGGCCATACGTCATTGCCGCAGGGTGATAGGTGAATGGGAGGACATCAATATGAACGCATGGCGGGAGGATCAGACCCGCTACGCTATCATTGACCCTATTCTTCGGGCGTTGGGCTGGGACACTGCGGATCCGAAGGAATGTATGGTCGAATATCGCCGCGGTCGTGGTTGGGTTGATTACGCCATCCTTGGCGAAGAAGTTGAAATGGAAGCGATAGATAAGCAGGGCCTTTCCAAAGTCGTTGGCATTGGAGACATTATTTTACCGGGATGAACAGGATAAACGGGATGGACAGGATTCTTCTGATTTTAAGGGCGCTTGGATTCCGGCTTGCGTCGGAATGCCGGACTAACTTTGGAAAGGCCCTGATAGGTACGGCAATTTCAGGGTTGCCTGTGCCTACGGCCCCTCGCCAGTTCACGGAATCGCTCCACCGTCCAGCCGGCTTGGGTGATGATGGCTCCAACGGTGCCGGGGGCGATGTCGCCCTGGTGTCTGGGAATAGCGATAGTCAAAGGGCCTTTGACCATTAGGGTATGGCGGCTGCCTTCGGTTTCGATCCAACCACCGTCGCGCCGAAATGCCCTGATGAGCATACGGCGGGTTACGCCACGAACATATGGCGGCATTTAGATTCGTACAGTAGTCGTTTCTACTGGCAAGCCCATCGCCGAGTATTCACCGGCTAAAACTGCCATAGCTGTGTCGGGTTGGGTATTCTGCCGGCTACTGCCGTGGGACAGATACAGGCGTATGGCGTCTTTTATCATTTCCAGCGCCTCTGCGCGGTTACGTCCATCGGAAACGCAACCCGGCAACGCCGGGCAAAACACGGAGTAGCAATAGGGTTCGCTGTCATCTCTGACGAGTAGAACCTCGAATTCAAGGGCATTGCCGGACGAACCTGTTGCGTCGGAGTTACTGTCAGGCTCATAAGTTGGCACTGAGAGATTTGCAGCGGCGTCTTGCATTTGTTGTCTCCCTCAGGGTGCCCTATCTCGAACGCACTGCACCAGTATAGCGGCTATGTCGTTGGGATTCATAGCGTAGGGGCGGGTTTTGAACCCGCCCCTACGCTGCCAGTCGCTATAGAGCGTGACAGTTACTTGTCGGCTTTGGGAAGCCAGTTCTGGTTCCAGGGGAATTCGTTGGCGCCGGTTCCGAAAGCGGGCAGTCCCTGGTCGATCCGGTCGCGATAAGGGCTGGTGATGGCTTCGCGGTAGGGGTAGATACCGCCTTCGTAGACCTCGGTGCCTTTCTTGAAATGTAGCGCCTGGTCCATTGTTTCCACGAAGGGCATATTGATGTCGTAGAGTTTGTCGATGGTGCGGGGGCGGGGGCCGGCTTTGGATACGTGGCCGTACAGCTCGCGGCCAATGATACGCTCGGCAGCCCATACGCAGTCGATCAGCTTGTCGATGTCGACTCCAGTTGGGATACCCATGTCGTCCATCATGTGCAACAGGTCTTCGGTCGGCGCCATGCCGGTGGCGCGGCCGTTTCCGCAGTAGGGGCAACCGCCGAATCCGCCGATGGTTCCGTCCAGTTCAAGGGTATCCTCCGGGCCCAGCACGCGCATGGCGGCGTAAGCGGATGCGATAGCCATGTTGCGGCCGTTGTGCAGGTGCAGGCGGAAATGGTTGATTTCAGGCCAGCGCTCTTTCACGCGGGTTACGCTTTCTTCCACTTTGGCTGGCGTGCAGTGGCTCATGGGGTCGCCCATTGAACAGCTGACCACATCAATGCCGGCCTCTTCCCACAGGCCGTGCTGGTATTCCAGCAGGGTCATCAGGCTGTCCACGGGAAACTCGCCGAGGAAGTTGGAACCCCAGGACGCGTTGCATCCGATGCCGGCTTCTCTGATGCCCACTTCTTGAGCCTGCGCGATGATTTCGGGCCAGCGCTCCATCTCCTGCATCTGGCTGCGGTTGGTGTTGCGGCGCGCGAACACGTCGCACAGGTGGCAGCTCAAGCGGGGATATTTGTCACGCTCGATGGTTAGCGGAGGTGAATAGGCACGAGCCCGTTCCACGCCCCTGGAGTTCAGGGCGAGGGCGCTGTAGGTAACGCCGGCTTTGGGCGTGAACCGCTGGACGATCTCGTCGATCCGTTCCATCTGCGGCGTCCATTTGGGACTGACAAACGAACCGACCACTATGCTGGTGAGGCCGGTATCGGACAGCATATCCAGCAGTTCAATCTTGTCGTCAACGGTTATGTTGGCGTCTTCAATTTGCATGCCTTCCCGCATGCCTTCTTCTTTATAAGTGACTGTGGGCCATTCCTGGGGCATGGGTTTGCTCCTTGAGCCATTCCTGGCATGGTTGGGGTGAAAACGAGGACATCCTGGTTCGCGGATTGCCCGGATTGTAGGGGGCGGTCGCCGGCGTTGTCAAGAATTCGGTGCGTTATGTTTAGTACGCCTGCTGGTGTAGGCAATGAGCTTGTACACCAGCTTGGCGGCCGTGTAACTGTGCGCGGGTGGGCCTTCGTTGGGAGCGAGTTCGCACACGTCGAAACCTACGATGCGGCGTTCCTGGGCGACCCTGCGCAGCAGAGACAGCAAATCCAGCCAACGCATCCCGCCGGGTTCGGGGGTACCCACCGCTGCCATCTCAGATGGGTCCAGAACATCCAGGTCAACGCTGACGTACACGGTGGGGTTCAGTCCGCTTATCACATCGGCCGCATAATCCGGGCTCTGGGGCGGCCAGTAGTAAGTTGGCACGTTGGCCTCGTTGATATGGTCGCGCTCTTCCGACGCCAGGGTGCGAACGCCAACCAGCGTAACGGGGTAGTGTTCGCCGATGCGGCGCGCTGAAGAGCCATGACCCCAACCAGTGCCCTGGTATTCATCCCGCAAGTCAGCGTGGGCGTCGATGTATAGCACCGACAGGTTTGGGTGAGTTTCCCCATGAGCCAACGCGGACCCGATTGCCGCCGAGTGGTCGCCACCAATGACGGCGGTGATCTTACCCAGCTTCGAGTAGTGTGCCACCGCTATCTGTACCCGCTCGGCCATTTGCTGCGGGTCGCCAACGTGGGGTTCAAGGGCGTTGGCAGTGTGGATTCCCAAATCTGCAACGTCGATACCCAGTTCCAAGTCATAGTCTTCCAGCGCTGCCGAGGCCGTAATGATGGCGGACGGGCCATAACGCGCGCCGCTTCGGAAAGACGTGGTGCTGTCGATGGGGACTGGAATGACTACAGCTGCCGCGTTGTCGATGGCAGCCTGTTCCGGCGGGAGCGCCAGAAAATTTGCCGGCGTCGAGGGGACTGGTATGGTCACATCCTCAGCCGACCGGCGAACCGGGCGCCGTCGCCTGCAAGACAGACCGCTGGCGTTGCGTTTCGACCGTGCCCTGGTTGGCGTCCTGCCATTCCAGACCACGGTCGAGGAGCCAGGTCTTTACCTGTTGCAGATCAAACAACGAACGCGCATCGGCAAGGGCTTGCTCGTGGTCGAATGACTTGCAGGAAAATACGTCGATATTCACGTAGTCGCGATGTGGAAAGGTGTGGACGCTGATGTGGCTTTCGGCGATGATGACGAATCCGGATATACCGCTGTCGTTGGCGTGCTGCCCGTGGTATTCCAACACTTCCGGCTCGGTGATCTTGGTCATGCCCAGGTTGGTCGGATATTCGCTGAGGAAGGACCGCAACCGTTCCGTGTCCCACATCATGCTGGCGTCGCCGCCGAACCCGTCGATAATGAGGTGCATTCTGCTAACCAGGCCCTGCCCATAAAATCGGCCCCGTCTGCCGGGGCCGTCGCCATCTTGTGAAATTGTGGCGTATAGAATATCATAGCCGCCACGCCAATTCAAAGGCGATAATCTCGCAGTTGCCACTGCCGGGCGCCGCGGCTGCAATCCGTGGCTGCGGTGGGGCCGTATCTAATCCAGTTCCCCTCAACAGACGAACCTACTTGAGACGAACGCATCTGCTGGTCAACCACCGGGCGAATCTATGGCGACTGACATCAACAGCGACATCAACGCGGACTCAGAATCGAACTTCGACGTAATGATAAACGTCAGTGATCTGACGCATTACTATGGGCCGATGCCGGCCGTTGAGAACGTCAACTTCACCGTGCGCCGCGGCGAGATTCTTGGTTTTCTGGGCCCTAACGGCGCCGGCAAAACCACCACCATGCGCATTCTCACCGGGTTTATGCCGCCAACGCGCGGCACCGTTACGGTGGATGGGTATGATGTGGTGGAAAAATCGCTGGAAGTGCGCAAGCGCGTCGGGTACCTGCCCGAATCGGTGCCTCTCCATACGGAGATGACCGTAACGAATTACCTGAAATACATGGGCACCCTGCGCCGAATGAACGGCCGCCGAATCCGCTCGCGCATTGACGATGTGATCGATCTGTGCCACCTGGAAGACTACAGCAAAACCATAATTGGCAAATTGTCCAAAGGGTTCCGGCAGCGAGTGGGCATTGCCCAGGCTATTCTCCACGAACCGGAAGTGCTGGTGCTTGACGAGCCAACAATTGGCATTGACCCGATCCAGGTCGTGGAGACTCGGAGCCTCATTCAGGACTTGGGTCGCGAGCAAACCGTCGTGCTGAGCAGCCACATCCTGCCGGAAGTTAGCATGATTTGTGAACGGGTGCTCATCATCCACGAAGGACACATTGTGGCCGCCGACACCCCCAACAACCTGGCCCAACACCTGCAGGGGGTTGAGCAACTGGAGGTTGAGATCGGCGGCCCGCCGGCCGAGGTGGTGCCCGTCCTGCGCGCTGTCGATGGAGTTACCGAGGTTACCCATCACCCGCGTCCTGGCGTCAACGCGTATCGAATCAAGTTTACGGAAGGCCTGGACCTGCGCGATGAAATCTCCCGCACGGTGTTCACCCATGACTGGAGTCTGCTGAGTATGCAGGTCAACAGCATGAGCCTGGAAGAGATTTTCCTCCGCCTTACCACCATGGACGACCACGAGGAATCAGTTTAATCAGCCATGCGAACGATTCGCGCCGTTGCGCTCAAAGAAATACAGATCTATTTCAGCAGCCCGGTGGCCTATATCGTGGCACTTATTTTCATGGCGCTGAGCGGTTTCTTTTTCGTACGGGACCTGGGAAATCCGTTTCCCGAAGCTTCGATGAGCAACTTTTTCCAGGGGGCAACCTTTCTGCTCATCCCGCTGGCACCGGCGCTGACCATGCGTCTCCTGGCGGAAGAGCAGAAACTTGGGACCATCGAATTGTTGCTCACGTCACCGGTGCGCGACTGGGAGGTGATACTGGGCAAGTACGTCGCCTGCACGGTCTTCCTGCTCTTCCTGCTGGCCCTAACGTCATATTATGTAATCCTTTTGTTGGTGTTCGCCACTCCGGATCCAGGGCCAATCTACTCTGGATACATCGGATTGCTGCTTTATGGAATGGCAGCGTTGTCGGTGGGTATCCTGACATCAACGCTGACCAGCAACCAGATTATCGCCGCCGTAGTCGGCACCGGTATTCTGGTGGTGCTGTACGCCACGGCGTTCGTTTCAGATGTGGTTACGGGCGTGTGGGCGACCATATTTAGCCAACTGGGATTCACCGTCCATTTCAACGACTTCGATCGGGGTATCATCGACTCGACGCACATCGTGTATTTCGTTACGGCTACCGCGCTGTTCCTGTTCCTCTCCATAAGGGCGCTGGAGTCGCGCCGCTGGAGGTAGCATGAGCCAGCAGCGCGCCGATGAAACACCACGAGACTGGCGAAGACGCCGCAATCGGGACCGCCAGGCGGCGGGGACACCGGCCGCGTCCGAGACCGGCGAACGAGGCCCGGCCCTTGAAGAACAGTCGCGGACGCTTTTCTCCTTCATCGAGCCCGTCTTCGATTTCATCGGAATATTCTACGCCCCGATCCTGATTGCCGGTGTAGTCGGCATCATTCTTGGCGGTGTGCTGTTCGCCTTCGTCAGATCACTGAGCCTTTACGGCGCGGTGGTGCTGGGCATCGGCGCCGTGTTGGTGGCCCTGGTCGCCATTTCGTATTTCAGCAAAGTGGTGGCCGCGTTTTTCAGCCGCACCGGTCGTTACGGGATTAACACTGTCATTATGGTGGCGGCTTTTATCGGGTTGGTCGTGTTGGCCAACTACGTTGCATTCGAGAACAACTTTCGAGCTGATACCACCGCCACCAATCAATTCTCCCTGGCACACAGCACCAGGGATTTGCTGGAACAGCTTGACCGCCCGATCAGCGTTAGGGCCTATTACCCCGACGAAATCACCAATATTGATATGCTCACGCGCCGGGGCAAAGTCGAAAATATGCTCATTGAGTTCAGCCAGCGCAGCGGCAACTTCACCTACCAGTTCGTTGACCCGCAAAAAGAGGCCGAGTTAGCCCGGAGTCAGGGAGTTACCGCCTACGAGACGCTGTCGGTTTCGGCGGTCGGCACCGATATTATTGACCTGCTGCAACCCACTGATGCTGCATTCAGCCGGCTGGAGCAAGACCTGTACACCGCGTTGCTGGTTGCTACTGGAACCGAACGCAAGAAAGTATATTTCCTAGCCGGCCACGGAGAGCGCGACATAGCGCAAACGGCCGAAGATGGTTACGACCAGATTCGGCTAGGACTGGAAGGCGACAACTATGAAGTAGCCAATCTCCCCTGGCCTATTACCGATGAAGACGTTTCGGTGCCGGATGACGCGGCTTTGCTGGTAATTGCGGGACCGACCGGCGAACTTCCAGTCGCCCACGTGGATGCGCTGAACTTCTATATGGCGGGTCGCAACACCGATGGAGAAGCCAGGCGGGAGGGCGCCCGCTTAATCTTCCTGGCCGAACCAGACACGCACGATACCTTCCGGGCGTTTCTCGCATTCTGGGGAGTCGTCGTCAGCGACAGCTATATCCGAGACGTGGAAGGCTCTCAACCCAATGCGCCGCGCACGCTGCGGGTCGGCATCTACAACCCGCAGGCGCCGCCCGAAATCGTGGCGCCGAGGGGCCAGCAACTCAACGTGGCTTTTATGCCGGGAACCGCTGCGGTGGAACCTATCCTGGAAGAGTCTAGCGCGCGCTTGCCGGTGCCGATAGCCGCCACCACCGCCACCGCTCGCCTCATCGACGACATCGAACGGATTGATCCGGTTGACAGCGACCGGCAGGGTGTCTTCTTTCCGGCCGTGTACCTGGACATCGTGGCGCCGGTTGGCGCCGCAGTACCAACGAGTCGGCCGCCGGCCAACGAAATAGCCGGAATGGCGGTTTTCGGAGACTCGGATTTTGTCTCCAACCGGAACGTGCAGCGCGGTTCCAGCGCGGCCCTATTCCTCAATTCCGCCAACTATCTCATGGGAGACTTCTCGCTGGTTTCGATCCGCGACCGCGAGTTCGTGTACCGGGAATGGAACCTGGACGAGAATGAGTTCAATTTCGTTCGGTTCTCCACCTGGCTGCTGCTGCCCGGCTTGATGGGCTTGATGGCCATCGTGGTGTGGTGGGTGCGGCGCTAACCGGAGACCCCGCCAGCCAATGAATATCCGGTTAACTATTCTGCTGGTCTTCGTGCTGGCTATCTTTGGAACGCTCGCCCTATATTTCAAACCCTGGGAGCAAACTTCGACCCGTCAAGACCAACCGTGGCTCTACCGCATCGACGATGATTCCATCGTGCACGTGGAGGTTACCCACCAGGGACAGACGGTTGTGTATGATAAAGACTTGGGGCGCGGCAAATGGTTCATCGTGGACGACGACCAGCGTGCCGAGGTTTACCAGCAAAAATGGGCCGGCACGCCTCTGCTGCTAAGCGGTCCGAAGGTCAACCGGGTGCTGTCCGAAACTATCGAGAACCCGGTGCAATATGGGCTGGAGCCGCCTGAAAGCATCATCCAGGTAACCGAAGAAACCGGCCTGGTGTATGAATTTTGGCTGGGCAACGTTACTCCGGACGGTGGTTACAGCTACGCCTATTTGGTGGGAGATCCCAAACTGTTCACGGTGCCCGAGATTTGGGCGCAGGTGGTCAACCGGCTGGTTAACGAACCACCATACATACCACCACCCATCGAGTTGGGTTACTTTTTCGAGGTTGATCTCCGCGACATCAACGAGCTAGAGGTTACCCATAAGGGTATAACGGTAACCTACGCCCCGGACCCAAGCGAACGGATTTGGTACGCTACCGTCGGCGACGAGAGGTTGGCGGTTAACCCACCAGTGTGGTGGAGTCAGCAGCTACAATGGTTCGGGCAACCGAGCAAACCCGGCGGCCCCGAGGCGCAGGGTGGGTGGCAAATATCACTGGACGCCGCCACCGATCCGCAATACGGGCTCTCACCCCCGGAAACCGTCGTTCGCGTAACAACGGCTGACGATATGCAGGAATTTTATATCGGAACGCGGCACATCGAAATTGATGAAGACGGCAATCCGATATTGGATGACGACGGTAACGCCCAGGTTCGGGTGAATTACGCCGGACTGCCCGACGACCCGATCGTTTATGTAATCAACTCGGTGCGGGCCGCACGCACCATCTGCCTGGTGACTGATCCCCCACTTGGCTCCCCAAACGAATGTCCAGCGTCCAGTCGCTGAGGAGGTTGTTGTGAAGGCCGAGATTGTTTCCATTGGCACGGAACTGCTCATGGGCGAATTGACTGATACCAACGCAAGCTGGATCGCCGGCCGGCTGCCGCCGTTGGGAATCCAGCTGCAATGGGTCAGCATCGTCGGCGACGATTTGCCCATGCTGACCGAAGCATTCCGGCGCGGCATGGAACGGTCGGACATTATCTTCACGACGGGGGGGTTGGGGCCCACCCAGGATGATCTGACCCGGGAAGCCGTGGCTGCCGCCCTGGGGGAAGCTCCGGTGGTGCAGGAAGCCGAACTGGAAAATCTGCGGCAGTGGTTCCGTAACCGCGGCCAGGATATGCCGGCGCACAACGTCAAGCAGGCGCACCTCGTTCCATCAGCCAGCTTCATTACCAACCGCAACGGCACAGCGCCCGGCTGGTGGGCCGAAAAGGGGGGCAAGCACATAGTCTGCATGCCAGGGCCGCCGGGCGAAAATCGGGCAATGTGGGCTGACGAAATCGACGCCAGGCTGAAAACAATGATTGATACCGAGGTAACTATTACCCGGAATATCAAAACCCTGGGTTTGGGCGAAGCTTCCGTGGACGAAATCGTGTCCGAATATTTCGGGCTGGAGAATCCTTATCTGGGGATTTACTCCAAAGCCGACGGAATTCACCTCCGCATCATCGCCCGCGCCGCCGATGAAGCGGTTGCCCGCGAGATGATTGCCCCAGTAGAAAACGCCATCCACGAGCGTCTGGGGCCTTACATCTGGGGATACGACGATGAGACTCCCGAATTGTCGGTGGGTTCTGCGTTGGTCGCTCGCGGCATGACGCTGGCCACGATGGAATCTGTGAGCGGCGGTTTCCTCGCCAACAGCATCACGGAAGCGCCCGACAGCAACCAGTGGTATCGCGGCGGTAGCGTCGCTTACACCACCGATGCAATGATAGCGGCCGGCGTGGACGCAGATGTGCTGAGTGATCACGGTGTGGTGAGCCAACAAACCGCCAATGCCATGGCGTTGGCGGCCCAGTACTCTAACGCGGCTGATTTCGGCATCGGCGTAACCGGAGTCCTGGGACCACAGGAGCTGGAAGGGCACCGACCCGGCACGATTCACATCGCGATTGCCCACGGCGAAGACGTGCAGGAATTCCCACTGCGAACACCACCGCGCAGGCTGGTGATCAAACGGCGCTCGTGCAACACCGCGCTAACGGAATTGCGCAAACTGATTACGGCGGTTTCGCCCGGTCCCTGATAAATCTGGACCGTCTCGATCACGGAAAACGGGCCGGCCAGGTTACTGGCCGGCCCGTTTGGGCTCCAGGGAAGCGCGGTTTCCCAACCTACATAGTTAGCGAGCGGTACAGCATGGGCAACCGTTCCGGCAAGGCCCAGATGTCGTCCAGAACCTCATAGTTGAGGTCTCCGCACATTGTCTTGAGATAGTCGTGCCCGGCCTTGTCGACCGTCAAGCAGAAGGGGGTAATTTCCTTACGCTTGGCCTCAAGCAGAGCCTGGTGGGTGTCGTGCACAGCGTACTCTTTTTCGACGCCTTCCCGACTGTAACCTCGGTCCTGCGGCCTGCCATCGCTGATGAGGAACAGGATTTTCGTTGCCGAATCCTGATTATCCAGCTTGGTTATGGCGTGCCTGATTGCTGAACCCATGCGGGTGGCGTGCAGGGGAGTAACCTTGTCGATGCGCCGTTTGATTTTGTCGTTAAACTGTTCATCGATGTCCTTGATGACGTAGAACTCAACGTTTTCCCGGCCATAGCCGGAGAAGCCGTAAATTCCATAGGTGTCGCCGATGGACTCCAGCGCCTGGATTAGCAACGTGCAGCTCTCCCGCTCGAGGTCGATGATGCGCTTGTAGTGCCGGCGCACCAGACCTTCGCGTCGGCGGCGCAGCCAAACCATGTATTCCACGGGGTCGTCCGGCGCATCCCGGTCGTCCACCGAATGGCGACCCTCGTCGATGGCTTCGGCGGTGGAGGCAGACATATCCAGCAAGAACACAACCGACACGTCGCGCTGGATCCGGTTGCGCCGCCAGTAGATTTTCTCGTCCGGAGGCACGTTCATGCGCAGGTCGGCCCACGCTTCCAGCGCCGAGTTCAGGTCGATGTCTTCGCCGTCGATCAGGCGGTAGGTTTTGCGCCACGTTTCCGGCATAATCAACTCGAACTGGCGCTTGATGTGAGCCAGCAACGTCGCGTAGTTCCGGAGCGAATCGTTGTAGAAGTTCTGGTCGCCCTCGTCGAGAATTTTCTCCTTGACGATGCACCATCGCGGTTTGTAGTCGTTGGCGCGGAAGTCCCATTCATCGTACACGAACGTTTTGGGCTCCAGCGCCTCCAGCTCGCCTCCGGAGTCGTCGTCGTGCAGGATGGGGCCGTAACCCCGGCCCGGATCATTGGACGGCGGAGGCACGCCGGCCTCCTTCATGATGTTCTGGGCGAACATGGCCATGCTCTGGTCCACGTCTCCCTCCTGGGCGTCCAGCTCCAGCTCGGCGCTGTCCTGCAGCAGTTGCTCCAGCTCTTCCTGAGTCATGGGCTCGGCGTCGCCCATCTGACTCTGGTCCATCTGGAGTTTGGTGAGTAACTGAACCATTTCAGGCTTGAAATCACCGCGGTATTCAACGGGTTCAGGGGATTCGTAGGGATCGCCGTCGCCCTGTTCACCCTGTTGATCGCTCATGGCAGCCTGAAGCTTGTCCAGCAGCGCCTCGTATTCTTCCTCGGAGAACTCGCCGGGATCGTCCAGGTCTTCCGGCTGGTACTCGTCTTCCGGCTGCTGCTGGTTCTGTAGACGGGAGATTATCTCGTAGGCGCGCAGAGCCGCTTCCCCGGTGTCCTCAATGGTGGCGCGAATGGTGCGCAGGCGGTGCATGATGCGCGCCAGCATATACGCTTCTTCGCGATACTCCTGTGGAACCGGCAGGTTTTCGAAATGATCCAGGCTCATGTGCACCAGCAGTTCGATGAGGGCTTCCTGCAACGGCAGGTCCTCAATTTTGGGCCGTGCTTCCAGCGCGCCGTCCTGTACGTCCTGCGCCGGCCGCCGGATGCCGGGATACTCGGTCTTGATCCGGTAATCCAGCCGGCAATCTTCCAGCACGCTGAACAGGTCAAAAACCATCTTGCGGTCTTCAAACAGCGACAGGAAGCGGCCGATGTCAGTGAACACGCGCATCGTTCCGCCGGGGCCGCCGTCCGTCTCGATCGCGGGCCCGATGTCCACGTCCTCGAGTCGGAAATGTTCGGCGGTGGCGGTTCGCATTGCTTCCGCGCGCGCCGCAATGGCTGCTTCCATGATCAACCGGCGGTCGTCAAACACGCTAGCCGGCTTGTTGAATTCAAACTGGAAGCTGCCAAATTCGAGGTGGGATACCTGGTGCGTGGCCACCACCTTGAACCAGGCGAAGTTTTGAGATTTATCGTTGTAGTTGTCCACCATTGGCGGTAGGTAAACCTTCGTGCCATCAGTGGAGGCGGTGTCCTGGTCAACCCAGCCGATTTGCTTGCGCACCAGTTCAGCGGTGCTCAGCACTTCGATGTTGCTGCCGGAGAGCGCCCGCGTGTACAGGCGCATGATGCCTTTCACCCGTTCCAGATCCAGGCTGGATGAAAGGGTTTCCAGCAACGCTTCAGAGGTGTTGGATTCGATCTTGAAGAAGGCGATACCGCTTTCCGGGTTTTCGTTTAGCAACTGCACGCCGTGCTGATACCACTGGTCCAGTTGGGCCAGTGTGATGCGGTTCAGCACCGGGTCCAGGCTCTTGAGGAAGGGTGGTACCGCATCCGGTGTTGTTGCCAGCAAGCCTTCGCACAGGTCAAGGATGTGGCCCTGCGATCCACCGGACACGTGGGCGAGAGCTTGCGCTCCGTCGTACAGGAAACGGGAGGTGTCCCGCAAACCCATTTTGGCCAGCTTTTCTCCCAGGCGCAGGAACCGGCCGGTTTGGCCTTCCTCCACATTTTGCAACGCACGGGGCGCCATTTCCAGGCACGCTTTGACTTCGCGCCAGCTGCTATCAGTCAGCGCGCGGGACATCGACAGGAACGCTTCCCGTTCCCGGCCCATGCCGGGCAAAACGTCCCGGCCCAGCACCAGGCACTCGGCGGCGACGTCGTAGGATTTGTACGACAGCGCCTCGATCAGCGATGCGAACACCTCGACGTCCCAGAAGGGCAGGTTGCGAACCAGGTCCGGGCTGACCTCAAAGAAACGTGCTGCCAGCGTGCTGGACTTCCACGTGCCCTTGTATAGCGAACGGCCCAGACCGGCCCAACGCGGGATGTACTGGGGCCGCAAGTTGGTAACGATGGCGGGACTGGCCTTGAAGAAGGCCACCGCCAGAGTCGGGGAGTCCTGCGACAAGTAGGTGCCGCAACGAGCCCATTGCATGAACGATGCAAAGGCCAGTGAGCGCGCCACTTCCGGGCTCACACGGTAGTATTCCACCGCAGATTCCCACGAGCGGACGGTTTGGGTGCCGATCGACACGCCTTCTTTGGCCCACAGCGCCAGTTCTTCATCCGTGAAGGAATCTGCCATGGCGTCCGCCACCGCTTCATACGCTTCGGTAACCGCGGGTGGGAGTTTGACCAGTTCTGCTTGGAGTTCGCCGGATGGGGGATTAGTCAAAGCTTGTGTCCTCCTTGTTCAGTCCGTCCTCAAGCGTTTCGAGGAACTGGTCGAGGATTTTGGCGGTGGCGCCGTACACGAGGTGCTGTTGGTACCCGTAGGACTTCACCGCTACTCGATTACCGTCTTCAATGCGAGAATCCCAGCGCAGTGTTGCCGGGTCGCGTAACACGCTCATTGGTATTTCTACCACCTCGGCGATCTCTACTGAGCTGGGCCTAAATTCATAAGGGTATGGGATCGTGCCGACGAACACCTTCACCAGAAAATTGGAACGCGTTATGTTGTCGTCCAGCCGACCCAGGATGGTTATGTCATCTCGCGCGATGCCCATTTCTTCTTCGGTTTCGCGACGGGCAGTGTCTTCAAAATCACGGTCTTCCGGGTCGCGCGCGCCGCCCGGGAAAGACATTTCGCCTTTGTGATGCTCAACTTCCATCGACCGCTTGTTGAGCAGCACGCAAAACTCGCCGTCTTTGGGATATAGCAACAACATTACTGCCGCCGGCATCAATCCTTCGGCGGCGGCAGTGTGCTGCTGGCGCTCCGCCAGCGTGCTCTGTATCAACTCAAGGGTGAGTTCACCCATGCAGCCTCCCGGCTACCCGGACCTTGCTACTCGAAAATGGAGTAGACCACCTCTTCGATGCTGCGCTGCAGTTCCAGCTCGTCCGACAGCGTCCATACGATGGCAACCTGGCAGGCCCTTCGCGGGCTGATGCCCTGGGTCATCAATCGGCCGGCGTAGATGAGCAACCGAGTGCTGGCGCCTTCGGCCAACCCGTGCTCGCGCAGATTCCGGATTTTTTCGCCAAGACGCGCGAGTGAGTGGGCCTGGGCTTCGGTGCAACCGCTTTCCTTGGCTACGATTTCCGCTTCCAAATCCGCCGGCGGGTAGTCGAACTCAATGGAGATGAACCGCTGGCGTGTGCTGTGCTTCAGGTCTTTCAACGCGCTCTGGTAGTGCGGGTTGTAGGAGATGCAGAGCAGGAACCGGTCGTCGGCTTCGATGATATTGCCGGTCTTTTCAACCGGAAGAATGCGGCGATGGTCGGTCAACGGGTGAATCAGAACCGTGGTGTCCTTGCGAGCTTCTACCACTTCGTCCAGGTACAGGATGGCGCCAGCTTTTACGGCGCGGGTCATGGGTCCGTCAATCCAGCGAGTACCCTGGGCGTCCAGCAGATAGCGCCCAACCAGGTCGCTGGCGGTCAGGTCTTCGTGGCAGGCAATGGTGACCAGCGGAACGCGCACTTCGCCTTCGTTCATAGTCTGGCCGGAATCGTTCACGGTGGTCATTGGCCGCCCGAGTTTCCAGGCCATGTATTCTACGAACCGAGTCTTGCCGCAACCCGTGGGCCCTTTGAGCAACACCGGAATGTGTTGTGCGTAGGCAGCTTCAAACAGCTCCAGTTCATCGCCAACGGCCCGATAGTAAGGCTCGCTGCGAACCAGGAACTCTTCGATTGCGAACTCCTTGAATCTGGGTTTGTCTTCCAGCATTTCGACGTTAGCTTCAACCATTACTTTGCTTAACCTTTCCTTTGACTCGCGCGTCCCAAAGGGCGGATACCGTGCTTTGCAAGGCAGCCAGGTCAGCCCCGTTATTCACCACCACGTCTGAACGGCGGTTGCGTTCGGCTGCTGACATTTGCGAGTTGATTCGTTTCCGTGCTTCCTCTTCGCTCAAGCCGTTTCGTTCGTGAAGGCGCTCGACCACAGTGTCCACCGGAGCCTCGGTGGACCATACTTCATCCACCAGGGTGTCCCATCCGGCCTCAAAAAGCACCGCTGCTTCCACAACCGCGACGGCAACGCCATCGTCGCTCAGTCTTGCTTTGCGATCTTCAACCATGCGCGCCATGATCGGGTGCATAATCCCGTTCAGGCGCTCCAGTTGCCCGGCGTCAGCAAAGACGATTGCACCCAGCTGTCGGCGGTCTATTTCACTTTCCGGGGTCAGAATATCGGTCCCAAATGCTGCGACTACCGCCTCCCAGGCTTCACTGTGGGGGGCATACGCTTCGTGGCCCAACCGGTCCGCATCAATTATTGCAGCACCGTGCTGTTGTAAAAGGTCAGCTACTGCGCTTTTCCCAGTACCAATACCGCCCGTCAGACCAATAGTAAGCATACACGCCCAGCGACTTAAACTGCTGGTCATTCTAGCAAGACGCAGGGATTCGGTCAACCGACAGATTTATGTAATCACCCGCCGGCATACACCGCGTTTTACGACTTCGGCGCCGGTTTTTCTCGGGAATAGAGGGAAAGGGAGCGGGCCGTGGCCTGCGCCGTGTTCAATCGGACGTAAGCCGCGCCAGCAAACCGGCTGGGTCTAAAGTTCGATCTGTATTTCCCCGTATCGTTCCAGGAATCGCTCTTCCAGCCCGTAGAACTTGTCCCGGTAGGCTTGGGAATGGATGCGGTCGGTGGTCATTATCACCGCATCTTCTCTGTTATCGGCGTAGTAATTTTTCCGTATGCCGGCCTCGTTGAATCCATATTTGTCGTAAAGGCGTTGGGCAATGAAGTTGGACACACGCGCCTCCAGGGTTACTTCGTCCATGCCCTGTTCGACGGCCACTCGGACGGTGCCGATTATCAGCAGTTCCCCAATCCCCCGACCGCGCAAGGATTCCCGGACGGCGATCTCGGTTATGTGGGCCTGGTCGCCCTGAAACCAGATGCCGACGTACCCGGCCAGTGAATCGGCGCCAGGGTCAGTTGCCATACCCAACACAGATCTCACGCTACTAACCATCCTGCCCCACATTGAACTGTCGGCGGGTTCCGTTTGGCCAGTGACATCGCGGTCTTCGGGGGGTTCCGGTTCAGGGTCGGTCAGGTACGCTACCAAAAAACAACAGAAGCGGCTGTTCAAATCGCGGCGGAAAGGAGTTCCTATCCACCCCAGGGAGAAGGCTTCCCTCTCGATGTCGATCACTTGCGGGATGTCATCGGCCCGCATCCGGCGCACCGCTACTTCCATACGTCGCGTTCCCCTGGTTGATTCCCGTCAGTGGAAATCCCACCGGTAATCAGTGGCGTTTCCCAGCATTCTAACAAACGTAACAGGTTGCCATTCAGCGTCAGGAACCCGCAATCATGGATTATCCGACCGCCAGTTGTATCGAACCGTACTGGCCGTCGTATCCGGGCGTTATGTTAATCTTTCCGCTGCGCGCCCGCAATATTGCGTCTGCCACATCGTCTTTTGCCACGGCTGCCAGGTCGGCTTGGGACGCGAATAGCAATGCAGACAGTTCGGTCCCGATAGCATCGGTTAGCGCGGTGTATTCACGCATTACGGTACGGGTGTTCACGCCCAGGTTTCGCACCGCCGCGATAATCTCCTGCAACGGAATCAGCCGGGCAAACGGCGGGCGGTTTCCTGCCGGGCACAGGAAGCCGTCCGAGCCTGGGCGCAAGTCACGGTCGACGGGCTGGTCGGCGAGCGCGGACACTCGGTGCAGCACGCCCAGAGTTAATGGCGCACGGCAAACCGGACAGTCGGAGCCGTTGGCCGCCAGTTGAACGGAGTCATAGGCTATCCCGCATTTGCGGTGCCCGCTGTAGTGATACTTGCCTTCTTCCGGATAGAACTCAACCGTGTAGGCGACGCCGAAATCGTGCAGCGCGGTCGATAAACCGTCCCAGGACAACGGCGCTGCAAAGGCGGTCATTTCCCGGCCTAGCCGGTTCACCGAATGCGCGTCTGAAAACGACACAACCGACCGGGCCTGCAAATCGGGCACTGCCCAATTCATGGACGGATCGGAAGACAAACCGCTTTCGATTGCCGTAATCATCGGGGCCAGGTCCCCAAAACATTCTTCAAGGCTATTGAAGCCGCTGCGCGATCCGTAAATCCCGTACCACGGTGTCCACGCGTGCGCCGGGATAACAATGGTTTCAGGATGTAGGTCCAGCGCCAGGGCGGTCAGGTCGTGAGCGGATAGCGATACGGTGGGTCGGCCGTCACTCGCGAGTTTGCCGTAATGCGCAAGATGCTTGGTCAGCACAGCCGCAGCGTCCAGGGAAGGCACGAGAACGAGCAGATGGATGCGTCGGCCCCGCCCGCCCTGCCTGTAGACGCAGCTAATTTCAGTTCCCGGAACGAATCGGACACCGCCATACGAATACAGTCCGTCGGCTTCAGGAGTCAGTTCGTTGCACAGGTTTTCCGCCCAGACCGGATGCGTAAAGTCCCCGGTAGCCAGCAGGTCGATGCCCTTGCGACGGGCCCACGCGGACAGGTTATCCAGAGTCAGGGCCTTGCTGCACGCGAAAGCGTACGGGGAATGGATGTGCAAGTCAGCAAGGAATCGTGGCGGCATAACGTTTCGTCAGGCGGCGGCGAGCAGCATCTCCGCCAGTTCCAGCGGATTCTGGATGGCGACCTGGTGGCCCGCATCCAGCTCCACCACCGTGGCGCCGGGGACACGGGCAGCCATTGCTCGTTGGCTGGCCGCGGGAATGAGGCGATTATTGGTGAGCACCACATAGGTTACCGGGCATGGCAGGTCGTCCAGGTTCAACGAAACGCGCTGAGTCAACATACGCAGAGGAAGCGGGCCGGTGTGTCCAACGGTTTCCACCTGTTGCATCGTGTCCAGCCCGCCACACCAGTATTTGTTGATTGCGCTGGGCGGTACACCAACGTCCCGACCTGAGATGCCGCTGAGTCTCGCGCACATTCTTACGATGACCCGGGTCGGCAACGGGTAGGTGGATAACGGAGATTTATGATTGCCGGGTACTATTCCGGACACCAGAACGATTCGTTTCGGTTTTACCGGCAAATCGTAGACCGCCTGCAATGCAACGGTGCCTCCCAGCTCGTGGCCGACCAGCACGTAGTCGGCGAAATTTTCCCGCTCTACCACGTGTACGACCGCGCGCGCGCTCTCGGACATATCCACCAGCGCTACATCCTGGGCCCGGTCTGCTCCGTGGCCGGGCAAATCCATGGCCCGAACCCGCACCGATTGACGGGCGAGGTAAAGTCGCGGCGGATGTTCCTCGGGAGCCGTCATGTGGCCCCACACTTTGCCCCAACTCCAGGCCCCCTGGGCAGTGCCGTGTAGCAACAGGTAATCGGACACTCGGTACTCCTTTGGAATAGTTGCCTGATTCAGCCCGCCTGGCCGGAGATTAGCGCTATCGCCAACGCCTCAACCACAGCGTCATCCTGCTCGGGCAGCACCGTGCGCGGGTCCAACCGGACTGTATCCTCCTCGATTCGACCGATCACCGGAGTGTCCTGTCGCCGCAGCAGGGCCAGCAATGCTTCCGGACTGGTAACGGTTCCACTCGGCGACACGGCCAGAACCCAGGAGGGCAGGGTTTCACCCGGGAGGCTGCCTCCTCCGACAGCCGAGCGTGCCGGCAAGACTGCCGCTTCGGTCCCGGTTGCACTGGAGACCCGGTCGCACCACGCCTGCGCGCGCGCGCGAATGACTTCCGCCGGCGCCGAGATCATCCGCCAGACCGGGACCTTCGATTCGGCGTCGCCGGAAAGGAAATGAATAAGGGTTGCGGTCAGACTGGCCAGGCTCATCTTGTCGATTCGCACGGCGCGGGCCAACGGATGACGTTCCATTTGGCTGACCAGTTCCGTTTTGCCCACCACTATGCCCGCCTGCGGCCCCCCAAGGAGTTTGTCCCCTGAGAAGAATACCAGGCCAACACCGGCGGCGATGCTTTCCTGGGGCGTCGGTTCGTGAGCCAATCCGTAGCGCTCGGTGGGCAGGAGCGCACCGCTGCCAACGTCGTGCAACACCGGGACACCGGTCTTCGCTCCGAGTTCGACTAACTCCCTTTCGTCAACGGCGGCTGTGAATCCCTCCACGCGGAAGTTGCTGGCGTGGGCTTTGAGAAACGCACCCGTGTTTTCCGTTACGGCGTCGGCGTAATCTCGGATGTAGGTTCGGTTGGTAGTGCCCACATCCACGAGGGTGCAGCCACTCTGACGCAGCACGTCTGGGATTCTGAAACCGCCGCCGATTTCCACCGCCTCGCCACGGGTAACAATCACCTCGCGGCCGGCCGCCAGTGCGGAAAGACCCAACAGCAGGGCAGACGCGTTGTTGTTCACCACGAATGCGGCTTCCGCGCCGGTGAGGTTACGAAGCAATGACTGCAGATGCGCTTGCCTGGAACCCCGGCGACCAGTTTCCAGGTCGATTTCCAGGTCAGAGTAACCCTTTGCGGCATTTTCGGCCGCAGCAATCGCATCGTCACTCAATGGCGCGCGACCGAGGTTGGTGTGGATAATCACGCCGGTTGCGTTGATGACCGGTCGCGGTGACGGGGTAACCAGCTCAATGACAATATCGTGCACGACGGCCGCAGTGTCGGTCTCAGAAGGAGCCGGCGCCCCGGCCAAAACGCGTTGCCGGGCTTCGGAGACCGCGTCGCGAGCCAACTCCACTACTAAACCGCGCCCGTAGGCCGCAACCAGGTCGGCCAGGTCGCCATGGTTAACGACTCGTTCTACGCTGGGAAGATTGCGAAGTTGGTTGGACACCATGTCATTGGATGCCATGTAATGGGGACCTTGCGTTTGGTTCGTAGAGATTTGGCTGTCATTCTAACATTTGGATTACATTGCACCGCAAACTCTCGCACCGCAAACCCTCAGTTTCTGTGGCGTCCGGGGCGGCGACTATAATAGAATGTGTGGCACCGGTGGACGTGGAGCACGTCCCAGACGATATGCAGAGCTTCTCATGATTGCAGCCAACCGCAAACTAATTGGCGTCGTTGTCATGGCGTTGTTCGCCGCGGCGATGGTGTTCGGCACGGTGGGTTCCTTGCTGGAAGTTATCGAAGCTACGTCTGCTCCGATACCCGCTGATGGGGAATATGTGGCGCGCCTGGCTACTGGCGATGGCGAAAACGGCGCCATTGCCGCCCTCAAGTACGTCTGCCCCTTCCACTGATTGCGCCGTACTGATTGCGCCGTAATTGTTGCTGTGAGACCGCGCAGGTGAATCGCGGCGTCGGCGGTGGTGTATAGTCTGCTGCTGGGCTGTTAGTAGTGCCGCGCGTGGCCATCCAACCTGTCAAACTTCCCAACCCCGATGGAGACGAGATGACCCCCGAAATCGGTCTGCCGCCCGAACTTGAGGCGTTGAAGAACACGGTTCGCCAGATTGTGCGCGACGAGTGCATTCCCCTGGAACCCGAGTACCTGGCGCGTCCGCCGCAGGAAGGCGAACCGGACAACGGGGCCCCTCGTGGCGTACTGGAAGCAGTGCCCGGTGTGCTGGGAACCCTGGAAGCAGACCAATGGGCACGGTTGAATAATGTCTCCAGGCAAACCGGGATTTACACCTCGTTTGTGCCGGAAGAATACGGCGGTGGCGGCATGGGTGCATTGGGCCACCTCGTGCTGGAGGAAGAGGTGCATCAAAGCATCGTCCATCTTCCCACGTCTCCGGTTCCGATGTTTATGATTGGGGCCTGCACCCCGGAACAGGAACAAAAATATCTTTACCCAGCCATCAACGGCGACCTTTATTACTCCTTTGGGCAAACCGAGCCACAGGCTGGCTCCGACCCGGGCGGGATGATGCAAACCCGCGCCGTTCGCGACGGAGATGACTGGATACTGAACGGAACCAAGATGTTCATATCCGGCGCGGCCTCGGCAGATTTCCTGCTGGTGCAGGCCGTTACCGATCCTGACAAGCGTCAGCGCGGCGGCATTACCATGTTCATTATTGACAACCCCACGCCGGGCGTCAGTTTTGAACCCATCCGCGTTTGGATTGTCCCCACCAAAGCGCAGCAGCATTACATTCATCTGGATAACGTGCGTGTTCCGCAAACCCAGGTGCTGGGGGAAGTCGGGGGCGGGTTTACGCTGGGGCAGCAATGGCTGGTACATCATGACCGGCTGCTGCGGGGTTCGATGGCGCTGGGCATCTTGACTCGGGCTTTGCAGATGGCGATTGACTGGGCGCAACAGCGCGTAACCTACGGTCGCCCCATCGCCGACCGCCAGGCTATCCAGTGGATGCTCACCGACGTATACATAGACATCATCGCCCTGCGCGCGGTGGCCCGGGAAACGGCGGCACGGGCCGACGCCGGCGAAGATGTGCGCGTTGAAGCGTCAATGGTGAAGTACGCAGCCGGAGAATGGGGTTGGCGCAGCATCGACAAGATTATGCAGGTGTTTGGCGGGGTGGGTGAAACCCTCGATATGCCCATTCCCCATTGGTATCATATGCTTCGCCACGCCCGCATTGGCGGCGGCACATCTGAAATCCACAAATTCGTTATGTCGCGCGCGCTGCTGGGCGGGCGGGTCAACTTCCAAGGATGAAATTATGAAACGGCCTCGCATCGTAATCGGATTATTTGCTGCCGGCCTGGCGCTGGCTTTGTTGGGCGTTGTTGCCTGTGGGGTGCAACCGACGCCAGCAGCTGTTACATCAACGAACCTTGCGGCTAACCTGGGCAGCGTGGATACCGGCCCAATGGCTTCCAATCAAAGCCGGGTGTCCAGCTCGCCAAACGTTGTTGGCAACCCTGCTGCGGGGCAAGTCGCCAAGCCGGACTTTGACGTGATTGAGGTTTCCGGGGTTGGGTCTGCCGTCGGAGTTCCCGACATAGCCAGTTTGTCTTTGGGGGTTTCGGTTACGGCCGATTCGGTGTCGCAGGCCAGAACCGAGGCGGCTGGAACGGTTCAAAGCGTTATAGACGCGTTGACTGCGCAAGGGATTCCCGCAGAGGATATGGCCACGGTTCGTTTCACGATTCGTCCCGAATATGATTATGTTCAGGGCGATCAGATATTCAAGGGTTACCAGGTATTGAATCGTATGCAGGTCATCGTGAGGGACATTGAAGAGGTTGGGCCGACAATCGACGCGAGCATCGCCGCCGGTGGTGACAGCATTGTGTTCAACGGGCTGGATTTTTCGTTTTCGGATACCAAGCCTCTGAAACTCAAAGCCCGCAAGGCCGCCGTGGACGATATGGCCGACAAGGCCACCCAGCTGGCCCGGTTCGCCGGTCGTGAGTTGGGCGACCTCAAGAAACTGTCGGAAACAGCGGGAGCCGGGACTCGTTTTGATAATCGACAGTTTGCATACGCTTTGGAAGCCCAGGCTGCGTCCGACACGCCTATTCTGGCCGGGCAGGACGAAATCAGAGTGTTCGTTTACGGGGTGTATGAACTGCTCCCGGCGGGTCAGTGACGGTTGATGGTTTTAAGCGACCGTTCCATTCGCAAGCAAATTGACCTGGGCCGCATCGTGGTTGACCCTATCGACCTCGATGACATTCAGCCGGCCAGTATTGACCTGCACTTGTCCAACCGCTTTCTGGTTTTCTCCAACTCCCGCAAACCCTATATTGACGTGCGTGAACCGCTGGATGACCTCACTGAGGCTGTCGAAATCGGCCACGACACGCCCTTCATGCTCCATCCCGGAGAATTCGTGCTGGCCAGTACGCTGGAGCACATTGAACTGCCCGACGATCTGGTGGCCCGTCTGGAGGGCAAAAGCAGCCTGGGGCGCATCGGCCTGCTCATTCACAGCACCGCCGGTTTTGTCGACCCAGGCTGGAGCGGCCGCCTGACCCTGGAACTCAGCAACGTAGCCCGCCTGCCCATCGCGCTTTATCACCGCATGAAAATCGGGCAGATTTCCTTCCTGCAACTGACCACTCCGGCGGAACGACTCTATGGTTCTCCTGAGCTGGGCAGTAAATATCAAGGGCAGACCGGTCCCACCGCCAGCCGATTCCACCAGGATTTCGACCGGGGCCAGTAGCCGGAATGCGGCCCATGTCGGCAGAATTTGCAGCCGATCCAATGGCGCGTGCCGTCGTGCTGGGCAACAGTGCCCTGGGTTCAACCAGTCCCAACCCGTCGGTGGGCGCCGTCATCGTCCGCGATGATCGCGTGATAGGCGAGGGGTACACGCTGCCGGCCGGGCAGAATCATGCCGAGATTAACGCGCTGTGGCAGGCTGGCAACGATGCACGCGACGCAACCCTTTATGTCACGCTCGAACCTTGTTGTCATTTTGGGCGCACTCCGCCCTGTACGGACGCCATCATTGCCGCCGGCATCAGTCATGTGGTTTTCGCCGTCACCGACCCTAACCCACGGGTCTCCGGTGGCGGCGCGGCGGCGTTGCGCGCTGCCGGACTCACCGTCGAATGCCGTCCCTCTCCGGAAGCCGACCAATTGCACGAGGCTTTCGCCAAGCACATCGTAACCGGCTTGCCCTTTGTGGTTGCCAAATTCGCCATGAGTCTGGACGGCAAGATTGCCACCCGAACCGGCGATTCAATGTGGATAACCGGCCCGATGGCACGCTCCCGTGTTCAGCAGATGCGCAAAGAGCTGGACGGAATCATGGTCGGGATTGGCACGGCGTTGGCCGACAATCCCCAGCTCACCGCCAGGGACATGTCAGGTGATGCGTTGCCGGCGAACTTGCAGCCCGTTCGCATCGTCCTCGACAGCGGCGCTCGAATGCCGGCAACATCCCGTATGTTTCAGCAGCCGGGACGCACCATCATAGCGACCGCCGGGTCAGTGGAACCGGCGCGCCGGGCGGACCTGGAAGCTGCCGGGGCTCTCGTGGTCTCGCTGCCGGGAGCCGACGGTCGAGTGGATTTGGCCGGGCTGCTATCATATCTTGGCGAATCGGGCATGGTCAGCCTGCTGGTGGAGGGTGGCGGCGGCGTGCTGGGCGCAATGCTGGACGCCAGGCTGGTCGACAAGGTCCACGCCTTCATCGGTCCAATGCTGATTGGCGGAGTCGACGCGCGCTCTCCGGTTGAGGGCGTAGGCGCTCAGATGATGTCGGACGTTCTGAGGCTGAAGGGCGCCAACCTGGAGCAGATCGGCCCGGACTGGCTGATTACCGGGTATCCTGATTCAAACGGCGCTTGATTGATTAATCAAAACACGGAGGAGTCGGCGGCGACACCGGCTTTGTTGGTTAGATGTTCACTGGAATCGTTGAAGAAGTTGGCCGCGTGGCCGAGCTGGATAACTACCGGTTCGTCATCCAGGCCAAAAAAGTGCTGGAGGATGTGAAGGTGGGCGACAGCATCTCGGTCAACGGCGCCTGCCTGACGGTGGTGGAGTTCGATGCCGGCAGTTTCGCCGTAGATCTGGCCCCGGAAACGCTGCGCAGAACCTCGCTGGGACAGGTTGCCCGGGGAGGAGCCGTCAATCTGGAACGGGCGCTGCTGGCTTCGGATCGAATGGGCGGCCACATTGTTCAGGGCCACGTGGATGCGACCGGCGCCGTAACCGGACTCACGCCCGAAGCGGATTGCTACATCATCGAAATCGAAGCCCCCACGCAACTGATACCTTACATCGTGGAGAAAGGGTTTATCGCGGTTGACGGAATTAGCCTCACGGTGGTACAAAGAACGGAGCAACGGTTTACCATATCCGTGATTCCGTTTACCATGGAAAATACGAATCTGAGCCAACGAGCAGTCGGGGAATCTGTAAATTTGGAAGCGGATATTCTGGCAAAATACGTGGAAAGTCTGCTCGAAACCAGACGCAATTAACCCGACTCCAACACACTGACGAACGCAACCAATAGATGCAACTGGCCAGCATTGAACAAGGTCTAACGGACCTCAAATCGGGAAAATTCCTCATTGTCGTGGACGATGAGGATCGTGAAAACGAAGGCGACCTCGTGATGCCGGCGGAATGCGTCACTCCCGATGCCGTCAACTTTATGGTGACCCACGCCCGCGGCCAGGTTTGTATGCCCATGACGTCGGAACGTCTTGAAGAGCTGGACATACCGATGCTGCCCAGCGTCAACTCCGACTCTGCCATGCCAACTGCGTTCACCATGCCGGTGGACTATGTGGTGGACACCACCACCGGGATCTCCGCGCAAGACCGCGCTGCCACCATCCGCGCGCTCATTGATCCAGCGGCGCGCCCACAAGACTTCATCCAGCCGGGGCACCTTTTCCCACTGCGCTATCACACCGGCGGCGTACTGGTGCGGCCCGGGCACACCGAGGCAATCATAGACCTGTGTCGGTTGGCGGGGATGTATCCGGCCGGGGTGGTGTGCGAAATTATGAACGATGACGGCACCATGGCGCGCTTGCCGGATTTGCTGGTGTTAGCGAAGAAACATTCGCTCAACATCCTGTCGATTGCGGACCTGATACTCTACCGTCGCCAACATGATCCTGAAGCCAAAGAAGATGGCTAATCGGCCGGCCTTCCGGCGGCCCAAATTCAGTTGCCCGGTTTCCCTTGTTCCGATGCCACGCAATGGTGCTGACACTGCGGACACGTTCACACCCCGGAGGAATGATGCCCCTGTGTAGCCTGGACGAGGCTCTGGAAGACCTGTCTTCCGGCAAATTCGTGATCGTGGTAGATGATGAGGGACGCGAGAACGAGGGAGACCTCTTCTATTTCGCCGATCGAATGACCCCAGAGGCAATCACGTTCATGGTTACCCATGCTCGCGGTTTGGTGTGTGTGGCGATGCAGGGCGACCGCCTTGAAGAACTCCAGATACCCAACCTGCGCAGCCGAAACTCCAACTCGTCCCAACCCACCGCGTTTACCAGGTCGGTTGATTATAAACCGGGTACCACCACGGGGATTTCGGCTCATGACCGCAGCGCCACCATCCGCGCGCTGGTTGACCCCAAGTCCCAACCGACTGATTTCATCCAGCCCGGGCATATGTTCCCCCTACGGGCCCACCCGGGGGGAGTGCTCGGTAGGCAAGGTCACACCGAAGCCATCGTCGACATGGCCAGGTTGGCGGGAGCCTATCCGGCCGGTGTCGTGTGCGAGATTATGAACGAAGACGGCACGATGTCGCGGTTGCCGGATCTGGAAATATTCGCGGCGATACACGACATCAAAATCTTCAGCATCGCCCAACTCATTGCACACCGTTGCAACACCGAAACCCTGATCACGCGGGTCGCGGAGGCGAATCTGCCCACCAAATACGGGCCGGCGCGCATCATCGGCTACCGCAGCGCCATCGACACCGGGGAACACGCCGCCCTGGTAGTTGGCGAGTGGCAGCCTGGTGATGAGGTGCTGGTTCGCGTCCACAGTGAATGTCTGACCGGAGACGCCTTTGGCAGCCTGAAATGCGACTGCGGCGAGCAGCTCGACATGGCGATCCGGATGATTTTTGAGAATGGGTCCGGAGCGTTGGTGTACCTGCGACAAGAGGGGCGCGGCATCGGCCTGCACAACAAAATCAAAGCCTACGCGTTGCAGGATAACGGCCTGGATACCATCGAGGCGAACGTTGCGTTGGGTTTCCAGCCCGACGAGCGCAAGTACGACCTGGCGGTGCAGATTATGCGCGACCTCGAAATCTCAAGAGCCCGGCTGGTTACCAATAATCCGCACAAAATGGCCGGCATCAGCGGCCTGGGGATGCAAGTAACCGACCGCATCGGACTGACGGTCCCACCCAACGAATCCAACCAAAACTACCTGCGTACCAAGCGGGACAGCATGGGCCATCTTTTGTCCAGGCCGTAGACCAACCCTCCTGGCGTTGCAGACTCGCGCATACCTCGTCCAGGCCCGGACTATTGGTCGTTGCCGAGCTTGCTGACCAGGTAAGCTTCGATGAACCCGTCGATTTCGCCGGCGAGCACGGCGTCCGCGTTGCCAACCTGGAAGTCAGTGCGGTGGTCTTTCACCGATTTATATGGATGCAGCACGTAGCTGCGAATCTGGTTGCCCCATTCGGCAGACACCCGCACGCCGCGCAGATTGGAAAGTTGCTGCGCTCGCTCCTGCTCTCGAAGCGCCAACAGCCTGGCACGCAGAATGCGCATGGCGTAATCCCGATTCTGGTGCTGCGACCGCTCGGTTTGGCACGTAACTACCAGCCCCGTGGGCAGGTGCGTGAGCCGCACTGCTGACGCGACTTTTTGCACGTTCTGTCCCCCGGGCCCGCTGGACCGGAAGAAATCCATCTTGAGGTCATCCGGTCGAATGTCCACTTCGCCCTTTTCTTCCGGGGCCGCCGGGAGAACCTCGACACGGGCGAACGACGTTTGCCGGCGCCGTGCCGGGTCAAAGGGCGACATTCGTACCAACCGATGGACGCCCACCTCGGCGTTGAGGTAGCCGAAGGCGTGTGGCCCACCGATTTCCAGCGTGCCCGTGCGTAGTCCGGCTTCGTCCCCGTAGGCTGTATCAAGCACCTGCACGGGTCGGTGGCGCGACGACGCCCAGCCGGCGTACATTCCCACCAGCATCTCAACCCAATCGTGCGAGTCGGTGCCGCCGGCGCCGGAATGAATGGTCAAAATTGCGGGTCGGTCATCGTATGGGCCGGACAGGGTGAGCTGCATTTCGGCCCTGGACAGTTCGGTGGCAACGTTCGCAGTCTCTGCCGTCAGTTCCTCGGTGAGGCTGTCATCGTCATTCTCGATGCCCAGGTCGGCCAATTCCCGCAGGTCGGTTACCTGGGATTGCAGGTTGCGCCACAACTCGACAGACTGCTGGAGTTGGCCCAGCTCTTGCATTTTGCGTTGGGCGTTGATCGGGTCGTCCCAAAAGTCAGATGCGGACGCCTCCCGGTTCAGTTCTTCGATTAATCTCTCTTTACCAGCAAGGTCAAAGCCGCTCCACGATTGAGTGGAGCTTGCTAAACATCTCTTCCAGTTGCTGGCGAATTTCTTCCATATGGGCTTCCTTGCTTCAACGTGTGGTGCTTAATCCGTGAAGTTCCCGGAAATTATACAACAGGACGATCTGAAGCCTGGATGCAATCCGGCGCACAATGGTCAATCGGGTATAATCGTTGGCAATAATCCCCCCGGTGCGACTCGCCGGCATTACCGGCGTCGGTAGACGGCGCTCGTCGGCGCCGAAACACACAACAGGCAGGTAGCGCAGATGCTAGACCACGGAACCCCGGAGAACGCCGCCACCGACCCCATCGAGTCGTTGCGCCACCGGATGCGCCACTCGGCGGCACACGTCATGGCCGATGCGGTGATTCAGTTGTTTCCGGAAGCCAAAGTCGGAATCGGGCCGCCAACTGCTGATGGTTTTTACTACGATTTCGAAGTGGATCGTCCCTTCACTCCGGAGGATCTGGGACGCATTGAAGCGTTGATGCTTGAGACCATCAACACCAACGCCTCCTTCATCCGCGAGGAATTGGGCCGCGATGCGGCGCAAGCCATGTTTTCTGCGCAACCCTTAAAACAGGAGATAATCGACGACCTGCCGGACGAGACTACGCTGAGCATCTACCGCCACGGCGAATTCACCGATTTGTGTCAAGGCCCCCATGTCGACAGCACCGGGGAAATCGCGGCCGTCAAGCTGCTGCACACCGCCGGGGCCTATTGGCGTGGCGATGAGAACCGCCCGATGCTGCAACGCATCTACGGTACGGCGTTTGAGTCCCAGCAGGAACTGGACGCTCACCTGGAAAGGTTGGCCGAGGCCGAGCGGCGCGACCACCGCACGCTGGGGCGCCAGCTCAACCTGTTCACCGTCCACGAGGAGATTGGCCCCGGATTGATCGTCTGGCACCCCAAAGGTGGGGTGATGCGCTCGTTAATTGAAGACTACTGGCGGGACATACACTACCGTAAGGGTTACAGCATCGTGTACTCACCTCATATCGGGCGGGCCCGGCTTTGGCAAACCAGCGGCCACCTGGATTTTTACCGGGACAGTATGTATGCGCCGATGGAAATTGACGGACAGGAATACTTCCTCAAGCCAATGAACTGCCCTTTTCATATCCAGATTTATCGGTCTGCGCTCCGCAGTTACCGTGAATTGCCAATGCGCATCGCCGAGCTGGGCACCGTTTACCGTTACGAGCGAAGCGGGGTGTTGCACGGCATGATGCGCGTGCGAGGCTTTACCCAGGACGACGCCCACATATTCTGCCTGCCTGATCAGGTGGCCAGCGAGGTCGGCGATGTGTTGGACCTCACGTTCGAGATTATGGCTGCCTTTGGCTTCGACGAATACGACATCATGCTGTCCACGCGCCCTGAAAAATACGTGGGTGAGCCGGACACCTGGGACCACGCCACTGAATCGCTGCGGGAAGCGCTGGTGTCCCGCGGCCTGCGGTATGGCATCGACGAAGGCGGCGGAGCCTTCTACGGGCCAAAAATCGACATCAAAATCAAGGATGCCCTGGGGCGAGACTGGCAGTGCACCACGGTTCAGTTCGACTTCAACCTGCCGGAACGCTTCGACCTGACCTTCCAGGATGACCAGGGCAACCGCTCGCGTCCCTACATGGTGCATCGCGCTATCCTGGGTTCGCTGGAACGATTCTTCGGGGTGCTGGTGGAGCACTACGCCGGGGCGTTTCCCCTTTGGCTGGCTCCGGTGCAGGCGGTGGTCATTCCCATCGCTGACCGCCACATCGAGTACGCCCAGCAGGTGTCGACGCAACTGCGGGATGCCGGCTTCCGCGTGGAGGTGGATGACCGAAGCGAGCGGATGAACCTGAAAATTCGCCAGGCCCAGCTGCAGAAAACGCCTTATATGCTGGTGGTTGGCGACCGGGAGGCCGAAGCGGGTGCGGCAGCCGTCCGAACCCGGGACGGCGAAGACCTGGGAGCCTTACCCATGAGTGATGTGCTGGAGCGGTTGGAGTCCGACCTGGAAGGCACCCCGGTTTCAAAGTTGCGTAGCCGGGGTAGCCCTCGATACCGGGCCGCAGGCTTGCCCTGGGACTGGTAGGTCGGCTCTGCCGTGTGCGGCATAACGATCACGTTGACCAACCTCGGGAGCGCGTCGTTGGGATCCGGCGGTTCATTATCCAACACATCAGTGCCGGCGGTGGTCGTGTGTTCGGAGGGGTGTGCGGTACACCCACGACCCACCAACCCGGCAATAATCCGAATCTACTGAGCCAACTGCTCGAATTCGGCGCGCAAGCGGTCAGATTTTCCGCCTCCGAATCCTTTTCTGAACGCGATTACGCCATCGGAGTCCAGGGCCAACATGGACGACTGGCTCACGATTTTCAGGTCGCGCAGCATACTCCCCACGGGTTGTGCAGCGATCATATTAGTGTAGCGGTTGCCGGAAATATACCCGTCAACAGTCGCCGCATCTTCATTGTAAGAAACGACGTAAAAATCGACCTGCCCGGCGAAATCGGGCACAATTTTGCTTAGCGTCTGCAACTCAGCGCGGCAAGTCGGTCACCAGGTGGCGAAGTAGACCATGAATACCGGCCGCCCTGGTTCCAGCAGTTGCTCCGAAGGGATTTCCGTGCCGTCGGCCAGGAGGACAGCGAAACGAGGCGCGGTTTCGCCGATGCCGGCGCCCACGATCGCAACAGCCGGCGCTAGCGTAGATTCTGCGTCCGGAGCGACGGTTGCCGGCTCCTGCTGTGTTGGGGGCGATTCTATGGTCGCAGTAGCGCTCGACGTCGGGCGCACGTCAGACGGCGCGGCGGCGATTGATGGCTGCGGAGCCTCCGTTGGCTCTGATGTACCTGCTGAAGTCTCCTGCGTTGCCGCAACCAATCCTGCATTGTCCGTTGCTGTGCCGGTTGGCGGGGATTCAGCCGGACTGCACGCCAATGCGGCCGAAATCGTTACGGCAGCAATCAACGTCAATGCGATCAGGCTGTTGGTTTTCATTGGTTCAATGGGCAGCGCCAACGGCGCCGGGGGCTACCCTCATCAGCTGGGCAATTGGATGTCTTTTCGTCGTTGCTCTTTCTGCAGTTCGGCTTCCAGGCTGGCGGGGATGACCTTGGGGTTGGTCTGCATTTCCTGGAAGTACGGCACCCACTCCTCGGCGCGGCCCATCACCTGTCGGTGATAGATGATACCGTTGGCGTTGACCGCCACCATCGCCATCTGCCGCGTGATCTCGAAGTCGGCCACCATTGGGCTGGCCGGTTGAACGGGTATCAGGTCGGTGTAGGCACGTTGGTTGATGTAATCATCAACGGTTGCGACGTCCTCATTGTAGGAGACGACGTAGAAGTCGATGTTGTCATATTCGGAGGCCAGGGTGTCCAGCGTCTGCAACTCAGCGCGGCATTCCGGTCACCAGGTGGCGAAATAGAAAAGCAGGGCTGCCCGGTCCTGGTCGTTAAGGAATTGCGACGTGACCTGGGAACCGTCAGCCAGTTGCATTGCAAAGTCCGGCGACCGGTTGCCCACGTCCGTGCCCACGCTGATAACCGCGCTGCCAGTCGCCGGAGCGCACGCCAACGCCACGCTCAACGCGACGGCCAGTGTTAGCGCCAGAGCAATCAGGTGGTTGTCGCGGCTTGCGATGGGCACGGGCACCGGTTTCCCTCGGCCTGCATCTGGTATGCTTGCGCTCGAACAACGCTATTGTACCAAAATAGCGGACGTCCGGCCCATGCTGGCGATCGCCGTCCACGCCGTGCCAACCCGACCACTGGAGCGCTTCCGATGCCCAATCGACTGAACAACGAAACCAGCCCTTACCTGTTGCAACACGCCGATAACCCGGTCGACTGGTACCCCTGGGGCGATGAGGCGTTGAGCCGCGCACGGGAGGAAGACCGGCCCATCCTGCTCAGCATCGGCTACTCGGCGTGCCACTGGTGCCACGTTATGGAGCGCGAATCCTTCGAGAACGACGAAATCGCCGCTTTGATGAACGATAATTTCGTCAACATCAAAGTTGACCGGGAGGAACGGCCAGACCTGGATGCCGTCTACATGGAGGCTATCCAGATGCTGACCGGCAGTGGCGGATGGCCAATGACGGTGTTCCTGACTCCAGAGGGTCGACCATTCTACGGCGGCACGTATTTCCCGCCTGAAGACCGGCAAGGGATGCCGGGATTCCCCAGGCTGCTGACCGCGGCAAGCCAGGCCTATAGCACCAACAAGGGCGAGATTGAACGGGTAACCCGGCAGCTGGCTGACCAGATGGGTCGCACCGGGCAGATGCCCCGGGGAACAACCCCGCTCACCACTGAGGCGATGCACACCGCCTATTCTCAGCTGGCGACCCAGTTCGACCATCTGAACGGCGGATTCGGGAGCGCTCCCAAATTCCCACAACCCATGACCCCCGAGTTTCTGTTGCGCTACAACCACCACGGGTTCAACCAGCGCGCCCTGGAGATGGTGGAGCTCACGCTGCAAAAAATGGCTTACGGCGGCATTTACGACCAGGTGGCGGGCGGGTTTCACCGGTACTCCACTGATGCCTACTGGCTCGTGCCTCATTTCGAAAAGATGCTCTACGACAACGCCCTGCTGGCCCGGTTGTATCTGCACGCGTGGCAGATTACCGGCAACCCCCTGTACCGGCGCATCACGGAGGAAACCCTGGATTACGTCTTGCGCGAGATGACCGACCCGGCCGGCGGTTTTTATTCGGCGCAGGATGCTGACAGCGAGGGCGTGGAGGGCAAGTTTTTCGTCTGGACGCCAGCCGAGTTGCAGGCAATATTGGGCGAAGACGCCGACCTCATCATGGGTTACTACGGCGTCACTGAGCGCGGCAATTTTGAGGGCGCCAACATCCTCAACGTGTCCAAACCCCTCCTGGACTACGCCGATCAGCGCAACGTCAGCGATGATGAATTGGCCGCCGCGATCCAACGGGCCCGCACCGGCCTGCTGGAAGCGCGCGAGCAACGCATCCACCCACTGCTGGACGACAAGGTGTTGACCGCCTGGAACGGCCTGATGCTGCGGGCGTTCGCGGAAGCTGGCGCCGCATTGCAACGGTCGGACTATCTGGATACGGCCCGACGCAACGCCGGTTTCCTGCTGGACACCATGCGCGATAGCAACGGCCGGGTCTTGCGGACCTGGCGCAAAGGCCAGGCCAAATTGCTGGGCTATCTGGAAGATTACGCGTGCCTGGCCGCCGGACTGCTCGAGCTCCACGAAGCGACACTGGAACCTCGCTGGCTGCAGGAATCGGTGGCCCTGGCTGACGGCATGGTCGCGCTGTTCTGGGACGACGCTGTGGGCGGGTTCTATGATACCGGCAACGACCACGAAACTCTGGTAATCCGTCCGCGCGATGTGTTCGACAACGCACAGCCCTGCGGCGGTTCCGTCGCGACCGACGTGCTGTTGCGGTTGGGGGTAGTTACCGGCAACGACGACTACGCCGCCAAGGGTTCAACGCCGCTGCGTGCCTTGCTGCCGATGTTTGGTCGCGCCCCGTCGGCCACCGGGCACTGGCTGGGCGCTCTGGATTTCTACGTCTCGCTACCCAGGGAAGTTGTCATTGTGGGGCCGCCGGACCACCCGGAGACCCAAACGATGTTAGGGGCAGTTGGAACCCGGTTTTTGCCCAACCAGGTGTTGGTGGGCATGTCGGACCCGTCTGCTCCACCCGTGCCGGACTCACCGCTCCTGGAGCACCGGGGTATGCAGGGTGGCGTCCCCACCGCCTACGTTTGCCAGCACTACGCTTGCCAACTGCCCGTCACTAACGCTGAGGCGCTGGCGATCCAACTCGATTCTTGACGGGGCGCTTGCGGCGTGACTTCGCGTCACGTTTGTGCCGGTAGCAGGCCAGCGGCGGACACCGCCTCGCGGCTCACCGTGTCGGGCAGCTTGTAACGCTGCCAGACCACGAAGCCGGATAACGCCAGCAACCCGGCCAGCGGTCCTGCCAATCGAATGCCCAACGGGTTTTCTGCGGAATCGCCGAGTAGCAATACCAGGCTGAGTATCAGTGGCGAAAAGGACAGAGCTACCTTCTCGAAAAAGTTTTGCGTGGAGTAAAACATTGCTTCACGGCGCTGGTTCGTGATGAGGGCGTCATAGTCGGCGATGTCCGCCGTGAATGCCTTGGGCAACAGGAACACCGCCGCCATTGGAAGGCCAATCAAAAATCCCAGGGCGAGACTCTGACCCATCAGCCCTTCGGCGCTGATTAATCCCACCAGGCCCAACAGCGGAAACAACGCCCCGCTGATAACCAGGCAGATGCCGTACATCCTCCGCTTGCCGAAACGGTTGCACATCGGCCAGATCACTATGCCGGCCACTATTACCCCTGCGATTACGGTGGCAAACATCAGCCCGGTAATTTTCCCTTCGTCCTCCGCCTGCAACAATCCGGAGGCAAAAAACGGCATCCACGCCATGATTACTCCCACCGCCATGGAGAACATCACGTAGGTGGGCAGGAAGTAGATAAATTGTGGGTTGCGAAGTGCGCTTGCCAACCCGCCCCAGAATGGCGCGGTTGCCGGCGGAGTGTGTCGCGGGGCGTACTTCCAGACCGACGCCAGCGAGATATACCGAAACACTATGCCCACAACGGCTACCGACAATCCCATCACCTGAAATCCGGCGCCATCCACGATACGGCCGCTGGCTACCAGGCCTACCGCGGCTCCCAGAATGGCGAACATGAAAATACTGCCGACGATGGCCATGCGGTCTTTTGGTGAGTGGGACAGCTCGGGGATCAGCGCTTCCAACGGCCCGCTGGACATTGTGCTGGCGATGAAGAACAGTTCCAGCACCACCACCAGGTAGAGCGCATTCCACAGGCTGGGTTGGTTGATAGGCAGAAACCAGATCATCGCCGCAAACAGCGCGTAAAAAGGCGTGCTGAACAATATGAACGGAATGCGCCGGCCCCACCGGCTGCGCGTCCGGTCGCTCCACCATCCGATGAGCGGATCGTCGACCGCATCAACCAGTCGCCCGACGGTTAGCAAGATTCCGGCCAGCACACGGGCGTCCAGCTCGAATCCGGGCAAGGACACGGGTGGTATCCGGGCCAGACCGATGCCGACGGGAGGCACCAGGAAAAACAACAACCACGAACTGCGAGCGTAACTGATGGTTTGCAGACCAATGTGGTCCGAGGCGAACAGTAACTTGTTGATGAGCGGCATACGCACCGCGGGAGTTGCCGTATCAGCCATCGAATGTCAACTGTCGCATACCCACTGGCGCCGCAGCGGGTTGGAAAACCTCGCCGCAATGTACCACATACACCGATCCGATACGCGTTGAATAGCGAAGGTAGAACCCGGAAAACTCCCCACTGCCATTGCACCGGCGGGGTCAGCAGCGTCTACCGCGTCAAAGTCGGAGCGAAGTCGGTAATGAGATGGAATTGGTGCGCCAGGGGACGTTTGATTATTCACGGCGAGCCACGACCGTGGCCATGGGTCGTGAACGCGCGGTCAACGTGGCGGCGCAAGACTGCGGCGATATTCGGTTCACCGGCCAATCCAGGCCGGTTGATGGTCAGGTTACGCAACGCCGCCACGGTTTGAGCAGCGCCGCTGCTCGTTACCTGGGGTCGGTCTTCAACCAGGGTCATGTCTCGCACGCAGTGGCCCCGGTTCACGATAGCCCAGGCGCCCCCACCAGGCAAGAAGCCGGCGGGGACTGGCACTGCTTCCCCGAGAATCCTCCACTCCCCCGTCCCCCAATAATCGAAAGACCCTGGATTAGGGTTCGCCTGGGGTACCGTAGATTAGGGTTCGGATGTATAATTGGCACGATTTGAACTCCGTTTGGTCCGCAGCATCGGGTGTAATGCCGGGTACCCACACCCCTCAATCCGCCCCGCTTCGTGCCAGGAACGTACTGACTCGTCCATATCGTTTTGGTGAATGATGGGAAGTTAGGGTACATTTTTCATGTCCGGGACCGTGGTCAAACATCTCTTGGCAACTCGTAGCGGCCCGTGAAACTTTTTTACTAAGGAGGAAACGATGCCAGAAGCTGCCAAGATTGTTTATACGAAAACTGATGAGGCTCCGGCCCTTGCCACGCACTCGTTGCTGCCGATTCTCCAGGCCTTTACCAAGGGATCCGGTATTGAACTGGAGACCTGGGATATCTCGTTGACCGGTCGCATTATCGCCAATTTCCCTGATAATCTGCCCGACGCGCAAAAGATACCCGATTATCTGGCCATGTGCGGCGAGTTGTGTCTGGAGCCGGGAGCCAATCTGGTCAAATTGCCCAATATAAGCGCCTCAATTCCCCAACTAAAGGCAGCGATCCAGGAATTGCAGGGCAAGGGCTATGATATTCCCGACTATCCCGACCAACCTGCAAACGACGAACAACGCCAAATCCAGGCGCGCTATTCCAGGGTGATAGGCAGCGCGGTCAACCCGGTCATACGGGAAGGGAATTCTGATCGACGGTCGGCGACATCGGTCAAGGAGCACGGCAAACGCAATCCCCATCGGATGATGCAGGACTGGCCGGAGGTGTCCAAAACCCGCGTCGGCCATATGACCAGCGGGGACTTTTACAGCTCTGAGCAGGCCGTTACGATCGCAGCAGCGGGGTCGGCTGCAATCGAATTCGTGACCCGCGACGGTCGTGTGACCGAGCTCAAATCCGGTATCCCCCTGCAACCCGGTGAAATCATCGACTGCGCCGTGATGAACGTGCGTGAATTGCGCGCGTTTTACGCCGAGGAAATGGCAAATGCTAAAGCGGAAGGCGTGTTGCTCTCCCTCCATGTGAAGACCACCATGATGCGCGTGTCGGACCCAATAATTTTCGGCCATTGCGTGTCGGTCTACTACCAGGACGTATTGGACAAACACGGGGCGGACCTGGCTGAACTCGCGGTGGACCCGGACAACGGAATCGCTGAACTCTACACGAAGATTCAATCCCTGCCTGAGGCCAAGAGAGCGGAAATCGAGGCCGACCTCCAGGTGGTCTATAGCGTCCGACCGGAGTTGTCGATGGTGAACTCCAACCGGGGTATCACCAATCTGCATGTGCCGAGCGATACGATTATTGACGCCTCCATGCCCGTGATTGTCCGCGATGGCGGCCGCACGTGGGGCCCCGACAACGAGTTGCACGATACGGTCGCGTTGATTCCCGATCGCTCTTATGCGACTTTATATCAGTCGATAATCGAAGACTGCCAGGAGCATGGGGCGTTTGATCCGGCCGCCATTGGCAGCGTCGCCAATGTGGGGCTGATGGCGCAAGCGGCCGAAGAGTACGGTTCCCACGACAAGACCTTTAAAGCGCCAGGCAACGGGACGATTCGGGTCGTGGACGCATCGGGCGCGACTCTTATGGAACAGCAAGTCGAGGAAGACGACATCTTCCGGATGTGCCAGACCAAAGACGAGCCGATTCAGGACTGGGTGAGGCTTGGGGTCAATCGGGCCAGGATCACCGGCACGCCATCCATCTTTTGGTTGGACCCGAACCGGGCTCACGACGCGGAGTTGATCAAGAAAGTAGACCAATACCTGCCCACGCATGACACGACCGGGTTGGACATTCGCACCATGTCTCCCATCGAGGCGATGCAGTTCACGATGGCGCGCAGCCGAGCTGGCCAGGACACGATTTCCGTGACTGGCAACGTGCTGCGTGATTATTTGACTGATCTCTTTCCCATCCTGGAATTGGGCACCAGCGCCAAGATGCTTTCGGTCGTCCCTCTGCTTAACGGCGGTGGGCTATTTGAGACCGGCGCTGGCGGGTCGGCCCCCAGGCATGTGCAGCAGTTCCTTGAGGAGGGACACTTGCGGTGGGATTCTCTGGGCGAATTCTGTGCCCTCGTCGCATCCTTCGAGCATTTTGGCGAGGTGTCAAAGAGCGACAGAGCCAAAATCCTGGCTGAGACACTGGACCAGGCAATTGGGGAGCATCTGGAACACCAGAGGGCGCCATCACGTCGGGTGAACGAACTGGACACCAGGGGCAGTCATTTCTACCTCGCTCTGTACTGGGCGCAAATGCTAGCCAAGCAGACCCAAGACCCAGAGCTGCAAGCCCGCTTTAGTGAGGTGGCCCGACAGCTGTCCGCCAACGAAGACAAGATCGTTCAGGAGTTGATCGACGCTCAGGGACAGCCGATGGATATCGGTGGCTATTACCACCCTGTCGACGAGATGGCCGCCCAAGCCATGCGCCCCAGCGCCACTTTGAATGCCATTGTGGATGCAATCTAGCAACGGGTCGACTGGCTGAGGTGGCGTCTTCAGCCAGTCGGTTGACAGGGTTCAAGGGCGCATTGCACGCCACAATCATTTTGGTTGATGCGAACGCCAGAATTCCCGCTTTTGCCGTCTCTGATAGAGGACGGTTCGGGGATTTTGCCGCCAGACACGTCGCCGGAACAGACCATATAAACAGAGGAGCACTCACCAGATGCGAAGTAAAGTAACCGTAGTTGGCGCCGGCAACGTGGGCGCCACCGCTGCACAGCGCATCCACCAGCTCGGCTACGCCGATGTTGTACTGGTGGACGTCGTAGAGGACCTGCCGCAAGGCAAGAGCCTGGACATGCTGGAGTCTGGGCCGGTTATCGGTTCCGACGCCGTCATCACCGGTTCCAATGGTTACGAGGAAACCGCAGGCTCCGACGTGGTGGTCATTACGGCCGGCATCGCCCGTCGACCTGGCATGAGCCGCGACGACCTGCTCCTCACCAATATGCGAATCACCTCGTCGGTCACTGAAGAGATAGTGCGCTACTCTCCGGATTGCATCATCCTGGCGGTTACCAACCCGCTGGACGCCATGGTGCAAAACGTGTACGAAACGGCCGGCTTTCCCCGCAACCGCGTGTTTGGAATGGCCGGCGTCCTGGACACCGCCCGCTACCGCACATTCATAGCACAGGAGCTGGACGTTTCCGTGGAAGATGTGCAGGCGATGGTATTGGGCGGCCATGGAGACGACATGGTGCCGCTCGTGCGCTATACCACCGTTGGCTCCATACCGGTTACTGAGCTGCTGTCCAAAGACCGCATCGATTCCATCGTCCAGCGCACCCGCGACGGCGGCGGCGAGATAGTTGCCTTGCTCAAACAGGGCTCCGCGTTCTACGCTCCGTCGGCAGCGATCACCCAGATGGTGGAAGCCATGCTGTTGGACAAGAAGCGCATCCTGCCCGGGTGTGCCTATCTGGAAGGCGAGTATGGCATCAACGGTCTGTGTGTCGGCGTGCCGGTGAAAATAGGGGCCAAAGGCGTTGAACAGATCGTGGAAATCAGCCTCACCGAGGAAGAACGGGCCGCGTTGCAAAGCTCGGCGGCTTCAGTACGGGAACTGGTAGACGTGATGTCCAATGCCAGGGCGGAAGCCGGCTAGCACGCGACGGAAGTCTGTTTGAGCAACCCCGCCGGCCAATAGCGCCGGCGGGGTTGCTTCGCTTGGAGGACGCCATCGCCCGTGTATAATATTTGTGGCGCGGCTGGATAAATCCTGACCGTGATCCGGAGGCGAAAATGACACAAAGAACACAACTGGAACAGGAATTGCTGGCGAAAGCAGCTCAGTACCTGCCCGGTAGCAGCACTGGAAACACCAACTACCCTGACGAGTTGAAATTCCTGGTTCGCGAGGGTAAGGGCGGGCGTGTTTGGGACGTGTCGGGCAATGAATACATTGACTGGTTGATGGGTTCCGGCCCCATGATTCTGGGCCACGCTCACCCGGCCGTCACTGAAGCGGTTCTGGCAGCCGTGGGTCGCGGTTCGACTTTCTTCACCACCAACGAACAGGCGGTTCTGTTGGCCGAAGAGCTGGTGCGGGCGGTGCCCTGCGCCGAGCAGGTTCGTTTCACCACCAGCGGGACTGACGCCTGTTTTCAGGCCATGCGGGTGGCCCGGGCGTTTACTGGCAAAGAAAAAATCCTCAAGTTCGAGGGTGGTTTTCACGGCACCAGTGATTACGCGATGATGTCGGTGTTTGGATCAGCAGCGAACGAGTTTCCCCAGGCTGAAGCCAACAGCGGCGGCATCCCGCGCGCCTTGAATGACCTGATGCTGATATCCCAGTTTAACGATCTGGAAACCACCGCCGCAATCATCGACGCCCATAAGGACGAGATTGCTGCTGTAATCGTAGAGCCAATGCAGCGTTCGCTGGCCCCGGTTCCGGGCTTTTTGGCCGGTCTCCGGAAACTCACCGCTGACGCCAACCTGCTGCTCATCTTCGACGAAGTGGTTACGGGATTCCGCCTGGCCTACGGTGGCGCTCAGGAGTATTACGGCGTAACGCCCGACTTGTGTTCGGTAGGCAAGATCATGGGTGGCGGGTACCCGCTGGCCGCAACCCTGGGTCGTGCCGATGTTATGTCGGTGTACGATCGAGCCGCCGTGTCCTCTGATGATTATGTTGACCAAATCGGGACGCTGAACGGGAACCCTATTGCCTGCGCCGCCGGACTGGCCACGTTGTCTGAGCTACGGAAGGACGGAGTTTACGACCGTTTGCACCACGTCGGCGGGCGTTTGCGTCAGGCGTTGGCGCAGGCGTGCGAAGACCAGGGCCTGCCCGTTCAAAGCGTGGGCGAAGATGCTGTCTTCGACATTTACTTTTCCGATCATCCCATCGAAAACTATCGGGACGGTTTGACCGCCGACGCTGCGACGCTGGGTCGACTCAACGCCGGTTTGCTGGAGCGACGCATCATCAAGTCGTGGCCGCAGAAATTCTACACGTCTATCGTCCACACCGACGATGACGTGGACGAAACCATCGCGGCGATACAGGCAGTGGCGCCGACGCTGCGCAGGTAGATTACGGATGATCGCCACGCCGGTAACGGCAAATAACAAACGCCCCGGGTGTGTTAACCCGGGGCGTTGCGTTTTAACATGGGTGGGGAGCTAGCGGCGCGCACCCAGCTTCACTTCCAGCGGGCCGGTGCTGACGATGTGCTTTTTCAGGCCCAGGTCTGCCGGTGACATACCCATAGCCAGGCCGATGAGTTGCGGCATGTGCAGGATGGGTAGGTCGATGGAGCGGCGCACCTGAGATGCCGCCTTGGGTTGGAATCCATCCAGGTTAAGGTGACACAGCGGGCACGGCGTAACCATCGCGTCCGCGCCCAGGTCTTTCACTTCGGACGTGTGCTTGCCCACCATTGCCATCGAGTTGCGTTCGTTGATGGTTAGGATGGGGAAGCCACAGCAGCGGGTCTTGCCCTCAAAATCCACCAGCGTGGCCCCCAGGGCGTCAATCAGCAATTCCAGCGATTGTTGCCGTTCCGGATGCTCGGCGATGTCCAGAGCTTCCGTTGGCCGCACGATGTAGCAACCGTAAAACGGGGCGATTTTCAGTTCGGTAAGCTGCCGCGTGATATGAGGCATCAAGTGGTCGAGGCCGTAGTCCTCGATTAGTATCCACAGCAGATGCTTGGGTTCGCTGTTGCCGCTGTACTCCAATCCTTCTTCCGCCAGGTAGGAGTTGATCTCGGCCAAATACTCCGGGTTGCGCATCCGGTGGTTGGCTTGGGACATCACTCCCTGACAGGTACTGCAGATGGTTAGAATCGGCAAACCCATCTGCTCCGCCTTGGCGAAATTGCGGGCGTTCAGCGTGTCCCCAAAGCGTTGGTTCTTCTCCTGGATCACCCCGGCGCCGGTGCAAGTCCAACCCGGTATCTCTTCAAGTTCGATGCCCAGTCGTTGGCAAACTATCTGGGTGGCTGGATATAGCTCGGGCGCGCCTCCGGTCGAAACGCAGCCCGGGAAAAAGGCGTACTTCACTGGTCAGTCCTCCGGAGTGGCTGATGCGGCTGGTTGGTCTCTAGCCGAATGGAGAGTTATTGCTGACCTGCGGGCCGGCAGGTTCGGGTTCCAGTTGACGGAACAGCTTGCGTACCGCTTCCACGTTGTCAACGTTCTTGTGGACAATGGGAGGCATCTTGCCCCGGCGCATGGCGCGGAAGGCAACCGGCATATAGCCCATCAGGGCCGGCACATTCATCATGCCCACGCTCTTGATGGGCAACCGCAACTCGTCAAGGCGGCCGCTGTGTCCCACCGACTCCGTGAAAGCGTCAGTGTGGCGAGCGCCGTTGTTGTTGTCGTAGCCGGCCTGGATGGCCTGTTCCCGGATTGCCATGATGCGATCCATGGGCGCCACGCCCTTGGGGCACGCCTGGACACATTCGTTGCAGCGCGTGCAGTCCCAGATGCCAGTGGGTTCGCTCAGGGCCCACAGCCGTTCCATCGACACGCCGTTGGCATCGCCGTCCCGTGGGTCAGCGGTGAATCGATACGCCTTGGCCAACGCGGCGGGGCCCAGGAAGGTCGGATCGACTTCCAGCACCGTGCAGTCAGACACACACGCCCCGCACATGATGCAGGAGGTCACCGCCGACAGGTGCAGCATATCGTCATTGGAGACGATGTATTCGCCTTCCGGTTCCTGCCCCATATGCTTCAGGTACGGGTCAACCTGTTCGATTTTTTCCCAGAAAAGATCGAAGTTGACCACCAGGTCTTTAATGACCGGCATCACGCCGGCCGGCTCCACGGTAATGACCCCGTCCCGCACCGCGTCTCTGACAATTGTCTTGCAGGCGAGCCCGGCGTGGCCGTTGATACGCATCGCGCAGGAACCGCAAATGGAGCTGCGGCACGAACAACGCAGGGTCAACGTGCCGTCGTCATCTTCGCGAATCTGGATCAACGCGTCCAGAACCGTAGCGTTTTCAGGGATGCTGACCGGGTATTCCTGCCAATAGGGCAGGCGGCCTTCTCCTGTGGCTTCCGGATTCTGTCGCTTTACCCTTACGGTTATGTCCATAACCTAGTACTTCCTCTCTTCTGGTGTCCACTTGGTAATGGTTACCGGTAATTCAGTAACTTGCGGTCCCGATTCGGATTGGCTGACGACGATGTGGTGCAACCATTCCTCGTCGTTCCGATCAGGGTAGTCAACCCTGAACTGGGCGCCGCGACTCTCTCGCCGCTCCAACGCTCCGATCGCGATGGTTTCAGCGCAATCCAGCATATAGCCCAGTTCCAGAGCAAAGACCAGATCGGTGTTGAACCGCTTGCCCTTGTTGTGGACGGGCACGTTTTCGTAGCGCCGCTTCAGGTTGTGCAGGTCGCCCAGCGTCTCCTGGATGCCTTCCTCGTTACGGAACACCGCCACGTTGCGGTTCATGGAGTCGCCCATGTCCTTGCGGACCGAGGCCCAACGGTCTCCATTGTTGGGGCGGTCCAGCATTTCCTGGATCCGCCGGGATTCCCGAGCCAAAGTCGCGCCAGCGTCGATTTCGACGTAGTTCCTGCCGCGGGCGGCGGTTGAGGCGTGGTTGCCCGCCCGCTCGCCGAACACGATTGTGTCGAGTAGCGAATTGGCGCCCAGGCGGTTGCCGCCGTGCACGCTGACGTTGGCGCACTCGCCGGCAGCGTAGACGCCTTCCAGATTGGTCAACCCGTCGATGTCGGTCTTGATACCGCCCATTATGTAATGCATACCGGGGCGGATTGGAATCGGTTCGCGAATCATGTCTGCACCGGCCAGATCGACCCCTATTTCCCTGATCTGGCTGAGCTTCTCCATGATTAGCGCTTCGCCAAGATGGGTGCAGTCCAGGTACACGCATCCGTCGACGCCGTTTCCAGCGTTGATCTCGGTCTGTTCGGCACGGGACACCACGTCGCGAGAGGCCAGTTCCATCATGTTGGGGGCGTATTTTTCCATGAACCGATTGCCGTCTTTATCCCGCAGGTAAGCGCCTTCGCCCCGGGCCGCTTCGGAAATCAGCACCCCGCTACCCGCCAGCGTGGTGGGATGGTACTGAACCATCTCCATGTCCATCAACTGGCCGCCAGCGTTGTAGACCAGGCCCATGCCATCGCCGGTGACGATGAGAGCATTGGTGCTGGGCTCAAATAATCGGCCGCAACCGCCCGTGCAGAAGATGACGGTCTTGGCCCTGATCAGGTTCAACTCACCGGTGCGGATATCCAGGGCGATGACGCCAGCGGCCTGCCCGCCTTCCATGATTAGCGATGTAACAAACCACTCTTCGTAGCGGTGCACGCCGGATTTGATGAGTTGCTCGAACATGACGTGGAGCAGGGCTTGTCCGGTGAAGTCGCCGACGAAAAAGGTGCGGGCGCGGCGCTGACCGCCGAAGGCCCGCGTGCCCAACCGTCCCTCGTCGTCCCGGTTGAAGGTAACCCCCATGTGCTCCATGTCAATAAGCGAAGCGCCGGCCTGTCGACACATCACTTCAATGGCATCCTGGTCGCCGAGGAAGTCGCTGCCCTTGATGGTGTCGTAGGCGTGGTCTTCCCAGTCGTCGCCCCGGTCCAGCAGGGCGGCGTTGATGCCGCCCTGAGCGGCGTTGGAATGACTCCGCACCGGGTGTACCTTGCTGATGATGGCGGTGTTGGCTCCGGCGGTGCGGGCCGCGATGGCGGCTCGCATCCCAGCCAGGCCGGCGCCGATAATCAGCACGTCATGTTGCAAATTTTCTGGCATTCGCGTCAACCTCCGACCGGGTAGCGTCGGCTGGCCCGGCACATATTCTCACTATAGCGGCCTGGTCGACAGGCGCCTAATTATCCCCCAAGATGCGCATCGCAAGCAACAGCGACGCCACGCTTTTAGCGTCCTGTATCCTTCCGTCAGCGATTAATCCTGGGACATCCGTTAGCGGCACTGTTTCCACGTCGATGAACTCGTCATCGTCGGGCTCGAGTGTAGCGGGTGTCAAATTCGTCGCCAAGTAGGAGTAGATATATTGGGTGCACCAGCCGGGCGCGACCCAGAATCCGGTCAGTGGTCGGATCCGGCCGGCCGTGTAGCCGATTTCCTCCTGGAGTTCTCGCAGCGTGGCGGTCTCCGGGTCTTCGCCGGCTTCCATCTTGCCGGCCGGGATTTCCAGCAGGAACGCCTCGGCAGGCTTGCGGTACTGGCGGACAAGCATGACGTTACCTTCAGCATCCACCGGAACCACGCAGATGGACCGAGGATGCTCGACGATTTCGCGGTAGCCGGTACGCCCGTTCTCCAGCTGCACAGTATGCACACGCACGTTAATGATTTGACCCTCGAAAACCGTTCGGGTCAAGATAGTGGGTTCGTTTCGGGCGGGCGCAGTCATTGGGCTGGCGACGCCAATACCCGCATCGCAAGCAACAGCGACGCTACGCTTTTGGCGTCCTGTATCGTTCCGTTGGCAATCAAGCCCAAAACATCGGATAGCGCCACTTTTTCCACGTCTATGAACTCGTCGTCGTCCGACTCCAGCTTTGCCGGTGTCAGTTCCGTCGCCAGGAAGGAGTACATATACTCGTTGCACCATCCGGGAGCGAGCCAAAAACCGGTCAACGGCTGCAAGCTACCCGCGCGGTGGCCGATCTCTTCCTGCAACTCGCGCAGCGCGGCGACCTCAGGGTTTTCGCCCGGTTCGATGCCGCCCGCCGGAACCTCCAGCAGGAAAGCTCCCGCCGGCTTGCGGTATTGCCGCACCAGCATCACCCTGCCGTCCGAGTCCAGCGGTACCACGCAGATTGACGGGGCGTGCTCGACGATTTCCCGGGTGCTGGTTCGGCCATCGACCAGTTGCACCGTGTCGACACGCACGTTGAGGATGCGCCCCTCAAACACGGTGCGGGTCGAAATGGTCGGTTCGTTTTTGGCGGGTGTCGTCATTTTGTTTGGTACAAATCCTTGAGGCCGCTCGTAGCGTTACCGTCTCTGCAGGCTGAATCCCAGGCGTTGGGTCAGCGTGGCCCAGAAGTAATTGTGCTCGTGGGCACGGAGGAACCGGGCGCGGTGTGGGCTACGAGTGATGCGCACCCAATCGCCCGGTTCGATGGGATGGTTCTCGAACCCGTCCACGCTCAAAATCGCTCCCTGGGAACCTTCCAGGTGGAAATCAACACTGCTGCTGGGTCGCAGCACCAGCGGAGCGGTCAGGCCAACGTGAGACGCCAGCGGCGTGAGTACAACGTCATCGGACAGGGGATCAACGATGGGGCCGCCGGCCGCGAAACTGTAGCCCGTGCTGCCGGTGGCGGTGGCGAGAATCACTCCGTCGGCCCGGAAGGTGGATACGTCCGCTCCGTCAATTACCACCCGCACCGTAATGACTCGGGAAACCTGTCCTCGCGTGAGCACCACGTCGTTCAACGCGTGATACGGTCCGTGCTGGGTCGGTTCGGCTCCGTCCGGATCGCGTCGGAACGACGATGCCATCAACATACTGTGTTCGGATACACGCATCCCGCCTTTGAAATACTGCGGTAATTCATCCATCACACCTGGCACGGTGAGCTCAGTCATGAAACCCAACCGGCCCATGTTCACCCCAACCAGGGGAATGCCCAGGGGTGCGATAGCCCGGTTCACGCGCAATATGGTGCCGTCGCCGCCGATGGTGATGACCAGGTCCGAGTTGACGGCGCGCGCGGCGAGACCGTTGACATCTTCGGCGGCCAGGATCCAGCTGTCCGCCCCCAAATCCAGCTCGGTAACGATCGCGTGGGCCAGGTTCAGCGCCTCTGGAATCAGGTCGTTGTAGGCTATTCCGATGGTTTTCATCACCATTTAGCCACCTCCGGCCAGCGCCGTAACCGCACGCTCTGCGGCCCCAAACAATGTGCCCGGAGCCACGCCTAACCACAGCATGGACAGCGCGGCGACTCCCAACGCCAGATTCACCGGCCAGGACGCTCTCACCCGCTCCGGGCTGACCGCGGGTTGCAGGAACATGATCCTGATGACTCGGAGGTAGTAGTACGCCGACACGACGCTGTTCACGACACCAATGATAACCAGCCATGTCATCAGGGACTCCCCGGTGTTAATGGCGGCGGCGAATACGTAAATTTTGGCGAAGAATATGCCGGTGGGGGGCACTCCAATCAGGGCAATCAAGGCCAGACCCAACGTGATTGCCAGGAATGGGGCGCGGCGAATCATCCCGCCGTAGTCTGCAATCTCAGCGCTGTTGATACGGTGCTCAATGCAAACCATAGCGAAAAACGCCGTCAGGTTCGCAGCAGTATAAGCCGCCAGGTAGAAGACCACGCTACTGGGGCCGAAACTTGCCGCTCCGCCTGAGGTGGCTACCGCAGCAACACCGACCAGAATGTAGCCGGCGTGGGCAATGGTACTGTATCCAAACAACCGGTTAATGTTGTGTTGGGAGATGGCAACCAGATTGCCGATCGTCATTGACAACGCTGCCAGTATTGCCAGCAATACCCACCAATCACCCTCCAGCGAGTCGAAACCGATGTAGAACACACGCATTACGAGCGCGAAGGCGGCCGCTTTGCTGGCAACTGACAGGAACGCCACAATCGGCGTGGGGGCGCCTTCATACACATCGGGCACCCACATCTGGAAGGGCGCCGCCGACATTTTGAATCCAAACCCTGCCAGCAACAGCACGACCGCTAACAATACCGCCAGGCTGCCGAATGGGATGACACCCGACGCAGGGGCGTTGGCCAGCGCCACCGCGATTTCGTCCAGACGCGTGCTACCGGTGACCCCGTAGATCAGCGCCATGCCGTACAACATCAACGCGCTGCTGATGGCGCCGATGATGAGGAACTTCATCCCGGCTTCGCTGGACCGGCCGTTGGGCATGAATGCGGCCAGCGCCGCCAGCGGTAGCGTGATTAGCTCGAGGGCGATGTAGATGGTAATCAGTTCATTCGCGGCCACCAGCAACATCATGCCGGTAGCAGACAGTAGCAGCAGGCCGAAAAATTCACCCTGCAACCGCTGAATTCGCCGCACGTAGTCGTTGGATACCAGTACGACCAGGCCTGTTGCAGCCAGAATCAGAAAGTTAAAAAACAGCGAGAATCGGTCGATGGACAGGGTGTACAGGATTACTGAACCATCAGCAGACAGTGCGTTGGAGCCGCTGGCTGTCAGCTCAATGACCTGCATGGCGCTCAAAGCGGCCGGGGCGGCCAGGCCGACAAATGACACACCGACTAGAAACCCGGTTCGCCGAGTCAGCAAGTCAACCACGATAACCACCATTGCCAGCGCGGCCAGCGCCAGATGCGGCGAAATCAGGTACAGGTCGTAGGTGGTCATAACAAAGCCTTGTGGGCTGCTACCGGCTGACACCGGCAAGGCCGGAATTATAACCGTTTACGATGGGTTCCAGTCCCTCGCGGAACACTTCGGTGAGCCAGGCCGGATACAAACCAACCGCAAAAATGCTGATAACCAGCAGAGCGATGGGGGCAATTTCCACCCAACTCGCGTCGGTAAGTTCGTCCCAACGCGCGGGGCGCGGCCCGAAGAAAGCCCGCTGTATCATCCACAAGATATAGCCGGCGGCCAGAATAATTCCCAGCACCGCCAGTATGGTCAACGCCGGGAACGCCCGGAATCCACCGAAGAACACCAGCAGTTCCGACACAAAACCGCTCAGCGCCGGCAGTCCTAGTGAGGCAGCGCCGGCCAGCAGGAACGCCGCCGCCACGATGGGCATACGATTGGCGAGCCCACCCAGATCGGGAATTTGACGCGTGTGTGTTTTGTCGTACACGATTCCCACCGTTACGAACAACAACCCGGTAATCGTGCCGTGGGTGAAGAGCTGCATCGCCGCCCCCACCAAGCCGGCGTCGGTTAACGCCCCACCTACCACGGCCACCGAGCCAACGCCAATTAGCACGAGTCCCATGTGACTGACGCTGGAATAGGCGATAAGGCGTTTCAGGTCCGTTTGCCGCAACGTCACTACAGCCCCGTATAGCACGCTGATTACACCGAGGATTACCACCGGCAGCGCGTAGGTTTGCAGCTGTTCGGGGAACATCCCCGCGTTGATGCGCAGCAAGCCGTATCCGCCCATCTTCAGCATCACTCCGGCTAGCATTACGCTGCCCGCCGTGGGTGCATCGGTGTGGGTATCGGGGAGCCAGGTGTGCACGGGCCAAGTGGGGAGTTTTACCGCGAAGGCGACGAAGAACAGCCAGAACAGCAGACCCATCGGCAGGGCGGCGCGCGTGGCATCAAGGGCGGAACCGGGTTCCAGCAGGCGGGTCATGTCGAAGCTGCCCACTCCGGCGCTGACGAACACGGCGACGATGGCAACCAGCATGAACGCCGAGCCCAGAATCGTGAATATCAGGAACTTCATCGCCGAATATTCGCGCCGTCCCGTGCCCCAGGTTGAGATCAGGAGGTACATCGGCACCAGTTCGAGTTCCCAGAAAAGGAAGAACAACAGGAAATCCAGCGCGGTGAACACGCCCATAACGGCCGTCTGCAGCACCAGCAGCCAGATGAAGTATTCCCTGACGCGATTGCCGACGTGGAAAGAAACGAAAACTGCGCACAGGCCCAGCAATCCCGTCAACATTACCAGCGGCGCGCTGATACCATCCACACCCAGCAGGTAGTTGGCCTGCACCGTGCTGGTGTCGATCCAGGTGAACCGGTCAATCAATTGGAATCGTTCGCCACCCCGCTGGAACAGGGTGAACACGACCACCGACAGCGCCAGGTCGGCGGCGGTTACCAGCACCGCAAACCAGCGAATCGCTCGGTCGTCGCGGAGTATGCCCACGGCCAATAACAGGGCGGCAATGGCCGGCAGGAAAACCGTTGCGGTCAGCAGTCCGTTGAATTCGTTGGCCATCGTCGGTTATCCGAGTACCAGGTAGAGCACGATGATGACCGCGCCGCCTGTGGCGGCTACCAGCGGATAAAATTGAACCTGGCCGTTTTGAGCGAGGGCAATCAGGCTGCCGACGTTTCGGGAAATCCAGCCAACCAGGCCAACAATGCCGTCAACCAGATTGCGATCAACCCAATCGGTGGTGGCAACAACGGTGCGGTAGAAGACACGGTTGACGATGATGCCTTCGTACAGATGGTCGAAGTAGTAGCGTTGGGACAGCAAAGTGTGAACCGGACCCGCCTTGATCAACGGGTCGAAGGACGTGAACGCACGCGGCCAGGCATACACCAGAATTGCCAGCCCGATACCGCCAATTGCAACCACGTTGGAGATTGCCGCAATCACGATGTTGAACGGCGGTGCATGATGCCCGTCGTGCAGGCCCGATGCCAGATACTCGGTGAACCAGTGGGAGGGTACCAGTCCGAACAGACTTTCCACACCAACCGGGTTGGCCAACCAGCCGGCGATAATTGCGCTGATTCCAAGCAACAGCATCGGCGTTATCATCACCCAGGGCGATTCGCCAAGATGAACGTGATGGGTTACGCCCGTAGGCGCGGGCAATCCAGCTTGGTCAGTATCGCGCAATTCCTGCTCGCCGCCGCCGCGGAATTCGCCGTGGAACGTCAGGTGAACCATTCTGAACGAGTAGAACGCGGTCAGCAGCACCCCAACCAGCAGCATGAAGAACACCGCCAGACTAACTGACGTTTGCACCGGGCCACCGCCCAACCAGGCTTCCAGCAATATTTCGTCCTTGCTCCAGAACCCCGCCAACGGGAAGATGCCCACCAGACTCAACGCGCCGATGGCTGTCAGCGCATAGGTCAATGGCATCGCTTTGCGCAACCCGCCCATGTACATCATGTTGAAGGTGCCGACGGCGTGGTTGACACTGCCCGCCGACAGGAACAGCAAGGCTTTGAAGAACGCGTGAGTGAACAGGTGGAACAAGGCAGCGTTGTAGGCGCCAACGCCGAGGGCAGCCATCATGTAACCCAGTTGACTGACGGTGGAGTAGGCCATCACACGTTTGATGTCGTTGGCCGCCAATCCCATGGTGGCGGCAAATACGGCGGTGAACGCACCGATAAGCGCTACCACCATCATGACCGTTTCTGACTCGGCGAATACTGGGAAGAATCTACCCACCAGGAACACTCCGGCGGCCACCATCGTGGCAGCATGGATCAGGGCGCTGACCGGAGTCGGGCCCTCCATCGCATCCGGAAGCCAGGTGTGCAGGGGGAACTGGCCGCTCTTGCCAGCCGCTCCGGCGAACAGCCCCAGGGACAGCCAAAGCAGCGCTCCGCCGGCGACGATTCCGGCCCCACCCGCTGCGATGGGTTGGGCGGCCTCCCAGATGTCGGGGATATGAAATGCGTTCAGGCCCCGGGACGCAAAATCATCGGCCTGGAAGAACAGATAAATAATCGCCAGCAGGAAGCCGACGTCGCCGATGCGGGTGATGATGAACGCTTTTTTGGCCGCCGCCGCCGCCGTGGGGCGATTGTGCCAGAACCCGATGAGCAGGTATGACGACAAGCCCACCAGTTCCCAGAAAACGTACATCTGGATTATGTTTACCGCCAGCACCAGGCCGATCATGGACGCGCTGAACAGAGACATGTAGGCGAAGTATCGTGCGAAACTCTCGTCGCCGTCCATGTAACCCAGGGAATAGATTTGTATCATCAGACTGACGCCCGTAACCACCACCAGCATTACGTTGGTCAGTGGGTCCAGCAACAAACCCATTTCGACGGATGCCGGCCCCAGGTCCAGCCACAGATGCGGCGGAAAGGCGTAAACCACACCGTGGGCGGAAGACCGCAACAACCAGATCGACAGTGCGAATCCGATACCCAGCGCGATGATGGTTACGTAGCCCGACAGTTTGGCTACACTCGGGCCGGCCGGCCGGATCACCAGTCCAATCAGCAAAAACGAAGCGACGGGCAACAGGAAAATCGCCCACACCAGCTGTTCGGTCAGCATGATGGCTGCATCCTCACAGCTTCCTTACGATTTCATCGGCCACATGTTCGCGGCCTTTGGGAACATAGATGACAAACGGCGCGCGCTCGCTCCAGTCCCGTATATCCCCCTCCGGCAAAATTCGAGTGGGCAAACCTTCGGCTTCGAAGGCTTCCTTCCAGATTTCAGCTGCCATCAAGTTGGGAGCGCGTTTAAATTCCATCCACATAGCTTATGCTTTATCGATTGGTTCCAAGTTATTCGTGCGTGGATTCGCCAGGGACGTCAGTGCCGGAGCGCTGCGGCGTCGGTCAAATCCACGCTTTCATTGGTGCGAAACACTGCGAACACAATTCCCAGTCCCAGGGCGATTTCCGCCGCGGCCACCGTGATGATGAACACGGCGAATACCTGCCCGGTGAGCACCGAGGACAGTTGTTCCTGCACGGCGTAGGGCACCAGCCAGCGGCCCATCGCTACCAGCGTCAGGTTCACCCCGTTGAACATCAACTCGATAGACATCAACACGGCGATGAAGTTTCGGCGAGCTAACGCTCCATACAGACCGATGCAGAAGATAACGGCCGCGACGATGAGCATTGATTCCAGCGTCAAAGCTCTATCTCCCCCGCCCGCGCGCCAGAGCCAACCCGCCGATAGCTGCTGCCAGTAACAGCAACGATACAGCTTCAAAGGGCAACACGAAATCGCTGATCAACAGGTCGGCGAGTCCACCTTCGCGAACGCTTTCAACCTCAAGAGCGGTCAATCCCGCGCTGGTAAGCTTGGGCGCATCGGGGATGCCAAATGCCTGGTTCTGAGCGATTTGCGATTTACTCTCCAACCCCGCTCCGGCCAGAGTAGTCCAGTCGGTGGTGGTTGCCGTTGCAATCATCACCGCTAGCAACAGGGCCGACACGAGCGCGGCTGGAATCTGCAAACGGTTGGGAGTGTTGCCATGCTGCACATCCCTGGTCAGCATCACTGCGAATATGAACAATACGGCGATTGCTCCCACGTAGATCAAAATCTGTACCACCGCCAGGAACTCGGCGTGCATCATCACGAAAAAGCCGCCAACCGCAATGAAAACCAGCGAAAGTAAAAGCGCCGCACGGAACAGATCGCGCACCAGCACCACGCCGATTGATCCGACCACCGCCACGATCGCAAGCACCCAAAATACTACTTGCTCAAACCACATCTAGGCGTCGTCCTCAGAATCCCGACCCGCCAGACGCATACCGGCCTTCTCGCGCTGGTGCCAACGCCATTTTTCCCGGCCAACCTCGCGCCACCCCAGCGGCCGGCTGACTCCTGGCCGATACTCCATACTCTCCAACTGAGGCCGGAACCAGGCGCTAGGGTGCTTGTCGGCGTGGCGGAGCTGGTCGATGGAAATCACCAAATCGGTGCGTTTGTACTGACCCTCTTCAAAACCGCTGCCCATGAACAACGCGTCATAGGGGCACGCCTCTACGCACAGTCCGCAGAACATGCACCGTTGCAGGTCGATGTCAAAGGTCTCCAGCAGGTATTTGTCGCCCTGCAAAGGGGCGGTTTCACTGGGCTTGGTTACTATTTTGATGATTCCCAACGGGCAATACTTGGCGCACGAAGCGCATCCGGTGCAGCGTTCTTCGTACCAGGCGAACTCCTCGCCGCGGAACCTGGGGTGTTGCGGCACCCGTTGTTCGGGATAGGAAATAGTGAACGGTTTGCGCACCAGGTTGGACAGGGTAACCATCAACCCCTTGGCCATTTCTAATCCGTACATTGTGGCTCTGCTCCGGTGTGTGCCCGCGCTGCCCTTATCTCGCGTCGATGGTCGAAACGCCGTTGACCACGGGTTGGACTGCCCGGGCAGTTGGCGAGGGATTTTGTACCCTTTGGCGTATCAACTGGCCGAAAACTGCAATCGTAACCGCAGCGAGAACTATATTGATGCCGGCCATGATCCACAGATCGCTGGTGCTCAGAGTGCCGTGGGCGTCGCGCAGGAAGTAGACCTCCAGCACAACCGCAATCAGATTGATAATGCTCAACGGCATCAGGAACTTCCAGCATACGGCCATAATCTGGTCCAGTCGTAACCGAGGGTACGTAGCACGTATCCAGACGAAGATAAATATCCCGATAAACGTTTTGATGAGGAACCACAGCCATCCCAGCCAGTCGGCAATCGGGCCGGCCCAACCGGCGAAGAACAGCGTCGCAATCAATGCAGACACCACCAGCGCGCCTCCGAACTCGGCCGCCTGAATCAACGCGAACTTGATGCCGCTGTACTCGGTGTGGTAACCGGCGATAATCTCAGATTCGGCTTCTGCCACATCAAATGGGGTGCGGTTCAATTCCGCAGACATACCAGCAAGGAACACAAAGAACGCCAGCGGTTGCACAAGGAAGAACGGCACCGCCTGGGCCACAACAATATCCCCCAGCGACATGGAGCCGGCCACCAGCACCACACCCAACAAAGACAGCACGACCGGGACCTCGTAACTGAGTAACACGGCCACCGCCCGGCCTGCGCCGAACAGCGCATACCGGTTGTTGGATGCCCAGCCCGCGGTGAATATCGCGATGGTGGTTAGCGAACTGACCGCCAGCACGAATAATACGCCCACGTTGAGGTCAACCAATGCCACATTCTTGGCGAAGGGAATTACCGACGTGGCCACCAGAAGGCTGGCAACCATCAAAACCGGCACGATGGTGAAGGCGATGCGGTCGGCGCCGTAGGGGATGATGTCTTCTTTGGTGATCAGCTTGACCAAATCCGCGATCGGCTGTAGCGCGCCGAACGGTCCCCAGCGGTTGGGGCCGATCCGGTTTTGGAATCTGCCGAGCAAACGGCGCTCACCCCAACTGACGATCGCTGCACCCAGCAGCACCGCGTTGATCAGTATGAGCATAATGACCGCGCCGGCAACCACGTATGACAACCAGCACGGCAGGAACTGACCGGCCGTTTCATAAATCAGTCGGAACAGCGGGTTGCCGCCGAGCACGCCGTCTGGGTTGAGCAGGCAGCCGTTCATCGGTCAACTTCGCCCATATTGATGTCGACGCTGCCTAGCGAAACTATCATATCGGCCAGCTTCCAACCGACGAGCAGATGTTCCGTAATGGTCAAATTGATCAGCGAAGGAGAACGAATCTTGCAGCGATAGGGTGCTACGCCGCCGTCGCTGACCAGATAAAATCCCAGTTCCCCCTTGGATGCTTCCACTCGCCCGTAGGCTTCGGCGCCAGGCTCGGCGCGGAGCACCAGGGGAACGTCCAGGCGCGCTGGCCCCGGTTCGATCCGCTCTATGCACTGCCGCACTATGCGTAGACTCTGGCGCACTTCCTGCACCCGAACCCAGAACCGGTCGTAGTTGTCGCCGTTTGTGCCCAACGGTACATCGAACTCGACCTGGTCGTAGGCATCGTAGGGGGCCAGTTTGCGCCAATCCCAGTTGATCCCGCTGGCCCTTAGCACCGGCCCGCTGGCCGAACAATTGATGGCGACGTCGGCGGGCAACGGGCTGACCCCGCGGGTGCGCACCATCAGAATTTCGTTGTTGAGCAGCAGGTTTTCCAGCTCTTCCAGCTCGCCCTCAAAATCATCGAGGAACTTGTCCAGGGCCGGCCAAAAATCTTCGGGCGTGTCGGCAAACACGCCGCCGGGCCTCATGTAACTGACGGTGATGCGCGCGCCACACAGCATCTCGAACAGGTCGAGGATGCGCTCCCGGCTGCGGAAGGTGTACATCAACGGCGTGCCGAACGCCCCCAGTTCCTGAACAAAAAAACCAACGGCTATCAGGTGGCTGGCGATACGTTGCAACTCGGCGGCCAGCGTTCGCAGCCACTTCCCGCGTGGCGGCGGCTCAATGCCCAGCAATTGCTCCACGGCCAGACAGTACGCCTGGTTGTTAATCATCGATGACGTGTAGTCCAACCGGTCGGTGAGCGTGACTATTTGCACGTAGTTGCGCTCTTCGGCCAGTTTTTCGGTTCCGCGATGCAGGTAGCCGAGCACCGGCTCAACTTCAACGATGTCTTCGCCGTCAAACGTGATGCGCACACGGAACACGCCGTGGGTGCTGGGGTGCTGCGGCCCCACATTGACGGTCATTGGCTCGGTTCGGATAGTCATGGTTTATTGCGGGTTGTCAGCAATGCTGAACAGTTGTTACAGAAAATCCTTGCGCAACGGGTGTCCTTCAAAACCTTCCCACAACATTATCCGCTTCAGGTTGGGATGGCCGGTGAATCTGACACCCATCAGGTCCCAGATTTCCCGCTCCTGGAAATCGGCTCCGCGCCAAACGCTCACCACCGATGCCGCCGTGGGGTCTTCCCGGCCGTACACCCGGCTACGGACGATGCCGGTGTGCTGTTTGTTGATGGAGGTCAGGTGGTATACCAACTCAAAGTGCTCAACGTAATCCACGGCGCTGACCGAGTTCAGATACTTGAAATCCAGTTCCGAGTCGTCCCACAACGCGGCGGCAACGGAATTCAACGATTCCGGTGCAACCCAAACCGCCGAATCGTTCCATTCAAGCACGGCGTTGGGCGTTAAATCCTGCAGCCGCTGGGCCAGGGTTTGACCGGACAGGGCCGTTATCATCACGGTTTGAAGCTACCGCTGCCGAGGTTGCGGTACCTCTTGATCTTCTCGTGCAACTCCATGATGCCGTACAGCAGCGCGTCGGGGCGCGGCGGGCACCCAGGGACGTAAACATCGACCGGGATTATGTGGTCAACTCCGGGCACTACGCTGTAGGAACCGAAATACGGCCCGCCGCTGGTGGCGCAAACGCCCATGGCGATCACCCAGCGCGGTTCGGCCATCTGCTCATAGATGCGCTTGATGGGCGGCGCCATTTTCCAGGTTACGGTGCCGGCCACGATCATGAGGTCGGCCTGGCGGGGAGAAGCGCGGAAGACCTCCATACCGAAGCGGGAAATGTCAAAGCGGCCCATCGCCGTCGCCATCATTTCGAACGCGCAGCAAGCCAGGCCAAAAGATACGGGCCACAGGGCGGACTTGCGGCTCCAGTTCACCAGAGCATCCACCGAGGTGACCATCAGGTTGCGTTGCAGGTCGTCGGGCACCTCGATCATGGGAATTTCGATGGGCGACTGCGAGGCAGCAATCAGGTCGTTTACTACCTGACCCTCAGAACGGTCGATTTCCCAAGTGCGGTTGTGGAGCGGACCACCGCCGGGCGCCAGATCAACCATAGTCAGTCAGCCTTGCCATTCCAGATCGTGCTTGCGCCACGCATATGCCCACGCCAGCAGCAAAATTCCTACGAACACTGCCATTTCGATCAGCGCGAAAAGTTCCAGCGTCAGGAATTTGGTCGCCCACGGGTACAGGAACACCACCTCAACATCGAATACGACGAATAGGATGGCGAACATATAAAAACGAAACTGGAACCGGTTCCAGGTGCCGCCAATGGTTTCGACGCCGCATTCGTAGGTGTCGTGCTTCACCGCGTCGGGCCGCGCCGGCCGTAATCCCAATTTGGACAACGTGTAGGATGCCATCAACATGCTGGACGGCACGACGATGGCAAGTACCAGAAAAATGGCGATCAGGCCGTATTGTCCCAAATAATCATCAATCATGGTGGCACACAATCATGGCCGCGAATACGTTGCAACCGGTCGGTCGGTTAGTGCTGCGTTACGTCCAGAATCCGGCTAAATGAGCGGCGGCATTATACCATATCGCCGGTTCGACCAATAGGAACAATTCTCACGGTAACTGTTCAGAGTTGGTGAGGTGAATTGGTCGAAGTTGGTTTATCGTGGCTGCCACCCGAAAAGTGGCTGGCAAAGCGCAGACCGAACTGGCGGGCATACTGGAACGCATCCGAGGCAGCCCAGTGGTCCACGCCGACGAGACCGGCTGGCGCGAAGACGGACACAACGGCTACGTGTGGACCTTCAGCACTCCCACCCAGCGCTACTTTCTGCGCCGGAACCGTGGCAAGGCCGTGGTGGATGAAGTCCTGGGTGCGGAGTTCGCCGGCGTGCTGGTCAGCGACTTCTATGCCGCCTACCATCACTACGACGGCCCCGAGCAACGCTGCTGGGCCCACCTGATGCGGGACTTCCACGACCTGCGCTCCCTCTACCCCGAGGATGAATCACTGTCCCAGTGGTCTGACGCCGTCCATGGGATTTACGACCGGGCCAAAGCTTTCACCCATCCCCAGACCAAGCGACGCCGCAGCGCCCAACTGGCCCTGGAAAGACGCCTGCTGGCCCTCTGCCGTCCCTTCTTGAATGACCCGCTGGCCGTCCAGGCCAGGCTGTGCCGACGCATGGAGAACCACATATGTTGAGAACCACATCAAGGAACTGTTCGTCCTCGTGGCCGAACCCCAGGTGCCACCGGACAACAACGCCGCCGAGCGCAGCCTGCGCCATCTGGTGGTCAGCCGCAAGATCAGCGGGGGCACTCGCTCGCACCAAGGCACTTAGTACTACAGTTGCAGAACAAAGGCGGGTAGAATCAAGGCAGTCAAGGGCTGGAGAGGTGAGGCGGTGGTAGGTGTGATAGAAGATGTGGCGGAGGTGGCCCGTTGGGCCCAGGGAATCGAAGGGGTACACGAGTGCATTGCGGGACGATTCCGGCGTCCCGAGCCGCGTAGGCGTGCGCTGGACTACCTGCGAGGGCTGCTCAGTCCCGTGGAACGCAAGAACGGCTGGCAACTGGCGGAGCAGGCGGGGGACGCCACCCCCTATGGGGTGCAGCACCTGCTGTCCACCTACGTCTGGGACGCCGACCTGGTTCGCGACGATCTCAGGGACTACGTGGTGGAGCATCTGGGCGACGTCCATGGAGTTCTGGTGGTGGACGAGACGGGATTTCTGAAGAAGGGGAACAAGTCCGTTGGGGTGCAGCGGCAGTATAGCGGCACGGCGGGGCGGATCGAGAACTGCCAGATCGGGGTATTTTTGACCTACGCCTCTGCCCAAGGGAGGACCCTGATGGACCGGGAACTTTACCTGCCTCGGGTGTGGGCTGATGACCTGGAACGGAGGCGAGAGGCTGGGGTGCCTGAGAAAGTGGCATTCCGCACCAAGCCGCAACTGGCCCGGCGGATGCTGGAGCGGGCGCTGGAATCGGGAGTGCCCTTCGGCTGGGTCACTGGGGACGAAGTCTACGGCAACGACCGCAACCTGCGGCGGTGGCTGGAGCGGCGAGACGTTCCCCACGTGCTGGCCGTCAGGAGCAACGAGCAGCTGTGGGCAGAGACGGACAAGGGATGGCGACCGGTGCGGGCGGACCGGCTGGCGCCTGGGGTGGAGGAACCCGGCTGGGTGCGGCGCAGCGCGGGCGACGGCGCCAAGGGACCCCGGGTATACGATTGGGCGCGGGTGGAGATCCGGCCCCTGAAGGAGCCGGGCAAGGGGTACTGGCTGCTGGTCCGGCGCAGCATCGCCAAGCCCGGGGAGTTGGCCTATTACGTCTGCTTCGGCCCGGTTGATACGACTCTGGAGGAACTGGTGCGGGTGGCCGGAACTCGTTGGACCATCGAAGAATGCTTTGAGGAGGCCAAGGGAGAGGTGGGTCTGGACCAGTATGAAGTCCGGAAATGGGATGGCTGGTACCGGCACATCACCCTGGCGATGCTGGCCCACGCCTACTTGGCGGTGGTCAGGCGCCAGGCGTTGGAACAAGGCGGTCCGGGGGAAAAGGGGGCTGTCCCAGCTTGGACGAAAAGCTGATACCCCTGACGGTGCCCGAGGTCCGGCGGTTGCTCTACCGGCTGATATGGAGACATCAACCTACGGACGAATCAGTGCTGCGGTGGTCCCGGTGGAGACGGCGGCACCAGGCAACGGCCCGGCGCTGCCATTACCGACGCCGCCTGAAACTCCTTACCACATTTCTGCGACTGTAGTATTAGAGCCTATCCTAATAACCCAGCAGCTCTGAGGGCGGTGAGGGCGCAGGCGAAATGAAGAAAGGCGATGTAGTTCTCAGGGGACTTGTCCCAGCGGACCAGGATGCGCCGGAAGCGGTTCAGCCAGCTGTGCGAGCGTTCCACGACCCAGCGCCGGGCTTTGAATCCAGCTGCTCTTTTGATGGCCTTGGCCTCCTCGCCCCGGCTGCGGATGTGAGCGGTGAAGCCAAACTCGTCCAGGGTGCGGCGCACCTCGTCAAAGTCATAGCCTTTGTCCAGGCACATACCCTGGGGTTGGTCCGGAGTGGGCGCTGGTCGGGGCACCGGCAGGCTGTCCACCGTGGCCCGCACCAGTTTCATGTCATGACGGTTGGCTCCGTCCACCGCCAGCCCCACCGGAATGCCCTCAGCTTCGGTCAACAGGCTGCGCTTGACGCCGCCTTTACCTCGGTCAGTGGGATTGGGGCCGGTTTTTTTCCCCGCCCAAGGGCGATTTGGTCATGGCGCCGTCCATACTCAGCCAACTCCAGTCCAGCCCCTTCAGTTCGTCATAGCGTTCCAGTCCCACCCGCCACAGCTCCAGGAACACTCCAGCGGCAACCCATTCCTGAAAGCGCAGGTGGGCGGTGGACCCGGAACAGATGCCCGTGGCGTCCAGGGCTTTCCACTGGCAGCCGGTGCGCAGCACGTAGAAGATGCCATTGGCGCAGGTGCGGTCGGGAACCCGGGGCCGGCCGCCGCCGAATCGGTGGGTGTTCACATGCTCGGGGATCAGGGGCGCCAGCACCTCCCAGAGCTCGTCGGAGATCTGGAACGCGCCGGTGGTGGGATTGGTCTTGGTGGCTGGGCCAGCACGCTTCGGACGTGGCGGCTTGGTATCTTTCGCTTTGGTCATTGCCCCAGTCTAGACGCAACCCCCGCTTTCCTTCCCGCAACGCCCCTGCAAGTTTCCACCAGTTTTTAGGATAGGCTCTAACACCAAGATGACGCTGGCCTCAATCTTCGGTACCTGGCGGGCACAGGGTCTCAACCCCCTCACCGCCTGCCAACAACTGCTCACTTCCCCTCAAGTCTGAACTGTTACCATGTCCGCTCTTCCTGCCGCCTGACGATTCGCCCCCTGAGGATGGATGACAGGCAGGGGAGTTTACTCGGCAGTCGTGCCGCGGTCGATCACCAGCTCGGCGCCTGTGACCAAAACCGACACATCGTGGTCGAGACTGTTATCCATCATGTCCCTATCGACGTTCATTGAGGCTGATGCCAACGGAAGGGCATGAATCCAGGGTAATTGCGGCTCTACTACGACGAGGTCTACTACGCCCGCCAGTCAGAATCGTAAGAGTCGGGTTGGCTACGCACCGAAACCGGTGCATCAATGCGAAGGGGTAACGCGCGAAGGGGGTAACGCGGGGCGGCTCTGTTAGAGTAAAGGCAAAGCAGGGGGTTGGGCCGCTTGCCAAATCCCACCCCACCAGTTTATCCAGATAGAGCAGGTAAGAGCCTAACCCATGCGCGTCTATTATGGGTGGTGGGTTGCCGCCGCAGGCGCTGGAATCCAGTTTGCCAACGCCGCCACCGCTATCGGCATACTCACCGTGTTTGTAATCCCCATGAGCCAGGAATTCGGCTGGAACCGCACGGAGATGGCCGGCGCTACCAGCCTGGGCGCCATTTTGGGCGCGATTCTGGCTCCTTTCAGCGGCAGTTTGGTGGACCGCTTTGGAGCCCGGATAATTCTGGTTGTTGGGGGATGCGTGGTCGTTCTGGGCTGTCTGTACCTGGCAACCGCGCAAACCCTTCTGGGCTTCTACGTTGCATTCACCATGATAAGAATCTCAGATCAGGGACTCATTCAGATCGGCGCTTCGGTAACCGCGAGCAAATGGTTCTTGAGGTATCGGGGCCGGGCTACCGGATTGGTATCCTTCGGTGGCTTCCTGGGCATAGTCGTAGTAGCGCCAATAGTGCAGCTGGTCATTGGTAGTTGGGGTTGGAGACCGGCCTGGATCGTGCTGGCCGGGATGATGTTGTGCGTAGGCCTGGTCCCGTCGGCGTTGGTCGTTCGGCGACAACCTGAGGACCTTGGTCTGGCCCTCGACGGCGATCCACACCAGACCCGGTCCGACGACAAACCCGACTTGCAACGGGATGAGCAATTATTGCCCCTGCGCGCAGTCATCAGGACCCCGGCCCTCTGGTTGATACTGGTTTCGTTGTTCCTGGTCAGCACGTCGACATCGGGCATTGGGCTTCACCTGGTGCCGCACCTCATCCAGCAATGTTTAACCGCTGGAGCGGCAGTGGGAGCGGTTAGCGTCATGTCGGTATCCGGAGCTTTCGCGGCATTGGTATGTGGCGTCGTAGCGGAGAAAGTATCCGCCAAGCTACTGTTGACCCTGGCTTATGTGCTCGGCGCAGTCAGTATGTGGGTGCTGATGGGAGCTGACACACTGCCCGAAACGTATATGTTCGCCGTTTTGCAAGGGTCGGTTGGTAGTGGGGTGAACACACTGGCTCCGTTAATGTGGGCCGGTTACTACGGACGACGGACCCTGGGCAGTATCTTCGGGCTGAGCCGGGCGGCGCAGGTTGTTGGCTTCGCGGTTGGGCCGCTGGGATCTGCGGTCGCATTCGACAGGACCGGAACGTACCAGGGGGCTTTCCTGTCCCTGGCGTTGGTCTCGCTCGCGGCCGCGATGCTCCTGGCGACCACGCGGCGGCCAGCGCTACCCGACCAGTCGCAACGCGATACGTCGTAAGAGGTGCCCGTCATTCCTGCGCAAGCGGGGATCCATACAGATTGCTTCCAAGCAGTTGACGTACAACCAAGCCACTTGGATTCCCGCTTGCGCGGGAATGACAGTTTATCAGGCCACCAAAAGTAGAATACGCTTGCCCTGTTCCACCGTCTATGTCCGTTTGTGTTCACCTTGGATTTTGGGTACATTGTAGACGCTTCCGGTTTCGGGGACTCGGGGTGAGCCGAGGTAGGAACCCGTTGCGTTGGACTCGTAATCACACTCAACCCCAAGGAGGAATCTGAATGGCGGACACCCCTCTGTTCCCGGTAACTGTGGTTGGGAGTTGGCCTCGCTCCACGGAATTGGTGCGCGCTCTGCGCAGCAAGGAAGCCGGGGACATCACGTTGGCGGAATTTAACCAGGTGGCTGATGGCGAAGTCCTGGCGTGCATTCGTGCCCAGGAGAAAGCCGGAGTGGACATCCTCAGCGACGGGGAACAGCGCCGGGACAATTTCTATTCCTTCGCGGTTGACAAACTCACCGGTATGCAACTGATGAAAGTCTCGGAGCTGTTGGACTACTCCAAGGACCGCGCCCGCATGGAAGAGGTTCTTCGAGCCCTGGACGTGCCATCCTTCGCCATTAAGAGTCCCATCGTGGTCGATCGCATTGGCAAGCGGCAGGGATTGGCCCAGGACGAGTTGGCCTTCATGCGCGAACATACGGATCGGGCCATTAAGATTCCACTGCCGGGCCCGTATATGCTGACTCGCTCGAGCTGGTTCGAGGGTCTATCTGACCGCGTGTACCCCAATCCTGAAGATCTGGCCCAAGACGTTGTTGCCATCCTCAGAGAAGAAATCATCGCCCTTCGCGACCAGGGTTGCGACTTCGTCCAGTTGGACGAGCCCATCCTGAGCCAGGTCGTGTTCGGCGAAGAAAGCACCGAGACTTTCATGTGCGCCGCCTTGCCCAACCGACGCGACCCCACCGATGAGCTGGAGTTCGCGGTGCGGTTGATGAACGAGACCACTGCGGGTATCACCGGCATCAAAACCGGTGTCCACATCTGCCGGGGCAACTGGAGCCGCCGCGAAGATGTGCTACTGACCGGCAACTATGGACCAATGCTCCCCTATCTCACGCAAATGAACATTGATCAGCTGGTTCTGGAGTGCGCCACTCCCCGCGCCGGAGAGATGGAAGTGTTCAAGGAATATAGCAACGAGAAAGAAATCGGCTTTGGCGTGGTCAATCCCCGCACGGATGACATCGAGCCACCGGAGCAGATAGTGGCCCGCGTCAAAGAATTGCTGCAATACTTCGACCCGGACAAGATTTACCTCAACCCGGATTGCGGTTTCGGAACGTTCGCCGAACGCAATGTGAACACCCACGAAATGGCTGCCCGGAAAATGAAAGCGATCGCCGAAGCCGCCGAATTGCTGCGGGCAGAGTATCAGTAAGCCCCGGGAACGCAAAAGCCCCGGGCATACAAAGTCCTGGTTGAGCAAGCACGAAACGGTCAAGAGGAGCTGGACATGACGCAAGAAGGGAACCTGAACGGCCTGCCCCGCGAGAAACTCGTTGAGGTACTCGATTCCTTCCGAGACCCGGACGTTTTCAACGCAGTAACCGGGCCGTGGAAATCGCGAGTGGTCTGGCAGGATGGGATGCGCGCCCGCGCCTATATGCGCAACCACCAGGTGGACATGGACGAACCCGGAGATCTGACCGCCACCGACGTGGCCGCCAGCGCCCACGAGCAGCTGCTGTCTGCCATCGGTAGTTGCATGACCGTCGGCTTCGTGGTCAACGCCACCAAACAGGGCGTTCGCATTCACGACCTCGAAGTGGCCGTGGAAGGGTATTTCGATAATATCCGCAAGTGGGCCGGCGTTGAGGACGAAGGAAACCCGGGTTACGGGAAAATCTCGGCCAAGTGCTTCGTGCGCGCCGATGCCGATGAGGAAACCCTGCGCGAAATCTGGCGCCTCGCGGTGGAGGGCTCCCCGGTAACTCAGTCTGTGGCCAACGCAACATCGGTCGAGACTGACTTCGAAGCGGTCGGTTGATGGTCGCTCTCGTCTCTGCTGATTGGGTCGCCGACCACATTGGCCAGCCGGGGTTTCTGATTATCGATCCCCGGTCGTCGATGCGTTACCTGATGGGTCATCTGAGGGGAGCCGTCAGCGTACCCTTCAAGAAGCTACAGGCTCCGGACGGACGCCTCGGCCCGCCGGAACAACTCACCGCCGCGTTCGCGGAAGTCGGCCTCGGCGACGACGTGATCCCAGTTCTGTACGACCACCAGGATGGCCGCAACGCAGCCATGGCCGCCTGGGTGCTGGAATACCTGGGACGCGATGACGTCCGCATTATGGATGTGCTCTACGACGTCTGGAAGGACGCGGGCCGGGAAGTGCTTTACCGGCCCGTGCCCACCGTGCCCAAACCGTTCGCCCATCGCCTGAATTCAGCCGCGCGGGCCACGTTGGACGATGTCGCCGACTCCGGCAACGCAAAACTCCTGGACGCGCGGTCTCCCGAAGAATTTCGTGGTGAACTGGAAATGGACCATCGGCCAGGCCACATTCCCGGCGCGGTCAACCTCCCTCATTCTCAATTTGCCGGGGAAGACGGAAAACTATTGATCGACCCGGCTTTGCTCCGGGAGCGGTTGGCGGGCTTGGGAATAATTGCTCCAGACCCAGTGGTGACCTACTGTCGCAGCGGGGTCCGCGCCGCACTGTCCTACCTGGCCATGAAACAGGCCGGCTACAACGTCCGCCTTTACGACGGATCGTTCGCCGAGTGGATGGACAGCGACCATCCGGTTGCCGTTTGAAATTCCTCCCGACTCGCCTGACGCGCCAATCCCGCGACACCGTTAAGTTAGGAGACGGCACACGCCAACGGTTCCTGTTGGTTGAACCGGTGCGCAGCGATGACTAACGTGAACCCATCTTGAAGGCCAACGTCGTTGATTGTGGCATCCCCGTCGTGTCGCTGTAGATCTGAGTGCACATTCACAGGCCAGTCCGCATTAGCGGTGGGCCGGTGGGAATCCAAATTCCAGAACCAATCCCCTCGTCGGCGCCATGTTGGCCGCGGCTGCTTATTTAGCCATGCAAATTCGCAAATTCGGTGTAAAGTCGCTGTTGACAAGGGTAGCCAAATGGAGTATTGTTACGCCACTGAGTCGCCGTTGACGGTTTTGGCCTCCGGTGGACAAAGGCACTTTAACAGTTGAATAGTGGAAGGAAGTAAGAGTAAGGTTCAAGTAAGAGAGTTTGATCCTGGCTCAGGGTGAACGCTGGCGGCGCGCTTAATGCATGCAAGTCGAGCGTGTCCGTGGCTTCGGCCACAATGGAAAAGCGGCAGACGGCTGAGTAACGCGTGAGTAATCTGCCCTCCGGTGGGGTATAACCTCGGGAAACTGAGGATAATCCCGCATACGACCGATATCCCCTGGGGTATCGATGAAAGGCTTCGGTCGCCGGAGGAGGAGCTCGCGTCCTATCAGGTAGTTGGTGGGGTAATGGCCTACCAAGCCGATGACGGGTAGCTGGTCTGAGAGGATGACCAGCCAGAGGGGGACTGAGAACGGCCCCCACTCCTACGGGAGGCAGCAGCAGGGAATCTTGGGCAATGGGCGAAAGCCTGACCCAGCGACGTCGCGTGGAGGATGAAGGCCTTAGGGTTGTAAACTCCTTTTCCGAGGGAAGATACAAGACGGTACCTCGGGAATAAGCCCCGGCTAACTACGTGCCAGCAGCCGCGGTAATACGTAGGGGGCAAGCGTTACCCGGAATTACTGGGCGTAAAGTGCGCGTAGGCGGTTGGATAAGTCTCTTGTGAAAGCTCCCGGCTCAACTGGGAGAGGTCAAGGGATACTATTCGACTTGAGGACAGCAGAGGTAAGCAGAATTCCCGGTGTAGCGGTGGAATGCGTAGATATCGGGAGGAATACCAGTGGCGAAAGCGGCTTACTGGGCTGTATCTGACGCTGAGGCGCGAGAGCGTGGGGAGCAAACTGGATTAGATACCCAGGTAGTCCACGCCCTAAACGATGGATACTAGGTATGGGGGGTATTGACCCTCTCCGTGCCGTAGCTAACGCGTTAAGTATCCCGCCTGGGGACTACGGCCGCAAGGCTAAAACTCAAAGGAATTGACGGGGGCCCGCACAAGCGGTGGAGCGTGTGGTTTAATTCGATGCTAAGCGAAGAACCTTACCTGGGCTTGACATGTTGGTAGTAGGAACCCGAAAGGGTGACGACTCCGGGGTAACTCGGGGAGCCATCACAGGTGCTGCATGGCTGTCGTCAGCTCGTGCCGTGAGGTGTTGGGTTAAGTCCCGCAACGAGCGCAACCCTCGTCGCTAGTTACACTCTCTAGCGAGACAGCCTCCCGCAAGGAGGAGGAAGGTGGGGACGACGTCAAGTCATCATGGCCCTTATGTCCAGGGCTACACACACGCTACAATGGCCGGTACAATGGGTTGCTAAAGCGCGAGCTGGAGCCAATCCCAACAAAGCCGGCCCCAGTTGGGATTGCAGGCTGAAACCCGCCTGCATGAACGCGGAATCGCTAGTAACCGCAGGTCAGCATACTGCGGTGAATACGTTCCCGGGCCTTGTACACACCGCCCGTCACGTCATGGAAGTCGAGAACGATTGAAGTCGCTGAGCTAACCCTTTGGGAGGCAGGCGCCGAGGTCGGGTTCGGTAACTGGGACGAAGTCGTAACAAGGTAGCTGTACCGGAAGGTGCGGCTGGATCACCTCCTTTTTAGGGAGCATACGGTTGCGTCGGGGTGGTTTACCCATCCCAGATATGACCCACTCCTATGGTCAGTCAGTGGACGTTCCCGCCACTCAGGTCTTTTGGTCGAGTCTTCTTGACTCCCAGGACCTGGAGAACGGGTTCCCCGAGAAAATCCACTGTTCTCCGACAAATCGTCGGACAAAATTCTCTGCAAATTTTCTTGCCTCCTTTCACTACTCAACCGTTAAAGCCAAATAAAACCGGGCCTTGTACAGGGCCCGGTTTACTTATGCCCCAGTTTCTTTGTATAAAGAACCCAGCGTATGACGAACCCAGCCGCCCGCACCCATAAATCCAGTTGAACAGGCACCCTGATGCGCATCTCTGATTTGGGCGAATTCGGCCTGATTGAACTAATCCAACAATGGACACGGACCTCGATTGTCCACCCGGAGCCTGCCGGCACAGCCGACTATCGCCTGACCGTGGAAAACGGCGACGATGCTGCCGCCGGCACGTTTTTCGGCGGCCCGATCACCGAGTTCTACACCACCGACACCATGGTGGATGGCGTGCATTTCACGTCCCATACAACACCCTGGCGGGACTTGGGTTGGAAGGCGCTGGCGTCCAACATCAGCGATATCGCCGCCATGGGAGGAGCGCCAGCCTGGGCGTTGGTTACTCTGGGACTACCGTCCGATACGCCGGTGGCCGATGTCGCGGAATTGTACGCCGGTATGTCCGAAATCTGTGGCGAGTACGGCGCTCAAATCATCGGTGGCGATATGGTGAGCTCCCCAGTGATTTTCGTAACCGTCGCCCTGACCGGCATTTCCAGAGACGCGCCGATGCTCCGTTCGGCCGCCCAACCCGGACACCAGGTGGCTATAACCGGGCCGGTGGGCGGATCCGCCGGTGGGTTGAAACTGCTGTTGGCCGGCGCAAGCACCGATGGCGAGGCGGCCACCACGCTCGCAGGGCTGCATCGCCGGCCACGACCGCACATCGCCGAGGGACGGGCGCTGATCGACGCCGGGGTGGGAGTAGCCATGGATGTTAGCGACGGTCTGGCGGATGATTTGGGCAAATTGTGTGCCAGCAGCCGAGTCGCGGCCCGTATAATAGTTGACCGGGTTCCAGTTCCCGGCGCTCTCAAAGAAACCTATCCCGATGATTGGCAGGAGTTGGCGTTGTACGGGGGAGAAGACTATGTCCTGCTGTTTACCGCACCACCGGAAGTCATGAAGAACGCTGTGGCGGCGGTTCAAACGGCATGCATCATCGGCGAAATCATCGGCGGAACACCGGGGCAGGTTACGGTTGTGGACGCTCATGGGAACGCTTTATCCAGGAAAGGCTCCGGATGGGACCACTTCGCCAACACTGAACCGGCAGCCAGCTAGACGTTATGTCTATTCCTCTCGTGATCCACACTGAAACTGCCGACGAAACCCGTTCGGTCGGACTGGTCGTTGGTGAGAACGCCAATCCCGGAGACGTCTATTTGCTGACCGGGCCGCTGGGCGCCGGCAAAACGTGCTTGATTCAGGGCATCGCCCGTGGACTTGGCGTCCCCGGCTACGCGCGCAGCCCCACGTTCGTGTTGGTTACCCGCTATATGGGCAGGTTGACCCTGCATCACACTGACCTCTACCGGATTGACCATCCGGCGGAGGCGTGGGACCTGGGGCTCGAGGACGTAATCGCTGCCGGGGACGACGTACTGGCGGTCGAGTGGGCTGACCGGGCCGGCGATCTATTCCCTTCCGATGCCCTCTGGATCACACTGGACTACGGGATTGACCCCAACCCGGCCTGCGAGGTTATGTCGGACGAGGATGGGTCCATTCCGGGTCGACACAGCATCACCTTCAGGGACGATTCGGCCCGTTTTGCACCTCTGTTGCGGGCGTTGGCCGCCAGGTTCGAGCCACGGGCCGCTACCGGATTTTAGCGATGCTGTTGGCGATTGACACATCATCCCGTTGCGGCGGGATGGCGCTGGCGGACGCCGACGGCAACGTCGTCGAAGCCAGGCTGTGGCGCACTCGGGTCAACCACACCGCGCAACTGATGCCGGCCGTGGCTGCCGCGTTGCAAACGCATGGTCTGCAAGTAGCCCACTTGACGGGAGTCGCGGTCGCCCTGGGGCCCGGGCCGTTCAGCGCGTTGCGCGTCGGAGTTAGCGCCGCCAAAGGGTTGGCGATGGCAGCCGGTTTGCCCATCGTCGGCATTGACACGCTGGCACTGGAAGCTGGCCGACATCTACGAACCGACGCCATCGCGGTAGCGTGGCTGGACGCCGGGCGCAACGAAGTCGCCGCCGCCTGGTTCGGAAGCGACGGTAAGAGGATCCGGGAAGATGCAATCGCACCACCCGAGTCCCTGTTGGGCGAGGACGCGACAAACACGGCGCCGCATACCTATTGCGGCGAAGCAGTTTTTGGGCGTCAGGACAACATCAGGTCATTCGCGTCCGGCCATGGCGTCGAACCCGGCCGTGCAATCGTGGCCCCGTGGACACCTGCCGACCGGCTTTGGGAGCTGGCTTCAGTCGCGGTGCAACGGGTCGCGCTCGGCGAACTCGGCGACTTGTCCACCTTGCAGCCATACTACCTGCGGATGCCCAGCATAGGCACGCCCAAACAACGCGATCGAGTAGTGCAGGGCAAGCCCGCTGCCGCGCGGCCTTAGTGCAGCGTCATTCGGCGTCAATCACACCAAACGAACTTCAGGAGCACGCGCAATCTATGGAAAGAACTTTCGTCGCCATCAAACCGGACGGTGTCCAACGGGGCGTTATTGGTGAGGTAATCTCACGGCTTGAACGCCGGGGTCTCAAGCTGGTGGCAATCCAAATGATGCAGGTCGATGAGGAATTGGCGGGTCGCCACTACGGGGAGCACGTTGACCGGCCTTTCTTCCCCGGCCTGGTTTCATTCATCACTTCCGGCCCCATCGTGGCCATGATCTGGGAGGCGACAAATGCGGTTGCGCTGGCCCGACAAACTATGGGGGCCACCAACCCCGCCGACGCCGCACCCGGAACTATTCGCGGCGACTTTGGCATCGACATTGGCCGCAACATAGTCCACGGGTCGGACAGCCCGGAGTCAGCGACGCGCGAAATCGGACTGTTTTTTGGGTCCGACGCCGGCCTGGATTACAGCCGCAGCACCGACCAATGGATTACAGAATCCTGACCACCTGTGGGGCCCGGCTCCAGAGGCGTTCCAGTCCGTAAAATTCGCGCTCGTCCGGCCCGAAAATATGGACTACGACGTCGGCGAAATCCAGCAGAATCCAGCCAGACACTGGTGTCCCTTCACGACGGTGGCGCGGCACGGCGGCCTCTTTCATGGCATTGGTCAGGTCTTCCTCCAACGCCTGAATCTGACGCACCGAATCGGCAGTCATGACCACGAAATAATCGGCAAAGGGGGTCAACCCTCTCAGGTCGAGCATCACGATGTCGGTGGCCAATTTCTCAGCGGCGACGTCGACGGCCAGGCGGGCGACACTATTGGGACTGTGCGTAGTTACGTCGGTCATGCGTACTCGGTAAAACCTCCGGCCAACAGATCCTATAACAGCCGTCAATTGGCCTTAGTTGAGTATAGGGGCGGGTACCATCGCCTTGCAATCCCCGCCGTTTGTGATATATTACACAAGTCGGCGCGGCAAGTAGTTTTCGATGTTCCAACGCCCTGTAACCGGCAGTGTCGGGCCGGAGTGGCTCATTCGGCAGGCCGTTGGTTTTTCAACGTAGAACCCATTGGTTTTTTCAATGTAGAGCGCAAGGTTGTAGCCATGAATTCGCTTAAGAAGTTAGCCCAGTCCGGTTTATACCGCCCAGAGCAAGAACACGACGCCTGTGGCGTGGGCATGGTGGCTAACATCAAGGGCGATAAAACCCACTCGATTATCGAAGAATGCCTTCAGGTTCTAAACAACCTGGGTCATCGCGGCGCTTCCGGTTCCGACCCCGACACCGGAGACGGGGCGGGCATCCTGGTGCAAATGCCAGATGCCTTCTTCCGCAAGGTCACATCGAGCCTGGGTTTCACATTGCCCGTTGAGGGCGAGTACGGCGTCGGGATGGCTTTCCTGCCCCAGGACGCCGCCGCAATTGCCACCGTTGTGGCCCACATCGAGGAGGTCGTCGCCAGCGAGGGACTGACCATGCTCGGATGGCGAGAAGTTCCTTTGGATCACACGACCATAGGCCGAGACGCTCGAGAAGTGTGCCCCACTATCCGCCAGTTCTTCGTGGGCAAAGGCACGGCCGACACACCCGACCGGGCAGCCCTGGAACGCAAGCTGTACGTCGTGCGCAAGGTATTTGAGAACACCCTGGGACACACAGGCATTAGCGATGACGATGCTGATTTTTGCTACCTGTGCAGCCTGAGTTGCAACACTGTGGTCTACAAAGGCCTGCTGGTGTCTCACCAGGTGGCGCAATTTTACCTGGACCTGAATGATGAAACCCTGGTTTCCGCGTTCGCTCTCGTACACTCCCGGTTCAGCACCAACACGCTGGGACACTGGAAGCTGGCGCATCCCTACCGCTATCTGGCGCACAACGGCGAGATTAACACGCTGCGGGGCAACATCAACTGGATGCACGCCCGCGAAAACCAGTTCCGCTCGCCACTGTACGGCGATGATGTGCACAAGCTGGCCCCCATCTGCAATCCCCGGGCCAGCGACACCGCCAGCTTCGACAACTGCCTTGAACTGCTGGTAATGACCGGCCGCGACCTGGCGCATTCCATGCTGATGATGATCCCCGAAGCGTGGGACCAGCACGAAACCATGCCGCAGGAGAAGAAGGATTTCTACGAATTCCACTCCTGCATGATGGAACCCTGGGACGGGCCGGCGATGATGCTGGCCACCGATGGCAAAGACGTGTGCGCCGTGCTGGACCGCAACGGTCTGCGTCCCTTCCGCTACACAGTTACTCATGACGGCAAGCTGGTCATGGCATCGGAAACCGGCGTGCTGGATCTCCCGGCCGCCAGTATCAGAGAGAAAGGTCGATTGCAGCCGGGCCGGATGTTCCTGGTGAGTTTGGACGAAGGTCGCATCATTGGCGACGAAGAACTGAAACACACCCTGTCCAACCGGAAACCCTACGGCCAGTGGCTTCAGGAGCAAAAAGTTGCGCTGGAGGACCTGCCGCCCGCCGATGCGGCGGCTCCGGCCGGTAGTTCCAACCTGCGGCAACACCAGCGCGCCTTTGGTTACACCATCGAAGAGTTGCGGATGCTGACCACGCCCATGGCCGCCGCCGGATACGAAGCCATCGGTTCGATGGGCAACGACGCCTCGCTCGCGGTACTGTCGAGTCAAAATCGACAGCTGTTTGACTACTTCAAGCAATTATTCGCCCAAGTGTCCAACCCACCACTGGATGCCATCCGAGAAGAACTGGTTACATCTCTGGAAGCCTTTATCGGCAGCGAACAAAACCTGTTTGATGAAAGCCCGGAACACTGTCGTCAACTCCGGTTGAAAAGCCCGCTGCTGACCGACGCGCAGCTGGCGCAAATTCGAGCCCTGAACCTGCCCGGAATGTCGTCGGTCACCTTGCCAACGCTGTTTGAGGCCCGCACCGGATCGCTGCAGCAGGCTCTCGACACCCTCTGCAATGCGGCGTCCCGGGCCATTGCCGACGGCAAAAACATCATTGTCCTTTCCGACCGGGGGGTCGATGCCGAACACGCTCCCATTCCCAGCCTGCTGGCAACCGCCGCTGTCCACCACCATCTGACCCGGGAAGGTACCCGCACCCGCGTGGGCTTGGTGGTCGAATCGGGCGAACCACGGGAAGTGCAGCACATCTGCCTGCTGATCGGCTACGGGGCCGGAGCCATGAACCCATATCTGGCGCTGGAATCGGTGGCCGATCTGGCCGAGCGCGGGGAACTCACCGGAACCACGCCGGATTACGCGGTTTACAACTTCATTAAAGCCAACGAAAAAGGCGTCTTGAAGGTAATGTCCAAGATGGGCATTTCCACGGTACAGTCATATCGGGGCGCCCAGATATTCGAGGCCATCGGCTTGAACGATGACGTGGTGAATCGTTACTTCACCGGCACACCGTCGCGGATCCAGGGCATTGGCCTGGACATCATCGAAGCAGAAACGCTGCAACGGCACCGTTCGGCGTTTGATGACCCCTTCATGCCGGGTATGCAAGAGCTGGACATGGGCGGCCAGTATCAGTGGCGGCGTCACGGCGAGTTCCACCAGTGGAATCCGGAAGCCATCGCCAAGTTGCAATATGCCACCCGCTCCAACGACCCCAAAGCGTACCGAGAATTCGCCGAGCAGGTTAACGACCAGAGTCGGGCGATGGCCACCTTGCGAGGTCTCCTGGACTTTAAGCCCAGCGAGTCCATTCCCATCGACGAAGTCGAACCGGCGGTAGACATTGTCAAGCGGTTCGCCACCGGCGCAATCTCCCTCGGTTCCATCAGCCGCGAAGCTCACGAGACCATGGCCATCGCCATGAACCGGCTGGGCGCGCGCAGCAACACCGGAGAGGGCGGAGAAGACTACCATCGGTACGACCTGGACGACAACGGCGACAACCGCTCCAGCGCCATCAAGCAGGTGGCGTCCGGACGTTTCGGCGTTACTCCCAACTATCTGGTTAATGCCACCGACCTGCAAATCAAGATGGCGCAGGGTTCCAAGCCCGGAGAAGGCGGGCAACTACCAGGCCACAAGGTGGATGAATACATCGGATGGGTTCGGAACACCACACCGGGCGTGGAATTGATTTCGCCGCCGCCCCATCACGATATTTACTCGATTGAGGACCTGGCACAACTCATCCACGACTTGAAAAACATCAACCCGGAAGCCCGCATCCATGTCAAGCTAGTGTCCGAAGTAGGGGTGGGCACCATCGCCGCCGGAGTATCCAAAGGGCACGGCGACGTGGTCCTCATCAGCGGGCACGACGGCGGAACCGGCGCGTCTCCCGAGTCTTCGATCAAACACGCCGGCCTGCCCTGGGAACTTGGCGTTGCCGAGACTCAGCAGGTGCTGGTCGCCAACGACCTCCGGAGCCGCATCGTGGTGCAAACCGACGGCCAGCTGAAAACCGGCCGCGACGTTGCCATCGCCGCGCTGCTGGGCGCCGAAGAGTTCGGCATGGCCACCGCTGCCCTCATCGTCAACGGTTGCATCATGTTGCGCAAATGCCACCTGAACACCTGCTCGGTTGGCATTGCCACCCAGGACCCTGAGCTGCGCCAGAGATTTGCCGGTCAGCCCGGGCATCTGGTCAACTATTTCTATTTCGTGGCAGAAGAGCTGCGGGAGATTATGGCTCAGACCGGATTCCGCTCCGTCGCCGAGATGGTGGGCCGGGTGGACAAGTTGGAAACCCGGCAGGCAGTCGACCACTGGAAAGCTGCCAGCGTTGACCTGTCCCGGTTGCTGGTAATCCCGCCTCGCGCGGAACGCGTCCAGACCTACTGCTGCGCCGTGCAAGACCACGGTCTGGAGCGAGCGCTGGATCACCAGATCATCGCGCAAGCCCAACCCGCCATCGACAACGGCACGCCGGTACGAATTGACTTGCCGGTCAGCAACTCGAACCGTACCGTAGGCGCAATGCTCAGCGGTCGGGTGGCCCGCAAGTACGGTGAGCAAGGTCTGCCTCCTGGAACTATCGACATCCACTTGGAAGGTTCAGGCGGGCAAAGTTTCGGCGCATTCCTGGCGGCCGGCGTGTCCATCAGCCTGGCCGGCGACACCAATGACTACATGGGCAAGGGCATCGGCGGCGGCCGCATCGTCATCGTGCCGCCCGCGGGTTCGGGATTCGTGCCGGAGGACAACATCATCATCGGCAACGTGGCGCTGTACGGCGCCACCGGCGGCGACGTGTTTATTCGGGGTCGCGCCGGCGAACGTTTCGCCGTCCGCAACAGCGGCGCCATCGCGGTGGTGGAAGGCATCGGCGACCACGGTTGCGAATACATGACCGGTGGCGTCGTCGCCGTCATCGGCAGCACTGGTCGCAACTTTGGCGCTGGCATGAGCGGCGGCATCGCATTCGTTCATGACCCCGATGGGGATTTTCACATCCGGTTCAACGCTGGCATGGCCGACCTGGAAAACCTGGCTGAACAAGAGGATATTGACCTGCTGCATGGCCTGTTGACCGAGCACCTGACCCGCACCGGCAGCAGCCCGGCGCAGCGCATCCTTGACGATTGGAGCGCCAGCATTGGTCAATTCCGAAAGGTGATGCCCCGCGATTATCGTCGCGTGCTGGAAGAGCGTAAGCAGCGCGCCGAAGCGGAACTGGCGGCGGTGCCGAATGGGTAAAGTCACCGGATTCATGGACTTCGGGCGCATTCCTCCGGAACGCCGACCGCCGGCCGAACGTATCAACGACTATTCTGAATTCTACCAACGGTGGACCGACACCCAGGCTGCCGAGCAGGGGGGACGCTGCATGGACTGCGCCGTGCCTTTCTGCCACATGGGATGCCCGCTAGGAAACGTCATCCCCGACTTCAACCATCAGGTTTATCTGGGCAACTGGGAACGCGCGCTGGATATTCTGCTGAGTACCAATAATTTTCCCGAATTCACGGGAAGGATTTGTCCGGCGCCGTGCGAGGCGTCCTGCGTATTGAGCATCAACGAAGACCCCGTCACCATCGAATACATCGAAAAAGAGATTAGCGACCGCGGGTTCGAGCAAGGCTGGATCAGGGCAACGCCGCCCGACACCCGCACTGGCCAGAAAGTGGCGGTGGTTGGCAGCGGCCCGTCCGGTTTGGCCGCCGCACAACAGTTGAACCGGGCGGGGCACCACGTTACGGTGCTCGAGCGGGCGGATTACATCGGCGGTTTGCTGATGTTGGGCATACCTGATTTCAAGTTGGAAAAGGAGGTTGTGCAGCGGCGCATCAAACTCATGGAAGCAGAGGGTATTGAGTTCCGTACCGGCGTGAACGTTGGGATCAATTACCCCGCCCAACAGCTGCAGGAAGAATACGACGCCGTATGTCTCACCGGAGGCTCCACCGCAGCGCGAGACCTGAACGTGCCGGGTCGAGAGCTGGCGGGCGTGCATTTCGCCATGGAATATCTCCCCCAGCAAAACCGCAAACTGGCCGGCGAGGAAATCAGCGACCAAATTTCCGCCGAAGGTAAACGGGTAGTTATACTCGGCGGCGGGGACACCGGCGCCGACTGCCTGGGCACAGCTCATCGCCAGGGAGCCGAAGTCGTGCGCCAATTTGAACTGCTGCCGGAACCGCCCGAGGAACGGACGGATGATAATCCGTGGCCCCAGTGGCCGATGATACTGCGTACTTCAGCCGCCCACGAAGAAGGCGGCATCCGCGACTACAACATCCTCACCAAGTCGTTGAGCGGCAACGGCCAGCGCGTTGAGCAACTCCACGCCGTCCGCGTGGACTGGACCAAAGGTGAAGATGGGCGCTTTCAGATGGCCGAAGTCCCGGGTAGCGAATTCATCGTGGAGGCCGACCTGGTGCTGCTAGCCATGGGTTTCCTGCACCCGGAGCATGACGGAATGCTCCAGCAACTGGGCGTTGAGCTAGATGGCCGCGGCAATGTGCAGGTTGACGAAAACAAGATGACCTCGGTGCCCGGCATATTCGCCGGCGGAGACATGGTGCGCGGCCAGTCGTTGGTCGTGTGGGCCATCGCCGAAGGTCGAGACGTGGCGAGGGGCGTCGACCGGTACCTGACCGGCGCCAGCCACCTGCCCCGTTCCTCCGCTGCCGATTAGCGGTTTCCTCTAACATGGCAGGCTCAGAAGGCAACGTCAGCCTTTCAGCAGCGCCAACACGCGGGCGACGTATTCGTGAACGAGGGGACGGTCGGCCTCGATTTCGTACTCTTCCATTTCATCGTGAAAAAAGTTCTTGTGAAATTTCTCCGCTGTGTTGAACCCGGCGGATAGAAACAGGTCTTTGTATTCTGCCGCCAGCCTTTGGGCCGCGTTTTTCATATCCCGGTGAGTACGGTATTTCCAGCCGCGCTGCAAAGCTATGGCAGTGAGCGCACCGTTGGCTGCGCCGTAAAGTTTTTCGGAAGCCTGCTGGCGGTCTCCGGCCGCAAATTCCCGGTCCGATTCTATCAGGAAATCGCGCGCTTTCTGTGCGTATTCCTGACCGTTCATAATATGCCTCCGCTAGTGTGCCATCCCCTACGCCGGCGCCGCGTGGCGCACGGCGTTGCGGCCAATGTGGTTCAGGTATTCCTGAACATTCAGCACTTGAATCGTGTTGGTCGTGCCCGTAACCCCGGTCATAAAACCATGCACCAGCGTAACTATGTCGCGCTCCGACACCAACCCCGTCGCCATGGCCTCGTCCACCAACAGCGTTACAAGTTTGGCGACGTCCGGCTCGGCGGGTATGACGCCTTTCGGAGCCAACCCCCAGGCCATGCAAACCCGGCGTTGCACCGCTTCGTCGTGAGAGAAAACCAGGATGTCATTCTCCGGACGGAAGCGCGACATTTCGAAGGCGGCGCGGCCAGTGCTGGTGATGACGATTGGCTTGGCATCCAGGGATTTGGTGAGTTGGGTTGCGCCCCACGTAACCGATTGCGTCTGATCGCGCTGCGGAAATTCGGTGTAGTACTGGTATATTTTTTCCGCTTGGACAATAGCAGCATCAGCGATACGCACCGCTTCCACCGGGTGGGCGCCAATTGCTATCTCATCGGAAAGCAGGATAGAGTCACAACCGTCGAGCACAGCGTTGGCGATGTCCGATATTTCGGCCCGGGTTGGCGTGGGCGAATTGACCATTGACCGCAGCATTTGCGTGGCCACCGATGAGATTTTCCCAACCTCATTGGCCCGGCGTACCATGTGTTTCTGGATAACAGGCACTTCTTCCATCGGCATTTCGACGCCCAGGTCGCCGCGCGCCACCATGATCCCGTCCACCTCGGCCAGAATCTCGTCCAGGTTTTCAATGCACTCCCGACGCTCCAGCTTGGCCATCACCGGAGCCCGACTGTCCATTTGGTTCAGATACGCACGAGCATAGCGAACATCCTCGCCGGTGCGCACGAATGACAGCGCAACCCAGTCCACTCCCTGCTCGACACCAAACTGCAAGGCAATCTTGTCGCTCTCGGTAATCACCGGCATGTCCATAGGCACGTCGGGAAGGTTAACGCCCTTGTAGGAAGACAGGTTGCCACCGTTGCGAACGCGCGTCTTGACCTCCAGGTTATCCGTAACATCCAAAACCTCGAGGCAGACCGTGCCATCCGAGATGTAGACCAAGTTGCCCGGCCGCAGGTTCCCCAATATGGCCGGCTCTGGAAATGGCAACCGGTCCGGTGAATCTGCCCTCGGTTCGTTGACAATGGAAATCAAATCGCCAAAATTGAGCTGAACGGCCTCAGCCATAGTCCCCAACCGAAATTTGTTGCCGCCCAGGTCCTGCAACACCGCAATTGGACGGCCTTGCCGTTTGGAGGCGGCTCGGACACTGGCGATAACTTCGGCGTGTTCTTCCAGCGTACCGTGCGAAAAATTCAGTCGGGCAACATCCATTCCGGCGGCAACCAGCCGATCCAGAGTCTCCGGCGACCGGGAAGCCGGGCCGATGGTGGCGATAATCTTGGTTTTCCGCATTTCAGTTTCCTTTGCCGGCGCAGCGCCGATGGGGCCGATTTTCGTGTGCGTTCGATGCCTTTCACTTTCCCGCATTATACCCGCACCAGCTTCGGGCAGCGCAATCAAACCGCAGGTCGAATAGACGCAAAGCGGGCGCTGCCGGAACGTGCCCGACCGCGCCCGCAATTCTTGCCCAAAATATCTAACTCTGTTGGCGGCTCTGCTCGTACACCGCAGCGGCGCGTTCCAGACCAGCGCGGCGATTTACCTGCAACGCGTCCTTCAAGCCGGAAGCCCACTGCTGCGACTGCTGGATACCGGCCAGCGACCCCTGGAACTGCGGCATCACGTAGCGCGCCATCAGTTCGTAGGACCGGTGCAACTTGTCGCGTGGAGCCCAATCCTCGACACGCACCAGCATACCGCCGAATCCACCCGACATTTCCTGCAACTCGTTGATGCGCTGTATGCAATCGTCGGGAGTACCCACGATCCATTGCTTGTTGTCGGTCATGAAATCGACAATTTGATCACGCGGAACGTCGGGAACCTCATGGCCCAGGGTGTTGCCGAAATACTCGGTAACCACGCGTGCCGACCCTTCGCGTATGTCCTCCTGGGCCTCTTTCTTGCTCTCAGCCAGGTGCACGCCCACCGAGAGGCGCCATTCCTCGCGCTTGACGGTTTGGCCGTGCTCGGCGGCGGACTCTTCGGCGATTGCCCACTGCGATTGCAATGACGTTGACCGCACCATGTCGCGTGGCACGCTCAGCGAAATGACGCCAGCGCCGTACTTGCCAGCCGTCATCACGCCGGCGGGAGACTGCACGGACGCCACCACCAGCGGGAAGGGCTGCTGATACGGCCGCAACTGCAGATGCGCGTCGTGCAGCTCGAACCAATCGCTGGCATAGGTATAAGGCTCTGGGCTGTCCATCAATCGCTTGATGGCTCCCAGCGATTCGTCCATCATTTCCCGCTGGCGAGCCGGGTCTATGCCGAACATATAGGCATCTGATGCCAGCGCTCCGGGGCCTACGCCCAGCATGACCCGCCCGCGCGTGAGGTGATCCAGCAGCACCATCCGGTTGGCCACCATATACGGGTGATGATAGGGTAGGCTAACGACGCCGGTGCCCAGCCGCAAGTTGCGAGTGCGTTCGGCTGCCGTAGCCATGAAAACCTCGGGGGAGGCGATGGTTTCCCAGCCCGCGCTGTGATGCTCACCGATCCAGGCTTCGTCAAAACCCAGCTGGTCCAACCATTGCAGGAGTTCCAGATCGCGCTCCAAAGCAAGGGTTGGGTTCTCTCCGACCCGGTGGAATGGAGCCATAAATACGCCAAAATTCATACGCGCAGGGGCGGTCATCGAGTGCCTCCTCGTGGTTCGCTGGTTGTCAAAAAACAGATTGATTTCGGCCATTCTAACACGGTGACCGGACGGTGCAACCGCAGGGCCCGGGGCAGCCGGCTCAGATGCCCACGACCGCGCTGCGTCGCTCTACAACCACTGTGTCGCGCCACATCCCATGCAAAACAGCCACCCGTTTGCGACGCCCCATGATGCGAAACGCACAAGCCAGGTGGATTGCAATGCTCGCCCGGTTCTCCGGGAAAATGCCGCTTTGAAGCATCCAGAACCCGTGGGCCTCCGAATCGGCAACCAGCGCCGCCAGCAATTGTCTGCCGATTCCCCGACCTCGCATCGCCGTAGCCACGTATACGCTGTGCTCGGCGATGCCGGCGTAGCAATCGCGCGCCGAAACCGGCGACAACGCCGCCCAGGCCACGATGATATCCTCCACCCGCGCAACCACACGGCAATCGGTGAGATGGTTGCGGTTCCAGGTTCCCCAGTCGGGCGCGTCGGTCTCGAACGTAGCATTACCGGTGGCGATACCCTCGGCATAAATGCGACGCACCGTCAGCCAGTCCTCAAGCGTCATGGGGGTGATAGTAAAATCAGCGCAGGCAGCCATGCCAATCAGGATACTACACCAAAATCCGGCTAACACCGTTGGCCCAAAGGGTGCCCTGTACCCCTGGGCGTTGATGCCGGATTGGGCCCAACGCAAGTCATCGATTGTTTTCCACTGCCCCGACCTGGATCGAGAACACAATCGACTCTGCCCCTAGCCCGCCGGCACAAAAAATGGTATGGTTGCGCCATCAGATACTGAACGAGGTGCATCCCAATTTGCGCCTTTCCCCAGAAGCGAGGAGGAAAAAAATGCCCCAGATTAAGCACATCGCCATCGCCACCAACGATGCTGAAAAGACTGCCAAGTTCTACTCCGAGGTCTTTGGCCTCCGCCAGGTCGCCCAGCTGGACGGCGAAAACGCCAAGGGCTTTATGCTCAGCGACGGCAACGTCAACATGGCCATCCTGGACTTCCAGAACGACACCGTAGCCGGCGAGCGCGGCAAGGACTGGGAAGGCATCCACCACATCGGCTTCGAAGTTGAAGACCTGGAAGACATCGAAAAGCGGTTGATGGACAACAACTCCAAGCCGATGGACGAGGTCAACCACGCGCTTCATGCCGGCATGGGCGGCCCGCGCACCCAGAACGTGGAGACCAAGTACGAGGGCCCCAACGGCGAGATGATCGACGTTTCCGGCACCGGCTGGATCGGCACCCGCGGCCTGGACTAAGCCGCTCCCGAGTTAATGCCCTCTCTCTGTGGGAGAGGGCTAAAGTGAGGGTACAACATAGGGGCGACGTGTGCGTCGCCCCTATGTTTGATGTGCTGGCGGGTTAGTGAACCGCGGGCCTACATGAACATATGATAGTTGGCGATGATTACGTCCTCTTGCATCTGGTTCCAGGCTACCCTTTTCTCCGTTATCATTTCATCCATGATTCCGGCGTCGCTCAGAAACCGCTCGTTCCAGATGCTGTCGCCGAATTGCATTGCCTCCAGGGGCCGGATGAACCCGTTGAGAATCATTCCGGTGCGATGCTCCTGGCTGATGATTGAGAGACAGTAGTCGTCATCGTCGCCGCGGGAACCGTCGGCAGGCCCGCCATAGTAGTACACGCGCATCTCTATTCCCTGGGGTTCGGGGGCGCCGTTAACGAAATAAACGCTTTCCCCTGAGCTGCCGGCGGTTGCCTGGCTATTTCTCGCCCATTGGCAGTTTTCTTCTTGCAGGTAACGGTTCAACTGATTCGCCTCCTGATTCCTCAGGAAGCGTATTGACCAGAGAATCGCTCCTATAACAACCAGGACAGCGACTATGACGATGGCAATAATCCCGATCAGCGGCATTCTATCTTACTTACGCCCTCCCATTAGATGAATACTTCCGGAAGTCAACCGGTCAAGCGCATTTGCTTTTGCGGCCCCTACGCAGGGCGGAACACCAGGCCCGGATCGTCCACATCTATCTCGTCTAATGCCAGGATGAGCGGTAAATCGGCCGGGATATTTTGCGGGTTGGCGGCATCTACACCGGCGATGCGCGCGCTGATTCGTGGGCCTTCTTCCAGCGTCACTATTCCGGTGCAGTACGGATTGTTGCGTCCGTAACCCTTCGCCTCCAGCGACGCCGGCACTACCGAAATGCACGTAAAGGTGCTCAGAGTGGCGCGTCCGCTGAATTCGTGCCACTCCATATTGCGGCTATGGCTCACCGGGTCAATGGGCCGGGCTTCCGCGTAGATGTTGCCGTTCTCGCGGCACCGCACCCCCATGAACCGCCCCTCTTTCAGGAACGCGTAGAACGATGCGGCGTTGAAGGGCCTGGACTCGGCTTCGGTGGTCATTGGACGCCCCCTAGCCGCGCTGCAGGACATTGACGACACAGGTGCCGCCAGTGCCGCCCACGTTGTGGGTCAAACCAAATTCCAGGTTCGGGTTGGTCAGCTGACGCTCACCGGCCTCCCCGCGCAACTGCTTGTAGACTTCGATGACCTGGGCGACACCGCTGGCCCCCACCGGGTGCCCCTTGGCTTTCAGGCCGCCACTGGTGTTGATGGGTCGGTCGCCGGTGCGCGCGGTGCGTCCCTCATCCACAGCGTGAGGCCCCTCGCCGGGGGCGAAGAAGCCCAGGTCCTCGCTGGCGACAATTTCAGCGATGGTGAAGCAGTCGTGCACTTCGGCTACGCCGATGTCGGCCGGGCCGATGCCGGCCATCTGGTAAGCTTCCGCCGACGCGACTTTCGCTGCCGACAGGGAGGTAAGCTCATCAGCATCGTGCAGCGGTCGCCCGGTCGCCTGACCGATACCCGCCATGTGCACCGGCTTGTCGGTGAACTGGTTGGCAATCTCGCTGGCGACCAGCAGCACGCAAGACGCTCCGTCGGTAATCGGCGCGCAATCGTATAGGCGCAGCGGCCAGGCGATCCACGGGTTGGCCCGGACGTCGTTGAGGAAGTCAAGCTCGTCGGCCCATTCGGGTACGGGCTCGCCGCGTTGTTCGGCACGGGCTTTACGGCGGTCCATCATGTCCCGCACTGTCTGCTGGAACTGGGCCTTGGGGTTCAGTTTGCCGTTTTCATGGTTCTTGATGCCAACCTTGAGCAGGTGGTTCAGGTTGGTTTCATAGCGATCCATATGCGCTTTGGCGATGGCGCCAAAGATGCCGGGGAAGGTCAATCCGGCCGGCACCTCGTAAAGACCATCGGCGGCAGAGGCCAGCACATCGGTAACGCCCTCGGTGGGCAACGACGTCATCTTTTCAACGCCGCCCACCATCACCACATCGTACATTCCGCTGGCAATGGCCATAACACCCTCGCGCAGTGCGCTGCCGCTACTGGCGCAGGCGTTCTCAATCCGCGTGATGGGCGTGGGAGTCATTCCCAGCCAGTCGGCCATAATCGGCGCCGTGTGGCCCTGGTGCTCGAACAGGTCAGCCGAATAGTTGCCCAGGTAGCCGGCCTCGATGTCCTGGGCCGAAATGCCCTGGTCGATGTTGTCCTGCATATCGTGAAACGCTTCTACGAACAGGTCGCGGCTGGACTTGTCGGGATAGGCTCCGAATTGGGACAAGCCGGCGCCGACGATGGACACCTGGCGCGCCAAACGACGCGGACGGGTAGTAGCCATTGGTTGTATCTCCTTGGTTCTGGTTGGTGCTAACTATTATAGCGGCGGACTGAGTTGCATGTTTAACACCGTTTCACACCACGCCGCCGCTCCCAGCAATCGGGCCTCCGCGAACGGTGATGCCACCAGTTGTATTGCCAGCGGCAAACCGGATTCGGCGATGCCTGACGGCAGAGCAATGGCGGGCAAACCGCAGGATGTCCACGGACCCTGGAACGCCGGGTCGCCGGTGTTGGTAACATCGGCCTGGGGCGGAGAGGGGGTGGCAGGAGTCAACAGGACATCGCATTGCTGGGCAAGCTGTTCCATGTCCACGGTGAACTGGCGACGGTTTTCCAACGCCCGCGAGTACATGACGCCGTCAACTTCCAGACCCTGCGCCAGCATGGCGCGCAACTTGGGCTGATAATCCTCAGCCTGCACCCGGTACATTGGTTCATGGAACGCCGCCGCTTCCACCGACATTATCAGGCGTTGGTCGGCAGACGCCGTGTCAATACTCGGCGGCATCGGCAGTTCCTCAATCTCGGCGCCGGCCTGCGACAACTGCTCGGCTACTGCATCCAAATGGCGGCGGGTTTCTGCATCGGCTCCCTCGTAAAAGTACCGGCGCAGCATACCAACGCGCGGCGCCGGCGGATTCACAATAGCAGACAGATAATCACCAATGGGTTCGTGGGATGAAACCGGGTCATTAAGGTCGGGGCCGGCCATTACCTGCAACAAGAGCGCCGCATCTTCGACGGTGCGCACCAACCAGCCGACGGTGTCCAGATTCCAGCTCACGGGAACAACGCCATATCTACTGACGCGTCCGAAGGTTGGCTTGAAGCCCACCACTCCATTGTAGGCCGCCGGCCGCAGCACCGAACCAACCGTCTGCGAACCCAGCGCCGCCGGACACATCCGGGAAGCCACCGCCACCGCCGACCCGCTGCTGCTGCCGCCCGGCGTGTGTGCCGCGTTCCACGGGTTCACCGTCGGCGATGGATCCAGACAGGCAAACTCGGTGGTCACTGCCTTCCCCAGCATCACCGCGCCGGCGCGCCTCAACAGGGTCAGGGATGTGGCATCGAAGTCGGGCACGAAGTCTTTGTAAACTTCGCTACCCGCCCGGGTCGGAATGTTGGCTGTGTAGTAGATATCCTTGAGACCGACCGGCACGCCGTGCAAAGGGCCCAGGGGTTTGCCATCCGACACCGCCTGGTCGGCGGCGCGAGCGTCGGCTAACACCGCGTCGCGGTCAACGTACACCCATGCCTTGAGCCGGGCATCCAGCGTCTCGATACGATTCAGACAGGTTTCAGCCAATGCGGTAGCGGTCAGTTGACCACCTGCGATGGCGGCGGCGGCCTGCGCGGCAGAGAGTTCGTTTGGGTTCGGCATAGTGGTTAAACCTTGGTTGACCAGGAGGCTAGACCGGGTTTGGGCGATGCTGGCAACCATCAGGTACCGGGCGGGCGCTTCTCACCCCAGTCGGTGGCTTGTTCAAAGGCGTAGGCTGCTCGAAAAATGGTTGACTCGTCGAAGGCTTTGCCGGCGATTTGCAGGCCAATTGGCAAACCATCGGCGGTAAAACCGCAGTTGATCGACAGCGCGGGGAGGTTGGCCAGGTTGAATGGCGCGGTGAACCCACGGCGACCTTTGAACCCGGCGATGACATCCTCTTTCGTGCCCAGGCCGGTCGCTTCAGGAATGGGTGTGGCCGGCACCGACGACGCGGGCATCACCAGCACGTCAACCTGTTCCAGCGCAGCCAGTATTTGTCGCCGCAAGATTTCCCGCAATCGCATCGACTTCTGGTAAACCTTGGCCGGCAAAATGCTGCCCATCAGCAGGCGCACCTGATTGTTGTGGTCAAGTTCGCGCAACCGCTCGGTGGATATGATGTCCCAGTTAAGCATTGCCGCATCGCTGCTGATGATTCCGTAAGAGATTTCCGACGAGTTGACGATCAGCGGCAACGACACTTCCCGAACCTCGGCGCCGAGTCCAGCCAGCACCGCAGCCGCGGCGATAACGGCATCCCGAACCTCCGGGTCGTTGGCCTCAGTGTGCACGCGTTCCGTAATCAGCCCAACTTTCAGGCCGTTTATGCCACCACCGAGTTCGGCGGCGTAATTCGGCACCGGTACGTCCCAGGTTTGCGGGTCTTTGGGATCATGGCCGGCGATGGCGGCCAGCGTGTGCGCGCAATCCGTAACCGTGCGGGAGATGGGCCCTACGGTGTCCATGGACCAGCTGGCGCCAAAGACACCGTGGCGGCTGACCCGGCCGAAGGTTGGCCGGATGCCCACCAGTCCGCAGAACGCCGCCGGCCCCCGGATGCTGCCACCGGTGTCTTCTCCCAGCGATGTAGCGCACAGGAACGCTGCGGTGGCTGCGCCCGACCCGCTGCTACTGGTGCCAGGGTTCCGGCCGGTGTTCCAGGGATTACGCGGGCGACCGTAAGGGTGGCGAAAAGCGTCTCCGCTGGCGTATTCGCTCATGTTCAGCTTGCCCAGCAACACAGTGCCGGCTTCGCGCAGCCGCGCCATGACGGTGGCGTCCTCGTCGGGCACGTTTTCAGCCATGATGGTTGAACCATTGGTGGTAACTATTCCAGCCGTGTTGAACTGGTCTTTTGCTGCCACGGGGACGCCGTGCAACGGACCTCGACTTTGCCCGGCGGCGATTTCAGCGTCGGCGCGACGGGCATCTTCGCGGGCCCGGTCTGCGGTTACCGTGATGTACGAGGCGTAATTCCCGTCCAACTGCGCGATACGATCCAGGTAGGCATCGGTAGCGTCCGCCGATGAGATTTCGCCGGCCGCGATTCTCTTCCCCAACTCGGTTGCCGACAGATAACAAAGATCCGGATTTGCCATTACGAGGCCTCCTGCTTACGCGCCGTCGCTGAAACGATGATTGGCAACGGTTCGACGTTGGCGACGTCGGGCTCGTCAACGGCAGCCAGCGCCGCCATTAATCCGTTGAGAGACTCCCGCACTTCGCCAACCAAATCATCGGGGATAGCAATGCCGGAAGCCTTGGCCAAGGCCAGTACCTCGGCGTCATTCAAGTCTGGCAAAATCCAACCTCCCGAGGCGTATGTTTGGCCCATCAAAGCGTGGGTTCACGGCCCCAACCGTGCTGCGAATTGGCCCAATTGTGGCCGGGGCTGCCGGCATTGTCAACCCGGAGCCCCTGCTATAATCCCACCAGGACCAGAGCCAGAAACTCAATTCAGGATCGGGAGCGACGCAATGGCTGTAAACACCCCACCGATGCACAATGCCGTTGGAATAGTGCTGGCCGCCGGCCACGGTAGCCGGATGCGTTCACGCACGCCCAAGCCACTACATCGCGCCGCCGGCAAGGAGCTAATCAGGTTCCCGGTGGAGTTGCTGGCCGGATGCGGCGTCCAGCAAATAATGGTGGTCGCCAGCCCCGATAATTTGGACGCCATTGCTTCGGTGTTGGGGGACAGTGTTACCTACGCGGTGCAGCCCAATCCCGACGGCACTGCGGACGCCCTGGCCGGCGCGTTGGCACAACTGCCAACGGTGCCGCCGCTGGTGCTGGTAATGGCCGGCGACACTCCCCTGGTCCGGCTGGAATCGGTACAGAAACTGGCCGCAGAACACGCCTCCGTTCCCGACCGGCGCATGACCATCCTGTCGGCGGCCAACGTATTTTCGGAAGACCTGGGACGTATCGAGCGGGCCAGCGTTACCAGCGATGGCCGGGTGGGTTCGGTAAGCGCCATCGTCGAAGCCGCCGACCGCGTGCGGCAAACCTACGGGCCGGCAGAGGTCAACACCGGCGTTTACTGTTTCAGCGGGTATTGGGTCGCGGAACACATCGGCAACGTTGCACCGGCCCCGTCGGGAGAACGATACCTCACGGCTCTGGTAGCGACCGGAGCTGACCGGGGTGAAGATATTGCCGCCATGCCAATCGCCCTGGCTGACGAGTCGATGGGCGTTAACAATCGCGAACAACTGGCCGGTGTGGAAGCCGCGCTCCGCGACCGCATCAACCGCCATTGGATGGCCAACGGCGTTACTATCGTTGACCTGGCGACTACGTACATTGATGCTGGCGTTGCCATTGGCATGGATACCGTGGTGTTGCCGAACACTATGCTGTCCGGCAACACCAACATTGGTGAAGAGTGCGAGATCGGTCCCAACTCGGTCATTCAGGACACGCATATCGGAGACCGCTGCCGGGTGCTGGCATCTTTTCTAGAAAGTGCGCACGTCGCTTCGGATGTCTCCATCGGCCCCTACTCCCATCTCCGGCCTGACGCCGCAATTGCAAACGGCGTGCATCTGGGGAACTTCGTGGAAGTGAAGAATTCTCACGTCGGGGCGAACACGGCGGCCGGCCACTTTTGCTATCTGGGAGACGCCGACATCGGGGCGGGCGCCAACATCGGCGCCGGTACGGTTACGTGCAACTTCGACGGCGTGGAGAAGCATCGCACTGCCGTCGGCGATGGCGCTTTCATCGGCAGCGATACCATGCTGGTGGCGCCGGTCAGCGTGGGCCGGGGAGCAGCCACCGGCGCCGGCTCAGTCGTAACGAAAAACGTACCTGCGGGTAGACGTGCGGTGGGCGTTCCTGCTAGACTGATACCCAACGTAGAGTGAGGGGAGCAACTGGCCCGCCGCGCTAGTGCGCAGGCAATGAGCCGACAGTTTGGATACAGACAGTAGCTTACCACCGTTATTATTTCTGGCCGTTTCCCTACTGCTGTTCGGCTGGACCAGCGTAGTAGTGGCGGCCCGAAGTACGCCGCCGTCATTTGTCGATATGATGGCCGGCGATCCCGCCAACCAGCACAGAACGGTGCGGTTGCCAAGGGTTGCGGCAGCCACGCTTGCTGGAATCTCTGCCGCAGTGTTGGGCATTTCGCTGGCTGAGGGTTGGCCACCGACCGGCGCTGGCTCCGTGTGGCTAGTGGCCGGATTGATCGCGGTTAGCACCATCATCACCACGATCGCCCTCACCACTCTGGACTTCGCGATCCGAGCGCTGGTCGGGTTGGCGCCCGATTTGGCGGTGAGACTTGCTCGCCCGAAACGCTGGTTGTCTGACGGTGGACCAGCAGCCTACTCCAACGGAAACGCGTCCGGCACGACCGGGAATGGTGGAGACTGGGCTGAAACAGACACGGAAGGAAATCTGCAGTCTACGACTCCGCTCACCCCGGCCGATTTGCTGGGCCTGGACCAATACGATATCGACATGGTGCGGTCGATCAGCCGGATGGACGACCGCGACGCCTTGCACATCATGGTGCCGCGTCTCGATGTCGATGCTGTAGAGGTGTCGTCCCCGCTCGCCGCGGTGGTGGATACCATGTCGGCCAGCAAGCACACCCGGCTGCCGGTGTATCGGCACACGATGGATGATGTGGTGGGAATAGTCCATATCAACGATGTGCTGCTGGCGCTGGCTCACGGCGCATACAACACCTCCCTTGAAAGCATCATGCGCGAACCGGAATTCATCGCCGAAAACATGGCCGTAGACGACCTGTTGGTCTGGATGCGCAGCAAATCACTGCAAATGGGCATCGTGGTGGACGAGTACGGCGGCGTAGAGGGGATAGTAACGCTGGAAGACGTGCTGGAAGAAATTGTCGGTGAAATCGAGGACGAGTTCACCACCGCCAGCGCCGGGGACCTGGCTGCTGCCCCGGACGGTTCCTGGACACTCAATGCCGCACTGCCCATCGAGGACGTTGAAAGAGCGGTAGGCGTGGCGCTCGACTATGGGGACGTCAATACCATCGGCGGGCACGTATATTCTGAACTCGGCAGGATGCCGACTGTGGGAGACGTAGTGCGCACGGGCGATGTATCCATTGAGGTTACTCAGGTACGGGGACGGCGCATCCATCAAGTACGGTTAAGGCCGGCCAACCATGAAACCGTCGCCGCCCGGCAAACGGGTCTACCCGCGAGTTAGCGCATCGCCAGAGTGTTGCCCGAATGCCTCGGCAAACGGCTCCGGATGGTTCGTCCGAGGCCATTACATTGCCACCTGGATTGCCGCGCCCGGTTCGGGACTATCGCATTCCCACCAGTTCCCCGCTCAGCACCAGGAAGTGGTCGTACAACCCGGTCGGTACCGGCACGACCAGATGCACGGTAGCTCGGTCGGTGCTGGACAGCCGGAGGTCGGCCGAATGGATTACGTCAGTGTGGGTGCCCAGATAAAGGTATTCCTGAGATCCGTTGCCGACGACCAGCAGGACTTCTTCGCCGTCGACCAACAACCCCGGCGCCTTGGTCAAACCGCCAAACCTGTTTGCTCCTTTCCCGGCGGGACCGAAGAACCACATGGCGCCCCGTTCGCCAGGATTGGCGGAGGTTGCCAGCTGGCCGGTGGGGTTGATGCCTGATGCGTAGTTGACGATGGATTCGCCGGTAACGCTGAGCGCGTCCGGCCTGGCGTCGATCCCCAGCGACGGTATGGACAGCCTGGTTGCTGGCGGTTGCGTTCCCAGCGCTGCAGCCGCGTCACTCTGCATTGGGATAAACCCCAACTGTTCGATTTGCTCCGGATAGGTGCCGGCGGGCAAGGTCAACGCAGCAACCGTAACACCTTCGGCGGCGTTCGACTGCGCTCCAACATTCTCAATTACCGCCACATCCTGGCGTTGGGCGTCATAGTCGCCCAGCTCGGCCCTTAGCCAAAAGATGTAACCGTAGTAGATGCCACCGGCCAGCACCAGGACGATGCCGACTAACAATATGGCAATGCCAGCCCATCGCAACCCATAGTGTTGGGCGCGGCTGCGCATGTGCATATAATCAAGCCCTATCTCCATGTCCGCATCCTAATCAATCTCGCCGACCGATTTCAGTCCCGCGAAAAGCGCCGGATTCATAAAACCCGGTCGCCTGTCTCAGACACCGCCAGATTGCTGAGGACCAGTACCTGGCTAATGGCGGCCGCTTCGGATTGGTTCGTTCATAAAGATATCCCCGTTGCGGATTTTTATGTTGTATCCGCAAGGTGGGTTGGTGCAGGTCCAGGCTTTATAGTGCACCGCAGCGCCCTGAGCGCCGTAATCTGACAACGGCACCAACGTACCGATGTTGCACTGCTGACAAATGGGCATTTCCATGGCTTCCACTTTTACACCTCACTCTACCCAAGCGTGTTCCGGGTATTCCATTTGAGAGTATAGCGAGTGTGCGCCTGTTGCCGCCCGCATATTCACAGGCAAGGTTTGGGGTTTTTGCGGCTCCGGTGAACGCGGCTCAGCACCGCCAAAAAACGGGGCAACCGCATTGGTTGCCCCGTGGCGCCTGGCGCCAGCGCCGGTTATTCCAGATAGTCGCGCAATTTCTTGGAGCGCGAGGGATGTCGCAGCTTGCGAATCGCCTTCGCCTCGATTTGGCGGATACGTTCCCGTGTTACGCCAAACTCCCGACCCACTTCTTCCAACGTGCGGGTGCGACCGTCTTCCAGCCCAAACCGCAGCTTGAGTACGCGGCTCTCCCGGTCGGTCAGCGAGCTCAACACTTCCTGAACCTGTTCCCGCAGCAGTTGGGCTGATGCGGCATCGGCGGGGGCCAGCGTAGTGCGGTCTTCGATGAAGTCCCCCAGGAAGGAGTCTTCTTCTTCGCCGATGGGTGTTTCCAGCGACACGGGCTCCTGGGAGATTTTTTGGATCTCCTCGACCTTTTCGGAGGTCATCTCCATCGCTTCGGCCAGCTCTTCCGTGGTGGGTTCGCGACCCTTTTCCTGCAACAGTCGGCGATGATGACGCATCAGTTTGTTGATGGTTTCCACCATGTGCACCGGAATGCGAATGGTGCGGGCCTGGTCTGCGATGGCGCGGGTGATGGCCTGCCTGATCCACCAGGTGGCATAGGTGCTGAACTTGTACCCCTTCCGGTAGTCAAATTTTTCAACCGCCCGGATCAGGCCGATGTTGCCCTCCTGGATCATATCCAGCAAGGCCATGCCGCGACCGATGTACTTCTTGGCCACGCTCACCACGAGCCGCAGATTGGCTTCGGTGAGGTGCGTCTGGGCGCGTTCACCGTTTTTCTTGATGCGCTCAAAGTGCATGGCAGCGTCAAAGTTTTCCAGTTCCACCCGATCGCTCAACCCGGGGTCTTTCAACAACTGGACCAGCAACAGCAGGGAACAGTGGTCATCCTCCGCATACAAGGGCGGTACATCCAGCCCCTGTTCCGGCGCAAAGCTACCCTCCACACCGTCCGGATGCAATTCGGCCCACACCGGAACGTATGACGTAATCACATCAACCATCTTGGGCGGAATGACCCAGGTGTCGAGAGAAAGTTGGACGATTTTCTGGTATGCGACTTCCTGGGTGATGTCGAGGTCGATGGCGACCTGTTCAATCATAGCAGTGGAAACTTCAGCGTCGATGGCCTTCCGCAGCGGCGGCGATTCCTTGACTTCACCCATGGGCATACTCTGGTCGAGTTCCAGATAGCGAGCCAGCGACCGAACTAGCGGAGCCGCGTTGGCAATCCGGATCAGCAGCAACATCGCGGCTTCCCAGGCCATGCTCTCGGTGGGCAACGCTTCCTCGGCGGGCAAGAAACTGACCACTTCATCGTCAGACAGCCGCTCGGCCAACTCCTTTTCCAGCTTGTTCAGGTGGTTCAGGCCCTCCAGTTCCCGCGCCAGTCGCCGTTCGTCAGCGGAGGTTAGCAGGTCAACGCGGCCAATCTCCCGCAGGTACATACGCACCGGGTCGTCCAGCGCGTCGGTGCCTTCGTTGGTGTCCACGTTGGCCCAGTCGCGTTCCTCGCGCTCGATGTCCCGGGGCGAGGGGCCGTCCAGTTCCGGCAACACGGTGCGCGCCGCGGCGACGCGCCGAATCTGCCATTCATCGTCGGTCGAATCCGGGTCTTCCGCGGTTACAACTGCAACGCCGATGTCATCTACTTCAGGTTCTTCATCATCGGACTGTTCATCTTCGTCTTCATCTTCTGCTACAGCGACGGCAGAACGTACCCGAACGTAACCTTCTTCGTCATCTGCGATGACTACCGTTTCATTGGATTCGTACTCTGAATCCTCGTCGTCAACGATTATGTTGCGGCGGTTATTGCGGTTATTGATGATGGTCATATTCCCTCCGTTATTGTTGGTGTCGTGGTGTTGTGCAGGAACGGCCGACTATATGGCGCCGGTCAGCTCCAGGTTTATTTCGCGCACGCGTTCCTTGCCGACTTGCACCTGAACTGCCTCCGGGGATTCCCAATCGGCATTGTCCTGTAGGACGGTAAGCAACTGCGAGATTTCATTATTCAGATATTCCTTTTCGATTCCCAATCGGATTTGCCTCCAGGCTCGCTGCAATTCGACTTCCCTAAACAGAGCCAGGTTTCGACCGCGCAGCAGGTCAAGATGTCCCTGTAATTCAGGGGCGATTGGCATATCCGGAGGCTGCCCAGCATCCTGGCCTGACTCATCGACGGCCCGCCTGCCGATGATGCTGCGGTGAATTTCGCGGTTTTCAGCGCGAGTGAACCAATCGGACGACACCGTGGCGGCGGCATCCGGGCCCAATTCGTCCCCGTGCTGCAAAAGTAGGGCCAGGCAATACTCCTCAATTGTCCGTTCGTCCCGCGCTGGCTGCGGTGTGCCATCGTCGGCGGAAGACGGCGCGGGACGGCGCTGACGAGATTGTGCCGACTGCCTGGCTACCGCAGGTATCGCTGCGTGCAGCGTTTCGATGCTCACGCCAAGCTGTCCGGAAAGGTCATCCAGGTGGATGTCGCGTCGTATCGGATCGGGGATCTGCGCCACAAATCGCAGCATCGCCCCGACCACCCAGGCCCGACCGTCGGCGGTCGTCATATCGGCGCGGGAAGCGAGCGACGCCAGCAAGTAGTCAAACAACGGAGCCGCGCCAGCGAGAAACTCCGGCCAGGCGTCGGGTGACTTTCGGATCAGGTCGTCCGGGTCCTGGCCCTCGGGCAACTCCGCCACCAGCAATTCCAGGTGTTGCGGCGGCTGCAGCACTGACGCATCGGGCCGCTGTGCGTTGCGGAAGTTGCGTTGCTGGAACACGCCCCAGGACGATTCCAGGCTGCGCAGCGTCGCATTTTGTCCCGCTGCATCGCCGTCCAGCGCCATGGTCACCTGGCTGGTGAGGCGGCGCACCTGGGCAACCTGTTGTTCGGTTACCGCTGTGCCCATGGACGCCACCACGTTGTCGAATCCATGCTGGTGCGCCATGATGGCGTCCATGTAGCCTTCAACTACCACCACGCCCCGCTGCCGCACCGGTTCTTTGGCCAGATACATCGCATACAGGATTCTGGATTTGTCGAACACCGGCGTGCGCGGCGTATTGACGTACTTGGCGGCGATTGAGTCGTCCAGGGCACGGCTGCCAAAACCGGCCACACGCCCCGACCATTCCCGGATGGGAATAATCAACCGGCCTCGGAACAAATCGTAATAACGGCCATCATCCGATTGTCGCGCCAAGCCCGCCTCGGCAACCTTTTCCGGCGCGTAGCCGGCGCGAGTCAGATGGGCGAGCAGATGGTTGTCTCGCGGTGGACTGTATCCCAGTTCAAAGGTTTGCGCGGTCCGTTCCATGATGCCGCGATTTTCCAAATACTCGCGGACGAATTTAGCCTCCGCAGACGCCAGTTCCTGCTGATAGAAACGCCGGGCCGCATCATTGATTTCGTACAATTCTGCCGACTGGCCGGCGGTTTCCCGGTCTTCAATGGTAACGCCGACCCGTGCGCCCAGCCGATGCAACGCCTCGCGGAAGTCCATCCGCTCTGCTTTCATCACGTAGGATAGGGCATCACCGCCCTCAGCGCACGCGCCAAAACAACGCCAGGATTGCCGGTCGGGAAAAACGTAGAACGACGGGGTCCTTTCCTGATGGAACGGGCAGTTGGCTTTGTATGATGAACCAGACCGTTGCAGGTTGACGTAGCTGCTGATTAGCTCGACAATATCCACACGGCTTTTAACGTCGTCAATCTGGGTCATAATAATACGGCCAACTCGCTGGGAGACACTGCGCCAACGCTATTATAGCACATTTTCGAGCTGATGCGCGACCATACACGGCGACAAACCAGAGCCTTTTCAAAACCCCCCTCTCCCTCGATAGGAGAGGGTGAGGGTGAACCCCCGTCCCCATCTCCGTCCCATTCCCATCCCGTCTATCCTGTACATCCATGCCAAAACCCGTCCCCGTCCCCGTCCCTATCCCGTCTATCCTGTACATCCATGCCAAAAACCCGCCCCCCGCCACTGACACCAACCCCTTGCGTCCTCCGATTCCCCATCCCTATCATCAATTATGTCAGGCAATTCCGGCCAGACCTCGCGAACCTCGTCGGAACCGCCCCAGCTACATCCGAATAGCAAGGCGAATACGGTTTCAGGGCGACAACGGCCCGTCGGTTATTTGCAGATTGGTTCAGTTGGGCTATGCCGCCTTTCACCGGTGATGCCTGACGAACCCAGCGGGAGTCACCACCGCCGCGTGCCGCGCTGCCCCGGTTCCATCAACCGGCTGCCCGCGGGACACGCAAGTCTAGGACAAAATTGCTCTGCGCGCAAAACAGTGTTGGCCGTGCTCCGACACCGCCCCGAAACCGTAAACGCCTGACACCAAAAACACCAAACCCACCACCCAAAAGGACAAAGCCCATCCAGCGTCAACCCTCAATCAGAAGAATCCCGCCCATCCCGTTTATCCTGTCCATCCCGGTAAAATCACGCCCCCAATGCCAACGACTACGGTTGCGATACCGGCCGTAATTCAGGGCGTGTACGTCACCGTGATGGTCATCTGAGCCTTGTCATCCTCGTTGGATGCCACTGCGACAATCTCGTTGCGCCCAACCTGCAGCAGGATGTCGGCCCGCCACTGGCCGGAGCCGTCCGCTGGCGCCGGTATGATGCCATTTAGCACTACTCGAGCATCCGGCAGCGTTGTGCCAGACACCGTGATCACCGCATCGTCCACGTTTGCTCCGTTGGCCGGTTCGGAAATCCTGACCGTCAGCACTGGCGGCTCGGGATCATAGGTTACCTGCAAAAAGAGGCGCGCTTTCTGGTCGGACGAACTGTCGCTACTGATGATTTCCAGCACGTTGACTCGTTCCCCCAGCGGTATAAAACCGGCAAAATTGCCGTTGGCGTCGGCCCGCACCGGGCGCATCCGCTGTTCCGACCCGCTGCTGTCATAGAAAATCTCCACGAAGGACCAGGGCAGCGTTCTGCCGGCCACTTCCACCTGGGGATTTTCGCCGCGTAATACCTCCAGGTTTCCCGGGCGTATAACTTCCAGGAACAAAGGCGGCGGCGAAGTGGGCGAAGGTCGCAATGTTGGAACCGGTTGGGTCGGAGCAATCGTGGGCGGCGGGGTCGGTTGGGGCGTTGGCGTTGGCGCCGGCGTTGGCATCAGCGTTGGCGCCGGCATTGTAGGAACCGCCGTGGGGGTCTCCACCGGCAAAGGCGTCGCTGGCGGCGTCACTGTGACTCGCGCCAGCGGTCGGACATCGGGAGTGAACGGCAATGCGACCACCCATAACGCCAGGAGCAGCGCGATCAGCAACCCGGTGACTACAACAACTGCTATCTGCTGTCGCAAAGCGTCAGTTGGCGGTCGGGGAGCCCAGCGGCAGGGTCAAACGGAACGTGGTGTGGTGGTCTTCCGCCGGCGCTGGTACCGACTGCACTGACAGCTCGCCGCCGTAGCGGTTGGCCAGCGTGCGACTGATGTACAGGCCCAGGCCGGATGACGTCTTCTCCTCGCTGCGCCCCATCTCCGGAGTCCAGCCGCGAGTGAACAGGTGGGTACGGTAGTGCGCCGGAATCCCGGGGCCGTTATCGGTAACGTTCACCATGAAACTGTGCAGGTTACGGGTCAGGTTAATCTCCACATCGTCGCCGCCGTAGCGCAGGGCGTTGTCCACCAGGTTGGCGATGATGTGCTCCAGCACTGCGGCGTCCGAGTACACGATGCCGAACACCTCCGGCTCGGACCACCAGACTATGTCCTTGCCCTGTTCCGCGGCCTGCCCCATGTAACGTTCTGCGATGCGACTCACCACAGCGGATGGCTCCACCGGATACTTGTCCGCCGGCGCGTCGGGCGTTTCCAGGTTAATCATCACCTGCATATTGGCCATCATCAGGCGGAAGGACGGTGCCTGCTCCTCAATCTCGTCCAGCAGCTCGTGTACCACGATGGACACGTCCTCGCCGGTTGAGGCCAGCACGCCGCGCACCTCACGGCACTTGCCAAGTATCCGCCGCATCGGGCGACCCAGGTCGTGCTGGAAGGTCTCAAACTGCTGCTCGGTCAGCCGGCTCCAGTCATCAACCCCGTTGAAACCGTGGCCGTTGCCGTGGCGAACACTCAAAACGGCATACACGCCCACGGCCACCGCGAGGCCCACTCCGACCGCGCCCATCCCGATGTACGCCAGCGGTTCTATGCTCCAGCGCGCCGGGAACAGCGACACCAGCGGGAAAAACACCGACAGCAGCATCAGCAGCAGGCCCAGCATGGCGAGCAGCAGGCCCAGCAACGCCGGCCAGGGATAGGCCGCGACGCGACGCACCGTCAAAATAGCCATCTTGCGATCCTATTCCCGCGGCGGCAGCAGCCGGTAGCCCCGTTCGCGCACGCTGACGATGAAGTCGTTGGCGCCCAGCGACACTCCCAGCGCTCGACCCATCGACACCTTGATCTCGCGGATACGAACTCGCAGCGAGGCGCGGGTGTCATCGCCTTCCAGGTAGCGTTCCAGCCGATCGAATGACACCAGGTTGCCAGGGCTGCGGTACCATGCTTCGGCCAGCTCACGCAGAATCTGGAAGCGCCGGCCGCCCACGTCGGCCACCGGCGTCAATCGGCCCTGCGCATCCCGAACCTGCACTGACTCTCCCTCGGTGTCCACCACAATGCGGTCGCCGATGGCGATGGTGTGCGGTTCGACGCCCACCAGCCGGCGCACCCGCAACGCCACTTCCTCCGGCGAGGCCAGCTTGTCGATGAATTCCACCGGGGAGTTGACCTGCAGGGCGCTTCGGGCCACCGTGTCGCGCTCCACGCCCTGGCTGTATTGGGTGAACATCAGCACGGGCAGCTGGGGATGCTGCACTACGATGCGTTTCAGAATGTCCAGCCCCTTGAACTGGTCATCGCGGTAGTCGCCCAGGCGCACGTCCAGAATCACGCCGTCGGGTCGCTGATCCTCAATGGCGTGCAACGCGGCCCACAGCATATCGTCGGCGGAACCGTGCTCCTCCTTGCTGACCACCTGGGTGCCCCAGCCCTCCTCCTCCAGACGCCGACGCACGGCCCGCACGATGGCAGACGTGGCCTCGTCGTCAACGATGAGTATGTTCCCGGAGCGTGGCGACATGGTGAGTCCCCTGGTCACTGAGCCGGCCGGCTACGGTGGCGGAATACGTCAGCCAGCGGGATGGCCAGACCGGGCAGCAGTGGCGTGGTCAGCGTATCATCGGCAGTCAGGACGGCCCGTGCCACGCACCGGCCATCCTGCAAGTCCAACTGCAAGGCAGTATGGTCGAGTTGGTCAACAATCCAGTATTCCGGGATGCCCGCCTCGGCATAGACCTGCCGTTTTCGCACCAGGTCCCGGTTGCGATTGGTGGAGAGAATTTCAATCACGATGTCCGGCGCGCCTTCCACCATCCGGTCGCCCACAATGGCCCCGCCGTTCTGCAGGATAATCGTAAGGTCGGGCGCGAAAAGCCGTGGCGACTCGGCGGGCAGGGCAACGATGACGTCAAGATAGACCTCGGCCGGCGGCTCCGCAAAGCTACGGAAGTGGTTCTCAAAATAGTAATACAACGTGCCTTGCGCCGACTGGTGACGTGGCCGCGGCCTGAACATTATGTACAGCTCCCCGTCGTCCAGCTCCATTTTGCGCTTGTCGTCCGGTTCGCCAAGTTCCAGAAACTCAGCGACGGATACCCACATTCCGGTTCGCGGTTCGGTTGGAGTTGTCATAAACCACTGCCTCTCGTGCTGATACTTTATTATAAGACCATCGGCGCAACGCTGTCATGGCGAACGGGTGCGGCTATCTCCCATCTGACATTACACTGCATAGCTGGAAACAGATTGAACGGGCATGGGGCAACCCATCGAGCCGCCGGCGACGTACCGTATAATGGCCGCAGTACTACCACAACTGAGCTGGCAGCACCGTGCGCGCATCCACCAATTCTGCAAACCGACGCCAACCGATAATCTGGCTGGTAGTTGCCGTTGCCGTGGCCGCCGTTGCAATGCTGCTTGCTGGCGTGGGTGTGGCGGAGGGGCTGGAGCCCCTGACGTTCGGCACCACCATTGAGAACCAGACTTACACGGTGAATGCAACCTCCAGCATCACCCTACCGCCAGCGATGGGCGGAACCGCACCAATCTCCTACACCCTGTCCCCAGCTTTGCCAACCGGACTATCGTTCGACGAAACCTCCCGCGTGCTCAGCGGCGCGCCAACGGCTGTATCTGCCAGCACTGAGTACACCTACACGGCAACAGACTCGGCTAGACCGCCGGCCACTGCTCCACTGAAGTTCACTATCGTAGTGCATCCGCCGCCACTCACTTTCGACAGTGCAACCATTGATAACCAGACTTACACGGTTAATCAAACCGCCAGCATCACCCTACCGCCAGCGATGGGCGGAACCGCACCAATCTCCTACACGCTATCCCAAGCTTTGCCGATGGGCCTGTCGTTCGATCCCACCTCTCGCGTACTCAGCGGCACGCCCACGGCTGTATCTCCCAGCACTGAGTACACCTACACAGCAACAGACTCGGCAACGACTACCGCGATGACTACCGCGTTGACCTTCACCATCACCGTAACCGCCGCTGCCATTCAGCCTTGCATTTATACTTCCCTTACCCTCAATCAGGGTCGCGATACTACCCCCGGCGACCGGGTTGACCTGATATTGGAGTTGACTGGCGCCAGCGGCAATTGCACGCCGCCCACCGGAGATATTCTCATAACCCTGCCGCGAGAGATGACCGTCCCTCGCAATATCGACCCCAAGAACGTCGTCATCGGCGCCGGCGGACGATACTATCCCGGTTACGTTGACGTTGACCTTAGCGATAGTGCCGACCAGCCTCACCGCATAACTTTGCCTGGCTGCAGCGGTAATTGGCACGCCACCTACGATGAACGCGAACGCCCCAGGTGCCCTGATTTAAGGTCCAGCCGGGTTTCCATCTCGCTAGGCAACGTGTTACGTCTACCGGCCGAACCTCCGGATTCCGACGACGGATACCCCATTACCGTGAGCTGGGGCGAAAGCGGCAACTTGACTGACAAGCTGGGAGTCAACGCCGCCTTGGAAATTGACGGGGAAAATGAGGTTGGCTACGGGAAAACGGTTACCTTCACGGGCTCCGGCTTCGCGCCGGGCCTTACCGTCAACCTGTACGCCCAGCCAAGCACCGGTTCCGCAGCGTGTACCAGCGTTGGCGGCAGCGGGTGGAGAGACGTCGGCAGCGCTACCGTAGGCTCTGACTATCGCTTTACCGCCCAAGTTGAGATTCGCACTACCGCTTTTCCCAACGCCGGCAGGTACCAGGTTTGCGCGCGCGACGGCAGCGGCAGAACCAGCGGTACATCTATCGCAATGGACGTGAAGGCCGGACTGAGGGCGTTCGGGACAGGTTCGGGCGTAACCATTCGGCCCGGTGAGGAGGTGAATCTGTCGATTGAAGGGGCGACCGGCGGCCTCAGCATCGACAACGTTCTGGTGGCTGGCCGACCCCTGGGAGCCGGTCAGTGGCGGCAGTCCGGCAAGACTTTGACGGTTACAATTCCACCGGGCACAAGCGGTACGGTAACCGTGCACGTCACCTTCAATGGCGGGCAAACCGCCAGCGTCAACATCACCATCGCTGCCATCGAGTTGCTGGTGCAGGGCATTGGCTCCGGCGGCTTGACCCTAGGGCGAACCGCCATCGCATCCTCGTTCAACCTGCCCGGCAACGAAGTCTGCAACATCACTTTGGGCGGCGTACCTCTCGCCTTCCTGGATGACAACGAGGTAACCGACAAGTGCGTGCGGCTGTCCCGGGGCGGCCGTCTGTCGGGCACTTTTGCGGTGGCGAGTCCCCAGGGCAATGTTTCGTCGGAGCTCATCAGCCGGTTCCTGAGCTCCAATGGCGAGGAAACGCTGCAGGTAACGGACAATACGGGCGCCCGGGCCAGCGCCGAGGTAAAAATCGCCAAACCCACCATCACCTTTACGCCGGCCGATGGCGAAGTAGCCCTGCGCGACGTGATTACCATTCGCGGAACCAACTTTCCTCCCGACCGGCAGCACTACAACCCGCCCACCATCTCCGTAACCATCGACGGCCGGCCCACTTTCGTGTATGCCACCGGCACATCGTGGGAATTGCAGTATGAGGTAACCCGACGGCAGCAGGCCGGCTCGGTGTTAACCGTCCAGGTGAAAATTGACAACTACCCGCTGAGCCAGCTCACCGCGTCCTACCGCATCCGGGTCGCCGCCGGCGCGTTGTCAGTAACTCCACCCGACCTTGGCATCGGCGAACCCATCACCGTCATGGTGTCCGGTTTGGAAGCTTATGCCGCCGGCTACTCGGTGCGGCTCTCTAACGGCCCCTTCCTCAGGTTCAACGGCAGCGCGACCTTCCAAACCGACCGGGTCGGGAAGTTCACCGGCCAATCCATGATTCCGGTGGATTATCACGAGGACTTTGCCACCACACCCGGCTACACCGCAACTATCTACGTGTACGACTCGGCCCGCGACCGGGTGCCCGGCGTGTTCGCGACGGTAACGCTGAACAAGGCGCGCTACGTGGCCCCAACGCCCACGCCGACGATTACACCGGTGCCCACTAACACCCCGATACCCACCAACACGCCGCTGCCGACGGACACTCCCGTACCACCACCACCTACGGATACGCCCGTTCCGCCCACCAGCACACCCATTCCACCCACCGCCACGCCCGTGCCGCCTCCGACGGATACCCCGGTTCCACCACCGACGGTGAACCGCACGGCTATCGTGCAAACGGTTACTGCTGCCGTCATACCTTCCGGTGATGATCGGACGGTGGTTGACCGACCGGTCGAACCGGAATCGCCAGATGGTGGGTTGAGTACCTTGTCCATCGCTTTGCTGGCCGTTGTAGGGTTTATCGTGCTGGCGATGATTGTAGGAGTCGTTGCCCTGGTGGTGATGAGGTCGCGGCGGGTTGGGCCAGAGTAACCGCCGTTCGATGAATTGCCGAGTATTTAGCAAAACAAAAAGGGGCGAACCTGGATTCGCCCCTCGCATCCGGCTGAAACGGCTGTTAGTTTCAGTCTAGGCGTCTTTGGTCAGGTTGTTCAGGAACTCGGCGTTGGTGCGCGTGCGAGCGAGACGTTCCAGCACGCGCTTGGTGGCATCGCCCATGTTGGCCTGGTCGCCGCCCGAGGCCAGCGTAACCATGCGCCGGAGGAGCAAAATTTGCTGTTCCGTCTCGGCATCATAGAGCAGCTCCTCCCGACGCGTGCCGCTGCGCACCACGTCGATTGCCGGGAAGTACCGCTGGTCGGCCAGGCGCCGGTCCAGGTGCAGTTCCATGTTACCGGTGCCCTTGAACTCCTCGTAGATTACCTCGTCCATGCGGCTGCCCGTGTCCAGCAGGCAAGTGGCGACGATAGTCAACGAACCGCCCTCCTCCAGGTTGCGCGCCGCTCCGATGAAACGCTTGGCGGGATACAGGGCCGCCGGGTCGATGCCGCCGGACAGCGTGCGCCCGGAGGTGGGCAGCGCCAGGTTGTAGGCCCGCGTCAGGCGGGTGATGCTGTCCAACAGAATCACTACATCCCGGCCAGTTTCGGTCAGACGCTTCGCCCGTTCAACGGCCAGCTCGGCCACCCGGCACTGCTCTTCTACCGACTCATCGAAGGTCGACGCGAACACGTCGCCGAACACCGCCCGCCGCATTTCGGTGACTTCCTCGGGACGTTCTCCGATCAGAACGACCATCAGCACCACGTCGGGTCGGTTCTGCGTGACTGCGGCGGCAATTTGGCGCAGCACCGTGGTTTTGCCCGCTTTGGGCGGCGACACGACCATACCGCGCTGCCCCAATCCGATCGGCGCAAACAGGTCAATCATTCGCGAGGACAGGGAGCCGCCATCGTGTTCCAGCACGATGTGGTCATTGGGGAATATCGGCGTCAGGGATTCGAAGGTACGTCGCGTGCCAGGTTTTTGCAGTTCCGGGTCCAGCAGGTTGATGCGAATAGCCCGGGTGAGGCCAAAGCGTCGTTCGCCTTCCTTGGGTGGCCGCACCAGGCCGGTAACCGAGTCCCCGGTTTTCAGGTTGAACCGGCGGATCTGGGACTGGCCCACGAACACATCACCATTTACTGGCGGGTATTGCAACGAGCGCAGCAGGCCGTGTCCGGCATCCATAACTTCCAGCACGCCGGAAGCAGTCAGCATATTGCGGTTGGCCGCGGCCTGTCGAATTTTCTGCGACAGCGCCTCCCGACCCAGTTCGGTCAGGGCGCTTTCGTCGCGGAAACCAACGCTCGGCGCCAGGCCCAGCAGTTCGTCATAGGGCATACCAGACAGGTCGGCAATGTCGATGAATTTCTCCGGCAGGGCGCCGTTGCCGCCTTCGGTATAACCCCGACCGTTGACGGCTTCGATGTCCATCGGTTCAGCAACAGCGACCCCAGCCTCGGCGTCGTTCGCAACGGTATCGGCAGGTCGCCGGCGTCGGCGGGTAGCGGTATTAGGAGCAGGGCGGGCGCGGACCATTTCGTCAGCCTCCGGAAACTTGTTGCCAGTCTTGCAAGAATCGCGCCAAACCGGCATCGGTAAGTGGGTGTTTAATCATCTGAGTCAATACGTTGTAAGGGACAGTGGAAATCTGGGCGCCAGCCGCAGCGGCTAACTCGCAGTGTCGGGGTCCGCGGATGCTGGCCGCCATTACCTGCGTTGCCACATCCTGTTGCCGGTACACGGCCACAATATCGGCCACCAACCCGATGCCGTCCTGCCCAATGTCGTCCAGCCGACCGACGAATGGGCTCACCACCGTGCTGCCGGCATTGGCGCCGAGCAATGCCTGATTCACCGAAAAGACCAAGGTCTGGTTGACCTGGATACCGTCGCGGGCCAGCACGCTGATGGCTTTGAATCCTTCCTCGGTGCTGGGAATCTTGACCCACGGGTTGGGGATCCATTCGGCGATGTCCCGACCCTCGGCAATCATGCCTGCCGCATCGGTGCTGACGACCTCCACCGAGATCGGGCCGTCCACGATGTCCGCGATTTCCTGCACCGCCGCACGGTAACCAACTGAACCGCCGATTCCCTCTTTGGCCGCCAACGATGGGTTGGTGGTAATTCCCGAAATCACACCAAGTTCGGCCCCCTGCCGGATCTCATCGATGTTGGCGGTGTCCAGAAACAGTTTCACTGCCTCGTCCTCCAGGGGTTGTGTAATCGAATAACCGGGCCTGGCACGTGTGGCGCCGAACCAGGCGCAGACTCTGTTCAGCTATCGTCGAATCTATTTGAACCGACCCGGCGTTTCGAGTATTCCGGCCGATTCACGGATACTGCGGGTTATCGTTTGGACTGGAATGACCACCCGCCCGATTTGCGGAACGGCAACTGATTGCCTTCCCGAACAATGGAGCTTGCCTGCCCGATCAATGCGCTAAACAACGGATGCGGGCGGTTCGGTCGCGACTGGAATTCAGGGTGAAACTGCACCCCGATCATAAATGGATGGTCGGGTACTTCTGCCGTTTCCACCAATTCGCCATCCGGAGACAGACCGCTCATCACCATGCCCGATGCTTCCAGGGATTCGCGGTATTTATTGTTGACTTCATAGCGGTGGCGGTGGCGTTCCATAACTTCCGACGCCGCATATGCTTGAGCCGTTCGCGTGTTGGACTGGGGTCGGCATGGATACTGTCCCAGCCGCATGGTGCCGCCGAAGTTGGTGATGCTCTTCTGGCCGGGCATGATGTCCACCACCGGATGCTCACAGTCGGGATCCAGCTCAGATGAATTGGCCTGGGGCAGGCCAGCCACGTCCCGAGCCCAGTCGATTACCATCACCTGCATTCCCAGGCACAAACCCAGATAGGGCACGCCTTTGTCGCGGGCGTAACGACTCGTATCCACCATCCCTTCGACACCACGGGGACCGAACCCGCCCGGTACCACGATGGCGCTGACGTCCTTCAAGTGTACGTCAGCCCCATCCCGTTCCACAGCTTCGGAGTGTACCCACCTTATATCGGCACGCAACCCGCACGATGCCGCTGCGTGGCGCAGGGCTTCGCGCACCGACATGTACGAGTCGGGGTATTCAACATACTTGCCGACGATGGCCACGGGGATTTCGCCTTCGGCGGCGTTCATCTGGTCCACCAGCCGGCTCCAATCGCTCAACTCGCATTGCCCATTCAGTCCCAGCATTTGCGAGAGGATTCGGCTGAGACCGAACTCTTCCATTATCAGCGGGACTTCGTAAACGTTCTTGACGGTGGGCATTGGAAAGACCGCTTCGGAAGCGACGTCGCAGAACAGGGAAAGTTTTTCCCGAATGCCCCGCGTAATCTCGGTGTCGCTGCGACAGATTAACGCGTCCGGCTGGATGCCAATGCTGCGGAGTTCTTTGACACTGTGTTGAGTCGGTTTGGTTTTGAGTTCTTCCGAGGCCGAAATGTAGGGCAATAGCGTCAAGTGAACGTAAAAGACGTTGTTGCGGCCCACCTCGTTGCGCATTTGCCGTATGGCTTCCAGAAAGGGTAAGCCTTCGATATCACCGACCGTGCCACCCACTTCCACCACAATCACATCGGCCCCAGATGTTTCGGCCAATCCGATCAACCGCGATTTTATCTCGTTGGTGAGATGGGGCACCGTCTGGATGGTGCCACCGAGGAAGTCTCCGCGTCGCTCACGAGTGATCAACGTCATGTAAACCTGACCAGCGGTTACGTTGCTCTCGCGGGTCAGTTCGATGTCGATAAACCTCTCGTAGTGTCCCAGGTCAAGGTCGGTTTCGCCGCCGTCTTTGGTTACGAAAACCTCGCCATGCTGGTACGGCGACATGGTGCCTGGGTCGACGTTGAGGTACGGGTCCAGCTTGATGACCGATACCGTGAGGCCCTGACTCTTGAGGATGCGTCCAATGGAAGCGACGCTAATCCCTTTGCCGATGGAACTGACCACGCCGCCGGTCACAAAAATAAACTTGGTGGGCATAACTACCTAGCGTACCTGCTGGGACGATTTGGCCCTTGGACTACGTAGCCCAACGCCGTACACCGAAACTAAAAGCCGGCGTCCGTTAATCTGCGTCACCTGGGGGAGTATATGAGTGAGAGAGAACGGCGAACCGACTGCGGGACAACAGGCGCACCCTGGGTGCGCTGTCGGGAGGGTATCCTACGGCACTTAGCCAACCGGCGTGCCTAACCCGCACTGGACTCATTATACGCAAGGGTTTTCTTCGGTGTCAAATACGGCACGACGCTCATGCGTACCCACTTTGTCAAACCAAACCAACCTGCCGTCATTGCGATCAGCGTCCACCATCACTTGTCATTGCGAGGAGCATAGCGACGTGGCAATCTCGTTGAGGTTGAGTACACGTCGGTGAACCATCATTGCTACGGCGACCATTGCTACGGCAACGAGATTGCCGCGCTGCGCTCGCAATGACAAAGTGGGTACGCGTGAGCTGCGTTTCCGAGTGATCTGATCCCATGCCGCTGCTGCCGGCATCCGTGCCGGAAATATTCGGATTGTGGTATCGTATTGCGCGTTTTACGGTTGGTATTGTATGACATTCGTCAGGCTTTGCCGGCGATTCTTTTGACAATCTCCGAGGTGACTCCCCTATGGTTGCGCACATTGAGCGAATGGTCTCCGTTCGCGGTGGTATGTTCAGCGTTCAGGTCGCGGAAGGCGGCTCCGGTGACCCGCTTATTTTCCTGCACGGAGCCGGCGGCTACGTCGGATGGCCTGACTTTCTCGACCGCCTGGCTGAGAGATACCACGTCTACGCGCCGGCCCACCCCGGCGTTTCCGAGTCAACCGGATTGAACTATCTGGACGACCTGTGGGATCTGGTGCAGTTCTACGAAGAATTGCTGGACGCCCTGGGAATTGAGCGTTGTCATGTAGTCGGCCACTCCTACGGTGGTTTCTGCGCCGCCGAGTTGGCAGCCCATCGGCCAGATCGAGTTTCACGCCTGGTGCTGGTGAATTCGCTGGGTCTATGGCTGGACGACAAACCGATTGCCGACTTCTTCATCCTTACGCCCGATGAACGCCGGGAAATGCTGTGGTACGACTCTGACGGCGACCTTGCCAAAGCATACGTCACGCCGCCGGAGGGCATCGAGGAGCAATTGGAGCATACGCTGGATCGGCTTCAGACGTTGCAATCCGTCGCCAAGTTCACCTGGCCCATCCCAGAGCGCGGCCTCACCAAACGCGCCCACCGCATTACCATGCCCACGCTGGTGCTGTGGGGCGACGCCGACCAGGTGATACCGCCGGAATACGGCGCGGCATTCCGAGACCTGCTACCCAACGCCTCGCTCACCGTGATTCCCCAGTGCGGTCACATTCCGCAGCTGGAGTGTCCTGACGCGTTTCACGACAGCGTGGCGGGGTTCCTGACAGCCTAACCTGGTCGCCATCGCACCGACGATTGAGCGTCGGCTTTGGATTGATATCCAGTCTCCCCACCAAATCGCTTCGGAGTTCACATCATGACGTTGAATGAGTTTATTGTCGACGCTTTGGACAAGGAAAACGGGTTCCTGCTGGATGCGCTGGACGGCCTCACGCCGGACGAACTGGCCTGGCAGCCCACGCCGGCAGCTAATTCCATCGGTTGGATTCTGTGGCACATGGTGCGGGTCGAAGATATGTGGATCCAGTTTTTCGCCCAGTTCAAGACCGAGATTTGGGAGCAGGACGGCTGGAACGACAAATTCGGGCTTCCCACCCGAGACAACGGGTTCGGGCACACTGCCGATCAGGTAGCCAACTTACCCCGCCTGGATTTGGGTGAGTTCTTGCAGTACCGGGCAGCCATCCGGCAAGCCACGCTGGCGTATCTGGATACTCTGTCTCCCACCGATATGGAGACGGTGCCTCGGGAACGTCGTCCTGAGATGTCTTTAGGCGCGATGTTCCGCCAAATCATTGGCGAGATGTACCAGCACGTGGGGCACATCGCCTACCTGCGCGGGTTGCAGGGCAAGTAGAAACGCCCCCTCACCCTAGCCCTCTCCCACGGTGGGGAGAGGGAACTGACCGGGTTGCTAGCGCAGCCGGCGTAGTCCTTCTTCAAGAGCCACCCAGGGCAACAGGGCGCATTTGATGCGCACCGGGTACTGGCGCACCACTACCAGCGCCTCCAAACCTCCCAACGCCTCCGACGCGGCCGGGGGCAACGGCTTCCCCTGCATCAGGTTGCGGAACAGACGCGACAGGTCGGCCGCCTCGTCCAGCGTGCAACCCCGCAACTGGTCGGCCAGCAAGGATGCTGACGCCTGGATGATGCTGCAACCTTCCGCGACGGCGCTCACCCCTTCAATGGTGACAGGTCGTTCGGAATGCTTGCCGAGCTGGAGTTGCAGGTTCGCCCGGTCGCCGCAAAAGGGATTAAATTCTTCGGTTTCAACATCGGCAGCAGCAAGCCGCGCGCGATGGCGTGGATTGCGGTAGTGGTCCATGATGACGTCGCCATACAACGCCTCGGGCTGGTCGGGCACCTGCGGCATACCTAATACAACGCTCCCGGATTATGGCTATTCCGTGGTAGCGATGGCTTCGCCGTCCAGAGCGGCCTTCAACGTATGCCAGGCCAGGATGGCGCACTTGATGCGCGTCGGGTAGGCAATCACTCCTGACAGCATTTCCAGGTCGCCCAGCAGGTCCAGGTTCAAATCGGCGTCCGGTTCGGTCATCATCCGGTGAAACTCATCGAAAAGGGCCTCAATCTCGGATGCGGCCACGCCCTTGACGGCTTGCGTCAGCAGCGACGCAGATGCCCGACTGATGGCGCAGCCGTGCCCCTGAAACCCCACATCCGACACCACTCCAGTGTCTGCGACCACCTTGAGTTGCAGCGAAATCTGGTCGCCGCACAACGGGTTGAAACCGTCGGCCTGGTGTGTCGCTCCGTCCACAGCGCGGAAATTTCGAGGCCGGCGGTTGTGTTCCAGGAGGATTTCCTGGTAGAGGTCACCCAAATCGGAAGCCATTACCCAAACACCTCAATAACCCGGTCAATGGCCTTGACCAGTGAATCAATCTCGGCGGTAGTGTTGTAGAGCGCCAGCGACGCCCGTGCGGTGGCGGCTACCCCGTAATGCGCCATCACGGGTTGCGCGCAATGGTGCCCGGTGCGCACCGCAATCCCCTCGGCATCCAGGATAGTGCCAATGTCGTGGGCGTGGGCAACGTCCATAATGAACGACAACACACCGCCTTTTTCGGCGGCGTTGCCAATGATCCGCACGCCCTCAATGCTGGAGAGTCGCTCTGCCCCATAGCGCATCAAAGCCTGTTCATACGCGGCGATCTTTTCCATCCCGATCGCTTCCAGGTACTCAATGGCGGCGCCCAGGCCGATCGCCCCGGCGATGTCCGGAGTGCCCGCTTCGAATTTGGCCGGCAGCACGTTGAATATGGTCTCTTCATAGGTAACCGAACGAATCATCTCGCCGCCCGACTGGTACGGGGGCATCGCGTTGAGCAAATCGGCTCGGCCCCAAAGCACCCCGATACCGGTGGGCCCGTACAGTTTGTGTCCCGAAAATGTCAGGAAGTCCGCGCCCAGTTTCTGCACGTCGATGGGCATATGCGGGACCGACTGCGCCGCATCGAGCATGACCGGCACACCTTTGGCGTGGGCCAGCTCGACGATAGTTCGCACCGGGTTAATGGTTCCCAGCGCGTTTGACTGGTGTACCACCGACACCAATTTGGTGCGGTCGTTCAGCATCCCTTCGAATTCATCCAGCAGCAACTCGCCGTCATCGTTGAATGGAACCACCCGCAACCGGATGCCCAGTTCCTTGCCCAATAACTGCCAGGGCACGATGTTGGAGTGATGCTCCATGCCGGTAATGATTACTTCATCGCCGGGTTTGAAGTATTTTCGACCGTAGCTGCTGGCCACCAGATTGAGACCTTCGGTGGCGCCACGAACATAGATGACTTCACAGTCGTCGGGCGCATTGATAAACCGGCGTACCGACTCCCTTGCCGATTCGTAGTCGTCGGTGGCACGCTGACTCAATGTATGCACGCCCCGATGCACGTTGGCATTGTTCTTCACGTAATAATTGGTGATGGCGTCAATTACCGCCTGGGGCTTCTGTGTGGTTGCCGCATTGTCCAGATAAACCAGCGGCTTGCCGTTGATCTCCTGGTGCAGGATCGGGAAATCCTGTCGGATTCGCTCCACATCAATTGCGCCCAGCGCATCCGCCCGAGCGGTCTGGTTCTGGCCTCGTACGGTAGTCACTAGCGGCCTCCGATCGGCAGCGTGATATCAACGTCGGGGATGGCATTCTGGAACTGTTCGTCGAGATACTCCCGCAGCGGCACCAGGGCGACCGTGTCGATAATTTCGCTGGCAAAGGCATGAATCAGGATGCGGCTGACGGTGGGTAAATCAAGGCCACGACTCTGCATATAGAAGACTGTATCCAGGTCGATATGGCCGGCGGTGGCGCCGTGGCCGCACTTCACGTCATCGGCGTATATCAACAGGCTGGGTTTGCTATCCACTTCCGCCTGCTCCGACAGCAACAGATTCTTGTCGGTTTGTTGGGCGTCCGTCTTTTGCGCGCCCTCTCGGACGGTAACGTTGCCTCCGAAAATCGCCCGCGAATGCCCGTCCAGGATGCCCTTGTAGAACATGCGACTGGTGCCGTTGGGTTCGGTATGGTCAATGTTGATGTAATTGTCCATGTGTTGATTGCCGACGGTCAGATACAGGCCATTCAAAGTACATTCGGCCCCAGCGCCGATCAAAGTAACGCTGAAATCATTGCGCCCCAGCGCCGCTCCACGGGAGATCGACACCGACGAAAACCCGGAGTCCCGATGCTGAATCACACGGCTGGTGCCCACGTGATAGGCGTCCATGCCATCCATCAGCAGGCGGTAGTGTTCAACTCGGGCACCCTCGTGCACATGTATTTCGGCAACCGCGTTGGTGAAATAACGCGTATCGTCGGGTCCAACGTAGGTTTCAATCACCGTGGCTCGCGAATTGCGCTGGGCGGACACGATGATTCGCGGATGGGTAACCCTCGGCTGTTCGCGTCTGGTGGTCAGATAAACCACGTTGACCACACCGGCATCACCATCCGCCGGCACGTCGATACCCACGCCGTCCCGAACGAAGGCCGTATTGAGGGCGACGAAACCGTCATCCTCGGGTCGCGCCAGTTCACCCAACAGCCTGACGCTGGCGCCCCGTTCAGTGTGAATCGTGTCGGCCAGCGGCGCAATCACTATCCCGCCAGATTCCGCAATCTCGGCGCCTGAGGAAAGGTGGGGCGCAAACACACCGTCGATGAACACGAAGGTATGCCAGCCGGCGTGCCAGGGTGCGGCTGCCCGCACATCGTCCAGCGTTACGACTCCATCCTCCACCGGCATTGGTTGTGGATGAGCAAAAGCTTGCCGGGCAATGGGTGCGACATTGGTGTATTTCCACGGCTCATTGCCGCGCCGGGCGGTGGGCAGGCCAAGTTGCGAAAAGGCGTCCCAACCACGGTTGCGCAACGCGCGCAGCGTCTCGGCCACTGCGGGCGGTTGCGCCTCGTAGGCGGCAGTGTAATGAGGGTATGTGTCAGCGGTGGTGGTCATTCAGCCTGCTTGTGGTGTGGAAATTATCGGAACACTGGACGGGGCCGCGACGGCGCGGGACACCTTCGCGGTTGCAATCGACGTTACCCGCCGGAGGCTTCCACGCCTTCGCGCACCCAGTCGTAGCCGCGGGCTTCCAGTTGCTCGGCGAGTTCCGGGCCCCCGCTCAACGCGATGCGACCGTCCACCAGGACGTGAACGTGATCGGGCTTGATGTAGTTGAGGATGCGCTGGTAGTGGGTAACCACAACGGCCGCATTGTCCGGCCGCCGCAGGCGATTGACGCCGTCGGATACGATACGCAGAGCGTCGATATCCAATCCGGAGTCGGTTTCGTCCAGCAGAGCCAGTTTGGGTTCCAGCAGAGCCATTTGCAGCACTTCGTTGCGTTTCTTTTCACCACCGGAGAAGCCTTCATTGACCGACCGGCGCACCAGATCAGGATCAATCTCGACCTCTTCCACCTTGGAGCGCAACAGGCGGTCGAACTCACGAGCGCCCATTTCTTCTTCGCCCTGATGCACGCGCTTCGCGTCGATGGCGGCTTTGAGGAACTGCCAGGCACGCACGCCGGGCAATTCAACCGGATACTGGAACGCCAGGAACATACCCTCACGGGCTCGGTCCTCCGGCTCCATCTTCAGCAGATCGGCGCCGTTGTACAGGACTTTCCCGCTGGTGACCTTGTACTCGGGTCGGCCCGCCAGGGTGTTGGCCAGGGTGCTCTTGCCGGAGCCGTTGGGCCCCATGATGGCGTGCACCTCTCCGGGGCGTACCGTCAGGTTGACGCCGCGCAATATCTCCTGGCCGTCGATAGCAACGTGGAGGTCTTTCACCTCCAGGATAGGCGTGTCAGTTTGGTTGGCAGTCGTCATCGCGGATGCTAGGTTCCTCTCCGGGGGTAACGTTTTCAGGGGTGGCGCGTTCAGGGGCAACGTGGTTCGTCGCAGCCCGTGACGCAACTATTCAGTATCGGGCAATCAGGCAGCGCGCCGATTTAGCCTACGGTTCCTTCCAGACTCACTTTCAGCAGCTGCGATGCTTCCATCGCAAACTCGAAGGGCAGTTCCTGGAAGATGCCGCGGCAGAAACCGTTGATAATCATAAAGTGTGCGTCTTCGACACCTATGCCACGCTGTTGCAGGTAGAAAAGCTGGTCGTCGGAAACCTTGGACGTAGTGGCCTCGTGTTCCAACTGCGCGGACGGGTTCTTGACCTCGATGTAGGGCACGGTATGTGCTCCGCATTTGTCGCCAACGAGGAGCGAGTCGCACTGGGTGAAGTTCTTGGCTCCGCGTGCTGAGGGATTGATTTTCACCAGACCCCGGTAGGTTTGTTGTCCATGGCCGGCCGAAATGCCCTTGGCTACGATTGTGCTGCGGGTGTTCTTGCCCACATGAATCATCTTGGTGCCCGTGTCGGCTTGTTGCCAGTTGTTCACCAGAGCCACCGAGTAGAATTCACCGACCGAATTGTCGCCCTGCAAAATGACGCTGGGGTACTTCCAGGTGATGGCCGAGCCAGTCTCCACCTGCGTCCAGGAGATTTTGGAATCGGCGCCGGCGCATTTGCCCCGCTTGGTAACAAAGTTGTACACCCCACCCTCGCCGTTCTTGTCGCCGGGGTACCAGTTCTGTAGCGTGCTGTATTTGATTTCAGCGCCTTCCATCGCCACCAGTTCAACCACGGCGGCGTGCAACTGGTTGGTTTTGCGCATCGGAGCGGTGCAGCCTTCGAGGTAGCTGACGTAGGCGCCCTCGTCGGCCACAATCAGCGTCCGCTCAAACTGGCCGCTATCGGCCTGGTTGATACGGAAGTAGGTCATCAGCTCGATGGGGCAACGCACGCCTGGCGGTATGTAGGCGAAGGAACCGTCGGAGAAAACTGCCGAGTTGAGCGTCGCGTAGAAATTGTCGGCATAAGGCACCACGGAACCCAGGTATTTCTGCACCAGATCCGGATGTTTCCGCACGGCTTCGCTCATCGAGCAGAAAATTACGCCGGCCTTCTCCAGCTGCTCCTGATAGGTGGTCGCAACCGATACACTGTCCAGAACGGCATCGACAGCTACGCCGGCCAGCCGCGCCTGCTCTTCCAGCGGTATGCCCAGCTTGCTGAACGCCTCCAGCACCTCCGGGTCAACATCTTCTATGCTCTGGGGGCCGTCGTTAGCAGACTTGGGCGCGGCGTAGTAATGGATGTCCTGGAAATCGATGGCCGGGTGCTCAATGTTAGCCCAGGTCGGCTCGGCGTAGTTTTGGCGAGTCCAGAACCGATACGCCTTGAGTCGCCATTCCAGCATCCACTCCGGCTCATTCTTCTTGGCCGAGATCAACCGCACGACATCCTCGCTGAGGCCCTTGGGAAACGCGTCCTCCTCGATGTCGATGGTGAAACCCCATTTGTAATCGGAGTCCAGCTCCGCAGCAGTAGTATCCCGGGAAATTACACGCTGGCCCTGTGTCGTCATCGGACGGGTATCCTCCTCACCGTTATTAGCGGGGTGACGGCGGCTTGTCTAGCCTATTTCCGACCATTAAGGTCAACAATTATCGTACACGGGCCGACCCCAACTGTCAACGGAATCCAAGCCCGCCAATTTTGCGCCTCCAAAGTGAATCCGAACGCCGTCGGGAACTTCACCAGCACCGCTATTTACGCGTGAACCGTCGCCGGCAACGGCCTCCGTAATTTAAACCCTGCTACGTCATTTTCCCATGCAGCGCCGTTCTGGCCCGGTCCCTGCAGGCGGGCCGTTCATTCGGCTAATACGGAGGTCTACCGATACTTTCAGATGTTGCGTTGCGGTAATCGATAAAAAACTATGCTCCGAAAACACCAACCCGTTATACCGGCAATGCTATAATTTGGCCGGCGATAACCCAAACATACCCGGCCGCCAGCGGAGACGAAACCATGCCGGCAGCGCCCGTTTTTTGCGACGCTCACACCCACCTTGACCAGTACGCTCCCGCCGATATTCCGGAGATTCTGGAGCGGGCCCGAGACGCCGGCGTGGGTTTCATCATCCTGGCCGGCACCACCATTGAGTCTACAAAACGCTGCATCGACCTGTCGGCCGAGCACCCCATGTTCTACGCTGGCGTGGGCATACACCCCATGCAGGCTGACCAGCCGGTGGACGACGCCATTTACGCCGAACTGGAAACGATGGCGCGCAACAACCCGCAGGTGGTGTGCATTTCGGAAGTGGGTCTGGATTACCTGCCCACTTCACCCGACCACGAGGTGCAGGATCAGGTGTTCCGGCAGCACATTCACCTCGCTAAAAGCCTGGGCCTGCCCATAATCTTTCACTCGCGCGAATCGCACCCGGCGGTGTTCAAGGTTTTGCGGGAGGAACAGGCGGGCCTGGTCGGCGGCGCCATGCACTACTTCCAGGGCGACGCAGCCACGGCGCGCGAGGCCATTGACGGCGGCTTTTTCATCTCGCTGGCTAGGCCGCTGACCCGTCTGCCCGAGTTGCAGGAAGTAGCGCGCAATATTTCCCTGGAACATATCGTGTTGGAAACCGACGCCTTCCCGCAACCGTTCAAGAAGTACCGCCACAACTGGACTGAACCTCGCCACCTGGCCGGCGTCGCCCAATGCCTCGCCGATCTCAAGGGCATCTCGGTGGACGAGGTAGCCGAGGTGACGACGGCCAACCTGAGCCGGTTGCTCAAGCTGGAACCACCGACTACGCCGGGGGCGTTGAATCCATCGTTGCCCTAGATTTGCCCTCTCATTGAAACCACCCTCACCCCAACCCTCTCCCATCAAGGGAGAGGGGACAATTGGGAGCGTAGAACACTATGACTACATCGCACGAACAGCCACCGGAGCACGAAGCGCCGGAGCAAATCGTTCCGCAAAGCCTGAACGATTATCTTGAAGTGATGACCAAAGCCGTCTTCCAGAGCGGCCTCTCCTGGAAGGTGGTGAGCAACAAATGGGCGGGCTTCCAGGCCGGCTTCAAGGGATTCGACGCGACCGCCGTCGCCACCATGGGCGAGTCCGATATCGACACTCTCGCGGCGGATACGGCCATCGTTCGCAACCGCCGCAAGATTGTCGCCACCGTCCATAACGCCCAGCGCCTCATCGAGCTCGACGACGAGTACGACGGCATCCAGAAATACCTGCGCTCGCACGGCGATTTCTACGCCGTCCTCAAGGATGTTCGCAAACAGTTCAAGTACATGGGCGACACTGGCACTTACTACTGGCTGTACGTTCTCGGCGAAGACGTCCCCGATTACGGCGAATTCTGCAACCGCAACAAGTAACCTGTGATAACATCCCATTGCAACTGCATAGTTCCCTCTCCCCTGATGGGAGAGGGTTAGGGTGTTCTCCTCGCTGCAACACTCCTGAACGGAGGCTATGATTATGACCACCCCCGCAACCTGCCAGCTGGCATTGAAAGAGTGGGCAATAACCGTCCGGGCTCTGGCTGACGGCGACCAGATTATGATGCTCCGCAAGGGCGGCATCCACGAAGAGGGCAAGGACTTCCGGGTCATCCACCCCGAGTTTCTCCTCTATCCCACCTACCTGCACCAGCGGGAAGACCTGCTCAAGGACTGCCACCAGCCCACCCTGCGGCAACTGCTGTCCGAAAATCCGGCCGATGACGACGCCGTGACCTTCACTCACTGGGCCCGCGTCCACGAGCTGCTGGAAATCGACCAGCAGGGCAAGGTGGAAGACCTGGCGCCCCACCACATCTGGACCGACGGCTACGCCCAGTCCCGCCTCCACTGGAAGCCCATGGTGCCGCTGACCATCATGCTGCTGCGCGTCTACCGGATGGAAGCGCCGGTGACCGTTTCCTACATCCCCGAGTACGGCGGCTGCAAGTCCTGGGTGGACATCATCCCCACCGTCAACCTCGGCAACCTGACCCCCGTGGTCGACGACCCGACCTTCGCCGAAATGGTGGAAGCCGTCCGGGGCAGCCTCGGGCTGGTGACCGCCTAACTTTATCCGGCAAGGTGGACATCGAAGAAACCCTGGCGGTGGTTGGGCCGCCGGACTACGATTTTCTGTTCGATTTGGTGGTTGACCCGGACTGCGCCGACTCCGAGCGTATCCGGGAATATCGCCGTGCCGAACTGGAGCGACTGGCGTCGGCATGGGCCGATGACGAGGGGCTGGACTCGGAAGGACGGGATACGCTATTACGCTGGGTAGCAAACCTGCCCTGGCAAAACGGGCGGATAACGTTTGAGTGGGGGGAGGATGACGAATGACACCAGGCCGTTGACAGGGAGCGTTGGGGTCCGCTAAACCATTGCCAATCCAACCGACGGGGGCGAAGACAATGGGACTGGACGTAGGGGTGGTTAGCATCGAGTACCTGGAGCGGCCAGCGCAGCCCATGTATGGCTTCTTGCAGGATTTGATGGCTGACCCGGACGTGGGAACCGAGTTTGACCCATTCGACTACGTACCCGGTTGGGGCGATGGCTGGGAAGGCAACGCTTTTTACGAATTCGATCGGGATGTGTTGCTCAGGCGCGCCGATGGCTGGGCCGTGAAAAAGAACCTGGACGCTGTGGATCGGGCGATGCTGCTACGTTGGGTTGACGATCTGCCCTATCGAGGCGATGCAATCATGCTGCACTTGAACATCTGATTATGAACACTAGCGCCATTCTGCTGCCGGGCGACTGTCGTACTGAATTAGCCAAGGTCGATACGGAGTCCGTTGATTTGGTGGTGACCTCGCCACCCTACGCTGACCGTCGAGCAAGTACCTACGGCGGGGTGAAGCCGGATGATTATGTCAATTGGTTTTTGCCAATCGCCGACGAGCTGCAACGGGTTCTGAAACCAACCGGTACTTTCGTACTGAACATCAAAGAGCGGGCGGTAAACGGTGAACGGCATACCTACGTCATTGAGCTGATATTGGAAATGCGTAAACGTGGCTGGCTGTGGACGGAGGAATTTGTCTGGCATAAAAAAAATTGCTATCCCGGCAAGTGGCCCAACCGGTTCCGGGATTCTTGGGAACGGCTGTTACAGTTCAACAGACAGCGCAAGTTCAAGATGAATCAGGAAGCCGTAATGGTACCCGTCGGTGATTGGTACGAAAATCGAATGCGCAGCCTGAGCGAAACCGACCGAGTGCGCGATGAGTCTAAAGTGGGCAGCGGGTTTGGGAAGAAGGTGGAGAACTGGCTAGGTCGAGACATGGTGTACCCAACGAATGTACTGCATGGCGCTACGGAGTGCGGCAATCGCAACCACAGCGCGGCGTTCCCGTACTGGCTGCCGGAATGGTTTATTGAGCTGTTCACCGACCCCGGCGACACCGTTCTTGATCCGTTTATTGGCTCCGGCACCACGGCCTTTGCCGCATTGGATAAAGGTCGCAATGTCATTGGCATCGAGATGTACGAGCCATATTATCAAGACCTCAAGGAGCGGTTGGAAAAGGATTTGAGGCTGGCGATATGAGCGCCGTTTCTGATAGCCAAATCCTAGAATATGTGGCAGCCAACATTGACTCGTTCCATGAAAATCGCCTGGCAAAACTTAACAATCTAAAGTTGGACGATTTAGTTAGCCGCAAAAATCCGTACTTGTTCAAGAGTAAAAACATCGTAACTGTATCAGATTTGGTACAGTCGATGCTAAACGCTTACCTCAGCTCGCAAGAGGAAGGACTCTTTGGCGAATTCCTTGAGGGTTTGGCCGTGTTCATTGCTGACAAAGTTCACGGCGGCTTGAAATCAGGGATAACCGGTATAGACTTGGAATTTGTTAAAAACGGAGCCAGATACATAATCTCGATCAAGTCTGGCCCCAATTGGGGCAATAAATCTCAAATCGATAAAATGAAAGATAATTTCACTACCGCGCGCCGTACTATACGGCAGGGCAATGCCAACGTGAACGTCGTAGCGATAAACGGCTGCTGCTATGGGCGAGATGCAAAGCGTGAAAAGGGGGATTACCTCAAAATTTGCGGGCAGGAGTTCTGGGAATTGATTTCTGGGGACAGAGATTTCTACCAGCGAATTATTGAGCCTCTTGGACATAATGCGAAACAGCGCAATGACGATTTCGCAGACCGGTACGGTGCCGTCATTAATCGATTTTCTCGAGAATTTGACCAGCAATTCTGCGACCACGCCGGTGCGATCAACTGGAACAAACTAGTGTCGGTCAGTTCAGCTATCACACCATTTGTCTCACGACCAATTGACAAGCGTGGCGTTAATCGACTATCCACTGCTGCCAGCATCTGCGATGTTTTGCGGTACTGGGAGGAGACCGGCCTTGCCAATCGACTTGAATATCTCATGGATGAAGAGCAAGCAGTGACTCTGGAAAGTGCCCGCGGGTTTTTGATGTTTTTTGGCGCCGTGCGGACAGATGGTGAAATTACTCTGGCGCGTTCACCAGAAGGGTTGATTGTCGCTGAATGGGAATTTGCTGACGAGCGAAGTGCTACGATCACTTTCCTGGACGTTGACCGTGTAGCGGTTGCAGCCAATAATGTGGAAGGAAATTCCGTTAGAATAAGAAATGCCACAAGAGTCAGTCGGGGTGTTGCAACCAGAAGACTAATCGAACACGAACTATTCACGCGATTGATAGACGGTTGAAAAATGTCCACCACCCGCCCCCTACCCTCGGACGCCCTCGCCCGCCTCCGCTCCGTCGCCGAGGTGTGCGATGTGCTGCGCTGTTGGGGGGAGCCTGACCTTGCTGACCGCATTGCCTATTTTGCGTCGGAGGACGACCTGGATGATGGCGATGTTTCCGTCACGCTGGAAAGCGCGCTGGGGTTTCTGGCGTTTTTCGGGGCAGTGGAATCGGAGGGGCAGGTAGATTTGGGCTGCTCTCCGGAAGGCTGGATTTGCGCTGAGTGGTTTTTCAGCGACAACCGCCTGGTCAGCGTATTGTTTCCTGACCGTGATAAGGTTGATTGTGCCGCCCGAAAATCCGATGGCCGTTTCATCGAAATCAATAGCGGCGGCGACACCGGCAATCGCTCGTTTATCATGGCTAAATTGGTAGAATCGGGGGAGTGGTTTACATGGTTCAAGGGCAGCCCCGCCGCCGTGAGCTCCGACATACGCACCACGTAGCTCGCTATTGCCGTCCTCGCGATATCGGGGATAGCGGCCGGCTATTAGCCACAGCATTCAGGCTCCGACCCGGCGAGGAATATTTGTCTACCAACTGGCTGGAACTTTTTCACGATTCCGACCGCTATTCTCAAATTATCGGCGTTAGACGGGCGCTAACTGACAAAGGTTTCCGCGTTAGCCGCAATTCCTTCTTTGCCGTTTTGAATGCTGGTGACGCAGTTATGACGTGCAAAAATAATTTTAATCTGGATATACAATTCACCTTTCTGGGCGAAATGCGCGACCCATCACATACCGGAATCTACGGTTGCACGACGCAAGGCGCTGCCGTGGCCCTTGCAGCGATAGTCAATCCCAACGAAGTCTATCCCGCCGTTACCTGACTACTCCCAAAGGACACCAATTATGAAATACCGCAATCTCCCCCGCACCGATCTGCTCGTCTCCGAAGTGGGCTTCGGCGTCTGGACGGTGGCCACCAACTGGTGGGGCCGCATCGAAGAGGATATGCGCCGCCGCCTCCTCGAAGAAGCCCTGGAACTGGGCATCAACTTCTTCGACACCGCCGACACCTACGGCGACGGCTACGGCGAGGATGTGCTGGCCAAGTTCATGGGCCATCGCCGTCACGAAATGATCATCGCCACCAAGTTCGGCTACGACATCTACGACACCACGACGCCCCGGGTCGGCCACGCCGAGCGGCCCCAGAAGTTCGAGCCCGACTTCATCCGCTACGCCTGTGAGCAGTCCCTGCGCCGCCTGAACACCGACTACATCGACCTCTACCAGCTCCACAACCCCCGCATCGACGCCATCGAGAACGATGACGTATTCGAAACGCTGGAAGAGCTCAAGCTCGAGGGCAAAATCCGCTACTACGGCTCCGCCCTGGGGCCCGACATCGGCTGGTTCGAAGAGGGCCAGGCCAGCATGGAAGAACGCCACGTCAGCAGTATGCAGATCATCTACAGTATCCTCGAGCAGGACCCGGCCAGGGATTTCTTCCCCATCGCCGCCAAAGAGGCCGTCGGCCTGCTGTCCCGCGTCCCACACGCCTCCGAGGCCCTCACCGGTCGGTACGACGCTCCGCCCGAGTTCGACGAGTCCGACCACCGCTCCTACCGCCGCCACCAGTGGCTCAGCGAGGCTTTGGTCAAGGTCGAACAGGTCAAGTTCCTGGCCGGCGAGGAGGTGGGGCGCACCATGAGCCAGGCTGCCATCCAGTTCGTGCTGCACCAGCCCACCATCACCAGCGTGCTCCCCAATTTCACCACGCTGGAGGAGTTGCAAGAATACTCGGACGCGGTGGACACCCCTGATATTAGTGAAGGCGATCAGGCCATCATCGACGATCTCTGGGCCAACAATTTTTACATTGAGGAACCGGAGCCCGCGTTTCGCGAGATTTAACCTGGTGCAATCACTACCCGAGCATCGCCCAGGCCAGCGCTTCAACTTCAGCCCGAATTGACAGCACCAAGGGCTAGTGATAACTTTCACATAGTCCTTTTTATCCTTCGCACGAGGGGAGCCTTTTCCTGATGCCCGTTAACATTTGCGTGCTCGCCAAACAGGTAGTTGACCCTGAGATGCCGGCCGCTGCCTTTCGAATCGACAGCGATTCCCTGCAAGTCGTCACGCCGCCCAACATTCCCCCGGTGGTCAATGGTTTTGACGAGAACGCCGTGGAAGCTGCCCTGCAAATCAAGGATGCGCAGGACGCCACGATCACCGTAATTTCGTCAGGCTCGGCTTTCGCTCTGGACGTGATGAAAAAACCACTGTCCATGGGCGCCGATGAGCTCGTTTTGCTGCAAGGCGACGCGTTCACCAACACCATCGACGCCTTCCTGACGGTGCAGATGCTGGCCGCCGCCGTCAAAAAACTGGGCGGGTTCGATCTGATTATCTGCGGACGGCAAGCTTCCGACTGGGACAACGCGCAGGTTCCCCTGGGTGTCGCCGAAACCCTCGGCGTGGCCTGCATCACCCTGTGCAAAAAGGTGAACGTGCAGGACAACAAGGTGATTGTTGAGCGCCTGGCGCCGGACGGCTACGATGTAGTTGAAGCTCAACTTCCGGCGTTGGTAACCGTTAGCAATGAGCTGGGACAGCCCCGCTATCCCACGCTGCGCGGCATCATGGCCGCCACCCGCAAACGCCCTACCGTCTGGACAACCGGTGACCTGGACCTGACCCCTGACCAGCTGGAGCCACGCATAACATTGCACGACCTTTTCATTCCCCAGAGCGATCAGGAATGCGAACTCATCGAGGGCGACGATGACGCCGACTCGGCCCGCAAGCTGGCCCTGCGCCTGCGCGAAGACCGCTTCATATAGTCCCCTCACTGCTTTCAACCACCAACGGAGACAATAATGGCAGACGCAACCGGAGTTCTGGTTTTCGGGGATGCTCCCGCCGGTCAGCTCGGTTCTACCGCTCAGGAACTGCTTGCCGCCGGCCGCTCGCTGGCGGACCGCCTCGGGCAAGAACTAACCATAGCGCTGTTGGGCGCCGATACCGCCGGTGCGCCGCAACAGGCGATCTCGCAAGGCGCCGACCGGGTGCTATCAGTCACCAGCCCGGCATTGGGGGATTACCATCCCGACCTGTACCTGTCGGCGATGCAGTCGGTGGCGACCGAGACCAACCCCGGCATAATCCTGATTTCTCGCAACAACGAAGGGCGCGAACTCGCGCCACGGCTGGCGTTTCGCCTCGGTGTTGGACTGGCCCAGGATTGCCTCGAAGTGGGCGTGGACGCTGACACCGGCCGCCTTTTGGCGAATCGACCGGTGTATGGCGGGAGCGCGGTCGCGGTAGTCAGCTGCAATCAGACCCCACAGATCGCCGCGGTGCGACCCAAAACCTACGAACCCCTGGACGCTGACCCTGCCCGTTCCGGCGACGTGATCGCCTATCCAGTGGACATTGACGCATCCGAAGCGAAAAGCCGAGTCGTGGATGTCGTTCAGGAAGCAGCCGCCGGCATTAAACTTGAAGACGCCCGCATCGTGGTGTCAGGCGGTCGGGGCCTGGGCGGCCCGGAACCCTTCGCCCAACTGGAAGAGCTGGCCGCCCTCCTCGGCGGCGCCGTGGGCGCATCCCGCGCTGCCGTCGATTCCGGCTGGGTGCCGGCCAACCAGCAGGTCGGGCTCACCGGCAAGACCATCACTCCCGACCTGTACATCACCGTCGCCATCTCAGGGGCCAGCCAGCACATGGCCGGCTGCAGCGGCTCCAAAGCCATCGTCGCCATCAACAAGGACGGCGACGCTAATATATTCAAAGAGGCCCGCTACGGAGTCGTCGGCGACTGGGAGAAAGTAATTCCGGCGTTGACCGAAACGATCCGCGAACTAACCCAGTCCTAGCCTACGCGACGTTTCTAGATAACCAGGAGGCGGGAGAGCTATCAACCGCCTCCTATTATTATGTTGTCGATGAGCCGCGGCTGGCCTAATTTCGCGGCGATGGCGACCATCACCCGTCGTCCACCGGACGGTGGAACCGATTCAACCGGCGCCATGCTGTCCGCGTCCACTACGCTAACGTAGTCCACCGACTCCACCAGCGGTTCAGCTTGCAGGACTGCAAACGCCGCCGTTTGCAATCTCGCAGCATCGTGCTCGCCCGACCGCCAGAGTTGCTCCGCAGCGCACAACGCCCGGTAAATGACCGGCGCGGCTTGCCTTTCATGCGGTTTCAAGTAGGCATTCCGACTGCTCATCGCCAACCCGTCCGGCTCGCGGACGGTGGGCATTGTTACTACGTCAATGCCCAGGTTGAGGTCGCGCGCCATGCGACGAATTACTGCCACCTGCTGGCCGTCTTTCTGGCCGAAATACGCGCGGTCAGGGCGCACTATGGTGAACAGCTTGGCCACCACGGTTGCCACGCCCCTGAAGTGTCCGGGCCGAACTTCGCCTTCCTGACCTTCCGCCACCGCGCCCGGTTCGATCCAAGTGTCAAATCCATCGGGATACACCTCACTCGGGGATGGCGCAAACACCAGGTCGGTTCCCTCGGCCTCCAGCAACTCCAGGTCGCGCTCCATGCTGCGCGGATAGCGCGAAAAATCCTCGGCCGGCCCGAATTGAGTCGGATTGACGAAAATCGACACTGCCAGCGTGGCGTTGTCGGCCCGCGCCTGCCTCACCAGCGACAGATGCCCCTCGTGCAGCGCTCCCATCGTCGGCACCAGTCCCAGCGGGCGCTCCACCTCACGACACAGCGTCATCATCTCAGCGCAAGTCTCAACAACCTTCATATCTAGACACCCAACTAATCTAAAAAATCCTGTTCATCTTGTTCATCCTGTACATCCCGGTAAATAATTCACTCCGGCGGAAACAGCTCGTCAATCTCGCGCTGCAGCCGGTCTTGCTCTGTTTCCGCTGGTGCGCCGGCTGGCACCGGACCAGCCGGCAGCGCCATCTCCTGGTAGAACGTCTCGTCATAATCCCGGGGCCGAAGCACCAGCGGCATCGGAACGGCGTGCCCAAACACCAACGCCTGCTGTTTGCTGCTCAAGCGCGCCAGCACGTCCCGCAGTTGGCTGGAATCCCGCGCGCCCATCAGGACCGCCGACATATCCCGGTCGTCGTTGAGACTGCAGGTTAGCCGGGTGCCCAGCTGACTCATTACCTCAGAGTCGATGCCGCTGGGACGCTGGTCGACAATCATCAGGGTTACATTGTACTTGCGCAGTTCCCGGGCGATGGTGCCAAAAATGGTCTGTGAAGCGACCTCCGGCGTCAGGAACTTGTGGGCTTCCTCAATGAAAATCACCAGCGGACGCGGATCGGCACCCTGCCCGCCGTCGGCCAGCTCCTTGCGCCGCACCCATTCTTCGTGTATGCGGCGAGTCAGCAGGTTGCTGACCAGTACGTAGGCTGCTTCGTTCCTGCCGTACTGCCCGAATTCCAGCACCACATGATTTCCGCGTTGCAAGTGTTCCACGATGCTGCGGGCGGCGTTTGCGCCGGCAGCGTCGTCCAGAAACTGGAACCGCTGCCAGGCGCTCAATCTCCGGTGCAGGGCTGCCAGCGCCGCCGCATTGACGCCGATTGCGTCCGCCAGGTCCGGAATATCCGGGCCGCCCAACAATATAAACTCACCTAGCCAGCTGCGCCCGGTAAAATGCCTTTCCAGATTGTAGGCCGCTGCTGCCGCTACCGCCGACAGGCCCAACGACTCTCGCAGCATTTCGATATCCGCCGGCTGGATTTCGTTATAGCCGATACGCACGATGCCGTCCGGAGTGATCCCCCGCCGTTGGCTGCTTTGTTCGTCGAGCGTGAACGTAACCACCCGGCTGGGAAATAGCTGTTTCAGCCCCTTGACCTGGCTGCCGCGGTCGTTGTCCTGGCCCTGCCACCCATACTCGTTCTGCATATCAAAAACGAGCGACACCACTTCGCCCTGTTTGACCAGTCCCGCCAACAGCATACGAGCCAGGAAGGTTTTCCCCGACCCTGATGCACCGAATACACCCACCGACCGGCTGGCCAGCGCGCTCAAGTCCAGGCGGACGGTGGCGCCGTCCATCGCTTGGGGAGCGCCCAAAGCCAGCGCCGTATGCTGCGGAGCATTGAATACAGCGTCAATGTCAGCCTGCGATGCCGTAAACACCGGGGAGAAATGCTCCGGTATCGTTGTGGAAGTTTCTGGTTGAATACTGTAGGCGTTGCCATCCGGCACGGCGATTCCCGGCATAACCGACAATACTCCGTAGGCCGTCGTACCTCCCACCACCTCGGCCAAAAACGCGTCGCCTCCGGTGGGCGGAAAATGCCGCAAACTGTCGTCTACGGTCCGCAGTTCGATGTCCGTAACCACGCCAAAAAACCGCTGGCGCCGCCCCTGAACGGTGACGAACGACCCCACCGGCACGTCCTCAACAGAGGCCCCGCCCACACCATCCAGCCGAACCTGCAAACCGCGAGACAGCTGCCCGCCGACCACAACGCCGATCTGACGACCTGGCGCCGCCGCCGCGTGCGCAAACCGTCCATCCCCGTTGCCGTTGTTGTTGGTCATACGGCGATCTCCCGCAGCATGGTGTAAAGGCGCTGAGATTCCCCCGCCAGTTCGGTTGCCAGCATACGCCCGGCCCGAATCAGGAACCCGCGTCGGTCGGCAACCGTTTCCGCCGAGCGTTGCAAAAAAGCTGTCATCGCCAAATCTGCCGTGAGAGAACCATCCGCAATCAACAATCGCAAAAATTGCAATTGACGAACAAAAGACGCCACCTCGGCATCTTCGCACCGGAAAACAAACGAGTGGAGGTTTGGCGGCACTGACGGCAATCCCTGTCTGACGTCCAACCCGTCGACGTAGCCGATAACGGTGGCCGTGAATCGGGTGGTCAAAACCGACAGCAACTGCGGATTCTGGGCGTAAATCTCCTCTTCCGTTTCCAGGTCAGCGCCCCGTGCGGCCAGGGGACGGCTGGGGTCGAGCGGTTCATGCCAAATGTCCCGCACCACCGCATAAACAGCCGGAGACCCAATCCGCAGCAACGACCCCAACGGGGGCGGCGAGTGCAGCTCGTAACACTGCACTTCCACCCGTTCCGTGTGGGAGACGATCACTTCGCCGACCCGGCGTCGTGTTTCCATGCTAGTCATGGCAACCCTGAATATCCTGATTCCCTCGGTTGCCCCGATTTTAGCATCTCCGTGGTAAAGGAACATTGCGGAAACGTCGCCTGCCCGATCAATCCGCTCATCCCCTTGAATGAAGCCTCTATAAAAACGGGCTATTGCGAGGACGAACATTGCCGTCGATGATTGACAACGATTTTGGTTATGCTATGATTGGTTCCCGCAAATCATTGCAACAATGGCAGGTAAACCATGTCTGGCCACGAATCAGCTATTGACCGTTTGCGCACCCGGGGTTACCGAATGACTCCCCAGCGCCTCTCCGTGCTGGACATTGTGGCCAGTCGCTCTGGCCACGTCGGCGCCGACGAGGTGTGGAACCGGGTAAAGATGCAGCACCCTTATGTTGACCTGGCCACCGTTTACCGCACGTTACAATTGTTGAAGCGGGTTGGTGTTGTAACCGAGGTGGTGATCGGGAACAAGCTGCACTTCGAGCTTACCGACCAGCACAACCGTCACCACCACATGGTTTGCTCGCATTGCGATGCGGTGCAAACGCTCAGCCCCGCCTATCTGGACGAGCTCAGCCAACGATTGCAGCTGGAATTCAGTTTCACCCCGGATTTGGAGAATTTCACGATAGGAGGAACCTGCGACAAATGCGCCGGCGTTCCCCAGCAATAGTTCTGCCTGACATCTTCTGCAACCGGCTTGCCCGGCTCGCGGCGGCAATTAGCCTGCCGACTGCCCTGATATTGATCCTGGGATCCGCCTGCGTCGAACCTGCCGCTCCCGCCAGCACCAATGAAACGGCCATAGCCACCGATACTCTGGAAGTGGTCGCAACAGTGTCCCCAATCACCAGCATCGTAGAAAATATCGGCGGCACACGCATCCGGTTACGGGGTGTGGTGCCGGAAGGCGTAAACTCGCACTCCTTCGAACCCGCGCCGTCCGTGGCCGCGATCCTCTCCAATGCCGACCTGGTTTTCCTCAACGGTCTATTCCTGGAGGAACCCACACTTGAAATGGCGAGCGCCAACCAGAAAGCCGGATCCGAAATCGTCAGCCTCGGCGAACAGGCCATCACGCGAGACCAGTGGCAGTTCGATTTTTCCTTCCCTCGAGAAGGGGGCCACCCCAACCCGCATCTTTGGCCGGACCCGATTCTGGCGTTGCGCTACGCCCAAATCGTGCGGGACAAATTGGCCGAACATGACCCGGACAACGCCGATTACTACGCCGCCAACTATGACGCTTTCGACGCCCGAATCGCTGCGTTGGACGCCGCCATCATAGCGGCCGTGGCCACAGTCCCACCGGAGAACCGCAAGTTGTTGACCTACCATGACTCCTGGGCCTATTTTTCACGACGGTACGGTATGACGGTAATCGGTGCGGTTCAGCCGTCGGATTTTTCCGAGCCATCGGCGCGCGAAGTTGGGGCCCTGATTGAGCAGATCAGATCGGAAGGCATCCCAGCGGTTTTCGGGTCTAACGTGTTTCCCAGCGACGTGATGCAAACCATCGCCTCGGAATCTGGCGCGCTCTACGTTGACGGGCTCAGCGATGACGACCTGCCAGGCTCGCCCGGAGACCGTCGCCATACCTATATCGGGCTGGAAGTAACCAATCTGGAAATAATGATTAGCTCGCTAGGCGGTGATCCGGCGGCGTTGCAGGACATCGACACCGGCCCGGTATTCATTGGCGAATCCGCCGCGATTTACCCCCAGTAACCACCGATCAGTAAGCGCCTATGCTACACCCACCTGAGCTAGAACATCTGCACCGGCCCGACCCGGACGCGCGACCCATCGTCGAATTGCAAAATGTGACCGCCGGTTACAACGGTAACCCGGTGTTGAGAGACATCGACCTGCGCGTGATGCCCGGCGATTTCCTGGGTTTGCTTGGGCCCAGCGGCTCCGGCAAAACCACTCTGCTCCGCACTGTCCTGGGCGCGGCCAACGTTATGTCCGGCGCGGTTCGCGTGTACGATAAACCCGGCGGCCGGCGCAATCGGGCCGGCTATGTCCCGCAGCTGGAAACCATCGACTGGAACTTTCCGGTAACGGTGGAAGAAACCGTCATGATGGGCCGCACCATGGTCAACGCCTGGTTCCCCTGGTATCGCCGACGTGAACGGGAACTGGCCCAGGATATGATGGAACGCCTGGGCATAGCGGACCTGGCGAAACGGCATATCCGTCAATTATCCGGCGGCCAGCAGCAACGGGTATTTCTGGCGCGGGCGCTGGTGAGCAACCCTGAGTTGCTGTTGCTGGACGAACCGACTTCAGGCGTGGATGTCAAAACCCGCGACGATGTGATGCACCTGCTGCACGACCTCAACCACGCCGGTGTTACCATCATCCTGACCACGCACGAGATAAACGCCGTCGCGGTGCATTTACCCAGGATCATCTGCCTGAACGGAGAGATTGTGGCTGACGGGCCGCCGCATCGGGTCATTACTCCACACATCCTGCAAGAAGTTTACGGTGCTCAGATGCCGGTTATCCAATACCATGGAATGACGCTGGTCGCTGAAAGCGCTCACTTCTGGATTGACGAAAACAGCGGCGAACCCCTGGCCACGGTGCCCGACAACAGCCACGACGACACCGAGGCACACACCCATCCCACACCCGACCACGTGCCAACACACCACCACCATAGCGAAGGTGTTGCTGCCGCGGGGGATTCCTGATTGTTACTCGAACCGTTTGAATTCGGCTTCTTCGTCAAGGCGATTATTGCGGCCAGCCTGGTGGGTGGCCTGTGCGGCCTGATGGGCATATACATCGTGTTGCGCGGAATGTCCTACATTGGACACGGCCTGTCCCACGCCATTTTCGGCGGAGCGGTAGTAAGCTGGGTAATGTCCATAAACTTCTTTGTCGGAGCAACTGTCTGGGGTTTCCTGTCAGCATTGCTTATCACGTGGACCACCCGCAAAAATCCCATCGGCTCCGACGCCGCCATCGGCATCGTCACCACAGCCAGCTTTGCTCTGGGCATTGCGATTATCAGCCGCAATCAGAGCTTCACCCGCGACTTCGAAGCCTCCCTTTGGGGCAGCGTACTGGCCGTCGACACCAGCGAAATCATCGCCATCGGGGTCGTTTCCGGTATCGTCGTTGCGGTCTTTTTTCTCGCCTACAAACTCTTCCTTTTCGCAACTTTCGATCCCGATGTCGCCCAGTTCTACGGTGTCCCCACCGGATGGGTTGACACTTTATTCTCACTGCTGCTGGCGGGAACAATCGTCGTTTCCATGCAGGTTCTGGGCGTAACCATGATTGCCGCCGCCATCGTAATTCCGCCAATTGTAGCCCGCCTGCTCACCAACAGTTTTCGCAAAATGGCCCTGGCATCCACGGGAATCGGTGTATTCTGCGGCGCGGCGGGAATCTACATCAGCTATTTCATCGACGTGTCATCCGGGGCCAGTGTGGTGCTGCTGTCTGCGGCCTTGTTTGTTCTGGCGATGGCATGGGCGAAAATTCGCATCCACATCAATCGGACTCCGACTCGGGAGGGCAGCCTGTCGCGGTTGCCCCAGGGTTCGGGCAGCGCTCTCGAATAAACCCCCTCTAACGGCCGCAGGAGGTCTTTATGGCTCACGCACACCATCACGAAATGCCTTCGGTCGCTGAGGGTCGCACCGGGTTCCGACGCGGCGCCGCCTTCATAATCGGCGGGCTCACCAGCGGTCATGGTGTTTTCCACTGGATCGCACAAAGCTTCATCGTCGTGCTGCCCGAAGTGCGCGACTTGCTGCTGGGCGGCAGCACCATCGCTGCCGGCAGCATCCAGACCACCCGTGAGATTGCCTCCGGAGTCGTAGCCCTGCCCGGCGGCGTCCTGACCGACGTCCTGCGCCGCTATTGGGGCTGGGTCATGGCGGTTTGCATGGCGCTGTTTGGCGCCGGGTGGCTGCTGATGACTGCCGCCGGTTGGCAGTTGCCCGGCAGCGCCTGGCTCGTTGCCTCCCAGACTGGCGCATCTACTGAAACCTCGGCCACGCTAAACCCCCTCGGTTACACTTTATTGATAATCGGTATGGCGATAGTGGCTGTAGCAGCATCGGTCTGGCACCTGCCGGCAATGGCGGCCCTCTCTTCCCATTTCTCCCACCGCCGCGCTTCTGTCCTGTCCTTCCATGGCGTGGGCGGCAACGTCGGCGACGTGCTGGGGCCGGTGCTGACCGGATTCCTCCTGATTACCTTCACCTGGCAGACCATCATCACCATCTATGCCGCTGTGCCAATTTTCCTCGCCTTTCTGGTGTTCTGGGCTTTCCGCGACATCGGGCAGCGGGCCCAGGCCGCCGTCGAAGAGCGCGCCGTCAACACGCTGCAGATGCAGTTGAATGAAACGAGACTGCTCGTCCGCAACCCTCGCGTCTGGGGCATTACCCTGGTTGCCGGCCTGCGCGGCATGGCCTATATCGGATTCATCACCGTGCTGCCCTTTTATCTGGCCGACGTGCTGAACTTAAACCCCGACAGCGGCAGCGGGCTGCTGGAAGGAGTGTTTATCCGCGGTTCGTTAATCGGCCTACTGGTCTTCGTCGGCATTTTCGCCAGCCCGGTAATGGGCTATCTCTCCGACCGGCTGGGACGCAAAACCGTATTGATTCCCGGAATGCTCTTCCTGGCCGGCGTAACCCTGCTGATGGTCCCCTTTGGACAAAACCTGGCCGTGATGACCGGGCTGCTGGCCGCCTTGGGCATATTCCTTTACAGCGACCAACCCATCCTGACCGCCGCCGCAATGGACATCGTGCGCGAAGGCACGGCGGCAACTACCCTGGGCCTGCTGTCCACCTCCCGATTCATCTTGAGCGCGGCTTCTCCCATCATTGCTACCTGGCTGTACGAAATAAACGCGCCGAACCTGTTCTACTACACCGCCGTACTGTATCTGGCGGCCGCCGTCATTCTGGCCGTGGTGCGCCTGCCTCGCCCCACACCCGTTGCCGATGACCACCACGGGCACGGTGACCAGGCCCAACACGGTAGTCACGACGACCACGGGCACGGTGACCACGCCCAACACGGTAGTCACGACGACCACGGCCACGGCGGCCACGGGCATCACGACGACCACGACCACGGTGATCATGCCCAACATGGTAGTCACGATGACCACGGCCATCGGCACTAACTTTGTGCAACGACCCGTCCCAAAAAAGTAGGGGCGACGGATTCGTCGCCCCTACTGGTTTCTCAGCTGGTCGGGAAAAGAAGCTACGCTTCGGTTTGCTCCGTCTGGCTGCCCTTCACCGTAATGGTGATGTGGGACATGGCCGTGGCGTCGGGAGCGCCGTGCCAGTGGTCTTCCCCGGCGGGGATGATGGCAACATCGCCCTCGGATACCACCACGGATTCGTCACGGGTTGCCACAGTGCCGGTGCCCTCGGTAACGATGAGGATCTGGTCACCGCTGTGCTTGTGGAACTTGTTACGTATACCGGCGCCGAAATGCACGATGCCGAAGTTGAAATTGTTGCTGTCGTCGGGATCGAGTATGGCCTGTCGACCAACCGGGCCGGTGAACAAAGGCGCCGTACCTTCCGTACGTTCCACTGCGGACATTTTTACGATTTTCATGGGTATCGTTTACCTCCAAAGTAGTTTGCGGGTGGGAATTTCCCCAATAATCATACCCTGTGCCGGTTATGTCGTCTAGCGAGATTGCTCTCTTTCGACGATTGTGAGGCAAATACGGGCGCCGCTCCTGGGGATTGCATTTAACCTAAAAGATTATAGAATGCGGTGCGGCCTCCACCTGGACCAGTGATTGGAAGAGCCAGGAGGTGAACAGCCTTGTTACGACGGTATCTTTTAGCGACGTTGCTAGTTGCACTGATCTGCGTAGGCTGTGTGACGGAGGAGCCGCCTACAGCTGCTCCTGGGTCTGCCACTACCATTCCAACTGAACCTACTCTTACTCTTACCCCCGATTCGCCGCTGGCGCAGCCCCTAACGCCGACGCCGCAGCCCACGCCCACGGCGACACCCACTCCTGCACCAACGCCAACGCCGCAGCCCACGCCCACGGCGACACCCACTCCTGCACCAACGCCAACGCCGGAACCCACGCCTACGCCCACACCGCAACCCACCGTTACGCCTACGCCCACCCCGGCCCGAAATGAACTGCCCACGGGTCCAAGCAATATCGACTATGACATCGCCCCAGATGTCCCAGCAGACCAGATCGAAATCATCACGACAGGCCTGAAGATGGCTCAGGAATACCTCGACAGTCAACTCGGTGGCGGCATACCCGAAGATGCGCGAAAGGAAATCACCGTCAAGATCGTCGCTACCGGGCGAGGCAACGAAGAACGCGGCGGCGGCGGGGCCTGTTGCGTCGGTTTCTCCGAAACCGACGGGGTTTCGACCATGCGCCCCTTCTTCGACGTTGCTCATCCCCATTGGGATTTTCCAGCAAGCCACAGACCTTATTGGACGTTGGAAGCGGACCACTGGAAAACGACGGTCCACGAATATACGCACAATTGGCATCATCACCTGGGTTGCAGTACTAAATTCCGGCAGCCGCTGGCCAATTGGATCCAAGAGGGGACGGCGGAATTCGTTGCTTACGAGGCAATGATCAACAGCGGCGAGATGTACCGATCTGAGGTCATGGAATTCATGCTGAATGGAGCCCGGACTAGCGGCCAACTTTCCAGGCCGCTGCGAGATTTTGCCGAAGGCGCGATACGTGACATCGGAATATGGCCCGGTCATGTTGGCTTTCTCGCGTTGCATCACCTCGTGCCCTCCGCCCCTGATGGAATCCTGTCCCTTCGAACCCTTTGCCAGGAGGTGGGAGACGGAGCATCCGTACCAGAGGCGTTCGAGACCGCCTTCGGCGTAAGCCTCGATGACTTTTACGCCGAATTCGAGGAATACAGGATGGAGATCAATCCATCCGCCCAGAAACCTGCTCCGACACGCACGAAAAGCGCGGAGGCCGGGCCGGCAGAATCTATGCCCCTTAACTTCAAAGTAGCCTTCATAGGCGACCAGGGGCTAAGCGGGGCCTCCAGGGCCGGTCCTCCGGATGATAAAAGACGAAGGAGCGGATATGGTGCTGCACCAGGGCGATTTCGACTACCAGGACAGCCCCGACGAATGGGACCAGCAGATCAACCAGATCCTCGGTGATGACTTTCCTTATTTTGCTTCCATCGGTAATCACGATGTTGTCGCCTGGGAGAATTACCAGAGGAAGCTGCAAGCGCGGTTGGCTAGGATTAGTGGCGCTCGCTGCACAGGTGATCTCGGAGTAAACTCCTTTTGTACATATAAGGGGTTGTTCTTTGTGCTTTCCGGTGTAGGTACCCTTGGCTCAGGCCATGTCTCCTTCATCAAGGAAGCCTTGGATACCCAGAAGGCCCAGGAGTCCCTCTGGCGAATCTGCTCATGGCACAAGAACCAGCGGTTGATGCAGGTTGGGGGTAAGGGGGATGAGGTCGGCTGGGAGCCTTACGAAGAATGCCGCAAAGGTGGGGCGATCATCGCTACCGGCCACGAGCACTCCTATTCACGAACCCATCTGATGGATAGCTTCGAGACCCAGAGCATCGCTTCTACATCGACCTTGCGCATTTCCAGAGGCAAGAGCTTTGCCTTCGTTTCCGGTCTCGGGGGAGTCAGCATCAGAGGCCAGGACGACCAGCTTGCCGCCAAGCCCTGGTGGGCGGCGGTGCATACTTCGGAACAGGGAGCAGATTTTGGTGCGCTGTTTTGCACCTTCAACCACAACGGAGTTGAAAATCGAAGCCATTGCTACTTCAAAGACTTGAACGGAGTCATCCCCGACGAGTTTGAGGTCATTGCGGCTCCGGCTTCAGAAACTGCTGGGCTACTATCGCCCACCGGCTCAACGAGGGGATAACCCTACGCGCAGCCTTCGGCGCAATGGCCCAGTGGACCGGAGTCAGCCGGGCGGCAGTCAGGAATGTCATGCTGACTGCCGCCCGCTCTGAGGGTCAACTATCCCGACCGCTGCGGGATTTCGCCGGGACCAGCTACGATATATGGCCGAGCCGTGTCGGATTTATCGCTGTGGACGATCTCGTGCAGTCTGCGCCCGGCGGGGTTCTATCCATGCGGACATTTTGTGAAGAGGTGGCGGGCGGTGCGTCCACACCAGAGGCGTTCAATACTGCCTTCGGTGCAGGTTTGGATGACTTCTATAAACAGTTCGAGGAGTTCCGGCAACAGTCCAATTGACCAACTCGTCCGCCAGCGGCCCTGAGTAATCAGGCAACCCCCAAGGGGACAGGAAATCCCGCCCATCCTGTTTATCCGTGTAATAATGCGTCTCCCGGCAACCGGCCCCAGGGCAAACGCATTCTAACTTTAGGTGGCCTGATAAATCGTCATTCCCGCGAAAGCGAGAATCCATACAGATTGCTTCCAGGCAGTTGACGTACAACCAAGCCACTTGGATTCCCGCTTTCGCGGGAATGACGGGCACCTCAAAAACAGATTCAATTAGAATGCGGTTGCCCGGCAACCGGCCCGCGCTGCGTTGACACTGCCCCTGCCCGGCCCGTACACTGCCTTATCGTCTCCCACAACATTCAGCTATTTAGCACTCCGTCTGATGGAGGTTACCGCCATGAGTTTTGACCAGTTTGAAAAAGGGATGAAAGTGGAAGCTACTGCTGATTTTCAGGTCAGGGAAGTGATGGCATCCCCGGTCGGTTCGTCAGTCCGCAGCATTACCACCGGCGACGTTGGCGAAGTACGCGAAAAGCGCACCATCGGCCCGGCCACCTGGCTGATCGTGTATTTCGACAGCGTAAAACGTCAGATCAACGTCGATCAAACCAACATCGAGAACATCAAACCCGCTTGATTTGACCGGAGTTCCCATCAATGGCCACCGACTATATCGCCCAGGTCAACACCCTCACCTTCGATATCTTTGGCACTGTGCTCGACCTAGGTGGTAGTCTGGCCGAACCGGCCGGGCGGTTCCTGTCCGAACACGGATCACGCGTGACCGGCGCTGAATTTTGGGGCGACTGGCGCGAACGCCAGCGCATCGAGCAGTATCAGGACAACCTGTTCATGCTTGGTCATAGTGGCTACCGGGAAACCTGCCGCCGCGCTTTTGTCTACTGCCTCAGGCTCCACGGCGTGGAGTTTGACCACGACGACGTCGACCGATTCATGGCCGTTTACGACGATCTCAAACCTTACAACGACGCGGTGTCCGGTCTGCAACGCCTGGCCGACAGCGGGCGTTACCAGTTGGTCGCTCTCTCCAATGGCGAGCAGGACTATCTCGAAAAGCTGGCCCGGGACAACATCGGGGTCCCATTCAGCAACAGCATCTCCGTAGAGATCGCTGGCGTTTTCAAGCCGCATCCAGCCGTTTATCGCACCGCGGCGCGAATCATACAGAAAGAACCGGCGGAGATAATGATGGTGGCGGCCCACTCGTTCGACATCACCGGGGCGCGGGCTTGCGGGTACCGCGCTGCCTACGTCAACCGCTATAACCTGCCTAACGAAGCATCGCCCTACCAACCGGACTTTGAGGTGGACAATTTCCACCAGCTTGCCGCGCAGATGCTCGACTGATTGGTTGGGCTGATTGCTGATGGCCGCCAACGCCAGCACTGTACGCAGATTCACCACTTTTTCAGCTTTACGCCACCGGGATTTCCGCTGGTTTATTCTCAATATCGGAGTGCAGTCCTTCGGCCAAGGCATCCAGTTCCTGGGAATCGGCTGGCTAATCCTCGACATCACCGGGCGGAAAACCGACCTCGGCCTGGCCGTAACCGTTTTCGGCGTGGCCAATCTGTTTTTCACGTTCGTAGGCGGGGTCCTCACTGACCGCGTGGAACGGCGTCTATATCTCATGGCCTGCGTGTTCGGGAATGGCTCCGTAACCGTCGCGCTGGGAGTGTTGGCCGTTTTCGATCTGGCCGTGATGTGGCACGTTTACGCAGCCGTGTTCCTCTTGGGTGGCATCAGCGCCATGCAGGCGCCCGCTCGTTTCGCCCTGGCCGCAGACCTGGTGCCTCGGGAAGAAATGATGACCGCCGTGGCGTTACACACCTCCACAAGCCAGATCGGAAATATGATTGGCCCGCTCATTGGCGGTTGGGTAATCCGTCTCGCTGGCACTGGCTCCGCGATTATCCTTAACGGCGCTGCCGTGCTGCTGGGCATCGTATTTCTCCTGGCGATGTCCAAACGTCCGGTTACCGGGCGTACTGGCTCTTCCCCCATGGCCGACCTGGTCGGCGGATTTGCCCACGCCATTCGAACGCCCATGGCGGCTGTTCTGATCATCATGGCCGCATCTTTCGGCTTTTTCGGGATGGCCTACATGCAGGTGGTCACCGGCTTCGCCCAGGAATTCCTCAAGCTCGACGAAGTGCAAACCGGCGTCCTGATGACATTCCGGGGCGCTGGATCTTTCCTCGGCTCCATCGTAGTAGCCAGTTGGGGCGATCGCCGGAACAAAGGTATGTTGATGTACCTGGAGATCACCGTCTGCAGTCTTGGGCTAATCGCCATGGGGTGGATTCCCTGGTTCTGGGGAGCGTGTTTCATGGTAGCCCTGGTGGGTTCCACCAGTATCGGAGGCTTCTGGCCGGTGTCCAGCTCCATAATGCAGCTCACCACCACCCCGGAGATGCGCGGCCGCATGATGGCACTGATGCAGTTCGCTCCGGTTTTCCACTTCCTCGGTGCGTGGCCCCTGACCTGGCTTGCCCAGCTATACGGCTGGTCGGTGGCCATCAGCAGCGCCGCCGCGGTACTGCTGGTCATATCGGTCGCCGGTTGGGCCTACCGCCCCATGGTGCGCCGCACGAATGAGGTGTAAGTCAATCGCAGCAATCGCGCATTCCCGACGAAATTACGCGCGACGCAAACCGTCGCGGTTATTGCCTGCGTTGAGCAAAGTGTCGTATAGTACCGCACAACAGGAATCTACTCTCACTACCAAGGAGCACACCCATGGTTAAACCGAAGCAAGTTGGCCACCTGGTCATCAATGTGTCAGACGTCGCCGCATCGACCAAGTTTTATACCGAGATTCTCGGCTTCGATATTGCGGTATCCCGACCCACTGCGACCTTCCTGACCTGCGGTGAGATTCACCACGATCTGGCTCTGTTCCAGGCTTCGGAGGACACCCTACCGTCCCGAAAAGGCCACGTCGGGCTCAACCATTTCGCTGTCCAGGTGGACGACCTTGACTCGTTGCGCGACCTTTATCACACGCTGCAGGAACACGGCGTGGCCGTCGACCGCACCACCGATCACGGCATGACCGGAAGCGTGTACTTTGAAGACCCGGACGGCAACGGGATCGAATTCTACTACGACAAGTTCGATAACGCGGCAGACGGTCTGGCCGAGATGCGGCGCGAGGGGCGTGAAAATACAGTGCTAGTCCTCGACTAACAGTATGTTCCCGGCAACCAGTCGGGTGCCATCCCAATAAGGGGCGATCGCGTGTCGCCCCTTATTCTTTGCCAGCGTTGGATGGGTGATAACGAACGGCCCCGGCGCTTTCGCAACCGGGGCGCATTGTAGATTCAGGCGCCGTTACCCTGGATTAATTGGCCGTCGGTTCTTCGTCATCTCGTTGCGACTGGTCAAACTGGCCAAGAATGTCGGCCAGCGTTCCTTCCAGCCCAGGATCCAACGACACCGGTTCCACGAACTGCTGGAACTGGTACTCATTGCGCACGCGCTCGATATACCGCCGAGCTTCTTCGTTGCGGTCGGCTACCCGGTCCAGAGATTCCTGCAAACGCGATGCCTCTTCCTCGTAGCGGGGGCGCAGATCTGCCAGGTCGATGTCGAGCGAGTACAACGCACGCAACCGGCGCATTATGTCGTAAAACGCGCGGTGGTCGGTGGTGATCCCCAACTGCCCACCGCTGCTCCCGCTAAACGGGAACATCGGAGCCATTGCACCAACCCGCACCATCTCAACCTCGGGGTGCTGGTAGTGTGCCAGGCTTACCAGCGCCATGCCAATGGTAGGGCCCTGCCGCTGGGATGACCCATAGCTGGAGAACAACATACCGTGTTCCCGCAACGTCTCAGCCATGGAAGCCTTGCTGTACACGCACGAAATGCGGCGTTCCAGTTCAGGCGGAGCCGGCCCGTTGTAACCTTCAACGGCGGCGATTTTCGGGCTGCCCAAGGCTTCCACCGCTTCAAAGAATGCCTGGCCGTACAGGTCAATGCGATACCAGGGTTCAATCCCCAGGAAGATGACCACGCCGTCGCCAGCGTCCCAAAAGGCGTTTTCCCACCGCATGGGCCGACTCGGCAGCCCGTCTTCAAACGCCGCGCGCGGCCGGTACGTGTCATGGGTGCCGGCCACCTGAAAGGGGAAACACATTCGGGAGATTTCTTCCGTCATTGCGCCAACCCGGCGCGCCGACAGTTTGTCGATTAGCCAGCGCGGCATCCCGCTCGAAATGTTCCCGCCGTCAGACCACTGGCGCCGCCAGCCAGCGATGAGCACCCTGGCCTGGGGTGTTTCGTCCAGTGCAATCAGCGGTTCCGCCATGACCTTCCCCTTGTATCGCTCAGCTAAATCAACTGCGCCGGCGTAAAGATTCCCTCCATGTCGTCCGCGGTGGCCGGGCTCCTGGCCGCCTGACCCAGGTGGTCGTCCATGTACCAGTAAACCTGCTTCAGATGGTGGGTGCTGTGGCTCAGGATGATGTTGAGCAGTTCCAGGACGGTAACTTCACCGCCGTAGTGGGCCGGCACCACCCGGTCAAACCCTGCGGTGTCTCCACTGTTCAGGAACACCGTAATACCTTCGGCCACCTGTCCTGCGTACTCAGCGATTTCGGCCGGCGTCGCCAGGTGCGACACGCTCTCCTTGCAGGCTCGCATATCTTCGGTGCTCATCGACCCACGGGTGCGACTCGTGTAGGCCAGCTGGGGGAAGGACACAATGTGCAGCAGCGTGTCGCGGAGCAGCTCGGGCCGCCATTGCACCGCTTTGGCCAGCTGCTCCTCGGTCAATTCCAGCGTAGCGCGGGCTGCGGCGTCCAGTATCAGCTGGTATTTTTCAGCCAGCCAGGCGGTGCGCCCCGACAGGTCAATGGGAGCGTCTTCCAGACCCAAAGCCGGGATCAGCTTCTTGGGGTAATAGCCAATAATGACTTCGGTGCCATCAATGATGGTTACCGGAGCGGACAATACGCCCCGTGATTTCAAATCCTCGCGGGCGGCATCATCGGTTAGCAGATCGTGGTGCTCATACTGAACACCGTTGGAGGCCAGAAATTCTTCCAGCGTCCGGCAGCTGAATCAACCAGGGTTGGTGTAGACGTGAACTTCCCGTGTTCGCGTGGTCATCTTGTCTCTCCTGAAAAGGTGTCGTGTGCGGTTAGCATACCCGCACCGAGAATTGTCGTCGTCAAACTACGTGAAGTTACTCGCCGTCGCGGAACCAGTCCGACTTGCGCTCAGCAATCATAATTGTCGTGCAGTTGGTGTTGGCGCGAATGCAATCCGGCATTACCGAGGCGTCGGCCACGTGCAGATTCTCCAGGCCATGCACGCGACAATGCTGATCGACCACCGCCATGGGGTCGTCGGCGTTTCCAATCTTGCAGGTGCCCGAGATGTGCTGCGAGGTGCTGACCACTCGCTTGAGCCAGTCGTTCAGCGCTTCGTCGCTGGCCAGGTCAACCGGCGTGGGATCGAGTAGCTCGTCGGCCACATCCCGGTAGTGCTCGCTTTCCAGAAGTTTAACACAAACCCGTACCGCCTCCCGCATCCGCGCAAGGTCGAATTCTTCCTGGAAGTAGTTGTAGTTTAGCACTGGCTGTTCTTGCGGGTCGGTGCTCGCCAGTCTCAAGTGCCCGGAGCCGATGGCCAGCTCCAGAATACATGTGAAACGGATGCCCTCCGCCTCCAGCGGGTCGCCAGCGATGGGCGACGAGAATGACGATTGCATAATCTGGATATCGTTGCGCAGGTGACTTCCTGACGCCGTGTAGCGCAGGCACACCTGCGTGCGCGGCGCCTGTGGATCCAGCGGGAAATCATCCTTCACCTTCACCGGCACACGAATGTTGGGATGGTCGCGCAGGTTCTGACCCACGCCCGGCAACTCATGCACTACCGGAAGTCCCATCTGGCGCAGGTGGTCGGCTGGCCCCACTCCGGACAGCAGCAACAGTTGCGGCGAACCGATAGAGCCTGAACTGAGGATAATGTCCTCACCTTCAACGGTAAAAACATCGCCTCCGCTTTCAACTTCAACACCCACTGCCTTTTTGCCTTCGAAAACAATGCGGCGGCAGGTTACGTTGGGGCGGATGGTCAGATTGAGCCGATGGCGCGCCTCTCGCAGGTAGGTGATGGAAGTGCTCATGCGCACGCCGTTGGGGTTGTTCATCGGCACCGGGCCGACGCCACCCGAATCTGGATGGTTCATGTCCGGGTCGTGAGGGTGCCCGGCTTCGCGGCAGGCGCTCCAAAATGCGACCTGCGCCGGCAGCCAGTCTTCCTGCTTGTGCCGACGCACCGGGATGGGGCCGGTGTTACCGTGAAAGTCGTCCGAAATATCGGTATCGGTCTCGAGTTTCCGGAAGTAGGGCAGGCAATCGGTGAACTTCCACTCGTCGTTGCCCAGCGCCGCCCAAGCGTCATAGTCTTCCGGCAACCCGCGCAGCAGCACCTGGCCATTGATGGCAGACGAACCACCAACCACACGGCCGCGCGGCACCGGCATCCGCTCTTCCTGCCCGGGGTTTTGCGCCCAGAATGTCCAGTTGTGCGGAGCGTCAACAGCGGAAGCTGTCTGATCGTAACCATACTTCAGGTCGTCTGGGTAAAGCTCAAAGTCGGGGTAATCCGGCCCCGCTTCGAGCACCAACACCGACCGGTCGGGATCTTCACTGAGACGCGTGGCCATCGTGCACCCGGCAGAGCCGGCGCCAATGATGATTACGTCATATTTCATTGAGATTTCGCCTCCTGATTAAAGCCTATGAGTCAGGTTGCTCCCGATTATCGCCGCTATCGCTGTCGTCGGCAAGGGATGGCGCCGATTTCTCTGCGCCGTCGTCTTTGACTGATGCATTGGCCCACCGGCTCCGGACTGCGGCCAGCCGTTCCTTATCCCAGGTAGCAATGGTTGTGCGAGCTATTGCGCGATAGCGTTCCATTTCCGCTTCATGGTTAGCTACCGGCTTCCACTCGCTACGCTCAAAGGAGCGCAGCATATCCAGTTCTTCATCATCTTCAACGCCGTCATCGTCGTTGAAAGGCCAGGGTTCGTCGAAAGGCCACAGCTCAGCCAACTCCTCGTCGGAAAACGGCGGTTCCCGGTTTTCGTTGTCCGCAATGGTCATACTTTGCCTCCGCCTATCGCTATCGCAGATAATCTCGGGTTGCTTTGCGACTCGGATATGCGGTCCTCAGCATGAACGCGTTCCCTTCCATCACAAACGGCACCTCATAAGCGTAATCCCCGATCCTAACGATGAAGACGCGCTGGCCTGGGTGTCGTGTCTGATTGGGATGGTCAACCGTGGCTAACAACCCGCCATAATCCAGATGATACACTACATCCTCAAAAGATAGCCCACGCACCCGTCGCAACCGCTCATCCTTATCACCGTTCCAATAATATTCGGGCACAACCGCACTGTATCATAAGATCGCCAGCGCTGGGCCTGGGTGGTTGGCCCAGGCGTGATGATTCGGGCGCCGTAACTGTTCAGACTGGGGCGAGTTGGGGTTGGGAGAGGATGGAGTTCAGGGCATGGTAGGGGTTGCAGCCTCGCAAGCGCCATGTGCCGAACAAGGAAGCGAGGATACTCTTGGTTTCGCTTCCCTGCTCCGAACGGGTCCCGCCGCTGATCTTCCGGCTCACCACCGTTGGGCGCAGGCTGCGCTCCGCCGCGTTGTTGTCCGCGCTCACCCGGGGATCGGCGACGAAAGCGAACAACTCCGGCAAGAAGCGTTCCACCCGCTGGCACAGCACCCTCATGGGCGCATCGCCGTCCAGGTAAGGCTTGCAGATGGACCATAGCCGCTTCTGGCACTGCTGTTGCAGCTTTACCCGCTGGGCCCGCTGCACCGTTTCCGGCAGGCCCGGGTCAGGGCCGGGATATGCCTGCGCCTGGTCATACACCTCCCGCACCTGGTGGGCCCATTCGGCCAGTCCTTGGTGTTGAGGGTATCGCTCCTTCAGTTGGTGGATGTCCCGCAGGAGATGGGTCCAACATCTCTGATGCAGCCCTTGATGCACGTTGTAAGCGCCGTAGAAGTCACTGACCAGCACCCCGTCAAACTCATCCCCCAACACCTCCGCAACCACTTGCCTTCCCCGGCTGGCCCGGCGGAGGAAGTAACGTACTTCCGGATTGCTGAAGCTCCAGAGATACCCGTTGCGGCCATCTTCCCGCCAGCCTGTCTCGTCCCCATACACCACCGGACTGGCTCGAATCTCTTGCTGTAGCTGGTTGTACTCCTCCTGGCCTAGCCTGGCCACTCCACGCACCAAGGCCACCAGTTCCCCCACGCTAAGGCCCAGTCTGTAGCGCCACTTCAGGTAGTGTTGAATCACCCCATAGGGAAGCCGGCACTCCTCCCGGAGCACGCATACTTCCTGCTGGACTGAGATTCCCACCCGTTGCCGCCCTACCGCGAGGGCGCTCCAATCCGGTTCCGGGGACCACCGCTGCCCGCACTTCCGGCAAGTGCGTTCCAACACCACGTGCTCAGTTACCCGCGCCCGCACCCGGGGTATGGTTATAATCTGGCGGCGCCGGCGCACCCTCCCGCCGGCCAGAGGGACCCGGCAACCGGGACAACTGGCCGTGGCGTGCTCTACCCTATGGGTCGGCTCCTCCCGACGCCGGACAAACCCGTGGGTACGCTTCTTGCGTTCTTTCTTGGAGCGGGCTGGCCGGTTGGCCTTGGCCCAAGAAGGTGGCTTCCTCTCCTTCAGTCCGGCATCCAGCGGCCTCTGTTGGCCTTCCAACTCTGCAATCCGGGCTTCCTGGGCCTCGATTAAGCTGATGAGTTGACCGATTATCTCAATCAATTCCTCCCGGGAAGCCCCGGCTAAATTCACAGGCAGTTTCATGCTCGTAGTCTATCTGGCTCATCAGATTTAGGCCAGTCTGAACAGTTACCGGGCGCCAGCCCATTCGCCAACCCCGCGCAAATCCGCTATACTCCGCACCACCGACACCCAGGCTATCCGGCGCTGAATTCCGGAACGTATCGGCCCAGCCTTGACCCAAAGCACCCATCGCCCCAAAACCGCCACACAGGAGAATTACTATGCAGTTTGGACTGCTTTACGAATGCCAGCGCCCCTTCCAGGGAACTGAGATTGACTGGAACGCGCTGTATAAAGAAACCCTCGCACAGTGTGAACTCGCCGATCAGGTGGGATTCAACAACCTGTGGTTCGTTGAGCACCACTTCCTGACCGGCTTCTCCGGTTCGCCGGCGCAAGACGCCATTTTCGGCGCCCTGAGCCGCATCACCAAGCAGATTCGTATCGGCTACGGCGTCTGCATCCTGCCCTACCACCATCCGGTGCGCGTCGCCGAGCGGGTGGCGTTGCTGGATCAGTTGACTGACGGTCGCATTGAGCTGGGAACCGGCCGCTCCAATGCCTATGAACAGACCGGCCTGGGCATTGACCCTCGCGATACCCGCAGCCTGTGGGACGAATCAATCAGCATGATCCCCAAGATCTGGACTTCCGATGAGTACGAGTACGAGGGCAAGCACTGGAACGTTCCCAAGCGGCGGGTTTTGCCCAAGCCGTTGCAGAAACCCCATCCGCGTATGTACCTCGCCTGCACGTCGGAGGACAGTTTCCGCCTGGCCGCCCAGAAGGGCATCGGCGTGCTGTCGTCGGCGTCTTACGCGGTGGAAGTCCTGAAGGAAAAGGTCCAGATTTACCGCGATTCCCTGAAGGACTGCGAACCGGTTGGCGAATTCATCACCGAGTTTTGGGGCAACAACGTCCACGCGTTCTGCGACGACGACGACCAGTACGCCAAGGACCTGGCCGCTGAGTCCATGAAGACCTTCTTCGGGCCGGACAAGCCCTACATCGCTGGCCGCATCGGCGCCTACGAAGAATTGCTGGAAGCCTGGGGCGGTGTACCCGATCACCTTCAGGCTGACTTCGGACGCTGGTTGCGTCAGTCCGACGAAGAGCATCAGCAGTTGGCCCAGGATGTTGGCCTGTCTCTCGACTCTGGCCCCGGCGCAGCTCGCGCCGCCATCGCCCAGCTGGACGGCAACACGCTGTCCGACCGGGGCGTCATCATCGCGGGCAACCCCGAATCCTGCATCAAGACCTGTCAGATGTACGAGGACATCGGCGTGGACCAGGTCATGCTCATCATGCAGACCGAGACGATCCCGCACGACAAGGTGATGGCATCAATCGAGAAGTTCGGCAAGGAAGTCATCCCCGCTTTCCAGGGCAACGGAAACGGAGCCCGGTAGTCGCGACAACCCTGGCGCACTATTGCGCCGACCTGTATCGACGGTAAAGTAGGGGCGGGTTTGAAACCTGCCCCTATCTTCATGCGCTCCTGGAGGGATGCACCAGATGACTACGCAATCGGACCGTCAGGCCCTCAAATTCAACGTCCGCATCAACCAGCATCGGTACAGCTACGCAGATTTGCGTCGCGTGTGGGTGGAGGCCGACCGCCTCGGTTACTATTCGGCCAGCCTGTACGATTTGCTGAACGCAGATGCCCTGGAATGCTGGACGACGTTGACCGCGTTGCTGGCGCAAACCCAGCGCCTGCGTGCCGTGCCGATGGTGCTATCCAACCCCTACCGGCACCCGGCGCTGCTGGCCAAGATGGTGGCAACGCTGGACGTCATCAGCGGCGGGCGCGTTACGCTGGGCATCGGAGCCGGCGGCAGCCGACGGGATGCGCTCGCCAGCGGCCTGCATTTCCCGTCCACCAGGGTGCGATGCGAAATGGTAGCAGAGGCGGTTAACCTGATCCGGATGTTGTGGACGGAACCATCGGTTGACTTTCGAGGACAGTTTTACAGCGTCGCCGGCGCCTCGGTGCAGCCCAAGCCCGGCCAAACGCCCGCGCCGCCGATACTGGTGGGCGGTCACGGCGAGCGTTACGTGCTGCCCACCGTGGGGCGCATCGCCGACATCTGCAACATCGGTTCCAACAATACGGTGGCTGAGCACCAGCAGCGGCAGAGCATCGTCAATCAGGCCGCCGAAGCAGCCGGACGAAACCCGGATGACATCGAAATCACCCACAACTCGCGGGTCGTGGTTGCTCCAACCCAGCACGAATTCGACCGGTTGGTGGCGCATTTGGCCCAACAGGCCGGCATGACCACGGCGCAATACACTTTAAACACGCTGACCAATACCATCTCCGGCACGCCAGAACAATGCGCGGAACGCATCTCCGAGTACACGGCAGCCGGCATACACTACTTCTTCGTAATTTTCCCCGATTTTGTCGCTTCAGAAACGCTGGAGCTGTTCGCGCACGAAGTCATGGGAAAGTTCAACACGGCGCCCGGGCCGGCTGCTGGTTGAATCTCCCGCTACTGTCCGCCTGGTGCCCTACGTTGGGACGGTGATGGCCGGGGAGGCCCGGCCCACAGCACGAGCGCCGCTCCCATCGCGCTCGCCACGCCGGTCGCTATGACCAGTGCATTGACGACTGTGTACGGCAGGTTGCCCCGCAGCATGATAGCTATCATGATTACAGGTATCACGGCTCCTAAGAAACCGGCCAAACTCGCCAGGGTTGCAAAATTCCTCCGGCCAAAATACACACCGTATACGGCTAGGCTCGGCGCCTGCCCGCCGCCCGACGCGACCGCCCCCACCGCCAACGCTGCATAGAGCAGCACGGCATTTTCACCTACCATGAACAGGACAATCCCCGGAATCTGTAATAACGCGAACCCGGCAATTGCAAACCGTATCGGTATTCGGTCTCCAATCATCCCGCCAGCAATGATGGAAACGGCTGAAACCAGGGTGACCAAGGGAAACGGATTCGCCAACGAAATCCGAGAGACGCCACCCAGAGTACTCGAAACAAAGAACGCCACGGATGGAACTACGACCGCCATTGTCGTGAGGCCGTTTCCCGCAGTTATGTACCAGAAAACGCGGCTCTTCATTGCTTCCCCCAGGGTAAACTCCGGCAGGATCAACTCCGGCAGGGTAAACTCCGGCGCTTCCGGAAGCCCCTGGGCCGTTGTCAACCCAGCTTGTCCCACTTTCCCACCGAGGGTCTCACCGTCCGGGCTCTGGCCGAAATCCTCTGGACGGTTGCGCAACAGCTTCGGCGCTGCTAACGCCAACGCCAGAACTGCCAGACCGGCCAACGTGGGCACGATCGCCAGGCTCGGCGTATCTCTCACGTATGCAGTCACCAGCCCAATTGGGTTCCCAATGAATTCCGCTCCGAACATCGCCAGCGCCATTGCAGTCGCTTTCCTCCGCCGGAACCAGTTGTTCAGTGCACCGTAAATGGCGATTGGGCTGCCAATTTTCGACCCCAGCCCCATTACTGCCGTGGCGAATAGCATTGTCGCCGCCATCTGTGCCGAGCTATGCAGCAACAGCCCCAATCCGGCGATAGTCAGGCCAACTTGCACCATGCGCCGCGGTCCAAAACGGTCCACTCCGAATCCAGCCACTACGTTCAATCCATTCCTCGCCTGGATCGCCAATATGTAGCCCGCCAATCCGAAGGAAAAAATGCCGCCTCCACGCGACAGGACGTCCAATTCCCTGAGCAACTGGGTTCCGAACGTCCCGCTGACCGCCAGGAACACCGCCCCGATCACGATCAGCCACCAACCGTAAAATAGCGGGCGCCGGCTACCCACGCGGTTCGGCCCGGTCCGATCCCACAACCGCATCACCCTGCGTCCGCCATAGCCGCCGCGCGTTGGGAGGGCGATGGCCGGGGCGGCCCGGCCAGGATCAACAGAACGCATCCAAACAGGCCCGTGGCAATTATGACCGCCAACAACAGCGGCGGATTCGCCGACGCACTGTAGGCCCACAACGCCAACACAGCACCTGGTCCGCTCGAAACGGTCACCAGCAACATCGAAAACGCTGTGACAGTCGCAAAATTCCGCCGGCCAAAATAAACCCCCCGAATGGCGATGCTCAACGGCATCAACGCACCGCTGCCAAATCCGATTGCCGCCGCCCCAACCAGGAACATCGCTGGAGCCTCTGACAATAAAATTACGGCGCCGTCCGCCGGTTGCACCGCAACGAAGCCGCCGGTCGCAAAACGTACAGGAAGAACATCGGCGAGGAATCGGACATCAATATAATGCCTACTGCAACGGGTAGCAGTAATTAGAATGCGAAGAGGGCCAAGCGGATCGGCACGCGGTCGCCAACTACCCCGCCCAACAGCGTGAACGGTACTGATACTGCGCTCTGCACCAATGCTACCTGGAGCGCGACTATTGGCGAAAAGCCACGATCGATCATAAACATACCCAGGTGGGTCGTGGTGGCCAGGACAAGCATGGCTGAACTGGCGTGCCCCATCGCAATCAACCAAAACGCCCGTGACCTGATGGACTCGCGCCAGGTGAAGTCCGGAGCGACGGCGTCGGAGTTGCCCGCCAGTCGCGATTCCGGGTCAATCACCTGGTCCGGAACGACGCCGTCGGGATGCTGGGCATAGTCTTCGGGTCGGTTTCGCACCAGATGCGATAAGGGCCATGCGATTATCAGTACTGCTGCGGCAACTGCAAATAAAGCCGCAGGTTTGCTCAGAATGAACAGGACACTGATCAACAATACGGGGAGTATCGCGCCAGTGCCCAACGCAAGGGGAAGGAGCATGGCCACGGCTATGGCGGTGGCCCGCCGCCGGTAAAACCAATTATTTAGCGCCGCCAGGACGGGCAATCGCGAGCCGAGCGCTCCGCCAAGATATAGCACCAGTATGGAAAGATAGTAAATCGGCTCTACCCGCGCGAATATTGACAGAATTAAGCCTAATCCGATAGCGACCAGGCCAAGCAGGATCATGCGACTTGGGCCCCATTTATCAACCGCCCACCCGGCAAAGGGAAACAGCAGAAGCGTCGCAAAATGGGCAATAGCCCGCGCCAACCCGGTCCGCGCTGCGTTGCCGCTGATGTTCTCAAATACCGGATCGGCCATCGGCGGCAGACCCACACCACCACCGCCGATGGTGTTAATGACCGCGCCAACTAAAACCAGCCACCACCCGTAGAATAGGCCGCCGCGCGGCCTGAATCTATGCCACACGGTTTCGTCTGGACGCCAACTCAGTCGTCGGACGGCGTAGTGGCTCCGCTGGTTACCAGTCTCTGCACATCCGCCCGGCGGCGCTGGGATGGCGACAGGCGTGGATTCCCCATCATCAGGAACATTGCCGACCCCACGGCGCTTACTGCCGCTATCGTGGCCAAAGGCAGCGTGTAGCTGCCGGTGATGTATTCCTGCATCCACGCAACATATGGCACCACCGCGATGAACATGATGTTCATTGGTATCATCGAGATTCCGGTTATCCTCGCAAAATTGCTGCGCCCGAAATACACGCCCCGTATCGCCGTCGTCAGTGGCGTTCTGCCGCCAAACCCGATGCCCATCAAGATGGTGAACAGGTAGAACATCGGCAGGGTTTCGGCTATCAGCAGAATGACCATGGCGATGGATTGCAGAAAGGAGAAGGCGAAGATGGCCAAACGGATGGGTAGGCGATCTCCGATTATACCTCCCACCAGTATGAATGCCGTCGATACGGCAGTCTGCACCGAAATCACCGTCCCTATTTGCCCCAGCGAAAAGCCACGCTCCACCATCAGCAGCCCCAGATAGAACATCACGCTGATGATGATGATGGATGAGCTGGAGTGGCCCATGGTGATTAGCCAGAAAGCCCGCGTCCTGACGGCCTCCTGCCACGTGTAGTCCGGCGCCACAGTCCCCCCATTGGCCGAATGGCGCGGTCCCGCGCCCACTGCATTGGCCGGGTCAACCCCGTCCGGGTGTTGGCCGTAGTCCTCGGGGCGGTTCCGCACCACCAACGACAGGGGGACTGACGCCACCAGCCCGATCGCGCCCACCACCAACGCCGTATTCTGCCACCCTAGACGTCCCGGTATCTCCATCGCGGTCTTGGTGTCCCACCCCATCGTCCATGCCATCAGCGGCACGATTACCACCCCACCCAGCCCGAAACCCAGCATGGGTATGGACATCGCCGTGGAACGGCGCAGGCGGAACCAGTTGTTCAGCGCCGTATTGGCCGGCAGCCAGGAACCCAATCCGGCCCCCAGACTGACTACTACAAATGACAGGTAGAATGTCCAGAGGTTCGTGGTCCGGCTGAACAGGAAAAACCCCACGGCAAAAATTGCCAGGCCGATGACCACCATCTTGCGCGGCCCCAGCTTGTCCACACCCCAACCGGCAATCGGCCCCATCACCGTGCCTTCCACACGGGTCAGCGTGAAGGCCCAGGACAACTGTAAAGGCGTCCAGCCGAAACTCTGCGACAAAACCGGCAGCCACAGCGACAGCGCCTGAAACAGCGGCACCGTCCCAATTACCATGATGACCGCGCCAATGACGGCCAACCACCAACCGTAGAACACCCCGCGCACCAGGCGCACGGGGTGGGCAAGTTCCCTCGCTTGCAACAATTAACGCTCCTGCTAATTTCCGATAAACGTAATGAATCTTACCGTTTTCGGCAAAACAACGCCCACCATTATACTTCTATTCGCGGGAGTGAACACGTTTCCGATATGTTAAGTAACTGTTCAGACTGGCCTAAATCTGATGAGCCAGATAGACTACGAGCATGAAACTGCCTGTGAATTTAGCCGGGGCTTCCCGGGAGGAATTGATTGAGATAATCGGTCAACTCATCAGCTTAATCGAGGCCCAGGAAGCCCGGATTGCAGAGTTGGAAGGCCAACAGAGGCCGCTGGATGCCGGACTGAAGGAGAGGAAGCCACCTTCTTGGGCCAAGGCCAACCGGCCAGCCCGCTCCAAGAAAGAACGCAAGAAGCGTACCCACGGGTTTGTCCGGCGTCGGGAGGAGCCGACCCATAGGGTAGAGCACGCCACGGCCAGTTGTCCCGGTTGCCGGGTCCCTCTGGCCGGCGGGAGGGTGCGCCGGCGCCGCCAGATTATAACCATACCCCGGGTGCGGGCGCGGGTAACTGAGCACGTGGTGTTGGAACGCACTTGCCGGAAGTGCGGGCAGCGGTGGTCCCCGGAACCGGATTGGAGCGCCCTCGCGGTAGGGCGGCAACGGGTGGGAATCTCAGTCCAGCAGGAAGTATGCGTGCTCCGGGAGGAGTGCCGGCTTCCCTATGGGGTGATTCAACGCTACCTGAAGTGGCGCTACAGACTGGGCCTTAGCGTGGGGGAACTGGTGGCCTTGGTGCGTGGAGTGGCCAGGCTAGGCCAGGAGGAGTACAACCAGCTACAGCAAGAGATTCGAGCCAGTCCGGTGGTGTATGGGGACGAGACAGGCTGGCGGGAAGATGGCCGCAACGGGTATCTCTGGAGCTTCAGCAATCCGGAAGTACGTTACTTCCTCCGCCGGGCCAGCCGGGGAAGGCAAGTGGTTGCGGAGGTGTTGGGGGATGAGTTTGACGGGGTGCTGGTCAGTGACTTCTACGGCGCTTACAACGTGCATCAAGGGCTGCATCAGAGATGTTGGACCCATCTCCTGCGGGACATCCACCAACTGAAGGAGCGATACCCTCAACACCAAGGACTGGCCGAATGGGCCCACCAGGTGCGGGAGGTGTATGACCAGGCGCAGGCATATCCCGGCCCTGACCCGGGCCTGCCGGAAACGGTGCAGCGGGCCCAGCGGGTAAAGCTGCAACAGCAGTGCCAGAAGCGGCTATGGTCCATCTGCAAGCCTTACCTGGACGGCGATGCGCCCATGAGGGTGCTGTGCCAGCGGGTGGAACGCTTCTTGCCGGAGTTGTTCGCTTTCGTCGCCGATCCCCGGGTGAGCGCGGACAACAACGCGGCGGAGCGCAGCCTGCGCCCAACGGTGGTGAGCCGGAAGATCAGCGGCGGGACCCGTTCGGAGCAGGGAAGCGAAACCAAGAGTATCCTCGCTTCCTTGTTCGGCACATGGCGCTTGCGAGGCTGCAACCCCTACCATGCCCTGAACTCCATCCTCTCCCAACCCCAACTCGCCCCAGTCTGAACAGTTACTATGTTAACTCTTGCAATATCAAAACCCCCATCGACCGGATAGGGGTTCAGTTAGCCACGGGCCCCCGGATTTCGGCTTCACTTTTCCCTACGCATCGCCCGGCGTTCCGTCTTCGTACAAGTGGCACGAAGTGAAATGCTTGGGCGTATATTCCCTGAGGGTCGGAATATCGACCGAGAACCGCTCCATGACGAACGGACAACGCGGATGGAAGGCGCAGCCCCCCGGCGGGTTCAATGGCGATGGCACTTCTCCGGACAGCACAATCTCCTCGCGCTGCTGTCGCGGATGGGCCGGCAGCGAAGCCGAGATCAGCGCCCGCGTGTAGGGATGCTGCGGGTTGGTGAACAACTCAATCGGCGGTGATTCCTCCACAATCTTCCCCAGGTACATCACACCCACGATATGGCTCATATACCGCACGGTTGCCAGGTTGTGGGCAATCAGCAAATAGCTCAGACTATAGTTGGCTTGCAGTTCCTTGAGCAGGTTCAAAATCTGCGCCCTGATGGAAACATCCAGCGCCGACACCGGCTCATCCAGCACTATCAGCCTGGGCCGAGTGGACAAAGCGCGAGCGATGGCAATTCGCTGACGCTGTCCGCCGCTGAACTCGTGGGGATACCGCTCGGCGTGGAAGGGATGCAAACCGACCACGCTCAACAGTTCCTGCACCTGCGAACGCACCATCGACCGACTCAACCGCTGGTGGGTAGTCAAGGGTTCAGAGATGATCTGGTCGACGCGCATCCGGGGGTTCAGGGAACTCCAGGGGTCCTGAAATACGGCCTGCACCGAAGCTTTGAAATTGCGCCGTTCCGCGCCGGTAAAGTGGTTCATCGGCCGGCTGTCAAAGTAGATGCTGCCGGCGGTTGGCTGATCGGCCATCAGAACCATCCGGCTGGTGGTGGTCTTGCCGCAGCCCGATTCGCCCACCAGACTATAAGTCTGGCCAGGTGGAATGCTGATGGATATTCCATCGACCGCCTTGACCGTCCCGGTGCGCCGCCGCAGCACATTACCCTTATAGACGGGAAAATGGCGGGTGATGCCTTCCAGACGCACCAACGGCGCGTCGGTCATGGCGCTGTCAGAGGCGTTGCGTGTCGCCGTACTAACCATTATTCAGCCCTCCAGCAACGGGATGTGTGGCCGGGGGCAACCACGAACTCCGGCGGGTAGTCCTCGCATCGCTCGTAGGCATGGGGGCAACGAGGAGCGAAGGCGCAGCCAACGGGCAACGCGTCGAGCGAGGGCGGTTGACCATCAATGGAAGGCAACGTATCTACGTCGATGTCCAGGTCGGGCACCGATTGCAGCAATGCTTGCGTGTAGGGGTGCGCTGGGTAGTCAAACATATCTTCGACGCCGGATTGTTCTACGATGCGTCCGGCGTACATCACGGCTACCCGGTCGCACATCCGCGCCACGATGCCGAAGTCGTGGGTTATGAAGATGATTGCCGCGCCAGTCTGTTCCTGAATGTCCTTGAGCAGACGCAGGTATTGCAGCTGGATCGTTGCATCAAGGGAAGTGGTGGGCTCGTCGGCAATCAGGAGGTTCGGCGCGCGGGCTATGGAGATTGCCCCGACGACCCGCTGGCGCATTCCCCCGCTCATCTGATGGGGATAGTTGTCCAACCGGTCTTCCGGCGCCGGGATGCGCACGTTGGCCAGCAGTTGTGCCGCCCGCTGGCGCAGCGATCGTTTTGGTTCCGGGTATTCCAGTTGTAACACTTCAGTCAGCTGGTCGCCCACGGTAAAGACGGGGTTGAGCGAGGTCAACGGATCCTGCATGACCATGGAGATGCCCGAACCGCGTATGTCCCGCATCTCGCCTTTGCTTTTTTCCAGCAGGTTCTCACCAAGATATTCGATACTGCCGCCCACGATTTGGCCCGGGTGTGGCACCATGCCCAATATTGACCAGGCGGTCATGCTCTTGCCCGAGCCCGACTCGCCAACTATGCCGAGGGTCTCGCCCTGCCGCAGCTCGAGACTGATTCCGTCCACCGCCTTCACCACGCCGGTGCGGGTGAAGAAGTGAGTTTGAAGGTCCTGTACTTTCAGGATAACGTCGTTGGTCATTCAATCACCCGATCGTTTTGGTCCAAAGCCTCATCAGCGAGCCCGACGCAACCGCGGGTCGAGGTAGTCTCGCAGCCAGTCGCCAAAGAAGTTGAAGGCCATGACCACGATGGTGATGACGACTCCCGGGAACAGGGCAATCCACCAAGCTTGGGTGAGCAGTTTGCGTCCCTCCGCAATCATGATGCCCCACGCCGGGTCGCCGACTTTCAGTCCGAGCCCCAGGAAGCTCAATGACGCCTCCAGCAGAATGACCTGGCCGATGGTAACGCTGGTCAGCACCATCAGCGTGTTGATGACGTTGGGGAAAAGATGCCGCCAGACGATCATACCCGACGACACGCCGTAGATTTGCGCCAACGTGACGAAATCCCGGTCTCGCACCGACAACACCTCGCCCCGAATCATTCTGGCAAACCTTGCCCACTGTGTGGCGGCGATGGCAATCAGTACGTTCCAAACCCCGGTACCGAGATAAGTCACTATCAACAGGGCGACCAGAATGGAAGGGAACCCCAACACGGCGTCCGTCACCCGCATCAGGAAAGAGTCGATCCACCGGCCGGAGTAACCTGAAACCAGGCCAACCACCGTGCCCGCGACAATGGCGACCACCATCGAAGGCGCGGTTACCTGGAGCATGGTGCGCGCTCCGAAAATCAGCCGGCTGAGCACGTCCTTGCCCAATTTGTCAGTGCCGAGAATATGTTCGGCGTTGGTAAAGGGTGGTTCCAGCTTGTTGCGTACATCGTTGTCGCGGGGATCGTAGGGAGAAATCAGATTGGCGAAGATGGCGCAAAACGCGATTACCAGCAATATGGAGATGGGAATCCAAGGCAGCCGAGCCTCGCGGAGGCGTTGCTGCACGCTGGGTTTCGCCCGTCCTTCGAGCACCGATGCGGCGTTGTCGGCAGCCAAAATCGTCCTCCGGGTCCGGTTAGTTCAGCCGCACGCGCGGGTCGGCGTAGCCATAGAGAATGTCTACCACCAGCGCCGTCAGGATGTACGCCGCTCCGGAGACCATAATCGCCCCGAGAACCTGCGGATAGTTGTTGGATAGCACGCCATCCAGCAGCATCAACCCGACGCCGGGCCAGGCAAACACCACCTCCACAACCACCGAGCCATTGAGCAGACCGGCCAGGCTGATACCGCCGAAGGTTATCACCGGAATCAGCGCGTTGCGGGCGGCGTGTTTCCAGATGACCGCGCGGTCGCCCATTCCCTTCACCTGAGCGAATTTCACATAGTCGGTGTCCAGCACTTCCAGCATCGCCGACCGGGCCAGGCGCATGATGGCGGCGATAATCGCCAGCGCCAGCACGGAAGCCGGCAAAATCAGGTGGCGAATCATATTGGGAATCTGCGACCATTCAGGCAGCCATCCCTGGGTATCTCCGCGACCGTAAGCGGGCAGCCAACCCCAGTAACCGGCCAACAGGATGATGAGCATGATGGCGATCCAAAACTGCGGCACCGCCATGCCGAAGATAGCAAATGCCTTGCAACATCGGTCCAGCAGGGTATCGCGCTTGACCGCCGAAATGATTCCCAGCGGGACGCCGATACCCACCGCCAGCACCATTCCCGCCAGCGCAAGGTGCACTGTGGCCGGTATGCGTTCGGCCAATATTTGTTGCACTGGACGGCGTTCGGTAAAGGAGTTGCCGAAGTCCAGGAACACTGCTTTGCTCAGAAAGGACCAATACTGGACAATGAACGGCTTGTCCAGGCCCAGGCGCGCCCGCTGTTCCAGGTAAACGCTCTCGTCGTGTTCAGCAGAGATGGGCAGGAGGAAACGGGCCGGATCGCCGGAGAGGTGGACGCTGCCGAATACCACAAAACTCAGGGCGACGAGGGTCACCAGACCCTCAAGAAGCCGCCTTCCGATGTAGCCGGTCATCGCTTTTCAGTCCGCAAGTATTTGGTTGGCTGTCAGGAAAGGGTAGCCGTAATTCGCCTCAGCGGGAAGCCACGTTGCGTGGTCCCGCCGAGGCGCAGGTTTGATACCTTGCCGGTCATGGCGCCTATTTTAGCGTCAACGTCCAGATGGCGGTTACGTAAGGCACCAGGCTCCACGGCTGGTAACCAGCCACTTCGGAGCTGAGTCCCCACGGCACGTTGGTGTTGAAGCCGTCTCCCCAATAGGCCTGGTTGTGCAGGTAGGCGTACATCTCATTGTACGACTGCTGACGCGTGGCCGGGTTGAGGTCGGAGAGGCCCTTCTCCACCACCGGGGTGGTGGTGCTGGCCCAGGGTTCTTTCTTCGGATCGTCGATGGCGCGCCAGGCGATGGCCGGGTTGAGGAAGCCACCCTGTGCGATGGAAGTTCCGTCGTAACGTGCCTCGTTGGTTCGCACCAGCACGTCGCCCGGATACTCCCGGTTGTTCCAGGCTTGTCGCGTCGCCGCGGCATCACCGACTACGACGTCAACATCCCAGCCCAAACCTTCTTCCCAGAAGTCGTGATACAGCTGGGCCAGTTCGGGCAGCGCGGGCAAGTCGCCGGCTTCCCAGGTATAAATGGTGAAAGACACCTGCTCGCCGTTAGCGTCGGTTCCGTCGCTGCCATCGGCACCACCGAACCCGATGGACTGCAGCAGCTCACGAGCTTTGGCAACGTCGTAGGCGCGCGGGCGCAGGTTCTCGCCCCAGCCTAACGAGTTGGGGGTAACGTGGGACCAACTGTTGGCGTTGATGGCTTCCGGGGAGTAAAGGCCGTTGACGATGTCGTCTTTGTTCAGGGCGTGTTCAGCGGCCTGGCGGGCTTCCTTGTGGTAGCACCACAGAGCCTCGTTCCAGCAGTCCACGTAAACCACCCAGTTGTAGGACGATTCATTTTGCCAGGCAATGGAGGCACCTTCGATGTTGGAAATCTGCGGATGCAGCTCGATGTCGGCTTCAATCAGCTGAGCCTGCCCGTCGCGCAAGGCAGCCACGCGGGCCTGGCCGTCCGGAACGACCTCGAGGTCGAGCGTATCGAATGTTACGCGGCGGTCTTCGTCGAACCCGTTTTCGGGAGTCCAGAAGAAATCTTCAAACCGCTCGAAGGAATACTTCTGCTTGAGGATAGAGTCGGTTACGCGCATGGCGCCGATGCCGATGGGGTCGTCTTCGTAACCTTCGAATCCCCTGGCGCCGGTGCGCGCGCGCATTGCCGCTTCGGGGACAATCATCGGGTCGGCGCCCTGGGCGTTTTCCGACCAGTTGAACGCGAAGTCCAGGCGAACCGTGTTGAACGTAACCGACACCTGGTCATCCGCCGGGCCTTTGTCCACGGAGTCAACCAGCTGAGCGAACGCCACGTCCCGGGGTTCGTAGTATTCTGATGCCAGCAGGGCGTCCGATTCGGCGCCCATACGACTGTCCAGGTTGAAGTACACATCGTCGCGAGTAATCACGCTGCCGTCATGGGCCTTGATGAACCCCTCATTTACGGTAAAGGTCCAAACCTTGCCGTCTTCGCTGGACGACCAGTCTTTGGCGACCGCCGGGGTCAGCTCGCTGCCGCCCTTGCCACCGACCAGGGCTACCTGGAAAATCCGTTGGAATTTGAGGTCTTCGCCTTCGGTGAGGAAGGGATCAAATTTGCCGTTGCCGAGGTTGGTAACCAGAACGGTTACGTGGCCACCGGCTTCTTCAGTCATCGCCGGCGCGTCCGTGGCTTCGGGAACGGCGGTGGCCGCGCTGCCACTGGTTGAGTCGGTTACCGGGGCGGGTTGTTCAGATGTGCCGCAGGCAACCGCGCCAATCAGCCCCGCCGTCAGGCCCAGGGCCAGCAGCAGTCTGACATTCAAAAATCGTTTCAATCCCATTTTTTGAACTGTCCTCCTCAGGTAATATTGGCAATGTTCAATACTGAATCGACGCGCCAACGGGTTATGAATAGGGTAGGATTAATACGCCGATAGCAGAATTTTGTCAACATCATTCTACGAAATCGGCTCACGCTATGCACGTTTACCCTTATACATTGCGGCATAATATGGTCGAAACCATACCTGCCTTAGGATGGTTTCGACCAAATTGACTTCCTGACACGTCGCACTGCCTTCGGAACCGATTGGACAACTGATTATGTTTACCTCCACCAGACTGCTTTACATCGCCAGCGCCGCTATTTGCGGAATTGCTGCGGGCGGCTATGTCGCCTGGGCGATCGTTTCGCGCTACGGCTTCGTGGCTGGGCTCAACGACCGCGCCCAGCTCGACACTGACATCCTGGTCGTTTTGTGCGCGGCGGGTGCGCTGCTGGCCTTCCCGCTGGGCGCCGCTGTTGGCTTGTTCGGCGCCTGGGTGGGCAATCGCATCGTAGACAACGTGCGGCGGTCGCGCGCTACACCGGACGACTCCGGCAACATTTCCTGGGTGACGCGCCGCAGTTTCGACGACGGGTAGCCGCCGATGCCGGCAAGTTGCCAATCTGCTCCGACGGACCCACCGACCGGCGAAATGACGTTATGTATAATGTCGGTCAAGTGAGACGATAGATCATCGACCCTCTGCCACCTTACAAGGAGTCTTCCGATGCCCCAATTCCTGCGTGTCTACACTGGCCCGGACGGTCAGTCTCGGCTGGAGCCTTATGAACCGCCCTTCGAGGATTTTCTTGACACTGAAGGCGCTTACGGTCGCGGCACCCCTTTGCAGCCGACGACAGGGATGACCATCCGCATCTCCCCGCCCGACTATTTCCTGGATTTCCACTGCGCCCCCCGCCGGCAGTACACCGTTACCCTCGCCGGCCAGGGTGAAATCGGCCTGGGCGACGGCAGCACCTATCGCGTCGGCCCCGGCGACGTCCTGCTGGCCGAAGACCTCACCGGCCAGGGACACACCACCCGCGTCGTCGGTAGCGAAGAACGAGTGTACCTGGTAATCCCGCTGGCAGACTAACCGCTCGCTTCCTCCCCGGGTAGCGTTCCGTTTTAGGTGGTTTTTTTGCATGGATGGACAGGATAGACAGGATTTTCCTGATTGGGGCTTTCCTGGATTCCGGCGCAAGCCGGAATGACGAGAAAGGAAACCACCTAAAATGGAACGCTACCGGGCAACCCTTGTGGTTGCCCAGGTCGTGCGGCTACGACTGCCATTCCCGATGTTAAACCACCTAAATTGCAACGCTACGGGTTGATTCGTGAGTATGGACAGGCGTCTGCAATCCAACTATATTGTTGGCAACTTCAGCAGCAATTTGTGATCGACGCAATCAGGCCGGAGCCGGAGGATACGATGGCAACCGATGCAAACGCAGCCCAAGATCCTGCCGGCGCCGATGCACGTATCGGGATGCGAATCGAGCAGGTGCTCATTGGCCCGCCACATGAAGGCGACACCGGTGATGGCATCGTGCTGCGAACCACTCGCGGGGACATCGCTGCCATTCAGCACGCCGCGCCCGATTCTACGCAAGCAGTCATTTTCGTCTGTGGAGCACGTGGTGGCTTTGGTGGGCCCGCCTCCGGACTATACGCGGAACTGGCCCAGGAACTTACGGGAAACGGCATAACGTCATTGCGGATGGATTACAGGTATCCTAACAACATTCAGGAATGCGCCCTGGATTTGCTGGCCGGAGTAAACTATCTGCGCGCCGGTGGATACGGCCCGGCGGTTGTGGTGGGCCATTCTTTCGGCGGGGCAGTAGTCATAGCGGGAGCCAGCATCAGTGACCACATCGCAGGTGTGGTTTCCCTGTCGCCCCAAACCTACGGCGCCCAGGGCGCTGGCCTGTTGTCGCCGGTGCCGCTGCTGGTGGTGCATGGCCGAGCCGACACGCGCCTGCCCTTCTCCTGCGCGGTGGCCATCCACGATTGGGCCAAAGAACCCAAGGAACTGGTGCTTTACGATGACGCCGAGCATCGCCTGGACGAATGTCGGGTGGAGCTGGGCAATCTGCTGCGCGAGTGGATACCGGCCCAGTTGTCGGCGAGCGCGGCGGCCTGATGCGCAGTTGACAGCATGAGCGTCATCGACCGAATTGGCTACGACGGCGGCGCCACCCGTCTTGAAGACTCGCTGGCAACCGCCGCTGAGCACGGATTCCACTACCTAGACTTTTCAGCGGACACGGGGCCGAATCGGGTGGACAACTGGCCGGACGACCGGCTGCGGGCGGTTCGAACGCTGATGGACAGCAACGAAATCACCCTAACCGTTCACACCGCCTCTGCCGTGAACATCGCAGAATTCGCACCCTACATGAGCGACGCTGCCGACGCCTACCTGCGGGGCAACATTGATCTGGCTCGCCGCATCACCGCGCATGGCGTGGTGGTGCACGGTGGAATGCACTTCAGTTCGGCCATCGACGCCCGAATGGACGCCGCCCGCGAACGCCTGCTGCGCGCTACCGATTACGCCGAGAGCAACGGCGTTTCCCTTTTCTTCGAAAACCTCAACCGGGAACCCGACGCTGCCGAAGTGCATTATCTGGGCCACGACGTCGCAGAATGCCGCTATTTCTTCGACGCGATCCCGTCCCCGAACTTCGGTTGGGCCTTCACGGTAAATCATGCCAACCTGGTGCCCGAAGGCGTTGACGGTTTCATTGACGCTTTTGGAGTCAGTCGCATCGGCGAAGTGCGGTTGGCGGACAACACCGGCGAAGTTGAGATTCACCTGCCGCCCGGCCAGGGCAATATCGATTTTGAGGCGATGTTCCGGCGGGTGGAATCAGCTGGGTATACGGGGTTCTACACGATGGCGTTCGGTTCGCTGGACGACAAACTGGCCGCCCGCGAGCTGTTCGCCGCGTACCAGCTGTAAGGTAACCGTCTGTCCGGTTGCCTCCGGCATTCTTTCATGGCTATTGCGCCGGCCGACGTTGTTATCATCGGCGGCGGCATCGTCGGATGCGCCACGGCGTATGAACTGGCCAGGCGCAGTCTACGTCCGGTCATAATCGAACGCGACTCCATAGGGAGTCACGCTTCCGGGTTTGCCTTTGGCGAACTGCTCCCCTGGTGGGGTCGGGGCATACCGGGACCGCTATTCGATTTTGGACGTCGCTGCCTGGAGCTACATGATGAACTGCATCCTACGTTGAATGCGTCAACCGGCATCGACACCGGGTACCGGTTGACCGATGCGGTATCGGTGACGCTCAACGATGCCGACCGGAGCAACCTGCAGCGACGCCATGATTGGCTCCGGGAACAGGGCGCGCCGGTCAAATGGCTGGATGGCCCGGCGCTGCGTTCGATCGAGCCCCGCATCGCGTCCGACATCGACGAGGCCCTGTACGTCGGCACGGTGGGCGTGCTTGAAGCCTACCGCTACCTGTTGGCGCTGGCGCAGGCCGCCGAGGGACTGGGGGCGATCGTGCGTCACGGGAACGCCGTCGGGGTCAGCGTAGCTGGAAACGAAGCAATCGCCGTGTTGATGGAAGGGGAGTCCATCCCTTGCGGCGCCGTGGTCATCGCCGCCGGGCCGTGGTCGGGCGATGCCGCAGACTGGCTGGGCGCGAACGTGCCCATCCGTCCGCTCAAGGGTCAGATCGTGCGATTGCAGATGAGTGGCCCGGCGCTGTCCACGTACATCGGGTGGCGCGATTACTATGCCATTACCAAAGGCGACGGCTTGCTGTGGGCCGGCAGCACCGAGGAAGATGTGGGGTTCGACGACAACCCCACCGCCGCCGGCCGCGACAATATTTTGATCAGCCTGAGCCGGGTGATACCGGATTTGGCGGATGCTGGCATCGAGGGCCACACCGCCTGCCTGCGTCCCTTGGCATCCGACGGGCTGCCCATTATCGGGCGGGCGCCTAACCTGACAAATGTATACGTGGCCACGGGTACGGGTCGTAGTGGGTTGTTGCTGGCGCCGGGTATCGGTTCCGCAATAGCCGACCTTATCGTCGACGACGCCACCGACTGGGACATTGCGCCCTTCTCGCCGGCACGGTTCGCCGGAACCGGCGGCTAGACCGTCCCGGCGGCATAGGGTTTCAGCGCGGCGTAAATAACATCGTTGATGGGTGTTGGGGATCCTGACGCTTCGCCGGCGCGCACCACCGCCCCGTTCAGGGCTTCCAGTTCCAGCGGCCGGCCCGACATCAGGTCATCGTGCATGGACGCGCGCATCGCGCTTTTGGCCGATTCCATGTAGGCCAGCGTGCTCTCCACCACGTCGGGCGCCAGGTCAACGCCTGATGCGCGGCCGGCCGTTTCGATCTCGCGCATACACCCGCTGAAGATTTTGTGCCATTCGGGTCGGGGCCATAGATCGCGCACAAACTCGCGTGCCAACGAAGTGACTCCGGCCATGGTCGCGATGAATAAAAACTTGGTCCAGAGAGTTACTGCGATGTCGTCGGAGGCATCCGCTGGCACGCCTGCATCGCGGAACGCCGCGCAGATTTCGGCGGCGCGTTGACCGTGGGCGGTAGGACTGTTCCGCACACCGCCGGTAACGATTCGCACCACCGCTCCGCCCTGACGGACCGCTCCGGGTCCAAGTCGGCCGGCCTCGATGTAGGCCGCGCCGGGCAGCACGATCGCGTCAGGGAACCGGTCAACCACGGGCAGGTACGAATCAATGCCATTTTGCAACGAGAGCACGGCGGTGTCAGGCCCGATCATCGGCGCCATTGCGGGCACTGCATCCACGTTGTGGTAGGTTTTGGTGGTCAGCAACGCGAGGTCGACCGGGCCCACTTCCCCGGGGCGGTCGGTGGCTTCGCAGCGCACCACGAAATCGCCGGCCTCGGTTTGCATACTGAGGCCGTTGCTACGGATGGCGGCCAGGTGTTCGCCGCGAGCGATCATCGTAACGTCGTGTCCCCGGCGTGCCAGCATCCCGCCGAAATAACCACCGATGCTGCCGGCGCCCATAACTCCCACTATCATCTACGCATTCTCCTCGGCGCACCCATCAGGGAAACCGCATCCAACCTGCGAGGAACGATAACCCATCCTGCAAATCCTGTACATCCATGCCAAAACTCCCTCACTTAGCCCGGCGCAAAACTCGCTAATCAGCCAATTTGTCATTGCGAGGAGCGTAGCGACGTGGCAATCTCGCTCCCTTAACGACGACGTTGCCCCGTCGAGATTGCCACGCTGCGCTCGCAATGACAGTTTTGCACAGCCTTACCCCACTGCCCAACGGTTGCGCCCCGATGATTCTATCGCTATCCTTACATTGCAAACAACTGGCCCATACTGCCACGGGAGACTAACGAGATGACCCAGCCAGCCCCCGCCATCACGCCGCCGGCGCCACAACCGGAGTCTGATTTCTATTGGGAAAAGTGCAAAGCAGGCGAGCTTTGGCTCCGCCGTTGCACCACCTGCAACCGGGCCTATTTCTACCCGCGAGACATTTGCCCTTTCCCGGAATGCTTCTCCCGTGATACCGAGTGGATCCAGAGCAGCGGTCGCGGCACGTTACACACGTTTGCCATCGTACATCGAGCCCCAACGCCCGCATTCCGCGACAAAGTACCGTTTATCACCGCCGTAGTGGAGCTGGAAGAGGGCGCCCGAATCCCCACCAATCTGGTTGGCGTCGAGTTCCAGGAAGGCGAAATCCGCCCCGATGCCGTGCAGTGTGGAATGGCAGTGGCCGTCGAATTTGAAGAACTGGACGATAACATCAGCCTGCCAGTGTTCAGACCCGTCTGACCGCTGTTCCCGAAAACTTCGTGCTGCTTCGGCCCCTCTTGCGGTTTCGCTAGGGGCCGTTTTGCTGGCATCGCCGACGGTTCCGTAATATACTGCGCCCGAAACCCAGCAACGTTATGTCTCTAACCCACCAACTCTAACCAACCGACTTTGCCCAGATCACACAAGGAGCAATCATGACGCAGCCAGCCGCCCGAACCGTAATGCAGGAAATTTCTCCCAAACTGGCCGAACTGTCCGCCGACGTTTTATTTGGAGACGTTTGGGAACGCCCCGAATTGTCGAAGCGCGATCGCAGCCTCATCACCGTGGCCACGCTGACCGCACTCTACCGCACCAACCAGCTGCGGGGACATATTGGGCGCGCCCTGGACAACGGTGTTACCCGTTCGGAAATCTCGGAAGTCATTGCGCACATGGCGTTTTACGCGGGCTGGCCGGTGGCTGCCAATGCCGCTGGCGTCGCCAAAGAGGTGTTCGACGAGCGCGGCGTCTAACCGCCGAACAGCTCGATTCCGTTCGCTCACACTGCTTGCCGGGCGATAATCGCCCGGCCGGTTTCAATCAGGAGGCTAACCGATGCCAAGGATGACGGGAGCGCGTTTCCTCGCCGAAACCCTCCGGGAATACGGCGTCACCCACGTTTTCTTCGTTCCAGCCATCATCCGCCGAGCCTTGATGGAAATGGAAGACGTGGGCATCAAGCGCATCATCAGTCATGGCGAGAAGTCGGCTGCTTACATGGCCGATGCCTACGCCAGGGTTACCGGCAAACCGGGTCTCTGTTTCGCCCAATCGGTGGGCGCCGCCAACCTTGCCGCCGGTTTGCAGGATGCCTACCTGGGCGTGTCCCCCGTCATTGCCATTACAGGGCACCGCCCGCCGATGCACCGGCATCGTAACTCCTACCAGGAGATCGAGCATTCGCGACCCTTCGCGTCGGTTACCAAGTACAGCGCCGAGGTTGAATCGGTAGAGCAGTTGCCCCATCTGCTGCGTCAGGCGTTCCGCGAAGTAACCAGCGGCCAGACGCTGCCCGCGCACCTCGATTTTTCCGGCATCTCTGGTGATGTCATTACGGACGGCGAGGCGGACATGGAGGTGGTGGTTGAAGACTCATTCACCTCACGCCCGGCGTTCCGTCCGGAACCCGAGCCCGAGCGGGTCCGGGAGGCCGCCCGGCTGCTGTCCCAGGCTCAACGGCCAGTGATTGTGGCCGGCGGCGGAGTAACCGCGTCCGGGGCCGAGGCGGAGGTGGTGAGACTGGCCGAGATGATGAACCTTCCGGTGGCCACCGCCCTCAATGCCAAGGGCTGCATACCGGAGAATCATCCGCTTTCAGTGGGCGTGGTGGGCAGCTATTCAAGGTGGTCGGCGAACCGGGTGGTTTCTGAAGCCGATCTGGTGCTCTTCATTGGCAGCCACACCGGCAGCCAGGTAACGCTGGACTGGCGTCTCCCGGCGGTCGGCACACCCGTTATTCAAATTGATATTGACGGCACTGAATTGGGTAGGTCATACCCGGGAACCTATGGCTTGCAGGGCGACGCCCAGCGCACGTTGCAACGGCTCATCGACGTGCTGGAACCGACCGGCGGGAACGCTGGTTGGGTAGGACAAGCGCAAGAGCACGTCCAGAATTGGCGGAACGAAAACGAACCCGTGCTCAACTCGAACGCGGTTCCGATTCGCCCGGAGCGGCTCTGCCAGGAACTGACCAACTTCCTGCCCTCCGATGCAGTGCTGCTGGCCGATACGGGCCACGCCGGCATCTGGACCGGCAGCATGGTTGAACTGCAACATCCGGGCCAGTCGTACCTGCGTGCCGCCGGCTCGTTGGGTTGGGGCCTGCCCGCTGCGCTGGGAGCCAAGTGTGGTGCACCCGACCGTCCGGTGGTCTGCTGGACGGGCGACGGCGGGATGTGGTACCACATCGGGGAATTGGAAACCGCAGTGCGCTACGGCATCAATGCGGTCATCGTCGTCCACAACAACGGCGGCCTGAATCAGGACCGCAGGGGAGACGAAGCGGCCTACGTGGGGCGTGAGGGTAATCCCGACGAGTTGTGGCGGTTCACCGACACCAACTTTGCCCAGATTGCCGAATCCATGGGGGCGCTGGGCATCCGTGTAACGGACCCCAACCAGATAAACTCTGCACTGGATCAGGCGGTCAGCGCCAATCGTCCGGCAGTGGTGGACATCGTGAGCGATGGCGACGTGGCGGCGGAGCCTCCCTGGGGGCCGTAGTTCGCTAATATCTCTACGATCTCAGCGGGCCGCTCGCTCCAAAAACTGGCGAGCGGCTTCGTAATCGCGTGCCCCGCTGCGGCGAATGGGCGGCACCAGATAGCAGTCGTTGACTCCCACCGCGCACAAACGGTCCCAAACTTCCAGCGCGACATCCACACCCGAACGGCCGGCGGCCAGGTCGTCGCGCACGTGCTGCGGCACTCCGGCGAAAGATATTCCCTCCGCTTCCATCAACCCCACGCCGTAGAAAACCGGGACTGTGGCCAGATGCCCAGCGACCCGGTGGTAAGCGTCAGCAAAACGGGTTACCTCTTCCGGGTCGAACACCGGTTGCGTAATGAGGAAATGCGCTCCCGCCGCGACTTTGCGAGCGGCCAGCTGCGCCTGCTGCATGATACCCAGCCCCACGTCGACCGTGGCGCCGATGCAAAAGTCGGTGGGAGCGCGCAATTGGCGCTGGCGGTAGTCAACGCCGGCGTTCAAGTCGCCTATTGCAGCAATCAAATCCGTGGGTCGGTAATCTTGGACGGCAGCGGAGCCGGTGTCTGACGGGGCGAAAGGGTCTCCGGCTACCACGATGACATTGTCCAGCTCCAGCACCTGGGCCCCCAGCAGCATGGATTGCAGCGCCAGCCGGTTCATATCCCGCGTGGCCAGGGTGAAAATGGTTTGGACATTGTGGCGGCTTTGCAGCGAGGCGGCCAACGCCACCGAGTTGACGCGAACCGCGCGCCCGGGGTTGTAGGCCACCGAGATGAAGTTAGCATCCGCCGGCGGTGAGGGAACGTCGGACGCAAGGCCGGATCGCGGCGGGGAGTAGTCGCAGATAAACGCCGGCCGGCCGGTGGACGCGCTGCACAGCTCGGTTACTTTAACCATTGCGACGCAACGACCCGGGGATGGCAAGGGAAGGTCAGCCGTCCAACTGCTGCAGGCACTGGCGGAACCGGTCGATGCTCAACTGCTCAGAGCGACCAACGTAGTACCGGATGCCCTGCACGAATTCCACCACGTCCCGTGGCAACATCAGCAGCTCATCACGAGGCTCGTTCAGATGATACAGCCCGTCTACGCCTTCTTCGAGACCCACGTAGAGGGCGTCCTCGATGAGGGCTTTTTCGCGGTCTTCCAATGATTTCCGCATCACCCACCGGCTGAACACAAAGGGCAGGTTGGTCCAGTTCATCCATTCTTCGCCCAGGTCAATCCGGTGAGGGATCCCCCTGATGCCACGCCGCCGGCGCAACGCGCGGTTGCCGATGAGCAAAAAAGCGTCGAAGGATTCGTTGGGGCTGTTGACATCACCGGGGCGGGGAGCGAACTCGCCGGGTTCCACACCGTATTTCTGGCGCAAAAGCACTTCAAGGAGGCGCGTGGCGGTAACGTCTTCGTCGGAAACGCCGATCGTTACGCCGCCCAGTTCCTCCAGCGCGCTTTGAGAATACAACAGGACGCTGTTGGCGCGGCTGACGGACGCGATGCAAAATCCGCTGACCGGTTCAAAATCGGCCTCCAGGCGGAAAGCATCCGCCAGGTGGACCGGGCCAGCATCAAGATCTCCGTTGGCCAGGGCGTCGCCCAATTGACGGGGGGTAGTTACGCTCAGTTCCATGCCGCGGCGCTCCATATCGAAATAGAACGGTTCGGCTTCCAAATATGGCACGCGGCCGACTTTGATGGGCATAAAATACAACCGTGGGAGGGTGGAAGTTGGTCGTTAGCGGAGCCAGGTTCGGGGTATCCGATTGGTGGTCGCAACGGTAAGATTGTAGGGCGGCCCGCATCGTCGGTCAAGAACCGACCGCGTCTCCGTTATCGTATTGTGTGCAGCGATCAAGGCGCCCATTCCCGCGAGGCATCGTCCGTTGAAACTTTTACGTGTAGTTCCCGCGCTTTTATTCCTGGCAGCATTCGCGGTGATTTGGGCGGTGCCACCTGGCTTCGCGTCAGCCCAAAGCAATGTTTCGATAATTGAGCATGGCGTTGAGAATCAGTTCCCGGATGGTTTGCGGTTCCACATCGCTGCGAGCAGCGAGAGCACGATTGAAGAAATCCGGGTTTACGTGCGAAAGCTGGGTCAGTCCAGCCGCAGTAGCTATCGCAGCGTGGAATTTGAGCCGGGGCAATCCATCTCTGGAGAGGTGTTATTCAGAAGCAAGACCGCCAACGAATATATCCCCACCGGCACGCTCCTGTCCTACTATTTTCAAATTCACACCGCAGACGGGGCGAGCACTGAAACCGCGCCGCAATCGGTTGTGTATCTGAACACCGGGCTTGACTGGCAAACCGCATCAGCAGGGCTGATCAACGTCTATTACTACCACCACAACGATCAGTCGGAAACTCGCGCCAACGCCGTGCTGAACGTAGCCGCGGACACCTACGAATTCATGGCGCCGATCCTGGGGGTTGACCTCACCGAACCGATGAGCATAGTAGTCTATTCCGATTACAGCCATATGCGGGACGCCCTGCAACCGGCCTCGCGAGTCGCGGACCAACAGCTGCGGACACTGGGCAAAGCATTCACCAACGAGCGCACCCTGTTGGTCGACGGGTCATTGAGCAACATCTTGTCCACCGCAGCCCACGAATTCACGCACCTCCTGGTGGCCGATGCTGCCGGCTCTGCCTACACCGGCGTTGACTCCTGGTTGAACGAGGGTCTGGCAGTATATTCCGAGCGCGATCCGGACAGCGAATTCAACCGTTACATCACCCGGGCAATCCAGCGCGACGATGTGCCAAACCTATCCGGACTGGCAACCTTCGCCGGTACTCCCGCCGAGACCCTCCGCAATTACGGCCAGGGCTACTCGGTAGTTTCGTTCATGCTCGATACCTACGGCCCGGACAAGATGGCCGACCTGTTTACCAGGTTGCGAACCTCACGTACTACGGAAAAAGCCCTGGAAGCAGCTTACGCCCTGACCATCCACGAGCTCGACAACCAGTGGAGGCAATCCGTGGGGCTGCCGGTCGCGTCTTTGGCTACGCCGGCTCTGCCGCCCTTGCACGTGCCCGCCACCAGCCGACCCAATGGTGGTGCTCCAACGGCCATCCCGCCGCCGGTAGCACAGGTAGCGCCAACCTACACTTCGCCGCCGCCAACCCGGACCACAACGGAGCTTCCGACACCCGCCGCAGGATGCTATGCGCCGGCGCCGGTGGAGGGTTCTCATACCGGTATCGAGCTGTCCGCATTGGCGTTGCTCACGCTGCCGGTCGGGTTGGGTTCGCTTCTGGCAATCCGCCGCCGCCGGGAATAACGGCCGGCGCCGGTTGAGCAGGCGTGCGGGCACGGATTGACACGGCGTCCGCCACCCCATTACATTCGAGCCGCTCGATGCCGTATTCGGCGCGATTTGGCGAGCACAACGGGAGGGATTGTCATGCGGGCGGTTTGGTATGAAGAAAACGGAGATGCGTCGGTTTTGCAGGTTGGGGAGATGCCCGACCCGGTACCCGGCCCCGGTGAAGTGCGCGTGCGAGTCGTCACATCCGGCGTGAACCCTTCAGACTGGAAGCGGCGTCAAGGATCCACTGCCCGGATCAACTTTCCCAGAATCATCCCCAATCAGGATGGAGCCGGGATTATCGACCAGGTGGGCGACGGCGTTCCCGCCAGCCGGATCGGTGAACGGGTGTGGCTGTACCAGTCGCAAATTGGGCGACCGTTTGGAACCGCAGCCGAATTAATCGTTCAGCCCGCGATTCGCGCTGTACCGCTACCGCAAGACGTCGATTTTACCCTGGCGGCCGGGTTGGGTGTGCCCGCAATGACGGCCCACCGCTGTGTTTTCGCCGACGGGCCGGTAACCGGCAAAACGGTGCTGGTGCCCGGCGGAGCCGGCGCAGTGGGTAATATGGCGTTGCAGATGGCCAGGATTGGAGGCGCGGTCTGCATCATCAGCACGGTTAGCGGAGATGCCAAGGCGGATATCGCTCGAGAGGCCGGAGCAAACTTCACCGTCAATTACCGCACCGAAGACACGGCGGCACGAATTCTCGAAATCACCGACGGAGCAGGTGTTGACCTGATTGTGGAGGTCGACTACTCCGGCAATTTCGCCGTAAGTCGGCAGGTTATCAAGCGGAGCGGCAGCATTGCCATTTACGCCGGCGGAGACGGGCCGGCGCCTCAGTTTGACTTCCCCGTCAGCAATGTCAATGTCCGCCATGTGCTGGTGTACGACATGCCGGAGGCTGCGAAAACTGCCGCCGTCAACGACACGAACCGATGGCTTGCGGATGGTCAACTGGTGGGTATGGACGGGCCGCATTTCCCGCTGGCAGACACCGCCGGGGCGCACGAGGCGGTGCGCGCCGCCACGGTGGGCAAGGTAGTCATCGACGTGAGCGCCGTAGAGTAAACGGCGATTCGCGGCCCCCAATTCCGCCGGGGACCACTATCGATTTTCGTAGCGGGCCGGGCGTTCTATCATGGCCCGTTTCAGAACCACCTGCAGGCGTTCGCCGAATACGCGGCTGGTGGTGGAAATAATTCGGTGCTCCTGCTGATTTTCCCGGTGGGGCAGCAGCGTGACGATGACGTGATAGACCTTGAATTTGTTGGAGCGGATGCGGTTTCCCCACCAGACTATCGCCACGCCGACCAGCACAACCATGATGCCGGCCGTTAGCCAGGGCCCCTGAAAGCCGCCCACCAGCGCCAAAGTTGCACCGATTACCGAGGAGCCGCCAACGGTGCGAAACCATCGGATCGGCGGGCGCTCCGATTCCTCCTCCACAACCCGCATCTCCACCGACTGGATATCCTCGATGCGGTATTCCCGGCCCTCGGGTTCCACAAAGCGTTCATAGGTAACCAGCACGCCATCCTGTTTGAGCAAAACCCGGTCCTTCGATGCGACCATGATGCGTCCTAATTCGGTCCGGCCATTACTGTGCCGTGGTACCGCCGTCGATTACCAACTCGGACCCGGTCATAAACGAGGATTCATCGGAGGCCAGGAAAACTATACCGTAGGCGATGTCATTGGCGTTGCCCACGCGACCGATGGGTATGCGCTCCTGGATCCATGCAAAATGCCGTTCGTTATCATAACTCCGAGTGGTCAGGGGAGTATGGCAATAACCGGGGTGGATCGAATTGATCCTGATGTTGTCGGCGGCGTACTGAAGCGCCGCTGACTTGGTGAACAATCGGATGGCGCCCTTGGCGGCGTGATAGGCCGTGGAGGTGGGACTGCCAACAATGCCGTAAATCGACGAGATGTTGATTATTGAGCCGCTGCCCTCCTTGAGCATTTCGGGGATGGCGTGCTTGGTGCCCAGGAACGTACCTTTCGCGTGCACGTCGATCTGCCCGTCCCAGGCCTCTTCGGTGGTCTCTTCTACGGTGTACCTGGCGCCGGTGCCGGCGTTGTTGACCAGTACGTTAAGCTTGCCGTAAGCCGACACGGTGGCGGCCACTGCGTCAATCCAGTCCTGTTCGTTGGTAACGTCCAGCTTGATGAAGGTTGCGTCTCCGCCGGACGCCCGGAGCTGCGCTGCGGTGCGCTCACCGCCCTCGGTGTTGATGTCGCCCAACACAACCTTCGCCCCTTCCTGACAAAACATACGAGCCGCCGCGCCACCGAAGCCCATCAACTCGCCGTCCACACCGCTGGCCGCCCCGCTAATCAGCGCAACCTTGCCTTCCAACCGCATTGCGAATCCTCCTGCCCGTCTGGTAACCGGAACATCGTGCCGGCATTATACCAACTGCGCGCCCGGCGACTACCAATGATTGCGCTATGGCTATGCTCATCCGCAAGATAGCCCGCCAAAGCGAACCCGTCCGCCAGCGGCGGACGGCAGACGGGACGATTGCCAAGTCAGCGAACTTTAATCAGGCCATCAATAAACTGATTGGCGCATTGATAGTGCCAATTCTGTCGCGCGGTAGTGTAGAACCTTTGCAACTCGCAGCCCGGCGCACGGAGGTTACTGGAATTGTAGAACACAATCTTCCGGCAGTCGAAGGGGCGCGTCAGTTCACAAAACATTGGCACATAGTTTCTGCCACCGAAAAACACGATTGGTTCTGTGGATGTCTGAGGCAGCAGGCATAGGTCTTTAAAGCGGGCGGTCTTGCTTCGCCGTATCCCGCTCTCGCCACTTGCAGCGAAAGTGATGTCGTAATTCGGCGTCAGGAATGCGGCATTAATCAACCCCCACCCGGCAGAGAGGAGATACACGCGGTCGGGGCCATAAGCTCTCACCAGCCGGGAATAGGCTGGATTCCGGTAAATCTGCCATGCTGGGAGAAGGTTCAAGGGATTGGAGCCAGGATTTCGGTTGTACTCCACCAGCTCCTCTCTCCAGGAAACGCCGGTTTCGGATATATCGTCCGGATGCGCGTACACGTACTCCCGGTGGTCGGGCATCTCTTCGGGTTTGGCCACAAACATAACCGGCGTGCCGTTTGCCCGCCTGAGTGTACCTGCTCCGTTTTGCTTGCTGCCGGCGCACTGGATAACGAAAATCATCAGCCTAACTCCATCGCAGCTACGGTAGATTCCAGGGTTTTCAGGAAATCCGGCTGTACTGCTCATCAACGTGGTTGGAGTTCCACAAGCCGGACTGTCTCACCCGTTCCCGGTCGTACCAGCGACCAAGCCACCGGCGCGAGGGGTGTCTTACTGCGAGTCGGTGCCGCCCAGATCTCAGGCCCAGCTCACCCAATGACAGACGACGCGCCCCTCGCGCCCGCCTCACAAATTGGCCTATCTGCGAGGCATACACAACATACAAATGGCGGTAGGTCGGTCTGGTTTGACAAAGTGGGTACGCGTGAGAGCAACGTCTCATACTGGCCGGGGTTAACTTTCCGATTGCCGTCGCCGCAGCTCATCTTCAAGCTCCTGAATCCGAGACAGCAGGGTTCCCCGCTCCTGTCGCCAATTCTCCAGATAAGTTCCGGTCACCGGGTCGTAGAAACGCGGCCAGCCTTCGTCCCAACACAGAGCCAGTTCCAGCGTCGGGCTGAATCCCTTGAGTATCCCGTCGGGTTCGGTGGTCAATTCAACCGGCCGATATACGCCTTCCTGCAAGCGTCCCCCGGCCAACGACTGCCCGTGATACTCGCCGCCGCTGGGGTCGAACCGCCAGTATTCGGAGATGCCGACGGCAGCGTAGATGCCAGGCTTGGCGATGATGTCTTGGCGGCTGGTGCTTGCAGAGGCTACTTCCAGCGCCAGGTCCGGCGGCTTGCCAGCCTCCCAGGGCAGGTAGAGCTTACGCCGGCGAATGGCAGCCTGATCAACCCCAAAAGACAGGTATATGTCGGGTTGCACTCGCACATTGAGATTGGCCGGGTTATAGCAGAGGATAGTATTGCTGCTAAGGAAGTTATCGGGGCGTAGCCCGAAATCGGTGAACCGACTGGCGAGGATGCCGAGGATTTCCTGTATGACGGGTTCTTGTTCCATACCTTCGGGCAACGGCTCCGGTTCGTTGGGGTCGTATTCAAGACTGGCGTAGTCGATTTCCCCTTGCCGGATGTAGGGCAGCATTGTGGTTTTGATTGAAGTCATCATCTACCCTCGAAACGGTGCGACACATTCTGAGGTCATGTTTTTCGCTTCATTTTATCACTCCCCGCGCGAATGCCGATTAGTGGTTATAATACCTCGTTGGAACTTGGCAAACTGGACACTGTACGCTGCCGGGAGGCGATTCGCGATGGCCGATTATTTCACGGAGATTGACGTCCTGCGCAACGGAGACTCAGCCGGCAACGGCATGGTGCTGGGCCTCACCGACCCCCAGGGTCGTCGCATCCACACTGTGGCGGTGCCGCAGGAAGGCCATTCGCATACGGGACCCACCTGGGCGTACATCTTTGAGAACGAGGGGCTGACCCTGATCGACCCGGGCGCCGCTTTCTCATTTGACCTGCTGCAATCGGGCATGGGACTGTTCGGTTTGGAACCGGCCGATGTGGAGCGGGTCATAATCACCCACGGACACGCCGATCATGATGACGGCGTAGCGCGGTTGATGGAAACGTCGGGCGCGGAACTCTGGGCCCACGACATCTATCAGCCCCTGCTGCCGTTCGATCCGCGCGACTTGCAGCTGTCGGCCAGCTCCGCCATCAAGGCGGCGATGTGGGAAACGGCGCGGGCCAACGGTTTCAGTCCCTCCGACAGTGACGAACGCAACCGTTATATGGCATCCCGCAAAACCCATCACGTGGGGCATCATATCGCCGCCGGCGAGCAGCAGGGAGAATTGCGCTATATGCACGCCCCCGGTCATTCGCCGGACGAGATTTGCGCCGTGATTGGTAATGGGGCCGGGGGCGGTGTGGTGTTTACCGGAGACCACGTTTTGCCTGAAATCAGCCCGCACCCCACGATGAAAACCGAGTACCCGAACGAGGTAAGGAACAACCTGCCGTCCCACTACCAGGATCCAGGGGACTCGTATGGTCTGCTCACCTACCTGCGGTCGTTGCAGCGCGTTGCCGATTTGGGTCCGGAAGTGGCCGTGTTGCCGGCGCACCGCCTGTACAACAACCACAAGTTCAACTTCCAGACCACGCAACGGGCCGCCGACATTATCCGGTTCCACGCGCGGCGCCTGGGCCGAATCCTGGTAACCGCCGGTCCGGAGCCACAGCCCCTGGAAGACGTAACGCGTTTGACCTTCGAACGGCGCAAACTGGAGGGGGGCAACTTCTTCGCCGCGCTGACCGAAGTGGTGGCCCACGTCGAATTGCTGCAAGACACCGGAGACCTGGAAGTGCTGGATGACAACCGGTTGCGACGCACCGGTGGCGAAAACTATCAGGAATTGCTGCAGGCGTTGTAGAGAGCGCATCGAGATCACAACAGCGTATATGATTTGCCGCAAGTGCAGCGACCGGGGAGAATCCTCACTAAATCCACGCTGGTGCTCCAGGCGCTCCAACACTCGCTGATCTGCTGGAGCATAAAACCCCACGACCTATTAGGGAGGAACCCGCTATGTCTCTGGATGGAAAAGTTGCCCTGGTTACCGGCGCCGGCCGTGGTATGGGTCGCGCTACCGCTTTGGCCCTGGCCGCCGACGGCGCAGATGTGGCTGTGACCGACATCATGGCCGACAATGTAGAAGAAACGGCCACGGACGTTCGGGCCGCTGGCCGCAACAGCGTGGCCATCGCCGCCGATATCGGGGACGGCGACAACATCGACCGGGTTATCGCCGACACGGTGAGCGCCTTGGGGCACATCGACATACTGGTTAATAACGCCGGCGTAACCCGCTTCCTGGACATTATGGACATTACCGAAGCCGACTGGGATCGCATCCACCGTGTGAACGCCCGAGGCGCATTTTTCGTGATGCAGAAAACCGCCCGACAGATGATTGAGCAAAGTAGCGGAGGACGCATCGTCAACATCGCCTCAATCGCCGGCAAGGGCTACTCCGGCACGTCCAACGCAGCTTATGCCGCCAGCAAGGGCGCGGTAATATCCATGACGCTGATCGCCGCCCATCAACTGGCGCGCCACGACATCAACGTGAACGCCATCTGTCCCGGCTCGACCATTACCGCGATGGCCACCGCGACGATGGAGCAGCGTGCCGCCGAACGGGGCATATCGGTGGCGGAGCTGCAAGCCCAGCGGGCCACCAACATCCCCATTGGCCGCGCCAACGATCCGGAAGACATTGCGGCAATGGCTGCCTTCCTGGCCGGTCCGGGCGCGCGCAACATCACCGGACAAACTATCAACGTGGATGGTGGGCTGGTGATGCACTAGTTCAGCAACGGGGTGTGGGTTCACCGTTCGTGGTGCATCCCCTTGCGGCATATCCGTACCCTGTATATTATGGCCGTGTAAACTGCGGCATCGATCCCACTAGTCCCCCGCCGCGGCAAGATCGGATCGCAACACGCGGGGCGCAATGGCACAAGGAGCACAGCTGTTATGAAGTACGATTACATCGTGATCGGGGCCGGTTCGGCGGGTTCCATTATCGCGAGTCGGCTGACCGAAGATCACAGCAAGCATGTCCTGCTGATCGAAGCCGGCCCGGATTATCCGGAGTTCGAAAATCTGCCGGAGGAGGTCAAGTTCGGTTATAACACCGAGATTGATATTATGGTCAGCGACCACAACTGGCAATTTGTGGGCAAGGGCACTGACACTTCACACGAACTTATGGTGCCACGGGGCAAGGTTACCGGCGGTTCCAGCGCCATCAACGGTCAGGTGTTCCTGCGCGGCGTGCCCGAGGACTACGACGGTTGGGCCGCCAAGGGCAACGAAGAATGGGGATACACCAAGCTGCTCCCAATCTTCCGGCGCATCGAAACGGATACTGATTACGGCAACGACGACTTTCATGGCGGAGAAGGGCCCATCGTCATGCACCGGTTTGCCCGCGAGACCTGGCTGCCGGCGCAGAACGCCTTTAGCGCAGCTTGCGTAGCCGCCGGTTTCCCGGAGACCTGGGACCACAACCACCCCGACTCTTACGGCGTGGGACCGACCCCGTTCAACAACCCCAACGGCATCCGCATGAGCACCAACCTGGGCTATCTGTCGGAATCGCGGCACCGGCTCAACCTGACCATCAAGGCGAATTGCCATGTGCATCGCATCCTGTTCGACGGGAACAAGGCTACCGGGGTACGCCTGGAGTCGGGTGGAGAGACCTTCGACGCCGAAGCCGACCAGATCGTCCTGAGCAGCGGGGCCATCGGTTCGCCGCACATTCTGATGCTCTCGGGCATTGGGCCGGCCGACCACCTGCGCGAAATGGGGATACCGGTGGTTCAGGACGCACCGGGCGTGGGACAGAACCTGCGCGACCATCCCACAGTGTGGTGCACCTGGCGAACCATACCCGATTTTGAACTCGACGGTTTCGCACCGCGCTCGCAATTGAGTTTGCGGTACACCGCCGAAGGTTCGCAGTTGCGTAACGACATGAAAATCAGTATGCAGTCTTTCGCAACCGAGCGAATCAACAAGGGCGGCGACCGTATGGTTCCGCTGGGGGTTCGGATGACGGCCGGCATCCAGCTGGCCGAGGGCGCCGGGCACATGCGGCTACAGTCTACCGACCCCTACCAACAGCCGTTCCTGGACTACAACTACCTGCAGGAAGAATCGGACCGAGTTCGGTTGCGGGACTCCGTGCGACTGTGCCTGCAACTGGCTGAGCATCCGGAGCTCCAAGCAATCATCCAGGAGCGAACCGAGCCGCCTGACGATGCTTTGACCAACGACGATGCGCTGGACGCCTGGATTGCGCGGGAAGTCACCACGTCGCAGCACATCTCCGGCACCTGCAAGATGGGACCGGACAGCGATCCTATGTCCGTTGTCGACCAGTTCGCGAAGGTGAAAGGCATCGAAAACCTGCGCGTTGCTGATGCCAGCATCATGCCCGACTGCATCCGCGCGAATACCAACGTAACCTCCATGACCATCGGCGAGCGGGTTGCCGAGTTCATACTGGAAGGGCGTTAGGCATCGCAGCGTCGACCAACCACTAATCAACCAGTGCCGACTGCCTCTCCTCTCCGGAGGAGGGGCAGTTTGCAATGAACCAGCAGGAGATTGCGATGCCCCCCCCGCGCAAATGGACCCGAACGGAAGAATTGGCGGTGCTGCACCTCTATCGGGGTAAGGTGCTTCCGGAGAGCCGGGAGGCAGTGGCCCTGGCGGAAGCCCTGGAACGCACACCCCGATCCATCGCGGCGCGAATGTTGGGATTGGCCTCGCTAGACCCGGCCAATCTGAAAACGCCGGCAGCCAAAGCCACCGCACTCACGCGGTCCGTATGGGCGGAATATATGTCAGACCGCACCGCCATCGCTAGCGAGGGCCAGCGCGCCTACCTTGGCATCCTGAACCGCTATTCGATGGGCCGGCCGTAACCCGCCCCCGGGTTGGAGTCCCGGCGACCTCTGCAAGACAACGGCTGGCTGCTTTTGGGAACGGCTGTGATCGCGGCGCGGGGCGGCGCCCCGTCTCCGGTGGAGCGGGGCGGGGCTGACGGATGCTACACCAGAACGCCAAACCCGGACTTGGTGCAAATTTCCAAGCGGTTGTGGTCCGGGTCGTGGAAGTAGAACGCCTGCTGCCCATCGTTACGGGTTTGGATGTCGGTGCACTCCACGCCGATACTCTGCAGTTCGTCGCGGGCCGCTGCGATTTCGTCAACCTCGAAGGCGGTGTGGTGCGACGGAGCCGACGGGGCGTCCGGGTTCTCGATGATGTGAACCATTGCGCCGCTGGGCAGCTGGAGCCAGTACAGGTTGTCGTTGTTTACCATTGAGGGAATCTGCTTGACTCCCAGCACTTCTTGATACCACTTCAGGGCCGCATCCTTGTCCCGCACGTTGTAGGTGATGTGGTTGATGGCCTTAAGTCGGATGTGGTCAGCGTTCAGTCCCATGAATGTCCTCCTGCGATTTGGTAATCAGCGATATTTTGTTTGGCTCAAGCCGAGCATCAGATGCCCAGCAGTCTTTCCAAATTGGCGAACAGGATGGCGTCCTTTTCGTCGCGCGTCAGGCTTTCCATCCCCAGTAGCCAGGACACCGGCCAGTCGGCGCACATATCGAACGGCCAGTCAGTGCCAAATACGATCTGCTCGATGCCGGCCATGTCGATCAGCATTCGCAATGCCGCTTCGCTGTGGGTCAGGCAGTCGTAGTAGAAACGGTTCAGATACGAGCTGGGCGGCCGGTCGATGTTGGCCCGCGCCTCGGGGCGCACCTGCCAGCCGCGATCCATCCGTCCGGCGCCGAAACAGGCATAACCCCCGCCGTGGCACAGGCAGATATTCAGGTTGGGGTAACGGTCCATAACGCCGCCGAACACGAAGGCCGCAAAGGTAACCGTGCGGTCGGCCAGGTTGCCGATGGTATTGGGCAGGTGGTACCGGCTCAATCGGGGCGACACCACCGTGTCGCCGCCCTGGTGGATCAGGAACATGGCGCCCAGCCGTTCTGCGGTGGCCCACAGGGGATTGAACACCGGGTCGTCGAAGGTTCGTCCGTTCACATGGTCGCCAATCATCGCGCCCTTGAGCCCCAGCTCTTCCACCGCACGCGTTAACTCTTCGATGGCTGCTCCCACATCCTGCATGGGCAGGTTGGCCAGGCCGGCAAACTGTTCCGGATACTCCTCGGTCAATTGGGCCACGTAGTCGTTGCACTCCCGGTGCATATCCACCGTCTGCGCGGTGTCCAGGTCATAGAAGTACATATTGGCGTTGGTGGACAGCACGTGGACGTCAACGCCTAGCGACCTCATGTCGGCGATGCGCTGTTCCGGCGTCCAGAACGTGCGCGGGTTGTAGCGGTGCTGATTGTAGAGGGCCGGCGCGGTTACGCCGAACCAGTTTTCCCCGCTCTGCATGGCGCGCAAGGCGCTGGCTGGCGTAATGTGCGCGTGAACGTCCAGAACTCGTACTGCCATATCGGGCTTGCTCCTGTCTCATCGACCACCACCGGCTTCGCCAACGCTGAGGCAGCCGTAGTTCGAATGGATTATAGACGTTTTCGGTGCAGTCGTCAGGTATAGTTTTCCTGCTGGTGGCGGGATAACCCTCGCTACCCGCGACATCGCCACTCCAACGGCGGCGGTGTTGACTGCCACCCCGAAGGGGCATAGCATTCGCGAAACATTCTGTGGGGGCATACCATGCGCGAAAATACGCTGAAACAAAAACTGCAGGCCGGCAACCCCGTTTTCGGTTCCATGATCACCTTTCCATCGCCGGCGGTGGTGGAGATGTTGGGCTTCCTCGGCTACGACTGGGTGCTCATCGACAACGAGCACGGCAGCATCACCGTTGACGTGGCTGAGGATATGATCCGAGCCGCCGAGTACTCTGGCACCGCTCCTATCGTGCGACCCGTGGGGAACCGACCCGAAATTATCTGCCCATTCCTCGACCGGGGGGCCTGGGGCGTACAGGTTCCCCACGTCAACACGGTGGACGAAGCCAGGGCCGCCGTGTCCGCCGTGAAGTATTATCCCCACGGCGAGCGAGGATTGTTCAGCCGGGGACGCCCCGCCGACTACGGCTTCAGCGAGTCAACGCCCGACTATGTGGCATCCGCCAACCGCAACACCCTAGTATGCCTGATGCTGGAAGAAGTTGAAGCGATCGAGAACATCCCAGAGCTGGTGAATGTGCCGGGTGTGGATGTCTATTTCATTGGCGCGGGCGACCTGTCCCAGAGCATGGGCTACCCCGGCCAGCAAACACATCCCGAAGTGCAGGCGCTGGTGGAAAAGGGCGTGCAGCAGATTGCCGCGTCTGGCCTCATTGCCGGCTGCAGTTGCCCGGATAACCTGGTCCCGCACTATCTCGAATTGGGCGTGCGCTACTTCCACAACACCGTCAACGGCCTGCTGCAATCGGCCAGCGACGGTTACCTGAAGACCATGCGCACCGCCGCGGAAGGACTGGCCTGACTCTGCCCGACCCTTCCGAACCCGCTACCACGACGCTTACCGACGACAGGAGGACAAGCACAGCATGACCAGTCCAGTAGACCCCAATCAGATTTGTCTGACCGGAGAAAATTCGTTCATTCGCCTGTCGGCTTCCGCCGGTGGGCCTAACACGACCCGTTCCAGTCATTGGCGCGTGTTGTGGTCTCCAGCCGGAGCCGGCCACGTGCTGTTTCTGAAAAGCGAAGACTTTAACCAGAACCCGACCCGCATCTATTCGGACAACATCGCTCTGACCCGATATTTGCAGCGAGAAATCGAAACCCTGCTGTTCCCGGAGTTCGCAGAGGTCGGTTTGCCGGTGATCGCGGCGGAGTTCAGCAAGTCTGGCGACCCGGCCAATTTCTGGACCGAAACCGTGGCCGCCGCAGACGAAACCGTGACACTGAGCTGGTATGACTTCCTGACGCCCTTTATGCTGAATGTTCCGGCGGGTAGCGTGGAAGGCCGGCCGCACGGCGTGTACAGCTGCTTCATACCGGCCCGGAGCGCGCAACTCACGGTGGGCGGGCGGGCGCTATCCGGCGTGGTTTCGCCGGAAGCGCGCGGGCCGGCTCAAAGCAGTTCCGCCTGCATCGCGTGGTCAGAAACCTGGGTTAAGCCGTAACGCGACGCTGACCGGCGGGTTCTCCTCTCCGACGGCGTTCGCGCCGCTGGGAACGGTCAGGCGCCGCATATCTCCGCCACGGCGCCGTCGATGTAGAGCAGGCGCAACGACTGTACGGCCACGGCAGCCAACCGCTGGGCAGCCTCCGGATCCAGGCCCTGGCACAGGGCAGCAACTGCCTCGCCGACAGAAGTTTGTCCGTCCAGCCGGGACACCAGCCCGGCTACTGCGGCGCTGCACGGCAAACCCTCCGGGTGGCCATCTGTAATCAGGCCAAAACCCCAAACGAAATCGCCGTCGGCCAGCACGGGTTGGCGTTGTACGCGCACCCCTTCAGCCAACCGGGGGATGGCCCGCATCATCGTGTCCGGGACGGTTGCCTGTTCCCATTGCCGCAACCACAAGTGGCGGCGATCGCGCTCCGACTCCACGGCCGCCACGCTGTTGCCGAATGCGGCCGGCGCCAGTCCCTTGCTCAACACCGCCCGCTCGTAGCCACGGGCCGGTTGCCCGGCTACTGCCCGGATGAACGACTGTCGGGGCGTGAGAGCCGCATCGTCGTCCAGCAACCGGCGGGCTTCCCAAAAGTAAGAATCGGCGGTTCGGTTGCTGGAATAGAACAACCGCGCCATCTCGCGGAAGTGTCCGTATTCCTTGTAGTACAACTGCTGGTACACCCGTCCGACCGGGCCGGCCATCGTCGGGTCTTTCAGAGCCGACGTTACCGCAGCCGCTGCGAGCGTAGCGGACGTTAACGCCAAGTGCACGCCAGACGAAAACAGTGGGTCGATGAAGCAGGCCGCGTCTCCAACCAGAATGAATCCGGGGCCGTTCAACGAGTGGCAACGATACGACCAGTCCCGCAACACTTCCGGTTCGGCGACCAGCTCCCCGCCTTGCACCAGCGCTGCCAGGTGCGGCGCCTGGGCTATTTGTGACATCAGAAACTGGCGCGCGCCCATGCTGTTGATCCCGGCCTGGCCGGTTTCCGAATCCACCACCGCGCCGACACTCGCCCAGCCGTCCCGCAACGGGATGTTCCAGAGCCAGCCACCCGCCTGAGACTCGATGAAAATGTTGCCCTCATCCGGATGCGGCAATCGGGCGCCTCCGGAAAAGTATCCGTACACCGCCAGGTTGCGGAAGAAATCGTCCCACTGCCGCAGGCCGAGTTGCCGCGACAACAATCCGCCCTGACCGCTGGCGTCGACCACATAGGCCGCCGACAGGCGGGTTTCCGGGCCAGAATTGTCGGACGGCTGACCGCGCACGGCCACTGCCACTCCCTGGGCATCCAACACCACGCCGGTCACGCGGAAGCCCTCACGCACATCTACGCCGCAACGCCGGGCATTGTTCAGCAAAATGGCGTCAAATTCGGGGCGCCAAACCTGATATGAATGGGGGTTGCTGTGGTTGGTTTCGCTGAAATACCAGCTCCAGGGATTTCGGTCGACACCCCAGACCATGGTGGCGCCGCGTTTGCGGACGAAACCCGCCCTTTCAACCTCATCCAGCACGCCAAGATCGCTGAGGATCGGAATGCTGGCCGGCAATAACGACTCCCCCACGTGCGGTCTGGGGAATTTGTCCCGTTCCAGCAATACGACGGGGTAGCCCTGGCGTGCCAGCAGCGTGCTTACACAAGAGCCACCCGGCCCGCCGCCAACCACCACTATCGGATCCGCAGTCATGCCGGCTTACTGCCCGTTACGGTAGCAGGGCGCGTATTTCTGGCCGCGACTATCGCCGCTAGCGGTAGTACTGTGAAAATATTGGTTCTTCCCGGGTGATGATTTCGAGCACGCAGGGTTGCCCGGTAGTGGAGATTTCTTTGGCACGCTCGATGGATGGACCAACCTCCGCCGGGTCGGTAACTCGCTCAGCGTATGCGCCCAAAGACTCGGCCATACGAGCGTATTCACCGGTTACGTACTTGCTGCGATAGCGTTCGGTGGCGATGGGTATATTTTTCTCGTAGCCGCCCATGGCGCCATTATTGACGATTACCGTGATGATACCCAGTTGTTCCCGGGCGGCGGTTTCAAAATCGGTGCCCGCCATTCCAACCGCTACGTCGCCCATCAGGTTGACGCAGGTTTTTTCGGGGAAGGCTACCTTGGCGCCCAGGGCGTAACCAAGCCCGGTGCCCAGCTGGGTGGAGTTTCCCCAACCGATGTAACCGCGTGGCGTGGTGGCGGCGTAAAACGGCACAATTTGGTCCCGTGGGTTGCCAGAGTCGTGAGTGACAATGCTGTTGGCTTTGTCCAGTCGGGCGTTGAGTTCGTAGACCACGCGGTAAGGACTGATGGGCGCGTCGTTACTGCTTAATCGGGGCATCCATTCCGCTATCCATTCCCGGCGGACCTGACGGATTTCAGCGGACACCGACGCATCGCCGCGACGACCTTCCGGCCCCAGCCGGTCTTTGACTTCCTCAATGAGCTGGCCGAGGACGAGTTTGGCGTCCCCGATAATCATTTCCTCAAGAGGGTACTCGCCGTTGAGGTCTTTTTCGTCGATGGTGGACTGGATGATGGTCTTGCCCGCCGGAACCGGCGCAGATGCCAGGGTACGCTGGAAGCTGGTACCGATGCCGAACACCACATCGCTTTTGGCCAGAAATTCACCCACCATGCGGGTACAGGTATTGCCACCCGCGCCCAGCGCCAACGGGTGATTCTCCGGGAAGCCGCTTTTGCCCAGCGTGGTGGTCATGGTGGGCGCATTCAGCAGCTCGGCAAGTTCGACCAACTCCGTGGTTGCCTCAGAGTAGAGCACACCCTGACCGGCGTAGATTACCGGCCGGCGCGCGTTGATGAGCAGTTCGGCAACACGGGATACATCCCGATGGTCGCCGGCAGACCGGCGCTTCACCTGCGGTTTGTAGTGGAACTGTTCTTCGGAAATCTCGCCGGCCAGGACGTCGCTGGGCATCTCCAGCAGCACCGGGTAGGGACGGCCGGTTCGCAGCTGGGTGTAGGCACGCTGCATCATCTCCGGCACGCGTTCGGTGTAGTTGACGAAATCGGCCCACTTGGTAACGCCCTGGTAGTTGCGAGAGGCGTCAAAGTCGGAGGACATTCCGTGGCGACGGGTGCCGGGATGACCGGGAATCATCAATATGGGCGACGAGTCCGCGTAGGCCTGGGCCACGCCGGAGAAAGCATTCTCGATACCGGGCCCGCCCTGCACAATACAAACACCGTTCTTGTTGCCGTTGTTGACCCGACTGTACGCGTCGGCCATGTTCACCGCCGTGCGTTCCATGCGGGAAATGATTGGTCGAATGCCGGCAGCAGCGCAGGCATCAATCAAGATATTGTTGGGGAAGCAGAAAACGACATCGACGCCCTCTTGTCCCAGGATGTTGGCCACCGCTGTTTTCCCGTCCATACTGGACCTCCGGCAAATTCCCCTGAGATTATACAGGGTTTAGCTTTAGCGAGACTGACCGGATTTGGGGCCAAAGAACGCGGGCGTACATATCGTGTTTGATGTAAAGAAATCCACGAGGAAGGGACCTTCGTCCCCGTCGAGAAGGACGCCAACTCGGCAGGGACGACCTAAACCGACGGCACGGTTGATCCCGACAAGCAATACGAGTATCGCATTAGGGTCATCAACCTCCACGGTGAGAGCAACATTTCACGTCATTCAAGGCACGTCTCGACAAGGAGAAGTTCGATGCTAACCATACTACGCTTGATACTCTCCAACAGATCTGTGACGTTCCTGGCCATAGCCCTGCTGGCCATCAGCGCCAGCGCAATAACCGCTAACACCGCCCATGCCGAGGACCCCACCGGCGACACCGGCGACAGTGAGGCCGCGGGCCTCTGCGTTTTCAGCAGGGCAAACGCATTCTAACTTTAGGTGGCCTGATAAATCGTCATTGCCGCGAAAGCGGGAATCCATACAGATTGCTTCCAGGCAGTTGACGTATAACCAAGCCACTTGGATTCCCGCTTTCGCGGGAATGACGGGCACCTCAAAAACTGATTCAATTAGAATGCGGTTGCCTCTGCGTTTTCAGCTCCGGGCTGGACAACCCCCCTATTCCAGTGGCGACGTTTCCGCCCACGGTTGGTGGATCGACGAGAACAACGATTGCCCCAGGTACGCCGACGTCGAAAACTGGCTCGAGCAATGGACCTGCGACGCCTCTGGCGGAAACTGTGGTTGGGTACAGGTCGCCCATAACAAAACTCGCGTTATATCGGGCGGCGGCCGTGGCCGGCGCAACACCGTCCGGCACCAGTGCGCCACCAGTGCATCCACCGGATACCGCAACATCGTCGACGTTGACGTGATCGGCATATTGGACACACCCGAAAAGTTCTACGTCACCCAGAACGTCGACTGCCGCGCCATCGCCAACGGCAGACCCTACACCGAATGATGGACCGCGGCACTTCACCTAACCAGCGACCAAGCGGTACAATCACAGCCAGGGGCGACTAAACCCGCCCCTGGCACCCGATTTTCCCCACCGGCAACCAGGACCCGCAGTAAGCCGACCCCGATGAGCCAGCCGCCAAAACGCATCGTCCGTTCCGTCACACTCTTCGTCGAGGCCTTCGGATGCCTCTCAACATCGTCCGATACCAACGGCCTGATCAACGCCGAAGAGGAAGACCTGTATAGCGTTTTCCACGCACGCTCCGTGCTGATGAGCTGGTACAGCGCGGCCCGATCGACACAGCGTCCCATGGCCTGGCACATGCACGAAGCCGAGATCACGGCCGACGCCGACAAACCCGGTCCCGGCACACCGCGCATCGCCTACGCCCAGGTCGGCCTGAAGCCCCACCCCGCCGAAATCGTGCTCCGACTACCCGCACTCATCCAATGCTTCCACGACGCCCTGCGCCGGTTCGGCCACGTCGACCTTTCGGCAATCCAGATAACGGCGACTTCAATCACCCCCGGCCCACCCAGTTTCCTGACGGACCTCATATCCGCGCGCAACTGGTTCAACACCAGCGCCAACGCCCGGGTGAACGCCACCATCACCTTCGACCAGGAAACTCTCGGCAACCACGCCGAAATCAGATCCTTCTCAAGGCTCCAGGACGGCGTGGGCCCAAAATTCACTTTCGGGCCACTGACCGACACGTCCGAATCGCACCGCATCTCCGTGCCCGACGAGGTACCCTTCCTCGCACACGCCCAACCCTCCGACACGGCCCTACCGGTGACGCTGCCCGAGTGGACGCCGGGCGCCATCGGCTGGGCCCTAGCCGCCGTGGCTGACGGGGTGCGCACCACCTCGCCTGACCTCGAAAACGTCATCGTCCGCATCACGCGCACCGACTGACCCGACGGATTCTACGGCGTGACGCTCGTGTCGTCGGGCCGATATTGTGGCGATTGCCGGGGCAGCCCTCGTGGGCGCCTACCCGTTTAGGTTGCCGTGGTAATGGGCAGTCCCGCCCAAACCACCTGAAAAGAAACACTGCCCCTGAATCGTTGCATTGTGTCCATAGGAACAAGTATAGTGTAGGCCGTATTAGGTTGCGCCGGTCCGCCTTCCTCCGAGTAGGGAATCGCTGAGCCCGACGAATCAAACCAATCGAGTACAGCGTCAAACCCATTTGACCGGAGGAAAAATCGTGGCTCTTTCAGATATTACCCTGGTGTGCAGCGACTGTGGCGCCGAGTTTCCGTTTACCGTAGGCGAGCAGGAATTCTACGCTTCCCGCGGCTTCACCAACTACCCTAAGCGCTGTTCCTCTTGCCGGAATGCCCGGCGTGGACAGCAGCCTCGGGACGGTGGCGGCGGTGGCGGCGGCTACGGTGCGCCTCGCGAAACCTTCTCTATCGTTTGCAGCAACTGTGGCGCCGATGCCACGGTGCCGTTCCGCCCGCGCGGCGACCGTCCCGTGTACTGTAGCGACTGTTTCTCTCAAATGCGGAACTCCTGAACCGTAGGACACAGCAAATCCACTTCGTTCCGGACCGGGCGGTTTGTGTCTGCCGGCCGGAACGCTCGGCTCCGTAAGCCAAGCTGGGGGCCGGTATACTCCCGTCGCTGTCAGCGGCGGGTTATTTTATGGCCTCTTTGGCACGCTGCGCCTGTCTACCGCGCCAGCCCGCGCTCGGGTTCCCACGCTGATACAATTCGGGTTGCCACGCTGATACAATATGGATACATTCTGCCCCGAAGCAGATATTCCTGCGTAATTTTACCCGGTCTGTGTAACCTTAATGCCGTACCAAGACCTGCGCGAGTTCGTTGCCTTTCTCGAAAGCAAAGGTGATTTGCGCCGTATTTCTGCTCCGGTTGACCCTGAGCTGGAGATTACCGAAATTGCACACCGGATGTTGCGGGCCGATGGTCCGGCCCTGCTCTTCGAGAACGTTGTTGGGTACGACATACCGGTTCTGATCAACCTGTTCTGCTCCAACCGTAGAATGAATTGGGCGCTCGATGTGGAAAGCGCCGATGAGCTGGCCGCCCGTCTGGAATCCATGATCGAACTGGTGCAAGGTGGCCCGCCATCCGGGATCGTCAACAAGTTGCGAACGCTGGGGCGTCTGGTACACGTTGGCTCATATCAACCCCGCGCCGTTAACAATGCTCCGTGTCAGGAAGTGGTGCTCACCGGCGATCAGGTTAACTTGTACGATTTGCCCATAATCAAGTGTTGGCCGGAGGACGCGGGGCCCTACATAACCCTGCCGCTGGTGATTACTAAAGACCCCGAAACGGGCACCCAGAACTACGGCATTTACCGGATGCAGGTGTACGACCGCTGCACTACGGGTATGCACTGGCAGACCCACAAGGTTGGGGCCAGACACTACCGCTCCAGCGCCGAACGCGCGGATGACAAATTGGAGGTGGCCGTGGCGTTGGGCGGAGACCCGGTGTCCATCTGGACCGGATCGGCTCCGTTGCCCCCCGACATCGACGAGATGGTGCTGGCGGGTTTCGTTCGCGATCGCGGCGTTGAACTGACGCCGGCAAAGACCGTCGACCTGATGGTTCCGGCCCACGCAGAAATCGTGCTGGAAGGTTACGTAACACCCGGCGAGGAGCGCACTGAGGGTCCGTTTGGCGACCACACCGGCTACTATTCGCTGGCTGAACCGTATCCGGTATTCCACGTTACGACCATCACCCGACGGCGCCATCCCATCTATCCAACCACCTTCGTGGGCCGTCCGCCGACCGAGGATTACTGGATGGGCAAGGTAACCGAACGGGTGTTCCTGCCACTGATTCGGCTGATCCTGCCCGAAGTGGTGGACATCAACATGCCAGCCGAGGGAATCTTCCACAACCTGGTCCTGGTGTCGATGAAGAAAGAATACCCAGGGCAGGCCCGCAAGGTGATTTACGGCCTTTGGGGTCTCGGCCTGTTGAGTCTTACCAAAGTAATTGTGGTGGTTGACGATTTCGTGGATGTGCAGAACGCCTCCGAGGTGGCCTGGAGAGTGGCCAATAACATCAATCCGGGCACCGACCTGGTGGTGGTGGAAGGGCCAATCGACGACCTGGACGTGGCATCTCCAACCCCCCGGTTCGGCAGCAAGCTGGGCATCGACGCCACGCGCAAGGGGCCTGAGGAGGGCTACCGGCGCGAGTGGCCGCCGGACATCGAAATGAGCCCGGCCATTCGCGAGCGAGTGTCCCGGCGTTGGTCGGAGCTCGGTCTGGATGAAATCGTTGCACCACCCGGCCAGTGAAGGCTCCCTTATCGGACTTCAGCAACGGACTTCAGCCCAACGCCCCATCCACAATACGGACCTGATTCCTGGTTTACCGATGCAAACAGCGCCCGCGCAACGCGATCCGATACGCACCATCGCCACCAAGGTACCGCAATACCTCAGTGCAATTCGCGTTTGGGAGTCGCTTTTCGCTATGCCGTTCGGATACATGGGCATGGTGCTGTCATCCCACTACGCCGGCGGCAGCGGGTGGCCTGGCTGGCACGTTTTCATCTGGATTACGCTGGCCTTCGTTGGCGTCCGAACGCTAGGGATGTCAGCGAACCGCATAATCAACGCCCGCGAGGACGCCCGCAACCCACGGACGGCGGGGCGCCATATTCCCGCCGGTATCCTGAAGCCCCTGGAGGTTGGGGGGATGGCCGCTGTTGGCGCCGCCGTGTTTTTCACCGCAGCGTGGCAACTCAACCCGCTGGCGCTGATGCTGGCGCCGGTTGCAGCCCTGTACGTGATTTTCTATTCCTTTGCCAAATACTACACTTGGCTGTGCAGCCTGATGCTCGGCATGGCGCTGGCGACGGCCCCCTCCGGGGCCTGGATAGGCGTGGCGGGCCGGCTGGACTGGCAACCCGTTTTGCTAACGTTTGCCGTGGCGATGTGGGCCGGCGGGTTTGAAACCATCTACGGCAGCATGGACTATGATTTCGACCGCGCCAACGGCATCAAGTCGATTGCGGCCCGCTTCGGTGTACGCAACGCGTTTCGCACCACGCGTGTCCTGCACGCCATTGCATCGGCGGCGCTGCTGGCGTTGGGCATCTGGATGAGTCTCAACGTGTTCTATTTCATCGGTTGGGCCATTGCAGTGGCGCTGCTGGTCTACGAGAACAACATGGTAAAGTCGGGAGACACCTCCCGGGTGCCCATCGCCTTTTTCCAGATCAACAGCTATATCTCCACTCAGTTGCTGTTCTTCACCATCCTTGCCGTTGCTTTGCCCTTCGACGGGTTCTTTCCCTGGTAAACCCTAGCCGGGCTAACGGGCACACCATAATGGTCGCATCAGATCCTGTTAGCCGAACCCATCCCGTAGTGGTGGGTATCACGGGCGCCAGCGGGGCGGTGATTGCGCGCGACCTGATTGATACCCTGCTGAACCGGAAGCACTCCGTGATTGCAGTGGCGTCCAACGCGGCCCGCATGGTGTGGCAGGAAGAGCTGGACGAGCCCTACAACCAGGCGGTGGCCCGGTGGCTGGAACATCCCCGGTTTCGGCAATACGCCATCGGCGACCTGTTCGCCTCGATTGCCAGCGGCACCACGCCAACTGCCGGTATGGTAATCGCTCCGGCCAGCATGAACTCGGTGGCATCCATCGCCCACGGGCTGACGCCCAACCTGGTGCTGCGGGCCGCCGACGTAACGCTGAAGGAACGTCGCAGGCTGGTGCTGATCCCCCGGGAGACGCCGCTGCACGCCATTCACCTGGAAAATATGCTGACTCTGTCCAGGATGGGCGCGGTCATATTGCCACCGGAACCTCCCTTCTACCTGAAGCCGCTGGACATCGACGGTGTAGTTCGTTTCGTGGTGCAGCGCGCCCTGGTTGCCCTCGGATTGACTGATGCCCTGCCCGACGACTTGCAGTATCAGGACCGGGAGCGGTAAACAGGATTCCGTGGGTTTGATAACGTACTTCGTTGCCACTAGCTCGGACGGCTATATCGCCGAAGCCGACGGCGGTGTGGATTGGTGTTTCCAGGATGCCGATTATGGCTACTCTGCATTCTATGACACGGTGGAGGCGATAGTAATGGGACGACGCGCCTACGATAAGGCGCTGAGTTTCGGCGAGTGGCCTTTTACGGAGAAAACTACCTACGTCTTCACCAATTCCGCGCTGGATGCACCGCCTCCGGGCGTTACGGCGGTGCGGGCCGATGCCGCAAGTTTCGCGGCTACGTTGACAGCCCAGCATTCGGGTACCATCTGGTTGTTCGGCGGAACCAACCTGGCTGAGCAGTTTCGGGCGGCCGGCTTGATTGATGAATACGTCCTTTCCATACATCCAATAGTGCTGGGTAGCGGGATTCCCCTTTTCGCAGCAGGGTCGACACCCACGCACTTGCAACTGGTGGGCGTAACCGAGTTCGACGGCGGATTGGTGCAACTGCATTACCGGTCCGCCACCAATATGCCAACAGACTATATGCCCGCAGAGTCGGGCTAGGCAAATGGCCCAACTGCGCGGCGATGAGAAGCGTCGCTACGTGGCCGAAATGTTCGCACGCATTTCGCCACGGTACGACCTGATGAACTCGCTGATGACCGGCGGTATGCACCACCGGTGGAAGCGCGCCGCCGCCCGTTTCACCGCGGCCGGGCTGCGCGGCAGCGCACTGGATATTGCGACCGGTACCGGCGACCTGGCATTCGCGCTGGCAAAGATACCCGGCGTATCGCCGGTGGTCGGCGTCGACCTGCTGCCCGAAATGCTGACAATCGCGCGGGGTAAACGAGCCTCAATCAGCGGCGCAGGCCCGGCGGCCGAGTTCGCGGTGGGCGACGCGCTGCGGCTGCCGTTCGCCGATGATGCGTTCTGTTGCGTCACCGCCGGTTTCAGCCTGCGTAACATGGCCGATGTGCCGGCTGCCATCGCCGAGATGGCCAGGGTGGTAGCCCCGGGGGGGCGTGTTACGACACTGGAACTGACGCCGATGCCACCCGGCTTGCGTGCGGCTCTCGGTCGCATTTATTTCCACCACCTGGTGCCATTGCTCGGGCAAGTGGTGGCCGGCGACCGCTCTGCCTACACCTACCTGCCCAACAGCGTGGATTACTTTCTGACGGCAGACGGGCTGGCCGAGGTGTATCGCGCGGCCGGCTTGACCGACGTGGGCTATTGCCGGCTAGGGATGGGCGGCGTGGCTCTCCACTACGGTGTGAAACCGTGACGCCGCTGCGATCTTCCCGACGAGATTGCCCACTCTGGAACGATCCAGCGCGCCGAAGCTCTTGCGGGTACCAACTTTGTCAAACCGGACCGGCCTACTGTCATTGCGAGGAGCGCAGCAACGTGGCAATCTCGCTGAGGTTGCGAATACTGCGGCGAACCGCAACTGCTACGGCGGCGAGATTGCCGCGCTGCGCTAACATTGACAGGCGAACCTGGGCACGCGCGGGCACTGTAGTTTCCTTGCTGAGGCTGAACTCGCTACGGTATACTGGATTTAGTAAACCTCTCAGGGATATGCGGAGCAATGCCCGATATTTTCGACAAACTGCAGCCTATCGTCCAGCGATATCAGGAAATAGAGGTGTTGATGGCGCAACCGGACGTTGCGGCCGACTACTCCTGGCTGCAGGAACTCAACCGGGAACGCTCCTCCATGGAGGAGTTTGTTGGGATTGACGCCCAACACCGCAAGCTGGGTGACGAACAATCCGACCTGCGCGCGCTGGTGCACGAAGACGGCGACGCCGATTTTCTGGCAATGGCGCAGTCTGAACTGGTCGAAGTCGAAAACAGGCTGGCTGCCTTATCGGAGCAGCTCAAGCTGGCGCTACTGCCCCGCGACCCCAACGACGATCGCGACGTCATTGTGGAGATTCACTCGGCAGCCGGTGGCCAGGAAGCGTCCCTCTTCGCCAGCGACCTGTATCGCATGTACCAGCGCTACGCTCAGGTGCAGGGTTGGGCCGTGGAGATTCTGGACTCAAACCCATCCGACCTCGGTGGCTTCAACCGAATTGCCTTCTCGGTAGACGGCCAAAACGCTTACAGCCAGCTCAAGTTCGAGGCCGGCGTCCACCGGGTCCAACGGGTACCCGAAACGGAAACCCAGGGTCGCATCCACACTTCAACGGTGACCGTCGCCGTGCTTCCACAGGCGGATGAGGTTGAAGTTGACATCAAAGACGACGACCTGCGTATTGACATCTATCACGCCGGAGGCCACGGCGGTCAAAACGTCAACAAAGTCGCCACCGCCGTTCGGATCGTGCACGAACCCTCGGGCCTGGTGGTGGTATGTCAGGACGAGCGTTCCCAATACAAAAACAAATCCAAGGCAATGACAATCTTGCGGAGCCGACTTTTCGCCGCGGAACAGAACCGCCAGCAAGTGGCAATCTCCACCAGCCGCAAAGCCCAGATTGGCAGCGGCGACCGCAGCGAAAAAATGCGCACCTACAACTACCCGCAGGATCGTATTACCGACCACCGCATCGGAAGTTCCGTCCACGGCATACAACGCGTTATGGACGGGGGCCTCGGCCATCTCATCGACCAGCTGATCGCCAACGACCAGGCTCTCCGCCTGGAAGCGGTAACCGCCTAACCAACTTGTCGACCCCTGGAACGCCTCCGTGGGGGCCCGAGCAATGCCCAGTCTGCGGAACGTCATTCAGGAAACCCATCGCACGCTGGAGTCGGCCGGCATACCCGGCGCGCGGCTGGAAGCCGAAGTCATGGTGATGGACGTAATGCGGATGCCGCGCCAGTCCATCTTCGCCGAGCAGGAATCCCAGGTCTCCGAGCAACAGCAGCAGAGCCTCAACGCTATTGTGGAGCGCCGGCTCACCCGCGAACCTCTGGCCTACATTCTGAATTACCGGGAATTCTACGGCGTAAACCTGCTGGTCAACCCGGATGTGCTCATCCCGCGACCTGAAACCGAAACCATGGTGGAGCACGCTCTGTTCATGGCCCTGATGGGAATGGAGAGCCGCGAACTGGTCATTGCCGACATCGGCACCGGCGCCGGAGCCATCGCCATTAACTTGGCCATCCATCTGCCGGCGGCCCGCATCTACGCCACCGACGCCTACGACGCCACGCTGGACGTTGCCGCGTACAACATCAGGATGCACAACGTCACCGACCGGGTAACGTTATTGAAAGGCGACTTGCTGGAACCGCTGCCCGAGCCGGTGGATGTGATAGCCGCCAACCTACCCTACCTGCCTACGGATCGCATCCCGACCCTTCAGCCGGAGGTGCAGTGGGAACCGATTGCCGCGCTGGATGGCGGGCCCGGCGGCATCGACCTGATCGGGAGGCTGCTGAAACAGGCCGCTGCCGGCGACCGCATCAAACCACACGGCGTCATCCTGCTGGAGCTGGATCCTGAGCAGATTGCCGAGACCCGGTCGCTGGCCACCGAGGCGTTTCCGGACGCCGAAATAACGGTGGAACGGGACCTGGCCGGCCTAGATCGACTTTTGGTAATCAGCCTATCGGCGCCAGACGCAGAATATTAACCTTGCCGTGCCAGGCGTGCAATCAGGCGTTCCCCGGGTTTACCTATGGTGGGTCTGAGTCGCAGGGCCTGTCGACTATCAGCGCCCCAGTGGACGAAGCGTCGCCCGGATCCCAGCAAAATCCCCGCTGCCGGAACACCGCCGCTAGCCGACAGACTGGATGCCGGCTTGGGGCCGGAACGACGGTGGGAAGAACCGACGGGCCCGGCCTGCCCAGCGCCTTACCCTCCGACGACCCGGCGCCCGCTCTGGATTATCCAGTCGGAATCGACGTCCAACTTGGGCTGGCACACCTTGATGAATTCACTGACATGCCTGATGTAAGGCGGTTCCCCCCGACACTGCCTCAGGTAATCCACCACCAGCGCCAGGTTGATAACGCCCTGGCCATCGGTAAACGGAGAATCCTGGGCCCCGGCTTCTTCGGTGAGCACCCATTTCCCGTACACGGGGTTGTCGAACCAGCTGCCCTTTAATACGCCGTCGACGTCGGGAGACCGCTCGCCCATTGCCAACTCCACTGCCTGCCACAACTCCCGCCGACGGACGGGTTCGGCGCGGGTCACCAGCACGTCGCGCAGTATCTTGCTGGCCAGCAGAGTGATAGTGTCGGCAGCGGCGACGGCATAATCTGCATTGGGTCCGGAGGCCGGAGGGACAACCATTTTTACTCCTGATCGGTCGCGGTAAATGGACAAGGTTTCGGTGCTATGGTCGATCAGCGCCACGTTCCCGATGGCAACACGTAATGTTGCCCCACCGTATCTGTGGCGTCAATACGCCCACCTATTAAAGCGACCCGAAACCGTAAATTCCTAGCTCCCCGAGATTGGGCAAATAGGTATGGTTACAGCCCGGTAAGTTCCAGCGTCCAGACCCGGTTTGCTTGCAAATCGGCAACGCGCACCGCATGGTTGTTGGTGTCGGCGACGTACAACAGGTCTGGCCGGTCGCCGTCGAATCTGGCGAAACTCAGGCCGCTGGGTTCGCTAAATGTGGCGTGTTGACCGGCACCGTCGTGCAAGCCAGTTGCTCCTGAGCCTAGTATCGTTTGTACGGATCGGGTTAACGGCAACAGTCGCTTGATTTTGTGATTATAGGTGTCAGCCAAAAACAGCTCGCCCTCTTGCCATTCAATACCGATGGGATGTTGCAGGCGCACGTGGTGCTCCACCCCGTCCCGGTCGCCAAAGGCAAACAGGTCGATGCCGACCAGCGTGGCGACGCGCCCGATCACCGGATCCAGGCCGGCGCTGCGGATACTGCTGGTTTCGGAATCGGCGAAATACAACAGGTCGTTACCCACCGTAATACCGCTCGGTTGCGCCAGGGTCGCCGTGGCCAGCGGGCCGTTCTCGATGCTCTCCGCACCGGTTCCGGCGTGCGGCTGCACCACGCCATCGGCCAGCGACAGCCGCCAAAGCTGATGGATGCCGGCCATTGCGATGTACAGTTGACCCTGGTGATGCGTAAGATCCCACGGGCTGCTCAGGGCGACCTGGGTGCCGGGGCCGGTCGCCCTCCGATCCACGCCCTGTTCGCCCGTTCCGGCGATTGTGCTCACCGTCTGACGGCTCAGGTCAATAGTTCGGATGGCGTGGTTCTCGGTGTCGGCCACGTACAGAATGTTCCCGACCAGTTCCATTCCCTGCGGGTGATTGAATGCGGCCGAATCATAGGCGCCGTCGATGAAGCCCTCGGCGCCAGAACCCACCACCGCCTGCACCGCACCGTCGAGGTCGGAAATGATGATCCGATTATGGTTGGTATCAGCGATAAACAGGCGATTGCCCGGGCCATCGGCCAAGACTTTTCCGGGGAAGGCCAGCGTCTCTTCTTCCAGCGCATCGGGTTTTAGATGCAGGTCGCGCCGGTCGATCATGCCTTTGGCGTCGAATTCGGCAATCATCTGGCCGAGCAACGCATCAAAGTCATCGAAGGGCAGCTCGCCTTCGTGCTTACCGATGACCTTGCCAGCCGGATCTACGAACATCAGCGTCGGCCAAGCGCGGCAGGCATACTGGCGCCACACCTCAAACTCGGTATCGTTGACGACGGGATGTTTCAACTCATAGCGCTGGGCGGCGCGCAGCACGTTGTCAGCGTCTTTCTCATTGGGGAATTTGGCCGAATGAACGCCAACGACGACCAGTTCCTGGGCGTATTTCTCTTCGAGTTTCCGCAACTGCGGAAATATATGCATGCAGTTGACTCAACAGTACGTCCAAAAATCCAGAACCACCAACTTGCCCCGCAGGTCAGCCATGCTGAGCGGACGGTCCGTGTTGACCCATTCGACATCGGCGGGAAAGTCCGGCGCGCTGACAGTGCCGGCGAAAGACCTGGTAGCCATGATGGTGCTCCCTGTTCGACTGTGCGAATCCTCGTCGGTTAGCGCGGCGGCTGCGATTCAAAAGCCAGCGTGGCGTAGCGCATGAAGATGGCGCCCACCGGCTCGCCCAGCGGGGCGTTGGCGACCAGTACCGCGATAACATGCTCCTGTCCCGGTTGACCCGGCTCTTCCAACAATACCCGTTTGGGCGTGTTGTTACCGGTTACCGCGCCGATGTTACGGTCAATCTGGCCGTCGATGAACACCTCGCCGTAGTTGTCCACGTTGGTCTCGAACCACACCCGGCATTGGGTCACGTCCTCTCCTTTCACTGTATCCGGCATCGTGAATCGCAAGCGATACCAGGCGAAGGTGAATCCCACTGAGTATCGTTTCTGGAAATCCGCGCTGCTCTCCCACGACGAATCATCATAGTCGGGCAGGCGGGCATTGCTTCCCAGCATCTCAGCGACCAGGCCCTGATTGGGTTCACCTGGTTCCAGCCCCTGGGCGATGCGCCAACCGTCCGACTTGATGACGACCAAGTCGGCTTTTTGCTCTAGATCCAACGCTACTCTTGGCATCGTGTTACTCCTGATATGCTGTTGATTGCGATGATTGTGTTGGCTTGAACGGCTAGCGTTTACGCCTTCAGATGCTCGGTGAAAAACTCCAGCGTGCGCGGCCACGAGCGGTCAGCGGCCTCTTTTTGATAACGCGGGCCGGTAAAATCCATAAAGGCGTGATCGGCGTCCCGATACACGTAAAACTGGTGCGCTTTACCCAGACGGTTCAACTCTTCGTCGAAGTTGCGCATATCTTCCTGTGAGGGGTTCTCGTCCACCTCCCCGAAATGGAACAGCATGGGGCAGTTGATATTGCTGGCCATCTGGAAGGGAGGAGTGTCGCCGGCGCCCCACGTCACCAGCAGGTTGCCGCCGTAGTAGGGCGCAACCGCCGCGAAGTGCGGATTGGAGGCCGCCGCCAACCAGGCCACGCGCCCGCCCATGCAGAAACCGGTAACCCCGATACGGTCGCCCCGAATCGCCTCATGGTTGCGGAGCCAATCAACCGTACCGTTGATGTCGGCGACGATGTGAGGGTCGCTGAGCACGTCCCAGGGACGCGGCCGCGGATCGCCGTTCAGCACGTCGTCGGGAATCCGATGGTACAGGTTGGGCGCGACTGCCGCGAAACCCTCGCCAGCCAATCGGTCGCAAATGGCCTGGATAAATTCATCAACGCCGCCGCCGTGTTGTGCCACCACCACCGCCGGAAAGGGTGCGGTGAAACCGGCGCTGCTGCTCGGCACGCTGGCGTACATATCCATCTCGCTGCCATCGACGGTTAGTTTTTCCCAAAAACTGGCCATGACGATACCTCCTGCAATTGCAAATTACCCGAAAGTCGGTTCCAGATTCAACTCGTTTCAGCTTTTTAGATGTTGGTCGAAGAACTCCACGGTGCGCGGCCACGATGCCTCGGCTGCCGCCTGCTGGTAGCGACCGCCAGATGGATTCATAAAGGCATGGTCGGCGCCGGGATAGGAATAAAACTGGTGCGCTTTGCTGAGGCGACCCAGCTCCGCGTCCAGCATTCGCATATCCTCCGGTGAAGGATTGGCATCAATCTCCCCGAAGTGGAACAGCATCGGGCAGTTGATTTGGGCGGCCAGATCGAACGGAGGGTTGTCACCGGCGCCCCAGGTGGCCGTTAGGTTGCCACCATAGTAGGGCACGACGGCGGCGAAGTTTGGGTTGGTAGCGGCGGCTAGCCACGCGACGCGCCCGCCCATGCAGAAACCCGTTACGCCAATGCGGTCGCTCTGCACAGCGTCATGATTGAGCAACCAGTCCACGGTTGCGTTGATGTCGGCGACGATGTCTGGGTCGCTGAGCAATGCGGCAGGTCGCGGGCGAGGCTGCTCGTTCAGCAGAGCAGGGTCGGTAACCCGATGGTACAGGTTTGGCGCCACGGCGGCGTAACCCGCTGCCGCAAGCCGGTCGCAGATGTCCTGGATGAATGCGTCTACGCCGGTGGCGTGCTGTGCCACGACTACCGCCGGGAATGGCGCGGAGAAGCCGGCGCTGCTGCTGGGCACGCTGGCATACATCTGCATTTCCTGACCATCAACGTCAATGGTTTCCCAAAAGCTTGCCATATTGACCTCTACTCCCGCCTGAGCGAATTTATTGAGTTAACCTTTCCTCGCGATTTTATGCGTTGGTTTTGCCTCGTTTGTCCCACGCTTCCTTGAAAAGCCAGTTCAGCATCGAGCTGAAGACCAGCAATATCAAAGCCGCGCCAATGACACCAACCGCCGGCACCCCATTCACATATATCAGAGTATGGGAAATTGCATCTATAGCGACCAGCCCAATACCGATGACGAAAATTACCACCCACGCGTGTAGCAAGCCCGTCATTCTTCCCAGCCCGAGACCATTTTGAAAACAAACAGACTACCCATAAGGCCAACTACGCCGGCTAATAACGCGACGGAAATCGCCCGCAAGATTCCGTCCTCTACCGTTGCAGAAAATGTCAGGCCGGCGAATGCGGCGGCTATAATGACCGCTATAATCAGCCACAGGGTTTTCATAATGCCATCTCGATAGTCGATTTACCGGTCGGCTTTTGCCAGCCCTTACCTAGCCAGGGCGGTTGTGGTACGGGTTCCACCGTTACACTAACTGGCAGTTTCGTCCAACAGATTACGCATTTCCGTTATCGCTTCGTGAATCGGGGCAATCAGCAACTTAGCGGTATTGGCGACGAGCTCAGCGTCACCCACCTGGATTGCCGGCCCCAAGTGTCGATTGTTCAGGACGCGAACCTGCGCAGCGTACTGACGGGAGGTGTTGCCTAGCTGAGATAGTACTTCTCTGCCGCGAGCCATACCCTCTTGTGCCAGGTTCATCGCATCGATTTTTTCCTTCACCTCTTGCTCAAGAGCGTCGGCCCGCTTCTTGTTCTTATTCTTGTACAGGATGCCTCCCACAACTCCCGCGGCTGCCAGTGGCACCAACCCTATGCCGGTCAACGCAACCAACCCACCGGCCATACCCAAACCGCCAGCGGCCAATGCACCCCCACCCAACCAAGCCAAACTGGCGCTGGTAGCCGCCGCTCCACTAAGTCCGCCGATAGCAGTTCCAGTGGATGCTATCCCAATTGCGCCGGCCAGTCCGTATGCTCCAGCAGCTGCGCCAACACCGACTCCGATTCCAGCGGCTCCGACGCCGGCGGCGTAGCTGGCTCCCGATTCGCCGTAGTTGTCAGGGCTGTCGAATCTACGTGCAATGTGGTTGTTGATGAAGGTGCCAAAACCGTAGTATTGGACGATGAGGTCCCACTCCGGCATATCGTCAATGGTTTCTTTTACCAGTGCTCCGTATCCGACGTTCCGCCTGGCCTGCTCGATGTTTTGCAGAATACCGGCAATTACCTGGTCCAAGTCGCGGATGTCGTCATAGGTATGCGCCTGGGTTTCCTGGTATTCCCGGGCGTTCGACTCGTATTCACCGGAAGCCCGCTCATAGCAGTTGATTGCAGCTTGCGCACGTTCCTTATGGTTCATACTAATTTTCCTATCATGGGCGCAGGTTGATTTAGCGTGTGAACTACAGGAGCTAAACCAACCCCTCCTCCCGAACCTGCGCCAGCGTCGCCTCAAACGCTGCCAGCGTGGCGTCAATATCAGCCTCGCTATGCGTTGCGGATACCAGCAGGGCGTCGCGGCCCATGATGTCTATGCCGAGATTCTGCAAACCTCGCTTGATGCCGCTTACCGCCGGAGTGGCTGCCGCCGCTTTGATGCGACGGTTCACATCCGGACCAAACTCGTGATCGAAGTCGCCATCCGCCAGCGTGAAGTGGATCATGGAAGCGATGCCGTAGGCGTGGCCGCTAGCCTCCATTCGCGAGAAAACGTCATTGAGGCCGGTTTTGAGCCGGTGAGCCATCGCATCAGCATTTTGGTTGATCGGTTCGCTGGCAATCAATTCCAGGCAGGTGGCGCCGGCCACCGCCGACAGCGGGTTGCCGTTGAAGGTGCCCGGGTGATACACGCGCTGGGTGTTGTCCCATTCGGGGTCGCCACGCTGGGCGATCATGTCCACTATGTCAGACTTGCCGCCGACGGCTCCGCCCGGCAACGCGCCGGCGACGATCTTGGCCATGGTGGTCAGGTCTGGCGACACTCCATAGAGCGCCTGGGCCCCGCCGGGAGAGGCGCGAAAACCGGTTACCACCTCGTCGAAAATCAGCACCACACCATGCTGGTCGCAAAGCTGGCGTAGGCCCGACAGGTAATTTGGAACGTCAAAGGGCAACTGCCCGTAGTGGGCGCCGGTAGGTTCGAGGATGATGGCCGCGATGTCAGTGTCGCGTTCCATGGCCTGCTGAACGGCGTCCAGGTCACCAGCCGGCACAATGACCATGCTGCCCCAGGCTTCCGGAGGTATCCCCGGCGCCGGGCGGTCCGACCCGGCCATGGCGTAGTCGTGCCAGCCGTGGAAGTGGTCCTGCAACTTGATAATCTTGCTGCGGCCCGTGTATGCCCGTGCGAGTCGCATTGCCATCAGCGTGGCTTCGGTGCCGCTGCTGTGGAAACGCACCCGCTCAATGGAGGGCATCAGGTTCATTATTGCCCGTGCCCAACGCAGTTCTTCGTCGGTACAAGCGCCCAGATGAGTACCACGCCGCATCTGCTCCACAACCGCATCAGCCACTGCCGGATGGGAATGGCCGAGAATCAACGCCCCGTGGCCAGACACGTAGTCAATGTACTCGTGGCCGTCCACATCCCATTTACGCGGGCCCAGCCCGTGGGTTATGTACAGCGGGAACGGTTCGGCGTAACGGTTATCGTGGGTAACGCCGCCTGGGAAGATGCTTACTGCCTCCCGATATCGTTCGGCAGAGCCGGGGTGTTGGGCGATGTATTGTTCCAGAATCGTGGGCATTATCACGCTCCAGCTGCCTTGTCCGTGCGAGTTGGCCGGCGGCGCCATTGTAGCATAGCGGGTTGGCAGCGACGCTAAGGCGCATTGACCCCGGGCGTCTCGGTAGTCAATTCCGGTGGCCGCTTGATGAACAGGAAACACAGCCCGGCAATCATCGCGCAGATGGCTCCCGGGACGATGGCGCGGTTGTAGCTGCCGAATTGGTCGTAAACCCACCCGGCATACACCGGAGACGCCACCAGCGCCCAGGCATAGGCGAAGGTTATGTAGCCCCGCAATGTGGCGAACCTGGTGCGGCCGTAGTATTCGCCCAGAGCGGCCCACACTATCACGCCGGCCCCATCCATCATCCCTTCGCAGACCACAAACCCCAACACCAGCGTGATGCCGATGGCAGTCTGCCAATCGCCCTGCCAGAGGAACAGGTAGCCCACGCCTTCGACGAAAAGGCTCACCGCCATAATCGCCTGCTTGGATACCCGGTCGCCCATATAACCCATGACCAGGCGCGACACAAAGTTGATGGCAGACATCGCCCCAATCAGATTGGCCGCCATCTGGGTGCTCATCCCCTTGTCGTCAACCAGTATTGGAAACAGGCTGACCAGGATGCCCAGCGTCGCCGTTTGTCGCAAACCTGCCCCCAGCAGCAGCAGCCAGTACGCTTGAGTGTGCAAGGCTTCCCTAACCGTATAGTCCCGGGTTTCCCTTCGGGCGGATCCCCGGCCGGCTGTTGGGGGTGGACGGGTTGCCCCATCGGGCAGCAGCCCCATATCTTCGGGCTTGTTGCGGAACCAGTAGCACAGCGGCAGCAGAATAGCCAGGTAAAACAGGCCCGATGCTATCAGTCCCCACTGCAACCCGGCCTGATCGATGAGCAGATTCATGGTCGGTATGATGGCCAACCCACCCAGTGAGGAAACGGCGGCGAGAATGGAAATCGCCAGCGCCCTCCTGCTTTGGAACCACTGAATCAGGCCAGCGAAGCAGGCGTGCTGGAAGGCCATGCTGTTGCCGAGCGACACTAATCCGAGGTACACGAGCGCGAAGGCCCACAGGTTCGGCATCCAGAACGCCATTATGAAATAACCGATCACGGCCAGGAGCAACGACGGGACCAACACGTTGCGGTTCCCAAACTTGTCGATGAGCCAGCCCGCGAATGGCCCCTCCAAGCCCCCCTCCGCGCGGGCCAAGGAAAACACCAGGTTGGTCTGAGCCTGGGTTATGCCCAGTTCATTGCGGATGGGGAGCACCAGCACGCCGAAACCGCGGAAAAATACCCCGCTGGCGAAAAAACTCATCGCCGAGGTAATCGCCACCATCCACCATCCATAGTAGATGCGCGGCCGCCCGCTTCCTGCCGTTATTTCTCCGGAAGTTACCACTGTGCTCCACCAGATGGGTACGCGTTGGATTTGCCCGCAGCGCGATTGCACCGCGCATACGCACAACGATTCGCCAGTGTATACGTCGGCCCGCTTCGCGGCAACGGCGGCGGCTGACCTGGGCGATAGATACCCAGCGTCTTGGGGAAACAAAATACCCAGACCTCCAACGCATACGATGTTGACAATTGCTGGGTGCGACCCCATTCGCTGACGGGTTACAATGCCAACATTACCCGGACGACTGCTACTGCGCCGTGAAAACCATGATTCAGCCGTCGGTTCGCTACATAATCCACGCCGACCTCGACGCCTTTTACGCCGCGGTTGAACAGCTTGATAATCCAGAACTGCGGGGCAAACCGGTGCTGGTGGGCGGCAGCCCGGACGGGCGCGGCGTGGTTGCCACTGCCTCATACGAGGCCCGCAAGTTTGGCGTCCACTCGGCGATGCCCATGGCCACCGCGGTGCGCCATTGCCCCGACGGTATCATCGTGCGACCTCGGTTCGACCGATACCGGGAAATGTCGGCGCAGGTGATGCGCGTATTCCGCTCCGTAACCGACATCATCGAGCCGCAATCCCTGGATGAAGCCTATCTGGACATCACCGTCGCTGCCGATGACCGCTCACCAATCGCCGTTGCCATAGACATCAAAGCCAGGGTGGCCGCCGAAACCGGCCTGACCGTATCGGTGGGCCTGGCCACCGGGAAATGCGTCGCCAAAATCGCGTCCGACTTGCAAAAGCCAGACGGCCTGGTGGTGGTTCCCGACGGTGAGGAAGCCGAATTTCTGGCCCCGCTTGCGGTCGGTAAACTGGCGGGCATCGGCCCGAAATCCGCCGCGCGGCTGCTGGCCGACGGAGTGCACACAATTGGCGACCTGGCCGGGATGCCCGAACCCTGGTTCACACGCCGGTTCGGCAAGCGTGGCGCCAGCATCCGCGACCACGCCCGCGGCATCGACCCCAGTCCGGTGCAGACGGTGCGGGAAACTAAATCGGTGAGCAGCGAAACGACCTTTCCGGAAGACATCGGATCTGCCGAAGAACTGCGCCCAGTGATTGAGCGTCTTTCGAGCAGCGTCGCCGGTGCGTTGACGCGAAAATCGCTGACCGGACGCACCGTTACGGTAAAGATGCGTCTGTCCGATTTCACCACGTTTACGCGCCAAATGACGCTGCCCGCTTCCATCAACGACAATTCGACGATTAGCGCTACTGCGTGGGCGTTGCTGGAGCGGGAACTGGCGCCGGAGCGGACGTTCCGCTTGCTGGGCGTCGGCGTTTCCGGTTTCACCGACGGCGCAGAAAAGGATGCTACGATAGAACTTCCAGTCAGACAACAGCGGTTGAACTTGTAGGAGACTGACTATGACCACCGCAAACCCCAAACCCCAACAGGCTCCTGAACAGTGGGAACCCTACCCTGCATTGGAGCGTGAACCCAAAGACATGGAACAGTTGCCGCCCATTCTCGACATCCTTACGAAGCTGTGTTCAATACTGACTCCGGGATACCATTACCCCTATCATCCCAGCATCCTCATTGGCGGCGAAATCCCCATTTATTACGGTGCCCCTGACCCCATAACCAACCGGACACCCCACCTGATCCCGGACTGCCTGGTCGCCCTCGCTGTGGACAGCAACGCAATCCGACGCCGGGTAGGTTACGACCCCCGACAAGTCGGCAAGCCGCCGGACTTCGTCATCGAAGTCGCCTCGCCAAGTACCCGCCTCAACGACTCCACGCGTAAAAGAGACGTTTACCAACAACTGGGCATCACCGAATACTGGCGTCTTGACCCTACCGGCGGCAGCCTCTATGGCCAGGCTGTCATCGGAGAGCGTCTGGTCAACGGACAGTACGAACAATTCCAGCTGCTGGAATATCCCAACGGTGCGGTAGGTTCCACCAGCTCGGTCCTGAACCTGAACTTCCGGTGGAAAGCCGGGCGTTTCTCCATCCATAACCCTATGACGGGCGAGGAATACGAGCATCCCAGCCGGAGCGCTCAGAGCCTCCGGCAGGAAGTCGAGCGCTTGCGGGAAGAGAACCGTCGCCTGCGCGGCGAGTAGCCGGCGCCGAAGACCCTCGCTTACCGGAACAAATCCTTGTCGCCTTCCCGGACGATGGCGCGGCTGCTGGCGTCATCCATGTGCTCGTAGGGGTAGCCCTTGATGATGGCTACCGGCACCCCCAACAGTTTGCCGGTAACCAGTTCCGCCGTTGCCGCCAACTCGTCGGCCACCGCGATGGTGGTGGTGTGCAGTTCGTTGCCGTGGGGATCGAATTCGCCGATGTAGCTCACCACCGGATTAAAACCGGCTACACCGATAGACACGTTGACGGCCCCGTTCCGCCAAGGGCGACCGAAGGTATCGGAAACCAGCACTGCAATGTCAACGCCCAACCGGGAGCTCACGGCATCCCTGATCCCCTGCGCCGACGCGTCCGGGTCGACCGGCAGGAGGCAGATGGCGTTTTCGCCGGGGATGTTGGAGGCGTCAATCCCGGCGTTGGCGCAAATGTAGCCGTGGTAGGTTTCGCTGATGATCACGCCGCGGTCCATTCGCACGATGCGCCGGCTCTCGCGAAGAATCATCTCGGTATGACGGGGGTCACGGCGGTGGCCCTCGGTGATGGCGACTGCCAACGGCGAAGCTTCAACGTCGTCGATGGTCATTACCCGCCCTTCAGCCTTGCTGACGACTTTCTGGGTAACCACTAGCACATCACCATTTTCCAGGGGAGTGCCCTGCGCGGCGCAGGCATCCATGATTTGCGCAGCCAGGTCATCCCCGGCGCGCACTTCGGGCAACCCCTCGATTCCGATAGCGCGAATTTCAGGCGGCATGGCGTCCTCCCCGACGTGGCGACTGCATTCCGGTAGCGTGGCTGACAATGCCAGTTTATCACCTGACCCATCGGCGCCCAACGGGTGGGCGTCGCATAGCGATACCGGCGAGGGAGTGCTAGAATGACGATGGTCGCAATCCGGCATCGGAGGTACCCACAATGAGCACATCTTCGTCATCATCACCGCGTCGCAAAAAGGTATACACCAAGTACGGGGACCAGGGCGAAACCAGCCTGCTGTACGGGGGCAGAGTATCCAAAGCCAGCCCGCACACCGAGGCTTACGGCATCACCGATGAGGCAGTCAGCCTGATGGGTCTGGCTCGGGCATTAACCGATGATGACAAGGTGAAAAACATCCTGCGGGACCTGCAGCGCGAGTTGTTCACCGTGGCCGCCGAACTGGCCACCGACCCATCCAAATACGACCTGTTCCACCAGCATTTCACGCCGGTTACCGAGGCGATGGTGGACAAGCTGGAGGAGATAATCGACGAGCTGGAAACCCACTTCCAGATGCCCCAGGTATTCATCCTCCCCGGTGGAACTCCGTCGTCATCCGCCATGGATTCGGCCCGCACCGTCATACGCACTGCCGAACGCAGGGTGGTAAGCCTCTCCGAGGCCGGCGGTTTGACCAACAACCTGATTCTGGCCTATCTGAACCGGCTGGGCGACCTGCTGTTCGTGCTGGCTCGCTACCACGATCGGGACATTCCCATCGAACGTGCCACCGGCGACCGTGTCTGATACCCAAATGCCTCCGTTCGACACCGGCGATCCCAATATCGTCATCATCGACTACGAATCAGGCAACCTGCGCAGCGTCGCCCGCGCCGTGGAGAAAGCGGGCGTAGCGCCGCGTGTGACTTCAGACCCGGCCATGCTGGATTCGGCCGACGCCGTGATATTGCCCGGTGTGGGCTCGGGTCCGGCGGCAATGTCAGCGCTGAATGCCCGTGGCTTGGTGGAACCGTTGCTCGAGTATATTGCCAGCGGGCGGCCTTTTTTGGGGGTTTGCCTCGGTTTGCAGCTGTTGCTGGAAGCCACCGACGAAGGCGACGCCGACTGCATTGGCCTGGTTCCGGGACGGGTCAGGCGACTGCCGGACGGAATGAAGGTGCCGCATATGGGCTGGAACACCGTGCGCTTTCAGGCCGAGCATCCGCTATGGGCCGGCATCCCGCAGGACAGCCACTTCTACTTCGTGCACAGCTACTACGCCGACCCGACCCAACGCGATAACGTAGCCGGTGTTACCGAATATGGCGTACCGTTCTGCAGCGTTTACGCCCGCGACAACGTGGTGGCGACCCAATTCCACCCGGAAAAGAGCGGCGTGAACGGCCTGCGCATCTACGCCAATTTCGTCAATCAAGCCATGCGCGCCAGCGGTTAGCCGGCATTGGGTGTCCAACCAGATGGAAATAATCCCGGCGATCGACCTGCGCGGCGGCAACTGCGTCCGGCTGTATCAAGGCGATTACGAGCAGGAAACCATCTTCTCCGACGACCCTTTGGCGGTTGCCGAGCGTTGGCAATCCGAGGGCGGCCAATGGCTCCACATCGTGGATCTGGACGGCGCCCACAGCGGCAACCCGGCCAACCTGGCCGCCATCACTGCCATCACACGCGCGCTGACCATTCCCGTGCAGGTCGGCGGGGGCATCCGCAGCGTCGATACCGCTTCCGGCCTCTTCGAGGCGGGCGCGGCGCGAGTGGTTGTGGGCACGGCCGCGGTCTCGAATCCCAAGCTGGTGGAGGACTTGTGCCAACGTTTTGGCCCCGACCGGGTGGTGGTGGCGCTGGACGCCCGCGACGGGTTGGTCGCCATCCATGGCTGGACGGAAACTTCCAACGTAACCGCCACTGACCTTGCCGGCCAGATGGCCAGGTTGGGGGTAGAGCGCCTGCTGTACACCGATATTTCGAGAGACGGCACGCTGGAGGAGCCGAACTACGCGGCTACCGCTGCCCTGGTCGAAAATAGCGGACTGAAAGTATTGTCGGCGGGCGGCGTTGGCGCAGCGGAACACGTAGCGAAACTGGTCCCCACGGGCGCCGAGGCGGCGATAATCGGACGTGCGTTGTACACGGGGGACATGACCATCGGCGACGCGTTGGCCGCCGCCCGGCGGTAATCCTCTCCCGCTCCCTCATCCAAACTGGGGGCGAACGACCAGCGATGGGTCAGACTGTGGCTGCGTCGACGGCGTCGTCGTCGCCAACCGGCATCCCTCCGCGTTGGTCAAGATACTGCTGACGCACCGCCAAACGTTCTTCGCCAGTAACGTCCCAATCGTCCCGAAACACTTCCATCACAATGAAGTTGTGGGACATCCGCCGCACCTCGCGCACCGGATTGAATCCAGACCGCTCGAAGCACTTCTGGGCGCGGTGATTCCAGTCCAGCGTGTGCAGGTAAACCCGTTTCAGGCGCAGGTCGTCGAACATATGGTGCAGCAGCGTTACCACGGCGTCGTAACCGTAGCCGCCACTCCAGTAATCCCGGTCGCCGATTACAATACCCAGTTCCGCCTCTTTGGACAGGCTGTCCAGGTCGTAGTACATACAATTGCCGATGAACTTGCCGCCGGCGACTTCAATCGCAAAGTGGTGCGAGCCCGGCGTAGGCCAGCGCACCTGATCTTCGAAAAGCTTCAGGTACCGCTCGTACTTCATGGTGAGGGGATAGGCGGCGTCCAGGCGCGCGATTTCGGGATCACTGCGCCAGATGTAATCCAGCTCGGCGTCCTCCATGCGCTTGCCACGCAAGAGCACCCGAACGCCGCGCAGAACCAGGCTGGTGGTCATGGCTGGCCGCTCCGTCGATAGGTTTCGATGAGCGACCGGGCCTCTTCCAGCACACTGCGTTCGTTGTCGTACTCCAGCATTTCCAGCGCCTGGTTATACTCACACCACTCAACTACATCAAACTCGGAATCGTGGTCGGCAGTGCTGCCCCCCGATGGCTCCATCAGATAGAAATAGACGGTTTTGTCGTAGCGCACACCATCATTGTGGCCCACGAAGTAATAGCGGATGCTGGTAATGGGAGCCAACACGGTGACCTGAAGGCCCGTTTCTTCCTGCACTTCGCGCCGGGCCGTTTGTTCCACGCTTTCGCCGGTTTCGGGAGTGCCCTTGGGCAACCGCCAACTCAACGGAGCGTCCGCCACCTGGAATCCCGGACGGTTGCGCGCGCACAAAAGGGTCTCAATCCGGCCGGCCGCTTCCCGGAATACCAAACCCCCGGCCGAAATCAATCGTTCCTGCGACCAGGTGTCGGCTGGCACGCCGACAGGGGCGGGAGATATATCGAATACGATGTCTCCTGGTGCGGCTTCGGGTTCGTCACCGGGCAGGGTCGTGGGGATTGTCATAGTTAGTAAATCATCAACCTGAATGTGCAGTCATTTTAGCCGCCGGATGTTGCCGGGTCAAACCGAACGCGATTGGCTGGGCCGCCGCCGGTGGAGTCCAACCCGGCTAGCAGGCACGCACTACCCGCAATCTGGCCGGCGGAATCGCTAATCGCCTCCGCCGATGGCCGGTACGAAGTGGATTTCCGTGTTTTCTCCCACCCGTTCCATCAGACCCATGCGGGCCACCTCACCGTCCACGGCCACGGCCAGGTTGGAGCGGAGGTCGTCATCCTCGATCAATCGGTCGGCAATGCCTGGGAACATTTCTTCCAGCCTATCTATGACCTGACGCACGTTGCGCGCCGTTACCTCCACTTCCTTCACTCCACCAGTGGAAGATTGCAGCATCGTCGGCACGAATACTCTGGCCACGTTTCACCTCCTGATGCGCTCCCGAGTTACGGGCGCCCCGTTGTCATCGCGGGTCGACGACCATTACATGATAACTCAGACCATTAGGGCGATTGCCCAGGAGCAATGTTAGCACGGAGTCCGGTCGGCGATGCCCTCCGCCAGTTGCAGTTCGCGGATATAGCAGATGATTGTGTCCACCTGCGCCTCCGAAAGACCGACCACCGGCGGCATATCGCCGAACGCCCAATGATGCGCCGGCACGCCGTTTTGCACCGCAGACCGGATCGAATGATCCGAGTGGTGGCCCGGTTCATACAGTTGATGCACCAGCGGCGGGCCCAGGGCAGTCCCAACTGCGCCAGCGCCGTGGCAGGTTGCGCAAGTCATCCCAAACAGCGCCGCGCCTTCCTGCCCGGTTGCGGATAACTCCACGGCGGAATCAGCGGAATTAGGCGATGGGTTGCCCCCGTATGCCGCTTCTTCCGACTGGTTGGCTGCCGTTACGCAGCCGGCAAGGAACAGGGCGGCGATGACCCAAGCCGTAATAACCGCCAAGCCTGGGAAGGTCTTGCATCTTTTGGTCGTGCGTTTCACTGTGCTCGTCACGCTAAATAACCCACCACAGCAAATGCCGGCCGACTCAGACCCCCCAGGCTTGTGATTCGGTTTGCAGCAGTACCTAGTTGCCGTTCCACTCCGCTTCCAAGATGCTGCCCGGTGTGATGGGCAGGCTGGTCATGCGATGACCACGGCGGCTGACAAATAGAACCGCAACGCCATCACGGTACCCCTCCATTCTCAAGGAACTCCTCCCTCCATTCACTGAGCGTTCTACCCTGCCAGAGCCAATACGGACCGACTTGAGCGTAGTTCACATTCCAACCTTTGAGCGATGCCGTCAAGCCAGACAATGAACGCTCTTCACCGTCGTATTCTACCCGCAAGTTGTCGGCGACTACCTTGCACTGCAAGTCAGTGTTATCTGCCCATTCCAAATGATCGCCGGGTGATATTTTTGCCATAGAGAATCGGAAAGGAGGTGTTCGCACCGGTTTTTCCAGTTCATCTTCACCAGCTTCCCCGCCTACAGAGTTCGAGACGGGAGTTACATCTTGGATTTCGAGCAGCTTCAAAAACGCAGATACTTTGAAGGGCGGAATCCCCTCCAAAAATTCGCGGTTCGCCCGTACGCGATTTTCTCCAAACGCTGTCAATAGCGCTGATTCCACTGCATCATAACGCGGGACGACCGCAGCGTATTCACAGTTGAAGGCACGGGGAACACCAGTAGTATCCAACTGCCTCATCCGATCTAAGACGTTTACCGCAGAGGCTCCAGCCGTCTTCCCGATCTTGACATATCCTTCCATCGCCGGATTCGTAAACACATAGACGATACCTTCAGATCCCGGAGTCGACGTTCCGGGCTGATCAGATTGCGGGTTGGTGCGGGGAAATGAATCTGCCATAGAGGATTGCCCTGGCCAGAGTGCATTGGCCGGTGCCAGGCATATGCTGAACACATCCCCCGGCACCAGACACTTGGCATCAAAAGGGGTCGGACACTACCCGCCGTTCCACTCCGCTTCCAGGATGCTGCCCGGTGTGATGGGCAGGCTGGTCATGCGATGCCCGATGGCCGCGGCCACGGCATTGGCAACCGCGGGCAACGGGGGAACGATGGGCACCTCGCCAACGCCGCGCACACCGTAAGGATGTCCAGGGTTGGCCACCTCGACGATTACAGTGTCAATCATGGGCAAGTCCAGCGCCGTGGGCATACGATAGTCCAGGAAGCTGGAGTTCACCATCTGTCCGCTGTCGTTGAAGTAATACTCTTCGTTGAGCGCCCAGCCAATGCCCTGCACTGCGCCGCCCTGAATCTGGCCTTCCACGTAGCTGGGATGAACTGCCTTGCCAGCATCCTGGATTGCGGTGTAGCGCAGCACGGTGGTTTTGCCGGTGTCCGGGTCAACCTCCACGTCAACCAGATGCACGCCGAAGGAATTGCCCTCTCCGGTCGGGTCGAGGCTGGCCGTGCCGGTGATGCCGCCGCCCGTCGTATACAGCTGGCGCGCCAACTCCTTGAAGGTAAAACTCAGCTCCTCGGATTTGTGACTAATCACCCCGCCGTCGTATTCCACGTCGTCGGCCGGCACGTCCCAAATAGACGCCGCGCGCCCAACCATCTGCTGCTTGATGTCCTCGGAGGCCAGGATTGCCGCCCAACCCGTGGCGAAGGTAGTGCGGCTGCCGCCGGTTACCATCGTGAACCCGATGGAGTCGGTGTCCACAACCTGCGGCTTGATGTCTTCGTAGGCGATACCCAGCGTTTCGGCGGCCTGCTGCGCAATTGACGCACGAGAGCCGCCAATGTCCACCGAGCCTTCGATGAGGTTCACGGTGCCGTCCGGGTTGACGGTCATGTTGACGCTGGAATGGAAACCCCGGTTCATCCAGAAACCGGCGGCGATGCCGCGCCCGCGGTTGGGGCCTTCCAGCGGAGTGCGGTAGTGGTCGTGGTTGCGGGCCGCTTCCAGACACTCCACCAGGCCAATCTTCTGGAAGACCGGCCCTTCGACTTTGCGCGTGCCCTCGACCGAAGCGTTCCTGAGCCGGAATTCAATGGGATCGAGACCGAGCTGACTGCTCAACTCATCCACGACCTGCTCCACGGCAAAGGCCGCCTGGGGTGAGCCGGGGGCGCGGTAGGCCGATGTTTTAGGCTTGTTGACCATCACGTCGTGGCCTTCCACGGTGGCGTTTTCGAGGTTGTAGCAGGCCAGCGCGCAGGTGGCGCCCTGCATCACCGGAGAACCCGGATATGCGCCGGCCTCAAAGGCCAGCTCGATTTCGGAGGCGGTAATCTTACCGTCGCGAGTGGCGCCCATTTTGACTCGCATCCAGGTTCCCGGGGCGGGACCGCTGCCCTCGAAAACTTCGGTACGGCTCATCAGAATTTTCACCGGTGCACCGGTCTTGCGCGAAAGCAGCGCCGCCACCGGTTCCAGGTAGAACGACACCTTGCCACCGAATCCGCCGCCAATTTCCATGGGGGTAACGCGCACTTGCGATACATCAACCTTCAATACGTCGGCAGTATTCGCTCTGACCACGAACGCGCCCTGGGTGCTGCACCAAATGTTGATTTGACCGTCGGCGCGCCAGTGGGCGGTGGCGTTGTGGGGCTCGATGTATCCCTGGTGAACCGAGGCCGTGGTAAACTCGCGCTCCACGATGGCATCAGCGTTGGCGAACCCGGCCGTGGCGTCGCCTTTGTCGAATTTCATATACGATGCGACGTTGCTGGGTTTTTCCGACATTTCCCCCATTGCCGAAGTGTGAACGAGGTCATCGTGCAGCAACTGGGCATCGGGTTGCATGGCGGCCCGCACGTCGATAACGGGCTGCAATACGTCGTAGTCGACTTCGATGAGACCCAGCGCAGCCTCGGCGGTATGAGCGTCGTCAGCGGCGACCGCGGCCACGGCGTGACCACGGTACAGCGCCTTGTTGCTGGCCAGGAAGTTGTCGCTGAGGAACTTGAAACGGTTGTAGTCGTTGCCCAAATCCGCCTTGCTCATGCCGGCAAAGGGCAGGTCGGCAGCGGTAACCACCGCGCGGACGCCCGGCAACGCTTCAGCCTTGCTCGTGTCAATGGACTTGATGCGGGCGTGTCCGTGCGGGCTGCGCAGCACACGACCGTGGAGCAATCCGGCCAGGTTCAGGTCGGCGCCGTACTGGGCCCGCCCGGTAACCTTGTCCACACCGTCCGGGCGGACTGGTCGTTTGCCAACTACGTCAAACTCAACCTCTGATAGCACCATGTTGGGTGTCGTCAATTTAGCTCACCTCGTTGAGATATTTGCCGCCCGCCTCTGGCATTTGGGACGACAGTTGCATTGAAATGACTGGAACCGGAGCGTCCGCAGGCGCTCCGGTTCCATAGACATCTTCGGTTGTGCAGGACCGAAGGCAGTTACGCCTTCATCCGTTCTTCGGCATCCATCACCGCACGGATAATCTTGTCGTATCCAGTGCAGCGGCAAAGGTTGCCGGCCAGCCAATGGCGAATGCGTCCTTCGTCGGCGTCGGGCTCGGCTTCCAGCAGGGCCTTGGCAGCCACGATGAAACCCGGTGTGCAGATACCGCATTGCAGCGCAGCGTTTTCCAGGAACGCCTGTTGCACCGGATGCAGGCCATCAGCGGAAGCAACACCTTCGATGGTGCTGATTTCTTCGCCCTGGGCTTCTACACCCAGCACGAGGCAAGAGGTTACGATACGGTCACCCAACGTGACGGTACAGGCGCCGCAGTTGCCGTCGTTACAACCCTCTTTGGTGCCCGTCATTCCGACGATGTCGCGCAGGCATTCCAGCAGGCTTTGGCGCGGCTCGCAGAGAAAATCGCTCTGGTTGCCGTTGATGGTAGTACTAACGTGGACAAGTCCAGGCATATTATTCTTCTCCTCGGGCGCGCCGGATGGCAATATTCAGTGTGCGGCGCGTCAGCACATCGACCAGGTGATGGCGCTGGCGAATCGTGCCTCTCATGTCGGTAATGGGTGAAGCGGCTTCGCTGGCCAACCGTCCTGCTTCGGCGATCGCGTCGTCGGAGACGGCTTTGCCGGCCAAACTGTCTCCGGCTGCGGAGGCCAGTATGGGCGTGGGGCCAACGGATGCCAGCGCGATGCGCGCCGACACGATGTTCTGTCCGGACGCATCCAGCGTTACCGTGGAGGAGACGCCAGCTACGGCGATGTCCATCTCGTTGCGGGGGATGAACCGCAGATATGCGGTGCCTGAGTGGGCGGCCGGAACGGGTATCTGGATGGCGACCAGCAGTTCGCCGGGTTCCAGTACGCTACGGCCGGGCCCGGTGCAGAAACTTTCGGTCGGGACAGTGCGCCAACCGTTGGGGCCGTTGATGTGGGCCTCGGCGCTCATCGTCATAATCGGGGGAATGCTGTCGCCGGACGGAGCGGCATTACACAGGTTGCCGCCGATGGAAGCCCGTCCCTGAATTTGTATGCTGCCGATGAGACTGGCAGCGTCGACCAAGCCCGGGTAGGCGGCGGCTACCGCCTGATTCTGGTATATCTGGTAGCAGGGAACGGCCGCGCCAAGTTGCAGGCCGCTATCGTCCAGTTTGATTCCGTTCAGTTCCGGAATTTTCTTGGTGTCGACCACCACGTCGGCCTCTCGGCGGCCTCCGCGCAGTTGCACCAGAACGTCGGTACCGCCGGCCAAAGGCTGGGCACGGTCACCGTGGGTAGCCATAATGGCAACGGCTTCGCTTAGTGATGTTGGGGCAACGTAATCAATAGCTCTCATAGGCACCTCCTCCGCGGGTGATTATAACAACGATTAGCGGACCTGTCAGTACGGGCCGCGCCACCGGCGGGTCCCTGAGTCGGTACTCACGGACTGCCGCCGATTATGTTGACAACGCTGGCAATCATACTCCACTGGGCATCGGTGCGCCAGTGTCGTATTGCTGGACGGGACTGGCGGCGCGCAACAATGAATTGCCTGAACCACCGCTAACCGCCCGAACCACCGGGCTGCGCCGGCCACTATTTGCCCAGCTTTGCTTCCAACGCGCTACGCACTGCCGGCCATTCTGAGTCGATGATGCTATAGAAAACCGAATGGCGGTTGACACCGTCCCAGGTGATGCGGTGGTTGCGCAGCGTGCCTTCCCGCATAGCCCCAATCCGCTCGATGGCTCGCTGCGAGCGGACGTTGCGGCTGTCGGTTTTCAGGCAAACGCGCAGCGCTCCCAACTCGTCAAAGGCATGGCGCAGCAGCAGGTACTTGCACTCCGTGTTGACCGCAGTGCGCTGATACGCCAACCCGTACCAGGTCATCCCGATTTCCAGCGCCCGGTTGGGTCGGTCGATATCCAGATACCCGGTTGATCCGATGGCCCGCCCATCTCCCAGGTGCACCACGGCAAATTGCACCCGTTCACCGGACCGGTTGCGCTGGACACACATTTCAATCCAATCGCTGGCATCGTCCAGGCTCGCAAACGCGGGACGCGGCAGGTAGCTCCAGATGGCGTCGTCAGCGCCGACGGCGTAAAGGTCTGCGGCGTGCTCCGGGCCAACGGGCTCCAGGCGCACGTGGTTCCCGGCCAGCACGATTGACTGCGGGTCGAAGGTTTTGGTAGTAAACATTTCAACTATTCCGTTTCCCGTTGTCGGTATTAGTTTCCCGTTCCGTCGGCGGCTAGCTGAGCGCCTGTGGTTTCCGTACCAATCCAACGCCGCCGGCCTCTGTCCGGAGGCGGGGGGCGGGTGCAGAACAAGAACGCTACGGCGCTGAATAGGTACATTGGGGTGAATGTTGCCAGCACGATGTAGTAAGTACCGGTGAGGTCCCAAACGAGTGATGCAAAAAGCGGCGAGGCCAACAATCCTATATGCATGAAAAGGCTCATGAAACCCATCAGAGTCGCAAACCGGTCTCTCCCGTAATAGTCGCTCAGCATTAACCAGTTGACGGACGTGATGCCTTCGACCACGGCTATGCCCACGACGAAAGTAAGCAGACCCAATACGCCTGGACCGATCCACAGGCCCCACATCCCGACAGCGCCAATGGCCATCCCGCCAGCGAGCATAAGGTTGGCGCGGAACTTGCCGGCCGTTACGCCGAGCACGAAGCGCAGTGGTATTCCGAGAAAGAACATGGCGGCCACCCACGCGGACGCCGCATCTTCGGACAGGCCCCGCTCCGCCATCATGGCGAACACGTGGACGAGCATCCCATTGGTAACCGTCACACGCATGAATGCGCCAACGGACATGAGCCAGAAACTACGGGTGCGGATTGCTTCTTTGAAGGTAAAGTTGACTTCTCCGCTGTTCGCAACCCGGTCCTGCCGCCCGGTTTGGCTGGGTTCCCGGTCGTGGGGCGGATCCCCGTCCGGACGGAGGCCCATGTCCTCTGGACGGCTCCTGATCACAAACGACGCCGGCAGCGTGATCGCCAGTATTCCGACGCCAGTCCAGACCAAAGTTTGGCGCCAGCCCAACCATTGTATCGACTCATTGAGCAATGGGACTATGATTGCCCCGCCGCCGGCGAACGCCGTCATCAGAGCAGACATGGCGATATGACGGCGTCGAATGAACCACTGGTTCACGCCGGCCATTAAGGTTTGACCCAACCCGGCAGATTTACCCAGTGAAATTAACCCGCCAAACAGCAACAACAGCATCCAGTAGGAGTTGGCTTGCGAGAGCAGTATCACCCCAAAGCCGACCGTGACGCTCCCGACGATCACCAGCGGGCGGGCTCCGTAACGATCAACCAACCAGCCTACCGCCGGACCGGCGACGCTGCCTTCGGCCCGCGCCAGGCTGAACACCAGCCCCATCTGGGTACGGGTCAACCCGAGAGATTCCTCTATGGGCAGAAGAAACCTGGGGAACCCCTGGGAGATGGAACCATTACCGAACATCCCCAACACGGATGCGGCGACTACTATCCACCACCCGTAAAAGATGCGGGGTTGCCGCCGCCCGTCGTCATTCATACCGCCGTCATTTGTACTGTCGTTAGCGGCGTCATTATTGATGTTTTGCACGGCATAACATTGTAATCCAGCGTCGAACCGGTGGTCAAACCTGGATTGCTCTTGACATACCAATCGGTGTGAAATACCGTTGGCGCAATTCAATGCCAAATTCGAGCTGATGCTGTATCTGAGGAGGTATCCGTATGCCGCAAATCTCCGGCCTGGGCCACGTAGGTATCTACGCGACCGACCTGATGAAGATGCGCGATTTCTACACCCGCGTACTGGGCTTGGAAATTGCCGATGAAGACCTGGAGCAACGCCGCATGGTGTTCCTCAGTTCCGATCCGGTTGGCGAGCATCACGAATTCGTCCTGATGGAAGGACGCGTTACATCCAACGACGCCAAGGTTATCCAGCAGATTTCCTTCCGCGTGCCGTCCATCCAGGATATGCGCGACTACAAGGCCCGCATTGACGCCGAAAAGCTGGATATCGACCGGATCGTCAGCCACGGCAATGCGTTCGGGATGTACTTCTTCGACCCGGAGGGCAACCGCATCGAGCTGTACTACAAGACCGGATTGCCAGTGCCGCAGCCCCACGGCGACCCGCTGGACCTGTCCCGCAGCGACGAGGAACTGCTGTCCGAGGCTCGTGAGCTTCTGCTAACCAAAAGCTAAAATCTCCGGGCGCTTTACTACCGCCGTCGCCGGGCTGAAACTCCGGCGGCGGCGGTGTTGTTTTACCCACGCCCCGGGGAGACTTGCCACAGCGTAGCCCGATTTCGAGATGACCACGCCCCGACACAGCGGCAACAACCCCGCGCCCACGGCGACCGATGCGGCGCGCCGGTCGGTGTATGCCGATGGCCCGCTGCCTTACGATGAACTGCCGACCAGCTACCACCGCTGGAAGTGGCAAGTTCTGGTTGCCTTCTGCGTTTTCTATTTCTTCGTGTACACCGGGCGATTCAATTTCTGGCCCACATCGCCGCTTATTAAAGAGGATCTTCTCCTGACCCACATCGAAATCGGTGTGATCAACGCCATGTTGTTGTGGGGGTTCATGCTAGGGGATTTGGTACACGGGCGTCTGGCGGAAGCCTACGGATTACGTCTGTGGGTAATGCTGGGCGCAATCCTGACCACCGTTTTCAACTGGGTAGCGTCATTCGGCACGTCCACGGTCGGTATCGCCATTCCGTGGTCCATCGTCGGGTTCGTCAACGCGGCCTGCTGGGCGCCGGCCATCAGCATAATCAGCCAGTGGTGGCCGCGGCGGGAGCGCGGCATCGCCATGGGAATCGTGGGCACGACCGCCGGCGGTGCGATGTTGATGATGTGGTGGCTCAGCAGCTTCGTCGCCGCCGAGTGGGGTTGGCGCGCGGCATTTCGTTACCCGCCGCTGATCATCCTGGTGCTGGGGGTTGCCTTTTATTTCATGACGCGGGATCGGCCCGCGGATGTGAACCTGCCCGAATACATCGAGGATGACGAGGTGTCATCGGAACCGGAATCAGTGAGCGATGCGGAGTTGAAGGGCCTGGGCCCGTACCGGGTCTTGCTGGGCAATTCCCGGTTCCAGCTGGCTTGCCACGTGAAGGGCCTTGAGAATATCGCCCGCTACGGCCTGACCACCTGGGTGCCAATCTATTATTTTGAAGCCGGCGGATTGGACATCACCCAAACCATACTGATCACGTTGTTGCTGCCGCTGGGGTATTTGCTGGCGCCGCCCATCTCCGGGTTCATCTCCGATCGGTTGCTGGGGAGCCGTCGGCGGCCGTTGGTGATTGCTTCGTGCGTACTATCGGCAGCCGCCCTGGTCGCCATCGCCCTGGCGCCACCTTCAAATCTGTACTTGGGAGCCGCTCTGATGCTGTGGGGCGGCATCGGTATGGGGGTGTCCACGATATCGGCCATTGCGGTCGATTTATCGGGCCGCCGAATGTCGGGGACAGCGGCGGGCGTGCTGGATGCCCACGGCTACCTGTATGCCGGCGCTCAGGCGCTGTTGTTCAGTGTGGTGCTGGACGTGGCCGGCAGCCCCTGGCCGCTGGTTTTCCTGACGATGGCCGCCACCAGAATAATCTCGGCGGCGATGATTAGCCGGGTGCGGGTTTAGCGCACTCCTCATGCGCCAGGGCTATCGCATATGAAATCCCAACCTCGTCACTCCCGCGAAAGCGGGAGTCCAGAGCGCGTAAAGCGCCAGGTTTTCGCAACGAAACTACTGACTTCGGCCACTGGATTCCCGCTTTCGCGGGAATGACGGCGTTTGTCAACACACTCTAGCAACACCATGATGCCGATCAGAGCCATCGGTCGGTGGGTTTACCGGCTGTATGTCGCTGCACTAGTTGGCGGAGTTGCCATCGCCGCCGGTTTGGCTTTGTTCCCTCCGGTAGCGACGGCAGTACACACCGCGGGATTCGTTGTGCAGGTTCTGCCCACGCCGGTACCGGTACAAAGAACTTTGGCGCCTCAACCGAAGCACTTCATCACTACCTACCAGACCGCCGATGGCCGGACCAACGATGCGGACGTTTACGTAATCGCAGATGGAAAGCGGCGGGCCGGCGTGCTGGTTTTTCTGGGCGCCAACGCGGCGGGAGCGACCGACCCCGATGTGGTCAATCTGGGCGAAGCGCTGGCTCGCGCCGGATTCGCCGTCATGTACCACTGGTCATCAACGCTGGGCGAGGATGCCGACATCGCCGCGTCAGAGATCGACACCCTGGTAGCCGCGTTTCAGCACCTGGGTCGGCAGGATTTCGTCGACCCGGACCGGATTGGTTTGGCCGGGTTTTCAGTCGGAGCGTCATTGGCGCTGGTGGCCGCTGCCGACCCACGAATCGCCCACCAGGTAGCATTCGTCAACGCCTTCGGCGGCTACTACGATGCTGGCGACCTGCTGGTGCAAATTGCGGCCCGTCGCACGCTGTACGCTGCAGACGTTGAAGAGTGGGAGGTTGACCCGCTGACCAGCCGCGTGTTTATCAACGAAATCACCGAAAACGTCCCGGATCCGGCCAGGCGTGAAATGCTGCGCTCCGCGGCTATGGCTGGTGAACCTCTCGCCGTCCCGGCTGCATCGCCGCAAGAAGACGTCGTGTTGGCTCTGCTCGGCGACGACCTCACGCTGGTAGACGCACGAAATCTCTATGCTCAATTGCCGGACGCATACCACCAACAAGCAAAAGCGGTATCGCCGTCGGCACACATCCCTGGGTTACACCCCGACACCGCAATCCGAGTGATGCACGACCGGGGAGATATGCTGATTCCGGTGGGCGAATCGCGCCGCCTAACCAACGCTTTGCAACAGCGTCCCATCGCGGCACCGGTCCGGTACACAGAAACTGACATTTTCCGGCACGTGCGTCCCGACTCCGAAACCGATCTGCCCGCCCTGATCAAGGGCGCCGCGCAACTGTTCCGGCACATGTACTGGGTTATCGCTTTGGCACGATAACCCGGGAGTTTAATTGCGGTTTTTGAGTCGTTCCAGTTGCTGCACCGTTCCGGGCAGCTTCCAGTCCACGTAGAGCAGAACGTGTTCCTTGATGGCTTCCTCGTGAACCCGGCAGGAGAAGCAGGCGCGGTCTATGCACAGTCCGTGGCGAGGCCGCACGGCCTCCCGCAACGACGCCAACTGCTGGGTCAGGACGGCGTCGCCGGCTTTGCCGTCCCGGACGAGGGTCAGCAATTCATCCATCTGGGCAGCCAGTTGCTCCAGCAGGTAGTTGTGGCGTTGCAACCCCTTTTCCACAAAGTTACGCGGTTCCGCGGCCGTCAGATACGGGATCATTTGCATGTCAGGAACGTCGGCCATGTTGTGCCTCGGCAGTGCGGGTCCGGGTATTCGTCGGTTGGCACAACTGTACCACACGGTGTCGTCAACGAATCACCCCGGTTGCGGAAGCAGGACCGGGTCAATGGCTGCGCCAGCCGACGGCGCCACCCGCATTGTGGTGCGCCTCTTCAGCATCTGACGCGGCATCCGCAGTTATTGCGGCCTGCATGGCGGCGATGGCCACCTCAATCTGCGCATCGTCGGGCTGGCGGGTGGTGATGCGCTGCAACCAGAGCCCGGGGGCGGCCAGCGCCTGACCGAACCAGGCGGTGCGGTGGGCGCCGGCGTAACGGATGATTTCGTAGCTGACGGCAGCCACCACTGGAATCAGCACGATGCGGGACAGGATGCGCCACTCCAGGTCGGGACGGCCCAACAACGCGAACACCAACACCGACACCACGGCAACGGTCAGCAGAAACGCCGTGCCGCAGCGAGGGTGTGGCGTGGGATGCCGTCGAACGTAGTCCACGGCGAGAGGCTCCCCGGCTTCGTAGGTGTGGACCGCCATGTGCTCGGCGCCGTGGTAGGCGTACACGCGGCGGATGTCTTTCATTGCCGAGATGCCGGCCACGTAACCGACCAAAATCGCCAGGCGGATGATCCCCTCAATCAGGTTGCTTACGACCGAAGAAGCGATGAACGGGTCGATGGCCCGCACCGCCAACAGGGGCAAAATGAGGAAAACGCCGATGCCCACCAGCAAGGCAACGGCCATCGTTAGCCCCATCGTCAGGCTGCTGATCTGGGAATCGGCGGAGTCGGTTCGACCCGGTGGGGCGTGATTGGCGGGCTGCTCTTCGGCGGCAATAATGGCAGAACGTTGCAACGACTTCATACCGAGCCAGAGGGTTTCGGCCAGAATCAGCACGCCCCTCACCAACGGAACACGACGCACGCGACCGGAGAACCTGCTGCTAACCGCCTCGGTGGTGCAAAAGATGTTGCCGTCGGGACGCCGCACCGCCAGGCTGTAATGCCGCACGCCCCGAATCATCACGCCCTCGATGACCGCCTGCCCACCGTACAGCGGGCGAGGCGCCGGCGCAGAGGTTCCCGCGCGGCCACCAGTTCTTGTAACGTCCCGTTCCGTCATTAATCTACCACTCTCCAACGATCATATCCGTGTCATAACCCGGCCAACTTGTGCCACGCTTCTTTGAAATCGTCCACGCAAAACACTTCGGGGTGTAGCCACCATGCGCCTTCAATTTCCTCCTCCAAGCGACCTTGAGCCTGCACGTCGGTTCGGAGCAGCAGGTATGTAACCGGCGTTTGCTCCAGCACGCGGGTGGTTATCACCAGGCATTGCCAATCCCAGTCCAAGCCTTCAACGTCGTAAAATCGCACCGCCTGGCTGCCTTCTTGAGAATGAAACTTGAGGCGCACCTCCCGCTCAACGGCCGGTATGCCGGCAATCACCGCGTCCTCATTGGGGCTACGTCTGGCGATGAAGCACTGCCAACCGTTTTCCAGCAAGCGTTCCGCCAGATGGATACGCCCAAATTCGCGCACGGTTTTGGGCACGTAGCGCGGCATTAGACTACCTCCGGATGGGACGCAATCGGATGGGACGCAAGCCGGTTGGGGCAAGTGCAACGGGTGCCTCGGTTTGCCCGATAGCAAAACGGGAGCCGGTGGCGGCTCCCGTTGCGGGTTTCTGATGCCAGGAGTTGCGGCGTCAGTCGTCCAGGTTGAACCTGCGCCGCATTCGTTCGATGCGCCCCTGGGTGTCGACAATGCGCTGTTCGCCCGTGTAGAACGGGTGGCAACGTCCGCATACTTCGACGCGCATGGCCGGTTTGGTTGCGCCGGTCTGGAACACGTTGCCGCAAGAGCAGGTGACGGTGGCGCTGAAGTACTGGGGGTGAATATCTGCTTTCATGTTGTTCGCTTCCTAAGCTGCCACTGCTTCGGCAGCAACCACGGGGTACACGCTGACCCGGCGACGACCCTTGGCCGCCCACTCGAAGGTTACCTCGCCGTCGACCTTGGCGAAAATGGTGTGGTCCCGGCCCAGTCCAACGTTGGTTCCCGGCAGAATGCGGGTGCCACGCTGGCGGATGATGATGGATCCGCAACTGACGCGTTCGCCACCGTAGCGCTTGACGCCCAAGCGTTTTGCATTGCTATCACGACCGTTGTTGGTACTGCCGCCAGCCTTTTTGTGGGCCATGGGTCTAGCCTCCGCTCTCGATGTCCTGAATCAGGATACGAGTATAGTTTTGCCGATGCCCTCGTTTGCGACGATATCGGGTCTTGGCCTTGTATTTGAAAACGATTACCTTCTTGTCTTTGTAGTGGGACTGCACCTGTGCGATGACACGTGCGCCTTCCACGTTAGGGGTGCCGAAACGCATTTCCCCATCGCGCGAGACAGCCAGCACTTCGTCGAACTGAGTCGTGGCCCCTTCTTCAGCGGTCAGCAGCTCAACGTCAAGCACGTCGCCGGGCGAGACGCGGTACTGCTTACCGCCGGTTTTTACGATTGCATAATCCATCGGAAAACAACTCCCAAACGGCCTACTATTCTATTGGGCAGCGTCTGCGGATGTCAAGATGAACAGCGGTCGCATCCGGGTTTATCTTACTATCAATCGCCCTATCTTTCCGGAGATGGCTGGCCGGAGATGACTGGAATTCAGGATTAATTTGTAGCTGGCGAGTTGTGGTTTGGTATGTTCATGGGAGGATGACCCTTCGACAGGCTCAGGATGAGCGGCGGCGTATGTGGGACGGATAATCGCAAGGCCCTGCGTTTGAGGCGCGTTTCTCATGCGTACCCACTTTGTCATTGCGAGCGTAGCGTGCAATCCTGTCGCCGTAGGAACGGCGGTTCGCCGACCTGTGTTCAACCTCATCGAGATTGCCACGTCGCTGCGCTCCTCGCAATGACAGATTAAAAGTGGGTGCGCGTGAGATCCCTCGCCATCGCGCGCACCCACTGTAGCAAAACTGTCATTGCGAGCGTAGCGTGCAATCTCGTCGCCGTAGGAACGGCGGTTCGCCGACCTGTGTTCAACCTCATCGAGATTGCCACGCCGCTATGCCCCTCGCCATGACAGATTAAAGCGGGTACGCGCGACGAGCGCGTGTTGGTTGACATTAGGTTGGTGGCGTGGGTAGAATTCCTTGTTGCTGTGTCGGATTTTGACCCGGCCGCGGCGAAGGAATAATTATGCCTACAGTTAACCAATTGATTCGAAAAGGGCGCAAACCGGTACGCAAAGGCACCAAGGCGCCGGCCCTGCACTGGGTTCAGAACTCGCTGCGCAACCGAACCAAATGGGGTCCCGGCTGCCCACAGCGGCGGGGCGTTTGCATCCAGGTGCGCACCATGACTCCGAAGAAGCCCAACTCGGCGCTGCGGAAAATTTGCCGCGTCAGGCTGACCAACGGGGTGGAAGTAACCGCGTACATCGGCGGCGAAGGCCATAACCTGCAGGAGCACTCCGTAGTGTTGATCCGGGGCGGCCGCGTCAAGGACCTGCCCGGGGTACGCTACCACGTGGTACGCAGCAATCTGGACACCGAAGGCGTAGACGGCCGCCGACAGGGTCGTAGCAAGTACGGCACCCGCAAAGGCTAGACGACGCCTCCCGAAATACCGCGAAATTTCACCCCCGTCCGCCGGGGGTGGCTTGCTCCAAAAGAGCAGACACGCCTAAGAACAGATACGCCAGGCTGAAAGAAAAGGTAGAACCGATATGTCGCGACGACGACGGGCCGAACCCCGAATCATAAAAGCGGATCCGCGCTACAACAACTTGGAATTGTCCAAGTTCATCAATCGGGTGATGCTTAAGGGCAAGAAATCCGTCGCCCAGCGGGTGGTCTACGATGCGCTGGAGCTGGTGCGATCGGACTCCAACCAGGACCCGATGAGCATATTCTCCACGGCATTACGCAATGCCACACCCCTGGTGGAAGTCCGGCCCCGCCGAGTCGGTGGCGCGACCTATCAGGTGCCGGTGGAACTGCGCACCTCGCGCAGCGAAGCGCTGGCGATGCGCTGGATCATCCGGGGCGCCCGCGCTCGCAACGGTATGCGCATGGCTCGCGGGTTGGCCAACGAATTCATGGACGCCGCCCGCGGCGAGGGTACCGCCGTCCGGCGCAAGGACGAGTTGCACCGCATGGCAGAGGCCAACCGGGCCTTCGTCCACTACCGCCGATAAACGGCATTCACGGTTTCCAAACCAAATAACGACGCGGCAATCCATAACAGTCAAGACAATATCGATCACGACCAGCAGGTGCCAGCAATCCACGCATGACTATTGTTCAAGCCCCGGCCAGGCAAATTCGCAACATCGGATTTATCGCCCACATCGACGCCGGCAAAACCACCGTTACTGAGCGCGTGCTCTACTTGACGGGTCGCATCCGAAAGGTCGGCGGTGTCGACCAGGGCACGACCGCAATGGACTGGATGCCCCAGGAAAAAGAGCGGGGCATCACCATCACTGCGGCGGCAACCACCGCCTACTGGCGGGACCATCAGGTTAACATCATCGACACGCCGGGCCACGTTGACTTCACTGCCGAGGTGGAGCGTAGCCTACGGGTGCTGGACGGCGGTATCGTCGTCCTGGACGCGGTGGCTGGAGTGCAACCGCAGTCGGAAACCGTCTGGCGGCAGGCCGACACTTACGACGTGCCGCGCATCTGCTTCGTCAACAAGATGGACCGGGTGGGCGCATCCTACGAACGAACCATCGAATCGGTGCGCCGACGCTTGAAAGGAAACGCGGTGGCGGTGCAGGTGCCCATCGGCGCGGAGGACACCTTCCGCGGCGTGGTTGACCTGATTGAAGGCCAGGCCATCATGTACTCCGACGGCCGCGATGATGTGGGTGAACCGCCCGAAATCATGCCGGTGCCTGCCGAGTACGAACAGGCTTATCTGGACTACCGTCAGGAGATGGTGGAGAAGATCGTCGAAACCGACGAAGCCCTGCTGATCAAATATCTGGAAGGCGAAGAGATTTGCGCCGACGACCTGCGGAAGGCGCTACGAAACGCCACCATCAATCGGGAGATTGTGCCAGTGCTGTGCGGCAGCGCGATGCGCGGCAAAGGCATTCACCCGCTGCTGGATGCCATCATCTACTACTTGCCCTCTCCGCTGGACGTGCCGGCCGTTGAAGGGATCATTCCCGGTACGGAAGAAACGGAATTTCGGGAACCCGTTGACAGCGAACCCTTGTCCGCCCTGGCCTTCAAGGTAGTTATCGACCCCTACGTGGGGCGTTTGGTATTCCTGCGAATTTACTCGGGAACCGTGGAAGCTGGCGCGGCCGTGCGCAACGTTACCCGCGGCAACCGGGAGCGCATGGGGCGCCTGTTGCGCATGCACGCCAACCACCGGGAAGAGCTGGAGATGATTACCGCTGGCAATATCTGTGCCGCCGTTGGTTTGAAAGCAACCTTCACCGGCGACACGATTTGCAGCGAACAGAAGCCAATCATCCTTGAGCCGCCCCACTTCCCGGAACCGGTGGTGTCGGTGGCCATTGAGCCGGCGACGCGCGTCGACCAGGACAAGCTGGGTGAAGCGATGCGCAAGCTGTCCGAAGAAGACCCCACGTTTGTGGTGCGCTTCGACGACGAAACCGGGCAAACCATCATCTCCGGCATGGGCGAACTGCACCTGGAAGTGCTGGTGGATCGGATGCGTCGGGAATTCGACGTTGAGGCCAGAGTCGGCCAGCCCCGGGTCGCCTACCGTGAAACCATCACGCAGGCGATTCGCGTTGAGGGGCGATTTGTGCGCCAGACCGGGGGCCACGGCCAGTACGGCCACGTTTGGCTGCAAATAGAACCGCAGGAACGCGGTGCCGGAAACTCGTTCGTGGACGGCACGTCCGGCGGAGTGATACCACGTCAATTCATTCCGGCGGTTGAGGCTGGCGTGAAGCAGGGACTGGACAACGGGCCGCTGGCCGGGTATCCTCTTGTCGATCTAAAAGTCACGTTGGTGGACGGCAGCTTCCATACTGTAGACTCGTCCGAGATGGCCTTTCGCTCTGCGGGGATGATTGCCCTGCGCGACGGAACCCGGCGGGCCGCTCCGGTGTTACAGGAACCCATCGTTGAGATGGAAGTGGTAACGCCCGGCGAATACCTTAGTGATGTGCTCGGCGACCTGGGTGGTCGTCGCGCTCAGATTCGTAGTATCCAAGGTCAGGATGACGTTCAAACGGTCCGAGCGATGATTCCTCTTGAGGAAACTTTTGCTTATACTACGGCGCTGCGGTCGCTATCCCGTGGTCGAGCTTCATACACCATGGAGTTCAAGCACTACGAACCGGTGCCGGACTACATCCTTCGCAGCGTTGCCAACAAAAACTAGCGGCTTCGGTCGTCGAAACCGCCCCACCACAGCGGAGAGTAGCTACGTAATATTATGGTCACCAGGCAGCAAATGCGGATCATCCTCAAGGCCTTCGACCACAAGGTGCTGGACCAGTCCAGCGCGCAGATTGTGGAAACGGCTGAGCTTACCGGAGCTCGCGTGGCCGGGCCGGTGCCTTTGCCTACACAAATTCGTCGGTTCTGTGTCATTCGTGGACCTCACGTTGACAAAGATTCAAGGGAGCATTTCGAGATCCGCACGCACAAGCGCCTGCTGGACATCATGGAACCGACCAGCAAGACGATTGACGCTCTGACCAGGCTCAACATGCCGGCGGGGGTGGATATTTCCATCAAGCTCTAATTGGGCTTGGGTTAGCTACACCAACGTCGAAAACATGACCCACCGGCAGGCGGCAGGCCCTGAGCCACCGCCGCCGTTTCATCTGTCAAAAGCAGCCAAACCGGCAACATTTTACAGGCGACCAATATGCTACAGGCGCTTCTGGGAAAAAAGATCGGCATGACTCAGGTGTTCAACGACGCCGGACTCGTGCAACCCGTGACCATCATCGAAGTCGGCCCGTGCGCCGTTACTCAAATCCGCACCGTCGAGAAGGATGGTTACGAGTCGATTCAGCTGGGTTTCGGACGCACTCGCAAGCCCAACAAACCTGAAGCCGGCCACCTGCATGGCAGCCAGATTGGGCGCCGCCTGCAGGAAGTTGCCACCGACGACATCAGCGAGCACGAAGTAGGGCAATTGGTCACCGTCGATATGTTCGAGCCCGGCGAAATTGTAGACATCATTGGCAAATCCAAGGGCAAGGGTTTTGCGGGCACCATGAAGCGCCACGGCTTCCACGGTGGCCCGCGCACCCATGGCCAATCCGACCGGCAGCGCGCTCCCGGTTCCATTGGCGGCGGCACCACCCCGGGCAAGGTCTTCAAGGGCCTCAAAATGTCCGGACACATGGGCAACCGTCGGGTTACGAGCAAAGGTCTGGAAGTAGTGCAGGTGGACGTGGAACGCAACCTGCTGATGGTGAAAGGCGGCATCCCCGGCGCTCCCAACAGCCCCGTTACCATCCGAAAAACCGGGAAACGCAAGTCGTTGACCAGCGCAAATTAGCAAGGAACCATCCCAAAAATGGAACTTCCCGTAATCAACCGGAGCGGCCACGCCATCGACACCATCATCGTTGATGACGGCGTTTTCAACGTGCCGATGAACCAGCGTCTGGTTCATCAAGCCATGGTCATCTATCAGCTCAACCAACGCCAGGGCACCCACTCGACGCGGACCCGCGCCGAGGTGTCGGGCGGCGGTCGCAAACCCTGGATCCAAAAGCATACCGGCCGGGCCCGGCAGGGTAGCATTCGGTCGCCGCAATGGCGGCATGGCGGCATCGCGTTCGGCCCCAAGCCTCGCGATTACCGCAAGGCACTGCCCAGAGCCATGCGACGCAACGCCCTGAAGTGCGTCATTTCCGAAAAGATTCGCCAGGGAAGGCTGCTGTGCATCGACTCATTGGCGGACCTGGACGGACGCACCAAGTCCATGATCCAGCTTCTGCGAAGCCTCAGTGTTACCGGTTCGGTATTGATCGTAGCTCGGGACGCTGACCGCAACGTGGTGCAGGCCGGCAGCAACCTGAAACAGGTTTGGACATTGCCGTCGGATCTGGTTAACGCCAACGATGTGTTGAAACGGCAAACGATTCTAATCACCGCGGATGCGGTGCGACGTATCGAAGAGATTTGTAGCGCCCCCCGACACCGAGCGCGGACGATCGCAGCGGAGGGTGCGGAATAATGCATCTCAGCGAAGTACTACTCAAACCCACCATTACTGAAAAGAGCACGCTCCTTCAGGAATCCGGGCAATATACCTTTCAGATTGCGCGCCGGGCCAACAAAACGCTGGTTAAGCAGGCCGTTGAGGCGAACTTCAACGTTACCGTGCTGAGCGTCAACATCACCGTCAATCGGGGGAAGCAGAAGCGTTACGGCCCGCGCGTGAAAAAGCAACCCGACATTAAGAAAGCAGTTGTTACCTTGAGGCCGGGCGACCGCATCGATTTGATTGAAGGGCTGTAGTCCGTTCATCAAGGGTCAACTGATGCCTTCAAACTACGTTAATCAACGAGAGCGAATATTATGCCGCTGAAAAACTTGCGCCCCATGACTCCGGGTACCCGAAATGCGGTGCGCCCCTCATTCGAAGAAATTACCACGACCAAGCCGGAAAAGTCGTTGCTGGAACCGCTGCAGAAACGGGCCGGCCGCAACAACCGAGGGCAAATCACCGCCTTCCATCGTGGCGGCGGATCGCGCCGGATGTACCGCAAAGTTGATTTCAAACGGCGCAAGGACGGCGTTCCGGCGACGGTTAAGACCATTGAGTACGATCCCAACCGAACGACTCGTATCGCACTGCTGCACTACTTGGACGGCGAAAAGTCGTACATCCTGGCCCCGGTGAACCTTGCCGTGGGCGACCATGTGGAATCCGGGCCGGCCGCGGAAATCAGGCCGGGCAACTCGCTGCCGCTGCGTAACATCCCCACGGGAACGGTGGTACACAACCTGGAACTTACGCCGGGCCGGGGCGGTCAGCTGGTTCGCGGGGCCGGCACTGGCGCGCAGGTGCTGTCGCGCGAGGGCGAGTATGTGCTCATCCGGTTGCCTTCCGGGGAGATGCGACGGGTTCTGCTCAATTGTCGCGCCAGCGTCGGGCAATTGTCCAACCCCGACCACAAAAACGAGAGCCTGGGCAAGGCCGGAGCAAAACGGCACCTGGGAAGGCGTCCCCACGTTCGCGGCGTTGCCAAGAACCCCGTAGATCACCCCCACGGTGGCGGTGAAGGACGCTCGCCGATCGGTATGCCGGGCCCCAAGTCGCCCACTGGCAAGCCGACGCTGGGCCACAAGACTCGCAACAAGAAAAAGACTTCCAACCGGTTCATTATCCGGGGACGTCGCCAACGTCGTTAGGACGTACCATCACAAACTTTCAGGCGTTCGATTGCTATGTCAAGGTCAGTTAAAAAGGGACCCTACGTCCATCCGAAGCTGTTGAAAAAAGTTAATGCGGTGCGGGGATCCGGAGAAGCCACGGTCATTCGTACCTGGTCTCGCGCCTCGATGATCATGCCGGACATGGTGGGGCTGAATTTCGGCGTTCACGACGGCCGGCGGCATGTTCCGGTGTTCATAACCGAAAACATGGTGGGCCACCGGATGGGCGAATTCGCCCCCACGCGCACCTATCGCGGACACGTCTCCCGCTCCGAGCGGGCCAGCCGGGTGAGGTGAAGTCATGCCAGCAGTGAGGGCATTGGCCAAGCAAATTGGCGCGTCTCCGAAACGGCTCAAACCCATCATGGACGCCGTGCGGGGCAAATCGGTGAACGATGCACTGGACCAGCTCAGTCTGATGACTTCCCCCTGGGCGCGCACCGTGGCCAAGGTGGTGCAATCGGCGGCTTCCAATGCAGAGAACAATCAGTTCATGAATCGGGATGGTCTCCGCATCACCCGAATATCGGCAGACCAGGCCCGTCCGATCAAGCGTTTTCGCCCGCGGGCCCGTGGCCGCATCGGTCGGGTTACCCGGCGATCCAGCCATATCATCATCGAAGTGGACGAGATACAGGAGTACTAACCTATGGGCCACAAAACCCATCCGCTGGGGTTCCGTCTGGGCATCATCAAAGACTGGAAGACCCATTGGTACGCCAACAACGGCGCCCAGTATCGGGCCAGCGTGCAAGAGGACCTGTCGATCCGGCGGTCCATCCACGCTGAGTACGCCGCATTTTCCGATGCCGGCATTGCCAAGATCGAGATTGACCGCACGGCTCAGGAAATCATCATCAACGTGCATTCCGCGCGGCCGGGCATCCTGATTGGCCGGGATGGAGATCGCGTCAAGGGTCTGCGTTCCCGCTTGGAAACGATGACTGCGGGCCAGCTGCGCCTCAACATTATAGAAATTGAGCAACCCGAGCTTGATCCGTATCTGGTGGGCCGGAACATCGCCGACCAGCTGAGCCGCCGCGTTGCCTACCGCCGCGCGATGCGTCAGGCTGCGCTGCGGACCATGCAGGCCGGCGCCGAGGGCGTAAAAATCATTACCAAAGGCCGCATCTCGGGCGCCGAAATCGCACGTACGGAGAAGCTGATGATGGGCAGGGTGCCCCTGCACACCCTGCGCGCCGACATAGACTACGCCTTGTCCGAGGCGTCCACCGCAATGGGCCGAATCGGTATCAAGGTGTGGATCTACAAGGGTCAGATTATGCCGCCGGCAGCCGAAGAAGATACCGAACTGGAAAGCATTGAATTCCGCGTCGCCAGTCAAGACGCCGACCCCGAAGCCGACGCTGTTGCCGAACTGGAAAACTAACCCTTAAAACGCGTCCGCCCGGTCGACCCGACCGACTACGGAGACCAGCAAAATGTTACAACCAAAGCGAACCAAATTCCGCAAGATGGGACGGGGCAAGCGCCGCGGCGCCGCGACCACGGGCAACAAGGTGGAATTCGGTGAAATCGGACTCAAAGCCATGAGCCCGGACTGGATTACCGCCCGTCAGATTGAATCGGCTCGTATCGCCATTTCCCGTAGCCTGCTGCGCGGTGGACGCACCTGGATCCGCATCTTCCCCGACAAGGCGGTATCCAAGAAACCGGCGGAAGTGCGCATGGGCGGCGGGAAGGCGGCCAACGACCACTGGGTCGCCGTGGTGAAGCCGGGGCGCATTATGTTTGAAGTGGGCGGAGTGCCCCTGAACCAGGCAGAAGAAGCGCTGCGCCGCGCGGCCCACAAACTGCCGATCCCTACCAAGATTGTCTACAAGGACCGGATCACGGCCTTGCTATCGGGAACCGGTGGCTGAACCATGCAGATGTACGAAATCAGGGCGCTCTCTGACGACCAGATTCGAGAGGAGTTGGAGAAGTCCTACAAAGAACTGATGAACCTGCGGTTTAGGGACGCCACCAACCAGCTGACCGACACCAACCAACCGCGCAAAACCAAGAAGGATATCGCCAGGCTGCTGACCTGTTTGCGGGAACGCGAAATAGCATAAGCGCCTTCCGATTTCCGAACGTTTTACCCGAGACAAACTCCAGGGCCAAACTCCAGGAATATTTTCAATGGCAATAACAATGCGCAAGGTTCGGGTCGGCTCCGTAGTGGCCACCCGGATGGACAAAACCGCCGTTGTCGAACTGGTGTGGAAACAACGCCACCGCGTGTACCGCAAGCAGATGCGCCGCGTAACGCGTTTTTATGTCCACGACCCCGACAACCAATGCCGCATCGGCGACACGGTTCGGATCCAGGAAACCCGCCCGATCTCCCGCACCAAGCACTGGCGGCTGCTGGACATCATGGCGCGCCGTGAAATCGCCGACGTGCGGCCGATCGACTTGGAGGACGACTCAATCGTTCCCACGGCGGATGTTGATTCGGACGACGAACCAGATGATACGTTAGACGCCGCGATGGAAGATGCCGACGACGAGGAAGCGTAGATGATTCAGAGTTACACCAGGCTCCACGTCGCGGACAACAGTGGCGCGCGACGAATCCGGCTGATCAACATTCCGGGCTCCAGTCGTCGCAAGTACGCATCGGTGGGCGACATCATCGTCTGCACGGTGCGGGAAGCGGTGCCCAATTCGCCGGTGCGGAAGGGAACGGTCGTCAAGGCGGTGGTGGTACGGCAGGCAGCTCCCCTGCTGCGGCCCGATGGCACCTACATCAAATTCGACGACAATGCTGCGGTGCTCATCACCGACAACCAGTTGCCACGGGGCACCCGCATATTTGGCCCGGTAGCCCGGGAACTGCGCGACAAAGGTTTCATGCGGATCGTGTCGCTGGCCCCGGAGGTAGTGTAATGGCGAAATCTAAAATCAGGCGCGGCGACGACGTGTTGGTCATTGCCGGGAAAGACAAAGGGAAAACTGGCCGCGTTCTCAATATGTTGCCCGACCGGGACCGGGTGGTGGTCGAGGGTGTGAACATCGTCACCAAACACGCCAAACCCCGCCCCGGAATTCGCCAGGGAGGGCGCATACAGCAGGAATCGTCCATTCATCGCTCCAACATCAAGCTGGTGCAAAGCAACTACACCGAACCCAGCACCCAGTTCCGCAATCGGGACGAGTAAGCATTATGACCACCAACCAGGAAGAACAAACCAACCAGGCCGACGAAGGGGCGCAGACTGCTGCGGTGCAGGAAGCTGCTACGGTGCAGGAAGCTGCCCCAACCGAAAGTCGCGGTCGTCGACAGCGACGGGGCCAGGACGATGCCGGAACCAACGGGTCTGAACCGGCGGCGCTACTGCCGCCGACCATGAAAGCCCAGTATTTCGATGAAATCGTTCCGGCCATGATGACCGAATTCGGGTTCTCCAGTCCGATGCGGGTGCCCCGGCTCACCAAGATCAACCTGAACATTGGCCTGGGCGAAGCTTTGACCAACGGCCGCGCCATGGAAAGCGCCGTCAGAGATCTGACGACGATTTCCGGTCAGAAGCCAATAATCACCCGGGCGCGCCGGTCCATCGCCAACTTCAAAGTCAGGGAAGGCAACCCCATCGGCACCACCGTAACGCTGCGGGGCGACCGTATGTATTACTTCCTGGAGCGCCTGATACTCACGGCGTTGCCCCGTATTCGCGACTTTCGCGGCATCTCCCGCCGTGGCTTCGACGGGCGGGGCAATTTCTCGTTGGGACTGCGAGAGCAGATTGTGTTCCCCGAGATTGACTACAACAGCATTGACCGGTTGCGGGGCTTCCAGGTAACCATCACCACCAACGCAACCAATGACGCCGAAGGGTCCCGATTGTTGGAACACTTCGGGATGCCCTTCATACAGCAGTAGTTCGCACCAGCAGTAGTTCCCACTCAGGAGAGAATTACCTTGGCCAAGAAATCCCTAATCGTCAAAAACGACCGGCGCAAGCGAACGGTGGCCAAATTTGCCCAACGACGCGCTGCATTGCTGGCGGAAGCGCGAGACCTCTCGCTGCCGGCGCGTCAGCGGTTTGAGGCTCGGCAGAAATTGGCCCTGCTACCCCACGACGCCAATCCCAACCGCATACGCAACCGGGACGGCGCCACCGGACGACCCCGGGCGTACATCCGCCACTTCGGTCTGTCTCGCATTTCATTCCGTGAGATGGCGCTGGACGGGTTGTTGCCCGGCGTTCGCAAGGCCAGCCTGTAATTTGACCGCAGCAGTTGTTGTAAGCAAAGAGGAGCAACACCGGAATGCCCATTAATGACCCGGTAGCTGACATGTTGACCCGGATTCGCAACGCGATCCAGGCCAAACATCAGTCCGTGCTGATACCCCAGTCCAAGATCAAGGTTGCCATTGCCGACATTCTCAAAGCCCAGGGATACATCCGGGATTGGGAAGAGGCTCGCGGTCAGAAATTCGCCACCATGCGGGTTCAACTGGCCTATCGGGAAGGCGAACTGAGCGCGATACGCGGCCTGAAACGAGTGAGCAAACCGGGCCTGCGGGTACACGTCGGCCACGGCGAGATTCCCCGGGTATACGGCGGATTGGGTATCGCCATCATTTCGACTTCGCAGGGAATGATGACCGGTTACCAAGCCTGGCGCAAAGGCATCGGTGGGGAGATAGTCTGTTATGTCTGGTAATGAAGCTCTGATAAGTGTCGGCGTTGCCGAACGCGTCGCACCCACGGAACGCCCGCTTTCGCGCATTGGCCGCCAGCCGGTTGAGATACCTGCTGGTGTAACCGTAGAAGTAATCTACGGTGGCGTGGTGGTGACCGGACCCCGTGGCGCCCTGACTCAAAAATTCCACCCGGAAGTGGACGTTAAAGTGGGGGACGGCCAGGTTGTCGTGGAACGGCGCACCGATCGAAAATTCCACCACGCGCTGCACGGCCTGACCCGCACGCTGATCGCCAATGCCATCATCGGGGTTACCGAAGGTTACTCACGTACGCTGGAACTGATGGGCGTGGGTTACCGTGTTCAACAGAACGGCGAAGGCATCACCCTTAGTGTCGGTTACAGTCATACCGTGGAGTTGTTCCCCGATGAAGGGCTCACCATGCAGGTGGAAGGCAACAACCGGGTTCATGTTGCGGGTATCGACAAGCAGAAAGTCGGCCAACTGGCGGCCAAAGTCCGCCGGGTTCGTCCGCCCAACCGTTACAAAGAAAAAGGCATTCGCTATCAGGGCGAAGTGTTGCGCCTTAAACCCGGAAAGGCAGCTGCCCGCCGGGCCGTGTAACGCACCGCCACGCGCACTCCTTCCAACCTCACCAACTAACCTTACCAACAAACCCTACCAACAAACCTGACCAAATCCTGAGAGCAAACTGTAAATGCCACGCGATAAAGATTCCCGGAAATTGCGCGTCGTCAGGCACCGACGGGTGCGAAACAAAGTTCATGGGACGCCTGTTCGCCCCCGACTCTGCGTTTTTCGCAGCCTGAAGGGTATTTACGCCCAAGTGATTGACGACGCCCGCGGACACACCCTGGCCTACGCATCAAGCCAGGAATTGACGTCCGACGAGAAGGCTCAACCCAAAACCGCCGCCTCGGTTGCCGTGGGCAAAATGGTTGCCGAACGCGCTATTGCCGTCGGGGTTACCGCAGTCGTATTCGACCGGGGTGGCTACCGTTTTCATGGACGAGTGAAGGCCCTGGCCGACGCTGCCCGCGAAGGAGGGCTTAAATTCTGATGGTTTCTCCTGCAACACGTAGAGGCGATAACAGAGGTGGTGGAGACCGGCCGCCCGGCGACCGCCGTGGTGGACGTGGCGGTCGGGGTCGCGACCGGGAGCAACGGCCGCGAGAGGATGACAGCGGTGGATTCACCGAACGGGTAGTCCACACTCGCCGCATTTCCAAAGTCGTCAAAGGCGGTCGGCGGCTGCGCTTCAACGCGCTGGTTGTAGTCGGCGACGGGCAAGGCCACGTTGGAGCCGGCATGGGCAAGGCATTGGCGATCCCTGATGCGGTGCGGAAAGGCAACGCGGTGGCGCGCCGCAGCACCGTAACTATTCCCCTCAAAGGCAGCACGATTCCCCACGCGATATCGGTTCGCAAAGGGGCGTCTATCGTCATCATCAAACCCGCTCCGCCGGGCACCGGTGTCATTGCCGCCGGCGCCATGCGCGCCATGCTGGAATTGGGCGGCGTTCAGGACGTGGTCGGCAAATCGTTGGGTTCGCGCAATCCAATCAACATTGTGCAGGCCACCATGGAAGCACTTAGCCTATTGCGCGACCCGGTGACGGAACGCGCCATCAGAATGAATGCAATGACCCGGTCGACCAACGGCGCAACTGACACCGCCGCGCCGGCCGCGACCGCCGCGCCGGCAACCACGGCTGAGCCAACTACCGCCCCCGCCGACGTAGCCTCGCCGCCGGCCGCAGCCGAACCAATTGCATCGGTGTCGGAGCCAACCGTCGCAGCAGCCAACCCGGAAGTGTCGCCGGACGTCTCGGCTGAAGCAGCGCCAGCTCCCGAAGCGCCGGTCGAAATTCCGGCGTCCCCAGATGCTGTTCCCGAAGCCGCACCAGCGGCGGAGAATGACAACAACGACGACGAGCCTGTATAAGTTTGCCGTCGTTCGCCAAAATTGGTGCGAGATAGAATATGGCGCAGATAAAAATTACCTGGAAAAAAAGCTGCATCGGACGGCCTTCTTATCAACGGCGGATCGTGCAGTCGTTGGGCTTGAAGCGACTGAACCATTCGGTGGTTCACGAGGACAGCCCAACCATCCTCGGTATGATTAACAAGGTGCAGCACCTGGTTACCGTAGAGCCTGCTCAGTCCTAACCGCCCGTCGAAGTCGGCCAGGAGTCACACTCACTCATGATGGAACACCAAATATCGTCTCCGAAAGGTGCGCGCCGGGACCGGAAACGGGTTGGACGCGGCAATTCGGCCGGCGGAGGCACCTATGCCGGCCGGGGTATGAAGGGCCAAAAATCCCGTTCGGGAAAGGGCCTGCGGCCGGGCTTTGAAGGCGGGCAGTTGCCGTTGATCAAGGGACTCCCGATGAAGCGGGGGTTCAACAACCGCTATAAGACCTACTACGCACTGGTTAGCTTGGAAACCCTCCAGGAACTGTTTGAAGCCGGGTCTCACGTTACGCCGGAAGCGCTCCACCAACTGGGTGTTATCCGGCGCACGCGTCTGCCCGTAAAGGTGGTTGGTGATGGCGAACTAAGCGGGGCCCTCACCGTAGCAGCGCACAAGTTCACGGCATCGGCGAGAGCCAAAATCGAGGCCGCCGGTGGCTCGGTAGAGGAACTATAACCTAGCCAGATATTCATCGCGCTAGATTTCAGATAACAATGATACAGTCAGAGGTGCAGGGTGGCGGCCGGTGGCCGAGGTTAATTCAGGCTGCGTTCGACGCGTTCAGCCTGCCAGATCTTCGTACCAAGATACTGTTTACTCTGGGTATGCTGGCCCTCTACCGGCTGGTTGCTCATATACCGATTCCTGGGCTGGATGGCGCAGCGCTGGAAAACCTGTTCAGCAACAACCAGTTATTGGGGTTCCTGGACCTGTTTTCGGGTGGCGCCCTGCGGCGGATGAGTATCGTGGCGCTGGGTGTCTTCCCTTATATCACCGCGTCTATCATCATGCAGCTGCTGACGCCGGTTATTCCGACACTGCAAAACATGTCGAGAGAGGGCGAAGCCGGTCGTGTCAAGATAAACCGGATCGTCCATTGGAGTACAGTTCCCATCGCCTTCGCGCAGGCCTTTGCGCAGCTGGTGTTGCTGCAGCAGGCCAACGTGCTGACCAACGTCGGGTTCACCGGCGACGCCCTGCTTCCTACGATAGCGGCCATCCTGTCGATGACGGCTGGCACCATGTTCCTGGTCTGGCTGGGTGAACTCATTACGGAACGGGGCATTGGCAACGGCATTTCGCTGATTATATTCGCCGGAATTGTGGTTGGATTCCCCGGGTTGCTGGCGCAGGGATTCCTGGACCGGGACAATATCATCGGGGTGTTTTTCTTCGCACTGATTGGGGTGCTCATTGTCTCGCTCATTGTGGTGTTCAACGAAGCGCACCGCCGGATACCGGTGCAGTATGGCCGCAGCATATTCCGAGGCGGGCAAATGTATCGACAATCCGGCTCGTCATACATACCGCTGCGCATCAACTCGGCCGGTATGATCCCGCTGATTTTCGCCTTCTCCATCGTGATTCTGCCCGGCACCGTCGCCCAATATCTGACTTCGGCGGGCGGGTTCCTGGGCAACCTGGCGGGCAATCTGCAGGTCGCCCTCAGCCCTACCGGCCCCATCTACTGGGTGCTGGCCTTCGTCCTGGTCGTTGCGTTCACCTTCTTCTACACGCTGGTGGTGTTCCAGCAACAGAGCATCGCCGAAAACCTCCAGCGCAATGGCGGGTTCGTGCTTGGCATCCGGCCCGGCAGACCAACCCAGGATTATCTCAACCGGGTGATTGTTCGCCTCACGATGGGTGGCGCGTTTTTCCTGGGATTCATTGCGATAGTGCCGTACCTGGCATCGCTGGTGACCAACGTGGAAGCCATCGCGCTGAGCAGCACCAGCCTGCTGATTATGGTTGGGGTTGGCCTGGACACGTTGCGGCAGCTGGAAGCGCAGTTGATGATGCGCAACTACGAAGGATTCATGCGATGACCACCAGTGGTCTCAAACTCGTCCTTTTCGGGCCTCCGGGCGCCGGTAAGGGAACGCAAGCCCAGTTGCTTAAGGAGCAGTTACAGGTGGAGCACGTCAGTTCCGGCGATTTGTTTCGACACCACCTGTCCAACGGCACCGAGCTTGGCGAACTGGCGCGTGGCTATATGAACCGGGGCGTTCTGGTGCCAGATGACGTAACCATCGGCATGGTGATGGACCGTATCAACCAAATGGCGGATACGGATGGTTTCCTGCTGGACGGATTCCCCCGCAACGTCAATCAGGCTGAAGCATTGGACCAGGCCCTTACTGAATCAGGTCGGCACATCGACCGGGTGGTTCACATTAGCGTGGGAGACGAGGAGCTGGTTCGGAGACTCAGCAACCGCTACATTTGCCGGAGTTGCCAGAAGCCCTTTGCCCGCAACTCCGCCACCGGAGCCGCGCCAGAACGGTGCGACGACTGCCCGGATGGTGGCGACATTTACCAGCGGGATGACGACACCGCCGAGGCCGTGGCCAACCGCATCAGCGTATACCACCAGGAAACCGCGCCGGTGCTGGGTTTTTACCTGGCGCGCGGGGTGCTCGCGGACATTCCCGGCGAAGGGGCGGTCGAGGCCGTCAATGAGTCGGTGCTGTTGGCCCTGGGTGTAAGTGCAGCCTGATTCGTTCCAATGGGAACGGAATTGAGGTATAATCAGAATGGTGAACAACGCGTCAAAACGCAAAACCGCTTCCAATTCCCCCTCTTCTTACACCGGGGGAATCACGATCAAGTCGCGCCGGGAGATGAAGGCAATGGAACGAGCCGGCGCGATCGTCGGTTCGACCTTGTCCCTGCTAAAGACTTCGGTTGAACCAGGGATTACCACCGGCGAACTGAACCGTATCGCCGACCGGCACATCCGAAGCCACGGAGCGGTCCCGACTTTTATCGGCTATCAAGGATTCCCGGCGGCCATTTGTGCCTCCGTGAATGAGGAGATTGTGCACGGAATCCCCGGCAAACGCGTGCTCAAGGAAGGAGACATCGTCAAAATGGATGTGGGGGCCACTATCGACGGCTTCATTGGCGACGCTGCCATTTCGGTCGCCGTCGGCGAAGTTAGCGAGGCTGCCCTCAACCTGATGTCCGACACCGAATCGAGTCTGATGGCCGGCATCGCGGCCGCTCAGCCGGGCAACCGCATCGGCGACATTGGCGCCGCCGTACAAGGCTACGCCGAACCCCTCGGCTACGGGGTGGTGCGCCAGTTTGTAGGCCACGGCGTGGGGCGGTTTCTGCACGAAGACCCGCAAGTTCCCAATTACGGCGAACCCGGCAAGGGCGTACTGCTGCGGCCGGGTATGTGCATCTGTATCGAGCCCATGCTGAATCTGGGCACCCAAGACGCACAGATACTGGACGACGACTGGACGGTGGTAACTGCCGACGGCGCGCTGTCCGCTCATTTCGAACACACGTTGGCAATAACCCAGGACGGCCCGAAAATCCTGACGTTGCACGATTAATAGGTTCCCCACGCCGCCGGAGGAAGCTCGCTGAGCAACCACGGCGAAGGCAGGCTAAATTATGGCTAAGAAAGAAGCAATCGAAGTAGAAGCCCAGGTAACCGAGGCACTCCCCAATGGAATGTTCCGCGTGGAGTTGCCCAATGACCACCAGGTTTTAGCCCACGTTTCTGGAAAGATTCGGATGCACTTCATCCGGGTGCTGCCCGGCGACCGGGTTCTGGTTGAGCTATCCCCCTACGACCTGACCCGAGGACGCATCACGTATCGCTTCAAGTAAACCGGGATCGGTGAATTCCAATGAAAGTATCAGCATCCGTTAAGCCACGCTGCGACCGGTGCCGGATAATCCGCCGTAAGGGTGTTATCCGCGTAATTTGCGTCAACAGCAAGCACGTCCAGCGCCAGGGTTAACCCCGGGCCTGGTCGTCGGTCGCAACATTCAATACTGAGGAGAATCCCCATGGTTCGTATCGCCGGAGTTGACGTTCCAGACCGCAAGCGCGCCCACATCGCGTTGCGCAGCATCTACGGAATCGGCGCGACCAAAGCCATCGAGATCGTCGGCAAGGCCAATCTCGATATGGAAATGCCGCCCCGTATGAGCGATTTGGATGAGGATCAACTCGACCGCATCCGCGTCATTGTCGACCAGGATTACATCACGGAAGGTGACCTGCGTCGGGAACACAACGAGAATATCCGGCGGCTCATCGACATCGGCAGCTACCGTGGCCTGCGCCACCGTCGCAATCTGCCGGTACACGGTCAGCGCACCCGCACCAACGCCCGTTCTCGCAAGGGCGCACGCCGCACCGTGGCCGGTCGCGGACGTCGCACCGCCGGCAAGAAGTAGCAACGGCTGGCGTTTGACCTGCCATTGCCGCCGGCTCCCAGAACCACACCGAGGTAACAAGCCATGCCCAGACCCCGAACCCGTCGACGCGAGCGCCGGTCCATTCCGCAGGGCCGCGCTTATATCTACTCCACGTTCAACAATACGCTGGTGAGCATCACAGACCCGGAAGGAAACGTGGTGGCGTCCACCAGTTCCGGCACCGCCGGTTTCCGCGGTTCGCGCAAAGGCACGGCCTTCGCCGCCCAACGCGCGGCGGAACAGGCGGCCCGCCGCGGGGTTGACATGGGTATGCGTTACATCGACGTGTACATCAAGGGCCCGGGCTCAGGCCGCGAGCCGGCCATCCGCGCGCTGCAAGCTGCCGGACTGAACGTAAGCAGCATCCGGGACGTTACCCCGATCCCTCACAACGGCGTGCGGCCCCCCAAACGTCGGCGCGTATAGTTTCGCCGATACCAACCGTGACACCACCTACGGACTGACTGAATATGGGCAGATATACCGGACCATCCTGTCGCCTGTGCCGACGCGCCGGGGAGAAACTCTTCCTGAAGGGCGACCGCTGCTTCTCACCACGTTGTGCCATCGAGCGTCGTCATATTCCGCCTGGAGGCGGTGGCAACCGTCGGCGTCGTGTATCCGACTACGGGGTTCACCTGCGAGAGAAGCAGAAGGCGCGCCAGATGTATGGCGTGATGGAAGGACAGTTCCGCAAGTACATGACGGACGCGTTCAACACTCCGGGCATCTCGGGCAACAACCTGCTGCGAACGCTGGAGCGTCGGCTGGACAACGTGGTTTTCCTGCTGGGGTTTGCCGATTCGCGCAAACAGGCCCGCCAAATGGTTCAACACGGCCATTTCACCATCAACGGGCGCAAAACCGACATACCTTCTTTTATGGTAACGCCGGGGCAAACCGTGGCCTGGACCGAATCATCCCGCCGGCGGGAATTCTTCGCGGAACGCACCGAAGGGCTGCCCAAGCGAACACTCCCCAGCTGGCTCACACTGGACCTCACCGCGATGGTTGGCCAGGTCGTCTCGCTGCCTCCGGACAACGAGTTGCCTGACACCATCAATTCTCGTCTCATCGTCGAGTTCTACTCAAGGTAAACGCCTGAATGATAAACAGCCAGTTCCCACAAATGCGGGATTCTGAACCCGAAGTGCCGGTTCCGGCAATCCGGGTAATCGAAAGCACAGATACCTACGCGTGCATCGCGCTGGAACCGTTGGAACGCGGGTTTGCCACGACCGTCGGCAACCCTTTGCGGCGTTTGCTGCTAAGCTCGATCGAGGGCACGGCCATCACCTGGGTGAAGGTTGACGGGGTGCCGCATGAGTACACCGTCATTCCCGGCGTGAAGGAGGAGGTTATGGACCTCCTCCTCAGCGTGAAACGCATCCGGATCCACGCCATTACCAAGCGCACCGGCAAGATGCGGCTTGATGTAACCGGCGAGGGACGGGTTTGCGCTGGCGATATTTCCACCGCCAGCGACTATCAGATTGTGAACCCAGAGCTGCACCTGGCCACCCTGGACAACCCTGACGTTTCACTGTCCGTGGAATTCAACGTGGAGTCCGGCAAGGGCTACCAGCAGGCGTCGCAGGCGGACAACATGGTGGGACTGCCGGTGGGCGTGCTGCCGGTAGACGCCATCTACAATCCGGTTCGCCGGGTCGAATACTCGGTGGAAAGGATGATGGTCGGCCAGCAGACGGACTGGGAACGCCTGATCCTGCAGGTATGGACCGATGGAGCCGTTACTCCATTATCGGCCATTCAGGAAGCCTCCGAGAATCTGGTGCAACATTTCTTTATGTTCAACCAGCTCAGCCGACCTCCCGACTCGCCCCTGGACACATCCAACCTGCCGGTGGCATCTGAAGTTTACCTGATGCCGATTGAACGGCTGGACTTGTCCTCACGAACCCTGAATTGCCTGAAACGGGCCAAACTGGACCGGGTTGGCCAGGTGCTTGATTTGAGCAGCGACGACCTGCTGGCGATACGAAACTTTGGTCAAAAATCGCTCGAAGAACTCCAGGCCAAGCTGGACGAACTGGGCGTAATGCCGCCCCGGATGGCCAGCGACTCCGTTGACGGCGATCCCGATGATGAGTCATTTACCGTGCCGGACGGCCCCCTGGTGTTCGACCCCGAAGAAGATGATGATGACCTCGATTACGAGGATGACGGAGACTAGTTATGCCATCGCACCGCGTTACCGGCCGGAAGTTGAGCCGGTACAAAGACCAACGCAAGGCGCTTTTGCGCGGCTTGACGGTCGACCTGATCGAGCATGAGCGCATTACCACCACGCTAGCCAAGGCCAAGGAAACACGGGTGATGGCCGAAAAACTCATCACCCACGGCAAAAAGGGGACGTTGCACAACCGGCGCATCGCCCTGCGCCAGGTACCTCATAAACATACCGTTGCCAAGGTTTTCGACGACCTGGGCCCGCGGTACGCGGAACGGCCCGGCGGTTACACCCGCATCATCAAACTGGGGCCGCGACAGGGCGACGGCGCCGACATGGCGGTCATCGAATTAGTCTAACCAAACCCCGAATACCGGACCCCGAATACGGTGGATAGAGGAATTGCCATAACGAGATTGACAACTTGACATCCCAATGCCATGACGCCGAAAATCGCCGGCGCATCGCCCTGACGGTGGCCTATGACGGCACCAACTACGCCGGATTTCAATTGCAAGCCGGCGCTCCCACTATCCAGGGAGAGTTGGAGTCGGCAATCGCCAAACTAACGGGTGCAGCAACCCGAATCAGGGGGGCGAGCCGGACCGATGCGGGGGCACACGCCTGTGGTCAGGTGGTGGATTTCATCACGGATAAGCCTTACGGAACCGACGTGTTTCTGCGGGCCGTGAATCATTACCTGCCAGATGCAATCAGAGCGATCAGGGTCGATGCGGTTCCGCACGGGTTTCATGCCCGGCGCAGCGCCGCGCGTCGGGTCTACCAATACAGCATCCTGAATCGGACGACGCCATCGCCTTTGCTTCGCAACACCCATCACCGTGTGCCAGAACCCTTGAACCTTCCGGCGATGGTACAGGCGGCCAGCAGCCTGACCGGGATTCGCGACTTTCGGAGAATCGCGACCGGACATCCGGCTCAACGCAGCGCGGTGCGGTGGGTTTACGAGTGGGAGGTGCGCCAAAACCCAGCCAACGAGGATGTCATCGTAATCGAATGCGCGGCAAACGGCTTTCTAAGGTATCAAATCAGACGAGTAAACGCAGTATTGATTGAAATAGGCCGAGGCCGACAACCGGTTCACGCCATGGCTGAAGCCCTGGCAGGAAGAAGCCCGGTACCTCGCCAAATTCCCACCCTTCCTGCACATGGGCTTTGCCTCATGTCGGTACACTACCCTGAATACGACCACATACTGAAGGTAACCAACCACGATGAAACGCACTAGCACTTACTTCGCCAAAGCCTCTGACCTGCCGGACAACTGGCGGGTGATTGACGCCACCGGCGTGAGCCTGGGTCGATTGGCTCGGCAGGTTGCCATTGCTTTGCAGGGCAAGGACCAGCCGACGTACACGCCTCACGTCATCTCCGGCGATCACGTAGTAGTAATCAATGCCAGCAACGTGCGCATCACCGGACGCAAGCTAATGCAGAAAATGTACTATCGGCACAGCGGCTACGTTGGCAACCTGAAATCGTTCATCATGCGCGACGTTATGGAAGAACGCCCGGAGCGTGTCGTGCAACTGGCAGTCAAGGGTATGCTGCCATCCAACAAGCTGGGGCGGCATATGCTCCGGAAGCTGCGTGTGTACGCTGGCGATCAGCATCCCCATCAGGCTCAGGTCGGCAGCGCCGAATAATCCCGCCGAATAATCCCGAGGACAATCCAGGCCAATCATCCGCACAGGCAGGTAATCAATGGTGGTTCAAACCGAAGCGCAGCAACAGTATTTCTACGGCACCGGCAAACGCAAGTGCGCCATCGCCAAAGTTCGTCTGTATCCGGACGACGGCACTGCCATCATCGTCAACGGCAAACCGATGGAAGAATACTTCAACTGGCTGCCCTGGCAGTCCACCATCCGGGAAGCCTTCGTCATATCAGATACGGTGGGTCGCTTCCGGGTGATGGCTCAGGTGATCGGCGGCGGCGTTAACGCGCAGGCTGAGGCCATACGCCATGGGATTACTCGCGCTTTGGTCACTTTCGACTCCGACTTGAAACCCAGTTTGCGAAGGGCCGGTTTCATTACTCGAGACGCCAGGGTGAAAGAAAGCAAGAAGTACGGCCTGAAGCGCGCCCGCCGCGCGCCGCAGTACACCAAGCGGTAGGGTTCCCGCCGACACCAACCTTCAGGACAATTACACCCCTCGGTCAGCGCCGAGGGGTGATTTCATTACTACAGCAAGTCGCCCAGCGTCAGCCAATAGAAGACGATGTAGGCGCCGGCCAATACCATCAGCCATGCGCCGACGATGCCGACGTAGGGCAGGGCGGCGCGCATCCAACGCAACAACACCGTGCGAGCTACTGCCATCCCCAGGGTGAGGGCCAGGATGACGCTACCCATTCCCAGCGCGTACAGAACAAATTGCCCGATGGTGTCCAGCCAACCGGAGGACAATCCGGCGCCGACTCCCAGAACCGCCAGGAATAGCGGCAACGTGCAGCTCAGCGATGCCAGCCCGTAGCTGACGCCGAACAGCACATAACCCGGCACGTTCAGCTGCCCTGGGTCGCCGACGCGGGCGGCAAGGCGTTGGGCCAGGCTGGTATAAATCTTGCCACCAGCGGCCATGAACGCCCCGGCTCCAATCAGCAGCACTCCCACTGCCAAACCAACGTAGGGCAACGCGGTTACGACGATGGCCTGCGAACCTAACCCCAGGATCAGCCCGACCACGCCGAACAGCACGACAAATCCCAGGGACACGGACAATCCCACCATGATGGCGCGGGCAACCAGCAGAACCGGTCGACGGTCGCGATCCTGATTGCCTCCGCTGACGTACATACCGAGATAGGCGGGCAGCATTGCGAATCCACACGGGTTCACCGCCGACGCCGCGCCGACTGCATAGGCGAATCCCAACTTTATCCCCAGGTTGCTGATGCCGGCGCCGGATGTGCCAGACAGCCCTTCGACGAATCGGTTCACACCGTCAATACCCTCAGCGTTGCGCAGCACGAGCGCCCCCGCGATCGCCAAACCGTATGCGATGGCAGCGATGACGGTGGCAATGACGACGCTGCGGCTGACGGGCAACCGATCCCAAATGCCAGCGTTTACGGATTCGGGGTTGGGAATATTGGCGGGTGTGGTCATTGCTCTCACATTGTTAGAGGACGTTAAATGCCGTGCTAACTCTGTCCGCACTTCAAGACTGGTGCCCGGTATTTTATACGACCACTAACCCAGGTTGGATTGAGCAAGAGTAATCGCCGGAGGTTAATTGCGTATTACTACGGTATTCACCACACGATCAGACAGCGAACGGCGCTCATCCTCATCCATCAGGAGCAGAATGGCATCAGCAAAGAAACCGATGGTTGTGGAGTGTGCGATCACTTTGATAATTTCGCGAACGAAAGTCAATCCCCAGCCGGCTGGGTTCCCATCACGACGCACTACCCGTATGCCCAGCAGCTGCTTGCCTGGTGTTTGCCCTCTGCCAAGCACGATGAGCCACCAGATGATGTACCCGATAATCAGGGTCAGGAAAAACAGCAATCCGTCCAGCAAAAGCCCCATGAGCCGGCGAAGCGGAGTGGCAAATTCCATTTTCACACCTCCAGGCAGTTGTCCATTTGCCGCTGATTAAACGCCCAGATGCGCCTGCATGGCATCAAGCAACCTCGTTACGTTGGCGGCGCTGTCCGCTTCACAATAGATGCGTAGCAACGGCTCGGTGCCGGAAAAGCGGGCCGCGACCCAACCGGCGTCAAGCATCCACCGGCGGCCGTCGATTTCGTCGATGCCGGTGATGTTCATTCCCGCCAGATTGGTCAGCGATTCTCCGGTCAAACGTCCCAATATCGCTGCCCGTGCCGCCGGGTCGAATCCCACGTCGCGGCGCTGATAGTGGTGCTCGCCAACCAGGTCAAACAAAATCTCTACCATCTCAGACGCTTCCATGCCAGTGGTGGCGAGATATTCCAGCAGGTAAAGGCCGCTCAAGATGCCGTCGCGTTCGGGGATGTGGCCGCGAAAGGCGTAGCCGCCGCTCTCTTCACCGCCCAACAGCGCATGGTCGGCGACAAAGCGTTGGCCGATGTTTTTGAACCCAACGGGAAGTTCGACAACCGGCACGCCGTAGTGCTCTGCCAGTTTGTTCAGCATCACCGACGCCGTAACACCCTTCACCAACGGCCCACGGTCACCGCGTCCCAGCAGGTACATCGCGAGCAACGAAAATACTTCCAGTGTGCTGACGAACCGACCCCGTTGGTCGACCAACCCGATTCGATCCGCGTCGCCGTCCAGAGCCAGACCCGCCGATGCGCCATCGGCTACCACGCGGCGGCAGAGTTCGGTCAAGTTGTGGGCGATGGGTTCGGGCTGGGCCATGCCAGGGAAGGCGGGGTTGCGTTCGCTGCGCAATTCCGTTACTGCCGTTGCGCCACCACACAACAAATCGGCAAAGTAGCCGGCGCCAGCGCCGTGCATCGCGTCAACCAGCACGTTCAGACCAGCAGCGCGGATGGCGTCCAGGTCAATGAGGCCGGCGATGGATTGGCGGTAGGCCGGGTTGGGGTCCACATTTTCAACCAAACCGGCGGCGCGCGCTTCGGTCAACGGAAGCGATTTCGGCGCTCCGGCGGATTCGATGCACATTTCAAGCACGTCCGTGGTTTCCTGGCTGGCGCTGCCGCCGAGACTGGACTTGAACTTGAAACCGTTCCAGCCGGCCGGGTTGTGGCTGGCTGTGATTACAACGCCGCCGGCCGCCTGCCGATGCACAACGTGGTGGCTCGCAACCGGGGTTGGCGCCGGCTCTGCGCACAGGTAAACGCGAATACCGTTGCCGGCCATTACCGAGGCAACGGTGTCGGCGAATTCACGGGATGCAAACCGCGTGTCGTACCCGAGCACCAGCCCGGAGCCGCCGGCGCCCTGGATTCGCAGGTAGTCCGCCAGTCCCTGGGCACAACGAGCAACGTTCGCGAAGGTAAAATCGTCGGCGATAATGCCACGCCAACCGTCGGTGCCGAATTTGATTGGGGTGTTCATGCTTGAATTCTATCATTGGGCGGCAGGGCTTCCAAAGATCCTGATGAACCGTGACAGGCGATTTGAGGCGAACCGCGCGTTGGCCGAATTGCGCCGGTGGCAGACGCAAGAAAAATCCCTTCCCCAAGCGGGGAAGGGATCGCACCGGGTCAGTTGTCCTGATTACGGTCGGTCAGTCGCCGGTGGCGGAGGCCATGGCCCCGGCAGCCTGCTTCAGTTCGTCAGCCTTGTCAGTTCGTTCCCAGGGCAGGTCCAGATCGTTGCGACCAAAGTGTCCGTAAGCGGCGGTCTTGCCGTAGATAGGCCGTCGGAGGTCCAAATCTTCGATGATCGCGCCGGGACGCAGGTCGAAATGCTCGGTTACCAGCTGCTCGATGCGCTCGTTGGGCAGGTGGTTGGTGTCGAAGGTTTCGACGGAGACGGAGATTGGCTCCGCGACGCCGATGGCGTAGGAAACGATGATTTCAACACGGTCGGCGAGTCCGGCGGCAACCAAATTTTTCGCGACGTAACGGGCGGCATAGGCGCCAGAACGGTCAACTTTAGTCGGATCTTTGCCTGAGAAAGCGCCGCCGCCGTGTCGGGCGATGCCGCCGTAGGTGTCGACCAGGATTTTGCGACCGGTCAACCCGGTATCGCCCTGGGGGCCACCCACCACGAACCAACCGCTGGGGTTGACGTAGTACTTGGTCTCGTCGTCCAGCAGATGAGCCGGCACCACGGGTATGATGACGTTGTCGATAACGTCGCGGCGAATTTTCGCCTGGAAGGCCTCCCGGTCAACCTGGTCTTCGTGCTGCGAGCTGATTACGATTGCGTCGACGCGGTGGGGTTTGCCGAAACGATATTCCACCGTTACCTGGGACTTGCCGTCCGGGCCGAGGTAAGGCAGCGTGCCGTTCTTGCGCACTTCGGAAAGGCGCTCCACCAGGCGATGGGACAAGTCCACCGTCAAAGGCATCAGACCTTCGGTTTCGTTGCAGGCAAAGCCGACCATCATGCCCTGGTCGCCGGCGCCGGTGGCTCGGCGAGCATCGGCCGCGCCGTCGCCGCGGTGTTCCAGCGATGTGGTTACGCCGCTGCTGATGTCGGGAGACTGCTGGCTGACGTGGGCCATTACGCCGCACGAGTTGCCATCAATGCCATATTTAACATCGGTGTAACCTATGTCCAGCATTACCTTCCGGGCGATCTGGTTGAAGTCCATTGCGGCACCGGTCGTAATCTCACCGGTTACCATCACGAGGTTTTTGGTGGCGACGGTTTCGCACGCGACCCGGCTCATCGGATCCCCGGCCAGCGCGGTATCCAGGACGGCGTCAGAAATCTGGTCGCAAAGCTTATCGGGGTGCCCTTCCGTTACCGACTCGGAGGTGAGCAGGTACTTGGGCGACGTCATAAACTGAATTGGCATAGGTCAAAACCTCCGTGTGTTTGATGGAAAAGTTGGTGTGGGGATTTTCACCCTCACCCTGACCCTCTCCCATCAAGGGAGAGGGGAAAAGGGGTTAGGTGCCTTCTTCCCAACTTTCGTTGTAAGCCGTTTGTTCGGCGGTGAGCGTGTCGATGCGGATTCCCATGGTCTCCAGCTTCAGGCGGCCAACCTCGGCATCGATTTCGCGCGGCACGATGTGTACGCCGGATGCCAGTTCGCGGTAGTGCTTGACCAGGTACTCGCAGCTCAACGCCTGGTTGGCGAAGCTCATGTCCATAACCGCCGACGGGTGCCCTTCGGCAGCCGCGAGGTTGATGAGCCGGCCTTCGCCCAGCAGATAGATGCGCCGACCGTCGGCAGTTACGTATTCCTCGACGAACGGGCGCACCTCCCGGTGGCTGACGGAAATCGCCTCAAGCGCCGGAATGTCGATCTCCACGTTGAAATGACCGCTGTTGGCCACGATTGCGCCGCTGCGCATCACGGCGAAGTGGTCGGCGCCAATGACGTGCCAGCCGCCGGACACGGTGATAAACACTTCACCCTGCGCCGCGGCTTCCAGGCCGGTCATAACCTGGAAACCATCCATCACTGCTTCCAGGGCGCGCACCGGGTTTATTTCGGTTACGATGACCTGCGCTCCCATGCCTCTGGCCCGGGACGCGACGCCGCGACCACACCAGCCGTAGCCGCCAATCACCACTTTGCGGCCGGCCCAAAGGATGTTGGTGGCGCGGGTGATGCCGTCCAGCGTGCTCTGGCCGGTGCCATAGCGGTTGTCAAAAAAGTGCTTGGTTTCGGCTTCGTTGACGGCAATAATCGGATAGGTCAGCTTGCCATCGGCGGCCATGGCAGTCAGACGCACGACGCCGGTGGTGGTCTCTTCGGTGCCGGCCATTACGTTGGTGAGCAGGTCGTTGCGCTCGCGGTGCAGGATGCCCACCAGGTCGGCGCCGTCATCCATCGTCACGTTGGGGGCGTGGTCAAGGGCGGCGTTGATGTGTCGGTAATACGTTGCGTTGTCTTCGCCCTTGATTGCGTAGGTAGGGATTCCGTATTCCTGCACCAACGCGGCGGCGGTTTCGTCCTGGGTGCTCAACGGGTTGCTGGCGCAAACTACCAGGTCGGCCCCGCCTTCTTTGAGGGCGATGGCGAGGTTGGCGGTTTCGGTGGTTACGTGCAGGCAAGCGGCCATCCGGATGCCGTCGAATGGTTTCTCCGCGCGGAGCCGTTCCGCGATCAGATTGACCACCGGCATTTCACGCCCGGCCCATTTAATGCGGTCTACGCCAGCCTGAGCCAGCGACAGGTCTTTCACGTCGCCTTTAGTTTTCTGTACCGTCAAATTTCTGTACCTCTCGTTTTGTGGGGTTGGGATTACCTGCGGCGGGGGGTTTCGCCCTCACCACCGGCTTTCGCCGGTGCAGGCTCTGGCCCTCTCCCATCAAGGGAGAGGAGAAATTAGAATTACGGGTTGTCGCCGTAGGACGTGGGGTTGCCGGCGGCAATCCAGGAGGGGGTGCCGTCTTCCACGTTGTACAACCGCTCGGAGTCATAGCCCATGGCGGCGGCGAGTTCGCAGGCCAGGCCGCTGCGGACGCCGGCGGCGCAGATGAAGAGCAGCGTTTTGTCTTCGGGCACTTCGTCCATGCGGCCCGCCAGGTCATCCACGTTGATATGAATTGCGCCGGTGGCGTGGCCGGTGACCCATTCGTCATCGCGGCGGACGTCAACGACAACGACGCCAGCAGGGTCGTCGGTCAGAATCCGGAGCGCTTCTGGGGAATCGACGCGGTAGTAGGGTTCACCGGGGTTCTTTCTAGGCATTTTGATGCCTCCTTTGTGATGTAGCGATGGGTTCCGGCTTGCGCCGGAATGACGAAGAATCAGTCCAGATATTTGCCGGCGATGGGATTGAGGCGCCGGCGGGCCTCGTCAGAAATATGGTTGCGACTGGTGATGATGGCATTGGCCAACGCCGACTGGCATTCGCACGGGCCGAGAGCGGCCAGGGCGGGCATGATGTGGCGCAGTATGACGCGGCTGTTGGCAACGTTGGCAATCAGGTTTTCCACCACCATATCGACGGTTACGGCATCGTGGTCGGGATGCCAGCAGTCATAGTCGGTTACCCAGGCCATGGTGCCGTAGCACATTTCGGCTTCGCGGGCGAGTTTGGCTTCGGGGAGGGCGGTCATGCCGATGAGGTCGCCGCCCCAGGTGCGGTACATCTCAGATTCGGCTTTGGTCGAAAACGCGGGGCCTTCCATTACCACCAGGGTTGCCCCCTGATGGGTGGGGATGCCCTGCCCGTTGCCACCGTCCGCAATGATGCTGCTCACGCTGGGGCAGAATGGCTCGGCAAACGATATGTGGGCGACGATGCCGCCCTCGAAAAAGGTGCTGTCCCGGAAGCGGGTGCGGTCGATGAGCTGGTTGGGCACCACCAGATGCTGCGGCTGGAAGCGGGCTTGCAGGCTGCCGACGGCGCTGACCGAAACTATCTTTTTTACGCCCAGCGTTTTCAGTGCGTAGATGTTGGCGCGGAAGGGCAATTCCGTTGGGTTGACCCGATGCCCCAACCCGTGGCGCGGCAGAAACGCGACCGGCACATCCAACAACTCGCCCACTGTGATGAAGTCGCTGGGCTTGCCGTATGGCGTGTCGATGTCAACCACGGCGGATTCGGTAAAGCCCTGGATCTCGTAGAGGCCGCTGCCGCCGATGATTGCTATTTCTGCCTGGGGATGATTGGGCATTGGATTGGGAATCCTTTATTGGCATGGATGGGCAGGATAGACGGGATTTTTCTTGCTAACGGTACTAGATTCCGGCTTTCGCCGGAATGACGAGCCGGTAACTATGGAACGACCGTTCACCACAGTTGAGGGATTTGTTCGGGGAGGTAGTGGGTAGCGCGGAAAACGGCGTTGACCAGGTGACCCTGCTCGTTGGGGGCGAAGTGCGGGTTGATGTACTCCCACACCACGTCGCCTTCGGGGGTAACCTGAAACATTCTGCCAAAGTGGCCTTCCGTAATCAGCGTGTTGCCGTTGGGCAGGCGACGGGCGCCGGAGATGTAGGCGCTGAAAAAGTTGAAAGGCGGGTTATCGGTGTATTGCCATACGATTTCGTTGGTGGCCGGGTCCACTTCGATGACCCGCGAATGGGGCAGGGGATCTCCGGCGCGATGGGAGCCGTTGTCGTGGATGAGCACATGCCCGTTGTCCAGCAACGACGGATCGTGTTGCTGGCCCAGCACTTCGTAGCCCAGCTTCCAGGTAATCTCGCCGCTATCCTGGTCGATGATGCCAACGGTGGATATATTGCGGAAACTGAACATCACACGGCGACCCGGCAGCGGCACAATGGTGTTCCCGTGGCTCCACTCTTCGCGGGAGTCGTTGAACGTGATGATGTCGGTTGACGGATCGAGATGCTCGGCGGCGTGCCACTCCCAAACCCGATTGCCGGCGGCATCGACTTCCACCAGCACATCGCTCCACATACCGTCGGCGTCGGTGCCGGGCCGTCCGCCCTGCACTCTTGCCGCGGCAGCGTCGGTCATGCGTTCGACGGTCATGTAGATACAGCCGCCCGACTCGGTGCGCCGCGCGTCGTGGTGGTGATACGCGTCGTGATGCTCCCACAGAATGTTGCCATCCCAGTCGACCTCAAGCATCACGCCGGCCTTGAATCGCTTTAGGCCCTCAAAGATGTCCCAGGTCTCGTCATTTCGAACTTTGCCGCCGTAGAAGAGGTTTCCGTTGGGCAGCAGGTATCCGTAAAGACCGGGCGGGTAGGGCATATTCCAGGTGTGGACTACCTCGCCAGCCAGGTCCAGCAGGTAAACTTCCCCTGCGCCAGACATGGGAGCGTACAGCGTGTAGCCGGGGCAGGCCCGAGCGGGGTCGCAGGCCGTCAGCCCGGTGCGGGCGATGCGTCGGCGGGTTTGGGGGTCTATGGATGGGTTAGTCATAATGTTTAGGGGTTTTTCACCCTCACCCTAGCCCTCTCCCATCAAGGGAGAGGGGATTTTCAGGCGGCGTCAACGGACTGACGCAGGGATTCGGTGTAGGGTGGGCGGCAAACGGCTTGCTCGGTGATGATGGCGGTGATGTAACGATTGGGGGTTACATCGAAAGCGGGGTTGTACGCGGCAGTCCCCTCGGGAGCAGTTGGCACGCCGGCAAAAGACGTAACTTCATGCTGCGGCCTTTCTTCGATCCTGATGCCGCCGCCGTCGGAGATAGCCAGATCGACGGTACTGGTGGGAGCGGCGACGTAGAACGGTATCCCGTTTTCGTGAGCCAGCACGGCCAGCGCGTAGGTGCCGATCTTGTTGGCCGTATCGCCGTTGGCGGCGATGCGGTCGGCGCCGGTTATCACGCAGGAAATGTCTCCGTTCAGCATCAACATCCCGGCCGCGGAATCGGCGATGAGCGTGGCCGGAATACCCAACTGTTGAAACTCCCAGGATGTGAGGCGCGCGCCCTGCAACCAGGGGCGAGTTTCGGTGTTGAAGACCCGGAAACGCCCGCCGGCCTCCCAGCCCGCCCGGATCACGCCCAGCGCAGTGCCAAAAGCTGAGGTGGCCAAAGCTCCGGTGTTGCAATGGGTCAACACGCCCTGGCCGTCTGCCGGCATCAGGTCGCGCCCGTGTTCACCCATACGCCGGTTGATCGCTTCATCTTCATTCTGGATCCGGCGGGCTTCCTGCTCCAGCGCCGGCAGGATGCTGCCGGGATCGGGTTCCGCCTCCGCCACGCGCAACATACGGCGCACGGCCCAGCCCAGATTGACCGCAGTAGGTCGAGCCGCCGCGATGTGTATGCCGGCTTGCCGCAGCGAGCCGATAAAGTGGTCGCGTTCGCGCGACTGCAATTCCGCTGCGGCCAACACCATCGCATAGGCAGCGGTTACGCCGATGGCCGGCGCGCCGCGCACCCGCATCTCAGTGATGGCAGCCGCGGCAACCCGGTAGTCGCTGATGTTGACGGTAACCTGCTCGCGAGGCAGCCGGGTTTGGTCCAGCAACTCCAGTTGCGTACCCGTCCAGTTGATTGGGCGAATTTCAGTCATATCAGCAGATGCGCCGATGCCACCGTCGGTTTGGATCGCGCGGTGGCGATGTGGGTAGGCCGATTTTTGGCCGATGAAAAACACGCGGCCCAAATTGGCAAAAAATAAAGGCTCACCACAACAGGGAGAGCCCAGCGAGACAATCCTCCCTCATCTTTCGCCGTACTACTGTGAGCGTCTCGCAACGCGGTACACAGCAGCGACGCCGGACTTAGCACCTGATCCCGCAGGGAATGCGAGATTGGTTGCCAGGCTTCGCAGGGCCGGTCCCTCCGCCTCTCCGGATAAGGGTTCCAGGAATTTATACAATTGTTAACTGCGATAATGTTACCTGCGGCCACATAATATGTCAAGCACGGCGGCGGGTTCACGCGTACCCACTTTGTTAAACCAAACCACCCAACCGTCATTGCCAGGAGCGCCCAACTCCGACTGTCATTGCGAGGAGCGCAGCGACGTGGCAATCTCGTTGAGGTTGAGCACACGTCGGCGAACCATCATTGCTACGGCGACCATTGCTACGGCGACGAGATTGCCACGCTGCGCTCGCAATGACAGATTAAAGTAGGTACGCGTCTTGCCGGGCGCTGGTTTGACACCGTTGCAGGCCGGTTAGATAATGCTGGCATCCTGAATCGGCGCAGTTCCAACGCATTCCCCGGCTCGCCCGCAGCGGTTCCCGATGGCAATCCAGAACCAACCTCCCTACCTTCCAGTGCCCGCCGGTGACAGCGGTCTTTTCACCGACCTTTACGAACTTACCATGGGGCAATCCTACTTTTCGGAAGGGATGGCCAGCGAAGCGACGTTCAGCCTCTACATGCGCGATTACCCGCCCGACCGTGGCTATATGGTCGCCGCTGGCATTGACGATGCGCTGGATTGCCTGGCCGGATTGGCGTTCGACAAAGCCAGCGTCGATTACCTGCGCACGACCAGCATATTCACCGACGATTTCCTCGAATATCTAGCTGGTTTTCGGTTCACCGGACACGTGCGAGCGATGCCGGAAGGCACCCTGTTTTTCGCCGATGAACCGGTTATGGAAATCACCGGCCCCATCATCGCAGTCCAACTGGTAGAAACCATCGTCATCAACCAGATTCAGTACCAGAGCCTGCTAGCCACCAAATCGGCGCGGTGTGTGCAGGCCGCGCAGGGCCGGGCAATCGCCGATTTCGCATCCCGGCGCACGCACGGAACCGAAGCGGCCTTGCGCATGGCGCGAGCGTCATACCTTGCCGGTTTCGCCGCCACCAGCAACGTGCTGGCCGCTCGCAGATATGGCATCCCGCCAGCCGGCACGATGGCCCACTCCTACATTACCGGCTTTCCCAACGAAGCCGACGCTTTCCGTGCCTACGCCCGCATGTTTCCAGACCGCAGCATCTTTCTGCTGGACACCTACGATACCGTTAACGGAGCCCGGATCGCGGCCGAGGTGGCGCTGGAGATGGAGGCCAAGGGTAAACGGCTGACGGCGATTCGCCTGGACTCGGGCGACCTTGACTACCTGAGCCGACAGGTGCGCCAGATTCTCGACGACGCGGGCCTTGACTATGTGCGTGTGCTGGTCAGCGGTGGCTTGGACGAATACGAAATCGAGCGGCTGGTAACAGCCGGTGCGCCGATCGATATGTTTGGCGTCGGCACGAGGGTCGGCGTTTCGGGCGACGCTCCCTGGTGCGATCTGGTTTACAAGATGGTGTGCTACGACGGGCGACCGGTGATGAAGTTGAGCGGCGGCAAGGAATCACTGCCCGGCGAGAAGCAGGTCTTCCGACGCTATGATGCCGACGGAACTATGCTGAAGGACCTAATAGGGTTGGCTCAGGAAGCCGGAGTTGACGGCCAGCCCCTGCTCGCCGACGCCATGACCGCCGGCGCACTACTGACATCGCGAGAACCGATCAACGAAACCCGACAGCGCGTTGCGGATGGTCTCGCCAGCCTGAACGCTGATTACCGGCGGCTCCGGCAACCGGCGCGCTATCCGGTGTCGGTCAGCTCGGCCGTTGAAGAGTTGACTCAAAAAACGCGAGACGAGATCGGTTCCGGCAGTCCAGCCTGATTCCGACCCGCCGCGGCCCGAACCTGCTCCCCGGTGTCGCAACACCACGGGGAATAACTTTAACGCTGCTCACAAGGAGCGTGTCCGAATGAAAATCGCCGTTTGCGTCAAATATGTTCCCGTCGTTTCGCGCATCCAGTTCGACTACGAGAACAAGGTCATACAACGGGAGGGTGTGCCTTCGGAGATCAATCCTTTTGACCTGTTGGGCATCAACTTGGCCGTTGACCTGAAATCCGGTTCCGACGATTCGGTGCTGGCTCTTTCCATGGGGCCGCCCAACGCGGCTGAAGGACTCACCCAGTGTTACGCCCTGGGCGTTGATCGGGCAGTATTACTGTCCGACCGGGCGTTGGCCGGCAGCGATACACTGGCAACCGCTCAGGCGCTGGCGCTGGCGTTGCAACGCGAGGCGCCGGACCTGATCATCTGCGGGCGCAACAGCAGCGACGCCGAGACTGGCCAGGTAGGGCCCGAGGTGGCCGAGCTGTTGGGAATACCACACATCAGCAACGTGCGGAGCCTGGAAATCGACCGCTCCGGTCAACAAATAACGTGCGAACGGGTTACCGACCAGGGCTACCAGGTGCTGCGATGCTCGCTGCCCGTCGTGGTGTGCGTTACAGAGGGAGCCGGACAGGAGCGCTATCCAGGCCGCGAAGAGATGACCGAAGCCGAGGGTAAAACCGTTGAAACGCTAGCGTGCTCGGACCTGACCGACGACATATCCCTGTTCGGGCTGGAAGGCTCGCCCACCTGGGTCGAGGACATCCGCCTGGTGGAACCAGACCGCCTCGGCGTGGTATTTCGTGACGAATCGCCGGCAGACGCCGCCCAACAGATCGCCGACCTGCTACGGGAACGCCTCACCGCACTGGCAGATGCCGATGCCCAGGGTTCGCCGACCGGGGCCACGCTGCCCCGTTATTCCGGCGGCGATCGGATCATTTGGGTTGTGGCCGAGCTGGCGGAGGGTGGGGTGCGACACGTTACGCTGGAGATGCTGGGCAAAGCGCGGGCGCTGACCCCAATAACGCAAAGCGAAGTTGTTGCCGTGGTAATCCATGACGGTGATCCGGAAGGCGCCATCATTACCGAACTGGCGGCCGCCGGGGCCGATCGCGTATTGAAGCTGGACACCAGTAGTCTGGGAATCCTCTGCGGACGGGGTGTGGCGGACAGCTTGTCTGCCGCCATTGTCGCGAATCCGCCTTACGCGGTGCTGCTCGCCGCCACCGCCGACGGACGCGACCTGGCCGCCCGCATCGCCGCCCGTCAGCGATTGGGCTTGACCGGCGACGCTATCGATCTGGAAATCAACGATTCCGGACAGCTGGTGCAGTTGAAACCGGCGCTGGGCGGCAACGTGGTGGCTCCCATTTTGTCCAAAACCCTGCCCAACCTGGTAACGTTGCGGCCGGGCGTCCTGACGCCGGTCGATGCAGAACCGGGCGCCACAGCCATCGTCGAATCGCTGACGCCCGTACCGTGCGAGGGAGCGGACGTCACGCTGGTCAGCGAACACGCGTCCGCCGAGCATGGTGCGCTGGAACTTACCTCCGCGGAAGTGGTGGTTGGCGTGGGCATGGGTGTGGGCGAAGAGGGCCTGGCTGACGCCCAGCGTCTGGCCGAGATTATCGGGGCGAAGATCGCCACCACCCGCAACGTAGTGCATTCCGGCTGGCTGCCTCATCATGTTCAGGTGGGCATCAGCGGGCGCACCATTGCCCCGCAGGTGTATCTGGCCGTGGGCATCCGTGGCGCGTTCAACCACACCGTGGGCATTCAGAAAGCCGGCGTGATACTGGCCATCAACCGCAATCATCGGGCGGCCATTTTCCGTGCCGCCGACTACGGCATCGTGGGAGACTGGACCGAGTACATGCCCGCATTGGTTGAAGCCATCAAACCGGTGCTCGTAGAGCACAGCCTCGCCTAACCCAGGCTCGTCTCAGATTGACCTGACCGTCTGTCTAACGAGAGCAACTTCATGGAAACCTTTACCGACGAGTCAGTCAACCGGCCTGAAATCCGCGCTCTGCTACCCCGAACCGAACACACCCAGAACCCCGACATTCCCACCAACTTCAACGATAGGTGGATCACCGTAACCATTACCCTAACCGTTACCCTGGACGACGGCAGTGTTCGGCAGGAAGTTTGCGAGCGGCCCGGGGTATCTGGGGCAACCCATTGAGCCTGGAGGAACGGCTCGTGAAAGTGCGCGCCTGCTCCGGCCGGGTGCTCGCGTCAAACGACGTGGAGACGCTGATTGATGTGGTGTAAGGATTAGAACAAGTCGATGCCGGCGAGGTCGGGGAACTTTGCGCGATGCTGGCGACACCTGCATAAACGCGGATTTACGCTACCCTTCTGATCGCAGGCGGCGTATCTGTTCCCGTAGCCGCTCGTTTTCGGTCTCGGCGGCGAGCCGTTCCGCTCTTTCAGCATCCCGTTCCGCCTCGGCAGACCGCCGAGCCAGTCGTTCCGCTTCCCGGGCCGCCCGCTCCTGTCGCCAGTTTTCCAGGTAGGTTGCGGTCGCCGGGTCGTAAAAGCGGGGCCAGCCTTCATCCCAAGCCAAGCTGAGGGCTAGCATTGGACTGTATCCTTTCAGGATGCCGTCGGGTTCGGTGGTCAGTTCAATGGATTGATAGGCACCATTGACCAGCAAGCCCCCGGCCATCGGCTCACCGTGATAGTCGCCCCCGGTCGGGTCAAAGCGCCAGTATTCGGGAATGCCGACGGCAGCGTAGATGCCTGGCTTGGCGATGATGTCTTGCCGGCTGGTGCTTTCAGAAGCTACCTCCAATGCCAGGTCCGGCGGCTTGCCCGCCTCCCAAGGCAGGTAGAGCTTCCGCCGGCGAATGGCCGCCTGCTCAACCCCAAAAGACAGGTATATGTCGGGTTGAACTCGCACATTGAGATTGGCCGGGTCATAGCAGAGGATAGTGTTGCTACTGAGAAAGTTATCCGGGCGCAGCCCGAAATCGGTGAACCGACTGCTGATGATGCCGAGGATTTCCTGTATGATGGGTTCTTGTTCCATAGCTTCGGGCAAAGGTTCCGGTTCATCGGGGTCGTATTCAAGGCTGGCATAGTCAATTTCCCCCTGCCGCCGGTAGGGTAACATCGTGATTGCATTGGCCGCGGTGCTCATCGTAAGCCTCAATATGCTTGGTGGGTTGACGCGATTTTAGCACAAGGCCGGCGGAACCCATTCAGGGCAAACGCATTCTAACTTTAGGTGGCCTGATAAATCGTCATTCCCGCAAAAGCGGGAATCCATACAGATTGCTTCCAGGCAGTTGACGTACAACCAAGCCACTTGGATTCCCGCTTTCGCGGGAATGACGGGCACCTCAAAAACTGATTCAATTAGAATGCGGTTGCCCTGGGAACCCATTTTTCCGAAATGACACCGGCTCGGCTACCCGCTATAATTGGTTGCCACCGAAACAAAGCACACTCAAACCGTGAGGCAACGCCGCCATGGAATTTGCATTTACCGCCGAACAGGAAGCCTTGCGCTCCGATGTGCAGCAATTCATTGCTGAGAACGTAACCGACGAAATCATCTCCGAGCTGGAAGATACCGGCATCCGCCGCCGTGGGCCCAAGACCCGCGAGATGTATCAGAAAATTGCGGAACGAGGCTGGATCGGCATATCCTGGCCTACCGAGTACGGTGGTCAGGACGGCAGCCGCATCGACCAGTACATCGTAGAAGAGGAATTTGCCCGCATTGGCATCACGGTTGGAGGGGCAGGGTCGGGCGCCCCGGCAATCCTGGCCGCTGGCACCGAAGAGCAAAAGCGGGAATTCATCCCCGGCGTAATCCGCGGCGAAATTTCCTTCGCCCTTGGGTTCACCGAACCACAAGCCGGCGCCGACCTGGCCGGCCTGCAATGCCGCGCCGTCCGCGATGGCGACGAATTCGTCATCAACGGCCAGAAGATGTACACCACCGCCGCGCACTACGCAACGCACATCTACCTGATGGCGCGCACCGACCCGGACGCACCGCGTCACCGCGGAATCAGCATCTTCCTCATCCCGATGGACACGCCCGGCATCACGGTGCGGCCTCTGTGGACCATCCAGAACAACCCGCCGGCGCCGCTCGGTACCACGTATGGCGACGCTCGCACCAACGAAACGTTCTTCGAAAACGTGCGTGTGCCGGCGTCCTGTATGCTCGGCGAAGAAAACCAGGGCTGGTACGTGGGTGCGATGGGATTGAATCTGGACCGGGTGGGAGCTTCCCGCTACCTAATTTCCATCCAGCGCGACGAGGACATCGTGAACTGGGTGAAGGAAAACGACGTTGCAGGCTACGGCATCAGCCAGGACCCCACCGTTCGCGACCGGCTGGCCGACATGTGGATCGAGGGGCAGGTGTGCCGGCTGATGACGCTGCGCAGCATGTCCATCGTGGAGTCGGACGGGAATTTCACCTACGAAGGTTCCGCAGAAAAAGTGTTTGCACCTGAGCATGGCGTGCGCACTACGGAAACCATCGCCCAGATATTGGGCCCCTACGGACAGTTGCTCAACGGTTCCGACGACGCCATCGAGGACGGGATTTTCGCCCATAACCTGATGGGCGCATTCCAGAGCGGCATCAACCACGGCAGCGTCCAGGTCATGCGCGACCAGGTGGCCCGCCGGGGACTTGGGATGCCTCGGGTGTAATTTGGGAACAAGATCAACGGCTGCCCATTGCCATGTCCAAATTCATCAGAGACAACGCCGCGCGTATCAGAGTTACTGTTAGAATCGTCCTGTTGGTTATCGCGCCGATAGTGTCTGGCGGACTCTTGGCATTGGTCTGTCCTTCGTGCCGGAGGGTATCAGCGACAACACAGTAGCCGCAACCGCGACTGTGCTGGTGGCGGCAGCTGGCCCATAAAATCGTTACTGAAAACCAGTGTTGAAACCGCAGCCAACTAACAAATCGGAACAGGAGACCGTTCGATGGCCGCAATGGCAATTGCCGTGGTTTCAATATTGGCTGCCTGTCTGGTTATCGTGGGCTTGGAGTTGGGCAACCAGTGGGCCGGGCCGTTTTGGCTAGTCGGAATATCCTACATCACTTTGGGTATCAGCCTCACGACGGGCGTAGTGGCGTTCACGTCCTCAAAAACCAGCTGATCCCCGGTAATCTGACGAGGTCTCCTTTGATGCGAAATCGACGACCCAAAGCAAATTGCGACACCACCGAGGCACAATGAACGTACTTCCCTCCGAAGAAGAATTGATGGTCAAAAACGCCGCCCGGGAGTTCCTGGAAGCCGAGTGTCCCGCGAGCCTCGCCCGCGAAGTTGAACAGGACGAGCGCGGCTATTCCCTGGAGTTGTGGGAGAAAATGGCATCTCTGGGCTGGTTCGGCATTTCGCTGCCCGAAGCATACGGCGGCGGCGGCCTGCCCGTTTCGTATCTTGGCCTGATTATCGAGGAGTGCGGTCGGGCCATCGCCCCGGTGCCTTTCCACAGCACCGCCACCGCTGCGATGGCGGTCGCCAAATTCGGTACCGAACAACAGCAAGAGGCCATTCTCCCTCGGGTCGCTCGCGGTGAACTGATAATGACCTGGGCGGTTCAGGAACAGGATCCGCGACTCCGCGCCGACGTAATCCAGTGCCGGGGGGAAGTAGACGGGGACAGCCTGGTAATCTCCGGCGGCAAACACTTCGTGGACAACTTCTCCGCCGCTGAGCTGATGGTCATGGCGGTGCGCACCGGTGCGCCCAGCGACGACAATGCCGGCATCACGCTGGTCATCGTCCCCACCGATGCTGCCGGCATCTCTGAAACTCGCCTGACCACATTGGCCAAAGACTCGCAGAGCAAGCTGAACCTGGATGGGGTGCGGGTCCCCTTGAGCAACGTAATCGGCGAAGTGAACCAGGGTTGGCCGCCCACGCAAGCCATGCTGGACATTGGCACCGTCCTGCTTTGCACCCAGATTGTGGGCGCCGCTCGCAAGGACGCCGAAATGGCCATCGAGTACGCCAAGAACCGGGTGGCCTTCGGTCGGCCCCTCGCCGGCTTCCAGTCCATACAGCACCTGTGCGCGGATATGCTCGTGTGGGTTGACGGCGCTCAGCTACTCACGTATGAAGCCCTGTGGAAGATCGACGAAGGGCTCCCTTACTCGGTGGAAGTTTCGCAAGCCAAGGCGTTCACCAACGACAAATGCCAGGCGACAGTACGCTCGTCGCAGCAAATACATGGGGGCATCGGGTTCATGATGGAATTCGACCTGCATCTGTGGTATCGCCGGGTTACCGCGTGGACGATGCGGCTGGGCACCAGTTTCGAGCATCGCAGTCGCGTCGCCCGCGCCCTGCTGGATCAACCCGGCAAAGTGCGCCTGGGTATGAACCTGGAACCCGTAGCCTGAATCCGCGAATTTAACAGCCTGACCTAACAAGGAGTCAGACAATGCCCGTCGATCCCGTTTGTAAAACTGAAATCAACGAGAACACCGCGCGCGCGACCACCGGACAGACCATGCACGGCGCGAACGAAGTTGACCCCACCGCCGGCACGCGCAGCTTTCATAATGGCGAGTGGTATTATTTCTGTAGTCTGGAGTGCCGCACCAAGTTCCTGACGGCGCCCAACACCTACATCGAGGCATAATCCCCGTCTTAGCCAACCGCCGCGCCGGAACCACCAAAGGCCGGCAGTATCAACAGGAGGAATATCATGCACGTGGGTCTGGTGATGGAATGCGATTACCGCGAAGGCCGAACCCAGGACGAAGCTTTTGCCGAAGCCTTTACGGTCGCCAAACTCGCTGACGAGTCTGGCATCGACGGCGTCTGGCTGGCCGAACGCCACTTCGCCGCGCCCCGTACGCCCACCGACCCGGGTGGCGCCGGCATCCCATCGGTATCGTCCGTTCCCCTGCTTATGGCCGGCATCATTGCCGCCCGCACCGAGCGCGTTCGCGTCGGCACCGGCGTGAGTGTGCTGCCGCTGGCTCACCCGATCCGGCTCGCCGAGGAAGCGGCCACCGTGGATAACATCTCCCAGGGTCGTCTGGATTTTGGCATCGGGCGCAGCAGCTTCCCGCGTTCCTACCAGGGCTACGGCGTACCCTTCGAAGAAAGCCGTCAACGTTTTTCAGAGGCTCTGGACATCATACTGAAGGCGTGGAGCAACTATCGGTTCTCCCACCACGGCCATTACTACGACATGGACGATGTGGTTGTTACGCCCCGTCCCTACCAGCAGCCGCACCCGCCGATTCGCATCGCCGCCAACTCAATTGATACCTTCAACATCGTCGGCGAGTTGGGATTCCCGTTGGTTACCGGCGTACGCGGCCAGGGCATTGCGCAGGTGGGCAGGAATCTGAAACTGTACCGGGCGGCCACGGCCAGAAACGGCCACGACGTGGATGACGTTTATGTGCGGATGCCCATCTACGTGTCGGAATCCATGGAGCAGGCCCGTGCGGACACCGAGGAAAGCACCATGCGCGCATTCCGCCGGACCGCCGACACGTACATCAAGACCGTGGAAGCAGAAGGTGCGAGCGCTTCGGCGGAACGGCTCCAGCGCGCGGAGCAACTGCTGAACACCACCTACGATGACCTGTTAGTGGATCGGGTAGCCTACGGCAGCCCGCAGATGGTGGCCGACCGGCTGATTGAGATTCGCGATGAGCTGGGGCTCACCGGTTTCATTATGGAGCCCAACCTCGGCGGCAACGTGCCGGCCGAGCGTGTGCAAAACTCCATCCGTTTGTACGCCGAGGAAGTGGCGCCAGCCCTGCGCGGCTAGCGCTCCGGCATATCGGAAAGCAAAAAGCCTCGCCGGTGGCGGGGCTTTCTTCGTTGGGAAGAAGGTTGCTATTCCGACCGTTCTGCTATGGCACGGCGCAGCTCTGCTTGTAACGCCGGCACGGACCAAGTTACTGCCCACCAAACTCGGTCAGCCTCCGCTCGCCAAGGAATGTGGGCCAGCACCACCCGCATCCCGATCAATCCCATCCAGTCAACATCGGGCATTGATTATAGAACGGTTGGAGCAGTCTCTGAGGTTTGCCTGGCTATATCGGCCAACAAACAAATCCCCTGATAGACGGCAAGACGAGTCCTGAGGTCGCCATTCTGATAGTCATCAGCGTAATGGTCGCGTAGCCAGCCGATGACCTCAGACCAATGCTCCATCTGTCGGAGCCGGTCGGATTCATCAGGCCCGCGTTCATCCAGCGACATAGATAACGTCCCGGCCTTTCAACTCTCGCTTCGCCCACTCGACGCCATCCTCAATATGCTTTTCCAGGATTTCTTTGTCCTCTATCCACACGTGGCAGCCCAGGAGGTTGTACAAGTCTTCAACCACATCCATGTGATGCTTCTTGAAATACCAAGAGTACCCGCCGGGGCCAAAATCCGCAATCAGGTAGAGGTCAATCTCAAGAAAGGGATTGTCCTGCGGCATGAATGCTGGCCCGGGCAGAGGGCGCGTCTGGCTGGGGTCAACTGCCATTTCAACCACGCCCCAGCGACGGCAAATCTCGGCGATGGCCTCCAGGGGCAAGTCATCGCGGGTAAGCAGGGGTTTGGCTGACGGGTTAACTTTTGGCGCAGTCATAGCAACACTCCAAAGTGACGGCGGTGCTTGCCGCCCGCCGTCACTCCCAGCATACCACTGTCAGATTAGCTCCCAATCTCCCCCAAAAATGCCAGCAGAGCGCCGTTCACTTCGTCCGGTTTCTCTTCGTGGAGGAAATGGCCGCCACCGGGGATGAACTGGCTGCGCAGGTTGTTGGCCGCCTGCTGCCAGGACAACTCCGGATCGGTGCCACCGGCCTCCGCCGTGCGCTTGCGTCGCTCGCCCCACAGGTAAAGCACGGGAATGTCGAGCTGACGGTCGGCATCGGTTCGCCAGTCGGGTGGGTCTTCGTAGGCTGCCGCGCGGTAGTACGAAAAACCGCCCCGCAGCGCTCCCGGCTGGGAGTAGGCGGTAACGTACACGGCCACCTCCTCATCGGACATCATAGCCTGGTTGACCGACCAGTTCCGATAGAAGTGGCGCAGATACGCATCTTCGTTCCCGCGCACCAGTTGTTCGGCGAGGTCTGGAATCTGGTGGAAATACGAGTGCCAACGCTCGCGGACACCCTGCGGGGTCTGGTCTGCCAGCTGCTCCAGAGGGTGCGTTCCGTCCAGCAACGCCCAGCGGTCAACCTCCGCTTCGTGGTCCAGACAGTAACGGTACGACACCCGCACGCCGATGTCATGGCCGACAATGGCAATTTTGTCGTGCCCCAGGTGGCGCACCAGCTCGTAGATGTCGGTGGCGGCGGTGCGTGTACGGTAATCCTGCAGCGGTTTTTCCGAGGAGCCGAACCCTCGCATATCGGGCACGATGACCTGATAGTTCTGCGACAGAACCGGGATTTGCTTGCGCCAGGAAAACCACATCTCCGGCCAGCCATGCAACAACACTACCGGGAAACCGTCTCCCTCGATGACGTAGTGGATGTTGACGCCGTTGACGCGTGCGGTGCGGTGGGTGAAGTTCCAATCGGGCATTGTGAACACCTCCTGTTAGCCAAACGACCACCCGCTGACAACCTGACCTTCGATGGATGGCGGGACGGTATGGCGGGATAGGGATGGCAGGTTACAGATTCATGGCGTTCAGACCCACGCGGGACAAGTCCTCATCGCGCTGGCCGCTGGGGTAGCCGCCGACGCCGATGCCGCCCAGAATCACGCCATCCTGCATGATGACCAAACCACCCTGACCGTGGGTGAACCGGGGGTCGCCCAGGTCGGCGATGTTGCGACCCTGAGCGTGCAAACCGGCGGCGTGCTCGCCGGAATCCCGCCCCATTACCGCCGCCGTATATGCCTTGCGGAGAGCGTGGCGGCGGCTGAAAATCCGCAGGTTGTCCATGGTCAAATACGCCACCAGTTCACCGCCGGCGTCCACAATTGCCATGGCCACCGGTTCGTTGGGGGCGTCCGCTTTAGCACTGGCCAGCATTGCGTCCATTGCCGCCGTTACCTGTTCGGTTGAGAGTGTGGGTTTGGTAGCCATAGCTGGGCCTCCTCAATGTCATAGTTGACGTAGTAGGCCGATGATACCACGTTGGAAGCGCCACCGAAGACGGCACAACCTACGGCAAACCCAGCAACCAACGCCAGTCCTCACGCGCACCCACTTGGTCAGACCAAACCTGCCTACTGTCCTTGCGAGCAGCACCCACTCCCACTTGTCATTGCGAGGAGCGTAGCGACGTGGCAATCCCGTTGAGGTTGAGTACACGTCGGCGAACCATCATTGCTACGGCAACGAGATTGCCGCGCTGCGCTCGCAATGACAAGTTTTGCAATTTTCTCAACAGTCATAGGGTCGGCCCGTTTGGGTTGGATATGTGATAATGTGCGGCAGTTGCGGGAGTTGGGCTAATACAATGACGACATTCAACCACTTTGCGCCCGAAGAGCGGCGAGGCGTTTATCACGCCATTTATTCGCGCCGTGACATTCGCACCTTTCAGGACCAAAAAATTCCGCCGGACGTGCTGGCTCGCATCATACGCGCCGCACACCACGGGCCGTCGGTCGGGTTCATGCAGCCGTGGGACTTCGTGCTCGTGTCCAATACCGATATACGCGCGCAGGTAAAAGACCTGTTTGAACGCGAGCGTCGGGCTGCCTCTCAATTCTTCGACGAACCGCGTCGTTCGCAATACCTGGCACTGAAGCTGGAAGGAATCATGGAGTCGTCGGTGAACCTTTGCGTCACCTGCGACCCGACACGGGCCGGGGAAGTGTTGGGGAGAAACTCAACGCCGGAAACGGACGTTTATTCCACGTGCTGCGCCGTACAGAATTTGTGGTTGGCCGCCCGCGCTGAAGGCGTGGGGGTGGGTTGGGTCAGCATCCTGAAGCGCCCGCAGCTGCGTCAGATTCTGGGCATCCCGCAGCACATTATTCCGGTAGCCTACCTGTGCCTCGGGTATCCGGTCGATTTCCCGGCGCAACCGCTGCTGCAAACTACGGGCTGGCGGGACCGCCTGCCCCTCACCGACCTCATTCACTACGATGGCTGGGGCGGAGCGGCAAGCACCGACATCTGGGGGGTTGTTCAGGCGGCGCTCATTGCCGGCGAAGACGGGCAAGGCGCAGATGGGTTCGCCCCCGGCGGCGCTGCCCCGGACGGTTCCTCCACCGGGAGCGGGTAGCAAAGCCAGCCGTGGCTACGGGATCACCCGACGGAAGAAATCCACGGCGTTGCGCCCGATTATCTGCTGTACCTGTTCATCAGTGTAGCCTCGGCGGATCAGGCCCCGCACAATATTCTTGCCATCGGCTGGCGATTCCAGGCCGTTCAGGTAGGGAGCCGGCAACTGATCTGGTCCATCTCTTCCCATCATCACCCGGTGGAAGGCAACATGGTCTCCGATGGTGGTGTCGGTGCCGATGCCGACGTGGTCGATACCCACCAACCGCACCATGTAATCGTAATGGTCCAGAACGCATTCGATGTCCTGCTCAGGGTCATCGCTCAACGAATTGGGGACGGCGGTAATGCAGATGAGGCCGCCCTTGGCAGCGCAGGCCATCAGTTCAACGTCTTTGCGGGTACGGCCGTTGGGTCGCAGGGTGTAAGCCGCGTTGTGACTGAAAACCGTTGGAGCCCGGGAGAACTCAATGGCATCCATAGCGGTGGGCGTCGAGGCGTGGGACAGGTCTACCGCCATCCCCAGGTCGTTCATGCGGTGCACCACTTCGATACCGAAATTGCTCAAGCCACCGGGATTGCGTTCGTTCATGCCGTCGCCGATGAAGTTCTTGCGGTTGTAGGTGATGCCAGCCAAACGGACACCCATGCCGAACAGCGAATCCACCCGCTCGATGCGATTCCCGATGGCCAGATGCTCGAGGGTCGGCATGAACCCGAATTTGCCCTGCTGTTTGGCGCCGGTAATATCGTTGGCGTTGCCGATCCTGACCACATTGGTCTGCGACGCAACGTCGGCGAGCATACCGCCCACCTCAGCAACCAGGTCTTCGTACTCTACGAAGGACATATCCGGAGTGCTTTTCAGGCCGCTGAACACATTGGCAGTGGTAACGGTAGTCCAGCCGCCGGCCACCACCGCCTGATAACCCCACTGGTAGCGGTTGGTGCGCAGGTAGTCGATGAACTGGTGCATCGACTCGGGCATGACGAAGGGGTGCTGGTGCACGTCCACCATAACCGCGTCTTCCATAATGCCCTGGAAGCGAGTTTCTTCAGGAGCGCTCAGAGGAACAATTGACGAAGGCACACGATTCAATTGCGGTGCCAACGGTATGCCATTCTCAGCCATGTGTCTGGTCTCCGCCGGGTTCTCGGTCGGTTGCCGATATCTGGATTCCCACACCGTGAATCGCCCCGCATCATACACTGTCGCAGCAGGCATCAGGAAGCAAAACGCAAAATCCCTCCGTACCGGGGCTGTGAGACCAATCGGCGACCTGACAACAGGACGAACCCGGGTCGCTTGACATTAGGTCGGTGGCGGCGGGTACCGAACCCATCTTGTTTCCGTGCTTAATGCCGATACGTTCCGACGCGCCGCATAACCATCTGTACGTTATTCGATAACCCTTCCGAGATAATTGCCCATAAGCAGAGAGAGCATCCTCCGTAAGGATACTGATATCGGCTTGTAAATCGAGTCTTTGGCGCTTGGATACTCTACGATTCTGTTGGTGGTTAACCGACCAGCAAAAAGCAATCGTCCTAAAGGTCAAGAGGTTCCCTGTATCTTTGGCTGCACGGGCCAATCCTGCGAACAGGATGTTTCCGAGTGCGGCAGACCGGCCTGACATTGGTCGGCCGGTGCGAGAATTCGCCAAGTCCACCGGCCAGTTGACCAAGAACGACCGCTTCGGCGCGCAGATATTGGCCCACTTCGACGAGGCAGTACGTCCACCCGTGCGCACCCTGCGGGACGCCGACACCCAGGCGCTGGCCGCTCTACTGGCGCGCCGTCGTCAATTGGTCACCCTCGTGAATTGCCGCGAGAATACACGATCTCGCCTGGAACACCCGTTGGGCCGTTGCAGTCCTGTCCCTCGACCGACTGATAGCCTGTCTACCGGCACCCGAGGGTGATGGTGTGGACGCCGATGCCAGCGGCCAATTGAACTTGCCCCCACCCGAATTCTTGACGCTAGATGCTGCTGCACGTCGCCAGGTGTTCGCGCAACAACTCTCTTGACTTGAGCTGCACCCTCGCCAACCCCCAGTCAACCGCAGCCGCCGCTCCGTCTTACGCGCAATGCGCGAGTACACTCTCATGCGCACCCACTTTGTCATTGCGAGCGTAGCGTGGCAATCTCGTCGCCGTAGCAACGGCGGTTCGCCGACGTGTGTTCAACCTCATCGTGATTGCCACGTCGCTATGCTCCTCGCAATGACAGATTAAAATGGGTACGCGTGACCGAGTACACTACCTTGACAACCCGGTCTCCCACGTTACAATCGCTTCATAATCCCGGTGCCAAGATCACGAAGGAGAAGCTGCAATGCCGTTTTATACAAAAGGCGATGTCCGTATCCATTACGAGGAAGTCGGGTCCGGTTTCCCGCTTCTGGCCACGCCCGGCGGAGGCTTGAACTCCCTGATCGGCAATTGGCCTGGGCAGGTGATCAACGTGATGGACGAGTTCAAGAACGACTTCCGCTGCATTACGATGGACCAGCGCAACGCGATTGGCGGGGAGTCCACCGGGCCGGTTCAGGTCAACGACCCGTGGGGAGCCTTTGCCGACGACCAGCTGGGGCTGATGGACCACCTCGGCATACAGGAGTTCTTCTTCATCGGCTTCTGCATCGGTGGCCCTTTTGCACTCACGCTCATCGACCGGGCGCCCGGGCGCGTCAAGGCCGCCGTGCTCTGCCAGCCGGTTGGGCACGCCAGCCGAACACCCGACTCTATGTATGACTCGGGTCATGATGTCTGGGGTCCCGAGCTATGCGCACGCCGGCCTGACCTTACCATGGACACCGTCGACCAGTACCTGCACAACCTTTACCGAATCCAGCCGGACTTCATGTACTCCGTGTCGCGGGACTGGGCGCGTGCGTGCCAGACCCCGATGCTGGTAATGCCTGACGATACGCCGTCGCACTCCCTGGAAGCCGCAATGGACCTGGTGGAGTTGGCGCCTAATGCCGAGGGCACTGCGTACCCCTGGAAAGAGTCAGCAGACATAAAGGCCCAGACGATCAACCAGGTGCGCGACTTCCTTCGGGCGCATCAACCCACGACAACCAGCCGTTGAAACCGGTCGGGCAATTAGTCCGCATAACAGGGCAGAAGGGACAATCTCAGGTGAATTTCCCGCCTCTACCTTCTGAGGCAACGTGATTTTCGCCCTACGCCCGGTGTAGGACGTGGTGCTCAGAGGCGGCCGCACACTTACCAAGTTCTAACCAACGTGCGCGCCGGACGCCGAAAAGGGTTCGCAGGCTCGCGCTGCCGACGCCGCCCCAAATCTGGCGCGGCGTCCGGCGGCTCTTGCGCCCGTGCCCATGGGTGAGACCACGGTCAGGACCATTGCCGAAAGGAACCCATCCGACCGCGCCCTTCACACGTTGGAGCATACGCCGACGCCCACTCAACGGGCCCGACGATGGTGATACAGCAGGCCAGGCTGAAGGGGCTGCCCCAGCCCGTCATCGCCCGGGAGCCAGGCATCTCCCCGGCAAACGTACGCAAGTGCCCACGCGGCGGGAGCCCGTCTACCAGGAAGTTCAGTGCCAAGGAACGGCCTTACTGACGGCCCTAAAAAATCGCAACCATCCCCATCTAACCGACCGGACATTTTCGCTATCCGTGTCAACGGACAGGATTGCTGGGCAACGAAAAATCTCACGACTTACTGGACTATTGCCCTTGAAAAATGCCACTTAGCCTGTTCGAGCCTCAAACAACCGGCCGCTCTTTTGACCAGACTGTCGCAGTTGCGATATCAGAACCAATTGGCTTTGTCCACCACGTTTCGCAGCTCCCTTCCTTCGTTGAAGCGTTTGCAGTTGTCGATGAAGAGCTCAGTACGTCGGTCGTCGAGATAGGGGCCGTTGCCCGCCACATGGGGCGTGATCAACACTCCCGGCATATTCCAAAGGGGGTGTCCAGCGGGCAGGGGCTCAATCTGGAACACATCGAGCCCTGCGCCGGCAATCTCGCCCGCCCCCAACGCATCCACCAGGTCGTCCAGGATTACCGTGGCTCCCCGACCGATATTGATGAAATATCCGCTGCGCTTCATAGCCCGGAACTGCGCCCTGCCAAACATGCCCTGGGTCTGCGGCGTTTCCGGCACGGTTACAATCACGAAGTCGCCCCTCGGCAGGACTTCCAGCAGGTCATCGGGCCGGTGCAGCTCCGAAACGCCCGCCGAGGGCACTGTCAGTCTGGGATCGACCCCAAGCACCGTCATTCCGAACTCCGAGCACAGACGGGCCGTTTCGCCGCCGATGCCTCCGACACCCACGATCACCACGGTGGCTTCGGGCAAGTAAATGGTCGGGTACCCCTGCTGCCAGACGCCCGCCACCTGTTGGGGAATGTACACCTGTAACCCCCTTGCGAACGCCAACAACAGCGACATTATGTGGGCGCTGATATGGTCGTTGTAGATCTCTCTGGTGTTGGTAACCACCACGTCGCTCCCAATTAAATCCTGGTGGTAGTACCCGGCGCGCGGCCCGGCCTGGGGGCAGGCAATCCACTTGAGGTTGTGAGCCCGCTCCAGCAGTTCCGGCACAATATCGCCGAAGGCCGCGTCAGCGTCGCCGATGACCTCCATCGCCTCCCCCACGGTTGGGCAAACGTGAACGTCGATATCCGGTATCTCCTCCTGGAGCTGCTGCGGCCAGTGGTCCTGATAGTTGGGTGGGCAGATTACCAGCTTGAATCCCATCTCGGCATTCCTCCTGCTTGATCTCAGTTGCGACATTCTAGGCCGAATCGAGACGGGCGCAACACTTAGCCAGGCAAGCATTGCGCCTGCTGCGTATTACTCGCGTCATCCGATGCGTGATCCGAGTTGTATAATACGGTCGAAAATGACCCGGAGCAGAGGAATATGGCGAATTTGACCAACACGCACCGAATCGGCGCCCTGGTGCCCGCCACCAACCCGGTGGTCGAACCAGACTTTTACCGGGTGGTTCCGCCGGAAATCACGGTGCACTTCGAGCGTATGTGGAACGGCACTTGGGGAACCCAGCCGGAAATTTCCACTGCAACCGGGCACCGTCTCACGATGACCAGCAACGAAGCCAACGAAGTCGACTGGGCTCTGTTCGGATTCGACGTCGGCAAGATGAACGACGACGTGGCCCGTGGCGCCAGCGCCCTGTCCAACATCGGTCCCGACGTTCTGGTCTACGCCTGCACCTCCGGCACGTGGCATAAGGGCTATATGGCCTACGACCAGCGGATGGCGGAAATCATGGAGGCTGCCAGCGGCGTCCAGTCAATAACCGCCGTAACCTCCTGCATCGCCGCCATGCGGCACATGGGCAGCCGCCGGCTGAGCATCGCCGGGCCATACCGCAACTTCCATCTGCGGAACCGGCTGAAGCCGCTGATGGAAGAGGCCGGCTTCGAGGTGCAGAGCGCCGACGGCGAGCCGTGGATGCAGGACTCGATGAACCCTCGCGAAATCGACGCCGAGCCGCCCCAGACCATCATCGACTTTGTGCCGACGGTGGTCCAGGAAGAGGCCGATACCATCTTCCTGCCCGGCACGGCCTGGCGGGCGCTGGACGCAGCTGAAGAACTGGAGCAGAAGCTGGGCAAGACCGTCATCACTGTCAACCAGGCCACCATCTGGATGGCCCTCCGGCAGCTGGGGTGGTCGAAGCCGATAGACGGCTACGGCAGCCTGCTGCGAAACCTGACGTAGTCCGCGAACCCACGTATCGGCAAAAAGGGATCGGCGCCGGGATTGTGGGTCGAACCACTCACCTTTCAGGGTTGCCGGTTCAAGTTCACCGCGTCTGATTGGCGGTACATTCGGAAGTGGCGCGATGACGGGACACGGGAACGAGTTGAGACGGCTTCTCGTGCCCGGGCACGAGAAGCGGCGGGGCTCGAAGCCACGCCCGGCTCGGACATCACCGACAGCCAGTTGGTGACAACCACGGAAGAAGCGTGCCACGGGTTGTGACATCGGTAAAGCATTGTCGGGCGCAAACGCCACACCGTAGTGGACACCATCGCCCTGCTCCTGGCCGTGTCGGCAAGAGCTTCCTCGCTCAAGCCCTGGGCCACTCTGCCATCTGCTCCGGACATACCGTCCGCTTCGGCAACGCCGACCACTTCTTCAAGGCCATGGCACTGGCCCGGGTGGACAACTCGACAGACCGCACCCTCCGATCCTTCCTGTCCCCCCAATCTGCTCATCCTCGATGACCTTGGCCGGCACCGAGCGTCCAGCTTCGTCATCATCAGCAACCGCGCCGTGGACGAGTGGCTCGGACTCTTTGACGACTCCATCCTGGGCAACAGCGCCCTGGACCGCCTGGCCAACGCCAGCTGCCAGATTGACACGCTGACCACGGAGCCGGTCGCGTCGTCCAGGGCGGACGCGCCTTTCGCCAAGTAAGCCGCCAGGATGCGCCTGGTGTGGCGCGCGCTGACACCCATCAGCATAGCAGCCTGGTCCAGGGTCATCTGCTCCACCAGCAAGATGTTCAAAATCTGAAGCCTCGTCTGTTGTTTCGGAGTCAACGTCACATTCTCCATAATGTGGCATTTTCACTGGTAAGTTAGTCAGGACCTTTGCGCTGAACTTCGACGTTGCCGCGCTTGAAAACTCTACCGTCCGCACCAACCGCTCGGACTGACAAATTCGCTGCCCATTTGATCTGACGGAACCCTCGGACAACGACACTCCCCTTGCTTCGGGCGATATGGGGAAATGATTCGGGGTGCTATGAGGCGTCTCGAATGTGACGTGGCGACAGGGGTAGGGGCGAGCACCCATCCCGTACATCCTGTCAAACCGCGTGAACAACACGCCCAAATTGACACTCCTGCGGCCCACGGCGATAATCCCAAATACTCTCATTGGAGGGCAAGGGTTTGCCTAAAATTGCGGACGTAGTTGTGATTGGCGCCGGTGTGGTCGGTTGCTCGGTGGCCTACTATCTGGCCCGGGAAGGCGTGCAAGTGACCCTCCTGGAGCGGGAAGCCATTGGCAGCGGGGCCTCCGCTCACGCCACCGGTTCCCTCAGCCTGCTGGGCGCCGAGTTCTCCCCGGGGCCATCCTTCGAAATTGCCCGGGCCTCTTACTCCGAGTTTCAACAGATCGTCCCCGAACTGGAATCCGCCACCGGCATGGACCTGCTCTACCAGCGTCGTCCTTCTCTCCGGTTGGCGCTGGACGACGAAGAGGCCCGTCTGATTAAAAGCTTGATGGTCTGGCAGCAACCCCGCGTCAAGATGCGCTGGATTGACGCCCGGGAAGTCCACTCCATCGAACCCCGCCTCTCCCCCTCCATCATCGGCGCTGTATATGAGGACGAGTCCGCCCAGGTGGACAGCCTTCCCGGTGTGGCGCCCGGGCCGATTCAGAAGACCACGAACACACTCGATCTGCGGACGCTTGGGTAAACGGAAAGGGCCGGTTAGCCGCCCCGCCAGGGGTTGATCCCGGTGGTCTTCATCCGTATCCGGTAGACTGAGCTACGGGCGGTGAAGTACATGGTGCGGTAATCGGGGTCCCCCCAGGCGCAGTTGGCCGGAATCTCGGGCAACCGGATGATACCCACCAGGGAACCGTCCGGCTCGAAGACCCACACTCCTCCCGCGCCGGTGCAGTACAGCCGGCCGTCGGTATCAACCTTCATCCCATCGGGGACGCCGTCCTCCGCCGAGTGCATGTTGGCGAACAGCCGACTATTGCTCACCGAGCCATCGGCGGCTACGTCATAGGCCCGGATGTACTGGTGGGTACAAACCTCACCCCGTTCCTTCTCTGCGGCGCATTCGTCGCCGCGGCGCGTGTTGTCGGCGTACAGGATAGTTTCGTCGGGAGAGAAGGCCAGGCCGTTGGGAGATTCCAAGTCGGTGACCGCCGCGGTCACTGTGCCGTCGGGGGCGATGCGGTGGATGCCGTGGAAGTCGATTTCCCGCTCTTCCGGCGGCAGGCGAAGGCCGGGGCTGGTGAAGTAGATGCTGCCGTCGGAGCGGCACACCACATCGTTGGGCCGGTGCAGCCGCTTGCCCTCCCAGCGGTCGGCGATTACGGTGATCGAGCCGTCGGCTTCCCAACGGGTCATCTGCCGGTTGTCCCCTTCGCACATTATCAGCCTGCCCTGTAGGTCGAAGGTCAGACCGTTGGCGCCCCCGCTGTTTTCCCGTATGACCTCGGGCTCGCCACCGGGCGTCAGGCGATAGATGACGTTGATCCGGTTGTTCACGAATAACAGGTAGCCATCCGGGTGCCATAGCGGCCCTTCGGTAAACTCGAACCCGGTGGCCAGCCGTTCCGCTTCGGAGGATTCTACGATTTGATCCAGACTATCGGGCATGGTGACCTCCTGATACTGGTTTGTCGTAATGGCGGCGCTCCACTGATGGACTGATCACCGTCTCTCTCTGCCTTCCGGTGATTTAGCGGATGGTTTCTTCCAACCACCGGTGCAATCGCAACATTTACGGTTCGCTGGCTCGTATCTGGAGCTGACTATATCATGCCGAACGAGCCGGGGGTCGTGTGAACAGCGGCCCAGCGGGACTGATGCTCACGAAGGGCGACCCCGGTAAATCGAATCTGGAGGTGCGGGGAATGGGCATAGCTTTCCCTTCGGACACGCAAAGTCTGCCGGCATATCGAGTCGAGCCAGGCGCCATCAGACGCCCGTTACATGATGAAGTTCTAGTGCCGGAACTTGGGCATCACTTCTTTGGCGAAAAGCTCCATAGAGCGCAAAACCCTGGAGTGCTCCATACTACCGAAGGACATGCTGGCGCCGAAGTACCCGATGCCGTGTTCGTCCCTTAACCTGGTGATGCGCTGCACACATTGCTTCGGCGTGCCGAAGTAAGCAGTAGTCTCCAGTTCCGACTCATAGCTGGCCGGTTCGACGGTGCGGGTTCGGCGCCAGTGGTCCAGATCCACATTGATTTCATCCCCGTGGGTCAAGGTGCGTCGATAACCACCCAAATCCCGGACCCAGGTCAGAGACTGGCGCGGGTATTCCCGGGCTGCCAGTTCGTCTTCGTCCAGGTACACAAACCGAAAATAGGGCATTTCCGCCAAAGGGAGATCCTTGCCGGCAGCGGCGCAGCGTTCAGCATAAAGGGAAAACAGGCCCAGGTTATCGGCCTCCGGGGTAGAAAAGCTGGTCAGGATGGGCAGGTCTCGCGATACGGCAACGTCCACGCTGGCGGGGGTGCGGGATACGGCCAGATACACCGGAGGATGAGGCTGTTGCACGGGCTTGGGAGCTATCGTTAGGCCTCTCACCTGATAAAACTCGCCCTGAAAGGTGAAATCGTCCCCAGTCCACAGCCCCAGGATAATGTCCAACGCCTCCTGAGTTCGCGCGTCCCGGGTGTCAAAGTCGATGTTGAAGTTGCCGTACTCGTAATCCGCCGAGCCGCGTCCAACCCCGAAGTCCAGTCGGCCATTGCTCAGAACGTCCAGCATGGCGCTCTCTTCAGCCAGGAAAATGGGATTGTGGAATGGCAAGACGCTGACGCCAGCCCCGATCCGGATCTTCTTGGTGCGGGCGGCAATGTGGCTGAGCAGCGGCATCAGGGATGGACAGATGCCGTACCGGCTGGAGTGATGCTCCGCAATCCAGATCGAATCAAAGCCTACCTCCTCGGCATATTCAACCTGTTCCAGCATTTCACCAAAGATCCGGCTTTGAGCGCTGGTCTCCTGCTCTGTCCAGGAACCCAGCAAAAACAGGGCAAACTTCATGATGGACTTGGGCCTCCTTCAAGCTAGCTTGGAGGGCATTCTACAAGTATTGAAGAAAGTCTGCTCACTGGCGCCCATCTTGCGGCATACCTCCACCACCTGAGCGCTCTCCTGGCTGGAAGTGTGAGACGGATCACTCCATAATCCGCCTGAAAAACGCCAGGGCGTTGCCGCCGGCGATCTTCCTGATCTCCTCGTCGGAGTAGCCACGGGCAATCAGTCCGCGGACTATGTTCTTGCCGTCGGCAGGAGATTCCAGACCGTTGAGATAGTGCGCCGGCGCGGGATCGGTGCGGCCCATCACCACTCGCCCCACGCCCACCGTGTCGCCAATACCGGTGTCTGTGCCGATGGCCACATGGTCCACGCCCACCAGTTTGACCATGTAATCGTATTGGTCCAGCACGCATTCGATATTTTGCTCGGGGTCATTGCTGAACCGGTTGGGTACGGCGGTTATTCCGATGATGCCGCCCTTCTGGGCGCAGGCCAACAATTCCTCGTCCTTCCGCAACCTGCGGGCTTGAAAACTGTCGCTGGCGAGGGTGTAGGAACCGTCGTGGCTGAAGGTCACCGGGGTTTTCGATGCCTCGATGGCGTCCATGGCGGTTTGGAAGGAAGCGTGGGACACGTCGACAACCATCCCCAATTCATTCATACGTTGGACGACCTCCAGCCCAAACTCGCTAAGGCCTCCGTCGTTGCGCTCGAAGATGCCGTCCCCAATGTAGGCCTTGCGACTGTAGGTCAGGCCAGCCAGCCGTATTCCCGCGTTATAAAGCACGTCCACCAGGTTTAGCTCATTGCCAATGGCCAGGTGCTCCACCGTGGGCAAGAACCCCACCTTGCCCTGCTGTTTGGCCGACTCTATGTCGGCTGCATTGCTGACCTGGAGCACGTCGTCATGTTGCGAAATGTCTGCAATCATCATGCTGATCTCTTCCAGCAGATCGGGGAATCGGATGAAGGACATCTCGTTGGTGTGCAGCATCCCGCGAAAGACGTTGGCTGTTCCCACGGCGGTAAAGCCGCCTTCTCGTACCGCGTCGTACCCCCAGGCGTAACTGTCGCTGCGCAGGTACTCCCAATATTGGCTGAAGTCTGCGGGCAGGACCATCGGATGCTGGTGAAGGTCAATCATTATCGACTCCACCATCAGGCGTTGAAATCTGACTTCCTGCTGCCCGTCCAGCCGCACGGTCATGGAGGGGACACGGCCCACTTGACTGACGAGGTGGAATCGGCCAGGCGTCATAATGCAACTCCGTTCAAGGTGACCACTTCGGTTGGGCGGGCGGGCGAACGCCCCAATAGTACCTCCTGGGGTTGTCGATCATCAGCCGGTCGACGACGGTCGACGACTCCCCCGACTCCATCAACCAAAATAATTTGCCCCAGCACCGAGTTCGTGGTTGCCATACGCCACCTCCGATTGGCCCATGCGGTCTTCGCGGCGGGGATATCGCTCACTGGATTATACAAGGGTTGCCAAAGCAGGACGGTAGCTTTGATGCTGCCGACACATGGTGGATTTGGTGTACGCCGAGGGTCCCGACGATGGAGCCGCCCACATGGCCCACATGGCCTACATTACCGCCGCCAATTACAAACGCAATCGTCACTTTCAGGGTCGCCTGTGCTTCGCGATCTATTGCCAGTTCATTGACCGTCGACTCTTGAGCCGGGTGGTTTGGGGCTCCCCGTCAACCACACCAGGCCGGCGCTCACCGCGAGGTACCCGGCGCAAAACCTGAAGGCGATGTCGTAGCTACCGTAGTGGTCGAATATCAGCGCCGCGAACATCGGCCCACCGAGACTGGCCACAAGCCGGAAGGGGCTGATCACTCCATTTATTGCCCCCCGATACCGCCGGCCGAAGGGCCCGGCCCACAGTAACGGGGCGATCACCACCAGCGCGCCACCGGTGAGGCCGTACATCACTCCAAACGTGCCATACAGCTGCCAGATATTGGTAGCTCCCACTCCCGCAAGTATGCTGCCCGCGCCGCCGGTCAATGCGAACACGGCCAGCAACCGGACCGGAAAACGGTCTCCCAGAAACCCCCAGGCCAGTTTAGCCGCCAAGGCGCAAACACCTTAGATGACAAGGGAGATCCCAGTCTGTCCAGCGGAGAAGCCCAGGTCGGTCATGTATGAGATGCGGTGGATAATGAGGGCGCCCATCGACATTCGTGAAATCACTTCGTAAGCGATGAGTAGCCAAAACGTCGGTGCGCGGATTGCCTGGCGCACCGTCCAGCTCGCTGCTGCCACCGCCGGTGTCTCTGGGGCACCGGGCCTTTGGTCCTGCTCGTCGTTCGGCAACGCCTCGGCTGACGCCCCGTCTGGCAACAAACCCATGTCTTCAGGTTGTCTGCGCAGTCAGAGCAGGTATGGCGGCACGACGACAAACCAGGGCACGAACCCCAACCAGAACCAGGCAGTTCGCCAACCGTAGGAACTGATGAGGAACAGGATGAGCGGCGTCATCGCCACCGCGCCAACGTTCAGGCCGGCGGTCGCTATCCCGGTGGCTCGTCCCCTATGACGGTTGAACCATTTGGCGATGGTGGGGCCTAACGACACCGTAGCCCAGTCCCGGTACTCGGAAGGTGCCGAGGACACCGTAGATGAGCACAAACTGCCAGATCTCATGGGTCTGCGAGAGCAGCATCAGGGATATGCCCAACACGACGGCGCTACCCGCCACCAGGAACCTCGGTCCGTAACCGGTCCACGGCAAAACCGAATGGGGGCGCAATGGCCGCTCCGACCAAGTCGCGCGCCAGGAGAGCGCCGGTCATCACGGAGCGACTCCAACCCAGCTCCTCAATCATCGGCTTGAAGAAGAAGCCGAACCTTTGGGGCCCCAGGCCGACGCGCATCCCCGGCTCAGGAACCCGCAGTCGACGATATACCATCCTGAAATATTTTCGGTTTGGAGTTCACGTTGATGGTAGTTCGGTAGTTTTGATTGGACGCGCTCTCTCTGATACACCGGCAGAACAACCAGCGGGCAAGATTATTATCGGCCCCTACTATTGCCAAGCCCAATCAAGCCGGCTCTCGAATCCAATCCATCTGAGCGTCTACAGTTCTGGAACGGATTCGTGCATCAACATCGACGCCATCGTATCCGACTCGTGCGCCTCGTCGATTTCCGGCGCCAGCCACCGGCCCACCGTTCCGCCCCGGGGGGACACCGCAGTTTCAGATGTCACCTGGCTTGAGGGTCGTGGCTTCCGTGCCCTTCCCTGGTGGTAGGATGGGAAATCCATTGCGTTCCCGCGAAGGCGGGAATACGAGGTACGCAAAGAACCAAAGTTTCATGCTAAACGCAATAAAGGAGACGTACCCGATGAACATCCAGACTTTGGGACGGAGTCCACAGAACCACCGGGGCGGGCAGGTGTCGCACTTGCTTTTGGCCTCAGGCCAGTTTGGGTCAGAGAACCTGGCCGTAACCTGGGTTGAAGGTGAACCGGACAGCGAACAAGCGGTCCACTCCCACGAAAGTCGGGAGCAGGTGTACGTGATTGTCCAGGGACGGGGGGCGATGCGGGTTGGGGACGAGCTGGAAGAAGTCGGGCCGGGCACGGCCATTCTGGTGCCGCCGGGCGCCAGCCACTCTATCCGCAACATTGGAGAGGAAAAGTTGATCTACGTCTCCGCCACTTCCCCGCCCTTTGCGATGCAGGAGGGCAACACCAGCTGGTCGGCCCCGGCGGAGCGGTAGGATGTTCGTATCCACCGCGTCCCGAGCGTGCGGGCGGTTCCGTATCAGGATTTTCTGAACCGGCCGGCGGGCGATGTGGTCTCGGCGGGCGGAACAAGGGTGTCGCCAGGGCCGCGTTTTGAGTTGGCGCGGGCGTGGCTCGTTGCCCTGCCGTACTCCGGGCATCGTTTCGTTTGGCCCACTTACTGTTACAAGGTGAAGGACGTCATCGCCGGGTTGGAGGTGGCTGAATTCGCCATATATGCTACGCCCTTGCCGCCACCAGCGGTGGCCGCCGCTCTGGACGCCGCGCCAGAAACATCAGGCACATCGCCATCCCCTGCACTGCCGCCGAGAATAAGATCAGGATGGTGTAGCTTCCCGTCAGGTCGTACACCACCGGCCCCACAATCTGTCCCAGTCCCAGCCCGCCGGCCTCGAAGGGACGCATTGCCCCGGCGATGGCTCCGTAGGAGTTGCGCCCGAAATAGTCCGCCAGCACCATGTACAGCAGCACTTCCAGCGCGCTGTGGAACAACCCCCAAAACACCCCGAAGGCGAACGCCGCCACCAGCGAGTTGACTTGCAGCAAAGCCAGCGTTGCCAGCGTCGCCACCGCCATGGCTCCGACGATGCACCATCGCGGTGTCAGCTTTCCCGCCACCTGTCCCCACACCAGGCTGCTCAACGCCAGGAACGTGCTCACGCTCAGCACACCCGCCGCCTGCGGAGTGGTCAACCCCGCAAACTCGTGCAGGTAGGGAACCAGGCTGAACCCCAGGCCGGAACTGCCCGTCACATTGAGAAAAGCGACCATTGAAACCAGCCAGAAGGCCCTGGACCGCATTGCCTCTTTGGACGTCCAGCTCACCTCTGTTGTCGCCGTCCCGCGCGGCGCTCCGTGCCCGCCCAGTCCCGCCGTGGCAGGGTCGGATGGTCCCGTTGCGGGCGGGGCCCGGGCACCGTCAGGCAGCAGGCCGATGTCCTCCGGGCGGCGGCGCATGACGATCATCATGGGGATGGCCAGGAACAGGCTGAAAAACCCCATCAACCGGAAGGCCATGCGCCAGTCCGCCAACAGGGTGATGACCGAGAACGCCTGGATGATCAGCGCCCCGCTGATGGGGCGATAAATTCCGGTGATGGCCAGCGCCACGTTGCGGCGCCGGTTGAAGAAATTGACCGCCATGGTCCGCGGCACCACGCCGATGAGGAAGGGCTGGCTGATGGCCCGCCCGATGACCGCCGCGATGAAAAATTGCCAGGCGGCGTGCACCCCGCCGATGGCCACCATGGACAGCCCCAGGACAATCACCCCGACGGGCATCAGCCATCGGGGGCCATACCGGTCGGCCAGCCGTCCGGCGAAGGGAGCGAAGACCCCCGACATCCAAACGCCGCAGCTGGAGGCCAGCCCGATACTGGTCCGGGGCCAGTTGGTGTCCTCCAGAATGTAGCTCTGCACTCCTCCCAGCACTACCCCCGCCACCGCCGTAGCCACGAAAGCCCCAATGCCCGAAAACCCGAGCACCAGCCAGCCGTAGTAAAAGGGAGTATTGAGACGCCGGTTGAGGAGAGCCGACAAAGAGGACGCCATAAGTCCTGTTCTTATATCAGACCGCTGTTATTGGGACAAGAAGCCGTTTGCGGCTACCAGGGTGTTTCGATTGTCCCCTATTGTCATTGCGAGCGCAGCGTGGCAATCTCGTTGGCGAAGCAAACCCGGCTACCGGATCGAGATTGCCACGTCGCTTCGCTCCTCGCAATGACATTAGGGGACAATGGAAAGACCCTTGGAAGGAGAGTGAGGGATATGTCCAACGCTTACGGCAAGATAATCGCCAATGTGGAGCGGCTGCACCGGCTGATGGACGAAGCAGGCGTTTCGGCCATAGTGGCCCGCTCGGGCAAGAACTTTACCTACCTGGCCGGGTTCGCTTATCCCGGCACACTGGCGCGGCACCTGGAGTTCCCGGATTCGCCGCGTGAGGTGATGCTGGTGTGGCCGCGGACGGGCGAGCCGGTGATGGTGCTGAACTCCTACGCGGCTCCGCTGGCCCGCCGCGACTCGTGGCTGGAACGCATCGAGGTCGTCGACGACTACGCGGAGTCGCCCTACCAGAGGGCCGCCGATGTGCTTCGGCAACTGGGGCTGGCCGAGGAGACCATCGGGTTCGAGATGAGCTACGTCAGCGCGAACCGGTGGGAGGAGATTGGCGGGTTGCTGCCCAGGGCGCGTATCGTCGACAGCACCGAGTTGATGGACCAGGTGCGTTGGATCAAGACGCCCGAAGAGGTGGAGGCCCTCGAAGCCGGAGCCCAGCTGCTGGACGAAGCGTACCTGGAGGTGCTGTCCACCGTTCGGCCCGGTGACACCGAACGGTTGGTGCATAGCCGCATCATCGAGAGCTGTCTGCGCCGGGGCGCCAACTGGGCCCACGGCATCCTGAACTCCAGCCGCAACACGGTGGCCTACGGCGGCGAAAGCGACCTGGCATTTGAGGCCGGCGACATCATCCGCAACGATTATGTCGCATACCTCAACGGCTATCCCGGCCACCAGTCGCGGAGCGTCTGCGTGGGTGCGCCCTCAGACGAACAGCAAGGGATTTACCGAGTTACCAGAGACATCTACCGCGCCACCATCGAGCGGTGCCGCCCCGGGGCGCGGACGGCTGACATCTACCACTTTGCCAACGACAGCTTCCATGAAGCCGGGTTCCAGGGCAACGTGTCCCTGGCCGGGCATGGCGTGGGCGCCTGGTGGCACCAGCAGGAGCCCTACATGGTGCCGTCCAGCACCCGCGTCCTGGAGGAGGGCATGGTGGTGGCCCTCGAGCCGCACATCGGCTACTGGCACCTGCAGGACATGGCGCTGGTCACCGACGACTCCCCCAGGCTGCTGTCGCCCCTCTTCAACACCGACGAGATGCTGGTGGCCGGGTAGTGCTGGAATGCGGGAGACGGGCCAGTGTTGGATCGACATTTCGTTGATAGCGTCGCGCGGGTGTTAACGAATTACGTGCTTTACCCAGTTGTAAGCACCGGTGATAGGTCATTCGTTACTTCGGACAAAATCATGTATGCCGGTCTCATCGAGTCTGAAGCGCAAGAAACCATCGTATGGTTTCCTTTATCCTTTATCCTTATCGGCAGGTTTGTGTCTAAAATTCCATGGCCACGTGGGACAGATACTTGGACCTTTCGCGTCTGTTGACCGGAATTCCGGGCGCGTGTATTTCGATGCAGTGCGCGAAGCGCCTCGGTTACGATGTAAGGAACCCACGCCTCATGACGTTAGTGATGCGTTCTTTGACACGGTGAACGGCAATATGGTGCAAGGTTCAAGAGAGTTGTATTCAGCAGATCGCAACGAAATCGACGCCACTCTAAGAGCCTGTTTACAATCTTTTGAGGATTAGCGCCATGAAGGCAAGCACCACCATTTGCAGGCTGGTATTGAGCTTTCTTTCACAGTTCTTCCAGAGTCGGCGGCACTTTTCCAGCCAGGCGAAAGACCGCTCCACCACCCATCGCTTCGGCAGCACCACGAAGGTGTGCAGTTCGTTGCGTTTCACTATTTCCACCGAGGCTCCCAGCAAGCTTTGCACCGCAGCGGCAAAGGGCTTCCCGGTGTAACCCCCGTCCACCAGCACCTTCTGGACCTGGTTGAGGCCGGACCGGTTTTCGTCAAACATCGCCAAAGCCCCAGCCCGGTCGGTAACGTCGGCGGTAGTAACGTGTATCGCATGGGGCAATCCTTGCGTGTCCACCGCGATGTGACGCTTGATTCCGGACACCTTCTCGCCCGCGTCATAGCCCTTGTGCCCGGCGGTGTCCGTGTTCTTGACGCTCTGGGAGTCCACGATGCAGAAGCTGGTCTGCTCTTTCCGACCATTGCTTTGCCGGGCCGCGCCAACCGATTTTTTTTAGGACTTGCTCCAGAATGGAATCCTGACCCGGGCCAGGCCGCTCGCTCCATTGCCGGAAATACTGGTAGCAAGTGCGCCAATTGGGGAAGTCCGCGGGCAGCATTCGCCACTGGCACCCGCTTTTCAAGAGGTACAGTACGCCGCAGAAAACGTCATACAAGTCCACGGTGCGGGGCTTGGTCCGACGGCGGGCCGACTCCAACGTCGGCAGAATCCGGGCGAATTGCTCCCGGCTGATGTCGCTGGGATAGGAATGAGACATGATTACCCCTCCCCTGATAATAGTCTCAACTTAACCTATTCCAGAGATCGTAGACAGGTTCTTAAGAATGCTATGCGGCCCTCTGGGTTCAAGTACGATCCAACTTAGCGGGGTGCTGCAGGATAAATGCGTGTCGCTATGTGCATCGCGGAAACAAACGCCTTTACCTGATCGCAAGGATTAACGGCGACTCCAGCCCGCGAACGCCGGCTCTCGCAGTCGGGCCAGCAAGTACTTCTGCGGGCAGTTAGCCCTGACGTGGTTCCATTGGCTGCACAGCAGTTCCAGGTTCTTTATGCTCTCCTGGCCGACACCAGGCCGCCCATCCCAGCGCAACCGGGACAGCCGCGGCGTCTAGGCTTCGAGTACCGCCGGGCCGGTACCCGCAACCTGTTTCTGACCTGCGAACCCCTGGCCGGCTGGCGCCGCGTGGCCGTAACCCAGCGACATCCCATGCAAGACTTCGCCCATCAGGTGCGCTGGCTGGTGGATTTGGCCTACGCCGACACCTGGGTAGTCCGGGTAGTGCAGGACAACCTGAACGTGCCCCACCCACAAGGCTTCCCTCCACGAAACCTTCCCACTTCTACAGTGACCGCACCCGGTGTCCCTGATTCGGTCTCCCTTATGGCAAGTACTTGTCCTCCAACTCCCGAATGCGCTGCGCCCCCAGGATACCTCCGTTGCTGGCCACGCCCCACCTGCTTTGAGCAGCCGTCGCCAGGAAATCGTCGATGGCGCCGGTGCCGCGATCCTGGAAATCGCTGAGGAAGTCCCAAGACGCCTGAAGACCCGCCATGGTGGTTAGGCCGGGATACCAGGCCGCGGCGGCCCCGGCTTCCTGCAACTCTGCCAAAGTGGGATGAGTCTGGCTCCCGTGGGTGAACAGGGGCAGCACCGGACCGGGAATCCGCCGGATGGCTTCCTGGTTGTCCTCCCAGGACGCTACGGCGGGGCAGACTACGTCCACGTTGGTCTGGCTCTTGTAAGCCAGGCAGCGCTCCATCACGTCCTCGAAGGTCGCGCCCGGGACGCCGGCGTAGTCGCATCTGGCCACAATTACGAAGTCGGGGTCCAGCTCCATCTTGGCGTCCATGGCGGCCCTCAACTTGCCCACCATCTCTTCGATGGAAACGCACCTGCGGCGAGGGCCGCTCTTGGGCGGGTAGGTCTGGTCCTCCAGGTGGGTGCCGGCTATCCCAGCCCGGATGTACTCCTTCACGGTCTCATAAACCATAACGGCATCCCCGTAGCCGGTATCCATGTCAACGAACGCCGGAATGTCCACCGTGTTTACGATGCGCCTGGCGTTGTCCACCATGTCTCGCATACTGGTTCCACCCTCGGTCCAACCCAGGAGTTGGGCCGAGGTATTTCCTCCGGACATATAAAAGGCCTCGAACCCCAGCGCCTCGGCCATCTTTGCGCCCATGGCGTTCATGCCGCCGGCCAGAACGAAAATCTCCGGACGCTCAAACAGCTCCTTGAGCCTGGTAGTCATACGTTGCTTCTCTGGCATCACTCTTCCCCCTTTCGGTATTTCGTGTATTGCCCAACCGTCCCGTCTTCCGGGGTTGGTTTCAATCAAGAAAGTCGTAGTTGCCGCTTCGCGCTCAGACCGGCAACACCGGCTCGAGCCCCAGCCTGCCGGCAAATCAATTCAGAACGAGTTTTTGACTGCGGCAAACGACATCGGCTCGTTGCCAACTCTGCCCCCACCTGCGGTCGCCGCCACGCCGTCGTCCTGGATATCTCGATAAACCGCCCCTGGCCCAAGGCCCCGTAACCGGCAGCCGCGATGAGAGCAGTTGGCAGTTCAGGGTGCAGCGGCACCACTCTGTTCTTGTTGCCGTTACCCCGGCGCACTCGGAGCGTAGGCCGGTCCGAGTCCGGTAATCGGTCGCGATTCTCCAAACCCAACGCCTCGGGCACCCGCAGGTCGGCCCGCCGCTGCTCGGGCGTCAGGGGTTTGGCTAGAGGGTTCGGAGTGGAGGCGATGACGGCCTGACCTTCGGGCTGTTCCAGGTACTCCGGCAGGTTGGAACCTTTCCCTCGGAGTGATTGTTGCGTTTTGCCGCCTTTGGAGTAGATTCCCCGGACGGGGCGCGCGCTCAGCGTGGTGGTCATGGACGGCAGTGTAACAAAATGGGTGCTTTGGTTGCATACGACGCCACAACCGCCAACGCGCCAAGCACCGGTCCCACCCCGCAAACCGGTCCCAAACGTCCCGGTTCGTAACGAAAATTCCGATGGAAAGGTAACAATCTACCCGAGTACCTTAAGGCCGACGCCGGGTGGCCATCGCCATTGCAGCGCTTCGCGCCCGGGCGAAGTTTGCACATGTCAAAACGGTGGCGGTCCGGCCTCGCGTCTCCACAGCCATGGCGCTAGCACGCACCGACCTCACCGTCAACATCAACCGCCTCACCTTGCGGGTCGGCCGAGGCATGGGAGACAAGGCCAGGATCGCGCAGATAAACCCCGAGCTGCAAACCGCCCTGGCGTCGGTGCTGGGATTCGCCGACGTTGGTGTTGGTCGGATAGTCGAGCCCGACCGCTCAACCGCCTGACGGTGGGTAAGGGAGGCGACACGTCGCGCCGTGGAGCTGGGCGCCCTCACCGCTGGACGGCGGCTCGGAACCCACGCCCTGCGCCACAGCTACACCCGGCAACGGCTGATGAGCAGCATCCCGCCCAATTACTTGAAACGGCGGTTGGGGCGCTCCGAGATTGAGGCCACTCCGATTTACCTGGAGCTGGTGCCAGGCCCCAGCGGGACGTTCACGACAGTGCTGTAATAACCCTTCCAAAGGCGAGTCCGGCCTCTCAATGGGGCGAGCGGTGCTAAAATCCTTCCCCCGTTGGGTGCAAGGCCGCCTATTGCGTCAACCTGCCGGGAATATTTGGCCGCTCGGGCTTCCACCAGGGACCGACATCCATACACTGCGTTGCCGCGATGCAACTTTACAACGGCGCTCCCCACATCAGCGGCGTCGCGCGCGCCGGGTATCGCTGACCGGCGGACCATTCCGTTACGAAACGGACGCTATGGCGTGGTCCAGTATGTCGGCGGCAAGGTCCATCTGGGCTTCCGTCGTGGTGAACGGCGGTACAAACCGCAGCGTCGAACCACGCCGACGAACGCTTACGATCAGCCCGTTCTCCAGGCACAATCGCCCAATCCGTTGGCCCTGCTCATAAGCGGGTTCCTTGCTTGCCCGGTCGGTAACGAACTCGATTCCCTGGAGCAGCCCGCGACCGCGAACGTCGCCCACCAGTTCGTGCCGCTGGCTCAATCGGAGCAGGTGCCCCTGCCAATACTTCCCAATCCGGTCGGCAACGTCAACCAAACTTTCTTCGAGAATTATGTCCAGGCTGGCGATGGCAGCGTTGCAGGTCAGTGGGTCGTTGGAGTGGGAGTGAGCCACGACCAGGCCGGTCTCTACCGCCTTCTCCTCAATTTCGTCGGTGGTTATGGTGGCGCTGATGGCGATACCACCGCCGAAGTGCTTTGAGATGGTGAAAATGTCGGGCACGACGCCTTCTTGCTCGAAGGCCCACATTGATCCCAATTTGGCCAATCCAGTCTGCGCTTCGTCGAGAATCAGGAGCATTCCCCGCCGCTCACAGCGTAGTTTCAACTCCTGCAGCCAACCAGGCGGCGGTTCTATCACGCCGCCGGCGCTGAAGAGCGGCTCGGTAATCACTGCCGCCATACGACCGTCGGCCTGCGCGTCCAGCAACTCAAAGCTGGTGTCCAGGCAGGTGTAGTCGCAAGCTGGTTGATTCTGGCAAAAAGCGCACCGGTACCGGTAAGGCGCGATGATGGGGTAGTTGCCGGGCGCATAAGGGCCATATCCCTGATGCCATCCAGAAAAGGTAACTGCCCGGGTGGCGTCGCTCATGCCGTGAAAACTGACCACCGGGCTGGCTATTTCGTAGCCGCCGGTGTAGCGCTTGGCGATTGCCATGGCAGCTTCGTTGGAATCGCTGCCCGAGGTGAGGAACATACTCCGGTTTAGGCCGGGAGGCGTAATCTCCGCCAGTCGGCTGGCGAGGATAATCTCCCGATCGTTGAACATCGTCATGTGGCTGTGAATCAGTGACTCGCAGCTTTCCTGGAGGGCCTGTACGATCCGGGGATGGTTATGGCCCAACGCAGCGCACATCTGGCCGGAATTGAAATCCAGGTACTCCTTTCCGTTGATGTCGCGAACCACCGAACCGCGACCCCAAACGAATATGGGGCCGGTGACGCTGCTCCGGTCCATCCGACTGCGGAAGCTGTACTTCCGCGCCAGGTCCAGCAGTTCCTCTTCAGAGTATGTATCAGCCATGAACAACCTCCCTGAACTTCGGGTACGGGTCATTCTAGCCCGGCGACCAAACCTGTCAATCCTGACATACTCGTCGACGTCCCACGGTGAGTACCGATCTCGGCGCCCCACGCCCGGGCAGAGCTGCTGCAAACCGCCCTCATTTCGGCTACCAGTTACGGCGCCGTGGGACCGGGTCGACTGATCGAGTCCTACAGGACAACGACCTGCCGGCGGGTGCAGGCGGCGCCGGAGTTGGCGACGGAACGGGCACAGTTGGCACCCGGCCGGCACGTTGAGACGCACGCGCTGGGACATAGCTACATCCGGCACGCTCTGAAGAACGTCACGCCGCTGAACTACCTGATCCGGTGGCTGGGCCATGCCGACATCGAGACGACGCTGATTTACCTGGAGCTGGTGCCGGATCCGACGGGCAACCTGGTAATACCGGCCTAACTTTGTTCCTCGTCTAGCAACCGGCGGATAAAATCATCGGCCCTGGCTCGGCTATCCGCAGAAAGTTGTTGTAACACTTCTGTCGGGTCACGTGATTGTTCGTCCAATTGGTCTTGGTGGTCGTCGTAACTACCCGACCGAAGGAAATCGGCTTCTTTCGCCGAGTTGGAATCGTCCGGCGCTTTTGGTAGCCCCTCCGGATCCACTGCGTACCAGAGCGGAGCACGGCCACTGTTCGATCATCCAGATCTACGACGCGTTCACCTCTGGTGGTTTTTGGCATTTCCAGGCTCAAACCGTTCGCAGTGATGACCAACGAGCCGACGACTTTCAGCCGACGGTTTTTCCGGTCAACGTCCTTCCACTGCAACGCTAACACCTCGCCGCGCCGCATCCCCGTGAACGCCACCAGGTGGATGGCCGGCCACAAGCGGTGATCCTCCAGTTCAGCCGTAACCAACAGCTGCCGCACCTTGGCGATGTCGGGAGTAACGGTTTCGTGTTTGCGGACGGACGGCGGCGTCACCGCGGTCACCGGGTTTCGCGAGATCAACTCCATCCGAAGGGCGTGCCGCATCGAGGCGTTCAGGAGGTGATGAACCATCTAAACTCCCTTTGCCGACATCCCACCACGCAGCAGCTTTGATTCCAAATCCTGAATGCGGGCCGGCCTGATAACGGTCGACGGTTTTGCGACGCCAGTTGGGGACAACGACCTCTTCCATCCACTTTGTGAGCCACTCTCCCAAGGTGGACTTTCCGCATTTCAAGCGGCGTAAGCAAGCGAATCTACAAGTCGGTGGTACAGGGCGACCGGGAGTTCCTGAATGTCGGGGTCGGTGGCCGACGTTGAAAAACCCTCCGACTCCAGCCACAGTTGGCGTCGCACCAGGGCGATGGCGTCCACGAAGGTCGGCGACGGCTTGTCATACCAAGCGGCCTTGCGTTGGGTCATGGGGCGCTGTTTTTGCAACGCGTGAGCGGCCAGGGTGGTCCAGGAGAAGAGACCCAGCAGGACAGGCGTGGTGCGGGCGATGGCCAGGTCGGACCACTGGCGCTGGGTCTCCACGCCCAGGTGGGTACGCACCTCCTGAAAGGTGACCTCCAGTTGCCAGCGCAGGACAAACCATTCCAGGATCTGGGTCGGGTCCGCCGATGGGTCGGTACACAGCAAAGCCTGGGTGGCGAAGGCGCCCTGGGGATCGCGGATCAGCACCCAGCGAATGAGGACGGGAGGCTTGCCGGAGCGGTACCAGACTGCCGTCTGGGAGGTGAGTTCCACCGTGCGGGTGGCGCCGTTATACCAGGCCACGGCCACACTGGCCCAAGTTGCCTGGGGCTGGTCGAGGAGGGCCTTCAGCGAGGGTCGCCGCGCGCCTTTCAGCGGCGGGCGGCCCTGCTGACCCGGCTGACGGGCCGGTGCTGGCGCATAGAGGGCGGCGTCCAGACGTAGTCTGGCAATGAGGGTAACGGGTTCACGGAGGGATTGGCAGCAGTGGAGCAGATCCAGCACGGCGTAGCTGTTGTCGCCCACCAGCGCCAGCGGTCGCTGCGGCAGCCAGCGCCTCAGTTGCATGACCATCTGCCGCGCCCAGTCGGTGAGTTTCTTGTGTCGGCGTCCCTGCTGCTGGTAGTACCGCGTCGAGGGCGCCAGCACGGTGAGCGCCGGCAAGGCCCAATGGCGTCCGGCCCAGGGCACGTGGCCCAGCCACATCAGAGAGATCCAGCGCAGGCCGCTGGCCTTGACCAGTTGCTGGCGGCTGGAACGCACCGCATCGCGGTAGATGCCCCGACCTTTGATCTTGGCGCCGCGACGCCGTTCCAGGGTTTCGTCAATGCCGAAGACCAGTGGGCCGTCGCCGCGGTCCAGGTGCTGGAGCAGCAGCACCAGCAGGATACGGGCCGCCTCACGGGACGACCACACCGCCCGGTTGAGCACCTCATGGTAGCGGGCGTAGTCGCGCTGGTCGCTGCGGCCCATGACGCGCAGTGCCGCCGCCACGGTGCGCTGACCCGGGGTCAGGATCGCGCCGATCAGCAGCACCTGGGCTTTCCGCCAAGTCGGGTTGGTAAACAGCGTTGCGAAGGGACCGACAACGGCTACAATTGCATCGGGCAGGGTGAGCATGGCTGGACCTTTAGTGAGATTTGGGTCAGGCCAGCTTACCCTGCCTTTATACTTTTTCTAAATTTTGCGGAAAGTCCAGCCAAGGTGAACGTCTTCTCAGGGGGCGGCATACCTTTGTCCACCTCGGCGGGGATTTCGCGCATCCGCTTTTCAGCATCCGGCTTCCGCCCGCGCACTGTCTCGGTATGGCGCTTTCGCCGTTCGTGGGCGTCCCTGCCGAGGAAAACCTGGAGTTCCCAGGAGCCGCGGCTCCTCTGACGTATCGTGCCACGCATAAGTTCCGCCTCGGTCGTAGCGCGCCTGGATTTTCATCGGCATGCCGTTGAACCAGTTACTGAAATTCACTTCCCTATCCCAGCAAAGTAGCGGCCCGGGACCGGAAATTGCTGGTTAAATATTTATGTAAATTAGATTCGAGGGTCAACATCTAATATTACAACGACGGGTTAGGGAGGGATGCTTGTGGATGTCTGGCCAGCGGCGCGGCGTTTCTCATGGGACTGTCTGGCTCGCTCGTTGCGTTGCTGGACACCAGCTAGCCATAGCAGCAACTCCTCCGGCCCGAACCGCTCCCGCGGCAAAAGCTCACGCACCACTCGGTACACCTGGGGCCGGGTGATCAGGGGCATCTTTCCCCCCAGTCCCTGTTGCAAGGTCAGCAGAAAGGCGCCGGCCGGCAGGCACATGGTGATGTGGTGATGCCAGCCGGCCCAGGTGCGAGTTTCGTACTCATCGAGGCCCACGTCGCTCTGCTCGGTCTCGAACTCGGTTTCAATGCGCCAGCGGGAGCCGCCCACATCGGCCAGGGTTGCCAGAGGCGTGTCCTCAGGAGCGTTGGATAGCAGGAGCGTTGGATAGATAGTAGCGGGGCTCGCTGCCGTCGCGGTTCTGGCGATAGATGGCCCAGAGGATTTCGCCGGGCTTGCGTCGGCGCGTTACCCGCACCCGCTGGGCGCTGAATACGCAGGTGCGTGGCCCCTGGCTGCCCGCCGCAATGGTTAGCTCTCGCCAGGCATCCGGCGGCAGCGCCGTACTGCGCTCCGACATGGTCCGCCGCTCCGCACGCCGCGGTCTGGGTTTGCGGGGACGCCCGTTACCCCGGTAAGGCGGATCGGTGGTAAGGCGGATCGGTGGTAAGGCGGATCGGTGGTAAGGCGGATCGGTCCAAGTGGGTTCCAGCGGCCACACCGTCATATCCGGACGCACGTCCAAAACGTAGTACATTCCCGCCGACGCCAGGCCCTCCCGCAGCGTCGGCGACATCCCGAAAGCGGAATCGCCAGCCACCCACTGTGCGCTGCGGTGGCCTCTGGCCGGGGCACACTCCAGCATAGCCATGGCCAACTCCGTCTTGCTTTGGTACTCCCGCCGGCTCGCCGGCACCCCCGCCGTCGCACCACGCTCCCCATCCCCAGTCCATTCCTCCGGCAGATACAGCCGCTTGTCCACCAGCGCCCGGCCCCTGGGCCCCACCTGGGCCAGGAACACCCCAGCCGGGCAGTTGGCAATCTTCCCCAATGCTCCACAGTACTGACGAGCCACTCCCGCCGACTTCACCCCCGGCTTGGGAAAGTCGCTGCCGTCCAACACCCACACCGCCTCCGGATGCTCCAACCGGGAACACAGATACTCCGGTAGCCAGCCGATGACCGCGTCGTCATCCCAGCGGGCCTCGGTAAGAAAACGCTGCAGCACACGCGGCGACGCTGTAACCGTCTCTGACAGGTTTTCCGCATTGCGCCGCTCCCGGGACTGCACCAGCAGGGCTGGCAGGTATTGCCCACTACGCTCCCGCCACTGCTTGCGACCGAAAACCGGCGCACAGTAGTCGTGAAAATCCTGGAAGGCCTCGTACACTCGGTCCCAAGCTGCCGCGTCCATCGCCCCACCTCACCTCCCGTAGCCTCCGATTGCGCCGCGAAATCCTACCACATAACCCGTCGTTGTAATACTAAGAGAGTGTCTAAAAAGGGTGAAACCAGCATAACGAAATGCAAGCGCGGGCGGGATGGGCTAGCATAGTCTGGAGGTATGGCAAGATCGGCTTACCCCAGCGACCTGGACGACCGGGAATGGCAACTGCTCGAACCCTTGCTGGCGCCCCCCAAACGTGGCGATCGGCCCCTCAAGTATCCCCGTCGGGAGATCGTGAACGCCATTCGCTACGTGCTGCGCACTGGATGCGCCTGGCGGATGCTGCCCCATGATCTGCCACCCTGGCGTACCGTCTTCCACTAAGAGCCTATCCTAAAAACTGGTGGAAACTTGCAGGGGCGTTGCGGGAAGGAAAGCGGGGGTTGCGTCTAGACTGGGGCAATGACCAAAGCGAAAGATACCAAGCCGCCACGTCCGAAGCGTGCTGGCCCAGCCACCAAGACCAATCCCACCACCGGCGCGTTCCAGATCTCCGACGAGCTCTGGGAGGTGCTGGCGCCCCTGATCCCCGAGCATGTGAACACCCACCGATTCGGCGGCGGCCGGCCCCGGGTTCCCGACCGCACCTGCGCCAATGGCATCTTCTACGTGCTGCGCACCGGCTGCCAGTGGAAAGCCCTGGACGCCACGGGCATCTGTTCCGGGTCCACCGCCCACCTGCGCTTTCAGGAATGGGTTGCCGCTGGAGTGTTCCTGGAGCTGTGGCGGGTGGGACTGGAACGCTATGACGAACTGAAGGGGCTGGACTGGAGTTGGCTGAGTATGGACGGCGCCATGACCAAATCGCCCTTGGGCGGGGAAAAAAACCGGCCCCAATCCCACTGACCGAGGTAAAGGCGGCGTCAAGCGCAGCCTGTTGACCGAAGCTGAGGGCATTCCGGTGGGGCTGGCGGTGGACGGAGCCAACCGTCATGACATGAAACTGGTGCGGGCCACGGTGGACAGCCTGCCGGTGCCCCGACCAGCGCCCACTCCGGACCAACCCCAGGGTATGTGCCTGGACAAAGGCTATGACTTTGACGAGGTGCGCCGCACCCTGGACGAGTTTGGCTTCACCGCTCACATCCGCAGCCGGGGCGAGGAGGCCAAGGCCATCAAAAGAGCAGCTGGATTCAAAGCCCGGCGCTGGGTCGTGGAACGCTCGCACAGCTGGCTGAACCGCTTCCGGCGCATCCTGGTCCGCTGGGACAAGTCCCCTGAGAACTACATCGCCTTTCTTCATTTCGCCTGCGCCCTCACCGCCCTCAGAGCTGCTGGGTTATTAGGATAGGCTCTAATTCCGTACCTGGCGTCAGGATGGAACCTGGCACCGCGCCAATGACATCCTGCATTCCAGCTTGCGACAAGGCCAGGGACGCCCGGCCAGCCCCACGCAGCCATCATCGACAGTCAGTCGGTGACAGTCAGTCGGTAAAGCTGGACTTTCCGCATTTCAAGCGGCGTAAGCCAGGGAATCGACAAGTCGGTGGTACAGAGCGACTGGGAGTTCCTGCGTATCGGGGTCGACGGCCGACGTTGAAAAACCCTCCGAGGCCAGCCACAGGTGGCGTCGCACCAGGGCAATGGCGTCCACGAAGGTCGGCAACGGCTTGTCGTACCAGGCCGCTCGGCGCTGGGTCATGGGGCGCTGTTTTTGCAACCCGTGGGCGGCCAGGGTGGTCCAGGAGAAGATTCCCAGCAGGACGGGCGTGGTGCGGGCGATGGCCAGGTCGGACCACTGGCGTTGGGTTTCCACGCCCAGGTGGGTCCGCACCTCCTGAAAGGTAACTTCCAGTTGCCAGCGCAGGACAAACCATTCCAGGATCTGGGTCGGGTCCGCCGCGGGGTCGGTGCACAGCAAGGCCTGGGTGGCGAAGGAGCCCTGGGGATCCCGGATCAGCACCCAGCGGATGAGGACTGGAGACTTGCCGGAGCGGTACCAGACCGCCGTTTGCGACGTGAGTTCCACCGTGCGGGTGGCGCCGTCATACCAGGCCACGGCCACGCTGGCCCAAGTTGCCTGGGGCTGGTCGAGGATCGTTTTCAGCGCGGGTCGCCGCGCGCCTTTCAGCGGCGGGCGGCCGTTCTGACCCGGCTGACGGGCTGGCGCGGGCGCATAGAGAGCGGCGTCCAGCCGTAGTCTGGCAATGAGGGTAACGGGTTCACGGAGGGATTGGCAGCAGTGGAGCAGGTCCAGCACGGCGTAGCTGTTGTCGCCCACCAGCGCCAGTGGACGTTGGGGCAGCCAGCGTGGTTCGGCAGGCTCACCATGAGCGGGGTTGCAGGATCATCTGTCGCGCCCAGTCGGTGAGCTTCTTGTGCCGACGTCCCTGCTGTTGGTAGTACCGGGTCGATGGCGCCAGCACGGTGAGCGCCGGCAAGGCCCAATGGCGTCCGGCCCAAGGCACGTGGCCCAGCCACATCAGGGAGATCCAGCGCAGGCCGCTGGCCTTGACCAGTTGGCTCCGGCTGGAACGCACCGCGTCGCGGTAGATGCCCCGACCTTTGATCTTGGCGCCGCGACGCCGCTCCAGGGTTTCGTCGATGCCGAAGACCAAGGGGCCATCCCCACCATCAAGGTGCTGGAGCAGCAACACCAATAGGATGCGCGCCGCTGCACGGGGCGACCACACCGCCCGGTTGAGCACCTCATGGTAGCGGGCGTAATCGCGGTGATCGCTGCGGCCCATGACCCGCAGGGCCGCGGCGACGGTGCGCTGACCCGGGGTCAGGATCGCGCCCACCAGCAGTACCTGGGCTTTGCGCCAGGTCGGGTTGGTGAACAGCGTTGCGAAGGGAATGAGTATGGATACAATGGCATTGGGCAGGGTAAGCATAGCTGGGCCTTTAGTGAGATTTTGGTCAGGCCAGCTTACCCTGTTTTTATACTTTTTCTAAATTATGCGTAAAGCCTAGTAAAGACTGGTGAAAAGGGGGCCGAGAGGCTACGACGCGGGCAAGAAGGTAAAGGGGCGAAAACGGCATATTGTGGTGGATACCCTGAGGTTGCTACTGGCGGTGGCGGCGCATCCGGCTGATGTTCAGGACCGAGACGGCGCCCGACTGGCATTGCAGCGCTTGTTGGGTCGGCACGATCGACTAAAGTGGTTCTATTGATTGTTGATCTGGGCCGATGGCGCCTACGGTGGCAAACTGGTGGAGTGGGCCAGGACGGTGGGCGGCTGGCGCCTGGAACTGGTGCGCCGTCCCTCGGGGCAGCAGGATTTCCAGGTACTGCCCCGGCGTTGGGTAGTGGAACGCACCTTCGGCTGGTTGAACCGGCAACGGCGGTTGAGCAAAGACTACGAGGCATTGTGCGAAACCACCGAAACCTGGCTGTACATAGCAATGACCCGGTTGATGCTACACCGCTTAGCCCGCGGTTCGCCTTTTTAGACACCCTCTAATCTGGACTTTCCGCATTTCAAGCGGCGTAAGCCAGGGAATCGACAAGTCGGTGGTACAGAGCGACTGGGAGTTCCTGCGTATCGGGGTCGACGGCCGACGTTGAAAAACCCTCCGAGGCCAGCCACAGGTGGCGTCGCACCAGGGCAATGGCGTCCACGAAGGTCGGCAACGGCTTGTCGTACCAGGCCGCTCGGCGCTGGGTCATGGGGCGCTGTTTTTGCAACCCGTGGGCGGCCAGGGTGGTCCAGGAGAAGATTCCCAGCAGGACGGGCGTGGTGCGGGCGATGGCCAGGTCGGACCACTGGCGTTGGGTTTCCACGCCCAGGTGGGTCCGCACCTCCTGAAAGGTAACTTCCAGTTGCCAGCGCAGGACAAACCATTCCAGGATCTGGGTCGGGTCCGCGGCGGGGTCGGTGCACAGCAAGGCCTGGGTGGCGAAGGAGCCCTGGGGATCCCGGATCAGCACCCAGCGGATGCGGACTGGAGACTTGCCGGAGCGGTACCAGACCGCCGTTTGCGACGTGAGTTCCACCGTGCGGGTGGCGCCGTCATACCAGGCCACGGCCACGCTGGCCCAAGTTGCCTGGGGCTGGTCGAGGATCGTTTTCAGCGCGGGTCGCCGCGCGCCTTTCAGCGGCGGGCGGCCGTTCTGACCCGGCTGACGGGCTGGCGCGGGCGCATAGAGAGCGGCGTCCAGCCGTAGTCTGGCAATGAGGGTAACGGGTTCACGGAGGGATTGGCAGCAGTGGAGCAGGTCCAGCACGGCGTAGCTGTTGTCGCCCACCAGCGCCAGTGGACGTTGGGGCAGCCAGCGTGGTTCGGCAGGCTCACCATGAGCGGGGTTGCAGGATCATCTGTCGCGCCCAGTCGGTGAGCTTCTTGTGCCGACGTCCCTGCTGTTGGTAGTACCGGGTCGATGGCGCCAGCACGGTGAGCGCCGGCAAGGCCCAATGGCGTCCGGCCCAAGGCACGTGGCCCAGCCACATCAGGGAGATCCAGCGCAGGCCGCTGGCCTTGACCAGTTGGCTCCGGCTGGAACGCACCGCGTCGCGGTAGATGCCCCGACCTTTGATCTTGGCGCCGCGACGCCGTTCCAGGGTTTCGTCGATGCCGAAGACCAAGGGGCCATCCCCACCATCAAGGTGCTGGAGCAGCAACACCAAGAGGATGCGCGCCGCTGCACGGGGCGACCACACCGCCCGGTTGAGCACCTCATGGTAGCGGGCGTAATCGCGGTGATCGCTGCGGCCCATGACCCGCAGGGCCGCGGCGACGGTGCGCTGACCCGGGGTCAGGATCGCGCCCACCAGCAGTACCTGGGCTTTCCGCCAGGTCGGGTTGGTAAACAGCGTTGCGAAGGGAATGAGTATGGATACAATGGCATTGGGCAGGGTAAGCATAGCTGGGCCTTTAGTGAGATTTTGGTCAGGCCAGCTTACCCTGTCTTTATACTTTTTCTAAATTATGCGTAAAGCCTAGCTAGTACTACAGTCGCAGATTATCGGGTAAAATAGGCCATTATCCGGTGAGGGGGTGCGGCGGTGACGGGGCGTGCAGAGGAACTGGCGGAAGTGGCCCGCTGGGCCGAAGGGATTGAGCAGGTTCATTCCTGCATTGCCGGACGGTTCCGGCGCCCGGAGCCTCGCCGGCGGGTACTGGACTACTTGCGGGGACTGGTCAGTTCCGTAGAGCGCAAGAACGGGTGGCAGTTGGCGGAGCAGGCGGGCGACGCCACTCCCGACGGGGTGCAGCGCCTGTTGTACAACTATCGGTGGGATGCGGACCTGGTTCGTGATGACCTGAAATCCTACGTGGTGGAGCATCGGTCCGCCGCTGACGCGGTGCTGGTGGTGGACGAGACCGGATTCCTCAAGAAAGGGGAGCAGTCGGTGGGGGTGCAGCGGCAGTACAGCGGGACGGCGGGGCGGATCGAGAACTGTCAGATTGGCGTTTTTCTGGCCTATGCCAGCGCCAGGGGCAGAACCCTGCTGGACCGGGAATTGTACCTGCCCCAGGTGTGGGCGGAAGACTGGGAGCGGCGGGGGGAGGCTGGGGCGCCGGAGAGTGTCGGCTTTCGGACCAAGCCGCAACTGGCCCAGCTAATGCTGAAGCGGGCGCTGGAATCAGGAGTCCCCTTCGGCTGGGTTGCTGGAGATGAGGTCTATGGCAACGACCGCAAGCTGCGGCGGTGGCTGGAGCGAGCGGGAATTCCCCACGTGCTGGCCATCAGGAGCAACGAGCAGCTGTGGGTCTGGACGGACCAGGGCCGGTGTCAGGTGCGGGCTGACCGGCTGACGTCGCAGGTTGACGAGTTGGGTTGGACCAGCTGCAGTGCGGGCGATGGGGCCAAGGGGCCACGGGTCTACGATCGCCTTGAGCAGACGATTGGGCCGTCGTGGAAATACTGCCTCTTGGGGAGCCGGGCAAGGGCTACTGGCTGCTGGCCCGGCGCAGCATTGCCCAGCCCGGGGAGTTGGCTTACTTCGTATGCTTCGGCCCGGCGGGAACGGCCTTGGAGGAACTGGTGAGGGTGGCTGGGACCCGGTGGGCCATCGAGGAGTGTTTCGAGGAGGCCAAGGGGCAGGTGGGACTGGACCAGTATGAGGTGCGGAGGTGGGACGGCTGGTACCGGCACATCACCTTGGCGATGCTGGCGCAGGCGTATCTGTCAGTAATCAAGCATCAAGCGATGGAACCAGGAGCAAAGGGGGCTGCTACGGTCCCGATGAAGCGCTGATTCCCATAACGGCCCCGGAGGCGCGCCGGCTGCTCACCCGACTGGTATGGACGGAAAATCAACTGCCTGATTTCATCCTGTCCTGGTCGTGGTGGAGACGGCGCCACCAAGCCAGAGCCCGCCAATGCCATTACAAACGCCGCCTGTCAAATCTGCGACTGTAGTACTAAGCTGGATTCCCCACTAACTCTCACGCTGCGGCTAGGGGAAAGCCTGAAGTCCGGTCTTCACCATCGGGTATAGGCGCCAGTTGCGCCGCCCGACGCTTGGCCGCGCGCAACGCCCGCTGCTGATATTGACTCTCGTAATATTCCGCGCCAGCATCCACGTATTCCTGGCCGTAGCGCAGCATGGAATAGATGATTCTGGCCAGCTTGTGTGCTGTGGCGGTGATGGCCTGGGGCGCTCCCAGCGGCGCCTTCTTCCGGCGCAGGAAGGCGCCCAGGGCGCTGTCGGAGCGGTGCAGCGCGTTGGCCGCCAGACGCAATGCCGCCGCCGCCCGGCTCGCGCTGGGCTTGGTCTTTGAGCTCATGACCCGGCCGCCGGTGCTACGGTGGTCGGGGCTCAGCCCCAGCCACGACGCGAAATGCTTGGCGCTCGGCCATTTCGTCATGTCCGTGCCCACCTCGCTAACCACCTTCAACGCCGTGAAGCCGTCGAAGCCGTCCACGCCGTCGATGCGGGTCAGATCCACTCCCGTCATCCGAAACAGGTGCGTTCGAATGTCGAAGCGGGGTGCGTTCCCCTGGCCGCGCTTTTTGCCATTGGGAGCCGAAGACTCACCATCGCTGCGGTCCTCGAACCGCTCCAGCTGGGCTGCAATCTCCCGGTCGCACTCGGCAATCTTCTCGTGATAGAACCGGTACAGTTCCAGGGCCTGGGTCAGCTCGAAGATGTGCTCCTCCCGCCAGTGCCCCTGCAACGACCGGGCAATCGTGGCTTCGTCTGCTTTCATGCCAGGACGACGAAACTGTGCCAGCTTGCGGGGGTCCCGTTCGCCGTCCACAATGGCCTGGATGATGTCCATGCCGGTCTGGCCGGTGATGTTGCTGATGACGTGCTGGAGCTTCACGTTCATCTGGGTCGACGCCTTTTCGGGCCGAAAGGCTCCCGACAGCAGGCCGCAGGTGTGCAGCTACCTGCGGCAGCGGGCCATGCTGGTGCAGTACGCGTCCCATCACATCCAGCAGATGCAGAAGGCGTTGACCCAGATGAACGTGAAGCTCCAGCACGTCATCAGCAACATCACCGGCCAGACCGGCATGGACATCATCCAGGCCATGGTGGACGGCGAACGGGACCCCCGCAAGCTGGCGCAGTTTCGTCGTCCTGGCATGAAGGCAGACGAAGCCACGATTGCCCGGTCGTTGCAGGGGCACTGGCGGGAGGAGCATATCTTCGAGCTGACCCAGGCCCTGGAACTGTACCGGTTCTATCACGAGAAGATTGCCGAGTGCGACCGGGAGATTGCAGCCCAGCTGGAGCGGTTCGAGGACCGCAGCGATGGTGAGTCTTCGGCTCCCGATGGCAAAAAGCGCGGCCAGGGGAACGCACCCCGCTTCGACATTCGAACGCACCTGTTTCGGATGACGGGAGTGGATCTGACCCGCATCGACGGCGTGGACGGCTTCACAGCGCTGAAAGTCATCAGTGAGATTGGCACGGACATGACGAAGTGGGAGAGCGCCGGCCACTTCGCGTCCTGGTTGGGGTTGAGCCCCGACCACCGTATCACCGGCGGCAGGGTCATGAGCTCAAAGACCAAGCCCAGCGCGAGCCGGGCGGCGGCATTGCGTCTGGCTGCCAACGCGCTGCACCGCTCCGACAGCGCCCTGGGGGCGTTCCTGCGCCGGAAGAAGGCGCCGCTGGGAGCGCCCAAGGCCATCACCGCCACGGCACACAAGCTGGCCCGAATCATCTACGCCATGCTGCGGTACGGCCAGGAGTACGTGGATGCTGGCGCAGAGTACTACGAAAGGCAGTATCAGCACAGAGCCCTCCACGCCGCCAAGCAGCGCGCGGCCAAATTGGGCTACCAGCTGGTGCCTATACCCGATGGTGAAGACCGGACTCCAGGCTTTCCCCTAGCCGCGGCGGCCGCCGCAGCGTGAGAGCCCCGGTTAGTCGGGAGCAATATTATGCCCGTGGCCGGGCCGTGCAGAGGCGACTAACCGGTGAGTCGGCCCCAGGATGTATGCTCATGGCGAGGCGTGTCGTCCGGACGAAGGCCGAGCAGACGCTGGTGCATATCGCCCGATCGGGAGCATGGTCCGGGAGTCTTACGACGGCATCATTGGTGACGCCCCACTTGGAGCGATCCCGTTGGAGAGAGTGGCTACGGTCCGTGGCTCCCTCCGGCGACACGCCTACACGGCAGGCGAGGAAGGAATGATGAGCACACGCAACAGCAGTGCCGAGCCGGCAGGACTGTCCCAGCTGAACCTCAACGCGGCGGGCATTGACGTAGGGGCCAGCAGCCATTTCGTGGCCGTCCCCGCTGACCGGGCGGAGCCGCCGGTGCGGGAGTTTGAGGCCTTCACGGCCGACCTGTACCGTTTAGCCGATTGGCTGACGGAGTGCAGTGTGGACACCGTGGTCATGGAGTCCACCGGCGTGTACTGGATACCCCTGTTCGGGGTGCTGGAAGAGCGTGGCTTCCAGGTGATGCTGGTAGATCCGCGGCGCATCAAGAACGTGCCGGGTCGCAAGACCGACGTGCTGGACTGCCAGTGGCTACAGCAACTGCACACCTACGGGCTGTTGTCGGGGGCCTTCCGTCCTGAAGCGGACATCCGACGCCTGCGCAGCTATCTGCGCCAGCGGGCCATGCTGGTGGAGTACGCGTCCCAGCATATCCAGCACATGCAGAAGGCGCTGACCCAGATGAACGTGAAGCTCCACCACGTGATCAGCGACATCACCGGCAAGACGGGCATGGACATCATCACAGCCATTGCAGGCGGCGAACGGAACCCGCGGAAGCTGGCGCGACTGCGCGACCCCAGGATCAAGGCCGACGAGGCGACCATCGCCAGGTCCCTGCGGGGGCACTGGCGGGAGGAACACATCTTTGAGCTGACCCAGGCCCTGGAGCTGTACCGGTTCTATCAGGATAAGATTACCGAGTGCGACCGGGAGATTGAAGCCCAGTTGGAGCGGTTCGAAGACCGCAGCGACGGTGAGCCGCCGGCTCCCAATGGCAAAAAGCGCAATCAGAAGAACGCGCCCCGTTTCGATGTCCAGGGCCAACTGTACCGGATGACTGGGGTGGACCTGACCCGGATCGACGGCGTGGATGCGTACACGGCCCTGAAGGTGATCAGCGAGATTGGCACTGACATGACGAAATGGCCCAGCGCCAAGCACTTCGCATCCTGGCTGGGGCTGAGCCCCAACAACCGCATCACCGGCGGCCGGGTGATCAGCTCTAAGACCAAGCCCAGCGCGAGCCGAGCTGCCGCGGCATTGCGTCTGGCGGCCAACGCGCTGCACCGCTCCGACAGCGCCCTGGGTGCCTTCCTGCGCCGGAAGAAGGCCCAACTGGGTGCGCCCAAGGCCATCACCGCCACCGCCCACAAGCTGGCCAGGCTCATCTATTCCATGCTGCGCCATGGCCAGGACTACGTGGATGCTGGCGCTGAATACTACGAACGCCAGTATCAGCAACGGGCGTTGCGCGCCGCCAAACATCGGGCGGCACAATTGGGCTACCGCTTGGTGCCAATGTCGGATGTCGGGGACCGCACCACGTACGAACCTTCCGGCGCGTTGGCCTCCACGTGATGGCGTGGGTTAGTGAAGAGGTCTGCGGAGTGCGGAGTGAGGGAAACAGCGGCTCGCATACGCCCGTGCCCGGGCTAGCGCGGCGGCGTGGTGGTCTGGCAATTGCTTCTAACGGTACATAGTTTCAACGATGGCTGTACAATGCGTTAGCAAGCAATCGCAGGAGGCATTACCTCATGGTTCAGCAGGGACAGATTGACCATTTGTTGCAGGAATCCGGCGAGATTCCGCCGCCGCCCCACGTGTCAGGTCAGGCTACGCTTACCGACTTTGATGCCGTGTACGCCCGCTCTGTTGCCGACCCGGAGGGTTTCTGGTCCGAAGCAGCCGACGAATTGCACTGGTTCCGCCGCTGGGATGAGGTCTTCCAGTGGGATTATCCCAACTTCCGCTGGTTCGTGGGCGGCCAGACCAACATCGTCTACAACGCTCTCGACCGGCACCTGACCACCGAGCGGCGCAATAAGGCCGCCCTCATCTGGCTGGGTGAGGACGGCACCGAGCAGGTTTACACCTACGCCCGACTGGCCCAACAGGTCAACCGCCTCGCCAACGGACTGAAGTCGCTGGGTGTGGGCAAGGGCGACCGCGTAGTCATCTACATGCCGCTGACGCCGGAGGGCGCGATCAGTATGCTGGCCTGCGCGCGCATCGGGGCGATCCACAGCGTGGTGTACGCCGGTTTCAGTGTGGGTTCCCTGCGCGACCGCATCCAGGACGCCGAGGCGAAGGTGCTGATTACCGGCGACTACGGATACCGTCGCGGCAACCGCGTCGACCTGAAGGGCATCGCCGACGAAGCTGTGGTCGGGTGCCAGAGTCTCACCAACGTCATCGTGTGGCGGCGGGAGATTGCTCGCGAACAGCTGGGTGGCATGGAGGTCGATTTCGAGGAGCTGCTGGCCAATAACTCCATCGACTGCCCCGCCGAGGTGATGGACGCCGAAGACCCGCTGTACATCCTTTACACCAGCGGCACCACCGGCAAGCCCAAGGGCGTGGTGCACGTCCACGGCGGCTACATGGTGGGCACACATTATCACTTCAAGAACTTCTGGGACGTAAAAGACAACGATGTGTTCTGGTGTATGTCGGACATTGGTTGGGTGGTCGGCCACAGTTATATTGTGTATGCGCCGCTGGTGGCTGGAGCGACGACGGTGTTCCGCGAGGGCGCGCCCGACTACCCCCACAACGCGGTGTTCTACGAAATTATCGAGAAGTACGGCGTCAACGTCATATTCACCGCGCCCACGGCGGTGCGGATGCTGATGCGCTACGGCGAGGAGCCGGCCAGCCGCTACAATCTGCGCTCGCTGCGCTTCCTGACCTGCGCCGGCGAACCGCTGAATCCCGAAGCGCTGCGTTGGGCCTACCAGCACATTTGCGGAAGCGGCGAGTGGGCGCACATGGTGGACAACTGGTGGCAGACTGAAACCGGCGGCCCCTGCCTGGGCACCACGGCGACCATGGCGTCACGACCGGGTCGAGTGGGCCGCGCGTTGCCCGGCGCGGTCATGGACATCGTGGATCGGGAGGGCCAGCCCATCGAGGAGCCCGACAAGGGCGGGCTGCTGGTCATACGGCGACCCTTCCCCCACTTTTCCCGCACGGTGTGGGGCGACCCGGACCGTTTTGCAGAGACGTGGAACCAGATTCCGGGCGTGTATGTCTCCGGCGACGTGGCCCTCCGCGACGCCGACGGCTACTACATGGTGGTCGGTCGCGCCGACGACGTGCTCAACGTGGCGGGCCATCGCATCGGCTCTGCCGAGGTGGAAAGCGCGCTGGTATCGCACCCGCAGGTCGCCGAGTCGGCAGTCATTGGCAAACCCGACGAACTGCGCGGCGAGGTCATCAAGGCCTTCGTAACACTGCGGATGGGCGCCGAAGGTTCCGACCTGATGATCAGCGAATTGCAACAACACGTGCGCCGGGAGTTGGGCCCAATCGCAATTCCGGCGGAAATCGAATTCACGCCCACGCTGCCCAAAACCCGCTCCGGCAAAATCATGCGCCGTCTCCTCAAAGCCCAGGAGCTGGGGCTGGATCCGGGGGACATCACGACGCTGGAGGATTAGATGGGTGGTTCGACGGGCTCACCATGAGCGGTTGCGAAACCGGGTGGTTCGACGGGCTCACCATGAGCGGTTGCGAAACCGGGTGGTTCGACGGGCTCACCATGAGCGGTTGCGAAACCGGGTGGTTCGACGGGCTCACCATGAGCGGTTGCGAAACCGGGTGGTTCGACGGGCTCACCATGAGCGGTTGCGAAACCGGGTGGTTCGACGGGCTCACCATGAGCGGTTGCGAAACCGGGTGGTTCGACGGGCTCACCATGAGCGGTTGCGAAACCGGGTGGTTCGACGGGCTCACCATGAGCGGTTGCGAAACCGGGTGGTTCGACGGGCTCACCATGAGCGGTTGCGAAACCGGGTGGTTCGACGGGCTCACCATGAGCGGTTGCGGAACCGGGTGGTTCGACGGGCTCACCATGAGCGGTTGCGGAACCGGGTGGTTCGACGGGCTCACCATGAGCGGTTGCGGAACCGGGTGGTTCGACGGGCTCACCATGAGCGGTTGCGGAACCGGGTGGTTCGACGGGCTCACCATGAGCGGTTGCGGAACCGGGTGGTTCGACGGGCTCACCATGAGCGGTTGCGGAACCGGGTGGTTCGACAGACTCACCATGAGCGGTTGCGGAACCGGGTGGTTCGACAGACTCACCGTGAACACTTCCCCAATCCGCTCATCCTGAGCCTGTCGAAGGATGGTAGTTAGGACGTATTCAAGATTATGGCGTTTTACGTTTACATTCTCCGTTGCGCAGATGGCTCATATTACACTGGCCACACCGACAATTTAGAAGCAAGATTAGCCGCCCACCGGAGCGGGAAAATAAAGGGCCACACGCTTTCACGCCGTCCCGTTACATTGGTCTTCACCGATCAGTTCTCTTCGAGGCAGGATGCTTTCGAGCGAGAAAGGCAGATAAAGGGATGGTCCAGGGCCAAGAAAAAAGCGTTGATTGAAAAGGATTGGGAGAGACTGGTAAAGCTTGCACAGTCTCGAGGCAAACTCAAGCCACAACCCGGCATCCTTCGACAGGCTCAGGATGAGCGGATTGGTAAGGACTGCTGAGTGGAATCGGGAAAGCCTTGTCTGCGTGTAAAATGTTCTAAACATCAGGACGGCTGAGGTTCTGAACTATGCCTTTCTATGCGACGGCATCGGTAATGCAGGCGGCTGGCGACGGAAGGCCAGCCGGTTGATGCCTCATTGGAGTTGAAAACGTTATGCCCCTGGACGACTTGGTCCGCGTAATCGAAACGCTGCAACAGCGCATCCGGGAGCACGGGCCGACGCTGCGGGAAAACGAAACCCGCACCCGAATGGCTTTGATTGACCCGCTGCTGACGGCGCTGGGGTGGGATGTGTCCGACCCGGCGGTGGTGACGCCGGAGTACAACGTCAGTGGTCGCTGGGCTGATTATGCGTTGCTGCGACCGGACGGCCAGCCGGCCGCCACCATAGAGGCCAAAAAACTTGGCGAATCCTTATCCTCTCACCGGATGCAGATGCTCAACTACTCCAACGCATCGGGCGTCGAATACGCCGGGCTGACGGACGATAATCACTGGGAATTGTACGAAGTGTTCCAGAGGGGCCAACTGGAGGACAGGCGAATTCTGGACGTGTCTATCGCCAACACTCCGGCGCATCAGTGCGCGTTGCAATTGCTGCTGATATGGCGGCCCAACCTGGCAGCGGGGAAGCCGGTGGCGGCGAGGGAGCCGATTCTGACTACCAACTGGAAACCGGAATCTATGTCTGCGTCTATTGAGCCGCCAGCGCCGGTAATCTCTGAAACCCGCCAGCCAAGTCCGCCGCATCCAACCCCCTCCGCAGTGGGTTGGATGGCATTGCCGGAGTTCAATCCGCCGAGCCGCAGCGAACCACCACCGGCAATACGGTTCCCGGACGGTAGTGTGCAAAAGATTCAACGCTGGAACGATATGCTGGTAGCAGTTGCAACGTGGTTGTATGCTGCCGGAAGGCTTGCAGTTGGGAATATGCCGGTGCGGTCGAGCTCGAAAATTTACATTGTTCACAACCAACCAACACATCCGACAGGCAATCAATTTTTTCAGTATCGAACTATTGCTGACACACCGCTGGTGGTTAATACTCACGGCAGCGCCGTCCAAATCAGAAAGAATACACGGACCCTGCTGGAGCACTGCGGCGTCAGTCTTGATACCGTACAATTGCAGGTGGGTGAATAACCTCAGGAACGCCAACGTGCGGAGAACGACATGGCTACCAAATTGAAACCGGAGATGGTGACTCGCATCGACGACCTGGCGGAGCGCCTGGGTTTTACCGGGCCGGATGCGGCGGAGTGGGTGCTCAAAAAGGCGCTGGACGACCTGGACGCCAAGACGCCCCTGCCGCAACATAAGATGACGCCCGCAGAAATAGCCGCAGAGTATAGGATTTTAAGCGCGGCCGGCCGCCGCTGGCGTGAGGAGCATCCTGACGAGTACGACGAGAACAATCCGCCGTCCAAAGTCTGGCAGGAGGAACTGTATGACGAGCGGGGGTTGCCCAAATGATGGTGGCCGATACCTCGGCATTAATGGCGGTGCTGATGGACGAAGATGAAGGCCCGGCATTTCATCAGGCGATGCGGAACGATGGGGAAGTGCTGGTATCTACTGCCACCGCTGTTGAGCTAATGATTGTCGCTATGGAGAGAAGTGAAGCCATTTACCAATCCGCCGTCCAGTTTGTCGAGAGTCCTTTTATTGTTTTGATTCCATTCGACGCCGAACAGTTTCGGGCTGCTGCCGATGCTTACGAGCAGTATGGACGTGGAAGGCACCCAGCCCGACTGAACTTCGGAGACACTTTTTCCTACGCTTTGGCATCGGTGCGACGTCTGTCGCTGCTCTTCAAGGGTGGTGATTTCTCTCAAACGGACATCCGGCCGGCAGTGTAGCGATTGACGACATCAGGCCAACGCTCCCCAGCCGATGTTAGAATGAAGGCGGGCGCTGAATTCTGTTGCCGTGCCCGCCGCCTGACCAACCCCGACCGATAACGGAGAATGCAACCGCTATGTACTCCAAAGTAATCGTTCCGTTGGACGGTTCGGAACTGTCCGAACAGGCTCTGCCCTATGCCGAACTGGTGGCGAAGTCGCTATCCGTTCCCATTGAACTGCTGCAATCCTTTGACATCCTGCCGCCGGCCATGCTGGGTACGCAGTCGCAGGCCGTAATCGAACAGATGGTGTCGGGAACCCAGCAGCGGGCGGAGAACAATCTGTCTGCGGTGCGCGAACGACTGGAGGCGGCCGGACATTCGGTGTCTGCCGTGACGCTCCGCGGTACGCCGGCCGACGCCATCGCGGCCCAGGCCAGCGCCGACCCAACCGCGCTGGTTGTGATGTCAACCCACGGACGCGGCGGCATCGCCCGCTGGGTGCTGGGCAGCGTTACCGACAAAGTGCTCCACACGATGCCCAATCCCATGCTCATCGTCCGCGCCACCGTTACCGGCCCGGCGTCGCCGCAAGGTTCGGTCAAAACCGTGGTCGTTCCGCTGGACGGCTCGGCGCTGGCGGAACAGGCTATCCCCCACGCCGCCAGCATGGGCGCCGCCCTGACCGCCGGAGTTACCCTGCTGCGCGTTACGCCGACCGCCGATCATTACCACTACCAGCTGACCGCTGCCACGCCCGAAATGGGCGCCATCCCCGATTTCGACCCGGTTTCCGCTGATGAAATGGTGGATGCCGATGCCAGCGATGTGAGCGTCTATCTGGCTGACGTGGAAAACCGCCTGGCCGCCGACCACAGCCACGGCGTAACACGCACCCATCAACAGCACCAGAACGTGGCGCAGGCCATCATCGACAAGGCGGCCGAACAACCCTCGCTGGTGGTGATGACCACCCACGGACGCAGCGGCGTCGGCCGGGTGGTGCTGGGCAGCATTACCGACCGCGTGGTGCGCCACTCGAACACGCCGGTCCTGGTGATCAGATAATCACTCAGTGAGTTGGGGCCGGCCACCCTCACCCTGGCCCTCTCCCATCAAGGGAGAGGGAATTTTTTGACCATGCTTTTGTGAGCGCGGAGCAGCAGTCTCCGCGAACAATCCACCTGCCATCACGCGGCGATGGACGCATTGCTGCGCCAGTGGCGCTGACAGGTCGCGCTGCGGTATTCGCGGCACGGTTGCGCCCGTGTATCATACAGCCAACAAACTCTGGACATTTGGCACGGGACATTTGGCAATGGAGGTGGGCAGCCATGACTAACGCAGCACAGAACGGCACTATCTCGGTAGTGATTCACGGCGCAACGGGTCGCATGGGCGCGGAGACGGTGCGCGCGGTGTCCGGCGCCGACGACATGACGCTGGTGGGGGCAACCTGTAATACCCCGCGCGGCGACAGCCTGAACACCCCCGCCGGCAGCGTACCGCTGTCTACCGACCTGGCTGGTATGCTCGACGCGACGCAGCCGGATGTGATGGTGGAATTCACCCACGCCGCCGCCTGCATGGAGGCCGCTCCGCTGGCAGCCGATCGTGGCATCCACATGGTGCTGGGGGCCAGCGGCCTCAACGCCGAGCAACTGCAAACTCTGGACACCATGAGCCGCGAGCATGGTATAGGCATCATCGTGGCACCCAACTTTGCGCTGGGCGCGGTGGTGCTGAAAAAGCTGGCGGAGCAGGCGGCGGCGCTGTTCGACTACGTGGATGTGGTCGAGGCCCACCACGAGATGAAGATTGACGCTCCCTCCGGGTTTTCGCTGGCCGTTGCGCGTGGTATGCGCGAAGCCCGCGGCAGCGATTTCCAACGCAACGAAACCACCGTGCATCATCTGCCCGAAACTCGCGGCGGCGACGTGGGCGGCGTGAGCATCCACAGCCTGCGACTCCCCGGGCGCAGCGCCCACCACGAGGTGATCCTGGGCGCGGCCGGCCAGACCCTGAGCATCCGACACGACACGCTGGGCCGCGACTGCTACATGCCGGGCGTGCTGCGCTGCGTCCGGGAAGTGAGCGGACGACCCGGCCTGACCGTGGGCCTGGAGACGGTATTGGGGTTGTAGCCGAGTAGCAGCACGGTCGGCGCAGTCACGCGTACCCACTTTAATCTGTCATTGCGAGGAGCATAGCGACGTGGCAATCTCGATGAGGTTGAACACACGTCGGCGAACCGCCGTAGCAACGGCGACGAGACTGCCACGCTATGCTCGCAATGACAAAGTGGGTGCGCGTGAGGGTCGGCGCATTCTGGACGGTATCCGCCGGCGGGTGTAATCTGGATGGGGCGGCAACGCCGGAATCTCGCTGACCACCGGCGTCGGGTCACTGCTCAGGTGAACACCAGCATCATCGGCGGGTCTGGGATTCTGGCACCGATAGCGTCGGACCTCAAAGCCTGGCAAACCGCGTTTGATCCGTCGTTAGCATGGTGGCTGCCCAGAGCAAACGCCATTGTCTGGGACTCAATCACCATCTCAGGCGTCCTGGGGGTTCTGGCATCAGGAGTAAGGGGAATGGTATTGGCATACTTCATGCTAAAGCAGTACCTGGACGAAATCGCCGCAGTAAGGGCTGAAGCCGATAGTACCCTTATGCAAACGCAGAATAACCTGCTTCTGCAGTTGATCGAGCGAAATCGACAGTTGATCGAGCGGCTCGATCGTCAGAGCAACGGCCAAAACCACGGCAGCGCCCAATCGTAAAGCCAAACACAGGAGCGTTACAGGAGCGTTATGGACTTGCAAGGATTGAATCTCGGTATCGTCGGCGCCACGGGTGCCGTTGGTCTGGAGACTTTGCGTCTCATCGAGGCCCGCTATCCGAAGCACACCAACCTCAAGCTGCTGGCCTCAAAACGTTCTGCAGGTCGCAAGATGGAGGTCAACGGCAAGACCTTCAGCGTGGCCGAAACCACCGATGACAGCTTCGATGATGTGGACATCGTCTTTATCTCCGCCCGTACCGAGGATTCCCGCCGTTTTGGCCCGGTGGCCGCCGCCGCTGGCGCCCTGGTCATCGACGATTCCAGCGCCTTCCGCATGGATCCGGCCGTGCCGCTGGTGGTGCCCGAGGTGAACGGCGCCGACTTGGACTGGCACGACGGCATCGTGTCCATTCCCAACTGCTCAACCACCCCGCTGGTGATGGTGGCGCATCCGCTCCGGCAGGCCAGCCCCATCCGCCGCATCGTGGCCGACACGTACCAGTCGGTATCCGGAGCCGGCGGCGCGGCGATGAACGAGCTGCGTGACCAGACCCGAACGGTGATGCACGGCGGGCCGGCGGAACCGGACGCTCAGCCCCAGCAGATTGCCTTCAACGTTATCCCGCAAATCGACAGCTTCAATGAGTCCGGTTATACCCGTGAAGAGCAGAAGATGATCGACGAAAGCCGCAAGATCCTTCACGAACCGGGGATGGCGGTGTCGGCAACCTGCGTGCGCGTGCCGGTGTTCGTGTCCCACTGCGTTGCGGCCCACCTGGAGTTTGAGGAGCCGGTATCGACCGGTGAAGCTCGCGAACTGCTGAGACAGATGCCCGGCGTGGTGGTTCAGGACGACCCGATGGCATCGGTGTACCCCATGCCGGTGGTGGCGGCTGGTCGCGACGAGGTGTTTGTGGGTCGCATCCGCAAGGACGCCTCCCACCCCAACGGCATGGCGATGTGGGTCGTAACCGACAACCTGGTAAAGGGCGCCGCGCTTAACGCCCTGCAAATCGCCGAAGCAGCCATCACGCGCGGCGCAGTGCACGGCAGGCGCGCCTGAACCCGATAGTCAGAGCGATGCACCGCTTCGCCTCCCCGAAACATCAGGTTTTGGAACGCCTGCGTCATTCCGGCCTCGTGCCGGCATCCAGGTGCGTATGCCTCCGGCGATATGGTCACCCTGCGAAATTTGACGGGTTTCGGCTTTCGCTGCAACCGCGTGGGCGTTGGTAATCGAACAAACCCGACCGGATTACGGTTGCTATCGCAGCAAAATGCCCAGATGTGTATAATGCCGGCAACATGACACTGGCAAGCGGCCAACCGGGTACCCGGTTCCGACGATAAACGCCGCTGATGCTACCAGGAGGGACGCGTTATGCCTACAGAAATTGGTCGCCTGATTACGGCAATGGTTACACCCTTCGACGCCGAGGGGAATGTTGACTACGACCAGGCCAAGCGTCTCGCCGTGGCTCTGCTGGACTCCGGCACTGATGGGCTGGTAGTTACCGGCACCACCGGCGAAGGACCGGCGCTGTCCATGGACGAAAAGGCCCGTCTGTACGGCGAGGTGAAAGACGCCATCGGCTCGCGCGGCGCAGTCATCGCTGGAACCAGTGACAACAACACCACGGCATCCATCGAGCTGAGCCGCCAGGCCGAACAGGTCGGGGCGGATGCACTTCTGCTGACTGTGCCGGCGTATAACAAGCCGCCGCAAGAGGGCCTGTATCAGCATTTCAAGGCCCTGGCCGAGTGCACCAACCTGCCCGGGATGCTGTACAACGTGCCCAGCCGCACCAGCCTCAACATGACCGATGCGACTACCGTGCGCCTGTCCGAGATTGACAACATTATCGGCATCAAAGAGGCCAGCAGCGACCCGGTCCAAATCGCCAAGGTAATTCGCGACACACCCGATGATTTTCGGGTCTGGTCGGGCAACGATGACGAAACCTTCAGCATCATGTCCATGGGCGGTTTCGGTGTGGTTAGCGTGGCGGCCCACCTCATCGGAAGCCAGATTAAGCAGATGATGGGATTCACTCTGGAGGGCGACATGGAAGCGGCCGGCGCCGAACACCTGCGCCTGCTGGATATGTTCAAGGGGCTGTTCGTCGTGTCCAACCCCATACCCGTGAAGTATGGGCTGAACTGGGCCGGCTTCAACGTGGGGGAACCGCGTTTGCCGCTGGTACCTCCCGATGCGAAAACCGCCGCCCAGCTTGACGCCCTTTTTGAAAGATACGATATCGACATCGCAGCGCCAACCGATTAACCCGTAACCAAACCCACGCCGTTTGCCAGACCACTGCCGACCGGCCACCGCTTCCCATAACTTCTTTCTGCAAGCCCGGTCGGCTCGAAAATTCGGCGAATTGCCTATCGTATGCCTTGGTATCACAAGGAGCACCGAAATGTCGCTGAAAACAGTCATCTTCGTGGATGGCCAGAATTTTCGCCACAATCTGAGAGATTATCACTTCCGTTCCGACCCGCCGCACCCCAACAATCCAGAGTATCGACTCGACGAGAAACACTTCCGATGGCAGGAGTTCTTTCAAGACGCACTGTCCAAGTTCGATGAGGTTACCGGCTGGGACCACCAGCTGGTGCGGGTCTACTGGTACTACGCCGAGAACATCACCCCGTGGACGCCCAACCTCTGGCGAGCGCAACGCATCGTTGACGAGTACGGCGGGCGCATGCCCGAACTCACCACCGAGCTGGTCGTGCAGAAGGCTCAGGACTGGTACGAGCACGAATTCCGACGCTTCCACCAGCTCCGCAAGTCCGTTTTCGAGGAAATCCAGCAGAATACCAACTTCCTGGAGTTCAAGTACGTGGGCCAGTACGTGGTGCAGCCATTTCGCCCCTATCGGCTGGAATATGACTACGAAGGCAACATCGTGTTCCAGGGCACCCAGGTTGGAGAGAAGGGCGTGGACATCGGCATTGCCGTGGACATGATCTCCAAGATGGACAGCTTCGATTGCGCGGTGCTGGTGTCAGGCGACAGCGACTTCTTCCCGGTGCTGCGTTACCTGAAAGACAACCTTAAGTATGTGTACCACTTCTCGGTAGGCCGGGGAGTAGGGCAGGACACTCAGTATTTCTCGCCGGCGCTACGGGGCATCGTGGACTGCTTCCAGGGCTTTGACGAACTGGAACTGTTGAGCAACTACGTCAACGAGCACGCCGGCATCCCTCCCGCCATCATGGCCACCATTAACCAGCGCGCCGCCGAACTGGAACGGATTCTGGAAGAGGAACCCCTGCGCTACCAGCACGAGACCGAGCCGATGCTCAACTGACAACTATCGCCCGGGGTTCTCACCCTCACCCCAACCCTCTCCCTTGATGGGAGAGGGGGTTTTTAATTGGCGCTGCTCCCGGGGGCGCAATGAGCCGGCGTACACGCCGCGATACGATTCCGGCAACAACGCCGCTATGCGCTGCATCACCATACCGGTAACCGAATTGAGCAGTGGCCGGGTGATTGGACCATCTATCACCGGCGGCGTGAACGGCGTGCCGATGGTTACCTGCCAACTGGCAAACGGCAGCAACATACGCCACGATGGGAACTTTTCGGATCCACAGATGGCGACCGGAAGAATGGGCGCCTGAGTTTTCAACGCCAGCCAGGCCAACCCGGTGCGGCCCTGCTCCAGCCCTCCGGTGGTGCTGATCCTGCCCTCGGGAAACATCAGGATGGCTTTATCCTGCTGGAGCGCGCCCAGGGCGTAACGCAACGCTTCGCCGCCGCCGCGTTCCCGATCCAGCGGCACCGCTCCCACCGCGTTGCAGTAGAACCGGCCAATTGGCTTCTCCCAAAGCTCCTTCTTGGCCAGGAAAACCACCTCACGCGGCAGGGACACCACCAGCGTCGCGGCGTCATTGAGCGACAGGTGATTGCAGGCCACCAGCAGCGGCCCGTAGGGAGGCATGGCCTCCTGGCCGGTAATGGTCAGCCGGCCGCTTACCGACCAGAGCAGCTGCCCGAAGCGGCGGCTGGGTTGGTACAACCAGGCCATCGCGCTATGCCCGCCTTTGCGACCCGTACGGTTGGGCTTTGGGCCCGGCGCCGGCGGCCACGGCCTTGCGGATGGTGTCCACCACCGCCGCCACCGTTTGTTCCAGGTCGATGTCGTCGGTGTTGATAACGATGGCGCCCTCCGCTACCACCAGCGGCGAGTCTGCCCTTTGGGTATCCAGAGCATCGCGGCGCAGGGTGTCGGCCAGCACCTGCTCAAATTGCACGCCAGGATTCACGTTCTGCTGCTGCGCGAAACGACGCCGGGCCCGCTCTTCGGGTGAGGCGTCAATGTAGAGTTTCACGTCGGCATCCGGCAGCACCACCGAGCCGATGTCGCGTCCGGCCATCACGATGCCGCCGCCCTCTCCGATGGCGCGCTGCTGCTGCACCAGAGCGGCGCGAACCCCCGGCAGCGCCGACACCGCCGATACGTTGCCATCAACCCGGGTTGACCTCAACTCAGCGCCGGGCGAATGCCCGTCGATGATAATGCCGGCGGGAGCAGCCAGGTCATCCCCCAAAGTCATCAGACAGTTGTTCGCCAGTGCAACCACGGCGGCGCTATCGTCAATCGGCACTCCCTGATGCAACGCAAGCCAGGTTACGGCCCGATACATCATGCCGGTGTCCAGGAACCGCAGCCGCAACTGCGCCGCCGCCGCTTCCCCGACGGAACTCTTGCCCGACGCAACAGGGCCGTCGATGGCGACCACGGCGCGGCGGCAGTCGGTTGATGTGCTGACGTTGGGCATGGAGAGAATTATAGCAGTGTGGTGATGGCAATTTATGGGATTTATTTGCATGGATGAACAGGATGGACGGGATTTTAGAGCATCAAGAGACCCTGACCCTATCCGGGTTTATCCTGTACATCCATGCAAAAAAAGCGGACAATTCGCGGGTGATATTCGGGATATTCGACTCGCCGTGGCAATTGTTGGGTCTCGCCGGCTGGTGTTTCCTGATGGCCTGGGGGTTTCGCATCGGCCTGCTGCGGATGGCGTTGTCGCTGGGCGTGTTGGGCCTGCTGACTGGCATCGCCTGGGTCTTTCGCGGCTCCGACTCCGGCATCCTGCTCTACGGCCCGCTGGTTTTTGTGGGTGTGATCGCGGTCATCAGCATCGGCGTCATCGGGCGCCAGCTGGAGCTGCGGATGGGTTACACATCCAACACAGTTCGCCTGAATCACGCCGGCGGCCTGCTGCTGGGACTGCTCATCGGTGTGATAGTCTGGGTAGTATTCATATGAACGCAACACCAGCGAGGGTGCTGCGGACGAGGGTACTGCGGACGAGGGCAATGCCTAAATGAACTGGCTGGACTGGGCTTTGTTGGTGATTTGGGCTGCCGCCGCGGTCTACGGACTGCAGAAGCGAGCCACCAGCATGATTGCATTCCTGGTGGTGCTGGTTATCGGCTTGCTCTTCGCCCGGAGTCTGGCCAACATCCTCCGGGGCCACCTCGGTTTCATTTCCGACAACGAGCCGGTGCAAATTGCGGTAGCCTACATTCTGGTGGTCATAGTGGCGCTCGCGGCGGCAGCCGTGCTGGGATCGTTGTTGGGTCGCCTGCTGGGTCTGTTTCCCTTCGGAGGCATGGTCGACCGGGCGTTGGGATTGGTCGCTGGACTGGTCATTGGACTGTTGCTGACCGCCGCCGTGCTGTCGGCGCTAATGGGCATTTCGCCGGATGGTGTGGACGTGTTCGTGCGATCCTCGTCGCTGGGCGGATTCCTGGTCGGTCCGTTCAACAGCGTGGTATCCAAACTGGGCCTGGCGCTGCCCCGGTAGGTCTCGACAGGCTCGGGATGAGCGGGTGGTTAATTTCCGCAACTTTGAAAAGGCCCTGGCGTGACGGGCAGGGCCTTTCCATTGTCCCAGAATCTGTTGTTTTTGACTTTGTAGAACACTTGACCAGCAGGACGATTGCAAAGTCAGCAGTTCCTTTCTGCTTGACGAGGGGAACGCCCCCTCACCCTAACCCTCTCCCACGAAGGGGAGAGGGGACTTTGCAATCGTCCTGACTTGACCAGCGCTGGTCCTAACGGGTTCTGGATTCCCGCTGGCGCGGGAATGACAATGGATTGCGGGCATGACGATGGATTGTGGGAATTGAAAGGCCCTGATCTGGCACCCACGCGGACTCGGATCGTCATCGCGCGAAGGGCAGCGACGTGGCGATCCAGTTTCCGGAAGGTTGACGTTACTCCGACGAGATTGCTACGCCCACATCAAGTATGGAGACGCAATGATAGCGGTCCTTCGACAAGCTCAGGATGAGCGGGTTTGGCGGGTGTTGGGGATGGCGGGTGTTGGGGATGGCGGCTCCTTTGGGTCAGGCGGTGATGGCGATGGTGGGTTGGCGGTGGTCAGGCGGTGGGTTGATGGTTGACGGAGCAGGGGCGCGAGGTCCGGGTCAGCGTACGGCCGGGGTACACAACGCATTTATGCTTACTTTTCCGCCGTTAGGTGGCAGTCGCGGGGACTGCTGCATGACGAGGCGCTGGGCTGTCGCCGCTGTACAGGCTCGGCAGCGCAGTGGAATGAATCTGCTACACCCGAGACCCGACGTGTTGTGATTTTTGCTGACGGGGTTGGCCGTGAGAACCTGGCCCCTGCTCCGCTGAGATGTTCCAATTGGTAGATTTGCCTGACATGGTTGATGATAGGGGAGTGGATTACGATTGCGCAAGGGGCGGGTGTCAGTGGGTGGGTGCGAATTTCACCCTCACCCCAACCCTCTCCCATCGAGGGAGAGGGGGAAGGGACGGGTTTTTACATGGATGGACCAGATTTTGGGCCGTGGTTTCCGACGGGATTGCCACGCTACGCTCGCAATGACAGATTAAAGTATGTGCGCGTGACATGATGGGCAGGGCCTTTCAGTTCTCCTTGATTTCCTGGATTTCGCCATTCTGGCGCAAGCCGAAATCCAGCGCTCTGTGCAGTAAAGACGTTCTGGATTCCCGCTTTCGCGGGAAAGACGGAGTAAATCTTTGAGAACTGAAAGGCCCTGGCGTGACGGGTATGCGAGTATTGCGCAAAGCGCGGTTGGGGTATAATAGTCGCTGATATTACGATAACGGCAACGAGAATCGACACGGCAGCGAGTTCGCTACCTGCATTGAGGTTGGGTAGATGGCAGGCCGAGGACGAACGGGTCGACGAAAAGGTGTGGCGCGAACCGGCGGGCGACAGTCCCGCGCCGTGCGCACGTCCGCTGCCTCCACAGCGCTGGCGGACTCCCCGGAGGGTGGCCGACGGCGACGGGGGGCTTCTCTTCCCGGCCGGCTCACCGCGCCCGTTCTCGTGCTCAATCTCAACTACGTTCCCGTCAACGTTTGCACCGTTCGGCGAGCCATCGTGCTCGTAGCCAAAGGCAAGGCCGAACTCCTGGAGCAGCGCGCGGACAGCACCCGCATCCGCACCTTCAGCGCCGCCCTCAGCGCACCGTCCATCATCCGCTTGGTGTATCTGGTCAAACGGCCCTTTGCGCCGCGCCGACTGTCCAAGAAGGAAGTGTTCCTGAGGGATCACTACACCTGCCAGTACTGCGGTACACGCTCGCAACACCTCACGCTGGATCACGTCGTGCCCCGCCGCCAGCAAGGGCCGCACACCTGGGACAACGTGGTCGCCGCGTGCAGCCGGTGCAATCTGCACAAGGCTGGGCGCACGCCGTCAGAAGCCAACATGAAGCTGCACCGCCTGCCCACTACGCCCCAGCCGAACCCCTACCGCATTCTGGAAAACCGCACCATTCTTGAAGAGTGGCGTCAGTACATCCCCTGGCAAACCGCCAGCCGCTACCACACCGAGGACGCCGGGTCGCCCAACGGTGAAATGGCGGCAATGGCCGTCGCCGACTGATGCAGATAGATTTGCACGGCAAGACCTGGTCGGAAACGCTGCCGGAGTTTATCGAACTCTACAACCACGCGGTAAGGCAACAGAGCGGCGGGAGCCTGGATATTATCCACGGCTACGGTTCCACCGGGACTGGCGGGATACTGCGCAAGCGCATTCGCGGCTACCTGCAAAGGCAGGGGGAACGGCTGCAATTCCAGCCCGGGGAAGAGGTTGACGGCAATCAGGGCCATACGGTGGTCGTGCCGATTCAACCGCTGTTGGAAGCGACGGATTTGCTCCTGGAACAGATTCTGGAATACTGCGATAGTCCACGCGCTCAGAGTAAGATTACGGGCCGGTTCCGACGGCATGGCGACCCGCAGGTGCTGGCAGCGCTGCGCACGCTGGAAAAGCAACGCCGCCTGCGGACGGTGCAGCGGGGGCGGGTCAAAGAGTACGAGGCCCGGTAGCGCCGGCGCATCCGGCTCACCCGGTCGGGCTCAGCGCGCCGGCACCGCCAGCATCAAGACCTCCAGCGCAAGGCGGGGGTTGGCGTTGGCATCCAGCGCCGCCAGCGTATCCTGGATGCGCCGCACGAAGGCCACGATGTCGGCAGTGGACAGGGCATCCGCCTGCGCTGCCAACTCATCCTGCCGGTCGGTATTCTGCACGTGCTGGCCCACACCTTCCTTCACCAGCAGCAAATCGCGCCACCATCGTTGCCACAGATATAGCCGTTGCCGCACCGACTCCCGGTCTCGGGAGAACTGGTTGGCTAGACTGTTGGCGTAATCGAACCGTTGGTCCAGCGGCGCCAACGCGGTTTCGGTGATGCGATCCAGCTCCTCGGCGCGGTCATCCAGCACCACCGGGTCGGCCAGCGCCCGGAACGCCCACCCCGGACAACCTCGAGCCAAACCGGCCAGCCACCGCGCCGTGTCCGGCGCCACCTCCCTCTGATTCACCAGATGCTCGGCCAGCACAGAGCCAGCCATCGGACGCAGCCCCAGCAGCTGGCACCGGGAGCGGATGGTCGGCAGGACGGCATCCGGGTTGGTGGTCAGCAGCAGGATGAGCACGCGCTCCGGTGGCTCCTCCAGGGTTTTCAGCAGGGCGTTGGCCGATTCACTCTGGCCGGCTGACAGGGATTCCGCTCCGTCGATGATGACAACCTTCCAGGGACCCTCGACAGGCGTCAGGGCGAGGAAATTTTCAGTGTCTCGAATCTGCTGGATGCTGATACGGGTGGGAACCCTGGGGTCTCCGCCAACCGCCACCACGTGCAGATCGGCATACACCTCGCGGCGGATGCGGGCGCAGGCGGCACACTGTCCGCACGGGCTGGCGTCGCCGGGCTCGGGGTGGGCGCAATTGACCGCAGCAGCCAGTTCCAGCGCCAGAGTCATTTTGCCGACGTGGGGCGGCCCGGTAAGCAGATAGGCGTGAGCCAGCCGCCCGGCGCGCAGGCTCGCACTGATTTGCCCCAGCAGAGGTTCCTGCCCGATAGTTGACCACATATTGAGCTAGTGTTTTCACCCTCACCCCAGCCCTCTCCCATCAAGGGAGAGGGGGTTGGTTACACATCGCAGTGCATCAGGTCGGCGTAGGACTCCCGGCGCCGAATCAGCCGGCTTTCGCCATCCCTCACCAGCACAATAGGCGGGCGCGGGTTGAGGTTGTAGTTGCTGGCCATCGAGGGGCAGTACGCACCGGCGGCAGGTATGGCGATAACATCGCCGGCGGCCGGCGCGGGGAGCAGGATGTCCGTGGCCAGGACATCGCCCGACTCGCAGTACTTGCCGGCGATGGTTACGGTGGCGTCAGGTTCCGCAGCGGGGCGGTTCGCCGACAACACCTCGTAGGTTGCCTGGTAGAGCGCCGGGCGAATGTTGTCGCCCATGCCGCCGTCGACACTCACGTAGGTGCGGATGCCTGGAATGTGCTTGATGGCGCCGATGCTGTACAGCGCCACACCAGCCGGCCCAATTATGGAGCGACCGGGTTCAATCACCAAGCTGGGTTGCTCCATGCCCAACTCGGCGCAGGTGGCCGTCAGCGTGCCGACGATGGCGTCGGCGTAGTCGTCGGGGCTGGGCGGCTGGTCGTGTCGGGTGTAGGCAATGGCGAAGCCGCCGCCGGGGCTGAACTCCCGGAGGTTCAAGCCCTGCTCCCGCAAGCCGGCGGCGAACCGGAGCACCAGGTCGGTGGCGGCCTGGTAGGGCTCCAGCTCGAAGATGGGTGAACCGAGGTGGAAGTGCAGACCCAGCAGGTTGAGATGAGGCGCGGCGATGGCCTCCAGGATGGCGCGCTCGGCATCGCCCGTCTGGATGGAAAAGCCAAACTTGGAGTCGATGACGCCGGTGGTGGTGTAGACGTGGGTGTGGGGATCGATGCCCGGCGATACGCGCACCAGGATGTCCTGGTTCTGGCCCACGTCGGCGCAGATGCGTTCCAGCAGGTCCAGCTCGTGGAAACTGTCCACCACGATGCGCCCGATGCCGGCGGCGACGGCTTCCTCCAGCTCGGCGGGCGTCTTGTTGTTGCCGTGGAAGTAGACCCCTTCCAGGGGCACGTCGCCGGCCATCGCGACGGCCAGCTCGCCGCCGGACACAACGTCCAGCCCCAACCCCTCCTCGGCCACGATGCGCGCCAACGCCGGGTTGATGTACGCCTTGGACGCATATACGGCTTTGGAATTTGGATAGCGGGCCGCAAAAGCGTCGGCAAACTGCCGGCAGCGGGCACGGAGCGTTACCTCGTCAAGAACGTACAGCGGCGTGCCGTATTGCTCCACCAGATCCAGCGCATCGCAACCGCCCAGGGTCAGGTGGCCCGCCGCGTTCGTATCGGTGGTGTCAGGAAAAACATGGGTCAGATGGGAAGGCAGCATGGCAAGTAGTCTCCGGCGAGGTAGCGGGAGTGGGTTGGGATAATTTAGCATACTCGTCGGCTGGGCCGCGCCCCTACCGTCGCTCCAGCGTAGGCGTGAGCCCAGAATTATTCAACCTCCATAACCGTAGCTAGCTCGGAGTCTCTGGATTCCCGCCTGCGCGGGAAGGACGGGGGTGGGGCGTCCTTCGACAGGCTCAGGATGAGCGGTTGGGGAACGGCAGAGGAGCGGCACACCAATTTGTTGCCGGCAGCGAAACGAACTGGAAATGAGCCGGAAATGAAACGTCTTAAATGCTATAATTCACGCATGAATTTACGAAATGAGCCGGAAATGAAGCCGAAATGACTATTGGAAATATTAGCCGTTATATTCTGCCCCAACGGTGGGTGCGCTACGACGCGGCAGCAATCCTGGACCCGTTGGTGGAAGCCAAAACCGCCGCCGGCATCTTACGGCTACTGCCTCGCTTGCCACAATGGATCGAGCAGGTACATGAGGAGCAGTTGCGATTGGAGGCAGTCGGAACCTCGAGAATTGAGGGCGCCGAGTTCACCCAGGATGAACAAGATGTGGCGTTAGCAATCCCGGTTGCTATTGGCCCTACTACGGACAGCCCGTGGTCGGAGATCGCAAGCACAGAATCAGTGCTGACCCGTTCGCAGCGGCAGCTACGGGCTGCTGACGCCACCTACCGGTGGCTGCGGTCGCTACCGGCTGATCGCCCGGTGGCTGCGGAGTTCATACTGGACATTCACCGACGGATCGTTACAGGCTGCGATGATGATCGTTGCGAACCGGGGACGTTGCGATCACCCGGATGGAACGGCACGTTTGGCATGCCGTTGTGCCGGGGTGTCGAGGGCGGCGATGATTGTCGCGCTGCATTCAACGCGCTCTGCCACTCCGTTACCGGAGAGTTCCAGCAGCACGACAGCATCATCCAGGCATTGGCCGTCCACTATCATATTGGTGCGATGCACCCTTTTGGTGATGGCAATGGACGCACCTCCCGAGCGGTGGAAGCCTTTATGCTGCGCCGCGCCGGCGTCAACGAGTTCGTTATGGTCAGTTTGTCCAACTATTACTACGCTCACCAGGACGAATATCGAGCGGCGTTAACCGAGTGCCGGCGGCGGGGCCACGATCTCACGCCGTTCCTTCAATTCGCATTGCCGGCAGTCACCGAGCGATGTAATTCCGTTGCTGACCAAATTGTAGTCAATCACAAACGAACTCTGTTCGGGCAACTCGCCCGCTCGCTGTTCGGCAAGCTCCGCAGTCCGCGCCGCCGCGTCCTTGCCGAGCGGCAACTGCTCATTCTGGATGCCCTGTTGGAAACGGATTCGCTGAGCGTATTCGCTTTGATGGAACGCACCGCAGTCCACTATCAGAACCTGCGGTATCCGCAACGGGGACAGGTCAGGGACATCCTCAACCTGAGCGACCTGGGGGCCATCGACATTGGCGACAGCAGTGTCGGCATCAGGGCCAACCTGGACTGGCCGCAGCAGTTTGCGGAGTCGGAGCTGCTGGAAAGGCTGGAGCGGATGCCGTCGGCGGTGTCGGACAACCACCCGGCCACGGGTGCGCTGTCGACGCTGCTGGGGCGGCGGCGGTAACGCGGCCAACCGGAGAGGGCTGCCTGGCTGGTTGAAGCGAGTAGCAGTTACCGAGTCCATCCTACCGTCAGTCGGCGCTCCCCGGCTTCCCCTCTGGTCAGGTAGCCGATACCGCCTGGTTCAGCCGAACCTTTAGCGGCGTCTGCCATCCCGAATGCGCCCGTGTCCTCTGCCGAATATATCCACTACCGCCGCCTTCCCCCCGGTCTTTGCCGGCGCTCTTCCCGTTCCTTTGCTTGTCGTTCCTGATCTTCTGCCCACAGGTGCTGCGCCCCTGCCTCGCGCCGTTCTTGCTGTTCTTCCCGGCGTTCCCTTGCCTCCCGCTGTCGGGGGGTCTCTCCCCCGTCGTCGTCACTTGTGCTGGACCGGTCTCGCCTGCGGCTGTCGCCTTCTTTCGAGTCGCCTCCAAACGCTCCAAGAATCGCTCCAATCACACGCAGGATGCCAAGTATCAATGCCACGATGGCGCCAACGATCCAGACAATCACGATGAACACGATTCCCATGACTTTCCGGCGGCGTGGTCCGCCCAAACTGAAACAGACGATGGAAGCGAGAATGAGGGACACCCATACGGCGCCCAAGATTTCGACAAACCCTCCCAGCCCAGGAATGAGCAAGCTTACTAGGGCCAGCAAAAGCCCGAGTATCGACAAAAGGACGCCTATGGCCACGCAGATGAGCCCCAGCTTGTCGATCACGCTCCGTCTGCTGAAGAAGCCCAGGCTTTTGTCCTTGGCAGTGTTGATGAAGGCCAGGCCCTTGTCCCGGGCATCCTGCTGACCAGCCATTTCAGTCACCTCCTGAGAGAAATCAGACTCTTGTGAAGGATTGCCGCCATGCCGACAGACCGTAGGAAAGCGGCTATCGCATGGAAAGATAAGCGATAATCGACCATCTATTTAGTTAAGCATAAGCCTATCGGCAATAGTCGATGGTCTATGAGACGAATTTCGTATCCTGTCTCCATATTGGAATTATCACTGCCCGAATTATCTCCGGGAGTCTGGACAATTGCGCGGTGAGGCTACGTTTTGCAAGTTTGGTGTTACTGTGGTATATTGGACTCCAACATATTCTCCATAGTCTATAGGCTGTGGACTAATAATGTGTGTACGCATATCGTACAATTGCTGTGCAATCTTATCAGAAAGCTTTTGGACAGTACATACGCCAATTACGTACCGAGAAAGGTTATACCCAAGAAGAATTGTCGTACCGCGCCGGAATACACGCTACTTACTTATCCGGCATTGAGCGGGGCATTCGAAATCCATCGCTAACGAGTATTCGCGCTCTGGCGAGGGCGCTGGGAATGTCGGTGAGCGAGTTATTCTCTTTTGAGTCGCTCGCCTCTCCGTGCTAACTTGTTGCTAACTTGTAAGAAGGAAGATAGCTGCCATCCCATGGCGTCTGTTTCCTGTCTGACGTATAACACACTTGGGCGATCCGTAGATGGCGCACGCTGTCCTTGAGGACCCATTTGAGAGCGCTCCCGTTGCCTCGGGGCGCCCAGCAGCCGTGGATTTATTTGACCCATTCCAGGCTGCCGTCTATACTGCCGGCTGGATTCGGCAGCCGCTGTTGCGGCATTTTCCGTAACTTTACCTCACCCCTGCCGCTGCCGGATATTTCCCGGCTTTCCTGACCAGAGGAGGTGTTATTTTGCCCAACAAAGTACCCATCACGTTGACCGTGAATGGCCGTTCCCATGCCGCCGAGGTGGAACCCCGCACGCTGCTGGTTCACTTCCTGCGCGAGACCCTGAACCTCACCGGCACCAAAATCGGCTGCGACACCAGCCAGTGCGGCGCCTGCGTCGTCAAGATGAACGGCAATGCCATGAAATCCTGCACCGCGTTTGCAGTGCAGGCCGACGGCGCCGACGTCACCACCATCGAGGGCCTGGCCCAGAACGGCGAACTCACCGCGGTCCAGGAAGCCTTCTGGAACAATCACGGGCTGCAGTGCGGCTACTGCACCGCCGGCATGATTATGTCGGTTACGGAGCTCATCGAACGCAATCCGAACCCGTCGGCGGACGAGGTGCGGGCCGGTCTGGAAGGCAATATGTGCCGCTGCACCGGCTACACCAACATCGTCAAGGCCGCTCTGGCCGCCGCCGCAGTCCAGCGAGGAGGCTAAGAACGCACTATGACTACTCGCATATTCGGCTCCGGTATCCGCCGGCGTGAAGACCCGCGCCTGATTACCGGCCAAGCTTCTTACACCGACGACATCAAGCTAACCGGCATGGTGCACGCTGCCATCCTGCGCAGCCCCCATGCTCACGCCCGCATCACCAGCATCGACACCGCCGCCGCCCAGGGTTCGCCCGGCGTGCTGGCCGTATACACCGGCGCCGACACCGCCGGCGTGCTGAACCCCATCCCCTGCGCCTGGGCCATCCCCGACTCCGACCTGAAGGCCGTGGCCTACCCGGCCATCGCCACCGACGTGGTTCGCTACGTGGGCGATGCCGTGGCGGTGGTCGTGGCCGAAAACCGCTATCAGGCGGAAGACGCGCTGGAACTCATCGACGTGCAGTACCAGCCGTTGCCGGCCGTCATAAATCCTGAATCGGCGTTGGGAGCCGGAGCGCCTCAGCTGCACGAGGACGCCCCCAACAACCAGGCCTTCCACTGGGTGGCGGCCGGCGGCGACACCGACGCCGCCTTCGCCGGCGCGGCGGTAACGGTCAGCGAGACCATCCGTCAGCAGAAGCTCATCCCCACGCCCATGGAAACCCGTTCGGCCATCGCTTCGTATTCCCAGGCGATGGGCGAATTGACCATCTGGAACACCACGCAGAACCCGCACATCGCCCGGTTCGTAACCTGTCTGGTTACCGGCATCGGCGAGCACAAAATCCGCATCATCGCCCCCGAAGTGGGCGGCGGGTTTGGCGCCAAGATTGCCGTATATCCGTGGGAAATGATTGCCGCCTTCTGCTCCATGCAGCTGGGCATTCCCGTCAAGTGGACTGAAACGCGCACCGAGAACTACATCGCCACCACCCACGGGCGCGACCACGTGGAATACGTGGAGATGGCCGCCGACAGCAACGGCAAGGTTACCGCCGTCCGCAGCGTGGTTTACGCCGGCATGGGGGCCTATCTGTCCACCGCCGCGCCGGGCATCCCCACGATCCTGCACGGCCTGATGTACTCCGGCCCCTACGACATCGCCAACATCAAGGCCGACATTTACGGCGTCTTCACCAACTCCACACCCGTGGAAGCATACCGCGGCGCCGGCCGGCCTGAAGCCACCTTCCTGCTGGAACGGCTGATGGACAAGGTCGCCGACGCCGTGGGCATCGACCCGGTGGAAGCGCGCCGCCGCAACCTCATCGAGCCCTTCGACAACAACCGGGACGTTGCCATCGGCATTACCTATGACAGCGGCAACTACGTCGGCGCGCTGGATCAGCTGCTGGGCCACATCGGTTACAACAGTTTCCGCCACGACCAGGAGCACGAGCGCGAGCACGGAACCTTCCGCGGCATCGGCGTGGCCTGCTACTGCGAGATTTGCGGCCTGGGCCCGTCCCAGGTGGCTGGCGCCGTCGGTTTCGGCGGTGGTTTGTGGGAAAGCGCAACCGTTCGCATCTACGCCACCGGCAAGGTCAACGTGTTCATCGGCACGTCGCCCCACGGACAGGGCGAGGAAACCACCTTTGCCCAGATTGTGGCCGACGAGATCGGAGTGCCCGTTGACGACGTGGAAGTGATTCACGGCGACACCGACAACACACCGATGGGCTGGGGCACCTACGGCAGCCGCACCACCGTGGTCGGCGGAGCCGCCGTTGCCCTCACCATGCGCAAGCTGCGGGACAAGGCAAAGGTCATCGCGGCCCATCTGCTGGAAGCCGACGAAGCCGACATCGAGTACGCCGACGGCCAGTTCTTCGTGCGCGGCGCACCCGACCGGGCGCAATCGATTCAGGATGTCGCCCTGCAGGCCAACGTGGCCTGGAACCTGCCCGCCGGCATTGAGCCCGGCATGGAAGCCAGCACCTACTACGACCCGCCCAACTTCAGCTATCCCTTCGGCGCCCACGCTGCCATCGTGAGCGTTGACCCGGCCAACGGGCACATCGTGCTGGACCGGTACGTTGCCGTCGACGACTGCGGGCCGCAGATCAACCCGATGATCGTAGAGGGCCAGGTGCACGGCGGCGTGGTGCAGGGCGCCGGGCAGGCCCTCTGGGAAGGCGCCGTCTACGACGACAACGGTCAGCTCCTGACCGGCTCCATGATGGACTATGCCATCCCGCGTGCTGGCCAGGTACCGGACATCGAGGTGCATTCCACCATCACTGCATCACCGCACAACCCGCTGGGTGTGAAGGGCATCGGTGAGACCGGAACGATTGCCTCGACAGCGGCAATTTACAGCGCCGTTATGGACGCCCTCAAACCGCTGGGCGTGACCCAGCTGGATATGCCCCTGACCCCCGAGCGCGTCTGGCGCGCTATCCAGGAGAGCGGACACGGGCACGGCCACGGACACGACCATGGGCATGACCACGGCCACGGACACAACCACTAGCCGGCACTGGACAACGGAGGACTGATTGCAATGTTTGCAGCAGAGTTTGAATACCGGAAGGCCGGCTCGATAGCGGAAGCCGTCCAGCTGCTGGCCGACAATGCCGACGCCAGGTTGCTGGCCGGCGGCCACAGCCTGATACCGTTGATGCGGTTCCGGCTGGCGCGTCCGGAGCTAATCATCGACATCGGCGGGATCGCCGGCTTGCGGGGCATCAGCGTCAGCGATGGCGCAATCCGCATCGGCGCGCTGACCACCCACGCCGAGATTGCCAACTCCGCCGAGGTGCAGCAGGCCAACGGTCTGCTGGCCGAAGCGGCCGGCGGCATCGGCGACCCGGCGGTGCGCAATCGCGGCACCATCGGCGGCAACCTGGCCCACGCCGACCCATCGTCGGATTGGGCAACCGTGCTGACCGCTCTGGGCGCAACCGTCCACGTGCAGGGGCCGTCGGGCAGCCGCACGGTCGACGCCGGCGATTTCGTTCAGGACGCCTTCGCCACGGCGTTGGCCGGCAACGAGCTGATCACGACCGTAACGGTGCCCGTGCTGGCCGACAATCAGCGCGCCGAGTACGCCAAGATGGCCCATCCCGCCAGCTTCTACTCGGTAGTCGGCGGCGCGGTGGTGGTAACCATGGATGGCGACCGGTGTACTGCTGCTTCGGTGGCGGTGGGCGGGTTGACGCCCCGACCGGTCAAGGCGTCGGCGGTGGAAGCGGCCCTGACCGGCCTGCACCTCACGGCGGACAGCATCGGCACGGCCACGGCCAACCTCAGCCAGGACCTGGACGCCGCCGGCGTGGACATCATCGGCGATTTGTATGCCTCGGCGGAATATCGGGCCGGCGTGGCGCCCGTCGAGGTGCAGCACGCCCTGATGCACGCCATCGGGCTGGGCCACCACTGACCAACACTCGGAATAATTCACCGATCCGGAAAGGCCCGCAATGCCGAAAAGTATTGCGGGCCGATTCAGTCGGCCAAATTCCGGGCGCTCCGGCCATCCCAAAACTCCCTTTCCCTTGATGGGAGAGGGCTGGGGTGAAGGTGAAATCGCCAAAGTCAACCCCATTACTGTGCTCATGCGTACCCGCTCCATCTGTCGTTGCGAGCGTCCTTCGACAGGCTCAGGACGAGCGGGAATCTCGATGCGGGTGAACACACGTCTGAGTAAGCATGAGCATTACTGCGTTATCATATTCACGCTCTTCCCGCCAAACACCTTACAGCCAAACACCGTACAGAGGCTTTGCTTTGAAAATACTCCTTACCAACGATGACGGCATCCACGCACCGGGTTTGTGGGCCGCGGCGCGCTCGCTCTCGACCGTTGGTGAGGTGGCGGTGGTTGCGCCGGACCGGGAGCAGTCCGGCGTGGGCGCATCAATGACGCTGCACTCGCCGCTGTTTGTGCACCAGGTGCCGGCCGAACAGTACCTGGCCCAGTTCGCGCCCGGCGCCGCCACGCCGCCACCCGCCGCCGATGCAGTGCCCGAACCCGCCGGGGCAAACGCTGTCGCGGAGTTGCCCCACCCCATCACCGCGTGGTCGGTGCAGGGTACGCCGGCGGATTCCTGCATCCTGGCGCTGGAGCAGTTGGTGATGCCCAAGCCCGACTTGGTGGTGAGCGGCATCAACCGGGGTTCCAACCTGGGCTGGGACGTCATCGTGTCGGGAACCGTAGGAGCGGCGGTACAGGGGTTCGTGCGCGGCTACCCCACCATCGCCATCTCGGTGGGCTCGGTGCAGTCGCCCCGCTTCGATGTTGCCGCCGACGTCGTGGCCGATCTGGCTCGCAGCCTGGCCGACTCCCCCGCCGTGATGCCGCCCTACTTCCTCAACGTCAACGTGCCCAACGAGCCGGTGGACAAAATCGCCGGTGTGAAGGTTACTACGCTGGGCGGGCGCGCCTACGGCGAGTCGGTGCGCACCGAGGAGTCGTTCGGACACAAACGCTACTGGATTTCCCGCAATCGACCCGTGCTCGCCGGCGGCGCCGGCAGCGACATCGACTCTCACAAGGCCAACAATATCACCATCACGCCGATGGGCATGGCCTTTTCCACCACCGACGAACGCATCACGATGGTGCAAAACCTGGTGGGCGGGGTGGCTGCCGGTTGGACGCACAGCGTGCCCTCACCCTAACCCTCTGTAACGGGCTGGCCATTGAATAAAGTTACTGCGCAAAAGCCCCTCTCCCCTTGTGGGAGAGGGGTTGGGGTGAGGGGTAAATCATCAGGGTCAGGAACTTTGCCCGCGCGTTCACCATCTCCCATCGAGGGAGAGGGGAATGCTGGGAAAAGTGTTGGGGTGCGAGACGCCCCTATCGCCGCCGCCGACGGCTGCGAGTGTTGCCCCGGTTGGCCCGCCTCCGCCTCGCTGATGGTTCCTGTCGGATAGGGCGCAGGCTCAGCTCATCGTCGGGTCGGTCGGCGTAGTCAGCGAAACCGCCGGCTTCCCGGATGCGGCGGATGCGCGGGCGATGGCGCAACAGCCACAACGATTGGGTGATGATGGTCAGCAGCAGACCCGGCGCCGCCAGCGCCCACAGAGTTTCATCGACCAGAGTGCCGCTGCTCCTCACGCGCAGGAATATCCACATCCCGCCAACGATCAGCCAGAACCATGACAGCGTGCCCATCACCACCCCGTTGTGCCACGGCGAGCGCAACAGCAAGATGGCGCTGGATGGCCACCAGACAAACGTGGGGACCAAAAACCACTCCCGGTAGTACCACGGGCGCAGCGCATCGGGAGGCGCCGGCGGCGGCGGCGGCACTGGTTCATAAACCGGCGGCGTCCAGGGGAGTTCGCCGCTATCAGACGTTTCGGTGTCCGGCAACGCAGTCTCCGGCAACGCAGTTTCCCGAGCCGCTTGCTGGTCCGGCAAAGGCGGCGTTTCCGCTGCGGTGGTTGATTCGCGGGCGTCGTCCCCGTCGGGAGCAGTCCCGGCCGGCTCGTTGTTCGGGAGCGGGCGTTGCATCACCAGTCGATCATCCAGGCAAGCGCTGTTGATTCGCGCTGACGCTAGTTGCGCGCCAGCAGCATATGGAACTCCAGCTCACCCAGGTGTCGGCCTTCGATGATCGACCCGGCGGCGTATTCCAGGCACATCCGCGCAAAGCCAGGGTAGTGATAGATGTTCCTGCCCAGCACCACCTGCGGCACCAGGCGGTTCAGGTCAACTTCCAGGCAATCAGGGTCATCGTCTGCCACCCGCAACTCCACATCCCGATCGGTGATGCGTTCCAGCTTCGCCTTCAAACGGGTTACAAATTGCGCATCTTCCATCGTTCAAATTCTCCCCGTTCAAATTCTCCCAAGGTATGGGCCCTGGCAGGATTTTACCATCCAGCCGCGCCGGCCGAAGTGATCGGGGCGAGCAACGTGCGGCATTTTTCGCGTTATGTTGCATTGTCGCCGGCTGTCCGTGGCCAGACAATTTTAGCACTAACCCTACTCGGGGTCTCTTGATTGCCCGCAGAACGCAGACGGTTCCAGTGGGCCGGTATGTTATTATGCCTTGCGCCCTCCCACCAACCCGTTGCGTCAACTTATCCCGTCCACAGCAAGCCATAAATGGCCTCCATTCCTGCTGCACTCATACCCCAATGGCTGCGCACGTATGCAGCCGTCATCTTGGCGGTGTCGCTGGCCGTCAACCTGATAACCAGCTTCTCGCTGTACGTTCAGGCCCTGACGATACCGGGGATGAAAACCACTTTCGGACTGACTTACACGACGGTGTTCGTCCTGGTGGTCGCCCTGTCGCTGTCGCGGGTGGTTTCGGGCTTGGTGTCCGGTACGCTGGCTTCCCGTTACGGTGGTCGCTGGATGATCATTACCAGCATCTTCGCCCAGGCCGCGTCGATGACCCTGCTGGGATGGTCACCCAACTACTGGGTGGCGCTGGCGGCCATGATCGTAGTCGGTGTCGCGTCGGGTGCGGCGCTGACGCCGATGATGGGGATGCTATCGCCCTGGTTTCGCATCAACGACCGCGGGATGGCGGCGGGCATTGCGGCCTCGGGCGGCAGCCTGGCAATCGTCTTCACGGGGTTGATCGTGCCGCCGTTGACCAACCTGTTCGGCGACGATGCGTGGCGCTACACCTGGTACGTGCTGGCCGCCACCAGCGTCCTGTTGGGCTTCCTGTGCGTCAGCTTCATCCGGCCAGCGCCGCCCAGCGTCGTTGCCGTTACCGGCGCCCGAATCACGGCTACTCCCGCCACCGTTGCCCCCGCCACGACTGCTCCCGAAACCGCAAGGTCTTCGGCTCCGATCAGGCGGGGCCCAGCCGGTTGGCCGGTCCAGGTGTATACCAACCCTTATGTGTGGCTGATCACCGGCATGGCCTTCTGCTCCGGTTTCATTCATGGCATCCTGACCTCCAGTTACGGTGCGTACCTGGGAGACGAACACGGGATTTCCGTAGCCACCGTGGGCGTGCTGTTCATGACCATCGGTGTGCTCAGCATCGGTAGCGGCGTCGGATCCGGCACCCTGTCCGACAAAGCGGGACGGGGCATGGCATTCGGCGCGACGTTCCTCCTCGAGGCTGCCAGCCACGCGCTATTCTGGCTGATGCCGGAGTTGGTTTTCTTCATCATCGCCTCAGTGTTGGCTGGGATGGCGCTGCGGGCGACCTACACCATCTGTGCGGCGGCGGCCGGCGACTACGTTCCGGTGTACATGGCGCCGGCGTCCTTCGGGCTGATGGGCATGGGGGCCGGCATTGGCAGCACCATCTCGCCGGCCATATCCGGCCCCATCGCCGACGCCACCGGCACGCTGCAATGGTCCTTCGCCATGTCCACGTGCCTGGCGTTGATTGGTTCGGCGTTGGGGTTCGGTTTGCATTTCAAAACGCGGCGCCAGCGGCTGGGAACTGCCGACCCGGTCACCACGGCGGTGTAGTCGCTCGCTATTCTCTCGATGACTTCAATGCACACTCATCAACCGATGCCGACATCCGTGTTTCGACCGACGGGTTTCTGCTCCCTGGTTTTCACCCTCACCCTAACCCTCTCCAATCGAAGGAGAGGGGATTTCGCCGCTGGGGTGGCTCAGGCATGGTAGGCCGACTGGACGACGGATTTGCCCGCGGCATGGTGGTGGTGGCCCACGCCGACGACGCCGAGTGGGGTTGCTCCGGCACCGTGGCCCGCTGGTGCGCCGAAGGCTGGGATGTGGTGTATGTCCTCTGCACCGACGGCAGCAAGGGCAGCGACCGTCCGGAGATTACCAGCGAAGAGCTGGTCGAAATCCGCCGTTTGGAACAGGAAGAAGCGGGACGGGTTTTGGGATTGTCGGACGTGGTGTTCCTGGGCTACCCCGACGGCTATCTGGAACCCACCCTGGCTCTCCGCAAGGACATTACCCGGCAGATCCGGCGCCATCGGCCTGACGTGCTGATCTGCATGAACCCGGCCCGCAGTCTATCGGGCGACGGATACATCGGCCACCCGGATCACTTCGCATCGGGAGAGGCGGCAATGTCGGCCGTGTATCCGTCCGCCCGGGATCATCTGACCTTCCCCGACCTGCTCCACGACGAAGGTCTGGAGCCCCACAAGGTGCGGGAGTTGTGGGTAGTGGACCACGAGGACTCCGACTACTACATGGACGTTACCGACCACGTTGAAACCGCGGTGCGGGCGTTGCAGGCCCATCGCAGCCAGGTGTCCCCGGAGACCGCCGACCGCTATTTCAGAGAGGGTCGCCGCCGTGTGGGCGAGCGTGTCGGCGTCCCGTACGCCGAGCATTTCAAGCGCTTCCGCCTGGGCTAGCCCTGCAACTTTCGGTTACTGGTCCCGAGGCGGGCGGCGGCGATGCCGGAAGATGTCGGCCAGGGGGATTTCCAGGCCGGGCAGCAGCGGCGTGGTCAGGGTGTCGTCGGCGCCCGGCGATGCCCTTTCCGTATACTGATTGCCGCTCAATTCCAGTTGGGCCACGGTGTCGGCCACCGGGTCGAATATCCAATATTCCAGCACGCCGGATTCGGCGTAAATCTGCCGTTTGCGAACCAGGTCCCGCGTTCGGTCGTTGGACATTATCTCGACGACAATGTCGGGCACGCCTTCCACGTAAACGACCCCGCCGATGTCGGAGCGGTTGGTGCGGATTATTACGACGTCGGGCTCCAGGGCAACCTGCAATTCGCGCGACAGAACGGTGGTGATTTCGTGGTGGATCTCCACCGGCGGATCTGAGAAGGCATCGGCGTAATCTTCCACGTGCCGGCATAGTCTGCGAACTATGAATTGGTGGTCTTTGTTAGCGGTTCCCATCATGTATAGCACGCCGTGGTCAAGCTCCATGCGCTGGTCGGTCTCGCCGAGAGCCAGAAACTCGTCCAGGGTCATCTTGGCGCCGGTACGCAATTCTTTGGTGGTCATTCCGTTCACCCGTGATTGAAGGCGGGTCCGGGCAAGTTCAAATTATTATTTCCGAGTGAGGAGCGGGATAGCATGGAGGCGCCCGGCGCAGACCCTTCAGCCTGACACCAGACGCCTCGGTTTCCCGGTTCCGGATTGTCTAGCGCGGTTTGTAGGCCGAGACCTTTACGCTGGCCACGTTCAGTGGAACCTCGCGCTCGTCGAACTTGAGCTCCTCCTGGGTGGTGGCGATGCCGGTGAACCCCGCGGCCGCCATGCGGGCCAGGTAGGTTTCCCGGTACTCGGCGCCGCCGATGCAGGACGCCCAGGATTCGGCGTCAATGATGGCGGGGCCATCTTCCGTCAGCGCCAGCATATCGGAAACGTGCAAACGACCGCCGGGCGTCAGCACCCGGTAGGCCTCGCGGAACACGGCGTCCTTGTCGGGCGACAGACAGATAACGCAATTGCTGATGACCACATCGACGCTGCCATCGGGCAGGGGGATGTCTTCGAGATGGCCCTCGATGAACTCCACATTGGTCAGGCCAATACGGTCGCGGTTGGCGTTGGCCAGGGCCAGCATTTCCGGCGTCATGTCCACGCCGAACACCCGGCCCGACTCACCCACCTGCTCGGCGGCGATGAAGCAGTCGATGCCGCCGCCGGAACCCAGGTCCAGCACCGTTTCGCCGGGTCGCAGGTCGGCCAGGGCGGTCGGATTGCCGCAGCCCGCCGATGCCGCCATCGCTTCTACCGGCAACCCCTGCAGTTGGGCTTCGTTGTACAGCGCCATGGCGTGTTCGGTGTCCACCACACCGCAACAGGCGGCAGCCTCAACGTGGGCATGAGCTTCAGCTGCGCAGTCGGCGTTGCCGCAGTTGCCATTGCCGCAGTTTTCGGAGCCGCAGTCAAATTGGGGAGTTACATCGGTAAGTTCGATGACGCGCTGGGCGCGTTGACCGTACTGTTGCTGCACAATGCGCCGGATTTCGCCGGTGTCGGCGTTGTTGATCGTCATATTGTCCGCACCTCCTGAAGGTGTTGGCGTGCCTGTCTTCTATGCTAGTCGGTTGGCTCCTCAGCGTCAAACCGGAATTTGTTGCTTGCGCCCGGTGCCCGTGCTAACCTGCGGGCGGCAATGCTGCCACCGTCCCGGCCACTACACATCGGAGCATACCCACCATGAAAATTACCAGCGCCACCACGCGCGTACTGCAAACCCCTGCCGACAACCCGCTGGTAGTGGGCCTCGACCAGCCCGGCGTGCGCGAGTTCGTTACGCTGGAGCTGAACACGGACGAAGGGATTCAGGGTGTCGGCGTTACCTTCTTCGGCGGCCCGCTGTACAACTCGCTGCGGCGGGCGGTGGATGATCTGGCAGCGCTGGCCACCGGCGCAGACCCGATGAATCCGGAGGCGCTATGGAACAGGCTGATGAATGCCTGCGCATCGGCCGGGCCGGAGGGCATCCTGTCTCTGGCCTTGGCCGCCGTCGATATGGCGGTGTGGGACATCAAGGGCAAGGCGCTGGACCAGACCGTCTGCTCGCTGCTCGGCGGCTACCGCGACCGGGCGCCCACCTACGCCAGCGGCGCGCTGATGCGTCCCATGGGCGTGGAATATTTGGCCGAGGCTGGCCCCCGGCTGGTTGAGCAGGGCTTCCGCCAAATGAAAACCCAGATGGGCGCAGAACCCACCGCCGCCCGCGAGGTGGCCCGCATCCGCACGCTGCGCGAAGGCATCGGCCCCGACATCGACCTGATGTGCGACATCAACCAGCTGTGGAACGTGAACCAGGCCATCCAGATTGGCAGCATGGTGGAGGAATACCACCTGTTCTGGCTGGAAGACGTGGTGGCCCGCGACGACTACCAGGGCCTCGCCAGAGTCGCCGACGCCCTCACCACGCCCATCGCCGCCGGGGAGTACGTCTACGGCATCCGCCCGTTCCGCCATATGCTGGAACAGCGCAGCATCGACATCGTGATGGTCGACCTGCTGCGGGCCGGCGGGGTAACACCCTTCCGGAAGATTGCCGGCATGGCCGAAGCCTTCAACCTGCCCGTGGTGTCCCACCTCATTCCCGAGGTGCAGGTGCATACCATCGCCGCCATCCCCAACGGTTTGACGGTGGAATATATGCCGTGGTCGCTGCGCCTGTTCGACGAGACGCCCGACATCGTGGACGGCGACCTAGTGGTGCCCGACCGCCCGGGGCTGGGCCTGTCCTTCAGCCAGGACGCCATCGCTCAATATCAGATTAGTTAGAGATCAACCACGGAGCCAACGGGCTCGAAATCGGCTAGAATGGGCCAACAGCAATTGCAAACCGACATTCGCGGAGGAATAATTATGGCCGCTTACCAGCTGCGTATCTACACGATCAACCGGGGCATGATGGACTCCTGGCTCGGGCTGTTCAACGAGCACATCCGCCCGCTGCACGACCGCCTGGGCATACCCGTGGTGTCGAGCTACGTCAACGCGGATCGCACCGAGTTCATCTGGGTGCGCCGGTTCGACAGCGCCGACGACATTGCCGGTAAGGAAGCGGCCTACTTCGCCTCACCGGAGCGCTCCTCTCTGGGCGACCGCCCCACCAGCCACATCGCCAAGATGGAAGTCCGGGTGATGGACGGCGTGGAGGCCACCGCTGGCGTAGCGTAACCTGGCCAAACGGTGCAATTCGACAAACCGGGGCAGCCGATGGGCCGCCCCTTTGTCTGGCCCCCTCGCCCTTGCTAGTCCCCTCTGCCTTGATGGGAGAGGGATAGGGTGAGGGTGAATTAGCTTAATCGCCTCTACAGGCTCACGTGTAGCGACTTTGTCATGGCGAGCATAGCGTGGCAATCTCGTCGTCGTAGCAACGGCGGTTCTACGACGTGTGTTCAACCTGATCGAGGTTGCCACGTCGCTAAGCTCCTCGCAATGACAGATTAAAGTGGGTAGGCGTGACCCTTTACAGGTCCTTGACCATCTCGCGGTGGGGGATGTCCACTTCCAGGAACATCTCGCCAACCTCCAGGTACCCGTGGGCCGCGTAGAATGATTTGACGTATTCCTGGGCGTGCAGGGTGACCCGACTGAACCCCAGATTGCGGGCCTGCCCTTCCAGAAACTCCAGGATCTGGCCGCCCACGCCACCGCGTCGAGATTGCTGCTCAACCGCCATGCGGCCAATGTGCGGCCCCTTGCCGTCCACGTCCGGCAGCAAACGCCCGGTGCCAATCACCCTTCCTGCGCGGAGGGCGACGGCGTGGACGGTGTCGGAGGCGGTGTCGGCGGCGTCCACCTCAACGTCAGCGGGGACGCCCTGCTCACCCACGAACACACGCATCCGGACGGCGATGGCCCCCTCCAGATCGGCAGCGGTTTCGACGATTTTCAGGGTAATGGGAAGGTCAGCATCTGGCATTTTATTATCAGCCTGTATGCCCGATTTCGTCGTCCGGGGAGCTGCCCGGCGGGTCGGGCTGCAATCCCAAAGCGGCTTCGATTGCCGCCAGACGGCGGAGGATTTCCCGCATAGCGCCGTTTTGCGATTCCCATGTGCCGCGTCCGCCGTTGGTTCGCGTTGCGATGATGCCCATCAAGGCGGTCAAAGTTTCTTGGTGCCGCCTCTCCGTTTCGGCGCGTTCCTCCATCCGTTGCCGCTCCGAATCGGCCCGTTCTTGCAGCCGGGCGCGTTCCGCTTCCAATTGGTGCTCGCTGCGCCGAAGTTCGTCAGCTCGGCGTTCCTCTTCCCGGTTACGGCGTTCCTCTTCCCGGTTACGGCGTTCCTCTTCCCGGTTATGCCGATCCTCTTCCCGGTTACGGCGTCGCTCTCTGATGTCAAAATAACTTGAAAGCAACTGTGGCACTCCCAGTACGGCGATTACTATAGCGATGTAGGCCGCACCTTCAAGGTACGGCAGGATTTCGAGGTATGTCAAACCGCCCGCTACTCTCCCTCCTGGATGCGGGAGTACATGGCGAGGGGAGTGGCGGCCAGCAGGCCGGCGTCCACGGGCAGCACGACGCCGGAGACCCAGCGCGACTCGTCGCTGGCCAGGAAAAGCGCCGCGTAGGCGATGTCCCAGGCGTTGCCCTCCACCCCCAGCGGGCCGGCTTTGCGACGCCGTTCGCGGGTAACCGGCTCCATCGTGCCGCCCACCATGGGTGTGTAGATGTGGCCGGGCGCAATGACGTTGACCCGCACGTTGTCCCGGCCCAGGTGCACCGCCATGGTCTCCGACATACCGATTACGCCGGCCTTGGACGCCGAATAGGGCACGCTGGCCGCGCCGCTGCCGGCCCGCACGCCGGCGATGGACGACATGTTGATGATGCTGCCGCCGCCGGCGTCAATCATCTTTGGCACCGCGTACTTGGTCGTCAGCATCATGCTTTTGAGGTTCACGTCCAGCACGTTATCCCACACGCTTTCTTCAACGTCGGTGGGGGAGCCGGGCCCGGTGATGCCCACGTTGTTGAACAGAACATGTACGGCTCCGTAGCGTTCTGCCGCGGCCTCCGCGATGGCCTCGCAGTCGGCGGCCAGCGTAACGTCAGCGCCGAATACCGACGCCTCGCCGCCCTCCTCCCGGATGGTGGCCAGCGTTTCCTCGGCAGCTCGTGGGTTGCGGTCAACCAGCAGCACCTTCGCTCCCTCGCGGGCGAACAGAATGGATGCCGCTTTGCCGGTGCCGAGCCCAGGCCCGCTGGAGCCGGCGCCGGTGATGATGGCAACTTTTCCTTCCAGGCGCAGCCGGCCTGTCGGCATCAGGGTCATAATAGCCTCCGCGTGGTCTGACGTTGTGATTCGGCGTTTGGGTATCAGTCGGCTGACGGCACGGCTGTTTCGGCCACATCCAGCAGCCAGGGCTGGGCCTGTTTCGCGCCGGGCGAGAGCCAATCCGCCATGACTTCCTGGCGGCCTTCCGGAATTTCGACGCCCAGTCCATCGGCCAGGCGGTTCATGAAATTGAAGACGCAGGTGATGGCCACGGTGGACAGCACCTGTTCGTCGGTGAGGCCGGTGGCCCGGAGCGCGACCACATCAGATTCTTCCATATTATTAGGAGTGCGGGTCAGCTTGACGGCGAAGTCCAGGATGGCGCGGGTCTGCGGGTCCAGGTCGGCCTGCCGGTAGTCGTGAATGATGTGCGACGCGTATTCCGGATCGCCGCTGTGTTGACGGAGGAACCCTCCGTGGGCGACGGCTCAATATCGACAGCCGTTGGTGAGGGACACCACGGTCGCGATGGCCTCCTCCTGGGTGCGGGTGAGCGCCGAGGAGCCGAAAGTGGCCTTGGAGTTGAGGTTTTGTACTGCGGCCATCAGCTCTGGGTTGATGGACATGCACTTGATGACGGACGGCAACCCGTCGTCGGTTTCTCGAATCCAGGACATTTGCTCTCTCCCTCGGGCGTTCGAGGCGACGCTGGGGACGCGGTCAGCCGGTGGGCAGCGTCTGGCGCACCACGGCCATCTTGTGCTCGGCAGTTCCCAACACCACGTCGCCGAGTCGGGCTACCACCTCGAACCGCAGTTTGTTGCCGTCAACGTCGGTTAGTGTCGAACGGCCCACCACGTGGCTGCCGGCGTCGGCCGGCGCCACGTGCTTGACGTTGACTTCGTAGCCGACCACCGTTTGCTCTGGGTGCAACAGTGGGCAGATTGCCGCATACGAGGCCTGCTCCATGAGCATGACCATGGCCGGCGTGCTGAACTTGGGCGTGTGCGGAGCCAAATGCTCCGCGCCCACCGTAAGGCGCGCTTCGCCGGCCAGCCCGGGACGGATGTCCGGATGTAACGGAAGGCGAGCCGGCGAAGGCTGCGCTGCGGTCATATAACGCGGTTAGTCGTCAGCGGCGACCGGCGCTTCCTGCCCGGTCAGGATGGACTCAACCTCGTCGGCCAGCTCTGCCGCCCGCTGCTTCACCTCTTCATCAGTGAGGCTGGACAACGGATGCTGCGCTACCACGTACCGGTAATCCGGCACACCCATCATTCGGGTCATGGCCTGCGCCGTGTTGAGGAACACATGGGTGATGATGGCCGCGGTGGGAACGCCGCGCTTTTCCATGTCGATGCCGTCGTGCACACTGCACGAACTGCAACTCCCTCAATCTCCAACCCCGGTGATGAGATAGTCCACCTCACCAAGAACCGAGTCGATCACATCCTGTTTGGCGGGCAGGCTGGCGTGGTGCTTTGCGTAGTAACGCACCTCTGAGAAACCGTGCCGTTCGTTGAGAATGTTGCCCAACTCATGCAGCAACTTGTCGGCATTCGCTTTGGAATTCTGCATCAGGCCAAGACGCTTGCCGGAGAGGCCGCCGGAGCGGTCGTTCATCCGAAACTCGGTGGTGGGCAACTCGGTGCCCTTGGGGTTCACCAAGCGTATGCGTAGTGAAGAATCAGCGGTAGTCATAACTAACCTCCCTCTGAGTTTGGTTTTTGGATGGCGATTATCGGCAGTTTATCGGTTAATTGCCGTGCTAACCAGTCTCCACACCGATTTTGCGGGTGCGAATCCGGTAGCCGGTGGTGTCGATGATTGCGCTGTAGCGGCCGCCAGTGCCTCCGCCGTGCATAATGAGGATGTCGTTGGGGTCGTTGGCACAGCGCAGAATCAGCTCATCGTCGCCCGGTCTTTCCGGGCCCTGTTCGACCCCAGGCGGACGAGATCGGCCCGCGAACGCCCGCTGTTTTCAATCAGAAACTCCTGTATGTCCTGCCGGCTCCACCCGTCTCCCTGCAGCGTCAGGGCGTGCTCCGGCCCGATTACGATGACCCACTGGGCCGGGTAGCGATGCGCCAGGGCGGTGGATCGCAGCGCGTCGCAAATCCCGAGCAGGATCGACTGTCCGGTGTGGCCGTAGCTGTTGGGAACGCTGACCGGATTGTACGCCACCGCCACCGTAACCACGCTGTCCGATGCGGCGAAACCACGGCTGACGTGCAGCGGTTCCCAGGGCGAATCCTCTTCGTTTTCAGCGATGCAGAAGGTGTACTTGGCCGGCGTGCCCAGCGTGCCGCGGTCCAGCTGGCCGGGCCAGGCGTCGAAACCGTTCATAAAGCACAGCCGCACCGCCCGCCCGATGCTGGCGTTGGCGCGGAAGCCGGGCCCGAACAATCCGTCCCTGCTGTTGATGCCCAGCGCCTCCCTGATGGGGCCGTTCAGCACCATCAGGATGCTGGGCGAGCTGGTGGAGGACGCCGCCATGTTGACGAAGTTGCGCTCCTCCTCCAACGTTCGCAGCGCCGTTACCAGCACCGGGAAATACTCGGCCTGACAGCCGGCCATCACCGCGTTGGCGGCCGCGTTTTCCGACGTGATAACCCGACTGCGCATATCCAGATTGAGCAGCTCTTCCTCGCCCGTGAACCCGGCGAACGACAGCATCTCGCGAACCTTGTAGTCAGCGGGCGGCACCACCGGCAGCCCGTCCGTCCAACCCAGTCGATAACATTCTTCGATGGCCTCGATGGTGTCCGCAGTTTCAAAGTGGCGTTCGGCGCTGCTGGTCATGCTGTCCTCACTTGGTCGGGAGTAGTCTGCAAGTTGGGGTGATTGTACACCGGGCGGCGGCGGTTATCGAATGGGCCGGTCAGGCCGATTCGCCGGGTTCGGTAAGCGGTTCCAGAATATCTAGCAGGGTTGCCATGTGACCGAGGAGTTCGCCCACGTCGTCGGCTCGCAGATACCGCTTTCGAGTGCCTGAAAAAGTAAGCAGCATCCCGGCTGAGGTGTTTAATTCTCGTACATTGATATCTACGGATTTCTGCTGCACTCTGCGAACAATGTCCAGGATTTCGTCATGATGCCGGTACTGCCAGCCATGCGTTTCTGCAACCGCTTTGAACATCCATACGGCGGCAGCCCAGCCATGCCTGGAGGCGTCTGGCAATTTACCTGCGGCCAGTAATTGAGAGCTTTGCTCCAGGTATTCACGGGCCTGGCTACGATATTGGGAAACCGCCAGCCCAGATTGCCGATAGGGGTCTATGGGGTCGGGTGTTTCGGGTTGCGCCGCATTAGACAACTCCTGCGCTGCGTCCGATGGATTGGCATATCCTTTCAACCGCCCCGTAACAACTAACCCGTCGGTTACACTATACCCATGTCCCGGGAAATCTCGTTCGCTATGAGTGTCCATATACGACGTGCGTCCGCTGGCGATGGGGACGATGGAAATAACCTCGTAGCCGGCCGCGTCCAGGTCATTGCAGCAGCGTTCCAGAAAGTCGGCCATCTGCTGCAAGCGGGTGTGCTCCTCGCTGCTGACGTGAACATCGCCCGCCATGCCGCCGTGGGTGGACAGCGTAGTATCGGCAAACACGTACCGCGTGGTGTACGTAGGCTTGTCACCGGTAGGATACGCAGATCGAAACAACACTGGCCTCGTCAGAATCGGGATCAATCGGCAACAAAAATGCCGCCCCCATTATTGACCCGGCGGCGGCAGCGTGGCAATCCTGCCGCATTGACGACGTTAAATGCAGCGGGACTACGTTCCGTTTGTATTACTACTTCCGCAGTTTGGCGGTAATGACCACCCCGTCGGTTACACTGTAACCTATGTTGGTATCCAGATAGTGCTTGGTTTTGGAACGATTTACTATCTGTCCCAACATGTCCGTCACTTGCACGACTTCATCTCGAGGGTACGTCCGCCCATATTGTTGTTGAGCAACTTCCACCGATGCTTCAGCAGCGCGCCCGCTGGTCAGCGGGAAAATGGAAATCACGTCATAGCCTTCCGCATCCAATTGGACACAGTGTCTGACTATATCATCTGCCAGTTTTTTGCCTGCCGGACGTTCCACGGCAAGGCCATACACCCGTTCAGTAGAACCGTTGCGTTCGGTTAAGTGAGTGTCAATCCCGACAAAACGAGAGACGAAAGCAGGCTTTTTGGTCTGCTTGGATTGGGCTTTAGCCTGGATCTTCGCACTGTTGTTTGCGCCCTTACCCGCAGGCTGATTTGCTTTTTTGGTCGTCATCAGAGTGGCGATCCTCCTTTGAGAAAAGTTTGGCGTCATCCGCGCGGGCGCAGTAGCCGCGGCAATCGGTTCCCACACTAACGCCGCCAGTGTTAGGCGATTGACGCTCTGCGTTCGCGATGACTGCCGCGATTATAAATGAACGGACGCCGCAGTTGCAATCGTGGCGTCAGTGTCATCAGGGCCTTTTCAAAGTCCTCCGACCTCCGCTCATGGTGAGCTTGTCGAACCACCGGCGACCGTCCTTCGACAGGCTCAGGACGAGCGGGTGATTAATTTCCACAACTTTGAAAAGGCCTGCCGTGCTATGGGCTAGGATTATGGCCGCGGCAAGATTATTCCCCCAACCCGGCGAAACGCAGCTGCACGCCCGATTTCTCTTCCTGCAACCGGGCCACCGCGTCGGAGTCTTCCGGGCCCCAACCACGGAACATTGCCTCGACGTGGCGTTGGTCAACCAGGTTGGACAGCTCCATCGGGATGCCATACTCGCGGCCCAGGTCGGTGGCAAGGCGCACGTCCTTGGCGGCCAGCGCCGTGGCGAAACCCGGCTCGAAGTTGCCGGAGAACAGGTAGCGCGGGAACTTCTCGGTGAGCCGCCGGTTGCCGCCGCTGCTGTTGGCAATCGCATCCGCCAGCGTTTCAAGGTCCACGCCAGCTTTGACACCCAAAGTTAGCGCCTCGGCCATCAGCACGCCGATGCCCATGGACAACAGGTTGTTGCAGATTTTGGTAACCATACCGGCGCCGATGTCCCCGCAGTAGACGACGTGAGTGCCGATGGCATCGAGCAGCGGCTTGACCTTCTCGAAGGTTGCCCGGTCGCCGCCGGCCATCACCGCCAGGGTGCCAGCTGCCGCACCGTACACCCCGCCGCTGACCGGAGCGTCCAGCACCGTAACGCCCCGGGCCGCGCACTCGTCATGCAGACGTCGGATTACGGTGGGGGAGTTGGTGGACAGGTCAACGTAAATATCGCCGGCCTTGGCGCCCGTCATGATGCCGTTTTCGCCCATCACCACGGCCTCAACATCGCGCGGCACCGGCAGGGAGGTAAACACGGCGTCGGCGTCCGCAACGCACCCGGCCGGCGTATCCGACCACGACGCCCCCAACTCCAGCAGGTTGGTGGCCGATTCCCGGCGCAGGTCATGCACCGTCAATTGATGGCCGGCCTTGATCATGTTGGCCGCCATGGGATTGCCCATATTTCCGACGCCGATAAACCCTGCTTTCATGCTTAATATCTCCTCTGGGCGGCCAATGCGCATCGCCCGGCCGCAGGTGTCTGGATTATAGCACCGGCAGAAGTGCGATCCCGCCGCCCCAACCATCCCCACTCGCTGTCTGGGAGAGCAACTGTGTTGAATGTCAAGGTGTGGCGATGGCTCATGCGTACCCACTTTGTCTGCGTACCCACTTTGTCATTGCGAGCGTAGCGCGGCAATCTCGTCGCCGTAGCGACGGCGGTTCGCCGACGTGTGTTCAACCTCATTGAGATTGCCGCGTCGCCATACTCCTCGCAATGACAGACTAAAGCTGGAGATTGTCATAACCCGGCAATTCCCCGCCTCTGATGATTCCCCGCAATCACGCCGCGTCCGCCGTGTATAATGCCCCGTAATCGCAACGCACCACGCCAAGGAGCAGCCCAATGGCGACACAAGCGGACCTGGAATCCTTCGTCACCGAGGTCACTTGCCCGGATGACTTCGACCAGTTTTGGGACGGCGTACTGGCCCAACTGGCCGCGCTCCCTTTGGACGCACGGGTTGAGCCTGACCCGCTGCGCAGCACGGACACCGTGAAGGTGTTTCAGGTTACCTACCGGAGCCTGGGCAGCCTCGATATTTTCGGCTGGTACAGCGTTCCGGCGGACGGCGACGGCCCCTTCCCGGCCATCCTGCATCTGCCGGGTTACAAGTCTGAGCCGGCGGTGCGGCGGGACTGGGGTCACAAGGGCGTAGCGGTGCTGTCAGTGGCGGTGCGCGGCAAATTGCCCAGCAGCGCCGAGTTCAACCCCGGCTACCCGGGTCTGCTCACCTACGGTGTGGAGCATCGGGACACCTACAGCTACAAGGGCGTCATCTCCGACTGCGTGCGCGGCGTGGACTTCCTGCTGTCCCGGGCCGAGGTGGATGCCGAACGCATCTACGCCTGTGGCAGCAGTCAGGGCGGCGGGCTGACGCTAATCACATCGGCGTTGCGTAGCGAAATCAAGGCCGGTGTGTCGGGTTATCCCTTCCTGTGCTGCTTCCCGGAGTCGATGAAACTGCTGCGCAGCTATCCTTATGATGAGCTTTCGTGCTACGCCCGGGCCTACCCCGACCGCACCGGCCAGATGCTGGACACTCTGCGGTATTTCGACGCGGTGAACTTTGCGCCGCGCATCAAATGCCCGATGGTCGTTGGCATTGCGCTGGAGGACGAGGTGTGCCCGCCGGAAACGAGCTTTGCCGCCTACCGTTTGCTGAGCGGCGAGCGGGAGTTGTGGCTGTTCCCCAACTCGGGCCACGGCAACGCCCACGACTACCCGAAGCAGGAAACCGCCTGGCTGGAGCAAACCATCGGGGTGGGCACGGCGCCGGTCATTGCATCATGACCAATGCTCCGCTGAGTTCGCAAATGTTCTGGGAGCAGACTGAATCCGAGCTGGCCGAGCTGAACCCGGACGTGTCGCTGCAACGCGATTCGTTCTACTCGCAGCCCGAGTGGGACGTGTATCGGATGCGCTACACCAGCGCCGGCGGTCACCGATTGTCCGCCTGGATTTCGGCGCCGAAATCCGCTACCGACGGTGGCGGGCCCGTCCCCGCGCTGGTGCGGATGCCAGACTACGCCAGCGTCCACGACATCATCTACACGCCCATGCGCCATCGTGCCGTGGTGATGAATACCACCTACCGCGGCCAGCGCAACAGCGATGACACAACACGGGCCAGCTACCCCGGCCTGCTCACCGATGGCATCGACAGCATCCAGTCCTACGTATTGCTGGGGGCGTTCGCCGATGCCCGGCGCGCAATGGACGCGCTGCAAGCCCAGTCGTTGGCAGAGATCGGAACGGTTGCGCTAACCGGCGCTGGTCTCGGCGCAAGTTTAGCGCTGGCAACCGCGTCGCGGGTGTCACGGGTGTCCGCCGTGGCAGCCGACACGCCGCTGCCGTTGGGACACGAGGCGGCCTTGCAACCCGGCCTCGGCTACCCGCTGGGTGAGTTGGGCGACTACCTCCGCCTGTATCCCGAACGGCGCGCCCTGGTTGAGGCAACCTTGTCGGCGCTGGACCCGATACACGTCGCCGCCTCGGTTGCGGTCCCGGTACTGCTCAGCGCGGGTCGGTTTGACCGGGGCACTTGTCCGCTTGCATTCGCCGAGGAACTGGCCGCTGCGCTGCCCAACTGCGATTTTCGGGTCTACGACGGTGCCGCCGAGGGCGGCGGCCACGAACACGGCCAGATTCGCGCCGCCTGGCTGGAAGAACAGCTGGGCTTTTCACCCACCCCCTGAACGCTCCCGCCGCCAGGCTGACGCGCCGTGAGAAAAGTGGGTACGCGCGACGTGCCCGGCCTCATGCCTATCCACTTTGTCTGCGCACCCACTTTGTCATTGCGAGCGTAGCGCGGCAATCTCGTCGCCGTAGCAACGGCGGTGCGCCGACGTGTGTTCAACCCATCGAGATTGCCACGTCGTTATGCTCCTCGCAATGACAGATTAAAGTGGGTACGCGCGAGGTGCCCGGTCTCATGCCTACCCACTTTGTCTGCTCACCCACTTTGTCATTGCGAGTGTAGCGTGGCAATCTCGTCGCCGTAGCAACGGCGGTGCGCCGACGTGTGTTCAACCCCATCGAGATTGCCGCGTCGCTGTGCTCCTCGCAATGACAGATTAAAGTGGGTACGCGCGAGGTGCCCGGCCTCATTCCTACCCACTTTGTCTGCGCACCCACTTTGTCATTGCGAGCGTAGCGCGGCAATCTCGTCGCCGTAGCAACGGTGGTGCGCCGACGTGTGTTCAACCCCATCGAGATTGCCGCGTCGCTGTGCTCCTCGCAATGACGGATTAAAGTGGGTACGTGTGCCGTGCTTGGTGCGTTGCCGCTGTTGTTGGGGCTGTGCTATACTGCGTCAGATTACAACGTAGATATTTTGACGCACGAAACTGCGCCCAACCAGCCAGATTACAGAAAGGCGGAGTAATTTATGGTACAGGCTCCTGAACTTGCACCACAACCCGTAGCGGAAGCTGCACCACAGTTGGAACCCATCACGATGAAGTCGTTGCTGGAAGCCGGCGTGCATTTCGGTCATCAGACCCGACGCTGGAATCCCCGGATGCGCCGCTACATATTTACCCAGCGCAATGGCATCCACATCATCGACCTCCAGCAAACGATGGGGTTGATCACCGACGCCTACCGGGCCATGGTCGAAATCGGCGCTTCCGGGGGCAAGGTGCTGTTCGTGGGCACCAAGAAGCAGGCCCAGGATGTCATCGCATCCGAAGCCGACCGTGTTGGACACTGGTACGTGAACCAGCGCTGGCTGGGTGGCACGCTCACCAACTTCCAGACCATCAAGGCCCGCATCGACTACATGAAGAACCTTCAGGACCAGCGCGACTCCGGCTACCTGGCCCGTCTGCCCAAGAAGGAAACCGTCCGCCTGACTCACACGCTGGAAAAACTGGAGAAATACTTCACCGGCCTGCGTGAAATGGACCGTCTGCCCGCCGCCCTGTTCGTTATTGACATCGGCAAGGAAGACATCTGCATCGCCGAAGCCCGCCGCCTCAACATTCCCATCTTCGCCATCGTCGACACCGACTGCGACCCCGGACAGGTAACCCACGCGGTTCCGGGTAACGACGACGCAGTACGGTCCATCCGCCTGATTACCGGGCGCATGGCCACCGCGATTGAAGAAGGACAGGCCTACCGCGAGGCCATGTTGCTGGCCGCCGCTGAGGCCGCCAACGCACCGGAAGAAGGCGCGGAACCCGCTACGGACGAGGAAGCCGCCGACCGGTTCTCCACTACCGTTACGCTGGCGGAACTGGAAAGCATGATGACGTCCCGTCCGCTGGAACCCTAACCGCCGCGTTACGCCGCACGTCCCGCCCGCAACCAACGCTATAGACCGACCGCACCAACTCAGGAGGGTCCCGCTTTGCCTGCCGTTACCGTCGAACTGATCAGAAATCTGCGCGAGCAAACCGGAGCCGGAATTAGTGATTGCAAGCGGGCCCTGGAAGATAACGACGGCGACCTCAACAAAGCCGTCGAATCGCTCCGCCAGAAAGGCTTTGAACAGGCTGCCCGGCGCTCGGACCGGGAAACGTCCCAGGGCCTGGTCGAAGCTTACATCCATACCGGCGGCCGCGTCGGCGCGCTGGTGCAGTTGGGTTGTGAAACCGACTTCGTGGCCCGCACCGAAGAATTTCGCGTGCTCGCCCACGACATCGCCATGCAGGTTGCCGCAATGTCTCCGGTTTACCTCAGCGAAGAGGATATTGAAGCTGGTGACGAACGGCCCGCCGCTCAGGTCTGCCTGTTGCAGCAGCCTTACATCAAGGACGGCTCCCGCACACTGGCCGATCTGGTGCGCGAAACCGCGGCGCAAACCGGCGAAAACGTGCGCGTCGTACACTTCAGCCGTCTGGCGCTGGGCGAGTAACCGCCAACCCGAACGGTTTCGGACAACGGTTTCGAAAATGTGAGGCCGTGAACATTGGCCACCGGCAGCGTTAAGGGCGAAACCATCTATCGCCGCGTCCTGTTAAAGGTCAGCGGCGAATCCTTACAGGGCGCCGGCCCCAACCCCATAGACACCGCGGCCGTCGGTTACATCGCCGATCAGATTATCGACGTGCGCGCGCATGATGTGGAAATCGCGGTCGTGGTGGGCGGCGGGAACATCTGGCGGGGCGCTGCCGCCGAGCGACAGGGCATGGAACGGTCCACCGCCGACTATGCCGGCATGGTCGCAACCATCATCAACGGGCTGGCCCTGCAGGACGCGCTGGAACGACGCGGCATTAACACCCGCACCCAGTCGGCCTTGGCTATCCAGGCCGTCGCCGAGCCCTACATCCGCCGCCGCGCCATCCGCCATCTGGAAAAGGGGCGCGTAGTGCTGTTCTGCGCCGGAGCCGGCAACCCGTATATGTCAACCGACACCGCGTCGGCGCTGCGTGCGCTGGAGGTTGGCGCCGAGGTGCTGCTGATGGCCAAAAACGGCGTGGACGGCGTCTACGACTCCGATCCCCGCACCAACCCGGATGCGGTGCGGTTCGGCAATCTGGAGTATCTCGATGCCGTGAACCGACGGCTCGAAGTGATGGACAGCACGGCAATGACGCTGTGCATGGACAACGAAATGCCCATCATTGTTTTTGATATATTTGAGCGAGGCACCATGAGCCGGATCCTGCGCGGGGATGCCGTGGGCACCACCATCAGCAACAGAGAGTACGGCAACGGAGGCGAGCAAAATGCCAGAGCGCAAAGGTGACAACAACCGCAACCAGGACCAGCGAACCATCGAAGACGTGCTGAGTGAAGCAGAACACAAGATGGGGCAGTCGATCGAAGCCATGCGCCGGGACATCAGCACCCTGCGGACCGGGCGCGCCACGCCCTCGCTCATCGAAGACCTCACGGTCGATTATTACGGCACGCCCACCCCCCTTAAACAGATTGCAGCCATCTCAGCGCCCGACGCCCGCGCCATCATGGTGCAGCCCTGGGACAAGCAATCCCTGCGGGACATTGAACGCGGCCTGGCGTCGTCCGACTTGGGGTTCAATCCATCCAACGACGGCAACGTAATTACCGTGCCCATTCCCCCGCTGACGCAGGAACGCCGGCAGGAGATGGTCAAATTGCTCAAGCGCAAGGCCGAAGACGGCAAGGTAGCCATCCGCAACGTGCGTCGCGACGGCGTGGATTCCCTGCGCAAGATGGAGCGGGACAAGAGTATTTCCCAGGATGAAAACCGGCGCAGTCAAGAATCGCTCCAGAAAACCACCGACGCCCACGTCAAGACCGTTGACGAGGTAGCGGCGACCAAAGAAGGCGAAATCATGCAGGTTTAGCCGTCGCCCACGGCTTGCGCTACCTATTGCGAAGACTATCGTGAGAGAACCATTATGACTACCAAACCGGCTGTGGAACCCGGCCGCCCGGTGGATGCTTCATCGTTGCCCGACCTCACCGAGCTTCTACCACCAGACCCATTGCCCGACCCGCCACCCAGAATGGACGTTCAAAACTATCTGCACCTGCACCGCCCCGGAGTCGGCAGCGCGCTTGCCATACACTTTGCCCCTCGCGCTCCACTGATTACCAGCGGGGCTTTCCTCATGATTCAGCGCCGCGACATCATGCTGGTGCCTGACCTGCTGATTGCTTTTGACGTGGACCCGGAGCTTTTTATCGGTCGCAACGGGTACATAGTCAGCGAGGCCGGCAAGCCTCCAGACTTTGTGCTGGAAGTGGCTTCGGCAAGCACCGGACGGCGGGACTATACCGTCAAACGTCATCTATACGCCCACTTCGGCGTGACCGAGTACTGGCGGTTTGACCCCACGGGCGGGCGGCGTCATGACGCGGCCATCTGGGGCGACACACTAGTTAACGACGAATATCAGGCCATACCGCTGACCACTGAGCCGGATGGTGTAATCTGGGGCCACAGCGCCGCTCTGGGACTTGACCTATGCTGGGATAACGGTCATTTTCGTATCTTTGACCCGGCATCCGGGGAGTATCTGCCCACGCCTGACGAATTGGCCGCCGAGCGGGACGCTGCTATTGAGCGGGTGCGGCAGCTGGAAGAACAGCTGCGTAACCGGCCAGCGGAATAGCTTGCCCAACCGTAATACTCCCCCGCATAACGCCGGCGCCGGCCACGACGCCGGCCCAATTCCACAACACGTTGCCATCATCATGGATGGTAACGGGCGCTGGGCTTTGCAACGACAGCTGCCCCGTCCCGATGGCCACCGGCAGGGTGTGGTCAACATACAGCGCGTGGTGAAGATTCTGGCCCGTCGCGGCGTATCGGTAGTTACCCTCTTCGCCTTCTCCACGGAAAACTGGAACCGGCCCGCGCCAGAAGTGGACGCCCTGATGACCATTATGGCCGAGGAAATTGAGCCGCAAACCCAGCAACTCCACGAGGGTGGTGTGCGGCTGATCCATCTCGGCGACCCCGACCCCCTCAACCCCCTGTTGCGCCACGCAGTCGCGGAAGCCCAAAAGCGCACCCTCGAGAACTCGGCCGTTACCCTCAACATCGCCTTCAACTACGGCGGGCGCGATGAGATTCTGCGGGCCGTGCGCCGCATCATCGCCGATGACCTGCCGCCCGAGCAGGTAGACGAAGCCCTGTTCAGCCGCTACCTGTACACCGACGGTTGCCCCGACCCCGACCTGATCATCCGCACCGGAGGCGAGCAGCGCATCAGCAACTTTCTGCTCTGGCAGGCTGCGTACAGCGAGTATTACCACACGCCTGTGCTTTGGCCCGATCTGGATGAGGTTGAGTTGGGGTTGGCCCTCGATGCCTACAGCCAGCGGCAGCGCCGCTTCGGTGCGCTGAACGCATCAGACAACACCAGCCAGGAATAGCCGGTGCTGCTCCACCGGGTTCTGACCGCCCTGGTGGGCGTGCCGATCATTGTTGGCGCCATCTGGTTTGGCCCGCCCTGGCTGACCGTCGTGGCGGTCGCAGCTGCCGTCATCGGCGTTTGGGAAGCCTACCGCCTGTATCCGCCGGTTGCCCCAACGATTCCCCCAACGATTGCCCGGCCGGATGACAGAGAAATCCATTTCCACCAGCACGTCCGGGACGGAGAATCCCCAACCCAACTGCCCATCCTGCTCGGAGGAACCTGGGCGGTGGCGCTGGTGCTGGCCGGCGAACTGGCGGGGCAGACCCGCGACTTCGCCCTGGCGGCGGCGGTTATCTGCGTCGCCGGTTGCATCATCGCCGGCCTGTGGATGATCGCCGCCTGGCACGGCCGCCGTCCCATCGTGGCCGCGTTGTACCTGGTCGCCGCGCCGGTTTACGTTGGCGGTGCGTTGGCCTGTGCCGTCGCCCTGCGCGCCATGGTCGGGGATGACATACTGCTGCCCACCATAGACGGCAACGAACTCTCGGACGGCCTGGCTAACACCGCGCCGGTCGTAACGCCCGACCAACCGTTGGCCGGCGTCAACGGCGTCTGGCTGCTCCCGCGCTTCGTGGGCGGCGAGTTCGCGGCAACGGTAGCCAGCCTGACTCAGGCCGGATGCTGGTGGCTGCTGCTGGGTATCCTCATCGTGTACGCCACCGACACCGGCGCCTACACCGTGGGACGGCTGTTCGGACGGCATCCGATGGCGCCCAGCATCAGTCCCGGTAAAAACTGGGAAGGCGCAGCCGGCGGGATGGCCGGCGCCGTCATCGCCGCCGTGGCATTGGGCGTTCTGTTTCCGTTGCAACTGGATATTTGGCAACTGGTGGGCATTGGTGTTATGTTAGGCATCGTTTCGCCAGTCGGCGATCTGTTTGAATCCAAAATCAAACGTTTGGCTGATGTGAAAGATTCCGGCAACCTTTTCCCTGGCCACGGGGGGATGCTAGACCGGCTGGACAGTTTGCTGCCCTCACTAACGGTGGTGTACATCCTGACGGCAGTTTTCGCCGCAACCTCCTGACTCACTGCACCGGTTATTATGCGACGTATTGTAATACTGGGCTCCACAGGGTCCATTGGCCGGCAAACGCTGGACATCGTGCGGGCTTTCCCCCACGAGTTCGAGGTTGTTGGACTGGCCGCCGGCAACAATAATGCCCTGCTGCTGGAACAGATTTCCGAGTTCAACCCCCGCTACGTCTGGTGCAACCACCCGCCGGCGCCGCTGCCGTCCGGCGTGGCGCTGCTCCCCATGGACGAAATGGCGGCGCTGCCCGAAGTCGATCAGGTGATGGTTGCCCTGATGGGTGGGGTGGGTCTGCATCCCACCATGTGCGCCTTGCAGGCCGGCAAGCAGGTGGCCTTGTCCAACAAAGAACCCGTGGTAATGGCCGGCCAGGCGTTGAAAGCAGCCGAGCGCGAGCACAGCGCCACGATTTTGCCGGTCGACAGCGAACCCAGCGCCATCTGGCAATGCCTGCAGGGTGAGGACAACCACATTCGCCGGCTGATGATTACGGCCAGCGGCGGCCCCTTCCGTCGCACCCCGCTGTCCGAGCTCGCATCGGTTACGCCCGAGCAGGCGTTGCAGCACCCCACCTGGCGCATGGGCGCCAAAATAACCGTCGATTCGGCCACCCTCATGAACAAGGCTTTCGAGGTCATCGAGTCGCACTGGCTGTTCTCGGTACCGTGGGAAGACATTGCGGTGGTGGTGCATCCGCAGAGCACCATCCATTCCATGGTGGAATTCGACGACGGGTCGGTGAAGGCCCAGCTGGGCCCGCCCAGTATGCGGCTGCCAATCCAGTACGCGCTGTTCTATCCCCAACGGTTGCCCAACGCCGAAATCCCCCGCCTGGACATTGGCGTTGCCTGGTCGCTGGACTTTGAACCGTTGCAACCGGAGCGTTACCCCTGCTTCGGCCTCGCCATCGCCGCCGGCCAGGAGGGTGGAACCACGCCCGCAGTTTTGAGCGCCGCCGATGAGGTGGCCGTGGAGTCATTTCTGCGGGGCAATATCGGCTTCACCGACATTTACCGGGTGGTCGAAAAGGTTCTGGCCCAGCACCAGAATCAACCCAACCCGGAGCTAGATGCCATCATCGACGCCGACCGCTGGGCCGGCAAGCGCGCCGGAGAAATCGCAGCCACCCTTGCCCGCTAGACTGCTCCCCTTCCCCGGCGACTGAGGTTACCCTGACGATGGAAACCGCCATCATTGCCCTGGCATCGTTCATTCCGATGCTGCTGCTGCTGGTCGTCGTGCACGAATTGGGGCATTTCTGGTCGGCCAAAGCCTTCGGCGTCAAGGTGCTGGAATTCGGCATCGGTTATCCACCCCGGGCGTTCGGCATCTACACCGGCCGCACCGAAACCCTGCTCACCGCCGACACCGTCTGCCTGTTCGGAGAGTTGGCCGACATCCGGCCCGGCCAGGTGGTGCGCGTTTTGTCCGGCGAAACCGACGACGGCGAATTGGTTGCCCAGTACGTGGAGATTCGCGGTGCGGGACGCTCCGGGAGCCTGCTGGCGGCGTTGGGTCGCTTTGCCGGCTCCGGAGACCAGGGGCAGGATGCAGCGCCGTCTCAGCCGACCCGGGCCTCGCTGGATGACCTGCAATCCGACCGCTACTTGCGGCACGAAGGGCGGGTGCGCGAGGTGGACGGCAACCGCATCGTGATGGCCGATATGCTCTATTCGCTGAACTGGCTGCCGCTGGGAGGGTTCGTTAGACTTTCCGGAGAGAACAACCCGGAGGCCCCGCGCAGCCTGGCTCGTCGCGGCATCGGTCAACGCGCGGTGGTGCTGGCGGCCGGCTCGGCGATGAACGCGTTGTTCCCCATTGTAGCCTTCGCCGTCATGTTCATGATCCCCCATACCGAGCTGACCGGCGGCACCGTGCAAATAACCGCAATCGCGCCCGACTCACCGGCCCAGGCCGCCGGACTTATGCCGGGCGACCGGGTGCTGGGCATCGACGGGCGACTGGTGGGGACGCCGGATGTTCTGGTGCGCGAGGTTCGGCTGGGCGCCGGCGACGAAATGCTGTGGTCGATAGAGCGGGACGGCGCATCGCAGCAGGTGCGCGTTACGCCGCGTCTGAACCCGCCGGCGGGTCAGGGCGCCACCGGCATCGCCTTCACGGTAGTCGACCAGCAGGCCGAGCGTCGCTCCGAACCGCCGTGGACAGCGATCCCCATGGGCGTCGCCAGAACCGGAGAGATGGTTACGCTCATCAGCCGGGAAGTACGCGGCTGGTTCGGCGGCGGTCGCGGCCCGGAATTCAGTGGGCCCATCGGCATTGCCCAGATAACCGGAGAGGTAACCCGTCAGGGAGGATTGCAGGGTTGGATTGTCGTAGCCATCCTGCTGAGCATCAACCTGGCGGTGCTGAACATCCTCCCCATACCGATGCTGGACGGGGGACGGCTGCTGTTCGTGTTCATCGAGTGGGTGCGTGGCGGCAAGCGGGTGCCGTCGGAGAAAGAGGGGCTGGTGCACCTGATTGGCTTCGTCGCCCTGCTGGCCCTGGTAATCCTCATCAGCGCCAACGACATCATGCGGCTGGTGCGGGGCATTTCGCCCCTGGGCGGGTGAAGGCTGGGGCAAGACTCTGAGCAGTGTTGCGTTCTGTTATGCTGCGTCAGTCGCTACTGAGCGGAACTGCACCGGTTCGCCCATCGTAAGTCATACTGAAATGCCTCAGAATATCTCTGCCTATAAGGGCGGGATGAGGTTGTCCACCCGCGAGTAGATGGGCGCCGAAAAACCGACCAGAGGAAGTAAACAACAAGCCCGGCACGAAAATCTGGGCCAAATATACATTCGCCCTACCAGCTCCGAGAACCCCAGACACGCTCTGCCGGTCAACCACAGGCAAATTCAACGCTACCGCGAGGTCCGAATCAATGCGCGTAATACGTGCCCCTGTATCCACGAGAGAGTGATACTGCTCTGGAGGTAAATCAGGCCGGATGGGAACATCCGGCCTGTAGTTCAAGTCGAAGCCAATTTCGACCAAGAGCGTTGGCCCATAGGACACCAATTGCCTTGGACGGTTTTCGAACCCGCAATCAGTCGTTGACACTATGAGGTCGATAAAATACGGAAGCAGGCAAGATCAGAGGAGGTTCCCCTACCAGTCTGATTAGATACGGACCACGACCGAAACGCGCCATCGCGTCGTGTGCAGCGACCTCGAACGTTTCGTGGGAACCGGCCAGTTCTTCGTTGTGCACGACAACCCATTTGCCGAAATGTTCGAGCTCAAGGTCATCGAGCATAGCCTCATAAGCACCAATCTCCTTCTTCAAAGTAGTCACACTACCCTCCTAATCGCATCTTTAGCAAACGAGCTAACGCAGGGTGTCAGGGTGTAATGATAGTGTAATTTGTACAGTGTATGGTATCCGGTATGCACGTTGGCGTTTCCCGCATTATTCAGTAGGGGCAACCACGAGGATTGCCCCTACCGGATTTCCAAACTCGGCGGCTGACTTGCGCCGGGTATATTTGCGCTTACTTCAGGTTGCTTTCGAAGAAGCTCAGGGTGCGGGCCATTGCGTCGCTGGCGGCAGCTTCGTTGTAGCTGTCGCGGTCGCTGCAATTGAAACCGTGTCCGGCGCCCGGATACATCTTGAAGTCATGTGACTTGCCGGCTGCGGACAGGGCGGCCTCAATGTTGGAAACGTCATCCGGCGTAGGGTTGCCGTCCGTCTCACCGAAGTTGCCCATCAGCGGGATGTTGATGTTGGCGGTTCCGTCGACCGGGGTGACGCCATCGGAGTACGGGGCCAGGATGGCGCCGCCGTAGTACACGACGCCGGCGCTAAGACCGGAGCAGGCGCTGGCGGCCAGGTAGACCACACGGCCACCCATGCAGTATCCCACGATGCCGATTTTCTGGCCGCGGGTGCGCGGGTAGGTGCGTTGCAGATAGTCGATGGCGCCGTTGATGTCCTCAATGATGCCCTGGCCGGTAAGCTCTGGCATATAGGTATTGACGGCAGCATCGAAATCGTCAGGGGTGTAGCCAAGCGTGGGGTTGGGGTTCCGCTCGTTGCGGTGGAACAGGGCCGGAGCAACTGCAACATAGCCGGCGGCAGCAAACTGGTCGGCCACTCGCTGGATGTGCTGATTAACGCCGAAGGCTTCCTGAACAACGATAACCGCGGGCAGGCTGGTTCCGGCGCTGGGGACGGGGAAACTCACGTAGGCGCTCATATCGCCGCCTTCAGCGATATTTGCTCCCGACTCCCGGTCCAGGTCTGGCATTCGAATGTTTTCCCAGAACGACGGCATAGTATTTATCCTCCTCCATTAGTTGCGCAGACGATAGCAGTACAGCGACGCCGCGACGTCAGTAGGTGGCCGTCCGCCAGCCGTACCTCTCGTGCGCTGGAATTGTAACAAAGGATTGCACCCCAAACAAGCCGGCTCCCGCCTCACGCGTACCCACTTTAATCTGTCATTGCGAGGAGCATAACGACGTGGCAATCTCGATGAGGTTGAACACACGTCGGCGCACCGCCGTTGCTACGACGACGAGATTGCCACGCTACGCTCGCAACGACAAAGGTGGGTACGCATGAGGGCTGCGGCGCCACGCCTACGACGCCAGCAAACTGGACTCCGCCGGCCTTGCCGGAGTGGAGGATCGGGCATTCACTCTGCGCCATTACTTCCTTCCCGTTCAGGAGGATATTCCCGGCGTTTTCGGACGGGACTGGTGCCGCTGGCAGAGGTGGTAGGCTCCGGCAGCTACCGCTTCCCACTCGTGGGTCGACTTGTCCACCCCAACCAGTCCCAGGGCGGTCATTGCGGCGAATGCCAAAGACTGGCGGGATGCTCGGGCGTGCCCTGCTACCCCTTGTCGGATCGTCGCCGACGGGTAGGGCGTGAGCGGCCGGCCAGCTCGCCGCGCCCAGCGTGCCAGTTCGGTTTCCAGCAGGGCCAGGGCCGGCACGTCCCACCGCAACCCGGTTGGTTGACACCAGGCTACCTCGTCGGGCGCAAATCGTTCTACCAGTTCATCCAGAGCCCGCAGCAGATTTGCGATGCGAATTTTTGCCGACTCGGCCCGTCCCGCGGTGGCGATGATGCCGGAAGCGCTCAGTGTGTGGCCGGCGAAAATCGCCCAGCCGGTTTCCCGAGTGTCAGCGTCCAAAGCCAGCAACACTGGCTGAGCATCCGGTTTCCGCTGCGTATCAAGCATCAAATGATTTTCTCCCCGGCGAAGCCGTGCCATCGCGGGGGTTGCGCGCCCGGCGAGTTGCCGGCCGAGTCGCACGCGTGGCGTTGCCAGAATGCCCAGAACTCGCTGGCGACGGCCGGCAGCGAACGCTGGGTCTGCGGATACCGACCGCATTGCAGGCACTGCCAGTCACCCTGATTGACGAAGAGGTCGCCGCCGCAACGACGGCACCCACGGAATACAAACCTGCCCACTGTGCAAACTCCTCAAACCGTATCGAAAATAGGCAGCCCACCTATCAGTTACGGAGCCGCAGGGTCGATTATAGAACAACAGTTCGTAATAGTGCAAGGTGAGCATGTCTCTCACGCGTACCCACATTGTCCATCCAGACCTGCCTGCTGTCATTACGAGGAGCGCAGCGATGTGGGAATCTCGATAAGGTTGAGCAGGTGCCGGCTAACCACCACTGCTGCAACCACGCTCACGCTTACCGACTTTAATCTGTCATTGCGAGGAGCATTGCGACGTGGCAATCTCGATGAGGTTGAACGCACATCGGCGAACCGCCGTCGTTACGGCGACGAGATTGCCACGTTCCGTTCGCGATGACAAAGTGGGTGCGCATGAGTGCGGCGACGAGATTGCCGCGCTACGCTCGCTATGACAGGCTAAGGTGTACGCGTGGTGGGGCGAGTCGTTGCCATCCGGCAATGACCGATTTCGCGAGCTGCCCGGCACCAAACCCGTGCGGAACGGACGGCTACGCTCCGACCAAACGCTCCCGCCTGGCTCGGCTCGCGTTGCCGATCCAGTGTGCCCCCCACACCGCGCAGATGGACGCAAAAGACAGCGCCGCCGACAGTATGAAAGCCTGCACGTAGTTGCCCTGCAAGTCGAACATCACACCGCCCAGCACCGGCCCCAGGAATATCGCCGCGCCCCGCCCCATCTCCACGAACCCCATCACCGTACCCAGCGACTCCGGCGGGAACAAATCGGCCGCCTTGGCCCCCACAATCAGCCCGCTGATACCGTCGCTGACACCGGCCAGCGCCACATAAGCCACCAGGGGCCAGAAGCCGCCGTCTCCCAGCCACACGATGAGCAGAACCGCAACGATGGTCAGCATCATACCCACCGTAAACACCAGCTCGCGACCCCAACGATCCGAAGCGATCCCGACCAGCGGTCGCGCGAAAACGCTCACGCCGCCGACGGCGCCCATGGTCGACGCCGCCACCAGCGTACTGTAACCGGCCAGCACGAAGAAGGTTACCAGATGCACCCTCACCAGCTGCGTGCCAACCGAACCGGTGATGCGAGTCAGCACCAGCAGCCACATTGCCGGTTGGGTAACCACGCTGCCCAGCGACGGCGCCGCCGACCGACGTCGCGGCGACTCAACCGGCCCTGGTTGGCCCGCCGCCTGGTCGGGCAGATGCGGCGGCATTCCAGACGGCGCGGCGGGCGCGGATTCTGGCGCCGCCGACAGGGCCCGACGCTGGAACAGTCCGTTGGGGATGGTAATCAGCGCAAAAAATATGGCTGCGAAACAACGGTACGTGCCGCGCCACCCGATGGTGTCGGTCAGGATGGCGGCCAAAGGCGCGAATATGGCCTGACCGATGGGATTGCCCGAATCGGCTAATCCCAGAATCCGGCCCCGAGATTGGGGGAACCAGGGCGCCAGGGTCGCGGTCATCGAAAAAGAAGAGATGGCCGTTTGCCCGATGCCGGCGAAAATTCCGTAGAAAATGAACAGTTGCCACAAATCCGTGGCGTAGCTCGACGCCAGCCAGCCCACCAGTATGAAAGCTCCCGCCAGCGGGAACATGATGCGCGCGCCCCACCGGTCCAGCAGCGCCCCCAACAGCGGAGCCGACAACGCCCCAATCAGCCCAGCCAGGCCAAATACCGCCGAGGTTAGGGTCGCGCTGCTGCCAAACGCCACTTTGAGGGCGTTGAAAAACACCGCTTCGCTGTTCTTGGTGCCGCCCTCAACCGTCAGATTACCCAGGGAGAGCACGAATACTGCCCAACCGTAGTGGAGCCGGGAGCGCGCCTGCCTCAGCATGATCCACGCGGGTTCGGTCGGCCGTTAGGGGGTCCGCAAGGCCTCAGCCGATTATACACGGCGGGGGTTACGTATTTGCCGGGATGGACAAGATGCCCGGGATAAACAGGAGTGAAGTTCGGATGAGCGGGTAGAGTCAACTCTCACGACTTTGCACAAGCCCGGTCTCCCAGGGAGAGCAGGGGTTGGAAATTGGCAGGGATGGGCGGGACCGGCGTGTAGGTTAGGTTAGGTATGGTCGTGATAATATGTTGGCCCCGAATATACGGCCCGGCGCAGTATGGTCGTAGCAGAGAGATTCGTGATGTCAAACACGCTGTTTAGCCAATCGTTTCTGGACGACGGCCTGAAAGAAACGGACGAGTACCAGCAAATTAACCCGCAGATGCTTTCGCATTTCGGTCAGGATTTGAGGATTCCATATCACAATTTTATCAAGGCCTATCAGTCCTCCAACGAGGCGCAGATTGAAGACGCGCTCATCCGGCCCGCTCTGAATGCGCTGGGCTGGAGCTATCTGCCGCAGCAACCGATACCGGTCAGCGGGAAGACGCCCGACTATATGCTGTTCGCCGATGATGCCGGCCGGGCGGCATTTACCGGCGAGGGTGATGTATCTCGGTATCCGCTGGCCCCGGCTGAGGCGAAAGCCTGGGATACCAATCTGGACCAGCGGGCCGGCGTTCTCAGCCCCAGCGGGCAGCTACAGGATTACCTCAAAGAGTTCTGGCAATCCACTAGCGGACGGGTCAAGTGGGGAATCCTAACTAATGGCGAAACCTGGCGGCTGTATCGGGCCACCGGGCCGGGGCCGGACGGGAAGTTTTACCAGACGCAGGATACATGGCTTGAGCTCAAGCTGAGCGAGTGCATCAGCGACGCGGGCAAAGAGCCGCGCCGGCAGCTTTTGCTATTCTTTCATCGCGACGCATTTCGCATTGGAGATGACGGGTACTGTTTTCTGGACCGGGCGCTGGCCGAGGCGGAAAACTATGTCCAGACGGTGGTAGAAACTCTGACCAACGCCGTATTCAGAGAGGTTTATCCGGAACTGATTAAAGCGTTTTATCAGGCCGCCCCCGATGCAGACCCCGATGAGATTCAGGAATCCGCACTGTTTTTGCTGTATCGTCTGCTGTTCCTGATGTACGGGGAGGACCGTCGGCTGCTGCCGGTCACCCATCCGGCGTATGATGGTATCAGCTTGCGGACTTTGCGCCGCGAGATAATGGGCCGGCTGGCGGCGAACGCTCCGTTTATCCCCGGAGTTGCCACCTACTGGCCCCGACTGCGGGTGCTGTTTGATCGCATCGACACCGGTGAACCGGCCGCTGCATTGCCACCTTACAACGGTGGGTTGTTCAGCAAAGAGCAACCGGAACTGCTGGCCCGGGTGCAATTGCCGGATGAGAGCGTAGCCAGCATCATCAATAATTTGGGCGCGGCAGCAGTTAACGGTTCCGCCGAGAAGGTCCTGGTTAATTTCCGCGACCTGTCGGTGCGTCAGTTGGGTTCGCTGTATGAGGCGCTGCTCGAGCGGCGTCCGGTGGTCCGCAACAACACGGTTGAGCCGCAGCTGCAGCCTTACGCGCGCAAGGACTCGGGCAGCTACTACACCCCGCCGGAGCTGGTGCGGCTTATCGTGGAGCAGACGTTAGGGCCGCTGGTCAAAGAGCGCGTGGAGCGGTTTACGAAACTGTCCCAATCGCTGGCGTCCGATACGCGGTCGTTGGATGTTCGGCGGCATGAATTGATGAACGTTGACCCGGCGGAAGCCATCCTGCTAATCAAAGTTCTGGACCCGGCCATGGGCAGCGGTCATTTTCTGGTGTCTGCTCTAGACTACTTAACCGAGGAGATTGACCGCCTGGTTGGATGCGGCGCCGAGGTGGCCAACTGGCTGCCGGCCGCCGACCCTTATATGTCGCCGCTGCAAGGCCGTATTGAGAATATCCGCGCCGAAGTGCAGCGGCAAGCCGATGAAAACGGTTGGCAAGTCAACCCCGACCATCTGACCGACCGGGCCATCATTCAGAGGATAGCGCTGAAACGCTGCTTGTACGGTGTTGACCTCAACCCGCTGGCGGTGGAGTTGGCCAAGATGTCCCTGTGGCTGCACAGTTTCACCATGGGGGCGCCGCTATCGTTCCTGGACCATCACCTTCGATGTGGCGATTCGTTGGTAGGGGGCTGGCTGGCGAATACGGGCGAGGATATACAGACTGCCAGCCAGGGCGGGTTCGCCAGCCATATTTTTGCCAGTATATCTGCTGCAACCGAAAGTATCCGCAACATTGAGCAAATCAATGACACCGATATCAGCGGGGTGAAAGAGTCGGCGGCGCTTTTCCGCAGTATTGAACAGGCCGTTGCGCCCGTTCGCAGGATGGTTAACTTCTCCGCCGGTCTGCGCTGGATGGCCGCCGGCGGGAACACCCGACCATTGGCACTACGGCGACCGAGCCAGCTGCGCCGACAAATTGGCGACGACTATGCCGCCGGGATGGAGTGGTGGGTATTGCAAGACTATGACGTCCAGATCAGCCTGTTGATGTGCGGCGAGGACGCCATCAGCGAGGCGGCCCGAGCGGCAGCGAATTTTGACTTTACCGCGTTCGCCCATTTCATCAGCTTGTGGCGAGTAACCCAGGAACTGTGCCAGGAGCGGCGGATGCTGCACTGGGAGCTGGATTTTCCCGGCGTGTTTGACGGTTGGCAGCCACGGCGCGGCGGGTTTGACGCCGTGATTGGCAACCCGCCCTGGGAGCGCGTCAAGCTGCAGGAAGTGGAATGGTTCGCTCCCGAATCCCGCCGTCCGGAAATCGCGCACGCCACTCCCGCTGCCCGCCGCCGGACAATGATTGCTGAATTGGAAACCGACGGCGACCCGCTGCATAACGACTATTCGGATGCGCTGACTTTGGCCGACACGCTGTTGCAGTACGGGCGGGCCAGCGGCGACTACCCTTTGCTGGGCGGCGGCGATACCAACCTGTACCGCCTGTTTGTGGAACGGGCGACGGATTTGGCCGTCCGGGATGGCATCGTCGCCTTGCTCACCCCGTCGGGCATTTACGCCGACCAATCCGCTGCCAGGTTTTTCGGTGCAATGGCCAGCGATAATCGCCTGCTCGCCCTGTACGACTTTGAAAACCGCCGCGGGCCGGAGCGTGGCGAATTTTTCCCCGACGTGGACAGCCGGTTCAAGTTCTGCACCATGGTAATGGGCGGTCCAACTCGGACTGCTGAGCAAGTGCCCTGCGGTTTTCTGCTACACGACCCGCCCGATACGGTTGCCGAGGTGGAACCGGAGCGGCTGTTGACGATGCAAGCGTCGGACTTTGCCCTAGTGAACCCCAAGACTGGCACTGCTCCCATTTTCCTCACCCAGAAAGATGCTGACATTGTTCTGAGTATCTACCGCAATCATCCCGTCTTTGACTCTGAAAACACCAGTTTTGAGAATATAAGCGCTGTCGTTCGTCATGTCGCTTTGGCGCACATGACGAACGACAGCGCGCGATTTTTTACAATTTCAGATTTGGAGGCTGATGGCTGGTATCCCGTTGAGTTGAACCGCTGGCGTAAGGGCGACAAGGAGATGCTGCCGCTGTATCAAGGGCGGACGATTCACCATTTTGACCATCGATTTAACTCTATTGAGGTGAACAACGACAACATACATAATCCTTACGTCAACATTCCGGTGACTTATGGACAACACAACAACCCACTGTTCTACGCCAAACCCGAATACTGGATTGACGAGAATTTTGTGAGTAGTAAGTTCCCGGATTCCCCAGCCTATGCCATCGGGTTCAGGGATATTACCAGAACAACTGACGAACGAACGATGATTGCAACCATCGTTTCATGGGCAGGGTATGGCAATAACTCGCCGATACTGGTCGGTAATGGTGAGGAAGCCACTGATGCTTTTATCGATGTAGCATCGTTATGGACGGCTAACTTTTGCTCCCTCGCATTTGACTTTGTTGTCCGGCGGAAAGTGCAGGGTACACACATAAACTGGTACATCCTCCAGCAGTTGCCCATCATCACCCGGGCCGGTTATGAGCGCAAGTTTGGCGAGCAGACGGCTGCGGAGCTGGTGCGGGGCCACGTGCTGCGGTTGTGCTATACGGCGTATGATTTGCGGCCTTTTGCCCAGGCCCAGGGGTATGACGGCGAACCGTTCGGCTGGGATGTTGAGCAACGGCGGCACCTGCGGGCTCGGCTGGATGCGCTGTACTTTATGCTGTACGGCCTTGACCGGGAAGATGCCGCTTATGTGATGGACTCTTTCCCCATCACCCGCCGCAACGATGAGCGGGAGCATGACGGCGTGTATCTGACCAAAGAGCTTATCCTGAGGTATATGAACGCGCTGGCCGCCGGCGATACGGAGAGCGTCATCGGCATCGGGTAGGGACGCTGGCCCGCCTCGTTTTCCTTGACCCGGTGGGTTGGGGCTGCTTATAATTCTGCGTCCCGCCGAGTTGTTGGCCGGCGCACTTCTTACTGCTGGACGGCTGCCCGTGTCTCAATCTGCATCTGAACAATCTACGCCTGAGTCTGTTGACGAGCTGGCTCAGACTGCGTTAAGCGCTCTTGAGGCCATTTCCGATGCCGGCGCAGTTGAGGAGTGGCGGGTGTTGTATTTGGGCCGGCGCGGTCAGCTCACTGGCCTGCTGCGCGGACTATCCGGGCTGGACCCCGACCTGCGTCGGGAAGTTGGCACGCGGGCTAACCAGGCCAAGAACACCCTGGAAGAGGCGCTGGCTCGCCGCACCCGCGAGGTTGCCCAGGCCGAACTGGAGGCCAGCGACCGCCTGGATGTTACCCTCCCCGGCCGACCCATCATCACGGGACGATTGCATCCCACCACCCAGATTGTGCGCGAGATTTGTCAGGCTTTCATGGCGATGGGGTTCAGCGTCGTCGAGGGTCCCGAAGTCGAACTTGACCACTACAACTTCGAGATGCTGAACATCCCGTCCGGCCATCCGGCTCGGGATATGTGGAACTCGCTCTGGGTGGATTACGTCAACGAAGCCGGCGAGCAGCCCATGCTGCTGCGGACGCATACCTCGCCGATGCAGGCGCGGGTGATGGAGGCTCAGGAACCGCCGGTGCGCGTGGTCGTGCCGGGCAAGTGCTATCGCTACGAGGCTACCGACGCCACCCACGAGTGGCATTTCTACCAGGTTGAAGGCCTGGCTGTGGCCGAGGGGATTACGTTTGCCGACCTGAAAGGCACGCTGTACGAGTTCGCCCGCCGGGTGTTCGGCGAAGACCGGCAGATCCGCTTCCGGTGCGACTATTTCCCCTTCGTCGAGCCGGGGGTGGATATGTCCATCTCCAACTTCCGCGACCCGGCCACAGGCAAGCGCCCCATCAACCGGGATGAAGACTGGATCGAGATTATGGGCGCCGGCATGGTGCATCCCAAGGTGCTGGCCGGCGTGGGCTACGATCCCGAGCGCTACACCGGCTTCGCCTTCGGCATGGGCCCGGAGCGCATCGGGATGCTGAAATACGGCATTGACGATATCCGGCATTTCTACAGCAACGATGTGAGGTTCCTGCGCCAGTTCTGACGTAAAATTCTGCCCATGCTAATCCCCTTCTCCTGGCTTTCCGAATACGTTGACATCACACTGCCGCCCGATGAGCTGGCCCATCGGCTGACGATGGCCGGCATCGAGGTGGGCGATGTCATCACCCGGGGCGGCTGGGATAATTGCGTGGTTGGCTACGTGCGCTCCACCCGGCCACACCCCAACGCCGACACCCTGACCCTGTGCCTCGTTGACCCCGGCGACGGCCCGGAACTGGAAGTCGTTTGCGGCGCGCCCAACGTAGCTGCCGGTCAAAATATCTGCTTCGCCCGGCCCGGCGCCTTTCTGCTCAACACCCACACCGGAAGGCAGGAAGAGTTGAAACCGGCGCGCATTCGCGGCGTGGTATCGGAGGGGATGATTTGCTCCGAGGCCGAACTTGGCCTCAGCGACGAACACGACGGCATCATCGTGTTGTCCGCCGATGCCGCGCCGGGCGTCCCGCTGAATGCAGTCCTTGGCGACACCTTCCTGGAGTTGGAACTGACACCCAATCGCGGAGATTGTCTTTCCATCCTGGGCGTGGCGCGGGAGCTGGGCGCCATCACCGGCCAACCCGTCCGCGTGCCCGAAGTCGGCTATTCCGAGGCCGGTCCGCCGGTGGACACTCTGGCCGAGGTAACCATCGCCGACCCTGACCTTTGCCTGCGCTACACGGCGTCGGTTATCACCGGCATCCAGATTGGCCCCTCGCCGGTTTGGATGCAAGACCGCCTGACCCGTGCCGGCCTGCGCCCCATCAACAACGTGGTGGACGTTACCAACTATGTGATGCTGGAGTTCAACCAGCCGCTGCACGCCTTCGACCTGGATACCGTTACCGACCGGCACGTGGTGGTGCGCCGCGCTAGCCCCGGCGAGAAGTTCACCGCGCTGGACGGCGTGGAGCGCACGCTGACCAATGACACCTTGATGATTGCCGACCCGGCGCGGGCCATCGGCATCGGTGGCGTGATGGGCGGCGCCAACAGCGAGATTACCGCTGCCACCACGACCATGCTGCTGGAATCGGCCACCTTCCACAACCTGAACAACCGCCGCACGGCCACCAACCTGAACCTGCGCACCGAAGCCAGCCTGCGCTTTGAGAAGGGCCTGCGCGCCGAGCTGGCTCCCATCGCCCTGCGACGGGCGACGCAACTCATCCTGCAAACCGCCGGCGGCGAGGCTGCGGCCGGCATCATCGACGTGTATCCCGACGGCCAACCGGATGCCCCGGTGCCCCTGACGGAGCGCCGGTTGCGTCAGGTGCTGGGCATGGATCTTGACATCGCCCGCGCCGAAACCGTGCTGACCAGCCTGGGCATTACCACCCGCCGCACCGGGCCGGACCGCCTGGAGGCAGATCCACCCTACTGGCGCAGCGACATCGTCATCGAGGAAGACCTGATCGAAGAGGTGGTGCGCATCATCGGCTACGACGAAGTGCCGACCACCATGCTGTCTTCACCCATACCCTACCACCGGCCCAACCCATTGACCGAGCTGAAGGACGCCATGCGCGACGCCCTGGCCGCGGCCGGCATGGAAGAGACCATCAGCTATCCCCTGATCAGCGCCGAGGATTTAACCAGGCTGGACTTGACCGAGGATGAGCACACCCCCTGGCTGCGCGTCGCCAACCCCATGTCTGCCGAGTACAACGTCCTGCGGCCGGAGCTGATTCCCAGCCTGCTGAACACGCTGGCCTACAACCAGGCGCACAACGACGGCGGGTTCCGTCTGTTCGAAATTGGCCGCTCCTTCGGTTATCAGCACGGCAAACTGCCCCACGAGCGCGAATGGCTGGCCGCCGTAATGTCCGGCCCCCGGTTCGGCGACAACTGGCTCACGCCAGCAGACTTGATGGACTTTTACGACGCATCCGGCATCGTATCCACTGCCCTGGGCCGCGTCGGCTTTACCGCTTCGCTGCAGGAGGCGGTCGGGACCCGGTGGCATCCGGGCCGCGCCGCCACCATTAGCGTCCGCGCTGCCACCGGCGCTGCCGCCCAAGTTGGTATGGTCGGAGAAATGCACCCGGACATCATCGACCGCTTTGGCCTGCGCCCCGAACCCGTAATCTACTTCCAGATTGCGCTGGACGCTCTTACGTCGGCACGACTCGCCACCGAGCCGGCGGAGACCCGTTTCCAGTCGCTGTCCCGTTTCCCAGCGGCCAACCGGGATCTGGCGCTGCTGGCGCCGTCCGATGTGCCGGCCGGCCAGATTCAGCAACTCATCCAGCGGGTGCGGCTGGTGGAACGAACGGAACTGTTCGACGTGTACACCGGCGAGAACGTGCCTGCGGGGATGCGGTCGCTGGCGTTTCGCATCTGGTTCCGCGCCGAGGATCGCACGCTGACCGCCGAGGAATTGAACCGGGCGATGACCGGCTTGACCCGAGTGCTGGAGCGCGAAGCCGGCGCCACGTTGCGGGGGTGAGTGGGCATCGTACCGCGCCTGAATACAAGGAGGCATTCGTATGGAGGCTGCAAACCCGTTCCAGCTGCGGCGGGACAAGTTGATTGAAGCCATAATATATTTGAGCGAACGCTCCGCGGACGACCCTAATTTTGGCGTAATCAAGCTGGCAAAACTGCTGTATTACGCCGACTGCGCCGCTTATCTGAAACACGGCGCGCCAATCACCGGCGTTACCTACCTGCATTTCCCTCACGGCCCTTACCCGGAGCACTGGTACAAGGTGCGGCGGGAGATGCAGGCCGCTGGCGATGTGGAAGTGCTGTATGAGGGTGCCGGCGACGGCTATCGCCGGTATCGGATTCTGCCCAAGCGGACCGTCAAGCCGGAGGTGCTTACCCCCGAAGAATGCGCCATTCTTGACGAGCAACGTGAGCGGTTTGCCCAGTTCAACGCCGCCGGCATCGCTGAATACTCACATCAGGAGATGGGTTGGCTGGGTACGGAAGACGGTGAACCCATTTCTTATGAATATGCTGGAATGACTGCACCGCCATTGAGCGCCAACGCCATCAAAAGAGGGCGCAAGATAGCAGATGACGTTGCCAAACGACCAAAGCCTGTATGACGTCCGTGAAACGGAACGGTTTAGAACTGATTGGGAGCATGGCGTAGCCGTTGGCTATATCAATCCTGTGACCGACGCTTCCGATTTACTGTTTTATAAACGCCGGTTGGCGGAAAGGCCGGATTTGGGCAAGCAGTTGCCAGACACTCCGATTAACCTGCGCTCAATCACGTTTCCTCGCATCGTTGGCCCACCCGTCATTGAGCTGTGGTACTCCATTGTTGAAGATGACCGCACCGTGTATTTGGAATCCATCGGGCTTATTCAAGCCGGCTGACGGGCTTGATAGTAAAACGCTGTGGTACGATAACCTCTGCATCCTTTCCTGCGGTTCTTTCCGGAGGCCAACGCTATGACCACACACCAGCATACCAACCGCCTCCACGCCCACGATGCCCACGGCGACGGCGACCACGAGAGCATCCACGACCACTCCGGTGGCGACGAGCATCGCCGGCACGGCGGCCGCCACGGGGGACACGATAGCGGCCATGGCCATGAAGATATGCTGGAAGTTGAGCAGGCGCTGGAGCGCATCCTGGCCAACTTTGCCCCGCTGGACGCCGTGGCGCTGCCAGTGCTACAGTCGCTGGGCATGGCGCTGGCCGAGGACATCACCTCGCCGCTGAACCTGCCGCCCCTGGCCAACTCCGCAATGGATGGGTACGCGGTGCTGCACGCCGACATCGCCGCCGCCGGCGACACCCCGCCGACTCTTACCGTCATTTCGGCGGTAGCCGCCGGCCAGGTGTCCGCTGATACCGTCACCCCGGGCAATACCATACGCATAATGACCGGCGCTCCCGTTCCCGCGGGCGCCGATACCGTGGTGCCCTTCGAGGAAACCGACGAGCTGGATCGCCGCCGCAACGGCCAGCCGCTGAACGAAATCGTCATCCGCAAGGCCCTGCCCCTGGGGAGCAACGTGCGTCCGGCCGGCGAGGACGTCTCCGCCGGCGAGCTGGTGCTGTCGGCAGGCACCGTGGTTCGCCCCGCCGAAGCCGGCGTGATGGCCTCGTTGGGCCTGGCGGCGGCCCGGGTTATTCGCCGCCCGGTGGTGGCGGTGCTGTCTACCGGCGACGAACTGACGCAGATTGGCGACGCCCTGCAGCCGGGTCATATCTACGACAGCAACAGCAGCAGTATCGCCGCTGCCGTAGTCGCCGCCGGCGGTACACCCCGCGTCATCGGCATCGCCCGCGACAACCTGGCCGACCTGCACCGCTGCATCGACGAGGCCGCCGACGCCGACCTGCTGGTTACCTCCGCCGGCGTTTCCAAGGGCGACTACGATATGGTCAAGGATGTGCTGGAGCAACGGGGCGATATGAACTTCTGGTCGGTGCGGATGCGCCCGGCCAAACCGCTGGCGTTCGGCTTGCTGAACCGGGACGGCAAGCACCCGCTGCCGCTGTTGGGACTGCCGGGAAATCCAGTCAGCGCGCTGCTGGCCTTTGAGATGTTCGGCCGGCCGGCCATCCGCCGGATGCTGGGTCGCGACCTGCTGTCCCGCCCGGTTGTAGAAGGCGTGCTCACGGGCCCCATCTTCAACAGCGACGGTCGCCGGGTGTACGCCCGGGTGGCAGTCGAACGGCGCGACGGCGGCTGGTTTGCCACCCCCACCGGGCCGCAGGGGTCCAACATCCTGACCTCGCTCTCACGCGCCAATGGGCTGGCCATCTGCCCGGCCGACCTGCCCAGGAAAAACGCCGGACAAGCCGTCAGAATCATTATGCTGGACTGGAACGAAGAGGTTGAGCTATGACCACCACTTATGCCGCGAACAACCGGTTATCAGGATTGGAGTATCGCTTCAGCCCGGATCGGCTCGTTGAACTGAACCGCGCTCCGGTTCCCCTGCTGTTGGCCAGGCTCACCACCGGGTGCGCTTCCTACGGCAAAACCTCCGCCGATATTGACAGCGTCGATACCCTGATTGCCGAAATTCGCGACCACTGCGCCGGCGATACCGATTTTATCAGGCAATCCATGCCGTTGCAGGAGATTGTGTTCCGCACCCTGCTGCTGGACGCTGACTCCACGATGACCCTGGGCCAATTGCACCAGGAGCTGACGGAGCGATGGTCGTCTGCCATCCGACCAATTACTGTTACCCTCTCCGGCCTGGCCCGAATCCTCGACAACGACGAATTCTATGGTTTCGAGGCCGTCCCCGTTGATGAACCCGAATTAGCCGACCTCCCCATGCTAACCGCTTCCGGCGCCGACGACTCTGATGGCCTCGCCCAGGTTCTCGCTGCCATCGCCGCTAACGTGGATGACGAAGAGGACGATGACGACGACCTGCTCGAAGACGACGATGAGGATGATGACACCGACCTCTTCATCGATGATTCCCCTGACGATGAATCCGACGTCGAAGAATAACTGAATCCGCTTGTTCTGGGCGATTGCCGGGGTGATCTGAGTCGGCCGTGCAACAGTTCGGGCCCACGTTTCGGCATGGCGTCGAAAATAGTTCAGCGCCCGGCGGATAGCGACGGCTGCTTTCGTCCGTTACCGTCGATTTAGTGAATACCACGGCCAACCGCTACGAATCGTTGACTGGCTACGGAGCCATCGCTAGAATAGGCGCATCAAATCGATTACCGTTTCGCCCATTTGGCACCGACGGTAGCTCAAACGCAAACTTACGACGGAGGTGTCGCCATAGCCAGGCAGTACAGGGTCAACGAGCAAATACGCGTCCCGCGAGTACGGGTCATTGGGGAGGATGGCGAACAGCTGGGCGTTATGACAGTGCCCGATGCTCTCGCCAGGGCGCGCAATAACGAACTTGACCTGGTGGAAGTGGCGCCCAACGCTGACCCACCGGTTTGCCGGCTGCTGGATTACGGGAAGCTGCGCTACCTCACTTCCAAGAAAGAACGCGAAACCCGCAAATCCCAGAAAAGCAATGAACTGAAGGAAGTGCGCTTCCGGCCCAACATCGGCGTTCACGACTTTGACGCCAAACTCCGCAAAGTTCGCCAGTTCATCGGAAATGGTGATAAGGTTAAACTCACGGTTCGTTTCCGAGGCCGAGAAGCCGTGCATCAACAGCTCGGACTGTCACTTTTGAAACGGGTTGCCGACGACCTCAAGGACGACGTTCGCCTGGAGCACGCCCCGGCCATGGAGGGTCGCGCCATGTCGATGGTTCTCATTCCGAGTCCCACCAGCACGGTGAGAGGCGAACGCAACGACAACGCAACAGCAGTAACCACGGAATAACAGGAATATGCCTAAACTCAAAACCCACAAAGGCGCCAAAGCCCGCATCCACGTAACGGGAACGGGCAAATTGCTGCGCCGCAAGCGTATGAGCAGCCACCTGCGGCGCAAAAAGCCCACCAAGGTTACTCGCAAATACGCCCAGAAAATAGGCTTTGACCCGGTCGACGTGAAGCGTCTCAGCCGACTCATTCCTTACGACCTTTAACAACGGAGAGCCACAACACCGTGCCGAGAGTCAAGAGAGGCGTAACCAAACACGCCCGACACAAGAAAATCCTCAAAGCCGCCAAGGGTTACCAGGCCTCTTCCGGTCGTAACTACAAGTGGGCCAAAGAAGCGGTGATGCACGCGTGGAGCCACGCGTATCGCCACCGCCGCCAGCGTAAGGGCGATTTCCGCCGCCTGTGGATTATCCGCATCGGCGCCGCCTGCCGTCAGCATGACACCACCTACAGCCAGTTTATGCACGGGCTTACCACTGCCGGCATTGAAATCGACCGCAAGATGCTGGCCGACATGGCCGTCCGCGACCCGGCCGCCTTCGAGCGCCTGGTGGGAATAGCCAAAGCGGGCTAGCAATGACGGACATCCCAACGCTAATCACCATTCTGGGGGTCAGCGTAGCGCTTCTCACTCTGATGGCAGCCTATCTATATCGGATGGAGAAGCGGTTAGACGACCGCATTGAACGGCTGGGTGACCGCATCGACCGACAGATCTCGGAATTGCGGGTCGAAATTCGAGACGTAAGGACGGAATTACGGACGGAATTACGGGCCGAAATTCGGGAAGTGCGGTCTGATATTGCGGGATTAAACACCCGAATTGACCAGCTGATTGAGGAAATCCGCCGCACCCCGGTAGGTACAGAATAAGCGACGCTGGCGCGGGCGGCAGCGTCGTCGGAGCGATACGCTCCCTTTGCTATGTGTAGGGGAAAGGTTCATCGCCGGTAACGTCCGCGTGCCGCAACCGGAAATGCAAGGGCAAGGCCCTCACCCGTGGAAGCGTTGCAGCAGCTTGTGCAGGGCTGCGGCGCCGAATTCCAGCGCGGACACCGGCACCCGTTCATTGGCGGCGTGGATGGTCTTCAGGAAGTCGAAGCTCGCCGGCAGGTTCATCGGCATCCAGCCGTAGGTTTGGATACCCAGCCGGGCGAAATGCCGTCCGTCGGTGCCCGCCGGCATCAGCATGGGCACCGAAACCCCTTCCGGATCCTGCTCCTCAATAATCCCGGCCAGCGTATCGAACAAACCCATGTTCAACACCCACGGTTTAGGCTCGAACCGCAGCACCTCAAACTCAATGGACGGGCCGGCGATGTCCTGCAACTCACCAACCAGATCCTCTGAGCTGTAGCCCGGCAGCATACGGCAATCCAAGTTGACGGTAACCTCGCTAGGAATCACGTTGGTCTTCTCACCGCCGGCAATTACGGTGGCGTTGGCCGTGTGTCGGAACAACGGCTCCATTTCCTGTCCGATCTTCCCCATGCGGCGCAGCAACCGCCCGGTGAAGGTCGGGTTGAGCAGCAGGCGCAGGAAGGCGCTGTCTGGCAAAGCCATCCGGCTGCTCATCGCTTCAATCATCATCCGCGTAACCGGGTGTATGTGGAAGGGCAGCGGCGTGCGGTCGAGTTTGACCAGGAACTGGGACATACGCGTCGGAGCGGTGTCGTGGTGCACCAGCGAGCCGTGGCCGCCCGGCCCCCTGGCGACGGCCTGCACGCGGCAGCCCTGCTTTTCCGCCACCTGAACCATGTAAAACTTGCGGCCCCGGTAGGTCTTGCTAAAACCGCCAAACTCGCCGATGCCGTACTGCGCACCCTGGAAATGTTCGGGATGAGCGTCCACCAGCCAGCCCGCGCCGGTATTGCCGCCGGCTTCTTCGTCGGTAACCAGCGCCAGAATGACGTCGCCAGGGAGATCGGTGCCGTTCAGATGGGCGTGCATTACCGCGTCCATCATCATGGCAACGCCGCCCTTCATATCGAGAGCGCCGCGTCCCCAAATGTAATCATCCTGCCGGCGGCCCTCAAACGGTGGAACATCCCAGGGTTGCGCCACCGTCGGAACCACGTCAATATGACCGTACAGTAGCAACGGCGGCGCGTCGCCCCGGCCCCGGATGCGGGTTACGACGTTGGGGCGGTGGTCATCGTTGCCCATCAACTCGGCGTCAATACCAACGCTGTTGAGCGCTTCCAGGCAATATTGGGCACACGCCCGTTCGTTGCCCGGTGGGTTGGTAGTGTCGAACCGGATCAACGCCTGCAGCAGGTCGGCGACGTGGGGTTTGGTTCCGGTTTCGTTGAGAGCGGTTGCCATATACCCCTCGGCTGTCGTGTGTGCTAGCTAGCGTTGCTCGTCGTCGTCATCATCGTCGAGGTTGGTGCCCAAACCCTGCAGAAACTCTTCGATGCTGGATGGCAGCGGTGTGCCCTCCGTGGGAGCGTTACCGCCGGTTCCATACTCGGAGTCGTACAGGTCTTCAATGCGGACCAGAACGTCTCCTTCAGGAATTTGCCCGTCGCTAGAGCTCAGTTCGTCATACTGCTTCTGTCCGCGCTCTTCCTGAGCGATGTACTCCGGCAGGTTATAGAGCCGGCACAGCAGTTGCATCAGGCGCGCCGCACCCTGATGGTCGTCATCTACGGTGAGATACTGGGGCAGGTGAACCACGTAGGTCCGAGTTTCCACACCCATATTGGTAGCTGCCTCGGATACCGTATAGGTGATGGTTGTTGGCCCTTCGTAGTTGCTGGGGCGGGCGTTGGCGATGCCGTAATCCCGTTCGACGTTTTCGCCGGTGCCCGAACCCGACACCACCAGCGGCCGGGTGTGGGGCACCATGTCGTACATCGCCCCAACCAGAGCATACTGCTTCACGCCGAAATGCTTGATAATCTCCAACAGCGCCTCAGAGTAATCCTCACCGTAAAGATGAGGCTCCAGCAGGTGCGCGGTGAGCAGGTGCCGGCCGTTCTCCGGATTGGCGTAGCGGATGATGGTGTTGGGTACCGTTACCTCGCGTTTGCCGCCCACCAGGTAGCTGCGGGGGCGATAGCGCGTGAAGTCGTAATAACGTCCGGGTCGATAAAGACGACCCAGCTCGTGGCTGCGGTGATAGCGTTCGAGGCGTCCCAACGCCAGGCTTCCCACGTTGCCCACATCGATCCAGGGTCGCAGAACCGCCAGCAGGTGCGGTTCGTGCAACTCGGGAACGGGTTCTGCAATGTCAAATTCGCCGATACGCATAAGTGCGGTTCACGGTAACATTGAGGTAAAGTAGCGTCAAGCCGCCGGTTCCGGTGGATTGGCTGAAAACAGCCGCATCATCAGGTCAATGACATTGGCTACGCGGTTCGCGTTCCTGATTACGGAGGTGTCTGATAGGTCGTCTTCGTAAAAGTGTTGGTGCATAGAGCGCGCCGTTGAAAGTCCATTGTCCAGCGTGTCCCTGGCTGTAGCATCAGTCAGGTCGGCCAGTTCGTTGGCCACTCCGATGATACCCGCATGGTGTGATATCCCCAGATGGCGCTCTGCGCCGATGATTTTTATGGTCTGGGCATAAGCGCCCCATGACTTTTCTGCGACTTGTAGATAATCGCCAGCAGCAATGCTGGCCAGTACGTGTTCGCGGTAGTGGGCCAGACATCGCCGGTAGGTGTCCGTTCTCGCTGCAGATTCCGACTCAGTCAAGCCCGAACTGCGGTTACCGGTTCCCCGGCGGATGGCATCAGCTATTTGCTGGCTGGTGAAAGCGGTCATGGTAGCGGCTTCTTCCCTAGCACTCGCCCATTTGGGTGAGGCGGCCCTCGCGCCAGGCCACGGCGCCGCCCATTACGGTCGCAAAAGTGTCCAGACGAAGCGCTCCATCCACGTTGTGGCCGGCGGAATCATGCCAGACGAAACGACCCTGGCGCTGCTCCCATACCGCGGCGTCGCCGGCCATGCCAACGCCCAGCGAGCCGATGCTGTCCTGCAGGCCAAGCACTTGCGCCGGCCGGCTGGTGCTGGCGGCCACCGCGTCGGACAGCGTCATCCCCATCGCGTGAAACTTGCTGACCAGGTCGTTCATAAGGTACACGGTGCGCCCCGCCGGAGCGATGTGGACGTCGGTGCTGATGGTGTCGGGCATTACGCCCTGATCCATGGCAGCCTTGGCGACCTCGACGTCGCAGTGCACGCCGGCGTGAGCCACGTCCATGACGACGCCCCGGTCCACGGCAGCACGGACCTCCGGACGAATCTTGCCGGTGTTGTCCAGGATGCCTTCGGGGTTGCCGTTAAAGGCGTGAGTGGAGATGTCGCCGGGGCCCAGGTGTTCGAAGACATCGGGCAGCGGGATGGGCGTGCCGCTGACGTGAACCATCAGCTTCACGCCGGCCTCGGTGGCTGCTTCCCGCGCCTTGGCCATGGCCTCATGGGCGTTCCAGCGGGCCACAGCGTCCCAGTGCATCCGGACTTTGACGCCGAATACGAAACCGGGGTTGGACCTGATGGCCTTCACCGTCTCGTCCACGTCTATGATTCGCATGTCGTGGAGAGCGCCGCCCAATACGCGGTTGGCCGACAGCCCCACGGCGCCGATGTGCAGGAAGGCGAGAAGGCGGGTGCGGTGCGCCGGGAACACGTAGTCACGCATGGCGCCGTAATTCAGGAAACCGGAGCTGCCAGCGTCCACGCCGGTGGTCGTGCCGCTGCTCAGGCAGGTCTGGTCGGCGTGCACCGCGGTGCTGCTGGCCCCGTGATAGAAATGGCCGTGCAGGTCGATCAGGCCGGGCGTAATTAGCTTGCCCGATACGTCAATGCTCTGGCTGCCCTGGTCCGGCGAGATGCTGTCGGCCACGGCGGCAACCTTGCCATCCTTGAACGCAACATCGCGCCGTTCGTTGTTGATACCCTGCGCCGGATCCAGCAGGTTGCCGCCGGTCAGCACCAGGTCATACGCTGCGGTTGTCATCGGAACAAACCCTCCAGAATGGCGGGGAGAGGCGCGGCCAGCAAGTTCCGGCGTTTATTCCTCGTCCCAGTAATAATCTTCGGAGCTGAGGTTTTCCTGCCACCAGCGACGCAAGCGGGGCAGAACCAGTTCTTTCGGCTTGCGGAAATCCGCTTCGACAAAATCGAGCGAATCCGGCAGTGGTTTGGCCTCCCACTTCTGGATGGCTTCCAGGATGAACCGGCGCACCATATCGGGCGACCCCGCCTCAAGGCGTCCGAGTTGATAGGCGAGCGTAACCGCCATCTGCATCTGGCAAATCACCGCGTGGGCGTCTTCATCGCGCAGGTTTTCTGGCAATGCCCCGGCCTGGTCGATGAAATCATCCAGCACCTGCCCGACAATCAGCGGCAGGGTTTCGCCTTCCTGCTCCGGCAGAAACTCGGTTAGCCGGTCGGTAAGGTCGGCCACCCCTTCCTCGGGAAGCGCGTAGACAGACCAGTCGGGGTCGGCGGGGTCCGGATTGGGGTTGTTTGGCACTTCGCTCATCTCATCGTCCCGGGACGTAAAGTCGGCGGGTCGGGCACTGCAAGCCGTACCCGCCGGGCGTCAAATCATTGTATCACGGTGGCCGGTTATTCCGGCTCGTATCGATTTGATGCCATCCGGAAACCAGCGCGACACCAACCGGCGACACCGTAAGGTCGCACCGCAAGGACACTATCGAAGGGTATGATATGGTGCTGCTGATTTGATGATGTCTCCATTGCCGAACCAAATCGTCGTTGACGTTCAGTTTGACCTGGCCGAAGGCTGGCTCGACGATGTTTGCGCGTCCAACGCCGACCGCGTTATCGGCGACCGGGAGTGGTTAGCGCTGGCGATTCGCTGCGGCCTGGCCCAGGCGCTGCCGGAGGATGCAATCGGGCAGGTGAGCCTGCTACTCACGGACGATGCCACGGTGCGAGAACTCAACCGCCAATACCGGGGCCTGGACGAAACCACCGATGTGCTCTCATTTTCGGCGCAGCACGCCGGCGAATGGCAAGGCGAAGACACGGCCCCCTCTCCCTTGACGGGAGAGGGCTGGGGTGAGGGTGAAACTCCCGAGGATTTCCCCCTGCCTCCACACGAGCCTCCCCCGCTTGGCGACATCGTGATCTCGATCCCCCAGGCGGCGCGACAGGCTGGCGAGCAGGGCGTGCCGTTGCATCGGGAGGTGGCGCTGCTGCTGGTGCACGGCGCATTGCACCTGCTGGGCCACGACCACCTGAACGACACACCACGGACAGAAATGCAGGCGTTGGAGCGGGCGGCGTTGGCGGCTCTATTTGAGGGCAGCTAATACAAGCCCTGCGCCAATCACTGCGCTAATAGCCAAACGGCTCCTACGAACAGCAACGGCACGATCACCAGCGTCATCAACCCCGCTGCCACGTCATCCAGCATTATGCCCCACCCTCCGTGAAGCCGCTCCAGTCGGCGGCACGGCCAGGGTTTCAGCACGTCAAGCGCCCGAAATATAACAAATGCAATCAGCATCAACCAGATGCCGAACAACAAGGTCGGCAACGCGGCAATCCACATCCCCACGAACTCGTCCCATACAGCGGCGCCGGGGTCGGGATCGCTTTCAGTCGACATTCTGCCGGTTGCCCAGACACCAACGACCAGCCCCACCATAATCAGTAATACCGCGAATACTATCCCCCGAAATCCAGAGGACAACAGGGACGACAAGGCGTACAGGATAACCGCCGCCGCCAGCGACCCCACCGTGCCCGGCGCGATGGGCGAGAAGCCGGCGCCGAAGCCGCTGCCGATGACCCATGCCGCCTGGTCGGCCAGCGACAGCCGACGCCAGTCAGGCATAGCCCAGCCGGTCCAAATCCTGCTCGCTCAGTCCGAGGTAGTGTCCTATCTCGTGCAGCAGCGTCGTGCGAATCTCGCGCTCCACCGCATCATGGTCGTCGCACATTGACAGGATGGGCAAGCGATAGATGTAGATGCAGTCGGGCAGGATGGGGTCTGCGCCGTGGCGTTCGATGAGGGGGACGCCCACATACAGGCCGAGCAAGGTGTCGCCATGCTCGTGGTCGTGGGGGTCGATACTGCCCTCTGCCTCAGCGCCGGGCTTATCATCAACCACGATGTCGATATTCTCAAGCGTCGCCCGCACCGATTCAGGCAAGCCCCAATACGCCTGCTGCACCAGCTGCTCAAATTGCTCGATGGGTAGTTGCATGGCGGGTGTTCACCCTCACCCCAACCCTCTCCCATCGAGGGAGAGGGAGAATTGGTAAGGAGAAGCGGTTCTAATGGTTGGCAACGCGCTCCCGGATAGCCTTCAGGATGTCCACGTTGGGTTTGTCGGGGCCACGGCTTTTCTCGCCGAATCCGGGCACCTCCAGGAAGAAGGGCACGTCGGCAAAGGCGGGATGGGACATGATGTTTTCGAATCCCTGCTCGCCGATGAGGCCCTCACCGATGTTGTCGTGGCGATCAACCCCGGAGCCGCAGGCCCGCTTGGAATCGTTGGCGTGCACGGCGGCCAGGCGATCCAGGCCGATGTCTCGGTCGAACTCGTCAATCATGCCGGCCACGCCCTCCGGGTTGGTGAGGTCATAACCGGCGGCGAAGGCGTGCTGGGTGTCCAGGCAAATGCCCAAGCGGGGGCTGTCCACAGCCCGGAGCACATCGCCCAGCTCGCTGAACTTGGCGCCGATGTGCTGACCCATACCGGCCATGTTCTCCAGGCACAGCAGCGGCCCCTCCGGGGTCTGTTCCAGCACCAGGTTGATGCTGTCCACCACCTGCTGGAAGATGGCGTCGTAGCCGGCGCCGCCGTGGCTGCCCGGGTGGAATATGACGCCGCCGGCGCCAATCTGCTCCGCCAGGTTCATGTAGTTGACCAGCGACGTAACCGACTTCTCAATGTTGTCCGGTTTGGGGTTCCCGAGGTTAATCAGGTAGATGGCGTGCAGAAAGGGCGGAGCCAGGCCAGCATCGGCGCTCTTGGCGCGAAAACCCTCGGCTTCGGCATCGGTCAGCGCCTTGAACCGCCACGACCGCGTGGACGAGCCGAAAATCTGGACTCCCTCGGCGCCAATCTCAACGGCGCGGTCGATAGCGTTGCCAATGCCGCCGGCGGCGGAAACGTGCGCTCCGATAATCATTTCATTTTCCTCGCAGAACTTGGTACTGTATTCTGAACGCAGTATCGCAAAATCAGGCCGCTGCCGTAACCGCTATGCCCGTACTGCTTTCACCCATTCCCGACACGATGACGGCGTTGGTGGTTGCCGAACCCGGCCAGCCGCCTACGGTGGAGTTGGTCGAACGACCCACGCCGGTTCCCGGCCCCGGCGAGGCATTGGTGCGCGTTGATGCTTGCGGATTCTGCCACCACGACTTGCTGGTGATGGGTGGCACGCTGCGACGGGGGGTTGCGCCTGGCATCGCGCTGGGGCACGAAATTGCCGCTACCGTGGTATTGGCCGGCCAAAAGGTTGACGCTCTGCGGCCCGGCGACCGCGTGGTCAGCCTGCTCACCGCTGCCTGCGGACGGTGCGCCCGCTGCCGGGCGGGACGTGAGCACCGGTGCCTGGATGGTTACGGCATTGGACACGGGCGAGATGGTGGATTCTCACAGTACATCGCGCTGCCGACGACCGCGTTGGCCGTCGTCCCGCCGCATATCCCGCCGGCATCGGCGGCCCTGCTGGCGTGCCCCGCCGGGGTCGCGCTGGAGGGCTGTCTGGCCGCCAACGTCGTTGCCGGTGAAACCGTGGTGGTCACCGGGGCGGGCGGCGGGTTGGGCGTCCACGCCGTGCAGATTGCCGCCGCGTTGGGCGCGCAGGTCATCGCCCTGACAACGTCGCCGGACAAAGCGGCGGCGCTGGAGTCGTTGGGCGCCACTCACGTCATCGAAGTTGACGCTGAGCTGGACTTTGCCGAGATTGTCATGGCCCTGACCGACGATGCCGGCGCCGATGTAGTGATAGACACCGTTGGCCCACCGCTGTGGCCGTCCGCGCTGCGAAGCCTGGGCCAGTACGGACGCCTGGCGCTGCTGGGCGATTTGACCGGCGAGGCCGTGCCGTTGCGCCTGGCCGAAGTAATCTTCCGCGACCTGCGCCTGGTTGGTCATTCTGGGGTGTCGCGCGCCACACTGGAGCGCACCATCCGGATGGCGGCGGCTGGCGAACTGCGTCCGGTAGTCGCCCAATCCCTGCCGATGACGCCGGACGGGTTGCTGGAAGCGCGGCGGTTGGTGGCGGAGCGGCGTCCGCTGGGGAGAATCGTATTAACGTCGCCGGCTCGCTAGCAGCGGCTGTTAACGCAGATTCCTCCTAATCCCGAAAACGCTCCGGCGCTTTCCCGTCCAGGGCCGCCAGAAACTCCTCATCGCTTACTCCGGACCTGCGAACTGCATCGGACAAAGTTCCTTGTGGGATGTTGCCGCGATGACGGTGGACAATCATCGTCAGATTCAGTCGCTCGTGCCGCAGTTTATGGTGCCGGCCACGACCATTCACACGAACAAACCCCATTCGGAAATAAGCCGAGAGCACGTCCGCGGTTTTGCGATTACGAAAATAATCCGGCACGGTTTTGGGAATCTGCGCCGGCTGTAGCCAAGTGGGCAAACCGGGGATAGGCCGTCAATTCCTCATCGGTCATTGCCCGGGGCTCTACCAGATGCAGCTCGGCGGCGATGCCTTCCCGCTGCGCCTCCAATAACGTTGCAGCTTTCTGACGGAGGGTTTCCATTGCGTCCAGAGGTTCGTCATCCACGAGCCACAGGTCAATGGCGTCGGCAATCATCGCCAGCGCCTCTTCACGGGTTTCGCCGTCAGTAACGCAACAGGACAGCGACGGGCAAATCGCCGTCCAGTATCCGTTGGGCATATCCTCATCAGCGGGATATTGCTTTAGCACTACCTCGTATTTCATCATCAGCGCACCGTTCCCCCCATTGGATACATCCTGATTCTAATGTATTGGAACCGAGGATACTATCCTGGCCTACGCTGCCGCGGAGCGGCGGCCCAAGCTGAAAACCTTGCCAAACTCCCGCCGCTCCCAGATGACCAGGAATTGAGCGGCGATGAAGATGGAACTGTAGGTGCCCACCACCACGCCGATGGCTACTACCAACAGCAGCTCGCGGATGGACTCACCGCCAATGAGCAGCATCGCCATCAGCACCAGCAACGTGGTAAAGCTGGTATTGATGGAACGACCGACACTCTCGATGATGCTCAGGTTCACCGTGTCCTGGAGGGGGCGGTCGGGCACTCGGATGGTGTTCTCCCGGATGCGGTCGAACACGACGATGGTGTCGTTCACCGAGTAGCCGGCCACCGTCAGGATGCCGACGATGAACATGGAGTTGACCTCCATCCCAAACGCCCGGCCCAGGATGGAGAACACGCCCAACACGATCACGGTGTCGTGGGCCAGCGTCACCACCGCTGCAACTCCGTAGCGATACGCCCGCGGCACCCGGCGGAAGGCGTACCAGATGTAAATCAGGATAAACACCGACGCCACCAGCAACGCCAGGAACGTGTTGCGCACCGTCTCCTCGGCCACAATGGGCGACACGGTGTCCACTCCCGACGCCTCAATCGCGCCGACTTGTTCTTCCAAAGCATCCTGGATGCGTTGCCGTTCCGACACCACGTTGCCCGACGCCTCTTCCAGCACGCGGGTACGAATCAGCACGGAATTGCCGCCCACCGACTGCACCAACGCCTCGGGATGACCCAGCGAGGCCAGCAGGTCGCGCACCGCTGGAGTTTCCACCGGCTGTTCGAAGGCGATGTTCAGCACTGAGCCGCTGGTGAAGTCGATGCCGGGGCGCAATCCGGAGTTTAAGGTGGCCCAACCCGGCGGCGCAATCATGGACAAAAGGCCGGGGATAATCAGCAGGGCCGAGAAGATGAAATACCAGCCCCGTTTGCCGACGATGTTGTACATCTAAAAAACCACCTGCCCAACTCGCTAACCGTCGTCGCCAGCTTCAAATGCTTGCATTGGAATGAACTCCGCGCCCAATGAGACCCGTAGCCTCACCAAGCCGACAAGAATTATACACCAGCCAATCATACGCAGAGAACACACGCCTACTACCCCTCCGGGCCTTTCTGATTGCACACGCAACTAGCTTTCCACGCTCTTCCCAAGCCTGTGGAAGGGCCCCCGCACCTTCAGATTGCTCGCTCATCCTGCTCATGCGTACCCACTTTAACCTGTCATTGCGAGGAGCGTAGCGACGTGGCAATCTCGATGAGGTTGAACACACGTCGGCGAACCGCCGTTGCTACGACGGCGAGATTGCCACGCTACGCTCGCAATGACAAAGTCCGTACCCGTGAGGCTCATCCTGATCTTATCGAAGGGCGGAGCACTCTTGCTGCCGGCATTCTCCCCTCGCCCGCCGGGAGAGGGGCTGGGAGTGAGGGCAAACTCAAACCCCCCCGCCATCGCGTGGGGGCGTGGCAACCCCTTTGCCCTAACCGGCGTTACGCGCCGCGTGTGTATAATCTGTCCACCATCCACCGGGGGCGCCACCCTTGCCGCTAATCCTCATCAACGCGAACCTGATTGACTGCGCGAATCCGGGTGTAACTGCCGACGCCAACGTTGTCATCGACAACGGACGCATCGCCGAGATCACTGACGGCCGGGTTCCGGCGGCCAGTGAGCACACCCGCGTGATTGACCTGCGGGGCGCCTTTCTCCTGCCTGGGTTATGGGACGTGCACATACACCCCGAATATCCGGTCCCGCCGGGCACCACGGTGGCGCAGGAAACGGCCAACTTCGGCCGGCAACTGTCACTGGCGCTGACGGAAGGTGGTGTTACGTCGGTGCGCTGTGGAGGGGCGGCGCACTTTATGGACGTGGCCTGGAAACGCGCTTTTGAGGCCGGCGGCGTGGTAGGCCCCCGGGTGTTTGCATCCGGGTATTTTCTGACCACCACCGGCGGGCACTTCCTCACCTCGGGCCAGGCGCGGGAATGCGACGGCCCATACGGTTTCGTGCAAGCCATCCGGGAGCAAATCAAGAACGGTGTCGACCACATCAAACTGAACCTCACCGGCGGCATCATGGGCCCCGACTGGGACCGCCATTGGCATTCCTTCCTGCTGGAAGACGAGCTGGCCGCCGCCTTTGCCATTTCCCGTCAGCGTGAGTTTCCGGTGATGGCCCACGCCGCCAACCCCGACGCGGTAAAGTCAGCCGTCCGGCTGGGCGCGCATACCGTGGAGCATGGCTACATCATGGATGATGAGTGCATCGCCATGCTGGCCGACTCCCAAACCTGGTATGTCCCCACGCTGGCTATTTCCCATCTGACCGAAGGGCAGGCGCAAAACGACTACGAGAAGCGATGGCTGGCAGAACGCAACATCGCCACCGAGTTGCAGTGTCGCGCGGACGCCGCCGCCGCAGAGCACGCCCAATGGTTCCGCCGCGCCCTGGACGCCGGCGTACCCATGGCCCTGGGGTCGGACATCCGCCCGCTGCGGGAAGCGGCGTTGCTGGAGGCGGGATTGTGGGTGCGCGACGGCGCCACCACCTGGCAAACCCTGGTGGCCGCCACGCGCAACGCGGCAACTCTATGCGGCGCCGGTGACCGGTTGGGTACGGTGGAGGTCGGCAAACTGGCCGACCTGATCGCAGTCGCCGACAATCCGCTGGAAGACATCAACAACCTGCGGCGTCTCCAGCTAGTGGTCAAAGAAGGCCGCGTCGTTTCGGACCGGCGGCCCACGGCCCACCAGTAACCGCGCAATTATCGCCCGGCCCTCGCCCTCCAGACGACATCGCCCCGCTCCCCTCTCCTGAGGGAGACCTCTGTACAAACTGTCATCGCGGGCGAAGCGCGGCAATCTCGAAGCAGAAGATACGACCGTCGCTACCGGAACGAGATTGCCGCGTCGCTATCGCTCCTCGCAATGACAAAGTCACGCAAAGGTCTCCGAAGGGAGAGGGGCCGGGGTGAGGGCCGTCTCCACCCCACGCCCATCCATTGGTATACTCCGGTCGTTACGGAGGTGACGTTATGCCGTTCGGAGGAAATGATTGGTTGGCCTTGAACCGCGAGGACACGCTGGAGCCGGATTTGCCCATCTGCGACCCGCACCACCACTTCTGGGATTTTCGGGACATTCGCATCCCTTACCAGCGCTACCTGCTCCACGAACTTGCCGCCGACGTCAATAGCGGACACAACGTGCGGTCGACGGTGTTCATCGAAACCCGGGCGATGTATCGTCAGGACGGGCCGACGGAACTGCGCTCGGTGGGCGAGGTTGAGTTTGTGCAGGGGTTGGCCGCCGCCAGCGCCAGCGGTTTGTACGGCCCGTGCCGGGCGGCCGCAGCCATCATCGGCAACGCCGACCTGAAGCTGGGGGCCGCGGTGGAACCCGTACTGGACGCATTGCAGGCAGCCAGTCCCAACCGCTTCCGGGGCATTCGCCAGGCCGCCGGCTGGGATCCGCATCCTGAGGTGGAAAATCGCGCCGACCAGGGGATGCTGGCTGATGCCAAATTCCGGGAAGGCGCCCGCGTCCTGGCCGGCAAGGGTATGTCGCTGGAAAGCACGGTATATTTTCCGCAGCTGCCGGAGCTGGTGGATTTCGCCAACGCCGTGCCGGACTTGACCATCGTGTTGAATCACGTTGGCGGTCTTTATAGAACGGGGCCGTATGGCAATCGGGACGATGAAGTGATGCCAGCCTGGCGTGAAGGCGTGGCCGCGGTGGCGCAGTGTCCCAACATTGTGCTCAAACTGGGCGGCGTCGGGCAGCCTCGCTACGGTTTTGACTGGCACACCTGGGACATCCCCGTTGGTTCCGAAGAACTGGCCCGCCAGCTGGGGCCGCTGATGAATTACTGCATCGAGCAGTTTGGCCCCAACCGCTGTATGTTCGAGAGCAACTTCCCGCCCGACAAGGTGTCGTACTCGTACAACACGCTGTTCAACGCCTTCAAGCGAATGTCGCAGGGGTACTCGGCAAGCGAACGCGCCGACCTGTTCCACGACACGGCAACGCGGGTGTACCGCATCGACGTGTAGGGGCTTGCTGGCTGAGGGCTGACAGGGGTAGGTATTGGGTGTTTTGCGAGGTTTTTCACCCTCACCCTAACCCTCTCCCATCAAGGGAGAGGGGACATTATAGAAATTACGTACCCTTGTCAGCTGGCTGAGGGCGGGGCGCGGCTCACGCTGGCGGTGGTTCGATTTTGTGGTTTGTTTTCTCCTTGGCCAGGTGGGTTGCTGCTGGGGTGATGGTGTCAGGCGTTACGGTTTCGGGGCGGTGTCGGAGCACGGCCCGACGCTGTTTTTACGCGCAGATAAATTTGCCCTAGGCTTGCGTGTCCCGCAGTTAGCCGGCTGCGAAGAACCGGAGTAGTGCGGCACGCGGCGGTGGTGACTCCCGCCGGGCTGTCTGGCGTATTCCCGTCGAGTAAGGCGGGTGCAGCCTGCGAACAGCCATTCTGCTAGATAACCGACTGGGCCGTTGCCGACCCGAAACCGTATTTGCCTTGTAATTGGCGTTTCCGGCGAGAATTGCGAGTTGGGGCCGGATTGCCTGACGAGATTCAGAATAGGGGTTTGGAATCGGGGGGCGCAAGGGGTGGGTGTCATCGGTTGGGAGAGGGGGACGATTCCGGCATGGATGGACAGGATTGGGGGGTGGGTTGGGGTGGGTACGGCCCTCACCCCCGGCCCCGCTCCCGGTGGGAGAGCTGACAAGGGTATGTATCGGGCGTTTGGCAGAGGTTTTCACCCTCACCCTCTCCCATCAAGTAGGATTGTTCAAGTAGGCAACGCCGATACGGATTTCGTAATCGTTGACAGTCCGAATTAGGCTTGCCGAATGCGCCGGTTAACACCCGTTTTGATACAGCACGGTCAGGACCATGCTTGTGTTGCATCGTTCAAAACTTACCTCGGTTCGCTCACCTTACCTGTCCCTGTGCTGTTGCTGATCTGGCCATCTTCGTTGGCGCCCACCAGGGCATCGACTTGATATTTGCCGGACACATAACCTTTGGCCGTGCTGTCTTTGATGGTTCCACTGTTCCACCCGGCCAGGCCGCCGACGTAATAGGCTCCTGACACATAGCCGCTGGCCCTGGTGTCCGAGAGAGCGCCGCCGATCTCAAAGCCGACACTTTCTCTGTCGCCGCCGACTCCGCCGGCCAATCCGCCCACGTACTCGACACCCTTCACATCGCCGCTGGCCTCGCTGTCTCTGATAAATCCGGCGGTCGCCCCGACCAAGCCGCCGACGTAAGAATAGCCGTCCACGTAGCCGCTGGCCTCACTGCGTTCGATAGTATTTCCCAGATGCCATCCGACCAGGCCGCCGATGGACTCGACGCCCTTCACATCGCCGCTGGCCATGCTGCGTTCGATGTGGCCGTTGTTGAGTCCGACCAAGCCTCCGACCTGATTTTCGCCGGAGACAGCGCCACTGGCCTCGCTGTCTCTGATGGTGCTGAGGTTATTCCCGACCAGGCCACCGATGTTGTTGTTGACCTTATGCGCCGGAGCGTCGGGGGCGTGGTCACCAGTGACATTGCCGCTGGCAGAACTGCCAATGATCTCGCCTAACCGTTGGAACCCGACTAGCCCGCCAACACTTGCGAAGCCTAACACGTTGCCGGTAGCTGTGCTGCCCGTGATGGTATAGCCATCGTTGGTTCCCACCAGGCCGCCGACGCCACCGGCGTGATAGGTTCCGCTGCCGTTCACATTGCCGCTGGCACTGCTGTTAGTGATGGCTCCACCGCTACCCGCCAAACCGCCGGTGTGAGTGTGCCCGTACACATTACCGCTGGCGGTGCTGTCGGTAATGGTGCCGCCGCTCCCCACCAAACCGCCCACATGATTGTTGCCGTTCACATTGCCGGTGGCGGTGCTGTTGATGATGATCCCGCCGCTTCCCGCCAAACCGCCGACATGATGTCTGCCCCACACATTTACGTTGGCTGTACTGTCAGTGATTGTGCCGTAGTTGGACCCTACCAAACCGCCGACACGGTCACCCTCGTGGGTTTCGCCTCCCACCTCGCCGCTGACCGTGATACCGCTGACTGTGCCCTGGTTCTCGCAGAGCAAGGCTCCACAGCCGTGAACCACGTAAACCCCAGTAAGCACCACGTTCCTGATGGTGCCGTAATTGTCCCGGAACAGAGGCCTTTGCCACAGGTTGGCGATGGTATGGCCGTTCCCCTCGAACGTGCCAACGTGGCGTGCGTTGGCGATGCCCTCTTTTGATCTACCCCATTTGCTCCGCGTCGAGATCCAACCCTCGCCGTCGTTCCAATAGTCGTCATCCGCATCAGCATAGCCGTTGCTGTTGGTGTCAAAGTCAAGGTCCGCGACCAGTTCATACCCGGAACAACCGTCAGCGGGGCATCCCATGTCATCCATGCCTTCAGGAAACGCCGCCCCGTACGCAACGGCGGCGTCCGATGCGGCCTGCCCATCGCCGTTATAATCCCAGCGAATCGCGTTGAGCTGTGCCAGAGTACGCACCTCAATCAGGCCGTCGTTATCCTCGTCGTAATCTATCGGAGTCGGCGTGGGCGTCGATATGGGTGCAGTAGGCGATGGCGTCGGTGTAGGGTCAGCAGCCCAGACGAAGGGAGGCCGGGTGACCGTTGGGGCGATCTCGACCTGCGCTTCGGGCGTTGGGACGGGTGCCGGGCCGAGTGCAGCGACAAGCGGCTTGTATGGCGTCACCAGACGCAATGCCTCAGGCCCCTCTGGAACCGCCACGCGCCCGCTGGTCCAATCCTCATTCTGCAAAGCGACACTCGCCGCTAGATTATGCGCCTCTACCTGCGGTAGCCCCGCCTCCCGCATATCGCAGTACGCGACAAAGAAAACTGTCTCCGTCGCGCTGAGACCTGCAAGCATCTGGGCCGTGCCCCAGCCTGCTACAGCCGAAGCATGCTCACCTTCACCCAAGTCGGCAGCGCTGTAATACGTCCCCCGGTAACGATCATCCGGTCGTTTGACACCGCATATTTGGTCTGAAGCTTCCAAGTCAGCCTGAGATTCAGTTTCCTTGGCAGCAGCAATCGGCGTTGGGCTGGAAATAGGAGGGGCCGTTGTCGCGCAGGCCAGGATCCCCAGGCCCAGGACGAACACGATACAGGCGCGGATCACCAAGCCAGTCATGTCTCAGCCTCTCCGTGCCACCATGGGCGTGCTTGCGGGGCTTCTTCTTCCGATTCCAAACTAAACCGCCAAACGTCGTCTTGCCATTCTTCGATAAATGACTTGGTGTCGCCAGCCTTCTCACGCAATGCTTCGAAGCGTTCTTCCCCCGCCAAAGCGAGCAGCATCGAGTATGTCCACAGCAAGCGAAACTGCCTCAATTCTTTCTGAGTCAGTGCGAACCCGTAGGGGGGAGGCGTCAAGAACGGCACATCGTTGCTTTTTTCGCCTCCCGGATAGTGCGCGAGCTGGTTGTTCCTGAACCAATGGTAAAAGTGTTGCCAAAGCTCGACAAAATCGTCTTTGTACATCCTCTGGCGCAGGTATTTGTTCTTGTCCCGCCCGGTGTTGTGAGCTGCGGCCCACCACCGAACCACATCGGCGAACAGAACCTCGTAAATGTGCCTTTGCAGAGATACAGGTCCTGAGATGCAAGATTCAATCTGTTGAGGAGTCAGTATAGAAGGCGGAACAAGAAACGACCGGATGGTCAGCAGCCGGTCGTGGATTTCACCGTCGTCAGTCGCTAGACTTTTGAATTGTTCGCTTTGCCTTAGCCATCCGACGACCTCCAGCGAAGCCCTCGACGCCCAAAGGCAGCGGAGCGATTCGAGTTGCTCTTCGCTCGCGTCCGTGTACTGGTGCATAGCCAATATCCCGTAATGGTTCAAGCGTCCTTTCGCTCGTCAATATCCAGCACGTCAAGCCGGTCTAAAACTCTAGCGGATTTTCATACCCGCCTTGCCCGCCGGGCCAGTCTGAGCATCGAAGTCGTCCATTGGCGTCCATGACGCTAATGTCTGCTGTAAAACCAGCGGGATCGGGTATCCGATGGTTGTCTCCGTGTGCATGGACATTGCTCCCCTTCTAAACTGCACTGGTGGGCCATACACGGTTGACGGCTCATTTGGCCCTGTTCATTCGTGTTTCATGCGGGGGCGTGCGCTACTCTGCTGCGAATGCCTGGCGCGGCGTGGTCAGCCGCGCAGCGGTCGGAAAAACTCCCTGACTTCGTTGGCCAGCAGTTCCGGCTCTTCCAGGGCGGCGAAGTGCCCGCCCTGGGGCATCTCCCGCCATTGGCGAACGTCGTAGGATCGCTCGGCCCATTCCCGCGGCGGTCGGGCGATTTCCTGGGGGAACGATGCGATGCCCGCCGGAGCCTGGATTCGTTCGTTTTCCGCCATCTCCCAAACGATGCTCTGGTTTTCCTTGTACATCCGCACCGACGACCCGATGGTGTTGGTGACCCAGTAGATGGTAACGATGGTTAGCAGTTCATCTTTGGTGTACCGGGATTCCACGTCGCCGTGGCAATCGCTCCAGGTACGGTACTTCTCGATGATCCAGGCGGCCAGGCCAACCGGCGAATCGTTCAGCCCGTAGGACAGCGTCTGGGGCTTGGTGCCCTGAATGTGGTTGTAGCCGCCCTCGTCGGCAAACCAGCGCTCTCGCTGCGCCGAGTGAGCCGCCTCCGCCTCGGTCAGCGGATGCGACCCGGCGCCCAGATATGGCGTGGGACGCGTAACGGAAGTGAGGTGGATGCCATACATCTTATCGTGGTGGGCATAGCCGAGGCGAGAGGTTACGCCCGCCCCAATGTCTCCACCCTGCGCCGCGAATCTCGGGTAGCCCAGGTTCTCGGTCATCAGTTTGGCCCACATATCGGCCACCTTCTGAACCTGCATACCAGGGCTGTTCGACGCCTGGGAGAACCCAAAGCCCGGCAGGGAAGGCGCTACTACATCGAAGGCATCGGCCGCGTCGCCCCCGTGGCTGGCCGGATCAGCCAACAGCGGGATTATCTTGGTCATCTCGAAGAAACAGCTGGGCCAGCCGTGGGTAATGACCAGCGGCATGGGATTCGGCCCCACGCCGCGCTCGTGGATGAAATGGACGTCCAGCCCGTCAACGGCGCTCTTGAAGTGGTGAAATGCGTTGAGTTTTCGCTCCTGTGCCCGCCAGTCGAAGTCGCTTCGCCAGTATTCCGCCAGCTCCTTCATATAGTCCAGGTTGCTGCCGTAGTTCCAGTCTGAATTGGTGACTTCGTCGGGCCATCTGGTTTGATTCAGACGCGCCCGTAAATCGTCCAGTACCGACTGGTCAATGGCAATCTCGAAGGGATTAACTTCCATGACGCAACTCCTCTGTTCTGCCGTTTCGGCTTGGTTCCATTCGGACTGCATTCCTCTGACCCTGCTGGATTCCCGCTTGCGCGGGAATGACGGACAGGGTTGGAATGACGGACAGGATTGGTTTAGATGCTTGCTCACACATCAGTAACAAAGTGGGCAAACGTGAGGGCAGCAAACATCTCTACCGACCGCCCTCGGCGGACTGCGGACGCTGGCCGGTTTCGCGGGGGCGAATTTTCTCCGGAGTGAACAGGTTTGCCGAGCGGCTCAGACCCATGGCCTGAAACGCTTGCAGCAGGTTGCGGCTCACCACCACAGCGGTGAACATACTGACCAGCACGCCGATGAGCAGCGTGAGGGCAAATCCGTTAATCAGCCCACCGCCCAGGCGGTTGCCGAACCACAGCAGCACGACGCAGGTTATCAGCGTACTGACGTTGCCGTCGCGGATGGCCGGCCACGCCCGGTTGAACCCAACTTCCATGGCGGAGGCCAGGCTCCGACCAATGCGTATCTCCTCTTTGATGCGCTCGAAGATCAGGATGTTGGCGTCCACCGCCAATCCGATGGACAGGATGAACCCACCGATGTGAGGCAGCGTCAGCGTGATGGGCACTATCTTGAAAATTGCCAGCGTAATGACGGCGTAAAAAATCAACGCCAACGCCGCGACTACGCCGGCCGCCCGGTAGTAGGCCACTATGAAGATTAGCACCAGCGCCAGACCGACCATGCCGGCCATCAGGCTGCGCTCCAGGGACTCCGCTCCCAGTATCGAGGTCACCGTGGATTCCTGGATCAGTTCCAGCGGCACCGGCAGGCTACCGGATTTGAGCTGGACGGTCAGCCGGCGGGCGGATTCGCGGTTGAAGTTGCCTGAAATCTGGCTGCGTCCGTCGCGGATGTGCGCCTGGGCCACCGGCGAGATTAGCTCTTCACCGTCGAGGAATACGGAGATGACCTCGCTGGTTTGGGGGTTGCTGCGGATGTTGATGGCCCCGGTGAGTTCGCCGAAGATTTCCGCGCCGCGGTCGTCGAACTGGATGTTGACCACCCAGGCGCCGAGGGAGTCGGTGCCCACGAAGGCGTCCACCAGGTCGTCGCCGGTGAGCCCGATGCGGCTGTCCTCAAAGGGCGGCACACAACGGCCGAAGTCGGCAATGGGAGCCCCACACTGACGTCGCAGGAACTCGAGTTGCGCCGTTTCCCCAATCACCCGTTTGGCATCCTCAACACTGCCGGTTACGGAGAACTCCTGTATCGGGCCGAACTGGTCGGCCATGAAGGTTCCCAGCACCCGCCGCTCGTCGATTCCCACGGTGGTGTTGGTGTTGATGCGGAACAGGTTGCCCTCGGCGCTGGCGAGTGAGAAATCTAGATAACCACGATCCGACAGAAACTCGCGCATCCCGGCGGCGTCCACGTTAGCCCCCTCGGCGAACAGCACGGTAACCACCGAACCACTGGCGCCGGGCAGCTGGACGATAATTCGGTCTTCGCCGAACCGTTGCACGATGGGTGCTTCGGTACCGTACAGGTTTACGCGGCGGCTGATGATGTCCAGGACGCCGTCCATCTGTTCGGAGGTCGGTGGCGGAATATCGTCGTTCACGAACGCTACCGGCTCGCCGATGGCATCAATCAGGGCTTGCCGCACGATCTCCCGACGCTCAAGGGAAAGGTAGTCGCCGTCAATCACAAAAGCAGGCGCTTCGCCAACCTGCTCCACTGCCGCGTCGTAGTTTGCATCCGCCAACGCTGCTTGCACCTGGTCGACGTCTGCTTCGGTGTCTTCCGCAAACTCCACGGAGATGGTGGTGCCGGTTTCGGCCTGATACACCAGGTGAGCCCCGCCTTGCAAGTCCAGGCCCAGCTTGAGCCCCAGCGGGCCGTTTTCCGCGCGATCCAGCCGGGACAGCCCCGGGATGCCGATGTGGATTTCAGGCAACGCCAGCGCGACGACCGAAATACCCAACACCACCACAATAAATACAGTCAACAATACGGTGCGTCGTCGCATAGGGTTCTAATCACACCTCGGCGCGGTCAGGTTGCGGATCCAGCATCGCCAGCATCCGGGCGACGAATTCATGCACGACTAGCTTTTCCCCCTCAAGTTCGTAGGGTTCCATGTTGTCGTGGAAAAAGTGCTTGTGGAATTTTTCAGCCGTGGCAAACCCGGCAGTTATGAACGGATCGCCGTGCTCCCGCTCCAACTGGTAAATCGCGTTTTTCATGCTGCGGTGGCTTTCGTATTGCCACCCGCGTTGTTGCGCCACCGCCGTAACCGCGTGGTTGGCGGCGCCGTATAGCTTTTCCGCAGCCTGCAGGTGGTCGCCGGCGGCAAACTCCCGGTCCGACTCGGCCAGGAAATAGCGGGCAGTTTGGGCATGGTCTTGGACTGTCATCTCTCTGGTGGTCATGGCAATTTCTCTCCACCATTCGGGTGGTCAGCGTTAGCGTCCAGCATCGCCAATACACGGGCGACTAATTCATGCACTACCGGGCGTTCCCCTTCAATTTCGTAGGGTTCCATGTTGTCGTGAAAAAAGTGCTTGTGGAACTTTTCAGCCGTGGTGAACCCAGACACCACCGAAAGGTCGCCATGTTCTTTTGACAACTGATAAATAGCGTTTTTCATCGCGTGGTGGCTTTCGTATTGCCACCCCCGTTGTTGCGCCACCGCGGTAACCGCGTGGTTAGCGGCGCCGTATAGCTTTTCCGCGGCCTGCAGGTGGTCGCCGGCGGCAAACTCCCGGTCCGACTCGGCCAGGAAATAGCGGGCGGTTTGGGCATGGTCTTGGACTGTCATTTCTCTGGTGGTCATGGCGGGTCTCCGTCGCGCAACAGGCGAGCGGCCAGCGCGAGGGCATCCTCTCGGTTGCTGATTTCGCCCGTGGCCTCAGCTTCACGCAGGTACTCAAGTAATCTGCCAACTTGCGGGCCAGGCGGTATTTTCAGGGCGTCCATCAGTTCGTTGCCGTTGACCAAAGCGCGGACGCCGCCCCCCCCTTGAGGTGGTTCAGCTCCCGCTTCGAGCACGATAGCAACCATTCTAGCATAGTTGGCCCAACGCTCCCCCGACAGATCCGGGCCCCGCGCGGCCAGGAAATCGGCCATCGCCAGATACAGCGTATCGATCGCCGCCGACCCCAAATCCCGATAGTAGCGGTAGATGGCGCGCGCTGATGGCATCTCGTCGCCGTGGCGCAGTTGGCTGGGACGGAGGTGATGCAGTACCATCGTCGACACCAACGACCGCACCTGCCGCGACATTCGCAAGGCCGACAGCCGGGCCTCGGCAACCTCCGCGCCCTGCTCGCTGTGGCCGAGAAAACGGATGCGACCCCTGGCATCGGGGCCACGGGTCTGCGGCTTGGCTATATCATGGAGCAACGCCGCCAGCTTGAGCACCGTGCGACGGTTGTGGCCGTCGCCCACCGGCTCGCTGAACCAGGCGTCTCCCAACGCCGTCCAGGGCGCCATGGTGTAGATGGCGTTGTTGCGGTGGCCGGCCGTAATCGCTTCGGCGTACTCAACGCAGTGGAGCGAATGGCCCCACACGTCCCAGTAGTGGTGAGAGCGCGGCTGCTCGCAGTTGCGCGTCGCTTCCAGCTCTGGAATCACGCGGCAAAGCAGGTCGAGCCGGTCCAGAATCTCCAGCCGGGTGCGCGCGCCGTCAGCGGCCAGTATCGCCATGAACTCATCGCGAATACGTTCTCCTGACACGCGGTGCAGCAGGGGGGCGTCGCGGCGGATGAGCCTCACGGTGTCCGGTTCCATCCGAAACCGGAGTTGGTTGGCCAGACGCACTCCGCGCAGCATCCGCCCCGGGTCGGCCTGGAAAACGCCGTCACCCCCGGCGCGCAGGATGCCGCGCGCCAGGTCAGCACGGCCATTCAGCGGATCTACAACAGCCGCGATGCGGTCGTCAGTATCCCAGCTGGCCAGGGGCAGCCCCAATGCGTCCACGGTGAAATCCCGCGCCCGCAGGTTTTCCTCGAACGGACCGTCGTAGCCGGCAATATCAATGAGAAAGGGCGGCCCGCCGGGCTCGACGGCCGGCAGGGCAACGCGCACGATATTCCACAGCGGCAGGGGCACCAGCGTACCGCCCAACAGATCGGCCACCGCTCGACCGGCGCCAGTTGGGTCCCCAGGTACCGCCAGGTCAATGTCGTGAATCTCACGGCTCAGGAAGGCATCGCGCACCGCGCCGCCAACTATCCAGACATCACCAACGGGGGCAGCGGCAAACAACCCGGCCAACCGGGTCAGCAGGGTGGTGGCGTTAATTTCATCAAACGTTTGCATTTTCTTCCCGGTGAGATTCTACGGCAGCGTTTCTATACTGCCAATACTGAACCACCAGCTGCCTGATCCATTAGGGCCTGTTCACACAAACCGGGCTGAAATGTTATCATGCCCGCATGGAAATTACCGAAGCTCAGTACGAACGCATTGCACCGGTCCTGCCCGTTCAGCGCGGCAACGTCAAACTGTCGAACTTGCAAGTGCTCAACGCGATTCTGTATGTCGCCGAGCAGGGCTGCAAGTGGCGGGGATTGCCGACCCGATTCGGCAATTGGCATACCGTTTACACACGGATGAACCGCTGGTCGAAGAACGGGGTGCTCGACCGGGTGTTTGAACACCTCCAGCGGGAACAGATCATGCGCATCAAACTCGAAGCGGTAGCGATGGACAGCACCACCGTCAAGGTTCATCCCGACGGCACGGGCGCGCTAAAAAAAACGGACCACAGTCTATCGGCAAGTCTCGAGGCGGCTGGACCACCAAGATTCATATGGTTGCCGCGGATGCTCGAACCGCCATAACGTTCGCGCTCTCCCCGGGACAGGCCCACGACGCGTCGGAAGGACGTAAGCTGCTGACCCGTCTTGGCCGACAACGCCCAAGGCTGTCCCGGTTGATGGACCGGGCGTACGAGGGCAATGAGACCCGCCAACTCGCCTTGGCCTTGGGGTTCATGCCGGTGGCGCCACCCCTGAGCACCCGTGTACGCCCCTGGGCGTATGACCGGGAGATGTACCAGAGGCGGAATGAGATCGAACGGCTGTTCCGTCGACTGAAGGGATTTCGGCGTATCTTTTCCCGCTTGGAGAAGCTCGACGTGCTCTTCCTCGGGTTCATCTCATTCGCACTCATTTTCGATGCACTGCGCTAGTGTGAACAGGCCCTAGTTGATTGACGGTTGCGGGCCAGTGCCCTATAAAGAAATTACTCCGCTGCCACTGGCGCAAGTCCACCAGCGCAAAGAGGGAGGACTATTTTGACACTGACGAAAGAACGTTGCGAGCAGGTCGCCAACATCGTTGGAGATACGCTGGCGGAACGCTACACCGGCGAGTTTGTGTTTGAGCCAATTGTGGTAGTGCCGGCCACCAGCGTGTACGGCGACGATTATCTGCGCATCTTTATTGTCTTCGACGGCGACATGGCACAGTTTGACACCAGGTGGAATGTTGACATGATTGGACTGCTGCGCACAAAGCTGGAAGCGATAGATATTGGGGAGTTCCCCAGCCCACAGTACATTGAAAAATCCGAGTGGCTTGACCCTGAACTGTACGATGGAGGGAAGCGCGGGGTCTATCTTGGAGGCTACTGATTTTATTGCAACGGCCCGTGAGTTGGCTGATACTACCCGCGTTGGCCGTCCACGAGAGACTAACCTGCGCCGGGCCGTAAGCACGGCCTATTACGCGCTTTTCCATTGTCTGGCGGCTTGCTGCGCCGATACGGTGGTCGGGGGTATTGGCTCTAATCGTAATATGCGGGCGTGGTACAGAACCTACCGGGCTCTGGAACACGGAATCGTCCGGAACCGCTGCCTGCATCGCGACACTGCGAATTTTCCTGATGCAATTCGAGCTTTTGCGAACGCGTTCGTTATAATGCAGGATAGAAGGTACAACGCAGATTATGCTCCTGACGTAACATTTACCAAAGCAGCGGTTGTGCAGGACATCGCCAGCGCTGAGGACGCAATCAACCGCCTTTCAGCAACAGCTATACTGGACCGGCGCGCTTTTGCCGTCCACGTTTTGTTTGGACACAACCGGGGATAGCTAATCTGCGGCGGCGTCGGTTTGTGGGCTGGCTGAGGTGGGGCGGCCGTTGGTGGGGTCGAACTGGGGCAGCAGGGGCAAGCTGTTCATTCGGCGGGCGGCGGCTTCCAGCTCGGCAGCGTCGGGCGCGCCGGTGGGCAGGTATTCAACCTCGCCATCATCAGTAACCTTGAGGCGGAAAAACTGGTCATGGGCAATCAGGTGGTCGATGTACAGAATGCCGTTGAGATGGTCGGTTTCGTGCTCCACGGCCTGGGCCAGGATGCACTCGGCCTTCAGACGCACCAGCTGGCCCGACAAGTCCTGATAACGCACGCGGATACGGATGGCGCGGTTCACCATGCCCCGGTAACCGGGCAGGCTCAGGCAACCCTCCTCCACTTCCCGCTCCCCCTCACGACGCATCACCTCCGGGTTGACCAGCACCATCGCCTCTTCCCAATCCTGCAACTTGATGACCACCATGCGTTGCAGCGCGCCAACCTGGTTCGCGGCCAAACCCACACCATGGTGCGCATCCATCGTCTCGATCATATCTGCGGCCAATTTGGCCAGTTTGGCGTCGAATTGGGTTACCTTGCGGGCCCGCTGCCGCAGGATCGGATCGGGAAAAACGCGCATCTGCAGCACGGCCAAAATAACACCCCTGGGACGGCGATAATACTGCCGTCAGCGTTGCGAATTTCGTAATCGTCAGTCCGATTATATGTCGCCCCCGCCAAACGTGTAAAGCCACTTCCGACCCTCATGCGCACCCACTTTGTCATTGCGAGGAGCATAGCGACGTGGCAATCCCGTCGTCGTAGCAACGGCGGTTCGCCAACCTGTGTTCTACCTCATCGAGATTGCCGCGTCGCTACGCTCCTCGCAATGACAGATTAAAATGGATACGCGTAACACTTCCGACCAATCTCATGGGTTTTGGATTGTCAGCGCTCCGGTCGATGAATCGCCGGCTGGGCCGCAGAAATACCGCTGGTGACAGATGGTCTGGATTCCGGCTCAGGGCCAGAATGACGGCGGGGCACGATCGTAAAATCCGGCGCCGAACCCCCGTTCATCCTGAGCCCGTCGAAGGATCATCCTGAGCCTGTCGGGGGCCACCGCTCATGCTTCGGCCGGCCCGCCCTTGAGCGAAAATGTTAATCCAGCCGCAGCGGGTCGATTTCCACGCGGCAGTTGCGGGAGAGGTTTTCGTCCTGCAGGAACTGCCAGAGGCGGGTGCCCCGCAACAGCAGGCGCCAGCGATAGCGACTGCGTACCCGCTCCGGTGAGCATGGGGTCGGCCCAATAATTGCCACGTCCGCATCGCCGAGCCGTTGCACTTTTAGACGCCACCTTTCCGCCAACTCCCCCAGCGTCTGCTGCACTGCACGCACGCTGGTATCGGCGCAAATTACCTGAGCCAGGCGGTTGAATGGAGGGTTGCCCTGCTGCTGGCGGCCGGCTATCTCGATGCGATAGAACCCTTCGTAATCCTGCGCCGCTGCCGCCACGATGGCGTAGTGGTCGGGTTGGTAGGTCTGGATGATGGCGCGGGCCGGATCGCCGCCGCGTCCGGCGCGACCCGCAACCTGACACAGCAGGGAGAAGGCCCGCTCGCCAGCGCGGAAGTCGGGCAGGTTCAGCCCCAGGTCGGCCAGCAGCACCGCCGACAGGGACACATTGGGCAAGTCCAGCCCTCGGGCCACCATCTGCGTGCCCACCAGAATCTGCGCCCGGCCCTCGGCCAAACGGTTCATCGCTGCTTCCAGCGCCGCCGGGTCCCGCAGCGAATCAGAATCCCAGCGTTCCACCGCCACGCCCGGGAAGCGACGCTCCAGTTCGGCGGCCACCGCCTCCGTGCCGGCTCCCATCTCCCGAATGCGCCCGCCCCGGCACTGCGCACACGCTCTGGGCAAGCGGCGATGCCGGTTGCAGTAGTGACACAATAACCGCCCCTGGTCGGCGTGAAAGGCATAAGACACCGAGCAGCGGGCGCACGTCAGCACGTATCCGCACTCGCGGCACTGCATGAACGAGGCGCTGCCACGGCGGTTCAGGAACAGCACCGCCTGCTGGCCGGCGGCAATGGCGGCATCCAGCGCAGCGGCCAGCGAACGGCTGAACACGCTGCGGTTGCCCTCCCGCAATTCGGTTCGCATATCGACAATTTCGGAAACGGGTAGAGCCATCGGAATCCCGTCGGCGCCGGGGATGCGTTGGGGGAGATTCAGCAGCCGGTGGCGGCCCCGCTGCGCCTGGAAGTAGGTCTCCACATCGGGCGTTGCCGAACCCAGCACCACCACCGCGCCGCACCGACGCGCCAGCGCCAGCGCGGCATCCCGAACGTGGTACAGCGGCGGATGCTCCACCTGCTTGTAGGCCGGCTCGTGCTCCTCGTCGACTACGATGACACCCAGACTTGACACCGGCGCGAACAGCGCGCTGCGCGGCCCAACCACGACGTCCGCCGCACCGTCCCTGATGCGCCACCACTGGTCGAACCGTTGCCCCTCGGTGAGCCGGTGGTGCAGCACCGCCGTGCGTCCGGGAAACCGGTCGTTCACCACGCCCACCGCCTGGGGTGTCAACGCAACTTCCGGCACCAGGTAAATAGCCTGCTTGCCCTGTTCCAGCGCGTGGGCGATGACACGCAGGTAAACCTCGGTTTTGCCGCTGCCGGTTATGCCATGCAGCAGGAAACTTCGCGGCAGCGGGGAGCTTCGCAGCTCGGTATTCTCGGCGTTGCGGTCGTCCAGGGCGGCGATGATGCGTTGGGTGGCGTCCGCCTGGGCATCGGTCAGCCTGGCCGGCGGCGGGTTCACCGGCGGCGTGCCGGCGGTGATGGCCGGTTCCACCCGCTGCCACTCCTCGGCGATGAGGCCCCGGCGGAGCAGGGCATCCGCCACGCCGCTGACTCCGGTGGCATCGTAGGGCGCCGGCGACTCTCGCACGGCGGCCAGCAGTTCCGTCTGTCGCGGAGAGCGAACCGGAATCGCAGTAACTCCGTCCTCGCCTGACGCTGCGTCGTATCCGGCAACCAGCATTCGCTGGTAGCGGTGCGTGCGGGGACGGGGCAGACTGACGTCCTTCCGCACCATCCCGCGCGCCACCAGGCGTTGCAGCTCCCGACGGGCCGCGTTGGGACGGTCGGGATCAACCTGTTTCAGAAATTCGGGTTCCTCTACGGTGCGTCCCGATTCGGCCAGTTGCAGCCAGGCCACCCGCGTCGATTCCCGCAGCGATGCCAGGTCGGCGGCATCGTTGGCGCCGGACACGGCGGTAAGCCGGGAACGCTGGTGGACGTGGAATCCGGTAGGCAGCAGGGGCAATACGGCTTCAAAAGGCGAGCAGAGATAGGTGCGTCCCATCCACTCGGCCAGCTCCAGCCCCAACGCGCTCACCAACGGTGACGGTTCCACCGGATGCAGTATGTCGCGGGTGTCCTCCTCGGCAACCGCCGACGCATCGGCCAAACCGACGACGAGACCCTGCACGTAGCTGCGCCCGAACTGCACCCACACCAGCTGGCCCGGCTCCACCGCCAGATGCCGCGGGATTCGATACGAGAATGTTCTACCCGGGGGAATCCAGTCGGCGTCGATAGCGACGTCGGCATAGTTCACGTTTCAACTCCGGCGCAAAGGTCCTGCGCGGGCGGGACGATTCGAGACGGGTTCCAATATGCAAAACCGCCGCAGCCGTGCCGGGAACGGGCGGCGGTTGATGGTTCAGTATCACGGAACGCCGGTCGCAACCGTGGCGACGCGTTACATATTGGTAAAGAGCTCGGTTGGTAAAGAGCCCGGTAGCGGTTTACCGATTGGTGCGGTAGGTCGTGCGCTCCTTGATACGGGCGGCGCGTCCTTGCAGGCCCCGCAGGTAGTACAGCTTGGCCCGGCGCACCTTGCCCTGCCGAGTTACTTCCAGCGACTCAATGAGCGGAGAATGCAGCGGGAAAACGCGTTCAATCCCGATGCCGGCGGTGATCCGACGCACGGTAAAGTTGGCCGACGGCCCTTTGCCGTTACTCCGGCGGATGCAAACCCCCTGAAAGGCCTGCACGCGCTCGCGTGCACCCTCACGAATGCGGAAGTTCACCCGCACCGTATCGCCGGGGCCAAACTCGGCGATACGCTCATTCAAGATGGGTGTAACAAGTTCGGATGCTTTCATAGTTGCGTAGCCGTAGTGGTGGGTCATCCAGTCAAAAGTCAAAGAAACCGCCCGCCATCAGCGGCGGACAACAGCAAGATTATAGCACAATCAGGGCTACCCTCGTGGTTTCAAAACATGAACCCGGGCAACGACGGTTGATTTGGCTGGATAAGCTCGACTGCTATCAGATAGACCTGCAAATCGTCCTCTACTACTTCGTACCAGATTTCGACACTAGGGTTGGAATCAGGTTGGAAGTTCACCCAGCGTAGGTCAATGGCTTCACCAGGAGCTTCAAATGTCGGAAAGCAATGCGGGTCCCGGCTGAGTAATAATATCAGGCCATCCAACTTCGCCTGACCCGACGCAGGCTCGATCGCACTTATCTCGATAGCGACCTCCCACAATTCTTCAAATTGAGTAGTGGTGAAAACTCGATAGCGCAGATCACCCCGGTGTAACATCACGCGCTATCCGACGGCCCTCCCTTTTGATGCGTTCCAAAATGCGCAGCCCTCTGGCTCGAGTTTCTTCGTCAGGTGGGCCGGGCCGTCTGATGCCGGACATTTCGTAAGGCATCATTTGTCGGGTGGCGGTAGCGTGCCAGGCCAAATCATCGTGGGAGTATGCTTCGATTTGGTCGGCGGTATACTCCCAGAATCGATGCACTTGTTCATCCAGAAAACGGCGGTCGTTATCAGTAAGGGCAGTAGGATCCGCATTCCCGTTCGGCAACCACCGTTTGCGGACGGCGCCCGTTGTTTCAAATACCTCTTCCTGCACGCGCACGATGCCGCGCTCTTCCATGTCTTGGATAGCATCCTGCCACCCATCGGGGTATGGGCCCTGATCCATGCGGATGTAGCTCGTGCCGGTGATCGGCTCTCCGGTACGCTGGTAGGCGGCGCAATCGGCGTAATACAGCAGTTTGACCAGCTTGGTTTCCCCAAAGTGGTCGTCATGCAGTGACCGCTGGGCCAAATACACGATGGCAGCGGAGAATTTATCCGGATTGGTGAAGAACCTGATGTATTCAGCCATGCTGGTTCTCCTCGTTAGTCAACACGGGTGCCGGTGGCTCATCATACAACCGCCGGCAACGCGTCAACAATGGGCCGGCTGTCAGCATAGCGTTCACCGGCCCAACCCGACTCGTCTGCGTTTTTACTGCCGCACGTACTTGTCCACGCGTTCCTGGGCGCCCAGGGCCATGTAGATGTTGCCGTTGCCGTCTACCCAGCTGCCGTGGGCCGACTCGGAGTCCCAGCGCGCCAGCACGTTGCCGTCCGTGTCCATGATGCTGACGCGGGGCGACAATCCGGGTACGCCGCCTTCGCTGATGACGAACGCCCCCTCGCTGTCTATCGAGATGTCCAGCGGCCGCCGCAGGTCGTCCCACATCGTGATGTACTCGCCGTCGGGTGAATACACCTGGATGCGGCTGTTCTCCCGGTCGCACAGGTACAGGTTGCCGTTGGCGTGCGCCACGATGCTGTGGGGCAGGTGGAACTCGCCGGGGCCGCCCTTGCCCGGCTCGCCCCAGGATGATTTCAGCTGGCCGTCGGCCGAGAACCGATGCACCCGGGCGTTACGGTAGCCATCGGACACGTACAGGTCGCCGTTGGGCGCCGGCACCAGCTCGGTGGGATAGTTGAACGGGCCGGCCGAGCGCGGGCACAGCTCGCCGGGAATCTCGCAGCCAGTATCGGAGTGCACGCCGCGCTCCCCAATTACCTGCAACGGCTTGCCGTCCAGCGTAAATATCACGCACACCGAGTCGGTGCGGTCGGTGATATACACGATGTCATCCTGGATATAGATGCCGTGAGCCTCGGAGATGGCCCGCAGACCCCAGGATCCCAGATAGTTGCCGCCCGGCCCGAAAATCAGCACGGGCGGGTCTTTGCGCTGAAACACGTACACCCGATGCTGCGAATCGGTGGCCACCGCCGAGGCGTTGCCCATCGTCATACCTTCGGGCAACCGCGCCCAGTTTTCTTCCAGAACGTAACTGTATTTGCCGGAACCTACGGTAGTCATAATCATGCCTCCTGTCGCGGGTGGGAGCGGGTCAAACGGTGGGTTTAATTATCAGCAGCGGGCGCCTCAACCTCCGGCGGGATGGTGAACAGAGGCGGGCTGGCATCGGCGTGGCTGTGGTTGATCAGGGCCAGCATGATGCGGTCGGTGTTGCGGCGCATCTCTTCACGCAACTGCTCGTTATTGAAGCGCATCTCATCGCGCAATTGGTTGATGTTGCGTTGCATCTCATCACGCAGCTGATCGGTGTTACGCTGCATCTCTTCACGCAACTGATCGGTGTTACGCTGCATCTCATCCCGTAATTGGTCAATCTTATTGTCGAGCCGCCTAATATCACCGTTGACCTGTTCAAACCTCTGGTCAACCTGCTGGAACTGCTCTTGCATCCTCCCGATGTCGACCTGCATAAGGCCGATGTCTTTGGAGAAGCTGAGCATCCTCAGCCAAATGACGGTGGGGGCCGTAATTACGGCAGCCATCAGAATGCCATAGAGAATATAAGCCTGGGCCAGGAAGTCGGATTCCATAGCATTCCTGCTTTACGATACTGGTACGTATGGGCCTATTTTAGCAGACCGCAGCATCGGTTAGCGGGGGAAGAAGCCGTTCAGCAGATGTTCACGGATGGTGTCGGCCACCAGTTGAGGACGCTGCAGCGGCACGTCATGGATGCTGTCTTCCATCCACACGGTTTTGCTGCGGGGCAGCAGCGATTCGGCGCGGGCGATGGACTCCTCGCGGCGGAAGCGCCGGTCGCCGGCGTCGGGGTTGGACTGACGCGCCGGCAGTATCAGGACCGGGCATTTCAGCTGTCCGTACAGGTCGGCCGGCTTGTGATCCCACAGGGCGTCGATGATACGCAGGTGGTTTTCCCGGCGCAGGTTGGACTGTATCGTACCGTCTTCCAGCGTGCGGAAATTGGCCAGCACGGCCTCGGTCACCGCCGCCGGCGGGTTGGGGCCGAAGCGCCCGTTGGATTCCACCCGTTCCCGCATCATCTGCGGCGTAAAGCCCGTAAAAATGGGCGGGGCCATATCCTCCCGGATCTGTTCTCGTGTCCGGCCGGGTCGGTTGGAAATGTCGATGGTGCCGCCGTCGACAAACACGATGCCGCTGATGGTTTCCGGTTGGGCCACCGCCAGCTCCAGCGCCACGTCCGCGCCCCAGGAGTGGCCCACGATGACAGTGCGCTGCCAGCCCATCGACGCGATGAATGCCGCGGCATCGCCGCAAACGGTGGCGAAATCGTAGCCGTGGTCAATCTGCGCCGACTGGCCGTGCCCCCGCTGGTCCAGGGCAACGACACGGAAGTCGTCGGCCAGGGCCGGCGCCACCAGATCCCAGATGTGGCACGTGGAAGCCAGACCATGCAGCAAAAGCACCGGCTGGCCAGCGCCGCCCCAGTCCCGGTAGTGGAAGGGCAGGCCGCGCAACTCGATGTGGCAGTCGGTGGGGGTAGGCATAAATCAGGCAATCCAACGCATCAGGTTGGCGACATTGTAGCAACGGCAGGGCCGGGCGGCTAGCCAGCCGTCGGCATTACAGTCGTGACTGCCAAGCCTGGCGACGCCAATTTTGACACTCTGTTCGCTATAATTGAAAAAGCACAGTCGCAATCATGCTGGTGTTGCGAGTTCGCCATCGGAGAGAAGCTTATGACTAGCCCAGAGACCGTTACCCTCACGCGGGCTGAGTACGATGCCCTGGTTTCCCACAATGCCGAGCTTGAGGAGCGGGTAGCCGCTTTGGAGGCCGACGACGGCAGTCGCGTTCCCCACGAGGTTGCCGTGGCCATCATGCGGGGCGACAGCCCCCTGTCGGCATTTCGCAGCTATCGCCGGCTTACCCTGCGCCAGTTGGCTGAAGCCACCGTAGTAACGGCCAGCTATATCTCGGAAATAGAATGCGGCCTTAAACCCGGCTCGACAACGGCTCTGGCCCGCCTGGCCACCGCCCTGGACACCAGAATCGGCGTGCTGGCGATGGAGTTGGTGGAGTAGCATGCGACGCTTGCTACCCATTCGCCTCCATGGCGGCCCGTTTCAAGTTGAGCGCCAGCAACCGTTCCAGTATCTCCTCGCCGGACAAATCGGCCGGCCAGCCATAGGCGGCTGCAACGGCGGCGTCCAGGGCATCGTGGGCGTTAGCCAGCCAGGTGGGGCGCTGGTTATAGAGGTTGGTGAGGGTGCGGCGGCGCAACTCGGCGGCGTTCAGGGCCGGACTGCCGGCGGCGTCCGTCGGGTTCAGCCAGTTCTCCCGCAGCCGATTCAGTTCGGCAGCTGCGCTGGCAATGGCATCGCGCTGTGTGTCGGTAGGCTTCGGGAAGGGGAAGGTTTCAAAGCAGGTGGATATTAGGTAACGCAACCCGCTTTTGGCCTCACGTAATTGTGTACCCATCGCCAATACCCAAACCGCGTGTATCCGGCTGTGCAACATTCCAAAAAAGTAGTTGTCATCCCGCGCAAATACGACAATAGTTTTGTCCGGCAACACACTACCATCAATGTACGAAAACAGACGGTGCCGAGCCACTTGGCTGGTTCCAATATAGCGAGGCAAGCCGACCAGCGCTTGCCGCATTTCAATACGAGGACGCCCGTGCAGCCACCAATCACTCTTTAGTTTGGCGTCCCGGTGTTTATCCCGTTGCGGCTTGACCACGGAGCGTACATACTCGAACGGCATTTCATACAATGCTGCGTCTGCTTCTTGCATATTTATGCCAAAGTCAATTATCCACATATCCCGTGACACTTGATTAATATCACGGCCAATCAGCCACGGTTTGACGACATCGCTGTTGGGTTTATTATGAGGATTGGGCTGTTGGAGCATATCCTCGGCAACTGCCCGGCTAATTTCAAATGGCCCATGCTTCACTTCGCCAGCGAAACAGATACCGGCATTTTTCGAGAGCTGCTGCGCCAGGGTAAGGTCGGCACCGGCGGTAAGGGCGGGGGAGATGCCAACGACTGGTCGCCCGTCAAGAATACGCTCGCTCTCGCTGCCATTGTCAAAACAGATAATGGAGATATGCACACTGGCACCATCAAGAGCCCAGTTGCGGTCAGAGAGCGCATTAAAAATATCACCAGTTTCTTTGATGCGGGCCAGCGCCCGTCTGTTACGCTGGAATCGTATCGCCTGCGTCGCCAGCAGGCCGGCGCGTCGGGACTGGCCGGCCACAATCTGCGCGCGGGCTTTCTCTAACCAGTAGCAGCACAAGTCGCTGGAGTTGGGAATGCGGTCGCCATAAAGGTTATAAACAGCATTGGCGTATTCATCGCCCAATTGTCGCCGGAATGGAAGACTTCCCAAAAACGGCGGGTTGCCGATGATAAACTCTGCCGCCGGCCATTCCGGCTCGGCCGGGTTATCCGGGTCGGAGAGGTCCAGGATGGCGTCGGTCTGGCGGATGGTGTCCAGCGGCGTCAGTATGGGCTGTTGCCGATAGGGGAAGCCGCTGCTCTGGTGCCACTGGATGTAGCCAATCCAGAGGGCGGTGCGGGTCAGTTCGGCGGCGTAGTGGTTGATTTCGATGCCCAGCATCTGGTCAGGTTTTATCGTGGGAGACAGGTCATGCCAGCCTTGCGTCGCCGCAAAGTCAATAACCTGCTTTTCAAAATCAAGTAGCGAACGCAATGCCAGGTACAGAAAGTTGCCGCTGCCGCAGGCCGGGTCCAGCACGGATACGCCGGCCAGCCGCTGCTGAAAGGCCACCAACCGGGCGCGGGCGGCGGCGTCAGCGCCGTTGTCCAGCAGGCCGTCGATTTCCTGACGGGCGGCGTCCCACTCTCGGCGCAGGGGTTGCATCACCACCGGGTCAATCACCAGCATAATTTCGTCGGCACCGGTGTAGTGCGCGCCCAGCTGGGAACGCTTGGAGACGTCGAGGGCGCGCTCGAACAGGGTACCGAATATGGACGGCTCGATGTTGCGCCAGTTCTTGCCGGTGGCCTCGCCCAGGCGTTGCAGTGCGGTAGTGCTCAATTCAACAGCATTCGGCGAGTTGAACAGGTCCCCATTGAAGTGTGGAATCTCGTCGGCCCCGAACAAACCACCGTCGGCCATTTGCCCGAAGAGGTTGGCGACTGCCTGATTGAACCGCGCCGGGTTGCGAAACTGCTCGCGGACAATACGAGTGAACAGCCCTTCGGGTAGCAGGCCGGCGTCCTCGGCGTAGAGGCAAAATACGATCTGATTCAGATAGCGGGCCAAACCTTCAGGGTCGGCATCGTGCTGCTCCATATCCGCCACGATGTCCCGGAACAGGTTGGCCGTTTCCCGCGTAACCTGCTCCACCGACCGGTCGGGCCGGAACTCGCTGGGAGCGAAGAAGGCGTTGCGCAGTTTGGCTAACTGCTCCTGCTGGTCCAATCCAGAAACGGGGATTTCATGCAGGACGGTTTCCATCCCCGGAAAGTTGGTGCGTATCAGAATCACCCGGAAAGACGACACAATAAGCAGCGGGGGCGTTTTCAGGTGAACCTGATAGCGCAGCAGCTGGTTGAAGGCTCCGGCCAGTTGGTCATCACTACCCTTGAACTCCCATCCGAAACGCTCTTCCAGATACGCGTCGGCAAAGCCGCCGGGCACCCACTTCTCAAAGGTGAACACATCGGGATTGCCATAGGCCACCGGGCTGGGATGGCCGACCAGAGCGCAGATGTCGAGGAACATTTCCTGCGCCGCCTGCTTCTCGCCAAAGCTGCTGTCATGCCACTTGGCGATAAACTGCTGTGGATTCATACTCGGTACAGCTGACAATAATTCGTGCTGCATCGTACCTCTCGAACCGGCCTTCAGAACGGCATTATAGCCCGTGTTTTCCCGGCAGCCCTCCTAACTCGCCCTGCTATAATGCGCTCGGCGGCCACGCTGAGTCCCCACGCCGCCCCAACCCACAGGAGGACGCCCGTTATGTACGCTCTTTTTGTTACCGTCAACATCAAGGAAGGCTACGCCGAAGAGTTTGCTGCGGCCAGCCTGGGCGACGGCCAGGGCTCGGTGCGCGACGAGGAAAACTGCTTCCGCTTCGACATCCTGCGAAACCCCGACAACCCCAACCAGTTCTATCTGTACGAGGTTTATACCGACCGCGCCGGCCACGCCACCCACCGCGAGCAGCCTCACTACACCGCCTGGCGCTCCTCCGTGGAGCACATGTTCGACGGCGACCTGGGCCGCGTGGAGATGGAAACCGTTTTCCCGTCCGACGCCGGCTGGCAGGCGCAGAAGCCGGGGCTGGTCAACTGGTAAGACGCCGCGCCGGCCTTCCCAAATCCCTAACCCCTCTCCCGGCAGGAGAGGGGTTTTTTGCGGCCAGTGACACCAGTCCCCTCTCCCCTGATGGGAAAGGGTTAGGATGAGGAAGATGCCGGGGAGAGGGTTATGTCAAGGCCAGAGCGGGGCCAGCCCCAGCGTGCCCCCCCGCTAACTCGCCGGCTGCACCAGTTCGATGAGCACGTCATCGGGGCCTTCGATATAGGCCAGATGGCTGCCCGTGGGGGTGGCCGTGTAGGGCAGGACGACGCGGATGCCGGCCGCCTGCAACCGCTCAAGCTCGGCTGCCAGGTCTTCGACATCGAAGCCAAAGTGCTCCAGACCCAGGCGGTTGAGTTCGGCCACGCTGCGCGCGTCGGAGGAGCCCGGCGGCTTGGATGACACGTTCAAACGACACTGTCCGCCCATCTGCATACCGATGGTAATGGTGTTCGGCATCACTTCGCGTTCCGACACAATCTTGGCCCCGAAGAATTTTTCGTACCACTCGGCGGTAGACCGCGGGTCAGCGGCCCTGATGTGCACATGATTAATCCGATATTCCATGCTCGTACCTCCTGCTCCGTTGATGGTGGTTCAGATGCCGATAATACAGGATGGCAACGGCCACGGGAACCGGACTACGCAGCACCGCCCGGTCATCAGTAGCGCGACCGAAAACCGGGCTGGTAGACTAACGCCATGCGTGCTTCCGAAATTCCCGGCATTGCTGACGACGTCGACGCAACAGCCGCCACACCCACCGTTGCTCCCGTCTACGCGCGCATCATCGCTATGGTGCGGCAGATTCCTCGTGGGCAGGTCGCTACTTACGGCCAGATTGCGTTGATTGTCGGCGGCTGCACGCCCCGCATGGTGGGCTACTGCATGGCCTCGCTGGATGGCAACAGCGATGTGCCCTGGCACCGGGTTATCAACCGACAGGGCAAAATCAGCCCGCGCGGTGTCGGGTTCGGGGCGCAGATACAGCGGGAGTTGCTGTTGCAAGAAGGGGTGGAATTCAGCGACGCCGACCGCATCAGCTTTCGTCGGTTCGGCTGGCTGGACCCATATTAGGCAGCGCATATCAGGAGGCCGGTTCGATATGCCCGAAGCGCCCGAAATGCAGGTGGTTGCCGAGTTCTTGCAGACTCAACTGCCCGGTCAGACCATAGTCAGCGCGCAGGTGCTGAAGCCCAGCGTGGTGCGGTCGGTGGCCGGCGACTTGACTGAAGACATCGCGGGCCGGCAGTTTCTGTCCGTCGAACGGCGGGGCAAATTTCTGCTGCTGCGGTTGTCCGGCGGACGCAACCTGGTCATCAATCCCAAGCTGACCGGCGGCCTGCAGTACGTCCCCAGCGCGCAGCGCGTGCTCAAAAAAACCTGCGTGCGCTTCCAGCTATCCGGCGAGATTGACCTGCGCTACGTCGACGACCGGCAGATGGGGCAGTTCTACTATGTGGGCGACCACGATGTGGAATCAGTGCCGGGGCTGGCCGAGCAGGGTCCGGACGTGCTGGACGAAACGAGCTTTGATGACTTCAAGGCGAACCTGAAGGGGTTTAGCGGCGAGATCAAGGGCGTGCTGACTCGCGGGCGTGTCGTGTCCGGCATCGGCAACGCCTACGCCGATGAGATTCTGTTCCACGCCGGCGTGTATCCGTTCAAGAAGCGCAAGGCGCTGACCGACGATGAGCTGCGCCGCATCCACCACTCCTGCCGTCAGGTGGTCGTCGATGCCATCAAGACAGTGCAGGAGCACATGGGCGAGCAGATTGACCACAAGGTGCGGGGTTTTCTGGCCGTGCACAACCGGGGCGGCCAGCCCTGCCCCCGCTGCGGCACCGCCATCACACAGTTGAAGGCCAACCAGCGCATAACCAGCTACTGCCGCCAGTGTCAGCCCGGAATGCTGCTGCGTAACTGACGCCCACCGGCCGAGTTCCCTCTCCCTCTCACGCGTACCCACTTCAATCTGTCATTGCGAGCGTAGCGTGGCAATCTCGTCGCCGTAGCAACGGCGGTTCGCCGACGTGTGTTCAACCTCATCGAGATTGCCACGTCGCTATGCTCCTCGCAATGACAGATTGAAGTGGGTACGCGTGAGAAAGCAACCCCGCTCCTATACACACCGCAGTCGCCCCCGAACAGTGGATACGTAGGCGTCAGCCACAAAAAAACCCCTCTCCCATCGGGAGAGGGGTTGGGGTGAGGGCCAAACCCCCGCCCGCCATGTTTACCTAACGGCGTCCGCCACCACCACCGCCGCCGAGGAACCGGCGGTCGGAGGGATTGCCCCTACCGGCATCGCGCGGGGGAGGACGGCGCCCACCCCGGTCGCGGTCGCCAGGCTCGCTGCCGAGCATGGAGTTACGGTCGCGTTCGTTGCGTTCGCCGCCGTCACGGTTTCCCGCGTCACGGTTTCCCGCGTCACGGTTTCCCGCGTCACGATTACCGCCGTCACGATTGCCGCCGTCACGGTTGCCGCCGTAGCCGCCGCGATTGCCGCCACCACCTCCGCCCGGACGCGGGCCACGATCACGGTCGCCGCCACCGCCGCCAAAGCCGCCGCGGTTTCCACCGCCGCCGCCACCGAAGCCACCGCGGTTGCCGCCACCATCGCGTCCACCGCCCTCGCGTCCGCCGCCACCGGCGTTGCCGCCACGGTTTCCACCGCCGTAGCCACCGCGATTGCCGCCACCACCACCGCCGGGGCGCGGGCCGCGATCACGGTCGCCGCCGAACCCGCCACCACGCTGGAACCCGCCGGGGCGTGGGCCACGGTCGCCTCCCCGATCGTCGAAGTTGCTGCGCTCAGGGCGCGGCGGGGCCGGCGTGGTATCTCCCATCAGGGCGCGGCGGGACATATTGATCCGGCCCATGTGGTCGATCTCGTGAATCATCACGGTAATTTCCTGGCCCAGGCCCACGTCTTCGTAGGCCAGATCACCCATTTCTTCGTTGCGAACCAGGCCATCCTTACCGCCCGGCGTCAGCTCAACGAACACACCGAAGTTGGTGGTGCGGGTAACCTTGCCGGTGATGATGTCTCCAATTTCGGGGTCCCGGGTCAACCCGTCCACCCGACTGGTCGCCAGCTCAATCATCGCCTGGTCGCTGGAACCGATGGTAACCGAACCGTCGTCGGCAACGTCAATTGAGCAACCCGTCTCTTCCTGGATGGCGCGGATGACACGCCCGCCAGGTCCGATGAGCGCCCCGATCTTCTCGACCGGGATCTGCATCCGGATCAGCTTGGGCGCGTACTTGCTCATCTGCGAGCGCGGCTCCGTGATGGCCTCGGCCATGCGGTCAAGAATGTGCAGGCGACCGACGCGGGCCTGCTCCAGCGCTTCGCTCAGCAGGTTCTCGGTCAGGCCGTCAATCTTGATGTCCATCTGCAACGCATTGATACCCTGGGCCGTGCCGGCGACCTTGAAGTCCATGTCGCCGAGGAAGTCCTCGATGCCCTGGATGTCGCTCAGGACGGCATACTGCCCATCGGCGGAGTCGGTGATCAGGCCCATGGCGATGCCGGCCACCGGAGACCTAAGGGGCACGCCGGCGTCCATCAGGGCCAGGGATGAGCCGCATACGCTGGCCATCGACGTCGAGCCGTTGGACGCCAGCACTTCGCTGACCACGCGCAGGGTGTAAGGAAAATCGTCGTTCGACGGCAACGCCGCCAGGATCGCCCGCTCTGCCAGGGCGCCGTGTCCGATTTCTCGCCGGCCGGGCGAACCAACGCGGCGCGCTTCTCCCACGCTGTACGGCGGGAAGTTGTAGTGGTGCATAAACTGCTTGGTATTCTCGGGGCCCACGGTGTCCAGCGTCTGCTTCATCGACAGCGACGCCAGCGTGGCAATGGACAACACCTGCGTTTGACCACGGGTGAACAACCCGCTGCCGTGCGCCCGCGGCAACTCGCCAACGCTGCAAGTGATGGGCCGGATTTCGTCCAGACTACGACCGTCGGGCCGCATATTCTGGTTCAGGATGCGGCCGCGAACCTGTCCCTTGACCAGGTTCTTGAAGGCTTCGGCCACCTCTTTGGAGGACACGTCGTCGGCCAGCTGGGCGGCGATTTCGGATTCGATGGCGTCCAGGCCGGCGTCGCGTTCACTCTTGTATGAGTTGCGCTCCAGCACCTCGGCGATGCGCCCGTTCACCAGGGCATCAACCTTCTGCTCACGTTCTTCGGCTGCCGAGTAGTCCACCGTAACGGTTACTTTCTCATCGCCGCGCGCTTCCACCATCTGGTCAATGAGCCCGATGGTTTGCACGTTGCTCTGGTGCGCCAGGCGAATGCCCTCCAGGATGGTTTCTTCCGACACTTCCACGGAACCGGATTCAACCATCATAATGGCTTCGCGGTTGCTGGCCACCACCATGTTGAGTCGGGCCGCCGAAGCCTGCGCGTAGCTGGAGTTGATGCGGAACTCGCTGCCGTCCCAGGTTACCCGGCAGGCGGCAATCGGCCCGTCGAAGGGGATGCGGCTGATGGACAGGGCGGCGGAAGCCGCAACCATGCCCAGAGTTTCCGGCGGGTGATTCTCGTCCACGGACAGGACGGTCATGATTACCTGGATTTCGTTGTGGATGCCCTTGGGGAACAGGGGCCGGATGCTGCGGTCGGTAAGCCGCGCCGACAGGATGGCCTCGGTGCCGGGACGACCCTCGCGTCGAAAGAAGCTGCCGGGGATCTTGCCCACGGCGTAGAGCCTCTCTTCGAACTCAACGGTCAGCGGCAGAAAGTCAATGCCTTCCCGGGACTGGTCGGACATAACGGCGGTGGCCAGCAGAATGGTCTCACCGCAGGTGATGGTAACCGCGCCGTGAGCTTGCTGCGCAAGTCGGCCCGTTTCCAGCACCACCGGATGCCCGCCAATCTCGCCGCTCACGGCGAAGGGGTTCAACAGTGTGCTAGTGGCGTCAATTGTGGTCATAACAGTAGTTTTTTCTACCTCTCTCTTCCATTTCGTGCTTCATGCACTTCACGATGCCGGCCAACCAATCTATGGTTGCTGTGCGCCGGCTTTACAGTTAGTTACTTCGGGGTAGTCCGTGGCACATCAACTATCGGCGCCGTTGTCCCTTACGTTGGTCGGTTCCTCACCCGACTCCCTCTACCCCGCTTCCGGTTCCCGTTCAGTCAGCATCCGTTCAGTCAGCGCCCGTACAGTGGGCGCTCCCTGGGTCAGTATTCGTCAGTATTCGTTAGGGTGGCGCTCATTCGTTTCAGATATGGCCGGCGCAGTATCGCCAGCTGGCGGGCGTTTGTTGGCCACCGAGTTTACGGCGATTGCCGGCCACCGTCGGCCTAACAGGTTGAATTACGAGGTGGGTTGCTTTCCGGCTTTGCCGGGGCCGGCCAAAAACCGCGGTTTATTCTGTACGCCAGTGGGAGTCGCCCCATTCAATTCGCGCTCCGGTCGGCGCTTCTGATTGAGGTAAGGCGGTTGACCGGACTGCCGGCGATAACAGCGCTTACCGGCGGAGGCCCAGGCGCCCGATCAGTCTCTGATAGCGTCCCACGTCCTCGTTGCTCAGGAAGTTGAGCAGCCGCCGCCGCTTGGACACCATCGTAACCAGCCCACGCCGCGAATGCACGTCCTTGCGATGCGTGCGAAGGTGGTCCGTAACCTGCCGAATACGCTCGGTCAGCATGGCTACCTGAAGCTCGGTGGAACCGGTGTCCGTGTCGTGGGTGCGATATTCTGTGATGATTCTTTGCTTGACGTCCGCGTCCAACATTACCTGATACGTACCTTTCTCTTACATTTCCGGTTTGCGATGCCCGGTTTGCGATCTGTGGTTCTTTCGACAAACAGGTTAACACGTGCGCCCGGAATAGGCAACCGACGGAGCGACCTCACGCGTACCCGCTTTGTCATCGCGGGCGTAGCGTGGCAATCCCGTCGCCGTAGCAACGGCGGTTCGCCGACGTATGTTCAACCTCATCGAGATTGCCGCGTCGCTATGCTCCTCGCCATGACAGATTAACGTGGGTGCGCGTGAGCCATCGCCACTGCACACGTACCCACTTTCTTTATCTGCGTACCCGCTTTGTCATTGCGAGCGTAGCGCGGCAATCTCGTCGCCATAGCAACGGCGGTTCGCCGACGTGTGTTCAACCTCATCGAGATTGCCGCGTCGCTATGCTCCTCGCCATGACAGATTGAAGTGGGTGCGCGTGAGGCTGTACCGGCACTCCCAGGGTTCTTTGACTGCCAATGCCTCCGCCGTTCCAGCGCAGGTTGGTACCCAGCTATCGGCAGGCACCCGCATAAACAGTCGATGACAGGCGCCGGGATGATCCTTCGACGGGCTCAGGATGAGCGGCGTATTACTGATGCGTGAACGATTATCTAAACTCAAGTTGCTTTCCTCTGACCCTGCTGGATTCCCGCTTTCGCGGGAATGACAGATAGGTTTGGTTTAGGTATTTATTCACGCATCAGTAGTTTTGGTGGATGACCTAGAGGCCCTGCCGCGTCGCGCCTTCGCATTGCCTCCTCATTTTAGAATCCGCTCCCTTAAAGGGACGCTAGTATTCCAGCATCATGCGTTGCAACTCAGCTGTATCAGAGGTTTGCGTTAAGCCCAGCATCAGCAGGATACGTGCCTTCTTGGGATGCAGGTTGTCGGCCACGATGTAGCCAGCCTCCATAAAACGGCGGGTCTGCACCACCCGTCCGGTGCCAACGTGGGTTGCCAGGACAACGGGCACGTCGGCGGCTACGGCGCGTTGCAGGGCGGCCATGAACGGAGCCGGCGAACCGCCGCTGCCCAACCCAGCCGCCACGATTCCCGCTACGCCGGCGTCCACCAGCGCATCTACCACCGTCCCATCTACGCCGGCGTAGGCGAATGCGATGTCAACCCGGGGCAGTTCGCCAATGTCCGACACGTCAAACTCGGAGTCCGCGGTGTGCCGCCGTTCCGTCTGGCGGTAGTACACCACGCCGCCATCGGCATCGGAGTAACCCAGGAACCCGGCGTGGCCGGACTGGAAGGTTTCCACGCGGTAGGAGTCCGTCTTGGTAACGTCCCGCGCCGCCTGAATCTCGTTGTTGAGCACCACCAGCGCGCCCCGGCCGGCGGACTGCCGCGCCGATGCCACGTGAATGGCATCCATCAGGTTGTTGTCCGCATCGGTGCCCATGGCCGACGGCGGGCGCATCGCTCCGGTAACCACCACGGGGCGCGCATCATGGACGGTCAGGTTCAGGAAGTACGCCGTCTCCTCCAGCGTCGCCGTGCCGTGGGTGACGGCGGCGCCGGCCGCTTCTGCATCCTCATTGAACCTGGCATTGATGCGATTCGCCAGCGTCAGCCAGTCGGACGGGTACACCTCGGTGCTACCCACGTTGATGACCTGCTCGGCGATTACTTCCGCCTGTTCTTCAGCCTCAGGAACCCGCGCCAGCATCTCCTGTATGGTGAGCTGATTCCCCTGATAGCTGTAGTTGGCGAAGTCGGTGCGGTTTTCCCCAACAAAGGATATGGTTCCGCCCGTACCAAACAGATACACCCGTGGTTTCTGAGCGTATGTTGAATTGACCACTGAATCCTCCCCGGCGCCGGACCGGCAGCCGCCTGTGTCGTCGCCACAGTTCGTTTTGCAATTTTAGCGTTGCGACGCTACTATGGTAATCTAACACCTGAGTATTCTATGCAGGGCTAAATTCGGAAGGGTTACCATTCGGAAAGGCTACTAGTCGCGCTGCAGCACAGCCGGGTCTACTAAACCGGCAGGAGTGCCATGACCAACAATCGCTGGGTACGCAACAGCTTAATCTATCTGCTGATAATTATTGGCGTGATAGTCATCTTCTATACGCTGATCCCCAGCCTGGGCAGCAGCGAGCAACTCTCGCTCACCGAGGTGATGGGACAGGCCAGTACCGGTCAGATTGAACGAATCATCGTGGACGGCGAAAAACTCACCGTCATACCGCGCGTGGTCCGGGGCGAAGACACCACCAAGTACACCAGTCGCATCGGCAAAAACACCGACCTGATCCAGTTGTTTACCGACGCCAGGATCCTGGGCCCGAACACGGTAAACGCGGCCGCACCCCAGATCGAGTACAAGGGTTCCAGCGGGCTGGGCAGCGTCTTCGGCATCCTGATCAACTTCTTGCCCCTCATATTCTTTGGCGGGCTGATACTGCTGATGATGCGGCAGGCCCAGGGCTCCAACAACCAGACCATGAGCTTCGGTCGCAGCCGCGCCCGTATGCTGCCCTTCAATCGTCCGTCGGTAACCTTTAACGACGTGGCCGGCGTGGATGAAGCCAAGGCTGAGCTGGAAGAGGTGGTCGACTTCCTGAAATTCCCGGAGCGCTTCCTGGCCTTGGGCGCGCGCATCCCCAAGGGCGTGCTGCTGGTCGGCCCGCCCGGCACCGGCAAAACCCTGCTCGCCCGCGCGGTAGCCGGAGAAGCCGGCGTGCCGTTCTTCCATATCTCCGGCAGCGAGTTCGTTGAGATGTTCGTCGGCGTGGGCGCCGCCCGTGTTCGCGACCTGTTCGAGCAGGCCAAGCGCAACGCGCCCTGCATCCTGTTCGTCGATGAAATCGACGCTGTGGGACGGCACCGCGGCGCCGGTCTCGGCGGCGGCCACGACGAGCGCGAACAGACACTGAACCAGATCCTCGTCGAAATGGACGGCTTCGAGACCAACACCAACATTATCGTAATTGCCGCTACCAACCGGCCCGACATCCTTGATCCGGCGCTGCTGCGTCCCGGTCGTTTCGACCGCCGCGTTACGCTGGACCTGCCCGACGTGGTGGGCCGCCACGCCATCCTGCGGGTTCATGCCGCCGGCAAACCGTTGGCTGGAGAAGTCAACCTGGAAATCATCGGACGCGAAACTCCTGGCTTCAGCGGCGCCGACCTTTCCAACCTGGTCAACGAGGCGGCGCTGCTGGCCGCACGCAAGAACCAGTCCAGCATTTTCATGCTGGACTTCGAGGAAGCCATCGAGCGGGTCATCGCCGGCCCCGAGCGCAAGAGCCGCGTCATCAACCAGCGTGAAAAGGAGATGACCGCTTACCACGAAGCTGGTCATGCCCTGGTGGCCTGGCACCTGCCCCACGCCGACCGCGTGCACAAGATTAGCATCGTCTCCCGCGGCAACATGGGCGGCCACACCACCCTGCTGCCCTCGGAAGACCGCTACCTGTGGACCAAGAACCAGTTCCAGGATATGCTCGGCGTGATGATGGGTGGCCGTGTGGCCGAGGAGCTAATCTTCGACGAAGTTACCACCGGCGCCAGCAACGACATCGAACGGGCCACCAAGACCGCCCTTGGTATGGTGAAACGCTACGGTATGTCCCCCAGCCTGGGCCCGCGCACCTTTGGCAAGCGTGAAGAGTTGGTGTTCCTGGGCCGCGAGCTCAGCGAAGAGAAGGACTACGGCGACAAAATCGCGGAAGAGATTGACGTTGAAGTGCGCCATCTCATCCACAGCGCCTACCGCCAGGCCCAGCAACTCCTGATCGACTACAAGCCCAAACTGGTGCAGGTTGCGGAATACCTGATTGAGCACGAAGCGATTTCCGGAGAGGCGCTTAACCGGCTGTTCAACGACGAACCGCCCGGCATCGAACCTGAACCCGCCCGCCCGCTGCCGGCGCCTTCGCCATACGCGCCGCCGGCTCCGCCCGTTACCCAGGGCGATCAATTGCCCAACCCAGCGCCGTCCTTCGGCAGCACCGCCACCGCAGACCCAACGCCTGGCGCGCCGCCAGCCGCTGACTAAAGGGACCAGTAGAAAGGTCTGGGCGACGCATAATGCGTCGCCCAGGGCAAACGCATTCTAACTTTAGATGGCCTGATAAATCGTCATTCCCGCGAAAGCGGGAATCCATACAGATTGCTTCCAGGCAGTTGACGTGCAACCAAGCCACTTGGATTCCCGCTTTCGCGGGAATGACAGAAAGGATGCGGGAATGACGGGCACCTCAAAAACTGATTCAATTAGAATGCGGTTGCCCTGATGCGTCGCCCCGGTAAGTTGGCGCGCAACCCTCAAAGTACGGATCAGGGCGCGGGAGGCTCATCCCCTGCCGCATCCGCCTCCAGCGGCAGGCTGCGGTAATACAGGCCCCACTGCTGCATCAGGTTTTCGACGCGTGGGTCTCGCAACGCCACCAACTCCCGGAAAAATCCCGCCATGGCGTGGGCCGGACGCAGATCGTCGCTGCACACCCAGCTCAAATCGCCGGGCACCGCGTAGATGAGCCCGCTCTGGTGCTGGCAAGTAACCTGAACCCGCGCCATATCCTCCCCAACCTTCACCGTTAGTCCCCGGGGTTGCGGCTCCAACTCGGCATCGCCGGACGAAAGCTGTACGGGCGTGGTCATTACAAAACCTTCCTTATGCTGATTCCGCTTTGTGCTAATCCTGGTTAGTTACGCCGGTTGGTTGTTCGCGTCGGCGGTGGGTAAATTGGACTGCGATTGGAGGGCGCCGGCAGCGCGCCGAGTGAAAACGGGCAGAGTCAGGCCGGCACCTGAAGCGGAAGGCAGGGCAAACGCATTCTAATTGAATCAGTTTTTGAGGTGCCCGTCATTCCCGCGAAAGCGAGAATCCAAGTGGCTTGGTTGTACGTCAACTGCCTGGAAGCAATCTGTATGGATTCCCGCTTTCGCGGGAATGACGATTTATCAGGCCACCTAAAGTTAGAATGCGGTTGCCCTGAAGCGGAATACCATTATAAACCACGGCTTTGGCAATAGTGTTATACTGTGGCGCCTAATCGCCCCGCGCGGGTTTGACCCGTCAATCGGGGTTCAATCGCCATCGTCCTGGCATCGGTTATCGCTAGGAATGTTCCATTACCCACCTCAACAAAGGAACCGATACGTATGTTTTCACCCGGCGGAGGTCAACCACCTCGACAGCCCGAATTCGACTTTAACCAAATTTTCGGCCGCCTGAGCACCATGTTCGGTGGCGCCGGCGGGCGCCTGGGCGGCGGCAACATTGGAATCCTCATCGTCGCCGTCGTCGCCTTGATCGTCATCATCTGGGCCGCCACCGGCGTATACACCATCAGCCCGGGCGAAAACGCCGCCCTGCGTCTCTTCGGCGCGGTTCAGGGCAACCCCGTTGACGCGGAAGGACTGCACTGGTGGTGGCCGTCTCCGGTCGGCAAAAAAGACGTCGTAATGGTCACGCAAACCCGTCGTATGGAGTTGGGTTTCATCTCCAACGCCGCCGAAACCAAAACCTCGGTCGAGAATGAAGCCCTGATGATTTCGGGGGACCTCAACATTGTCGACGTGCAGATGGTGGTGCAGTACCGCATCAGCAACCTCAACAACTTCCTGTTCAACGTCGATGACCCGGGCGAGCTGGCGCGGAACATTGCCGAAGGCCGCCCCGACGGCCGCACCCTCAAAGATGGCGCCGAAGCCGCCCTGCGTCTGGTGGTCGGCCAACGCTCCATCGACGACGTGCTGGTGCGGGGCCGCGAAGTTGTGGAATCCGACACCAGGACGAGGCTGCAAGCCATTTTGGACAAATACGGGGCTGGCATCGAGGTAATCTCGGTGCAGTTGCAGGACGTCAAAGCGCCCGAAGAGGTGCGCGAGGCTTTTGACGACGTGCTGCGTGGCCGGCAAGAGCGCGAAACCCGCATCAACCAGGCCCTGGCCTACGAGGCCGACATCATCCCGCGGGCCAGGGGTGACGCCGAGCGCATCATCCAGTCGGCAGAAGCCTTCAAACGGTCCCGCATCGAAACCGCCAACGGTGAAGCCCAGCGTTTTGAGGCGGTTCTCAATGAATACCTGAGCTCGCCCGAAGTAACGCGCCAGCGCCTCTACCTGGAAACTCTGGAATCGGTGCTGCCCGGCGTATCCAAGATCGTCGTCGACGGCTCAACCGACCCTATACTTATTGTGGGACAGGGGAGCAACATCGTACCTGCGCCAATCGGGCCCAACCCCTAGCCACCCTCGCCACACCCGCAGGTTTCCCCTTTTGACCGTCCGCCCCGCTCGGAGAACCCTTCAATGCGCAATCTCATCATCATCGTCATCATCATCGTCGTCGCTTTGGTTATTTTGCGCCAGGCGCTCTATGTGGTTGACGTTACCGAACAGGTAATCATCCTCCGCTTTGGTGAGGTGGTTAATACTCAAAACGAACCTGGCCTCAGCGTCAAACTCCCCTTCGTCGACACGGTGGTGCGACTGGACAAACGTATCCTGCGGATTGACGCTCCGGCCACTTCGATGCCCGACCAGGACAAAGAGAACCTGGTGATCGACATTTACGCTCGCTACCGCATCACCGATGCAGTGCAGTTCCGCAAAACTCTGCAAACCGAAAACAACGCCCGCAGCCGCTTGGGGGACATCGTCATCTCCACCCTCCGTGACCGGGTTGCCCTGCGCGATCGCACCGACATCATTGGCGCCAAAACGCAACTTAACGAACTCGGTATACCCGTGGTTGATTCCGAGGGTATTCCCCTGGTCGAAGCACAGGAGACGCGAACTGAAATTCTCGATGAGGTGCTCCTGAGGGTTCAGGAAATTACCCAGCGGGACAACTTCGGCATTGAAATCATCGACGTGCGTATCAAGCGCGCCGACTTCCCACCCGCCGTTACCAATTCCATCTACACCAGAATGCGCGCCGAACGTAACCGTATCGCCGCCGGATTCCGCGCCGAAGGTGAAGAAGAAGACCGCAAGATTCGGGCCAACACCGACCGCGACCGCGACATCCTCCTGGCTGAAGCTGAGCGGGAATCCAACAAGCGGCGCGGTGAAGGTGAAGCGCAGGCTATCCAGATTCTGGCGGAATCGCTGAACCGCGACCCCGAGCTGTTCGCCTTCCTGCGGAGCCTCGAATCCTACCGGCTGATATTCCAGACCGGAGACACCATCATTATGCCGGGTGACTCTCCGCTGCTGCGTTACCTGTCCGGCCCGGGCGGAACTACGCCCGCCGAATAAACGTGGCGGATTCCCGTACTCCCTTGCTCACCTACCTGGGCGGCCCAAATCCGTCTGGCAATGATTAGTTGATATACCATCGCCGAGGTATGTTAAACTGGAGTGGACAACCCTGAAATACTTGGAGGCGGGAGCATACATCGCCATTATGCTCGCCGTACTGGGAGTTCCACAAATGCTGTCCAGCTATTTCGACCTCAGATCCCGTCGGGATGCCGAAGCAAGGGCTGAAGCCAGCGCAGAACGCCGTGAAGAGCGTAGCCGTGAAGATGCAGAACGTCGCCATCAGGAAATGATGATTATGTTGGCCGGTGTCCTGAGCAGAGGCGGCAACGAGGACCCAAACCAAAACGAAGTTATTCGTACCCTGCAACAGGTTATCGACGACCTCAGGGTCGAAAACGCCAGGCTCCGCAGCCAGCGCGACAACGGCAACTCCGGGTAATAACTGGACGGGGCGGGTTTCAAACCCGCCCCTTGCTTTTCCATAGCAAATGCTCGGCGCGCTATCGCCCGGCAATGCGCCGTCCTTCCGTCAGGCCACCGGCGGTGCGGGTAGGTGCGGTAATCAGGATGCTGAACCCCTGCTCGAGACGCATGGGCACCTCCGCTTCGGTGCAACCCACCGCACAGGGAACGCCGGCGTTCTGGCAGATACCCAAAATCCGCAGCAGCATCTCCTGCACCTCAGGATGGCCGGCGTTGCCCCGGTGCCCCAGAGCAACCGACATATCGCCCGGTCCGGCCCAGATGGCGCCGATGCCCTTCACTTCCCGCAGAATGTCGGGCAGGTTGTTGGCGCCGGTCGGTTCCTCGACAATGCCCATCAGCAGCAGGTTGCCGTCAGGGTCAATCGGCCAAATGTCGGCGGCGTCGTAATACTCGGTTGACGACAACCCCCAATAGCGGGGCGCAATGCGCTGCCACCAGCCCCGTTCGCCGGCCGGCTCAAAATCCGCTACGCCCGGAACCTGGGGATACCGCGCCGCCCGCACCGCCGACATTGCCCCCTCCACCGTGTCCAGGTGGGGCAGAATCAGGCCGTACACTCCGGTATCCAGCGCCTGCTTGATGACCCACTGGTTCTGCTCCCGGGTGTTGGGCGGGATGCGCACCACCGGCGTCGGGTCGGCCTGCAAGCCGCCGCCGTCGGCCACCCGTTTGCGATTGAGCAGGAACTGTAATGAAGTACGCAGGTTGTTGAACGACAACCCCTCGTGCTCCATCTCAATCATCACCATGTCGTAGTCGGAATCGGCAAAATAGGTCATCTCGTCCAGGTTGCCGTTCCAAATCAGGCCGGTGCCAAACACCGGCTTGCCCTCTTCCAGCAGCTGAATCACCTTGCTGTAACGTGTTGTGGCGGGCATATTTTCTGCCTCCTGTATCGCGTTTGCCGTGGGTCGCCTTTGCCGTGGATCGCGTTTGGGCGTCTATAACCCGAACAGCGCGGCGTGAAACTCGGTGTCGCCGTCGTGTGGGCCCACCACCGCCAGTCGCAATGCCGTCGGGTCGATGAGCCGTTCGGCAGCCCGCAGCACGTCAGCCGGCGTAACGGCGTCGATGCGGTTGGCCGTCTCATCGGGCGTAATTACCTCACCCATCAACAGCTCTTGCGACGACAGCCACGCCGCCACCGAGCGAGAATCTTCCATGCGCATCAACAGCCGTCCCTTGATGTACTCGCGCACCTTGTGAACCTCGGTCGCCGGAGCGAGTTCCAGCAGCGTGGTCAACTCGGCGCGGATGGCGGCCACCGCCTCAACCGCGTGGCTCGGTTCGGTGCCGCAGGACACCACCAGCGAGCCGCAATCGCGGTAGTTGCTCAACCCGCTCTGCACATCGTAGGTAATGCCGAGGTTCTCGCGCAGGTTCTGGAACAACCGGCTGCTCATACCGTCGCCCAACACGCCATTCATCACGATGGCGGCGTAGCGATCCGGGTCGGTCAGCGTCAGCCCCGGCAGTCCCATACAGATGTTGGTATCCTCAGCGGTGCGCTGGTCCACCAGGATGGCGGATGCAGCGTTGGCGGTGGGGGCAAACGGCTCCCAGCCCAGCGGTTCGCCCGGCAGCCAGTCTGCGGTAGCCCCGACCACCAGATTGATCGCATCATCGTGGGTCAGGTTGCCGGCAATGCCCACCACGGTGTTGTTGGGCCGATACTGCCTTTCCATGTACTGTCGCACGTCGTCCAGCGTGATGGCGCCCACCGTGGCCGGGTCTCCGCCCACATCGCGGCCCATCGCCTGCCCCGGCCACAGGGCGCGGTCGATCAGCAGACCGCAAACGTCCGCCGGATAGTCGTTGGTCATCCGTAGTTCGTCCAGGATGACCTCGCGTTCCTTCTCCATCTCCACCGGATCCAGGAGTGGGTGGCGAATCAGGTCCAGCAGCACGGGCAAGGCGCGGTCGGCGTAAACGCTGGCCACCTTGCAATAGAAGGATGTCATCTCCCGGTCGGTGGCGGCGTTCATCATGCCGCCGACGCCCTCCACGGCTTCTGAGATAGCCAGCGCCGTCGGCCACGTGCGGGTGCCCTTGAACGGCAGGTGTTCCAGGAAGTGGGAGAGACCGGCCAGTTCAGCGGGTTCGTATCGGGAGCCGGCGCCCACCGAAATGAACATCGAGACGCTGCGGGTGTGGGGCATCTCTGCCGTCAACACCCGCAGGCCATTGGCCAGCACCGTGCGTCGATACATTAAAAACTCCCCAAGTCCCCTCTCCCTTGATGGGAGAGGGTTAGGGTGAGGGTGATTTTCCGCTGCCGCATCACGTATTCAGCCAGTCCACGTCGCCCTGCAAATCCGTCGGGTGCGACTTGGACATGAACACCGTATACCGCCGGCGGGCCTCGCCGATGGTGGTGTTTTCGGGGCCGTGCCCAGGATAGACGTAGGTGTCGTCGGGCAGGGTGAGCAGCTTGCCGCTGATGCTGCCGAGTTCCTGCTGCAACGCCTCCGGACTGCGTGATCGCCCCGGGCCGCCCGGAAAGAGGGTGTCGCCCGAGAAGACGAAACCACCCACCAGGAAACAGGTCGACCCTTCAGTGTGGCCCGGTGTGCTCAAACACTGGATGCTGCGGTTGCCAAACGTTACGGTGTCGCCGTCGCTGAGGCTGCGCTGCGGCGGGCTGGGCGGCAAGCCGGCGTCCGGCCCGCCGATGGCAGCCGGCGCGCCGATCTCGCCGGTAATCTCGGTGTAACCGGCCAGGTGGTCCTGGTGGCCGTGGGTAATCAGGATGGCCTGCACGTCGATGCTGTGGGCCTGCACCTCGTCAATCATCTTTTCCGGTTCGGCAGGGGTGTCGATACAAACGCCCTGGTTGGTTTCCGGACAAACCACGATGTAGCCGTTGTTGCCCAGGGTGCCCATATTTTCAATCTTGTGGACGGTAACATCGCCCGCCCCCTGCGCCTCATGGTGAACTGGCATATTGCTGCGCCTCCTCTTTTGATGACAAGGGTTGGGGTGAGGGTAAAAGCCTCTACCCAGTCAACCGTATTCGCATTGTAGCAAACCTGGAGAGACGGAGGGCAGGGCAAACGCATTCTAACTTTAGGTGGCCTGATAATAGGTGGCCTGATAGATCGTCATTCCCGCATCCTTTCTGTCATTCCCGCGAAAGCGGGAATCCATACAGATTGCTTCCAGGCAGTTGACGTACAACCAAGCCACTTGGATTCCCGCTTTCGCGGGAATGACGGGCACCTCAAAAACTGATTCAATTAGAATGCGGTTGCCCTGGCAAGTTTCTCAAATGGGGGTTTGTTCAGGGCAAACGCATTCTAACTTTAGGTGGCCTGATAATAGGTGGCCTGATAAATCGTCATTCCCGCATCCTTTCTGTCATTCCCGCGTAAGCGGGAATCCATACAGATTGCTTCCAGGCAGTTGACGTACAACCAAGCCACTTGGATTCCCGCTTTCGCGGGAATGACGGGCACCTCAAAAACTGATTCAATTAGAATGCGGTTGCCCTGGCAAGTTTCTCAAATGGGGGTTTGTTCAGGGCAAACGCATTCTAACTTTAGGTGGCCTGATAATAGGTGGCCTGATAAATCGTCATTCCCGCATCCTTTCTGTCATTCCCGCGTAAGCGGGAATCCATACAGATTGCTTCCAGGCAGTTGACGTACAACCAAGCCACTTGGATTCCCGCTTTCGCGGGAATGACGGGCACCTCAAAAACTGATTCAATTAGAATGCGGTTGCCCTGGTTGGTTCGTGAATCGGTTTGTTATCCCCGTCATAATCATGGTAGCGTTGCTGGCTCTTATTATTTTGAGTGGGAGCGCTATGGTATGGCAAGCATCGCTGTCGTTAAAGATGTTGTCGCCGGCGGAGAGCCGACTTTTGGATTTAGCGGAGTGGATGTTGAAAGGTGCGTTTTTGTCGTTGCTTGGGTTTTTGGTTGGGTTGGGAATGAATATCCGTAAATAGTATTGGTGGATGCCGAACTTGGGCTGTTTAGCAGCACAGCGTTACGGCTGGACAGATTCGGAACTTTCACGGGTTTGGGGCGTTGTCAAATTGTTTTGCAAGTTTCACACGATTCCTAAACTCCGCCGACTAGAGCCGGTGGACAAATTGATTGCGGGTCCGCAGAATGGCTCTGGCGCGGGTGTTTGCGAAGTGCCCGGTGCGGTCAGTAGCGGAGCAGGTGTGTGGGAATGAGGCGGCCGTTCACTGGGTCGACGGCGAGACCGGCTTCTTCGAGGGTTACGACTCCGAGGAGGCTTGGCTCGTTCTCTGCGGCGAATATGACCGGTGTGTAGAACTCGAATCCCTCGAGCCTTACGATGGTTTGGCCGATGTCTACTGGGACGATCCTCCCGTCCGCGGTCTGTGATGGCATTGACCGTTGGATGGGCACTCCCAATCGTTCGAGCATGGCCCGGGGTACTGCCGTGTAGGTGGAGCCGGTGTCGACGATGATGTCGAGTTCTTCGAGTTGGTGGCCTTGGAGGTCGCCGACCTGAATGGTTACTGTTACGGTTCCCAAGATTTTTCCCCGGTGGTTTGGCGCCGTCTGCCCAGCTTGCGTTTTTCCATGCTAGTGGGCAGGCGTATTATTTGTCAACAGACCCGGGTGTGTTGACATTTCCCCGTCATCCCCGCGAAACCACCGTAACTCCCGCGAAACCACCGTCATTCCCGCGAAAGCGGGAATCCAAAGACGCTATCAGCCAACTACGTTCTCTTTGCCGGGACGGTCCTGGATTCCCGCCTTCGCGGGAATGACAGAAAGGATGCGGGAATGACGAAATGGAGTATGCCGAACCGTCTCATATCGCAAATGTCAACAGGGCCTAAACAGGTGGTCAGACCAACGGTTCGAGTAACTCCAAGAACTGCTCCACGTCGTTCAACGCGTCGGCTACGTTATTGGCGTCGTCAATATCCTCGTAGAAATTCGAGTGCAGGTGATTGGCAGACCGGAATAGCCGACTGATAGTAATATCCCTGCGTTCGTCAGCCAGCATTTGCACCGCTTGCCAGATGTGACGATGGGTTTTGTGGTTCCAACCTCGTTGTTCCGCGACGGCCTTGACCATCTGCGCTGCCGCGCCCCACCCTTTTTCGGACGCTTGGCGGGTGTCGCCTTGCCTCAATTCAGTTCGCGCCTGCGCCAACAGGGGGCGGCTCGCCGCGTGGTAGGGTTGCGTAGTCATGCCGATCTCCAATTCCGAATTGCGCCAGTATGGTCGAGACCGCACTGCTATCAGTATATCCGCATATCCGCATATCCGCTCCAATGGCGTTGGCAACCGATTTACCGCTGCCGTGCAGGGCAACCGCATTCTAATTGAATCAGTTTTTGAGGTGCCCGTCATTCCCGCGAAAGCGGGAATCCAAGTGGCTTGGTTGTACGTCAACTGCCTGGAAGCAATCTGTATGGATTCCCGCTTTCGCGGGAATGACAGAAAGGATGCGGGAATGACGATTTATCAGGCCACCTAAAGTTAGAATGTGTTTGCCCTGTTAGGAATCGCCTCTCAATTGCGTGTTTGTACAAAATAGCGTACTATTTGACGTACACTTTTTCGGTTTAGCGCATGGATTGGCAAATCAACTTTACTGAGTCGGCTCTCGACACGCTTCGGAACGTATCCGACCGCCGAATACAGCGGGTGATCCTGGAACTGGCTCAAGCGTTGTCGGAAGAACCCGACCGGAAAGGTGCGCCGCTTCGGGATGAACTGAGTGGGTATAGATCTATCAGAGCCGCCGGGCAACGCTATCGAATCATTTACCGAGTTGACAAGAACCTGCGGAGCGTAATCATAATTGCGATGGGTCTCCGCAGAGAGGGAGACCGACAGGATATCTACGCATTGGCTCAACGGTTGGTCAGGCTGGGACTCGTTGAACCGACCGACGACCTGGAGTAAATCATGGCATCCAATTGGGACAACAGCACGGAACAAATACCGATCGTCAAGGCCCGCGCCATGCTCACTCAGCTGCCCGAGCTGCTGTCTGCTGGAAACCGGGCGGTGGCTTTGACACGTCGGGGAAAACCGGTCCTGGCGTTGATGCCGTGGGAGTTGTTCGAGTCAATTGTCGAAACGATGGAGATCATGGGTGACCGCGAGTTGATGGACGCACTGCGCCGGGGCATACGGGATGTTCAGGAAGGCAGTCTTATCGCCATTGATGAGGTTGCAGCCGAATTTGGGGGCGATACCTAAGAGGGTGTGTGACAAATAGATTTAGGAAGGCTGGAGCCGTTTGAGCATCAGGTTGACCATGGCGATATGCACCCAAGCTTCGCTGCTCTCCGTGCGTTCCTCATAGTCTTTGCTAAGCCGTCGACATCGGCTCAACCAGGCCAGGGTGCGCTCCACCACCCACCGGCGGGGCAACACCTCGAAATGGTGGCTGTCCGGCTTCCGACGTACCACGGTGAGCAGCCAGCCGCCGGTGGCCCAAGCCCACGACACCAACCGGCCCGCGTAACCAGCATCGGCCCAAATCACCCGCAATCTGGGAAACCGGCCCAACAGCTTGGCCAACACCAACTTGGCGCCGTCCCGGTCCTGAATGTTAGCGGCATGAACCACCACCGCCAATAGCAAGCCCAAGGTGTCTACTACAATGTGCCGCTTGCGTCCGGTTACCCGTTTACCAGCGTCGTAGCCCCGAGGCCCCCCTTTTCCGTGGTCTTTACTGACTGGCTGTCGATGATGGCTGCGCTGGGCGTGGCCTCTCGGCCCGCAGCTTCCCGAACTCGGGCCCGCAACGTCTCCTCAACCCGTTCCCAAGTCCCGTCATACCGCCACTTCCGAAAATACCACCAGACCGTGCCCCAAGGTGGCAGGTCATGGGGCATCAGCCGCCAGGGTATGCCGCCGCGCAGCACGTACAGAATGCCGTTGACCACCTCCCGCAGGTCCGTGGTTCTGGGATGGCCTCTGGTGGTGTCAGGCGGCAGGAGGGGAGCTAATTCCTCCCACTGGGCGTCGGTCAAATCGCTGGGATAAGGTTTTCTACTCATGCCCCCAGGGTAACCAGCACCTCTCCCACACCCCAAGAACCCGAGGGTGCATATTTGGCCCATTGTCACACGCCCTCTAAGAGCTTGCGATAACTTACCCGCCCAGCCGCGCCCGCATATTGCCGCGCCTCCTTCTGGAAATGCTCAATCAATCTAATCTCCACTCCCGCCGGGAGAGGGTCAGGGTAATGGCGGACTCTCAACCCGCCCCCACCGTTTACGCACCCGCATTGTAGCAAACGGGGTGGCGCCGTGGGCGTAGCAAATGCGTCTATCCCCTCTGCTATAATCCGTGCCAAAGGCAATAGCCGCCGGAGATTAGCGCCATGGTCACCAAACCCGACAAAAGCGGTGTCGTGCATCAGCCCGGTCAGGATGAAACCGATGACCCAAGCATCGAATACCCATCCTCGGACGGCGAACCTATGGCAGAGACCGAATTACAGTACATCCCTTTGACCAACACGGTCTCGATTCTCCGCAACCGGTTCCGCGACCGCACCGATGTGTACATTATCGGCGATATGCTGGTTTATTACCGGATGAACGACAATACGGTGAGCGTGGCCCCGGACGTGTTTGCAGCGTTCGGCGTAACGGGCAACCATCCCCGCGATTCCTGGCTGGTGTGGCGGGAGGGCAAAGCGCCCGACTTTGTGATGGAAATTGCATCCCAAGGCACTTGGCGGAGAGACGTTGGCGAGAAGCACAACATTTACGCCGGCATGGGGGTTACGGAATACTGGCGGTTCGATCCGACGGGAGAGTGTTTTACTCCGGCGCTGGTGGGGGAACAACTGGTGAACGGCCAATACCAGCCTTTGCCTGTGGTTGTGGACGATTCAGGAACGCTGCGGGGGCACAGCGCCGTCCTGGAGCTGGACTTCCATGTTAAGGATGACCTGGAATTGCGGATTTACGACCCGGTCAGCGGGGAGCGTCTGCTCAACCATCGCGAAAGCGAAGAGGCCCGCCTGATTGCCGAGGCTGAAATTCAGCGGTTGCGAGAAGAGCTGTCACGCCTGCAATCACGACAGTAGCAGGTCGCCGGCTTTGCCGGTCAATTGCGCCGATAACTCATCCGCCCAGCCGCGCCCGCATTGCGTCCGGCACCTGACGTATGCGCCGACTAAACGCCGTATCCCAACGCATTCCCACCTGCCGCGCTGCTTCGGTTACCAGCGCAGCGCCATTCAGATAATCGTTCCGGTGGATGTACTCCGCGGCGATGGAGCCGTCCGGCGCGCCATTGTGGTAGTTGCCCAACGGGAAGGCAACGCCCGTAGCGCGATAACCGTAAGCGAGAAACGCGCTGGCCTCGCAGACCCCCCCGCTCATCAGCTGACGCTGGCATCTGAATTCGCCATCTCCCGCCAACAACACCTCCCGCGCGCGTATCAGCGCCGATTCGGCGTCGTGGTTGAACGTGCTGCCCGCGTCGCCGGCGCGGATGACCGGCCCACCGCCAATCTCGGCGCCCGGCAGTGTCCGCGACGATTCCAGCGATACTACCAGTGTGTCTGACGGCAGTGTACCCGCCTCGGCCAGCAGTCGCGCTCCCACCAGCCCCACCTCTTCGGCTCGGGTGAACACGCCATAGACGTCGCCGGCGGGTGGTTCGCCATGCAGCCGGTCCAGCGCCGCCAGGATGCAACCACAGCCGGCCAGGTCGTCCGCCGCCCGCATCACCAGATAGTCGTCGTCGATGCTGAAATCCGGCAGGTCAAACACCGCTGGCGCTGGCACGGGGATGTCGCCGGAGTCGGTGCCGGTCAGGCTGATGAGCACCCGCCGCTGGCGTTCCTCGCCGTGCCTGCCCACCGTTGCGGCGGCGACGCGCCGGCCGGCGGGGAGGAGGATTTGCAGCGGCACATCGGCTTCAAACGCACCTGCCGGGATACCTCCGGACGCTGCGCCGATCAGATAATCGCCATCCCGACCCACTATCTCGAATCCCGGATGATCCATGTGCGCCATGAATGCGATGGGCGGGTTCGCACCGGCGTCGGCGCCAGCGATACGGGCGATGATGTTGCCGAAGGCGTCGGTTCGCCACGAAACGCCAATTTCGGTCAGCGCTCCGCGCACCGCCGTTGCGACGCCATTTTCGTGGAACGCCACTGCCGGCTTTGCTCCCAGGCGGGCCAGATAGTCCAGTGCACGGCTGTCGGATTCCTGTCGGGATGTAGTCATTTTTGTAAACTCCGAGTGAGGATAGATCAATTAGCCGTATCGTAGCGCAGGCGAATTTCAGATTTCGGAACGTGGTGCCCTTGTCATTTGGGCAAGCTAAGGCGTTCTTACCCATGCGTAACGGCCTGAATGATCACGAGTAAGCACGTAGTCATCAGATCTCGGGTCAAGCCGTTTTGGTACGCAGTCTTCAAGACTGAACACCCACTGCCTTCCGTCCACGACCATGGTTGGGTGGACGGCTCTGTTTGTGTAGCAAACCCCATTGCTGGCTGGTGGCCACCATATCATCGTGTCACCGACGAATATTTGTAGGTGAGATGCAGCAATTTTCAGAAAATTATCCGTGTCCCCGTCCTCACGGTCATGCTGACGTTCGCAGTTAAGCGCTTCTTGTGGTGGATCTATACACTGGACTTCTACAAGGCCACCGCTGGCATTCGTTAAGACTGCCACACGACCATGTCCTTCCTGGATTAAATAGTCATACGCCGCAATTGCTGCTTGTTGAGCAGAGACCATACGCCAGAGATATATGTCCATGAGTTTGGCAGGCAAATCGTCCACTTGCGTTGGGCTCAGGCCGCTTTCCGCGATGATCTGTGCAACTGCATCCTTTTGTATTTTGTTGAGGTCGGAGCCTAACAAAATTTCGTTCACGGCTTCTCGTTGACGCGGGTTGAGTCCGCTCGACTCGGTAATTTGCGTGACTTCTTCCCTTTGCGTCGGGTTGAGGCTGGAACTCGACACAATATCGTTCACTTCTTCCCGTTGCCTTCCGTTCAACCCTCGCCCATGGTAATCCCAGGCTACCCGGCCAGCGACCATAACCGCTCCCAATGTCGCCAGCGTCAGAGCGACGTTTGGCAGCAACTCCCACACCCACCACGAACCAGCGAACCAGTTTCCCACGGCTGCGATGAACGCCAAAATTTCACATATGACTCCCGCTACCATCCATTTCGACCGAAAGATCATCCTTATGTTCGTCATGTGATATGGCTCCTTTCTGCGCTCTGCCGCGTCTATTTATTCTAATCTACCCCCCATCTGACGCGCCGCCTGCTCCGCCTCGCTCAGCAGCCGCGCCACCGCCGACTCAATCGCCCGCGCCGTCTCGCTGTTCGGCTGCCAGCTATGCCTCAGCAGCCGACGCGCCGCCCGCGATTGGGCGTCGCCGGCGGGCTTGGACAGGATGTCGCTTTCGGCAATCAGGGCGGCGCACTCCTGCTCGGCGGCTTGGCCGAGTTCGCTGAGCTGGACGTGTAGCGAGTCGCCGGCGTCGTAGCGCGGGATGGGCAACTTCCAGCCGTGTTTTTCAAAGTCACGGATTTTCTTGGCCCAGTTGGTGGTACAGAATGGCTTGGCCTGTTCTGCTAACGCATCGCTGTTCAGAATCGCCAACAGATAACGGGCTTCGTTATCTGATTGGCATATTGTCTGGTAAAGCTTGCGATCCACGATTGCGTTGGCATCTCGGATAATAGCGGCGGTGGGTTGTCCCGACTGCGTGTAGGCAACCCTAACCGTTCCATCGCCGGCGATTGCGCCTTGCAAGTATTCGAGCTGGCTGGTGAGTTTGTTGAGGTGATTCATGTTGTCAAACAGTTCAGTAATGACGCGCCCTTGATGCGCTTCCCGGAACATTGCGGCGGCGTTGTTCCAGCGGCGACGCATCGAATCGTGCAACGCTGCCACGTCAAAGCCGCCGTCGGGCAGCAAGGAAATCGTCATCGTAGGGCGATGCACGGGCAGAGCCGCCTTCAACGGCTCCAGAGCTGCGTAAGGAGCGACGCACTCTCCCAAATACACGTCAAATAAATGGTCGTTGTGTACCACGCCATCCAGCAAGTGCAATTGCCCGTCGTACTTTACGTTGTCCTGGCCGCTCACCCGAGGCCGGACGTTGGTGGTGTTGGCGGCGGGTATCATCGCCGTGTGCGGCGTGGTCTCAACGAAAAACAGGCGTCGGTCAGTGATGGTGGGCCCCTGGCTGGACAGTTCGGCGTAGGGCGACTTGAACTTGCCGTCGTCGTGATGGAGCGCTTCGATCTTTCGAGTGATGCCAGCGTAGTTCTCCTGCCAGTTGCCTCTCCACACCTGCACGGTCGCCGGCGCCAGCGCAGCGCCTTGACCTGCGCCGGTGTACCGTGCGAACACCACGCTGGCCGGCATCGGGAAGAAGTCCGGTACTACGTTGTCCAGGTCCCACGGTTCGCGAACCCGCAGGTTCAGCCCGATGCTGGGCGCGTTGCGTCCGCCCTTGCGCTTGTAGGTTCCACTGCGCCACTTCAGATGCTGCCCGCTGCGCAGCGCGCTGTGGGGCATCACCATGCCGATCATGGCTTGCGACTTGGCGTACAGCTCGGAGCAGCGGGTGTAGAACAGCGTGGCGATGTCCTGGTGAGGGGCGAGCTTCCCGCCAGCCCAGATCTGGTAGCGCTTTTCGCTCATCTCCCGTAGTTCAGTCCGAATGATGTCCGCGCTCTGACCGTAGGTGAGCCAGGGCGGGTTGCCGATGATTCGGTCCACCTTCTCCTCGGCGATCACCGCCGGACGGATCATGTTGCGGATATAATACGCCCACACGTGGTTGCGGTCGGCGGCGTGCAACTCCCGCATTGCGGTGGCGATTGCCTTGACGCTCTGGCGGCACTCGTCGCTCATCGGGCGCTCGTCGGCAATGCGTTCAGCATCTCTTCCTTCGTCGATGGCGGTTGCCATTTCGGAGATGAGCCGGTCAATGTCGGCCTGCTGGCGGGCCAGTTCCTTGGGGATACTGAACGTGATCGGCTCGCTGTGGCCCGGCAGGGTTTCGCCGGTTTCCAACTTGATGGATTGACTGGAGGACAGGGTTCCGGTGTCGTAGCGCAGTTGCATGGAGTCGCCCAGGTAGATAGGCGCGCTCACGGCGCCGGCGCCCGTGCCATCCTCGCGGGCGGCGCGGATGGTGTCAGCGGCGGCCATTACCCAAGTGGCCTTGGCCAGTTGGACCGCCACCGGGTGGATGTCAATCCCAACTATGTTTTGTAACTGTTCAGACTGGGGCGAGTTGGGGTTGGGAGAGGATGGAGTTCAGGGCATGGTAGGGGTTGCAGCCTCGCAAGCGCCATGTGCCGAACAAGGAAGCGAGGATACTCTTGGTTTCGCTTCCCTGCTCCGAACGGGTCCCGCCGCTGATCTTCCGGCTCACCACCGTTGGGCGCAGGCTGCGCTCCGCCGCGTTGTTGTCCGCGCTCACCCGGGGATCGGCGACGAAAGCGAACAACTCCGGCAAGAAGCGTTCCACCCGCTGGCACAGCACCCTCATGGGCGCATCGCCGTCCAGGTAAGGCTTGCAGATGGACCATAGCCGCTTCTGGCACTGCTGTTGCAGCTTTACCCGCTGGGCCCGCTGCACCGTTTCCGGCAGGCCCGGGTCAGGGCCGGGATATGCCTGCGCCTGGTCATACACCTCCCGCACCTGGTGGGCCCATTCGGCCAGTCCTTGGTGTTGAGGGTATCGCTCCTTCAGTTGGTGGATGTCCCGCAGGAGATGGGTCCAACATCTCTGATGCAGCCCTTGATGCACGTTGTAAGCGCCGTAGAAGTCACTGACCAGCACCCCGTCAAACTCATCCCCCAACACCTCCGCAACCACTTGCCTTCCCCGGCTGGCCCGGCGGAGGAAGTAACGTACTTCCGGATTGCTGAAGCTCCAGAGATACCCGTTGCGGCCATCTTCCCGCCAGCCTGTCTCGTCCCCATACACCACCGGACTGGCTCGAATCTCTTGCTGTAGCTGGTTGTACTCCTCCTGGCCTAGCCTGGCCACTCCACGCACCAAGGCCACCAGTTCCCCCACGCTAAGGCCCAGTCTGTAGCGCCACTTCAGGTAGCGTTGAATCACCCCATAGGGAAGCCGGCACTCCTCCCGGAGCACGCATACTTCCTGCTGGACTGAGATTCCCACCCGTTGCCGCCCTACCGCGAGGGCGCTCCAATCCGGTTCCGGGGACCACCGCTGCCCGCACTTCCGGCAAGTGCGTTCCAACACCACGTGCTCAGTTACCCGCGCCCGCACCCGGGGTATGGTTATAATCTGGCGGCGCCGGCGCACCCTCCCGCCGGCCAGAGGGACCCGGCAACCGGGACAACTGGCCGTGGCGTGCTCTACCCTATGGGTCGGCTCCTCCCGACGCCGGACAAACCCGTGGGTACGCTTCTTGCGTTCTTTCTTGGAGCGGGCTGGCCGGTTGGCCTTGGCCCAAGAAGGTGGCTTCCTCTCCTTCAGTCCGGCATCCAGCGGCCTCTGTTGGCCTTCCAACTCTGCAATCCGGGCTTCCTGGGCCTCGATTAAGCTGATGAGTTGACCGATTATCTCAATCAATTCCTCCCGGGAAGCCCCGGCTAAATTCACAGGCAGTTTCATGCTCGTAGTCTATCTGGCTCATCAGATTTAGGCCAGTCTGAACAGTTACTATGTTTTCCTGCAATTTCTTCAGGGTTTCGGTCTGCGATAGTCCGCCTGAGTGGTTGAGGATGAGCTCAACTGCCGTTTCGATGAACGTACCGCTGCCGCAGGACGGATCCATCACTCGCTGGTTCAGGGGGTCGTCAACCACCGTTTGGGTGATTTCCTGAGCCAGCCAGCGGGGCGTGTAGTATTCGCCCAACCGCTTTCTCTCCTCCTGCGTAATCACGTTCTGATATAGCGTGGGAGTTACTTCTTTAGCGTTCGCCGTCCAGTCAAACTGCTCAACGACCCGGGCGATTTCCCGCAGGTATCCGCTTTCGCCCACTTCCGTGGGCCAGGTGAACAGGTCGGCGTCGATGACGCCGTGGAGGTCGGACTGTTCGGCCAAAATGCGCCCTTTGAGCAGAGCATCTGGTCGTTCGGAGGCGTGGCGGGCCACGTCGCCCAGCAGTTGCTGCTGCATGATGCAGGCAACCAAGCTGGTGATGTAGGTGTGCCTGATGAACAGCCAGTTACTTTCGTCGCCGGCCGAGGCGGCGTCCTTGCCCAGGGCCACCTGCAACAGGTCTTGCCAGAGCCGGCGTTTCACTGCCACCGACGGATCATCGCGGTGCGCTTCGTAGGCTTCCTGCAAAAGCAGGTTGCCGGCGCGGAATACGTCGGAGTTGCTCCCGAAGTGGCGTTCCAGATTCCCCACTGTGGGACTGATATTTTCGGCTGGGGCCGAGATGACATCATGCAGGTACTCCCGGAGTAGGTGCGTCTGTTCCGGGCGGTCGAAGATGCGCATCACCTCCTGCTTCTGCAGGGGCAGCTTTTCCTCGCCTACCCGGCGCAGAAAGTAGTGAACACCGTCGGTGAGGATGCCGTTCCTTACGCCGCTTCCTGCCTTGAGTAAGTGTTCGATGTATGTGTCCAGCTGGTCAACATCCCTGGGAATAACCACTCCGCTCCGGACGATGTTCGTTTTGAACTCGATGCAGGTATTGTGGACGTAAAGGTCCATCCGGCCGGGGTTACCGATCCCCGGTGGCCCTTCGGTGGACATTTCGGACGCCTCCGCTACGCCGGCCCTTTCAGCGAAACGCAGAAAGGCAGTCCTGATGTCGTTTTCGGACGCGCCGCTTTGGTGCCGATTGACTACGAGCCCAAAAGCCTCCTGTTCTTGCTCGGTAGTCATCATGCTCTCCGCCGTTCGGGAATTTGGTCGTATTGTGCCAGTCTAACATCCGACAGGCAAACTAACTCCCTCTCCCATGGGGAGAGGGCCGGGGTGAGGGATGCTATACTGCCCACGCATAATCGCTGTCGCCAATTAACCAGGAGGTGCGCTGTGCTGCCCAAATTTCGCGTCAATCTGGACGAGGCCACGATGGTTCCGGGGGACGATCTGAAGTCAACCGTCGCCGCCGTTTTCGAGAAGATGGGTGTGCCGCCCGAAGACGCTCAGCTCGGCGCCGACGTGCTGGTGCTGGCCGACCTGCGCGGCGTCGATTCCCACGGTGTCTCCAATATGCTCCGCAGCTACGTAAACGGGTACACCAGCGGACAGATTAATCCCAATCCACAGCTGCGCGTTGTCCGAGAAACACCCAGCACCGCCAGCCTCGACTCCGACCGGGGCCTGGGCATCATCACCACCCCCAAGGCGATGGACATGGCCATCCGCAAGGCCGCGGAAGTGGGCATCGGCATGGTTACGCTGGGCAACGCCCGGCATCTGGGCATGGCGTCCTACCACGCCATGAAAGCGCTGGAACACGACATGATTGGCGTCTGCATGACCAGCTGCCCGCCCTCGGTGGTGCCAACATTTGGCGCCGAACCGCGTCTGGGCACCAATCCCATCGCCATCGCCGTGCCGTCGCGTAACGAGGCGCCATTTGTGTTCGACGCCGCCACCAGCACCGTCGCCGGCAACAAGGTGGGCATCGCCCGACGCCTGGGCGTCAAGCTGGAACCGGGCTGGCTGGCCGACAGCGAGGGCACCCCCATCATGGAGGAGGCCGACGCCCCCGACAACTACACGCTGCTAACCCTGGGCAGCACCCGCGAGCTGGGCTCGCACAAGGGTTATGGCCTGTCCTGTATGGTGGACATTCTCGCCGGCGTCCTCACCGGCTTCGGCTACGGAGCGGTTCCCGGACGGCCCAACTTTGGCCACTACGTTGCCGCCTACAACATCGCCGGCTTCGACGACCCCGACCACTTCAAGGACCAGATGGACGAATGGCTCCGCATGATGAAGACCACCCGTCCAGCGCCGGGCGAAGAGCGGGTGCTGGTGGCCGGTCAGCCAGAGGCTGAGATGGAAGAAATCCGCCGGGTCGAGGGCATCCCCCTGCACGAAGAGGTGGTGGACTGGTTCCACGACACCTGCGGCGAGCTGGGGATAGCGTGTCCTTTTTAAGGGATGGCAAGAACAATGGCGAGGATCGAGCGGCTGATTCGCCAATACCCAAGGCTCTACCACATGGCTGAAGGTAGCAGTTGGCCCGCAATACAACAGCACGGTTTACTCGGCACGTCGGCCTTGTTGGATTTGTTCCAATCATGAGGGGGCCCGGCACCTTTCAGCGTATCGCTGACTACCGGGGCGCGGAGGTCGCGGAGTTGGCGGTTGACTATTGCGTCCCAGAAATTGAGCGACATGTTCTGTCAGTCGATATTTGGCACGGGAAAACTTGGGAGCGCAACATTTGGTACGGCTAGCACGGTCTCTCACTCGACCCGAACATTCGTATGGAAGCGCAGTGACAACTCACCTTCCGAAATAGGCGGCGAGTCGGCTGGCAGGACAAGAGGCGATTCTCCCAAAGGACGATATTGTTTACGGCGTCACAACCGCACGCGGCTGCCGAATACGGCCCCTAGCGCCGCTTTCCAGGCAGTATCGGCAAGTTCCAAAAGCGCTGTCTGCGCAGGGTTGGGGTTTTCCCAGGAAGCGAACGAAAGGAAAACTAATATTGCAATAGCGACGGCAAATATGCCGAAGCCCAAGAAGTTTCTGGTAGTCCGCAGGGGCATGTTACGGGACTCAACTCCCGATCCACCTGCTAGGCACGGTCCGTAGGTGGATTTGCAGGTGATTCTTCCTCGTCCCGCTGCAGACGCCCTTTAATGATTACCGCCAAGCTGACGACAATGGCTAAACCACTGAGTACGATCAACGCGATAGCTCCCGCTGACTCTTCCATTGCAGGCCTCCTTGATCAGCCGCCTGATCAGCTGTAAGTCGGTGCCGCTGAAATTTGCGGATATGCTAACATCGTCACAACGACGATTTCTGCGGTTGGTGCGACAGGTGGCTTCCCTAACAGACTGGCTTGCTCGGGCAATTTTATTCATCGGCATTCCCGCCGCCATTCTGGTTGGGTTGGATGTTGGCGCTACATGGCACGCCCCGCAATGGCTTCTTATAGTCGCATATTGGGCGATTGGCCTTATCCTGTTAATGGGGATCGTGGTGGGCGCGTTCAACTTGCGTCGTTAGTTGGGTACTCTAATCTTCCTTCAGCGCCGGTATTACCTCTTTGCCGAAGAGTTCCAGGGAGCGCATGGTGTCCTGGTGGGACAGGCGGCCGCCCTGGGCTTCCAGCAGCAGCGAACCCACGCCCAGTTCGTCCCGGATGTGCCGCAGCTTGCGGGTGACGGTCTCCGGGCTGCCCACCACCAGGTGATTGCGTTCCTGCAACTCCTCGTAGGACAGCTCGTGCAGCGGCGTCGGGCGTCGGGCCGCCACGGCTGCTGCGCCAGCCCGGGAGGTGTACCCTGGCGGCGACCAGTATTCCCGCGGCCCGCGCAGGGGATAGTTCATGCGCCACAGGAACGCCTTGCCCGACTCCTGGGCCTTCTCGTCGGTGTCATTGACGTGGCAGCAGATCATGAAAGCGAATTTCTCCGGCCCCGGTTCCCAACCGTCGGCGGCGGCATATTCCCGGTAGCGGGCGAACAGGTTTTTCGCCACGTCCAGCGGGGTCAGGAAGGCGGCGTAGGTGTAACGATGCTGCGCCGTCCACTCCACCGTCTCGGGGCTGCCGGTGCCCGGAACCCAGATCGGCGGGTGGGGTTTCTGGATCGGCAGCATCCACGGGTTCACCGCCCGATAGTGGTAGTGATTCCCCTCCCACCGGAACGGCCCGGGCGTCGTCCACGTCTTGATCACCAGGTCGTGGCATTCCTCGAACCGCTCCCGGTTGTGGATTGGGTTCGTGTTGTTGGCCCACGACTCGATGCCGATGCCCCGCACGAACCCGGAGATGATGCGCCCGCCGGAGATGACGTCCAGCATGGCGATCTCCTCGGCCAGCCGCACCGGATTATCCGACGTGGGCAGCATGTTGCCGAGCATGAGGATTTTGGCCCGGTTGGTAATTCGCGCCAGAATACCGCCCGTGATGTTCACCTCAACGTCCATGCACGACGGCGTGTTGTGGTGCTCGTTAATCATCAACCCGTCGAACCCCACCTCTTCGGCGTACTGATATTCGTCCAGGTACCGGTTCATCAGCCCGCTGGCCGTTTGGGGGTCGAAGTAGGTATTGGGGAAGGTCAGCCGCATCGACGGAAACTTCTCCGCCTCCGACTCCGGAAACTCGGCATAAGGAAATTCGGTGAAGTAGAAAACGTCCATAATATTGCCTCCGGGTGATCAGGCGTCGCCGCGTGCGCTGGGATTACCAATCCAGTATATCCCGCACTGTACAGCGGAATTCGGGCAGCACGGTCCCGCCGTCCAGTGTGTCGTCTTCAGTATAGATAACCGTTGACCCTTCCAGCACGTGGGCCGCGACTATGCGCTCTACCGGATAAACCGCCCAGACCAGTGGTACGCCGAAGCTTTGCCACATCGCTACTCGCTCCGCAACTTCCCGAGGCTGATCGCTCGGCGACACTATCTCAACCACCAGGTCGGGGACGACTTCATAATAGCCGCGCACCTTCACATCCAGCGGCAGAGTTTCGGCGGAGAAATAAGCAACGTCCGGCTCCCGTACCGTATCCGGATCCCGCTCCAGCCGAACACCGGCATCGGAGCCGGTCACTCGACCCAACCGGCGTGGACGGACATACGCCCGCAGTTCACCGCCCAAAGCCATGGCAATTTCACCGTGCTCCCCGCCTACTGACATGGTTTCTTTCAATACCCCCCGCACCAATTCGCCCTTGACGCCCTGGCTATCTAGGCGGAGTAAATCATCGGCGGTCAGCAGCTGTTGTTCAGTTCCTGCCGTTGTCATAGTTGCACCACAGCAATTCGGGTTGTGCGCTCGACCTTACCCGCTCGTCCTGACCCTGTTGAAGGATGGTCGTCGGTAGTTCGACAAGCTCACCATGAGCGGATGCAGGGCCTTTCAGTTCTCAAAGATTTACTCCGTCATTCCCGCGAAAGCGGGAATCCAGAATGTCTTTACCGCACAGGGTGCTGGATTTCGGCTTGCGCCAGAATGGCGAAATCGAGGAAATCGAGAAGAACTGAAAGACCCTGTGAGCGGATGGGATAGAGCTTTACAAAAAGGCCAGCGCGGTTTGCACGAAGTCGTCGGGCTTTTCGATTTGCGGCGAGTGACCACAATTCGATATGACCGTAACCTGCGAGCCGGCGATGGCCTGCTGGTACAAATCGGCGCACTCCACCGGCACCAGCGCATCCTGTTCGCCCCACACGATGTGGGTCGGCACGCTGACCCGCCCCAGCTTGGCCGGCAGTCGGGGGTTGTACATGTACGGCTTCCAGGTGAGGCGGATCGCCATTTCCCGGTCGCCCTCGGCCTGGTTGGCCTGCTCGGGCGTGGGGTCGGAGCCGAACATCTCGTCCCACTCCGGCACCTGGGACGGGTCGTGGTACACCAGGTCCCGCACCTGCGCCGGACTGATGATGAAGATGTCGGTTATCTCGCCATCCTGGGGCTTGATCCCGGCAGCGCCCACCAGCATGACCTTGCTGAAGGCATGGCCAGTCATCGACAGCATCTCGGCAGCCAGCCAGCCGCCCATGGAGAAGCCGATGGCGCGCACGTTCTCCAGGCCTTCCTGCTCCTGGAACCAGGTGTAGAAACAGGCCAGATCCTGCATCGACTCTACCCAGTTGGGCCGGTCGCTCTTGCCGTATCCGGGATGGGACGGCAGGTAGACGGTAAAATTGTCGGCCAGGGCTTGGGCGTATCGTCGCGGACCGGCATTGCCGCCGGCTCCGTGCAGCACCAGCAGCGGGTCGCCGCTGCCGCCCTTGAAGACCTGCAGGTTGCTGCCCGCCACGGAAATCGTTTCCTCAGTAAAATTCGCCATTCCTGTATCGCTCCTTGAAATCGACGATTCTAATATTGCCACCCTCCATCCGGCCCCCTCTCCCATCCAGGGAGAGGGTTGGGGTGAGGGTGATCTCCTTGGTTGACTGCTGCGTCAGGCAGTGGGCGGAAACGTCAAGCCGGGCATCGCCTCCAGACCGCCGGCTTCCATCTTCTGGAAGGGGTCGGTGAGTTCCAGCTCTTCGCCAATCTCCCGCAGCGCCGGCAAGACCTCCTGGCCCATGAGTTCCAGGCAGCGCATGGTGTCCTCGTGGCCGATGGCGCCGTCGTTGGTCCACACGGCCAGGATGCCGGGACGCATGTAGCTCAGCACCTCGCGTAGCTGGGAGACAACCGTTTCGGGGCTCCCGATGATCCAGCGCTTGGAGTCGAGAATCTCGTCATAGTGCGCCGAGTCGAGGCCACCCACCCGGAACGGGTCGCTGCGAATCTGCTCGCGCAGGCGCAGGAAGCGCGGGTCGTCGCTGCGGCTGCCGTAGCCCACCGGCGACGCGTAGTCCCGTGGCAGCGGAATCCGGCCCACGCCGATGTTGCCCACCATGTAGCCCTTGCCCACGTCGTAGGCTTTCTCGTCGGTGTCCTGCACATGGATGCGAACCAGGTAGCCGAAGTTCTCGGGGCCGGGTTCGTAGCCGTGCTGGCGGGCGGTCTCCGCGTAGATGGATTTCATGTCCTGGGTGCCCTGTGGGTCGGTTTCCAGGAAGATGTAGGGATAGTTGCGCTCGGCGCACCACACCAGGGTTTCGGGGCTGCCCGTGCCGGGGATCCAGATGGGCGGGTGCGGCTTCTGCAGCGGCACCTGGAAGGGGTTGACGACGCGGAACTGGTAATGCTCGCCTTCCCAGCGGAAGGGTCCCGGCGTGGTCCAGGTTTTTACGACCAGGTCGTGGGCCTCTTCGAATCGGGCGCGGTTGTACAGGGGGTTGGTGTTGGTGGCCAGGCTTTCCACACCGGTGCCGCGCACGAATCCTGATACCAGCCGGCCGCCGGAAATCATGTCGATTTCGGCCAGTTCCTCGGCCAGACGGAGGGGGTTGTCGAAGATTGGCAGCGGATTGCCCAGCAGCACAATCTTCGGTTTCGTGGTGGTGCGGGCCAGAATTGCGGCTTCCAGATTCATGGTGGCGCCGAGGCAGGTCGGCGTGTTGTGGTGCTCGTTGAGCATCAACCCATCGAAGCCCACTTCCTCCGAGTACTGGTACTCATCGAGGTACATATTGTAGAGGTAGTGCCCTTCCTGCGGGTCAAAGTTCGAATTGGAGAAGGTGAGTCGCACCGCCTCGTTGGGCGAATTGCGGACATCCTGCTCGGTGTAATTCACATAAGCCCGCTCGGTAAACCGCATCAAAAACATACGATAGCCTCCTTCAGGCGCTGGGTTGCGATGGGGGCTTAACCGCAAAAAGTGGCAAAGCCGACGCTTCGCCACATAATACACCCATTGGGCAAGGGGTGTGGGGGCGCCCGGTCAGGGCCTTCGGATTATCCCGTCATTCCGGCCTTGAGCGGGAGTCCAGAGTCCGCCAACTAACATGGATGGACAGGACAGACAGGATCAGGACGCGCCGTAGGCTCCCTCTCCCCTGGTGGGAGAGGGTTGGGGTGAGGGGGATTCCCCCAACGTCACACATCCTCGGCAAAATAGTTTTCGTCCAGCTTCTTAATTTCGTAGGTGTACTCGGTTACTACGCCGACGCCGTATCGAATCATGAGCCTGGCTAATTCGTTGCCATCAACCAGCCGGATAAACTTGTTGCCGGCTGAGATATTCTGTGCAGTTTGTTGGGCAGTGCTGCTGAACGTAGATGTGGTAATGAACACGCCTTTGGTTGCACCCTGTGCGTCCAGACTCCCAGAGAAATTACGAATTTCGGGCTCACCGACCGAGCCGGCAGTGTATCTTTTGGCCTGAATATAAACCTTATCCAGGCCAAGGGCGTCTTGGGTAATTACCCCATCGATGCCGCCGTCTCCGCTACGCCCCACTGCCTCTCCTATACCGTAACCCATTTTCTCCAGCAACGCGACTGCAACCTTTTCGAACTGCTCAGGGGTCATACTAATCAGGATTGTTGAAAGTTCACTAGCTAAATCGCTCTCTATTTTCCTGTGGGCGTGTCTCATTAATTCTTGAGGCGGGATTTCTTCAACGGCCTCTTCGCTGCCCTCATAGAGTTCCGAAGCTAGACTCTCGGTACTGTTTGCCTGCAAAGCGCGCGCAAGTTCCACTAGTTGGCGTCTAACAATCGGACCATCGTGGCTGACCAGAAATTTACGTCCGGGCTCAGTAATTTGAAAGTATCCTCTTCGCGGCCTTTGGAGCAAACCAGCTTCGCTAAGCTGATCAGCAGCACCCGTAGTTACCCGGTATTCAAATTTCTTCACGGTGCCTGAACCACCAAACACTTCCAGCCGATCCGCCTGGGTTGCATCAAGACGGCTCACAGTTGCTTCGATCAGATCCTGCCTCGAGATTTGCCCTACGGATTCTAACACGATTTCCAATACAGGACGATAAAATTCCGCTTGACTCGGAACTACCATAATCTACTCCCCCACCAACCCTCGCTGTTCCGCCTCCAGCTCCCATATCCGCTCTTGCGCTTCCTGGATGGCCGCTTCCCGTTCCCGCAATGCCGCCTGCGCCGCCTCCATCGCCAAACGCACACCCCGTCGGTCCAGCAGGACTTTGCCAGTCTCCGGATCCTGCAGCTCCAGCCAGCCATCGTTCCACCGCAAATTCAGGCCCAGCAGCGGGCTGTACCCCCAGCTGATGCCTTCCGCATCCGTATGGATGTCAAAAGGCCGGTAGGCGCCGTTATCCAGGTATTCCCCTGCCAGCGCAGCCCCGTACATCTCGCCGCCACTGCCATCGAACCGCCAGTATTCAGGAACGCCCAGCGCGGCGTACAGGTCGCGCTTTCCGCCCACGTCGTTATCCGCCGTGCTTTCCGACGCCACTTCCAGCACGAAATCCGGCGGCTTGCCCGCTTCCCATAGCACGTAGCCGTTGCGCCGGTAAAGAGCTTCCGCGTCAACGCCAAAAGCGACGCAAACGTCAGGCTGAACCCGCCGGTTCCCATCACTGGGGTCGTAATAGATTGGGACGTTGAACTCCACCAGAACCTGCGGGCTCCTTAGCAGGTCGACTAAAATTTGTAACGTGTGAAAGATGAAACGATTCTGCTGCATTGGATCAGGTATTGGTTCCGGGTCCGGCAACGATGGCGCGTCCGGCCCGAAAAATGGGTCCAAGTCGGGGATTTCTACGCTGTGCGGGGGCGCATAGGAATACTTGGTCGTCATCTCACGCCTCCGTCGCGTCCTTCCTAAAATGCGGTATCACCTCTGCCGCAAACCGCCCCATCTGCTCGCGGAACTGGCCGGTAGTTGCGCCCATGGGAAAGGCGATCATGATCTGCTCCAGGCCGGGGTACTTGTCCTGCAGCTCTTCCAGGTAGGCAACGGTTTCCTCTGGGCTGCCGGCGAACCAGGCGCGGTTGTCGATCACGTCCTGGAAGTTGCTGCCGGCGGCGATGTGGCGGGCAATCCCGCCTGGCCCGGTGGCCGCAATCTGCTGGTCGCTGTACCGCAGCATCCCCAGCGGCGCGGCGAACTTGACGTGTTCCTCGAACAGCGGCTCCAGCTGACGCCGGGCCGCCGCCGCCGAGTCGTCCACCATCGCCCACAGACCGATGCACAGCCCTTCACCCAACGCGTAATCCCGACCGGCTCGCTGGTTGGCTGCCTGGAACCGGTGAACCCACTCGTCCACGTATTCCTGGCCGGTGCCCAGAATGACGCCCTTGATGCCCCATTTGGCCATGTAATCCAGCGCCCGGTCCGAAGCGCTGACGATGGGCTGCCACACATCCACCGGCTGTGTCTTGGGACGAGGCACGAGGGTAACTTCCTTCAGGTCGTAGCCCCGGTAAGGGATGTCCGGGGGGATGGTGTAGTGCTTGCCCTGGTGGGAAAACGATTCGCTCCCGAACGCCTTCATGATGATTTCAAACTGCTCTTCAAACAGCTCGCGGTTGGCGTCGCTGTCCATCATCGGCGCGCCGAAGGACTCCACCTCCCGCGTGTGGTAGCCGCGCCCGATGCCGAACACCACCCGGCCCTCGGTGAGGATGTCCACCATGGCAAAATCTTCGGCCAAGCGGATGGGGTGCCACATGGGAAGGATGTTGAAGCCGCAGCCGAATTTGATGCGCTTGGTATGCTGTGCCAGGTACTGACTCATAATCAGCAGGTTGGGGATGCACTCGTAACCCTCCCGCTGGAAGTGGTGTTCCGCCATCCACAGGATGTCGAAGCCCAGGTCGTCCAGGAATACCGCGGCCTGTCGGGCAATGTCCATCGCCGTCGACAAACGGTCGTTGTCATACCACCGGTCGTTGGCCGGAACACCGTCGAACCCGATGCCGTCGCCCTCCAGGACGTGTCCGGCATACAGGGTGGAAAAGGTTTGAATCATCGTGCATTCCTCCTGGACCTTGGCTAGGTTGCGTCAGCATAACGATAGCGCAAATGAGGACGCAGCCGCAATGATGCGAGGGTTTTGCGATTGCCCCCTCTCCCTCGATGGGAGAGGGCTGGGTGAGGGTGAAATTCCCGGGTGTAACCATGCACCCCTCACCCCAACCCCTCTCCCACAAGGGGAGAGGGGCCTGAACCCCGGCTGACAGCCGGCAGCCAGTATGCTACCATCGAACGCGGAACGATCATAAATCCCGCACGACCAATCCTGCACGACGCCCGCGCCGTCTCCCGCCACGATCCCCATGTTATTCGCAATGCCCGGCGCAAATTCGGCCTCTGCGTAACCCTTTATCCGACTGACTACACCACCGCGAGGTGCCTGTTTCCCCATGCCCAAGGTTCTGATTACCGACAACGTTGACGCCGAAGGCATCGACCTGCTCCAGAAAAACGTCCCCACCGACATCAAACGCGGCCTTTCGCCGGACGAGCTGATCGCCGTTATCGGAGATTACGACGCCCTGGTGGTACGCAGCGAAACGAAGGTTACCGAGCCGGTGATTGAAGCCGGCCGCAACCTCAAAGTCGTGGCCCGCGCCGGCATCGGCGTGGACAACATCGACCTGGACGCCGCCACCCGCGCCGGGATTGCCGTGGTCAACGCGCCCATCGGCAACACCGTGGCCGCCGCCGAGCACACCATGGCCCTGATGCTGGCCCTCGCCCGCAACGTTCCGCAGGCCTACGCCTCCATGAAGGAGGGGCAGTGGCAGCGTTCCGCTTTTATGGGCATCGAAGTTCGCAACAAGACGCTCGGCATCATCGGCCTGGGTCGGGTGGGCTCAGAGGTGGCCCGGCGTGCCGCCAGCTTCGGGATGAGACTGATTGCCTTTGACCCCTTTGTCGCACCGGACTTTGCGGCCCGGTTGGGAGTCGCCACCATGCCGCTGGAAGCGGTGCTGGCCCAGGCAGACTTCATCACCCTGCACACCCCGCTCACGGCGGGAACCACCAGGCTCATCAGCGGCCCGCAGCTGGAAATGATGAAACCCGGCGCGCGCCTGATCAACGTGGCGCGTGGCGAGCTGATTGACGAGGATGCACTGCTGGCAGCGCTGGAAAACGACCAGCTAGCCGGTGTCGCTCTGGATGTGTTCACCAACGAACCGCCTGGCGACCTGCCGCTGCTGCGACACCCGAAGTTAATCGCGACGCCCCACCTGGGCGCATCGACTCAGGAAGCCCAGCGTGAGGTCGCCATCGAGGCCGCGGAGCAGGTTATTGCCGTGCTGAACGGACAGCCAGCGCGGAATACCGTCAACGCCCCGTTCGTGTCGCCGGAAGTGCACGCCATCCTGGCGCCCTACGTGCCGGTGGCCTCCATGGTGGGACGCTTGCTCACCAGCTTGGCGCAGGGGCAGTTCGTCGGTGTTACGCTGCGCTACCAGGGTGAAATCGCCACCCACAGCACCGCCATCCTGAAAGCCGCCGCGCTGGTCGGCCTGCTGTCGCCGGTGAGCGGCGAGGCGGTCAACATGATTAACGCTCCGGTGCTGGCCCAACAGCGCGGTCTGCAAATCACCGAGCAAACCTCTGCCGACAGCCGCGAGTACGCCAGCCTGATTTCCGCCACATTGCACACCACCGGCGACGACATCACCATCGTGGGCACCTCTCTGCGCGACGAGCCGCACCTGGTGCGCGTCAACGACTACTGGATGGACGTTGCGCCGTCGACACCTTACCTGCTGTTCGTGGACAATCAGGACCAGCCGGGCAGCATCGGCGCGGTGGGGACGGTGGCGGGCCGTCGCAATATCAACATCAGCTTCATGGAAGTAGGCCGCATCGCCCTGCGTGGTCAGGCGATGATGGTGCTGGGTGTCGACGACCCCATCTCCCCCGAAGCGCTGGCCGAAATCAAAGCCCTACCCCAGATTGATAACGCCCGCGTGGTGGCGATGTAGAGACACCCCTCACCCCAACCCATCTCCCGGTGGGAGAGGGGCTTTTGGCACGTCGCCCCAACTCCCAGTGGAGACCTTTGCGGATACTTCGTTCCGGAGAAGGCCCGCAACCAGGGCGGTGGTTTGGCTACAATCGTTATGACAACGTCGCAATCGCCACAACTGACCGGCCTGAACTTCAGGCAGCCCGTGGCCCGTGGATCCCGTGCTACAATTAATACCGCGCACGGGTCGAAGTTGACGGGTTATCCGCTTTGTAGGTTCAATTCCTACCCCAGGGCACCCGCTCTGGAGATCCTGTTGACACCCCTCATCCGTGCGTGTCTCCTGGGCTAAACGGAGCGGCATTTAATACCCCATCAGGGAAACCGCCGGCCTGCTCCCCGGCCCGCAACCCTCAGAGCCGAAGGTATCGGCTATATTTTTTCAAAACAGGACGAATTCATGGTCTATCTCAATCAGGTGTACGGCGTTCCCACTCCCCAGTCGGAGCCTCTGCCCGGGCGCGAGCATGAGATGGCCAAAAACTCCGCTGGCGGCGTGGTCTTCCCAGTTGACGACTTCACTCGCCTGCGCCGCTTTCTGGTCCTCGGTTCCGAGGGCGGTAGCTACTACGCCACGGAGCGCCGGTTGACCGTCGAGAATGCCAACGCAGTCAAGCGTTGCGTGCAAACCGATGGCCGCCGGGTCGTCGACGAGGCGGCCCGGGCCAGCCAGGGCAACGCCCCCCGCAACGGCCCGCCCCTCTTCGTGCTGGCAATGGCAGCATCCTTCGGCAACGACGACGTTCGCCGGTACGCTCTCTCGGTCCTCCCTCAGGTCGCCCGCACCGGCAGCCACCTTTTTCAGTTCGTGGAATACGCCGACACCATGCGCGGTTGGGGCAAGGGCCTGCGGAACGCCATCGCCACCTGGTACGAGGCCCAGGGCGGCGTCGCCGAGGCTGCATACCAGATGGTCAAGTACCGCCAACGCAACGGGTGGACTCACCGTGACCTGCTACGCAAAGCCCACCCGTCGGGCAAGGATAACCCGGACTTCGGCGCGCTATTCGCCTGGGTAACACAGGGCGTTGCGCCACCGGCCGATGATGCGCGCTACGACATCATCCGTGCCTGCGAATACGCCACGAATCACGCGGAGGACCCACATCTGGTGGCCGAGGCCATCCGGGAGTTCGACATGACCTGGGAGATGATCCCCGGCGATGCGATGCGACACCGGCAGGTGTGGGAAGCGCTGTTCGAGCGGATGCCCATGACCGCCACGGTACGGAACCTGGCCACATTGACCCGGCTGGGCATAATCGCGCCGATGTCTGATGCGGCGAACCTGGTCTCATCCAGGGTAAACGACGCCGACCGGCTGCGGGCCGCGCGGGTTCACCCCATCGCAATCCTGTCAGCGCTGATGACCTACAAGGCTGGAAAAGGCGCCAGAAGCCACCACACCTGGACTCCGGTTCAAACGGTGGTGGACGCTTTGGACGCGGCTTTCGACAAATCCTTCGCCTTCGCGCCGGAGACCGGTCAACGGTTCTACCTGGGCATAGACGTATCGGGATCCATGGCCCACGGCGCCGTCGCCGGCGTCGAGGGTCTCACGCCGCGCATGGGCGCCGCCGCCATGGCAATGGCAATAGCCCGCCGGGAGAACAACTACCACATGGCTGCTTTCGCCGACGGCGGCGTCGGAGGCCCCGTGGTTCGTCATCGGTTCCACCGTCGGGACCCTTACAAGATGATGCCGCTGGACATCTCCGCCACGGACAGCATCACCGACGTGTTGGCCAAGACAAACCAGTTGCCCTGGCGAGGCACCGACTGTGCCTTGCCCATGCTGGACGCTGCCGAAAAGGGCATCCCGGTGGACTGTTTCGTCGTCATCACCGACAACGAGACCTGGGCCGGAAACATCCATCCGTCGGAAGCGCTGCGCCAATACCGCGAACACACGGGCATTCCCGCCAGGATGGTGGTGGTCGCCATGACGGCGACCGAGTTCACCATCGCCGACCCCATGGACGCAGGAATGCTGGACGTGGTGGGATTCGACGCTTCAGCGCCACAGGTGATCGCAGATTTCGTCAGCTCATAGCCAGCGATAGCTCCCCTCACCCCAACCCCTCTCCCGGCGGGAGAGGGGCTTTTGGCGCGGCGACCCAGTTCCCTCTCCCACTCGCAAACAGGGTAATTCGATTATCGGCAATGTCATTGCGAACGCAGCGTGGCAATCTCGTTGGCGAAGCAAACCCGGCTACCGGATCGAGATTGCCACGTCGCTTCGCTCCTCGCAATGACATCAGGGGACAATTGAAAGACCCTGACTCGCAAGGGGGAAGGCATGGACAAAACCGCCCGGCCCCTGTAAAAATGCAGCGCAACACCCCTGATCTTTCCCCTGAACTTTCCCAGGAGATGAACACTATGGCAGACCGCATCGTAATCATGGGCCCCGGCGCCGTGGGCAGCTACGTCGGCGCATTCCTGGTACAGGCCGGCGAAGACGACATCACGTTCATCGACATGTGGCCGGCCCACGTCGAAAAGATGCGCGCCGAGGGTCTGCGGGCCAGCGGCAGCCAGGGCGACTTCACCGTCCCGGTCAACGCCATGCACCTGACCGACGCCCAGAACATCACCGAACCCTTCGACTACGCCTTCATCACCGTCAAGTCTTACGACACCGAGTGGGCTACCCATTTCATCAAGCGGTACGTGAAAGATGACGGCGCCTTTGTTTCCATACAGAACTGCTGGAACGACCCGACGATTGCATCCATCGTGGGGCCGGGGCGGCAACTCGGCTGCATCGCCTCGCATATTGAGGTTGCCCTCTGGGAGCCCGGCCACGTCAACCGGGGCGGCGCTCCGGGTCGAGACCACGGCCACACCGTGTTTCGCGTCGGCGAGAACAGCGGCCAGATTACCGCCCGCTCCGAGGCCATCGCCGCCAAGCTGGACAACATCGACGCGGCCTACGCCACCGACAACCTGTGGGGCGAGCGGTGGGCCAAGCTGTGCCAGAACGGGATGGGCAACGCCATCTCGGCCATGAGTCAGCTCGGCAGCCAGGAGATGGCCGGCGACGCCCGCATCCGGCGCATCCGCATCCAGCTGGCCAAAGAGGGCGCGCAGGTGGGGCTGGCCCAGGGGTTGAGAGTCGTCGACATCAACGGCGTCCCCGCCGAGTTCTGGGCCGACGCCGATACCGGCGACGTGTTTGAGGAGCTGGACGGCCGGTTGTCCGAGTCCGGTGGCCGGGTCAACTGGCTGGCATCGATGGCCCAGGACGTGCACAAGGGGCGCAAGTCGGAGGTGGACTTTATGAACGGACTCATCTGCGAAAAGGGCCGGGAAACCGGCGTAGCGACTCCTTACCATGACGCCATCGTCGAGGCCATGCGCCTGGTGGACGACAAGACCATCGCCCCCGGCCCCGAGAACGTTGACCGCGTCGTCCGCGCCATCGGAGACTAACCAAATCAACCCCCTCCCCCTTGCGGGAGAGGGGGTTGATGTGACAGACCTTGCGAATCTCCAACAGGAGGCCCACAGATGTACATTTCCGTTGAACCCGCCGGGTTGATGATGAATACCATCAAACTGGTATTCGACCCCACGGAACCGGCGTCGGAAGACCAGGAGGTGCGGGATTATTTGACCCAGCACGAGCTGGAACCGCGCTACCACTGGTTTGCCGAAATTGAGGGACTGGAAGGCCGCGAGTGCGAGATTATGCAGTTTGGCGGCTGCTATCTGGGACGCAATCTGCAAAACATCGGCCTGATTCAACGCCGCACCGTTGAGACGGAGCTCCTCACCGCCGAGATTGGCCGCCACACCGACCGCGGTACGCTGACGGCCTTCGCCGACGCCGCCGACTCAGAACGCGACAACGCGATGGCCGCGCTGATCGATGAATTTCGCCAGGAAGAATTCTTCGGGCAGGACGATGCCGGCGAACTAACCGCTACCGTAGATCCTACCGAGCTTCAGCAGGCGGCGGTGCGGGCCCTGGCCACCGAGCGACAACAGGCAGTATCCAGCGCATCGTAGCCACTGTGCCGCTTCGAGGAATGAACAAACGCCCGCAATCGCGCGCCTTGCGCTCCGGGCGTTTGGTGTGGAGCGGGCGATGGGGATCGAACCCACGTAACTAGCTTGGAAGGCTAGAGCTTTACCATTAAGCTACGCCCGCGTGGACAGAATAATTATAGCGCAAACTTGCGTTTTTTTGCCTTTCCGCGTTTTTCATCCAACCAGAGCCAATGCCTCGTCCACTTCGAGCCGATGCAAAGCCAGGTCAGCAATAGGGTGTAACTAATCGGGTAAAAACAGCGCAGCGGTAACTGAAGCATCCAGCACGAAGACGCTCATCGGCTGTGGCCTTCGTGCCGCGCCTCCAAGATTTCAGCCACGGACATTTCGAGCCTGGGCTGTGTGCGTAAATACTCTCGGAAACGCGATACCGCCGCTTTTTTCCTGCCGGCTTCATGCTCACACGAACCGCTCATACCAACCCCACCTCTTTCAGCACCCGCTGTGCCGTGGCTCCGATGTCCGCCGGTGTTGGTATGATTACTGCCCCTGCCGACTCCAGGGCACGCGTCTTGGATGCGGCGGTGGCGCTCTCTCCGGTTATGATGGCGCCGGCATGGCCCATGCGTTTGCCCGACGGAGCCGTCGCGCCCACGATCAACGCACAGATGGGCTTGGTGAATTCTGCGGAACCGATATATTCGGCCGCTTCCTGCTCCATCGTGCCGCCAATTTCGCCGATGAACACTACCATGTCGGTTTCAGGGTCCGCATTGTACAGCTGCAGAATCTCGACGAAACTGCTCCCGATGATCGGGTCGCCGCCGATGCCCACGCACGAAGACTGGCCGATGCCCGAATTCGTAAGTTGACCGACTGCCTCGTAAGTTAGCGTGCCGCTGCGGGAGACGACGCCCACCCGCCCCGGCATATGGATGTGGCCGGGCATTATCCCAACCTTGCAACGCGCTCCGGGATTAATTATCCCCGGGCAGTTGGGGCCAATCAGCCGGGCATTGTTAGCCCGCACGTACCGATAGAGACCCACCATATCCAGCACCGGAATGCCCTCGGTGATGCACGCCAGCAGCGGGATGCCGGCGTCCACCGACTCGGCGATGGCGTCGCCGGCAAAAGCCGGCGGCACGAATATCAGGGCAACGTTGGCGCCGGTGGCGTCCACGGCCTCGCCCACCGAGTCAAAGACCGGCACTGTGTCATCGAACAGCTGTCCGCCGCGACCGGGCGTAACGCCGGCCACCAGCTGGGTGCCATACTCCCGGCAGGCCCGGGCGTGGAAGCTGCCCTCCCGTCCGGTGATGCCCTGCACCAGAATCTTCGATTGCGCGTCCAGCAGGATGCCCATGGGTTATGCGCCCCTGGCGCTACTCAACGCCGCCGCCGCTTCGGTGAGAGTGTCGGTAAAGGTTACATCCAGTCCCGATTGCGCCAGGATTTCCTTGCCCTCGGCCAGGTTGGTGCCAAGCATCCGCACCACCAACGGTTGTGTGGCCCGGTTTTCCTCGTAGGCCATCACGATGCCGCGAGCCGCAATGTCGCAGCGCAGTATGCCGCCGAAGATGTTCACCAGCACGCGGTCAACCTTGGGGTCGGACAGGATGATAGTCACTGCTGCCGCCACTTTCTCTTCAGTCGCACCGCCGCCCACGTCCAGGAAGTTGGCCGGAGTTGCGCCCGCCGCGTTGGCGACATCCAGCGTAGCCATGGCGAGGCCGGCGCCGTTGACCAGACAACCTACGCTGCCGTCGAGACTCACGTAGGCAATCTCCTCATCCGCCGCTTGAGCCTCCAGGGGGTCCTCCTGGCTACGGTCGCGCAGCTGGTGCAAATCGGGATGGCGGAAGAGGGCATCATCTTCCAGGTCCATCTTGGCGTCCAGCGCAACCACCGATCCGTCGCCGGTAACAATGAGGGGGTTCACCTCCACCAGCGTGCAGTCGTTTTCGGTGAAGATCCGATACAGCGCGGCAAAGATGCTGGCGCCTTGACGCGCCGCCACACCGGTCAACCCCAGATGAGCTGCCAGACGCCGGCATTGGTACGGCATCAAACCAAGTATTGGCTCCACGGCCTCGGTTATGATGGCGTCCGGGTCGGTGGCGGCCACCTCCTCGATGGACGTTCCACCGGCTGCGCTGGCAATAAATACCAACCCGCGATGATTGCGGTCGACGGTGAGCGCCACGTACATTTCAGTAGCGATGTCGGCCAGTTCTTCGACCAGCACGCTATCGACCGGCACACCCCTGGCGTCGGTTTGATGGGTTACCAGTCGGGTACCCAGCAGGCTGCCGGCAAACTCCCGCGCCTCCTCCGGAGACCTGACCACCTTGACGCCACCGGCCAACCCGCGTCCGCCAGCATGAACCTGCACCTTTACTGCGGCCTGGCCGCCAAAACCGGCAGTAACGTCCGCTGCTTCGGCCGGCGTGTGTGCGACTTGACCGTTGGGTACTGGAATTCCGTACTGGGCGAATAACGCTTTGGCCTGATGCTCGTGCAAATTCATGGCGGCAATCATTGTGCCGCAAGCAGGGCCAACCGTCAACGGAAACTAGCCGGGCCAGAGTCTTTCTATTCCCGCAATCCATCGTCATTCCCGCTTGCGCGGGAATCCGGAAGCCGTTAGGTCCAGCGCCGGTCAAGTGTTCTACAAAGTCAAAACAACAGACTCTGGGAGAATAGAAAGACCCTGCCCGTGACACCCACCCTCACGCGTACCCACTTTGTCAAACCAACCACCCTGCTGTCCAGGGCAACCGCATTCTAATTGAATCAGTTTTTGAGGTGCCCGTCATTCCCGCGAACGCGGGAATCCAAGTGGCTTGGTTGTACGTCAACTGCCTGGAAGCAATCTGTATGGATTCCCGCTTTCGCGGGAATGACAGAAAGGATGCGGGAATGACGATTTATCAGGCCACCTAAAGTTAGAATGCGTTTGCCCTGCCCTACTGTCATTGCGAGGAGCGCAGCGACGTGGCAACCTCGGTAAGGTTGAGCGCACATCGGCGAACCATCATTGCTACGGCGACGAGATTGCCACGCTGCGCTCGCAATGACAGATTAAAATGGGTACGCGTGAGGACACCCACCCCCTTGACCCTTCCGATTGCTCCCCTCTAACATCAATCGTGTCAGGCAAATCTACCAATTGGAACATCCCATCGGAGCAGGGGCCGGTTCTCACGGCCAACCCCGTCAGCATAAAATCACAACACGTCGGGTCTCGGGTGTAGCAGATTCATTCCACTGCGCTGCCGAGCCTGTACAGCGGCGACAGCCCAGCGCCTCGTCATTCAGCAGTCCCCGTGGCTGCCACCTAACGGCGGAAAAGTAAGCATAAATGCGTTGTGTACCCCGGCCGTACGCTGACCCAGAACTCGCACCCCTGCTCCGTCAACCACCAACCCACCGCCTGACCCTCACTAAACCATCGCCATCACCGCCTGACCACCGCCAACCCACCATCGCCATCACCGCCTGACCCAAAGGAACCGCCATCCCCAACATCCGCCAACCCCCCGCTCATCCTGAGCCCGCCGAATGGCCGCACCGACTCATGCGAATCCACTCTGTCATTGCGACCCCGTACTCGATGCGGGGGTTGGCAATCTCGTCGCCATAGCAACGCCGGTTCGCCGACGTGTGTTCAACCTCAACGAGGTTGCCACGTCGCTATGCTCCTCGCAATGACGGATTAAAGTGGTCACGCGTGAGCCGCAGGGCAACCGCATTCTAATTGAATCGGTTTTCGAGGTGCCCGTCATTCCCGCGAAAGCGGGAATCCAAGTGGCTTGGTTGTACGTCAACTGCCTGGAAGCAATCTGTATGGATTCCCGCTTTCGCGGGAATGACGATTTAGCAGGCCACCTGAAGTTAGAATGCGTTTGCCCTGGCGTGAGCCGGCGGCGCCCGTTGGCAGAGAAAATCGGTGTGTTACACTAGCCGACGATTTTTATCGGCTGCTGATGCAGTATATTGGCGGCATTGAGCAAGGCGCTTATGGTTCCTCCCGACAGTTTATTCGGCGTCATTCCGGTTTGGGTTGGCGTTTACGTGCTTACCGCGCTGACGGTGGCGGTGGCCGGATCTGCCGTGTACCACCGCGTGTTCCGCCTGGTGCTGCAGGGGCTGCCGGTTGCTCGATTCGACCGTCCGCTGACCCGGCTCACCGGAGCCGCCGCCATCGTGCTCGGTCAGCGCAAAGTGCTGCAACGCGTGGGTAGCATTGATGCCAGATCCGGCCGCATCGACCTGGCCGGCATCAGCCACGCCGCCATCTTCTGGGGGTTCCTGTCTTTCAGCCTGTCGTACCTCATCTTCATCTTCGGCGGGGCGATCTGGCATCCGCTGGGCGAAACGATTCTGACCCACACCGGCGTACTGGTCTACAGCATCTATCTGGACATTCTCGCGGTCGTCGTGCTGGCCGCCCTCATCTGGGCGCTGGCGCGTCGCTGGATCGCCCAGCCCCATCGACTCAGCTTCGACCTCACCCGCAAGGGGGAGTCGGTCATCATCGTCGGCCTCACCGCCGGACTGATGGTGGCCACCCTGCTAGTTCACTCTTTCTACGTGGCCAGCGGTGGAGCGGGACCAGAAGCCGGCGTATTCGTGGGCGGAGCCATCGGCGGCTGGCTGGCGGGACTGGGAATGTCGACCGCCGCGGCCGGCGCGCTGCAGGCCACCTTCTGGTGGGTTCACCTGCTGGTCATCCTGGGATTCTCGCTATACATCCCCTTCTCCAAGCACATCCACATGGTGGCGGCTCCGCTGAACGCGTTCTTCCGCAACCTGGAACCTCGCGGCGCTCTGGCAAAAATCGACCTGGAAAACGCGGAGCGTTTCGGAGCCTCTCGCGTGCAGGACTTCACCTGGAAGGAACTGCTGGATGGGTACGCCTGCGCCGTTTGCGGACGCTGCACCGACGCCTGCCCCGCCCACATCACCGGCAAAGCGCTGTCCCCCATGCACATCGTGGAAAACCTGAAAGAGCACATGATTGCCATTGGCCATCAGGGCCAGCGCGACGCCGAACACGTCGAGTCAATGCCGCTGATTGACGGCGCCATCCCTGAACAGGCCATCTGGGACTGCGTTTCCTGTGGCGCCTGCATGGAAGAATGCCCCGTGGTGGTAGAACACGTGCCCACCATCATGGATATGCGGCGCAGCCTGGTTCTGGAGGAATCCCGCATCCCCGAAACCGGCATGAACGCCCTGCTCAGCATGGAACAGCGGGGTCATCCCTGGCGCGGCACCACCTTCTCGCGCACCGACTGGGCCGAAGGACTGGATGTGCCCACCATCGCCGACCATCCTGAAGCCGAGGTGCTGTTCTGGGTGGGCTGCACCGCCGCGCTGGAGCAACGCAGCCAGGGCATCGCCCGCTCGATGGTGAAGGTGCTCAAGTCGGCCGGCGTCGATTTCGCCATCCTGGGCGACGAAGAAAACTGCACCGGCGACCCGGCACGGCGCATGGGCAACGAGTACCTGTTCCAGATCATGGCCCAGCAAAACATTGAGGTGTTGAATGCGTACAACATCAAAACCATCGTCACGACCTGCCCGCACTGTTTCAACACGATGCGCAACGAGTACCCCCAGTTTGGCGGCAATTACGAGGTTCTGCACTACAGCCAGTTTGTGGACGGCCTGATTCGCGAAGGCCGCATCAAACCCATCAAGGTGATGGATATTTCGGTGGCCTACCATGATTCCTGTTTCCTGGGCCGGCACAACGGCGTGTATGACGAACCGCGCAACGTGGCCAATGCCATCCCCGGCCTAACCCTGGTTGAGATGTCCCCCCGTTGCCGGGAACGCGGCTTCTGCTGCGGCGCCGGCGGTGGGCATATGTGGATTGAGGAAAGCCAGGGCGAGCGCATCAATCACGTCCGCACCGACCACTTCCTGGACACCGGCGCCGATACTGTTGCCGTGTCATGCCCCTTCTGCCTCCAGATGATGACCGAGGGTATCCAGGCCAAAGGTCAGGCCGATGTCAAAGAGGCCCGGGACGTGATCGAGATACTGGCCGACAGCATCGGAGACGACTAACCCGACGTCGCTGCGTGACGCCATGCTTGATTCGTTACTGCCAACCGTCATGCTGGATTACCTGGAACAGCGCCTGCTGTTTCGGCCGCGACCGCTCGTTGACGCTACTCCAAACGATCTGGGCCTGGAATTCGAGTCGTCGATAGCCAACACCGCCGATGGCCGTTCGCTGGTCTGCTGGTACATTCCAGGGCAACCTCAAACCGACCTGACGTGGCTCTGGTTTGGCGGTGTCGGCGCCAATCTTAGCCTGCGGGTCGGAGAGTTTGCGGGAGTACGCGAGCGCACGGGCGGCAACATCCTGGCGTTCGACTACGGCGGTTTTGGGCGCAGCGCCGGCAGACCTTCGGTGCGCAATACCGCCATCGACGCCAGGACTGTTTTGGGACACCTGAGCCGACGCTACGGCGTCGCGCCGGAATCTGCTCATTACTTCGGTGTCTCCATGGGCGCGGCCGTGGCGATACGGTTGGCCGCGCAAGGATTTCATCCCGGTGGGCTCGTTCTGGTCGCCCCATTTGCATCGCTGCGGGAGATGGCAAAACTCTCCTACCCAATGGTCACGTTGAACGGACTGGTAGTCGGCGACCGTTTCAACTCGCTGGCTCACATCAGCCAAATCGGTTGCCCGTTGCTGGTGGTCCACGGTAACGACGACGAACTGGTGCCGGCCTGGCAGGGACGCAAGCTGTACGAAGCCGCCCGAGAGCCGAAGCAATACGCCGAACTCGCCGGCGTGGGCCACCTGGACATCAGCGAGCACCCGGAATTCTTGACGGTGTTATGCGAGTGGCTGGAATCTACGAGGCCGAGCCCGATGCGAGAGAACGGTAACGATTAGCTAACCGGATATCGGTAAGTCTGGACCCGTTCCACCTTTTCGGCGAGACTGTCCTGGGCCATTTCCAAATCGTATTGGCTTTGGAGTCCCACCCAGAACAACGCGCTGTTCCCGAAAAACCGCGCCAACAGCACAGCAGTCTCGGCGGTAATAGCCCGCTGGCCATGCACGATGGCATGGATACGCCGGGGATCCACGTCTATGGACTTGGCCAGACGGTACTGGCTGATATTCAGTGGCTTGAGGAACTCCTCGTTCAGGATTTCACCGGGGTGAATTGGGGGCTGTTCCGCCAGCCAGCGTTCCAGGTCCGATGCCATTAGTACCTCCCATTAACGGTGGTAGTCCACAATTTCCACTTCCCAAGCGTCACCCGCATTCCACACAAAGCAAATCCGCCACTGGTCGTTGATGCGGATACTGTACTGTCCTTCACGGTCTCCCGTAAGCTTTTCCAGGTGATTGCCGCGCGGAGTTGCCAAGTCGCTTAGGTTATCAGCATTGTTCAACATAATTAGCTTTCGTTGCGCTTGTCGTTGGAGGGGCGGGGAAAATCTACGGACCGGGTGGGAATTGAACGCTGCTTCGGCATCCGAATTTTTATAACTCTTGATCAATATATGACTATTGTAGCGCATTGCGCTATTAGCGTCAAACGCCACTATCGTTGCCAGCGTTGCATCCCACGGATAATTCGCATATCATCGCCCCAATCTACACACCTTAAACCTTGCGGTTGCCGCAACAGAGGAGTTACAAGATGGCACAGCGACCTGATGTCAAGCGCCTGGAAGTTGAGATTGTTTATTGCTGGGATTGAGGCCACGCGGGACGCGCTGCCTGGATGGCTAGCGAAGCCCTGACTCGCACCGGCGATAACATCTCCACCTTCAAGCTTACCCCCGGTGAGCATGGCAAATTCGATGTGATTATCGATGGTGAGCTGGTGGGCGAACACAAACACACGCCAGACGCTCACCTGTTCCCCGATTTGCAGGATTTGATGGGCGCCATTTACGACCGAATCTGATTCGCCGCCATCCGATCCAACGCCGTGCGCCCCGGTAGAGTTGCCGGGGCGCATGGCGTTGGTGGGTGTTGCGTTAGTGCGTGGGGCGTTATTGATAGTTGGCGCGCCGGTCAAACGCCACTGATGATCTCGGTGCCGTAGTCCAGCAGTTCCAGATCAGGCCGGCTGGCGGCGATGTAATCGACCACGTTGGCCAGCATCGAATCGGCGTGGCCGGAGTCGTTGCTGACGCAGGACACCAGCAGCGTGAGCCGCTGCCACACATCGCCATCTTCGTCGGCGTCTTCGGCCACGGCCACATTGAATCGCCCGCGAATCCGGTCGGTCAGGCTGCGGGCCACCTGCCGGCGCGACTTCAGGCTCTGGCTGTCCGGTAGACGGAGCGCAATGCGGGCCAGTCCCACGTGCACGGGTTACCTCCGTTTTTTACCAGTTGCTATTCAGAGCCGGCGGCATACTCGTCAGGCACTGTCCCGCCGGGTTTTCGTAACGGGCCATCCGACGCACTATTGACGCCGGCAAGTCCGGGGGATAGATTATAGCCGACCGGGGTGGTCACACAACCACGCGGATTACCTGCTCTGCGGCGCCTGAATCGGGCAACCGCGCTACTCCGAGAAGGGCTTATAGAACTGGCTTATCGACATGGCATCCAATTTGAGCGATTCCCCACCACACCTCGACGGGCCTTTTTCTGCCGTAGATGTTCCTGAGGTGGTGGTTTCCCGCCTGCCCCAATTCGTGCGCATCCTGAGCCAGCTGCTGGACGACGGGGTGGAAGTAACCAATTCGCAACAGTTGGGGGCGAAACTTCAGGTTACGCCGGCACAGATTCGCAAGGACCTGTCTTATTTTGGGAGGTTCGGCAAGCAGGGACGCGGGTATCGGGTGCGCCACCTGTTAACCGAGCTGAAGCAGATTCTGGGGCTCGACGCAGAATGGAACGTCGCCGTCGTGGGTGTGGGACGCCTGGGCAACGCCATCCTGAATTACCCTGGGTTCAATCCCGACGGGTTTCATCTGGTGGCCGCTTTTGACAGCAGCCCGGGGCGCGTTGGCGAAGCGGTCGGCGGCGTATCCGTGCAACCGATGAGCGATATGGCGGAAACTGTCGCGACGCGCGAAATCACCATCGCAATCGTAGCCGTCCCCAGCGCCGACACGCAGTCGGTTATCGACCAACTGGTTGAATGCGGGGTACGCGCCATCCTGAACTACGCACCGATCAATGCGCAGGTTCCGGCCGGCGTATCGGTACGCAACATCGACCCGGTGCTGGCGCTGCAGTCGATGACCTACTACTTGACTGATTAGGCGCCGCTAATCCAGGACGCTGGTGGTTCGACAGGCTCACCATGAGCGACGGCGTAGCCAAGGGAGACGCCCCTCACCCTAACCCTCTCCCACGGAGGGGAGAGGGGACTTCGCAATCGTGCTGGATACTACCCCAGCCCAGCCTGACCCCGCTCCGAGATGGCGCGGTGGGGGCTGGCCCGCCGCCGTCTTGACACGGTGACCCGTACCTGCGCCCGTCGCAGCGACGCGATGGCCTGTTCCAACTCTGCGTCGGACTCCCGGTTGGCGATACGCTGTTGAGCCTGTTCCATGGCCTGCTGAGCGCGTGCCTCATCGATTTCGTCCACGTCCTCCGCGGCATCGGCGAGAATGGTAACGCGGTTGCCCAGCACCTCCATGTAACCGCCGCCCAACGCCAGGTAGGACTCTTCGCCGTCCGCGCGAACCATCAGCTCGCCGGGCTGGAGCACCGTCATCAATGGTGCGTGGCGGGGCAAGATGCCAAGTTGCCCGGCGACGCCCGGCGCAACCAGGGCGTCCACGTCGCCGGAGAATACTTCGCGTTCGGCGGTGATTATTTGCAGCTGCATGGGCATCGGACCAACTCCTGAACGCTACGCTACCGCAGTTTGCATCTGCTGAGCTTTTTCAACCGCTTCTTCGATGGTGCCAACCATGTAGAACGCCTGCTCGGGCAGGTCATCGTGCTGGCCGTCCAGAATCTCGGCGAATCCACGCACGGTGTCGCGCAGGGCGACGTACTTCCCGGGCTGGTTCGTAAAGGTTTCGGCAACGAAGAAAGGCTGGGTCAGAAAGCGCTGAATCTTGCGGGCGCGGAACACCGTCTGGCGGTCTTCGTCCGACAGTTCTTCGATTCCCAGAATAGCGATGATGTCCTGCAAGTCCCGGTACCGCTGCAACACCTGCTGCACGCCGCGGGCTACCCGGTAATGCTCTTCGCCAACGATGCGCGGTTCCAGAATACGGGCGAAGGACGCCAGCGGGTCAACGGCCGGATACAGGGCCTGCGCGGCCAGCGCACGTTCCAGCGACACCACGGCGTCAAGGTGGCCGAAAGTGGTTACGATGCCAGGGTCGGTGTAGTCGTCCGCCGGCACGTAAATGGCCTGGAAGGATGTGATGCTGCCGCTCTTGGTCGAAGTAATCCGTTCCTGCAACGCACCCATCTCGGTGCTCAACGTGGGCTGGTATCCCACGGCGGAAGGCATCCGTCCCAACAGCGCCGACACTTCCATGCCGGCCAGGATGTAGCGATAGATGTTGTCGATGAAGAGCAGCACATCCTGGTTCTCCTCTTCGCGGAAATACTCGGCCATTGTGAGGCCGGTCAAGCCGATGCGGGCGCGGACGCCGGGCGTTTCGTTCATCTGGCCGAAAACCAGCACGGTGCTGCCCAGCACGCCGGAATCCTGCATTTCATGCCACAGGTCGTTGCCCTCGCGGGAGCGTTCGCCCACGCCGGCGAACACGGACACGCCGCTGTGCACGGCGCCAATGTTCCGGATAAGTTCCTGAATAATGACCGTTTTGCCCACGCCGGCGCCGCCGTAGGCTCCCACCTTGCCTCCCTTGGGGAACGGCGTAATCAGGTCAAACACCTTGATACCGGTTTCCAGAATCTCCACGGTGGAACTCTGGTCGTCGAAGGCCGGTGGGTCTCGGTGGATGGGCCAGGTCTGGGCCGCTTCCACGGCGCCGAGATTGTCCAGCGGCGCACCGGTAACGTCGAACAGGCGGCCGAGGGTCTCCGGGCCCACGGGCACCGAAACCTGGGTGCTGGTGTCGGTAACCTCGGCGCCGCGAGCCAGGCCGTCAGTAGTACCCAACGCCAGGCAACGTACCCAGTGGTTGCCGATGTGCTGCTGCACTTCAAGCACCAAACGTTCGCCGGAGTTGTCTACCTCCAGAGCATCGAACAAATTGGGGAGCTGGTCGGCGGGGAACTCGACGTCCACCACCGTACCGATAACTTGGGCAATCTTTCCGGGCATTTTGTGTGTCCTCCGGACGTGTTGGTTGGAGAGCAGTCGTTGGAGTATTCAGTTGGTGGAATCAGGGGGAGGTTCATCGAAGGGCTGGCCGTTGGCTTCGGCATCGGTGCGCCGCCGGAGCCATTCGTGCCAGGCTTTGTTGGCCTCAGCGCGACCCTCAGCACGACCCTCAGCACGACCTTCGGTACGAGCTTTCCTTTTAATGAGCGCTCCTAAAACCATATTGAGTACCTCCGCCAAGGCCAGAGAGAGCGATGCGTGGGGGATGAGCCCCTGCTCCAGTATGCTGAGTGCTGCTGTAGGAACATCATACCAAGCGGTTTCCAGAACGGCTATCTGCTTATGGGCTTCCAGCGCAACACGTCCGGCAGCGGTAGTACCGTAAGTGAGCAGAAACCACCGATATAGTTCGGCAGGTATATCGCCAAAAGGAAGCATTCAGTCTTGTCAATACCGCCGGACCTTATCCCTCCATCGCCACCTGGCCGCCAATCAGGTCCAGCAACTCGTTGGTGATGCTGTCCTGGCGCAGCTTGTTCATTACCAGCGTCAGGTCGGAGGAAAGTTGGTTGGCGTTGTCGGTGGCGTTGCGCATTGCAACCATGCGTGCCGACTGCTCGCTGGCAATACTTTCCAGGATTCCGTGGTAAACCTGCATTTCCACAAACTGGGGCAGCAGCGAGCTCAGTACCGTTGCCGCGTCCGGTTCGTAAATGTAGCCCACCCGCTGGGTACTGTCCAACTCCGCCGGCACCACCGGCAAGATGCGTTCCATAACCGGTACCTGCTGCACCGTGGAGACGAACCGCATATAGGACAGATACACCTCGTCAACCTCCCCGGCCGTGTAGTCGTCGATAACCAGCCGGGAAATGGCGGTGGTGTCGGCCAGCGAAACCCGGTCTCCCAGGTCGGTAAATACTGCCTGCACCCCCTGAGTGTAACGCACCAGGAAGTCCCGGCCTTTGCGACCCACCACAATGCTCCGCACCGGGCGCTCGCTGTCCAGAATGAACTGGGCGACCCGTCGGTTGATGGTGGAGTGCATTCCACCGGCCAGTCCGCGGTCGGGCGTGACGACCACCAACGCGATACGGTTGACCGGTCGCACCTGCAACAGCGCATGGGTAGCGTCTTCATCGCCGGCCGGTTGAGCGGCCAACTCGGCGATCACTTCGTGAATTTTTTCCGCGTAGGGCCGTCCTTCGGTAACCGCCTGCTGCGCCCGCCGCATCTTGGACGCCGCGATCAACGACATGGCATTGGTAACCTTGCCGGTATTTTCGACGCTCCGGATGCGCCGCCGTATGTCTCTGACGCTGGGCATATTTCAACCTGACGATTATGGGCGATTGACCGTTAGCGCTTTGCTACCGAGTGTTTTTCAGTTTAGCCAAAGGTCGGTTTGAATTCGTTGATGGCTGCGGTGAGTTGGGCGCTCACATCGTCGGAAACGTTGCCAGCCTCGATTATGGCTTGCCCGATCGCAGGATGGGTCGCGTTGAGGTGGCGGAGCAGCTGTTCTTCAAATGCTCCTACGCGTTCCAGCGGTATGTCTTCCATGAGGCCGGAGTTCACCGCGAAGAGAACCATCACTTCCTCTCCCAGGTTCAGCGGTTGGTATTGACCCTGCTTCAGCGCCTCCGTTGCCAGCTGACCCCGCGCCAGTTGCGCCCGGGTTGAAGCGTCCAGGTCGGCGGTGCCAAACTGGGCGAAGGTGGCCAATTCGCGATACTGGGCCAGGTCCATGCGGAGGCTGCCAGCCACCTGCCGCACCGCCCGGGTCTGGGCCGCGCCGCCCACTCGGGAAACCGACAAACCCACGTTGATGGCCGGTCGAATACCCACGTTGAACAGTTCCGGCTCCAGGTAAATCTGGCCGTCGGTAATGGAGATGACGTTGGTTGGGATGTACGCGGACACGTCTCCGGCCTGCGTCTCGATGATGGGCAAGGCCGTGATCGACCCCCCGCCGAAGTCGTCGTGCATACGGGCGGCTCGTTCCAGCAAGCGGCTGTGCAGGTAGAACACGTCGCCCGGGTAAGCCTCGCGGCCGGCGGGACGGCGCAGCAGCAGCGACATCTGACGGTAGGCCCAGGCGTGCTTGGTCAGGTCATCGTATACGATGAGCACGTCCTTGCCCTCTTCCATGAAAGCCTCGCCCATGGCGCAACCGGCATAGGGCGCGATGAATTGCAACGGCGCGGAATCAGCGGAGCCGGCGTTAACCACAATGGTGTGATCCATGGCGCCGTATTCTTCCAGGATACCCACCACCTGCGAAACCTTGCCCTGCTTCTGGCCGATGGCCACGTAAATGCAGATCAGGTCGGTTTCGCGCTGGTTGATGATGGTGTCGATGGCAATGGCCGTTTTGCCGGTGGAGCGGTCGCCGATAATCAGTTCTCGCTGGCCGCGGCCAATGGGAATCATGGCGTCAATGGCCTTGATGCCGGTTTGTACCGGGGTATCAACGGACTTGCGAACCACCACGTTGGGCGCCGTTCGCTCTACGGGCATGGTGCGATCGCTGGCAATGGGGCCCTTGCCATCCAGCGGGCGACCCAACGGATCCACCACGCGGCCCAGGAGTGCATCGCCGACGGGGACCTCAATAATTTGCCCGGTGGCTCTTACCCGGTCGCCCTCTTTCACGGCGTTGGGGTCGCCGAGGATGGCAGCGCCAACCACGTCGGCCTCCAGGTTGAGCGCCAGGCCAAGCACATCGTTGCCAAAGTCCAGTAGCTCATTGGAACGAACGCTCTGCAGGCCCTGAATGCTGGCAATACCGTCGCCGACCTGCAACACCGTGCCCACGTCTACGAGAGTCAGGTCGCCGCCGAACTCCTCGATCTGTCGTTTGATGAGTGATACTAGCTCTTGTCCGCTGACTGCCATCGGCGAGTCTCCTTGTGTCCTGCGTTGCGCGTGTACTGCGGTTAGCTTAGCCGTCCGAAACGGGCGGCGAGTTCAATCTGACAAGTTCAATCTGACAAGTTCAATCTGACAAGTTCAATCTGACAAGTTCAATCTGATTTGAAGCCGGTTTACCTGGGAATCAAGCCGCCTGAGCGCGAACATTGTGGCGCAGCCGGTCCAGCGCGGAGCTGGTACTGCCGTCGAGCAGTTGATCGCCAATCTGGATAACCAGGCCACCAAGAATATTCTCGTCGACCAGGGCGGTAACCACGACTTCCTTTCCGGTAAGAGAAGCCGCAAACCGGGAAATGCGATCCAGTTCGGCTTCCTCCAGGGGCACCGCCGCCGTAACTTCCACTCGTTGGCGTCCCAGATGTTCGTCAAGGAGGTCCGTATAACTGGCCTGCACGTCGGCAATGGCGTCCACACCGTTGCGGCTCACCAAAAGCGACACCAGGTTACGCACCAGCGGATGGACCTGGGCCAGCACTGATTCGACAGCGTTTATCTTGCGCTCCGACGAAATTTCGGCGTGTTTGAGGAACAGCGCGAACTCGTCGTCCTGGAGCACGTCAGACGCCAGACGCAAGTCCTGGTCCCACTCCTCCACGAGCGCGTTCTCCAGAGCCAACTCGAAGATGGCCTGTGCGTAGCGTTGCCCCGACAATCGTTTTGCCACGGCTGTGCTGCCTCCCTGTCCTGATTCCTGTGTAACCCGGCGCTGCGTAGCCGTTTTCTGCGTAGCCGTTATCTACGTAGCCGGTTGCTGCGTCACCGGCGAAAACCCGTCGGTACGGGCACATGGTCGCCGGTGGGCGTTTCGACGATAGCCTGTCTAGCTGCGGCGGAGCACTTGCTCGCCTTCTGCCAGAACCTGATCGATGATTTCCTGATGAGCTTGCCGGTCCACGGTGCGGCGAATAATCCGCTCGGCGGCGGTGATGGCCAGATCGCCGAACGCGGCGCGAACCTCGTTGATGGCAGCGTCGCGCTCACGACCAATATCGGCCTGAGCCCGCTCGGTGAAGTCCACGGCGGCCTGCCGCGCACGGGCCATCTCTTCGTCGCGAAAACGGTCGGCGGCTTCCCGCGCCTGATCCAGCAGACGTTGTCCTTCACGGCGGGCTGCGTTCAGCTCCTCTTCGATTTCGGCGCGGGACGAAGCCACTTCCTCCCGGGCGCGGTCTGCGGCGGCCAGGCTGTCGCGGATGGTCTCAATCCGGCCGTCGATTGCGTTTAGCAAAGGACGGTAGGCGAATACGGCCAGCAATATCAGCAGAGCAATGTAGTTGATCAGATAACTGATCAGCGAGGGCACATTCAAGCCCAGTTCTGCCATGTTGCTACACCACGAAGAGCAGGATTACGGCCACGATGAGCGAGTAAATGCCCAACGCTTCCGCGAAGGCGATCGCCAGAATCATGTTCGTGGTAACGGCGCCGGCCGCTTCGGGGTTGCGCCCGATGGCGCCCATGGCTCCGGAGCCCAGGATGCCGATGCCAACGCCGGGGCCGACGACGCCGAGACCGATAGCCAAGCCGGCTGCGACGTACTTGGCTCCGTCGTCGGACAACGCCTGAGCGCCCATTGCGAGCAGTGTCATCATCATTGAAAGGTCGATTGCCATTGTTGAGTTTCCTCCGTGTCGAATGTGGCCCAGTTGAATGTGGCCCTGATTTTGGTCGCTCCGCAACCGCGCCTAGTGCGCGGGAGCGGGTAATTCCCGATTATTTTTGCTTGCGCTGCTGGCCGGTTAGTGCTCCTCGTGACTGACCGCCACCGACAGGAATACCAGCGTCAGGCCGGCGAAGATGACCGACTGGATTAGCCCCACCAGCAGTTCGAGTCCGAACACGAACTGGGTCGCCACGAAGGGCACCAGGAAGGTGATCATCACCACCAGAATTTCACCGGCGGTCATGTTTCCAAACAGCCGGAAGGTGAACGACACAATCCGCACGAACTCGGAAATCAGCTCCAGAAAACCAACCATCACGTTGATCAGGCCCGATGGCCGCCCGCGCAGGATGTCGCCAAAGGCGAAGAACTTCTTCAGGTAGCCGAAGTTGTGCGCCCGGAACCCCCAGTATTCAACGAACACGAAGGAAATCAGCGCCAACGCCAGCGGCATATTCAGGTCGGTGCCGGCCGGCCGCAGCAGGTGCGCTCTGATTTCAAACCCGTGCTCGCCGCCGGCGCCGAAGCCAATGGCCTGGTATATCGGTATCAGGAAGATGGCCAGCCAGGCGTTGAAAAGCACGAAGAAGAAGATGGTAGCCACCACCGGAAATGCCTTGCGCGCCATCTCCGGCCCCAAAACCCCGGTGGCGAAGTTCAGCACCATCTCAAACAGCATCTCGACCAGCGCCTGCAACCGGCCCGGAACAACCTTGGGCTGCCGCGCGCCGCCGACAAAGAACACCAGCATCACGATACTGACCAGCCAGGCCGACACCAGCGTGTTGGTGATGGCGATGTCCATGACCCCCAGGAGTTCACCGTGATGTTCCTCTGCCGCGGGATGGGCGTCAGCGCTGTCCGAGGACTCACTCTGACTGGCGTCGGATGATTCGGCCTCGGCATGGGCGCCGGCATCCTCGCCAAGTTCAATGCCCAGAGCGGAATAGCGGGCCTCTTTCGGGAAAATCGGTTGCGGTGGTAGATGGATTTCGGGTTGGGGTACGAACGGCCGGCCGGATTCACCACCGAACATACGCGAGCCGACGGCTCCAACGACAAAACCGACGATGAGCAGCACGCCCATGCCGATGCCAAAGAGCATTAGCATCCGATTACGTGACACGACTAGTTGATGCCTCCGTCGTTATCACCCGGCGTGTCCCGTCGTCGCGACGACGGTTGCGGCGGGTTGGAACCGTAGATAGCCCGCAAAACCATCCGGTACACGCCGTAAAAGGCGACTACGCTGCCCAGCACTGTTCCCAACAGCACCAGCAACGCTACCTGACCGGTTAGCTTCCCCAGCCATAGGCCCCCAATAATGCCCAGCACAATGCAGATGGCAACATACCAACCTAAGCCAGTGAGCCGCAGGGCGACAAGAAGCCAGGACGGCATGAGCGTTCACAAACAAACCAGTTGACGGGCGGCGAAAATAGTAGCATCGGTTTTCGGGCGTGTCAATGCGAACGACGTCCAAATACGTAATCTGGCAACGAAAACGCCCCGCCAGTTCTGGTATCGGGGCGTATTATCCATCGTTAAGAGGGTGTTCAGCGCAACTCAATCTACTTGCGTTCGAAGTCTTCCATATCCAACTCGTTGATCAGGTCGGTAAAGGCGGACAACTTTTGCAATTCTTCTTCGGTTACGTTGGCCTCGGCATCTTCAGTTGCGGCGCTCTCGGGCGTCAGAGGCTGTCCGGTATCCTGATCCATGGAGATTGCCGCTTTGTCCATCACTTCATCGGCAACGTAGATGGGAACTTCGGCGCGCACGGCCACGGCCATGGCGTCGCTGGGCCGGGAGTCGATTTCGTGGATCTGGTCGCCGACTCGGATAACCACTTTGGCGTAAAAGGTTTCGTTTTGCAGGTCATTCACCAGGATGTGCTCGAAGGAACCGCCCACCGATTTCACCAGGTCAACCAACAAGTCGTGGGTCAGTGGCCGGGGAACGGTCATTCCCTGCATCTTCACGGCAATGGCTTCGGCTTCGGTGGGGCCTATCCAGATGAGCAGGAAGAGGTTGGTTTCCAGTTCCTTCAGAACCACCACCCGTTGGTAATTCATCTGGCTGATCCGGATGCTGTCAATCACCAATTCACGCATATCTAGTTGCATCACTCCCAGTGACCGCGTCCAGCACAATGGTTGGGCCGAGCCTGTGACGGACCCCACCAATTGGCTCCGCCAATTCTACACCCACCAGTAAGGGGTTGCAACCACGAACCCGCGTCGCCACCCGGTCGCCGGGGCGTGTCTTGACCGGGTTTTCCCGGTCCGAAGCCTGCGTTGCGGGACAGTGGGGTGAGCCAATGCCTACCTGAAAACGCTTGGCTCGGCCACATCCTCCGGAGCGAAATCGGCGGGCGATGGTACGGAGGAGTTTGCGGAGGACGCCAGCGCAGAACCGGCCAGCATGTCGATGCCCTTGCGGATTGAGCCGGTGGCAGCGGCCAGGTCGCGCTCCAGGTTGCGCAAAGTACGCAGCGCGTAGGCGTCGGCATGGTTGCGGCGATTCTCAGCGTCCTGCTCGGCCTGCTGCATCATTCGACGTGCCTTGACCTCGGCCTCGCGCAGCATTTCCTCGGCCTTGCGACCCAGCTCGTGGTCGCCGAGACGGCTGCGGAACTCCTGCTCCAGGTGCTGACGGGTCTGGTGCGCCTCAGACGCCGCCGACGTCATGATCTCATCCTTGCGGGACAGCATTTCCTCGGCGTGTCGAATTTCCTGTGGGATGGCCATGCGAAGTTGGGCCATCAGCTCGTTGAGCTTCACCTTGTCAACCATGGCGCTGTTGCTCAGCGGCACCGATTTGCTCGAATCAACCAGCAGTTCAATGCGGTCGATGATGTTGTTGATGTCGATAATGTCCCCCTTGTGCCGGTCGTTAAACTTGCCCTGGTCTGGCTAAAAGCCGGGGCTATTGAGCCGGCAGCTGGAATTTCTCGTGCAGGGCGGCGGCCACGTGGGGCGGCACCATTCCGGTGATGTCGCCGCCCAGCCGCGCCACCTCTTTGAGCAGGCTGGAACTGATCATCATGTGTTCCGGGTCGCTCATCAGCGCCACCATGTCGACGTCAGGTTCCAGCCGCCGGTTCATAAAGAACATCTGGGATTCATACTCAAAATCGGGGCCGCTGCGCAGGCCGCGGATGATGGTTGCCGCGTCGGTATCCCGGGCGCATTTCACCACCAGGCCGGTAAAGGGAATCACCTCTATGTTGCCGATGTCGGCCACGGCCCGGCGCATGAGGTCCACGCGTTCTGCGGTGTTGAACAGGAGGCTCTTGGACGGTGTGTCGTACACGGCGACCAGAACTTTATCGAACAACCGTGCAGCACGAAGGGCCACATCCAGGTGTCCCATCGTTACCGGGTCGAAAGAACCCGGATAGAGAGCGGTTACCATTCGGCTAATCTCCTGATTCAGTTGCGTTGTTCAATTTCTCTGTTCAGTTGCGTTGCCGGCCAGTCCGGATCGTATCGGTAAAAGGTAACGCCGTTGTCGCCGTACCGCCGCTGGTCGTATTGTCGCAGGTGACGGATGTCCTGCGGCGCCGATATGCGGCTGCTGTGTCCCAGCACCACGGTGGCGTCGACGGCCAGCACGCCGGGCGCGGCCAATGCCCGCAGCACGGGAGCCAGGTCCTGCACCCGGTACGGCGGATCGAGCAGGACCAGGTCAAAAGGTTCCTGCCGACGTGCCAGATACCGCAGGGTGTCGGCACAGTGCACCTTGCTTGCGCCGGCAAAACCGGTGTGGTTCAGATTGTCCTGCAGCGGGCGACACTGCCGGGCGTTCTGCTCCACGAAATCGGCCCATGCCGCACCCCGGCTCAACGCTTCGATACCGAGGCTCCCGGTGCCCGCAAACAGGTCAACGGCGCGCCGGCCAACAACCTGGTCAGATTCCAAAATGTTAAAGATGGCCGCGCGGACCCGTTCTGTGGTGGGCCGAACGCCCGCAACCACGGCCCCTTGGAGCCGCAAGCCGCGTGCATCACCGCCGGCAACGCGCATCGTGTTGGAATTGCGTGGGGGCATTTTATTGCGGGCAGTTGACGGGTTGCCGGTTACGCGAGTTGCGGGTTTTGAGGGATTTTGCACCCCGACAATCCGGGTAATTTGCATGGATGTACAGGATAAACCGGATTTTGGAGGTAGGAAAAGGGCAGTCGGACGGCTTGCATGTACGTGGATTGGCCGGCAGGGCAAACACATTCTAACTTTAGGTGGCCTGATAAATCGTCATTCCCGCATCCTTTCTGTCATTCCCGCGAAAGCGGGAATCCATACAGATTGCTTCCAGGCAGTTGACGTACAACCAAGCCACTTGGATTCCCGCTTTCGCGGGAATGACGGGCACCTCAAAAACCGATTCAATTAGAATGCGTTTGCCCTGGATTGGCCGGCGCGTGGGGGCAGTATACCTTTTAGATTCGGATATAATGCAATCCACTTGCCCGTTTGATCTGAAACCGACCATCCAAGCTAAGCCCCCAGAGGTTCAGCATGACCACCGCCAAGACACCGAAATCCGCAGGGCGTTACCGATTCCCGGACCCGCCGGAAGACCCGGAAGACAAGATGACCAGCTTCGATCACCTGGCGGCCACTGGCAACGCTCACCACCTGGCCGTCCACCTGAGCAATCCCGAAACCACTCTGGTGGCTGGCAAGCATTACCTGGCGGTCAGCCCCACCAGGAACCTGGCGGGAGTCCGCTACTCCGACCTGCTGGTGGCATTTGGCGTAGACCCGGCGGCCTACAAGGCCAGCAACGCCTACGTCATCTCAGAGCAGGGGAAGCCACCGGACTTCGTGCTGGAAATCGCCTCGCGGCGCACCGGACGCATAGACGTGACGGAGAAGCGAGAGGACTATGCCGCCCTGGGGATACCAGAATATTGGCGCTTTGACGAGACGGGCCAATACCACGGCATCCGGCTGGCCGGAGACCACTTGGTAAACGGAACTTACGAGCCCGTTACCATCGAACAGTTACCCAAAGGCATTCTGCAGGGCTACAGCGAGACACTGAACTTGCACATCCGGTGGGAAGCCGGCCAACTGGGATGGTACGACCCGGCAACAGGAAACCATATCCTGACTTACGACGACCAGCGCAACCGCGCCGACACCGCCGAAGCCCGCGTACGGGAGCTGGAAGCGCAGCTCCGCCGCCAGGGCCCCTGACGCCGCCCCCGACCTCAGGGCAAACGCATTCTAACTTTAGGTGGCCTGATAAATCGTCATTCCCGCGAAAGCGGGAATCCATACAGATTGCTTCCAGGCAGTTGACGTACAACCAAGCCACTTGGATTCCCGCTTTCGCGGGAATGACGGGCACCTCAAAAACTGATTCAATTAGAATGCGGTTGCCCTGGCCCCCGACCTGACCGGTAATGCGGTATGATATGGGGAGTGCCATACTATTGAAAAGGAGGAAGACAACAGCCATGTCCGACAACAGCAGGAGAATAAGCAGTCAGATAACCCGCCGGCTGGCCGGGCGTATGCCCAACCCGGACGTTCCGCTTTCTCCCCCTGACAGCCCCCCCGACTTTTAGCAGTAAAAGAGCTGCGGGAGGTGTAGCCATGCGCCTCCCACAGCTCAGAGCGAACGTTTGGAAACACTCTTTTTTAATGCGAATCATCAAAACCAAGCGCATCAGGAACCTGGCTGCTGCTACGCTAGCAGCGGCGGTTGTAATTGTTGGAGCGCAATTGCTGGCCACCGACGGCAACGTCGCGGCCTACCAGCCCGACGGCTTGCGGATATCCCGGGCCGAAATGCCCGAGCCGCCCTGTCCCTACGGCCACGAAGACGGCTGCGAAACCGCTCCGCCGCTGTCCGCTGTTGACCCGTATTTCGCGGCCAACCCCCACGAATTGCTGCCCGATAGCCACGCCCGGCAACACCGCCTGGACCAATCCGCCAGCATCAAATACTTCCAGGAAAAACTGAACTCCAAACGCGCCCGGGCCGGCAACGAATCTAACGCCGCCGGCAGTGACCCCAACGCAGGCGTCAATGGCGTCAACTACGCCATAACCTCCGAGATAGCCGGTCTCCCCTGGGCTACCGACGGGCGAACCCCGTCCGAAAAGGTAACCCTCAATTGGCTGGGATTTTTGCAGGAATACAACCCCAGCCTCGCCAGCGCGCTTACCCGTATGCCCTTTCTGCAAGACCATACCCCCGGCGACCACCAGGCCATCCAAACGCTGGTGCACATATCAGAGTATGAGCCGGAATACGCCGCGGCCATAGTTGCCTCTGCCGGCTTTGCCGACGGCGGCGGCATCGACAACACCGAGGCCAAAATCATCGCCGTTATGGGCAAACCATACAAAGACGGCAACACCGACCTCATAGACTGGCTCGCCGACTACGGAACCGTCGAGGAACGAAACACGGTTGGCCGGTATGGCAACCCGTTGAACTTCTCCATAGTCAGGCTAGCAATGTCCCGTCAGAACAGCAAACTGATTCAGACCGCAACAACCGCCGTCAGCGACGCCGAAACCCTGATGGGCCGGGCTTTGCCCATCGACTTTGTTGGCATACTGGTGGCGGATGTGCCCAACGCGGAGGCAAGCAACAACGGCAGCAGCATCCAGGTTGACGCCGGCTATGACGGAACTCGATATACAGACCGGCGCCGGCAGCGCCTCATAGCCCACGAAATCGGCCACTTCTGGTGGGACGGTAAGAGACACGAGCGCTGGATTTCCGAAGGCGCAGCCGAATACATTGGCGCCTACTCCGAATGGCGTCAATTCAACCTCAACGACCTAAACACGGACTTCTCCCCGTGCCCCTACTACCGCACCATCGAGCACCTGCGCGCCGACAATCCACAGTACGGAGTCGAACCCTCATACGGCAGCCAGTGCAACTACTCGCTGGGCGAGCGACTGTTCATCAACCTTGACCGCAGCATGAACAGAGAACAGTTCAACGCCGCCTTCCGCAACCTGCATCTGCGCCTGTCCACCTATGAGCAGGACGAAATCGACCAGGGCCTCAGCCTGATGCGCGCGTTCTGCCCCGGATGCGCTGCCAACCCCCGAAACCTGGGCAGCACCGGCCACACCTTGGCCCGTCGCTACGGAGAAAAAGTGCTCACCGACGACAGCGCGCCTACTGGCTCTGTCCCCGGACTGGGTACAGCGTCATCGGTAAATATTAAAGACCGGTACAACGAAAATAGACAGTTTGGGATAGCCCAGGTGCCAGCCAGCAGCCCCGATCAGCGCCGCTGGCTCAGAATCTACTTCCCCGGAGTCAACAATCCGCCGGCAACGGTCGACATTCAGGTGGTTCAATACCACGAAGACCGGGAACCTTATGCCGTCTGGCCCCAGGAACCACCAGTCTATACCCGGGACGGGCGAGCCTGGTTCTACGCCTACCTGGGCAGCCCACAACGGAGGGCCATCGGCCACCACTGGGTGTACGTCTACAACGAAGGCGGCCAGAAAATCGCCGAAGCGGAGTACCAGGTCCTTCCTTAACCGCTACGCTCCTTGCCTGCCCCCCCTCTTCCGACGGGAGAGGGCTTCGCACAGTGCCGGTTCTCGGCGGTGTCTGCGCTTGCCGGGTTGCCGGGGCTTGTGCTACCATCGTTAACGCCCGGCCCAACCGTAGCGGATAGTCGCGACGGTGCGCCAAGGTGGGTGCCTGCAACCCTCAGTTTTGCTGCGCCCTTACTCCTTTGAAACGCCTGCCAGTCGGCAGCACATACCGACTCTGGAAAACGCAAACCCAATGAGTTTTCGCCAGACGCTGGCCGACGCGGCTCCCCCACCCGGCAGTGAGACCGCCATCACCATCGGCGTTTTCGACGGTGTGCACCGCGGACACCTGCATCTGCTGCAACGCCTCTTTCAACTGGCGCCCAAGCCCCTGGTTCCCACGGTTATCACCTTCAGCAACCACCCCGCCGAGGTGGTGAACCCGGACCGCACCGTCAACAAAATCATCACGCCCGAAGAGAAGGTCGAGCTGCTCTACAAGGCTGGTGTCGGGCAGGTTATCAGTCTGGAGTTCACCAACGAACTGGCCAACGTGGACGCCAACGAGTTTACGGATCTGTTGGTCGATTGCCTGAAGATGCGCGGCATCGTAACCGGGCCCGACTTCGCGCTGGGGCGCAACCGCAGCGGCAATCTCGAATACCTGCGCCGGCGGGGCGCTTCCCTGGGCTTCTGGGTGGAAACCGTGGCCCCGCTGGAACTCGATGGCTCCGCCGTCCGCAGCCGACGGGTGCGCAACGCCCTGGCCGACGGCGATGTGGACGGCGCCGAGTATCTGTTGGGCCGTCCCTACGCCACCGATGGCATTGTGGTGCACGGCGCGAAGATGGGCCGGCAGCTGGGCTTCCCCACCGCCAACATCGTGCCCACCGCCAACTTTGTCATTCCCGCCGATGGGGTCTATGCCACCTACGCCACCGTGAACGGCGTGCGCCACATGGCGGCCACCAGCATCGGTGTCCGTCCCACCTTTGGCCTGAACCAGCGGTTGATTGAAGCGCACCTGCTGGACTTCTCGGACGACATCTACGACCAGTCGTTGCGCCTGGAGTTCGTGTCCCGGCTGCGCGGTCAGGAAACTTTCGACGGCATCGACGCTCTGATTACGCAGATGAACCGGGACGTTGACCTGGCCCGGTCCACACTGACCGAGCACGACGAGCTGGAACGCAACGGAGAGGTCGCCGGTGACTAGCCCCGTCCGGGTTCCCACGGATACGGCCCTCATCACCCGGCGGGGCGTGAGCCGTATCATCTCTGAAGACGCCTTCGTCGCCATGCTGCAACGGGGCCGCCCGCTCCGCCTCAAAATGGGATTCGACCCCAGCCGCCCGGACATTCACCTGGGCCACGTGGTGGGGCTGCGCAAGTTGCGGCAGTTGCAGGACCTGGGCCATCAGGTAATCCTCATCGTCGGCGACTGGACGGCTCAGATTGGCGACCCCTCGGGCCGTTCCGCCACCCGCTCGATGCTCAGCCATGCCGAGGTGCTGGACAACGCCGAATCGTATATGCGCCAGTTCTTCAAGGTGGTTGACCGCGACCGCACCCAGGTGGAATGGCAGAGCCAGTGGTTCGGCGACTTCACCCTGGCCAACGTCATCGAGCTGACCAGCCGCTTCACCGTGGCCCAGTTCCTCGAACGCGACGACTTCGCCCGCCGGTTCGCCGACCACCAACCCATCGCCATCACCGAGCTGCTCTACCCTCTGCTGCAAGCCTACGACTCGGTGGCCATCGAAGCCGACGTGGAATTCGGTGGCACCGACCAGATGTTCAACCTGCTGGTGGGCCGCGAGTTGCAGGGCATGATGGGCCAAACGCCGCAGCAGTGCTTCCTCATGCCCATCCTGGTGGGCACCGATGGCGTCCAGAAGATGAGCAAGAGCCTGGACAACTACATCGCGCTGGAAGAATCGCCCCAGGAGATGTACGGCAAGGTAATGTCGCTGCCCGACAGCCTGATACTCCAGTATTACGAGTACCTGACCGATGTGCCCAACGCCGACCTCGCCGCCATGGGCCAGGCGATGGAGTCAGATTCCGCCAACCCGATGGATTTCAAGAAGGGGCTGGCCCGCTCCATAACTGCCACCTTCCACGACACCGCTGCCGCCAGCGGCGCCGAGGCCCAGTTCGAGCAGGTGGTGCAGCGTCGCGATCTGCCCGATGATATTCCCGAGTGTCGGCTGGCCGACGTTGCCGAACTGAGCATCAACCAGCTGCTGGTGCGAACGGAACTGGTCGCCAGCGCCAGCGAGGCCCGCCGCCTGGTGAGCCAGGGCGCGGTGGAAATCATCCACAGCAGCGGCGACCGGGCAACCGTGGCAGCCGGAGCGCCGCTGCCAGCGCTGGCTGCCGGGGATGTGGTGCGTGCCGGCCGCCGCCGGTTCGTGCGGCTGGTGGTGTAGGACGGCGGGTCAATTGCATCGGCTGGCGGGAATCCTGTTGGCTTGCGCTATACTCTCCGCAACGACGGTTCGGTTCATTTCGAATACCGGAGGGGTCAACTATGACTACATTCAGGAAGTTGATGACCGCCGACGAATTGTTGGCGATGCCCGATGACGGCAATCGGCATGAACTTATCCAAGGAAAGCTGATAACAATGGCGCCTGCGGGAGACCGGCACGGGATAGTAGCGGATCGAACCGGCCGGCGGCTCGGCAATTTTGTCGAAGCTGGCAACTTGGGCCACACGTGGGCCGCAGATACCGGATTCTGGATCGAAAGGCTCCCTGATACGGTGCGTGCTCCGGATTACGCCTTTGCCTCGCATGAACGGCTGTCAGGCCACGTTGCAGAACGCGGCTACGCCGAAGTAATTCCCGACTTGGTTGTAGAGGTGGCTTCACCTAACGATCGACAGCCGGAGATAGACGCGAAAACGCAAATGTGGCTGGGCGCCGGCGTCCGCCTGGTGTTGAACGTGTATCCTGAAACGCAGGAAGTGTACGCTCATCACGAGGACGGGTCGGTGCAGCAGTTCGGCGTTAACGACGTTTTGACTTGTGAGCCGGCGCTGCCCGGTTTCGCCTGCTCTGTCGCCGATATTTTCACCTATTGACGTTCCGGCCCGTAGCATTACCGACGGCAGAATACGGCCGGGGTATAGCAGCCAACGCTATGACACCGCAGGATTTCATCGCCAAGTGGCGCCGGAGCCGGGGGCAGGAATCGGCCGGGGCGCAGGAATGGTTCATTGACCTTTGCCGGGTGGTGGAACATCCTACGCCGGCCGAGCTTGACCCGCGTCAGGAGTGGTACACCTTCGAGCGGGCGGTGCGGGAGTCGTCGGGCCGCCGGGGCCGCGCCGATGTGTACAAGCGCAGCTATTTCGCCTGGGAGTTCAAGGGGCTGCACCGGGACTTGGACGAGGCGTATCGCCAGCTGCAACGTTACCGGGAGGCGCTGAACAACCCGCCTATTCTGGTGGTATCCGACTTCCGCACCATTAGGGTTCACACCAACTTCACCAACAAAGTGCCCATTGTCCACACCATCCTGCTGGATGACGTTGGCGAGCCGGAACAGCTTGGACTACTGCGCAGCGTTTTTCACAATCCGGATACGCTGGAACCGGAAATCAGCCCGGATGACGTTACCAAAGCGACAGCCGATATTTTCGCCAAGATCGCGGCGTCCATGCGGGAGCGGGGAGTTGACTCCCTGGACGTTGCCCGGTTCCTGAATCGCCTGGTGTTCTGCTTTTTCGCCCAGGACGTGGGGCTGCTGCCCGGCCAGATGATTACCGAGCTTTGCGAGAATTTTCACGACAATCCCGCCGAATTCGACCAGGGACTGCAGGAACTGTTCCGCCGCATGAACGACGGCGGCCGGTTTGGTGTGCAGACCATTCGCCACTTCAACGGCGACTTGTTCAAAGACCCGGATACGATCTTGATGACTACGGGCGAGCTGGAAGGAATTTCCGAAGCGACGGAGCGAAATTGGGCCCACATTGAGCCATCCATTTTCGGCACCCTGTTTGAGCGGGTGGTTGACCCCAACAAGCAGGAACTCGTTGGCGCGCAATACACTTCCGAGGTTGACATTCTGTCGGTTATCGAGCCGGTGATAATCAAACCGTTGCGGGCTGAGTGGTCTGAAGTTGAGCGCAAAGTAGGCGGCCTGACGCTGCTGGAAGGCCAGCAGGATGAAGACCAGGCCCGCCGGTTGCTGGAAGAATTCCAGAGCCGGCTATCCTCGCTGAAAGTGCTGGACCCGGCCTGCGGCAGCGGCAATTTCCTTTACGTGGCGCTGCGTCAGTTGCACGACCTGGAAAAAGTGGTACTGACGCTGGCAGCCGAACTGAACCTGCGGGGCTTCCTCCCGGAGGTGTCGCCGGAGCAGTGCTATGGCATCGAGATTGACGCTTACGCCAGCGACCTGGCCCGTACTTCCCTGTGGATTGGGCATCTGCAATGGTTGATTGAAAACGGCCACCAGTACAACCGGGAGCCGGTGCTGGGTTCCCTGAATACAATCGAGTGCCGCGACGCCATCATTGACCGGTCGGAACCGGAGCAGCCGGCGGAACCGGAGTGGCCGGCGGTGGATTACATCGTGGGCAACCCGCCGTTCCTGGGCCACTTCCCGTTCCGGGAACAGCTAGGCGATGAATACGTCAACGCGGCCTACGATTTGTACGGCGACCGCATCCCTAATTCCAGCGACCTCTGCTGTTACTGGTTCGAGAAGGCGCGGGAGCACATTGCGGAAGGCAAGGCGCGGCGGGCCGGCCTGCTGGCGACGCAGGCGATACGCTTCCAGTCCAACCGTCCGGTGCTGGCTCGTATCAAAGAGAGCGGCGATATTTTCAGCGCCGTTTCAGACCTGGATTGGGTGCTGGACGGCGCCAGTGTGCATATCTCAATCATCTGCTTTGACGACGGCAGCCAGACCACCCGCGTTCTGGACGGCGAGCGCGTGAACAACATCAACTCCGACCTGACCGGCGGGGCGGATTTGACGCAGGCCAAAACGCTGGCCGAGAACGCCGACCTCAGCTTTATGGGCGACATCAAGGTTGGGCCATTCGAGATAACCAACGAAGTTGCCCAAGAGATGCTGCGTCAGCCCAATCCCCACGGCAAGCCCAATAGCGACGTCATCAAGCGCTGGATGATTGGCCGGGATATTAACCAGGTATCCCGTAATATGTGGATAATCGACTTTGGCACCGATATGTTGGAGGCGGACGCCGCCCTATATGAGTCTCCGTTTGAATATGTTGTTGCCAATGTAAAACCGGATCGTGATAACAACCGGGATGAACGATTTAGAAACTATTGGTGGCTGCATGGTCGCCCGCGCATTGAGATGCGGGAGGCGTTGACGGGTTTGGCCCGCTATATCGGGACTAGCATGGTGTCCCGCCACCGAATGTTTTCGTACATTGATGGAGATGTGTTGCCGGACGCCACCATCATTGTATTTCCCCGCGACGATGATTATTTCTTTGGCGTGCTGCACAGCCGGATACACGGGCTTTGGGCGTCGGCGATGGGTTCACAATTGCGGGAGGCGCAAAGCGGGTTGCGCTACACCCCCACCACGTGCTTTGAGACCTTCCCCTTCCCGCAGCCCACTGAGGAGCAGCGGGAGGCCATCGCCACTGCCGCCGCCGAGCTGAACGGGCTGCGGGAGAACTGGCTGAACCCGGTGGATATGTTTGGCGGCCCGGCGCTGAACGCCGACCAACTGCGCCGCCGCACGCTGACCAACCTGTATAACGAGTATCCGACGTGGCTGGGCAACGCGCACCGTCTGCTGGATGGGACGGTGGCTGATGCGTATGGGTGGCCGGCGGATTTGGGCGACGGGGAGATACTGGAGCGGCTGCTGGCGCTGAATTTGGAGCGGGCGGGGGTGGGATAGACTGCGATATAATGGTTTTGCCAAATCTCCGAGCAATTGGGCGGGCGGGGTAAATAATGATGGCGGGATTTTCATTAGTTAACGTCAGTGGGATGTCGGAACCCGCGAAACTCTTGATCGAAAAAATATCGAGTGCCATTGGTAGGCACTTCGACCCCAGCCAGAAAGTCCGCATGGCTGAAGCGCAGGCCCAAGCAGACCGCATTCTCCGAGTATCCGAAGCGGGGACCGACCTTGAAATTGCTGAACTTCGTCAAAGGGCAACGGACCGTTTTGTGAATGAGGAGATGACAAAGCAATTAAATATCGAGAGCATAACTCAAAAAGCCCTTCCCCATCTTGCTGACGACGCTTCACCTGATGGCATGGAAGACGATTGGATCACAAACTTTTTCGACAAATGCCGGACAGCATCCGACGATGAAATGCAACAAGCTTGGGGGAGAATTCTTGCTGGCGAAGCAAATAATCCCGGCTTATTCGCGCGAAAAACCATCAACCTGATGGCGGATTTAGACAAGCGCGATGCGGAGTTGTTCACTAATTTATGCAGATTCACGTGGGTGATAGGCAACCAATTGCAGTCGCTCGTATTTGATACACAGCACGACATTTACAACCGATATGGAATTAATTTCGGCTCGCTCGGTGACCTCGAAACCCTTGGGCTTATCCATTTCAATGTTGCTGGAAATTTTACGCTCGTGCATTTACCAAAAACTTTCCGCTTTTACTACTGCGGGAGATCGGCGGAGTTAACTATGCCCAAAGAGTCGGAGAACGAAATTAGAACGGGCAAAGTCTTACTTACACGATCAGGGTTGGAGATAGCCTCTATTTGTCGGCCTAGTCGCGTCGAAGGCTTTTTCGAATACGTTTATGACCGATGGGCGGGCGAATCGCTGGTGCCGCCGCGAAATGTTCAGCAGGACAGCTGATTCGGCTAACAGAGGCACCACGATGCACGCCTATTCCTGGGTTATCACCGACATCATTGCGGCGAGCTATGTCCCTTCTGCGGAGGAAATGACCGCCGCCTGCCTGTCCATGGAATCCATCCTGGACGATCCGAAACAGGAACGGATTGGCTGGTACGTGATCGGCGGTCGGTGGACGGGTTGGCTGGCTCGCGAGCTGACGACAACAACCCCCTTGCCCCATGACATGCAAAACCCTTGGTGGAAAGACGTGCCCGGTAACGTAACAGTGGTTAAGCACGTCGACCCGGAGAAGGTGCGCTGGCCGGCCGAAATATTCTCTCCAGATCAACGGTTGCTACTCATGCGGCACCGATACGACATATTCCGTCCACCAGACCCCGATATGATTCCTTTAGCCCGCACCCTGTTGACCAAATACTCCAATCACATCATCATGGGCATAGACATTCACGACTAACCCTGGAGCATCATCATGGTTCTCTCCGACGATAACGAACAGCTGGAACCGCGCGCCGCCGCCTGGCGGGAAAAGGCCGACGCCGCCAGCAAACGCAAGGGCTCGTACAAGACGCTGAGCCAGATTCCGGTGCAACCAGTTTACGGCCCAACTGACGTTGCCGACAGCGACTATCTGCGCGACGTTGGGTTGCCGGGGGAGTATCCCTATCTGCGGGGGGTGCATCCCACCGGCTACCGTTCCCGCCTTTGGACGATGCGGATGTTCGCCGGGTTTGGCGAGCCGGCGGAGACCAACGAACGGTTCCGCTTCCTGATGGACCAGGGCGAAACGGGGCTGAGCGTGGCTTTCGATATGCCCACGCTGTACGGTTACGACCACGATGACGAACGGGCGCGGGGCGAGTTTGGCAAGTGCGGCGTGGCGGTGTCGTGCCTGGAGGATATGCAAACCGTCTTCGACGCCATCCCGCTGGATCAGGTAACCACGTCGATGACGATCAACAGCCCGGCGGCCATCATCTGGGCCATGTACATCGCCGCCGCCGAGCGTCAGGGCGCGTCAATCGCATCGCTGGGCGGCACCCTCCAGAACGACATTCTCAAAGAGTATATCGCCCAGAACGAGTACATCTTCCCGCCGAATCCATCCATGCGCCTGGTGGTGGATACGGTTGAGTTCGCCACCAAACATATGCCCCGGTTCAACCCCATCAGCATCAGCGGGTACCACATCCGGGAGGCAGGCAGCAACGCAGTTCAGGAGCTGGCGTTCACCCTGGTGGATGGGTTCGAGTATGTGCGTCATTGCGTGGAACGTGGTATGGCGGTGGATGATTTCGCGTCGCGCCTCAGTTTCTTCTTCAACGTGCATAACGACTTCTTTGAGGAAATCGCCAAGTTCCGCGCGGCGCGCCGTATCTGGGCGCGGGAAATGCGCGATACCTTCGGCGCCGAGAACGAACGCTCCGGCTGGCTGCGGTTCCACGCTCAAACGTCCGGCGCGTCGCTGACGGCGCAGCAGCCGGAGAACAACGTGGTGCGGGTGTCGTTGCAGGCTCTGGCGGCCGTACTGGGAGGCTGCCAGTCGCTGCACACCAACGGCAAGGACGAAGCGTGGGCGTTGCCGTCGGCGGAGGCGGCGTTGCAGGCGTTGCGCACCCAGCAGATTATCGCCCACGAAACGGGCGTCGTCGACACGGTGGACCCGTTGGGAGGCAGTTACTACGTGGAAACGCTGACCAACCAGGTTGAGGCCGGCGCCTACGACTATTTCGAGCGCATCGACCGGCAGGGTGGCGTGATTCCGGCGCTGGAGTCGGGGTTCTTCCAGCGCGAGATTGCCGACGCCGCCTACCTGTATCAGCAGGAAGAAGATCGTCAGGAACGCCTTACCGTGGGTGTCAACGCATTTACGGCCAGCGACGAGAGCCTGTCAATCCCCATCCTGCGGGTGGACGAGGCCGGCGAACAGCGGCACATCGCCCATCTGAACGAGATTCGCCGGCGACGGGACAACCGGGAGTTGGCGGTACGCCTGCGCGCCCTGGAATCCGCAGCCCGGCAAAGCGGCAGCGACGCCAACCTGATGTATCCCCTCATCGAAGCCGTGAAAGCCGATGCTACCCTGGGCGAGATGATGGGCGTGTTTCGGGAAGTGTTCGGCGAATACCAACCCACCTGGGGGTTTTAACGCAGCGACGCAAAGGCGCAGACACATCGCACTGATCCGGAGACTGCCATGGTAACCGCAAAGCCGAAAGGCACGTACACCATCGCCGACTATTTCGCCACGCCGGAAGGCGAGCGGTGGGAGCTGATTGACGGAGTTTTGTATCAGATGGCGGCAGCGCCCAATCGCAAACATCAGGACGCGTCGGAGAATATTGGCCGTTGCTTTGCCGACTACATCCGTCCACGCCGCCTGGGACTGGTGTACCGCGCGCCGTTTGCCGTCCTGCTACCCGGCGAATCTGCCGTTGAGCCGGACTTGTTTTTCGTCAGCATGGCACGTGAACGCATCCTGGCCGATCGGGGATGCGAGGGGCCACCGGATTTAGTGGTGGAAATCCTGTCGCCATCCAACCGGGCTCACGACCTGGAACAAAAGCGGGAGCTGTACGCCCGGCACGGTATACCCGCGTACTGGATGACCGACTGCGATGCCGAAACTCTGCTGGCTCTCACCGATCCGGCGACCGTCGACGGCTTGGGCGTGTACACTACGCAAAGGCTGTACACTGTCGGCGACATCATCACCACGACGGTTATCCCCGGGCTGGCGATTCCCGTGGCGGAGATATTTGCCAATCCGTGGTAAGGAAGCGAATTATGGCAACGGCAAAACCAAAAGGCGGACTCACCTATGCCGATTACGCCGCCACTCCCGACGATGAGCGGTGGGAGCTTATTGCCGGAGTGTTGTACAGAATGGCCCCAGCCCCAAACACCAAACACCAACGAGCATTGCGCCGGTGGGTTGCTGCCTTCGAGTTGCACTTTTCCCGGTTTGGCCAAGCGGGCGAATTGTTTTTTGCTCCAACCGACCTGATCCTGTCAGATGGAACCACCGTCCAACCCGATATGCTTTTCGTATCCGAGGATCGCCGGGGGATAATCACCTTGCGCGGTTGTGAGGGGCCGCCGGATTTGGTGGTGGAGGTACTGTCGCCGTCCAACACGGCCCACGACCTCGACGTCAAACGGGAACTCTACGCCAGATTCGGTATACCTGAGTACCTGATACTGGACACCGACACGGAAACGATCCTGGCACTGGCCGAGCCGGCTATTCGGGATGGCGTCGGAGCCTATACGACGGAAACGCTGTACCGCTCCGGCGATGCGTTCACCACTGCCGCCGTCCCCGGACTAACGATTGCAGTGGCCGATATATTCGCCTCGCCGATGTAAGGCGGTGAGTGGGGCGCCGGCCCGGTCGTAGAGAGGTTAGCGATGACATTTCAAGAAAAGTATCAGGCCCTAGAGGGCAAGTTTAAAGCGCAAGTCGAAGAAGACAACCGCGTCTTCAAGTGGGAGGGCAAAAACCGGAGCGAGTATTTACCCAATATCTAACCCAATGGCCCGGTGGATTTCGTATTAGTAGCTATGGAGCCTTCCACCGGCGTAAAGGCCAAGGCCGGGACAATTTCCAGTCCAAGGAATTTTAGTTGGTCAGTTGACGATTTCATCATGCACTTCTGCGTGCAGAATTATTTATGCGGCGACAGGAAGACGTACCACGTTACCGACATTGCAAAAGGGGCGATGCCCACCGAACAGGCAAAGAAAACCGCCAAAAAGCGGTGGCCTAGCTGGTACAAGCTTTTGAAAAAAGAGTTGGAATTGGTGACGAATCCCGATGCTCCAGCAATCGCCATCGGGCGCCAAGTGAAAAGATTTCTCGAAGATCCGAAGATGGCAGAGTCGCCGGTTCGCTCGATTCCACACTATTCGAAACAAGCACGCGTGGCCAGGACAGTTGCCCCCGAACTCTGGCCAGAGCAGTACCGCAAGTTCTCGAAATCAGTGGGCATTGACGATGTTAAAAATGTCGCCAGAAAAGTTATGAGTAGTAAAGTTTTCGACGAATCCCGCGAGGGAATAGTGAATAATCTTGGGCACAACCTTGTGGAATCCGACAAGGAATTGATGTTCACTTACAAATGTCTGTTCACCGTAATGCGCGGCGGCTCTCTTACCAACATGAAATAGAAATGCGACGGCAACCCTGTTGCCGCCGCATCTGATGTGAGCGTTCCAAACGCCGCCAGCTACGCCCTGGTTTCTGCCTTGGCTTGTTTTGCGGTGTCGATCACGCGTTGCTCGATGTTTTGGGGGACTTGTTCGTAGTGGTCGAACTCGTAACGGTAGGAACCGCGGCCGCCGGTTAGCGAACGCAAGTCCTGCGAATATCGCTGCACCTCGGCCTGTGGCACCTCGGCCTCGATGACGGTGTAGCGCGTCTCGGGAATCATGCCCAGAATACGGCCACGTTTGCTGTTGAGGTCGCTGATGATGTCGCCGGTATAGTTTTCCGGCACGGTTACGTACAGCCTGACCACCGGTTCCAGCAGCACCGGTGCGGCCTTGGACATGCCCTGACGCAACGCCTGGCTGCCGGCAATTTCAAAGGCGATGGGTTTCCCGTCCACCGGGTGCGTGCTGCCGTCGTAAATGATGGCTTTCATATCGACCACCGGGAAGCCGGCCAGAACGCCTTCCTTCAGCGTGTTGACCACGCCTTTTTCCACCGCCGGGATGAGTTCCCTGGGCACTCGCCCGCCGACCACCTCGTTGCCAAACTCGAAACCTTCATCCCGATTCTTGGGTTCCAGCCGCAGGACGACGTGGCCGTACTGCCCGCTGCCGCCGGTTTGCTTCTTGTGGCGGTATTCCGAACTGGTAATCTGCGTGATGGTTTCGCGGTAGGGCACCACAGGCAGGCGCACGTTGAGGCTGGCGCCAAACTTGCGTTTGATGCGATCCAGAGCGACTTCGATCTGAACTTCGCCCAAGCCGGTCAACAGGCTTTCGCTGGTTTCCGGGTTGCGGGTGAACCGCAGGCTGGGGTCATCTTCGACGATGCGGGCCAGTGAGGTGGACATCTTGTCCAGGTCGGCCTGCGTGGCTGGATACACCGCCAGAGAATAGAAGCCGTGGGTGAAATCAACGCGGTCCAGCGTTACACGGTTGTCGTTGACGCAAAGGGTGTCCCCGGTGAGCGTGGAGCCCAACTTGCCAACCGCTCCGATGTCTCCGGCCACGATTTCGGATACGTTCTCCTGACTGTTGCCCTGGGGGAAGTACAACTGGCTCAGCCGTTCGGACTGGTTCTTGTTGGGGTTGTACACTTCGCCGTTGGACCTGGCCGTGCCGCGATACACGCGGAACATGGACAACTTGCCGACAAACGGGTCGGCGGTGGTCTTGAACACCAGCGCGGCCAGCGGGCCCGACGCATCGACTTCGATGTCCGCATTACCCGACGATTGCGGGAGATCCGCCGGCGACGGCAGGAAGTCGTGCATCATGTTCACCAGTTCGGTGACTCCGATATTCTGGGTTGCCGAGGTAACCAGGATGGGCACCAACGCTCCGTCGCAGATGGCCTTCCGGGCGCCGGCAGTTACTTCCGCCCCGGTAATCTCCTCGCCTTCCAGGTACTTGTCGGCCAAAGCGTCGTCGGACTCAGCGACCGCCTCGATAAGCCGCTCGCGGGCGGAATCGAAGTCGCTCACCAATCCGTCGGGCAGGTCAGCAGGCGGGTCAATCACGCTGACCAACCCGGTGAAGGATTGGGCTTCGCCGATGGGAAGCTGGAAGGGCACGCACTTGTTGCCGAAAACCGACTGGATTTCCTGCACGCACCGCTCAAAACTCGCGTTCTCCCGATCCATCTTGTTGAGGACGAAGGCGACGGGCAAACCGCGGCCTTGCGCCATATCCCAGGCTCGTTCGGTGCCAACGTCCACGCCGGTCGGCGCCGCAACCAGAATTACCGCCGACTCCACGACCCGCACGGCGGCGATTGCCTCGCCGAGGAACTCGTCATAGCCGGGGGTGTCCAGCAGGTTCAGCTTGTTATCGCCGTCGGTAACGCGCAGCAGGCTGGTTTGCACACTGGCCGAGCGTTTGGCCTCTTCGGGTTCGTAGTCAGATACGGTATTGCCGTCCTCCACCCGTCCAATGCGGGTTGTAACCTTGGCATTGTGGAGAATGATCTCGGCAAGGGTGGTCTTGCCGGCGCCGCTATGAGACATCAGCGCAATGTTTCGAATGGTGCTGGCTGATACGGCCATCGTGTTACCCCTTTGCGTATGCCTGAAATGGGTTGAATTGCATGATTGTAACGAAACCGGGCCGCCTGTTGCAACCGAACGCTGCCAACGATACAATCAAAGGCCAGCGACCGGCAGTGAGCCGCTCCTTCAGCGACTCCCCCTCGGGGCCGGCCGCTCTTTTTGTGCCTTGCTGGTCCGGGCCTTGCTGGTCCGGCCTAATGGTCGACACCGTAGCCGGGGTCGGGCAGCAGGTCTGACGACTCGGCGGCGGCCCTGGCCAACTGGTCGCACAGTTCGTTATCGGCGTTGCCGCTGTGCCCCCGCACCCACCTGAATTCCACCGAGTGCTGCTCGCACGCGTCGAGCAGGCGCTGCCATAGGTCGGGATTTACTGCCGCATCCCTTTTGTTTCGCATCCAGCCGTTACGGCGCCAGCGGGTTGCCCAACCCTTGCTGATGGCGTCCACCACGTAGCGGGAATCCGAGTGCAAAACCACTTTGCAGGGCCGATTCAACGCCTCCAGGCCGACGATGGCCGCCAGCAACTCCATGCGGTTGTTGGTAGTCAGCGCGTAGCCGGCCGAAAATTGCTTACGCCGGCCGTTGTAGTCCAGCACGACTCCGTAACCACCGGGGCCAGGGTTGCCCAGACACGAACCGTCGGTATGAATGTTGACGACTGCCGGGTCGTCAGGAGGCGCGGGCGGCATCGACGTTAATCCTCAGCGCAGACCGGAAGTCCGGACGGCGGCATGGCGAGCTAGTTGGGGTAGCGGGCTAGTTGGGGTGACGGGCCACCCGCTGCATGATGGTGCGGGTCAGGCCAACACATTTGGAGCGAATCTTGTCGGTCCATTCGTCCTGCACCGCCGCCTTCCAGGGTTCAGAGTCGATCACGTCGGGGCTGTCGATTTCGTACAGCGCCAGGTACCGGGGGAACCCGTCGGCGTTGGTGGTCTCCATGCGATACCGGTAAGCATTGCGCACGCCTTCGACCTTGCGCAGCCCGGGCAGATGCACCGTGTCATACAGCCGATTGAACTCGCTCTCGTCGGCGGCGGGGATGTCGGTCTGCACCATGAAAACGTAGTCGGCGGCGGCTGGCGGCCCACCCACCTCCTCGGCGATGCGACGTAGTACGGTATGGGTGCGATTGGAGGCTTGGGGCCGGATTTTTTCGACCCAGTCGCCCTTGGCCGACTCCACCTGCCAACCGTCCGATTCAGGGACGCCCGGATCGTCCATCTCGTAAAGAGCCGCATACTTGGCCACCTGCCTGGCATCAGTGGATTCCAGCCGGTAGCGCGTGCAGGAGTGGACGCCGGCAGCGTTGCAGATGTATTTGGCGTGTTCGGTGTCGTACACGCGGTTGAACTCGGCTTCCCAATCGGCGGTAATATCCATTTGAACGAGGTAGGCGTAGTCGGGCATGGTGGGGCCTCCTAATGGTTGTGTTGATGGCGAGTCGTCGGGATGTCAGGCACCGCGGAGGGTGGTGAGGATGTGAATGGCGAGGTCGCGGCGGAGGTCGTCCGCGGTTTGGTTGAAAGTGTTGATTGTGTCTTCGATCCTGTCGATGAGTTCGATGACGTTGGTTACAGAATATGTCCGGTAAGGATTGTAGTCTGCTGCGTGGCGCTCTTGTTGGGCGGCTGCAAAGAGAATACCAAATTCGTGAATCGCTCTGGGGAATTTATCGCCCAGGCTAGCACTACTGAGTTTGTTCCTGGTCGGGCGGTGGTCGGCTGCGCGGTAGGTTTGCTGCCAGGCCCACCGTTGTTGGTCTGCCGGTGCCGCTCCAATCAGGGTGTTGGCGTTGCTGGCGGCCAACGTATGGAACAGGGCGTAGTAAGCGCAACTGACGGCGCGACGAAGTTAGGTTTGAGTGGCTTGCGCCGACCCTCCGGTAATCACGCCGTAAGCCAGAGTACGGGCAAGGGCAATAAGTTCGGCCGGGTTCACCGGAGCAACCGCTCGCGGTTGAGATCCCAGTCCCATTTTTCGATGTACATCGGGTGGATTCGAATGTCCACCCCGAGGGCATCCAGTTGCGGCTCAATGTCCAGGGGAAGGCCCACGGTGCGGTGGTGGTCCATGTAGCTGTAGTCCCCTTCCCACACAATCCACACGTGCAGGTAGTCCTCGCCATACCAGTCATCGTGGAGCTGGCGGACGACGATGGGGCCGAAGTGGAGGTTGGGCTGGAACCAGCCGTTGAGGGTGTCGCCGATGACGGCGGCAACCTGCTCGGCGGTGTCTTTGGTGATGGTGGCCATGGCTAACGGCTCCTCGATAGTACTTACCCGGTCCGATGTTATAATCCCGACTGGCCTTTCCAACAGCAAATACTGACCGTTCTTCACTTTTACCCTGTTACAAGCCATCATGCAAACCGACGACACCGAACAACGGCAGATTGCAACGCTGCGGGATTTTGCCGACGGCGTTGATTTGGCCCGGCTGGAACGGCTCGTTGCCGATGATAAGCAGACGCAGATTGCAGCGTTGGAGAGGTTTGCCGTGGACAACCCTGATTTGGCGCGGTTGGAGGGAATGATCGAAGAGCTGCGTTCTGAGTTTGACGCGCTTGATTTCTTGGGTCTATCCAAGTCGGAAGAGGTCCACTCCAATGTCTTGGCTTGGTTGCTGAATCCCCGGGAAAGTCATTTGCTGGGGGATTACTATCTCAGGAATTTCCTGACTCAAACCGGCGAAAATGCTGAGGGTATTGGCATTGCTGCCGATTTGTCAGCAACAGAAGTGCAACGGGAGTGGTTCAACGTAGTGGAGGGCCAAGAAGGATATTTAGATATACTTCTTTTGAACCATGAAACTCAGTTCTTTTGCGCCATAGAGAATAAGATTTTCTCCTATGAGCATAGTGAGCAGCTAACCCGTTACCGGAAGGCGTTGGAACGAGACTACCCTGATTTCACCAAGCGTTACGTATTTCTGTCACCGAACGGCGTGCGCCCTTACCTGGAAGAAGAGCAGAAAAGCTGGATACCGACGAACTACGCCACAGTTCTCAATCTGGTAGATCAAGCGATTGAAAGCAGCGCAAATTCTGTGAGAGAGGACGTTCGCGCATTCCTGAAGCAATACTCAACTACGCTGCGGAGGAAGATCGTGCCCGATAGTAATACCAACATCCAGCAGCTTGCCAGGGAAATCTACCTGAAGAATCGGGATGTCATTGAGCTGATATATCAGAACAAGCCAAACTATGCGTCAGAAATAAAACAGATTTTCAAGGAGGCAATTGCTCGACAAGCGAACTGGAGATTGGACAAGGAGGACACAAACTGGGTTCGATTCCGTCCTTCTTGTTGGGCGGATTCAGAGGTAATGGAGACTGGAACCGACTGGCTCCCACAATCCAAAGCGCTGATCCTGTGTCAATTTTACTGCACTGCCAACAATGCCCATTTTTATCTTACTCTGGGTCCGGGCTCCGATAGACGCATCAGAGAGAAAATAATCGCCAGTGTCAACCAAAACCCATCTGTGTTCAATCGCACGGGACCTACGTTGATCGATGGGTGGATGACATTTCATCGACAAGAACACATCCTTGACGATTCCGACTTGAACGATTGGGATGACTGCGGTGCCGTTGGGCCTGCCAAACTAAGGGCTTGGGTGACGAATTTCGCCGAGAATCAGTTCCCCGCGATGAATGGAGTCATCGTCAACTGCCTGCGCGAGTACGAAGCAGAGCAGGCACAATAGTGACGGCGCAATCGCCAACAATCGGATTACAAATGCACCACGTTCAGCGGCTGGCCCCACGCTGCCGCCAGGTGTTCCAGGGCGAGCCGGCGGTGGCATTGTACGGCGGTGGGCTCGGCACACAGTAGCACGGTTGGCGTGGCAAACTCCTTTGGCGACATCGCCAACTCCGGGCGGCGCTGCGCCATGATGCCGGCGTAGGTCTGCTCGTATTGCTGCCAGGTAATGCGTTTGCCGCGCCAGTCGTCCAGCAGCTCCGGCGTGGGCGACAGCAGGGGTCGATGCACGTATTCGATGCCGCACAGCTGCTCCAGAAACCAGGGCAAATCCTGCCGGCGGGCGAAGATGGCCATTTGCGATGTGTTCCGCAGGCGCACGTCAATCAGCCGCTTGACCCCGGCGTTCCGCAACGTCTCGAAGAAGTCCTCGGCGGTGCGGCGGGTGAAGCCGATGGTGTAGACGGTTGGCACTGGCGAATTCAACGGGCGCGGAAACCGTCAGTAGGTCAACGCGTCCGGTGTGCCGTCCGGCAGCTCCACCTGTAGGGCTTGCAGACTGTGCGCCAGCCCGTGGTAGTAGGCCACCACAACCAGCATATCCACGATGCCGGCGTCTCCAATGATGCCACGCACCGCTTCAAACGTGGAGTCGGCGACGCGGTGCTGACGCAGTAGTTCGATAACAAACTGGGACACCGCAGCATCATCGCCGGACAAACCGGCGGGCGACCGGTACTCGTGGATCGCCGCAATTTCAGAGTCAGTGAGGCCAGCGTTGCGGGCGGCGGGCTGGTTCACCGTCCAGACGTAGTGCCCGCAGGCTTCGCGCGCCGCCGTGAGGACGGCCACAGCCTTGACGCGGGGTGGCAACGGAGTTTCAAAGCGTACATAGCCGCCCAGGTGAGCGAAGTTGCTGGATGCCTGTGGGTTGTTGAGCAGGGCAGCGTAGTTGCGTTGCACGCCGCCTCGGGAAGTTTCTATCTCATCCCAAACCGCTTGCCCGGCAGCATCCATATTCTCTCGGGTTGCAAAAGGTACTCGCGCCATATCAATAATCCTCCTGGGGGACAGCCGAACGCGGAACAGTCAAACTCCGCGAACGCTATCCATTAGTTGCGTGGTAGTTTAGTTGCGTGGTAGTTGGGCGGGTTTTGGCCATTGGCTTGGGGCGGCGCCTCGTTGAACGGTTCACCTCTGGCTTCGGCGGCCAGACGGCGGGGGGTTCCACTCCGCCCAGAGTTTTTGGACGGTGTCCCGGCCTTCCTTGCAGCCTTCTTCTCGGCCTTCTTCGCGGGCCCGGCGTCTGATCATTGCTCCGATTACCATGTCTCCTGCCTCTACTGCTATGACTGCCCCGGCCAGGGAAGCTGCTGCCTCGCGTGTCGCCTGGTCGATGGCCACCCTGGTGATTTCATGCCAGGCTCCGATGTCCCCAGCGGTAACCGTCGACCAGGTGGCTATCGCGGTCAACGTAATTGCATCTACGCTGAATATACCAAATAATTATTCGCAAAGAGCACAGCACCAATTCATACCAATCCGTGAGTAAGATCAGAGATTATATCCGGTACACTTGCGCTATGTTTGCCTATATGCCGGCCAGTCTGTCGGCAATTGTTCGGCAAACAACCCGCTAACCATCCATCAACCACGCCAACCCACCCGCTACCTCACGCTGCCAGCCAGGCGAAGCATGGGCGTAGATAAATGAGCGCAGATATCTGACGTGATGGAACCCCGGGAATAACCCAGCCGTTGCGACACCTTAACAACATTGCGACCAGTCTGCAACGCCACCGACGCATGAAAATGCCGCAACGCACGCGTCGTCAAACCCTTCAATCCAACCGCCGCACCATACGCACCAACGCCTCCAACACTGTCCCCGACGTCCGGTAACCACCCATCCGGTTCGGGAATAGCAAGTTCAAACCCTCCCACACCTCGCCAGCTTTCTCCATATCAACTTATCACCTTGCTGCCGATCACGGCGCTCTAACCAGACCTCCACAGTACCCGGGTCCAGGTCCACCCGGCGTCGCCCTGCCCGGGACTCGGGACTGATTACCTCCAACTTGCCATCCAAACCCAGACCCACGCTGCACCACACCCGCAAATACCTGCCGCCAAAATCAACTTCGGTCCACCGCAAGGCCAACACCTCACCAATCCGCATCCCCGTATAGGCCACCAAGCGGGATAACGCATAGTAATCAGCGTTCCTGGATTTCACATGATCCAACAACTTCGACACCGACTCCACGTCAGGAGTAGCCGGCTCCTGGCGCTCGTACACCGCCGCATCCAGGCCGCGCAAAGGATTCTGACGAATCAAATCCGACTGCAAAGCGCAATTCACTACCACCGAAAACACGCGACGGCGATGATAAAGCACGCTGTGAGAAACTCCCTGGGCCGCTAGACGAGCCTCCATCCGGAATATCTGGGCAGCACAAGCCGGTACACCGGAATATCACCCAGCTCAGGTAGCAAGTAAAGCCGAATCGTCCGCTCATATCAGCGGCAGGTTAGAGGACGGAGCCGGGGATAGACCCGCTCCTTCAGCCAACGCTCCATAATATAGCCAAAACCAGACGGGGCGACAATTGCTCCCCGACCATGTCTGCTTCACGGAGCATACCGGTCAACACTCGCTCCGCCTCCGCCGTGGTACCCCGCACCGTGCGGAACCGCCGCACTCGACGGCCATCAGTATCACGGCCCAGATCAACCGTTAGCTCCCAGGAGCCACGGCTACGGCGACGCACGCTGCCACGCGTGGAAAACCCTCCGGCATCCCGGCACAGACGGAACCGGGCGATTCGTACCACGATATTGTGGTGCGCAAGCCGTCAAATGTGCCCAACACACGACGCTCCATCTCAACACCCTGCAAAGGCGCCAACTCTCCGGAACGGCAATGGTCGCCGATTGCCAAAGCCACCCAACCCCCGGCGGGGGCAGCCTGGAGGGGTTCGGGCATACCTCGCCGACGCCATTCACGATGTCCGATACTCCAACGAGTTGGCTTCGGTTACCCGGTTCATCCTCGTAATACACCACATCATCGTACTGCGGATGCAACAGCAGGAGCGAAGCGCCGCGAGCACCTCAGCCAGAGCGGGCATCACTCCTCCCGTGGTATCCCCTAACAGGGTGTTGAATTAGGGTGGTGGGTTAGCTGGTCGAGGCTTCGGCGGGATGTGTTTGGCGGTGTAGCCGCCGGTCTTGGCGACTGTGCGACCGCTACGAAGGTCGGCGGTGGCGATACTCAGGGGGCCAGAGCACTACAGGTTAGGCGATTCGACCTGGACTGGACGGGAACGGCAAACTATTCTGCCTCGTTCAGGCCGGGACCGCGGTTAGTTTGGCCAGCCGCACCAGGTTGTATCCGGCGACTGTCAGCTCGGCCCACATCCGGTTCCGGTCGACGCCACGGTAGCGCAACTTCCTACCTCCGGCTACCGTCTTGATCCAGCCGAAGACCTCCTCCACGCGCTGGCGCACCCGTTGGCTCACCCGATAGCCCTCATGACGGGTGGTTCTTTCGTCGATGGCCGAGCGCTGCTTCTGGACCACCCGAGGCGTCACATTCAGGTTGCGGCATCGCCAGATGAACCCCCTGGCATCATAGCCCCGGTCGGCGTCCACCGTGATCCGACCGGTGCCCGGCACCGCCCCCAGCATGGTAATGGCGCCATCCCGTTCCCAGGTCCCGCCCGCCGGTGTGAGCATCACGTCCATCACCAGACCCTGCCGGTTGTCCATGAGCACATGACCTGCAAAGCACAGGCGCGCTTCCTTCCCGGAGCCTTGCTTCGCCAGACGGGCCTCCGGACTCTTGGTGGGTTCAGGGGTTGATTCACGGATCTCGTTGCGGCGTCTCTGGCCGCGAAAGTCCACCTCCCGATTGCGACCGCCACCGCCAGCAGGAACTCTCGAGATACTTCCGCCTCCAGCAATCGACTTCGGTTCTTCGCAAATACCGAGTGGTCGAAGCTGTGGTCCATGATGTTCAAATCCAGGAACCACTTGAACAGCAGGTCGTTTTCCAACCATTCGCAGAACTGGCGCTCGCTGCGTACCGAGTACAGCGCCATCAGCAAGCAGGCTTTGAGCAGGTGCTCTGGCGGTATCGAAGGTCGACGGCAGCTGCGCCAGCGCCCGATCCACCATGGGTTTGATCCGCCGGATGGGATGACTCTGGGGCACCAGGGCGTCGGGGGTTACCGCCGTGATCATCTCAACCTGTCGCGCCGCCTTGCCTCGCATGAGCAACCTCCACACCTGTCCTACCCCGCATACGTCACCATCACCCCGTCGGCCAACCCCTTTTTCAACACCCTGCTTGGCCATTTTCCACTCGGCCATGGGCATCGGCGTGCCCTTCCGTGATGCGACGGCGGCCGTTTCCGGAGCAGGGTTTCGGATCGCGGCGGTGGTGGTAGCTCGGCGAATTTTGCCCGGCCGGCTGTCGGACTGGCGATGTCCTTGCCGGCCACCAGCTGGATGGTCGCCATCACCTGGTCGATGTCGGCTTCAATCGATAGCGGCTTCAATGGATAGCGTGACGCTGGCCAAGTTCCTTTCCGCCAGGTGCGTATCTTGGTTGCCGCGCCGCCGTTTTCGTCCCGAAGCGAAAGCGGCAAGAGTGTGCAACGCAGCCGTTTCGGCGAGCCACCGCCGGTCCGAACGTGGTGTTTGCGCAAGATCGGAGTTGAGCATGGCGGCTGCCACGGCGCGTCGCTGGTTCCCGTTCCCGACATCGCTATTGTAGGGCTGAACATATCGACGAATCCGATATTCCTGCAAACCCAATATAACGTGAATCGTCTTCACACACGATATACTTGCGGAATAGAATTACCACACGTCAAGATGCGACGTGTTATTAGCGCGGAGTTATTTAACCAGCGCATCGTCAGGGTCGAAGCGGATAAGAACAGCCGATCCTGCAACGCTGGATTATCCAGATCGCAGAGTATATTCCGATACGGATTGGAGGTTGGAATCATGATACGGAGTTTGAATCCAGGCTCAAAAACCCTAATTTTGACCTCTTGTTTGTGCTCCCTGATATTTCTGATTGCGTGTGGGGGAACGGCGACGCCCGAGGTAACCCCGGTTTCGGAGCCCGCGTCGCAGACGACGACCGGCGCCGCGCAGGATACGCCGGTCCCGACGGCTAACCCGGCGCTTGTTGTACAGGATGCCGGATTCCTGCGAGCGTTGGAGCCTGACGCCAAGTACGGTGGCACTCTGAAGTGGGGCGGCATAGCAAGCTCCACTCTTTACGATCTTCACCAGACCAACAGCATCGCTAATATGGGACCGCAAAGGCCCATGTATGACCTCCTGGTGCAAGTGGATCCCGTTGGTTGGGACGAGGTAATCCCGGACTTGGCGACAAGTTGGGAGGTATCGGATGACGGGTTGACTTACACCTTCTTCATTCGTGAGGGGGTGACATTCCACGACGGCGCTCCCCTGACTGCCGATGATGTGGCGGCCACCTTCACCCAGATTATTTTCCCCCGGGAAGGGGTGCTCAGCCCGCGGAAGACCCTCTTCGAACCGGTGCAGGAGATCGTGGTCGTTGACCCACTCACCGTTGAGTTCCGCCTTTCGGAGCCCAGGGGTTTTCTGCTACGCGCTTTTGCCGCCGGATTCAATGCGATCGTGCGCAAACAGACCCTGGAGGACAACAACTACGACCTGCGGCGAGTGCCCGACTACCCGGGCACCGGCCCGTTCAAGCACGAGAGCCTGGAGCCCGGAATCGTACGGCGGATGGTAAAAAACGAAAACTACTGGAACCCCGACCTACCGTACTTGGATGAAATGCAGGCCTTTCACCTTGACCTCGGTCCCAAGACCGGAGCAGCCTGCCTAGCCAACACCGTGGACTTTTGCTGGGGCATCGACCCGGTTACCGCCCAGAGGGTCCCGGACGTCGACGGCTTGAGCACCGTTGAAATCTCTCCGGTGATACGAACCGGGATGTACATCAACGTCCACAAGAAACCTTTCGACGACCCCAGGGTACGCCGGGCCATCAATCTCGTTCTGGACAAGCAAGCTCTGCTTGATTCCGTCGGTGAACTCACGGCTATGTACCCACAAGGGTGGGTCCTGCGCAATGACTCCCTCTTTGCGGAGCGTTGGGAGATGGTGAATGACCAGCCCGGCTACCGCACTCCAACAGCGGAGGATATAGCGGAGGCCCAGCGGCTGATGCAAGAAGCAGGGTACGGAGATGGCGTCGAAGGCGTAGACCTTATCGTACGAGACACCATAGCCTTCGCCGTGGCTTGGGGGCCAATCGTCCAAGACTTGTTGCAGCGGCATTTGAATATTGGTTCCGACATACGGCTGACCGCCTCCGGGGTATGGTACGAAGAAATGGACCGAGGTAATTGGGACCTATCTCCCATCGGTATGGCCGTCGTGATTCCGCACGTCGGAGATTACTGGGCCGCCGGATGGAAGACCGGTGGAGGAAGAAATTACAACGACTACTCCAATCCGGTCTTCGATGAGATCCTGGCCCAAGCGGCGCGCACGTCCGATCCGGAAGAGTATAAAGCCCTTGTTTATCGGGGAGCCGATATCCTGGATGAGGACTTGCCCTTCATCACATTCGGTAATCTAGTCATTTCAGTAGCTTGGTGGGACTACGTGCATCCCGGGGCGACGGCTGCCAAAGGAGGCAACTTCTGGGACGGAATGCGCCGGGAGATCTGGTGGGTGGATCAGGTCCAATAACATCCCATGCCGGCTCAGGAAACCCCGAATCAAGACAGGCTGTAAGTCGGTGGGTATTATGCTGGGTCGCCCAAGCTCCGGGAGGAGGTCCAGAATCAGATGCAAGGATATATTCTGCGCAGGTTGTTGTACGCCATACCGACGGTGATCGGAGTCTCCATGATCATCTTCCTCGCCATGCGCGTGGTGCCCGGGGATCCAGTGGTGGTGATGTTTGGCGATGAGCCGGAGCTAATCCGGGCGGAGGACCGGGCCAAAATCGAGGCCGACTTGGGGCTGAGCGACCCCCTGGTGGTGCAGTACGGCAACTGGATGAAGGACATCGGCACCGGCAAATTGGGAGTCTCCTTCTGGAGAGGTGACACCGTCGCCGACCTGATCAAACGCCGAGGCCCCCTGACCGTAGAGATTGCGGTAATTGCGATCATCCTCGCCTGGGTGATCGGAGTGCCCGTCGGCATCCTGTCCGCCCTGCACCAGAACTCGGTGGCGGACTACCTCGCCAGGTTCTTCACCGTGCTCTTTCTGGCGATACCCAGCTTCTGGTTGGCATCGCTGGCGGTGCTGGTCCTCGTACTGGTGTGGGGGTGGGGAGCCCCCCTGGGGGTGATAGACGTTTGGGATGACCCCATCCAGAACCTGCAAATCGTACTACGTCCGGCAATCGTGCTGGGGCTGGCGGTGTCGGCTTACATCGCCCGCATGACCCGTTCCTCGCTTCTTGAGGTAATCCGTGAGGACTACATCCGGACCGCTCGAGCGAAGGGACTTCGGGAAAGGATGGTGGTCTGGCGTCATGCCCTGCGCAACACTATGCTACCGGTGATAACCCTGTCCGGCGTCCTCTTCGGCTTTATGCTGGGTGGCTCGGTGGTTTTGGAACAGGCCTTCAATGTCCCAGGTCTGGGAAGAGCGATGGTAGAAGCCTTCGTTGACGTCGACTATATCGTAATCCAGAACCTGGTCCTGCTTTACGGCGTGGTCTTCGTAGTGATCAACCTGCTGATCGATATTAGCTACGCCTGGCTAGACCCTCGAATACGCTACGGACAATAGTCCGTATATCTTGTCGTTAGGATCCGGTGGGTAGCGTAGCCACGTTACCCCGGTGGACAGGCGGCCCACTTCATTTGCACAGGTAGGGGGCGATTTGGCACAGTACAGTGAAGTTCCAACACAACCGACCGCCGTCCTACGAACCGGCGTTGGTGTCCCGGTATGGAGGTCCGTTCGGAGCATCGCCACTTTTGCCAGGCGCTACCCGCTAGGATTTGCCGGTGCGGTGATTTTGGTGATAGTGGCATTCCTCGCCATCGCGGCTCCCCTGGTTACCGTTCAGAATCCCGACCAGGTAAACCTTGGTGAGCGTAAAGAAAGCCCTTCCTGGTCCCATTTTCTGGGGACGGACTATAACGGCCGGGACATTTTCACCCGGGTAGTCTATGGCGGGCGGGTCTCCTTGCAAGTGTCCTCCCTGGCCGTGTTGCTGGGCACCACCGTTGGCGCCATGTGGGGCGTTGCCAGCGCTCACATAGGCGGTCGATTCGACATGATCAGTCAACGGGTGCTTGAGGTTTTCATGGCGTTTCCCTCCCTGGTCCTGGCAATGGTTCTGCTGGTAGGGATTGGGGCGGGCCTTTGGACCGTAATCATCGCCATCGCCGTTACCCGTCTTCCGTATGGGGTACGCGTCGTGCGATCGGTAGCCTTGTCGATTAAGGAAACCGACTATGTGTTGGCAGCCCAGGCTGTCGGAGTGTCCAACCTGAGAATGATGTCCCTCCACATAGCGCCCCAGTGCTTAGCGCCCTTCCTGGTGCTGGCCTCGGCACATCTGGGGGTGGCCATCATAATCGAGTCCTCCCTGGGCTTCCTGGGGGTAGGGATTCCGCCGCCTACCTCTACTTGGGGCAATATGCTGGGGGGCGCCGTAGCCAACGTCCTCATACCGCACTGGCCGCTGGTGGTCTTTCCGGGAGTGGCCATCACTCTCGTGGTGCTGGGGTTCAACTTCTTTGGCGATGCGGTGCGGGACGCTTTCGACCCGAAACTGCGTGGCCGTTAGCGAGTCCCTTAGATGGCCTGGCTGCGGGCTGTATCCCGCAGTCGATTGTCCGGCGACCAGTTGTAGATTACCCCTTACGCCGTGCTCGCCAATTACAGTGTGTGGCCCTTTTTCGGGAGATTTCCCCGTGTGCTGCGGTCTGGACAGAGCCGGCCAGGCTCCGTTGTCGTGCCAGCGCTCCATGCAGCCAAATCCGAATTTCACCCTCACCCGACCCTCATTCCAAGGGGTTGCGCAGCCATTTTGTTGGAGGCTCCAAAAATCCTTCTCAAAACGTGGTGCGGCCATTTACTACAAACGCCCCGACACATTGGGGCAATCGCATCTTGATCTTTACGTGCGCCGGCAACCTTCATTCCAACCTTTCCTTCGTCGTTCCGGCGCAGGCCGGAACCCAGGAAATCTCGCTGTGGGAACGTTGGCCTTACCGGAAACGTCTGGGTTCCCGCCGGCGCGGGAATGACGTGTTAAGATGCAATCGCCCTGCCGACACATAGGGGCATTTGCCTGGCCGTCCGCGAGGCGCGCCCATCGGCGTATAGCCTACCGAGATCGCCACTTTAGAAGAACTGGGTAAGATGCAAGGATACATTCTGCGCAGGTTACTGTACGCCATCCCCACGATGATCGGCGTTTCCATCATCATCTTCATGGCCATGCGGGTGGTGCCCGGGGATCCGGTGATGGTGATGTTTGGCGATGAGCCGGAGTTAATCCGGCCGGAGGACCGGGCCAAAATCGAGGCCGACCTGGGGCTGAGCGACCCCCTGGTGGTGCAGTACGGAAAATGGATGAAGGACATCGGCACCGGCAAATTGGGCGTCTCCTTCTGGAGAGGTGACACCGTCGCCGACCTGATCAAACGCCGGGGCCCCCTGACCGTAGAGATTGCGGTATTGGCGATCATCCTCGCCTGGGTGATCGGAGTGCCCGTCGGCATCCTGTCGGCCCTGCACCAGAATTCGGCAGCGGACCACCTCGCCAGGTTCTTCACCGTGCTCTTTCTGGCGATACCGAGCTTCTGGCTGGCATCTCTGGCGGTGCTGGTACTCCTCCTGGTGTGGGGGTGGGGCGCGCCCCTGGGGGTGATAGACATCTGGGATGACCCCATCCAGAACCTGCAAATCGTACTACGTCCGGTTATCGTACTGGGGCTGGCGGTGTCGGCTTACATCGCGCGGATGACCCGTTCCACGCTTCTTGAGGTAATCCGCGAGGACTACATCCGAACCGCTCGGGCCAAGGGGCTGCGAGAAAGGGTGGTGGTCTGGCGTCATGCCCTGCGCAACTCCATGCTACCGGTGGTGACCCTGTCCGGCATACTCTTCGGCTTCATGCTCGAAGGCTCGGTGGTCTTGGAACAGGCCTTCAACGTCCCAGGTCTGGGTAAAGCAATGGTGGGGGCCTTCCGTGACATTGACTACACTGTAATCCAGAGCCTGGTCCTGCTTTACGGCGTGGTCTTCGTAGTGATCAACCTGCTGATCGATATTAGCTACGCTTGGCTAGACCCTCGAATACGCTACGGACAATAGTCCGTACATCTTGTCGCTAGAATCCGGTGGGTGGCGTAGCGCATTGCCTCAAACAAAACGTTACCCAACGCGAGTGGCTGCCTCTGATATAAGCAACTGCCTGCCGTATCAAGACGTGGCGATGGCGGGGTGCCGGCGTTCGCCGCGTTTCTCACCGTCATGTTGAGGATAGCGCAGGAGCTCCCATGCGCACGCGGAAAGGGCTAGCTTTTTCGGTTTGCCCGCCCCCCTGACCCGGCCTTCGGTGCATTCGATCCTGTCCTCGCTTGAATGCGTGGGCCGGCCGCGTCCACGTCCTCCACCCTCAGAACCCTCCTCACCAGCGACTCCGAACCCGCGACTCCGAAACCTCCTGTCCCTGGGCGATCTCGGCCAGCAACATCCTCAGCTCCAGGCGCATCCTGCGGATGCTGTGCATCCGCGCCCGTGAGGGTTCGCGAGGGTGCTGATCAACGACAATCGTTGACCATTCAGTATTTGTCCGAGTCGATGCCTCTGATCACGATGCTCCAGCCGCCCTGGATAGAGCCCGCCCTTTTTGCACCTGCTTGACGACCGCTTGTCCTAAGCTGGACTTTCCGCATTTCAAGCGGCGTAAGCCAGGGAATCGACAAGTCGGTGGTACAGAGCGACTGGGAGTTCCTGCGTATCGGGGTCGACGGCCGACGTTGAAAAACCCTCCGAGGCCAGCCACAGGTGGCGTCGCACCAGGGCAATGGCGTCCACGAAGGTCGGCAACGGCTTGTCGTACCAGGCCGCTCGGCGCTGGGTCATGGGGCGCTGTTTTTGCAACCCGTGGGCGGCCAGGGTGGTCCAGGAGAAGATTCCCAGCAGGACGGGCGTGGTGCGGGCGATGGCCAGGTCGGACCACTGGCGTTGGGTTTCCACGCCCAGGTGGGTCCGCACCTCCTGAAAGGTAACTTCCAGTTGCCAGCGCAGGACAAACCATTCCAGGATCTGGGTCGGGTCCGCGGCGGGGTCGGTGCACAGCAAGGCCTGGGTGGCGAAGGAGCCCTGGGGATCCCGGATCAGCACCCAGCGGATGCGGACTGGAGACTTGCCGGAGCGGTACCAGACCGCCGTTTGCGACGTGAGTTCCACCGTGCGGGTGGCGCCGTCATACCAGGCCACGGCCACGCTGGCCCAAGTTGCCTGGGGCTGGTCGAGGATCGTTTTCAGCGCGGGTCGCCGCGCGCCTTTCAGCGGCGGGCGGCCGTTCTGACCCGGCTGACGGGCTGGCGCGGGCGCATAGAGAGCGGCGTCCAGCCGTAGTCTGGCAATGAGGGTAACGGGTTCACGGAGGGATTGGCAGCAGTGGAGCAGGTCCAGCACGGCGTAGCTGTTGTCGCCCACCAGCGCCAGTGGACGTTGGGGCAGCCAGCGTGGTTCGGCAGGCTCACCATGAGCGGGGTTGCAGGATCATCTGTCGCGCCCAGTCGGTGAGCTTCTTGTGCCGACGTCCCTGCTGTTGGTAGTACCGGGTCGAGGGCGCCAGCACGGTGAGCGCCGGCAAGGCCCAATGGCGTCCGGCCCAGGGCACGTGGCCCAGCCACATCAGGGAGATCCAGCGCAGGCCGCTGGCCTTGACCAGTTGGCTCCGGCTGGAACGCACCGCGTCGCGGTAGATGCCCCGACCTTTGATCTTGGCGCCGCGACGCCGTTCCAGGGTTTCGTCGATGCCGAAGACCAAGGGGCCATCCCCACCATCAAGGTGCTGGAGCAGCAACACCAAGAGGATGCGCGCCGCTGCACGGGGCGACCACACCGCCCGGTTGAGCACCTCATGGTAGCGGGCGTAATCGCGGTGATCGCTGCGGCCCATGACCCGCAGGGCCGCGGCGACGGTGCGCTGACCCGGGGTCAGGATCGCGCCCACCAGCAGTACCTGGGCTTTCCGCCAGGTCGGGTTGGTAAACAGCGTTGCGAAGGGAATGAGTATGGATACAATGGCATTGGGCAGGGTAAGCATAGCTGGGCCTTTAGTGAGATTTTGGTCAGGCCAGCTTACCCTGTCTTTATACTTTTTCTAAATTATGCGTAAAGCCTAGCTAAGGTCATGGAGCAGGTCTCAAATGCTTCCTGAGCAGACCTGGCGACCACATGAACGTGGGTCGAATATAGTGGATTTGTGCCCGGCTTTCGGACCTTCGACATAGCCGTCGAGGTTAAAGAACTCCGCACGGCACAGCGCGACCAGGAAGGTGCTCATAATACTGAGTTACAGGTTAACATCGCTTGGATGGGCATCCAGGGCAAACGCCTCCAACCGGGTGGCGCGGGGACTACCTGCTCAACGTCCTCCTCGGTTGAGCCACGATTGGCCTGTCCCGGCTAATCCATCGGAAGAAATGTTCAACGGGCTGTGCGATAAACGGGCTGTGCGATAATGGAACACCAACGGCCTATCTTGCTGTTGAAGGCGCGCATCACGGTTTTCATCAAGCCGAGAAATTCGTGCCGTCGGCGACAGTAGGCCATAGGATTCACCTGCCCTGCGGCAGATGACTCGGCACCCAGGGGCACACCCTGTAATCAGGCCCAACCGGGGGAGCGATGACCACTGTAGGCAAAGAGCGCAGCGCCCAAGATGACGTAAAAAGCTACTTCGACGGGGCCGCCGCCCGCTTGGGGTTGGACGCTGGAACCTGCCGAATGCTGTGTGAACCCTGGCGGGACTTAAGGGTTTCCCTCCCGGTGCGGATGGACGACGGGCGCATTGAAGTGTTCACCGGATACCGGGTGCAGCACAACGGCGCCCGTGGCCCCTACAAAGGGGGCCTGCGGTTCCATCCTCTGGCCGACGAGGACGAGGTGCGGGCTCTGGCAACCCTGATGACCTGGAAGACCGCCCTGTTAGATTTGCCCTTCGGCGGGGCCAAGGGAGGCATTCAACTGGACCCGCTCGCGCTCAGCGAGCGCGAACTCAACGCAGTTACCCGCCGTTATACCCAGAACGTTCAACACATTCTGGGCCCCTACCGCGACATCCCCGCTCCCGACCTGGGCACCAATGCCCAGACCATGGCCTGGATAATGGACGAATACAGCCAGACCCACGGATATACCCTGCCCATTGTAACCGGCAAACCGTTGGAAGTTGGGGGGTCGGCTGGCCGGGAGGCGGCCACCGGACGGGGAGCGCTGCTTGTATTGCAGGAAGCCGCAAGGGACTTGGACCTGGACCTGACCCAAGCCCGCATCACCGTTCAGGGCTTTGGAAACGTAGGCTCCTGGTTCTGCCGCCTGGCGCACCAGGAAGGATTGCGAATCGTAGCGGTGTCGGACATTGGGGGAGCGGTGTATAACAGCGCGGGGCTGGACATTCCCGCCTTGAATGAGTTTGTGTCTCGCAGCGGCTCGGTAGACGGGTTTCCGGGCGGGGCGAAGTGCGCTCCCAACGACATTCTGGAAATGGAAGCCGACGTTTTCGTTCCCGCCGCCATAGAAAACGTGATTGGGGAAGAGGTGGCCCGCCGTTTGCCCGTTCGGGTGGTCCTGGAGGCCGCCAATCACCCCACCACGCCCGAAGGGGACACTGTTTTGCAGGAAAGGGGTGTACTGGTTTTGCCCGACCTGCTGGTGAACGCGGGCGGAGTTACCGTCTCCTACTTCGAGTGGACGCAAAACATCCAGCAGTTCGACTGGAGTGAAGAAAGGGTCAATGAGGAACTTTATAACCGAATTGTACCGGCTTATCAGAGCGTCGCGGCCAGGTCCAGGGCCAGCGGTCTAACCTTGCGGCAGGCAGCCTTCGATATTGCGGTGGACCGGGTGGCCCGCACCTCGCATCTGAGAGGCTTCGTCTAACGACTTCGGCCAGTCAACGAATCAGCCAGTTGTGCATCCAAGTCAAGCTGCCCACGATGGCGGCACAGTCGGTATCCCGCTGCACCGCCCCGACCGTGGCGATGCCCTGCCCACCTGCCTGCCTTTCTCGTAGCCGGAAGTGCTGGAACAGGAGACCGCGGATCGGATGCAGAGGCGCATCAACCGGCTGCCCAAGGAATCCAGGCTGCCATTGGGCAATACCTGGGAAACCTTTGAGCGCGACTGAGCGCCCTGCATCGGCGACCGGGCCAACTGGCCCGCGGCCAATGCGTCGAGCGCGGCGTCAATGTCCCGGCCTTTGGACTACGGGGCACCGCGAAAACTCACGCCATGCGCGCCATTGGACACCACCTGGTGGAGCGGGCCGTTCCGTCCTTTTCGGCCCAGCCTACCGTCTGGCGCAGAGCCTGCCCCGGCGAAAGCCGGGGATCTCCTCGCCGCCACGCGCGACCCGGCCTTGCCCCGCCAACTGCGTAAGCTGGACGGCTTCGACTTCCTGCTCATCGACGATCTCGGCTACCTGCTCCAGGGTGCCCCGTGGATAGAACCGAAGAATCTGAAGTGCTCTTCACCCTCATAGCCAAACGCCACGAGCGCCGGTCCCTGGGCATTACCTCCAACCTGGTCTTCTCCCAGTGGGAGCCATCTTCGCCAACCCCACGGCCACCGCCGAGGGCATCGACCGCGTGGTCCACAACTCGGTCATCCTGGAATTCGACGTACCCAGCTACCGCGCCGGCGCCGCCCGACAACGCAGTCAGCAGCAGGAGACGAACCGCCGGAACTAACCGACGCCAATCCGGTAAATGTAGCAACTGTCTTGAATATCAAGGCGTAACGAGGGGTGTATTCCAGCGCTGGCCAGTTCTCACGGTGGCATTGAGTATGGTCAGCAGTGTACGCATCCACGCGGTGAGCGCCACCTTCTTCGGCTTGCCGACTTCCACCAAGCGTTGGTACAAGGCCCGTATCACCGGGTTGTATCGGGTGGCGACCAGCGTTCCCATGTAAAGCATGGCGCGCACTCGCGTCCGGCCGCCCCAGATGGCGCGCTTGCCCCGCATGGTTCCGCTGTCCCGATTCATGGGAGCCACTCCCAAGGGCGCGCCGACCTGCTTCCGATCCAGCGTACCCAGTTCCGGCAAATGCGCCAACAGGGACCGGTTGAGCTGCTGGTCCGCGCCGGGAACGGAGCGCAGCAGGTCGTCCTTCTCGCGCCGCACCTGACTCCGACGCAACTTCTGCCGCAGGCCCTCGTCCAGGCCCTTCAGCGCCGGCTCCAGGCACGCGATGTGATGCTGGATGCTGGGACGGACGGCTCGGGTGGCCCGGCCCAGGTGGTTCTTCTCCGCCAGCAGTGTGGTCATCAACTGGTGGCTTCGAGTGGTCAATTCGTTGAATTTTAGGGTATCCGCGTCCCGCAAGGCGCGCACCGCTGGGCGTACCGCATGGTTACGTCCCGTCAAGTAGTGTAATTGGTGTCAGCCTCGGCGAGCTTCCCAGTGGGTTTAGCGAAGTCGCGCACCTGGCGGGGATTGACCACCCCCACAGGCAATGCTGCCGCAGCGAGCGCTGCCGCCAACGGGATTTCCAGGCCACCGGTCGCTTCCATCATCTCCACCTCCAGAATCTCCACCTCGAGTGCAGTCCTGGCCCTCATTTGCAAGATACGGGTTCGGTAAGCCCTGGCAACTGATCGGGCTCTATTGGCGCACGGTGCGGCGAACATCGCTATTTTTCGGCCTGCCATGACCTGGTTGACATTGGTCTGCCGCGCCCGTAACTCCTCGGGAGCAGGGATTTTACCGCAGCAAAATCAAGATACAAGTCGACGCTAAACACCGCCGCCATCTAACGGCGGGCCAGCGCGCCATGTCGATAGTGTCCATATGCGACTGGATGGTAACGGGACGCCCCAAAAAGTGTGCAGTTGCCGCCGGCTTTCCGGCGGGCCGGCCACGGCCGACCACCTCGGAGATGGCCGGTTCGGCGAGCGTTAGCGACAGGTACATCGGCAAAGCGAAGATGGTATACGGCGCTGGGCTTGATCCCGCGGTATTGTGGCGTGAGGTGACTCTCGACAATGCCTGGTTCTCAGCCACCAAATGTGGACGGTGCGCAGATGCCATTGGATGGTGCGGATGGGCAACCGGCCTTCTCCCGCAGGGCAGCAATCAGGCTGATTACGTTGACGCCAAGATGCTGCCGACCCAGCGCCACGCCGTCCTGTTGCGCTGGGGGCAGACCGCGCCGTCGGCACCGGGGACAGGTGCGGGCGATGTAGATGTGCTCGGTTACCTGCACCGGAACCTGGGGCAGGTCGATGACCTCCCGAGTGCGCTGGGTCCAACCCCCGGACAACTGGGTTCCACAGTCGGGACACTGCTCTACCACATGCTCCACCCGCTGGGTGGACGTCATGCGAGTCTAGGCAAAGCGGTGGCGACGCGCCTGGCCTGGACCTTTGGGCCAGGCTGGCTTCCAGTCGGCTTTGGGCTTCAGACCCGGCATCCGCCGGGAAACGCTGGGTTTGGCTTGCCCTTCCAGCTGGGCAATCCGTTGCTCCAGCCCGTCGATGATGACCTGCTGCCGGACGATGATGCCAATGAGGACATCGCGATGGGCAGCCCTGAGATCGATTTCGGTATCTATGCCAGTTATCGGTATCCATGCCAGTTATATGACATAATCACCGCTCCCAGTGCCAGCCATCCCCAAACCAACTTCGGCCAATTCACTCCACCGACTCTGAACGGTTACCGCAGCCGGGGCAGTTGCGGTTGCACCAGGCTGCTATGATATGCTCACCGGGCACACACGCCCCACCTGGCGATTATGTAGCAATTCGAGCCACCTCCAGTGATGACACCCGACTGCTATCAGATTCTCGGCGTTCAGGCTACCGCGACTACAGAGGAAATACGCGCTGCCTACCGACGCCTGGCCCGGCTTTATCATCCTGACCTGAATTCCGGTCCGGAGGCGGAATCCCGGATGCAGGAGATAAACGAGGCGTACAACACGCTGTCAGATCCGCTGCTGCGACGCCGGCATGATTTCTCGGTTGCCGCCGGTCGCCACTCAGCTGCAACGCAGCCGCCCAACCGCCGTGCAAACCGACGCAATCGTGTGGTCGTCAACCCTCGAACCTCGGCGCCAATTCCCCAGAGCGGCGAGGACATCGAAGTTGCGGTGTTTATCAGCCAGCGTGAAGCCAATCGTGGTGTCCGCAAAACCTTCTCGGTGGGGCGCATGGAGACTTGCCCGCGCTGCCGGGGCACCGGCCTGGAGCCGGAGGAAACTTTCACGAGGAGCCAGTGCTGGCGGTGCACTGGCGGACAGCGGTTACACCGGGACCTCAAGTTGCACGCAACCATCCCCTCCGGCGTGTCGGACGGCCGGCGTCTCCGACTGCGGGGACAGGGCAGCGCCGGCGTGGACGGCGGCACTCATGGGCACATTTATGTCATCACGAGGGTGCGCCAACCGGAAGGTCGGGGCCGCATGCTTTGGTTTTTGCTGCGGCACTTCCTCTGGTGAGGTGATGGAATGGCGGTAAATGGTTTCTCCGTACTGGACGATTATCTGCGACATTGGTTGGACACCGTGCCGGCTCCGGGTCTGGCGTTGTCGATAACCGACCGTAGCGTCACCCGGCACACGGCCGGCCTGGGGTACCGCGATGCCACCAGCGGACGACCCGTGCTCGACGACACGACGTTTCAGATTGGCAGCATCGGTAAATCGATGACGGCGTTGGCCCTGATGCAACTGGTGGAAGCGCGACGCCTCGACCTGAACGCCCCACTGAGCACACACCTGCCCTGGTTCGCCCCGACCTCGCGGTACGGGCCGATCGCTTTGAAACACGTGATGAGCCACACGGCGGGCCTGCCGTCGGGCAGCGATTTCACCCCCGCGTCGCGCTACGAAGCCTACGCGCTGCGGGATGTTGAGGCGGCCTGGGAACCCGGCGAGCGGTTCCACTATTCCAACACCGGCTACAAGATGCTCGGCTGGCTGCTGGAGGATGTAGAACGCGCGCCCTACGGCGACATCATATCGCGACGGGTGTTGCGGCCGCTGGGCATGAACGCCACCGACGCCGTGGTAACGCATCCAACTCGCCACCGGATGGCCACCGGCCACGTGCCCCTGCACGACGATCGCCCCTATCGAACCGGGGATACTCTAATTCCGGCAACCTGGATGCAGTATGACGCCGGGGATGGCAGCCCGGCAGCAACCGCAGGCGACATGGCGCGCTATGCCCGGATGTGGCTCAACGGCGGGCGGAGCCCAATTCGCGCCATAGTATCGTCGTCGTCTTTCGACCGCATGACCTCTCCAGTAATCCGTATGTCCCGGCGTGATGCTTACGAGCATGATTACGGCTATGGGTTCGGCGTCATCTCGCACGTCGCGGATGGGCATGATTTCATCGGCCACGGCGGGAGCACCGTCGGTTTCCAGGCCATCATGCTCATCGACCGGAATGGAGGGCTGGGGGTAACGCTGCTGTGCAACGGGAATGGCGTCGACACCTACGCTCCCGCTCGCTACGCGCTGCAAGTCGCGTTCGCGGTACGCAATGGCGGGGCAGTGCCGGAACCACCGAACCTGCCAGACCCGCACCACGTGGACAATGCCCCGAGGTACGCCGGAACCTATGTAGATGCGGCCAGCGGAGAATGCCTGCTGGTAACGGCCAACGGCAATGCGTTGCACGCCAACCGAGCAGGCTTCAGCGACGATGCGTCAACTGCCGGCGCCGTTCTTCAGCACATCGGCGGAAACAGCTTCTGCGTGCCCAGCGACACCTTCGACCCTTTCCCACTGCGGTTTCAGCCAGCGTCGGACGGCGACAGCGCGATGACTGAGGTGTTCCACGGCTCCACGGTGTACCTTCGTGAAGGGAGGACGCCGCTGGATGCCGGTGAATCCCACTCCGGCGATTGGACAGCGTTGGTTGGACACTACCGTAGCCACGCTCCCTACGTGTCCAACTTCCGGGTAATACTGCGGCGGGGCCGCCTTTATATCGCATGGCCCAACGGTGGCGAGGAACGAATAACGCCGCGATTGGCTGACGGCCCGGTATCAGGCTGGTTCACCGTCGGCACGCCAAGTGAACCGTCCGCCGAGCAGGTCAGGTTTGACCCGATAGTGGGCGGGAAGGCATTGCGCGTGCAATGGACCGGCGGCGGCGACTTTTACCGCGTCAGATAGCCAGCATCTCCATGCTGACGTCGGGCGGGATGATGGTTGGAACCCTGGTCGCAAACCGCTCTGTCGGTCGTGGTAAGTCTTCTCCGGGTCATCGCAACCGGCGTGTCGCCACAGGATTACCCCGTATACGGGTTGCCACTGGTAACGACATGGGCTCTGATTGGAACGGTCGGTCTTTTGGCCGGCGTATCCATTGTGTGGAGCGCCAACCGCTCGCGCCGCTGGAGTGTCATCCCACTGGGGCCGGCGATGTGCTGGCTGCTGGCATCGTTCGCTCCGCCTGCTCTCCTGGCTACCGGCCACTTGCGCGGACCATGCGCTGTGATTCTGGCCAGTTGCGCCATACGGGATCTTGCCCGAAAACGGTATCCAGCGCCCGTTGCCTAATGGTACAGGCTCAGGGCAACGGCCTCCAGAAAATGCCCGCGCGGGTTACAATCCGCCTAGGTACTCGTTATACGCGGCCGCATCCATGAGGGTGTCCAACTCCGCAGGGTCGTCCATACGCACCCGAAGCATCCAGCCATCGCCGAAGGGGTCGTTGTTGACCAGCTCCGGTTCGCGAGCCAGGCGGCCATTGATCTCGGTGACGGCGCCACTGACCGGCGAGTACAGGTCCGACACGGCTTTGACCGACTCGATCTCACCCATCTTGGCCAGGTGACCCACCGGGGAATCAACGGCAGGAAGTTCCAGGTAAACAACGTCGCCCAGCTGGTCCTGGGCGTAATGGGTGATGCCAACCAGGGCAATGCCGGCAACATCTTCCGGGAGCACCCACTCATGCTCCTGAGTATACTTGCGGTCGTCGGGATTCACGTTGTCCAGAGCCTCCGGGTAGTTTGGGAGTTGGCGCGGGCCGTTTTGCCGCTACGCGGGCCGTCGATAAAAGGGCAACTCAACGACGGTAGCTGCCGTGGTGCGCCCGCGGATGTCAACAGCAAGTTCGGTACCGAGTTCGGCGTGTGCGGGATCCACAAAGGCCATGGCGATGCACTTTTCCAACGTAGGCGAGTAGCTGCCGCTGCTGATTGCTCCGACCACTGCGCCGTCGGCGAGCACCTCGTAACCAGCTCGTGGCGCGCTACGGCCGGGCGTGGTCAAACCCACCAGACGGCGCTGAGTGCCGTAAACGCGCTGTTGATCAAGAACGTCGGCGCCATTGAAACCGCCATCCCGACGTACAAAGCGACCCAGCTCAGCCTCAATGGGAGTGATTTCGTCGGTCAGTTCGTGGCCGTGCAGTGGCAAGCCGGCTTCCAGCCGCAGAACATCGCGTGCGCCGAGGCCACAAGGCACGGCGCCGGCGTCGGTCAGTTTGTTCCAGATTACAACGGCGTCGGACACGCCAAAGGCAAGCTCGAATCCGTCCTCGCCAGTGTAGCCGGTGCGCCCGATGAACACGCGACGGCCGTCGATATGCGCGCGGCCCCAGGAAAACGGCCGGAGCAACGACGGCGACGGCGCTCTCGACACGTTGCGCGCGAGCCGAGCGCCGGGTACGAAATCTTCGCAGAGGCGATCGATCATCCCGACGGCGGAAGGGCCTTGCAACGCAACCAGTCCGGTAACCATGGTCCGGTCGGTAATCTGCACGCCGCGGCCATCGAAGTGGTTCGCCAACTGCCGGTCAAACCAGAGGGAAACCGTAGAACGGTTGCCGGCGTTGGGGATCAACAAAAATTCGTCGTCAGACAGGCGGTAAAAGATAGTGTCGTCGATCACTCCGCCGGTTTCCTGGCAGATGAAGCAGTAGCGGGCGCGCCCAATCCGCAGGCCGGAGGCCGAGCCGGTGAGCAGAATGTCCAATAACCTCTCGGCGTTGGGACCGCCCACGTTGAGACGCCCCATGTGCGACACGTCAAATAGTCCGGCAGCATTGCGCACCGCCGCAACCTCTGCGATTACGCCCGCGTACTGCACGGGCATATCCCAACCGCCAAAGGGAACCATACGGGCGCCCAGGTCGACGTGGGTTTGGTAAAGGGCAGTACGCAGGTTTTCGGGAACGGGAGTGTCAGCAGCCATCTTTGCTCAGGGGTGGCGGAGTTGCCGGAAGTGATGTTGCCGGAAGTGGCGTTGCCGGAAAATATCTGTGATTCATAATACCGCTATGATGGTTGGGGCGCAACGACAACATTCGACCAGGGAGTCCACGTTCGTATGATAAAATAACGACAAAATTATGGTACGAACCTGGACGGCGCATTTTTAGCAGCCAGGGTTAGAGGATGCCATGCCCCGACTCACTCAACAGGAGATTGACGCTTACCTGGCTGGCCCGCACGTAGCGCACTTCGCGTCCATCCGGCAGGATGGTACCCCCCACATATCGCCGGTCTGGTATCAGTGGGAAGACGGGAAGATAACGGTGGTGTCCGGCGACTCAGCGGTGAAGACCCGCAACGTCCGCGGGAACCCCAGGGTGTCGTTGTCGGTGGCTACCGACGAGTGGCCCTATCAGTACGTGATTCTGGAAGGCCAGGCCACCATCGAGAACAGCAACCTCCGCGAAACGGTCCGCAGCATTTTCTCCCGCTACGAAGGGAGCGAGCGAGGCGAGCAAGACGCCAACGAACTGACTGACGGTGATCAGCGCCTGGTTGCCATAGTAATCGACGTAAAGCGCGTCATGTCGTGGAAAGGTGTTGACGAGTAGCTACCTGCCTGGCGTTGCCGATGCGGTGATTATTGGCGGCGGCGTCATTGGCTGTGCCATTCAATACCACCTGGCCCAGCTTGGAGTTACCAATACCGTGCTGCTGGAGCGGGACGTACTGGCGTCGGGGAGCACGGGGCGTTCGCAGTCCATCTGCCGTATGCACTACTCCAACCCAATTACGGCCAACCTGGCGTGGCAAAGTGTGCAGGTGTTTGCCGACTTTGACGAGCAGGTTGGCGGCCAGTCGGGTTTCGTCCGCACCGGATACCTGGTCGTGGTTAATCAGGACGATAGCAGCGGGCTGGCACGCAACGTCGCCATGCTGCAGGAGTTGAGCATCCCGACATCACTGGTATCTCAGGATGCTGTAGCCAGACTCGCCCCGTCGATACGGCTGTACGATGACGAACGCGCGGCGTGGGAGCCGATGTCGGGCTACGCCAACCCTAATCTGGTTACCACGTCATACGCGGCCCGTTCCCAGGAAGCCGGGGCACAGATTGCGCTGCGAAATCCGGCCGCCCGAATCGAGATGGCCGGCGACCGGGTGCAGGCCGTTACCACAGTAAACGGCGATCGCATTGCAACCGACACGGTGATAGTGGCATCCGGGCCGTGGTCAAAACAGCTACTGGCCACCGTAGGCGTCGATGTCCCTCTGCTGCCGGTGCGACATCAGGTCGCCACCCTGGCCCGCCCGGTGGATAGAGTGCCCGAACATCCAACGGTGGGGGACATCAGCCAGTCCCTCTCCTTCCGGCCCGATGGCGCCGCCTTCACCATGATGGGATTCGGCGACGACGACGAAGTAGACGACCCTGAAGTTTATCCGCAAGGCATCGACCCAAACGACTTCGCATCCGCGCTGGCACGGCTGGGCCGTCGTATCCCCGGCATGGCAGATTCGTACTACCGCGGCGGCTGGTCGGGGTTGTTCACCACCACACCGGACTGGCATCCCGTGCTGGACGCGGTGCCGGGTATCGCCGGCCTATATTGTGCCATCGGATTCAGTGGACACGGTTTCAAGCTGTCCCCCGCCATTGGCAAGGCGATGGCCGAGCTGGTGGTGGAAGGTCACGGCCGCGACGTAGACCTGTCTCCCCTGAGGTTCAGTAGATTTGCCGAAGGCGACTTGCTGGAATCCAGCTACCGGTATCGGGTGCTGGCGTAGAAAGAAAAGATTGCCACTGACCGCTTGCCTCTTGACAACGTGGAGGGGTTAGGGCAAGGATGGTGGCGCGCCAGCGCAGGGCTGATTCAAGCGATGGGGTCATCGGCGGACATGTTTACATCCTCTTACTTGCAACCAAACCTAATACATCCCGGCGATGCCAGAGCGTTGTTGAAAAAGGTAATGCCGGAATCGGTGGCCCTGAGTTTCTGGTCGCCTCCCTATTGTCTAGGGAAGTCATACGAATCCCAATTGGATTTTCGAGAGTGGGCAACGTTGCTGGAACAAACGATTGCAGCCCACTACCCGGTCATCAAAGCCGGCGGTTTTCTGGGGATTAACATTGCCGATATTCTGGCTTTCGGGGACCCTGATATGCCGCGAATCCAGGCGGATAACGTCAGTGCCAAGAAGGTTAAAATCACTCGGGATGAGGTGCTGGCTGCACAGCGGGACAATCCCGGCTTTGACAAGTACCAGCTGGCTGCCCTGCTGGGGTGCAGCGAACAGACCATCGACCGGCGGCTGAAAAACAACAACGTCCGGGGCGGCAAGTACGCGCCTCAGACCAGAGTGAAACTCACCGCCGGCCTGGTAGAGCGATGGGCTGAAGACGCAGGATTTTATCTCTATGACCGGCGTGTGTGGGTGAAGGATCCGTGTTGGGAAAACAGCAGATGGCACAGCCTGTCCTATCGTTCGGTGGACGAGTGGGAGCATCTGCTGATTTTCTGGAAGCCGGGAATAACGGTGGTGAACCGGGAACGGCTAGATGCCGACGAATGGGCAGAGTGGGGTTCGCGGGGAGTGTGGAATATACGGTCGGTTCGCTCTAATAGCGCTCACGAATCGCAATTCCCGTTGGAATTACCGCGTCGGATGATAAGTTTGCTGACGGAGCCAAATGACTTGGTGTTGGACTGCTTTATTGGCAGTGGCACTACTGCGTTAGCCGCGATAGGGGAAGGGCGGCAGTTTATTGGGTTTGACTTGAATCCTAAAAGCGTGCAGTTGGCAAGGGAGCGGGTACAGGAAGCGTTGACTCCCTCATTAAGGCTGACGCTATGACGCTGAACGCTGGCGATCTTCGGGCTAATCTTGACACCGTTGAGCAGATAGAGAAGGCCACTCTACGGATGGTAGTGCAGGCCATTTATGATTTCAGAGACGAAGCCGTCGAGATATTCAGGAACGAATTAGATCTGGTAGCCGACATAGGTGAGGACATTACCCGTGAAGCTCTGGACCGGCAAGGGATGCCAACCATACCCGTAAGGTTATTCGGCAAGATTGACTACAAAAGGGCCACCTACTTATTTCAACCTGAATATGCGGTGCGACAAGCGCTGTTTGTAGATTCAAAAGCGGAGAAAACGGCCGGTGCTCGCACCGCCACTATCCAAACATCCCAAACCTCCATGCGCATCCGCCAAGTGAGGCAGAATCAGACAGTGGATGTCCCAGGAGATCTGGAAAATATCGCAATGGTACGGGATGACGAATACCTCACGACAACGATATTCGTCAAGTACAACTATTCAGAAAATTCGGTAGATGACGTCCCCAACCGCCTCGATTCTGTCTCGGTTTTATGCTTGCCCAACGGACTCCTGCAAGATCGGTACAACCCAACAGCGAATGATTCTATATGGCTCGCCGGACGGAATGCTCCGACACGGGGCGAGGCATTCCGGGTTAGAATAGGCTTGGCTGCACTCAAGCACAAAGCAGCGTGGCGAGTCCAAACTATCTCCCCTAATCCTGATCAAGCTCTTGCTTGGGATGATTAATCCGCAACTGACGGAGCAGTTCTGAATGGTTACCAACTTTCAATCGCACTACATACCCAACACCGCTTCCGAGCAAGATGAGCTGCTGGCCGCCATCGGCCTGCGCAGCGTGGACGACCTGTTTCAGGACATCCCCGACGGGTACCGCAATCCCACGCTGGACCTGCCGCCGCCCATGTCCGAGCTGGAAATCCAGCGCGAGCTGGGGGAACTGGCCGCCCGTAACCGGCCATTGGGGAGCGGCCCATCGTTCCTCGGCGCCGGTTCTTACCACCATTTCATACCGTCCATCGTTAAAGCGCTGATTACGCGCGGCGAATTCCTCACCGCGTATACGCCCTACCAGCCCGAAGTGTCGCAGGGAACCCTGCAAGTAATCTTTGAGTTCCAAACCATGATCAGCGGGTTGTACGGCATGGAGGTTGCAAACGCAGGAATGTACGACGGTGCAACCAGCCTGGCCGAGGCGGTGCTGATGGCTTGCCGCGTTACCCGTCGGGAACACGTAATCGTCAGCGATTCGGTAGCGCCGGCATACCGTCAGGTCATTGCCACCTACTGCCAGGCGCAGGGCATCGTTATTGATATAGTGCCGTCGGCGGACGCCGGCGGTGCGGTTACGGAAGCTACCGCAGGAATCGTCGCCCAGTATCCCAACTTCTACGGCGGACTGGACGACCTGCCCGGTTTGGCTGAAGCCGCCCACGCCGACGGGGCGCTGCTGGTGGTTTCAGCAGACCCGCTGGCCATGGGTATGCTCCGTCCCCCCGGCGATTTCGGCGCTGATATCGTTACCGGCGAGGGGCAACCGCTGGGCATCCCGCCATCTTACGGCGGCCCATACCTGGGGCTGTTCAGCTGCCAACAGCAATACATCCGTCAGATGCCCAGCCGCCTGGTGGGGCGCACCACCGACACAGCAGGTCGCACGGGCTACGTGTTGACGCTGCAAACCCGCGAGCAGCACATCCGGCGCGAACGGGCCACCTCCAACATTTGCACCAACGAGGCGCTGTACGCTCTCGCATCGTCGATATATCTGGCGGCCATGGGACGGCAGGGCCTGCGGCAGGTGGCGGAGCTGTGCTACCACAAGGCCCACTACGCCGCCCAAGGCATCGGCGAGTTGCCGCAGTACTCGGTAATGCAGCACGGCGAGTTCTTCCAGGAATTCGTAGTGTCCTGCCCCGCACCGCCTGAAGAAATTAACCGGCAATTGATGGCGAAAAACATTCTCGGCGGACTTGACGTGAGCGACCGTTTCGCCAATGGAATGCTGCTGTGCGTAACCGAAATGAACACTCGCGGCGAGATTGACGCGTTGGTGGACGCTCTGTCCGCCATCAGATAACCGCGCTAATCCATCGTCCCGCTACTCTGATTTGCCGAGAATCCTGGCCAAACAATCTGGCCGCGAAACCTGACCGGAGTTCCTTCTGACCATGTTGCAAAAAGGCGGAAACCGCGAAACAACCAAATTGCTGATGGATCGCAGCGTGCCGGGCCGGGTAGGCGTCGTTACACCTGCTCTGGACGTACCCGCGGCGCCACTCCCCAGCGCGACCTACCTGCGCGATGATTTGCCGTTGCCCGAGGTTTCAGAGCCGGAGGTCGTGCAGTATTTCACGGCATTGAGCCAGCTGAACTTCAGCATCGACACCCACTTCTACCCGTTGGGGTCGTGCACGATGAAGTACAACCCCAAGATAAACGACGAGGTAGCGTTCCTGCCAGGTTTCGCCGGCATCCACCCGCAACAGCCGGCGGCACAGTCTCAGGGCGCCCTGGAGTTGCTTTACCGATTGCAGGACTTCCTGACCGAAATCACGGGGATGCAAGCAACCAGTCTGGCGACGCTGGCCGGCGCCCACGGCGAGCTGGGCGGCGTACTCATGATCCGGGCCTACCATCTGGCTCACGGAGACTCTGGGCGCACGAAGATGGCAATACCGGACAGCGCCCACGGAACCAACCCGGCGTCGGCGGCGATGGCCGGCTTTGACGTGGTGACGCTGCCCTCCGACGCTAACGGCAACACCGACCTGGATGCGTTGCGCCAGTTGGCCGGAGATGATCTGGCCGGCGTGATGATAACGCTGCCCAGCACGTTGGGCCTGTTCGACACCAACATCCTGGAAGTGTGCCGGGTGGTGCACGAATGCGGCGGGCTGGTGTACGGCGACGGCGCGAACATGAACGCCCTGCTCGGTCGAACCAAGCTGGGGGACCTGGGTTTCGATGTCTGCCATCTGAACCTGCACAAGACGTTCAGCACACCCCACGGAGGCGGCGGGCCGGGCGCCGGCCCGGTGTGCTGCGGCGCGAACCTGGCCGAATATCTGGCCGCGCCAATGGTCGAGCGAACCGAGTCAGGCGAGTATGCGCTGGTTGAGCCGGCGAATAGCATCGGCAAAATCAGCGGGTTTCACGGCAACTTTGGTGTGCTGGTGCGGGCCTACACTTACATTCGCACGCTGGGCGCGGCGGGGCTAATTTCAATCAGCGCCAACGCGGTGCTCAACGCCAACTACCTGATGCACGCGCTGAAAGACACCTACGCGCTGCCCTACGACCGCACGTGTATGCACGAGGTAGTGTTCTCCGCAGACCGGCAGCGAGAGCGGGGCGTGAGCGGACTGGAAGTCGCCAAACGCCTGCTGGATTACGGGTTCCACGCGCCCACCATGTATTTCCCGCTCATCGTGCATGAGGCGTTGATGATTGAGCCGACCGAGTCAGAAACCAGGGACACGCTGGATGCGTTCATAGACGCTCTGCGCGCCATCGACGGCGAAGCTTCCTCCGACCCGTCGCTGGTGCAGCACGCGCCGCACACCACTCCGGTGTCTCGGCTGGACGAGGCGACGGCAGCCCGCCGGCCGGTGCTCAGGTGGGAAGCGGCGGCGGATTAGGGGCTACGGTTGCGGGACAATTCGGCAATACGAACAATGGCCCGGTTCAGGCTGGGAGCAATGGCACGCGCAGCCTCTGGGTTCCAAACATCGGAAGCAAACGAGCTAATGCGTTCGTTGTATCCGGGGCCCGTGCCTCTGGTACTTCCGGAACGGGGGACGATAGCTTCGCGCAATCTTCGGTTTGGGCTTCTCCTAGCCAATCCTACCAAGCACTCCTTGGGTTGAGTAACGCTCTCAGGCTTGCGTGGTATTAAGCTTTCAGAAATATCTAACCATTGCGACACTTGTTGTCGATCGGCAATCAGCCATGCCTCGATTTCCGTCACAGCGATTCGGAACACCAAATTGGGTGACAAACGCAATCCTTGGCGCCATTCCGCAATTAATTTAAATCGGACACAATTGAGGGTTATCTAAATCGGTGACAACAAGCATAGGACCCCTATATTGGGCGATTTTGTTAAACGTTGGCATCTGTTCCTTAAGCTGTCCAAAACCGCTCAACCCCATTGTCTGGGCCCATTGAAGTCCAGGCGCGTATTCACGAATCAAGCGCAACGCTACTGATTCAGACACTACGTCTTCGACACCCAGAGTAACCATCACGTCATCCAGTTAGCCCCAACCCCATCGGAAGCTGATAACCCGGGTTGCGAAACGGAGCGATTTCACCGGGCATGACCCCGGCTCGTAAAACGTCCCGCATACTTTGGTCTTCAGCCATTGTTTTCACTGTCGATCCATCTTTACCAGGTGTGATGTAAAACACTTCCCACCCGTCAATCCCTTGATCGCATAGCAGGTCGGAACTATGGGTTGTGAGGATTACCTGGCGCCGTTCGTTGTGGCGTGCCCCATCTCGTCGGCGACGGGTGGGACGGCTTAAAATATAAATCAACCCGGCCAGTCGCAAAATGATGTCACGATTAAGGGAAATTTCCGGTTCTTCCAAGAGCAGCAACCCACCGCGTTCCAGCAGAGACCAAAACAACCCGATCAGACGCAACGTACCATCAGAAAACTGGTCTTCCCTTTGCCAGACATCGTTGGCCCTCCAGTTGTGAAAACGTGCTTTCAAGTGGGGCCGACCATTGTTATCGCGCTCAAATGCGATCTCTTCTAGCTGTGGGACTATATGCGACAGGGCAACCGCGATCTTATTCAAGCGGCTTTTCCTAGTATTGGATCAAACTTGTATAGGCAGATGAAGGATGAAACGGGCTATGGTTGCTACGCTGGTGGTGAAACAGCGGTGCGGGAGGTGTGGCATCCATGGTTGCAGAGAAATATGCGGTACGGTTGTCGGCGGAAGATCGGGACCAACTGGAGCGGTTGATCCGTAGCGGCCAGCGCTCCGCTCGGGTCATCAATCGGGCGCGCATCCTCCTCAAGACTGACGAAGGGTGGAGCGCCCCCCAGGTGGTGGCGGCCCTGGACACGTCGCAGCGCACGGTGTTCCGCACCAAACGGCGGTACGCCGAAGAGGGGTTGGAGGGCGTGCTGCACGACCACCCCCAAGCCAATCGGTATCGCAAGTTGGATGATCGGGGTGAAGCCCACCTGATTGCCTTGGCGTGCAGCGACGCCCCCGAGGGCCATGAGCACTGGACCCTGCGTTTGTTGGCCGACCAGGTGGTGGAGTTGGGATTGGTGGCGTCGCCGTCCTACGAGACGGTCAGGCTCAGGCTCAAAAAAACACCCTCAAACCCTGGCGGAAGCAGCAGTGGTGCATCTCTCGGATGAACGGGGAGTTTGTGGCGGCCATGGAGGACGTGCTGGACCTGTACGGCGAACCCTACGACCCCGATCGGCCGGTGGTGTGCTTCGACGAGACCTCCACCCAGTTGCTGGCCGACGTGCGGGAGCCGTTGCCCGCCCAGCCGGGACGACCGCGTCGGCAGGACTATGAGTATCGACGCGGGGCACCCGCAACATCTTCCTGGCCTGTGAACCCTTGGCTGGCTGGCGCCACGTAGCCATCACGGAGCGGCGTACCATGCCGGACTTCGCCCACCGGATGCGGTGGCTGGTTGACGTGGCCTACCCCGATGCCCCGGTGGTGCGAGTGGTGCTGGACAACCTGAATACCCACCGCATGGCGTCCCTCTACGAGACCTTCCCGGCTGCTGAGGCCCGGCGCATCATGAAGCGGCTGGAGTTTCACCACACGCCCAAACCTGGACTTTACGCATAATTTAGAAAAAGTATAAAGACAGGGTAAGCTGGCCTGACCAAAATCTCACTAAAGGCCCAGCTATGCTTACCCTGCCCAATGCCATTGTATCCATACTCATTCCCTTCGCAACGCTGTTTACCAACCCGACCTGGCGGAAAGCCCAGGTACTGCTGGTGGGCGCGATCCTGACCCCGGGTCAGCGCACCGTCGCCGCGGCCCTGCGGGTCATGGGCCGCAGCGATCACCGCGATTACGCCCGCTACCATGAGGTGCTCAACCGGGCGGTGTGGTCGCCCCGTGCAGCGGCGCGCATCCTCTTGGTGTTGCTGCTCCAGCACCTTGATGGTGGGGATGGCCCCTTGGTCTTCGGCATCGACGAAACCCTGGAGCGGCGTCGCGGCGCCAAGATCAAAGGTCGGGGCATCTACCGCGACGCGGTGCGTTCCAGCCGGAGCCAACTGGTCAAGGCCAGCGGCCTGCGCTGGATCTCCCTGATGTGGCTGGGCCACGTGCCTTGGGCCGGACGCCATTGGGCCCTGCCGGCGCTCACCGTGCTGGCGCCCTCGACCCGGTACTACCAACAGCAGGGACGTCGGCACAAGAAGCTCACCGACTGGGCGCGACAGATGATCCTGCAACCCCGCTCATGGTGAGCCTGCCGAACCACGCTGGCTGCCCCAACGTCCACTGGCGCTGGTGGGCGACAACAGCTACGCCGTGCTGGACCTGCTCCACTGCTGCCAATCCCTCCGTGAACCCGTTACCCTCATTGCCAGACTACGGCTGGACGCCGCTCTCTATGCGCCCGCGCCAGCCCGTCAGCCGGGTCAGAACGGCCGCCCGCCGCTGAAAGGCGCGCGGCGACCCGCGCTGAAAACGATCCTCGACCAGCCCCAGGCAACTTGGGCCAGCGTGGCCGTGGCCTGCTATGACGGCGCCACCCGCACCGTGGAACTCACGTCGCAAACGGCGGTCTGGTACCGCTCCGGCAAGTCTCCAGTCCGCATCCGCTGGGTGCTGATCCGAGATCCCCAGGGCTCCTTCGCCACCCAGGCCTTGCTGTGCACCGACCCCGCCGCGGACCCGACCCAGATCCTGGAATGGTTTGTCCTGCGCTGGCAACTGGAAGTTACCTTCCGGGAGGTGCGGACCCACCTGGGCCTGGAAACCCAACGCCAGTGGTCCGACCTGGCCATCGCCCGCACCACGCCCGTCCTGCTGGGAATCTTCTCCTGGACCACCCTGGCCGCCCACGGGTTGCAAAAACAGCGCCCCATGACCCAGCGCCGAGCGGCCTGGTACGACAAGCCGTTGCCGACCTTCGTGGACGCCATTGCCCTGGTGCGACGCCACCTGTGGCTGGCCTCGGAGGGTTTTTCAACGTCGGCCGTCGACCCCGATACGCAGGAACTCCCAGTCGCTCTGTACCACCGACTTGTCGATTCCCTGGCTTACGCCGCTTGAAATGCGGAAAGTCCAGCTTAGGGATGTTTCTTGCGGAATGGTATAATCCCCCAAATTAACCAAAGACGGTTACTAGCATCTGACGTTGAGCGATACCGTTATGCCATACACCGCAGAAATCAGCCGCGCCAACCCCGCCTGCTTCCTGTTTCTGGTCGTCCAGTGCATGGGAATGGGTTTTGATATGCCTGGACAGCCGGGGCAGACCAAGGGGGACGTGTCAGCGGACGCCGTTAACCGGATTGTGGATGCACTGTCCCAACGCTGCTCCTCGGGAATGGATGTGCGGGACTACTTCCATGTCGGCATTCTGGGATTTTCTTCCGAGGGATTGATTCTCAATAGGAACAAGCTCATCAACACCAGCGCACTCGCTGGCACTACGCCGGAGCGACCGTTCTTGCCCATCAGCCAAGTGGTGGAGGTGGCGGAAATAGAGGAGAGGCTAGTTAAGGAGAACTACGGCGGCGGTGAGATCGTCGAAGTCACCCGGCGGATGCCGGTGTGGCTGCGGAGCCACATCGGGAGGTGGGACCCGATGTGCGCCATGTTGAGGCTGATGGAGCAACCCCTGGCGGAATGGATCGGCCAGCACCCCAACTCATACCCGCCCATCGTCATTATCATCTGCGATGGCTGGTCCACTGACGGCGATCCGCAGAAGGAGGCCGAAAGCATAAGAGCCTATCCTAATAACCCGGCGGCTCTGAGGGCGATGAGGGCGCAGGCGAAATGCAGGAAGGCAATGTAGTTGGCGGGAGACTTGTCCCAACGGACCAATATCCGCCGGAAGCGGTTCAGCCAACTGTGCGTCCGTTCCACCACCCAGCGTCGGGCTTTGAAGCCGGCCGCTTTCTTGATGGCCTGGGCCTCTTCGCCCCGGCTGCGGATGTGCGCCGTGAAGCCGAACTCGTCCAGGGTGCGGCGCACCTCATTGAAGTCGTAGCCCTTATCCAGGCACATACCCTGGGCGGTCTCCGGACTGGGTACGGGTCGCGGCACCGGCAGGCTGTCCACCGTGGCCCGCACCAGCTTCATGTCGTGGCGGTTGGCTCCGTCCACCGCCAGCCCCACCGGAATGCCTTGGGCTTCGGTCAACAGGCTGCGCTTGACCCCGCTCTTACCCCGGTCGGTGGGATTGGGCCCGGTTTTTTCCCCCGCCCAGGGGCGCTTTGGTCAGCGCCCCGTCCATGCTCAGCCAGCTCCAGTCCAAGCCCTGCAATTCGTCGTAGCGTTCCAGCCCCGTCCGCCATAGCTCCCGGAATACCCCGGCGGCCACCCATTCCTGGAAGCGCAAATGAGCGGTGGAGCCGGAGCAAATGCCCGTGGCGTCCAGAGCTTTCCACTGGCAGCCGGTACGCAGCACGTAGAATATGCCGTTGGCGCAAGTCCGGTCGGGCACTCGGGGCCGGCCGCCGCCCAGAGGATGGGTATTCACCCGCTGGGGAATCAGCGGGGCCAGCACCGCCCACAGCTCGTCGGATACCTGAAAGGAGCCGGTGGTGGGGTTGGTCGGTGTGGCCGGGCCAGCGCGCTTGGGTCGCGGTGGCTTGGGTTCTTTCGCTTTAGTCATTCCCCCAGTTTAGCCCAGGTTTGGTTTTTAGGATAGGCTCTAAGGAGTATGCGAACCAACGACGGCAACGTCCTGCTGTTCACGGTCCACCTTTCTTCCGGTGACGAAGCACTTCCAACCCATTTCCCCAGTCGGGAACAAGGCCTGCAATCAATCGGGGAGGGCGTAGACGACTCCAAGATGATGTTCCGTATGACGTCCGTCCTGCCCGAACCCAGCCGTCAGCAGGCGGCCAGCATGGGGTTCCAGGTGGATGAACTCGCCCGCGGTTTTGTCCTGAACGCCGACGCGGTGTCACTGGCCCAGTTCCTGGACATCGGGACCCGCGGCCCTTCCAACCTGCACTGACCGTGCGATCGGGCTCGCGGTTTGGCCAAATTTTCGGTGCCAGGCATCAATTGATTAACAACAACCCGTCAGGAACGGACGCCCGTTCAGCGACGGCAAGGAGGCCTCCGAAATGCCCTATTCCGCCGACATAAGCCGTGCCAACCCAGGCTGCTTTCTGTTTCTGGTCGACCGGTCGGGTTCCATGACTGGGGCGCTGGCCGGCCAGCCGGGGCAGCGCAAAATGGACCAGGCGGCTGACGCCATCAACCGCATACTGGACGCAGTGTCCCAGCGCTGTTCACAAGGTATGGATATACGCGATTATTTCCACATCGCCGTGCTGGGCTATAACACCGACGATAGGGGGAATCCCATAGTCACCAGCGCTTTGCAGGGGACTACTCCGGAAGCGCCTTTTTTGCTGATTAGCCAGGTGGTAGAGGCCGCGGAGGTGGTGGAACGGACGGTTTTCGCGAGAGCGACGGGGCCGGCGGCGTGATCGATGTGGACCGACGGTTCCCGGTCTGGCTGCAACCCCACGCAGAGTACGGCACCCCCATGTGCACCGCGCTGCAGTACGCGTCTCAGGCCATCGAAACCTGGATTGGGCACTACCCCGATTCCTTCCCGCCCATCGTCATAAATGTCTCCGACGGTAACGCCACCGACGGCGACCCGGAGCTGCTGGCCCATCACATAATGGAACTCCAGACCAATGACGGCAACGCCCTGGTCTTCAACGTCCACCTTTCCGAGATTGCCACCATGCCGATTCAATTCCCGGACAGCGAGGAGGGTTTGCCTGACGAACTCGCCGTGCGGCTGTTTCGGATGTCGTCCATCCTGCCGGATGCCAGTCGTGGACTGGCGGCGAGCTTGGACATCTCGGTGAGCCCTGAGTCCCGCGGGTTCGTATTCAACGCCGACTTGACGTCGCTGGTGCAGTTCCTCGATATCGGCACTCGTGGCCCTACCGACGTTGAGCTTCACTGACGACAAAAGGCGCCGACTATGCCACTACGTCCTCCCATTCGATTCCATGCGCCCAAGTTGGGCAACAGCCCCGAGGAAAACGAAGACGCCGCCGGGGTGGTGTACTCAAGTCACTCGGGCCAAGCCCACATCGCGGTGTGTGACGGCGCCAGCGAGGCTGCTTTTTCCAGAGAATGGGCTCAAATCCTAACCGATGCCTCCATCTTCAGGCCACTTGACCTGTCCGAGCTCGACGGTCCAACACTGACGGGTTGGCTGGAGGCGTGTGAAGAGGAATGGAACCGCGCGGTGCCGTGGGATCGCCTCCCCTGGCATGGGGAGGCCAAGACGCGAGCCGGCGCCCTGGCGGCGCTCTTGGCCCTGAACGTAGACCTGGAACCCAACCGCTCCGGGGCCTACCCCTGGCGGGCCGCAGCCGTGGGTGACTGCTGCCTTTTCGTCGTCCGCGACGACGAACTGGAACTGGCTTTCCCTCTGGATTCCGCTACCATGTTCAACAACACCCCGGGGCTGATTTGCAGCAACCCGTCCAACAATCAGGGGCTCTGGGAGCAGGTAAGGCAAGTCCGCGGAGAGTTCCGGGCCGGCGACGTTATTATCATTGCCTCCGACGCTCTGTCGGCCTGGCTCCTTCAAGAACGCGAGGCCGGTGGTAAGCCGTGGGAAACTCTCTTGTCGCTGAATGGGGAGGAATGGGAAGAATGGTTGCAAGCGCGGCGCGCCGAGCGTTCCATGCGAAACGACGACACCACCGTGATCATCGTCAAAACGTGATAGGCAAAGTACGGGCCAACCAAGGGAGCGGAATCTATGGCGTGGCCTGGTATAACTGAATTCAGCAACGCGATTCAGAATCTGAGCCGGTGCTTTGCCGACCCGGAGCTGTCTAACGGTGAGCTGGCGGTGTACGAAACTGGCGGCCGCGCTGGAATGCCGATCGTGTCGGCCGGTAACTTCGCGGCGGTATACCGCGTTTCCCACCAAGGCCGCAGCTTTGCGGTGCGGTGTTTTACCCGCACCGTGACTAACCAGCATGATCGTTACGGTCAGTTGGACGCCTACCTCAGATCCACCCAACCTCCGGCCTTTGTGGAGTTTGAATACCTTGGGCAAGGCATTCGTATCTCTGGAGACTGGTATCCCATCGTCAAAATGGAATGGGTGAATGGGCATCCTTTGGACAGGTATGTGCAAAGGAACCTGGACAGGCCCAACTCCCTGCAAAACGTAGCCGCCAGGTGGCGCGGGTTGGTGAGCGCTCTCCGATCCCTGGACATCGCCCACAACGACCTGCAACATGGCAACGTTATGGTGCAGGATGACCGCTCCCTGCGCCTTGTGGACTACGACGCGATGTTTCTTCCCCAGTATCTGGGGCAAAGCAGCCCTGAGAACGGCCATCAGCACTTCCAGCATCCGAAGAAAACTTCCCAGAACTATGATGGGAGGATGGACAACTTCCCGGCACTGGTAATCTACCTGAGTCTAATGGCTTTGGCCGCCGACCCCGGGTTGTGGGACCGGTTTTACAACGAAGACAACCTGCTCTTCAGAAGAGTTGATTACGCAGATCCCTCTAATTCCCAGTGTTTCCATGCCCTGAAAGCCAGTCAGAACGAGACCGTTCGCTATATGGCGGCCTACTTGGAGCAATGCTGCTCCCATGAAGTGGATAACGTTCCTGATTTGGAAGTCATACTGAACCAACAGCCCGGGCAGCCTGCCCCGGGGTCATCCTCCGCACCCGCGGCAACGCCGCCATACCAGCCGATGGCGGCTCCTGCCTCGCCTCCGGCACCACCCGTGCAAGTCCCTCAGCCGGCAGGAGTGCCACCGCCGCCGTATCCGCCGACGGTGCCACCACCTCCGCCTCCAGCGCCACCGGTGCAAGTCCCTCTGCCGGCAGGAGCGGCCCCGCCGCCGTATCCACCGACGGTGCCACCGCCTCCGCCTCCAGCGCCGCCGCCCCAAGCCTCTACCCCGACAGTGGCGGCACCGGCCTCGGTGGCGTGTCCTACATGCGGGCATCCCAACCCGCCTAGTTTGATATATTGCGGCAACCGTACCTGCCTGGCCTCGCTGCATTCGGGAAACCGTTTCTGCTCGAGTTGCGGCGCTCGGACTCCGGTCAACGCCGGCTTTTGTCCGGCGTGCGGGCGCAGTGCCTAGCGGAGGAGCTCGTTCGCAATGGAGTGTCCCAACTGTCGAAACACAATCCCCGACACTGTCCAGTTCTGTGCCTATTGCGGTGCATCCGTAACCCCGGTTCCCCCGGTTGTGCCGACGCCGGCCGCACCGACCGCGCAAGGCTCGGGTTCGTCAAGGCGGTGGCTGTTCATCGGCGGTGGGGCAGTGATGGTTGCCGTCGTCATGGTCGTAGTGATCGCGTTTCTGATGATCAGCGACGACACGGAGCAACCCCGGGTGGCGCTTTCCATGCCGGCCCCAACCGTTATGGCCGATCCGCCGCGTGCTGGTTCCGTCACAACCCCAGTCGCCACGGCGGGTCAGCAACCTACACCGGCTGCCAGCGGGTCCGCTATTGGAGATGTTATCGTCTTTTCCGATCTCGACTGGACTAGCGCCCAGGTGCAGACGCGCATTGCCCAATACCTCGTGGAGCACGGCTACGGGTACCGTACCGGCTTGAAGTCCGGCGGCACTGATCACCTGTTCCGCAGTCTGCGCGCCGGCGAAGTCCACGTCGCCATGGAAATTTGGTTGCCACTCCAAAGCGACGCTTGGAGGGAAGCATTGTCCAACGGCGAGGTCGCCTACGGCGGCGTCAGCCTGGGCGAGGACTGGCAAAGCACCTTCGTCATTCCGCAATATCTGCAGGAGGAATACCCCGGTCTGGACAATGTTGATGACTTGAAAGACCCGAGGTATCGGGAGTTGTTCGCCACCGCCACCAGCGACGGTAAGGCCCGATTGGTGGGCTGCGTTGTCGGCTGGGCCTGCGAAACAGGCAACAACGCCCAAATTGAAGGTTACGGCCTGACCGACCATCTACAGGTCGTCAAACCCGACTCTGAGGCAGCCCTATTTACAGAACTCTACGACGCGTACGCGAAGCGCAAACCCTGGCTCGGATACATGTGGGGCACCGCCGACCCAGCCTTGCTGCTGGACCTGGTGCAGCTGGAGGAAACGCCCTACAGCGAAGAGTGCTGGTACACAACTCAAGCCTGCGCGTTCAAGGACAGCACGATCCTTACTGCCGTCCATTCCGACGTGACCGGAATGAGGCCAGAAGTCATTCACCTGCTGACAAACTGGGGCTTCACTACTGATGAGTACCAAGCAGTTTTCCAGTGGATGGACGCAAACGGGGCTACCGTCGAAGAAGCGGGGTTGGACTGGTTGATGGAAAACGGAGGCACCTGGCGCGGCTGGGTGACCGCAGAGGCTGCGGTAGGGATCCAGACCGCCCTGGACGCCGGGGTGCCCGCGGCAGGCTGGCCCCGCCAATAGCCGTCTTTCGGATGGAGTCTGCCGACCGTTACCCTCATCGCCCGCTTGCGCCTGGACGCCGCCCTCTATGAACCGGCGCCAGCACGTCAGCCGAGCCAGAACGGTCGGCCTCCGTTGAAAGGTCGACGGCTGCCCGCGCTGAAGGCACTCCTGGACTTGCCCACCGTGTCATGGGTCGAGGTGTCGGTAGCCTGGTACGACGGCACTACCCGCACGGTGGAACTCACCTCGCAAACGGCGGTCTGGTACCGCTCGGGCAAGCCGCCCGTGCCCCTGCGCTGGGTCTTGGTTCGGGACCCCCAGGGCGAATTCGCCACACAGGCTCTGCTGTGCACTGACCTGGCCGTGGAACCGGTGCAGATTCTGGAATGGTCTGTGCTGCGCTGGCAACTGGAGGTGACCTTCCAGGAAGTGCGAGCGCATCTGGGCGTGGAGACCCAACGCCAGTGGTCGGACCGCGCCATCGCCCGCACCACGCCAATCCTCATGGGGCTTTTCTCCTGGACCACCCTGGCGGCTCACTTGATGCAGGAACAACGGCCCATGAGCCATCGCACCGCGGCCTGGTACGCCAAGCCGTCGCCGACCTTCGTGGACGCCATCGCCCTGGTGCGCTGCCACTTGTGGCTGGCGTCGGAGGGTTTTTCACTGTCCGACGCAGAACCGGATATATGGAAAGTCCCGCGTGCCCAGTACCACCGACTTGTAGATTCACTCGCCTACGCGGCTTGAAATGTGCAAAGCCCAGCAAACACGCCAGCTGGTTGAACATGGCGGAGATTGAATTCAGCGCGTTGAGCCGCTCCTGCCTCAAGAGGAGAAATCCCGACGCCGACGCCCTGCAACGCCAGATCACCGCCTACGAAACCCAACGCAACGCAGCGGGCGTCACCATCAACTGGCGGTTCACCACCCAGGATGCCCGATCCAAATTGCATCGCCTATATCCCTTCAATTCCAACGTTGACTGAGTACTAGTATTGAGTCAATCCTGTATTGGCAGGTGAAGCGCGGGGCGGGCCAAGGTTGTTATGCTGACTGGCAAACAGTGGTGCGGGAGGTGCGACATCCATGGTTCAGGAGAAATACGCAGTACGGTTGTCGTCGGAAGATCAGGAGCAGTTGCGCGGATTGATCCACAGTGGGCGGCATTCCGCTCGGGTCATCAATCGGGTGTGCATCCTGCTCAAGACTGATGCGGGCTGGAGTGCTTCCCAAGTGGCGGCGGCCCTGGACACGTCGCAGCGCACGGTGTTCCGCACCAAACGGCGGTACGCCGAAGAGGGGTTGGAGGGCGTGCGGCACGACCATCCCCAAGCCAACCGGTATCGCAAGCTGGACGATCGGGGCGAAGCCCACCTGATTGCGCTGGCGTGCAGCGACGCGCCCGAAGGCCATGAGCACTGGACCCTGCGTTTGTTGGCTGGCAAGGTGGTGGAGTTGGGCTTGGCGCCATCGCTGTCCTACGAGACGGTCAGGCTCAGGCTCAAAAAAACACCCTCAAGCCCTGGCGGAAGCAGCAATGGTGCATCCCGAAAGTAGGCGGCGAATTCGTGGCGGCGATGGAGGACGTGCTGGACCTGTATGCCGAACCCTACGACCCCGATCGGCCGGTGGTGTGCTTTGACGAGACCTCCACCCAACTGCTGGCCGCGGTCAGGGAGCCGTTGCCTCCTCAACCGGGACGACCGCGGCGGCAGGACTACGAGTATCGACGCGGCGGCACCCGCAACATCTTCCTGACCTGTGAACCCCTGGCGGGCTGGCGCCACCTGGCCATCACCGAGCGGCGCACCATGCCGGACTTCGCCCACCAGATGCGCTGGCTAGTGGATGAGGCTTACCCCGATGCCCCGGTGATCCGCGTGGTGCTGGACAATCTGAATACCCATCGTATGGCGTCCCTTTACGAGACGTTCCCGGCTGCTGAGGCCCGGCGCATCGTGAAGCGCCTCGAGTTTCACCACACGCCCAAGCACGCCAGTTGGTTGAACATGGCGGAGATCGAATTCAGCGCATTGAGCCGCTCCTGCCTCAAGAGGAGAAACCCCGACGCCGACGCCCTGCAACGCCAAATCACGGCCTACGAGACCGAGCGCAACGCAGCGGGCGTCACCATCAACTGGCGGTTCAGCACTCAAGATGCCCGATCCAAATTGCATCGCCTCTATCCCTGCCTTTCCAGACTTGATTGAGTACTAGTATTGCTATTAGTGTTGGCTATCCTTTCCAGAAATCCTTGGCCGAATGGGTCATTCTCCAACCGGTTTCCGCCAATCTCCGCGCCGTGGCGTACCATCTGAGGAACCAAATGCAGGTAAGTAATTTCGTTGAAGAACTCGGCGATGTCGCGAAATGGCTGGTTAACATTGATTTGTTCAAGAGCGGTGGCGGTTAGGCGTTCGACATCATTCTTATCGTCGGTGTCTGGGCGACTGAGCAGGAGTGTCCCATTGCGCTCTACGGTTTCCTCCTGGACAAGTATCCGATGATTGCCGGACCGTTCAACGCCGAAGGCCAACCGATATGTCCATTCTATAGGCGTTTCATCATCGTTAGTCAGATGTACTTCAATACATACCCCAGAACCAGAATGAGCCGCCAAACTTCTCAACTGTTGCACGCCGCCTCTTCGCCGTACGGCAACCTGTAGGCCACCACCTTCACGCTTGGCTACATCCCGTAAGAAGCGGATCGCGTCGAGCAAGTTAGACTTGCCCGACGCATTTGGCCCGATGATGAAAGCGCGATCAGTCAGCGGGATGTCACCTTCGGTGAAGTTCCGCCAGTTTTCTAACGTTAACCGGGTGATAATCACAGGGCATTTCCGAATTATGAAATCTAGCCTGCCCTATTACAAACCAGATGGTTGTTTACCCGCCCTGCTCGGCTTCGAGAGCGCGGCGGAGGTCGTCCGCGTCCACAAGAACCTCGATGCCGGCCCTTTCTTCCTGTAGCGTCATTGCGACGCGCGAGTCGCGGCCGGCCCAGCCGCGGTTGATAGCTTCGGTAAGTTCCGCCAGGGTGGTGTTGGCCAGCTTCATCGGCACGTCGAACTCCCGACCCACCGCCACGGCCAGGTCAACGTCCTTGCGCGCCAAACGGAGCGCGAAGTCCGGCGGATCGTAGTCGTTGGTCAGGAAGTGTTGCGCCAGACCTTCAAACATTCCGCGCCGCCCGCCGGCTCCCTTGCGCACGGCCAGGAACAGGGCCAGGGGATCGACGCCGGCTTTGACTCCCATGGTGAATACCTCCGCCAGCGCGGTCTGCACGATATAACCGGCGCAGTTGTGCACCAGCTTGGCGACGGCGCCGCTCCCGATGGGTCCCACGTAGTAGGCGGCATCGCCGATGGAATCCAGAACGGCTTTGTGCTGGTCGAACACGTCCTTGTCGCCGCCAACCCAGATGGCCAGGCGTCCGCTGGCAGCGCCGGCCGGACCACCGCTGACGGGCGCATCGAGTACGCTGATGCCCCGGGGGGCGACCCGGTCGTGAATCTGGCGGATCAGCGTCGGCGAGCTGGTGCTCAGGTCAAAGTAAGCCTTGCCGTCGACCATACCGGACATGATTCCATCCTCACCCAGCGACACCGCTTCGACTTCCACCGGGCCAGGCAGTGAAGTGAACACCACGTCAGATGCCTCAGCCACCTCACGGGGTGTGTCGGCCCACTGGGCGCCGGCTTCCAGGTGCCGGGTGGCAGAGTCGCGCCGGATGTCGTGCACCACCATGTCGTTGCCGCCGCGCAGGCAGTTGAACGCCATGCTGCCGCCCATCGTACCCAATCCTATAAACCCTACTTTTGCCATGTCAATCGTCTCCTGTTGGCCGGATGCTATTGGACCGAAACCGTGGCCGCATTCTAGCAGAGTGGAGTCCTCGGTTGAGCCTGCAAGTGAGCAGCAAGTACAGCGTGTCCCGAGGGATTAGTGACATTATCTCGTTGACGCTTCGGGGGTGGTGCGGCTAGACTGGTAGAGTCCATGGCCCGCCTTTTTGACCTGCACATACACACGACCAGGGGAAGCGCCGATTCAAGCCTGTCGCCGGACGACCTCATATTGGAGGCAGAGCGGCTTGGTCTGCGCGGCCTTTGTATTACCGAGCACGCCGGGCCGTGGGATCGCCACGAATTTGCCGCCTTCGCCGCCCGGCATAACGTTGTGCTGATCCGGGCGATGGAGGCCGACACCGACATGGGCCACATCCTGGCGTTTGGCGTCGACCGCTACCAGGGCGGATTTCACCGGGCTGAAGAGTTGAGCAAAGCCGCCCACAGCGCCGGCGGATTCGTCGTCTCGGCACATCCCTTCCGGGGCGTGCTTGGCCAGCACCACCGCACCCGCCCGTACCTGTACCCAGACCCAGCCGAACCGATCCCGACCGAAGCAGAGGAAGCGATGAAGCACCGGGTGTTTCAGCTGGCCGATGCGGTTGAGATTGCCAATGGCGGAACATCCGACGACGAAAACCGGTTCGCAGCAGAGGTGGCGCATCGGCTGAACCTGCCGGTAACCGGCGGCAGCGATGCACACAGTACCCACGGTCTGGGTAAATTCGTAACGGAATTCCCGGATGAAATATTCGATGAAACCCAGTTTCTGACCGCCCTGCACCGAGGCGACTTCCATCCGGTTGCAGGATTGCGGCAGGGCGAGCCTAGACCCTACACTCTGCGCGCCCACCACTAGGGCGGCATCACGATGGCGGATGTGGTGGTGGAATGTAACACGATTGAATCCCCGGCAGGAACCGGGCCGGCCACGGCGCACCCAGACGGTAATGGCAAATGACGCAAGCAGGTTTTCGACAACCAGATCCCTTCCAGCAGGTGTACGTTTCCATAGATCTGGAAACCACCGGACTGAATCCCCATGCCGACACCATCATCGAGGTGGGCGCCGTCAAGTTTCGCGGGGGTGAGGTGTTGGACCGTTACCAAACCTTCGTCAACCCAGGCCGCAAGATTCCGCAATTCATCCAGCAACTCACTTCCATCAACCCATCTCATCTGGAACGGGCCCCCACCTTTGCCCAAATCGCCGGCCAGGTCGCCGAGTTCATCGGTGATTTGCCGATTATTGGACACAACGTCAAATTTGACATTGATTTCCTGAGATCGCACCGACTGGAACTGAGCAACAAGACCTATAACACCTGGGATCTGGCGTCGATTTTCCTGCCCGACGCGCCGGAATACAACCTGTCGGCGCTGGCGCAAACTCTTGGCCTTACTCACGCCCAGGCGCACCGGGCCAGCGCCGACGCCGAGGTTACCGCGGCCGTGTTTCACCGGCTGCTGGAAGTCGGCTGCGCGTACCCGGCAGCCAAGGTCGCGTTCATCGCACGGGCAGCACGCACCGCCAACGCTACCGTGGCGGACTTGCTGGAAGGTTTGATTCCCCACGCGGCGGGCGCAAACTCGGCCATCGGCCATTCGGCCCAGGCCGGTCCCGTCGGCCTGAACGGGTTGAATCTGGAGAGCCTGTCCAACCGGCTATCCGACGGCGCGGGGGAGCAGCTGGGTGTGGCCATCCGGCGGGAACTCACCGAGCAGCAGGTGGAAGAGCTGCTGGCGCCCCACGGGATATTCGCCCAGGCGTTTCCCGGCTTCGAGGACCGCCCTCAGCAGGCCGAGATGCTGAAAGCCGTTACCCGCGCCATTTATCAGGGCCGCAAGCTAATCGTGGAGGGCGGCACCGGCATTGGCAAAAGCATCGCCTACCTGCTGCCGGCGGTGCTGTACGCGGCGTCCCACGGGCAACGGGTCGTCGTGTCGACCAACACCATCAACCTCCAAGAACAACTGATGGAAAAGGACATTCCGGCCGTCATCGGAATTCTGGAGGACGCCGGCATCCTGCATCCGGGGGTGGTGAAGGCGGCGCAACTGAAGGGCCGCTCCAACTACGTATGCCTGCACCGCTGGAACAACCTGGGTGTGTCGGACACGTTGAGCGAAGACGAAGCGCGGATTATCGGCAAAACCGCCGTGTGGCTGGACGATACCGTCAGCGGCGACCGTACTAACCTGAACCTGCATTCCAGCGATTTTCGGGCCTGGTCGCGCATCTGCGCCGACACCGGCGAGGTTTGCCCCGCCTTCCGGGGCAGTGGGCCGTGTTTCCTGCGGCAGGCTCGCCAGCGCGCCGAATCTGCCCACATCCTGGTGATTAACCACGCCCTGCTGCTGGCTGACCTCGCCGTGGGCGGCACTGTCTTGCAGGACTACCAACGGTTGGTTATCGACGAAGCTCACCATCTGGAAGAAGAGGCCAGCCGGCAATTGGGTTTTGAGATTCCCCAGGACGCGTTGCCGCGTGAACTGGAAGGCGTGTACCGGATTATCGGACGACTGACGGCGGCGGCGCACCATCTCCAGGGCGACCCAAACGCGTCCCGGGCCGGTGACGCGGTCTCCAACGCCTCCGCAGCCTGCAATGCGGCAGCCCAGGCCTGGGAACGGCTTTGGGAGGCGATTACCGCGCTGTATCGGGGCGCCATCGGGCAATCGGACAACGACCGGGAGCCGTTGACCCTCGATGACAAGGTGCGTCAGGCCCGCGCCTGGGGCACCGTGGCGATGGAATGGGAGTCGGCGGCGGCGTTCGTCAACGAGTGCGTCAAATCGTTACAGGATCTGGAACGGCTGGCATCGCAGGACGTCTTCAAACGGCCTGACGAATCGGCCACGTCAGAACTGGCCGGCAGCATTGATGCCATTGTCCAGATTTCCGATTCCCTGGCATCGGTATTCGGCCGCTACGACCAGGAGCAGATTCAGTGGCTGGACATCGTCCGGCGCAACGTCATGCTGCATTCCACGCCGCTGGCGGTGGGGCCAATATTGAGCGACCGGTTGTTCACTCAAAAGGAATCCGTCGTGTTGACCAGCGCCACCCTGGCAGCGGATTCCAGTTTCGATTTCCTGCGCCAGCGCGTCGGATTCCCCGACGACAGCGACGAACTGCTGGTGGACAGCCCCTTCAACTACGAACGCAACACACTGCTCATGGTGCCCGAAGACTTGCCAGACCCCAGACGGTCAGCCGACCATAACCGCGGCACGGCGCAGGTGGTCGTTAACATGGCAAAGGCGCTGGACGGGCACGTGATGGCTTTGTTTACCTCCCACGCGGCGTTGCGGGAAACTTCGTACCAGATTCGCGGATTGCTGCGGGCTGAGGGTATCCCGCTGTTGGCTCAGGGGATTGACGGCACACCGCGACAACTAACCGACCGTTTGCGGGCCGAACCCGGGTCAGTCCTGTTGGGCACCGCCAGTTTCTGGGAAGGCGTGGACATGGAACCCGGCATCCTGCGGGGCCTTCTGCTCTGCCGGTTGCCCTTCCCGGTGCCCAGCGATCCCATCGTCAAGGCACGGAGCAATCTGTGCAACAACCCCTTCAACGATTTTCAGGTTCCCACCGCCGTCCTGCGGTTCCGCCAGGGTTTCGGCCGGCTCATCCGCAACAAGATGGATCGGGGCGCAGTGGTTATCCTGGACCGTCGGATTCAGACGGCTAATTACGGCGACCGTTTCCTGAACGCGCTGCCAACCTGTTCGTTCGAGCGCTCAAGCCTGGCCACCGTGGGACAGCAGGCCGCCCGCTGGTTGCAGTTGGACCGTGCAGCTCGCCATTAACCAGCCCTTCGATCTGGCGGGCAGCCTGGAAAGCGGGCAAGCGCACCGCTGGCGAAAGCTGGGCGACGGTTGGTATTCCGGCGTCCTGGGCAGCCACCTGGTACACATCCGGCAACAGGATGGCGGGGTCGAGTACGCGGTTGCCAGCGCATCAGGGGGATCAGGCGACGCAGACCTGAGCACAGCGTTGTGCTCGTATTTCCGCCTGGATGATCCCATTGACGCCATCTACGCTGAGATTTGCACCGACCGGCGAGTGGCCAGCATGGTGGAGCGCTACCCCGGACTGCGCATTTTGCGTCAGGAACCCTGGGAATGCACGGTGGCTTTCATCTGCTCCGCCACCTCCAACATCCCGCGCATCCATCAGAACATGGAGGCGATGGCGGACAGCCTGGGCGCACCGGTCAATCTGGCTGGTGAAGTGCGCCACACGTTCCCCTCACCAGACGAGTTGGCGCAGGCTGGCGAGGGGTTTCTTCGGGAGTTGGGTCTGGGATTTCGTGCTCCTTATGTAATTGCCGCCGCCAACATGGTGCGGGCCGGGGCCCTGGATCTGGATGAACTGACCAGGTTGCCCTACGGTGAAGCCAAGGGTCGGTTGATGGAATGTCGCGGGATCGGAGCCAAGATCGCCGATTGTATCGCCGTATTTTCACTGGAAAAACTGGAAGCTTTCCCGGTGGACGTGTGGGTGCGGCGCGCCCTGGCCGAGTGGTATTTCCCGATGCAGAAAAAACCGCCCGACCGGGCGATGGTGGAGTGGGCGCAGGGCTACTTCGGCCAATACGCCGGCTATTCGCAGCAGTATTTGTTCCACGGACGGCGACAGGAGGGCAGGTAGCAAATTATTTTGCATGGATGGACAGGATAAACAGGGTGCGGTAGCCGGAGGCATTGAGATGACACGGGAACTTACGATTACGCAGCCTTTTGACCTGGAACTGAGTTTGACGATGGGGCAGGCATTTCGCTGGCGTCGGCTGGGCGATGGGTGGTTCTCCGAAGTGCTCGGCGAAAATCTGTTTCACATTCGGCAAAGGTATATCAACGGCAATGTTGAGTACCGGGTGGGCGGTGCGGACGGTGAGCGGGATGCTACCGATGCAGATGACCAATTGTTGCGCCGGTACTTTCGGGAGGACGACGACGTTACAGCCATCTACGATGACATTAGCCATGACCCGGTAGTGGCTGGGCTGGTACACCAGCATCCGGGGATGCGGGTTTTGCGGCAAGAGCCATGGGAGTGTCTAGTGTCCTACATTTGCTCGAAAAGCAACAAAATTCCGAACATTACCGTGAACGTAGAAGAAATAGCATCAATGAGCCGTCGAACTGTTAATCTGGACGGTGACGAGCAGCATATTTTCCCATCACCCAAACAGCTGCTGGAAGTAGGTGAGGAGGGATTGAATGTCCTTGAGCTAAAAGGAAGGTTCAGCCGTGATTTTCCGCCCGCGATATATGCCGCTGCACAACGGGTTTGCAGTGGTCAGTTGGACTTCGACGAGATGAAGCAATGGCCTTACTCTGACGTCATATATGGCTTGATGCAAGGTCGGCGGTACGGCAGTAAAGTTGCCAATGGAATCGGCCCGAAAATAGCCGACTGCGTCGCGCTGATGTCGCTAGACAAGCTAAACGCGTTTCCTGTGGACACGCACATTAGGAAGGCGGTGAGCGACAGGTATTTTGGCGGTGGAAAACTACCGTCCGATGGCAAGATAGTACAATGGGCACAGAGATACTTCGGCCATTACGCAGGCTATGCCGGTCAGTATCTGTTTCACGACCAGGCGAAGTAAATGCGTATAAGCGGCTAACGCACCCCCCCGCCGATGATCCGGAAATGGCGCACACTCTCGGCGTCGGCGAAGGCTTCCCGGGCGCGGCGGTACACGGGCTTGCTATGGCGTTTGCGCGCGTTCAGCAACACGCCGACCACGGTGCCGCTGTGGGCCACGTTGATACCGGCGGCGCCCACACTTGCTGCAAACTCCGCCGCACGTTCGATCCATTCGCCGGCGCCGTCGGGATGCCCGGCGCGGGCACTGATGGTAGCGCCTCGTCCCACCAGCTCTGGGTCGCTGCGCTCGATGCCCTCCCGCACCAGTTCCAGGGCGGCATCCGTCTGATCAGCTACCGCCTGCCACTGAGCCGTTCGGTCCACCCGGTTGAATTCCAGCGTGTCCATCTGTCCGCCCCGGTCGACAACAATCACCTCCATCGGAGGAGGAGGGCCAAGTGAATCGGCGATGCGCCCGTTGCGGTGGTCGAAGAGCGCGATACCCGGAAACATCACCGCATCGGTCGGTTCAACGGACAGGGCGATACGGGAGATAACTTCGGGCGGCATCGCAACACCGGCCGCAGCGCCGGTGGCGGCCAGAGCGGCCGTAATGTCCGCGCTGCTGCTACCCATCCCCTTGCCCACGGGTATGGGATTGGCCACCGAGATCTCAGCCGAAAGGTGGGCGATTCCAGTCTTGGCTTCAATTTCGGCCAGCGCCGCCGCTATTGCCAGGTTTGTCTTGGCGTAGCAATTTCCAGGCGTCACAAAACGGACTGCCGTCGCAATCGGGTCAACCCGCAGCGTGACAGTCACACGCGAAAACTGGTTGATGGGGCAAGTTACCAGGAAATCGATCCCGTCAGTCATTCCCTGCACCAACTCGCCGCAGGTGCCGGGGGCCGAAACGGTGGCCGTGCCCAACAGAGTCCTGGAAGGTCGACCGGGCAATTCGGCGTGTGTTGATGCGGGTTCGTCGCGCATGGCGGCCAGATTAGCACACGACACAGCGACCAACCAAGCCGTTGCCTCCGACTGTGACTTTATCGGGCCGTGGCTGCCGTCTTGATAGTTACGGGGATGCCGGCCGTCACCAACGTTACTGCGTCAGCGGCGACCGCCACCGCCTGATTAACGGTGCCCAACAAGTCCTGGAAACGCCGCCCCAACGCAGATGTGGCAACCAGTGAGTTACCCACCTCGCTGCTGACCAAAACGGCGTCGATGTCCAGCTCCCGAACCACTGCGACGAACCTTCGCACCGCTCCCGCGCAGCGTGCTTCCAGTTCGGCGGGAGCGGCGTTTTCGTGCTCAAAGAGCAGATTGGATACCCAGGCATCCACTGAGTCAAGCAACAACGCCGCCGGCGGGTCATCCGGTTCCGACCCCATTCGGGTCATTGCCGATTGCAGGGCTCCGGCTGGATTTAGTGGGGCCTCCAGGGTAAACCAATGCGGTGGTCGGCGATCCTGGTGTCGGCGAATCCGCTCGGCCATCTCGTCATCCACGGCCACCCCGGTGGCAACGTACAGCACCGTTCTCCCGTATGCCATTCGCTCAGTGACCTGCTCGGCGTAGGCGCTTTTGCCGGATCGGATGCCGCCCAATATTAACGATACGGTGCTCATCCGGTGTCACGGCCACCCTAGGCCACGGTTTGGGACAGGTTCATCATCTGGTACACCAGGTCCATCTGAATACTGTCCCGAACCCAATCGGCCAGGCGGTCGTACTCGCGGTCGCGACCCACATCGGCGCCCTCCGGCAGGGTAACCCCTTTGCGCCGGGCCAATTCCTGCAACAACGCCTGACGGACGCCGGCGTTGTGGAACAGCCCGTGGATGTAGGTGCCCAAAGTGCGGCCGGACGCGTCGGTGGCCCCGTCCAACGCCGATTCAGCGGTTACCGGAGCATCGGCACGATCCTGCACTGCAAAGGCGGGTATTATGTTCTCGCCGACGGTGCGACCCATGTGGATTTCGTAACCAACCACCTCGAACCCGGCAGAGCCGGCGAGCAGGCTGCCCGAGTCAGCCGCCTCCGGGAGGACGGTGGCGCGGACGCGGTGCGTCTCCTTGGTGCCGGCGAAGGTGGTGATGAGGGGCAGCAAACCGAGGCCATCAGCGGCGCCCACGGCAGACTCTACCCGGTCGGGATCCAGAATCGTTTGGCCAAGCATCTGGTAGCCGCCGCAGATGCCCAACACCGATGCGCCGCCCGCGTGGGCGCGGGCCACGGCCTGGGATAAGCCCTGCTGTTGCATCCACAGTAAATCGGGGATGGTGGTTTTGCTACCCGGCAAAATCACCAGGTCGGGCCGGCCGAGGCGGTCGCCGTGCTGCACGTACCGCAGCGACACCCCGGGCTCGCGGGCCAGTGGGTCGAAGTCGTCAAAGTTGGAGATGTGCGGCACCTGCACCACCGCCACATCCAGCACGGCGGCGGATGATGAGGGCGGCGCGATGTCCAGGGCAACCGAATCTTCTTCCGGTATGTGGATGTCGCGGAAGTGGTGGACGACGCCAACCACGGGTTTGCCGGTGTAGTCTTCCAGCCAGGTCAACCCATCGGTCAGCAGGGAAACGTCGCCGCGAAACTTGTTGATGAGGAATCCCTTGACTGCATCCCGTTCCGGCGGGTCCAGCAACTGGAGTGTGCCCACCAGAGCGGCAAACACGCCGCCACGGTCGATGTCCCCGCACAGCAACACGGGAGCGTCGGCGTACAGGGCGACGCGCATATTTACGATTTCGGTAGCCTTCAGGTTGATTTCGGCCGGGCTGCCGGCGCCTTCAATCACCACCACATCATACTGGCTGCGGAGGGTGTCCAGAGACGAGGCTACCGACGCCCACAGGGTGGCTTTCAAGTCGAAGTAATCGCGGGCGCGGGCCGAGGTCAGTGGGCGTCCCATCAACACGACCTGGGCGTGGCTGTCGGCTTCCGGCTTGAGCAGGACGGGGTTCATCTCGACCCGGGCATCAACGCCCGCGGCCTCGGCCTGCACTGCCTGCGCCCGTCCTATCTCGCCGCCGTCGGGGGTTACGTAGGAGTTGTTGGACATATTTTGCGCCTTGAACGGCGCGACGCGCAGCCCGTCCTGACGCAAAATGCGGCACAACGCCGACACCAGCACGCTTTTGCCCACGTGGGATGCAGTACCCTGCACCATCAGCACGCGGCCCAACGGTTCTGGCCGGTTCGATACCTGGTCGTTAGTAATGCTCAACCTAAATTCCTCCGGGGACTGGCGCGCGAAACGCGGGCGTTCACGCCGCCATTAAACCACAAACGACGCCCGTGCATTCGCCGGAATTGCCCGGTGTCCACGGAATCGCCCGGTGTCCAATTGATAAAAGCGCGGCAGGGTGATACCGTAGCGCCGATGCGCGTGCGAAGGCTTTCCCCGGCGATGTGGGGACTGGGGCGGTGGATTCCGGCCCACTGGTCGCGGCGACTCCTGGCGTTGGCCACAGTGGCGTATCTGATATTGTTGCTGGGGTGTAACCTCGGCGAGCCTGAAACCGTCAATTCCGACCCTGCCATGACGATCAACCGCATTGCGTACATCGACTCTGACGGACAGCTGGTTACGGTTCAACCGGACGGAACCGACCGGCGGATCCTGACGATGGGCGAAGTTGCCGACGCCGGCAGTCGGAGCGGCGGAATATTGGCGCAACCCTTGTCCCGCGACCGTGTGTACAGCTGGCCCAGCTGGTCTCCGGACGGCAGCCGCATCGCCGTTTCCCTCATTGCCAGCAGTTCGTCCGGGGATACTGAAATGAGCGTTCAGTCCCTGGAATCCGATACCGGAGTCGGCGGCCCGGTTTTCGTCAATGATGCGCCTTTGACCATCGCCGATGGCACGCCTCACTACATTCAGTGGTCGCCCGACGGCCGTCGGCTGGGGATAACGGCGGCGACGCCCGAGGGGCTGACACTGTTCATCGCCGATGCCAACCCAACGGATGGCGCGCAGTCGCCCCGGGCCCCGTTGGCCGTACAACGCGGAGCGCCGCTGTATTTCGACTGGTCGCCGGACAGCCGGTCGCTGGCGGTCCACAGTGGTGACGGCGTCGCGGTGTTGCACATTGATGACGCTCTGACGCAATTGACGGTGCAAACGGTCAGCCGGTCGCATTCGTTCCGCACCCCGGCCTGGTCGCCGGACGGCGCGCAGTTGGCGTGGTCGGCGCCGGGCGGAGACGGAGAGGCGATGTGGGTGGGCCGGCCGGCCGAACCCGATTACGCCCCCCTGCGGCTGGCCGAGGTTGAAGGCTCGTGCGCGTTCTTGTGGTCATCCGACGGACGGGTGCTTGCAGTGGCAGACCGGCAGGTCGAAGGCTCGCCGGCGTACCAGAGGCTGCGGCTGGTGGCGGCTGATGGCAGCGATGTTCGCACCATTCGGGAAGATGACTGGGTGCTGGGGTTTTTCTGGGAGCCGTTGGGCAATCGTCTGGCGTGGGTCGCGCTGAACACGGAGGAGCGGACGATGGAATGGCGAGTTGCCGATGGCAGCGTCGACAGCGACAACGCCGGTGAGACCGAGGTTGATAACGATGCTGCGGCCGGCGGTTTGCGGTTTTCACCCAGCGGCGCAACCTTCCTGATGCTGGCGTTCTTCGACCAGTATGCCGGCAGTCATTCGCCGTGGGCTCCCGACGGCGCCGGTCTGGTAGTGGCCGGCACTCAGCAATACCTGTCCAATCGCCGCAACGGAAGCAGCGCCGGCGGTTCCAGGGTGTACGTCACCGAAACCAGCGGCGAAGGTAGGTTGCTGGATATTGGCACCGGCAGCCTGGCGGTGTGGTCGACACAATAGCGCGAGCGTGATTCCCAGAACCGGTCGGAAGCCTCGCTGCGGACACCACTACTTGAACCGGCGATTGATAACCTCTCCAGCGACCGGGCCGGCTTGGGTTCAGCTCTCCGTGATAGCCATTGGGTTGGCGATCATCCTGGTATCGTCGTTCGCGGCCTGCAAAGGCCCGACGATACCACCTACCGCATCATTTGGTGATCCAGCGGCGGCACCAACCCCGACTCCCGACCCGGTCGCCATTATGCTTGAAACCGCCACGAATTTACGCCGGATGCAAACGGCGCGCTTTGACCTAACCCACGATCCGGGCAGCATTTACGTGAGCGCGTTCAGCGCCAAAATAACTGCGGCCACCGGCGCCTGGAGCGCGGAACAGGGAGCGGAATTCACCACCGACATCTACGTGGTCGCCGACCACGAAGCCGACATCGATTCGGGGACGTACTTTCAGCTGAAGGCCGTGGTAACTCCGGATAATTACTACGGAACCGACCCGTTTTCGGGAGCATGGACCAAACAACCGTTGTCGCTAATCCCCATACCGATTGCTGACTTGAACGATATTATGGCCGTCCTCGTCGAATCCATAGCTAACCCAACTGTGGACGGTCTGGAAGAAACGGACGGATACGATACCTACCGCGTAACCGGCAGCGCCCCGGCCACGGTGATGGACTGGTTGCTGCTACATGGGCGGGAAGACCAGAGGGTTCAGGTTGAGGCTTGGGTTGACGTTGATCGGAAATCGTTGCGTAAGGCGCGGATCACCGGACCCGTCGGCAGGTTCGACGATCCTGATACCGTGCGCGAGATACGTCTCTACGACATCAACGAACCCCTCACCGTACAACCGCCGGTTGACTACATAGACGTGCCAGCAGGCCGATAGGTCGGCCTCGTGCCCGCCGTATCATCAACGCTGACTCGTTTCCGGCAGGCCACCCTGCCGCCCTGGGTGATGGTTGCCGCAATAGCCGCCGGCGTTTTCGTTACCGCCCTGGATCAAACGGTGGTCGTCACCGCGTTGCCCGCAGTGATGGCAGATCTAAAGGTCCCGATTTTCCGGTTGGAAGCGGTAATCTGGGTGGTAACGGCCTACCTGCTGGCTTACACCGTGGCGATGCCGCTGCTGGGCCGTCTGGCCGACGTTTACGGCTATCAACGATGGTACCTGGCTTCGCTGGCGGTATTTATCGCGGGGACGATGCTGGTAGCGTTGTCCGGGGAATGGGGATGGCTCAACAATCTCATCGAACCGCTGGATCAGATTGTGGCGGCCCGGGTAGTGCAGGCGATTGGCGGCGGTGGCACTGTACCCATCAGCCTGGCCATCGCTGCGGCGTTGGTTTCTGCCGAGAAACGCGGGTTGGCTTTGGGCATCGTGGCGGGGGCCGCCGAGGCCGGCAGTATGTTGGGCCCGGCATACGGAGGAGCCGTCATCGAGCTGTGGGGCTGGCGGGCAATATTCTGGCTCAACGTGCCCCAGGCCGCCGTCATCGCGGTGGCGTTGCTGTTCCTCCGAAACCAGCGGTTCGAAGGTTCGCGCATGGACTACCGGGGCGCGGCGGCGTTCACCGTCGGACTGGTTCTGCTGAGCCTGGCCGTCGCCCACGAAGGGCTGTTCCGGCTGTCTTCGTGGGTTCCGTATTGGCTGCTGGCCGGGTTTTTGCTGAGCGCCGTCATGCTGGGCTGGCTGCAACGACGGATTCCCCAGCCCTTGCTGGCGAATGCGTTGTTCCAGGCGTGGGCGTTCGTCGCGGCCAACCTTAGCCAGTTGCTCGTCGGCATAGCCCTCATCATCGCGATGACAACCATGGTAATCATGGCCAACACGGTTATGAATGTCCCCGGGCGGCCGGTGGATTCGTTCACGGCGGCCCGGTGGCTGCTGCGCATGACGGCCACCATCCCGGTATTCTCCGTAGCTGGCGGGCTGCTGTTGAGGTGGTTCGACGCCCGTTGGATTGCCATGCCGGGGCTGGTCCTGATTGCTATTGGGATGTTCAGACTCGCCGGGTGGCAAATCGACATTGCGGAACCACGACTCACGCTGGACCTGGTTATTCCCGGAATCGGGTTTGGGTTGGTCGTCGCCCCCCTGCTGCACCGGGCTATCGCTGCGTCGCCGCTGGAATACCGCAGCGTGTCAGCCTCCATGATAGTGGTGGCCCGTATGTTGGGAATGACGCTGGGGTTGGCAGCGCTGTCGGCGTGGGGCGTCAACGAGATGCTCGCCATCCTGACCGACACCCCGTCGCCGTTGACCATGCCGGCGCTGGACGCAGCGGCGCGGGCGCAAGCCTTTGTCGAATACCGGGCAACTTTGCAAACGGCCAGCCTGTCGTTGTTCCACGATTTCTTCCGCGCCGCCGGTTTGGTCTCGCTCGTCGCCCTCATCCCAGCGTTCTTGATGCGCCCCAGTCCCATAGAGCGCGCCAGATTATCCGCACGCACGCCGGAGCCCATTGCCCGCGAGCAGCCGTAACGTCGTAACGAGCGGGATAATTCCGACGATGCTGCTGCCTGGTTCGCTCGCAATGGGTACAATGGAACGGCAAACTTCACGAGGGAATTTGCTTATGACCGGCTTGAGCTGTGCATCCGGGGCCGCGCCGCAAATCGGATCGGCGCAACCCCGGGCGGATTCGGGGCCACCGGTGCAACGACGACGCAGCGCAGACGGTTCGGAGCGAAGCGAATGGCGGCAATCATGCAGATGAAGCAGTTGGGCGCGTCCGAGGCGATCGTATCAGAGATTGGCCTGGGCACCTGGCGATACACCGGCGGGTCGGAGCCGCTGCGCCGAGGAGTGGCATTGGGCGCCAATCTAATCGACACGGCGGAGATGTACCGCACCGAAGACGCGGTGGGCAAGGCCATCACCGGCATCCGCGAGCAGGTATTCGTCGCCACCAAAGTGCTGGGCAGCAACCTGCGCCGGGACGCCGTGCTGCGGGCCGCCGAGCGCAGCCTCCGTCTGCTGGCCGTGGACAAAATCGACCTGTACCAAATCCATTGGCCAAACCCCGGCGTGCCCATCCCCGAAACCATGCAGGCGATGGAGCAACTGGTATCGGAGGGCGTGGTCGATTACATCGGCGTCAGCAACTTTTCGGTGGCGGATATGCGGGAAGCCCAAGCCGCGCTCCGGCACAATCCCATCGTGTCCAACCAGATTTTGTACAACCTGCGCCGCCGCAGCGCCGAACGGGACGTGATTCCCTATTGTCGGCAACACAACATCACGGTCATTGCCTATTCGCCGTTGGCCGAAGGTTCGTTGGTTGGCGGGCAAGGCGGCGGCCTGCGCCGTGCCCTGGGTATTGGCCGGGCCCGCAGCGTCCTGGATGAAGTGGCCGGGGAGGTCGGCAAAACCGCAGCGCAAGTGGCGTTGAATTGGGTTGCCGACCAACCAAACGTGGTCGCCATCCCGAAGTCGAACAGCGTCGAGCGCACCGTGGCCAATTGCGCCGCATCCGGTTGGCGGCTGACGGCGGAGCAGCGTCAGGCCCTGGAGCACGCCTTTCCGGTGTAATCCGCGCGGCGTGGATGCCTGGTTACAGTCCGAAACTGGCCAGCGCCTTCCAGCTCAAATCCGCAGCCCACCTGCCGCCCGACCAGTCATCGCCGGCGGCGTTGGACTCGAAGCGGATCAGAATGAGCCGCCAGGACCGTGTGATTTGCGACACCTTCAGCTCGTCGGTTACGGCGTGGGCGAATTCCAGCGCTGCGTCAAACACCGAGTCGGGCAGGTCCGCGTGGGACAACAGTGGCATTTGCGGCGGAAAATCGCGGCTGTACACCAGACGGTCGCCTGAAACCGCCTGGTTCCGCTCCAGCAGGTCGGCCACCAGTGATTGCAGGCGATACAGGGATTCGTTCACCACCTCCGGCGAAAAATCCACCCAGATATTGCCGTCAGATTCCGTAGGCCGAGTGGTGGTAATGCCACGGTTGAACATTGGGAACCGGGGAGAGACTCTACGGTAACGGTTGGCCAGCTGCTCCAACTCGGCCGCGAGGGTCGCCTCAGTATCTGAGCCGTCGGCAGAGTTGAGGATGAAATAATCCGACAACGGCAGGTGCACCATGTGCATTTCGGCAGCCCAGCAAGCGAACTGCCCGCAAACCAGTTGCCGCGCCCGGTACAACCGCGCTGTGAAATCCGGATCGGTAAGCAAACTAACGCCGTAGCGGGTGGACATCGGCAATCCTACAACTCGATAATGGTGTCAGGATCGTTGTAAGCTATCTTGAACTTCTCATAGTCGTTCAGCGGGTTGTTCTTGATGATGCCTAATATCCCGCAGATGGCAATATCCAACTGGTGGTCGTCGCCACTTTCAACCGCCGTATACAAAACGTGATAGAACTCGTGCAATGCTTCGCGGCGCTCGGCAAATCGGTACTCGAAGTAGGTGAGCAAAGCTTCCTGCTCTGATTGCAACGCGGCCAAAAAGGCTTGGCAATTCGCCCGTATCCACTCCCGCTCGGTTACCTCAGCTTCTCTGGTTTTCAGGTAGTCGACACCAGCTTCGATAATTGCCTGAGGGTTGAGATCTATCAGGTTTGCGGCTATTCGCCCGTACATCGTCATCCTTGCAATATCCTATGTTGCTGTTCTGTGAGAACCGGTTGTTCTAGCAATTCGGCCAGCGCAACGGCCAGTTTATAGACTTTGTGTGCAGTCTCTATATCTTCGACCATGCTTTTGCCAAGCTGGATGCTTAACGCTGACCGGGCTTGGATAATGGAGCCGGTCAGTTCAGTCATACGTAACTGGCCTGCTTTCATCACGCTAACCTGCTGCCGAATTTTTTGTTCAGCACTGGAGAATAGTCTCATTGCAGCCTCAACTTTTTGCTTGGTCTGGTGTGCTTTCCATTGCCCCCAAGCGGCGGCGGCTATTCCTATTGGCGCCGCTACTACGTTTGCGGCAGTCATCATTGTGGCCACTCCGCCGGCCATTCCGGCGCCGCCAGCTGCCAGCGCTCCGCCGCCTATCCAGGCAAGCCTTGCGCTGTTAGCCGCCGCCCCACTTAGCGTAGCGATGCGAACTCCGGTAGATGCTACTCCGAATATGCCGGCGGCAGTGTATAGCCCCGCTGCCGTTACCGCTGCTGCGCCTGATGCGCCGGCGATTCCGGCGGCTCCTATTCCCACAGATTTGAGGGTTTCTTGGTGGAGTTCTTGCCAGCGAGCTATGGTCTCATCCGGGATGCTAACATTGAAATTTTCGAACTCGCGGTGCTTGACTTTGGCTTTTTGCAGAAACGTTGCAGCATCCCTCAAGATCTCCATGCTGCTGACACGGAGCCGACCAAGCTGTTCAGCCTGATAATTAAATTGACTGGCAACCGCTTTGGCTTCCGTTTCAATAGATTTGCACTTGTCCAAAGCTTCGTCATGAAGCTTTTTCCATTTTCGAGTTTTCAGGCTACTGTGAACGGTTGAGCCTATGCTTACGGCAGCGATTCCGGCTCCTATTGCGATAAGCGGAAAAGGCATTTTCGGTATCCTCATCTGCAAGTTCGGGTCAGGATAGCCATTTTACAGAATTCACGGTTCAACACCAACCCGCCATCGGCTATACTTTCCCTGCCGCAACCGATAGCCTCCAGTACCATTATGCCTAACCACTCACCCCGCATCCTTATCACCGATTTCGTTTGGCCTTCCACCACGCCGGAGCGGGAGGTGCTGGCCGGAATCAACGCCGAGGTCGTGGAAGCACCGGATGGCTCGGAAGACACGCTGGCCGCGCTGGCGGTAGATTGCGACGGCATTATGACCTGCTTCTCTCAGGTTACTCCCGCCGTGGTGCGGGCGGCGGAGCGGTGCCGGGTTATCAGTCGGTATGGGGTGGGGGTGGACAACATTGCCGTTGATGTGGCTACCGAGCTGGGGATTCCGGTTACTTACGTGCCCGATTACTGCGTGGATGAGGTTAGCGACCATGTGATGGCTTTGCTGCTGGCCTGGAATCGGCAGGTTGGTTTCTACGACCGCGTGGCCAAAACCGGGCGATGGGAAGGCGTGTCATCTCCGCATCCCCTCACCCGTCTGCGCGGGCAGACAATCGGCGTTGTGGGATTTGGTCGCATCGGGCGGGCGGTGGCGGACAAGGCGCGGGCGTTCGGGTTGTCAGTGCTGGCCTACGACCCATTCCTGGCTCCCGACGCGGCCCTGCCGACCGGTGTGGCAGCATCCTCCATGCACGGCCTGCTGGCAAATGCAGACTACGTAACGGTGCATACTCCGCTGAATGACGAAACCCGCGGGCTGATCGGCGAACACGAGCTGGGTTTGATGAAATCGTCGGCTTACCTGATCAATTGCGCCCGTGGCCCGATCGTAGACGAACCCGCGCTGTACGCCGCCCTCCGCGATGGGAGCATTGCCGGGGCCGGCCTGGACGTGATGGAATCAGCGGCCCCGTCGCCGGAGCATCCAATGTTTGCGCTGGACAACGTCATCATCACGCCCCACGTGGCGTTTCTGTCGCAGCAATCGGTGCTGGAACTGGAAGTGCGTACCGCCCGCGCCACCGTGGACGTGCTGCAAGGGCGGATGCCGGAATTCCTGGTCAATCCGGCGGCGTGGGCAATACGACGGCAATAGGTTTTTTACATCGACGGACAGGATGCACAGGATATTTGGATTCCGGATCAAGTCCGGAATGACGAGTTGGTAGCGAGGTAGGTTAGATTGGCTTCAGCAGGTTTCACCATCAGTTATTTGGGCACCGGCGCGGGCGGGTGCATTCTGCGCAACCACACCGCAATCGTGCTGGAATGTCCGGACGCTAGTCGGATCCTGCTGGACGCGTCGTCCGGCAACACGGTGTTGCGCCACGCCGACCAGCTCGGGATGTCGGCCACCGATTTCGATCATTGCCTGCTGAGCCACAGCCACCCCGACCACTGCGAGGGCCTGCCGCACATCGAGATGCAGCGCAGCCGTCGCAATCCCGCCGAGCAGCCTATGCAGTTGTACGGCTCGGCTGAAGCATTGGGCGACATTGGAACGTTGCTGGCCTACCCCCGGCGCGGATTGACCGTTGACGGAGATGGGGCGCAACGCCGCGACGGACGGCAGGTGTTTTCCTTTAGACCCACCGATCCGGGTCAATGGGTGCAGCTCACTCCCACGATCCGCGCCAGGTGCGCTCCGGTAACGCACATCGGCGGCGCCATCGCCTGGCGCGTGGAGTCAGGCCAACACGCCGTCGTGTTTTCCGGCGACACCCGCTGGTGCCCATCGCTCTCCGAGTTAGCCGAAGGCGCAACCCTGCTCATCCACGAGGCGATTTGCACTGAAGCCGACCGCCGTCGCGCCGATAATACCGCCCACTCAACCGCTACCGAGGCGGCTCGCGTGGCTCAAATGGCCGGAGTAGAACAGCTCACGCTGACCCATATCGACAACGCATTCCACTACGACCCGGAGCCACTGGCATTGGAGGCGCGCTCGATCTTCGACGGCGTCGTGTCCGTAGCATCGGACTGCTGGCAGCAGCACATCTAAGTTCGTCGTGCGTCGACTGGCACTGCCTTGGAATGTGGACGGGTCCCCGCCAAAAAGGTTGGTGGTAAACTCCCTGCCGAGGCAAAAACCAACGCCGCAGCCGGAACGCCAGCCGGAATGCCAGAACGATGCACGCTGAATCAACAAACCACGTTCACCCCGTAATCAGGGCGACCAATCTCCTGCAGGAGTTTTCGCTGCCCCTGATTGCCGGTGTCGTGTTGGGCCTGCTTGCTGCTAACACCAACCCCCATCTCTACGAAACATGGGTCGAGTTCAATCCCTTTGGCGAACACGCTGCCGTTCTGGGGCATGACCTGACCGTCCATTTCATCATCAACGGGATGTTCATGTGCCTGTTCTTTGGCGTGGCGGCCAAAGAAATCGTCCAGTCGACACTGCCCGGCGGGGTGCTGAATCCGCTGCGCCGTGCCATCAACCCGATGGTGGGAACCTTTGGGGGCGTGCTGGGGCCGGCCGTGATGTATCTGGCGCTGACGTGGGTGTTTTACGGTGGAACCGAGCATTTCGGCGCAGTAGCCAACGGCTGGGCAATTCCGACCGCCACCGACATTGCGCTGGCCTGGCTGGCGGCCCGACTCATCTTCGGGGCATCGCACCCGGCAGTGAACTTCCTGCTGCTGCTGGCCGTTGGCGACGACGCCATTGGGCTGGGCATCATCGCCATCTTCTACCCCGACCCAAATCACCCCGTGCAGCCAATCTGGTTGTTGCTGGTGGTGGGTGGCATGGCCTCGGCCTACATCATCAGGCGATTCAGAATCCGCTGGTGGCCCGTGTACATCCTGGTTGGCGGCACACTGTCCTGGGCGGGGTTGGCCAGGGCGGGGGTGGAACCGGCGTTGGCGCTGGTGCCCATCGTGCCTTTTCTGCCCCACTCCGGCCACGCTCAGGGGCTGTTTGAGGAAGAGGCGATGATTGTCGACGCGTCGGATCGCATCGCCCCAAACCATACTCATACCCACGTGCAGGTTTTTGGCCTGAGCGTCCTGGACCAGTTCGAGCATCAACTGAAGCTCTTTGTTGACTTGGGGTTGTTTTTCTTCGCCTTCGCCAACGCCGGCGTCGCATTCTCCGGCTTTGGGTTGGTAACCATGATGGTACTGGTATCGCTGATCGTAGGCAAAGCAATTGGTGTAACGCTGTTCTCCTGGGCAGCGTCGCTGGTGGGATTCCCGTTGCCGGACGGCATGGGAGTGCGCCACCTGCTGGTGGCCGGCATCATCTCCGGCCTGGGGCTTACCGTGGCGCTGTTCGTGGCGGGCAAAGCCTTCCCTGACGGTTCGCCGTTTCAGGATCCGGGTAAGATGGGTGCGGTACTCAGCATCGCATCGGCTCTGGTTGCCTTCATCATCGGTTGGGCATTGAAAGTGCGAGGCCGCCCGTCGGCAACAGAAACCGACGGCGAGATTGGCGAAACCGATCGCCAGAGCACGGCGGCTGACGACTAATACATCGCTATACAGGAGCGCAACAAAATGGCATTGATTGGCGTATTGACTCACCATTGGGCCAAGGCAGACAAGATTGAAGAGGCCAAAAAGTTGCTCGATGGCAACGGCGAAGCCCAGAGCCGCGCTCCGGGTTTCGGCGCCCGGCACACTTTTATATCGTTGTCTGATCCAACCAAAATCTCGACACTGGTTACCTGGGAAAGCAACGAGATTTACGACGCCTGGCGCGCCAGTCCGGAGCGAGCAGCAGCGATGGCCGGCGCCGGGGAATTGTGGTCACAGCCGCCCGAATCGGAGCGGTTCGAGATGCAGGACTGACCGCCGGCATCCAGCCATAAACGCCAGTTATCTAACGACGGGCGTCTAACCCAGCAAAGTCGGCACGTCGATCCGCTCGGCAAGCAGGTCGGCCATGATCTCTGCTTTGTGCAGGTTGTGGGGGACAACGGCGCCCAGGATGCCACCGATCGCATCGGCGGTAGCCGTCGTGCTCCCGTCGACCAGCAACACGGGCACATCGCGCTTGGCCGCCTCCACCCGGATGTATTCAGTGGGACGAGCGCCCCCGGTGAGCACCAGGCACCGGGTGCCCTCCATCAGGCTGGCCATCTGAATGTCAGGGCGTTCCGCTCGGGTGATGACGGCTTGATGCGGGAAGCGTCCGAAGTAACCCTCCCCTGAATCCATGATGTTGCCGCCGATCAGGAACCGGTCTACCCAAGCCTCGGCGTCCGACGGTTCCAGTTCCCAATGGCCGTCCAGTTGTTGCGCCAACTGCGCCATCGTAACCGACAACATGGCGCGGTCTTCAGGCAACTGCGCCAGGGCCGGCATTGCCGCCGCCGCGGTTTCGGCGAGCATTGCCGCAGCGTGTCCCGTGCAGTAACGCGGCACCTGATTGATGATGACGCCGGCGAGGATTTCTCCCAGGGAAGCAACATCGCTGGTGATGCTCACCGCCGACAGGTCGGAGCGGTATCCGAACACGGCAACAACCCGCGCCGACAATCGGGACGCGAGGCCGGACAGCAGCGGAGAGGTCAGCCCGGAGCCACTAGCGGGGTTGGCTACTTCCACCAGGATGGATTCGGCCCCGGCCGTCAACGAATGGACGGCGGTGGCGGCGGAATCCAATCCGGCATCATCTTCGCCTGATGTAGCGCTCACCGCGCCCCTGAACCCGGCAGCGAAATACACGGTGTCCGGATCGGCGCTGCCCTCCGGAGAAAGGGGCTTGCAGACCGCCGCTTGCACTCCGCTACGCGCCAGGGCAGTAGCCATGCCGGCGGCGATAGAAGTTTTGCCGGCCGCGGGCCGGTCGGATGCTACGAGAAAGATAGACATCTGAAAGGAACCGGCCGACTAATAGTCGTCCACCCGGTCCTCGATGAACATGGGGTCAAAACCGGGCGGGAAATTGGTGGTGTCGTCCCATTTTCCCATGGTCATATCGCAGCGATGGAGGCTGGCCCGATCGAAATTGGCGCCGCGCAGGTCGGTCATTATCCACATCGAATCGCGGATTTTGGCGGAAGTGAAATCGGCGCCGTGCATCAAGGCGCGGCTGATGTCTGCGCCGTTCAGATTCGCGCCTTGCCAGTTGGAATTGGTCAGATTCGCCGACCGCAGGTCAACTTCGATAGCGGTGGTTTGACTGCAATCAGCGCCGGTGAGGTCTGTGCCGAGGAAGGAGGCGCGGTTCAGCCGGGACCAGCGCAACACCGCGCCAGTCATGTCCGATTGCTTGAGGTCGGCCCAGAAAAGGTTGACGTTGCAAAGGCTGGCGCCGCTCATGTTGGCGGTCGACAGGGTGGCGCCGCCGAGTTCGGCGCCGGTAAAGTCAGCAGAGCGCAGATCGGTGCGAGCCAGGTTGGTTTTGGTGAGCCGGGCGTCGGTGAGGTTTGCGCCACGCAGGTTTGCGCTACGCAGCATCGCCTGGCTGAGATCCAGTCCGTGCAGGTCCGCTTCCTGCAACTCCAACTTGGTGTCCGGATTTTCGGCGCGCCAAGCCCTCAGAATATTCGCACCGGCGCGCACGATTTCCAGATGTTCGGGGTTGGCCATTGGGCGATGCCGGGGACTAATTGCCGCCCCGCCCGATGGTCAGCGGCCCGCTGTTCATCATCGCGTCTTCAACATCGAAAACGCGCTCGGCGATGACCATTTTCAGCTCGTTGACCTTGGTATAGCCGGGGTATTCGCCTTCGTCAAAATGGTCGAAGATTTTTTCGCCGTCCAGGTAAATTTCCAGCCGGCCCTTGTCGGCCGGGGTCAACTTGACCGCAATGTCGCCCGCATTTTGCGAGCGCCAGAACTCTATCGCCAGCCACGTGGCGAGGCCGTGATAGCCTCAAGGAACGCAGTAAACGATCTCTACTTCGACTTTGCCGAATTCAGACCTGGTCATCGTCATGGTGCTTGCTCCGATTTAAGCATTTCGACAGTTTAAGGATTGAGGCGGGCGGTGGCCTGACCAACGGCGGTCTTGTCGCCGTTCTGGTTCTCGCAGTACACATCAACTACCACCAGGGTTGACCCATCATCTTGAGGCGTGCGGCTGTTGACCTGGCCGTGTACCGACACCGTGTCGCCATCCTTGACGGGGCGCAGGAACTTGAGGTTAACATTGCCACTGCGGTGGAAGTCGTCGGAACCGACAAACTTGCGCATGGCTTCCGTGCAAAAGGCAATGCTCATGCGGCCGGAAGCAATGGCGTAGGTGGTGCCCAACCTCCGGGCGGCCAACTCTGGGTCGTTATGGATATTGGACCGGTTCAGGATACCGCAAGCCTCGAAGAGGTTGATGGTGTCCTGACTGATGTGCTTGGTGATGACGGGCAGCGTTTCGCTGTCTAGCCTTGGGGATGCCATTTCTTGCCCAACTCCTCAGGTTTTTTCAGCTGATAGGTACGCATTTTTTCGATGAGACGACCGTCTTCATCGGTGGCAGTAGCCTCGATTACCAGGTAGGGTTTTTCGCGTCTGGTGTACTTGTCGTGGATCCGACCGGTAACCAGGATTTTCTTGCCCGGCACCGGCGGGTTATACAGGTCGATTTCGTTGCCGGCATTGACGCTTCCGGTCTGGTCGTCGTAGGCCAGCGCTAACGACGTAGCGTCATGCTTCACGGCAATGGTTGGAAACACGGCGTCAGGGTCGTCAACGGCCCGGCGGTACAAGTCCACCATATCCTGAGTCAGCAGGTATTCGTATGAGCCCAACTCCTCTCCGATTTCAACCTCGTTATAATCGAAAAGGGGCAAATCATTTTCAGCCATTTCGACACGCTCCGGGATCATTTGGGAATTACAGGTATGGAACTGCGCCGGACGATTCCCCGCAACCAGTACCGATCGACCACTGGTACCGATAGCCGGTACCGATGGATTGATCAAAATCCGTGAACACCATACCGCAGGGTCAGCCCGCAGTCAATTATAAGGTAGGGCAAAGCGTCTGATACGGAGCGGCGTTTTGGACCCAATTCCACAGGACTCGAGGGACGGCGCGGCAGGGTTAGCAGCAGGTTTGCCGGTAGCCATTTCCCGCTGCTGCGGCGCCCTAAACTATTGACAATTTAGTACAATATCCGTAACCTTATTTGCGTACTGGCGAAAACCGGAAGGCCCCGGAATTGCCGGGGCTTTTTTAGCGTGTGTCTCACTATAAACTGGTGATAATCGTCCGTACAAGATCTTATGCGCCCCGGTGGCGCAATTGGCAGCGCAGCCGATTTGTAATCGGCAGGTTAGGGGTTCGAGTCCCCTCTGGGGCTCTCTAAAACAGGGTCGCAAACAAGGGCAAAACCGAATACATCCTAAGGAGGGGTGGGTGAGTGGTTAAAACCACCAGACTGTAAATCTGGCGCTCTGACGGGCTTCGCAGGTTCGAATCCTGCCCCCTCCACCACTAGAACGTCAGCAACCACTGGTCAAAGGCGCTACCAAACCAAATTTAGCAAACACAACCGGAGCAATGCCCAAGTAGCTCAGAGGTAGAGCACGTTCTTGGTAAGAACGGGGTCGGCGGTTCGATTCCGCCCTTGGGCTCCACAGGCGCCAACAGCTCGCCGGGTTCATCCGCGGGCGGGGTACACTAAAACTACGGAGCAAGGAGAAACTCCCTACTATGGCAAAGAAAGTCTTCGACCGTACCAAGCCGCACGTAAACGTGGGGACCATCGGACACGTTGACCATGGCAAAACCACTCTGACGGCAGCCATCACCCGTGTGCTGGCTGAAGAAGGTGGCGCAGCCTTCCGGGGCATGGATGACATCGACAATGCTCCTGAAGAGAAGGCCCGCGGCGTAACCATCGCCATCGCCCATGTCGAATACGAGACGAAAGAGCGCCACTACGCCCACGTTGACTGCCCCGGTCACGCGGACTACATCAAGAACATGATTACCGGCGCCGCCCAGATGGACGGGGCGGTACTGGTCGTGTCGGCTCCAGACGGCCCGATGCCACAAACTCGCGAGCACATTCTGCTGGCCCGCCAGGTGGAAGTGCCTTCCATGGTTGTCGCCCTGAACAAGGTTGACATGATGGACGACGAGGAACTACTGGAACTGGTAGAGATGGAAGTCCGCGAACTGCTGGACCGTTACGACTTCCCCGGCGACGATACCCCCATCGTGCGTGTTAGCGGCCTGAAGGCGCTGGAAGGCGATGCCGAAGCCATGCAGGGCGTTCGCCAACTGGTGCAGACCATGGATGACTACATCCCGCTGCCCACTCGTATCACCGACCAGGCGTTCCTGATGCCCATTGAAGACGTGTTCGGAATCAAGGGCCGTGGCACCGTCGTAACTGGACGCGTCGAGCGTGGCCAGTTGAGCGTCGGTCAGGAAGTGGAAATCATCCGATCCGGCGACGTTCGCAAGACGGTTGCCACCGGATTGGAAATGTTCCACAAGCTGCTGGACACCACCGAGGCTGGCGACGCCGTTGGCGTGCTGCTGCGCGGCGTTGATCGGGATGAGGTCGAACGGGGTCAGGTCCTGGTGGCTCCCGGCTCAATGCGACCGTACCGGCAGGCTGAAGCCGAAGTCTACGTGCTCAGCCAGCAGGAAGGCGGTCGCCATACGCCATTCTTCACCGGCTACAAACCCCAGTTCTACATCCGAACCAGTGACATCACCGGCGAAATCGGACTGCCCGAAGGGGTAGAGATGGTAATGCCCGGCGATAACATCACGATGACTGTTAATCTCATCACGCCCATCGCCATCGAAGAAGGGCTGCGCTTCGCAATTCGCGAGGGCGGTCGCACCGTGGGCGCTGGCGTGTTCACCAAACTGGTGGGGTAACCTGATGGCCCGTAAGTCTACCGACGCCCGGCAAATCGTGACCTTGCAGTGCACCGACTGCCGCGAGCGGAACTACTCGACAATCAAAAACCGGCGCAGCCACACCACCAGAATGGAGTTGCGCAAATACTGCAGCCGCTGCCGTAACCACCAAGTTCACCGTGAAGTGAGGTAGCTGCAGTGGCCCGAGCATCTGCACGGAGACCGGCGCCGATTTCTCCCCGCGCGGTGGGGAGGATTGGCCCGGTTGGGTTCCTGCGGGAAACCGTCTCGGAGCTGCGTAAATCTGTCTGGCCGACCAAGGAAGAAACGGCCCGTTTGACCGTCATCGTACTGGTGCTGGCCATCGCTATGGGCTTCTTCCTCGGCCTGCTGGACCGGTTTTTTGCGGAAGTTTTCACCCGGTTCATCCTGTAACTCCCCCATTTCTCCCGGTTGGGCCGGACGCTACACCGGATCACCGGGTGGCTAGATATTCGCGGGTCGGGCCGGGCTGTCGTTTCCTTCAACCTCGGTTTGTCATCCAGAACGCCTTTTTCTCCCTTCATTCATACAACGGGCATAATATGACGACAACTCAATTCCCCGCCGACCTGCGCTGGTACATCGTGCATACCTACACCGGTCAGGAAGACATGGTGAAGCGCAATCTGGATTTGCGCCGCGTCAGCATGGGTATGGACGACCGCATCGCCAGGGTTGAAGTCCCGTCGGAAGATGAAATCGTGCGCAACAAGGGCGAGCGGACTTCCCAGCGGCGCAAACTCTTCCCGGGGTACATTCTGGTTCAGATGGTCATGGATGACGAAGCCTGGTTCCTGGTGCGAAATACCACCGGCGTTACCGGTTTCATATCGGCAGAAGAAGAAGGCGGCGACCGGCCGCGCCCCGTACCGTTGGACGACCGCGAGGTCGACGACATCCTGGACCGGGTGGCATCTGGCGAACCCCGGGCCGTAATAGGGATGAACCGCGGCGATACCGTCCGCATTTCCGAAGGGCCCTTCGCCGACATGCTGGGTAAAGTGGAAGAAGTTGACGAGCATCGCGGGCAGGTTACCGTGCTGATTTCCGTGTTCGGTCGTGAAACACCGGTCGAGCTGGATTTCATGCAGGTCGATAAAGCTTAATTTTTTCACCCTCACCCCGCCCTCTCCCGTCAAGGGAGAGGGGGGGTAATACAGCGGAGGCCACCAGTGGCAAAGAAGGTACGGGCCATCATCAAGCTGCAGTTGCAGGCCGGCAAGGCCACGCCAGCGCCCCCCGTGGGCCCGGCGTTGGGTCAGCACGGTGTCAACATCATGGCTTTCGTGAAAGACTACAACGAACGCACCGGCAGCCAGTCGGGAACCATCGTCCCAGTGCATCTGACGGTGTACGAGGATCGTTCTTTTACCTTTGTAACGCGCACGCCCCCGGCCTCCGACCTCCTCAGGCGAGCAGCCGGAGTGGAAAAAGGCCGCGGCGATGCACTCGGCGGCCCGGTAGGTGTCGTCGACAGCGACACCCTGCGGGGCATCGCGGAAGAAAAGATGAAGGACCTTAACGCCAATTCCGTTGAGCAGGCGATGAATATCATCGCCGGAACGGCCCGCAGCATGGGAATTGCTGTGGAAGGCGACTAGACACCAGGGAGATTTTAGCCATGCCCAAGCACAGCCGCCGTTACAATGCCGCTGCGGAACGGATATCGGAAGACTCGACGTACCAACCCGACGAAGCAATTGACCTCATCAAGGAGTTGTCCAGCGCCAAGTTCGACGAAACCATTGAAGTTCATCTGCGCACCAATGCCGACGTGCGCCACGCCGAGCAACAGGTGCGGGGCGTAACCGTACTCCCCCACGGCCTCGGGAAGCAGGTGCGGGTGCTGGTGTTTGCCAACGGCGAAGCTGCCGACATCGCGCGTCAAGCCGGCGCCGACTTCGTGGGCGACGACGACCTGATCGCTCAGGTTGAGACCGGCTGGACGGAGTTCGACGTGGGGCTGGCCATTCCGGAGATCATGTCCAAGATTGGACGCCTGGGTCGTGTGCTTGGCCGCAAGGGCCTGATGCCCAATCCTCGCACCGGCACGCTGGTGCAGGCTCGCGACTTGCCCCGTGTGATTCAGGAATCCAAAGCTGGACGCCTGGAGTTTCGCACCGACCGCACCGCCATCATCCACGGGCAGTTTGGCAAATCGTCTTTCGAGAATGAAGCCCTGATCGACAACCTTACCGTCTTCATGGACTCGGTAATGCGCGAGCGACCGGAGGCTGTCAAAGGCGCGTTCATAAAATCCGCGTATATCACCTCATCCATGGGGCCCGGCATTTCGGTTGATGTGGCAACGCTGCAGGCCATGAAGCCAGCGTAGTTTCCGGCCCAGCCGGATCCTGTTGCAACCACCGGTGCGGAGTGATACCCTGACTCGCACAAACTGAATAATTGTCAATGCGCTTGAGACAGCGGGTTCCATTTGGGAAATAATGGCAGCCGGAAGGCGTCGCCCGCCGAAGCGGATACCACGGATTCGTCCGGAAGTATTAAGGTTGAGCGACGCCCATCGTGGTTGTCCCCGATGGGCGTACCAAACCCCGCGCAGTGAGTTTCGAATGCGCGGGGATTTTTTTGGCCTCGCGCTCACAAACGCATTGCCACGGTTCCAGCAACGGAGGGAAATCTTGCCAACCCAGGCGAAAGTAGATCGGGTAGCCGAACTCAAAGAGAAACTGGAAAACAGCGCCATCGTCATATCCACTGGTTTCACCGGCATGGGCGTTAACCAGATGGTGGATTTACGGCGGAGGCTGCGGAACGGCGGTGTGGAGTTCGTCGTTATCAAGAACAGCCTGCTAGACTTGGCAGCCGACGCGGCCGGCATCCCGCAACTGAAAGACATTGTCAGCGGACAGACCGGCATCGCGTTGGGTTACGCAGACCCAGCGCAGGCGGCCAAAACGGTTACCGACGCCGCCGCCGCTGGTGGCATTCTGTCCATTGGCGGCGCCATCGTAGATCAGGGAGACCCGATGCCAAGAGCGGAAGTGTTGCGGTTGGCATCGTTGCCCCCACAGCCCGTACTCATGGCAATGTTGCTGGGCAGTATGCAAGCGCCGCTGTACGGCCTGCTCAACGTGCTCAACGGCACCGTCCGCAGTCTCGCCTACGCATTGCAGGCGCGGATTGACCAGTTGCAGCCTGCCGAAGACCCCGCGTAACGACCACTAAAACTACCCCAACCCTACCCACAAACAGGAGGCGTCAATTATGGCAGTCAATCAGGAAGTTCTGGATTCAATCAAGGGAATGAGCGTGATGGACCTGGCCGATTTGGTCAAGGCCATTGAGGAAGAGTTCGGCATCTCCGCCGCCGCGCCGATGGCGGTAGCCGCCGCGCCGGCGGGAATCGTCACCGATGACGCACCGTCCGCCGCCGAGGAACAATCAGAGTTCGACGTGACCCTGGCCGACTTCGGAGCCAACAAAATCAACGTCATCAAGGCCGTGCGCGAGATTACCGACCTGGGTTTGCGCGAAGCCAAAGAGCTGGTCGAGTCGGCGCCCACCCGCGTCCGCGAGGGCGTCAACAAAGACGAGGCCGACAGCATCAAAGCCAAGCTGGAAGAAGCCGGCGCCACCGTACAAGTGGCCTAACCAGCCACCACATCGCGGAATGCGAAACCCCTCTCTAACGCGAGAGGGGTTTCGTGTATCTAATCCCCCAGCCCGCCAACAGCCGCGGCGGGGTTGGGACGGCGCGGCACCTGGTGTAGAATGCGGCCAACAAACACGGGAGGGCGCCACCATGGATCTGGAGCTGAACGGGAGGTCCGCCATCGTTACCGGCGGCAGCCGTGGCATCGGCAAGGCGGTGGCCAGGGTGCTGGCCGGCGACGGATGCAACGTGGTCATCACCGGTCGGTACGCTGACACGCTGTCCACCTCGGCGGAGGAAATCGCCACCGCAACCGGCGGTCGGGTAACGCCCATCGTGGCGGACATGACCAGTACCGAGCAGGTCAACGCAATGGTTGCCACCGCCGCCGACGCCCACGGCGGGCGCGTCGACATTCTGGTGAACAACGCCGCTGCACCCGGAGGTCTGGCTCGCGGATCGCTGGCCGAAATCCGCGACGAAGATGTGATGCTGGACCTGGACACCAAGGTAATGGGTTACCTGCGCTGCGCCCGGGCGGTCGCTCCCTACATGGAACAACAGGGATGGGGCCGGATCGTGAACATTGGAGGTCTGTCCGCCCGCCAGGCGGCCGGCAATCTGAGCGCGGGCGTGCGCAACTCCGGTTTGTCCAACCTGACCAAATACCTGGCCGAAGAGCTGGGCCAACACGGTGTTTGCGTCAACCTGGTTCATCCGGGCACCACGCGCACCGAACGGAGCGGGCCGATGTATGCGGAGCAGGCAGCCCAAGAGGGCACATCGGTGGACGAAGTAGAGCGACGGGTGGCATCGCGCAATTCCACTCGCCGCATCGTAGACGCTGAAGAACTGGCCTGGGTGGTGGCATTCCTGGCTTCTCCGCGCAGCATCGCCGTCAGCGGTGAAACCATCGCGGCCGGCGGCGGCGCGGGCATCAACGTCTATCACTGAGCCGGGTCCATCACTGAACCATCAAATTCACAGGAGCTAATACGATGATCAAGGTAACCGTTTTCTACGGCAACGAAGCCGACAAGTCGTTTGACTTCGACTATTATGTAAACAAGCATATGCCACTGGTTCAAGAGCGCCTGACCACCTTCGGGATGCGTTACTACAACGTGGAGAAGGGCATATCCGATACCGACCCAAACGCCCCGCCGTTGTACACCGCCATTGGTTACCTGTTCTTCAACAATGTGGACGGCGTCCACGAGGGTTTCAAAAATCACGGACGCGAACTGGTGGGCGACGTGAAGAACTTTACCGACATCGAGCCACAGTTTCTCATCAGCGAACTCATCGCGTAATGCCCAGCGCTGTTGCCGACATATTTCTCCGGTGCGACCAAGCCGTCCGCCGGGGTCATCTTATCCATCGAACCAACCGAGCAGACAAGGAATTCCACTTCCAAGACTGGTTTCAGTCCCAGTTGGACGCAATGCAGGTGTCATACGATACTCCGGCCCGCAACTCCTACCCCGATTTTCGCTTGGTGCATAGTCCGGTGGGATATGAAGTGAAAGGGCTGGCCTATCCCGGCCGAGAAGCCACCTATGACGCCAACAGCCAGATGCCCACCGGCTTCCACAATGGCAGAACCGTGTACTATGTGTTCGGGCGATACCCCAAGGACCCCGGCGACGACGACTACCCGGTCATCGACCTGGTACTGTTCCACGGCGACTTTCTCAATGCCAACCACGAGAACAAGCACATCATCGGCTTCGGAAGCTACGGCGACGTTATGATAAGAGACCGGAAGATGTACGTGGCTCCCACACCCTTTGCGTTGACGGACGGTACGGCCGGCCAACGCACCCTCATCTTGCCCAACGATGCCCAAGTAGATGAGCGGCTGAAATCGTGTGGAGAGTTGATTCGCGTGGAGACGGACCACCTGCTCGTCGGATACAACGCGGACTTGAGGGAGAATACCCTTGTCCCTCAATATGTAGATAATCCATCGGCTGGCTTGGAGCACCGCTTCGTCGCCTATCGCGCCGCCGAGACGAACGGCCCAACAGTAACAATGAAAGCCGTGCCCTGACTGCTCGAGTTCAGCGGCAACTGGCCTTATTCCCCACAGCAGGCGTTTGATGCAGCTACATCTGGAGCAACTACCAAATACGGAAGGATCGGGCGAAGCGGGGCTGGCAATGCCACGCGCCATTGAATGCGACGATTTCCCTTTTGAACAACTCAGCCGCATCGCCGAACGCGAAAGCTGGCGGAAGGAAATCTACCGCCCTATTTACCACGTTCACAAGTGGTGGGCGCAGCGCTTGGGATCTGTCTTCAGGGGAATCCTTATCGGCGCTCTGGCGCCGAAAGGCACTGATGTGCTCAACCTATTTTACTCGCCCGCGCGATTCCCGGATGCCGTAGTGTTCGACCCGTTCATGGGGAGTGGCACAACCTTAGGCGAAACCCTGAAGCTCGGAGGCCGGGCCATTGGCCGCGACATCAACCCGGTATCGTACCTCCAGGTCCACACCGCCCTTACGTTGAGAGATTCGGAGGACCTAGAAAGGACTTATCAAGAAATCGAGGCGGATGTCGCTGACGCAATTTCCAGCTACTACACCACCCCTCTGCCGGACGGCACGTTGTGCCAAGTCCTGTACTACTTTTGGGTGATGCAAGTGCCCTGCCCGATCTGTTGCGTCCCGGTTGACCTGTTCTCCAACTACATCTTCGCCCGGCACGCTTACCCTCAACGCAATCCCACGGTGTACGTCGTATGCCCGAAATGCGGCGCCCTCTCCCCAAATGATTACCGGGTCAGGCAGACAGAGTGTTCCGAGTGCGGTCACCGTTTCGACGCGACTGCCGGCCCGGTAAGAGGCAAGGCGGCGACGTGCCCCCATTGCCTTTGCGAGTTTACCATCGGCCGCACTATACGAGAGACCGGCTCATCGCCCTCATACCGGATGTACGCAAAACTCGTCCTGACCTCTGACGGAAAAAAAGAGTATCAACCGATTACCGACTATGACGAAACTCTGTACCGAAAGGCGGTCGCCGACTTGGATGAGTCATCTTTCAGGATTCCGCAGGGGACTATAGAACCTGGCTACAACACTAACCAAGTACTGAATTATGGATTCCGGTACTGGAACCAAATGTTCAATGCCCGCCAGCTTCTCTGTATTTCCACGCTGGCGAACCGCATCGGAGAGATTGATGATACCCGTCTCCGGGACGCCTTCACCTGTCTGATTTCCGGCGCGCTTGAGTTCAATAATATGTTTGCCTCCTACAAGGGAGAAGGGACCGGAGCCGTGAGGCACATGTTCCACCACCATATTCTGAAGCCCGAGCGCACCCCGCTGGAGGCGAACGTCTGGGGAACCCCCAAGAGTTCTGGAGCCTTTTCCACGCTGTTCCGCAGTCGGCTGTTGCGAGCCGCTCAATATGCCCGCCAGCCTTTCGAGCTGGCACTGTCGCCCGAAGGGCAGGACAAACGGTCCGTGAAGGTAGGCAGCATCAATGAACCCCTCCTGGGGATTACTAACAGCGACTCCTATGACCAATTTGGCAAGGACGCCAAGTTCTACGTTTCCTGTGGGGACTCGGCGGTTACCGACTTGCCGGACGAATGCGTGGACGTGGTTGTCACGGACCCACCGTTCTTCGACAATGTGCATTACTCTCAACTGGCTGACTTCTTTTATGCTTGGCAGAGGTTGATTCTCGGCGATTATCCTAGCCATCAAGCAGACACTACACGCTCGGAACTGGAGGTCCAGAATTCGGATGTCGAGATGTTCACCCAGCGATTGACTCTTGTGTTGCGGGAGGCCGCCCGGGTTCTCAAGGATGATGGTCTCCTCGTATTCACTTACCACCATTCCAGGTGGGAAGGCTGGAAAAGCATCCTATATGCAGTTGTGGCGGCCGGGTTCCGCATCGAGGTATGCCATCCAGTGAAGGCGGAGATGTCCGTTGCCACACCCAAGCGGCAGGCAAAAGCCCCCATCAACTTCGACGTCATCATGGTGTGTCGCAAGAATCAGTCTGAAACAGCGGAGACAAATGCTTCAAGGGAGCTGAAGCTGGCTCTGGCATTCAAACGAGCGGAAGCCCAGATAGAGAGGCTTCGAACAGACGGTTGGAATCTGAGCCGAAACGATATTGGAGTGGTGGTCATGGCTCAAGTGGTAGCTGAAATCTCCAGACAGCCTGAGAAGAGAGCGACCGAACAAGCATTTGAAGAGGTAGAACATACCATAGCTCAAGCTATTGACCGGATCTACGGTTGGAACTCCCCGGCCAAGAAAGCAGAGGCGTAAGCACTAAATCGAGGGCATTGCGATGAATCAAGCAGTGGACGCGCTGGCGGAACGGGCCATCGCGCAGCATTGGGACTTTTTGCCTACCTCGGGCAGTCGCATTGGTCGGCATGAGTACGATGGCCGGCTGCCCGATTTCTCCGCCGGCCGAGTGCAAAGGCGGGTTGAGGAACTGCACCAAACAATAGCGCAGCTATCTGCTATTCCCAGCCCGTTAACACCGCAACCATCTGGCGCCGACGGCGTCCGCGAAGCGGCAATGGCCGGCCTGTCGCGCGACCTGCTGGAAATGTTCCTGCGTCGGGAGTTGTTCAACCTCGACGAAATGCGGACGCTGGAAAACAACCCGCAACGCCAGGTTGGCTACCTGAATGTGGGCGGATACGTGCAGCGCGATTATGCCCCGCTTCCGGATCGGCTGCGGTCGGCCAACGCAGCACTGAGCCAGGTGGCAGACTTCCTGGCAACGCTGGATGCCAAAACCGACCCCGAGCTGGGCGCTCCCCTGCGGGATATGGCGGTGGAGGCGTACCGAGGTATGGCTTCTTACTACCGCACCGGCCTGGCAGATGCCGCCGCCGACTGCGCCGCCGTAGCGCCAGACGTTGCCGCCGAGTTCGATCAGGCTCGCATGGCCGCAGCAACTACGGTGGATGCCTTCGTGGAACGGTTGCAGGCTCGCGACGTGCGACCGGAATTTGCCATCGGCTCCGGTATGTACGGTCGTATGCTGGCCGTGGGCGAAGGAGTAAACACGACGTTGTCCGATGTGCTGTCCATAGGCCAGGCTAACCTCGAAGAGAATCTGCGCCGGTTGGATGAAGCCGCATCGCTGGTGGCGCCGGGCAAATCGGTGCGCGAGGCGGTGGCCCTGGTTAGCTCAAACCATCCGACGGCGGCGGGCCTGATACCAGACGTGCGGGAGATGCTGGAAGACATCCGGCAATCGCTGATCGATCTGGATATCATCGGCTTGCCCTCCGCAGAGCGGTGCCAGGTTACGGAAACGCCGTCCTACATGCGCTACGCCTTTGCCGCCATGGATTCCCCCGGTGGGTTGGAATCGGTTGCCACCGAAGCCTTCTACTACGTTACGCCCGTGGAACCCGACTGGACACCACAGCAGCAGGAAGAATGGCTGGCCAATTTCAATTACCGCACGCTAAAGGTGGTGAGCATCCACGAGGTGTACCCCGGCCATTACGTGCACAACCTGCACAATAGACACGGCGGCGGCCTGCCACTCATCAATCGGGTCGCCACATCCTACGCCTTCAGCGAGGGTTGGGCGCACTACACCGAGGAGATGATGCTGGAGACCGAGTACGGTCGCGATGACCCGGCCCTCCGGTTGACCCAACTGCTGGAAGCGTTGGTGCGTAATTGCCGCTACCTGTGCTCGCTGGGGATGCACACCCAGCGCATGACGGTTGATGAGGCGACGCAGTTCTTTCAGGCCCACGCCTACATGGAAGAACACCCGGCGCGTCGGGAAGCGCTACGGGGCACCTTCGACCCGGGCTACCTCAACTACACGCTGGGCAAACTGATGTTGCTGAAGCTGCGCCAGGACTGGAGGCGGCAGGAAGGTGCGGGTTACAGTCTGCGCGGCTTCCACGACGCCGCACTATCCTGGGGCGCGCCACCGGTCCCCCTGTTGCGGTCGGCGATGCTACGCGAACCCGGCGCTGAAATCCTGTAGCCCGGGTGCGAGGCAGGGGTCATTTCCGAAACGGCTACAGGGAAACCGCCATCGCATCGGCAGATGCCAGCGAACCCGCCGCGCGGTGCGCCGCCGCCGACGGTCGACGTCTAGGTACGGAAAGTCACCCGGCGAAACGCCTCGGCGAGCACGAAACCGGCGGCGTCTTCGTCCGGTGAGGCATTGCCCTGCTCGGCGGCCTCGTGAGCGCGGTCGCGAATGAACGCCTGCATTTCTGCACGGGTGCGTTTACGGGTTTGGGTGGCGTGAGCCATCACGGAATCCAGTTTGATTTCGAAATCGGCGGCAATGTCCACGAAGGCGTTTGGATTTTCAGAGCCCCAAAACATTATGGCAGCCGTTTTGTGCGGCTCGATGCCCTCGTTGGCAAACAGGTCGCCAAAATGCAGGTGGTCGCGCGCATAGGGGAACACCGCATCCAGCGCCACCTGGCCAGCAATCCGATGGTCGCGGTGCCACTGCATATTGCGGCGATACGGCTCGGTGGTCAGCACCACATCGGGCTTGATGATGCGAATTTGACGCACCAGTTCTTTGCGAAAATCGGACGTGTCTTCCAGTTCACCATCGGGACGCCCCAGCATTACCACGTTGGTCACTCCCAGGATTTTGGCGGCTGCCAACTGCTCGCGGCTGCGCGCCCCGATCAGCTCGTCGACGCGTATCTCCGGGTCATCAGTGCCTTTGCTGCCGTCGGTACACAGCACGTAATGTACTTCAGTGCCAGCGCGCACCCACCGGGCAATGGTTCCGCCGGCCCAAACTTCGGCGTCATCGGGGTGTGGCGTTATCACCAGTGCGCGTTCAGGCGTGAAATCCATCGGGCGTGGCCTCCAGAATAATTGTAGATGGCGAAGCGGGCGGCGGCCGCAACGAGGGTTTCGACTGAGCTGGCGCACCGCCAAAATTAGGAACTGCTGGTTACTCTGCTACAATCCTCAACCAGTGTCAAGGGTTCACCCGGAGCAGCTACTGTTACACCTTTCGGACGCTCGTTGGGCAACCGGATTGCGCCCCCGGTTCCCCCTGCGCTGCGGACTAAGGACCATCTCATGTCCCAATCGACGTGCCAAGCGGGGCCATTTGAAGCGATCACTGCACCGTGTCCATTCGCTGTGACACCAGAATGCTAGGGTGCTGACCGGCGTTCCCGGAACCTCCCATCCAACGGTGCGTGCCGAATATCAGCGTTGCCGACGCCCCGCGCAACACGGTGGCCCACCAGGAGTTGATTACAAGTCTATATGGTTCCAGAGGGCCGGCTGGTTGCACTGGTTCGAACCCCGGTTGTAACGCCTGACCCTCAACCGGCGAGCTTCGCCAAACGCGTGGACAGAGCGTTTAGATTACCTGCTGACCAAATCCCGCCGGCGGTGTGCACGCTCTGTCAGCAGCGGCGATTGCTGCTTTTCGCCCACAGATTCGCCGCTGCTGCACCGCAGCCAGTGGCGCCCTGGCCAGATGGTGTGATTCGTTATCGACCGCTGGGAGATAACATCGCCAGCCAGAATGCCGCCCGAGATTATCATGCGCATGGCTTCGTCGACGGTGATGTTGGTTGGAGTTACCTGACTGGCCGGCACTATCGCAAGATAACCTGACGAGGGCACCGGGGTGGTTGGTATGTAGATGGTCAGGTACTCTTCTCCTCCGTACAGTCGGCCCAGGTTTGAAGTAATCAGGCCGATGGACAAAACGCCCAGGCGAGGGAATTCCAGCAGTACCACACCTCGGTAGTTGTCCTGCCGAGTGTCGGACAGAAAATCTATGCCAAATCGGGTGGTGCTATAAACCTGCCCGATGACCGGTACCAGGCCAATAATATCGTGGAACTTGTCGATGATCAGCTTGGTGTACGCCCATTGCACCAGGAGACCAGCGACGTAGATAATGAAAAGAACGGTGAGAGCGCCCAGCAATGGGGACAGCTGTTGGATGTAAGTATCGTAAGGGGAGGGTATCGGCAATCGGCTTACAATGGGCACCATCAAACCGGAGACAAGTCCGAAAAAGAACTGGAGGATAAGCACGGTTACCAGAATCGGCAGCACTACCAGAAGGCCGGCGCCTAACCGGCTCTCCAGGTGTCGCACCATTGGCCGGCCGATGCCGAACTTGCGGCGTCGCGCCTCCGCGGTTGATGCATCCTCGGTAGGTACGGAAGTCTCTGGAGGGAAATTTCCCGGTGTCATATTGTGACCTTCCGCTCAGGCCTGTGCGTAGAGGGCGAGCATCCGCCCGGCGATAGCATCCCAGCCCAGAGATTCGGCGCGGCGGCGGGCCGCCTTGCCCATGCTGTCGCGCAGGCTCCGGTTGGCCATTATCATTTCCAAAGACGTGGCGAAAGCCTCCGGGCAGCGCCACGATTTCAGGTAGCCGGTGCGCCCATGCTGGATGATGGTCGGCAAGCCGCCCACGCGCGAAGCCACCACCGGCGTGCCGCAAGCCATGCTCTCCAGTGCGGCCATGCCGAAGCTTTCGTAAAAGGATGGCACCACACACACATCGGCTGCCGAGTAGTACCAGGCCAGCCGTTCCTGCGGCACACGACCGACGAATTCGATCGCATCGCCGACGTTAAGGTCGTCAGCCATCTGTTGCAGCCGGGCGATTTCCCGGCCGCCGTCGGCGTCGGCTCCCACCACCAATACCTGCACGTCGTCAGACTCCAGCTGTGCCGCAGTGCGAATCAGCAAGTCAACGCCCTTGAGGGCTTCGATACGGCCCACGCACAGCAGAATCTTGTGGCCGTTCAGTCCCAGCTCTTTGGTGGCCCGGGCCTTGCCCAGCGGGCGGAATCGGGACAAATCCACACCGCACGGAACCAGCTCGATCCGGGCAGCTTCGGCGTCGTACAAACGCACCAGCGCATCACGTTCGTGCGGGCTGAAGGCAACGATGCAGTCGGCGCCGGCGATGATTTCCGCTTCGGCCCGTTGCCGGATTTCCGGTTCGTTCTCGCCCGAGCGCGATTGCAGCTTGATCCGGGAGAGCGTATGGAAAGTCACTAGATGGGGTACGCCAATGTCGTTGGCGAATTGCTGGCCGGCCACCCCGCTCAACCAGTAATGGGAATGCACGGCCTGGTAATGCGCACCCTGTTCACGGCGATACTGGTGGATGCCGCCCAGGAACTCGGGAAGGTAGTTGACCTGCTGCGCCAGCGGCGCATCCGGCGGGCCGGCTGGGATATGCAACACATTCACGCCCGGCGAAATTTCCGTAGCGTCAGCATCGGCCTCATCGTGTTTCCGGGTGAAAATGTCGACCGCGACCCCGCGGTCAGCCAGCGCTCGGGACAGTTCACGCACATAGACGTTCATGCCGCCGGATTTACCCTGGCCGGGGGCGGCCAACGGGCAGGCGTGGTAGGCCAGCAGCGCTACTCGAGCGTCGGGGACGGAGGCCAAGTCAGGAACGCTCCTGTGTGGAATCGCCATCCCACTCCAGGGTTATGCGGTAGAGATGATGGTCGGTGCCGCCCAGCCGGTATTTGTACGGTTCGTTGCCGCGCAGGAAGTCAAAATAGCGGTAGCCTCGTTCCAACGCATCGCGCAGGCACAGGGAATGGAGCAGCAGGCCCACGCTGTAGTACCGGTATTCCGGATCGTGGCCGCTGTTGTACAGCATACGGACGCCGTCGTAGTCGAAGCACATCGAGGCCGCCACCGGCTTGCCGTCCATTTCCAGGAAGAACAGGCGCAGGATGTCCTCGGCGGCGGTGGCGGCTACCATCTGCCGGAAAAACGCCTCGCGCTCCTGGGTCAAAAACTCCGCTTTCGCCTGGTCGCTCTGGCGCATCAGACTAACGAAATCATCCATGCGGCCCACTGCCTCCACGGGGTCGGAAACGCAGTACCAGCGCCAGTTTTCATGGCCTTCCAGACGCCGCAATTTCCGGCGCAGTTCGTGGCGGTCTTTTTTGCCGAGCCCAGCCAAATACTCATCCCAGGTTTCCGTCAGTACGAGGCGAGGGGCCACATCCTCTTCTTCCACATCCACCGCGTACCCCCGGTCGCGGGCCAACTGCGGCAACATCGTCAGTGTGGGGGAATCCTCGCCAATGGAATACAGGTCCAGCTGGCGTCCCCCGCCGTCGCTGATGGCATCCAGCAATGCCGGATAGAATCGTTGCTCGGCGCCGCTGGCAATGACAAAATCGTTATAGTCGAAGGTATCGCTGTTGCCTACCAGTGTGTAATGGTCGCCGGAGCGGGACAGAGAAGCGATGGCGGCCACGTCCCCGTCGGTGTCGGTCATGTAGAAGCCGGCCAGCGAACGGCCATCCTGAAAAGCGTCCCACCACAGTTCCTGCCAAACGGGCGTGACGTACAGGTTGTTGACCGACGAGCGGCCCAGCAATTCTTGCCACTGGCGCCGAATCTGCCCGAAGGATGTAATCGGCGTGGGCGCCTGAAGTTCAGACATTTATTTCCTCGGCGGCAGCCATCAGACTGCCAACATATCGAGCAAGTCGCGACGTGAGTAGGCAGCTGCGCAATCCGCAGTTTCGGCCGCCGTATTCATGCGGGCCGCGGTGGTGATGACGCGGTGACCGGGTTTCCGCACGCCCCGCATGGACATACAAAGATGCTCGGCCTCCAGGCGACACGCCACGGCCAACGGTTGCACCCGCCCCAGCACGGCGTCGGCCAGCTGTGCCGTGAGCCGTTCCTGCACCTGCAACCGCCGCGCAGCCACGTCCAGCGCCCGGGCAATTTTGCTGATGCCCGCGATGTGGCGGTGGGGCACGTACACGAGGCGAGCGTGGCCAAAGAAGGGCAGAAGGTGGTGCTCGCACATCGAGTAGAACGGTATGTCTCGAACAATTACCGGGTCGGGCGTAACGTCCTCGGAGAAAATGGCGTCGATTTCATCCGCCGGATCACGGCCTACGCCGGCGAACAGCTCGCCGTACATCTCAGCCACCCGGTCGGGAGTGTTCCACAAACCCTCGCGCCCGCTGTCCTCGTCGATGTATTTCAGCACCGTACCGATGGCCAACGCCACGGCCGGCTGGTTGATTTTGGCAGCAGTGGTCATGCGATGCAGTTGCTGACTCGGGGACTACGGGCCACTGACCGGGTTAGCCTGACTGGCCGCCGGCAGAGAATCCATAATCGCCGCTTCGATGGCCTCCAGGTTGGCTTTTACTTCGATGGTGTCGGCCTGGGCGCTGCTGACAGCCATATCCGGATCCTTCAGGCCGCTGCCGGTGATTACGCAGACCACCCGTTGGCCCTCCAGGTCGAGGCCGTTGCGGCGCATTTTGATCAGTCCGGCGACACAGGCTGCGGATGCCGGTTCACCGAATATACCTTCTCGGGATGCCAGCAAACGGTACGCTTCCAGAATCTCATCATCGGTAACCGAATCGATGGTACCGCCGGATTGGTCGCGAGCGCGCTCGGCCTGCTTCCAGCTGGCCGGGTTCCCGATGCGTATCGCGGATGCAATGGTCTGCGGGAACGCCACCGGCTTGCCGAGGACGATGGGAGCGGCGCCGGCGGCCTGAAATCCCATCATCCTGGGCAGCGTATCGTTTTGCCCCAGTTGATGGTATTCCACGAATCCGCGCCAATAGGCGGTGATGTTGCCGGCGTTGCCCACTGGTATGAACAGATAATCCGGTGCGTCGCCGAGGATATCCGACACCTCAAAAGCGGCAGTCTTCTGGCCTTCGATGCGGTGTGGGTTTACGGAGTTGACCAGCGTAATCGGATTGTGGTCGGTAAACTCGCGCACCAGCGCCAGCGCCGCATCGAAATTGCCGTCCACCAGCAGGATTCGAGCTCCGTAGGCCATTGCCTGCGCCAGTTTGCCCAACGCCACCTCGCCCTTGGGTATCAGCACCCACGCCGCCAATCCACAATAGGCGGAATAGGCAGCGGCAGAGGCGCTGGTGTTGCCGGTGGAGGCGCACATCACCCCCACGCTGTTTTCCTCGATGGCCTTGGCGATGGCTACCACCATGCCCCGGTCTTTGAAAGAACCGGTGGGATTGCACCCTTCCAGCTTGAAAAACAGATCGGGGCAGCCCAACTCCGGCCCCAGATGCCGCGAGCGCACCAGAGGCGTGTCACCCTCGCCCATCGAGATGATGGGGGTTTCTTCGTTCACGGGAAGCAAATCCCGATATCGTTCTAAAACGCCGATGCCCATCAGATGCCTGCTATTTCAGTCTGGTCGACCAATGGTAGCGCAATGCTCGGTTGAAACGGTGTTTACCGTTCAATCCGGATCAGGTTGTTGACGCCGATGACAACATCCAGTTCAGCAACCACCGCCAAAGCGGATTGAACGTCAACCTCCCGGGCCGGATAGGTAGTGATTACGAGTTGTGCAGTCCCACCGCCGGGATCGGTATCTTTTTGAATGACCGTCGCAATAGAGATGTTGCCGTCCCCCAGGATGCGAGCAATCTGGGCCAGCACACCAGCCTGGTCGGCGCACGTGAGGCGCATATAATAAGCGCTGGCCAGCTCGTCGATGGGTCGAACCGAATTGCCTGACGTGCCGTAGTCGCCATCGAGTGTCGGCAATGGCGGCGGGCCTTCCGCGTTACCAATGGTACGCAGGATGTTCAGAATGTCGCCCATGACGGCGCTGGTGGTCGCCTCGCGACCGGCGCCCTGGCCGTGGAGAATGATTTGGCCGCACAGGTCGCCCGTTACTTCAACGGCATTATACACGCCGTCGACATTGGCGAGCAGGTGGTCTTGCGGCACCAGGGCGGGATGGACACGGGCCTGCACCAGACCGTTGGGTTCGGCGGTAGCGATGGCCAGGGACTTGATGGCGTAGCCCAGTTCGGCGGCGTATCGGAAGTCTTCCGGGTCGAGCCGGCTAATGCCTTCGGTGTAGATGGACTGGTGCGGTATGGGACGGTGGAATGCCAGACTGCCCAGCACGGACAGCTTGTAGGCGGCATCAACCCCCTCAATGTCGTTGGTAGGGTCTGCCTCCGCGTACCCATGACTCTGGGCTTCGGCCAGTGCATCGGCGAAGGGTGTCTGGCTGCGGGCCATCCGCGTCAGGATGTAATTGGTGGTGCCGTTGATTATGGAGCGAATGGAACGGATGTCGTTGGCCAGCAACTGGGACATCAAGCAGCCGACGATAGGAATACCACCGCCGGCAGATGCCTCAAACAACAAGTTGACGCGGCGCTCCTGAGCCAGAGCCATAAGTGACGGGCCGCGACGCGACATCACCTCTTTGTTGGCGGTTACGACGTGCTTTCCGGCGGCGAGCGCGCGCTCCAGATACTCACCGGCCGGCGAGTCGCCGCCGATGGTTTCCACGACTATGTGAACATCGGGATCGGACAAAATATCTTCCGGATTGGTGGTGAGCAGACCGGCGGGTGGCGTGGGTTGTCGGATTTTGGAGGCGTCGCGCACCAGGGCGCTCCGCAACCGGACGGCACGGCCGGTTTTGCGCTTGATGGCATCGGCGTTTTGCAGCAGGGCGGCGGCGACTCCACCCCCTACGGTGCCCATTCCCATTAACCCGATGTTGATTTCCCCGTTGTCCATTCCCATCGCCTGCGTCGGTTGGGGTTTACTGTTGCGGGGTCGGAGTAACGCGCGGGCGCGTCAACCGCACCTGGTCAGTAACCCAAGCGTAACGGTGGCTGTTGAAGTTAATCTTGACCCAACCTTCGTCAGAACCTTGCGCCAATTGATCATCCTTCCATTGATCAACCCGAGCCGCCGCAATCTGCACCGCCATCTGTTGGTTCACTTCCCTGGTTTCCGCCTCGCCGATTGCCTGCAAAATGATGATGGTTTCATCAATGTAGATCGAATCGGAGATGTCGCCAGGTTCCAGCGAAGCCGGACTCTCTTCGTCACCAAACAGGTGGGAGTCGAACTCGGGGAACGCGCCTTGCGGCACCCAGCCGATGTAGCCGTCTGAGCCGCTCAGCTCGCGCGCCACGCTGGAGAAATCTTCACCCAGCACCAGGCGTTCTTTAACCGCTTCCGGCGATGCGGAACTGTTCGTACTCAAAGCGATGGCCTGAATCTCTACGTGCGGCGCCTCTTCTGGAATAGATGACAGCATACGGACAAATAACTCGCGCTCCTGCAACTGCTCTTCCACAATCCGACGATAGACGCCGTCGTCCAGATTTACCTGGGTCAGGAAATTGATGTAATTATTGTCAAACTCTTTGTCCAGTTGCGCATCATCCACCTCTTGACCCGGTTGGGGCGCCGGACGGAAAATCGACTCAATGGCTTGGTCTATTTGCTCTTCGGTAATGTTAATTTGCAGGCCGGGCGCTGCCTGGCGCAAAATCTCAGCGTGCAGCAAATCGGTCAGCAGCTGGAACGGAATACGACTGAAATCCACCTGTCCGCCCTGGTAGCGGTTGATGCCTTGCAGCACCCGAATGCGCTCTACCAGGTCGCCCATGCTGAAACGCACGCCTCTGACCTCTCCGGCCATTACACGTGGAGGACGAACAAACTCCTGATAAACGCCAAAGCCGACCACCCCTATGATGGCCAGCAGCAATACCGCCCCAACGAATATGGCGATGCGTTGACGCCGAGCTTCCTGGCTGCGACGTTGTCGGGCTGCCGTCGCATCTTCGTTGCTGGTTGCACCAACCCTGCGGTTGCGCCCTCCCCGGCGCCGTACCGGACGGGGGCCCGATGGTTGCGGCGATTCGGCTTCAGCGGTATCGGCGCTGCGTTTCCAGGGCAGCGGCAGGTTTAGCATCTCAAGAAACGTTGGCTACCTACCACCGGGGCGCATTCCGACGTTGATGCTGTGCTCAGGGGCGTAGGGCAGCAGGGCGAGGAAGCGGGCCCGCTTGATAGCGGTGGCCAACAACCGCTGGTTCTTCGCCGACGTACCAGTCTTGCGGGTCGGGTCAATTTTGCCCTGCTCCGAGATATACCGGCGCAACCGGTCAACGTCCTTGTAGTCGGGCGTAACCTTCTCAACCGTGAAGTTACACACGCGCCGACGCGGCCCATACCGACGTCCGCCGCCACGTCCTCCGGGTCCGGTGCGCGGGCCTCCTCTGCCCGGGGGTCGTCCACCACCGGGACCGCCGCCTCCAGGCCGAGGTCCGCCCGGTCCGCCGCCAAATCCACCGGGGCGTCGGGGCGCTCCGTCAGCAGGAGGATTATTGATGGGGCCGCCAGCAACGGGCGTCGGCGGGGGCGCCGGCGTACCGGGAGCCGCGGAGGGTTCGGGAGCGGATGATGGGGTGGGGGTAGTCATTAGCGGAAGTTTCTCCAGTCCTGGGTAATTCGGCGCCCGTAAACGGCGCCGTCAAAGTCTAGAACGGCAAATCGTCAACATCGGCCATGGCTTCGTCGCCACCACCGCCGTAAGTGTCGCCGCCGCCGTAGTTGTCGCGACGCTGGCCGGCGTAACCGCTGTCTTGCTGCTCACCGCGCGAGCCTAGCATTTGCATATCGGTAACAGTAACGTCCAGCGAGAACCCAGGTGTGCCGTCGCGCCGTTCGTATTGCCGGGATCGCAGGCGTCCTTCAATGTACACCTGCTGGCCGCGAGTCAGGTATTGATTGCACACATCGGCCAGGCGACCGAAAGCGGTGCAGTTGAACCACTCGGTTTCCTCTCGCTGCTCGCCGCCGGTCGTATACCGGCGGTTGCTGGCGATGCTAAACGACGTCATCGGATTACCGGATGTCGAATACCGCATCTCCGGGTCGCGACCCAGGTTGCCGATGATGGTTATCTTGTTCACGAAAAGATTTACGCTTCCGCGTCGGATTCTGCGGCAGGTTCAACTGGCGATTCGACCACTGGCTCAGGTTCGTCCACCGGCGCCGGCTCAACAGCGGCTGGCTCAGCTACGGCTGCCGGTTCAGCAGCAACCGATCCTGGCGCGACGGCTGCCGGCTCAGCAGGCGCCGGCTCGGCGACGGCTGGCGGCGGAGTGGTGGGCTGCGGTATGGGTCCTCCAGCAACTGGGCCGCCGGGAACATCTGGAACGGGCCCGCCGCCATCGGAGCGCGGGCGGCCACGACCGGGCGGAATGTAGCGCGACGGCGCGGTCAGCGGACCAGGCGCCGGGATGTCTCCCATCGGCCCATCACAGCGAACGACCAGCGAACGCAACACCCGGTCATCCAGGCGCAGGTACGTCTCCAGCTCCCGGTTGAACGCATTATCGACCGCAAAGGAACTGAGGTAGTAGGCCCCCTCCAGGAAGTTATAGTTGCCTTTCCTGATGGGGTAGGCCAGCCTACGGGTTCCCCACACCTGTTCGGCAGTGATCTCACCTTCACGGTTTGAGATGAACGACTTGATGTCGTCCCACGTCGCCGAGGCTTCCTCCTGGTTCAGCATGGGGCTGAGGATCGCTACGAGTTCAAAGTGGCGCAAGTTGTAGACTCCTAAATGTGAACGGGCGTCAGCGAATTATAGCACCTGAATTGCCCCACTGTCAGCAGACCCGTGAGTCGGCCGGGCGGTTCCGGCATTAATTCGGCAACCCGCACTCAACCGTTGCCGATGATGATATTCGTAATCAGGCATTGCGCCTTGTGCCCGTAATTATTAGAGGGTTAAGATATACCCCGTTGCGCTGCGACCACCGCGCTTTAAATCGTAGGCTTCCCGCATTTATGACCACCCAGTCACCACCACCAAATCCGGCCAGTTTCCGCATCCGACGACCCACCTTTTACTACGGGTGGTACATCGTTGTTGCCACCGGGTTTGTAATGACGGTGGCAACGGTGCCACTGTTCCACGCCATGACGCTGTGGTCGGTCGCGTTGGAAAACCACTTCGGCTGGAAACGCGGCGCGCTCTCATTGGCATTGTCGCTTACTCGGGTTGAAGGCGGGTTGATGGGCCCCCTGGAGGGTTACCTAACCGATCGTCTGGGCGCCCGCAAGATGGTGCTGTTGGGTTTCATTATTCTGGGCGCCGGCTTCCTGATATTCTGGAAAATTGACGCTGGATTCTGGCCGGTTGGCCCACTGTATATGTTCTACGTAGCCTACATGATTATGGCGCTGGGCCAGGGCATGGGCAGCTGGGTTCCCATGATGACCACTATTAATAACTGGTTCGCTCGCCGCATGGCAACCGCTATGGGCTGGGCGAACTGGATCAGCCGCGGCGGGGCGCTGATCATCATACCGCTAATGGACTGGGGAATCCACAGCAACATCGGCTGGCAGGGCACGGCATTGACCCTGGCCATCGTCATTTTCGGCGCAGCGGTTCCCCTGTCGCTGATCATCCGCGAACGTCCGGAGGACATGGGTCTGCGAATTGACGGCGACGCCCGTCCCCCAGCGCGGGCCGGATCCACCGCCCAGCGCAACACCGCACCACAGGGCTTGACCGCCCAGCAAGCGGTTCGCACACCCGCATTCTGGCTCATTGCCATTGGCCACGGACTCACCAGCATGATAATCCTGGCGATTTTCACCCACCTGGGACTGTTTCTGAAGGACGCCGGTTTCGAGAATCAGGTGGGCCGGGTCGTAACCACCTATACGTTTGTGGCGATGTGGGCGCAGTTGATTGGCGGCTACATCGGCGACCGATATTCCAAGCGCGCCGGCCTGTTCATCTTCACCACCATCCAGGCCGCCGCCGTTGTGCTGCTCACTTTCAGCACTCAGTTGTGGTCGTTCTACGCTTTTGCCGTGGTGTTCGGGCTTGGCTTCGGCGGGCGCAACCCGTTGACGACTTCAATACGCGGGGAATACTTTGGCCGTGGGAACTTCGGCAAAATTCTGGGCATCAGCACCATCCCAATGAACCTGCTCCTGCTGGGCGCCGGTCCTTTCGCCGGATATATGTATGACTGGCAGGAATCCTACACCATCGCGTTCCTGGTGCTGGCCGGGTTCAACTTCCTCGGTGGCGTCTGCTTCCTGTTCGCCAGGAAACCGCAAATTCCAGCGGCGCCAGATGCCGCCACGGCGCCGGCTACGCCGGCGCCGGCCCCGGCAGACGACGACTAGCGCGTTTGATTTCGTCTCGCCAAATCCCGGCCTGGCATTGTAACGGCGGCCAGTCGCGATGACCGGCCGCCGCAGTGTTTCCTGACTCGCGTGGCGATTTATGCGAGGTCGGTTTCAGTTATCTCGATGTTCTCGATGGCCAGGCGTTCGGTGGGCTGCGATGCCTCGCCGCCGCGGCTGGTTTGCACCGGAGAATTAGCCAGTGCGTCCAGGACATCATCGCCCTCGGTGAGCATACCGAAGATGGTGTAGTTGGGCGGCAAACCCGCGTCGGCTCCATGGACGATAAACCACTGGCTGCCGTTGGTGTTGGGACCAGCGTTGGCCATCGCGAGCGTGCCACGAGTGTAGCCGCGGGTTACTTCTTCATCGCGGAATCGGTAGCCGGGGCCGCCGGTGCCGTCACCTTTGGGGCACCCGCCCTGGATCATGAAACCTCTGATCACGCGGTGAAACTGGTTGTTTTCGTAAAACCCGTCACGCGCCAGAAAAACGAAATTGTTCACTGCGCGCGGGGCAACTTCCGATAGCAACTCCACCGTCATGTCGCCTTTGCCGGTTTTGATGACAGCGTGGTAACGTTTGGTCGCTTCGATTACCAGGCCTGGTGGGTTTTCGTACTCTTTGGGGGGCATATCAGGTTCTCCTGCGAAGGGTTGGAATGTGCAAACTTCGCCGATTATACCCCAACCATTCGCCACCGTGGATTTAGCACGTCGGTCACGCGTACCCGCTTTAGTCTGTCATTGCGAGGAGCATAGCGACGTGGCAGTCTCGATGAGGTTGAACACACGTCGGCGCACCGCCGTTGCTACGGCGACGAGATTGCCACGCTACGCTCGCAATGACAAAGTGGGTACGCGTGAGAGCACGTCGCCATTGCGCCGCCGGTAATACTGGGAGTATCACGTCGGAATCCAACACCGCCGCTCCAGCGTATCGGTGGAATTCCTGGGTCATGCACTATAATTAACTTGGGTATCAGGTTTGAGGAAGCCACTACTTATGGCATCCCGATTGGTACTTGGCAATCGCCACCGCCTTACCCAACCCGTCACTATCTTACGCATCAGTGCAAGGAGATAAACAGTCGCAATGAATACCCTAGACGCGATGGTTGAATTTGGGCACGAACAAGTAGCGATGTACAGCGACCCGGAAACCGGATTGCGGGGAATCATCGCCATCCACGACACCACGTTGGGCCCGTCTTGCGGAGGCACCCGCATGTGGCCTTACCAGAGCGAAGCGGAAGCCCTGGCCGACGCACTGCGGCTGTCGCAAGCCATGACCTACAAGTCAGCCGCGGCGGGACTCAATCTGGGCGGCGGCAAGGGCGTAATCATCGGCGATTCCCGCACCCAGAAAACCGAAGCGCTGTTGCGGTCCTGGGGTCGTTTTGTGGATACGCTGGGCGGTCGCTACCTAACCACCACCGATGTAGGAACGGCCCCGCGTGACCTCGAAACCATTCGCCAGGAAACTCAACACGTGGTCGGTCTGGATGTAACGCTGGGCGGCAGCGGGGATACGTCCATAATGACCGGACTCGGTATCTACATGGGGATGAAAGCCTGCGCCGCCGAAGCCTGGGGCGCCGACTCGCTGCGCGGGCGCACCGTCGCCATGCAGGGCTTTGGCAAGGTTGCATCGCACACGGCAGAACACCTACTGGAAGAAGACGCCAGGGTTATCGCCGCCGACATTAGTGAGGGGGCGTTGGACCGGGCGCGCAGCATGGGCGTACAGGTCGTGGGCGTTGACGAAATGCCCGGCCTGGAGTGCGACATTTTCGCCCCGTGCGCCCTTGGCGGCGTTATCAACCACAAGACCATCAAACAACTGCGTTGCCAAATCGTGGCGGGCGGAGCAAACAACCAGCTGGCTACCCCGGAAGACGGGGAAACCCTGCATCACCGCGGCATCATTTACGCTCCGGACTTTCTGATCAATGCCGGAGGCGTCATCAACGCCGCCACGGAGATTGGACAGACCTACAATCCGGAACGGGCGCGCCAGCAAACGGAACGCATCTATGAGAAGATGGCCGAGGTGCTGGCAACGTCGCGCAAAAATGAGATGTCCACCGCCAAAGCCGCCAATATGCTCGCCGAAGCCCGACTGGCCTCAGTACGCAAGGTGCGCAGTATCTACCGCAAGTAATCCGGCACGCTGCCGAACCAAGAGCAAACGGGGGTGATTATTGCGTCACCCCCGTTTATTTTCGGAAACACGCGGCAGAGTTGCCCCTATCCGGACCCGGCGTAAACCACGGTGTCGGGTCGATAGATGGCCCATGAGAACCACAACTGCCCGATGCGACCGGGGGGACCGGTTCCAGGGCTGAACCTGCCAGCGGCCCACTCACCGCCCTTCCAAATATGTTCCACTGGCTGCCGGTCTCATTATCGGTGATGCGTCCGTCAGCGTCGGCGCGGAACGTCAATGGGCTGCCATCCGGTGCACCGGGCGCGAATATGCCGGCAGCGCCAACATCCCGCCCACCGGCTACGGAGCCGGCGTCCAGCGCAGAAACGGTGCCCGGTGTCCAGAAGACCACCACATCGGCGTCAGCCACGGTTGCGGTTACCACCCGCTCCGCCATCAGCGTCGTAAATGACACCGCCCAAGCCACGTCGTCCCGCTCGATGGCGACGACACGCTCCACCGCCGGCAGACGGGGGGTCTGCTTCCCCGCAGCATCACCGTTTTACTGTTCTACTCGTTGCATTATAACGGACTTACGAAATGCGATGTCAAATCCAATATTGTGATGACATACTTGCTGTAGCATCCGTATGTATTAATGTTTTAGTCTTCAATTTGCCGCGCCGGCGACGCTTACCAGCGTTCCGCCAGCTTCGGAGGTTGCCACCAGCAACCGGTCGCCGGCTATGATCGGCGAGGCGGTTACCAGGCCCGCCATCGGCGCCGACCATGCCCGGGATCCGTCTGCTACCGACAGCCCCACCACCTCGCCGGATTCCAGGGCAATGAGGGCCACCTCGCCGGCTATGGTGGGGGCCACGTTGATATCGTCGGCAAGGTCAGTTTCCCAAAGTATCATTCCAGCGCCGATATCCAATCCGGTAACAATCCCGGTGGTGTCGGCAATCACCGCCGTTGCTCCGGCCAGCGCCGGCGAATATGGCTGCTCGCCGGCAGTTCGAACTGCCCAGACGGAGCCTTGCTGTATGGGCCCCCGGTTGGTGAATCCCCAAACCCACACCACGGTACGCACATAGAGCCATTGCCGCTCCAGTGGATAACGGTGGCCCTGGTAATCGATGCCCCAAAAACGCCCCCCGTTGGTGCTGACGTGCAACAAACGGTCGGTCACTATCGGAGCGCCGCGCACCCACCGGCCCTGGCCGGCGTCGAAGATCATCCGACGTTGGCCGGTCGCCTCATCCACGATGTGAATTACGGCGTCGTTGGAAGTGGCAATTACCTTGCCGTCAATTATGGCCGGCGGAGCAATTACCCAATCACTCAAGTAGTAATCCCACAAATCTGCACCCGTGGCAGCGTCCAGAGCCAACAGGCGATTTTGGTCTGTTTCGGCAACAAACAACCTGCCGTCGGCGACGGTGGGCGAGGGCAGGGACGCCACCTGCAACCGACGCGACCAAACCACATAGCCGGTGTCGGCGTTGAGCGCGGATACAACACCGGGGCGGAACACCACAAAGACCAGACCATCAACGACCGCCGGGGTTACCGCAGCAGTCAGACCGGATTCGTATTGCCACACCACCGCTCCGCTGCTCTTGTCCAGGGCGGTAACGGTTCCATCCTCAGCCGTAACGTACACCCGCCCGCCGACCACCGCCGGAGCCGCCACTATGGGAGCGCCGGCGACGTAGCGCCACGCCACGTCGATAACCCCCTCCGCGGCTACGTCCAGATCCCCGACGCCGGCCGCGGTGTTGGTGATGCCTCCGCGTGCCTGAGGCCAGTCTCCGGGCACTGGCGCTACCGAAGTGTCTCCGATATTTGTCGTCGGCATTGGAGGGTCGGGCGGCAATCCCGTGTACCCCCAGAGCACCCACACCAGCAACAGTAGCAGTGGCACGACCACAATGGCAATGCGGATGATGCGGTGGCGCAGGAAATCCAGCCGGGTGCGACGCGACCGGCGGCGGGCCTCCTCTTCGACAACCGTTTCCATGCCGGAGTAGGCTCCGCACTGGCTACAGCGCAGTCCGGAACCTTCTGGATTCAGGTTGCCGCAGAACCGGCAGTAAAGGACGGTATTGAGCTCGTTTTCCAATGCGTTTGGTTCTGGCTAGAACGCCGGCCGTCGCAGCACGGCCGGGTCAATCCGTCGACGCACCAGCTGACCGTCGTTGGGATCACCCAGCAACTGACCGTTATCGACCATAACCTTGCCCCGCAGGATGACGGTAGTCGGCCAGCCGCTAACCTCCCAGCCTTCCCAGGGACTGTAATCGCGCAGGTGCAAATCATCCATGGTGAGTCGCTTCCTGAACGTCGGGTCGATGATGGCAAAGTCGGCGTCGCTACCGGGGGCGATGACGCCCTTGCGCGGGTACATTCCCAGCAGGCGCGCCGCGTTCGTGGAGGTGATGTTGGCGTACTGGGTAAGCGGCATACCACGCTTCACCACCGCCTCGCTGTAGTTGACGCCCATCCGGATTTCGATGCCGATGTTGCCTCCCCGCATATCCTGGACGTTGCGTCCGGCGGTTTTATCGAGATAGGTGGTGAAGCTGCTATCCGTTGCGGTAAATGTGAGGTTGTTGCCCAGCAGGCCGGACCACAGGTCATCCCCGTCTTCCGGGTATTTCAGGGACGGGTAGGTATGGTATTTCATGCCGTCGGGTTCCCGGTACTGCCAGCAGTTGAAGGATAGGGCCAGGGTCAACACCTCGCCATACACCGGTAAACCCCGACTGCGCGCAGCTGCCACCGCGTTTACCCCGTCGTTACCCGTTACATGAACGAAATACATACCAGCGCCGTTCTGTTCGGCGATTCGAATCACATCGCGGAATGCCAGATCCTCCACCTCTTTGGAGTGAATCAGGTGCGCGTTATACCAGTCCCAGTTGTCCCGCTGACGCGCCATCAAGTAGTTGTACATCACCAATTCGTCGTCTTCGGCGTGCACCGCCAGGACCCCGTCGTTTCGCGCCAGCTGCGCCGTGAGGTCGGCGAGACGGCCATTGTCAATTCGGCCTACGGGAGTCAGCGTCAACGGTGGGTCCGACGGCGGCCTGATGTTGGTGGTAAAAATCTTGACGCTGGGAAAATCATTCTCAATCAGCTCACCGACGCGGGCGATGCTGTCGGCAGAGTTTCGGCTGGAATAGATGATGTGGGCCGAGTAGTCGGCGTAAGTATTCCCGTTCCATACCGACAAGAAATCGTGGACACCGCCCACCAACTCCCCCTCTGGCGCCGGCGCGAAGTCCACCACCGTGGTAGTCCCGCCCCAAATCGCCCCCAGGGAGTGCTCCAGCGGGCCGGCGTTGGGGACGCCGGCAACCAGCTCATGGGCCCCGGGCCGCACGTTGGCCGCAGCATGGGCGTGGGGTTCGATCCCACCGGGCGTAACGATGCGCCCGGTTGCGTCCAGCGTTTGCGTCGCATCGTCGGTCAGCGTACCGGGCGCCGCTATCGCCGCGATGCGCCCGTCCTGCACGCCAATGTCCAGCACCGCCGCTTCGCTGAGCGTAACCACCGTTCCGCCCGTAATTAGCAAATCAAACATGATCCATCTCCCTTAACGATGTGAAACGGCGATACCCAATCATTTCGCGGGTCAGCAGAAATTTGGCAGGTTAGCGGGCATTTCGCGGGTTAGCGAGATTCGCGCCGATTTTAACCAGACGCCAACCACTGTCGGTCAAATCACTATTGCCCAGACTTAATCCATTCCGCCACCCGCTCGCTGATCATGATCGTGGTGGCGTTGGTGTTAGCTCGGATTACGTCGGGCATCACGGATGCGTCAGCGACGCGCAAGCCCTCGATGCCGTGCACCTGACCGTGCTGCGACACCACCGCCAGCGGATCGCTGGCCGGCCCCATTTTGCAGGTTCCGGCGATGTGATGCTGTGTGTAGGCATTGCGCAGAATCCAGCTGTCCAGCGCGTCATCGTCGGCCAGGTCGGCGTCAACCGGATTGAGCCTCTCCACGATGAAATCCCGGAACGGCGCGCGTTCGGCGATTTCCGACGCCTTCCGCACCGCCACCCTCATCCGTTGCCGGTCGTAAGGGTCGCTGAATAGCTGGTAATCCAGATCGGGCTGCACCAGTGGGTCCGTTGACTGCAACTTGATCCGTCCTGCTGAAACCGCGTTTTGCAGTCCCACACTGAGGCCAAAGTGGAAACCCTCGCCATCGTAACTGATGCTGGCGGGACGGTGCTCACTGGTCATCAGCGTGGGGGTAATCTGGAAATCGGCCCTGGTGGGCGATTCGTCGGCGCTCCACCGCAAACCCACCTGTATTTGGGGAGCGAACGTGTCCGGTTCCTCACCCTCGCCACGAAACAGGATGTATGCCGCCGGATGGTCGCGGAAGTTCTGCCCAACGCCGGGCAGCTCGCGATTGACCGGCAACCCCATCTCCTTGAGGTGGTCGGCGGGGCCGATGCCCGACAGCAGCAGTATCTGGGCGGAGCCGATAGTGCCGCTGCACAGTACGATTTCCGCGCCCTCGACGGTGAAGATTTCGCCGCCGCTTTCCACCTCCACACCAACCGCCCTGTTGCCGTCCAACACTACGCGCCGGGCGTGGATGTTGCCGCGCACCGTGAGGTTCAGGCGGTGGCGGGCCGTGCTCAAAAAGGTGAGCGAAGTGCTCATACGCACGCCGTCCATGTTGTTCATCGGTCGCGGTGAGATGGCAGTATAGCAGTCGGGGGCGTTCTGGTCAGGATGCTCCGGGATGCCCAGGGCTACGCAGGCGTCGTAGAAGGCGGTGTTGAAGGGAAGCCAATCGGCGCGGCGGGGACGGCGCACCGGCAGAGGGCCTTCGGAACCGTGGAAGTCATCGCCGCCGTAGTCGCGGTCGTTTTCCAGCTTGCGGAAAAACGGCAGGCAGTCGGTAAATTTCCACTCATCGTTGCCCCATTCTGCCCAAAGGTCATAGTCCTCGGGGATTCCCCGGAACACTACCTGGCCATTGATCGACGACGACCCGCCCATCGCCTTGCCGCGCGGGATGATCATCGGCTCATCCTGCGACGGGTTCGCCCGACCGCGCAAATCCCAGCTGTGCGGTCCATATGCCGACAGCCAAGTATTGTTGCCCTGCTTCAAGTCCTGAGGCAGATGCTCAAAGTCAGGATAATCGGGGCCCGCTTCCAGCAAAATCACCGATTTATCGGTCATTTCGGAAAGCCTGGTCGCCATTACGCAGCCGGCCGACCCGCCACCAACTACTACGTAGTCGTACTTCATTTCGGCATTTACTCCTTACTTGACCCCGCAGTATGGCCCAGGGGCTTATTCCATAGTTGCGCGTTTTGCATTGTTGTGCCCCAATCCACCGGTTGGACCGGGAGAATTTCTAATCCCACTCCCCGGCCAGCCGTTCGGCCACCATGATTACCGTAGCGTGGGTGTTGGCCCGCGGCACCTGCGGCAAGATGCTGGCATCAGCAACCCACAGCCCCTCGACGCCTCGCACCTGTAGGCGCTGGTTCACCACCGCCGCCGAGTCGCTGTCGGGCCCCATCTTGCAGGTGCCCGACATATGCCTGGCTGAACCGATGGTGCGTTTCAGCCAATCGTCCAGCAAATCGTCGTCGGCCAGCTCCGGTTCGGTGGGGGAGACCCACCGGTCCAGCACGTCTGCGTAAGCCGGGTAATCCACCAGCTGCCGACACAACCGCACCGCCTCGCGCAGCCGTTCCCGATCCCAGGCGTTTTCCATGTAATGGTAGTTGAACCGGGGCTGTTGCAGCGGGTCAGCCGACTGCAACTCCACTTCGCCACTGCCTGCCGGCAATTCGAGCGCGCAGGACAGCCTGATACCGCGATCCGGAAGCACATCTCCCGACAACGGCGAGAAGATGGAGTTGGTCATTATCATTACATCGTTGGGTGTGCTCGAACCGGTGGCGGTGTAACGCAGGGCGATTCGCGCGCCCTGAGCGTCAGGCGACAGCGGCACGCCATCGCGGGCGCGCAGGCCGACGCTGGCGATAGGGTGATTCCAAAGGTTTTGGCCCACCGCCGGCTGGTCGACGAGTACATCTATACCGTACTGGCGCAACGACTCGGCTGGCCCAATCCCGGATAGCATCAGCAGGTGCGGGGATTTGATGCCGCCCGAGCTGAGCACGACGCGGTCGGCGTCGATGTTGAAAACCTGCCCGCCACTTTCGGCTTCCACCCCGCAGGCGCGTTGACCGTCGAACCGGATGCGCCGCACCACGACGCCGCCGCGCACCGTCAGGTTCAAGCGATGGCGACCAGGACTCAGATGGGTCAGGGCGGTGGACATCCGCACACCACCCGGATTGTTCATCGGGATGGGGCCGACGCCGCCCGGTTCCGGGCCGTTCAGATCCGGGCAATCGGCATATCCGGCAGCGCGGCACGATTCGTAAAACGCCCGCTGAATCGGCGGCCAGGTTTCGTTATGCCGACGCACCGCTGGCACGGGCCCATCGGTGCCATGAAAGTCGTCATGAATATCCCCATCGGTCTCCATCTTGCGAAAGTAGGGGAGCACGTCGGTATAAGTCCAGCGGTCATTGCCCCAGGACGCCCACATCGCGAAATCCTCCGGCAAACCCCGCAACAGCACCTGCCCGTTGATGGAGCTGCCACCACCGATTACTTTGCCCTGGGCAACGTGGATCTCGCCCTGTTCAGCGGTTATGGTCCCGGTCAGCGACCAGTTATGCGGCCCATCCTGCCGTTCGGCATCGCGGGTGTGCCCGTAGCGCAGTTCGTCGGGGAGCAATGCCGGATCCGGATAGTCGGGGCCAGCCTCCAGCAGCAACACGGAGCGGGACGGGTCTTCAGAAAGTCGGGATGCTACCACACAACCGGCCGCGCCGCCGCCAACTACGATTACGTCATATTTCATGGGGAATGATGACTCCTAAAGGTTGGGAGCATTTTAGCACGGTGACACGTTGGGCATCAGTTGCGGAGGGGCGCAATGATAGAATGGCGGCTATACGAACGAAACCAACACTCCGGAGCGAACCGAAATGGGCGAGCTGAACGTTGCCAACCGCACGCTGGCAATCATGGACAACCTGCCGTTTCTGCGCCGCCTGAACAACGAGTGCATTGACCTGATTGCCATTGACCCGCCTTTTGCCGCCAACGAGACCTTTACCGGCAACCCGCGGCCGCCCATCAGCGACGCCGAATACGCCGAGGAAATTGCGCTGGCCCAGGCTCACGGCGCACAGCACAACGAAGGGCAGGGCGAAACCCGCGTCCATGACATCTGGAGCTGGGACGAGGACATACATCCCGCCTGGAAGATGATGATTGAGGACGACTACCCGTCCGTCCACGCCGTAATCCAGGCGGTGGAAGCGTGCGCCACTGAGAACGAAGCCGCCTACATCGCTTTTATGGCGGTGCGGCTGATTGAGTGTCGCCGGGTGTTGAAACCGATGGGCAGCATTTACCTCCACTGCGATGACCACGCCAACAGCTATTTGCGGATGCTAATGGACGCGATTTTCAGAGCCGACAATTTTAGAAACGAACTGGTATGGAATCGTAGCGGAGGAAAATCAGACTCGAAGAAGTATGGTCGCGTTTCAGACTATCTCCTGTTCTACACGAAGACCGGGCGATATATTTGGAATCAACAATACCAGGCTCATGATCCTGATTATGTTCGTAAGAACTATCGGTACAACGACCACGACGGAACGGGGCCTTATCGAAAATTACCGCTGCACGCCGCAGGAACTAGGAACGGCGAATCCGGCTCTAAATGGAGTAGCTACGATCCAAATCTGCACAACAGGCATTGTGCAGCTCCAACGAAAGGAATAATGCACCAATACATCGTTGAGCATGATTTAATTCCGGACTGGCCAAATGGCTACCCCACAATGCACGACAAACTAAATGCCTTGAATGAACACGACCTACTGGTACATTCGGACACTTACCTGCCGGAAATCAAAACCTACCTCGCCGCCGCCAAAGGCACAGCAACCACTGATTTCATCGCCGATATTTCAATGGCGTCCGGTAGAGAAAAGACCGGTTATGCTACTCAGAAACCGCTGGAACTTTACGAGCGCATTATTAAGGCCAGCAGCAATGAGGGCGACGTAGTGCTGGACATATTCGCCGGTTGCGCCACTACAGCGGTAGCGGCGGAACGATTGGGCCGCCGCTGGGTGGCCTGCGATATGGCCTATCGGGCCTGGACGATGCTGAAACGTCGTTTCTACCTGAACGGCATTGCCCTGGAAGGGATGACCGACGCCACCAAAGACGCTCTGGCGTCAGTTCGCAAAGATCGCGGGTTTCAAGAACCCCAGCAGTGGACCGCCAGCCATACCATCGGCCCCAACGACCTGCCCAAGCGCGACGACGTGGACCCGGCGCCGCACCATAACTTGCAGCAGGCCCGACGCGGCGCAAGACAGACCACGCAATCGTCCGGCTGGTCGGGGCGCATCCCTAATATTACAACGACGGTTCAAGGAGGGATGTTCGGGGATGCGCGAAGGGCGGCGCGCCGCTTGGCGTGGGAGCGTCTGGCCCGTTCGTTGCATTCTTGGGTCTGCTCCAGCCACCGCAGCAACTCAGCCGGCCCGAACCGTTCCCGGGGCAGCATCTCTCGCACCACCCGGTAAACCTGCGGCCGGGTGATCCGGGGCATCTTTTTCCCCCCAAGCCTGTTGCAGACTCAGGAGAAACGCTCCGCCCAGCAGGCACAGGGCCACGTGATGATGCCAGCCCGCCCAGGTGCGGGTCTCGTACTCATCCAGCCCCACATCGCTTTTTTCCGTCTCGAACTCGGTTTCAATGCGCCACCGCGACCCTCCCACGTAGGCCAGGGTCTCCAGGGAAGTGTCCTCCGGGGCGTTGGACAGGTAGTAGCGGGGCTCGCTGCCGTCCCGGTTCCGGCGGTAGACGGCCCAGTGGATTTCGCCAGGCTTCCGCTTACTGGTCGACCGCACCCGCTGGGCGCTGAACTGGTAGCTGCGGGGACCCTGGCTTCCCTCCGCCACCGTGATCTCCCGCCAGGCCTCCTCCGGCAATTCAGCGCTGCGCTCCACCATGGTGCGCCGCTGCCCGCCCTTGAGCCTGGGTTTGCGGGGACGCCCGCTCCCCTGATACTCTGGACTGGTCCAGGCTGGCTCCAGCGGCCAGACCGTGGCGCCGCCGGGAACGTCCAGCACGTAGCGCATCCCCAGCGCCGCCAGTCCATCGCGGAAGGACGGCGACATCCCGAAGGCGTCGTCCCCGGCAACCCAGCCGGCTTTCAGATGCCCCCGCTCCAAGGCCCGCTCCAGCATCTCCAGCGCCAACTTGGTTTTTGACCGGTAGTTCCGACTCTCCTCCGGCACCCCCGCCGCCGCACAGCGGTCGGTGTCCGAGGTCCAGCTCTCCGGCAGATAAAGCCGTTTGTCCACCAGGGCCCGTCCCTGCAGGCTGACGTAGGCCAGGAACATTCCAGCCTGGCAGTTGGCCACCTTGCCCAGGCTCCCGCAGTACTGACGCGCCACGCCCACCGACTTCCTGCCCTGCTTGGGGAAATCGCTGCCGTCCAGCACCCACACCGCCTCCGGGCGCCCCAGCCGGGGTCCCAGGTACTCTTGGAGGCGGCCCATCACCACGTCGTCATCCCAGGGGGACTCGGTGAGAAACCGCTGCATCACCCGGGCTGACGCCGGAACCGTCTCCGACAGATTCTCGGCGTTGCGCCGCTCCCCGGACTGCACCAGCAGGGCCTGCAGATAATGACGACTGTGATCCCGCGCCTCCCGGCGGCCAAACAGCGCAGCGAAGTAAGCGTGAAAATCCTGAAAGGCCCCGTCCACCTGCTCAAAAGCCGCCGCATCCATTTCCCTGCCCCGCCTCCTCAAGCCTTACCCAACTACCCCCACCATCCTATCATGACAACCGTCGTTGTAATACTAAGAGGGTGTTTAAAAAGCTGGGGGGGGGGGGGGGCGTGCCAAGCGGCGGAGCATGAGTCCGGTCATAGCGGTGTAGACCCAGGCTTCGGTGGTTTCCGGCAGTGCTTCATAATCTTTGCTCAATCTCCGGCGCCGGCCCAGCCAGGCGAAAGTGCGCTCCACCACCCAGCGTCGGGGCAACACCTCAAAGCGGTGGCTGTTCCCGGGACGCCTCACTATCTCCAGAGTCCAACCCGTCAGTGTCGCCACCCACTCGATCAACTTTCCGGCGTAGCCGCCATCCGCCCAGATCAAGCTCAACCGGGGAAACCTTCCGGTCAGCTTGCTAATGACCAGCTTGGCCCCATCCCGGTCTTGCAGGTCGGCTGGGTGCACCGCCACCGCCAACAGCAGTCCCTGGGTATCCACCACAATATGCCGTTTGCGGCCTTTCACCTTCTTGCCCGCGTCGTACCCCCGAGGCCCCCTTTTTCCGTGGTCTGCACCGACTGGCTGTCGATGATGGCCCCGCTGGGGCTGGGCTGGCGGCCCAGGAACCGTCGCATCGTGGGGAGCAGGGCATCGTGAATCCCCTGCCAGGTCCCATCTCGCCGCCAAACCCAAAAGTAGTGGTAGACCGATTGCCAGGGAGGCAGGTCGTGAGGCAACAGACGCCATGCACAACCGGTGCGCAGCACGTACCGGATGGCATTCACCACCTCCCGGCGGGAGTACTTGGCGGGCCGGCCACCCGGCTTCACCGGCGGAACCAGGGGTTCCAGAATCTGCCACTCGGCCTCCGTCAAATCCGTGGAATAAACTGCTCGGCTCATGCCCCAAGTCTATAGCCTGCCCTGCTACATTGCCTGCTATTTCCCAGTCCCTTTTTAAACACTTTCTAGTACTACAGTCGCAGATTTGACAGGCGGCGTTTGTAATGGCATTGGCGGGCTCTGGCTTGGTGGCGCCGTCTCCACCACGACCAGGACAGGATGAAATCAGGCAGTTGATTTTCCGTCCATACCAGTCGGGTGAGCAGCCGGCGCACCTCCGGGGCCGTTATGGGAATCAGCGCTTCATCGAGACCGTAGCAGCCCCCTTTGCTCCTGGTTCCATCGCTTGATGCTTGATTACTGACAGATACGCCTGCGCCAGCATCGCCAAGGTGATGTGCCGGTACCAGCCGTCCCACCTCCGCACCTCATACTGGTCCAGTCCCACCTGCCCCTTGGCCTCCTCGAAACACTCCTCGATGGCCCACCGGGTCCCAGCCACCCTCACCAGTTCCTCCAAGGCCGTTCCCGCCGGGCCGAAGCATACGAAGTAAGCCAACTCCCCGGGCTGGGCAATGCTGCGCCGGGCCAGCAGCCAGTAGCCCTTGCCCGGCTCCCCAAGAGGCCGTATTTCCACGACGGCCCAATCGTCTGCTCAAGGCGATCGTAGACCCGCGGCCCCTTGGCCCCATCGCCCGCACTGCAGCTGGTCCAACCCAACTCGTCAACCTGCGACGTCAGCCGGTCAGCCCGCACCTGACACCGGCCCTGGTCCGTCCAGACCCACAGCTGCTCGTTGCTCCTGATGGCCAGCACGTGGGGAATTCCCGCTCGCTCCAGCCACCGCCGCAGCTTGCGGTCGTTGCCATAGACCTCATCTCCAGCAACCCAGCCGAAGGGGACTCCTGATTCCAGCGCCCGCTTCAGCATTAGCTGGGCCAGTTGCGGCTTGGTCCGAAAGCCGACACTCTCCGGCGCCCCAGCCTCCCCCCGCCGCTCCCAGTCTTCCGCCCACACCTGGGGCAGGTACAATTCCCGGTCCAGCAGGGTTCTGCCCCTGGCGCTGGCATAGGCCAGAAAAACCCCAATCTGACAGTTCTCGATCCGCCCCGCCGTCCCGCTGTACTGCCGCTGCACCCCCACCGACTGCTCCCCTTTCTTGAGGAATCCGGTCTCGTCCACCACCAGCACCGCGTCAGCGGCGGACCGATGCTCCACCACGTAGGATTTCATGTCATCACGAACCAGGTCCGCATCCCACCGATAGTTGTACAACAGGCGCTGCACCCCGTCGGGAGTGGCGTCGCCCGCCTGCTCCGCCAACTGCCACCCGTTCTTGCGCTCTACGGAACTGACCAGTCCCCGCGAGTAGTCCAGTACCCGCCGGCGAGGCTCCGGGCGCCGGAACCGTCCGGCAATGCAGGAATGAACCTGCTCAATCCCTTCGGCCCAGCGGGCCACTTCCGCCAGTTCCTCTGCACGCCCCGTCACCGCCGCACCCCCTCACCGGATAATGGCCTATTTTACCCGATAATCTGCGACTGTAGTACTAAGCCCAGCAGCGGCTCTAGCAGGTTGAGCAGTTGCTCCACGTCATCCAGGTCTTCGGCGATGGTTTGGCCGTCTTTCCAGTCTTCGTAAAAGTTGGTGTGGAGGACGTTGGCAGAATTGAACAGGCTGCGGATGTCTTCGTTGGCGGTTTCGTTCCGAACTTGCCTGACGGCGGCGAATAGCTGGCGATGGCCGCCATGCTCCCAGCCACGCTGCTCCGCGATGGCTTTGACCATCTGGGCCGCCGCGCCCCAGCCCTTCTCCGACGCCTGACGCGCGTCGCCGGCAGCCAACTCGGCCCGGGCCTGGGCAAGCAGTTGCCATCCCGCTGCTTGATAAGTTTGGGTAGTCATACTCCGTCCTCGAAGAGAGCCAACGTAGCAACGAGTGTATCACGGGCGTACCGGCGTCCCGGTCTATCCTGTGCATCCATGCAAATTGAGGTTCTCAATCAATCCGCCGGCCCCGCCAGTATTGCGGGTTCCGGTTGCCATCGCTACGGCGGTAGCCAGCTGGCCCCGGCGGTGGCCGCCACAGCATCTTGACTACCGCCGCAACTGCCAGGCCCACGGCGAAACCGCCGATGTGGGCGAAGAAGGCGGTGCTCACCTGGTCGCTGATGCCGATGGACAACAGGCCCTGCACCACCTGTAAGCCTATCCATATCAACAGCAGCCAGGCGGCGCGGAGTTCCACGACGGTGATCAGGAAGTAGACAATCAGCGTGCGGATCCGGTTGCGGGGATACAGCACGAGATATGCGCCCAACACGCCCGATATCGCCCCGCTCGCGCCCACCAGTGGTATTTGGGACCCCGTATCGGTGAAGTAGTGCGCCAGTGTCGCCAGAACGCCCGCCACCAGATAGAACACCAGATATTTGACGTGGCCGAAGGTGTCTTCGATGTTGTCGCCAAACACCCACAGGAACAGCATATTGCCGGCGAAGTGCATCAATCCGCCGTGGATGAACATGGACGTGAATATCGTTGCCCAAGTGGGGATTGGCGATGCGATGCTCTGCACCTGGCCCACGCCAAGATTCAACCGTTCAAATTCCATGCCGCTGGACAGTTCGGCGGGGATGAATCCGAACTTCAGGAAGAACACAAAGATGGCGACACTATCGGCGCCGAAGAGAAACCCGATGCCACCGGTCCCGATTTCCCACAAAAACACCAGGGCATTCAGCCCCAGAAAGGTAACGTTTACGACTGGAAACGAACCCCGTGGCCGGCCGCCGTCAGATATGGGAATCAAGGCTGGCTGCTCATCAGGCTGGCTGCTCGCCAGGCGAAGGCGACGGTTGCCGGCTTCCGGTATGGGATACCCGGGCGCCGCATCTTGGTCGGACGGACTAACGAAGCACCGGGCGTCTTCACGGCGCCCGGTGTGTCGTTTGGCTGCTGCATATCGGGGTGGCCCGAAAAGGCGCGACAGACGGCAACATATTTATCCGACTGGCACGCCTGCGATGTCAGCGGAGGCGTGGCCGATAATCTCAGCCGCGGTGCTCTGAGAGATCCGCCCGATGTTCAGCATCAGGTGATACTTGGTTGGGTCGTTGGCGTTGATGCGGAAGAACTTGCGATAGAACGTCACGCGCGCGTTTTCCAGCTCCTCGGAATAGGCTCGCGCTTCCTCCGGATTGAACATCTCGCGCTTGGCCATCGTGTCAATGCGCACATCCATCGGCGCCACCAAACCGACGTGAACCACCCCGGGGGTGTCCGCCAGGATCATGTTGCTGCCACGCCCGATAATCACCACATCGCCAGCGGCGGCGAGATCCTTGATGACGGAAGTCGTGGCTTCGATGAACGCCCGGTCGTGCACTGCGGAGGTTGAAGCCGCATCCGACACCAGCTCGGTATAGGCTTCCGCCGGCAGCATTTCGATGCCCCGGCCGAAGTATGGCTCGGCGCCGGCTCCGGCAACGGCGGAGCGTTCCAGCACTGTTTGCATGAAGCGGGCCACCTTCTCGCGAAAGGGGATGACGCGTTGCTCCTTCTCAATCATCTGGCCGATGGGTGAACCGACCAGGCGCGCCGCTTCCGAGAAGATGTAGCGGTCAACGTAGTTGATGCCCATGTTCTGGGCCACCATGTGGCCGATTTCCAGTGTGCCGCTGCCAATGACTCCGTTGATGGTGATAACTGGCATAGTTCAATCCTCCGACGCCCGGGCCGGTGCACCCGCCTCGCGGGGCAGGATGTTTGGCGTCATCCCCACATTGCCAATGAGTGCGACGGTCGCGTGAATATTGCGGTCAGGCGCTGTATTGAGCCAGCACCCGGTCGCGTCGACGATGGTATTCGTCCGACAGCAAACCCATCGCAAAGGAGTCATACCAGTTGCCATCTTTGCGGTGAGTACGACGCAGGTGCCCTTCCAGCACGAAACCCAGATGCCGGAACATCTGCAACGCGTGCTCGTTGTATTCCGGTACATCCACCCACACGCGGTGCAGCTCCAGGTTCTCGAACGCCTCGTCCAGCATGGCAACCAAACCCGCCGTTCCGTAATGATGGTGCCACAAGTCTTTGCGTCCGATCAAGATGAACAGCTGGGCCTCTTGCAGGGGCCATTCGACCAGCAACTGCGCTTCCCCGATGTGCGCTTCGTCGGTGGCGTACAGAGAATAAATGCGCCGCTCATCCTGATGGAAAACCTGACTCCAGGCCTGGTCATCGGCATCTGTGATCTGCTCAGGAGCGTATCCGATGTGCAACGCGTGGCCGTCGTTATCATCGTTGCCGTACCAGAGGGAACTGACCTCCGGGTCTCGTAACCAGTCGCGGAGGCGTGAAACGTCCTCCCGGGAAACTTCTGTGTTGAGGCTAACGGTGGGAAACATGTGCCGGCCTCCTTGTATAAGCGAAGACGAGCGTCGAGGCACACAGCGTCGATGCGCAATATGTGCTGCACTCGCGTCAATGCGGCCTTTACGGGAATTATATCACGGTGGTTGCCGGCCAGCCCCCGACGGCAACCCGAGATGCCCCCCCGCTACGTCCTGGTTTCCCCCGGTATTCTCCAGTGGCATTCTCCAGTAATCGAGCTAACCGGTAACGCGAAAAGCCCCTCTCCACGTAGCGGAAAAGGGCTGTGCGTGCTCGTTGCGTGCGCGCTCGTTGCAGTGATGGGAAAGGCCGGCGATCAGCCCAGCGCTTCGTAGGCCCGTTCCAGCAGCTGCACCGTTTCGTCCCAACCGATGCAGGAGTCGGTGATGGACACGCCGTACTCCAGCACGGACGGGTCTTCGGCCAATTTCTGCGCCCCTGGGTTGATGTTGCTTTCCAGCATCACCCCCAACAGGTCGCTGTTGCCGGCCAGGCGTTGGCTAATCACATCCTCGAAGGCAATGTGCTGCCGGGTGTGGTCTTTGTTGGAGTTGCCGTGGCTGCAATCGACCACGATACGCGGTGGCACGTGGGACTTGCGAAGCGCCTCCTGCGCCGTGGCAATGGAGCGGGCGTCGAAATTGGTGCCGCTGCGTCCGCCGCGCATGACCAGATGGCAGTTGTTGTTGCCGCGGGTTTCAACGATGGACGCCTGGCCCTGGTGGTCAATCCCCAGGAAGGCCTGAGGAGTGCTGGCCGCCACCAACGCATCCACCGCCGTTTGCGGGTCGCCATCCGTTCCGTTCTTGAACCCGACTGGCATCGACAGTCCCGACGCCATTTGCCGGTGCGTCTGACTCTCGGTGGTGCGAGCCCCAATGGCGGCCCAGGTCACCAGGTCGGACAGGTACTGGGGCACGATGGGGTCCAGGAACTCGGTGGCGGAGTACAGGCCGGTTTCGGCAACTTCGAGCAGCAGCTGACGGGCGCGGTGCAACCCGTCCTCAATCTGGTAGGTGTCGTTCAGGTTGGGGTCGTAGATGAGACCCTTCCAGCCCACGGTGGTGCGGGGCTTCTCGAAATAGACTCGCATCACGACGAGCAGCCGTTCGCTGAGCTGCTCGGCCAGGGGCTTCAAGCGTGCTGCGTAATCCAGCGCGCCCCGGTTGTCGTGGATCGAGCAAGGGCCAACGATGACCGCAAACCGTTCATCTTCGCCGCTTAACACCGACTCCAGCTGCTGACGCCCGGCCAGCACCGATGCCTCGGCCTTGGCCGTCAGCGGGATACGGGCTTCCAGTTCAGAAGGTCGTATCAATGCGTTGTTGCTCATTACATTGACGTCCTTCGCGGGTGAACTAACCATATTGAGTGTCCTCCTCGTTCGTCGCCGGGGCGTTCAGGCGGTCGTAATAAAAAAGACTCCAGCCTGTGTCCGGCTGAAGTCCTGCCAAAGTGATTGTCCCCTGAATTATCGGGCTTCACACACCGGACTTACGCCGACCGTGTTGCGGTAAGCGTAATAATAAAACGGGTAATAGAAGCCCCGAGTGATTTGGCGGCAGGTCGCGTTCATTTCGCCAAAAATACTACCCTGACGCAACCGGGTTGTCAACCTCACCAGCGTGCCGGGCAGCGTTCCGTTTTAGGTGGTCAAGGTGTAGGGGCAGGGCAAACGCATTCTAACTTTAGTTGGCCTGATAAATCGTCATTCCCGCGAAAGCGGGAATCCAAGTGGCTTGGTTGTACGTCAACTGCCTGGAAGCAATCTGTATGGATTCCCGCTTTCGCGGGAATGACAGACACCTCAAAAACCGATTCAATTAGAATGCGGTTGCCCTGGGTGTAGGGGCAACCCTGGTGGTTGCCCAGGTCGTGCGGCTGCGACTGGCATTTCCGATGTTGAACCACCTAAATTGCAACACTGCCGTCAACCTCACGCGTATCCATAGGGCTGTGCAAAACTGTCATTGCGAGTCCGCCTCAGGCGGACGTGGCAATCTCGTTGGAGTGTGGGCCGCGCTACCGCAGCATACGGAAAGCGAATAGACCCAGGCCGCCGGCTGCCAGCGCGGCGACTGCTCCTCCCGAAACCATCATCCACATCGAGGGCATACCTCCCCCGCTGGCCGGGGGCGCAACCGTGGTCAGCGCCGCCGGCGGGGGCGATGGCGCTGGCGTTGCTGCGGGAGTCGCCGTTGCCGTGGATTGCGGCGTTGCCGCCGGAATTGGCGCCGGCGTTGGCGCGGCTAGCGCCGCCACCAGCGTCAGCATCGGCCTCATCTGAAGGGTTGGCATTGGCGACGACGATGCTGGTGGAGGTACTGCCGCTAGCGGTAGGGTAGACGACGGCGTTAGCGCTGCCGTCGGCTCCGGGGTTGGCTCTGGCGTTGGCGCTGTCGTTGACTCCGGGGTTGGCTCTGGCGTTGGCGCTGTCGTTGACTCCGGTGTCAGCGCTGCCGTCGGCATCGGCGTTAGCGTTGCCGTTGGCTCCGGTGTTGGCGCTGCTGTTGGGTCAGCGGAGCTGCCGCCACTACCCGGGATAGGGGTGGCCGTCGCGACCCGCGTCGAGGTGGGCGTTGCGACCCGCGTCGAGGTAGGCGTTGCGACCCGGGTGGGTTCCGGGGTGGAGGCGGAGCTGGCGCTGCGAGCAGTTGTAGACACGGGAGCGGGCTGGTCGTTGTCTATGACGAGGATTTCCTGAGCCTCGGCCCAAGTCAGCTCGATGGGCGGCAACTCTTCAGTCACAACCATCGACTGCAGCGACTTCGGCATGGCGACGCTGGCCTCGACTAGCTCCACCGTCAGCAGCCGGTCGGGGGTGTCCAGCCGGTCGTTCAGCAGCAACTCAAAGCAGAACGCATACTGCCCGGCCTCGTTTTCTACGCAGTCGGACGCCGCTGCCGCGGTTTCGCCGCCAAAAGCAACTTCAACGACAACATCATCATCAGTATCAACAGAGAAACCGGTTATCCGCAGCTTTCCCTGAGGGGCCGGCAATGGGTAGTCGGTGGTTTCGGAGAGTTCTTCGGAACGTTTTCTGGCCAGTTTCAAGAAGTTGTGCAGCGTCAGGGTTGCGGTGAACTTGGCCATGCCTCTGTGGTCGGTCTCGCTCCCTTCACTCACGCTGCCCGGAGTTATCTGAAAGGATACCCGGCTTTTTTTCAGGAACGTTCTATCCAGAGTAAACTCCCGCAGGTTGCCGAGGTTCCCCAGCTCCGGCGGGATCTCGCCGGAAAGTCCGTTGTAATTCAGAAGAAGCTCTTCCAAGTTGATGAGGTCCCCCAGCTCCGGCGGGATTGCGCCGGTAAGTAGGTTGTAACTCAGGTCAAGCAATTCCAACTTGGGATCCTCTTTCGAGTCGGTGGGGCACCGCCCCAACTCAGGCGGGATTTCGCCGGTAAGTTGGTTGTTATTTAGATAAAGCTTTTTCAAGTTGGCGAGATTTCCCAGCTCCGGCGGGATTTCGCCGGTAAGCAGGTTAATATCCAGTCTAAGCTGGACTTTCCGCATTTCAAGCGGCGTAAGCCAGGGAATCGACAAGTCGGTGGTACAGAGCGACCGGGAGTTCCTGCGTATCGGGGTCGGTGGCCGACGTTGAAAAACCCTCCGAGGCCAGCCACAGGTGGCGTCGCACCAGGGCGATGGCGTCCACGAAGGTCGGCGACGGCTTGTCATACCAAGCGGCCTTGCGTTGGGTCATAGGGTGTCGTTTTTGCAACGTGTGGGCGGCCAGGGTGATCCAGGAGAAGATTCCCAGCAGGACGGGCGTGGTGCGGGCAATGGCCCGGTCGGACCACTGACGCTGGGTCTCCACGCCCAGGTGGGTCCGCACCTCCTGAAAGGTAACTTCCAGTTGCCAGCGCAGGACAAACCATTCCAGGATCTGGGTCGGGTCCGCCGCGGGGTCGGTGCACAGCAAGGCCTGGGTGGCGAAGGAGCCCTGGGGATCCCGGATCAGCACCCAGCGGATGCGGACTGGAGACTTGCCGGAGCGGTACCAGACCGCCGTTTGCGACGTGAGTTCCACCGTGCGGGTGGCGCCGTCATACCAGGCCACGGCCACGCTGGCCCAAGTTGCCTGGGGCTGGTCGAGGATCGTTTTCAGCGCGGGTCGCCGCGCGCCTTTCAGCGGCGGGCGGCCGTTCTGACCCGGCTGACGGGCTGGCGCGGGCGCATAGAGAGCGGCGTCCAGCCGTAGTCTGGCAATGAGGGTAACGGGTTCACGGAGGGATTGGCAGCAGTGGAGCAGGTCCAGCACGGCGTAGCTGTTGTCGCCCACCAGCGCCAGTGGACGTTGGGGCAGCCAGCGTGGTTCGGCAGGCTCACCATGAGCGGGGTTGCAGGATCATCTGCCGCGCCCAGTCGGTGAGCTTCTTGTGCCGGCGTCCCTGCTGTTGGTAGTACCGGGTCGATGGCGCCAGCACGGTGAGCGCCGGCAGGGCCCAATGGCGTCCGGCCCAAGGCACGTGGCCCAGCCACATCAGGGAGATCCAGCGCAGGCCGCTGGCCTTGACCAGTTGGCTCCGGCTGGAACGCACCGCGTCGCGGTAGATGCCCCGACCTTTGATCTTGGCGCCGCGACGCCGTTCCAGGGTTTCGTCGATGCCGAAGACCAAGGGGCCATCCCCACCATCAAGGTGCTGGAGCAGCAACACCAAGAGGATGCGCGCCGCTGCACGGGGCGACCACACCGCCCGGTTGAGCACCTCATGGTAGCGGGCGTAATCGCGGTGATCGCTGCGGCCCATGACCCGCAGGGCCGCGGCGACGGTGCGCTGACCCGGGGTCAGGATCGCGCCCACCAGCAGTACCTGGGCTTTCCGCCAGGTCGGGTTGGTAAACAGCGTTGCGAAGGGAATGAGTATGGATACAATGGCATTGGGCAGGGTAAGCATAGCTGGGCCTTTAGTGAGATTTTGGTCAGGCCAGCTTACCCTGTCTTTATACTTTTTCTAAATTATGCGTAAAGCCTAGCTAAGCTCTTCCAACTGGCCGAGATTTCCCAGTTTCGACGGGATTGTCCCGGTAAGCTCGTTCCTATCCAGATAAAGAAATCGCAAGTTGGTGAGGCGCCCCAGTTCCTTCGGGATTTTGCCGGAAAGACCCCTTCTACCGTCAAGATCAAGATCCCATTCTTCAGTCGTCAAAAACCATCCGTTGTTACTCAGATTGAGCACTTCCAACTCGCCGAGATTCCCCAGCTCCAGCGGGATTGCGCGGGAAAGTTGGTTACCACTCAGATCAATCTTTCGCAAGTTGCTGAGATTTCCCAACCCCGGCGGGATGAACCCACGAAGATTTAGGTTGGGCAAACCCAGCCCCTTCACCTGGGCCGCAATCATGACGCCAACCGCATCAAAGGAGAACGTGCCAGCGATTCCCGTCCACTCGTTTATAGACGTATCCCTGTCCCAGTTGAGCGTACCGCCGCCCGTTCCTTCGAGGTCGGCCTTGATGGAGAGCAACAGGTCGCAGTCGGCCCAGGCTGCGGCGTGGGTCGCGTGAATCAGACCACCGCAAGGAGGAGGAGGGTCCGTCTGGGCCGCGGCCGGCTCTATCCCGGTTTGCCACACCGTCCCCCCGAGCAGGGCGACAGCCACCACCGCCGCAACACGACGGAATGCGCCGACCAGTCGGCCCGTATTCACCCTCCAGCGCCCCAAAAGTCGGGGGGGGGGGCTGACAGGGGTATGTAACGCCCGAAATTGGGCGTGGGCTTAGCTTGGGAAGGCGCCGGGCAATCCGGCATCTTGGTTGTGACAAGACCAGATGCTGGAGGATCCCCGTGCGCCTTCCCAGAGAATGCTACCAGATGCAAAAAACGATTGAAACGCATTTACCTCACCTCTCGCAGCCACAGTTGACCGGCTTGGTGCTATGGGTGTGCGGGGCCATTCTCGCGGGCAGCGCCTGCCAGAACGCGGTGGCCTCCGCCCTCTCGCCCTGGGGCAGATGGAACAGCCTGCGTCAGTATCTCCGGGAATGGCTCTACGACGGCAGCGACCGAGCCCGTCCCTGCCAGACCGAGTTGGACGTAACTCTCTGCTTCGCGCCCCTGCTCCGGTGGGTCCTGGCCTGGTGGCGTTCGGGCCGCCTCGCCCTGGCCATTGACCCCACGCTCAAAGGAGACCAGACCACCGCCATTGTCATCAGCGTGGTCTACCGCAGTTGCGCCATTCCCGTGGCCTGGTGTATCCGGCACGCCAACCAGCCCGGCTCCTGGATGGACCCCACCGTGGAACTGCTCCAGCAACTGGCCCCAGCGGTCCCCGAGGAAATGACCGTCATCGTGCTCTGCGACCGGGGCATATCCAGTCCCAAGCTGTGGCAGCAGATACGCGACCAAGGTTGGCATCCCTATATGCGGTATCGGAAGAACATCACTTTCTGCGCCGACGGCGGCAAACGATTGCCGGCCCGCGCCTTCGTCTCCGTTCCCGACACTGCCTGGATCGGCCGCGGCACCGCCTTCGGTTCCCCAACCGCCCAGCGCCGTTGCACCCTGCTGGTGGTCTGGTACGCAGGGCAGGAAGAACCATGGATCATCCTCACCGACCTGCCGCCGGAGGACGCCGGACCCAGTTGGTACGCCCTGCGCTTCTGGATCGAGTTGGGCTTCAAGGCCCTCAAGAGCCTGGGCTGGAAGTGGGACAAGACCCGGCGCACCGACCCGGCCCGCGTCTCCCGCCACTGGCTGGTGCTGTCGGTGGCCACGCTGCTGGCCCTGGCCTACGGCACCAGGGTGGAAGACGCCCAGGACCGCAGCATCGCCCCAGGCAACCTGCGGACGCCGCCCAAGGCGCTGGCTTCCAATCACCGGGACCCTCGTACTCGTCCGGCGCGCACCGTCAGTGTCATCCGCCACGGCATCGACTGGCTCAGGCGATTGCTGCTCAAAGGTCGCCTCTGGAGCCGCGTCTGGCTGCTGCCCGAACCCTGGCCACAACCCAAGCCCAACCTGGAAATCACCCGCCATGCGCCTCCCTGAAAACACCTTACATACCCCTGTCAGGGGGGGGTGAAATCAGGGCGGCGCAATGGGCTAAACGGCATCAAATGTTATTCCTCCGAAAACCATCGCCGGCGGGAATTGCCGTGCACATTTCCTCCAAAAGGGCGCAAAACAATGGCGAATGTACGCCACGCCCGATTATACCTGCAAACCGCCTGGCAACGCCAATTCCCGGCGCGGCACGATACCGGCGCTACGGAAACGGCGAAAATTGACCATCAACAGGCCCACCATCCGCCGCCACACCATCCCCCCGCCCGCTGTCCATTTCGGTTTTGGTACGGGCCTGGTCGTGCCGGTTGCCCTACTCCCATCACCGCCGCAAAAAGCGCCTGTTCCGGTTCCTGTCCAATGCCCGCTTTGACCCCATGGCGGTGCAGACGGCGCTGCTGGGACCCATCTGCCAGGCGGCCCGGTGCGGGGTCTTACGCCGATCATGATTGACTGGTCCGATCTGGGCCAGGGGCGCAACGGTTTGTTTGCCGCAGTGTGTTTCCGCCGTCGGGGTCTGCCGCTGCTCTGCTGGGTGTCCACTACGGAGGAACTTGACCCTTCCCAGAACCGAGTGGAAGAGTTCTTTCTGCGCCGATTGCTGCATCATCTGACTTCTACCACAAGGCCCCTGCTGTTGGCCGACCGTGGCTTCGGACGGGCCAGCCTGATCCGCTTCCTGCAACTAATGTCCCAACACACCCGCTATCCGGTGGACTACGTACTCCGCCTCCGGGGAGACGTGGTGGTCCAGGGCGCCGGCTATCGTGGTCGACTGCGTGACTATCCCCTGCACAAAGGACGGATCCAATTCTGGCCCCAGACCCTTTATCGCTCTGACGGTGCGGTGGTCATCAATCTGGTGCTGTATTGGGCCAGGGGCCACCGGGAGTGCTGGTGCCTGGCCACTTCGTTGACCGACCCTCGCCAGGCGGTGCGCATGTATCGGCGTCGGATGCAGCCGGAGCAGTATTTCAAGGACGGCAAGCAGCGGTTCGGTCTGGACCAGAGCACCGTGACCACGACCGGTCGGCTGCAACGGTTGCTGGTGGCGGTGCTGCTAGCCTGCTGCCTGCTGATGCTGGCTGGGATGCGGGCGTCGGCGGCGTTCCGACGGCAGGTCTGTTCCCGTGGCAAGTTGGGCATTTTGCACCTGGGATACGAGTACTACCTGGCTACGCCCGACCCACCTCATCACCTCTTCGTTCCACCACTCTACCAAACCGGGCACGCGTGAGGCCCGCCAGCCCGGGAAAAGCGCAGACGGCCCGGGACAATACCCGCCCAGAACAAATCAGTCGCCAGAATCATTGGCAACTGCGGAAAGCATTGGAATTGCGATCCGCTTTGCCTCTTCCAGGTCGGCGGTGAAATGCGATTCTGGAATCGCATCCAATAACCGCAACGAATCGAGAGTGTGGCGTACTTCTTCGTGGAGTCCGACGATTACGAATCGCCGGGTCGCCAGTTCGGTGGCGATATCGATGAGTTGGCCCATAATCATCGCGGCAGTATCGTCTATGTATTCGGTGTTGGACAGGTCGAAGATCGAGATACTATTCTCGCTGATGTCCTGCCGGACAATGCGGACGACTTCTCGCGCCGACGCTACCGAAATGCGATCCGGGAAAACAATCAACCCGGTCCGCGCTTCGAAGGGATCTGCCTCACCTGCGGGGAGAATTTCCCGGTCCAGGAGTGGAACGGAAATCAGGCGCCTCAACTCGAAAGTCTCCGCTTTTCTGGCGTTGATAAAACTCGACAGCGCGATTCCGATCAAGATGGCGGTTACAAAATCAACCAGCACTGCTAACCCGGTGGTGGCGACCATCACCATCACATAGCCCCGCGAAATACGATGAAGCCGCGCGACAAACCGCCGGTCGATCAGATTCCAACCGATCTGTATCAGGATGGCGGCCAACACTGCAAAGGGAACCCTGCCCAACAACGGCCCGGCGCCGATCACGGCGGCAATCAACACCGACACGGATAAGATGCTGCTGACGGGGAAACGGCCCCCGCTTCTCAAATTGGCGAGTGTGACAATGCTGGCGGCCCCTGCTATGCCTCCGACCATTCCTGCCGCGATGTTTCCCAAGCCAATGCTGATGGTTTGTTGATTCGATTTGTGGGGCACGCCGGTGATTGGATCGACGAGCAGGGAAAGCATGAGCGAGCTGATTATATTCATCAGAGCCATGACGAAAGCCGGCCCCAGCACGTGCAGAAAAAGCGTCGGAGAGAACACGGGCGCCTGGAATGCCGGCCAACCCGAGTGAACGTCTCCCACCACGGGTGCATCTCGTAACCAGACCGCGGCCAGCAGGGTACCCACCAATAGCACGACGAAGGGAGCAGGTACGAATTTACCCAAACGTGCGGGCCATAAGAACCCAAGGGCAAGCGAAGCGGCGGCCAGTATCAAGGCATGAAAATTGACGTTCGACAGTCCATTGGTCCAACTATCAATGTAAGCGTGGATGTCCCCGTTCGCGGGCGGCTGACCCAAAGTTACCGAGAATTGCGTGACTATCAATAGAATTCCAGCGGCAGTGAAGAACCCAACCAAAAGTGAGTACGGCATATAGGATATAAATCGACTGAATCTCAGCACCCCGAGCAGTATCTGTATGGCCCCGGCCAGCATTACGGCGGTCAATGCTTCGCCGATCGTGGTCGTATATTTGCTAACGATTAGCGCCATTGCGATTGCGGAAAATATGTTGGGGCCCCCGATCAGGCCTCGTGTTCCACCAAAAATCGCCACGAACAGTCCGACTGCAATGCAGCCGTGCAATCCGGCAACCGGCCCCAACCCGGTAAGCACGCCGAAACCCATCGCGATGGGCAACATCAAAATTCCGGAGGTAACTCCTCCGAACAGGTCGCCCCGCAAATCGTTTAGGCTGTAGGAGGACAGCCCCGAACGGACGGCTTGATAGTGACGCATCAAAATTCTGACTCGAGAGTTGGGCGCCTGCGATTACACGTCATCGTTCAACACGCGACTCGACAGGACGGGACCATGTAGGCGGGCGGTAATATACCGAAGCCGTCAACTCATACCCCAAAATTATGTAGTCCGCAAATGCAGGTGGGGCCCCACGCATACCCACTTTGCCATTGCGAGCGCAGCGTCCAATCTCGCTCCCTCTCCCTTGATGGGAGAGGGTTGGGGTGAGGGTGAAAATCCGCACCGACTACCACCCGCTCATGGTGAGCCTGTCGAACCATCCGCTCCCCGCAATGACCGCCCGCCGATTATGCTTGAGAAAAGTGGGTACGCGTGAGCATGCGTACCCGCTTTCAGGGTCTTTCGGTTTCCCAACGACTCGTCGTTCCCGCGTAGGCGGGAAACCAGGAAATCCGCACCGGCAGCCACCGACCCTATGCCAGATTTTTCTGGATTCCGGCTCAAGGCCGGAATGACGGAATAATCGAAAGGCCCTGTACCCGCTTTGTCGTTACGAGCGTAGCGTAGCAATCTCGTCATAGTCGCAACGGCGCCGCAGCAACGGCGGTTCGCCGGCATGTGTGCAACCTCATCGAGATTGCCACGTCGCTATGCTCTTCGCAATAACGGATTGAACTGGATACGCGTGAGGGTGGTCAACGGGTTTCAAGGCCGATTTTCGCCGTATGCGTCGCCGGCGCAAAAACCGACGCTATTGGCGCCCGGACAGGCTGCCCACTACCGTGGCGGCGCGCTGGGCAGCTTCCGCCGGCGGTCCATCCCCCAACGCCCGCACCAGAACGCTCCCCACCACAGCGGCGTCGGCCCGCTTGCCAACGTCCAGCACGTGCTCCCGGGTGGAGATACCGAAGCCAACCGCCACCGGCAGATCAGTCTGCTGCCGCACTCGGTCAACCAGTGCCAGGCCCCGGTCTGACACCTCGGAGCGGGCGCCGGTAACACCCGTTACGCTGGTGCAATACACGAACCCGCCGCCGATGTGCACTGATTGGGCAATGCTCTCGTCGGTGCTGGTCGGCGCTAGCATCGGTATCAGGTGTATCCCGAAAGGCTGCAAATGGCTCACCAACGGCCCGGCCTCGCTATACGGCAAATCCACGATAATCAGCCCGTCCACCGTAGCGGCGGCGCAATCTTGGGCAAACCGCTCCAGTCCGTGGGAGACGATAGAGTTGTAATAGCCCATCAAAATCAGTGGCGTATCGCCAACGTGGCGACGCAAGGTTGCGGCAGTATCCAGACAATCCTGTGGGGTCACTCCGTTTTGCAGAGCAACAAAACTGGACTCCTGGATCACCGGCCCTTCTCCAATCGGGTCGCTGAAAGGCATTCCCAGCTCAATGGCGTCCGCGCCGGCAGCGGCCAGGTGCGGAACTATCTCCAGCGCGGCGTCGCGGTAAGGATGCCCAACGGTCATAAAAACCACCAGTCCCGGCCGACCCTCGGCCTTGATGGCAGCGAAACGGTCGGCTATACGGTCAGTTCGTGTCTGAGGGTTTACAGCCATTTAAAACCTCGTTGTATTTTGGCCCGGCGCTAACACGGGAGCGCAATTGCACGCGGCAAAGCAGGTTTCCGGTACGCCGCGCCTCAGGCCAGGTTAATCGCCAGCAACACCGCCAGCCCGTTTTGCAAACCGTGCACGATGATGGATGGCCACAGCGACCGCGTGTACCAGTATAAGCCCCCCAGGAGCAAACCGGTAACGAATATGGGCAGCAACACCGGCAGCGAAAAGTGCATCCCGGTGAAAACCGCCGCCGACAAAACCAGGCCGGCGAGCGAACCCCATCGGTTTACCAAGCCGCGAAACACAAACCCACGAAAAAAAGTTTCCTCGACCAACGGCGTCCAGATTGCCAGCGCGACGAAACTCAGGGCCGCCAGCGCGCCGGGCAGCACCAGATCTGGTTCCAGTTCCGGCGGGGTCAAAAAATCCCAACCTAGTGCAGTTGTCGTCAGCCCGTACAGATGGGCAAATCCGATGCTCGCGAAGATTGCCACCAACACCGCGCCTCCAGTCAGCCACCGGGACCGCTGGGGTCGCGTGAAGCCCAGCAACCGGGGGGACGGGTGGAAACGCCGGAACGCCAGCATCCACACCAGCGTGACCTGGGCGATTCCCAGGACAATGGTGGAAATCAACGTAACTGCCGGCAATGACATTTCGATGCCAAATGGTTTGTCGCGGCAATCCGCCGGCGGTCCACCCGTGGCATCGCACGCCGGCAGCAGCAGCCACAACGCCGCCGCTGTAATCAGAATCGTGGTCAGGACGAGCGCCGCCAATCCGCCGCCCACCGACCAGAGACCCCATTGCTGCCCGCCGGACGCGTCCGGTTGATCCAGTCCGCCGATTCGCTGCCCGCAACCCGGACAGGCGCCGGAACCCAGCAAAACCGCAGCGCCGCAAAAAGTGCAATATGCCGTCGTCATCGTAGAACCACATCAACGCTGGGGCGTAAAACACAAAAAAGTATAGCCCATACCGGGCATCGGGAATTGTCCCGGCGCGAGCGTTCAACCACCCGGTGGTGATTTGCCAACCGGCGCGCCTTGCGCCATAATGACCCCCGCTCGCCGGCCGTCTAATGAACCCGCCCACCCGGCGCATCCAGAGCCAACTATGTCCACGGAATCCGCTGCCGAATTTCCCCTCGATGCGTTCCTCCGCATGGCCGCTGCCGCCGGTCTGGATACTTCCGATGCCGAGCGGATGGAGGACTTGCACCAGCGTGTACAGATGATGCGCACCGGAATCGGCAGCCTGTACGAAATCGACGTCAGCGATGCAGAATCGCCGTCTGCCTTCATCGCTGCCGCGGAGTAAGCGCTTACCGCTTGGTAAGCCCAGCCCTCGCAACGCCTTCAACCCGTAGCCCTTTTTAGAGCGCAGCCCCTTTTCAGCGTAGCCCCTTTTCGATGGTGAGGAACGCCATGCCTGCCCAGGAACTGCATTATATGTCGGCATGGGAATTGTCCGGCCTGATTCGCGACCGCGAAATCTCCCCGGTGGACGTGGTTGACGCTTGCCTGGCCCGCATTGAAGCCACCGAGCCGACGCTAAATTCCTTCATCACGCTGATTCCGGAACAGGCCCGCGCCGCCGCCCGGCGCGCCGAGCAGGACATTGGGCGCGGCAACTACCGGGGCCCATTGCACGGCATTCCGGTCGGCCTCAAAGACCTGTTCCACACTGCCGGCGTCCGCACGACCTCGGGCACCCGTATCTACGACACCCACGTGCCCACGCAGGATTGTACCGTCGCCACCAGATTCAGCGAGGCCGGCGCGATTCTGTTGGGCAAGCTCAATATGCACCCGCTGGCCTTCGGCCCCACCGGAGAAAACGCGGACTACGGCCATATGCACAACCCCTGGAACCCGGAGCGGATTACCGGCGGTTCCAGCGGCGGCAGCGGTTCGGCAGCCGCCGCCGGCCAATGCACCATTACGATGGGTAGCGACACCGGCGGCAGCGTTCGCATCCCCGCCGCCCTGTGCGGAATCGTGGGACTGAAACCCACCTACGGCCGGGTTAGCCGCGCCGGGCTTACGCCGCTGTCCTGGTGCCTTGACCATCCCGGCCCGATGGTTCGCACTGTAGAAGACGCCGCCCTGACGATGAACGCCATCGCCGGGCCAGATCCCCGCGACCACGTTACCGCCAATGTGCCGGTGCCCGACTATACAGCCGCGCTTACCGGCGATGTGCGTGGCCTGCGCATTGGTGTGGTGAAAGAGTATTTCGACGGGCCCATCGACTCTCAGGTTGCCAACCTGGCGCACCGGGCGATCGGCGTGCTCGGTGAGCTGGGCGCCGAGATTGTCGAAGTGTCCCTCCCAATGTTCCAGTACGCCCAGGCCATCAGCAACGTCATCCTCAGCGCCGAGGCCACCGCCGCGCATCGCGACATTCTGCTCAGCGATGGCGACAAGCTCTACCCCCAGGTGCGCGACCGCCTGGAAGAGGGCCTGTTCATCTCTGCCGGCGAGTATCTGCGCGCCCAACAGGCCCGGCAGGTTTTTTGCCAGCAAGTTGCCGGCCTGCTGAAAAACGTCGACCTGCTGGCTGGCCCGGTGGAACCGGTAACGGCGCCGGTAATTCTGGAACGCCGCATCGACATCGACGGCGAATCAGTACCGGCCGTGCCGCTGCTGACCCGCTACACCCGGGTTTACAATATCACCGGCTCACCGGCCATCTCAGTGCCGTGCGGGTTCGCGGATGATGGTCTGCCGGCGGGGTTGCACCTGGCGGGTCGCAACTTCGACGAATCAACCGTGCTACGGGCCGCCTACGCCTACCAGCAGGCCACCGACTGGCACAATCAACGGCCACCCCTGTAACCCTACTGCGAACCCAACCTCCACCCGACTCACCTCTTCTTCTCGCCTGGCAGGGATTGCATCGTGTCCACCATCACGGCAGTAACTTTTGACTTGTGGCAAACCCTAATCCTGGACAACCGGGAGCTGGGACAGAAACGGGCGCAGGTGCGACTGGACGGCGCTCGCAACCTTTTGCGCGGCCACGGCGAGGAGTTTGACCCCGACCACATCCGAGAGGCTTATCGCGCCTGTTACCGCGCCTGCCGTGCCGTCCGCGACACCTACAAGGACGTCAGCTTCCGTAATCAGGTGGAAATCTTCATCAACCTTGTCAGCGAGGGTCTGGTTGACCGCCTGTCAGAAGCAACCATCGCCGAGATTGAAAGGGTATACGCCGAATCATTTTTCGAATACCCGCCCATCTTTCACGACGCCACGCATCAAACCCTGGAATCGGTGCATCAACTGGGTTTGAATATTGGCCTCATCTCCAACACGGGCATGACTCCGGGCTACACGTTCCGGGAATTTCTGCGGCGGAACAGCGTCGTGGAATACTTCGACACGCTGACCTTCTCCGACGAAGTTTTGCTGGCGAAACCCTCGGATGAGATATTCCTGATGACCATTGAAGCACTGGGGGCCACGCCCGCGACCACGATCCACATCGGAGACCATGTTACCAACGACGTGGTCGGCGCCAATCGGATCGGTATGAAGTCGGTCTGGATTCGAGGTTTCTATGAACCGGAAGACCCGGATGACCCGAACTCTCAGGCCGATGTAACGGTGGATGACCTTTCCGGCGTGCCCGACGCTGTGAAACGTTTGGTCAACGCGTAACCCGCCCACGTCCTCGCTAACTTCGACCACCCCTTCTGGCTAAACCGCCGGCGACCCGGCCGGCCTTTGCCAATCACAAGGAGCGCAGCTTTGTTCGAGGAACTCAACGGCGGCCCGTTGCCCAACGGCCGTCGGCCCGACATCACCCTGGCTATATTTCCCCATCTGCAGGAATTCATCGCCGTAGACTTACGCGTCTCCCCGGCGGCGATCGCTCTGGTATCCGCCGATGACGTGTTCAACGACGAATATTACCGGGCCGTGGAAAACGAATTTTCCATCTCGCTGCGGGAAGGGCAGGACCACCCATTCGCTCACATGATGAACATGCCAACCCACGCGGACGAAATCGTGCGGGCCGTAGCGATGAACTCTATCCTGGAACGGCTGGGGGTTGACTTCCACGACGAAGATAACCTGCCTGAAGTCGTGGTGTACGTCATTTCCGGCCCCGTTCTGGCCGCTCCGGTAGACCACTTGGTTGAGGGCTTCACCGATATGCTTTCGGGCCGCGCCGAACCAGCCGACGTGAAACAATGGGGCGAAAAAATGCGCGAACTGGTTATCCAGGAGTCGCAAACCTACCCTATTACCAGTGAAGCCCTGGGCGAATCCCTCACCGGCGACGCGCTGGACCCGTACATCATCTGGCAAAATCGCAACTAACCCAAGACTGCGACATCGCCACAACAAATCCTCCACGACAGTTTTGCCCCAATTCAGTCTTCCCGGGATAACAGCTCATATGGACGCCATCGCCCTCACCTTCAGCAGTCGCGACAACAACGACGACACCGACCTGATTGCAGTAGCCCAGGCCGCCGACCGGTTGGGCTACCATTCTTTCTGGACCGGCGAATCCTGGGGGCGGGATGCGCTCACCGTGCTGACCATGCTGGCGTGCCACACCGAGCGCATCGGATTGGGCACGGGCATTGTTACGGTGTACAGCCGCACGCCGGGACTGATCGCACAGAGCATCGCGTCGCTGGACTGCATCAGCGGGGGGCGGGCCATCCTGGGCTTGGGCGCCAGCGGGCGTATCGTCATCGAAGACTGGCACGGCGTCAAATTCGACCATCCGGTTACGCGCACCCGGGAGTACATCGACATAGTGCGCATGGCCCTCTCCGGAGGCCGCGTCAATTACGAAGGCAAATTTTACGAACTGAAACGATTCCGCATGGGAGTGTCGCCGGTTCAGGAACGCATACCCATCTACGTCGCGTCGCTGGGACGCCGCAACCTGCAACTCACCGGCGAGCTGGCCGATGGCTGGTTGCCCATCTGGATGCACTGCGAGCAGCTCCCCCAAATCAAACAACCGCTGGCCGACGCCGCCGAGGCTGCCGGACGTTCCATCGCCGACATCACCACCGCGCCTCAAATCCTGTGTTGTGCCACCGAAGACGGCGACGCGCTGGCCGAGGCCACCGCCCAGGCCAGGGCTCACATGGCGTTTTACGTTGCCGGTATGGGCCAGTATTACTACGACCTGTTCTGTCGGTACGGCTACCGGGCCCAGGGCGATGCGGTAAGGGCTGCCTGGGCAGCCGGCGACCGGAGCCAAGCCGCCGCCGCAATTACCGATGAAATGATCGACAGCATCACCGTCATTGGTTCGCCAGAAGATTGCCGACGGAAAATGGGCAGATTCAGGGCCAACGGCGTCGATATGCCCATCGTCGCCTTCCCCCACGGCACAGATCGCGAAACTATGCTCGGTACTCTAGAAGCGCTGGCGCCCCAGACCTGATAACTTGTGCCGAAATGCAGCGCGTTTTGCGATACTAACGTGTCTTTGCGATACTAACGTGTCATTGTGAAGATCGGCCTCGTATCCGATACTCACTCCGCCGGCAGCGGTTGGGACTTGCCGGCCAACGTACTGCACGCCCTGGAGGGCTGCGACCTGGTGCTACATTGCGGTGACCTGGAATGTATCGGCGTGCTGGACTGTCTGGAGCAGGTGGCGCCGGTGCTGGCGGTGCGTGGCTACGAGGACCCTCGTGAACCTGGCGATCGCCTCGCCGACGTTTCTCGCATCGTTGAGGTCGCCGGGGCGCGCATCGGCATGGTGCATGACATTCAGTGGCCTACCCCCGCCATCATGACCACGCCCGACGGCGCCGGTTTGCAATTCCCGGACTCTGACCTATGCGACCTGTTGCACCGCAAATTCGGCGGGAGTGTGGATGTGGTGGCGTTCGGGGATACTCACGAAGAACTGATTGAATGGCGCGACGGCGTGCTGTTCATCAATCCGGGCAGCCCGACCTATCCGGGCCGGCGCCATGTCCTCGGGTCGCCCGGAACCGTAGCGCTCCTGAAAGTTCAGGACGGAAAGATTGACCCCAGTATCATAAACTTGTCTGACTACGCATAGCTACCGCAGCAACTGTCAGAACGAGGCAACAATATCAGGCCTGCTCACACGTACCCACCTTGTCAAACCAACCGGCCAACTGTCATTGCGAGGAGCGCAGCGACGTGGCAATCTCGTTGAGGCAACAACGGCGGTTTCAGCGACGAGATTGCCACGCTACGCTCGCAATGACAGTTTTGCACAGCCTTAACTATCTGGACTCTCATTGACACCTGCCCATCGTTCTGCTAGTTTCGTAAAGTTTGTCGGTATATATAGCTGAAAACGGAGAGGAGAGTATGGAATCAATCATTGTGGCCTTGGCCGCTGGGGTCATCGCCCTGGTATTTGCGGCCATCATCGCGTATCGGGTCATCGGCGCCGACCGCGGCAATGAGACCATGATCGAGATTGGCGACGCCATCCGCACCGGAGCGTCGGCATTCCTGCGCCGCGAATACCTGTCGCTGGTGCCTTTCGTCATTGTCGTTGCCATCGTGCTGGGCGTGTTGGACTACACCATCTTTAAACACAACCTGGGTATACCGGCAACCGCCATATCCTACCTGGTCGGCACAATTTGCTCCGGCCTCGCGGGGTACATCGGCATGAACGTCGCGGTCAGGGCCAATATCCGCACCGCGGCGGCCGCCATGATCGGACTCAACCCCGCTCTGCGTATCGCCTTCTCCAGCGGCACCGTCATGGGTGTAACTGTAGTGGGCATCGGCCTGCTGGGCGTTACCATCCTTTATGTAATCTTCCAGGACATCACGGCGGTGGCCGGTTTCGGATTTGGAGCCAGCTCCATCGCGCTGTTTGCGCGCGTGGGCGGCGGTATTTTCACCAAAGCCGCCGACGTTGGTTCCGACCTGGTTGGCAAGGTAGAGGCTGGGATACCCGAGGACGATCCCCGCAACCCGGGCGTCATCGCCGATAACGTGGGCGATAACGTCGGCGACGTTGCGGGCATGGGAGCCGACCTGTTCGAGTCATACGTGGGCAGTATCATTTCCGCGGTGGCGCTGGCAGCCAGCGCCGTGGCACTGGTTGCCGGCGCGGGCGCATTCCATTCGCAAGCAGTGTTCCCGATGCTGCTGGCCGGAGCCGGCATCATCGCCGCCATCCTGGGCACCTTCGTCGTCCGCAGTGGAGAGCAGGCCAACTTCGAGCGGCTTTTGTGGGCGTTGCGCTACGGCATATTCGCCGCCGGCGGACTGCTCATCATCTTCGCCGCCATCCTCACCATCACACTGACCCACAACTGGTTCTGGTTCGGTTGCGTGGTGGCCGGTTTGGTCGCCGGAACGATCATCGGACTGGCCACTGAATACTACACCTCGTACAGCTACTCTCCCACCAGGAGAGTTTCCGCAGCCTCGGAAACCGGCGCGGCGACTGTGATAATTCAGGGGATTGCGAGCGGAATGCTCAGCACCTTGATTCCCGTGTTCTGCGTGTCGGTCGCCATTCTGCTGGCCTACTGGTTCGCCGGTTTCTACGGCATTGCGCTGGCGGGCGTGGGCCTGCTGTCCACGCTGGGCATTACCCTGGCCACCGACGCTTACGGTCCGGTTGCCGACAACGCCGGCGGCATCGCCGAGCAAGCCAACCTGGACCCGCAGGTACGCGAGCGCACCGACGCCCTGGACGCTTTGGGCAACACCACCGCGGCCACCGGCAAGGGTTTTGCCATCGGCTCCGCCGCCCTGACTGCGCTGGCGCTGCTCGCCGCTTATTCAGTCAGCGCCGGATTGATCACACTGGACGAATTCGGGAAGCTGGCTGCCGAAGGTACCGGTATAAACCTCCTGCAGCCGCAAATTCTGGTCGGACTGGTCATCGGCGCGATGCTGCCGTTCATCTTCTCGGCGCTCACTATGCAGGCAGTTGGTCGTGCCGCCCAGGGCATCGTTGACGAGGTGCGCCGGCAGTTCCGCGAAATCCCCGGCTTGATGGAAGGCACCGCCAAGCCGGACTCCGCCCGGTGCGTGGACATCAGCACCCGCAGCGCATTGCGCGAAATGATCGTTCCGGGTTTGATGGCGGTCGCCGCGCCCATCGCCACCGGATTCATTCTGGGGGAGGCTGCGTTGGGTGGGTTGCTCATCGGTTCGGTGTCTGCCGGATTCATGCTGGCCATCATGATGGCCTCCGCCGGCGGTTCCTGGGACAACGCCAAAAAGTACGTGGAACTGGGCAACTACGGCGGCAAGGGCTCAGACGCCCACAAGGCGGCAGTGGAGGGCGACGTGGTCGGCGACCCGTTCAAAGACACCTCCGGCCCCAGCCTGAACATCCTGCTCAAACTGATGGCCATTGTGTCGCTGGTCTTCGCACCGGCGTTCGTGGCGGTGCCCTCGCTGATAAACCTGTAAGAACCACAGGTACACGCTATCGGAATAGCAGGGGCGTCCAATGGGCGCCCCAAGGCAAACGCATTCTAATTGAATCGGTTTTGAGGTGCCCGTCATTCCCGCGAAAGCGGGAATCCAAGTGGCTTGGTTGTACGTCAACTGCCTGGAAGCAATCTGTATGGATTCCCGCTTTCGCGGGAATGACGGTTTATCAGGCCACCTAAAGTTAGAATGCGTTTGCCCTGATGGGCGCCCCTGTTCGATTTACAAACTAGCCGCGAAGGGGAATAATTGGGACTGGGCGGCGGCAAGGAGAAACACCCACTGCCCATAACGCTGATTTTCAACAGAGGAGCGAGGATTATGAGCAGCGCCACCGGAGCGGGAACCTGTGAGCTGTGCCGCAAGTCATTTCGCAAATCCGGGATGTCGCGGCACTTGAAAAGCTGCCTGACCAGAACCGGCCGCCCGGACGAAGGGCGCAGCGAACCGGGCCGGCGCTCCCGGCCGTCCAGAAGCATCCATCTTGTGGTGGAAGACGCCTACCGGCCGGAGTACTGGTTGCACCTGGAAATCCCGTCCGGCAGCAAGTTGGAGGAACTGGATCAGTACCTGCGGAGAATATGGGTGGAATGTTGCGGCCACCTCAGCACGTTCACGATCGCCGGAGTGGGCTACGATGCCTATCCGGACGGTTACGGTAAAAGCATGAACATCGCGCTGGGACGGGTAGCCTCGCCCGGAACGAAGTTTAGCTACGAGTACGACTTTGGCACAACTACAGAGCTGACGCTGAGAAGTCTCGCGGAATTGGACGGAGGAACCGGGCAAATCCGGCTGCTGGCCCGCAATGACGCGCCGGTTATCGAGTGCCAGCAATGTGGAGCGACCGCAACACAGGTTGGCTTCTCAGAGGATGATTGGTTAGCAATGACGGTTGGGTTCTGCGACGGCTGCGCTGCAACTACCGGCCCAGCATCGGAATACCTGTTGCCGGTCGTCAACTCTCCGAGGTGCGGGATGTGCGGATACGATGGGGACACGATGCACGTTTGATCGTGAGGGGCCAGACGATACTGTACCAGCATTGCGACAGACGCAAATCAGAGGATACCAATGACCAGCAACAACGGGGGTTTGTTCGACCTGACGGGCCGCGTGGCCCTGATTACCGGAGGCAACGGCGGGCTGGGACTGGGGATGGCCCTGGGGCTGGCCGAAGCCGGGTGCGACATCGCCATTGCCGCCCGCAACGAGGGAAAAAACGCCGCTGCCGTGGCCAGCATAGAATCTACCGGGCGTAGTGCCTTCGCGATTCAGGCAGACGTAACCAGCGATTCGGATATTGATGACATGGTGGCCCGCGCCGCCGCCCACTTTGGACATATCGACATCCTGATTAACAACGCCGGCACTACCGTCCGCAAGCCTCCTGAGGAAACTACCGCTGCTGAGTGGGACAATGTGCTGGATGTGAACCTGCGTTCCACATTCCTGGCCAGCCGGGCGGTTTACCCGCACTTCAAGGCGCAGGGCGGCGGCAAGATTATCAGCATCGGCAGTATGTTCAGCATCTTCGGCGGCGGCGGCAGCGGCGCGCCCTACGCGTCCAGCAAGGGCGGCGTGGTGCAGCTGGCCAAAAGCTTTGCCGTAGCCTGGGCGCCGGAGAACATCCAGTCCAACGTTATCCTGCCCGGCTGGTTTATGACCGAGCTGACCCAGGCCATCCCCGAAACCCAACCCGAACGCTACGACCTAATCAACCGGCGCATCCCAATGGGACGGTGGGGAGATGCAGCAGAGTTGCAGGGCGCAACCGTCTTCCTGGCCAGCCGTGCCTCCGATTACGTAACCGGGGCGGTGATAACCGTGGACGGGGGGTATTCGGTAGCGTGAGGGGAGCGGTTAGCGCTTATCCGTAAAGTAAAGATACACCGCGGCTACTGCCAATAAAATTGCCAACCCCAAGAACACCCCAGGTGAGACTGATGCTGTGGGCGCCCAGAAAGCAATGGCGAGGATGAGAACGATAGAACCAAAGAACCCTAATATCGGGTTGGAGCCGCTTTTGGCCCACCCGGCCGGTACGTCCAAGACGGCATTGACCTGCCCTTCAAACAATCCGAAAATCGCCGAGATCAAGCAGAGAGCCGCCAGAACCGACAAGCACAAAGCCCATACCATTCTGTCGGACATCGTCTATCTCCCCAGCAATCCGCGCCAGGATTGACCAAAAGCAAGGGGACTGTCATCCGACCGCCGGACGTGGCAACGACAGAAACCGTCCGGCCGCCGCAGTTACAACTGGTCCAACGCCTGCCGGGAGAGCATCATTTTGACCGGGCTGATGGGTCGGAAGGTGCGGGAAACGCGAACGTCGCCGGCCAGGCTGCACAGGGTGTAGGCATCGTAGGGTTGCATTCCTTTTTCGGATACCAGGAAGTCCACCATTTCGCGGACGGACTGCTTCATGGCGGGGCCGAGGTCGTCACCGTGAGACAGGACGACGTAGTGTTCCGGCGTGATCGCTCGCGGGCCGGCCAGGTTCATCCCCTTTTCGACGCTGACGCGGATGTGGGTGTCTGCGGAACACTCGGCGCTGGTGCCGGCCACCGCGCCGTCTCCCACGACCGCATGGCAATCGCCCAACGCGAGCAGACCACCGGGCACAAACACGGGCAGATACAAAACGCTGCCGGCCACCAGTTCCTTCATGTCGATGTCGCCGCCGTAGGGGCCGCTGTCGCTGGCCGTTTCCTGCGGGTAGGTGGGCGTCGTGGCCACCAAGCCCATTGACGGGCGCAGGGGCAGGCGAACACCACTCGGCAGCACCAGGTGGCCGTTGTCGATGCTCATCACGGTGGGATAGGCTTCGATGAACTCCGCCTCCAGAAAGCCTCGCCCCGGCATAATCATGTGGGCGGGGTTCTCTTTGGGATCGATGCTGACGAATTCAATACGGAGGGCATCGCCCGGCTCTGCGCCGTTGACGTAGATGGGGCCGGTTGCCGGGCCTTTCACTGATTTCTCTTCCAGCACCTGTGGGTCCCGTATTCCCTCGAATGCGTCCCAGGTTTCCACCATCAGGTCATCGCCAGAGTCAATCGTAACGGCTGGTTCGTTGGACGGGTCCAGCACGTAAATTCGCAAATCACGGCTCAGGGTTTTCATCTCACACCTCGGATTAGGTGATTGGCCTGGGTTCCAGGCTCCGGCCAACTCATCGCGCCATGGTCAGACACGCTTGTGCGACGGTAACTGATGTTTCAGATTGCGGGTTGAAATCCACCACGTTGACCGCCACTTGCCCGCGTTCGGTGGCGGCGCCCATCGGCGAGCCGGAATAGTAGGCGGTTACACCGCCCTGGCTCACGTCCTCAAACCGCTCCCAGTGTCCCAGGGCCAGATAGTCGCAGGGCGCTTCGGCAACCTGCCGCCCGTAGATGGGCGACGATCGTTCCTCGGTATCGTCGGGAAAGTGGAAATGCCCGTGGGCAATCGCCACCAGCCAACGGCCGCCCGTAGCGTACTGCATCCCGGCCAGCGGTCGGAATGCCGGCGTGTGGTTATCCATCGCCCGGCCCCAAACATCCAGCGTCAGCGACTCAAAGGTGATGGTCTCGCCCGTCGTCCCTCGGATGATGTGCAGATTGGACGGTGCGTTGTCAAAGGGCGCCCGCCGGTACAATGACCCGGCGTCGTACAGGTCGTGGTTGCCCGGCAAAATTATCGCCGGCACTTCCGCTCGACCCATCTCGCCGACGAAAAAATCCAGCAGGTCGTCCGATATGCGTGCGTTGTCAAACACGTCGCCGGCTATCAGCAGGGCGTCAGCAGAGAGGGTGCCCACCCCGTCTACCACCGCCGACAGGGCACGCTCGGCGGCTCCAGGATCCCAACCGTCGCCCAGGTGAGTGTCCGACGTGTGGATCAGCCGGATTTTCCGCCTACGATTCACCGGGCCAGCCCTAGACGGCAGCCCGGTTGACAACGGGAACTGATTTGCCGATGTGCTCCTGAATTACCTCCAGCAATGTCGGCAGATTCCAGCCCTTCACAGCAGAAACAAACACTCGGCCGCCAACTGCCGGCGATTCTGCCGCCGTGAGATCGGGCAACCCGGCCAGGGCTTCTGCTGCAATGTCGCCGGGGTCATCGGTGAGCAGGTCCATCTTGTTGATGACCAGCAGTCTCGGCTTGCCGCCCAGCTCCAGGTCGGTGAGTGTATTCTCCACTACTTCGGCCTGCTCGGGAGCCTTGGGGTGCGTTATGTCAATGACGTGGAGCAGGAGGTCGGCCTCGTGCAGTTCCTCCAGCGTGGCGCGGAACGCTGCCACCACGATTGGCGACAGCTTTTGAATGAAGCCAACCGTGTCGCTGAGCAGCAGCTCGCCGCCATCGGGCATATTCAGCCGGCGGGTTACCGGATCCAGGGTGTTGAACAGCTGGTCTTCGGCCGGCACGCCGGCGTCGCACAGCGCGTTGAACAGCGTGCTCTTGCCGGCGTTGGTGTACCCCACCAGCGTCGCCATCCGGACATCCGTCCGCCGCCGCCGTTCCATGTACTGGCTGCGACGTTGGCGCACTTTGTCCAGCTCGTCCCGAATTTTTTGGATTCGCTGGCGCACCAGTCGGCGGTCGGTTTCCAGCTGAGTTTCGCCGGGGCCGCGGGTTCCGATGCCGCCGCCCAGCCGTTCCAGGTGAGACCATTGCCCCACCAGCCGAGGCAAAAGGTACTGATGCTGTGCCAACTCCACCTGCAGCTGCCCTTCCCGCGTGTGCGCGTGGCGTCCGAACACATCCAGAATCAACGCGGTGCGATCAATCACCTTGATCTTGAGGGCGGTTTCCAAGTTGCGTTGCTGGGTTGGCGTCAACTCGTCGTCGCAGATAACCACGTCGGGGCGTTCTGCTTCCAGCAACTCCTGCAATTCCTGCAACTTGCCCTTGCCGATGTAGGTTGGAGTGAGCCGGTCGGCCCGCTGCTGGATGGTGGCCACCACTTCGGCGCCGGCCGAACGGGTCAGGTAGTCCAGCTCGATCAGCGAATCCTCAATCGACCACATTTGTTCGCCCCGATTGCGGGCTTCCGCCGCAACCAGCACCGCCCGCTCGGTTTGCGGGCCGGTGGGTTGAGTCTTGCGGTTTCTGGGCATTCGAAGGACGGCTCTCAAATCAGGCGCTGGGAGACGGGATAGTCCAGTCTTCCAGACGTTGGCAGCCGGTTTCCACCCGTTCGTCGGGCGTGGTCAACGACAACCGGATGTAGCCCTCGCCGTACTGACCGTATGACGAACCGGGCGTAACCACAATATCAATGTCTTCCAGCAACCGCGCGGCGAATTCGGCAGAAGTGAATCCCGCCGGCACCGGCGCCCAAACGTACAGGCTGGCCCGCGGCACCTCGACTTCCAGGCCCATCTTGGCCAGTGCCTGGATTACCCGATCCCGACGCCATTTGTAGATGGCCACGTTGTCGTCGATGCAGTCCTGGGGGCCGGTGAGCGCCTCCATGGACATTTCCTGAATCGCCTGCGGCACGCCGGAGTCCAGGTTGGCCTTGATCTGGAATAGCGCCTTTATCATGTCAGCGTTGCCCACGGCCATGCCCATCCTCCAACCGGTCATGTTGTAGGACTTGGACAGTGAGTGAAACTCCAGGCCAATGTCTTTCGCGCCGTCCAGTTGCAGCAGGCTGCCGGCCCGGTAGCCGTCATACCCAACCTCGGAGTAGGCGGCGTCGTGCAAAAGCGCAATGTCGTGCTCCCGACAGTACCGCATCGCCGATTCCAGATCTTCCTGGGACGCCACCGCGCTCGTTGGGTTGTTCGGATAGTTCAGCCACATCAGCTTGGCGGCTCGCGCCACGTCATCGGGGATGGCGTCGTATTCAGGCAGCCAGCCGTTGCGTTGATAAAGCGGCATAACGTGGGACTCGGCGCCGGCGAACATCGTGCCCACCGCGTACACTGGATACGCCGGGTCGGGCACCAGCGCAATATCCCCCGGATCCAGGAAGCAAAATGCGGCGTGGCCGATGCCTTCCTTGGCGCCGATCAGGGGCAGAACTTCGGTATCGGGATCAAGGTCAACGTCAAACCGCTGCTTGTACCAGTACGCGATGGCGCGGCGCATTTCGGGCAGCCCGTCGGTCTCCGGATAGCGGTGGTTCGGCGGGTCTTGCGAGGCCGTCAGCAGCCGGTCAACGATGTACTGCGGCGTTGGTATGTCAGGGTCGCCGATGCCGAACGTAACAACGTCGGCGCCGGCCGCGCGTTTCTCCGCGATGATGCGCGAGATTTCAACGAACGGGTAAGGGGCGAGTTTGCCGAGGCGGTTTGAGAAACTGGGCATTTCTGCTCCTAATGATGGATACTGCAGTGGTGATAGGGGTATATTTCACCCCTCGTTATGGTCAGGTAATTCCACTCATCGATGAATTTGGCCAAGGTAAAATTGGGGACGCCATGACAAGTTTCGGACAAATGTTGCGCCGGGTTTTCAATACTGCTCTCAAGGGCATTGCTCTTGATGTTGTGTGCAGCTTGCCGCATTGTGAGCAGGAACGAACGATAATATACTCCTCCAAGAGGGTAACCGAGAGGAATATATTTCTTGGCAATTGCATTGTCCCACATTACGAATAATCCGGGATTGAGGATAGCCAGAATTTTGGATGCTGCGGTTGGCCCAATCCACTTGACGGATTTAAGGTGATCAAACGCACGCGCTATCTTATCTATATCGTCCGTCGAGAGACTCCCCGCCTCCAGATTCCGTAGTCCGGCGATTGGTCTAAGATGCGACATAGTCTGCTGGCGAGCGGCAAAGAGACTATCCCTTATCGCATCACAATTACCACGGATTTTGAGAAATTCGGCCAACTGCTCGGCGATGGAGTGGTCAAAATTTTCAACCATCTTCCGCCTGAAAATTCCACTGTCGACTTTGCGGTATGATACATCAAAGTCGCGAAATTTTTCTCGCTCCAGGCAACGGTAAAGAACAGCGGCCCAGCGGATTTTGTCGTAGGTGTCGGGGGCGAGAAAATGGTTCACCATCTTGATGCCTCCTTACAAGTTGCTAGCCTGGGGAGCTGTGCCGGCCGCTATGCTGGTAGTATCCGCCCCCGGCGGCTGTAAACCGGCGGTTAGAGTCAGCCAGTTGTATTCGCTGATGAACTTGGCGAGGGTGTAGGGTGGGTTGAGGCCCAGAGTTTGGGACAGATGCCCGGCAGGGTCAGTGATGCCGTGCTGTTCGCTAGCATCCTGGCGAATGGACTTGGCCGCATCCTCCATCTCGCAGAGGAAACGGACATAGCGGTTGGCGGCGTGTCCATCATCGGGGTCATTTAGCGGAAAGTACTCCTTTTGGATTGCCCCATCCCACATTACGAAAAGCTCCGGGTTCGCCAGGCCCAGGATTTTGGACGCCAGCGTTACATCAATGCCCTCGTCCGCCATCAGGCGATCCACGGCCCGCGTTGCCAGAATGGTGTCCCATAGAGTAACAATCCCCCCGTCCAAAGGAGCGGTTTCCAGATGGCGCAGGCTGGCAACAGCATCCGGCACCGATCCCATCAAGATGGGCGTCATCTCTGCAACAGATGGCTCGGCGCCCCACTGGTTGAGGAATCCCTGCAACCGCTTTATATTGGACTCGGAGCAACCATTGCGCAACGCATCACGAAACTCGCCGGTATAAACCTTGCGATAGGCGTCGTCGTACCGGCGTCCGTCCTGGCGGTGGCGGTAGGTTTGCGCCGCCCATGTCAGGGCGCGGTAGGTGGTGGGGCCGGTGGCGGCTTCGGGAATGGGTTCCCAACGCCCGAAAAGGCTGTTGGTGGAGCGGATGGGCCAGCGCCGCTTGCGGTAGAAATTGGCGATGATGACCTCATCGCCATCGGGGAACTCAGCGACGATTTTCATGCGCCCGCCCATAGCCTTGATGTAGGAATGGATTCGGGACACCGGCGCGTCATCGCACTCCTCAAAAGCGCGAACGCCAGCTTCATCGGTCTGCATCTCCGCCGCATATTCTGACAGGGGAGTATCCTCCAGCTCCCGCAGCATCCGCATTGGCACAACGGCGCAGGTTTCGTCCGGGGGCAGCGTAGCGTCAATCTCGGCCTCAAGCTCCGCAATGCGCTCCCAATCCTCAGGCGTGAAATGCTTATCAAGTTCGCTCAATTTGTGCAATTCGCTCATCAGATTATTTCCTCCCTGAGCAGGCGCGCGACATGCTCATCGTAGAGGTTATACGCCCTAGGAATGTTACGGTCGTAAAAGCCATTGTCCCCGGTTTTGTCTCCGCCAAGCAGTACGATGACCGCCGGCCTGGGGTCAAAGACGTAGAATGCGCGCAACGGCGGCAGTTCCGGGGTTTGCACTCTCAGTTCACGCATTTCCAAACCGTCTCTGATGTCAACTCTCTTTGAATGCGGCCCCGACAGTGCCGGGCCATAGAAACAGAGCCGATTGAGTTTGGAACGCACCGCTTCCTGTTCCGGCCTCGTGAGGATAGCCCACCACTGGTTGAACTCGTCCGTAAACTCGATATCCCAAGCCACGCTGAACGCACTACACTGCCACCGCACCTTCCTGATAAACCATCCCGCGCTCCAGGGTTAGCCAGTTGTATTCGTCGATGAATTTCGCCAGTGTGAAAGGCGGGTTGATTCCTAAGGCGTCGGAGATTTGGCCGGCCGGGTCGTCGATGCCGTGTTGAGCGCGAGCGTCGGCGGCGATGGACAGGGCGGCCATTCGCATTACGGTGAGAAACTGTGCGTAGGTGGCGCCGTTGGGCGGGTCATTGGGGAAATAGGCGCTGCGTATCGCGGTGTTCCACATTACAAAGAGGCCCGGGTTCAGCAGCGATAGGATTAGCGACGCCGCTGCCGGTCCTACGCCCTTGGCCCCCGCGATGCTGTCGTAGGCTTGCTCGATGACATCCAAGGTGGCGCAACGCAGATCGTCGAATTCCAGAGCGGATGCCGACAACGGATTGAGATGCGGGGCAGTCTGGGCGATAGCGGCAGCGATGCCGGGCGCTTTGGCGTAGGAGATGCGAAATCTCCAGCTGTTGACGAATCGCAGCAACTGTTCAACGCTGGCGGTGTCCTGTCCTTCGAGCAGGGCCCGGCGAAATTCCGCCGTGTAGAGCGGAATATAAGCAGCGTCGTCATTGCTTTCACGGCGGAATGCCGCTGCCGACCAGAGGATTTGCTCGTAGGTGGTGGGCCCGGATACGTAGTTGCTCATTCTGTCCACACTCCGCTGAATACTTCTTCGGCCGGCCCTTCCAGATAGACCTCACCGACGCCGTCCCAATCTATGGTCAGTGTGCCGCCCGGCAGGTTCACCGCAACCCGGTCTCCAGTGTGGCCCAGCAGCCGCGATGCCACCGCGATGGCGCAGGCGCCCGTGCCGCAGGCCATGGTCTCGCCGGAACCACGTTCCCACACCCGGGCATCAAGTTTGCCGTCTTCCCGCAGATTGACGATTTCAAAGTTGGCGCGCCGTGGAAAGATGGGATGGCGTTCCACCAACGGGCCGATGTTGTGCAGCGGGAATTCACCAACCGGCTGGTCGATGAACGTAACCGCGTGGGGGTTGCCCATGGACACCAGGGTAACGTACAACCGGAAATCACCCGGTTGCAGTGCGTAATGCACGATGGGCCCGCCCTGGCTGGCAATGGCGGGATCCAGGTCAACAGGTATGTCGGACGGCGCCAACCTGGGTGCGCCCATGCTGACCCGCGCCGAATCCACCGCCGACCCGAGGAAATGCGGCACCACCGTGCGGATGCCGGCCAGCGTGTCGACGGTAACTGACGCCGCCGACGGGGGCACGATGCCGCGCTCAATGGCGTACTTGGCAAAACAACGGATACCATTGCCGCACATCTCGCCCTCGGAACCGTCCGAGTTGAACATCCGCATCTGCAGGTCGGCAACTTCTGAATTCATCACCAGAATCAGGCCGTCGCTGCCGACGCCAAAATGCCGGTCGGAGATGGACTGCGACAAGGTTCCCCAATCCCGTTCAGGCATATCGCGGGCGTCAACGTAAACGTAATCGTTGCCGGCGCCTTGCATTTTGGTGAATTCCATCGCAGTTACTCCGGGTCAACCTGCCGTCATCCTGAATACCGGCCAATTGTACCACACGCCCCCGCCGACTCCAGGAATTCCCGCACCGCCGCGGCGGCCGGCTCGGCGGGGTCGCGGCCAGTCGTGTCCAGCCATGTTATGCGCTGGTCGCCGCGTTTGAACCAGGTATTCTGGCGGCGCACCAGGCGATGGGTGCGGGTTTTGGTCTGCGCCACGGCTTCATCCAGCGTCATGTTGTCAGACAGATACTGTCCCAGCTGGTCGTAGCCGACCCCCGACAGCGGCCCTTCCCCGAGGGTGTATCCCTCCGCCGCCAGCCGCCGGGCTTCGTCCAGCAGCCCGTTTGCCATCATCCAGTCCACCCGGTCGTCGATGCGCCGGTAGAGGTAGGCGCGATCCGCCTCCAGACCGATGATGAGGGCGTTGTACGGCGGTGCGGTTGCCTTGCCGTTGGTCGCCATCGCGCCGTTTGAGTTGCGGCGGATTTCCAGAGCGCGAATCAGACGCCGCAGGTTGTTGGGCCCAATCTCTTCCGCCCGAACCGGGTCGACCTCCTGCAGCTCACGCCACAACGCCTGCACACCGTCAACCCGGGCGCGCTGCTCCATTGCCTTCCGAAACTGCGCATCGGGCAACACGCTGGGCACATCCCACCCTTCCAACAGCGCCCAAACGTACTGGCCGGTTCCGCCGCACAGTATCGGTAACTGTCCCCGGCCGGCGATTGCCGAGATTGTCTTCACCGCCAGTGGGATGAACTCCCCCAGGCTGAACGGCGTTGCCGGTGAGCAAATATCAATCAGATGGTGGCGGGCTGCTGCCTGCTCCTCGGCGGTGGGTTTGGCCGTCCCGATGTCCATGCCGACGTACACCTGACGGCTGTCGGCGTTGATAACCTCACCGCTAAACTGTCGGGCCAGATGGATCGCCAGGGCCGTTTTGCCCACGGCGGTAGGCCCCACCACGGCTACAAGTTGGGGTCGATCCGGGACGGTGGAATCGGAAACGCTAATGGCTAAGCACCGGCAAACGCCACCGCCACTTCCAGAAACGAGCCAGCGTCCAGGCTGGCCCCGCCGACCAGCGCGCCGTTGACGTTTGCCACGGCGGCGAATTCGGCGGCGTTGGCGGCGTTGACACTGCCGCCGTAGAGCAGCGGTACCGCCGCGGCCACATCGAGTCCCAACACCGCAGCCACGGTGGGACGAATTGCGCCACCCATTATCTGGTCGGCGATTTCCGGCGTGGCCGCCCGCCCGGTGCCGATGGCCCAGACCGGTTCGTAAGCTATGACCAGACCATCAGCATCTCCAGCGTCCAGCTCGGCCAACGCCGACGTTACCTGCCAACGGATTACCTCGACGGCGTTGCCAGATTCCCGTTCCGACAGTGTTTCGCCCACGCACACGATGGGTCGCAGTTCGTGGGCAACCGCTGCGGCAACCTTCCGACCCACCGAATCGTCGGTTTCTCCGAAGAATTGCCGACGCTCCGAGTGTCCGATGATTACGTACTCGCAAAGCCCCACCAGCATTGGCGGCGCAATCTCCCCGGTGAACGCGCCATTACCGTCGGCGTGCATATTCTGGGCGCCCACGCTGACGCCGCTGCCGGCCACAGCATCACGCACCGCGGCCAGCGACACGAACGGCGGGCAGACCACCAGGTCAATGCCAACTATCGCGCCGACTCCGGCCGCGATAGCCGCCGCCAGGGCGGTACCGGCGGCAACGTCGGTGTTCATCTTCCAGTTGCCGGCTACGATTGGGGTTGGGACAGTCATTGCCAGGGCTTCACCTCGCCAGAGAATTGATGGACCATTACATTCACGAGCCGAGTCATACCACCGGCCCGTAGGCGCTAGGGCCCGTATTTGGCCAGCTTGCCGGCGTGCGACAGGGCCAGCAGCATTATCGCTTGCGCCGGAATTCGACCCAACGAACCCTGCGCGCAGTCCCGTTCGCTGAAACCGCCCACGCCCTCCCCCAACGTCAGTTGTGAGTGCAGCATAAACGGTACGGGATGCCAGCTGTGCGACGCCATGATAGCGGGCGTGGCGTGGTCGCCGGCAACCATCAGCACGTCCGGCTTCAAATTCATGATGTGCGGGATATAAGCGTCCAGTTCTTCGAGCCGTCGTACCTTGCCTTCGAAATCGCCATCTTCGCCGGCGGTATCGGCCGGTTTGTAGTGGATGAAGAAGAAATCATGATCATTCCAATTGGCGCGCAGTGTCTGCACTTCTTCGCCAAATGTCATACCCGTAGGGATAATTCGCATATTGGCCACCGACGCCAGGCCGCGATACATTGGGTAGGCGGCGATGGCAGCCGGGTTCAGGTGATACACGGCGCCGAAATCGGGCAGGTTAGGCAGCTGCGCCCAGCCCCGGAGCAAAACCATGTTGGCGGGTTCATCCTCCGCCAGCATCTGGCCGGCTTCTGACACAAACTGCTGCACGATTTCGGCGGTGCGCTGTGCTTCGGGGATCAGAGCGCGGGCGACTTTAGGCGCCATCCTCTCGCGCTGCGGGTCGGTTTCATCCACCTGATCCGACAGACCCTCGCCCCGTAACCGCAACACGAACCGGTAATCCTGCACCGGAAATACGTCCACCTGCACCCCGGGTATCTCGATGCGATCCAGTCGCTCGCACAGCGGGGCGCTCTGTGCAGTAGGAATGCGACCAGCGCGCCGGTCGGTCAGCAGACCCGCGTCATCCAACGCGCAGAAGTTTCCGCGTGCCGCCACATCGCCGGGCAGCAGTTCAACTCCAATGCCCAAAGCCTCCAGCGCGCCGCGCCCGATGAGGTATTTCAACGGGTCGTAGCCAAACAGGGCCAAATGACCCGGGCCGCTACCGGGCGCCACGCCGATCTCAACCGGGGTGGTCAAGCCGCAGGCGCTCTCCCGCGCCAACGCATCCAGATTGGGTATGTCGGCGGTTTCCAGTTCCGACCGGCGGGTATCCGGATGCGCCAGCCCACCAAGTCCGTCCGCCACCAACAGGACGATCTTGGATGGTGTGGACGCGATGCTGGCGTGGATTTGTTCAAGGTCAATCATTTGCGCTCCGTTGTCGCAACATCCCAGTTGCGGCTGCGAGTTTACATCCCAGTGCAGTTATGCGTCAGGCAATGCCGCTATCCCCGGCAGGTCGCGACCCTCCAGGAACTCCAGAGAGGCGCCGCCGCCGGTGGACACGTGTGTCATGCTGGTTTCCAGGCCCAATGCTTCCACGGCTTCGGCAGTTGAACCTCCGCCGACTACGGTGGTCGCGTCGGGCAACCCCGCGATGGCATTCGCCACCGTGCGGGTGCCGGCGCTGAACCGTTCCATCTCGAACACACCCATCGGCCCGTTCCAAATGATGGTCTTGCAATCTGCCAGCCCCCGGGCGAAGGATTGGGCGGTGGCATTGCCCACGTCCATTATGTACCAACCGTCGGGTACCCCGTCCACCGGGAACGTTTGAGATTCCACCGGGTGCGGCTCAAACTCGCTGGCGGCGACGATGTCCGAAGGCACGTGCAGCTCGATGGCGCCCTGTTTGGCCCGATCGATAACTTCGCGGGCAAAGTCCAGTCGGTCTGCCTCCACCGGCGATGCACCCACCGATTTGCCCAGGGCAGCCAGGAAGGTAACGGCCATGCCGCCACCGATATACAGCCGATCGAGGTTTCCCAGCAGGTTTTTCAGCACCAGGATTTTGTCGCTGACCTTGGCGCCGCCCATCAGCGCTGCCAGCGGCCGCTCCGGCGAGGTCAGCGCCAGCCCCAGTGATTCGACCTCGCGCTGCATCAGCAATCCCATCGCCGACGGGAGCATCCGGGGGAGCCCAACCGTAGATGCGTGCGCGCGATGCGCTACCGCAAATGCGTCCATCACGAAGCAATCGGCCAGCGCTGCCAGTTCGTTGCTGAAAGCGTCGTCGTTTTTTTCCTCGCCCTCGTGGAAACGCAGGTTCTCCAGCAGGTATACCTGGCCGCTTTCCATCGCGGCTACCTCACTGGCAACAGCCGGCCCGATGCAATCGGACAAGCTGGTAACCGGGCGACCGAGCAATATACCCAGGCGGTCGCCCACCGGGAACAACCGCAATGCCTCGTCCACCTCGCCCCGAGGTCGGCCCAAATGCGAACATAGCACGACCTTGCAGTCGCGTTCCAGCAGGTAGTCTATCGTTGGCAGCGTCGCCCGCAACCGCTGGTCGTACTGGGCGATTATCTCGACGCCCTGCTCGATGGGAACATTAAAATCGACGCGCACCAGCACCGTCTTGCCGGCGACGTCCAGTTGAGTGAGCTGCCGTTTCGCCATCGTATCGCCTCACTAGATGCCGGGCATCGCGACGTTGTCGCCGGAGCTAGACCGCCGCCGCCGCGTTGCCGGCAGCCACCAGTTCCGCAGCCCATCGCAACGCTTCCGGTTGGGCCAATTCCACGCCGTCTGCGATGATGAAATCGGAGGCTTCCGCCAGCAACGCGCCGGCCTTTTCCTCGGCATAGGCTCGCGAGCCGCTGTCGGTCAGGATGGCGACCACGCGGTTGGCATCGTCGGCTTCCAGCACCCGTTTCATGTAGATGCCGCCCAGCTCCCGCTTGACCGACGTTGGAGCGGTTTCCAGCCCGTGAATCAGGGGGAGGTTTTTCTTCTTGTTGAGCACGTTGCTGGGGGTGAACCCATCGCCGCGACTGCCCCACAAATCGGCAATATCGGAGTAAATTTGCATTGCCATGCCCAGATTGACCCCCCATCGCTGCATGGCTGCGCTGGTAGTCGGATTCGCTCCCGCCGACGCTGCCCCGAGCTGCGCGGCGCAACCGGCGAGGGCCCCGGCTTTGCGCCCAATCATATCGAGATAAGCCGCCTCGGAAACCATGAGTTCGTCCTGATAGTTCAGGTCCATGTACTGGCCTTCGCACAGCGTCAGGCAAGCCTGGTCCAGCGACCGCAATGCCGCCAGCACCGCCTCCGCAGACACGCCACGGTCGGACAACCGCATGAGCACCGAACGGGCCAGCGCGTGCAACCCGTCTCCGGCGTTGATGGCCTGGGACGGCCCCCAAACCCACCAGATGCTGGGCCGGCTGTCATTCTGGTTAACTCGCCCCGCTTGCACGTCGTTATGTACCAGCACGAAGTTGTAGACCAGCTCTACCGCCGCCGCCGCCGGTACTGCGCTCTGAAACTCCCCAGACACCGCCTCCGCCGCACACATCGTCAATCCGCCGCAGAAGTGCAACGGCGTGGTGGCAGAACCGGCGGCATTGCCGCGCTCGTCCACCCAACCAAGGTGATAGCGCAGAATGTCGTACAGCAGGCCATTGCGGTCGGCGAAGGCAGACTGCAACTCGGCGTCAACTGCGCGCCGGTAAGCGTCGTATGTGGGTGAACTGACGATGTTGGTCTCCAGGTGGGCGGACCTTATGCCCCACCGGCGGCGGTCCGAATGTCCCGGTACGGCAGGGCGCCTTCTCGCAGCAGAGTGATTCCTTCGTCAGACACGGATACGATGGTGCTGGCGGTGCCCAACGGTTCAGGGCCACAGATTATCATATCATCGACCAACCCGCCCAAAAGACGCCGCAATTCGCACGGGTCGGTGATGTCAGGTTGGCCGGAGGGGTTGGCGCTGGTGCCGGTGATCGGACGCCCCAACTCACGTGCCAGCGTGAGCGGCACCGGGTGGTCTGGCATCCGCACTGCGATGGTATCCCGGTTTGCCGTCAACCTGGCCGGCAATCCGGGCATCGCTGGCAACACCAGCGTCAGCGACCCCGGCCAGAACCGGGCCGCCAGTTTCCGAGCCAACGCCGCCACCGACCCGCGCACGTCCGCTACCTGGCTCACCTGTTCCCATCCCGACACCAGCACCGGGAGAGGCGAATCGGCCGGCCGTCCCTTCACCGTGTATACGCGCTCGACAGCATCCGGGTTGAGGGCATCTGCCGCCAGGCCGTAGAGGGTGTCGGTCGGTATTGCCACCACGCCGCCGCGTCCGATGCACCCCAAAACGGAATCGATTGCAGCGTTCATATCCATGATAACCAATTGGGCCGGTGGCGCTCTACTCACTCTCCAGCAGCGCCGGTTTGAGCCGGAGGTTCCAGTCGTCATCGTCGTTCCTGGCATCTGCAACCAGGTCGGCGGTATCGTCGCCGTAGTCCTGCCGAATCTTGTCTATGGACTGTCCATTCGCCAGGCGCACTAGCGCGGCGCGTAGCCGGTCAACGTACTCGACCGTGGCGGGGACTGCCGAATCTCGGCCGTGGCGCGCTCGAACATTTTCCAGCCTCTCCACTAATTCGACGCCGCGTTCCAGCTCGTCGAAGCTGTCATCGGTGGCTTGCGTAGTGACCATTTTCGGCTCCTCTGCCAGTGTATAGTGCTTGGCTTGTATGCTATATTACACGATGCCAGTTTCGCTTAGGTCCGGTTGGGACTTTTATGAGCAGCACAGCGCAACCCGACGCCATCATAGTTGTCGATTTTGGTTCTCAGTACACCCACCTTATCGCCCGGCGGGTCAGGGAACTCAGCGTCTATTCCGAGATAATCCAGGTTTCGGCCACTTGGGAATCGGTGCGGCACCTTAATCCTAGCGGCATCATCCTTTCCGGCGGGCCGGCCAGCGTTTACGACGCCGATGCTCCCACGATACCCGACTGGATAATGGACTGCGGGTTGCCGGTGCTCGGCATTTGCTACGGGATGCAGGCATTGGTGCAGCGGCTGGGCGGAGTAGTGGCCCCCGGCGACCGCCGGGAATACGGCCACGCTGACCTGCAAATCCAGCCCGACACCGGCGGTCTGCTAGGCGGGCTTCCTGACTCGATACCGGTGTGGATGAGCCACGGCGACCGGGTGGAGCATCTGCCCGCCGGTATCCATACCCTGGCTCGCACCGCAAACTCCGCCTGCGCCGCATTTCAGTCCGTAATGGAGCGACCGGACGGCCAGCGCTGGTACGGTTTGCAGTTCCACCCAGAGGTTCAGCACACCCCGGACGGCCTGGCGATCCTGCGCAATTTCGTGCGCGGCGCCTGCGGCTGTACCGGCGCCTGGACTCCCGGCAACTTCGTGTCCGACACGGTCGCGCAAATTCGCGGACAGGTTGGCGACGACCGCGTCATCTGCGCCCTCAGCGGCGGCGTAGATTCATCGGTGGCCGCCGTGCTGCTCCACCAGGCCATTGGCGCTCAGTTAACCTGCATCTTCGTCAACAACGGCCTGCTCCGCCACGGTGAGGCTCAGCAGGTCCAGGACACCTTCCGGGGCAACTTCGGCCTGGATCTGCGCTACGTGGAAGCCGAATCGCGGTTCATCGACCGCCTGGCGGGCGTCATTGACCCGGAGGTCAAGCGCAAAACCATCGGGGAAGAGTTCATCCGGGTCTTTGAGGACGCCGCCGCCGAGCTGGACGACGTGAAGTGGCTGGCCCAGGGCACGCTGTATCCCGACGTTATCGAGAGCGAAACCCCGGAAAACCGCGCATCGGCCCGCATCAAAACCCATCACAACGTCGGCGGCCTGCCGGAGCATATGGACTTTGAGCTGGTGGAACCGCTGCGCTACCTGTTCAAAGACGAAGTGCGCGCCGTTGGCCTTGAACTCGGCCTGCCGGAAGAAATCGTCTATCGGCAACCTTTCCCGGGGCCGGGGCTGGCCATCCGCATCATTGGCGAGGTAACCCAAGAACGCCTGAACCTGCTCCGCGACTGTGATCGTATCGTGCTGGAAGAAATCAGCGACGCCGGACTGTACCGCGACATCTGGCAAAGCTTCGCCGTGCTGACCGACAATCGGACGGTGGGCGTCATGGGAGATTACCGCACCTACGGCTACGCCTGCGCAATCCGTGCCGTCAACTCCGATGACGCAATGACGGCTGACTGGGTGCGATTGCCCTACGATGTGCTGGCTCGCATGAGCAGTCGCATCGTTAACGAGGTGGATGGCGTCAACCGCGTCGTCTACGACATCACCAGCAAACCCCCTGGAACCATCGAGTGGGAGTAACCCAACCGTGCGCGTCCTCGTAGTCGGTGCAGGTGGTCGGGAACACGCGCTGGCCTGGCGGTTGTCCAGTTCGCCGCAGGTTACCGAGATACTGACTGCCCCCGGAAACTCCGGCACCGCCGGGCTGGGCGAAAACCTGCCCATAGCCGACACCGACCTGGACGGCATCCTGGCCGCGGCGCAAAGCCGAGCCGCCGGCCTGGTGGTGGTCGGCCCGGAAATACCGCTCGCGATGGGGCTCGCCGACCGGCTGAACGCCGCCGGTATCCCGGCGTTCGGGCCGAGCCAGGCCGCAGCGCAACTGGAAGCCAGCAAGAGCTTCGCCCGGGATGTGATGGCCGCTGCCGGCGTGCCGGGCCCCCACTACCGAGTATTCCAGTCCACCTCCGGGGCATTGGAATACATTGCAACTCACGATCGCCCGGTGGTGGTCAAGGCCGATGGTCTGGCCGCCGGCAAAGGCGTGGCGATGTGTGCCTCCCGCGAGGCGGCGCAAGCGGCCGTTCACGCCTGCATGAACGACCGGGTTTTCGGAGCGTCGGGCGACACCGTAGTGATCGAGGACTGGATCGACGGCCCGGAAGTCAGCGTGTTTGGATTCACCGACGGCGCTAACCTGTCCGCCGTTGCCGCCGCCACCGACTACAAACGGATTGGCGAGGGAGGAACCGGCGCCAACACCGGCGGCATGGGCAGTTACGGCCCGCCCCACTTCTGGAATGACGAATGGGCCGAGCTGATTCGCGCCCGGTTCATGCTGCCCGTTTTACAAGAATTGGCCCAGCGGGGTTGCGCGTACCGGGGCGCGCTCTACTGCGGCCTGATGCTCACCAACGCCGGCCCTCGTGTACTGGAATTCAACTGCCGCTTTGGCGACCCGGAAACGCAGGTCATCATGCCCCAACTGCTCAGCGACCCGGCGCCGCTGGTGCTGGCCTGCGCCACCGGCAACCTGGCCGATGTTCCACCTGTGCAATGGTCGAACCGCCCTACGGTTGGCGTCGTGATGGTATCGGGCGGATACCCAGGCCCCTATGAAACCGGACACCCAATTTCCGGCCTGAACGTCGCCGGCGACGACGAAACCCTGGTCTTCCACGCCGGCGCACGCCTCGACGAAAATGGCGTCCCGGTGACCGCCGGCGGGCGCGTAGTGACCTGTGTTGGCGCCGGCGATACCGTCGCCGAGGCACGCCAGCGGGCTTATCGCCGTGCGGCCGCAATCGGCTTCTCAGATGCCTACTATCGCACCGACATTGCCGACGTTGCGGCAACCCCGACGGCTATCGTCTAGCGCGCCGCCCATGACCGCATCACCAGCCCGAACCCACGGCCAACCCGACTGGACGGCGCTCGCCGCCAGCTACCATGAAGCCGCGACCGCCGACGCGCTCGCCAGCTATCGCCGCCGCCGCTGGAACTTCGCCGGCCAACCCCAGGACTGGCTGACGCAGGGACAATTGCCATCGCTCACCGAAGCGCAGGCGCTGACGTTGTACCGCGCCGCCGGCGGTCGGCACACCGCGCAGTTCCGCACCAACTCTATCGCCGAAGTGCGCGACGCCGCCGACTTTCTGCTCTACGACACCATCAAGCTGGAAAGCCGTTTCGACGAGTGCGCCTCGCCGGAGGGCGGCTTCGGTCTGCACGGCGCGGGCCGGGAGTGGCCGTCCTACCTGCTCACGCTGCACGAACCCGCCCTGTTCGCCCCGTGGAGCCCCCACACCGAACGCGGACTGCGCCGGTTGGGAATGTTCCCGGCCGCCCTCAAACGCGGCCACATTGGGTTGTGCTACCTCGAAATGTTGGATATTTTGGAGTACCTGCGTGCCCGTCTGGGCCTGCCCGACTTTCGTGCTGTTGACGAATTCTGTTACCTCAACGGGCGTATCCAACGCACTGCATCCTGACAAAACCGGCAACCTACCAAATGGCAATATCCCCACCCGCGCGTTAACTCCGGAGGAACCCTATATGCCCTGGCAGGACGACTTGAACCAACTACGGCGCAGCATCAGGAACAGCTACGATTTGCGGATGGCGAAGGTTGCGGTGCGCCGTGGTCTGCTGGAGAAGTTTGCGGTCGAGCTAGGCGTCGATGATCTGCTCACACAGATGAACGATGTGCTGCTCGACGGCGGCGCGCGCCTGGTGGTCAACCGCTCCTGGCAGTACGAATACGACACCGATGACGGATTCGACGACGAGGACGATGAGCTTACGGATGAAATAGTCTACGTGCTCTACTGGCACGACGGCAGCCCGGTTGAAATTGAAGTCCGCGTGGGCATCGACAACGACGACGGCGGTTACGTCCTGGTTGAAGACGAGGAGGTAGCCGACAGCGCCGCAGCAATACAGTCCGCCCTCGTCGAGGCATTTCGGGAGATTGTCGACGTTCCCGGCTGACACTGTTCCGGCTGACACTGCGCCCAACGGGCACACCCGCCAGTCCGTTTACCTCAATCGCTGGATCGAACTACACCAGACCGAACTACAAACGATAGGAGAACCAACTTGCCACTAGTAGGAGTAGTGATGGGCAGCGCCTCCGATGAGGCAGAAGTCCAACCCACCATGGACACCCTGGAATCGCTGGGCGTTGACTACGAAGTGCGCGTTATGTCCGCCCACCGCACGCCGGAACGGGTGCACGAGTACGCCACCACGGCTCGGGACCGAGGCATCGAAGTGCTGATTGCCGCCGCCGGCGGCTCGGCGGCCCTGGGCGGCGCTCTGGCTTCCTGGACCACGCTGCCGGTCATTGGCATACCGTTGACGTCCAGCGAACTCAAGGGCATCGACGCCCTGATGTCCACCGCGCAGATGCCCCCGGGCATACCGGTGGCCGCCATGGCTGTCGGCGGCTGGGGGGCGCGGAACGCCGCCTACTTTGCCGCCGAAATTCTCGCCCTCAAACACGAGGAAATCCGGCAGGCCATAGAGCAATACCGGCGATCGCTCCGTGAACGCTAACCGGCAACCTCCGCCAAACCGCACGGCCGCCCTGCGTACGCCGGCGGTGCTCACCGACTTCGACGACACCGCCGCCGCCCAAAACGTGGCCGAGCTCCTGCTGCACCAGTTTGGCGACCCGTCGTGGCACGATGTTCGGGAGCGATTTCGCGCCGGCGATTTGTCGTTAAAAGACTACCAGGAAATAACCTTCCTCAATATGCAGGCCGGCAAATCGGAGATGCAGGACTACGTGCGCCGCAACGCCGCATTTCGGCCCCACTTTGCCCAGCTGTGGGGCGTGTGCCAGGACAACGGCATCCCGATGTGCATCGTGAGCCAGGGCCTGGACTTCTACATTCAGGCCCTGCTGGACGGCATCGGCCTGCCCCGGGTGCCCGTATACGCCGTGCAAACCCGGTTCGACGACCGGCATCGCATCGCCAGCTACGGGTACAGCTTCACGTACCCCGATGCGCCCGAGCGTGGCAACAGCAAAGCGGTGATGGTCAAAAGGTTTCAGGAGCAGGGATACCACGTGTATTTTGCCGGCGACGGCCGCTCCGACTTCGAGGCGGGCGAGGTTGCCGACACCGTTTTTGCCCACCGGCAAATGGCGGCCATGTGCGATGAGGCCAGCATCCCCTTCCATCCATTCACCGACTTTGGCCCGGTGCTTTCCGCCGTCCAACAGCACGTTGCCGCTATCAATTCCACGCTGAAGCCATGACGTCACAACCCGAATGGCGCTGCGGCTATGATAAAATCGTTGACCGTTACGGTACGTTTGGGGAGGCAACGTTGTGATTGACCGCTATTCCCGACCCGCGATGAAACAGGTCTGGTCGGACGAGAACAAATACCGGATGTGGCTGGATGTTGAACTGGCCGTGTGCGAAGCCTGGACCGAAGCCGGGGTAATTCCCGACAACGACATGGCCACGCTGCGCACCGCCGCCTATAACCACCAGCGCATGATGGAAATATTCGACACCACCCGCCACGACGTTACCGCTTTCCTGCGTTCAATCACTGAAACCCTCGGCCCCGAAGGACGCTGGCTGCACCTTGGCATGACCTCGTCGGATATGCTGGATACCGGCCAGGCGTTGCAGATGGTTGCCGCCGCCGACCTGCTGCTGTCCGACATGGACGAGGCCATTGCCGCGGTCCGCGAGCGTGCCATCGAGCACAAAGACACCATGATGATGGGGCGCACCCACGGCGTCCACGCCGAACCCATGACTTTTGGCCTCAAACTGGCCCTGTGGTGGGACGAATTACGCCGCCAGCGGGCGCGCCTGGTCGCCGCGCGGGACACCGTGCGCGTGGGCAAAATCTCCGGCGCGGTGGGTACCCACGCTACCATCCCCCCTCATATCGAGGATCGGGTTTGCCACCACCTCGGCCTTGAAGTGGCCCCGGTTTCCAACCAGGTGGTGCAGCGCGACCGCCACGCCCATTTCATAACCACCATGGCCCTGGTTGCCGCCTCGCTGGAAAAATTCGCCACCGAGATTCGGGGGATGCAGCGCACCGAAGTGCATGAGGTCGAAGAACCCTTCGGCGCCGGTCAAACCGGCTCGTCGTCGATGCCGCACAAACGCAATCCGGAGCTGACCGAGCGCATCTGCGGCCTGGCCCGCACCATCCGGGGCAACGCCGTGCCGGCGCTGGAAAACGTAGCGCTGTGGGGCGAACGCGACATCAGCCATTCCTCCTCCGAACGCATCATCCTGCCCGACACCTGCCTGATGCTGGACTACATCCTGAGCATCTTCACCCACGTTATCACCGGCCTGCGCGTGGACACCGTCCGGATGTGGCACAATCTGGAAAGCAGCCGCGGCCTCATCTTCAGCCAGCGGGTGCTCCTCGCACTGGTCGAGGACAAGGGACTGTCCCGCGAGGCGGCCTACGACATCGTGCAACGCAATGCGATGCGCGCCTGGGACGAAAACGACGATTTCCGCAGGTTGCTGAAGTCCGATCCACAGGCCGGCGAACATCTCGCGTCTGCCGAAATGGATGAGCTGTTCGATTACGGCTATTACACCCGTTACGTTGACGACAACTTCCGCCGCATCGGTTTGCTGCCGGCGCCGGTTGCCGTATAACTCAAGCTAATTTGTCGCCCCCCTTTGGCGGCATCTCCAGGACAAAAAATGCTTATCGAAACCCGAATGCCCAACCGCCTGCATCAGGGCAAAGTGCGCGACACCTACCAGCTCACCGACGATGTGCTGCTAATGGTAGCAACCGACCGCATTTCCGCCTTCGACGTGGTGCTGCCCAACGGTATCCCGAACAAGGGCGCGGTGCTCAACCGGATGTCCGCCTTCTGGTTCGACCTGACCGGCCACATCGTCCCCAACCACCTGATTGCGCTGGCGGATTCTGCCGACGCTGAAGTCTGGGCCGACAACCCGGTCGTTTCGCATCCGGCCTACACCGAGGACAACGTGGCTGGCCAGGCGATGGTCGTCAAGAAGGCCGAGCGCATCGACATCGAGTGCATCGTGCGCGGCTACATCACTGGCTCCGCCTGGGGAGAGTATCGTCGCCAGGGCACTGTTTCCGGCAAACCCATGCCCGCCGGCATGGTCGAGGGCGACCGCTTCCCGGAACCGCTCTTCACTCCCACCACCAAAGCCGAAACCGGCCACGACGAGAACATGACCGATGCCGAAGTCGTGGATATGGTCGGCGCAGTCATGGCGCAAAAACTGGCCGACACCAGCATCGCCGTGTACCTTCATGCCCACGATTACGCCAGTGGACGCGGCATCGTCCTCGCCGACACCAAGATGGAATTCGGCACGCTCAACGGCGAACTTATTCTCATCGACGAGTTGCTCACCCCCGATTCAAGCCGATTCTGGGATGCAGCGGGCTACGCGCCCGGCAAATCCCAGCCCAACTATGACAAACAATTCGTGCGCGACTGGCTATCTGCCCAGGGCTGGAACCAGGAACCTCCGGCTCCGGCTCTGCCCGAAGACGTGGTGAATCTCACGTCGGAGCGGTACCTGGAAGCCTACCAACTGCTCACCGGCCAGTCTCTCTAAAACTGTATGCCTCCTTCCCGCCACCAACGCCGCTCCGCTTCACGGCGGTCCGCAGCCCGTCGCTCCCAGATACGCCGCTCCACGGCTCGCAATGCCGAAAGCCCGCGGTCGTCGGCGCCGCGACGGACGCAGCCCATCTCCACCGGCACTAACCGCAGCCGCATCCGTCGATGGATTTACATCGGCGTGTCCGTGCTGATCGCGGTGCTGGTCATCGCCGGGTTCGCCCTCGGCGGCATCCCCAATCTCGGCGGTGGCGGCGGCGATCAGCAGGGACAGGCCAGCGAACCTGTTGCCGGGATTGGGCAGGCTGTCGACACGCCTGACGACCGCACCCACTTCACTGAAGATTTCACCATCACCGACATCAACGAGGATGGTTACACCACCACGCCGCCCACCTCGGGTCGGCACTGGCCGCAGTGGGCATCCTGCGGCTTCTACCGCGACGGCATCGCACCCGGCACCGCACAGCTTGCGGATGAGGTCATCGTCCACAACATGGAGCACGGTAACATCGTAGTAAGCTACAACCTTGCCGACGAAGCCCAGATCGACGCTCTGGAAGACGCCTTCAACGATATAGGGCAGTCCAACCAGTGGGGCGTAGCGCGCTACTATGATCAAATTCCCGCCGGCGCCATCGCACTCACCACCTGGGGCGTCATTGACCAATGGAATGTGACCGACGCCGGCATCCACAAAGACCGGATCGAACGATTCTTCGAGGCGTACTCCGGACAACTCGGCCCGGAGTTTCCCAACGGCTCGCCGTGTACCATCGGCGGCAGTATGCGCCCCTGATCAATGCCCCGATGACCCTGATCCAGACGCCGATATTGGCTTTGGTAGCGACCGCATTGCTGTTCCTGGGCTGTCAGGCGTCGCCGTCCGGGCCGTTACAGCAACCATCGGCGACACCTCCAGCCGCCGCCGTAACCATCCCACCGGCCACGCCGACCTCATCCATCAGCACGTTAGCGCCTACCGCAGCGCCGAACCTGCCGACCACCACCCCGTCTCCTACGGCTCCGTCTCCCGCCGCGCCGACGACTTTTCCCACGCTCCTGGAAGTGCCGGTTACCGATGGCGCGATCCGCGTTGAGATTATGCCCAGCAGCAGCCACTTCGCTGAGACGCAACGCATCGGCAAAATCGATCCCGCCGGATACAGCACCGCGCCGCCCACCTCTGGCCCTCACTGGCCGATGTGGAGTATGTGCGGCTTTTTCAACCACCCCTTGCCGGATGAACTACTGGTTCATAACCTGGAGCACGGCAACATCATCGTCAGCTACAATCTGGCCGACGACACCGAAGTCGAGGCACTGCGGTCCGCCGTGGCAGCCATCCCATTGGCCGCAGAATTTGCCATCGTGCGCCGCTATACCGCCATACCGGAAGGCATGGTGGCCGTCACCGCCTGGGGTGTGCTGGACCGCATGATTGGTGTGGACCCCGAACGCATCGCCGGGTTTTTCGAGGCCTACCCCGGCAACACCGGTCCGGAATTCGCCAACGGGCTGCCCTGCACCACCGGCATCGACCTGATGCAGTCGTCGGGCAGCTAAACAGGGAGCAATTGACCGTGTTCCTGGCCCGCATCTACGTAACGCTGAAACCCGCCGTCAACGACCCCCAGGGCCTCACCGTCCTGGGCGGGCTGCACAGCCTGGGCTACCACGGCGTCGCCGACGTTCGCATCGGCAAGTACCTGGAAGTGCGCGTGGCCGGCGATGACGCGGCCCAGGCCGAGACGGACGTTGCTGCGATGTGCGATCAGCTCCTGGCCAATCCGGTCATCGAAGAGTTCCGGTTCAGCCTGGAGCCGATTGACGACTAATCCCCGGCATCCGATATTACCCGGCTTCCGAGTCCCCGACTGGAAAACGCCGGGTAGACTGGCTAGTGGAGATGCTCGCGCAGCAGCCCGACCAGTTCATCAACGGTTGCGTTCTGCCAGTCGGCGGCGCGGGCTGCGGTGCGGGCGCGGCGTTGCCGTCCGAAGTCCTGGTCGTTGATGTCGGGCTGTTCGGAGCGTATTGCGGCTTCAATCTCCGCCTGCTCCCGCCCCGCCGCTGTGGAGCGCTCGATCCAGTGGCACATGTAACCGTGGGACTTGTCGTAAAACACCGCCACCGGTATCGACATGTACTGCCCCTCTTTGAGGAACTCGTTCATGATGTCGTGGTTCTCATCGCGCGGGAAGATTCGCAATTCCAGCCCGGCGGCCTCGGCAACACGCGCCAGCACCGGCAGCTCGCGCACTACGTCGCCGCACCAGTCCTCGCCGATTACCATCATTCGCGACGGCCCGTTGTCCGCGGCCACCAGATCCCGGAGGGCCTCCGCCTGTCCCGGCTGCAACTTCACGTTAGCGTAATATTCTTCGAAACGCGCCTTGTTGACCTTGATGCCGGCCATGTACTGGTCGTAGGTCAATCCCTGAGCATACCGCTCCGGAGTTACCACGCTACTTTCTTGCACCATAATCGCACCTCGATTGCAGAACTGTGATTCTTTCCGTAAGCCGCCCTCGTTATCCGGGCGCCGCCGAGTTCGCTGAAAACGGACTGACCGTCCGTTAGCCGATTTCTCAACCGCGGGCGCCCCGAAACCCCGTTTCAACCCTACCATCGGGCCACACGATGATGGGCACGGCGTCGCCAAAGTCCAGCGCCTCGTCCAGGGTATCCTGGCTCTGGTCAACCCGGCGCTCTTCGTATTGAACGCCCTCCCGTCGCCAGGCATTGCGCAAGGAATCGCAGGCCGGGCATACCGTCAGCGTGTACACAATGGGAATATCGGCCATAATTACGCTCCTCCTGCGGGGGGTGGCTTCTTGCGCTCATTCTACCCCCCTGATGCCCCGGTTCGCCACTGCCGATGCTATAATCTCCCCGACACGACCTTTGGCAAGGAGATACCGATGATTGCACTGATTGTCGAAATCAATATCAAGCCAGGATTCAAAGACCAGTTCATGGCCTCCATGCTGGGAGACGCCCGCGGCTCCAACAACGACGAGCCCGGCTGCCTGCGCTTTGACGTCCTGCAGGACAACGAAGACGAGAACAAAATCCACCTGTTTGAAGTCTACGAGGACGACGCGGCGGTCGACGCCCATCGCAACGCCCCGCATTTCGTGAAGTGGCGTGAAGAGTGCGCGGACTGGTTTGCCACCGAGAACATCCGCAAGCTTGCCACCCCGGTGTATCCCGTACCGGAGAAGTGGGAAAAGCGTCCGCCCGCCGACTGAACGCCCGGACATTCCAACCGAAACCGGCCGGGGCAACCGATGAGTCGCCCCGGCCGGTTTGCTGGACACCAACGTGCGCTTTAAATCTGGCGCGTCAGCACGCGACGGAATGCCCGCACGAAAGCATCCACTTCAATTTCGCCTAACGCCATCGACATTGCGCCCACCAGATTCGGCGCCAGCAGGAATCCTTCGTTCAGCATCCCCATGAACACCCGTTCCGCCAGAGCCTTGTCGGTGGCGGCAATATCCCGGTAGTGCCGGATGGGTTGGTCGGTGAAGTGCACTCCGAACAGGGATCCGACGCCGGTAACCATCACCGGTTGCTCCAGTTCCGAGCACACCGTCCGCAAACCCTGGCGCAGCATATCGGTCAGTTCCGCCAGTCGGCGATAGACGGTTGGCGACAGTTCGGTCATGGTGGCTACGCCGGCAGCCATGGTAACCGGATTGGCGTTAAAGGTTCCCGCATGGGCCACCACCGGCCCGTTGATGGGGCTGTACAGGCTCATGATGTCGGAACGCCCGCCGAAGGCGCCCACCGGAAAACCGCCGCCAATTATCTTGCCCAACGCCGTCAGGTCTGGCGTAATGCCATAGTAATCCTGGGCGCCTCCCGCCGCGACACGGAAGCTGATTACCTCGTCGAAAATGAGCAGCGCGCCGCTGTCGTCGGCAAAGTCCCGCAGCATCTGGAGATACCCGGAATCCGCCGGCAGCATACCAACCGAACCCATCACGGGCTCCACGATTACCGCCGCCAGTTCGTCCCGGTTTGCTTCCAGTATGTGCCGGGCGACATCCACGTCGTTATAGGGAATGATGACCGCCTGTTCCAGCGTGCCCGGAGCCAGCCCGGCGCTGGACGCGACCGGTTGAGGGTTGTCGTAGTCGCCGCCGGTGGCGGGGTCGATGCGCAGGCTCACCATCACGGCATCGTGTGTGCCGTGGTAACCGCCTTCCACCTTGGCGAATTTGCTGCGCCCGGTGAACGCCCGCGCCGCCCGAATGGTGTTCAGCGTCGCCTCGGTGCCGGAATTGGTAAACCGCACCTGCTGAAAACTCGGTATCCGGTCGCAGAGAATCCTGGCTAAATCCACCTGGTGTCGGTTTGGTGAGTTGTAAGCCAGCCCCCGGTCCAGTTGCTGACGCACGGCATCCAACACCGGCGCCGGCCCGTGCCCCAGAATCATGGTCGTCATCGTGTTGATGAAATCCAGCCGTTCAACACCGTCGGCGTCAGTAACCACGGCGCCCTGGGCCGACTCTGTGAATATCGGGTAGGGTTTCCAGAAGATGGAATTGCGGCTGTCCCCGTCCGGCAGATAACGGCAGGCTTCCTCCCAGATAGCGCGGGATTGCGGGGTGGTTTCTCGGTAGCGGGCAACTTCGTCAAACGGCATTAGACACCCTGGTTCGCAACTGGATAACGTGGTTGAACTGCTGTGCTAGTCGTCGTCGCCGCCGGCGGGAGCCGCCGCTGCAACGGGGCGGGCCTGGCCGCGGAAATAGATTCCCCGCCAGAATCCGTTGAGAATACTGATTACGACCACGACCGTGAACAGCGCTCCGGCGGCAGCCATCACATAGCCCGCCGAATACGAGTCGGCCAGTCGACCGTACAACAGGTTGGCGAACGCCATGCTGCCGCCAACGTGCATCGAATACACGGAGGCGACCCGCCCTCGTATTTCATCAGGCACCACCGACTGGATGATGGTGTGGGTAATCGTCATGAACCCCGCCGTACCCAGACCCATCAGCACCGCCGCGATCATCGAAATCCCGGTTTGCGCCGATAGACCTAACCCGATGGGGGTCAAACTACTCGTGAATCCCAGCACCAGGAACATCCGACCTCGCGTGAGGTGACTCACGATGCCGCCGATAAATATGGACGAGAACAGGGCTCCGATGCCCAGTGCCGTCATCAGGGCGTACACGTCGTTTTGACTGAACGTGATTCCGTCCGGAGACAACTTTTCACGGGCCAGCGGCGGCAGCATGGATTCAAACGACATCACCAGTACGCAATGGGCCACCGCCATCAAAATGATGCCGAAAACCAGCGGCGTGCTGTAGGCGTAGGAGAAACCCGCCGCCGTGTTGGCCCAAAAGCTGCGCCGCCGGTCGATGTTGCCGGACGATACGGTTCTGATATTCAACGATGACATCAATGCGACGAGGTAGAACGCGGCGCAGGCCCAGAACACGATAGCCGATGTGCCTATCGTAAATACCAGTGACTGAATGCTGAACAACGTGCTGCCCGACCCGGACAAAGCGCCCGTGCCCACCGTAACTGCAACCGCCAGCAAGATTGCCGGACCAACCGCCCGCGAACCCTGCTGCATGGCCTCATTCAGCGCTACCGCGTTGGGCAACCGCTCCCGGTCCACCAAGTTCGGCGCCAGTGATTGGGCCGCCGTCTGCTGGGTGGCTCGTAAGGTGCCGTTAATAATCGCCAGCCCTACCACATACCAAGGGTTGTCGATTCCCACCATCACCAGCACCGCCATCACCGACGCCTGCGACAGCTGTAACACATACACCCATTGCAGCAGCCGTTTCCGCGTTACCTTGTCCGCCAGATAACCGATGAAAGGCGTGGCGAAGAAGCGCGGCGACATCGCCGCAAAAGTAATCAGTCCTACCCAAAGGCCCGCGTTTTGCTCCAGCTCGGGGATGCCAAATACCCATGAGCCTCGGGCTACGATCATCGCCCACGCGCCACTGCCACTGCACAGCGTTGCTACCGCGAGGAACCGAAAATCGCGAAATACCAGCGCAGCGAGGAACCGATACGCCTTACGCGCGAAATAGTTGCTCTCCGGTGCCTGAGCCGTGGCCATATCGCTACCCCTCTACGCCGATATTCCTTCGTCCAACACAACCGAATGAGCGCCATTCGGTTTTGGCGTAATACGGAACGCGACGCTATCAAGCAGAACCGATTTAATATCGTCTAGTTTTCATCGGTTGAGTGGCAGCATTATAACCCACCTGCTCAGTCGGTCAATGCGATGCGGCCGCCATCGCCGGTGTCGGGCGCCAGACCACCGGGCTGGGAAAAGCCTCAGGGTGGCTGGTAGTCAGCGACGCTGCTGCAGTCGCACCCGCGACACCAGGAACACTTCCTCGCCATCCTGCTGCAACGCAAACTCGGCAAATTCCGGCGCCACCGGCAGGTGTTCGCTGATGGTGGTCAGCATATTCACCCTCAACTCCGACAGCTGCGGCGTGGATACTTCCAGCCGATCCCGCCGTATCGTCGCGTGAACCCGCTCCCTCGCCACCTGCCGGGGGCTGTGGTCAGGTTTGCCGCGTCCGATGCGTAGTAAATCAAACATTGGCCGACGTTCTCCGGTTCATTCCCATCAGGAAACGAACCTTGTCCATTATGGAATCGGGGCGTTCTTCCTCGGGCTCGACCATCGGGATGTGCTCGCCGTCCAGCCGCGCCGCAATGCGGACGAATTCCCGACCCGACGGCGACGCGGCGTCATACACCACCGGCGTACCGTTATTGGTAGAGGTGATGACCCGATCATCCGACGGCACCAGCCCAACGGCCTCTATGCCCAGCATCTCCAGCACGTCGTCGGCAGACATCATGTCGCCCTGCCGCACCATCTCCGGCTTGATGCGATTGATGATGACCCGGGTGTGGCGAATGTCGCTGGCGTGCAACAGACCGATGACCCGGTCGGCATCCCGAATGGCCGATACCTCCGGCGTAGTAACTATCAACGCCTCCCTCGCCGCTGCGATGGCGTTGCGGAAACCCTGTTCGATTCCGGCGGGACAGTCCACGACCACGTAGTCGAAATCCTCTTCCAGTCGGCGGCACAAGTCGATCAACTGTTGTGCTGAAACGCAGTCTTTGTCGCGGGTCTGCGCCGCCGCAATCAGGTACAACTCGCCGGCGTGCTTGTCGCGAATCAGCGCCTGTTCGATGCGGCACCGCTCCTCCACCACGTCAACCAGGTCAAACACAATGCGGTTTTCCAACCCCATCACAACGTCCAGGTTGCGCAAGCCAATGTCGGTGTCGATGACCACCACCCGATTGGAGCGCAGCGCCAAGCCCGTTCCCACGTTCGCCGTGGCGGTGGTCTTGCCGACGCCTCCCTTACCGGAAGTCATTACGATGGTCTTACCGCTCATTGGGGTTTCCTCCGTGGTTTATCCCGTGGTTCTTGTGATAGGGCGACACCTGCACCGAACGATTGCGCACGCTGGCGGTGATGCCCCCGTTGTGTCCTGGCCCCCGCCGGCCCGCCGCAATCTGCGACTCAACATCGCCCCACTCGTCGGCATCCCAGCTATATCCGGCGATACGCAGGATTGGATTGGCGGCCGACATCGCCACGATGGTAGCGGTGGCATCGCCCTCGGCGCCGGCGTGGGCCAGCCCGCGCAACGCGCCAAACACCAGGATGTCGCCGCCCGCGATGATTTGCGCCCCCGGGTTCACGTTGCCCAAAATGACCGCGCTGCCGGGCAAACGGAGCACCTCACCAGCGCGGCAGGTGCCTCGCACCACCAGGGCCGGCACACCGACCCGCTCGCCGTCAGCAGCCAGCCCGCCAACCTTGAGCATACCGGCCTTGAGCCCTCCGGCCATCTGCCCGTCAGGTTCCGGCTCAACCGCAGCGTCGGCAGGCACATGATCATCGACAGAACCAGCGGTTGGGTCATCGGCCGGCTCGTCTGGGTTCGACGCAACAGCTGGCTCATCGGAGTGCGGAACATACCCCGTGATTGCCGACTGCTGCGCGAGCATATCGCCGATCCGCTGGCGTTCCGCTTCCAGAATGGCCGGCTCGCACCAGAATTGCCGTACCGACAGCCCTGATTCAGACTCGATAACCTTGCGAATCCGCCGCTGTTGTTCGTCAAACAGCATACGTCGGCCAACATCGACCATGACCTCGCCGCCGGCGTACAGCTCGCGGAAACGCCCCAGGTGCTCCCTCAGCTCCCGGCACGCGGCCTCGATAGGCACGGAATCATCGACCTCGAAGTTGATCAACGCCCCGCGTGTCGAGACCTTGATTGCAGCCGGCGCGTCAATCGTGTTCTGGGCGTCAATCATTTGCGTGTGCGTACTCATGCGTGTGCGTACTCATTGATAGCTCGCGATTCACGGCCCAACCCGAAGTTTCACCGCCGGGTTGCAACCTGCAACGCGTACCGCGTCCTGGTCGCAGTTATAGCAGTGGGGGCCCACGCCATGCCCGAGCGCGACCATGCAAATTTTGACAAATTCAAAAACCCTCCCAAAACCTGGGAGGGCCTACAGCGATCGAATCTCGCTGGTAACAGCGCTGTTTACCGCGTCAGGCTTCGTAAATGGTGCGACCGCCCAGAATCGTCCGCGCCACCGTGATGTCCTTGATGCCAAAGGGATCTATGGCCGTGGGGTCAGACTCCAGCGCTACCAGGTCGGCCAGCTTGCCAACTTCGATACTCCCCTTCTGACCTTCCTCGAACGATGCGTAGGCTCCGTTTCGTGTGTAAATACGCAGGGCGTCTTCCACTGAGATTCGCTGGTTGACACCCCATTCGCGGCCCTCACTGTCGGTGCGAGTAACGCAGCTTTGAATACCCATCAGTGGTTCAAAGGGGCCTGGCGGGTAGTCGGTGGCTCCGGTTGACACCACGCCGTAGTCCATAAATGACCGTTGCGCAAACATCCACTGCAACCGTTCCGCCCCGTAGAACTGCATTTTCTCGCCGTGGTAGTACACGTAGGTGCAAAACGGAGTAGCCACCACGCCCCCGCGATTCATCCGGTTGAGCAAATCCGGGTTCACCAGCGTGCAATGCTCAATGCGGTGGCGTGGTTCAGTGCGTGGGTACGCCGCCTGAGCCTGTTCGTAGGCATCCAGCACCATGCCGATGGTGGAATCGCCGTTGGCATGAATGCACACCTGGAACCCGGCCTGGTGCATCTCCATCACGTGGCCGGCGATTTCGTCGGCGGTCATCGTCAGGATCCCGTAATCGCAGCAACTGCCTTCATAGGGTTGCGACAGGTAGGCGGTGCGCGAGGCGATGGCGCCGTCGGCCACCATCTTTATCCCTCCGATACGGAGGTGATGATCCCCCATGCCAGATCTGATACCAGCGTCCCGCAACGCCGGAAAATACCGGTAGAACATCAGGGCGTACACCCGCAACGAGAGCTCGCCAGCGTCCCGCGCTTCCTGATACGTCCGCAGCTCGTAGTCGGTAACCCGAGCGTCGTGGACGCTGGTCAAACCCACCCGGTTGAGCATCTGGCAGATGGTGCGCAGCCCCTGTCGCCGTGTCTCCGGAGCTTCCACCGGCAGTTGATTTTCCCGCAGATCATCGGCCGCCCGTTCGTAGATTACACCATCCAACCGCCCGGTATCGGCGTTGCGACCCAACCGGCCGCCGGGCGGATCCGGAGTTTCGTCATTGAATCCGGCCCGCTCCAGCGCCAGCGAATTACCGTAGTAAACGTGCCCGGCCCGGTGGGCCACCAGAATCGGATGACTGGCGCTCACGGCGTCCAGGTCTTCCCGTCGCAAAAAGCGGTTTTCGGTAGTCTTGGTATCGTCAAACTTGAACCCTTGCACCCACTCCCCAGCCGGCGTACTGGCTACACGCTCCCGCAGAGCGCCCTGAATTTCGGCAATGGTGGGCAGCGCGCAATCGGCGGCCATTACGTGGCGGGTGCCGCTGCTCAACACGTGGATATGGGCGTCAATGAACCCCGGCAGCACCGTCTTGCCGCCCATATCCAGTATCGTGGTGCCCGGTCCAATCAGCGTCTCGACATCTGAATCGCTGCCCACGCCGATGAATCTGCCGGCCCGCATCGCCACCGCCGAGGCACGCGGTTGGGCCGGGTCTATGGTAATGACGTTGGCGCGGCGGATTACGGTATCGGCGTGATAATTGGTCATAGCGCGTTTCCTCGGCCTGTCGGCGAACGGCAACGATCCAACCCGGCAGGTCAGCTGCGGGGCACGATGGCGACGTGTATGCTGGGTTCGCCGGCTTCTCCGCTCAACGTAGCCAACGCCCTTTCCGCCTCTTCGATTGGAAAGCTGTGGGTGTGCAGTCGTTCCATCGGATACTTGCGGGAGTGGATCGTATCGACTGCGCGCCGGAACGCCGAATACTCCACGCCGAGCACGCCGCGCAACGTTACCCTCTTCCAGATTATGTCGTCTGGCGACAGGCCCTCGAAGTTGCGCCGACCCTTCAGGCCGGCCAACAATACCGTGCCGCCCGGTTTAACCATTTGCACGGCGTGATTCACCGATTCCACGGCGTAAGGAGTGGTATCGACCACGCAATCCACGCCCTGCCCGCCGGTGGCTGCCAGCACCAGTTCCACCGGATCCTCCCCGTCCACGTTGATCGCCATGTCGGCGCCCAGCTCCCGCGCCAGGGCCAGCTTGTGCTCGTCGCGACCCAGGCCGGTGACGGCCACCATTGCGGCGCCGGACTCTTTGGCCGCCACCGCGCAGCAGATGCCTCGCTGGCCGGAACCCAGCACCGCCAGAGTTTGCCCCGGCTGCAATCCGCAAGCGTCCACTCCCCAGGCGAAACCGGCGCCCAGCGGGTTGAACATCACCGCCACCTCCGGAGTCAGGTCGCCGTCCATGGGAAACACCACCGAACCCGCCGGGAGATACAGATACTCTGAATATCCGCCCCACAGACCGGGGGATTTATCCAGCCCGGTCTGCCCGAACCCGCCGGCGTCGGGGCAAGGTTCCGAGCCGCCGGCCAGGCACGCGGCGCAGCGTCCACAGCGGTATCCCGAACGCACCGCTACCCGGTCGCCCACACCCACGCCCCAACTCTCCGCCGCTCGCGAGCCGATGGCAGCGATACGGCCCAACGGTTCGTGTCCGAGGATGATGGGGAAGGGAATGTCCAGGTCGCCGCGGAACCACTCGTAGTCGGTACCGCAGATGCCGGTGGCCTCAATGCGGACGATGGCCTCATCGTCGCCGATGTCCGGTATGGCCAGCCGGCGCAGCTCCATCACGTTGGGGGCAGTGGCAACGGCTGCCAGGGATTGCTGGGGTAGGCTGGTCATGCTGGCTCCATTACTTGGCGGTGTAACCGCCGTCGATGACAACTTCGCTCCCGGTCATGAACGAGGATTCATCGGAAGCGAGGAACAAAACGCCGTAAGCGATGTCCTCAGTGGTGCCAACCCGACCCAAAGGAATCTGGTCGACGCGTGCCTGGATTTCCTCGGCCGTCTGGCTCCCCATGCCCTCGCGACGCATATCGGTATCCACACTGCCCGGGTGTATCGAATTCGCCCTGATATTTTCCGACGCGTACTGGATGGCAGTTGATTTGGTGAACAGCCGCACCGCGCCCTTAGTGGCGATGTAAGCCGGCGGCCCGACGGACACCAGGCCGCTGATGGAGGAGATGTTGATAATGCTGCCACCACCCGCTCGACGCATCGCCGGGATTACTGCTCTGGTACCGAGGAAAACCCCCTTGGCGTTAACCGCCATGATGTTGTCCCAGTCGTCGCTGGTGGTTTCCTCAATGTTTTTGCGCACCACGATGGCGGCGTTGTTGACCAGGACATCCACCTTGCCAAAACGCTGCTCGGCGGTGTCGATAGCGCTCTGCCAGTCGTCGGCGCTGGTGACGTCAAGATGCAGGTAAACGGCCTCGCCGCCCAGCTCCCGGATTTCTGCTTCCACCTGAATCCCCTGGTCGTCGCGCACATCGCCAATGACTACCCGCGCGCCCTCCTGGGCAAACATCCGCGCCTCGGTAGCGCCTTGCCCCCGCGCCCCGCCAGTAATGATTGCAACCTTTCCTTCAAGCCTCATATTTGTACCTCCTGATGAGCCGATTCGAGCACAGTAAGCGCAGCATCGTTCCGTCGATACAGTCCTTTGAAACCTGCTGACAAAACGACGCAAACGGCGGAAATAAGCACGAGCGAGCACATCACAACAATGCCTATATAACTGATTGGATTGACCTGATCGCTGTCCTCCATATCGCTCAGTTCATCAGCAGCGATGGGAGCACGTTCGACAGGCGAAGAGAAAACCTGATTGACGGCGAAAGTGAACGTTAGCGTGGCAACTGCCAAGCCAATCCCCAACCAAAATCGACGCCAGCCGATATTACGATCGTAAGACCGTTTCAGACGTGAGGCGTCAGCCTGGGTCATCGTTACGGAACCAAAATACTAAATACGTGAATCCGGCACCGACCCCAAAGATCAGGAAAGCCACCCCGTACACCGTAAATGCTACGGCGACTTGGTTGATCTTAGGGGCGGTGTACACCGCATTGGCAAGTTCGGTCCAACCCCATGTCCCCAAAACCAACATCCCTGCCAGCCCCAGCAGCAGAATACCGATTCTTGTCGCGCTCATCATTGACCTTCCCAACCCAACTGCTGAGATGAAGCGATTCGTAATAGTTGCATTATACCCTCGCAACGCAAACTACACCGATTCCGCCATCGCCCGCTCCGCAAACTCCGGCCTTACAATCTGCTCGTAAGGATGGCTGCCGCGCACCAGCCCGCCGGCGATTAGCGCATCCCGCATCCCGTCGTGGCCGTCCCTGCCGATCATGGGGTCGGTGGCCCACACGCCCACTTGCTTGTAGCGCTCAACGCTGCCCGCCAGGATGGCACGATCGTAGTCGGGGAATATGCCGGCGATGCGCTCGGCGACGGCAGCCACATCGCTTTGATCCACCCACTGCTGCGCACGATAATAACCGCGCACGAATGCCTGCACGGTGTCGGGATTAGCGGCGATGTAGGCTGGCGTGGCCGCAAAGCTGCTGTAGCAAATGTACCCGCTTTCCTCGCCAAGAGTGGACACCAGATGCCCGACGCCTTCGCCGATCAGCTCCTCCGCAAATGGACAGGGGACTTGCAGGTAATCGGCATCCCCATTTCGGAACCTGGCCAGCATTTCCTCCGCCGGCAGGCCGTCCAGCAAACGCACGTCATCGGGATTAACCCCGTGCTTGCGCATGGCGGCTTTCAGCGTCATAAAGGGCACCGGAGTGAACCCAACGGGTATCAGCGTGGCGCCAGTCAACTCGGACCACTGCCAGTTATCCCTGGGTTGTCTGGACAGCAGAAAGAATCCGTCCCGCTGGTTGATTTCGGCGATGTGCAGCGGCGGGTCATTGCTGCCCGCATCCAGGTCCATCAGGCTGCGGCTGATCCCGCTTTGGGTGATGTCGATGGCGCCCGCCTTGAGCAGGTCGGTGCTGGCCTGTCCACTCGGGATGTGGGCAAAATCGACATCCAGCCCCTCGTCGGCTAAAAATCCGCCTTCCACCGCGACGTATATCGTCGTGTAGAACATATTCCGAAAGGCAACCCGCAGTCTCACCGGCCCCGAATTATTGGACTCTGTCATACCGTCTCCTCTGTTGTTGGGCAGTTGCTGGCGGCAGGACTACACCACGACGGGCAGGCGCACGTTGCCGTTCGCCAGCACCACGCCGTCCTCGCAAATGCACTCCACGCCACCACTCTCAAACTGTTGCTCGTATAGCTCGGCGTACAGCCCCCGCCGGCCCACCAGTTCCTGATGCGTGCCCCGCTCCACGATACGCCCTTTGTCCACCACATAAATCACATCGGCGGCCATAATGGTAGACAGTCGGTGCGCGATGGCGATGGTCGTTCGCCCGCGCATCAGGGGTTCCAGCGCTGCCTGTACGTACCGCTCGCTGGTGGTGTCGAGCGCCGAGGTTGCCTCGTCGAGTATGAGCAGGCGCGGTTGATGCAATATCACCCGGGCGATGGACAGCCGTTGACGCTCGCCACCGGAGAGACGGTAGCCACGCTCGCCCACCACCGTTTCGTATCCATCCGGAAACTGCATGATGCGTTCGTGGATGTAAGCCGCCTGCGCCGCCGCGTGCATTTCCGCTTCGGTAGCGTCAGGATTGCCGTAGGTGAGGTTCTCGCGGATCGAAGCGTGGAACAGGTAGCTCTCCTGCGACACGTACCCAACCATGCTCGCCAGGCTCTCCAGTTTGATGCGCTTGACGTCCACCCCGTCGATGGTAACCGTCCCACCGTTGGCATCGTACAGGCGTGGAATCAGGTAGGATATGGTGGTCTTCCCGGCGCCGCTTGGACCCACCAACGCCGCCAACTGGCCGGGTTTCACATCGAAACTGATGCCGTCCAGCGCCCACGTGCTTGCGTCCACCCCATCCCGGTCGGCGTCGCTATCTTCTTCCTCCAGTGGTGAACGGTAATTCACCCGCACGTCGCGGAAAGACACCGCGCCAGCCACCCTTTCCGGCGGCATAACCACGGCATCGGGCGCATCCACAATCTCGGGTCGGATGTCCAGGTAACCGAAGATGCGTTCGAACAACGCCAGCGAAGATTGCAGTTCCACCGATGTCCTCAGTAGCGTGCTGATGGGGAAGTACAACCGGGTCTGCAGCGTTGTGAAAGCAATGATCGTGCCGGCCGTTACGCCACCGGGCCCAAAGGCTCCAAACATCAGGTAGCCGGCCAGCACGTAGACCACCACCGGCGACAGCGAAAAGAACACCTGTATTCCTGCCCACACCGCCTGCCCGGTCATCTCCCGCCGTATTTCCAGGTCTGACAACCTGATGTTTTGCTGCCGGAACCGCTCAATTTCCCGATTTTGCGCCCCGAACAGCCGGGTCAGCATCACTCCGGAGACCGATAGCGTTTCCTGGGTGATGGCCGTCATTTCGGCGGTGGATTCCTGAACCATCGACGACATAGCACGCCGTCGCTTGCCAACCAGGTAGCTGAACACCGCGAATACGGGCGTGATGCCCACCGCCACCAGCGTCAGCTCCCACGACAATACCAGCATCGCCGCCAGCGTGCTGACAATGATGACTACGTTGGCCAGAATGTTGCTAACGGTGCCGGTAACCACAACCCTAATACCGGCAACGTCGTTGGCAACTCGACTCTGGATCTCGCCGGTTCTGGTGGAGGTGAAGAAACCCAGCGACAGGGACTGCAAATGCGAATACAGCCGATCGCGCAAATCTCGCATCACCTGCTGACCAACTTGCTGCGTCAGCCAGGTTTGCCCCACCCCCAGGCTGCCCGTCACCACCACCACGCCGGCCATTACCGCGGCGAGTGTCCAAACGAGATTCAGGTCCGGGCCACCCTCCACAAACAGGGCGGAGTCAAACATCACTCGGATCAAAATGGGATTGACCACACCCAGCCCGGCGGTAATCACGATCAGCAGCCCTACGGCCAGCACTCGCGGCCAGTAGGGTTGGAATGACGCGGCGATGCGCCGAACCAGCCCCGGCATACGCCCTTTCGGGCGACCTTCGCCGGCTCCCCGGCGCCCGTGTCGTGGCGACATTGGCATATTCTCGCGAGCTGATCTCATCTTGCGGTGCTACCCAATCGCATCCTTCAGCCGGCGTATGGCGTTGATGTGGTCGTCGGGTGATTGCCCGCCGCGCAGTCCAGCCGCAATGTGAGTCGCACCCAAACCCTCCCAGGAACGCAACTCGGTGAGCCAGTCCTCGGGATTGTTGTCTGCTGTAACGGTGATGCGACCCTCGATACCTACCTCCGAGGAGTCGCGCCCCGCCGCCTCAGCCTGCTGACGAATCCGGCCCAGGATAGCTTCCCCGCCGGAATCGGGAGCAAACATCGGGAAGTAACCATCTGCCATCCGGCCGATGCGCCGGATGGCGGCGTTGGGCGGTGTCGGCGCGTTGCCCCGGCCGGCGCCGACCCAGATGGGGATCGGACGCTGTACCGGCAGTGGGTTGATACCGGCGTGGGTGATGTCATGGTACTTGCCGTGGAAGTCTACGACATCTTCCGTCCACAACTGGCGCAACACTTCAATCTGCTCATCGCACCGGCTACCGCGAGAGGCGAAATCGACACCCAATGCTTCGTATTCCACCGAGTTCCAGCCCACGCCGATACCCAGCCGGAGCCGCCCGCCCGACAACACGTCGATTTCGGCGGCCTGCTTGGCTACCAGGGCAGTCTGCCGCTGCGGCAATATCAAAATCCCGGTGGTCAGGCCGATGGTCTTGGTAACGGCGGCCAGGTAAGCCATCAGCGTAAACGGCTCGTGGATATAAGACTCATGAGTATAAGGAAACTGTGGCACCTCCGGATGCTTCTCAGGAACCGCGCCCAGAACATGGTCGAGGATGCGGACGTGCGAATACCCCAAATCCTCCGCCGCCTGAATATAATCCCGCAAAGCCCCAAAATCATCGCCAATCTCAACAATGGGAACCGAAACGCCAATTTCCATTACTATCCTCCCTCTACTACATGACGGCACCCCGCCGCCTCGGTAGTCGTTGAGAGTCATTATACCGGGGCGGCGGGGCGGGTGATAGGCGGGGGATGTATCCTGCGGTTATAGACCCTTTTTGTAACGCCAGCTTTTCAAGCGACGGACGATTTCTTTCCAAGTCTCGCTGGGTTTATAGCCGACCGTCCGAAAACTCCAGCCGAAGATGCTCCGGATGTCGCGGCTGACGAGATTGTACGTCATGCTGCTGCCTTCAATGAAGCAGGGGCAATTCTTGTGTCCACGCGGGCAGCGGTTGCCGTTTCCATCATAATACGGTAAGGTTGCCATACGACTAGCTCCTTCTCTCTGAGTGAGATGGTTGTTGCGGCCCCGGCTCGACTTGGAACCTCAGTCGGGGCTTTCTTATCGATACGCAGCCTGCTGCACAAGTCAACTCGTTTCATGATTGCCGCTTCCTCCTGTCAGCGACGCGGAATGCTAACATACTTTTAGTCTGTTGTCAATTAAGTGTTGCGCTAAAATGCAATAATGGTCCCATAAATAGATCCATAATATGTGTTGGTCCGCCATAATGGCGATTCATCCACACTTCCACGGTGGTGGGACCACAAGTTGGTAACTTCCAACAACCTAACAAAAAGGTGCCCTCGCAGGACACCTTGGCGTTCCCTACTGTGTTCGTCGTAAAGGGAATGATGGAAGGGTTACGGGTGGTCCTGTGACCAAGGCGGGACTCTTTCAAGGCAGTACTCCATAGCGCCATAGACAGCGTAAATGAAGAGATCCGGGGGCGCTTGCATAATTTCTTGGCAGTGCCGAGGTTCGCGTTCAGTAGATAAGCGGCCTCCGCAGCACGCCAGTCCATCTTGAGCCCATCCGGTTGCGTTGAGTAAGGTCTGTTTCAAATTTCGTTGCATCGTGAGGTTGGCTTGGGAGTATGTGTCGTAAGCTGCTTGGTAACCGGGGCTGGTCGTATCTAGGGCTCGAGCTAATTGTTTCATATCGTTGGCGAACTGAGCGTTACCACGGTGCATAGCGTCGACGATCTCCCAATAAACGTAACGGTTGCTGTGGCAGTCGGCCGCTGTGCGTAGCAGACGGGAATATTCGGGCTGGCGCTCCAGGTACCAGTCTTCAACGGTTTTCGGTGTCTGCGAGCACCCGGAGAGGAAGACGACGGCTACAAAGAGGAAGGCGGTTGTTTTCATGGCGGCACCTGGTTTGAAAGGATAGGGGGCTCCGGTGATTTGAGCAGTGAAAGTGAGTTACCCGCGATGGTCACAGAATGGGCGGAGCTTTCCATGCAAAAAATTGAGCCGTCCCAAAAGCTGGACGACCCCGCTTGGTGACTTCCGGTATGCACGGCGGAATGGACTATCCCGCCGTCGCAAGCGGAGCAACATCCGCCTCAACCGCCACTACGGCAACCAGTTCCGTCTCTCCATCGCATTCCGTGGAGGAGGCTACGGTATCGTTATGGTATGCGGCCGCTTCCGCCACTGACAGCATCGGTTCGGGAATCAGGTCGCCATCCTCATTGATCCCAGCAATATGGAACTCTATGGCTTCCCTGATGCTAACCTGAATATCATCCCAAGTTTTCGCGGCGCTGATGTAACCCGGCAAATCCTGCGCGTAAGCGCTGTAATTGTTGGGCGTCCGTTCAAAGACCACGGCGTATTTCAGTTTCATCGGTTCCTCTCCCGCAGCCCTGCCTGTCTCAAAATGCTGAGCCACGTGCCAGGCGCAACGTCATCACCTGGATGTCCCGCAATAGTCACGGTGCCAGGTTTCTCTGAATGCCTGAACTGGCGATGGCTTCCTCTGGTCCGAGTTTAACGCCAGCCGTCGCCCTCTACTAACTGTATGGCATCTCGCACTTTGGGCATAACCAAACCTGGAAAGTGCGATTACGATACCAAACACGAGATTCACGCCCTAAATCATAAAGTTCATTTCACCGATGATTCGCTCGCCCAGTTCCCGGTCTCCAGCAATCTCTACCGCGCCGTCGGACAGCGCTTTTTCCGCCGTCCACCGCCCGGTGCCCAGGGCGTTGAACGGCTCCAGGCCCATCGTCAGCTGCACCGTCGGCGATGGCGGCGCAGTGTCCAGGCGACTCGCCCGGCCGTCTACCATACTCAGCGCTATGGTGCCACCCACCTCGCCGGTTATGTCAAACACTACCGTCGTGCCGTCGTCGGGTTTCACCTTGCGACCCACCACGAAGGGCATGGCCATCTCGGTGCGCCCATAGGCGTGCTCGGCAACGGGGCCGCTCAGGTGGCCGGGAATGCCCAGCGCGCGGCGGATGTCCTGCTCATGAACCCAGGCGTCATAGATGCGGATGGCCAGCAGGTCGGTGTAAGGCCCTCGACCCAGGGGGTTGTCGGCCTCCGCCGCGAAATCATCATCCGACATGGCCCGCAGGATAGCCAGCCGTTCGCCGGCAACCTCTGTGAACTCGGCCAGAATGTCGGCGCCCGTGAACTGCCGACGATAGCCCACCAGCACCTCGTTGCTCCGACCTACGTCATTGCGGACGTGGGATGTATCGGTTGGTTCGTGCTCCGGAGCCGGCCTCCCCAACAGGCGGCACTCACTGCCTACGAGATGGGATACCTGATCCTGCACCGACCATCCCGGGCATTCCGTCGGCGCAGCCCACTGCTCCCGGGTGAAATTGGCGCACAGACCGGCGATGGACCGCCAGACCATTTCCATGCGGTCAACAAATTCCTGCGACATATATCGTTCGCTCCGATTTTATGGATTAAATGCGCACCCACCGACATTCGGGCAGGTGCCCGCGATAGCCGGCGTCCGGGCACGTGCAGGGCGAATCGTCGCGGCGTTGGTAGCCCAGCGATTCCAGCCAGCCGTCGAAACCGGGGTAAAACCCATAGCCGTCGTCGATGGCGCGGTAGCCGGCTCGCAGCGCGGCCATCACTTCCGCATCATCCGGCATGACCGGCCCATCGTTGGCGTTTCCCGCCGTGGACACCATGCTCACGCCGCCAGGACTTCGGTCACCACCTGGGCGAACACCATGTCCTCTTCTCCAACCTGTTCGGGTTCGTCGGGATGGGACAGGTAGCGGACGAAGAGCCAGACGCCATCCCTGGGATTCGACACAATCTCGGCGGTGGCATCGTTGTCGAGCCGCACGGCCTGTCCGGCTTCGAGGTCCAACAAGTTCACAATATCGGCCATGTGGAAATCACCTAAAAGAAGAAGGTCAGATTCTTGGCCAGCAGTACGTTCTGGTCGAGGAGCACCTTGCGGCGGCAGATGCGCCACTGTCCGTTTTCCCGACGCAGCATATCCTCCCGGCGGCCCACCAGAATGTCGGTCTCGGTAGCCACCCGGTTGCGGTAGATGATGAACCGGCAGCGCAGCGACACCTCTGCAGCCGCCGCCGGGTCGGGCTTGGCGTCCAGAATCTCCACGTTGGTAACCAGGTGGGCCAGCCGTGATAGCGGTTCCTCCGCCCAGTGCACTCCGGTCTGGATCTGCCTGACCCGCTGACCGAGGGTTTCTTTGCCCTCGTCGAACCAGTTGATGTCCTGGCCTTCGCGGGTAAACTCCCGTTCCAGCTCGCCGAACTTGACGTTGCGGCGCATCGGAACCCAATAACGCACATCGTCGGCTAGCAAGTCCAGCCACTCGGTGTATTGCCGTTCGTCCAGCAGATTCGCCTCGTGGTACAGAAACGCCTCTACGTCCTGCTTCAGCAACAGCAGGGCGACGGCATCGTTGGTCGTAACCATAACCGCACCTACCGCACCGCTGTTCCATTGCCGTTGTGGGACTTCCCGTTGCCGCCCCGCCAGCCGGCCAGTTCGTCCCAATCCCGCGCCGCCATGAAGTCGGCCCAACGCGTGTAGAAGGTGCGCTGATTCTGCTCGCCGGCGCGGGCCTTGGTGGTGTCGAGCACCGTGCCGGGCAAACGGAGGCCGCCGTCCTCGAAGTCATCCACGGCGTAACCCATCCCCATCTGGTAGTTGTAGGCGCGGCGGCGGGCGATCGCTCCCCGGCTGGCGGCGTGCGCGTAGTTCCAGTTCTCCATGTCGTCCTGCTCGGTCAACCCGCCGGGTCCGGAATAGCGGATGTAGTACCGACGCAGGAACTCCTTAACCTCCGGCGGCGCGCTGCTGTCCACCAGGAACCAGCGCCAGACTTCGGTCTGGTCGGGTCCGCGGGGGTGCCACACGGCTATGCTGCGGGGCTGACGGGGCAGATAGGACATATTCGGGAAGATGGTGCCCGGGCCGGCCAGGATGCGCCACAACTCACCCTGCCGTTCCTTGCGGGCTATCTCGCAGGCATGGAAATACTCGGCGACGACCGGGTCGTTCTGGTAGGATCGCACGGGTTGAGCATCTTCCGGTCGCAGGAAAATCACCGTGCCGTGACCCCGTTCAGGGAAGGAAACGTCCAGCGACTTGGCGCCCTCCCGCTCCCGGTTATCCCGCCGACCCTGCCCGGACGGGCCGATGCCCACCAGGTCCACGGAGCGGTGGCTGATGTTGTGATAGCGGTCTCCGATGAAGTTCTCGGCCGGGAATTTCCAGTTGGAGGGAACCAGCCACTTCTCGATGCCGCCAATTATTTCGGTGCCGCCCTCGGCGCCGTCCCAACCGTCGAACAGGATATCCAGGTAGGTTTTGAAACCGCCAATGTATTCCAGGAAGTCCGGGGCGTTGGCATCCCAGGTCGCCCAGATACCGCCCTTGTAGTTGGTCATACGGGGCACGCGCATCAGCCCCCACTCGGTCTTGTCCAATTCCTCGTGGTAAGCATCCTTGAAATAGGGAACGCCAACCAGCGAGCCGTCAGTGGCAAAGCTCCACCCGTGATAGGGGCACGTGAAGATGGGGGTGTTGCCCTCATCATAGCGGCAAACCTTCATCCCCCGGTGAGTGCATGAGTTGAGAAATACATGCACCTCGCCTTGCCGGTCGCGGCACAGGATGACCGACTCTTCGCCCATGGACGAGATGAAGAAGTCGCCGGGCTTGGATACCTGGCTCTCGTGGCCGACGAACAACCAGGCGCGGGTGAATATGCGTTCCTGCTCTTCGGCGTAAATGTCGGAATTTACGAAGATTTCGCGGCTAACCAGACCATTGTCCTGATCCACCATTCCGCTGAACGCGCTAGGTTGAAACGTGATTGCCATATCGCTCCTCCGGTGGGCGTCACCAGACCCGCAGATGGGGGCATGGTATCACAACCCTATGCCGCCGAGCGGAATTTGTCGGGCCATTTCGTTCTCTGATATAAGGACAGTATGCTTTCCGCTTATAGTTCCAGGCTAACTGCCCTGGTCCCGCTGGCTACGGCTGCCCTGGCGCTCGCCTTGATCGTTACCGGCTGCACCACGCCGGAACCAACGCTAGTGCCCACAGCCACCCCGGCCCCGACCGTTGCCGCATCGCCAACCGACACGTCGCTACCAACTGATACCCCTGCCCCACTACCCACGGCGACGGCTATGATGCCCACACAGGAACCAACCAGCACGCCCCCCCAGCCAACACCCACCAGCACCCCCCTTCCGCCGACACATACACCCACGCCGACGCCAACGTTAACTCCCACACCACTGCCTACCCCTACACCACAGCCCACTCCAACACCCACTCCCCGGCCCACCCTTTTCCCACCCGCTACCGGTGCTCCAGCGCCGACGATTCCCTGGGGCAAGCTAAAATACGGTCCCTGGCTGGAAAGTAATGAGCGGCCGCGGGCGACTGAAATTAGAGCGTTGCCCTGGGTGGCCGACGGCGTGGACGATACTGAACGCGCTGCCGCCGAAGCGCTCATTGCGAGCGCACGCTGGTACCCGAATACGTTCTGGGCATTGCTGCAAAAGTCTTGGGTCAAGGACGATATTACTCTCGATGAATCCGTCGCCATCCCATGGCTATACAAAACGGCTCGCTATGCTCCCGAATTGGCCGAAAATATGCTGCAAAAATCCTGGATCCACGACGGGATTACTGCAGATGAAGCAACGGTTATCCGCTACCTTTATGGCATGGCGCTGTCGAAGGATACGTCGCTGAAGCAGGCGGTCTTTGCAGCAGCTATCGACATTCTGGATATGCCCTTTCTGGATAGCGTGACGAGCGCGGACGCTTTGGCGGTACGGTCTCTGGAAAGGATTGAAGACGATGGCGCCGCCGTCTTTTTGGAGATAATGTCCCATCCTGGCATCAGCGACGGGATCACTGATGAAGAGGCCAAAGTCCTCGTCGTTCTCGCCGTCACACGCGAAAAGAAACCGGAGTCGGTGCCCATCCTGCTGAGCGGGATGGGTGTTTACCTGGAAAAGCGCGTTACCGAATTACCTTTGTCTGGCGAGGTATTGCTGGCCATCATCCGCCTCCGTGATCAACGTACTGAGAGCATGGATTTCCTGGAACACAGCGTGCGCACCATTGAAGAATTTATGGGGGTGCCTCTTCCAACCAATTACGTCGCCTTGTATTTTGATGAGGCCAGATCCCTTCCCACCCCGGGAGGAACGAACTATGGCACACACATCACGATATGGCCGGTGTATGACGTGGAAAACGGTAGGAAATGGCAACGCGCCCCGTTCGTAATTGCTCACGAAGTCGGCCACCATTATTTTGGCGGCCCCAATCAACCCTGGAGTGACGAGGGCGCGGCTGAGTTGCTCGGCTCTATCTCCGAAAACGTGCGCACCGGAACACCGATAGGGCCGGACAATGATCCTTGTACTCTCTACAAAACCATCGCAGAGTTGGAACGTGCGAATCCCGAAAAGGGAACTATGAGTAAGACCAAGGGATACGCCTGCCACTACTCGTTAGGTGAACGACTGTACCTGGACCTGTACCATACTCTAGGAGAAGAAATCTTCCGGCAGGGGTTCCGCAACTTGTACTTCAAGCGCTTGCAAGACGATGCTGCCGACGACTGCGAGGGCACTAACCTCACTGTTTGCCATGTGGAAGCTGCATTCAAGAAGGACGTATCCGACGAGGTCGCGACGCAGGTAGATGAGATTATCACCCGTTGGTACGGTGCAGCGCCCTAGCTGATAATGGTGACAAACCCCCTGCCGAGAGCAACAAAGCCTTACTCCCCGCTCAAACTCTGCCCCGCCAGATCTTCCAGGAGCTTGGCTACAATCGGGTAGCCTTCGCCGCCCCAGCCCAGTTCCTGGGCCGCTTTGTAGAGGGCATCAGCCTGCTCGCCGGTGGCAGCGGGAACCCGCAGGCGTTGCGCCAGCGCGCAGGCCAGAGCCACGTCCTTGGCCACGATGTCCAGCGTGCCGCCGGCCTGGTACGAACCGTCCAGTATCGAGTTGGGGATGGCGTTGAACGCCCGACTCGCACCGGCGCTGACCGGAACGATCTCCGCCAGCACCGCCGGGTCGATGCCCGCGGCCTTGCCGATGAGCATTCCCTCGATGGCAGCAATCAGGTTGGTGTAACCCATGTACTGGGTGGCCAGCTTGGCCGCGCAGCCGGCGCCAGATTCGCCCACGTAAAACACCCGCGCCGCCACCGTGTCCAGTACGGGCAACACCCGGTCGAACACCGCCCGGTCACCGCCGACGATCATCGTCATGTTGGGCGGGCGTCCACTAACAGGGGCGTCCAGCATGGACACGTCCTTTTGCCGGCACGCTTCGGCTACTCGTCGCGCCACGTCGGGGTCATCGGTGGTGGTATCCACCAGTACCGCATCCCCCGCCATGCCAGCGAGGGCGCCCGTTTCATCGCCCAGCAACGCCGAGACCACCTGCTCCGGGCCGGGGAGCGACGCCCACACAACGCGACAACCATCGGCGGCCTGTCGGGGGGTATCCGCCCACTGCGCGCCGCGATCCAGCAGTGGCTCCGCCGCCGACCGGCGCAGGTCATGAACCACCAGGTCAACGCCGGCGTCCAGCAAGCAGCCGGCCATCAGGCTGCCCATCGTACCCACGCCGATAAAGGCCTGACGCTGCGGCAGTTCTTCATTCATCAGCGCTTCATTCCTTGATGCCCGAACACACCTCTTGCGCGATGTGAAAAACCGGATCCTGGTTAAAGCGCTGTACGAACGTCTCGGAGATTTTTTCTACCCGAAGCCAACCGTCCTCGCCGGGCGGGCCCATTAGACCATGCACCTTCTTGGTCCTTTCCAGTTGCAGATTGCCGGATGGATCTAGCCAATGACCGCCAACCTCAACGACGGATGACCCGACCGGAAAATACGGGATCACCGTATCCTCCACAAACTCCTGCCAGTCCTCTTCGCTTACCGTATTGCCATCATTGTCGGTAAGGCCAAAAAACAGCTGGAATTCGATGTTGAGGTCGTAACCCTCCCGGCACGGTTCGACCTCACTCGGGGCACAGCCGGCCAGCAACAGTAGAACCACCGCCAGCGCCGTCAGCAAAAATGCTTTGCTCATAGCGATGTGTTCGAGCCTAATAGTGCTCGACCAGCGGAATCTCGTGCAACGCCGGGATAACTTCCTTGCCAATCAGCTCAATGGAGCGCATCACCTCCGCGTGGTCCATCGCGCCTTCGTTGCCGTAGACGTGCAGGTAGCCCGGGTTCAGTCGGTCGATAATCATCGACAACTTCTCCCGCACGGTGTCGGGGCTGCCCACGATGATATTGTTGGCTTCCTGAAGCTCTTCGTAGGTCATCGTCCGACCGAAGCCGCCGGCGCCCGGCAACGTCCGCTGGATGTCCACCGCCTCGCGGGACTGGTACCCGGGCGGGTCGTTGTGCTCGCGGGGGCCGCGGTTGCGATGTTCCTGAGTCCAGAGAAACTCGCGACCCAGCTCCTGCGCTTTCTCGTCGGTGTCGGCGCAGAACACCCGCAGCAGGTAGCCGAAATGCTCCGGCCCCGGCTGGAATCCGGTCTCCAGAGCCGTCTCGATGTACACGTCGCGCAAGCGGTGCGTGTGCTCCAGCAACGATCCCAGGTTCATATACGGGTGCTGATGCCGCGCCGCCCACATCACGCTTTCCGGACTGCTGAACCCAGGGAACCAAATGGGCGGATGGGGCTTCTGCATCGGCAGTACCCACGGGTTTACCACACGGTAGTGGTAATATTCCCCTTCGTAGCGGAAGGGCCCTGGTTCCGTCCAGCACTTTACGATGAGGTCGTGCGCCTCTTCGAAACGGTCCCGGTTCTGCGGCGGCGCAATCCCGCCCTGCAGCGTCTCCACCGCCGTCCCGCGCACGAACCCGGAGATGATACGGCCCCCGGAGATGCAGTCCAGCATCGCAATCTCTTCCGCCATGCGTATCGGGTCGTTGACGGCGATTACGTTGCCCAGAATGGCAATCTTGGCCCGGCGCGTAACCTTGGCGATCACCGCCGCGTCGATGTTCACCGCCGGTTTCATGCACCAGTACGACGAGTGATGCTCGTTGGACATGATACCGTCGAAACCGTTCTCGTCGGCCCACGCATACTGCTCATGGTACTGGTTGTACAGCACATGGGCTTTTGCCGGGTCGAAGTGCGTATTGGGGAAGAGCAACCGCCCCGATTCGTACTGTGCAACGTCTTCATCGGATACGTGGGCGTATGGTTGCTCCGAGAACCAGAATATCTCCACCTTCTCTTTGGGCATGGCGAGTCTCCTTGCTGTCTTCAGCCGGCATTGCCTCGGTTCATTCCTGAAATTCGATGACGCCAGTATAGAGACCGCCGAAAACCGCGGCAAGGGCAACCGCAATCGATAGATAACCGACTTGCGCACCCACTTTGTCATTGCGAGCGTAGCGTGGCAATCTCGTCGCCTTAGCAACGGCGGTTCGCCAACGCGTGTTCAACCTCTTCGAGATTGCCACGTCGCAATGCTCCTAGCAATGACAGATTAGTGTGGGTAGGCGTGACATAGATAACCGACTTGCGAATGCTGGGCTACGAACCCTGGAACCACGCCGGGCGCTTTTGCGTGAATGCGCGAATCCCTTCCTGGAAGTCTTTGGTGAGGCCGATGTCGGCGATGGCATCGGTTTCCGCATCCAGCTGCTCGGCCAATCCCAAATCCCAGCTGGAATCAAACAACGCTTTTACCCGACCATACGCCCGCGTTGGGCCCTGAGCCAGCCGATCCGCAGTTTCCATGGCGTGCCGGTCGAACTGGGCGGGCTCGAACACCTGGCTGACCAGACCCAGCTCCAGCGCGTATTGAGCGCCGATGGGTTGCCGAGCCATGTAGATCTCCATCGCTCGACCCTGCCCCACAATTCGCGGCAGCATATAGGTCGAACCGCCGTCGGCAGTGCAGCCGATGTTGGCGTAGGCCAGCAGGAAACGGGCGTCGGTCGATGCCACCCGTAGGTCGCAGGCCAGGGCCAGACTGAAGCCGGCGCCAGCCGCAACTCCGTTGATGGCCGCCACCACCGGCTTGTCCAGCTTCCGGATGGCCATCACCACCTCACGGTGCAAATCATCGGCCAGCTGCCGCAGGTGATTCGCCAGGCCCTCCGGCCCCCCTTCGTCCAGCTGAGCGGCAAAGTCCCGCACATCGGCGCCGGCGCAAAACGCGCCGCCGGAACCGGTCAGCAGCACCGCCCTGATGTCCCCAGCGCGGCAGGAAGCCACCGCCTGCCCCAGTTCCGCCACCATCCCCGGTGACAGGGCATTGCGCGCCTCGGGGCGGTTCAATCTGATCACCGCCAGCGCACCCTTATGTTCAAGTTGCACCCACGTATCAGCGGTTGTCATTAGGGTCTCCGCGACGTGGGTTCTGCCCGTTCCCGTCGTTGCTTCCATTCTCCTCTGCCACCCGCGCATCATAGCCAAGCCGATAGCCTTCTTCACGGGCTTTGGCGATGTCTTCAAGGGCTTTGGCGAGCTCTTTTTGTCGCCGTCGCCAGATTGCCTGACGGGCATAGTCTATTCCAAAAAGCACGATGTAGCCTCCCGTTTCAAAGAATGGCCAGAACAACGCTGATAAGGGTACTAGCATCGACGCCGTAATCAGTGTTTCCAGTCCTTTCCATTCCCTGCCTCCGAATACCACCATTATTCCGGCAGTTATCAGCAGGATAACCGAGGCCGCTACCGCAATCTTGACTGGAATGCTGATGCGGCCCGGTTCTATCATTTTACACGGTCAACCCGTTACCGCACCTTCGGATGCCGAAGAGACCAGCTTGGCGTACTTGGCCAGCACACCGGTGGTGTATTTGGGTTCAATCGGTAGCCAGGCGGCGCGGCGGGCGGCAAACTCTGCTTCGCTAATCTGGGCATCAATCCGGCGACCCGGTATGTCCAGCTTGATGATGTCGCCCTCGTTCACCAGGCCGATGGGCCCGCCCACCATCGCCTCCGGCGCCACGTGGCCAACCATCGGCCCGTGAGATGCGCCCGAGAACCTGCCGTCGGTGACCAGCGCCACGCTGTCGCCCAGGCCCTGCCCGATGAGCGCGCCGGTAACGGCCAGCATTTCTCGCATCCCCGGCCCGCCTTTGGGACCCTCATAGCGAATCACCACGATGTCGCCGGGCTTGATTTCTCCGCGCTGGATGGCCTGGAACGCCGGCTCTTCCTGCTCGAACACCCGGGCCGGCCCTTCGTAAACCCGCTCCTGATGCCCCGCCACTTTGATTACCGCGCCGTCCGGAGCGAGGTTGCCCCGCAGGATGGCCAGGCCGCCCGTGGGACTGCGCGGATTATCGACATGGTAGATGACGGGCTGGTCTTCCGTGATCGCCGTTGCGTTGATATTCTCCGCCAGCGTCTTGCCGTTCACCGTCATAGCGTCGCCGTGCAGCAGGCCAGCATCCAGCAGGCGCTTGCCGATGAGAGCTACACCGCCGTAACGGCTCAGGTCGGCCATCACGTAGCGACCGCTCGGCTTCATGTCGGCAATGTAAGGAGTATTGCGGCTGATGCGGTCGAAATCCTCCAGCGTCAAATCGACCTGGGCCTCGCGGGCAATCGCCATCAGGTGCAGCACCGAGTTGGTCGAGCCGCCCATTGAGACCACTACGGTGATTGCGTTTTCAAAGGCTTCCCTAGTCAGAATGTCGCGGGGGCGTATCCCCTCTTCCAGTAACCGCATCACGGTTTCGCCGGCCAGTTTCGCCTCGCCAACCTTACGCGGGTCCACCGCCGTCAGCGAAGCGTCGCCAGGCAGCGACATCCCCATCACTTCGATGGCGGTGGACATCGTATTGGCGGTGAACAGCCCGGCGCAGGAACCTTCACCGGGACAGGCCTGGCATTCCAGCTCGGTCAACTCTTCGAGGGTCATGCGACCGGCGGCGTAGGCGCCCACCGCTTCAAACACATCCTGAATGTTCACATCCTGTCCGTTGTACTGGCCGGGCAGGATGCTGCCACCGTAGACAAAAACCGCTGGAATGTTCAGGCGTGCGATGGCCATCATGCAGCCGGGCATATTCTTGTCGCAGCCGGCAACCGTCACCAGCCCGTCCATCCGCTCGCCAAACGCTACCGTCTCGATTGAATCGGCGATGACTTCCCGACTCACCAGCGACGCCTTCATCCCCTCGGTTCCCATGGAAATGCCATCGCTGACAGTGATAGTCCCAAACTGGAAAGGCGTGCCGTCGCCGGCACGAATACCATCCTTGACGGCAGTCGCAAAGCGATCCAGGTGCACGTTGCAGGGCGTAACATCGCTGGCCAGATTAGCCACCGCGACGAAGGGTTTTTCCAGGTCGTCCGGAGTCAGGCCCATCGCCATCAGCATTGCGCGGGCCGGCGCCCGATCGGGGCCTTCGGTAATATCCCGACTGCGATGCTTCAGCAAGGCTCTGGGGCTGCGGGAAATAGTAGCCAAAATGACCTCCTCGTCGGGTCAACCGACCTGGAACCGGTAATTTTACGTCGTAGTCATAACGCTGCCGGCAAAACCCGCCGGCCAGAACTGATGTCAATGATTATAGATTGGGCGCCACCCGGCGGCAAGCGAAGCCGGCGGGCCGCAGGGTCATTCGATTGTCCAAGAAATCCCCTCTCCCTTGATGGGAGAGGGTTAGGGTGAAAATGTAAGGAAGGGAATTAACCCACGGCAGGCCATACCCCTCACCCCAGCCCTCTCCCACAAGGGGCGAGGGAGAATCGAAAGCACCTGGGCGGGCCGCCGGCTGCTACAGCGCCACCACCATCTGCAACTCTCTGGTGGGATGGCATAGCGCCTCGAATGCGCCCTGGATACCTTCCAGCGGGACGAAGTCGGTGGCCGATAGCATATGGTCGACCGACACCTGCCCGTTCCGCATCAACTCCAGCGCGATGCGCCAGTCCTCGGGAGCCGTGCCGAAAGATGACTGCACCCGCACCTCGCGCGCCATCCAGTTCGGCGGCATCACCGGCGTGGGTTCCCAGGCGATGGCGATCATCACCACCTGCCCGCCCCGGGCCGTTAAATCCAATGCCTGCTCCAGGGTGGACGGGGCGGCGGCGCACTCGAACACGACCTGCGGCCCGATTCCTCCCGTCAGCTCCACCACACGGGCGTCGAGGTCATCGTCAATCGGACTGAAAACGGCGTCAGCGCCCAACAATCGGGCTGCCTCGGCCCGACCCGCCGCCGGCTCCGACACGATGACCGTGGTCGCGCCGCCCGCCCGCGCCGTCTGCATACACAGCAGACCGATGGGCCCGGCGCCCAGCACCACCGCCGCGTCGCCCAGCTTGATGTCCGACAACCGCACCGCGTGGACGGTTACCGCGCAGGGTTCGCACAACGCCGCCTGCTCATCGGTAACATCGTCGGGCACCGGTGTCGGTTCCCACTCGTCCAGCAGCACATACTCGGCATAGCCACGGGGACGGTTATTGTGCTGGAACCCCATCGTCCGGTAGTTGAATCGCGGATTCGTGCGTGTCGCTGAGCCCACGCCCGGCGGGGGATGCCCCCCGCCGCCGACCGCACGGTCGCCGGTTTTCCAGCGGGTAACGTCCGCCCCCACATCGACGATGGTTCCCGTGTACTCGTGCCCCATTACCGCGCCCGGTTGGGCCAGGTCGTACAGGAACGCATGGACATCGGTGCCACAAATCGCCGAATACTTCACCCGCATCACCACCTGATCGGGCCCAGGAGTCGGGTCGGGAAGCTCCTCAACCTGCAACACCTGTTCGCCTTTGTAGACCGCAGCTCGCATGGCTTACCCTCCAATTTGCATACACCGAATTGTGGGCCAGCATACCAAAAATTCCCGCCGACCACCCTCCCAAAAGGTTTGCGATCCAGACCGACATTATCCGGTGCAGACATCGCACAGACACCGCGCTCCTGCGTACCCACCCTGTCATTATTTGCGTACCCACCCAGTCATTGCGAGCGTAGCGTGGCAATCTCGTCGCCGTAGGAACGACGGTGCTCCGACGTGTGTTCAACCTCATCGAGGTTGCCACGTCGCTATGCTCCTCGCAATGACAGACTGAGTGGGCACGTGTGCGGACATCGCGCACTTGCGCCTGACGCCCAATTGCGCTAGCATTTTTCCCGCATACATCCTGCATATGATGGCAATTAGCCACCAACCCTCGCTCACCGAAAGGAGACTGCTAACGATGTTCAATCCGATTGCCTTGCTGAAGCCTCGCGCGGCCTACGCCCACTGCGACATCCCCTGCGGCATCTACGATCCGCTCGTTGCCAAGATTGCGGCCCAGACCGTCCAGAAAATGGTGCTGCGGATGCAAGCCCTGGAAGCGCCTCAACCCGGCTCTCCGGCCAGCGAGCGGCAAACCTTCGCCAACACCTTCTCCCGCTACGTTACCGTCAAGGAAGAACACGCCGAGAAGTGCAAGGAAGAACTGCGCATCCTCTGGGCCGACTACGCCTGGCCCGGCGTCGACGCCGGCGAGATTGCCGCCAAGTTCAACTCCGCGCTAAAACTGGCCGGCCAGTGCAAGCAGACCGTCAGCATGGATCATGCCGAGTCGCTGGTCGCCGCCTGTGACGACATCGCTACCGCTTTCTGGGGTACCAAGAACGTGGAATACAGCGACCCCAACGCCGCCGCCCGCTACGGCGCGTAAACCATCCCAAACCGTCATTCCGGCGCAAGCCGGAATCCATAGGGGCGAATAATCATTCGCCCCTACTTTTTACCCCGGCGTCCGCAATGCGAACCAACCTAATCTCTTCATAACTATAATCATCCCCCAGCAGTTCCTTCACCGGCGCCAGACGGTCATCCCCTGCTGCCTGCAAAGCCGCCCTGATTCTCGCCGTCCGCTCCGACGACGGCAACATCGGCCCCAGGTCAACAGCTTCGCCGGCCCTTACGATCCGCTCCACGTGAGCCAGCACGGTCTGCGACGACAACCTCCGTTCCTTTGCAACCTCGTCAACAGTCAACCCCTGCTGCAGCAATCGCTGCGTCGATACGTGAGTATCGCCTAGCGGTTGATTATCAGTATCCTGCCCCAAGCGGTTCAGGCGTGATTGAATTGCGCCGGGCCGTCGGCCTAGACGAGCAGACAACTCTGTTACGTCTAACCCAGAATCATACAACCGCGCCAACTCTTGTTCCTCTGCATCAGCCCAAGCTTCATAAGCCCTTGGGTGTTCCCGGCGTATTTCATCTACGCTATATGACTCGGACCGTTCCGCTTCGGCGGATCGACTGCGACGTTCTACTTTTTTGAGCGCCCTTGCCTCAATTTGGCGGATGCGTTCCCGGCTGAGACCAAGCCGCCGACCTATTTCTGCCAGTGTACGGGGAGGACTGCCATCCAGCCCATACCGCAGTTGCAGTATCCGTGCCTCCCTTTCGTCAAGCGTGTGCAGCACAGCCTTTATCTGATTCTTGAACACTATGTCGGATGCAGCCACGGCATCAGTAACCGCACTATCCGCGGGCGCCCATTTTACATACTCCTGTATCACCGCCAAAAACGCCTCCCCGTAGCGTTCCAGCTTCGCCGGGCCGACTCCCGACACCCGCAGCATTGCCACGCCGCTCATTGGCTTTGCCGATGCCAACTCCCGCAACGTGGCATCGCCGAACACCACAAACGCCGGCACGCCCTGCTCATCTGCCAACCGCCGCCGCCGCGCGCGCAATTCCTCGAACAAACCCGTATCGTGGGCAACCGGGCGCGACGTCGGCTGTTTACTTCTCCGCCCGCTCCGCTCTGCCGCCGCCTCCACCCGCAGCTCCAGCGTCAAACTATTCCTGCTCCGCAACCACTCCCGCCCGGCGGCAGTTACGCCGATCGTCGCATACTGGCCTGCCTCCCGCCTCAGCAGACCCTTTTCAACCAACCCGTCAGCAACCTTACGCAGACCGTTGCGGTCATAATCATCAACGATCCCGAACACACTCAGCCGGTCATGTCCCGACTCTATGACCCGCTTGTCCCGGCTGCCCAGCAGCACCAGATTGACGTAGGCGATTCCGAACCGCTCGCCGGTGCGAATCACTGCCGACAGTAATTTCTGCGCTACCTCCGTAACGTCCACCGTCTGCCGTTCCGCCAGGCACACGTCGCAGTTGCCACAGGAATCGCCGGCCATCGCCTCGCCAAAGTAGGCCAGCAAATACTTGCGCCGGCAGGTGTGGAGCCGCCCGTAGTTAACCATCTGCTGCAACTGTTGTTCCGCAGCGGCCCGGGCGTAGCCGTCCGTCATTCGCTGGATAAAATACTCCTGCTTGGCCCGGTCGCCCTCGCTGAAAAACAGCACGCAGTCGCTGGGGCCTCCGTCGCGCCCGGCCCGGCCCGTTTCCTGGTAATAGCCCTCAACCGATTTGGGCAGCGCATAATGCACCACCAACCGGATGTCCGGCTTGTCGATGCCCATTCCAAAGGCGATGGTGGCGGCAACTACGGGAACTTCGCCGTCGATAAACCGCTCCTGGGTACGGCGACGGGTTTCAGCGGCCAACCCGGCGTGATAGGCCAACGCCGGATGCCCGCTAGCCGTCAAACCCTCCGCCACTTCCTCAGTTTCCTTGCGCGAAAAGCAGTAGATGATCGCCGACTGCCCCTGCCGTTCCGCCAGCACGTCCAGCAACGAATCCCAGGCCGCTTGCCGGGGCCGCACCAGATAATTCAGATTAGCCCGGTCAAAGCTGGACACGAACCGCTGGCAGTCTCCCAACTGCAGTTGCTCCACAATATCATCCCGCACCCGCTCGGTGGCCGTCGCCGTGAGGGCCATCATCGGCGTATCGGGAAACCGCTTTCGCAGTTCCGACAGAGTACGGTAATCAGGACGAAAATCATGTCCCCATTCGCTGATGCAATGGGCTTCATCAATGGCGATCAGCCGTAAATCCAGGGTACTCATAAACCGCTGAAAGCCGGGCTGACTCACCCGCTCCGGCGCCACGTACAGCAGGTTGACTTTACCCTCTTGCGCTCGGCGCTCTACCTGTCCGGCGGTGTAATTATCTAGGCTGCTGTTGATAAACTCGGCGGCAACGCCGTTGGCCCGTAGCCCGTCCACCTGGTCTTTCATCAGCGCAATCAGCGGAGACACCACCAGTGTCAGTCCCCCACGCGCCAGGGCCGGCAACTGGTAGCACAGCGACTTGCCCCCACCCGTCGGCATAATCACCAGACTATGCTGCCCGGCCAGCGCATTGCCGATTATGGCCTCCTGCTGAGGCCGAAACTCATCGTAGCCGAAATGCTGCTTCAGCAGCCGGTGCAGATTTTCGATTGCGGCTGCCATTGGTCACTAAACGTAGGAGCAACCACAAGGGTTGCCCCGGCGACAAATCCTTCCCTGCCGGTTACCCCACCGCCGCCACCGCCTCGCCAACCGCCTCTATCGCGCGGTCGATGTCGGCGTTAGTGTGGGCAATGGACACAAACCCAGCCTCAAATTGCGAGGGCGCAATGTACACTCCACGATCCAGCAAGGCGTGGAAATACCGGCCGTAGATTGCCGCATCCGACTGCTCGACCTGCGCGAGAGACGTAACCGGGCCGGGATTGAAGAACCCGGTGAACATGGACGCCACCCGGTTGATTGTAGACGGCACCTCTGCCCGACCGAAGGCCGCGGCGACGCCTTCGGTGAACCGCACGGCGGTGGCTTCCAGCTGCTCATAAACGCCGGGCCGCTGCAGTTCGGTGAGCGTTGCCACGCCGGCGGCCACCGCCAGCGGGTTGCCAGACAGCGTTCCGGCCTGGTACATCGGCCCCAGCGGGGCAACCATCTGCATCACGTCCCGCCGACCGCCGTATGCGCCCACCGGCAAACCGCCGCCGATGATTTTGCCCAGCGTCGTGATGTCGGGCGTGATCCCAAAGAGCGCCTGCGCTCCCCCATAGCCCACCCGGAAGCCCGTGATCACCTCGTCAAAAATCAGCAGCGCGCCGTTGGCCTCGGTGATGCGTCGCAGATCCGCGTGGAAGCCGTCCGCCGGCGGCACCACCCCCATGTTGCCGGCCACCGGCTCCACTATGACCGCCGCGATGTCATCCGGCCAGGCATCAAACAGCGTTTCCACCGACGCCGTGTCGTTATACGTGGCCACCAGCGTCTCGGCGGCATAGGACTCGGGCACACCCGCGCTGGTTGGAATGCCGTGGGTCAACGCGCCGGAACCGGCCTGCACCAGCAACCCATCGGCGTGGCCGTGGTAATTGCCGGCGAATTTTACAATCTTGGAACGCCCGGTAAACGCGCGCGCCAGTCGCAACGCCGACATACACGCTTCGGTGCCCGAGTTCACCAACCGCAACATGTCCACGGACGGAAACGCCTGGCAGACGATCTCGGCCAGCTGCACTTCCTGCTCCACCGGCGCGCCGAAGGACGTGCCGTCCGCCGCCGCCCGCTGCACCGCCTCAACCACCACCGGGTGAGCATGGCCCAGCGCCAGCGGCCCCCAGGAACCCAGGAAGTCAATGTACTCGTTGCCGTCCACGTCCCAAATGCGCGCGCCCTGCCCGCGGGCAATGAACGGCGGCGTGCCTTCCACCGCGCGGAAAGAACGCACCGGGCTGTTCACCCCGCCCGGAATGACCCGCTGCGCCTGCTCAAATAGCTGTTGGGACCTGGATTGTTCCATGTTGTCTGTCTCCTAAATGGAGTGGGTTAGGGGTGGGGATTCTACATCAACATTTCGATTTCGCGCGCTCACGCCAGCATCAGACGCTCCCCCTTGGGTTCCGGTATCTGATCGCCGAACTCCCGCGCAGTGTCAATCCAGAGCCCAATGGCATGATTGACGTTTTCGAGTGCGCCTTCCTGTGTGTCTCCATGAGCCATGCAACCCGGGAAGCTCCGGCACTTCCGCTATGAAAGCGCCGTCGGCATTGCTCCAGTAAAGAATCACCTCATACTTGTACATCGGTCCCTACCCAATTGGTGTTTCAGAATAACCTGCCGTACCTGATAAGGCTTGGTGTGGCTGCCATCGCGTTGCAAATTCAACCTTTCAGCTACCCCTTCCATCCTGAATATGTGGTGGCTTCCGCGTGTCCGCTCGGTGAATCCCAATCTAGTCAACAGGGCACGCAAGTCGTCGAAACGAATGTTTGCGTCCGAGCGACCGTCAAGAATCCGCTGACGCAGCTGCGCGTAGCGTCTCATTCTCTACACCCTTAGCCCGCTACTCCTCGCCCCGCAGCCAACGGGCCACTTCTTTGGCGTGGTACGAAATGATGATGTCGGCGCCGGCCCTTCGCATGGCCGTCAGCAGTTCCAGCGTAATCGGCTTCTCATCGACCCAGCCGGCCCGCGCCGCCGCCTTCACCATCGAATATTCGCCGCTCACGTTGTAGGCGGCCAGCGGGTAGTCGTAACGCTCGCGCGCCTCTTTGATCACATCCATGTAGGCCATCGCCGGCTTCACCATCACAATGTCGGCGCCCTCGGCAATGTCCGACTCAATCTCCCGCATCGCCATCCGCCGGTTGGCCGGGTCCATCTGGTAACTGCGCCGGTCGCCGAACTGCGGGGTGGAGTCGGCGGCGATGCGAAACGGCCCGTAGAACGATGAAGCGTATTTGGCCGCATACCCCATGATCGGAGTGTCGTCGTAGCCGTGCGCGTCCAGCGTCTCGCGGATCGCCCGCACCTGACCGTCCATCATCGACGACGGCGCCACCATATCAGCGCCAGCCTGCACCTGCGTAAGCGCCGAGCGCGCCAGCAGCTCCAGCGTGGCGTCGTTGTCCACCTTGCCGTTGTCGATGACGCCGCAATGGCCGTGGTCGGTGTACTCGCACAGGCACACGTCGCCGATCACCATCAGTCCCGGCGCGCGCTGCTTGATGGCTCGCGTTGCTTCCTGAATGATGCCTTCCGGGTCGTAGGCCCCACTGCCCACCGCGTCCTTGTCCGGCGGCAAACCGAACAGCAACACCGACGGTATTCCCAGCTCCACCACCTCATCAATCTCTTCGCTCAGCCGGTCGACGGACGTGTGATAGCACCCGGGCATCGGCTCAATCTCCTGCCGAACATTCTCGCCGTGGGTAACGAACATCGGGTAGATGAAGTTGGCGGCGCTCATCCGCGTCTCACGCACCAGATCGCGCACCGACGCCTTTTCACGCACTCGTCGCAGGCGCAAATCAGGGTGTTTCAGCATGGTGAAGCCTCCTCGTCATCGGCGACTAAACGTCGCGGCCATCGGCAAAGTGGCTGACCAGCGCGTCGGCCAGCCCTTCCACATTGTGCGTCTCAGCGATTATGTCAACCCGCAACCCGCTCTCGACGGCGGTGGCGGCGGTAATCGGCCCGATGCACGCCGTAACGCTGCCGCGCAGCAAATCGCGCTGTTCGCCTAGTATTTCCAGCAGGTTTCGTACCGTAGACGAACTCGTGAAGGTTACCACATCGACCCCTTCTTGCAGCGTCTCGAGGGCCTGAACTGCAATACCCTCGGGGCGCACGTTTCGGTAGGCGGCGACCCTGCGGACGTTCGCGCCCAGCCTTGCCAGGCCGCTGGCCAACTCGTCCCGGCCAATCGCAGACCCCGGCAGCAGCGCCAGACGGCCGTTCCAGTCCCGACCCTCCAGCTCGGCGATAACCTCTGCCGACACCGACCGTTGCGGAACGAAATCGGGCTGTATACCACGCCTGACCAGCGCATCCGAAGTCGCTGGCCCAATGGCGGCTATCGTGGCGCCGGCGAAGTAACGGGCGTCATACCCCATAGCCTGCAACCGTGCCCACACGTATTCAACGGCATTGGCGCTCGCGAAAATAATCCAGCGACCCTTCACGCTGGCCGTCTCAGTCAACGCGCCGTCCAGTTCGCCATAGTCTTCAAGCGGCCCAATCTCGATAGAGGGTAATTCGATGGGTTCCGCGCCCAACTCGGACAATAACTCAATCAGATGCGATGCCTGGGTGCGCGACCGCGTTACCAGCACGCGCTTGCCCCACAACGGGCGCCGGTCGAACCAGGCGATGTCGTCGCGCAGCGCGGCCACCTCACCGATGATTGCCACCACCGGAGACCCGATGCCGGCCGCCTTGCCGCGTTTCGCGATGTCCGCCAGCGTCCCCGATACGGTTTTTTGCCGGCTCCACGTACCCCACTGCACCAGCGCCACCGGTGTGTCGGCGGCCATGCCATTATCCTGCAGCGTAGTGATGATTCCAGGGAGGGTCGCCCAACCCATCAGCACCACCAGCGTGCCGCCAGCCCTGGCCAATGCCGGCCACGGCGTGGACGTTGCACCCTTGGTGGGGTCTTCGCTGCCCGTAACAATGGTTACCGCCGTCGAGACGCCGCGGTGCGTTACCGGTATTCCGGCGTAGGCTGCCGCCGCAATAGCCGAGGTAACGCCCGGCACCACCTCGTAGGACACCCCGGCGTGGGCCAGCGCCATCGCTTCCTCGCCGCCACGCCCGAAGACGAACGGATCGCCGCCTTTCAGCCGCACCACGCAACGGCCGGCCAACGCTTCCGACACCAGCAGGTCGTTGATCTCACCCTGCGACAGCGCCTGCCGTCCCCGCTCCTTGCCGACGAAGACGCTGCGGGCCGTCTCTCCGGTCAGCGTCAACAACGATGGATCCAGCAGTCGGTCGTACACGACCACATCGGCGGCGGCGAGTACTCTCGCGCCCTTCACCGTGAGCAAACCCGGATCCCCCGGCCCTGCTCCCACCAGGTATACCTTGCCCGTTGACGCGCTCATTGCCCGACGCTCGACTCGGCGTACACTAAACGCTGGTCAGGAGCGTGTCGGCGCCCTGCTGCCGCAGCTGCTCCCACGCCGCCGCTGCCAGGTCGGACGGATCAACCGTGGCGCCATTGACGGTGGCGCGGTAAGCCCGGCCGCCGTCGGGCGATGCCAGGAACACGTTCAGCTCCAACCGCGCAGCATCGGCGCCGACCGTATCGGCATATGCGCCCACCGGCACCTGACATCCCCCGCCCAACGCCTCCAGAAACGACCGCTCGGCACTAACCGCCGCACCCGTAGCCTGGTGGTGCGCCGAGGACACCACTTCGCGCATCCAGCCGTCGTCCGCGCGAATCTCCACGGCCATCGCACCCTGGCCTGGCGGCGGGACAAATTCCTGCGGCGGCAGGTACTCGGTGATTACATCAGCCATGCCCAAACGGAGCAACCCGGCGGCGGCCACCACCGTTCCGTCACACTCCTCGCCCCCGGCTTTGCGGAGCCGAGTCTCCACGTTGCCCCGAATCGGCACAATGGCAACGTCGGGACGGCTGCCGGCAATCTGGGCCATCCGCCGTGGGCTGCTGGTTCCAATCAATCCCCCCGATGGATAATCCGCCAGACCCATGCCCAGGTGCGTAACCAGCACATCCCGAGGGTCGGCCCGCTCCAGCACGGCTCCGATGGTCATCCCCGCCGGCAACACGGTGGGCATATCCTTCAGGCTGTGCACCGCCATGTCGATATCGCCGTCTTCCAGGCGGCGCTCAATCTCTTTGACGAACACGCCCAGGCCCATTCCGGCCAACGGCGCGGTCTGATTGGCGTCGCCCTGGGTTGTAACCGTTACAACCTCAAAGGACACGTCGGGGAACGCGGCCTGCAAGATAGCCAGCGTCAAATCAGTCTGGATCAGGGCCAGCCGGCTACCCCTGGTGCCCACCCGCACCACGGTGCGCGGCCCTTTAGCGGCGGCCACGGTCCCTGCCGGGTTTGACGTCGGTGTCGAAGAGTTGTTGGGCCACCGGAAACACCGAACTGCTGTCGCCGGTACGCAGCCCAACCGTCGGCTGATGCAGCAACTTCTTGACCAACGCAGCAGTCATGGCGTGTAGCCTTTCCGCTGTTGCGCCATCTGCATCGGCGCCCAGCAGTTTGAGCGTCCGCTCCACTTCCAGCCGGCGCACTCGCTCCGCGCGCTGACGCATCGCCGCAACCAGTTCCAGCGTGTCCGACGAATTCCACCGCTCGACGAACCTGGTCCATTCCTCGTCGATAATTACGGTCGCAGCACTTACCTCGGCGTCCAGAGTGTCCAGCGCGGTTTCCGCGACCTGGCCCAGCGCGTCAATGTCGTACAGCCGCACGCCATCCAGCTCCGCCACCGCGGGCTCGACATCGCGCGGAACCGCAATGTCAATCAGCATCAACGGCTCTGAAGCGCCCCGGTTGCGCAAGGCTTCGGACACCATCCCGGCATCTACCACGTAACCGGGCGAACCCGTGCTGCTAATTACCAAATCGGCGTCGGCCAGCGCGCTCTGCAGACCCTCAAAAGGCACCGCGACGCCGCCCAGCTCTTTTGCCAGGTCTTCCGCGCGCCACTGAGTGCGGTTGGCAACGGTAATCGCCTTGACCCCAGCGTCGCCCAGCGCCCGGGCCACCATGCGACCCGCATCGCCGGCCCCGATGACCAGCGCCCGACGATTATCCAGTCGGTCGAACATCCCCCTGGCCAGCTGCACGGCCGCCCGACTCACCGACCGCGAGTGGCGGCCAATGTTGGTTTCACGATGCACCCGTCGGCCGGCCCGCAGGGCGCCGTGGAACACCCTGGTTAACGGGCTCTGCACGAATCCCGTTTGGCTGGCCGTGCTGAAGGATGCGCGCACCTGCCCCAAAATCTGCCGCTCTCCCACAATCATTGATTCCAGGCCGCCAGCTACCCGGAACAGATGCTGCACACACTCGCCTTCCCAAGCCTGATACAGGTGCCGTTCCAGCGCCGACCCTTCGATCCCCGAATAGCCAATCAGAAAATTGCCGACGCGCCCCACCAGGCCAATATCGTCCCGGTCGTAGGTGTAAATCTCCGTGCGGTTGCAGGTGGACAGAATCACCGACTGCGGCACGTAGGCCGCGAGTTGTTCCAACGCGTCGGGCAACTGTTCCCGCTCCACGCTCAACCGCTCGCGCACGTCCACCGGCGCCGTGCGGTGGTCCAGTCCCAGCACTAGCAGGCTCAACTTACCGCCTCCGCAGCTCGCCGGGCCGCCCGCTTCGCACAGCCCCCGGGACGGCATTTCGACAAATCAGGGCACATCTCCGGTATCTCCGAGTCCTGCAGTTGATTCAGGATGATGTCGACCGCCCCAGCATCGTCGCCATTGCGCGTCAGTTCCAGCAGTTCCTCGGTGATGACACACTGCCAACGTGTCGGGTCGATCACCGTCCGTTGGTCCTTGATGACCCGCCTCGCCTGAGCCAGCACGCCAGCCAGTTCGGCCCACTGCAACACCGGCGCCTCGGACAGAACTTCGCGCATCTTGCGCGCCAAAGCCGGACTGGCCCCGCCGGTCGATATCGCCAGCGTAATCGGATCCCGCCGCACTATCGACGGAGCAATAAACGAACATTGGTCGGGGTCGTCAACGACATTCAGCAATACGCCCCTGGCCTCAGCTTCCTCATGAATCTGCCGATTCACGTGCCACACGTTGGTGGCGGCCACGGCGATGAATGCGCCCTCCAGGTCGCCCGCCTCGTATTCCCGTTCCAGCCAGGTAACGTCCCGGCGCTGGGCGGCCCGCTTGATCCCATCGGTGGCTTCCGGACTAATCACCGTGATGCTGGCGCCGGCGTCCCTCAGGGCCGCAATTTTGCCCTGCGCGATGGTGCCGCCGCCCAAAATCACGCAGCACTTGCCAGTCAGGTTCAGGTAAACGGGATAGTATTCAGGCATTTATGCAATCCAGAGGTAATCTACAGATCGGCAAGTGGCCCAGGTTCGGAGAAAAGTCGGCGGATAATCGTTCGTGGCGGATAATCGTCCGGGGTTGACGTCAGTCACCGACCGGCTCGGCCAATGCTTCGGCCTCCTCGGCAGTATCCCAAAACCGTTCGTAGTCCTCGACAAAGTAGCGAACGCGAGTCTTTTTGTACTCGCGGGTGCTGTAAAGCAGCAGGTTTTCGGTGATTCCGGTGGCCTCCGCAATATCCCTGCCGATATCCTCGCACTCGTCGCGCGTCGGCGCGTGTACCATGGTGAAATGGCTGTACTCCCAGTCCGGGAACGTGGGACGCTCGTAACAGTGGGTCACCGCCGAATTCTGGGCCATTATCATGCCCACTTCCTCCGACCGTTCCGCCGGAACCTTCCACACAATCATGGCGTTGGCCCGGAACCCGGAGCGTCGGTGGTGCAGCACCGCGCTGAACCGGCGCATCAATTTGCGCTCCTGGTACTCCGCCAACTGGGCGAACAGCTCCGGCACCGACAACCCCAATCGAGATGCCATGGCATCAAACGGGCGCGATACCAGCGGCAGATCTTCCTGCGCCTCCCTGATCACGTCCTTGTCCCAGTCGGTGATCTGCTGCGCCTGATTCCAGCCGGCCGATGGAATTTGCGGGTTGCCGATGCCATCGGGACTGTAGTTGTGGGCATCGCTGCGCTGCTTGACCATGTCGAAGTTCACGCCAATCTTGAAAAACCGGATGGTCGGCATGACGCGAAACTCGATTGCATGGGTCTGTTCCGCCATCCATCGGACGGTCGCCTCAAGGTCGCCATCCGGCGGCACGGCCAGCGTGAACCAGAGGTTGTAGTAGGAACCTTCCCGGGCGTAGTTGTGGCTGACGCCGGGGTGTCGGTTGATGAAAATTGCCCCCGGGTGCAGGTCGGGGTCGCCATAGGCGAAGGCCACCAGCGTAGTCTTGTAACCCAGCCGTCGCGTGTCGAAAATCGCGCTGACCTGACGCACCACGTTCTGGCGCTTCAACTCGGCCAACCGCTCCAGAACATCCGCTTCGGCGATGCCCAGCTGCTCCGCGACCGCTCGGTACGGTTCTTCCACAGCCGGAAACTCGGTCTGGATAATGTTCAGGAGCTTGCGGTCCGTAATGTCCATCGTTCCGGTGGTCATCTCGCCTCTCTTTTTGTCGCCCGCCAGTTACGCGTTCTGGTCGGCTGCTGCCTTAATATCGGTCAACCTGGCCCCGTATGCGTCCACCAGCCCCAGGAGCACCCGGTCGGAAATTTCAATCACCTGCCGCAGTCGCTCCGGCTGCACCACTTCCACCACCGCCTGCCGGAAAAACAGGAACGCCTGCACACTGTCGGACAGCGACACCGCGCGGTCTGCCATTTCGGTACCGTATTCGTGGCCCAGCATATGGCTTTCCGACAGGGTTTCACCCTTGCGTCGGCCGCGCCCGTTCAGCCCTTCCTGCAACAGCAACGACAACAGACGCCGGCCGAACAACCGCATACGGTCGCGACCCTCGGCTTGAAACCCGCCAATCCAGGTTTGCACCGACGGGTCCATCTGGGTCAATTTCCGCCGGATGCGACGCAACACCATCTCCTCCGGATCGGGCCCGGTGGTAGCGGCGCTGACTGATCCCTGCATCAGGGCTTCAACGTCTTCGCGCAGGAACCGCCGATGTCCGCCCGGCGTCCGGAACACCGGCAAACGACCCCGGTCGGCCCACTGGCGCAACGTCGCCTCGTTGATGTCCAGCGTGCGGCTAACTTCGCCCAACGACATCCAGCGCGATATATTCCGAGTACCCGTCGCCATAAAAACCTGTAGAATTCTCAACAAACTGGTGTTGACAGTGAGTTTTGCGCGCCAATCCTAGCACAACGACATCCTAGCGTCAAACGACATCCTAGCGTCGATTGAACCGCACGCTCACGCGTACCCACCTTAATCTGTCATTGCGAGGAGCATAGCGGCGTGGCAATATCGATGAGATTGAACACACGTCAGGGAACCGCCGTTGCTACGGCGACGAGATTGCCACGCTACGCTCGCAATGACAAAGTGGGTACGCGTGAGAACCGCACGCCCTCGTGTGCCGGCAATGGCGCCACGAAATTCGTCAGCCACGACGTGCCGGAAAATGTTGCCGGAGTGCTATAGTATAATTGGAATCAGATACTCACCGAAAAGACCCAGATACCGAGGACTACCATGGTTCGCGAGCTCGAAATCGAGCGGAGCCGCTTGTTAACCCAGTTGGCCAAACACCTGGGCAACAGCCCGGTGCTAGACGCCATGCGCCGTGTACCGCGGGAACTGTTCGTCTCCCTCGACCAGCGCCATCTGGCCTACTGCAACATACCCCTGTCCATCGGCCACGGCCAAACCATCTCCCAGCCCTTCATGGTGGCCAAAGCGGCCGAGAGTCTGCAACTCAATGGCGACGAGTTGGTCCTGGAAGTGGGTGCCGGCAGCGGATATCAGGCCGCCGTGCTCGCCGAATTGCTGCCCTTCGGCGCCGTCGTGTCCGTTGAACGTATACCGCAGCTCGCTCAGCGCGCCCGAGAGAACCTCGCCCGCAGCGGCATTGCCAACGTTGATGTTGTTGACTCCGCAAGCACCCTCGGTTGTCCAGACCTGGGTCCCTACGATGCCATCCTGGTGTCCGCCGCTGCGCCCTCCGTTCCCAAAGCGCTGCTCAGCCAGCTGACCCACGCCGGACGGCTGGTAATACCCATCGGCGACCGTGAGGCTCAAATTCTGACCCGCGTGCGCCGGGTTGCTGTGGGGTTCAAGGCGGAAAGCCTGGGCGTATGTCGTTATGTCCCCCTGCTCGGCGACGGCGGCTGGCCAGACCAAAGTAGTAACGCCCGCCCTGCCGCCGCCGACGTCCTGCCTGTGTCATAATATCGGCACGATTTTGCCGGCGCTGATCGCTGCGCGACGGCAACGGCGCCAATTCGCTCGGGACGCCACGCATTTGGTCAATCACCCGCACCCTGCCGGAGGAAATATGGCCGGACAGATTCAAATTCGCCAGATCAACCACGTGACCACAATGGTCAAAGACACCGCTCGCGCAATGGAGTTTTACAACAACCTGCTGGGCATCAAGCAGATCCAGAGCCAGGTCGACAACCCCGCCATTACCTGGCTGCAGCTGGATAATGGCATCATGGTGCACCTTATCGAGACCGCTGAAGCCCCGGCCAAACCCGGCAACATCCACCACGCTTTTCAGGTGGACGACCTTGAAGCCACCCAGGCCACCCTGGAAAGCAATGGCTTCGAAATTCTGCGCGGCGGGATTCGCTACGACGGGCAAGCCTACTTCTTCATCTCCGACCCTGATGGCAACAGCGTGGAGTTTTGCACCGCCTCGGGCTACGCTCCAGCGCCGCCCCGTCCCGCCTAACCCCGGCCTTCAGCCCAACCCGTTACGGGCAGACCAACCGTTCCCGCTGACCAATGCTGGCAGACAACATCATCCTGGTGGGCTTCATGGCCACCGGCAAGAGCCACGTCGGTCGCATCATCTCCCGCGTCACCGGACGCCAGATGGCGGATCTGGACGAGGAGATTGTGCGTCGCGTCGGTAAACCCATCCACAGCATATTCACCGAAGACGGCGAGGCCGTGTTCCGGGCCATGGAACGCCACGCCGCCATGTCCCTGTGTGAAGGCGGCGGCAAGATAATCTCGGCCGGCGGCGGCGCCTTCGCCCAGGAATCAACCCGTCAAATCCTTCTCGAAAGCGGTACGGTTTTCTGCCTGACCGCACGTCCGGAAACCATCCACTACCGAATCACCCGCGGCAGCCCCAACGCGGCAGTGCGGCCCATGCTGGGCGACGGCGACCCGCTGGAACGCATCAGCCAACTCCTCGATGAACGCGCCGATTCCTACGCCCGGGCGCACCACGCCGTCCCCACTGATGACCGCACCCCTGAGCAGGTCGCCGATCACGTCCTGCAAATCTTCGACGCCGCACGCAACTCTGAGCCGACCCAACCTCGTCTACAGTTCGCCAATCGGGAGGAAAACAATGACCAACTCTGACCTCGCCGCAACCGTACAGCACTCCGGCGGCAGCTACCCGGTGATTGCCGGCTGGGGCACCATCGAACGCCTCGGCGAGCACCTGGCAGAGTTGGGACTCGGCAACACGGCCTACATCATCACCGATGAGAACGTGATGCGTCCCTACGGGCGCAACGCGCAATGGGCCTTGCAGCGGGCCGGCATCACCGCCCATTGCTTCATCATACCGGCCGGCGAAACCAGCAAGTCATTCCAGCTGGCCCAGGAAATCTACGAATGGCTGGTCGGCCTGAAAGCCGAACGCGGACAGCCCATCGTTGCCATCGGCGGCGGCGTCTCCGGAGACCTCGGCGGTTTCATCGCCAGCACCTTCCTGCGCGGCGTGCCCTTCGTACAGGTTCCCACCAGCATGGCGGCGATGGTCGATGCCTCCATCGGCGGCAAAGTCGCCGTCAACCTGCCCCAGGCCAAAAACATGGTGGGCGCGTTCTACCAGCCTCGTGCCGTCCTCGCCGATGTGCAGGCCCTGTCCACCCTCGGCAAGCGCGAGCTGGCGGAAGGCTGGGCCGAAGCGATCAAACACGGCCTCATCTTGGACCCGTCACTGGTGGACGTCTTCGAGGAACACGCCGAAGCTCTCATGGACGTTGAACCGGAAATATCCACCGAAGTTATCCGCCGCAGCATGGCCATCAAAGCCGACATCGTCAGCCAGGACGAGCGCGAAACCCTCGGCATCCGCATTCTGCTCAACTACGGCCACACCATCGGCCACGCGCTGGAAGCGTCCACCGAGTACGGACGCTTCATGCACGGCGAAGGCGTCTCGGTCGGCATGATGGGTGCGGCCCGCATCGCCCGCGAGATGGGCATGATTGGCGACGACATCGTGGACCGCCAGCGCACCCTGCTGCAAAGGTTCAATCTGCCCATCACCGCACCTGATATTGACCTGGATGCGGTACGACGCGCCATGTCCCTGGACAAGAAAACCGTCGGCGGAACCAACCGCTGGGTCTTGCTGGAGGATGTGGGTAGGGCCACCGTCCGCCGCGACATTCCCACCGAGCTGGTAGACGACACCCTGGCCTGGCTGACGCAATAAACCCAACCCCTTGCCGTGCCACCCCGATCACCGCGCCGCCCCGATCCGCCGCCTCCGCTCCGCTCGCAGCATCGCCAGCCGCCGTCCCCGCCGCACCTGTCTGCCGGCAGACACGGCCAGCATACACAGAATGGCCACGGCCACCGCGCCCGAGGCTCCCAGCAGCAAAGCCTGCCCAATCTGGGCCAGCACGGCAGACTCCAGCAGCTGCGCCATCTGATTCAGCCCGACTGCGACGCCAGCGTTCAGCACCGTAACTCCGAATAAGCCCAATATCCGGCTGGCGTTGACGAACCGTGTTGCCAGCGCGCCCAACTGGGTGCCCACCGATGCCGACGCAAACATGATGATCGCGATCACCGGGTCGACATTGCCGCGCAGGGAATACAGGAACGCCCCCAGCGTCCCGGTGATAATAATCTGAAACAGGTCGGTTCCGATGGCCACCGCCGTGGGCACCCCCAGACCGTACACCAGAAACGGCATCAGGATGAACCCGCCGCCGGCTCCCAACAGCAGCGCAATGAAGCCTATGGCGAAACCGGCCGCCATCGGAACGAACGCCGACATTTCATCGATGCCGGAAGTTGGAAACGGAATCCGGGTCGAAACCCGTCCCTTGCCGGGCACCCAAATCGCCGCCGGGCCAATCCGCAAGTCGTGCAGCCGCTGCGCGATGCCGCCAACCTGAGCGCCATCCGGTTTGCGATGCAGTCTCCACAACCAGCTGCCGGTCATCCACGAACCCAACCCCAGCAGCAGCACAAAATACACCAGCCCGATGACCAACCCACCCAGGCCGGCCTGCTCCAGCACCGCGTTCACCCGCTCCGCAATCAGCCCGCCTGGCACGGTGCCGCAAACGATGAGAATCGCCAGGCGAAAATCCACGTTGCCCAACCGTCGGTGTCGCAAGGTGCTGGTAATCGCGGTGCCCATCACCATCAGCAGCCCGGTGCCCACCGCGTAGATGGTCGGCACGCCCAGCACCAGTAAACCGCCCGTGATGAGGAACCCGCCGCCGACGCCAAAAAAGCCGGTCATCGTTCCGACTATCATCCCCAGCAACGCTAGCAACAGCGGCGAGATGACAACGTCGGCGATGGGAAAATACACTGGAATTCGTCCGCCGGGTCAGGCGCGCCGGATTGAGCCGCAAACCCGCGCCGTCAATGACACTGCCCGCCCCACCAGATCCCAGAATACGAACAATGCCACCGCCGTAACTGCCATCGACGCCACTACCGAAACCGCCCAAATGCCAGCGTTGCCGCTCAGCGCCACCAGGAAATCGGATAAAACCAGGTACATCAGGCATCCTTCAATCGGCACATTCTATCGGCACATTGCGTTCGGTTGGATACTGCGAGTAAATTGCCGGTATGACAACGGACAAATTCAGTTTCAGGCTGCTCAAAACCGACGGCGCGGCGCGGCTTGGGCAGATTACCACGCCCCACGGCACCGCGCAAACGCCCATGTTCATGCCGGTTGCTACCCAGGCCACCGTCAAGGGACTCACCTTTGACGAGGTGCAGAGCCTGGGCGCCGAAACCGTCCTTTCCAACGCCTACCACCTCTACCTTCGGCCCGGAGTAGATCGCATCCGCGACGCTGGCGGCTTGCACAGTTTCATGGGCTGGCCCGGCCCGATTCTCACCGACAGCGGAGGCTATCAGGCGTTCAGCCTCGGTGCCCTCCGCCGCATCGACGACGACGGTATCCTGTTCCGGTCACACATCGACGGCAGCGAGCATCTGTTCACCCCCGCGGTGGCGATTCGCAACCAGCAGGGCATCGGCGCCGACATCATAATGTGCTTCGACCAGTGCGTCTTCTCCGCCGGCGACCCAGCAGACGTGCGCGCCGCCATGGAACGCACCCATCGTTGGGCCAATGCCTGCTACGACGCCCACGCGAGATCCGACCGCGCTGCAAGTCAGGCCCTTTTCGGCATCGTGCAGGGCGGAACGATGCCGGAATTGCGCGCCGAATCCACTGATTTCATAACGTCGATTCCGTTCGACGGCTACGCCATCGGCGGCCTGGCGGTGGGCGAGACCAAAGCGGAAATGCACCGCGTAACCGAACTCGTTTGCAACGGTTTGCCCGCCGAAAAACCCCGCTATCTGATGGGCGTCGGCTCCCCCGAAGACCTGGTCAACGGTGTTGCCCAGGGTGTCGATATGTTCGATTGTGTATTGCCCACTCGGGTGGCGCGCAATGGCGCGTTGTTCACCCCTACCGGACGCATCAACATCGCCAACCGCCGTTACGCCGAGCAGGATTCACCGCTGGACGATAACTGCGACTGCATCACCTGCCAGGGCTACTCGGCGGCCTACCTGCGCCACCTGTACAAAGCCGGCGAGATGCTGGGCCCGCGCCTCGGTTCAATCCACAACCTGCGCTTCGTGCTCAGCCTCATGGAGCGACTGCGCGTCGCCATCGCCGCCGGCCGGTTCGCCGAGTTCAGGGGCGCATTTTTGTCCAACTACCAACCCACCGACGAACGGAGTCGCCAAACCCAAAAACACCGTTGGATACAGGAGCGAGGTGTGTAAAGCTCCCTCTCCCACTGTGGGAGAGGGCTGGGTTGAGGAGCGCGTTCCTCTCCTATCCCTCCCGTCGATGCCCCAACAGCGCGGCCACGATGTCCCCAACCACGGCCTCGACGCGTTGGCCGATGGCTGCCTCGTCCAGCGCCGCCACCGGGTGTCTAATGTACACCGAACCTTCGTAATCGGGTCGGCCCAACGATACGATGTGCTGCTCGGCAGCCGAGCAGCACGCCTCGGTATGCACCACCACCGTCCGCACGCCCCGATCTTCCAATTCCACTGCGTCGCGCAAACTGCGCGCTACGCAGCTCCCTCAATCCCCCACCGTCGTAACCACGAAATCGCACTGCGCCAGTTCGTCGATGATCTCCGGCGCCGCCGGGGCCGAGAACACCCACTTGGCCAGCGCCACCGAGTCGGTCATGCCGTACCCCTCGGTCAGCTCGCGGCGAATGGCTTCCAGTATTACGTCGGCATTGCCTTTGTGATTATCCAGGAACCCGCCGGTCAGTCCTTCCAACGTCTCTAGCGGTGTCGCCGCGCGTCGCTCCGATTCTTCCTGCCGGTCGGTGGGATCCAGCAACCCCAACGCGGCGATGCGAGCCTGCAAATCAACCCTGCTATCGCTCATCATCTAATCTCCTCCCACCAGCATCCTTTTCATCCTGCTCATCCATGCAAATTAAACCGCCGCCGACGTAATCCGCGAGCCCCAGCCCGGTATGTATAGCGAATGCCGGCCTGGCCCGCCGGCAACCATGATGTGAATATCCTCCGCACGGCGCACCACCGGAACCATGGCGTCATCGTCATTGCGGTCGATCCAACGCGGCCACAGCGTGTTGCGGTGGGCATGACGTCCATGGATGCCACCCAGTTTCAGGACGGACAGCGGCTGCCGCGCCAGTTCGTACAGATACGACCTCACGTCGTTCTTGCTCCATCCGGCGCTGGCAATAATGTCAGCGTGCTCCGGACCCAGCACCAGCAGCACGTCGCCCATCACGTGGATGTTGTTGCAGCCGGGTATCGCCATCGACATCGCAAATGTAATCAGCAGGTCCCTTGGATTGTCGGCTCCGTGGTTGTTCAGGTTGTGGGGCGCTTCGGCCGGGTGCACCGTCACCACCGACTCATCGGGGCCGTAGCCGTGTTCCACGTGATATGGCTCCCAGGGGTTCGCCGCCTCGTTTTCAGCAATACAGTAGGTGTACTTGCCCGGGTGTCCGAACGTAGCGCGGTCTTCGTCTCCAGGCAGCGCACCGCCCAGATTGGTAAGAGCCAGCTTGACAGCCCGTCCGATGGTTGCGTTGGCGCGGTTGCCCTGCCCGAAGCAATTGCCACCGCTGTTCATACCCAACTCACCGGCAATCGGCCCGTTGACCACCACCAGCGGCGTGGCGATATGAGTCGAACATTGCACCGATGCCAGATTGAACCGGGGCAGCAGCAGCGCCTCAATCGCGGCAATCACCACCGGAAAATACTCCGGCAGACACCCCGCCATCACCGCGTTGGTCGCCAGCTTCTCCACCGTCGCCCGTCCGCCACGGGGCGGTATCTCCCCAACCAGTTCCAGCGCCGACCGACCCGACACGTCCAGAAACGCCCGCACCCGTTCGGCGGTAGGCGGCACGATGGGCAACCCATCAGTCCACCCTGCTTCGTAAGCCAAGGCCAACGCTTCGTCGTATTCGCCAACTTCAATAGGCATCGTTAATCTATGTTTCGCGTCAGCAATTTAACCAGGTTCAGAACCGTTAGTAGGAAACTCCCGTTTCAGCAAACGTCTCGTGGGAATCAGGCGATAATTCACCGGATCAACCATAAGTGCCAGGTCTTCCAATGTAGTTGCTCCCATCAGGTGTTCGCCATCCGGGCCAAAGATGACCCGTGCCCGGCCAACCTTGTCCATTACGGCGAAGGCTGCATACCCCGTTTCGTATTGGACGATCTCACCGCCGGCGAGTTCAAATTCCACCAATTCCTCTGGTTCTACTCCCAACCGACGCAGCAGGCTGGCCGGCGCCATGGAACATGTAGCACCGGTATCTACCAGTGCGCTAATCGTCTCCCAAACCGAAAAATCGGGCGCGCCGATTCGCAAGTCCACGTTGAATGTTCCCATACTTAACCTGCCGCCTCGAGTGATGGTTGCTGACAATAGCCAGTGTATCACCCGCTACTTCACCAACTCCGCCAGATGAGGAGTGAACACCCGCTTGAACGCGAGTAATCGCTCAATCATCCACTCCCGAAGTTCCTTTAGTGAATCGTCGTCGTCGTCAATGTTGGCCTCACGCATGACTGAAATGCGGCACATTTGGAAATCGTCAAACCGCTCCCACTCCAAAGCGTCCGCCAGTTCCATTTCAATACGTTCATTACGTTCCATCAATAAGTCGAACAACTGCTCGTTCCATTCCTTATCATTACGACGCATAGTGAGTTCTACTCTGGCGCTTCCATCGTACCGATAGAAATTTGCTCCGTACCGCACACTGCGCACGCCAGCATAAAAAATGCACCACCGCTGCGGCGTACCGTTTCTTGATCCAGTGAACTGGAGCTCCCCTTCCACAGCTTCAATTATAGGTCGATAAAAATCCTGGTATCGTTTCCCCTGTTCCGACACTATACGAGTGCTGCCTTCACGCGCTGCGCTAACCGTCCGTTTCTGCCAGTCGTTAGGCGCAGCTACCACTCGAAAGTGCGGCGCCGGGCGTGAATCGTCGATCCGCAATGCCTCAACCACCACCCCATAGAAGGCTGTGTCCTCATCAGTGCGTTGGTTCAACCAATCCAACGCCTGCCGGTGCTCATCCCGAAAATCCCGAGTCAACCACACCGCCGCACAAGCGTCGTAACCTGCTGCGTAGGTAAGCAGTTTCCCAAGATGGTCGTGATTGGTTGCCTCCAATTGATTCTCAATGATTACTGGCCGGTTGCTGCCCAGGTCGTGCGCCAGCACGTCCAGCGAAAACGAACCAACCGGAGCTTCCGACGATTGCAGCTCCAAATCCAGCCCCAGGGCAGCGCCCAACTTGTCCAGGTTATCGGATAGCCACGGAGTAAAGTCCGACGCCTCATTGGGCCAGACTGTCCGCAAGTCAACCTTTTCAATCGCGCCCAAGTTCACCATTAAGAAACCCTCCAGGTCCAACTACGTTGACCATTCAAAACACGGTCGCGATTCTCGGCAACCCCTTCCTGTTGGTGCTAATCAGTCAAATGCCCGGAGAACTGCGTAACGCAATCCCCCGGGCATCTGACCTGATTCACACCACCGCGCCGGTGGCAACCATTGATTCGGGCCGCGATTTACTTGAACTTCGGAATTACCTTGTCGGTGAGGATTCGCATGGTGTTCATCACCACGTCCCGGGGAACCGATGAAGTCCAGTTGACCTCGAACATGATCTCGTCGGTGCCGAAGTCCTCGCGGAGAACCTCGATCTTGTCGACCACTTCCTCCGGTGTCCCGAACAGGTTTACTTCCTCAGTCGCATCCGGGCTCGCCGCGCCGGCATCGGTGCTCCCGATACCCACCCGGCCGGAGTAATACCGCCTGGCCAGACTCATCAGCGCGTCAACTTCGCGCGTGGCCTCTTCCTTCGTGTCGGCTACCAGCGTCGGTATGCGAACCACGGTGGTGGGTTCGCCGGGGTGCCCGGCATCCCGCCAGGCCTGCTTGTAGCGCTTCACGTCCTCGATCAGAACCGTGGTTCCTCGAAGGTTGTGCGGTGAGCTTCCCGCGCCCACGGCGATGCGATAGCCCTGCTCTCCCATGGGTACGAAGCTTTCCTGGCTGTCCACCGGCAACAGCATGGCCGGGTAGGGCTTCTGGTAGGGCTTGGGGATGGCCAGGTACGGCTCGTAGAATGCCGGGTAGTTGTAATACTTGCCTTCGAACCCGGAGAACTGGTCCTCGGTCCAAAGCTGCTTCATAACTTCTAGGTATTCGAAGAACTGCTCCCGACGCGTATCGGAGCCACGCGTGCGCCCGCCGGCGCCGTAAATGAACCGGCCTTTGCTGATCTGGTCAACAATTGCGACCTGCTCCGCGGTCTGGATGGGGTCTTCCATCAGCAGGTTATCGAAACCATATCTCTCGTGCGGGAGCGCTGATGCAGACACCGTCTCACCCGGTTGTTTCATCACCGGCCGGTGGATGGACGACCCAATTTTGATCCTTTCGGTGCGGGCCGCTATCACGGCGGATAGCATCAGAACCTGGGGATCCATGCTCGCCTGCTTGGAGAAGTGCCCTCCCCCCAGCCAGACGTAGTCCCACCCCATCTGCTCTACCGCGTCAATCTCGGCCCAGTTCTGAACGTAAGCCTCTTCCTCCAGGAGCTTCCCCCCGCTATATTCAGCGTCCCACGGAACCTTGCCTCCATCATATAAAGCGTTCCAAGTGTTGAATAGTCCAAAGTCCATGCTCGCGCCCTCCTTCCTTAGCTGGCGTGTAGTCCCTCTCGATGCCGTCAATGTAGCATTAGCGGCATACCGGGTCAACGCGAGGGCCGGCGCGCGGGATCTGGAACGAACGTGATCCGGTGGTCTCGGCCGTTGTGCGAGATTCATCCGGGCGATGTATGCTTGAGCGGCGTCGGCTTGGCATGGGCTTTCGGCTTGGCATGGGCTCATGGAAAGCCGGCCGATGACATTACAGTCTCAGGAGGCCAAATCTTGGAGAAGGTCAGGAAAAATTATCCGGATATCGCCCCGTCGGGGCCCACCTTCAGCCGTGGCGTGCGAGTCGGCAACCTGCTGTTCATTGCCGGCTGCACTGCTCGCGGCACCGATGCTCAGGGCAAGGATGTAATACAGCAGCTCAGGGTCACCCTGGACAGAATCACCCGGATCGTAGCCGAGGAAGGCGGAGATTCCTCCGACATCGTGAAAATTACCACTTTTGTTACCAGCATTCCCGACTGGCGGGCTCATCGCGAAGCGCAGGAAGCGTTGTTCGTGGAGTATTTCCGGGGTGAATACCCCGCCAACACTCTGGTTGAAATCACCGCCCTGGCCGAGGACGGCCTGGACGTGGAGATCGAGGCCATCGCCGAGTTGGGTTAGAGTTGGGTCAGATTTGGATGAAGGGCGGTTCAGGGCCAGAGAATGTGCCCTGTGATCACAGCACGGGAACCCCTGAGCCGCCGCTGCGGGAGCGCCGAAACCAGCCCGCACCCGTCCGGGAATCATCGTCGCGTCACCGACATCGCGTCAAAGGATTTCGTCACCATCTCCTGGCGCCGTTCAATTATCGGTGGCGCTTGGTGTGCCCTGACCTGATTCCAAATGTTGACGTATGTCAACGTTAAGCATACGATGGTGCCGGTACCGTTAAAGGGACCGGCGTAAGCCCATCTATATCGCGGTGCTGATCGGGTAATCATTTGCGTATACCATCTGGGTATGAATGCAAGCGGTAGGAAACCGTAAAAGAAACGGGGTTGCCGAGTAGCAACCGTTGGGACGTATTAAGGAGGAGAAAGAATGGCAGACAAAGACATCGCTTTAATGGCTCACTTGATGCGCCGCGCTGGTTTTGGGGCGACGTATGAAGAACTGGAGGCTCGTGTCGCCCAGGGCTACGAAGCCACTGTGGATGAACTGCTAAATCCGGACGCGCAGCCGGAGATTGAGCGGGACATTCTGATGCGCTATCAGCCACAGTGGGTTTCCCAGGCCGGTCTGGAGGGTCAGCAGGAAGAATGGACCTTCCGGATGATCAACACCAAGCGCCCGCTAGAGGAAAAGATTTCCCTCTTCTGGCACCAGATTTTCTGCACCGGGCACGCCAAGTGCGAATATCCAAAGCAGCAGCAGATCGAATTCGAAATGTTCCGCACTATGGGCATGGGCAACTTCCACGACCTGCTCCTGGGCTTGTCCATGGACCCCGCAATGATGTTCTACCTGGACAACTGCATGAGCCACAAAGACGCCATCAACGAGAACTGGGGCCGCGAGCTCCTGGAATTGTTCTCCTTGGGCGTCGGAATGGACGGTCTGGACAACTATTCCGAAGATGACGTCCAGGAGTGCGCCCGCGCCTTCACCGGCTGGACAGTTACCAACTCGGTACCCAGGTACCCCTACGGCAAGTACGAGGCGGCCTTCATCTACGATCCGTCCGACCACGACTATGGCGATAAGACCTTCCTGGGCGAATCCGGCAACTGGAACGGCGAGGACATCGTCCGCATTATCGCCAGGCAGCCCGGCGCCGCCAGGTTCATCGCCCGGCACCTGTACAACTTCTTCGTCGCTGACGAGCCACAGGTTCCCGCATGGAAGGACACCCCGCCTCGGGACCCCGAAGCCATCAAGATGCTGGAGGACGAGTACTTCCGCTCCAACTATGACATCCGCTCGATGCTGCGGGTGCTCTTCAACTCCGACTTCTTCAAGGATGCCCGCTTCACCAAGGTGAAGAGCCCCACCGAGACCGTGGTCGGCACGATGCGCCTGGTTGGCGACTTCGATATGCCCAAACCCGGCCTGAACGCCATGACCCTGACCATTCGTTACATGGGTCAGGATCTGCTCAACCCTCCGACGGTGGAGGGCTGGCATACCGGACGGGAGTGGATCGACAGCGGCACGCTGGTCGAGCGAATCAACTTCACGGCCGACGCCGTGGGGAACACCTCCCACCGTGGGGTACAGGCCATCATCAACCGCCTGGGTTCCCAGGGAGCCACCATCTCGCCAGAACAGTTGGTCGACGGCTGCTTGGACATGCTGGGCGCATACGAGCTGGCCGATGTCACCCGCACCGAGCTGGTGTCGCTGGCCCGCGGCGAAGGCGAGTTGCAGACCGGATCCGACGAGTTCGGCCAAAGGGTCGGCCAGATGCTACAGTCCATCGTGGCCACCACCGAGTACCTATTCGCGTAACCGAGGAGGACTAAAGAAATGACATCCACCAAGAAAGACCCGGTGCTGGTGGTCCTCCAGTTGTCAGGGGGTAATGACGGACTGAACACGATCATCCCTTACGGCGATCCCCTGTATCTGGACAACCGGCCCAACGTAAGAATTCCCATCGACCAGGTCCTGCCAATCAACGACCAGATCGGCTTCAACCCGGCAATGGCGCCGATGAAGCGTCTGTACGATGAGGGCAAGGTCGCCATCATCCAGGGCGTCGGATACCCCAACCCGAGCCGCTCCCACTTCCGCTCCATGGACATCTGGCATACCTGCGAGCCTGACAAAGTGGGCGATGAGGGCTGGCTGGGTCGGGCCGTGCGCGACCTGGACCCGCAGAAGGAAAACGTTCTGACTGGCGTCAACTTCGGGCGCGGTCTCCCCAGGTCCCTGGTGGCCCCCGGTGTCCCCGTGGCTTCGGTAGGCAACCTCGAGACCTACGGCGTCCTCACCGGCATCGAAATCGAGGATCAGCGAGCCAAGGCCCTCGACGTGTTCTCCCGGGTCTACTCGCCCATGATCGGCCAGGGCCCGGTGCTGGACTACTTCGCTCATACGGGACTGGACGCGCTGGAAGGCGCTGACATTCTCAGCACCGCCCCCGCCATGTATTCCTCCAGCGTGGAGTACGGCGGCGACACCGTTGCCCAGTACATGCGCAACATCGCCCAGGTGCATCTGGCCGGATTGGGCACCAGGGTGTTCTACACCACGGCGCCCTACAACAGCTTCGACACCCACGCCGGCGAACTATTGAACCACACCAGGCTGTGGAACGAGACCTCCCACGCGGTTGCCGACTTCTACGACGATCTGAAAGAGCACAACGCTGGCGACAACGTGGTGCTGCTGGTCTTCACCGAGTTTGGACGCCGGGTTCACGACAACGGCTCCGGCACCGACCACGGTTCTGGAGGCGTCGCCTTCATGGTCGGTGAGTCGGTCAACGGCGGCCTCTACGGCGAATATCCTTCGCTGGAACAGGACAAGCTGCTGGAGGGCGACCTGCACTTCAACAACGACTTCCGTGGCCTCTACTCCACCCTCCTGGAGAAGTGGATGGGCCTGGATGCCCAACCCATCGTGAACGGCACGTTCGAACACATGGCGTTCATCTAGTCAGACACTTTGAGGTGAGTATGACTCCCACCAGAATATCGCACGTACAGCTCCAGTACAGCCACACCATCGGGCGTGGCGAGCAGTTCGGGCCCGGTTTCACTTACCCGGTCCATATGGCCCGCGGCGAAGACGACCTGATGTACGTCCTGTGCCGGTCTCCCGAGTACCGGCCCGAAGGCACCCGCATCGCGGTCTGCACCGTTGACGAGGAATACGTCAACGCCTTCGCCCGTGGCGTACCCCAGCAGGGACCCCACGAGTACAACTTTGACGACGGTTCCCTGGTCTGGCCCGTAACCGTGGCCATCGCCAGCAACGGTAACGTCTACGTTTCTGACGAATGGATGCATCGAATATCCATCTTCAGCGGCGACGGGGACTACATCGGAAAGTGGGAAGAGCGCCACGGCAGCGGTGAAGGTGAGTTGGACCGGCCCGCCGGTCTGGCCATCGACAAGGACGATAACGTCTTCGTCGTTGATGGCAACAACCACCGCGTCCAAAAATTCAGCCCTGACGGAAAGTTCCTGGCCCAGTTCGGCAAGCAGGGCGATGGCGATGGCGAGTTCAATATGCCCTGGGGCATCACCATCGACAGCCAGGGCAACATATTCATCGCCGACTGGCGGAACGACCGAATACAAAAGTTCACCGCCGATGGCAAGTTCCTGATGCAGTTCGGTTCCTCCGGATCGGGCGAAGGGGAGTTCAACCGTCCCACCGACGTCGCTGTTGACAAGGACGGCATCATCTACGTCGCCGACTGGCTGAACGACCGCCTCCAGATCTTCGACCCCGACGGCAACTTCTGCGGCCTCAAAACCGGCGACGCAACCGTCTCCAAGTGGGGCAAGGACAAGCTGGACGCGAACCCCGAGATGTGGGGGGAGCGAGAGCGCGCGCCAGGATTGGAGCGGGAAAAGGACTTCTGGGCCCCCACCGGGGTAGAAGTTGACGATTCCAATACGGTTTTCGTCTGTGAAGGACCTCGCAACCGCATCCAGGTATACCGCAAGCAATCTTCCACCTTCATGGGGCCTCGGCTGTAACCCCTGACGGTACTGGACCCTTTGGGAAGGCCTCCGGAGAGAACCGGACGAAAGCCTCTTGTCTGGCTTCACCGGTAACCAACGGAGGCCTTCTCATTTGTGACCAATGTTCGCTATCCGGTGGAGTAAAGTCCGGTGGCGTAAATCGATCGAACCTCCAGCGACCCTGTTGGTCATTGCGAGGCGCATGGCGACATAGCAACCCCGGCGCGGGACCCGACCCGTGTGAGGAAACACATCCCCACCGGAATGAAACTGCCGTGACGGGCTGCCCTTGACGGATCATGGTGCATTCGCGTAATGATCGGTCATCCTGCGCCCCGCCTGGGGTCGGCCCGTCGACCCGCCGTGGTTGACGCGGCAGTCGCCGCCGAGTTTTCTACCTCCCGTTCAATACCGGATTTCAAGCTTTCAGCGAGCGAGTATTTGCCATGCCCATCAACGTAGCCCGTGTGGCCAACCTGGAATACGAGGCGTTCTACTTCGATATGGAACGCCGCGGCATTGAAATGCTGAACATGGAAGCCAACGCGGTGGCCGAGGCTCTGGAACAGGGTGAAATAGACGCCGGGCCGGTATCCCTGTTGGATACGTTTCGGGTGGCCCCAAAAGCCAATCCGATTAGCGGCTTCTGCGTCGCGTCAGTCGGGATGGGAGTATCCAGCGTACTGCTTTCAAAGACGCCCATTGAAGACTTGAACGGGGGCCGAATCGCCCTCGGCGATGGCGACCCCACCTCGGCGACACTGCTGCGGGTGCTGCTGGCCCTGCAGCGCGAAGTAACACCGGCGGCTTTCGTCGATCTGCAGTCGGAACACGATGCTTTCCTTTTGACGGGCAATCAAGCCTTGCGCAACCGTCGGGGCGCGCGCGGATTCCCCCACCGCTACGACCTGGGCGAGGAATGGCAAGCGTGGACGGGTTTGCCCTTCGTCTTCTCCCGGTGGATGGCCAGTACGGCGATGGAGCGGCAGGACCGGGTCGTGCTGGAGGATGCCCTCTTCGTCGGGCAAGAAGACTGGATGAATAACCTCTACAAATCGACCGGACCCCGCGACGACCTGCGGATGCTTCCGCGGGAAGTGGTGGAGTACGTCCAGGGACTGAGGTTCTTCATCGGAGTGCCGGAAGAACGCGCCATCGCGCTGTTCCAGGACAAGATAGCGTTGCTCGAAGATGTTTCAGCCTAGTCCCCCAGTCGCCTGATTAATAAACCTTGTACTCCTCCAGCACCGCCGCATCCAGGTGCAGGCCCATGCCCGGCTCGGTGGGCGCCACTATTTCACCGTTGTCCCACTCCGGCAGCACGCTGTTGAGCTGGTAGTACACCGGGTCGCGTTCTTCCTCGAACACCTCAACAAACAGACCGTGAGCGTGGGCCGGCAACAGCTGCACCGCCAGTTGCGGTTCCTCGTGGTGCGCCATCCTGACCCCGCGCATCTGCGCCGCTCCCGCCACGCGCCGCCACTCTGAGATGCCACCGCAGATTGCGGCGTCCACATTCAGGATGTCCACCGCCTCGGTATCCATCAGGCGCTGGCAGCCCCAGGAACTGCTTTCCCCCTGGCCGGCGGCCACCGCAATACCCGTCCGCAGCCGTACCTGGCGCATGTCGTGGTCGGCGTCCTGCCAGCGACACGGTTCCTCCAGCCAGGCCAGGCCCATCTCCTTCGCCGGCGCTGCAAACTCCAGCGCTTCGTCCAGCGTCCAGGCCTGGTTGGCGTCGCAAACCACGATGAAATCGTCGCCCAGCGCATCGCGGATGGCCCGCACCCGCAGCAGGTCATCGGCAACTGACACTCCGCCCACCTTCAGCTTGACGCCACCGATTCCCCGCTCGCGTTGGTGCAACAAATCCTGCACCATGTCCTCGGTGTCGCGTCCCTGCACGTAGTACGCAAACCGCACCACCGGAGCGCGGTCGGCATACCCACCCAGCAGCGACCGCACCGGCGCCCCCAGCGTTTTCCCGGTAATGTCCCACAGCGCCACGTCAATGGCGGCCACCGCGCGCATGGCAATTGCCTTGTCGGCAATGCGCGGCGTCAGCGCAAACATCTTCTGCCAGCACCGCTCGATGGCTGTGGGATCCTCACCCACCACCGCTTCTTTCATGGGGCCTACCACCAGGTCTTTCAGCAGTTGGTAGCCGGTCCGTTCGTCGCCCGAATACACCTCGCTCACCAACCCCTCATCGGTATGCACGCGCGTAACGATAGTGCAGCGGGATTCAATCTGATACACACTGCCGCTGAAACGAGTGCTCAAGGGAATACGGACGATATCCGCTTCCACATCGGTAATACGCATTGTTGTACCGCCCTCCATCAATGGGTCGAGTTCAATGGGCCGAATTCAATGGGTCGAATTCGAAAGAATTATACCGGTTCCGGCGATCCCAAACTTGTACCTGAAGGCAACGCGCCGCACCATGCGAGCTCCCTCACAATGCCTTAATATTTTCCCCCGTGCCCGATGGTACAATTCAATAAGAGGCAGTTTCACGCTCTGTTGGCTCTCCCACGAGGCAATCATGAACACCCTCAAAACATTTTTCCTGCTGATGATGCTCACCGGATTGCTGCTGCTCATCGGAGCCTATTTTGGCGGCGAGCTGGGCATTATCGTCGCCGTGGTATTCGCCGTGATCATGAATTTCGGGGCCTACTGGTTCAGCGACCGGATTGCGCTCGGCATGGCCCACGCCAAACAGATTACCGTCGAGGACGACCCCCAGTTATTCGCTTTGGTCGCCGAACAGGCTCAACTGGCCAATATGCCCATGCCCAGGGTGTACGAAATCGACACCGATTCTCCCAATGCCTTCGCCACCGGACGCAACCCGCAGCACGCCACCGTCGTCGTAACCACCGGCATCCGGCGCATCCTGACCCGCGAAGAGCTGGCCGGCGTGATGGCTCACGAAATGGCGCACGTGGGCAATCGCGATACCCTCATTATGGCCGTGGTCGCCACCATCGCCGGAGCCATCTCCATGCTGGCGTTCATGGCGCAGTTTGCCGCCATCTTCGGTGGCATGGGCGGCAGCGGACGCGACCGCGGCGGCAACATCATCAGCCTGCTTATCATCGCCATCGTCATGCCGCTGGCCGCCACCGTCATCCGGATGGCAATCTCCCGCGCCCGCGAATTTCAGGCCGACGCCACCGGAGCGCACAACTGCGGCAATCCGGAGGCCCTGGCGCGCGCTTTGGAGAAACTGGAGTTGGGCGCGGAGGTCCGCCCCATGAAGGTCAATGAAGCAGCTTCCCATCTGTTCATCGTCAACCCCCTGACTGGGCGTTCCATGGCCAGGCTATTTTCCACCCATCCACCAATCGAAGAGCGCACCCGCCGCCTCCGTGAAATGACGATTAGGCCCAATTTTTAAACTCCCTCTCCCCGATTGGGAGAGGGTTGGGGTGAGGGATCCCCGTCAGAAAATGGCGATGGGATTCACCGGGCTGCCGGTGACGTGCCGCAACCGCAGCGGCCCTATCGACAGCATGAATTCCCATCGGTTGTGGCGGGCTGCAGCCTCGGCGATCTCTTCCAGATTGGCGTTGTCAATCAGCCAAACCCCCAGATACACCAGGCACGCAATGTGCAGCGGCGAGACGATGTTGCCATACTCGTTGGGCCGAATGTCGTTGGACGTGTCGGTGCCCAGCATGGCGATGCCACGCTCCTTGAACCACGGCGCACAGGCCACGTGGCAGGCCACCGACGGCTCCGTTGCCGGCAACGGCCCTTCCACCATGCGTCGGCGGTAGTTGCCCGTCCGCACCAGCAGAATATCGCCCGTCTCTACGGTAACCCCCAGTTGCTTTTCCGCCGCGTCCAGGTCTTCCGGCATCACCGGCGCATCCGGAGGCAGCCAGTCGACGCCGCGCACCCGGGCGATGTCCAGCAGAACCCCCCGCGTCACCAGCCCCTGAGCAGTAAGGTCAATCGCATGACTCTGGGCGCCCTCCCGGGACGTAACCACTCCCGCCGGCACACCGTTATACATCAGCCCATCGTAAGAGTAGTGCGAGAGCGCATCAATGTGCGTTATGGTCTGGCCGTGAAACACCATGCCGATGAACTCGGCGGCCCCGCGCCGGGAATTGCGCCGCTCCAGCGGGTCGGTATCACGACCCTCGCCGCTGTCCACCATATACCGCTGCACCTGGAACGTAATGTCCGGCGTGATCTCAGTGGTGATGGGGCGAGCGCAGCTGACCGTTTCTCCGGATTGCACCAGCGCCGCCGCCTGCGTCCGTTTGGCCGGCGTAATCAGGTTCAATGCGCCCAGCTCGTCCTGTTGGCCCCAGCGACCCCAATTGTTTTCATTCCGGTACCATTCCAGCACCTGAGCTTCAGTCGGTATGCCTGCGAATGCCATCGCTCCCTCCGTCGCATAATCCCGGTTAATCCAGACAGCGCTGCGGGCATTCTACACCAAATTAAGCCCCTCTCCCCGTTGTGGGAGAGGGGTTGGGGTGAGGGGAAACCTCAACGCGCAAACGGCTGGACCTTGCCCAAACCCCTATCCAAGATGAGACCCGACAAAGCTCGGGTATCCACGCAGGAACTCGGCGGCATCTGCGGCACGCCTGCCTTCCAGTTGCAGCCGCCCCACACCCAGCAGGCCGTCGCCGGTGCCGATGGCAATATTGGACGAACCCGTGTCGACCACCACTCCCGCATCGACGCCATCCCCGCCAATCGCTTCGGCGGCCAATATCTTGACCTCGATGCCGTTCCAACGAGTGTGCAGGCCGGGCCACGGGGTGTAGGCGCGCAATCGACGGGCCAGCGTTGCGGCCGACAGCGTCCAGTCGGCGGCGCCGTCCGCCCGCTCGATCTTCGCAGTGAGGGTGGCCAGCGCATCATCCTGCGGACTGGCCGGGATAGCGCCCGCCAGCCAGCCGGGCAGACATTCGTTCAGCAGGTCAACGCCGTCCGCGAACAGCGTAGCCGTCAACGAATTTGCGTCTTCGTGCCCGGATACCGGCCGCTGGCGCTGAGCGATAATCGGCCCCGTGTCCATACCTTCGTCCAACAGCATCAGCGTAACGCCGGTGGTCTCGTCGCCAGCCAGTATCGCGCTCACTACCGGCGATGGCCCCCGGTGTCTGGGCAGCAACGACGGGTGCAGATTCAGGCAGCCAAAACGCGGCAGGTCAAGCACGTCGGGTGGAAGGATACGCCCGTAGGCTGCCACCACGATCACGTCGGCCTCGAAACCGGCCAGTTCCGCGACCGCATTGGAGTTTCGCAGCGTGGCCGGCTGCGCCACCGGAATGCCCAGCTCCAGCGCGCGTTGTTTCACCGGCGCCGGCGCCAGCGACCGCCCCCGTCCTCGCGGTCGGTCGGGGGGAACGTAAGCGGCGACCACGTTTAGCGCCGGATTGGCCGCCAGTCCATCCAGCACCGGTACCACGAAATCCGGTGTACCCATAAACGCAACGCGGCAACGCGACGGGGTTCCGGCAGCACCGACGGAATCTGTTCCGGAATCTGTTCCGGAATTTGTTGTGGAATTTGTTGTGGAACGGGCTGTAAAATGGGTTGACAAGACTGTCTCCCAACTGTAAATTGAATGCAACCGCTCTCGTGCGGAATTTGAGTAAGGAGGTGAAGGCTAATGAAACACAGTTTAACATGCTGGGGCGATGGTAGGCACCAGTCTGGACACGACGGGGTGAAAGTCTCTTAGCGTCATCGCTTACGAAAAGTTGGCATTTAGCCCGTTCGTCGGGCCCAGACCAGTGTCTACCGTCGCCCCAGGGTTCTTGGGGATATCGGTGTACCAAAGGTCCAGTCTGGGCCCGATATTTTTTCACTCAGCAGCAAAGTGAGTCTCGTCGTCGCGGCGGTACGTCCGCGATATTCGCCAGATATCACGAATAGCGTTCCCCAATTTGCAAGTAACGTACCATTCCCTTACAATTATCCCTCAGATTACTACGGAAATCGTCGTTGGAGTAAAAATGCTTCGGATTCGCCTGCGGAGAGTGGGAAAGAAAGGCCGCCCATATTACCGAATAGTAGTCACCGATCAGCGCAACCCGCGTGATGGCGCTTACATCGATGGCATCGGGCATTATGACCCCATGGCGGACCCGCCGGCGGTAACACTGGACGAAGACCGGGCGGTGGAGTGGTTGCGCAAAGGCGCTCAACCCTCCGACCCAGTGCGTCGTATCTTCGATTTCAACGGCATCCTCAGCAAGGTTCACGCGGATGAAAGATCTGATTGAGTTTATCGCGCGGTCGCTGACCTCAAACCCGGAAGCAGTTCGGGTCACAGAGTCCGACGAAGGCGACCAAATCGTCATACGCCTGGAAGTCGCACCAGAGGACAAGGGTAAAGTCATCGGGCGGCAGGGACGAGTAGCCCAGGCAATGCGAGTCCTGCTCCGGGTAGCCGCCGTCAAAGACGGCACGCGCGCAGTGCTGGAGATTGTCTAGCCGAAATCGCTCTCGGCGCAATTCCCGGCCAACACCTCAGCGTAGCCGGGCTTCGGATGATGCCCCGGCGCCTGAAGACCACCAGGTGGTGGTGGGTCGTGTGATCAGAAATCACGGACTCGACGGCGCGTTGCGTATCAAGTGCCATTCCGACAATCCCCAGCGTTTCCAGGCCGGCAACTCGGTGACCGTCGGTGGCGCCGAGCGCACCATCGTCTCCTGCCAATCCCTTCCTGACGAGTACGCCATCTTGCGTCTGGATGGCATGGTCAACGTCCAAACCGCCCAACTCCTTGCCGGTCAGTGGCTCTACGCCGCCACCGATTCCGGCCCGGAACTGCCCCCCGGCGAGTACTACCATTACCAGCTGGTCGGCCTGCAGGTAACCACCGACGAAGGCGAAAACCTCGGCCAGATCCGCGAAGTCCTGGTTACCGGCAGCAACGACGTCTACGTCGTCGAATCCAGCACAGGCGACGAGATACTACTGCCCGCGGTACACCACGTCGTGAAGCAAATCGACATCGCCGCCGGGGAAGTCCTGGTCCACCTCATCAACGGCCTGCGCTGACCCCCAACCAAATCCTGCGATCCCGGGTTTGGGTATCAAGTAGCAATCCCCTCTACCCAGGCTTGATCCGGAGCAAGGGTGAGCTGCCCTAATCCCCCACCGCGCCCGCGGCGTGCCGTTCCGAGTGGGCGTGCTGATGCTCAGCCTCGTCGGCAAATTCGTGGTCCTCGCAAGCCACCCAACGGGAGCCGTCTGCGAACCATTCCTTCTTCCAGATGGGCACAATCGTCTTGATACGATTCACCGCCTCGTGGCACGCCTCAAAAGCTTCACGACGGTGCGGCGACGCCACCGCAACCACCAGGCTGATGTGCCCCACGTCCACTCGACCCGTCCGGTGGGCGATTGCCACGTCCTCAATGCCGTAATCCGCGCACAGGCTGGCCCGCACCTCTTCCAGCTTCTTCACCGCCATTGCGTCGTAAGCCTCGTACTCCAGCCGCGTAACCGTCTTGCCGCCAAAATTATCCCGGGTAGTGCCCATAAAGGTTACCACGGCCCCATTGCCGTCGCGCCGCACCGATTCGGTGACTGCATCCGCATCCAGCGGTGCGTCCGTCAATATGATCATCGTTCAGAGACCTCCACTAACCGCGACCTCCACTAACGGGAGGTATCAGGCACACTTCGTCGCCCGCCTGCAACGTCTGGTCATCGTCAGCATACTCGGCGTTCACCGCCACCACAATGCGTACTTCCGGCGGTGCCAGCCGTGGATAGTCGGCTCGCACCGCAGCCGTAAGGTCGCCCACCGTGCTGTCGTCCGGCACATCCACCGACACCAGCGCAGCCCCGGCTCTTTCCCGATACAGCGCAAACAATCGTACTTCAATACGCATCACGCTGAAATTATGGCCGTATTCCAACGGCACGTCAATCAACGCCCCGCAACGGCGCCACCGCGCGCCGCCAGGCCCGTTGCCATCGCGCGCGGCTGGTCGCGGTGTATGATACCCGTCAACACCCCGATTCCCCCAACCTGCGGTAAATCGCCGCCGCACGCCAGCCGACGAGTCGCCGTCCCGGAAAATTGCTGACACAGGAGAATTCTTGACGATGGTAGATCGCGACCGCCTCACCCGCACCCTTATAGACCTCATCCACATCGACAGCCCCACCGGAGAAGAGGACGCCATTGATGCCCACCTCACGCGTTGGCTTACCGATTTGGGTGCTGAAGTGCGCCACGACGATTACGGCAACCTCATCGCCGACCTTGACGGCACTTCGCAATCCGTCGGTCCCGACGCCGTGATGCTGTCCGCCCACATGGACACCGTGGAACCCGGCCGGGGCATCAAACCCTCGCTGGATGCTAACGGCGACACCCTGCGCTCAGACGGCGCGACTATCCTCGGTGGCGACTGTAAAGCCGGTATAGCCATTGTGATGGAAGGACTGGTCGCCGCCATTGAGTCGGGCCAACCGCGCCGACCCGTGCAGGTCGTGTTCTCCCGCGCTGAGGAAGGCGGGCTGAACGGCGCCCGCAACCTGGATTATTCCCTCGTTAAGGCCGCCACCGGCATGGTGTTCGACGGCGAGGGCCCAGTCAGCCGCATCTGCGTGGGCGCGCCGGCGCAGAACATTGTGCAGTGCAACATCACCGGCGTCGCCGCTCACGCCGGGTTGGAACCGGAAAACGGCACGTCAGCTCTGCTCGTTGCGGCCCACATCCTCACCAGGCTGCCCCTCGGTCGCATCGACCATGAAACCACCAGCAACATCGGGGTCCTCAACGGTGGCCTCAAGCGCAATATCGTGCCCGAATCGGCTTTCCTGGACGGCGAAATCCGTTCCCGCGACCAGGCCAAGCTGGACAACTACACCCGGGAATTCCACCGCGCCTTCGACCGGGCCGCCCAGCTGTTCCCCAACGCCAGCGTCGATCTCAACATCTGGAGCCAGTACCGCGCCTACCAGGTGCCCCACGATCACCCGGCGCTGACCGACATCGCCCGCGCCGTAACCCACATCGGACTCACACCGGCGCTGGAAACCACCGGCGGCGGCTCAGATTCCAACGTGTTCTTCGAGCATGGCATCGTCGCGCTACCCGTCGGCATTGGCGTCCGCGATTTCCACACCACCCGCGAAACCGCCAGCCTCAGCGAAGTGTTCGACGGCGCCCGCGCCTGCCAGGCGTTCATCGCCGCCGCCTGATTGGAGGATCGGGCGAACATCCGCCCCGCCAACACCACCAGCCGGCGTTGCCGGGGGTGATTTCCCCGGTGGCGCAATCCGCGTTGCTTGACAGGCGGATGGCAGTTGGTTACATTCTGTCATCGTTGGCACACATAGCCCCTTCTGTTACAAGTCGCGCCGCGCTGCCTCTCCAATTCCACTGTTCGGCAGGCCACACACCATGGGCACATCACCAACCGCTTCGGCGGCGTCTCAACAACCGAGTCGTCAGCCTCTCACAACTTCGCCCAGCGTCGGCCCGGCTTTGCCGGGAATGTTCGACCGCTACCGTTCCCATGTGGAACAGGCGATGGCCGGAAGCGTCCCGCCCGCTGAGCAACACGTCGTAAACAGCCTGCTCCGATACCACCTCGGCTGGTCCGACCGCCACGGCGTACCTTCGACCACGCCCGCATCCCAGGGCAAGGCGCTACGCCCCACCCTCTGCATCTTCGCCTGCGAGGCCCTGCAGGGTGATCCCGGTCATGCCGCCGCCGCCGCCGCCGCCCTCGAGCTCATCCACAACTTCTCCCTCGTTCACGATGACATTCAGGACGAGGGTTATGAACGCCGCCACCAACCGACCGTGTGGGCGCTCTGGGGCACACCACGGGCCCTGGTCGCCGGCGATGCCATGCAATCCTTGGGCGATCTGGCCACCTTGGGGTGCAATGACGGCATCCCCGCCAACATCGCAATACGCGTGTCCAGTCTGCTTACGGACAGCTATCTGGAGATGATCGAAGGCCAGTGCCGCGACCTCCAGTTCGAGCAGCGCGACGCCATCACCGCCGACCAATATCTGGACATGATTGCCCTCAAAACCGGCGCGCTCATCCGGTGCAGCATGGAAATCGGGGCCACCATCGCCACCGATGACGAAGCGACCATCAGCGGCGTCGCACGCTTCGGACGCTCCGTGGGCCGCCTGTTCCAGATCCGCGATGACTACCTCGGCATCTGGGGCGACGAAGCCATCACCGGCAAGTCCACCGACAGCGACATCGTGCAACGCAAAAAGAGCTACCCCATTGTGTTCGCTTTTCAGGAAGCCACCGGCGCCGCCCGCTCCGAGTTGCTCCGTCTCTACGCCCAGGAATCGCTGGTCGAATCAGACGTCGACCAGGTTATGGAACTGCTGCACGAAATCGGCGCCGCCCGCCACACCGACCACCTCACCGAAGCAACTGCCGACGAAGCCCGCTCAGCTTTGGCAATGCTCGAACTACCGCCCTGGGCAACGCAGGATGCCGAAAATCTCGTTGACTTTCTCGCCCACCGTCTGTTTTAGCGTGGTTGCCGACGGCGCATTGGCAGCCCGAATCCGCTCACATACAGTTACACAGGGATAACTAACGGGAGACCTAAAATGGTGCAAACCCGGCAAGACCAACCCGCCGCCATCAAACCGGCGAAGCGCCCTCTGGAACTGGGGGTGAAGACGGGTTGGTACATCCTCAAAAACCGCCTGCGGGGACGCAAACGATTCCCTCTCGTTACCATGCTGGAGCCGCTGGAAATGTGTAACCTGGCCTGCGTTGGCTGCGGGCGCATCCGCGAATACCGCGGCGTTCTGGACAAAATGATGCCCGTCGATGAAGCCCTCGATGCAGTCCACAAGGCCGGCGCTCCCATCGTTTCCATCGCCGGCGGCGAACCCACCATCCACCCGCATATCGACCAGATAATCAACGCACTGGTGGCCGAAAAATACTTCGTCTACTGCTGCACCAACGCTCTGCTCCTCGAGAGAATGCTCAAGAAAATCCCGCCGTCCAAATACTTTTGCTGGGTCATACACATGGATGGCATGGAAGAAAAGCACGACGAATCGGTGGCCCGCCCCGGCGTGTTTCGCCGCGCCATTGCTGGCATCCAGATGGCCGTCGAACAGGGTTATCGTGTTTGTACCAACACCACCGTGTTCCGCAACAGCGATGTGGACGACCTGCGCGAAATGTTCCGCTACGTCAGCGACCTCGGCGTCGAGGGATCAATGATTTCACCCGGCTATGACTTCGAGGACGCGCCCGATCAGGACCTGTTCCTGACTCGTCAGGAATCTCGCAACGTATTTCGCAACCTGCTGGATCCTACCCGCATGGACGGGATGCGGTTCTACAACAACCCGCTGTACCTCAACTTCCTGCGGGGCGACCGCGAGTACCAATGCACCGCCTGGTCCAACCCCACCTACACCGTGATGGGGTGGCGCAAGCCCTGCTACCCGCTGGCCGATGAGCACACCGATAATGTGGAAGACCTCTACGAGCCCCGGCTCTGGGAAGAGCAGTACGGCGTTGGACGCGACCCGCGCTGCGCAAATTGCATGATGCACTGCGGTTTCGAGTCGGCCACCATCTTCAACGCCATCGGCAAACCCAAAGATTGGGTAACCCTCGTCAAGTCCGGCTCCGCTCACCGGGGCGGCATCAGCGTCGGTTGATCTCCAGGCCGCAACCGCCCAATACCGCACTCGCCCCTCGCCGTGGTGACTAACCCTCCGCTTCCTACGGAACATCCTGCGATGCTGGCAATCCTTGCACCCATGGCCACCGAACTCACCGGCATCCGGCGACGCGTCGGAGCGCCAGCGCATACTCACGTCTCGCTGCACGTCACCGGCATCGGACGGCAAGCCACGTTGAACAGCCTATCCGCCATCGCCGTCAAAAGGCTGGATGCAAAGCGATCCATTGCCACCTTTGTCGATGCCATGTTCCCCGGCGCCATACCGGATGCGCCGGATGCAATGCTGATGGTCGGGTTCTGCGGAGCCGCCGATCCAACCCTTCATACGGGCGATCTGCACATCGCCACGTCCTTCCGACTGTCCGCCCAACCTGGCGAAATCCCGGCCGACCCCAACCTGCATTCGGCCCTCTGCGCCGTGGCCCGCCGTCAGGACGGCAGCATAAACACCCAACCATCCTCCACCGTGCTCACAGTTGCCGACGCCGCTACCAAAGCCACCCACCGGCAATCGTTGGGCGCAGCCTCGGTGAACATGGAGGACTATTGGGCCGCCGAGGTAGCAGCCGATGCCAGTATCCCCTTCGCCTCCATCCGCGTGGTACTGGACACCGCCGACGAGGCGCTCCCCGGCTACCTCACCACCGGCAACCCGGCTTCGGTCGCCATGGGCGTCGTTACCCACCCCCACCACCTGCTCCGGCTGATTCAACTAGCCCGCCAGGCTCGGGTAGCCCGCCGCAGTCTCACCCGATGCGTCTCGGACTTCGTAAACTCCCGGCCTCCTGCACAACCTCTCACAACGGCACCCAACGCATGACCAGCCTGGTAACCGGCGCCACCGGATTCATCGGCGGCAATGTCGCTCGCGCCCTTTGGCAGCGCGGCGAGGCGGTGCGCGCCCTCGTTCGACCCGGCGCCAACGACGTTGCCATTCGCGATACTTCTATCCAGCGATACCCGGGCGACCTGCTGGACGTCGACTCGCTGCGACGCGCCACCGCCGGATGCAGGTTCGTTTACCACTGCGCCGCCACCTACTCGTTCTGGGCCCGACGCCCCGCCGATATTTACCGCTCCAACGTGGAAGGCACGCGCAACATTCTGACCGCTGCCCACGAAGCGGGCGTTGAGCGCGTGGTGTTCACCAGCTCGGTTTCAACCATCGGCTTGCCCCAGGAACTCAGCGGCAGCATCGACTCAACCAGGTTAGGCAACACAGCCGTGTTGGGTCGTCCAGGCATTTTGGGAGATGAAAACACGCCGCTAAACCCGTCCCATCTGGTCGGACACTACAAACGCTCCAAGTACCAGTCCGAGCAGTTGGCCCTGCAAGCCAACGGAAACGGTCTTCCGGTGGTCGTAGTCAACCCCTGCGCTCCGGTCGGCAAGTGGGATGTCAAACCCACGCCAACCGGACGCATCCCCCTCGACTTCGCCCGCGGCCGCATCCCCGGCTACCTCAACACCGGCCTCAACCTCGTGGATGTGGCCGATGTGGCCGAGGGGCACATCCTGGCGATGGAGCGAGGCGAACCCGGCCATCGCTACATCCTGGGCAGCCGCAATCTCACGCTGCAGCAGGTTTTCGCGATGCTGGCCGACATCACGGGCCGGCGCGTTCCGCGTTGGCGCTTCCCCTACTGGCTGGTCATGGGCGCTGCCTATCTCGACCAGGCGGTGGAAGGCGGCATAATGCACCGCCAGCCCACCATCCCGGTGGAAGGCATCAAGGTGTCCCAACGCCCCATGTACGTTACCAGCCACAAGGCAATCACCCAGCTCGGTATGCCGCAAAATTCGGTCGAATCTGCACTTGGAAAAGCTATCCGCTGGTTCACCGATCACGGATACTTGCAAGTTGACCGTTAGGTTCTGATAATACCGGACGCCAATGGTACAGCAGCAGCAAATACCAACGGAACAGCGCACCAATGGGTCTACGCCGTCTCAATCGGCGCTGGACTCGGCTATTACCCGCCTGCAGCAATTCTTCCGTGGCGAACAATACGCCGGCGGATACTGGTGGGCCGAGCTGGAATCCAACAACACCATGGAAGCCGAGTACGTTATGTTGTGCCGCTTCCTGGGTCGCCGCAACCCCGCCCGCGAGCGACACATCATCAACTACCTGCTCAGCAAGCAGCGCGACGACGGCTCCTGGGCCGTCTACTACGGCGCCCCCGGCGACCTTTCCACCACCGTGGAATGCTACTTCGCCCTCAAACTGTGCGGCGAACTTCCCGACGCTGACCATATGCGCCGCGCCCGCGAATTCATCCTGGACCGCGGCGGACTCCCGGCAGCCCGGATGTTTACCCGCATCTGGCTATCGCTGTTCGGTCAGTGGAAATGGCGCGGCACCCCCCGGCTGCTGCCGGAAATGCTGCTCGTGCCCAACTGGGCGCCCTTCAACATCTACCGCTTCGCCAGCTGGGCCCGCGGCTGCATCGTTCCACTGTCCATTGTGTCGGCTCGGCAACCCGTGCGCCGGATTCCGCCCGATCACAGCATCGACGAGTTGTTGCCCGACGGCCCGGAAGGCACCGACTATTCACTGTCCACACCCCCCGGTTTTAACCTCGACAGCCTGCTGGTGCTCGCCGAAAAAAGCATTGTTTCTCTGTACAACCGTCTCCCGTCCAACCCCGTCCGCCGGTGGGCCGAGCGCAAGGCAATCCGCTGGATTCTCGAACACCAGGAGCAGGACGGCAGCTGGGGCGGCATCCAGCCGCCCTGGGTCTACAGCCTCATTGCCCTCAGCACCTATGGATACGCCGACGATCACCCGGCAATTCAGCGCGGCTTCAGCGGACTCGAGGGATTTGGCATCCAGAAAGGCGACCAGTGGACGATTCAAGGCTGCATCTCGCCCGTGTGGGACACTTGCCTGATTATGCAGGCCCTCGCGGAGAGCGGCGTGCCGGTCGACGACCCCATGCTGCAAGGAGCCACCCGCTGGATCCTCGACCGGCAAATTCTGGACGGCGGCGACTGGCAGGTGCAGGCCAACAACCTCCCCCCCGGCGGCTGGGCCTTCGAGTTCCACAACGACTGCTACCCCGATGTCGACGACACCGCCGAGGTTGTACTCGGATTGCGCCTCACTAAACTGCCCGGCGCCGAGGACGAACGTCGCCAGCAGGCGATCAATCGCGCCGTAACCTGGGTGTCCGGTATGCAGAACCGCGACGGAGGCTGGGCCTCCTTTGACAAGAACAACAACCACAACTACCTCACCGCCCTTGCGTTCAGCGACTTCGGCGAGGTCCTGGACCCATCCAGCGCCGACGTAACCGCTCACGTGGTGGAAATGTACGGTAAACTCGGCCACGGCCCCGACGACCGAAAAATGCAGGACGCCTACCGCTACATCCGCTACGAGCAGGAACCGGATGGCAGCTGGTTCGGTCGGTGGGGCGTCAACTACATCTATGGCCTCGGCGCCGTCCTGCCCGCCCTGGAATCCATCGGCGAAGACATGAACCAACCCTTTATCCAGCGCGCCATGGATTGGCTCGTCTCTCATCAAAATGACGACGGCGGTTGGGGAGAATCCTGCGTCTCATACATCGACCCAACCCAGCGCGGCGTCGGCCCCAGCACCGCGTCCCAAACCGCCTGGGCCATTATGGCCCTCGTCGCCGCCGGTCACACCGATCACCTCACCACCCGTCGCGGCGTAGAATTCTTGCTGGACACCCAGCGACCCGACGGCCAGTGGGACGAACCCTACTTCACCGGCACCGGCTTCCCTGGCTACCTGAAAGGCGCCAGAGTCGATAAAATCCCCCAGCCTGGCGAACGCGGGTTTCAGGGCCCTGAACTCTCCGCCGGGTTCATGATCAACTACCATCTGTACCGCAACACCTGGCCGCTGCTGGCTTTGGCCAGATATCGGGACAAACTTCGCGCCGACCTATCTGCCCATCTGCACTCACGCACCAACGGCCACTCCGCCGCCTGAACTTCGTCGCCGGCCGCCGGGACAACATCGCCAGTACAAACATCTACCGACTCATACCAGCTGGCATATGAAGGTTATGAAAACCAAAAACTTCACCCTGAAAGTCAACACGGACGACGCTCCCCAGTTCATCGACATCACCGATTGGGTCAAGCAATGTGTCGGCAAATCCCACGTCAGCAACGGCTTTGTCGTTGTCTACTCCCGCCACACCACGGCGGCGGTGAAGATTAACGAGAACGAGCCATTATTGATTGAAGACATGACGCGCTTCCTGGAGCAGATGTGCCCGCGCTCTGGCGACTACCGACACAACGACTTCACCATCCGCACCGTCAACATGAACGAGGATGAATTGCCCAACGGCCATGCCCACCTGCAGCACCTGATGCTGGGTTGCAGCGAAACCATCCCCCTCATCGACGGCAAGCTGCCCTTTGGCCGGTGGCAGAGCATCTTCTTCATCGAGCTGGATCACCCCCGGCCCCGCGAGGTAATGGTCCAGATCGTCGGAGACTGACCCCCAGCGCCCCTGTTGACTGTTATGCCTGCCACAACCGACACCGACATCGCCGCCCCCTTCTCATCCGGGCTGCCAAACGCTGCTCGACTGCCCACCGTCGAGCAGGCCCGGGACTACTGCGCCCAACTGGCCCGCAGTCATTACGAAAACTTCAATGTCGGCGGCTGGATTACGCCCCGGGACAAACTGCCCCATATCTACGCCATCTACGCCTGGTGTCGCACCGTCGACGACCTCGGCGACGAGACACTGACCGAGGCACACTCCATTGACCCATCCGATCCCGGACATCTTGATGCCGACGTTGCCCAACACCGCCTCGCCCGTCTCGATTGGTGGGAATCAGAACTCAACGCCGTCTACCACGGCCAGCCTACTCACCCGGTCACCATCGCGTTGCAGAGCACGGTGGCCCAGTTCACCATCCCGCCCGACCCTTTCCGCAAGCTGATTCACGCCAACCGTATGGATCAGGGCAACGGCCGGTTCGCGTCTTACGATGATGTCCTGCACTACTGCGAACATTCCGCGAACCCGGTGGGCCATCTCTATCTGCACCTGTTCGGCCACCGCGATCCCGAACGGCAGCGCCTTGCCGACTTCACCTGCACCGCGCTCCAACTCACCAACTTCTGGCAAGATGTGGCACGCGACTATCACGACCGGGGTCGCATCTACATTCCTCAAAACGACCTGGCCCGTTTCGGCGTAACCGAAGCCGACATCGCCGCCGGGTCCCCAACCGATGCCTTCCGCGCCCTGCTCCACTACGAATGCGCCGTGGCAATGCACCTGTTCGGGAGGGGCGTCCCGCTGATTGACACGCTGGACCGCCGCGCCCGCCTGCCGATAGCCCTCTTTACGCGCGGCGGTGTGGCCGTCCTGGACGCTATCCGCCGGCAGGACTACGACGTGCTAACGCGCCGACCCAGCCTGTCCAAAGGCCGCAAGGGATGGCTGCTGGCATCGGCCTGGCTGGGCAACCTGCTCGGCTTCGGCTACGGCCTGCCCACTGCGGACACGTCCCGATGACCACCCCAGCGTCCGACACCGTCCCGCCGTCGCCGGAACTCCTCGCCGCCGCCTACGAAGAGTGTCGGCAGGTAACCCGCCGGGAGGCCCGCAACTTCTACTTCGCCTTCCTGACGCTACCGGCGCCGCAACGACGCGCCATATACGTCGCCTATACCTTCTGCCGCTACTGCGACGATTCGGTCGACGCCGAGGGCGCTCCCGCCGAAAAACTGGCCCGCCTCAACGAGCTCCGGCAACAGCTCGACGATACCTATGCCGGACGCGCCAGCACCCCGTTGTACATCGGCCTGGCCGATGTCGCCTCCACCTACGCCATCCCGCAAGAATATTTCCAGGAGGTTCTCAATGGCGTGGAATCCGACCTGGTCAAAACCCGCTACGCCGACTTCGCCGAACTGCGCCGCTACTGCTATCAAGTTGCCTCGGCGGTTGGCCTCATCTGCATCCACATCTTCGGTTTTCAGGGCGGCGACGCCGCCCGTGAACGCGCCATCGATCTCGGCCTGGCCATGCAGCTCACCAACATCTGCCGCGATGTGCGCGAGGACTGGGACTTTGGCCGCATCTACCTGCCGCAAGACGAGATGGCCCGCTTTGGCGTAACCGAGGCCAGCATCGCCAGCGCAGTAGTCACGACAGAGTTCGCCGACCTGATGGCGCATCAAATCGGCCGCGCCCGCGAGTATTTCGCCAGCGGACGACTCCTGCTACCCCACCTGCCGCGCCGCTCCCGCGCCTGCCCGGCCGCCCTCGGCCTCATCTATAACCGCGTGCTGGATCGGATCGAAGCCGGCGGATACGACGTTTTCGGCGAACGCGTCGGCCTGGGCAAAGGCGAAAAATTACGCCTGATGGCCCGGGCGTGGCTCACCGGCCCTCTCCTGAATTGACCGCGCTCCACCCCAGCCGCGGCAATTCACCAACTGCGATTGTGTTGGGCGGCGGACTGGCCGGTATCGCCGCGTCCGCTCGCCTCGCTGCAGCCGGCTGGGATGTAACCCTCCTCGAAGCTCGCCAGTCGCTGGGCGGCCGGGCCTTCTCCTTCCGCGACCCCGCGGACGATGACGATGCCATCGACAACGGCCAGCACGTCATTGTCGGCGCCTGCCGGAATCTCATCGACTTCCTCAACCAGATTGGCATCTGGGATAGCTGGCGCCTGCAACCCAGGCTCGACGTCGCCATCTACGATCGCGGGGGCCGCCTCGGTCGACTCTACGGCGTCAACCTTCGACCACCCGCGCACCTGCTGCCCGCCTTCCTGACGTACCCGCACCTCGGCCTGTGGGACAAAATGCGAGCCATTCGCGGCCTCATCGCCGCAATGTTCGCCCGGCGCAATGACGCCAACGTGGAAAACATTACCTTCTATCACTGGCTGCGCGCTCACGGGCAGTCGGAACGCACCATCTATAACCTTTGGAACGTGCTGATTGAGGGCACCCTCAACGATAACGTCCGCGATGTCAGCGCCGCGATGGGCCTGATGATTGTTCAGGATGGCTTGCTGAATGGCCGCCAGGACGCCAACATCGGCTACCCGAAAGTCGCTCTCGGCGACGCCATCGGCGCACCCGCGCGGCGCCACCTGGAATCCCTTGGCGTTCACCTGTGGTTGGGTTGCCCGGTGCGCTGCATCAACACTGATGACGCAAACGCGGTGAGCAGCATCACCATCGGCAACCGCCAAACCTTGTCGGCGGACGCCTACGTCAGCGCTCTGCCGTTCTGGGTGCTGCCCAACCTTCTTCCCGAGCGTCTGGTCGCCCTGGAACCGTTCCCCAGCCTGCTCACCTTGCAAACATCTCCCATCGTGAACGTGCACCTCCAGTACGACACACCCGTAATGTCACGAGATTTTTGCTACTTCGTTGACAGCCCGTTGCAGTGGGTGTTCAACCGTTCCGCAATTCGAGGGCAAACCCACGACGACACCGGCCAGTTTCTCACCGTGTCCATCAGCGCCGCCTGGGAACACATTGATACCGACCGCGCTGAACTCACGGCAACCATCGCCGCCGAGATACGACGCGCCTTCCCCTCCGCACGGCACGCCACCCTGCTGCGGGCCACCGTGGTCAAGCAGCCCAACGCTACCTTCCGCTGCACCCCGGGCGCCAACCGCCTTCGACCGGGCCCCGTCACTCCGGCCCCCAACCTTTTCCTGGCGGGTGAATGGACTCGCACGGGTTGGCCTTCCACTATGGAGAGCGCCATCATCAGCGGCTATAATGCGGCTGCTGCGGTAATCGCTTCTGCATCGCCGCACGAGGACCCTTTTGGAGCATAGGCCGTGGTAGACCAGTGGGCGGCGCAGCGTCAGGAGCTAACCGAGGCCACCCGGGAGATGTACCGCCGGGGACTGGTCGGCGCCTATTCCGGTAACACCAGCCTGCGCCTCACCGGCGTCGGCGACGATGGCCTGCTGCTCGTAACGCCAACGCACCATCCCTACTACCGACTGCAACCCGCAGAACTGGTGGTGGTGGACCTGGAAGGCACGCCCGTCTCCCCCGGCGGCATGAACCCGTCCTCGGAAACGCAGCTGCACCTCGAAATCTACCGCCGTCGCGACGACGTCCAGGCGGTGGTGCATACCCACTCCATCTACGCTTCCGTTGCCGCCGTCGTTGGCCGCGACATTCCGCCCCTGATTGACGAAATGCTGCTGACCATCGGCGGCCCAGTCAAAGTCAGCGACTACGCCTTCCCCGGCACGCAGCTGCTGGCCGATGCGGCCTATGCGGCCCTCGGCGATCGCAACGCCGCCCTGCTCCGTAATCATGGCGTGGTTGGCGTCGGCCCAGACATCTGGGAGGCTCTGGAGGTGTGCGACCTGGTTGAACGACTGGCTCACATCTTCGTTCTCGCCCGGAACTTCGGCCCCCGCGCCGCCGCTGCGCTGCCCGACGACGCCATCGCCACCGAGTTGCAAATGTACCGCGACCGCCGGTGACGCAACCCCGGCGCTCTCCATGATTCGTCCACAACCCCCCACGCTCCGTATTCGGTCATGACCACCAGCAACGCACCCGTGGCAGCCCAGGTCGTTGCCGTCGCCGGCGCTTCGTCGTTCGTCGGTTCCAGAATCCTGTTGCACCTGGAATCAGATTCGCCCGATTGTCGACTCGTCGCCCTGGACAACGCGCCGCTACGCTGGCCAGTCCACGGTGTATCGGCCCACCGCATGGGCCGCGACTATACCGGCGAAAACATCACCGTCGACGACATCCCCGACCTGTTGGAACTGGAATCCGTGGATTCCCTGGTTCACGTCGGCAGCCACTACGACGGCCCCGAGCTTGACAGCTTCCTTGAACAGGCTCCCCAGTGGGCCGATGCCAGCCGCCGCGCCGGTGTGCGCCAGTTCATCTACCTGTCCGATCACCGCGTCTACGGCATCAAGCCGGGCCAGCCCATGCCCGTCACCGAGCGTGCCGCAATCAACCCCATGCCGGCCCACCTGCGCCTCGCCCATGCCGAGCCTGAATCACGCCGGCCGCAAAATATTCCGGCGCCTACAACGGAGATGAGTGTCGCCGTGATGCGCACCGCCATGACGGTCGGGCCCAGCGGAGCCAGCCCGGCGGCAGTGGAGTTTTTCTCCCGCCAATTGCGCTCTCGCGGCAAACAGAACCCGCCGCTACAGTTCCTGCACGAGTACGACCTGGCCCGCGCCGTAATTAATACGATCAACCACCGCTTGCACGGAATCTACAACCTGGCCGGCGATCAATCCATCTTCTTGCACGATGTTGCCCGCGCCTGCCAAACTGCCCTACCGCGCGCCAACCAGACCGGTAAATCCCCCGGTTCCGGCCTGGCGCCATCACTCAAAAACGCCGGCGACCCGACTCGGCATCCAATGGTAATCAGCAACGCCAAGTTCAAGCAGGAAGCCCATTTCAGGTACAAATATTCCTCCGGCCAGGCATTCAGGGCTTACTGCCACTCGGTGCTTATGGAACCGGACCCAACCCGCTGATGCTGGAATCTACCCAGCAGCGAACCCAGGTCATCATCGACACCGACCCCGGCGTTGACGACGCCATCGCCATCCTGATGGCCCTCTCCTGCCCTCAATTCGAGGTTATTAGCCTAACGACTACCGCCGGAAACGTTCCGCTGGCCCGCGCCACGCGCAACGCCCTTGCGCTGCTGGAGCACATCGGACGCACCGACATCCCGGTGTTTCGCGGCGCGGCCCGGCCCGTCCGTGGCCGCTTCGCCTATGCCCGCCACGTCCATTCTGCCGCCGGCCTCACGCGACGCTTGCCGGAACCGACCACGCCGCCCTCCGACACATCAGCCGTCCGATTCCTGGCCGATGCGCTCACGGCAGCGACCAACCCCGTAACGCTAATTGCCCTGGGCCCGTTGACCAACCTGGCCGGCCTGCTGCGGCGACATCCCGCCGCGCTTCGAAATGCCGGCCGCATCGTAGTCATGGGCGGCGCCGTCGAAACCCCCGGCAATGCCACGCCGCACTCCGAGTTCAACTTCTTCAGCGACCCAACCGCTGCCCGACGGGTTATCGAGTCTGGCGTCCCCATCGAACTGATTGACCTCGCCCCCTGTCGACGGGTGTATTTCTCCCGAACGCAGCTGAACGGCATCACCGGCGCCAGCAAGGCCGGTACCAGCAAGACCGGTACCCTGGCGGCGGAAATGCTGGCTGGTTGGTTCCGCAAAGACGCTGGGCGAGAACGCTTCAACCTCTACGACCCACTGGCGGTCGCCGCCGCCATAGACTCAAACGTCCTCCGGACGCGCCAGGTAACGCTCGCCGTCGACGACTCCGACACCTCCGATGATCCATCCAGGTGGGGGCGTTCCCGCATCACCAACGCTGCCGCCGGCCCAATATCGGTGTCCGCCGCCGAAGGCGTGGACAGCCAACGAGCCCTCAATATTATCAGCGACCTGTTAGAGTGGCGGTAACCCGTCGCCACGCCCCTGGCATTAGAGGCCAACTGCAATGAATCACACCGGTTCCGTCCTCATCGTCGTATTCGACGGTTTGCAGCCGTCGCAGATCACGCCGGCCCTGATGCCCAATCTGGCCAAATTCGCTAGCGACGGCGTGCGCTTCCAGAATCATCACCCAGTCTACCCGACGGTAACCCGTGCCAACGTGTCTTCGCTAGTTACGGGTTGCTCGCCGGGCCGGCACGGGTTGTCCGCCAACACATTCCTTGCGCGCGACTTCGACCCAACCCGCATCATTGGCGCGCTGGAACCAACGCTTCAGTCCATGGCCGATGCCCGACTGCCGGTCCTGCTGGCTCCCACCCTGGCTGATACCCTGGCTCACCACGGGCGGGAATATGTCGCTATTGGTACCGGCACCAGCGGCAACGCCTACCTGCACAACCCCAATGCTGCCGCCTTGGGCGGAGCGACCATCCATCCCGATTTCACCCTCCCGCGCCCGCTGCACTCGGAGTTAGCCGCCCGTTTCGACGCGTGGCCGGAGCCGGACCTGCCCAACACACCGCGCTTCAGCCACGCCCGTCGTATCCTGACCGAATACATCCTGACCGAACTCAACCCAGCCGTTGCTCTGCTGTGGTCATCCGAACCTGACAAGTCGCAGCACGAGTTTGGCGTTGGGTTGGGTCAGGTTGTGTCGGCGTTGGCCGAAGCCGATGCGGAGTTCGGCAATCTGATGGACTATTTGGACCATAGCGGCCGCTCGCAATCCACTGACATCATCGTCCTCTCCGACCACGGATATTCCACCATCAGCGAAACCGTGCCTGTCGAGGCGATGCTGCGGGATGCCGGGTTCCCGGCTATCACCCAATTCGGCGGCGTTGCAGTGGCGAATAACGGCGGCTCGGCTCTCTTTTATATCAACCACCAGGAAGCCGCCACTGCCGCCAGGCTGACCCACTGGCTGACCTCGCAACCCTGGTGCGGCACGCTATGCGCCGCCGAACCGCTCGGGGACATTGCCGGCACACTTCCCGCAGCCCTCATCGGTTGCGACGGCCCACGCTCTCCCGACCTCGCCATGTCCTTCCGTTGGGACAGCGAACCCAACCCGGCCGGTTACCCAGGCCACGCCCCGTCGACCGGAGGCAAGGTCGGCCAGGGCCAGCACGGCAGTATGAGCCGCCACGAATTGCGCAACGTCGGCCTGGCGCGCGGCCCCTCCTTCCGCAACGGGTCGGTCATCGACACACCTTCGGGAAACATCGACGTCGCCCCCACGGTGCTTCACCTGCTGGGCATGGCGCCCGCCGGCAACCCGATGGACGGACGGGTGTTACGAGAAGCCCTGGCTGGCACAGCTGCCGCCCCGCTTGATGCCGTAGTTACCAACCATCACGCCGAGACCGGCGATTACCGTCAGGAAATCCAGATTAGCGCCGTCGGTAACACACGTTACATCGACTGGGGCAATCGGGCCTAACGCTATCGGCCCGTTGCGGGGATTTGCCACCGACGGCCGGGGAACCTACAATACCCGGCACTAGGATGGAGGTATCAGATTATGAGGCTTTTGGTAGTGTCTGGAGGTCGTCATCCCTACGAGGAATCGACGCCGATATTGGAGTCCTTTCTAACCGGAGCAGGTCACGAGGTTACGGTGACCGAGGATGGGTCGGTACTGGCCGACCGCTCCGCAATGAGCGGCTATGACATTTTGATTTTCAACACGCGCCGGGAGAACGTCCCGGACTTTGGCGACTGGTCTCTGACCACGCCGCAGCAGGAGGGCCTGCGTGACTTTGTGAGCGGCGGCAAGGGGTTCGTCTGCATCCACATCGCCACCTGCGTGTCGGCAGCGTGGCCCGAGTACCACGACATCACCGGCGGCGGGTGGATTTCCGGTACCAGCTTCCACCCACCTTACGGCGAGTTCACGGTCAACGTTAGCGATGGCAGCCACCCCGGAGTCGCGGGCATTGCGGACTTTTCCACCAACGACGAACTGTACATGGGTCTGGCGCTGAAAGAGGGAAACGACGTCTTCCTCACCGGCGCAGCCCAAGACGGCACCTACCCCTGGGGCCCGGACCGGAACCCTCAGTTCATGCCCGGCGGCACCTATCCCCTGGGTTGGACCCGCCAATTCGGAGCGGGCAACGTCTTCGTCCTGCTCCTGGGGCACGATGGCCGCAGCTTTGAAACCCCCGAGTTCCAGCGGATCGTTCTTAACGGCGTGGAATGGGCTGCGGTGGGAGCAGCGGTCTGACCGCGAACCGGAAAACAAAAAGCCCGCTCCCAATTCGGGAGCGAGCTTATTTTGAGTGTCTATCACCGGAGTTACGCGTTACTTATCCCTAGGTGAAGACCTGTGCGTCGTCGATGTAGGTGATGGTTTCCCTGATACGGCGCTCAGTTTGGTTGTTGCAATAGCCGGAATAGAAGCACATACCGTGCAGGTGGTGTATGCGGCTGTAGTAGCGGCCCTGGAGTGTCTGAATTTCCGGGGCGAAACGACAGAGGTCGTCGAGGTGGTCGGTGGTGGCCGCCGTGGTGGGTGGTTCCTCGCCGGTATGGGCGAGGATGAGAGCGTCGGTGGCGCGCTTGGTGGCGCACCAGGCCTTTTCGGCCGCGTCCCGGATGTCGCCTGCTTCAAGCCGTTCGACGGCCTGCGCGTGGACTTGGCGCGCGTCGGCGAAGAGTTCGTCAACACGGTCTTGGATTGAAGCAGTGGTCAAGGACTGGCTCCTTATCCGGCGCGTTCGGCGTAAGCCTCCCGGGCCCGGTCGAGGGCGCGAACCCGGCCGCCGACCAGTTCGTCCTGCCGCTCCGCGGCCCACTGATTGGAAGCCACCGTGCTGAGAACGCTGCCCTGGAAGTGAGGCATCACGTAGCGGGCCATCAATTCATAGCTGCGCATCATCTTTTCCCGGGGCGCCCAGTCGATGGTCTGGACCAGGAACGCGCCAAAGCCCCCGCTCTGCTCACCCAGCCGCTCAATGGCTTCGATGCAGTCGTCGGGAGTGCCGATAATCCAGCTGCCGGTGTCGGCCATGTGGTCAATCACCTTGTCCAGCGGGCCATCGAAAACCGGCTTGCGGCCATTGGTTCCCTCGCTGTATTCCCGCAGGTAGCGGCCAGCGCCTAGCCGGGCATCGTTCAGGGCTTCCTCCCGGGACTCGGCCAGGTGGCACGGGAGCACCAACCGCCAGTCATCGCGGTTCATCGTCTGACCGTGCTCGGCGGCGGACTCTTCGGCTATGTTCCACAGTCCCTGCAAGTCGGAGGGACCGGCGGAGGGGTCTCTCGGCACGGTAATGGTCAAGACCGAGCAGCCGTGTTTGCCCGCCAGGGTTACGCCGGCCGGAGATTGTACGGAGGCTACCGCGGTGTGCATATACGGGCGCTGGTAGGGCCGCAGCTGGAGCAGGCCCTCCTTGAGCTCGAACCAGTCGCTCTTGTAGGTGATTGGCTCGGTTTCGGTGAACAGGCGCAGGATGATGCCCAGCGACTCGTCCATGCGCTCACGCTGCAATTCGTGAGGAATGCCCATCATGTAAGCGTCGCCGGGCAGGGCGCCCGGCCCGACTCCGAAGAGCACCCGCCCATAGGTCATGTGGTCCAGTTGCACCATGCGGTTCGCCACCATCAGCGGGTGGTGGTAAGGCAAGCTGACGACGCCGGTACCCAGCTTGATGCGGTTGGTGCGCTGGGCAGCGGCGGCGATGAAAACCTCCGGGGAAGAGATAATCTCCCAGCCGGCGCTGTGGTGCTCGCCCACCCACGCCTCATCGAACCCCAGCTTGTCCAGCCATTCCACCAGTTCCAGGTCGCGTTCGATGGCCAAAGTGGGGTTCTCGCCAACGCGGTGGAATGGTCCGAGGAAGATGCCAAACTTCATTCGGTCGGGAAACGCCATATCAGGACCTCCTCTATCGGGAAACGCATCCAGCGGGAAATGCAGGCGTGCATTTCCGTTCATTTAGCAACGGGCGAGGCATTCGGTCGCCCCGCATTTACAGACATTTTGCGCCCCACGGTATGTCGTGTCAATCAACCGGCTGCAGAAGCCAGGGTCATTCAATTATCACCAACCCCTGCCCGTCATTCCCGAACCCCTGCCCATCATTATTAACCCCCCTGCCCGTTATTCCCGCGAAAGCGGGAATCCAGTCTGTCGGCTACCAAATGGCGACCCGGTGGAAGCACGAGCTGAACCACCACGTAAACGCGGGTACTCCGTGGTCGTTCCACGAAGTGCGTCAATCAACCGAATAGCCGCGCTTGTCCATCCCCTCCGTCGCCGGCTGGTTCCGTCTACGTCCCGATGTGGTTTGTTCCCCTTTGGTCGGACCCGTTGCCGGCCGTTTTGCCGGTCCTCGGTACGAACTGCCTGCCGAAAAGCCCCGTCATCAGTGCGCTTGCGATTGTTACTCCGAGGCAAAGGTAGCCGATTCCCACGTAGCCCGTGTTAGCCAGCAACACGCCAGCGATCGCCGCCCCCAGCGCACCTCCGGACTGGTTGCTCAGACCGATAAGACTAGCCCCCGTGGACTTGGATTCTCCCGAATACTCGGTGCTCGCGGCGACCAGGGCGGGCATTGTCACGCTCAGCAATCCCGTGCCTACCGCGGCCACCGCCACTGATACCCAGAGTCCCAGCTCGAAGGAGAAGAAGAGGAACGCGCAGATCCCGCCGCCGACGGAAGTGCCAGCGAGGAGAATAGCGCGGTACCTTCGTCGCGTCACGAAAGACGCCGAATAGCTACCAATCACCTGCCCCACGGCAGTTATCACCAGCGGCAAAGCCACGAATCCTACGCTCACCTCGTGAGTATGTATCAAATAGGCAGGAAAAAAACTGAGTGTCGCCCAGAAAGCAATGCGTTGCATCGTACCAACCGCAACCGCCACCCGGAAAAAACGCACCGACAGCAGCGACCTGTATCTCGAGAAAAATACCCAGTTGCCAACTCGCTCACTGCTGTCGCGCGGAAACCAGATCCAGTTTGTCAGCAACCCTAATGTCAGCAGCAGGCCCGCAACCAGGAAGGGAACCTGCCAGCCGCCCCAATTTGCCAACACCGCGACCATCGGGACGGTGATTGCCGAAACCACTCCGTTGAGGGCCAACAGGGCGGTAACTGCCTGAGCGCGTCTGGCCGGCGATATGATATCGGACACTACCCCCACCGCCGTGGGCGGCAATGTTCCCCCCGCCAGACCCGTCAGCACCCTGAGCGCCAACAGCACTTCGATATTGGGCGCAAATGCCGACGCCAGCACCGACACGGAAAGCACCAGCAACCCGGTTAGCGCCACCGGGCGGCGGCCGAAAGAATCAGACAGCGGGCCCACCGTAAACAGGGAAACCGCCCAGGCCGCAAAGGTTGCGGTCGCCAACTGACTCGCAACCGGCACCGACACACCCAGATCCGATGCAATTTCCACCAGGAGCGGCGGAACAATGAACACCGCGCTTAGAGCGGCAAAAACCGCCAGCGAAAGCACGGCGAGAAACCAGGCCTTGTTTATCTGCTTATCGGCTGCCCGTGCCGTTTGCGTGCCGATCTTGTTTGGTCCCCTTCCCGGACGGCGGCCACCGCCATTGCCAATTGGTCCCGATTGATCGATTCGGTCCGCGCCCGCAATGCGCGGCTCTCAAAACTGATGAAGATGGTGATCCGCACCGCGAGATTTCGGTGCTTGTACCAATCCTGAGCCTGGAAAGTATAACCCCCAGGGCCGGTGAAACCCAACGTGCTCAGCAAGTTTCCGGCATCCTGATGCTAACCCGGCAACAGATGGCCGAGATGACACACCCCCGGTATGCCCGAAACGCCCATTCGCCGCATTGGGGTCACAAAATGTCGTACAACTGGCGGAGGGAGTGGGATTCGAACCCACGAATCCTTGCGGATTAACGGTTTTCAAGACCGTCGCATTCGTCCACTCTGCCATCCCTCCGCGTCGCGTCGCCCGCTGCAATCAGCGGAGTCGCCAACGGTTGCCCGCCCGTTTATTCTAACCCAACCCTGAGAACCGCGCCCGAGTTTGGGCCAGACTAGCTGGGCGTAACGTCGGCGCTTGAGAAAAACTCCCGCTCCAGATCCGGGTCGGGTATCTTCAGCAATCCGTTGGTATAAAGACGGCACGCCCGCAACCACAGCATCAGAATCGCGTTGTTCACGAACATCTGCGGCAACGCCCGGCCGTGTTGCGTCCGGGCGTGCGACCTGATTCCCGCCTCGAAAAACCGCTCCAGGAACGGCGTCGGCTCGTTGTCCAACGCGCACGCCTCCAGAATCTCGGCTGGCGCCTCGTGGCACAGCATTCCCGGCGATTGCTCCGCCAAACGGATGTATTCAGGTTCCTGCTCCCGTGTAATCATCATCTATGGGCCGGCTACATCTATAGGCCGGCAACATCCGCCAAAGTTGTCAGTCCTTTATTGGCTGAAAGCAAGAGCAGGCCACCATCACACACATCAGACGGTAGCCTGCTCATCCGGATAACTGTGTTACAGGTTCATCTGCGGAACCAAATAATCGTTCCGCTTGTCGTAAATTTGCAACCGGCTGCGCTGCGCATCTAGCACCACCAGCCGACTGTTGCCCTCATCGAACTGCACGTCGGTGGGCAGGGCAAACCGCCATTCCGACTCGGTAGTCGCAACTTCTCGCCGCCGCTTCAGGTAGTCGGCGTTGGCCTGCACCGTCATGTCAGCCCACTTGCTGAGTTGTTGCGCGTCGCCAATCAGCGAGATGATGAACTTGCCTTCGCTGTCGAAAACGTGGACCCTGCCCGGATGCATTCCGTTGTCGCTCCAGTCAGCCACGTAGACATCGCCTTGCGGGTCGACGGTTACCTTCACCGGCAGGTGCATCTGCCCGCGCTTCGTGCCGGCCTCACCGAACTGCATCAGGAACTCACCATCGGCGGTGAATTTCTGCACCCGGTGATTGCGGTGGTCCGCCACGTATACAGTATCGTCGGTCAGGTCAACGGTGATCCCCCAGGGAGAGTTGAACTCGCCGCTCCCTTCGCCCAGGGAACCCCAGCTCGTGATGAGCTGCCCATCGGCGGTGAACTTGCGCACCTCGTGGCTGCGACCGTCGGTGCAATAGATGTTGCCCTGGCTGTCGTTCGCGATGCTGGCGATACCGTGTTGCTTGCCATCATCCTCCGGCGCCGCGCTCCATTTGCGAACGAAACTCCCGTCCTTGCCGAACACCGATACCTGATTCAGCCATTCGTCGGAAACGTACAGATTTCCGTCCTGAGCCAGAATCATGCCGGAGGGCCAGATGAACTCTCCGTCCCGGTCGCCGTACTTGCCAAACTCGCCCGTGAAATCCTCGTCGCCGGCTTGCGTGCCCACGTCGATGATGCTCACCCTCGCCCCGTAGGCAACCTTGTTCCAGGGCACATTGGCGATGCCTTCCAGACCTCGGTTCAACACGTAAACCGTGTTGCCGTCAAACGCCATTGCCACCGGCTGGCTGAAGCCCATGCCGGACGCGGCCCCACGTCCCACCGAATGGCTGTAATCGTATACACGGCCCTTTGCAATTTGAGTTAGCATAGCATCTTCCTGCTGTGTGTCGTGCGTTGCGACCGGCGCTCACTATCATCGAGCGACTGTCGTCATATTGACGGGGCCAGCAGATACGTACCCACTGGCCCCGGCTGGTCTTACCAAATGACGTGTCCCGAAGACCGGAACCGATATTCAGCGTTTCCTAGATGAACGGGGGCTTTTCGTAGACGCCGCCCACGATCGGATTGGCGTCCAGCCCCATCCAGTTCTCCAGGATGGTTGTGTAGACGCTGCGGAAATCAACGCCCGGCACCAGGTCGCCCTGCTCCAGGTTTTCAGGCCTTGACGAAGGGTACTCGCCGTACTCGCCGCCCTTGATCCCGTCGCCCATCGCGAACACCAGCCCCGCTGCTCCGTGGTCGGTTCCGCTGCCGTTGTCATGAACCCGGCGGCCAAACTCGGAGAACATCAGCAGGATGACGTCATCGCTGCAGTCATTCTCGCGCAGGTCGTCAAAGAAGCTGCCCACGGCGGCGGACACTTCGCGCCACAGGCCGTCGTGCATCCCAACCTGGTTGGAGTGGCTGTCGAAGCTGCCGTGGTCGGTATAGAACACCCGGGTACCCAGATTGGCCTGGTGCACCTGGGAGATGCCCTTCAGCTTGCGGGCAACCGCCGTGTCGGGATACTCCACGGAACTGTTGTACGTCTCCGGGGCAACCTTCAGGATGTCGGCGGCCTTGAGCCCGTCGAGCCCGGTCTGGCCCAGGTAATCCATCACGAACCCGTTGCCAATCGTCGGAGAGTACAGGCGCGTGAAGCGGTCGATAATCTTCTCGCGCTGCAGCTCCTCCTGAATGCTGGTCAGCATCCCGAAGTTTTCCAGGTCGTCGATGCAGGCCACCGGAACGCCCGGCAGCGCCAGGGCGCGCGGCAGGCTCGGCCCAAAGTTCACCGCCGTGATGACGTTGTCTTTGTTCGGGTCCAGATCGCGGGTCGCCCGGCCCAGCCAGCCTTCCGATCCCAGCTTGTCCGGCTCACAGGTGTGCCAGATGTCCATGCTGCGGAAATGGCTGCGCGGAGCGTTGGCGTAACCAACACCGTGGATGATGGCCATGTTGCCAGCGTCCCAGAACCGCTTCAGCGGCGCCACTTCCGGGTGCATTCCAATCCGTTCATTCAGCTTCGTGATGCGGTCATCGGGCACGCCCACCACCGGCCGGTTGTCCCGGTACCGCGGGTCGGCATGCGGGATGATGGTGTTCATGTAGTCGTTGCCGCCGGTGAGCTGCAACACCACCAGAACCGGTTCTTTCTTCGTTGCGGTCATTTTGGTTGCTCCATTGAGTGTCAATCGGTCACTCTGAAAGTAATGGCGCCGCGGCGGCATCGAAACCGCCGCGGTGCAATTTTGCTAGGCGTACTGGTAGTCGCGCAGCGACACGATCAGTTGCAGCATCTCGGATATGCGCTGCTCGGCAGAGTTCACGTCGGCGTTGGTAGCCCAGGTCAGGTTCCCTTCCGTCCCGGCGTGGGTCACCAGCTCCTGGCGAGTATCATCGTCAACTTCCAGCGGGCCCATCAGGTCCAGACAGTTGTCCACCATCGATTGCGGAGTCAGGTCGCCCTGCGCCTGCATCCGGTCAATCATGGTGCGGATGCCGGGGCGGTTGACGTCGCTCATCATGTCGGCAGTGAAGTTAATGCGGCGCATCAGCGAACCACTGTTGATCCACTCCACACCGGTGTGCCAGCCTTCCACGCTGGGGGGATTCAGCAAGTCCTGGCCCATATAGGTGGGCTGGCGTGCCATCTCGCCCAATCCGGGAGCCGGGAATTCGTAGCCGCCCACCAACCGCAAAGTTCCCACCACCACTTCGGCCGGGCTCTTCAGGCGGGCGTAACGGGCGTTCTTGAAGAAATCGCTGTTGAACAGCACCCGCAGCACGGCCGTCAGGTCGCTGCCGGATTCCACGAAGGTATCGGCCAGTAGCTCCACCGCATCTTCATCCACCGGTGGAATCACCTGCCAGGCGGGAACCTGCGCCTCATCGGCCACAAAGAAGTTGTACAGGTGGCGTGCGATGAATGTAGCGGTAGCCGGGTGCTCGCAGATGATGTTGATGATGTCTTCGCCGTTGAAATTGCCGGTCTCGCCGAGGAACGTCTTTTCGCGGTCGTCATGGTCTTCCGGCAGATAGGTGAAATTCCAGTCGTGACGGCCAATCGGACCGCGCGGCAGCTTGGGCTCGAACGTCCAGCCGGTAAAGGCGCGGGACGCTTCCCGAACGTCAACTTCCGTGTAGGTGCCCACGCCCATGCTGAACAGCTCCAGCAGCTCGCGGCCCCAGTTCTCGTTCACGGCGTCGGCATGGTTCTCAAAGTTGTCCAGCCAGTAAATCATGGCCGGGTTACGGGACACTTCGAGCAACAGGTCTTTGTAGTTGCCCATGCCCTTTTCACGGAACAGCGCCACCATGCGGGTGATCTCGTCATAGTGGTCCACCTTGGACACGCCGGTGGCGAACACCTGGTGCCAGAAGAGCGCCATTTTCTCTTCCAGAGGCCGCTTGGTGTTGGTCATGAAATAGAGCCATTCCGCCGAACCCATTCCCTGAATGGTGCCGGGACGCCAGGCCCACGGATGGTACCGAACCAACTCGTACCGATCGATCGCCGGCTGGCTTGCGGGGTTGAGCAACTCTTCAACTGTGGCTTCGTACCCTATAGCGGCCCTCGCCTCCAGCTCTTCGCGGGTGGCTCCAAAGCCGGCACGACGCATCAGGTGAGCCATCAAGGCAATGTCCTGAGATGCCATCGCTGCGCCTCCTGTAGTGTGTTTTGTCCTTACGTGTCCACGCTCATGTGAACGTGCATTGCTAGTTCAGGCCGTCAGGCATAACTCCAACGAACCGGATGATTAGGCCAACATTATCTGCTAAAATCGAAGCAACTGTCAACGGCGCGCTCCCCTCACGCCAGGGTCATTCGATTGTCCATAGACTCGTCGTTCCCGCGCCGGCGGGAACCCAGGAAAACCTAGATCATAGCCATTGCAGCGCCGCCAGCCTTTCCTCGACCCCGGCTCAAGCCCGCCACGACGGGATAATAGAAAAGCCCTGCCCCTCATGCGTATCCGCTTGAATCGGTCATCGCGAGGAGCACAGCGACGTGGCAACCTCGTTGAATCGGTCATCGCGAGGAGCACAGCGACGTGGCAATCTCGTTGAATCGGTCATTGCGAGGAGCACAGCGACATGGCAATCTCGTTGAATCTGCCATTACGAAGAGCATGGCGACGTAGCAACCTCGATGAATCTGTCATTGCGAGGAGCACAGCGACGTGGCAATCTCGTTGAATCTGTCATTGCGAGGAGCACAGCGACGTGGCAATCTCGTCGCCGTAGCAATGGCGGTTCGCCCACGTGTATACAACCTCATCGAGATTGCCACGCTACGCTCGCAACGACAAAGTAGGTACGCATGAGCGCGCTCCCCATGCCGGGGCCTCTCAATTGTTCACCCAACCAACATCGCCGCTCACACTGAACATTGTCGAAGGGCCACCCAAACCGACTTCCCCGCTTACCCCAAGATTGTCGAAAGGAAGCCCATCCATGCTTCCAAAGGCTCGCTATCAACCGATTACCCATGTGACTGTCTACCATCGAACGAAATACCAATACCTTGTTCCCCGCCCACGAACACCTGTATAACAACGGGGCGCCGGTCTCTCACCAGCACATCTACGACGCTGACGCACATCACTGACACCACACGGCAACGACCGGCTATCGCTTCCTGATGCCCAACGCATCAGCTCCGGCCGGATTACCCGCCAGCAACGGATCGGACGTCCCCGGCGGTGTGGCGATACTGTCCTCGACAACCGCCAGCCTGCTGCTAACCGTGCTTTCCGCACCCTTCCTCACCACACCCGGGGCATCGCGCCCGCCGGCATCGACCAACCCTGACCACAACCCGCTGGCCCGGTTCGCCAACCCGCCGGAGACACCCACCGGCGTCAACGCGCCGCCGCAGCGACCTCCCATCGCACAAAAATCGCTCTCACCCAAAAACCTAACCGACGGCAACCGCTTCCCGGCGACTGCCACGGTTCACCGACCCCCACGGAGGATGCCTTCGATGCCGGGATTTCAACAGACTTTGCGCCGGCCCGCAATCTGGCTGTGCATCACGCTCGCTCTGGCCGCTGCGCTGGTTGTTGCGGCGTGCGGCCCCGCCGCCCCCCCGGGTGCTGACTCGCCGCCAATCGACACCGACACCACAACGATCCACGTCAACATTGCCAATCGCGCTACAACTTCAACTCGCGAGGATTTACGAGCAACCCAGGGCGACACTGTCTCCTTGCGGTTCACATCCGACGAGGCCGGCGAGGTGCATCTCCACGGTTACGACCTGACCGCGCTGGTGTCACCGGATCAACCGGGCAGCCTGACCTTTGAGGCGACCAACGCCGGCAGTTTTGGCCTCAACTTTCACGTCTACGCATCCGCATCTTTGGATGTAGACGAAGACGGCCACGACAAAAAGGCCGGCGGCGGCGATCACGACAATGACAGCCACGCCGGCGACGGCCACAGCGGCGACAACCATGACCGCAAGGTCATCGCCGAGGCCCGCCTGGGCAATCTCGAAGTCTACCCCAGGTAGGCTACGCGAGGTAGGCTACGCACTCATCCAGACCAACGTAAAGGCAGCGTCTGCGGTTGACAATCGACAGACCCTGACGCAAAGGGCCGCCGTTGTACAACGGCGGCCCCCTTGATCAGCGCGCAGTTCCAGCTATCGTTGGTCGAGGGGAACGTACTCCCGATCCATCTCGCCAATGTAGTGCAGCCGGGGCCGCAGCAGGATGTTGTTCTCGTACTGCTCTATACACTGCGCCGACCAGCCCGGCACACGGCCCAGCGCAAATATTGGGATGAACAGGTCGGACTGGATGCCCAGCAGGTGGTAAATCGAACCGGCGTAAAAGTCCACGTTCACGTAGATGCCCCGGTCCCGGTATGGTGCCATCACATCTTCGGACAGGTGTGTCAAAATCTGAAACCAGCGTGGGTCGCCCCGCTTCTCGCCCAGCGCCTGCGAGCGTTCCCGCAGGTGGCGCGCCCGCGGATCCTCAGCCTTGTAAACCCGATGGCCGAATCCCATGATGCGCTCGCGGTTGTCCAGCTTTTTGCGGGCGTACTCTTCGGCGTTTTCGGGGTTGCCGATTTCCATCGACATTTTCATCACTTCTTCTGCAGCCCCGCCGTGGGCCGGGCCCTTCAGCGTCCCCACCGCCCCCGACACCGCCGCATGAAGCGTCGAGTTCGTGGATGCGCTCACCCGCGCCGCGAAGGACGACGCGTTGACACCATGCTCAGCGTGCAGGATGAAGTCCACGTCCATGAGAGCGACCGTCTCTTCGTCGGGAATCTCGTTGAACAGCATGTACAGGAAGTTGCCGGCGTGGTTCAGTTCCGAATTCGGCGCTATCGGCTCCAGACCCGTCCGCAGGCGGTGGTGCGCCGTAACGATGGTGGGAGCCTTGGCCGTCAGGCGCAGCGCCTTCCGGATGTTGGCTGCCTTTGAGTTGTCCTCCGATTCCTCGTCAAACGCGGCCAGCCCAATCAGCGCCGTCTGCAGCACGTCCATCGGATGGGCGTCTTTTACGGCATCAATCACCGTAATGATCTGGTCGGGAATCCGCCGGTTCGCCCGCAGGTATCCGTCCATCTCGTCCAGCTGGGCCCGATTCGGCAGCTCGCCGTACAGCACCAGGTGGACGATCTCTTCAAAGGTGGACTTTTCGGCCAGATCGTGGATGTCGTACCCTCGATAAAGCAGTTTTCCGATTTCGCCGTCAATGAAACTGGACTCCGTAGTGTCCATATACACGTTCATCAAACCGCGGTGTAGTTCCGGCTGTTCGGCCATTTGCGTCCTCCTTGGATTTGCTGCTCCGCCCCGATCGGCCGGGCAGCGCACATTGCTCGCAACGTCAATTTTAGGAATATCCATCCAGCGCTATATCGTTGTTGCGGCAGCGCTCCGCCAGCAACCTGAGCGTGGAGCCAATCGCCCCCAAACCAGACAATTATCGAGGCAAGCGCACTGAATTTCCGAATAACATTGTACGCCCGGTATCCACGTTGTGCCCATGCAAAATAACCGGCCAAGCGGTGGAATATGCTAGCATCGGGTTCCCCGGAGTGTCAACCAATCCTCGCCTGATTCCAGGGCAACCGCATTCTAATTGAATCGGTTTTTGAGGTGCCCGTCATTCCCGCGAAAGCGGGAATCCAAGTGGTTTGGTTGTACGTCAACTGCCTGGAAGCAATCTGTATGGATTCCCGCTTTCGCGGGAATGACGATTTATCAGGCCACCTAAAGTTAGAATGCGTTGGCCCTGCGCCTGATTCGCAAACCCACCCTGGCTATAATTGCAAGGCGCGCGCACGCTCGGTCATCATTGCGAGGTAGGTAGATTGAGAGGTGGGTAGCGCCACTGCAATTCCCCTCACCAAAAGCCGTACTCCCCTCCTATCCCGTCCATCCTGTCAATCCATGCCAGTATCCGTCCCTCCCCAGTCGAGGCACCCATGAAATACGGCGTAATCCTGCCCAACGTCGGCCCCTTGGCCCACATCGACGCGCTGGTCGACCTCGCCCGCCGCGCCGAGGCGCTCGACTACGATGGCATCTTCCTCAGCGACCATATCGCAATTCCCACCGAACTCCATTCGCACTATCCCTACCGAACCGATGGCCGCTTCCCGTTGGCTGCTGACGACAATATCCTGGAACCCGTTACCACCCTGGCCTATCTAGCCGCCGTAACCAGCCGCATCCAACTGGGGTTCAGCGTGCTCGTCTTGCCCTACCGCCATCCCGTGCTCAACGCCAAAATGCTGAGCACCCTCGATATAATCTCCAACGGACGCCTCATCGTTGGCGCCGGCGTGGGCTGGATGCAGGAAGAGTTCATCGGCCTCGACGTCAACTTCGACGCCCGCGGCCCGGTAACAGACGAGCACATTCGCCTGCTGCGCGCCTTCTGGACTGAAACCGCCCCATCCTTCTCCGGCCAACATTACACAGTTGACGGCCTCGCGATGGCGCCTCGCCCGGCCAGTCAACCCCATCCGCCAATCTGGACGGGAGGCACCTCCGCCCCGGCGCTGCGGCGGGCCGCCCGACTCGGCGATGGCTGGCACGGCGTCCGCCAAACCCCGGTCGACGTTGCCCGCGTCGCCCAACGCATCGCCGCCCTGCGGGCCGACGCCGGCCTGTCCCTGCCGGGCTTCGACCTGTCCCTGCGCGCCGGCCTGGACATCACCGATTCACCCCTCACCGGCTCTGGCCGCACGCCCCTGCGCGGTTCCCCGGGACAAATCGCCGCCGACATTCGCGACTACGCCGATGCGGGACTCACCTGGCTGGTGTTGGAACCCCGGGCTGCCACCACCGACCAACTGGCTCTTCAACTGGAGCGATTCAAAAAACTGTAGCCACGGGCCAATCGCATTCCTCACTCAACCGCATTCCTCACTGCGCCGTCCAGCCTCCGTCCACCACAACCTCGCTGCCGGTAACGAACGACGACTCATCGGATGCGAGGTACAAAACGGCGTAGGCAACCTCTTCCGGCTCCCCGTACCGGCCCATCGGAACCCGGGCCAACATCATCTCGTGCCGCTCCGCGTCCGCCCGACTCGCCCGCGTCATCTCGGTAACCACCGGCCCCGGATGCACCGAGTTCACGCGTATCCCGTCGCCGGCGTATTGGATTGCCGCTGACTTGGTGAATAGACGCACCGCACCCTTGGAACTCTGGTAGGCCGACCCGTTATACGGCACTGCCACGATTCCCAGCTGCGACGAGATGTTGATAATCGACCCGCCGCCAACGTCCAGCATCGCCGGTATGGCCGCCCGCGTGCCCAGGAACACCCCCTTGGCGTTCACTTCCATCGTTCGGTCCCATGCCTCTTCCGGTTCTTCCGCGATGCGATGCGGACTGCTGCCGATCCCCGCGTTGTTCACCACAATATCCAGCCGTCCAAACATCGACACCGCCACTGCCACCGCCGCCGACCAATCCTCTTCCGACGTAACATCCAGATGCCGGTAAACGCACCGCCCGCCGGCCGCTGCGATACTGGCCGCCACCGCCTCCCCAGCATCGTCCAGCAAGTCGCCAATCAGAACCGAGGCCCCTTCCGCAGCAAACAGCCGGGCCTCGCACTCTCCCATCCCGCGAGCGCCGCCGCTGATGATAGCAACCTTCCCATCCAGCCTCGCCATCAGAACCTCCCGCAAATCAACCTGCCGCTCCTCAAAAATCCTGTGTTTGGGCTAAACCGACCGCAAAAGGATCATACCGACCACAACCCGAACCCGCTTCCCCGTCCCAATCCTGTATATCCTGTCCATCCATGTAAAACCCGGACTCACTTTCGCGCGTACCCATTTCAATACTGGCGCCCGCGCAGTATCAACCCTACTGCCGGGGCCGTACCCGCACATCGCCGCGTTGCACACCGTAGTCCGCTTCCGCCTTTTCCCGACGCTCTTCAGCCCTGCGTTCGCGCGTCCACGATCTGCGCGTAAACTGGCGGCCCAAGCCCCGCTCAATCTCCCGCCACTTCCGGTCTTCGTCCGGCGTGATAAACGTGATCGCCTCGCCAGCCCGACCCATCCGGCCCGTGCGACCCACTCGGTGCGTGAACAGTAGCTCCGAATCCGGCAGGTCGAAATTGATAACCTGGCCGATACCCTCAACGTCCAAGCCTCGGGCGGCCACGTTGGTAGCCACCAGAATCGGAACGACGCCAGAACGGAAATCCTTCATCACCCGCTCGCGCGCCGGCTGGCTCAGATTGCCCTGCAACGCGCCTACCGGGTAGCCCAACGCATCCAGCTGGCCTGCCAGCCGCTTGACGCCATGCTTGGTCTTGCCAAACACCAGAATCGGGGCGCCGTCCCGCCGGTCCAACAGCGTTCGCAGCGCATCCATCTTGTCAGTTTTCTGGATGGTGTAAACCAGATGCTCCACCGACGGCAGCTCCTGCAATTCTGCGTCAACTTCCACCCTGACCGGGTTGTGCAGGTGCTTCCGGGCGGTCTTTGTCACCCAATCGGGCATGGTTGCGGACAACAGCGCCGTCTGCCGCTCGGATGGCGTCTGACTCAGGATGGCGTCGACGTCGCGGGCGAACCCGCGGTCCAGCATCTCGTCAGCCTCGTCCAGCACCAGGAACCGCACCGATTTCAGATTGAGACTGCCCTGCCGCACATGATCCAGCGTGCGGCCGGGCGTGCCGACGATAATCTGCGCCCCCCGCTTCAACGCCTTGTAATCCGGGCCCACCGACCGACCGCCGTACAGCAACGTAACGTGCAGCCCCTGCGACCGTGCCAGCGCCTCCGTGACCCCACCCACTTGTATCGCCAGTTCGCGGGTTGGCACCAGCACCAGCGCCTGCACCTGCCGCATCGCCGAGTCGCACTGCTCCACCAGCGGCACGGCAAACGCCAGCGTCTTGCCAGACCCGGTGCGCGCCTGCCCAACCAGGTCCCGCCCTTCCAGCAGATACGGTATCGACTTTTCCTGAATCGGCGTGGGCTCCGCTATATCCATGGCGGCAATCGCGGTTCTGGTTGCCCGGTTCAGTACCATCCGGGGAAACACGGAATCGGCGGCAACCACGCCCGCGCGCACGCCCTTTGCCGTGCTGCCGTTCGCCGTGCTGCCGTCGCCCGAGTTCCCATGCGCATCGGAAGTTCCGCCCGACGCCACAATTGGCGCGGACGCAATGCTGTTCCGACGCAGGTACAGGCAGGGTGGGCAATACACCGGCCGGTCTTCGCTCGGCAAAAACGGCACGGTGGTGGACGCTTCGCAGTCGGCGCAAATCGCCTGGTGGCGCTGCGGCCGATTAATTTGTGGGCTGTTGGGTAGTGTGCGGTTTGGTTGACGCGAACGGTTCGACCGGGGTTGGAAAGGCATATAAAGACAGACTCCTTAGTCTAGTGAGGTAAAACACGGGATTCAGCGCGGGAGACAAAATTGCCGTAATCACCGACTCCCGCCGCTGCGCAAACATCGGCGCCATTCAAGCGCGCACGTCCATTGTAACAGCCCCACCAGGCACTCACCCCGTCCCGTCATCCCCCGTCCAGGGCAAACGCATTCTAACTTTAGGTGGCCTGATAAATCGTCATTCCCGCGAAAGCGGGAATCCATACAGATTGCTTCCAGGCAGTTGACGTACAACCAAGCCACTTGGATTCCCGCTTTCGCGGGAGTGACGGGCACCTCAAAAACTGATTCAATTAGAATGCGGTTGCCCTGATCCCCCGTCCTCATCGTTCAGCCGTTCTTCCAGTCTTTGGAGGGCGGCTTGGGTAGCTCGGAGTTCCTGCAACAACTCTGCTCGGGATACTGGGGCTTCCGTATCACGCCCCCGCTCAAGTTTGGCTTCGTCCAGGTTGTTGATGATTATGGCGATGAACAAGTTAATTACGACGAAGGTCCCTACGATCACGAAGCTGACGAAATAGATCCAGGCCAACGGGTGCTGCTGCATGGCGGTGTACATTACGTCCGTCCAACCTTCCAGGGTTATGATGTTGAAAAGGGTCAGCACGGATATGCCCAGGCTTCGCCAATTGGCCGGGTCGTGTTCGTGAAACAGGTGGTAGCCCATCACGGCGTAGATGTACACCACGATGCTCATCAGCATGATGACGTGGCCTACGCTGGGTATGGAGCGCACCAGCGCCGCGACAATCAGCCGCAAGTCTTTGATGGCCGATATGAGCCGCACCACCCGCAGCAGCCGGGCCAGGCGAGCAATCATGGCGAACTGGCCGGTGGCCGGAATCAGCGCAAATACGATGACCAGGAAGTCAAAGATATTCCAGCCGTCCTGGAAGTAACCCAGGAAGCGGGGCCACCGGGCCAGCATTTTGAGCCCAGCCTCGGCGATGAATATCCCCAGGGCAACCTGATTGCCCCAGTGCATCCAGGTTCCGTAAAGCCGGTTCAGGGCAGGGGAAGTCTCCAGGCCGAGCAGGATGCCGTTGGCGACGATAACCGCGATAATAAAGTATTCGAACCAGGGTGAGTCAACCAGCCGCCCGGAAAAATCTACCAGTCGTCTCATGGCGCTGTATTGCTACGTCTCATGCCTACCTACTTTGTCATTGCGAGCGTAGCGTGGCAATCCCGTCGTCGTAGCAACGGCAGTTCGCCGACGAGTGTTCATCCTCATCGAGATTGCCACGTCGCTATGCTCCTCGCAATGACAGAGTAAAGTGGGTACGCGTGAGATTGCTACGTCTATTGCTGATTGGGATAGCCCCGCGAGCCGGCGTTGTACATATCCACGTACCATGCTTGCTTCAGCAGAGTCGAGACGCCAGCGGGTCCGGTCGTGAACGCCACCTGGTGGGCCCGACAGGGTTCGAACCTGTGACCTGCCGATTATGAGTCGGACGCTCTTCCACTGAGCTACGGGCCCTAAGTCGCCGGCTTCATTGGCGCCGACACCAGATTCAGGTTAGCCCGCCCCCGGTCAATCGTCAACGTCGGCCGCCGCGCCGCGACGCGGCTAAATCCCCAGCCGCTCCCGATAATCCGGATCCCACTCCGCCAGCTGCCCGCGCTCCACCAGCTCCACCGGGTCCAGAGTCGGCGAAGGCTCACCCGTCGTTGGCACCGTCGTGATGATGCCCGCCTCCGACCAACCGGCCACCTGATCGGCCGATTTCGCCAGCAAGCCCTCCAGCAGCAACTCGTTATGTTGACCAAACGTCGGCGCCGGCCCGCGTATCTGCAACGGCGTCTTCGACAAACGATAGGGCCGGCCCATCAGGAAGCGCGAGCCGATGTTGCGTTCCGGCGGATAATCCACCCGTTCCAGGAAATTGCGACTCCGGTAGTGCGGGTCGAAGTGCACCTCTTTGCCGCTCAACACCGGCCCCGCTGCAATTCCCGCAGCCTGCAACCGGTGCATCAGGTCGTACTTGTCGCTCTGCCCGGTCCATCCGGCAATGGCCTCATCAATCTCATCGTGATGCTGCTGCCTACCGCCCAGTGTAGCCAGCCGGGCATCGTCGGCCAAATCGGAACGCTCCATCAGCCGGCACAGCTCCAGCCATTCCTCGTTGCATCCCACCGACAGCGTAATCCACTGGTCGTGTCCCGCCGCCGGATATGCCCCCTGCGGCGCCCGATACGGGTGGCGGTTGCCGATTCGCTCCCCCTCCCGTCCGTTGGCAATGGCATCCATCAAGTACTCAGACAAAAACATCACCCCGGCCTGGTACATCCCAATATCCACCCACTGACCCTTCCCGGTGCGATTGCGGTACCGCAGCGCTGCGCCAATGGCGAACATCGCGCTCCACGTGGACAGAAAATCCACAAACGACCGGCCCGCTTTGGACGGCTCGTCGCCCGGATAGCCGGTAACCCAGCAGTGGCCGTGCGTTCCTTCCTGCGTGGTGGCCTGCGCCGGATAGGACGAATAGGGCCCGTCGCCATGCCCGTACCCCGTGTTGGACACCATGATGATGTCCGGTCGCAGTTTGCGCAGATTGGGGTAATCCAGACCCCAGCGTCGCATCACCCGGGGCGTGAAATTCTCCATCACCACGTCGCTGACCATCACCAGCTCGCGAAAAATATCCCGGCCCTGCTCATCCGACATATCCAGCACCAGCGACCGCTTGCCCCGATTCAACAGCTGGTACGTGGATGGCCGGTTCCACCAGTCCAGCCCTGGATCGTTGTCCGGGAACGTGCCGTAAAGCCCGCCGCCCCGCGTGATGTCAGGCCGGCCCGGCCCCTCAATCTTGATGACATCCGCGCCCAGATCGGCCAGTTGCCCACCCGTGTAAGGCAGCGCAAACACATACGTAGAGTCCAGAACCCGAATCCCATCCAAAGGCAGCAAGATCATCCCTCAACTTGAATCAAATCCTGTCCATCCGGCCCATCCTGTCCATCCCGGTAAAAACGGAACTCCCACCCAACTAAACAACATTCAACTGCCGCATCACCGACAGGGTCGCGCGGTCACGCCCCAGCCCATCCACAAATATCTCCTCGTTGTGCTGACCCAGCGTCGGCGCCGCCATCCGCAACTGATACGGCGTTGCCGAAAGCCGGAACAACTCGGCAGGCACCTTGATCCGCCCAATCACCGGATGCTCGGTTTCCCGATAGAAACTGCGCGACTCCAGCTGCGGACAATCGGCCAGTTCCGTCGGCGTCTGCACCAGCCCGAACAGCATCCGCTTCTCCGCAGCCTTGGGAAACAGCTCCCACTTCTCCCTGTCCTTGATGGCGTCCAGCACGACCGCATCCATCGCCGGGCCGTTGCGGACCCGCTCGGCGCGGTCGGCAAACCGCGGCTCCAGCAGTTCCGGAGCCTGGAAGAAATCAGCGATGTCTTCCCAGGACGCGCCGCCGCCGGCCTGCACGATAATCCAACCGTCCTTGCACGGCATCGGGTTCTCCCACATCTGCCCGTCCGGTCGCCGGATCTGCGACCCGCCCAGAAACGGGTAAATGGTCTGCGTCGCCATCATCGTCGAAGCCACGCACTCCGTGACCGACACATCCACGTGCTGCCCAACGTCCTGTCGATCCTGGGCGAACAGGGCCATCGCAGTGGCTCCCGCACCGAACAACCCGCCCTGATACTGCGCCTGAAACCCGCCGTGCTTCAGCGGCGGCCGCCCCTGCACCCCGCTAATCCCCATCACCATGCCCATGGCGTAGGAAACAATCTCCTCGCCCTCGTAGTCGCTGTAAGGCCCGGCCTGACCAAACGGCGTGATGGATGTCATCACCAGCCCCGGGTTGGTCGCCGACAATGCCTCGTAGCCAAGCTCCAGCCCATCCAGATAACCCGGCTTATAGCTCTCCACCACCAGATCGACCCGCGCCGCCAGCTCCCTGAAAAGCCCCCGCCCGGCCTCCGCCTCCAGATTCAGCGTAATGCCCTTCTTGTTCAGGTTCAGAATCAGAAAAAACAGGCTCTTCTCCGGATGCGGCTCATCATGATAAAACGGCCCCACCCGCCGCATCGCCGACCCGCCCACCGGCTCAACCTTCAGCACATCGGCGCCATAGTCAGCCAGCAGCCGCCCGCAAAACGACCCCGCGATACCCTCGCTCAGGTCCAAAACCTTCAACCCTTCAAACAAGCCATCAGTCATACCCAACACCTAAATACCTGATAAACCCTCAAAGCCCCTCTCCCTCGGGGAGAGGGGTTGGGGTGAGGGCCGTACCCCGAATCCAAACCGCCCCAATTCTACACCCACCCGTCAAACCCAATCCTGTTCATCCTGTGTATCCATGCAAAAACCCGTCTCCCCGCATTTGCGCTATCATGTCCACAGCGAAAGTCTAGCCGGAACCCAGGAGCCGCCCGCCATGATAATCGACCCCCGCACCTTTGAACGCTTCAACCTCATCCTCACCGGAGTGGTTGTGCCGCGTCCCATCGCCTTCGTTTCCACCATCTCCACCGATGGCGTCGTCAACCTCGCCCCCTACAGCTTCTTCAACGCCGTCGCCTACCGCCCGCCCACGCTGGTGTTCTCCTCCTCCCGCAAAGCCGCCGGCTGGCAGGACAAGCGCAAGGACACGCTCGCCAACATAGAAGAAACCGGCGAGTTCGTGGTCAATATCGTGGTGGACGACATCGCCGCCGCCATGAACGCCACCGCCGCCGAGTATCCCTCCGAGGTTTCCGAATTCGCCATTGCCGGGCTCACCGAAGCGCCCAGCGAGATTGTTAAAGCGCCCCGCGTGGCCGAATCTCCGGTCAACATGGAATGTCGCCTGGTGCAGGTGGTCAACATCGGCGAGCAACCCCATCAACACGGCCTGGTCATCGGCGAGATTGTCCGTATGCACGTCCGCGATGACATTCTCTATCAAGGCCCCAACGGTTACCGCGTCAATCACCAGGCCCTGCAGCCCACTGGCCGCCTGGCCGGCAACGCCTACTGCCGCACCGATGACGTCTACGAACTCATCCGCCCCAACTACGTACCCACGGAAACCGGGCAGGAAGAGCAAGCCGGGCAGGAAGTCGGCCGCGCCGCCGACTGACCCAAACCGTCCATATCCCACACTGCGGCCACCACGCCGCAGGCAGAATCCCGCAGACACAGGAGGCCATCATGGCAACCGAATCAACCGCCGGCATCACCGTCTACGGCGCCGAATGGTGCCCCGACTGCCACCGCTCCCGCCGTTATCTGGACAGTCAGGAAGTGGAATACGCCTACGTCGACGTTGACGGCGATGACACCGCCCAGGCTTACGTCAAACAGGTCAACGACAACCGCCTCATCATCCCGACCATCGTCTTCCCCGACGGCTCAGTCCTCGTCGAGCCGTCCAACGCCGAACTGGCCCGCAAACTCCGCCCCTAACACACGGCTAACCCCCTCTCCCTGTGATGGGATAGGGCTGGGGTGAGGGTGAAATTCGCCCACCGAAGCACACCGTGCGTAGGGCCGAGGTGTCGGTAAATTCCGAACGCCCCTATTCGGAAAACTCCAGCAACTGCAACACGTTCCCGTCGGGATCTGTCAACGTGGCAACCCAACCGCCCCAGTGTTCGCGCTCCGGTGGCCGAATAAAATCGACGCCTTCGGCCACCAGTCGGGAGTGCTCAACGTGAATGTCGGCAACCCCCAGGTGAGGCATCACCCGCAACGGGTCCCGGGATTTCCCGCTCACTCCGGCGTGTCGCCCCACGTTGAAGCGCACTTCGCCCAGCTGGAAGGCAACAAACCCCTCGTCCTCATGGATTGAGTGCAGGGGCAGCCGGAGCACGTCGCGGTAGAACCGAAGCATCCGGTCCAGGTCGTCAGTCCAGAGCGTAATGCCGACGACAGCGTTAACCACGGGCGGCTATAACCAAGACCGGCTATGCGTTCGCGGCGCCACAGGCACGGCACCAGCCGTGAAAGTCGACCCGTTGCCACATCACCTTGAAGCTCGTCTCGTGCGACACCTCGTCCCGCAGTTGCAGGATGACATCGCTGCTATCTTCGGCGTCGGCAATATTGCCGCACCCGATGCAAACCAGGTTGACGTGCGGCGCAACGTTGCTCTCGTATCGGGACTGCTTTGCGAAGGGCAATTCCTGGATCAACCCGCTCTTGGACAGCACGCCCAGCGTCGAATACACCGTAGCCAGCGTCATCGACGGGAAATGCTGCTGCACCCGTTCGTGAATCTGCTGCACGGTTGGGTGGTCGGTCGAGTTCAGCACTGCTTCGGCGATGGCCAAACGTTGGGGCGTAACCCGCACGCCGCCCTGACGCAGTTGTTGCACCACCGCATTTTGAATCACAGTGCCTCCGTCTTAGCTACCGGAAGCCCTGCACAGAGCCAACGCCAGCGTATGCGCCGAGTATATCATCCGCTCAAATCCCCGGCAAACCGGCCTTTTGCCATCGCAAGGAGCCCAGCGACGCGGCAACCCCGGCGCTGCCAACCCCAGCGAAAAATCGCATTGTCATTGCGAGGAGCGTAGCAACGCGGCAATCCCAGCGCTGCCAACCCCAACGAAAAATCGCATTGTCATTGCGAGGAGCGTAGCGACGCGGCAATCTCGATGAGGCTGAACCCGCGTCTACGAACCGCCGTTGCTACCGCGACGGGATTGCCACGCTACGCTCGCAATGACAATGTGGGTACGCATGAGCGTACCCCGTCCATTGACCCCCCAGCGGCCCTGTGGGACAATCCGAAGATAATAACGCAACCAAACTCAACCGCAATATTCTGCGAAATTGACCCGTTTCCCGCACCAACCGTTTCCCGCACCAACCGTTTCCCGCACCAACCGTTTCCCGCACCAACCGTTTCCCGCACCAAAGGTAGGTTGCCCGCCATGTGGACTGGTGATGATTTACAACGACTCGTGCGCCGGGAACTTGCCGAATATCGGCTCATTGTAGTATCCAACCGCCAACCCTACGCCTTCCGCATTGAGGATGGCCGGCTGGTCGGCGAAATGCCGCCCGGCGGACTCACCGCCGCCATCGACCCCCTCATGCGCGCCTGTGGTGGCACCTGGATCGCCCAGAGCGGCGGCGAGGCCGACCTGACCGCGATGGACGCCAACGGCAGGGTCGCCGTCCCCCTCAGTTCACCGGCCTACAACCTGCGCCTCCTCAACCTCACTGAAGCCGAAAACAACGGTTACTACTACGGCTTCTCCAACGAGGGTCTCTGGCCGCTGTGCCACATCGCCTACACCGAGCCCCTGTTCGACGCACAGCACTACGAAACCTACAAGGCCGTCAACCGCAAGTTCGCCAACCTCGTCGTCGACGAAATCGGCGACCAGCCGGCCATCGTCCTGGTGCAGGACTACCATCTCGCCCTGCTGCCCCGCTACATCCGCCAGGTCTGCGAAGACGTCATCATCGGTCAGTTCTGGCACATCCCCTGGCCCAACCCCGACATCCTGCGCATCTGCCCCTGGCAGGAAGAAATCCTGGACGGTATGCTCGGCAACGACCTGCTCGGATTCCACCTCGCCGGCGACTGCCAGAACTTCCTCGATGGCGTCCAACGCAACCTCGACGCCCAGGTGGACCCCCAGTTCGGCCTCATCGATTATCAAAACGACATGACACTGGTGCGCCCGTTCCCCATCAGCATCGACTTCAACGGTCTGGACGCTGAGGCCCGCTCGCCGGAGGTTGAGTCGGAAATGGCCCGTCTCAGCCAGGAATTCGGCCTCGATCGCGGACGCATCCTCGGCCTCGGCATCGACCGCCAGGACTACACCAAGGGCATCCCCCACCGTCTGCGCGCCGTCGAACGGTTCCTGGAGAAGTGGCCCGAATATCAGGGCCGCCTGGTGTTCCTGCAAGCCGGCGCCACCAGCCGCACCAACATCGACTCCTATATGCAGCTCACCATCAACATCGAATCCACCGTCAACCGCATCAACGAACGCTTCGGCGACGGCGACTGGCAACCCATCGCCTACTGGCCCACCTCGTTCCCCTCGGCCACCTTCTCCGCCCTGCGCCGCCTCGCCAGCTTCTGCGCCGAAAGCAGCCTCCACGACGGCATGAATCTGGTGGCCAAGGAATACGTCGCCTCCCGCGTCGACGAAGACGGCGTGCTCATCCTCAGCGCCTTCGCCGGCGCCTCCCAGGAACTCAGCAGTTCCATCATCATCAACCCCTACGCCACCGAGCAGTTCGCCGACGCCGTCCATCAGGCCCTGACCATGAGCGCCGAAGAGCGACGATTGCGAATGCGGCACATGCGCAGCATCGTTCAGGAAAACAACATCTATAACTGGGCCGGCCGCATCATGATGAACCTGATGCAGGCCAGCACCCCCGACCACGCCCGATTGCCCACGGCCCAGGCCATCTAATCCACGGTCTCACGACGACGCCCCGCATCGATGACACCAACTCCCGATACCTGGCCGGCCCTGTTGGCCCAGTTGGCAAAACAACCCGCAATCCTGTTGCTCCTCGATTTCGACGGCACACTGGCTGAGATCACCGAACGACCCGAGGACGCCGTCCTGCGCCCCGGCAACGCCGCGCTGCTGGAAGACCTGGGCCACAGTGGCAGATTCACCGTGGGCATCCTCAGTGGCCGTTCACTGAGCGACGTGTCGGGACGCGTAGGCTTACCCGGTCTCGTGTACGCCGGCAACCACGGCCTGGAAATTCGCGGCCCCGGACTCGAATACGTCCACCCCGCCGCCGCCGCGGCAATCCCGGCCATATCCGCCGCCGCCGAGCGTCTCATCGCCGACCTCTCCGACATTACCGGCGCTATCGTGGAAACCAAACAGCTGACCCTCACCGTCCACTATCGGCTCACGCCCCTTCAGTACCACGATTCCATAGCCATGATCTTCCTGGATACCGTCGGCCCGCTGCTCGCTAACGGGTCCTGTCGAGTCACCGCCGCCAAGATGGCAATGGAACTGCGCCCCGCAGTCGACTGGCACAAAGGCCAGGCCCTGGAGCTGATCCGGTTCCAGCTAGCGCCCGACGCTTTCCCCGTTTACATCGGCGACGACGAAACCGATGAGGATGCTTTCGAGTCTGCCCAGTCCGCCGGCGGCGCCGGCATCTACGTTGGCCCGTCGGACACCGAAACCCGCGCCGTCTACCGCTTCAATTCCCCGGCCGACGTTTCAACCGCGTTGACCGATCTGCAGGCCCTGCGCTAACTCTAACCCGTCCTTTCACCCCGAGACTGTGGAAGCACGTTCGCCCTGAACCCGCCGAAGGGCGCCCACTCATGCTCCCACAGGCGCGCCATCAACCGACAAACCAGACGGCTGCCGACCATCGCCAGACCCCGTCCAACCCGCAGGGCAAACGCATTCTAACTTCAGGTGGCCTGATAAATCGTCATTCCCGCGAAAGCGGGAATCCATACAGATTGCTTCCAGGCAGTTGACGTACAACCAAGCCACTTGGATTCCCGCTTTCGCGGGAATGACGGGCACCTCAAAAACCGATTCAATTAGAATGCGGTTGCCCTGGTCCAACCCGGCCGTGCCCTTTCGCAATCTTGACGGTGTGCTATTATTGGGCATCAGCAGGCACGACCCCGCCGGCCCACTCTCTCGTCGCAGCCCTGCCCTATTGCAGATGATTAAGGCGATTTTCTTCGATTTTTACAACACGCTGGTCAGTTTCTGGCCGCCTCTGCCCCAGATCCAGCACGCCGCCTGCCAAAACCTGGGCATTCGTGTGCCCGCCGACCGGCTGGCCCGCGGCTACGCCATCGCCGACCTCTATTTCAACGAGCAAAACCACCTCAGACCCCTGGGCGACCGCACCCCTGAAGACCGCGACGCCTTTTTCGCCCGCTACGAGCAGATTATTCTCGAAGAATCGGGCGTCGCCGTGTCCCTCCGCATGGCCAAACAGATTTGGGACATGGCAATCTCCGTGCCCAAAGAATTCGTCAAGTTCGAAGAAACCCGCCCCGTGCTCGCCGAACTGCAAAACCGCGGCTACCGGCTCGCCATCCTCACCAACCTGCGCCGCAATATGGACGAATTGACCCAGCAACTCGACATCCACCAGTTCCTGGAATTCACCATCACGGGACGCGAAGTCGGCGAAAAACCGGCCACCGCCATTTTCGAGGCTGCCCTCAAACGGATGTCCGTTTCTCCCGACCAGGCCATCCACGTCGGCGACCAACCCCGCTCCGACGTTCAGGGCGCCCGCGACGCCGGCCTGCACCCGGTTCTAATCGACCGCGGCGGCTACCACCCCAACGTCACCGACTGCCACCGCATCGAAAGCCTCGAAGGTCTCTACCCACTGCTGGACCAACTCACCCGCTAATGTCACTCCTCGTCCTCCCCCTCTCCCTTGACGGGAGAGGGCTGGGGTGAGGGTGAATCCCTCCACGATTCCCGCAAAGGAGCGCCGCCATGACCACTCAACCGCCCGCACACAGCCATCCCAACGACCCAGACCCGGTCCACGTCATCGTCTGGTACGACTATATTTGACCCTGGTGCTACGTCGGCCTGGAACGCGTCGACCAACTGGAAAAAGAATACGACATCACCGTCGAAGGCCGGGCCTATTTCCTGCGCCCCGATACCCCGGAGGGTGGCCGTCCTCGCGACTCGCGCCCCGGTGAATCCGACGACGAACTGACCGAACCACTGCGCACCCACGCCCGCGAAGCAAACATCGTGATGCGCCCGCCCCGCTACACCCACAACAGCCTGCTGTCGCTGCAGGCCACCGAGTTCGCCCAGCAACAGGGCAAGTTCATGGAGTATCACCACGCCGCCTACGTCGCCTATTGGGACGAACGCGCCGACCTGGGCGACCCGTCCGTCCTCGCCGACATCGGCAGCAGCGTCGGCCTCGACGGCGCCGAACTGCGCCAAAGCCTGGAAACCGGCGAACACGCCGAACGAGTCATGGCGCAATACCACGAAGCCCTCGGCTACGGCATTAACGGCATCCCCACCTTCGTGTTCGACAACCTCCTCTTCACCGGCGCGCAGCCCTACGAGGTTTTCCAGCGCGTAATGGACAAAGCCCTCGAAAACCGCGCCGCCGCTGCCGAATAACCCCAATCCCCCCATCTGGAAGAGCCCCAAGGCGAAGGGCAAAAAATCCCCTCTCCCCTTGCGGGAGAGGGCTAGGGTGAGGGGTATCATCCCCGCATCCCGAAGAAAATCAGAGCGAGTGCAACTTTGCCCGTCCGAGCCACCTTGTGCTAGACTACCGGCGGCCCAATACGCAATTTGTACCGAATTTCACAAGCTGCCAACTCCCCTTTGACCAAACGCAATGGACGACGCCACACGCGCACTCATCACCGATGCGGTTGATAACCAGCAGCAGAGCACCGTAACGGTTCTGTCTTCGCTGCTCGCTGTTGAAGACGCCATCGGCTACATCCCCAAAGAGGCCGTTGAATCCGTAGCCGACCGCATGGACGCCACCATCAACGACGTGTGGGCCGTCGCCACCTTCTACCCCAACTTCCGGTTTGATCCGCCCACCGAGCATCGTATCGAAGTCTGCTGGGGCCCGTCCTGCCACGTCATGGGCGCCACCGCCGTCATCGCCGCCGCCCTGCAAGCCCTCAACCTGGCCGATGAAGGCGACACCCCCGATGGCCGGGCCACCCTGCGCTACAACACCTGCCTGGGAGCCTGCGCACACGCTCCGGTGATAGCCGTCGACCACCACCTGGCCGGACGGATCACCCCCGAAACCGCGCGCGCCAAAATCGTCGCCAGCCTGTCCGCCGACACCCACCGCTGAACGCACCGGCTCACCACGTTATGACCACCGCCGAAACCGCCGCTGCCTTCGATAGCATCCTGGCCGAAGCCAACCGACGCTGGCAGGCGCTAACGGCCGGCGATGCCCCGTGGATTCGCGTCGGCACCGGATTGGCCGGCGAGGCCGCCGGCGGGTTTGAGACCGTCGCCGCCGTGCGCGCCGCCCTGGATGCTCAGGGTGTGAATGCCAACGTATCCCAGGTTGGAACCCTCGGCCTCTGCTTCGCCGAACCCCTGCTGGACGTGCAAACTCCCGGCGGTCCCCGCATCTTCTACCAGCGCGTAACGCCTGAAATCGCTGAACGCATCGTCACTGAGCACGTCGGCGGAGGCATCCCGATTATCGAACACGCCCTCGGCTACCTGGGCGACCGCGATGACGCCCCGGCCGGCATCCCCCACCTCGACGACCACCCAATGCGCGCCCTCGAGCATCGCATCGCCCTCCGCAACGCCGGACACATCGACCCCTCCGACATCTACCAGTACATCGCCAACGGTGGCTATGCCGCGCTCAACAAGGCCCTTACCCAAATGGACCAGGACGGAGCGCTCGGCGAAGTGCGCGCCTCCGGTCTCCGTGGACGCGGCGGCGCCGCCTTCCCGGCCGGCGTCAAGTGGGGCTTCCTCGCCGGCAATCCCGACCCCAACAAGTACATCCTCTGCAACTGCGAAGAGGGCGACCCCGGCGCGTTCAACGACCGCGGCATCATGGAGAGCGACCCCGCCACCGTCATCGAGGGCATCACCATTGCCGGCTATGCGTGTCGCGCCAACCGCGGCTACATCTTCATCCGCCACGGTCATAACCAGCCCATCGACCGCACCCGCGCCATCATTGAGCAGGCTTACGAACTCGGCCTGCTCGGTCAGAACATCCTGGGCACCGATTTTTCCTTCGATGTGGAGGTTGCCCTCACTGGCGATTCCTACGTATCCGGCGAAGAAACCGCCCTCATGGAAGCCATCGAAGGCAAACGCTCCATGCCCCGTTTCCGGCCGCCTTTCCCGGCCCAGGTGGGCGTATTCGGCAAGCCCTCCAACATCAACAACGTTAAAACCCTGGCCTACGTGCCGGAAATCATCGGCCGCGGCGGCGAGTGGTTCGCCAGCATCGGCACTCCCGCCGACCGCGACCGGGGCATCAACGGCAGCAGCGGCACGGCGATACTCTGCCTCACCGGCGCCATCACCTACCCCGGCATGGTGGAAGTCCCCCTTGGCATGACCCTGCGGCAGGTCCTGTTCGACATGGCCGGCGGTGTACCCAACGGCAAGCGGATGAAGCTGCTGCAAACCGGCGGCCCCCTCGGCGGCGTCCTGTCCGCCAGCGACACCAACCTCGATCTGGTCCTTGACTTCGACGTGTTTCGCAACGCCGGCGCCATCCTCGGCTCGGGCGGCATCATCATCGCCGACGAGGACACCTGCGCCGTCGACCTCACCCGCAACCTCATCGCCTTTTGCCAGTACGAATCCTGCGGCAAATGCTTCCCCTGCCGCATGGGTATGAGCCACCTGCTGGAAATACTGGAACGAATCAGTAACCTGCAAGGCACCGAGGAAGACCTCACCCTCATGCGCAGCATCGGCGAGAATATGCAGGCCGGCTCCCTCTGCGGACACGGCCAGCTCGGTTTCAACCCGGTGTCCTCCGCCCTGCGCTATTTCGGCGACGAGTTTGAAGCCCACATCCGCGAAAAGCGACACACCGGAGACTGCCCCGAGCAGGTCTTCTCCCCTCGCCTGACCCGTCGCTAATCCCGCCCCACCCGGAGCCGATATGCCTGACGACATCATCATCTCGATCGACGGCGTCGAGATTAGAACCCAACCAGGCAAGATGGTGCTGGAAGCGGCCATCGAGTCCGGCGTCTACGTCCCCTACCTCTGCTACCACTCGGGCATGAAACCTTTCGGGGCCTGCCGGATGTGCGTGGTCGCCGTTGAGGGTGGCCGCGGCTTCCCGGCTGCCTGCACCCTCCCCGTAGCCGACGGCATGACCATCTGGAGCGACACCCCAGACGTTACCGAACTCCGCCGCTCCGTAATGGAAATGCTGATTGCCGAGCATCCCAACGGCTGCCTCACCTGCCACCGCGTCGACATTTGCGGCCCATCCGACGTTTGCCTGCGCCACGTGTCCGTCAACGACCGCTGCGTAACCTGCCCCAAAAACGAACGCTGCGAATTCAAGGACACGGTCCGGTACCTCGGCATGGAGCTGGAATCTCCCATGACCTATGTATACCGGGATATTCCCCTCGAAGTGCAGGACCCGTTCTATGATCGCGACCTCAACCTTTGCATCACCTGTGGCCGCTGCGTTCGCGCCTGCGAAGAAGTGCGCGGCGATAACGCCATTTGCTTCACCGAGCGCTCCGGCAACGCCCTGGTCGGTACCTCCTTCGGCACCTCCCTGCTGGAATCGGGCTGCGAGTTTTGCGGCGCCTGCATCGACGTTTGTCCGGTCGGTGCCCTCACCGAGCGGGACAACAAGTGGGAGAAACCCGCCAGCGTAGAGCGCACCGTCTGCACCCATTGCCCCGTCGGCTGCCAGATCAACCTGGAGCTAAATGAGCAAGGCCGGGTCATCCGTGCCGTGCCCGAATTCAACTCGCCGGCCAATCACGGCCAGGCTTGCTACAAGGGCAAGTTCGGACTCAGCCATATCACCAGCGGCCAGCGGCTGCGCCGCCCCCTGGTTCGCCGCAACGGTCAGCTGGAACCCGCCACCTGGGACGAGGCCCTGGACCTGGTCGCCGAAAAGCTCCGACCCCACCAGAACGGCGACGGATTCGGCCTCATCGCCGCTGCCGACAGCACCAACGAAGAGCTTTACCTCGCCCAGAAATTCGCACGCCTCGGCATGAACACCAACAATGTCGACCACTCCGGCAACACCCAGCCCACGCTGGTCACCGGGCTGGAAGACGTACTCGGATACCCCGGCGCCTCCAACTCCATCTGGGACCTGGAAAAGGCCGGCTGCATCCTCGTCTTCAACACCAACCTCACCGAAAGCCACAACGTCGTCGGCGTGCCCATCAAACAGGCCGCCCAGGCCGGCACTCCGCTCATCGTCATCGACGTCAGAGAAGTGGAGTTGACCCGCTACGCCGATCTCTGGTTGCGCCCAATCCCGGGCTCCGAACTGGTGCTCATCGGCGCCATCCTGAAAACTATTATCGACGAAGGTCTCACGGACTCCGAATGGCTCGCCCAGCACACGGAAGGTCACGACACCCTCGCTTACGAGCTCGAACGCATCGACGATGCAGCCATCGCCGCCACTGGCGTCCCTCCGGATGACATCATCCGCGCCGCCCACCTGTTCGCCGGCGCCAGCGAAGCCGCCATCGTCTACGGCCTCGACAACGTTCCCGACGCCATCGCGCCCGATTGCGTGGTCGCGTTGGCCGACCTCGCCCTCCTGACCCACAACGTCGGCAACGCCAACGGCGGCATCTTCCCCATGCGCCAGGGAGCCAACGGACAGGGGGCCACCGACGTCGGCTGCACTCCCTATCGGCTCCCCGGAGGCGGCCCGCTCCACGACGACGAACACCGCGCCGCAGTGGAAGCCGCTTGGGGCATCACCCTGCCATCCCAAACCAGCCGCGCCGCCGCGTCAATGCTGCAAGCCGCCGCCGACGGAACCATCCAGACCATGCTCCTGATCGGCGACAGCAACAACTTCGCCAACGGCGCCTTCGGACACGGTATCGACACGCTCGAACGCCTCGATTTCCTCGTCGTGGCCGAGTCTTTTCTGACCCCGGCAGCCCAAATCGCCGATGTGGTGCTGCCCCGATCCACCTTCGCCGAAAAAGACGGCACCTTCACCAATCTCGAGCGTCGCATCCAGCGCGTGCGCCCGTCAGTAACCGTCAGGAACAACGACGCCATGCCCGAAGGCTGGGTGCTGACCCAACTCGCCCAACGCCTCGACGTTTCCGGCATCGACTACTCCGACCCATCGGCGGTAATGGACGAGCTCGCCGCCATCACCGTCAACTACGGCGGCGTCAACTACGCTCGCCTGGCCGCCGAATCCACCCTGGTGATGAAAACCGGCGTCGATGCCCCGCGTCCGACGCAGCTCCTCTACACCACCCGCGAAGAACGCGGCATCCAGTGGCCGTGCCCCAGCGCCGACAGTCCGTCCTCCCCTGCCCTGTACCGCGCTGGCTTCCCCAGCGGCACAGCGGAGCCCGGCGCTCCCTACTTCCGCATCGTCGACCCGCCCACCGATGCCCATCGCCCGGCGTTGTACGCCCCCGGCCGGGTGCTGCTGCAACGCGACCGCGACATGACCATCGAACCTGACGGCCTCAAATCTAACGGCCTCAATCGCATCGTCCGCGACGAACTCGTCCAACTCAATCCGGCCAACGCCGTCGAATGGGGCATCAGCGATGGCGACCCGGTTGCCGTTGAGACACCCCGCCATCGCCTCACCGGCGTTGCCTCTATCGACGCCCGCATCCCAACCGGCATCGTGGCCACTACCACCCTGTTCGGTCAGCTGGCCATCGAACTGCAAATGTCCGAGGACATCAACCCCATGGCGCGTGTGCCGGGCCTGGACGTGGAACCCTGCGCGGTAACGCCGTTACCCAACTAACCCAAAATTCCCTCTCCCTTGACGGGAGAGGGTTAGGGTGAGGGTGAACCCCCGACCCAAAATCCTGTCTATCCTGTGCATCCATGCAAAAATCCCTCCGCCGCAACATTTATGCGGTATTATAGGTGGGGCACCGGCGGCCATCAGGCGTCGGCGCAACTGTTTGATATGGTCGGCAATATTGCGCCTGCACCATAATAACCTGGAGACAAGATGACCAACCTGCGCACCGCACGTGTAATCCAAGACCGCACTTTAGACCTGCCCCGAGCCAAGCTGGTCGAGCGCGTCGATTACACCGACGACCTCATGGTCATCAAACTGGAACCGCAGGATCTGGACTTCAACTTCAAACCCGGCCAATACTGCACCCTGGGCCTGGAAGGTATCGAGCGCGCTTACTCCATCGTCTCCGCCCCCCACGAACCCCTGCTGGAAATCTTCGTTGAACTCGTGCCCGACGGCCAACTCACTCCGCTGATGTGGCAAATGGGCATCGGCGACACCATGTCGATCCGGCCCGGACCCAAGGGAATCTTCGTCATGGATCCCACCGTAAACCAGCACCTTATGCTTGGCACCGTAACCGGCACTGCCCCCTTCGTCAGCATCGTCCGCGATCACCTGCACTACAACCGCTCCGGCCACCACTTCTACATCCTCGAAGGCGCATCCTACGTCGACGAGTTCGTCTACGACACCGAGCTGCTGGAACTGTCCGCAGCCCACCCCGACATGGTTACCTTCGTGCCAGCCATCAGCCGCCCCACCGAAGCGCGCAACGCCGCCTGGGAAGGCGAAACCGGGCGCCTCAACGCCATCGTCGCCAAATACCTGCACCAGTTCCAACTGGACAAATCCGACACCCTAGTCTACGCCTGCGGCCACCCCGGTATGATCGAAGGCAGCCGCGAAATAGTAGCCGCCGAAGGCTGGAAGTGGACCGAAGAACGCTTCTGGAAAGAGTAACCTCCTGGGCACACCCGAAACCGCGCGAGGGCGGGGCCGCATACGGTGGCCCCGCCCTTATGGTATAAGCCCTACCAACATCACAATCGGCAGAGTTAAACATGACACTCAGAGAGCATGAACAAACGCTGAACGTCTGGCTTGCCGGGTTGCTGCGGGAACGTGGCTTGCACGCCCGGCCCGAAGTTACGCACCCCGGCAACCGCCGAATCGACGTAGAAGTTCACATCGGGCCAGCGATTATCGCCGTCGAAGCGGAGCACGGACAGAGTCCCGCCAAACGCACAGCGGCAATTGGCGATGCCGACCGCCGGCTGCAACAAAAACTAGCCCACTGCGCGGTAGCTGTGTGCTACCCGGACAACACCGATGAAAAGTCACTGCCGAACGCTCAGTTTGCATGGACGGTGCGCGACGGCATCAGCGCTGCGCCTAACTGGACGGCTGGCAGTCTGGAACAACTGGTTTCGGTGATTCGGCTCACGCCAGCCCAACTCGGCAACCCCGACTACGCCGCCGCTGCATTGTCTAACAGCCTGGATGAAGCCGTGCGACGGCTCAGCGATACCCAAAAACGCCTGCTGGCTCAAACCCTTGACCTGCCCGCCGCCCAGGGTCCGGGCGGACGCCAGGCCGGCGGTCAATGGAATCAGGCCGCCAAGCGCGCTCTGCTGGTTATCGCCACTGCCGTGATGTTCCACTCCCGCTTGGATAGCCACCTCGCCGGTATGCGCCCGGAACTGGACAGCCGCCGTCGCCCGCCGGAACCCTTCTCCGACCACTGGCCCCCGACAATGGCCCACCAATGCCTTGATGCCGATGACCCCATTGGTGCTTTCCGGTATGCCTGGAATCTGATCCTGGCTTTGGACTACAAGCCTATCTTTGAAACCGGATGCGCCGCTTTGCAATCCTGCCCACCCGACCCCGCCTTTGCCGATGCCATCCGCTATACGGCCCGCGCCGCTCTCGCCGTCTCCCAGAACATCGCCGGTCTGCGCCACGACCTGCTCGGCCGCATCTTTCATACCGTCCTGGACACCGCCCGCTACGATGGCTCTTTCTACACAACCACCGCTGCCGCTACCCTCCTGGCCGCACTGGCCCTGCGCGGCGACACTTGCGACTGGAACGACCCAGCAGCCATCGCCAACCTGCGAATTATCGACCCGGCTTGCGGCACCGGCACCCTCTTAATGGCCGCCGCCGAACGCATCCGAGATTTAGCCCCGCAATCCGACGTTGACGAATCAGTAGCCCGCTCCCTCATCGAGAACGTATTTACTGGCTACGACGTCAACCTGACTGCTACCCATATGGCCGCCACCACCCTCGGCCTGCTGTCGCCAACCACCCAGTTCCGCAATATGAAAATCGGCCGTACCTTTCTCGGCGTGGATGACGCCGGCGACGCTTACCTCGGCTCCCTGGAATTCCTCGACCGTCAGCCCATGCTGATGCCCTGGCCCAACGCCGCCCAAGCCGTAGCACAGGTGGACACCGGCGAACGAATGGCCGCCGCCGAACCCGCCGACCTGGTGATTATGAACCCGCCCTTCACCCGCGACAGCTTGCGCCATGACCAGTTCAGCAAGTCAGATGAAAAGAAAATCAAAGACCGGGAAAAGGCGCTGTTCGCCAACACTCCAGTTCACCTGTCCAGCAACGGCAATGCTTTCCTGGTGCTGGCCGACTATATCAACAAGGCCGAGTCCGGCACTCTCGCCGCCGTGCTGCCGCTGGTAACTGCTACCAACGCATCCAGTCTTGACATCCGCAAGTTCCTGGCCAGCCATTACCATATAGAAACTATCGTCACCTCCCACGACCCAGAGCGCATCTACTTTTCTGAGAACACCAGCATCGGTGAGATGCTGCTGGTTTGCCGGCGTTGGCCGGCGGATAAAGGCTCCAAACCGCCCACGCGCGTAGTCAATCTGGCGGTGAATACCGCTACGCCGTCCGATGCAATCAGCATAGCCTGGGCGGTTGAGAACGGTACAGTGAGCAGTCAAGACTACGGCACAGTACAAGAATGGCCAGCGGACAAAATTGCGGCCGGCGATTGGGGCGCGGTGCAGTTTCTATCGCCGTATCTATGCGAAAAGTTTGTCGAGATGAGGGCCTGCGGATTTTTCAAGTCAGTGGCGTTAGGCAGTATCGCCAGCATCGGGCCGGCCGGTCAGAGAATACGCGATGCTTTTACCAGGTCGGCAATGCCGGATGAGCACGGCAGAGTTGCACTGTGGCAGCACGATACCGAAGTGACACAATCAATGACGGCAAAATGGGACAGTCACCTGGCTACGAAACCGGCAAAGGCGCATCTGGTGGAAAGTTACTGGCAGCAGCGTAGCGAATTGCTTTTGCCTCATCGCCTATTTCTACCCACTACCAGGCTTGCAGCAGTTCGGTTGGACACGCCATCTTTAGGATCGGCATGGGCACCCTGCCGACCGACCATTGCAGGTGTAACCTCGTCGCTTTTGGAGAAAGCCATTTGTGCCTATCTCAATTCCTCGATTGGCATTCTGGCGATTTTGGGCAACCGTTCCAATAAAAAGCCGACTTATCCTAATATATCAATAGACGATATGCGAAAGCTCGTCGTGCCCGATTTTGCGGCTATCGGCGATGGTGCAGTGGCGCAACTAACCGCCGCCTACGACACCCACGCTTCGGACGTACTCCTCCCCCTCCCGCATATGGACACCGACCCCATCCGCCGCGCTCTGGACGCCGCCGTAACCGCCGCCCTGGGCCTGGACAGTGAACTCGCGCCAACCATCCGCCGCCACCTGGTCGCCGAACCCTCAGTAACTGGCCACCGCTACGGGGAATAGCCTAAGCCCTTATTGACTAGGCATTCCGCTAAAGCGCCCCGCATAATAGCAGCCGCCGCACCGGGCCCATCAGCGTAGGCAGAACAAAGTTAGCCAATTCAGGAGCAGCAACATGAGCACAAACATCACTATTCCAAAAGAACAGATTGCCAAATTCTGCCTCAGCAATCACATCACCCGCTTGGCCCTGCTGGGCGATGCCGTGCCGGATTCCTACCCGGAATACCGTGTCAAAGTGCTGGTAGAATTCGACCCGAAGCATACTCCCGGCCTGGCATTCTTCCGAATGCAACGCGAACTGGGGAAAATAATCGGCCATGACGTCGACTTGCGCACCTCAGAGGCCATGAACCCGGACTTTAAGCAGCAAGCTCTGTCGGAGGCCCAGAACATCTATGCCGCATGACCCACTGGTGTCCATTCGTCATATGATTAATCACGCTCGAGAGACTCGAGTCTTGGTTGCCGGCCGTTCCCGCGCCGATTTGGACACCAACCGAGCATTCGTCATGCTTGTTACACACCTGATGGAAATTTTCGGTGAAGCATCAGCTCGTGTCCCTGAGGAGTTCCGGGAGAAGTATCCCGAATTTGAGTGGCAGGACGCAGCGGATCTCCGAAATGTACTGATCCATCAGTTCGACGAAATCAACTACAACATCCTGTGGCAAATCGTTCAAGAAGAGCTGCCCCTGCTAATCCGCCAACTGGCAGCCATTGTCGGGCAGGAAACGTAACCGCATAATAGCCGCCGCCGCACCGGGCCCATCACCGCAGGCAGAACAAAATTAGCCAATTCAGGAGCAGCAGCATGAACGCAAACATCACTATTCCAAAAGAACAGATTGCCAAATTCTGCCTCAGCAATCACATCACCCGACTGGCCCTGCTGGGCGATGCCGTGCCGGATTCCTACCCGGAATACCGTGTCAAAGTGCTGGTGGAGTATGCCCCCAATCACACCCCCGGCGGCTTTGCGTTTGTCAGAATGCAGCGCGAACTGGGGAAATTCCTCGGCCATGACGTCGACTTGCGCACCTCAGAGGCGATGAACCCGGACTTTAAGCAGCAAGCCCTGTCAGAGGCCCAGAACATCTATGCCGTATGACCCACTGGCGTCCATTCAACATATGATTAGTCACGCCCGGGAGGCTCGCGAGTTGGCCGCCGGCCGTTCCCGCGCCGACCTGGACACCGACCGGGAATTCGCCATGCTGCTGACCCACCTGATGGAAATTTTCGGCGAAGCCTCCGCGCGTATCCCCGAGGAGTTCCGAACCAATAATCCCGAATTTGAATGGCAGGGAGCAGCGGATTTTCGCAATGTTCTAATCCACCAGTTCGACGAAATCGACCACAGCATCCTCTGGCTGGCTATCCAGGACGAGCTGCCCCTGCTAATCCGCCAGCTGGAAGCCATTGTCGGGCAGGAAGTGTAACTGCCGGCGACGCCCCGGAATAGTCCCAAAACCAACGGCAGCAATCCCTCCCCATGCGGTAGAATCGCCACATGGCCACCGCTCGCCTCACCCCCGTCCGCCGTCAATACCTGACCATTAAGCATTCCTACCAGGACGCCGTGCTGCTGTTCCGGATGGGAGATTTCTACGAGTCTTTTGACGACGACGCCCGCACCCTGTCCGAAGCGCTGGAAATCGCCCTCACCTCCCGCACTATGGGCAAGGACACCCGCGTCCCCATGGCCGGCGTCCCCGCCGTGTCGCTGGAAGCCAACCTCGCCCGCCTGATTCGCAAGGGGCACAAAGTTGCCATCTGCGAGCAGCTCAGCGACCCGGCCCTCTCCAAAGGTCTGGTCGAGCGCGGCGTCGTCCGGGTCGTAACCCCCGGCACCGTCCTCGAATCCACCCTCCTCGACAACAACGCCAACAACTACCTTGCCGCCGTCTGCGCCGACGAAACCCAGGCCGGCCTGGCCTACGTGGACGTAACTACCGGCGAGTTCATCGCCGCCCAGGTCCCCATCGACCGCCTCCCTCTGGAAATCGCTCGAATCCAGCCGTCCGAGGTGTTGGTCCCCGCCAACCAATACTCATCCGGGGACGACGCGCCCCCCTTGATTCCCGCCGGCAACCCAAACCTGATCACCACTCCGGTGGACGCCGCCGCCTTCAACCCCGACGTTGCCCAACGCAGCCTCCTCGACTATTACGGCGTTGCCACCCTGGAAGCCTACGGCGTCGAATCCATGCCCCTCGCCGTCCGGGCCGCCGGCGCCATCGTCGATTACCTCCACTACACTTACAAGGGCGAGCAGCCCCAACTCAACCCTCTGTCCACCTACAACACGGCGTCGCACATGACCCTCGACCCCCAGACTCGCCGCAACCTGGAACTGTACGAGGCCGGCCGCTGGGACTCCACCGATTGGTCGCTCCTCTCCGCCCTGGACAACACCCGCACCCCGCTGGGCGCGCGGCTGCTCCGCCGTTGGCTGGGGCAACCCCTGTTGGACCTGGAACGCCTCCAGCGCCGCCAGGATGGCGTGCAGTTCTTCTACGACGACGCCTTCCGCCGCAACGACGCAACCGACGCCCTCGCCGACATCTCCGACCTCGAACGCATCCTGAGTCGCATCCAGACCCAAACCGCCCCGCCGCGAGACCTGCTGGCGCTGCATCGCAGCCTCGCCGCCACCCGGAAACTGGCTCAGGTTCTGACCTCACCCGACTCCCCAGCGGTGTCCTGGCTGGCATCCGAGTTGCGTCCCATGCCCGAAGTCGAAGCCCTCATCGAACAAGCCATCGCCCCGGAACCCTCCGGCCAAATCGGTGAAGGCAACGTAATCCGCGAAGGCTTCTCACCCGAGCTGGATCGCATCCGCACCCTCGCCCGCGACGCCCGCGGCTTCATCGCCAGCATGGAAGCCCGCGAGCGCGAACGCACCGGCATCCGCAACCTGCGCGTCGGCTACAACCAGGTCTTCGGCTACTACATCGAAATCACCCGCTCCAACCTGACCGCCGTGCCCGACGATTACCAGCGCCGCCAAACGCTCACCCACGGCGAGCGGTATATCACTCCCGAACTCAAGGAGTATGAGAGCCAGGTCCTCGATGCCCGCGAACGACTGGATGATCTGGAACGTACCCTCTACCGCCAGGTCTGCCGGCAAATCGCCAACAACGGCGCCGCCATCTCACGCCTCGCCGCTGCCATCGCCCGCGCCGATGTCTTCGTCAGCCTGGCCGGCATCGCCGTCCGCCACGGCTACGTCCGCCCCTCCCTCAGCGACGGCCACGCCATCCGCATCGCCGATGGCCGCCATCCGGTGGTGGAACGCGTCCTGGACACCGGCGCCTTCGTCCCCAATGACGCCGCTCTCGATTCCGACGACGCCCAGATAATGGTGATTACCGGCCCCAACATGGCCGGCAAATCCACCTACATCCGGCAGGTTGCCCTCATCGTCCTGATGGCCCAGCTGGGCAGCTTCGTCCCGGCAGCCTCCGCCGAAATCGGCCTCGTCGACCGCATCTTCACCCGCGTCGGCCTGCAGGACGACCTCGCCACCGGGCAGTCAACCTTTATGGTCGAAATGGTCGAAACCGCCGCCATCCTCAATCAGGCTACTCGCCGTTCGCTCGTCATCCTCGATGAGATCGGGCGCGGCACCAGCACCTACGACGGCCTATCCATCGCCCACTCCGTGGTTGAACACCTGCACAACAACCCGCGCCTGGGCTGCAAAACCCTCTTCGCCACCCACTACCATGAGCTGACCGACCTGGCCGCCACGCTCCCCGGCGTCCGCAACTACCGCGTGGCTGTGTCCGAGGATGACGGGCAGGTCGCCTTCCTGCGTCGCATCGTCCCCGGCGGCGCCGACCGCTCCTACGGCGTCCACGTCGCCAACCTGGCGGGTATGCCCAAAGCCGTCATCAATCGCGCCCAGGAACTGCTGGCCGCCCTGGAATCCGACCCGTCCGCCGGCCACCGCCGGGGCCGGGCCGGCCGCAGGAGGTCGCAACCCTCTCCCCAGCTGCCAATGCCCCTGTTCGGCGCCGACGACGATGCCCTGGCCGACGCCGTAATGCAGGTGGACATCGCCAACCTCACCCCGCTGGAAGCCATCAACAAGCTCTACGAACTACAGGAGCAGGCCCGCCAACGCGGCGACCCCAACTAATCCGGTCAATAAAATCCTGTCCATCCTGTATATCCATGCAAAATTCGGCCCCGTCATACCAATCCTTTCCGTCATTCCCGCGAAAGCGGGAATCCAGCAGGGTCAGAGGAAAGCTACCTGAGTTTAAATAATCGTTCACGCATCAGTAATTCACTCTATAAAATCCTGTCCATCCTGTATATCCATGCAAAATTCGGCCCCTCCACACCCGCCCAACCTTTCCAACCCCGCTAGCAAAACACTTATGCACAGCCAGGCCCAGGGTATACAATTGTGCCTACCCGCCGTACCCGGAATCTGACACTTGCCGAGGTCTGTTATGACTACCGCCGCAACACTCTATTGGTGGCCCCGTTGAAGCAGCTGCCGTAAGGTGCGAGAGTTGCTCGTGCAAAACGGAATCACCGTCGCAGAGCGTGACTACTTCAAAGAGCCATTCACCGAGGCTGAACTGCGCGCCCTGATTGACGAGAGCGGCGACGCCGGCGTCAGCGGTCTGTTCGCCAGCCGCAGCCCGTCCCTCAAAAAGATGGGTCTCGTCGCTGCCGACCTGCCCGACGAACGCAAAATCGAGCTGATGCTGGAAGAACCACGCTTCGTCCGCCGTCCCATCATCCGCCTCGGCGACCGCCTGCTCATCGGCGCCAACCTCAAGGCCGTCACCGCAGCGCTGGCCGCCTGACCCAACTCGCCGGCCGATAACAACCATCCATCCAGAGGGCATCTTTTCGACTATGAAAATCTTCTTCGACGTTGACTATACTATCCTCGGTCTCGACGACACGCTCCGCCCCGGCACCACCGAAACCTTCCAGCAACTTCTCGACGACGGCCACGAAATCTACATCTGGTCGGGCATGGGCGAACGCTGGGAAGTCATCGAAAAACACGAACTGAAACGCTTCGTCAGCGGCGTCTACGAAAAGCCTACCCACCACTACCACGACCGGTTGGTCGAGCTGAAAATCCCCGTCGAACCCGAATTCGTCATCGACGACTACCCCGAAATCGTAGCGGCATTCGGCGGCGTCTGGGTGCCCCCCTACTTCTTCTCCCGCAGCGTCGACCACGAGATGGATCGCATCTACCGCATCATCTGCGACTTCACCCAGACCGGCGACTCGGAAGACCGCCAATACCGCGCCAAGGGCACCAGAGTCCCGCTCTTCTAATCACGGAAAACCCCGACCATGCCCCGTGCTAGACTGGAAGCATCAGGAGGTGACCCAATGGACACCATGGATTTGCTGGCATTCAAAGTGGTCATAGAGCCGGACGAAGACGTCTGGCGTTCGTACTATCCCCCGTGGGAGCACATAGGGGCCGCTACCTGTGGCGAGACACTGGAAGAAGCCACCACCAACATCAAGGAAGTCCTCGAGATGATCGTCGAAGAGATTGAAGAAGGCGAGATTGAATGGCCCATTAAGCCTTGCGAAAATTGGGAGTTCAGCAAGCCGAGTATCCAGGACGAACCTGACCTCGTTCAGATCAAGTGCGCCCCCGAACACCCGGATGCCGTTGCTTCCCATGGAGGTCTACTGATATCTGAATTGCAACCTGAAGCCATCCATGACGACACCTATCACCTCATTTACGTTGCCATGGACGACGTCTTGGCGGCAATTTACGAGCGTGACACTTTGAGCGAAACTCGCACCGGAGGATACGTCTCTACGGTGTTTGCCTTACCGATTAGGTACGACCCTGATTCTGTCTCGGAAACGCAGTACGGATACGCAAGTCGAGGCGCTCAAATCCGCTTAGAACGTGCAAGGCAACGACAAAATCCTCCTACACGCGAATAAACGTGCCCGGCTCATACACATATCGTGGTTCAAATGGAGTTGGCCGCCGCCAATGCCCATAGACTATCAACAGATTAGAAACATGACGGCTCGAGAGATAGAAGCCGCGTTGTTCAGAGACGGATTTGTATTGTCCCGTTCTACAGGCAGCCATCGCCGCTACCACCACGAAGCTACTAATCGGAAGGTTTCTATATCTTGGCACGGTAGAGCACAGACTTTTCGAATTGCTACCTTGCGCAGCATCATCGAAGCACAAGCCCAATGGACCGAAGCCGACCTCATTCGCCTCGGCCTCCTCCACGACTAAGCCCATGCCTATCCAGCAACTCGCGCCAGATGTGGCCGCCCAGATCGCTGCCGGCGAAGTAGTCGAACGCCCCGCCTCAGTGGTCAAGGAACTCCTGGAAAATTCGCTCGACGCCGGCGCAACCCGCATCGACATATCCATCCGCCAGGGCGGCGTGGCGGAAATCCGCATCTCCGACGACGGCTGCGGTATCCCGGCCCCTGAAATCGATCTCGCGTTTGCCCGCCACGCCACCAGCAAGCTCACCACCGCCGCCGACCTCCACACCGTGGCAACCCTCGGCTTCCGCGGCGAAGCTCTCCCCAGCATCGCCGCCGTTTCCCGGGTAACCCTCACCAGCCGCCCGCCCGACACCGATGCCGGCGCCCGCATCGAATTCCGGTATGGCGAGCGCGTCGGTTCCACCGAGTTGGGCTGTCCCGTCGGCACTACCGTCCAGGTCGTCGAGCTCTTCGGCAACCTGCCCGCCCGGCGCAACTTTCTCCGCTCCCACGCCGCCGAAACCTCACGCACCCAGGATGTGGTCAGCCGCTACGCTCTAGCCTACCCAGCAGTCCGGTTCACCCTCACCGCCGACGACCGGCGGATAATCGACACCCCCGGCAGCAACCGCCTCCAGGAAACCATCCTCGCCATCTACGGCGCCGAAGTCGCCGCCCGTATGCTGCCCGTCTATCTGGTCGATGGCGACGTAACCGTGGATGGCTACGCCAGCGCACCCGATCTGACCCGCCACAACCGCTCCTGGCTAACCCTGCTGGTCAACCGCCGTTGGGTCTACGACCGCTCCGCCCTCTACGCCATCGAACGCGCCTATCAAGACGTCCTCCCCGAGCGCCGCTACCCGCTGGCCGTCATCAACCTCACGCTCCCGCCCGAGCTCGTCGATGTGAACTACCATCCCACCAAACGCGAAGTGCGCTTTCGCCAGGAATCCCGCATCTTCTCCACCGTCCAGCGCGCCGTCCGCGACGCCCTCCTGGCCCACGCCCCCGTCCGCCAAGCTACCCGCCCCATGACTCCAACCAGCATCCCACCGACAACCCACGCCGTAGCATCAACCCCCCCTCCCTCGATGGGAGAGGGTTGGGGTGAGGGTGATTCACGCCGCCCCAACAACAACCTGCCTCCAAACTCGGACCCGTCGTCTCTCCCCACCGCCTCGCCGACTCAGCTCGTACCGCTCCGCCAGACCCTGGCCACCCTGCGCGTCGTCGGCCAGATCCGCCAAACCTACATCGTCGCCGAGGGCGAGGGTGGCATGTACCTCATCGACCAGCACGCCGCCCACGAACGCGTCGTTTACGACCGCCTGCAACAGCAGTGGGCCAGCCAGGGCCGCACCTCGCAACCGCTGCTCGTTCCAACCCCCGCCGAGCTAACCTTCAGCCAGCAGGACACGTTGCAGCAATACTCTGAGCTGCTCACCGTCTCCGGATTCGACCTCGAACCCTTCGGAGACAATGCCTGGCTGCTGCGCGCCGTACCGCCCCAGCTGGCCGCCAACAGCGCCGATCCGGTGCAGGCGCTAATCGCCCTGCTGGATGCCGTCGCTCTGGAGCAGGTGATCATGGAGCGTCAGGACGCCCTGGCCGCCACCATCGCCTGCCACGGCTCCGTCCGAGCCGGCACGACTCTGGCAACTGAAGAGATGTCTGCCCTGCTGGCGCAACTGGAAGCCACCCCGGAACCCCACCACTGCCCCCACGGGCGCCCCACGATAATACACTTCACCGAATACCAACTGGAACGCGGGTTCGGCCGCCGTTAATCCTAAACTTATCGTAGCCGGCGGGAACAAAACCCCCTCTCCCTCTCAGGGCAAACGCATTCGAATTGAACCGGTTTTGAGGTGCCCGTCATTCCCGCGAAAGCGGGAATCCAAGTGGCTTGGTTGTACGTCAACTGCCTGGAAGCAATCTGTATGGATTCCCGCTTTCGCGGGAATGACGGTTTATCAGGCCACCTAAAGTTAGAATGCGTTTGCCCTGCTCTCCCTCTGGGAGAGGGCCGGGGTGAGGGCGGAATTCCCCCTACCGTCGCGGGTCCGTCCGAGGATCCTGCGCCGGATGGAAAATGGAGCCGGGCCCTGGAAACTCACTGGTCGCCTCAGCTTTCGACGTGCGCCGGCCAAAGGGCAGCAACCCAGCCACTATCGCAGCGCCGGCCACCCCAACACCCAGCACTCCCAAAAAACGGCGGCGCGACGTTACGGTTGCCGGGTTAGCGTTCTCAAAAAGCTTCATCACTGGACTTATCGCTCCAACAAATTCGTCTGAACCCAACAGCGGGCAAAACTCTATCAGTTGCCCTAAACCCTGTCAAACCGCCTGAACCAAAAACCTGCCTCGATACTGACGATAATTGACATTGCGCTTGCGCTGATGATATTATCATACAAAATAAATAGTATTATCAAAACCGCTACTAACAACCAACTACCACGCTCATATTCTGCAACAGATATTTAATTCGTAAACTAGCATCGCTATTCGTAACCACCCTCGGCAGCTTGTCAGTGAAGGCCAGGTTTGAAACTAACCGCTGGATGATGGAGGTGCCCGTATGATTAATTCTCGTATCACAAACCTGCTGCGTATATTGATTACGCTATCCGCGCTACCGGTACTGGCCGCAGTTTTGGCCTGCCAGGCGGCAGCGCCCTCCCAGAATAGCGACACCACCGCCACTGTCGTCGCGCAAGTCCCGGCCAGCAGTGCGGCAGTCGTCACTCCCATCCCGACGCTGGAACCCAGATCGGCCAGCGGCGAACCTATGCTCCATCTGGCCATTACTCCCTTGCCCCAGGACACCTATCTGCCCTGGCTGGCTACCAGCAGCGGCCACCTGGTTTTCCGCCCCATGTGGGAGAACCTGACCACCATCGACCCCACGATGGGCGTCTCGCAAGTGTATCCCCAGCTGGCTACCGAATGGGAAATCAGCCCCGACGCCACCGAGTACACCTTTCGCCTCCGCCAGGGCGTTCCTTTTCACTTCGGCCATGGCGAGTTCACGGTGCAAGATGTTATCTTCACGGTCGACCAGCAGATGTCGGACCCATTTGCCGGATGCAAAGTTTCAATGAGCGCGTTTATGGGCGCAGATTCAATGACCGAAATGATTGACATGGGCAATATGGAGGTCATCGACGAGTACACCTTCAAGATGAAACTGGCCCGGCCCCAGGTGGACGTCGCTTCCATGTGGTTCAACGCCCTGAAGGTGCCCTGCACTGCCGTCCGCAGTTCAGCCCAATACGCCGCCGAAGGCGACGCCATGTTTGAAACCGGACCGGCCGGCACCGGCGCCTACCAGTTCGTCAGCCGGGAACTCCGGCAGTTCGCGGAGTATGAGGCGGTTCCCTACGAACACTGGCGCGTCAATCCGGAGTTCAAGCGTCTGCGCATCACCACCGCCCCGGAAGACCTGACCCGCCTGGCCATGCTGCTCACCGGCGAGGCCAACATGGTGGACGTGCCCAAAGTGCTGCACCAGCAGGCCACTGACGCCGGCATGGAGATCCTGGAAAGCCCCCTGCCCACTCTGGGCCTCACTATAATCCCCAACGGCCAGTACTATGTCAGCCAGGTCAACTGGAATCCCGATACCGAGCCTTGGGCGGCCCCCGGCGAAACCGGCGTCCTGGTGCGCCAGGCTCTCAACCGCGCTATCAACCGGGAGCAGATTATCAACGAGTTGTTCAAGGGTCGCGGCGAGCCAATGTACAACACCATCTTCCACCAGTCTCTGGAAGGATGGAATCCGCGCTGGGAAGAGGAGTTCGACGAGAAGTACGGCTACAACCCTGAGCTGGCCAGGCAACTCCTGGACCAGGCCGGCTTCCCCGGCGACAACGGACAGAATCGCTTCTATCTGGAAGTGTGGCAATCCAGTTTGCCCGGCCTGCCGGAAACCATCGAAGTCTCCCAAACCATCGCCCAGTCATTCCAGGATATCGGCATCGAAGTGAAACTGGTAGAGGTCGAGTTTGCCCGCGTCATCGACGCGCTCCGGGGCCGGCACGACGCCCACTTCATCCTCCCCCTTCGCCAGACCCTCCGCCCCATCACCGACACTATCCGCGGCTACTACTACACCGGCCCAATCAATCCGGAACTCGGCCGCCCGGACCAGGGCGCCATCTATATGGAACATCCGCTGCACGACTACACCTACCAACGCCTGCGGGGAGAAACCGACCCCGCTGAGCGCGAACGGCTGGCCCGCGCCATGGGGGACCACATCTACGACAACTACCGCAGCATCCCCATCGTCAACATCCGCCCCACCCTGGTGGTGAACCCGGATGAAGTGGCCGCGTACATTTTCGGCAGCCTGACCGGGGTATTCGGACATTTGGAGTACGCCAGGAAAGTCCGGTAATCCCGCTGCATCCAACCGGTCGGGGACGGTTAGCGGAGAACCGTCCCCGGCTTTTTTGTTCCAGCCGCCCCATATCATCATCATCATCATCATCATCATTGCCACTCGCGCCCACCCCTTTGCCGGGCCCGTCCAACCCCCGGCCTCGTCATTGCAAGCGAACGCAGCGGGCATCAGCACGCTTCCCGACCCCACGCCTACCCATCTGCTATCATTGTCCCCGCGATACGCCACCTCTATCCCTGACCTTACCGATGCGTGAATAAATACCTGAACCAAGCCCATCCGCCACTCCCGCGCGTATCCATCATCCCCGCGCACCTTCCCGTCATTCCCGCGAAAGCGGGAATCCAGCAGGGTATGACGGAAGCAACGCAGGTTTAGAAAATCGTTCACGCATCAATAACTGAAGGAGCAACCAACCCCATGCGCGAAAACAACGTAAAACGGGCGCTGCGGGAAAACCGCCTGGCCCTCGGCACTTACGTTTCTCTGGCCGACCCGCAAATCGTCGAAATTATCGGCCTCGCCGGATACGATGCCGCCTTCATCGACATGGAACACACCACCTTCGATCTGGCCCTCGTAACCGAGATGATCAAGTCAGCCGACCTTGTGGGCGTTACCTCGATGATCCGCATCCCCGGCAACGACGAGCACCTCATCCTGCGCCTCCTCGACGCCGGCGCCGAGGGCATCATCATCCCCCATATCGACGGCCTCGAAGGTGCCAAACGCGCCGTGGACGCCGTGCGCTACGCCCCCCTGGGCAGCCGCGGCGGAGCCGGCGGCACCAGGGCCGCCCGCTTCGGCGCCGTCTCCTGGGACGAGCACACCCGATCATCCAACGAGCAAATCGTCCTGTCAGTAATGACTGAAGATGAGAAGGGCATCAGCGAAATCGCCGACATCGCCCGCCTCCCCGGCATCGACATCGTCGCCATCGGCCCCACCGACTTCTCCGAATATATGGGCATCCGCGACCCGCAAAGCCCGGTCATCCGCGCCCGCCTCGAGGAACTGGCCGCCGAGGTCAAGGCCGCCGGCGGAGCCAAACTGTCCATCCCCATGAACCACCCCTCGTTCCCCCTGTCGGCCAAAGAGTTGCAGGACATGGGCGTCGGCTACACCCACGTCGCGCCGCCCCCGCCGGCCCTGCTATTGCGCTCCCTGCGCGACCGCATCGCCGACATCCGCACGGAATTGGGCTAGGCGTTAGCAATGCGCCGGCCGACATCGCCACGCAACCCGGCGCGGTGGCTGATTACCTGCATCTTGCTGGTCAGCCTGGCCTGCACTCTCCAGCCCCTTCCCACACCCGAGGGAGTTCAAATAAACCTCCCGCCAGCAACTGACTTGCCTGCCGCAACCGCTATTCCAATGGCGACCGACCTACCGCCGGCAACTGACTTACCCGCCGCAACCAACCTGCCGGCAGCGACCGACTTGCCAATTGCGCCCACTCTGCCGCAACCGGGCCCAACGCTTCAAACCGACCGACCTCTGGTGCATATCGGCGATGCAATCTATCTGGTTGACGTGGCCGTGACCGGGGAAGAGATCGCCCAGGGGCTGTCCGACCGCCCGACCCTCGCCGACGACGAAGCCATGCTGTTCGTCTACGACACCGACGCGCCCAGAACCTTCTGGATGCCCACTATGCACTTCCCCCTGGATATGGTCTGGATAAAATCCGACTGCACCGTGAGCGGAGTAACCGCCGACGTTCCCAACCCGGCACCCGAAACACCCCACAGCGATCTGCCCCGCTACCCCTCCACCGAACCCGTCCGTTTCATCTTGGAAATCAACGCCGGCCAGGCCGCAACCAACCGGATAACCCCCGGCGCCCGAGTGAAGTTCTCCGGCCAAATAACCAACCGGTGGGGCTGCTAACTCCCCAATTCTTAAGATCCCCTCTCCCACTGGGAGAGGGCCAGGGTGAGGGCCGTCCCCGCAATCCTCATCCCGTAAATCCTGTAAATCCATGCAAAATCCGTACTCCCACCGCCAAAGGACAAACCAATGGAAATCCTGGTATCCGGCTCCCTCGCTATCGACCGGATAATGACCTACAATGGCCACTTCGGAGACCACATCGTTCCCGAACGTATCCACCAGATCAACCTCAGCTTCACCGTTGACGGCTTCCACGCCTACTTCGGCGGCACCGCCGGCAACATCGCCTACTCCCTGGCGATGCTTGGCCAGCAGCCCAGGCTCATCGCCGCCATCGGTTTCGACTACCGCGACTATTTCGGTTGGCTCCAGCAAAACGGTATCGCTACCGACGACATTCGCATCGTCGCGGACGAAGCCACTGCTTCCGCCTTCATCACCACCGATCTCTCCGATAACCAGATTACCGGATTCAACCCCGGCGCCATGAAATACCCGGCCGGCTTCGACTTCAGCGCAGTTGACGCCCAGCAAACCATCAACATCGTCGCCCCCGGCAACTTGGGCGATATGGCCGACTTCGCCGCACAGGGCGCACGCGCCGGCGTCTACACCATCTTCGACCCCGGCCAGTCCCTCCCGGTCTGGGATGCCGCCGGATTGATAACCGCCATCGGCCACAGCGACCTTTTGATTGCCAACGACTACGAAATGGCGCTCATCGTCGACAAAACCGGCATCGACGAAACCGGCCTGCTAGAACACACCGGCGCCCTCATCACCACCCTCGGCGAGCAGGGAGTCCGCGTCACCACTGCCGACACCAACACCGTCATCCCCTGCGTGCCCACCGACAACGTCGTCGACCCCACCGGCGCCGGCGACGCTTTCCGCGGCGGCCTCATCCTCGGACTCACCCGCAACGATGGCCTCGAACGCGCCGCCCAAATCGGATCCGCCTGCGCCCACTTCGTCATCCAAATGCCGGGAACCCAGGAATACCGCTGCACCCTGGACGAACTGGAAACCGTCCTCAACCGCACCTACGGCAACTACTGATGCGTGAGCAAACATCCAGCAGGGTGTCTAAAAACTCCCTCTCCCCTTGTGGGAGAGGGCTGGGGTCAGGGGTCGTTCCCCCGCTATTCCACCTCTCGCCCGAGATTCACCAGGCGCTTTTTAGACACCCACTAAACCAATCCCTTCTCTAAACCAATCCGTTCCGTCATTCCCGCGATACTTTCCGTCATTCCCGCGAAAGCGGGAATCCAGTAGGGCCAGAGGAAAGGCACTTGGGTTTAGATAACCATTCACGCATCAGTAACCTATCCCCGCCCCATCAAATCCTGTCCATCCCTGTAAAAACCGCGCCCAGCCCTCTCCTGCTGATCGCGGTTAATCGCCAGGGCCGTCCAACCTCTACTGATGCGTGAATAAATACCTAAACCAAGCCTATCCGTCATTCCCGCGAAAGCGGGAATCCAGGAGGGTCGGACGAAAGCGACGCAGGTTTAGATAATCGTTCACGCATCAGTAAAATCAGTGACACCCACCCCTTCCGTCATCGGGTTGCTTCCTCATATCCTGTATCCAGTCAGGCAATCCGGATGGCGAAACGAGCGCTCGTCTCGCCCAGGCCCGATCCAGCATCTCGAAATAAGGCAAAGGGTTTCAGGTTCCACGGCCAACTTCGTCGGTATCTGCAACGCTGTCGCGCGTCCGTCGCCGTTCAATTCCCCGGACCGGTGCGCGCAGCACGGCGGGAGTCACCACCGCCCCATGCCGCGCCATCCCTCACTGGCCTCCGGGTCAAAGGGAAACGCGCGGGACATGGAAGCCTAGGGCAAAATTTGCATCCCCTGGCCGTATCGCCGACAGCGCCTGAAACCCTTTGCCCCACCGAATCCACCTTCCAACCCAACCTCAAATCAAGAAGGATCTGCGATAGAAACCATCATCCACCACCAAAATAACAGCGCTCCCCCTGCCCTGAGCTGCATGGCGCTGGTTAATCACAAGACCCAGACCCATGTCCAGGGCCTTATCAAAGTTGTGGCAATTAACCACCCGCTCCTCCTGAGCCTGTCGAAGGACGGTCGCCGATGGCTCGACAGGCTCGCCATGAGCGGAGATCGTAGGACTTTGAAAAGACCATGACCCATGGCAGACACCTCACGCGTACCCACTTTAATCTGTCATTGCGAGCGCAGCGTGGCAATCTCGCTCCCTCTCCCTTGATGGGAGAGGGTTGGGGTGAGGGTGAAAACCCGCACCGACCCCTTCCGCTCATGGTGAGCCTGTCGAACCATCCGTTCCTCCCGCAGTCGGCAGGTTCGGCAAACCGGGTACGCGTCAGTGTCAGACCCCAATTGACGAACCCGACGCCCTGCGCTACATTTGCCCACGGCGCGGCAAATCGTTCAACAGCGCCAATCATCACCCGATTTCTGGAGCGCTCGACCTATGACTCAGCAGCAAACTCCTCCGCCGGCCCTCACTCCCGAGGTTCAGGCAATGATTGGCGTCAGCGGTGAGGTGGTCGAATCCTGGGGTGTCGTCGACGGCGAGTATATGCGCCGCTTTACCCAGGCCCTCATGGATCCCGACCCTCGTTACTGGGACGACGACTTCGCCAAATCAACCCGCTACGGCGGACTCATCACCCCTCCCATCATGGTCAGCTACCTGGCCAGCCGCATCCGTCCCGACCAGGGCGACCCCATCACCGCCGCCTTCGAGGAAAACCCCGAATCCGACGGCATCGGCTCCGTGGCACGCCCCGGCGAGCTCCCGCCCGTGCCCACCAACCTCGTCCGCGTGCTCAACGCCGGCAACGAGCTCGAAGTCCTGGCCTACCCCCGCATCGGCGACACCATCTTCTTCCAGAACAGCTACTCCGACATCCGGGAGCGCCTCGGTCGCGACGGCACGCCCTTCCTCATCATCACCCGCGAAACTCGCTACTGGAACCAGGATGACGTAACCCTCTGCATCACCCGCGCTTCCACCATCCGCCGGTAACGCGCTCGGCTGCTGGCGCCCGAAACGCGCCGGCGCTATCCCAACCGCGCTGAATACAGCAATCCGCCATCAGGAGACACCGAGATGACTACACCTCTCGAAGAGTTGCTCAACATGGAAGCCGAAGACATCTGGCAGCGCAACGAGCGCCCTGACGCCGACGGCCTGCGCCAAAAGAGCCAAATCTACTTTGAGGACGTGGCCGAAGGCGACGAACTCCCCAAGTACATCTACAAGCCAACGCCCACCCACCTCTTCCGCTGGAGCGCCGCCATCGAGAACTTCCACCGGATCCACTACGATCTGGACTTCGGTCTCAACCACGACCGGAACCCCAGCATCTTGGTGCACGGTTCCTGGAAGCAGAGCGTGGTACCCCAGTACCTCAAAGACTGGACGCTGCCCAACGGTTGGCCGTGGAAAGCCCGCTTTGAACACCGCGCCATGCTGGTTCCCGGCGACATCCTCATCATGTGGGGTCGCGTCACCAGCAAATCCGAAAAGAACCGGATGGGCTTCGTGGAACTGGAAATCGGCATGAAAACCCAGGACGGTATCGAAAGTATGCCCGGCACCGCCACGGTCGTCCTGCCCCTCCGCAACGGGCCGCCCATCCCCTACCCCTTCGTCCCACCCACCGACGATTAGAACAGCATCAACCCCCTCTCCCTCGATGGGAGAGGGCTGGGGTGAGGGTGAAATCGTCATCCCAAACGGTCTCGCCAGCTCGACAATCTATTCCTTCACCATCATCCCCCCGCCAAAGAATTGCCTAATCAACCAAAATCCCCTCTCCCTTTGGGAGAGGGCATCCCCCATCCAACCACTCACCGGAGTTTGATCCAATGGCCCGATTCATCGCCGTCCACAACGTCCCCGGCATCACCGAAGCCGAATTCCGCGACAAGCTCAACGCCGTCCGCAAGTGGCGCCCCGACCGCCGAACCACCGTTCTGAAAGTCTACGGCGATCTGGAAACCGGTCGCCTGGTCTCCGAGTGCGAGGCCGTAGAACAGGCCCACTTCGAGGATTGGCTCAAGATGGTCGGCTGGCCCACCGAATCAATCAACAAGGTGGATATCATCTGTCAGGTGGGCAGTTTCTGGAAGCTGTAACCGCAAATATCCGTCGCAGCGCAGCGCACCACCGCCACCGGCCTCTCGACCCGGCACTCGCGCAACGCCGGCGGTTTACCGCACTCGCGCCGCAATCCAAAGCGCCGCCTGAACCCCGTGCCGCCGCAATCCCCCGTGCCGCCGGAACCCCCGTGCCCGTCGCTGCGTCGTATCACCAGGCCCCTATCTCAGGAACCATCCCGGCCTCGTCATGGGCCCATCGCCGTCGTAGATGCTTTGGGCATAAGCGCACACCGCAGCCCCTGCGGCCAGAATCATCGACGAAGCAAACATCCACATCAGGAATACCAGCACGGTGGCCAGCGGTCCGTACAGCAGCGCCGGCAGCACGTAGCCCAGGATCAACGCAAAGGCATCGTTGCTAAACTTGAAAGCGATGCCGGCGAAACCCGCGGCGATCATCGCCCACTTCCAACGCACCGTGCGCTCCGGCACGTACCGGTACACCAGCATGAACGCCGCCGCCGACACCGCCGTTGCTACGATGTCCGACACCCAGCGCTGGTTTTGCAGCGCATTTGCCCACTGCGCCAATTGAAAATCCCGCAGCAGATTCGGCAACGATTCCTGGTCAATCAGGTAGCCGGCAACGCTGGAAATTAGCAGTATCAGCGCCGTCGCAATCAGGATCAATAATTCCCGCGCCCGGGCGATGTATCCCACCTGGGTCGGCTCAATTCCCCACATCCGGTTCACCACCAGACCCACTGCGCCGAAAAGCTTGAATGATCCCCAGGTCAGGCCCACCAGCGCCAGCCCCGCCGTGATACCGGCCGCCGCCGAGTTGCGTGAACCAACCAGCGTCGTCAGTTCTATCCCCGACGGAAATACCGCCGAGGACAATCGCGTATACCAGTGCGCGGTGAGCGCTGTCCCCAAAATCAGCTCCAGGATTTGCAGCACGCCAACCGAGATGGGGATCAATGCAATCACGCCGTAGTAGGCCACACCGGCAATCATCTGCTGGGCATCGTTCCGGGTTACGGCGGCCACAGTTGCCAGAAATACTCGCAGTGCGCGGTTATGTTCGGCAGCCCGCTGGATGCCGCGTCTGGCGTGCAGCAACCCCAATATGGGCCACACTTTCAGCAGCCGCCTGTTCCGGGTGGCCCAGCCGGCAGCCCTCAATATCGCGTTTTCAAAGGTCATTATCAGCGGTGCGGGTGCGGAGGGTCTGGGCGTCAGGTATCTGGATAGGCTCGCCAGGTCGTCAGCGGCGGATGAGGTGGCCCGGAACCGTCAGCCAAACGCACCCAATTATATCTGTCGCCCGCACCGGCCCGAGGCGTCTGCTGTCCGCACTTTGCTTCGAATTGTCGCCAACCAGAAAATACTCGTCATCCCCGCATACCCAGCCGATGCCGGGCCCACGCTGGCCCGTCTCACCACAGATACGCCCGGCCACACCCAGCGGATGTTCCTCGGTAAGCCCGTATACCGACACGGCCCCGTCGCTCGCAACATCGACCCAATCACCGGGCAACGCGGCCACGCGTTTGATTACAATCCGATCCAAACCCCACCGCGTATCAGCCACCACGATCGACCCGCGGCGTATGCCTCGCGCCAGCAGCGCCCTCGGCACCGAATGGACCAGATCCCCGTCTCGCAAGGCAGGCTCCATACTGTCGCCGCGCACCACAAAATGGGAACGGAACAACAACGAGGCCACCGCGATAGCCAGGTTCACCACATTGCCAAGCATATCGCGATTGCCAAGCATATCGCGATTGTAACTTACCCCCACTCCGCTCACGTCCACATCGCAGCGGCGGGATTCCGGCGTGCGCCACTCAATATGCAACGCTAACGTGGGCGAATTATAAAATTGGTTCGAAATTAAGTATTGACAATTCAACTAATCATCATTACAATTATTGATAATTGAAGGCACACCGGCATCAGCCAATTAGATACGGGAAATATCCCATAGTCGGTAGGCGAAACGTGGCCTTCATAGGATAAAACCTAATATTTTCATCTCAACAGGAGGCAATCATGAATCGCGAAGGACAAGCCATAGGAATTTTGACCGCCGGACTGGCCGGTCTGGCATTGGGTTTGGCAGCAGGCATATTGCTGGCTCCCCAAACTGGCAACGAGACTCGTAGCTACGTGCGCCGCAGCGTCGACCGAGCCGTCGATACCGGTCGCTCGTATGTGGACCGCGTTCGCAACCGCGCCGATGACGAAGTAGAGGAGTTGCTGGAGCAGTAGGCTCCCTCCCTCCGTTACGGTGGTCGCAGTACCGCGACCGTAAGATTACCGAACACCAAAATCTGGCCGAAGCCCCAGCAAGATGGCAACGCTACCGGGTGTGGATAACGTGGATGAAGGGTTCATGGGCCGGTTGGTTGCGCGTCCCCGAAGGCTTCGGTTTTTCCGTTCCGATGAGAGACACCATTGGGCGGACCAAAACGAATACACCAGCGAATACACCAGGAGGTGTCGACATGCGTAGGACAAGGCGAGGACTAGGATTGGTATCGGCGGGTATCGCAGTAGGAATCGCTGCGGGATTGATGCTGGCGCCCAAGAGCGGCCGGGAAATGCGCTCTCAGATCAGGGAAAGTGCCAACGCCACGCGAACCCGCGGCTCTCGGGTGGGTAACTGGCTCCGCAGAGGCGGCAAGACCGGCGATATTGTCGACTCTGACAGCCGACCGGTGGGCAGCAGCCGCGACTAACCCCTGCAACAGGTCGAATATCGACGCCAGTCAAACACCAACGGGGAGTCTAACATGATCATCCGGTCCAATCAGACGCTCGGCTTGCTGGCAGCGGGTGCTGCCGTGGGAGTGGTCGCCGGTCTATTGCTGGCGCCCTACTCCGGTCATGAATCCCGCAGCGTAGTCAAGCGGAACATCGGCAGGATATACGGCTCCGCTCGTCGGTCAAAAAGTCGCATCACCGGCTTTCGCCGCACCGACAGCCCAAACCCATCCATGGCAGTCGACGGACCATATCCCCATAGCTAAATCCGAACACTCTCATTGGTGGGTTGACGCTTCAAACTCGCCGAAAAACGAACCGGTCTGCCAGCCAGGCCGGTTCTATCTTTTTGAAGCTCCCGGCGCAGTGGTCACCCGTCAGCCGGTTCCCACAACGGATACGAGCCCAGTATCTTGAACATATCCACGCGCTGGCGCAAACCCTCCAGCGCTGCGGCTACGTCGGGTTCCGCGCGATGCCCAATGCAATCAATCAAAAAGATATACCTGCCCAACGCCTGTTTCGTGGGCCGGCTTTCTATCTTGACCAGATTAATATCCCGCTCCGAAAATTCGCCGATACAACCGTACAAACTCCCCGGTCGGTCTACCGTAAACGAGAAACAAATCGAGGTGCGGTCATGGCCGGTTGGCGCGTGGTCGGCACGCGCGAGGACGGCAAACCGGGTCTGGTTCACCGTGCTGTCCTGAATTCCCCGGTCCAGCACCTGCACGTCATAAATTTCCGTCGCCCGCTGCGGACAGATGGCCGCCGCCGGCACCACGCTCGCCTGCATATCAGCCACCGCGGCAACCGTGCTCAACGACGCCTCGTTTTGCGCCTGTGGGAACCGCGACTCCAAATAGCCGCGGCATTGAGCCAACGCCTGCGGATGCGAATAAATCACCCGCACCACGTCCGCTCCTACCCCACGCGGCGCCACCAGATAGTGGTCAATCGGAATCACCACCTCATTGCTAATCGACAGCCCAGACTGGCTAATCAACAGGTCCAGCGTGAAGGTAACCGACCCTTCCAAACTGTTTTCGATCGGCACCACGCCAGCGTCCAGCTCACCATTGGCCACTGCGGCGCCAACCGCGCTAATGGTCGGGTACGGCGCCAAGTTAGCTTCCGGAGCGTACAGCAGCGCGGCCTGCTCGGTGTAGGTTCCGGCCGGTCCCAGGTAGCCGATACATTCGGTCATAGCGTCTCCCAGCAGGGCAACTCGGCGAGCCCGACGGTTGCGCGAGCTTCGTCGTATTCGCCCACGCTCGTCTTGCCAGCCACCATCACGTCAACACGGGCTAACGGGCAAATGCCCGTTCGATCTCCGCATGGCTTCCCACCACCACCAGCACGTCCCCGTCGGCGATTACCTCGTCATCCTGGGGGTTCAGAATATATTCGTTGGCGCGACGCAACACCATCACCGCCAGGCGTGGGTTGGTGGAATCCTGCGCCAGCCCAACATCCCGCAGCCGTCGCCCCCGCATCCGTTCCGGCGGCCGCAGCTTGTGTACGCCGGTGGATTCGGTAATGTCCATGTACTCTATCGCATTGGGGGTCATATCCAGGCTGGCGGCGCGCACCGCAGCCTCTTCTTCCGGGAAAATTACCTTGTCAGCGCCAATTCGGTGCAGGATTTCGCTGTGCTGCGCATCAGTAGCTCGGGCGATAACAAACGGCACTCCCATCGTTTTCAGAAGCATGGTGGTGATGATGCTCGACTGAATCTGGCTGCCCAGCGCGACGATGCCCACATCCATATCCGCCACTCCCAAATCACGCAACGCCGTTTCATTGGTCGCATCGGCTTCCACGGCGTAGGTCACCTGGCCCAGCATCGCCTGCACCTTCTGCTCATCGGCGTCGATCGCCAACACCTCGTGCTGGCGTTGAAACAGAGTGCTGGCCAGTTTGGTCCCGAATCGACCCAGGCCGATGACGCAAATCTGATTCGCCATAATCGCTAACCAATTCTAACTGGTTCTACCGGATAACGGTAGGACGCTTCGTCCCGGGGCGCCAACAGCATCACCAGAGTCAGGGGTCCCACGCGCCCCAACAGCATTGTAACCATAAACATAATTCCCCCGGCCAGGCTGAGGTGAGCAGACATTCCAGTCGACATACCATTGGTGCCAAACGCCGAAATTGTCTCGAACATCAACGGCACAAAGGGCAAATCCGGCTCCGTGTAGGTCAGGATCGGCACCACCAACCCCAGGTACAGGATGCCCAGCAGCGTAACCAGCAAAGCTCGGGCCACCAGAGCGGCGCCAATCTCCCGACGGAATATCTCAGTGCGCGGATGACGCAGCGCCGAAGAACGCGCCGCCACCATCAACACCGCCAGCGTGTTCACCTTGATGCCGCCTGATACTGAGGCGGTTGACCCTCCCACGAACATCAGTCCGCAGAACACCAACAGAGTAAAATCAGCGGTGGCTCCCCAATCCAGCGCCGAGAATCCAGCGGTGCGCCCACTGACGCCGTGGAACACCGAAGAGCCCACCTTGCCCAGTACGTCGTGCCCGCCCAGCACTCCATTCCACTCCGTAAACAGGAAAATCAACGCGCTGAAAACATACAGCGTCGACGTGAGAATCAGAACCAGCTTGGTATCTAGCGTCAGTCGCGAAAAATTGAACGGCAACATCACGAAACTGCCGCTCGCCGGCCAGTCTCGGAGCGAAACCCTGAACCGCCAGTTGCGTTTGATGTCAACGACCATAGGCCAGCCCAACGCACCCAGGACAATCATCGGCGTGATAATCGCCATCAGGAGGGGCTGGCCGCCCAGCGTGTCGGCATTGCTGCCGCCGGCTGCGTTGGGCAAAATGGAAAATCCGGCATTGTTCAGCGCCGAAACAGACAGGAACAGCGATTGCCACACCGCTTCCGGCAGCGAGAAATCGTCCACAGACCTCATCTTGAAAAACAGGAGAACGGCGCCCGCCAGGTATCCAACAAAGAACGCAATCACAATGTTGCGTGCAACCTTCGGGATGTTGTTCATGTAACCGGCGCCCACCGTGTCTTGATAAACATCCTCCTCAATCACGGTGGCGCGCCGGCCGATCACGACAATCAGCATGGTGGCCGCCGTGATGAATTCCAGTCCCCCGATTAACATCAGCAGGAAGATGACCACCTGACCGATAAACGACCAATAGGTCGGCGTATCAACCAGCAACAAACCGGTTACCGTCGAAGCTGAAATGGCGGTGAAAAACCCCACCCTCAGCTCGGTGGCTGTGCCCTCCGCCGCCGATATGGGCAGGCACAGCAATACCCCGCCAACGATGTTCAGCAGCAGGAAGAAACCCAGCAGGAGTAGCGGGGTGGATGACCACCGGCGGGGCGGCACCCGGCGCCGTACCGGCATCCGTATTGCGGCAGCCCGTCGGTCAACTCGCAAATATTCGGGTGCACCTTCGACTGTTTGATCCTGAGCCGGGTCAGGCGCAGTGGAGCCGGTGTTGCCTCCGGATTGATCGTTCACGGGAAGCAACGGCACGGGAAGCAACGGCGGCTCGTTGGGTATGCAAGCATTTAATGCTGTCCAACAGTCGTACTATGTCGGTCGGAATTGTAGACGCGGCATCCAGAATATGTCAATTGGAGCCGCGGCGACACGCGTACCCACTTTATTCCGTCATTGCGAGGAGCATACCGAAGTGGCAATCTCGATGCGGTTGAACCCACGTCGGCGAACCGCGGTTGCTACGGCAGCGAGATTGCCACGCTACTCTCGCAATGACAAAGTGGGTACGCATGAGGAGCCGCGACGACATGACGCGCATCACCGGCCCGGATTGCCGTGTTGCCAGCGCCACCCAACGCTCCCGAAGGCGATGATATACTCGCGGAAAGCCGCAGCCGGCGCCACAGGCATATGCTATATTAGAGCCGCAACAGGGCCCCATCGCCGTGCGCCTTCGCCATGTCCAGCGCCGATGCGGCGCCACCAGTTGAATTGTTGAGGGATTCCTTCCAATGACAACCACCCAGCGTCAAATCGAACTCCGTTACGACGCCGTTGACATTGACCGCAAGTGGCAGGAAAAGTGGGAACGCGACGGCATCTACCATGTGGATGACAACGATCCCCGGCCCAAGTGGTTCGAAATGACGATGTACCCCTACCCCTCGGGGGACTTGCACATCGGCCACTGGTACGCCATGGCTCCCGCCGACGCCCACGCCCGGTTCCGCCGGATGCAGGGTTACAATGTCCTGCATCCCATCGGCTTCGACGCCTTCGGCCTCCCGGCCGAAAACGCCGCCATCTCCAGGGGCATCCATCCCTACGAATGGACGATGTCTAACGTGGAGAAAATGCGGAGACAACTGCGGTCGCTGGGTGCAATCTACGACTGGGATCGTGAAGTCGTTTGTTGCCTGCCCGAATACTACCGCTGGAACCAGTGGTTCTTCATCAAACTGTATGAACAGGGTCTGGCTTACCGTGCCAACGCCCCCGTGGTTTGGTGCCCGTCCTGCCAAACCGTGCTGGCCAACGAACAGGTGCTCAACGGCGTCTGTGAGCGTTGCGACACCCCAATCACCCGCCGCGACCTGGAACAGTGGTTCCTGCGCATTACCGACTACGCCGACGAACTCATGAACTTCGACACGCTGGCTGACTGGCCCGACAAAATCCTGACGATGCAACGGAACTGGATTGGTCGCAGCGAGGGTGTCGAAATCAGCTTCGATATCGCCGAACACGGCTTGGCTGAAACTGAAATCCGCACTTTCACCACGCGTATCGACACCATCTTCGGCGTAACTTTTCTGGTGCTTGCTCCCGAACACCCACTGGTGCCCGCACTCACCTCCGATGGCCGACGCGAGGAGGTTGAAAGTTACATCGCGCAGGCCAGAGCAGCCTCGGAAATCGACCGGATGTCCACCGACAAGGACAAATCCGGGGTGTTTATCGGCGCATACGCCCGCAACCGCCTCAACAACGAACGCGTGCCCATCTACATCGCCGACTACGTGCTGACCACCTACGGCACCGGTGCGGTCATGGGTGTGCCCGCCCACGATTCCCGCGACCTCGCCTTCGCCCGCAAGTATCGCCTGCCCGTTCGCACCGTCATCGCCCCCATCCATTGGGACGGCCGGGAACCGGCGGAAGCCTACGTCGGTGAAGGCTTCATGACCAACTCAGGCGCCTACGACGGCATGACCGACGAGGAAGGAATCCGGGCGATCGCTAACGACGTGGAAAAGCGCGGCTGGGGTAAACGCGCCGTCACCTACCGCCTCCGCGACTGGCTCATCTCCCGCCAACGCTACTGGGGTACCCCCATCCCCATGGTGTACTGCGACGCGTGCGGAGTCTCCCCGGTCCCGGAGGCAGACCTGCCCGTGCTGCTTCCGGAAGATGCCGAATTCCGACCCACCGGTGAATCACCACTCGCCATCAACGATGCGTTCGTAAAAACGGCGTGCCCCCAGTGCGGCGGCCCCGGCCGACGGGAAACCGACACCATGGACACCTTCATGGATTCCGCTTGGTATATGCTCCGGTATTGCAGCCCCAATTTCAGCTCCGGTCCGTTTGAGCCCGACGTCACTGCGAACTGGATGCCGGTCAAGCAATACACCGGCGGCGCCGAGCACGCGGTAATGCACCTTTTGTACAGCCGGTTCTTCATCAAGGCCCTGCGCGATATGGATATGCTCAACATCGACGAGCCGTTCCTCCGCTTGTTCAATCAGGGTGTGATTCTGGGTCAAGACCACGAGAAGATGAGCAAGAGCCGCGGCAATGTGGTCAATCCCGACGACGTGGTGGGCCAGGTTGGTGCCGATGCGGTGCGCTGCTTCCTGATGTTCATCGGCCCGTGGGACCAGGGCGGCCCGTGGAGCGACGAAGGCATCAACGGCGTGGTGCGCTGGCTCAACCGTCTGTGGAGCGTGGTGGAGCGAGACGCGGACGCGCTCGACAACCAGCCAACCGACCCAGCGGCCGTTCGCGACACCCAGCGCGTGTTACACCAGACCATCCGCAAATGCTACGAAGACCTCGACCGCTTCAAATTCAACACCGCCATCGCTGCCCTGATGGAAATGGTGAACCACCTGAGCCGAGTCTGGAATGAACAGTCGATCGATGCCGCCACCTGGCGCGATTGCATCGACAAATTCCTGCTCATGCTGGCCCCAATCGCCCCGCACCTGGCCGAAGAACTCTGGGAACGCCACGGGCGAGAGTACAGCGTCCATCAGCAGGCGTTTCCCACGTGGGACGACGAGCTTGCCGCTGCCGAAGAGGTTACCCTCGTCGTGCAGGTAAACGGAAAAGTGCGCGACCGCATCACTGTGGCGGCCAACATCGCTGAAGACGACGCCCGCACTTTGGCGTTGGGCAGCCCTCGAATCCAGAGCCACACCGATGGCAAATCGGTCAAAAACGTGGTCTATGTCCCCGGTCGTTTGGTCAACGTCGTCGTGGGGTAACCCGGAGTATTGATATGGGCGACGTTTACGACACGGTGGGCATTTGGGCCAACGGCTCACGTACTACCGTGCAGATGGGAATAGTGAACGTGTTATACAACAACCAGAGCTTGCCCGAACTGTTCATATTCGGAGAGGATGACTGTATGCCCCTGCTCGGTCACCATACCCTGCAAGGATTTGGTTTCGCAGTCGACCCGGTTCACCATTGCTTGATCCCCATTGAGGGCCATCGCTAATCCACCGCATTATGACCCTAGTCCAAAAATACGCCCTGCTCCCCGACGAAATTGACCGCCAAAGCCTGGTGATGGTCGCCGACAGCCTGGCTGGCAGCAAGGTGTTGAACCAGCTTGACGAACAGGAGCGGTACGTGCTGCATCGCATCGTCCGCGCCGAGGGTGACCCGGCCATCGCGGATGACGTGCGGTTTAGCGGCAATGCAGTAGCCAACGCGTTGGACTCCCTGCGGCAGGCCCGGCGGATTGTAACCGATGTGCGCATGGTTCAGGTGGGCATATCCCGAGCCGGGTTGACCAGGGCCGGGGTCGAGACCGCCTGCCTCATCGACGCTCCGGAGGTGGCCGCTCGCGCCCAACGGGAGGGAACCACCCGCAGCGTTGCCGCCGTGCGGGAACTGGCTCCAGTCATCGACGGATCGGTGGTAGCAATCGGCAACGCTCCCACTGCACTGCTGGCTCTCCTGGACCTTATCGACGCTGAACAAGTCGCTCCCGCCGCGGTCGTGGGTATGCCGGTCGGTTTCGTGGCCTGCCCGGAGTCGAAGCAGGAGCTGGCCGCCCGCAACGTCCCCCACATTACAATCCTGGGCCGGCGCGGGGGCAGTTCGGCGGCAGCGGCCACCATCAACGCGTTGCTCGACCTGCTGGAGGGCCAAAACTGATGGCCGCTGATTTCGATTTCACAACCCCACCACCTGCCGACGGCGAATCCTGGGGCGTCGTGCTACTCTGCCACGGCAGTCAGCGTGGCGCCACGCGCGATGAATGTTCTTGCGCCTGGTCAGCTGATGGCGCCCGGTTCCCTGCCTGGTGCCCCGGTTGCCCCAACACGCCGGTGGGTCTCAGGGATGTGGCCTTGCGATTGCAAGACCGCCTCGAAGGCGTGGTTCAGCAAGTTGTGGTGTCCTGTTTGGAGTTTCTACCGCCACACCCCCCGGAAGCCGTCGCAATGCTGGCCCAGCAGGGTGTCAGCCAGGTTGTGGTTCAACCCTACCTGTTGGGCAACGGCAAACACGCCACCCTGGAGATGGAAGAGGTTTTGGAGGACATTGCCGAGGCGGCTCCGACCGTCGACGTTTACCTGGCCGACGGCCTCGGTGCCGACCTGCGCATCGCCGATCTGGTGCGCGACCGCATCGCCGCGTTGCCCGAAGAGGCTGCCCGGCCGGTGGACGACCGGCCCGTCGGCGTACTCATCGTCAAAGCCGGCACTCAAACCAGATACGACGATTGCATCTGGCTCATGGAGTTGGGCATTTGGGTCGAACAGGACCTCGGCCTCGATTTCGCCGTGTCCGTGGCTCAATCCCACTACGGTGACCCCACCATGGAGGACGCCGTTGCGCGACTGGTAAACGACCGCAATATCGGAAGCCTCATCTGCGTGCCCTACGTTTTTTTCCCTGGACTGATCCTGCAGCGCAACGTGCTGGGCACCATGCGTCAGCTGCAAGAAAGCTACCCGGACACACCGATGTGGGTCGCCCCGCCTCTGGGGGTAGATGACCGGCTGGTAGCAGTTGCCGGCGATCGGGTGCGGGAAGCCCAACTACGCCTGTAACGCTTCCCCCCCTGTCGACTTTGCGTCGGATCAATAGGAACACCGAACTCTGACCGCTGCCTGTCAACTGGGGCGGGGAACGGTTGGCATTGGCGCACCGGTGTTAGACTAGGGCAACCGCCAGCCAATTTTGCAGGCGTTATCCGATAGGGTAGAATTGTATTTACTGCGCAGCGTTGACCGCGCGTAACCGGCGAGCACCGCGACGGGGATCATGACCGAGCAAGCACCAGAAACCAACAACGAACCCAGGCCGGAAAGCGACTACTCCCGTCCGACCAAACGCGACCCTCGCGGTATGCGCACCGGCTACACCACCGGCACCACCGCAGCCGTCGCCGCCAAGGCTGCGGTAATCCTGATGCTGTCCGGCGCCGCCCCTGAAGCAGTCTCCGTGCCTCTGCCCGGCGGTATCGGGCGCGCCACCCTCGCCATACACCAGAGCTGGCCGATGGATCCCTCCGAAGGTGTCCGGTGCTCGGTCATCAAAGACGGCGGGGACGACCCTGACGTAACCCACGGCGCCGAGATTATCGTAGGCGTGTGGCGGCTGCCCGACGGCAACAAGGGCTTGCACATTACCGGCGGGCCGGGCGTAGGCACCGTAACTAGACCCGGCACCGGTATCGAGGTCGGAGAGCCCGCAGTAACCCGCGTGCCACGCCGCATGATGGCAGATGCAGTAGCGGAAGGGTTGGTGGAATGCGGTTGGCCTCCGGACACCGGCGTACGAACCCGCATTTCAGTACCCAACGGCGAGGAAATCGCCAAGGAAACTACCAACGCTCGCCTGGGCGTGCTCGGCGGTATCAGTATCCTGGGCAGCACCGGAGTCGTTCAGCCCTTCAGCACCGCCGCGTGGCGAGCCAGCGTGCATCTGGCGATTGACGTCGCCGCCACCAACGGCCTCGATCACCTCGTTCTGTCGACTGGTACCCGCAGCGAAGAATACACGCGACTCCTGCTGGATTTGCCGGATATGGCCTACGTCGAAGCCGGCATATTCTCTGGCCCTTCGATGAAACGCTGCCTGAACAAAGGCATCAAAAGAGTCGCCCACGTTGGCATGGTGGGCAAGTTCTCCAAAATGGCGATGGGCTATTTCGTAACCCACGTGGCCGGCAATCAGGTGGACACCGATTTCCTGGCCAGCCTGGCGGCGCAGTGCGGCGCCCCATCAAACCTGCAGGAAGAAATGCGAAACGCCGCCAGCGGTCGCCATTTTCAGGAACTGGCCCAGCAGCACAACGTCATGGGTGTGTTCCCGCTGATGTGCCAACTGGTCTGCGACCAGGCACACACCTACCTGGGCCCCGGTGGTGAAGCCCTCATCGTGGACGCCCTGTGCTTCGATTTTGAAGGTAATTTGCTCGGTTCAGCCAGCACATCAGCTGACGGCATTCCCATGCGGGAACCAGCGTAGCAACTCCCGATGGTAAGGACTGAAAACATCCACGACGCCACGCCAGCCAGCATCGACAAGATTCGGCCGCTCGGGTTGTCGGATGACGCGTTCGACCAACGCCGCCCCGTTCGGGGGCAGATTACCAAGTCAGAAGCGCGGGCGGTTAGCCTCTACAATCTTGGGTTGCGCCCGGACAGCATCGTCTGGGACATCGGGGCTGGCACCGGCTCCGTAGCTGTCGAGGCAGCACGCATCGCTGACACGGGCCATGTTTACGCTATCGACCGCGACGCTGGCAGCGCGCACCTTCTGCAAGCCAATGTGGACCGGTACGGCGCAGGACGAGTCAGTGTCGTCATCGGTTCAGCGCCGGCGGCTTTGTCAGACCTGCCCGATCCTGATTCGGTTTTCATCGGCGGCGGCGGCGCGAATATTCTTTCCATACTTGAGGCAGTTACCCGCCGTCTGCGTCCCGGCGGTAGAGTTGTCGCCAACTTCGCCGTCATGGAGCGAGCCAACTCCACCTACCGCGCATTGCGCGAAACCGGCTTCTCACCAGAATTGACCATGGTGGCGGCTTCGCGAGGCCGCGAACTGCCCGACGGAACCCTGCGACTGGAGGCATACAACCCGGTGTTTATTGTTTGGGGTCAACGATGACCAGTTCAGCTCCCCGTTCCGGCCCGGTTGGCCGCCTCTACGGTGTCGGCGTCGGGCCCGGCGATCCGGAACTCTTGACCGTCAAGGCGCAGCGTGTGCTGCAATCCGTGCCCGTCATCTGGGTCCCCCAGGCCGGCGTCAGCGTCGAAAGTTACGCCTACGGCATCGTCAAGGGCATCATCGACGAGGACAAACAGGAAGTGGTGCGGGCCACCTTCCCCACCAATGACGAAGATGCTGCGGGAGAAGTCTGGCGCGCCGCCGCCCGCGAGCTCGCCAACCGCCTGGAAGCCGGCAGTGATGTGGCCTTCATCACGGAAGGCGACCCGATGCTCTACAGCACGTTTTCCTATGTACTGGAAACCATCTTGGATGAATTCCCCCATCTGCCCGTGGAAGTCGTTCCCGGCGTATCCTCGGTAATGGCAGCGGCGGCCTCGGCAGTGGCTCCTCTGGTAACGCACGGGCAACGCCTCGCCATTCTTCCCGCCGTTTACGGCATTGATGACCTGCGGGAAGCCATCGCACTTTACGACACGATTGTCCTGATGAAGGTCAATCGGACCTTGCTGGATGCGTTGGCCAATCTGGAGCGCCTGGGTCTGGCCGGTCGCACCATCTACGTCCGCCGCGCGACCACCGAACGCGAGCGGGTGGTGCGCGACATTCGGGAACTCACCGACGAAGACCTGGACTACTTCTCCCTACTAATCATCCGGCGCTAAACACGCCCACCAAAGCGGAGGACATTTCCAAATGACGAATGCGGGCAAGGTTTATATCATCGGCGCCGGCCCTGGCGACCCCGAACTCCTGACCCTGAAAGCCAAGCGGTTGATTGAATCCTCCGATGTGATAATTTACGCTGACTCGCTGGTGCCGGAAGAAATTGCCGGTTTTGCCCGGGCCGGCGCCCAGATCTACGGCAGCAAGGATATGTCGCTGGATGCAATCATGTCGGTAACGCTGCAAGCCGTGGCCGACGGCAAAACCGTTTCGCGCATCCAGAGCGGGGACCCTTCGTTGTACGGCGCCACGCTGGAACAAATGCGGATTCTGGAATCGGAGCAGGTTGACTACGAGATTATCCCCGGCGTCAGTGCCGCCTTCGCCGCCGCCGCCGTGCTGAAGGCCGAGCTGACTGTACCGGAAGTGTCCCAAACCGTCATCATGACGCGCGCCGAGGGGCGGGTGGCAATGCCGGAGGGCGAGGATCTGGTTGACCTGGCTCGCCACGGCAGCACTCTGGTGATATTCCTCAGCGTTACCCGCATGTTCCGCATCGCCAACCAACTCCAGGAAGCCGGCTATCCCGCCCACACGCCGGTGGCAGTGGTTTACCGGGTCGGCTGGCCGGAAGAGTTGGTGATTCGGGGGACCCTCGAAGACATCGCGCAGAAAGTGCGCGACGCCAAAATTACGCTGCAGGCCCTCATCATCGTCGGGCAAGCGGTGAACCCCAGCCTGCTCGACCCCAACTCCGGTGAAAAAGTCGCCGTCTCACATCTCTACTCCGACGAGTACACCCATTTGTACCGCCGGGCCGGTCACGGCGATCACGCGGAAGCCGACCGCGCCGACCTGTACGCCGCCGGAGGCTATGAGATTCAACCGGAAGCCGTCGCACCCATAGTCGGCGACGGCGACGCATAGTCGGGCCGGCTGATGCCTGAAGTCCCCGCCGACAAAACTGCCATCGTCGCGGTTTCGCGCCCCGGCACTGCGCTGGGCATGAACTTGGCGGCATCCATCGCCGATTCCGAGCTCTATCTGGAACGCAAAATTGCCGGTGGGGAATTGGCCGAAACGCCAGGCCGCAGGCTGTACGACCTGCCGCTGCGTCCGGTGTTGCAGCATTTGTTCACCAGGTACCGGCGCCTGGTGGTATTCCTGCCGGTGGGCGCCACTGTGCGACTGCTGGCGCCCGTGTTGGTCGACAAACGGCGGGACGCTGCGGTCGTGTGCGTGGACGACGCGGGACGCTACGCTATTAGCCTGCTATCAGGGCACCACGGCGGGGCCGACGCCCTGGCCCACGAGATAGCCGCCGCCATCGGAGCCCAACCCATCATTACGTCGGCATCCGACGCGCTGGACGTAACCGCCGTCGACCTGGTGGGACGCGGTTCGGGGTGGCAAACCGAAGCAACCCCAACGGACTTGACCCGTGCGGCGGCGGCGGTCGTGAATGGCGGCCCGGTTGCCTTGTGGCTCGACCCCGCAACCGGAGCGCGCTGGCCCGATGACGTTCCACCATCTGACGGTGTCGTCGCCGTGGCAAACGTGGACGATGCGTTCGGCGGGCAATTTCGCGCAATATTGGTAGTATCCGATCGGCTGGAACCTTTCCCGCACGGTTTGTCCGCCGCCGATCCGACTGTGGTAATCTACCGCCCACCCACACTGGTGGCCGGCGTCGGTTGCCGACGGGGCGTCGATGAACGACACCTGAAAGAACTGCTCGAAACCACGCTGGAAACCCACAATCTGTCGATAACTTGTCTCGCCTCGCTGGCGACCGCGGACATCAAAGCCAACGAGAGCGGCCTGGTCGCACTTGCCCAACATCTGGGCATTCCACTGCACGCGTACACCGCTGCTGAGCTGAACGCCGTGGCAGAACGTCAACCCGTCGCAGCCACGGCCGGCAGTCGCTTGAAAACCGCCACGCCTTCGGCGGCACAAGACTTGTTGGGAGTGTTCGGTGTGTCCGAACCGGCGGCCATGCTGGCGGCCGGCGCCAGCGGATTGGTAGTCTCGCGCACCAAATCAGACCGGGCGACGGTTGCCATCGCACGCATCGCCCCACCACAAGGGAGCAGTAAATGAGCGTGGGAAAGCTGTATCTGGTGGGGCTGGGCCCAGGAGACGAGGGCCACCTGACGCCGGCAGCGCTAGAAGCCATCGCCGATAGCGACGAACTGGTAGGTTATCGTTTCTACATCGACCAGGTTGCCGGGTCTGCAATGGACAAAGTTTTGCACTCGATGGAATTGGGTCAGGAGCTGGAACGCGCCGCGTTGGCGGTGGATATCGCCTATTCAGGCCGCACCGTGGCCGTCGTTTCGTCCGGCGATGCCGGCATCTACGGCATGGCCGGGCCGGTGTACCGGGTATTGACCGACCGCGCTTGGAACGGAAAAGAGCCGGCGGTGGAAACGGTGCCTGGAGTGTCCGCCCTGCAATCCGCCGCCGCCTTGCTGGGTTCGCCGTTGATGCAGGATTTTTGTGCCATCAGTCTCAGTGATCTGCTCACACCCTGGGAGCAAATCCGCCGCCGCCTGGAGGCGGCCGCGTCCGGCGATTTCGTAGCCGTACTCTACAATCCGCGCAGCCGACGACGCACCCATCAGCTCGACGACGCCAGAAATATTTTTCTCAACCACCGCCCAGCCTCCACTCCGGTCGGCATCGTGCGACACGCCTACCGCCCCGAGCAGGCGGTATCCCTGGCCGACCTGGGTGGACTGGACGGCGCTAACCTGGGCGTGGATATGTTCACCACCGTAGTAATCGGCAACTCCAACACCTACGTCCACGAGGGGCGCATGGTTACGCCGCGCGGGTACGAGGTCAAACAGCAGCGTTGACTCACCCGGCCGATCCGTCGCCAGACCTCAACTCCAGAACGCGGCCCCTCCCATTTTCTCCCGCGATATGAACCCAACCAGGCGGTCGCCACTTCCACCGCGTCACCTGCTGGTATACTGCCGACACATCAAATACTAGGAGGACCGCAGTGCCTGCAATACGACCGAATCCAGTAAAGGATAAGCTACAACGGGGCCAACCGGCGACGTGCATTTCCGGTTTAATGTCCAGCGAAATTATCGACTTTTTGGGGCCTCTGGGTTTCGATTCAGTGTGGATGGAATGTGAACACGGGCCGGTGGATTGGGAAACGCTGGGCGATATGACGCGAGCGTGCGATCTTTGGGGGATGGCGTCAATCACGCGCTGCAACGCCAACGACGCCGGGCTCATCACGCGCACACTGGACCGGGGCTCCATGGGCGTGGTCCTGCCTCATGTCAACACGCGTGAAGAAGCAGAGGCGGCCGTAGGATCCGCGAAGTTTGCCCCACTGGGTTACCGCGGTATGTTCGGTGGCCGTCAATCCTTCGGCGTGCCGGATTATGTCCATAAGGCCAACGACCAGACGATGGTAGTCGTTCTGATCGAGGAAGTCACGGCCCTGGACAATCTGGATGAAATCCTCAAGGTAGATGGCATTGACGTGTTCTTCGTGGCCCCAACCGATTTGTCTCAAACCATGGGGCACATCGGCAACGTGGGCCATCCCGAAGTTCAGGCCGCCATTGACGACGCCCTGGCCCGCATCGTCAGCGCCGGTCGAACCGCCGGAACCCTCGTCAACGATGACAACGTAGCGTCTTACGTGGAAAAGGGGGCCAGGTTCCTGATGACGTCGTGGAACGGCTGGGTCGCGCGGGGCAGCACCGACTTTCTGGGTCGATTGCCGTAACCAGCGCAGAAAGCCGCGGATCGCCAGACCCCGGGATTCCGGGCTGCGGGCACCGTCGACCGCCAACGCCTCTGGAACAACCTGCGGGCGGAGCCCGGGGTTAGCTAACCCCGGGCCGCCGTCAACTTATTGAGTGCCGCTGGCAATGGCGTGCGCCGCCGGCTCTCCCCCGTGGTCAACGTCCCAGTCCCAAAGGTCCGCATGGAAACCAGACAGGCTTTCTGAGAGCGTGTCGATGAAATTGCGCACACCCTGCCCGTGGAACTTCCCTCGCAACGTGCAGATCCCCATGTTCGCCGCCGGAAACAGGTGGTCCAGCCTCACCACGGCCAGTCGGTCATGATCTTCGGGGTGCAGTGTGAAATCACTGACAATGGCGATGCCCATGCCGATGGCTACGTACCGTTTGATCATCTCGGTGTTATCCATCTCGAGCACTACGTCGTAGGCAACGCCCTTCTCACGCAGTTTTTGTTCCACGCGTCGCCGGCTCATGCTCTCCGGGCTGTTGAGGATGAGCGGCCACGCCGCCATATCTTCAATCGTAACCTGCTCCCGCTGCAACAACTCGTGCTTCGGTGCGGTTATGAGCACCACGTTGTAGTGAAAAAGCTCCGAAAATTCCAGGGACGAATCGTCGGCTGGGGGTGCAGAGCACAACGCCAGATCCACCTCTCCCGACTTCACCAGTTGAATCAGGTTAGCGTAGGATCGGGCGACCAGACGCATTTTCACATCCGGGAATTGGTTGCGGAAACGTCGAATCGGCCTGGGTAGATGATAGGACACGATGTCTGGGTACGCGCCGACCACGAAAGAACCCCGGCCTTCCGTGTAATCCATCTGCGTCTTCAGAGTGTCGATGGACTCCACGATGGGTGTTACCAGCTCGTAGAACAGCGTGCCTTCCGAGGTTAGCTGTATCGGACGCTTTATGCGGTCAAAAAGGATGATTCCGAACTCGCCCTCCAGCTTCCTGAGGTGAGTTGTAACCGTTGGCTGACCCAGTTCCAGCTTTCGCGCGGCCTTCGACACGCTACGCAGGCGGGCTACGTGGTAAAAACTAATAATTTCGCGTAGTTCCATTGGTAGTCCACCTTCGAGGGCAGCGACTCGCCAACGACATATTGCCGTTTGGTGCCCGATATATTATATCAACGCAATGGATAATGCAATGCAGGCCGCAACATTCGACTCTGTTCGGTTACCAGTTTCAGCATCGGCGCCCTGCCCTGACCGGCTTCGCCACTCTTGACCTGGGCTTTGAGTACGAGCGCCAATGACACCGATGCTGATTCATTAGCGTTGGGAATAGCGATATGGGGCCCATATGCCTTGACAAAATATCGGAACAAACCGCAGAATGCATATCATTAACGGGCAACATCTGGGCGTCGCGACCCGTGAACAGATCGGAACATGGATCGCCATCCTATGCCCGTATGCCGAGGTAATCTGATGGCATTCGTGATTACGCAGCCCTGCGAAGGGGTCAAGGACGCCTCGTGTGTCGAGGTTTGCCCGGTGGATTGCATCCATACCGACGACGATGCGCCAATGTACTATATCAACCCTGCCGATTGTATCGACTGTGCATATTGCGTAGCCGTGTGCCCGGTTTCAGCAATCTTCGACGAGTTCACCGTGCCCGCTGGCTTCCGGGAATATATTCAGATTAACCGCCGCTTTTTCAGCACCTGACCGCTGCCTGTAATCTCGCAATAAAACCATGGCCCGTTTCTTGCTCGACGCCGACGTCGACCGGTGCGTCGGTCTAGCGCAAATGCTGCCCGCAATTGAAGAGATGCAGGCGCATTTCGGCCGGGGAGAGGCCGTGAACCTCACGCGTCAACGGGTCGCTACGCCGGGTGGCTACTTGGCTGTAATGGGCGGAGCCCTGAACTACGGCGGCATACTGGGTGTCAAAACTTTCACGTCCACCAGGAACGGCTATTCTTTCCAGGTGAGTTTGTATGACGCCGACACCGGGCGGCTGCTGTTGTATACGCAGGCGAACCGTTTGGGGCAACTCCGTACCGGCGCTACCACTGGCGTGGCCGTAAAGCACCTGTCCAACCCTGACGCTGCCACCGTTGGCGTAATCGGTACAGGCAATCAGGCCGGCGACCAGTTGCGGGCCGTTTGCGCCGTCAGGAACGTGGCCGAAGTACGCGCTTACAGCCGGAACCCGGAAAACCGTAGCGCGTTCGCCGCTCGCATGACCCAGGAATTGGGCTTGCCCGTCGTCGCAGTGGATACCAATCGCGACGCCGTGGCGGATCGGGATATTGTCATTGCCATCGCTGCCACGCAAACGCCCGTCGTCCAGGGCGAATGGGTGTCTGTTGGGACGACGGTCATCGGCGCGGGGCCCACGCTCCGCCGCTACCGAGAAGTTGACGACGCGGCGCTGGCCGATGCAGACCGGCGGTTCGTAGACTCCATGGAACAGGCCCCCCAGGAATGCGGCGACATCACCGCCGCGGTGGATTCAGGACTGGTGCAATGGAGCCAATTCCACGAACTGCGGCACGTCGTGGCCGGCATGATTCCGGCGCGACAAAGCACTGAAGACAAGGTGTACTGCAAGCTCATGGGCACCGGGGTCGCCGATGTGGCCGCCGCCAAGCTGGTGTTGGAGCGGGCCGAAGCCCTGGGGCTGGGTACGGAACTACCGCTCTAGGCCGCTACCACCCCGGCGAGTTTTACGATACGTCGGGATTGACCCGGGAATAGGCTACTTCGGCGGATCCAGATATTCGTCGGTGGTCATGACGCTGTAGTTATCCAACCCGCTGAGCATACTTTCCATCGCGGCCCGGGCCGTATCCAGCGATGTGAAACACGGAATTCGCCGTTCCACGGCTGCCCGACGGATGTAGAACCCATCTTCCATGACCGACGTGTCGCCGGAAAGGGTGTTTACCACCGCACCGACAGTTCCATCGTTGATCACATCCAGTACGTCACGTGAACCGTCGCCGATGCGCTTGGTTATCGTTGTAACCGGCAAGCCCAGCGCTCGGATCATCGCCGCCGTGCCCTCCGTAGCGTAGAGACGGCAATCGGCAGCTGCCAGACCTCGAACCAACGGCAGCGCAAGGGCCTTGGTCTGGTCCGATATGCTCAGCAACACCCCCATCCCGGGCGACAGGTTGATGCTGGCGGCCTGCAGCGCCTTGGTCAACGCAGAGGCGAAATCGCGATCCAGTCCCATCACCTCGCCGGTGGATTTCATCTCTGGGCCCATATACCAGTCCACCCCGACCAGCTTGGACATCGAAAACACCGGCGCCTTGATACCGACCAACCGTTGCTTCGGCCAGAGTCCGCCTTCGTAGCCTAACTCCCGCAGCGTGGAGCCGAGCATCACGCGGGTTGCCAGCTTGGCCACCGGCACGCCGGTGACCTTGGAGATGAACGGGATGGTTCGACTGCCGCGCGGATTCACTTCCAGGACATAAACGGTGGTGGGTTCAGTCGGCCCGTTTTGACGCGTGCTAGGACTTCGGTAAGCGTTGCCGCCCTGCAGCACGAACTGAATGTTCATCGATCCGCGTACACCCAACGCCAGGCCGATACGCGTCGTGTATTCAACCAGCGTATCCACTTCGTCGTCGGTAAGGTTCAACCCCGGGTAGATGGCCATCGAGTCGCCGCTATGCACGCCGGCACGTTCAACGTGCTCCATGATGCCGGGAATTAGCACCGTCTCTCCATCGCAGATGGCATCGACTTCACATTCCCGTCCTTCCATGTAGTGGTCCACCAAAACCTGACGTTCCGGGGTAACCTCGGTGGCGATTGTGAGATACCGGATCAGCTCGGTGGCATTACCCACGATTTCCATTGCTCGCCCACCCAGAACGTAACTGGGGCGCACTACCACCGGATAGTCGATGCGCTGTGCCACGGTCAGCGCCTGATCAACGGACTGCACCGTAGCGCCCGGTGGCTGGGGGATGCCCAAGTTCACCAGGAAACGCTCAAAACGCTGCCGATCGCTGGCAATGTCAATCGCTTCGGCGCTGGAACCCAGGATCGGCAATCCCACCGCCGCCAGGGACTGGCTCAGGTTGATGGCAGTCTGTCCGCCAAATTGCACCAACGAGGGTGGGACGACATCCCCTACGGTTTCGTTGTCGATGATGTCGCGGACGGATTCTTCGTCCAACGGTTCGAAGTAGAGCCGGTCGCTGGTGTCGAAATCGGTCGACACGGTTTCGGGATTGGAGTTGATCATTATGCTGGAAACGCCGGCCTCGGACAGTGCCCAGGCTGCATGCACGCTGCAATAATCAAACTCAATGCCCTGGCCGATGCGGATGGGGCCGCTGCCGATGACCACGGCCTTGGCTCCGGCCAGCGGAGGCGCCTCGTTTTCGGTGTCGTATGCGCTGTAGTAATACGGGGTGGCTGCTTCAAACTCCGCGGCGCAGGTATCCACCATCTTGTAAACCGGCTTGATGCCGTATTGCACCCGCATCTGGCGCACCTGTTCTGGCAGCAAGCCGGACAGCGTGGCAATCTCGGCGTCAGAGAACCCCAGGCGTTTTGACGCCCACAGCGCGGACGTCGTCAGTGGGTTGCCCAACAGCCGGCGTTCCTGGTCTACGATGCGTTCCAACGCAGCGATAAACCACGGGTCGATGCTGGTCTGGACCACCAGATCATCACGCGTGATGCCCCGACGCAATGCCGCCGTCAGCGCCCACAGTCGCAAGTCATTGGGGTATAAAGGCAACTCTTGCAGAATGCGGGTTTTGTCGCCGCTGGCCAGCATTTCCCGCCATTCACCGGCTTCCCAAAGCAGCGCAGAATTGCCCTGTTCCAATGAACGCGTGGCTTTTTGCAGGGCGGCTTCGAAACTCCGGTCGATGGCCATCACTTCGCCGGTGGCCTTCATCTGTGTGGTAATTTGGCGGTCGCCGTTCGGGAATTTGTCAAAGGGCCACCGGGGAATTTTTACCACGCAGTAGTCCAACGCTGGTTCAAAAGCGGCGCTGGTGGTTCCGGTTACGGCATTGGGAATTTCATCCAGCCGCTTGCCGACGGCGATTTTCGCGGAAACCCGGGCGATGGGATATCCGGTTGCCTTGCTGGCCAGCGCCGACGACCGGCTGACTCTCGGATTGACTTCGATGACGTAATAATCCGAATCGGCTTCCCAGTCGCTGGGACGTGCTCGCATGGCATCCGGATGGGGCCGCGTTGCCAGCTGGATGTTGCATCCGCCTTCAATCCCCAAGCCTCTGATGATTTTGAGGCTGGCGGTGCGGAGCATCTGGTACTCTTTGTCGGTCAGTGTCTGGCTGGGCGCTACGACAATGCTGTCGCCGGTGTGCGCGCCCATGGGATCCAGATTCTCCATGTTGCACACAGTTATGCAGTTGTCGGCTCCGTCTCGAATAACCTCGTATTCAATCTCCTTCCAACCAACCAGAGAACGTTCCAGCAACACCTGGCTGATGGGACTGGCGGAGAGACCGCTGTCGACAAGGGCGGCGAATTCTTCCTCGGTGTTGGCGATTCCTCCACCCGTGCCTCCCAGGGTGTACGCCGGGCGAATTACCAGCGGCAGCCCTACTTCTTCCACATATTCCCGTGCTTCGGCCCAGTTTAAAACCGTGCGGTTCGGTGGCATCGGTTCGCCGATTTCGGTCAGAAAGCGGCGGAAGTAATCCCGGTCTTCCGACTTGCGAATGGTGTCCAGAGGAGTTCCCAACAGCCGCACCCCATAGCGGTCCAGCACACCGGCCTCCGCCAGGTCGACCGCCAGATTGAGTCCCGTCTGCCCGCCAAGCGTGGGCAGTATGCCGTCGGGTTGCTCGATGGCGATGATGCGTTCCAGCACCGGCACGGTCAACGGCTCAATGTACACGCGATCCGCTATGTCGCGGTCGGTCATGATGGTAGCCGGGTTGGAGTTCACCAGCACCGTGATTACACCCTCTTCCCGCAGCGCTTTGCACGCCTGGGTGCCAGCGTAATCAAATTCGGCGGCCTGACCAATAACGATTGGCCCGGAACCAACGACCAGAACTTTTTGGGGTTTGGATCTAGTGGTCAATGTAGTTATCAACCGAGCGGAGTCGCATCGGGTGTCGTCGGAGAGCAGTACGGATGCGCGGTCAGGAAACCTTCAAATTCGCGTCGTCGATCATTCGTAAGAATCGGTCGAACAAATACTCGTTGTCCTGTGGGCCCGGCGACGCCTCGGAGTGGTACTGAATGGTAAACAGGGGCAGATCACGGTGCACCAATCCCTCCACCGTGTTGTCGTTGAGATTGAGGTGAGACACTTCCAGCCCGGCCGGCAAATTTTCCGCATCTACGGAATACCCGTGATTCTGCGCGGTGATATGCACCTGGCCGGTGTTCAGGTCCTTGACGGGATGGTTACCGCCCCGATGCCCGAATTTCAACTTGTAGGTGCGCGCTCCCAACGCCCGTGCCGCCAGCTGGTGACCCAGGCAAATTCCCATCATCGGAACCTTGCCCAACAGTTGTCGAACATTGTCCACAATACATCCCAGCAGCTCCGGGTCGCCGGGGCCCGGCGACAACAGCACGCCGGCTGGGTGCATGGCCAGGATATCGGCCGCGGGTGTCGTTGCGGGGACCGCAATCACCTCGCAGCCGCGAATCTGCAACAACCGGAGAATGTTGTACTTCAGACCAGTGTCGGTAACCAGAATGCGGCGAACGCCGGCGGGGGCCGGCTTGCTGGGATAGCCGACCGATTCATCAAGGCCATTCCAAAAGTAGCCGTTGGCGGTGGTAACGGCGCTAACCAAATCAAGGTGGTCATAGCTTGGCAGGGCGGCCAATTGCTGCCGCGCCGTTTCCGGGTCCTCTATCGTAACCAAACCCATCATCACGCCGTGGGTGCGGATCCGGCGGGTCAGCGCCCGCGTGTCGATTCCACTGATGCCCGGAATATCGTATTCCTCCAAAAATGCATGGAGGTTCATGTCGCTGGAGCTGTGGCTGGGCAAATCACAATGCTGACGCACGATCAGCCCGGCAGCCTGGATCCGGCGGGACTCAAAATCCGACCGATTGATCCCGTAGTTGCCAACTATAGGGTAGGTCAACGTAATCAGCTGCCCGGCATATGACGGGTCGGTCAACACCTCCTGGTAGCCGGTCATGGTTGTATTGAAAACAACCTCACCCCATCCCTGCCGATGCGAACCGAAGGATTCGCCGGTGAACACCGAGCCGTCCTCCAGAACCAGATGTGCCGCCCGGCTCACTGCCCGCCCCCTGCGCTGATCAATGTTGGTTCCTCGAAAACGACCCGACCGCCGACCACCGTAGCGGCAACCCGACCCCGCAGTTCCACTCCGTCCAGGGGTGTGTTACGTCCCAGCGATGCGAACTTGTTCACATCGACCGTCCAGGCAGCATCGGGATCAAAAAGCACCACGTCAGCCGGTGTTCCGGCTGCCAGAATGGCGAACGGAGCGAAAGCTCCACCAAGCACACGCGCCGGTCCGACGGTAAGTCGTTCGACCATGGTGGGCAGGTCGATGGCGCCGCCGTGCACGGGTTCCAGCAGCGTTCCCAGCGCCGTTTCCAGGACGCTGATGCCGAACGCGGCGTCGTTATACGTGCATTCCTTGCTGGCTCGTTCGTGCGGCGCGTGGTCGGTGGCAACGCAATCGATGGTGCCGTCGGCCAACCCGGCTATGCAGGCCACCACATCGCCGTCGGTACGGAGCGGAGGATACACCTTGGTCGTGGTGTCGTAAGCACGCGACCCGGTGGCGGACGGGTCTCCCTGGCCCCCCAAAGCCCAGGCGTCGGTCAGCATCAGATGGTGGGGACAGACTTCGGCGGTGAGTTCGGCGCCACGCGCTTTGGCATCGCGCACCAGCGCCACGCTCCCGGCCGAGCTCAGGTGCGCCAGATGCAGACGTCCACCGGTTAGCTCGGCTAGCGCGATATCCCGCGCCACCATTGCTTCCTCCGCCACGGACGGGATACCGGCCAGGCCAAGCCGACTGCTGACCCATCCTTCTGCCATTACCCCACCAGGACAGAGCGAATGATCCTGGCAGTGGTTGCTGATGGAAACACCCAAATCGCGGCTGTAGGTGAGCGCCAGGCGCATCAGGGCAGCATCGAAAACCGGATCGCCGTCATCGCTAAACGCAACGCAACCCGCTGAAACCAGCTCTTCCATGTCAGCCAGTTCGTGTCCGGCCCGGCCCCGGGTTACGCAGCCAATCACGTGTACCCGGACCGGTGCAGCGTCAGCGCGGCGATGCACGAAATCCACCATGGCGGCATTATCAATCGGAGGTTCGGTATTGGGCATCGCGCACAGGGTTGTGAAGCCACCACGAGCCGCCGCCGTGGCCCCCGTGGCGATAGTCTCCTTGTATTCAAAGCCAGGTTCGCGCAGATGGGTGTGCACGTCAATGAATCCCGGGCATACCACCAAACCATCCGCGGAAATGACACGCAGGTCGTTGTCCGGCGTTTCGTCGGCGATTCTCGGGCCGACGGCCGCGATCAATCCCTCCGCGATCAACACATCGGCGGTGGCATCGAATCCGATGGCCGGGTCAATTACCCGGCCCCCTGTGATAAGGAGCGGCATGGTGAAATCGTTGGCCGGCATTATTCAGTTGACGGCAGTTGCCGACGCCCCGGCCAACTGGTATAGCAACGCCATGCGAATGGCCACACCGTTGGTAACCTGTTCTTCGATCAAAGACCGTTCACCGTGAGCAAGTGCGGTGCCCACTTCAATACCCTCGTTCATCGGGCCCGGGTGCATTAGCAGGGCGCCGGGGTTGGCCCGCGCCATTCGGCTCTCGTTGACCTGCCAGCGGCGGATGTATTCCCGCATACTGGGGAAGAAACCCAGTTGCTGCCGTTCCAGCTGCAACCGCAGCGCCATCACCAGATCGGCGCCTTCAATGGCTTGGTCAAGGTCTGGCTGCACTCGCACCGCTGCCAGTGGGCCAACGCGGCCACTGCGGTTGGCGTCATCGGCCCACCCGGTTGCAGAAAACGGTTCGGGCATCAGAGTTGGCGGGCCCGACAGTATGACGCTCGCTCCCATCCTGGCGAAGCCCCACACGGCAGACCTGGCCACCCGACTATGCAAAACGTCGCCCACGATGACAACCTTGCAACCGGACAGCTCTCCGATGTGCCTGCGCGCAGTGTACAAATCCAGCAAAGCCTGGGTAGGGTGAGCATGGGTGCCATCGCCGGCGTTAATCACAGATACTTTGGGGAGGTTGCGCGCCAGGAAGTGCGGCGCTCCCGAATGGGGATGCCTGACGACAATCGTATCGACGCCCATTGCCTGCAACGTCAGACCGGTGTTCAACAGCGACTCGCCTTTCTCCACGCTGCTGGCGGTGGCGCTCATATTGATAACATCAGCGCTGAGAATTTTGCCAGCTTCTTCGAAGGAAATGCGGGTGCGGGTGCTGGCTTCGTAAAACAGCGTAACGATCACCCGGCCCCGGAGGGTTGGCACCTTCTTGATGTCGCGATGCAGCACTTCTAGCATCGCGTCCGCGTTGTTCAACACCGCGACAATCTCGCCAGAAGTAAAGTCGTCCAGATCCAGAACGTGGCGCCGCAGCGGTTTTTCCCCTGACGCATGCGCCGGTGCGGCCGATCTGGCGGTGGTCGCTGACGCCATCAGTCGGCACCTGCTTGCAGGATGGAAACTTCGTCAATGCCGTCGATTTCGACCAGGCTGACACTAACCCGCTCAGCCCGACGAGTCGGTATGTTTTTTCCCACGAAATCGCTGCGGATGGGTAATTCCCGGTGTCCCCGGTCCACCAGGGCCGCCAGCTGTATTCGCACCGGCCGGCCCAGATCGTTCACCGCGTCCAGCGCGGCCCGTACCGTCCTACCGGTGTACAGGACATCATCGACGAGCACCACCGTTCGCCCGGCAATATCGACGGGAACCGTGGTCGGCCGCACTGCCAAATTCGGTCGGTCCGTAAGGTCATCCCGGTACAGGGCGATATCGAGGTGCGCTACGGGAACAACGATCCCTTCGGACCGTTCGATGTGACGCGCCAGCCGTTCCGCCAACGGAACACCGCGGGTGCGAATGCCAACGAGAACCAGGCTGCCGGCGCCGTGGTTACGCTCCAGAATCTCGTGGTGCATACGCGTGAGGGCGCGGCGAATCTCATTGTCGTCCATAACGCTGCGACGCAGGTTGGGTTGCGGCGACGGCTGATCACCCTCATCGGGTATCGCCACGGTGGACGCGCTAACTATGTTGCTTCCGGTAGAAATAAAAAACCCCGCCTGGCTGTGCGGACAGTTCCCGGCAGGGTGCGTTTAGCTAGCCGGAAATCTGCCACCGGAGGCGACAGTATTCCGCGCTCAGTGCTCACGCTTTGCCAGCCTCACAGGACTGCCTTAAAAGCTCGACCACGCTCGCTGATGTGAGAGCGTTGATTTTCTGGCCAATATTTTACCAGATATCCGCCAGAGTGAAAACAACTCGCCAGCAGATTTCGTAACCCAGATACTGGAATACGTAAAAGCGGTTATCCGGTTACCCGCTTGCGCCGGTTCGTTACGTAATCCACCAGCATATACTCACCCAGGTTTTCGCTGCTGCTATAAAATGCCCGACCCCGGTTAATGCGCGTCATCCGGTCGACAAAATTGACCAGCTGGTAGCTGTTCTCAAGCATGAAAGTGTTGATGACGATGCCCTCCTGGGTACACCGTCGCACTTCCTTCAGCGTCTCCATCTCAGTGCGGTAACTCGGAGGGTAGGAGAAATACGACTGCTCCCCTTCCAGGTGCGCCGTCGGTTCCCCGTCGGTAATCACCATAATCTGACGGGTGCCACCCTTCTCCCGGGACAGCAACTTTCGAGAGAGCATCAACGCGTGATGCAGATTCGTACCCGACACCCAATTGTTCCAGGTTAGCCCGGCCAGGTCTTCTTCCTGCAGTTCGCGCGCGTAGTCGGAAAAACCGACGACGTGCAGGGTGTCGCGTGGGTACTGTTGGCGGATGAGGGCAAATAGGGCTAGGGTCACTTTTTTGGCCGCCGGCCAGTTGTTGAACAACCCCATGGAGCGGCTTTGATCCAGTAGGACGATAGTCGCAGCCCGCGTCATGTGTTCGTTCCGGTAAATCTCGAAATCGTCCGGGCGAAGGCTCACCGGAACCGATGGGCCGTTCCGCACAATGGCGTTTTTGACCGTGGTCTGTAGGTCAAGTTGCAACGGGTCGCCAAACTCGAAAGTTTTGGTGTCGCCCAGCACATCGCCGCCAGCGCCACGGGTATTCAGGTCATGGTTGCCTGTGCGGTCTTTCTTGAGTTGCTGGAAGACTTCACGCATGGCCTTTTGCCCAATGCGCCGTATGCCTCGCGCCGTTAGTTTCAGATCGTCATCGCCGGTAACATACCCGGCGTCCTTGAGCAGTTGGCGCAGCCGATCCAACTCCTCCCACGCCCGGCGCGCCTCTTCTCCCAGAAGCTCCGCCAGTTGGTCCGGGTCGACATCGTCCAGGTTGCCGGTGCGCATCGCCTGCTGCAATGACTGTTCCAGCTGATCCAGCGACTGCATCTGGCGCATGGCGTCCATCGCCTGCTCCAGAGTCATACTGTCGTCGCCCAGGAACGGATACTCGCGCGACAAATCGCCCGGGGGCAGCAGCGACTGCATCAAGCTGGCAAACTCCGACATTTCGTCGGACAACCGGGGGTCCATAGCAGATTGCAGGGCGTCCTCCAGTTCCTGGCGCGCGCCGTCAGACAAACTATCCATGAGCGATTGCATCTGGGACATTTGCTGCTGCATCTGTTCCATCAACTCGTCAAGACTCTGGGGCGGATTGTCGCCAAACATCTGGCCCCATTTCTGCATAAACCCGTCAAAGTCCGGATCGCGGCCTTCCATCCGGTCCCGCAGCATCTGGTTCAGGTCCTGCATCATTTGACGCATGGCCTCCATCTGCTCGGGTGTCATGTTCTGCATCTGGTCGCGCATCTGATCAGAAATATTCTGGGCCATCTGGCTCTTCAGCATATCCAGCAGCTCCTGGAACTGCTGCTGCGCGTCCGGATCCATAAAATCGTAGTCCATCAAACCCTGAATCTGGCCGCCAATGTCGCTTGGCAGTTCGTCCAGACGGTCCAGATTCCGCTCCGCCCGCTGTCGCAGTAGTTGGTTTAACGAGCGTTGCTCCTCTTTGCCGGCGGCGTCCTCCGGCTCAGGTTGATTGGCCGCATCTTCCAGGCGCTGCTGGATGCCCTCCCGTTCCGTTTTCAGGATGTTTTCCAGGCGTTCCTTCAGGTCGTCCACCACGGAGTCGAGGTTGCTTTGCTGCAACTGCTGGCGACGCTGATTTTTGAGCTGCTCCATCAACTGCCGCAAGTTCGGCATCTCCGAACCGTCCCGGTTCTGCATCCCGTTGCGGAACAACTCACGCAGCGCGCGCATCACGTCGCCCTGCTGCAGCAAATCATCGGAGAGCGCATCCATTAATTCGCTGGCGTCGATGTCAAAAATCTGCTGCGTTCCATCCCATTGGGAATAACGGTAGCGCTGGTAGAGCATGGGCGACCTCCGGCCTGGACGACGCGGGGAACGGTTCCAACTATCGGAGCCGAGTTTCCTGACTATTCCGGCGATGATAACACAGGCGCCGAGGGTTCGACTCAAACCTAACCGAAGGGCAAGCTCATACGACCCGGGCACCCAAAATCGTGCTGATGTGCTGCAAGGCCCAGGTGTGGGCGTCAGCATCGAATGATGCTACGCAATCGGCGGGAATTTCCACGGTATAGTCACGATTGCGGGCGTCAGATGTAGTGTGCATCACACAGATATCGGTACACACGCCACACATGACAATGCGGTTGGGCGTCAGCGCAGCAAGTCGGTCGCCCAGGTCGGTATTGAAAAACCCACTGTACCGGTTCTTGGGAATCACGTTTTCTGGAGTAACCCATTCGGTCAGCTCCGGGATCACGTCGGGTTCCTCGGTGCCCTTGACGCAGTGGACGGGAAACATCTGAAACTCCAGATCGTCTGGGTCATGGTGGTCCGATATGAACAGAATCGAGGACCCGGCGCTGTATTCCCGGCGCAGGAGGTCTCGCACCGGGTCGATGATTCGGCGGGCGTCATCGCCGCAATACAGGTTGTGCCCCGGTTCCAGGAATCCGCGCACCATGTCGACCACCAGCACTACGTTGGGCATTGGGTTCACCTCCGTCGAACTGATGACGGTAGTGTAACTCAGCCGGCAAACCTGCGTCGGAATCGGGCTGCTAGGAGCGGGTCCGAGGAAAACGGTTGTTGAGACGTTTCGGGCATGATTGGGGGCGGATCAGTTCTGCGGAGTTGGCGATGAGCAAAACTTACCTTCCCTACGGTCCCGACCAGCAGTTGCTGCTGCCCGCCGCCCTGCGGGAGTGGTTGTCTGATGACCATCTGGCTTGCTTCATCTCCGACGTTGTGGACCAGTTGAACCTCTCAGCAATCACCGCCGGCTACGATGGGGAAAGGAGTGGCGGGCCGCCGTATCATTCGGGGACGGGAAGCCTGGGATGATGGTCAAGGTGCTGCTCTACGGCTACGGCGTCGGGGTGGCGTCTTCACGAAGGATCGCCCAGCGTCTCCACGAGGACATAGCCTTCCGGGAGCTGGCGGCGAATGACACCCCGGATCTTCCCACCATCTCCGACTTTCGCAAGGACCATCTTGAAGCGCTGACGGGATTGTTCTTGCAGGTGCTGGCGTTGTGCCAGCGGGCGCGGCTGGTGAAGCTGGGCCACGTGGCGCTGGACGGCACCAAGATCAGGGCCAACGCATCCAAGCACAAGGTGATGAGTTACCGGCGTTGGCGGCGGAGGTGGCGGAGTCGCTGAGGCGCGCGCAGGCAGCGGGTGACGAGGAGGACCGTAGGTACGGTAGGGACCGACGCGGGGATGAGTTGCCTGAAGAGTTGGCCTTTCGGGAAGGACGATTGGGGAAGATAAGGGAGGCCAAGGCGGCGTTGGAAGCCGAGGCTCGGGTGGAGGCGGAACAGGCGGAAGCCGAGGGCAAAGAGCATCCCGGGATACCCGATGATAAGGCACAGCGCAACTTCACCGATGCCGGGTCGCCATCATGCCGGCGCCAGGCGGTCGGAACTTCCTGCAGGATTACAACTGTCAGGCGGTGGTGGACAGCGCTCATGAGGTGATCGTGGCGGCTCGGGCCACCAATCAGGCCTCGGACAAGCAGCAGGGCGTGGCCATGATTGAGGAAACTATCAGCAACACCGGCACCGTGCCAACCGTGCCAAAGGAAGTGTCCGACGACGCCGGTTACTACTCGGCAAAGGCGGTTGACGGCCTGCAACAGTTGGGCGTGGATCCCTACGTCGCGTATACTCTGCGCTTGGCAACGGTAGAACCGGTCTTCCGCCAAATCGAGCAGAGTCGGGGCTTCCAGCAGTTCTTGCTGCGGTCTGGAGAAAGTGAACGGTGAATGGTCCCTAATCCGCACCGGCCGCAACCTGCTCAAACTGTCCCGCCTCGGTCTCCCGGCTAGCACCGATGTTTTCTGACCCCGTCAACTTATCTGGACTTTACGCATAATTTAGAAAAAGTATAAAGACAGGGTAAGCTGGCCTGACCAAAATCTCACTAAAGGCCCAGCTATGCTTACCCTGCCCAATGCCATTGTATCCATACTCATTCCCTTCGCAACGCTGTTTACCAACCCGACCTGGCGGAAAGCCCAGGTACTGCTGGTGGGCGCGATCCTGACCCCGGGTCAGCGCACCGTCGCCGCGGCCCTGCGGATCATGGGCCGCAGCGATCACCGCGATTACGCCCGCTACCATGAGGTGCTCAACCGGGCGGTGTGGTCGCCCCGTGCAGCGGCGCGCATCCTCTTGGTGTTGCTGCTCCAGCACCTTGATGGTGGGGATGGCCCCTTGATCTTCGGCATCGACGAAACCCTGGAACGGCGTCGCGGCGCCAAGATCAAAGGTCGGGGCATCTACCGCGACGCGGTGCGTTCCAGCCGGAGCCAACTGGTCAAGGCCAGCGGCCTGCGCTGGATCTCCCTGATGTGGCTGGGCCACGTGCCTTGGGCCGGACGCCATTGGGCCCTGCCGGCGCTCACCGTGCTGGCGCCATCGACCCGGTACTACCAACAGCAGGGACGCCGGCACAAGAAGCTCACCGACTGGGCGCGACAGATGATCCTGCAACCCCGCTCATGGTGAGCCTGCCGAACCACGCTGGCTGCCCCAACGTCCACTGGCGCTGGTGGGCGACAACAGCTACGCCGTGCTGGACCTGCTCCACTGCTGCCAATCCCTCCGTGAACCCGTTACCCTCATTGCCAGACTACGGCTGGACGCCGCTCTCTATGCGCCCGCGCCAGCCCGTCAGCCGGGTCAGAACGGCCGCCCGCCGCTGAAAGGCGCGCGGCGACCCGCGCTGAAAACGATCCTCGACCAGCCCCAGGCAACTTGGGCCAGTGTGGCCGTGGCCTGGTATGACGGCGCCACCCGCACCGTGGAACTCACGTCGCAAACGGCGGTCTGGTACCGCTCCGGCAAGTCTCCAGTCCGCATCCGCTGGGTGCTGATCCGAGATCCCCAGGGCTCCTTCGCCACCCAGGCCTTGCTGTGCACCGACCCCGCCGCGGACCCGACCCAGATCCTGGAATGGTTTGTCCTGCGCTGGCAACTGGAAGTTACTTTCCGGGAGGTGCGGACCCACCTGGGCCTGGAAACCCAACGCCAGTGGTCCGACCTGGCCATCGCCCGCACCACGCCCGTCCTGCTGGGAATCTTCTCCTGGACCACCCTGGCCGCCCACGGGTTGCAAAAACAGCGCCCCATGACCCAGCGCCGAGCGGCCTGGTACGACAAGCCGTTGCCGACCTTCGTGGACGCCATTGCCCTGGTGCGACGCCACCTGTGGCTGGCCTCGGAGGGTTTTTCAACGTCGGCCGTCGACCCCGATACGCAGGAACTCCCAGTCGCTCTGTACCACCGACTTGTCGATTCCCTGGCTTACGCCGCTTGAAATGCGGAAAGTCCAGCTTGGTGGTTACGATCTGCTCACCCAGACCGAGCCGCGCGGTCCAGCGGGCCAGGTTGTGGGCCATCACCTGCACCGCCAGCCAAGCAGCGTTGGCGGCGAAGCGGCCCGAGGGGAGATGGTTGAGCCCCACGCCGGACTTGAGGTCGCGAATGGCGTTCTCGATCTCGGCGTGGCGGCGATGGTCGGCCGCCAGTGCCAGGGTTTCCCCGTCCCGGTCGGTGATGCAGCCGTGATAGCTGTAGCTGGCGAAGAGGGCCAGTTGGGAACCGGGCGTGGGTTGCACCCGCCGGACGATGAGCCGCACCGGCGCGGCGTCGGGCTCGCTCTGGAAAGGGGGTGCTGGAAAGGGGGTGTAGAGCCTGTCTCAAAAGTCAGCAATAGCGCCAGCGTGTAAACTGTGAGCCGACGTTGGGAGAGGAGACAGGAAGATGCCGCTTCGAGATATGGACCGGGAGCAGCTGTGGCTGTTGCCGCCGTCTCTTGACGAACTGTTGCCATTGGATCACCCGGCTCGATTCGTGGCCGTGTTGGTTGACGCTCTGGACAAAGCAAGCTGGGCCGAGTTGGGCGTGGAGATAGACGGAGACCCTCTGGGAGCGCCGGCCTAGCATCCGCGGGCACTGCTCTGCGTGTGGCTGTATGGCTTCATGACCGGGGTGCGTTCCTGCCGGAAGCTGGAGGCGGCCGGCCGGGACCGGATACCGTATTTGTGGCTGACCGGATGGCAGCATCCGGACCACAACACCTTGTGGCGGTTCTACAAAGAGCACCGGGAGGCGATGAGGAGACTGTTCCAGCGCACAGTGCGGACCGCGGTGGCAATGCAGCTGGTGGACCTGGCGGTTCAAGCGGTGGACGGGACGAAAGTGGCGGCCAACGCCACCAGGGATAGAACATACGACGCCGCAAGAGGGCGCCGCTTGCTGGATCGGCTGGAGCAAGCAATAGAGGATCTGGAGGCGCAGAACGAGGGGGGAGAGGATGCCCCCGCCGTCCATCTGCCGGAAGAGCTGGCCGACCAGAGAGCCTTGAGAGAACCGGTGCGGCAGGCGATGGACGACCTGGCGAGCCGGGAAGGTCCCAAGCACATCAACCTGACCGACCAGGATGCTCGCCTCATGAAGACACGGCGCGGCATCGTGCCCGGCTACAACGCCCAATCCATGCCCAATCCATGGTCTCACCAATAGAGGTGGATGATGAAGCCTCCGGGATGCTGATCACCGCGGTTGACGTGGTAGATGAACCGACCGACTACGGCCAGTTTACCCCGCTGCTGGAGCAGGCCGAGGAGACGACGGGTACCAGAGCGTGCCTGACCCTGGCTGACGCCGGTTATTACTCGGGGAGCAACCTGTCAGAGTGCGCTGGCAGGGGGCCGGCGGTGGCGATGCCAGAGACATCACCGCGACAGTCTCGAGGTCATCCGTACCACAAGGATCCGTACCACAAGGATCGGTTCGCCAACGATGAGAGCAGCGACAGTTTCAGGTGTCCCCAGGGCAAGGCGCTCCCCTTCGACCGTATCCGCATCCCGCCCAATGGAGTCCATTACCGGTTTTACCGGGCGCCCGGAGCCGTCTGCCGAGCGTGCCCTGCCTTTGGCGTGTGCACGAAGAGCAAGGATGGCCGCAACGCAACCGTTGGGCCGTACGACGCGGCCCTGCGGCGCCACCGCGCTTGGATGGCCACCGCGGCAGCTAAAGCGGCGTACCAGCTGAGGAAGCAACCGGTCGAGCCGGTGTTCGGGATTGTCAAGGAGCAACAAGCGGGCCGGAGGTTCCTCTTGCGAGGTCTGGCAAACGTGGCGGCCGAGTGGACCGTATTGGCCACGGCGTTCAACCTGAGAACCCTTTGGCGAGTGTGGCGCTCCCGCGTCTGCGGCCACGTATTTGGCGGTCGCCATGTCCCGCAGCACGGCCCCCAGAGCCTCATCGCGCTTCCTGAATCGTGTCGATGACACGTGTCCAGCCTCACTGTTCGACCTCACTGTTCGACCTATCCCCGATCTCGGGCCAGTCATCGGGCCAGTCATGGGTAGGTCAAGGCCCGGCTATCGACCTCTCAACCCTTCCAATGCCTCATTCTCCCTCACCTATTGGGACAGGCTCTACAGTCCGTCTCGGGTATGGCCTCGATGAGATTGCGCAGGCGGGCGTGCTGGCGGATGGTGATGGAGAAGTGGACATCCATCTTGCGGCAGACGGATACCACGCCATGAGTGTAGAAGCCGCTGTCGGCGCGCACCGTGAGTTGTCCGGTGGCCCCGGCGTAGCGAACCCACCCCACCGTCTCCCGCAGGAAGTGGGCGGCGCCGCGGGCGGTGTTGGCGCGGCCCGCGCGCAGCCGAGACATCAGCACGTCGCCGGTGCCGGCCCCAGTAGTCCGGGCCCGGGCCAGCAGCGGGTGATAGCCTCGCTGGCCGGTGTAGCTGTGGTGGCGGGCACCCTCCTTGGCCAGACCATAGGTCTCGCAGATGGTGGAGTCCAGGTCGATGGTAGGGGCCCGTCGACGGGTCCCGCCCCAGCAGCCCAGGCCCGTGCCAGCAGCTCGCGACTCACCCGATCCAACTGGCGGACGTGGCCCCACCGGAAGCTGCGCAGGAACGTTCCCAGGGTGGATGGCGCCTTGACCGTACCTCCTAGTATTACAACGACGGGTTAGGGAGGGATGCTTGTGGATGTCTGGGCAGCGGCGCGGCGTTTCTCATGGGACTGTCTGGCTCGCTCGTTGCGTTGCTGGACACCATCTAGCCATAGCAGCAACTCCTCCGGCCCGAACCGCTCCCGCGGCAAAAGCTCACGCACCACTCGGTACACCTGGGGCCGGGTGATCAGGGGCATCTTTTTCCCCCAGTCCTGTTGCAAGGTCAGCAGAAAGGCGCCGGCCAGCAGACACATGGTGATGTGGTGATGCCAGCCGGCCCAGAGCCTGCCCCGTACTTGATGCGGGGTGCGAGTTTCGTACTCATCGAGGCCCACGTCGCTCTGCTCGGTCTCGAACTCGGTTTCAATGCGCCAGCGGGAGCCGCCCACATCGGCCAGGGTTGCCAGAGGCGTGTCCTCAGGAGCGTTGGATAGCAGGAGCGTTGGATAGATAGTAGCGGGGCTCGCTGCCGTCGCGGTTCTGGCGATAGATGGCCCAGAGGATTTCGCCGGGCTTGCGTCGGCGCGTTACCCGCACCCGCTGGGCGCTGAATACGCAGGTGCGTGGCCCGGCTGCCCGCCGCAATGGTTAGCTCTCGCCAGGCATCCGGCGGCAGCGCCGTACTGCGCTCCGACATGGTCCGCCGCTCCGCACGCCGCGGTCTGGGTTTGCGGGGACGCCCGTTACCCTGGTAAGGCGGATCGGTGGTCAGGCGGATCGGTCCAAGTGGGTTCCAGCGGCCACACCGTCATATCCGGACGCAGGTCCAAAACGTAGTACATTCCCGCCGACGCCAGGCCCTCCCGCAGCGTCGGCGACATCCCGAAAGCGGAATCGCCAGCCACCCACTGGGCGCTGCGGTGGCCGCTGGCCGGGGCTTCCTCCACCATCTCCAAGGCCAACTCCGTCTTGCTTCGGTACCCCCGCCGGCTCGCCGGCACCCCCGCCGTCGCACAACTCTCCCCATCCCCATCCCCAGTCCATTCCTCCGGCAGCTACAGCCGCTTGTCCACCAGCGCCCGGCCCCTGGGCCCCACCTGGGCCAGGAACACCCCAGCCGGGCAGTTGGCAATCTTCCCCAATGCTCCACAGTACTGCTCCACAGTACTGCCGGGCCACTCCCGCCGGCTTCACCCCCGGCTTGGGAAAGTCGCTGCCGTCCAACACCCACACCGCCTCCGGATGCTCCAACCGGGAACACAGCTACTCCGGCAGCCAGCCGATGACCGCGTCGTCATCCCAGCGGGCCTCGGTAAGAAAACGCTGCCGCACACGCGGCGACGCTGTAACCGTCGCTGACAGGTTTTCCGCATTGCGCCGCTCCTGGGACTGCACCAGCACGGCTGGCAGGTATTGCCCACTACGCTCCCGCCACTGCTTGCGACCGAAAACCGGCGCACAGTAGTCGTGAAAATCCTGGCAGGCCTCGTACACTCGGTCCCAAGCTGCCGCGTCCATCGCCCCACCTCACCTCCCGTAGCCTCCGATTGCGCCGCGAAATCCTAATAACCCGTCATTGTAATACTAGTGTCCTGTATTCAAAGTTCGCTGGCAAAAGTGGGCGACGTTGGCCAGGATTTGGTCGGCGGTCTTGGTCCAGACAAAAGGTTTGGGATCTTCATTGGTAACATCGAGGTAGCGGTAGATGGCAGTCTCCAGTTCGGCGCTGCTCTGATGCACGCCGCGGCGCAACTGCTTTTCGGTGAGCAGACCGAACCAGCGCTCCACCAGGTTCAGCCACGAGGCGCTGGTGGGTGTGAAGTGCATATGGAAGCGGGGCCGCTTGGCAAACCAGTTCCGGATCAGCGCCGTCTTGTGGGTGGCGTAGTTGTCCGCGATCAGGTGGACGTCGAGGTCGGCGGGCACCTCGGCCTCGATGGTATCGAGGAACTTGCGGAACTCCACGGCCCGGTGCCGTTGGTGGCAACGACCAATCACCTTGCCGGTCCTGGTGTCTAAGGCGGCGAACAGCGAAGTGGTGCCGTGGCGCAGGTAATCATGGGTGCGCCGTTCCACTTGTCCCGGGCGCATGGGCAATAGCGGACGGGTGCGATCCAACGCCTGGATCTGGGACTTCTCGTCCACGCACAGGACCAACGCCCGATCCGGTGGATTCAGGTATAGCCCCACCACGTCCCTGACCTTCTCGATGAAGCAGGGGTCCGACGACAACTTGAAGGTCTCCGTGCGGTGGGGCTGCAATCCGAAGGCCCGCCAGATGCGGCTGACCGTGTTGTGGCTCAGCCCGCTGCGCTGGGCCATGGACCGGGTGCTCCAATGGGTCGCGTCCCGGGGCGCGGTCTCCAGCGTCAGCGTAATCACACGCTCCACGTCGTCATCGGTAACCGCTCGAGGCCGTCCGCTGCGCGGTTCGTCCGACAGTCCGTCCAGCCTCCGTTCCAGGAATCGGGAACGCCATTTCCCCACCGTCTCATCGGACACTCCCAGGTCGGTGCCCACCGTGGTATTGCTGCGGCCTTCGGCACAGCCCAAAATCATTCTGGCCCGCAGCGCCAAAGCTTGCGCCGTTTTCGGACGACGAGCCCACCGTTCCAAGGTTTCACGCTCCACGTCATCCAAAATTAGCGGCGGCATTGGTCGTCCGATTGCCATGGTCATCCTCCTCTGGGCTGCTAACCCGGAGGATACCTCATCGCGAATACTATTACAATGAACTTCAGTTACACCACACTAGCAGCCCGTCCGAGAAAAACTCCTGGCCGAGGATTGACGGTATGATGGGGGCAGTTCAGTTGTGCGGAGTTGGCGATGAGCAAGACGTACCTTCCCTACGATCCCGACCAGCAGTTGCTGCTGCCCGCCGCCCTGCGGGAGTGGTTGCCCCGGACCATCTGGCCTACTTCATCTCCGACGTGGTCGACCAACTGGACCCCCGCTTTCGCGAGGGCAGGCTCTCTCTGAGATCACGGCGCGTTACGAGCAGGAAAGACGCGGTGGGCCGCCGTACCATCCGCGGATGATGGTGAAAGTGCTGCTCTACGGCTACTGCGTCGGGGTGGCTTCGTCGCGTCGTATTGCCCACCGGCTCCACGAGGACATCGCCGTCCGGGTGCTGGCGGCGAACAACACCCCTGACTTCCGCACCATCTCCGACTTTCGCAAGGACCACCTGGCGGCGCTGACGGGTCTGTTTCTACAGGTGCTGGCGTTGTGCCAGCGGGCGGGGATGGTGAAGCTGGGCCACGCGGCGCTGGACGGCGCCAAGGTCAGGGCCAACGCATCCAGGCACAAGGCGATGAGTTATCGGCGTATGAAAGAGAAAGAAGCGCAGTTGGCTGCGGAGGTGGCGGAGTTGTTGCGGCGCGCCCAGGAGGTGGACGAGGAGGAGGACCGTAGGTACGGCAAGGACAAGCGCGGGGATGAGTTGCCCGAGGAGTTGTCCTTTCGGGAAGAACGATTGGGGAAGATACGGGAGGCCATGGCGGCGTTGAAAGCCGAAGCCGAGGCGGCTGCCGAGCAGGCGGAAGCCGAGGATAAAGAGCAGCCCGGGGTGCCTGATGACAAGGCCCAGCGCAACTTCACCGACGCCGTGTCGCGCATCATGCCAGCGCCGGGCGGTCGGGACTTCCAGCAGGCTTACAACTGCCAGGCGGTGGTGGACCAGCGCTCATCAGGTGATCGTGGCGGCGCGGGCCACCAACCAGACTTCAGACCAGCAGCAGGCTGTGGCCATGATTGAGGAAACCATCAGCAACACCGGCAAAGTCCCCTGGGAGGTATCCGCCGACGCCGGTTACTACTCGGCAAAGGCGGTTGACGGCCTGCAAGCGTTGGGCGTGGATCCGTTCATCGCGCCGGAGCAAACCCGCCACGGCAGAGTGCCGCCGCCGCCGCCCCGAGGTCGCATCCCCCGTCCGCTGTCCCCCAAGACCGGATGCGGCGCAAGCTGCACACCAGGCGGGGTAGGCAACGTTACTCATTGCGTATGGCAACGGTGGAGCCGGTCTTCGGCCAAATCAAGCCGGGCCGAGGCTTCCGCCAGTTCCTGCTGCAGGGCCTGGAGAAGGTCAGCGGGAATGGCTGCTAATCTGCACCGGCCACAACCTGCTCAAGCTGTTCCGCCTCGGTCGACTGGCCCCTGGATGAGCATGGGCCATCCGGCTAACCGAGCGCGTGGGATGTCCGCCGCACCGGTTGGGAACGACGTCCCATGCACAGAGCTTCCCAGAACGAGCATCGGCAACAGCAGGAATAATTAACGCCGATCGATAGCGGCTTGCCCGGGGAAACTCGTTCAACAATACTCGGACTTGCTCCTAAACCAAAGCCAAGGTGGGATGTGCATTTTCGGGATGTCCGGAGTTGGGTTGTGAGTCTCGGAGGAGCCCTGCGGCCCGAGACTGCAGGACGGTCCGGCGGCGCCGTTTGACTTCGTCTCTCCGGCTGGCCAGCCCGCCGAGGAAGTTGCCGACCCTCTCCTGCACCAGGGCCTTGGTCCCCAGGCACAGGTTTCCGGTGGCCTCCTCTCTGGCCCAGCCCCAGACCGCCTCATCAGCGTTGAAGTCCGGGCTGTACCCCGGCAGGTTCACCAACCTCAGCGCCAGCCCAGGCGTCCGCAGGTACTCCCTGACGGCCTCACCGCGGTGCGCCGGCGCGTTGTCCCAGATCACGGTCAGTGGTTCGGTGTGTCGCGCCCTTAGTTGCAACAGGAAGGCGGCCGAGGTTACGGCATTGCTGTTACCCTCCAGTTCCATCCACTCCACCTCCCCGGTCTCCAGGCACACCGCAGAGTAGTAGCTGGCCTTCTCGCCCCGGCGCGGGCTGGTGGAGTCCACCAGGGCCGGTTCCCCCTTCAACACCCACTGGCCCCGCAACTCGGCATCGGCCCGGAAGTGGGCCTCATCAGCAAAGAATACCTTGGCCCCGGTCCGCCGCGCCTTCTCATACAGAGCGGCATACTCCGCCACGAAAGCCTCCCGCTTGCCTTCGTCAGCCTTGACTAGGCGCTTCTTGGGCCGCTTCAAGGCGAACCCCAAGCGGTGCAGGTAATTCAGACAACTGCTGCGGCTCAGGCTGATGCCGCAGCGCTCCAAGACAAACCGATGGACCACTTTCCAGTTCCAGTTGGCCAGTTCGATGCCCGCCATGGCAGGCTGTTCCTGCACCGCCTCCTTCAACTCCGCCTGCTGCATCTCGCCGAGGGCGGGGGGGAACCACCGGACTGCTCGAAAATCAAGGCGGCAGTGTTACCGCCCTCGCCAAAGGCGGCGGCCCATCTTCCGATGGTGTGCGGGTCCCGTCCCAGGGCCTGCGCCGTACTCGAAGCCGTCCATCCTTGGGCCAGCAGCCAGATGGCGTGCCATCGTTCCCGCTCCCGGGGCGTCGGCGCCAGAATAAGCCGCCGGTGCAAGTCCCTGGCGTCCATCTGCCAGTGTTCGAGAAACCGGTCTATCTCCCTCACACCCATCACCAACCCCTCCCTGACTCTAAAACGGGCTAACCCAACTCCCCACCAAATCTACCGCATAACCCTGCGCATTTCACCTTGGCTTTGGTTTAGTGGAGCCGGTGGGCGATCCTTTGTGAAGACGCCACCCCGATGCAGTGGCCGTAGAGCAGCACCCTCGCCATCATCCCCGGCGTCACATCAGGGGACGGCACCGCGGTCCGCCCCGCCTTTCCCCCTCGTAACGCGCCGTGATCTCCGACAGGGCCGGCCCCCGCGAAAGCGGGGGTACAGTTGGTTGACCACGCCGGAGATGAAGTAGGCCAGATGGTCTTCAGGCAGCCACTCTCGCAGGGCAACGGGCAACAACAACTGCTGGTCGGGATCGTAGGGAAGGTAGGTCTTGCTCATCGTTGTATCCGCGCTAAAGAATTGCCCCCATCATACCCTCAACAACTCGCAAACCCTGTTGCTCCGACATCCTGTTAGCCCAGGCGCTGGGCTACTCCGCCATATACGAATGATGTCATAATCGGATGGACTACCTAAACGCAGTTGGCATTGATAAGCCTGCTTAAGGATCCAGGGAATCTTGGCTGTTCTGGGAGATGACGTTGCGCTCAGCGGTTGACCGGGAGATCCGAGAGCTAATTCAAAAGAATGGGCGGATTACATTCGCCCGGTTCATGCAAGCCTGCCTGTACTCGCCCAGTGGAGGCTTTTATTCTGCCCGGGGCAACAGGATCAGCACCCACTTCGGGACCTCTTCCACGAGTCACCCGGTTTTCGGCGCCCTGATCGCACGGCAACTGGAGCAGATGTGGCGCCTCCTCGGAGACCCTCCCGTTTTCCATGTGATCGAGGTGGGTTCCGGCGACGGCGTCTTGGCTCAATCCATCCTGGACGCCTGCCAGCGGATGGCCCCCCGGTTCGCTGAGGCGCTTTACTACGTCGCTGCAGACTACGAGCCTGGATGGCTCCAATCGCCTGACCTCACCTTTGACTGGGTCAATGGGACTGGAGATCGGACATCCTCAAGCAGGCAAGACACGATCTTGGGAATCCAACGAGTCAAAACCGAAGGACTTCGGGCGTTCCGAAATGTTGTTGGTTGTATCCTGTGTAACGAGCTGATCGACAACTTCCCGGTCCACCGGTTCGCCATCCAAGGTGGGAGAGTCAAGGAAGTCTTTGTCACATCGGCGGGGGAGAATCTCACCGAAGTCCTGGACGAGCCATCTTCACCTCGCATCGAACAGAGGCTGACCGGTTTGGGCTTATCCTTGACTGAAGGGTATCGGGGCGAGGTGAACCTGGCCATGGAGGACTGGAGTGGCCAGCTTTCCCGAACCCTGGACCGCGGGTTTATTCTCACTATCGACTACGGTCAATTGGCCACTGACCTCTACTCGCCCCAGAATGCCCGGGGCACGCTGGTCTGTTACAACCGACACATCGTCAGCAGCGACCCGTACCAGCACATCGGGCAACAGGACATCACCTGCCAGGTGGACTTCACGTCCCTCATGCGGATGGGTGATCGGCATGGTCTAACCACCGTGGCCTACTCCCTACAGAGCCGGTTCCTGACTAACCTTGGCTTCTACTCGTTCCTTGATGCCCTTCAGACGCAAGGCAAATCCGCCGCCCTAACGGAATTCAACCGAATGGCCATGATGACCCTGGTGGACCCGGAAGAGTACGGCGACTTCAAGGTGCTTGCTCAAGCGAAAGGGATGGGGTTGGACGTTGAGCTCCTGGGGTTTGAAGGCGCTGAATTTTAGCTCGGATGCTTGCTGAACATGATGAAGCCGTTACTGTCGGGTGTATTGCAGCCCGCCAGGGCAGTTTCGGCCCGCACCGTCACCTGCCGCGCACCCGCTGTCCCCCGCAGCTGCTGAATGCTGTCAGCGTAGAGGACGGCGCGATTGCGCCCCGTTCCGTTATTTCCGCCACTTGAAAGGAAGGGATGCGGACCCTCGACCCTGATGTCGTCGGCATAGAAGTCGTGGGCCTCTCCCAGCTTGACACCGTGCCACTGGAAGCCCTCCAGGAACTGCTGCGTGAACGTGAGGTAGCCGTCGTACGGGTTGAATATATCAACATCATCAGGGCCCAACCCGGAACCCTCCCACATCTTCCGTGCCAGGCTGGCGACCGCCTCCTGATGCTCCTCCAGAGTTGCCATGGTGCTCCTACCCCTGCCATTGTTCTGGGCATGGTTAAGGACGTAGACCGGCTTTTGCCTCAGGTCCTTGGCACGCTCAGCGGTGGTGAAGATGAATGCCCCGCAGGTATTGACTGGCCTGTCGCAATCATATATCACCAGCGGTTCCTCGATCACGCGCCCGGTCAAATAGTCCTCAAGGGTGAGCTGATAGGGCTCGTGGAGAGCGTAGTACCCCCAGGGAGTCATCAGGCCGTTTCTGCGCAAGTTCAAACAGAGCGGGGCCAGCCCGTCGTGGGACTTGCCGTATTTTTTGCAGTACTGCAGGAAGATCACCAGATTGTTGAACATGGCGCCGCTCTGATAACCCCACGGCAGAGAGAAGGCGCTATTCCCGGGGGCCTCCTCATTGATATTCTGTGGATTGTTGTGCCCGTAGCGGCCTTCGAGGTTAACCATCGGGTACCATACCAGGACGGTCTCGCATAAACCGTCACCGACCGCCTGCGCGGCCAGGCCCATCATCGGGCCGATGTAGGGTGCATCGGATTTGAGATACTTTACGTTCTTGAACCCCAACTCCCTCTGCATCCACTCCGCGGAAGCATAGGTTAGGCCGTCCTCGGTGTCGTAGGGCGGGTCAAAATAAGGGCGAGGCGCCCAGGTCTGCTCCGCACGGGTCTCCGGGCTGGTGATAAGCCCATCAATGTCGTCCAGCGACAGGCCCGCGTCTGCAATTGCCTTCAGGCATGCCTCCTTGCTCAAGCCGCCGCAGCTCCGGTCCAGGGCCACACCGTCCCAGCGCCGGTCCATATGGGACTGACCCCAACCTACAACGGCGACCTTGCCCCGGTGCTCCCAGATTCCCATCCCTTCCCGATTTCTCATCCAACTCGTGTCGCTAACCATCTCAGCTCCCTTATGCCGTCTGCGCTATTGACCGTGTCCGTAGGACCCAAGTGGGCTAGGTGAGCACCCGCCACTCGTGGACCAACTGTCCGGTACTCGTTTGTTCAAATATCAGTTCCACCGGGGCTCCAACGGGGACCTCGCCCGGCGGGGTACCCGGAAGGTTGGACAAGAAGTTGATGCCCGGGTCCTCGTCCAGGGTTATCACCGCAAAGTTGATGGGCTGCGCCGACCGAAACCCCCTGATGCGGGAGTCGCGTATCACCAGGTACACGTCAATGTGTCCCTTGCCTTGCACCTCTTGCCACTCCAGATTGTCGGCCGAGCCACATTCGTTGCACCGCTGGGTGGGCGGATAATGCAGCCTCGCGCAGGCGGTGCAGTTCTGCAAGACCAACCGCCGCTCGTTACAGGCGTCCCAGAAGGGCTTGGTCAGATCATCGTGAACCGGGGCAGGTCTCTCCAAGCCTGGAATCGTTGACATCGTTCTCCCCTCCTGTGGAATCTTGCGCACCGCGCGTTGCCGTTACCGACACGATCTAGCGCGGATTATATGTAGAGTGCTTTTGCTGGTCAAAGGTATTTGTCGCCCATAATCAAGTTCCCCTATGTCCCCGCCAGAGTCCCGAGCCAATATCATAGGTGGCATTCTTCAGGTTCAGGTCCGGATAAGCCCGTGGGAAAGAAAAAGGAAATATAGTGAATTTTATCCAATGCCTGACAGCGGTTCTGAGCCATGCATTTCGGCTTATAGGTGCCGACGAAGCAGGCGCAGAAGTTTACTCCAAGCCATCAAGTCCCCAATGTCACGGACAAGGGATGGTGCGGAGTAGCCCAAGTTCCTCATCTTAAATATTTCCGACACTTCGCCGACCGGGGTATCGAAAATAGTTACCAAACATCCACACACGTCCTCCCTGTCCAAGGCAACTAATCTGCGCTTAAATTCTTCCAAATGCTCCCACGGTGGCCACGCAACGCTGGGCACTCCGGGTTCGTCAATGAATTGAAATGAATGACCAAAATAGGATGTTCCGGTAATAGAATGGACTTGGGACAGAACTTCGGACTTTATCTGCCAGATTTTGCTATGCTCGGCCTCGCAATCCACTTCTAAACCGATGATAAGGTCTTGGACATATTCATCTTTGTACCAATCTGGTTGCATATCAATTTCTTCGGCGTGTTCGTCAATGAAAGATTGAACGCGGTCACTAAAGCTGGTATTTGCAAGGGCCTGGCCGATGATAGCGTCAACCACTGTGAATTGGACATCATCACCCAAGAGGTTAAATTCATCGGATGAAACGATGTGGTATGGGAAGTTATTTTCCCTAGCAAACCGCAGTTTGATGTCGAACTTTCGCTTACGGTATCGGTCTTGCGTCGCTTCGACTTGGACGTACTCTCCGTTCCTGTCGAACCCTCCGCCCCACCCGTCAAAATCAATGGCAAGAATCGGGCGACCTTCGTTTGAGCAAATCACGTAATCCACGTTAGTCTTGAAGAAGAAGTTGCTCGTGTCGCGCCATTTGGGGTCTGGTTTGAATAACGCCGACAAGGGAATCTGTGGGTAGACCGCGTACTTACCCCCCATGTGCGTTCAACGGCGCGATACCCTCTCTCTTCGCTCTTGCTGCCAAATATAGAATCTTGTACAAGCATTTCTTACCCCCTATCAAGCAAGGATGTTGGACTAGGGCAGTGGATAACATCCACTATAATTCCCAAAGAAAAACCATGCGGAAAGTGCGTCTAATCCTGGTTCGTTCTCCCGTTAATCCACGGCTCGGTATTTCCGGCATCCATCGAGACGAAATGGAACCCCGCGGTCAGGGCAAATTGGCGATCCAACTCTGTATCGCCAATATGGTAGTACTCCTCAGCCGAAAAGCGAGACTTCAGGTCCAACAGACCCTGCTTCGATGAGACAAAACTCACCTCGATGCGGTGTCGGTCCCAAATGGCCTGCTGTACTGGAAGCGGACGGTCAGATGAGCTACCGATGATGCAGCCATGCGCTTGGGCTTTCCTGACCATGCTCATGGTAACAGGCCCAGGCGGATCTCCTGCTTCCAGCGTTCCATCTATATCGAAACTGACCAGTATTGCCAAGTATGACCTCCCTTCGCAAATTGGATGCAGATGAGATTGCCCAGGTATAGAGCGGCTTGACGCATGTTGGGCGTACCCGCCTACGGCTCCCCACCCACCGAGGGGTCCGCCCACTGGACGATTCCCCGCGTTCCCAAGTCCTCGATCTCCTGGTCGTCGTACCCGATTTCCCGAAGCAGGGGCTTGGTGTGCTGGCCAATTTGGATGGAGGTCCGGTAGAGTCCCGGAGTCAGGGACAATTCGACCAACCCGCCGTAACGGAGGTACTTTCCGACATACGGGTGCTCCACCTCAACGCTCAGTGCATTCGCCTTGGCGTGGGGATGGTCCGCATAAAACTCTCCCTCCAGAGCTTCGTCTGCCCGGACACAGCCGATGTCCGCCTTGATTAGCAACTCTTCCCATTCGGCAGCGGTACGCCCGGCGAGGATTGCCGAGATCTCGGCGACCAGGGCCTCGTCATTGGCCTGTCGCGCCGCCGGAGTAGAGAAGCGGCGATCGGCCAGGAGTTCTCCCCGTTGCACAGTGCGGCAGAATGTTTCCCACTCGTCCTGGAACAGACAAGCCAGGAACACCCACCCTTCCCGGCAGCGGTACAGACGGTACAGGGCATGAAGGCCATGAAGTTCTTCGTCGGGCATGGCAATGGGAGGGCGGTTGGCGTGGTCGTAATACTCATCGGCATTAGTCCAGGCATTGGCGTTGAGCATGGTGACATGGACGGGCTGGCCTTTACCGGTGAGGTCCCGCGCTCGAAGGCCCAGGATGATGCCCGTGGCCACAGCCGGGGATGTGTTTTGGTCCGGGCCCCAGTTGGATTTCATGAGCCAGCGGGTCGCCTCAACGGTCTCCTCAATACCCATGACCTGTTCCGGAGGCGGAGGCATGCCCCGGCCCATCTGCCGCATGGCGCCGCCCATGATAGCGCCGGGAATGGGGTGGGCGCCCGGCCGGCGCGCGTGTGCCCCGTGTTCACCATAGGTACCCATCCAGACATGGACCAGGCGGGGATTGATCTTCAGGCAGGTCTCCCAATCGACCTGAAGACGCTCCGGAACGCCGGGGCGAAAGTTGTGCGAGAGAACATCGGCCCTGGCGATGAGCTTATGGACGATCTCTTTCCCCTCAGGGGTCTGTAGGTCAACCTGAATGCCTTCCTTGCCAGCATAGGTCCGTGCGTCGGCCATTGCCTGTGCAGTGGAACGCCGCCCTTCATCCAATCGCCTATCGGTGGCGTCGATCTTAATGACCCGGGCCCCAAGGTCTGCCAAAAGGGCGGCGCCGTAGGGCCCGGCCTGGATAGTCGCCAGGTCCAGGATGGTGACCCCTGACAGGGGGTGGGTCGCTACATCGGCCCCATTGGCCTCAGGCAAGCCACCGGGTACGGCCACGGGCTGCTGCCCCAGTCGTCCCAGCACTTCGGCGTTGTGCTGTCCCACAACAGGGGCTGGTCCGCTTGGCTCTCCCGGGGTGTCCTTGAAATCCACGAGGGGGGCCAGGGTCCGCATAGGGCCCACGCGAGGATCATTGATCGTTACCACTGTACCGTTGGAGACCACCGCAGGATGATCCATGGCCTGGACGCTGTCACGATAGGGCTCAGCGGCGATGTCGCCGTCCTGGAGATAAATCTCCATCCATTCGTCGGTGGTCTTCTCCAACTGCTTCTTCAGTATCTCCCGGCGCAGGAGCTCTCGGTTCTCCAAGTCAATGGCGGGAACTTTCTCGAAGCGCTCATCCTCGAGCAGGTGCCCAAGGCCGATGGCCTTGAGATGCCCCTGGATGTGCGGGACCCTCTGATTGGCGTGTTGGAGCCATGTGCCGTCCTTGGTCCGCACGGGAACGTATCCTATGGAGGAGAGGCCTCGGGCGCCGCCGGGTCTCCCGGGAAACCGCTCCGGGTCCCTGCGCCGGAGCTGCATATTCACCAGTCCACCGTCACCGACGTTGTTGTCGTGGGGAGAAGCCAGGGTCTGGACGATGCTGGTCTGGACCCATTGCCCACGCCCGCATAGGTCCCGCACGCGGAGGGCGCCAAGGATTCCGCGCACTGCGGCCTGGCTGGCGTGCCAGCTACCGGTGTACACCGCCGAATACACTGGGCCTTCCCGGTTGGGCTGTCCCTCCAAGTTGAGCATCCGGCCCGCCTTGGCCGCAACGACACCCTCGTACCCTTTTACCCGGCGGAGCGGGCCCTTTTGCCCAAAGCCCGTGATGGAGCAGTAGACCAGCCGCGGGTAAAGTTGCGACAGGGTGTCATACGCCAACCCCCAGTCGGCCATGTCTCCGGGACGGAAGGACTCTACCAGAACATCAGCCCCGGCGGCCAGCTGGATGGCTTGCTCGCGGCCTTCTGTAGTGCTGAGATCCAGCACAATGCCTTTTTTTCCGCGGTTCCATGAAATCCAGGCGGGCTGAAAGCGGAAAGGATCTCCGCCGGGAGGTTCAACCTTGATCACCTCGGCCCCGTAGTCGGCCATTACCAAGGTGCAGATGGCCCCTGGCATCCCCAATGAGAAATCCAGGACGGTCAGGCCTGTACATGGTCCCGCCACGGTTCACCCCCCTTCAGTGGTATTGGTTCCCGTTTGGCCAGGCATCTGGCCCGTCCCTTCGGTACACAACTGTCTTTCCAGCAAGTTTGCCGGACGCACCTGGCTCGGGATTACCCAGTTCGCAGCCCAAGCCAGCCGGCGAGACCGAGTATGCAGCCCACTGAAGATGCGCGTCAACCTAATTCATACCGGACGGCCTCCTCGAACCCTTTCGTATCAGTCGCGCTCTATAAGCTGGACTTTCCGCATTTCAAGCGGCGTAAGCCAGGGAATCGACAAGTCGGTGGTACAGAGCGACTGGGAGTTCCTGCGTATCGGGGTCGACGGCCGACGTTGAAAAACCCTCCGAGGCCAGCCACAGGTGGCGTCGCACCAGGGCAATGGCGTCCACGAAGGTCGGCAACGGCTTGTCGTACCAGGCCGCTCGGCGCTGGGTCATGGGGCGCTGTTTTTGCAACCCGTGGGCGGCCAGGGTGGTCCAGGAGAAGATTCCCAGCAGGACGGGCGTGGTGCGGGCGATGGCCAGGTCGGACCACTGGCGTTGGGTTTCCAGGCCCAGGTGGGTCCGCACCTCCCGGAAAGTAACTTCCAGTTGCCAGCGCAGGACAAACCATTCCAGGATCTGGGTCGGGTCCGCGGCGGGGTCGGTGCACAGCAAGGCCTGGGTGGCGAAGGAGCCCTGGGGATCTCGGATCAGCACCCAGCGGATGAGGACTGGAGACTTGCCGGAGCGGTACCAGACCGCCGTTTGCGACGTGAGTTCCACCGTGCGGGTGGCGCCGTCATACCAGGCCACGGCCACGCTGGCCCAAGTTGCCTGGGGCTGGTCGAGGATCGTTTTCAGCGCGGGTCGCCGCGCGCCTTTCAGCGGCGGGCGGCCGTTCTGACCCGGCTGACGGGCTGGCGCGGGCGCATAGAGAGCGGCGTCCAGCCGTAGTCTGGCAATGAGGGTAACGGGTTCACGGAGGGATTGGCAGCAGTGGAGCAGGTCCAGCACGGCGTAGCTGTTGTCGCCCACCAGCGCCAGTGGACGTTGGGGCAGCCAGCGTGGTTCGGCAGGCTCACCATGAGCGGGGTTGCAGGATCATCTGTCGCGCCCAGTCGGTGAGCTTCTTGTGCCGACGTCCCTGCTGTTGGTAGTACCGGGTCGAGGGCGCCAGCACGGTGAGCGCCGGCAGGGCCCAATGGCGTCCGGCCCAAGGCACGTGGCCCAGCCACATCAGGGAGATCCAGCGCAGGCCGCTGGCCTTGACCAGTTGGCTCCGGCTGGAACGCACCGCGTCGCGGTAGATGCCCCGACCTTTGATCTTGGCGCCGCGACGCCGTTCCAGGGTTTCGTCGATGCCGAAGACCAAGGGGCCATCCCCACCATCAAGGTGCTGGAGCAGCAACACCAAGAGGATGCGCGCCGCTGCACGGGGCGACCACACCGCCCGGTTGAGCACCTCATGGTAGCGGGCGTAATCGCGGTGATCGCTGCGGCCCATGATCCGCAGGGCCGCGGCGACGGTGCGCTGACCCGGGGTCAGGATCGCGCCCACCAGCAGTACCTGGGCTTTCCGCCAGGTCGGGTTGGTAAACAGCGTTGCGAAGGGAATGAGTATGGATACAATGGCATTGGGCAGGGTAAGCATAGCTGGGCCTTTAGTGAGATTTTGGTCAGGCCAGCTTACCCTGTCTTTATACTTTTTCTAAATTATGCGTAAAGCCTAGCCAAGACCCTCCGGCGGCGCTTCTGCTCCCTCGCCGGACGGCTCACCCGCTCGGCGCGCCGCCTCACTTTGCATCTTCCCCAGCGCTGACCTTGGGAAACCCAGTTCAGTCGCGCCCTCGCTCGATTGCGAGCCATCCCACTCCCGGCCTGACGGCGCCGCTGGTGTCAACGCCGACGGAGGTCTGACCCACTCACCAGACTACCCGACCGCCTCGCAGACTTGCGCCAGGCTGGTCCCCGAGCGTCTCTGGCTGCATGCTGCCCTGGCCATCTCGCCCAGCACCGCTACTGCGGGCCGCCATCATCCCCTTTGCGTGGCTACCGCACCCTGCACCCAGCCAAATCTATTAGGAGCAAGCCCTCACCGTCTCTCTCCCTTGCCTCGCATCCCTTGTCTGACCGGCATGGCTACATCCCTTCGGTGGATTCGGGCTAAGCCAAACCCAGGGAACCCTCGGGATTGGTGAAACCGAATCTAGAAAGACGGCGCGGCAAAAACAGGGGGAAGTGACCAGGGCAATCGCATATTGCATGTTCGGCATAACTGAAGCCTCATATCATCTGTGAGGCAAATAGCGCAGCCACGCATCGGACTCTCAATTCACCGGAGGAGGGCCCACCGCTGGGCCAAATTGGCGGTTAGCCTGGGTCGTAGACGGGCATTCCCGACATCGAACCCTGATTGGACGCGATTTACGCCAGATATTTGAACCCGGCCGAATAAAATGCGATTGCCCTGATTGAAAAACCCCTTGACAACACGGTCGTCGATAGTTTATATCTCACTTTACGCTATCGGTAGGTTAGCGGATTGTATGTAACGATTCTCGAATTGCATTGCTGTTAACTTTCAGTACGCTGTATAGTTTACGTAATCATTCATATTTGGGTTCAAACTGACCGATAATCGTCCCCGAATAGCTCCGCACACAAATACAGCAATGTCGAGGCATGGAGGAGGCTCCGTGATGCATCACCGGTTCAAAAACCCCAATGTACTAATATTCACGCCCTTGATAGTGTTCCTGCTGTTCGCTGTCGCCTGTGGCGGGGCGGCGACCGCACCCCAGCCCACCGTGGTCCCTGCCGCTCCGGCTGATACCACGGCCCCCGCTGCCTCGGATGAGGCGACCACGCCTGTACCAGTGGCACAGCGCACAGAGACGGCCCCGACAGAAGGGGAGCCTGTTCAGGAGCGTCTGAGGGTAGCCGTAGTACCGCCCTACATTCAGGGCACCTTGGGCTGGATCATGGGCGGCACTCCCCAGGGCCTACTTCAACCCATTCAAGAGCACCTCGTCCAAGTGGACTACGTCACTGGGGAGCTGGTTCCTATGCTGGCCACCGAGTGGGAGATGTCCGCCGACGGCAGAAACTGGACCTTCAAACTCCGGCAGAACGTACCCTGCCACAAGGGGGGTGATTTTACGGTCAGGGATGTAGTCCATGGCTGGGAGTTGGTAACCGGTGAGGACTCCGCCGCCGGCCGCCGCGAGGTGTGGCGGAATCTGGTGGGTGTCAAGGAGAACATTGAAATCGTAAACGACCACGAGTTGGTGTACCACCTGCAGAGGCCCGAGCTGACCATCCCCTTCTTGCTAGCCGATGTCCAGACGGATCTCACTGTCTACTGCAAGGGCTACTTCGACGAAGTAGGCCAGGATGGGTTTGAGAAGAACCCGGTGGGGACGGGCCCCTATGAGTTCCGGGAGTTCAAGCAAGGGACGAACTTTCGCTTCGAGCGTGTGACCTATGAGCACTGGCGGGTGGCCCCGGATTTCAAGGAACTGGAATTCCTCATGGTACCGGAGGATGCCACCCGGTTAGCCATGATGCTGACCGGGGAGGCCGATATCAGCGAGGTAAATCGCGAAGGCCAGGTCGATGTACTGGCCGCTGGGATGAAAATCGCGCGCAGTAGCTTGCCAGCCTACTCGGCCTGGATCGGTATCGGCGGGCTATACCTGGAGGATAAACGGGACCCCGATGACCCCAATACCAACGTGCTGGTGCGCAAGGCCATGAACCTGGCCATCGACCGGGAAGCAATCAATAAGGCTATCTTCGGGGGCAAGGGCGAACTGATGGCGAACATGCCCTACCATATCAGCGACGAGTCCTTCAACCCGGAGTGGAAAGTTTACCCCTATGCCCCGGAGGAAGCCAAGCGCGTTCTGGTGGAGGCCGGCTATCCAGAGGGAGTGGGCGTGAAATTTATGATTGGGCCCCTGGCCGGGGTGCCAGAGCTGCCGGACATGGGTCTGGCCGTTGCCCAGATGCTGGAGGCCGTAGGGTTCAACGTAGAGCTGCAAGTGGGCGAGTTCGCCCCCATACGGTCCGCCTTCAGGGCAAGGGAGTTGCAGAACACCCTCTGGACCCACCGCACCGGGTTCTGGCCAGGGTGGCGCAATATCCCGGTCTACTACACGAGTCCTAAAGCGGAAGGCATTGTGTTCATGTATGAGAACCCGGTGACTGATGAGTTGTACAACCGCTTTGCCAGAAGTATCGACGTGGTGGAGCGCCGTCAGCTCATGACCGAGATAGGCGATATCATCTATAACGATTACGGCACTATCCCTTTGGTGTACCTCTATGGCGAGTACGCCATCAACCCGGAGGTGGTAGTAGATTACAAGGTGAACAACAGTTATTTTGGAGCCCTCAAGGGACACGAGTACACCAAGGCGGTACGCAAGTAGGCGGCTCTATGCATCATTCGGTTAGGGGCGAGGCCAACTCGACCCCTAACCTACCACGGTAGGATAAATCACACCGGAGGCAGCAATGCAACGCTATATAATCCTACGTCTGGGCCAAGCAGTGCTCGCGCTGCTGGTTATCAGTATCGTGGTTTTCGCCCTGGCGCGGGTTACGGGCAGTCCTCTAGACGTTCTCCTGCCCGAGGAGGCGACTGCAGTGGACATAGCACGGGTCGAGGCACGGTGGGGCTTGGACAGCCCCATACATATACAGTACATAAAATATATGGGCAACGTCATCCAGGGAGACTTCGGGGAATCCTTCAGATTCCGGGGCTCCGTCTCGGATATGATATGGGAGCGGTTGCCCGCCACCGTCCAATTGGCAGGCTTTGCCGTCCTGGTAAGCGCCGCCCTCGCCCTGCCTATCGGGATCATTGTGGCGGTGAAAAAAGATACTCCCATCGACACCATGGGCAAGATAATTGCCCTGCTGGGACAGTCGCTGCCTTCCTTCTGGCTGGGCATCGTCCTCATGTGGATTTTCGCGGTCTATCTAGGTTGGTTGCCAACCTCAGGGAGGGGCGGGATAAGCCACATGATCCTCCCTGGCATCGCCTTGGGGTGGTACAACGTAGCGGCGTTGATGCGCCTGACCCGTTCTTCTATGCTAGAGGTACTAGACACCGAATACGTGAAGCTGGCCCGGATTAAGGGCATCCCAGAGTGGAAGGTAATCTGGAAGCACTGCTTTCGCAACGCCCTCATCGTTCCCCTCACCTACTTCGGCCTCATCGGTGCGGTAATAATGACCGGATCCGTGGTTATCGAGACCGTTTTCTCCTGGCCCGGAGTGGGGCAACTCACCATAGAGGCCCTACGGTCTAGGGACTACCAGGTTGTTCAGGCGATGGTCCTCATGTTCGCCACTGGCTTCCTGGCGATTAACCTGCTGGTGGACATTCTCTACGCCTATCTTGACCCCCGTATACGGTACACCTAGCACTTACACCTAGCACTGGATCTATTAGCGAGGAAGGAGTTCCCCGATGGCAATAATTACAATTCCCAAGGGACGTCCGTGGGACGTAATTTCCGGAGTGTCAGCAGTATCACGGAGACTGGCCTGGATTCGGCGCTATCCCCTGTTGCCTCTGGCTATCCTGCTACTAGTGCTGGTACTTCCTGCTGTCTTCGCCAACCAGATTGAACTTCACAATCCCGAAATAGGAAACCTGAATGACCGGCTGTTGCCGCCTTTCTGGGTCGGAGAGGAGATTGTGCAAGGGGAAGTGGTCCGGGAAGCTGGGTCGATGAAGTTCCCGCTCGGGACCGACAAGCTGGGTCGGGACAACTTCAGCCGGATGGTTCATGGGGCCAGGATTTCGCTAACAGTGGCCCTCCTGGCTATTGCCCTTGGGGGATTGGTGGGTACCGCTCTGGGGCTCATGGCCGGGTACTTCGGCGGCAAGACAGATGCTGTTATCATGCGCATCGTAGACATCAAACTTGCCTTCCCGTCTATTCTGCTGGCCCTGGTGCTGGTGGCGGCTTTTAAACCCCACATGGTCACGGTAATAGTGGTCATCGCTGTACTACTCTGGGCCCGCTATGCCCGGCTGGTGCGGGGGGAGGCTTTGGCCATTAGGCACCGGGACTTCGTGGACCGGGCCCGGGTGGCGGGAGCTTCTGACTTTCGCATCATGGCCAGACATATCCTTCCCAACCTGGTAAATACGGTGGTGGTGCTGGCCACCCTCGAAGTAGGCCACGTCATCATCCTGGAGTCCACTCTCAGCTTCCTGGGGGCCGGCATACCCCCGCCCACACCCGCCTGGGGCCTGATGGTAGCCGATGGTCGGACGCTGATCATCAACGCCTGGTGGTTGGCGTTCTTCCCCGGCCTGGCCATCCTGATGACGGTGCTCTCCATGAACCTGTTCGGTGATTGGCTGCGGGACAAGCTGGACCCCAAACTGAGGAACGTGTAGCTATGCGCGTAGGTGAAGAGCAGGTTCCCTGAGGTCAAGCAGTGTTCCTGGACCCCTGGTCTTCCTTGTGTTACCGAATGCGGGTGCAGGACATTGTGGCGGAGCTTCTCCTGGTAGTGAACCGGTTGGTGTCGAAGCAGGAAAAAGCAAGCCTGTCCTCTCTGCACCACCTGCTGGGCGATGTTCTTCTGGCAGCCCATGGCATCTATCGTTGCATCTATCGCTACCAGGCACCCTTTCAGTTCCAGCGCCTTGAGCAGTTCCGGTAGCGCCGTGATCTCGCTGGAGTGGGCCTTGGTGCGGGTCTGTCCCAGCGCCATCCCGCGCTCCGTAGCCCACGCACTTACCATGCGCAGCGGGTTTCGGCCGTTGGCACGGTCATGACAACCCCGCAAGGTCTTGCCATCGATCGCCACCACTTTGCCCGGGGTCAGTGCGCTGACTGAGCGTACCCAGTCCATGAAACAAGCCGAAAACTGGTCCGGATCCAGCAGACTGAACACCCGCCCCAAGGTGTCGTGGGAAGGGATGCCGTTGGGCAAAGTCAAGAACCGCCGGAACCAATCCTCTTTGGACTGGCCGAACTCCTCAATCTCCACCCAGTTGTCCGCGCCGCAGATTACGGCGCACCGGGTGATTACTATGATGTCCGGCAACTCATGCCTACTGGCATGTCCAGTTCGGGATTGTGTCCAATTCGGTCCCCATGCAGGATCTGTCAAAAACTCCCCGCCCGGCTAGGCGCGTAACCCCAAACGCCAGCACCGGAAGCGATACCGCAGCCCCTTCCCGCCGGCAACTTTTCCACAGCGTACCCACCTTCATGGAGGCCCTCGAGAAAGCGAACCTTGATCCGATCCGCGAGCAACTCGGGGCGCCCTCTGGGACCGGGCGCCCACCTCTCGATCGCGACCCGATGATGAAGCTGTACCTCATCAGCCGTTGCCGGCGGACCGAGGTACCCCGCGAGATGACCCCGCTGCTGGAGTGGCTGGACACTGACCGGCACAGTCTCACCACCCTGTGTGGATTCGACCAAGTCCCCAGCCGGTCGACCCTCCGTACAGTGTTCCTGGAACTGGATGGGCTCAAGAATGAGGTCCGCATCGCCCAAGCGCAGGTAATCCGCCTGCTGAAGGAGAAGGACGGCGATGGTTTGTCGTACCAGGCCGCTCGGCGCTGGGTCATGGGGTGCTGTTTTTGCAACCCGTGCGCGGCCAGGGCGGTCCAGGAGAAAAGCCCCAGCAGGACGGGTGTGGTGCGGGCGATGGCCAGGTCGGACCACTGGCGCTGGGTTTCCAGGCCCAGGTGGGTCCGCACCTCCCGGAAAGTAACTTCCAGTTGCCAACGCAGGACAAACCATTCCAGGATCTGGGTCGGGTCCGCCGATGGGTCGGTGCACAGCAAGGCCTGGGTGGCGAAGGAACCCTTGGGATCGCGGATCAGCACCCAGCGGATGAGGACGGGAGGCTTGCCGGAGCGGTACCAGACCGCCGTCTGGGAGGTGAGTTCCACCGTGCGGGTGGCGCCGTCATACCAGGCCACGGCCACACTGGCCCAAGTTACCAGGGGTTTGGTCAAGGAATGCCGGAACCTGAAGGTAACGCCCCACGTGGCCCAGAAGCAGCGCTCGGCCATTAATAGGCGCACCACTCGCCACGATGGCCACCGGGTCAATCAGCGGGCCAGGAAGCGGATTGAAGAGGTCTTCGGCTGGGTGAAGACGGTGGCCGGCGGACGCAAGTTGCGCTACTGCGGAATTGCCCGCAACCGCCTGTGGGCGGAAATGACCATGCTGGAAAGCTCCCCAATCGACCCGAGTCCATCGTCGATTAAGCCGCCAATCATTAACGGCTCACCCCAGCGTGTGATACTATGACGTTCACAAGACTTACCCCGCCATTCCATTACCCAATTTCAACACCCTGGTAAGTCTTGCGGGACACTTTATGAAGATGCCATTGTGAGACTTGATGATGAACTACATTGGGAGATTGACCAGGAACCCACTGCTACTCCTCAGTCTCTGCTTGCTCAGTGTCTCCTGCGTGTCCCCGGAGATGCCTGAGACGATACTTCCAGAAACACCGACTCCCTACGTTGAAGTGGCTGAGGTGGCCACCCCTCAATACCGTGTCACCGCAACGCCAGACCCACCGCTACTGCGCCCAGAACCTACTGCAACATACGCTCCTGAACCAGAGTCAACACCCACACCGACCGCCACGTCATCGCCAACCCTGACACCAACACCCACACCGACCGCCGCGTCATCGTCAACCCTGACGCCGACACCCGCACCGACGGCTACGCCGGACCCTGTGCTCATAATCCTAGCGGACTACCACCCGAAGCTGCGGGAGGCCGTTCTCCATCCTGCCCCGGAGACGGCGGGGGAGAAGGCGTTTCTGGCAGACGGCGAACTGTCAGAGAGCGAGCTGAGAGCCTTGGGACGCGCCCAGAGTGTCTTCGGCATCCCAGCTCTCTACGATGCTTGGGAACTGGATACGTTGGAGGCTAACGAGGTGCAGGCGGCGCTGTACATGCTCTCCTTCTATGACCCGTACACGGTGGTCAACGACATCACGGCAGATCCCGCTGACCCGGAGGCAGAGGGCGCCAGGATGACCAGAGCGTTGGATGACTTCGGCGTTTACCCAGGAAGCTGTGTGTACTGCAAGGGCCGGAAGTATACCAGTGAGGAGCCGCGGAATTGGAACTCGACCCCCATATTCCATCGGACCAAATTGCTAAACCTGGTCCACCACGCCACTGTCCAAGCCGACATGCTCAGCCCTTGCGACCTCAACGACTTTTCGGCAGAAGAACTGCTTGCGCTTGGCGTGATGGACCCGAACTACGTTGGGCTGCGGCTCTTATACGGCGGCGGAATGCTGAGTTTTACTCACTCGGTACGACTCACCAATGAGTTGTTGGACTCAGCGAGTGAAGGCGCCGCTACACACGGCGTAGACGACGGGTGGATTGCGAATGCCCCGGGGGTTCTGGTGCAGCCAGGAGAAATCCTTAGCCCTTTCACTCATGCCATTCGGGCGACCGGCGGACTTCCTGCCGCAAGGGGGATGGAACTGTGCCTCAAGGCGGTTGAGGGGATCGTGGACTGGGATCGCAAGCGATACTATCACTTCCTGGGCGGTTGGACGGAGACCATGTCGCCATATATTGAGTACATATTCCCAAAGAATCCTGATGTTCCCCCGGTCTGGGCAACCTTCCTCGTGTACGAATCGGGCGGACAGGACAAGGGAGAGCGGCTGGCAGCCCAGTTCAGAGCGCTGAACATGCCCGCAGTAAAGGATCTGGCCGGTATCCGTCTAAATAAAAATGCCGAGCTTTTTACCATAGCTTCTGGTAGGTATGGCGTCTTCCTGCCCGCGTTCGGCCTTTACATTCACAGAAACATTGGCTTCAGTCATCCAGAGTACAAAGGCGATATTAAGACAGTGGTTCAGCAAAACACTATCCCGAACCACTGTGCCTTGCAACGTGGGGGAGGATCATTTCAATATGGGACTGCGTTTTTGGAATACGTCTGCGTCAAGACGGCAAGATCCATTGATGATCCACCGGAGGGGACATTCGCGACAATCAGCATGGGCTCTGAACATGTCTGTGCGTTGATGACAGACGGAACGCCGGTGTGCTGGGGATCGGAATCGGATGGCAAGTCCTCACCTCCGGCCGGAGCAAGCTTCACAACCATCAGCGCCGGATACGAGCACACGTGCGCCCTGATGGCAGACGGAACGCCGGTGTGTTGGGGAAACGACTTCCATGGTGAGTCTTCACCCCCAGCGGGAGAGAAGTTCACGGACATAAGCGCGGGATTTTCCTACACCTGCGCGCTGAGACAGGACGGCACACCCTCGTGTTGGGGCTACGACCTTTTCCGAATGGCTCCCGATTCAAAGGAACTCTTTTATTCGTCGAGATTCCGGGAGATTGACGTAGGAGAAACAAATGAGGCCTGCGGGCTGCTTGCGGACGGCGGGATGCTGTGCAACAGAGGCCGTTCATATCAGATTGAACAGGAGGTTCATTCCATCAGCTCAGGTATAAACGCTAGCTGCGCGCTGCAGAGAGACGGATCGTCGTGGTGCTGGGGAATAAATGATTTCACCCCGCCAGCCGGTGAGAAGTTGACGGACATAAGTGTAGGCTCGGCCAGTCTAGCCTGCGGACTGACAACAAAAGGCACGGCGGTGTGCTGGGGGAATTGGGCTTCCGTATTGCCGCCCGCCGGAGCGAAGTTCATAGACATCAGTGTTCCCTCTGCCAGGCGATCTTATAGCGGGTACGGCCACGTCTGTGCGCTTAGTGAAAACGGTGCGGCGGTCTGCTGGCGGCATTGACGCTCTCGTCGCTACGGAAATTGCCGAGGATGGCCATGAGAGCGGTGGCTTCTTTCGTGGGGGCCGGAATCATGGACCGCTACCCTTCCATCCGGTTCTCCATCCTGGAGTCCGGGTTCGGCTGGCTGCCCTTCTGGACCGCACGAATGCAGGACCAGGTGGAATACATGGGCTACGTTCCAGAGTTGAAGCACACCATCACCGAGTACATGACCGGCGGCAGGTTCTTTGCCTCCATAGTGCTTCACGAAGGCCCGGAGATGGTCAGGATGGTGTCCGATATGATGGGCAGCCATCTGCTGATGTACAGCTCCGACTACCCCCACCCGGAGACCCGGTTTCCGAGCTCGGTTGACCTGGTGTTGAATTGGGATGCCCTGGACAAAGACCTGCTGCCGAAGATCCTGTGGGACAACGCCGTGAGATGTTTCGGGGAGCCGTAGCTACGGCTCCCCGAAACATGGTTCGTGGGAACCGGTGAAAATGATAAACGCCAAACCGGCAAGAATGCTTGACGCGGGACAAGTGGCGCACCGGCGACCGTTCGCAGACGACCCGTGTCCACGAATTGCTGGCGGTTATAGGCTGCCGGGTGTCGTATTCGTCGTTGCGGCGGTTCACTGTGAAGGGCAACTGAGGACCGCGCGTCGAGCTACACGCGCAGGCGGCGCAGTGTTGGCCGCCAGACCCCGAGCACAAACGCGACCGTCAGGTAAACGGCGGCTCCGCCCGAGAAGGCCGCGGTCCAGCTTAGGTACTCTGCAACCAGCGTCATGGGATAGGAGCCGATGAACATGAACCCGGCGGAAATGTACCAGACGCTCATCACTCTGCCCTGAAACTCCGTTGGCACGGAGAGTTGTAACACGGCCGTCCCCATTGGCACTATGCTGCCCATCCCGACCAGATACAATATCGCCCAGGACAGCCAGAACCAAGGTGACCAGGCCAGGCAGAAAAGGGATATGCCGAAAAGGAAGATGCAGGCCAGCAGCAGCCAGTTCTTATGGGGCGTGTTGCCCAACGACGCCATGATGACCGTGCCGGACAGGGACCCAATGCCCGCCCCGGCCATCAGCAGCCCGGCTCCGCCGGCGCCGGTGTCCAGGACGAGTTTGGCGAAGGCGGGCAGCAGCTGGGCATAGGGCATTGCGAAGAAGCCGAAGGCGAACCCAATGCCGATGACGGTGAAAGTGACCGGGTTTGACCAGCAGTACCGCAGCCCGCCCCACAGTTCGGACAGGATGGTCGAGCGCCGGTCCCGGGCCGCCAGTGGCACCCGCCGGACCATGAGCAGCGTTACCGTGCCAACGCCAAAACCGCCGGCGGCCAGGTATAGCGCCGGGGTTATTCCGGCCAGTTCGATGACGCCTCCGGCCAGGGCCGGACCCAGGATTCGTCCCGAGTTCATTACGGCCGAGTTCAGGACGACGGCGTTCATCAGGTCGTCGCGGTCCACCAGGTCGCGGACTATGGCCAGTCGGGTCGGGGTGTTGATGGCTTGGAAGGTGCCGAGGACGAAAGCCACCGCGTAGATGTGCCACAGGGCAACCAGCCCGGCGGTCTCCAGCACGGCCAGTCCAAGGACCAGGAGGCCCACCAGGGCCTGGGTCAACATCAGCAGTCCGCGCCGGTCGAACCGGTCGGCGAAGATGCCTCCGAACAGTACGAACCCCAGCGTGGGCATCCCGTAGAGGAAAATCATGAAACCCATGCGGGAGGCCGAATCGGTCAGTTCCAAGACCAACCAGCCCAGGATGAGGAACTGCATCCCCCTGGCCCATGCCTGGGCGTTGGCGCCGATCCAGAACCAGCGGAAATCGCGGTGCCGCAGCGCACGGAAGGTCTGGAGCTTGCGTCCGATGGCCAGAATCTGAGCCAACTATTTCACCAGTTTTGCCGTTTCAGGTTCCTGTGGCGCTGCCTTTGCCCACGTGATCGGTAGGTTTTGGAACATCCGCCAAGTGCCGCATTGTACATCTGATTAACGACAAAAAGTCCTGCCGGTAGCGACGACTATCCTTGCCGGTCCAGATGGGCAATCATCCAGGCCTCCGGCGTGCGATAGCGCGGGTCATTCCGAGTCGAGGTACAGTTCCAACCCGACCTGAGACGCCCGGCCGTAGATGGCTTCCAGGGTCGGCAGGAACTCTTCCTTGCCCTGCCAGAACGGGAACCGGCCCAACTGCCTGGGCAGCGAAGCCGTCTCCTCAGGCACGCGGGCCACCCCGATGAGGTCGTCGTCATTGTCGTCCCATTGGGGCTGGCCCCAGAATGCGTCGGGGTCGGCAGGCAACGGTTCCGGCGCCAGCGTCGGGGACATCCAGGCGCTGGCCTCGACGGACTTCCGCAGGTCGGGTCCTAAAAGCTCGTCCCGTTCGATGCCCCGCATCCTGAAAATGAGGAACGGGTCCCGGTCGAATTCCTCCCCCAGCAGCAGGTACACGGCTGCGATGTGCTTGCAGGGATTGGCGTAGTCAGGACAGGAGCAGTCCGTCTCCAGGTCGCTTTCCCGCGCCGGAAACAGGGACAATCCGACGTCGGCGAACACGTCCTCGATGTTCTCCGGCATCCGGCCCGCCAGCAGGCTGGCAGCGAATACCGGCCGCTCGGCCAGGGCACCCTGGAGCCTCTGCCAATCCGGGCCCGGCAGCGTGGCGACCCCGATGCTGACTCGGTAGGGCCGCTTTCGGGAACCCTGCACGCTGGCCGCCACTTCCCCCGGCCGCACGTCGATGGACACCACCTGCCCCCGGCGGGCGTAGGACCGGCCCCGGGCGAGCCTGGACCCCAGGCTGACATTTTCCAGCGCCTGCACCCAGCGCTTGGCCCACCAGCTGGCGCCGAAGTCGCCCCGCTTTGATTGCGCCCGAATACCGCCCTTGGCTTCCCGGGGACGGGTGTACTCGTAATCGTAATAGACCATGGCGTTCAGTCCTGCATTGCGCGGGCTAAGGTGTTTATCCCCACTGGTTTCAGGCGACGGCCGCTTCCGGGCTCAGGCTCAGGACGTCTCGCAGTTCGTCGTTGGACAATTCGGTCAGCCAGCCTTCGTCGGTCCCTACTACCCGTTCGGCGTTGGCCTGCTTGGCCTCAATCATCAGGTCAATCCGCTCCTCCAGGGTGCCGGCGCACATAAATTTGTGCACCTGGACGTTGCTGGTCTGGCCGATGCGGAAGGCGCGGTCTGTGGCCTGGTTCTCCACGGCGGGGTTCCACCAGCGGTCGTAGTGAAAGACGTGGTTGGCCGCCGTCAGGTTCAGCCCGGTGCCGCCGGCGCGCAGCGACAGGATGAACACTGGCGGCCCGATCTTGACGTCCTGGAACCGCTCCACCATCCGGTCCCGCTGACGCCGGGAGACCCCGCCGTGCAGGAACAGCGCCTCTTTGCCAAACGTGTCCTGGATGTGCCGTTGCAGGATGCCGCCCATCTCGGCAAACTGGCTGAATATCAGGGCGCGGTCGCCCACCGCGATGATTTCCTCCAGCATATCCTGCAGCCGGGCCAGTTTGCCCGAACGTCCCCCGATGGCGGAGTTGTCTCCCAGCAGCTGCCTGGGGTGGTTGCAAACCTGCTTCAACTTGGTCAGCGTCCCCAGTATCGCGCCCCGGCGCCCGATGCCTTCGGCCTCTTCCAAAGCTTGCTCAGCCTCCCGCAGCACCGCCTCGTACAGGGTAGCCTGCTCTCGGGTCAACGTGCAGAACTCCTTGGTCTCCACCTTCTCGGGCAGGTCGGTGATGATGGCCCGGTCGGTTTTGAGCCGCCGCAGGATGAAGGGGCCGGTGGCCCGCTGCAGCCGTTGGGCCGCGCCCTCGTCCCCTTCGGCCTGGATGGGTATGAAGTAGTTGCGTTTGAACTCACCCTCCGTTCCCAGCAGGCCCGGGTTCAGGAACTGCATCACCGACCACAGGTCGCCCACGTGGTTCTCCACGGGCGTGCCGGTCAGGGCTACCCGGTAGTCGGCGCCCAGCGACCGGGCGGCTTGAGCCTGCCGGGTGGCCGGGTTCTTGATGTTCTGGGCCTCGTCCAGCACGATGCCACGCCACGGCACCTCAGCCATGAACCGGATGTCCCGCGTCAGCACCCCGTAGCTGGCCACGACGATGGCGTGCTGACGGGCCGCCTCAACGAATTCGGCGTCCCGCCGGCGGCCCGGACCGTGATGCACCATCAGCGGCAGGTCGGGCGTGAACCGGGCGGCCTCCTTGCGCCAGTTGTTGAGCACCGAGGTCGGGCAGACCAACAGCGCCGGTTCCTCCGCGCCCTCCCGGCGGTCCTGCTGGATGGCGGCCAGGGTCTGGACCGTGTTGTGAGTTACCACAAAATGGTCTGTGAGGTATAAGCCATCGGCATTTGCGACCTTGATACATTGCGCCTCTGCTACCCGAGACGGTTCAACCGATTCGATACGCCGCGTCGGCGCATACTTGCTCCGGAAGTTGGGGAAGGCATCCCGCTTGCGTGTCAGCCAGAACGGTTGCACTGTGCTGGGCAAGGATAAAGTCAGTACGTAAGCGTCCCGGTGAGTGGTTGGCTTGACCCGTATTCGCGCGGTCCCGCCAAGACTCTGCGCCAGAAATCTGATGTCATCCGACAGTTGAGATGAGGAGGTGCTGATAATGGCTGCGTTGCCCCTGCGGGCGACCTGTACGTATCCGTCAGTGTCCATTAGCCCGTGCAGCAACTCCAGCCGCTCTGACGAGCTGGCCGTCAAGTAATCTCGCGGAATGAATTTCTCATGGCTGTAGCATTCCATCAGCCCCAATTCGTGGACTATGGCAATCAGCGCATTGGGAGCTCCGGCTCTTTTTCCAGATATTCGATAGTCACAACGCTCCGGGTCGGCATCGGCCTTGAGTAAAGACAAGTCGGCGCTCACCTGAGTTATTTCACTGGAAACGCGCTGGATAACCTCAGGGTCCGAGCTGCTGAAACGGACATGGTGGTTTCGAAAACTTCCATCACCCAGCAGTGCGCCCATCAAATACGGCGGCATGGGCAATTCCGTATCCCGAGGGGCGAAAACCACCGGCGCCGTTACCAGCGGTATCTCCCACTTTCGATTGCCGGCCGCGTCATGGATACCTCGCTCCATGATATCCGCCAGCCTCAAGGTCTGTGACGGCGATTTGCGAAACTTCCAATTGCCGGTGGTCACTGTCCACAAGTGCTCCGCGCAGCACTCTACGTCCGTCCCGTCCGAAAGCGTCACCCGGTATATTTGCTTTGGCCCTTGCGGATACACGCTTATGATTGCGGTGGGGTGGCCGTCTCCCCCAATTACCAGGTCGCCAACCAACAGCTCTCCCATCCGACGATAACCCGCAGGCGTCAAGACCGGCGCGTCCAGCGGTTGCGCCTTGCCCAGGCCCATGTCGTCGGCCAGGCAGGCGCCCAACCCCCAGCGCCGCAGGAACGCCAGCCAGGAATAGCCCCGCTGCTGGTAGGGACGCAGCGTCCCGCAGAACCCTTCAGGCGTTTCCAATTCCTGGAACTCGGCCCGTCCGGTGAGCTGCCCCAGCAGGTCATCCACCCAGCCGCTGGCTGCCACACCGTCCACGTCCAACCCGCCCGGCGTCTCCCCGGAGCCCACCGCCAGCCGGATGACGTCCTTCAGCGTGGTCTCGCCCTTCCGGTTCCAGAAATCCAGCGCCGCCCGGATCTCGCTGGCGTTGAGCTCCACCCATTGGCCGCGCAGTCTCACCAATGGCGTTTTCAGCTGGGCCAGCGCCTCCAGTTCCCGGGCGGTCATGACCTGGTCCCCCAACGCCACCTCAAGGTTCAGCTCCAGCATGGTGGACAATGACACGCCGCCCCCGCCCTGCATCTGCGGGGTCTTCACGTTGGCCCGGATGGTTGGCCTGGTCTTGGTTCCCCGTCGGGTCCACCACGCCGGCAGGATGATGCCGTAGCCGGCTTCTTCCAGCGCGATGGATTCCCCGGTCAGGAATTGGTACGCCATGGCGGCGTCCAGCTTCCGGCCCGCGGGCCGTTTTCGGTGCAGGCTGTCGGCCACGCCGGCGCAGATGCCGCTGGCCTGACCCAGGGACGCCAGCAGGAACTCCCGGGGGTTGAAGCCGTCCCGTTCCAGCTCACGGACCCGCTGGTCGCCGGATTTCCAGACCGCGCTGGCGGGCAGCAGCAGGCTGCGGTCTGCGTGGGATTGCAGCAGGTAGCGCAGATACCACCCATCGCGTTGCGTTGGAACCACGTCGGGTTCATCGCCGGGCGGCTCCGGCGGTTCTTCAAGCCGGAAGCAGACCCGAAACGGCGCGCTGGCCGTCAAGGCAATGGGTCGCTGCCATTCCGCCACCTGCGCCCGCAGCTGCCCCAGTTCCTCCGGAGCGCCGGAGACCGCTCCGTCGATTGATTTCAGGCCGTGCAGCCAGGCGTCGTGTACGCTGTCGAAGGCTAACTTTTCGCGGCGGCCTTTGGGTGCAGTCACCTCCGGAGCGCCGTTGCCATTTCTGACCAGGCTGTCCGCGATCGCGGCGACGAAGGTCCTGAGGACGGTGGTCGCCGGCTGGTCGGGCGGTTGATCCGCGCCGGAGCCAGACAGCGCCCGGGCCGACGCCGGCATACGCTGGCTCAGCCGAGCCAGTCGCTCGGCGTCGGCTCCGATGAACAGCGGCACCCAGGCGGCGCGAGCGCCATCGGCGTCGTGGGTTGCACCCGGCAAGAACTGCTGCCGAGCCACCACCGCCGCCCCGAAGCGCACCGCCTGGCTCCAATAGGCCAGGTCCCCTCCGATGCTGACGCCGGTGGTCAACATCCCCTGCCCCTTGCCGGCCTGAAATATGGGGATGGCGTCCGCCGGAGACACTCGGTATGCCGGTATGGACCAGGGCATCAGCCTGGGCCGGGCCCTGGATCTGGACGGCTCTGCCACCAGAGCGCTGGATGGAACGGGGCTGCCGCCCCTGCTGGGCAGCCACGCGGTGGCGGAGACGGCTTCGCCAGAGTCCGCCCGAAACCCGGGCACGGCACTGGCCAGAACGTTGACCAACTCTCCGTGGTCGGCGCAGTAGGGATGCTCATTGCCCGCCGGATCACCGGTTCCTTCGGGGCACAGTTCGTCCGGAGACTGCTCCGCCCACAGCAAGATACATCCGTCTTGCCAACCTCCGTGCAGTATGATCATCTGTCAACTCCCGGATCCGTCCGGCGTTCCTGACACCAGCCCCATGGTAATGACAGTCGCTATTCCGATTCCCATACGGGATGCCCAGCGCGCCGTCGGAAGTCCTGGCACATCATGGACGCCGAAACGTGGCGTCGTCCGTACTCTACTCGCCGCCGGCCGCAGTGGGCAGGGCACGTATCTTTGCTCCCACCACCCGTTCCGCGACCGCCAACTCGTACTGCGCTTGCAAGTTCAGCCAGAACTGGGGATCCATGCCAAACCAATGGCCAAACCTAAGGGCGCTGTCTCCGGTCACCGCACGCTTGCCGGCCAGAATTTGGCTGATGCGATTGGCTGGCACGTCAATCTGCCTGGCGAAACTCGCCGGAGATACTCCCCTCTCCTCCAGTTCATCTCTCAATACATCCCCAGGATGTACGGCTCGTTTCAACATTGTCGCCAGCGCCCCCTCAGTGATAGTCCACAATCCCAACGTCCGACGGTCCGGCCTGGCCCTCAGGCCAACCGAAGCAGATGCGCCATTGACGATTGATCCGTACGGAGTACTGACCGGCCCGGTCCCCCCGCAGGATTTCCAGTCGATTGCCGCGCAATGCCCGCAGAGTGTCCACCGATCGGGCGGCGTTCAAAATCGAAAGCCGGCGCGCTGTCTGATCCTCAAAACCCTGAAACGCTACGACATATTCTCCGGGGCCGAATGCCGCGGTTCGTCGATCCCGGTAGCCCTGGGTCATTACATGGCCAGTGTAGGGAGAATTGACGCCTGACGTCAAGCATTATGAGACGGACCAACTTGGGTCACCACATGGGCCAACCTCAAATCTTCACCCTGCCTTATTGATACTCATCGTGGTTCGCCCAATCGCCGTTACGTAAACCCGTTGTCGATTGCGGCACAAATGCCGATCAGCACGATCAGGTGATTAACGACAATTAGTCTTGCCGGCCTGTCGCCTCATCGAGAAATGTTACCGAGACTATAGCACCTGGGGAGCAATGCCTCAGCGGGAAAACTCACCGTCGAATCGCGGCAATCCTTCCAGCGCCCCGTCGGCGTCTTCGTCACCGAACTCCCGCAGATCCGCAGCCTGTTCGTATCGCTCTTCTTCATACCCGTCCGGGTCAATGGCCTGGTAAATGCGGTCAATGGCGTCGTGGGGGAGTCCGGCAGCACGGGCCTCTCCCAGCAGGATGCTCACAGTGGCGTAATCTGTCGACGGCGGAGTCACGCCCAACTCTTCCGCTTCATGCCCCATGGCCGCCGCCAGCTTGGACAGCTTCACCGAGTCCAGCCCCTGCCGCCGTGCCGTCGTGATGATGGCCCGCGCCTGCCTCAGGGTGGCGAATTCGGTGTCGAAGTCCGAGTCGCGCAACAGGTATTCCGACACGTCCGGTTCCATCCCCCGCCACCGCCGCCAGCACGTCCAGCATGGCGCCGTGGCGCAGGTCCTGCTGTTGCAGCGCCGACACGAACTCGCTGCAGCGATCCCCCGCCACGTCGTGGAGACCGGCGTCGGCCAGATCCGACATCACCAAGGGATAGGGCAGCAGGAGGTCCGACAATGCCTCCGCTTCCGGACCCATTGCCAACAGCGCGCCAATCACCCGGTCGACCTGCTGCTGAGCCGCGGCCGCCGGGAATCCCATCGGGTAGGTGTCCAGTATCGACTGGACCACTTTGGCGCCGCGGTAGTAGTAGACGATGTAAAGTCCGCCCGCGGCGTGCGGCGGGTTGGGGTCCCACTCGTCGAAGCTGGACTTTCCGCATTTCAAGCGGCGTAAGCCAGGGAATCGACAAGTCGGTGGTACAGAGCGACTGGGAGTTCCTGCGTATCGGGGTCGACGGCCGACGTTGAAAAACCCTCCGAGGCCAGCCACAGGTGGCGTCGCACCAGGGCAATGGCGTCCACGAAGGTCGGCAACGGCTTGTCGTACCAGGCCGCTCGGCGCTGGGTCATGGGGCGCTGTTTTTGCAACCCGTGGGCGGCCAGGGTGGTCCAGGAGAAGATTCCCAGCAGGACGGGCGTGGTGCGGGCGATGGCCAGGTCGGACCACTGGCGTTGGGTTTCCAGGCCCAGGTGGGTCCGCACCTCCTGAAAGGTAACTTCCAGTTGCCAGCGCAGGACAAACCATTCCAGGATCTGGGTCGGGTCCGCCGCGGGGTCGGTGCACAGCAAGGCCTGGGTGGCGAAGGAGCCCTGGGGATCCCGGATCAGCACCCAGCGGATGCGGACTGGAGACTTGCCGGAGCGGTACCAGACCGCCGTTTGCGACGTGAGTTCCACCGTGCGGGTGGCGCCGTCATAGCAGGCCACGGCCACGCTGGCCCAAGTTGCCTGGGGCTGGTCGAGGATCGTTTTCAGCGCGGGTCGCCGCGCGCCTTTCAGCGGCGGGCGGCCGTTCTGACCCGGCTGACGGGCTGGCGCGGGCGCATAGAGAGCGGCGTCCAGCCGTAGTCTGGCAATGAGGGTAACGGGTTCACGGAGGGATTGGCAGCAGTGGAGCAGGTCCAGCACGGCGTAGCTGTTGTCGCCCACCAGCGCCAGTGGACGTTGGGGCAGCCAGCGTGGTTCGGCAGGCTCACCATGAGCGGGGTTGCAGGATCATCTGTCGCGCCCAGTCGGTGAGCTTCTTGTGCCGACGTCCCTGCTGTTGGTAGTACCGGGTCGATGGCGCCAGCACGGTGAGCGCCGGCAAGGCCCAATGGCGTCCGGCCCAGGGCACGTGGCCCAGCCACATCAGGGAGATCCAGCGCAGGCCGCTGGCCTTGACCAGTTGGCTCCGGCTGGAACGCACCGCGTCGCGGTAGATGCCCCGACCTTTGATCTTGGCGCCGCGACGCCGCTCCAGGGTTTCGTCGATGCCGAAGACCAAGGGGCCATCCCCACCATCAAGGTGCTGGAGCAGCAACACCAAGAGGATGCGCGCCGCTGCACGGGGCGACCACACCGCCCGGTTGAGCACCTCATGGTAGCGGGCGTAATCGCGGTGATCGCTGCGGCCCATGACCCGCAGGGCCGCGGCGACGGTGCGCTGACCCGGGGTCAGGATCGCGCCCACCAGCAGTACCTGGGCTTTCCGCCAGGTCGGGTTGGTAAACAGCGTTGCGAAGGGAATGAGTATGGATACAATGGCATTGGGCAGGGTAAGCATAGCTGGGCCTTTAGTGAGATTTTGGTCAGGCCAGCTTACCCTGTCTTTATACTTTTTCTAAATTATGCGTAAAGCCTAGCGAAGCGTCCGACGTAGAAGTCAGCCGGCCCAACCAGCATCGCGGCCGCGCGTTCGGTCACCGCGGGCAGTCCCCGCATGGCCGGCCGGATTTCCACCGGCAGGTCCTGGTTGAATGCGCGCAAATCCGCGGCCACGGTTTCCGTCATCTCGTCGATGGCGGCGTGCGCCTCCGCCAGCAGCGCCGCTCGGGCGTTGGCCAGCCCGTCGTCGATGTCGGGGACAGCCGTGGCCTCAAGACGTTCCCTGCTTTCCTCGGCGCTCCCCACCAGAGGGGTCAGCACCACCAGGTAGGCCTCCCGCATTGGGTCCCGTTGCGGCAGCTCGGCCCGCTGGCGACGGAACAGTCTCACCACCTGGAGGCTGGTGATGCAGGCGAAGCAGGCGGCGTACCAGAGGTCCGCATCATGGTCTGCAACCTCCGGCTCCGGTTGCGGTCGGAGCCGCGCCGCGGCGTCATTCAAACGTCCCATCAGCCCGATGCGCCGCTCCGTCTCCGCTGCTGCCATGGGCGACTGCTCGCCCTGGTCCTGCTGACGCGCCGTCCTTCCGACCACAGCGCCGGACAGTTCGCTTTCCTGCTCCAGCGTCAGGCCGGTCAACGCCAGCAGGGCTCCAATGGCTTCCGGCGAGTCGCGCTGACCTGCGCGGTGGTCGCTTCGCGGAAGGCCGTGAGCCACGCCCGTTGGTAAAGCGCGCGCGCGCGGTCAATCTCGCACCGCTCACAATCGCAGTCGGCTGGGTTGGCATCCATGGATTCACCTCCAGTTTAATGGGCGTGGTTGGGATGGGTTCGTGGGAGACCGGATTACCCCGGCGTGGTGGCCGGACGCCGTGGGCCAGTTATCTTTCGTATAGACCGTCAGCAGGGCGAGCAGCCAGGGCCGACCGGCGGACATGGCGGCCAGGATCTGCCGGACCTGTTCCGGCGTCCAGTAGTGGGGCAGCTCGCAGGCGGGCATACGCCCCCAATTCTACCGTGGCAGAGTTCATTAGCAACTCTGCCATTTCGCCTACCATCTCGCCCTGGCACCGTACTTGCCGTGGCGTCCAATTGAGGCCCCAGGGCGCGAAAAATGGCAGAGTCGTGCATAAAGTCTGCCATAGACCGGCTTCAATAGATTGGAATGCCATACTGACATTTTGTTCGACTGGCTCCAACGGGTTTCGCTGAGCACGACACCTCCTCGCACTCCAAACGGAAAGCAAAACCTCGTTCTGCTTGATATTGGCATCTCCGCGGTTCAGAATAGCGGCATTCATCCTCCTGTCGGGCTCACGGAGGCATCCATATCTGGAATTCTCCGTTTGAATCCCCTCCCGCCAGGGACTTGGCTCTCAAATCTATATGCTAAGAGCAGAACGCACACACGTCCGGCCCACGGTTCAGCCAGGTCAAACTGTGCCCGACGGGTATTTGCCTGACTTCCTAACAGGCGCGCACGTTAAAGACACCCCAGAGGAGTATGTCCGGCAGAACCTAGAACGCGCGCTAGTCGAGCAGTATGGGTATCCGATGGAACACTGCGAACCCGAGTTCAGGATTAAGGTCGGTTCCTCGAGGCGGCGCGCGACGGATATTGCGGTGTTCCCTGCAAGAGATGAACATCGCCAAGAAAACGTCTACATCGTCGTCGAGTGCAAGCGAGCGGACACGAACCCGGCTGATCGAAAAGATGGGATCGACCAGCTCAAATCCTATCTCTCCGCCTGCCTTAACGCACGTTTCGGCCTTTGGACTAATGGAACTGAGCGACACTGTTTCGCCAAGCGAGACCTTCGCCGGGGACAGGCGTTCGAAGAGATTTTGGACATTCCGCGGTTTGGCAAGACCGAGGAAGAATCAGAGCGCTTAACCCGTCGCGACCTGAGGGCTGCCTCTGCCGACAACTTGCTCTTTGCGTTTCGTCGGTGTCACAACTACATCGCCGGAAGCGAGGGGATGCAAAAGACCGAGGCATTTTGGGAACTCTTGAAGATCATTTTTGCGAAAATCGAAGACGAACGTTCATCGCAGATCGACTTCTTGACGACTTCGCGAGAACGCTTGAACGCAACGGTGGCCCTGAGTGCTAAAACCCGCATCCAAGCAATCTTCAATGAGAAAGTCGCAGACAAGTACCCTCAAATTTTCCCCCATTCGGATCGTGAAATATCCCTCACTCCGCCGACGATAGCCTACGTGGTCTCTCAACTTCAGAGCTACTCACTTCTTGAATCCCCCGTAGACGTAAAGGGCGTCGCCTACGAGGAGATTGTAGGTGCAAACCTTCGCGGAGCCGTGGCGAGTTCTTCACACCACGCAACGCGTGCCGAATGGCAGTATCGATGCTGAATCCACAACCCGGCGCGAACCTACTCGACCCAGCCTGTGGAACTGGGGGGTTTCTCATCACCGCAATGAATCACGCGCTTTCAAAGTTGGCCGAGTCGGAGCGAGTGGAATGGGCCGACCGCGAGCGGCCAACCCAAGGCGAACTAGGCGAGCTCTACAGGAAGCACGCCTACTACCTGGGTTCAATGGTTTTCGGACTAGTACCGTTTCAATTTAATTCTATTGGATATACATGTTTGAGCTTACTGCGAGCGTCCTGGGTGGAGAACCGCCAGTCTATGATGGCGGCGGCCTCGTTGCGCTCGCGTTCGAGCGCCGCGACCTCCCGTCTCAGCAACGCTTCATCGCCGACCCGGCGGTTCAGACACTGTCTGCTAAAGACGCTCAACTCGATTTCAGCCATGTTCAACCAGCTTCCGTGATTGGGTGTGTGGTGAAGCTCCAGGCGTTTGGCTATGCGGCGCGCCTCGGACGGTGCAAACGCTTCGTAGAGCGAGCCGGGCTTGTGGGTGTTGAGATTGTCCAGGACCACGCGCGCTACTGCGGCGTCAGGATATGCCTCGTCCACCAGCCACTTCATCTGTTGAGCGAAGTCCACAGCAGTCCGGCGCCCGGTCACCTCGATATGCCTCCACCCACCCTTCGGTTCACAGAACATGAACAGATTCCAGGTCCCGTTTCGCTGGTACTCGGTGTCATAGCGCTCCACCCGTCCAGGAGCGGCCTCAATGGGAGGCCGCACATCCCCAAGCAACTGCTTGGCTAGGCTTTACGCATAATTTAGAAAAAGTATAAAGACAGGGTAAGCTGGCCTGACCAAAATCTCACTAAAGGCCCAGCTATGCTTACCCTGCCCAATGCCATTGTATCCATACTCATTCCCTTCGCAACGCTGTTTACCAACCCGACCTGGCGGAAAGCCCAGGTACTGCTGGTGGGCGCGATCCTGACCCCGGGTCAGCGCACCGTCGCCGCGGCCCTGCGGGTCATGGGCCGCAGCGATCACCGCGATTACGCCCGCTACCATGAGGTGCTCAACCGGGCGGTGTGGTCGCCCCGTGCAGCGGCGCGCATCCTCTTGGTGTTGCTGCTCCAGCACCTTGATGGTGGGGATGGCCCCTTGGTCTTCGGCATCGACGAAACCCTGGAACGGCGTCGCGGCGCCAAGATCAAAGGTCGGGGCATCTACCGCGACGCGGTGCGTTCCAGCCGGAGCCAACTGGTCAAGGCCAGCGGCCTGCGCTGGATCTCCCTGATGTGGCTGGGCCACGTGCCTTGGGCCGGACGCCATTGGGCCCTGCCGGCGCTCACCGTGCTGGCGCCCTCGACCCGGTACTACCAACAGCAGGGACGTCGGCACAAGAAGCTCACCGACTGGGCGCGACAGATGATCCTGCAACCCCGCTCATGGTGAGCCTGCCGAACCACGCTGGCTGCCCCAACGTCCACTGGCGCTGGTGGGCGACAACAGCTACGCCGTGCTGGACCTGCTCCACTGCTGCCAATCCCTCCGTGAACCCGTTACCCTCATTGCCAGACTACGGCTGGACGCCGCTCTCTATGCGCCCGCGCCAGCCCGTCAGCCGGGTCAGAACGGCCGCCCGCCGCTGAAAGGCGCGCGGCGACCCGCGCTGAAAACGATCCTCGACCAGCCCCAGGCAACTTGGGCCAGCGTGGCCGTGGCCTGGTATGACGGCGCCACCCGCACGGTGGAACTCACGTCGCAAACGGCGGTCTGGTACCGCTCCGGCAAGTCTCCAGTCCTCATCCGCTGGGTGCTGATCCGAGATCCCCAGGGCTCCTTCGCCACCCAGGCCTTGCTGTGCACCGACCCCGCCGCGGACCCGACCCAGATCCTGGAATGGTTTGTCCTGCGCTGGCAACTGGAAGTTACTTTCCGGGAGGTGCGGACCCACCTGGGCCTGGAAACCCAACGCCAGTGGTCCGACCTGGCCATCGCCCGCACCACGCCCGTCCTGCTGGGAATCTTCTCCTGGACCACCCTGGCCGCCCACGGGTTGCAAAAACAGCGCCCCATGACCCAGCGCCGAGCGGCCTGGTACGACAAGCCGTTGCCGACCTTCGTGGACGCCATTGCCCTGGTGCGACGCCACCTGTGGCTGGCCTCGGAGGGTTTTTCAACGTCGGCCGTCGACCCCGATACGCAGGAACTCCCAGTCGCTCTGTACCACCGACTTGTCGATTCCCTGGCTTACGCCGCTTGAAATGCGGAAAGTCCAGCTGGTATGACGGCACCACCCGCACGGTGGAACTCACGTCGCAAGCGGCGGTCTGGTACCGCTCCGGCAAGCCTCCAGTCCTCATCCGCTGGGTGCTGATCCGCGATCCCCAGGGCGCCTTCGCCACCCAGGCCTTGCTGTGTACCGACCCATCGGCGGACCCGACCCAGATCCTGGAATGGTTTGTCCTGCGCTGGCAACTGGAGGTCACCTTTCAGGAGGTGCGTACCCACCTGGGCGTGGAAACCCAGCGCCAGTGGTCAGATCTGGCCATCGCCCGCACCACGCCTGTCCTGCTGGGTCTCTTCTCCTGGACCACCCTGGCCGCTCACGCGTTGCAAAAACGACACCCCATGACCCAGCGTACGGCGGCCTGGTACGACAAACCGTCGCCGACCTTCGTGGACGCCATCGCCCTGGTCAGACGCCACCTGTGGCTGGCCTCGGAGGGTTTTTCAACGTCGGCCACCGACCCCGACATTCAGGAACTCCCGGTCGCCCTGTACCACCGACTTGTAGATTCGCTTGCTTACGCCGCTTGAAATGCGGAAAGTCCAGCTTGGAGGACTCGTCAAAACACACCACCGGACACTCCCGGTCGTACTCTTCGTGATAAAGGTCCAGCACGTCCTCCATCCGAGCGACGAACTCCCCGCTCAGCTTGGGGATGCACCATTCCTTTTTCCGCCACGGCTTGAGTTCGTTTTTTTGAGTATCTGGCGCACCGTCTCCAAGGAGATGCTCCCGGCAAACTCCATCTCCACCACCTTGTCCGCCAGCAGATGGAGCGTCCAGTTCACATGTCCTTCGGGTGGACTGCTGCACGCGATGGCAACTAGGTGCGCTTCCTGCTTGCCGTCCAACTTGCGCTCCCGGCCCGGCCGTGGCTTGTCATTGATGGCGGCCTCAAGTCCTTCCTCGACGAACCGCTTCCGCACTCTGGCAACGGTAGCAGCGTTGATCAAAAGCACACCGGCTATCTCACCGTCCCGAAGTCCTTCATCTGCTTTGAGCAACGCCAGCGCCCGCTTGACGGTGCGGACTGACGGCTTGCCCCGGTGGGAAACCTCATTGAGACGGGAGCGTTCGGATTCAGCCAGCTTGACTTTATACTTGATGGCAGCCATGTCTGGATACTCCCCCACAGAAAGATCATACCCAAGTATGGCTCCCTTCTCATATTATTACAAATCTATCCGGAAATGGTACTAGACTTGAACCCGGCTTTGGTCCGTGCGGCGAAGATGAACATGGTCATGAACAATGATGGGGCAGGTGGTATCAACCAAGCCAACAGCTTGGCTCATCCAAACACCTGGAACGAAGAGGCTCGGCGGTCTGCTCAGCTTAACTCCATTGACGTGCTCTTTACGAATCCCCCGTTCGGGACACGCATCGTAGTCGACGACGCCGACATCCTCAAGCAATATGAGCTTGCCGCTATCTGGGACCCAGACGAGTCGACGGGCGAATGGACGATGAGACGCGATGCGTCTGGCGAACCTGTGCTCCAGAAGTCTCAACCTCCGGAAATCTTGTTCATAGAACGCTGCGTCCAGTTTCTTAAACCTGAAATTGGAAGATTGGCTATGGTGATCCCCAACGGGATTCTCAACAACCCGGCACTCGGCTACGTGCGGACTTGGATGCTCCATAACGTTCAACTCCTCGCAGTCGTCGATATGCAACGCGATCTGTTCCAGCCACAGAATGATACGCAAACCTCTATGGTTCTGATGCGTCGCCTGTCCGAGCAAGAACGTGCGCTCGCCCGCGAAGGGCACTTGGACTACCCTATCTTCATGGCCGTCGCCGAGAAGATTGGGCACGACAAGCGCGGCAACACCATCTACCGTCGTTCGCCAGAAGGCGACGAGTTCCTTGAATCCGTACCTTCAGGTGGTATTGATCCAATAACTGGGCTGGACTTTCCGCATTTCAAGCGGCGTAAGCCAGCGAATCTACAAGTCGGTGGTACAGGGCGACCGGGAGTTCCTGAATGTCGGGGTCGGTGGCCGACGTTGAAAAACCCTCCGACGCCAGCCACAGGTGGCGTCGCACCAGGGCGATGGCGTCCACGAAGGTCGGCGACGGTTTGTCGTACCAGGCCGCCGTACGCTGGGTCATGGGGTGTCGTTTTTGCAACGCGTGAGCGGCCAGGGTGGTCCAGGAGAAGAGACCCAGCAGGACAGGCGTGGTGCGGGCGATGGCCAGGTCGGACCACTGGCGCTGGGTCTCCACGCCCAGGTGGGTACGCACCTCCTGAAAGGTGACCTCCAGTTGCCAGCGCAGGACAAACCATTCCAGGATCTGGGTCGGGTCCGCCGCTGGGTCGGTACACAGCAAAGCCTGGGTGGCGAAGGCGCCCTGGGGATCGCGGATCAGCACCCAGCGAATGAGGACGGGAGGCTTGCCGGAGCGGTACCAGACCGCCGTCTGGGAGGTGAGTTCCACCGTGCGGGTGGCGCCGTTATACCAGGCCACGGCCACACTGGCCCAAGTTACCTGGGGCTGGTCGAGGAGGGCCTTCAGCGAGGGTCGCCGCGCGCCTTTCAGCGGCGGGCGGCCCTGCTGACCCGGTTGACGGGGCGGCGCTGGCGCATAGAGAGCGGCGTCCAGCCGTAGTCTGGCAATGAGGGTAACGGGTTCACGGAGGGATTGGCAGCAGTGGAGCAGATCCAGCACGGCGTAGCTGTTGTCGCCCACCAGCGCCAGCGGTCGCTGCGGCAGCCAGCGCCTCAGTTGCATGACCATCTGCCGCGCCCAGTCGGTGAGTTTCTTGTGTCGGCGTCCCTGCTGCTGGTAGTACCGCGTCGAGGGCGCCAGCACGGTGAGCGCCGGCAAGGCCCAATGGCGTCCGGCCCAGGGCACGTGGCCCAGCCACATCAGAGAGATCCAGCGCAGGCCGCTGGCCTTGACCAGTTGCTGGCGGCTGGAACGCACCGCATCGCGGTAGATGCCCCGACCTTTGATCTTGGCGCCGCGACGCCGTTCCAGGGTTTCGTCGATGCCGAAGATCAACGGGCCGTCGCCGCGGTCCAGGTGCTGGAGCAGCAGCACCAGCAGGATGCGGGCCGCTGCACGGGACGACCACACCGCCCGATTGAGCACCTCATGGTAGCGGGCGTAGTCGCGCTGGTCGCTGCGGCCCATGACGCGCAGTGCCGCCGCCACGGTGCGCTGACCCGGGGTCAGGATCGCGCCGATCAGCAGCACCTGGGCTTTCCGCCAGGTCGGGTTGGTAAACAGCGTTGCGAAGGGACCGACAACGGCTACAATTGCATCGGGCAGGGTGAGCATGGCTGGACCTTTAGTGAGATTTGGGTCAGGCCAGCTTACCCTGCCTTTATACTTTTTCTAAATTTTGCGTAAAGTCCAGCTGGGCTCCAAAGGTCCGCCACGACCCCGCACCTACAACGTGTCGTAGACGATGACCTGCCTGACGTATCCGAAGCATATTTCGCGTGGTTGCGGGATCAAGGATGAAGACGCGCGTAGTCGATTTTGCAGATATCCTCAAAGGTAAAAGGATAGACGCCGGCCATTTCTTAGCGCCGGGCGTTGCCTCCAACGCCAGGCTAGCCAAGATGTCGCGGATGGGAGTACCTCTTCTGCAGCTAGCCGGTGAAGGTGGCTTGGGCGAAGTTTCCCTACCGAAACGCTTCAAACGCGTTTATTCCAGTCTTGCCGCAGGTGGCGCTCCGTACTTGCGGTCGTCCGACCTCCTTGAGTTCCTTCCCGAGGCCGCTGATTACCTGTCTAGGACGGGAAATGATGTACGCGCCTATTCGGTTGAAAAGGGAACAATATTGGTCACCTGCTCTGGCAGGAATCTTGGTCCAGCGGTATATGTCGACGAATACATCGCAAGGTTTGTCATCAGCCACGATATGGTACGCGTAAACATCGACGATGAACGGATGCGGTTGTACACTCTAGCGTTCCTTAACAGCAAAAATGGCCAAGCGCTGGTGCGATTGGACAAAACTGGGTCTGTCATCGACCACATCGATGACTCTCAGGTCGCCGAGCACCGCATCCCGCTTTTAGAAGAGCTCGTTGACGAAGTCGTAGACTTAGAGCCTATCCTAATAACCCAGCAGCTCTGAGGGCGGTGAGGGCGCAGGCGAAATGAAGAAAGGCGATGTAGTTCTCAGGGGACTTGTCCCAGCGGACCAGGATGCGCCGGAAGCGGTTCAGCCAGCTGTGCGAGCGTTCCACGACCCAGCGCCGGGCTTTGAATCCAGCTGCTCTTTTGATGGCCTTGGCCTCCTCGCCCCGGCTGCGGATGTGAGCGGTGAAGCCAAACTCGTCCAGGGTGCGGCGCACCTCGTCAAAGTCATAGCCTTTGTCCAGGCACATACCCTGGGGTTGGTCTGGACTGGGCGCCGGTCGCGGCACGGGCAGGCTGTCCACCGTGGCCCGCACCAGCTTCATGTCATGACGGTTGGCCCCGTCCACCGCCAGACCCACCGGAATGCCCTGGGCTTCGGTCAACAGGCTACGCTTGACCCCGCATTTGCCGCGGTCAGTGGGATTGGGGCCGGTTTTTTTCCCCGCCCAAGGGCGATTTGGTCATGGCGCCGTCCATACTCAGCCAACTCCAGTCCAGCCCCTTCAGTTCGTCATAGCGTTCCAGTCCCACCCGCCACAGCTCCAGGAACACTCCAGCGGCAACCCATTCCTGAAAGCGCAGGTGGGCGGTGGACCCGGAACAGATGCCCGTGGCGTCCAGGGCTTTCCACTGGCAGCCGGTGCGCAGCACGTAGAAGATGCCATTGGCGCAGGTGCGGTCGGGAACCCGGGGCCGGCCGCCGCCGAACCGGTGGGTGTTCACATGCTCGGGGATCAGGGGCGCCAGCACCTCCCAGAGCTCGTCGGAGATCTGGAACGCGCCGGTGGTGGGATTGGTCTTGGTGGCTGGGCCAGCACGCTTCGGACGTGGCGGCTTGGTATCTTTCGCTTTGGTCATTGCCCCAGTCTAGACGCAACCCCCGCTTTCCTTCCCGCAACGCCCCTGCAATCTTCAATCAGTTATTAGGATAGGCTCTAATACTACAGTTGCAGAACAAAGGCGGGTAGAATCAAGGCAGTCAAGGGCTGGAGAGGTGAGGCGGTGGTAGGTGTGATAGAAGATGTGGCGGAGGTGGCCCGTTGGGCCCAGGGAATCGAAGGGGTACACGAGTGCATTGCGGGACGATTCCGGCGTCCCGAGCCGCGTAGGCGTGCGCTGGACTACCTGCGAGGGCTGCTCAGTCCCGTGGAACGCAAGAACGGCTGGCAACTGGCGGAGCAGGCGGGGGACGCCACCCCCTATGGGGTGCAGCACCTGCTGTCCACCTACGTCTGGGACGCCGACCTGGTTCGCGACGATCTCAGGGACTACGTGGTGGAGCATCTGGGCGACGTCCATGGAGTTCTGGTGGTGGACGAGACGGGATTTCTGAAGAAGGGGAACAAGTCCGTTGGGGTGCAGCGGCAGTATAGCGGCACGGCGGGGCGGATCGAGAACTGCCAGATCGGGGTATTTTTGACCTACGCCTCTGCCCAAGGGAGGACCCTGATGGACCGGGAACTTTACCTGCCTCGGGTGTGGGCTGATGACCTGGAACGGAGGCGAGAGGCTGGGGTGCCTGAGAAAGTGGCATTCCGCACCAAGCCGCAACTGGCCCGGCGGATGCTGGAGCGGGCGCTGGAATCGGGAGTGCCCTTCGGCTGGGTCACTGGGGACGAAGTCTACGGCAACGACCGCAACCTGCGGCGGTGGCTGGAGCGGCGAGACGTTCCCCACGTGCTGGCCGTCAGGAGCAACGAGCAGCTGTGGGCAGAGACGGACAAGGGATGGCGACCGGTGCGGGCGGACCGGCTGGCGCCTGGGGTGGAGGAACCCGGCTGGGTGCGGCGCAGCGCGGGCGACGGCGCCAAGGGACCCCGGGTATACGATTGGGCGCGGGTGGAGATCCGGCCCCTGAAGGAGCCGGGCAAGGGGTACTGGCTGCTGGTCCGGCGCAGCATCGCCAAGCCCGGGGAGTTGGCCTATTACGTCTGCTTCGGCCCGGTTGATACGACTCTGGAGGAACTGGTGCGGGTGGCCGGAACTCGTTGGACCATCGAAGAATGCTTTGAGGAGGCCAAGGGAGAGGTGGGTCTGGACCAGTATGAAGTCCGGAAATGGGATGGCTGGTACCGGCACATCACCCTGGCGATGCTGGCCCACGCCTACTTGGCGGTGGTCAGGCGCCAGGCGTTGGAACAAGGCGGTCCGGGGGAAAAGGGGGCTGTCCCAGCTTGGACGAAAAGCTGATACCCCTGACGGTGCCCGAGGTCCGGCGGTTGCTCTACCGGCTGATATGGAGACATCAACCTACGGACGAATCAGTGCTGCGGTGGTCCCGGTGGAGACGGCGGCACCAGGCAACGGCCCGGCGCTGCCATTACCGACGCCGCCTGAAACTCCTTACCACATTTCTGCGACTGTAGTACTAAGCGGGGTTTAGAGCCGAAATTACCCGTCTTGGTAACGTGGGATCTATCCTCAGCTGCAGCTGAGGATAGATCCCACGGCCACCCGGAAAAGGCAGTTTTTAGCGCATCGACGGGTTGCGGAATCAGTCGCCAGTACGGCTATCTTCCGTCGCGGTCACGCTCGAATCGCAGTAGCGAAATCGCCTCAGGTATTGACAAGCCTTCTTTCGTAACGTATAGATATTGATTATCCCGATTAGGGAGGGTCAAAAATGAGACACCTTAGATTCGTTGGGCCAGTATACCGATACGCCCTCGTGTTCCTTGCCCTGTCTATCATAGCCTGCGGCACCGTGGCTCCAGAGGAAGACACCGCCACCTCCTCCTCTCCGGCAGCCCAACCTACTGCTGCTGCGACGCCTCCCCCAGCTCCCATGACCGAACCGACCTCCGTACCCCAGGCCCAACCTGAGGCGACGCCTGAACCTGAAGCGGTGGGTAAGTCCGGCGGTGTCGTGCCGATGCAAAAACATGCTGCTCCCAGGCGCATCGATCCCCATCCGTCCGGCTCCGGTATCGACATGTCAGAGGCCACTCTCCTCTATAACGGGCTGGTCAAATACAACGATATCGGAGACGTAAAACAGATCATCGGTGACCTCGCCACGCATTGGGACGTCAGTGACGACGGTTTGACTTACACGTTTATCATTCCGGAGGGCGTACAGTGGACCGATGGTACGCCGCTGACCGCAGCTGACGTAGTCTTCAGTTTGGATCGCATGGTCCAAGAGGGAGAGAGCCGGCCTAGGGCTGGCGCCCTCCGCACGTATTACACTAGCTCCGAGGCCATCGATCCGCAGACCATTGCTGTAAACCTGAAGTTTCCGGCCGCCGCCTTCCTGTCGGCCTTGGGAATTGACTACATGAAGATTGTCCCCAAGCATGTGGTGGAGGCGGGGACCGAAATCGGTGATGTAGCGCCGCAGGTCGGTTCGGGGCCTTACGAGATGGTCGACTACCGGAAGGGTGACTCAATCGAATACAAGAGGAACGAAAACTATTTCAAGGACGGACTCCCTCTTCTGGACGGGATCATCAAGTATGTGATCACCGACAAGGGCCGGACTAAGGCAGCCTTCGAGACTAAGCAGCTATTGATGGGCACGGTAGGGTTTACCGGCATGAACGTCCAGGACTACTTGAACTTGCAGGAGAGCGCAGGGGACCATCTGACCGTTCACTTCATGAACGACTTTCTGGCCATCGGGCTGATGCTCAATACCACCATCCCGCCCTACGACAATCCCAAGGTGAGGAGGGCGCTATTCCTAGCGGTGGACCGCCAGGCGCAGGTCGACGCCTTCGGATTCGGCAAAGGGTCGATCCACGGACCGCTGCCGTCTTGGCTCTGGTTCGGATTGCCCGAGGAGGAACTGCTGGAGGTACCTGGCTTCCGCCAGACTGCCGACGGAAAGAAAGATCCGCAGGATCTCGAAATGGCGAAGCAACTGCTGGCCGAAGCCGGCTACCCCGACGGGTTTGACGCCACTATCACCGTCCGACAGACCGGGATTTACGCCGACCAGGCCGCGCTTCTCAAGGACCAATTCCGCGAGATCGGCATAGACATCACAACTCGCCCTATGGAGAGCACAGCGGGCATCGCCGCCTTCCTGGCCTTGGACTTTGAAATGGGCATCCAAGGCACCGGGTTCGCCTTCCATGACCCGGACCAGATACTGGCAGGACTGTACCTGCCACGAGGCGCCCGCAATTACCCAGGTTGGGAGCATCCCAAGATTACCCAGCTCTACGACCAGCAGGCCCGTGCCACAGACCAGACCAAGCGCGGGGAAATCATATCCGAGATCGAGCAGATACTGCTCTACGAGGACAACCACTGGGTCGGGTTGCTCTGGGACAACTTTGGCTGGCCTGTCAGCAAACAGATCCAAGATTTCTACGTGCCCTCCACAGTGGCTTCCACCGGGATGATGTGGGAGCGCATCTGGCTGGACCAATAGCCGGGGCAGCCGGTCAGCAACGGGAGAACGGGCCTGAGATGGCCGCCGCCCGGAGCGGACCGAAGGAGAAGTTATGGGACGCTACTTGGCAAAACGTGTATCCTTGTTCATCCCGACCATATTGCTGGTCTCCGTCCTTGTGTTCCTGATTATGAACATCATCCCCGGCGACCCGGCGATGATGATACTGATGGGGGAGCAAGGGGAGCGGGATTTCACCCAAGAACAGATCGACGCACTTCGTCACAAGCTGGGCACCGACCGGCCCTTGTCGGTGCAGTACGGTTCTTGGGTGTGGAACATGGCCCAGGGCGACTTCGGAACGTCCATGTTCTACGATGAGCCGGTATGGGACGAGTTGAAGGAGCGCTTCCCCACGACCCTGGAGCTGGTATTTCTGGCCTTCATCATCAGCTTCGGCTTGGCCGTGCCCTTGGGCGTCCTGTCGGCGGTCAAGCAGGACACTCCGATCGACTACATCGGCCGTCTTTTGAGCATCAGCGGCATCGCTCTACCCACATTCTGGCTGGGGATCATGGTGATCATGTTCCTGGTGTGGCTCTTCGACTGGGCCCCGCCGCTGGGCTACGCCAAGCTGTGGGAGGACCCGCTCAAAAACCTCTCGCAGATGATCTTTCCTGCACTGATCCTGGGCTTCTACAACATGGCCTTCATTGCCCGGGTGACCCGCTCTGCCATGCTGGACGTGATGCGGGAAGACTTTATCCGCACCGCTCGCTCCAAGGGTCTTTGGGAAGTGACGGTGATATCCCGGCACGCCCTCAAGAATGCCTTCGCTCCAGTGCTTACGGTCTCCGGCTGGCAGATCGGGCGGCTTATCGGTGGTACGGTCATCATCGAGAGTATCTTCCTGGTACCAGGCGTGGGCCGCACCTTAATCGACGCCATCTTCCACCGGGACTTCACCATGGTGCAGGCGGTGGTCTTCCTGGTGGCTTTCGGGGTCCTCCTACTCAACCTGATAATCGACATGGTCTATGCCTGGCTGGACCCGAGAATCCGATACTCTTAGGCAGGTGTTGGAAAAACGATGAGTATTCAAAGAGCCTCGACATCGGTTATGGACCGGGGCATTATACCGAGGTTGTGGTCTGGCTCGTCCCGTGAGATCTCTGGCTTCGCCAAGAAGAAGCCGTTGGGAGCCGTCGGGGGCGTGATCGTGGCCGTGACGGTATTGGCGGCAATATTTGCGCCGGTCATAGCGCCTTCCGACCCCTACAAGGTGCACCCCGACCAGATTTTCGCCTCGCCCAGTGCGAGCGCACTAGTCGGAACGGACCAGGTAGGGCGGGACGTGTTCAGCCGTCTGATTTACGGCGCGCGGATTTCGCTGTTTGTAGGGATTGTCAGCGTCGGCATTGGTGCGACCGTCGGGGCCGTTGTTGGCGTGGTCAGCGCCTACTTCGGCCGCTACACCGACCTAGTGATACAGAGAATACTAGATGCCCTGATTGCTTTTCCTGGCATCGTGCTTGCGTTGGGCATCATGGCGGCCTTGGGCAAAGCCTCCCTGATCAATGTCATAATCGCCCTCACCATCGTGTTCGCCCCAGGGGCAGCCAGAACCATCCGCTCCCGGGCGCTGACCCTACAAGAGATGGACTTCGTCCTGGCTGCCCGGGCGGTAGGAGCTTCGGACTGGCGGATCATCTTCCGCCACATCATCCCCAACTGCGTGTCGCTCTATATAGTGTTCTTCAGCATCACCGTGGGCTTTGCCATCGTGGTTGAAGCGTCGCTTAGCTTCCTCGGCGTGGGAACGCCGCCGGAAGTGCCGTCCTGGGGCGGCATGTTGAGCCTGGCAGCCACCAACTACATTGGCATTGCACCCTTGCTGGCCATACTGCCCGGGGTCGCCATCGCCTTGGTCGTGTTCGGCTTCAACCTCCTCGGCGACGGTTTGCGGGATGTGCTGGACCCGAGGCTGAGGGGGACGTAGACGGGATATGCCGCGGTCCACGCTTCCCTGCTATTCCGGTGCTGGTGCAATTTGGGCCAAGCTGCTGTTTGGCGGACTCTGTGTTCTGCAGTAACTTCGTTGATGATTTCGTTTGGGACGGTTAGGTAGCGGTGGTCTTCTCCTCAGTCGTTGTGCTGCTCGGCCAACTGTCAAGATGCTACCACGCAACCACCCCGACCACATCCAAATCGCCTTTGACGACCCCCGCCTGGTGGCCAATGCTGGGCTGATCCTGCCAGCCACCCTGACCCAGCATCTCGGTCTGCCCAACTGGTTGACCGGACCTGGGCCTGGGCGATGGGCCGAGCCAACGCCGGCGACAAGATGATGACCCTGGTGGCGTCGGCGCTGGCTGGCGGCGACTGCATTGACGACGCCGACGCGTTGCGCGCTGGCGGGACAGCCCGCACCCTGGGCGGTACGGTCAAGGCGCCATCCACCCTGGGGACGTTCCTGCGCAGTTTCCGGTGGGGCCAGGTCCGCCAACTGGATCGGGTGAGCCGGGAGCTGCTGGCCCGGGCCTGGGGCCGGTCCGGGTGACGGGCCGTTGACCATCGACCTGGACTCCACCATCTGCGAGACCTACGGTCTGGCCAAGGAGGGCGCACGCCACCACGGCTACACCGGCCAGCGCGGCTATCACCCGCTGCTGGCCCGGGCCTGGACTACTGGGGCCGGCACCGGCGACGTGTTGATGTCTCGGCTGCGCGAGGGCCGGGCCAACACCGCTCGCGGCGCCGCCCACTTCCTGCGGGAGACGGTGGCACGGGTGCGCTACGGCGGGGCCGGTGGGCAGCTCACGGTCGGGCCGACAGCGGCTGCTATGCCCACGCCCTGGTCGCGGTCTGCCGCGCAATGGCTGTCCGCTGCTCCATCACCATCCGCCAGCACGCCCGCCTGCGCAATCTCATCGAGGCCATACCCGAGACGGACTGGACGCCGATACCCTTGTATCTTGACTTTGGCGATGGAGCCGAGCGCAGCAGACCGTCCAGTAGCAAGGGTCGCCGCGCTCCCTACAAGCAGAGCCCGAACAGTTGCCTGGGCCAATCGAGCCCGTATCGTGCAAGGACGGGCCGACGCTCACACAGGAGGTATAGACAGCTGGAAGGGGAACCGAGATACGTAGGCATTGATGTCTCAAAAGCGCAGGTGGACGTCGCCGTCCGGCCTACGGGACAGAGATGGGTCGTGTCCTATGATGAGACTGGGGTTGAGGAACTGATCTCTCAGATGGAGGATCTGGACCGGCCATAATGCTGCTGGAGGCCACCGGTGGCCTGGAGCTGCCGTTGGTGGCCGCCTTGACTGCTGCGGTGCTGCCGGTGGTGGTGGTCAACCCGCGCCAGGTTCAAGACTTCGCCAGGGCTACCGGAACGCTGGCCAACCGACACTCTGGACGCAGCGGTCCTCGCCCACTTCGCCGACGCCGTTCGCCCCTCCGTACGCCCTATCAGAGACGCGGAAACCCGGGTCCTCAACTCCCTGACTGCCCGAAGGCGCCAGGTGATGACCATGCTGGTCTCGGAGAAGAACCGGCTGGGAACCGCCATCAACGCCGTCCGTCCCCGCATCGAGGCCCACATTGCCTGGCTGGAGCAGGAATTGAAAGACTTGGACGAAGGGCTGAGGCAGACTCTCCGCCGGAGTCCCGTGTGGCGCGAGAAGGATGACCTGCTGCGCACCGTTCCCGGCGTAGGGGAGCAGCTCTCCCTCACTCTGCTGGCCCACCTGCCGGAGTTGGGCACGCTGGATCGTCGGCAGATTGCCGCCTTGGTGGACGTGGCTCCCTTCAACCGGGACAGCGGTACCCTGCGGGGCAAACGAACCGTCTGGGGCGGGCGCGCCCAGACCTTGGGCGCCGGCGGTTCCATGTTGTAGCCCGGCACCTGCAAAAGGCCCGGCAGTTGGCCTTCCCTCTCGCGTGGCGCCGCGTACCAGCCGGCAATCCTGACCCGGTCCAGGCTGGTGAAGAAGACCTCATACACATCGATCTGTGCGGTGGACCGCAATGGGTCGTGGACTACCTCCGGCTCCAGCGGAATCTGCGCGGTTTCTGCCAGATCTTCCCCCAGAACAGATCAATGTCATCCGGCATCCGGACCTTGGGAACGTACTGGTCAGCCGCTACCCTGGGCATAGCGCCTCCCGGACCGCATTGCGATGGCGGTGGGACATCCCGCCGAAACTTGCAACGGCAAGGAATGGGTTCACTCCACAATGACGCCGTAATCCAACATGGGCGACCCGCGCAGGTCTACGGCGCGCAAGAACGAGTGGAGGCAATCTCAACTTGGTCCAAACTTTCAGGGCAGGCCTCGATCCTGGGGATTTCGTACACACACCGCCATGTTTACTCGATCCGAGATGGCAGGATGGCGGTTTCTCCGAGTCATCGCTCACCATCGTCGTTCTCAGGGGCCAGTTCCAAAAGGCGCATGCCCCGCTCCACTTGCTGACCGGGCTCAACCGCCACGCGCCGCACTACTCCGCTGCGGGAAGCCGTGATCACCAGCTCCATTTTCATGGACTCCATCAACACTACGGTCTGGTTTTGCTCCACCCGGTCACCCTCGCTGACCAGCACCTCCAACACCGACCCAGGCATGGGGGCCAGGACATCGCCCGGTCCTTCGGTGGCCGATGCGCTCCCTCGACGCCTGGCCTCCGCCCGCTGGAACACGAACAAAGAACCATCCAGCCAAAGGTGTAACTCAGGACCCACCCATGCCCAGGCGAAGCGGTAATGGCGGCCCGACTCAGTTCTGCACAGCGCTCCACCAGCTTCACGGGACTCAATGCTGAGAGCAATCGTGGATTCCAAGCCGGTCGGAACCGAACCTTCCAGATCGAAAATCAGTTGACCCTCGCCCTCTTCCAGCCGGTAGCGATAGGGTTCCTGCGTCGCCGGGTACGTCTCCCGCATCTCGCCCTGGCTCTGGGTCATGGGAACCTCCGCTGTCCGGCGGACTGCCAGGGATTGACGCTAACCGGCCTATCGCTTCCAGCCGGTTGAGATGCTTGACCAACAGGCTGACGCGACGCCCAGGCTGCCAGCGCGCGGGCCATCATGCGAGAGTCACCCGAAATGGACGGGCTGGTAACCGCCGGGTTCCACTCCAAGAAGCCGGTGTCGTATTCGCCCTGCTGAAACTGGGCATGCCCCACCACCGCCCGCAGCAGCGGAATGTTGGTGACAACTCCCAACACCAGGAATTGGGAAAGAGCGACCTCCATCCGGCGCAAGGCCAGGTCGCGCTCAGGAGACCAGGCGACGAGCTTCGCCAGCATGGGGTCGTAGTAGATGGACACCTCCTGACCCTCGGACACGCCGCTGTCCAGCCGGAGCCCGGGCCCGCTGGGGGGCCGCCAGCGCAGCAGCGTACCGGTGGACGGAACGAAATCGCGATACGGATCCTCGGCGTATATGCGGCACTCGATGGCGTGGCCCCGGGGTTGGATGTCCTCCTGTTGAAGCGTCAGGGGTTCCCCTCCGGCGATGCGGATCTGCCATTCCACCATGTCCAACCCCAGGACGGCCTCGGTCACCGGGTGTTCAACCTGGAGCCGGGCGTTCATCTCCAGGAAGTAGAATTCGCCGCTCCTTGGGTCCAGCAGGAATTCAACCGTCCCGGCATTGACGTATCCGGCCTCGCGGGCCACAGCGATGGCGGCGTCGCCCATGCGCCGGCGCAACTCCGGCGTCAGGGCCGGCGATGGGGTCTCCTCAATGAGCTTCTGGTGGCGGCGTTGGATGCTGCACTCGCGTTCGCCCAGGTGGATAGTGTGCCCGGACCCGTCGGCCAGCACCTGGACCTCCACGTGGCGCGGGTTGGCAACGTAACGCTCCAGGAACACCCGGCCGTCGCCGAAAGCAGCCTGCGCTTCCCGGCTGGCCGTCTCCATATCCCCGCCCAAATCGGCTCGCCGGTTGACCAGGCGTATGCCGCGACCGCCTCCTCCGGCGGCGGCCTTGACCATCAGGGGAAACCCCCATCGGTCAGCAAACTCTACGGCGGCTGGATCCCCAGGAAGACACGCGGGCGTACTAGGGACCACCGGGACGCCGGTGGCCAGCGCGATGTCCTTGGAATGCAGCTTATCCCCCAGCGCGGCCATGCTTTCCGGCGTAGGCCCGATGAAGGTTATGTGAGCGTCCCGGCAGGCCCGGGCAAACTCCGGATTCTCCGACAGGAAACCGTAGCCTGGGTGGATCGCGTCAACCCCGCAATCCCTTGCAGCTTGCACCAGTTTGGAGATGCTCAGGTAAGTCTCCTCGGCAGTACTGCCGGGCAGGGCCACCGCCTGCTCCGCCATGAGCACGTGGGGAGCTCCGGCGTCAGGGTCGGAATAGACCGCAACCGGCACAATGCCAATAGCGTGCAGCGTCTGGTTAATGCGGACCGCGATTTCGCCGCGATTGGCTACCAGAACTTTGGAGAACATCGGAAAACGTGCTGCGCGGGATCGTGTGGCCCGAGCGGGAACAGGCCAGCCATCACATTCGGAAGACGCCGCGCTTCTGCTCGGGGAACGGGGCATTTATCGAGGCGGCGATTCCCAGGCCCACCACGTCGCGCGTGTCCACCGGGTCGATGATCCCGTCGTCCCACAGGCGGGCGGTGCTGTAATAGGGATCGCCCTCCAACTCGTATTTTTCCAGGATGGGACGTTGCAGGTCGTCCTGCTCCTCCTGCTCCATGGTACGTCCCTGCCGCTCCAGCTGCTGCAACCTGATGGTGAGCAGCACCTCCGCTGCCTGCTGCCCGCCCATCACCGAAATGCGGGCGTTGGGCCACGTCCACAGGAACCGCGGCTGGTAGGCCCGCCCGCACATGCCGTAGTTTCCCGCCCCGAAGGAACTGCCGATGATCACGGTGAACTTGGGGACGGCTGCGTTGGTCACTGCCATGACCATCTTGGCCCCGTCCTTGGCAATACCACCATGCTCGTACTGGCTGCCCACCATGAAGCCGGTGATGTTCTGCAGGAACAGCAGTGGGATCCCCCGTTGGCTGCACAGCTCTATGAAATGAGTACCCTTCAGAGCGCTCTCGGAAAAGAGGACTCCGTTGTTGGCGACCACTCCCACCGGATACCCCCAAATACGCGAGAAGCCGCAGACCAGGGTTCCCCCGTACTCGGCCTTGAACTCGTGGAACCGGCTCCCGTCCACAATGCGGGCGATTACCTCACGCACGTTGTATTGCCGCCGGTTGTCGGGGGACACTATGCCGTAGAGCTCGGCCGGATCGTAGGCTGGCGGTTCCGGGTTGGAGACCTGGAACGGAGGGTCTCGCCTCTTCACGAAGTTCTCGATGATGTCTCGGGTGATGGCCAGGGCGTCTGCATCGTCAACGGCCTGGTGGTCGGCCACGCCGGATATTCGGGTATGGACGTCCGCGCCGCCCAGGGTCTCCGGGTCCACCTCCTCGCCAGTGGCCGCCCTCACTAACGGCGGCCCGGCCAGGAAGATGGTGCCCTGCTCCCGAACCATGACCACCTCATCGCTCATGGCCGGAATATACGCGCCGCCGGCCGTGCAAGACCCCATGACTACCGCCACCTGCGGTATGCCCAGGGCCGACATCTGCGCCTGGTTGTAGAAGATGCGCCCGAAGTGGTCCCGGTCGGGGAATACCTCCGCCTGCAATGGCAAAAAGGCTCCGCCGGAATCCACCAGATAGATGCAGGGCAAGTGGTTTTCCAGGGCAATTTCCTGGGCGCGCAGGTGCTTCTTGACGGTGATCGGATAATACGTTCCGCCCTTGACCGTGGCGTCATTGGCGACAACGACCACCTCTTTTCCCTGGACGACACCGACGCCGGTCACGATTCCGGCGGACGATTCCTCACCATCGTACATGTCCCAAGCCGCCAACGGGCTCAGTTCAAGGAACGGTGTGTTGGCGTCCACGAGGGCATCGATCCGCTCCCTGGCCAGCAGCTTGCCGCGGCTGCGGTGCAACTCCACCTGCCGCTCGCCCCCGCCGGCCCGAACTTGGGCCATCCGGTCTTTCATGTCGCGCACCAGGGCCGCCATTCGGGCCTGGTTGTCCTGAAAATCAGGGTCAGAGGTTCGCAGGTTGGAGCCGATTATTTCCATCACTATTCCGTGGGCAGCGTCCCCTGGGGTTTCCCGACTTATGAACTAAATGGGCGCAGTCTCCCGGCGGAGAGCGCGTAGCCAACTCGTTGCACAGGTTGTCCCAGGATCGGACCGATCTTGTAGTCATGCGGGACATGCAAATCCGGCTACCGGTTTGGAGCGGCGTGCCGTACCAATGGGACGGGCTTGTTGATGATAACACGGCGCGGATTGCGGCGCGGGTCGCGAGTGTAGTCTCGGACTTTAGCCCGAATCCACCGAACAGGGTGGCGGCGGCGGCGGAACGGGGGACAAGGGACCTGGAGGAGCGATTGTCCCGGTAGATTTTGGACAGTTGGCGTCAGTGGACGGTCTGCGGTGGTCGTGTCGAGCCGGTCACCGAGGGACAGGGCGTAGCAGGAGACGCGCGCTGGCCGGTCTGGCGCGAGTTTGAGGGACGTTTGGGGTAGCGGTGAGGTCGGTGGGCCGGTTGCCGCCGCCGCCGTCAGGCTGGGAGTGGAATGGCTCGCAATCGGACCAGGGCGCAACTGAACTGGGCTTCCTAGGGCCAGCGCTGGGGTAGATGCAGGGTGAGGCGGCGCGCTGAGCGGTGTTGGCGCGGCCCTCGCGCAGCCGAGACATCAGCACGTCGCCGGTGCCAGCGGCCACGGCCAGCAGCGGGTGATAGCCTCGCTGGCCGGTGTAGCCGTGGTGGCGGGCGCCCTCCTTGGCCAGATCGTAGGTCTCGCAGATGGTGGAGTCCAGGTCGATGGTCAGGGGCCCGTCGCCGGTTCCGGCCCCGGCAGACCAGGCCCGTGCCAGCAGCTCGCGACTCACCCGGTTCAGCTGGCGGACGTGCCCCCATCGGAAGCTGCGCAGGAACGTCCCCAGGGTGGATGGCGCCTTGACCGTGCACCCCAGAGCGCGGGCCGTTCCGCCAGCGCGCAACACGTCAGCGTCGTCAATGCAGTCGCCGCCAGCCAGCGCGGAGGCCACCAGGGTCACAATCTTGTCGCCGGTGTTCGCCCGGCCCGGCGCAGCTCCGAGGTCAACGTGACTGTCGACGAGTTCACGCAGACCCAGGTGCTGGGCGAGGGTGACCGGAAGAAGCAGCCCAGCATTGGCCACCAAGCGGTGGTCATCAAAGGCAGGGCAATCGCATTTCAGAGTAGTCTAAAAATGTGGCTAAAATTGGTGCGGAGATGAAGTTGCCAGAGGTGCGCGGTGGCGATGGACAATGTACCGCTTTCGATTATGGAACGCTTCGAAATACTGGAAGACCCGCGAACTGGACATGCCAGAAGGCACGAGTTGCTGGACATCATCGTCATCACCCTTTGCGCCGTCATCTGCGGCGCCGACAACTGGGTGGAGATTGAGGAGTGCGGCAAGGCCAAGGAGGAGTGGTTCCGCCGGTTCCTGAAACTGCCCCACGGGATACCGTCCCACGACACCTTCGGGAGGGTGTTCAGTCTGCTGGATCCGGAGCAGTTCTCAGCCTGTTTCATGGACTGGGTACGTTCGGTGCGTGAACTGGCCCATGGCGAGGTGGTGGCGATAGATGGCAAGACCCTGCGGCGTTGTCATGACCGAGCCAACGGGCGAGGTCCGCTGCACATGGTAAGCGCCTGGGCCACGGAGCACCGGATGGTGCTGGGGCAGACCCGCACCGAGGCTCACTCCAATGAGATCACGGCGATACCGGAACTGCTGAAGGTGCTGGAACTGAAAGGGTGCCTGGTAACGATAGACGCCATGGGCTGCCAGAAGAACATCGCCCGTCAGGTGGTGCGAGGGGGCGCGGATTACCTGCTTTCGGTGAAGGCCAACCAGAGCGAGTTGTACGAGAACATCAAGGACCTGTTCGCCTGCCAGGAGCGGGCGGGATGGGATGGTGTGGCTTACCGCCACCACGAGCAACTGGGCAAAGGCCACGGCCGGCTGGAACGCCGCCAGTGCTGGGTGATCACCGACCCTGAGGAACTGGCTTACGTGGACCCTCAGCGACCGTGGGCCAGCTGGAGCGCGGTGGCCAGGGTCAACTACCGGCGAGACATTGATACCGGTTCCCCAGAGGATACCCGCTACTACATTTGCAGCTCTCCGGCGGACGCGGCCACGCTGCTGGCCGCGGCGCGGAGCCACTGGAGCATCGAGAACAGCCTGCACTGGGTCTTGGACATGGCTTTCGACGAGGATCACAGTCGTGTGAGGACGGGCCATGCCGGCCAGAACCTGGCGGTGATGCGACACCTGGCACTCAACCTGCTCAAGCAGGAACGCAGTGCCAAAGTCGGCATCAAAGCCAAACGCAAAAAGGCCGGATGGGACTTCGATTACCTGCTCAAAGTCCTATCCCAATGAAATGCGATTGCCCTGCCCTCCTTCCCCCTTTGCAAACACGCCCTAGTCCGACGGCAGCGAGTCCCGCTAGAGGGTAAGCCTTTTCCGCCGGTGTGTACGAGTAGGGGACAGGTTTCAAACCTGCCCCCTACTCAATTACCCATCAAAGCCAGGTTGGGCCGTCTGCCCAACCAATGGCTTCTGCGCTAACGGTTAGCTTGGTACAAGGGACCCCGGAGAACCTGGCCGGGTAGCGCTCCGGTGTGCTCTCCGCCTTCCAGCAGCACCTCGCCGTTGACAATCACATAATCTATCCCCACGGCAGGCTGCTTCACGTGCATCTCTCCGCCCGGGAAGTCATACACCGGCTCGCGCGGCGCGTGGTCGATGGTGTCTGGGTCGAAGATGGTTATGTCGGCAACCTTACCGGCAGCAATGAACCCCCGGTCGTGGAGGTCGTGCATCAGGGCGGTCTTCCCGGTCAAGCGGTAGACGGCGTCTTCCACGGACATAATCTGCTTTTCCCGAACCCAGTAGCTTAGCAAGTGGGTACTGTAGTCGGTACGGTCTCCCTTTTCCGGCCGAGCGCCGCCATCGGTGGTCCCGATAACAGTATACGGCGACCCCAGTATCTGACGCTGGGCTTCAGGATCGCTATTCCGGTCGATTACCTGGAAACTAGTCCGCAGATCATCGTCCAGGACCAGGTCCAGGAAAGCGTCCATAACCCCTTTCCCTTGCTCCTGGGCTATTTGCTCGACGCTCTTGCCACTGTACTTCCGGTTCCGCTCGTGGTGCCCCATGTATACCTGAACCAGGTCCCAGCGCCGGTTGAAGCTCATCACCCTGGTACCGCGGGCGGCCTGGTAAGAGTGGGTGCCTTCGGTCTCCACCGCCTCAATGCTTAGCGTCCGGCGAACCTCGGGGTCACGGAAGGACTGCATCCTCTCTGTAACCGGCAGGGCCATCACTGGGTCCCAAGTCGTCATGCCCTGGAACACGGTAGTAGGGCTGATCATGTCCTCGTCTTCCAGGCCCCCCAGCCCTGCTCTCAAGTCGAAGATCGGCCCGGCGGTGCCGGATAAGCACGAGGCGTAAGCCCTGGCCCCCGTCTTGAAGGCCTCTTCAACCATTTGTAGGTGCTCTTTCCACTCGTCGGGTTTGTTCAACTCTTGGCCTAATATGTTGTAAATCGCGGGGCGGCCGGTCCTGCGGGATAGCTCCTGGGCAATGAGCGCCGGGGTTCGGAACCCGCCGGGGCCCCCGCCACTTACCTGAAAGACACCAGTGCCGAGCTCGCCCAACACGCTGCCTACTGCGTATCGCTCTTCATCGGTGGCAACTGAGGATGGCACGCTGACCCCGAAATTCTCTATCCCCTGGTCGGCGAAGTTGCCAATGCTGAACCCTAAAGCGCCAGCTAGTATCCCCTCGCGGACCTGGCGTCTCATGGCCTCAATTTCCTCCGGGGTGGCTTCCCGTGTCTGGGCGGCCTCGCCCATAACGTAGCGCCTGACTCCGGAATGGCCGACGAAGGCACCTACATTGATGCCACGCCGCCGGCCGATGGCATCAAGGTACTGTGGAATGGATTCCCAGGCGAAATCGACCCCCTTCCGCTGCACACTCAGCGGGATGCCCTCCATCTTGTCGAACATGTCCAGGTACCAGTCCCCATCTCCCGGTCGTGTCGGGGCGATCACAGCCCCGCACTGACCCACGATGATCGAGGTGCTACCGTTTAGCGACGTAGAAGTGACAATGGGATCCCACATGCACTGGGAGTCAAAATGGGTGTGATGGTCAATGAACCCAGGGGCCACTACCCGACCATCGGCGTTGATAGTGCGAGTGGCGGGCTCACTGAATTTGCCCACCCCCACGATTTTGCCATTTGTTACCGCCACGTCCGCGTAGAATGAGGGTCCACCAGAGCCATCAACCACGCGCCCATTCTTTATGAGTAGATCATATGCCATTACGTTTCCCTCCCTCTGCCCCGATGAGTCGGAGCGTGAGATCAAGGTAACAAAATACGGTTAGCGGGTCAATTTTCCGGCAGGTCAATCGTATTAGATATTTTCTGTCCATGATTCCGACGAAAATAAGCGTGAGATTATCATAACATGGATGTTTCCGCAATAGAATTGGAGGATTTGGATGCTGGATTCCGGCTTGCGCCGGATTGACGCTGGCAATGCAATCCAAATGCGATTGCCCTGGATTTGTGATAGGCGCCGTCGTGGTCCTCTGTTATCCGTCGGGCGAGTTTGGAGATGCGCGGCGGGAGATGCCCGGGAAGGCCCAGGTAGGCTTCGTCCGGTGTTGAAACTGCCTGCCGCAGTTGTTCCTCGGAAAACTCCGGCGCTTTAGAGATCCAGGTGTAAGCGTGGGGTGTGATGTCGGGGTTGAAAGTTGCGCTGTGCGGAGCGTAAACGCCGTCGACACCCACCAAATCGAGGTTCAGGGAGATCGGGAGGGTTCCCACCGGCAGAGTTGCGTCCGAAGAATGCGGGGATACCGTGATCTCCTGCGTCCGGTTCGCCAGGGCCGGAGTTGTCCAGCTATGGGATAACAACGCCGATGCGGGCGTGGGAAACGAACCTTCGTTCCCGGAGGAAATTTGGTCCAGCTGATCAAGCAAAAAAGTGCGGACATCGGCGCCAGCCGAGTAAGGAAGCTCGATTTGACCAAGCCCGATCCATCGCCCATAGGTGTAGAAATCTCCCACCGCCGTGCGAAGATAACCGGTGTCAACAGCCCCGCTCACGGCGAACACCGTTTCTTGCTCCGGTTCGGCAGTTTGTTTGGTTATGGCGCCCGAAACTAAATGGATGCGGGAGTCCCACTCGATACTATTATTAGCCGCTGCGGAAGCGGTTCCCGCATCTTCGTGGGCAACAGATGACGTCGCGATTGAAGACGCGGGGAGCGCAGGGAGGTAGGCATTTACTATGTCCTGGTATGCTGATACCGGTTGCTAATCAGTGGGTCTTTCGAACAATTCCAATCTGCGGATCGCTGCGGATTCGAACATTCCAAACATGAACGCAACGACCAGCCAGAACACGACCGGGGCAACCAGGAAGCGGGGTCTTACGATGCCCACCACGGCAACGGAGAGGATAAACCCAGCCAACAACGCCAGTCCCAGAGGTTCAATACCCGTCAGGTCCATCTGGTGATGGCTGTATGGGATATCACCGGCGGGGAGGCTACGGCGCGTCGTCGCGAAAACGCCCAAATATATGCCCAGACCCGCACACGCCGCCGCGGTCAGGCTGGCGAATGTGACTAGAGTTAGGTGATTCGCGGTACGCGCTTTCAGCCGCCGCCAACAAAACCAAATTGCACAGGCTCCCAGCGCGAAACACGTCAGGGACGCCAATATCGCAGTCAGGTAGGCTCCGTTCACGACCTCGAGGGTCGAATCTACGGAATCTTTCCGCGCCAACAGGCCCGAACCGCCGGGTGACGCCAGAGCCGCAAACAATTCGAACGGGAAAAATAAACAGCCAAGCGCAGCCGCCAAAAGGAGTAGCAGTCGGCAACGTGCAACGAACTGGAAGACGGATCCTAACACGGCGCGATGTTAGCAGGTTTAACTTTTGTTGCGTTAGTATTATAACGACGGTACAAGGAGGGATGTGCGGGGATGCGCGAAGGGCGGCGCGGCGCTGCTTATGAGAGCACCTGTCCCGCTCATTGCGCTGTTGGACGCCCTCCAGCCATCGCAGCAGCTCCCCCACTCCGAACTGTTCCCGTGGCAGCATCTCTCGCACCACCCGGTACACTTGCGGCCGGGTGATCCGGGGCATCTTTTTTCCCCAATCCTATCGTAAACTCAGCAGAACAGCGCCGTCCAGTAGGCACATGGCGATGTGGTGATGCCAGCCCGCCTCAGGTGCGGGTCTCGTACTCGTCCAACCCACGTCGCTCTGCTCCGTCTCGAACTCGGTTTCGATGTGCCACCGTAAGCCGCCCACGTATGCCAGGGTCTCCAGGGGAGTGTCCTCCGGAGCGTTGGACAGGTAGTAGCGGGGTTCGCTGCCGTCCAGATTCCGGCGGTAGATGGCCCAGTGGATTGGGCCGGGCTTCCGCCTGCTGGTTGGACACACCCGCTGGGCGCTGAACTCCTAAACCCTCAGCCCCTGGCTTCTCTGGGCCACCATCAGCTCCCGCCAAGCATCCTCCGGCAACTCATCGCTGCGCCCCGTCATGGTGCGCCGCTGCCCGCCCCACCAGCTTGGGTTTGCGGGGCGCGCCCCGACCCTGGTAGGCTGGATTGGTCCACTCAGGCTCCGGCGGCCACACCAAGTAAAGCCGGCCGGAACGTCCAGGACGTATAGCATTCCCAGGGCCGCCAGCCCGTCCCGGAAGGATGACAACATCCCGAAGGCGTCGTCCCCGGCAACCCATCGGGCTTTCAGATGGCCCCGTTCCACGGCCCGCTGCAGCATCTCTAACGCCAACTCGGTCTTCGACCGGTAGCCCCGGCTCTCCTCCGGAACCCCTGCCGCCGCGCACCGGCCCTTGTCCGACGTCCAACTCTCCGGCAGATACAGCCGTTTGTCTACCAGACCCCGCCGCAGCGGGCTGACGCAGGCCAGAAACGTTGGCCGGGAACATTCCGGCCTGGCAGTTGGCCACCTTGCCCAGCCTGCCGCAGTACTGCCGGGCCACTCCTGCCGACTTCCTGCCCTGCTTGGGAAAGTCGCTGCCGTCCAGCACCCACACCGCCTCCGGGTATCCCAGCCGAGGTCCCAAGTACTCTTGAAGACGTCCTATGACTGTGTCGTCATTCCGGGGGATTGATCGAGAAACCGTTGTATCGCCCTGGCTGACGACGGTACCGTCTCCGACAGATTCTCGGCGTTGCGCCGCTCCCCGGACTGCACCAGCAGGGCCTGGAGATAATGACGGCTGTGGTCCCGCGTCTCCCGGCGCCCAAACAGCCGAGCAAAGTAAGCGTGAAAATCCTGAAAGGCCCCGTACACCGGCTCGAAAGCCGCCGCATCCGCTTCCCTGCCTCACTTGCCCAAGCCTTGCTCAACTACCCGGTCATCCCATCATCCCAACCGTCGTTATAATTCTAGGTCCACGGTATAAGACTGATCACCGTCTCCAGACCACACGGCGACCTCATCGACGAGATCAAGTCGAGAGGACGCTGGCCCGGGCCCACCACCCGCTACTGCACCGCGGACCGCAAACGCGGCCAGGTGTCGAAGGTCATCACTGCACTGCACCGTCAGCACGGAGGCCTCCTACGCCCCTACCTGGTCTTGAATTGCGTGGGCCTCAGAGCACAGGAATCGCCAGCCCGTGCCAGCAGACCACCCCTCAGAATCAACGAACGTCTCACCACCGAGACCTTAGCAGCAGCCACCGCCGGGTCCATTTTCGTGACCATCACCATCGCCGCCATAAACATCACCAAACCCGGGCATCAACCGAAGCCGCCAACGCGCTTACCATCCAACCTCTTGCCCCTAAACCAACCAACAAGACCTTGGAGAGCGGCATCCCCATATCCCCGAGCGCAACAGCACCACGACCCAGTTCCGCAAAACGCGCCGCTTACCTACACCCTCAAGATCCCAACTCACCCCCGCAGTGAGGACACACCCTGGGCGAACCGGCGCCCTCGGCCTCCTCGGCCGCCTCGTTGGCTTCGACCATCGCCGCGCTCAGAATTCCGGCGGGCAGGGCAAACAGACCAATGCCCAGCACCGCGATCACCGCAGCCAGCAACCGGCCGATACCGGTAACGGGCACCGTGTCCCCGTAACCCACCGTCGTCAGCGTCACCGCGCTCCACCACATCGCGGCCGGAATACTGGAGAAAACCTCGGGCTGAGCCCGAGCCTCAGCGAAGTACATCAAGGCCGCCGCGAGGACCAGCACCACTAACAAACCCACCACCGCCGTCAGCAACTGGCCCGATTTGGAGCGTATCGCCATCCCCAAGCGCCGTCCTCCCGGCAGGTAACGGGCCAACTTCGCGGACCGGGTCAACAGCCGGATGACCAGCAGGAAGGACAGGCTCAACCCTTCACCCCCCGTCAACAGGATCACCAACGCCGCCAACGAGGGCAACAGCACCGCGCCGTCGATCAATGCCGCCGGCGACACCATGAAGCGGACCCGACGCCGCCAGGAACGCCCCTCGCCAAATCCCTCCGCCGCCGCCCAGAACCGGACCGCGTACTCAAACACGAATACACCCACCGTGCAGTTCTCGGACAAACGGAACCAAAAGGAGTATCCTTCCCGCAGATCCGGCATCGTCCAGAGAATCAGGGACGCGCTATTGATGAGGATAATTCCCACCAGCAGCACCTCCAGCAAATACGTGTGCCGGTCACCCCGCTCTTCGAAGAGCCGGTAAGCCCGCAACCGCAGGGTCACCCGTGGACTCGCCGCCATAACACCGTCACGTGAAGCGCTCATACCAAACTTGCCTCCTGTCGACACGGCCCCGTCCCATCCAAAACGTCAGCTTGATGCGCGAGCACCAAGGACCAGGACGATGAGACATTTGCACGACCATTATGGAACAATGAACAGCAAGGACCCCACTCGCAAAGCATCCGACTACGACCAGATTCGCGACCTGCCCGAACAAACCCCCGCCTTCGTCATCGACGAAGCCGCCCTCGCACGGGCCCTGCAGCGCGCCACCACCCTGAGTGCCGCAACCGGGTGCAAGATATTATTCGCCGTCAAGGCCTTCTCGTTCCAGGCCACCCTGGAACTTATGGCGCCACACCTGAACGGGTTCGCCGTCAGCTCCCCCTTTGAAGCCAGGCTCGCCCGCTCCGTCCTGGGAGACACCGGAACAATCCACCTCACCACCCCGGCCATCAGAGAACAGGATCGACCCCAGATCGCCAGGTGGTGCGATTACGTGGCGTTCAACTCCTGGAACCAGTGGCACGCCCACCGCACGGCAATCGGCCCCGACGTCCGGTGCGGACTGCGGGTAAACACCGGCTTACCGTTCGTCGGAGATCACCGTTACGACCCCTGCCGCCCGGACTCCAGGCTGGGCGAACCCCTGCCCAACACCGCCCGCATCCTGGACGGCGACGAGGGAGTGCAGGGCCTGCTCATCCATACCAACTGCGAATCAACCAACCCGAAAGAGCTGGAGATAAACGTCGGTGAACTCCACTCCCACCTGTCGCACCGCCTCCGCGACGGCAGCCTCCGCTGGATCAACCTGGGCGGCGGCTACCTGTTCCAGAGGGACGACGGCTGCGACGTGGACCTGGAACCACTACGCCGCGCCATCAACCGGCTGCGCGGCTACGGGTTGGAAGTCTTCATCGAACCGGGGAATGCCCTGATCCGCAACGCCGGATACATCGTGGCCACCGTCCTCGAGATCCAGGAAACAGCCCAACACTGCACCGCCATCCTGGACACCTCGGTCAACCACATGCCGGAGGTGTTCGAGTACCAGTTCGAACCCGACGTCGCCGGACACGACGACGAGGCCCCCTGGGCATGCACGCTGGCCGGGGCCACCTGCCTGGCCGGAGACGTCTTCGGAGAATACCAGTTCCCGGCGCCCCTGTCGGTCGGGGACCGGGTGGTGTTCCCGAACGCGGGCGCATACACCCTGGTCAAGGCCCACACCTTCAACGGGGTAAACCTGCCCACCATGTACCACCTGTCCGCCGACGGACGGATGGAGCTGAAGCGACGTTACACATATAAGGACTACGCCCGGCGATGGGAGGAGACCCAGGAACCATGACCGCACTCCAGCTCTCGGAAAGGCACCTGGTCATCCCCCGTCCCCGACCGAGCCAAGACGCCATCCACCACCTGGAATCCGTCGTCGCCAGGCAGATAGAACCCGGCGACGTCCCAGTGCGCCTGGCGGTGAACCACCAGTCCCAACAGGACTACGCCTGCGAGGTCGGCATCCTGCGGGGACTCCAAGACCGGCCGGCGCCGGAATCCATCTTCCGGTTCGAGCCCAGAGGACTGGAAAACACCGACCAGTTCAACGCCGTCCTGCTGATACCCACCGGAATCGGAGCCGAAATAGGCGGGCATGCCGGCGACGCCATGCCCGTCGCCAAGCTGCTCGCGTCGGTCTGCGATACCCTGATCACCCACCCCAACGTGGTCAACGCCTCCGACCTGGTCCAGATTCCGGCAAACACCCTCTACGTCGAGGGCAGCGTCATATCCCGGCTCATGATGGGCAACGCCGGAATCCAAAGGACCCGCAACAACCGACTCCTGGTCATCGTCGGACCACACCACGACGACACTTTCATCAACGCCGCCATCAATTCCGTGAATGCCGCCCGGACCTCCTACGGCATGCCGAAACCCAGCATCGTCCGGATGCAGAACGGCCCCGTTATGCGCTCCAAATACGCGCCCTCGGGCCGCGCTACCGGCCGAATCACCGAACTGGAACCCTTGCTCCGCGTGCTGGACCGCTTCGCCGGCCAGTACGACGCCGTGGCCCTCACCTCCCAGATCGACGTGCCCCCGGAGTTCCACGCCCAGTACTTCGAGCTAAGGGGAGAGATGGTCAACCCATGGGGCGGCATCGAGGCCATGCTGACCCATACCATCTCCGCCCTCTACAACGTCCCGTCCGCCCACTCCCCCATGTTCGAGAGCACCGAGATCGCTAACGCCGACCCCGGGATCATCGATCCCCGCATGGCCGCCGAAGCCGTCTCCCTGGCCATGGTTCAGTGCATCCTGCGGGGCCTCCAGGCCAGCCCGAAAATAGTCACCGAACCCCAGGCCAGGCAACACCACAGCGTCCTCAACGCCGCCGACGTCTCGTGCCTCGTCATACCCGACGGCTGCATCGGACTCCCCACCCTGGCCGCCCTCCAGCAGGGCATACCAACCATCGCAGTCCGGGAGAACCGGAACCTGATGGACAACGACCTGCGGCTCCTGCCCTGGGCCCCCGGACAACTCCACGTCGCAGATAACTACCTCGAAGCAACCGGCATCATGGCCGCCATCCGCTCGGGAACCGACCCCAGCTCGGTCCGCAGACCCCTCTCACCAGCTCACGTCCGCCACGAAGCCAGCGCCGACTGATCCACGCGCAGTCTTCGCTGGGGCCGGGCCGGCCACAAGACAGCCCGACCGACAGCGATCGGGCTCTTGCAAGCACCCACGGCACACTGGAACAAACCAGACACTACCCCGGTACCAATCCGTCGCCGATGAAGATGTGCTCCGCCTCCGCCAAGGTCAGGTCAAGGCCCGGCACTATAATGTCCGACTCGACCAGCTCATCCACCGGCACCGCCTCGCCATGCTCCAGCACCAAGTCGTGCATCTGAACAAGCAGAGTACGGAACAGCCCTTCGTCCTCGACGGCCACCGCATCCACCATGCGATTGTCGATGGCGTTCAGGCCGTCGATGGCAGCGCCGGGCAGCGTGAATTGACCCTCACCCAATATCCGCACTATCACGGGCTAAACCTCCTCCCGGGGACTGGAACCGGACCCGGCGCTCCCGCCCTTCAGCGCGGCCAACTCCGACTCCACGCTCTGGGAGACCGAGATCTTTGACAGTTCCCGGTCGATGTCGTCCCTGGAACCGGTCATGTCGTCCAGAACCCCGGCCTCTACCAGTTCGTCGATAGCGCCGGCCTTCGCCCGCATCTGATCGGTCTTGTTCTCGGCCCGCTGAATGGCCAGCGACATATCACCCATCTCCTCGGATATGCCACCCAATGCGGCCCCGATCCGGACCTGGGCCTCGGCTGCCGAGTACTGGGCCTTGATGATCTCCTTCCGGTTCCGGAAGGCATTGACCTTCGCCTGCAACCTGGCTTCCGAAGCAGTCAGCTTTTCCTGCTCCAGCTCCATGTTGGCCAGCTGCTCGTCGAGGCCCTCCAGCTCCAGCTCAGACTCATTCTTGCGCTGCAGGGCCAAACGCGCCAGGTCGTCACGCCCAGCGTCCACCGCCTGACGGGCCTGCCCTTCCAGACGAGTTATGTTGCTCCGCACCCGGTCGGCCTGTTGCTGGATGCGCCGCCGGGCAGTCACCATCTCCACCACACCCCGCTTCACCTTCTGCAGCATCTCCAGCTGCTGCTCGTAGGAGTAATCCAGCGTCTCCCGCGGGTCCTCCGCCGAGTCCAGCAGCCGGTTCATCTTCGACTTCACAATCGTGGACATCCTAGAGATCATTCCCATATTCAGAATCCTCCTGAAACCAGTGCCAGGACGGAACGGCGGTCTGCGCCAGATCCCGTCAATACTCTCTCTTTCGCGACATAAAGGCCCGGACGAATATCACCAGACCCACCACCACGCACAACACTCCCCCGATCCGGACCACGAAGTCCAAAATGCCAATCAGCATCATTATCCCCAATGCCAGGAGCAACAACCCACCCAACACACCCCCGCCGGCGGTCAGCAATCGCATCCAATCACCTCCAAGAACGGACACCCCGTAAAGGGAAACGGCATCCGGACCAGAATATAATCATCATTGTCCCACATTGTGGGTTAAATCCTACAACGGAAGGAGCCGCCGTGACAAGGAAACCAAGCCTCATCAATCGTATCCTGGGACGCCGCAGACGACGCCCTGACAGCACGCCCGCCCACCGGACGGAACAGGACAACCTGTCGTCCGCCGGAGTCGGAGACGTGGTCACCCTCCCAGGCCAAGCCCCGGACCACGACGACCCCTACCTGATTATAGAGCGCGTCCAACGCTATTCCGGCACCGGCGGCGAGTGGACCGAGATAGTAGCCGCCAACTCCCAACGCCGGGTCTGGATCGAATACACGGAAACACGAGACGGCCTATTCGTCACCACCGCCCACGACCGCCACCCCCTGAGCCTCGAAGCCATCGGCCTGACCGAAGGCGAACTCATCACCCTGGACGAAGAGCACTCCCTCAACAACGGGGTCATCATCCAAGGCAAGCGCTACTCCTACCGGAACAGCTTCGAAGCCCTCAGCCAGCCAGATCGCGAGCAGGGATTCTACCTGTGGGACTTCATCGCCGACGACGGCACCCAGACCCTCGCCGTCACCAAGGCCGAAGGCATACCCTTTGAAGCATACTTCAGCGACGTGATCGACCCGGACGACGTGACCCTGTACCGGTCCTAAAACACCAACCATCCCACTGCATCACCCTCAGCTATCCTATACTAAAGATCCGAACACGCCAGCCGGCGCCACTGGACAACCACACGGAGCAGACCAAAATGGACACTCTGATTGACATCCTCATGTTCCTGCCGCGCGGACTGATCTACGTCGCCGTGGGGGTGGCGATACTGGTACTCACAACCCTCGCCCGCGAAATCGTCACCCGCCATAAGCTCGAAGAGGAGATCGTCACCAAGAAGAACACCGCCGTCGCCCTGCGCCTCACCGGCTACCTCCTGGGGGTGATCATCGTGTTCGTCGGAGCCGTGTACCAACCCCAGCAGTGGGACGCCAACCTCAATCCCGGCCTGGGCATTGACCGGGCGTTCGGGATGCAGCTGCTGTGGACCTTCGCTTATGCCATGGCCGGCGTCGTCGCCCTCAATCTGGTACGCCCCATCACCGACTGGCTGGTGCTCTACAAGTTCCAGGTGGAGAAGGAGATTGTCGAAGACCAAAACGTGGGCGTCGCCGCCGCTGAATTCGGAATCAACGTCGCCGCCGGACTCGTCATCGCCGGCGCCATCGCCGGCTACGGCAGCCCCCTCAACGCCCTCGCCTTCTTCGGCATCGGCCTCGCCGCCCTGATCCTGTTTGCCCTGTTCTACGAGTGGACCACGCCCTTCAACATCCACGAGGAGATCGAATCCGACAACCCCGCCGTCGGCATCGCCCTGGGCGGCAACCTGGTCGCCATCGGACTCGTGATCTTCAAGGCCACCTTCGGAGACTTCTTCGGCTGGACGACGAGCCTCATCCAGTTCGGTGTCTTCGCCGTCGTTGGCTTCGTCATGCTCTACCTAATCAGACTCGCCGTCGACGCCCTCATACTTCCGAGAACCAAAACCTCCGAAGCGTTGGCAGCAGGCCGCAACACCGGAGTCGCCATCGTAGAGAGCACGGTAGTCATCAGCTCCGCCCTCATCCTGCTGGTCGCCATCTGAGGGAGCAACCAAACCGGCCCACGCTCAGAGGGTCAGCAGCCGAGCCCGTATTCCAGCATCAGCGACCCGGGCTTGCTCCGCAGCCGCCTGGGCCTCCAGCACAACCTGGCCGCTTTCGATAATGGTAGACAGCAAACCGGGGCTCGGAGCGGGAAAAGCGCGGTTCACCACCGGCTCTAGCAGATGGTCAAAGGCGCGGACGTCACCAACCACCGCTGCCCAGGAATCTGCCCACGGGTCGGCAGTCCCGTCGTAGAGCCGCAGCAGGAACACCGCCCGCAGTGGATCCAGCCCCTCCGCCATCAGCGCCAGAACCCGCAGGTCGTCCCCCATTCCAGTCCCGAACTCCACCGGCTGCCCGCCTTCACCCCACAAAACGTCCGAATAGAGGTCGAATCGGTCGATGAGACCCTCAGTCTCGGCCACCAACCAGCCGATGAAAGACCGGCCCAGCTCCGTCACCCGGGAGAATCCGTCCGAGCCCAGGCCCAGCAGACGCCGCTGGTACAAGCCGGCAACCACCGGCCAGCACGGCTCTCCACGGCCCAGAACCGCCGGAGAAGGCACCCGACAAGCGCACTTGTCCACCAAGTAGAGAACCAGGCAGGCCCGCATCCAGTCCAACCACTCGTCGGCGTCACCCACGTAACCGGCAGCCATGCCCCACTCCAGAGGACGGTAACACGGCGCCAGACGGAGCAACAGGTCACCTCCCCCGCTAGCCGGGCCGGCGCCAAAGGCCGGGCCGTGGAGGCGCGGGGCAATCGGAACGTCAGCCTGGGCCAGAGAGCCCCAACCACGCCCCGTATAAAACGACAACTGGCAAAGACCTCCGCGCCACTGGCCCACCAGCTCGACCAGCTCGACGTAACAGGCGGGCAGGTCGGGATTGCCGGCGCAATCCAGTCCAGCCAACACCTCAGCCCGCTCGGAAGCGTCGAGGAGAAAAAGCCGATCCAGCAACGAACCCAGCGTCAGAACGCGGGCATCATCGGCCAAGACCACGTCCAGGTAGGTGTCGTAGGGAAAGCGGTCAGTCCACACCGACACCGACAACCCGTCCCCGATACCCCCGGACATCGGCTCATCCCGCCCGGACCAAGCGGGCCAGCGCACGGTCAACCTTCACCGCCGCCGCGCCACCTCCGCCGCTGAATCCACCGCTCCCGAAACCGCCGCCGCCCTTGGAGATCGAAGACCCGGAGCCCGAACCGGCTCCCCCGGAAACGGAACCACTGCGCGCGCCGGAGAACGAAGCGCTGTTCCGAAAGGTACCGGTGGCTTTCCGCGTACTTTGGTAGGTGGAACGGCTGGTTCCCAGATTGCGACCAGCCTCCTGGTAACGCGAGCCCTGAAAAGTCTGCTGCCGACTGGTGTACTGCCGGTTCGTCTCCTGCTGGGCGCGGTATTGGGACCCCCCACGGTAGGTGTCACGCTGTCTACGCAGATCCGGCCCGCGATCCGGAGGTGTCTGATAGTAGTAATTGTTGCCTCTGAACCCACCCGCCAGCAGATAGAAAAAGAGAAAGTCGCCGCCACCAAAGCTGCTGCGATAGTACGAGTTGGCGTGATGCCCGGCCAGCTCGTGCCGGTCGTCCTGGCGCACGATGGAGAACAACAGGTCGTCCACCGCGTCGTCAATCTCGGAGTTGCCGTCCAGGTCCTCCCAGCCATCCAGCACCATGCGGTCCGTCTCTTGGGCAACGCGCACCAGAATGACCCCGTCCCCCTCGTAGATTTCGTTCACCCGGGTCTCAAAGTCGCTGGCGCTGGTCGAGTCCTGGAACGCCGTCTGCACCTCCTCCATGTTGATCCGGCCCGCCGCGCCGTCGGTGGCCGCCCACTGCCGATATCCGGCCGGCTCGGCGGAGGCAGCGGGAGAACAGGCCGCCAGCAGCGGCGACGAAACCAGCAACCCGCCGGCCGAAACAGCCAGCACCTTTCGACTAACACTTCGAGTCATAGCGTTTGCTCCTTGCTTCACACCAAAGCGGGCGTCTCCATGTCATTTTACCAACATTGACAGGTCGTGCACCGCCACCGGACCATCAGCGGAGGCACCACCCACCAGACCATCCACCGGGAAGAAGCACAAGCGCGACAGGAACACCTCCCACCACTCCTCCATCAATCCCTCCCACTGCCGGTCTGCCCAGATTACGTACTCCGCCAGCGCGGTCCGTAACTCCGACCCGCCGATCCGGGAACCCGTCCCCATACCCCGCAACAGCTCCCGGTGAACCTCCCACAGCTCGTCTCCCACCGCAAGGGCCAGCAATCGCACCAGCTCGGAAAAACGCGCTTGACCTAAGGCTCCGCGCCTATCCTCCAAGCGCGCGATCACAAGGTCGCCCAACAGGGAGCCCAGGTCGTTGAGAGAACAACCCAAGGCAACCCCGGCGTCCACCCAGAAGGTTGTCCCCACATTATGGGACAAAGCCGCGAAACGCTCAGCGTAACCGTCCACCGTCAACCCCGGGAAATGACGACGAACCAAGCGTTCCACGGCTACCGAGACCCCACCGCGAACCCAGGCCTCCAGCGCCCCCGCCGAACGCGAGAGGAGCTCCCGCCTGACCCGGTAGTAGTTGCCGGCCTGCAGGTCCAACACCGCCCCGTACTCCACCGCCACATCCCTGCCCCGGGCAGCATCCAAGCGAGCTTCCTCGCGCCGCCGTTCCAACCGTATATCCACCGCTCGCCCCTGCCAACAGGCGCGTCCCGCGTCGTCCGTGCCCGGCTCCCCAAAGTCCACGCCGCTCAATCCCGGATCCGAGGCCACCAGCAGGCTGCGCCCCGACCCGAACGCCCCCTGTCGGCCCACCCGGCCCTCCAGTTGCAACGCCACCCTCGGCGACTCGTTGAACTCGGTGCTGATTAAGTGCAACCCCAGCCCAAACTCCAGCTCGGAATGAGCGGGCACCCATGACGATTCCGCCCAGGACGGACCCACCACCAACCGGCCCTCACCCTCCCAACGCCCCAACCGGAGCAGATCCGATTCCCCGGACAGACGACGCGCCAAGAGATCCGCCTCAGCTCCCGTGCTGGCTCGCACAGCAATCACCTCACCCCCACCCGCCGTGCAGCGGAGCCTCAACATATCAACGAAGCCCTCCAGCACCCGGTCGTCCAGCCCCGGCGACAAGACCACGTCCGTCCCCCGACCCGCCATGTTGGTGGCCACCGTAACCGCCCAAGGCGTCCCCGCCGCTCCCACCACCGAGACCTCACCAGACACCGTACCCGCGTTCAACAGCCCGTGAACGACCCCCTCCGCCTCAAGGCGGCGACTGATCAACAGCGACTTCTCCACGGTGCGACAGGACACCAGCGCCGGCCGACCCGAAGACAGACAGCGCCTGACCTCATCAACCACCGAGTCCAACTGGTCCTCAGCGGACCGGTACACCCGACTGCCCCAGAAACGCCGGAACCCCGGCTCCACCGCCACCACCGCCACGTCCAACCCGTACAGACGCCGGAACTCGTCTGCAGATGACTGGGCCGTTCCCGTCACCCCACAAACATCAGCGTAGAGCCGCACCAGCCCGGGCACCCCCAGCTCCGCCAGGTTGCGACGGTCAGAATGCACTGTCAAACCCTCCTTGGCCTCCACCGCAGACTGCATACCGTCCCGGTAGCGGGAGTCCGGCCTGGGCCGACCCGTTTCCTGATCCACCAGCACCACACGACCATCGTCCACCACGTAGTCAACGTCCCGCCGCAGCAACAGGTGAGCGCGGAGCAACTGGTACACCTGACCCAACAGCCCAGACCTGCCTCCCAGCACACCCGACGGACCCGAACCCGCGACGAATAGGTTTCCCAAACGCTCCTCAAGGAAAGACAACCCCGCAGGCTGCAGAGAGCAGTACCGACCCTCAGGGTCCACCAGGCAGTACAGGCCCTCCACCACACCCGGGGCAGGCCGGCCCGAGCCGTCTTCATCAAGCAGGCGACGGGCCCGGCGCCATACCCCAGGACGCGCCGCGGCCAGCACCCTCACCCCAGCGTCAAAGGGGTCGGCCACCAACGCCCGAGCCAACCAGGAAGCCCGGTCCCCGTCGCCCACGCCGTCGCCCAATCCGGCCAAGGTCCGCCGGAAGCCGGCAGCCATGCGGCGCTGCTCGTCCACCAACTCACGAACCGCCCGCTCCGCCCGCACGATCACCCCGCGTCCAAGCACCGGGTCACCGCCAATGACCAGCGGCGTAACCGCCTCATCCAGCAGTACCTGGTCGGCCTCATCGACGATCAGAACGTCCCGGTGCCCCTGCAAACGGTCCTTGGCCACCGTCACCAGCTGATCTCGCAGGTAGTCGAACCCGAACTCCCGAACCGTCCCATAAACCACACCACAACCGTAGGCCGCAAGGCGCGCCGGAGCGTCCATGCCGGCCACCACGTACCCCGCCGTTACGCCCAGTGCCCGGTACACAGCCTCCAGAGAACCCCAGTCCCGAGCGGCCAGGTAGTCGTTGGCCGTGCCAACGTGGACCGTGCGCCCGGTCAGGGCGTGCAACAGAGCCGGAAAGACGATGGACGCCGTCTTGCCCTCCCCAGACGCCAGCTCGACAACCCGGCCCGCCCACAGGTGCAGGCCGGCCAGGAGCTGCCGGTCAGTGGGCTCAAACAGCAGCTCCGGCCGCGCCGCGGCCAAGCGGCGAACCTCCCGGTAGACCTCCCCCGGCAACATCACGTCGCCAAAGCCGCCGGGGCCTACCTCCGACAGAACCTGCCTGGCCCGGGCAATCGCCGCCGGCTCCCCCTGAAGGTCCATCCCGAAGACCCGCCAGCAACCCAGCCGACGCCGCACCGTCTCATCGACCACGGCGAACCCACGCACCAGACCCTCATCGGAGGCCAAGTCCGGCAGGGAACGTGCCACCTCCCGTAGCCGGACGTCCGGCCATTCACCAACCCCAGCCTCATCCCGAAAGGCGCGTATCCGAGCCAGCAGACGACCCTCGCGCCCGGACCCAAACCCGCCCCCGGAAAAACCTCGCCAGAAGCCGGACCGGACACTCATCGCCCGCCAGAACTCCGCAGGTCGACCACCACCAGCCCAGCGTTGTGCTCTGACTCCAGCCAGCCGTCGTAGCGCTCCAGCAGCCGATCCCGACAGTCCAACACCGCGGCGGCGACGGCGGGACTATCGGCGGCGAACCGGCGACCCACCACACCGTCCAGAGACCAGCAAGGACTCACGTCCCAGCACAGCCCCAGGCGGAGACAGTATTCCTCGTACTCAGCCCGCAAACGACCGTATTCGGCCTCACTGCGGTACGGCAACGGCATGACGTAATACCGGTCGGAGAGGTAGAGGCCCAGCTCGTTCTCGAAGACCTGCACCATGTCCGCCCCGTCCAGCCGGCACTCTAGCGCCAGCAGAAGAGCCAGCGGCACATCCTGATCCACCCGGTGATAGTAGTAATCCTGCGGCTCGCCCACCATTCTGACCGGCACCGGCTCGCCCGAATCCAGGAGACGCCGGCCCTGATCCCCAAGACGGAAGACGAAGGGCAGACAGCCGCCGGTGGCGTCCACGACCAGAGGCTCACCGTCCAGCCAGTACAAAAGAGCAAGGTGCTGCCAGTAGCGCATGTGCCGCTTGGCGAACCGGAAATCCAGCGTGCAGAGCAGCTCCCGGAGCCGATCCACCGGCGGCAGACCGCCAGCCGGACCAGCCAGGAGGTACTCCGACTCCAAACCGTAGTGATCAGTCAGGAATTTCAGGGCCTGCACCTTCTCCACGCAAACCCCGCCATGCCCAGCAGCCATGTTGAGAACCGCCTGATCCCCAGTGCGGAAACGGAGCCCACCATCAACGAAACGCGAATAGTTCTCAAAGCCGCTCCCGAAGATCCGACGGGCGAGCGCCAGCAACAAACCAAGCCGACTGTCCGAATCGTCAAGACCCAGCACCCCCTCGTCCCAGCCACCACCCTCCAGAGCGCCGGCCACGAAATCCTCGAACTCGCCAGCAGCCAGACCCCAGCGACGAACGTGAAAAGCAACCCAGTCCCGACCGTAGCCCGGACCGCTCCGCTCCAACGTCAGGTCCACCAGGTCGAACTCGACGTCGCCGGCGACCGCTCTCCGAACCACCGCCCCAGCCCCCAGATCCACCGGAACACCGTCCTGGAGAAATTCAACCCCGGTCCACATGCCGACCGGTCCCGAACCCAGCCGGAACACCAGATCCTGCAGACAGCGCAAACCGTGGCCATGCTCAGGCAACACCGATACCGACCCGTCGGAACCGTCCCAATTGCGGAAGCGGACGTCCAGCAGACGACCCACCGGCAGAGCACGATCATCGCGATCATGGAGCCTCATCGCCGAAGCCAGCCCAGTTGACTCATCCGTAATACGCAGAACGAAAGCGGTCATGCTACACACCTTGGGAACACCGGTTGCCGGAGCGCAAATTCCGGCTGCTCCCCACCCAACATAGCACACCAGCATATTCCATCGCTTACTAGCGATCATTTCGCAGGCGAAACGGGCCAACGTGAACCCGCCAACCCATCCCACCGGACACCCAAAAACACGCCAAAAGAGCAGCCAAGGGAGACCTTTATCTTCAGAGCCGAACCCGAAAGCATCCGGGAGATCACCGAGTCCGTGATCGAAAAGGATTTAAGAAGTACCCTCAAATTCTGATTGAACCCGCTTATGCCGTATCAAAATCGATACTCCCCATCATGACGTCCGACGATACCTGCCGCCGAGATCCTTCCAAGTCGCAACCAAGCGTCATCTTGGTGTAAGTGCCTTGGCGCGAGCGAGTGCCCCCGCTGACCTTGCGGCTGACCACCACATGGCGCAGGCTGCGCTCGGCGACGTTGTAGCGCTGCGGGGTGGGTAAGGGCCGGCGGCGTGGCGGTAGAGTTGGTGGACGGCGGCGGCCCACTGGGACAGTGATTCATCATCGGGGTAGAGGGATTGCAGGTCGTGGATGTCCCGCAGCAGGTGGGCCCAGCAGCGTTGCTTGGGGCCGTCGTAGTGGTGGTAGGCGGCGTAGAAGTCGCTGACCAGCACGCCGGCGAACTCCGCACCCAGGACTTCATCCACCACGGCCTTGCCACGGTTCCGGCGCAGAAAATAGCGCTGGGTGGGAGTGCTGAAGGTCCAGACGTAGCCATTGACCCCGTCCTCGCGCCAGCCGGTCTCGTCGGCGTGGACCACTGGGCTGCCTCGGATGCGTTCCAGTATGCCCGCCAGTTCGGTCTGGGCTTTGCCAGCCACTTTTCGGGTGGCAGCCACGATGGCCCCCAGGCTGAGGTGCAGCCCGTGCACGGTGCGCAGGTACCACTGGATGCTGCGCCAGGGCAGCCGAGCCTCCTCTCGCAGGGCGGCAATCAGGCTGACGACGTTGACGCCGAGCCGCTGCTGACCCAGCACCACGCCGTCCAGTTGCGCTGGGGGCAGACGGCGTTGCTGACACACCGGGCAGGTGCGGGCGATGTAGACGTGCTGGGTAACTTGCGCCGGAACCTGGGGCAGGTCAATGACCTCCCGAGTGCGCTGGGTCCAACCCCCAGACAACTGGGTTCCACAGTCGGGACACTGCTCCACCACATGTTCCACCCGCTGGGTGGGCGTCATGCGGGTCCGGGCAAAGCCGTGGCGACGCGCCTGGCCTGGACCTTTGGGCTGGGCTGACTTCCGGTCGGCTTTGGGCTTCAGACCCGGCATCCGCCAGGAACCGCTGGGCTTGGCTTGCCCTGCCAGCTGGGCAATCCGTTGCTCCAGCCCTTCGATGCTGGCCTGCTGCCGGACGATGATGCCGATGATGCCGATGAGGACATCGCGATGGGCGGTCCTGAGATCGATTTCAGTATCCATGCCAGTTATATGACATAATCACCGCTCCCAGTGCCAGCCATCCCCAAACCAACTTCGACCAATTCACCCCACCAACTCTGAACAGTTACAACGGGCCGGCCTGACTTGACGCAGCCGGCCGATTGCTCGGTGATTCTTGCCGACTTTTGAGAGCGGGACGGAGGCCCGCCCAGTCCATCGAATGACCGGATGCTATGCCCAAGCCCACAAGCGAAAAACCGGAAATCGAAAGGAGCACATCTATGGATCTCAACGCGAATCCTGTCACAACGATCGTCCCCTCAGTGCCCGGGGAGCCCGACGAGCTACTGCTCATCGGTACCGAAGGGGTGGCCCGGTCTGGGGACTCTAATCCCCAGGGATGACGTTCGCGCCACCCATATCCGGCTGAGAACTTCAATAGGCCCGGCGTGTATGCCCTGATTTACCCCACCCGGATGACGGCCACCCGGGACTCTATATTGGTTCGTCCCAGGACGTTGCCAGCCGGTTGCCCAACCACATGGCCGATGGCAACCCGTGGACCCATTGCTACACGCTGGCCAGCCGGGACCGGCGCATGAACCTGGAGCATTTCAGGTTCGTCGAAGCGCCCCTGGTTGAGCTGGTCGAGGCGTGCGGCGCCTACGCCGTGCGCAACCTGAGCCAGCCCTACGTCACCGATTTGGACGAACGGGACCGGGCCATCGCCGAGTTGTATCTGGAAGAGGCGATCCGGGTACTGCGGTATTTCAACATCGATCTGGGAGAGTTTACCGCCCTATCGATCCGCCATTCCGTCAACGAACAGGACCCGGCTGACACTGCGGATGGCCGCACCGAGCAAGAAGCGTTGCTCCGCCAGATCAGCCGTGCCATCGGTCTGGAGGTCAGCTCCATCGTGCGGCGCGCCGGCAATCCCAATCGGTGGACCTTCGAAACCCAGCGCGTCAGCTTCACCGTGCACGACCTGCAAAATCACCGACGTTTCCGCCAGGAATGCGTTGATGCGACGGGTCATCTCGTTCCCCATATAACCCGGCGTCGGTGGGACACCATTGGGCAAGCTACCTATGACGCCTGCCCACAGCCGATCGGCCCTGCCGGGTCCGCAGATGAAATGCGGAGCTGGATCACCCAATATCTGACCGGCAACGCCCCGAGCGAATCCTGGAACTCCCAGCATCCCCAGAGACCGTTCCGCAAGGACGGGAACGTCCACCTCATCCTGGCCGATCTCAGAACGTGGCTGTATTGGAACCACGGATTGCACACCAACGAAAAGGATTTGACTCGTCGATTGCGGGGCGTCGGCTGGCAACCCATCAGCGTGGCGGCGAAGTCGGCGAACGACGACCGGGTCACCGTCCGCACCTGGAGCCCGATGGCTGCTGCTGCGTAAACTACCGATCGCACGTTCGCCAATGTGGCGTCGGTAATACGGGAGCACTTCCTGGACCGGCTTGGCCCGTCAGCTGGTCCAGGACACTGCGATCAAATTCGGCGGTCAACGGCCGTACCGAAGTGCGGAGAATCCAGGTTCATCGTGCCCAGGGAGACGCCCCGAGTCCAGGAGGAGGAGTCCGAAATCCCCGGATCTGAGCGTCGGTGGAACTTGACCGCAACCCCGGAGGGTGCTGCCTGATGTTGTCCAGGTCCGCCCAACACCGATTATTTGTTCAGCAAATCGAACGTTCGGGCAACGAAAAAGCCCCAATTGATACCTGGATCAATCGGGGCTTGATCGCTTATTGAGATTGATGGAGCCGATGAAGGGATTCGAAGGTATCGTTAAAATAGGGTATTGTACAGTCCTGTAAATTGAGGTTTTCTACTCAAACCTACCTGTGCGGTGTGGCATGGTATTGGGAGTTACTGGTAATTTGTCCAGCATTTGTCCAGCAATACACTATGCGGCATCTCGCATCAGATCTGCGAACGCTGCGGCCGCACCCCGCTGCCAGCCAGGCAATGCGTGAGCATAGATTGACAGTGTAATCGCTGCGCTCGAGTGGCCCAAACGCTCGGCGACCACGGCAGGGTTTAGGCCTGACTGCAACAGCATCGTTGCGTGGAAGTGGCGCAAGCTGTGCAGCGTGACCTCAGGACAGTTGGCGCGCATCGCTAAACTCGATACCACTCGGCCCAAGACGGTTGGGCGGCACCAATCGCTCAATCCTCTCTTAGTACTACAGTCGCAGATTATCGGGTAAAATAGGCCATTATCCGGTGAGGGGGTGCGGCGGTGACGGGGCGTGCAGAGGAACTGGCGGAAGTGGCCCGCTGGGCCGAAGGGATTGAGCAGGTTCATTCCTGCATTGCCGGACGGTTCCGGCGCCCGGAGCCTCGCCGGCGGGTACTGGACTACTTGCGGGGACTGGTCAGTTCCGTAGAGCGCAAGAACGGGTGGCAGTTGGCGGAGCAGGCGGGCGACGCCACTCCCGACGGGGTGCAGCGCCTGTTGTACAACTATCGGTGGGATGCGGACCTGGTTCGTGATGACCTGAAATCCTACGTGGTGGAGCATCGGTCCGCCGCTGACGCGGTGCTGGTGGTGGACGAGACCGGATTCCTCAAGAAAGGGGAGCAGTCGGTGGGGGTGCAGCGGCAGTACAGCGGGACGGCGGGGCGGATCGAGAACTGTCAGATCGGGGTATTTCTGGCCTATGCCAGCGCCAGGGGCAGAACCCTGCTGGACCGGGAATTGTACCTGCCCCAGGTGTGGGCGGAAGACTGGGAGCGGCGGGGGGAGGCTGGGGCGCCGGAGAGTGTCGGCTTTCGGACCAAGCCGCAACTGGCCCAGCTAATGCTGAAGCGGGCGCTGGAATCAGGAGTCCCCTTCGGCTGGGTTGCTGGAGATGAGGTCTATGGCAACGACCGCAAGCTGCGGCGGTGGCTGGAGCGAGCGGGAATTCCCCACGTGCTGGCCATCAGGAGCAACGAGCAGCTGTGGGTCTGGACGGACCAGGGCCGGTGTCAGGTGCGGGCTGACCGGCTGACGTCGCAGGTTGACGAGTTGGGTTGGACCAGCTGCAGTGCGGGCGATGGGGCCAAGGGGCCGCGGGTCTACGATCGCCTTGAGCAGACGATTGGGCCGTCGTGGAAATACGGCCTCTTGGGGAGCCGGGCAAGGGCTACTGGCTGCTGGCCCGGCGCAGCATTGCCCAGCCCGGGGAGTTGGCTTACTTCGTATGCTTCGGCCCGGCGGGAACGGCCTTGGAGGAACTGGTGAGGGTGGCTGGGACCCGGTGGGCCATCGAGGAGTGTTTCGAGGAGGCCAAGGGGCAGGTGGGACTGGACCAGTATGAGGTGCGGAGGTGGGACGGCTGGTACCGGCACATCACCTTGGCGATGCTGGCGCAGGCGTATCTGTCAGTAATCAAGCATCAAGCGATGGAACCAGGAGCAAAGGGGGCTGCTACGGTCCCGATGAAGCGCTGATTCCCATAACGGCCCCGGAGGTGCGCCGGCTGCTCACCCGACTGGTATGGACGGAAAATCAACTGCCTGATTTCATCCTGTCCTGGTCGTGGTGGAGACGGCGCCACCAAGCCAGAGCCCGCCAATGCCATTACAAACGCCGCCTGTCAAATCTGCGACTGTAGTACTAGAAAGTGTTTAAAAAGGGACTGGGAAATAGCAGGCAATGTAGCAGGGCAGGCTATAGACTTGGGGCATGAGCCGAGCAGTTTATTCCACGGATTTGACGGAGGCCGAGTGGCAGATTCTGGAACCCCTGGTTCCGCCGGTGAAGCCGGGTGGCCGGCCCGCCAAGTACTCCCGCCGGGAGGTGGTGAATGCCATCCGGTACGTGCTGCGCACCGGTTGTGCATGGCGTCTGTTGCCTCACGACCTGCCTCCCTGGCAATCGGTCTACCACTACTTTTGGGTTTGGCGGCGAGATGGGACCTGGCAGGGGATTCACGATGCCCTGCTCCCCACGATGCGACGGTTCCTGGGCCGCCAGCCCAGCCCCAGCGGGGCCATCATCGACAGCCAGTCGGTGCAGACCACGGAAAAAGGGGGCCTCGGGGGTACGACGCGGGCCAGAAGGTGAAAGGCCGCAAACGGCATATTGTGGTGGATACCCAGGGACTGCTGTTGGCGGTGGCGGTGCACCCAGCCGACCTGCAAGACCGGGATGGGGCCAAGCTGGTCATTAGTATTACAACGACGGTTGTCATGATAGGATGGTGGGGGTAGTTGGGTAAGGCTTGAGGAGGCGGGGCAGGGAAATGGATGCGGCGGCTTTTGAGCAGGTGGACGGGGCCTTTCAGGATTTTCACGCTTACTTCGCTGCGCTGTTTGGCCGCCGGGAGGCGCGGGATCACAGTCGTCATTATCTGCAGGCCCTGCTGGTGCAGTCCGGGGAGCGGCGCAACGCCGAGAATCTGTCGGAGACGGTTCCGGCGTCAGCCCGGGTGATGCAGCGGTTTCTCACCGAGTCCCCCTGGGATGACGACGTGGTGATGGGCCGCCTTCAAGAGTACCTGGGACCCCGGCTGGGGCGCCCGGAGGCGGTGTGGGTGCTGGACGGCAGCGATTTCCCCAAGCAGGGCAGGAAGTCGGTGGGCGTGGCGCGTCAGTACTGCGGGAGCCTGGGCAAGGTGGCCAACTGCCAGGCTGGAATGTTCCTGGCCTACGTCAGCCTGCAGGGACGGGCCCTGGTGGACAAACGGCTTTATCTGCCGGAGAGCTGGACCTCGGACACCGACCGCTGTGCGGCGGCGGGGGTGCCGGAGGAGAGTCGGAACTACCGGTCAAAAACCAAGTTGGCGCTGGAGATGCTGGAGCGGGCCTTGGAGCGGGGGCATCTGAAAGCCGGCTGGGTTGCCGGGGACGACGCCTTCGGGATGTCGCCGTCCTTCCGCGATGGACTGGCGGCGCTGGGGATGCGCTACGTGCTGGACGTTCCCGGCGGCGCCACGGTCTGGCCGCTGGAGCCAGCCTGGACCAGTCCAGAGTATCAGGGGAGCGGGCGTCCCCGCAAACCCAGGCTCAAGGGCGGGCAGCGGCGCACCATGGTGGAGCGCAGCGCTGAATTGCCGGAGGAGGCCTGGCGGGAGATCACGGTGGCGGAGGGAAGCCAGGGTCCCCGCAGCTACCAGTTCAGCGCCCAGCGGGTGCGGTCGACCAGTAAGCGGAAGCCTGGCGAAATCCACTGGGCCGTCTACCGCCGGAACCGGGACGGCAGCGAGCCCCGCTACTACCTGTCCAACGCCCCGGAGGACACTTCCCTGGAGACCCTGGCCTACGTGGGAGGGTCGCGGTGGCGCATTGAAACCGAGTTCGAGACGGAAAAAAGCGATGTGGGGCTGGATGAGTACGAGACCCGCACCTGGGCGGGCTGGCATCATCACGTGGCCCTGTGCCTGCTGGGCGGAGCGTTTCTCCTGAGTCTGCAACAGGCTTGGGGGGAAAAAGATGCCCCGGATCACCCGGCCGCAGGTTTACCGGGTGGTGCGAGAGATGCTGCCCCGGGAACGGTTCGGGCCGGCTGAGTTGCTGCGGTGGCTGGAGCAGACCCAAGAATGCAACGAACGGGCCAGACGCTCCCACGCCAAGCGGCGCGCCGCCCTTCGCGCATCCCCGAACATCCCTCCTTGAACCGTCGTTGTAATATTAGCAAGCTGACCGGAAGGTTTCCCCGGTTGAGCTTGATCTGGGCGGATGGCGGCTACGCCGGAAAGTTGATCGAGTGGGTGGCGACACTGACGGGTTGGACTCTGGAGATAGTGAGGCGTCCCGGGAACAGCCACCGCTTTGAGGTGTTGCCCCGACGCTGGGTGGTGGAGCGCACTTTCGCCTGGCTGGGCCGGCACCGGAGATTGAGCAAAGATTATGAAGCACTGCCGGAAACCACCGAAGCCTGGGTCTACACCGCTATGACCGGACTCATGCTCCGCCGCTTGGCACGCCCCCCCCCCCAGCTTTTTAAACACCCTCTAAGAGGGCGTGTGACAATGGGCCAAATATGCACCCTCGGGTTCTTGGGGTGTGGGAGAGGTGCTGGTTACCCTGGGGGCATGAGTAGAAAACCTTATCCCAGCGATTTGACCGACGCCCAGTGGGAGGAATTAGCTCCCCTCCTGCCGCCTGACACCACCAGAGGCCATCCCAGAACCACGGACCTGCGGGAGGTGGTCAACGGCATTCTGTACGTGCTGCGCGGCGGCATACCCTGGCGGCTGATGCCCCATGACCTGCCACCTTGGGGCACGGTCTGGTGGTATTTTCGGAAGTGGCGGGATGACGGGACTTGGGAACGGGTTGAGGAGACGTTGCGGGCCCGAGTTCGGGAAGCTGCGGGCCGGGAGGCCACGCCCAGCGCAGCCATCATCGACAGCCAGTCAGTAAAGACCACTGAAAAAGGGGGCCGCGGGGCTATGACGCGGGTAAACGGGTTGCCGGACGCAAGCGGCACATTGTAGTGGACACCATGGGATTGCTCCTGGCCGTGGTGGTGCATGCTGCCAGCATTCAGGACCGGGACGGCGCCAGGCTGGTGTTGGCCAAACTGTTGGGTCGGTTTCCCAGATTGCGGGTGATCTGGGCCGATGCTGGCTACGCTGGTCAATTGGTGGCCTGGGCTTGGGCCACTGGTGGATGGCTGCTGACCGTGGTACGTCGGAAACCGGATAGCCATCACTTCGAGGTGTTGCCCCGCCGGTGGGTGGTGGAACGCACCCTGGCCTGGCTCAGTCGATGCCGACGGCTCAGCAAAGACTATGAGGAGCGCACGGAGAGCAGCGAAGCCTGGGTGCATATCGCCATGGTCCACCTGATGCTCAAACGGCTCCAGCCCTCCTGAACCTATTTGTCACACGCCCTCTAAGCTGGACTTTACGCATAATTTAGAAAAAGTATAAAGACAGGGTAAGCTGGCCTGACCAAAATCTCACTAAAGGCCCAGCTATGCTTACCCTGCCCAATGCCATTGTATCCATACTCATTCCCTTCGCAACGCTGTTTACCAACCCGACCTGGCGGAAAGCCCAGGTACTGCTGGTGGGCGCGATCCTGACCCCGGGTCAGCGCACCGTCGCCGCGGCCCTGCGGGTCATGGGCCGCAGCGATCACCGCGATTACGCCCGCTACCATGAGGTGCTCAACCGGGCGGTGTGGTCGCCCCGTGCAGCGGCGCGCATCCTCTTGGTGTTGCTGCTCCAGCACCTTGATGGTGGGGATGGCCCCTTGGTCTTCGGCATCGACGAAACCCTGGAACGGCGTCGCGGCGCCAAGATCAAAGGTCGGGGCATCTACCGCGACGCGGTGCGTTCCAGCCGGAGCCAACTGGTCAAGGCCAGCGGCCTGCGCTGGATCTCCCTGATGTGGCTGGGCCACGTGCCTTGGGCCGGACGCCATTGGGCCCTGCCGGCGCTCACCGTGCTGGCGCCATCGACCCGGTACTACCAACAGCAGGGACGTCGGCACAAGAAGCTCACCGACTGGGCGCGACAGATGATCCTGCAACCCCGCTCATGGTGAGCCTGCCGAACCACGCTGGCTGCCCCAACGTCCACTGGCGCTGGTGGGCGACAACAGCTACGCCGTGCTGGACCTGCTCCACTGCTGCCAATCCCTCCGTGAACCCGTTACCCTCATTGCCAGACTACGGCTGGACGCCGCTCTCTATGCGCCCGCGCCAGCCCGTCAGCCGGGTCAGCAGGGCCGCCCGCCGCTGAAAGGCGCGCGGCGACCCGCGCTGAAAACGATCCTCGACCAGCCCCAGGCAACTTGGGCCAGCGTGGCCGTGGCCTGGTATGACGGCGCCACCCGCACGGTGGAACTCACGTCGCAAACGGCGGTCTGGTACCGCTCCGGCAAGTCTCCAGTCCTCATCCGCTGGGTGCTGATCCGAGATCCCCAGGGCTCCTTCGCCACCCAGGCCTTGCTGTGCACCGACCCCGCCGCGGACCCGACCCAGATCCTGGAATGGTTTGTCCTGCGCTGGCAACTGGAAGTTACCTTTCAGGAGGTGCGGACCCACCTGGGCCTGGAAACCCAACGCCAGTGGTCCGACCTGGCCATCGCCCGCACCACGCCCGTCCTGCTGGGAATCTTCTCCTGGACCACCCTGGCCGCCCACGGGTTGCAAAAACAGCGCCCCATGACCCAGCGCCGAGCGGCCTGGTACGACAAGCCGTTGCCGACCTTCGTGGACGCCATTGCCCTGGTGCGACGCCACCTGTGGCTGGCCTCGGAGGGTTTTTCAACGTCGGCCGTCGACCCCGATACGCAGGAACTCCCAGTCGCTCTGTACCACCGACTTGTCGATTCCCTGGCTTACGCCGCTTGAAATGCGGAAAGTCCAGCTAAGGAAAAACGATTTGCGGTGGGTCAACGCCCAAAGTAGTCGCCAAGTCTAGTACTCAATCAAGTCTGGAAAGGCAGGGATAGAGGCGATGCAATTTGGGTCGGGCATCTTGAGTGCTGAACCGCCAGTTGATGGTGACGCCCGCTGCGTTGCGCTCGGTCTCGTAGGCCGTGATTTGGCGTTGCAGGGCGTCCGCGTCGGGGTTTCTCCCCTTGAGACAAGCGCGGCTCAATGCGCTGAATTCGATCTCCGCCATGTTCAACCAACTGGCGTGCTTGGGCGTGTGGTGAAACTCGAGGCGCTTCACGATGCGCCGGGCCTCAGCAGCCGGGAACGTCTCGTAAAGGGACGCCATACGATGGGTATTCAGATTGTCCAGCACCACGCGGATCACCGGGGCATCGGGGTAAGCCTCATCCACTAGCCAGCGCATCTGGTGGGCGAAGTCCGGCATGGTGCGCCGCTCGGTGATGGCCAGGTGGCGCCAGCCCGCCAGGGGTTCACAGGTCAGGAAGATGTTGCGGGTGCCGCCGCGTCGATACTCGTAGTCCTGCCGCCGCGGTCGTCCCGGTTGAGGAGGCAACGGCTCCCTGACCGCGGCCAGCAGTTGGGTGGAGGTCTCGTCAAAGCACACCACCGGCCGATCGGGGTCGTAGGGTTCGGCATACAGGTCCAGCACGTCCTCCATCGCCGCCACGAATTCGCCGCCTACTTTCGGGATGCACCATTGCTGCTTCCGCCAGGGCTTGAGGGTGTTTTTTTGAGCCTGAGCCTGACCGTCTCGTAGGACAGCGATGGCGCCAAGCCCAACTCCACCACCTTGCCAGCCAACAAACGCAGGGTCCAGTGCTCATGGCCTTCGGGCGCGTCGCTGCACGCCAGCGCAATCAGGTGGGCTTCGCCCCGATCGTCCAGCTTGCGATACCGGTTGGCTTGGGGATGGTCGTGCCGCACGCCCTCCAACCCCTCTTCGGCGTACCGCCGTTTGGTGCGGAACACCGTGCGCTGCGACGTGTCCAGGGCCGCCGCCACTTGGGAAGCACTCCAGCCCGCATCAGTCTTGAGCAGGATGCACACCCGATTGATGACCCGAGCGGAATGCCGCCCACTATGGATCAATCCGCGCAACTGCTCCTGATCTTCCGACGACAACCGTACTGCGTATTTCTCCTGAACCATGGATGTCGCACCTCCCGCACCACTGTTTGCCAGTCAGCGTAACAACCCTGGCCCGCCCCGCGCTTCACCTGCCAATACAGGATTGACTCAATACTAGTTGCCTAGCACGATGATCTCGGAGCACGCCGACGGTTTCGGCATCGAGTTCGATTTCGCGTTCACCGCTTTCGGTCTTTGGCGGTTCCATTTTGACACCGTGTGCGGTCACTACCAAGGATTGGACCACCGACAAGCAAGCATCGTCCAAATCCACATTCCCCACTCCAATCCGGAAATCTCGCCGCGTCGAACCCCGGTGTACGCGGCTACATGTACAGCTGGCCATAAAGGATGTTCGGATCGTTCCGCCTCGGCCAGGAGAGCGTGCACTTGTGAAACCTCAGGGACGAACGCTCTCTTTTTCGGGGATTTCGGAGGCGTAACCAACGTCACGGGATTTCGCCCGATTAGTTCCATTTTCAAGGCATGGTCCATGGCTGCGGTCAGAACATTGTGAACCGCCTCTACCCCTTTAGGATCCATGCCGCCCTTTACTAGTTCCAACTCCAGGTCTTTCCACTCTCCGACCCTATATCGTGTGTTGGCCGGGATGGCTCCCCGGTCGACTTCTGACAATATTTCCCTGAGCCGACGTTGGGCGTCGGATTTCTTTCCCCGGACCGTTTCCGTCTTGCGGATACGTTTGCCATTGGCGTCACGGCCCAGGAACGCTTGGATTTCCCAGGAGCCCGGATTGCGTTGCCTGATAGTGCCTTTCATGGTGTGATACCTCTCCAATCGGTTTCCAATTGTTAACGAACTTGGCGCGAACGGGTCAGCTCGGCTGATGATTTCCGACGGGACCGTCCAGCAGCGTCCTCACGGATTTGCCAAAACGTTGAACCGCTCCGCCGGAAACTCTCTGCATGACATCTCACCTCCTTGTTAAGGGTAATGTTGTGTGGTCGGCGGTTTTCCAACGTGAAAGTTGGCCAGGCAATGTAGGCTTGCCCCAAATGCGGCCGCCGGTGCCTCTAGCTGCGCATAGTTCGGGCAGGACGACGCCTGCAAGAACCGTCGGATCCGGCAGTCTACCAACTGGTTTGGTTCTTTGCCCGCGGTGAGAACGCGAATCCCGTCGATGAACCAGTCGGCAAGACCGAACGCAAGACGTTTGGTCTCAACTCAGTCGGCCCTCGGTTGGTGAGCTTCCTCAGGCGCGGCGCTGGATTTGTCGTCGGTCTGTTCCGAGCTGTCCACGAGGCGTTCCAGGGCCTGGCGGGGGATTAATATACGAGCGCCGAACCTGACGGAATCAATGCCTCCAACACGGATTTCCTCCCGCACCATCCATTCACTGACTCCCAGGGCCGCGGCTGCTTCCTTCACACTGTAGGTGATCCTTTCGGGCGTTTGGTCCATATCGTGCACTCCTGATGTGGCGGCGTGTCCGTTACTGTCTGAGCACGTCGCGGGTGATGGACTAAACATAGCGAAAACAGCGCGGCTTACGGCAATCCCTTTCCCACATCAGGATTCAAGGACGGTGCGCGGCGTGGTTGCGCCGAAACGTCTGCTGGTATTGGGGGACGGCGGATCCCGTTGGCCGCGGTACGCCAGCCGTAAGTTGCAAAAAAGCCGATCCGATCGTCCCACAGAATCGCCATAGACCCCACGAATACGCGCTCTCATGGCGGTTTGGGCTATGTCAGGCGTTTTGGGTCGTCCAGCCTTCCAAAACGGGGTGAGAACGCGTTTCCGCGGATCCCAGCACCAGACGTCAGCTGAGCCGTTGGGGTCTGCAATCTGGGAGGATGATCAGCAATGCCGATGTGGGTGCATCGACCAGCGCTAGGAAATCTGGGGACACCGAGAGACTGGAGCAGATGGCGCCACATGTACGGGGGTGATCCTTGAGTGAACCCGCACACCCGTGCAATAGGCGGTACCTTCGAGTTCTCCTTCATCCTCCCCAAGCCGGCCAACTCCGGCAACACGCGTCCCAAAAACCGCAAAGCCGTCAAGCCCAGACACAAAACACACGCGGACTCCGCCAATTGCGAGACCACCGCCAATGCTGCCGGACCACGCCTCGCTGAAAAGCAGACACGGGAACCCATCCAGCATACGCCACCGAAAACCGCCAACGGCCGAAGGAACTCAACCTCAACAACAACTGCTGCCAACGAACAATTGCCCGGCCAGCTACCCCGCGCCAACTGCTTGAAGAAACACCGCCGCGCCCGCCGAGACGCATCTCCTGACATCAAACGGTGTAATGCCCCAGCCCAAACCGCAAAGGGTATAATCCAACCCAACGCCCGACGCGTCGCCAACCAGCCGCGCATACACCACACCCGGCGAGGATCACCATGACCACCGCCAACACGCCGAAACTACAAGCAACCGAGTTCCAGCTCCCGGAACCCGAGAAGACCCAGGACGAAAAGATGACCGCCTCCCGCCACCTGTCTCTCACCGGCGGCGCCCACTACCTGGTCAAGCACCTCGGCAAACCCGAAACCACCGTCGTCGGCTCCGACCTCTATCTCGCGCCGGTCCCTCCGGACCAACTCCAGAGCATGAGCGGAGTGCTCTACCCCGACCTCTTTGTCGCCTTCGACGCCGACCCCGCCGGCTACCTGGCACGAAACAGCTACGTCATCTCCGAGCAGGGCAAGCCGCCGGACTTCGTCCTCGAGATAGCCTCACGCTCCACCGGACGCCGGGACACAGTCGACAAGCGCATTTCCTACGCCGCCCTGGGCATCCAGGAATACTGGCGCTTCGACGAAACCGGACAGTTCCACGGCACTCGCCTCGCCGGCGACCACCTCGTCAGCGGCCAATACGAACCGCTGCCCATCGAGGCACTCACCGACGGCAGCCTCCAAGGCTACAGCGCCATCCTCAACCTCAACCTGCGCTGGACCGATGGCCAACTGGGCTGGTATGACCCCAACACAGGTCAACACATCCCGACATTGGCCGACGCTGAGGCCCGCGCCAATGCGGCAGAGGCCCGAGTACGGGAGCTGGAAAACCAGCTCCGCCAGCTAGACGGCGAATGACCACCTGAAACAACCACCACGACGGAGCCTACCGTCATTCTCCCCGCACACACCGGCGACAGGCAGTGCCATATCTACTCACTGCCGAACCAACCGCCGCAAATAGTTTTGCTGACAGCGGGCCCTTGCTGAGCCGTAGGCTGCTTCCTTAAACTCGGATCACCACTACCGGGCCAACTCGGCGTTGAGGAACTGGCCCACGGTCCAGCGACGCGAAGCTCCATACGTCTGGTTCACCTAGTCGCATAGTATCCGCGCCGGCCAGACCTACTGAGAGTGGCGAGGTTCGCCAGGCGTTCCCCCGCGAGGCGTCTTCCCCAACCGCGTGAACGCGGCGTATGCGACATCATCGCGGCAGATCGCCCCGAGCGCCAAGTTCACACCAACAATCGCAAACCACTATGACCACCGATTTTTTGAACAGCGTCTCTGCAAGATGAGAGATATGCGAAACATAAAAATCCCAACCGGTCGCTACGGCCCACCGGCTTCCGTCCGAGAGACGGAGACTCCGAACACGTGGGAACTTGAATGGACCGGCAAAATAGAACAGCCGCACCCCCGCCGTGTTATCAGGGCCGCCGAACATGCCGTGCTGCGGAACGGCGGTGACCGGCTCGTCGTCACTCGCCGCCCAGACCAAGAAGACCTCGGCGCCGAGCTGGAAAAGTGGCCACCGTCGATCGTCTCCAGAGACGGCGACCGGTACACTTTACTGCTGATTGCCCCAGCAGATGACGGTCTCATCCACGAGGATTTTGACTTCCGCACGCCCCTGCAGCGAATCACGTGCCCGACGTGCGTAGAAAACATCTCCCAGTTTCGGATCACGCGACGCCAGAAAGCCTTTGGGAACCACGAAGGGCCGAAGGAAATTGCCAAGCACAGCCGCCTAGTAGCCGAAGCCTACACCCGGCTGGCGGAAATCGAAGACAACTTGAATGTATGACCGTTACACCAAAACAGCCCGCACCCGCGGGGTATTCCTTCAGCCAGGGCAGCATGTTTCTCGACGCAGACTAAACCCCTGGTCAGGTGGGGATAGAGGTCCAGATCCAGCCGAGGCGGCTTTCCTTCAACAACTGACGCCATCTTGCCTTTCCGTAAAACCGGCACTGCATTGAACAACCGCGCCTATATCCCGCACTGCGTCGATCGGCTAAAATATTCCCGATCGGCAACGGTTGCAAACCATGCACAAAGCCCCGGAGCCCTGGTGCCCAGGGTACAGGCACCCCCAGCGCCGCGACGCTGTCTGGACTCTCCAACCTTGGTCGGCTCCCTCCATCATCCTGGGTCCGTGCTCCGCTGGGATCGCCCCCTCCACTAACCCTCAACCCCACACACCGGTCCGAAGGGCCACGCAGTGAGCAAGAGCGATGGCAAAGTCATGAAAATACGCAAACGATCGGTCCTGAGTTGTTGGAAAGACGAATCGGATTGAATCAATGCAGCAGGTCGCGCTGAACCTCTCCCCCATTGCGCCTAGGAGGATACCCCTATGCCCGAAGCCAGGTTGACCGTCGGCAACGTGGAAATCCTTTCCCTGAACGACCACGAAGCCACGCTACCCCTTAGCGATGTCTTTCCCGAGGTTCCCGCCGAGGCGTGGGCTCCCTACCAGGAGCGCTATCCCAGCGGCTTCAGCGGCGGCCACCTGCTGGCCCACTTCGAGTGCTACCTCATTCGTTCCGAGGGCCAGACCATCCTGGTGGACACCGGGCTCGGCGGCGCGGCCACCAACCCAAACTCAATTGAGGCCATGGTGGGCGGCGCCGAAGGCCGCCTACTCCAGGAATTGGAAGCGGCCGGCGTCGGCACCGCAGACGTCAACACTGTCTTTTTCAGCCACCTTCACTTCGACCACGTCGGCTGGAACGTCACCCACGAACCCGGCGCCCCAGTCCGCGCTACCTTCCCGAACGCCCGCTACGTGGCCCACCGCGCCGACTGGGAGGTCTTCCAACGCCCCGAGGTCATGGAACTCTTCCCGCCCCACTGGGACCAGACCCTCGGCCCCCTTCAGGACCTCGGTGTGCTGGACTTGCTGGACGGCGAGCGCCCACTGACCGGCGAAATCACCGCCATCCCCACCCCCGGCCATACCCCCGGGTCCATGAGCCTCGCCATCGTATCCGGCGGACAGCGAGCCTACATCCTCGGCGACGTTTTCCACGGCCCGGCCCAGATCACCGAAACCGACTGGAAGCTCAGCTTTGACATGGACGCCGACCAGGGAGTGGCCACCCGCACCGCCATGATCGAGCGAGCGGAGTCCGAGGACGCCATCATAGCCATCTGCCACCACGGTGGTTTCGGCCGCGTAGTCCGCGCCCAAGGTCGCCGCTACTGGCAGCTAGTCTCCTAGAAATCCAGCCGGAAAGCGGGTTTTGGAAAGGGAGGTATCGGCAGATACGCTGACGTGAAGCGAACCAGAACTCACACCAAGTTGCCGCGCTGATTGGCGCGGCAACCGAAGCCGGCATCAGCTTCCAGGATGGCGTGGATCACGCCGGTGTACGGCTCAAGTTTGGGGCGCCGGTAGCCGGGTGGCACCGAGTAGGTCAGCATCTTGCGTACCGTGTCCCGGTGCAGTCCGAACACCCGGGAGGTTTCCCGACCGCTCATCCCCTCCGCCAGGCAGGCCCGGCGAACGCGCGCGTACATCTCCACTGGGTACATCCATCTCACCCTCCACGGGCTGCTGATCAACCTCATAGATGACGGTGGACGGTACAGTTTTCCTGAACTACGACAGCCGCAACGTCGATGATCGAGCCGCCCACGTGGCCCACTTTACCGCCGCCCTTGACAATACTCCCCTTCGCGATTGGCCTGGCAATGGGCACCTGGCCGAATTCGTAGAGGCGAATAACAATTCGTCCCTACATCGTAATTCCCAATCCCCGCTCATCGTGAGCCTGCCGAAAGTCCGCCTCCGGCGGGTCGCAGGATCGTCTTGTGCTCGTGGGAGGTCCGCTCCCGGCGGATCGAAGGACGCACCCTATTCCGCCACCGCCGGCGACCACTTGTAGATGTTCGCCAGCGCTCCGCCCATCAGCGTCTCCCGGTCAGAGTCCAACAGCGTGTCCGTCAGCCGGAACGCCTCCACGCCCTGCTCGTACGTCAGCAGTTCCACCGCCCGCGTCCAGTCCGTCCCCCACAGGCACCGCTCCAGCCCGTACGCGTCGAAGATGCGAGACAGCGGCTCCCAGATGTCCGGATACGGGAACCCCGCGTGCGACAGCGTGCCGGCGCCGGAGATCTTGATCGCCACATTGTCCAGCGCCGCCAGCGACAGCACGTTGCCCAGGTCGGCGAAGGGTTCCGCCGGCGGCGGCGGGTTGAAGGGCTGCGCTAACCCCACGTGGTCAATCACGATCTGCGTGTCGGAGTTGCGCTGCGCCAGCTCCCGCAGCAACGGCAGCTTGCCCGCCGCCATAATGTTCACCGGCACGCCGGCCCGCCCGCCGGCCGCCAGGATGCCGTTCAGCCCCGGGTGGTCCGCCTCGTAGTCCGAGTTCGCCAGCATGATGCGCGCGCCCACCACGCCCGGCGTGGACGTCCATTCCTCCACGTCGGCGTCAATCGTCTCTGAGTTGGGATCAAACGGCCGGATCAGCCCGAACTTGGTCGGGTGCCGCGCGTACACCTCCAGCGCGTAGCTGGCGTCGTATGCGTACAGCACGAACGGCGAGATCAGCAGCGCGCCGTCCACGCCCACCGCGTCCATTGCCGCGATCATGTCGTCCCCCGTAACTTCGTCCGGCCCGGTCAGAAACCCGACCCACGGGCGTTCGGGCTTGTTCCGCTCGTAGGCATGCACCTGGCAGTCTATCGTCAGGGTCCGCTCCGCCATCAGCTTCCTCCTATGTTGTTCAGCCTCAAATAGTCGATCTTGATTGGTCAGCACGTTTGGGAACACCCGTCGCCTGAGAACAAAGGAACCCAACGCAATCCCGGAATTATTCTGACGGCAGTATCCCAAGCCTCATGGCGACCATGACTGCCTCCAGACGGCTGGACGCGCCCAGCTTCGTCCGCAGGTTCTCGATGTGGTTCCTGGCCGTGCACCAGCTCACGCCCAACCCCTCGGCAATGTAGCTGGTCTCCCAGCCCAACGCCGGGTTGGACAGGACCTCCCGTCCACGCGCCGTTAGCCGCACCTCTCGACGGCAGTCCTCCACCATCGTACTCTGGTTCACCATTTGATGACAGGCGCCCCTTATGGGCTAGTACCGTTTCAATTTAATTCTATTGGATAGACATGTTTGAGCTTACTGCGAGCGTCCTGGGTGGAGAACCGCCAGTCTATGATGGCGGCGGCCTCGTTGCGCTCGCGTTCGAGCGCCGCGACCTCCCGTCTCAGCAACGCTTCATCGCCGACCCGGCGGTTCAGACACTGTCTGCTAAAGACGCTCAACTCGATTTCAGCCATGTTCAACCAGCTTCCGTGATTGGGTGTGTGGTGAAGCTCCAGGCGTTTGGCTATGCGGCGCGCCTCGGACGGTGCAAACGCTTCGTAGAGCGAGCCGGGCTTGTGGGTGTTGAGATTGTCCAGGACCACGCGCACTACTGCGGCGTCAGGATATGCCTCGTCCACCAGCCACTTCATCTGTTGAGCGAAGTCCACAGCAGTCCGGCGCCCGGTCACCTCGATATGCCTCCACCCACCCTTCGGTTCACAGAACATGAACAGATTCCGGGTCCCGTTTCGCTGGTACTCGGTGTCATAGCGCTCCACCCGTCCAGGAGCGGCCGCAATGGGAGGCCGCACATCCCCAAGCAACTGCTTGGCTGGACTTTCCGCATTTCAAGCGGCGTAAGCCAGGGAATCGACAAGTCGGTGGTACAGAGCGACTGGGAGTTCCTGCGTATCGGGGTCGACGGCCGACGTTGAAAAACCCTCCGAGGCCAGCCACAGGTGGCGTCGCACCAGGGCAATGGCGTCCACGAAGGTCGGCAACGGCTTGTCGTACCAGGCCGCTCGGCGCTGGGTCATGGGGCGCTGTTTTTGCAACCCGTGGGCGGCCAGGGTGGTCCAGGAGAAGATTCCCAGCAGGACGGGCGTGGTGCGGGCGATGGCCAGGTCGGACCACTGGCGTTGGGTTTCCACGCCCAGGTGGGTCCGCACCTCCTGAAAGGTAACTTCCAGTTGCCAGCGCAGGACAAACCATTCCAGGATCTGGGTCGGGTCCGCCGCGGGGTCGGTGCACAGCAAGGCCTGGGTGGCGAAGGAGCCCTGGGGATCCCGGATCAGCACCCAGCGGATGCGGACTGGAGACTTGCCGGAGCGGTACCAGACCGCCGTTTGCGACGTGAGTTCCACCGTGCGGGTGGCGCCGTCATACCAGGCCACGGCCACGCTGGCCCAAGTTGCCTGGGGCTGGTCGAGGATCGTTTTCAGCGCGGGTCGCCGCGCGCCTTTCAGCGGCGGGCGGCCCTGCTGACCCGGCTGACGGGCTGGCGCGGGCGCATAGAGAGCGGCGTCCAGCCGTAGTCTGGCAATGAGGGTAACGGGTTCACGGAGGGATTGGCAGCAGTGGAGCAGGTCCAGCACGGCGTAGCTGTTGTCGCCCACCAGCGCCAGTGGACGTTGGGGCAGCCAGCGTGGTTCGGCAGGCTCACCATGAGCGGGGTTGCAGGATCATCTGTCGCGCCCAGTCGGTGAGCTTCTTGTGCCGGCGTCCCTGCTGTTGGTAGTACCGGGTCGATGGCGCCAGCACGGTGAGCGCCGGCAAGGCCCAATGGCGTCCGGCCCAAGGCACGTGGCCCAGCCACATCAGGGAGATCCAGCGCAGGCCGCTGGCCTTGACCAGTTGGCTCCGGCTGGAACGCACCGCGTCGCGGTAGATGCCCCGACCTTTGATCTTGGCGCCGCGACGCCGTTCCAGGGTTTCGTCGATGCCGAAGACCAAGGGGCCATCCCCACCATCAAGGTGCTGGAGCAGCAACACCAAGAGGATGCGCGCCGCTACACGGGGCGACCACACCGCCCGGTTGAGCACCTCATGGTAGCGGGCGTAATCGCGGTGATCGCTGCGGCCCATGACCCGCAGGGCCGCGGCGACGGTGCGCTGACCCGGGGTCAGGATCGCGCCCACCAGCAGTACCTGGGCTTTCCGCCAGGTCGGGTTGGTAAACAGCGTTGCGAAGGGAATGAGTATGGATACAATGGCATCGGGCAGGGTAAGCATAGCTGGGCCTTTAGTGAGATTTTGGTCAGGCCAGCTTACCCTGTCTTTATACTTTTTCTAAATTATGCGTAAAGCCTAGATTACGTGATGCCTAGAAAGGGCACGGGCCCGGCGTGTGACCATGCCGGTAGGTCCTTCATCGGTCATAGGTTTGAGGAACAGGTCGACTTGATCTTCGCCGGGTTCACCCTCCGACCTGATTGGGTCGACTGGATCATTGAAAACTACGTTGAAGGAGCGGACCGAAACGAAAGCCTTAAAAACGCGAGGCTATCTACAAAAAGCTCGAAAGGGCTCAGGAACTATACTTGGAAGGCGACCTGTCCAAGGAACGCTATCTGATCATCAAAGAGAACACAGAAACGGAACTGACCACTATCTACGTGCCGGAACTAGACGACGCCGTTGAGGCCGTCAAGATCCTGACCGACCTAGGTTCTCTGTGGAAAGAAGCGAACCCCGGCCAGCACAATCGCCTTTTGCTGGCGATCTTCCACAGCATCTACGTGGATCTGGAAAACCGTGAGGTTGTGGGTCTACGACCCAGAAAAACGTTCAACGTCTTGTTGCAAGGGATGGACTATCGCGAAGACGTGGAGATTTGGGCCACCCCGTATGGGGAATTTACACGGGATGGTGGAGACGGGGGAGAGTCGAACTCCCCGTCCAGAAACTTCCCTGACCAGATGTGCTACAAGCTTGTTCGGCGCTTTGATCTCGCCGCTACGGACTCCCGCCGACGGGATTCCGCTGCAGCCAGCCGATAAAAACTATGGCACTCAACTATCGGTGTCGTCGGTGTTGCATTCCGGAAAAATAGTACGTCCGCGTCCCGGTTTCCGGACGGCCCGGTGGCAGACGTAGCCGCCTTAAGCGGCTAGTGCGAATTCACGTTCGCCAGTTACTTGTTTGCCACTGTTTTTAGCGAGGGCAGCAGCAACCTCGGCTTGCAATCCGTCAAAAACCGCTCCTGTCGAACCCGCGCGTCCCCAACTTCTAATTCAACGCCGGGATTCTACGCCCGGCGGTCCTATTAACGATAGCACCAAGCTACCGAACCGGCAAGCGCGTGCGCTCGTTGGGAGAAGTGCACCGATGCCTGAACAAAGTCTGGACTGGACGGCGTTCGTACCGAGCCTTTATGGTCCAAAATCCGTATATCCGTTCCCAGCGTCCACATTCCATCGCCGTGAGCTCAACGGTGGCGGCACAGCGTTGTATTTCCGCTGACACCGGAGCGAGAAATGATGGGTCTGATGAATATCCAACTTCGGTGAGCGGTGTCTCCCGTGCCTTGATGCAAGAACCTGCCGGGGGGTTTCGATTTCGACGGCATGCAGATTCGCCTCCTTGAGACCGCACGTCGGCAATAACGTTGACGGCTGACAAAATCACCCGCATCGCAGCATCGATATTCTCACTAATAACCCGGCGGACCGGATCCGCCACCACGTACCCGGCACGTTCCTTCAGAGTGCAGCAACATTTTGAGAATGAGGGACACCGGTAAAGATCGCGGGCTCTCCGCATCCTGGTTGCCATCATGACCGTGGTTGACGACGGTTCCGCTGGCGTTAGTGTAATCCGGATTTCGTGCGCACCGGGCGTCGGGCCGGTAAGCTGATGGGAAGGTTATAAAACTCGACTGATATTCTCGCCGTCGACGTAGATATGGGGATGGCCTGCGCCGGAGGTTGTGGCGGGGGCCGTTGGCCGGGGTTGCTACGTCGTAGTCAGGTAGGGTGACGGCAGCTCCGTGAGCAAGAAGCTGGTGGCCGCCGGGGATGATGCAGCGCCGTCTGGTCGTAAATGTGCTGGCGTGTGACCGGCGCGCCATTGAGCTATAGGCGGGCGTGGGCATGAGATCTCCTGGCGAAGTCGTGGTCATCCAGGAGTCCAATGTTGGCTGGACTTTCCGCATTTCAAGCGGCGTAAGCCAGGGAATCGACAAGTCGGTGGTACAGAGCGACTGGGAGTTCCTGCGTATCGGGGTCGACGGCCGACGTTGAAAAACCCTCCGAGGCCAGCCACAGGTGGCGTCGCACCAGGGCAATGGCGTCCACGAAGGTCGGCAACGGCTTGTCGTACCAGGCCGCTCGGCGCTGGGTCATGGGGCGCTGTTTTTGCAACCCGTGGGCGGCCAGGGTGGTCCAGGAGAAGATTCCCAGCAGGACGGGCGTGGTGCGGGCGATGGCCAGGTCGGACCACTGGCGTTGGGTTTCCACGCCCAGGTGGGTCCGCACCTCCTGAAAGGTAACTTCCAGTTGCCAGCGCAGGACAAACCATTCCAGGATCTGGGTCGGGTCCGCCGCGGGGTCGGTGCACAGCAAGGCCTGGGTGGCGAAGGAGCCCTGGGGATCCCGGATCAGCACCCAGCGGATGCGGACTGGAGACTTGCCGGAGCGGTACCAGACCGCCGTTTGCGACGTGAGTTCCACCGTGCGGGTGGCGCCGTCATACCAGGCCACGGCCACGCTGGCCCAAGTTGCCTGGGGCTGGTCGAGGATCGTTTTCAGCGCGGGTCGCCGCGCGCCTTTCAGCGGCGGGCGGCCGTTCTGACCCGGCTGACGGGCTGGCGCGGGCGCATAGAGAGCGGCGTCCAGCCGTAGTCTGGCAATGAGGGTAACGGGTTCACGGAGGGATTGGCAGCAGTGGAGCAGGTCCAGCACGGCGTAGCTGTTGTCGCCCACCAGCGCCAGTGGACGTTGGGGCAGCCAGCGTGGTTCGGCAGGCTCACCATGAGCGGGGTTGCAGGATCATCTGTCGCGCCCAGTCGGTGAGCTTCTTGTGCCGACGTCCCTGCTGTTGGTAGTACCGGGTCGAGGGCGCCAGCACGGTGAGCGCCGGCAGGGCCCAATGGCGTCCGGCCCAAGGCACGTGGCCCAGCCACATCAGGGAGATCCAGCGCAGGCCGCTGGCCTTGACCAGTTGGCTCCGGCTGGAACGCACCGCGTCGCGGTAGATGCCCCGACCTTTGATCTTGGCGCCGCGACGCCGTTCCAGGGTTTCGTCGATGCCGAAGACCAAGGGGCCATCCCCACCATCAAGGTGCTGGAGCAGCAACACCAAGAGGATGCGCGCCGCTGCACGGGGCGACCACACCGCCCGGTTGAGCACCTCATGGTAGCGGGCGTAATCGCGGTGATCGCTGCGGCCCATGACCCGCAGGGCCGCGGCGACGGTGCGCTGACCCGGGGTCAGGATCGCGCCCACCAGCAGTACCTGGGCTTTCCGCCAGGTCGGGTTGGTAAACAGCGTTGCGAAGAGAATGAGTATGGATACAATGGCATCGGGCAGGGTAAGCATAGCTGGGCCTTTAGTGAGATTTTGGTCAGGCCAGCTTACCCTGTCTTTATACTTTTTCTAAATTATGCGTAAAGTCCAGCTTGGAGGACTCGTCAAAACACACCACCGGACACTCCCGGTCGTACTCTTCGTGATAAAGGTCCAGCACGTCCTCCATCCGAGCGACGAACTCCCCGCTCAGCTTGGGGATGCACCATTCCTTTTTCCGCCACGGCTTGAGTTCGTTTTTTTGAGTATCTGGCGCACCGTCTCCAAGGAGATGCTCCCGGCAAACTCCATCTCCACCACCTTGTCCGCCAGCAGATGGAGCGTCCAGTTCACATGTCCTTCGGGTGGACTGCTGCACGCGATGGCAACTAGGTGCGCTTCCTGCTTGCCGTCCAACTTGCGCTCCCGGCCCGGCCGTGGCTTGTCATTGATGGCGGCCTCAAGTCCTTCCTCGACGAACCGCTTCCGCACTCTGGCAACGGTACTCTGGCAACGGTAGCAGCGTTGATCAAAAGCACACCGGCTATCTCACCGTCCCGAAGTCCTTCATCTGCTTTGAGCAACGCCAGCGCCCGCTTGACGGTGCGGACTGACGGCTTGCCCCGGTGGGAAACCTCATTGAGACGGGAGCGTTCGGATTCAGCCAGCTTGACTTTATACTTGATGGCAGCCATGTCTGGATACTCCCCCACAGAAAGATCATACCCAAGTATGGCTCCCTTCTCATATTATTACAAATCTATCCGGAAATGGTACTAGTACCGTTTCAATTTAATTCTATTGGATAGACATGTTTGAGCTTACTGCGAGCGTCCTGGGTGGAGAACCGCCAGTCTATGATGGCGGCGGCCTCGTTGCGCTCGCGTTCGAGCGCCGCGACCTCCCGTCTCAGCAACGCTTCATCGCCGACCCGGCGGTTCAGACACTGTCTGCTAAAGACGCTCAACTCGATTTCAGCCATGTTCAACCAGCTTCCGTGATTGGGTGTGTGGTGAAGCTCCAGGCGTTTGGCTATGCGGCGCGCCTCGGACGGTGCAAACGCTTCGTAGAGCGAGCCGGGCTGGTGGGTGTTGAGATTGTCCAGGACCACGCGCACTACTGCGGCGTCAGGATATGCCTCGTCCACCAGCCACTTCATCTGTTGAGCGAAGTCCACAGCAGTCCGGCGCCCGGTCACCTCGATATGCCTCCACCCACCCTTCGGTTCACAGAACATGAACAGATTCCGGGTCCCGTTTCGCTGGTACTCGGTGTCATAGCGCTCCACCCGTCCAGGAGCGGCCGCAATGGGAGGCCGCACATCCCCAAGCAACTGCTTGGAGGACTCGTCAAAACACACCACCGGACACTCCCGGTCGTACTCTTCGTGATAAAGGTCCAGCACGTCCTCCATCCGAGCGACGAACTCCCCGCTCAGCTTGGGGATGCACCATTCCTTTTTCCGCCACGGCTTGAGTTCGTTTTTTTGAGTATCTGGCGCACCGTCTCCAAGGAGATGCTCCCGGCAAACTCCATCTCCACCACCTTGTCCGCCAGCAGATGGAGCGTCCAGTTCACATGTCCTTCGGGTGGACTGCTGCACGCGATGGCAACTAGGTGCGCTTCCTGCTTGCCGTCCAACTTGCGCTCCCGGCCCGGCCGTGGCTTGTCATTGATGGCGGCCTCAAGTCCTTCCTCGACGAACCGCTTCCGCACTCTGGCAACGGTACTCTGGCAACGGTAGCAGCGTTGATCAAAAGCACACCGGCTATCTCACCGTCCCGAAGTCCTTCATCTGCTTTGAGCAACGCCAGCGCCCGCTTGACGGTGCGGACTGACGGCTTGCCCCGGTGGGAAACCTCATTGAGACGGGAGCGTTCGGATTCAGCCAGCTTGACTTTATACTTGATGGCAGCCATGTCTGGATACTCCCCCACAGAAAGATCATACCCAAGTATGGCTCCCTTCTCATATTATTACAAATCTATCCGGAAATGGTACTAGTACTACAGTCGCAGATTTGACAGGCGGCGTTTGTAATGGCATTGGCGGGCTCTGGCTTGGTGGCGCCGTCTCCACCACGACCAGGACAGGATGAAATCAGGCAGTTGATTTTCCGTCCATACCAGTCGGGTGAGCAGCCGGCGCGCCTCCGGGGCCGTTATGGGAATCAGCGCTTCATCGGGACCGTAGCAGCCCCCTTTGCTCCTGGTTCCATCGCTTGATGCTTGATTACTGACAGATACGCCTGCGCCAGCATCGCCAAGGTGATGTGCCGGTACCAGCCGTCCCACCTCCGCACCTCATACTGGTCCAGTCCCACCTGCCCCTTGGCCTCCTCGAAACACTCCTCGATGGCCCACCGGGTCCCAGCCACCCTCACCAGTTCCTCCAAGGCCGTTCCCGCCGGGCCGAAGCATACGAAGTAAGCCAACTCCCCGGGCTGGGCAATGCTGCGCCGGGCCAGCAGCCAATAGCCCTTGCCCGGCTCCCCAAGAGGCCGTATTTCCACGACGGCCCAATCGTCTGCTCAAGGCGATCGTAGACCCGTGGCCCCTTGGCCCCATCGCCCGCACTGCAGCTGGTCCAACCCAACTCGTCAACCTGCGACGTCAGCCGGTCAGCCCGCACCTGACACAGGCCCTGGTCCGTCCAGACCCACAGCTGCTCGTTGCTCCTGATGGCCAGCACGTGGGGAATTCCCGCTCGCTCCAGCCACCGCCGCAGCTTGCGGTCGTTGCCATAGACCTCATCTCCAGCAACCCAGCCGAAGGAGACTCCTGATTCCAGCGCCCGCTTCAGCATTAGCTGGGCCAGTTGCGGCTTGGTCCGAAAGCCGACACTCTCCGGCGCCCCAGCCTCCCCCCGCCGCTCCCAGTCTTCCGCCCACACCTGGGGCAGGTACAATTCCCGGTCCAGCAGGGTTCTGCCCCTGGCGCTGGCATAGGCCAGAAAAACGCCAATCTGACAGTTCTCGATCCGCCCCGCCGTCCCGCTGTACTGCCGCTGCACCCCCACCGACTGCTCCCCTTTCTTGAGGAATCCGGTCTCGTCCACCACCAGCACCGCGTCAGCGGCGGACCGATGCTCCACCACGTAGGATTTCAGGTCATCACGAACCAGGTCCGCATCCCACCGATAGTTGTACAACAGGCGCTGCACCCCGTCGGGAGTGGCGTCGCCCGCCTGCTCCGCCAACTGCCACCCGTTCTTGCGCTCTACGGAACTGACCAGTCCCCGCAAGTAGTCCAGTACCCGCCGGCGAGGCTCCGGGCGCCGGAACCGTCCGGCAATGCAGGAATGAACCTGCTCAATCCCTTCGGCCCAGCGGGCCACTTCCGCCAGTTCCTCCTCACGCCCCGTCACCGCCGCACCCCCTCACCGGATAATGGCCTATTTTACCCGATAATCTGCGACTGTAGTATTAGACGGTGGGTTCACGTCAGGGCAATCGCATTTAGCGTATTTGGCATAATGGACGCCTCAGATTATTGAGAAGTCAAATGCTGCATCCATCCAGAACCAGGAGATTACGGGTCACTGCACCGCCATTATGCCGACATTTGCCGGATTCCAACGCCCAAACCTTTCAACATCGTCCTTATTTCCCTCACCCAACGGTTTTCGGCGCTCTGGCCGGCGCTGAAACCCTTGCAGAACATTTGTAATGCGATTGCCCTGGGGTTCACGTCTACCTGATATAATCGCTGCGATTAGTAACCCGCCATTTTCAGCTTCCGGCGGCCAGGCGTTTCATACCCGTGAACTGTGTAGATACGTCCACCTGCTCCCCTGATTTGGTTCGCGCGCGCGGCCGGTTTTGCGCCCACTGATACGTGAGCTGCAGGCTCGGACGGCTCGCAACATTCCCTTCTACTATGGCTGGGTGATCCTGGGGTTGACCGGGATCGCCTCCTACTCCTCGCGGCCATTGATGTCGGTGGCGGTGCTGACGGTGTTCGTGGTGCCGATGGAGGAGTCATTTGGCTGGTCGCGGACGCAGGTGGCCGGCGCGGTGAGCCTGGGCGGTGTGTTGGCAGTGGTGCTGTCGCCGCTGGTTGGTCCATTGATCGACCGCTACGGTTCCGGGCTGGTGGTCGGGGTGTCATCGGGCGTTGCCGGAATCTGCGCCATCGGACTGGGCATGGTCAATCAGGTTTGGCTGTTCTATCTGATATACGTGCCGGGTCGGGCGGCATTTGCCAGCCCGCTGGAATTGGGCACATCCACGGCGGTGAGCAACTGGTTCATCCGGCGGCGGCCCTTCGCGCTGGCGATGAACCATGTGCTACAGGGATCCGGTCTGGCGGTGATGCCGCTGGCCGCTCAGGTTATGATCGGGGTGTGGAGCTGGCCGGCGGCGTGGTATGCCCTGGGAATCTGGACGCTGGCCATCGGCGTAGCGCCGGCAATTCTGCTGATGGGACGGCGTCCCGAGGATCTGTCGCTGCTGCCCGACGGTGACCGGCCGGTACCGAATAGCGGCACAGCGCCCGGTGGCCGACGCCCCCAAACCAGCGCCGACGAAATCAATTTTACATTGCGCCAGGCGATGCGTACCCGGGCGTTCTGGCTGATGATGCTGTTTGCCTTCGCCGCCTTTATCGTGCAGGCCGGCGTGTCGCTGCACCAGGTGCCCCATTTCATCGACCAGGGTGTGCCGGGCTCCATAGCGGTATGGACGGCCAGCACCTTTGCCATCTCACAGGTTCCGGCCAGCCTGCTGTGGTCTGCATTCTGCCAGCGGTTCCCGATGCGGGTGATGATGCCGGCAGCGGGACTGGTGGTGAGCAGCGGCGCCGTGGTTACGGCCTTCGCCGACAACATTGCGGCTGGCGTAACCGGGGCGTTCATCCTGGGATTCGGCGTGGGCGGGTTGCACATCATCAGCCGGCTGGCCTGGGCCGACTATTTCGGCCGGCTGCATCTTGGCGCGATACGGGCCTGGGGTCTGGCGGCGCAGGTGGCCGGGCAGGCGCTGGGGCCGATACTGGCGGGCATCGTAGTGGATCGGGTGGATAGCTATTTGCCGGTGTTTATAGCCTTCGGCATCAACCTGGGAGTCGTGGCGTTGCTGATGTTCACGGCCACGCCCCCCAGTCGCCAACAGGCTGAAGGAGGGCAAGACATACCGGTCGTATCCGGGGACTGACGGTTGGGCTTGCGGTGGTATGTATAATTGGCGTAATCCGGCGGTGAGCGTTTCGACGCACGTCGCGCAGCAGATGCCAGCCCCGCAATCGAAAATTGGTACATTCCCGACTTCAACCGGCTAGCGCCATCGTGGCCAGATTCGCCGCCATTCCAGTGCTGGCAATGATACTGCTGACCGCCTGCGAAGGTGCCGTGCCGACGTCAACGCCCGTTCCGACGCCAACGCCGACCGCCCAACCCGCTGCACAACTCTACCAATATTTTCACCGTGAGAAAGAGCTCAATCCGGTGCGGTTTGACTCGATAAAGGAGGCCGGAGGGTTTTATGGGTTCACCGGCATAATCAGCAAGATTGACGGCAGGCGCGTGCAGTTTCACATCGAGAAGCGACGCCTGAAGAAGGACGAGTATCTGGAGTGCGAGTTCAGCGAAACGGACGATATGCTGAAACTGAATGTGGGGGCGACGGTAACCATCTACGGCTACCTGGCCGAAGCCGACCGCATCGTAAAGCTGGAACGATGCCGGCACGATTCCACCGCGTACTAGGGCGGTCTGGATATATCCAGTGTTCGCCGGACTGAGTCGTACAATCCCGGTCAATCCGAAAGCAGATTATGGCGCACCGCAAGATGAAGCGCTGGCGGTGTCACACTTGACCTCGGCGGATTCCGGCAATCGCCGCGTCAGTCGGCGCTTACCGCCACTGCTGCCGTTTGGCCTAGCGATTGGCGCAGGTAGCGGCCGGTGTGGGATGCTTCGACCTGGGCCAGCATCTCGGGAGTGCCGCAGGCGAGCAGGTTGCCGCCCCGGTCTCCGGCGCCGGGGCCAAGGTCGATCACCCAGTCGGCGTTCTTGATCAGGTCCAGGTTGTGCTCGATGAGCAGGACCGAGTTGCCCTGGTCGACCAGGCGGTGCAGCACCCGCAGCAACGCGGCGCAGTCCTCGAAGGACAGGCCGGTGGTGGGTTCATCCAGCAGATAGAGGGTGCGGCCGGTGGCGCGGCGGGATAGCTCGGTGGCCAGCTTGACACGCTGCGCCTCGCCACCGGACAGCGTGGTGGCCGGCTGGCCGAGGCGGATGTATCCCAGGCCCACGTCCCGCAGCGTCTCCAGCTTGGTCCTGATGCGGGAGAAGTTCCAGAAGAAGTCCAGCGCCGTTTCCACGGTCATGGCGAGCACGTCGGCGATGGACTGGTCGCGTAGCAGCACTTCCAGCGCCTCCCGGTTGTAGCGGCGGCCCTGGCAAACCTCGCAGGGGACGGTAACGTCGGGCAGGAACTGCATCTCGATCTGGATGTAACCCTCGCCCTGGCAGGACTCGCAGCGCCCGCCCTTGACATTGAACGAGAAACGACCGGGTTTGTAGCCCCGGATGCGCGCCTCGGGCAGCGTGGCGAACAGTTCGCGGATGGGCGTGAAGGCGCCGGTGTAGGTGGCCGGATTGCTGCGCGGTGTGCGGCCGATGGGCGACTGGTCGATGTTGACCACCTTGTCGATGTGCTCGATGCCACGCACCTCGTCGTGTTCGCCGGGACGGTCGCGGCCCTGGGCGACGGCCTGGGCCAGACGCTTGTAGAGGATGTCGTACACCAGGGTGCTCTTGCCGCTGCCGGACACGCCGGTTACGCAGGTCAGCAGGCCCAGGGGGAACTCCACATCTATGCCCTTGAGGTTGTTCTCGCGCGCGCCGGTAACGGAGATGGACAGGCCGTTGCCGGGCCGGCGTTCCTCGGGCGTGGGGATGCGCTTGCGTCCACTGAGGTAGGCGCCGGTGAGGGAGGCTTCGTTGTCCATGACGGCGGCCACGTCGCCGGTCGCCACGATGTGGCCGCCATGCTCGCCGGCGCCCGGGCCGAGATCAACGATGTAGTCGGCGGCGCGCATCATGGCGTCGTCGTGCTCCACCACGATGACGGTGTTGCCCATATCGCGCAGGCGGGTCAGGGTGCCAATCAGACGGTGGTCATCGTGCGGGTGCAGGCCGACGGTGGGCTCGTCGCAAACGTACAGCACGCCGGTCAGCCCGCTGCCAATCTGGGTGGCCAGGCGGACGCGCTGGGCCTCGCCGCCGGAGAGGGTGCGCGCAGTGCGGCTCATGGTTACATAGTCCAACCCAATGCTGTCCAGGAAGTGGAGCCGGCCCTCAATCTCCTTCAGAATCTGGTCGGCGATGGTCATGTCCCGTTGCGTGAGCGTGGCGGGGCCGGCGGGACGTTGACCGTTCTGGCGGGTCCGGCGAGTGCTGGGCTTCTTTCCGGTTTTAACCGTGCTCTTCTTAACCGTGCTCTTCTTAACCGTGCTCTCGCCGGCGGCGACGGGTGCATCGGAGGGTTCGTGGCCGTTGGCGCTGTTGTGCCCGTTGACCGAGCCGTTGGCTGATGCCTCGGCATCCGGTTTGATGCTGCGAACCCACTGCAACCCCCGACCGATGGTGAGGCTGCTAACTTCCATTATGTTCTGCCCGCAAACCAGCACGCCCAAAGCCTCCGGGCGCAGCCGGGCACCGTCGCAGGAGCGGCAGGAGCGCTGGGCCATATACCGCTCAATCTCGCTGCGGGTGTGGTCGGACTCGGTTTCGCGGTAGCGTCGCTGCAGGTTGGGGATGACACCCTCGTAGGTGGTGTTCCAAGTGTAGGTGCGACCCCGACCAGTGCGGTGGCGCACTTGCACTTGACGCTTGCCGGCGCCGTAGAGTATGACGTTGACCTGCTCTTCGGTCAGTTCGCGCACCGGAACCTCCGGCGAGAAATCAAACTCACTGGCCACCCCTTCCATCATGCTGGCGTACCAGGCGTTGGCGGCCCCCGAACGCGCCCAGGGCACTACGGCCCCCTCCAGCAGCGACAGCGAACGATTCTGGATGACCATGGACGCATCAACTTCCAGCTGGTAGCCCAGGCCGGTGCAGGTGGAGCAGGCGCCATGGGGGCTGTTGAAGCTGAACGTGCGCGGTTCAATCTCAGGGAGGCTGACACCACACGCGACGCAGGCGAACTGCTCGCTGAACACCAGGTCGTCTTCCCCCTCACGGGCCACGGTGAGCACACCCTCGCCTTCACGCAGGGCGGTTTCCACTGACTCGGTAACGCGACTGGCTTCGGTGTCGTTGCGGATGATGAGGCGGTCCACGACGATGTCGATGTAGTGCCACTTCTGCTTGTCCAGGGTCAGCGTGTCGGTGTCTTCAACCAGCATCACCTCGTCGTTGACGCGCACGCGCACGAAACCGCCCCGTCGTGCCGCCTCAAACACCTCCTTGTGCTCGCCCTTCTTGCGCCGAATCTTGGGCGCCAGCAGCGTGATGCGCGAGGATTCCGGCAGGTTCAGGATGGCATCCACAATCTGCTGGACGGTTTGGCGGGCCACCGGATTGCCGCACTTGGGGCAGTGGGGCTTGCCCACCCGTGCGAACAGCAGCCGCAGGTAGTCGTAAATCTCGGTTACCGTACCCACCGTGGAGCGGGGGTTGTGGGACACGCCCTTCTGGTCGATGGAAATGGCCGGCGACAGGCCCTCAATGTAATCGACATCCGGCTTGTCCATCCGGCCCAAGAACTGGCGGGCGTAGGCGGACAGCGATTCTACGTAGCGCCGTTGCCCCTCTGCATAGATGGTGTCAAACGCCAGGCTGCTTTTGCCCGAACCCGACACGCCGGTAATCACCACCAGCCGGTCACGGGGAATGGTTACGTCAACATTTTTGAGGTTATGCTCGCGGGCACCCTTGATGTAAATGACATCCTGAGGCATGAAGCAACCTTTTACATTAGGATGGAGAAACCGGCCTGCTCAAAATGGTGGTCATTGGTTAAGGCTTCGTGGATGTTGTGGGTTTGCATCAGTTGGAAACTGGCGCAATCTACCAAGCCCCATTCCTGGTCGGAGCGAGCTGCATAGAAGGCGACCGCTGCCCAGAACTGTTTGGTGGTCTGCTCAATGACATCAACCGTGTTGTCAACGGTAAGCTCCTGAACCAACTCCACGACAAACTGGCGGTGCCTGGTGCCGAATTCTCCGAAAAAATTCAGAACCTCGACTAGCACCATTTCGGTAGTTATTTTGCGTCGCCTTCGGAATTTCAAGTGTAATCGTAATGCCGTTTCATGCAACGCATCCCGTTCATTCAGAATGGCAATCCAATAACAGGCATCTGCGAATACCAGAGGCACTATTCGTCAACCTTGGAGCGTCCGTACAGATAGTGGTGCAGGTTTTTGGCGCCATCTGTAGGCACGTTGTCCCAAATTTCTGTTGGATATTTTTTACGAATCTCGGAAAGCCTGTGTAGCAGCGTAGGCATTTCGGGGTCTTCAGGCGGCATTACCCGATCCGTCTTTTTAGTGTCCATGCTGACGATACGTTGCAGCCGGCCGTCGACAAAGTCGCCTACGCCAACGATGTTGAGGGGGTGTCGCCCTTGCTTGTGCTTACTCTCGAGGATCCCCCATTGGTCAGCGGTGAAATCGGCTAGAACCTCAGAGCCGTCTTCCAGCAGCAGCTTGTAAGCGCCGCTATTGTCCAGATTCAGTTCCATCGACTGTACTTCCGCGACCAGCTCTATGGGATGGTGTTCGGTTTTTTCTGGCATAGTGGCTCGTTCTCTGGGGTGGGTGGCTATTCCAATTCTACCAGCGGATCGTTGGTGTTTACCGAGTCCAGGGGTTGGACGAATACGGTTTTTACAATGCCGTCGCGGTGGGCCAGGATGCTTTGCTCCATTTTCATTGCCTCCACCACGCATACCTCGTCGCCGGCGGACACTGCGTCACCGGGACGCACCAGCACCGACATTACCCGGCCCGGCATCGGTGAACGCAGGATGTCATCGTCAATCGCTCCGGCGGAGCCAACCGGGCCGGGGGCGGGCGCTTCGGGTACGTTCAATCCGCCGGCGGGCCGTCCCCGTCGCGGGGGCACTGGGCCGCTGGCAACTTCAATGTCGATCAGGAAGGATTCGCCGTCAACAGTAACCTCGACGGGCGACTCGGTGAGGTCGCCAACTTCGACGGTGTACCATTGGTCGCCGATGCGTACCCTTATAGTTGTCACGCTGCCATTTTCGCCGGGTTTTTAGATTGCGCTCCCGAGCCGCGAGCGGAACAGTTCCCGCCGTCCCTGGGTCCGCCACCGGGAGCTGGCGGTTTCCGGGGAAGCGTTGGCAGCCTGCTGGTCGGCCTGTGCCGCCAGTACGGCCGCTCCGATGGCGGCAGCCAAGGCTCTGGGATTCTGCGTCAGGTTAGGATTATACCCGTTCTGGCGCCCGTTGCTCGACACGCCGTTGCCGTTTTCACCGGAGCCATGGGCCTGCTGCCGGCGTTCCAGAATCTGCGCCAGGCTGCCGGTGTTGTAGTTGCCGGACGAAAACTCGTCGCTGGCCAGCACATCCCGCAGCAGCGGTATATTGGTGGTAACGCCCTCCAGCCGGAAGTCTGCCAGCGCGGAATCCAGCCTGAATATGGCAGTGGCGCGATCCGGGCCCCAGGCCATCACCTTGGCCAACAACGGTTCGTAGTGCAGCGAAACCTCGTACCCGATGCCGAGCGCGGTGTCCACCCTGATGTGGTCGCCCTCGGGGAGGTGAAGGTCGGTAACGACGCCGACGTTGGGCAGGCAGGTATCCGGGTCTTCCGGATACACCCGCGCTTCGATGGCGTGTCCGTTGCGTTGGATGTCGCGCTGGTGTTGGGCGAAGGGAATGCCGGCTGCGGACTGGAGCTGCAACTCAACGATGTCCTGGCCGGTGAGCAACTCGGTGATGCCGTGCTCCACCTGCAACCGGGGGTTCATTTCGAGAAAGTAGAAGTGTCCGTCGGGGGTAACCAGGAACTCAACGGTGCCGGCGTTGGTGTAGCCGATTTCCCGTCCCAGCTGGCGGGACAGGCGCCCAATTTGCCCGCGCACTTCGTCGGACAATTTGCCGGAGGCCGGCGTTTCCTCGATGAGCTTCTGGTTGCGACGCTGTATGGAGCAGTCTCGCTCAAACAGGTGCAAAACGTTGCCGTACTGGTCGGCGATGAGCTGCACCTCGATGTGCGATGCGCCCTGCAGGTAGCGTTCGTAAAAGAGGCTGGCGTCAGCAAAGGCGGCCAGCGCGGTTTTGCGGGTCCGTTCGATGATGGGTTCCAGCTCAGCCATGGTGTGCACCACGTGGATGCCAATGCCCCCGCCGCCCGCCGTGGCTTTTACCATCATCGGGAAACCCAGTTCCCAGGCTTTGTTGATTGCCTCCTCGTCTTTCACCGGCTCTTCCGTACCGGGCATCACGGGCAAACCGGACTTGCGGGCGACACGTCGGGCCGAAAGCTTGTCGGCCATCTGGTTCAGCACCTCCTCGCCGGGGCCGATGAACACGATGCCGTCGGCTTTGCAACGGCGGGCCAGTTCAGAGTTTTCCGACAGGAACCCGTAACCAGGATGGACGGCCTCAGCGCCGGTGTCGCGGCAGGCGGCCAGCACGGCGTCAATATTCAGATAGGATTCAGACGCCCTCGCGCTGCCAATGCACACCGATTCGTCGGCCAGTCGGGTGTGAGCGGTGCCGGCGTCGGCTTCGGAATAGACGGCGACGGTGGCAACTCCGATGCGCCGGCAAGTGCGGATGATGCGGGCGGCAATTTCGCCCCGGTTGGCAACCAGTACTTTGCTGAACATCTATGGCCTCGGTGTGTCAACCCAACGCCGGAACGCCACCGGTTGTCGCAAGGTGGCCGCGCCGACCATAGCGTGCCGGTGCGAAGGGTTTGATGCTGTCTCAGAAAAACTGCAACGTTACCGCAAAACCGCGAGGCTACCGCCGCAGCAAATCATCCGGGTATTCAACGACGTTGTAATCCTTTTGGCTCCGGTGGTTCAACAAATGGCGTGGCGAGTTTCAGGCTAATTTCGTCGCGTCAAGGAATGTTCTGGAGTTCACCTGCCGATCCAGCCAGTACTCGATGCTGCCAGACAGGATGCTGTTTACCTCGTCCTGCACGGCGGGCGGCACGTGAATGTCCGGCAACCGGTCGGCCCGGGAAGTGCGGTGCAGCAGGCGCAGAACCTTGAGGGCCGGCAGCGACAGAGGGCGGATCACGGCGTCGGTGGGAGTGCAATCCAGGCACAAAGTCCCGCCTGCCCCGGCCGCAAACCGGTGTTGCTCGGGTTCCAGTTCGTTGCCGCAATCTATGCAGTTGTACAGCTCGGGCAGGAACCCGGACCGGTTGAGCAGGTGCAGGTCAAAGTAGCGCAGGGGCAGTTCCGACGTTGGGTCGGCGCCGATGGCGGACAGGGTTTGCAGGGTCAGGTCGAACAGCTCGGGGTTGGCTGATGCGAGAGCGCTGAAGCCATCCACGAGTTCGGCCACGTACAGCGCGCGCGCGGTGGTGCGGTAGTCGGTTTTGACCGAGTTGAAGGCGGTAACCACCTCGGCCTCACTAACGATATCCAGCGAACGACCGCGGACGAGCGATACCCGCAGCAGGGTCAGCGGCTCAAAGTGGCCCATCAGTTTGCTGGTGAGACGGCGGGCGCCGCGGGCCACCACCTCCAGCTTGCCGTGCTCGCGCGTGAGCAGCGTCGAAATGACATCGGCTTCGCCCACCACGCGTTTGCGCAGAGTGAGCCCCACGGCGCGGTACGTTCTCGGCAGCGTCATGGTCATTCCAGCGCGCTGCGTCCGGCCAGGGCGCGGGTCAGCGTGGTGTCGTCGGCAAATTCCAGCGTGCCGCCCACCGGCAGCCCGCGAGCCAGCCGGGTGATGTTGATGCCAGTGTCGGCCAGCCGACGATGGATGAAGTCGGCGGTGGCGTCGCCCTCCAGGGTTGGGTTGGTGGCGACAATCAGTTCCTGGAATGGGTCGCTGGTGTTTTTCAGGCGCATAAACAGCTGGGGCAGGTGGATGTCCTCGGGGCCAACGCCGTTCAGCGGCGACAGGACTCCGTGCAGCACGTGGTACAGGCCCCGGTAGGCACGAGTCCGTTCCAGCGCCACCAGGTCTCGCGACTCTTCGACGACGCAAATCTGCTCGCGGTTGCGATGCGGGTTGGCGCAAATGTCGCAGGGGGAGGCATCGGTCAGGTTGCGGCACTCATCGCAAAAGAGGATCAGGTCTTTGACCGCGATGATGGCGTCGGCCAGCGCCCGCGCGTCCTCGGTGGGAATCTGCGCGATGTAGTAGGCAATCCGCTGTGCGCTCTTTGGGCCGATGCCGGGCAACTGATGCAGCGCCTCAATGAGCTGGCTGAGGGAGCGGGTGGTGCCCGAAGTGGGCTGACCAAGCATATTAATTCCTGACCAACGCGGCCCGCGTGGGGGCGGCGGCAACGCAACTGGTTTGCTCGCGTCGGAACCAACTGCGCCGGTTAGGTGAGGCCGGGTATGTTCAGCCCGCCGGTTACGGCGTTCATCTTCTCGGCGGCCATCTGCTGGGTGCGTGCCGACGCGTCGTTGACGGCAGCGGCCACCAGGTCTTGCAGAAGGTCGATGTCTTCCTGGTCAAGAGTCGGGGCAGCCTCCGGTTCGATGAACACCTCCGACACTTCCTGGCGGCCGTTCATGGTCACGCGAACCACGCCACCGCCGGCGGAGCCTTCCACGGTAAGTTCTTCGAGTTCCTGCTGAACCTTGGCCAGCCGGTTCTGCAATTGCTGGGCCTGCCGCATCATTTTGCGATTCATCATAATTAGTTGGGCGTCTCCTGTTGATCTTCGACGATACGCGCACCCAGGCCGATGGCGGTGCGAACGAGATGGCTTTCCTGCACGGAACTGCGGGCCGGCCGTGCTCCGTCGTTGCTGCCGTTGACCAATGTTACCTCAAATGGATGGCGAGTACCGAATGACTGCTCAATCGCCGTCTCGATGGTATCACGAACCCTGGGGTCGGACAGTTCTTCCTGCATACGATCCAGGTTGGCGGCGTTCCGGAAGGGCAGCACGAGCGAATTGCCGTCGTCGGACATTTTCACCTGGTCGGACCGGCAATCCCGCAGCAGCGCGCCGAGGCTGTACTTGTTGCCCTTGGTGCGGCTCAACTCGCGGACGGCCTGCTCCCACCGACCCTGCACGCTGCCGGGAGCCGCAGCCGGAACGCCAGGAGTCGCGGGCTCACGGGCCGGCGGTCGGCCAGGGGCCGGTTGCTCGGACGGTTGCGACGCTGGGGGTTGTTGCGATGGCGATGTTGGCGCCGGGCGTTCCGGTGGCGGACGCTGTTGAGGCGGGCGTTGTTGGGACGGACGTTGTTGCGCCGGCGCACGCCGGGCTGGGTCAGCCGGTGTCGCCCGCGGCGGCGGCGGTGAAACGGGTTCGGCGGCAGGTTCCTCACGTCCAATCTCGACTGCGGCGACCTCCAGCGGCAGGGAGGCCGGAGCATCGTAGCGCAGGTTGGCCTCGGCCCAGATGCGAACGGCGCGCAGGATGCGGGATTGGTCGGTTTGCTGCACCGTGGCCCGGAGCGCGGCCAGCACATCGTCCGGCAGATCCAGCGTGTCGGCGGCGTTCCAGGAAACCAGCAGCGCAGATCGCAGCAGTTCCAGCGTCTGACGGTGCATCTGGCGCGGGTCGGCACCCTCCCAGACCGCCTCGTTGATGGCGGACAGCGCGCCGGGAATGTCGCCGGCCAGCAGTTTTTGCGCCAGCGCCAGGTAAGCTTCGTCGCGGCCCAGTCCCAGCAGTTCTTCAACTGTGCTGACCTTGATGGTGTCGGTGGATGAGACTACCAGTTGTTCCAGCAGGTTCTCGGCGTCGCGCAGGGAACCGCCGGCGTTGCGGGCCACCAGGCGGAGTGCGTCCGGTTCGATGGCCACCGCTTCGCTGTCGGTGATTTGGGCCAGGCGGTCGTAAATGACCTGGCCGGGCAGGCGGCGAAAGTCGTAACGCTGGCAGCGGGAGATGATGGTGGGCAGGATGTTGTGGGCTTCAGTGGTGCAGAGGATGAAGATGACGTGCGGCGGCGGCTCTTCCAGTGTTTTCAAAAACGCGTTGGAAGCCTGCGCCGTGAGCATATGCGCTTCGTCGATGATGTAGACCTTGCGCTTGCTTTCGGCGGGCAGGAAGTGGACCCGGTCGCGAATATCGCGGATTTCATCAATGCCCCGGTTGCTGGCCGCATCCAGTTCGATGATGTCCAGGTTGCGGCCCTCGTTGATGGAGATGCAAGGGTTACACTCGTTGCAAGGGTCGCCCTGCTGGGGGTTGGCGCAGTTGACGGCCTTGGCCAGCACGCGGGCGGTGGTGGTTTTGCCGGTGCCCCTCGGCCCGCAGAAAAGGTAGCTATGGCTGACCCGGCCCTGCATGATGGCCTGGCGCAGGGTGTTGGTAACGTGTTCCTGACCGGCCAGGTCGCTGAACCGGCTGGGCCGCCATTTGCGGTAGTAAACCTGTGAGGTCATATCGGCGAAGGCCACCGTAGCGCTGTCGGCAGGCCGACTGGGATGCAGGTTAGCAGTAGCACTGAATGGATGTTTACTATAAACCCTGGCGTTGGGCGACGCCATAGGCCGTCGGTCGCTGGTTGGCCGGGTTCACCTGCGGCCTGCCCTTCTCCCATCACCTGTCCTTCTCGCATCAAGGGAGAAGGGACTGATAATGCTTCCCCCTCTCCCCTTGTGGGAGAGGGCCGGGGTGAGGGGTGGATCGCGCTAGGCCGTTATGTTCAGGGCACGACGGGCGTTGTCCAGCAGGACTTTGGGAATCACCTGCTCGCGCATATCCAGGCCCTGGAAATCGTGCAGCCAGCGGTCGGGCTGGATGAACGGGTAATCGGATCCGAACATGACCTTATCCTGCAGGCGGGTGTTGGTTTCGCGGATAAGTGTCTCCGGTATGAAGCGCGGCATCCAGCCGGACAGGTCCAGGTAGACGTTGGATTTGTGCAGGGCCACGGCGATTTGCTCGTCGATCCAGGGCCAGGCTGGGTGGGCCATGATGACAGTCATGTTGGGGAAGTCGGCGGCAACGTCGTCGAAGCCGGGGATTGGCTGGCTGTATTTCAACTTCAGTCCGCTGCCGCCGGGTGTGCCAGAGCCAGCGCCGGCAAATCCGGAGTGGAACAGCACCGGAATTCCCAGGCCGTTTGCGACCTCGTACAGTGGATAGAAACGGGTGTCGTTGGGGAAAAACGCCTGGTGTATGGGGTGCAATTTCAGCCCCTTCAGGCCAAGCTCCTTGACCGCCCGCTCCAGTTCGTAGCAGGCGGCCTTGCCCAGCCAGGGGTCGACGGTTGCAAACCCCATAAACTGTTCGGGATGCGCCTGCACGATGCTGGCAACCCAGTCGTTGCTGTCGGGTTTCTCTCCGGTGTTGGTGGTGGTGTCTACGGAGAAGATTACCCCGAACAGGTCAAGCTCCCGGAACTTGGCGGCCATCTCCGCCGGATCACTCGGTGGGGGTGGCGCGCGAAAGTAACGCAGCAGCTCGGCTTCAATCTCAATCTCCGGCAGCCCCGGCTCCCGGGGGACGTGGATGTGCATATCAATGGCTTGCATAAGCGGGTTCTCCATACTGGTGAGCAATTGCCCGGTTGCTGACACAATGATACGATAAGCCAAAATCCCTTGCCCACACAACGCCGCCAACCTGCAAGCAGAAATTACAGGAACCTGTCCGGTGAACCCCGTAACTACAATCGAACTCATGCAGGTAGTCGGCATCACCGCCGGCGCAATGGTTGGCTTTTTGTGCGTGTTCGCCGGCATTTTCATCTGGGCCGCCAACGTGCGCGATAAAGTGCTTGCACAACGGATGCAGGCAGTTGAACTCGGGATTCAAGCGGTGGAGCAACTGGTTGAGCGCCGTCACCAAGAAACGATGAGTGAAGTTGGCCGCCTGCGTCAGGATATGACGGGCGAGGTTGACCGCCTGCGTCAGGATATGACGGGCGAGGTTGACCGCCTGCGTCAGGATATGACGGGCGAGGTTGGCCGCCTGCGTCAGGATATGACGGGCGAAGTTGGCCGCCTGCGTCAGGAAATGACGGGCGAAGTTGGCCGCCTGCGTCAGGAAATGATGCGACTAAACGAGGAAGGCGAGCGCCGGCACCGGGAGTTGCTCAGGGTGATTGCCCCACTCTACCGGCATACTCACGCCGCCGACGGCCAACCAATAGTGCCATTGCCTGAAATAGAGCCATCCGACGCGACTGCTGCGCCGGCGCCGGCGGACGACTAACGCCGCCCGGCCTACTTGGCCGGCAACGTAGCGGCAAACTCCGCTCCCTGCGTCACCCACTCGACCAGGCCAGCGTCCGACACTACGCCCTCCGGCGCGACCAGCACCCAGCCCTTCATCGGCCGGCCGGTCAGGTCCATCAGCCCGGCGTGTGGTTGGGCCAGAGCATCCTCATAGGCACCGACGCCGACTCGCACCATCAGGCCCTTGCCGGTTACACAGCAGCACATATTGCCGCTAATCATAAAGGCGAGACCGCCGAACATTTTGCGTTCGGCAATGGCGGCGCGGGTTTGCAGTTCTGCCCTGATGCGCAGGGCCAGCGTCTCGTCATAAGCCATTGGTCAAGTCCTTTATGGCTGACGTCCCATATAGGCCATCATCTGATCCTGCCGGCTGGCCCCGTCCGGTAGGGCAATCTCCGGCCCGATAAATCCGGCCCCACGTCCTATATCGGCGAACCCGGACTTGAGCATCGGAAAAGCGAAGTCCACTAACTCCGGTGCGAGGGTGGTGTCCTGCCCAGTGGCTTTGGCCAAATCCCAACCGTGGATAAACTGGTCCAGCAGCGTGCCTACCAAGAATTGGCCCATCGGCATCTCTCCGAAGGGTGTTGCCGCAATCTTTTCCAGCGCGCCGGGTTCACCGCCAAGTTCCAGGACACGGTCCACTTCGGTGCAATAGGCTTGGGACAAGTTTGCAGCGTTGCGTTCCCCAATATGAGAGCTATCGGAGGCAGCGAGCTGGATGTTGGGCGGGTTGCCGGCCATACTGCCGGCGGCAAATTCGAGACCGCCAATCAGGTGGTTAATCAGCCCGTGCACGTCCCATTCCGAGCAGGGCGTTGGACTGTCCATTTGCGATTGTTGGACACCGACCACTACTTCTCTGACGCGATTGGTTACGCTACCCAGCAGCGCTATCGGGTTTGGCATAGCTGCTTCTGTACTCCTACCTTTCCTCCTCCGGGGTAAATTGTGGAGGGCATTGTATCAACCGGATGCAGTGGCCGTAAGCGGCAACTGTCACCGCGTTGACCTAGAAAACCTGGGGACATGGCCTTGTGAACACGTTCCACTCGCCGGACTCGGCGTCGTAGCGGGAGTTGACGAAGACGCGCCAGTTGGCTTCGTCCATCTCCGGATAGTCGCTGCGGTAGTAGAAACCGGGCCAGCGGGTTTCCTTACGGTGCAGCATATGGCGCAGGTGAGCCTCGCCCACCCAGGCCCGGTGGATGAGCTCGTGGCAGCGCAGCAGTTCGTGCCGGTTGCGGGCGGCCAGTTTTTGCAGGTCATCCCGGAACATTCCCATCAGCTCCAGCCCGCGCAGCATGGTGGCCTCGTTGGTGGTGAAACCGGCGGAAACTCCGGCCACGTACTCGTCCATCAGCTTTTGCAGGCGGAACAGGCCCTGACGGGGCGACAGGTAGTTGGGGTTCACGTCGGGGTTGGTGGATGCGTACTGGTTCTCCTCGAACGTGACCATCGGCGCCCATATCTGTTGCTTGAGTTGCTCGATCTGTCGGTCATCAACATTGGGGGCGTCGCGGTGATCCAGGGCGTAGGAGACGGCTGACTTGCCGGCCAGACGCCCTTCGGTGAAGGAACCCGACGAAAACTTGTGCGGACACGCGCCCACGCCGTCGCCGGCGGCGAAAAGTCCGCTGACGGTGGTCATCTTGCTGTAACCCCAGTGGTACTCGTCCGGAGCCACGTCTGCCGGGCCGCTGACCCAGGCGCCGGCCTCGCCGCTGTGGCTGCCCATGATGTAGGGTTCAGCCAGCACGACTTCGGAGGGCCGTTCCTCCGGCGCGATGTTGTGGGCGGCCCAGAGGATGGCCTGGGATATGGTCATATCCAGGAAGTCTTCCCAGGCTTCGGCTATGATTTCCCGTTTGCGCTCGGCATCTCCCGCCGCCAGTGCTTCGATGGCCTCTGGCGTTTTTAGCTGGATGGGGCCGTTGCCGGCCTGAATCTCGGTCCAGAGCAGGTGGTTGCGCAGGGGCGTGGGAGTGGGGAAGGCCGAACCATAAGGGTCGTACTTCTTTAGCTCGGGAAGGCGATTGATGAAGTAGTTTTCGCCGGCGGCGTTGGTGAGGTCGGCGCGGAACAGTTGCGACCACGCTCCAACCGGGCCGTAGGAATCCTTGAACCGGCTGGGCACGAAGCGGTGTTCCATCTGGGTCATTTCGCCGCCGATGGGAATGATGAGGCCGTACACCGAGCCGGTATCGAAGATGGAATACCAGGTGCGGCCCATGCCCTCGCCCACGCTGCGGGGACGGAAGAGCGCCGTGGCCCCGCCGGCTGCGCAGACCACCGTGTTGGCCTTGAAAACGTAGATGACATCTTCGCGCACGCCGAATCCGACGGCGCCAGCAACGCGGTTGGAGTCTTCGGCATCGGTGAACAGGTGGGAGATGAAAACCCGCTCGTAGTGGTTATCCGGCCCAATGGCCTTCTTGGTAGCCTCGGACACTATTGGCTTGTAAGCCTCACCGTGGATCATCACCTGCCAACGGCCTTCGCGGACGTACTGTTCGTTATCGTCATACCAGAAGGGAAGGCCCCATTCTTCAAACATGTGCACGCTGCTGTCCACGTGGCGGGCAATGTCGTACACCAGGTCTTCGCGTGAGACCCCCATCATGTCGTTGCGGACATACTCCACATAGTCTTCGGGCTGGTTCCAGCCCCAGCGCCCGCCCATGTACATATTGATGGCAGACAACCCCTCGCCAACGGCGCCGCTACGGTCGGTGGCCGCCTTGTCCACCATAACGATGCGCAGGTCATCGCCGCCCCAATAGCGGGCTTCGATGGCAGCGCCGCAGCCGGACATTCCGCCGCCGACGATTAGCACGTCACATTCAACGATGCGGGTAGTGGGTTCAGGCATGGTGGGGTGTTGCTCCTGGATGGGATGGGTGGGGGTTGGGCCAGTGGTGCGCGATGTCTGGCCGGGAGCGGACTCAGCCCAGACTTTCCAGCGACTGGATGAATTCCGCGATGACTTCCTTGCCGGCGCGGATGCCGGCGGCGGGCGGCGCGCCGCCATAAAACCGCTGGTGATACGCTGACGCCATCATGTACTGACCGAACAGATGCTGCGGTGCGCCCTCTTCCTGGATAAGCCGCATCACCGCCTCTTCCAACAACGCATGGGCGTGGTGTTGCCAACCGCGTCGTTCGGCCACGGCTTTGATGGCGTGGGCGGCGGCGCCCCAAACCTTGTTGCTGGCCTCTTCCAGTTCCCCCCGGTTGAGTTCATCGTCTACGAGGTTCAGAAAGTGGCGGCTACGTTCCCGGTGATAATCAACGGTCGCGCTGACCATTGTCTACTCCGTAGTTTCCGGCAGCATCAAATACTTTGGTTCGCCAAAGAGGGCCTGGGAACGCAGCGCGTCCCGGTCGGCGGGTTGTATGCCGGCATAAGGGTCGATGCTGCCCCACTCGGTGGAACGGGAGGCGAAGCGGAAGTGCTCGGTGCGGCCGTCGCGGAAAGTAACGTCCCACACGATGTCCCGGCCTTCGTAGTGCGGCTGAACCTCGGCGCCCAGGGGCACGAAGTCGGCGTAGCCGCGGACGTGGACGGCATTCTCAGGGCACAACTTCACGCAGGCGAAGCACTCGGAGCACATCTCCGGCTCCTGGTTGGTGCCCTTGTTCAGAATTTCATCCAGAACCATCAGGTCGTTGGGGCAAATGTATACGCACTGTGGCCCGCCGTGGATTCCAGCGCAGGCGTTGCAGGCGGCCGGGTCAACGTAAGTCGGCAATGGTTTCTCCTCTGATTGAGTATGCAGCGCGTGCCGGGCAGAGGCTCGGAAACGATAAAAAAACTCGCGCGTAGTGTACCACTATAATGGTTGTTGCGGTTGGTGGTGAATGCGCACCGTCGGCGTAATGAAAATGAACATGAACGGTCCGAGCCGGCCGGTTTTGTTGCCGGCCGATTGCGTTGCCGCCCGGTCTCGTTGCCGCCGGGTCTCGTTGCCGCCCGGTTCGGCACCGTGATACCATGCAAGCGTCATGGACCAGCATCTCATCCGCAATTTTTGCATCATCGCCCACATCGACCACGGAAAGTCGACCCTGGCCGATCGTATGCTGGAGATTACCGGCACGGTGCGACCCCAGGAGATGAAGGCGCAGTTTCTGGACCAGATGGATCTGGAGCGGGAGCGCGGCATCACCATCAAGGGCAAGGCGGTGACGATGAACCACCGCGCTCACGATGGCATCGACTATCAGCTCAACCTGATTGACACCCCTGGCCACGTGGACTTTTCCTACGAGGTGTCCCGCGCGCTGGCCGCCTGCGAGGGCGCCCTGCTGGTGGTGGATGCCACCCAGGGCGTGGAGGCGCAAACCATCGCCAACACGCTGCTGGCCTTGCAGTACGACATGGAGATGATTCCGGTCATCAACAAGGTTGACCTGCCGTCCGCTGAACCGGAGCGCGTCGCCGCCGAGCTGGGGCAGATTTTCGGGTTCCGCCGCGAAGAGATGGTGTACGTGTCGGCGAAATCGGGCATTGGCGTGCGTGAACTGCTCGACGGCATCGTTGACCGCGTACCGGCGCCGAGCGGTGTGCCCGACGACCCGTTCCGCGCCCTCGTGTTCGATTCCATCTACGACTCCTATAAGGGCATCATCGCCTACGTGCGGGTGGCGGACGGCAGCATGTCGCGGCACGACCGCCTGCAAGTCATGTCGTCCGGCAGGTCGGTTGAGGTTATCGAGGTTGGTGTCTTCTCCCCCGAACCGACGCCAACCGATACGCTGGCGGCCGGCCAGGTGGGTTACGTGGCCACCGGTTTCAAGGACGTGAAGGAGTGCGCCGTTGGCGACACGCTGACCAACCAGTCCAATCCCGGCTTGGAACCGATGCCTGGCTACGTCGAGCTGAAGTCCATGGTGTTTGCCGGTCTGTACCCCTCGGACGGCGAGGACTATACCCGTTTGCGCGCTGCGCTGGACAAGCTGAAGCTGAATGACGCCTCGCTGACCCTTGAGCCGGAGAACAGCGGGGCCCTGGGGTTTGGCTTCCGGTGCGGCTTTTTGGGTCTGATGCACCTGGAAATTGTGCAGGAGCGTCTGGAACGGGAGTACGACCTCGACCTGATCGTTACTGCGCCGAGCGTGGCCTACGAGGTGCTGCTCACCGATGGCAACGTGCTGCTGGTGGACAATCCGTCAGCCCTGCCGTCGCCAACCACCATTTCCGAAATTCGCGAACCCATCCTGGGATTGACCATCGTTACGCCCAACAAGTTCGTCGGCGCGGTGATGGAGCTGATGCACGCCCGCCGTTCCGAGTTCCGTCGCATGGAATACATCCAGGGGCTGGGCGACAGCGAGCAGGCGCGGGTGGTGATGGAATACACCATGCCGCTGGGCGAGATGCTGGCCGATTTTTACAACCAGCTGAAATCGCGCACCCAGGGCTACGCCTCGCTGGACTACACGTTTGAAGGCTACCGGGCCGCCCCGCTGGTGCGCGTGGACATCCTGGTGAACCAGACCGCCGTCGAGGCCCTCAGCATCATTAGCCACCGGGACAATGCGGTGGCCCATGGTCGCACTCTGGTGGAAAAACTGCGCTCCGCCATCCCACGGCAGATGTTCGAGGTGCCCATCCAGGCGTCCATCGGCACGCGCATCGTGGCCCGCGAGACGGTGCGGGCAATGCGCAAAGACGTCCTAGCCAAGTGCTACGGCGGCGACATTACCCGCAAGCGCAAACTCCTCGAAAAGCAAAAAGAAGGCAAAAAGCGCATGAAGCGCGTGGGCCGGGTGGAAGTCCCCCAGGAAGCCTTCCTAAGCCTCCTCAAAATAGGGGATGAGGGGTGATGTACTTCCAGTTCAACAGTGCGCTTACCTTCCCCGGTACGCTTCGCGGCGGTGTTGGACGCGGAGGACGGTTATCCGGCGGTTGACGTGGGAGAGTTCGTACCGGGCCCGGTAATCGCCCACCCGCAACCGGAACTGGCCGCGATATTGGCCGGTCAAGGCGTGGTGCCGAGCAGTACCGGCCATTTCGGCCAAATCGTTCAGTTTGCTGAGTACCTGTTGCTCCATTTGCGCGTTCAGGCGAGACAAATCACGACGGGCACGCTCCTCGAACTCCAGGGAGTATGGCACTAATCCAGTCCCAGCCGCCGGAGCACTCCTTCAATCGGCATCGTGGGGTTGGCCAGCGCCGTTTGCTCTATCAGATCCATCTCAGATTCGGGTCGCAACTCCAACCCCTCGTCCGGGTCTATATCCGTCAGCACGTCAATTTTGAGGTCGACAATCTCCATCGTCTTCACGCTTACCGTGCAGACGCGCTGCAGCAGGTCGATTACCCGCTCCTTGTGGTCGGCGAACCGATAGGTGTTGAACCGCTCCCGTATCGTCGGGTCCCGGGGCTTGCGTTCTTTGTACTGGTCCAGTATCCACTCCACCGGGGAGCGGCTGCCCAGCTGGTACACCCACGCTTGCCAGGGCACGCCGGCCAGCATGGTCTGTTCGTCCAGCGTAATGATGCCGCGCTCTCGGTCAGCGCGGAGGATGGCCCGCGTTGGCGTTACCTCGTCCTTATCCCGCCGTTCCAGCGGGTGGGGTTCGACGGTTTCAAAGCCCAGATGCAAGTCCAGCAGCTCCCGCCCCAGCCGCACAAACTCGGCAAACTCCGTCTGAAAGTACACGCGCGGGAACTCGCGCAGCAGGTCAACCTCGTAATTCTGGCGGTAGGCCGGGTCGTGCAGCATGGCATAAACGTAGGCGAAAATATCCTCGGCGGTGATGGTGTCGTCGCCGTAATGCTCGCGGAACTGCCGCAGCCCCCACTCAGTGATGTTGCTCACCCGCTCCCCGTCCGCTGTGTAGCGGTATAGGGGGAGGCATTGGGTTGTTTTGAGCAAATCGTGTGAGAACACTCGGTTAGTAGCCAAAATCTGAAATCCATTACTGGTGGCGTTGCCCGGAAAGCAGATTACTTTGTTCTCATCTTCTGAACCCGTTGGAAATACTTGAGGCATTTGGTATTGCATTTCATTCAATTGCTGGTTGAAATACAGTGATTTGCACACAAATGGGCGAAGTTCGGCATGACGAATGCTAGTCCTATTGAATACATTGGGTATATCCAGACGTAACTGCCTTTCCAAATCACGCGTCCACTTGATAGAAGTTCCTCGTGCAACGTTACTGGAGACTTTTCCGCCATGCATGGCGCGGATTTCTTCATACTCGTTGACAAATGCACGCACTTTCCTACCCAGACTAACAGCGTCAAAGTCGTACACCCATTCATCTCGATTTGTGCTAACACCCAACGAATATAACCCGAATACCGCTTGTTCATCGGCAGTCGTTTTAGCCAGCTTTGTTTTCCGGTCGGCAAGTGGTATCAAACGCTCAAAATCGCTGTTGGATTGGTTAAGCCAGTTGCCTTTTGCATCTGGTGCAATGCTGTCAAAGGCAATGTCGGCCAGTTTGGCGTCACGCAGATAGGCCAACTTGTCCGTCGCCAACTCCGTATCCTCACGCCGGGAGTAGTGGATGCCGCAGTCGCCCAGCCTGGCCTTCTCCCGCACAAAGAAGCCTATGGCGACGCCGGTTTGTATGCCAAAAACATTATGTGTTGTGCCGGAAATCTTGGGGTTCTGCCGCACGTCTGAACCCAGGTCAAGAATGTAGATGTCAGTGAACTCACTGGCGGCGACCTGTCGAAACCCATCATCTTGCCGAGTATCCAAATATGCCCGATTAGTGATGAACGCGATAACTCCATCATCCGACAAGCGGTCCGATGCCCACCGCACAAACCGCTTGTACATATCATATTGATGCGTACGTTGCGCTGTGCTGGCCGATATGTATGTATCACTGATGCGCTTGTCAATATCAGGGTATTTGCGGTTTGGATTGGCGTCGTTCCAGTTGAACTGCTGGTCGTTATAGGGCGGGTTGCCCATAATCACGCTGATGCTCTTTTCGTTCTGCTCCTGCACACGTATCCAGTTCTCTTCGGACAGGCCGCCCAGGTTGAACGTCGCCTGCCTCTGCACCGCGCCGCCGCTGCTGCCCTGCCAGTCCATGTTGTCTAAAGTATCCACAAAGCACAGGTTGGGAAACTCCAGGTACTGCCCCGTCCGCTCCTTGTAGGTGTACTCGATGTTCAGGTTGGCGATGTAGTAGGGCAGTATCGCCACCTCGTTGGCGTGTATCTCGTTGCGATACTTGTATTCCAAACGCTCTGCCGGCAGATAGTTAATCAGGTTGGTAACGAAGGTTCCCGTGCCGGTAGCCGGGTCCAGTATCTGCACGTTCTGGTCGGCCAGCCGACGCCCGAAGTGTTTATCCAGCAGATAATCCGTCCCCCGTATGATGAAGTCCACCACCTCGTTGGGCGTATAGACTACGCCGAGCCGGTCGGCGGCGGCGGGGTTGTAAGCCTGGTAGAAATCCTCGTAGATGGCCTTCAGGAACTGCTGCTTTTCGGCGTAGTCGGCAATCTCATCGGCGGCCCGTCCGATGGCGCCGTAGTAGGCTCGCAGTCGGTCGATGGCCTGGCGGCGTACATCGCCGGTGAAAAAGGTGCGCTCCAGCGCGTCCAGCTGCCGGGCGATGTTGTTCTCCCGGTGAAACTGGTCCTCGGAGAACACCCGGAGGAAAATGTCCTGCGTGAGTATGTGCTGCAACAGCATCTCCCGCACGTCGGTATCCGACACCCCGGGGCTGATGGTGCGCCGGCAGTGCTCCAGAAAACGGCTGGCGGCAGCCTGATACTCGGCATTGCCGGTTTCGGCCTCGGCGACCACGCCCCGCAGGTTGTCCAGCACGGCGGGCAGGTCGTCCTTGAACTGCTGGCGGGACTGGCGAAACTCCGCAATCTCCGGCAGCTCATAGTCCAGGAACCGCCGTATCAGCCGGTGCAGCTCGCCGGGCCGGGACATATCGACCCGCAGAGCCACTTCCCGGTTCTGTACCAGCACGGCGGTTTGGGAGTCCTCAAAGATGATATTGTCCCGCGGATAGCCCCGGTTGAACTTGCTCTGTATCTCGGCGTCCAGGTCGTCGTGAGTATCCTTGGCCTCCCAATACCCCCGCGCCATCCGCAGCGAGTCCTTCACCGTGCCGTCCGGTATGACGCCGCCCACCCGCAGCTCCGGCACCAGCGCCAGCTTCTCCCGGTGGTCGGTACAATAAGCGGCCAGGCAGTTCTGAAACGCCGGCCGGATGTTCAGCTCACTATCCGAACCGCCAAACTCAATAAGCTCCAGCAAGTCAGCCCGGTAGCGTTCTATATGTGGGTAAGTAGGCATGGCAACATTATATGCAAAGGGACGAGATGCACAAAATGACCGCCGCCGGCATACAGGACGATTGCAAAGTCCACCGACGTCCGCTCATGGTGAGCCTGTCGAACCACCGGCGACCAGCGAAGGGAGACGTCCCTTCACCCTAACCCTCTCCCGCGAGGGGAGAGGGGACTTAGCACATGTCCTGTCCCTGTCCCCGTAGTAGTTCTACTTCCCCCACGCCTGCGCCCGCTGCATGAACACCGTTGGGTCGGCCAGCCATTCGGCGTAGCCGATGCGCCGGTGGTCGGTCAGCCAGTCGATGTGTTCGTTGAGCTTTTGCAGTAGCTCCGTATTACCGGCTGCTACGGTGAAGCCGCCGTATTCTATCTGGCTGTCCAATGCGGTGACGACAAATGCCTCGCTGGAGTCGTGTGCTGCATCACTGTTGCCGATTTCGCCCCGCGCGATGGCATCAATCTCGCCATTACTTAAAGCCGCCAGCAGCTCCGATTCGCCCAGCTCGTCGCCCAGATAGACTACCTGCGGCATCGTATCGTCCGGCGCATAGAGATGCCGCCGCCCTTCCAGACCCGGAGATACGCCGGCCGAGGTGATGACGTAATCGGCGCTGCCGTCGGCTACTACCTCGCCGGCATCGGTGTCAACCCGTGTTCCGGCGGCTAACACGCCGTCGGCGTCGGCCAGCCCGGTCAGCTGCAAAAGCCGTGCTTCCCCGGTAGTCCCGGCCTGCGCGCCCACACGCACAGCGCCGGTCAGGTCGGCGTGGCTGGTTATCCCCGCAGCGTCCACGGCGCGCACCAGCAACGATTGTCGGAAGGTAATATGACCATTGGTGAAAGCAACCGCCGTGTTGCCGTCGGCGTCGATGGTGCGCGAGTCCAGAATAGTGATGCCGCCGCCAACGACGTCGAATTCGTCGGTGGCCGATTTCAGCCAGATGTCCGGCCATTCGACGATGGCGCGGCGGTCGAATGAGAACCCGGCTTCCTCTATTGATTCCAGCGCCGTCAGCAGGTCGGCCTCGTACCCTAGCTGCGTATTGAATCCGTCAGCGTTGGGGTCTTCGTCGGCGCTGGAGCTCACCGGAGCAAAATAAGCGTAAAAGCCGTAGCTCAGCGTTGGCTCGCCCCCGGAGCAGGCGGCCAGGGCGAAAACCGGCAGCGCCAGCGCTCCAATCCGGACGAGCATAGCGGGGTTCAGAATCGCGAGAAACTTTGCCAGCATATCCTTCCTGCAATAAAGTAACCGCCGCAAGTTCCCTCGCGGCGGTTGATTAGCGTGGCGGCCTGACGTGGCAGGCTTTGTCGAGCTACCGCACCAGGTTGGGAGTAACCTCGGCGGGGATGCCGCTGTCCTGCATTTCGCGGGCGCGGGCAGCTACCTTTGGCATTACCGTGGCGACCAGGTTTTCGTCCAGGTCGGCGGCCACGCCCGGGTAGCCGGCGCGTTCCAGCATCGCCTTGAGCTTGCCGCTCCTGAACTGGTCCAAGCACCAGTCCAGCGGGTCCGGAACCAGCGTCTTGTCCCAGAAAATCCGGTGGTTCTTGTTGCGGGGACCGTAGTGATAGTGCGGGTCGTCGCGGAAGCAATCGAAGGCCAGCAGCTCGGTTTCCTCGGTAAACACCCGGCCCGTATTGCCAGCTAATTCGCTGAGCACGTGGATGGCCAACCCGCCGTCGCCCGATGCCTGGCGGCGCATCTCCAGACCGAACCGGATGTTACCGGCCTCGATGATGTCGGTGCCGCGGTTGTGCTTGACGGTGTTGCGCTCGGCCATGAACTTGGCGCGGGCCGTGTTTTCCACTTCCTCCAGCGCCGACGACACGGCGGCCATGTCCAGCGCGCCGGCGGCGTCCGCGTATCCGGCGGTCGTCAGCATGGCGCCCAGGCTGTGGTTAATGGTTTTCACCGACCAGCCGATGGGGTTGCCATCCACCGTGTGGTCCATCCGGTACATGACGTTCTTGCCGTCGGGGGCGTAAACGTAGCTACGCTCGATGTCGAAACAATTGAAGCGCAGCGCGGTTTCCCCGCCTACCTCGACCAGAATGACCACACCCTGGTCGGAGTGATCCTGGATATTGCCGTCCCACAGCTCGTGCTGAACTACGAACGTAACGTTGCCCGCTTCTACCCTGACTCGTCCACTCTGTGTCACCATAATCGTTCTCCTCCATTCCAGCGTTGGTATTGGGCAAAATATAACCACGCCGTTGCGGAGTGTCAATCGTGTCGATGGCCTCATGCATACCCACATTGTCATTGCGAGCGAAGCGTGGCAATCTCGTCGCCGTAGCAATGGTAGTTTGCCGACGTGTGTTCAACCTCAACGAGATTGCCACGTCGCTGCGCTCCTCGCAATGACAGATTTCGCCGAGGCCTCTCCTCTCTGGGGTGAGGGGAGGGTTACATACCGAGGGCTTCGCGGATCTCCCGCAGTTGGCCCAGGTGTTCTCCCCAGTGGCGCTCAAGCCCGTCGATGATGGACTGGGCAGTGCGAATCTCGTCGATGCCACGGTGAGGCAGATGAGCGAAGGTGGTGCGCTCGGTGAAGTCGGCGGCGGCGGCGGCGGCGATGGCGTCCTCGGCGGTTTGCAGGGTGGACAGGGGGCCGGCCAGCGCTTCATCCAGGTCGGCGGCCAGGCGCTCCGGCGTTACGTTGCTGATGTCGGGCAAGATGGTAATTTCCGCGCGGGTGCCGTCCAGCACGCCGGAGATGATGCTGCCGATGCCACCCTCGGGCGTGTCCACCAGGTGGTACAGAACCTCGCGGGCGCACCAGCCGTCGCCGTCCTTCCAGTCCAGGCAGTAGTCCATCCCGTCCAGCAGGCTGGACAACTCATCGCGGATGCGGCGGACGGTGGTCAAGTTATCGTCGCGGGTAGGCATGGTTCCTCCGGTGCAGGGAATCCAATTGAGTCGACGGAATTATAGCCCGTTCAATAGCGAGGTGGCTGCCCCCTCTCCCCTTGTGGGAGAGGGTTGGGGTGAGGGGTAACGCGCGGGTCCCGGATTTTCAGCCTCACCCTTCTCCCATCAAGGGAGAGGTGACTGTTGGGGTGATTTTAGCCATCCGGCCACCAGCCAGATGCCGCCGACAATGAGCCAGAGCAGGAAGGCCACGCCGGAGATTCGGTGCACCACGGTGGCGGCGTCGATCCAGATGAATAGCATCGCCACGCCGATGATGACATCTACGACGGCGGCGATTTTGAGCCGGCCGCCGATGCGCCACAGAGCGGGTGCGAGGGCGATCAGGCCGACGCCGGCCAGGGTGAACCCCAGCGTGCCGGTGATCCAGCGGGCGTTGGCCCAGGGTCGCAACGATTCTTCCCAGCCTTCGCGGATCAGAACTGCCACCGGGCCCACATCGGGCACCGACGCCGCCAGTACGACGGCGCACAGTCCCGATATTGTCGTGATCAACCCGGATGCGGCCAACACGACGGCTGAGATAGAAACTGCCGCCGGATGGTAGCAGCGGAGGAATCGCCACAGGAACCACGCCGCGCCCAGCAGCGCCAGTCCGGAAACCAATCGCGCCACGCCGCCAATCAGGTACGGAGCGTTGTTAATCGCGATGGCCCAAAGGGATTCCGACAGCGTGGGCTGGTCGGCGTCGGCCAGCAGGCGGGCCGGCACCGAGATGGCGGTGGCCAGTGCGGTCAGCAGCAGCAGCAGTCCAGCGGCGCGTGCGGCGGTCATCTGGGTGGAACCAAACCCCGTCAGGCCGGCACGGCCACGGCTTCCGGCGCGCGCGGGTTGCCGGGAATCATGAGCGAGGCCAGCAGGCCCACGAAGTAGATGCCGGCCGATATGAAGAATCCGTACTGCCAGCCGAGCCACTCCAGCGGGCCGAAGATGACGAGAGCGGCCACCGCGCCAAACAGCACGTTGTTGCCCCACATCAGGCCCAGGAAGCTGGACTCCAGCCCGTAGCGCGCGGAGGCATCCGCGGCGGCGGCGGACGTGAGGTTGATGACGGTGTAATGCTGCAGGCCGTACAGCGCGATACATATGGTGAGCCAGATGGAATAACCCTGCCCGGTTAGCGGTATGGCCAGCGTCAGCGCGGTGGTGAATGCCATCAGGAACACGATTAGCGGCTTGCGGCCCACCCGATCCGATAACGCCCCGATCAGTGGGCCGGTTACGATGGCCGGGCCGACCACCAGCGCCAGGTGTACCGCCGCCACGAACGAGTTGAGCCCCAACGCCTGCGTCATATACAGGGGCACCAGGAACAGCAGCGAACCGTCGGCCATGCCCCGCACCGCCGACACTGCGAAGATGGCCCACATTCCGGTGCCCCGAAACGCTACCCTGGTGCCCTGCACCTGCGTCCGGATTCGTTGCGCCACGTCCAGGTTGATGGGTGGCGCGTTGCCGGCGTGGCGCAACAGTCCATAAATGACAAAGGTGGCAAGCAGCATCACGGGTGCGCTGCACCCCAGGATCCAGCGCCAGCCGATGGGTTCCCAACCCAGTTGCCGGCCAACGACAATGCCATCGGCGGCCTCCCACTGCCACGCTCCGAGCAGCAATATACCGGCGGCCATTGGGCCCAAAACATCCCCCACCCCGCCGGTGGCGCGGTGCATGGAGATGAACAATCCCCGCCGTGTCGGGAACCGCTGGGCCAGCAATCCCAGTGCGGGCGGGTGCCACAGCGCCGCGCCCGATGATGCCAGCGCCAGCGCCATCAGTATCAGCGCGTATGACGGCGACCAGGCCATCAGCAGCAGCCCTACGCCACTCAGAAAGGCGCTGCCGGACAGCACCCAGGCCACCCGGTGATGGAACAGATCGGACAGGAATCCGCCGGATACGCTGGTGATGCCGGCGAAGGCCGAACGCACGGCAACGATGGCCCCCACCTGCAGACTGGACAATTCCAGGTCAAGGGCGATTTGCGTGGTGAGCAGCGGGATGGTGTTGGAAAACAGGTGCTCGAAACCGTGGGCAGTGATGACAGTGGTGGCCATCACACCGCTTTTGGTGCGACGGTCTTCCGCACCGGGCGTTGCGGTAGCCGTTTCCGGTGCCATACCCTCCGATGCCATACCCAAAGTTTGAACGACCGACCGTTACGCGGGGACTGCCACGGCCACGGGGGCGCGGGGCTTGCCGGGAATCAGCAGCGACACCAGGAATCCGATGAAGTAGATGCCGGCGGCGATGAAGAACCCATACTGCCAGTCGAGCCACTCCACCGGGCCGAATATCATAAAAGCTGCGATTGCGCCGAACAGGGTGTTGTTACCCCACATCAGGCCCAGGAAACTGGATTCCAGCCGGCGACCGGCGGCAATGTCCGCGGCGGCGGCCTGGGTCAGGTTGTTCACCGAGAAATTTAGCATTCCGTAGATCGCTACGAAGATGGTAATCCACGGGGTGTATCCGCCGCCGCTCACCAGAATGATAGCCAGCGTGAGCACGGTGGTGACTGCCATGATGAAGACGATCAGCGGACGGCGGCCGATACGGTCGGACAGCAAGCCGATCAGCGGGCCGAACAAGATACCCGGCAACACCATCAGCATGACGTGGACTGCCGCCTGAAACTCGTCGACGTCCAGCGCCCTAATCAGGTACAGCGGCACCAGAAACACCAGAGAGCGGTCGGCCATGCCCCGCACTGCCGACACTGTGAAGATGGCCCACATACCCGTGCCGCGAAAGGCTTCTTTCATGCCGGCCCAGTTGGCGCGGAGCCGCACTGCCACGTCCACGTTGACGGGACGCTCGCTGCCGGCGTTGCGCAGCAGGAAGAAAATCGCAACAGTGGCGATGAACATGACCGGGGTGCTGAATCCCAGAATGTAACGCCAATCTACGGTGCCCCACGGCAGTTCCCAGGAAACCTGAACTGCCCCTTCTCCCGCACCACCACTCCAGGTGAGCGCTCCTGCGATCAGCGCGCCGGCGGCCAGCGGGCCAATCACGTCTCCAATGCTGCCCGTTGACCGGTGCATGGAGATAAACAGCCCGCGCCGCTCAGGAAAGCGGCGGGCCAGCAGTCCCAGCGCCGGCGGATGCCACAACGCGCTGCCCATGGAACCCAGCGCCAGGGCGCACAAGATGAGTGCGTACGACGGCGCGATGGACATGAGCAAATAGCCCAATCCGATCATAAAGGTACTTATGGATAGCACCCAAGCCACCCGGTGGTGGAAAAGGTCAACCAAAAATCCGCCGGCAGTGCTGGTGACACCGCCAAAAATGGAACGGATGGCAACTACGGCCCCAACGCTCAACGCTCCCAGCTCGAACTCCGTAATGATCGCCAGGATGATGATCGGTATGCTATGAGCGTACAGGTGCTCGAAGGCATGGGCGCCGACCAGTGTGGTAGCCATCACCGAGCCCTTGGTGCGCGGTGGCGCGTCCTGGACGCCGGAGGGTGATTGACTGGCCCCTACTGCCTGTGCCATCGGATACTCTCCTCAAATTCGCAGTGGTGGAGGCGCGGCCATCCATCACTGACAGAACGGCAAGTTTACCGGTGCGGCGCATTATACACGACGCCGGCGGAGGCAACGGGTTTTGATGTCTCACGCGCACTCACTTTAACCTGTCATTGCGACCCCGTGCTTGATACGGGGGTGGCAATCTCGTCAACCGTAGCAATGATGGTTCGCCGACGTGCGCTCAATCTCAACGGGATTGCCACGTCCCTCGACAAGCTCGGGATGAGCGGGCGCTCTTCGCCAAGGGCCTTTTCAAAGTCCTCCGACCCCCGCTCAAAATCCCCCCACTTCCGCTCATGGTGAGTTTGTCGAACCATCGGCGACCGTACTTCGACAGGCTCAGGACGAGCGGGTGGTTAATTTCCACAACTTTGAAATGGCCCTGGCTCCTCGCAATGATAAACTACGCAAAGGTCTTCAGAGTAGGATAGTTCAAGTAGGAAACTAAAAAACGCATAATGTAGCATAACATGCATGATTACGACCAGCAATGCTACGAATATCGGATTAGCGATTTAGGGCCATTTTGGCGCTAAAATCGTCGTGCCGGGCCCTGCCGCAACGCCCGTATGATGCACGGTCCAACACCAGCCGGGGTTGCCCCTCACATCAACCAGTAGATGACGGCACGAACAAGATACCCGTGGCTTGGTCCTGGGGAATCCGAAGTTCCAATTTCCCTGCTTCGTCAAGACACCACAAGCCATCATCTTCAGAACCAGTCAGAGTTCGGTTCGCCATACAGACCGTTTCCCCGTAGACGTCAAGATCCTTGAAAGTGAAACGATGGGGAACGTCGATGAAGGTTTCTTCACCAGTCTTCAGGTCGAGCTTCGTAACCCCCGAGCGAAATCCAGCATCACGCAGGCGAACGAACGAAACACGGTGATAAATGTAGGCCCTCCCTTCATCGTCCTGTGCCGCCCACCTAGGAAACGGATGCTCCAGATTGAAGCGGTCCACCACCTCGACCGTCACCGGGTCCAACACATAGACGTCAACACGCGGTGCGTGCTCCTCCAAGTGGCTAAGCTTATTGAAAAGCCAAGCTCTGCCGTCGACGTCCAAAACGTCAAACACCCGTAGGCCTGGCTCAATGCCCACCAGCCAACCACGTATCTCCAGAGCTTCTGGGTCAATCACCAACACCCTGGTGTACACCGCAGAGTGATTTGTGACACGGGAATAATCCCTGGGCGGACTCCCAGAGCCGACCACCAAGATGGCACCACCAACCTCTACGACCGTGGTGATATAGAAGTTAGACTCGGCTGCATTCTCTCCAGGTGGAATCACATCGTCAAACGTATTGACCACATCCAAAGTCTCCAGATCAACTACAAAGACCCGGCCTGAGAAACCTGAGGCAGCACACCCCACAAAGGCCAAACCATTGGCAAAGGCAATTCCGCCGTCTGGCGGAGCGCAACCCAGATCCAAGTCGTGCTCCAGTTCTCCTCGCGGCGATAGCACCTGCACTCCTGAACGACGGCCACGATGGTGCATGCCGTCCTGAGCGTAGCCAATCCAAATCCGACCCATCGGGTCCAGTTCCAAACGGTGGGAGTAAGCCTCCCAAGAGATCGGAATCTCCACTGAACGGTAAACCTCGAAGGTGTCCGCATCGAAGATCGTCAATTGGCCAAGCCGAGGAGTGCCAGAATGTAAGTACCCAACATTTTCAGGCAAATCACCGTAAACCTCGCTACCGTTGCCCTGGCAACCAGAGGCCATGATTGCCAGGACAATGAGCAGAGCCGGCGCGAAGACCCCGACCAATAAACGACTAATCCTCATCACGCGAAACCTACAGCGCCGGCTCAATTGGCCTTCAGCTAGCCCAGAGTCCGGTAGTCATCGAGATAAGACGAAAGCGCTATCTCGTCGGGCGCCACGGTGTTGACGATGATAAGTGCCGCCACCAGAGCCGGATACCTATCTTGGAGCCCACCGGTACGTCCCGCGTCAGCAGGGATACTCCCACATCCCAGGAATGGCAGGATTGCCGCATACAGTACACCCCAATCGCACTGGGACGGGGCTGCGGGCTTCGGCTCGCAATTGCGCCCGTGGCAATTTCCACCTTGGCCCCCTCAGACAGAACAACGATTCAAAGGCCATGGCAACAGTCCACATCGCCCCGAATCCGGCGCATCACCGATTACGGATTTCGTGCTGACGCCGCCTACTTGAACAATCCTACTTCAGAGGGAGAGCGGGATTTCGCTTGGCGTCGGGTTACGGCGGGTCATGCTCTGCGGCAAGGATTGGTTGGCGCGCCATCAGGGCGAACCAGATGGCGGCGGTAGCGGCGGTGACGGCTCCGATCCGGAAAACCGCGGCATAAGCGAGCAGGAATGCTTCGCCGGCGTTTGCCCCCGGAACGGCGGTGTATTGGTCGGCGGTGTATCGGTCATTGAGGGCGGCGAAAATGGCGCCGACTACGGCGACGCAAAGGACGGTGCCGGATGCCTGGGCGAGGGACATTGCTCCGGAGGCGGTGCCGTAACGCTCGGGCGGGACGCTGCCCAGCATGAGCGCGTAGGCCGCCGACTGGAACCATCCGACGCCCAGGCCGACCACCGCGATGGTCGCTGCCGGGTGCCAGATTGCCGACTCGGCGTCGAGGAACGACATCGACAGCAAGCCGGTGGCGACGCCGGCCAGCCCCAACGCTCCTACGGGACGGACCCCCCAGCGGTCGCACAGCCAGCCACCCACCGGCGACGACACGATGTTGCTGCTGGATATGGCTGCCAGCATCAACCCCAGCGTGATGGGGCCGCGGCCCAGCGAGTCGGTGATGTAGAAGGGGAAAATGAACCAGATGACGAACTGGGCGAAGTGTCCCAGGAACATGGCGACGGTGGCGGTCTGGAAGCCCCGCAGCCTGACCAGCGCGCCCGGCAGCACCGGCGATTCGACGCGATTCTCCACCCAAATCAGCCCGGCCAACACGATTGGCGTTAGAACCAACAGGGTGATGACGACCGGCGACGTCCACCCGATGGCCTGGCCGAGTCGCAAACCGATAATGAAGCAGAGGAGCAGCGCCAGCACCAACGCCGCGCCCCAGATGTCGAACTTGCGGCTGGTGGGTTCGGCGGATAACCGGCCCGGCACCGCCAGCAATCCGGTGGCTAACGCCAGCGCCGCCAGCGGGATGCGCCCGGCGTACACCGCCTGCCATCCGTAGATTTGCACCAGCGGCCCGGCGGCCAGGGTCGAGGCGACCATGCCTAAGGCCAGGCTGGCCGAGGTGAAGCCCATGGAGAGGCCGCGGCGGTGCTCCGGGAATATGGTTGCGGCGATGGCGGGAGCGGTGGAGTAGAGGCAACCGGTGCCCAGGGCCTGCAGGACGCGGAACCCGACCATGGCCTCAAGGGTGGGCGACAGGGTGAGGCACAGCATGGCGACGATGTAGGTTACGGTGCCAAACAGGTAAACCATCCGCAGGCCAAAGCGGTCGGCGAACGCGCCCGAGCCCAGGGCCAGTCCGGCGCGGGTGGCGATGAACACGACGATGACCCACTGCACGGAGGCAAGGTCGGTGCTGAACGCATCGCGGATGGCGGGCAGGGCCACGTTGACCGAAAAGTCCAGCGAGGCCAGCACCATGCCCAGGGCGGCGGCGCTGCCCATCAGGATGGTGCGCCAGCGGGGGCGGGCCGTCACTATGGGAGCAGCGGTTTCGGTGTGGGGAACCATGGTTTGGCATTGTAAGGCATATGTGGTAGGGTGCAAAAAAGCGTGGTTTACTTTTGCGAGTACGCGAACGCGCCGCAGCGGCGCACTACGCGTGATGCTCTGATCGGGCCGATGGTTATGACTGGGCCCGGCCGCTGACGATACAAATGGCGGTTAACGGCGCCGGTTGAAATCCCGCCCGTTACGTTTGCATTGGCTTTCTTTGGCCAAGCTAGGGTTGACCCGTCCTGGGTTACTGCCGAACTGCGTTGAACACGGGTTCGGAACCAAAGGGCGCTATTCCCCGACTGGGATAGCCGGCGATCCTTTTAGCTGCGTAGCCCTGGTCCGCCGCTGGCGGACTGTGGGTTCTGGGGCGCCGTACCAATGGCACGTCCTGTTGCCACGCTTGGCATCTGCAAAACGGTGAACCATTCGAGGACGACGAGGATATTGCGCAGAGCATAACCGTTTTTGCGACCAACAAAACGAAGGGAATCACTATGACTATCCGACGATTTTTAACCGTTTTATTGACGACAGTAGCCCTGGGCATCGCATTGACTGGGGTCAGCTGCACTGCGCCAGAGCCGGCGGCGGTTCCGACGCCAACATCAGCGCCAACCGACACGCCACCACCTACGGCTACGGTTGCGCCGCCGGCGCCCACGGCTACCGCAACACCGGAGCCGACACTAACCAGCACGCCGATTCCGCCGACGCACACGCCGGCCCCTACGTTCACGCCCAAACCTCGACCAACCGCTACGCTGCGGCCCACTCCAACCAGCACGCCCGGGCCGACACGCACCCCACGTCCCACCAGCACACCGAGGCCGCCGAACCCTATTGCCGGCCTGGAAAACGCCCAGTGGCTGGAACGCAACGAACCGCAGATGGCGACCGCAATCAAAGAACTGTCGTGGGTAGCGGACGAGCCAAGCGGCATCGAACGCGAGGCGTTGCAGGAGTTGCTTTGGTTGGCTGGGACAGACTTGGACGTTGCCTGGAAGGTTTTGCGCACGCCGTGGCTGGAAGACGGCCCGGATGTCAACGAAATCGACGCTATTGAGAGACTGAGTTGGACAACTCAGACTTCTCCCGAACTTGCGGATAAATTATGGCAAGAATCCTGGATGCAGGATGATATAACCGCTGACGAAGTGACGGTAATGCAGAACCTGGACTGGATAGCCCGGGCCGAAGATGACGCGTTTCAGGAGCAGACCATCGCTGCTGCCATCGCCATACTCGGCATGCCGTTCCTGAATAGCGTGGAGAGCGTAGATGCTTTGGCTGTGCGATCTCTGGAAATGCTTGCGTGGAATAATACGGGTGATTTTCTGGAGATAATGTCCCACCCCAAGATCAGCGACGGGATTTCGGACGAAGAGGCCAAAATCGTTGCGCTGCTGGGTGGTACACATCGTTACAGGCCGAAGTCGGTGGATTTTCTGTTGCGGGGGGCCGGCGTGTTCGTGGAGGAGCGCGTCATCGAATTGCCGCATTCCGGTGAAACGCTGCTGGCCATCATCCGCATCCGGGACAAGGTGACGCCGAGCATGGACTTCCTGGAGCACAGCGTACGTACCATCGAGGAATTTATGGGCGAACCGTTGCCCACCAACTACATCGCCCTGTTCTTTGACGACGCGACAGTAGGTGGTACATCGGGTGGAACTAATTACGGGACTCACATGACAATGTTGTTACTCTACGACGTAGAAAACGGGAGATTATGGAAACGCACGCCGTTGGTAATCGCTCACGAGGTAGCCCACTACTATTGGCGCGGGAGCAGTCGGGATTGGCTGGATGAAGGCCCTGCCGACCTAATCGCTCTGATCTCCGAAAACGCGCGCATTGAGAGGCCGATAGAGGTTGACAACAACCCTTGCGCCTCGGCCAAGACCATCGCCGAGTTGGAAAGCCTGGCCGTCGCACTGGAAACCTGGGCTGCTACTGTGAAGGCCAATTGGTTCCGGTGCAATTACTCGCTGGGTGAAGCGTTTTTCCTTGACCTGTACAACAGCCTGGGCGAGGAAACGTTCCGGCAGGGCTTTCGAAACCTGTACCTGAAATCGCTGCGGGATGACGCTACGGACGATTGCAAGGGTACGGATTTGGGTATCTGCCATTTGGTGGCTGCGTTCAAGGCGGATGTGTCCGACGAGGTTGCGGCCACGGTGGATGAGATAGTGGGCCGGTGGTATGGGCCGGTGCCTTAACCGCCTTCGGTGTGCTGGCGGGTCAAGGCGTCTCATCGGCTGGCGGCATAAAATCGGCCACCGCCAGGGTTACATCGGGGAAGGCTTGCGGGCTGATGCTGTCGCCGGCTTGATAAGTACGGACGCTGGCGTATTCCGAGCCCGCCGGGTCGGCATAGGCGGTCACCTCCCGCGCCCGTAGGTTCGCGACCCATACTTCCGGGACGCCGGCGGCGGCGTACCGCGCCAGCTTCGGGCCCTGGTCATAGGCCAGCGAACTGTCGGCGAATTCAATAACCAGATACACGTCCTCCGGCATCGTCCGCCCGGTCACGCCGGAACCGGGGGGGTTCCACCGTACCAGGGCAAAGTCTGGCTGGGGCGCGCTGCGGTCGTTCAGGTAGATGGGGCCGCCCCCCCGCACCGTCGCCCGCCCGATCAGCGGCGGAACGAGCAGCGTATTCATCCAGTCAGTGCCACCCACGTGGCGGCAGCCAATCGGTGGCATAACGATTATCACCCCGTCCATCAGTTCAACACGGTCGTCCTCATGGAGGATGCCGGCTACTTCCATAGCCAGGTACTCGTCCACCGTGAAGCGATGGCGGCCAGCCAGGACATCGGCCTGCTCGGCGGCGTCAATGATGCCGGCCTGCGCCATGGCCGCGCACTCCTCCGGGCTGAACGGTCGCGCCGGCGGCATGGCCGTCGTTGTTGTCGTCATTGCGTCTTCTCCCAATCCGCTGCGCGCCCGTTGGTCGGCAGCGATGTCTTTTCCGATACGGACATATTGGAGATCAGGGTGTCTCCCCACGCGACCCGGTAGCAGGTGGCACAAAGTCGTCCACCGCCAGGGACAGGTCGGGGAAGGCTTGCGGGCTGAGGCTGTCGCCGGCCCCGTAAGTGCGGACCGTCGTGTACTCGGAGCCGGACGGGGCAGCGTAGGCCGTCACCTCGCGCGCCCGCAGGTTCACAACCCACACCTCTGGGACGCCGGCGGCGGCGTACCGCGCCAGCTTCGCGCCGCGGTCGTAGGCCAGCGTACTGTCTGCAACCTCGATGACCAGGTACACATCCGGCGGGAAATACGGCCCTACCTCGCTCAAAGGGCGTTCCCGCAACACCGCAATGTCGGGTTGGGGGGCGCTGCGGATGTTCAGGCGGATTGCCCCCTGCACCCGCACTATTGCCCGGCCGATCAGGGGCGGAACGAGCAGCCTGGTCAGCCAGTCGGTGCAAACCTCGTGAGGATCGCCGATGGGCGGCATAATGATTATCGCTCCGTCCATCAATTCAATGCGGTCGTCTTCGTGCAGGATGCCGGCCACTTCCATAGCCAGGTACTCTTCCACAGTGAAAAGGCGGGCGCCAGCCAGCACGGCGGCTGACTCTCCTGCGGCGATGATGTTGGCCCGTACCAAAGCCGCGCACTCCTCCGGGCTGAATGGCCGCGCCGGCGGCATTGTGAATGTCGTTATCGATGTTGTCATTGCAACCTCACCAATTCGCGGCGCTTCCGCTCGCCGGCAGCGACTTCTTTTGCTGGATATTTTGGCGTTCCCACAATGGGCTGACCGTGAGCGGATTTTACCATGCCGGCATTGCCCGCTCCGCCTATTGCCTCAACATGCACCGCAATTCCTTGAGGAAGCGAAGTAGCGCGCCTGGCAGACGGCAGGCCGCGGGCTGCCGGGTGTGCTAATATCTGCGGGTAATTGCCGTTGATATTTACTGCCCCGGAGGTTCTTTATCATGACTCAGAATACCGGCGCTTTTGAGGCCCTGCTCCAGGAAGACCGCACCTATCCGCCGCCGGCCGATTTTGTGGCCCAGGCCAACATCAGCGACCCCGGCGTTTACGAAGAGGCGCGGCGGGACCCGCAGGCGTTCTGGGCACGGTGGGCCGGCGAGCTGGACTGGTTCAAGCCTTGGGATACCGTGCTGGACTGGTCGGACGCGCCCTTTGCCAAGTGGTTCGTGGGCGGCCAGCTGAATGCGTCCTATAACTGCATCGACCGGCACCTGAACGGGCCGCGCAAAAACAAGGCGGCCATCATCTGGGAAGGCGAGCCGGGCGACTGGCAGGTGTACACCTACCGCGACCTTTACCGGGAAGTCTGCAAGTTCGCCAATGGACTGAAGAGTCTGGGCGTGGAAAAGGGCGACCGGGTAACCATCTACCTGCCGATGGTGCCGGAACTGGCCATCGCGATGCTGGCCTGCGCTCGCATCGGCGCGCCGCACAGCATCGTGTTCGGCGGATTCAGCGCGGAGTCGCTGCGGGACCGCATCGAGGATTCCCAGTCCAAGGTGATGATTACCGCCGACGGCGGCTGGCGACGGGGCAACATCATTCCGCTCAAGACCAACGCCGATGCGTCGGTGGAGGGCGAAACTCCGGTGGAGCATGTCGTCGTGGTGCGCCGCACCGCTCATGCCGACGATCAGATGCGGGCCGGCCGCGACATCTGGTGGCACGACCTGGTGGCCGACCAGCCGCTGACCTGCGATCCGGAGCCGATGGACAGCGAAGACATGCTCTTCATGCTGTACACCAGCGGAACCACGGGCAAGCCCAAGGGGATCGTCCACACCACCGGCGGCTATATGACCGGCACCTATGCCACCACCAAGTGGATTTTCGACCTGAAGGAAGATGACGTGTACTGGTGCACCGCCGACATCGGCTGGGTTACGGGACACAGCTATATCATTTACGGCCCGCTGGCGAACGGCGCAACGACCGTGATGTATGAGGGCTCGCCCGATTATCCCGACCGGGACCGGTTCTGGGCTATCGTGGAGAAGTACGGTTGCACCATCTGCTACACGGCGCCCACGGCCATCCGCACGTTCATGCGCTGGGGCGAGGAGTATCCGGAGCGCCACGATATGTCGTCGCTGCGACTGCTCGGATCGGTGGGGGAACCCATCAACCCGGAGGCATGGGTTTGGTACTGGCAGCACATCGGCGGCGGTCGGTGTCCGGTGGTGGACACCTGGTGGCAAACGGAAACCGGCTCGGTGCTGATATCGCCCCTGCCCGGTATCACTACGCTGAAACCCGGCTCGGCGACGCAGCCCTTCCCCGGCATCGACGCGGCGATCCTGGACGAGCAGGGCAACGAGGTTGGACCCGGCGGAGGCGGCTATCTGGTCATCCGCCAGCCGTGGCCGAGCATGTTGCGGGGCATCTACGGCGACCCGGAACGGTTCGTGCAGCAGTACTGGTCGAACTACGATGGCATCTACTTCACCAGCGACGGAGCCAAGCTGGACGAAGAATCCTATTTCTGGCTGCTGGGTCGGGTGGACGACGTGATTAACGTGTCGGCGCACCGCATCAGCACCATGGAAGTGGAGTCGGCGTTGGTGGACAATCTGAAGGTCGCCGAAGCCGCCTGCATCGGGCGCAGCCACGAGGTGAAGGGTCAGGCCATTGTTGCATTCGTCACGCTGAAAGACCAGGTGGCCGCTTCCGACGACGTGATTGCCGAGCTGAAACAGCACGTGGCAGGCAAGATTGGCTCGATGGCGCGGCCGGATGACATTTACTTCGCCGCCGAACTGCCCAAGACGCGCAGCGGCAAAATCATGCGCCGATTGCTGCGCGACGTGGCCGAAGGACGCGCCCTGGGCGACACCACCACCCTGGCCGACCCGGCAGTGGTGGAGATGCTGAAAGAGCAGTATGGGGATGAGGAGTAGAGGCCTATAGAAAGACTAGGCGCCCGGCAGTCATCTACCAGCGCCGTTCGCGGTTGACCAACCGTTAACGGCGTTGTCGAGTGATTTGCAATATATCCATGCTTCGGACACTGACGTTTAACGCGAGCATCGGGGGTTTGTTTGGGCTGCCACAGCAATTTGTTACTTCGCCGGGGTACCGGCGGTGTATGTCATGCTGTCCGTCTCGGTGCTCGCGGTCTTGACGATAATATTCGGGGACAAGCTAGAAAACGCTAATGGACTGATCCGGCGGTACCTGACTAACCAGAGTCGGAGCCTGACCGGTTGGTCCGTAGTGGTTGATACGTTGACAGCGCGGGAGGCGGTCATTCCGGCATTCGTCATATCCGGGTTGTTGTCGTTTGGGTTTGTGCTCCCGCTGGATCTGGGACAGGCGGTGGCGGACAAGATCGAGATTGTTTACCTCATACTCACCTTCTCGGTGATCGCGTATGGGATCAAACAATCGGGGTATTTCAGATACGCAGCGTTCCGAGTGCTGGAGGTGTGTGACGAGAACATGACCAGGATGATCCTGTATCTGTTTTTGCTCACCTCCGTACTGACCTATGTGACTTCCAACGACATAGTCATTTTGGTCATGACGCCTATCGTCCTGGAGCTGTGCCGGCAGTCACACATCAGAAACGCGCGGCTCTTGTTATTAGGACAGTTCGTAGCGGCTAATACTCTGTCGATGGGCCTTTTGATAGGTTCCCCCACCAATATCATCGTCTCGTTGAACGCCGGCATCAATTTCGCCGATTATTTTTTGTTAATGCTCGTACCGTCTGTGCTAGCGATCGGGATCAGTTTCCTGGTGCTGCAATTCATCAACATGCATTTTTATAAATGGATCGCAACCTTTACGAATCTGGACTGGGGTCATGAGTCCCATTACACGATGCCCGCCTTGTCGGTACAGCCGAATTTCACATCGGAAATGCGCAATTGGGTGTTGTTTTTCATTCTTGTGATAATTGCTGTGGCAGTGGTTTCGCATTTCCAGTGGTCATTTTTCTGGGTGACCATCCCCACCATGGCATTTGGGTTAGTGGGGGTACATGGTTCATCAGGTGGAGTGGACAATGTCTCGGAGGCATCCCAAGCTGCTGGGAATATTGGTTCTACGGACCGGCGTAAATTGGCTGTCATGGATCGCCTCGCATCGCTGCCGTACAGCATCATCGCGTTCGCGTTAGTGTTTTTTGCCATCGCCGACGTGTTGGCCAGAGAAGTATCTCTCTCCGCCATTTTGGAAGGCATCATTCGATTACCAGTTTTCTTCAATGCGGTAGTATCTATGTTCGGGACCGCGGCTCTGGTTAACACGGTGAACGATCTTCCCGCATCGGCCATAATCGGAGAAGCCGTTGGTTCCTACCCCGGGGAGCATTCTTTGCGGTATACGGTGTTTTTACAGTCTTCTTTAGCCCCAATCCACCGACAAGATAAATGTCGTGGCGTGCTGAAGGGGTAAGAAAGCGCTCCTGTGCATCTGGGATATGGGATAATGGTTTGCGAGACAGAAAAACAACCCCAGACCAGGAGCGCCCAATAGCAACTGTCTTGAAAGTCAACCGGCATGAGCGACGACTGGCTGAGTCATATCGCGCCAAGGGTAGCCATGTTTGAGCATGGCGTTGAGCATAACCAGCAGTTTGCGCATGGACGCGACCAGCGCCACCTTGTTCGGCTTACCAGCTGCCAGCAGCCTCTGGTAGAAGTCCCGAATAGCAGGGTTGTGGCGGCTGGCTACCAACGCTCCCATGTAGAGGACGGCCCGCACCCGGGAGCGTCCGCCCCAGACGGCGCGTTTGCCCCGCAGGGCGCCGCGGTCGCGGTTGTAGGGAGCCACGCCGACCAGGGCAGCAATCTGCTTGCGATCCAGCGTGCCCAATTCCGGCAGATGCGCCAGCAAGGTCAGCGATAGCTGCGGGCCCACGCCGGGAACCGTGCGGAGCAGGTCATCCTTCTCACGCCACGCTGGACTCCGGCGCAAAGTCTGACGTAGCCCTTGGTCCAAGTCGCTCAACTCTTGTTCCAACCACGCGATGTGGGCTTCAATGCGGGGACTAACGGCGCGGGGACTAACGGCGCCGATGGCGGTACCCAGCCGGTTCTGCTCGGAGACCAGCATGGTCATCACCTGGCGCCTGCGGGCAGTCAGCGAGTTGAGGACCGGGGTCTCGGCGTCCTTGAGGGGGCGCACCTCGACCCAGATGCTACCGGAGGACGGACGGCGTCGGCGAAATGGGCCAGGACCCCCGCGTCCAGAGCGTCGGTCTTGGCCAGCGTTCCGGTGGCCTTGGCGAAGTCCCTGACCTGGCGTGGGTTGACCACCACCACCGGCAGCGCCGCAGCGGCCAGGGCGACCACCAAGGGCAGCTCCAAGCCGCCCGTAGCCTCCAGCAACACCAAGGCAGGCTCCAGGTCCACTATCTGGGGGATCAGTCCCTCAATTCCGGTCTCATCGTAGGGCAGGACCCATCGCTTCCCCGTAGGCCGGACCGCAACGTCCAACCGCGCCTTTGAGACATCAATGCCTACGAACCTCGGTTCTCCTCCCATCTTACCTCCTGCTTACCTCCGGTTTCAGTGTTGACCCTTCCTTGCACGATGCGGACTCGATTGGCCCAGGCAACTGTCCGGGTTCTACCGTTAGGGAACGCGGCGACCCCTGCTATTGGACGGTCTACCATGACCCAGATGCTACCGGTCTGCCGCGCTCCGGACCGCCACATATGAGCTATTGTCGCGGGCCAAAGTCAGGATACAAGATGCTGCCACGCAACCACCCCGACCGCATCCAAATCACCTTTGATGACCACCGCTTGGTGGCCAATGCTGGGCTGCTTCTTCCGGTCACCCTCGCCCAGCACCTGGGTCTGCGTGAACTCGTCGACAGTCACGTTGACCTCGGAGCTGCGCCGGGTCGGGCGAACACGGGCGACAAGATTGTGACCCTGGTGGCCTCCGCGCTGGCTGGCGGCGACTGCATTGACGACGCCGACGTGTTGCGCACCGGCGGGACCGCTGGCGCCATCGGCTGCGTGGTCAAGGCGCCATCCACCCTGGGGACGTTCCTGGGTACCTTCCTGCGCAGCTTCCGGTGGGGCAGGTCCGCCAGTTGGATCGGGTGGGTCGGGAGCTGCTGGCCCGGGCCTGGGCTGCTGGGGCGGGACCCGGCGACGCGCTCCTGACCATCGACCTGGACTCCACCATCTGCGAGACCTATGGTATGGCCAAGGAAGGCGCGCGCCACCACGGCTACACCGGCCAGCGAGGCTATCACCCGCTGCTGGCCCGGGCCTGGACTACCGGGGCCGGCACCGGCGACGTACTGATGTCGCGGCTGCGCGCGGGCCGCGCCAACACCGCCCGCGGCGCCGCCCACTTCCTGCGGGAGACGGTGGGGCGGGTGCGCTACGCCGGGGCCACCGGACAACTCACGGTGCGGGCCGACCGCGGCTGCTATGCTCACGCCCTGGTCGCGGTCTGCCGCGCAATGGCTGTCCGCTGCTCCATCACCATCCGCCAGCACGCCCGCCTGCGCAATCTCATCGAGGCCATACCCGAGACGGACTGGACGCCGATACCCTACTGGATGGACGGCGCCGCCGCTGTGGCGGAGACCACCTACATCCCATTCCGACTGCATGTTGCACTCATAATCTCACCCTCCGTCGCCACCACGGAGCGTCAACATCCCCTCTCCGTGGCCGCCACACCCTGCACCCAGCCGGATCTATCGGGATCAAGGCCTCACCGTCCCTTGCCCTCACCTCTCATCTCTGGTCCGACCAACACGCCTGCATCCCTTCCGTGGATTCGGGCTTACCCATCATCCCTTGTGTCAACGACAGGGACGTCTCGCTGCGGTGGATTCGGGTTTAGCGATGCTGCTCGTGGGTTTGGTCGTTTGGGCGGCGCAACCGTGGTGAAAATTCGGCTCGTCCCACCATATCACCCCCATCGTTGCTACCCCCTGCGGCCCCCGTGTAGAATGCTGGCGTATTCCGATTACATAACGACCCACCGACCCCGCACGGAGGTTCCCCATGTACCAGAAGCCCACCCTCAGCCTGTCCCAGGTTCGCAACGCCATGAACGCCATGCTGGACCAGGCCCAGCAGGAACCCGACCGTCCGCTGGCCATCGCCATCGTTGACGCCGACGCCAAGATGCTCAGCTACGCCCGCATGGACAACTGCCGCGCTCTCCCGCAGCGCATGGCCGTCAGCAAGGCGTACACCTCCGCCATGTCCGGCTCGGACTCCAACGCCTACGCCGAGCGCCTGAAGAACGAGGGGCGGAACATCGCCGACTTCGGCGACTCGTCGCTGGTCGCCGTCCAGGGCGCAGTAGTCGTCCGCGACCCGGCCACTGACCAGGTGCTGGGAGCCATCGGCGTCAGCGGTTTGAGCGCCCAGGAAGACGAAGACCTGGCCCGTCTCGGCCTCAATTCGCTGGGCCTGTAACCCAACGCCCGTTTAGTAAACGCCGGCTTAGTACCGGAGATTAATACCGTCGCCAGTCGTCACGCCGGAGGATTGCCCGATGCCCAACCCTCGCGCCGAGTTTTCTGAAATCTTCCGGCGACCGACCCTGAGATTGCCCGATGGCGCCAGGGTTGCCATCTGGTTCATCATCAACGTGGAGGAGTGGGACATCGGCCAGCCGATGGCGCGCACGGTGCTACCCTCCCCCCAGGGCGCGGCGGTGTCGCCGGACATTCCCAACTACTCCTGGTTCGACTACGGAATGCGGGTCGGCTTCTGGCGGTTGCAAAGGGCGCTGAGCGATTTCGGCCTGCCCTGCACCATCAGCCTCAACGCCGCCGTCTGCGAGCATTACCCCGAACTGGTCCAGTCCTGTCTGGATCGCCAGTGGGAACTGCTGGGCCACGGCTACATCCAGCAGGTTTTGCACCGGGAACCGGACGAGCGCGCCACCATCCGCAAGACCATCGACGTGATTCGCGAATTCAGCGGCAGCGCGCCCCGGGGCTGGATGGGTCCTGGCCTCGCCGAAACCTTCGACACGCCCGACATCCTGGCCGACGAGGGCATCGAGTACGTGGCCGATTGGGTGAACGACGACCAGCCCTATGAAATGCGCGTGGAGCGCGGTCGGTTGGTTGCCCTGCCTTACACCGTCGAGCTGAACGACATACCCATCTACCTGGTGCAGCACCACTCGGCCCCCGAGTTGTATCGTCGCGCCAAAGACTCGCTGGAGACGCTGCTGGAAGAAGGTACGGACAGCGCCCGCGTGATGGCCATATCCCTGCACCCGTACATCACCGGAGCGTCCCACCGCATTGGACACTTTCGCCGGCTCCTGGAACACGTGACGCAGCAGGACGATGTTACCTTCTGGACCGGCAGCGGCATCCTGGACTGGTACAACGGGCAGATAGCGTCGTGAGGTGCGCCGCCTCCGATTCCCACACGCGCCCGGGGCAGACTGGTTTACTGCAACCCATACTGTTCAACCGTAGACCATTGGTAGATAACTTTGCAAAACACGTGGGTAAACCGTGCCACCGTGCGAAGATGCTGTTGATAACTGGCACCCTACCGTTCACACCCTGTTCAGGCCCGCCTGACGGCAAAAGTTATCAATGAGCCGCCCACGTTGTACGTGCTACAATTCACCCATTGTGAACGAACTCGGCAACGGCAGCCACGGTTGTTGTTCACGCTGTCAACGCCTTTACTACTAATGTTACCCATCCAAAAGTTCTGTAAGCGATGATTGATACAGTCAGAATTAACGTCAAAGCCGGGGACGGCGGGAATGGCTGCGTGAGTTTCCTGCGGTTGAAATACGTGCCACACGGCGGTCCCGATGGGGGCGACGGCGGCGACGGGGGCAACGCCTACTTGGTGGGCGATGATTCCATCAATACGATGGTCCACCTGAAGTTCAACAGCACCTTCTACCTGGAACGGGGCGGCCACGGCAAGGGTAAGGATCAGCGGGGAGCCAACGGCAAGGACAAACATATCAAGGTGCCCATCGGCACCGTGGTCTGGAGGCTGAACCGAGACGATAGCAAGGATTTCGTGGCCGACATTGTTGACGATACTCCGTTGCTGATTGCCAGGGCCGGTGAGGGTGGCTGGGGCAACGCGCGGTTCGTGTCATCCACCAACCAGGAGCCGATGCTATCGCAGGCCGGCGGCAAGGGTGAATTCACCGTGCTGTGGCTGGAGCTGAAGCTACTAGCTGACGTAGGACTGCTGGCCAAACCCAATGCGGGCAAGTCCACTCTAATCTCCCGTTGCTCGGCGGCCAAACCCAAGGTGGCGGCATACCCGTTTACCACCATTGAGCCGGTCCTGGGCGTGGTGACTCATGATGGGCAGGATTTCGTGATGATGGAAGTTCCGGGATTGCTGGAAGGCGCCCATCGTGGTGTTGGCCTGGGGCATGAGTTCCTGAGGCACGCGGAACGCGCTCGGGTCTATGTACACGTTATCGACGGCTTATCAGACGACCCCGTGGGCGACTTCCGGATGCTGAATCGTGAGTTGCGGGAGTTCAGCCCGATGCTGGCCGCCAAACCGCAGTTGGTCGCCGTCAACAAGCTGGACACCACAGAGACGCGGGAGTTACAGGATGTCATCGAGGAAGAGCTGCGACGGGCGATGGACGCTGATGAGTACGGTGGGGTGCCTGGCGAGGTTTCGCCGAAAATCCATTTCATCTCGGCCGTGTCGGGTGAAGGTGTCGACGGCTTGCTGAGCCATCTAGCAAGTGTGCTGGCCGCTGCGCCCAAAGAAGTGGCGCTGGACGATGGCGCCGACGTGGTGGATGGCGCCGGCGTGGTGGATGATGACGCCCCGACGCCGTCGGTTCAAAGGGGCCGGCAACGCCTCCCTCCGCTGGGCTTCTACCTGGACGCGACGTTTACGTTGTGGAGTCCGAGCGTCTGGAACGGCTTACGGCCCGCGCCGATATGCGTGATTACCGGGTGCTGCTGCAGCTGTGGCGCGAGATGACCCGCATCGGCATCGCCAAAAAACTGGAAGAGGCCGGCATCGAAGCCGGGGACACCATACGCATTGGCAAAGCAGAGCTGGAGTGGTTCTAGGATGGCTGCTCCTGCCCGACCCGCCAGCCGGCGCATCGGTATTTTGGGCGGCACTTTCGACCCGCCGCACCTGGGTCATCTGCTAATTGCCGAAACCGCTCGGGCGGCGCTGAAACTGGAATCCGTGCTGTTCCTGCCGGCCGGCGAGCCCTGGCTGAAATCCGGGCAGCACGTTACTCCGGCGCACCGGCGCCGCGATATGGTGGCCCTGGCGATTGCCGACCATGCCGATTTCTGCATCTCGGACTGCGAGTTGCGCCGGTCGGGACCAACCTACACTGTGGATACGCTGCGGCAGTTGCGCTCCGAGTACCCGGACGATGTAGATTTTTACTTCATCGTTGGTTCAGACGTGCTGACGCAGTTCCGTCGCTGGAAGGAACCGGAAATCATCCTGGAGCTGTGCCGGCTGGCGGTCGTTGAACGTCCAGGCGGCCCAGCGAACCCGGTCGGCCTGATGGCGCAGCAGTACCCGGCGGCAACTGCAGCCGGCGCGGTGTTGACGGTGCCTGGCCCACGAGTGAACTTCAGCGCTTCGGAACTCCGCCGATTGATGTCGCAGGGCGGGTCGGTGCGCTACCAGGTTACCGACGCCGTGGCGGCCTACATCCGGGAGCGGGGTTTGTATCAGGCCGACGCCGGGCGGGAGTCGGATAATCAGACCATTATGGAGTGGGACATGACCCTCAATAGCAGGCAGCCCATCGACCGATTGCTGGCGCTGGCTCTGGAGCGCGGCGCCATCCGGTACGGCGATTTCACGCTGTCGTCGGGCCGCCACAGCTCTTACTACTTCGACGGGCGACTGCTCAGTCTGGATCCCGAAGGCGCTTACCTGCTGGGCAACGCGCTGCTGCCACTGCTGAACAACGCCGGCGTCGCCGCCATCGGTGGCCCCACGCTGGGCGCGGACCCGATCGTGACCGCCGTTGCGGCGGCGTCCTGGCAGCAGGGCGCTCCCGTGCCGGCGTTCATCGTGCGCAAAGAGGCCAAGGAGCACGGCACATCCCAGCTGATTGAAGGCCCATTGACCGAAGGAACCACCGTTGCCATCGTGGATGACACCTGCACCACGGGCGGGTCGTTGTTCCACGCCATCGCCGCCGCAGAGTCGGCCGGCTGCACGGTGGCACTGGTGCTGGCCGTGCTGGACCGCAACGAAGGTGGCAGCGAGGCCATCCGCGAGCGCGGCTATCAGTTTGCCGCTCTGCTCACCGCCGGTGACGACGGACAGATTCGCCCAACTTAACCGGGGCCCAACCGTCGTGCCGACCTGCGCCGGAACGACGGCTACCCGCTCCCGCTCCCTTGATGGGAGAGGGCTGGGGTGAGGGTGGCGATGCTCGTAATGCCCACGCCGGGATTACCGCATCGCTCCGTTCTGCGCACCCACAGATTGCCATCTCCGATTGCTCATGTTATATTTGTTTTACGGATACTGATTATGGCGCGTCGTAATACAGGAAACGCGTCGGTAGTTGCAAAGGGAACCATCTGTCCAGAATCGGCAAGGAGGTAGTACGATGGCAATGTACAAGCATATTATCGTCCCGCTCGACGGCTCGGAACTATCCGCGCAGGCGCTGCCGGTCGCACGAATGATGGCTCAGCAGACCGGCGCATCCCTGACGTTGGTTCGCTCTTTCGAGGCAATGCCGGCCTGGCAGGCCGACGTGAGCCACGGGCGTTATTCGGGGGCGATGGCGGCCTCGGAGTACGACCGGGTATTCGCTTACCTGACCGGTGAAAAGCAGCGGTTGGAAAAGCTGGGGGTAACTACGCCGGTCCACCTTGAAGTTCGCGAAGGCCCCGCCGTTGAAGTCATCACCGGTCTCGCCGGGTGGCATTCTGACGCGCTGATCGTGATGTCAACGCATGGACGCAGCGGGTTCTCCCGCATGGTAATGGGGAGCGTTACCAGCCGGGTGGTCGGCAGCAGCGTCAAGAATCCGGTGCTGGTGGTGTGTAACAAGGAGGATGGGTTGCCGATGGTTCTGGATGCCGTCGAGCACGTCATCGTGCCACTGGATGGGTCGAAATTCGCGGAAGCCGCGTTGCCCCATGCTGCCGAGATGGCCCGAACGTTTGGCGCCCGGGTTACACTCTACCAAAGCACGCCCGGCGTCGAGTATTTTCAATCCCGTACCGATTGGGGACGGCTGAACGGCGAGGCCGGGTTCGATTTTGGTGGGCCGACGGAAATGGCGTCCCGCCAGGGCGAGTTGTCCAGGGATTACTTGCATCGCATGGTCGTTGAGATGGAAACTCGCTTCGGCATTTCTGGCGTCGCCTTCGTGCATTCGTCGCGGAACGCCTCGGATGCCATCGTGAAGCTGGCATCTGAAAGCGGGAACTCGCTGGTAGTGATGACTACCCACGGTCGCAGTGGCGTCGGTCGGGCGTTGCTGGGCAGTGTCGCCGACCGCGTGGTGCGTCAGTCGCCGGCGCCAACCCTCCTGGTTCGTGGATCGATGGTGGCGATGCAAGCCGCCGACCGCGACCACGACCGCGCCGAGCAGCTGGCCGGCACCGGCGCGTAGGGTACCCGCGTCCAGGTTGCGAAAGGGCTCACGCGTACCCACTTAAACTGTCATTGCGAGGAGCGCAGCGACGTGGCAATCTCGTTGAGGTTGAACAAACGTCTACGAACCGCCGTTGCTACGGCGACGGGATTGCCACGCTACGCTCGCAATGACAAAGTGGGCGCGTGAGTGCCACGTCCAGGTTGCGAAAAGGGGGCGGCTAATCACCGCCCCCGATCATTTGCGTCATCCAGCTAGGCTAATGCCGTCTACCACTTCTGGATGATGGGTAGAATCTCCTTACCGTAAAGGCCGATGTTTTTCATCGTGGCCTCGTGGCCCATGCGGGATTCCTGCCCGTAGAAAACCAGGTGCTCCATACCCAGTCGCTGGTGCAGGAATTCCAGCTTCTCAAGCACAGTGTCCGGCGTACCGCACACGATGTGGTAGTTGTCCTTAAGCTCCTCAAAAGTCTGCTGGCCCAGCGGTTTGAGCCCAGTTCGCCTGGCCGCTATGGACGCACTGGCAGCGGAGCGGTAACCCACAGGCGCCATGTACTCCCGGGGGCCACGCAGGGTGGGCCCCATTCGCCACAGGAAGTGTTTGGCCTGCTCATCGGCTTCTTCCTGCGTGTCGCCAACGTAGCAGCACAACAGGTAACCGAAGTCCTCCGACGTGGCCTGCCGACCAACGCCCGCCGCCGCCTCGCGGTACATCCCAAACAGCTCCTCGGTAACGTCCAGGTCAGTCAGGAAGGCAACGTAGGTGTAACCGTGCTCGCCGGACCACTGGGCAGTCTCCGGCGACGATGTGCCGGGTACCCAGATGGGGGGGTGCGGCTTCTGAATGGGAACCATCCAGGGATTGACCGCGCGGAAGTTGTAATGCTTGCCTTCCCAGCGAAACGGTCCTGGCGTCGTCCAAGTCTTGATAACCAGGTCGTGGCACTCCTCGAAACGCTCGCGGTTGGCCAACGGATTGTTGTTGGTTGAAACCGTTTCCACACCGGTGCCGCGAACGAAACCGGAGATAAGCCGGCCGCCGGAAATGACGTCGATCATCGCCAGCTCTTCCGCCAGGCGCACCGGGTTATCGTGAATCGGCAGGATGTTGCCCAGCAGCAGGATTTTCGCCTGGTGGGTGATGCGGGCCAGCACCGCCGCGGACAGGTTGGTGGCCGCATTCATGCACGACGGCGTGCTGTGGTGCTCGTTGAGCATTATGCCATCGAAACCCAGTTCGTCGGCGTAGACGCATTCGTCAAAATAGCGTTTGAACAGCCCGTTGGCGGTGGCGGGTTCGAACCACGAGTTGGGGAAGGTGAGGCGTAGCGAGGGGTACTTGTCGCCCTCTTCGTCCGGATATTCGTGGTAGGGAAACTCTGAGAAATAGTAGCTCTTCACGGGGTGGTGGCCTCCGGTGGCATGGTGGATAGTCAGTGTAGCCAATCATACCACAGGGGCCCGGCCGCCCAGGATTGAACGCTCCCGGAGGGAAGATTAAGAAACTGGCGTTTCGCCTGAACAACGTCTGAAATTGGCCGACTCAGCGGCGGGTTTCACTTCGGCGCTTTGGCCTTTTCGCCGGGAATGTCCAGGCATCCAGACGCGTAGCGGGGTTGTGCGGATCGTGTATTCCCGGGGCGTTCGCCGTTCGCCGTTCGCCGTTGGTAGATTTGGCGGCTTAATTTGAGACTTGAATGCCGAGTAAAGGGCGGGCCCTTTCGGCTCCGAATTCCTTACGTCTTGCTCTGCGACGGGAAAGGTCTCCCAGCTGGAAGACAGCGGTCAAACGATGGCGGCCCCTCTATTCCCAAGGCGCTCCATCGGGAAAGACGTCGTCTTCCGTGGTTCCGCTCAGCTCGTGGATTCTTGCCACCAATCGGCTGGTGGCGTCGTTGACCATATTTTGCATTTCCACCTTTTCGCTCCGGTTCATCGGCCTGGGCGTGATGTTGTAACGGTAGTCGGCGGCGTACTTGACCAGCCAGTTGCTATACCCGGCCGGGGATTCGGGATTTTCGTATGTGGTATGGTCAAACAACCTGGTGACCGATTCGTAGAGTTCCTTCGTTTCCGGATTGTTCGGGTCGTAGTACGCGTCTACGTAGTGTTCCCAGATCCCGTCAAGGCCGTGGCGGAACGTAGTCGGATCGTTGTGTGCTGACAGCAGCCCTCTTAGGGCGTTCTCTACTTGCTGCTGAGCAGAGAACCCCATCAGTTTCTGATTCCAATGGTCATCGGCCACCATGTCGTTGAACTGTTTGCTCCATTCCGCGGTATTCTCCAGACGCTGCCTGGTTGCCGGCCAGTGCTCGGGATAGTCATCTTCTTCGTACTCTGCGCCTTCGTACTCTGTGCCGTCGTTCATTCTTTCCATGCCGATGGCTACTCCGTAGTGGTCGGCTTGCCCGGCCAGGTGTTGTTTGGCCCGGCGGTTGCGTTGGAATTCAGCCAGCGTCATGTTGACTATGTTGACTTCCAGAAACGGTGGGTATCGGTTCATGTAGGCACTGGCGGCGCGGCCGGCACTGCCTCCCTGTTTGGGTTCATCCAGTGAGACCACCAGCAGGTCCACGTCCGAGTCCTCGCGATGTTGCCCGGTGGCCCTGGATCCAAACAGTATCACGATGTTGGGTGCTACTTCCCGTTGCACGGCACGCGCTATGTTGAGGGCGTGCTGATCCGGCGTAATGCTCTGCATTTCTCTACTCACCGTTGGTCTCACCGCGCCCGCAAGGCTTCGGAGGGTTCCGTGTCCGTTTGAGCGGTTATCTCGGCGAGCTCGTACCTTAGCCAACATCCATACAGGGGCCTGATATTATACAGCCCATCAACGACGCGAATACACGCCGGCTGCCGCAAATCTGGACTTTCCGCATTTCAAGCGGCGTAAGCCAGGGAATCGACAAGTCGGTGGTACAGAGCGACTGGGAGTTCCTGCGTATCGGGGTCGACGGCCGACGTTGAAAAACCCTCCGAGGCCAGCCACAGGTGGCGTCGCACCAGGGCAATGGCGTCCACGAAGGTCGGCAACGGCTTGTCGTACCAGGCCGCTCGGCGCTGGGTCATGGGGCGCTGTTTTTGCAACCCGTGGGCGGCCAGGGTGGTCCAGGAGAAGATTCCCAGCAGGACGGGCGTGGTGCGGGCGATGGCCAGGTCGGACCACTGGCGTTGGGTTTCCAGGCCCAGGTGGGTCCGCACCTCCTGAAAGGTAACTTCCAGTTGCCAGCGCAGGACAAACCATTCCAGGATCTGGGTCGGGTCCGCGGCGGGGTCGGTGCACAGCAAGGCCTGGGTGGCGAAGGAGCCCTGGGGATCTCGGATCAGCACCCAGCGGATGCGGACTGGAGACTTGCCGGAGCGGTACCAGACCGCCGTTTGCGACGTGAGTTCCACCGTGCGGGTGGCGCCGTCATACCAGGCCACGGCCACGCTGGCCCAAGTTGCCTGGGGCTGGTCGAGGATCGTTTTCAGCGCGGGTCGCCGCGCGCCTTTCAGCGGCGGGCGGCCCTGCTGACCCGGCTGACGGGCTGGCGCGGGCGCATAGAGAGCGGCGTCCAGCCGTAGTCTGGCAATGAGGGTAACGGGTTCACGGAGGGATTGGCAGCAGTGGAGCAGGTCCAGCACGGCGTAGCTGTTGTCGCCCACCAGCGCCAGTGGACGTTGGGGCAGCCAGCGTGGTTCGGCAGGCTCACCATGAGCGGGGTTGCAGGATCATCTGTCGCGCCCAGTCGGTGAGCTTCTTGTGCCGACGTCCCTGCTGTTGGTAGTACCGGGTCGAGGGCGCCAGCACGGTGAGCGCCGGCAGGGCCCAATGGCGTCCGGCCCAAGGCACGTGGCCCAGCCACATCAGGGAGATCCAGCGCAGGCCGCTGGCCTTGACCAGTTGGCTCCGGCTGGAACGCACCGCGTCGCGGTAGATGCCCCGACCTTTGATCTTGGCGCCGCGACGCCGTTCCAGGGTTTCGTCGATGCCGAAGACCAAGGGGCCATCCCCACCATCAAGGTGCTGGAGCAGCAACACCAAGAGGATGCGCGCCGCTGCACGGGGCGACCACACCGCCCGGTTGAGCACCTCATGGTAGCGGGCGTAATCGCGGTGATCGCTGCGGCCCATGACCCGCAGGGCCGCGGCGACGGTGCGCTGACCCGGGGTCAGGATCGCGCCCACCAGCAGTACCTGGGCTTTCCGCCAGGTCGGGTTGGTAAACAGCGTTGCGAAGGGAATGAGTATGGATACAATGGCATCGGGCAGGGTAAGCATAGCTGGGCCTTTAGTGAGATTTTGGTCAGGCCAGCTTACCCTGTCTTTATACTTTTTCTAAATTATGCGTAAAGCCTAGGAAAGGCGCGCGGCGACCCGCGCTGAAAACGATCCTCGACCAGCCCCAGGCAACTTGGGCCAGCGTGGCCGTGGCCTGGTATGACGGCGCCACCCGCACGGTGGGACTCACGTCGCAAACGGCGGTCTGGTACCGCTCCGGCAAGTCTCCAGTCCGCATCCGCTGGGTGCTGATCCGAGATCCCCAGGGCTCCTTCGCCACCCAGGCCTTGCTGTGCACCGACCCCGCGGCGGACCCGACCCAGATCCTGGAATGGTTTGTCCTGCGCTGGCAACTGGAAGTTACCTTTCAGGAGGTGCGGACCCACCTGGGCCTGGAAACCCAACGCCAGTGGTCCGACCTGGCCATCGCCCGCACCACGCCCGTCCTGCTGGGAATCTTCTCCTGGACCACCCTGGCCGCCCACGGGTTGCAAAAACAGCGCCCCATGACCCAGCGCCGAGCGGCCTGGTACGACAAGCCGTTGCCGACCTTCGTGGACGCCATTGCCCTGGTGCGACGCCACCTGTGGCTGGCCTCGGAGGGTTTTTCAACGTCGGCCGTCGACCCCGATACGCAGGAACTCCCAGTCGCTCTGTACCACCGACTTGTCGATTCCCTGGCTTACGCCGCTTGAAATGCGGAAAGTCCAGCCAAGGTGTCAATTTTCGAGGTGATTAGGCCGGCATTTTCAAGCATATTCGTCCACTCTGGGAGGGCGGTGAAGTGAGCAATATCAGGTTGCTGTTTGTCGGTCAATCACCTCCCTGTTCGCGCCAGCAGAGCGCGGTGTGGCGACAATCGCCCCGGTTGCTGGCGACTTCGATGACGATCTGGTAGCTGCCTTTGGCCAGGAGGTCCAAGGCGCTGTTGCCCAGGATGGGGTCGTCAAACAGGCCTAGACATTCGTCCACGGGCCGGTTGCTGGTGATGACGAAACTGGAACCGTGATGCCGGATGGAAATAGAAAATAGGTAACGCGTGAGGGTTCAGCCGGTGTTGCCGAACGTCTCGATGATGGAATCGGCCATCTGGGCGTGGGTCGGCGGCGCCATACTGAGTTCGTAGAACGCCTGATAGGAGCGGCAATCCGGATAGTTATCAAGGTTGACGCCGGAATTCCTGAAGCGGGCCAGCCCGTACTGCGGTCAAAGGCTTCCTTTGACCGCAGTACGGTAGTCCGGCGCAACTTCTGCAACGGTCTCGATGTAGGTGCGGCTGCGCTCGGTTACCTCTCGGTGAGCCTTTTCCATCAGGTCCTCGGCCTGATGGACTTCATGCACGCCGGCGTAGCCGAAGGTGCGGTAGGTTTTCCCCAGCTGGACGCTCCGCATCAGCTGGTCCCGGGTCAGGTAATGTCGGCCGGAAACTTCGCGGTTGAATTGCAGCTCCGCTTGTTCAAGCTGCTTTTCGTCGGCGGGGAGCTGCGTACCGGCTCGGCCATTTGGGCGGTTAGTGCCCTTGGCTACGGTTGGACCCAGCTCATCGCCCAATTCTCCGCTCCCTGTGTTCAGCCTGCGGACTGCGGTGCGTGGACATATCTTCAGGCCGTCAGCGGCTCGGCGCGAACCACCGGTGGCTGGCTCTGGATGGACTGGCTGAATCCGGCGGCGGCCGGGTGCCCGCCCCCGCCGAACTGCTTGGCCAACCGGCTCACGTCGAACCCGTTGCTGCGGCTGCGCAGGCTCCACTTTCTGACCGTCGACGACACGTCAAAGTAAATGGCCGCGAACGGCGACTCCGGATGCGTGTTGACCAGGTACTCGCCGATTTCGCTCTGCATGATCGATGAGTTGACCACCGGAACCCGATGTTCTCCCACCTGCCCGAAGTGTGCTGACTGGGCGATCTGTCGGACGTCCTGTTGCTTGCTCCGGAGGATGGCCTTGCCGGCGTCCACTGCTCTCAGCTGGCCCTCGGCAGTCTCCAAGTCCCGGGCAATGTTGTCCCAGGTATCGAAGTCCATCTCGCGTGAGCTCAGGTAAGCGGATATGGCGCGGCTATCGGGCAACTCCCAGGTCCAAAGGTCCTTGTCCTGGACGTAGAGCAGGAGCGTGGGCACCGCCGACCCGGTGTGAAAGTGTTCCCAGCTCAGGACCGCGCCCGATTTGGAAAGGTCGATATGGCAGTTGGGCAGTTCGGACAGTTCCTGCGCTGCGGTGATGTGGTGGTCCAGCAGAATCACGTTGTCCTGCCCATGCTTACGCTGGAGCTCGCCCATCCGTTCCCGGTCAAAGGAGAAATCCAGGATGTAAACCCTGGCGTAGTCATCCATCTGGGGGATTGGGTCGCCGTGATTCATGGGCAGGTACTGGGACCGTTCTCCAAGAACGCGGTGGGCAGCCCACGCGGCGCCGAACCCGTCGGGGCATGACGCATGGTAAATGACCGCGGTCTTCTTTCTTTGCATGTTGGTCTCCATACCGGTGGCCGCGGCTGTTGCATAAAAGCCCCGGCCGGCTCGCGCATTGGCATCTCGCCCGAACGATCGCGATCCAGCTCCGATTCAGTTGTGGTTGCGGAGTCCGAGGCTATGCCTGGATAGTGGGCATTCCAGCAATTGGTGGCGGCTTGCCGAAGAGTGTGGATATTTGACGTACTCATCGCCGGCCGTTCCGCCGGAGACGATCATCATGACAGCCGTTCGCGGTGGGAATAATATCACCGCTGATCTTCAGACCACTGTCTTTGGGACGGTGGAATGCGCCCGGAGACTTGGACCGACCGGAAAACCGGCTTCGATACCGCGCCGGTTTCCTCCGGTTCAGGACATGGAGAGGTGCGTTCCCTGCGTCCGAACTATGTGGAAATGGGGTTGAAATTGCGCGTTGACGCACGTCCGTTCGCCGCGCGATAATCAACTTATCGCGCAGCTTTCAGCCCTAGAAATCACCACGAAATCGCCCCTCCAGAGACCGCCCTGGCCACCGCTGCCAACAACCCTCGGAATGACCGCCGCCGGCGTCCCGCCCGGCCGGAGATGACCCCATGCCGCCGGTGAGACGACACCGCATCGGCGACCAGCTGCCGACCGTGATCCACCCGGGTCCCGACCCGGACGCACTGGATTTGTGCCGGGCCCTGGCGTCAGAGACCGACGCGGAGGCCGTCATCCTCTTCGGCTCCCGGGCCGCCGGCGGCTGGGACGAGCAGTCCGATCTGGACCTGATCATCGTCCACCCCGCTGCCGACGGCGAGGATGACCGCAGGAAGTCCCTGGGACGGGCCCGGGTCGAGCTCAAAGAGCGCCACTACCCGGGTTACCGGGATTACGCAAGCCCCCACCACGGGGTGAAGGACGGGCAGATGGTCAAGACGGCGGCGGAGTACATCTCCAGTCGCCGCACCCTGAACCACGTCATGGCCCGGGCCGCCCGGGAGGGCCGCATCTTCACCAGGGACTGCAGCGCCGCAGGCCGTTTCCGCCACGACGACGTCTCCAACGAGTGGAAACTGGTCACACTGGAGCGCCTCCAGCGCGCCTCCCAGATCCATCGCAGCATCGAGCGTTTGCGGGACGGCTTTGCCTGGTACGCCGAGGGCGACCCGCCCGCTCGCCGCCATCCCATCAACGTCCACACCAACCAGGGGCGAAACGCCCACGAGCTGCTGTGGAACTCGGGTGCCGCGCTCCTGTCCATCCTGGGCGTGATCTACCCCCGGGACTCGGTGTCGGAGATGGTCACCGCCATTGCCCGGCACGACGCCGGCTGGAGCCACGAGTTCCGGAGCGATCTGGACCGCATCGACCAGTACGCCGGTTGCGGGTGCGAGGTGGTGGTGACCGACCCCATCGACGACGTGCCGGCCATGTGGCGCGACCTCGAGAGTGACCGTGTCGCCCTGTGGGAACGAATCCGCGCACTCAGCGATTACGACCTCGCCCAAGAGCAGTCGTCCTCAGATTCGCAAACTTGATCGCCCGCCTCCCATGCCCGAAACGACCGTGCGCTATTCCAAGCCCTGAGACCGCCGCTGGAGAAAGTCATGACCACCACCGTTGGCCAGCAACTCGTTCCAGATCAACCCCCGTCAATCCCGGCGCTGCGGGCCGCCGACCAGGGCGTGGCTTCGTCTCTGGAGTCGGTCCTCTCCGATAACATCCACCGGGTCTACGGGACCCAGTGGCGCATCTTCGCCGGCTGGTGCGACGAGGTGGGCCTAACGTCCCTGCCCGCCGAGCCCCTCACCGTGGCGCGCTACCTGGCCGCCCGGGCGAACTCCGGCGCCAGCATTGCCACCCTGTGGTTGGTCACCTCCGCCATCGCCAATGCCCACGAGTGGGCGAAACAGGACTCACCCTGCCGGGACCCGGGCGTGCGCGCCTCGTTGAAAGGATGGGGAAGGCGCCTCTCAAAACCGCAGCGCCAGTCCGGCGCCCTCACCGCCGACGTCCTCGCCGTCATCCGGCTCACCGCATTGCAGCCCCGCAAGCGCGGCCGCGGCATTGAGACGCCCGAGCAGGCCGCCGAGCGAGCCAAGCTCGATGTGGCCCTGGCGGCGGCGCTGTCCGATGCAGGGTTGAGGCGTTCCGAGGCTTCGTCTCTCACCTGGGGCGACGTGCAGCGCTGGGACGACGGCTCAGGCCGCATCACCGTCATCCGCTCCAAGACCGACGCCGAGGCCCAGGGCGCCGTGGTGGCTATCACCCCCGCCGCCATGCGGGCCCTGGACGCCATCCGGCCGGCGGGGGTTGGTGGAGAGGCGAAGGTGTTCGGGCTGTCGGAGTTGCAGATCTCCCGGCGGGTGAAAGTGATCGCCAGGGCCGCCGGTCTGGCTGACTAAACTCAAGCCAAGGTGAAATGCGCAGATGGTGGGAGTCAAACCACGGAGCCGGGTCGTTCTCCAAGTACGGATGAGAGGGATGCACGGGCTTAACCCAGCTGATCATCATCGCCACTTAAATGTACATCCCACCTTGGCTTTAGTTTAGGAGCTCTTCAGCGGGCACAGCGGGCACAGCGGGCACAGCGGGCATGGCCCGCCGCATGTCCCAGAACGGCGCGCCCACCCACGAGATCGAGCGCCAGGGACGCTGGAAGCAGGGCGGAGGCAGGTAGGCCGCTACACCCGCGGCGAGTCCGCCGGGTCGGCGCTGCGGTATCTGTGACTCACTTCGTTAAGCTATCAGCTGTCAAACCATACCGGATCAGGCACATGACTTGCCGATGAACGCCGATAGCTATCCATCGGCGATCAACGAGCCGACATGGCCTACCTCATCGCCGCCGACTACACTCCGTATGATGGACGGGAATCCAACTGTATCATGGATGGCGGTATTGCTCAGGAGCGGTAGTCCAATGTTTGCGTGGTATGCCAAGTGAAGTCAGAGCGGGAATAACCGGGAATAACAACGTAAGTGGAGTACAGCCATAATGACCAGAAAATATCGACCTGTAGCGGATCGTCAGAGGGCACTGCAACCGATTCCAGAGGAAGCCAGCTTCACACTAGCCGGAGTACGGTTGATGTGGGCTGGCGTAGGTGGAAAGGAATTCCGTTGCACAATCAGCGGGCATTGCCGGACGCGGATTTTCGAGTTTCCCGGGATCGATTTCTGTCCGGACAGTGAAGAACCACACCACACGATTTACGCGTCTTCGTACGTCAACGCGTGTGTAACTTCAAATCTGTTGGGCTACTTCACTAACTCGCCGAGCAGTAAGCATTACGCCATCAGCGCCAGTTTGCGGCACGTCGTCGCCGAAACCGAAGAGAAGGTCAAACTGCAACAGAACGGCCGCGTACCCGTGTTCGTGGTGATCGAGGAGTCCAACGAGTTGACGCCGGTCGAGATGATCAAGGGTGAATGCAATATATCGCCCGAAGTGTTTGTACAAGACGGCGAAAACGTGCCCATGTTGACTGGTGGTAGAGAGGGCGAGGAGTTCATAACCGCTTGGGCTACCATTGACGGAGATTGGCCGGAACTGCCCAACAATGAACAGTTGGTAAATATGATACTGGCCGGCGTGCGCGCTGGTCAGCAGACGCCAGATCCGATACGCAAATACGTGGACCGGGAGTGCCTGGTGACGGATGATGGGCGGTTCGTGAATATGATGCAAACCACAGCGTCAGGGCGACTGAGCACAGTGACGACGATGGATACGACAGCCTATAGAGCCAGAGTATCCGAGATAAGCAAAGCCATCACCGCATTGGAGCAGGATATTTGCGCTCCGCACTTGGCCCTGCTAGTCAACTCGATGTACAGCGATGAGTACAAGGACGACGCCTATCAGCGACTCCAATATTTGGGGTTGTGGCAGTCGTTGGTGGACGCGGGAAGGCCGTGCTTGGGCTACCGGGGGAACATCAGATGTGACAAGGTCGTTGTGGCCGGCACGAAGGCCTTGTCGGAGCTAACTGAGTACAGGGATGACGTCGCGCGTTGGTGGACGGACGCCATTGATGAGAACTTCTTGGCAGACCTTCGCCGAACAATAAACGAGCTGATCCGGCATAAGTATTTCTGATTGCATGAACAAAAAGGGCTTCCTGATCGTTCAACCGCCCGAGGGCTTTTGCCAACACGCTGATCACTGAAACCTGAATACAGCACTACTGAGCGGGCTCACTTTACTGGGTCCGTTGAGAAAGTTGCCTAACTGACAGTGAATCTACCGTAGCCCGGGCTTGAGGTAGCAGGTCCACCAGTTTACCCAGGCAAAGCACCACAACGGCGCGAGGAAATCAGCCACCGCATCGTCCGCGGCGTGCCCTGTGCTCGCAGCAATGGCGTCCGCGGGCGCCACTGGACCAGGCGGCCCAACACCGCGCCCCAGTCTCCGTACCATCTTCAGCACGTTGTGGGCCAGCGCCGCCATGTAGCCCTCGCAGTCCACCTTCCACAGCCCCCGCAGGCGGGATTTGTCCCATCCCAACCGATCCAGGGAAGCGAAGGTTCCTTCCGCGATGGTCCGCCGCCGAAATCGCTCCCGTTGGTACTGGCGGTCCAGTTGCGCTCCCGGGCTCTTGAATCGACCGAGTGATATTGTCAAGGGCGGCGGCAAAACGTACCACTGGGGTGTCGATGACCAGCGAAAAGGTCCTGGCTAATTAGCCAGCAGAAATGTCAAATTCACATCATGGAGAATGTGATTTTGACTCAAAAAGAACCAGCAAGACTTCAGGTTCTGAACAGTTTGCTCGCTGAGCACGTGGCATTGGATCAGGCAGCCACGCTGATGGGTGTCACCACTCGCCACACCAGGCGTATCCTGGCGACCTATCAGGAGAAAGGCGCAGCTGCCGTCGCTCATGGTCGCCGGGGCCAACCACACCCATCTCAGCGAGTTGTGGAGCGAGCGCGAGGGTATCGACATCGGCCGGACCACCCTGCGGCGCATCCTGGTCAACGCCGGTCTGAGCAGTCCACGACGCAGGCGTCCGCCCAAACACCGGGTGCGCCGCCAGCGCATGCCTCGAGAGGGCATGCTGATCCAGCTGGACGGCAGTCATCACCCATGGTTGGGGAACCGGCGAGCTCCTTTCGCACTGCTGATCGCGGTGGACGATGCCACCGGTACGGTGGTCGACGCCCGCTTCTCCGAGCGGGAAGACGCCCACAGCTACTTCCTGCTGATGCAGGGCCTGCTCCGGCGCCGCGGCATACCCGTCGCCCGCTACACCGACCGGCACGCGGTCTTCAGGCACACGCCCGGTTCCGGCCTCCCCGGGATGCCAACCCAGTGGGATGCCGACCCAGTTCAGCCGGGCCATGGAGGAACTGGGTATACAAATGATTTTCGCCATGTCGCCCCAGGCAAAAGGTCGGGTGGAGCGAACGGCGGGCACCTTTCAGGACCGGCTGGTAACTGAACTCCGGCGGGCCGGGGCGAGCAGCATCGGGGCAGCCAACAGCGTGTTGGAGCAGTTCCTGCCGCGCTTCAACCGGCGCTTCCAGGTTCCGCCGCCACACCCGAGCCGACATTCCGGCCTCTGGATCCGGAACTGTGCCTGGAACAGGTCCGGTGCTTCAAGCACCGCCGGAGAGTGGCCAGGGACAACACGGTGCGGTTTCAGCTGCACACCCTCCAGTTGCTGGCCGGGCCGGAACGCCCCAGCTATGCCGGGGCGGCGGTGGAGGTCCTGGAAGGACTAGACGGTCAGCTCTTGGTGCGGCATGAAGGGGGCGCATCCTCGCTGCGCAGGAGGCGCCCGTCAGTCCCGTATTTCTCCGAAACGGCCACGGGCGTTCCGCAAGTGTTGCTGTCCCGCCATCCGGTGCCCACGGCCTGGGCGAACGCTGGATAGAAGCTCTCGAACCACTGCACTCACGGGCAGGGGACGAGAATGATCCAAGTATGGTCATTGACGACGTGGCCACAGCCGGCAGGCCGGCAGCCACCTCTGCGCGCAAGCCAACATTCCTCCAGAAGGAGAGGTGGAAGGCCATTCAGAAAGCCAGGCGCAAGGGGATGTCACTTCGAGCGATTGAGCGGGAATTGGGAATCCACAGGAGTACAATCAACAATTACCTGGATGCCGAGGGTCCTCCAACGCGACAATGCTGCGTGGTTTCCTCAACGTCGTCATCTGATACCATCCAGGCCTAACCGAGTGACATTTCTGCTGAACACTTGACCGGACATTTTCCCTGGACTTCGACAGCCCAGTGGTACGTTTTGCCGCCGCCCTTGACACCGATCCCTAGTTTCACAACGACAGCTCGACGTGCCGCTTCGGGAAAACTTCGTAACGCAAGGACTGTTGTGACAGTTGGCCGATGTACATTTACGAATGTCGATTTTCGAGGTGATTAGGCCGGCATTTTTACGGACATTCGTCCACTCTGGGAGCGTGGTGAAGGGATAAATATCAGGTTGTAGTTGGTCGGTCAATCACCTCCTTGGGCACCCAGCAGGGCGCGGTGTGGCGACAGCCGTTCCCGGTAGCTGGTGCCCTCGATGACAATCTGGTAGCTGGCGTTGGACAACCGATCAAGTGCGCTGTTGCCGAGGATGGGGTCGTCGAAGAGGCTGAGCCATTCGTCCACGGCTCGGTTGCTGGTGATGACGAAACTGGACGACCGATGGCGGTTGAGGATGAGGTCATACAGATGTTTGGCACCTTCACGGTTTGGATTAGCTTCGCTGCACATTCGTTGGGTCATCTCGGGCCCCAATGCACGTACCGTGGCCGAACCCGCGGCCATGCACGCCACCGCGCGCTCAGGGAGACGTGGTTGGTCGGTGCGGGCATAGCCGTCCTTTGGTCCACGGCTCTACGCTCCCGATGTCTCCGTCGCTCTGGTGGCCTGCGGGCGAAGCCTGGGCATCCACCACTCCTTGGTGCCATGCCGTCTCGCGAGTCAGTTTCCGTGCCAGTCTCTGTCATGAGCGGCCGGCTCTCTGTCTGATCTTTACGGAAGCACCACTGTAATCCGCGCGGCTGAAGGGTTTCATCCTTCCTTTATCGTCCAGCAGGTTTAGGTCGTTCGCCAGGTCGCTTGCAGCGTCGTGTCGCGTGATGTTCAGCATTCCGACGGCGTGCGCCAGCGGTTCGAGTAGTGGTCCGGTCCGGTTGCTGTTTGCCCACGTCTCTGCCATCAGTGTCATGAACCGCGGGTCGTAGGCGTAGTGCCGTGTCCGCTCGTCTGCTACGTCTGGTTCGCTCTCTTGGAGGTTCTTGTACTCCACTCGTGCGATTGGTAGCCAGTTGAGGAATGCGCTCAGGTTCTCGACGGACTCTTGTTTCCCGTCGTCCGTAGACAGGTATGTCCGTCTGGCTTTGGGCAGGGGAGCCATGACTCCTACCTCCAGTGCTTTCACCACTGTCTTCAGGCTCGAGACTGTCCAAACGTCTTCACCGGCGGGATCCGGGTTCGCTCGCGCCGTATCGGTCCGGTCCTTGACCCATTCGACTTGTTCCAGAGTCTCTCGAATGATATTCACCACCGGGTCCCGTCCGTCAAGGTAGGCGAGTTCTGATGGGCTCACTCGCTTTCCCTTGTTGAGGTCCACGAATAGCTGCGCTGCGTCGGCCGGTCCGAAGTTCTCGATGTACTCCAGTGCGATGTGTGCCTCTTTCAGGTTGCGCAGCAGGTCTTTGTCCAAGGGGCGATCTGAGTTCTCCAGGTCGGTCGCCGCGATGTGGAGCGCCTGTATCCGGTGTTGACCGTCCAGGATCTCGAAGTCGCTCTTGAACTCCCTGAACTGCCCGTCCCGGATGTCCAAGTTGTCCCCGTACGACGTGAACACGAACGGAGCGATTATCCAGTTACTCGTCGCTTTGAAGTAACGGGCCAGGTCGAGGCAGTGGCCATGGTGTAGTGGCCGTTGGACCGCCGTCTGGATGCCGTAGTGTTCCTCGGGCTCTCGCTCGGTCGCTAGCAGCAGCTGACCGACTGTCGCGGTCCCGCTGACGATCCAACGGTTGTTCTGGCGCTTGGCATCTTGGTGTACTTGGAACAGGCTCATCTGGCCTGTCGGGGTGGGCCGGTTTGCTCGTGGCATCTTTGCCGCCTCCTGTTCGGGCGTCTGTCTATCGGCGCGTTCGCCTGCTTGCTGTGCCGTCCTACAACCGAGTTGTCGCTCCGTGCAGACTGCGCATCCTTCGCGGTCGGCTCCTTGCTGTCGATGTTCAGCATCGGGACCGTTGAGAAAGTCGCCCGATTACTGTGATGTTATCGGTGAGCTGGAGTGAGACCTGAGACAAACTAAACTAAACCCCAATCCACCGAAAAGATGAGTGTGGCGGCGTGCTGAAGGAGTAAGAAAGCGCTCCTGTGCATCTGGGATAATGGTTTTCGAGAGAAAAATCCAACCAGAAACAAGGAGCACCCAAAAGATGCTACCAGATGACCACCCCGACCGCATCCACGTCGCCTTTGACGACCACCGCCTGGTGGCAAATGCTGGGCTGATCCTGCCAGCCACGCTGGGCCTGCATCTGGGCCTGCCCCAACTGGTTGACTGGCACCTGGACCTGGGCCGCGCGCCGGGCCGAGCCAACACCGGCGACAAGGTGATGACGCTGGTGGCCTCTGCGTTGGCGGGCGGCGACTGCATCGACGACGCCGACGTGTTGCGCACCGGCGGGACGGCTGGCGCGCTCGGTTGCGTGGTCAAGGCGCCATCCACCCTGGGGACCTTCCTGCGCAGCTTCCGGTGGGGCCATGTCCGCCAACTGGACCGGGTGAGCCGCGAGCTGCTGGCCCGGGCCTGGGCGGCTGGTGCGGGACCTGAGGACGGGCCGTTGACCATCGACTTGGACTCCACCATCTGCGAGACCTATGGACTGGGCAAGGAGGGTGCCCGCCGCCACAACTACACCGGCCAGCGGGGCTATCACCCGCTGCTGGCCGTGGCCGCTGGCACCGGCGTGCGGAACGAATGAAGGCGGATTTGCGCTGTAATTCGCTGTTTGGGTCTGGGGATGGTGTGTCCTGGATCGGGTTCCTTTGCATTTCACTCCTTGACACATTGGTACTGGTTCGCCTGTACGCCGTTTCGGCTTGGACTAGCCCGGAACGAATAAAGGGGCGACGTTCCATTTGGAAAAGCGTCGCCCCCGTTGTTCGGCGGTCGAGTGTTTGTATTGAGAGGAGTTGGGGGTAGTCGATATCCTTGGGGCATGATGTCAAAAATACGGGATCTCGACCGGTTTCGGAGCTCCAGACGACGTCCCCAAGGTCCTTTTTGCTGAAACTCATGACGGCTCGATTTTCGGACCTGAAAACGTGCTCTCAGGCCAGTTTAATGCCCGGGATGACTCTCCTCTGGTTGTCCAAGTGGCAAAAAAGCCGTCACAGCTCGTATTTGTACCCTCTATGGCGATTTCTCAGGAAGATCGGATGGGTATTTTCGTCCTCAATCGCCTGTCCCATGTATCCCACCTCAGCGACGTTGGTTTGACCGACTTTGCCATTCCCTTTTTGGGTCTCCGGTAGATGTGGGTGACGCCGGATTGGCCCATCAGATAGAGGCGATTTCGCTACTCAGATTCGAACATCATCATGAAGGCCGCGCCGGCATCATTGCCAAGGCAAGCCGCAGTTGCTAACCTCCAAAAACAGCAGCAGGAGCCCCAAGTGACCACCCAACAGTATCAACAAGCCAGCGAGCATTTCTTGGCGCAGGCCAGACAGGAACTCGCCGACGGCGATCTCCCGCAGGCATCCGAGAAGGGCTGGGGCGCTACTGCCCAGGTCCTCAAGGCCATCGCCGAACAGCGGGGCTGGGAGCACAACCGGCATCGACACCACCTCGTCACCGTCAGCCGTCTCCGGGCTGAGACCGGAGACGGAGACATACGCCGCCTGTTCAATACAGCCAGTGCCTTGCACGAGAACTTCTACGAGAACACGATGCAGGCTTTCGAAGTCGCAGAAGGGCTCGACGACGTAGAAGCCCTGATGGGCAAGCTAATACCTTTACTGAGCCAGACGTAGTCTCTGCCACTTTGACCCGTCGAGTAGCGAAATCGCCTCATCAGATAGGTGAACGAGCTTTCATCTGATCCGCTGCGCCGCGGGTTCCTCCTACTGGCTAAACGTGACCTCTGTGCCGTGTTCTGTCAGCAGGGCGATGGCGTCCTTGACGCGTTCGTTGACGTCGGTTGCTGGACTGCCGTAGACGATGATGCCGTCGTAGTGTTCGGGGGTTTTGACGACGTTTCTCAGTATGTTGACCAGTTCCTGTTGTCTTTCCTCGATAGGCAGCAGCTCGTCTACGTAGACGGCGGCTCGCTTGGGTTCTCCACTCTTGGGGGTCTTCCGTTGGTTACTTGGGTTTTTTGCCATGATTTACCTTCGTGTAGGTTGAGCCGGTGTCGACCGTGACGTCGAGTTCCTCGAATTGTCGACCCTGCGGGTCGCCGACTGCTATGGTGACTTTTACGGTTCCCATTGCGTTTCTCCTCGGGTTGTCTCGGTTGAGCTTGCTGCCGGGGCGGGTAGCTGCGGGGTGTGGTGGCGGCTCCAGTTTTGCGGGTCCTGCGGCGTTTGTCCATTTTTGTGCAAGGCCAGTTTTCCCATGCTCAGGTGTCTCCAAGTCTATCGGGGCGTTCAGTGGACGAACAATGCCGGGTGTCAGCCGTTCGACGTCCGACCGTTAGAAGTCGAGGGTTTCCCTTTGGTCAACGTCGGTTCGTCCACTCGTTCTGGACAATCAGCGGCACTGATGTCGCAGAAGCGGCATTCCTGTGGGCTGGGTACTCGCCTCGCGGGTTTGTCGGCTGATAGTCTGCGGATCAACGCGCCGATGTTCTGCACGAACTGGTCGTCGACGGCCTCCGCCGGTATGCGGACCGTGTGGTCCAAGTAGGTGGCCTGCCCCCTGAGCTTCAGGTTCTGGTACTGTTCCAGCGCTCTCGGGATGGCGTACAGGTAGATCATCACCTGTACGACGTGGCTGGGGCTGTCCTGCCCGGTCTTCACGTCGACGATGACCGCTTGGCCGTCCCGCTGCGTGATCAGGTCGGGCTTACCAGCAAGAGTTGCTGACCTGCCGCGTAGCTGGAAACTGTTTTGCCCCTCGATGGCCACGCTGTAGTGGCTGAGTTCCCATTCTGCTTTTCGCTTGTTGAGGAGCGCAGTGTGGTTCAGAATCCACTGGGCTTGGTTGAAGTCCGATGGGACCTTGGTCCAGTCCTGGTGGTGGGCCTTGAACCAGATGGCCCACTCGCACGAGTTCTCGCCGGTCAGGAGACGGGGCAGCCAGGTGGCCCAGATGTACGGGTGTTCGCGGCGCTGGGCCAAGGTCTGTTCACTGGAAGTGGGCTGGTGTCGGTGCTCTTTGGCCCAGTTTATTTCGGTGTCCGTCTAATACTACAGTCGCAGATTATCGGGTAAAATAGGCCATTATCCGGTGAGGGGGTGCGGCGGTGACGGGGCGTGAGGAGGAACTGGCGGAAGTGGCCCGCTGGGCCGAAGGGATTGAGCAGGTTCATTCCTGCATTGCCGGACGGTTCCGGCGCCCGGAGCCTCGCCGGCGGGTACTGGACTACTTGCGGGGACTGGTCAGTTCCGTAGAGCGCAAGAACGGGTGGCAGTTGGCGGAGCAGGCGGGCGACGCCACTCCCGACGGGGTGCAGCGCCTGTTGTACAACTATCGGTGGGATGCGGACCTGGTTCGTGATGACCTGAAATCCTACGTGGTGGAGCATCGGTCCGCCGCTGACGCGGTGCTGGTGGTGGACGAGACCGGATTCCTCAAGAAAGGGGAGCAGTCGGTGGGGGTGCAGCGGCAGTACAGCGGGACGGCGGGGCGGATCGAGAACTGTCAGATTGGCGTTTTTCTGGCCTATGCCAGCGCCAGGGGCAGAACCCTGCTGGACCGGGAATTGTACCTGCCCCAGGTGTGGGCGGAAGACTGGGAGCGGCGGGGGGAGGCTGGGGCGCCGGAGAGTGTCGGCTTTCGGACCAAGCCGCAACTGGCCCAGCTAATGCTGAAGCGGGCGCTGGAATCAGGAGTCTCCTTCGGCTGGGTTGCTGGAGATGAGGTCTATGGCAACGACCGCAAGCTGCGGCGGTGGCTGGAGCGAGCGGGAATTCCCCACGTGCTGGCCATCAGGAGCAACGAGCAGCTGTGGGTCTGGACGGACCAGGGCCTGTGTCAGGTGCGGGCTGACCGGCTGACGTCGCAGGTTGACGAGTTGGGTTGGACCAGCTGCAGTGCGGGCGATGGGGCCAAGGGGCCACGGGTCTACGATCGCCTTGAGCAGACGATTGGGCCGTCGTGGAAATACGGCCTCTTGGGGAGCCGGGCAAGGGCTATTGGCTGCTGGCCCGGCGCAGCATTGCCCAGCCCGGGGAGTTGGCTTACTTCGTATGCTTCGGCCCGGCGGGAACGGCCTTGGAGGAACTGGTGAGGGTGGCTGGGACCCGGTGGGCCATCGAGGAGTGTTTCGAGGAGGCCAAGGGGCAGGTGGGACTGGACCAGTATGAGGTGCGGAGGTGGGACGGCTGGTACCGGCACATCACCTTGGCGATGCTGGCGCAGGCGTATCTGTCAGTAATCAAGCATCAAGCGATGGAACCAGGAGCAAAGGGGGCTGCTACGGTCCCGATGAAGCGCTGATTCCCATAACGGCCCCGGAGGCGCGCCGGCTGCTCACCCGACTGGTATGGACGGAAAATCAACTGCCTGATTTCATCCTGTCCTGGTCGTGGTGGAGACGGCGCCACCAAGCCAGAGCCCGCCAATGCCATTACAAACGCCGCCTGTCAAATCTGCGACTGTAGTACTAGTACCATTTCCGGATAGATTTGTAATAATATGAGAAGGGAGCCATACTTGGGTATGATCTTTCTGTGGGGGAGTATCCAGACATGGCTGCCATCAAGTATAAAGTCAAGCTGGCTGAATCCGAACGCTCCCGTCTCAATGAGGTTTCCCACCGGGGCAAGCCGTCAGTCCGCACCGTCAAGCGGGCGCTGGCGTTGCTCAAAGCAGATGAAGGACTTCGGGACGGTGAGATAGCCGGTGTGCTTTTGATCAACGCTGCTACCGTTGCCAGAGTACCGTTGCCAGAGTGCGGAAGCGGTTCGTCGAGGAAGGACTTGAGGCCGCCATCAATGACAAGCCACGGCCGGGCCGGGAGCGCAAGTTGGACGGCAAGCAGGAAGCGCACCTAGTTGCCATCGCGTGCAGCAGTCCACCCGAAGGACATGTGAACTGGACGCTCCATCTGCTGGCGGACAAGGTGGTGGAGATGGAGTTTGCCGGGAGCATCTCCTTGGAGACGGTGCGCCAGATACTCAAAAAAACGAACTCAAGCCGTGGCGGAAAAAGGAATGGTGCATCCCCAAGCTGAGCGGGGAGTTCGTCGCTCGGATGGAGGACGTGCTGGACCTTTATCACGAAGAGTACGACCGGGAGTGTCCGGTGGTGTGTTTTGACGAGTCCTCCAAGCTGGACTTTCCGCATTTCAAGCGGCGTAAGCAAGCGAATCTACAAGTCGGTGGTACAGGGCGACCGGGAGTTCCTGAATGTCGGGGTCGGTGGCCGACGTTGAAAAACCCTCCGAGGCCAGCCACAGGTGGCGTCTGACCAGGGCGATGGCGTCCACGAAGGTCGGCGACGGCTTGTCATACCAAGCGGCCTTGCGTTGGGTCATTGGGTGCTGTTTTTGCAACGCGTGAGCGGCCAGGGTGGTCCAGGAGAAGAGACCCAGCAGGACAGGCGTGGTGCGGGCGATGGCCAGGTCGGACCACTGGCGCTGGGTCTCCACGCCCAGGTGGGTACGCACCTCCTGAAAGGTGACCTCCAGTTGCCAGCGCAGGACAAACCATTCCAGGATCTGGGTCGGGTCCGCCGCTGGGTCGGTACACAGCAAAGCCTGGGTGGCGAAGGCGCCCTGGGGATCGCGGATCAGCACCCAGCGAATGAGGACGGGAGGCTTGCCGGAGCGGTACCAGACTGCCGTCTGGGAGGTGAGTTCCACCGTGCGGGTGGCGCCGTTATACCAGGCCACGGCCACACTGGCCCAAGTTGCCTGGGGCTGGTCGAGGAGGGCCTTCAGCGAGGGTCGCCGCGCGCCTTTCAGCGGCGGGCGGCCCTGCTGACCCGGTTGACGGGGCGGTGCTGGCGCATAGAGAGCGGCGTCCAGACGTAGTCTGGCAATGAGGGTAACGGGTTCACGGAGGGATTGGCAGCAGTGGAGCAGATCCAGCACGGCGTAGCTGTTGTCGCCCACCAGCGCCAGCGGTCGCTGCGGCAGCCAGCGCCTCAGTTGCATGACCATCTGCCGCGCCCAGTCGGTGAGTTTCTTGTGTCGGCGTCCCTGCTGCTGGTAGTACCGCGTCGAGGGCGCCAGCACGGTGAGCGCCGGCAAGGCCCAATGGCGTCCGGCCCAGGGCACGTGGCCCAGCCACATCAGAGAGATCCAGCGCAGGCCGCTGGCCTTGACCAGTTGCTGGCGGCTGGAACGCACCGCATCGCGGTAGATGCCCCGACCTTTGATCTTGGCGCCGCGACGCCGTTCCAGGGTTTCGTCGATGCCGAAGATCAACGGGCCGTCGCCGCGGTCCAGGTGCTGGAGCAGCGGTACCAGCAGGATGCGGGCCGCTGCACGGGACGACCACACCGCCCGATTGAGCACCTCATGGTAGCGGGCGTAGTCGCGCTGGTCGCTGCGGCCCATGACGCGCAGTGCCGCCGCCACGGTGCGCTGACCCGGGGTCAGGATCGCGCCGATCAGCAGCACCTGGGCTTTCCGCCAGGTCGGGTTGGTAAACAGCGTTGCGAAGGGACCGACAACGGCTACAATTGCATCGGGCAGGGTGAGCATGGCTGGACCTTTAGTGAGATTTGGGTCAGGCCAGCTTACCCTGCCTTTATACTTTTTCTAAATTTTGCGGAAAGTCCAGCCAAGCAGTTGCTTGGGGATGTGCGGCCTCCCATTGAGGCCGCTCCTGGACGGGTGGAGCGCTATGACACCGAGTACCAGCGAAACGGGACCCGGAATCTGTTCATGTTCTGTGAACCGAAGGGTGGGTGGAGGCATATCGAGGTGACCGGGCGCCGGACTGCTGTGGACTTCGCTCAACAGATGAAGTGGCTGGTGGACGAGGCATATCCTGACGCCGCAGTAGTGCGCGTGGTCCTGGACAATCTCAACACCCACAAGCCCGGCTCGCTCTACGAAGCGTTTGCACCGTCCGAGGCGCGCCGCATAGCCAAACGCCTGGAGCTTCACCACACACCCAATCACGGAAGCTGGTTGAACATGGCTGAAATCGAGTTGAGCGTCTTTAGCAGACAGTGTCTGAACCGCCGGGTCGGCGATGAAGCGTTGCTGAGACGGGAGGTCGCGGCGCTCGAACGCGAGCGCAACGAGGCCGCCGCCATCATAGACTGGCGGTTCTCCACCCAGGACGCTCGCAGTAAGCTCAAACATGTCTATCCAATAGAATTAAATTGAAACGGTACTAGACCGGTTCATTAAGCCTGTGTGGGCGTAGCGTCAAGTCGAACCCATCGAGCCACGCCTTATCGTCACGAAACCGCTCGGCAATTCGCATCGCGTAGCAGTTGTCGCAGCCGCGGCTGACCTGGGTGCAGCCGGTGACCGGGTTCCAGGTGTGGGTCGTCCAGGCTATCCCGCTATTTTTACACATCGACTACACCCCTGGGCCATGCCGCGGCGCCGGTTGATCTCCTCCAGCCACGCGATCGACACCGCGGCCACTTCCTCGGCCAGGACCAGGTGAAAGGCGGCATCTGGTTTGCCCACGTCGACGCCCCACCGAGCCACCTGGCGCACTCGCTCGTCGAGGAGATCCTTCATCGCCTGAGCGAGCGAGTTCATCGCCGGCTTAGCGCTCATCTCCGCTCTCCATTTCCAGCGGCCGCAACCGGCCTTCGACCAAGTTACCAGAGATGGCTTCGTAACTCCGCAGACCTTCGTTCCAGATCTCGCGCCGGACCGTCCCAGGGAGCGTAGTAACGATCTGCTGGACCCGCACACCATCTCCGGTGTATCCGCTGAATAACAGACGGACGTTGTCGGTGTCGTCGATGATCACCTCGACGTCGAGGTGGACGTCCATCTTCAACTCTTGAAACAGTGCTTCCAGCATGATCAGTCCCCTAGCCACCGTTGCTCGTACAGGCATCATCGGTTTTTCATGCTCGGTCATAATCCCCTTCCCCTTCGTTTCAGCACATAAGCCTGCTGCACCTCGCCAGGCTCGCTTTTAGCCCGAATCCACCGCAGCGAGACGTCCGTGTCGTTGACACAAGGGATGATGGGTAAGGGAAGGCGAACGGGCCCAGCCAGATCCCAATAGATGGGGATGAGGGCGGCGTGCGGGCAGCCACATCGGCACGCTGCTGGCGGCCGTGCGGCCATGGCGGGCGGAATTCGACAGGCGGTAGGCCGGCAGTGCCCCTCGCGGACCGAGTTGGTGCGAGTTGGCGGGGACGTTCAGTTGGCCGGATGGCGGGTCAGTGGGAGACGGGCGCCGTCAGGCTGGGAGTGGCCGGGCGCGCAACCGCGCCAGGGCGCCACTGAACTGGGTTTCCCAGGGCCAGCGCTTTGGCAGCTGCAAAGTGAGGCGGCGCGCCGAGCGGGTGAGGCGTCCGGCGATAGAGAAGAACCGCCGCCGCAGGGTCTTGGTGGTCACTACCGGCTGGCCCAGACCGATGCGCGCCGTCCAGCGAGCCAGGTTGTGGGCGATCACCTAGACGGCCAGCCAGGCGGCGTTGGCGGCGCAGCGGCCCGAGGGGAGATGGTTCAACCCCACGCCGTACTTGAGGTCGCGAATGGCGTTCTCGATCTCGGCGTGGCGGCGGTGGTCGGCCGCCAGTGCCAGGGTATCGCCGTCCCGGTCGGTGATGCAGCCGTGATAGCTGTAGGTGGCGAAGAGGGCCAGCTGGGAACCGGGCGTGGGCTGCACCCGCCGGACGATGAGCCGCACCGGCGCGGCGTCGGGCTCACTCTGGAAAGGGGGTGCTGGAAAGGGGTGTAGGTGGCCTCCGTCACAGCGGCGGCGCCGTCCATCCAGTAGGGTATGGGCGTCCAGTCCGTCTCGGGTATGGCCTCGATGAGATTGCGCAGGCGGGCGTGCTGGCGGATGGTGATGGAGTAGCGGACAGCCATCTTGCGGCAGACCGCGACCAGGGCGTGAGCATAGCAGCCGCGGTCGGCCCGCACCGTGAGTTGTCCGGTGGCCCCGGCGTAGCGCACCCGGCCCACCGTCTCACGCAGGAAGTGGGCGGCGCCCCGAACGGTGTTGGCCCGGCCCGCGCGCCGCCGCGACATCAGCACGTCGCCGGTGCCGGCCCCAGTAGTCCAGGCCCGGGCCAGCAGCGGGTGATAGCCTCGCTGGCCGGTATAGCTGTGGCGGTGTGCGCCCTCCTTGCCCAGTCCGTAGGTCTCGCAGATGATGGAGTCCAGGTCGATGGTAGGGGCCCGTCGACGGGTCCCGCCCCAGCAGCCCAGGCCCGTGCCAGCAGCTCGCGACTCACCCGATCCAACTGGCGGACGTGGCCCCACCGGAAGCTGCGCAGGAAGGTCCCCAGGGTGGACGGCGCCTTCACCGCGCAGCCGATGGCGCCGGCCGTCCTGTCGGTGCGCAACACGTCGGCGTCGTCGATGCAGTCGCCGCCAGCCAGCGCGGAGGCCACCAGGGTCAGCATCTTTTCTCCCGTGTTCGCCCGGCCCAGGGCATTGCCCAGGTCGAGGCGCTTCTCTAGCAGTTGGGGCAAGCCGAGATGCAGGGCCAGCGTGGCTGGCAGGATCAGCCCAGCATTGGCCACCAGGCGGTGGTCATCAAAGGTGATTTGGATCCGGTCGGGATGGTCAAGTGGTAGCATCTATCGGGTGCTCCTGGTCTCGGGTCGGTTCTGTGTTTCCAAAACCATTATCCCCGATGCACAGGGGCACTTTCTTACCCCTTCAGCACGCCGCGACATTTATCTTTTCGGTGGATTGGGGCTAACCGCCGACTAATCAAACCGGCGAAGGGCGACCACATCAGGCCGACCACCATGAGCATAAACACTACCCCAAATATCATTCCTACGTAATTGGCGATGTCGGAGCCAAAGGTTTGTAATTCCATAACGGTCCCTCGATAGCGTTCCCTAGATTTCCGGAGTGTCCAGTCAATTGGACGGCGCCGATTAATATCGGGCGATTGTACCATCGCTGAGGCGATAGCATTTTTGTCGCGGGGCGAACGCTGGCGATGAGATTGGCTGGGGTTTGCTCACCCACACCCAGCCCGCTCCGGTCAGGGGAGAGGTGGTTGGCGCGTTGCGGGTGGCCCGGCCGTTTGCCGCCCGGTAGCCGGTGCGCTATACTCGCTGCGGCTTGCAGCGCTTGGATACTTTGCCCGGGAGGGCCGTTTATGGACATGGGGTTGAGCGAGATTCAGCAGATGTTGAAAAACTCGGCGCGAGAGTTTCTGTCGCAAGAATGCCCGCTCACGCTGGTGCGCGAGATGGAAGACGACCCGCAGGGTTTCACCGATGGCCTTTGGCGTCAGGTGAGCAGTCTGGGCTGGACTGGTATTCCCTTTCCAGAGCAGTACGGCGGCACCGGCGGCTCCTTCCTCGACCTGGCCGTGCTGGTGGAGGAGATGGGTCGCGCCCTGCTGCCCGCTCCCTACTTCGCCACGGTCGTGCTCGGCGGACTCACCGTGCTGGATGCGGGCAGCGATGAACAGAAGCGCGACATCCTGACCGGCGTTTGCGCCGGCACCGTGCGGCTCACCCTGGCCCTCACCGAACCGTCGGCCACCACCGAGGCCTGGGGGGTGGAAACCACCGCCAATGCGACTGGTAACGGCTACTCCATCAACGGCACCAAACTGTTCGTGCCCGATGCTCACGCCGCAGACACCATCATCGTGGCCGCCCGCACGGAGCCGGCCGGCGACGACCCGGCGCAGGGCATCACGCTGTTCCTGGTGCCGTCCAACTCCGCCGGCGTTGCCATCGAGCAGGTCAGGACCATCGGCAACGAACGCCTTTGCGAAGTGCGGTTGGACAACGTGGCCGTCAACGGGGCTGCCGTGCTCGGGAACGTCGGCGGCGGCTGGCCGGTCATCGAGCGAGCGCTGGCCCGCGCGACGGCGGCGCACTGTGTCCAGATGGTTGGCGGCGCCGACGCCGTGGTGGACATGACGGTGGAATACGTCAAGCAACGCACCCAGTTCGGGCGTCCGGTGGGTAGCTTCCAGGCCGTGCAGCACCATTGCTCCAACATGGCCACCGATGTGGAGGGCGCGCGACACATCGCCTACCAGGCGGCGTGGGCCATCTCGGAGGGTCAGCCGGCCCGCCGCGAGGTGGCAATGGCCAAAGCGTGGTGCAGCGGTGCTTATCAGCGGGTTTGTTCGCTGGGCCACCAGTGCCACGGCGCCATCGGCTTTACCCAGGAGCACAACCTGCAACTGTACACCCGACGGGCCAAGGTGCAGGAGCTTTCCTACGGCAACAGCCACGACCACAAAGAGATCGCGTTGCAGGAAATTGAGGCGGGGTAAGCCAACCCCACCGTCGTTCCGGCGCAAGCCGGAATCCAGCAACGTCAATGCCCAACGCTTGTTGACAGATGGAATCTATCCAAGCTCAGCACCGCAGGATGAATTATACTCAAAACGAGTGCAAACACTACCAATGATAACCACATATGAAAACGTCCGGAAGCGCGGTTATCAATGCAGGAAAGAATGTAGCCTATGAAAATTCCGGTATGGAATGGCGTCAAGAAAACGATTGATGCCAACAAGCGAATCAAATCTGCACAAGCCAATTATCAACAGAAGCACGCTCAATATACGGTATTTAAAGAACAGGTACAGCATAAAGAATATGAACTAGGGCAGGCTCGCATCTCAGCCGTCCGAGCTTTGGAACTGGCGGTCAAAGTCATAGGCAAAGCCAAAATGGGTGACCACGATAACAATGCATACCAAATCTCGTACAGAGAATTGGTTAAAATAGAGCAGCAAAACGCCCAATTAGCTGCATTGGCGGGTGGCAGCTTAGCTACCGGGCTATCTGTGGGCGCAGTATCGGCGATCGGATCTTATGGGATCGCGGGAGTAATAGGCACCGCATCCACAGGCACCGCCATCGCATCACTGTCGGGTGCGGCAGCCACCAATGCAACACTGGCCGCGCTAGGCGGGGGTGCTTTAGCAGCCCGAGGATTGGGCATGGCAGGAGGCGCCGCATTACTTTCCGGCGTCTTCGCGTTGCCAGTGCTTGCCGGACTAGTTATAGGAGCCGAAGTAGTCGGTTCTAAGGCCGAGAAGAAGGCCAATGAGAACATCGATATAATCCGGGTTGAAACCGCAAAAATTAACCGCGAAATGGCCCGGTTAAAAGCCACTCAAATTAGGATTAGTGAACTGAATTCAACAATCGTAAGACTCACAGAATCGCTAAACCACGCGATGCACAACGTGAGAGGTAATTGGTTCATGCGAATCATTGCCGCAGTGAAACGGCTATCTTTTCGTAAACGGGAATACGATAGGAGTATTTACCAAGTGACGCTCATCGCGAAATCTCTCAGCGCAATCGTCGACGAGCCGGTTGCTCCACCGGAGCGGACAAAATGATGAGTTATATCGTCGCCAACTTCGCTGCAGATGCCGCTGAAGCTACAGTCCAGACCATTGCGGATTACATGGCAACCGTACAGTGCCAAGAAACTAGGAGGCAAGAAATCGCGGCCCACCGTGATATCGTAATCCATGCACTGAATCAGGAACGCGACATAATCCTCGCCTACTTCAACCACACGTTCACCGAACGGCGTTTGGTACTTGAACAATGCTTTGACCTGATGGACAAGGCAATTGACGCAAGCGATCACGAAAGTCTGAACTTGTCTCTAAGTACTATGCTGGGTGTCATCCACGAGAATCCTCTCAAGGATTTCGCTACTTTCAAGCACCGAATGTCCGAACCTGGATTTCAGATAGTTCTGTGATTTGACCCGCGAGCACACGGACATTACCCCACAGACTCACCTGTAAAATCAAGGAGTTTCACCGATGACGATGACCCCGGCACGTAGTTCGCCCTTTGCGGAAATGGCCCGCGACCCGCTGCACCCCGACGTGATTTATCGGGACCAGCGGTGCTTTGTGATACGGGACATTGATCCCAAAGCGCCCGTCCACCTGTTGCTAATCCCCAATATGCCCATCAACGGGCTGGCTTACGTTGGGCCGGGTCAGGTGCCGATTATGGGGCATCTGTTTGTAGTGGCCGAAGAGATGGCGCGCCGCGAAGGTGTAGCGCTCAGCGGCTATCGCCTGGTCATCAACAACGGGCCCGATGCCGGCCAAACCATCGCCTGGCCCCACGTCCACCTGCTGGGTGGCCGCGCGCTGGGAGACATGGGTTAGTGAGCGCCGAGATTACGGTTCCCGGCGCGGTGGTGGATCGCATCCGCCGCCGGATGAACCGGCTGCTCCCGGCGCTGTGCGACCATTGCAAACGCGTGGAGCAGATTGCCCGGGAGCTGGCGGAGCTGCACGGGATTGACCCGGATCCCGTGGGGGTAGCGGCCCTGGCCCACGACGCCGCCAAGCATTTCAGCCCTCTGGAACTGCTGCTGCGGGTGGAGGAATATCCATTGCCAGCCAGCGATTTCGAGATGCAGCACGCGCCCATCATGCACGGACCGGTGGGGGCTGAGATGTTGCGCCGCGAAGACCGGCTGAACGACCCCACGTTGTACGACGCAATCTATTGGCACACCACCGGCAACCCGTCCGGCGGCGACGACGTTGGTCACATCGTGTTCCTGGCCGACAAGCTTGACCCCATCAAGGTATCCCGCTATCCGTGGCAACCGGAGTTGCGCGAGCTGGCCGAGCGGGACCTCACTGGTGCCATGACCATGTTCCTATCCAGGAACGTGGTGCGAATGTTGGAAGGGGGCGCAACTGTGCACCCGGCGGCCATCGAGGCCCGCAACGCTTTGCTGATGGCGGACCGGCAATCGGCGACCCCGCCGCCGTTGCCCCTGGTGCGCTAGCGTACTAACCGTGCCCGCCACCCGCAAATGCGGGAAAGGAGCTTGACCGAAATCATGGCAGCCCAGTTAGAAATATCCCCAGAGGCGGCGCGGTTCATTCGGGCAAAGGGCGGTCAGGCCGTGGTCGACTTGCTCTGCTGGCGTGGTTGAACCGGTGAATCCGTGGAGGTATCGGTCGATACCAACGTGCGGCGCCGGCGCAACCTGGACACCTACGGTAAAGCCGGCTGGGAAGATATCGAGCTGCTGCTGGCCCCCGGCGTCACCGAAAACGCCGAGAAGGTGGCGTTGTCCGTGAGCAGGTTCCTCCTCTTCCGCAACCTGAAGGCAACCATCACTCTGCCCGACGGTATCACGCTGGGACGCCGCGCCTCGGTGGTCTAGGCTTAATTTGCCCAAACTTTGTGCTGGAGGGTGGGAAGTCCGCCGCCATCCGGTCCGGTTCCCGGTTCTCCGGCCCTATTCCTCGACCGGCAGCAACTCGGCTACGGCGCAGGTAAAACCAGGCAGCGCCGCCCCGCCCTGGATGTTGTCACCATCGTTCAAGACCCGGGGCGTTGCTGCTGTGGTGTGGACGGTAATGGTGCGGGCGTCGACGTCGACAATCCAGACGGCTTTGCTGCCGGACGCCAGGTATTCGCGGGTCTTTTGTGCATTTTCAGCGCGCGTATTGCTGTCCGACAGTATCTCCACTGCCAAGTCTGGGGCTCCGTTGAACAGCATCCCAAACAGGTCGGTTCCAAGGCGCTCGTTGGAGACAAACGACACATCGGGCATCCGGGAAGTGGCCGGCGAATCGGGGCCGGTCACGTAGCCACGGTTGCTGCCGTACACCCGACCAAGGCGGTGGGGGAACGCGTATTCGGACAATTTCCAATTGACCAGTGACACAGTTAATTCGTGCTGTTCAGATGCTGTCATCTGCTTGACCAACACCCCGGCGACCAGTTCATAGCGAGGGTACTCCGGCAATGCGGCGTACTCCTCCAGCGTTACCGCAGGAGCAACCATCACCTTTCTGGTTACCATGATGAATTCCTCGCAGTCGGCCTTGGCGGATTCGATGTCATGCCAGCATTCGCCGTCTCGTTTCGGTAACCGCCAACTGTCACCGGGCGTAGCGGTAACCGCCGGCGGGGGTGCGGGCGCAGTTGAGGCGGCGGTTCAGATGCAGACCTTCCAGGACGAATTCGACGGCTGAGGCGACAACCTCGGGTCGCCGGTCGCCTCCGATCAGGCTTTCCACGGCGGCGGTCAGCCCATCGACGTGGGCGAGCGAGTCCGCGTAGGCGGTGGCGGGAAGGTCGCTGCCGGTTTCCACCGCGTTGCCCAGGTCGAACGATGTCACGATGTCGTCCAGCGCGTCCACATCGCAGTGGCGGCCAAAGATGGCCAGTGTGGCCCGTTTCGTCAGGTCGTCCACCAGGCGGTCTTCGCGCCCCTCTCCGAAGGTTTCCAGCTCAATCTTACCGCCCAGGGATGCAATCAGGTAGGGCAGGTCGCTGATGCGCGGGCAGGCAATGGATTCGTCCAGGCGGATGCTGCGGCGCAAGGCGTTGCTGATCAGCGTCTCGTAGTCGGAGATGGACACGCGCACGCTGACGCCGGAGCGCTGGTTGATTTCGTTGCTGCCACGGGCGCGGGCGGTTACCTCGGCCACGATTTCGGTCATATAGGCCGGCACCACCACCTTGTCCTCGTCGGGGAATCGGTTGCGTTCCTGCTCCATGATGGCGATTTCTTCCTCGATGGAGCGTGGGTAGTGGGTGTGAATTTGCGCGCCGTAGCGGTCTTTCAGCGGCGTGACGATGCGACCGCGGTTGGTGTAGTCCTCGGGGTTGGCGGTGGCCACCACCAGCACGTCCAGCGGCATCCGGATACGATAGCCCTTGATCTGCACGTCCCGCTCTTCCATCAGGTTAAAGAGACCTACCTGGATGCGCTCGGCCAGGTCGGGCAACTCGTTGATGCAGAAGATGCCCCGGTTGGTGCGGGGAACCAGACCGTAATGGATGGCGGTCTCGTCGGACAGGTAGCGACCCTCGGCAACCTTGATGGGGTCAATCTCGCCGATGAGGTCGGCGATGGAGATGTCGGGCGTGGCCAGCTTTTCGGAGTAGCGCAGGTCGCGGCCGATCCAGGCGATCGGCGTGTCATCGCCCTGCTCGGCAACCATTTGACTCGCGTTGGGGCTGATGGGGTTGAACGGGTCGTCGTTCAGCTCGCTGCCCTCGATGACGGGGATGAACTCATCCAGCAGGTTCACCATCGCGCGAATCAGACGGGTTTTGGCCTGTCCCCGCTCGCCAAGAAGGATCACGTCCTGCCCGGCCAGAAGTGCATTTTCCAGCTGCGGAATGACGGTCTGGTCGAAGCCGATGATGCCGGGGAACACGGGTTCCTCAGCGCGGAGCCTGGCAATCAGGTTGCGGCGAATTTCCGCGCGCACGGATTCTGACTGGTAGCCGCTGGCGCGGAGTTCGCCGAGGGTTGCGGGACGGGCGCTAGTGGACATTGGGTACATCCTTTCAGACGGATTGGGTTTGATTTGATGCCGATGACGGCAGTATAACAAAACGCCCCTCTCCCAATAGAGGAAGAGGGGTTAGTGAGCGAGGGTATTTATGGGCCGGTGATTGGTTATCCGGCATGGCCGGCGTCGTCAGCGTCATGGCGGCTGTCGCTGTCGCTGTCCCCGTCGTGGCCGCGATTGTGATCTCCCCGGCCACCGAACCGTCCGCGGCTGTGCTCGGGCAGGGAGTCCGGGCGTTCGGCGTGCCAGGCGGTGATGGCGTCAGCCTGTTCCTGGGTCAGCATTTCTTTGTCGACCACCTTTTGGAGTATCTGGGCAACCTTGTCGGTATCGGCGGAGCCGACGGCGATGTAGAGCCTGTTGACAATTAGCAAACCAACCCGTCACTCCCGCGAAAGCGGGAGTCCAGAGAGGGTATTTCGGCGGAGTTTAGGAATCGTCTCCAATGTTGTCAGTTCTTCCGGCGTTGAATATAATTGGGTTGCGTTAATTTTGCATTTACGGGGATGTTGACCAGATGAACCGCCGACTGCCACGCCTGAATTTCACCCCCCCCTGACAGGGGTATGTAAGGTGTTTTCAGGGAGGCGCATGGCGGGTGATTTCCAGGTTGGGCTTGGGTTGTGGCCAGGGTTCGGGCAGCAGCCAGACGCGGCTCCAGAGGCGACCTTTGAGCAGCAATCGCCTGAGCCAGTCGATGCCGTGGCGGATGACACTGACGGTGCGCGCCGGACGAGTACGAGGGTCCCGGTGATTGGAAGCCAGCGCCTTGGGCGGCGTCCGCAGGTTGCCTGGGGCGATGCTGCGGTCCTGGGCGTCTTCCACCCTGGTGCCGTAGGCCAGGGCCAGCAGCGTGGCCACCGACAGCACCAGCCAGTGGCGGGAGACGCGGGCCGGGTCGGTGCGCCGGGTCTTGTCCCACTTCCAGCCCAGGCTCTTGAGGGCCTTGAAGCCCAACTCGATCCAGAAGCGCAGGGCGTACCAACTGGGTCCGGCGTCCTCCGGCGGCAGGTCGGTGAGGATGATCCATGGTTCTTCCTGCCCTGCGTACCAGACCACCAGCAGGGTGCAACGGCGCTGGGCGGTTGGGGAACCGAAGGCGGTGCCGCGGCCGATCCAGGCAGTGTCGGGAACGGAGACGAAGGCGCGGGCCGGCAATCGTTTGCCGCCGTCGGCGCAGAAAGTGATGTTCTTCCGATACCGCATATAGGGATGCCAACCTTGGTCGCGTATCTGCTGCCACAGCTTGGGACTGGATATGCCCCGGTCGCAGAGCACGATGACGGTCATTTCCTCGGGGACCGCTGGGGCCAGTTGCTGGAGCAGTTCCACGGTGGGGTCCATCCAGGAGCCGGGCTGGTTGGCGTGCCGGATACACCAGGCCACGGGAATGGCGCAACTGCGGTAGACCACGCTGATGACAATGGCGGTGGTCTGGTCTCCTTTGAGCGTGGGGTCAATGGCCAGGGCGAGGCGGCCCGAACGCCACCAGGCCAGGACCCACCGGAGCAGGGGCGCGAAGCAGAGAGTTACGTCCAACTCGGTCTGGCAGGGACGGGCTCGGTCGCTGCCGTCGTAGAGCCATTCCCGGAGATACTGACGCAGGCTGTTCCATCTGCCCCAGGGCGAGAGGGCGGAGGCCACCGCGTTCTGGCAGGCGCTGCCCGCGAGAATGGCCCCGCACACCCATAGCACCAAGCCGGTCAACTGTGGCTGCGAGAGGTGAGGTAAATGCGTTTCAATCGTTTTTTGCATCTGGTAGCATTCTCTGGGAAGGCGCACGGGGATCCTCCAGCATCTGGTCTTGTCACAACCAAGATGCCGGATTGCCCGGCGCCTTCCCAAGCTAAGCCCACGCCCAATTTCGGGCGTTACATACCCCTGTCAGCCCCCCCCCGACTTTCAGGGGTGCGGGCAGCGTGTCGGTAATGCGGCGGCTTATCTGGGTTGTTCCGGTGGTGGCTGCCCTGGGGCTGCTGGCGGCCGTGGCCCTGCTGGCCTGGCCGGCCGCGGCGCAGGGCGGCGTTCCGTCCTTCTCCAGCCCCATCACCGTCCACGTGCTCTACCCGGGCGAAACGCTGAACGAAACCCGCACGGCCACCGGCGGCAGCGGCACAATTAGCTACTCCATGAACAGATCCCCCGTCACTGCTGGGCTCAACGGGCTGACCTACATCGGATCAACGCAGAACGGGAGGCTGACCGGAACGATGGTCGCCGCCGCCGCAACCGTCCGCTACACCATCACCGCCACGGACAGCGCCGGCGCAACGGCCACCACCATAGTGAGCGTCACGGTTATTGAGGACGTCTGTAGCGGGGGCGGCGACCTTGACAGCGACTGGAAGGATTCCAGGCAGGGTATTACGATCACCCCCGCCTTAACCAGAGACTGCAACATACTGCTGTCCGCCCGAGACGAACTGAACGGCGAAGTCTCATTCGTTGGCGAAACGAACTGGGAAGCACAGAGGAACATCCATCAATGGACAGGTGTCCACATGAGGGACAACACCGGCGCCCTCTGGAAAATCGAACTTTCGGCGAGTTTAAACGGCTCAATACCGGCACAGTTGGGCGGCCTGTCCTCGCTGGAGGAGTTGGGCCTGAGCAACGAAGGAATCTCGATCCTCGCCGGGTTCGAGCTGACCGGCGAGATTCCTGCGGAGCTGGGCAACCTCGATGCGCTCACCACGCTGGATCTGCACGGCAACGGACTGAGCGGCCGGATCCCCGCCGAGTTTGCCCATTCGACGCAACTGCCGGCGCTAATCACATTGGACCTGCGCGACAATATGTTGACCACCCCGGTTGATTTCTCCGTAACCCCGGCCGGGCCGCTGCTCGAGGGGGCCGGCCCTACGGTTTTCACGGCACAGGTGGCGATAACCGACCCCGGCACCCGGTGGGCCGCCGGACTCGGCGACCCCAGTGGCGTTACGGAAGATTTGAACCTGGTCACCGGCGGGATGATAACGGCGGCCGGCAGCGGCGCCGCCAACGTGGTGCCGGTGAACATCAACCCGGCCAGCCGCGCTTTCAGCATGGCCCAGGATGGAACCATCACCGGCGAACTCACTTTCACCCTCACGCCCACCGACGACAGCATTGAACAGGATGATGAAACCGTTACCTTCAGCCTCAGCGGAACCGGCGCGCCCGGCGGCACCGATACCAGCCTGGCGGCCGACTCAATCGAGGTAATAGTCCAGGACGACGATCTCACCCCGCCGGCTTTCTCCAGCCCCATCTTCGTCTACGTGCTCTACCCGGGCGAATTGCTGAACGAAACCCACACGGCCACCGGCGGCAGCGGCACCATAACCTACCTAATAGACCGAACCCCCGGCAACGAGCTGTTCTCCAGCACATCTAACACCGATGGGTTCCAGCTGGCCGGAAGGCCAGCCAACGTTGCCCCTACCGTCCGCTACGTCATCACCGCCACGGACAGCGCCGGCGCAACGGCCACCACCAAGGTGAGCGTTACGGTCATTGCCGACCTGTGCAGCGGGGCCACCGGCTGGCATCCCGCCGGGGTTACCGCGCCCAGCGCCGACCTCATCAAAGACTGCAACATCCTGCTGTCCGCCAAGGACCAACTGCGCGGCACGGTTGCGCTGGACCCGGACTGGACCACGGGGACGGATATAGAAGACTGGTATGGCGTCGCCATTGAGACCGACCGCGTCGGGGGAATCGGCCTTGACGACACGGGTATGACCGGCTCCATACCGGGGCAGTTGGGTGGCCTGTCCGCCCTGACCCTTTTGCAGTTGTCCGGAAACCAACTGACCGGCGAGATTCCGGTGGAACTGGGCGACCTAGCCAACCTGTTGGGTTTGGTTCTGCACAACAACCTGCTGACGGGCCGAATTCCTGCCGAGTTTGCCGATAGTACGCAGTTTGTGGGGCTGATCTCTTTGCACCTTTATGGCAATGACCTGGAGACCCCGGTTGAATTTTCCGTAACGCCGACCGATTCCAGCGTAACCCTGCCGCTGTACGAAGGCGCCGGCCCTACGGAGTTCATGGCGCAGGTGTCGCTGACCGACCCCGGCACCCTTTGGGCCGGCAATCTCCCAGAAGCCAGTACCTTTTTGGTCCCGGGGACTGATAGGCGCGATGAGCAGAACTTATGGCTCACATACCTGACCAGGGACGGGACGGTAGAGGCGACCCGCAGCGGAAATTCCGGCGTAGTGGATGTGGAGATTAGCCCGGCCAGCCAACCATTCGTCATCCGCGGGTTATACAGGGGGGACCCAATCCCCGGCACTGCACAATTCGTCAGCGCGGAAGAATACGCCATCTCGGTCGGCTTTACCCTCACGCTCACCGACGATGCCATATTCTACGATGACGAAACCGTTACCTTCAGCCTGAGCGGAACCGGCGCGCCGGGCAACACCGATACCCGGCTGGTGGCCGAGCCGGTCACCGTAACCGTTACCGACAACGACCCGCTGCCGGCTCTTCCCACCTTCCCCAAGCCCATCGACGTTTACGTGTTGTACCAGGGCCAGGCCGTGAGCCAAGTCCTGTCCGCGGCCCCGGGCGGCAGCGGCGGCAAAACCTACTCCATCAGCCCGGACATTGCCGCCACCCCCGCCAACGGGCTGTCCTTCGACCTGGCCACCCGGCGGCTGAGCGGAACGCCGGCCGCCGCCGCCGCAACCGTGCGCTACACCCTCACCGCCACCGACGGCAACGGCGACACGGACACCATGCTCGTCAGCGTTACGGTCATTGCCGACCTGTGCAGCGGGGCCACCGGCTGGTATTCCGCCTCAATTACGCTCACCGCCGACCGCATCAAAGACTGCAATATCCTGCTGTCCGCCAAGGACCAGTTTGACAACACGGCTGCGTTGAACTGGGACATAGGGAGGTTGATGGCACAATGGTCTGGCGTCTTTCAACATCAGGACGGTAGAGGAACCGTCTACATCCTCACCATTCCTTCCAAATCCTTGACCGGCCCGATACCGGCGCAGTTGGGCGGACTGTCCGACGTGGAACTTATTACCTTATACGATAACCAACTGACGGGGGAGATTCCGGTGGAATTGGGCAACCTCGCCTCTTTGGAGTATTTGGATCTGTACAACAACCTGCTGACGGGGCAGATTCCTGCCGAGTTTGCCCATAGCACGCAGTTTCCGGCGCTGGCCAGTTTGTCCCTGTATGGCAACAGCCTGGAAACCCCGGTTGATTTCTCCGTAACGCCGGCCGGGCCGTTGTCCGAAGACGCCGGCGCGACGCATTTCGCATTTGGGGTGACGATTACCGACCTCGGCACCTTGTGGGCCAGTAGCTTTGCCGACCCCAGCGACCGTAGCGATGCTAACCTGGTCACCGGCGGGATGATAACGGCGGCCGGCAGCGGCGCCGCCAACGTGGTGCCGGTGGGCATCAACCCGGCCAGCCGCGCTTTCAGCATGGCCCAGGATGGAACCATCACCGGCGAACTCACTTTCACCCTCACGCCCACCGACGACAGCATTGATCAGGATGACGAAACCGTTACCTTCAGCCTCAGCGGAACCGGCGCGCCCGGCGGCACCGATACCAGCCTGGCGGCCGAGCCAATTGAGGTAATAGTCCAGGACAACGACGACGCGGCCGCCACGGCCACACCAACGCCGACGCCGACGCCCACGCCGGAACCTACGCCGGAGCCTACGCCGGAGCCGACACCCGAACCTACGCAGGAGCCGGCCGCCCCCGGCCTGACCCTGTCGGTGTCTCCCGACCGCATGACCGAGTTCTACCAAATCCGCGAGCACTACCGCGCCCGGGAGGTGATCGTGACCGCCACGCTGACCGGCATGGAACCGCCCACGACCGACACCACGGTAACCCTGGCCTACTCCGACGCCAGTACTGCCGACCACGGCACGGACTATAAACTCAATTGCACAGAAGAAGCCTGCGGAACCGAGTACACCAGCGCAACCGAGATCACCATCGCGGCCGGCCAGCGCAGCGGCAGCGCGAGCATCTTCATTGTCACGGTGGTGGATGACAAGGTTGAGGGCAACGAAACCATCGTCCTGACCGGAGCGGCCAGCGCGCTGGGACTAACGTCCAATGCGGCCACCGTGACCATCACCGAGCCGGCCCCACCCACCGGCCTGACCCTGTCGGTGTCTACCGACCGCGTGAGCGAGCGCGACGGCGCAAAGCGGGTAAGCGTAACGGTCACACTGACCGGCGGGGACCAGCCCGCGTCCTACACCATAGTACACGTGGCCTACTCCGGCACTGCGATCCTCGGACACGGCCAAACCGTCGCTCCCGCGGACTATAACTACTCCGGCTTGCATCGCATCGTCATCCCAGCCCGCGAGCGCAGCCACAGCGTCGTCAACATCATCACCCCGGTGCAAGACGACGTGGTTGAGGGCAACGAAACCATCGTCCTGACCGCAACGGCCCCCGCACTGGGGCTAACGTCCCAACCCGCCACCATCACCCTCACCGACGACTGACGACTGACGACTGACGCAACCGTTACCTTCACCATCAGAGGAACCGGCGCGCCCCAGGGTGTGTTGACAAATACCGTCATTCTCGCCCTCTACCGTCATTCCCGCGAAAGCGGGAATGACGGGTTGGTTTGCTAATCGTCAACAGGCTCTAGGCAATGCGGCCGGCGTCGGCAGGGCGGGCGGCGAACCATTTGATGGCGGCGTCGTCCTGTTCGCGGGTCAGGGTTTCGTTTTCAACTAGAGTGTCCATCCTGGTGGCGAACTGCTCGTCGGCCAACTCGTGCTGCGCCGTGGCGAAAGCGTTTTCCAGAGTTTCCTGCTCCACGCCGAGAATTTGGGCTACCCGCTCGAATATCCGGTTGCTAACTGCGCCGGACTTGCCCATCCTGCCGTCGGAATCATGGCCGTTGGCCCATGGGGGGCCGCCGATGCCGGGTCCGGGAAATCCGGTAGCGAAGACGGCGCCGGCGGTTAAACCTACCGCAAGCAATGCGGCGGCGGTTGCGGCGAGTAGCCAGCGCTTGCGGATGGTACGAATTCTGTTGAGCATCTTGTCCTCCGGTGTCCCGCCGGTTGGTGTCGGCGGCTATTTGGATGAGCCCAGCATACCCAGCAGGTATAAAGAAATTATGAAGGGTGGCAACGAATACGCCCGGCGTTTGAGTGTGCTAACATTCCGATCAGGAAGTGGGTGTAAACGATGTTCAGACTTATTCTGTCAATCATGATGATTTTCCCGACGTTGGCGCCCCGCATCATCAAGTTTGCGCGCGGCATTTACCGGTTGCATTTTGATTCCCGGGTGAACATCATCCTGAAATTCCTGGTGCCGGCGGCAATCATCTACGTCCTGTCGCCGCTGGACTTGATCAGGGACTGGAAGCCGTTCGGACTGGGACACGCGGACGACATCATCATACTCAGCATCGCGGTGTGGCTGTTCTGGATTCTGTGCCCTCTGGCCGCGGTGAGGGAGCACATGGGCGAACCGCCGCCGCCGCGTCCGGAAGACCGCGACCCGGACGGCGTGGTTGATGGTCAGGCCCGGCCTCCTGATGACACCGACTGAAGGTTGGGGTTGCTAACCGTCCGGCATTGCACACCGGAAACGCAACGGCACTGAAGCGTGGCCGCTCACAACGAGAGTCAACCCGGAAGTTTCGGGCAGTTCGAGAACGCCGGCGCCGACGGGATTGCGCTTTACGTACACGTCCCCTTCTGCCTCAGCAAGTGCCCGTACTGTGACTTCAACACGTTCCAGGGGATTGAAGCCCAGTTCGGCGACTACCTGGGCGCCGTCATCGGCGAGATTACCGCATGGTCGCGGGCGTTGGCGCACCCCACTGTCAACACTATCTTTTTGGGCGGCGGCACGCCGTCCTACCTGCCCGACGGCGACGTTGCCCGCATCCTGGAAGCCATCTCCGCCGACTACGTGGTGCGCGGAGACGCCGAGATTACCGCCGAGTGCAATCCTAACGATCTGACGCCGGAGCGTTGCGCTGATTTGCGGTTGGCCGGCATCAATCGGGTCAGCATCGGGGTGCAGAGCATGGACAACGGGTTGCTGGCGATGCTGGGCCGCCGCCACGACGCCGACGAGGCTGTGGCTGCGCTGGCGAGCTGCCGCAGCGCCGGATTCGACAACGTCAACCTGGACCTGATGTATGGCCTGCCGCAGCAGTCGCTGGAGCAGTGGCGGGACACGGTGGAACGGACGATTGCCCTGGCGCCGGAGCATCTGTCGCTGTACGCGCTAACTCTGGAGGAGGGCACGCCGCTGCGTCGTTGGGTGATCGATGGCCGACTGCCCGAACCGGATCCTGACCTGGCAGCCGATATGTATGACCTGGCCCGGGCCGCGCTCCGGGACGCCGGCTACCAGCACTACGAGATTAGCAACTGGTCGAGACCGGGTCTGGAATCGGAGCATAACCTGGCCTACTGGCGCAACCTGCAGTGGCTCGGTGTCGGGCCGGGCGCCCACTCGTCGCTGGGGGGCTGCCGGTTCTGGACAGTGCGCTCGCCCCGCGATTACGCTCGTCGAGCGGACGAATGGGCGCAGCAATCGGATGCCGACGGCCCGTGGGCAACAGTGTCGCCGGATCGCATCAAGGCAGTGGCCACCGTGGATGACCTGGAAGTCATCGACGAAGCAACCTCAGCGGCGGAAACCATGTTTCTCGGCCTGCGGCTGCTGGGTGGCCTGGATCTAGCTGCCGCATCTGCCCAGACGGGCATAGACCTGGCCGCGCGCTACGAGCAGGAATTGGCGGAGCTGACGGCAGAGGGGCTGCTGGTACGGGAACCGGATGGCCGGCTGCGGCTGGCGGAGGAGGCGTACCTGGTGGCGAACCAGGTGTTTACGCAGTTTTTGTAGAATAGCCGCGACGGTATGCTTGAGCCAATCGGAAATCTTTTAAGGCCACTGGGAGTGCTCTGGGAGAGGATACCGAAACGATTGACGGTTACGCTTTCGGTAGCGTTTTCCGTCGCGATTCTGTTCCGGGTGGTGTCTCCCATCGTCGAAAGACGACTAGTCGGCCCCACGCCGACGACAGCAATCACTCCTATCGTAGCTTTGGTATTTGATGGTGTACTTATCTTCGTGATGTTGTTGCCGGTCGTAATTGCTCTGGGCTACTTGGCCTGCTTTATTTACGGACTACGGCGTCGGAGGTGAACCACCGCTTGGCCAATCGGAAAATCAAAATTAAGGCTGCAACCCCCCAGGCGATTCCAGCCAGCGAAATGATGGCGGTTCCGACAAGAACTACAACCAGATTCGGAATCACGTATTCACCAAATATCACCACTAGAAAACCGACCGCTACAATGCCACCAAAGATGAAGCTGGCGGTACTTATCCAGTCGGTTTCAGCAGAAGTGGTTTTTCCTTCGCCGGTATCGCTGGCCAATCTGCCCACCGTCAGCGGGTCCGGGACAGCGCCTCGGGATGGCGCATCCGCTTCGATTGAGTTGCTTTGCACGTCAGGCGTAGTCATCTTGCCTACCTTCCACGTTCATCTTACCATTTGGTCAAACCGGCTGACAAACGCAGCCCGCTTGGACCTCCCCCTGCCTATGCTACACTGCCGGCGGGCGCACGCCCCGTTCAAACGTTGACCGCAAACTCGCCACGGAGGTTCTACTATGGCGGTACAGCCTTATTCCATAAACGTTCCTGATGACGTGCTTACCGACTTGCAGCATCGGCTGGCCCACGTGCGCTGGCCCGATGAAATCCCCGGCGCGGGCTGGGATTACGGCTCCAACCTGGACTACATCAGGGAGCTGGTGGCCTACTGGCGCGATGGGTTCGACTGGCGGGCTGCTGAGGCCAGACTGAACGCTTTCGCCAACTTCTACACCACCATCGACGGGCAGGGCATTCATTTCATCCACGAGCGCGGGAAGGGCCCCAACCCCATGCCCATCATAGTGACTCACGGCTGGCCAGGCACCATCTATGAGATGCACAAAATCATTCCGATGCTGACCGACCCGGCCAGCCACGGGGGCGATCCGGCAGATTCCTTTGACGTGGTTGTGCCATCCATGCCCGGCTATGGGTTCAGCGCTCAGACCCGCGAGCGCGGCGTACACACCCGCAGGATTGCCGAGCTGTGGGACAAGTTGATGGCCGATGAGCTGGGTTACCAGCGCTATGCCGCGCAGGGTGGCGACTGGGGAGCCGGCGTTACGGCGCGGCTGGGTTACCACCACGCCAACCATGTGCTGGGCCTGCACACCACGTCAGTTACTCAGGCCATCCCCTATCAGGGCACAAGTCTGGAAGGGCTGGGTACCCGGGAGCGGCTGGAGCAGGTGATTGGCACTGCACAGGGCGGCTATCGTCGCGACTTTGCGGCCACGCTGTCTGACGACGAAATCAACATGATCGACCAGCGCGTGTCCTGGCAGGCTGCCGAGGGCGGCTATGGGCATATACAGGGTACCAAACCGCAAACCCTGGCCTACGGCCTCAACGATTCCCCGGTGGGACTGTGCGCCTGGATCGTGGAGAAGTACCGCACCTGGAGCGACTGCAACGGCGACGTGGAGAGCGTCTATACCAAAGAGGACCTGCTGACCACCGTCATGATCTATTGGGTAACGCAGACGATCAACTCCAGCACGCGGCTTTATTACGAGAACAGCCGCAACCCCTGGTATTTCGGACCCGACGACCAGATTGGTGTGCCCTGCGCTATCGCGGTGTTCCCCAGGGAGTTGTCGACGCCGCCGCGTTCCTGGGCCGAACGCACTTACAACGTGCAGCGCTGGACGGAGATGGATAGCGGCGGCCACTTTGCCGCGCTGGAGAAGCCGGTTGAGCTAGTGGCCGATATGCGGGAGTTCTTCCACGGATTGCGGTAGCAGTTATACTCAACGCATACGGTACTCCGACCGGCAGGTGTCAGATATGGGAACTACGGAATGGACAGTCATCGGCACCGGAATCGCGCTACTGGCGGTGTTGGCGCCCCTCATTATCTACACCAATTCGTCGTTAAGGAACGAGGTCAAGGCTGCTCTCGCGGAACTTAGGGCTGAACTGCGAGCCGAGATTCAGGGTGGTGATGCTGCTCTGCGGGCCGATTTACAGCAGGGTATGGCTAATCTGCGGGCCGATTTACAGCAGGGTATGGCTAATCTGCGGGCCGATTTGAAGGCGGACAACGCTAGTCTGAAGGCGGAGTTGAAAGCAGATATTGCCGGTCTGAGGCTCGAGGTTCGATCCAACCGCGCTGAAATCATTACCAACCGCCGGATGTTGGGGCGGTTTGCGCTGCATCGCCACGGCGACGATGGTTTGCCCCTGGCTCCGCTGACGGACACGCTGGAACCACCCGACGGCAGCGGCGATGCACCCAACACCGAAAACGGCAGCGATTAATGCAGAACCGTCAGGTCAGGCTGACATAAGGCAAGAAAACCGTTACCATTGCGGCCAGCACGATTCAATCAATGCAAGCCCGGCGCACCGGGTGGACAACTAAGGAGGGACTCGTTAGATGATTACCAAGTTTGGCAGCCTCTGGGCCGGCAACGTTGATATGGACAACCCCGGCTACCAGGGCACGCCCGCCAATGACCGCTGGCTCTCCGATGAGGAACTGGGCGGCGGCGCCATCGAAAAGGCCGAGCAGCTAACCATCGCAATGGACCGGTTGGGTTACGATAGTTTCTGGGTGGCGGAGCACCACTTTCAGCGGGAAGGCTACGAGTGCATCCCCAACCTGCTGATGCTGTACGTGCACTTGGCCCACCTCACCAAGAACCTGCGTTTCGGCTGCGGCTTCAACATCAACCCCATGTGGAACCCGGTGCGCCTCGCTGAGGACTACGCCACCGCCGACTGGCTCACCGATGGTCGGGTGCGCTTCGGCGTGGGCCGCGGCTACCACACTCGCGAGGTCGAGGTGTTCGGCTCACCGATCATGGACCAGAACGCCAACCGGGAACTCTTCGAGGAGCAGGTGGAGGTCATCTGGAAGGCTTTCAACCAGCGCAGTTTCTCCCATCACGGCAAGCACTTCGACATCCCGCCCAACGTGCCCTATCGGGGATATGACCTGGAAGAGATCACGCTGGTGCCGCGCCCCAAACACGAGGTGGAATGGTGGCAGCCCGTGGTGTCGGCCAGCGACCGCGCCATCAACTTCATGGCCAAGTGGGGGATCAAGGGAATCATCGGCGGCGGCGCGGCCACCGGCGGCGCCAGCGACGACGTGATCCAGCGCTGGCAGGCTATCCATGCCGAGCACGGCAAGGACTACCAGTTGGGCGAGGGTCTCATCGTCGGGTACTCGGTGCAGATTGCCAACTCCGAGCAGGAAGGCATGGACCAGGCCCGCCTGTGGATGGAAGAACGGGTCAAGATGTTCGGGCCGCTGGGCTTCATCGCCGGGCTGAGCAATGAGCAGTTGGGCGCCCTCAACGCCTTTGGCCGTCCGGTGCCCCAGGGCTTGAAGATGCCATCCATCGAGGAGTCGGTAGCCGCCGGCCAGTACCTGGTGGGCCCTCCCGACCGCATCACCGAGCAGCTGATGGCCGTCCAGGAACGCTACCCCGGCCTGGAGGAAGTTAACATCGGCATCACCAACATGGGGATGCCCACGTCGGCGTCGCTGGAGCAACTGGAATGGTTCGCCCAGGACGTCATGCCCCACTTCACCAAGCAAGGCGGTGATAACTAGCCGAACCGGCCCTAAAAACATCCGGCTGCTGTCCTGCTGGCAGTTTCTATGCTCCTGATAACGATTGTTCCATGATGAAACTGCTCAGGATGGTAGTCGGAGAATACTGGATAGTTTATTATCTGGTTTACGTTGCCGGCGTAGGGTTAGGGGTGTGGCTGTATCAGCACCGATTGCATTGGGAGCAGGTACGGGATGGAGACGGCATATATCTGTTGGCCGCCATTTTTGGCGTATCAGTGGGTATCGCTTTACTAGCGGCAATTATCGTGGAGGTAACGGGTCGTATGGTACTGCTGATTCCAAGAGCATGGAACAAATTGAAAGAAGATAGCCGCCGGGAAGGGCGCGAAGAAGGGCGCCAAGAAGGGCGCGAAGAAGGGCGCCAAGAAGCTCGCCAAGAAGCTCGCCAAGAATCGAGCGAGCGTCTGAAAGAAGCTTACGAGCGGTTCGGCATCGAGGTGGACGGCGTCCTGACGCTGCCGCGCACGCCCAAAGTGGAGCGCTTTTTGGCGAACCAACGCGACGAGCGTTCCTGATACTCCGCTGGAACGCATCATCAGGCAACCGATATCGTCTGCTCAGAACGTATGCCCCACTTGTCCGCTCAGGAATGGCGCGGACGAATGGTGTTGAGTGGTACGAGAAATCTTGGCTACTGATTCCCAACCCCAACCCGCCTCTGTAACCGTGGTGGTCGGGGCCACCACCTGGGGGACTGCGCTGGGCATCGTGGCCGCTCGGATGGGCAACGCGGTGCGATTGCTGTGCCGCACTGCCGAGGAAGCGGACGGGTTGCGTCGGGATGGGGAGCACACGCGTCGGCTGCCCGGGAATCCATTTCCACCGACGTTGTCCCTGGAACACGACCCGGCGACGGCGTTGCGCGATGCTCAATTGATAATTGTGGCGGTGCCGTCTGATCGGTTCCGGCAGAACCTGCGGCACATTTACAGGGCGGTGCCGGGCGACGCCGTGGCGCTCAGCGTTACGAAGGGCTTCGACCGCCCGGGCAGCCTACGGATGACCGAGGTGATGGCACAGGAGTTGCCGCAGTCGGCCACGGGTCAGTTTGCCGTGCTTTCGGGGCCGAGCCTGGCCGACGAGGTGATAGCCGAAAAGCCGGTTTCCGTGGTGGCAGCCTCCCAGAGCGACGTGTCTTGCCGGCTGGTGCAGGATACGCTGACGTCTCCCATGTTTCGCATCTACACCAGCGAGGACGTGGTGGGCGTGGAGCTGGGTGGCGCGTTGAAAAACATCGTGGCGCTGGCTGGGGGCATTGCCGACGGGCTGGGAGTCGGCGACAGCGCCAAGGCCGCGCTGATAACGCGTGGGCTGGCGGAAATCAGTCGCCTGGGCATCGCCGCCGGCGCCCATCCGCTCACGTTTGCCGGGCTGGCTGGCCTCGGAGATGTAATGGCCACCTGCAGCAGCCGCTACAGCCGCAACCGCAGCGTGGGCGAGGAGCTGGGCAAGGGCCGCCGGCTGGAGGACATTCTGGCCGGCATGGACGCGGTGGCCGAGGGCGTCAACACCACCCTGGGCGCGCTGGAACTGGCCGAACGTTTGGACGTGGAAATGCCCATCGCGCGCCTGGTGTCGCAGGTGATGTTTGAAGACCTGCCCGCTTCCGACTGCATTCCGGTGCTGATGGCGCGCCCACCGCGAGCGGAGTGGTAGCCCTGCGACGGGCTCAGGTTCTGCGACGGGCTTAGGACGAACGGATCACTCCCTCTCCCCCGGTGGGAAAGGGTTGGGGTGAGGGGGATATCACACCAGGTTGGTTTGTTCTCCCTGCTGGCGTCGACGCCGGGGCGCGCGACGGAAGGTGGCCTGAATGCCAACCCGTGGGTATTCAACCTGGCGGCCGGCGAGCAGCTGTTCGATGGTGAGTATTTGCAGCCGGGGATATTGGACGTCGGGGAAGTGCTCGGGGACGTAGAAACCGGCAGACAGCGCCTCTTGTCGCATCGGTCCCGTTGGAGGCTGCTGCGTGATGAACAACCCCAACTCGGCCTGCTCGCGTTCCAGGACGCCCTTCAAGTCGCGGACTTGCGAGGCGTTCACGTGGCCGCTTTTGACCTGCACGATGATGCGTTTCGGTTTGCCGCTGTTGTCGTCGAAGAAATTGATGTAGCCGTCGATGCCCGAGTCGGCGCCCCGGCGTTTGTCGTTGGCCGGGCGCGCGTCCACCAGACCCAGGGCCCACCACTCGAACTGGTAGCGATCCTGGGTGGCCAACGCCTGGGCGCTGGCGACGTCGGTGGGTTCGCCGATGACTTCGTAGGGACGCAAATCCTCGCCGAAGGTGTCGTGCAGGCGGTGGCGGATTAGCGTAATGGCCAGGTGGGTGATGTCAATGCCGATCCAGCGACGATTGAGCCGTTCCGCTGCCGCTACCGCAGTGCCGCACCCGCAGAAGGGATCCAGCACCACGTCGCCCTCGTTGCTGCTGGCCCGGATGATGCGCTCCAGCAGCGCCTCGGGCTTCTGCGTGGGGTAGCCCAGGCGTTCTTTTGGTTGAACATGCACAGGGGACACATCATCCCAAAAATCTTGTAGAGGTTTCCCTGGTTTTTCGTCCAAATAAATCTTGTACCGTGGTGTTCCTGTGCGGCTATAAGCAATCCTTCCTTGTGCGTCCAACCGTGCCATATTTTCTTTTGAAAATGCCCAATAGCGGCCCGGAGGCGGCAGCTTTCCCTGCCATTCGTAACGGGTATCGCCTCCGGGTTTAGCTGCGTGCAGGGGTTGGGTTTGATAGCGGCGGCCATCCGGGTCTATGTATCGATAAACCGATTCGATGTAAGCCCCATCGTAAGGCACATACACTGTGTTCCACATTGGCGAGGCACCTTTAGAGTACATAAGGATCACGTCATGAATCCTTCCCATGTGTCGGGCACCCTGCTCAACATCACTGTGGGCACTAGTTCGTTTCCAAACGATCTCGTTCCTAAAGTTTGTCGCCCCAAACACCGCATCCATCAGCAGTTTGAGGTAGTGGCTGGCGGTGGGGTCGCAGTGGAGGTAGATGCTGCCGGTGGGTTTCAGCACCCGGTGCAGCTCGATCATCCGCTGGGTCATCATGGTCAGGTACGCCATCATGTCGTTCTGACCCAGGAATGAGCGCATGGCCGCCAGCAGGTCGGCGACCTTCCCCGCGCCTTGCGTAACCACCTGCTGATACGCCAGCTCCGAATCCAGGCTCCAGTGCCACGTATCCTCAAAGGCCGCGATCTGCGCCGCCGATTCGTCGCCCTCGCGCTCTCGGAAAAGCACGTTGTAGGTGGCGTTGGAGTTGAAGGGCGGGTCCAGGTAAATCAGGTCGACGCTCTCGTCGGCAATATGTTCCCGCAGGATTTGCAGGTTGTCGCCGAAATAGAGTTGATTGGCCGGCGGCGCTTGGGTCATCGGGCATCTCCGTTGGGTTGCGGTTGCCCGATTCTAACAGCCCAAGTTCGCCCGCTACGACAGGCGTGCGTCACCTGGTTTGTGCCAGGTGGGATCCCGGCCACAGTCCCCGGCCGTCGTCGGAGGCTGACGGTGGTGGCCGTCGCGCAGCCGGAACCCCACTGGCATATACGTTGGACGACGAGGTGCGGATGTTTGGGAGGGCGGCCCTCACCCCCGGCCCCTCTCCCAGAGGGAGAGGGGAGTGGTTGCCGGGCCTGGAAAGTCCCTTTCGCCCGGTACCAAACCTGTCATTGCGAGGAGCGGGACGACGCGGCAATCCCGTGGCGGCAACTACGCCTGCTACTCCATCGAGATTGCCACGCTTCGCTCCCAATGACATTAATGCAACGGTCTCCCTGGGAAAGGGAACCGGCCAGCGCCGCCCAAAAAGACTCCCCTCTCCCACCGGGAGGGGGTCGGGGGTGAGGGCGTTCTACCGCAGCTCTCTGGGCAACGTGAAGGTAATGTCCTCGTCGGCGCCGGTGAGCAAGGCAACGCTCTCCGGCTGGAGGGCGTCGATCACCGCTTCCACCAGCACCTCGGGCGTGGAGGCTCCGGACGTGATGCCGACCCGATTCTTGCCGGTTAGCCAGTGCGGTTCGATTTCGTCGGGGCCGTTGATCAGGTAGGCCGGCACGCCGTTGGCCTCGGCGACTTCGCGCAGGCGGTTGCAGTTCGACGAGTTTTGCGCCCCGATGACCAGCACCACGTCCACGTCGCCGGCCATCTGCGTTACCGCATCCTGGCGGTTGGTGGTGGCATAGCAAATGTCGTTGCGCACCACCGACGCCGGGAACCGGTTCTGGATGGCCGAGATCGCATTGGCGGTGTCGCCAACGGACAGGGTGGTCTGCGTAATGACGGCCACTGCGGAGTCTGCCGACCAGCCGATGTCAACGTCGGCCACCTCGTCGGGCAGCGGCGACGTGTCGTCCACCAGGGTCATGGGAACCTGGCCCATGGTGCCGCGCACCTCCTGGTGTCCCCGGTGGCCCACCAGCAGCACGCGCTTCCCCTCGCGGTGGTACTTCTTGGCCTCGTTGTGTACCCGCGTCACGAGCGGACACACGGCGTCGATCACCCGCAGATTGCGGAGTTCAGCCCGCTCGAAGTCCTCCGGCGGAGAGCCGTGGGCGGAGAAGACCACCAATGCCCCGTCGGGCACCTCGTCAACTTCCTCGACGGTGATCGCACCCTTGCGCTCCAGCTCTGCCACCACGTAGGGGTTGTGAACGATTTGGTGCTTCACGTACACCGGCGGCCCGAATCGCTCCAGGCACAATTCTACCACTTCGATGGCCCGCACCACGCCGGCGCAGAATCCCCGGGGGGAGCTCAGTACCACTTCAACCATGTCTGCTCCTGTGGGATTGACCCTCACCCGGTCCCTGCCCCAGCCATTATAAGGGATGTTGGCTGTAGGCCGCACCACCCGACGTTGCCGGGCTTCGGGACGACGGTTTGGGTTGAGATGTTCACCCTCACCCCAGCCCTCTCCCATCGAGGGAGAGGGTGTGGGAGGGAGAGGGCTGGGTGGGCTACGCGCTATCCGGCACCCAGCCCCAGGGGCGGGGGCCCCAGCCGGCTTCGTGGACCTGGCCGCGTTTGACCGACAGGACGGGCACGACGGCGCGCTCCGACGGACGGCCGTTGCCAAGTACGTCGTACACGACCCAGCTGCCGTCGACGATGTCGAGCACGGACACGTCGGCCTGCTTGCCCACCGCCAGGCTGCCCAGGCGGGCGTCCTCGCCGATGGCGCGGGCCGGGTTGATGGTGCACATCTCCACCACGCGAGAGAGGGTGAATCCCATCGCCAGGAAGCGGGTCATCATCTCGGTCATGCTGTGCACCGTGCGGATGCGGCCCGGCACGGTGAGATCGGTGCTGATGCAGTGGGGTTCGACGCCCTGGTCGAGCACCCGCTCGCCGATGTCGAAGCTGAAGTTGGCGCGACCGTGGGCGGTGTCCAGCCAGACGCCCCGCTCGTGGGCTTCACGGGCTTCGGGCACCAGGTTGCCGTCGCCGTCCAGCACACCGCCCGGGTTGGCGGTAAAGAAGTGCGTTACGATGTCGCCCGGCTCCATGATGGGCAGCAGTTCGCGAATGACCTCCGCCGGGTAGCGCTTCTCGGTGTCGCCGATGTGCACCATCAGGGGAACGCCGGCTTCTTTGGCGGCGCGCTTGGCGAGACGGGGCATCTCCATGCCCATAATTTCCAGGGCCGGCGAAACCATACGCGCCTTGATGCCGCGTATGGTGCCGTTGCTTTCCTCAATGACCTGTATGGTGCGATCCAGGTCGATGCTGCTGGGCGCGAAAATGTCGGGTGTGGTGGCGAGTCCGGTGCGGCAGATGTGCAGGAATGGGATAATCTCGGTGGCGTTGCCGGGGATGATGTGCGCCGGGAATCCGCCATAGGTGTCGCAGCCGCTGCTGCCGGCATCCACCATGGTGGTTACGCCGGCGCGCACACCGCCCACGTCGGCATTGACGCCGTTGCCGTTGACGCCTTCGTACACGTGGGTATGCAGGTCGATGAGGCCCGCGGTAACGTATTTGCCCTTGACCTCAACGACGCGGGCCGCTTCGTCGGCGGATATGTCGGCAGCGACGGCGGCGATTTTGCCATCCTGGATGGCTACGTCGTAAGCGCCGTTCAGGTTCTGGGTTGGGTCGACAACAGTGCCGCCCTTGATGATCAGGTCATACATTGCTGGGTTCCCTCCGATGGTGTTGGGAGTTATGGCTTATTCGGGGATGGGCAGGATGCGCGGATGGGTTGCCGCGCTCTCCCGACTGGAGACCATTGCACCAAGTGTCATTGCGAGCGCAGCGTGGCAATCCCGTAGAGGTTGCCGCGCTGGATGCAACGGTGTCACTGCGTCTGACGAGATTGCCACGTCGCTATGCTCCTCGCAATGACAGATTACGCGAACGTGTCTCGCGCGGAAGAGGGTTGGGGTGTGGGTTACATTCCAATTTACTGGAACAGTTCGCCCACGGAGCGGCCCTCGTGGATGCGGCGGATGGCTTCGCCGAGCAGGGGCGCCACAGACAGCACGGTGAGGTTGCCAACCTTTTGTTCATCGGTGAGCGGCACTGAGTCGGTTACCACGACTTCGGAGTAGGCGCTATCCGCCAGGAGGCCCGGCGCGTGTTCGGAAAACACCGGATGCGTCGCGCAGCAATACACCTCGGTTACGCCGGCGTCCAGGAGGGCGTTGGCGGCGTTGACGATGGTGCCGCCGGTGAGGATCTCATCGTCGAAGGTGAGCGCCCGTTTGCCGCGCACGTCGCCGATGACGTTCAGCGTTTCCGAACGGTCGTCGTTGCCGGTGCGTCGCTTTTCGATGACGGCCACCGGGACGCCCAACCGTTCGGCCATATCCCGCGCCCGCTTGCTGATGCCGAAATCGACGGCCACCAGGGTGAGATCGTCCAGCCCCTTTTCGATGAAGTAGTTGGACAGGATTGGCTCGGCGGTGAGTTCGTCCACCGGGATGTTGAAAAACCCCTGAATCTGTCCGGCGTGCAAGTCCAGCGTCAGCACGCGGTCGGCGCCGGCGGTGCTGATCAGGTCGGCTACCAGTCGCGCTGTGATGGGAACCCGGGGCTGGTCTTTCTTGTCGGTGCGACCGTAGCCGTAGTAGGACACCACCGCGGTGATGCGGCCCGCCGATGCCCGACGGCAGGCGTCGATCATGATCAGAAGTTCCATCAGGTTGTCGTTGGTGGGCGCCACCGTTGGCTGAATGATGAACACGTCGCGCTCGCGGACGTTTTCTCCGATCCGGACGAACGTATTGTCGTTGGCGAACTTGAACGCCTCGCTCTTACCCAGGGGAATTCCCAGATAGTGGCAAACATCGTGCGCCAGTTGGGGATGGGCATTGCCGGAAAACACCTTTAGTTCGTTCAGCATGGGCATAGCAGCACCTTCAGCAGCGGATGGGACAACCGTGGGCGGCCGGCGATTGCGCAGACGACGGCCGAAGTGAAGTGTCGGTCGGGTAATGGTAAATGCGCAAGCAAAGGTAGTCAACGCCGGGGGAGTCCTCACCAGGGCCTTTCCAAAGTTAGTCCGTCATTCCGACGCAAGCCGGAATCCACGTGCCCTTAATCAGAAGAATCCTGTCCATCCCGTTTATCTTGTTCATCCCGGTAAAATAATGTCCCCAATGCCAACGACTTTGGAAAGGCCCTGTCATCTCATGCGTACCCACTCTAATCTGTCATTGCGAGCGCAGCGTGGCAATCTCGTTGCCGTAGCAATGATGGTTCACCGAGGTGTACTCAACCTCAACGAGATTGCCACGTCGCTACGCTCCTCGCAATGACAGGGGGCGCCAGGGTGGATAGTCCTGTTTCCGAGGCAGTGGGGGAGCGCATCAGCTCAATAACGGGCCCATATGGCGCGGGAAACAGTGTTGGCGTACTGCTAGAATATCCTGGCAGTGGTGCCGTAGCAGTGGTGCCCTTGCAGCGACGCCGTAGCGGTGGTGCCGTAAGCCGGAAATTATGAACGCCCGAGATTACCAACGTCCGCGACTATGAACGACCGTAGCTGGCTTCGCGAACTCGTTGAGGTTACCATCATTGGGTTGCTGGTGTTTACTGCCATCCAGGTGGCGCTGGTGAACTTTCGCGTCGAGGGATCCAGTATGCGACCCACCCTGCTGCCGGGGCACTACCTGATGGTGGGCAAGCTGCTGTACTTCCGGCTGGATACCGACCGGTTGGGTAAAATCATCCCGTTTTGGCAACCCGGCGAACCACAGCTGGTTTACCTGGTGCGCCCGCCGGCCCGCGGCGACGTTATCGTCTTTGACTATCCACGGGACACGGAGCGGCAATTCGTGAAACGGATAGTCGGTGAACCGGGGGACGTGGTGTCGATTTACGATGGAGTAGTCAGCATCGACGGTGTGCCGCAGGATGAACCCTATCTGCAGGCGCTGGGCAGGAGCGATATGCACCCGGTTCGGCTGGAGGATAACGAGTATTTCGTCCTGGGCGACAACCGCACCGGCAGCCAGGATTCCCGGCACTGGGGCACGCTGGCGGCCAACCACATCATCGGGAAGGTGTGGGCGGTTTACTGGCCCCGATCGGCCTGGGGGTTTCCGGACTAGTGCGGGTCGGGGGATGGTATTCACCCTCACCCCGATCCTCTCGCATCGTAGGGAGAGAAGGCTTGAGGCGGTTATTCGGGTTCGATTACCGGGCCTACCAGTACGTCGTCTCCGTCAACGCGGATGGCGAATTTGCGCAGCGCTTCGGTGGCCGGCGGCGTAACCGGCCGGCCGCTGGCGATGTCGAAAACCGCGCCGTGCAGGGGACACACAATCTCCTCTTCCTCCAGGTCGCCTTCCGACAGGTTGGCATAGGCATGGGTGCAGATGTCGTCGCAGGCGTGCAGCTCTCCTTCCAGGTTCACCAGCAGGATTTCTTCTGGCCCCACTTTCACCGACAGCATATCGCCGGGCGGGATGTCGCTCAGGGAGGCAACTTTGACAAATTCGTCGGCCATTTAGGACGCTCCTTAAACTTAATATGCGCGGTGTCGCCGCGCCGACATCAGCATCAGCCCGCGCGAATATCCGTCGGCAGTATATTATATGACAAACGTCGCGAAAACGGGCGGCTCTGGTTGCGGATGTGTCGTCCCGTCGGTGTCGCGCGCACCCACTTTATCCGTCATTGCGAGGAGCATGGCGACGGGGCAATCTCGATGCGGTTGAACCCACGTCGGCGAACCGCCGTTGCTACGGCGACGGGATTGCCACGCTACGCTCGCAATGACAAAGCGGGTACGCGTGAGGGGCGGGTTGGTCACGCGTACCCACTTCAATCAGTCATTGCGAGGAGCATAGCGACGCGGCAATCTCGATGCGGTTGAACCCACGTCGGCGAACCGCCGTTGCTACGCCGACGGGATTGCCGCGCTACGCTCGCAATGACAGAGTGGATACGCATGAGGTCGCTCCGTCTCACGCGCACCCACTTTAATCCGTCATTGAGAGGAGCATAGCGACGTGGCAATCTGGATGAGGTTGAACCCACGTCGGCGAACCGCCGTTGCTACGCCGACGGGATTGCCACGCTACGCTCGCAATGACAAAGCGGGTACGCGTGAGGTCGCTCCGTGTCGCGCGCACCCACTTCAATCCGTCATTGCGAGGAGCATAGCGACGTGGCAATCTCGATGCGGTTGAACACACGTCGGCGAACCGCCGTTGCTGCGGCGACGGGATTGCCACGCTACGCTCGCAATGACAGAGTGGGTACGCATGAGGTCGCTCCGTGTCGCGCGCACCCAGTTTTATCCGTCATTGCGAGGAGCATGGCGACGGGGCAATCTCGATGCGGTTGAACCCACGTCGGCGAACCGCCGTTGCTACGCCGACGGGATTACCACGCTACGCTCGCAATGACAAAGTGGGTACGCGTGAGGTCGCTCCGTCTCACATGTACTGAACGAGTACAACGGATTGACCGGAGTCAAACGGCCTGATACACTCCAATTGTTAACAATTGAAACAGACATGAAATGCCTGCCGGTGGCTCGTGAACCTCGGTTCTTGGAAAAATTATAGAACTGAGGCAAGCGGGCTGAAAAGGAAATCCGGTGTGAATCCGGTGCGGTCCCGCCACTGTAATTGGTGAGGCGCCCTCCGGTCAGTGTTCCCACGGACGCTGACGAATAAGCCACTGCCCGAATTGGGTGGGAAGGCGGAGGAACGTCGCTCGTAGCCATAAGCCAGGAGGCCTGCCGCAGGTACGTTTTGACTGCACTGCGCGGAAGAGTGAGCAGATGCCGGCGAACCCCTGGTCGTGATCCGACTGCGGGGGAGGCGGTTTCCACCGGATAATTTCTACAACTTGCCCGACTGCGAAGTTTCCAGTCGGGTTTTTCGTCGTTGACGCAGTGACGATTGCATTCCCCTGCGCCGCTCCGGTGGGAAGGTTACCTCCTCCTCCGACCTGCCGGAGCTGCGCTCCTGACACATCGGCTGATATATGCAACGAGGACGCGCGGCGACAACGTGCGGTGAACACCGCGCCGCCGGGCCGTGCTCGGCGGGGGCTCGCAATTTGCTTTGCCATCGCCGCTGGTTCATAATCGCCGCAATAAGACGCAAGAACCGAACTCACGCAGGGCTGTACTGGAGGTGAGATTGATGACGACTCCGACGGATGTTGTCCTCCGCAATATTCTGGAAGAATGCCGCGACGGTGCGGACGGGATTGGCTTCAACGAGGTAGTGGTGATGCTGGAAAGCACCGCCGCGTCGGCCGAAGTCTACATGGATTTTGACGATCTGCGGTTCACGCCCAACGGTCGCGTCGTAACATTGATGGTTCCCGGGGGTACGCATATGCACCTGGATATGTCCAAGATTCGTGAGGCCGAGTTCATTCAAACGACCAACGACCAGGGCCTGCCGTCGTACCAGTTGTGGATGCGTGACGGTGAGGGCAATCCGGCGATGCGCGTGTACCTGCGCAAGTCGGACGTTGACGCCACGAATCCGCCGCGACACAACTTCTTCATGTCGCTGCTGGAAAAGTATCCGGAGAAGATTGCGCTGCCGGCCGACGCTTACGATTCGGCAGGGGAGTAGCCTTTAGCGCCAAAGTTCCCTCCCCCTCTGGGAGAGGGTGAGGGCCGGCGTTAGGTTGAGGGTTGATATATGACATCCGCAGTTGTCATAGCTGGTGTGCGTTCCGGCGTGGGCAAGACCACCATCGCCAGCGGCATCATGGGCGCTCTGGCCCGGCGGGGCCGGAAGGTGCAGCCGTTTAAGGCTGGGCCCGATTACATCGACCCGACCTACCACGGCATCGCCTGCGGTGTGCCCTCACGCAACCTGGATACCTGGCTGTTGCCTCATCCGGTGGTTACCGAGTTGTTCCACCGGGCCTCGGGCGCGGCGGACATTGCGGTGGTAGAGGGCGTGATGGGAGTGTTCGACGGCCACTCGTCGCTGGATGAGGATGGTTCCACGGCGGAACTGGCCAAGCTGCTCGATGCTCCGGTGATCCTCATTGCGGACGCCGGCAAGGTGGCCCGCAGCGTGGCGGCGGAAATTCTCGGATACCAGAAGTTCGACCCCAACCTGCGCATCGCCGGCGTCATCCTGAACGGAGTGGGCAGCGAGCGGCACCTGGAGTTTTGCCAACCGCAGATTGAGGCGACCACGGGCCTGCCGGTGGTGGGATGGTTGCCTCGCCGCGACGATCTGGTGCAGCCAGAGCGTCATTTAGGGCTCATCCCAACCGTGGAAGGCACGGTGGTCAACGAGTGGTATGACACCCTGAACGCTCAGGTCGAGCTGACCATAGACATTGACGCCATTGTCCGCATTGCCGCCACCGCAGGCAGTCCCGGACCCGGACCCGCACAGGTGTTCCCAACGGAGCAGCAACCGACCCGCACGGCGATTGCGGTGGCGCAGGATCGGGCTTTCTCGTTCTACTACCAGGACTCGCTGGACTTGCTGGCCGCCTGGGGCGCCGAGGTAATACCCTTCTCGCCGCTGGACGATAGCGCGCTGCCGGCGAATGTTGGTGGTGTTTATCTGGGCGGCGGGTTCCCGGAGCTGTTTGCCGAAGAGCTGTCGGTTAACGTTTCCATGCTGCAATCGATACGCGACGCCACCGCCAAAGGCGTGCCGGTTTACGCCGAGTGCGGCGGGTTGATGTACCTGGGCCGCAGTCTGTCGGACCTGGACGGGCAGCAGTTCCCGATGGTTGGTGCAATTCCGGTGGTGTCTTCGATGGACGGGCGACGACTGCACCTGGGCTACCGGGAGGTGGCAGCCTGCGGCGACGGCCCCCTGCTGCGCTCCGGTGAGCAGGTGCGGGGCCACGAATTCCACTGGTCGGTGCTGCAGGAACCGCCCGACGCAGCCAGCGCCGCCTATCAGGTGGTGAATCAGGATGGACGACCCGAGGGATTCCGGGTGGGCAGCGTGTGGGCGTCCTACATCCACGTACATCTGGGCAGCCGGCCCGGGCTGGCAAAACGGTTCGTGGATGCCTGCACTGGCGTCAAGACCTAGCTGCGAGTGGGATGCTGAAAAGTTTGCCACGGACGCCTGGCAGTGTCCTGGATATTACAACTGGAGGACGACGATAATGTCTACGGAAGAGCGACGACACGGGCCGCAATCGGTGCGGGGTCCCCGCATCAACAAGGGCCTGGTAATCGTCAACACGGGCAACGGCAAGGGCAAAACCACCGCGGCCATGGGTGTGCTGATGCGGGCCTGGGGTCGGGACATGAAGGTGGTGATGTTGCAGTTCATCAAGCACACCACGGCCAACTTTGGCGAACAGCGCGCCGCCGAAAAGATGGGCGTAACCGTGCGGGCCATGGGCGACGGGTTCACGTGGCGCTCGCAGAACCTGGAGGCCAGCGCCGACCTGGCCCGTGCGCTTTGGGACGACGCCAAGGAAGTCATCGCCAGCGGGGAACACGACCTGGTAATACTGGATGAGTTCACCTACCCGATGCACTACGGTTGGCTACCGGTTGAGGATGTGATTGAGGCGCTGAAAAACCGCCCCGAAATGCAGCACGTCATCATCACCGGACGCCACGCCCCCGAAGGACTGGTGGAGTTCGCCGACCTGGTTACCGAAATGAACGTGGTGAAACATCCCTACGATGCTGGCATCAAGGCGCAGCCGGGGATTGAGTTCTGAAGGGCGATTTCACGCTCACCCCAACCCTCTCCCATCGAGGGAGAGGGGTTGTCAGCGGGGGATTTCCACCCTCACCCCAACCCTCTCCCATCGAGGGAGAGGGGGTTGCCAGCGGGGGATTTCCACCCTCACCCCAAACCTCTCCCATCGAGGGAGAGGGGGTTGCCAGCGGGGGATTTCCACCCTCACCCCAACCCTCTCCCATCGGGGGAGAGGGGGTTGCCAGCGGGGGATTTCCACCCTCACCCCAACCCTCTCCCATCAAGGGAGAGGGGGCTTGCCTGACCTACGAAGCCCGACCTACCAGGAAGGAATCTCAGGAAGGAACCTAATGAACATATCTGAGCTGGTTGACCAGACGATAGCGGCGATCGGGCCGCTGGACGCCGTTGCGATGGCTGCAGCGGAGGCCCGGCAGGGAATGTTGACCAAGCCGCCGGGCAGTTTGGGCCGGCTGGAGACCCTGTCCGTCCAGTTGGCCGGCATCACGGGGCAGCCGATACCCACCATTACCGGGAAGGCGGTCATCGTGGCCGCCGGCGACCACGGGGTGGCGGCGGAGGGCGTTTCAGCTTATCCGGCGGAGGTAACGCCGCAAATGGTGTTCAACTTCCTGGCCGGCGGCGCAGCCATCAACGCGCTGGCGCGTCAAGCCGGCGCAGACATCGTGGTGATCGATGCCGGCGTGGCCGTTGACCTTGACCCACAGCCGGGCCTGACCATCGCCAAGGTGGCGTATGGCGCCGGCAATATCGCCCGCGGGCCGGCCATGAGCCGACAAGACGCGATCCGTTGCCTGGAAATCGGCATCGCGGCGGCCAACGAGCGGGCCGACGCGGGCGCCAACGTAATCGCCGGCGGCGATATGGGCATCGGCAACACCACGCCCTCGGCGGCGATTACGGCTGTCATAACCGGTGCGGACGTGGCAACGGTTACCGGGCGTGGCACCGGCGTGGACGATGCGGCGCTGGCAGCCAAGATTGAAACCATCCAGCGGGCCCTGGACACCAACCAGCCCGACGGCAACGATGGCCTGGACGTGTTGACGAAAGTGGGCGGGTTGGAGATTGGCGTGGTGGCGGGTGTGATGCTCGGGGCCTCGGCGAGAAACTGCGCGGTTATCGTCGATGGGTTCATCAGCGGGGCGGCGGCGCTCATCGCCTGGCGGTTGTGCCCGGCGGCGGCGGCGCGGTTCATCGGGGGGCACTGCTCGGTGGAACCGGGGCACAACGTCGCGCTGCAAGCGATGGGACTGACTCCCCTGCTGGATATGCAGATGCGGCTGGGCGAGGGCACCGGGGCGGCGCTGGCCATGCACATCGTTGAGGCGGCGGCCCGCTGTCTGGCGGAGATGGCAACCTTCGCCGAGGCGGGCGTGAGCGACCGGGATGACGAGTAGCTCCGCAGGGCCCCGTTGATACGGTCGGTTTTCGCGCCGTTGCTGGTGGCGCTGTCCTTTCTGACCCTGCTGCCGGTGGGCTTGCCCTCGGCCACAGACCTCGAGATTTCCCGTTCCCGTGGCTGGTATCCCGTAGTCGGGTTGCTGTACGGCGCGATGCTGGTTGGGTTGGCGGCCCTTTGCGAATGGCTGTCGATCACACCACCGCTGACAGCGGCGTTGCTGGTGGTGGCACTGGCATTGGTCAATCGGTTTCTCCACCTGGACGGACTGATGGACGTTTGCGACGGCGTGTGGGGCGGCCGCACGGTGGAACGACGGCTGGAGATAATGCGAGATTCCAACGTCGGGGCCTTCGCCGTGGCCGGCGCCGGATGTGTGCTGCTGGTCAAGTATGGTGCGCTAGTGACGCTGCTGTCGATGCCGGGGCCGGTTTGGCCGGCGCTGCTGGTATTCCCGGTGGTGTCGCGCTGGACGATGGCATTGCTGCTCACCGTATACCCCTACGGGCGACAGCAGGGGCTTGGCGCATCGTTCGCATCGGGAAGCAAGCCGTGGCTGGCAACCGGACTGGCGCTATTGAGCGCCGGGATAGTCGCCGGGGGCGCCGGCTGGTTCGCCGGGCTGATTGTCCTGGCCATCGGGTCGGCACTGGCGCTGCTGGCGGGTTTTTGGTTGACCAGGCAGTTGGGCGGCGGACTGACCGGCGACTGCTACGGTGCGGCCAACGAACTGATAGAATCCACCGCCTTGAGCGTGTCGGTGATTCTGGTGGCGCAGGGATGGTTCGGCGCCTCGCTGCGGCTGGGCGCAATCGGGTTGGGGTAGGCAAATGGACGTTGTAGCGACCACCCTGCTCTCCTTGCCGTTGCCGTTGGATGTGCTGGTGTTGCTGCTGGCATTATTGCTCGACGTGGCGTTGGGGGAGCCGCCCAACCGATTGCATCCGACGGTGTGGATTGGCAACACGGTGGCGGCAGCGGAACGGCTCGCGCCGGGTCGGGATGCGGCGGCGGCTGTGCAACTGGTGTACGGCGGGGCGATGGCGTTGTTGATTCCGGCGGTGTGGGGCGGGCTGGCGTGGGCGCTGACCTTCGGCCTGCTGGAACTGCATCCCCTGGCCTACCTCCTGGTAACGGCGGCAATGCTCAAGACGACGTTTTCGGTGCGGATGCTGCACCGGGTTGCCGCCGACATCGGGCGGATACTGGCCACCGGCGACATCGCCGAAGTGCGGCGGCGGATGTCCGCGCTGGTCAGCCGGGACACGTCGCAGCTGACACCGGCGCAGGCGGCGGCGGGAGCCATCGAGTCGGTTGCCGAGAATGTTACCGACAGCGTGGTCGGGCCGGTGCTCGCCTTTGCGCTCTTTGGGTTGCCCGGAGCGGCGGCGTACCGGGCCATCAACACGCTGGACAGCATGGTTGGCTATCACGGCCGGTACGAATATCTGGGGAAGGCGTCGGCGCGCCTCGATGACGTGGCGAATTTGATACCGGCGCGGCTGGCGGCGGTGATGCTGTGGCTATCGACGTTGGCATTGCCGGGGATGCTCGCCGGGCGGGCCGGTCGCATCATGCTGGCGCACCACGGCAGAACGGAGTCGCCCAACGCCGGCTGGACGATGGCGGCCATGGCCGGCGGGTTGGGAGTAACGCTGGAGAAGGTGGGCCACTACCGTCTGGGCGACCCGGCTCCGGAACCGTCCGCGCGTCACATCGGTCGGGCCACACGGGCGTTGTACGCGACAACGGCGCTGGCGGCGCTGGTCGCAATCGGCGTCATCTGGCTGCGGTGGATTTTCGGCTGGGCAGTGTAGAATGGGCAAAGTTGAACCAAACGCATCTGCCTGGCAGGAACAGCAACGATGACTACCGTACAACACGGCGCCAAGATGACGTTGGCCGAGTACCGCGCCCTCCCGCCAAGCGAGGGGGTATGGGAATTAGCCGATGGGGTATTGTGTCAAATGGCGCCACCTACTTATGACCATCAGAATCTAATCACGTTTTTGGTCGAGTTCATTAACGCGTATCTTAATACCACTATACCGAGGCAGGGATGGGCGATACCCGGTATCGGTGTCGCACTATCCGAATTGCATTCTCCAACGCCTGACTTGGTTTACGTTCGCGCCGACCGCGCGCATTTAGTACAGGGCAGCTTTGTAGAAGGAGTTCCCGATTTGGTCGTGGAAGCGCTATCCACTGACCGAGCGCGGGACCTGGTGATGAAGCGGGCCTGGTCTGAAGAGGCGGGCGTACCGGAGTACTGGGTCATGGACCCGACAGTGGACAGTATCACAGTGCTGGAATTGAACGGCTCTGAATATGTTGAACGAGCTACTTTGGGGAGGGTGGATACGTTGATTACGCGAGCCATACCGGGGTTTACGTTGCCATTGGCGCGGCTTTTCAATCACCCGGCGCGCACTTTGCCAGGCCGTCAGCAATAACCGTGTCCGCTACTGCGTGCCACCACATTCGCCTGACAGGAGCAGCAACGATGACTACCGTAGAACACGGGACCAAGATGACGTTGGCCGAGTACCGCGCCCTGGGGCCGGTGGACGAGGGAGTGTGGGAACTGGCCGACGGAGTATTGTTTGAAATGGCGCCACCGAATTGGGAACATCAGAGTTTGATTGACTATCTGGTTCGTATGTTGAACAACTTCCTGGACACCGCGAGCCCGCTCCCCGGCTGGGCCTACTCCGGGATAGGCGTGGTACTGTCCGAGTCCACCGCGCCCACGCCGGACTTGGTGTACGTGCGCGCGGACCGGGGCCACTTGATTCAGGGTAGCTTCGTCGAAGGCGTACCGGACATAGTCGTTGAAGTGATGTCACAGGACCGGCGGCGGGACCTGGTGATGAAACGGAGCTGGTATGCCGAAGCGGGCGCTCCCGAGTACTGGATAATCGACCCTGTATCCGACACCATTCTTGTACTGGAACTGGCCGGGTCGGAATACGTGGAGAGGGCCGAGCTGAGCCGGTCCGAAATGTTGAGCACACCCACCATACCCGGGTTTGAGCTGGAGCTAGAGCGGTTGTTTGGCAATCCGGGGCGGACGCTGCCGTCCGCCCGCCGGTAGACGGCAGGTTCGCGAACGTGGTGAACCCCTCATCCGCCCCCGGCGGTCATTCGCCCGCTCGCCCGGTTCACGGCGGCATCAAGCTGGCGGAATTGCGGGAGTTGGGTTTGCGGCTGGAGGATTGCCTCGACTTTTCGGCCAGCGTCAGCCCGCTGGGACCGCCGGACGGTGTGGCAGCGGCAATCGCCGCCGTCGAGCTGGCAGCCTATCCAGACCCCCACAGCCTGGCGCTGACCGAGGCAATTGCTGAGCATCACGTCGGCGATGGCGTTGCAGTTGGCAACATAATTGCTGGCAACGGTTCCACTGAGATAATCCACCTGCTGGCGCGCGCGTATGTTGGCTCGCCGGCGGATGGTGTAGAGCCGGCGGCGTTGTTGCTCACGCCGACCTACAGCGAGTACGGCGGAGCGGTGGCCGTGTCGGGCGGCCAAGTTCATACCCTTGACGCCATCAGGGACGCGGACGGCTTTAGCTGGGACGTTGGTCTTACCGCGGAGCGCATCCATTCCGAGCGTCCGGCGCTGGTGTTTGTCTGCAACCCCAATAACCCGACGGGTGCGCTGATTGGCAGCGCCAACCTGCGGATCCTGGCGGACGTTGCCGCTCGCGTCGGCAGCGTACTGGTAATCGATGAAGCGTACATCAACCTGTCCGACCGGCACACCGAAGCCAACGCAGTGTCGCTGGCGGCGACCACCCAATCGTTGGTTGTGCTGCGATCGATGACCAAAGACTACGCGCTGACGGCATTGCGGTTGGGGTATGCCGTGGCCGGCGACGCGGTAATCAGCCGGTTGGCCGCGTTGCAACCGGACTGGAGCGTGAACGGGCTGGCGCAGGCGGCCGGCGTCGTGGCGCTCGCTGATGGTTGCTACCTGGAACGGGCCCGGGCTGCGGTGGCAGCGTCGCGCGAGAGCGTGGAACAACGCTTCGGCGAGTTGGGTATTCGCTGTTACCCGACGGCGGCCAACTTCGTGCTGGCGCAGGTTGGCGACGCGGCGGCGCTGTGGGAGCGGCTGGCCCGCCAGGGTATTTTCGTAAGGGACTGCACTTCGTTTGGCTTGCCGGATTGTATACGCATCGGTCTGCGTCCAGTGGAAGATTGCGTGCGGTTGGCCGATGCGGTGGCGAACGTTTGGGGTGAAATCAACTTCGCGTGAAGTCAACTTTGGGCAAGGAGCAGCATGGGTATCATTTACATTACCCGCCACGGGGAGACGGAATGGAATGCCGAGGGCCGCATCCAGGGGCACACCGACGTGCCGCTGTCGGAGCGGGGCCGTGAACAGGCGCAGATGCTGGCCCGGCGGCTGGCCGGCGTGCGTATCGACGCCGCCTATTCGTCGGATTTGAGCCGGGCAGCGGAGACCGCCCGCGTCGCATTGGGCGAGCGCGATGTACCGCTGGCATTCACATCGGATTTGCGGGAGTACAACAAGGGCGTATTTGAAGGTATGACGGCGGCGGAATATCAGCGAAAATTCCCGCACCTGTTCGAAGCCTCGATGGAGAACGACCTGGATTTTGCGCCACCGGAAGGCGAAACGATTCGCGAAACCAGCCATCGCCTGGGCCGGATTGTCCAGCAGGTGCGTCAGCAACACCAGGATGAAAACGTGCTGATCGTTGGGCACGGTGGCAGCCTGCGGGCCGGCCTGGTATCGCTGCTCGATTTGCCGCTGGAGGCCAACTGGAAATTTGTGATGCACAACTGTTCGCTGACGGTCGTTCGTACTTACCCCAACAACTGCGTGCTGCACCTGTACAACGATACTTCCCACATCGCCGGCCCGGTGCGGGCCTATTGATTGACTTGCTATAAGTTATATCTGAGCGGTTGACATGATGCGTATCAAGCACTACGGTGTGGTGCATTCCAACCGCACAGCCGACTGGCGTGTCGGTTCCGAAGAGATGGAATGGTATGAACCTTGACAACAGGCGGATACCAAAGATGCGATCAGCCGGCTGGTTGCTGTGCACGCTGCTGGCGGTGGCGCTCCTGGCCGGCGTTGCCTGTGGTGGCGATGACGAGGCTGCGACCGCCGTGCCACCGTTCACCGCACCCACCGATCTGCCGAGTCCCGAGGCCGTGACATCAGCGGCCGTGGGCAGCGAAGCCACGGCCGCTACGACGTCCGCATACTGGCCGGGGCCGAAAACCTGGGAACCGGAGGACGTTAGCGGGCTGGAACGAGTAACCCAGGAACTGGTGGCCCCGCCGTTTTTCCCGGAGCACGAGCAGGTGAACGCGGGCGACCCCAGGGTTGTCGAGATACGGCTGGAGGTAGAGGAAAAGGATGTTGAGATTGCACCTGGCGTGTTCATGTGGGCCTTTACCTTCAATGGTTCCGTACCGGGCCCCATCATTGTGGTCCACGAAGGCGACTACGTGGAAATGACGCTGGTCAATCCGTCCAGCAACGAGTTGCTGCACAACATCGACTTTCACGCCGCTTCCGGCGCGCTCGGCGGCGGTTCCCTGACCCAGGTTGGGCCCGGACAGGAGGTGGTGCTGCGGTTCCGGGCGACGAAGGCCGGCGTGTTCATCTACCACTGCGCGCCGGGCGGCACGATGGTTCCGTGGCACGTGGTGCACGGTATGAACGGGGCCATCATGGTGCTGCCGCGCGAGGGTTTGCGAGACCCGGCGGGCAACCCGATCAGCTATGACCGCGCCTACTACGTTGGCGAACAGGACTACTACCTGCCTCGGGACGAAAATGGAGACTTCAAGCGCTATGACAGTCCATCCGCGTCGATGGTGGATGACCTGGAGGCGATGAAATCTCTGGCGCCGACCCATATTGTGTTCAACGGGGTTACCGGAGCGTTGCAAGGCGACGGCCAGTTGACCGCCAACGTGGGCGAGAACGTGTTGATAGTCCACTCGCAGGCCAACCGCCAGTCGTATCCCCACCTGATCGGCGGGCACGGCGACTACGTGTGGGAGCGCGGTGGATTCAACAGTCCGCCGGCGGTGGACCTGGAGACGTGGGTGATTGCTGCCGGTTCCGCCGGGGCGTCGATACACGCCATACGACAACCGGGAACCTACGCCTACCTGTCGCACAACCTCATCGAGGCGTTTGTCTTCGATGCCAAGGCGATTCTGGTCGCCGAGGGAGAATGGGACAACGACCTGATGGAACAAGTGAAGCCGCCGGGTAACATTCAGTAGGCCGCCTGATTCGCAAACCGGGGAGCGTGGTTGCATTGCGGCTGCGCTCCTTACTATGTATAAGGGGTTAGCATTTGTGTGCCAGGGACGCACCCTCACCCTAGCCCTCTCCCATCGAGGGAGAGGGGACATTATGAGCCCCTGATTGAGTAAGGAGAATTGATCGATGTCTACCGCACCGGTTTATACCTACACCTACGACCACATCCACGTGCGAACCAAGGACCCGGAAGGCATGGCCGGCTTTTTCGAGACCATGTTTGGGGCGACGGTACTGAACCGCATCCAGAGCGACGGCGTGCCTCGCGTTGATCTGGATGTGAACGGCCTGGCAATCTTCATCGCCAGCGTGGCGCCGGAGGAACACATCGACTCGAACCCCAGCGACCCGCACCTGGGACTCGACCACTTTGGGTTCCGCGTGGATGACATCGACGGTGCGGTGGAGGACTTGCGGAGCAAGGGGGCGGAGATCTACGTTGAGCCGCGTACCATCCGTCCCGGCGTGCGCATAGCATTCGTGAGAGGTCCGGATGATGTGCGGATCGAGATACTACAGCGGGACGGGTCGGGGCTGATGGAGGAGTAGCCGGGCGGTTGTCCGTTAGAATCTACGCCGCTGTCTCAGCCAGGCCCACAGGGCCAGGGCAGTCAGCGCTGCGCCGACTGCCACCAATGCCCATGCTACGCCCTTGATGAGGAACAGGCCCACTGGCGTCAGCAGGAACAGGCCCAGAATCAGCAGGGCAAGTCCGCAACCCAACGCCCCCGATGGGCCGGACGCACGGTACATGATGGGGAGTCGAGTCGGAGTGTCTAAGCGGCCAGGGAGTAGATGGCTTCCTGCTCGCGGACGCTGCCTTCCTGTCGTAGTTTCTCCAGGTGAGTGCGCACGTTGCGGCCGGCGGCATCGCGCAGCGACTTGCGGAGGTTGCGCGGGTAGACGGCGGCCACAATTGCGTCAACGGTGGATGCTCCGCCGGACATTGCGGCGAGCACCTGGTCCTCGCGACCCTGCCGGTGGGCAATCTGCTGCAGGATGCGCGGCTCGCCCCGAACGATGGTGTTGCCGTGGCCAGGGCAGACCACCTGCGGGCGGGTTTTGGCCATGCGGCTCAGCGAGGACATGTACAGTTTCAGGTTGCGCACGCTGGATGACGAGTTGCCCAACAGGTTGTCGCCGCTGAACAGCACGCGGTCGGGCCGCAGGAAGTAGCACACGTGGTCTTCCTCGTGTCCCGGCGTGAAAAGCGGTCGCAGGGTCGCGCCGCTGCCCGTGGCAATAACTTCTCGAGCGCCGAGGGCAACCACCGAGTCGCCGCCGAGGATGTGCTGCAACCGGGGCGCCAGCTTGGGGTGGCAACGCACCGGGCAACCGAACAGCTCCTGCAACCGGTCCAGCCCGCCGATGTGGTCGCCGTGGCCGTGGGTAATCAGGATGGCGTCGATGGTGGGGCGACCCAACTCTTCCCAGTAGGCTGCGATCTGACGGCGCCAGGCGCGGTACGGTTCTCCCGAATCGATCATCACCATGTGGCCGGCCGGGTCGCCCACGAAGTAAATCTGGGTACCGCCCGGGTGCATTGCCCCGTAGGTGTTGGGGTCTTCCGCGATGTGAGTGCTGTAAACGTGGTCGGAGATTTGCATGGTTATGCTCGCGGGACGTGAGTAGCTGTCATGGTGTGCAAATGGCGCCAATATTGCTCCCTCTCCCATCGAGGGAGAGGGGGTTGGTTTTCGATGCTTTTACCACTGTTTGGAGTTGATGTAGCGGAACGCTGCGATTGCGGCGGTGGCGCCGTCGCCGGCCGATGCTACCAGTTGGGATGCGGATTGCTGCCGGATGTCGCCGGCCGCGAACAGGCCGGGTTGGGGTGTTTCCATAGTGAGGCCGACCGGGATGTGTCCCGAGTTATCCAGCGGCACCAGGTCGGCGACGGCGGCGGAGTTGGGATCGAGGCCGACGTACACGAACAGACCGTGCAGGGTCTCGACGATCTCGCCGTCGGCGCTGCGCACCCGCACGCCGGTTACGGCATCTTCGCCCAGAATCTCGACGACCTCGGCGTTGTAGCGCACCTCAATCTTGGCGGACGCGGCGATGCGTTCCCGCAACACGCTTTGGGCGTCCAGTTCGTCGCTGCGGTGGAACAGAATGACCCGATCGGCGTACTCGGTTAGCGTCAGGGCCTCGTCGGCCGCGGAGTCGCCGCCGCCCACGACGGCAACGGTTTGACCCATGTACATCGGGCCGTCGCAGGTTGCGCAGTGGGAAACTCCGCGCCCGTTGAACTCTTCCTCGCCGGGGATGCCTAGCGTGCGCAGCGACGAACCGGCGGCCATGATGACGGCCTTCCCGCGATAACTGTCGCCGCCGTCGCCGGTGATTTGCAGGTAATCGCCGTCGATGGTGATGTTCGTGGCCGTATCCATCAGCATTGCTACGCCGGCGTTCATGGCCTGTTCCTGGGTGGCAGGTCCGAGTTCGTAGCCGGCGATGCCCTGGGGGAAGCCCGGATAGTTCTCAATGCGCTCCAGGTTGATAATCTGGGCGCCAGCCATCATCTCCTCGACGATGGCGGTGCTGAGGCCGTGGCGGGCGGCGTAGATACCGGCGGTCAGGCCGGCCATGCCGCCGCCGATGATGATAACGTCGTAATTCTGATCGGGCACTGGTTTACCTCACTGGGGATTATTAGGGCTATCGAAGATTCTTTCTCGCACGGCGAACCTGAATCCGGTTAGCACGTCATCGTCACCGTCGATGAATTCAGGATCAACCAATACTTCAGGTTCTTGCCCGGGACGGAATAGGATAACGGTTCGGGTGTCTGCAATGATCAACCATCCCAACCTGGTTCCGTGGGTAATGAACAGGTTGATTTTGTTGGCCAGTTCCTGGGCAGTGTTGGACGGGGACTGTACTTCCGCTACGAAGGTGGGCACCAGGTGGGGAAAAGGTGTTTGCTCCACCGACCGAAGTTCGTGACGGCGTTCCTCGCTGATCCAGGCAGCGTCGGGGCCCAGCCGAGATCCATCGGGCAAAATGACCATGCTGGAGGAAGGGAACGCCACTCCACCGTTCTGGCGAGTCCAGATGCCGAGATCGATAAACAACTCACCTTCGTGGAGGAAGCCCGGCAGACCGGTTGGCACCATGATAATCAGGTGTCCTCTGTTGGAGATTTCGTATTCCTGCCCCAGCTGAGCATTTCTTGCTGCCAACGCTTCCAGCCAGGTGTTCAGGTCAGAGTCCGAGAGCGATTTGCCGAATTCTGCCAGCGGGATTGCGACAGACCTGGGCGGAGATTCGTTGGACTCGGTAGGGGCTTTGTTAGAGGTTTCGATGGTTGTCATGACGAGCCTCGGAGTCCTGTCGGCCGCTGCTTCATCGGACGGCCACGGGTGCGACGATTGTACCATCGCACCCGCCGGCGGCGGATAATCCGCTCCGGGAGGGGCGCTCTATCGGGTCAGGTTGGGGGAGGGAACCAACGCGGCCCGCACGTCCAGAGCGCTGGGAGCCGGCGCGTCGGGTTCTGCCGACCCGGCAACTTCGGCGATGCGCTGCCGGGCATAGCGGCAATACTCTTCGGAAATTTCCAGGCCGACGTATTGCCGTCCCTCAAGCACTGCTGCCACTGCGGTGGTACCGCTGCCCAGGAACGGATCCAGCACGACGCTGGCCGTGGTGGCGGCGATGGCGCGTTGCGCCAGCTCCGGCGGGAACGATGCCGGGTGCGGGTTGTCCCGATCCTGGCGGATGTGCCACACATCTCCAATGCCGCCGGCCTTGGGAGCCAGCCGGAACTTCGGGTTGGCAATCAGGTAAATCACCTCGTAGGTGGGCAGGAAGTAGCCGGGGTTGTGGTTGAATCCGCCGGAGCGTTGCCAGATGATTATTTGCCGCACGGGGAAGCCGTCCATGATGTCGGAGCGGTCTTGCAGTAATCCGCGCTGCACCCGCCACTTGTGGTTGTAGAAAATGGCGCCCTCGGGAGCGAGCACCCGCAGCATACCCCGCAGACATTCCCGTTGCCATTCCACGTAGTCTTCGTGAGGCATACAGTCGCCGTGGTCGGCGTACCCACGCATCAGAGCCGAGCGAGACCACTTGCCGCCGTTGCCGTTCTTCATTCCATTGCCGCTGCTGTTCAGCAGGTTGTACGGCGGAGATGTAACCACCAGGTCCACCGAGCCGGCCGGCATCTGCGACATCAGTCGCAGGCAGTCGCCCTGGTGGATCCGGTTTAGCCAACGGTGCATCATTTGGTCAGTTTTCTAAAAAAGGCGGAGTGAACCAGCGCCTATTGAACCTCAAACCGTGCGACGTTGGCATAGAGACGGGCCTGCAACTTTTGGCCGGATGCTGACCGGGCCGTCGGGCCGTTGCGCGCCTCGCCGCACACGCCTACAATGGCGGCGCAAGCAACCATTCCCACCCCACCGGTGGCAGCAATGCCCGGCATTCATAAGGAGAATGTGTCATGCCTATCGAAAAGTTATCTCCAGCTGTGGACAACATCATCGACGCGGACGCTCCCATTGAGGAGCATGGCTCCGGATATGGTGGTGGCGAAGGGCCCGCTGAAGGCCCGGTGTGGTGGAGCGACGGCGGCTACCTGCTGTTCAGCGACATCCACAACGACCGCCGGATGCGCTACACCCCGGGCAGCGGTGTTACCGTGGACGCCGACGGCGTGAACCGTCACAACGGTCTGACGCGAGACCAGCAGGGCCGCCTGGTGGCTGCCGAGCATGACGGCCGCCGCGTCACTCGACTCGAGGCCGACGGGTCGACGACGGTGCTCGCCAACCAGTTCCAGGGCCGCCAGCTGAACCGCCCCAACGACGTGGTGGTGAAATCCGACGGCAGCATCTACTTCACCGACCCGTGGACGTTACGACGCCCCCGGCAGCAATGGGAGCAGACCATCTCCGGCGTCTTTCGGCTGTCCGCCGACCTGGGCACGCTGACGCTGCTGGTGGCCGACTTCGTGGTGCCCAACGGCCTCGCCTTCTCGCCCGACGAGAGCATTCTGTACGTGAACGACTCACGGCGGGGCATCATCCGGGCCTTCGAGGTGCAGGACGACGGCACCGTGTCCCTGGCGACGCAGCGCCTGTTCGCCGATATGCGCGGCGAGCGCGAGGGCGTGCCGGATGGCATGAAGGTGGACGTTGAAGGCAACGTGTACTGCGGCGGCGCGGGCGGTTTGCACATTATGAACGCGGGCGGCGAGACGCTGGGCATCGTGGTGCACGGCCAGCCGGCCACCACCAACCTGTGCTTCGGCGGCGCCGACTGGAAGACGCTGTATTTCACCAGCCGCAACACCGTGGGCAGCGTGCCCGTCAAGATTGCCGGCGTGCCGGTTCCGGCTAAGTAGACCATCCAACTGTATGGTTGCGGGCATACCGGCTGAGGCTGAGTAGTATAATGCCGTTATGCCCGAACTCCGCGGTTATCTTGACCATCGTGGGCGTAACCCGTTCAGTCGTTGGCTGGAACAGTTAGACTCACCTGTAAGAGTCCGCATAGTTGCTGTTTTGGACCGAATGCAAGCAGGTAATTTAGGCGATGTTCGAAGCGTAGGCAACGGCGTGCTTGAGCGCAGGGTGTGGTTGGGGCCTGGTTATCGGATTTACTTCGCATGGGATGGGCCTAAATTGATAATTCTGCTCGGTGGTGGAGATAAAAGCGATCAACGCGACGACATTACCAGGGCACAAGAGCGGTGGCTGGACTACCAGAACCGCGATGGAGATTGATTATGTCAAGGTCAGAAGACTGGACGGTCGGAGTACGTAAGATGGCGGTTCGCGACTCGGAGTTTCGAGCAGGTCTAACCGACCATATACGGGAACTGCTCACTACCGGTAATGATGAAGACCAGCAAGCCGCTCGCCGTCTCGCGAAAGACATCCTGGAGCTGGAATTCGACACCGACGCAGAGCTGCTGGCGCAGTTGCGGGAATCAATCGCCGCCTGACGCCAACCAATTTACACATACGCAAGGAGGCAAACTTATGCGTGTAATCCGTATTGCTAATGTAGAGCACGTGCCGCTGGGACCCGCCGAGCCGGTGCCTGGTTGGTCGGGAGGCGAAGTGCACCGCACCCGCCAACCCATAATCCCGGAGGGAGAGAGCGACTTTTTCAACGCCAGCGTGGTCAACTTCCAAACCGGCGCTCAAACCGGCTGGCACCGCCACAGCAGCGACCAAATCCTGGTAATAACCACCGGCAACGGGATCGTGGCCGACGAAACCCAGGAGGTTGAGGTCGGCGTTGGCGACGTGGTGCAGATCAAGGCGGGTGAGAACCACTGGCACGGCGCCAGCGCCAACGGCTACATGGGCCACATCACCATCACGGCCAGCGACAGCACCGCCAGCCGGTAGGCGCTACGTCTGTCATTGCGAGGAGCGGAGCGACGTGGCAATCCCGCCGGCGTGGAGGGTTTGCTCCCAACCACGGCTATTGCTCCGACGGGATTGCCACGCTTCGCTCGCAATGACGTAAGGAAAACAAGAAATGGACCTGATTGACGAGATTCTCGATAACGTGAAAACCATTGCGGTGGTGGGATTGTCCGATAACCCGGCCCGGGACAGCCACGGGGTATCAGCGTACATGCAGTCCCAGGGTTACCGCATCATCCCGGTGAACCCGGCGCTGAATGGCGCGACCGTGCTGGGCGAGCAGTCGTACAATGACTTGGAGTCAGCATCGGCAGCGGCGCAGGCCCAGGGTGCGGCCATCGACCTGGTGGACGTGTTCCGTCGCAGCGAGTTCGCCGGCGCGGTGTCCGACGACGCGGTGAGCATCGGCGCGCGCTACATCTGGATGCAGGACGGCGTGGTGGACGAAGCAGCCGCCGAGCGCGCCCGCACCGAGGGCCTCGGCGTGATTATGGACGACTGCATCCTGCGGCAGCACAAACGGCGGCGCGGCGGGTGATGTGAAATACGAGAACCCCTTCCCCGGCATGAATCCGTACCTGGAGCATCCAGACATCTGGCCGGACTTTCACTTCAGTCTGGTTGCGGGTTTAGCCACAGGCGTTGGGGCCGCGGTTGCCACACAACTACCGCATCGACTTACAGCGGCGAGTCGAGGTTGAGGAACCTTCAGCGGGTGGCTCCTCAGTGGCAGAGACAGCCTCAGTTGTTGCCGCTCCGACGGATGAGGCCATGGCGGTACGGGTACGAATGCCCCGGGAGGTTAGCGTCTCCTGGCTGCGCGTGGAAACGGTGCCGGAGCGCGAGCTGGTCACCATAGTTGAGGTGCTATCCCCCACCAACAAGCGGCCGGGCGAGGGCCGCCGGCGGTATATCCGCAAGCGCGAGGCAATCGTTGCCGAACTGGTCAATCTGGTGGAAATAGACCTGCTGCGTCGCTGGGAGCCGATGCCCCTGGAAACCCCGCCGCCGGCCAGCGATTACCGCATCCTGGTGTGCCGGAGCCTGGAGAGCCCTGGCGCCTGGTTGTACCCATTCATGGTGCAGCAGCGCATCCCCAAGTTCACGCTGCCGCTGCGGTCAGACGATGAGGCGCCCGCGCCGGAGGTGGACCTCGGCCCCATCATCAACGCCCTGCACCACACCGCCCGCTACGGCCGGGTGGCGCGCTACAACGTTCCGCCGCCGGAACCGGCCTTTGCGCCGGAGGTACAGCAGTGGGTTGAGGAACGGGTGGCGAGGCCAGCTCACAAGGGTGAATCTATATCGTAGCTCGAGAAAGGGGGGAGCAATGCTGGATAGATATGATGAAAAATATCGTATCAAATGGGAAATCAGTGATCATTTCGCTCATTGGACGACTCGCTCGGCAATGCGAGGCTGGAACCAAGAGAATGTCTCAAACGCCCTAGAATCAGTTGACTTTGATCTGTTAGTTGACTTTGATCTGTTATTTGACGTTGCCATTGGCCCCATCGATGAAGGAACATTCACAAAGTGGCACGATATGGAAATCTGCAAACTGCGGCAGCGCAAGTTCCTTGCAAATAACGGAAAGGTCAAAACGCTCACAGTGGGCTGGGCGGCCAAGATGATCGCCATGTACCTGAAAACTACTTGCTACCTGGCAGGATTCGGCCGAGAAGGCTTGGTTGAAGTGATGCACCCGCCGATGGACAACATTCTTCGCGAGAAATTACTCCATCAACTGTCTCATTGTACAGACACGGAAGCCGCCCGTATCAGGGACGACCTCCGAAGGTTTACTCCTATCGGCGGCATTGATGAGACGGGCTACAAGATAGTCGTGGAAGCCTGTCGGCTGCTGGCCAAAAAGCGAAAATGTACCCTTTTTGAGCTGGAACAATACTGGACGCTTAATCCATCGGCGGATTAAATGTTTCCCCGGTTTGGCGCTACCAAAGTAACCCCACACCCAGGGCCTTTCAATTCTCCCAGAATCTGTTGTTTTTGACTTTGTAGAACACTTGACCAGCGCCGGTCCTAACGGATTCTGGATTCCCGCGCAAGCGGGAATGACAATGGATTGCGGGCATGACGATGGATTGTGAGAATTGAAAGGCCCTGATCTGGCACCCATGCGGATTTGGATCGTCATCGCGCGAAGGGCAGCGACGTGGCGATCCAGTTGCCGGAAGAGTGACGTTACTCCGACGAGATTGCCACGCCCACATCAAGTATAGGGACGAATGATAGCGGTCCTTCGACGGGCTCAGGATGAGCGAGTTTGGCGGGTGTTGGGGATGACGGCTCCTTTGGGTCAGGCGGTGATGGCGATGGTGGGTTGGCGGTGGTCAGGCGGTGATGGGGTGGGTTGGTGTTTGACGGAGCAGGGGTGCGGGTTCTGGGTCAGCTTACGGCCGGGGGGACACAACGAATTTATGCTTACTTTTCCGCCCTTAATCGACAGTCGCGGGGACTGCTGCATGACGAGGCGCTGGGCGGTCGCCGCTGTACAGGCTCGGCAGCGCAGGGCAAGGCAACTGGACGACCGGCCCGCTCAACGCCTGCGGAGGCAACAATCGCAAACCGAAGAGCGGCATCAGCGTCCGCAGCGACAAGACGAGTACCACTTGGTAGCGGAACACCTTCCAAACGGACTTGTGAGAACCCGATGTGGCAAATCGATGGACAAAGCATTAGTACACGGCCCTGGACATTTACCTTGTTCCCAATGTTACAAAGCGTCAAATCCCGCCCACAAACGGTAAGCGGTCGGAGTTGACGTAGAGACGAGGAGAGCACCGGCACTGCTCCCATCGTCGTATTTCCTCGTCGTACCCGGGACGGCGTCGGAAGTATTTCATGGAAGGGCGGGTTTGCGCCGCCGTTCTAGCTGATGCTTCATACCGGCAGCCTGCGGGTTCTAACTCGGTTGTCCTCCACAGTTGCAATGATGCCTCGGTCCACTTCTTCTTCCAGCGTCGGCAGCACGGACCCCAGGACCTGATTCACGTTCTCCACCCTCGAATCGGACAGCCGCAGCGTGATTAGTGATGGCTCGGCTTTACCAGACAGTGCGACAATATCGGAGAAATCTAAATCTTGCGTCAATACTGCTCGTCCGAGTTCGATTGCCTTGGCAACGATGTCATCATCCGGTGCCGCGGGCGGTAGAACGGAGGTAGCGCGGATTGCGTCATGCCCAAGGCGGTTCAGGTACTGAACTGTGGTGGGCGATATGTGCACATCAGCCAGCAGCCTCATTCGACTTGTAAAGTGCGGTCGCTGGCTAGCCACGCTCCATAAGTAGCGCACTGGTATACATCAGCCCTTTCCAAGTCGGGGTATTGCTGCTGGATTTCCTCAGCCGTATACCCGTTTCCCATTAGTTTGAGCACAAATTCCACCGTAATGCGCGTCCCACGCACGGTCGGTCGGCCTTGACATACACTTGGGATTATTGCTATGCGGTCAAAGTTCATAGATGCATTATAACCTGTCGTGGTTATAGGCGTTCTCGATTGGATGGCCGCCGCCCGCCCCGCCCCCGCCTTGACACTCCAAACCCGCCGGGCGTACTATGCGGCCATCAGAATGGTGGTTCCGTATGCTTTCGTGGTTAGTGCGTTAGTTGTCGCGGATTCCACCGCAAGGCGCTATTTGTTTAGCCGGAAATCGTCAACCTTTTGTACAGGAGGTACACGTTATGCCCAACAACCAGGATATTGCCCTGATGGCGCATCTGATGCGTCGGGCCGGCTTTGGCGCAACCTACGCCGAGCTGGAGGAACGGGCCAGTAATGGCTACGAGGCCACCGTTGAAGACCTGCTGAATCCCCAGGCCCAACCCGACCTGGAAATGGACATTCTCGAGCGCCATTTCGTCGACTGGAAAGAGATGAACGCGCTGGAAGTGAACCAGGCCTACTGGACCTACCGGATGATCAACACCCGCCGGCCGTTGCAGGAAAAAATCGCCCTGTTCTGGCATGGCATCCTGTGCACCGGGAACTCCAAGTGTGAGCATGGCCGCCAGATTAAACTCCAGCTGGATATGTTCCGCCAGCTGGGCATGGGTAACTTCGAAACCCTGCTGAAAGGTCTGTCCCGCGACCCGGCCATGGTGTTCTACCTGGACAATTGCATGAGCCACAAGGGCGCCATCAATGAGAACTGGGGCCGCGAGCTACTGGAGCTGTTCTCGTTGGGCGTTGGTATGGACGGCAAGGCCAACTACTCCGAGGACGACATTAAAGAAGCCGCCCGCGCCTTCACGGGCTGGACGATTACCAACGCCGTGCCGCGGTATCCCTACGGCCGTTACGAATCCGGCTTCATTTACAATCCTTACGACCACGACGATGAAGAGAAGACCTTCCTGGGCGAGACCGGTAACTTCAACGGTGATGACATCGTTGAGATTATTGCCCGACAGCAGTCGGCGGCCCGGTTCGTTTCGCGCCACCTGTATAACTTCTTCGTCGCCGACGAAGTTCAGGTGCCGGCTTGGCAGAACACGGAACCCCGGGACCCGGAGGCCGTCCGCCTGCTGGAGCAGACCTACTTTGATTCCGGCTACAACCTGACCGCAATGCTGCGCGTGCTGTTCAACTCCGACTTCTTCAAGAACGCCCGCTTCGAAAAGGTCAAGAGTCCCGCCGAGGTCGTCATCGGCACGATGCGTCTGGTACGCGACTTCACCAAGCCGCGCCTGGGCCTCAGCCCACTGTCCAACACCATCCGCTACATGGGCCAGGACCTGATGAATCCTCCCACAGTGGAGGGTTGGCACACCGGCGCCGAGTGGATCGACTCGGGCACGCTGGTGGAGCGCATTAACTTTGCCGCCGACCAGGTGGGCAACATCAACCTGCCGGGTGTGCAGGACATCGTCGCGCGGCTGGGCAGCGAGCAAGTTTCCGGCGCCGGCGACGTTGTGGATCGCTGCCTGGAGATGATGGGCGCCTATGAGTTGGCCCCGGAGACCCGCGACCAACTGGTCGCCTACGCCGGCAATGCGGGCAACGCCGCCCCCGGCACGCCTGAGTATTCGGACATGATTGCACAGACGTTGCAACTCATCGTGAGCACCCAGGAGTATCAGTTTGCCTAATCAGGAACGCCAATTGCCGGCGGCGGAGCAAAAACTCCGCCGCCGGCAACGGGTCAACCGACCCGTACCGTTCCTGTCCCGGTTCGACCACGAAGGAGAAACGAGATGACTGCAACCAAGAAAGATCCGGTGCTGGTGGTGCTCCAGCTGTCCGGCGGTAATGACGCCCTCAACACCGTGGTGCCCCACGCCGACCCGTTGTACTACGACAACCGGCCGTCGGTGCGCATCCCTGAAGGGCAGGCGCTCGATCTGAACGGCCAGGTTGGGCTGAATCCCAACATGGGCCCCATGAAACGGCTGTACGATGAAGGCAAGCTGGCCGTCATCCAGGGCATTGGGTACGCCAACCCCAACCGCAGCCACTTCCGCAGCATGGACATCTGGCACACCTGCGAGCCCGACAAGCAGGGCACCGAAGGCTGGCTGGGCCGCACTATCCGCGAGCTCGACCCCCACAAGGAAAATGTGCTGACCGGCGTGAACTTTGGCCGTGGACTGCCCCGTGCGCTGGCCGCGCCGGGCGTGCCGGTAGCCTCGGTGGGCAACCTGGCCACCTATGGCGTGCTGACAGGCATTGAACAGGAAGACCAGCGCACCGACGCGCTGGACATCTTCTCCAAGATTTATTCGCCGACCATCGGCCGCAGCTCGGTAGTCGACTACCTGTCCCAGACCGGTATGGACGCCCTGAAGGGCGCCGACATACTGAGCACCGCTCCTGAGATGTATTCCTCGACAGTGGAGTACGGCGGCGACGTGGTTGCGCAGTACATGAAGAACATTGCCCAGGTGTATCTGGCCGGTTTCGGCACGCGCATCCTGTATACCACGGCTCCCTACAACAGCTTCGACACCCACGCCGGCGAGCTGGCGGCCCACGCCAAGCTGTGGTCGGACACCTCCAACGCGATTGCCGACTTCTACGACGACCTGAAGGAGCACGACGCTAGCGATAACGTGGTGCTGATGGTATTCACCGAGTTCGGTCGGCGGGTGCATGACAACGGCTCAGGCACCGACCACGGCAGTGGCGGGATGGCTTTCGTCGTTGGCGACGGCGTCAATGGCGGTATGTACGGCGAATATCCTTCGCTGGAAGATGACAAGTTGCTGGAAGGCGACCTGCGTTTCAACACCGACTTCCGCAGCGTCTACACGGACTTGCTGGAAGGCTGGATGGGTCTTGATGCCCAGCCGCTGGTGGGCGGAACGTTCGAGAAATTCAACCTGGTGTAGCTGACGGCAGCGACGCGGTTGTCCTTGCGGACACCGCCCGGGCGCCGGGGCGGCGGATCCGCCACCCCGGCCAGCATCGCCACCGTGCTAACGGAGGAATACATATGACAACTACCACCCAACCGACGGGGTTGCCGACCCTGGACATATCCCTGCATTACAGCCACACGATTGGACGAGCCGAGTTTTCCGGGCCCGGCTTCCGCAATCCGACGGCGATGGCGCGGGGCGAAGGCAACATAATCTACGTGGCCAACCGCTCGTATGACTATCGACCGGACGGCAAGCGCATTACGATGTGCACGGTTGATGAAGAGTTCATCAGCGAATTTGCCAAGGGCGTCTTTGAGCAGGGCGACGGCGAAGCGGTGGCAACCGATGGCGCCATCATCTGGCCCACTGCAATCACCGTGGGGCCTGACGAAAACATTTACCTGGCCGACGAATATCTGGACCGCATCAGCATCTACTCTCCAGACGGCGAGTACCTGCGGAAGTGGGAACGGCCCGGCAACGCCGACGGCCAGTGGGACAACCCCAGCGGATTGGTCTTCGGGGCCGGTGGTCGCCTGTATCTGGTGGACTCCGGCAACCATCGTGTGCAAATGCTCACCAAAGACGGCGAATACATCGGACAATGGGGCGAGTTTGGCGACGGCCCCGGGCAGTTCAATATGCCCTTCGGGATTGACGTGGACGCCGCCGGCAACGTGTACGTGGCCGACTGGCGCAACAACCGGATCCAGAAGTTCGACGCCGACGGAAAGTTCCTGATGGCTTTTGGCGAAACCGGTGACGGCCCGGGCCAGTTCAACCGCCCGACCGACGTGGCGGTGGACTCCGAAGGCACGATTTACGTTGCCGACTGGAACAACGACCGGATGCAGATATTCCACCCCAACGGAGCCTACGCCGGCATGACCTACGGCGAGGGCACCATTTCCCAGTGGGGCATGGGCAAGCTGGACGCGAACCCCGAGATGTGGGAAGAGCGTAAGATTTCCCAGGGTCTCGACCGGGAGAAGCAATTCTGGGGGCCCATCGCCGTGGAGTGCGACGATGAAGGCAGGGTCTTCGTGGTGGAGACGGCCCGCTCCCGCATCCAGGTGTTCCACAAGCAGGATTCAGTGTTCTACGGAGTCAACGAGCGCGTGGTCGGCGGCGGCGGGCGTCTGTAAGGCGTCAACACCCCCCATCGGCACGCTCCCGGTTCGAATCGTCTCAAACGGCGGCGAACCGAACGAATCAGGGAATCCCTGCCGGGATGGTATACTATCCGGCAGGGATACTTTTTTTGGAAGGCATTTTGACTACCCAGGAACATTTGGTAGCCCGACTGAAGCCGTTGGGCATCCGGTTGACCCCGCAACGCCTGGCCATCGCCGAGGTGGTGGTTAATTCCGCCGACCATCCCACGGTGCGGGAGATATTTGAACGCGTGCGGGACTTCTTCCCGTATGTAACTCTGGCGACGGTTTACTCCACGCTGGCGCTCCTGCAACAGGCCGGCATCGTGCGCGAGCTGCCCTTCCAGAAACAGTCGCGTTACGACGCCAACCTTTCGCCCCATGCCAACCTGGTGTGCCTGGGATGCGGCGCGGTGGTGGACGCCGACGTTGGCCAGGATAAGGTGGCCGAGCTGGAGCGTTCCGTAAGCCGCGATACCCAGTTCCAGGTGTCGTCCCAGCGGGTGGATTTCTACGGCTATTGCGAAGGTTGCGCGCCAGCTAAATAACTCCGATTCGGCCAGGACGCGACCGGCAGTATGATTGTCTATATTTCGTATGACGAGCCTCGACGCTCGCCGTTTCGGGTCGCGCTGGCTGTCTTGGCCATCCTGCTCGCGCTGGCGGTGATTGCTGCCGTCATCATCGGGGTCATCTGGTGGGTCAACAATCGCCAGGACAGTTCGGTGGCTGCTCCGGTTGACGCAGTGCCGTTGCCGGAAGCCGTCGCCCCTCTGTACGCATCCAACACCAATACCATCTTTCTGGTTGATGTCAGCCAGAGCATTCAGGAAGGCGGCAACCTGGATGCGGTGAAGTCGTCGCTGATCAACGTGGCGCTTCCCTACATCAACCCCGCCGCTGGGACGGCGGCGGCAAACAGCCGGGCGGCGCTGGTTGCTTTTACCAGCGCCACGGAAACACTGGTTCCATTGCGTTCGCTGGATGATACCGGCAACCAGCGGGCTTGGTTGGAGAGAGTAGAAACTCTGAGCACCAGTGCGGTGGGAGGGACATTTATCTACGATTCTGTTAGAGATGCGCATGAAATGCTGAAGTCCAGCAGTGAGCCTGATCAGGCTAACGTGATTGTGCTGTTGACCGACGGCTTGGACGGCGCCATTTTAAAGGCCGGCTCAAGCGCGCCGCCAGGCATCGTTCTGGACGATGGCACCGAGTTGCCGGAAGGTATGACATTGCCCGTTGATGTGACGGTGTCCAGCGAAACTACCCGTGATGAGCTGGTTGGGTTGCTGGTTAATAGCAACGTAATAGTTCATACCATCGGCGTTGGCGCCGAAGCCGACCATGTGTCCCTCGAAATTCTGGCCCAGGCTACCGGCGGACGGTACACCTACGCCAGTCGCTAATTCCTGCTCCGGTGTTCGCAGTAAGCGCAGGTTTGAAACCCGCCCCCGCTCTCACCGTCATTGCGAGGAGCGCCCGTTCATCCCGAGCTTGTCGAGGGACGTAGCAATCTCGTTGTCGGGGCGAGGCATACCTCGCCATCCTAATCCTGTCTATCCAGTTCATCCGGGTAAATAAGCCCTCCTTCATTCCGGTTTCAGGTGTCTCGTTGGCCTATCTGTCCCGGCTTAGCCTCACCAACTACCGCAATTTCCGGCAGGTTGACCTTGAGTTGCCGCTGGGCGTATCGGTATTTGACGGCGGCAACGCCCAGGGCAAAACCGCCCTGCTTGAGGCAGCCTACACGCTGGCCATCGGGCGTTCCTTCCGCGCCGACAGCGAGCGGGAGGTGGTCAACTTTGATGCTGCCAATCGCGGCGATGCAGCCTATGTATCCGGGTTGGCCTGCCGCGACGGGCGCGAGATTCCCGCCGTGGTTGGCTATCTCCCCGCCGGCGATGGTCGGGGCCGGCTGGCAGATGCCACCGATTGCGATTCGACCGGTCAGTCGATGCCGCCGGTTCGCAAGCAGATTCGGGTCAACCGCCAGCCCGGAACCGCGGCCAGTTTGCTGGGCCACATTGGGGCCACCCTGTTTTTTGCCGACGATGTTAACCTGGTACTGGGCCCACCGTCGGAGCGGCGTCGCTACCTGGACATCCTGATCAGTCAGGCCGACAGCTACTATCTCACGGCGTTGCAACGTTACCAGGCGGCCCTGCGGAACCGCAATGGCCTGCTGCGCCGGCAGCGGGAAAGCCGGGTGGAACCGGAGGAGATGCTGTATTGGGACGACCAACTGGTGCAGGCCGGTTCGACGCTGGTAGTGGGCCGGGCCGCCGCGCTGGACTACCTGGCCAGATCCGCCGATTGCCTGCATCGTACACTGGCCGATACCCAACACCCGCTGCAGCTGGCGTATCAACCGCGAGTAGCGGCAGAGGGGTCGGCGGCGGACATTGCGGCGGTCTTTCGCGAGGAGCTGCAAAAATCGGCGGCGCGGGAACAGGCCACTGCGGTTACTGCCGTGGGGCCGCACCGGGACGACATCGTGATCCTGGCCAACGGACGGTTCGCCAACTCGTTCGCATCGCGTGGCGAGGCTCGCACCATCGCTCTGGCGATGCGACTCGCGGAGGCCGAGTATCTGTCTCAAACCCGTGGCGATGACCCCATCATCCTGCTGGATGACGTGTTTTCCGAGCTGGACGCACCGCGCCGCGAGCGGGTGCTGCAAAAGGTTGCCAATTACCGGCAGGCGCTGATTACCACCACCGAGCTAGAGCCGGTGCAAGCGCATTTCGGCGACAGTGCGGCCTACTTTCACGTTGGCAATGGCGAAGTGGCCCGCCTAAGCTGGCGGTGAGGCAGCTTCCGGCTCAACGAGGTGGGGCGATTATGGACAACATCGAGGCAGCGGCCGACGTTCTGGCGGCATCCGGGTATGCCATCGCCCTGACCGGAGCGGGGTTGTCCGTGGAGAGCGGCATCCCGTCTTTTCGTGGGCCGGATGGTCTGTGGACCAGATACGGGCAACCCACCAACCTGTCCTACCGGGAGTTCGTGGCCGACCCGTCGGGCTGGTGGGAGCGACGCCTTCACGACGAGGTAACGCCGGGCAATCCCACCTTTGACCTCAAGGATGCGGTGGACAACGCGGCGCCCAACCCGGGGCATTTGGCATTGGCGCAGCTGGAGGGCATGGGTGTTCTGAAGGCGGTAATTACCCAAAATGTAGACGACCTGCACGGTCAGGCGGGCAGCCGGGCGGCGCTGCTGGAGATTCACGGCAACCGCAACTACCTGCGTTGCGTGGGCTGCGGAGGGCGGTGGCCGCGCGCCGGTTACGTCATTGGCGACGTGCCTCCGATATGCCGGGCGTGCGGCGGCGTCATCAAGCTGGACACCGTGATGTTCGGCGAGCCGATACCGCGTGCCACGCTGGACGCCTGCTTTGCCGAGGTGCGGCGCTGCGATACCATGCTGCTGGTGGGCACCTCCGGCACCGTGAACCCGGCGGCGCAATTCCCCCTGCTGGCCAGGGAGTTGGGGGCCCGGGTCATCGAGGTCAACCCGGGGCCAACGCAGCTGACTCACCTCGCCCACCTGGCCATCACCGGGCCAGCGGGGGAAATACTGCCGCAAATCGCCGCATCGGTGCTCGCCAGGCTGGAGGGAGCCGCATAGCAGCCGGGAGTAGAATTGGGCCCGTGCCCACCCCCTGCGATTGCGAAGAGCGTAGCGACGTGGCAATCTCGTTCTCGCAACGACGACTGTTGCCCCGTCGAGATTGCCGCGCTGCGCTCGCAATGACAAGGTGGGGCGGCCTCCTTGCCCGGCGCAAAACTCGCTAATCAGCCAATTTGTCATTGCGAGGAGCGTAGCGACGTGGCAATCTCGGCAACGGATGCACTGTCATGGCCAAGAACGTAGCGACGGGGAAACTCATAGGAAGACATGGGACAAGCCATTAGCAACTGGTTCCGGTCGTTGGGAGAGGCCATTATCGCCGTCAACGTGTCGTGGTTCGACCTGATGGTCAGCGGTATAATTCTGGCGGTGGCAGTCGTCATCGCCCTGCTGTTCAGCAAGGTGATTTTCCCGCTGTTGGTTCGCGTGTCGAACTTCACATCCGGCGACCTGGACGACCGCGTCATTGCCGCATCCCATACCCCGCTGATGGTGTACATCGTCCTGCTCGGTTTGTATCTGGCGATAACTGCTCCCCTCTCGCTGCCGCTCACGGTTCAGGACGTGGTGAACAAGGTCGCCGCATTTATCGCGGTGATTAACGGCGCCATCCTCATTAACGCCGTCGGCGCCGCCACCTTGCGGTGGTTGCAGACCCATCTGCAAGCCACCGGCGCGGCCAGCACCGGCAGCTGGGCGCTGCCAATGGCGCGACGCGGAATGGTCATCGTCGTTTTCGCCATGGCAGGCATGGTGTCCCTGGACATAGTGGGCATCAACATCAGCCCGCTCATCGCCGGCCTGGGCATCGGCGGCCTGGCGGTGGCCCTGGCCATCCAGCCGACGCTCAGCAACCTCTTCGCCGGCACCTACGTCATCACCGAGGGCGTCGTCAGCGTCGGCGACTACATCGATATGGAGGGTGGCGTCAGCGGCTACGTGGTGGACGTCAACTGGCGTAGCACCCGGCTGCGTACCTGGTCCAACAACCTGGTCATCATTCCCAACTCGCGGTTTGCCGAGACGATTATCACCAATTACAGCAAGCCGGACCCCCACGTGAATGTATACCTGACCTGCGGGGTGGCCTACGAAAACGACCTGCAACTGGTGGAGGTGGTGGGTCAGGAGGTGATGCAGCGGGTGCTCGAGGAGCATCCGGGCGCAGTGCGTTCGTACGGGGCCTACTTCGGCTACGACACCTTTGGCGAGAGCAACATCGACTTCTGGCTGTTCATGCAGGCGCAGGACCGGCTGGCCAGCTTCGAGGTGCGCAGCGAGCTGGTGAAGCAACTCCACGCCCGCCTGAACGCCGAGGGCATCACCATCAACTACCCGGTGCGGACGCTGCACTTCCCCGAGGGCTGGGCGTCGCCGGATGGGTTGCCCATGCCGGCGGGTGCGGTGGCCGCCCGGGAATCCGCGATACCGGTGGACACCGCGCGCGCCGTGGCGGTGGACACGCCAGCGGCCGAGACCGGCGGCGGAGACGGGCCGGGGGGAGAAGGGCCGAGGTAGGGGTTGGCCTTCACCCCAGCCCCTTTCTATCGCGTACACCATTGCCAGTAAAACCGCCACCGTTGTTATGGATGGTTGCGATTATGTCGGAGAGGCCGGCGTATTACGATCCGAAGTGAAGTCCCCGTCTGACACCGCAGATCCGCCCGTCATCAATGCTGCAATAGCGCCCAAAATCGGCGGTACGCCCCCGCAAATCAACGCAAAGGGGATGACATTCAGCGAAGAAGGGCCCCCAGGGCTCTCAAACCAGCCGAAATTAAGGTCATAGTTAGCCCAGAAACCGCTTACAACTGCCAAGGCCGCTATAGCGATAGCAAACCCCGATATTATTGCGGTGGCGGCAAAACCGGCTCCAGTGTTAGTGTCCAATCGAGCCACCGGATAGGCAATCAAGCCGCCGGCGACGGCCACCACTAGCGCCATTACAACGGGCCAGATAAACAGCCACTAGGCCCCGAGCCCGGCGGCAAGGTAAAAGGCTACGCAAATCACCCCAAGAAGCCTCGCCCCGCGCCAGGTGGGCCTCATCCAGACAAACAGCAGGCTGATAGCCAGCGCAATCCCACCGGAGATTAACGCCGCCGTCAGTATGGCGCCGTTGCCGCCGGCTTCATCCGCAAAGGATGTACAGCTGCCGGACAGCGCCGCCGCCGCCAGCGCAACCAGTATTACCGGCGGCAGCAGCCGGACGATTGGTGGTCGCGACCGTGTTTGCGACACAGCCAAGTTAACCTACCGCGAGAGGCCGTAGGCCGTGGCTGCCAGCCTGGGGTCGCCGGCGGCGGTCAGCCGTTGGGTGATGCTGTCGATGAGGGCGCCGACGGCGGTTTCGCCCCAGAACCAGCGGTGGATATCCGGCTCGGCGTCGTTGGGACGCTGCGCCATCCGCGCCTCGTAGCAGAAAGCCTTGAGGTCGTCGGCGCAGTAGCGGACGAACTGCAGGACGGTGACGTCTGCCGGGCGTTCGTCGAAATCGGCGTCGTCGCTCTCGGCGTAGCCCTCCAGGAACCGGATGATGCCGCGGAACCGTCGCTGGGGCACGCCGGTGAGGCCGACGGCGGTACGGCCTCGTTGCTCGATCCAGCGTTCGTAGTAGCTGCGTAGCGCTGTTATCTCGTCGGCGGCGCTCAGGGTAGGGCGTTCACCGCTGCCATTTCCGTTGCCGTTGGCGGTCACCTCGGATGCCTGGGGCAGTCCGATGGGGCCGGCGTCGTCAGGATAGTCGACCAGGACGGGGCCGGCGTCGGCCCGCAGCGTATCCAGCGCGGCGGCGATGACCTGATGCTGGAACGCCGGATCGTCGGGTTTGCCCAGGGTATAGCCGAAATAGAAGGGCACCCACAACGCCCGCGGAGGACGAGTCCGTTCCGCGTGTTCCCGAACCAGCGCCACCGCGACGGTGGTCAGGCCGGCGGCCTCGAACACCCTGGCTAGCACGCTCACGGCGTGGGTGCAGAGGGGTCAAGTGGGGGTCAGGAACACCAGGTTGACGCCCTCGTCTTTGAGACGCTGGGCGACCTCGGGGCCGGTCTGCTCGGCGACGATGGTGCAGTCGCGCAGGGCGCCCATAAAGGAGTAGTGGTTGGGCGCAACCTTGCCAATCTTGCCCTGCTCGGCCAGCTCGCGCATCCGGTCGATGGGGAAGGTGATGTTGATGTCCCGGTAGATGGCGGTGCGGTCAAAACCGATGCTGAAGTGGCTCTGGACGATATCGGCGGTGTCGGAATCGCTGGGAATGATGCGGTAGGTAGACTCGTCGCCCGGATGGTCGCGGTTGAAGGGCTGGTCGTCGCGCAGGTGCAGCCCGGCGGTGGTGACGATGGCAACCGTGCTGTCCGAAAGTGATGTGGCCAGCGGTGTCCAGGGCACGTCGTCGGATTCCATGCAGGGGAAGAACTCCAGCATACGGCGCTGCACTTCGGACAGTATTTCCAGGCGCGGCATTTTGGATAGCTCCTGATTCAGTCATTCGCGGTGGTACGGCCCTCACCCCCACCCTTCTCCCACCGGGAGAGGGGCCAATTCGAGCGGTGCGGTGAATCCCCGCTCCCACGGGGAGAGGGCCAGGGTGAGGGCCGTCCCCCCGTCCTTCGGGGTGCTGGGACGCTTGGGCTAGTCGAACATTATGGCGCCGCGGCCGATTTCTCCCCGGTCCAAGTCGTCGTAGGCTTCGTTAACCTGGTCGAGGGTGTAGTGGCGCACCACCAGGTCGTCCAGATTGAGCTTGCCCGACTGGTAGAGGTCAACCATGACCGGCATGTCGGTGCGGGAACGGGCCGACCCGTAGTAGGAGCCGCGCAGGGTCTTCTCGTTGCGCACGAGATCGACGGCGTTGATGAGGGCTTCCTGTCCCCAGGGAGCGATGCCGACGACGGTTACGATGCCGCGCTTGCCGGCCATCTCGTAAGCGGCCTTGGTGGTGTCGGCGCTGCCGAAGACCTCGAAAGTATAGTCAGCGCCGCGGCCGTCGGTTAGGTCTCTGACCTGGCGCACCGGATCCTGATCGGCGGCGTTGACGGTGTGGGTGGCGCCAAAGCGCATGGCGAACTCCAGCTGGGCCTCGCGGATGTCCACCGCGATAATCTTGCCGGCGCTGGCCAGCGCAGCGCCCATGATGACGTTGAGGCCCACGCCACCGCAGCCGATGACGGCGACCGTGCTGCCGGCCTTGATCTCGGCGCTGTACAGCGCGGCGCCGACGCCGGTGGTAACCGAGCAGCCAATCATGGCGGCTTTGTCCATGGGCAGGCCGCTGGTTACGGGCACGACGCCGGTTTCGGGGACGACGGCGTACTCGGCAAAGCAGGCCACCTTGCCCATGTGGTGGATGTCCTTGCCGTCGGCGTGGAGTCGGGTGGTGCCGTCGAGCATATTGGCGCCGGTGGCCCCGTGCAGGTCGCAAAGGTTGCTGTGGCCTTCCAGGCAAGAGCGGCAGCGTCCGCAGGCGGGCACGAAGGACAGTATCACCTGGTCGCCTTCCTGAGCCAGCGTTACGCCGGGGCCGGTCTGGACGACGGTGCCGGCGCCCTCGTGTCCCAGCACGACGGGGATGGCGATTGGTGCGTCGCCGTGCATAAAGTGTCGGTCGCTACGGCAGATACCGGCGGAGCCGACCTTAACCAGCACTTCGCCGGCCTTGGGTTCATCCAGATCAACCTCCTGAATCTCCATCGGCTGGCCTACTTCCCATAAAACAGCAGCTTTCACCTTCAAAATGTTCCCTCCTCACGGGTAGCGGCGGAGTCGACCGCATCGGCGCCGCGCTGAGTTATTGATGCAAGGCTATTGTAGATTAGCGGATGGGATACCGCCATACCCGTCGTCAGCTCCGGTCATTTGCTCCAGAGCTACATCCTACCTCCTCGCGCCGCGTTCTTGCCCTGCCGTTCCGTTGTCGATTCGCTCCAGTTCTCCCCAAACCTCTCCGGCCCCAGGAAACCATCACCAAGTAGAACAAGGCCCCGCCAGTGATGGCGGGGCCTTGTCTTGAGCGAAGCGTCTAATCCTGTCACCTGTTCCTGTTCCTGCGCCTCTCTTCCCTTTCTTCGCGTCGCGCCCGTCGCTCGTCCTCCCGGTCTTTATCCTCTATCACGGCAGCCCGGTACTCATACCGCTCCTGCGCTGCTTGTTCGGCCCTCGCCTGCGCTTCGCCTGCCGCCTGCTCTTCCCGTCGCAGTCTGCCGCGCGTCTCCTGCTGCATCCGCTCCATGACGGCCCTGTCCTCTTCTGTCTCCTCTTCAATGGGGAGTCCGGCTCGACGCCGTTCCCGGTTCAGCCGCCGCTTCTCCAAGACCTCCCGCTGGAGCAACCCTTGCTCGAAGGTGTCTTCAAGGGCGGATATGTAAGCCTCGGTTTCCTGCATGGACATACCATCTTCCTTCGCTTCTTGCTCGATCTTGACCAGCAGGTCCTCGAACTCGTCGCGGTTCATTTCCTCTCGTATCTGCCTTAGGAGCGAATCCGAATCGTTCTCTTCGGGGGACTGGACACCGACCTGCCGAGCCGCAGCCATTTCCTGTCGATAGCGATCTCGCTCGTATCCGGCTGGCCGGGTCCGAGACTCGATAAGATGCCAGACTAAGCGGGGAATGAATAAGACCACGGTGAAGACCACGTTACGGCGGCGGCCGCCGCCGACCAGCAGGAAGAGAATCCCGGCAAGAAAGATGTAGCGCAGTATGCCGCCGAGTAGCCCAGTGATTTGCGCTAGCCAGTAAATGCCAGGCAACCACCGGTAACTAAGCTCCAGGATAATGCTTAGAACCCCGTAGAGCACTATCAGAAGGACCCCTGCCCCGAGTAAACAAACTCCGATCTTGTCGAGCTTTCCCAGCCCCTTGAAGTAGTTGACATCCCTGGTGGGTGGCGTGGTCATGTTGTACCTCCCTGTGTGGTGTAATCACGCATCCGGTTCCCCAAGTCAAACCCGTCGAATATTCGCAACATTATCAGTAGGTAGAATGACCAATGAAACGGAGTTGCGACCGGATAGTCGCAAGCCACCCCGATAATCCGATGGCCGACCAGGTTGGCGACCATTCCAGATCTCGGGCTCGCTTGATGTTGGCGAGGGCCTGGAAGTAGGTGAATGCGATCTGGAAGGCCAGTATGATGAGGAGTGCGGGCAGACTGAGTTCGTTGAGCCTGCGGATGATTTCGGTGATGGCGTAACCGATGAAGGTGAGGATTGTGATCAGGGCGAATTATTCTTGGCCGATGTAGCCGCAGGGACTGAGGGGGTTGCGGCTTTTGGCGCATTTTGGCTGTGGTTCTGGATTGGCGGGTATGGTGGCGCCAGTGTCGTCGGTTTGGGTGTCTGAAGGTGTGGGCTGGCGCATTGGTTTCACCTGCCGTTGGTTGCGGAGTGTGAATGGCATGAAAAAGCCTCCCGTTCCGGCAAGGCGAAAGGGGAGGCGCTGGAGGTCCAGATTTACAACGAGGGAATCGTTGATAATATAATGCAGGGGTCCGAGACCCTCCTGGTACGCCCTCCCAATAGGGCTTGCCAGATTGCCGTCTCGGTAGTTGTAGCTGCCGAGGCGGTTTTATTTTTTGGTGGTTTCGGAGTGTTTTATCGGCACCGGCCTTTTTCAGCGGGGCCGACGGCGCCGTTCGGGAACCTCCCTTGCGGTCGTCGGTCGGGCAACTTGCTACGGTTCGCCAGGGCCGGTGCATACCCCGCAAGGAAGGCACGAAGCGCCGACCTGTGACTGAGGGTATGCAAAGGGCGCGAACGTCCTTAGCCCTGAACCGTAGCAGGTTCTGCATAACATAGGGTGTCAATAACTAGCAAATGGGGAATATTCGGCACCCTTGGGTGGCTTCGTGGTATAAAAAATCCCCGTCCGGGATTGCCGGCGGGGATGATTTTATTAAGAGGGGAATGGATGGGGCTGATTTTGGGTTGAAGGGGAGTTGTAGGATGGCTGACGTGGTTCTGATGATTTATGATCCGCGTGGAGTCGGTTTGCTTCTCTACTTTCAAGGATGAATAGAAAAAGTAGGGTTAGTAGGGCGAAAGTGGTTTTACCGAGTTCCAGCCAGGATGCGGTTCCGGATCCTATTAGTTGGACACATTGCATAAACATCGTTAGGGCCTCGTAGGTGGGCAGCTCCTATGGCTATCCAGGGCGGGTATTCGGTCTGGACAGCTTCGGATGTTTCACGGGTTCAGGGCGTTGTCAAACCGTTCCGCAAGTTTCTCCTCCAGTCCCTGCCTGCTGTCATTGTGAGGAGCGTAGCGACGTGGCGATCCCGTTGCAGCAATCGCGGCGGTTTCAGCGACGAGATTGCCGCGCTGCGCTCGCAATGACAAGTTTTGCAATTTTCTCTGTACATCCACATAAAGCTACACGTGATAAAATTAATCTACTATCACACATTGCGACGCAATGGGGAGGCGTTCATTTTGGAACTAGCCGAATATCTCACCGCATACCAGAATTACTGGTCGGAAAACCTCTCCAAATTGCTCGCCATCAAAGCGTCTGAGACCATCACAGTGGACGCGGAACTGCTCCGGCTGATTGCCGAACTGGATGAGCCGACTTATCTGCAAGTGTTGGGGCGGTTGAAGCAGTTATTGGAACTCGCCTCTCCGCTGGACACCGCAACGCTGGCCAACCGAACCGAGTATCCAAGCCCCAATGCTGAGAGCGAAGTGAGTGAAGGCCACCGAGGCGGGGTTGCAGTGCTGGCCTCCTCGGATTTGATGCCCGCTCAACCGTCCCCCTGATGCCATTGCGAGCGCAGTCTGGCAATCTCGTTCCCGTAGCCACCGGCGCGGCAACGGGGTAATCGAATCTCCTCTCCCATCGGGAGAGGAGGGGCGAGGGGCAAAAACTCAGCGAGGGGTTGTTACATCTGGCGTTGCTTCGGGTCCAGCCGGTCGCGGAGCCAGTCGCCGAGCAGGTTCATGCTGAGCACCACCAGCATGATCGCCATGCCGGGCAGCAGCGAGACCCACCAGCCCCTGGTAGAGGCTACCAGCTGTCGGCCGTCGGCGACCATCAACCCCCAGGCCGGATTTGGACGTGGTACGCCGGCGCCCAGGAAGCTCAGCGTGCTTTCCAGGATGATCACGAAGCCCACTTGCAGCGTGGCCAGTACCACCAGGCTGTTGAACACGTTGGGCAGAATATGGCGAATCATGATGCGGCGATGGCTGGATCCGGCTACCAGCGCCCGAGAGACAAAGTCCTGCACGCGCACCGACAGGGTTTCGCCGCGGGCCAACCGGGCGTATCGCGACCATAACAGGACCACAATGACGCCGATAACTGTAGAGGTTTTGGGCCCCAGAGCGGCCACCAGTACCAAACCTAAAAGAATGATTGGGATGGACAGTGAGATGTCCACCAACCGCATTATCAAGGCGTCGACCCAACCGCCCCAGTAGCCGGCAATAATCCCTAACGCGGTGCCAATAATCCCACTGACTACAATAGCGATCAATGCGATAACTACTGAAATTCGACTGCCGTAGATGATACGGGTCAGAATATCCCGGCCTACCTGGTCGGTGCCAAGTAGGTGCTCGGAGCTACCGCCTTCCAGCCACACCGGGGGTGTGAGCCGGTCGCCCAGACTCCCTGACTTGGGATCATGAGGCGCAATCTGGTTGGCGAAGATCGCCGGGATCACCAGTACGATCAGCAGAATCGCCACGGGCAAGATGGGCAGCCGCCGAATCTCCGCAAGGTAGCGCAGCGGCGCCGATTGCCGGGCCGTGACGGCATCGCCGGCCGCCGATTCGTCTGGGATCCCGGGGGGTGACAGGGTAGTGGGGTCGGGTGTTGCCATAGTGTGCCCCTCGTCTAGCTAAACCGTATGCGCGGGTCCACGTAGGCATACGCGATGTCCACCAGCAAGTTCGCGGTAATATAGATTACGCAGAAGAAGATTACGACCGCCTGAATGACCGGGAAATCCCGGGCAATGGTGCTGTCCACGGCCAGCAGCCCGACGCCAGGCCACGCGAATACGAACTCGATGCTGACGCTGCCCACCAGTAGAGACCCCAGGATAATGGCAAAGTAGGTGAATGGCGCGATGGCAGCGTTACGCAGACAGTGTTTCCAGACGACTTTCCACTCCGCAACGCCCTTGATCCGCGCCAGCTTCACGTATTCGGTGTCCAGAACATCGAGCATCGACGACCGCACCAGTCGCATCAGCGCGGCAACCTGAAACCAGCCAATGGAGATGGCCGGCAGTACGTAAGACCCAATGCCTGATTTGCCTGAAGTGGGCACGAGTCCTAAGTTGACCGCGAAAATCCACATCAACACCAGTCCCAACCAGAAGGCGGGCAGTGACTGGCCGGTCAAAGCCAGCAATTTGCCCACGTAGTCGAAGATAGTATCTTTCTTTACGGCAGAGAGGACGCCGACCGGCACTGCGATGAGGGTCGCCACCAACAAAGCCAGACCGGCAAGTTGGGCCGTGGCCGGCAACCGGTCCAGAACGAGGTCAATTGCCTGTTGGTCTCTATGCTTGATGGACTCGCCGAAGTCTCCAGTCAGGGCGTTGCCCAGAAACTTGAAGTACTGGATGTGCAAAGGCTTGTCCAGGCCCCAGGCCGCGCTAACCCGTTCAGCGTCCTCAACGGTGGCTTCCAGCGGGAGCAACACGTCCAGAGGGTTGCCGGCGATGCGGGCCAGGCTGAATACGATGACGGTCAGGATCAGGAGAGCGGCGATGGACTGCAAGAGCCGGACTACGATGTACCGTTGCAAGGTTAATTACCTGTAGATGCCAGTTGAGTTTTTCCGGTGTTGCCGGAGGATGGCAAGGCAAAAATGGAGGGGCGGGTTTCAAACCCACCCCTATTAGTTCGGTTAGTTCGCTGTGGTGATGTATTCGGTGTGAGTGATGGCGGTGTTGATGTTGCCGGGCCAGATAAACTCGCCGACCTCATTGGGATTCACGCCGATCTGGCTGGGTAGCCAGACGATGGGGACTTCGGCGTAGAGGTCAAACTTGAGGTCGCCGATTTTTCGCAGGGCGTTGGCTTTAACATCAGGGCTCACGGCGGTGATGGCTTCCACGTAGAGTTCATCAATGATTGGGTCGGGAACAATGCGCTGGAAGCCTTCGGGACCGCTGCGATTGTAGAAACGCACGGTGACCTCCGCCGGGCGCATGGTGCCGCGGATGGGGGCGATGGTACCGTGGGTTTTCCCGGGGCGGTAATAATCGGCGCGGAACCGGGCCCATTCCATCTCTTCAGCGTGCACGTCAATGCCAATGTCCTGCAAATAGGTAAACGTGGCTTCCGCCATTGGAATCATCTCCGGCACACCGGAGAGCTGCGTGATGATGAGCTTGAGCGGGTAGCCTTCATGCCCGGATTCCTTGATGAGCTCACGCGCCCGGTCCGGGTCAAAGCCGTATTTGTCGTCAAACTCTTCTGCCCAGCGCGGGTTCCAGCCCGGGATGCTGGGGTGGAAGCCCCAAACCGGGTGCGGAGAACCGAATCCACTGAAAAGCTGTTCGTTGATTTCCTTGCGATTGATGGCGCGGTTGATCGCCTCCCGTACCCGAACGTCCAGGTGCGGGTCGGTAGGATCATGGAACGGGCTAAGCGGTGAGAAAATGCCGCCCATTACGAAAGCCACCTGAATTGAGGGCAAGGTGCTCTCAAAAATCTCCATCCCACCGTCGACGGCCTCGGGATGCAAGTCCCGGTTCACCTCGGCGATTTGTACCTGTCCAGTTAGCAGATTGGCCAGACGGGTGGCGGCTTCGGGCGTATTTATCTGCTCGTATTCCGCCCAGAACGGGGTCTGACGCCAGTGGTCGGCGACGCGAGAATAGAGGATATTGCCGCCGACGCCCAGTTGTCGGCTCTCGAACTGCCAGGGCCCGTTGCCGGCGGGACGGTCAATGTACCCCTGCTCACCTTCAGCATCCCATTGGGCTTTGCTGTACATGAAAAGATTGCCCTGCTGTCCCGATACTACGAAATCCATCGACGCTTCGGGGCGCAGTAGGTTGAATTCCACGGTGTAGTTGTCGATGACCAGAATATTCTCCCGTAGCACATCTTCGGTCTGCCCAAAGAGTCCCCGGAACAGTCCGGTATCGGTGGCGATAGCTTCTTCCCCGATGATTAGGGCGGCCGAGTGGGGCACGTCCTGGGCGGTAAACTCGCCCCACCCGTCGGAAAACTCAACGCCTTCCCGAAGGCGAAACACCCACTGGGTTCCATCGGGCTTGGTGAGTTCCCATGAGGTGGCCAGGCCGGGCTGCAATGAGCCGTCGAAGCGGTCAGTGTGCACCAGAGGGTCGGCAAAGGGGCGTACCTGGGCGTTGGCCGAGGTGGTAGTGCCCAGCCAACCGCGTACCAGTTCCTGCACCGGCGGAGTTACGGCAATACTGAGGCGACCGCCAATGACTGCTGACTCCTGGGCCGCCGATGGCGTGTTGGTTGGCTCCGGCGTAGCAGTGGAGATCACCGCGGTAACGGCCGGCTGCGACGGTTGGGTGGCTTCGGGAGCGGTGGGTTGCGATGCGCTCGCCGGAGCGGATGTCGGTGGTTCAGCCGCCGGCGCGTCAGAGGCTGGCGCCTGTCCAGTACCGCCACAAGCGACGGCGAAAGCCAGCAGCAATGACGCGGAGACGCCTAGCAATATGGTTGGCTTCAACAAATTCGTCCCTCCTGATTTAGGACTCAATCGGATCGCGGTCGATTCCCGCCAGTGCCCGATAGATAACACCTGCCGATGCTCCGAGGCGGATTATAGACGAAAACGCCAACGAATGTACAACATTGCGCTGCTTCCGCAGGGCCAACGCATTCTAATTTTAGGTGGCCTGATAAATCGTCATTCCCCCATCCTTTCTGTCATTCCCGCATAAGCGGGAATCCATACAGATTGCTTCCAGGCAGTTGACGTACAACCAAGCCACTTGGATTCCCGCTTTCGCGGGAATGACGGGCATCTCAAAAACCGATTCAATTAGAATGCGGTTGCCCTGGCTGCTTCCGGAAGTTATGCGCGGGGAACTTTTTGTTAACGGCCCATTTTGTCGGGTCGCATAACGCCGATGGAGTGGATCAGCCGCGTTGCAGGGGAGCGATGGAAACCAGCAGGCGCTTCAGGCCGATGCCGTTGGCGAAGTTTATTGAGGCTTGTTCGTCGCCGCCACTGCCCTGCACTTCCTGCACCACGCCTTCTCCAAAAACGGGGTGGCGCACGATTTCGCCGACGCCCAGCGGGATGCGCTCGGGCTCGTTGGGTTGCACCGACCGGCTGGAAGTCCACTCGGTGAGCTTTTCGTCGATGTTGCCGCGCAGGCGCCCGCGGGCGGCAGCGCCGGTGGTTCCGTCGCCGCCGCCATCCCCCAGGCGCGTCCGCGATTCCCGGCGGGCAGTGCTCCAGTCGCCGCCGATAACCGCATCTTCGTTGCGGCTGGGGCGGGACGGATTCAGCGGGTGCACATCGGCGCGGGAGCCGGGCGGTCGGTCCAACGATGCTGAAGCCAGCACGTCGTCGGGTATGTCTTGCAGGAAGCGCGATGGCAAAGACACCCCGCCGTTGGACGGAAAACGTCGGCGGAACGCCCGCAGCAAATACAATCGATCTTTGGCGCGGGTCATGCCCACGTAGCACAGGCGCCGCTCTTCTTCGATCTCTTTGATGGTGTCCATCGACCGACTGTGCGGCAGCAGTCCTTCTTCCAGACCGGCCATCATCACCACCGGAAACTCCAGACCCTTGGCCTGGTGCAGCGTGATGAGGGTGAGCGCATCGTCCGACTGCTCGTAGCTGTCCACGTCGGATACCAGCGAAACGCGTTCCAGAAACGCGCCGAGTCCGTCGGCTTCAGGCGACGGCCCATAATCTTCGGCCAGCCCGCGCAGTTCCTGGACGTTGTCCCAGCGGTCCTCGCTGTCCTCATCAGCCTGGATCTGGCGGGCCAGTCCGGAGAGATCCAGCACCCGGTCGAGCAGGTCGGCTACCGGCAACTCGCGCGATGCGGTGGTTAACCGTTCGAAGGACACGGCAAGGTCGGCAATGGACCTGGCGGCGCGGGCGGTCACGTCAATCGGGCAAGGCAGACGCTCGGCTCGCGCCGCGGCAATCTGGTGCATGGCCGTCAGGGTGGTTATGCCGCGCTCGCCGGCGTAGCGGTTCAGCTGCTGCACCGTTTTGGCGCCGATGCCCCGGGGCGGCACGTTGATGACCCGCTGCAGGCTCACTTCGTCGCCCGGGTTATAAACCACCCGCAGGTAGCACACCGCGTCCTTGATTTCCTTGCGGTGATAAAAACGCACGCCGCCGACGAGACGGTAGGGTAGCCCCTGCCGCATACACTGGTCTTCAAAGGCGCGGCTCTGGGCGTTGACGCGGTACATGATGGCGCAGTCGCCGGCCTGATACGAACCGGCCTTGATCAGGCGGCTAACCTCGTCCGCCGCCCACAACGCCTCGTCTTCCTCGCTATAAGCCTCGTGGAAAGTGATGGGCGGGCCCACCGGATTGCTGGTGAAGAGAGGCCGCTCGATGCGTTCGGTGTTGGCGGCTATCACGCTGGCGGCGGCGTTCAGGATGTTCTGCGTGGAGCGGTAGTTCTCGCCGAGGCTGACCACCGTGCAGTCGGGAAAGTCGGACTGAAAGCTCAGGATGTTGCGAATGTCGGCGTTGCGCCAGGAGTAGATGCTCTGGTCGGGGTCGCCAACGACGCACAGATTCTGGTGCGCTCCGGTGAGCAGGCGGGCCAGGCGGTACTGGGCGACGTTGGTGTCCTGAAATTCGTCAATGAGCAGGTACTGGTACCGGTCGTGATACTGGGCCTGAACCTCCGGCTCATGCTGCAGCAGGCTGGCCGTGCGCACCAGCAGGTCGTCGAAATCCAGGGCGTTTTGCAGCGTCAGCGCTTCCTCATAATAATGATAGACCCGCGAGCAAACGTCGATCCAGTGCGCGCCGTATTCGTCCTCGGCGGAGTACGCCGTTTCCCGCATTTGCTGCACATTTTGCAACGTGCTCTTGGCGGCCGAAATGCGGGACAGAATTGCCCGCGGCGCATAACGCTTGTTGTCTACTTCGGCCAGCCGCATCGCCGACTTGACGGCGTCAATCTGGTCATCCTGATCGTAAATCGTAAAGTTGGGACTGAGGCCAACCCGCTCGCCGTGGCGGCGCAGGATGCGGGCGCAGACGGCATGAAAGGTGCCCATGGTGACCGCTTCGCTGCGGCTGAGCAGCAGCCTGTCGAGCCGGTCGCGCATCTCCCGGGCTGCCTTGTTGGTGAAGGTAACGGCCAGGATGCGCCACGGCTCCACGCCGCGCTCCTCCACCAGGTATGCGATGCGGTGGGTGATAACGCGGGTCTTGCCGGAGCCGGGTCCGGCCACGATGAGCAGCGGCCCGTCGGTGTTCAGAACGGCCTGTTGCTGGGCTTCGTTGAGTCCTTGCAGGATGGCCGGCGACGGTGCGTCGGGACGGGGCGCGTCGGGCGCGTCGAGGTTGTGCTCAGCCAGCGCCGCGGCATCCCAGTAGGGCGATGAGCGGGGTTCTTCCCAATAGGGGGCGGAGGCCGGGCCGTTGCCATCGGCGGGTGCGGGGTTGGAAAACTGGGGCTGCAACGACATGGTTCCCGGATTATAGCACGGGGTACGTTGCTACTCCCAATGCCGCCGGCTACACTGCATTTTAAACTACGCCGAACAGGTGAACCAGAATGACCGCACAGATTACGTATGATGAACTGACCTGGCTGGACGCTTACCGGAAGGCGATCCGAGAGCAATATCCCGACCAAGTGGTGAAGATGATGATTTTCAGCCACGAGGGGATTATCGCAGAACAGCATGAATTCACCGACCTGAACGTTTTGCTGGTAGTTAAGGACGGTATGGAGGTTGAGCACCTGGAGCGGCTGCGCCTGCTTGGGTACAGCCTGTCCGACCCGCCGATTACTTCACCGTCTATTTGGACCAGGACGGAGAGCGAGTGGAAAGACCATCAGAAACACCCATGGCAATCATTCCGGCTGATGGAACGACATGGCGCGCCTTTGGCCTTGTGATAGCGCTATGGAACGGGAGATGATTATTTTAGAGTGGCAGCGCGGCCTGCTATCATCGCGCGCCGCTGTGGTGCTGAGCCGGGCCGGCCTCTACGCGGATGCTATTTCACGGGCTTACTACGCCATTTTCCACGCCACCAAAGCAACAGTGCTGACCAAAGAAATTGAGCCCAGTACCCACCCAGGCCGCTGGTTCACTACTCAACCAGCACCTGATATACACGGGCGAACTGGAACGGCGATGGCTTACCCACTTCACGGACGCATTATCCATCCGGTTGGATGCCGAATACGATGTCAAACTGGTTTTCACTGCGCGCGTTGCGGAATTGGCTTACCGTCGGGCCGAGGAATTCACCGAACGCATCCGGGTTTATCTGGAAGCACAAGGCTTTACGGACGCAGAGTTGACGGTTACTCTACCCGAAATGCCGAGCTAGCGCTTGCGGACGCCTTATGCGTTCGGCAACTGCGACTCACACAACAGGAGGCAACACTATGGTCGCAGTCAAATATTCGCTGGAAGATTTCGTACAGGAGATGGATGAGCTGCTCAAGAGTCAGCCCAATCAGGAGAAGATTTTTGACAAGGGTTCTGATTCCCTGGCGAGGCTGATTGCCAATCCGGACGCCATTCCGAAGCGATTCCGGCAGCCGGTGGGCGAAGGTCGGCGCGCCAACCACGGCTCCTGGTTGCTGCATCACAGCCCGGAAAGCGGGCTGCTGGTAACCTCGGTAGTCTGGGGCCCTGGCGACCACGCGGCTCCCCACGACCATCGCACCTGGGGCATGATTGGCGTGATGGACAACCTGCTCACCGAGACCCGTTTCCGCCGCGTCGATGACCACAGCCGGGATGATTGGGCGCAGCTGGAACAGGATCGGTCGGCCACCGTCAAGCCGGGCGAAGTCAGCCTGCTAATCCCCGAGGTGGACGAAATTCACCAGATGGACAACTTCACCGACCGGGCCACCGTGGAGGTCCATGTTTATGGACACGACCTGCGCGGCCTGGAGCGGGTGCGCTACGACCTGGAAACCGGCGCCATCAAGCAGATGATGACTGACAAGTACGATAACTGCTAGGTGAGTCGGCCTCACCCCCAGCCCGCTCCCATCATAGGCAATTCACCCTCACCCCAACCCTCTCCCATCGAGGGAGAGGGGGCCTTTATGCGTACCCACTTTGTCATTGCGAGCGTAGCGTGGCAATCTCGTCGCCGTAGCAACGGCGGTTCGCCGACGTGTGTTCATCCTCATCGAGATTGCCACGTCGCTATGCTCCTCGCAATGACAGATTAAAGAAAGTGGGTACGCATGAGAGAGGGAGCCAGGTTTACGTTTGCCAATCCCTATCCCGTCGGCGGGAAGGCCACCCTCACCCCAGCCCTCTCCCATCCAGGGAGAGGGGTTTAGACGGCTACACGGAGTTTCAATGATGGCTCAACCTATTACGCCCGCCCAACTGGATGAAATGTTCAATGGCTCGGCTCCATTCGCGCTGGTCGATGTGCGCGAACCGGGCGAGTACAACGCCAGCCATATTCCCGGCAGCAGCCTGATGCCCCGCCGGATGCTGGAGTTTGACCTGCCGGTGGCGGTGCCCCATCCATCATCCCTGACGGTGCTTTGCGACGACGACGGCCAGCGGGTGTCTCGCGCCGTGGAGACTGTGGAGGCAATGGGTTATTCCAACGTGGCCTGGCTGGACGGTGGCGTGAACCGCTGGATGAGCCTGGACTATCCCACCGAGTGGGGCGTGAACGTGCCCAGCAAGGATTTTGGCGAGAAGGTGGAAGTGGTGCACCACGTCCCGGAGATTGATGCCATCGAGCTGCGCGCGCGGATGGATCGGGGCGACAAGATGGTGATTCTGGACACGCGCACGCCGGAGGAATACCGGCGTTTTTGCATCCCCGGCGGCCAGAGTCTGCCGGGTGGCGAACTGGCGCTCCGCATCACCGACGTTACCGCCGACCTCGACCCTGACACCACGGTGGTGGTCAATTGCGCTGGCCGCACGCGGAGCATTATTGGCACTCGCATTTTGCAGCGCATGGGTCTGGACCGTGAAATCGTGGGCCTGAAGAATGGCACGTCGGGTTGGGTGCTGGCCGGCTACGAGCTGGAATCGGGCGCTGACCGGGACGAACTGCCTTCGGTTTCCTCCGCCGGGCGGGCCGCGGCCGAAGCCTATGCTGACCGCTGCGCCGTCGAGGACGGCGTGCAGTATCTGGACGTGGCGGGTTTGGAAAAATTGGCGGAACGCAGCCGCACCGAGAGCGTCTATTTCATCGATGTCCGCACCGCCGAAGAGTATGGCGCAGGACACATTCCCGGCTTTCGATGGTTCCCCGGCGGGCAGTGCGTGCAGCGCAGCGATGACGTGGCCGTCGTGAAGAACGCACCCATCGTGTTTTGCTGCGACGGCAAGGCCAGGGCCATCCTCACCGGTTCCTGGTATCGGCAGCTCGGCTACGGCGAGGTGTACGCGCTGGACGGCGGCACGGCGGCCTGGACTGCCGCCGGCAAGTCGCTGGAATCGGGCAGCAACGTGGGCGCCAGGTTCGATGGCTCCATCGGCGGCGCTGGCGAACCCGGCCTGGTTACCGCTGCTCGCAACTCGGTGCCCGCCACCACACCGCAAGAGATGCAGGCCAACGCGCCGGATGCCATCCTGTTCGTCGATACCAGCCAGGATTTCTCGCGCGGCCATGTGCCCGGCGCCAGGTGGGTTCCCCGCGGTTGGCTGGAATGGCAGGTGTCCGAGCACGTGGCGTCCCGGGATGCCCGGGTAGTGGTGACCTGCGGCGATGGGCAGCAATCATTGCTGGCGGCTGCAACGCTGCGGTCGATGGGCTATTCCAACGCGTCGGCAATGGCCGGCGGCGTGGCCGCATGGCGGTTAGCTGGGTTGCCGTTGGAAACCGGCTTGTCCGGCGTGATGCGGACGCCGGCTGACGTAGTGTTCAGTGGCCCGGATCGCACGTATGCCGATATGCAGAACTACCTGCGCTGGGAAGAGCAGCTCGGCGAGAAGTACGCTGCCGCCGACTGACTGCGGCGCCGGGTTCACCTGGACTCGTCGACCGGCACGATGTCGCTTTCTTCAGGGTTGGTGTCGATGCGCAGGGTTTGGACGATACGGTTGTAGGACGATTCGGTGTCGTGGGAGTCTGCCACGTGTCGGGTGGACGCATCTTCGGCGCGGCGCCGGTCGTCAAAAATGTCGTACCAGCCGCATTCGGAACAATCTACTCGCCACTCGGTGCGGGCAGTGGGCACCTGCTCGGTAATCTCCACGATAATGTGCAGCGTAGTCATGGCGGGTCTCCTGGTGCGACGTCGACTGGCAATGGAATTGGGCCGGGGACGATTGTTGCGGGTTTTGACTTGCGGTGTCAAACGCCGGGTAGTGTATGCCAACTCGCCCCGGTCTCTGGCCCGTGTCTCTGGAAGGAGGCCGTTGCATAACCTGTCATTGCGCGGAGCGCCGCGACGTGACAATCCCGTACTGGGCATGATGTGTGCGTGGGTGCTTGCCCGCTTTGCGCTGGCGTGGCAAACTGACGAGGGCTGGTGGTGTGCCGCTGGCTAGCAAAACTCAGGAGGCGACGACGCTATGACTACTCCACAAAACCCGTCGGAAACGCAAGCAAGTGATGCCGCACGGCCCGATTTTCTGCAAATGGATGGCGCTGGTTCTGATGGCGCCGCCGTGGAGACAGACAGCTGGTACGGTTGGCCCCACAAAAAGGTGGAACCGATCACGTTGCAGCGTCCCGACGGCAAGACGGAGCGTGTCCGCACGCCGGTTATGGAGCTGGAAGGTCTCATCACGCCTACCGAACTGCATTACGTGGTGCAGCATTTCGGCATTCCGGAGCCGGTTACCGCCGCCGACTGGTCGTTGTCGGTGGATGGCGAGGTCAAGAATCCGCTGACCCTGAACTACGCGGAGTTGCGCCGGTTCACCTCCCGTTCCGTGCGCACGGTAATGGAATGTTCCGGCAGCGACGCCACCTACTTCGAGTATTTCAAGGGTGAGGGCCCCCGCCCGTCGCGCACCCAGGAACGGATGATCCTGTCGGGCAGCGAGTGGACGGGCGTGCCGCTGGCTGCGGTGCTGAACGCTGCTGGACTCACGGGGCGGGCGACCCACGTCCGCGCCGAGGGTTGGGATGAAGGTGTGCCGGCCAGCGCCGCCGAAGGCACGGAATCCTTCTTCTATGACAAGGGCCTGCCGATGCAAAAGGCGCTGCATCCCGATACGATCCTGGCCTATGCCCAGAACGGCCAATTGCTGGAGCACCTGCACGGTGCGCCCATTCGACTGCTGGTGCCGGGTTGGTCGGGCAACTGGTCTGTGAAGTGGTTGCGCCGCCTGCAGGTGATGGATCACGAACCAGATTGCTGGTACCACTACAACTTCTACTACTATGGCGAATCAGCCGACGATCCGAACAAGGAACTGATTACCACCATCGGCGTCAAGTCGCTGGTGACGCGGCCTACCGACGACACACGCACGCTGTCCGCCGGGCCTCACACCGTGCGCGGCTACGCCTGGAGCGGCAGCGGCGCAATTACGCAGGTGGAAGTCAGCGTGGACGACGGCAAGACCTGGCAGCCGGCCCGGCTGGAAGAACCATCCGAGCGCTGGATGTGGCGGCGCTGGTCGTGGGTCTGGGATGCCAAACCGGGTGAGTACACGGTGATGTCCCGCGCCACCGACAGCGTGGGCAACGTGCAGTCCCGCGAGCCGCGCTACAACAATATGCGCAAGAATTTCAGCGCCATCGTGGGCTACGATATTTCCGTTGCATAACAAATAGCGCTTCGCAACGGTTCACGCGGTCGCCCTGGCATTCTGGCAGAACCAGCAGCGAGGCCGGAGACAGAAAAATGACTACCATCGCTAGCATTTTGGAGCAAGCGCCCGTGGTTGCTGCAGAATGGGCCGAGGGGCTTGCCGACCGTCAACAGCGCACCAAGGGCGACCCCGCCGACTATGCTCGTCTCGCCGAAATTGGCGTGCCGCTGATGGCCGTGCCTGCGGACCTCGGCGGTACTTGGGAGAGCATCGAGCAGTCGGCGCGGCCCATCTGCTCAATGCTGCGCAAGTTGGCCACCGGCGACCCGTCCATCACGCTGGCCAGCGCCATGCACCACTTGGTGCTGGCATCTTGGCGGCTGCCGACGGTGCCGGAACCGTTCACCGCCGGCTGGATCAAGCAGCGCAATGAAGTGTTCGACAGCGTTCACAGCGGTTGCTGGTGGGGCACTATCGTCAGCGAGCCTGGTTCCGGCGGCGATACGGCCCGCACGTCCAGCGTCTGCGAACCCGACGGCGTTAGCGATTTCGGCTATCGCATCTCAGGTCAAAAGCATTTCGGTAGCGGCTCGGGTTTGACATCGTTCATGACTACCCGCGCGCTGGCGGCCGGTGAAACGACGCCCGACCTGTTCTTCATGGAGGTGCGCAATCATCCCTGGGACGGCTCCACCGGCCTGAAACTAACCGCCGAGTGGCGCGGTCACGGGATGAAGTCCACCAACAGCCACGCCTTCGAGTTTTTGAGCTTCCCGGCCACCCGCGTCGCCTGGCCCAACCATCAGGCGGAATTGATGGGCGCCAACGGCGGCTTGGGCGCGGCGGCGTTTCTGTCGGTGATTGTAGGCGTCGTGGACGCGGCAATGGACTACGTGCGCCCGCGTATCAAGAATGGCCTGGCGTCCGATGCCGGGCTGCGGGCGTACCAGCAGGTGGAATGGGCACACGCCGAGCAGGAAGCCTGGCTCATCGGGCAGGCGTGGGAAGGCGCCATTCGCTGTCTGGAGACCAACACCGGGCGTCGGGAGTTGCTGCTGGCCAAAGAGAGCGTCGCCCGCCTGTCTGACGACTGCCTGGGCCGCCTCTGCAAGCTGACCGGCGGCAGCGCCTACACGCGCTACTCGCCGCTGTCGGTGTGGTACGACGACGTGCGAGCGTTGGGTTACCTGCGACCGCCGTGGGCGCTGGCCTGGGATCAGGTGTTCCAACAGAGCATCGCGGAGTAAGAGATCCCGCCCTGACCATATCACCGGAGGCGAGTGAATATCGCGCCGGCGCAATGGCTGGCGGTGGCAGCGCGTTTCCGCATTCAGTCCGGGCGCTGCTCGGTCCGGGCGCTGCCTGGGTCGCAGAATGTCCCTGCCGATGAGTTTGCCACGTCGCCGTCGCGCCTCGGGGTGTCAAGGGCGATCGATTCTGGTCATGACAGACGCGCATTCGAGAGCGTGCAAAGGCTGACAAAGCGGAGGGTCAGGCGTACAATGTGGCCCGTATGGTAGTGTACGTCAGACGCAACATGGCCATGCTGACCTCGGTGGGAGCGATGGTGGTCACGATTCTGCTGATTATTTTCTTCGGCGCGTGGGCCGTGGCGGCCAGCAGTCAGAGCGGCGTGGGTAATGCGCTGAATGACGCAATAGCCGGATTCTCAGGCGCTGCGCCGCAACCGGGGCGGTCCGTGGCTTCGGACCCGGATGCGATTCCCAGGTTGGCATCGGCAAGCGCCGCCGCCGACACCTGGTGGGGCAAGGCGTTTCTGGTAGCATGCCCGCTCCACTAAGTTAAGCCTGGCGCGCCCTGACGGTAGCAACGCAATGAAACAACAGGCACATTAGGAGGTCACGCTAGATGGCCGCATCTCTTCGAGCCACCCGGCCCAGCGGTCGGTTCCACTACGGCTGGATTATCATTGGAATCCTGGCCGTCGTTCAGATTTTTGGCCAATCGATTTCGATGTCGGCCGGAATCATGGTGCCGGAGCTCCGTATGCCGCTGGAGGAAGGCGGGCGTTTCGGATGGTCACCGGCGATAATTGGTATGGCATTGGCCGGTTACTATCTGGTGGGGTCGTTGACCTCTCCGTTCAGCGGCCGGTTTGGCGACATCCTGGGGGCGCGGAAGCTGCTGCTCGTGGGTGGCATACTGTTCGGCGTGTCCATGGTGCTGATTGGGTACATCACCCATGTTTGGCAGTTCTTCCTGGTGTACAGCGTGATGCTGGCCCTGACCTCGTCAATCTCGATGGTACCGTTGATGGCGGCGGTGAATCCTTGGTTCAAGAAACGGCTGGGTTTGGGCATCGGGGTGATGTGGGCGGCCGGCGGCGTGGGGGCAGCGCTGCTGGCTCCCGTTTATTCGGTGCTGCTCGAGCAATTTGGCTGGACGACGACATTCGTCGCGATTGGTCTGGTGGGCGGGAGCCTGATTCTGGGCCTGCTGCCATTCTTCCGCAATCAGCCGGCCGAGAAGGGGGTCCTGGCCTACGGCGCGACGAACGATGACCCGCCGCCGGCGATATTCAACGCCGAGGCCGCCAAGATGCGGCTGCAGGTGTTCCAGCGGCAAATGAAGCACACCCGCGCGTTCTGGAACTTGCCTGTTATTCATGGCATGGGTTGCGCCGGCCACGGCATAGTCCTGATTTTTGTGGTCGACTTCGCGGTGAGCCAGAACATCGACTTTACCAAGGGCGCGATAATCCTGACGCTGATTAACGTATTCAGCATTGCCGGGCGATTCGGGGTGCCCATCATCACCGAACAGATCGGCGGCAAACTCATCATGGCTACCGCCCTGGGCATTCAGGCGGGCGCCGTGCTGATACTCCTGTTTGCCGGAGATTTATGGGCCTTCTACCTCTTTGCGTGTGTCTTTGGGATCGGGTTCGGCGGCGAGATGTCGGCCTATCCGGTGGTAAACCGCCAGTACTTTGGCACCGGGCCGGTTGCCACCGTCTACGGGTTCCAAATCTCCGGCGCGATGATGGGACACTTCATCTCGACGCTGGTGGCGGGCATCATCATCCAGTTCCTCGGGTACATCCCGGCGTTCATCCTGTCGATGGCCTTCAGCAGCCTGGGGGTTGTCATCATAATGACGCTAGAGACGACCAAGCGGCAACTCATACCCAATTGGGAGGATCAATTGCCGCCCGAAGCTCGTACTGCGGCGCCCGCCGTGGTCCCGCCGGCGGCTGCCGCGGCTGGCGTGGCCTTCGGCAACGTGGGTGGCGACGGGGACGATTAGCCAACCCGTTGGATTTGCAGGAAGGCGATCTCCGGCATGAGCACCGAGGCATGAACACCGAGGTTGCCTTCCTGTGCGACTCTGCCCTGGAGGATCGAGGCAAGCTGCACGCCCTGGGCATCGGTATCGACAGCCTGAGCGGCAACGCGCTGCCGATGACCCATCCCCGGTTCGTGGTGGTGTGCATCGTGCGACATTCCACGATGGAGGCCGGCGAACGGCGCCTGGACATTCGACTGCTGGACCCCGACGCTCACGACACGATTCCCTCCGTGCAGCGCACCATCACCTTCGCCAAACCGGTGGGCGTGGTGGACTCGCGGGCGCGCATAATCGTCGAGGTCAACGGCGTAACCTTCCAGAAGGCCGGTCCCCACGCCTTCCACGTCGCCATTGACGGTAACGAGATGGCACGGTTGCCCATCAGCGTCCACGCCCGCGCCTGACGGCAGGTGTGCCGTGCCAGAGCCTGACCACCCTAACCCGGCGCACGCGCAGCCTGCCATCCTGCTCGCCAGCGGCAACGCCGACAAGCAGCGGATGTTGCGCTGGCTGCTCGATGGTCTGGATGTGCAGGCGTTCACCCCGGCGGAGTTGGGCGTCAGCGCCGACCCCGACGAATCGGGCGACTCCCACGAGGCCATCGCGCGCAGCAAGGCCGCCGAATGGTCCCGGGTGGCCGGGATGCCGGCCATCGCCAGCGACGGGGGGTTGCTGGTGCCGGCGCTGGGGGCCAACTGGGAGAGCCGGTACACGCGCCGATTCGCCGGGCCGGCCGCCAACGATGCCGAACGTCAGCGCCGCCTGCTGGAACTGCTGCGCCCGTACACCGGGAATGATCGCCAGGCCGCCTTCGTGGAGGCGCTCGCGATTGCCGATGGCGGGCAAACGATTGCATCCTGGGTGGTCAGCGGGGCAACCGGCGCCATCGTGGACACGCTGCCGGAGCCGACGGAAACGCAGGACGAGGGCTTTTGGGTCTTTCCCCTTTGGTACTTCTCCGAGTACGGGCGCACCTACGATTGCCTGACTGATGCCGAGCGCGCCGCACTGGGTGATCATTGGGACGCCCTGCGCGGGTTGGTGCGGGGGTTCGCCGCCGGCTGGCTTTCCTGACAGCGGACAGCCAGCGAATCGGCTACAATGGGACTGTTGCCCGAATCCTGAAACCGGAGCTGCCCTTTGACCACGCCTCAAACTGACGCCAACATCCCAGACGCGACCCCGGCGGCTCCCGACTCCGTTGAGGATGTGCAAAACCTGCTTCGCGACCAGGCGTACATCACCGACCGGGGGTTGGCTATTGCCATCTTCCTGGCGCTGAAGTTGCAGCGTCCCCTGTTTCTGGAAGGCGAGGCCGGCGTGGGCAAGACCGAAATCGCGCGCGCGCTGGCAAGCGGGCTGCAAACCGACCTGATCCGCCTGCAATGCTACGAGGGTCTGGACGTGAACCACGCGGTGTACGAGTGGAACCACACGCGTCAGTTGCTGGAAATCCGTCTCATGGAAGCCCAGCGCGTCCCCGAACCCCAACGCGGCGACCAACCAGCCGCCGCCGATGCCGCGGTCGATTTGTTCAGTCCGCGATTTCTCATCAAAAGGCCCCTGCTGGAAGCCATCGACGAGGGTCGCGACCGACCGCCGGTTTTGCTGATTGACGAGCTTGACCGCGCCGATGAGGAGTTTGAGGGGTTCCTCCTCGAACTGCTGGCCGACTATCAAATCACCATCCCCGAGCTGGGCACGTTCCACGCCGCCTACCCGCCCATAGTCGTCATCACGTCCAACCGCACGCGCGAGGTTCACGACGCCCTGAAACGGCGGTGCCTCTACTACTGGGTTGACTACCCCGACCATCAGAAAGAGCTGCAAATCGTAACGGCCCGCCTGCCGGAAGCGCCGCGTCAGCTGGCCCAACAGGTTACGTCGTTCATCCAGGAGCTGCGCGAAACCGAGCTGTACAAAATCCCCGGCGTCTCCGAAACGCTGGACTGGACATCGGCGCTGATGGCCCTGAATATGCGTGAGCTGGAACCCGAAGTCATCGACGATACCCTGGGCATCATGCTGAAGTATCAGGATGACATCGAGGCGGTGCGGGGCGAACCGGTGCGGGCGTTGCTGGAACGCTCCAAAAATCGGGGGCCACGCCGTGGCGGACGGCGCGGCTAACGATCAGTCAGCCGGGAAATCGGAGACAACGCATGGTTACAGGTGAAAAACCCCGGCACGTCGTTGTTATTGGCGCCGGCATTGTGGGAGCCTCCATCGCCTGGCGTGTAGCCGCCCGGGGCGCGCGGGTTACCATCGTCGACAAGGCTGCGCCGGGCAGCGGTGCATCCAGCCACAGCTTCGCGTGGATTAACGCCGGCGCCAAGCAGCCGATTGGCTACCACAACCTGAACCGGCGCTCGCTGGAAATGTGGCCCCGTTTTGCGGCTGCCATCGCCGACCGCGCCGACCCGGAGAACGTTGGGCTGCGCTGGGGCGGCAAGGTTTCGTGGGAATCTGACCAGTCTGCCGCCGAAAATCTGAAGGCGCGCGTTGGTCAGCTTCAGTCATGGGGCTACCCCAGCAGGTTGATTACAGCCCGCGAGTTGGCGCGACTGGAACCGGCGCTGGACGTTGGCCCGGTGGCCGCCGCTGAATACAGCGAAAACGAAGGGCAGGTTGAGCCGCAGCTGGTGGTGGACGCCTGCCTGCGTCGATTGCGAGATCTGGATTGTCAAATCTATGCCGACACCCAGATCAGCGGTTTGGAACAGGATGCCGACGGGCGCATCAGGACGGTTGGCACCACGCGAGGGGTAGCGGAGCCGGACGTGGTGGTGCTGGCCGCGGGCACCGGCACCACCGAGTTGGCCGCGCTGGTCGGCGTGAACGTACCCCAGGCGGAGAGTCCCGGTGTGGTCATCCGGACGAATCCCTTGCCGCCGCTGCTGTACAACGTGCCCGTCGTATACGCCCCGCCGCTGGGAGACGGCCGGCGGGAGATTCACCTGCGACAGTGCGCGGACGGCCGGCTGATGATCGGCGAAGGCGACCAGGAGAGTCTGGCCGAGGACGACACTCAGGCCCATGCCGACGACCTGCTGAAAAGAGCCGGCCACTATCTGCCGGGCCTGACCGGAGCAGAAGCCGTCCCCGTGCCGGTGGGCTGGCGCCCCATGCCTCTGGACGGCTACCCGGTGATGGGTTTCGCCGCCGCTGCTCCCAATCTGTACGTGGCTCTAACCCACAGCGGCGTTACGCTGGCCCCGGCGTTGAGTCAGCTGGCCGCGCTGGAAATTTGCGACGGCGTGTCGGCGGATGCCGTTCTCGCCCCCTATCGTCCGGACCGGTTCGCCGGGATGACGGCGGAGCAGGTGGCAGAACTGGCGCACCCCCGGGCCGGGCATCGGTAGGGAATGATGCTGCGGGCCGGGATTCTTGGGAGCAGCGAATGGGAGTACGGCCCTCACTCCAACCCCTCTCCCTGATGGAGAGGAGCTACCTCCTGGTGTTGCGCCCTCGGCGATGACACAATCTGATACGGCGCCGGGCGATTCCGCCCCCGCCGATTCCGTGACCACTTCGCTGCGAGCGTGGGCGCTGCTGTTGTCAAACCGGCTGCACTACAGCTCGGTGGTGCTGTCGTCCTTCGCCTTCGGGTTGTTCCTGCCCTTCATGCGTGAGGATTTGCAGCTTACCTACCTGCAAATTGGGCTGCTCCAGGGCGTTTGGTGGATCACGTCAGCCGCCGCGCTGGTGCCGATGAGCGTGGTATTGGGCAAATTGAACCCGAACTGGCGGGTCGCCGGAATCCTGCTGCTGATTACACCTTTTGTGTTGGCTCAGGGTTTGGCCACCGGGTTTTGGACACTGCTGATGGCCCGGTTCGGCACGGTACTAACCTATGCGGCGCTGGCCCCGGTGCGACCGTTGCTGCTGAAATACTGGGCCGCCCCACGGGATTACTCACGCGTAACCGCGGCCGGTTTGTCCACCCACTCCACGCTGATGGCGGCCGTGATTACCTTCAGCCCGCTAATCATCATCGGGCTGGGCGGCTGGCGCCTGGCATATTTTGTTCAGGGCGGATTGATGGGGTTGCATTTGCTGGTCTGGTCGATGCTGGCGCTGGTCAGGCCATCGACTCCGGTGAGCCAGCCAGCGGTTGCAGCGTCGCCACTCCCGTCGGTCAGCGGCGGCTCGGCTCCCGCCCGGGCGCTGCTAACCTACCCGCACGCCTGGTTGCTGGGCGTGGTGATGCTGTGCCTGTCCGCATCGTGGACGACGGTGCTAACATTTCTGCCCACGATTCTGGAGGAAGAGCGGGGCGTCGCCATTTCGTCGGGCGGCATCCTGTTCGGATTCCTCTACTACGCTCTGATTCCGGGTGGATTCTTCGGCAGCAAAGTCTTCAGGAATATTACCAACCGGCGGATGATGGTGCTGCTGCCGGCGATGGGCAACACCGTGTTCACCTTCGCGGCGTTGCTCGCCGGCAACACGGTCATAGCCGCCCTGGCGCTAACCGGTCTGGGGTTGGTGTGGGTGTTCGTATCCGCGATGGAAGTGCTGCCCTTCGAGTTCAACAACGTCAACGAGCGAGAGGTGTCGGTGCTGGCCGCACTGGTGCTGACGCTCGGGGCGGTTGGGTTTGGAGCGGGGCCGGTACTCGCTGGTTCGGTGGCACAAATTACGGGTTCGTTGATGACCGGCGTGTTCAGCGTGGCGGCGCTAACGGGTTTGGCAATTGTCGCGGCGGCGTTCTTCCCCCGATTCCCTGGCGCAGTTGCCTTGCGCTCCCGTACCTCGATGTCCGTTGCGTCATAGTCCCTGGTTGGGGTGTGATACCATCAGACCCCAACCGCAGACCGCGCCGGCAGACACCACCGGCAGACCGCACCGGGATTGTTCGACCGCATGACCAGCAACGTAAACCTGCACACCGCGCCGGCAGATGCCGGCGACTCGGCGATTCTGCCCAACCTGCTGATGTTCGGCGAGGTGCTGCGTCGGATGGGTCTGGACTTCGGCACCGCCAACATGCTGGATCTGGTGCGCGCCACTGAGCACGTGCCCATCGGCGGCAATCGCAACGATTTCCGGCTGGCGGCGCGGGCGCTGCTGGTGCATCGGCGCAGCGACTTGCCTCTTTTTGACGAGGCGTTTCAGGTGTTCTGGCGGCGGCAGGCCCACGGAGCCAGTATGCGCGACCTGCGGTCGATGGGAGAGGAACGTCGCTACCGCACACCCCGGGTAACGCCGCACCGCGAGGATACGTCCGACGGGCCGCCGTCCGATGACCTCAACCCCGACGATGCCGGTGACCGTCAGCCGGTGGTGGATTTGCAGCGGTCGTTCAGTGCCCGGGAGGTACTGCGCCAGCGGGATTTCGCCGAATACACCCCGCTGGAAGTGGCGGCCGCCCGTTCCATGATAGCGGACCTGGCCTGGGATTTGGGCAACCGCCGCACTCGCCGTCTCGCCTGGGGCGACGGCTCGGACATCGACCTGCGCCGCACCATGCGCCGCAGCCTGGCCTACGGTGGCGAGATGCTCGACATCGCCCACCGCCGGCGCAAAGCCAAGCCGCGCCCTCTGGCGCTCATCTGCGATGTGAGTGGTTCGATGGAGCGGTACACGCGGATGCTCCTGCACTTTGTCCATACCGTGGCAGTCGGCGGGCAGCAGGTGGAGGCGTTTCTTTTTGCCACCCGTCTCACCCGAATCACGCGGCACCTGGCGCACCGCGGCGTCGACGATGCCGTGGCGGAGGTCGCGCGCTCGGTGCCCGACTGGGCCGGCGGCACCCGCATCGGCGAGGCGGTGAAAGCGTTCAACTTCCAGTGGGCGCGGCGGGTGCTGCGCGGCGGGGCAGTGGTGATGGTGATTTCAGACGGGTGGGATCGCGGCGAACCGGAACTGCTGTCGCGGGAGATGGCGCGCTTGCAACGGAGCTGCCACCGGCTCATCTGGCTGAATCCGCTGCTGGGTTCACCCAATTACCAGCCGCTGACTCGCGGGATGCAGGCGGCCATGCCGTACATCGACGATTTCCTGCCGGCCCACAACCTGCACAGCCTGCAAGAGCTGGCGCGCCACCTGAATCAACTGGGCGCCCGGCGTCCGGCGGCGCGCAGCAACCGTCCGGCAACGGCAGCAGCAGCAGACCAAACCGTTACGGACACGTCCCACGATGGCAGCGCGTCGGCCAGCGTCCGGCGGCAACTGAACCCGGCCCTGGCGCCTACTTTCCGGCACCCGCTGTGGGGTCACCCCAACGTGCCGGGCGGGTAACGCCGGCGGCAGGTGATGCCAGCGGCCGGTAGATGGTAGCCGGTGGTTGCGGTCAGTACTCGAAGCCGGTTTCGGCGGCCCAGGCCTGCACGCCGCGACGGAAGGCCAGCGCGCCCATCGGAGCGATGACGGCCTGCATGGCCTCCAGGATTTCGCGAGGTGTGGCTCCTTCCTGGAGCGCCACCTTCATATGAGCCTGAATCTGCTCCTGGTCGGCACGCAACGCCACCTCCACGCAGATTTGCAGCAACTCTTTCGTCTTGCGATCCAGCAGCCGTTGGCCGGTGTAGGTCGCTTCGATAAACTCGCCGTACTTCTGGGTCCATTCCGGGTCGGCAAGGGCGTTGATGCGGTGCATTTCCAGCGTGTAGCCGCGAGTCCGGGCGGCCTCTTCAATCAAGCGTTGGGCATCAATGTTGTCGGGCATGGGATCACGTCCTTTGGTAGTTTAGGTGTGATTGGATCGGTTAATGCGTGGCTATCTCCCCTCACCCCAACCCTCTCCCACCAGGGGAGAGGGAGCAAGATTTCCGGGGGAGTCGCGCGTTTGGAAAATCAACTACTGGTCTGGAGTCACTCCTACCCACTTTAGTCTGTCATTGCGAGGAGCATAGCGACGTGGCAATCTCGTCGTCGTAGCAACGGCGGTTCGCCGACGTGTGTTCAACCTCGTCGAGATTGCCACGCTACGCTCGCAATGACAAAGTGGGTACGCATGAGCTGGTCTGGATCACTGCAAGTGTTTTAGAGGTCGTAGTGGGTTCGGGCGGCGGCCTGCAGCGGGTCATCCTGCTGGAACAGGTCGGGGTGTTTGCCGCGGGCCAGCGCCAGATGGTAGGTGAAGAGCTGCAGTGGTGCCACGGTGATGATGGGCATCAGGTTGGCTGGACAGTCGGGCAGGGGGAAGATACGGGCGCCGGCGGCGGCTACATCAGCGACTATCGCATCCGAGGACGGTGCACTCATCAGGGCCCAGACCGGTGTGCCCAGTTCCTGAGCGGCCAGGGCCAGGTTCAGGGTGCGGCCACGGTCGTCGCCAGGTGGCGCGATCAGGGTCAACAGGCAGTCGGAATCCAGCGAGCAGAAGGGGCCGTGGAGCAGCTGCTCGGTCTGGAACCCCTCGCAGTCGGCCCGGCTGGTTTCCTTGATTTTGAGGGCTACTTCGTAGGCATTGGCACGATTGGCGCCCCAGCCAGCGGAGATGAAACGCCGCCGCGTATGGTGCTCAACTGCTACGCTCCTGATGTCATTCTCTGCGGCCAGGGCCCGGGACATCAGGCTCGGCAAGGCGTCCAAGCCGTGGGCGGACTCGGCCGATGCCATGCTCTGATTCAGCATCGCAACGACGGTCAACGCGGTGGTGTAGCTGATGGTAAACGCCGAGGAAATCTCCGGCGACACGGTATGAATCAGCCGGTCGGCGGCATGGATGCGCGGGCCCGGAGCGGTTGAAGTGATGGCAACCGTGTAGGCTCCGGTGGACACGGCATAATCCAGCGCGTCGTAGGACGACCGCTTGGTTCCCCGGTGGCTCAGCACCACCACTGCGTCGTCAGCCGAAACCTGGGGCGGCGCGGTGCAGAACTCGAAGGAATTGCAGGCAAAGGTTTCCGGCCCGGCGTGCATCATCATCTGACCGGCCAGCGCAGCGTGCCACGACGTGCCGATGCCTACCAGATAGATGCGTCGACGCGTGGCGAGTGTTGCGGCCACCTCTGCGCAAACGTCCCGCTGGCTGGCCAGCACAGAGGCGATGGCGTCGGGCTGCGCCACTATGGCGTCGTACATATAGTAGGGGTGGGCAGAGCGCGGGATAGGGGTGGTCATAACGATGTTCGTCCCATAACTGTGACTTGGTACGGTCTATTTGGGTTCCAGATTTGCGGCACTGTTAGAATGATAGCAGGACCGTCGTATCACGGCACGGATTGCACTTGCCCCGGAGTTTATTAACAAAGCCGCGCGCGGCCCCCAACCGACGTAATCGGGAAATAAAATGTCAATAGATTATTCGCGAATCATCACTATGGAACCGGGAAAACGCGGTGGGAAACCGTGCATTCGTGGGATGCGAATCGCCGTGTCCGATGTTTTGGATTATCTGGCGTCTGGCATGACAGAGGATGAAATTCTTGCGGATTTCCCCTATCTCACACGGGAAGACATCAGGGCTTGTTTGGCGTTTGCGGCTGACCGGGAACGCCGTCTGTTGTTTATTCCGACAAAATGAGGTGGTTGTTCGACCAGAACTTGTCGCCTCGCCTGGTAAGAGCCTATCCTAATAACCCAGCAGCTCTGAGGGCGGTGAGGGCGCAGGCGAAATGAAGAAAGGCGATGTAGTTCTCAGGGGACTTGTCCCAGCGGACCAGGATGCGCCGGAAGCGGTTCAGCCAGCTGTGCGAGCGTTCCACGACCCAGCGCCGGGCTTTGAATCCAGCTGCTCTTTTGATGGCCTTGGCCTCCTCGCCCCGGCTGCGGATGTGAGCGGTGAAGCCAAACTCGTCCAGGGTGCGGCGCACCTCGTCAAAGTCATAGCCTTTGTCCAGGCACATACCCTGGGGTTGGTCCGGAGTGGGCGCTGGTCGGGGCACCGGCAGGCTGTCCACCGTGGCCCGCACCAGTTTCATGTCATGACGGTTGGCTCCGTCCACCGCCAGCCCCACCGGAATGCCCTCAGCTTCGGTCAACAGGCTGCGCTTGACGCCGCCTTTACCTCGGTCAGTGGGATTGGGGCCGGTTTTTTTCCCCGCCCAAGGGCGATTTGGTCATGGCGCCGTCCATACTCAGCCAACTCCAGTCCAGCCCCTTCAGTTCGTCATAGCGTTCCAGTCCCACCCGCCACAGCTCCAGGAACACTCCAGCGGCAACCCATTCCTGAAAGCGCAGGTGGGCGGTGGACCCGGAACAGATGCCCGTGGCGTCCAGGGCTTTCCACTGGCAGCCGGTGCGCAGCACGTAGAAGATGCCATTGGCGCAGGTGCGGTCGGGAACCCGGGGCCGGCCGCCGCCGAATCGGTGGGTGTTCACATGCTCGGGGATCAGGGGCGCCAGCACCTCCCAGAGCTCGTCGGAGATCTGGAACGCGCCGGTGGTGGGATTGGTCTTGGTGGCTGGGCCAGCACGCTTCGGACGTGGCGGCTTGGTATCTTTCGCTTTGGTCATTGCCCCAGTCTAGACGCAACCCCCGCTTTCCTTCCCGCAACGCCCCTGCAAGTTTCCACCAGTTTTTAGGATAGGCTCTAAGTCGGTTACGGGCAATGTATCCAGACTCTGCCCATGTTTCCGACAGCGAGATGGGTGTTACAGATGATCGTGACATTTGGGATTTCGCGAAAGACCACGGGTTGGTGATTGTATCTAAAGACGCCGATTTTTTGGACTTGAGTGCGACCTTGGGACATCCAACCAAGGTAATCGCAATTCGACGGGGAAACTGCAGTACATCAGAAGTTGAAGCCATCTTACGATTCCACCATGAAGATATTCTGGGATTCTACCGCGACCATGACTCTGGGATACTGGTGATGTACTGATCCTAAGCGTCGTCCACGCTGGGCGCCGGCGCCTGCTGTGTTATGATTGCGCTACCAATGGCGGAGGCTACATAACCTTCGCGCATCCCCTTTTACGATAGGTACAGGAGGCTCAATTATGCCGTTCGGAGGCAATGACTGGCTCGCGCTCCAAACCGAAGAGACGCTGGAGCCCGAGATTCCCATTTGTGACCCGCACCATCATTTTTGGGACTTCCGCACCGAGCGAATCCCCTACCAGCGATACCTCCTCCACGAGCTGGCCGACGACATCAACAGCGGCCACAACGTCACCTCCACCGTTTTCGTCGAGGCCAGGTCGATGTACCGCACCACGGGCCCGGAGGAGATGCGTCCGGTGGGCGAGGTTGAGTTCGTGCAGGGATTGGCGGCGGCGTCTGCCAACGGGCTGTACGGCCCCGGTCGGGCGGCGGCGTCCATCGTAGGCCACGCCAACCTGCACCTGGGCGATGGCGTCAAGCCGGTTCTGGAGGCGTTGCAGGCGGCCAGCCCCAACCGGTTCCGGGGCATCAGGCACTCGGTTACCTGGGACCCTCATCCCGAGATCGAAAATACCGCCGCCCACAACCAGCAGGGGCAACTGGCCAGCGATAACTTCCGGGCCGGCGCCCGCGTCCTGGCCAGCATGGGCCTCTCCCTGGAAGGCTGGATGTACTTCCCCCAGATGCCGGAACTGGCCGAGTTTGCCAGAGCGGTACCAGACTTGACCATAATTCTGAACCACATTGGCGGGCTGCTGCGGGTGGGGCCCTACGCCAACAACGATGAAGAGGTGCTGGACACCTGGCGCAAGGGCATTGCCGCCGCCGCGTCCGCGCCCAACGTGGTTATCAAGCTGGGCGGCATCGGGATGCCTCGCACCGGGTTCGACTGGCACGAGCGCGCGGCGCCGGCCAGCTCGGAAGAACTTGCCGAAGGGATGGCGCCCTTCATGCAACACTGCATCGAGCAGTTCGGGCCGGACCGGTGCATGTTCGAGAGCAACTTCCCGGTGGACAAGGTGTCCTATTCTTACAACGTGATGTACAACGCCTTCAAGCGGCTGTCCCGGGAATACTCGCCCACCGAACGGGCGGCCATGTTCCACGACACCGCCGTGCGCGTGTACCGCGTGGACGAGAGCTAGCCGGCGTCGCGCCCGGCACCGTACCCTCGGGATGCAACCAAGGAGGCAGGAGTATGGCGGCACCAATCAATGACTGGCTGGCTCAGACCGTTGAGCCCACCCTGGAACCCGATTTGCCCATCTGCGACCCGCACCACCACTTTTGGGACCAGCGCCCCGACCGGGTGGAACCGCGTTATATGCTGGACGAGCTGATGGCGGATACGGGCAGCGGCCACAACGTGGTGTCCACGGTGTTTGTGGAGGCGAGGTCGATGTACCGCGATGGCGCATCCGACGAGATGCGTCCCGTTGGCGAAGTGGAGTTTGTGCAGGGTATCGCCGCGCAGAGCGCCAGCGGCATCTACGGTGGCACTCGGGCGGCGCACGGCATTGTGGGTCACGCCAACCTGCACCTGGGCAGCGGTGTGCGGCCGGCGCTGGAGGCGTTGCGGGCCGCGTCTCCCAACCGTTTCAGCGGAATCCGCCACGGCGTGAGCTGGGACCCGCACCCGGAGGTAACCAACCCCGGCGCGTATCCCTTCCCCAATCAGTTGGCCAGCGAGGATTACCGGGCTGGCGCCAGGGTGCTGGCCGAGCTGAACTTGTCCCTGGACTTATCATGCTTGCACCCGCAACTGCCGGAAGTGGCCGATTTCGCCCGGGCTGTGCCCGACTTGACCATTGTGCTGAACCACGTGGGCGGGCTGATGCGCACCGGCCCGTATGCCGCCAACCCGGAAGAGACGATGGCCAGCTGGCGAAGCGGGATTGCTTCGGCGGCGTCTGCTCCCAACGTGGTGCTCAAGCTGGGCGGCGTCGGAATGCCGAGGGCGGGTTTCGACTGGCACGAACGGCCGACTCCGGTTGGCTCGGAAGAGGTGGCGGCGTCAATTGACCCCATCATGCGCTACTGCATTGAGCAGTTCGGGCCCAGTCGGTGTATGTTCGAGAGCAACTTCCCGGTGGACAAGGAGTCGTTCTCGTACCATGTGATGTGGAACGCCTTCAAGCGGATGTCGGTTGATTTTTCGGCCAGCGAACGGGCGGATATGTTCCACGGATGCGCGGCGCGGGCTTACCGTCTGGGGTAGCCTGGTTGCCCGGTTCTTACCCTCACCTCGGCACTTCCCCATCGAGGGAGAGGGGATGGCCCTCGCCCTAACCCTCTCCAGAGGGGGAGGGGATTGGGGGGTTGATGGTAACGGCGTCGATGGCCCCGGTCACTCGGCGAACGGGATTGCGGTGAGGGCTTGATGAATTTATCGGACCGTGAGCAGGCAATATTCCCGGCGCGGGCTGGCGATATTGGTCTTATCAGGAGGTTGGGTTTGGCAATGGATCCGCGAAACTTTCCGCCGGATTTTTTCCAGCGGGAGGACGAGAGCAATGACGCCGAGTTTTACACGATGCCGCGGCTCGTTGTCCATATCGACGACGGAGCCATCGATGCGGTTGGCAAGCTGTTTCAGCGGTTGATTCCCGAGCAGGCCGAAGTGCTGGACCTGATGAGCAGCTGGCGCACCCATTGGCCTGAATCTCATCCGCGCCGTCGCATTGTGGGGTTGGGTATGAACGCCGCTGAAATGGCCGACAACCCGCAGCTGGCCGAGTACGTGGTGCAGGACATCAACGCCGACCCGTCATTGCCCTTCGACGATGCGTCATTTGACGCGGTGGTCATCACCGTGTCGGTGCAGTATCTGACGCGACCGCTGGATGTATTTTCCGACGTAGCGCGCATCCTGAGGCCCGGCGGCGTATTCGTGGTGTCCTTCTCCAACCGCTGCTTTCCCACCAAAGCGGTGCGGGTTTGGCGCGGCACCAGCGACGAAGACCATATCGAACTGGTGGCATCCTATATGCACCACGCCGGCGGATTCAACGGCGTGCGCGGCGGCTTGTCCAACGCCGACGATTCGCCCCCGTCGGATCCGCTGTTTGCCGTGTTCTCGTACAAGGAACTGGAGCCGGCGATGCGAGAGACTGGCGTGTAGTAAACTGTTGCAAAGGTCTCTCGCCAATGATCGCATTTGAAGGGGTTTTAAATTGAGCGGCGTGTTCGTGTATTGGGATAACTCCAACATCTACCACGAAGCGCAGCGCATTGCTGAAGAACGCGAAGGAACGCCGGGGGCTCGGTACCTCGTGCGCGTCAAGTTCGACGGCCTCCTGAATTTGGCGCTGGCGGGACGTCCGTTGGAAAAAGCGGTAGCAGCCGGGTCTGTGCCTCCCGAGATGCGGTCGCTATGGAACAGGCTTGAAAATCAGGGCATAGAAGTGTGGCTATTTGACCGCGGTGAAACTACCCGTGGCGAACAGGATATGCCCGACCGTATTCTGCAACTGAGAATGCTAGAGGATGCCCTTGATTACAACGGCGACCCGGGAACTGTCGTGCTATTAACTGGCGATGGAGCCGGCTACGTTGAAGGGCAAGGGTTTCACAGCACCCTCCAAAGGATGCATAACCGTTCCTGGAAGGTAGAGGTGTTATCGTGGGCTCATTCCTGTAATCGTGGAATGCGCCTATGGGCTGAAGAAAATGGCATCTTCGTTCCGCTGGACGATCACTATGATGCAATTACGTTCCGGGAACCGTCCAGGATTGGGCATGAGTTCGCTCCCGAGCGCCCTGCTTCGGACTTGGATCTAACGCATCGCCAGATGGCATAGCCTGTTGTAATCGGCATCAGTCGGCCACCTCGAGAATCATCTCCACTTCGACGGGAGCGCCGCGGGGGAGGGCAGCCATTCCCACTGCGGAGCGGGCGTGCTTGCCGGCGTCGCCGTACAGTTCCACCAGCAGGTCGGATGCGCCATTGCCCACCAATGCCTGCTGCTCGAAGGCCGGGTCGCTGTTCACCATTACCAGTAGTTTGACCACCCGCTGTACCTTGTCCAGGTCGCCGATGGTTCGACAATCTCACCATGAGCGGAGGTCGGAGGACTTTGAAAAGGCCCTGCTGATGTAGGGGCAACCCTTGCAGTTGCCCTACACCGGCGGCAATGGCCGATAGCGATTGACGATGGGGAGTCGGCGGTCTTTGCCGAATGCCCGAGGTGTAATCTTGACGCCCGGTGGAGCCTGTCGCCGTTTGTACTCGTTGCGGTCGACCGCGTTCATCACCTGCCGCACCCACTCGGGATGGTGGCCCATCTCAACCATGTCGGCGTAACCAAAGTCGTCTTCGACGTAGGCTTTGATGATGGGATCGAGCTGCTCGTAGGGTGGCAACGTGTCCTGGTCGGTCTGGTCTGGACGCAGTTCGGCGCTGGGCGGTTTGACCAGCGTGGCCAACGGAATGAGCGGGTTGCCGTTGGGGGTGCGGTCGTTGCGCCAGCGGCAAAGGTCATACACCAGCGTCTTGGGCACGTCCTTGAGCACTGCGAAACCGCCGGCCATATCTCCGTAGAGCGTGGCATAGCCCATGGCCATTTCGCTCTTGTTGCCGGTGGTGAGAACGAGCCAGCCGAACTTGTTGGACAGGGACATCAGCACGTTACCGCGAATGCGGGCCTGCACGTTCTCTTCGGCCACGTTGGGGTCGGTGCCGGCGAACTGTTCGGCCAGCATTTCGGTAAACGCGAGGTGCGCCGGCTCGATCGGCACGCGCCACAGCTTGATGCCCAGGTTGTCAGCCAGCTGCTGAGAGTCGGCGATGCTGCCTTCGGATGAATAACGCGACGGCATAGTAACGCCGACCACGTTGCCGGCTCCCAGGGCGTCCGTCGCCACGGTGGCGGTCAGCGCGGAGTCGATGCCGCCCGAGAGGCCAATCAGTGCGCGGCGGAACCCCGATTTACGCACGTAATCCCGGGTGCCCACCACCAGCGCCTGGTACACCTCCTCGGTTTCGTCCAGGTTGGGATACAACGGGGGATTGACGGCGCTTTGCCGGTTGGAAAAGTGGTGGCCGGAAATTGGCGTCAGTTGCGCTCGGCCCACCTCGCTGAGGATGTTGGGGTTTTCCTTGCGTGGCCGGGGGTCGCGCAGGCGCTGGCGGAACACCGACTCCACGTCCAGGTCAGCAATGATGAGGCGGTCTTCAAATGATGGCCCCCGGGATATGACGGCGCCATCAGGCGCGCACACGATGCTGGCCCCGTCGAACACCAGCTCGTCTTGGCCGCCGACGGTGTTCAGGTAGGCCACGAAGACGCCGTTGTCGGCGGCGCGAGTGGCAATCATGCGCTCCCGCTGGCTGGCTTTGCCGGCGTGGAACGGGGAGGCATTGATGTTGACAATCACCTCGGCGCCAGCGTCGCGCTGCACGGCGATGGGGCCCACCGGATACCAGATGTCCTCGCAGATGTTGACTCCCACCGGCGTCCCGTTGATTACGTACACCGGGCACACATCGCCCCGACGGAAGTAGCGGTCTTCGTCGAACACGCCGTAGTTGGGCAGGTACATTTTGCGATACCAGTCCACCATGCGGCAGTCGTCGATGATGGCGGCGGCGTTGGCAATGTCGTTGCCCACTTCCACACAGCCCACCACGGCGGAGATGCCGCGGGTGGCGGCGGCAACGCGCTCGACGGCAGCGGTGTTGTCGGCCAGGAACGATGGCTTGAACAGCAAATCCTCGGGCGGATAGCCGGTTACGGCCAGCTCGGGGAACGCCACCAGGTCAGCGTGTGCGGCTCGCGCCTCGCCAATCAACTCAATGATGCGAGTAGTGTTGCCGGGGATGTCGCCCACGGTGGGGTTGAACTGGGCCAGGGCCAACCGAAAGTTGCGTTGCATCGGGCCATTATAACGCAGCCGAGTGAGACGTTCCCTCCTTGGCCACAGTACCTTTCGATTGCCCAATATCAGGAAGATCAAGGGAGTCACAACACTGTCATTGCGAATGAAGCGCAGCAATCCCGGTGGTCAACGAGTGCCTTACATGCACCGAGATTGCCACGTCGCTGCGCTCCTCGCAATGACAGGACGCCGGGGCACCGAGATTGCCGCGTCGCTGCGCTGCTCGCAATGACCGGACGCCGGGGCACCGAGATTGCCGCGCCGCTGCGCTGCTCGCAATGACCGGACGGCGGGGCACCGGGATTGCCACGTCGCTCTGCTGCTCGCAATGACCGGACGGCGGGGCACCGGGATTGCCACGTCGCTCTGCTGCTCGCAATGACCGGACGGCGGGGCACCGGGATTGCCACGTCGCTCTGCTGCTCGCAATGATGGGCGCGATGGTTGGGCACATTGGGTAGTGGCTGGGCGACGGCTTTTGGGTTAGTACTACAGTCGCAGATTTGACAGGCGGCGTTTGTAATGGCATTGGCGGGCTCTGGCTTGGTGGCGCCGTCTCCACCACGACCAGGACAGGATGAAATCAGGCAGTTGATTTTCCGTCCATACCAGTCGGGTGAGCAGCCGGCGCGCCTCCGGGGCCGTTATGGGAATCAGCGCTTCATCGGGACCGTAGCAGCCCCCTTTGCTCCTGGTTCCATCGCTTGATGCTTGATTACTGACAGATACGCCTGCGCCAGCATCGCCAAGGTGATGTGCCGGTACCAGCCGTCCCACCTCCGCACCTCATACTGGTCCAGTCCCACCTGCCCCTTGGCCTCCTCGAAACACTCCTCGATGGCCCACCGGGTCCCAGCCACCCTCACCAGTTCCTCCAAGGCCGTTCCCGCCGGGCCGAAGCATACGAAGTAAGCCAACTCCCCGGGCTGGGCAATGCTGCGCCGGGCCAGCAGCCAATAGCCCTTGCCCGGCTCCCCAAGAGGCCGTATTTCCACGACGGCCCAATCGTCTGCTCAAGGCGATCGTAGACCCGTGGCCCCTTGGCCCCATCGCCCGCACTGCAGCTGGTCCAACCCAACTCGTCAACCTGCGACGTCAGCCGGTCAGCCCGCACCTGACACAGGCCCTGGTCCGTCCAGACCCACAGCTGCTCGTTGCTCCTGATGGCCAGCACGTGGGGAATTCCCGCTCGCTCCAGCCACCGCCGCAGCTTGCGGTCGTTGCCATAGACCTCATCTCCAGCAACCCAGCCGAAGGAGACTCCTGATTCCAGCGCCCGCTTCAGCATTAGCTGGGCCAGTTGCGGCTTGGTCCGAAAGCCGACACTCTCCGGCGCCCCAGCCTCCCCCCGCCGCTCCCAGTCTTCCGCCCACACCTGGGGCAGGTACAATTCCCGGTCCAGCAGGGTTCTGCCCCTGGCGCTGGCATAGGCCAGAAAAACGCCAATCTGACAGTTCTCGATCCGCCCCGCCGTCCCGCTGTACTGCCGCTGCACCCCCACCGACTGCTCCCCTTTCTTGAGGAATCCGGTCTCGTCCACCACCAGCACCGCGTCAGCGGCGGACCGATGCTCCACCACGTAGGATTTCAGGTCATCACGAACCAGGTCCGCATCCCACCGATAGTTGTACAACAGGCGCTGCACCCCGTCGGGAGTGGCGTCGCCCGCCTGCTCCGCCAACTGCCACCCGTTCTTGCGCTCTACGGAACTGACCAGTCCCCGCAAGTAGTCCAGTACCCGCCGGCGAGGCTCCGGGCGCCGGAACCGTCCGGCAATGCAGGAATGAACCTGCTCAATCCCTTCGGCCCAGCGGGCCACTTCCGCCAGTTCCTCTGCACGCCCCGTCACCGCCGCACCCCCTCACCGGATAATGGCCTATTTTACCCGATAATCTGCGACTGTAGTACTAGAGCCTATCCTAATAACCGATAAAAACCCGCATGAGCAGGAAAAGGCAGATGGACCGGGTTGCGGCTATGATTAAAGAGCACCGGGAGGCGATGAGGAGACTGTTCCAGCGCACAGTGCGGACCGCGGTGGCAATGCAGCTGGTGGACCTGGCGGTTCAAGCGGTGGACGGGACGAAAGTGGCGGCCAACGCCACCAGGGATAGAACATACGACGCCGCAAGAGGGCGCCGCTTGCTGGATCGGCTGGAGCAAGCAATAGAGGATCTGGAGGCGCAGAACGAGGGGGGAGAGGATGCCCCCGCCGTCCATCTGCCGGAAGAGCTGGCCGACCAGAGAGCCTTGAGAGAACCGGTGCGGCAGGCGATGGACGACCTGGCGAGCCGGGAAGGTCCCAAGCACATCAACCTGACCGACCAGGATGCTCGCCTCATGAAGACACGGCGCGGCATCGTGCCCGGCTACAACGCCCAATCCATGCCCAATCCATGGTCTCACCAATAGAGGTGGATGATGAAGCCTCCGGGATGCTGATCACCGCGGTTGACGTGGTAGATGAACCGACCGACTACGGCCAGTTTACCCCGCTGCTGGAGCAGGCCGAGGAGACGACGGGTACCAGAGCGTGCCTGACCCTGGCTGACGCCGGTTATTACTCGGGGAGCAACCTGTCAGAGTGCGCTGGCAGGGGGCCGGCGGTGGCGATGCCAGAGACATCACCGCGACAGTCTCGAGGTCATCCGTACCACAAGGATCCGTACCACAAGGATCGGTTCGCCAACGATGAGAGCAGCGACAGTTTCAGGTGTCCCCAGGGCAAGGCGCTCCCCTTCGACCGTATCCGCATCCCGCCCAATGGAGTCCATTACCGGTTTTACCGGGCGCCCGGAGCCGTCTGCCGAGCGTGCCCTGCCTTTGGCGTGTGCACGAAGAGCAAGGATGGCCGCAACGCAACCGTTGGGCCGTACGACGCGGCCCTGCGGCGCCACCGCGCTTGGATGGCCACCGCGGCAGCTAAAGCGGCGTACCAGCTGAGGAAGCAACCGGTCGAGCCGGTGTTCGGGATTGTCAAGGAGCAACAAGCGGGCCGGAGGTTCCTCTTGCGAGGTCTGGCAAACGTGGCGGCCGAGTGGACCGTATTGGCCACGGCGTTCAACCTGAGAACCCTTTGGCGAGTGTGGCGCTCCCGCGTCTGCGGCCACGTATTTGGCGGTCGCCATGTCCCGCAGCACGGCCCCCAGAGCCTCATCGCGCTTCCTGAATCGTGTCGATGACACGTGTCCAGCCTCACTGTTCGACCTCACTGTTCGACCTATCCCCGATCTCGGGCCAGTCATCGGGCCAGTCATGGGTAGGTCAAGGCCCGGCTATCGACCTCTCAACCCTTCCAATGCCTCATTCTCCCTCACCTATTGGGACAGGCTCTACACCCCCTTCCAGACTGAGCCCGACGCCGCGCCGGTGCGGCGCATCGTCCGGCGGGTAAAACCCACGCCCGGTTCCCAACTGGCCCTCTTCGCCGCCTACAGCTATCACGGCTGCATCACCGACCGGGACGGCGATACCCTGGCACTGGCGGCCGACCATCGCCGCCACACCGAGATCGAGAATGCCATTCGCGACCTTAAGTCCGGCGTGGGGCTCAACCATCTCCCCTCGGGCCGCTTTCCCGCCAACGCTGCCTGGCTGGCCGTCCAGGTGCTGGCCCACAACCTGGCTCGCTGGACAACTCGCATCGGTCTGGGCCAGCAGGTAGTGACCACCAAGACCCTCCGGCGGCGGTTCTGCTCCCTGGCCGGACGGCTCACCCGCTCGGCGCGCCGCCTCACTTTGCAGCTGCCACAGCGTTGGCCCTGGGAAAACCAGTTCAGTCGCGCTCTCGCTCGATTGCGAGCCCTGCCATTTCCGGCCTGACGGCACCGCTGGTGTCAATGCCGACGGAGGTCTGACCCGCCATCCGGCCAACTGAACGTCCCCGCCAACTCGCACCAACTCGGTCCGCGAGGGGCACTGCCGGCCTACCGCCTGTCGAATTCCGCCCGCCATGGCCGCACGGCCGCCAGCAGCGTGCCGATGTGGCTGCCCTCACGCCGCCCTCATCCCCATCTATTGGGATCTGGTTGGGCCCGTTCGCCTTCCCTTACCCATCATCCCTTGTGTCAACGACACGGACGTCTCGCTGCGGTGGATTCGGGCTAAGGAAAGTTCAATGTTCCAAACGGTGCTTTATACGGACCAATTCCCGCCGCCTGAGTGGAACGAAGAGCGGGACTACGACGCGATTTACGCCAGATCCGTGTCCTTGGATGACGAAGAGAATTTGCGAATCGTCGTCGACGAGTACAGACTGGAGCGCTGTGACGAAGTCTACTTGCTGAGCGACCGGTTCTGCGGGGAAGAAGGGGTTAGGCAGGCGGCCATCGTCATTAACCAGATCGCCGCGAATCTTAAGCGATATCCCACATCTGAACTTGGGGAAGAAAGGTTCCGGATGCTGAACTTGACCGATGATCCCGAAGACCACGCCGGTCGCCTACCGAGAATCTTTCTGTGGGCTGACGTGCGCGTGGACAACATTATAGATCCGCAGATGTTGAACCTCTTGATCAAGCTTCCAGAACACCGCCGTGGCCTGGAACGAGATATTAGGTTGCAGCCAGTGGTACGCACGATGTACGAAAAATCCTGAAAAACGCGCCGCCAGCTCATCCAATGCTTCGGACCTGCGGAATCTCCGTAACAACCGCGGTGGAGTCGTCGCTCGCACTCTTGCTATACTGACACAATAATCTGGATCCGATTAGGTCCGAGGTCATGCAGTACGAAACGGTTATTGGGCTTGAGGTGCATGTGCAGCTGCATACCCGCAGCAAGATGTTCTGCGGGTGTCCGGCTGATTATCAGGCTGCTGAGCCGAATACCAGGACGTGTCCGGTTTGCCTGGGTTTGCCGGGGGCGCTGCCGGTCATCAACCGGCGGGCCGTCGAGTACACCGTGCTGACCGGGTTGGCGTTGAATTGCCGCATCCCCGAGTTCACCAAGTTCGATCGCAAGAACTATCCCTATCCCGACCTGATGAAGGGCTACCAGATTTCCCAGTACGACCTGCCGCTGGCACTGGACGGGTTTCTGGAGATTGACGGCGATACCCAACTTGGCCTGGGGCGGCGCCGGATAGGGGTGGAACGGGTGCATCTGGAGGAAGATGTGGCAAAGTTGCAGCACTTTCCCCAGGCATCTGACGAGGACCGGGGGGAGGGCTACTCGCTGGTGGACGTCAACCGCTCCGGTGTGCCGTTGATGGAAGTGGTGAGCAAACCCGATATGCGCTCCGCCGAGGAAGCCCGCCAGTATCTAACCTCGCTGCACTCCATCGTGCAATACCTGGGCGTATCAACCGGCAATATGCAGGACGGCAACTTCCGCTGCGACGCCAACGTGAGCATCCGGCCTGTCGGCAGCCAAATCCTGGGCACCCGCACCGAAGTCAAGAACATGAACAGCTTCCACGCCGTCTATCAGGCGCTGGAGTATGAGGTGGCGCGCCAGCGCAAGGTCATCGAGGACGGCGGCGCGGTGGTGCAGGAGACTCGCGGCTGGATTGAGGAGCGGGAGGTAACGGTCTCCCAGCGCAGCAAGGAATACGCCCACGACTACCGGTATTTCCCCGAGCCGGATTTGCCTCCGCTGCGCATCGGGCCGGATACGGTGGCCGCGCTGGCAGCCGAGTTGCCCGAGTTTGCGCCCCAACGCAGCGCGCGCTTTCAGGCCGACCTGGCGCTCTCGGAGTACGATGCCGACCTGTTGGCGGGTTCCCGCAGTATGGCCGATTACTTCGAGGCGACGCTGACGCTGCGCGACGCTAATGCCGCCGACCGGCCCGCCACGGCCAAGGAGGTTGCCAACTGGATGCTTGGCGACCTGGCCCGGCTGCTGAATCAGGACCATCGGGAAATCGACGCATCGCCCGTTACGCCGCAGCGGTTGTCCGACCTGCTGGCGCTGGTTGCCGATGGCACGCTGTCCACATCGCTGGCCAAGACCGTGCTGGAAGAGATGTACGCCACCGGGGGCGAGCCGGCCGGCATCGTGCGGGAGCAAGGACTCGGTCAGATTAGCGACACCGGGGCTATAGAGGCCGCCGTTGCCGAGGCCATCTCCGCCAATCCGAAGGCCGTGGCCGACTACATCAGCGGCAAGGACACTGCCGCCCGCTTTTTGATGGGGCAGGTGATGCGGCTCACGAAGGGACAGGCGCAGCCCGAACTGGCCTTGCGGCTGGTGCAGGAGGGTTTGGAGGCGGAGAAGCGGGGGTTCGCCTGAACCGTAGCTAACCGCGCTAACTAACTGCGTTTGCTTTGCCCTGGCCCATGCTGCATCTGTCGTCACCCTCACCCTGACCCTCTCCCATCGAGGGAGAGGGGGGTTAATGGGATTTGGATCTTTTGTTGAGGGAGATGGGATGGTTCCGATTTGGCTGGGTTTTCGGTTGGGATGTGGTGCTGGCGGGAATTGTTTGCGTGATAGAATAGTTTGCGCTGGTGAATATTCATGACCCTTTTCAACGTCGTACAAATTCTGGTTTCCATCGTGTTGGTGCTGCTCATCCTGTCGCAGGTGCGGGAGTCGGGCAGCGGTTTTTTCGGCAGCGCGCAGAACACGGTGCGCACCCGCCGCGGCCTGGAACGCACGCTGTTTCAGATTACGATTGGCCTCATAGTCGCCTTCTTGGTAGTGTCCACCCTCAGCGCGCGCTTCACCTAGCATTGGTCCGTGCCGCACGACGGCACCCCTGCCGCCAGGGCTGTCGGTGAGATGGCCGCTCCACCCATTGTGCTGGCTACCGATTTCGGCCTCGCCGACGCATACGTCGGCATGATGCGCGGCGCGATCCTCGACATCGATCCAGGCGTTACCGTCATTGATCTCACCCACGGCATTGACGCGCAGGACATTCGGCGCGGTGCGGTTGTCCTCGCTGATTCGTTCCGCTACTTCCCCGACGGCAGCATCTTTGTCGCTGTGGTCGATCCGGGCGTTGGCACGGCGCGAGCCGCCATTCTGCTGGAGACACCCCACGCGCGGTTCCTGGCTCCCGATAATGGCCTGCTGACGCTGGTGTGTCGGCAGTACGATGCCGGGTTTGGGGATGCTGCCCACGCTGGATCTGGCCCCGTGCCCGACGGTTGTCGCGCCTGGCGACTCACCAACGCCGCCTACTGGAGGCACCCGGTGAGCGCCACGTTTCACGGTCGCGACGTTTTTGCTCCGGTGGCGGCGCATCTAGCGCGGGGCGTGCCTGCGGAAGAGTTGGGAGAGCAGGTGCACAGAGTCGCCGCGCTGGGGTTGCCGATTCCCAGGGTGGAGGGCAACGCGGTCTCGGGGGAAGTGGTGTACGTCGATGCTTTTGGCAATCTCGTTACCGATATTACCGCTGACATTCTGGCTGACTTGGGCGCTGCGGTCGGCGATCCTGCCGTGTTTATCAGCATCGTCGGGCACACTATCGCCGGGTTATCTCGAACCTTCCATGACCCTGCGGGCGCTGGGCTGCGCGCGTTGTTGGGTAGCCACGGCCGGCTTGAGATAGTCGTGGTCGATGGGAGCGCGTCTGCTACGTTTCGTATTGGGGTCGGCGCCGCGGTGGTGGTGCGCGTTTAACACGGATGGTCAGGATGGAGTGGACGAAGTGTCCTTAGATGATAGTCAGCCAATTGAACAATGGGGTCGATGTTGACCCGGTGGGAGCGTGAGTGGGTGGCTCTTCGACAAGCTCAGGGTGAGCGGGGAAGTCCATATGGGTCAATAATCGAAAGGTCCTGGAGTGGGTTGGAGTTCTCATGCGTACCCACTTTAATCTGTCATTGGGAGGAGCATTGCGACGTGGCAATCTCGATGAAGCTGAACACACGTCGGCGAACCGCCGTTGCTACGGCGACGGGATTGCCACGCTACACTCGCAATGACAAAGCGGGTACGCGTGAGGATTGGAGTTGCCTTGACAGCATCCCGGCCCGTGCTACTATTGGGCCATCTATAAACCGGCGAATTTTCCGCCGGTTTTCGTTTCATCTGGCGCTGCTCATTGCCGCGCCACACCAAGGAGCGTGTTGCTATGGAAATGGACCGCGACACCCTGCTGCGACTTTATCGCACAATGACGACCATCCGGCATTTTGAAGAGCGTGGCGTGCCCGAAACCGGCCAACGCGGTATGTCATCCTCTGTGCACTCATCGGTGGGACAGGAAGCGGTACCGACCGGAGTTTGCGCCCATCTGTCCGACGATGACTACATCGGCAGCACCCACCGCGGACACGGCCACTGCATCGCCAAGGGTGTGGATCCCAAGCTGATGATGGCCGAGTTGTTCGGCCGCAGCGACGGCCCCAACAAGGGCAAGGGCGGCTCCATGCACATTGCCGATATGAGCAAGGGGATGCTGGGCACCAATGGAATTGTGGCCGGCAGCGTACCGCTGGCGGTTGGCGCTGCGCTCACGTCCAAGATTCGCAAGCTGGGGCGCGTGGCGGTGGCATTCTTCGGCGACGGGGGCGCGAATCAGGGCGTGCTGCACGAGTGCATGAACCTGGCATCGGTGTGGAAACTGCCGGTGATTTTCTGCTGCGAGAACAACGGATACGCCGAGTCGACTCCGGTGGAGTACGGGCTGTCCGTGGCCAACGTTTCCGATCGCGCCGTTGCCTACGATATGCCCGGCATTCTGGTCGACGGGATGGATGTGCTGGCAGTTTACGAAGCGGCTGGCGAAGCGGTGGCCCGCGCCCGCGCCGGCAACGGACCGGCGCTGCTGGAAGCCCGCACCTATCGCTACTACGGCCACACGGTCTTTGACAACCCGCTTACCTACCGCACCAAGGAGGAAGAAGACCACTGGCGCGCCCGCGACCCTCTGCTTACGTTCCGCAACCACATGGTCGCCCAGGGCAACGACATCACCGCGGAGGAACTCGATCAGATGGATGCCGAGGCGCTGCAACTCATGGAAGATGCGGTGGCCTTCGCTGACGCCAGCCCGTTGCCCGAACCCCACGAGATATACGAGGACGTGTATGGGGATTATCCGGTGGAGATGATGCGACGCGGCGCTAATATGACGGTGTAAGTGACTATCATTGCCACTGACATTGCCACCGACTGCCACACCGGAGTTGGTGAAATCACTGGGCGCTGCGTTTTGGACGCCACGATAGCAGGAGACTGAAAGCCATGACTACCACCACTGAAGTTCCCATGATGCCACCGCCGGGCGAGACGCGGGAGATACAGACCCGCGAGGCCATCAACGAGGCGCTGATTCAGGAGATGCGCCGCGATGAGACCGTTATCATCATGGGGGAAGAGATTGCCGGCGGCGCCGGGCGTGAGCATCTGGGCATCGTTGATGCCTGGGGCGGCGCGTTCCGCACCACCCGTGGGTTGATTCAGGAGTTTGGCAACGAGCGTGTCCTCGACACGCCGCTGTCGGAAGCTGCCTTCGTGGGCACGGCGATTGGCGCAGCGTCCACGGGGATGCGTGCGGTTGCCGAGTTGATGTTCGTGGACTTCATCGGAGTCTGCATGGATCAGCTGCTGAACAACGCCGCCAAGATGCGCTACATGTTCGGCGGACAGGTTGATGTGCCGTTTACCATGCTGACCCGCATCGGGGCCGGCTTCGGCAGCGCAGCCCAGCATTCTGAGTCGTTCTACTCGCTGTTCAGCCACATCCCCGGTCTGAAAGGGGTTTGCCCTTCAGATGCCTACACCGCCAAGGGCCTGCTGATTTCGGCCATCCGCGATAACGACCCGGTTATCTTCTTCGAGCACAAGGGTCTGTACGGCGATACCTGCCCGGTGCCGGAGGAGATGTACGCCATTCCGCTGGGCAAGGCTCGCACCGTTCGGCCCGGCACCGACGTTACGCTGGTGGGTATCAGCAAGATGACCTGGACCGCCGTTGAAGCCGCTGAGGAACTGGCGAAAGAGGGCGTCAACGCCGAAGTGATCGACCTGCTGAGCGTTTCACCCATCGATTACGACCACATACTGGACTCGGTACGGCGCACCCACCGGCTGGTGGTAGTGGACGAGGACACGCCGGTGTGCAGCATTTCGTCGGACATCTGCGCCCGCGCCGCCGAGGAAGTGTTTGACTACCTGGACGCCCCGCCGTCGCGCGTTACGCCGCCGCACACGCCGGTACCCTACAGCCGCCCGCTGGAGCAGGCATATCTGCCCAACGCTCAGCGCGTGATCAATGTTGTACGCAACCTGATGGCCTAGCGCACTGCGATACCAACCCTTACCGGCAGGGTCAATCATTATTCGGCCGGCCAACCCTGCCCCAAACCTGGAGGTTACGCCATGACTACCGTCGGAACCGGCAAGCATACTTACACTCTCGAGGCTGACTGGGCCAAGATGCCCGCGGCCCACCCGATGGGTGCAGTAAGCGCGCTGGCCAGCGATTCGGCCGGCGACATCTACGCGTTCCATCGCGCCGACCCACCCATCGCCATTTTTAACCGCAGCGATGGCTCGTTCAAGAGCGGCTGGGGCAACGGGTCGTTCGTCTACGCCCACGGGTTTTACATCGAGGGCGACATCGTTTACCTGACCGACCGGGATACGTCGGTCTGCATCATGTACACGCTGGACGGCAAGCCGATTCAGATGCTGGGTCGGTACATGGTTCACTCCGACACGGGCGCCCAGGTCGCGGGAGAACTCGTGCCTCGCGCGGCCGGCCCGTTCAACTACCCGGCCGAGATGGTGCCCTCGCCCAGCGGCGACCTGTTTGTCGCCGATGGCTATCGCAACGCCCGGGTGCATCGCTTTGATAACGACGGCAACCTGAAGTTTTCCTGGGGCAAGCCCGGCAAGGAGGGCCCTTACGAGTTCCACCTGCCGCACAGTCTGCTGGTTACCCAGGACGATACGGTGTACGTTTGCGACCGCGAGAACAGCCGCATCCAGGTGTTCGACACGATGGGCAATTTCAAGACCATGTGGACTGACTCCTGCCGCCCCACCGACATTGCCGAAACTCCGGAAGGTGATTTTGTGGTCAGCGAGTTGCCGCCGCTGGATGGCTCGCACCCGCCGCGGGTGAGCATCTACGACCGGGACGGCAACGTGCTGGCCAGGTGGGACAGCCGCTCGGCCCACGGCATCTGGTGCGACGCTCACGGCGACGTGTTCCTGGCGCTAACCGGGGACAAGGCGGTGGACAAATACGGCCGAAGTTAGGGTTGGGTTGACAGTGCCAGACATTGGGGTGGGGGTTTTCACCCTCACCCCAAGGCAACCACAAGGGTTGCCACTAGATCTGGGAGAGGGGGTTGCGTCTGTTGCGAGGAGGGTATTGGCCCCCTTGTCATAATTTGAGCGAGGCGCGATAATGCCGCGCGTTTTGGCTTCCGCATTTAATTTCCCCCCCCGCTGACAGGGGTATGTAAGGTGTTTTCAGGGAGGCGCATGGCGGGTGATTTCCAGGTTGGGCTTGGGTTGTGGCCAGGGTTCGGGCAGCAGCCAGACGCGGCTCCAGAGGCGACCTTTGAGCAGCAATCGCCTGAGCCAGTCGATGCCGTGGCGGATGACACTGACGGTGCGCGCCGGACGAGTACGAGGGTCCCGGTGATTGGAAGCCAGCGCCTTGGGCGGCGTCCGCAGGTTGCCTGGGGCGATGCTGCGGTCCTGGGCGTCTTCCACCCTGGTGCCGTAGGCCAGGGCCAGCAGCGTGGCCACCGACAGCACCAGCCAGTGGCGGGAGACGCGGGCCGGGTCGGTGCGCCGGGTCTTGTCCCACTTCCAGCCCAGGCTCTTGAGGGCCTTGAAGCCCAACTCGATCCAGAAGCGCAGGGCGTACCAACTGGGTCCGGCGTCCTCCGGCGGCAGGTCGGTGAGGATGATCCATGGTTCTTCCTGCCCTGCGTACCAGACCACCAGCAGGGTGCAACGGCGCTGGGCGGTTGGGGAACCGAAGGCGGTGCCGCGGCCGATCCAGGCAGTGTCGGGAACGGAGACGAAGGCGCGGGCCGGCAATCGTTTGCCGCCGTCGGCGCAGAAAGTGATGTTCTTCCGATACCGCATATAGGGATGCCAACCTTGGTCGCGTATCTGCTGCCACAGCTTGGGACTGGATATGCCCCGGTCGCAGAGCACGATGACGGTCATTTCCTCGGGGACCGCTGGGGCCAGTTGCTGGAGCAGTTCCACGGTGGGGTCCATCCAGGAGCCGGGCTGGTTGGCGTGCCGGATACACCAGGCCACGGGAATGGCGCAACTGCGGTAGACCACGCTGATGACAATGGCGGTGGTCTGGTCTCCTTTGAGCGTGGGGTCAATGGCCAGGGCGAGGCGGCCCGAACGCCACCAGGCCAGGACCCACCGGAGCAGGGGCGCGAAGCAGAGAGTTACGTCCAACTCGGTCTGGCAGGGACGGGCTCGGTCGCTGCCGTCGTAGAGCCATTCCCGGAGATACTGACGCAGGCTGTTCCATCTGCCCCAGGGCGAGAGGGCGGAGGCCACCGCGTTCTGGCAGGCGCTGCCCGCGAGAATGGCCCCGCACACCCATAGCACCAAGCCGGTCAACTGTGGCTGCGAGAGGTGAGGTAAATGCGTTTCAATCGTTTTTTGCATCTGGTAGCATTCTCTGGGAAGGCGCACGGGGATCCTCCAGCATCTGGTCTTGTCACAACCAAGATGCCGGATTGCCCGGCGCCTTCCCAAGCTAAGCCCACGCCCAATTTCGGGCGTTACATACCCCTGTCAGCCCCCCCCCCCGCGAATCAGGGTCTGGAACCCAGACCAGCGCGTTTGGCTCGGCCGGCCGCCGTGGCCACGACTCGACCAAGTTCTACGCGGGACGGCTGTATGAGGGATTGCCCGCCGAAAAGCGCGTCGACTATGTAGAAAACCCGCTGCCGCCGGGAGTCGCCAACTCCATATTTCCCCAGTCGTCCACGCGCCGGATGCACCAGCTGCCCGATTGCAGCGTGCACCTGATGGTCACGTCGCCGCCCTACAACGTGGGCAAGGAATATGACGATGATCTAACGCTGGGGCAATACCGGGGGTTCCTGCGTCGCGCGATGCGCCAGGTATACCGGGTGCTGGTGCCGGGCGGGCGGGTCTGCTTCAAAATCGCCAATCTGGGCCGGCGACCGTACCTGCCATTGCACCGGTACATCATCGAGGACCTGCTGGGCCTGGGGTTCCTGATGCGCGGCGAAGTCATCTGGGACAAGGCGGCCAGCGCCGCATCATCTACGGCTTGGGGCAGCTGGAAATCGGCGGCTAACCCGACGCTCCGAGACGTGCACGAATACATCCTGGTGTTGTCGAAGGACACGTACCGCCGCCCGAGACCAGAGGGGCGGGAGTCCACCATCAGTCGGGACGATTTTCTGGAGTGGACGAAGAGCGTGTGGCAGTTCCCGGCGGAGTCGGCGCGGCGGGTCGGTCATCCGGCGCCCTTCCCGGTGGAGCTGCCCCGCCGGTGCATCGAGCTCTATACCTATAGCGACGAAGTGGTGCTGGACCCGTTCATGGGCAGCGGCACCACGGCCATCGCAGCGTTGCAAACGGGACGGCGGTTCGTGGGCTACGAGGTGTCGGAGGAGTATCTGGCGCTGGCATGCCGTCGGTTGGCGGCGACGCCAAGCCTGTTCGCCCACATTGACCGGGGTGGACGGGTGATAGCGGAGGCCACCGTACCATATGATGCGAGAGGAGATGAAACTGGTGAACAGCAGAGATGGTTCCCCAGTTAGTAACGCTGTTCAGAAACGAGGATGCCGTCAGGTTGCTGCAAGAAAACCTGCCTCGGGCCTTTGAAGTGGCCGACGCCGAATCTCGTCGAGTACAACAACGGCTTGGAGGTCAAACCTACGAATCTGTGGGTCAGGAAGTTGGCGTCACCCGTGAGCGGATTTTGATTTCATATTTGCGCCATACCCTGGGGGATATACACATTGAGTTGCCCAGAGCGAATATGCCGATGCGGGATGTGCTGGTCTTTGGCGAACCGCTGGAAATTAAAACCGTAACAGGTAAAGGGGCCGTCAAAGCAAAATGGACTGCTGATAATGCTTCCGCGCAAAACGACATCAGCGCTTTTAAGTTTACTGCTGACTTGTTGCTGGTACGGATTTGGTGGGGGCAGGATAGAGATAGCATTTTTTACATTCCACAAGAGATACTGCAAAATCTGGTCACAAAATCTACGACTGTCAATTTCTTGAAAAGCGCCGCTGGCACCAATAATCGGGGTATTGACATTGCCACCTGGTTCCTGGAGGCCGCAGAGCAGCATCACGACACCACGCGAATCTCCATATATTGGAAACGCCGAGACATCAGGATTGACCCAATGGCCCGGTGGATGGGGTATTGGGCGGACCAACGAGACCGGGATCCGCTATACGGATAGGAACCCGGCAGGCCGGGTCAATCTGCTCCATCTGCTACAATGCGGTCAATTGCTGCCTTCGCTGGCAGTGGCAGGAGGCGCGCGTTATGGATTTGGGTCTTTTTTATCAGATTCAGGTGCCCAAGCCCTGGGATGACCAGAGCGAGAGCCGAAAGTTCCAGGAAATGATGGAGCAGGTTTGCTTTGCCGAGGAGCAGGGCATGACCAGTGTCTGGTTCGTTGAGCATCATTTCCGCTCGGAGTGGTCCCACTCCAGCGCCCCGGACATCACGCTGGCCGCTTTGAGTCAGCGCACCACCAATATGCGGCTGGGAATTGCGGTGGTGCTGGCGCCGCTGCACCACCCGCTGAACGTCGCATCGCGCCTGGCCACGCTGGACGTTATCTCCGGCGGGCGCGTCGATTTTGGCATCGGTCGCTCCGGCTACCCCTACCAGATGCAGCCTTACGGCGCTGACTTGCCCGACGTGTCGGAGATGGTTGAGGAGTACCTGCAAATCATTCCGGGAGCCTGGACCGACGAGATTTTCTCCTACGAAGGCAAGCACTACAACATCCCGCCGCGCGAGGTTATCCCCAAACCGGTGCAAAAGCCGCACCCGCCTATCTGGCAGGCAGTGAGCCAGGAATCGACCGCCGAGAAGGTGGGACGCCAGGGGTTAGGATGCCTGGCGCAGACCAGCATTGGGTTGGAGCGCGCTGAGGCGTTAATCAAGATTTACCGCGATGCCATCAGGAACCCCGAGCCAGCCACCAAGGTGGTGCATCCGCGCGTGGCGGGCAACACCGTGGCAATGTGTATGGAGAATCGCTCCAGGGCGTTTGAGCGCGGCGAAGCCATAATTGACTGGTATCGAGTGCAGCAGCGCATCCGCGATTCATACGTGTGGCAGGGTTACGACCCGGCCCGGGTGCCGGACGATTACCAGTTCCACTACCAGAGGGCCGTGCAGGCTGATACCGCCCGCGCCGACGAGGTTACGTCCCGCTCGTTGATTGAAGACGGCGGCCGCTTCTGCATTGGCAACCCTGACGATTGCATCGAATATATCGAAAGCTATGAGCGGATGGGTGTGGACGAAATCATGCCGCTGTTCCAGGTTGGGCCGGTGAGCCATGAAGAGGTGATGGAATCGTTGCGCCTGTTTGGCAAGTACATTGTCCCGCACTTCAAGGACAAGGCCCGCAAAGAGGCGCTGGTCGCCGACAACTGATGCTCAACTCAGTCAGAATTGAAGAAGGAGCAACCCCCGCTGCACTGGTCAGTGGGGGTTACTTCTTTGAATAGTTGGAAAATTGAAACGGCGCAGGGCAAGCATTCGCCGCAGTCCCTGCGCCGGTTGTTAGCGCCTGGGGTGTGTAACCGATGGGCTAGCGCCGGTATTCACCACCGCTGTTGTCGCCATTGCTGTAACCGTTACTGTTACCGTACTGTTGCTCGGCGACGCCACGGGTGCGTTGTCGTTCTTCGTCGCGTTGAGCGCGGCGCTCGTGCCCGCGAGATCGGTAGCTGTACTGCTCGGCGACCTGCCTGTTGAAATCACCGTTCTGAGGCAGGAAGTGTCCGGTGCCGAAGCCGATTTTCAGCAGGTCATCGCCGTCTTCGCCAAACCGGGGCAGGCCGTCAACCTTGCCCATAATCCGTTCAATGCTGGGGATACCGGTGTTGCGCAGCGGGTAAACCATGCTGACAAACATATGATGGTCGCTGTTGTTGATTGGGAATTGGGCCGGAGCGAAGGAATAGGTCAGATTGGGGAATGCCTCCTGGAAGCCTTCACGGTCCAACTGGTCCTCCACGTCGGATGCGATCTCTTTGATGCCGTCCGCGTTGGCCGGCAAAGTGACCACCATGCGGATCACTGACTCGTCCTCAATGGGGTCATGGTCGGCCAGTTGCAGGTCTCGGCGTTTGCCGTCAACCATTTCCCACAAAGCGGTTTTGATTTGCCAGGTGATCTGGTTGTCCCGGCCCTTGATGACGGCCATTTCCCGGTTACCCACGAAGGGTATCCGGAAGCGGCCACGGGGCTGCGGGACTTCGGCGACATCGACGCGCCGGCTCAGAACGCGCATACCCAACCATCCGTTGGAATACTGGCCAAAGCTCGCTACCGTTTCGGCCAGAGAGCCGCTATCGGTTTGATGCGCCATTGCAGACTCAATGGAAGCCAGCCCGATGGCCAGCTTGTCGTCCAGCGTGGCGTAGTTGCGTGACATTCCATTGTCGGTGAGCAAAGCCGGGTGGCTATTCTCCAGGACGCCGGTTTTGGGGTTCAGACGGCTCATCGTGCCTTCGTAAGCGCCCCACGTTTCCCGCCGCATATTTTCTTCCAGCGCGTGTTCCCGGGGCAGCAGCACGATTGGCAGGAACAGGGCCTCGGGGAACTCGTCAACGAGTTTTTGGTGGAGCAGGCCACCGAGTTTGGCGTGTCCGCCGAACCCGAGCCACTCGATGATGATTTGCGGGGGAGCGCTGATGACCTCTGATCGCTGCGCCGCCAGGTCTACCATGCGATCCAGATCGCGGTCGATGAGGCCGTAAAAATCTTTGTACGCGTTGGGGTCACGGAGGAATCCATCCACCTTGGGAAAAAACTCGGGGAGAATGACGGGGAGATCACCGCCCCGGGGGACGCGGCGCATCTGGTCGACCGAGGACTCAATGTCCGCAACCGTGGCCTGGTTGCAGTCGTAGATGAACATACCCTGGATTCGATTGAGCACGCCGGCCTGGCCCATGCGTTTGGCCCAGTTCCAGCTGCGCTTGTATCCAGCGGTTCCTACGGCTACCGACAGGATCGGTGCGGGGATGCCGCCATCGTAGCGGTCATCGCCGGCCGCCACCGGATGGACTTCTTCTCTCCTGACTCTGAAAGTTCGTGCTTTTGGTGGCATGGCTATTCTTTTAACCTCCTACCGATCCTAAAACGAATGGAGCCCGCCGGAGGCAGATGCCTTCCTGGATACGAAGACCAGCTACTTCTGGCGGACAGCGTGAAAGGCATTTTATGGGCAGTTGAAAATATGGCTCTCCAATCTAGTCGCTATCGTCAAAACACAGATATTAATATTGTCGATTGCCCAAAAGGGTAGCAGAGCGGTTTCGGGATTGTCAAACAGAGGAGTTTGCAGATTATTTAGAATTTTTTGAAAAAATACCGCATTGCGTTTCGGTTAGACTTACTGTGCCGATATTTGTCTGCATTTGCGTTAGTGGACATAATGCGCGGCATTGTGCATGGGGTACGAGGAGGCTAACCTGGCTGGCTGATTGTTCCGTCCGGCGCTACACCGGCAGCGGCTAGGGGTGTTGCATAATCGGCGCCATCCAGGTGATAGTAAGAACCGAAGCCAGTCTCGTGCGCCGCTGACTGCCGCCTCTCGTTGGGTTGGCGATCGGGGTGCATGATGTCCATCACCGGGCCCAATTCACCACGGATCGGATACATGCGGGTTACATGGACGTAAGGGTCTTTCCTGAGCCCCTCCGTGAATCGCGCAGTGTTGAAGGCGACATCCATATTCGGGTATTGGGAGAACAACGCGCTCCGCTCCAATACTTCAGCGGCCTCGGAGGCGATGGGTTCGAGGCCGTCGGGGTGAATGGGCAGCGATACCACCACCTCCTGGGGCGCGTTGATGGCGTGATTAACTCCCGCCGCCATTTGAGAGGCCGGGTCCAGCGTTGCCCAGATTGCGTGGCCGAGCGACATGGGCATTTCATCGTCGGGACCCAACGCGGCAAATTCCTGCCACCAGGGAGGCATTCTTGACCACTTGAATTTCTTGATGATTGGCATACGCCGTTTGACCACCGCCATACCCAGCCAACCGCCCGAAGAAGGAATCAGGCGCCGATACGCGGAGGCCAGCGGGCTTTCCACGGTTTCGTCTTCTTCAAACTCGGCGAATTCAACGCCGGCCAGGCCGGTGGCCAACCGAATGTCATCTTCGCCGGCGCTGTTGGCCGATTGGGTGGTAACCAGGCAGTTGGAGCCTTGCAACAGGTTCTCGTATTGCTCCCAGATGTAGCGTCGGGTCCACTCTTCACACACATGGTCGGTGGGCAGCATCATCACAGGCAGAATCACCGAGGATGGGAACGTATCCCGCAACTTTGCGTGGAGATGACCGCCCAGGACGGAGTGGCCGGCGAACCCCATGAACTCGATGATTACGGCGGGAGAGCGGCCGGCGCGATCGGACTGGGCCATAACCTGACCTACCATATTGTCGATGTCCCGCTCGATTGGGCCGCTGTATTCCAGGAACTGCTGCGGGTCTCGCATAAAGCCGTTGGGCAACGGGACGTAGCTGGGAAACACGATCTGGACGCTACTGCTGCCGCTGCGCGTGCGTCCCAGGAACTTCCCAAGGTATTTTCCGACGTGGCTGATCGTAGTCTCGTTGCAGTCGTAGAACACCGCGCTCTGGATGCGGTTGACCGCGGATAACTCGGCCATGCGCTGCACGAACAGCAGCGCCCGTCTGCCGCCGGCCGTACCCACGCCCACAACTACGATGTTGGGCGTGCTGGCCTGTTCGCCGCGTTCAGCCGTGCGCAACAGGCTACGGCTACGGCTGCGAGTTCTGACAAATAGTGAAGACATATCAGGTCGGTTGACGAGCGGTTCGGACCGTTCGCGGAACGATTTGCGACGACGGGCGCACCGGCGTTAGTGGGTGTTATCCCATGTTACCCGTCGGTGCAAATGTAACCCAACTAACGCCGGTACGGATTTCAACCAAACCCGCCGATCAGCCGTTGGGTTTCAGGAATGCCAGCACTGCGTCTACGAAGCCTTCCGGGTCCTCAATCTGCGGGATGTGGCCCACACCGGGCATGATGTGCTTGCGGGCCCGCACGATGTTGTTGTGCAGCAGCTCCTCGCCTTCCCGCAGCCGGTCCAGCTCGCCGTAGAGCACCAGGGTTTCGCGCGCCGTTATCCGTGGCAGACGCGACATGATGTCGTACCAGGCCAGCGATTCGTGCAGCTTTTTAACCCAGGCGCCGGCCTGCGCGCGGGTGCCGTTGTTGGCTTCCACCCATTCCGGTCGTGGCTCGGCGAAAGTGGTGGCCTCTTTCAGTTCTGCGGCGGTGCGTGGTATCGGCATACCTTCGTCGTCATAGCCGGATGCGGCGTCGGCGATCCGCTGTTGGGCGGTGTAGGCGTCCCAAACCGGAGGGCCGACCAGCACCAGTTTGTCCAGGCGGTCCGGGTAGGTAGCGGCCATCTCGGTAGCCAGGACTGCTCCCACCGAGTTACCGACGTAGTGGCCCCGGTGGATGTTCAGCACCTGACAGGCATCGTCCAGCGCCTGGGCGTAGTCGGGAATGTTGAAGTGTCGGGAGGGCTTGTCGGATTCGCCGTGGCCGAGCATATCAAAGGCGTAGCAGGTGTAGTGCTGGCTGAAGGCGTCAATCACGCTGCTCCACGCCCAGGTGGATGTGCCCAATGGGTGCAGCATCACCAGCGGGTAACCGGCGCCCTGTTTCACGAAGTGCATATTGCCTTCGCGGGTTTCAACGGAATCGGTAAGGTCGCGTCGCACGAACATGGCGGTGGCCTCCTTTGTTTCATCAAACGCATCTGCGGGCAAACGCGTCGGTAGTCCTACGCACGGCTGACCGTTTCGTTTCCGGTTGGGGTTCGGCCCTCCGGTGTTGGCCAGTTGCTGCAATGCTAACGACGGCCCCGTACAATGTCAATTGCGGCCACCCAACCACCACCGGGGCTCTACTGCCGCTGGCTAAATTTCAGGCAACGAAATTGTGGTGACGTCTTGGTTTCGACCGGCACATCTTGAGGGGAAACAGCGAGATGGGAATTCTGACTGACGACATGAAGCGAACGATTGCGGAACAGCGGTTGATATTTGCCGCCACCGTTTGCCCGGACGGGACGCCGAACCTGTCGCCCAAGGGGACGGCGATGGTTTGGGACGACGACCACGTGCTGTTTACCGACCTGGCGTCACCCGGGACGATGGGAAATCTGGAGCGCAACCCGGCCATCGAGCTGAACGTGGTGGATGTGTTTTTGCGCAAGGGCTACCGATTCAAGGGAACCGCCTCGGTCCACGCCCGGGGCGACGTGTTCGATGCGGCGGTGCAGCGGATGCGAGCCGGGCCGGCGTCGGTGCAAGGTTTGGCGGATCGGGTGCGCGGGGTGGCGCTGGTGCGCGTCGAAACGGCGCAGGCGTTGGTATCGCCGGGATACTGGGGAGGCGCCACAGAAGGGGTGATGCGCCGCGACTGGGAAACTTACTGGGCCGGTGTCGCCGCCGCCTATCACGGAACTACGGCGGGCCAGGTTAGCGATTGAACCGGTGGGGCTGGGAAACAAAAAACTGCCCGGGGACTAATCCCCGGGCGATTGTCGCGTGGGTTATTGGGTCGGGCTTGATGCTGGCTAGTCAGCAGCCTGCGGAACGGCCGAGTCCTGCGTCGGCGGGGCAGCCGTCGGCTGCTGGTTTGCCTTGCGCTGGATACAATACTTGGGAACTATCACCCAGAGCGCGAATAGTCCGACGAAGGCGGCGGCAGCAGCAATGGCTATCATTTGTCTCTATCTCCAGTGCAATCGTGATGATTGAGCCCGTTTTCAATGCCGGTATTCTGGCAGCGCCGTGTTACGCAGAATTTGCGCCCGTGTAACGTTTATATAACGTGGCCGGTATTAGTCAGGGTCTTTCGGTTTTCCAACGACTCGTCCTTCCCGCGTAGGCGGGAACCCAGGAAATCCGCACCGACAGACACCGACCCTATGCCAGATTTTTCTGGATTCCGGCTCATGGCCGGAATGACGGAATAATCGAAAGGCCCTGGGTATTAGTGGTTGTTATTGACGGAACCTGGACCGGGGAATTGGAATGCAAAAGGCCCGAGGGTTGTGCCTCGGGCCAGATACTCGGTGGTTGCGATCAGGCAGGTTAATCGGCGGCCTGGGGAGCGAACTCCTCGTGCTGTATCGTGGCCACGCCGGACTTTTGGCTTTCGTTACGATTCAGGATGAACCGCGGGAGCACGACCCAAAGGGCGAAAAGTCCTACGAAAGCGGCGGCGGCGGCGATGGCTATCATTTTAATCTTTCTCCGGCAATGCTGATTAGGGCGGAGCCCTTTGGTTACGTTACGGAGTATGCGCCCGGTTTGTTACGCGCATTTTGCGTCAATGTTACATCCGTGTAACCAAACGCGGGATTTGGTGGCGGGGCGCGCCCGCCTGGCGATGGAGCTTGATGCCGGGGAGATTGATGCCGGGGGAACCCCCACCCACGGAACACCCGTCGAGAGGGGATTATTGCCGAGGTTCCAGGCCCAACCACCAGTGGCGGCCCTTGCCGCGACGTTTGCGCTGGTAACCGCCGGCAGTCAATTCCAGGCCGAACTTGCGCTGACTGACCGCCAGATACCCGTTGTCCAGGCACCAGCTGGCGTAGTAGGTGTACAGGTCGCTGGCCAGCGTCATTGCCTTGCCGCCGATGAAGCAGGCGTTGATGACGAACGAGGCGACCGGCCCGTCCTCGGTAGCCTGGGGCGCAATGCCGACGCGCGGTTCGGGTATGCCCACCGGCGCAATCCAACCGGAATCCGCGTCGTTTGCCGAAGTTCGGTTACCGGCGCGGCGCAATCGACCTGAGCCGCTGCCATAGCCGGGTGCGATGCTGGCGGGCCCGGCGGTCGCAACTTCCGATGATGGATGACTGGCCAAAGCCCCCACTGGCCCGTATCCGGCCGGCGCGGTGCCGGCAGTTGCGCCGGGTTCGGCGCCGTCCAGCCGCTGGGCCAGGTAAAGCGTAAGATCGAGGTAATGAGGCAAGCCGCCGAAGTGCTCCCAACGCACTTCCCGCCCGTCCAGATCGGTCGCGTCGAGGGTGAAATCCAGCGCCGGTGAGGTGTGCAGTCGGCGGTATTCCAGCGGGACACGCCAAACGGGTGCAATCAGGTCTTGCTCAACTGCGCTGGCCAGGAGGTAAACGGCAGCGCGGGCAACCCGCAGGTCTGCGTCCGGGTCGTCCAGGCCTGGTGTGCCCGGGAAAGCGGCTTCCAGTTCACGGTGGGTTTGCAACGCGGACAGGGCGAACGAGCCGCGAATCTGGTTGCCGACACATCTCACCAGGGCGGCGTTGTCGGACAATTCCAGGGGGGCGTAGGCGTCCACCACGTCCCCGTTGGGCAGGTACAGATCGGCGCTCTGGGTAACGAAGGAGGTGGTAATCAGCCCCTGGTGGGAAGCGGCGAACAACGCCATGGCCAGGCAAAGATTTTCCCTGGCCAGACGAATGCGATCCCCCGGCGTCAGCGCCGGAGGTGATCCTGTTAACCGGGTATCATCGATGCCAGTCTCCGGAGTCATACTCGGCCGGCCAGGATGGGCGCAGAGTGTTTAGCTGGCGCAGAGTGCCTAGCTGTTGATGTCCATCACTACTTTGATGATTCCATCCTGCCGCTGCTCGTACATGTCGTAGGCTTTTTGCACATCGGAGAAACCGATGCGGTGGGTGATGAGTTCGGCAGGGTCGGCCCAGCCGCGAGCGCGCAGGTCAACCATGTCCTGAATCTGGCTGATGGGGTCTCCGCTGCGGGCGCCGGTGGTGGGTGTAATGCGCGGCTGCTTGTCCATCCACAGGTTGTGCTCGATGGGCACCATGTGGTCGGTTTGCACGCCGAATACGATGACCTGTCCGAACTGGCGCACGTGGCGGAAGCACTCGTTTAGCGAGTCGGGATAACCGGCGGCTTCCACGCAAACGTCCGGCCCGCGGCCCTTGGTTATTTCCATAACTGCTTCGTTAACGTCCTGCCGGTCCGGATTAATCTGGTGGGTGGAACCCATCTGCTTGGATTTCTCCAGGCGGTAGTCCAGCGGGTCGACGACGATGACGTTGCGTGCGCCCATGCGGGACAGAATCATGGTGAAGCTGAGGCCGATGCTGCCCTGGCCGAAAATCAGGATGTTCTGCTGCAAGGGACTGCCAATCTGGCGGCAGGAGTACAGCACGGTGCCCGGAGGCTGGCACAGCACCCACTCGTCCAACCCCCCGTATTCGGGCAGGACGGCGATGCGACCCGGCGCGGAGAGGACGTATTCGCAGAGCCCACCGGTGCCGGCGAAGGGAATCACGATTACCCGCTGGCCTTCGTGATACTCGTCGGTCTTGCTGTCGACGATGACGCCGGCCAGTTCATGGGCGCCACGGCAGGGAGCCAGGGGGTATTCCGATTCGTCCAGCACCGGCCCGTAGGTATGGCGGATGTCGGAGCCGCAAACGCTGACGCGCTCCATCTTGACCAGCACCTGCCCATCGGCGGCGGTGGGGGTTTCGACTTCGGTGAATTCCCAACGCTTAGGGGCGACGAGTTGGGCTGCTTTCATGGTTTGATATCTCCTTGCGTATTCAGCGATGGAAAAGGTGCACGGTATGGAGTTTTCACCCTAACCCTCTCCCATCAATGGAGAGGGGACCGTGGACAGGGGATCAGGCGTTGCTACTCAGCGGGGCGTGGAAACGGGGCAGGATTTCTTCGCCGGCCTGCACCAGCTGCTCCATTGATTCGGTGCCGGAGCAGAGTGGGCGGATGACGAACTTGTACCCGCCGGCGTCAACGTACTGGTCGATGAAATCGCCGATTTGTTCGGAGGTGCCGACGGCCGAATACTCGGTGAAATGGGCGTCGGGACGCTGGCGGGTAACGAACTGCTCGGATTTTACCTCGCCGGCGTGTTGGTCGTCGCAGATGTAGTAGCCAATCAGCACGCCAACGTGGTCTTCTTCGATCTCGCGGTCGTACTGCTGGGCCGTCTCAAACACTATCTCCCGACCGGAGCGCACCTCTTCGGGCGTGGCGCTGGATACCAGCCAGCCGTCGCCAACGCGACCGACGCGCCGGGCCGCCGCGGGACTGCGCCCGCCAATCCATACGGGCGGAGAGGGTTTCAAGAAGGTGCGCGGGGTTACCGTTACGTTGTGGGTGGTGAAGAAATCGCCCTCGTGGGTCACGTATTCTTCCTGCCACAGGCGGCGCATCAGCTCGATGGCCTCGTCGGTGCGCCGGGCGCGGTCGGCCTTGGGCACACCGCAGGCTTCGTATTCGTCGGGGTCTTCCTGACCCAGGCCCACGGCCGGAAAGAACCTGCCTTGAGACAACCAGTCCAGGGTGGCTACCTGCTTGGCCAGCACCACCGGGTTCCGCAGCGGCAAGGCCAGCACGCTGGTGCCAAACTTCAGGCGGTCGGAGTAGCCGGCGACCAGAGACAGGGCCACGATGGGTTCCAGGCTGAAACGCTCGCTGCAAATGCGGTCGCTGAGCCAGATGGAGTCATACTCGTACTTATCCCCCAACTCAACCAGTTCCCGCAGGAAGGTGGGGTCATCGCCCCCCTGTCCAAAGGCTCCGGGGACATAGCCGATGGCAACGCTCATGGTGTTGGCCTCCTTGGCAGCGGTATTGAGTATCAGGGCTAGTTGCGCCGTATTGTAGCAAATGGGGGACGGGGTTGGCGTTCTGATTTCGGCTTCACCCTCACCCCAGCCCTCTCCCATCCAGGGAGAGAGGGTTAACCCTGGATTGGCTCCAGGCCCGCTTCGGCGCGGGCGTCGTTGATGTGGTCGAGGACGCGCATCCGGAGGGGCGGCAGTTCGTAGCCGAGGTCGGCCATCATGCGGCTGTTGTCCACCAGGTAAACGTGCGGCACCGGGCGGTCGCCGGTGCGGATACTGGCGTCGGGGATGTAGGAGCGGACTATATCGGCCACGTCGGCGATGGTGGCCAATTCGCCGCCGCTGATGTAGGTGTGGTGGCTCAGGTTGTCGGCGAGGGCGACGCGGACGAAAATCTCGGCGGCATCCTCGGTATGGATCATGGGCGACGCTTCTTGAGGGTCGAAATCCATCTCTACGGCCTGGCCGATTGCGGGCAGCGACATCATCAGGCCGCCAATCATGCCGGTCATGCCGGTGACGCGCCCGTGGCCGAAGACGGTGCAGATGCGGACGCCCCGGATGTCCAGGCCGTGCAGGGTGCGGTAGCGGGCGGCGGCAAAGTCGTTGACCGCCTTGGTCATGCCGTACACGTTGATGGGCGCGGCCAGGTCGTCCTCGGTGAGGGGGCGGTCGCCGAAGGTGTCCTGCACGCCGTAGACGGCGATGCTGCTGGCGTAGACCACGCGCTGGATATTGCCCCAGCGGGCCGCCTCGAAGACGTTGTTGGTGCCGTCGATGTTGACGGCCATGCCCGTGGCGGGACGGTCTTCAGTGTCGGGTGGCAGCAGCGCCGCCATGTGGATGATGCGGTCGACGTTATAGCGGTTGACGGCTTCCAGCAGGTGATCCATGCGAGTAATATCGCCGCGGTACATGGAAATCCGGTCCAGCAGGGGCTGCAGGTTGGCCCGAGGTGGCGCCAGGTCGAAGCAGAGCACGTCTTCACCCCGCTCCACCAGCTTGCGAATAATGCGGTTGCCAATGAACCCGGTGCCGCCGGTTACCATCACGGTCATAGCCAAGCCTCCAACGTCGCGCCCGCCCGGGCTGGCGACTCTGCCAAATCTGCGTTGGCAAAACAATAAACAGCATCATACCGATGGGCAGTTGCGGGCGCAAGGAACGCCGGGCGTGCTCACGCGTACCCACTGTGGCAAGACTGTCATTGCGAGCGCAGCGTGGCGATCTCGTCAGGGTAACGGTCATCCTTCCGGGAACGAGATCGCTTCCGGTAACGAGAGCGCCTCCGGAAACGAGATCGCCACGTCGCTGCCCTTCTCGCGATGACAAACTGGGTACGCGTGAGATGCAGGGCGTGCTCGCTCGTACCCCTCAAACGCGGGAATATATTGGTTGGGCGGGTTTGGACGGTGACGCTCGTCGTGCGGGGATGCAGTCGGGCGGCGATGCAGTTAATAGCGGATGGGGTTACCCTACGGCAACCGGCGAGTAAGTTTCCATAGCTGGAACCGTTGGCAGCCCCACCCGTCGGCGGTCGATGCCGCGCGCCAGTTCTGACAACAGCCTTGCATCGCTACCCACTGCGGCGTGTAGGGTTTGCGACGGCGCGGCGGCGGCCTGGCCCATCGTGTGGATGTTGGCATCGTGCAACGCGGCCAGCTGCCAGACACTCAGGGGGAGGTGGTTCACCGACCGGGGAGCCATAAACCTGGCCAGCGCTGTGTCGTCATCGGGCACCCGGATGGCGTGGCCGGGGCGTGCGTCGGCGGCCGCGCACCAGGCGGGCAACTTCCCCCCAGCTACGCCCACGCTGGGAAGCCAGTCCAGCGGAACCGCACGCATCAGGGTAGCGGTCAGGGCGGCATCGTCGTTGCCGAACCGGCTGATGGTGTCGGGCATGGTGGTGTAGACGCACCCCAGGTCAGTCTCTTCAACGCCGACTGCGATGCTCTTCAAACGGTCAATTAAAGCCGCCCATTGCCGCTGGTATAGTTTTGTGTCGGCGGGGATGGCGGTTGCGCCGGGACACTGTTCCAGAGCAGTGGCGAGCGGCATACCGGAGCGGGCGCCGGCGCCGGGACTGCCATCGACGATCCTGCAAGGAGGGTTGCCCTCCTCGTAAATCAACACGGGTTGGCGCTTCAATTTCGGACGGCGAGCGAGTTCCACCCGGTAGGGCAAGTGTCGGACCAATATGCACGCTACCAGCATAGTAGCAGTATTATATCAGAACATTATTTCTGATTGGAAGCGGTCGGGTGTCGCCACCAGGGCAATCGCATCTTGATTTTTGCGTGCGCCGGCAACCATCATTCCAACCTTCCCTCCGTCGTTACGGCGCAGGCCGGAACCCAGGAAATCTCGCTGTGGGAACGTTGGCCTTACCGGAAACGTCTGGATTTTCGCCGGCGCGGGAATGACGAGTTAAGATGCGATCGCCCTGGTGTCGCCGCCAAAGTCTTTCGATTATCAACGCCCCGGCCGATGAGGCGCCGGCTTGACCGCAGGGTGCTCTGAAACCCGATGCCGGACCGGAAGATGGGAGCCAATCGGAAAACGCTGGCTCCTGACCCGGTTGGCCGCAGGTTGTAACGCGGGAATGCGGCGGCCCCGGCGACCACCCGGGAGATGGCCGATCTCGGAGCCTTTACCCCAGCAGCCGCACCACCTCGTCGCCCACCTGTTGGGTGGAGGCGTTGCCGCCCAGGTCAACGGTCAGGGTGGTTCGTTCATTCAGGACCTGTAGGGTGGCTGCGTTCACCCGGTCGGCGGCCCCGTGCTCGCCGAGGTGTTCGAGCAGCATCGCCACCGCCAGGATTGTAGCCAGCGGATTGGCCAGGCCCTTGCCTACGATGTCGAAGGCGGCGCCGTGCACCGGCTCGAACATGGAGGGGAAGCGTCCCTCCGGGTTGATGTTGGCGCTGGGAGCCAAGCCCATGCTGCCGGTTACCACTGCCGCGATGTCCGACAGAATGTCGGCGAACAGGTTTGACGCCACGATGACGTCGAAGTCCTCGGGCCAGCGCACCAGGTCCATGGCGGCCCGGTCGACCAGCAGCGATTCGGTCTGGATTCGCGGATATTCGGCGGCTACGTCGGCGAATACCTCATCCCAAAACACCATGCTGAAGGCTTGGGCGTTGGACTTGGTTACCGAGGTAACCTTGTTCTTGCCGCCGCGCTGAACACTGTGCTCGAAGGCCGCCCGAATGATGCGCTCGGTGCCCCGCCGGGTGAACACTCCGCTCTGGATAACCGTTTCGTGAGGGCTGCCGGCGTAGAGGCGCCCGCCCACCGGGGCGTATTCCCCCTCGGTGTTTTCCCGGAAGATGACCATATCGATGTCGCCGGCGGATTTGCCGGCGATGGGCGATTCGACGCCGGGATAAAGTACCGCCGGACGGATGCAGATGGCCTGGTCAAACGCACGGCGCATCGGCAGCAGCAAGCCTTGCAACGTAACGTGGTCGGGGATGTTGGGGTCGCCAACCGCTCCGAAGAGCACGCAGTCGTAGCCCGAAATCTGGTCCAGACCGTCTTCGGGCATCATCCGACCCGTCTCCCGGTAGTAATCGCTGCCCCAACTGAAGTCGGTGAGCTGGAACGACAGCCCGTCGGTGCGGGACGCCACTGCCTCCAGAACCTTGCGGCCCTCCGCAATCACCTCCGGGCCGATGCCATCGCCCGCGATTACCGCCAGTGTGTGTTCCGCCATCGCAACGCCTCTTGTGTGGATTCTGGGATCACCCTCACTCCAATCTCTCCCTATGATGGGAGAGGGGATTATACGTCTCGCTGGATGGGGGCGCCTACGATGCTGCCCCATTCCGTCCAGGAGCCGTCGTAGTTGCGGACGTTGTCGTAGCCCAGCAACTGGCTGAGGACGAACCAGGTGTGGGACGAGCGTTCTCCGATGCGGCAGTAGGCTATGGTTTCTCGGGAACCGTCAACACCCTTGCCGCCGTACAGCTCGGCCAGTTCGTCCGCCGACTTGAAGGTGCCGTCTTCGCTGACGGCCTGGCCCCAGGGGATGTTGGCCGCGCCGGGAATGTGCCCGTTGCGCTGGGAGCCTTCCTGCGGCAGGTTGGGCGGAGCATTCAGGGCGCCCGAGAATTCGTCAGGCGACCGCACGTCCACCAGGGCGTGGGAATTGCTGTTGACGGCCTGCAGCACGTAGTCGCGCAGCGCGCGCAGGTCATTGTTTTCGGTGGAAATGCTGTAGGAGACCGCCCCGTGGGAGGGAACATCGGTGGTGATGGGGCGATCCTGGGCCAGCCACAGGGCGCGACCGCCGTTCATCAGGCGCACGTCGGCGTGTCCGTAGTATTTCAGCTGCCAGAATGCCCACGCGGCGAACCAGTTGTTGTTGTCGCCGTAAAGGATGACGGTGGTGTTGGGCGAAATGCCCACTCCGGCGAGCAGCGATTCCATGTCGTTCCGGGCGACGATGTCGCGGGCGACGTTCTGTTGCAGTTGGCTTTGCCAGTTCCAGCTTACCGCGCCGGCGATGTGCCCCTGCTCGTAGGCGGAGGTGTCAACATCGACCTCAACCAGGCGGACATTGGCGTCTCCGCCGTGTTCAGCCACCCAATCGGTAGTTACCAAAGATTCCGGATGTGCGTAATCAGCCATAGTTACACCTCTTTTGTTGCTCGGTGAGATGGTCGTTGTCAGTATGCCGCGCAGGATGCGCCGACGTTGTGACAACCGCATTTGGGGTTGCAACGGTTGGTGGGCCCATTATACACGGATGGCCCTTGATGCCGGGTTCATGATGCCGGGTTCAAAACGGTCAGTTGGCCGGGTGCTCCGATTCTCGGCAGTCAGTTGACGGCGGGTCTCTGGAGGCGCAATGATCCCCTCGACAGGCGAAAGTATCCGTCGGCAGGCTTAGGGCGAGCGGGAAATCTATTTAGGCGGATAATCCGATGGGTCCAGGACTATTGAGCCGGGGCCAGCCAAGCCGCGCGAAATCGTCGTGGACACGGGCCGGAGATTCGTCGGACACCGCACCCAAATCGTGCCAATCGCCGATTATCGGTAGATCCGAATCGTCAAAGTCCTCATCCAGGTCTCCCATAACTGAGCCTTCGATTAACCGAGCCTTCGGTCCCGCACCCGTGGTCATCCGGCATCAGGTCCAGCACCACCGCTCGATGTTGGGCGGGCAGGTCGTTCGTGTGCTGTTGACCATCCGCCATCGGCAATGCCTCTTTAGCAATCTTACGGGTACCCACTTTAATCTGTCATTGCGAGGAGCATAGCGACGCGGCAATCTGGATGAGGTTGAACACACGTCGGCGAACCGCCGTTGCTACGACGACGAGATTGCCACGCTACGCTCGCAATGACAAAGTGAGTACGCATGAGCGTTCGTGCGCTGTTGACTATCCGCCATCGGCAATGCCTCGTGAGCAATGCCTTGTTCCGTGGCGACGAGCGGTTGGGTAGCGTCCGCCGACGCCTGAATGACGTGGATCGATGTGCCGATCGCGCAAAGCTGCCGCCAATGGTGCCAAAGCCTGCCGAAACGGTTCGGGGTGCGGTCCCTTAGTACGAGTGTGCGTCAGTACGATTTTGCCTCAAAGGTGGGTTCCGGGATGACGGATTATGGAAACGGATTTCATGCTCCGGTGGCTACCTCGGTGATGACATAACAGTCATGGCAGGGGTTGTCTGAGGCGGAAACGAAACAGAGGCGTTACTTTCCGGCAATAAATTGTTTACCGGGCCGCAATAAACCATTAACACGCTGCAAATACAATCTGCATGGTCACATCAAGAGGGACGCTGGCCCACAGCGCAATGGCCACTAGCTGCGAGACGACGCCTCAACAAAGCATAGGAGGCACTAATGCTTTCGGCCACATCAAAAGTATTCAGCCACGGCATCGCCGCGGCAAAAGAGTACCCCATCTCGCTACGGCGCACCCTGCTGATGTTGTTCTTCGGCTTGCTGGCCATCAGCCTGCTGGCGACGTTCAATGCCGTTTTCGCGCAGGATGAGGCGCCTGTTGCCACGGCCAGTTACGTGGACAACGTGGTATTGATCATCGCAGCGGCGTTGGTCTTCTTTATGCAGGCCGGTTTCGCCTTCCTGGGCGCCGGTCTGATTCGATCCAAGAACACCACCAACTACCTCACCAAGTCCTTCATGGACTTTGCCATCGCTTCTCTGGGCTTTTGGGCCTTCGGGTTCGCGTTTATGCTGGGCGAAACCGCCGGCGGCATCATCGGCCTGAGCGGCTGGTTCCTCTCCAGTGGCGACTTCGTAGGCTGGATGTTCCAGATGGTATTCGCCGCCACCGCCGCCACCATCGTGGCCGGCGCCATGGCGGAGCGCACCAAGCTGCAGGCTTACCTGGCTTACAGCTTCATCGTATCGGCGCTGATTTACCCCATTTACGGCCATTGGGTCTGGGGCGATGGTTGGCTGGGTGTACTAGGCGCGCAGGACTACGCCGGTTCCGGAGTGGTTCACGCCCTCGGCGGATTTGTCGCCCTGGCTGGCGCCTGGGTGGTCGGGCCGCGCATCGGCAAATTCGTGAATGGTGTAGCCCAGGAGATGCCAGCGCACAGCACCCCGTTCGTCGTAATAGGCACGTTTATCCTGTTCTTCGGTTGGTTCGGATTTAACGTCAACACCGGTGATAATATCGGCTTGAACGCTGTGAACACCCTGTTGGCGGGCGCCACCGGAGCGGTGGTTGCGCTGTACATCACGCTAATCGTAAAAGGCAAGGCCGACATTCTGATGGCGTGTAACGGCGCGTTGGCCGGGCTGGTGGGCATCACGGCGCCAGTGGCGTTTGTGGACCCGTGGGCGGCCGTAGTCATCGGCGCCATCGCCGCTCCGGTCATGTACCTGTCGGTGATGTTTGTCGAGCGCGTGCTGAAGGTTGACGACCCGGTAAGTGCCATCAGCGTTCACGGATTCACCGGACTTTGGGGACTGCTGGCCGTAGCAATCTTCGCCAGCGGTGCTGATTCTGCGGTGGGCGGCGGTGCCCGAGCCGACGGAACGGTAGGTCTGGTCGGTGGCAACGCAGAACTGCTATTGCCGCAGATTGTCAGCATCCTCGTAGTAGTCGGATGGTCGCTGGTGACCGGTCTCGCCCTGTTCTACCTGCTGAAGTTCGCCATGGGCGTGCGCGTCAGCGAGGCCGAGGAGATGGAAGGCCTGGACATCTCCGAGCACGGCATCCAGACCTACCCCGAATCGGCGGCTACCAGCTAGTCGATAACCCTTAGAAATTCTCCCTCTCCTCACTGCGGGGATCGGAGGTTGTGGCCACCTCCGGTCCCCGTTTTTTCGTGTCTGCCGAGCAACGGCGCCGGGAACGGCTAACCGAGTGGGGACGCCTTGCGCTACGGGGAGTACGGCCCGCACTCCGACCCCTCTCCCAGGAAAGAGGGGCTGATTTCGCGATGCAGTGGACCGTCGCTTTTTCCCGGTGGAAACCTTTGCGCTACCTGTTATTCCGGGCGGTGTTGCGACGTGGCAATTCCGGCCTGAGCATGGCGACCGCTGCCACCGTATGCTGATGGTTCCGGTGCTGATGGTTCCGGCCTGCGCCGGAACAACGGTCGCGCAAGGCGTCGGCCGAGAGAGGCTTGGAGTGAATGGCGTGTAACACTTTTGTAACATTTCGGACATTGATACGTAACACCGAAAATTTAAACTGAAAACCACTTTCAATGTCGGGATTCGCACGGGTTTGTTTCGCGGGCGGCAAGGCCACATTGTTACCTCGAAAAATGCGGGTTTGGGCGCTGTTTGTGACTTTGAAGGTGGGGAGTCCGCACAATGGAGTTCACTGAACTTGAGGTACTGTCCTTTCTGATATCGTCGGCTCTGGTTTTCATTATGGTGCCCGGCCTGGCGCTCTTCTACGGAGGCCTGGTGCGCCACAAAAACGTCATCGGAACGATGATGCACTCGGTAACCGCCATCGGGGTGGTGAGCGTACTGTGGGTGCTGTGGGGGTATAGCCTGGCTTTCAGCAATTCCGTCGGCGGGCTGGGATTCGTCGGCGACCTTACCAAGTTTGGCATGGTGGGGGTTGAGTTGGACGAACAGGCGTTCATGATATTTCAGGGGATGTTCGCCATCATCACCGTTGCCCTGATAGCCGGCGGGTTCGCCGAAAGGATCAAGTTTTCGTCCTACATCATTTTCGCGGCGTTATGGGTGACCATCGTGTATGCGCCGTTGTGCCACTGGGTTTGGGGCGGAGGCTGGCTGGGCAACCTGGGCCCCGTGCTGGGCATGAGTGAAGGCGGGTTCGCCAAGGACTTTGCCGGCGGAACCGTGGTGCATATCGCCTCCGGAACGGCGGCGCTGGCGGCCGCGTTCGTCGTGGGACGGCGTTCCGGGTTCGGGACGGCAACCGTTACCCCGCACAACGTGCCCCTGGTGCTGTTGGGGGCCGGCCTGTTGTGGTTCGGCTGGTTTGGATTCAACGCCGGCAGCAGCTTCAACCTGTCGACGCTGTTGGCTGCCAACGCCTTCGTCGTGACCAACGTAGCCGCGGCCACCGCGATGTCCTCCTGGTCGGTGGTGTCGTGGCTGGTAACGAAGCGACCCTCGGCCAGCGGAGCAGCGGCCGGAGCGGTGGCCGGCCTGGTGGCTATTACACCGGCGGCGGGATTTGTCGGTGTGATGCCGGCCGTCATCATTGGAGCCGGGGCGGGAGCCGCCTGTTTCTTCGCCGTGGAACTGGTGCATAAGCTGCGGGTGGACGACTCGCTGGACGTTTTCGGCATCCACGGGATCGGCGGGATGTGGGGCGCGCTGGCCACGGGTATTTTCCTGGGCGTAGGCATCGGCCTGGATTCGCTGGAATTCGACGTTACCCGCATCGAACAGATTCTTTATCAAATTATAGGTATTGGCGCCGCGTTCGCGTGGTCGTTCATCATCTCCAGCATCATTCTGTTGGGGCTCAAATACACGATCGGGCTACGTATATCCGACGTGGAAGAAGAGGTAGGTATCGACCTGACACAGCATGGAGAGGGTATGAATCAATAGACCCAGAATTTACGCAGCGCTCGTTTCAGGTGGTTGGAGGGACTCCCCCCTCACCCTAACCCTCTCCCACGAGGGGAGAGGGAACTGGAATAACGGTTTTATGGCTGATGACAAACAGGCGCACACCAAATCATCCCGAAAGGAGGAAACCAAATGACCCCTACGGAAGTAATCCAGTTTTGCAAATCCAACGGTATCGGTATCATCGATCTGAGATTTACCGACTTGCCCGGCACTTTGCAGCACGTATCCATACCGCTCAGCGAGCTGTCCGAAGATAACCTGGCCGAGGGCTATGGCTTCGACGGTTCCAGCATCCGTGGCTTCAAGTCAATTGATGAGAGCGACATGCTGCTGATTCCCGACACCAGCACCGCGGTAGTTGATCCCTTCTTTGAGATTCCCACGCTGCACATGATTTGCGACATTATGGATCCCATTACCCGGGACTCCTACTCCCGCGACCCGCGCTATGTTGCCCAGAAGGCCGAAGCCTACCTGAAAGACAGCGGCATCGCTGATGTCAGTTACTGGGGCCCGGAGCCGGAATTTTTCGTGTTCGACTCCGCCCGCTTCGACCAGACTACCAACTCGGCGTACCACTTCATCGACTCTGACGAGGGTTTCTGGAACACGGGCTCGGCGACGACCATTGGCGGCGGCAACAACCTGGCCTACCGCCCGCGGAACAAGGAAGGCTACTTCCCCGCCCCGCCTTTCGACACCTTCCAGGACATCCGCTCGGAGATGGTGCAAAAGATTGAGCACTTCGGCATCATCGTGGAAAAGCACCACCATGAAGTCGCCACCGCCGGCCAGGCCGAGATTGACGTCCGGTACGACTCCCTGACCACCATGGCCGATACCATCTCCATCGTGAAATACGTGGTGAAGAACGTGGCCAAGGCTCACGGCAAGGTGGCGACGTTCATGCCCAAGCCGCTGTTTGGCGACAACGGGACCGGGATGCACACGCACCAGAGCCTGTGGAAAGACGGGAGCAACCTGTTCTATGACGCCAACGGTTACGCCATGTTGTCGGCCACCTGCCGCCACTACATCGGCGGGCTGCTGCAGCACGCGCCGGCGCTGCTGGCCTTTGCCGCTCCCACGACGAACAGCTACAAGCGTCTAGTGCCCGGCTTCGAGGCACCGGTGAACCTGGTGTACTCGGTGCGGAACCGCTCGGCGTGCATCCGCATTCCCACCTACTCGAACAGCCCGGCGGCCCGCCGGCTGGAATTCCGGGCGCCCGATCCGTCCTGCAACCCCTACCTGGCCTTCGCCGCCATGCTGATGGCGGGCATCGACGGGGTCATTAACGAGATTGAACCGCCGGACCCGGTGGACCAGAACCTGTATGAAATGTCGGCGGCCGAGCTGTCGGCCATCCGTCAGGTTCCCGCCTCGTTGGAGGAGGCGCTGGGCGCGCTGGAGCGGGACAACGAGTTCCTGATGCGCGGCGGCGTGTTCACCGACGACCTGATCGAGACCTGGCTGGATTCCAAAAAGGTTGACGTGGATGACCTGCGCCTGCGCCCGCATCCCTACGAATTTTTCAAGTATTTCGACGCCTAACGTAGCGGGTTCCGACCCTTACCCCGACCCCTCTCCCCCCGGAGAGGGCGGCAGCGGTCGCCAACGATTTAAATATCCCCCTCTCCCCGCTGACAGGGGTATGTAAGGTGTTTTCAGGGAGGCGCATGGCGGGTGATTTCCAGGTTGGGCTTGGGTTGTGGCCAGGGTTCGGGCAGCAGCCAGACGCGGCTCCAGAGGCGACCTTTGAGCAGCAATCGCCTGAGCCAGTCGATGCCGTGGCGGATGACACTGACGGTGCGCGCCGGACGAGTACGAGGGTCCCGGTGATTGGAAGCCAGCGCCTTGGGCGGCGTCCGCAGGTTGCCTGGGGCGATGCTGCGGTCCTGGGCGTCTTCCACCCTGGTGCCGTAGGCCAGGGCCAGCAGCGTGGCCACCGACAGCACCAGCCAGTGGCGGGAGACGCGGGCCGGGTCGGTGCGCCGGGTCTTGTCCCACTTCCAGCCCAGGCTCTTGAGGGCCTTGAAGCCCAACTCGATCCAGAAGCGCAGGGCGTACCAACTGGGTCCGGCGTCCTCCGGCGGCAGGTCGGTGAGGATGATCCATGGTTCTTCCTGCCCTGCGTACCAGACCACCAGCAGGGTGCAACGGCGCTGGGCGGTTGGGGAACCGAAGGCGGTGCCGCGGCCGATCCAGGCAGTGTCGGGAACGGAGACGAAGGCGCGGGCCGGCAATCGTTTGCCGCCGTCGGCGCAGAAAGTGATGTTCTTCCGATACCGCATATAGGGATGCCAACCTTGGTCGCGTATCTGCTGCCACAGCTTGGGACTGGATATGCCCCGGTCGCAGAGCACGATGACGGTCATTTCCTCGGGGACCGCTGGGGCCAGTTGCTGGAGCAGTTCCACGGTGGGGTCCATCCAGGAGCCGGGCTGGTTGGCGTGCCGGATACACCAGGCCACGGGAATGGCGCAACTGCGGTAGACCACGCTGATGACAATGGCGGTGGTCTGGTCTCCTTTGAGCGTGGGGTCAATGGCCAGGGCGAGGCGGCCCGAACGCCACCAGGCCAGGACCCACCGGAGCAGGGGCGCGAAGCAGAGAGTTACGTCCAACTCGGTCTGGCAGGGACGGGCTCGGTCGCTGCCGTCGTAGAGCCATTCCCGGAGATACTGACGCAGGCTGTTCCATCTGCCCCAGGGCGAGAGGGCGGAGGCCACCGCGTTCTGGCAGGCGCTGCCCGCGAGAATGGCCCCGCACACCCATAGCACCAAGCCGGTCAACTGTGGCTGCGAGAGGTGAGGTAAATGCGTTTCAATCGTTTTTTGCATCTGGTAGCATTCTCTGGGAAGGCGCACGGGGATCCTCCAGCATCTGGTCTTGTCACAACCAAGATGCCGGATTGCCCGGCGCCTTCCCAAGCTAAGCCCACGCCCAATTTCGGGCGTTACATACCCCTGTCAGCCCTCTCCCCGGGGGAGAGGGGCCGGGGTGGGGGCAGCCTGGATCCCGATTCACCATTCAGGAGAAACCCGTGCTAACTGACAACCACGCCGCTGAGCGTGAATACGTGCTCCGCAGCGCCCGAGACTTTGACGTCAAGTTCATTCGTCTCTGGTTCACCGACATTCTGGGCCACCTGAAAGGGTTTGCCATTACGGTTGATGACCTGGAGGATGCCCTGGAGCTGGGAGTGGGTTTCGATGGCGCCGCGATTGAGGGATTCAGCAGCGACGAGGAGAGCGATATGCGAGCTTTCCCCGACCCGACCACGTTTTCGCTGCTGCCCTGGCGTCCGCGTCAGAACGCCGTGGCCCGGATGTTTTGCGACATCCGCACGCCACGGGGCGAGCCGTTCATCGGCGATCCCAGGCAGGTGCTAAAGCGCAATCTGGAACGCCTGGCCTCCCTGGGTTTTATCTACTACGTGGGCCCGGAGCTGGAGTTTTTCTACCTGCGGGACGCCAAGACGCCGGAACCTCTGGACACTTATGGCTACTACGACCAACTGTCCAGTCACCCATCATCGGACTTGCGCCGGGACACGGTGCTGAACCTGGCCGATATGGGCATTCCGGTCAAGTATTCTCACCATGAGGGCGCTCACAGTCAGCACGAAATTGACCTGCAATACACGGATGCCCTCACGATGGCCGACAACGTGATGACCGCCCGGCTGGTAATCAAAGAACTGGCCCAGGCCGCCGGAGTTTACGCCTCCTTTATGCCCAAGCCGTTCACGGGCAGCAACGGCAGCGGGATGCACACGCATCAGTCGCTGTTTCGCGGCAACTCCAACGCCTTTTACGATGCTGATGACGATTTCCACCTGTCGGTTACGGGCAAGCGGTTTATCGCCGGCCTGCTGCGCCACGCCCCGGAAATTACCCTGGTAACCAACCAGTGGGTCAACTCCTACAAGCGGCTGGTGCCGGGTTACGAAGCGCCGGTGCACGTGTCCTGGACCATTTCCAACCGCCTGGATCTGATTCGCGTGCCGTCCTACAAGTCTGGTTACGATACGTCGCTGCGAATCGAGTATCGGGCGCCCGACCCGGCTTGCAACCCCTATCTCGCCTTCAGCGTCCTGCTGGCCGCCGGGTTGAAGGGGATCGTGGAGGAGTATCCGCTGCCCACGCCCATTAATGCCGACGTAAGTTCGATGTCACCTGAAGAGCGCACCGCGCGCGGCATAACCGCCCTGCCGGCCAGCTTGGGCGAAGCCATCAGCCTGGCCCAGGACAGCGAGCTACTACGCCAGACGCTGGGCGACTTCGTGTTCGACACGCTGATTCGCAACAAGAAGATGGAATGGGGCGAGTATCGCTCAACCGTAACCGACTACGAGATCTCCCGTTACCTGCCATTGCTGTGATGGGGACGGGCCTCACCGTGAGCCTCCTCAAACGGGGAGGAGAGATTTCACCCTCACCCTAGCCCTCTCCCATCAAGGGAGAGGGGATTAGCTTTTTCGGGAGGAAGTAGGGATGCAGTTTTCCGGCAAGCTGGTCATCATCGCGGCGCTGGCGGTAACCGTGCTGTTGGCGAGCAACATCATCGCCATCAAACCGGTTACGCTGTTTGAGCTGCCGTTCAATCTCATCGGCAGCAACCTTTTTGTGGTGTCGGCGGCCATCGTGTGCTTCCCCGTAGGGTACATTATCAGCGACATCCTGACGGAGGTGTATGGGTTCCGGGTGGCACGTGGCGTCATCTGGCTTGGCTTCGTATGCAACCTGCTGATGGTGCTGCTGTTCTGGTTGGGGAACATCATACCGGGGGCGGATTTCTGGGAAGGCGAAGCGTCCTACGAGAGCATATTGGGCGCCACCACCTGGATACTGCTCGGCTCGTTCGTTGCCTACATCGTTGGCGAGTTCGTCAACGCGGCCATAATGGTCATCCTGAAAAACCGGACGCAGGGCCGGATGTTGTGGCTGCGCACCATATCCTCTACGGTGGTCGGTCAGGGCATCGATTCGCTGCTGTTTTTCACCATCGCTTTTGGGATCTCCGGGTTGTGGGTTGGCGAAGACGGTTCGTGGGCGCCGGTGTTCAACGCTACGATATGCGCCTGGATTGCCAAGTCGGTGTACGAAATCGCCGCTACGCCGCTCACCTACCTGGTGGTGGGCTGGCTGAAACGCACCGAGAACATGGACGCTTACGACGCGCCGCGTTCGCTGAACCCGTTCGGGGTGTTCGGCGGCGCCGATACCAATGCGGCTGCTGGCGCGAGCCCCATAGCTGCTGACTGATTCGGCATATGTGCGGGAAAGAGGATGACCATCTTCCGGGCCCGGAGGCCGGCGGAGATTGCCGTGGGGAGTTTGCGCCTTTTGGGAATCTGCGCGGTAGCGAGCTCCAGTGGCATCGGTGGGTTGCTGCTATATTGGCCAACAACTGGCGCAAGCTGCGGACCGGGCAAGGCTGTTGCGGCAATTTGGGTCAGCCGGGTTGTTGACGGCGGTAGCGGGGGCCGGCGTGTTCGGCTAGCGACTACAGCAAATCCCTGAACCCACTCACGGTGAGACCGGCCTGGACGATGATTCCACCCATCGTAAAGGCATTGATGGGATTGTTTCGTGGAATTACCAGGTCCACGTCCCCGTTGGTCATTATCACGTAGCTGCCCTGCCGTTCGATCCGGAATCCAACCCTCATGAAGGCCCGAATGGCTCTTTGGTGATGGCTCTTTAGTGGTTGATGCCGGGACAACGGGGCATCTATACCGGCACTTGAACCTCACGCAACTCGACCTGAAACCCCGACCGTTGTCCCTCATCGAGGATTTGTTCCTTGCGTAAAGTGGCTCTATCGGAAATGTAATCGAGATATTCGGAGATGGCAGCGCGGTTATTCTCCATCGCGTCTTCCAGAGTGGCTCCCTGTGACTAACACGCGGGCAAGGCTGGACAATGGACCGCATAACCTTCGTCAGATTCGATGAGAACGACTTCGTACTTCATCAATTAACTCCGCAATTGACTCCGGTGCTGGACTCGCCGGCTTTGATCGTTGGTTGCTGGTAGCGTAGCACAGTCCCGGCGCAGTTGTCCGCCGGAAACCGTCGATGTGTTAGGATTGTGCCGAGTCGGCCCGGCGGAGACTCATTGCGCCCATTCTTCTCCGTGACGGCCGGACCAGCGAACGCCGAAAGGAGTACCTTCCATGCACGCTGAACAGCGCCGGGTGGCCGGCGACGGGTTGCACTACATGGCCATTTTCCCTGACGATTACGACGCCGACAGCCAGTATCCAGTGGTGGTGATGCTGCATGGGTTTGGCGCCAATATGCAGGATCTGGCGGGGTTGGCGCCGTCCATCAATCGCAAGGGCTACGTTTACGTGTGCCCCAACGCGCCGATCCCGTTTGAGCTGGGGCCGGGCACGATTGGCTACGGCTGGCATCCACCGCGTGGACAGGCCACCGATGAGCACTACGCCGAGGCGGAAGGCTTGCTGGATGACTTCTTTGCCCAGGCGTTCGCGGAATTTAATGCCGATGACGGCCGCACGATGCTGCTGGGGTTCTCCCAGGGCGGCGGGATGACTTACCGGATGGGATTGCCACGGCCCGACAAGTTTGCGGCGTTGATCGCGCTCAGCGCCTCGTTGCCGGATCCCGAGGTGCTGCGACCGCAGTTGCCCAACCATCGCAATCAGCCGGTGTTCGTCGCACACGGCCTGCATGACCAGCAGGTGTCGATGGACAGCGCCCGTCGGACTCGTGAGTTCCTGGATGCAGAGGGCTACACTCTGTCATACAACGAGTACAGCATGGGGCACGAAATACCGGTTGAGGTGTTGCGCGATATGGTGCCCTGGATGGAAGCCATTGTGCCGCCCCTAGTGGCGGAGACAGACCGTATTTTTTAGGAGAACGAAAGGTTTTGCATGGATGAACAGGATAGCCGAGATAATAGGATGATGCATTCGGAGTTGACTCGAACGATAATCGGATGCGCTTTTGCAGTACTCAATGAGCTTGGGCCAGGATTTCTGGAATCCGTGTATGAAAAGTCTATGATAATTGCCCTTTCCGAAGCTGGCATTCCCGCTCAAGCCCAAGCGCCCATCAATGTGCTGTTCAGGGGCAAACCTGTGGGCGACTTTTATGCGGATTTGCTGATTGCCGGAAAAGTGATTGTGGAACTCAAGGCGGTACCGTCATCGTTATCCTCGCAACATGAGGCCCAAGTAATCAACTATCTCAATGCGACAGGTGTTCCGGTAGGGTTACTGCTCAATTTCGGCAATCCAAAGCTCCAATATCGGCGTCTCACCAGGCGCAAAGATCCCAAGATTGGTTAACCCTGGTCTTTCACGAATTTATCTAATCATCCCGTTTATCCTGTTCATCCATGCAAAAATAAAAGGGGGTACTGTTATTATGAAAGCTACTACTAGGTTGCGGCAGATGCTGGCGTCGGACCAGTTGATTGTTGCGCCTTTTGTGTTGAATGCGCTACACGCCCGCATTGCCGAGGATGTGGGGCACCAGGCGGTTTATATGACCGGCGCCGGCACTGCCGCCGAACGCGGCTTTCCTGATGTTGGCCTAATCACTATGACCGAGATGGTGTCCAACGCCAAATACATTGCCGACGCCGTCAACATACCGGTGATTTGCGACGCCGACACCGGCTACGGCAACCCGCTCAACGTGCACCGCACGGTCCGCGAGTATGAGTCGGCTGGCGTGGCGGCCATTCACCTGGAAGACCAGGTGTTTCCCAAAAAGTGCGGTTTTTTTGCCGGCAAGCAGGTCGTACCCGCAGAGGAGCACGTGCAGAAACTCCGCGCCGCCCTGGACGCCCGCACCGACCCAGACTTTGTGATAATCGCACGCTGCGACGCCTACGCCGTCAACGGCTGGGAAGACACGGTGCAACGCTGCCGGGCCTATGCCGATGCCGGCGCCGATCTCGTGTTCGTGGATGGCATCAAGTCGCAGGACGACATCCAGCGTTACGCCACCGACCTCGGCGACCTGAGCAGGATGTACAACGGCGACCTGGCCACCACGCAGACGATGCAGGAGTTGGGCTACAAGTTGATGATTTGCGGGAGCACCATCTGGCTCATCTACAAGCAGGTGCGCGCGGCCTACGAAGAACTGATGGCCGTTGGCAAGGTGGACCCGGACCGCTATGGCACACGCTGGGACGTGGCGTCGGTGCTTGGTCTGGACGCCATTTACGAGCTGGAGAAGAAGTACGGCGTGCAGGACGTGGGTACCGACGTTGCGGCGCTGGCGGCGGCCCAAGCCGCGCAGATGGCGGCCGACGCAGCCGTGCCAACCCCGGCTGACGACTAACCTCCACGCTGGCTCCGGAGGCGGCGATGGCGACCGACCGCTACCAACTGCTGTACGACGGCGCGTGTCCGGTGTGCAGTCGGGAGGTGCTGTGGCTGCACCGCCGCCGGCCGGATGCCATTGAAGCGGTTGATATTTCGTTGGAGGGTTTTGATGCCGCGGCCTACGGGCTTACGGCTGATCAAGTGGATACTGCTCTGTATGGCATCCGACCGGACGGGAGCGTGACGGTAGGGATGGACAGCCTGCGGGAGGGTTATCGGCTGGCTGGCCTGGGCTGGCTGATAACCTGGACGGGCTGGTGGCCGGCACGTCCCGCGTTCGACGCCTTCTACCGAAGCTTCGCCCGCAACCGGATGCGGATTGGCGTTTGGCTGGGGCGGGTGGAAGATTGCGGCGACACCTGTCGGTTCTGAAGCATAAAAATGTGGGTTATTCTTGCTTTGGGCAGCTCGGTTGCCTTTTGTTTTGTCAGCGTTTGCGACAAGCGTTTGCTGTCGTTTCATTTGCAGGGCGTGCCGCCGCTTTGTTTGTGGTGCGGCCTGGTGGGAATGTCGTATGGCAGCATCACGCTGCTGGTGGTGGGCATACCCGCCGGCACTTCGTGGACGGTGGCGGTGGGGCCGGTGGGGGCCGGCCTGCTGATGGGCTGTTCGGTGGTGTTGCTCTTCCGCGGCCTGCGGTTGATGGAAGCGTCGCGGGCGGTTGCCATCACGCAGTCCAACCCTATCTACGTGGCGGTACTGGCGATGTTGTTCCTGGGGGAGCGCATTTCAGTGGCGCAGTGGTGCGCGATTGGACTGGTGGTGGCCGGCGCCGCGCTAATTTCGATGCGGCTGTTCCAGGAGCAGCCTTACGGACGCATTGGGGCTGGCATCGGCGTGCCCAGTCCGGCGGTTTTGAATCTTACCGATCGCATCACCGGCTACGGGCCGGCGCTGCTGACGTTGGGCGCGATCAGCATGGCGGCCAGTTTCGTGGTAGCCAAAGGGACGCTGAACGCTGGGCTGCCGGTATTGACGTTGTTCGGGATGCAGCAGGCTACGGTGGGAGCGGTCTTTTTCGTAGTGGGGTTGCGGGGCGGGCCGCGCCTGCTCTCCGCAGTGCGGGAACCCCTGGTGCTGGCGATGCTGATTTTTGGCGAGTCGCTGATGCCGGCGGTGTCAATCCTGCTGTCGGTATATGCCTACAGCCTCGGTGACGCGTCCCTGGTGGCGGCGATGCTGGCAACGCGACCGCTCTTTGTATTTATCGCTACTACGATACTGTCCCGGGTGCGCTGGCAGCTGCTGGACGAGACTCTCACCGCAAGAGCGCTGGCGGTGAAGGGAGCGTCGATTCTGATGATAGTTGGTGGCGTGGGCGCGTTGAGTCTCGGCTAACCGCGACGTTTTCCGACGTCGTGAGCACAAACGGCCTCGTTTGTTGGCCGGGCGACGCGTTGGCCGGGGGGTCGTTTACGTATATGATGCGTCTTTCACGGTTGACGGGAATCGAATCCGTCGCATAGCGCACGAATAATGGTTGTTGTTTCGTCCGAAATTGTTGACAACCGACGCCATAACGCATATCATCCTTTGGCAATCTTTTACGCAGAACGGCATCCGGCAAAAGCCGATGGCTTTCGTGCGGAGACTACCAAATAATGGATGAACTTGACCTCAGGATAATCGGCATTCTTCAGGCGGACGGGCGTGCGTCCAACGCTAAGATCGCTCGTGCTGTGGGTGTGAGCGAGGGGACGGTGCGCCGTCGGTTGCGCCGCCTCATCAATGACGACATCGTGCACGTGGTGGCGGTGCCCAACCTGGAGAAGATGGGCTATGGCACCACCGCCCTGATCGGCCTGGAGACCGGCCCCGGTAAGTCGGACGCGGTGGCGGAGTCCATTGCGCAGCTCGACGAAGCCCACTATGTTGTGGTTGCCACCGGCCCCTACGACGTCTTCGTGTGGACGGCGCTGGAATCCGCAGAGAGCCTGGGCGATTTCCTCCGCACCCGTATCGGCGTGATTGAAGGCGTCCAAAAGACCCAAACCTTCGTGACCCTGTCCACCAAAAAGCGCTTTACCCGAGTGTAACCGGCGTCCTTTTTTTCGCCTCGCACGGCCAATATTTAGGGGCGTTCCGGTTGCATTGACTACCTGCCATGCTATAATTCCGGCACTGATAAATGGCGACCCGACGGTGGGCTTTGCCACCCTTACCCGCAACACATCCTTTGAGGGAATGCCGCTATGACCTACATCATTACCGCACCATGCGAGGGCGTCAAAGACGCTGCCTGCGTGGACGTTTGCCCGGTAGACTGCATCTACACTACCGATGACGATGATATGTACTACATCAGCCCGGACGAGTGCATTGACTGCGCCGCCTGTGAGCCGGTTTGTCCCGTCACCGCCATCTTCGCTGAGGAAGCGGTTCCTGGTATGTATGAGGAATACATCCAGAAGAACTACGACTATTTCAGCAAGTAAATGACGATGCGGCGACGGTAGCCGTGCCGCTACGGTCTGCTGGTCGCCGCTTCATTAGTCGTCGTCAACCGCGACCGGTATGGTGTCAATCGGGGCGGCGCCTGGGCGACCGACAGATCTTCGCGCCCGGCGTTATTCGGCCGGGCGCAGGTTTTGAGAATTAGTCCCTAACCCGCTGGAACCGGTCCTGCGCCTGATGACAATTCCCGATCAGCAGATTCCCGACCGCGATGCAAAGGTCAAACCCGATGTCAATATCGTGGTGTGCGCCGACGAATACGGGTGCCAGCGTTGGTACTCTCAGGGGCGCAACGCTGCCGACGTATTGCAGGAACTGCAAGATGCCGTTACCTCGGAGCACGGCAAACGGGTGCAGATTACCACCGCCGGTTGCATCCTGGGCTGCACCTACGGGCCAAGGTTCGATGTGGTCCGCCGCTGGTCGAGGGAGAAAGCGCTGTACGGCGCTATCGCTGGCGAGGCAAGCATCACTCGACGGGGCCGCGTTCGGTTTGCCCCTATTCCAGCCGAGTTGAGCCAGGTTATCAGCGACAATCTCCCTGAAACGGCGGTCCCGCTGGCCGAGCTGGGCGGAGTTGCGTCGGAAGCCGATATCGACCTGCTGCGTCAGATTTTGCTGGATTGCAGCCGCGGCATCGACCGAGCCGGCTCCGGTCTGAACGAGGCAGTCGTGATGGTTCACAACTCGGCTGCCGTGGTTTCCATCCCGGCAACACTGGCTGACCTGGAGCTGATTGACGGGGACGGTCGGCAGTCCGATCTGGCCGACATCGCCGTGTTAACCACCGACGGAGACGGGCGGGCGGCGATCCAGTTGAGCCGCATACGGCAGGTGGAGTTCATGCACCGGATGTTGGGCAACGATATGCCCAGCTATGCCATCTGGATGCGGGACGAATCGCTGGAAACCGTGTACCGCATTTATCTGCGCCGTTCCGACGACGAGTCCAGCAACCCGGCACGCCACCGGTTGTTCATGCGGTTGATCGACAAGTACGGCGCCCGAGTGTCTTTGTGAAGGTTGCAGCGCGACTCTGGCCCACGTTGTCGATCGATCATCGTGCCGCATCGCCCGGCGTGTGGCGTTCCGGGCCCATTGCCGTTAGAATTGAGACCCGTTTCCGTTAGAACTAAAGACCCATTGGACGTTTGGAATTACAGCCCGTTGGCAACCAAGCAAACTCGAGGAGGAATGAATCCACGATGAGTAACATTGACTCCACGCCGGAATTTGTGCGGGAAACGTACCGCAAGATGGACGAAAAACTCCAGCAGGTCAGGGCGCGGCTCAACCGTCCAATGACCATGGCGGAGAAAGTACTGCTCTCCCATCTGGACGATGTGGACGAGGCTGACCTGCGTCCGGGAGCCAGTTATATCAACCTGCGCCCCGATCGGGTGGCCCATCAGGACGTTACCGGGCAGATGGCCATTCTGCAATTTATGCAGTCGGGCCGGACCCGGGTAGCGGTGCCCACCACTGTACACTGCGACCACCTGATTCAGGCTCGGGTCGGCGCCTCCTCTGACTTGCAGGACGCCCTGAACGAGAGCAACGAGGTTTACCAGTTTCTGGAATCCGCCTGCCGCCGCTTTGGCATGGGCTTCTGGCGGCCCGGTTCCGGCATCATCCACCAGGTGGTGTTGGAAAAGTACGCCTTCCCCGGCAGCTTGATAATCGGCACCGACTCCCACACCGTGAATGGCGGTGGTCTGGGTTCTCTCGCCATTGGCGTGGGTGGCGCGGACGCCGCCGACGTGATGGCCGGCCTGCCCTGGGAAGTGCGCTATCCGCAGATTATCGGCGTGAAGCTGACCGGCGCCATGAATGGCTGGACGGCGCCCAAGGACGTCATCATCAAGCTGGCCTACGAGCTGACGGTGTCCGGTGGGACCAACTCCATTATTGAGTACTTTGGCCCCGGCGCCGATTCGATTTCCTGTACCGGCAAGGGCACCATATGCAACATGGGCGCGGAACTGGGCGCGACCGGAGATATGTTCCCCTACGATGAGCGCATGGCGGTGTACCTGCGGGCAACGGGCCGGGCAGAACTGGCTGAAATAGCCGCCGAACACCGGCATCTGCTGACTGCCGACCCAGAAGTCGAGCAGAACCCCGAGCAATACTACGACCGGGTGGTGGAGATTGACCTGTCCACCCTGGAGCCGCACGTTACCGGCCCGCACTCGCCCGACCGGGCGCGCACGATCTCCGAGTTGGCGGCTGAAGTAGAGCGGGAAGGGTTCCCCGACCGGGTGTCCGTGGCCCTGGTGGGTAGCTGCACCAACTCTTCTTACGAGGACATGGAGCGGTGCGCCGACGTGGCCCGCCAGGCGGCGGATCGGGGAGTTACGGCCGCATCCGGCCTGCTGGTTACTCCAGGCTCCGAGCAGGTGCGCGCCACCATCGAGCGGGACGGCCAGGCGGCTGCCCTGGAAGCGGTGGGCGCAACCGTGCTCGCCAACGCCTGCGGCCCGTGCATCGGACAGTGGAACCGCCCCGAGGCTCGCGGCACGGAAAACAGCATCGTTACCTCCTACAACCGCAACTTCCCCAGCCGCAACGACGGCAACGCCGGCACCATGAACTTTATCGCCAGCCCGGAGCTTGCGGTAGCCATGGGCCTGGGCGGTCGGCTGTCGTTCAACCCGCTGACCGACCCGCTGATTGACGCCAACGGCAACGAGTTCATGCTCCAGCCCCCGGCGCCGGCGCCCGAGGTTCCGCCCACCGGTTTTGACCCGGGGGCCGATCTGTACCTGGAGCCGCCAGAAGACGGCAGCGATGTTGAAGTTCACGTCGATTCCGCCAGCAACCGTCTTCAGGTACTGGACCCCTGGGAAGCCTGGGATGGCAAAGACTTTGAGGACATTCCGATTCTGGTGAAAACGCAGGGCAAGACCACCACCGACCACATCTCTCCGGCCGGCCCGTGGCTGCGCTTCCGAGGGCACCTGAACAACCTGAGCGACAATATGTTCCTCGGAGCCAGCAACGCCTTCACCGACGACAACGGCACCGGCAAGAACCAGTTGTCCGGCGAAGAAATTGCGCCCATACCCGAAATCGCCCGCGCCTACAAGGCCCAGGGTCTGCGCTGGGTCGCCATCGGGGACGAGAACTACGGAGAGGGTTCCAGCCGGGAACACGCCGCCATGTCGCCGCGAATGCTGGGGGCGGCGGCCATCATCACCCGCAGCTTCGCCCGCATCCACGAGTCGAACCTCAAAAAGCAGGGCTTGTTGGCCCTCACCTTCGAAGATTCGGCAGACTGGGAGCGGGTGCAGGACGATGATCGCATGAGCCTGGTCGGGCTGAGCGATCTGGCTCCCGACCGGCCCGTGCAGGCAATCCTGAAGCACGCCGACGGTTCAGAGGAAACCATCAACCTGCGTCACACCCTGAATGACTCGCAGATCGAGTGGTTCAAGGCCGGCAGTGCGATGAACCACATGAAGAATCTGGAAGAACCAGGGGAGTAGCCGCCTCCTGACGATTCCGGCGAACCGATTGGGGCGGCGCTGGCGTCGCCCCAACGTAGTTAATTCGCACTACCCTGGGGCGCTGATGGATGGGGGTTTTCGTCCTCACCCTCTGCCATCAAGTAGGCTGTGCACTTACCCGTACCCATTTTGATTTGTCATTGCGAGGAGCGCAGCGACGTGGCAATCTCGATGAGGTTGAACACACGTCGGCGAACCATCATTGCTACGGCGACGAGATTGCCACGCTGCGCTCGCAATGACAAAGTGGGTACGCATGAGGGGTTCGGGCGCTCCTCGCAAGGGCAATCAGACCAACGTCCAGAGTTTTGCACGGCCCGGCATCAAGGGAGGGCGAATTTTTGGGGTTGGTGGCTGGCCTGGTGGGTGGCCAGGACGGGAAGCAGGCTTTCCAGCTGTTCGCGGGACACCTCTCCCATGAGGCAGATTTGCAACCAGTTGCGATCGCGCAGGTAGCCGCTGACGTAGGATGTGTAGAAGCCGTGGGATTCCAGCGCCAGACCCAGTTCACTGGCGTCCAGCTCTGCCGGCGGCAGGGCTATGGTGGTAACCGCGCCTATGCTCTCGTGTTCTGCTGCCACCAGCGTGAAGCCCAGCGCACGGAGGCGTTGGCGAATCCAGAGGCCGTCTGCTGCAATGCCCGCCAGCAGTTCCGGCGACTGCCGTTGCAACCCGGCGTCGAGGGCCGCCAGCAGATTGGACGACAGCGTGAAGGGGACGGTATCGTTGGCGGAGCTGCCGCAGTGCAGCCCCAAGTCCAGGTAGCGCGGCAAGGCCCGATCAGGTTGGGGACGCTCGGCGCAGAACACCAGCCCCAAACCGGGATACGCGGCCATGCCCTTGCCGCTGGTGGCGCTGGCGAGCCAGACTCCGCGCAGGTCAACCGCGGTAGCGCCAAAGCTGCTGATGCAATCCAGCGCCAGACGCGCGCCGTGCCGCTGGCAAATCGCTTTGAGCCGGGACAGGTCGGCCAGTGCGCCGGTGGAGGTTTCGCAGTGGACGGTCCATAACCAGCCACCGGGTTGGGCGGCTAGCGCGGCGTCAATCCGGCGGTAATCCAGCGGCGTACCCCACTCGTGCTCCACCGGGGTGAAACGCAGCCCCATGCGGTTGGCGTGGTCGAACAGGCGGCCGCCAAACTCGCCGGCAGCTACGACTACGCCGGGGACGTCCATACGGCGCAATTGGGCGGCGACCACATCGTTGGCCATCGTGCCGGAGCCGACCATGACCGCCGCATGGTTGGCGCCGGTCAACTGACACATCCGCTGCCGCACCCTCAGCATCATTTCCGCGAATTCGGGCGACCGATGCGACCTGGGGGGATGCTGGAATGCCTGCACCACCGCGGCCGGCATTGCGACCGGTCCGGGAGTGAGGATAACCGGCGCGCCTTCCGGTGCGGATACCGCATCGTGAAACTGGCCGGCAAACTCCATTGCAACGTTGCCCACCGGACGATACATGGGCTGGTACGGGGCGTTGTCGTCTCCCACCACGGGGCCGAAGGGGATGAACCCGATGTGCCGGTACAGCGGTTGCTGCGAAACTCGCCCCGACATCACGACATAGTCATACCCACCTTCCTGGCAATACCGCGCCATCATGGTCAACAAACCTTGCAACACACGGGTGCGGCGCATATCGGGGCGCACCGCCAGCAGCCGGACCTCGCACAGCCTGGCATCTTTGGCCGGGGGCAAATACTGTTCCAGGTTGCCCAGTTTCTCGTCAAGGGAGAAGGGTCGGCGGTCGCGGACGCACACCATGCCCACCAGTTCGCTCTCGCGGCGGCAGATGAAGTAGGTGTTCTCCCGGTGGAACCGGTCAATCAGGGTGCGGTCGTCGTTGGACGGGTGCTGTGGCACCTCTTCGACGAAGGATACGTAGTTCAGTTGGGAGATTTCTTCAAATTCCCAGTCCTGATCGGCCTGCTTGAACACCAGGCCGGCGGCGCTGCTGTTCACGGTATGCCCATTGCCGGCGTGAGCATTGCCGTTGGCGGACACCGCGCCGTTCGGGTTCGGGCCGGTAGTCGAAATCTGTCGTGTCAATTCGGTCATAAGCGATTCGGCGGCAACCGGTGAGCGCGAGCGGCCCAAGTCTGCCTGAAAACAGGCGAGTCCGGCAAGTACTTTAATCAAGCACTCTAATATAGTAAACCAACTGGATTGCGAATGACGTAGAATCCGGAACCATATTTACCATAAACTTTACCACGATGCACACCATAGGCCCGGTGGGATATAATGCGGCCAACACGCGATTGCGGGCGCCGGGCTTAATGCTGGCGGCGTTCTGAAACCAAACCCGAAACGGAGGTACTATTATGTCCCACACACCGAGGCAGCTCGGCCATCTGGTCATCAAGGTTCGCGACATAGAACGCAGCGTTGATTTTTATACCAACGTGCTGGGGCTCACGGTCATGACGGCCCGGCCCGGCGGCATGACCTTCCTTTCTGCGAACACCACCATGTCCCACGAGCTGGCCCTGGTTCCGCTGGGAATGGACGCGCCCGGTCCCGAAGATCGCCGCGTCGGCCTGGCGCACATGGCCTGGCAGATGAACTCCTTCCGCGATTTGAAGGAACTGTACGAGCGCTGTAAGGACCACGGCGTCCGCATCAAGCGGCTGGGCGACCACGGTATCTCCATGGGCGTCTACATCTACGATCCGGACGACAACGAGATCGAAATTTACTACGAAGCGCCCGAGTCGGAATGGGGCAACCGGGAAGGCTTCCTGTTCGATGGCAACTTCCCCTGGCAGCTGGAGCCGATAGAGGAGCCGGTTGCGGTGGGCGACGACTAGGCGTCTGCAACGTCTAACCACCAAGCAGGGGCGAATAATTATTCGCCCCTACGCGCCATCGTACGGGCCATTCGCAACCGGGGCGTCCGAATGGAAACCAGCGATCTATGACGAACTTGCCTCCTCCCGACGAACCGGATATTTACGAAGGCTTAATCAACGCCTTGATAGCGGCGAGCACGGCGCACCGGGAAGCGTCGGCCCGCTTTCAGGTCGGGTTGCCGTATATTAATCGGTCTTTTGATCTGCATAGGCAGGTTCATGCCATTATGGAGGAGTCCCGCACAGCATCGGAAGAAGCTACGCAAATATTGCTTGAGGCCGTAAGTCTGGTACAGGCTGACCCGCAAGGAAACATAGTTAGGGCAATGGCCTTATCGGCTCAGGCTACCGCTGCTTCGCGCCAGGCGAGGGCCATATCCGCCGAAACCGCGGCTCTGACGCAGCAGGCTTCCGCGGAATTTACGCGGGGCATGGAGATTTGGAACGAAGGGTCAGAGTCGCTCCGGATTGGACTGGAACGGGCTACCACACTGCTCCAATCGGCGCGATGCCGCCAGAGCAACGGCGGTAATCCGGACGCGCTCACTGCATAGATTCAAGCCGCCTTGTCCGAACCAGCTCGTTACGACTACATTATCATTGGCAGCGGGATTGCCGGGTTGAATACGGCGTTGCTGGCGGCGAATCACGGCAGGGTGCTGGTGATAACCAAGGGTCGGATTGACGATTGCAATAGTCGGTACGCTCAGGGGGGTATCGCGGCGGCTATCGGGCCGGGGGATTCGCCGACGCTGCACCAGAGGGACACGTTGGATGCCGGGGCTGGCCTTTGCGATGCGGACGCGGTGGCCGTGTTGACCGGCCAGGGCCCCGACAGCATCGCCAGCCTGATCCAGTGGGGTGTGCCTTTTGATACGATGCACGGTGAGATTGCGCTGGGTCGGGAGGGAGCGCACAGCCTGCCCCGCATCCTGCACGCGGGCGGCGACGCTACCGGCCAGCACATCGAAGACACACTGGCCGACCAGGTACGGTCTTCACCCCGCATCACCGTGATGGAGTTCACCCATGCCATCAGCATCTGCGTGGACGGCGGCGCGGTGTCGGGCGTGGAGACGATAGGCGATGACGGCGGGTCGATCCGCGCGTTCCGCAGCTCGGTGGTGGTGGTGAGCACCGGCGGGGCCGGACGCCTGTACGAGTACACCACCAACCCGGAGGTAGCCACCGGCGACGGCGTGGCGCTGGCGTTGCGGGCCGGCGCCGACGCGATGGATATGGAGTTTTACCAGTTTCATCCGACGGCGTTGTGGCTGGAGGGCGCGCCGACGTTTTTGCTGTCGGAGGCGATGCGGGGTGAGGGAGCCATTCTGCGCAACGCCGCCGGCAGTCCTTTTATGGCCGACTACCACCCGATGGCTGACCTGGCGCCGCGGGACGTCGTGTCGCGCGCCATTGCCGCCGAAATGGAGCAGTCCGAAGCCGAACCCGTGACGCTCGACATCTCCCACCTGCCCCGGTCCACGGTGGCCGGCCGCTTCCCCACCATCTACGCGCAGTGCCTGGAATATGGCGTAGATATTACCCGCGAGCCGATCCCGGTAGCGCCCGCCGCCCACTACATGATGGGCGGCATCCACATTGATACCTGGGGCCGCACCAACATATCCGGTCTGTACGCCTGCGGCGAAGTGGCCTGTTCCGCCGTCCACGGCGCCAACCGGCTGGCCAGCAACTCTCTGCTGGACACCCTGGTCTTTTCCCAACGCCTGGTGGAATGCAGCCTGGGCAACGCTCCCGAATATGCGCCGCACGATGCGTCCGAGCAGAACCTCCGGGTAGATCTGGCCTATCGGGCAATGGTTTGCGCATCCATACCGGAGCGCAGCCGGGAAAACCTGCAAAGCCTGATGTGGCGCAACGTGGGCATTACCCGCAACGGGACGCGCCTGCTGCTGTCGGCCCGCATCCTGAACCTGTGGCAGCGCACGATGCCGGCGCCGGAGACTGCCGACGATTATGTGCTGCGAAATATGCTGACGGTGGCGCGGCTGATTGTCGAGTCGGCCCTGGCACGGCGAGAGAGCCGGGGGGCGCATTACCGTTCCGATTTTCCGGATGCCGCGGACGAGTGGCAGCGGCATATTGTGATTGGGGGAGAACGCTCCGCTCTACCGGTCATGGCGAGAAACGTGGCGACGTGAAACCCCATTGGCGCAACCAATGGGGTTGTGTGCTGAGATTGCCGGCCCCATCAGAATATCAACGGACTGATGCACCTCCGGCACATCGCCGAGCTGTGTACAATTAGCTAAATTATATGATATGGTTATCGTGATGCTATGTTCAGCATCCGCACCAGCGTTGGCGGTTTCCCCAGACAATTTCAACCGACCCGGCACGAAGGGAACATGCCCTACCGACTGACACATCATTTTGTTCAATGGAATGCCGCTGGGTAAGGAGCAATTGATTTTACGGCTTGGTTATTGTGGCTCGATACTCACGCGTACCCACTTTGCCATTACGAGCGCAGCGTGGCAATCTTACACCCTCTGCCTCGATGGGAGAGGGTTGGGGTGACGGTGAAAATCCGCATCGACCACCTTCCGCTCATGGTGAGCCTGTCGAACCATCCGTTCCGTGCAATAACGGTAGGCCGGTTCGGTTTGTCAAAATAGGTACTCGTGAGGATTCGATAGGCTTGACAACCCTCATAACCACACGCTATATTACCGTCTATGTACTCAGAAAACACACAATTTACTGTCGGTCGGGCTGGATTTGCACCTTGTCGCGACAGAAATGGCCTGGCGTCTGTCAGGTGCACGTGCTCCGCCGGGTGATGCTGCTCATGTCTCGAAATACTGAAACGCTACGTGAGGAGAATATCTCATGATGCCATTTGTCTGGAAGAAAACTAAGGTAACCCTTTACCATGAAATCGTTTCTCTAACGCTGGAAAACAGCGATAATGATAGAAACGAATGTGCTGATACAAAGACGAAACCGGTAGTAAAACGGCCAATACCGCTGCCACCCGGCAGGCCATGACCGAGAAACTAGCAGGCGGCGATAACACGCTATCGCCGCCTGCATAGCTATACAGAACGGCGAATCCCGTTAGTTCTTACGACTTTGCCGCGAGCACCCTGTTGAGCAACAACACGGATGAGCCGATTCGGGTGCTTACATTAGAATGGAGGCTGAAATGACGATTACCGTGCCCAATATCGACAATCAGTACAGCTTGCGGAGACCGGCACACTGGTTCAGACAAGGCGGTCGGGACGTATATTCCTTCACGCTGGACTTGGCAACACTGGACGGTTTTTTGCCGCATCGAGTGGAGAACGACGTGGTTCACGAAGCTAATCGCCGTCTGACACCGGGTCATGCAAAAAAAATCGAGCTGTACGTGGACGAACGCGACGATTGGCTGTCTGGGTCCATGCTCCTAGGAATAAGTCCTGATGCCATTGATTTCCAGCCCTATCAAGATGAGAGTGGTCAGGACAGCGCGAACATCGGCGAACTACGTATCCGAGGTAACCGGGCAAGCGCCATGCGAATATTTGACGGGCAGCATCGGCGCCGAGCCATAAGTGATCTGCTCAAGCGATTGGCAGACGACGAAAATCGCTCAGAGAAATACCGTGCATTGCTCCAAGAGTCGATACCTATCGTCCTCTACGTAGAGGACGACATCACTGCTCTGCGGCAGATGTTTGCAGACGCATCGAAGACCAAATCTATTGAATCCAACACGGTAACCAGATTCGACCAACACGATGCATTCAACCTGGCCGCGCTGTGGCTTGCGCAAGAAAGCCAGTTGTTCAGAGGTCGAGTCGAAATGGAACGAACCACCGTTCCGAGAACTAGTCGATGCCTCATCGCCATAAATCAATTGGCGGCTACATTGAAAACCCTGGATGTGGGTTATAACGGGCGCGTGCGGAAAGACCGCAACGATGCCCACATGATGAATCAGGATCAACTGCATGAACGTTGCATGGTTTGGGCTGACGAATTCATGCCGGCAGCTCGCGCGGAGTACCAGGATCTATTGACGGGGGACACCATCAATGCGGATATCCCCCGAATACGCACGAAGTCGTTCGCGTACAACGCTACGGCTATCCGGATTTTGGCTGGTTGCTATTACGAGTGGTGCCAGGACGGTTTCGATTGGAAGCCTTTGGCGAAGTACTTTCACGAGGTTTGTTTGGAACCGGGCCGTGGTGAAGGAGCTTTGCTGGTTGACGCTGGCGTAGTCGCCCCCGGTGGCACAACCCCGTTTCCGAGGATACAAGAAGTTACCAAGGCAATTGAGTACATCGTCTCAGCTGCGAAAGCTGCGAATAGATGATTATCTTGAATCCAGCAGGTGTTAACGGGATTGCTACGCTGCGCTCGCATTGACGCTTTCCGCAAATATCTCCGCCCGGGTAAGTTGACCACGTTCCCGCACGGCTCCTCTCCGCGTGTTTACAGTCGGTGCACAGTTCGCCAGGATGGGGGCGTCAGGAACGTCCGTGGGATGATTTAGGCGGGTGGCATTATTATGAACCGACTACCGCAGAGTTTCCATCCACCGGGCGTTACGTTTCTGACCGACGTGTCGGCGGCGCGCTGGGTGGAAGAGGGGCTGAGCGACAATTTCGCCCACGTCGATGCCCTGGTGCCCCGGGGTTACGCTGCCTACGCGCGGTTATTCCACCCGGCCAGCGGGGAAGACAAACGGCGGGTGGGGTGGTCTGAGGTGGCGGCGTGGGCCGGCTCCGTCGTCCATCCGCTGATGGCCTTTGAGGGTATCAGCGCTCCAAAACCTGGGTACGGGGCCGGCGCGCGTCCCTGGCTCCAGGGGCCTATGGAAGATCAGATGGATGAGCAAGACGCCCTCGCACTGGCGGCTCTGCTGTCCGGTTTCACCAGCACGCCCCAGCATTGCTATTTCGGCATTTGGGACGGCTTCGGACAGTATTCACCGGGCGCAATGACTTTGCTAACCACCTCGGGTGGGATTCCGCAGAACCCGCCCCCGGACGTCATCGCAGCCCAGAGGTTCAACGGCGTGGGGAGAGAATATCTCCTGTACGAAGGGCCCCTCACTGCCATCGGGTCGTTCTTCAACCACTTCTGGTCGCACCCTCCGAACATCTGGTGGCCGGAGGATCGCAGTTGGTGCGTGGCTACCGATATAGATCTGAATACGACCTATGTGGGTGGTTCCGAGGCGTGCGTACAGGCAATCATCGGCGAACCATCGTTGGAAGCCCTTGCCACGTCGCCCGACGCCCCCGTCCACAAGGCAGCCGACACGATCAACCTGGGTGCAGAGTCTGCATAACTGCAACGGAGGCGCTCTTTGTGCTGACACCGCACCGTTGACGCTACGGATTCCCCGTTTGTAGTCTGGAGAAAATCCAAAGTTGACATGGCCGGTGGGACTGACCCGACGCCGGGTCGGTTCCACCGGCTTTTTGCTGTGGGACGCTGGCGTCGCATCGTACCGGCCTCGGGGGTTCGTATCAGGAGGATGTATGAGGAGGTTTGTATGATGGACGAGCAGGGTCGGCGCAATCGCTGGCCGCCCGCGATCGGGTCGATGCAGACCCGGGCGGAGTTGCTGCAGGCGCTGGAAGCCTATCGTCGGGGAATCGCCGAGGCGCCGGTGGTGTGCAAATGGGTGGCCCAACCCACGGCGATGACACCGGGGGACGCTCCGATAGTAGGGCCGGGCGGGTTTGGAGCCGAGTTCCGCAATGGTGAACCGGAGCCATTCGATGCCGGCGGGGCGCTCACCTTTGTGGCGTCCACCGGGGAGGTTGATCGGCACGGCGATACCGTTGCGCTGGACGGTTGGAAGCTGGACGAATACCGGCAGAATCCGGTGGTGCTGTGGGCGCACGATTACCGCCAACCGGCCATTGGGCTTACCGAGGCCATCTGGAACAACGGCCGCGCGCTGCTGGCTCGTATGCACTTCGCTCCCACCGGATTCGCCAAAGAGGTGGAAGGGTTGTACCGGCAGGGCTACCAGCGCGGCGTGTCGGTGGGATTCCGTCCGGTGCGCTTCGAGGAGCGTCGGGATTTACGCAGTGGCGCATTTCTCGGCATCCAGTTCCTGGAGCACGAGTTGCTGGAGATTAGCGCCGTACCTGTACCGGCCAACAGTCAAGCGTTGCTGGCTGGCGTCCTTCGACAGGCTCAGGATGAGCGGAGTGGCCCTCACGCTGGCGCTCTCCCAGAGGGCGAGGGAACCCGGTTGGCGTCGGCGGTGGTGTCGCTGCTGCGGGGGTTGCGGACGGACTGGCATGGATGAACAGGATGAACGGGATTGGGACTGCCACAAGGCAACGCACCCTCACCCCAACCCCAGGGCAAACGCATTCTAACTTTAGGTGGCCTGATAAATCGTCATTCCCGCGAAAGCGGGAATCCATACAGATTGCTTCCAGGCAGTTGACGTACAACCAAGCCACTTGGATTCCCGCTTTCGCGGGAATGACGGGCACCTCAAAAACCGATTCAATTAGAATGCGGTTGCCCTGACCCCAACCCTCTCCCATCAAGGGAGAGGGGGATTAGCTTGCGATGATGGCAGAGTGTCCTCGACGAGATTGCCACGCTGTGCTCGCAATGACAATTGAAACGAAACGCAAAGGAGATTTGGAGTTATGACGCTTTCTACCTGGGAGTTGGAAACCATCAAGAACGAGGTTGCGGAGGTGCGAGAGTTCTACCGGCAGCGGCTGGACGCCGACATTCCGCCCCTGCAAGAGGAGATGAGCCGCCTGAAACGCGCCGTTGGCGATGTCGTCGAACGGCAGCGGGAGTGGGATCGGCAGGCGCTGCTGGCCCGTTACGGCGGCGGAGCCGGCAGCACGGGTCGGGTCCGGGTGCCCTTCGGCAAATACCGGGGTATGGATGAGCTCGACCTGGCCTGTGTCAGCAGCGTCTTGCGGGCTCAGCAACGTGTGCCGGGCGATAGCGATGTTGGGGCGCTGGAGGACTGGCAAGCCAACCTGAAGGCGGCCATGGACAGCACCACGGCCGGTCGCGGCGACGAGCTGGTCGCCACCGGGGAAGCCAGCGCGCTGTGGGCCGATGTGAATCTGGAAACCCACGTGGCCGCGCTGTTCCCCCGGGTGGATATGCCCACCAACCCCTTTCAGATTCCGCTGCAGCTGGGCGACGTGTCCTGGTATCCCGGCACCGAGAACACGGCCGCAACCGAAACTGCCCTGACCACCGCACGGCAAACCCTGACGGCTTACGAGCTGGTTGCCGAAGTGCCCTGGTCGTTGACCCTGGAAGAGGATGCGGTGATTGCCATGGCCGGCGAAGTGCGCAGCACACTGGTGCGCAACGCCGTGGAGGTGATCGACGACGTGCTGCTGAACGCCGACACCACCGCCACCAACAACATCAACGCCGATGGCGCCACCATCTCCGCATCGGAAGCCGGCAACGGCCACTGGCTGTTGGGTTTCGACGGGCTGCTGCATCTGCCCCTGGTGGACCACGCGACGCAGGGCAACAGCCACGGCGCCGACCCGGACGCCGCCATGTACAACGAGGTGCGCGGTATGCTGGGCAAATATGGCGTCCGTCCCTCGGAACTGGCCTACGTCACCGACGTGAGCACCTACATCAAGTCGTTGGGCATCGACGAGTTTCGGACGCTGGACAAGCTGGGGCCGCAGGCAACCATCCTGAGCGGACAGCTGGCACAGGTTGACGGCATCCCGGTCATTGTCGCCGAGCAGATGGCCAAGTCAGACGATGACGGCAAGGTTACGTCCGGAGCAACGAACACCAAGGGTCGACTGCTGCTGGTCAACCGCTCGCACTGGCGCCTGGGTTTCCGGCGTGAGCTGATGATCGAAACGACCCGGGACATCCAGAAGCGGCAGAACATCATGGTAGTCAGTATGCGGCTGGCCTTCATGGAGCGCACCGGCAACCGCGCCACCGCCACCCACACCGCGCTGCAATACAACATCACGGTGTAGGAGCGCACAGTTAATTGGACGTTTCATCCTCACCCCAACCCTCTCCCATCAAGGGAGAGGGAGCAAATTGGAGGTTTGAATGGCGAATGTTTACGCCGACCTGGCGGCTTTGAAATCGCCGGCGATACTGAACGTGCCGGATGGAGGGCACGATGCTCGGCTGCTGGCTCTGCTGGAGGGGGCGTCGCGGTGGATTGACGGGTATTGCGACCGCCGCTTCGGTACGGTGGAGGCCGAGCTGAAGTTTGATGGGCCGGGCAAGTCCGTCCTGGCGGTGCCCGACCTGATTGGCGTCAGCGAGTTGCGTGTCCGCACCGCGGCCGGCGAATGGGCGAGCTGGCCGTCGGGCCACTGGCTGCTGTACCCGCTGAATGCGGGGCCTACCGAACGCGGCGGCCGGCCCTATACGCGGATTATGCTGACGTCCGACTCCATTCGGCGGTTTCCGCTGAGCCGGGCTGGCGTGGCCGTCGCCGGGGTTTGGGGCTATGGCGATGTCCGTGAGGACCTGGGGCTGCGGGTGGGCGGCTCCGCAATGGACGTGGACGATGTAACGGTGTCGGTAGCGTCGGCTGGCGGCATTGTCCTGTCCGCCGGTCATACCATACGCATTGACGACGAGCAGCTGTATGTGGCCGGCGTTGCCGACAATGGCGTTGGAACGACCACCTTGACGGTGCAGCGTGGCGTCAACGGTACGTCTGCGGCTTCTCACGCTGCGGCGGCGGGAGTGTCGGTGTACCGCTATCCGGCGGCAATTGCCGAGGCTTGCCTGCTGCAGGCGGCTGCCTGGTGGAGAGACCGGGCAACAACTCCGTTTGCCCCGCCGTCTCGCGACAATGCGGACGCAGCGGCAGGCGTTGACCCGACCGCGCGGCAGCTGCTGGAACCGTTCCGGCGACGGTCGGCGTCGCTGGGGGTGTGAGCATGGCCGGATACAACAGCGCCAGCCGCAGCTACGTTGCGGTTGCTGACGCCGACGGCGTAATGCGGGAGCTGTCGCCGTGGGTGGAGCGCATCGGACCGTTGGGCCGTGCTGTCCTCGGTTTGGACACCACCGGCCTGAACGATGCGGCCGGCAGGACGACGGCCGGTTCGGAGGCGACGCAGGAGTTCACCATCGCCGGCCGTTGGGATGATGCCTCCGGGATTGGCCCCGACGCTGTGCTCGCCGGCATCGTGGGTCGTGCCGTCAACGTGCAGTACGGCCCCACGGGGAATGCGCCGGGTCAACGCCGCATCGCCGGCCGGTTCGTGTGTTTGTCCTATCGGGTGGTGAGTAAGGCGGGGGAGCCGGTGCGATTCGAGGCAACCTTCCGGCAGGACGGCGCCGTTGCGCTGGGGGTGTGGTAGATGGCAACAACGACCACGGTTGCAACGGTTTCGGTGGGGGTGGCGGCGGCAACTCCAGCCCTCCGGTGGCAGGCGTTAGTTGACTGGTCCGGAACGGGAGTTTGGGGCGCAGCGGACGTGGACGTCGCCGGCGATTTGGCGGGCGTCAGTTGGCGCTGGGGACGTTGCGGACTGCCAGCGCCGGAATTTGCCCCGGCAGCGACGGTGTCCCTCACCCTGCGCAATCATCACCATCGCTACACTCCGGGCAACGCCGCCTCGCCGCTGGCGGCGCTGGCGCAGCCGGGGCGGGAGGTCTGGCTGCGGGCGGCCTGGCCTTATGACGATTTCGCAACCGATGCGGGCGGTGCGCAGACGCTGGACGACCGCGTTACCGCCGGCGGCATGGTCTCGTGGCAAGTCCTGACTACCGCCGGCGGTGGTTTTGAGGCGCAGGACGGCGCAGTCCGCGGGCTGGTTGGCGCGGGCCGGCCTTCCGATGCGGTGGCGGCGCTGGACACCGGCGACCCACTGGCGACGCTGCTGGCCCGGTTCCGGCGCGGGAGCAACGGCCTGGGCGGTTTCGTGCTGCGCTGCGCCACCCGAAACGATTGTCTACGATTGCGGTTTACCGATGCTGCAACGGTGCTGGAGCAGGTTTCGGGCGGCGCGGCAACCGAGTTGGCCACCGGCGACGCGCTGGCCGAATCGGCATGGTATGAGCTTGAGGTAGTCCAGTCCGACGCCAGCGTCCGGGTATTCGCGACGAACCTGGACACCACGGGCTTGGTGCGTCAGGAGCTGGTGGTGGCAACCGGCATCAACAACGCCCCGGATTCCGGCCGGCATGGGTTGTGGCACGGGTATCGCAACACGGTGGACCGGTGGGGAGATTTCAGCGTGGGTCGCACCTTGTTTTGCGGTCGCATTGATGCCATAGAGCCGGACTATGCAACGGCCACCTGCCGCATCACCGCCGGGGATGTTTTGCAGCGTGTGGACGGCATACCGCTGTCTCGCAACCTGTCGGGCGGCCCGATGCGGTCGGGAGCGGTAGCCGCGGCAATTCTGGGTTGGGCCGGGCTGGCGGCGTCTGATTATGCGGTGGACGCCGGACGATTGCTGCTGTCCGGCGGCCCGCGCGCGGTGTGGGATGTAACGGCGGGCCGTGCGCTCCGGCGGCTGAAACGCGAAGAAAATGGCCTGCTCTACGTCGATGGGTTGGGACGCGTCCGGCTGGAAGCGGGCTCGGTGCGCGAAGCCATACGCGAGTACGCCGACCCGACTGCACTGGCCAAAGTCGCCGTGTCGGGAGTAGCCGGGGAGGCCCATCCGTTCGCCAGCAGCCTGCGTTGGGACGACGGGGCGGGCGCGGTGGAGAATCAGGTAACGTTCCGCTATCAGAGGTCGGCGGATAACGGTCGCCAGCTGGTCTGGAGCCTGAACGAACCGCTGGCGGTGGCGGCCGGCGGCAATCGTCTGGTGGTGGCTGCCACCGACGACTGGGACGTCGTTACCGACCTGGAAACGCCGGCCGCGGACACCGATTATCAGGCCACGGACGACGCTGCTGGTGACGGCAGCGATGTTACCGGCGATGTCAGCGTGGAGGTGCTGGCCGAGGCAGATTCCGGCGTGGCGGGCCGGGGCGCGACCCTGCGCGTGAGCAACGCCGGCACCCAGACGGCGTACCTGCAACTGCTCAACCTGTATGCTGCCCACGGCTGGCGTCCATCCGGCGCCACGGGGTATCAGCGCGCCGCGAACCCGGCGAGCGCTCACCAGTCGCCGGCCCGCGTGGTGGTTTGCCGCTACATCGACCACTACGCGGCGGCGCAGGATGCTGCCGATGCCCGTTTAGCGGAACGGTCTCGCCGGCGTCCGCAGCTGCAGGTTTCGTTGCCGCTGCTCGGCGCCGCCAACCTGCGCGCCGTGCTGGAGGGACGGTTGTCGCAAGTGATAATGGCGCCGGCCGGCGCGTCTGGCACGGCGGGGGCGTGGTTCCTGGAGGGTGTGGAGCTGCAGGCATCTGCCGGGCGCGCGGGAGTGGCGCGCTGGTGGGTGTCTGCTGTGTAAGCATGGGCGCCAACGGGCAGTTGGGCCGACCGCTGTGGTATCATCGTGGGCGCAAATTGCCTGCTGGCCGTTGAGGTGCCGCATTGCCTGATAATGACAAAGTTTTTGATGTAATCGTGGTTGGGGCCGGGAACGCCGCCCTCTCCGCCGCCATCGCCGCCCGCGAGCAGACCCAGTCTGTGCTGGTGGTGGAAAAAGCGCCCGAGTATTTCCGCGGTGGCAACACTTACTTCACCGGCGGAATCATCCGTTTCGCCTACAACGGGCTGGACGACATCAAGGGCCTGATTCCCGATATGTCGGAGACGGAGGCCAACTCAATTGAGGTGGGGCAGTACACGGAGAACCAGTTTTACGACGACATGATGCGCGTTACCCACGGCCTTTCCGACCCGGAACTGGCCGAGATTCTGGTGAGCCAGTCTTACCCGACGATGAAATGGCTCCAGGAGCACGGGGTGCGCTTTGTCCTGTCGTTCGGCCGTCAGGCGTTCCGCGACGGCGACAAGTTCCGCTTCTGGGGCGGGCTCGTGGTGGAAGCGGTGGGCGCCGGCAAGGGCCTGTCCGACCAGCAGTTTAATGTCTGCCAGCAGATGGGTGTGGAAGTTCGCTACGCCACCGAGGGTGTGTCGTTGATTCAGGATCAGCGCGGGCACGTGGCCGGACTGCGGGTGAAGGGGCCGGATGGATTCGAAGACCTGGCGGGCCGCACGGTCGTTCTCGCCGCCGGCGGGTTTGAGGCCAACGCCGAGATGCGCTGCCGCTACCTGGGTCCCGGTTGGGAAACCGTCAAAGTGCGTGGCATCCCCTACAACACCGGCGACGGCATCCGCATGGCGCTGGATCTGGGCGCCCAATCCTACGGGCACTGGTCATCCTGCCACGCCGTCGCGTGGGATATGAACGCTCCCACCTTCGGCGACCGGACGATTACCGAACTATTCCAGAAGCACTCTTATCCCTTCGGTCTGATGGTGAATCTCAACGGCGAGCGGTTCCTGGACGAGGGGGCCGACTTCCGCAACTACACCTACGTAACCTACGGACGGGAGCTGATGAATCAGCCGCAGGGCCTGGCCTTCCAGATCTTCGACGAGAAGGTGAAGCACCTGCTGCGCGACGAATACTGGATACCGCAGGCAACCACCGCCGAGGCCAACTCTATTGAGGAACTGGCGCGGCTGCTGGACATCGACCCGGCCGGCCTGGTTGGTACCGTTGAGGAGTACAACGCCTCGGTCCGCACCGACATTCCCTACAACGCCACGGTGAAGGACGGCCGCCGCACCGAAGGGCTGACGGTTGACAAGACCAACTGGGCCGAGACGCTGGACACGCCGCCGTATCGCGGTTGGGCGGTTACCACGGGCATCACCTTCACCTTCGGCGGCGTCAAGGTGAACAACCGTGGCCAGGTGGTTACCAACGCCCAGGAACCCATCCCCGGCCTCTACGCCGCCGGCGAGATGGTGGGCGGGCTGTTTTACCACAACTACCCCGGCGGCAGCGGCCTGAGCGCTGGCATGGTCTTCGGACGCCTGGCCGGCAACAGCGCCGGAGCGGACGCGCTGGCGCTGAAGGATGTGTAGGCCCATCGAGAGCCTTGGTTATTCCTGCGTGAGTATATGCCGGCAAACAATGTTGAAAGGGACACCAATACTCTGATGCTCTTCTTGTCAGTTTGGATTGGCAAATGGTATCGTGTTACGATAAATGAAACCGTGAAAGGCGGACCAGAGGTGGCATATGCCAAATCGAAAGCGTCAAGGAAATGACGTCAAGCGCAGAATTACCCCTGTGGGTGACATCAACCAGGAGATCCAATCCAACTTGGCCGAAGCGCGGTATACCGGCAGTGCTCACCACAAAAGCAAGCCGGCTGATTATGGCTTTCACCCGCCGGTGAACCCTCGTCCGCGTAAATCTCTATGCGATAACAAGCGCACGATAACCTTGAGAGAGGCTTGCCGCCTGTTCCGGTCCGGTATCCAAAAAGGGATGATAAGCAGCTATTTGGAGGATGGCTTGCCCAAGTATGTGTGGGCTGTTGACCACGCAGGGGAAGCCTACGAAGCCAAACTCGGTGAGGACGGCTCTCGCTACCACGGGTATCGGATGTACCGGGATCAAGCGATGCGCCGGTATATCATCCGAGAGTGGAGAGAACGGAATCAATGACTACTGACAACCTGCACATCGTTCTCACGCCGGGTGTGCTTGACGAAGGCCCGAGTTATGAGAAGGCAGCTTTCGGCCTGCTGGAAATCAACGCGGCAGGCCAGGTGCTAACGGCCGCAATCAACGCCGATGAGCACGGCCGACATTACGCCAATGGGCCTTACATCTCCGGATACCATCTGGCGGAGTGGCTGGTGTGGAACTGGTGGAGATTGCGTTGGGAACCTCGCCCATCGGTTGACCTGACCCCGCCGTTGGATTGGGACTTGTCACATCGAATGTCCGACATCGGAGCCGGCTATGTCTGGCCCAACATAACGATTTCCTGTGACGGGTTCCAGTGCGATTTAATCTCGGAACGCTCGGACGAGTCCGACACCCCGTCTTTCTACTATTCAGGAGCTCCGACAATCACAGTCCCCGCAGCCGACTTTGAAGATGCTGCTGACCTATTCATCACATTCGTTTTGAATAGGTTGCAAGATGATGGCATCACTAATAGCAACCTACAAACGCTGTGGGACGACCTCACTGCCGAGCGCAATGATCTCGAGTTTGCCCGCTTTAGGCGCATTGAGGCCCTGTTGGGCTTTGACCCGGAACAAGCGGACGAAACACGTATCGAAACTTGGCTGAAAGACGCTGGTTCGCTTGGCGAAAATGCTTTGGATGAACTGGCAACCGGAAATGCTAACGGTATGTTGTCTGCTCAGCAAATTGCCGATGCTACAGCATCGATGGGGTTCGATATGAACACCAGGGACGCCCTGCGGCTGGACTATCCAATTGGAATGCAATGGGGGCAAACGGCGGCTTGGCGCATCGGTGTTGCCGCCGCTAATGCCGTTCGTCAACAAGCCGGCCTCTCCGACCAACCAGTCACCGACCGCGCCCTGGCAGACCTGGCAGGGATGTCTGAGTCCGCTATCGCCTCAGATCAGTGTACCAACAGTCTGTCATGGGTTTTTTACTCCCCACAAACCGCCTCGCCCCGAATTGCCCTCAGGCAATGGCGGAAGACAGGTCGCCGCTTTGATGTAGCGCGACTAGTTGGAGATCGACTATTGGGGCAAGGTATCGAACCGCTCTCTCCAGCTACTCGCTCGTACAGCTATCGCCAGAAAGCACAAAGGGCCTTCGCAGCAGAGCTACTGAGTCCCTGGGAAAAGGTACGAGATATGCTCGGGGATGAAAACTCTCAAGAGAATCAAGAGTATGTAGCCGAACATTTCGCCGTTTCTCCACTGACGATCAGCACATTGCTAATCAACAACGAAGGCTACAATCGTGACCACCACGAAGAAAGGGCACTCGTTTGATGTATTATCATGTCCATAGCATGGCACATCAATAGCGACGAGGAGCCAGTGGCTGTCTGCTTCTATTGCAACTGCTCCCTGGATTCCATCCACGATTATTCGTGTATCAATTGCGGGCGGCTCACCTGCGACAACGATTGCGAAGTTTGCGACGAGGACGATTGCGGATTAGTCACCTGCCGGCGCTGCATGGGGCCGCATCTACAAACCGAGCATCCTCTCACGCACGCAAGCCCGTCATCGGATTTCCCAGTCTGCGGCTAAATGCGGACGCGCCGTGCGGGGTAGAATCACGAGGTAACCTCCAATGACTGCCGATCCAGCCGCACGTGCAGTAGCTCAGGAAGGTTTGCGTCATATTGAGGATGCCGTCCTGATGGTGCTGGAATCTAACCCGCAAGGTCTGGGTAACGCGCAGATTGCGGATTTGCTGGGCTTGCGCTCGTCCATCCGTGATGGCCAGCGGAATTACCTTACCTATTCGGTGCTCGGCGGTCTTATGGCCCAAGGCAAAGTTGTACAAGATCGAGAAACCAAGCTTTTTACCACAGCGTAAAGCCTCAAATCCTGTTCACCTCCGCTTGACCTGGCCTTCCTAGCCCTAGGCAACCCACCTCCCGGAGCTGACCTGATGACCACCACCGCAACACAGTCCCAAATCGCCCGGCGTCTGTTCACCGTGGGTGAGTATATGGCTATGGGCGAGGCCGGCATTCTGGGGGAAGATGAACGGATTGAACTGCTGGCCGGAGAGATAATCGAGATGGCGCCCATTGGGAACCGACACCTCTTTTGCACGGATGCGCTGACGATGCTGCTGGTTCCGGCATTGGTGGGGCGGGCCGTGGTGCGAGTGCAGGGTTCCATAAAGCTGGACGACTACGGCGCGCCGGAGCCGGATATTGTCGTGTTGAGACCGCGCCCCGGTTACGAGGCGGAGTCGGCGATGCCGGCCGACGTGCTCTTACTGATTGAAGTTGCCGACAGTTCCCTCGAATACGACCGTGGCTTTAAGCTGGCCCACTACGCCGCCGCCGGCATCCCCGAAGTGTGGATAGTGAACCTGCGCACGGGCGAGGTGGAAGCCTGCGCCAACCCGGTAGGAACGGAGTACACTAGCGTCCGCACAGTTTCAGCCGAGGGCAGCATCAGCCCGCAAGCCTTTCCCGATATGGCGCTGGAGCTGAGCAAATTTATGCCACCCGTGGCACAGTAGCCATAGCGTCGTCTCACGCGTGCCCACTTTATGATGTCATTGCGAGCGCAGCGTGGCAATCTGGTCGCCATAGCAATGGTGGTTCGCAGACGTGTGCTCAACCTCAACGAGATTGCCACGTCGCTGCGCTCCTCGCAATGACAGTAGGCCGGTTTGGTTTGACAAAGTGGGAGCGCGTGAGACGGTGGGCTTTCTTGCGTCCCTGACGCCAGGGGCATACAATCCGCCCCAACAGTATGCAGCGGGTATGGGGGCATCATGGCGGCCAGCAATCCGGCGCGCTCCGGGATATTTTACGGGTGGTTTGTTGTTGCCACCTGTATGTTTATTGCCTTTTTGACCATGGGCACCCGCAACGCCTTCGGGGCCTTCGTGGTGCCGATGGAAGCCGAGTTCGAGTGGAACCGCACCATCGTTTCCTGGGCGGCTGCGCTGGGCGCACTGCTGAACGGTGTAACCCAACCCTTCATGGGCTACTTCTTCGACCGGGTGGGTGTCCGCATCGTGGTCATGTCCGGCATTGCCATCGTGGGAGCCTCCACGCTGTTGATGTTTTTCACCGGCAGCGTCTGGTATCTCATCGCGATTTTCGGCGTGATGTCGGCGGTGGGGCAGAGCGGAACTTCGCTAACCAACACCGGCGCAATGCTCAGCAAGTGGTTCCGCCGGCAGCGCGGGTTGGTCATTGGACTGAACGCATCGGGTATGTCGTTGGGCGGCCTGATCCTGGTGCCGCTGGCGGCATTCCTGATCATCCTGATTGACTGGCGGCTCACCTGGATAGTGCTGGGCGTGATGATTCTGGGGATGGGGTTGCCGCTGGCCTACCTGTTCCTGCACGACGACCCGTCACGCAAGGGGCTGACTCCCGATGGCGATCCGGTACCGGAGGTGCCCGTAGGCAGCGTTGCGCCACCCGCTCCGACCCAGCCGCTTTTCGCCAACCACTGGCGGCAGGCGTTCCGGTCCTGGCCCATCTGGCAGATGAGCGGTTCCTACTTCATCTGCGGTTCCACCACCTTCATGCTGTCGGTGCACTTCGTACCCATGGCTGTGGAGGAGGGTATCAACCCGGTGCTGGCCGCGTGGATATTCGGGCTGATGGCGCTGTTGAACGCCATTGGAGCCACCGGCGCGGGTTGGGTATCCGACCGCATCGGAGGCCGCAAGAACTGGCTGGCGCTGGTGTACTTCTGCCGGGGTTGCGGCTACGTGATTCTGGTGGCCTCGCTGCTCGTGCCCGGCATTCCCGTCGTGGCTGGGTTGCTGGTGTTTGCGGTGGTGGCCGGGTTATCGTGGATTGCCACTGCGCCGCTCACCACTTCGCTGACTGCCGAGGTGTACGGGCTGAAATCATTGGCCACCATCTCAGGCGTGGCGTTCTTCTTCCACCAGCTGGGAGGCTTCAGCAGCGTCCTGCTGGCTGGCTACCTGCGCGAGATGACCGGCAACTACATCCTGGCGTTCTCGATAGCGGCGGTGATGCTGTTCCCGGCGGCAATCAGCGCCTTTACCATTCGCGAGCGCAAGTACTCGGTAAGGTATCAGGTGGCGGCGGCGTTAGGAGGGTGAGATTGACATGACGACCATAAAGCCACGGGCCGGCATCCGCCTGTCCGTCGATGAGTTCCTAGATTTGCCTGATACCGACGATCGGAGCAAGATGGAACTGGACGACGGAGAATTGTACATAATGCCCAGACCTCGGCTTGGCCACCAGTTTTTGATGCGCTTGCTGGCCTCCTACATTCAGATGTATCTGGATACTTTTGAGCAGCCGCCGGCAGAAGTGCATCACGAAGCGGTTACGATTCTGTCTCGGGAGCGAGGGCTTACGCTGGTTCCTGACCTTATCGTAATTTTACGGGCGCGGGCTGATATTGTGGTGGGGGGCTACGCAGAAGGGGCGCCAGATATTGCGGTGGAAATTCTTTCGTCTGACCGGAACCGGGACCTGGTGCGCAAGCGGCAGCTTTACGCCGAGGCCGGAGTGCGGGAATACTGGATTGTTGACCCTGCCGCTGACAGCGTTACTCTGCTGGGACTGGATGACGGCGGCTATGTGGAGCGGGCCGCGCTGACCGCCGCCGATACCCTGACTACTCCCCTGCTGCCCGGCCTGGCCATCACCCTGGCCGACGTCTTTCACCACCGCCAGCGTCCGCCGGGGGAGGATGAGTGAGGGACGGACGGCATTTCTAGATTCCGGACGGCGCTGGTGGTGAGGCACCCTGAGCTGCCAAAGGCAAGAGAGTTTGCTCCGGCCCTCTTTCATCAAAGGAGAGGAGAGAGAGCCGGTGGGCGATAGTAGCGAAATCCACCGCTGGCCTGCTATGATTGCGCCGTATCGCGGCGGTCTGGCGCCGTCGCGCAGCGTCCTACCTGATTGACTGAGGGCTTATGACGTCCAAATCCGCCGCACAAGTGGGCGCTCCGCTTTATTTTGGCTGGTACATCGTTGCCACCTGCTTCTTTGTGTCGTTCCTGTCGGTGCCGGGCCGGCAGGGGTTTGGACTGTTCGTTACCGAGATGGAACCCACTTTTGGCTGGGATCGCTCCGACATATCATGGGTCGGTTCCGTCGGCTTTTTGATGAACGGCGCGATGCAGCCCATCATGGGCGCCCTCTTCGACCGATACGGTCCGCGCACGGTGTTCGGTTTCGGTCTGGTGGTCATGGGGCTGGCCATAATGAGCCTGGCGTTCATGATGGACCTCGAATACATGGTGAATCTGGGCGTCCTCAGCATTCCGCTGGACCTGCTGTGGTTCATCCTGGTGTTCTCCATCGTGATTAACGTCTGCCTGAGCGCCGCGTCCATCACCAATATGCTGGCCCTGGTGGTGCGCTGGTTCCGGCGGAAGCGGAGCAAGGCTACCGCGCTGGCCGCCTGCGGAACTTCCATCGGCGGGCTGCTGATGATCCCCTTCGCGGCGTACCTGATGGGCGTGATTGATGCCTCCGGTATAACTATCGGCGGAGTGGAGTTGGCCGGCTGGCGCACCGTGTGGTTCCTGTTGGGGACGATGTCGGTGTTCCTCGCCGCGCCGCTGGCGGTGTTTTTCCTGCGCCCCAATCCAGAGTCGCTGGGCCTGAATCCGGACGGCGACCCGAACCCTGAAGACACGCCCGCCGGCACTGCGCCAACCGAGCGAAGGTCTGGGTTGTACGAGGTGAACAACTGGCGTCAGTGCTTCAAGACTCCTCCGATGTGGCAGTTGTCCGGGGCCTACGTCGTCTGTGGCATCACCACCGGGCTGTTGAGCATCCACTTCATCCCGTATGCCGAGGATATCCTGCCCAACCAGGTCAATGTCCTGTGGATGAGCTTTGACGACAAGAAGGTTTTCGCCGCGCTGATGTTCGGGGTCATGACCGGTCTGAACGCCGCCGGCGTCATCATCACCGGGTTCATGGGAGACCGGATGCGACGCAAGAACGTGCTTTCGGTAGTTTATGCCACCCGGTGCGTGGCGTTCATGGCGCTGGTATTCCTGCCGGTGGCCGGCTATCCAATGTTGGGTCTGGTGGCATTCGCGATGCTGTCGGGAATGTCGTGGGTGGCCAGTGTGCCGCTAACATCCACGCTGACCGCAGATGTGTACGGGTTCCGAGCCCTGGGCACCATCAGCGGGTGGGTGTTTTTCTCGCATCAGATTGGCTCGTTCTTCAGCATCCAGCTGGCCGGGTACGCCTACGAGTGGTTTGACCAGAGCTACTTCTGGCCGTTCTTCATTGCCGGCCTCACGCTGATTCCGGCGGCCATAGCGGCTTACAGCATCAATGAGCACCACTACTCCGGCCGCTACAACTCTCAACCCTCAGCGCAACTGGCCACGGCGGGAGCCGGGGCCGGGGGCCGCCTCTACTAACGTCCCGCTTCCGTCCCTCGAATCCGGAGGCAACAGGATGGCTGGTGTAGCATTGGGCATAGTCCTGGCTGCGTTGGGCCTGCACCACGGTGAGGCCGACCCAACGCTGCTCCAGTGGATAATGCAGGCGCTGAACCACGTGGTGCTGGACACGCTGGGGTTCACTGAGCTAACCGTCGTCATTATCATTGGACTGATTATCCTGGCCATGCCGGCCGGGATTGTCCTAATCTATTGGGCCAGCACGCGCCGGGCCGCCGCTGTCGTGCCGGGCCCGCCGGTTGCCAGACGCGACGTGCGCGCCGTCGTCGATGGCGAAGAATAGCGCGGACGCTGGTGCATCAACGCCGCCCGGCGATTCATTGAAACGGATGAAGCCGTGCTGGCCGGGCCCCGGGATAGGCTCCTGGTCGATGCACGGAATAGCGGCGAAAAAATCTCGGCCAAATTTCGATAAATGCTTGCCGGCGGCAGCGATAAAAGGTAACATACCACCCGCTGCCATATGTGTACTGGCCGCCGCGGCGAAACACCCGGCGCGTGGCTGGTGGCCGGCGGCACTGGTGAGCCGCTAGGCCGCCGACAATCTGGAGGAGGTAACAAGCCAAATGTTCGACAAGGATTCGCTGGACCGGCTGTTTATAGAGCTTCGCGACGAGTTTGAGTTGGAGACCGATTGGGAAGAAATTCAACGAGACGCTCATCTGGCGGTAGCCTACGCCGATGCCGGGGTACTCGGTGACCAGCAAGGGGCTCTGGATTCCCGCGTTGTAGAATACGTTACGCGGCACGATCCCAACTAACTCGCTCTGACTGAACCGGACTCTGCGTCCGGTTGGGCTCTTTGCCCCCGTCGGTTCCGCCGGCGGGGTTTTTCTTATGCTGGATACAAGCATGGCCGCTGACGACGTAGGATTCTCTGGATTCCCGCTTTCGCGGGAATGACGGTATTTGTTTCGCGGGAATGACGGTGGCTGTCAACACACCCTGGGTTGCTCCGGCGCCCCATTGGATGCGGGCCGGCTGACTTTTGTCCGTTGACGCTCTGGATGGACAATCTCTAGCGTGGTGATAGTGGCAGCAAACCTGCGAATCTACGCCACCACGGAGTTTTTATCCATGTTGAATTGTCGCCGTTGCTACGGCAAGAGGCTGCTGGAACTGGCCAGGCTGGATGGTGGCGACCACCCGGTGTATCGCTGCCGCTGGTGCGGGTTCCTGTTCAGTCCACCGGAGCAGGATGTGATGTCTACCCACGACGCCGACGTGGAGCGGTCGAGTCCGCCCCGGGATGCCGAGGCAGTCGGTCGACGCTTGCCCGCTGGGTCCCCGCCCCGTCGCCGGCCGGCGTCTCCGCGCTAATGCTGTTGCCGTGCGAGACCGACGGCAATCAGAACGGGGACCAGGTTTGGGCCGGCACTGTTGAAAGTCAGGCCGGTCCTGACCCGGTAATTTTTGCCAGCGAAGTGCTGGGCGTTCAGCTGTGGCAAAAGCAGTGCGACGTGCTGCGGGCGGTGTCGTGTTGCCGGCGGGTGGCGGTGAAATCCGGCAACGGTTTGGGGAAAGATTTTACGGCTGCGGTCGCCATACTCTGGTACCTGCATGGCCACGACCCCGGCATCGTGTTGAGCACGGCCCCCACGTTTCGCCAGGTGCGGCATGTGCTGTGGCGTCAGGTGCGCGCCCTGCATCGCCGGGCGCCGGATGTGCTGGGCGGCCAGCTCCTGGAAACCCGATGGGAGTTGGCTCAGGATCGCTACGCGTTGGGTCTGTCGGCCAACGGAGCCGACCAGTTTCAGGGTTTCCACTGCGAGAATATGTTTGTGGTGGTGGACGAGGCCGAAGGCGTCGCCGAACCCATCTATGAGGCGGTCGAAGCTCTGATGACCTCCGCCAACCCTCGGTTGCTGCTCATCGGCAACCCCACGACCACCTACGGCGCGTTTCACCGTGCTTTCCATCAGGAGAGCAGCATCTACCACACCATCACCATATCGGCGCTGGAATCGCCGAACGTGCTGGCCGCCAAGGTGATCATCCCCGGATTGACCACCGCGGACTGGGTGAAGGAGCGAGTCGCCATTTGGGGTTCGGATAGTCCGGTTTTCCGGGCGCGCGTGTTGGGCGAATTCCCCGACCGGAGCGCAGACGGCCTGCTCAGCGTGGCAGACATCGAGGCGGCGGCGCGGCCCTCGGGAGCCACACCAGCCAGGGCCCGGGAGTTGGCGATGCCGGCCACCGCTCCGGCGCGTGTGGTGATTGGCGTGGACGTCGCCCGGTTCGGTAGAGACCGCAGCGTAATCACGGTGCGTCGTGGCAACGTGGTCGAGGATATTCAGGTTTACCCTTACATCGACACGATGGCGTTGGCCGGCCGAGTTGTGGTGGCCGTCCGCGAGCGAAATCCCGACCGGGTGAACGTGGATGAAATTGGCCTGGGTTCCGGCGTAGTTGACCGGCTGCAAGAACAGGGCATACCCGTCCACGGCTTCAACGCCGCGTTGCCACCCGTCCGCGAAACTGCGTGCGCCAATCGGCGGGCCGAGGGCTATTGGCTGCTGCGCCAGCGGTTCAGCCACCGGAATATCCGCATCCCCCACGATCCGGAGCTGATGGCCGAGCTGTCGGCGTTGCGCTACACCTTCAACAGTAGCGGCAAGATGCTCATGGAAAGCAAGGACGACATCAGGAAGCGAGGGTTGCCATCGCCGGACAAAGCCGATGCCCTGATGCTGGCGTTCTGGGAGGATGCGTCCACATTGCATCTGTTGTGACGTGGGGAGTACGAATTTACAGGGATGAACAGGATAAACGGGATGAGGAGGAAATTAGATATGGTCAGACTGGGAAAGATATTGCCGGCTGCCCTCCGGCGTCGCCGGGTCGAGGCCGAGGCGGATAATGATTCGTCCCTGCGGCGGGTGGAACGAGCCAACCGTGCATCGGCGGCTGACCGTCGGCCCGCTGAGGACCGTATGCCGGCCCAGGCCGTTGACCCGTCGCAGGGCTGGGCGCGCCCGGAGTATGGTCGATACATGGCGACCTCGCCGTCGGTGTACTCTGCCGTCAAATTGCGCTCGGATGCAATTACACGTCCGCCGCTGCTGGTTTATCGGGGCGGGTCGTCCGACTCGCCCCGACTGCGCACACGAGTCGAGCAATCGCATCCGGTGGTGCGGCTGCTGGGACGGGTAAATCCCTGGTACACCCGCGGCGATTTGTGGCGCGCCACCGAGATTTACCTGTGCCTGTGGGGCGCTGCGTTCTGGGCCATTGAGCGAGGGCCGGATGGCGAGCCGGAGCTTTGGCCGTTGCGCCCCGACCGCATGGTTGTGATCCCCGACCGGCAGCGCTACGTGCGGGGCTTTGTGTACCGTGGCAACGCCTCCCTGGTGGCTTACACGCCCGACGAGATTGTCTGGTTGCGTTACTTCAATCCGATGGAAGAGCTGGCCGGATTGTCGCCGCTGGCGCCGGCCCGTCTGTCGGCTGATATGGGGCACGAAGGTTTGCTGTTCAACCGCAACCTGCTGCGCAACTCGGCGCGCCCCGACTTCCTGCTGCTGACCAACCAGGAACTCAACGAAACCGAGCTGGAGGAATTCTACGCCCGCTGGGAGTCGCGCTACCAGGGCGCTGCCAACTCGTACCGGCCAGCGGTGGCGTCGGCAGTCCGGGACGTGAAAACGCTGGGCCTGTCGCAACGCGATATGGACTTCATCCAGGGGTTGCGCTGGAGTCTGGAAGAGTCGTGTCTTCATTTACCACAAACCCAGAGTCCAACTCCGCGGTAACCAACAGGTCCCCTGGAACCGCCACCACCTTGATGCCCAGCCGGGACATCAGAGCCCTCCGGCCATCGACGTCAAGATCGTCGAGTTCATTTCGCACCTGCTCACAGTACTCGCGGATCCGCTCACTCGCCTCGTCAACGGTATCCGCACTAGCGCGTTGTTGCTCCAAAGACGCCAATCGGTTCTGCAGGTCTTCACGCGAAGCCGACAACTGCGCCGCCTGGGCGTCCAACACCTCCACGCTAACGTTGGTGTCACGTGTGTACAGCACCAATAAGCGCTTCTCCTCGCCTTTCACACGAGCCAGTTCCCCTTGAAGCCTCTTGATCTCCTTACCAAGATCCCCACCGCCCGTTTGGACGCCCAATTTCAGGCCTGCAATTACGCCGCTGGGGTCCTGGACCATCGACACCACCGCCGTCCAGACCTGCCCATCCATCCACCGCGCATTGATGCGCCGCACGTCACACTTCCGATGCACCCCTAAGTGCTTGGCGGCACCGCCAGTACACCAGTAGTACCGGATGCCTCTCACCTCACCGGAACCTGTCACCGAGCGTTCACCACACTTGCCACACTTCACGAAACCCGTCAATTCGTACTTGTACAAGTTCGGTGCAACTCGCCGAGCCTGTGCCTCCCTACGGCGCTCCTGGACCCGGCGGAACAAACTGTCCGAAACCAACCGCGGGCTATAGCCCCTGACCTCAATCCACTGCTCCTTAGGTACCCTGACCGACTTGGCTTTCCCGCGTTCACCTCCCACAGAACGCTTTTTGCCGTAGTAGTCCACCCCGATGTAGCTCGTATTCTCCAAGATGCCCTTCACCACATTGGTCCACCAACCCCCACCGGTCTTCGACGGGATGCCATCGTTATTCAGCTTGGTTGCGATCCTGTACAAACTCCAGCCCTCAGCGTACTTGCGGAAAATCCACCTCACGACCTTGGCCTCTTCCTCGTTCACCACACGTTCCCCGGTCACGGGATGCAGGTTGTATCCAAACGTTCGTCCCCCAGACCCAGCTGGCCAAGCACCACCACGAGCAATCGCATCCCGCGCTCGGATCGTCCGCTCGCGGATCTTGGCATGTTCCTGGCGCCACGCGAACCCGCGCACGAAATACACCAGTTCACCTTCGGGCGAGGTGTCCGTCGGCTCCTGCACGAATTGCACGTCCACTCCCCGACCGGCAAACTCCCGCACCAGCGTCAACAGCTCCAGCCCGTCACGCGACAACCGGTCGGTACTGTACGCGAACAGCGCTGTAACCTCACCCTCCGCCACTAGCCGGCGCGCAACCGTCAACTGCGGCCGGTCGAGCGTCACGCCAGTCCAGACTTCCCGTAGAACGATGGCGTCGTCCTTCGAGTACCCCTGAGACACCGCCAGCTTGATGCACGCCGCCGTCTGCGTGTCCAACGACGTGCCCTCTTCCTGCGAGGCAGAGCTAACGCGGGGGTAAACCAAGAACTTTCCTTTCTTGCTAGGCATATTGATCCTCCTTGTTGTGGATCTCGTTTTCGCCGCCTTGCGTCGTCGCCGGCAGACGCACCACGCACACCGCCGGCGACCTTCTCAACTCAGCTCTCCAACCCCTCCAATCGCTTATTGCCGGCATTGAACAAAGCCTCCGCCACCAGCGCGGGCGAGTAGCCTCTGATCTCGATCCACTCGTCCCTCGGCACCGCCACCCGCCTAGCCGTGCCGCGTTTCCCGTGGACAGTTCTCGTCTTCCCGTAGTAGTCCACTCCGATGTAAGACGAGTTGGTCAAAACTCGCCGGATTGCCGCCGCGCTCCAAAGACCGCCTCTCTTGGTCGGCACCCCCTCGTCGTTCAGCAGCTTGGCGATTTTTGACATGCTCGCGCCTTCGTCAAACTGCCGGAAGATCCTTCGAACGACCACGGCCTCCCTTTCGTTCACCACCCGCTTCTTCGACACCGGCTCAATTCCGTAGCCAATAGGCTGGCTGGACGCCCCTACTGGCATTAGTCCGCCACGCGCCACGGCCATCTTCCCCCTCCGCGACCTCTCACCAACCTTGGCTCGCCCATGACGATTGGATAATTCCAACATCGACCTCAAGAAGCCGTCAGGTGAGGAGTCCGACGATCCCTCCACGAAGTGGACCTCCACCCCGTTGGCGTTGAACTCACGAACCAACGCCAACAGATCCAGCACCCCGCGCGACAACCGGTCAGCGCTGCGCACGAAAACCGCCTCCAACTCACCGGCAACCACCATGCGGCGCAGCTCGCTCAACTGCGGACGATCCAGCGTCGCACCAGACCCAATCTCACAGAGGACAGTAGCATCACCCACCGAGTACCCCAGAGACAGAGCGTACTCGATGCAAGCCGCCTGCTGAGCGTCAATGTAGATTTCGACTTCCTGCACGTTCGCGTTATTGCGGACGTAAACGGCGAACTTTCCTTTCTCTCCAGACATCGTGATCCTCCTTGTCGTGGATCTAGTTGTTCATCATCGCCGGCGGGCACGTCACGCACGCCGCCGGCGACCTTCTCAAGTGACGAACTACGCGGCCTGCCCTAAAACCTCTCGGGCGTAGGCACCGCCATACGACATGGCCCGGACCCACTCCCGCTGAGCAGGAAAATCACCCACGCGGATCACGACCCGAACGCGCCCGCCCTCACACGGCTCCCAGCCGCTGTCCGCCACGCCTTCTACGACGGGCAGACCGGCCACCCAACCCTCGATTCGTGAGCCGCTCAAGTCGAGCGACCTCTCCTCGGGCCAGACACTGGCGAGTTCGGGAACCGCTGTGGACAAAAACCCTCCTTGGTTTGTAGAATCGAAAAAGACCGTCTCGAGTTCGTCCTCGTTCGGTTTAGGGGCCGCGGCGTAGCGCTCAAACTCGTGCGGCCCCGTCCTCATCCCAGGCCACCTGGGACGCGGTTTCAAATCAGGCATGACAACCTCCTTTGGTGTTCCTTTTCGACTGGAGTGCGCACGTCACGCACTCACATCGTCCTCCGTAGTGTCGTCGTCGAATCGCTCCTCAACATCGTGCGATTCGAGCTCCCGCAACAGCTCCTGCAATTCAGGGCGTCACGCGACAACCGGCAGACCCTGTACACGATCACAGCACCCACTTCGCCGGCCACCACCGCACGCCGCAGCTTTTCGAATTCCTCACGCATCAGCGTCACCTCCGGAAGTCTCCAAGTGAACGTCTGCTTCATCAACCTGAAATCCCGCAGATTTCGCTGACTTGACGCAGGCAGATTCCTGTGCTTCCAGCGAAGCACCGGCCCCCTGCCCGGATGTACTCACCCTGACGTAGACTGCGGCGCCCCGTTTCGTTTTCGGCTCGTGATGCTCTTCGCCGCCCGCGTGGTGCAACCGGCGCGAGCAGTCCACCATACTGGTGTCCTGGCACCGCGTTTCGTTCCTTTCCTCATCCTCAATTTTTTTGAAGAGCGATTCGGCAAATTCGAGCGAGATGCGGCCTTTCACCAATAGGCGGACAATTCGCTCCACGTCGCCCTTCTTTTTCTCGCCTTCCGGCATGTCGTCCCTCCTTTTAATTAATGTGACTCTTTTTGCACCGCCGACAGTGGGCACTCGAAGCACCCAACTGCCGACGGCAACCAACGAAAACCCGCGACGCCACCGGTCGAGAGGCCGGCACATCACGGCAACGTCATCCTTGTACCTCACTCTTTGGTGGGATATGTTCCGCTGTCAGAACCGCAACCCCCAGCCGGTCCAACTCATCCAGCGTCTTCAGCAAGTCGGATGGATGCCTGGACAACCGGCTGTGGTCGCACACGACTGCGACATCTACCTGGCCGTCACTTGCCGCCTGCATCAAACGTGCAAGCTCCGGCCTGTCTGGATCCGACGTACTTCCGCGCTCGCGGTAAACGGACGCCGGTTCCATGCAGCCAATCTCCTGAACGACATCTGAGCAAGACTTCTCTTGCGCTTCGAACGAACTCTCGGCTGCCGCGTCATCGTGCGCGCTGCTGCGCAGGAAGAACGCCGCCTTTTTCAGTGTTTCATCCATCGGTTTCTCCTTTGTACGTATCCCAGTTCCAAAGAAAAGCCGCGACGCCACCGGCCTGTGGCCGGCGCATCGCAGCACAAATTCAAGGATCGGACCGCGCCGTTGGACCGGCGCAACACACGCCGAATGGCAACTCCACCCGGGCAGCGCCCAACAAGCAGTGTGGTAATCTGAACATCGTAGACCTCCTTCCTTGGCTAGGAGCGCTTCTACGTCCGGCCGAAGCGGGTGTCGGAGCCCGCCTCGGCCATCTTATTCACCTGTTGTGGCTCAAAATAGCACAGTCATTCTATAACGGTTGCGCCCAAAACGCCACCGCCATATGTCACTTGTGCCCCCAATTTGGGCCAAACGTGACCCCGTTACGGCCCTTCCCGTTCACCTTCAAAGAAGGAGTCACCCTCCCATTCCGGCGGTTCCAGCTCCCCCTCGAATTCCGGCCCGTCAAGGTATTCCGGCCCCCCGGCAATTTCCTCATACATCTCACGGATGAGCTCGAGGTTGGGCGTCAACTCCCCCCTGTAGATCAACCAGCCCTTGTCCCGGATCCACTCGTCTCCATACCGAGTCAAGCTGCCCAAGGACCAGCGCGCCGATTTCGCGTCGGGCGCGGCTGTCTCACCGGTTTCAAAAATGGCCTTTGCCAGCGACACTTCGCGCAGGCGCCTCCCGTACACTCTTGCTGCGGCATAAGCTTTCTCCCGAAAGGTCCTGAAACCGCTGACAACGCGAACGTCATAAACGAGTTCAAGGGGGGACCCTTCCTCATCCGGGACCAGAAATACCTGACTTGCCGGCTCCACACCGGACGCCGCAGTTTCTGCGCCATCCGTCTCCACAGATTTCGCGAGGGCACGAGCATCTGACAAGGCACGCCGTACGAGCTCGAGCTGCTCTCCCTGCAACCGGTATGTCGCGGCCAGCTCGGCCTCGAGCGCTTCGAGCCGCGCCACCAAATCGTCCATAGCCAACCGACCGAAAACCTGGAATCAAGAATCCGCCGCAGCGGGCTAAACCAAATCCAAGTGACATGCTACCCCCTTTACCCAAAAAATTCTACGCATAGCAATTTTGGGTGTGATGATTAGCATATCACCCTAAACATGGGATAGCAAGACCAAATCTCTCGCTTTTGGGTGATTTCGTTGATCCGGATCAGTCCACCACGTTGATTGATCTACCGCACCGTCACTGACGCCCCCACGGTCGCGGAGGACGGGAGATCACGCCCGGGATCCCCCTGAATTCCGGGCAATCCGTTGAGTCTAACGGCTACCCGAAGACGCCGCCAAACCGGAGGAGATGAACATGGCAGCACAGCGCGCGCCAAGTGAATCCAGCTGTCCAACGCGTGCAACCGTTGCCGCCCAAAAGGGCGGCATTATTGTTCCCACGTCCAATCCCGCAAGGACACACCATGCCAGCCAAGCCAGAAAGTCCCCAGACCATCGTGCCCGCGGACCTCCTTGACGCCGCCCAACGGGTCATTCAACGGACCAAGCAGGACACGTCCTATCCCTTTCTTCTCGACGCGAAGCTCGGCGACGCCGACACCTCTCCGCTCACCGATGCCCAGATGGCCTCAACCTACGACACGCCCCTCAGCACCATCAACCGCAGGTCTGCACACGCCATCAATGCCCTGGCCCGGACCGATCAGGAACTGGGCAGCCCCCTGGCAAAGGTCGCCCAACGGGCCAACGAGTTCATGGCTCGCGCCGCTGTCATCAACCGCCACAATCGGCGCCCTCCGCTCTACTCCGAATCAACGATCAAGACGTTCATCGAACTCGGCTACGCGGAACCATATCACTCGCCGGTAATACGCGCCGCCGGCCACGTCGTACCGCCGCCCATCACGCCAATGGACCACGACATCGACTTCGTGATCTACGACATCGCTACTCATCTGTCGCGATCCGACAAGCCCCAAAGCCCCGAGCAGATCCTGGATGCCCTGAGTCACCACCAAGTTGCCTTGGCCAAGTGGCCTCAGCTCGACATGTTTCTTTTCGTACGCCGGGTCGCAGGAATCGATCCCGACGATGCAGGACGATTCAGCCCCAACGAGCCATGGGGAAATTTTGTTGGTCGGCAACAACTGGTCGCCAACACAATGATCCGTATTCTCTCCCGTGACCGGCAGCCTCGCTCCACTGAGCACCTCACCGATGAGATCAATCGCCTCGTTGGACATCTCCTGCCCGATGGGTACAACACCCTCAACGCCATCCGCAACGTCACTTCGACATCCGACGAGATCTCCTGGCAAGGCTTGGCCACGTTCGGTCTCAGGGAATGGGACACCAACATCGGCGCACAGAGCGCAGGACGACGGGGCAGGACCAGCGACCTGATCTACTCGTTCCTGGTCCAACACGGCCCCGCTGACATTGAAGACGTCGTCCAACACGTCCAGCAGACGACCAAGGCCAAGAAACGCACCGTCGCGGACGCCATCAACAACGACCCGGAAAACCGGTTCATCCGTTTCGAAGAACGAAGAATCGCCGCCAACCCGATCCCGCGAGATCACAATCCGGACGGCCTTGCTCCCACGGTCATCCCTGACACGCGACAAGAAGGCCCCGTCCTGCGAGAGTCCGAACTCATGTGGATCACGCGATACGTGCAGGGGCTAAACGAACTGGCATCGCCGCTGCCGTCCCGTGTAGCCATCACGGGACCCCGCGCTGCCGGATTCGCACACGCGGACGACTCTCTTGAGATCACGGTCGTTGCCGACGCTTGCCACGTGCCGGATCTGGATCCTCGACTCGCGGATGTCGCAGCCGCTGCGACCCAAGCCGTCCCGTCCGCGCACCCGACATTCACGACCCTGTCAACCCAGCAGTGGGCCGAGCAACAGGACGGGGCAACGCCCATTGCCCACCACAACGTCTGGCTGGCGCCCGACGCCACTTCACGGCCTTCCAGCCTCGCTCCTCCGATGGAGTGAAGTCACGCAGGGAAACCATCACGCTGGCAGCCCACACACGTCAAAAACTTGCGAACTCGACGCCCGCGCCGACGCCTGACGATACAATCCCCCATCCGGGAAGGGCGACGCGTGAAGACCATGACGATGGCCACGGACCCACCAGCATGATGACCAGAGCCCGCAAGGCCATGCAACGACTGAAGGCACTGCCGCTCGGCGCCAAAATGCTGCTGGCCGTCTTCCTCTTCACGGCCGGCTACAGCCTGTTCCACCTCGGTAAGGGCATCGTCACGCTCGACCTTCACCTCATCATCGGCGGCGTCATCTTCACGGCCGTGAGCATCCCGCTGATCCTCATCTGCTGGCACGGCAACCAGAGCAAGACCGGCCCAGACAGCCAAGACTGAATGAGTGGCAGGACTCAGCATTTGCCGCCCTACGGCGACGACAACGTCGTCAGCAAAAAGGGTACAGCCAAGGTGCCGACGGCCGGACACCCCCCCGCCCACAAGGGCGGGGGGGTGACATCCCATAACAGGATAATCCGGCCCGGCGGGGCAAAAAACAATGCAGCGGACTGCTGGTTGAGGTGGCGCGCAGGTAGCGCCAGTTGGTGGCCGAACACGCCGAGGCGGGCCCGAGCGCCGGAGCGAGAGGTGAACGTCCCATGACAGGGGAATCCGGTCCCGAGCGCGCGGCCGGTGGAAATCCACGAGGTGAACACGCCAGTCACGCAGGACGCTGGACACCGCGAATTCCCGCGCCTCAAGGCCCCGGGCTGCCTTCCCCGCCACCAAGCGGAAAATGTGTCCGTCGGGAACTCCCGAGGGCCTCTCCGTGGCTCCAGTGAGGAACAAAACGCCATGACCATCCAAGTCCTGCCCACCCCCGTCGCCGCGCAAATCGCCGCCGGCGAGGTCGTCGAACGCCCCGCGTCCGTCGTCAAGGAAATCGTCGAAAACGCCATCGACGCCGGCGCCACCCAGATCACGGTCTCCATCAAGCAGGGCGGCACCAGATCCATCAGGGTCCAGGACAACGGCTCAGGCATCCCTGCCTACCAGGTCGAAGTCACCTTCGAACGACACGCCACGTCGAAACTCTCGAAGGTAGAGGACCTGCTCGAGATCTCCACCCTCTCGAGCCACCGCCTGGAGCGGGAGTTCCGGCGCTGCTGACGGACGCGCACGCCCCGAATTCACCCGATGGGCAATCCATCGGCCTACGCCGACCCCCGCCTTTCAATGCCACGCTACGATTGGCATAATGACCCGTCACGCCGACCCACCGACCACGCCGGCAGGAGGCCCCGCATGACCACCGGCAACACCGGCTACGTGCCGCCCGTGCTTCCCCAGACCCTCGTCAACAACCTCAACATCAACAACCCATGGTGGAATGACCGCGAGTTCCCGCGGACTCCTCCGACCCGGCGCAACCTCGTTCAGCGCATTCGCCGCCGTATCGACGCCGACATCGCCCCCATCGTCGCCATTCGCGGACCCCGACAGGTCGGCAAGTCCACCATGCAGCTCCAGATCATCTCCGACCTCCTCCAGGAGGGCGTGCCGCCACGACACATCATGCGCGTCCAGTTCGACGAACTCGCCTACGCCAATCCCGTCGAGCAGCCCATCCTGCAAATCGTCCAGTGGTTCGAGCACAACGTAGCGCCCCGTCAGATCAACGCCCTCGCCAACGAGGGCAACCCCGTCTACATCTTCTTCGACGAGGCTCAAAACATCGCGAATTGGTCGGAACAGCTCAAGTTCCTCGTCGACACCACCGCCGTCAAGGTGGTCGTCACCGGCAGCTCCGCCCTCCGCATCCAGCGCGGACGCGACAGCCTGGCGGGACGGATCCACACCGTCAACGCGCCCATCCTGTCCCTCTCCGAAATAGCCCGCTTTCGAGGCATCGCGCCACTCCAGCCGTTCCTGAACGACAACGGGTACGCCAACCTCAGACACCCGGACTTCTGGCGACAGCTCGTCCAGAACGGCCGCGACAACGCCGCTCCTCGGGACGAAGCCTTCCGCCTCTTCTCCCAGTACGGCGGATACCCCTTCGCCCACAGCACGCCGCACACCGACCTCACGTCCCTCAACGAAAGGATCAACGAGAACGTCGTGCAGCGCATGCTGCGCCACGACCTGCCGGGAAGCCTGCTGCACCCCGACCTTGACCCGCAGATCCTCAGCCTGGTCTTCAACCTGGCCTGCCGCTACGCCGGACAGGCGCCGTCCTACGGTTCCCTGGCGCAGCAGATCAACCAGCCCTTCGACGACGTCGACGCACGGCAGGTCGCCAACTACATGGAGTTCCTGGACGACACCATGATCGTCCGGCTGGTCCACCCGCTGGAGTTCCGCCTCCAGCGAACCGAACAACGCCCCAAGATATGCCTGTCAGACCACGCGATACGCGCCACCCAGCTGGACGAACCCGTACCGCTGGCGCCCGGCCAGCTCACCGACGCCCCAAACCTCGCGACCATCGCGGGCCACCTGGCAGAAAGCACGTTCGGCGCCGCCCTCTCCGACGCGCCAAGCCTTTCGATCCACCACCGACCCCAGCGCGGCTCAAGCGCCGAAATCGACTACGTGCTCAGCGTGGGCGACCACCGCGTACCCGTGGAGATCAAGTACCAACGCAACGTGGACCTCAACCGCGACGCCCGCGCATTGCGGGAATTCATCGCCGAACCCGCCAACCGGGCCACCTTCGGCATCATCATCACCCGCAACGACGTCGCCGCCCCGCAAAACACCAACATCGTCGCGGTCCCGCTGTCAACCTTCCTGCTACTTTTCTGACCACGGTGAACCCAACCAGCATCCCCCGCGCATACGGAGCCCTCGCACAGGCAGGGATACGCTCGGGCATGGCGCGCCGCGCCATATGCTCCAACCGCACCGACCGCGCAAGCACGGCAATTTGACGACCCACAACCCACCGTGTAATTTCCGCTACAGGAGCAGGAATATGGTCGCAAACCCCACCATGGGCCAAGAACCAACAGGGCACGCGCCCCTGCAGTGGCTTCCCAAACTGCTGAAGGCTCTCATCTCACGATCACCCACTGCCACAGCCGACGCAGCCCACGCCGAACCAGAGGCCGGAAGGATCCCAGGCGACTGGTTCGAGGAAACCATCATGGAACTGTGCGGCCTACCGTGGGATGACCCCAACTGGACATCAGAAAACCCTCAGCCCTTGGACGCCGCCGCCGTGGCGGAGCTGCTGCTAATCCTCCTCGATGTCCTGCCCGAACACGCCCTGGCACCAAACATCACCCCGAACTGGGACGGCGGCGCCATGGCAACCTGGCTCCTGGGAGGCCTTACCCTGGAGATCGAAACCCGACCGGGCCAGCCCGCCCAATACGGCTACGGGGACGAGAGGCTGACAGGGGTAGGTAACGGCTGAATTTAGGCATAAATCATTGGAATTTGTCAGAGTCAGGCATGGAGTACTCCGGGCCTTCAGACCGCACCAAAACCGAGTTTTCAGGTTTGAACATTACTGAGTGAGCCACCGTCTGAAATGAGGGTCATCAACGTGGCACGAAAATACCTACCCCTGTCAGGGGACGAGAGGGGACAACAAGACCTAGACGACGAGGGCGACGTCTCTGGCAACGAGGAACGCCTCCGCCACTGGGCCAAAGTGCTCGCCGACGCAGGAGCAGAACTCGGCCTATGACGGGACAGAATCAACCAGCCGGTCGTGTCCGGCTGGTAATGAAAGCAAGTACCGAGTGCGGAGCACCTGTTTGTCCTGCAGCCGCCGGACCCACGAGCAGGTCGTGGCCGTCGTCACGACCATCAAGGAAGACGACCACCAGCCCAAGGCCTACCTCGCGCGCGGCGGATGCCAGAACGCCATGCCGCACGGCCTCCAATTCGACGATGCCCCGAAAACGTCAGCACAGAGCAGGCTGCCTGACGCCCAGTGCCGCGACCTCGGTCACGCCGACCGGCGTTTCCGCCTCTGGCCGTACCCACCATTATCCCAAGCCGCGTACGCGGTTGGGTCGCCCAACGACCGCGCTCGTTTCGCGTACCGCAGACCCTCGGTTGGGTTCCCCAAAATGAAAGCACAGTGAGCCGCATAACCCCACGCAGTCGCGAAATCGGGCCTCACTTCGACCACCGCCAGGTAGTCGACCAGTGCCTCCCCAAGCCGACCGGCATTCATGAGCGCGTAACCCCTGACGTTCCGTAGGTGCGGCGTGACGGCCGGTAGCGAACCTTGCGCCACTTCGAGTTCCCGCAACGCGCCATCCCAGTCCTCGATGTTGCACATGATGACGCCGGGCTCCACGGCCGGGGCGTCCCATCTGGGTTCGAAACCGGCAGCAACCCTGCACTCCATGATCCCCCCGTCCACCCAAGCGCGATTCCGCACCCGCCAGCCCATCATGCCCAACATTGACCCGAGCTGGTAGTGAGCTTCCGCGCTTCGGGGAAAACGCCGGACCAGGCCACACCTGAGACGGATTGACCGTTCAATCACGGCAAACGGGTTCGGTACTTCGCTAGTCTCTGGCCTGAGCGGGAACACGTCGTTGTTCTCGCCCAACAACGTCGTCCTGATGGCTTCGTTGGCCTCGAGATCCTCAGCAGCCGGCTCAACCACAACGTCAAAGTAATCCTGAGCCATGCCAGCGGCAGTCCGTCCTCCTGACTGGCTCCCGGCAATATGCCGCAGCTGCAATTCGATGGACGACGCAACGGCGTAAATGTCATCGGCCCAATCACGTACCTCAGGCTGTCGGGCCAGAGCCCAGAGTAGTCGCCGCGCGAAAGGCGCATCAGAACCCATCCTCACCAGCAGGAGCGCCAGGTATCCGCCTACGAACTCAGGCTTTTCGGACAAGTCCGAACCAGCGAACTTAGCAACCTCGGCCACCTCTTCGAACACCGACGCCAGCGCGTCAGTTTCCTGCATCAGCCGTGCAAAGCGAAACGCAGCTTCCAAATCGGCAGCCACGTCATCCCAGCCGACCACCGACGCCACGGCGTCTGCCAGACGGGCCAGGGCCAACTCGCGGCGCAACCGCGCTTCGAGGTCTTCGGCGCTAATGCCCTGTCCTTGCGACAACTTCTCCACCAGAGTCGGCAAGTAAAACCAGCTCGGGAAGTTGTTGCCACCCAGCCAGTTGTCGACCGTAGTGGGCGAAACCTCCAACTCCCTGGCGAGCTGATGACGCCTCAGGTCCGCTTCCCGTAGCAGATTACGCAGAATCTCTCCGGCGCCATTGGGTTGGGCCCACAACGGCATATGCAGCGCGGGCAGCTCGACTTCAGCCAGATGCGCCCAGCCGAGCATCCGGAGCGATACGTCCACCGTGACGAGGCGCAGAAACCGCCGGCCGGCCTGACCCCCATCCACCAACTGAACACTCTCGCTCTGGACCCTTTCCATCAGCATGTCCCACCACTCGCACATTAGGCCGATGATGTCAGCCAGGACGTCGGAAGATTTGAGATCCTCGCGAAAACCCGCCTCGCGAGCCAGCCAGTCCACATCCGGCAACACACCGAGGCCCACCAACTCCTGGCCCAGAGCCTCAAGCCGCTCCTTCCTGCTGCGCTCGCTCACCGACCGACCGGCGAACATCCGCTTCGCAGTCTTGTCAGCAAGCACGCCGTCTCCGACGTCGAGGGCGTCAACGACGGCGCCCAAGATCTGGCCGCTGTACGGCCCAGAAATCACCGCCTTGCGTCGTCGTCTCGACTTCTTTCCCATGGCACCACAGTCTAACTGAACACGGCGGCCAGCAAGAGCCCGATTAGCCGACCGCCGTGCGTAATGTTGTTGCTCTCTACCGGACTTCAGGATCCGTTTTTCACGGCCGCACGCTGGGCGCGCGAAGCAAAGCTGCCCTTTGAAACTTTCCCGCCGCCGCGCTTCGCTCCAGCGGACTGGATGCGCGACGCCGCCTTGCCCGTCATTCCCTTTGACTTTGCCATGATGTACCTCCTGTTGATGGTGAACAAACACAGTCGGGCTCCGTGACCCAAGATACTCCGACCACGCCCCGACGCGGCACCAGAAAACTGGACAATAATTTCCAACCCACGAGCGAAGCACCGCCGGATACCCCGCATCAGACGGAACTCCAGCCGCGTCTGCCACTGAAACCTCGGGTGGATCCGTCCCCAGGCACGTAACGGCCGACATACGGGCGGCGGTCTGAAACACTCACCGCCAGTCCGACGAGCACTACCAGGAACTCCCCATCGCTCTGAATTCGATGCTTTCCCGCCACCCGTACCCGCGCAAATCCCGAGCACGACTGGATGTCAGCCTGCGTCGATGCTACTCTGCCCCAAAGTTGAAAGCCGGACGGCGAGTATTGAAACCGAATAAATTGATCATCAGCCGCAAGGGCTTTGATTCCGGATCAGGGGGCTGGGACAGCCCCACCTTTCCCGACGGCACCATGTTCTCGCTGCCGATACCCTCCTCCGACGAGGAGGCGTTCGAAGACCCTCAACACGGCGACGTCGACATCGCGAGCGTCGCCACCGGCATCACCAACGGTCGCATGAGTGCACTGAACCTAATCCACCTCGATCCCGACCTCAACGTTTTGCCAGCGCAAGTTTCTCCGGCAGGGAAGGGCGACCATGGCCGGCAACAAACGGGGTCTGCGGCACCCAAATGCCTTAAGGAACGCCCAAGGACGCTTCCGGCGGAAACTGGGGCATATGAGCCTTTCCCTACAGCAGTTTGGATAGGACAGAAAGTGCCTGTGGGCGGTTCAAAAGCCCTCGCCGCATCGCGTTCTGTGTCTGGAAGGACAGCAGGCAATCTAGGCAGGCCGACCGGCATCGCCGGTCGTGGGCACCGTCAATAAACAGGACTGCTTTCGCCCATTCCAGCCACGGTCGGCCCATCGCCAGCAACTCCCGGACATGGCCGGCCCCTCCGGGCACGTTGTCGTACAGCAGGACACCGCAGCTTTGCGCGCCTGTGGGCATGGTGGCAACCCCAAGCTCACGCCCATCCAGTTGCAACAGTTCCGCGGCAGCCCTTTGCAGGGCGTAACCCAACGTCGCAATCAGACTCTCGCTGTTCTGCTGGGCGGCGTTGAGACAGCCGGAAAAGTCCAGCAGCAACACATCGGTGGTCTCACGGGCCGCCAATGTCTGACGTCTCAGCACATGAGCTTGGTTCCTGCGCCAACAGCGCGGCGGCACCCATTGGCCATTATTGTTGCGGCGCGCGTTCAGTGGGATGTGTTCCGCAAAACCCGGCGGCAGATTCACGTGGCCTTCTCCGATCTCACGCTCGCTCGCGGAGTAGCCGCACTGCAGACAGACGGCAAAGCCAAGTTTTCGATCTCCTTCGTTATAAACGAGCAGCTCGCCGTCTTCCCGGTAATGAGCCGACAGCCCCGGAATGCCCCCGAGGTCATCGAACCGAGGCGCGTCTTCTGCGGCGACCGTGAAAGACGCTGGCACCGTTTCCACTTCGCCGACGACTTCCGGAGTGGCAGTGCTCCACTTGGGCGGGTCCCAAGTCGCCCCGCTGAACCCGTACTGAGGCACGATGTAATCCACCGGCTTTCCCTTGGCGGGTGCGTGGCAGAAGGGGCAATTCATGCCATCACCATCCGACCCCCAGTAGTAGAAGTGGTCGTTTGTGCACCTAGTATATTGACCCCGCAGCCCAATGGGTGTTTCGCTGATGTCCAGGCCCGTCCAGTGCTTGAGGATCCCATGGGAGGTAACTAACTGCCCGCCTGCCAAAAGCTCCGAGCCCGGCACATATTCGCGCAGCGCCAGTAGTCCCTGCCTTTCCAGCCGGAACTGGTCTTCCTCCCGTATCCGGTTGGAGTTGTTTTCGTCAGGGCGCGTAACCCGCAGTTTCAGCACCCCAATCGGAAAACCATAACTGGGTAGAAACTGTCGATCCGCCAATGCTTCAATCACCGTCGTGTTGCGCCGCAGCCTTAATTGGTAGTGTAAGGCGTTTGCCTGCCTCGCATTGTCCGCCGCCGCCCACTGCACTAGCAAAGCATCATAGTCTGCTTGCCAGTGAGCACAAGCTTCATCAAATGCTGTGGCAACATCATCTAGAAAATCCGCCCAATTGGTTGAGGCGAAGCCCACGTCCGTAACCGACAGCAAGGCATTGACCTGTCGAGCTATATCGCCTCCATGCTGTTGCCGGACTTCGGCAAGGTAGTCACGAAATTGCTCACGAAGGGATGGCGCGCCGCTCCCTTGATCAACCTGCGGTTTAGAGGCCCGTGCTTCCCAACGACGCGTCTCCGGCGCGGCACAGAAACCGCCCATGCTTCCGAAAGCGTCCATCGCCCCGGTATGGTGCCCTGGGCCGTACACCTGTTGGAAAAACTCCCCCAGCAAGAAGGCATAAACATGGCGACGCACCACCCTTTCTCGGTCCAGAAACACCACCGGTGGCCGCAGCGGAGTGTCCAAGTAGTCGCCAATGCGTTGGAAAACTTCCCGGTCGTAGGGCCGAGGCCGGGCGAAGGTGGTGACAATGGACGAACCATCGGCCCTCCGGCCGGCGCGTCCGGCCCGTTGCAGGTAGTTAGACTTGCCCGGGGGCACGTTACTCATCAGCACGCCGTTCAGGCCACCGATGTCAATGCCCAACTCCAACGTAGTGGTGGAGCTCAGGATATTCCTGATTCCGGCCTTGAACAGGTCTTGAAGCCGCCGGTTCTCTTTGGGATCCAGTTGCGCACTGTGCTCTTCCGCCCAGAGACCCATCTTGAAGATTGGTGATTCGCGAAACTCCCGCCGACGCCGGCCCAGCCGCGGGTCCTGGTCGAGCGCATCAGCCGCAGCCGCTTCCAACGTACCCTCACAACCTGATTCCGGAGCGCAACCAGCGACGCTGCGTGGCCAGACGTGTCCAGTAATCCGACATCGAAACAACTCCGTCGGCCGGCGCAAGCCCAAATCGAAGAACTTTATCCTGATGGCGTCAGCTCCTCGCGAATTTTGCGTCTCGCGTGTCCCGAACTCCAGCCATCCCAAACTCCCATTTTTGGCGGCGTCCAACAACTGCTCAAAGACAGCCAGCAACAGCTTTTCCGAGTATTCAGCTTCCTGCTCCTCAGGCAGACCACAGTTGCGAAGTACGGCTGCAGCAAACTGTCGCCGCCGCTGCCGCTGGGTTGCGCCCACAAACCGCTCCAACCCGTTACGCCCTCTGCCGCTGTGCACATCAACCGCCGCCGCCCAACGCCCGATCAGCATCCCCCCGAAAGCGTAAATCTCGTCAAGGTCCTGGCTCAGCGTCACCACTCCGTCCGTGCGCATCGTGTCACACAGCGCGGCCAGTAGGTCTGTCCAATGTTCCGTAATGGTTTGACGCAAGTCCTCGGTCGGCAGGACACCGATGAAATGCGCCGGTGCTTGCAGTCGATCAAGGCCAGGATATGTGACCTCGACGAGACCGGCGGATTCCAGGGTCAACACTGAACGCCGGATTGGACTGGCCAACTCCCGACCGAGAAATTCTCTGATTCGTTTATTGACTTCACGCCGGTTGTCTTCCCATTTCTGTTGGCCCCATTCGCCAGCAATATGGTCAGTGGACGCTGGTCGGTCAATGATCTGTGCGAGTATTTCGTTACCAGAGATGGCGTCGACCAACCGAGAGACAGCGCCGCCTACTTCTAATTGAGCAAGCCGGGTTTGCAGTTCCGTCCGGTCGCGTTCCAGATGCCGGCGAAGTTCGGAATCCAAATTGGGTTTACGCAACTGCTCTTCAACGCTCTCCAAGCGACCCCGCTCATACGCGGCCACGGCATCCGTACCGCTGTCTCCCAGAGCTGCCACAATCGCCGCGCGCACCAACTGCTGTTCGTGCTGGCTGGTGAGCAACGGTCCCAAGCGTGCTGCCTCGCGCCTGCTATCGCTGAATGCCAGCAATCGCCGGCCCTTGGCCGGCAGCCAGTCGTTGCCAAATGCCTGCGCGGGAAACTCCGGCAAGTCCGCCAGCAGGGTTTCGGCCAGGACAGACAAGGTAAGTGGCGCGCCGGAGTAGAACGAAGCGATCTGCGAAATTTCCGCTTGGCAATTGGGGCACTCCCGGTGTTCGTACAACTGGACCACGTCAGACGCACCACTGCCCCTGATGTCGCCGGTGGTAGGGTTGAAGTAAGCCACCGAATCCGACGCCTCAGTCGGGTGAAACAACCGGCGCTCCGGGGGCGAATCCGCATCCTCCTCTTCCCTGCGGATGCGAGGCAAGGCCGCAATGATGGCATCTCCTTGTTCCTGACCGGCCAGCAACCACTGGCCACAGTTCTTGCACCTCTCCAGCGACAGCGTGCGGCTACCGCACATCACGCAAGTGTCTTGATAGCCAGCCGACACAAGGCCTAGCGGCGGCAACTTGCCATCTATCGCGCCACAGCAGAGGTTGTTGAGACAGATCGTGAGGCAGTCGGCAGACCTAGCCATGACGTGGATCCGGTGCGGGACGAGCGGATACGCTCCGGGTTCAGTGCGTGCCGAAGCCGCCAGTTGCATCAGTCTCACGGTCGCCCGCACCGAGGACTCTGAATCACACCCAAAAACCCGCTCCGCCAGTTCCGCCAGAGGAACCCGCTTCTGGTCCCAGAGTATGTCGTGCATCTGCCAAACCAGCGGCGCGGCGGACAGGCTGTGGTGTAGCAACACGGCCGGCCGGTTTTCCGCCGGAGACAGCGTTTGCAGTCGCTGGCGCGACACCAAGATGGCTAAATCTTCTCTCAAGCCGTCGCTAACATCGCTGACCGCCAGTTCCGGCTGGCCGCCGTTGTCAACAATTGTCGGGCTGTCGAGCCACTGGCGCGAGTTGATGGTGTCAGGAGTTGGCTGAGAGTCGGGCGGCGATGGTTGGTCCAATTGGGTACGGGCAGACTCGCCAGCGATCACATCGACGAGTCCTTGCGGTTTGCTGAACACCTGCGCCGCAAATTTCTGGAGCTCGCCTACCTCACCAGTCCCCAACGTCGCGGAAGTGGCGAAATGCGTGACGTCTTCCGGCTCCAAGCCACAACGTAGCAAAAGCCGGCGGAGCAGCAAGGTAATTTCCGCAGCCAAGGTGCCGGCGTACAGGTGGGCTTCGTCAAGCACGATTGCCCGCAGGTCAGGCCCGAAAAACACCGCGTCCTGCGGCCGGCAGAGCATATACTCCAACATAGAGTAGTTGGTGATTACGATGTCTGGAGTAGGTCCGCCGTCGACCGGTTGGCCGTAACGTGATTCCAACCCCCTGGCTTGTTGCCGGGTGCGCATCCGGCACGGTTCCCATTCGTCTACACCCTGATCGTCCGCCGCACGCTTGTCTTCCGGCGTTTCGCTCGTGAAGTGGAACAACGTTACATCCTGTTGCCCCTTCAGCCAACCATACAGTCGCTCCATCTGGTCGTTGACCAGCGCGTTCATCGGATAAAGGATAATGCACCGAGCGCCCCGCCGCTGGGTAGGCGGGTTACGGTAAAGATCGTCAAGAATTGGTAGCAGGAACGATTCGGTTTTCCCGGCGCCGGTGCCGGCGGTCACCACGATGGCCGGTCGCTGACCAGGGGCACCGGAACGCGCCCGTTCGATTGCTTCGAGCTGATGGGTGTACAGGGGTCGGTCGCCGGGTACGGCACCTGCCTGGTGCAGCACATCACGAAGGCGAGGATCAAACCGACCGTCGGCCGATAAGTCAGACAGGGACACCGGCGAGGCTTTGCTGGGGAACGCCCCTTCAACCCAAAGGTCGCTAATCAGTCCCCCTTGGCCGGCGGGCCCGCTCCACAGTTGGTGCGCAATTCGTGCCAGTCGGTCGTCCCGAACGAAGTTGTCATCTGCCGCAAAGTCCACCATCCGGCTACGGAGTGCATCGGTAAGCTGCAACGCGTCCAACTGTGCCATATTGTCAAACTCCATTGTTCAACGACGCCAGAATCCGCAGTCCCAGTACCTCCCTGAAAGGTCGGACGTTCAGCGCGGTTTCCGCGTTGTTCTGATCCAAGTATTCGAGGGCCTCGTAATCCAGTGGTCCTAAAACCTTTTCGATTACGCTGACAACGTGCCCAGGGTCCACTCCCATCGCGCTGGCAGCGTCATCCAGCAACTCACGCAGCTTATCTTGCTCAGACTGCTGCTTCTCGAATTCCGACAATGGGTCAGGCTGTGGCTCTTCTTCCAACTCGCCTTGCTGCCACAGCTCCATCAGGAAGGGCCTAACAGATTCTTCGGGGACATCCGCAATCAGAAACCGCAGACGCGCAATTAGACCCCGTTTGGCTCGCCCTGATTGTCGTCGGTCTGGCCCGCTTGCCGACGCCAGCCAGGCTCTGGCCACCCGTCCCATCAGCAGAGGCGCTTCACGCAGCAGCAGAAGCAACGACTCTAAAACCACGTCTTCATCCGAATGGCCTTTCGCAAGGGTGTTGATTATCTCCTCAGCGGCCTCTAAGTCAGGGTTCCAACCGGCAAAGGTTCTTCGGACAGCGGCGCCCCATTGCTCGTTTGATCCTACACCGTGAAACAGACCGTCGGGCAGGCCTTCCTCGCGGAGCCAAGCCGCCAACACTTGCGCGGGGTACCGGTGTGCGAAATACCGCGATGCTTCCAACCAGCCCGGCGCCACGATAGGCGCGTGCAACCAACGCAGCATTGACGCTGTGGTCAAAGCGGAGTCTTCGTCGTCCACGTTGATGTTTGCCACCCTATCAGGCCACCATGACCCAATCAGCACTCCGTCGTAGGACACGGCAACACAACAATGTTCGCCGGGATACTCCACCCCCGGCAGGCGCCACTCAGCGCCCTGGTGTATGACAACATCGGCAGCTCGACACGTCAGCGGCAACGCGCCGATAGGCCACAGGACAATCTCATGGCCGCGGCCGGGTTCCAGCGAGTCTCTGAATCTCAAACAAAGCTCGCCTCCCTCACCCGTGGCGGCGTTTGCCAAAATCCCGGTGTTCCTCACCTCGCTGGCTATTACCAAGGAGTTGACATCATCGAACGGGTTGTACGGCGTCCGAATTTCCAACGGCGCGCCGTACCCCCCCAACTCACCCAGACCCTGGGGCCTGCTCCATGCCCGGCGCAGGAAGACCGAACCTTCCATCAACGCCAAGTCCGAAACCTGGGTCTCTGTCCCCGCCATCACCAACCTGTAGGTGTAGCGAGAGGTGTCGTTCGTAGAAAGTTTTCCCTGAGGGTTGACTACCTCCCAACCGTCGCTGGAGGCGCGCATCACTCCGTAGGCGTTAGCGAAGCAATCCCGCTCAACCGTGGTCTGCTCGCTGCCGCGCCGGAGACCCAGTTTCACCTTTATTCGGTGCGGCCCAGTCGCGGAAATGCTGCGGTAGATTTCAAACTCGTCGGTTTGATAAACCCTGTCTCCGCCCGGTGCGCAATCCAACGGCGTCCCACCAACCCTGACGTATTGAACGATGATGTCGCTGTAGGGCACCGTGATCCGGATGCTACGGCGTCGGCCCAGACACTCGGGACCTTGCGGAATGATGCTGGTGTCTACCAGCCCTGACCAACCCGCTTCCGACGGCTTGGCACGCAGACCGCCGTTGATCTCAGAGTTCCAAAACTCGCTCGCTTCGCCGCCCGTTCCAGGCAGCGTCACACTCACCGTGCGATTGTCCCCAGCCTGCAACAAGTAAAGCCGTTTGGCGTGGTCACTGGTTCCTACGGTGTCGAACTGGAGACCTGATGGCTCTACCCTCAAGTCAGTGCTGACCAGCAAGCCGTAATCCTTGTTTGGAGAACGCAGAGCGTCGTAGGCGTTGAGGCGATTGCCTGTTGCCAAGTCGAACAACTCCACGTCCTCGTCGGGATCCCAGAGCTGGAGCAGCTGGCTGCCCACCACAGTACCGTTTTCGTCGCCCAGTGCGACAGTAAAATCGGCCGTTTCAGACGGCAAAGTGACCCGTTCCGATGTCGCGGTGTAGTGGCCGCCTTCGTTGCGTAGCAGCGTAGCCAAGCGGTCATGGCCCATAATGACCTGGTAACGGTCCGACGTGAGGTCAAAATCCGCCAAATTGACGACCTCCGTCGTGAACACTGGGTTAGCCGGCAATTCCCACTGCAGTTTTGTCTCAGCCAGAAAAGTCGGCGGGTGCGGCTCGAGAGAATCGTCGCCAAGTTCCCGATCAGGGATTTGGCGGCTTTGTACGGCCTGCTCGATCAGGTCATCCAACCAATCAGGGAGTACCCAGGGGCTGCGGGACAACGTCCGCCGCGCGTTTGCTTCTGTAACGTTGTTCCGCCGGTAACTGCGTAAGGTGTCCCACAACGATGCAAACGACTCGCTTCGGCAGATACCGCCCGCGTCTTCAGCATAACCAAGCAAATGCGCCACCGCCTCGCTGGCCGGTTGTCCGGCAAGCCAATGCGGTAGCCTTTCCATGCCTTTCCGCGTGAAACCGAACTGGAGGTACACGCTAATGTAGTAATTGTGCGTGCCGGCTATCCCAAATATATGGCGCAAGCTAAGCTTGCGCGCCGCTCCTTCCAGAGCGTCCTTGAATTCACGCTTGGGTTGTCCTTGTGCGTCAAACAGCAATCGGCGCGCTGAATCAGAAAACCGTCGGCGCACAGTGGGCCATAGGTTGCCTTCGCTCGCCTCGCGCCGCGCCGACTCCGTAGCCAATAACAGCAGAAGACATCCGGCTGCTTCGGCGTAAGAGAGGCTGACAATGTCCTCCTGCAGCGCGCCCATCCTCGATCTGAAGCCGAACAACCATCGTTGCAGATGTTGTGGAGTGAGCCGTCCCGCCCATTCGCAAACCCACTCGTAATCGTCTTCGTCGGCCTGTATTTGACACAGCGAACGAGGCGTCTCCGAAATGGCGAGCGTTCTAACAGTTACGGCGCGAGCCGGCGCGATGAGCACGGACTCGTCGTCCAACCCCAACGCTGCACTAAGGAAAACATCCATGACACACCCTCAGACAGCAGCAAGTGCGCCAATATTGTAACGATGGATCGAGCAAACCTCAACGCCGTGTTCCCGCTCCATACATGGGAGAGGCTTGAACCGAGGAGGCAATGCCCAATTCCAAAGTCTCCTCGAACTTCGCACGCACGGATTGTGCTCGGCCATCGGCGTGTCGAAAGAGCAGAATGGATTGCGAACTGCGCTCGACTTCGTGAGCGCCTACAACGTGAGGGACGGAATGGGGAACTCTCTCAGGAAGAGAAGTTGCCCGACTGTTTTGGCTCCGCCGGTGATTGTGTACCCAGCGTTCCAACCCATGTTCCAGTTGAATGATCCAGTTGCCGGCTTCAAGCTGCTTTCGTGTGCTCGGGCCGGTCCGAAGCCGATTTGCTGCGGTCCGTCGCACTCCAGCTCCAAACGCTGACTGATGCCGCAAGACGGTCCACCTCCGCCTGAGCGTAGCGGTCACCCGCTGCACGACTTACGCCCTGCACCAAGGCGCAACGTCCCGACCGCCGGCGCCCATCCTCAGTACGGCGACGTCGACATCGCAAACGTCGTCACCGGCATCACCAACGGCTGCATGAGCGGGCTGAACCTGTCCACCTCGACCCCGACTCAACTTCGACGCGTATCGGTACCGGAAAGACCGACCCAACTGGCAGCAGTGGCGCGGTATGCTCGGCCACCCGGGGAATGGTAAAGAGCGCACTTTCGAATCCACCTTCGTGATCGAGCTCAGGAAACCACGCAAAAAGACCAAGGCTGGTACTCGCCGATCCAAGAAAGCCACTTCCCCCGTCCACACCGCTAAAATCGAGCCACGGAAACCAGCCAAGGCGTCAGGAAAGGGGAAAACCACCACGGCTCAAAAAGACAACCCCGAACACGGAACGTTCGAACTTGTAGCCCAAGTCCCAGGGCAAGTCCAAATAAGTGGTCCGCCCCGCAAACGTCGGGCTCCTCGCCCGCGCCGCGGCAAGGTGGAACAGCGGAGGCTGCCAGGCGTCCCGGCCAGCGACGACGAAAGCAAGGCATGATCGACGGGTGGCGTCCGTGACCGTCAGGTCGCTCCGAACAGGCCAATGACGCCGCCCACGTAGGAACACGCCACACGATTGCCGGAAACGTCGCCGGACTGTCCACACGCCTAGCGGCAACTACCAGCACCAGAGACGTTCTCTGCGGAGAACGGCTCCAAGGTAGACGCGGACCCGCGGAACGAGCCCGAGATCCATTTCTGCTGAAAGGCCAGTCAAGCAGGTATCGGGCCCACGGGAGCGCCAGTTCTGCGACACGGGCGCACAAGGTTGCCCGAAAAGAGTGGGCGACGGCTCCTACCCGGAATGGCGACGCTGCAGCCGACTTTCAAACCGCCCTTCCACGGGCGGTATTTCAACGCTCAATTCGTCAACACGCCGTCCGTCACTGAGACCAACTCTACCCCGGCGTCCTTAAACCGCCTCAAAACCTCTCTAAGAACCTGTCTACGATCTCTGAAATAGGTTAAGTTGAGACTATCACCAGGGGAGGGGTAATCATGTCTCATTCCTATCCCAGCGACATCAGCCGGGAGCAATTCGCCCGGATTCTGCCGACGTTGGAGTCGGCCCGCCGTCGGACCAAGCCCCGCACCGTGGACTTGTATGACGTTTTCTGCGGCGTGCTGTACCTTTTGAAAAGCGGGTGCCAGTGGCGAATGCTGCCTGCGGACTTCCCCGATTGGCGCACTTGCTACCAGTATTTCCGGCAATGGAGCGAGCGGCCTGGCCCGGGTCAGGATTCCATTCTGGAGCGAGTCCTAAAAAAAATCGGTTGGCGAGGTCCGACAAAGCAATGGACGGAAAGAGCAGACCAGCTTCTGTATCGTGGACTCCCAGAGCGTGAAGAACACGGACACCGCCGGGCACAAGGGCTATGACGCAGGCAAGAAGGTGTCGGGAATCAAGCGTCATATCGCGGTGGACACGCAAGGATTGCCCCATGCGATACACGTGACTACCGCCGACGTTACCGACCGGGCTGGGGCTTTGGCGATGTTTGACGAAAACCGGGCCGACCTCAGCCCGGTCCAGAAGGTGCTGGTCGACGGGGGTTACACCGGGAAGCCCTTTGCCACTGCGGTACAAAGCCTGTTGGGAGCCGCGGTGGAAGTGGTGAAACGCAGCGAACTGCACACCTTCGTGGTGCTTCCAAAGCGATGGGTGGTGGAGCGGTCTTTCGCCTGGCTGGAAAAGTGCCGCCGACTCTGGAAGAACTGTGAAAGGAAGCTCAATACCAGCCTGCAAATGGTGGTGCTTGCCTTCACGGTGCTAATCCTAAAAAGATTGTAAACAGGCTCTAACGTCCGCCGGGTTGCGGCCCAACCGATTCATCGACGCAACGAATACCCGTGGAAACCCGCCATTGCCAGACTCAGTGTCCGCCAGCATTCGCTGTAAAGCAGGCCCATCCAGACCCTCGCAGGTGATGTCGTCGTCACTGTCTCGGATGGCCCGAGTATAACCCACCACTCAATTAACCGGGCTTTCCAGCCGAATTTCTAGTTCACTGCGTGCGGACAGCCGTGAACTACGACGACCACAACAGCTTTGATCCAAGTGGGGAAAGAACGTTCCCATGCGCTACACCCGATGACCGGCTACCACCAAGGCGTGTATGCTGAGATCACCAAGCGTGTGCAGCATTGCCAACGACGAAGAGAAGGACTCTCTCTGGTTTGCCTGCTGACCGATTGGAATACTCGGTGAAACGGTGGCCTTGATGAGCGAAAATGATGAATTGCTGGCAACTGTACTGGATCTTGTTAGCAGGAAAACGGAAGGCAGGTATTGGGATTTCAAACTTCTGCACCACGGAAACAAGGCTGAACTCATTCATGACATTCTATGCCTCGCCAATGCCGAACATGAAGGAAACCGGTACCTCATATTTGGAGTGCAAGACAGGTCCTATGATCTGCGCTCAATAACCGGGACGGCAGGCCGCAGGACCCAAGCGCAAATCGCCGATTTCCTTCGCGCCAACGGTCGCAAGTTCTCTGAATCCAGGACCCCAGACGTCTACCTAGTGGAAGTCCAGCACGACGGAAAATCGTTAGACGTACTGGTGATCGAAGACAGGCCCTATAAGCCGTACTCCTTGGTCGAGGACTACAAAGGTCGGGACAAAACAGTACGTGCGCACCACATCTACACGCGGTCGAACGACACTAACACTCCAATGCCGGAGTCAGCGCCCTCTCACGAAGTCGAACGAATGTGGCGCGGGCGATTCGCCTTGGACAAGGCACCCTTGGATAGAGCCAAGACATACCTAGAACGACCTTCGGACTGGGTCGCCATTTCCAAAGGCCCGATCATCAGCCAACATTACGAGTACCACCGCCAGTTCCCCGAATTTACGGTGCACGACGGCGAGGCGGATGACATGACCGCACGCAATGAAGAGTGGACACGCGGAGAGATTCGAAAGGATAACAATCACGCGTGGTACAAAGAGGTGTACTACCACCAAACGCTTTTGGCGACAGTACGAGGCGTGACATTCGACGACGGAAAGAAAGAAATGGTCGCGCCGAAGTGGGTAGCACGCGGTGCCGGGAGGTTCTACTACTACGAGCAAGACACCATTGAGTACGCGCTGCAAACCTTTCTATGGAGTTCCCGGAGTGGTCGAAACCACTCCGAGCGTCTCCGTTTTCACGTCACAGGGGACGAAGATCTCCTAAACAGAGCCGGAGCGCTGTGGCCAGATGGCTACATGAAAATTCCGGTGCTGCGTGCCAGAGAGCTGGAAAGATTTTTGGGTACTCAACAGGGACCAGTACAGGAACCGTCACTGGACGATGATGAGCAATATCAACTGTTTCTCCGCAACCAAATTGAATTCGAAGAATGGCGCAGAAATACGGGGTACCCGTAACGACCCCCCGAACCTGTAGCGGCCCGTAATTCTGTCCGTACCGACCTAAGCCAATAGCCTGCTCCGCAACGTCAAATGCCCACAGTTGTAAGCCGGACGTGAAACGTTGACGCCGAAAAACTGATCATCAACCGCAAGGGCCTTGACTCTGGATCAGGAGGCTGTCCCAGCCCCATCTTTCCCGACGTCACCATGTTTTCGTTGCCGATACCCTCCCGCGACGACGAAGCGTTCGAAGACCTCCAACACGATGGCGTCGACATCGCAAGCGTTGTCAGCGGCATCACCAACGGTCGCATGGGCGGGCTGAACTTGGTCCACCTCGACCCCGACTCAACTTCGACGCTTACCGGTACCGGAAAGACCGAGATGCCTGGCAACAGTGGCGGGGAATGCTTGGCCAAGCCGGCATCTCCCAGAGCCATCTCAACAAACAGGGCGTAGGCAGAGGCGACGTCTTCCTGTTCTTCGGCCTCTACCGCCAAGTGGAGGAAACCGCCCAAGGATGGCGCTTCGTCAGAGGAGCTCCGGAACTGCACGTCCTGTGGGGCTGGCTCCAGGGCGACCAGAAATATCGGGTCGCCGACATCGGGCCAAATGACCTACCTTGGGCACACCACCATCCGCACCTCTTTTCAAAGTACCGCGACGACACAAACCCCGTCTACGCGGCGTCAACGAAGCTCGAATTAGGCGGTGACGACGACCGGCACGAAATCGCGGGATGGGGGGTGTTTCCCAGGCTCGACCGACGGCGGCTGGTTCTGACCGACCCGCATGGCGCGGGCGTTTCTAATTGGCGGCTCCCGCGGTGGTTCTACCCCGACGGCAACAAGCCGCCCTTGACCTACCACCCCGACCGCAAACGCTGGCGGCGTGACGCTGACCACGCCTACCTGCGGAGCGTCGGCAGGGGCCAGAAGTTCGTGCTGGACCTCGCCCACTACCCCGAGGCAACGGAATGGCTGACTGGCCTCGTAAGCAGCGTGGGCTCCAGCAGGCGAAGCCGATGACGACGAAGAGCGTCCTAGCGGCCACTCCGCCAGCCACACGACACAGTCAGCGCAGCGCCCAACCTGCGTGAACCATGCAATAGTCCTCCAACGCTCGTGACGGAGGGACCGACCGACGCCCACACCCCATGGATTAGCCACGCAAGATCTCCTCAATGGTTTCAGCGTACCAAACGACGCCAAGGTCGAGGTCATATCCGCCAGAGAATACCCCCAAAAGCGCGAACGCCTTCGTCCCATCTTGCGTGTGTAGCAACTGCCCGTCCCTTAGTCCCAAAACGCTGGGTTTTGAAAGGACTACACTTCCGGACGAGCCAGGGAACAGCTTAGCATCTATCAGAAAGCACGGATCCCCTTTGAAGCCAATCCCCCACCTCGACGCGACGACACCTGACTTCACAATGGGAAACAGGTTCACATCGTCGTAGAATCCTTTCGGATAACCCACAACCAGCACATCGCTGGCCGCTTCAATCTGAAGCTCCCGGTTGTTGCGCGCAAGAAGCCCACGCGAGAGCGAGAATGGAGAGGCATAGGTGAATTCACCTCGGTGGGACTCCAACTCCCGTCCCAGCAACTCCGACACGTTGATCGCAGCAACATCCACGCGCTCGTTCGGATGAAGTTTCACTCGTTCTTCAATATCGCTACCAGACAGAGCGACGGAACCCCAACTCATCCGCCCAGAAGCGTCCCACCTCCGGAGGCGAACCGAAATCGAAGAGGGGCACACCTCTGCCCCGTCCAACTGCGGCCTTACGACGTGCCGGTTAGTGACCACCCACAGATCAAGCGGCACCCACTGAAACCCAGGCTTTTCGGGCTCCGGTGGTTGACCATGCACGCCATAGAAGAATCCAGAGCCCTGAAAGGCTTCTGTTTGGGTCTGCACCTCCACCAAAGTAGTCATCTGGTGCAACTTTGAATCCAAGTCCACTACATCATCTCCACGAACGTCGTAGGAATCTAATCCTACTCGACTGACGACCTTTCGCCCAACTCGTCCACGATGGACGTCGTGAACGTGCTCACTGCGCAAACGCGGCCCAGCAGGTCGATGACGCGCTCCTTGTGGTCGGCGAAGCGGTAGGTGTTGAACCGCTCACGGATGGTGGGATCCTTGGGTGTGCGCTCCTTGTACTGGTCCAACACCCACTCAAGTGCTGAGCGGCTACCCAGCCGGTACTCCCAGGCCTCGGGCGGTACGCCGGCCATCGACGTCTGGTCATCCAATCGGATGATGCCCTTTTCCTTGTCGGCACGCAGGAGAACTCGCTTGGGTCCCACGCCAGCTTTGTCCTGTCTCTCCATTGGCCACGGCTCGTACGTCTCAAACCCGAGGTGAAGATCCAGTAATTCCCGCCCTTGTTGGACCCACCACGGGAAATCCTCTTGGAAATACATCCGAGGAAATTCGCGGCGCAGGTCAACTTCGTAACGCTTGCGGTACGCTGGGTCATGTAGCATGGCGTAGGTGTACGCGAAGATGTCCTCGGCACTGATGCCGTCATCGCCATAGCACTCGCGGAACTGCCGAAGGCCCCGCTCGGTGACGTTGCTGACCCGCTCGCCGTCCGCCGTGTAGCGATACAGGGGCAGACATTGCGTGTCGCCTGTAAAGTGCAAATCCACTAAACGATCCGTCGCCAAAACGTAAAAGGCCTTACCGTTCACGCAGAAGTTAACGACCCTATTTTCGTGCCGCAAATTGGGCCCGAACATCCAGTAATGGTTCCTAGTCAGAACATCGTTCATCGTGAAGTCGGCAAGATGATGCTTCAGAACGTAAGGTCGGTAGAGCGACTGGATGCGATTAGCTTCGTTGTAAAGGATGCGCCGGCCGCGCTGGAACTCGTTGCGAAGATCCCGACTCCACTTGATGACTGTAGGATACGAAGCATCACCGCGGTCCAAGAGGTCGTTGTACGTGTCGGCAAAAAACATGGCTTTCGCCCGAAGGTTGCCTACATCAAAGTCATAAACCCAAAGATCCCTGTTGGTGGCCACGGCCATCGAGTGCATTCCGAAAACTGACGGCCTTTCGTCGGCATTACTGGACGCCTTGCTTTCACGGCTAGATAACGCCAACAGTTGATCAAAACCGCTGTTGGACTGGCCGAGCCAGTACGACTTAGCGTCAGGCGTGATGCTGCCGAACTCCACATTTTCCAGAGTCGCTTCGCGCAGGTAAGCCAGCTTTTCTGTTGCCAGTTCCGCGTCCTCACGACGGGCGTAGTGGATACCACACTGGCCCAACTTGGCCTTTTCGCGGACGAAGAAGGCAATGGCCACTCCGGTTTGGATGCCAAACACGTTGTGCGTAGTACCAGAGATCTTCGGGTTGCGCCGCACGTCCGAGCCCAAATCCAACACGTAGATGTCGGTGAACTCCTGCCCAGCTACAAGGCGGAAGCCGTCGTCTTGCCGAGTGTCCAAGTACGCCCGATTGGTGATGAACCCAATCACCCCATCGTCTTCCAGCCGATCCGACGCCCACCGGAGGAACCGCTTGTACATATCGTACTGCTTGGTCTTCTGTGCCGTGCTTTCCTTGATGTAGGTCTCACGGATGCGCCGGTCAATGGCCGGGTACTTACGGTTCCTGTTGTTGTCGTTCTCGTTCTGCTGATTAGCGTTGTACGGCGGGTTGCCGATGATGACGCTGATGGGCTTCTCGTTCTGTTCCTGCACGCGGATCCAGTTCTCTTCGGAAACGCCGCCCAGGTTGAGCGCCGTCTGCCGCTGCACAGCCGCGCCGCTGGCTCCGCGCCAATCCATGTTGTCCAACGTGTCGACGAAGCACAGGTTCGGGAATTCCAGGTAATCGCCGGTTAGCTCCTTGTACGTGTACTCGACGTTCAGGTTAGCGATATAGTAGGGAAGGATCTCCACTTCGTTGGCGTGGATCTCGTTCAGGTACTTGTACTCCAGCCGGTCGGCCGGCAGGTGGCTCATCAAGTTCGTGATGAACGTACCCGTCCCAGTGGCGGGATCGAGGATGTTCACGTTCCTGTCGCCCAGCGTCTTGCCAAAGTGCTTCTGGAGCAGCCAGTCGGTTCCGCGGATGATGAAATCGACCACCTCGTTGGGCGTGTAAACCACGCCGAGGCGGTCAGCCGCGCCAGGGTTGTAAGCCTGGTAGAAATCTTCATATATGCCCTTCAGGAACTGCTGCTTCTCGCCATACTCCGCAATGTCATCAGCGGCGCGGCCGATGGCACCGTAGTAAGCCCGTAGCCGGTTCACGGCGTCGCGGCGTACATTGCCGGTGAAGAACGTGCCTTCAAGGGCGTCGAGCTGGCGCGCCACACTGTTCTCGCGGTGGAATTGGTCCTCGGCGAACACGCGCAGGAAGATGTCCTTCGTGAGAATGTGCTGGATCAGCATCTCACGGACATTGTCGTTCGAGACTGCGGGACTGATGGACTGGTGGCACAGCTCGAGGAAAATCTTCGCTGCTTCCTGGTACCTCGAGTTGCTGGCCTCGGCGGCAACGATGGTGTCCCGCAGGTTCTCCAGCACTGCGGGCAGGTCGTCCCTGAACTGCTGCCGCGCCTCACGGAACTCTTGGATCTCGGGCAACTCGTAGTCGAGGAACTGTCGGACCAACTCGTCCAGCGCAGCTGAGTCGGTCATGTCCACCCGCATCGCTTCTTGGCGATCTTGGAACAGGACGGCGGTACGCGAGTCCTCGAAGAGGATGTTGTCACTGGGGTACCCCTGAGCGAGCTTGTTCTGGATCTCGCGGTCGAGATCGTCGTGGGTGTCCTTGGCTTCCCACAGGCCGCGCGTCATGCGGAGGGAATCCCTGACCGTACCGTCTGGCTTGTTGCTGCGATCCGTCCGTAGCTCGGGTACGAGCACCAGCCGCTCAGCGTGGTCAACGCAGTAGGCCGCCAGGCAGTTCTGGAATGCCGAGCGGATGTTTTCCTCATTGTCGACACCTCCGAACTCGATCAACTCGGCGAGTTCGCGGTGGTAGCGGTCAATGTGAGGAAAGCTAGGCATAGCGGGCGTATCGTGGTCGAGGTGGTCAGAATAATGAGGCAGAAGCTCGCTCCGGGTTTCACGGGAGCCCATTCTAACAACCTCGCTTGTTGGGTACAAAACATCCGCTCAAACGGTTAAAATGCTCAAAGGGAATCCGTCATGGCATCAATCGCTTTCACCTGCCACCCGGCCAAATCCGGAGCAGCGAAATTTCCTCCTGGTCTGGGCGCCCTGATGTCGGCCGTGAGGCACTGATGGGGCCCTTCCTCGAAGTGTTTTTACCAGCGGCGCATATACACGGAACGCGGCAGTCGAGGATCGCAAATTGAAAATCGCTGGCGTTGACTTTCCCGAACCTTTGCTGAACGCCTTGCACGACGGTCGCTTGGTGATCTTCGCCGGCGCTGGCGTCTCCATGGGCCCGCCGGCGAACCTCCCAGACTTCCGAAGGTTGGCAGAGGAAGTGGCCATCGGTACAGGCCTGTCCATCAGAAGTGATGAAACCGAGGACCGGTTCCTGGGACGACTAGGAGACCGTGGCACTGATGTCCATCAGCGAGCCGCTAGCATTTTGCAGCGTGGCGCCCCTGAACCAACTGACCTACACCAGAACCTGGTGAGATTTTTCGGCACACCCGACGAAGCTCGCATTGTTACCACCAACTTCGAGGACCTTTTTGAGCAGGCGGCTCTCGTCCAATTCAACTCCCTGCCCAGAGTATTTCAGGCACCTACGCTGCCGTTGGGAAACCGCTTTGCCGGCATCGTTCACCTCCACGGTTCGGTAAACGAACCAAATGAGACGGTGCTCACCCACCGGGACTTTGGGCGTGCCTACCTGACTGAATCAGACGGTTGGGCACGCCGCTTTCTGATTGGCCTCTTCGCCAACTACACAGTGCTGTTCGTGGGCTACAGCCACAACGACACCATCATGACCTACCTGACGCCGTCGTTGCCGCCGGATGACGGTCAGCAGCGTTTCGCATTGATCGGCGACCAAAGTGATGATCCCGACCATTGGCACAGGATGGGCGTGGAACCGGTTACGTTCCACCAAACGGACGCGGACGATTTCAGCGGCCTCCGCACGGCTGTGGCCGGATTGGCCGATTTCTTTCGCCGCGGCATCCTTGACTGGCAACAACGGATTGCGGCAATCGCCAGCGGATACCCGCCCATTGACGACGAAAGCGCCGGCATCATTGAGCACGTCCTCACCGAACCAGTCATGACGCGCTTCTTCGTCGAGGCGGCCGAACTGCCGGAGTGGGTTGAATGGCTTGCCCGCCGCGGTCACCTGACCGACCTGTTCCAGGACGGCGAACTCGGCGAACGTGACCAGATACTGGTGGGGTGGCTGGTCTCACGTTTTGCGGTAAACCACGACGGGACCCTGTTTGCACTGATGGCAAGTCATGGGATCCGAATGAACCCCACGTTGTGGAAGCTGCTCTGCTGGCAGATGCAGCACACCATACGAGAATCGCCGGATGAGGCAGTTATTACCCGCTGGGTCCTGTGCTTGACCAGCGCCATCCCAACTGACGCCGACACAGCCGCTCTCTCATGGCTCGGTGAGGCTTGTGCGAGCGTCGGAGCAACAGACAGCCTTCTGCAAGTGTACGAAGCAATGACCGCCCCACTGGTCCATGCGCCGCCTCGCCCAGGATGGCACAGCAACTACGACATGGAGGAATTGCTGTCCGAGCGAATCAAGCCCAACCTGGGCGAAATAGCCGAACCGTTACTTGCCTTGACCACCATGCGACTGAGGGCGCGTCACGCTGTGTTGACTGCTTGGGAAGAAGGTGATTCAACCTGGCATTGGGACAACTTCGGTCGGTCGGCGATTGAGCCGCACGAGCAGGACAACCTGCACGGAGAGGTCGACCCACTGATCGACACTGCCCGAGAGTGCCTGCAGTGGTTGGCCGCCAACCAGACTGACGTCGCCAGGATTTGGTGCGAGCGCCATGCCGCCTCCCCGGCGCCTCTGTTGCGCCGGTTGGCGGTTCACGCGTTGTCATCTCGAACTGACCTGTCGGCAGGCGAAAAAGTTGCCTGGCTGCTCGAACATTGCGACGTGAACGACATCGCCGCCCACCACGAGATTTTTCGAGCAGTCGCCCAAGCATACCCGGGAGCAGGCTCTCAGCAAAGGAAAGCCCTTATTCAAGCAATTTCTGACTACCAGGCGCCTGACATCCGAGAAAGCGAAAACTGGGATGCAGACCTTCTGGCTGCACACCACTTCTTCACATGGTTTCACTGGCTGCACGCAGCCGACCCGAATTGCAGCATCGCCAGGGAAATGCTCGAGATGGTCCGCACGGAGCACCCTGATTTTCTGCCGTCGGAACACCCGGACTTCACTCATTATCACTGGAGCGGACTACAGTCCCGCGATCAAAGTCCTTGGAACGCAGATGCTCTCTTGGCACGTCCGGCGTCCGAGGCATTGCCGGACTTGTTGGCATACCAACCGACCGACCAAGAAAAGTTCGAAGGGCATCATCGCTGGTCAATGCTGAGCGCTGTTGAAGAAGCCGCCCGCTCCAACTCATCGTGGGGCCTCGAACTGGCGGACGCCATGGTTGCAATCGGAGATTGGCGCTCAGATCTGTGGTATCACCTAATCGTCGCCTGGGCGGACACGGAGTTGAATCAGGACAGCATGAAGCGCGTGCTGTCTCACCTGTCGGCCGACGAATTGCACCAGCAACACCCTCGGGAAATCGCCAGTGTCCTCACCAAGGTCGCTCGAAAAGCCAGCGCTTCCGAAGCGGCAGAGCTGCCAGACGAGGCTAACTCGATTGCTATTGCCTTACGCCAATACGCAGCTAAGGTTGAAGTCCCCGGTTTCACTGCTTCCGTGGGCGGAGTTCCGCAAGAGGTCGATTGGCTGGCAAGAGCGATCAATCATCCATCGGGAACGCTCGCGGAGTTCTGGGTACAGAGCGTCGCCCAGTGGCGCCGTAGACGGCAACAAGAACCCCGACCGCTCAACGACGAATGCCGAAACGCGTTGGACGACATCATGCAAGACGGCAGTGCGGCGGGCCGCCTCGGCCGGACTATACTCGCCAGGGGCTTCCCATTTCTTGCTTACGTTGATGAGACTTGGGCGTTGCAAAACTTGATGCCACTGTTGGAGCCCGGACACGATGAGTTCGCCTCGGCTTGGGACGGCCTGACGTCCTGCGGACAAATGACGCCACAGACCGCCGAATTGCTGCGAGAACCGTTTCTGGAGGCGGCCAAACACCTTATCGGTGAACTGGCCGGAACTCGACAGGAAAGGTTCGTCACGAAGTACATCGTATTGCTCACCTGGTTCACATCCAGCCCTGCCGATGAGTGGATTACCAATCTATTCACCCACGGGGACTTGGCGGTCAGGAACCGGTTCGCGACTGAAATAAGCCGCCATCTGCGCTCACTCGGTGAAGTCCGTCAAAAGGAGTGGTGGAGCATCTGGCTGAAAGGTTATTGGGAAAACCGCTTGTTGGGTGTACCCACCCAGCTGGACAACACCGAAATCGAGACCATGCTTGAATGGACTGCCTTACTGCCGGCCGTTTATCCCGAAGCCGTGGATTTGGCCGTCCGCATGCGTGTGGTGCCGCTGCGGCGAGGTATGGTTGTTCGTCGGACTGGAATCGCCGAAATGGTTCAACAGCACCCCAATGCAGTGGCGAGACTGTTGATACACCTGGGCAGAGCGGACCATCAACCTTGGATTTGGCACGAAGCGGCTGAAATTGTCGACGAGTTGTTGCATTCCAACCTGGACAGCGAAATAGAAGTGAGCCTCAAGGAAACCGCTGCCAGGATCGGCTTGCGGTAGGTGGATACCCACTCTCTACCAGTTCGGTTCCACCACTGGGAGGACTACTGAGCCCTGTTGCGGCGCGCTTGTCGGCACCGCCCGCTGGCGCAGGGTGAGACCGGTGAGCCAAGGACTTGCCACCGTCGAGTACCATGGCCCCGCAGGAATTCCAACATCGAGGATGCCATGACCATAGACGTTGAACCGCACGGCTGGGGCGACGCCAGGCCGATGGACATCAAAGCGGTTCTTGACGACGCGGCGTCGCACTTGCACCGCCTGGTCGACGAGCCGGTAACGGATCACATCCGGGTGGTAGCGGTCCACGGCGAAGACTCCCAGCCGATGACGCACTACCGCCGCTCGCCTGAAGACCCCATCACCATCCAGCTCACGCCACACGGTAGGCTCTGGGCTCAATTCGCCTACCAGTTCTCCCACGAGTTCTGCCACGTCCTGTCCCGCTACGAGCGGTTGCGGGACAATCCGAACAACTGGTTTCACGAGGCCCTCTGCGAACTGGCGTCGGTTTTCACCCTCCGCCGCATGGCCGAACACTGGCCGGAACAGCCGCCGTACCCGAACTGGGCGGGCTACGCCAGCGCTCTGGGCAATTATGCCGACGACTTGCTCACCAGCGCAAACCACAAACTGCCGGACGGCATGACTCTGGCCGCATGGCTGCTTGCCCACGAGGAGCAACTCCGGCGGGACCCGTACCTGCGGGACCACAACGCTACCGTCGCCTACAACCTCCTTCCGTTGTTCGAAGCAGAACCGACGGGGTGGAGTTCTGTCCGCCGCCTTCCAGTCTCCAAGGGGACGCTGGCCCAGTACCTGGCCGACTGGCGCCGCCAGGTCAGGCCCGGCGACAGGCCATTCGTCGACCGCGTGATGGGGGCCATCCTCTGACGGGCGCGAGTCCGTAACGCATATAACAACGCTTGGAAACACTGCCTGAATCGAAAAGCGGCGGCACAGCTCCCGATCAACGGACTACGCCCCTGGCATCAACCCTCTGTGCCAAGCGATGGATTTGCAGGTAGGCGCAGTCCTGCCATTGGTACTGCGCTGTCTGAGTCGGAGCGGGAATGCGTACCAGCGCCCTGAGCCAACGTCCCAGATTCGCGACGATGCCGGTACCCTTTTGCCCTCCCGTATTTGGCTGAAGGTTCCCGAGCTGCGCCTTCACAACCGCCCCCATCAACCGCACCCAGCCGGAGCCCAGGTTTCTGGTTGTCTGGTCAAGCACAATTCTGGTCCCGCAGACCGTCCCAACTACGACTCTCAGGCGGTATTCTCCGATGCTCTCTTTTACGGCGCTGATCCGGCCGCCGATGAACGTTGCTCCGTCCGGAAGGCACTCGGACCGCACGGCCACGGACCGCACGGCCACGGACAGGATCGGCCACGATCCGTTCCGGAAGGAATACCTGAACCGGCTGTTCATGTACCAGTCTACGTTGCGCTCAACCTGGTGGAATGCGAAAACCATCACCAGTGCAGTAACCGGAATTATGCCCACGGCAACAACGATGGTGGCCGAGATGGCGACAGTGGTGTCTTCGTTGTCGATACGTTGGAGCAGCAGCAAAAGCCCTCCGACGATGACGGTGAAGACAACGATTCCGGAAACCGCGGCGACAAAGAGTTTGCGAACGTAGCGTTGCCACTGGTGAGGGTCCAGCAGGTCCCGGATGAGCAGTGCGACTATTGCCGATGCCAATGTCAGCAGGAAGGGTGAGCCCGCCAGCATTAGCCACCATTCGGTGTGTCCGTCCATTGCAACCTCCAACGCTCTTTGGTCGGTTCAGGTCAACCGACCACTTCGTGCCAAGCCGTCAGCCGGCCGGCCAATCAAGAACATGGAGCCATTCTACGATGCTGGTCAGTCTTCCCGTTTCCACGTAGAACTTCAGTGAAAGCGGGGTGGTTACCGGCGGGAACGGAAGCATCCCCAAGGCGCCGTACGACGTCGAACGACGGGAAGGCCAAGTTCCGCACTCCAGAGGCAACGACCGAACTTGCGCCGGCGGCACCACGCCGGCGGTCCCAACCTCGCCGTCACTGTCCGGCGCCGCAATGAATGGCATAAGCCGGTCCACACGCCCCTGACTCAACCTTCCCGGCTGGACGGCGATTTGCGCATGACAACGCCCTACCTTCGGCCTGAAACCCAACGAACCTCGGTCCTTCCACAGCGTCTCGGACTACTCGATTGTCGCACTGCTTGGCTAGCAGCCCGTCTGAGGATTGCCTAACCGGCCTTGAGGGTCAGCCAAGGTCAGATAGCGACGACAATGGTTGGCGGTTTGCAGCCGGTGACGGATCAACAGCTTCGCATGCATCATAGGGCTGACCACCTCGGCAATGTTGCCGATACATCGCACGATACTGTTGATCCGTGTTTCGCGAGGTTGATTAGCCCCAAAGCGGAACAGTTTGAGCAGGTTGTGGCCGGTGCAGATCAGCGACCACTCGCCGTCCACCTTCTCCAGTCCCCGCAGCAGGAACTGCCGGAAACCGCGGCCTTGCTTGATCTGGCCGAACACCGGCTCCACCGTCCCCATGCGTAACGCGTAACGTTGCCGACCCCGCTTGGTCTGCAACTTCCGTCTCATCCGGTCCCTGGGGGACAGCTCCTTGGGGATGCGTCCTCGGGGGGCTGGCGGCGGTTTGTGGCCGTGGCGGGTCTTTTCCGGCGCGACGAACGGATCCACGCCCAGAGCAGAAAGCTCGTCGACTGCCGGTGCCGAGTAATAGCCAGCATCGGCGGATACTTCCCTGGGGACTGCACCGACGTTGTCGATGGTCTCCTGCAGCATCGCCGCCGCCTGTTGCTGGTCCGTAGTCTGGTTGGTGGCCCGCGCCGCCACGATCACCTGGTGAGCGCTGTCCACCACCGCCTGGCAGTTGTACGCCTGCAGGAAGTCCTTCCCGCCGGCTGCGGGCATAATGCGCGACTCGGCATCGGTGAAGTTGCGCTGGGCCTTGTCGTCGGGCACTCCCGGGTGCTTACGACCTTCGGCCTCGGCCCGTTCGGCCGCCGCCTGCGCCTCGGCTTCCAGCGCCGCCATGGCCTCCCGTATCTTCTCCAACCGACCCTCCCGAAAGGCCAACTCCTCCGGCAACTCATCTCCACGCTTGTCTTTACCGTACCGCCGTTCCTCATCATCATCCGCTGCCTGGGCTCGTCGCAACAACTCCGCCACCTCCGCCGCCAACTGCGCTTCCTTCTCCTGCATCCGTTGGTAACTCATCGCCTTATGCTTCGATGCGTTGGCCTTGACCTTCGTGCCGTCCAGCGCCACGTGCCCCAGCTTCACCAGCCCCGCCTGTTGGCACAACGCCAGTACCTGCCGGAACACCCCGACAGCGCTTCCAGATTGTCCTTGCGAAAGTCGCTGATGGTGCGGAAGTCCGGTGTGTTGTTCGCCGCCAGCACCCGAAAGGCGATGTCCTCGTGGAGCCGCTGGGCGATGCGGCGTGACGACGACACCCCCACGCAGTAGCCATACAGCAGCACCTTGACCATCATCAGAGGATGGTAGGGCGGTCCGCCCCGCCGCTCTTGCTCGTAGCGACCTGCGATCTCCGACAGGTCCAACTGATCCACTATGTCGGAGATGAAATAGGCCAGGTGGTCCTCAGGCAGCCATTCCTGCAATGCCGCGGGCAGCAGCAACTGCTGGTCGGGATCGTAGGGAAGGTACGTCTTGCTCATCAACCCCTCCGCTAGTTTGATGCTCAACCCATCATACCCCCAACCACTCGCCAACCGTGTTTCTCGGACAGGCTGCTAGTATTACAACGACGGTTGGCATGGTAGGATGAATGGCGAGTTAGCGAAGGCCACGGGAGGTGGGGCAAGGCGATGGATGTGGCGTCTTTCGAGCGAGTGTACGAGGCCTTTCAGGATTTTCACGCTTACTTCAGTCCACTGTTTGGCCGCCGGGAGTCGCGGGAGCGTAGCGGCGACTACCTCCAGGCCGTGTTGGTGCAGTCCCAGGACCGGCGCAACGCCGAGAACCTATCCGAGTCGGTGGGCGTATCGGCCCGAGGGATGCAGCGTTTCCTCACCGATGCTCCTTGGGACGACGACGTGGTGCTGGGCCGGCTGCAGGAGTACCTGGCGTCCCGGCTGGGGCATCCGGAGGCGGTGTGGGTGTTGGACGGCAGCGACTTTCCCAAGCAGGGGGTGAAGTCGGTGGGGGTGGCGAGGCAGTACTGCGGCAGACTGGGGAAGGTGGCCAACTGTCAGGCTGGGATGTTTCTGGCCTATGTCAGTCCACTGGGCCGGGCGTTGGTGGACAAGCGGCTGTACCTGCCGGTGGGTTGGACCTCGGACGATGCCCGTTGCCTGGGGGCGGGGGTGCCGGAGGAGAGACGCGCCTACCGGTCGAAGACGGAGTTGGCGTTGGAGATGGTGGAGCAGGCCCTGGCTTGGGGGCACCTGCGGGCCGGATGGGTGGCTGGGGATGACGCTTTTGGGATGTCGCCGCCCTTCCGGGAGGGACTGTCCGCCTTGGGGATGCGTTACGTCCTGGACGTTCCGGCGGGCTTCACGGTGTGGCCTGAGGAGCCGGAGTGGACCAGTCCGGCCTACCAGGGCACTGGGCGTCCCCGCAAGCCCAGGCTGCGGAGCGGACAACGGCGGACCATGGCGGAGCGGGCCGCTGCCATTCCGGAAGAGGACTGGCAGACGATCACGGTGGCCCAGGGAAGCCAGGGACCCGGGTTTACCAGTTCAGCGCCCAGCGGGTGCGGCCCACTGCCAGGCGCCGGCCCGGCGAGACCAACTGGGCGGTCTTTCGCCGGAACCGGGACGGCAGCGAGCCCCGCTACTACCTGTCCAACGCCGCTGAGGACACCCCCCTGGAAACCCTGGCCCACGTGGGCGGCTCCAGATGGCGCATCGAAACGGAATTCGAGACCGAGAAGAGCGACGTGGGGCTGGACGAGTACGAGACCCGCACCTGGGCCGGATGGCATCATCACATCACCATGTGTCTGCTGGCGGGGGCATTTCTGCTGACTTTGCAGCAGGATTGGGGGGGAAAAGATGCCCCTGATCACCAGGCCGCAGGTGTACCGAGTGGTGCGTGAGATGCTGCCCCGGCAGCAGTGGGGCCCCCACGAACTGCTGCTGTGGCTGGACGGCGTCCAGCAGCGCAACGAGCGAGCCAGACAGTCCCATCAGAAACGCCGCGCCATCCGCAATGCACCCACCGGCGTCCCTCCCTAATCTGTCGTTGTAATACTAGGCTTTGCGCAATTCAAGCGGCGTAAGCGAGGGAGTCCACCATTCGGTAGTACAGGGTGACGGGGAGTTCCTGAATATCGGTGGTGCCGGCGGACAGTGAGAAACCTTCCGACGCCAGCCACAGGTGGCGCCGCACCAGGGCGATAGCATCCACGAAGGTCGGCGACGGTTTGTCATACCAGGCTGCTCTGCGCTGGATGATGGGGTGCTGTTCCTGCAACGCGTGGGCGGCCAGGGTGATCCAGGAAAAGAGCCCCAGCAGGATTGGGGTGGTGCGGGCGATGGCCAGGTCGGACCACTGGCGTTGGGTCTCTACGCCCAGGTGGGTTCGAACTTCCTGAAAGGTGACCTCTCCGCCAGAGGCGGACCAGCGCAGGACAAACCATTCCAGGATCTGGACTAGGTCCGCCGACGGGTCGGTGCACAGCAGAGCCTGAGGGTCGAAGGCGCCCTCGGGATCTCGGACCAGCACCCAGCGCAGAGGCACGGCGGGCTTGCCCGAGCGGTACCAGACGGCGGTCTGGGAGGTGAGTTCCACGATGCGGGTGGTACCGTCATACCAGGCCACCGCGGCGACAGTCCAGGTTACCTGGTCTTGATCCAGGAAGGTTTTCAGCGATGGTCGCCGCTCGCCTTTCAGCGGCGGGCGGCCATTCTGGCCCGGCTGACGGGGTGGCGCTGGGGCATAGAGTGCGGCGTCCAGGCGCAGTCTGGCGATGAGAGTAACGGGCTGGCGCAGGGACTGGCAGCAGTGGAGGAGGTCGAGGACGGCATAGCCGTTGTCGCCCACCAGCACAATAGGGCGATGGGGCAGCCAGCGGCGCAGCAACATGATCATCTGCCGGGCCCAGTCGGTGATCTTCTTGTGCCGGCGACCTTGTCGCTGGTAGTACCGAGACGAGGGCGCCAGCACCGTGAGCACCGGCAGGGCCCAATGGCGTCCGGCCCAGGGTATATGGCCCAGCCACATCAGGGAGATCCAACGCAGGCCACTGGCCTTGACCAGTTGCTGACGACTGGAGCGGACCGCGTCCCGATAGATGCCCCGAGCCTGGATCCGGGCGCCGCGCCGGCGTTCCAGGGTTTCGTCGATGCCGAAAATAAGAGGGCCGTCGCCCCGATCCAGGTATTGGAGCAGCAGCATCAGCAGGATGTGGGCCGCCTCACGGGACGACCACACTGCGCGGTTCAGCACCTCATGGTAGCGGGCGTAGTCGCGCTGGTCGCTGCGTCCCATGACCCGCAGGGCCGCCGCCACGGTGCGTTGACCCGGCGCCAGTATCGCGCCGACCAGCAACACCTGGGCTTTTCGCCAAGTTGAGTTGGTGAACAGCGTTGCGAAGGGAACGAGTATGGCTACAATGGAATCAGGCAGGGTGAGCATGGTCGGGCTTTTTATGACATTAGGGTCAGGCCAGCTTACCCCGTCCTTTTACTTTTCTAAAAATGCGTGAAGTCCAGCCACGCTGGGGATTGTAAAGGAAAGTGAGTATAAATAGGCATAAACAATGGACTACTTTTGGGCTGGGCATTTTTAGAACAAAATCGGGGCCCTGGGGTTATTTCCACGGTATCGGTCGCCGGATCGGGCAGTCGTCAATGACGTTCAGGCCAATCGGCTTGGTGGAAACAACGGACATTCATCGTGTCGGCAGCCCAGTGCTGCGACGTTGTCCCGGATAAAGCAGTCCTGGTGGATTGCCCGGCTGCAGAGCCAGCACCAGACGCCGCCAATCACTTCGGTCTCGTCGTCCATCTCGACGACCAGGAGGGCTCGGACAATTCCACAACTCCAGCACATCTCGCGGAATTGATTGGCATCAGGGTCGCTCAGGACGGGGGGATGGCGTTCATGGTTCGGTCCCGGGCACGAGAGAACAGGGCTTTCCTCAGGCACTCAATCGAGAAACCACCGTCATGCCCGCTACCAATCGCACTTCTAGTTCGGCGCACGTCTTGATGATATAGAGCACTCGAGACCTACGGTTCCCCATCCTCAATTATTTCCTGCACCCTGCGCCGTAGTTCAGCGTGTATGGTGGATGGGGAATCAAAATCATGCTCAACGTCGTGCATACCGGGCGTAGTCAAGTCTCGATCCATAGCCCACATTTCTAACAACTCAAACTCGTTGGTAGTAACGTCATAAAAGCCAAACACCCTCCCTTCGGAAACTGCTGCGACATGGCTCCCGTCGGCTGTGTTCCCGATGAGCACAAGAGGCACCTTTTCTTCGCATATGCATCGGGACTGATCGGACACCTTGAAACCGTGCATTTCCAAGAAAAACCGAACAACTTTGTCGTCTGTGCCTTTACATGGGCCGAGAGTGTTCACGTTTGCGAGACATTCGTCCAAGTCATTGCAGAGGCTGAGACCTTCGGCGATGATGTCAAGTCGAGATTGGATCGCGAGGTAACTGAGGCCAGTAACATGCGATAAAGCCACAGGAGCGCAGTCGTTCTTCGGCTGCTTCATCTGTCTTTGGAGAATATCTTGCAACGTACCAAAAGTCTCCTCGAAATCTAAATTGCTTATGCAATCCTGGGCCTTGACGTGCTGTTGGTGGTTTGGGTCAGCGGTGTTCATGGATCGTTTCCTCAACTCGGGGATACATCTCTGACACGGTCGCAATCAAAACCAAGCGGTTTCATACGGGCCTACAGTCCAAATTATACCTTTGCTGGACTTTACGCAATTTTTGGAATTAGAGCGGCCTGGCTCGACCAGCCGTTCCAACGGTCGTGGGTACCATCGTCTTGGTGTGGCCCGGTGTGTGGCTGACGTCGGACGGTTTCTAACGGTCGCTCGTCGAGCCTGATACGCGGAAAGTCCCAGCCACTCTTTACCATCGCTCATTGACTCATAGATTCCCTGGCTTGCGCCGCTTGAAAATGCGTAAAGCAACATTATGCCCGGGTTCGGGCCGCGCAGAGGAGACTAACTGACGAGGCGGGGACGCACGTGTAGGCTGTTGGCGGGGCGCGTCGTCCGGACCAAGACCGAGAGGACATTGGCGCTCGTTGCCCGGCGTAAAGCATGGTCCGGGAGTCCTACGGCGGCATCATTGGTGATGCCCCCACGGGGGCGATCCCGTTGGGGAGAATGGCTACAGTCCGTGGCTCCCTCCGGAGACGCGCTTACGCTGCGATGCTGGAGGGGGTACGATGACGACAAGTCAGAGGAGCGTGAAACCAGTGGCAAAGGCCACACCAGGGCGGGAGCGTCTGCCGGCAGAACTGTCCCAGGTGAACCTGAACGCAGCGGGCATTGACGTGGGGGCCAGCAGCCATTACGTGGCGGTGTCCGCCGGCCGTGCGGAGCCGCCGGTGCGAGAGTTCGCCGCCTTCACGGCGGACCTATACCGCCTGGCGGACTGGCTGACCGAGTGTGCGGTGGAAACGGTGGTCATGGAGTCCACCGGCGTGTACTGGATACCGCTGTTCGGGGCGCTGGAAGAGCGCGGGTTTGAGGTGATGCTGGTGGATCCCAGACGCATCAAGAACGTGCCGGGTCGCAAGACCGACGTGCTGGACTGCCAGTGGCTGCAGCAGCTGCACACCTACGGCCTGCTGTCGGGAGCCTTCCGTCCCGAGGCGGACATCCGGCGCCTGCGCAGCTACCTGCGCCAGCGGGCCATGCTGGTGGAGTACGCTTCTCATCACATCCAGCACATGCAGAAGGCGCTGACCCAGATGAACGTGAAGCTCCAGCACGTCATCAGCAACATCACCGGCCAGACCGGCATGGACATCATCGAGGCCATCGTGGGCGGCGAGCGGGATCCGCGTAAGCTGGCGCAACTGCGCAATTATCGGATCAAGGCGGACGAGGCGACCATCGCCAAGTCGTTGCAGGGCCACTGGCGGGAGGAACATATCTTCGAGCTGACCCAGGCCCTGGAGTTGTACCGGGTGTATCAGGCCAAGATTGCCGAGTGCGACCGGGAGATTGAAGCCCAGCTGGAACGGTTTGAGGACCGCAGCGACGGTGTGCCTCCGGCTCCCAATGGTAAAAAGCCCCATCAGGGAAACGCGCCGCGCTTCGATGTCCGGACCCACCTGTATCAGATGACGGGGGTGGACCTGACCCGGATTGACGGCGTGGACGCCTACACGGCCCTGAAGGTGGTGAGCGAGATTGGCACGGACATGACCAAGTGGGAAAGCGCCGGCCACTTCGCTTCCTGGCTGGGGCTAAGCCCGAACAACCGCATCACCGGCGGCAAGGTGATCAGCTCAAAGACCAAGCCCAGCGCCAGCCGGGCGGCCGCGGCCCTGCGTCTGGCGGCCAACGCGCTGCACCGTTCCGACAGCGCCCTGGGCGCCTTCCTGCGCCGGAAGAAAGCCCACCTGGGAGCGCCCAAGGCCATCACCGCCACCGCCCACAAGCTGGCCAGGCTCATCTACACCATGCTGCGCTATGGCCAGGAGTACGTGGATGCTGGCGCCGAACACTACGAGAGACAGTATCAGCAGCGGGCGTTGCGCGCCGCCAAGCGTCGGGCGGCCCAACTGGGCTACCAACTGGTTCCCATGTCCGACGCCGGGGACCGCACCACGCACACACCTCCCGGCGCGCCAATCGCCGCGTGACAACGTTGGTCAGTGGGGAGGTCTCGCAGACGGTGGAATCGAGATCAATGGTCAATGGCTCGCCGCCAGGACCGGCCCCGGCGCCCCAGGCCTGGGCCAGCAGCTCACGACCCACCCGATCCAACTGGCGCGCGTGCCCCCACCGGAAACTCCGTAGGAAGGTCCCCAGCGTGGATGGCGCCTTGACCGCGCAGCCCAGCACCTGCTCGGTACCGCCAGCCCGCAGCGCGTCGGCGTCGTCAATGCAGTCGCCACCGGCCAGCGCCGACGCCACCAGCGTCAGCAGCTTGTCGCCAGCATTGGCCCGACCCGGCGCTTCTCCCAGGTCGACGTGGCGGTCCACCAGCTCGCCCAGTCCCAGATGATGGGCCAAAGTGACCGGCAGGATCAGCCCGGCATTGGCCACCAGGCGATGGTCATCAAAGGCGACATGGATACGGTCAGGGTGCTCGCGTGGTAGCATCCGTTGGGTGCTCCTTGTTCCGGGTTGGTTTTCTTTGTCACAAACCATTATCCCCGAAGCCGGGAGCACTGTCTCATCCCCTCAGCGCGCCGATAGCCTCATCCTTTCGGTGGATTGGGGCTTAGGGAGCACTAGAATGAGCACCAGATTACCGCCCAACAGCATCGTCTGCGTCACGTGCCACCAGTGCGAACGCGAACAGTTCATCATCACAAACGCCGCCGGCCAACCGACTACCTACGATGGTCCCGGCTTCGCTCCCAACGACCTGAGCATAGAAGAAGGCATCGAACGGATGTTCAGCCCGGAGTGCAACGACTGCGAACGCATCAAGTCGCTGGACGCGCCCTTCATCGCTGAGCAGTACTGGGTAAGCCAGCCATTCGACACGCTCGGAAACAGCAGTTCCAACAAGTGCTAAACAGATGTCAGCATACCTCGGAGCCCTGCCGGTCCGAACCGCCAGTATGTAGGTGACGTGCCCAAAGCGAGCCAGCACCTGTCCTCAATGCCACAGTTCGCCCTCAACCGCAGCTTGCCTAAGGGCGAAGCCCCTACTGTGCAACAACTGTGCAGACATCTGCCTCGGAACTGCACGGGTTTTCAAGCGCTGTGACCGCCCTCCCACCCCCGGAGTGATACAAGTGCCCGCACACGTACGAGTAGTCCTGTTCCCGCGCACGTCGGCTTGACCTCTCGGAGAGTGACGAGCCTAGCGAGTTGCAGATATTCGGTACCACCCTAAAGTTCTTCAGCGTATGCACTAGCGGCGGCGGCGAAACCGACGCGCTGAAAAAAGTGACCATGCAAGACGGGACACCGTTGGCGAATGGGACAATCTGTAACAGAATCTCCCGGGCGACCAAATCAAGGAAGGCCCCGCGCAATCGTCGCGCCGGATCGGTATCCGATCTACGCTACCAGAGCCCGCAAAGCCGCGCTGGGACGCGCAAAACTTGACCACGACATCCGTCACGAAACCGCCCGTTTTCAGCCGCCACTACGGGAAACCCCGAATTGCGAAATCTCCTCGAAAATACGGGCTAATCAGCGAGGAGGGATCTCAGCGGCTATAATCCGAAAACAACCATTGGCGTCGGCTAGTAGAAGTCGGGACAACGTAAACATCTAGGACGCAACTTTCTCCGAAAATGGTACCAGCAAAGGACAGCATCAATATGACAACACTCGCCGAAATCCTAGCAACCGAGCCCGAACCTCGCGGCACCATCGCTGCCGTTGACCTCGGTTTCAGTAGGCTAGCTGACCGCATCAGGGCGGCTAACGCCAAGATGGCCATGTTGAAAGAGAGAGGTGAGTTCCGTGAGATGCACTACGAAGCGAGGAATGCTCACTTACGGAACGCGGAGCCGTGGATCCAAAATGCCTGGCGCAAACGTTCTCACTGGTTTGCCAACGGCAGCGACATCGAGCCGAAAAATGTTGCGCCCAATCTAGTGCCAGTCGAGACGACAGAGCAGCAAGACCTGTTCCGTCTAGCCCGTTACACCTGGTCCCTGCCATACTCCCGGGGCTACGGCCGTAGGCTTCGTTTCCTTGTAGTGGACGAAGGCCACGGCACGCTCATGGGCATTCTGGGTCTCCAGTCTGCGCCCATCAACTTCGCACCTAGGGACAGCAAAGTTTCGTATCCCCAAGGCCGCAAAGTAGAGTTGGTCAACCAAACAATGGACGCCTTCACTTTAGGGGCAGTGCCACCTTACAACCGCCTCCTAGGCGGCAAGCTAGTAGTCTGCGCCGCCGCTAGCAAGGAAATCGTGGGTGCTTACCAAAATAAGTACTCAGGAGAAACCACCTGGATCGACGGGAACACGTTGCCGGCGGACTTGGTGATGGTGACCACCACTAGCGCCTTCGGACGCAGCAGCATCTACAACCGGGTGAACTACCGCGACGCCGAAACCAGCAAATACCGGAAATTGGCAGAGGCCTTGGATTACACCAAAGGCTACGGCAGTTTCCACCTGCACAGCGTCTATCCCGACATCAAGAAATTCCTCGTCCAACAGGGATACGAAAACGCGGCATTAGGCTACGGAAGAGGCCCAAAGCCAGTTTGGCAGAACATTAGCAAAACGCTGACCATGCTGGGCATGAGCCGCGAGGGACTAAACCACGGCGTACCGCGCCAAGCATGGTGCATCCCCCTAGCCAAAAACGCTTGGGATTACCTCAACGGCAAGGCTGAGAAACCTGATTACTACGACATCCCATTTGAACGGCTGGCCATGTGGTGGAAGAATGAGCGGTTCTTGCCACGCGCCGAACGCATCACGGATTGGCGCGATTGGCGCAAGCAGTCCGTGCTACAATCAATCACAGTGGAAACGACGACGCCTTGAACGCGGCCCGCTAATGGGCAAGTACAATGCAATTCACGCCTAACGAAGCCGTTGAGCACCTCAAAGAATCGCTCGCGGCTTATCTAGAATCGCAATACCGAATCTCGCATTCGCTGGTATTCGAGGAACGGGCTGCGTTGCTCAGGCAACGTGGCGTGATAGCGCAAGATCCGTTCATAGAGGCGACGCCTGCTTTCGCTACTGCGCGATACCTACGAGATCTGGAGCAGCAGTACCCAAATGTCGTGCCCAGTCGGTTGTCCGAGTTGGTGGAACATGGTCTCCCATTGGACCGCTTTCCTCTGTACGCTCATCAAGAGGAGGCTATTCTCTCCAGCTTCGGTGAATCGGGCAACTTACTGGTCGCGACCGGCACAGGTTCCGGCAAAACCGAGGCGTTTGTCCTGCCCATCCTAGCTAGGATCCTCAAAGAAGCATACACATGGTCGGCCCCCACGACCGCTCCTAGCGAGGGCCGGTACGACCTTGACGAGGAGGTGTGGTTACATTCCCGCCGGCACGAAACACGTCGAGCCGGCCTCAGAGCAATCATCCTTTACCCGATGAACGCACTGGTAAACGACCAGATGTCACGGCTGCGGCGCATCCTCGCACTGGGAGGCTCTCCAGACTGGCAACAGCAACATCTCAGCGGCAACCTCATACACTTCGGTATGTACACCAGCCTCACCCCGCCTACCCGAGGACCAGAAGACGCCTTCAAACGCCAGCAGTTCGAAGAACACTTGCTGCACCTGACTGAAGAGTGGGAAAACCTAAACGCTCAATTGAAAGAAACCGGCAACTGGCCGATTGTAGGTGGCCCAGAGATGCTGTGCCGATGGGATATGCAGGCCGCGCCGCCGGACATCCTAGTAACAAACTACTCCATGCTGGAGTACATGCTTATCCGCCCTATAGAAAATCCAATCTTTGAGGCCACTAAGGATTGGCTCGCAGGCGGTGACGACCGCGTCATTACCCTAGTCCTGGATGAAGCGCACACCTACACCGGTGCCAAGGGAACAGAAGTTGCTCACCTTGTTCGGCGCCTCAAAGAAAGGCTAGGTATCTCGCCTGACTCCGGGAAGTTCAGGGCAATCGCAACCAGCGCATCAATCCCGTCAGCAGCCGGCGCCGAAAAACAGTTAACGCAGTTCACGTCGGACCTGTTCGGTGAGCCAGCGGACAGCTTCACTGTGATCAATGCGAGCACATCCGACGGCTCTCCCGGGATCCACAACCCCGACCATCGTACGTTGGAAGCGTTCAGTGAGTTTCACGACGCTTTCGATCAGAGCAATCCATGGCCTAGCATAACCGAGCTCGCACGATCTTTGGACTTGGGTTCCCCAAACGAGGATGAAGACCCCCAAGTAGCTCTTCACCAACTGCTGGAGGACAACGAAGACCTCAAATGGGTGCGGGCCAGAACGGCCAGAAACGCCACAAGGCTGTCAGAGCTGGCAAGCGAATGCTGGCCACAGTCTAGCGACGCAACAGAACGAGAACGTGCCACCGCCGGCCTGTTAGCCGCGGGAAGTTTTGCTCGCCCTACAGCACTGCCTGACACTCCTTCTATCCTGTCAATGAGAATCCACGCCTTCTTCCGCGGCGTGCCGGGCTTCTGGGCCTGCCTAAACCCTAACTGCCCAGAAATACCTGCGACCCACCAAGGAGACCGACCAGTTGGAAGAATCTACACGGACCCACGGCCTTGGTGCTCCGAGCAATGCGGTTCACGAGTTCTCGAATTATTCTCGTGCCGGAAGTGCGGACTGCTTTTCGGCGGCGGTATCCCGGATAACGGTCCAGGGAGCCTTTGGCCTTGGAGCGACGACTTTAGCGGTGATTTTTCAAGCGGCAATACGCGAGATCTCCGAAACTTCCGAATTTTCGGCTTGGAACAGCCGCACAACGACTATCCTGCCGAGCACCGCTCAGTCAAAACCACACTGGTTACAGGCGAGCAAGATGCTTACGCCCGCCCAACGTTCTCGGTACCACATGCCACCGACAATGATGGGAATGAAGTCAGCCCGTTCCCAAGTCAGTGCCCGAGATGTCAGAACTATCGTAGCCCGAATGGCGACCGTGAGGTGGTTGAACCACTAAGGACCAGAGGACCACGGTCCATCTCCGTAGTCGTCGAAGATATTTTGCGCGTACAGCCAGACGTTGCGGGAGCCGATGGTAACTGGCGACGCAAGGCTCTGGTATTTTCCGACTCACGGCAGGAAGCAGCGCAGCTCGCCGCCGACTTGCGCAATGACCATAGGCGAGATCTGTTCCGACAAGTTCTCTACCGCGTTTTGCATACCTGCAGGAACTGCAACGGAACAGGCCATATCACAAACGACGCACCTTACCAAATCGGCCAGGAACCAGAGGTCACCCAAGCCGTGTGCCAAGCGTGCAACGAAACGGGGTATGCGGCCCATCCATCTCCGATTGGATACCGGGACTTGCGGAACGAGGTCATAGAACTCCTGATAGACAGAGAGATCAATCCTACTGAGGGCCAACTGCTCGATCCATTCAAGAGACTGAGTGATGAGCAAGGCGAGGTGTATCAAGAGGCCAGCGTGGCTTTTGACCTCGCAGCACGCCGTGAGATCTCCCAAGAAGATTTTGGACTAGAGCCGTTGGGATTGGCGATGTGGTCAATACCCCTACCGGACCAAACCGGCCAGTTCGAACCACTCACACAGGACGAGACACGCTCATTTTTGCGGATCGTTGCCCGAATTTTGGCAACGGAAAACATCCTGCTGCCGCCCGAACCCGCGAAGCCTTGGGAATGGCCTTTTGACGACCGTATCAGGCCTTACGAGAAGCAAAGGATGGTTCCGGGATATGGTCGTATCAACGAGACCGTCATCCCGTACAACCTCCAACCCCGTCGGAAACTCGGCCGTTACGTCAGAGCCATAGCCCTGACACTGGCAGACCAAGGACGCATCACTGACGTTGAACAGTGGTTGAAGGGATTGTATTGGCCATTGTGGAGAGCTTTGAAAGGATTCGAAATCCTAGCTAACGCTGGACGCCGCATTGGCAAAGAGGTGCCCCAAGGCATCCGCATTGAGAAATTCGAGCTACACCCGGTCAACGATACCGTATTTAGGTGCCGTTCTTGCCGATATGTGATGGGTGAAGTCCTACTCGGCGTCTGCTACCGATGCGGGCAGGAGACCGAGCAAGTCCCGCCTTCATCAATCCAGAATTTCTTCCGCCGCTCGGCCGTGTTCGCTACTCCCGGATTCGGTTACCCGGACCCTTACCAAGTGCAGGCAACTGAGCACACTGCGGCCGTAGACAGAGTAGAAGCCAGGAACATTGAGCGATGGTTCCAAGACTTGTTTCGGGAGAATGAGCAACCAGAAGACCATCGGATCAACGTTCTCTCGGTAACTACCACAATGGAAATGGGAATTGACATCGGGAGCTTGTTGGGCGTCGGAATGCGCAACGTGGCACCTACCGTTGCCAATTACCAACAGCGATCTGGTCGCGCTGGTCGCCGCGGTAGTGCAGTAGCTACAGTTGTAACGTATGCGTTAGACCGCAACCATGATCAGTATTACTTTCACAGGACCAAGGAAATCGTGTCAGAACCGCCGCGGGTCCCTACTCTGTACCTTTCGAACGAGGTAATCGCTCGGCGGCACGTGCGTTCCCTCGTTTTGGGGGAATTCTTCCTGGAGCGGACTTCAACTGAAGCATATAGCGGCCTATTCAGCACCTGGGGAACCGCGGAAGGATTCCGGGAAGGCGACGGCCAAACAGCATTGACAGATCACATTCGGGGAAACCGAGACGCATTACTTAACCGTTCACGCGCAGTCGTGCACCAAGATCTAGCAGTAAATCTCTGGGATTGGCTTGTAGAACTACCGCAAGAAGTTAACACCGTGGCCAGCGAGGCCGACGCCAATGATTCCCTGCTGGAATCGTTGATCCAAGCTGGGCTCCTACCCAAGTACGCCTTCCCTGTGGATCTCGTCAAGTTGTCCATCCCTGCTGACGACGAGCAGGAGGATAATTACGAATCCCAAGATTTTTACTCCGGCATTGACAGGGACTTGCGCATAGCTCTGACAGAATACGCACCCGGTGCTGAAATCATACGAGGGAAGTTCCCGGAGACCTACATCTACCGAGTAGCCGGGATCTATGACCCGTCGGCCCGTCAGCCCGATTACAGGCCGGAAGGGCAACTGTACGAATGTCGCAGTTGCCGGGCGGCAACCTTGACGAGACTCGACGATAATCACTCTCTTCACAGTTGCCCAGAGTGCGGTGCCGACGATGTCCTGACCATGCCTTACCTCAGACCAGCCGGCTTTACTGTAGACGCCGCTATTCCCGACGCTGGAAAAGAAAAATATCAGTCAGGCGGGCGTGAACGCGCGGGGTTCGCACCGTCTGCCCAACTACTGGTCGGCACCAGCGCAATCGCCAGCGGAGCACCCAACTCGCAATTCGCCCCTGACCTTTACTCATCAGTGCATACGGGCGACCTATTCATGCGCAACGTGGGACCAGACCGCGACCGGCCGGGGTTTCTGCTGTGCCCGGACTGCGGCCGCCTTCTGGATCCAAGTCAGCCTGGAAGGCACACCTATCCTGCCAACATTCCGCCACACCGGGGGCGGCGGATCGGCCCCAGAGCCGGTGCGCTTTGCCCCAACACAAACAACTTCGGCAATCGGGTGGTGCTGGGGCACAGGTTTGCATCAGAAGTGATCCTCCTGGCTATCAATATGCCAGACTTCCTCGACGCTCCCATTATGGAACCCTCTGGGAAAGCCGTGTGGTACTCGTTCGGAACGCTGATGAAGGAAGCCGCCGCAAAAGTACTGCAAATCAATCCCGATGAAATCCAAGTCGGAGTTAGACCAATGCGGGACGCGCATAACCGAATTCAGGGAGAGGTTTTCATCTACGATGACGTACCTGGTGGTGCCGGCTACGCTCGCGCAATACATGACAACCTCGAAGAGGTAACTGAGCTGGCGTTGGAGATGGGACGCAATTGCAATAACCGCGATTGTAACGCTGCTTGCTACCACTGCTTGCTCGGTTACTCGAACCAGTACGTTCACAACCTCCTAGATCGGGATCTAGGAGTTGCTGTCCTAGATTACCTGCTGAATGGACGACGACCAGTGCTGTCCGGCGGACTTGCCGAGTCCGCGCTCATTGGCCTGAATGAATACACTCAATCCAATTGGACCGTGGCAGACCCTAGTCAAACCCCGAGGCAGTTCAATGTTGTCCTCTCATCGACGGACGGTTCACGTGTCGGTGTGCAAGTAATTCACTCGGTATCAGCTAGGCCCACACGCGCGGAGCGTCAGCAACTGGAACAGAGTACGAGAATAGCGATGCGAACCTACACAAGTTTTGACCTGCTGCGAAGGCCATTTTGGGTAGCTAACGACTTGCTAACCGTTCAAGCACCATTCAACCAAAATCCGAATGCCGCCCAGCCGACCCGTGAGCAATTCGAACAACTCGCTGACGAATGGGAACGTGACAGACCCCGCGGTGTGGACATCTCTCGGATGACGGCGCATCCTGCCTACCAGGGCATCATAGCCATGGGCCCGACCGCCGTGCCTTGGCTTCTAGACCGACTGCGGGAAAAACCCAATCACTGGTTCGTCGCCTTACGCACCATCACCGGGGTTAACCCAGTTCCACCAGAGAGCCGAGGGCGCTTCAAAGAAATGACCGCAGCTTGGCTTGAATGGGGCCACCAGCAAGGATTTTTAGCGATTGATGTGGATTGACGACCAATTCCCCCGCTTGGCATCAGAAGGATACCAACTGACCAGCGAACCAAGTCTGGATTACAACTGCATCGCTTACGCCGCCGGTTACACTGATCGCTGGTGGACCCACACTGATGGGCCAGAGGATGAATACTACTGGCCAGAGTTTGCCACTCGAACTCCTTTCATCCACAGCCTCATCGAGGTTTTCGCCGGGTTAGGCTACGAACCATGTGAGAGCCCTGACCAAGAGACCGGATACGCTAAGGTAGCGCTGTACGTCGACGAACAGGGACAATGGACGCACGCCGCCGTTCAGCTACCTGACGGAAGCTGGAGTAGCAAACTGGGTCCAGACGAAGACATACGCCACCAAACACCGGAATCGCTGATCGGGGCATCATACGGGGCGGTTCACTGCATCATGCGGCGCCTAGGGGGCACCTAGTGCACATGGAAAACCGGTGGTCGCTACTTTGCGTAGGCAAGACCACATCCCGACACCTGATCGGTCACGAGTCCAGATCATCGACCGAGCTCCGCCCGTCGGTCTAACCGCCCCCGACGGCATCAGCGCGTATCATCAGGGCTACGCCCACATGCGCGCCGCGGCCTGGCTCTCGGCCATCGCCGCCTACGACGGGGCCATCCGCATCCAACCCGACGTCTCCGGCCTCTACGAAGCCCGCGGCACAGCGTATATGTACGCCGGCAGGCACGATCAGGCACTGGCGGACTACACCCGCGCAATCGAAATAAACCCCGACGATGCCGGCCACTGGCGCCAACGGGCGCACGCCTACAACATCGCGCCAATGTCCCAACCGGAACGGGCGGTCGAAGACGCGACGCGAGCCATCGAGCTGGACCCCGACCACCCCATGGGCTATGGCCACCGCGCCGTTGCCTACACCCTGCTGCCGACGCCGGAATGGAGCAAAGCACTTGCGGACATGGACCGGCACATCGAACTCTTCGAAGGACACGACCCCGAAGCGTACCGACTGCGCGCAAGGATCCACGACAGCCTCGGGAACCACGACGAAGCAGAACGAGATCGCGGGTTGGCCCGCTGGCCAGCGGCGCCGACGGCCACCCGGATCGACAGGGTGGCAAGTTTCACGAACGGCATCGGATGCCCCTAATTTCGCCCACAGAGCCACCCGGACGGCCGCCGGCGGCGTTTCAAGGACCTGCCCCACTGCCGCAGAATTCGCGGGCCCCCGGGGTGCCCACAACCGACGCGGCGTCAACGTCCTCATCGACAGGCACCGGAAACCCCGGACGCCGAAAGGAAGAGAACCCATCAGCGAATCGTGACCGTGGCACGGTTGCTGACACCGCCCCCACTGGCATCCTCCCCGGTGGTTTCCTTCTCGGCCCTTATCCGGTAAATGTACGCCCTCCCGCTCGTCAGACCCGTATCGGTGTACGTCGTGTCGGACAACCCGACCGCGATCTCAACCCACGGAGCCGACGAGGCTCTCTCCCGCCTCAGGACCAATTGGCGCACGTAGTTGGGGTTGGTGCCCAACTCCCACGACAAAACCGCGGAAGTTCCGCTGGTCACCGCCACCAACTCTGAAGGCGGCATCTTCGGCGGTGGGATCACCGCCAAACTCGGTGCGTCCGAAGGTCGCGAACCCGGTGTTATCACCGTGATCCTTTCGCTCAACGGAGACCTTTTCTCACCGTTCACGCCACGCACCTGAAAGGCGTATCCGGTGCCCGGTATCAGACCTCTGATCCCCACCTTCACCTCCCCAAACCCGTACTCGAACACCGCCCGGTACTTCTGATCCCAGCCTCTGGGCTTAGTCGGCAGGATACGCCACTTAGACTTGGTGCCGTCCCACACCCTGACCTCGTAACGCGCAGCGTCATGCCTTGGAAACCACGACAGGGTGACGTCGTTCTGTTTGAACAGGTCCCCAGCCGAAGCATCGACGATGGCACCAAGCGCCGACAGCCTTTCCACCGACGAACTCCTGGGAGTAGCGCGGTACCAGGACGACCACTCCGATGTGCCCAGCGGTCCCTTGGCCTGAACCCGAAACCGGTACCGCGTACCATTCGTCAGGCCATCAAAGACCCAATGCTGCTCAGAGGTGGTCTCAGGGCGAGCAGCTCCCTCGCGTTCAACCAAATACTCCTCGGCATCCGCCTCCTCGTTCCACCTGACGGTCACAATCTCGTCGCCCGCAATCGCGCGAACGCCACGCGGCCTGCAGACCTCGGCCAGCAGCAAGAAATCGGACGAAGTGGCCTCGGGACCACAAAGGTCTTCGCCGGAGCCCACCCCAGCCACGCAAGTCTTCACCTTGGCCCGGTACGTCTCACCTTCCAACGCACGGACCGTTCGACTGGTTCCACCCGTGCGCGGCACACTCAAAACCACGTCCAAGTCGGGATTGTCGACCACCCGCACCTCGCCGACATACAGCTGATTGACGAATGGCAGAGAGATTTCCTCGGCCGGCGGGTCGTAAGCAACCCTGAGGTTGCCCGAAGCTGCGCACGAAACTTGCTCGAGCCTCAGATCATCTGGAGGATCAAGCGGCGGCAATGCCAAGAAACCATATCCGTCATCATTCATGGGAATCGCGAAGGGACCACGCGGTATGCGCTTCAAGTACTGCACCACCTCGCTGGGTGTGTCGTAATCCGGCAGGCCGCCGAGCGCGCCAATCACCAGCGCCGCTAACCCCGCCACACGCGGCGATGCAAAACTGGTCCCTACCGCACCTGCCAAGACACCACCCACAAAGTCGAGTGCAACACGATCTGGTGGGTAGGGCTCCGGCGCCGGACCCCTGCCGCTGAAAGGTTGAACCAAAGGCGAAGCCGTGTTGCTGGCTGCTCCAACTGAAAGCATCCCATCGTTCGCACTCTCCGACGGATTGTTGAGGCTGCCGGTTGCCGTGGCGTATTGCAGTTCCACTTGACCAGGAAGATAGACCTGCAACTGCACCCAATCAGGATCGGCGTCTTCGGGATCCTTCGTCACAAAGAGGCAGTATTGACCTTTGGACAGCCCAAAGCCCGACAGGGCACCAGACCCAGAGACCGACAACGTATCAAAAGGAACGTGCACCTCCTCACCGGCCTGCATGCCCGTTGACAAAAACAACAACCGCCTATCTTCCTCCACTTCGTTCGGGCCACTCAGTGCCATCGCAAGATTCACGTCCGCATGGGACCAAGCACCGTCCCCACGCATTTGGAAAAAGTAATCCTTGCCAGCTTCTAGCGTCACCAAATTGCAGCCAAAGTCCGTCCCCAACTCGCTAAACGGGAGGTAGTGTCCCGTGTCGTGGAAATCAGGGTCACGCCCGAACCATGTGCTCTCTGCGCGGTTCCCAGACGGATTGACCCAAAGAACTCCGTTGGATGCAGCGTAGTCAACCGCGGCCAGCAGACTACTTCTCACGTCATTGCCGTCCTGCGAATTACCATCACCAGGTCCATCCCATAGGTGACCTAACGAGTGGTTGATGACCTTCACGTTGAAACTGCGGTCAGGCATCGTGGCACTCAAAGGCCCTTGGGCATCAATGAGCCAGTCCAAAGCCAAAAAAACAATCTCCACAGGATACTCTGGAGGGTTTTCCACGATGTAAAGATCCGCGTCCGGCGCAATCTCAGCTAGCGCAGCCGCCACGTCTGTACCATGATCCGGGTTCTCCAGTGAACCATCCTCACAGACGTCAAAGCTGGGACCATCTGGCAATGGCGGCAACTGGCCCTCCACAATGTTGTCACTGGAGTCGTAGCAGAAAAACCTCACCGGACGGGACAGCATTGGCAAGACCCTAGTCTCGAAATCCTGAAAGCTGCTGTCGATGACGCCGACTCCCACACCTGCTCCGGTGAAACCAGCCCGATGCCACTGATCAGCATGCGTGAGCCGCGCCGCAGTCAGCGTCGGTGTAGCCGACGGCGTCTGCTGAAGATGAGACCCGCCGTAGCTCTGCGGAGCAATCGTACTCATCTTCAACACACCATCTATCTCGTAGATGGGTTCAATCAACCCCGCGTCCAAACGGAGAACCCACACGTAAGCTGCCCACCACGACCTACCATCGCGGTTAACACCCAGCCTCGCAACGCCAACCTCGCCGAGCTCGGTTTCCAGAAGATCCAACAGTTGATCTGCCGCCTTTTCCGTCTCAAGATATATCCTCACGTTGACGGTGACGGGCTCCACCGGTTCACCTCGAGCCCGCTTGGCTGACCGCTCCTTGTGCTCCTTGATCGCCATCCGCACACCGAAGTCAGTTTCAGGAGGCCCGGGCAACTCGCAACCAGTGGTCATCCTACCCTCACCGCCGTAAACCGGAATCTCCCAACAAATTGGGGTGGGCGTTGGAGTCAATGTCGCCGTCGGCGTGGGTTTCTCGCCCTCGGAAGACCCATCTCCAGGACCCTGAGGCAAAACCGACATGCCATTCGACGACAGGGCGTCGTTGACAGTCGAGTTCCCGCTCCCTGCCGGCTGCGAAACCTGCGGAGCCGGCGCCGCCGGCCCGCAGGCCAGCACGGCGAACGCTCCAACCACGCCCAGCATCGTCAGCGCCAAAATACACGTCCTCATCATCTTGCGTGATCCCATGACCTGAACCTCCTGTTCATCTCCAGCACCAAGAGGACAGGCCAATCAGCAAGACCCCAACACGGCGCGGTTGTAGTCCGATGGTATCGACCACACGTCGGCTCTAAGCCAGAACCAGCACCGTCCCGGGCAGACCGCCGAGGCAACAACGCGAGACTCATCGACCAGCGGGGGTCCGAAACCAGCGGAGGGTCTCCCACCACTAATCTGATGACAGCAGGCCGTGGCATGACCACACGGCCCAGGAATAAAATGACATCAGGCTGACGACGGCTACCTAACCTGGAGGAGCCGTGTCATGCCGCAGCGACGAGAACATCCCTACATCTGGACCACTTGGCTGCCCCGCCTGCTCACCGGCGAGAACTCCTGCGAATGGGCCATCTGGTTCAAGGCCCATCATCAGAACTGGGAACGCGTCCCGTCGGACTTCGACCAAGCCAAGTGGATGCTCGACCACACCGCGCTCCTCAACGAGCGCATCGACAACTGGACCGTCGGTGGCCACGACGTCGAGACCGAGGCGCAGAACCGGTTTGAACTCCACGGCAGGACCGCAACCCTCGCCGGCCGACCCGACATCATCGCCCGCCGGGAAGACAAAGCCGTCATCGTCGACGCCAAGACCGGCCACGACAGCCCCAGCCACGCCGTCCAGGTCATGATCTACCTGTACGCCATCCCCAGGGCCATCGAACGGTACCGGAGCGTCAAACTCAGGGGGCAGGTAACCTACCGCGACCACACGGTCCGCATCTCGACAGATGCCGTCGATGACCAGTTCATCCAGAACCTGGGCGCGCTAATCCGCCGGCTGACAGCCGACGAACCGGCAAGGAGAGTGCCCAGCCGCCAAGAGTGCCGGTTCTGCGACATCAGCGCTGCCGACTGTCCCCAACGAATGGACGAAAGATACGAACTTGAAGAAGGTACGACCATCGACTTTTGACCCACGCCGTTGCGTTATTGCCGGCGCCAGTGCTTCGTGGGACAATCGCCGCTGCCGGCTCACTGGCGGTCGGCCAGTAGGCCTGCCCAAATGCCAACTATCAACAAATAGCTCGCCGCCGCAAGCCAGCCGACCGTGTGCCATAAATGTTGACCGGAGGGCCGCCATGACCATCCCAGACGCTAAAATCGACCCGCACGACCAACTCCTAAATCGGGCACTGCCCGCAATAGCACAGTTGGAAACATCTTTGACCGACGAGCGCGAGGCCTCCCGCCTGGCCTTCCACTCGCCAGACCTCCTGAAATCTCTCACCGACCTCAGCCACGCCATCGTCGAGGAACGCGATCAGCTGGACGCCCTTGATCTCATCGCGCCTCGCCAATGGGCCGCCGAGGAACTCCACTCCAGGATCATCAGCTGGCTTCTGGAACCATCGGCGCACCACCGGCAAGCCAGCCACTTCATCGCCGCCCTGCTCAACGCCACATCGGCTCCGTCAAGATTGCTCAACGCCGACTGGAGCATCGCCCGAGTTCACCAAGAGTGGGAGAACGTCGTCGACGGGCAGCGGGGCTACCTGGACATCCTAATCCTGGGTCAGGACCACCAAAACCTCATTGCCATCGAGAACAAGACCTTTTCCCAGGAGCACAGCAACCAGCTCACTCGCTACTACCTCGCCCTAGCCGAGGAATTTCCCGACTTCATCAGACACCACATCTTCCTGTCCCCCGGCGGCCTCCCACCCAACCTGGAACGGGATCGACAGCACTGGCAACCGGCCAGCTACTCCGTCATCCACAACGCCATCCAGGAAATCCTGGAGACCGGAGTCGCAGATCCCGACGCGAACGCCCTGCTGCAAATCTACGCTACCACCATCAGGAGCAACGTCATGCCAGATACCAGCCTTGATCGACAGGCCCGCCGCATCTACCTTGAACACTGGGAGGCAATCGAGCGCATCGTCGCCAACAGGCCAGATTGGATCGCCGAGACCAAGCCCATGCTTAGGGAGGCCGTCGCCAAGCACCCATTCTGGACATTGGATCGCGAAGACCCCCAGTACGTCCGCTTTCGCGCCGCCGACTGGGACGAATTTCCCAGCAGCAGGACCGGCACTGGCTGGGCGCCCGAATCCAACGCCCTTCTCCTCTTCCAACTCCGGTTCGATGATGAGATGCCCTACCTCGATCTGGGACTCGCTCCCGCCGACCCCGGTAACACCGAGGTCCGGGCCCTCCTCTTTGACGCCGTCAGGCAAAACCCCGCCGTCTTCAAACCCACCCGCAATTCCCTTATTGACGGTTGGATGATCCTGCACGAGGAACCAGACTGCATACTTGAACCATCCGACTACGGACCCAGCTGGGACGATGGCACCGCTCGGTCGAAGATCGAAGCTGCAGTCGACAACTTCGCTGCCGAGCAGTTTCCCGAAATGAATCGAATCATCGTCGAGTGTCTGAGACGGCACCAAGAAACCTGACCCCACCTCAACCTAACCGTTGACGAAGTACCGCTAAGCAATGCACGCTCAACACTGGGCTGCTGCCGACACAGGTCTAACGTGAGCACACCACCCATTAATCGCACTCCATTCCCGGCCAGACCTCCTCTCCACAGAGCCAGCTCTTCGAAACTCGTCCCCATACCCGCACCTTCAAGACCTTGCCCAACAACCCGACCCGGCCCGGCGGCGTCGTCCACCAGTACTGACTCCCCGAACACGTCGACTCCGAACTCGACAACCTGCTGGGCTGGTACCATGACTACATCGCATACCCCGAGGTCTACCATCCCCCGCTGGTGGCGGCGTAGCTCCACCACCGGTTCGTGCAGATACACCCCTTCCAGGACGGCAACGGCGGGGTCACAAGGGCCCTCGTCACTTGGCACCTGGTGCAGCACGATTACCTGCCCATTGTCGTCACCCGCGATGACCGCAACGACTACATCGACGCCCTCGAAGCGGGCGACGATGGCGACCTGAACCCGCTAATTGCGTTCACGGCAAGACTGCAACGGCGTTCAGGGTTGCAAGCCATGACAGCACCGGCGACCAACGACCCCCGGTGAACCCATAGCTGACCAAAGACGACGCTGGTCGCTACCGACTGACGGGGCGGCCGTTTTTACGACCAGTTCCAGACCATGTTCAACCCGATAAAGCGAAACTCATCCGGCGCGCAGGAGTACCTCGGCAATTGTCGCCCAACCGAACCATTATGTTCCCGCAGCCGACCGCCGGAATGGATGCTAAGCAAAACTCAACGGCCGTGACGCCCATCAGGCCTCCGAGCCCTCATAGACCTGACTGAGCAACCGCAGGACGGCATCAGTTTGTTCCATCTGGCGAATGTCCACCACCACGCCGCAATCTCGGTGCGTCACATTGGACAACCAACTCCAAGTGGTGGCGTCGGCCGCCAGTTCCTCCGGGTCGTCGGTAACCTCGTCAAACGACAGAGGGATCAGAAGCCTGACGTAGTAGGCCATCGGCAACATCTCCGCGAAAAAGACGCCTGACTCGTCATAAAAGCAGACCGAACGGTTCTCGATGACCGGGATCGACTCGCCCAAGGTCGTTATGGCCTCCGCCAAATGCCTCAGCAGTCCACGCACGGAATCGCTCATCACCAGACTCCTCGAATCGCGAAGAGCCGACTGCGCCTGCAGCTCCGCCACGTTCTTGTTTTGAACCATCCCCGTGTCGGCCTGGGGAAATGGCCATACCCCCAATGCTCGTTGCGCCAGCTGGACCCCCCGCGTCCTCATCTGATCCACTGTCCATTCTTTCCGATCCCGGATGTAGTGGTTCAACCGCACGGCGGTGAATTTGAAACCCTTCGGGTGGCACAACTTCTCGCAAAACGGCCGGTTCGACATGGCACTGTTCTTGTCGTAACCGACCAGAGTTAGGTTGCCCAACCGGTGAAGCCAAGTCTGATGCACCTCTTCCCAACCATCGCCCAGCATCTTTTGCCAGTCCTCCACGTCGGAAATGTCTTGGGGCATGACGTGCTCAATGGAATAATCGCCGGTTGGACTCGGCTCAGTCTGGCCGTGGTTTTCGAGTGTGGCGAGAATATGATGACAGGCGCGCAAGTGGTAAAGATCGCGCTCCTGGATCCCGGAAAGGAAACTCTCATCGGAAGGAAACGCGTAGGTTCCACGTTCCCTTACCAGCGCCACCTTGAAGGTTTCGAAAACAGCATCCTCTTCGACAGCGTGGGCAACCCTCTGAAAGAAGTTCCAGTGACTGCCAGTTTGCAGACCCAGCACGGCCCGCCGCATCAGGTAACTCTTCAGCAGCGTCATCGCCTGGACAAACTCGCCGTCTTTGACCAGCTTGCGTTCTCGCAGGTCGTAAAGACGCGCAACTAGAGCGGCGTGAGTGGTACCGAACCCTCCGTAACGGGCAACTGATAAAGCAGGGACCAAGCTTTTGTCGGGACACAATGAGGGGCGCCGAAACCAAGCGTAGTATCGTCCCATCTTCAGCATGTCGGCGAGGAGTTCGGCTGCTTCGTCAAACCCACCGGAGGGCCAAAATTCCTTGAACTTGACATACACCCGGTCTGCTAGCGTCTGGGTCGTCGACCTCTCCGACAGAGCCATGTAGTCGCGCAGGAACTCCTCGAACCCACCGCCGGCGTCGCGGAAAGCGTCCTCCAACTTGCTCCAGTAATCGTCGTACAACGCTGTCTGCTGATCAGAGTCCAAGCCCATGAGCAGGTAGTTCCGGATCAAGTCGCTCTGGGTGAGATCAACACCGGTGGAGTTCAGGCTTTCAAAAATCACCTGCGGGTTGTCCGCCGGTCGCTCCAGTCTCACGTCCACGACCACCAGACGGTAGACCCCGTTGTACACGTCCACCGGGTCCACGCCCGAGCTCAGTAGCAAAGCCCGAAAACGTTCGTACGCAGCAAGGACAGCCTCTGAACTGTCGCCAACCTCGGCCGGGTCCTTCCTGTCGACCAGGGCCTGCAGCGTGTCGTTGTCGCGCCGCCGCAGCGCCAACCGGTACCCGAGATCGCCCGACTGGAATCTGTTCTTCAAAAAGAACTCGTCGATCTGCTCGACGCTAAGCCCGTTTCCCTGCCATTGGGTCTCAACCAAATGATCCCTCAGGGCGATCATCAAAAGCGTCAAGGTTGTGAGCCGCTGCTGACCGTCAATGACCAGCCAGCTGCCAAAGGCGGCGCCAACCTGCTCATCAACGTACACAAACGAACCCAGGAAATGCGGGGCATCGTCGTGGGCCGCCTTGAGAACGTCCGACCACATCCTGTCGCACTGCTCCGTGCCCCAGGCGTAGTCCCGTTGGAAGACGGGGATGACGAACTGCTTGGGACCATTGATTATGTTCGCGAAGGGGTTCGTGATCGCCTGCATCATTCCTCCTGCAAAAATCCGCGAAAAATATGCAATAAGCCGGATCTCGACCGCCGGCCACTCAAAGAGCACGGCGAACCGGAACCGTTCCCATGCCCGATGGGAAGTGCTCCACCACGGGCACAGCGCGCCACAGAATGATCCAGACTGGCGGCGGAGTCAACCGAAACGGCGCTACAATGCTGACGACCAAGATCCGACGTTCCAATCAGTGGAATGCCGGTTCTGCGACATCAACGCCAACGACTGGCCCGAGCGCGTGGACGACATCGACGAGCCCGAAGCGGGAAACACCACCGACTTCTGACCCGCACCTACGCGTCATTGCTGTTTGCAGCAACCCGTGGGAAAATCCCCGCCGTTTGCTCGAAATCCCGATACGCTGCCCGGAGTCAGAGAGTTGAGAACACTTTTTACCGTCATCGTGATCCTCGCGGCCCTGCTGTTGGCATGCGCGTCGGAACCAACGCCACCGCCCCCGGGCGGCGGCGAGGCAACGTCCCTAGCGGCAGCTACGGCTAAGTGAGCCGCACCTACGGAGTGCCCAAGGTGCTGTTGGGCGATTTCGAGCGGGCCACCTATGCCAACGTGCAGGCCGCCGAGCGCATCTTCTGGCGCAACACCATCGTGCCCGAGGTGCGGTTTCTGGAGGAACAGCTCAACCGGGTGCTGCTGCCACGTCTGGGCTATCCTCAGCTGACCGTGGAGTTCGACCTGTCGGTGATCGAAGCGCTGCAGGAGGACGAAAACAGCCGCGTGCAAAGAGAAACCGCCCTGTTGGATCGCGGCGTCCTGACCATCAACGAAGTGCGGCGCGAGCGCAACCTGCCGGAAGTGGCCTGGGGCGACGGGGGAGGCGGTTCGTAAGGGTTTGACAATGCCGGTGGCCCCTGATACCTGCGCCTGGTGAAAACCCTGCTCAACGCCAGGACGATTGCAAAGTCAGCAGTTCCTTTCTGCTTGACGAGGGAACGCCCCCTCACCCTAACCCTCTCCCACGAAGGGGAGAGGGGACTTTGCAATCGTCCTGGCTCAACGCCCGGTCCGGTTGCTATAAGCCAGTTGCCTTGCTAAACTGGCTCTCAAAAGACCACTGCCCCCGGCGGGTGTAACTCAGCGGTAGAGTGTTTGCTTCCCAAGCAAAAAGTCGTGGGTTCGAATCCCATCACCCGCTCCAGCTCTGCTCCTTTGGACCGTCCCGCCGGTGCTGCTCAGTGTCCGGCGTAGCCCAGGGCGAGCGGCCCGATTCACACTCCAACACATGACTTCCCGACACAGGACTTGCTTACGATGACAACTTCAACTCAACCCTGGACGTCCAGCATTACCGAAATATCAGGTTCCCGCGTGGAGGTCATTACGGGCGGCAGTGGCCGTCCGCTGGTCATTCTGCATGACGAGCTGGGACATCCCGGTTGGCTCAACTACCACCGCGCGCTGGCGCAAAACCACACCGTGCACGTCCCGTCCCATCCTGGCTTTGGCCAGTCGGATCAGCTGGACTGGTCGATGAAAATGCACGACATGGCCATCTGGTATCTGGGCGCTTTCGACAAGCTGGGGCTGGAAGGCGCCGACCTGATGGGATTCTCCCTGGGTGGTTGGCTGGCCGCCGAGTTGGCAACCATGTGCCCGCAGCAGTTCCGCAAGCTGATTCTGGTTGGCGCTGGCGGCATCCGTCCACCCGGCGGCGAAATCTTTGATATGTTCGAGGTGACACCGCCGTTGTTTATCCAGGCTTCCCTGCTGGACCCCGATGGCACGCCGGAGTACCGGGACATCTGCCCCGCCGAGCCCGACGAAGACCTGCTGGAGCGCTGGGAGATCGCCATGGAGGGCACCTGCCGCGTTTCCTGGCGACCCTATATGCACGACCCGGGGCTCGTACACCAGGTTTACCGGCTGGAGCGCATCCCGACGCTGCTCGTCTGGGGCGCGCAGGACGCCATCGTGCCCGTCGGCGCCGGCCAGGAATACCACCGGCGCATCCCCGGCAGCCGCCTGGAGATTATCGAAAACTGCGGCCACCACCCCGAGCTGGAAGCCACGGAGCGGTTCGTGGGGTTGGTGGAGGAATTTTTGGGGTAGTGATAAATTCCTTCCGAGGTTAAGCTATGAACAACGAAAAACACAACGACCAAGATGAGTTGGAAATCATCGCTGAACAGGTGCCAGAACACAGAGTTGCGGAGCTACGAGACTTGGAAGAGCGGCTGAAGGAACTCTGTGCTCAAGGGATTTTGTCCGGCGGCGACGGCCCTAGAGAGACCTTGCGCCCCATCGCTTACGTCCCGGGTGCCACGAAGCGGCTAATCGAACGGCGAGGCTAGCCAATGACCTCTCCAGGTTTAGCTGGAGCTTCCTACGTTGATACCACCGCACTTTCCGCCGTCGTTTTTGGAGAAGAGCCGGCTGCCGAGTCCATCACTCGTAAACTGTCCGGTTTTAGATACCTACTGTCCGCCAACCTACTCGAGGCCGAGATGCGGGTAGCCTTTGTCGTTGAGGGACGGGAGTTCCACGATGATGCGCTGTCCAACGTCCATTGGATTATGCCCAACCGCCGCTTGGACGCTGAAATGGGGACCGTCCTGGCGGTTGCATATTTAGAGCCTGTTCGCTTATGGCACCTTGCCACCGCGCTCTTTTTCGCCAAGCTGATCCCTAGCCTGGTCTTCATAACGCTGGACGAGCAGCAGGAAACGGTGGCAAATAGACTTGGTTTATGGATTCGATAACTGCGCTACCATCCGGAGTTGGAAGCCACCGATAGGTTCGTGGGGCTGGTGGAGGAGTTTCTCGGGTAGGGCGAGGAAGTTTTGTAGGGATGGAGAGGATGAAGTGGATGGGGGTATGCAGAGCGTCAGTGGCTATTCACTCAGCGGCCGCGTCCTCTTGCCACCGTGGACGCTGGGTTCGGAGCACCATTTGAGGCGCAGCAGGTTCAAGGGTTCCAGGATGCTTTCGGGCAGACCGAGCAGCTCGATGAGGACGCGGTGGTCCAGTTCCTTGCGGGTGTTGTCGCGGTAGGCTTCGTTAGCGGGTAGGAAAGTCAACCCGCGCATATCCTCGAAGATAGACTCGGCGGTTGCCAACTGGCCGGGTGTTAGTTGACTAATGTCCAGTGTTGGCATGGCGCGGATGGCTGATATGGGCATACTGCCGCGTCCGGCCTGCTGGCGGCTGGATTGCCACCAGTACAGCAGCAAACCGAGCGTGCTGTTTCCCCAAAGGGTGTAGGCGATTTCGCGGGCGCGGCTGTCAAAGCGCACATTGGGCCAGGCACGTCCGCCGATAGTCTGTTGCTCGGTGAAGGCCACCGCCAGCGGTTGGGAATTGAACCGAAAGTCACGGTTATGGTGGGCGTGGCTGCGAGTATCCCATATTTGTGCGGCCCGGCCCTCGAAACCGGGCTTAACGCGACCTTCGCTGTCAGGGCTTACTAATAAACGGCTTTCCAAGGCAGCATTATGATTCCACAGCATCGCAAATGTAGGGGTATTTAAGGGTGATTTGATTAGGTCAAACGCCGCCTGTGCTCCTCTGCCAATGATGTTTTGATCCTGTATCCCAACATTGCCAATGTCGTCCAAAGTCCCTAGAGGAAATGCAAATGCGTCTTTTGCTTGCATTTGTGGCAGCCAAATGTTTCCCCTGACTAATTGGTAAGCGGCTTGGGCTACGGAGAAATCAGCTATACCAATAGACGACCAGGGGCTATCAGAATCCAGAGAAGCATTAACTACTTCTCCTGCGAGTTCATCTCCAATGAACACTTGCTTGCCACCATAGGGGCCTGCTTCCAATCTACCGATTTCCGAATTATTGGCGATGGCCGTTATGGCGCGAGCGATTTCGGTTGCTTCCATCTCACTGTTAGGCCGGCGCAACAGAGAGACGAACAAGCCACGCCGACTTGGCGCGCCAGAGGATTCCCGGCAGATGATCATCGTCTCTGCCATTCCTGTATCAGCTGAGAACGATTGATCGTCCTGTTTAGCCGTGGCAATCGTTAATACAGTAACGTCGCTATAGCCTCGAGCAATCAATCGACGCACCTTATGCCAACTGGAACCCTGTAGTGCAGTCATGGGCAGCACGAGGGCGATAGTTCCGCTTTTCCTTACCATATGGTGGGATAGTGCCACAAACCATGATGCGATGCCCGCGTATCCGTGGGCGCATGTTCCCCGACCGTATTCTCTCGCCAACGCAGACATCTTGCTCTGTGTATCTCGGTCTGTGCTGAGGCCATGAAAATGTTTAGCGTAATATGATTCGTCTCTCTGACCATCCCAATCGGAGTCTGGCTTGGTGAAAGGAGGGTTCATGATCACCAGGTTCTGGCTGACTGGCGGCATGGATATTCCCAAGTCCAATTCTGCTTCACCTGTGCCGGTCAATGTGGTTGCCCGGTTCATCGGGATTAGCGGTCTAACTTCTCCGGTAGCTCCAAGCAGGTCTAGCGAACCCAATGAGATGGCGCCTCGTTCGGTCTTTCCATACTGTGTTACGACGGTTCGAGTGCCTTCGTATCGCTGGGCAGGGTAAGACGATGACAACATGGATGCCGTCAGGTGCACGGCAGACGGCAACACATCCAACGCCGTTAAGCAGTTTTCCATCATATAGGCGTGTAATTGCTCCGGGTCACCTCCAGAAAGTTGATGGAGTTGGCACATCCGGCGGTAGGCGGCATGGATGAGCGTGCCGGTGCCACAGGCGAAGTCAGCGATGCGAAAATCCTTGACCCGTTCTGGATCGTCCCACTTCCCGTCGTCAGGGATAGCCAAATGCGCCAACAAAGTGGCAGATTCTGGCCTGGTGTAGAAAGTCGCCAGAAACTTGCGGTCTGCGATAAGTTTCTGGAATACAGTTCCGGCAAGGTCGTGGGACTGAGAGACACCTAATGCTATCAACTTGTCGGCAGTCTCGGCCATTGTTTGCAGCATCTGTACGGCGGAACTGGGTGGGTTGATATTGCGTAGCAACTGGCCGGCGATATTGAATATAGACCAGTAATTGACGTCCAGAATCTTGGCCCATTCATGCAGCACAATGGATTGCGTCAATATTGAGTCGTTACGCATCTGCGCCAAACTTTGGACGCCATATTGACCGGCGAGATTCTCATGGAAAACCAACGCATTCACCAGTATCGTCGTGGCTATGCGCAGGGTTTGTTCGCTGTAATCCTGTTTAAGATACTCGGTTATCGCCTCCCTGGTATCGTCGCTGAGTTTGGCGGCTTCCCTCAGAATGGCGGCGGCATTATTTACTCCGTCCTCCATGATTTCGGCTGCCCTTTCCACTGCATCTTGCGGTGTTGCCGCGTAACCTACAAAAGCAGCCAGGTCGCGCAATCCACCTGTGATGAACCCTCTCTGTGGAAATCTTGTGCATTCCTTTGAGTTAGCGCCGGCGTAAAGGGCATATTCCAGCGTGATGCCGGATTCAAGCAATTGATCAACATCGTCCAAACCCGCGCATTCCCGTAATACTAGCGGAGACTTGAGGGCAACGACCGCGTGGATTGTTCCCATAGCATGGGCTACTGTGGGGTTCAAAATCTCTCCGAGCCTGCCTGCGGATTGCGCTTCCAATGTGCCAGCCGAGTCAGCGTATTTGTTTTCTATCACTACGGGGTAGGCGTTAGGCTGAGTGATTAGGACATCGGGGGTTAGCGTGCTGCCCTGGAGCGTTCCTATGTTCTCCCCGCTGGCAGTCCAGCGAGGATTCAAACGCCCCAACAAAGTGGCGATACGACCGTTAAGTTGGTTTTCTATAATGGGCATGGTTATGCCATCCGCTTCATAGGGGTTTTGCTTTGTCTGCTAGCCAGTTGGAGAGTTGGGCGAAGCGGAAGGAGTTGGTATCGAACAGCTCCATGAAGTAGTCGTAGGCTTCCCGGCTGTCGCAGTCGATGAAGTGGCCGTTCATGCGTAGGAAGATTTCCGTAACGGCAAAGGCGACCCGCTTGTTGCCATCTACGAAAGGGTGGTTCATGGCGAGGCTTTCCATGAGGGCGGCGGCTTCCTCAATGATGCCGTCGTAGTACCCGATTTGGGGGCGCATTATGGCCGACTCCAACGCGCCGGCGTCGCGCAACCCGGATTCGCCACCAAATTGGCGGATCAGGTCATCGTGTATGTCCACGGCCTCCTGGGCAGTCGGGAAGTTGCGGGTCATTGGGCCAATAATTCGTAGAGGTGGCGGTGTTTCTCGACGCTGGCCCGGTAGTGGGCCATTACCTCAGGGCGAACACGCTCCCGCTGGCCGGTTTGGATATACAGCCGCATGGCATCTTCCAGGACGGCTTGAAAGTAACGGCCCTGTTCGTTGGCTATTGCGCGCATCTCGGCCAGCAATTCGGGGGAAGCCTGGCTGGAAAATTTCTCACGCGGTGCGACCATTTCAGATCCCTCGCCTAGTGTGTCGGGTCAGGCTAAGTCATTGTGAATTGACGTGTCAAGATTGATCTTGATAGGTTGATGTTCCGGCTACTTCAGCGACCCCACTACCGGCACCAGCCGTTGGTTGTAGGGGTCAACGGCGAGTAAGACGCCTTCCAGGGTGTATGCGCCCAGCAGGGGGGACATTCCTGCTTCGCCGAAGATGACCCAGGTCACAGTTTCAACCCCTTCCACTCGCGCCCGCGCCTCGGCCATATCCAGCTGCACTTGCTCGCCACCAGCGTACTCAAAAGTCGCCCGCTTTGTTGGATGAATGCCCAGGCCGGCCAGGATAGCGCGGGGGATCACCGTCGTGGTCGCGCCAGTGTCCGCCATCACTGCGACGTCTTGAAAGTGCTCGCCGCCCAAGTTGCCAATCTGGATGGTTATGCTGAACGTGCCCATTCGTAGGGCCTCCTTTTCCGGTCTAATTGCTAGTGCGCTACGTGGCTGGGTACAAAACCGCCGTAGATTGGGTATTGGCTGCAAATGAACTCGATGTAGGAGGGTTGTCCGGCATCGTTAGCGGACAGGGCGCGGCGCAACGCGGGAATCACGTCCGACGGCTCCGTGACCCGTTCGGAGTGCAGGCCCAGTTCGCCCGCCACGCGGGACATATCGAGGTCTTCCGGACCCAGCACCCGATGCGTGTACGGGTCATGGCCGTCGCCCCAGAACCCGGGGCCATACCCGGCGAAACCACCGTTGCTGATATGGGCCACGGTAATCCCAATGTTCTGTCGCACCGGCACTTCCAGGTTGCCCAGCATATAGCCGACGCCGGCGTCGCCGGTAACGGCCACGCTCTGCCGCTCCGGGAAGGCGAGTTTGGCCGATAAAGCCGCTGCCAGACCGAAGCCCAGCGTCGAAATGTTGCCCCAGCCCAGGAAACCGCGAGGAATCAGCGTGTCGTACACCGTGCTCAACTGGTCGCGCGTGTTGCCGGAATCGTGGGTTACGAACGAATTGTGCGGGTCCAGCACCTTCATCATGTCGCCGTACACCCGGTAAGGGTTAATAGGCGTGTCGTCGGAAACCATCACCTCCCGATACTGAGCCAGGCCGGCGTCGCGGGCGGCCTTGACTTCGGCAACCACTCCATTGGCCGGACGACCAGCGCCCAACGTGCGGCGGGACACCTCGTCGGTCAGCGCCTGCAGGGTGAATTTCGCGTCGCCGATCAGGGCGTGATGGGTCGGGTAGATGCGGTTGACGTAGAACTCATCCAGGTTGCACTGGATGATGGTCTTGTTCGGAGCGTTGGGGATGCCGTGGGTGAATCGGCCCGGCGACAGGCTGGAACCGGCGGCCAGGATGACATCGCTCTTGTGCAGGTATTCCGCCGGATGCTCGCCACGCACGCCGACGAAGAGCGGGTGGTTCTCCGGAAACGCGCCCTTGGCCTTCAGAGTGGTGATGACCGGCGTGTTGGTCAGCTCCGCGAATGCCGTCAATTCGGCAGAGGCTCCGGCGTAGATGACCCCCTCACCGGCATAGATGAGCGGGTTCTGCGCGCCCATGATGATATCGACCGCGGTGGCGACGTCGGACGGATCGGGCGCGGACTTCCAGCCCTTGGGCGGCGTGTAAGGGTCGACGGTTTCGTCGTAGATGCCGGCGGCGTTGGGCACCGCCAGCACTACCGGACCAGGCCGGCCGCTGCGCAGCATGGTGAAGGCGCGGCGCATGAACTCGGGCACGCGCTCGGGGCGGTCGATGTACCCAAACCACTTGGTAACGGTCTTCAGGCTGGTAGTTACGTCGAACAGCGTATTCTCAGTGCTGCCCGCCGGCACGCCGTCGGTGATGCACAGCATCGGCGAATTATCCTCGAACGCTTGCGCCAGGCCGGGGTAGGAGTACTGCAAACCGGCGCCGTTCACGCCGCCCTGCACGGTGCACACGCCAATGCGCTCGCCGCCGGTGACGCGGGAAAAGGCGTCGGCCAGGGCCACGGCGTAGCGGTCGTCCCGCATCATAATCATAGGCACGCCCTCGCGTCCCAGGGCGTTATTGATGCGGCAGACGGGAAAAGTGGAAACCCACTCCACCCCCTCCTGCTTAAGAATGCGGGCAATAGCGGTGGCAACGTCGATGGACATGGGGATACCTCGTTGGGATGGGATTGCTGTTCAGTGCTAGGGATTGTATCATCCTGCCGTTTACGGTTGGCTTGTGGTAAGTTACCATCCGTTGATTCTATGGTGAAGGATAGAACAATGCCCAAGATGACATGGCAATTCCCGCCTAACGATGCAGGGGAAATTGAGGGGCCTAACGATCCCGGTATCTCGCATTTCACAGACCATCGGGATGTTAACCTGATTCGGGAATCCATTCAAAACTCGCTTGACGCTAGGGCCGGCAATGCGCCGGTCAGAGTGGAGTTCAATTTGTTGGACCTCCCTGCAAGGGTATTCGAGGCTGGCCAATTGAGTAATATCCTCGGCCATGCCATAAATTCACCCCACATTATTAATGATGATAAAGGGCGGCAGCAGTTCAATAGGAGCAAGCGGCTGCTGGACTATAATCCTCAACTCACTACCCTTTGCATCAAGGACAGTAACACGACTGGAGCCCGTGATGTGGCCCGTAACGGCGGCCGCGCTCCTAGCCAATGGGAGGCGCTCACTAAAGGCTCTGGCTCCCCGGTAAAAGAGCAAAAGGATGCCGCCGGCTCTTTCGGATTGGGCAAGCACTCGGCCTTTGCCGTAACTGATCTCCGCACGGTTCTTTACTCAACCGCTTGGCGAGACACGAATGGCTTAAACCGACGATTCATTGGCAAGGCCATTTTGGTATCCCATACGGATGCATCTGGAACACAGCGGCGCCGTACCGGTTATTTGAGCGCAGAATCCTATGCGCCTCTCAAAGATAACGATGTGCCCTACACTTTCGAGCTAAGGGGGCCCGGCACAGCCATATACATTCCAGGTTACGATCTTGGCTCCAATCGAGGACGCCCAGGCTGGCAGCAGGAATGCATCGCTACCGCAATTGACAACTATTTCCACGCCATTGTTCACGGCAACCTTGTCGTTGCGGTCGATAATAAAGAGGTTAACGCTGACAACATCAGCGAAGAGTACAACGCACTGGCAACTGGTGAGCAGTCGCCCCGCACGGCTAACTTTATCAACGTATCTAAAATGGCGCCAATTGCCAAGAAATACTTTGCCGGCATTGGCAATGTCGCATTGCGCATCTCGGTTCACGATGACCCTAAATCGAAAGTACGGGAGATTGCGCTGGTTCGTGATTCCGGGATGATGATTACCGCCCGGCCCGCCGATATGATCTTGGGGTTGGGCCGCATACCTCCGCTTTGGCGTGGGTTCACCGCAATCATTGAGTGCATATCCGAACCCGACAAATCATCGTACATCAGGGATTCAGAGTCGCCCAAGCACGATAAGCTGTCCGTTGACTATATCGACGACCCTGAACGAAGACGGCAAGCGAGCGCCAGGTTCCAAGAGATGGGGCAATGGGTGCGGTCGCAGATTGAGTCAGTAGCTGGATTGTATGTACTGGAATCTGACGACTACGTGGACGAACTGGCCAAATTCCTGCCGATTTACGATGATAACGGCAAGCCCGGTGACCAGGATAAACCGGCCACTGTGTCCATAACTGCTCCCCGCCAATCTCGTAATGCTGGCGGAGGAGCGGGGCTGCTTATGGGAGAACATGGAGGGCGCCGGGGTGGCCGGCGAAAGGCCAAAAAAGAGGGTGGAAGCGGTGGCTCCGGAGGTAGCGGCGGAGGGCGCGGTGGTACAGGGGACGGACGCAGGTCGCCGCGGTCGGCAGTGCGAGGCATCCGGGTTCGACCTGTACCCGGGGAGACACATTGGGTTGTAGCCACGTTCGATAGCCCTGAACAACCGCTATCCGAAATCCAACTGGTTGCTGTTGGGGAAGACGGTGCTCAACATCCGTTGCACATTCGGCAAGCGCAATCCGGCGGTACGCCAGTTGATGTCACCAATGGGAATATAAGCCGATTGCCCGATACTGGTGACGCTCGGTATCAGGTCGAAATAAACACCAACGAGCCGGTGCATGGTAAGACGTTCCGGCTGGTGGGCAGAAGCCCAGCTAATGTACAAGAGCAGGGAGAGAGCGAATAATGCGATACCGTTCCAACCGCCAATACCTGCATCCGGTACTGCGGCCTGACGCTGACGATTACGGGGTGGATGCTGCGCTTTTTGCCACCTGCGACACGCCCCAATATGACCAGTCCGATGGGATGGTGTCCATATCGGTACGGTTTGACTTGGATGAACCGACCCTCAGCCAAGCGGTTCGATCTAGCAATGCCAAGTGCGCTGCTATGGTCTATTGTGGTTCTACCCTGTATCGGGACAGGTTGGAAGCCTTGCCCAGCGAGCCTTTCATCGCCCGAGGACGCATTCCGGTTAGCCGCCTCAAAAACGAGGTACAGGTCCATCCGGTCATATTGGCCACACGCGACTTTGTGCACTCTACCGACACGGCCCATCCCGAATATCAAGGACAGTCGGTATCAATCACCAGGCTGGCACCCCTGGCTACCGATCTGCCCTGGATTTTCGACATAGATTCCGACGCCCTCCCTGTCAGGAGCATTTTCCGTTTAGAGGAAGACAAAAGCGACCGCTTGAACGATGGTGAATTCGACGCCAATATAGATCTTGGACAGGATTACGTGGCAATACTCGCCAACAGCGATACGTTGGCTGCTTTTAACGACGTGCGTAAGGAAAACGATATGCCACTGCCTACAGTATTCACTGGCGCGGTGCTGTCGGTACTGGCTGTTGTGAAAGAGCTAGGAGACGATGCCGATGACGAAAACTGCGCGTGGTTGAGCTGCGTAAGGGCCCAACTGCGTAGCCATAACATAGATATTGAGAGAGATACTTTGTTCTTGGCCGCTCAACGCCTGCTAAAGTCGCCTTTTCGTATTGTGCTGGCGGACTTTGTGGACGCTGATGATTCTGACGAGTAGGAGGTGGACGGGTTATGCCAGAAATTCAATTGGTGAATGAATCCGGCTATGACGCTCTGCTAACCTTGGCCGAATCTGAACCACAGCTGTTTATCCGGGGCAACCCCGAGGAGTTGCGCCGCCGCATGGAAAGAGCCGGTCGTGTAGAACATGGCCCGGACGCTGAACTGTATGGTGAGAGGTCGATTTTGCCGGTATCACTGGCAGACTTGAACCGTTTGCAAAAAGACGGCCCAACGTCTGATGCTGAATACGCGCCGTCAATGCGCTATGCAGCAGGAAGTTCAGTTTCCCGACTATTAGCGGCTGTCTGGGACGTCTTTCTTGATGGCAACGAGCATCTACGGACGACGAAAGATGCCAATGACATGATGACAGCGTTGAATCTGCGCGCCGCAACTCTATCTTTCGACTTTCTGGACTACGACGAGCTGCGCTCTGTCGTGGAGGAGGCCAAGCCCCCAAAAGGGCCCTAGGCTATCGGCATCGCTCCACGCCTCCTGCGCTGCGGGTTCTGAGCTTGGGCGGCGGTGTCCAAAGTACAGTAATGTGCTTGCTGGCAGAGCAAGGAGCGTTCGGATCCAAACCAGACTCCGCCATATTCGCAGATACCCAATGGGAGCCGCAATCGGTTTACGACAACATCGAGTGGCTACAGTCGCAAGTATCGTTCCCTATTGAAATAACGGGAAACGGTCGCAGTTTGCGGGATGACGTTATCAATGGCGTTAATGCTCAAGGGCAACCCTGGCTCACTTTGCCGGCATATCTGGCCGACCGAGACGGCGAACCGGCAGGCATTAACTGGCGGCAGTGCACCAAAAACTACAAACTTGACCCCATCAGAAAGGCAGTCCAGAAAATGTTGGGCGTCCGGCCTCGGCAAAGCCTGTCTGGGGAAACCAACGTCGAGATGTGGCTGGGTATAAGCACGGACGAAGCCATGAGAGTCAAACCAAGCCGCAACTGGTGGATAAAACACCGTTACCCGCTGATTGATGATATTCCTATGACCCGCGACCAATGCTTGGAATGGTTCGCCGAACATTACCCCAAACGCACGCTCTCCCGCAGTGCCTGCATTGGTTGTCCGTTCCGTAGCTCTTCCAGTTGGCTTGAAATCAAGCGCAGCGAACCTGACCTTTATCAAGAAGCTGTCGGAATAGATGCTATGCTCCGTTCCAGTGAACACAACGCCGGCCGTATGTTTCACAAGCGGGCGTACCTACATCACCGACGCATTCCTTTAGAGGATGCACTTGCTTTCGACAGCCGTGAGCGCGAGGTTAACGGCTTTATCAACGAATGCGAGGGGCATTGCGGCTTGTAACCGCCTTACCCCACCGCCCATCCCCTGCTAAACTTGCGCCATCTAGCAACCTGACCGTTACCCGCACGCTACCTTCGCAAGGAGAGGCCGCATTATGCTGATTGGCCATTTTACCGAACAACCCTGGCAGGACGAAAGCTCCGGCCTGATGGGGACCCAGAGCGTTGACCTGGGTATTTCCAACAGCCATTACCGTCCCGAGGTCGGTGCCCAGCTCTACAATCGCTACCTCGACGAGAAGGTTTATGCCGAGGAGATGGGCTTTGACGCCGTGATGCCGATTGTGTTGCAGGGTCTGTCCCAGGTGAAGCAGTCTGGTTTCTGATAGCATCCAGATAGGCGAGTAAACGAACCGTCGTTTCGGGAGGGTTATCATGGTGGCGGAAGGTTTTGTGTCAGCGGTTGGGCTGGCAATGATGTGTATAGGAGCGGTCGGTTTCGTAGTGTGCATCGCTGGAATCATCAACTGGTACCGCCAGCACCCCAGGAAGACGGGCGAAGGCAGCGCATCGGGTCCGCAAGGTCAAGGCGTCTAGCGGTGATGGAGCCCCGTGGGATACCCATATTATGGATATTCTCGGCATTATTGATGCTGATCGTGTTAGGAATAGGCACATTGGTATGGCTCTCAGAGGTTCCGACTGAGCAGCTTACGCTGGCTCAAACCAGGCTTATCGACATAGCTGACTGGATGGTTAAAGCATCGGTCGGCGCTATCTTGGGATTTGCCGGGGGGGCGGGGCTAGCAGCCAGGAACCGCTACTGATCCACTTTCAGATAACGTGCTCCGGCAGTAGTTGGAATTAGCGCGTTCCGCTCTCGGCGCCCAACCTTGCCCCCGCCCCCATCCCCTGCTAAACTTGCGCCATCTAGCAACCTGACCGCTACCCGCACGCTACCTACGCAAGGAGAGGCCGCATTATGCTGATTGGCCATTTTACTGAGCAGCCCTGGCAGGACGAGAGTTCCGGCCTGATGGGCACCCAGAGCGTTGACCTGGGTATTTCCAACAGCCACTACCGTCCCGAGGTCGGCGCTCAGCTTTATAACCGCTACCTGGACGAGAAAGTGTACGCCGAGGAGATGGGCTTTGACGCCGTGATGCTCAACGAGCACCACTCCACTCCCTTCTGTATGCAGGGCGTGACCAACGTCGGCGCATCCATTCTGGCTCGCATCACCAACAAGGTTAAAATCATCATCCTGGGCAATGTGCTGCCCATCTGGGACGACCCGCTGTGGCTGGCCGAGCAGCTGTCCATGATCGACATGATTTCTCATGGTCGGCTGGTGTCCGGATTCGTGCGCGGCGGCGGTCGCGAGAGCTGGTCCCACAACTCGCCGCCTCACTTCAACCGCGAGCGGTTTGAAGAGGCCCACGATCTCATCATCAAGGCCTGGACCGATCCGGGTCCGTTCCGGTGGGAGGGCAAGCACTTCCACTATCGTTACGTGAACCCCTGGGCGCGCCCCTTGCAGGAGCCGCACCCGCAGGTCTGGATTCCGTCCACCGTGTCGGTGGAGACGGTCAGGTGGTGCGCCGAGAAGCGCTACCCGCTGGTTCTGCTGGCCACCAAGCTGGAACCCACCCGCGAAGCCTTCCAGCTCTATCACGACACCGCCGCCGAGCACGGCTACGAGTCTGGCACCCAGAACGTGGCCTACCTGTGGAAGGTGCACGTCGACGAGACTGAGGAGAAGGCGGAAGAAGTCGCCCGGAAGTACCTGTCCGGCGTCAGCAATCCCTTCCTGGCCGGCAACGAGGGCGGCATCAACCCCGCCATCATGAACCTGCCTGGCCACACGTCCCGCAACTCCCGGCGCCTGTCGGCCTCTGCCTTCGGCCCCGCCGGCCGCTTCGGCACCAACCGGCGACCCTACGAAGACCAGGTTGCCGATAGCACCATCATCGCCGGCACTCCCAAGACGGTTATCCCCAAGATTCGTGAGGTGCTGGAATACCTGCGCCCGGGCTCTGTGTTCTTCTGGGACGGCGACGGCGCCATGACCCACGAAGACCAGATGCGCAGCCTGCGCCTGATGGGTGAAGAGGTCATCCCAGCCGTCCGCGAGATGGGCAAGGAACTGGAACTCTACTCGCCCTTTGAGGTCGATGCCCGTACCAACCAACCCATCGTAAAGGCATCCGAGACGGCCACCACCACCGCAGACTAACCGTCGAATTCGCTGATATCTGGCGAAGAGGAACGCCCCGGGGATGACCCTCCGGGGCGTTTTGCTGTGTATCGAGCCGGATTCGGCCTAACGCCGGATGCGGGCCGGGTGGTTGAACAACTGGTCCAACGGCAGGCTAAACTCCGGGAACAACGGCGTGGTCAGCGTATCCTCGGCGGTGAGCACCGCCCGCTCCCGGTAGGCGCGGTCAGCCAGTTCCAGTACGGTCAGGGTGTCAGCCACCGGGTCTATGGGCCAGTATTCCAGCACGCCAGCCTCCGCGTACCATTGGCGCTTCCGCACCAGATCCCGATTCGCATCGGACGATAGAATCTCCACCGCAATGTCGGGAGCCCCGGCGATGCGCTGGGGCCCGATAATGCCGGCGCGTTCCGGCCGAATCACCACCACGTCGGGAACCACCAGCACCGATTCTGACAGGAGCACGTCCACCGGCATATGCACGAGAGCCAAATTCGTGGATTCCAATTGTGTGCTGAGCTGAACGAGGAGGAATATGGCTAATTGCTGGTGGTCTACGTTAGGCGACGGCATGATGTACAACTTCCCCTCTTCGAATTCGACACGCTGGTCCATTTCGGGCAGCGCCAGGAACTCTTCGAGGGTTAGCTTCATGCCGGAGTAGATGGTCGTCATGATGGCGACGCCCGTGGGGGTTTCCCTACATTGTACGCAGGCACGATTTTGTACGCCGGCATGACGCGCCGGTTATCAGGCAACTGCCACCCGCCGCCCCTCGTTGCTGGACTGGCGGATGGCGTCGATGAAGTGGTGCAGGAGCACTGGAATGAACCTCCGGTGCGTTTCGCTTTCCATCCGGTGCGGGCCGGTCAGCGACGGATGCGCGCCGGGTGGTTGAACAGCTGGGCCAACGGCAAACTGAACTCTGGGAACAGCGGGGTAGTCAGAGTGTCCTCCGCCGTCAGCACGGTCCGCTCCGTATAGACGCTATCCACCGATTCCAGCGCCGTGAAGCTGTCATCCCCACCGTCGATGATCCAGTATTCCGGTATTCCCCTGGCCTCGTAGTGCCGTCGTTTGGTGACCAGGTCGTGATTCCGGTCCGACGAAAGTACTTCAACCACGATGTCAGGCGCTCCGTCTATGACCGTAGGGCCGATGATGTCGGTACGGTCAGACCGAATCACGGTGATGTCCGACCCTACGGCGGTATTGCTCGATAGCACTACGCCGGGTTCATTCAGCACGATCCCCAATCCCGTTTCCATGATTTGCAGGACAAGCCGGGTGGCCAATACCAGCGTCAAAAATTGGTGGTCGGGTATCGGGAAGGCAGCCATGTACAGTACCCCGTCGATGAGTTCGCAGCGCGGCTCCATTTCGGGCAAGGCCAGGAACTCCTCAAGGGTCATACGCGTGCCGGCCTGGATGTTTGGTAGTGGTCATGGTAACTGCCCCACTCCGTGAAACTTGCCGGATTGTACCATTCTCACCTGTGCCATCACGCCACGGCTACCCGCCGCCCCTCGTTGCTGGACTGGCGAATGGCGTCGATGAAGTGGTGCAGCTGCACCGCGTGGTCGAAGTCGGGGACCACGTTGCCGCCGTTGGAAGTGCCCCGTATCGACGCGGCGAACAGGCTGTATAGCTGCCCAACGTTGTACGCTTCCGTCGCGGGTATCTCCGGCGCCAGGTGCAGCTCTTCCGACGCCACTAGGTCCTGCAGGTCGTTGCTGCCGCCCCGGGCTCCCCGGATGGTGACCTCCTTCAGCTGTGGCGAGTCCACGGACACGGCGACCAGCGTGCCCTCCTCGCCGTAAATCTCCATGCGGTACCCGCTGCCGGCCCAGGCGGTGCTACCGATTTGCACCGACGCCACGCCGCCGTTTTGCAGGTTGCCACTGACCAGCACGTTGTCCGGAGAGGTGGCCTCCAGGTCATTCCCGGTGTCGGTCTCGTGCCAGGTGGTGGCCTGGGTGCTGACCACGGTGGCCACGTCGGCGAAGTCGCCCACCACGCTGCACAGGGCGTCGATGGTGTGGCCGCAGGCGATGGTGAGGGTGTGGGCGCCCAGCTCGTCGTCCTTCTGCCAGGTGCGCCCCGAGTCCCGGGACAGCACACCTTCGCGCATCAGGCGCACGTGGCAGGTCATCACCCGACCCACGTAGCCGTCGTCGATGAGGTTGCGGAGATGGACAATGGTGGGATTGGCCCGGGCCTGCAATCCCACGGCGGTCTTGACACCCTGGCGTCGCGCCTCTTCGGCCATCTCGATGGCCTCGGCGGTGGTTCGACCCAGCGGCCATTCGGTGAAAACGTGCTTGCCGGCCCGCAACGCCGCCATCGTCGGTTCGTAGTGGCGCGGCACCCGCAGCGAGATGGTGGCGGCGTCCAGGTTACCGTCGGCCAGCATCTTGTTGTAGTCGTCGTAGGCCGCCCCGGCGTTGAACGCCGCTTTGGCCTCGTCCGCCGACTCCTGGCGGGTGGTGCACACGGCGGCCAGGTCGAAGTCGGGATGCGCCGCCAGCGCCGGCAGGTGCGCGCGGGGCGACCAACCCTGGTGAATGTTGGCTCCGATCAAACCGATGCGGATGGGCTGTTGTGTAGTCATTGTTGGGCCTCCAATGGGCAGTTCCTGAGTGGGCGGACGGTACCGTCGTAGTTGCGGTTTTCCAGTTGGCGCCATCCTAACATACCGGGGCAATCCCATCCGACGGTAGTGGTACAATCGGAGCGTTTTCAGCCGCCGCGTTACCAGGTGCTACCATGACTTTTCCAGCCGATAGCCGGTTCCATTTCGCCGAGGACATGCCGATCTGCCGCATCCTGAACGGCATGTGGCAGGTGTCCGGCGCTCACGGGCGCATCGACCCGGCCACGGCCATCCGCAGCATGTTCGATTACGTGGACGCCGGGCTTACCACTTGGGATCTGGCCGACCACTACGGTCCGGCCGAAGATTTTATCGGTGAATTTCGGCGGCAACTGGTGACCGAACGGGGGCCGGAGGCGTTGTCGGGTGTGCAGGCTTTCACCAAGTGGGTTCCCCGCGCTGGGCCGATGACCCGCGAAGTGGTGGAAAGCAACATTGACCGCTCGCTCCATCGGATGGGCGTGGAAACGCTCGATCTGCTGCAGTTCCACTGGTGGGATTATCGGGATAGCCGCTACCTGGACGCTCTTACTCACCTGGCCGAACTCCGCGACGAGGGCAAAATACATCGCGTGGCCCTGACCAATTTCGACACCGAGCGCCTGCGCGTCATCGGCGATCATGGCATCCGGGTGGTATCCAATCAGGTGCAGTATTCGCTCATCGACCGCCGGCCGGAAGTGCAGATGTCGCAACTTTGCGCGGAGCGCCGCATCTGGCTGCTGGCCTATGGCACCCTCTGCGGCGGGTTGCTGTCCGACCGATACCTGGGGCAACCGGAGCCGACGCGCGCCGCGTTGACCACCGCCAGCCTGCAAAAATACAAGCAAATGGTTGACGCCTGGGGCGGTTGGGAGTTGTTTCAGCGTTTGCTAACCGTGCTCAAGTCTATCGGCGACCGGCACGGTGTCAGCATCGCCAGTGTCGCCGTCCGGTACGTGCTGGACCGACCTGCAGTGGCCGGCGTGATCGTGGGCGCACGCCTGGGCGTAGCCGAACACATCGAGGATAACGCCAGGGTCTTCACCTTTCATCTGGATCCAGAGGACTTGCAAAGCATCGATACCGTGCTGGCAAACGCGCGCGACCTGTTCCAGATCATTGGCGACTGCGGCGACGAATACCGACGCTAACACCAAGAGTGAGCGCCCTCCACGCTATGGAGCGACGTCGACCAACAAATTCCCACGCCAGCCCCGGAGGCAACAATGCAAATAGGCGCAATTTTCCCTCAAACCGAGATTGAGTCCGACGCCGGTTCGATTCGCGAGTACGTACAGGCGGTCGAGGAGATGCAGTTTGATTACCTGTTCATCGCCGACCATGTGCTGGGCGCAGACCCAGCCCACCACCAGCACGTGCAGGATCACTACTACACCCACCACAGCGTCATCCACGAATCGCTGACTACGCTGGCCTTCATTTCGGCCCTTACCACCAAAATCCGGCTGGTTACGGGCATCCTCATCCTGCCGCAACGTCAGACGGCGCTGGTTGCCAAGCAGGCCGCGGAGATTGATGTACTCAGCGGCGGTCGCCTTACGCTGGGCATCGGCGTGGGCTGGAACCATGTGGAATTCGAGGCTCTGGGCGAAGACTTCTCCAACCGCGGCGTCCGCTCCGAGGAACAAATCAACCTGATGCGCGCCCTGTGGACGCAGGATGTGGTGGACTTCGACGGGCGGTGGCATTCGGTGCGTTCCGCCGGCATCAAGCCGCTGCCAGTACAACGCCCCATTCCGGTATGGTTTGGCGCCGGCGGCAGCGCCGGCCCGGTGCCGCGTGACGCGGTTTTGCGTCGCATTGCCCGCATGGGTGATGGCTGGTTCCCCAGCTTAGGACCGGACGACACCGCCAAGGCGGTGCTGGGCAAGATGGAAACCTACATCGCCGAGGCTGGTCGTCAACGCGAGGACGTTGGCCTCGCCGGACGGTTGCGGATGCCGGGCAAGTCGCCGGACGAATGGCTGGCCGAGGCGGAAGGGTGGCGCGACCTGGGAGCCACACACATCATGGCCGAAGCCCGCCGTGGCCCGTTGAGCTCCGTAAGCCAGCACATAGAAGCCATGCAGCAATTCCGCGAGGTCATTCCCGTGGGTTGGGGGCGGTAGTCCCCTGTGCTAGACTACCGCACACCTTTGGTGGAGGTTTCGTTATGACTGCGCCCCGCCTCAAATCGGAAGCCGGCAAGGCTGACCACGCGGAATCCGTTTTTTACCCAATAGATGACGAGGAACCGTTGGCCGAATCCGAGCATCAACTTTTCCCGCTGACTTATGCTCATGCTGCGCTGACGGCGTGGTTTGCCAATGACCCGACTACCTGGGTGGGAGCGGATATGTTCCTCTATTATGAGGAGGGCAATCCGCGCCAGGTGGTGGCGCCGGATGTTTTTGTAGTCAGTGGAACGCAAAAAGGGGAACTGCGCAATATATTCCAGACCTGGGTTGAGGGGCGCGTCCCCGACTTTATCCTGGAAATCACCGCTCCATCATCCCTGCACAATGACCGCGTAACCAAGTTTGAGTTGTACCAACGGCTGGGCGTGCGCGAATACTGGCTCTATGACCCTACCCAGGAGGGTCTGCTGACTCCCTTCCTGCAAGGCAACCGGCTGGTCGGCGGGGTGTATCAGCCGATTCCCGTTGCGGAGACTTCAGTAGCCGGCCGCTACAGCGGAATGAGCGAAGCGCTGGGACTGGAGCTGCACGCTGAAGCAGACTGGTTCCGGTTGTTCGACCCGGTGGCCGGCGTGTACCTGCGCAACCTGCAAGAATCGGAGGATGCGCTGGCGGCTGAGCAACAAGCCCTGGCGGCGAACCAACAAGTCCTGGCCGCCGAGCGACAGGCGCGCCTGGAGCTGGAACGCCTGCTACGAGAGCACGGCATCGAGCCGCCAACCGTATAGGTTACCGGGAGTTGGTTATCGTGAGCCGGTGGTGTAGGGCGTTTCGCCAAGCGGATGCTCGGCCCATTTCCCCGCTTCGACGGCGGTCAGGAAGTCGGACACCAGTTGATTGAACAGCGCCGGCTCTTCCAGGTTGATGGCGTGTCCGCACTGGGGCAGCACCGCCAGACCGCTGTACGGAATCGCCCTTTTCATCATGATGCTCGGCTCGACGCATGGGTCGTCCTCGTCGCCAATCATTATTAGCGTGGGAACCTGCAGGGCGTTCATCTGCGGGATGAGCTGGTCGATGGTGGGGCGTTTGAGCTGCACGCCGCGGAAGGTGTAGGCCGCGCCCCGGGCGTTGTGCCCCAGCAGCAGGCGCATGAACTCCTCGTAGCCCCGGGGGTCTTTCCGCTGCAACTGCACCCGCGTCGGGCCGCTGCCGTAGTCCTTCATCACCGGAGGCGTGCCTTCGGCCAGCATCCGCGCCGCCATCGCTTCGCCGCCCGACCGGAAGGCGTCGTTGTGGGTGGTGCCTGATCCCGCCGATGCCACGATGATGCCCTGGCACCGTTCCGGATAGCGCAGGGCGAAGTTAAGCGCAACGTTGCCGCCCATCGACAGGCCGCCGATGTACGCCTCTTCCAGTCCCAGATGGTCCATCAGCCGGCGCAGGTCTTCGATGGTGATGTCCTGCGAATACGCCTCCGGGTCGGTGGGCACTTCGGAGGGCGGATAGCCGCGATCGTTGTACGTGATGACCTGGTAGCGATGGCTGAAATAGCGCACCTGCTGCTCCCAACTCTCGTAAGAGCCGGCAAACTCATGGCTCCAGATCAGCGGGAAACCCTCGCCGGTGGATTGATAAAATATCTGAACGCCGTCGGAGTCGAAGGTGGGCATCGGAACGCTCCTGGGGAATGTGTCAATTGTTGATGATCAGCGTATGCCGGGCGGCAAAATTGTAGCACGAAAACTGGCCCCTCCCGATCAGGAAGGAGCCAGCAGAATACGCTGATTTGGACTAGTCCCCGACCCTTTGGGAGAGGGTCAAGGTCAGAGCAGTTCCCCTAGCTGTTGGGTGTCAGAGCCAGCGAACGAATTTCGCCAAATTCCTTCTGCAACTTGTCCCAGCTATCGCCCCCGTCCGAGCTGACGTACACGTAGCCGTAGATGCTGGCGGCAACCATCACATCCTGGACGTGATCGCTGGCGGCAAACCAGTACACCACCGAGTTGGGCGTCGTCGACAGCTCCGGCGCGTCCCAGGAGGCGCCAGCGTCGCGAGTGCGGCGGATGGTGCCGGTTGTGCCGGGGATGGTGTCGCCGTTGCCAACGAACATCACGTTGGGGTTGTCGGGCTTGATTACCATGCCGCGGCAGTAGGAACGCTGGTCTTCGGCGTGGAAGCGTGGGAACTCGTGCAGCTCCCAGCTCTCACCCTCGTCGTTGCTGGTCGAGATGCCAAAGGGCGTGGTGCAGTAGATGGCGGCATTGGCGCCGGGCTTGAGGGCCATGCCGTGGATGTCGCCGTGGAACGGGTCGGGGCCCAGGTCGGGCAGGCGCGTCCAGTTGTCGCCACCGTCCAGGCTGCGGTACACGCCGTCAACCTCGATGCCGGCCCACACGGTGCGGGTGTCCCGAGGGTCAACGATGATGTTGGTCGTGCGCGGCGTGCCGATGGGACAGGGCATCCTTACGCCCAAGTCCAGCTCTTGCCAACTCTTGCCGCCGTCGCGGGAGCGGAACGCGTTGGGGCGCGTGCCCACAAACACCGTGTCGCTGTCATCCGGGTCAACTCCCACCGACCAGATTTGCAGGTCGTCCATGGGAGATTCGACATATTCCCAGGTGAAGCCGTTGTCGTCGGAGCGGTACAGGCCGCTATCGGAGCCGGCGTAGATGCGGTGCCGGTCGTTGGGGTCGACGGCCAGCGCGCGGATGTTGCACTCGGTGGGCAGCGGGTTGCGGATCCGGTTCCAGGTTTCGCCACCGTCTGGGCTGACCGACAGGCCGCCTCCGATGGTGCCGACGCTGATAGTGTAGTTTCCGGACATAATAACCTCCTCAAGTGGACGAAAAGCGTAACGCGGGATGCCAGACGGCCAACAACGTCGCCGCCACCGGCATAATAGCACAATGGAGGAGGGGGCAGTCTCGATGGATCAGGCGTCGGCTGCGTGTTTCATCCGGTCGGCGTGTTTGGCGAGGAGGGCGCGAACGGCGGGGATAATTTCGTTGGGGACCTGGACAGAGGTTTTGCCTTTCATTTGTATTCGCAGTTCAGCTTCGTCTTCCTCGGTCCAATTTGCCGCTTCCTCCCCCATCTCGGCAATGAGACGCTGCACCCGTTCCGAGTTCCAGCCGGGCGGGAAGTTACCCTCTTGCGGCGTTGGCGGCGTTGGCTGCTTTGCCGGCGTCGGGGCCGGGTCATTGGCGCAGGCGGCCCGGCGGTCATGCTCAGCCTGGGCGATGAGCTGCCCAATAGTGCCCATCAGCTCGGTGGGTACTATGAGGTGCGTGTATCCTGCCTGCTCATAGGAGGCTTCGTAGTGGGCGATCCATTCTTCTTCAGTCAGCGAGTCGTAGAACTCGGCAATTTGGCGGATTTCTTCCTCGCTCGACCACGGTGGAAGGCTGCCATGTTTTTGCGCCATGTTCATCTTCTCCCTCTCCGGCGTTGGCGCCGCCGATACGCAGCAAGCGCACTGCCACGCAGCTCGTAAGCTGTAATTACGGTGATGCGGCCGGTTTCACTGTCTCGTCTATAGACTACCATGAGGTAGCGCCCGCCCCGGGTTTGTCCAATCGCAAGACGAGAATTGTTACGGGTCGGGTTGTCTTCTCCTCGGTCAGCCAGAACGTCTTCAACTTCATACTCTGCCACGTCATGGCGGAAAATGTGCGGCAGCTCGGTTTCAGGGTCAGTGTAAAACTCCACGTTCATGCCGTCGTTGTATTCCGATCATACCACTACCACCAGCGTCTCAAAGCGTTCCTCCGGAACCGGCAAGCCGTCTTCTTCAAGGACTGAGATGTACTCTCCAATCGCCTCTTTGATGTTGACAATCGCCGCTTCCCTCGTTTCGTCCTGACTGATACAACCAGCCAAGCTGGGACATTCAACAACCCGATAGCCATCCTCTCCTGGGTAGAGAACCACTTGCCGCATAGTTTCGCCTCCGTCGGATAGCAAAACGCCGCCACCCGCACAATAAGACAATAGGTGGCTAAGATGCTATCCCACCGGGCCCGGCGACCGATGTCTCCGCCTCCACCTCAGTATGCTTGGCCAGCAACTCCCGCACAGCCGGCACCAACTCCGTAGGTATCACCATTACCGTGTTGTTGGGGTCTTCTTAAGCAGCTTCTAGTTCCGCTATCCACTCCTCTTCGGTCAAGGAATCGTAGTACTTGATAATTTCCTGCACCTGTTTGGCGTCCAGCCCAGGCGAGTAAAGTTTGGGTCTTTCATCTGCCTCTCCTCCGCCTGCGCCGCTGGAAAGCGACGAGGGTATTGCCTCGCGGCTCATAAGCCGTAATCACAAGGATTGCGCCATTTGGGTGATCTCGTCTATAGACAACCAGCAAATACCGACCACTCCTAGTTTCTCCAATCGCGACACGGGAGTTTCTACGTCCAGCTGTATCTTCGACTGACTCAGCCAGAACATCCTCAACTTCGTACTCTTCGACTCCATGAAGGTGAATGTGAGGATAGCCCGTTTCGGGGTCAATTTAAAAACCGTAAGTCCATCGCTTAGCCGGCTACGAATTTCGGCAGACGAAGCGGCCTCAAAAAACAACTCCGGCGCCTCTCTCAAATTGTCGCGGGCTTCCCCATAACAATCGCCAGACCCTCACGACCGCAATTGGCCAATGGCCTGAAGCGGACGATCAAGTCCGCTCCTGAAGCTTTTCCGACAGGTCCCGCAGAATATTTTCTGCCCCCTGACAGATGTCCTTCACTACTTCTTCTGCCGGCCGTATAGCGTGGACTTGGCCGGCTCCTTGACCCATATACACTGACGCTAATTCCGGGTTGTGGCGGGCCCGCGCTTCGGCAACATCCGAGGCCAACTCTTCCCGGCGGGCCAGAATCTCTTCGTCTCTGCCGTCCCATTGCCGCACCAGCCGATTGCGGTAAACGCGGCCGGCGATTCCCTCTGGCCAGGGATCGTCGCCCAGCAGGTCATAAAACCGGGTGAAGACGGTGTCCTGCCCTCCGGAAAGCAGGATTTGTTCCTTAAATGCTGTCGGGACTTCCACGGCCTCCGGAGTGGTCAACAGGGCCGTGCCCAGGGATGCCCCTTCGGCCCCGGCAGCTAATACTCCAGCCAATGCCCGGCCGGAGGTGATTCCCCCGGCGGCCAGCACTGGAACCTGAGGAAACCGTTCCACTAAATCAACCAGTAAGGGCAGTAGATTCATTTCGCCGGTATGTCCGCCGGCTTCGTTGCCCTGGGCCAGCAGCACCTCCGCGCCGGCGTCCAGCGCAACCTGCGCGGCCTCCGGCGATTGTACCTGGCAAATGGTAATCGCTCCCGCATCCCGGGCCCGGCCCAACCAGGGGCGCGGGTCGGCAAAGGAAAATATCACCACCGGCGCCCGCTCGGCCAGGGTAATCTCAAAGTTCTCCGGGTTGCTTTCAATCAGCTGGGTGATAAAGCCGATGCCAAAGGGCCGGTCGGTTTGGGCTCGTATGGATTCTATCTGCTCCTTGAACCAGACGAGGCCGAAGCCATTGCTGCCGCCAAAGGCGCCCAACCCTCCGGCCAGAGAAACCGCAGCCGCCAATTGCCCACCGCTGTGGTTGCTCATCGGCGCAGACATTACCGGGTAGTCCAGGTTAAGCAAGTCGGTAAAGCGAGTTGGCAGCATGATTGGTTTATCCTTTCTGCTGTAGTTTGATCGTCAGTTTTTACGGTCGTTGAAAACTCGTTTGTATTCCAGCCTGCTGGCTCCGAAGTTGATAAGCAGCCCAATGTCGAAATTGTAGGCAACCGCATAGTTCTTGGCCTGTGCCAGGTGAACATCATCAAGAGCGACGAGGGCTTTCAACTCTACAACCACACGATCCTCTATTATGAAATCGGCTCTCCTTGTCCCTATTTCGACACCATCATAGTAGATGGATTGCTCAACCTCTCGCCCGAAATCAATTTTCGCGCGTTCCATTTCAATCGCCAGCGCGCGTTGATAGATGACCTCCTGAAACCCGCTTCCCAATGTATTGTGTACCTTCATAGCGCAACCTATCACCCGATAGGTCAAATCATCATCAATCAACTCGATCTCCTTTCCATACCCCGCCACCCCGCTACTCCGCCAAATTGTCTGAATCAGGATATACGGGATTCCCAGATGCTCCTGATTCCGCCGCCCTTCTCTAAATCTGTTGCCGTCAACCCGGTCATCCCGCATATCCCCTAATCCGATAAATCCTGATTCTGACTATTTACCCCTCACCCCTCAAACGGCGTTGGCATCATCTCCACCGGCACCTCAATCAAACTCGGCGCGTCCACCGTTAGTGCCTCCCGGATGGCCGACTCCAGCGCTTCCGGCCCCTGCGCTCGCACGCCCCTGGCTCCATACGCCTCGGCCAGCTTGACGAAATCGGGGTTGTGCAGGGCCGCGCCCACGGTGCGCCCGCCGAAGCGGTTCACCTGGTCGCGCAGCACGTTGCCGTAGGCGTTGTCGTTGAACACCACGGCCACGGCGTTGATGCCGTGCTGCACCGCCGTTGCCAGCTCCTGCGAGTTGAACAGGAAGCCGCCGTCGCCGCACAAGGCCACCACCGGACGATCGGGTTGGGCTACCTTGGCGCCCAGCGCGGTGGGGTACGCATACCCAAGGTTGCCCGAGTAGCTGGACGTGATGAACGTGCGCGGTTCGTAGGTGGGCCAGAAGGCGCGGGCGTAGTAGCCCAGTTGGGTCATTCCGGATACCAGGATGCCGTCGTCGGGCACGGCAGCGCGCACTGCTGCCAGGTAGGACTCCTGAGGTTCGGGACGCAGTGCGGATTCGGCGCGGCGCGCGCGCAGTGCGGCGGCATCGGCGGCAAAAGATGGGCGGGCTTCGGTCATCGTTCCGGCAAGCTCGGCGTCTACCTGAGCCATCACCGTGCCGGCGTCGCCGGCCAGCCCGTAGGTGTTTTCCCAGTTACGGCCCAATTCGTCGGGGTCGATGTCAATTTGCACGACCTGCTGGCCGTCCAGCCACGCCGGGAAGGCCATCCGGCTGCCCACGCTCAGAATGACGTCGAAGTTGGGTTCTGATTTGGCTACGGGATCGTTGCGGAGTCGCAGCGCGCCCAGCGCCAACGGATGCCGGTCGCTAATTGCGCCCTTGCCCTCGGCGGTGGTGATGACGGGGGCCTGGAGCCGTTCGGCCAGCCGCACCAGTTCCGCAGACGCCTCCGACGAGATGACGCCGCCGCCGGCCCAGATCAAAGGCTGACGCGCTTCACGCAAGATGCGAGCCGCCTCGGATACCCGCTCGGCCGGCGCGGAGGGCTTGGGGTAGCGTTCGGCCTCGAACAGTGTTACGGGCGCTGCGTCGGCCATCGTTTCCGGCGGCATCTCAACCTCCACCGGACGAGGCCGACCGGTGGTCAGCTGACGGAACGCCTCGTGGACGGCGCCGGGGGCCGCTTCGGGCGTCATGATTCGCTCCACGTACTTGGTGATTGGGCGAATGGTATCCTGCTGGTCGTTGACTTCGTGCAGCATTCCGCGGTCGGAGCCGATCAGGTCACGCTCAATCTGACCGCAAACCACCAGCACCGGCGACGACGCGGAGAAGGCCGTGCTGATGCCGGCGGAGGCGTTCAGCAAACCGGGACCGGGAACCATCAAGGCGGTGCCAACGCCGCCGCTGGCGCGGGCGTACCCGTCGGCCATGTAGGTGGTGGCCTGCTCGTGGCGGGTGGTGATGAACCGGATGCCCGGCTCGTCGTTCAGCGCATCCAAAGCGTGGTAGAGCTGCACGCCGGGTAGCCCGAAAATGACGCGCACGCCCTCCAGATACAGTGAGCGCATTAGGGCCTGGCCGCCGGTCATGTTGGGCATGGTACTACCTTCCTGATGTGTCGCCTGATGTGTCGAGTTGCTGAGGTGTCGTTCGGCATTGCTACCGTGTTGCGCCGATTAACATAGCACACCGAACCGGGCGTGTCATTGCGCGCCGCCGGGCGCAGGGTCTTGCAATAGTCCCCCCGTCATTCTGCCCCGCATCCGGCATCCAGGCTGCCGGCTACCAGCGGTGTTCTTGCGGTGCAGGTTTTCTCGGTTCCGGCCGGCGCTTCATCGACCCGGGCGGCGATAATCGAAAATCCCTGGTTAGCTCACGCGTACCCGTGGTCTCACACGAACCCGGCCTTTTGTCATTGCGAGGAGCGTAGCGACGTGGCAATCCCGGTAGAGCAACCCACGCGCGTCCGGGCCCTGTCTTCGCGTTCGTCCATCTACGTCGTCGGGCGCGTCCGGCTTTGGCTTCCCGCTCGTTCTGATCCTGTCGAAGGACGCTTTCAATGACAGACTATGGGTACGTGCGGGGCCGCTCGGCTGCGAATGGTTGGCGATTCACGCGTGGGTTCGGGTGTGCAGCGATTTCAATAGTTGGTCGGTCACCAGCGCGATGTCGGCTACGGCCTGATCGAAGACCACCTCGTTAGCTCTGGATGGGGTGCGATAGCCGCTCACCTTGCGAACGAATTGCAGCGCGGCGGCCTGCATCTCGTCCCAAGTGGCCGGCGATTCCGACGACCGCAATGTTTTGATACTTCTACACATGATTCAACCTCTGACGTCTGGAAAAATGATGGGGGTCTATAACCGGCAATCGTTCTGATGTTCTCGCACGCCAGACGCAATTGCGCGCCATCAAACCGCTGTGATATTCTGCGCCGAAACATCATACGCTGACGCATCCCATCGCGTGTCTCTACCGAAACAATGGCATCAATTACGTTCAACTGCACGATCCAGGAAGGGATAATACCCCACGGTTGGCGCCCGGCCCTGGCGTCGGGGTTGGCCCGTGTCTGCACTTCCATTCTGGGCGGCGCGCCGGACGATGTATCGGTTAACTTTATCGAGATTCCCCACGGCTACGGCTTTCGTGGCGGCGAATTGTCTACCACGTCGGCCGTAAGAGGCGAGATCCCACCCGGTTGTGAGCAAGCAACCCGAGTGCAGTTGATGCAGGAAATTCAGGATATGTGGATGGAGCTGACCGGCTGTACAACTAACGAACTGGTCGTTTCGGCCCGAGACCGTAGGGAAACTTAATCCCCTCTCCCTTGATGGGAGAGGGCTAGGGTGAGGGTGAATCCTCGCCAACTCCACCAACCCACCAGGAGAACAATCATGCCGCACTACCGCTGTATCGTCCCCCAGCTGGACTTTACGCAAAATTTAGAAAAAGTATAAAGGCAGGGTAAGCTGGCCTGACCCAAATCTCACTAAAGGTCCAGCCATGCTCACCCTGCCCGATGCAATTGTAGCCGTTGTCGGTCCCTTCGCAACGCTGTTTACCAACCCGACCTGGCGGAAAGCCCAGGTGCTGCTGATCGGCGCGATCCTGACCCCGGGTCAGCGCACCGTGGCGGCGGCACTGCGCGTCATGGGCCGCAGCGACCAGCGCGACTACGCCCGCTACCATGAGGTGCTCAATCGGGCGGTGTGGTCGTCCCGTGAGGCGGCCCGCATCCTGCTGGTGCTGCTGCTCCAGCACCTGGACCGCGGCGACGGCCCGTTGATCTTCGGCATCGACGAAACCCTGGAACGGCGTCGCGGCGCCAAGCTGGACTTTCCGCATTTCAAGCGGCGTAAGCCAGGGAATCGACAAGTCGGTGGTACAGAGCGACTGGGAGTTCCTGCGTATCGGGGTCGACGGCCGACGTTGAAAAACCCTCCGAGGCCAGCCACAGGTGGCGTCGCACCAGGGCAATGGCGTCCACGAAGGTCGGCAACGGCTTGTCGTACCAGGCCGCTCGGCGCTGGGTCATGGGGCGCTGTTTTTGCAACCCGTGGGCGGCCAGGGTGGTCCAGGAGAAGATTCCCAGCAGGACGGGCGTGGTGCGGGCGATGGCCAGGTCGGACCACTGGCGTTGGGTTTCCAGGCCCAGGTGGGTCCGCACCTCCTGAAAGGTAACTTCCAGTTGCCAGCGCAGGACAAACCATTCCAGGATCTGGGTCGGGTCCGCGGCGGGGTCGGTGCACAGCAAGGCCTGGGTGGCGAAGGAGCCCTGGGGATCTCGGATCAGCACCCAGCGGATGCGGACTGGAGACTTGCCGGAGCGGTACCAGACCGCCGTTTGCGACGTGAGTTCCACGGTGCGGGTGGCGCCGTCATAGCAGGCCACGGCCACGCTGGCCCAAGTTGCCTGGGGCTGGTCGAGGATCGTTTTCAGCGCGGGTCGCCGCGCGCCTTTCAGCGGCGGGCGGCCGTTCTGACCCGGCTGACGGGCTGGCGCGGGCGCATAGAGAGCGGCGTCCAGCCGTAGTCTGGCAATGAGGGTAACGGGTTCACGGAGGGATTGGCAGCAGTGGAGCAGGTCCAGCACGGCGTAGCTGTTGTCGCCCACCAGCGCCAGTGGACGTTGGGGCAGCCAGCGTGGTTCGGCAGGCTCACCATGAGCGGGGTTGCAGGATCATCTGTCGCGCCCAGTCGGTGAGCTTCTTGTGCCGACGGCCCTGCTGTTGGTAGTACCGGGTCGATGGCGCCAGCACGGTGAGCGCCGGCAAGGCCCAATGGCGTCCGGCCCAGGGCACGTGGCCCAGCCACATCAGGGAGATCCAGCGCAGGCCGCTGGCCTTGACCAGTTGGCTCCGGCTGGAACGCACCGCGTCGCGGTAGATGCCCCGACCTTTGATCTTGGCGCCGCGACGCCGTTCCAGGGTTTCGTCGATGCCGAAGACCAAGGGGCCATCCCCACCATCAAGGTGCTGGAGCAGCAACACCAAGAGGATGCGCGCCGCTGCACGGGGCGACCACACCGCCCGGTTGAGCACCTCATGGTAGCGGGCGTAATCGCGGTGATCGCTGCGGCCCATGACCCGCAGGGCCGCGGCGACGGTGCGCTGACCCGGGGTCAGGATCGCGCCCACCAGCAGTACCTGGGCTTTCCGCCAGGTCGGGTTGGTAAACAGCGTTGCGAAGGGAATGAGTATGGATACAATGGCATTGGGCAGGGTAAGCATAGCTGGGCCTTTAGTGAGATTTTGGTCAGGCCAGCTTACCCTGTCTTTATACTTTTTCTAAATTATGCGTAAAGCCTAGCCAAGATCAAAGGTCGGGGCATCTACCGCGATGCGGTGCGTTCCAGCCGCCAGCAACTGGTCAAGGCCAGCGGCCTGCGCTGGATCTCTCTGATGTGGCTGGGCCACGTGCCCTGGGCCGGACGCCATTGGGCCTTGCCGGCGCTCACCGTGCTGGCGCCCTCGACGCGGTACTACCAGCAGCAGGGACGCCGACACAAGAAACTCACCGACTGGGCGCGGCAGATGGTCATGCAACTGAGGCGCTGGCTGCCCCAACGTCCACTGGCGCTGGTGGGCGACAACAGCTACGCCGTGCTGGACCTGCTCCACTGCTGCCAATCCCTCCGTGAACCCGTTACCCTCATTGCCAGACTACGGCTGGACGCCGCTCTCTATGCGCCAGCACCGGCCCGTCAACCGGGTCAGAACGGCCGCCCGCCGCTGAAAGGCCCGCGGCGACCCTCGCTGAAGGCCCTCCTCGACCAGCCCCAGGCAACTTGGGCCAGCGTGGCCGTGGCCTGGTCTAGGCTTTACGCATAATTTAGAAAAAGTATAAAGACCGGGTAAGCTGGCCTGACCCAAATCTCACTAAAGGCCCAGCTATGCTTACCCTGCCCAATGCCATTGTATCCATACTCATTCCCTTCGCAACGCTGTTTACCAACCCGACCTGGCGGAAAGCCCAGGTACTGCTGGTGGGCGCGATCCTGACCCCGGGTCAGCGCACCGTCGCCGCGGCCCTGCGGATCATGGGCCGCAGCGATCACCGCGATTACGCCCGCTACCATGAGGTGCTCAACCGGGCGGTGTGGTCGCCCCGTGCAGCGGCGCGCATCCTCTTGGTGTTGCTGCTCCAGCACCTTGATGGTGGGGATGGCCCCTTGGTCTTCGGCATCGACGAAACCCTGGAACGGCGTCGCGGCGCCAAGATCAAAGGTCGGGGCATCTACCGCGACGCGGTGCGTTCCAGCCGGAGCCAACTGGTCAAGGCCAGCGGCCTGCGCTGGATCTCCCTGATGTGGCTGGGCCACGTGCCTTGGGCCGGACGCCATTGGGCCCTGCCGGCGCTCACCGTGCTGGCGCCCTCGACCCGGTACTACCAACAGCAGGGACGTCGGCACAAGAAGCTCACCGACTGGGCGCGACAGATGATCCTGCAACCCCGCTCATGGTGAGCCTGCCGAACCACGCTGGCTGCCCCAACGTCCACTGGCGCTGGTGGGCGACAACAGCTACGCCGTGCTGGACCTGCTCCACTGCTGCCAATCCCTCCGTGAACCCGTTACCCTCATTGCCAGACTACGGCTGGACGCCGCTCTCTATGCGCCCGCGCCAGCCCGTCAGCCGGGTCAGAACGGCCGCCCGCCGCTGAAAGGCGCGCGGCGACCCGCGCTGAAAACGATCCTCGACCAGCCCCAGGCAACTTGGGCCAGCGTGGCCGTGGCCTGCTATGACGGCGCCACCCGCACCGTGGAACTCACGTCGCAAACGGCGGTCTGGTACCGCTCCGGCAAGTCTCCAGTCCGCATCCGCTGGGTGCTGATCCGAGATCCCCAGGGCTCCTTCGCCACCCAGGCCTTGCTGTGCACCGACCCCGCCGCGGACCCGACCCAGATCCTGGAATGGTTTGTCCTGCGCTGGCAACTGGAAGTTACCTTTCAGGAGGTGCGGACCCACCTGGGCGTGGAAACCCAACGCCAGTGGTCCGACCTGGCCATCGCCCGCACCACGCCCGTCCTGCTGGGAATCTTCTCCTGGACCACCCTGGCCGCCCACGGGTTGCAAAAACAGCGCCCCATGACCCAGCGCCGAGCGGCCTGGTACGACAAGCCGTTGCCGACCTTCGTGGACGCCATTGCCCTGGTGCGACGCCACCTGTGGCTGGCCTCGGAGGGTTTTTCAACGTCGGCCGTCGACCCCGATACGCAGGAACTCCCAGTCGCTCTGTACCACCGACTTGTCGATTCCCTGGCTTACGCCGCTTGAAATGCGGAAAGTCCAGCTGGTATGACGGCACCACCCGCACGGTGGAACTCACGTCGCAAGCGGCGGTCTGGTACCGCTCCGGCAAGCCTCCAGTCCTCATCCGCTGGGTGCTGATCCGCGATCCCCAGGGCGCCTTCGCCACCCAGGCCTTGCTGTGTACCGACCCATCGGCGGACCCGACCCAGATCCTGGAATGGTTTGTCCTGCGCTGGCAACTGGAGGTCACCTTTCAGGAGGTGCGTACCCACCTAGGCGTGGAAACCCAGCGCCAGTGGTCAGATCTGGCCATCGCCCGCACCACGCCTGTCCTGCTGGGTCTCTTCTCCTGGACCACCCTGGCCGCTCACGCGTTGCAAAAACGACACCCCATGACCCAGCGTACGGCCGCTTGGTACGACAAACCGTCGCCGACCTTCGTGGACGCCATCGCCCTGGTCAGACGCCACCTGTGGCTGGCGTCGGAGGGTTTTTCAACGTCGGCCACCGACCCCGACATTCAGGAACTCCCGGTCGCCCTGTACCACCGACTTGTAGATTCGCTTGCTTACGCCGCTTGAAATGCGGAAAGTCCAGCCAAGGACACCGTTTCCTTCGAACAGCGCCAAAATATCGCCCGCGCCTTCACCGACATTCACTGTGGGTCCACTGGCGCGCCCCGCAGCTTCGTGTCGGTTACCTTCATCGAGACGCCGGCCGGTGAGAAACCCGAATTTGGCACGACCTACTACCTGGACGGCGCCAACCGCGCCGGGCGTCCGGAAGAAGTGAAGCAACGGCTGCTGGCCGACCTGACCAACGCCTTCTGCGAGATAGCCAATGTCTCGCCGCAGCAGATTGACGGACGCATCACCGAGAACCCGGCATCCTGGACGATGGAGGGCGGCTTCGTCCTGCCCGAACCGGGCCAGGAGGGCGCGGAGTGGTACGCCGCCGCTGCCGCTGACTAACCCTATCCCTTTTACCGTGGCAACGTCCTGCCCGTTTGAGCGGCAACGGGTTAGTTCCAAGATGAATGGGGCGCAAACAGCACGCCAACGGCTTCCTTTTGGGGGATTTTCAGTTCCAGCTCATCGTCGTCATTCATGCACCACAGGCCGCTGCCTTCTGACCGTTGGCTGTGGGCCAGGCACACCTGGCCCTGATACACGCCCATCCCATGAGCATTGGGCAAATCAGGGGTGGTAGGGACAAAGGTTTCAATACCGGTCGTCGGGTCGAGGTGGGTAACTCCGCTCTGGTAACCGGCCTCTCGCAATCTCGTGAAACGTACCTTATGGAAGATGTATATGGTCCCCTCAACTGTCCGCGTCGCCCAGGCGGGAAAGGGGTGGTCCAGGTTGAAGCTATCCACGATTTGCAGAGTCTGGGGGTCCATCACGTAAACGTCGGTGCGTGGCGGTCGTTCTTCCAGATGACTCAGCGCGTTGAAGAGCCAGGCCTTGCCTAGGCTTTACGCATAATTTAGAAAAAGTATAAAGACAGGGTAAGCTGGCCTGACCAAAATCTCACTAAAGGCCCAGCTATGCTTACCCTGCCCAATGCCATTGTATCCATACTCATTCCCTTCGCAACGCTGTTCACCAACCCGACCTGGCGGAAAGCCCAGGTACTGCTGGTGGGCGCGATCCTGACCCCGGGTCAGCGCACCGTCGCCGCGGCCCTGCGGGTCATGGGCCGCAGCGATCACCGCGATTACGCCCGCTACCATGAGGTGCTCAACCGGGCGGTGTGGTCGCCCCGTGCAGCGGCGCGCATCCTCTTGGTGTTGCTGCTCCAGCACCTTGATGGTGGGGATGGCCCCTTGGTCTTCGGCATCGACGAAACCCTGGAACGGCGTCGCGGCGCCAAGATCAAAGGTCGGGGCATCTACCGCGACGCGGTGCGTTCCAGCCGGAGCCAACTGGTCAAGGCCAGCGGCCTGCGCTGGATCTCCCTGATGTGGCTGGGCCACGTGCCCTGGGCCGGACGCCATTGGGCCTTGCCGGCGCTCACCGTGCTGGCGCCCTCGACCCGGTACTACCAACAGCAGGGACGTCGGCACAAGAAGCTCACCGACTGGGCGCGACAGATGATCCTGCAACCCCGCTCATGGTGAGCCTGCCGAACCACGCTGGCTGCCCCAACGTCCACTGGCGCTGGTGGGCGACAACAGCTACGCCGTGCTGGACCTGCTTCACTGCTGCCAATCCCTCCGTGAACCCGTTACCCTCATTGCCAGACTACGGCTGGACGCCGCTCTCTATGCGCCCGCGCCAGCCCGTCAGCCGGGTCAGAACGGCCGCCCGCCGCTGAAAGGCGCGCGGCGACCCGCGCTGAAAACGATCCTCGACCAGCCCCAGGCAACTTGGGCCAGCGTGGCCGTGGCCTGGTATGACGGCGCCACCCGCACGGTGGAACTCACGTCGCAAACGGCGGTCTGGTACCGCTCCGGCAAGTCTCCAGTCCGCATCCGCTGGGTGCTGATCCGAGATCCCCAGGGCTCCTTCGCCACCCAGGCCTTGCTGTGCACCGACCCCGCCGCGGACCCGACCCAGATCCTGGAATGGTTTGTCCTGCGCTGGCAACTGGAAGTTACCTTTCAGGAGGTGCGGACCCACCTGGGCGTGGAAACCCAACGCCAGTGGTCCGACCTGGCCATCGCCCGCACCACGCCCGTCCTGCTGGGAATCTTCTCCTGGACCACCCTGGCCGCCCACGGGTTGCAAAAACAGCGCCCCATGACCCAGCGCCGAGCGGCCTGGTACGACAAGCCGTTGCCGACCTTCGTGGACGCCATTGCCCTGGTGCGACGCCACCTGTGGCTGGCCTCGGAGGGTTTTTCAACGTCGGCCGTCGACCCCGATACGCAGGAACTCCCAGTCGCTCTGTACCACCGACTTGTCGATTCCCTGGCTTACGCCGCTTGAAATGCGGAAAGTCCAGCATCGGGGTAGCGGGTGCGCTGGTCGTGGATGTCCCGCAGCAGGTGGGCCCAGCACCGCTGCTTGGGGCCATCATAATGGTGGTAGCGTAGCAATCACTGACCAATACTCCGTAGAAAGCATCGCTCAGCGCCTCCTCCACGACTGTTTTGCCCCGACCCCGCCGCAGGAAGTAGCGTTCGCAGGAAGTAGCGTTCGGTGGGGGTGCTGAAAGTCCACACGTAGCCGTTGGCCCCATGCTGACGCCAGCCGGTTTCGTCGGCGTGAACCACCGGGCTGGCGCGGATGCGGTCCAGGATCGCGGCCACTGCCGGTTGGGCCCGCTGCGCCGTGCGATGGATGGCGCTCACGATGGCTCCCACGCTGAGGCGCAACTGATGCACGGTGTCCAGATACCACTGGACGCGGCGGATGGGCAGCCGCCCCTCTTCCCGCAGCGTGGCGATCAGGCTGAGCACATTGACGCCGCGGCGCTGCTGGCCCAGGACCACGCCGTCCAGTTCCGCCGGAAGTGTGCAGCGCCGTCGGCACGCCGGGCAAGTCCGAGCAATGTAGACGTGCTCGGTGACTTGCACCGGAACCACCGGCAGGTGATTGGTCAAGAGTTCGAGACTTCCCGAGTGCGCTGGATCCAGCCGCCGGACCGGTGGGCGCCGCAATCGGGGCAGTTCTCCACCACGTGCTCCACCCGGTGGGTGGGCGTCAGGCGCGGGCGGGCGAAGCCGTGGCGTCGCTGCTTGCGGGGCCCCGGCTGCGCTGGGGGCTTCCGGCCCGATTTCGCCTTGAGGCCGGGCATTCGGAGCGGGCCGCCCGGTTTCGCCCGGCCTTCCAGCTCGGCAATCCGCCGCTGCAACCGCTCGATCACCGCCTGTAACTCGGCGATGCTGGCAATCAGCACAGCGCGGTCGACGGTGGTCAGGTCCACTTCAGTATCCATGCCCTGTATATGACGTAACCACCGCCACCCGTGCCAGCGTTCGGCAACCCGCCTTCGGCCAATTCACTTCACCAAGTCTGAACTGTTACACCGACACTCACGGTTTGACATGTGCCCGGTGTGGCTATACACTCCCGAACGCTCACGTATGCTGCACAACAAAAGTTCTGATGGCCCAACAGTCATCTTTTCGTTAGCAAGAGGTTTAATTATGGCGCGTTTCGTATTTGCTTTTTTGATTCTTGGCATAGCTATGGCCGCAATAGCGTGCGGCGGATCAAGCCCGCCGGCCGCCGAACCGACGGCAGCGCCGGTGGCTACCGCAGCATCGGTTAGTCCCACCGCTGCGCCCGCCGCCGATACTACCGCGGCGTCAATGTCAGGCGAGACCGAACTGGTTTCGGAAGGCCACGAATTCACGTTCCAGTATGTTTGTGTCAATCGCACCCTGCGCCCCTGCCAGCTGGTGGACGAATTCATCAAAGGTGTGGAAGAACGCACGGAGGGGCAGGTTACTATCAATCTGAGCTCGTATCCTGAACTGGGCATCAGTGGTTTCGACATGATCCGTCTCATCAACGACGGCACCGTGGAATTTGGCGAAATCTACTCGGGATTCGTCGCTGGCGATTTCCCAATTTTCAACATCACCAACATCTGGGGCTTGGCCGACTCTCCAGAACAGTACCTGGAAATGGTGGCGGCAGTGCAGGAAGACCTGTACCGAATCGTTACTCGTGAGAGCGGCGGACAGGTGGTGTTCCGCAATTTCTATCCCAGCCAGTATTTCTATAGCAAGCGCCCGCTGAACACCATCGCAGACTATGAGGCGATGAAAACCAGGGTGCATAGCCCCGTGTTGGGAGACCTTATCAGCGCGCTGGGCGCCGACGCCCAGACTATGGCTTTCGCCGAGGTATACACTGCGCTGGAACGCGGCATCCTGGACGCCGGAGTGACCGCGGCGTCAGCCGGCTACGGCCAACGCTGGTATGAGGTAACGAGTCATCTCACCGGCCCCTTCGTTGGTTCCTTTGCCCAAACCTTCATCACCATCAACGGGGACACCTGGGCCGAAATCCCGCCCGACATCCAGCAAATACTGTTGGAAGAAGGACGCAAGCACGAGGAACGCAACTTGGCCGCCGTTTACGTTTGGGACGAAGAAGCAGTAGGCCAAAACATCGCCGAGGGCATGGTTTACAGTGAGTTCTCACCCGAGATGCACGCAACCCTGAAAGAGGCCGCCATCAACGAAGTGCTGCCCAAATGGATCGAACGAGCCGGCGGCCCTGAATCCGAAGCAGGTCTGCTCTACAGCGAGCTGATTGCCCCAATCTCCGGCGTAGTTATCAACCCCGACGGGACCGCTTCCCGGCAATAATCCGCGCGTCAACCCACGGGGACACTTGCCTTGCGGGGCGCTGCCAGTTGGTAGCGCCCCGCAACCTTTCTGAGTGCGTCAGCAAACGAAGTTGGGCCAGGAGCGCGCCTTCCGTCTCCCAGAGGTGCGGTATCATTAGATTATTCGCTCCCCGCCGGCAACGGGTGGTGTGACTAATTGCCATCTCCCGCTGATTCGCGAGCGAAAACGGGGTGGAGCCGATAGCAGGGGTGAGCAACTTTCGCGAGGTCCGGTATGACGAAGTTATTCGCTATGTGTTTGTCCGCAGCGGTAATGGGATTTGTCGTCATCGCCTGCGGATTTGCCAAAGATAACGGGGTGGAGACTATGGCACAGGCGACAGATACGTTTGTCGTTAGCGGCGTCCCGACGCTGATCATCGAAAATACCAGTGGCCGGGTCGAGGTAATTGGCGGCGGGGACGGCGCAGAGATCCGGGTCGAGGCGGAATTGCGGCGGCCGGAACGCGTAGATTACCAGGCAACGCAGGACGGAGACACAATACGGATTGCGGCAAAGGAGCTCAAGTCCGGGCAGAGTTGGTGGGCGAAATTACGATTTCGTAACGGCAGCGCGAGTATTGAAGTTACGGCACCGCACGATACGAATGTGGAAGTCCACAACTCCAATGGGCCCATAACGCTCCGCAACGTGGCCGGAGACGTAGAGTTACGTACTTCCAACGGACCTGTCGAGGCTCAGGGCGCGGATGGCAGGTACGACATTCACACGTCTAATGGGAAAATCACGGTCGAGGAGGGACTGGGAGAATTCAACCTCCGAACCTTCAATGGGGCTATCCGGTTCCAGGGAGAATTGACTCAAGGGACGGAAAACCGATTCAGAACCTCCAACGGCAGCATTACGGCTGCGCTGGCCGGCGAATCGCCCAACGTGCGGGTGAAAGCCACGACGAGCAACGGAGAGATTAACCTTTCCAGAGATATTACCGTGAGCGAGATGGCGGGCAAGAACCGCCTTGAGGGAATCATCGGTAACGGCGACGCCAGTCTGGCGCTAACCACTTTCAACGGTTCAATAACGATCGAGTAGGGTTGCGATCAGGGTCATTCGATTATCGGCAATGTCATTGCGAGCGCAGCGTGGCAATCTCGTTGGCGTCCTTCGACAGGCTCAGGATGAGCGAGATTGCCACGTCGCTTCGCTCCTCGCAATGACATTAAGGGACAATCGAAAGACCCTGGGGTTGCGATGGTGGTGACTCAGTTTGAAATGGGGTATCAGGAATTTTGATAGTAGCAGGTCCCCGGCACCCCCAACGTAATCACGGCACAATCAGCCTACCAACCGAGCGGTAACCGCAGTCGCGGCAACGGTAACGCTGCCGTCCAGCAGCGTCCCTGCCATCCTTCGGCATCCAGCGCGAACCGCAGCTCCTGCACACAACATCCTCCCTCACGGCGCGGTCACGCCCCCAATGCCGGACCGACGAAACGCCCAAATCACCCGGCAATTTACTGCACTGGTAAGGACCTCTCAAACTTTCGGAGCAACCATGCTCAATGATCATCTGGGCCAACTCGCGACGGTTCCAGACATGATCCGTCAATCCAGCAGCCACGGCCGGCGTCGTCTGCAACGTGCCGTGCTCCCGACAGAAGTTGTAGTACATAACCAGCACCTGCATCATTGCGGCGTGTCGCCAAACACGCTTGGAAAACCCGTTAGTCCGTCTGATCAGCCGGCGATTGCTCATCCGCTTCGTGAGGTTTACCCGTTCCACGTGGCTGGTCGAAATCAACCACTCCTTCGGGAAACCACTGACCACATGCTTGAACACCTCGACCAGCTCGTTCCCATCATCGTCAGTCCGGTGCGACTTAACCAATTGGGCAAAATCAATCTCGCCCCCGAAAGCCGCGTCCACAGCATCCAAGTACGGGCCATGCCCGTCGGTAGTCAACTGGACACGAGTCTCCAGACGCCAAGCCAGATCCGCAATGAAATACTCCGCGTCCTCAGAGCCGCGAGAACCAACGTGACAGGCGACTGTCAGCTTCGTCCCGCGGTCCAAAGCCAGCCAAGTCCAGACATCGCCGGCGAACTCCGGCGGCGAACTGGCAGTGTCAACTCGCTTGGCTTTGACGTACACGTAGCTCCAAAGTTCATCAGCCTGCAAAGACACTAAGCTCAAATCCCGCACATACCGATCATGGAAGTCGGCACAGGCCGCCGCCGCCCGGTCCAGCCAGCCGTACACCGTGTTGAGAGCAACTTCGGAAAGTCGACCAGTACCACGGCACGAGTTGCCCTCCACCAAGCAGTGCAACAGCAAACCCAAGCGCTCAACGTCCAGCTGGTTGCTCAACGCCGCCCTCTCAGGAGCTGGCGCAACCACCAAACATCAGAACACTGCAACGACAGCCTATTATTGGCCCACAGCGCGCAGGCGCGTGAGCCAATAACAGTTGCCAAGACCCCACAAAGGGGTTACCATCGCAAGTGAGCATCTTCGGGGTTTCCGTCCGGGGTGCGTGGTTCGGGGCCGTCGGAGCGTGGTACCTCCGTCGGCCTCTTTGTTATTCCCAAGCAGTCAAAGCAGAACGGCACAAAGCCGACAATCCGCTTCGTTTCTACTGTCGTCAGTATAATAAAAGTCTACATAATCGGCAACCGATTTAGAGCAAATCGACGCTAGGCAAACAACCAAATTTCGCCGGCAATCATCGCACTACGCGCCAGTCATACTCCTGCATCACGATTGACAGGTCTGAATACGTGTGCTAATTATTACTATACCTAAAACCAACAGGAGGCACCCCAATGGCCCGCGTTCTGATCGAAGGCTTCATGTGTGAACGGTGCCATTACCGCTGGGCACCACGTCAAAACGCCAAAACAGAGCCCAAAAACTGCCCGAAGTGCTGTTCCCCCTACTGGAACAAGCCTCGCAAAATCAACCTTCCACCCGAAAAGCGAGCAACGTCGCGCACGGTAGAAATCGGCTTCGCAGCCTGACCCGCTTAACAAACCGCTAATCCGAACCAGAAAATCTCCCAATCCAGCAAACCCACTTCAAACGAGGGCCGGCCAAAACCGCCGGCCCTCGTTTGAATCAGTCGCACCGACAAGACCCGCTGCAGTCGAGCCGACGCTACAATCAGCATTGTAGAACAGTTCCGAACACCCCAGTCACGCCCAGCAACTCCGCTACACTGTGGCCTAAGCCCGGAACGACCCCAGCGACCACAGGAGCTCCAAGATGCCCATTGCCAACATTCAGGACGCCCTCGAGGTTGAGCGCAGCTTGCAGGCCATCCTCTCCGCCCCCGACGCCGACGCAACAGCACAGGCCATCCGTACCCTGTTCGTGGAAACCCTCGACTACGAGTACGCCGACCGGCTGGTCCCGCTGAACCAAGCCAACACCAACCTGCCGTCCGACGTCAGCCTGTTGGCCAGACGCGACGGCATCAGTGCGCTTTACGTCCCGCTGTACAACGCCGACGGCAACCGGATCACCGGAGCAGTGGTGTCCGCCGCCGCCAAGGTCATCGGCGACACCATTGCCGACGAGCCGCTACTGCTGTTCACCAGCCGCGACCACGACCAACTTCACGTCATCTACCCCGACCTCTCCGGCAACCGCCCCGCGCTGCAAAGGTTGGTGGCACACCGCGACCAACCCAGGCGCACCGTGGTACAGCAAATCGCCAACCTGTGGCACGACTACGGCGTACTGGGCAAGCCGATGGGCGAAGCCGTGCGCAACGCTTTCAACGTCCAGCCCGTGACCGACGGGTTCTTCAAAGACTACAAGGCCGCCTACGACGACGCCGTAGCACTGCTGACCGGCCAACTGGGACAAATCGACGCGGAGCAGTTCACGCAGACGCTATTCAACCGACTGCTGTTCATCCACTTCGTCAGCCGCAAGGGCTGGCTCAAGTTCAACGGCAACACCGACTACCTCAACGCCCTGTGGCAAGACTACCAAGCCAGCGATGACGAAACCAACTTCTATCGGGCGAGACTACGCTGCCTCTTCTTTGACGGCCTCAACAATCCCGATTCTCGGGACTTGACCAAGGGGTTGAGCCCGCTCATCGGCGAAGTACCCTTCCTCAACGGCGGCCTGTTCGAGGAAACCGACCTGGACCGCCGCACCGTGAACGCGGTGCCCGACGAGGCCATCACGCCCCTGCTCACCGACTTGTTCAACCGTTACAACTTCACCGTGATGGAAGCCACTCCGCTGGACACCGAGGTGGCCGTTGACCCGGAGATGCTGGGCAAGCTCTTTGAGGAAACTGTCAACGAGCGGCACAGCAACGGCGCCTACTACACCCCGCGTCCGGTGGTCGCCTTCATGTGCCGCGAGGCCATCAAGGGCTACCTCAGTGGCAAGGGCATCGCCGGCCTGAACGACGCCAAAATCGCCGACCTCGTTGACCACCGGAACCCCGACGCCGTCACGCCGCAGCAGGCCCTCGAAGTTGCGAACGCGGTGTCCGGCATGAAGGCCGTTGATCCCGCCTGCGGCTCCGGCGCGTTCCTGCTGGGGATGCTCCAGGAAATCCTGGCCCTCAACGACAGCCTGTTCCGGGCCGGCCACACGGCGGAAAGTCTGTACCGTCAAAAGTTGGACATCATCACCAACAACATCTACGGCACGGACAAGGACGCTTTGGCGGTCAGTACCGCCATGCTACGCTTGTGGCTCAGCCTAGCCGTCGATTACGACGGGAATGGTACACCACAACCGCTGCCCAACTTAGACCTGAAACTGGTAGCCGGCGACTCCATAGCCGGCCCGAACCCGCAACAATTCGACTTCACCCGGGACATAATCGCCAAAAGCGGTCTGCGTGACGACATCGCCGCCTACACCACTGAGCACGGCCCGCAGAAGGCGACGCTCAAAGCCAAGGTGGACGCTACCAAGCAACAGCTACGCAGCAGCCTGAGAGGCGCGGCACCCGCCGGCGTGGTGGAATGGCGCATCGACTTCGCCGATGTGATGCTGAACCGCGGCTTTGACGTGGTGATCGCCAACCCGCCCTACGTGCGGCAGGAACAGATCACACCCAAAACCTACAAGGACGGCTTGACCAAGCAGTACGCCGATGCCGTTACGCTTCGGTCCGACCTGTACTGCTACTTCTACGCCCGCGGGCTGCAACTGCTGCGCGACGGCGGAATGCACGTTTTCGTCTGCTCCAACAGCTGGCTGGACGTAGGCTACGGCGCGAAGTTGCAAGAGCATCTGCTCAAAACCGCTCACGTGCAGGCAATCTACGAGAGCGCCGTGCAGCGGCAGTTCGCCACCGCCGACATCAACACCGTCATCAGCATCATCCGCAAATCCGACGCCGTTGCCGACGGCTACCTGACCAGGTTCGTGTCCCTGCGGGCCGAGTTCGACGACGCCCTAGCTGACCCGTCCAGCCGTCGGGAAATCACGCAGACCCGCGCCGGCCTGCGGGCGGCGGGCACCAGCGGGCGCAAGTTCGTCGGCGACAAGTGGGGCGGCAAGTACCTTCGCGCCCCTGACATCTACCACGCCATACTGAACAACTACGGCGACCGGCTGGTGCGCCTAGGCGACGTGGCTACGGTGCGCCGTGGTGTAACCACCGGAGCCAACGACTTCTTCTACCTAACGCCGGAACGGATTGCCGAGTTCGGCATCGAGCCGCAATACCGCCGTCCGCTGATGACCACGCCGCAAGAATCGCGCAGCATTGCCGTTGACCCAACCCTGCTGCCGAAACGCCTGTTCATGTGCCACGCCAACAAGGACGAACTGGCCGGCGCGGGCGCGCTGGCGTATATCGAATGGGGCGAGGCGCAGGAGTACCACATCCGTAGCAGCACGGCGTCACGACCTCGATGGTACGACTTAGGGGAGCGGGATACGGCGCAACTCGCGATAAACTATGTCATCGACACGACCGCCCGAACGTACTACTTTGAGGACGGCTGTTTGGTCCCGAATGTGTTTCACACTGCACGGAGCAAGGACAATCTTTCAGTGAAACTTTGCGCGGTCTTGAACTCCACGTTTGCACAACTCATCATCAATCTGACGGGGCGGGGCAACTTGGGCGGCGGCGCATTGAAGCTGGAGCTTTATGAGTTTGAAAGCCTTACACTGCCCAACCCGCAACTGTTACCAGAAGTGGACGCGCCGGTATTCAACGCCGCGGATTGGGACGTGCTGACACCATCAGCGGCCCGCCGTCGGATTGACGATGCGGTGTTCGACGCGCTGGGTCTGACCGCCGGCGAGCGAAATGCCGTTTACGAGGGCGTGACCGAGCTGGTACAGAACCGCCGGCGGCGGGCGGGGAACATACAGGGGACGTCATCTTCCGTCGCACAAGATCAGACGGCGGGCAAGCCGGAGTTTCGGGTGGTCCCGAATCACAGCGGACTTGCCCCTGGCGTTGACGCAGGCAACCTCAAGGGCATCATCCACGATCTGGAAGATGAGGAGTTTCTGGAGAAACTTACCCCATGATCATGCCTGATCTTGACCTTTTGATATTCGCCTACAACGACACGAGCGAATTCCATCAAGAAGCGGGAGCATGGTGGGCAGAACTGGTCAACGGTACGGAAACTGTCGGGATGCCGTGGCAGGTATCCAACGGGTTTGTCAGACAGATGGCAAACCCCAGAGTGGTGGAGAGGCCCTGGACTCCAGCCGAAGCAACCAGAGTGGTCGCGGAATGGTTCGGCAGTAACCACATCGTGGCTCTCGACCCGGGCCCGCGCTACTTGGACATTCTCGAACGAATCCTTGCCACAACGGGAGCCACCACGAGACTGGTCACGGATGCCACCATCGCCGCGCTGGCGATGGAAAACGGTGCCGAGGTGCATACCTACAACGCCCGGGATTTCCAACGGTTTCCGGGGTTGATGTGGCGGAACCCGCTCTGGTGATGCCGCCGGATTGCGACGGGCTACGACTGACGGCCGGCGAGAGCGAAGCGGTGTATTCTGGAGTCGCCGATCACACGGAGGATACGAAAATGCACATCCATCGGGATGTCTCTGACATCGTTAATGGCAAGGTGTTGCGCGATGTCATCCAAATCCATGGTATGGAAATTCCGTACTCCGCCGAGTTGTGGGTTGATGGAACTCGCCATCACGAAGACGGGACGGCGATGTTCAGCATCGGCGACAGGGGCTATTTGACTGCGGAATACTTTGGATACGACGTTGCCGATCCTCTCGAATGGTTGGGTATGGGGCTCAAACGACTGGAAAGCAAGCTGATTTTAAAAGACACGCGGGTCGAAATACCGATTTCGTGGATTCGCAGCAGCCCGAAAGCCCGCACTTGGCACAATGTACCGATGCCAGCGATAACAGCTTACAGATGTGAAATACAGGGGCGGTTAGGCGACTTCGGCAGCGAAATGAAATCAGTGTCCATGACAGTCGCGGGCCTGCCAGACATTCACTTGGGACAAATCACGACACGGCTCCCGGAAGAGACCACGTCCATTGAGCATTTGACCCTGCACGGTTTTAAAAAGCAAATTGGACAGCTGAATATGGAGGCTGCCGAGTGGCAAATTAATTTGACGCCATCCTATGTGGAAAATGAGGACGGACATCCGCTGCATCACGTCCTACTATCGCGTAAAGACGCCTCTCCGTTCAGTTTGCCTGACGACATCGACAACAGCGTCATAAACGCTCTGAGGCTATTTTTCTCCTTCCAATGCGCAAAATGGGTTGATCTGCCTACGATTGTATGCAACCCCGTGTTCAGCATTACCAAAAAGCACTTGGTACTGAGCGACGGCGAAACCGACGAAGAAGTTCTCCGCGCAGTGCGCAAATTGATGGGGTCAGAAGCCCCAAACCCATGGGCGATGTATGAGCTCAATTGCTTACTGCAAAGTGCCCGTATCTTTGATGACGTATCAGGTGCGGACATATTGGGGGTCAGCGCAAGCGGCGAACAAGCAACGATGACTTTCGGCAAAGGAAACCCCACCGTAAGGCAAGCGTGGGTAAGCAGATTGGCCTCGCGAGATGGTTCGACAACCAGTACATGGACTGCAACGGACACGAGAGCTTGGCATAGCCTATTCGAAGGATTTTGGAACCAGTACACCGAGACGAACAACCGAGAGCACCTGAGAAACTCCCTTCACCACTACGTAGAGGCGAACCAGATTCTTGATGAAGGCTCCATCGGCCAATCTTTGGTCGCAGCACAGTCAACACTGCAAGCTTTGACTCGCTGGTGGAACGGCTTGCGACTGGAAGCCAAGTTCGAAAAATGGGATGCCGGCCTGTTCAAGGAGGAGCTCGTCAAAGCAGTGTGTAATGCGGAGCTAGGTAAGGACAGCGGCGTAGTAATCGACGAAAAATCATTACAGGCTTCGATCAATAAGGCCGCTGACTACCGAAACGATATTGATCACGGCAGAGTAAGAAAGACCGCTGGTCAAGAGCAAGCAGTCATCTATTGCACAAGACACCATCTGAATCTAGCCAGATTGCTCATACTGGCTAAGTTCGGCAACCGTGACCGCGACGCGAGAGGGTGCCTTGCTGGCCCTCTGTTCACACAGATGCTGACATGACCATCCTCCACGCCCAAAGCGAGCACGCAAATCACGGAACACCCCCGTTCCGTCCTCACTGACCCCGTAAGCGACGCGCCGTCAGACGGACGCGGTGGTGTTCGACGCGCTGGCCTGACGGCCGGCGAGCGCGAGGAGGTGTATGCTGGAGTAACCGAGTCACTGGAGAACCGCCGACGGCGGGCGCGGAGCGCATGATAGGCCGGCACCAAATTCCCTACTAGCGAAATAGCTAGGACTGGAGAGGACCGACTCCACCGCATTGATCCTACGTTCACCTGCTGTCCGAAACTGGCGGAAGACACTTCGAGCTACAAGCTCTGGTCACCGACAACGCCGAGGTTTGTTACACTCTCGAGAAGACACCAATTACCCATTGGGCGTACCGAAACCACATGAGGCCCAGATGACCATTGAGCGACCAGCTCGTTCGCCAAGCACAGAGCAGGTGAATGCCGATGACCGACAGTAATTCCGAGTTGGCGAATAACCCCGAGCGAGGCGAAGACCGCGCCAAAGTCGTCGCGGCACCGGTAGCCATTAGCCCCTACGCGACGGGCGGCGGAGGTGTGACCTTCGAGCGGAGAGTCGCGGTTAAGTACCTTGCCCATCTGCTCGTAGGCGATGGCGCTACTGAGTTGGGTGATGGTCGCTCCGTTGTGAGTGTTTCGTTTCAGCAGGCCCCAGATTATCCGGTGGATGATCTGGTCATAGCCGCAGCGTACCCCGAGGAAAGTGATCCCTCTTTGTTGCTATCGCTCGGAGTACGGCGTTCGCCGAATTTGGTGCAGAGTGACGAGCCGACACGTAAACTAATCCGGGACTTCGTCCATGCTGTAATCAACGCGCCGACCGAAGGTCCAGAACGTCGTTTAGGCCTAGTTGTTGCCGGGCCGCAGAAACAAGCCCAACAACTGAGCGAGCTGGCCGACCTCGCCGTAGTTCAAATGGACGCTCCCGGTTTTTTTGATCTGGTGCGGACACCGAACAAGTTCAGCGCAAGCACTATAGGTCGGCTCAATCACATCGAAAAGCTCGTCAAGCGTGCGTTACAGGACCTCGGTGTATGCGCCGAACCGGGAGCCGCGCTTGTGCAGCAACATACGTGGCAACTGCTCTCGGGTCTCGTTGTCATCATGCCTAGACTCGAGACTCCAGACGAAACAGATTGGTCAGCAGTTGAAAACAGCCTTGTGGCTGTTGCGCGGTCGTCCAACTTAGCAGGAGCGTCAAAGGTGCGCGACCAGCTCGTCGCGCTAGCCAGCATCTATTCCCCGAAAGCAGCCCGGGTCAACCTTGCAGTGTTGCGTCGAGATGCTCACTTGACGCTTGACCCCAAAGCAAGACGGCACCAGCAAGGGTGGCAGGTACTCGAGCATCTTCAAGACGGGGCATTCAGATTAGTACGCAACAGCGTAACCGCCCACGACGGTGTCCGTAGTGTGCACCTAGACCGAAGTGATATAGCCGATGAACTGGTCACCATCACCGCTGACCATGAGGCCGTCGTGGTGAGCGGGGAATCAGGGGTAGGCAAGAGCGCACTAGCCCTAGGAGCGCTTACGAGCCCCAGCAAGGATAGCCCTGACACAGCGCAGGCACAGTGCATCAACCTTCGGCAGGTGCCCAAGCTGTCAGTTGAGTTCGAAACCACCTTGGGTTGCCCATTGTATACACTCCTGAGCGAATTGAGTGCGCCATTACGGACGCTCATCATAGACGGCGCGGACGCTATTGCCGAAGGTATGGAAGACGCTTTTTGCTACATGGTCGACGCTGCAATCAGCAGCAAGGTGAACATCGTCGCTGTTACCGCCGCCGACAACGCGCAGGGAGGAGTGGTGAACAACGTAAGGCCGTGGGCGAGCTCGATCCGACTGCTTTAGCGGGACTACGGCAGGATGGATTGTTGCAAACGTCCGATGAGAATCCGTTCACGATTGGACCCGATTTCGCCCATGATGAGGTGCGCCGCTATTCGGTGGCTCGGCTGCTTCTATCTGAAAAAGATCCAACTTCGGAACTCCTGAAATCCGAAGTGCCCCGTTGGGCATTAGGAGCGGCAAAACTCGCGTGCCAAGCTATGTTGCAAGCATCCGACCTACCGAGCCTGCCGTTGCGAGGCCGGTTCGGTAGGTTGCAGGCGTCTTTCGAAGCGCTCGTAGCAGCTGGTCATGGGGCCCGATGGGGCGACGTACCGGGAGAGGCCTTGGTCTCGATGTCCGATCCCACCGGGGTACTCACCGACGCTTGGCCCTACTTGCGGGATGATGAAGACGCCGGGCTACGTCGGATTGCACGCATAGTGAATCAGCGACTCCGCAACGACACAGGTACCGTAAACCCCACCGCCATCGAGCCGATAATCACACTGCTGCTTGAAGACGACGCTCCGTGGCGATCTGGCGAACACGTTAGCAACTTGTTGCTACAGTGGCTTTGCGGACACGTCGCAATGAAAACTCCGGCTGGCCATCCGACGAGAACCCGACTTCGGGAGCGCCTAGTCGAAGCCTGTACAGAGGCGGATCGTCGCCTTCGTGAGCAGCGAAAGGCTGATGCAGCCGCCCGAGCCGCGCGTACTCCCGAAGACGTCGAGCGGGCAACCGAGCTTGAGGAAAACCACCCTGAATTATTCGTTTCTCAATTGGACTACTTCAGGCCGCCCCGTCGGGAGAGGCCTGAAGTCCCGCGGGAGTGCAGCGACGAGACCTTCCTTCAACTAGTAGCTCTGCTCGGCCCAGACCTCGGTGATGAGGGCAAAGCAATCCTACTGAGGATAGCTCATGACGAGCCTTCGTCTTTAGCACCCGTGGCAGAGGACACATTCGCCGCCGTAGCGCTCTCCCAGTATCCTCGTGGACTACTCGCCCACCTGACCGAGGCGTACTACCTAGACGACGAGGAAGATGGCTACCGATTTGAATTTGAAGAAGAAGGGATCCGCAGTCACAACCCGCGGTACAGTGGCAGTATGGGGCCGCTGGCCGCTTGGTATCTCGGCCCCTTTACGGTGTTGTTTAACACTGACTTCCAGGGTGGTGTCGCGGTGCTCAACCGATTACTCAATCAAGCCGCGCTAGTTCGAGCACGCGGGCTGGCCCGTTTAGACAGCATGAGAAGCGGTATTCCAGACCCCGACGTCCCTCCATACCAGATAGACCTCCAAGTCACTGGTACCCACCGAACGTACCTCGGCGACGAGCAGGTTTGGTATTGGTACCGGGGAACTGGCGTTGGTCCATATCCGTGCATCAGCGCACTCCAAGCCCTGGAGCGCACATGCGATGAGCTCATTAAACTGGACATCCCAGTCGAGAAACTGGTCACTATCCTGCTGGAAGGTTGCGGGAACCTCGCCATGGTGGGTCTTACCGTGGGGATACTCGTGAGACACCTTGAGATCGCAGGAAGTTTGCTGGACCCTTACTTCGCAGATCCGCTCGTCTGGGATCTTGAGTCCCAGCGTGTCGTGAAAGAGAGCAGTATGTTGGCTGCCAATTCGGAAGGGATCGAAGCACCGGACCGTCGACATTGGTCGCTACGCGAAGCGGCGATGGCGTCGGCTCTGAGTGCCAACGACGAGCGCGCCAATGAACTACGAATGATCAGTGAGACCCTCGTCCAAAATGCCCGCCACATCATTGGTCAAGAACTTGTAGCCAATGCTGACGACGAGCAGGCTGATGGAGGCGAGAACATTGATCCGAAGTTGGCGGCGGTCATGGTTTCAGCCAGCTGCCTCGACCGAGACAAGTTTCAGTTACGTGAAACTCCAAATGGCCTTTATGTCCAGCCCACACCCCCCGAGGCAGCGGTCCACAAACTGCAAGATGGTAATCGTAACCTCGAACGCGCGTCGGAGGAGATACAACTCTCCTTGCGCTATTTGTACAATACGAAAGAAAGGAACACTGGTCCGGTTGAATCAGACGAAATGGAGAATGACATTGCATCCGCTCGAGCGTTACTGGCGGACCCGACGCCGTTAGGTGCCCACCACCCTTGTGATGTGCCCGCGGCGGTTGCGGCAGCGGCGTTGGAGGCGCATCTATTGCATCATGTTGAACTCCAAGAAGAAACGTTGGCCTTTGCCGCTGACATACTGCTTCGGGTGTCGGAGGGAAAGGTATTCGCAGGCCTTTACGACATCGAAAAATCGTACTTCGAACAGGGCGCCGACCGGAGTGCGGCTCGGGTTCTACCTCTGCTACTTGTGCCTGACGCCGCGCACCTACGCTCAATTGTTGACAGCACGGACGGTTCGGTAGCCTTTGCACGGGTGTCTGCGGCTGGCATGAACCTCGCTCAATCCGTCGTCAATGAGGTGCGACTCCACCTTGCTCGTGGGCTGGATCATCTCTGGGCAACTCCGTGTGCCGAAGCGGGCCCTTGCCATCACCAGGTGGGATGGCAAATCGCCACCAAGACGATGCAGGATTGTGCAATCGGTGACTGGAATCGCGACACAGGAACGCACAGCATCGCTGTACTTGACGAACCTCTCGTTCAATCGCTCGCCGAAACCCCTGACGGTTCAATCCAGCCGTATCGCCTTGACGCGTCGATACGGGCACTCGCCTCCGCAGCCACGACGAAGAATTGCGTGTCCATCGCCGCCCGAGACTTGCTGACGGTTCTACTCAACGCTCAGCAGCGATCCCTGGTTCACCACAAGCATGGAGATTCGGACTGGCGAGGCACGCAGGCACTTGTAGCTGCCCGCGCTTTTCTAACGTTGGCACAACACGGAGACGATGCCCCTATTCTTGAACACATCAACGGCTACGCTGACCAGTCGGCCTCGCTAAGCAAACTCCTGAGGGGCCTGTCGGCAGCAGCGGAAGAAACGCAGGAACGCGCAGACGCGGCGTGGCGGATCTGGCCCGACCTTATGCGCCATGTTCTGGATTTGAACGACAACGGACGCACACCGTTCGGCGGACGTTCCTATGGGGATTTAGCGCTCGCCGCGCTCTTACCCCAACCCACATATAGTACGCAGTACCTTTACCAGGAACTACAAGGGACACCAATCATGTGGTGGGATCCCCGTGCAATGCGATCTGAGGTCGAGGCGTGGCTTGTGCCAGCGACAAGCAATGCGACATGTGTGGATCAGCTTATAATCTTCCTTCGAGTACTCACAACCGACGACCAAGCCGAACTTGGGCTGCCTTGGATGGCGACACTCGTGCTTGCCAGCCCTCGTAACATCGCCAACCGCACTTACCTGTTAGCCGATTGGTTAATTGAAACCCGCGCCGCAGCTGACGCGGCCAGTCTATCAACCATCTGGCAGCAGATAGTTGACACCCTCGTGGTGGAAGGCGATGCACGTCTGGCACCTTACTCTGAGTAGTAGTGTAAAGATCCTTGGGCATCCAAATCTGGACCGAGTCTCGGGTGGGGGGCGGTTTTCCAGAAACCACCTACCGTTCCGTGCTGTCCGAGGCGAACGGCCAGCTCCACAAAGCGGACATCGCCGCGGGTTGCTTCCGCCTGTCCGATTTCGCCCGAGTTCTGACCTGCCTGCCGACGAGGAAACCATCGCCGGATAGCCACGCCCCACGGGAGCGCGAATGACCGTCTATCACGCCAAAACCAATCCCGACCTGCTGACCCGGCTCAGGCAGATGCTCGGCAGCAGCGCCCGCGCCGACATCGCCGTGGGCTATTTCTTTATGTCCGGCTTCGCTGAGGTAGTGGACGACCTAGCGCGGCTCAACAAGACCCGCATCCTGGTGGGACGCGCCGACCAGCCCACGCTGGAAGCAGTGGCCGCGGGACTGCGGCAGGCCGATGCCTTACGAGCCCAGCTGGACGCCGAACAGACCGTCTCGCGCCGCCAGCGGCAGGAAATCGCCGTAGGCATGATGTCCGACATCGCCCAAGGCGTGGCGGCCATGCCCCAAACCGACGGCAACCAGAACGCCGTGGAACGGCTGCGCCAACTGGTGGCTTCCGGCCTGCTGGAAGTTCGGGCATACCCCCGCGAGTTCCTCCACGCCAAAGCCTACCTCTGCTGGTACGACGACCACGCCGAGCCGGGCGCCGCGATGGTAGGCTCGTCCAACCTGAGCCTGGCCGGCTTCACCGGCAACACGGAACTCAACGTCCGAGTCACCGGCGACGACGAGATGGCGACTCTCAAAGCGTGGTTTGAAAATCTCTGGGCCGACTCCGTGGACATCAGTGCCCAAGTAGAACAGAGCCTTACCGTCAGCTGGGCGGTCAAGCAGTACTCGCCTTACGCCGTCTACCTGAAGGCCCTCTACGAACTCTACGGCCAGGACCTGGGTAGCGACGCCCCACTGCCGCTGGAGCCGGCCCGGCAGGTTGACCTGGCCAACTTCCAGCTGGACGCGGTGCGGCGGGGACTGGACATGATCCGCAACTACGGCGGCTGCTACATCGCCGACGTGGTCGGGCTGGGCAAAACCCACATAGGCGCGGAGCTGCTACGCCAGCTGCGGCAGAGCTACCCCCACGACGGGCCGCCGCTGATCATCTGCCCAGCTGGAATGACCGACACCTGGGAACAGGTTAACGAACTCTACGGATTGGGCGCAGAGGTGCTGTCGCAGGCCCGCATCGCGCCGCCGCCCGGTCTGTCGTTCGACTCTGAAACCGAGGAGTACGAAGAAATTTCCACCGGCGTCCGAGGCGTCCAATTGTCGGAGGCATACCCCTATCGGGGGACGGTGCTGGTGGACGAGGCCCACAACTTCCGCAACGACGTGAACCGTTCCCGAGGCCTGCGGGATTATCTGGAGCGGGGCGACCACAAAGTCATCCTGCTCAGCGCCACGCCGCAGAACCTAGGGCCACGGGACATCTACCGACAGGTGCGGCTATTCCTGGACGAAACGGAGCACGGCCTGCCCCTAGAACCGCTGGGGTTAGAAGACTACTTCGCCAGCGTGGTCAGATGGCAGCAGTACCGCCGGGATGTCGACACCCACACGGTAGCTTATGCAGAACACCTAAAGAGCGCCACCGCCGGTGCGCCGCCCAGCCCGCCGACGCGGCCAGACACGCCGCCGGCCGACCTAGCCGAGGTGCTGACGCCCGTCTTCATTCGCCGCCGGCGCAAGGACATCAGAGAACTGTACGGCGACACCGCAACCATCAACGGCGAACCCGTGGAGTTTCCGGAGCCAAAGCTATCCAACTTGGAATACCGACTGGACCAAGTGTACGCCAAGGCAGGCAACTTCACCCACCTGCTGGCTACCTTGGGTCAACATAAGGCAGCGCGCTACAACCCAACCAAATACTTGAAACCGGCGCAACAGGGCGACCCGCGGTACGCCGGCCTGCTCCGAGCGCGTGGTCGCATCGCTGGTATGATCCAGCACCTGCTGATGAAACGGCTGGAATCCAGCATTGAGGCGTTCCGAGCCACGCTACAATCCATCAGCAACAGCAACCGGAACTTCCGGGCGGCCCTGCAGGCCGGCTACGTACCCGTGGGCAGCGTTGCCACCAGCCTGTTGGCCGGCCAGAACTTCGATCCGCAGGAGGCGCTGAACGTGCTCCAACAGGAAGAAGCGACCCGAAACGCCAATACCCACTTCCCGGCCAGAGACTTTGACATTACTAGTTGGAACCAGGACCTGGACGCCGACTACGCCGTGCTTACTGAACTGCTGGAAAGGATCGCCAACATCGGGCCGGGTGACGATGACAAACTAGCGACGCTGCAAGCCTTCCTGAAACAGCCGGAAGTCGCCGGCGAAAAGATTCTAGTGTTCAGCGAGGCGGAAACCACCGTTGACTACCTGTACCAACGGCTCGACCCCGACGGAAAGGATTCTACCATCGCCAAGCTCAGCGGCAGCAATCGCAACCAACGGGCCGGCATCGTCCGCCGCTTCTCCCCCCACGCCAATCCCTCGACAAGCGGGCGACAAACCAAGCCGAAAATCAGGCTGTTGATTACCACCGACGTACTGTCGGAAGGGCAGAACCTTCAGGACTGCGCCCGCGTGCTGAACTACGACCTGCACTGGAACCCGGTGCGGCTCATCCAACGCTTCGGAAGGGTGGACCGCATCGGTTCGCCCCACGACACCATTCACTTGCACAACATGATGCCCGACGCCGAACTGGACGAAGAACTGGGGCTCACTGCAACGCTGGGCGACCGACTGCAGGCGTTCCACGACCTAATCGGGCTGGACAACAAGGTACTGTTGGAAGAGGAACAGCTCAACGCCAAAGGCATCGGCACCATCTACGACCAACAGCAGTTGCCGGAAATGGACGACGCCCTGGATGAAGTGTCCGCCAACCAGCGGGCTATCGCCCTGCTGGAAAACATCCGCGGCAACAACGCGGCACTGTGGCAGGAGATACAGGACCTGCCTGACGGCATACGCTCGGCAATGGCGGTTCGGAACAACACCAGCGGGAGCGGCCACGACGCGCCGCAGGCTGGCGAAACCGTGGTGATGCTCGCTGCCTCTGACACCGTGCGCTGCTACGCAGTGGATGACACCCTGGCACCGCGTCCCATCCGACCGGCCCAGTTCGTGGCGGCTGTGGAATGCGAGCCAGACACACCGGCCGAGCCGTTGCCAGAGAACACCAACACGCGAGTCAACGCCTGCTCTGAATTGTTCACCAAGGACCTGAGCCGGATACTGGGCAGCGGACGCCGCCGTACCGCCAGCAACGCACGCAACCGACAGTACATCAACCGCCAGCTAAACGGCATCAACGCCGGCATTGCCGAACCACAGAGGATCATGGCACTGCGGCAGGCATTCGCTGGCGACCTACCCGGCGTGGTAGAAAACGAAATGTCGGAACTACGCCGCCTCAGGTTGGCCGGCCGTGAGTTGGTGCTCCGATTGGAACTGCTACGGGAACGCTACCGCCTCAACCCGACAACGCAAAGCGAAACCGCCGTAGCAACACACGCTACGCGCATCATCGGCTCCAACGGCTTGCTGTGAAATGCCAGCACCGGTCGACGCTGAAACGGTCTACTATCAAAATTCCTGATACCCCATTTCAAAATGAGTCACTACCGTTGCGATAATGAATTGGCGGCTGACGCCACTGCTGTGGTAGCATTTAAGGTGCCCCTGTAGCTCAGTGGATAGAGTGCTGGCCTCCGGAGCCAGAGACCGGAGTTCGAGTCTCCGCGGGGGTACTTGCTCCACCGACCCGGGTCGACGCCTGCTGCGAGATGTTGCCGCCCGCCGTCGAATTACCCGGAACCGGCGCAGCGTCGGGGTGTGGCCTAGCGGCAAGGCGCCTGCTTTGGGAGCAGGAGATCGGCAGTTCGAATCTGCCCACCCCGACCAGCCATCGCGCTGCATTACTTTCGCACTGCCGGACTGCTCGCATCGCCGGGCTTCACCTCCGCATTACCGTTCCACAACGCCACCTACACCGGCCAGTCCTGCAGCGTCCACCCCATTTCCCAGAACGCCTGCTCATAGCGCGTGCAGGTGATGTAGGCTTCTTTCATGGCAGCGATTTCGGCAGACCCGGCGGTGGCGGCAACGCGGTCGCAAATCTCCCGGGATTCTTCGGCCACCGCCTGTTGCCCGGGCGCCGCGTACATACGTATCCACTCCGCATAGCCCGGAGCATTCTCCGGCTCGCCCTGGTCGGCCAGCCGCTTGCCCACCTGCCAGTACCCCCAGATGCAGGGGATCAGCGCGGCCACCAGCTCGCCGAAAGTGCCCTGATGGGCGACCCTCAGCAGGTAGCTGGTGTACGAGTACGTCGTCGGCGCGTGCCGCGTTGCGTCAAGCTCGGCCTCAGTAATGTCGAACCCGGCGCAATAGGAACGGTGCAAGTCCATCTCGGTGTTCAGGATGTAATCCACCGCGCGGGCGAACCAGCTCATCGTCGGCAGGTCGGGCGCTTTGGCTGCCGCCAATGCCAGGCACCGGGCAAAATCAACCAGGTAAACGTAATCCTGGGTGATGAAATGGCGGAACCGATCCATCGGCAGCGTCCCGTCCCCAATACCCCGAACGAATGGATGGTTTGCCATCGCCTCGCGTTGGGCTGCCGATTCCCGTTCTATCTCCTCACAAAATGACATTTGCGCCTCCAGTTTTCGGAACCTGCCGCTTGCCGCGCATATGGTAGGTTAGTTGTCCGTCTGACCGGCCCCAGCGTAGATGGCTGACCGTCCGTAGTCAATTCCCTGAATCGTCGCGCGCTGGCCGCTGAGGTCCCGCGTACCCACTTTAATCTGTCATTGCGAGGAGCATAGCGACGTGGCAATCTCGATAAGGTTGAACACACGTCGGCGAACCGCCGTTGTTACGGCGACGAGATTGCCACGCTACGCTCGCAATGACAAAGCGGGTACGCATGAGGACCGCTGCGTTGTTTCTACGCTGTGGCAGATAGTCTATAATGAGGGCGAAAAGAGTGGCCCACTGCCCTGTAGGGAGCCGCTCCTTACAACGCAATCTGCGCCGCCGGGCTCAATAACGGCCGGCAGGCCAACCCCGTAAGAGGCTCTCACCATGATGATGTTGTTCCTGAAGGATGTTCCCGACCAGGCCCGTGCGGGTGAAGTCAAGCGCGTTTCCCGCGGGTACGCCCGCAACTACCTGCTGCCCAAGGGCCTCGCGGAACTCGCCAGCGATGAAACCCTGAAACGGCTGGAGAAGGTCCGGCAAGAAGGCAATACCCAGCGCGCCCGGGTAACCCAGGTCATGGAAGAGCTGGCCGAAGCCCTGGACAATCTCACCGTAACCGTTACCGGCCGCATCACCCCCACCGGGCGTTACTACGGCGCCATCAGCGGCCTGCGCATCGCCGAGGCAATTGGCGAAACGCTGGGCCGTGAGATTGACCGGCGCTTCACCAATGCCATGGAACCAATTCGGGAACCCGGCGAGTACGAAGTTTCCCTCCCGCTTTCCAGCGAGATTACGGCAACCGTCAACGTGGTGGCAACTATTGAGGAGTAGCTGACGGTGGTTGTCACCCAGTACAGTGAACGCCAGCTTCCCTACGATCACAATGCTGAAGCAGCAGTGCTGGGCGGCCTGCTCATTGACGGCGAGGCTCTGCACCGAGTCCTGCCGCTGATTAAACCGGAAGATTTTCACCGCGCCCGCCATCGGTTCTGCTACGAAGCCTGTATCGCGCTCTTCGGCCAGCAGGATGCCATCGACCCGATTACCGTTGCCCGTGAACTGGCCCGGCAGGACCGGCTGGAAGTGGCGGGCGGACCGGCTTATCTGGGTCAGCTGATCTCCGGCACTCCCACGTCGGTCAATGTTGAATACTATGCAGGGATAGTCGCCGATACGGCGGTGAAACGTCGCCTCATCGACGCCGGCAATCGCATCGCCGAACTCGGGTTCGAGGACAACACCGACGCTGACGAAACCATCCGCCAGGCGGTGGATGTGCTGTTCACCGTTCAGCCCACTGACACCAACCGGGGTTTCGTACCTCTATCCACCCTGCTTGACCCTTACTTGCTGGGCGACGTTGCTGATGTCGCGGAGGCGGGGGGCCTGCCATTACAAACCGGCTACGACGATTTGGACAGTTTGTTAGGCGGGATGCAGCGGTCCGATTTGTTGATCGTGGGCGCACGCCCGGCGCTGGGGAAAAGCAGCCTGGCCCTGAACGTAGGTGTTAACGCGGCCAAAAACGGTGAAACTTGCGGCATTTTCAGCCTCGAGATGAGCCGGGAACAGATTGCCATGCGTATCCTGTCCGCTGAAACCGGCATCGACGCCCATCGGCTCCGGCTCGGATTGTACTCGGAGCAGGAAGAAAGCAACCTGGCCGACGCCGTAGGCCGATTGTCCGGCCTGCCCATCTACGTGGACGATACACCCTTCCAGTCCGTCGTTGAAATGCGCAGCAAGGCGCAACGCCTCAAGCTGGAACACGGCCTAGATTTCCTGGTAGTGGATTACCTCCAGCTCATCGAGGGTTCCAACCGTCGGCGGGGAGCCGGCGAAAACCGGGTGCAGGAAATCAGCGAGATTTCCCGGTTGCTGAAAGGCATGGCTCGCGACTTGAACGTGCCGGTATTCACCTGTTCGCAGCTCAGCCGCGTGGTCGAAAACCGACCCGGTCATCGCCCCCAGCTTTCCGACCTGCGCGATAGCGGCAGCATTGAGCAGGACGCCGACGTGGTGATGTTCATCTACCGCGAGGACAAAAACTACACCGAAGAAGAATGGGAGCAGCACGCTCCGGGCCGTCCCTATCCCCGCAACATTGCCGAACTCATCGTAGCCAAGCACCGCCACGGGCCCACCGGCAGCCTGCACCTCTACTTCCGCGACACGCTGATGCGCTTCGACCAGTTGGCCCACTATCAGGAGTCCGTTGCCTAGATGCCGCCAGCAGCCGGTGACCCACCCGACCGAAAAACCAGCGTCCGCCGCATCCCCATTCCGGCAAACCTGGTTGGTTCAACGCTGGCCGATATTGATGACCTTGCAGAGTTGAAACTCGCCCTGCGCGTTGCTGCGCTGCTGGCCGTAAAAACCGCCCGCCGCGGCGTGCCGCCGTCGTTGGGACTGGTCGAACTGCTGGACGATGCGGTGTTGCGGCAATCCAGCGCAACCGAAACCGACGGCATCGCCACTCCCGACGCGGCCATCCGCACCGCACTGGCCGACAACCTGCGCCGCGAAACGTTGTCGGCAATTCAGGACCGGGGCGAAATCCGCATATTCATCAACGATCAGATCTTCCAGCAATACCGGCAAGGGTCGGGATTGAAAGTGCTGTCCCACGATGCTGTCGCCGGCCAATCCCACGACGTGCCCGCGTTGCAGCATGAACCGACATTCCAACCGTCAACGCGGCTCACCAATATATTCGCCCTCTACGAAAAGCACATCGGCGCCATCGGGCACAACGTTGGCCTGCAACTGCTCGCCGCCGAAGCCGAATACCCCGCCACCTGGATAGAAGACGCATTTGCCATCGCCGCCGAGCACAACGCCCGCAATTGGCAGTACGTCGTCACCATCCTGCGCCGATGGCTCCAGGTAGGGCGTCCCACCGAAACCATCGCATCACGCAACCGCCAACGAGACCAGCACCATGAGCATGGAAAGCCTGGGCGCGATTCTGCGCCGGATAGCCGTACCGGGTACGTTGAAGAAGTCCGACGACTTTATGGCGGGCGATTACCCTGGGAATCCGATGCAGACCAACGTGAGGCAACAGGCAGTTAGCGACTGCCACATTTGCAACGGCGCCGGCTGGTTGTCTCCCAACGTGCCGGTTGGACATCCCGACTTCGGCCAGGCGTTTCCCTGCCGTTGTCAGCAAGGGGATGCCGACGCAACCACCCGCACCGCCGCGCTGGAACGTTATAGCAAGCTGGGCCCCTTGCGCCAGTTCACGCTGGCCGCCGCCGACCCGGACCGATACATCAGCAACCCGGCCAATCGCAGAGCCTTCTCCGCTGCGCTGGACGCCGCCGCCGAGTACGCAGAGCAGCCCAGCGGGTGGATTTCGTTCGCCGGGCCAAGCGGCAGCGGCAAATCCTATCTCGCCGCCGCCATCGCCAACCGCCAGATTGAGTTGGGCCAACCCGCGCTGTTCGTCACCGCCGCCGACCTGCTGGACTACCTGCGGGGCGGATTTGACGATGACGAAGAGCTGACCTTCGTTGACCTGTTCGAGCAGGTTCGCAACGCTCCGCTCCTGATTCTGGATGACCTGCCCACCAATCCGGCCACGCCCTGGGGACAGGAACGACTGTTCCAGCTGCTGGCCCACCGCCATTCCTCCCGTTTGCCCACGGTCACCACCGTGCGCGGCGACCCGGACCGGGCCGACGAGTTTTTACGGTCCCGATTGGCCTCTATCGACGGATTCTCCCGTGTGTACCAGTTGGGTCGGCACGGCGAAGCTCTGACCCGCATGGCCGGTGAGGTTCCTCCGAATATGCGCCGCCGCATGACTTTCGACTCGTTCCACACCGACGGCAACGGCCAACTTACCAGGGAGCAATGCGCTTCCCTCGCCGGAATCCACGGGTACATCAAGCGGTGGGTGGAACGACCCGCCGGCTGGCTGAACCTGTCTGGCCCCTTCGGAGTGGGCAAAACTCACCTGGCCGTGGCCGCTGCGGTCGAAAGAGAAATCCGGGGCGATGACGTTTTCTTCGCCACCGTAGCCGACCTGCTGGACTACCTACGCGCCACGTTCAACCCGGACAGCCCCATAACCCACGACGATTTGCTGCACCGCATTCGAATGGCCGACTTCCTCGTGCTGGACGATATGGGCGCCGAACGTAGCACTCCCTTTGCGGAGGACAAGCTTTTTCAGATAATTAACTATCGATACGAGGAGCGGCTGCCCACCATCGTCACGACGTCGAATCGCCTGGCAGACATCGCCGCCTCCCGCCCTCGCATCGCCTCACGCTTGCAGGACTCCCTGGTAGTAACGAACTTGCCCCTGGAAGGCCCCGACTACCGCCAGGGCAGCGCGCGCCGGTGAACGCAGTCAGTCCTCAATCCAGGCATATCCCGTTCATCCTGCCCATCCATGCCAATAACCGTGCTCAAATTTGAGAGGCGCATTTATGACTACCCGGAATACCTCCGACACCGGCCCGTCGCTGCATTTCGCTGACTGGCCTGCGGCGCAGGAGTATTACTACGCCAACGGCCTCACCGACGGCCTGCCCGTCATCCCGCCCACTGTCCGGCGAGTGCAGGATATGCTGGACTACGCCGGTGTGGGCGCCAACCACGATTTGGGCATCGAGGTCATCCGACAGAAACGATTTACCGCCGGCAAGGCTGCGGTCAACGCCGTAATGGCCGGGTGCCTGCCGGAACACTTCCCGGTGGTGATGGCATCGCTATCAGCCATCTCCGAGCGCGCATTCAACCTCCACGCCAGCAGCACCTCAACCAACGGCGCAACCGTCCTGACCGTGGTCAGCGGCCCCTACGCAGAGGCAATCGGAATGAACGCCGGCGTTGAGATGATGGGCAACGGTAGCCGCGCCAACGCCGCCATCGGTCGCGCGGTCAATTTGTTCAAGTCCAATTTCTACGGCTCGGTACCCATCGTCATGGACAACAGCACCTTTGGGCACCCCGGTAAAATTGGCTTCTGCTTTCCGGAGAATCTTGCCGTCAGCCCGTGGCCGTCGCTGGCCGCCGAAAAAGGTTTCGTCGATGACGCCACTATCGTTACCGCCTTTGCGACGCTGGCGCCGCTGCAGGTGACCCTCCACGGCGACCGCGACCCGGCGGGCTTCCTGACCACAGTCGCCCACGCCATGCTGGCCTTCGGTCCGCATTCCACCGAAGTCATCTGCGTCATCAGCCCCGAGGCCATGCTGCACATCACCGAAGCCGGCTGGACTCGGCAACAGGTCGCCGAATTTCTGCACCAAAACACCCATCTACCGGAAGCTGAATGGGTACGCTGGCGACGCATGGAATCATCAGGGAACGCCGAGCGGATGGTTCCGGTAGTCGCCGACGCCGACCGCATCACCGTACTCCCCGGCGGAGGCATGGCCGGCGCATTTATCAGCCTGATCAACACCTGGGGCAGCAGCCGTTCCGTTACCCGGCGGGTGGTGACACCAAGCGCATAAAAAAGGGAAAGGCAATGGGCTATAATTACCAACATCCGCAGTATCTGGCAGCACGGGGCGAGGCGTTCGAGCGTTCCGCCGGCGTTTGCCAGTTTTGCGGTCAAAAACCGGCAATAGAGGCCCACCACTGGGCAGAACGGTATCCACCGGAATCGGAAACGACGGCGGACGACCTGACTGCGCTATGTAACCTCTGCCACGAAATGGCAACGACGATGCGTCGATTTACAAGAGAGGGCGGCGATAGATACAGGTTTATGGCCGCGCTGAAGGATTGCGTTGAGGAAGAACTGAGATGGAATACGAAGTCAAAATCCAGGGCATTAAGCCCATCATCCAGAACAACGGAGCGGCCGGACTCGACACCCGGAGCCCTGCCAATATCGAAAAGAAGGAAATCAACGGCAAGCGTGGTTCCAACCGAACCATCACCGACGAGGAACGACACCAGGAACTCGAATGCCAAATCAGCCTTTACCTCGACGAGAAAGGAACGCCTACAATCCCGGAAGCAGCTATCCGATCCTGCATTGAAAGCGCAGCTCGGAAACTGAAGCAAGGGCCACAAGTTCGAGAAGGACTGCTGGTCACTGAGGTTGTCTCATTCGATTACGACCGGGAGCGTTACGGCACTACGGTAGACCGGTTGGGCAAGAGTACACAATTCACTGTCCCCGTGAGAGTGAAGCAAAACCGTGTCCTACGAACAAGGGCCAAGTTTGATGAGTGGTCGTTGACGTTCCGCCTGGACACTGACGAGGAACTGGTTGATCAAGCGCAACTCGCTAGTTGGCTGGACATTGCAGGACGGCGTATCGGACTAGGTGACTGGAGACCGGAAAAAAGCGGCATTTATGGACGGTTTGAGACGGTTTGCATCAATTCGATTGGTGAGTAACGGTGCACGGCATGGCGTGGCCCGGCATGGCACGGCCCGGCAAGGTATGGCACGGCCCGGCATGGCGAGGTTCAGGTTGCTCTCTAGATCCAATGGGGCAACCTAAATTTCTAGGAGGATAAACATGGAAACGCAAAGTACACCAATAACCACCCTCGACCCTCGCGATGACGCACCACCAGCGCCCGCGCGACTGGCCCAGCGGCCCGCCACTCTGGACGGCAAGGTCATCGGCTTGTTCGCCAACAACAAGCCCCATTCCGAAGACCTGCTCCGACGCATCGTCGCCATCATCGGCGAGCGTTACGACATCGCCGGCACCGTGGAGCACAACAAGGGCGGGTGGCAGTGGCCGGCGCGGATTGAGGATTTGCAGCGCACCGCCGCCAGCATCGACGTGGCAATTCACGCTACGGCGGAATGAGGGTCCTGCACCGCGTGCAGTGTGCACGATGCAATGGAAACCGAGCTGCTGGGCATCCCCTCCACCGTGCTGACTACCCGCCCATTCGTCAGCCAGGCCCACGCCATGTCGCGGATGCGCGGCGACCCTGAATACCGCGTAGCTGTTATCGAGCACCCAATCGTAACCCTCACCGACGCCGAGCTGTCAGATCGGGCTGCCATCGCCGCGCCGCAGGTCATCGCCTGCCTGTTGGACATATAGCATTCAGAGCACTCTTTCCCAATGTTAAAATGAGAGCATCAGAATTGCCAAGCGAACTATCCGAACGGGGTATATGGTGGCAGGTTGCTGGGTTTACCATCGTCGGGTGCGTCAGCATCGCAGTTCTGGAGGAGTTCGCCGGGTCGGATATTCGAGCATTTCAGTATTTTGAAACCGCCGTAACGCGGTTGTACTGGGCTTTTGTGATACCGCTGGCCGGCCTGTTTGACGGAGGACGGAAATTGTTCGAGAAAAGGTCGGAAATCAGAAGGGCAGTGCGGGAGAAGATACGCGAAGAAGGACGCCAGGAAGGACGCCGGGACGAAGTGCAACGGGTGCGTAAGCTGTTGCGCAGCGTCGTAGTGCGGGACGATGCTACCGGCTCGTCGAATTTCAGCGTCACGCCAGAGGAACTTGAAACCCTGCTGAATGGCGATGTAGATGACGCAGCGCATAGGGACGACTGATAAAATCGCCCCTACGTTTTGCGGCGCTGGTAGGTCGGTTACAACGGTAGCGGAATGGCCTCGCCGCTCTGTGCGCTGTTTGAAACCGCCGTAACGCGGTTGTACTGGGCTTTTGTGATACCGTTGGCCGGCCTGTTTGACGAAGGACGGAAATTGTTTGAGAAAAGGTCGGAAATCAGAAGGGCAGTGCGGGAGAAGATACGCGAAGAAGGACGCCAGGAAGGGCGTCAAGAAGGACGCCGGGAAGGACGCCGGGACGAAGTGCAACGGGTGCGTAAGCTGTTGCGCAGCGTCGTAGTGCGGGACGATGCTACCGGCTCGTCGACTTTCAACGTCACGCCAAAGGAACTTGATACCCTGCTGAATGGCGATGTAGATGACGCAACCCATAGGGACGACTGATAAAATCGCCCCTACGTTTTGCGGCGCTGGCCGGCTTGTTACAACGGCAGCGGAATGGCCTCGCCGCTCTGTGCGCTGGCGGTTACGGCTTCAGTGAATTCCATGTAGTGCACACCGATGTTGAACGGCGTGCGCATGACTGGAGCCCGGTCGCGCACGGACGCTATAAACTCCTGCTCCACCGACCAGCCGTAGCGGTTTTCCGGCGGGTTGGCGATTTCCTGAAGTTCCGAATCGCCCCGTTTACCACCGAAAACCCGCCACTGATTGTCGACATGGATGGTGCCTTCGGTCCCGTAGAGCCACACCGAATTGCCCGGGGACAGCCCGGCGCAGGCGCTGAATCTCAGGCGGGCGTTGGCTCCGTTCGCCAGCCGAGCCAGAATGTCCACTGTGTCGGGAACGGTAACCGAACGCCAGTTCCCGACATCATCCTTGCGATGCGGCACCGTTATCTGGGTCATCGCCATTACCTGCGTGGCCCGGCCCACCCAGCGGATCATCGCCTCGTACCAGATGCCCATGTTCAGGATATTGAACCCGCTCATGTCCCGGTCTTGCCGCCAGTGCAGGGGGCCGCCCGGGTCGGCAAAGCCAGTCTGCGATTGCACGTCCACGGACACCAGCTGTCCGAGGAACCCTTCCGACACCAGCCGGATGAGCAAGTCGTCGATGCCAAAGGTCATCGGCGACGGCACAATCTGCGCCACCAGTGTGGGCGATGCCTGCGATGCGGCGAGCATCTCGTGGGCTTCGCCGGCGTTCATCGCCATGCGAGCCTCACACAGCACGTGCCTGCCCGCTGCCAGCGACGCAATCGTCAGCGTGCGGTGCATGTACGGCCAGGTGCCGATGCAAATGGCGTCCAGGCTCTCGTCTTCAAGCAATTCTTCCCAATCGTCGTACACGGTGGGAATGTTGTAGGCGTCAGCTACCCGCTGACCCGATTCCCGGCTGCGGTTAGCGACTGCGCCGATTTCGACTCCGGCGACAGTCTGGAAACCGGGTATATGCCGGTCGCGAGTGTTGCGGCCGGCTCCTATCAAGCCGACCCGGACAGATTCAATGGCCAAGGTGTTACCTCCGGCGCCGGCGAGATTGTCTACTACGGCGCAGCGTAGCCGATTATATGGCAACCACCGCGACGGGTCAAAACAGCCCGCGCGCTTCGCGCCGCGGACTCAGCCAGACCGAGCAGTGTACCGGTTACCTCGGCGCCGAATTCCCGTCCTCGTCTCCATTTCTTGCCTCCTCACCGCCCCGAGTCCTGAATCGCTCAAAAAGACCCCAAATCAATCCGGCAAATTCGCTGCCCAGGCTCACGATTCCGGAAACTCTGGATGCCGCATCCACCACCATCGTCGATGCTGTCTCGAGGTTGTGGGTAGTCCGGCGCACTTTCGGGTATGTTTTCAGAAGGATTATCAGCAGCGAGACGCACAGTACGACCACCACCACTGCCATCACGATGATTGCGATGTCCCGTATGAACGGCACCAATTCGGATCCCATGAATATTAGCGCTCACTCACTTCGTATATGGTGGTGCCCTCGTTCGCGAACACCAGATCGAGGACGCCATCAGCCGCCATAGCGTCAAACTTGGCAATGCCTTCCGGTCGGTAATAAATGCGTTCCAAGTCCCCAACAACAATATACGCTACGCTATACTCAGCCAGCAACCGTTGCGTTTCCGCCCGGTCGGAGTTGTTGTACATTCGGGATATGTCGGACGCGCGAGCACGCACCGCATCAGGGTCGTTACGCTGTTGGGTCTGATGCCACGGCCATCCCAACACCGTTGGCAAGCCCGTGTAAACCGATATCCGGCCGTTCCAGCGGTACTGGTCGCCGTGAGCTTCCAGCACCACCGGCGTGCCCGCAACGTTGTCCTGCAACCACCGGATGGCGTCGGCATCCCAGCGTAGCGTGATGGGCGTTTCACGTTCCCGGTGTACCGCCGCCGGCATCCAGGCGGCGCCATTCAGCGTCAACGGGGTTGCGCCGAACCGGTCGTTGATCCGCACCGGAGTCGCCAACGCCGGGTACACCAGCGCCCCGGCTGCGACTACGGCCACCACGCCAACCGATACCAACCGCACTGGACGTTTCAGGTACGAAAGGTAGCCGTCCGCAGCGTTCCACCCCCTCCAGAACCCGTACCCGGCGACGGCGGCATACAGCAGCCACGCCACCAGATAGTACTTGAACACGGTGTTCATCCGCGCGATATCGCCCTCCACCCGCAGTATCTCCACACCGATGCCAACCGCCAGAGCCAGCGCCAGCATTCCCAGAGCCATCACATCCGACCGGCGGTGCGGCGACTCGGTAGCGAACACCGCCGCCAGCAACGCCCACCCGGTCAACGACAGCGCGATGGTCAGCAAACCGGCGGTTAGATAACCGGCCGCCCATAGATAGAGCGTCAGCACGATACCCAGCGCCACCAAAGCCAGAATCCATTGGTGGTGCGCTGGCAATCGCCCGTCGCCACGGAGTCGGTTGATCAACGGCGCCGACGCTCGCGGTAACGTCGCCGTCAGCAACGCCGCGGCGCCCAGCAGCAACAGGGCGTGGATGAGCAGGAAATTGGCCAGCGGGGTGCGCCAGCGCGTGGCCTCAATTCCAGTGCCGAAGGTTTCCGTTTGCGCGTGAAAGGGCCAGAAAGCTACGTAGCTGACCGCCAGCGCCAGCGCGACCATCGCGCCCCCGAAGCAAAGCCGGGTTCGCAACGACCCGGGCGCCATCCACGCCGCCGCCGCGCCTATTCCCACCACCAGCAGGGCATAGGCCGGATATTCCCAGGAGTTGATCGCCCACAGACTGCCCACCGCCAGGCCCAACCCGGCGGCACAAATCCACGCCCAGGGGTCCCGCCACACTCTCCGGCCGGCCAGGCCAAGCAGCAGGTTCAACCCCAGCGCCAGCCCCAGTACGGCGAACGGCATCGTCATCATGTGCGCGTGCAGGTCGGCGAACAAAAACGTAAAGAAGGGGAACTCGGTGATGTGGAACCCAGTCTCCACCAAACCACGGCCCTCGATCCAGGGCGTCAGCCGGGAAGGTTCAAAGTCATCCAGCACCGGTATTGCCCGGCTGCTGCGCCAGAAGTCGAAATTGGCCAGCGTTACCGCCGCCCCTTCCGTCCTCGCTTTGGCCAGCTGCGCCAGCTGCACAACGCCATTCAGGTTGCCGGCCACCGTCGCCATGATTGCGGCGGCGACACCGGCTATGAGGGCGCCGCCCGGCACCCATCGCAAAAATCTGCTGAATCCGCGCCGGCCGTCCGACTCGCGGCCACCGTCGGCGGCGCCGCCCGCTGCCGCCACCAGGTTGTACACCAGCGAACCCACGCCGGTAGCCGTCAGCGCGAACAGCAGCGGTACGGCCACGTTGAACGCCGTGGTCGGCGGAATCCCGGTCAACCGCATCGGTACCGAGAGGATGAAGTAGCCCCAGTAGTAGTAGTTCAGGTAGCCGCCGGAGAACCAGGGATCATAGGGCGGCAACACCGTCGAGCGCGCCACGGCGGTGAAATAGGCCAGCTCCATCGGTTTTTCGCCGCCGCGCCACGGATGCCACAAATCCGGATTGGCGGCCCGGATGAGCAGAAACCCCAGATACGCCAGCAGGAACAGCGCTTCGGCGGTAACCACCAGCCGCCAGCGACGCCGCAGCCAGTCCAGCATCTGCCGCCACTGCCGCCACAGCACCAACCCGGACGGCATGGCGACGATGAGCAATGCGAGCCAAACCGTGCCGGCCGAAAACTGTAGTACACCGGCGCTCACCAGGACCCAGGCCACCCAGGACACCAACAGCAGGCCCACGACCCTGGCCAGCAGGATGCCTCGGTCGGGCAGCGACCGCATGAGCCACCACGTCAACGGGAACGCCGCCAGGCAAATCAGCTCGATGACCAGCAGCCAGGCCAACCCCGGAACCCGGGCCGGCCAGCCATCCCGGTCGAACACCTGCGACCACGTTCCCCCGCTCCGTTGGACAGCCAGCGCGTCCGGAGTCAACATCAAAGGCGCGGCAGCGCCGGGGGTCGACTCGTTGGCGTCAATCCGCTCGCCCAAATCCTCAGCTGAAAATCGCTCCACGTTCCGGAATACCAGCACCTGCGGATGGTCGTAGCCGATCACATTCTCATCGGCGTAACCCAGGTTGATGAAAACACCGCCCGGCTGCCCGTCATCTGCGCCTGTATCAGCCAACGGTGGCGCGGACAATCCGGAGCGCGAGTAGGGGTCATCGCGCAGGGAGACCCCGGCCAGCGACGGATAGGAGGTGAACGCCTTATCCAGCCCGTACCCAAGCCTGCCGGCGAACAATTCCCGATAGAATACGGCGCTATGGGGATACCGGTCCGGCAGCCGGGCGACCGACCCGTAGGCGCGGTTCGAGTAAAAAACGATGTAATCGCTGGCAGCCAGGCGATCCACCAACTCCGGCAGCTTGGCGGCGTCATCGTCAGGATGGTAAGCGGGGAACGCCCAGACATCATACCGACCCAGATCGGGAATCCGCTCATCCCAGAACGAACCGCCGTTGATAATCCGCGAGCCCAACGGCACGTTGTTGTTTATCCACTCGGAGGCGGTTACCGCGGTGTGCGGACGGGAGTAGATACCGACGAAGGCAACCGCATAGAGCACGGCGCCGGCGAGCACTGCGACCAATAACGCAACGCCGGCCGACAGCGCCCACCGGTCAACGAAGCGGCGCAATGTCGACGGCATCCGGGGCGCCTTTGGCGACGGCAATGACGACACCGACGCCCCGGCCAACGGCGGTGTTGCGTGCCACTCTTCCGAAAACGGTGCATCGCCAACCAGCGGTTCGTCGAAAATCACATCGTCGCCCACCGTGGGCGGCGTGCTGTGCCATTCCTCCGAAAAGGGTGCATCGACAGGATCTAACCGTTCCGCGACCACGGCCCGGCGGCGACTTTGCTGCCCCCACGAGATTGCCGCCGTGAGCATCCGGGCCGTCATCAGCAGATAGAACGGCGCCAGCGGGAACACGTAGCGCAGGAATTTGACCTCAAATAATTCCAGGAACACCAACGCGGGAACGGCCCACGCCAGCAGGAGCAGATCACCCCGCTGCGTCCGGCCGCCTCGCCAGGCCATCCACGCCGTAAACGGGGCGGCCAGCCAGAGCGCTATCCCCAACGGCAGCCCCACGCCCCAAACGGCCACCTGTCGAATCTGGTACAGGAAGGCTGGGGTCTCGATGTATTGGCGCGCGAACGGGAAGATCCACGCGTCCCGCGCCATGGCCGTTTGCTGTTTGATGTCTCCGATGAACGCCCCGAAGTCCAGCAGCGCATACGGCGTGGTGAGGGCAAACACCGCCAGCGCGCACGCTCCGGACAACAGCAACATCGGAGCCATGCGCACCGCCGCCGGCACGGTCAGGTCAGACCAGCCCCCACCGGCCCGATCTTTGGCCACCCACAGGAAAGACAGCGCCAGCGGAGCCAGCATTGGCGCTACGGACACCTTGGGCGCCATGGCCAGCCCAACTAGCGCGCCCAGCAACGCGGCGTCGCGCGACCGCCGCCCATTCACGAAACGCAACATCGCCCACAGCGCCGCCAGCGATGTCAGCACTGTAAACGGTTCCGGCCGGTAAAAATGGGCGTGCTGAATGTGGATAACCGCGAACGTAACCAGTGCGGCGGCCAATAATCCCGTCCAACGCCCGTACATCCGGCGACCGATGAGGTACATCATCGCCACCGAGCCGGTATCGGCCAATGCGGCCAGTGCGCGTCCGGCAAACCGCATATCCAGTGCTCCCCAGTCGGTGAATAGCTCCGCCACCGACCGCACCAGCACCAGGGCGTAAATCAACACGCTGCCCAGGGGGAACCAGTGGGGGTTCAGCGGGCTGCGCTCTGCGGACAAAAAAGCCCGAAAACCGGGGATGCCAGACTCCATGCCCGGCCACTCCGCCAACCAGCGTTCGTGTCCCGGGCCGGCTGTCAGCGTCCGGAACATATCGTCGGCGCGCAGGTAAAAAGACCGCTCGTCCGGATGGAACCCGTGGCCGTCGTCCCAGTCTATACCGTAGAGGCGCAGCGACAACGCCGTCAGCAGCAGCGCCGCCAACAGCAAATTTGGCCCCCACCGCCGACGCAGGGGGGCCACAATACCCGAGAGGAAGCGCAAATCCGTCAGCCGCCCTGACCGCCCACCACGCAGCACAGATCAGCGGTGCGGCAGGAATAGCCCCACTCGTTGTCGTACCAGCCCATCACCTTCACCATGCTGTCATCCAGCACTATTGTGCTCAACGCGTCAAAAATGCAGCTGTGAGTGTTGCCCCGAATGTCGGAGCTGACGATGGGGTCTTCCGTATATTCCAGGATGCCCTTCATGGGCCCGTCAGCGGCAGCCCTGAAGGCGGCGTTAACTGCTTCCTTGCTGACCGATTGTTTCAGATCGGCCACAAAATCCGTTACGGACCCAATCGATGTGGGGATGCGGTAAGCAATACCGTGCAGCTTGCCCTCCAACTCCGGCAGCACGACTCCCACCGACCGGGCCGCGCCGGTGCTGGTGGGGATAATGTTCTGCGCCGCCGCGCGCGCCCGGCGCAAATCCCGATGATTGCGGTCCAGAATGCTCTGGTCGTTGGTGTAAGCGTGAATGGTCGACATCAGCCCCCGCTCCACACCGAACGCGTCGTGCAATACCTTGACCATCGGCGCGAAGCAGTTGGTGGTGCAGGACGCGTTGGAGATGACGCGGTGCGCTCCCCCGTCGTACACTTCATCGTTCACCCCCAGCACGATGGTGGCGTCAGCGCCGCGGGCCGGAGCCGAGATGATGACCTTATCGGCGCCACCGCTCTCGATATGGGCAACGGCCTTGGCCGCGTCGGTGAAGCGCCCGGTGCATTCCACCACGATGTCAACGTCCATTTCCGACCAGGGAATGTTGGCCGGTTCAGACTCCTGGAACATTCGGATGGTTTTGCCGTCGATAACCAGATCCCCGTTGTTGACGGCCACCGTGCCGGCGTATGGGCCGTAGGTACTGTCGTATTTGAACAGATGAGCAGCGGTTTCCGTTTCTCCTCGACCATTGACCGCGACCAGGTCAAGCCGATTATGGTAGGCGGGAGACAGGGCGGCCCGAGCCACCAATCGACCGATGCGGCCAAATCCGTTAATCCCAATGCGCGTTACCATACCGGTGTGCCCTCCCGTCAGTAGTGTTTGTTGTGACAGGCGAAACGGCGCGATTTACGCACTGCCCCAGCGCCGGGTCAATCCATCAAATTCACACCCCCGGCGACGGCGATTATATCATCCAGCAGGCTTGCGTGGGCACAATTCGTTAACTTCGGCGTTACACCGCCGCCCCTAATCGCCCGTACACCGACCTGCCGGAGTAGTGGGCATTTGCGCCTAACTCAGCCTCAATCCGCAACAGTCGGTTGTATTTGGCAACGCGCTCCGACCGGGCCGGCGCTCCGGTTTTAATCTGGCCCACGTCCCAGGCCACCGCCAGGTCGGCGATGGTGGTGTCTTCCGTCTCTCCGGAACGGTGGCTCATCACCGCCGTCCAGCCGGCCTCACGGGCCATGGACAACGCCTCTGCGGTCTCCGACAGTGTGCCAATCTGGTTGGGCTTCAGCAGGATGGAATTGGCGGCGCGGGAGTCAATGCCCCGGCGCAGGCGGGCAATGTTGGTTACCAGCAGGTCATCCCCCACCAACTGCACCTCGGAACCCAACCGCCGCGTCAGCGTTGCCCAGCCATCCCAGTCATCCTCGAACAATCCGTCCTCAATGCTGATGATCGGATATTCGCTGCACCAGCGGGCGTACAAATCCACCAGCTGCTCAGCGGTCAGCGAGGTGCCTTCCCGTTCCAGATCATACTGAGCTGTCCCTGAATTCCACAGTTCGGATGCGGCAACGTCCAGCGCAATGTACACCTGCTTGCCGGGAGTGTACCCGGCGGTATCAATCGCCTGCAGCACCACCTCGACGGCATCCCGGTTGGACGGCAGGGTCGGCGCAAACCCACCTTCGTCGCCAACGTTCAGGTTGTGCCCCCCGGCGCGCAGTATGGATTTGAGCGACTGGTAAATCTCCACGCCGGCGCGCAGTGCATCGGAGAATCGGTCGAACCCGGCCGGAGCAACCATAAACTCCTGCACGTCGGCGGAGTTTGAGGCGTGGCGTCCGCCATTGAGAATGTTCAGCAGAGGCACCGGCAGGGAAACGCGGTCTCCGTTGGACAGATGCCGCCACAACGAGCCGTTAGACGCAGAAACCGCCGCTGCTCGCGCCGTTGCCATCGATACGGCGAGCACGGCATTGGCGCCCAGGCCGCTCTTGTCGCTGGTGCCGTCGAGCCCCTGCAACTGCGTGTCCACCGCAGACTGGTCAAATGGGGATGCGCCGACCAGGGCGGGGGCGATGCGGGCGTTGACGTTGGCGACGGCATTCAGCGTCCCGCCGCCGCCAAATCGGGCCGAGTCTCCGTCGCGCAGTTCCAACGCTTCATAGCTGCCGGTGCTCGCTCCGGATGGCACCAGCGCCAGGCCGATGCTGCCGTCGCTCAGCGCAACTTCGGCCTCTACGGTTGGGTTGCCGCGCGAATCCAGGGCTTCTCGCCCGATTATTGATGCGATGGTTGCGGTGGGCATCAGGCACCTCTCGTTATCGGTTCGGAGAATGCCACGGTGCCGGTGTCCACAGTACGGGCCTCAGCGGCGGCAATCGCCTTGTTTACGGCGTCCGCTGGGTCGTCGGCCAGGATGTAGCCGTCGCCGACGGGCTGGCCGTCACCGCGCACTGTCAGCGGCCAACTGCTCAACGATACGACCGGGATACCGTAGCTAAGGGCGTAGGCAATCTCGGAGAGGGTTCCAAAAGCGCCACCCACCGCGATGACCGAGCGGCCGGTGCTGACCACCGCCACGTTCCGGGCATATCCCATATTGGTGGCAATCGGGATGTCAACGAAAGCGTTGGCTGTATCCGGGGAGCCACCGGGCAGGATGCCAATGGTGGCGCCGCCCTCTGACTTCGCGCCCTTGCACACCGCTTCCATCACACCGGTCAAGCCACCGCACACCACTGGAACCCCCCGCCGTCCCAATTCCCGGCCCACCTCTTCGGCCAAAGCATAAATATGCGGCGGCGGGTCAAAGTTGCCAATCACGGCGATTATCATCGCTGTCCTCCTCTAAATCGGGATGTGTACGCTCGTATCGTCCCTCTGGATTACCCCAACGGCAGAATGGCCGAGCTGGCAATCTCAATAAGCGCCAGCAGGGGAGCCGGATAAACTCCCAGCCAGGTAACCACCAGCACCCCTACACCCATAGTAGCCGTCAGCAGTACCGAGGGGCGTTGCAGAGGCGGCGGTGGCGGTGGTTCCGCATGGCCGTGGTCGTCGTCCCCCGCGTCTGTTTCACCGCCGGCATCGTTATCGACGCGCGCCGGCTCGATGTACATTTGGCGCAGCACCTGCAGGTAGTAATACAAAGACACCAGGCTGCTGAATACGGCAACCCCCGCCAGCCACAGGAACCCGCCGTCAGCCACCGCCGCAAACAGGTAGAACTTGGCGGTAAACCCGGCGAATATCGGCAACCCGGCCAGCGAGAACAGGCCGATGGCAATGACGGCAGCCACGAAGGGTTGCCGGTCGGCCAGCCCGCCCAGGTCGGCGATGTCATCCTTGCCCTCGCGGTTGTAGTAAGCTGTAATTCCCGCGAACACCACCAGGTTCGTTACAGCGTACACCACCAGATAGAAAATCACGGCTTTGGCCGCCAGCGCGAAATCGCTGCCCAATACCGCCACACCGGCCAGTGCATAGCCAACGTGTGCGATGCTGCTGTAGGCCATCAGGCGTTTCAGATTGCTTTGCGCCAGCGCCACCAGGTTGCCCAACACCATGGTCAGCGCGGCCAGTATCGCGATTACCAGCTGCCATTCGCCCCACCGGTCGGTTGCCGGCGTCACCGCTTCGGCAAACAGGCGCAAGGTCAGCGCAAAGGCCGCCGCTTTGGAACCGATGGCGAGATAAGCCGTAACCGGCAACGGCGCTCCCTCGTAGGTATCCGGCGCCCACATATGGAAAGGAACCGCCGATAGCTTGAACCCCAACCCCACCACCAGCAACGCCACGCCAATCCAGAGCACCGGGTTGACCGTCTCCGGGGATGCCAGTTCGATAGCGATGTCGGCGAAATATGTGGTGCCCAGCGCGGCGTAAACGTTGCTCAATCCGTACAGCATCACCGCCGATGACAGCGCACCGATGATGATGTACTTGATGCCCGCCTCGTTGGAACGCGCCTCCCGCAACCCATAGGCCACCAGCACGTAGAGGCTGAACGACAGCAGTTCCAGCGAGATGTAGGCAGTCAGCAGTTCCCGGGACATCGCCATCAGGTTCATGCCCAGGATGGAAAACAGCAGCAGGCCGTAAAACTCGCCGCGATGCTGCAACCGGTCCCGACCGTACTCAACCGACAGGGCGATGATGGCAATTCCAATGCCCAGGAAAAATATCTTGAAAAACAGACCGAACCCGTCCACCACCATCAACCCGCCGTACAGCTCTGCGGTGCGTCCGGGCAGCATAAATAGCGAAATGACAATGACGGCCACCAGCCCAACCGCCGACAGCCCGGCCAGCCACTCCTTGCTGCGTTCCGGCAGGAACAGGTCTACGGTGAACACCAGGAATGCCAGCGCCGTCAGCACGAACTCCGGCGTCAACAGCAGCAGATTGGTGGTCAGTCCAGTTGCCATCAGCCCAGCATCCTAAAACGCCGCCAGCGCGCCTTCGACGCCGGTATTGATGACGCGCAGCAGAGGGGACGGCCAAATGCCCACCGCAATCAGGATCAGGACGAACGCCGCGCCTACTCCTTTCTCCACCGTGCTGGCATCGGTAAGATTCGACCACTGCGGGTCGGCCTCGCCGAAGAAGGAGCGGGCCAGCAGCCTCAGGATGTACACCGCGGTGATTGCCGCCCCGATGACTCCCAGCACCGCCAGCGGCCAGTAGGTGCGAAACGCTCCCGTAAACACCATGAACTCGGCGATGAACCCGCTCATGCCCGGCAGCCCCAGCGACGCCAGGCCGGCCGCTGCAAACAGGAACGTGGTTACGCCCATGCGCTTGATCAGGCCGTTCAGAATCATGGAATCCCGAATGTGGGCACGCTCGTAGATGGCGCCCACCATGGCGAACATCAGGGCCGTCATTATGCCGTGGGAGAACATCTGCAACACCGCCCCGGCCAGTCCCACCGGGTGCAGCGTCGCAATGCCCATCAGCACATAGCCCATATGACTCACGCTGGAGTAGCCGATGACATACTTCAGGTCGGTCTGCGACATCGCGGAGATTGCGCCGTAGATTACGTTCACGGTGCCCAGCCCAATGAGTACCGGCATCCAGACTTCCGCTCCCTCCGGGGTTAGCGCCATGCCCACCTGTATGATGCCGAACGCCCCCAGCTTCATCAGTACGCCGGCGTGCAGCATACTGACTCCCGTGGGCGCCGCCACGTGGCCGTCGGGCGACCAGGTGTGGAAGGGCCACAAACCGGCCAGCACGCCGAACCCGACGGCGAACATCGGGAACACCCACAACTGCATGGAGCGGGAAAAGGCGCCGGCCTGTTGCAGCTGCACCAATTCGTCGATATTGAAGGTGGGTGAGCCGGCCTGGGACGAGGCAACATAGGCGGCCAGTATGCCAATCCAGATCAGCACGCTACCGCCCACCAGCACCAGCATCAGCTTCATGGCGCCGTACTCTTTCGTCCTCAGGAACGATATGAAATCGGTGCTGCTGCCCCAAACCCCCACCAGCAGATACATCGGCAGTACCGCCAGTTCGTAGAAGAAGAACAGGAAGAACAGGTCGCGCACGATGAAGACGCCGTAAACTCCGGCGCCCAATGCCAACAGCAGAACGAAGAAGTCACGAGTGCGCCGCACAATCGTCTGGCTGATCAGCACAGCGCCCATCAATACGATGCCATTCAGCAACACCAGCGGCGCGCCGATGCCATTCAACCCAAAGTCCAGGCTGATGTTGATGGGCTGACCAATCCAGGCGTATTCCCGCGCGAACTGGACGCCGCCCATGCCGTAGTCATATCGGATGAAGATAGCGATGGATAACGCCAGCGAGATTACTGCGATGAAAATGGCGAACTGCCAGGCGTCGCGGGGACGGTCTTTGGGCAGAAACATTGCCAGCACTGCGCCGGCCAACGGCACGAGCACCAGCAACAGGAGTGATACCTGATCGAAGTTAACCATGTCCGATACGCATCAATCCGCCGGCTACGCCGACCGCAACCACCAGAACACGGCCAAGCCGACCACGCCCAGCGCCACCGCCAGCGCGTAGACCGACACATGCCCCGTTACGTGCAACCGCAGCGCAAACCCAGCCTTGCGAACCACGTGCCCCGGCCCGTTGACGCCCAAATCGTTGACACCGGCGCGGTCGAAAGTCGCCAGCTTTGACGACACTACCAACACCACCCGGTCGATCACCCATTGGTAGGTTTCGTCGACGTAATACCGGTTCTCCACCACCCGCAGCACCGGGCGCAGCCTGGTTCGCCACGATTCAATCGATACGGAACGGCGCGCGTACACCAGCCAGGCGGCCAGGAACGCTCCCACCGTCAGGATGATGGACAGCGCTGCCAGCAGGATATTGAAATGGAACCCCTCGGCATGGCCGTAGAAAACGAAACTGCCAAACCCGCCAAACTCCCCCGGCCAGTCGAAAGCAATCCAGCCGAACCCGATGGCCAGCACGGCCAGCGCCGACATCACACCGACCATCAGCAGGGGCGATTCGTGGGCGTGGGCGCTGTCCTCACCCTCCGGCCCGAAGAACACGACGAACATTGCCCGCGCCATGTACAGGGCGCTCAGGCCCGCGGTCAGCAGCGTCAGGACGATGAACCCGATGGGAAGGTTGCCGGCCACCGCCAGCAGAATTTCGTCCTTGCTCCAGAAACCGGCCAGCACCGGTATTCCGCCCAGCGAAAGCGCGCCAATGGAGAACACCACCGCCGTCAACGGCATCGCGCGCCGCAAGCCTCCAACCCGGCGAATGTCAACGTCGCCGTGGGCGCCCACCCCGTGCATCACGCTGCCGGCGCCTAAAAAGAGCAACGCCTTGGCGAAGCCGTGGGCCATCAGGTGGAACACTGCCGCCGTCCAGCCCAACGCTCCCAGCGACAGCATCATCAGGCCCAGATGCGAAATGGTTGAGTACGCCAGAATCCGCTTCAGGTCGGTGGATACCAGGGCGATGGTTGCCGCGCCCAGGGCCGTAATCAGTCCAATGATGGCAATAACCAGCAATGCTTCGGGAGACGCCGCGAAAATTGGATACGCGCGGGCCACCAGATACACGCCGGCAATAACCATCGTGGCGGCGTGGATTAGCGCGCTCACCGGGGTGGGGCCTTCCATAGCGTCGGGCAGCCAGACGTGGAAGGGAAACTGCGCGGACTTGCCCATCGCGCCCAGCAGCAACAGAATCGCCGCCGCCGTGGTAACCCCGCTGCTCAGCGCGCCGGACTGCGCCGCTTCGAACGCCTCGGACATACTGAAACTGCCCACGTTGACCCACAACAGCAGGATGCCCACCAGCAGCCCAACGTCGCCGATGCGCGTTACCACAAAGGCTTTCTTGGCCGCTTCCCGCGGCCCCGGATTCTCGAACCAGAACCCGATGAGCAGGTACGAACACAGACCCACCAGCTCCCACGCAATGTACAGCAGGAGGAAATTGTCGGCCAGCGCCAGCGTCAGCATGGCCGCCACAAACAGGGCCTGCCAGGCAAAATACCAGCCGAAACGGGCGTCGCCCTTCATGTATTCCAGCGAATACAGCTGAACGCCGAGCGCCACAAATGTAATCAGACCCAGCAACACCACGGTCAGCGGGTCAATCAGGATTCCCCAGTCCAGGTGGATCGCCTGGTCCACCGACTCCAGCGCGCCGGGGATGCCGGCCTCAAACCAGGTGGTGCTGAAATGACAGGTCAGCGCGCCGGTAATCGAGTTGATGGCGCAGGCGGAGTCGGCTTCGCTGGCTCCCAGGAATCCCGCGAGCACCACCACCCAAATGACGAACCCGCCACCGATTGCCAGGATCGCCACCGGCGCACCCCGCATCGGCAGCCAGCGCTGAAACAAAATAATCAGCGGACACGCCACGAAGGACAGTACGGGTATGAGGAACGCGAGGGTCATTGTTTCAGTATCATTGTTATGGTTATCGGCTTGGGTTGTTATCCCTTCAGCAGGTTGATTTCGTCCATGTTTACGGTGCCTCGATTCCGGTACATCCGCAATATGATGGCGAACGCCAGACCCACCTCGGCCGCCGCCACGGTAATCACGAAGATGGCGATGATCTGCCCGTCGAAAGCCTCAAACCGCCCGGTGCCGTTCAGATACGATGCGGCTGCAATCAGGTTGATATTCACCGCGTTCAGCATCAACTCGATGGAGAGGACAATCAGCACGGCGCTGCGTCGGGCCAGCACGCCGTACAAACCAATCCCGAACAGACTGGCGCCCAACAGTTGAAAGTACAGCAACGGCACCATGATTGGACTACCGTTCGTCGTCCTGCGCGCTGTCACCGCCAACTGTTGTCGATGCCTGTGTCCGGGCGATGATGATGGCTCCGATCAACGCCACCAGCAGCACCAGGGAAGCTATCTCGAAGGGCAGGGCCCATTTGGTGAAGAGCGACGCCGCCAGCCCGGTGAACGCCGGAGCCTGCGGTTGCGAATCCAGTGGCGGCGCCAGCCAGAACGCTGCTCCCAACACCGCCGCCACCGCGACCGCCACCAGCAGCGCCAGTGGCCATTGCCGGTTGTCGCTGATGTGCGGATACTCCGATGAGCGGGTCAGCATCACGGCAAACAGCACCACGATGGTGATGGCGCCACCGTAAATCAGCACCTGCACCAACGCCAGAAACTCAGCCAAAAGCAGCAGATACACTCCGGCCGCGCCGAGCAGCGAAAGCAACAGGAATAGCGCCGCATGAACCACGTTGCGCGTTACCACCACCCCGATGGCGCCGCCCAGCGTGAACACCGTTACCAGAATGAACAGGGCCGCGTACATGGCTAAAAGCCAGCCTTGCCGATGGGACAATCGCGCCGGCCCGACACGGAGACAAAGTAGGAGCCGCCCGGTCGGCGGCTCAAATAGTTTGGATTTGGCTCCAGCGACGGCATGGCGTAATAGGCGAATGGCCGGGCTTGGCTGTTGCCGCGCGGCTACTAAATAGACTTCAAAAGAGTACAGGTGGCGCACTCACAGTCCGTCTTGTGTTGGCGTACTGGCTCGGCCACCGATTGCGAGCGTCCCTTCGCCTTGCCCGAGCCGCCGGATTTACCGCGCTTCTTGCCCTTGCCGATTTTGCCGGCTTTGGCCGCCTTGCCGGCCAGCTTCCCCACCAGCCCGCCCACGTTGCGAACGGGGTTGGACGCATCGCGTCCCTGGATCCGCTTCTGCGCGCACTCTACGCACGTGCAGTATTGCGGATGCTGGGGCGACAGGTTGCGAAAGCGTTCGTCTTCTCTGGGCAAGGTATCCCTCGGTTGCGTTGATGCCAGCGGTTGCGTTGATGCCAAGCGTCGACTGGCGCGTCAGGACTCGTCGGTTTCCGCCGCAGCTTTGGCGGCATCAGCTTTCTGCCGGGCGAGCACGGTCGGAGGAACCCACGCGGTGGTGTCCTGGTATTGCTTCCCGATTTCCAACAGGGCCGGCAGGTCCACACGGTCGCCGTTGCGCTGGTAGGTGCTCATCTCGTGCTCGTGGCTCATCACAATGGCGTCGAAATTACAATACTCCACACAGATGCCGCACAATATACAACGATTGAGATTGATTTCAAAGTAGTCGACGATCTTGCGACGGCTGCTGTCGCCATCGGCGTGCTTGGGGTTATCCATCATGCTGGCCGACATGCACTGAGTGGGGCAATTGCGGATGCAGACCATGCAGCCGGTGCAGTAGGGCTCGTCCACCTTGCCGTCCCAGGTCAGCGCCGGAAAGCCCATGAACCGGGGCCGTACCGGGGTGGGCGTCTCGGGATACTGCTGGGTAACCGGCCGCCGCAATCCCGCAACCGTGGATGCCAGCGTTAGCATCATACCTTTCACGCTTTCCAGCATAATCGTCCAGTCTCCGTTGGCGCCGGTGTGGTACGCATCATCGCGGGTGTTTAACTTCGGCAACAGTATGATACCAGCATCCGCCGTCAGGTGCGCTGCCTCGCTGTCGGCCGGCGCAACGCATCGACGCGGCTGCGAACCTCTGCCACCCGACGGGCCGGCGACGTCATGCGCCGGTAAATTATCCAGCCGGCCACCAGCAACCCCGCCGCCGACAGTATGGTCAGGCTCCACCAGGGCAACCCGTAGAACCGGTACACGGCGGCGACAATGACGGTGTAGAACGACAGGGGCACCAGCACTTTCCAGGCGAAGGACATCAGCTGGTCAATGCGCAGCCTGGGGAACGTGCCGCGCACCCAGAAAATCACCAGCACCACCAGGTAGGTTTTGAACAGGAACCACACCACGTCGGGCAGGAACGGCCCGCCCCAACCGCCCAGGAACAACAGCGTAGTCAGGGCCGCAATCGCGAAGGTGTTGATGTATTCGGCCAGGAAGAACACCGACCAGTGCGCCCCGCTGTACTCCACGAACGGCCCGCCGACCACCTCGCTCTCGGCGTGGTAAATGTCGAACGGCGTGCGACCCACCTCGGCCAGGCCCGCGATGAAAAACACCACGAACCCCAGCGGCAGCAGCGCGATGTAAGGCAGCGACGCCTGCTCGCCGACAATTACCCGCATGTCCAGCGACTGCGCCAGAATCGCCACCGCCGCCGCCACCAGCACCACGGGAATCTCGTAGGAAATCAGCTGCGCCGCCGACCGCAAGCCCCCCATGATGCCGTACTTGTTGGCCGATCCCCAGCCGGCCAGCACCAGACCCAGTATCCCGACTACCGCAAAGGCAACAATATAAAACAGACCCAACGGCAGGTTCCGAATGACCACGTTGTCGCCGCCCGGTATGGTTACCCAGATTACGAATGCAGACACGACCACGATTACCGGAGCAATCCAGAAAATGGCCTTTTCCGAATCGTTGGGGATGATGTCCTCTTTGACGATCAGCTTGACGGCGTCGGCGATGGGCTGCATCAGCCCGAACAGCCCGGTGCGGGTGGGCCCGTAACGCAGCTGCAACCTGCCCAGCGCCTTGCGCTCCAGCCACGTTAGAGACAACACGATGACCGACAGCACACCGAACATCACCGCCAGCCCCAGAGCGCTCCATCCAATATCAATCAGGAAACTCATGGGCAGGAAGCTCATCGGTCCACCTCGCCCAGCACGATGTCCAGCGAGCCCAGCACCACTACGCTGTCGGCCAGCCAGGTGTCGCGCAGCAGACGGCGCAGCGCCGACAAATTGCAGAATGACGGTGGCCGCACCTTCAGACGGTAGGGTTTGTCGGTTCCGTCGCTAACCAGATAGACGCCAATCTCGCCGCGCGGGTTTTCGGCGCGCACGTATACCTCCCCGGCCGGCGGTCGGATTAGACGGCGACCCAGCGGCGACACCACCGGTCCGTCGGGCAGCTGCTCCATCGCCTGATCGACGATGCGCAAAGATTCGTACATCTCCTGGATGCGAACCCAGTGGCGGTCCCAGCAGTCTCCGTCCAGTCCCACGGGCACATCAAAGTCAAACCGATCATAAACCGAGTAGGGTTGTGCCTTGCGAAGGTCGTACTCGTAGCCGCACGCCCGCAGCATGGGGCCCGTCAGGCCCAGGGCGATTGCTTCGTCGGCGCCGATGGGACTCACGTCTTTGAGGCGGGACAGGAAAATCTCATTGAACGTCAGGATGCGGTCGCTCTGCTCCACGTCTTCGCGCAGCAACGGCATCAGTTCGTTCACCATCTGCCGGAAATTGTCCGGGACATCTTCCTTGAGACCGCCGACGCGAAAGTAGTTGTGCATCATGCGGGCGCCTGATACCGCCTCGAACAACGCCTGCACTCGTTCCCGACCTCGGAAGGAGAACATCACCGGCGTCATCGCCCCGGCGTCCAGACCCATCGTACCCACGTACAGCAGGTGGCTGGCGATACGATTCAGCTCGCACAGGATGACGCGGATGTACTCGGCCCGCTCCGGAACCTCCATCCCCATCAGCGATTCCACCGCCATGCAGTAGGCCATTTCGTTGTTGAAATTCCCGATGTAATCCAGCCGGTCGAAAAGGGTTACGACCTGATGATATTGCTCGCCCTCACACAACTTTTCGGAACCCCGGTGCAGATAGCCGATGTGCGGCTCAACGTCGACGACCTTTTCGCCATCAACCCACAAGACCATGCGAAACACGCCGTGGGTCGACGGATGCTGCGGCCCCATGTTGAGCAACATCTCCACCGGCTGCGAATCAGCGCGGGCAGCTTCAGCCGTGGTGTTGGAGGTGGTCGGTTCTAGCATGGCAATAAATTAGAGAGCATCGGTTTCCAGGGTGTGTTGACAAATACCGTCATTCCCGCGAAAGCGGGAATCCAGTGGCCGAAATCGTTAATCACGGTTCTGCTTCTTTTATCATACCCTCTCTGGACTCCTGCTTTCGCAGGAGTGACGGGTTGGTTTGCTAATTGTCAACAGGTTCTAGGGGTTCCCTTCGTCCAGGTCAAATGGCGAGCCGATGAATCGGATGCTGGGTTCGGGAGCTTCCACCAGGCTGCTCATCCAGGCCTCCCCGTTATCCCAGAACCCGGCATCGATCAGTACGTCTTCCAGCACGCCCATCTCCTCGCAATCTTCGAGGTAGTCGGCAACCTGACGCCGCAGCGACATTCGTGCGTCGTCCTGCGTATCGCCAAACGCGGTTACTTCCAGCTCCGGGCAGTGAGCCGACCAGCCCGCACCGGCACGGGTTTCTTCAATTTGGTACACCACCCGGTCCATAAGTTAGCCGTCAGCCTCATCGCCGTCAGCCTCGTCGCCGTCAGCCTCGTCGCCGTCAGCAACGAATTGCAGGACGATTTCAGTCTCTTCGTCCAGGTATTCCACCCCCAGAGACTCGGCCAGGCGGCCGGCGGTGTCCTGGCGCTCCAGCCAGTTGCGCATCGCCTGCACCAGCGCCTCCTCGGCGGCGGCCGGCGTGCTGCCGCTGCCTTCCAGCTCCAACCCATGCACGGCGGCGACGAACCGACCCTGCCGGGCGACGACCCGCGCCGTCAACTCAATCGCCTCGGTTCCGTCCTGGGCTTCCATCGTTACGACCACGTTCTCTGCAACCACGGTGGCGCTAAAACTCCCGATATTCGTTGAAGGCGAATTCCTTGCGGCCCGGGAATCCCTCGAACTCCGGATACAGGAGCAGCGGCGACAAATCCGGATGCCCCTCGAACACCACGCCGAACAGGTCGTGGGCTTCCCGTTCGTACCAGTCGGCGGCCGGCCACACACCGATCACCGTCGGGAGCGATGGAGCGTCGTAAGACACGTTCGCCTTGATTACCAAAGTACGCTCCTGGGCCAGCGATTGCAGGAAATACACCAACTCGAACCTCACCTCATAGTCGACACACGCCAGGCACAGCAGCATCCGGCCATCGAGTTCAGCGTCGTCGCGGCAGGTCAGGCACGCATCGACGATATGCTCCGCCGGCACGGTTACCTGAGGCAAGTCGCCCAGGACGCCGGCCACCGGATCCCACTGGCTCAATACGCTGACGGCCCGGTCGAGCGTGGCCCGGCAGTGCGCCGACAGGTCGTCAATGGGATTCGGCTCCTGAGCCTCTTCCCCGGAGACTTCAGCGGAAGCTTCAGCGTTGGCCGGCCCGGGCGGGCTATGCTGCCGACTGTCCGCCACGTTCACCAGCATCCGACATTATCTTTTCCTGGAGCTTCAAAATACCGTAAAGGAGCGCCTCCGGGCGGGGCGGGCAACCGGGCACGTACACGTCCACCGGAATAATGTGATCCACGCCCATTACGACTGAATACGAGCGGTAATACGGCCCGCCGTTGGTGGCGCAACTGCCCATGGCGATGACCCATTTGGGCTCCGGCATCTGTTCGTAGAGCAGGCGGATGGGTTCGGCCATCTTCTTGACCACGGTGCCGGCCACAATCATTACATCTGCCTGGCGGGGCGACGGCCACGTGACCACGCCAAATCGGTCAAAATCGTGATGCGCCATATAGGTGGAAATCATCTCAATGGCGCAACAGGCCAACCCAAAGCTGAGCGTCCACAGCGACGACTTGCGGGCCATGGCAAACAGTTGCTCGGTAGTCGCGGTAATAACCCCCGGCACACGCCCATCGGTGGCCTGATTCAGCAGGCTCGGCCCTGGGCGGTTGCCAGCGCCCATGATTATCTCGGTAGGCTGGGGCGACCTTGCGAGCGGGGAGGCAGGTTCCGCTTCCATCCCGGCGCCTGGAACCTGCGGCGGGTTCACTTCTGCCATTCCAGCACCCCCTTGCGCCAGCCGTAGATTACGGCGAAGAACAGCATCGCCAGGAAAAGCATCATGGCGTAGAACGGGATCGGGTTTCCGGCCGCCTTCTCCTGCAGGAACACCACCGCCCAGGGGAACAGGAACACCGCTTCAACGTCGAAGATCAGGAACAAAATCGCGAAGATATAAAAGCGGATGTTGATGTTCGACCAGTTGAACGGTGTCGGCGGTATGCCGCATTCGTAAGTAGTCAGCTTCGCCGCCGACCGTCTGCGAGCCGAAAGCAACTGCGAGCCGGCGAACATCCCGCCGATAGCGAGGACGGCAATGACTATCGCAATAACCACCGCAGCCCAGTTGCCGGCGTAGACGGCGAGGTTGAAAGCCTGCAACGGTAAAACGTCCAGCATAACGGCGCTGATCGATAGCCTGAAATCTATGCCGCGTCGGATAGCCGGTGAGCCGGCCCGCCAGGCTGCAATGGCAGCGCTTCTATATCCAATGCGCCCAAATCCTTGGCTAGCTGTGAAACGTGGTCAAATTCAAAGCCAATAACCACGCCGGAAACATCAAGATCGATGTTGAAACCCTCCAGGATTTCCCGCGTCTCCACACTCGGCCCTTCTCCAATATTAATGTAAAGAGCGTCGGTTTCAGGGTCGTAATGGAATTTCACGATGCACCTCGCCGGGTAAATCCGCTGTCAATGAACGCAGTATGAAGCGTTTCGCCGTCTTCCAGAGTAACCACACGAATGATGCGCGACGCTTCCTCTCCGGGAAGAGTTATACGACCCCAAAACTTGATGCGTCCGTCTTCCTGCTCTTCGCGTCGGATTGGATTAGCGATTACATTAGCGCACAAGTCTACGGTAAGATACTTTCGTTCGGGCAGCACCTTATTGACAAAATGACCAGTCGTTTTCATCGGGTTTCAACGACGATGGCACTATCTTACCATAGCTGATTTCCGACGGGTAGCCATTGGCGCGCTATCCTCTACCGGCCGCCCCCTCCCGCAGCGCCGTCGAGGACACGTCGGCCCGAAATGCTCCCTCCGGCACGTCCACAAACAACGGGTGAAAACCACCCGGAATGTTCACGTCATGCAGGGTGCGGAACACGCCCGCCGCGTCGGCCCGCCCGGCCACCGCAAAGCGGGAGCCCAACGCCCACATCTCGGCCAGCGCGGTCAGCATCTCCGACTCCGAATCTCCGTAGTACCGGGGTTCAATCAAGCGCGTCGCCGTGTCCCAGCCGATGACGAAACCACAGCCGGGGAACAGCTCTGCCTTCTTGCGGAATGTCTCCGCTCCCGTCAGCGCCACCGTCCCGACACCGCCAAATTGCGCCACCCGCCGCTGTACCTCCGCCAGTGCAAGCGGGGGTTTGTCCACGTTCACTACCGACAGTTCATAGGCCACCGGAACGCCCAGCGTCGCCGCGCCGGCTGCGGCCAGCTGGACGTGTCCGTCGTGCAACGGGTTGAACGAACCCGGAAGCAACGCGGTTGGCGGGTCGGCATCCGCCATCATGCTGCCGTCGGGATGTACCGTTACCCAACTGGCGTCGCCGGCCAGCAGGCGCTGGATGGGGTCGCCGTGGCTGGCGAAGTCAGTTTCCACTCGTTCCGATGCTGCCAGGCGGAGGTCGATTTCCGCGTCAACGCCGCACGCCCGCGCCACTACGGAGATGACCAGACGGCTCACCACGTCTTCTTCGCCGGCGCGTTCGCGCAATCCTTTCTCCAGCGTCAGCGAATCGACTGTTACCCCGCTGTCGTCCCAAGTGGCAACGAAGGCCCGATGCTCTCCGCGCTTGGTGCGGTCGGTGGCGATGGTCGCCGTGCCGGCCACCCCGAAGATGGGAACCGGACTTTCCCGCAGCAACATCCCCCGTCGCCAGGCCGCTCGCGCCATCAGGCGGGCCGTGTCCGCCGACACAGTCTGCTCCGGGGCGTGGCCACCGAGAAAATCGGTCATCGCCAGGTACCCGTAGGGCACGCGGGTTTCCAGCACCGTGCGGGAAGCGCCGCCCACGCCCAGCAGCCAGGCCAGGGCGTAGTTGCCGGCGCCGGCAACCGCCAGCACCGTTTGCTCCGGCGTGCCGTGAATCTGCGCCACCACATCCAGGATGGCCGGGTCGGCGCTGGTGCCCGGGTCAGACAGAGTCATCTCGCCTCCAGAAAGCAGGGTGTTCAGCCCAGATTGCCGCGTCAATCTGAGACATTTGATGTTCGGATGTCGTCATCTCGCCGGCAATTTTGCGATCCCATTCGTCAGCCCAGCGTTGCGGCAGACGTGGACGGGCCTCGCGCCAGCGCAAGGGTTGATCTCCCCGAGTCTCGCCGGCTACCACTTCACCCAGGAACGCCGTCATGTCGCCGCCGTCCATGGCGTTGACGACACGGCAGTCCAGGTATCCGAAACCGCCGGCCAGAATCGGGCAGCCCGTTATTCCGTTCTCGTAGGGAACATCAGCCAGCTTGTCGCCGTTGCGACCCGATCGCATCCCCAGTTTCCAGATTAACGGCAGTTGGTCGGGGGACAGGAAGTTCAGCGCCATCACGCCGCTTTGGGCGATGAGTTCATGGGTGTAATTGGTGTGATAAATCTGCACGATGACCCGCGGCCGGTGCAGCACGATGGATGCAGATGAAACGGCAACCGCGATCTGGGCGTTGGCGACATCTCCCGAGCGTACTGATACCGCTACCAGCGGCGCACTCAGCTGGCTCAGTATACGACCAACGTCGGCAGGATTTACGTTTGGTGGTGTTGCGGACATACCGGTGATGACCTCATTGCGGCGGGACGTTACCAGTCCGGGTCGGTGTCCGTATGGCCGTTGGTGGTGATGCGTTTTTGTCTTCCGCCGTCGCCGTTCATGTACAAAATCTCGGCATTGCCGTAGGCGTAAGACACGAAAACAATCTGGTCTCCGGTAGCCGACCAAACCGGCGAGAAGTCATCCACCCGGTTGTGAGTCAACCGCCGACGATCCGTGCCATCAACGAGGACAGTGTAGATTTCAGATTGCTCTTCGTCGCGGGCCGCGAATGCAATCCGCCGACCATCCAGAGACCAGGATGGCTCAAACTCATCATCATCCAGGTCGGACACCGTGAACTCATCAGTGTCCTCCGCCCAGTTGCCCGACCTGGTGGGACGTAACACATACAAGTCCCGGCTGCCATCGTCCTGGCGCAGGAAGGCGATCCGGTCGCCCTTTGGAGACCACACCGGGTCGCTGTCCACGCCGTCGGTGAGCGCAATGCGGTTGACCCCTTCCGGGTTACGCAGCAACAGGCCATCCCGCCCAGCTTCGGTAAACACCAGCCACTCCCCGTCCGGCGACCAGTCGCCGACGCGTTCCTCCGCGTCGCTAAACGTCAACCGGGTGGGCTGGCGTGTGGTCAGATCCACCATATAGATATCCGACTCCCCTTCCGCATCTGACACGTAGGCGATACGACCGCCATCGGGCGACCAAACCGGTGGCTGGGTGTCGTCGACATCTGCCACCAGCGTCGAAACGTCCCCATTGGCGGAGTCATAAATCATCAACTGCCCTGGGCTCCCAACCGTTACCCACGCCAGAAATTGCTGTTCGTTCGACCAACGGGGATGGCGGGCTTCCGAATTTCGCCCCGATACTCGCACCGACTCGCTGGAGTCGGCATCGTAGATCCACACCTGCGCATCCCCAGAGGCATTGGACAGGTAGGCCACCCGTGGCAAATCACCACCAAACCAACCGCCCACAAAGCAACCCAGGGCCACCGTCGACAACACGGCCGCCAGCATGAGTGCGATGTAGCGGATTGGCCTACCCAAATTATTGCCCAATTTATGCGTTCGAATCCTGGTCAATCCCAAAAACGGCGACCGTAGGTTGCGGAATTACTCAACCATCAGGTTGCTTGATGCGGTTGGCGTTCGTGGGACTGTGTGTCGCGGTCATTATATCCCAACCGATGATGCCGGGCCCTCGCGCCGAAGCCTCCCGCGTCCTTGACAACCCCCGGCGGCCAATTTAGCATCGGTGCCGGGCCGCTTCCCCGGTCGGTTTCTTCGACACTCCGGCGAGCTGCCCGCTGCATCCAAACGACCCAACCAGATACACGACCCAAAAAGATATGAGGTGCGCCATGCTGGCTATTGTAGGCGGTAATCTGATTGACGGTACCGGCAGTCCGGTAGTTGAAAATGCCACCGTGCTCGTCGATGGCGACCGCATCATTGAGGTCGGCCCCCGCGCGGCCGTCAACATCCCGGACGGCTCCGAAGTCCTCGATGCAACGGGCCACACCATCATGCCCGGCCTGATCGATGTGCACGACCACCTGGCGTCGGGCGGCTACGGGCTGACCGGCCGGTGGGGTATGGACGAACCGCTCTCCCTCAGCAACGTCAAAACTGCGCAGGTCATCGAAGACACGCTGGCGGCCGGCTACACCACCGTGCGCGACGCCGGCGGCCTCGACGTGGGTTTCAAAATGGCGGTGGAGCAGGGCATCATCAAGGGGCCACGCCTCATCATCTCGATCAACATCATGACCCCCACGGGCGGCATTGAGGACAAGGTTAGCGGCAGCGGACACAGCAAACACGTTCTCGGCCACGACCCACTGTCACCGCCCGGTGTGGCCGATGGCGTCGATGCCGTTCGCGCCAAGGTTCGCGAGCTGGTGCGTTGCGGCGCCGACCAGATCAAGTTTGCCACCACCGGCGGGGCCTCCGGTCGCCCCGGCAACGGCCCGCTGGATCAGGCCTACGCGCTGGACGAGGCCAGAGCCCTGGTCGATGAGGCCACCGCCCTGGGTCGCGGCACGCTCTGTCACGCGGTGGGCGGCGCCGGCTTGCCCATCTCCATTCAGGCCGGAGCCGGCTCCATCGAGCACGGCTGCTACCTGGCCGTCAATCCCGACTGGCTCAAGATGATGGCCGACCAGGGCACCTTCTTCACGCCCACCTTCGAAGTGTACGACTTCCACAGCACCGTCAGCGCGCCCCACATCAAGGTGCGCGCCGAGGCGTTGATGGACATTCACATCAAGAGCGTGGAACTGGCCATCAAGGAGGGTGTCCGCATCGTTGCCGGCACCGACGCCGGAGGGTTTGTCCACGGAGACAACGCCCGCGAGTTGGAACTGATGGTTGAGAAAGGCATGAGCGCCATGCTCGCCATCCAGTCGGCCACCGGCCACGCGGCTGTATGCTGCGGGCTGGGCAACGACGTTGGCGCCATCGCCGTCGGCAAGCTGGCCGACATTTTGGTCGTAGATGGCGACCCGCTGCGGAACATTTCGGTACTGCGTGATCGCGAACGCCTGCTCATGATTATGAAAGGCGGCGAACCCTACACCAACCAACTGCCTTCGCTGGCGTTGCAACCCGCATAGTGTGGGACTACTCTGCCTCCCTACTATGGCAATTGGGGTTACCCTAGCTCCCTCTCCCTTGACGGGAGAGGGTTGGGGTGAGGGTGATGCGCTTCCACATTCTGACCCTGTTTCCGGAAGCGTTTGCCGGCGCTACCGAATACAGCATCATGGGCCGGGCGGTGCAGCGCGGCCTGGTAACCATCAACGTTATAGACATCCGGAAATTCACCACTGACCGCCACGGCACCGCCGACGATTACCAGTTCGGCGGTGGCCCCGGCATGGTTCTGAAACCGGAACCCACCTTCGCTGCGGTCGAAAAAACCCTGGCCTCCCTGCCGGCGGACGACGCGGCAAACACGCCCGTCGTGCTCACATCGCCACAGGGCAGTCGGTTCAACCAGCGCCTCGTCGACGAGTTCGCGGCCGCGCCCGCCCTGGTTATCATCTGCGGCCACTATGCCGGCGTTGACGAACGCATCCGCACCGACCTGGCCACCCACGAAGTCAGCATCGGCGATTACGTGCTAACGGGCGGTGAGCTGTCGGCGATGGTGATGGTCGACGCCATCTCGCGCTTCATCCCCGATGTGGTCGGTTCGGCGGAAAACGTACAGGAGGACAGCATCACATCCGGGTTGCTGCAACACCCGCTGTACACCCGCCCCGCCGATTTTCGGGGTATGGAGGCTCCCGAAATCCTGCGCTCCGGCAACCACGCCGCCATCGATCAGTGGCGCCGCCGCCAGTCGCTGGAACGAACCTTACGCCTGCGACCCGACCTGCTGCCCGCCGCCCGCCTCAGCAACTCCGACCGAGCCTACCTGGCCCAGTTGGGCTGGCCCGGCGACGGCAACGAGCCGTTGGCAGAATAACCATGCTGCGCGACGAATTCAGGTTCACCACCCCCGTGCGGGTGCGCTGGCAGGAATGCGACGCTCAGGGCATCGCGTTCAACGGCAGCTATCTGGGCTGGCTGGAAGTTGCCCAGGCCGAGTACTTCCGGAACCTGGGCTTCAGCATCTACCGCATCGCCGCCGCCGGATACTTCGACAGCGCGGTAGTCAAGGTAACCATCGAATACAAGGCCCCGGCCCGGGTCGACCAGATGCTGGAACTGCGGGCGCGCGTTACCCACATCGGCAACACCAGCCTCACCTTGCTGGTCGCGATTTACGGGCCGGACGGCGGCCCTGACCAGCCAGCCATGACCACCATCGAGTCGATTTACGTTGGTTACTATGCCAGCACCGGGGGTACGCGCCGGGTTCCCGATTCCATTCGCTCGCTGGTCGACCGGTACGAAACGGCCGGAGCAGTGCTGCCGCTGACCGATTTTCCAGAGCTGGCCGCCGCCGAAGGGGAATAGTCGCCGCACTAAACCATAAACACCGGGGAGTCATCCCGGTTGATGCGCGTTTCGCCGGCAATCCCTTCCCTGATGAAACGGGGTAGCGCGAACATGGCGGCGTGAGTTTCACCGTCGTAATGCCGTAGCGGTTTCGCGAGGCGCGAGTCCACGCGCCGGTCTACCTCCGCCGGGGTCAGCCTGGGCAACGGAGCGTCGGATGCGACGGTGAACCCCCACAACGTGATGAACGACGGGACGTGGGTGTGGTAGGGCACGGCTTCAGCAAAGATGGTGTCCAGAGTCTTGAAGATTGTGGTGAAGCACTCGTGCAGACTCAGGTACCCCGCCGGACCGGATTGGGTCACCAGTATACCGCCCGGTTTCAATCGGGCCCGGGCGATGTTGTAATACTCTTCCGTATACAACAGATAAGCCGGGCCGCCCTCCAGTGGGTCTACCAAGTCCATGACCATCACATCGAATCGCTGGCTGCTGTTTTCGAGGTATTCGCGGGCATCGCCGAACACCAGCTCGGCCCGCGGGTCGTCAAAGGCTCCCTGATGGTGCTGCGGCAGATGCTCCCGGCACAGGTCAACCACCTGCTGGTCCAGGTCCACCATGACCACACTCTCCACGCTTCGATGCGCCAGGATTTCGCGCAACGTGCCGCCCTCGCCGCCGCCGCCGATGAAAACGCGGCGCGGGTCGGGGTGCATCACCAGCGCCGGATGCACCAGCGTCTCATGGTAGATGTGCTCGTCGCGTTCGGTGGATTGCGTCTTGCCGTCCAGCAAAAGGCTGCGACCATACACATCGGAATGGACAACCTCAACCCGCTGGAAACCGGTGTGCCCCGAATAGAGCACATCGTCCACCTTGAGCATAATTGCCAAGTCCGGCAGCACGGTTTCGATAACCCACTTGCCGGTGATTTCATCCATTGGGTAACTGGCCAAAACAAAACCAAATTCGCGCCGAATGACGCGGAAAGTCGTTTCCGTCGTGCCGGCTGACGCGCGGCCGGTCGGATAGGATCTGGTCGCCTAACGGACCAGGTGCGCCGAATGAAGGTCTGCCAAGCCGGCGCCGTCAAGGCCCCTCCGGATCTGGGTAATCTCCGGGTCCTGGCACCGCAGGGCAGCGATGATATAAGCAACGGCGCGGTCGGGCTTGGTCTGGTCGCCGCAGGTAAAGATGTCGGCAGCCGCGTAACCGTGCTCCGGCCACGTATGAATGGAAATATGGGATTCGGCGATGGATAGAATACCAGTCACCCCCTGCGGGCTGAACTGGTGGAAAGATTCCCCAATGACGTGTGCATCTACCGTGGCTGCGGCGTTCAGCAGTTGTTCGCGGATATACACCAAATCGTCAAGCAATTGGGGGTCGCATTCTCGAAGTTCCAGCAGCACATGAGTACCTAATACATTCAATCAACCTTTTCTCCAGATAGTTTAGACGACGCGCACCGGTCTACAGCAACCCGGAATATCCTCCCGGTCGCAGTCGTAATCTAGGATTTTACCGAAGTTTGCGCCCCGATTCAAGCAGACCCCAGTTTGTAACTGTTCAGAGTCGAAGTTAGATCCTGGCCCCAACCGGTCATTCCCGCCATCCATCGTCCGTCATTCCCGCCATCCATCGTCATTCCCGCGCAAGCGGGAATCCAGAAGCCGTTAGTACCAGCACTGGTCAAATGTTCTACAAAGTCAAAAACAACAGATTCCGGGAAAATAGAAAGGCCCTGTGACAGCAGGCCGGTTCGGTTTGACAAAGCGAGTACGCGTGACTGACACCCACCCCCTTGACCCCTCCGATAGCGCCCCTCTAACATCAATCGTGTCAGGTAAATCTACCAGTTCGAACATCCCATCGGAGCAGGGGCCGGGTTCTCACGGCCAACCCCGTCAGCAAAAATCACAACACGTCGGGTCTCGGGTGTAGCAGCTTCATTCCACTGCGCTGCCGAGCCTGTACAGCGGCGACAGCCCAGCGCCTCGTCATGCAGCAGTCCCCGTGGCTGCCACCTAACGGCGGAAAAGTAAGCATAAATGCGTTGTGTACCCCGGCCGTACGCTGACCCAGAACTCGCACCCCTGCTCCGTCAACCACCAACCCACCGCCTGACCACCACCAACCCACCGCCTGACCACCACCAACCCACCAACATCACCGCCTGACCCAAAGGAGCCGCCATCCCCAACATCCGCCAAACCCGCTCGTCCTGAGCCCGCCGAATGGCCGCACCAAATCGTGCAACCCCACTTCGTCATTGCGACCCCGTACTCGATACGGGGGTTGGCAATCTCGTCGCCGCAGCAACGGCGGTTCGCCGACGCGCGATCAACCTCATCGAGATTGCCACGTCGCTATGCTCCTCGCAATGACAGATTAAAGTGGGTACGCATGACCACGCACCGCTGATTGACACCACCCCGGCGGCCCTCTACCATGAATGCGTGGTCGTGCTACACGGGGAGCTGGCGGTGCCCTATACCCTCAATCCGCCATAGCGGGGTGGAATCCCTCTCCTCGGCAAGGCGCAAGGGCCGCTGTCTCAGGGAATGGCGCTGACGGCCGGGTCCCACGCGGCGCAGGCTTGTGAACCCCGCCAGGTCCGGAAGGAAGCAACGGTAAGCGATGTCCAGCGAGTGCCGTGGGAGCGCCTGGCCCGAGCCACTACCTACGATATGCCCCCATGCTGCTGTCAACGGGAGGTGCTCGACCACTTGCCCCACCCCATCGCCTTTCCAAAAGCCGCATCCGGCGAAGCCATCAACCTTATCCGGCCCATCCTGTACATCCCGGTAAATCCGTAACCCCAGCCCCACTACGAATGCCTGACGCCGCCATCGCGCCACCTCTCCTTCGCCGCCCTCGCAAATCGTTGGGGCAGCATTTCCTGACCGACACCCGCGTCGCCAATCGGATCGTCGCCGCCGCCGATCCGTCCCCCGCCGACACTATCGTTGAAATCGGTTCCGGTTCCGGTATCCTTACCAGACGACTGGTGGAAGTCGCCGGCCAGGTGGTCGCCGTGGAGCTTGACCCGGCCCTGGCTGCCCGGTTACCCGATCGCATCGGCAATCCCGACAACCTGAAAGTGCTGCCAGCCGATGGACGCACCGTTGAAATTGCCGCGCTGGTTGACGACGGCGGGCCGTACAAACTGGTAGCCAACCTGCCGTATTACGCAGCATCCCCAATCGTGCGCCGATTCCTGGAAGCCGCGCTTCATCCCACGCTGCTGGTGGTAATGGTGCAACGCGAGGTGGCAGACGCCATGTGCGCGCCGCCCGGTTCAATGACCCTGCTGTCGGTTGCTACCCAATTCTACGCCGTGCCGTCGGTAGTAACGCAGGTGCCGGCGCGCTCGTTCCGCCCGCCGCCTAAAGTGGCTTCCACCGTGGTAAAATTGATGATGCGGGACAAGCCGCCGGCGGACGTTGACGATACCAGCGAATTTTTTGCCCTGGTTCGCGCCGGATTTGCCGCTCCCCGGAAACAACTGCGCAACTCGCTGGTGCAAGGTTCCGGATGCCCGGCAGAGGTGGTTTCCCCGGTGCTGGAGGCGGCCGGCATCGACGGGCAGCGTCGCCCAGCCACTTTGACGATCCCGGAGTGGGCGGCCCTCAACATCGGGTGGCCGCAAAACACCCCGCGCCATCGCGACCTGCAACCGACGGCCGGCAGCGATGGTCGCCGACACCACCGAACCCGATAATCCGGGACGCGGCCAGTTGCAGGTTTCCGCTTACGCCAAGGTCAACCTGACGCTGGAAGTCATCGGCCGCCGTGATGACGGTTTCCACGACGTTGCCACCCTCCTGCAAACTGTCGACTTGGCCGATACCCTGACCCTGCAACCGTCCGATGCTTTGGCGGTCACGTGCGACGACCCGGCCCTGTCCGGTGAGGCAAACATAGTTTGGGTGGCGGCCAATGCGCTGGCGCGACGGGCGGGCATTACGCCAGCTGCCAGCATTCACATCACCAAACGCATCCCGGTAGCCGCCGGCCTGGGCGGTGGTTCGGCGGATGCGGCGGCGGCGCTGGTTGGTCTGAACCGCCTTTGGCGCCTGAACCTGGGGTCAGATGAACTGGCAGAACTGGCGGCGACACTGGGCTCCGATGTGCCGTTCCTGCTCGCCGGAGGCACGGCTCTCGCCACCGGCCGCGGCGACCGGCTCGCCGCCCTGCCAGCCCTGCCGGCAACCGCCGTATTGTTGGCAGTATCTCGCGACACCATTGACGCCAAAACGCCGACGCTGTACCGTGCGCTGGCCGCCGGCGATTTTACCGACGGCGGCCACACCCACCGATTGGCAAACCAACTGTCGCATACTTCGCCAACTTCAACCGATTGCCGAAATGCTTTTGAGCGCGCCGCGCAATCAATCTTTCCCGGCCTCTCCGACGTATGGGATATTGTGGCGTCGATAACCAGACATACTCCTCGCCTCTCCGGCGCCGGCCCGACCATCTTCTGTCTGCCATCCTCCGAAACTGAGCGGATGAGGGTTCAGGTCGCCTTGCGGAACACCGGCGCAACGGCGTACCTTGTGCGAACGCTCAACCCGGCCCACATCGGTAACGGAATCTCCTAGAGCCTGTTGACAATTAGCAAACCAACCCGTCACTCCCGCGAAAGCGGGAGTCCAGAGAGGGTATTATGGAAGAATCAGAACCATGATTAACGACTTCGGCCACTGGATTCCCGCGAAAGCGGGAATGACGGTATTTGTCAACACACCCTAACAACAGCAGGAATATGTAATCGATGGACATCCTCGCAGTCATCAGCATCCCGTTCGACCCTGACATTATCCGCACGGCGGGTTTCCAGCTGTCCTGGCACGGGTTCTTCACCTTCGTGTCGGTGGCCGTGGCCGTCTACCTGACCTGGCGCTGGGGCCGGCGCGATGGTCTCAACGGCGACGCCATCCTGTCTACGGCCACCTGGTGCATTATCGGCGGGTTGATTGGAGCGCGCATCCTGCACGTCATCGACTTCTGGGATGACTTTTACCAATACAACCCGGAGCGTATCGTTTATTTCTGGAGCGGCGGCATTGCCATATTCGGAGCCTACCTGGGAGGCTTCGCCGGCGGCGCCAGCTACATCGTGCTGCGCAACGCGATCTGGCTCCACCGCCTTGCCGACAACGTTGCCCTGCGCTGGACGGGAATGCACCGTCCGTTTCCCGAACTGCCGCCGGTGCCGCATCTGGCCGACATCGCAGCCCCGGCGCTGCTCATTGCGCTGGCCATCGGCCGCATCGGCGACGTGATCAACGGAGAGCACCTGTCCAGCTTCACCGATTTGCCCTGGGCCTGGATTTACACCGACCCGGACAGCTTCGGCTACGGGCGCCCGGCCTCGCATCCGGCAGTGGCCTACGAGCTAATCTTCTGCCTGGTCTGGGCGGGAGTGCTCTGGCTGATGCGCGATCGCATCCGGCCCCACGGTATGCTCTTCGCCCTGTTCTTCGCCGGCTATTCCGCGGGGCGATTCTTCATATCCTTCGTGCGCCAGGAGGCAAACACCTACGTCTTCGGCTTCAACGAGGCCCAATTGGTGGCGCTGGCCATTATGCTGGTAACCGTGCCGCTGCTCATCTATCGGGCTCGACTGGTGCGGCCCGACCGCCGCCCAACCGCAACGGCGCAGCGGGAAACCGGCAACTCATAGTCAGACTGATTTGGACACTGCCCGAGACGCGCAGAATGGCAAGCAGCCCGGCCGGCGGTTTACGAAACCGCCGGGCCAAGCGCCCGGGTGAAAATCGGCCCTAGCTCTACTGTAACGCCCGGCATTGCCTCGGAAACCAGCGCATCATCGGCGGTGAACACCCTTGCCGGAGTGAAGGTTGGGCCGTCGCCCAAATAGACGGTTACCGTCCGGGCGTCCAGGTCCACTATCCAAACCTCCCGCACACTGTTGGCGGCATAAACGGGCAGCTTCTCAGTGAGGTCCCGACGCCGGGTGGAATCGGACAGTATTTCCACAACCACATCCGGGGCGTCGTTGGCGCCGACCCGGTCAAGGATATGTCGCCGCTCGTTGGACACATACAGCAAATCGGGCTGGTAGGTATTGAACAGGTCAACATGCACGTCGAAGGGCGCAATGAGAATTTCTCCGATTCCTAGCCTCTCCACCTGCAACAACGTCTGGACGCTCAGTTGTAGGAGGAATGTTTGATGTGCATAGCCGGCCCCGGCCATTTCAACCAGCTCTCCGTTGATCAGCTGGTAACGCGGCCCCGGCACCGACGGCGGCGTCAGCGCCATATAATCGGCGTTGGTCAACTTGGTGCGGGGCTTTTGTTTGGGCTGCGTCATAGCGATGCCTCCGTGTACATACCATTGCCGCATTATACTGCCGGCCGCAAATCCTCGACACGCAGGTAGGTGCGAGTCTCGCCTCGGTAATGCTCTTCCACCAGCTGAAACACCAGGTCTACCGACCCGTACCCGCCCCATTCGCCCGGGAAATTCCACCATAGCGCATCAACCATGCGCTGGCCGCTGCTGACCTGAAGCTTCAGGTGCTGCCCGACGGCTCCCACAAACCCACTGTTCAGCACACGCAACCGCCTCGACAGAAAGCGAGGGTTCGGGTTGTCCTTCCCGAACGGCTCCAGACGCTTCATCAATTGCGCCAGTGCCGGGTCCATCAACTCGTCCAGACTGCCCTCGGCGTGAATTTCCAGCGTCGGTTCCGGGCCGAACAAACCGGTGCTGGCGTTGGCGATGGCCTGCAGCCGTTCCGACACCGCCCCGAAATCTTCATTGCGTACCGTGAAGCCGGCCGCCGCCTGGTGGCCGCCGTACCGCACCAGCAAATCCCGGCACTGCGCGATGGCATCGATCAGGCTGAACCCGGTGTCGCTGCGGGCGCTGGCCACCAGGTGGTCGGCATCGGCGCGGGCCAGCGCTATCGCCGGCCGATTGAAGCGCTCCGACAACCGCCCGGCCACCAGCCCGTTGATGCCCGGCGTATAAACTTCATCGTGGGAAATGATGATGCTCGGCACTTGCGCGTGCGCCAGCACCTGCTCCATAGCAATATCGCAGGCCCGGGCCGTCAGGTCCTTGCGGCGGTCGTTGTACTCTTCCAGTTGGGATACCAGCCGTTCAGCCTCTCGCTCGTTATCGGTCAGCAGCAAGTCCAGCGAGGTTTGAGGATGCGCCATGCGGCCCGCCGCGTTGAGCCTGGGCGCAATCTGGAACGAAACATTCTCCGCACGCAGTTCCAGACGCTCCAGCCGACAGCGACGAAGCAGCGCCCGCAGCCCAGGCCGTTGCGTTTGCGCCAGTGATGCCAAACCCTGCTGCACGATGTAGCGGTTTTCATCCCGCAGCGGAACCAGATCAGCCACGGTTCCCAATGCCGCTAGCTCCAGCAGCGAACCGTCCGGCGTTTCGCCCAGGTATTTCAGCAGTCCGGCCGCCAGCTTGTAGGCAATGCCGGCTCCGCACAGCTCCGGAAAAGGGTACTGGTTGCCTGGCATACGCGGATTGACGATTGCAACGGCATCGGGCCGGGTTTCCGGCGGCGTGTGATGGTCGGTGATGATGACCTCCGCTCCCGCATCAACCGCAAGACCAACTTCGACCGCATCACTGATGCCGCAATCCACCGTAACGATGAGGGTGGCGCCCTGCGCGACCAGGCGGCTCACCGCCCCACTGCTCATGCCATGCCCTTCGGAGACCGGATCCGGCAAGTAGGGAATCACCACCGCCCCCAGCCGCCTGAACGTTTCGGTCAGGATGGCGGTTCCGGTCATACCGTCAACGTCAAAGTCCCCGAACACGGCAACTGTTTCACCGGTTCTGGTGGCGGCTGCCAACCTGGGCAGCGCCTCGGCCATGCCGACCAGCGCCAAAGGGTCGTGAGGCAACCCGGACGGCTCCAGGAATCTGGTCAGGGTTGCTGCGTCGCCGATGCCCCGGGACAGCAGCAACTGCGCGGCGACCGGGGGTAGATCGTTGGGCAGGCGGTTGCCGTCAGTTCTTGGCGGCAGAATCCAGCGCCGCGCCGGCGGCGCGTTCACTCCTGGTAGCGGCGGTCGGTGGGCGGGTAGCGCCAAACCTAGTCGCCCAGGTCGGGGCGGGTCAGGATGATAACGGAGTTATGCCCGCCGAACCCAAACGAGTTACTGAGAATTACATCCAGATCGCCCGGGCGCGCTTTGTGCGGCACGTAATCCAGGTCGCACTCGTCGTCCGGGTCGTCCAGGTTGATCGTGGGCGGCATCAATCCCTCGCGGAGGGCAACGGCGCACAAGGCAGCCTCCAGTGCACCGCCGGCGCCCAGCAGGTGGCCGGTCATACTCTTCGTGCTGCTGATTGGGATGCGATAAGCATCTTCGCCCAGGGCGAGTTTCAGCGCTTTGGTTTCGTGCCAGTCGTTCAACGGCGTAGATGTACCGTGGGCGTTCAGGTAATCAATGTCCACGGGCGAAAGTTGAGCCGCCGCCAACGCCGCGGTAACGGCGGCGGCGGCACTTTGCCCGGTGGGGTTGGGTTCAGTGAGATGGTGTGAGTCGCTGGTGGCGGCGTACCCGCGCAGTTCCGCCAGTGGTTCCGCGCCCCTCGCCTCGGCGTGTTCCTCGCTTTCCAGCACCAGAATCGCCGACCCTTCTGCCAGCACGAACCCGTCCCGCCTCCGGTTGAAGGGCTGGCTGGCCCGTTGTGGGTCGTCATTCTGACGGGAAAGCGCGCGCAACGCATTGAAGCCGGCAACGGTCAGTGGCGTGATGGGCGCCTCAGTACCGCCGGCCAGCACCACTTCGGCCCGTCCGTGGCGAATCATGTCCCAGCCGATGCCAATGGCGTCGGCGCCGCTGCTGCACGATGACGTCACGCAGTAGTTTGCGCCCATCGCGCCGGTAACCATCGACACCTGGGCCGACCCCATATCGGCCAGCATCATTGGAATCAGAAACGGCGTAACTCGTCGTGGCCCACGTTCCATCAACACCCGATGCTGCTCCGTCAGGGTGTTGATGCCGCCGACTCCGCTGCCCACCACCACATGAACGCTATACCGGTCCATCGAGCGCGGTTCCAGATTCGCCTGCTGGCAAGCTTCCATAGCCGCCACAGCCGCAAACTGGGAGAATCGATCCATGCGGCGCGCCAGTTTACGGTCCAGATAGTCTTCCGGATTGAACCCTTTAACTTCGGCGGCAAAACGGGTGTCGAACGCCTCGGCGTCGAAACTCGTTATGTAGTCAATGCCCGACCGACCATTGACCACAGCGTGCCAGGTATCGGAGGTGTTCAATCCCAGCGGGCTTATCATTCCCAAGCCCGTTACTACGACTCTAGAGCCGGTCGTACCGATTTGGACCATATCAGCTCGCTCGGTTGGAATTCCGGCGCTGACCAGTTGAGTCCAGCACGGAGTTCAGCATGTCCGTTACTTCGTTCACGCGCACCGAAATACTCGCGGCGACATCCTTGCTGCCGGTATCCGCCATTTCAGCATAAGTCCGCAGTGAATCGGATACCTCGTTGATGCGCGTGCGCAGGTTATCCACAAACTCCGAACGAGCGTTGGACAGCGGCTGACTGACCGAACGGAAAGTCTCCGCCAGCTCGGTCACTCGCAGGTGCAGGTTTTCGCCGAACTCTTTGCCCGTTTGCTGAACCTGACTCGACCAGTCGCGCATCGTTTCGGTAATCTCCGACAGGTCTTGCACGCTGCGGGCCTGCCGCATCCGATAGTTGCCCAGGATTCGGAAGATACGGCCGTAAAGGGCGTCGATCGAGGTCAACTTGGCGCTGTAACGGTCGAAAAGGTCGCGGCTTTGCGCCATCGTCCATCGTTCGTCTTCGTGTACGAATTGGCGTCCCGTGTAAAGCTCGTAAGGCCGCATCTCGCCCTCTTGCAAGGGATCGCCGTTGGCGTTCAGGGGTTTTAGGTCCCAGTTGGATGTTGCCGGCAGCGGCGTCAGCAGGTTGGCCGTCTGATAACGGCTGTACTGCTTTACCCAGTCAGCCAACGTCATGATGGATTCTTCCGTATCGTAGGGCAAACCGATGATGGTCATGGCCACTACCGAGAAACCCTTCTCGTTCAGGTGCACCAGGTCTTTTTCCATCTGGCCCGGTTCCTGCCGCTTGTTGACCGCCTTCAGGCTTTCGGCATTGTTGGATTCTACTCCGAGATAGAGCATCTTGACGTTGGCATCCAGCAAAGCGTCGGCCAGTTCGTCGTCCTGCCCGATTTCGGCCCGTGCCTGACAGATCATGCCCATGGAGTCGGTGCGGCCCTTCCAGCCTTTCAACCGCTCCAGCCGTTCGTTGCGGAACTTCACGGCTCGCAGCGGCGGCGTGTGCAGGTCGTCAGAGATAAACACGTTAATCTTGCCGTTGCGACCGGTGTGAATCAGGCCGTCGGCGGCCAGATCTTCCAGTTGCTCCAGCCGCTTGTACTCGGTTTCCCGGTCAATGAGCCGGTAACCCAAGAACTGCTGAATCACCTGGCAGTAAGAACAGTTTTCCGTGCAACCGCGCACCGTTTCAATCACGGCCCCTGCCATCGGGGTCGCCGGTGACAAACCACGTATGGAGCGGTAATCCGGGAGTTCGACGAAGTCCGGACGAACCAGACCCTTGCGCCGGGTTTGCACCAGGTGCCCATCTTGCAAATAAGAGATGCCGGCCACCCGTTCCAGGTAGGGGTACTTGCGATCATCGCGCCAGGTCAGCAATATGTCGCACAGCTGTCCGATAATGTCTTCGCCTTCGCGATTCACGATTACATCGAACCCGCCCCGGGCGATGGCTTCCTCGGGCAACGGACTCATTTGCGGGCCGCCACCCAATATGATCAGGTTGGGATATAACTCACGCGCTTCCCGAGCCAGTTCGTAACCTCGAGGCGTTTCATTAATCAGAGACGTGACCATCAATATGTCGACGCCGTCCAGATCACTGGCGGGGTCCATGCGACCCAGGCGGTCTTCAAACCAGATGTCCCGCTCGTAAACGTATGGGCCGTCCCATTGTTCCAAAGCACCGGAGAGGTACAGCATGCCCTGGCGCGGTATGGCGATGTATTCAAAGTTTCCGCCAGCAGAAGCCGGCTGAACCATCATCACCCGACGCGTGCGGTCTCCTCTGGGTCGGATCGAAACCGGTGAAACCGTCGCTGGAGTGCCATCGAATCTGTCGCCGAGCAGTTGAATGGTGCTCATTTTCTCACTTACTCCGATGTCAGCGGACAGGAGTGGTTCAGCGTTGAGTCTCTCGTAAATCGCTGGCGCTATTATACAACAACATCCCGGATGCCGGTTAGCAGTTTTGGCGACCGTTAACGGCCAATTCAGCGACCCGTGAAATGGGGCACGATATCCTTGGCGATGACCTCCAGATGGCGCCGCCGGTCCTCGCGCGGTGCTGCTACGCTAAAAACGATATAGCGGGCGCCAGCGTCAATGTACTCCTGCAACCGTTCGATGCACATCCTGGGAGTGCCCAGCAGGCAATAGCGGCGCACAATGTTGCCAAATTCACCGTCGTAAAGATACTGGTTGCCCAGCGACTCCGCCGCGGTTCTCGCCGCCTGGTCCTCGGTTTGGCCCAGGGAAATGTACGGGAAAAAGGCCCACTGGAAGTATGATAAATCCCGTTGTTCTTCAACCGCAAACTCGGTGATTTTGTTCACGCTGTCCCGATACCGTTCGGGGCTGTAGAAATAGGGCAGCCAGCCATCGCCATAGCGAACGGCCCGGCGCATGGCGGCATCCCGGCGGCCGGCAACCCATATCGGTGGGTGCGGTTTTTGCGTCGGCTTAGGATTGATGGCAGCTTCTTCCAGGGTGTAGTGCCGACCCGTCAGGGTTACCGATTCTTCGGTCCATAACCGGCGCAAACCATCCAGGCATTCGTTGGTGCGCTGGCCGCGGCGGGCGATTTCGATGCCGGCGTTCTCGTATTCCATGGGAAACTCGCCGCCCACGCCAACGCCCAGCGTGAGCCGCCCGCCCGACGCAATGTCCAGCGTGGCGGTCATGCGCGCCAGCATCAGGGGGTGGTAGAAAGGCGCCAGCGTAACCGAGGTTACGATGCGCAATCGTTCGGTAGCGCCGGCGGCCACCGCCAGCAACGGCAACGCCGCATGGGTCGGGCCAGGTGGTCGTCCCCGCATAAAATGCTCGCCGGCGCCCATATACTCGAAACCGAGTTCTTCCATCAGCCGCGCCTGTTCAACGGTGCGGTCTGCCGGCAACGCCATGCTGGCGCCAAAATGAAGTTCGTTGTTGATGTCAGCCATATCGTCGCAACGATGTTCCCTTCATACCTGATTCAGTTCAAGTCTGATGCAGTAGGGCGAGCAAGCAACCGCCAGCCGTCACATCCCACTCTGGCGCGAATTGTACTTTATGGCGACCCGAGGCGCAAAACCCGCCGGGACCGCTGACTGGAACCGCCGGAAATACGTCAACCCGATGGTATACTTCAGAGACACCCCGACTCCGTTCAACAGGGTCAAGCACCGCCGAGCATTGCGAGGATTGCCATGACAGTACTGGTTACCGGAGCCACCGGCTTTCTGGGCCCACGGGTTGTACAACAGCTGCTCGACACCGGACACGAGGTTCGGGTCATGGTCCGGCGGCCCGGGCGGGAGTCGGTGTTTGCCTCACCCCCCACTGACGTTTGCTACGGAGATATCGGCGACCCTGACGCCCTCTCCGAGGCGTGCCGCGATATTACCGCCGTCATTCATCTCGTTGCCGTAATTCGCGGCGGGCCAAAACAGTTCGACGCCATCAACCGACAGGGGACGGCCAACGTGGTCGCCGCTGCCAAAGCCGCCGGTTCAGTGCGCCGTTTCATCCACGTCAGCGCCGTGGGAGCCAACAACACGCCCCATTTGCAATACCTCTACTCCAAGTGGCAGGGCGAGCAGGAAGTCATCAACGGCGGCGTGCCCTACATCATCATTCGGCCATCTTTGATTTTCGGGCCGGGCGATGAATTCACCACCGCTGTCGCATCTTTGGTAAAGATTGCTCCCATCACGCCGGTGATCGGATCCGGAAACAACCGCCTGCAACCGATCCATGCCGAGGATGTTGCGGGCTGCATCGTGGCCACCGTAAGTGGCAACCTGCGCGGCAATCAAATCGTAGAAATTGGCGGCCCCGACCAATTATCCTACAACGAGGTGGTGAGCATTGTCGCGAACACTTTGGGACGCCCCGCGCGCCGCATCCACGTTCCGGTTTGGGCAGCGCGGTTTCCAATCGGCATAATGGGATTGCTGACACCCAACCCCCCTATCAACAACGCAATGCTGCAACTGATAACGCTGCGCAACGTGGCCGAACCGGATTCCGTGGAGCGTGCCTTCGGTTTCAAACCGCGCCCCATGGCTGGCAACATCGGCTACATCCGCGACATCACGACCGGCCAGGCCCTGCGCATCAACCTTGGCCTCGCCAAATAACCCAGGCCCACACCGGCCGCTGCCACAAACTTGCCTGCAGGTATCCGCATAGTGAGTCAATCCTACGACGCCGCCATCGCCACGCTCCTGTCTCTGGTTGACCACGAGCGCAGCGCCCCGACGCTGCCGCGTCAAAAACGTATCTACGACCTGCGCAATATCCAGCGGCTGCTGGAGCGCATGGGAGAGCCGCAACGCCTGCCCGGCATCGCCCACGTGGCGGGCACCAAGGGAAAGGGCAGCACCGCCGCCATGATCGAATCCATCATGCGCGCCGCCGGCCACTCCACCGGGTTCTACTCTTCGCCGCATCTGCACTCGTTTTGCGAGCGCATCCGCCGCAACGGGCAGCCGGTGAGCCAGCGCCGGTTCGCCGAGCTGACCGACGCCGTGTGGCCCTGCCACATCGCCAATGCCGCCGACCCGGACGCCGGCCCCGCCACGTTGTTTGAGTACCTGACTGCAATGGCATTCTGGTGCTTTCACCAGGACCAAACCGATTGCAGCGTCATCGAAGTGGGCCTCGGCGGGAAACTGGACGCAACCAACGTGGTGACGCCGGATGTCAGCGCCATCACCCCGGTCAGCCTGGACCACATGGCAATCCTGGGCGACACCATTGGGGAAATCGCCGCCGACAAGGCCGGCATCATCAAACCGGATGTGCCGGTTGTCGTTGCACCCCAGTCCGAAGAAGCCGCGGGCGTCATTCGCGCCACCGCCCGGCGCCAATCCGCGCCGATCATTTCGGTCGGCGACGACGTGCGCTGGGAAACGGACTGCCTGGGCATTGACGGTCAGGACATCACCGTCCACGGCCAACTTGCCACCTACCACGCCCGGCTGCCGCTGCTGGGCCAGTTTCAGGGCGCCAATGCCGCCACCGCGGTGGCCGCCGCCGAGTCGTTGTCGGTCAGTGGATACCGCATAACACCGCAAGCGGTCGCCGACGGGTTGGCCAGCGTAGAGTGGCCCTGCCGTCTGGAGGTGTTAAGCCGGAACCCGACGTTGGTGGCCGACGGCGCCCACAATGACCATTCCGTGGCCGCCGTGCTGGAAACTTTGGGCGACTATTTGCCCCATCGCCGCCTCATCCTGGTCGCCGGCTTCTCCCGGGACAAACAGGTGGACGCAATGGTCAAGCTGCTGTCTCGACGGGCCGCCCACGTCATCGCCACCCGCTCCCGCCACCCCCGCTCCATGCCCCCTTCGCAGATTGCCGACGTTTTCCGGCGAACCGGACTGCCCGCTCCAGCGGTAACCTGGTGTTCCCAGGTGTCAGACGCCGTCGATGAGGCGCGAGCCATTGCCGCCGGCAATGACCTGATCCTGGTAACCGGCTCCCTGTTCGTAGCCGCGGAAGCGCGGGAAGCGATAGTTGGTATCGCTCCGGAAAAATATCCGGATTTGATGCCTGCTGATTTACGGAACCCCGCATTGGGCGAGAAGGTATAATTGTTTATCGGTGCAAACAGCCAACCACTAATTTCTTTCCATGATCCATAACCACAACGGACAATCACATTCACATTCTCCTCGCCGCGTTGTCGTAACCGGGATCGGCGCCGTTACCCCATTGGGGTTGACGGCGCAGGAATTCTGGGATGCCCTGCTGGCGGGCACTTCGGGTATTGGCCCGATGACGCTCTGCGACCCCACCGACTATCCGTGTCGCATCGCCGGAGAAGCCGACGGCTTCGACCCCACCGACTATATGCCGGGCCGCGAAGCCAGGCGCATGGCCCGTTTCTCCCAACTGGCGGTGGGCGCCGCCCTGGAAGCGGTGGCCCATGCCAAACTGGATATCAGCAAGGAAGACCCCTACCGGGTCGGGGTGCTGCTCGGCAACGGCAACGGCGGCTTCCCCACCCTGGAAGAGAACTGCCGCATCCTCGCCACCAAGGGCGGCATGAGGATGTCTCCGTTTTTCTTCCCCATGGTCCTGCCCAACATGGCAGCCGCCAACGTCAGCCACCACATCGGCGCGCAGGGCTACAACTCCACATCCACCACCGCCTGCGCGGCATCCAACAACGCCATTGGGGAAGCCCTCCAGGCCATTCGCCACGGCACCGCAGACGTGATGCTAACCGGTGGCACCGAAGCGGGGATCAGCCAACTGGGTCTGGCGGGATTCTCCGTGATGCGCGCCCTCAGCACCAGAAACGACGAACCGCACCGCGCCAGCCGACCTTTCGACGCGCAGCGCGACGGTTTCGTGCCTGCTGAAGGCGCGGGAATTCTGGTTCTGGAAGAACTGGAACGAGCCAAAGCCCGCGGCGCTCGCATCCTGTGCGAGGTATCCGGCTTCGGCGCCACTTCAGACGCTGGTCACCTCGTCCAGCCGCTGGAAACCGGCACCAGCGCGGCCCGCGCCATGGCCGCTGCCCTCGGCGACGCCGGCCTTACCCCCGATGATGTGGATTACATCAACGCCCACGGAACATCCACACCGATCAACGACGCTGTTGAAACCAAGGCGATCAAGCGGCTGTTCAGCGAACGGGCGTATGACGTGCCCATCAGCAGCACCAAGAGCATGATCGGCCACGCGTTGGGCGGTGCGGGTGCGCTGGAAGCCGTCGCCTGCGTCAAAACCATCCTGGACCAGAAAATCCACCCGACGATGAACTATGAATGGCCCGATCCGGATTGCGACCTCGACTACGTGCCCAACCAGCCTCGCCACGCGAGAGTGGATGTAGTCCTGTCTAATGCCTTTGGTTTCGGGGGGCAAAACGCTTGCATCGTGTTCACCCGGTACGAGGACTAGCACAGCGCCGGCTAACGCGCCAAAAAACTGCCGGAGTTTTCGCAAACCCCGGCAGGAAAACCAACGATGGATCGCGGCCAGCTAGGCGCTGGCGGTCTGTTCCATACCGCGCCCCGCGAGCATATCATCGAGCATTCGCTGCATTGCCATGGTGTGGCTGCAAACCTGACGGGTGGCGAAAAAAGCGCACTCGCAACTCCAGTCGCCGCTCTGGTACGCTACCCGATAGGTATTGTGGTTGCCGAGGAATGACGCTTCAAAGGTGTGGATGTTCACCCGATCCGGTTCCTCGGCGTATTTTCGCGCTTTGTCGACCTTGCCAATGTAGCTTGAACTCATTTCGGCTCCCGCGGTGTTCTCGGACGAAAAGGCAAACTGCACGCCCGGTCCGTTAATGTTACCGGCAACCGCTGTTCCCGGTCAATAGATTGTAGCCAACGCACCACCGATACCGTGCGGACAACGACGTAACCCAATATTTTGCGGTTGCGTCCCTGGAGCGTCGCCTTCACCCAAGTCCAACGCCGCGCGCTCACACCGCATCAGACATCAGCGTCTGCGGGAGTGCTTTGTGCTATGATAACCTCCGCCCCGGAAAGTTCATCGTTCCGGGTGCCCAACTTATCTAAACTTCAGGAGTCCTTCCCCCGATGACTACTCAGGCGGTTTCGATCGAACTTGAACCCCGCACCGTGCTTGGCAAGAAGGTCAAGGGCCTGCGGCGCACCGGTATCATTCCAGTCAACATCTACGGCGCCGGCATGGAATCGCGCGCCATGCAGTGCGAAGAACGCGCTCTGCTCAGGGCACTCAACGCCGCCGGTGGCGAGGAAGGCCAACCGATGCGGCTGACCGTGGCCGGCGAGTCTGCTCAATTTGTCGCCCGCGCGGCGGACATCCAGTGGGCTCCCAGAACCGGCGGCATCCTGCACGTCGATTTCCAGACCGTGTCAGCCTGATCGATTGGGCGTAAATCGTCGACCCTCTGCATTTTCCAGCTCCCGCACCGGAGGCCATTCATGTACTTGGTTTTCATCAACGAATCTGGCAACACCGGCTCCAGTGGTAACGACCCCACCCAGCCACACCATATCCACGCCGGACTTCTGGTCCACGAAAACCAGTACATATCGATGTCGGGCGAGTTCGACGCCCTGTTTCGCCGGCATTTTGGCGCGCGCCCCGGTTCGGCCGGCACCCCGAACCGACTGCACGCCCGCGATATCTACCACGGCACTGGCCTCTTCCGGTCCTGGCAGCCCGAGCAGCGGGCCGAATTGCTTCAGGATTGCTTCAATATCCTCATTCGCCGCGAAACCCCCCTGCTGGTGTCTTACATCGACAAGGCCCAGTACTCGGAAGCCATCAAGTCAGAAAACAACTCCCTGTACGGAAACGCCGACCTCAGTCAACTGGCCTTTGGTCGGTTCCTCTTCGCCCTCACCATGTTCCTGGACGAAAACGTAATGTCGGAGATGAACCCGGACGACATTATGAATTCCACCTGGACGGTCGGTGATTACGCCATGCTGATGGCCGGTTCCGACTCCCCGTCCATACAACAGGGTATGGTTCAGTTTCTGAGCGACGAATCTGACACCGTCACGCCAGCCATGTACGACGACCTCATCGTTGCGGCGCCGCAAAACTCGGTGGGCGGCCAGTTGGTGGCGATGTGCACCTACTTTGTCAGGCGCTGGCTCCAGCAACCCAACGTCCCGCACAGCTACTTCGAAGCCCTCCGCGACGGCAGGGTCATCCAGGTCGTCTACCCTTACCATTTCGATTAGCCGGGCTCCCTCACCCGCCAAACCCGGCCCTCGCCAACGCCGATCCTTTAGCGACCAACGGGGACATCCCCGGCGTCAGGCTGCAACAGGATGCTGGCTTTCCGCGCTTTTTTGTCTGCGGCGCTGGTGGCGCTGGTGTTGGCAGCATCGGCGTGCAGCGGGTCCACACCGGTATCCGACGCCTCACCATCGTTGACCCGGCCCCCAGCATCGACGTACGCCCGGCGACCGGCAACCTCGGCGCCTTCCGCCCAACCCGCCCGGCCATCGGCAACCGCGCCGTCCGGCTACGACCCCAACGACAATATGTACCTGCTCTGGTCGCGGGCCGGCCATCCAACCGACGACACGCTGGTTGCGCTCGCCGACGCAGAGGCCAATCACGACCGTTCGCAGGTTCCGGTCATTCTTGAGGCCCTCCGGTTCATGCGTCCGGACGCATCCGAGTATGCCGTGCGCACCGTGGCGTCGCTCACTGGCGGTGATTTCACGTTCGGTCTGCGGGAGTGGCGGGAAATGAGTGAATGGCTGGGCCGCAACCTACCGGAATACTCGCCGCCGTCGCGCTATCCAGAGTGGAAGATTCACGTGCTCTCGCAAATCGATCCGGCGATGGCCGCGCTGCTGCAACCCGCTGTGGAACATTCGCCGGTGAACCTGACCGAAATCATGTGGGGCGGTGTCCGCGTTGACGGCATCCCGCCGCTCGAGAATGCCCCCTACATCCTCGCCGAACAGGCCACCTGGCTCTGGCCCGACGACCGCGTGTTTGGCGTGTCCATTAACGGCGAACATCGTGCCTACCCGCTGCGAATCATGAACGCCCACGAACTGGCCAACGATGTACTGGGCGGCGAACCCATCTCGCTGGTGTATTGAACCCTCTGCGGCACCGGAATCGTGTATTCTGGAATCGTCAACGGGCAGCCCACCACCTTCGGCACCTCTGGCCTGCTGTATCGCAGCAACAAGGTCATGTACGACCGCGCCACCCGTTCGCTGTGGCACCAGTTCACCGGCGAGCCCATCATCGGCCCGTTGGCCACCACGGGCATCCGCCAACCGCTGTTCCCTTCGGTGGTGACGACGTGGCAGGAGTGGCTGGCAGAACACCCCGACACCACGGTCCTGTCCCGCAACACCGGTGTCTACGAACCTGACTTCTACCTGCCCGAGAACCACCCCGGCGCAATCTACTACAGCTACTTCACCGACAATGAGGTGATGTTTCCCGTCTGGATTCGAGACTCCTCCTTTGCCCCCAAATCGGTCGTCATCGGCGTGTCAATCGGTGATGCGAACAAGGCGTACCCGGTCGAAAACCTCCAGCAGATTGGCGTGGTGAACGACATCGTGGGGGGCGAGGAAATCGTCGTAGTTGCCTCATCCGAATCGCGTTCTGCCCGCGTCTACCGGCGCAACCAGCAGGTCTTATCGGCAGAACCCAACCAGGACGGCGACGGATCGCCAAGCGTGTTGATGGATTCCGCCGGAGTCAGCTGGCTTGTCACCGAAGCAGCGCTGGTCAACGTTGACAACCCCATCGAAGCGTTGCCGCGCGTGCCCACTCGCACGTCTTTCTGGTTTGGCTGGTACCAGTATCATCCCGATACCGACGTGTATCAGCCGGAGCGGTAAGTCGCCTCCGGGCCGACGGTTTCCAGGGGCGTGCTATAATATTACTCGCCCAAACGTAGCGGCCCCAGCGGCCCGCTCCCAAAACAGCCTTCTTGCGGAGAGGTGCCAGAGTGGACGAATGGGCGCGACTGGAAATCGCGTAGGGGTTAACGCCTCTCGCGGGTTCGAATCCCGCCCTCTCCGCCATTCGTTCTAATACGGGAGATTTGAGTAGGAATTAAGAGCCGCGAGCATGGCTGGCCGCCCATCGCCCGGCCCAACGCGGGGTTATCGGTCTAATCCCGCCAAGTCGGACACGATCGGACCGGAACTCGGTTGCCCGAGATTCTCCGAGGACGTGAACGTCTCAAATCTGGCAGAAACCAACGAAACCAGTTGGCTGCGGCGGGCGAACCCCCGTCCCACCGCTGGGACAAACCGCGAACCGATATGCTAACCTACGACGACGATCCAAAGCGCAAAGCGTTCCTGGCCGCCATTGAGCGAGCCCAAGAGGATGGCTTGTCCCCAGTCGAGATGGCCAGCATGATCACCGCCGTGACCGAAACACAACGCCCCACCAACGGCGTCCATTCCGTGGAACCGGCCGACGTGATCTACGAACCTGGAAACCTCCCGGAGGGGCTGATCGACCTGCCCACCGCCAGCAAGAAGTACGGGATCCGTGTGGATACATTGCGAAGGTGGGTCCAGCGCGGCAAGCTACCTAGGTGTGGCCGACTCCGGGCTCGTTCGCCTGGCGGTGGCTACATTGTCACGGTAGAGGAAGAGATTCTTCATTGTCGGGACAATCCGCGAAAATCGGGTCCAAAGCGTTTTGTGCCGTCTTGACAAACTTGTTCCGTCTAGCCTAGTCTACCTCCTGCAACACAACGCAGGAGGTTTTTTTATGCAACTAGCCACCGCGGCTGAGCGCCGGTCGCCACACGCGGCGACCATCGTACCGGCCAGGTTCGCGGATCCCGATCCGACGCCGTTATCCCCGCTGCCGCCGGATTTGGGCCGCACTTACGCCCGAACCGAACTGTGTCGGGATTGCGGCCAGGTGCCAGCCCTTAGCTGGACTTTACGCAAAATTTAGAAAAAGTATAAAGGCAGGGTAAGCTGGCCTGACCCAAATCTCACTAAAGGTCCAGCCATGCTCACCCTGCCCGATGCAATTGTAGCCGTTGTCGGTCCCTTCGCAACGCTGTTTACCAACCCGACCTGGCGGAAAGCCCAGGTGCTGCTGATCGGCGCGATCCTGACCCCGGGTCAGCGCACCGTGGCGGCGGCACTGCGCGTCATGGGCCGCAGCGACCAGCGCGACTACGCCCGCTACCATGAGGTGCTCAATCGGGCGGTGTGGTCGTCCCGTGAGGCGGCCCGCATCCTGCTGGTGCTGCTGCTCCAGCACCTGGACCGCGGCGACGGCCCGTTGATCTTCGGCATCGACGAAACCCTGGAACGGCGTCGCGGCGCCAAGATCAAAGGTCGGGGCATCTACCGCGATGCGGTGCGTTCCAGCCGCCAGCAACTGGTCAAGGCCAGCGGCCTGCGCTGGATCTCTCTGATGTGGCTGGGCCACGTGCCCTGGGCCGGACGCCATTGGGCCTTGCCGGCGCTCACCGTGCTGGCGCCCTCGACGCGGTACTACCAGCAGCAGGGACGCCGACACAAGAAACTCACCGACTGGGCGCGGCAGATGGTCATGCAACTGCGCCGCTGGCTGCCGCAGCGACCGCTGGCGCTGGTGGGCGACAACAGCTACGCCGTGCTGGATCTGCTCCACTGCTGCCAATCCCTCCGTGAACCCGTTACCCTCATTGCCAGACTACGTCTGGACGCCGCTCTCTATGCGCCAGCACCGCCCCGTCAACCGGGTCAGCAGGGCCGCCCGCCGCTGAAAGGCGCGCGGCGACCCTCGCTGAAGGCCCTCCTCGACCAGCCCCAGGCAACTTGGGCCAGTGTGGCCGTGGCCTGGTATGACGGCGCCACCCGCACGGTGGAACTCACCTCCCAGACGGCAGTCTGGTACCGCTCCGGCAAGCCTCCCGTCCTCATTCGCTGGGTGCTGATCCGCGATCCCCAGGGCGCCTTCGCCACCCAGGCTTTGCTGTGTACCGACCCATCGGCGGACCCGACCCAGATCCTGGAATGGTTTGTCCTGCGCTGGCAACTGGAGGTCACCTTTCAGGAGGTGCGTACCCACCTGGGCGTGGAGACCCAGCGCCAGTGGTCCGACCTGGCCATCGCCCGCACCACGCCTGTCCTGCTGGGTCTCTTCTCCTGGACCACCCTGGCCGCTCACGCGTTGCAAAAACAGCGCCCAATGACCCAACGCAAGGCCGCTTGGTATGACAAGCCGTCGCCGACCTTCGTGGACGCCATCGCCCTGGTGCGACGCCAACTGTGGCTGGAGTCGGAGGGTTTTTCAACGTCGGCCACCGACCCCGACATTCAGGAACTCCCGGTCGCCCTGTACCACCGACTTGTAGATTCGCTTGCTTACGCCGCTTGAAATGCGGAAAGTCCAGCCAAGATGCTCGTAGTAAGCTCCAACACATCTACCCTACAAAATCAGATTGAAACGGTACTAGTATTGAGTCAATCCTGTATTGGCAGGTGAAGCGCGGGGCGGGCCAGGGTTGTTACGCTGACTGGCAAACAGTGGTGCGGGAGGTGCGACATCCATGGTTCAGGAGAAATACGCAGTACGGTTGTCGTCGGAAGATCAGGAGCAGTTGCGGGGATTGATCCACAGTGGCCAGCGCTCCGCTCGGGTCATCAATCGGGTGCGCATCCTGCTCAAGACTGACGAAGGGTGGAGCGCCCCCCAGGTGGCGGCGGCTCTGGACACGTCGCAGCGCACGGTGTTCCGCACCAAACGGCGGCACGCCGAGGAAGGACTGGGCGGCGTGCCGCACGACCATCCCCAAGCCAACCGGTATCGCAAGCTGGACGATCGGGGCGAAGCCCACCCCGTATCCAGTACGGGGCAGGCTCTGATTTCCCTGGCGTGCAGCGACGCGCCCGAAGGCCATGAGCACTGGACCCTGCGTTTGTTGGCTGGCAAGGTGGTGGAGTTGGGATTGGCGCCATCGCTGTCCTACGAGACGGTCAGGCTCAGGCTCAAAAAAACACCCTCAAGCCGTGGCGGAAGCAGCAATGGTGCATCCCGAAAGTAGGGGGCGAATTCGTGGCGGCGATGGAGGACGTGCTGGACCTGTATGCCGAACGCTACGACCCCGATCGGCCGGTGGTGTGCTTTGACGAGACCTCCACCCAACTGCTGGCCGCGGTCAGGGAGCCGTTGCCTCCTCAACCGGGACGACCACGGCGGCAGGACTACGAGTATCGACGCGGCGGCACCCGCAACATCTTCCTGACCTGTGAACCCCTGGCGGGCTGGCGCCACCTGGCCATCACCGAGCGGCGCACCATGCCGGACTTCGCCCACCAGATGCGCTGGCTAGTGGATGAGGCTTACTCTGATGCCCCGGTGATCCGCGTGGTGCTGGACAATCTGAATACCCATCGTATGGCGTCCCTTTACGAGACGTTCCCGGCTGCTGAGGCCCGGCGCATCGTGAAGCGCCTCGAGTTTCACCACACGCCCAAGCACGCCAGTTGGTTGAACATGGCGGAGATCGAATTCAGCGCATTGAGCCGCGCTTGTCTCAAGGGGAGAAACCCCGACGCCGACGCCCTGCAACGCCAAATCACGGCCTACGAGACCGAGCGCAACGCAGCGGGCGTCACCATCAACTGGCGGTTCAGCACTCAAGCTGGACTTTCCGCATTTCAAGCGGCGTAAGCCAGGGAATCGACAAGTCGGTGGTACAGAGCGACTGGGAGTTCCTGCGTATCGGGGTCGACGGCCGACGTTGAAAAACCCTCCGAGGCCAGCCACAGGTGGCGTCGCACCAGGGCAATGGCGTCCACGAAGGTCGGCAACGGCTTGTCGTACCAGGCCGCTCGGCGCTGGGTCATGGGGCGCTGTTTTTGCAACCCGTGGGCGGCCAGGGTGGTCCAGGAGAAGATTCCCAGCAGGACGGGCGTGGTGCGGGCGATGGCCAGGTCGGACCACTGGCGTTGGGTTTCCAGGCCCAGGTGGGTCCGCACCTCCTGAAAGGTAACTTCCAGTTGCCAGCGCAGGACAAACCATTCCAGGATCTGGGTCGGGTCCGCGGCGGGGTCGGTGCACAGCAAGGCCTGGGTGGCGAAGGAGCCCTGGGGATCTCGGATCAGCACCCAGCGGATGAGGACTGGAGACTTGCCGGAGCGGTACCAGACCGCCGTTTGCGACGTGAGTTCCACCGTGCGGGTGGCGCCGTCATACCAGGCCACGGCCACGCTGGCCCAAGTTGCCTGGGGCTGGTCGAGGATCGTTTTCAGCGCGGGTCGCCGCGCGCCTTTCAGCGGCGGGCGGCCGTTCTGACCCGGCTGACGGGCTGGCGCGGGCGCATAGAGAGCGGCGTCCAGCCGTAGTCTGGCAATGAGGGTAACGGGTTCACGGAGGGATTGGCAGCAGTGGAGCAGGTCCAGCACGGCGTAGCTGTTGTCGCCCACCAGCGCCAGTGGACGTTGGGGCAGCCAGCGTGGTTCGGCAGGCTCACCATGAGCGGGGTTGCAGGATCATCTGCCGCGCCCAGTCGGTGAGCTTCTTGTGCCGACGTCCCTGCTGTTGGTAGTACCGGGTCGATGGCGCCAGCACGGTGAGCGCCGGCAAGGCCCAATGGCGTCCGGCCCAAGGCACGTGGCCCAGCCACATCAGGGAGATCCAGCGCAGGCCGCTGGCCTTGACCAGTTGGCTCCGGCTGGAACGCACCGCGTCGCGGTAGATGCCCCGACCTTTGATCTTGGCGCCGCGACGCCGTTCCAGAGTTTCGTCGATGCCGAAGACCAAGGGGCCATCCCCACCATCAAGGTGCTGGAGCAGCAACACCAAGAGGATGCGCGCCGCTGCACGGGGCGACCACACCGCCCGGTTGAGCACCTCATGGTAGCGGGCGTAATCGCGGTGATCGCTGCGGCCCATGACCCGCAGGGCCGCGGCGACGGTGCGCTGACCCGGGGTCAGGATCGCGCCCACCAGCAGTACCTGGGCTTTCCGCCAGGTCGGGTTGGTAAACAGCGTTGCGAAGGGAATGAGTATGGATACAATGGCATTGGGCAGGGTAAGCATAGCTGGGCCTTTAGTGAGATTTTGGTCAGGCCAGCTTACCCTGTCTTTATACTTTTTCTAAATTATGCGTAAAGTCCAACTTTGGGCTAAAGCATCCACAATAAGCCCAGCGTTGCCATTGGCAGTGTGATCAATGGCGGTGGTTTAGTACGCCGACCTACTGCGCCCATTGCGGCGCTCGAACCAACGGGAATGGGGTTAGGCACGGGGGATAACATGCCGGCCCAAAAATCAGGGACCAGGAAACCACACTACTGCGCGTGGCCGGCTGAGTCTGATTGCCGGCATCCGTGGCCGCCCTAGTACGGACGGGCATCGTGCAGCAACCCATGCGTCTCGAGATTTCCCTGGGGGAAACCGTCCCACGTCTTGGGGGATGGAACCACTAGTCCCGGAAGTCGTTTTCGTACAGTTCGCGCAACCTGGACAGGTGCTCTGGCGGGATGGGCCCCAGATCCAAACAGCCGGCAATTTCCTCTGCCTCCGCCCGGTTTTTCACGCCCGGTACGGTGGTGTGGATATCCGGGTTCATCAGGCAAAAGATCATGGCGGCTTGCGACAGCGTCCTGATCGGACCTTGCAGCAGGAAGCCCAATTTCCCAGCGCTGGCCAGGTCTTTGTACATCAGCGAATCATTGGGCCGCGGCGGTCGGTCAAGGGCGTCGGTCAGCGCGCCGGCGGCGTGGGACCGGATTCCAATCACGCCCATATTCAGGCTCCTGGCCTGCGGGATTATCTGGCCGTTATCGAAAAGGTCTGCCCCTGGCGGCGGTGGGTCCTGGGCCGTCCAGTTGAGCAGGTTGTAATAGGCCAGGATGGTGTCGTACTCGTTGCTGGCGATGATGCGCCTCATTGTGGGCAGGTGGTGGTCCATTGCCGACAAGCCGATGAAACGGGTTTTTCCCGCTTGCCGGACGTTCTGGTAAGCATCCAGGACCGGCCCAAGTACGTCGTCCCCAGACAGTGAGTCGGCAGCCTCGCCTCGGCCTTCGGTGAACCTGTTGTGCACGTGCAACACGTCCACTGAGTCCCGCCGCAGACGGCGGAGACTGGTCTCGACCGAGCGTTGAACGGCACCAGTTACGTCATCCATCTCGTTGGCCCGCAGCCGGACCTTGGTTGCGACGACCACCGACTCCGAGCGCCCGGCCAGCGCCTTGCCCAGGGCTTCTTCGGCCTTCCCATCCCCGTAGGACGGGGCCACGTCGAAGAAAGTGATACCCAAATCCAAGGCGCGGTGGACGGCGGCGATGGCTTCCTGCTCGTCGGTGGGTCCCCACACCTGGCCGATGCCGCCGCCACCGAATCCCGCTCTGGATACGGTCAACCCGGTGCGACCGAGTTGTGCATATTCCATCTGCTAGCTGTGCTCCCCTTCGGCCAGCTGGAAGTAAACGCCGTGGGAGCTGCTGGTTTCGATGCTGGCTGTCTTGTAGCCGAAGGGGCTGGTGGACGGCGCGTCGCCCCGCATCTCGTTGCCCCTGGTTTGCAGGTCGCTGAAGAGCTGGTCGATGCCGTCGACGCCCCAGGCCACGTGCATGACACCGGGCCCCGTGGCTCGCAACTGAGCGGCCATCGGAGTGTCGTCGCGCAGCGGCTCGAAGAAGTCGACCAGGGTATCTCCGATCTGGTAGAGGATCGACTTGAACCCCCGTTCGGTGAATTCGTCGGCGCGAATGGGTTTGAGGGAGAAATTGGCTTCCAGGTACGAGGCCATGTTATCCACGTTTTCCACAACGTACGTTACGTGATGCACTTTGTTCAGCACGATGTTCCTCCACACTGTTAGACTTGGCGTCAGCCTAGTGGTTTTTACACCAGTATTCAACCCTCGGCAGTATTCAAACCTCCGGAGGGACTCCAAATGAGCGACCACCAGACCTTTGAACTGGGGGACATCGACCTGCAGTGCGGCCTGCGGTTGCGCGGCGCCCGGCTGGCTTACCAGACCTACGGGGAGCTGAATGCACACAGGGACAACGCAATCGTGTTCCCCACCTTCTTCGGATCCCAGCACTCGGCCAACGAGCCAATGATTGGCCCGGGGATGGCGCTGGATCCGTCAAAATATTTCATCATCATACCCAATATGTTCGGCAACGGGCTTTCATCATCTCCCAGCAATACGCTGTCGCCATACGACCGGGCACGGTTCCCCGGAATCACCTACTACGACAATATCAAGTGCCAGCACCGCCTGGTTACCGAGGTGTTCGGCATCGAGCGCATCGCCCTGGTCTGCGGGTTCTCCATGGGCGCACAACAGACCTTCCATTGGGGAGCGATGTTTCCCGACCTGGTTGAGAGGATCGCCCCGTGGTGCGGTTCGGCTCGGACATCCCGCCACAATTTCGTGTTCCTGGAAGGAGTCAAAGCTGCGCTGTGCGCCGATGACGCCTGGAACAACGGCTGGTACGACACTCCGCCCCGCAAGGGTCTGCGGGCGATGGCGCGGGTCTACGCTGGATGGGCGCCGTCTCAGGCGTTTTATCGGGAGCGGGTGTTCCTTGATTTGGGGTTCTCGTCGCTGGAGGACTACCTGATTACCGCGTGGGAGGGGAGATACCTGCAGGTGGACGCCAACGACATCCTGGCCATGGTCGCGACCTGGCAGGCTGGCGACATCAGCGACAACCCATTGCACGGCGGCGACTTTGAGCAAGCGCTGGCATCGATAAAGGCGAGGGCGTTCGTCATGCCGTCCGAAACCGACCAGTATTTTCCTCCGGCGGACAACGAGATTGAGGTCGGCCTGATGCCCAACGCCGAGCTACGCACCATCCCGACTATCTGGGGGCATACGGGCGGCGGACCGGGACGCAACCCGGTCGACACCGCGTTCATCGACGCGCAGTTGAAGGAATTGCTGGCGAGTTGAGCCGGTGGCGGTCGAATTGGGGATAGCCAATGGATGAGCCGCATAACTGGTGGGCGGACTTTTTTTCAGGTCTGTGCCTGGACTTCATCCTCTCGTCGCGGAACGAGGGGCAGACGCGCGCCGAGATGGGATTCATCCAGCGGGCCCTGGGACTGCCAACACGCTCCAGCGTGTTGGACGTGCCGTGCGGCGGTGGCCGGCTGTCCCTGGAATTGGCTTCGTTTGGCTACCAGGTCACCGGAATCGACCAGAGCCCTCAGTTGTTGCAATCCGCCGCACACTCGGCCACCGCGCGCAGTCTGACGGTGGATTGGCAGCAACGGGACATGAGGGACCTGCCCTGGGACGGTGAGTTTGACGGCGCCATCTGCTTTTGGGGCAGCTTCGGATATTTCGATGACCAAGGAAACGAGGAATTCCTGAGATCGGTTTCCCGGTGTCTCAAGCCCGGCGCGCGTTTTATATTCGACACGCCATTGATTGAAACGCGTCTCGCCGAAGTGCTGGATGAGCCCCGGGTTTGGCAAGAGGTAGGAAACTTGTTGGTACTGGAAGAACGCGGTTTCGACTACGAAACCAGCCGGGTCGAGTCGTCCTGGACGTTCATCCGCGACGGGGAAAGGGAGCGCCGCGAGTTGTCGATGCGGCTCTATACCTACCGGGAGCTCATGTCTCTGCTGGAGCGGGCGGGTTTCGGAGACCACCGGGCCTATGGGAGTCTGGAAATGGAACCGTTTGAACCGGGGGATCGATGGCTTTACCTGGTTACTACAAAGGCAGGACCAGCCGCACCGCCGCAATCGTAGGGCGGCGGCGCGCGATTAGAGCCGGCGGCCTCAAGTCTGCGCTGGGGTGGAGGTGTTCTGGTTTCGCAAGGGAATCACCAGCACGACTGCGGCGGTAATGAGGGTCAGGATTCCCGCATAGTAAAACACGGCGCCGTAGCTACCCCAATATTCGATGATGGCGGAGGCCAGGAAGGGTGAGCCAATGCCAATCACGCCGTTGATTCCGAAGAGCAGGCCGATAGCCGTGGCCTCAGTGCCCGCACCCACGTAATCCAGCACTGATGCCTGAATAATCTGGTGCAGGGCGAAGCTGAAGAGACCCAACCCGGCCAATATGGGCACCAGCAGCAGGCTATCACCCACACCAACCACCGTCATGGAAAGCAGACCCGCAATCAGGAACCCGGGCACCAGCACCGCTTTCCGTCCCCATTTGTCGGACAACCAACCCAAAACCGGGGCCGAAATTATCCCCATGCCGGTCAGCAGAGCGTAATACACACCAGCTTCCAGGGTGGTCATCCCGAGAGTTTCCCGCAGGTAGAAAGGAGTCCAGTTGAACAGGGCGTTCAGTCCTATTCCCCGCAGCAACGCTGCCGAGATCAAGGCCATTACGATGGGGTTCTTCAACAGCTTCAGCGCGTTGACGAACTGCTCCGAAAGGCTGATGCGATGCTCAGAAGCGCTTTCCCGACCCAGGCCACGCAGCGACCACCATACGAACACCGCCATCAGCAATGCCAACCCGGCGTAGATAAAGAACACGTGCCGCCAGATGAGGAACCCCGTTCCCAAAAGCACACCGGCCAGCACCGGCCCGCTGACGTTGCCGATGTTGGAACCAAATCCGTGTATGGAAATGGCGAATCCCCGACGTTCCGGGAATCGTTGGGAAATCGCCGCCGCGGAAGGCAGATGCCATAATGACCCCGGAATCGACAGGAACAGCACCACTACCACGAGCAGCGTGAAGGTTGGCGAACTGCCAATCGCGGCAAAGGTGATGGCGTGGGCCAGCATACACGCCGTCAGGATGAGGCCCCAATAGGATTTCAGGTGGTCGATTACCGGGCCACCGCCCAGGCTGGTGGCGCTGGAACCACCCTGTCTGACGGCGAAAAGGACGGCGGTACGGAAGTTGCCCAGGCCCATGACCGCCGCAATCTCAGTAATCAGCAGCGGGAACCCCTGGTCGAACATGTGGGACAGACCGTGCCCCACGGACAGGCTGCTCAGGATGAATATCCGGTTATGCTTCATGCCCGCGGCTTCGGGCGCGGCCGGCGTTGCTGCTTGCAATGGGCCTCCTTACGGCGAGGAAAAGGGGTGCGCCGATTGTAACGGGGTGGTCGAGTGCGGACAAGGGCGCGCCAGCATCCGCCAGCGATGCGCCGTGGTATGTTCAGGTTCAGTCGAGGCGCACCGGCAGCCCAAGCTCGATCGATTCATACGCTTTGAGCACCAGCGCGAGATCGGCAACCCCTTGCCGACCAGTCATTGCAGGCTCCCTGGCCTCCACAATACTCTGCCGGAATTCTCGGACCATAGGGGCCAATCCGCGGGTGTCGTTCTCCAAATCCAACACCGTTTCCGAGTTGCCATCGAGTATTTTCAACCACGGCTGTCCCAGCTCAAAATACAGACTGGCCGTCGTGCCTGAAATGGAGACCCACGAATGGTGTATCGAAGGGGCGATGCTCCAGGAGTGATTAATGAGGCCCATCACGCCATCGTCGTTTCGCGTCATCACCACAACCCCGTCCTCCGCTTCGAGTCCCGGTTGTCCGGGCAGGACTCTCTGGGCGTACACCTGGTTGGGTTGTCCCGACAGGTACGCCAACCCGCTAACCTTGTGTATCCCCCCGTCGATGAGCACGCCTCCCCCACTCAGGGCGGTCCGGTTGCGCCACCCCGATGGTTGAAAAGGGTACTGTTCCTGCAACTGGACCAACCTGAGTTGCCCCAGACGGCCCTGATCCACCAATTTCCTGGCTGCCCGCACGGCAGGTAAGAAACGATAGTTCTCCGCCACCATCAGGTTCACGCCAGCTGACTCGGCCTGCTGGACAATCGCTTCGGCGTCTTCCAGGGTTCCGGCAATAGGCTTTTCGACCAGGGCATGCTTGCCCCAATTAGCCGCAAGAGATACATGGTCCAGATGCAGGTGATGCGGTGTGCAAATGTACAACGCCTCTACTCGAGGATCGGCAGCAGCAGCGGCATAGGTGCCAAAAGCGTCCAAACCGTTGAAACGGCGCGCGTAGTCTCTGGCTTTGGCCAAATCTCGGCTGGCGAAGTACAGGTCGATCTCCTCGCGCATACCGGAGACAGACTCCGCGAAAACCTGCGCAAAGGAGCCACAACCAACGACGCACAACCCGAAACTCAATTCATCACCGCCGATCATTGGATTTCACCCACGGAACTTCAACAAATCGAAGTGCCAACCTGGATATTCGCGGGCAGATTTGCTCCAAGTCTGATCGAGATCCAGTGCCGAGCCTGCGGCGTGGATTCTGAATCGAATTACCTGGAGACACCATGCGTTATTAGTCGACAACGTCCAAATTCAGTCTCTCCCATCGAATCGTTAGTGCCATCGAATCGTTAGTGCCGCGTCGCCGTGGAGGTCATCCGCCCGCTATCATTGAGAACAGCGGGCGGATTTCAGTGCGGTGGCTCCATCCGAAGCCAGAAAATCAAGCCGAGGGCAGAAAATCAAGACCGGGTGATACGGAACTAACCAGCCGAGACCCACTCGACGACCCGTTCCCCAATCATAAGAGCCGTGGGATGGAGACCGCCTGACCGGGGAATCCGCGGCACTATCGAGGAATCCGCCACCCACAACCCCTGAACTCCCTTGACCCGGCAGTATTGGTCGACTACCGCCATCGGGTCTGAATCGGGGCCCATCTTGCAGGTGCCAGAAACGTGCCGGGCGGTTCCCACGGTTTGGCGTATCCAGAGGTCCATGGCATCGTCGTCGGCCAGCATTTCATCCGTCGGGCTGATCCGGAAATCCATCACGTCCTCGAACTCGTCGGATTCCAGAATGCTGATCCCAAATCGAAGACCTTCCCTCACCCGCCGAATGTCATCCGGATGTTGCAGATAGCAATAGTTGAAAGACGGCTGTACTGCGGGGTCGGCGGATGCCAACCTGACGTACCCTGATCCCTCGGGCAACCCTAGCGTGCACGATATACGTGCCGCCTGCTCCGGAGCAACATCGCCGGTCCGGTACCTGGTTCGAACGCCGGGCACCCGTTCCTCCCTTTCATCAACGACGGTGCTGCTCCTGAGCACCATGTCATTAATCTCGCTCCACCCCTGGGAGGTGTAATGCAGGCTGAAGTGCGGTGCGTCGGGCTCCGTGGTCAGCGTAGCCCCATCTTTGACTTTATAGGTTACATGGGCGCTGAGGTGGTTCCACAGACTCTGTCCTACTCCGGGGAGTTCCTGAATCAGGGGTATCCCAAATTGCTCGAGCTGGTCTTTGGGACCGATGCCCGACAGCATGAGCAGCTGGGGCGACCTGAGGGCGCCGGAGCACAGGACAACCCGGTCGGCCTGGACGGTGAAAACTTCGCCGCCGCTTTGGGCTTCGACACCGACGGCCTTTCGACCCTCAAACAATATCTTCTGGACGTATACACCACCCCGCACCGTAAGGTTGAGACGGTGGCGCATGGGATTGAGATGCGTGAGAGCGGCGCTCATCCTGATCCCGCCCAGGTTGTTGGTGGGCGAAACGCCAACGCCGGAGGGGTTCGCGCCGTTGGTATCCTCGACGGTGTTGAACCCCGCCTTCAGACAGGCGGCATGGAAGGCCGTCTGGATGTCGGGCACGGCTCCTGACTGGCGGCGTCGCACGGGCATCGGCCCGTCCGTTCCATGGAAATCATCCTGGATGTCCAGGTCATTCTCCATCTTTCGGTAGAAGGGGAGCACCTTGTCATAAGACCATTCGTCGTTGCCGAGCGCAGCCCACGAGTCAAAGTCTTCCGGCAATCCCCTCTGCATCGCCTGACCATTAATGGAAGACCCACCCCCGATCACCTTGCCCTGGGCCACGTGGATCTCCCCCTGCTCCTCGGTGATGGTTCCCCGCAGGGCCCAGTTGTGTTCCGAGTCCGGGGATTCCGCGTACCTGGTGCCACCGAACTTTATCTCGTCCGGCAGGGTTTCGGGATCTGGATAATCCGCGCCGGCTTCCAGCAACAGCACGGACGTATTGGCATCCTCAGCCAACCTGCTGGCCAGCACGGAACCAGCCGCTCCCCCGCCAACGACAATGACGTCGTATTTCATGGACCCTCCTAAACGATCAGTTGCAAAATCAAAATGGTTGCCTTGCGGGGATTATAACCAAAAATTCTCTACAGGACATAAATGGCTGAGATTCGCACAGCACGGCCGACCCCCGGTGCGTCTTCCAAACTCAGGAATTTTCGATAGCCCGACCAAAATTCCCCCGTTCGTCCTGAGCCGTAGAAAGATTGGTTTGCGGATGTCCTATAACATAAACGAATGGGATCTCATGGAAACACCAGAGGGAAGTGATAATGACGTACACCAATGACAACGAGGCCGATGACAACGAGGCCGATGGCAACGAGGCCGATGGCAACGAGGCCGATGGCAACGAGGCCGAAAGGCGCGGCATTGGGTCGAATAACCGTATCCACCGCCGGGAATTTCTTAGTACTACAGTCGCAGAAATGTGGTAAGGAGTTTCAGGCGGCGTCGGTAATGGCAGCGCCGGGCCGTTGCCTGGTGCCGCCGTCTCCACCGGGACCACCGCAGCACTGATTCGTCCGTAGGTTGATGTCTCCATATCAGCCGGTAGAGCAACCGCCGGACCTCGGGCACCGTCAGGGGTATCAGCTTTTCGTCCAAGCTGGGACAGCCCCCTTTTCCCCCGGACCGCCTTGTTCCAACGCCTGGCGCCTGACCACCGCCAAGTAGGCGTGGGCCAGCATCGCCAGGGTGATGTGCCGGTACCAGCCATCCCATTTCCGGACTTCATACTGGTCCAGACCCACCTCTCCCTTGGCCTCCTCAAAGCATTCTTCGATGGTCCAACGAGTTCCGGCCACCCGCACCAGTTCCTCCAGAGTCGTATCAACCGGGCCGAAGCAGACGTAATAGGCCAACTCCCCGGGCTTGGCGATGCTGCGCCGGACCAGCAGCCAGTACCCCTTGCCCGGCTCCTTCAGGGGCCGGATCTCCACCCGCGCCCAATCGTATACCCGGGGTCCCTTGGCGCCGTCGCCCGCGCTGCGCCGCACCCAGCCGGGTTCCTCCACCCCAGGCGCCAGCCGGTCCGCCCGCACCGGTCGCCATCCCTTGTCCGTCTCTGCCCACAGCTGCTCGTTGCTCCTGACGGCCAGCACGTGGGGAACGTCTCGCCGCTCCAGCCACCGCCGCAGGTTGCGGTCGTTGCCGTAGACTTCGTCCCCAGTGACCCAGCCGAAGGGCACTCCCGATTCCAGCGCCCGCTCCAGCATCCGCCGGGCCAGTTGCGGCTTGGTGCGGAATGCCACTTTCTCAGGCACCCCAGCCTCTCGCCTCCGTTCCAGGTCATCAGCCCACACCCGAGGCAGGTAAAGTTCCCGGTCCATCAGGGTCCTCCCTTGGGCAGAGGCGTAGGTCAAAAATACCCCGATCTGGCAGTTCTCGATCCGCCCCGCCGTGCCGCTATACTGCCGCTGCACCCCAACGGACTTGTTCCCCTTCTTCAGAAATCCCGTCTCGTCCACCACCAGAACTCCATGGACGTCGCCCAGATGCTCCACCACGTAGTCCCTGAGATCGTCGCGAACCAGGTCGGCGTCCCAGACGTAGGTGGACAGCAGGTGCTGCACCCCATAGGGGGTGGCGTCCCCCGCCTGCTCCGCCAGTTGCCAGCCGTTCTTGCGTTCCACGGGACTGAGCAGCCCTCGCAGGTAGTCCAGCGCACGCCTACGCGGCTCGGGACGCCGGAATCGTCCCGCAATGCACTCGTGTACCCCTTCGATTCCCTGGGCCCAACGGGCCACCTCCGCCACATCTTCTATCACACCTACCACCGCCTCACCTCTCCAGCCCTTGACTGCCTTGATTCTACCCGCCTTTGTTCTGCAACTGTAGTATTAGAGGGCGTGTGACAATGGGCCAAATATGCACCCTCGGGTTCTTGGGGTGTGGGAGAGGTGCTGGTTACCCTGGGGGCATGAGTAGAAAACCTTATCCCAGCGATTTGACCGACGCCCAGTGGGAGGAATTAGCTCCCCTCCTGCCGCCTGACACCACCAGAGGCCATCCCAGAACCACGGACCTGCGGGAGGTGGTCAACGGCATTCTGTACGTGCTGCGCGGCGGCATACCCTGGCGGCTGATGCCCCATGACCTGCCACCTTGGGGCACGGTCTGGTGGTATTTTCGGAAGTGGCGGTATGACGGGACTTGGGAACGGGTTGAGGAGACGTTGCGGGCCCGAGTTCGGGAAGCTGCGGGCCGGGAGGCCACGCCCAGCGCAGCCATCATCGACAGCCAGTCAGTAAAGACCACTGAAAAAGGGGGCCGCGGGGCTATGACGCGGGTAAACGGGTTGCCGGACGCAAGCGGCACATTGTAGTGGACACCATGGGATTGCTCCTGGCCGTGGTGGTGCATGCTGCCAGCATTCAGGACCGGGACGGCGCCAGGCTGGTGTTGGCCAAACTGTTGGGTCGGTTTCCCAGATTGCGGGTGATCTGGGCCGATGCTGGCTACGCTGGTCAATTGGTGGCCTGGGCTTGGGCCACTGGTGGATGGCTGCTGACCGTGGTACGTCGGAAACCGGATAGCCATCACTTCGAGGTGTTGCCCCGCCGGTGGGTGGTGGAACGCACCCTGGCCTGGCTCAGTCGATGCCGACGGCTCAGCAAAGACTATGAGGAGCGCACGGAGAGCAGCGAAGCCTGGGTGCATATCGCCATGGTCCACCTGATGCTCAAACGGCTCCAGCCCTCCTGAACCTATTTGTCACACGCCCTCTAAGCGTAGGTCAGGGTCGGAGAGGACCTGGTAAGCCTCAATGATATCCCGTGCGAAATCGTTGGAGATTGGGTTCTCCGGGTTTCGGTCTGGGTGAACCATACGGATCAAGTTGCGGTATGAACTGTTGATTTCATGCTGGTCGGCATTGCGATCGACTCGCAGAATTTCGTAGTGATTCGGCATCGTCGTTACTCCTTTCCAGGCGGTCCTAGCGGGTTTCAAATTGCGCTACTTTCCTATTCTCCCTGCCCCTCCAGAATTCCCCGAATCGTAAACATCCGCTGGAACAGCGTAAAGCAGGACACCGCTGCAATCAGCCAAAGCACCCATACTATTATGGGCACGGGCGCCAAGCCCTCTGCGATTAGCCCGATACCCAATATCACGACCCGCTCCGAGCGCGTCATGATGCCGGAGCGGGTAAACGCCCCCAGGCCCTCGCCGCGCGCCCGCAGGTACGAAACACCCTGGGAAAACACCAGCCCCAGCAAAACCGCCAGCATACTCAACAGCAACTGAGTCGGCGGCAGATCGGACAGCAGATAGTACAAACCCAACCCGACGAACAACGCGGCCTCGCCCAGTCGGTCGAACACCGAGTCCAGCAACGCGCCGAACGGCGACGCCCGGTTGGTCAGTCGGGCCAACGCTCCGTCGAACAGGTCCAGAAAGCTGCCCACCAAAAAGACAATACCGCCGTACAGCGGCCAGTCCAGAGCCACCAGCGCTCCACCGGCCACGCACACCAGGAAACCAAAGACGGTGACGACATTGGGGGTCAGCCCAACCGCGTTCATCCCCTTCGCTCCGGGTATCTCCACATAGCGCAGAACCGCCGCGCGAAACTGCTCCCTACCGGGCATTGCCACGAGCGCCCACCTCCTCTATGCAGTGATGATAGTAATCCTCAACGTCGGCAGCGATGCGCTCCCAACGGTACGCCACCGCCCGTCGGCGACCGCCCGCAGCCAGCCGGCCCGCCAGCTCGGTGTCCCCGACAATGCGGGAGACGGCAGCGGCGATGCCCGCCGGTTCTCGCGCTGGCGTTAGCAAACCTTGTTCCCCGTCAGCTACCACGTCCCGATAGCCATCAATGTCTGAGGCAACCACCGGCGCGCCCGACGCCATGGCCTCCAGCAGCACGATGCCAAAGCTCTCTCCGCCCGTTGCCGGGCTGCAGAACACATCAGCACTGGCGTAGTAGCGGGGCAAGTCTTCGTCCGAAACCGCCCCGGTAATCACCACTGCTTCAGGAGCAATGCTGGCGATGGCGGCCAAAATCTGCCCGCTCTCCCGATCCGGTGCGCCCGGCCCCACGATCAACAGCCGCAGGTCTCTCCGTTCCGAGATCAACTGTGCAAAGGCTGCCAACAGATAGCGCAACCCCTTGCGTTCATCCTTCCGTCCCACGAACAGGACGTTCGCCTTACCATCGCGCAGGTGGCGAAACGGCTCAGCCTCGGCGAATCGGTCGAAGTCGATGCCGTTGGGAATCACCCGGTAGGCGTGGTTAGGAAAATGCGGCGCCACAAACGCCCGGGCCGCCGGCGACACCGCAATGCGGCCGTCCAGCTGGCGTTGCCATCGGCTCAACGCGGGACGCCACCAGCGATACAGACGCTGCTGGTCTGAGAATGCGTGGAAGGTCCCGATGTTTACCGCGTTGGAATGGTGCAGCACCAGGTACGGCAGCAGCGGAGCCAGCGGTTCGTGCAGGTGCACCACGTCAAACGACTCCCGAGCCATCAATCCCCGTATCCGTGGATACAACCACAATGCAAAGGAAACCCGCGCCGTTGATCCGCCGGCCGACAGCGGCAACGTGCCTCCCATGGGTATAAACTGGCCGTCGCCGGCGTCCGCATCGTTGGAACGCCCGCCGGACTGCGGAGCAATCACCCTTACACTATGGCCTCGCCGGCGCATTTCGTCCGATAGCTGGGCGACGTGCGCGTTGACTCCGCCCGGCCACGCAAAGTCGTAGGGCGAGACCATGCCGATTTTCACGTCCCTGCCGGCCTCCCGCCGCATCGGCTCCGGCGGTTGCCGTGGACAGCGCCGGTCGGTGCTGGTCGATGCTGCGCAGGCAGCTAAGCTTCCATCTCGGGGCGCACGATGCTTGCCGCCGCTACCATCGGATCCGCAATGAACGCCTCAACCAGTTCGTGGGCCTCGGCGTCGGTGAACTGAATCGGCGGGCTCTTCATGAAGTAAGCCGAAGGGCCATACACGGCTCCGCTCTGACCGTTGTCCATGGCCAGCTTGGCACAGCGGATGGCATCCACCACCACGCCGGCCGAGTTCGGGCTGTCCCAAACCTCCAGTTTCACTTCCAGCTTCACCGGCGCGCCGCCGAACACCTTGCCGTCGATGTGGATGTAGCACCACTTGCGATCCTGCAGCCACGGCACATGATCGCTGGGGCCGATATGGATATCGTCAGGTTCGGGTTCTTCGTCCATCTGGCTGGTAACCGAGTTGGTCTTGGAGATTTTCTTGCTGACTAACCGGTCGCGTTCCAGCATATTCAAAAAGTCGGTATTGCCGCCGAAGTTGAGCTGGTAGGTGTTGTCAATCTCGGCGCCGCGATTCTCCATCAGCCGGGTCAGCACCCGGTGCACGATGGTTGCGCCCACCTGCGACTTGATGTCGTCGCCAATGATTGGTACGCCCCGATCCTCGAACCGTCCCCGCCAGTAGTCCTCACGCGCGATAAAAACAGGAATGCAGTTGATCATGGCGCACCGCGCGTCGAGGATATGTTCCACGTACCACTTGGTCGCCATCTCGCTGCCCACCGGCAGATAATTAATCACCACATCCACTTCCCGCTCTTTCAGAATACCGGAAATGTCCGCCGTGCTGTGGGGCGATTTCACCACCAGCTCGGACACGTAACGACCTATTCCGTCATGGGTCATGCCACGCTCTACCGGCACCCCCAAATGGGGCACATCGGCAAACTTGATGGTGTTGTTCGGCTCGGTGAAAATAGCCTGCGAAAGGTCTTTGCCCACCTTGTTCTGGTCGATATCGAAGGCGGCGACTATTTCAATATCTTCAATCCGGTATTCGCCGATGCGGTTGTGCATCACGCCGGGGATGACTTCATCGTCCGGCACCTCGACATACTTATGGACGCCCTGCACCAGCGACGACGCGCAGTTGCCCACGCCAATGATGGCAACTTTAATCTTGCCCAATTTCGTACTCCTTGCGCTCCCGAGGCACCGGACGGCAACCGGTTTTTAGTCGCCGGCACGAGGTCCGATCAAATAACTCCGAACGATAGTCTAGCATACCACTACGGTCGCCCACGGGCGACGCCTGCAACCGACAGGGCAAACGCATTCTAACTTTAGGTGGCCTGATAAATCGTCATTCCCGCGAAAGCGGGAATCCATACAGATTGCTTCCAGGCAGTTGACGTACAACCAAGCCACTTGGATTCCCGCTTTCGCGGGAATGACGGGCACCTCAAAAACTGATTCAATTAGAATGCGGTTGCCCTGTGCAACCGAGCCTCTCAGGGTCGTTTGATTATCCCATCATTCCGGCCCTGAGCCGGAATCCAGTGCGGGTATCGCCGCAACCCGATCATCTGCAATTGAGGTTTTGGTGGGTTCAGGCTGTTGCCGGGACGACTGGTCGACGAATAATCGAAAGACCCCAAGCCGGGGAATCTCAGGTGTAACGTCGGGCTAATATTATTCCCGGCGCGGCTACACCGTCTGCTCCACCGCGCCGCCCCGCGACAGGGGCAACACCAGGAATATGATTGCCGCCACCGCAAACAAACCCGCGATGTAATAGGCTGTCGCTTCGAAACCGACGGTTTGGTACAGGGCGCCGGCAATCAACGGAGACGCTGCACCCATCAGGAAGCTAATGCAGGCGACCACGCCCAGCCCCGTCGAGGCGACTTCCCGCCCAACCTCATCGAATACCGAGGCGGTAACGATCGGCTGGTCCGGGTAGAGGAACAGCCCCAGCAGCGCGATGGTAACCGTTAGCAGGATTCCCGAGTTGAATTGGATCAGAGCCAACGCCACCAGGCACGACCACACCAACCCGGGCACCAGCACCTGCTTGCGGCCAATCCGGTCGGAAAGGTAGCCCGCCAGCGGCTTGGCCACCAAACCGATCGCAATCAGCAGCCCAATATGGAACCCACGGTTCCACTTGCTCAACCCCAATTCCTGGGCAAGGTACAGCGGCAATATGGTTACCAATGCCACCAGCGCCATCCCCCGGGCGCCCCGCACCACAATCAGCCCCCACAGCACCGGGTTTCTGAACAGTTGTTTGGTAGCTGCCACGCGTTCCGCAATGGCGACACTGTCCTCCCCTTGCCGGCCTCGTCCCACGTTGCGCAGCGACCAAATTGCCACGAACCCCAGGAAGAAGGGGGCCACGGCATAAATGCTCAACAGCTCGTTCCAGGTGAGCCAGAGCAACAACGCGCCGGTCGCCACCGGCCCCACCACATCGCCCACGCTGCCACCCACGCCGTGGAAGGCCAGCGCCATCCCGCGCCGGTCTGCGTAGTGATGTGAAAGCGAAGATCCGGCGGGCAGGTGCCAGATGGAATGGGAAATCGCCACCACCGCCATGCCGATCAGCAACAGCCAGTACACCGGAGAAAATCCCATCACCAGCGATCCCAGCGCACACGTCACCAGGCACCCCGCCAGCAGCGAGCCCCACCACCTCCTCAGCACATCCGCTACGATACCGCCGGGCAGGGCGATCAAACCGGCGGCCAGTTCCCGCGCCGACATAACCCCGCTCACGCCAACGGAATTTAGTTGGAAACTCTGCTGGATTTCCGGCAGTACCACCGCAAAGCTTTGCGCGATCCAATGAAACGCCACGTGGCCCACGGACAAACCGGACAGGATCAGACGCCCTCCGAGGGCCAGATTCGGCTGGTCAACTTCCGATGTAGCCTGGGTCTGTGCCACCGGCCATCTCCCTTTTTGCCAGGGGCCCCATTTGTCGCGGCTACCAGCGTTCGCAAAAAACCCGGGCTCCGGCTCAAGGCCAATATGACGAAATACCGGGACGGGATAGTTCAGTCGCCCAGCCTGGCTGCCGGGCGACGACCCGCCTATGCCCCGAAAAACCGGAAGATGGCCGTCTCATCGTCGTGGCGGAAGCGACCACCGCGGAAGCGAATATCACGCCCCTGCTCAATATGGAAATCCACCAGGGCCTTCACCTGCTGACTCGCATCCTCGGCATCGGCGGCCCCCCGCACGATGTCCATCAACTCCTCACCCAGCAGGTTGTCGCTCACCCCGTCCGTGCAGCTCACCAGCCGGTCATCCGACGACAATTCCAGCGTGGTTTCAAACACCGTTAGCGTTTCCTCCGCTCCGATGGCCTTGGAGACTCCCAGCCTGATCAACCCGCCGCGCCGCCCGCTGTACTGCTCAAAGCCATCCGGGTGGATGACAAAAATCGGACTGTCGCCAGCGCTGACGATGTGCAGCTTGCCATCCAGATAAAGCGCTGCCGATGCCGTGGTCAGCAGGAAGCGCCCGCCACCAACCTGGTAAAAATCGGAGTTCTGTTCGTTCAGCGCCGCCACGATGTCCTGCGGGCCGGAGATGTCAATCTCCTTCAGGGCATCAGCCACCGACGTGCTGGCCTCGTTGCCGCCGTGGCCGGTAACGCCATCCAGCACCACGTCCAGAAAATTGCCGCCCCCAAGGTCGCGGATCAGGTAGCTGTCCTCCCCGTGGGACGAGTTGTCGTGCAGAGTAGTTAACGAACTGGTGAGCATGATGCTTCAGTCCTCGCAATGGTTTAGTTTCAGTGATTTTATCAGTGATTTTAATGGTGGTGATGTTGGTAGCGGTAGTTTCAGATGCGCTGGTCGTTTTGACGGGATCAGGCAGACAGGCTGGCCAGGTCGGCGTCGGCATCGAATTGGTACCGCGTCCAGTGATCTTCCGTCAGGCGATTCAGCGCGGTTCGCCAGGCGCCCAGCGCAACATCCCGGTCGGGCATATCGCCGTTACGGATGGTAATCAGCCGAAGGCAATCCTGCAAGTCCCGGCCAAACTCGCCGATATTACCATAATCGCGGTTGCGAACCCGGTCAATGCACGCCGTCGCCGCTCCCGCCAGGTCTCCACCAACACCCGCAAAAGCCCGCCCAAGTTCGTCGCACTCCTGCTCCAGCGTAATGATGGGGCGCTGATTGTACGGGTCAAAATACCCGGTGGCGTCGGCCGGCGGCCCCGACGGAGAGATGTAAAACTTGAGCATTTCAATGTAGAAATCGTGCACATCCTGCGGCCCGCGGTTGGCCTGCGTGCGATCTACGCCCCGGCCAACCAGCGCGCCCGCGTCAATCAGCGTCGCCTTCCCGGAACCCGGCGCATAAAACACGTTGTGCGGCCCCAGATCAAGCAACGCATAACCGGCGCCGGCAAACACCTCCTGAGCTTCCAGCAGCTGCGTCTGAATCGGCCAGTCCCCCACGCCCGGCGGCGCGACCAGCGGGTGCAGGGCAAACAGGTTTTGACCCAGCCCGATCGGCACCCGCAGGATGCGGCTGCGCGGATCGCCCACCAGCGGTATGCCGGTGGCCCGTGCTTCGACCCTCACCCGATATTCCTGCCCCAGGTCTTCGCCGAAGTATCCGTCGTGGTTCTCGACCTCGGTTACCCCAATAACCCTCGGCACTGCCGCGCAATGCTGGCCGGCGGCCTCATACGCCTCCAGGATGCGCGTAGTGCGCTCCTCGATCGGGCCGTGCATCTGTCGACGCACCACCTGCGGACTCGGCCGTTTCAGCACCACCGCCATGCCGGTGTCCCGGTCGGTGGCGGCGCGCACTTCGTAATCGGCCCCGCTTCCCAGCGAACCAATTAGCTCAAATCTGTCCAGGGCAACAATATCCATCTTCCAGCTCGACGCAAACCCTACCGATGGTGGGCCAGGATGGTAACCCAGTCTTCCCGCTGCAACGTCTCGACCACGGCGAGGCCGGCGGCGTTGATGGCATCGACGGCATCCTGATGTTGGTCTACGATAATCCCCGATGCCACGAACACCCCATTGGTCGCCAGCACGCCCGGAACCCCCGGCGCCACTATCCTGATACCTCTCGCACTGATGTTGGCCACCGCAATGTCATAAACCTTGTCGCGGGTAGCCGCTCCCGGCACGCTGCCGGTTTCAGACTTCACCCGATCCAGAATCCCGGCGCTCTTGAAATTCTTGCGGGCTGCCCGCACCGCGTGGTTGTCAATATCAACCGCCGTGATGTGCGCCGCCCCCAGCTTGGCGGCGGCAATCGTCAAAATCCCCGAGCCGGTGCCAATGTCCAGCACCGAACATCCCGGCGTAACCAGATTTTCCAGCGTCTCCAGACAGGCATAGGTGGTGGGATGGTAACCCGTGCCAAAGGCCAATCCCGGATCCAGCTCGATGACCACATCCCCGGCCACTGCCTCGTAGTCCACCCACGACGGTTTGATAACCAGACTGCGACCAACCCGCAACAGCGTGAAGTGCTGCTTCCATGAATTGCGCCAGTCCTCGTCGTCATCCAGTTCCCGAATGTCCAGGTCTCCCAGGGGCGCCACGCTGGCCGCCAGTTTCACGCCAACCTCTATGTGGGCCAATCGCGTGCGCGAAAGGTTGGGCAGATAAGACCGCAGAATAGTGTATTCGCCGGGTACGATTTCCATGCTCAAACCGTAGGCGTAACGTTCAAACAGGTACGACACCGGCTCAACGAATTCGAAGGGAACTTGGATGCTCAGCTCATGCCAGGACATTAGCGGGTCACCGGAGGCCAGTGCGATACAACGGAGGCATTCGGATTCAGCGGGAAATAGTTTAGTACGGAAGAAACGGGTCAGTCGACATTCGGCGAAAAAGTATCTTTGATGCGATCGAAAATGCCGCGCTGCTTGTCGTTTGCATCCGCATTCCCGTCGTTGGAACGGTCGTCTCCGGACCGGTTTTCGCCGGTATCTCGGTCGGCTGATGTCGTGGCTTCGGCCGCCGGCGGCACACCCACCGCGTCCACCGTATCGCCAAGGTTGGGGTCTTCGCCTTCGACGTGTGCATTACCTCCGGGCGCATCGTCTTTGGGCGTATCTTCGGCAGCCGCCTTGCGCCGGCCTTTGCCGCCGCCGGTCCGAGCCTTGCGCGTGCCGCTGCCAGAACGGTTGCCGGTCGGCGGAGCCTTGCCGCCATTCCCCAGCGAATAGGCCAAATTCTCCAGCAATTCCCGCTGGTACTTGTTCAGCTTCGTCGGCACATCAACATCCACCATCACCCGGATGTCGCCCCGCCGGTCGGTGGGTCGGCCGTTGCGCCGCAGGTGGGGCACTCCAAACCCCCGCACCCTGAAATGGCTGCCCGACTGTGTACCGGCTGGGATCTCCAGGTCAACCGGCGCTCCGTCCAGGGTGGGAATCGCTTTGGTGGTACCCAACGCAGCCTCAGCAACATTGAGCGCAATGCGGTGCACCAGGTCCTGGTCTTCGCGCCAGAAGAAGGGATGATCCTGCACGCGCACCTGCACGTACAGGTTGCCCGCCGGCCCGCCGTTGCTGCCCACCCCGCCTTCGCCGGTTACCCGCACCTGCATTCCATCATCCACCCCCGCCGGTATCGTAACCGTGCGCGTGCGGCGGCGGCGTTCCTGCCCTCGCCCCCGGCAGGTGTTGCAGGGCGTTTCGATGGATCGTCCCGAACCGTTGCAGCTGGGGCAGGGTGTAGTAACGGCAAACTGGCCGAACACGCTGCGTTGCGACCGCCTCACCTGCCCAGCCCCATTGCAAGTGCTGCAGGTGCTGATTTCCGTGCCGGGTTGGTTCCCGCCGCCGGAGCAGGTACTGCACGGTTCAGTGCGGGTTATTTCCACGTCGCGGTCGCAGCCGAACACCGCCTCCTCAAAGGTCAGCGTAACGCGCTGGCTAATATCCTCGCCGGCTCTGGGCTGGCTGGCCCCGCGTCCACCGCCGCCAAAGAAGGTATCGAAAATGTCGCCGAACCCGCCGAAAGGATCAAAGCCGTCAAACGGACGGTCGCCGCTGCCATTCACACCCGCGTGTCCGAAGCGATCATACCGGGCGCGTTTCTCCTGGTCGCTGAGAACCTGATAGGCCTCGTTAATCTCTTTGAACTGGTCCTCAGCCCCCGGCGTTTTGTTCCGGTCCGGATGAAACTCCATAGCCTTCCGGCGGAAAGCGCGTCGGATATCCTCGTCGTTGGCCCCTCGGCTCACACCGAGAGTTTCGTAATAATCGACAGGCATAGACATCCCGGTCAAATGAATTGATACACCGATTATAGCCGACCGCTGCCCGGATGCTCAACAGCAGCGCATTTCGCTTCCTTTTGGCTCCAGGAGGGTATTGTTCAGGCCGGGGAAGACCATACCAATCTGGCGTCCCTTCCCCGGCCGGTGGGCAAAAGGCCCTTACGTTCCTTAAACTGGCATCCTGGGTTTACATCAGGCGCTCACTTTGAGTCCGTCGCCTTCCAAAATGCTGCGAGTGGTCTATTAGCGGACGGCCTTGATGGTCTCCAGGTGGCTGAAATTCCAACCGGCCGTTCCCGGGAATTTGTACTCGGCAACTATTTCCGGGTTCACTGCCACCTGGATGAAGAGCCAGTGGAGCGGCATGGACGCAAAGTTGTTGAACTTATGGTCGCCAATCTCCCGGAAGATGCGGTCTCGTTCCGCCAGGTCCAGGGTCCCGGTCAACTCATCGTACTTCTCCACTATGAAATCGCTTTCGTAGAAATGGCCAACGCCAAGGGGAGCTGGGAGGTTATGGACTCGGATTTGCTGCTGCAGTGGCCGGCGACTGCTCCTTAGCGGATACAGAAATTCGTGGTCCAGCTTGTTGCGGAACTGATTACGCACCACGCTGAACTCTACGCTCACTATTTCCACATCTATGCCGATTTCGGTGAAATAGATGCTCAAGGCCTCCGCCATATCCGGCATCTCCGGCACGCCGGGCAGGGTATGCGCGCCGTATATCTTCATGCCGAAGCCTTCAGGGTACCCGGCCTGGGCCAGCAACTCCCGGGCTTGCTCCGGATCATAGCCGTATTCCACATCCCAACGTTCATCCCATTCGGGGTTCCAGCCGGGCAGGGTGGGGTGGTAGTCAACGACGCGATATGGAGCGCCCCCTCCTTTGAAAATGAACTCGTTAATCTCGTCTCGGTCGATCGCTTTGTTCAGAGCCTGACGTACCAGGCGACCTTTTTCACCGGGTGCCGCCCAAGGAATTGAGGGGTCATAGGCCTCGTCTCCGGTGATGTGGAACTGCCCTCCGAAGAGGAACATCGTGTGGAGGCCGCCAATGCCGCTATTTACGATCTTCATGCCCTTTTCTGCCGCCTGAGCCAGTCCTTCGCGAGGCAATGCCGCCACGTGGGCCTCCTCAGCCAACAGCATGGCCAGGCGAGTGGCCGCCTCGGGAGCGAAGACCTGCTGCATCTCGTTGAAGTCCGCACGGCCCACCCGCCAGTGTTCGAAGGGTACCCGCTCGAACAGGATAGACTGGCCTACCTCCCGTTCCAAGTACCGGTAAGGGGCGGTGCCCACGATGCGCTGCTCCAGACCCTCCTGGCCTTCCTGGTCCCAGTGGTCCTTGCTCATCATTATCAGATCACCCCCTATGGAGAGCGCAAAGTCCAGGTCCGGCTCCGCCGCGGTCAGCCGGAACACTACCGTATGGTCGTCCACCACTTCGACCGTATCTACCGTCTCCCGCCACATACCATTCAAGGTGTTAACCCCGTCCTCCTGACCCATGAGCGCGCGGCTGTGAACCACGTCCTTCGCGGTGAACTCACCGAACCCGAAGTGGAAAGGCACTCCTTCCCGCAGGTCCATGGTCCAGGTCTTGCCATCAGGGCCCATTTGCCAATTAGTGGCCAAATTCGGCGCGTATTCGCCGGTTTCCGGGGCCAGGTCAATGAGGGTCTCTGTCATAGGATTGAACTGAGACAACATCGTGCGAGCCCCGAACCAGGGGATGTTGGTTTCGTGAGTTGGCTGGGTAAACGCTATCACCAGGCGGTCTACCTTGGCCTCTACCGGGCCGGTGGTAGCCGTGGTGGGTTGGGGCGTTGCCGTAGTCGCCGGAATGGCGGTAGCCTCCATGACGGCAGTGGTCGGCGCTGCCCCGGCACCCGATACCGGTGCGTCCGTAGGTGGCGGCGCTACCGTGGCCGCGGAAGTGCAACCGACAATGAACGCCAGGACCGACAATAGCAGTGTGCACGATAATATGTCAGACCTCTTGAACGGGTGAAACATGGTGATTCCGCCTCCTTTTGGTTTCAAGAGGGCATTGGTCAGGCCGGGGAAGGCCACACTAATCTGGCGTCCTTTCCCCGGCCTGTGGCCCAAAGGCCCTTACGCTCCTTAAACTGGCATCCTGGGTTTACATCAGGCTCTCATCTTGAGTCCGTAGCCTATCCAAAATGCTGCGAGTGGTCTATTAGCGGACGGCTTTGATGGTCTCCAGGTGGCTGAAGTTGCTGGCCGCCGTACCCGGGAACTTGTACTCGGCTATTACATCCGGATTCACTGCCACCTGGAAAAATATCCAGAGGATGGGTATGGTTGAGAAGTTATCAAACTTCTCGTTCCCAATCTCCCGGATCAAGCGGTCTCGCTCCGTCGGGTCCAGAGTCAGCGACAGCTCTTCCCACGTCTCCACTATGGAATCAGTCTCGTATTGGTGGACTACGCCGTCGGGGAGATTGAAAAGGCGAACCTGCTCTTGAAGGGGTCGGCGCACTGTCCTGAAAGGAGCTACGAAGCCGTGGAATTGCTTGGTCCGGTATTGAGGCCGGACCGCCGAAAATTCCAGGCTAACGATTTCCACGTCGATCCCGATCTCAGTCCAGAAGATGCTCACCGCTTCCGCGATGTCGGGTAGCTCCGGAACGCCGGGCAGGGTATGGGAACCATACATCTTCAACTTGAAGCCATCGGGGTACCCGGCCTGAGCCAGCAGCTCCATAGCTGCCTCCGGGTCATAGCCATACTCATCTTCCCAGCGGGTCTCCCACTCTGGGTTCCAGCCCGGCAGCGTGGGATGATAACCATGCACCAGCATAGGCGACCCACCCTGCTTGAAGATGAACTCGTTGATGTCGTCCCGGTTTACGGCTTTGTTCAGGGCTTTTCGCACCAGCCGGCCCGTCTCCCCGGGTTCCGCAAAAGGCGCTGAGGGTTGGTAAGCCTCGTCTCCGGTTGTGTGGTACAGGCCGCCCATTTTGAGCCAGGTCAGTATGGCCCCCAGCCCACTCTGGGAGATTTCCATGCCCTCTGATACCGCCTGGGCCAGCACATCCCGGGGCAGCTCGGCCATGTGGGCCTCCCCGGTCAGCAGCATCGCCAGGCGCGTGGCTGACTCAGGGGCCCAAACCTGCTCCATCTCCCGGAAGTCCGGCTCTGGGACCCGCCAGTGTTCATAGGGTACCCGCTCATAGGATATGGACTGGCCCACCTCTCGCCCCAGGTACTCGTAAGGGCCGGTGCCCACCAATCGCTGCTCCAATCCTTCCTGACCCTCCTGATCCCACTGGTTCTTGCTCAGCATTACCAGGTCGCCGCTCAGCGAGAAGAAGAAATCGAGCCCGGGGTCGGGCTTTCCCAGTTTGAAGACCACCGTATAGTCATCCACCACTTCGACGTCTTCCACCGTCGTGGCCCAGGTATTGCGGAAGCTGTTGAGGTTATCTTCCCCGGGGCCCATGAGGTTTCTCATGTGAACCACGTCCTTGGCGTCAAACCCACCAAAATCAGAGTGGAAAACTACCCCCTCCCGCAATTCCATAGTCCAGTTCTTGCCATCGGGAGACATTTCCCAGCTGGTAGCCAGCATGGGCACGAACTCACCCGTTTCGGGGTCGATGTCCAGCAGAGTCTCCACCATGGGGCTCAGCTGGGTCAACAAGCTGCGGGGGCCGGTCCAGGGGAGGTTGGTCTCTTTGGGTGGTATGGTGAAGGCTATCCTCAGGCGGTCCACCTGAGTCGCCGCCGGGCCGGTGTCCTCCGGCGTTGGCTGAGGGGCTGCTGTCGCGACCGCGGCGCTGGATTCCGCAGGAATGGCGGTGGCCGCAGTACCGGCATCTGCCGGCTGTTGTGGAGCTGAAGGCTCCGGGGCCGACGTACCACAGGCGATGACCAATGCCAGGATTAAGAACAGGGGGGTGAACAATAGTACCCTGGGTTTCTTGAACCAGTGATTCACGATTGATTCCTCCTCTTTGCAATTTAGCCTGCCTGTCGCTTATTTGGCCTACCAGACATCCAGGGCTCTTAAATGGGTGTAATCGGGGCGGGAGCTGGCTGCTATTTCATCCTCCGGATTCCCGCTTTCGCGGGAATGACGGGAAATGTCAACACAACCCGGCATTGCGGTTATACGTTCCGCAGCTTTGGGTCCAGCCGGTCCCGCACCCAATCCCCGAACAGGTTCAGGGAGAGCACGGTCAGCAGGATGGCCACGCCGGGGAACATCGCCACCCACCAGGCGTTAACGATCAGTTCTCTGCCGTCGGATACCATCAGCCCCCACGCCGGGGTGGGCTTGGGGATTCCGGCTCCCAGGAAACTGAGGGTGGCTTCCAGCAAGATGACCTGGCCAATTTCCAGGGTGCCCAGCACGATGATCGTGTTTACCACATTGGGGAAAATGTGCCGAACCATAATCCGTTTGTTGGAGGCTCCCGCCACCCTGGCCCGGGAAACAAAATCCTGGCCTTTAATGCTCAGCGTATCCCCCCGTACCATGCGGGCGTAGCGGGACCAGAAAATTCCGCCAATAACTACGATAACCGTCCCAAAGCTGGCGCCAATCGCGGACACCAGCACCAGGGCTAATAAAATGGCCGGTATGGAAAGGCCGATGTCTACTATTCGCATCACCAAGTGGTCCACCCAACCCCCGAAGTATCCGGCCATGAGTCCCAGAGCAGTGCCGATGAACCCGGCAATGAATACTGCTATCAGAGAGACGGTCAGTGAGACTCGCGCTCCGTGAATGATGCGGCTGAGCATATCCCGGCCTTGCTTGTCAGTGCCGAGGATGTGGTTCCAGGACCCGCCCGGTTTAACCTCTACTCCGTTTACTACCTCAGCCTTGGTCCAGGCCGGCGGTTGCAGGCGGTCGCGCAAGCTGCCTTTCAGCGGATCGTGAGGAGCCATCTGGTCCGCAAATATGGCCGGCAATACCAGGACAACCAACAATATTACGATTGGCACCACTGGCAATCGCCGTACCTGCGAGACAACTCGCCAGCTACCCGAAGCTTTAACCTCCGGCAGTTGTTGGGGTAGCGCTATGTTCGCCATACTCTTTGCCTCTTCTTTTCACTATTCGGTGCAAACTGGAGGTGCAATGCCCTTCAAGTTTGAGGGAGTTGCTCAGCGGTTTCAGCGCCACGATTAGTCGTATCGGATGCGAGGGTCCAGGTAGGCATATGTGATGTCCACCACCAGATTAGCGAAGATGTATATGGTGGCAAAAAAGAGCACCACCGTCTGCACCACCTGAAAATCCCGGGCCCGAACGGCGTCGATCGCCAGCAGCCCCACACCGGGCCAGGCGAAAACGGTTTCCGTAACTACCGAGCCGGTAAGAAAGCTGCCCAGAATAAGACCAAAGTAGGTCAGGGGAGTAATGAGTGCATTGCGCAGGCAGTGCTTCCAAATCACCTTACGCTCCGACAAACCTTTAATGCGGGCCAGTTTCACAAACTCGGTGTCCAGCACCTCCAGCAGGGAAGAACGCGTCAGCCGCATAATCGCCGCCACCTGGAACAAACCCAGAGTAATCGCCGGCAAAATCATGTGACTAATCCCCCCCTTCCCCGAAGTTGGGAGCAAGTCCAATTGCACAGCGAAAATCCACATGAGTACGATCCCCAGCCAGAAAGAGGGTAAGGACTGGCCCAACAGGGCCACCACCTTGCCGGCATAGTCGATGCCGGTATCTTTCTTAACCGCCACAATTACCCCGATGGGCAAAGCTATAACCACGCTCACTATCAGGGCCAGGGCCGCCAGCTGGAGCGTAGCTGGGAACCGGCTGACTACCAACTCCCCGGCGGTCTTGTCCTGCCATTTCAGGGAATCTCCGAAGTTTCCATGGAGGATGTTGTTGACGTATTTAAAGTACTGGAGCGGCAGCGGCTTATCCAGTCCCCACGCTTTTTCCACCCGATCAAAATCTTCCTGGGTTGCTTCTATGGGAAGCAAAACGTCCAGGGGGTTGCCGGTAATGCGGGCCAGGCCGAAGACAATAACACTGATCGCCACCAGTGCAATCAAGGAGTGAAACGCCCGGATGATAATGAAACGCTGCATCTTGATTCCTTATGCCGGTTTTCCGGACTTCAGTGTAGCGCGGTTTATGGCGTCTCAAAGTCCATATCACATCGATTTCCGCTAGATGTTCTATCATCCGTTGCTAACTTACCACAGATATAGCATTCGCAATAGTATAATGCATTCTCACGGAGACGTTCGATACCCCAAGATTTGTCAGTCCGAATCCGCCTGAAATGGCGTCCGATATAAAGACGTAAACCCCCTCTCCCTCGATGGGAGAGGGCTGGGGTGAGGGTGAAAACCCCGCCTTCAATATCTCACCAACTAACAACCCCAACCCAAAGCGGTCCTCTGGTATCCAGTATAATGGCGGCACAGAGGCCATGCCATGACCGCCACCGTTGCATACCCACCGAAACCGTCCGTCGACCGTAGCCAGCTTCCGCCCGGCCCTCCGGAGTTGCCCTTCATCGGGCAAACCCTCCGTTACCTGCGCGACCCCATCGACTTCATGCTGCAGGCCGCCACCTACGGCGACATCGTTACCATGTCGGTGAAACCGGCCCTGCTCATCCTCGTGAATCATCCCGACCTGATACGCGAGATTTTCGTTACCAAGCATCAGATGGTGGGCCGAGGGCCCAACGCCGACGTCCTGAAATACGTCATGGGTGACGGGTTGGTTACCGCCAGCGGAGCCACCCACCTCCAACAGCGCCGTCTGATGCAGCCCTACTTCCATCGCAACAACATCGACGGTTTCGGCGCAACCATGCAGACATTCGCCAGCCACCACCAGCAGGACTGGACCGACGGCCAACGGGTGGACATGGCGCTTGAAATGGGCTCACTGACCCTGCGCATCGTCGTCAAAACCCTGTTTGGCCTCGACCTCCCCGATGATGTGCGTCGCATCGGCGAGGCATTCGCGGTCGGCAACAAATACGTCGTAACCCGCGTCAATCAACCCCCGCGCCTCCGCAGGTTGCTCCATCGTCTGCCCGTGCCGCGCACCGTGCAATTCCGAAACGCCATGCAGCGGCTCGACCGAATCGCATACGACCTGATTCAGCAGCGTCGCAAATCCGACCACCCCGGCGACGACCTCCTGTCGGCCCTGCTGCTGGCGCGCTTCGAGAGCGAAGCGCCCGACGACGCGTCCGCCGGCCAGTTGCTCACCGACGAGCAGGTGCGGGACCAACTGATGACCCTGTTCGCCGCCGGCCACGAAACCACCGCGGTCTGCCTCACCTGGACCTGGTATCTCCTCGCTGCTCACCCCGACATCCAATCGCGGTTTCACGCCGAGCTCGACGAAGTCGTCGGCGCCCGCCCGCCCACGCTGGCCGACCTACCCAAGCTCACTTTCACCGACCAGATTCTCGCCGAATCCCTGCGTCTCTACCCGCCCATCTGGTTCTGGTCACGCATGGCCTTCCAACCCTTCGAGCTGGGTGGGTACCAGATACCCGCCGGCGCACTCCTGGCCGCCCCACAGCTGGTCGTGCAACGCGACGCCCGCTGGTTCGATGCACCCCTCGAATTCCGCCCCGACCGTTGGACACCGGAGTTTCGCGAGAACCTGCCCCGCTACGCCTACTATCCCTTCGGTGGTGGGCCCCGCCAGTGTATCGGGGAAGGTTTCGCGATGATGGAAGCCAAGCTAATCCTCGCCACCCTCGGCCAACGCTGGCGCGTCCACCACGACCCCCGCCACAAAATCGCAATGCTCCCCCTGATCTCCCTCCGCCCCAAAAACGGTATGCCCACCTACCTCGAACGCCGCTAATCATCCTCTCCCGTAGCGTCCTGCATCTGAAGTTAGTTGATATAGGTTCCGGCGTGAAGTCCCCGGATTGCCACCGGTACCAGGCGGATGAATAAAGCGATCGGGCGACCAATCCCGTCGTTGACACTGGAAGATGGGAAACGGGAAACCCTGGAACAACCGATCCGCCGGCCCAAAAGGGCGCCAGCGTTGGCCCGGCCGGCCAAAATCATTTGCCTCGACCAAGACCGCCGATCAGATGCTGGCCAACGTAGAGCGCTTTTGCCATCGCCCGATGCTGCCCTGGCAGCGGTCCCGACGTCGTGAGCGAATAAGCCGGCGCTCAGCTCAAGCCGAACTGCTCTCTGGCGTTCCCGCCCAGCATTCGTGCAATGGCCGGCCGTTCTACGTCTGCCCGGGTCAGCGCCTCGATGGCGTCCCAAGCGCTGGTCGTGTCGTGGTGGGGATACCGAGAACCCCAGACGATTTTATTTTCGTAGGAATGCGGCAGCTCCTGGATCAGGCGTTCCTCAGCGTCGAACCCCAGCATGACATGGCCTTCCTCCCACATATCTTCGGGGTCGGTTCTGACTGGGTAGTAATGCTGCAGTGGAATAACTCGCGTCGATGCCTCCATTTTCTCCAGGACTTCCTCCATCCAGGAAGCCTTTCCGTGGGCCACAACCACCCTCATCTCCGGGAACCGCTGCATAACCGTATAGCCAATCAGCGTGGAAGCGACGAACATGTGGTTGTCCAGCCAATGGGACAGTATCGGCGCCACGGGGTGACCCAACTTAACCATCCCCGCCGCAGCGGACGCCCGGTTGCGCTCGCCGGTGCTGCCACCCGCAAAGGGACCGCCTCCACCGCCGCCCAGGCCGGCGGTTTGGGAGAGCCGGCCACTGACCTTTTCCACGAAGGGGCCATGCGATGTCCACTCCGGGTTCCACAATCCGGCGGCCGGGTGCACGGCGGCGGCCAACCCCAATGTCTCCAGTTCCGCCCAGAGTGGATCGTAATATGGATGAGTGAGGTACCGTTCTTCCATGAACATGGGCCGGATGAAGGCGCCACGGAAGCATCGAGATCCGGCGGCGCGGCGCAGCTCGGCCAGGGCGAAGTCCATATTCCCAAGGGGAATCATCGCGGCGGCGAAGAGGCGATCCGGGGCAGCCTGGCAAAAATCTGAAACCCAGTCGTTGTACGCCCGCGCCAGTGCGTACGCCACGTCCGGGTCCTCCACCAGGTGGAAGCCTTCGGCGAACCAGGTCGGATAAACGAGGGTCTGGTCGATACCCATCGCATCCATATCCTGGAGCCTGGCCTTTGGGTCCGAGGCTCCTTCGCACATCGGATGGCGGATATTCGGGTCCAATTCGCCAACCGAGTCCCAGGTCATTCCGGGCCGCCAGATGGCATGACGGGGGATGTTAGGATTGGCGCTGTCCCGGAACACCCGTCCGTTGATTTTGAGGTACGAGTCGAACTGCCCTTCTTCTCGCCAGAGGGCGTATTTGCCCAGCACGCGATACTCGGGCTCCAGATACTTCTCCCACACCTCGCGAGGTTCCACTACGTGGGAATCGCTGTCGAAAACGGAGAAGTCCTTATTGGTAGTCATGGCACGCCGTCCGATTGGCTGCCGGCTATCGGCGCGTTACCGACGACTCCGGCTTGAGGGCTTCCCTGATTTCGTCTTCGTCGGGCCACCAATCGGGGCGGTGGATCTCGGTAACACGGTCCCGGATGATCTTTTTCGGCGGCTCGATATTGTAGAGGCGGCGGGCGTTTGACCCCAGGAACCTGGCCTGGTCGTCGATGGGCAACTCGCACTCCTCCATGGTCTCGATGGCCCTCCAGGCGTCGTCTCCGTCGTGGTGGTAGACGTCGGAGGCCCAGGCGAGGATGTCCCGGTAGTAGTCGGGAAGGCGCGACGGAGGCGCTTCGTCCCCTTCGAACCCGGTAACGCAATGCTGGAAGAAGGTTTCGCTGGGCGGCTGCTTCAGCGGCGGCAAAGTGCGGTCATTGCGGTAAAGCCGATAGGTCTTGTCGCATTCATCCAGCAGGAAACTCAACCAGGTGGAAGAGGCCTCGAACACCGCGGCCTGGATCTTGGGGTGCCTCTCGAAGAACCCGGACATCAACACCATGGTGACCCAGAGGGACGCCTCGGCCTGGAAGTTCTGCACGTTGGAGAGGAGCGTGTGAGGCAAGCCGGAGGAGGAAATGGTCCTCCTGATGAGTTCCGCACCCGAATACTGATCGGAGTAGCCCGGCGGCTTCGCAACTCCCGAGGCCGGGAATGGGTGCATTCCGTACACCATTCCGGTATCCTCCAGCGCGTTCCATACGGTCTCGTACTTGGGCTGGATCGGATAGTTGCCCATGGCATCCATTGGCCGGATGAGCGCAACGCGGCAGCCCTTGGCAGCTACGCGATAGACCTCTTCCGCCGCATATTGGGGGTTTTGCATGGGGATGAGGGCGGCGAAGAAGAGACGTTCCGGGTCTTCCTGGGTGTATTCATACGCCCAGTCATTGTAGGCCTTGCACATGGCCCGCGCGCCCAGGGCGTTTTGCAGCCAGGGGTAGGTATCAATGCTGGTGGGTATGATCATCACCTGGTCGATACCCTGGACGTCCATGTCGCGCAACCGGGGCCCGGGTTCGTCCGCTCCGGCGTGGGCCAGGTATTCCGACTGCTCCCTGGTGAGGGCAGTATCCGGGTTGAGGTTGCGGACGTTGAAGGCGCGCTGGATGTCGTGTTTGAGTCCCGGACCGGCCAGCCTCACGATGTCGATCATCCCGGGGCCGGTCTTGGGCACCGGGGAAAAGCTGTTCACGTCGGCCTTGCCGTTGACCAGCAACTGGTTGGTGTCGGCGTCGTACCACATGGTGGTCTTCAGAGCTTCCAACTCGCTTTTGGTGAGGTGGTCGGCGGCCCGCTCCCAGACTCTGGCCGGCTCAACGATGTGAGCGTCGCAGTCGAAGGTGGGGAAATCTTTGGTCATTGGCCTGAATCGCTGGATTGGCAAGACGGACCTCCTCTTTTCAATTCGATAGGTTGTCGATTCGATAAGTTGATGTTCGACGAATCCACGCCCAACCTAACAAGGGGCACTGCTATTGTCAACAACCCGTCGGGTTGCATGAGGAAGAATCGTAGCAGTAGAATCACTTATCTACAGTATTCATTGAATGGGAGCGAAAAATCGATGGAATATCGACGATTTGGTCCAACGGACATAACAGTTTCGGCCCTCGGTTTCGGTTGTTGGGAGATGGGCGGTACGTATGGCGATGTTTCCCAGTCGGAGGTTGCCGCCGCCGTGAACCGCGCCATTGATCTGGGCATCAACTGTTTCGACACTGCTCCCGCATACGGCAGAGGGGAGTCCGAGAGTCTGTTAGGCCGGGCTCTCGGGGCCAGGCGGCAGGATGTGGTCGTCGTTACCAAGTGCGGCGTGGGCTATTCCGACCGGCCCAAGGGCCGGGATAGCCGGATGGTGTCCATCTTCGCCTCTGTGGAGCAGAGCCTGCAAAACCTGGGAACCGATTACCTGGACGTGCTGCTCATCCACTGGCCGGACGCCAACACGCCTTTCGATGAGACCATGCACGCGCTGGACAGCCTGGTGCATCAGGGAAAAGTGCGCGCGGTCGGGGTTTCCAACTTCACCCTGGACCAGATCAAAGAATGCGAATCCGTAAGAAGTGTGGACGTCGTGCAGTACGGCCTCAATATGTTCGATCGGCGCATGGAGCAGGAGATCTTTCCCTATTGCCAGGCGCAGGGGACCGGCGTGATGGTTTACGGCCCTCTGGCGTTTGGTCTCCTATCCGGCGCTTTCAACGCGAACACTACATTCGGAAATAATGACTGGCGTTCCACCGGCGGTCGGCCAGGCTGGAACGTGGGGGTGTTTGCGGAGGAGCACTTTCAGCGAAACCTGCAAGTTGTGGAGGAGTTGAAGCCAATCGCTGAGGTCAGGGGCAAACAAATGCCCCATCTAGCATTGCGCTGGGTCCTGTCAAATCCCGCCGTAAGCGTCGCGTTGGTCGGCACTCGCACCGTGCAGGAGGTGGAGGACAACGTCGCTGGGTTGGAGTGGGCCCTGTCGGGCTTGGACATGGAGCAAATCGACGCGGTGTTCGCTCGTTACGGCGTGGATACCCACCCGGATATAGTCATCGACCCGGAGGAGTAACCCAAAGGCTATCCCTCCAACTCTATCTCAAAGATGCCCGTCAATGTGGCCCCGGGCGAATGGCAGTTATGTTTTAGCAGAGTGATGGTGCGATGCAGGGCACGATAGGTGTGGGGGTTGCTCATGCGAGGCAAAGCGGGGCGACAGGTTGAGATGCTCACGGCGGTAACGCCGACGCCCTGGTGCCTTAGCTGGACTTTACGCAAAATTTAGAAAAAGTATAAAGGCAGGGTAAGCTGGCCTGACCCAAATCTCACTAAAGGTCCAGCCATGCTCACCCTGCCCGATGCAATTGTAGCCGTTGTCGGTCCCTTCGCAACGCTGTTTACCAACCCGACCTGGCGGAAAGCCCAGGTGCTGCTGATCGGCGCGATCCTGACCCCGGGTCAGCGCACCGTGGCGGCGGCACTGCGGGTCATGGGCCGCAGCGACCAGCGCGACTACGCCCGCTACCATGAGGTGCTCAATCGGGCGGTGTGGTCGCCCCGTGCAGCGGCGCGCATCCTCTTGGTGTTGCTGCTCCAGCACCTTGATGGTGGGGATGGCCCCTTGGTCTTCGGCATCGACGAAACCCTGGAACGGCGTCGCGGCGCCAAGATCAAAGGTCGGGGCATCTACCGCGACGCGGTGCGTTCCAGCCGGAGCCAACTGGTCAAGGCCAGCGGCCTGCGCTGGATCTCTCTGATGTGGCTGGGCCACGTGCCCTGGGCCGGACGCCATTGGGCCTTGCCGGCGCTCACCGTGCTGGCGCCCTCGACCCGGTACTACCAACAGCAGGGACGTCGGCACAAGAAACTCACCGACTGGGCGCGGCAGATGGTCATGCAGCTGCGCCGCTGGCTGCCCCAACGTCCACTGGCGCTGGTGGGCGACAACAGCTACGCCGTGCTGGACCTGCTCCACTGCTGCCAATCCCTCCGTGAACCCGTTACCCTCATTGCCAGACTACGGCTGGACGCCGCTCTCTATGCGCCCGCGCCAGCCCGTCAGCCGGGTCAGAACGGCCGCCCGCCGCTGAAAGGCGCGCGGCGACCCGCGCTGAAGGCCCTCCTCGACCAGCCCCAGGCAACTTGGGCCAGTGTGGCCGTGGCCTGGTATGACGGCGCCACCCGCACGGTGGAACTCACGTCGCAAGCGGCGGTCTGGTACCGCTCCGGCAAGCCTCCCGTCCTCATTCGCTGGGTGCTGATCCGCGATCCCCAGGGCGCCTTCGCCACCCAGGCCTTGCTGTGTACCGACCCATCGGCGGACCCGACCCAGATCCTGGAATGGTTTGTCCTGCGCTGGCAACTGGAGGTCACCTTTCAGGAGGTGCGTACCCACCTGGGCGTGGAAACCCAGCGCCAGTGGTCCGACCTGGCCATCGCCCGCACCACGCCTGTCCTGCTGGGTCTCTTCTCCTGGACCACCCTGGCCGCTCACGCGTTGCAAAAACAGCGCCCAATGACCCAACGCAAGGCCGCTTGGTATGACAAGCCGTCGCCGACCTTCGTGGACGCCATCGCCCTGGTGCGACGCCAACTGTGGCTGGAGTCGGAGGGTTTTTCAACGTCGGCCACCGACCCCGACATTCAGGAACTCCCGGTCGCCCTGTACCACCGACTTGTAGATTCGCTTGCTTACGCCGCTTGAAATGCGGAAAGTCCAGCTTAGAGTCATCCCATCAGGCGGATCAAACCCATGGCGGATCGGGCGCTGGCGCAGCTGCCGCCGACCTTTGACCGGATGTATGCCGCCGACGGTCGCCCTTCGATACCCCCGGAGCGCCTGATCAAATCCTGCTAGTTAATGGCCCTGTACTCGGTACGCAGCGAGCGGAGCATTTCAGGCCAGCGAATGGTGGGGGCTGATAGTGTTACAGGCGCACTACCAGGCCAGTAGCCCCTGGATGAGAGGCTCAATCTCCAGATCGCCATCGAAGAGGTGGTATGACTCTGCGGGGTGGGTACGCTGGGCCGGCCCCACCTGGCTGTTGAGCTTGGGCGATCAGAAGCGGATTGGTGGAGATAGCGGGACTCGAACCCGCAACCTCGGCATTGCGAACGCCGCGCTCTCCCAGTTGAGCTATACCCCCACGCGATGGGCCGATGCAGCACGCAGCACTGACCACATATTCATCGTAGCCAACCGGAGCGCCGGGTGTCAAGGCGATGCGACGGCTGGTTGGCGATGTCGGCGGTTGGCGTGTCCCCCCTACCCCAGGCCTTTCCTAGGCTTTACGCATAATTTAGAAAAAGTATAAAGACAGGGTAAGCTGGCCTGACCAAAATCTCACTAAAGGCCCAGCTATGCTTACCCTGCCCAATGCCATTGTATCCATACTCATTCCCTTCGCAACGCTGTTTACCAACCCGACCTGGCGGAAAGCCCAGGTACTGCTGGTGGGCGCGATCCTGACCCCGGGTCAGCGCACCGTCGCCGCGGCCCTGCGGGTCATGGGCCGCAGCGATCACCGCGATTACGCCCGCTACCATGAGGTGCTCAACCGGGCGGTGTGGTCGCCCCGTGCAGCGGCGCGCATCCTCTTGGTGTTGCTGCTCCAGCACCTTGATGGTGGGGATGGCCCCTTGGTCTTCGGCATCGACGAAACCCTGGAACGGCGTCGCGGCGCCAAGCTAGGCTTTACGCATAATTTAGAAAAAGTATAAAGACAGGGTAAGTTGGCCTGACCAAAATCTCACTAAAGGCCCAGCTATGCTTACCCTGCCCAATGCCATTGTATCCATACTCATTCCCTTCGCAACGCTGTTTACCAACCCGACCTGGCGGAAAGCCCAGGTACTGCTGGTGGGCGCGATCCTGACCCCGGGTCAGCGCACCGTCGCCGCGGCCCTGCGGGTCATGGGCCGCAGCGATCACCGCGATTACGCCCGCTACCATGAGGTGCTCAACCGGGCGGTGTGGTCGCCCCGTGTAGCGGCGCGCATCCTCTTGGTGTTGCTGCTCCAGCACCTTGATGGTGGGGATGGCCCCTTGGTCTTCGGCATCGACGAAACCCTGGAACGGCGTCGCGGCGCCAAGATCAAAGGTCGGGGCATCTACCGCGACGCGGTGCGTTCCAGCCGGAGCCAACTGGTCAAGGCCAGCGGCCTGCGCTGGATCTCCCTGATGTGGCTGGGCCACGTGCCTTGGGCCGGACGCCATTGGGCCTTGCCGGCGCTCACCGTGCTGGCGCCATCGACCCGGTACTACCAACAGCAGGGACGTCGGCACAAGAAGCTCACCGACTGGGCGCGACAGATGATCCTGCAACCCCGCTCATGGTGAGCCTGCCGAACCACGCTGGCTGCCCCAACGTCCACTGGCGCTGGTGGGCGACAACAGCTACGCCGTGCTGGACCTGCTTCACTGCTGCCAATCCCTCCGTGAACCCGTTACCCTCATTGCCAGACTACGGCTGGACGCCGCTCTCTATGCGCCCGCGCCAGCCCGTCAGCCGGGTCAGAACGGCCGCCCGCCGCTGAAAGGCGCGCGGCGACCCTCGCTGAAAGTCCTCCTTGACCAGCCCCAGGCAACTTGGGCCAGCGTGGCCGTGGCCTGGTATGACGGCGCCACCCGCACGGTGGAACTCACGTCGCAAACGGCGGTCTGGTACCGCTCCGGCAAGCCTCCAGTCCTCATCCGCTGGGTGCTGATCCGGGATCCCCAGGGCTCCTTCGCCACCCAGGCCTTGCTGTGCACCGACCCCGCGGCGGACCCGACCCAGATCCTGGAATGGTTTGTCCTGCGCTGGCAACTGGAAGTTACCTTTCAGGAGGTGCGGACCCACCTGGGCCTGGAAACCCAACGCCAGTGGTCCGACCTGGCCATCGCCCGCACCACGCCCGTCCTGCTGGGAATCTTCTCCTGGACCACCCTGGCCGCCCACGGGTTGCAAAAACAGCGCCCCATGACCCAGCGCCGAGCGGCCTGGTACGACAAGCCGTTGCCGACCTTCGTGGACGCCATTGCCCTGGTGCGACGCCACCTGTGGCTGGCCTCGGAGGGTTTTTCAACGTCGGCCGTCGACCCCGATACGCAGGAACTCCCAGTCGCTCTGTACCACCGACTTGTCGATTCCCTGGCTTACGCCGCTTGAAATGCGGAAAGTCCAGCCAAGATCAAAGGTCGGGGCATCTACCGCGACGCGGTGCGTTCCAGCCGGAGCCAACTGGTCAAGGCCAGCGGCCTGCGCTGGATCTCCCTGATGTGGCTGGGCCACGTGCCTTGGGCCGGACGCCATTGGGCCTTGCCGGCGCTCACCGTGCTGGCGCCATCGACCCGGTACTACCAACAGCAGGGACGTCGGCACAAGAAGCTCACCGACTGGGCGCGACAGATGATCCTGCAACCCCGCTCATGGTGAGCCTGCCGAACCACGCTGGCTGCCCCAACGTCCACTGGCGCTGGTGGGCGACAACAGCTACGCCGTGCTGGACCTGCTCCACTGCTGCCAATCCCTCCGTGAACCCGTTACCCTCATTGCCAGACTACGGCTGGACGCCGCTCTCTATGCGCCAGCGCCAGCCCGTCAGCCGGGTCAGAACGGCCGCCCGCCGCTGAAAGGCGCGCGGCGACCCGCGCTGAAAACGATCCTCGACCAGCCCCAGGCAACTTGGGCCAGCGTGGCCGTGGCCTGGTATGACGGCGCCACCCGCACGGTGGAACTCACGTCGCAAACGGCGGTCTGGTACCGCTCCGGCAAGTCTCCAGTCCGCATCCGCTGGGTGCTGATCCGAGATCCCCAGGGCTCCTTCGCCACCCAGGCCTTGCTGTGCACCGACCCCGCGGCGGACCCGACCCAGATCCTGGAATGGTTTGTCCTGCGCTGGCAACTGGAAGTTACCTTTCAGGAGGTGCGGACCCACCTGGGCCTGGAAACCCAACGCCAGTGGTCCGACCTGGCCATCGCCCGCACCACGCCCGTCCTGCTGGGAATCTTCTCCTGGACCACCCTGGCCGCCCACGGGTTGCAAAAACAGCGCCCCATGACCCAGCGCCGAGCGGCCTGGTACGACAAGCCGTTGCCGACCTTCGTGGACGCCATTGCCCTGGTGCGACGCCACCTGTGGCTGGCGTCGGAGGGTTTTTCAACGTCGGCCGTCGACCCCGATACGCAGGAACTCCCAGTCGCTCTGTACCACCGACTTGTCGATTCCCTGGCTTACGCCGCTTGAAATGCGGAAAGTCCAGCTTTCCTGGTGGATACCTTTGCACCACCTGTCATTGCCAGGAGTGCAGCGACGTGGCAATCCCGGCCTGGGCATGACGGCCGTTGCCACGGTTGCCCACGTTGGTTCTGGCGCGCTGGAACGACGGTTTTGCAAAACTCTCCGGTGCGAGAGGGGAACAGCTCGCCACGGCCCGCTGCGGATTGCGTCTGCGTTTCCCCCGGTCACCGGGTTGGCACGGCGCGCACCCGGTGATTGTTGCTGTCGGCAATGTAAATGGAACCATCGGCGGCGATGCCGCATCCGTGGGGGCGGTCGAGGCCGGCGTCGGTGGCGGGACCGCCGTCGCCGTGGCCGCCGAGCTGTCCGCCGGCGATGGTGGTAACGATCCCGCTCTGGGTGTCAATCTTGCGGATGGCGTGGTTCTCGGTGTCGACCACGATGACATTGCCGTCGGCGTCGCAGCGCAGGGCTTTGGGCGCGCCCCAGGTTGCGGCCAGCGCCAGGCCGCCGTCGCCGGAGTATCCCCGTTCACCGTCGGCGCCGGCCAGCGTCCCCATGATGCCGCCGGCGGTAACCACGCGCACGCCGTTGCCCTCGCGCTCGGCGATGTAGGTGTTGCCGGCGCCGTCCCTGCACACAGCCCGTGCGCCGAGGATGCTGGCTTGTCGGGCGGGCATTCCGTCGCCGCCGCGAATCTTCTCGCCGTTGCCGGCGAAGGTGTCAATGATGCCGGTGGTCAGATCCAGGCGGCGGATGCGCTGATCCTGAATGTCGGCGATGAGCAGGCCGCCACTGCCGTCAAGGAAACAGTCGTTGGGCTCGCGGAGCTGGGCCAGATGGCCGGGGCCACCATCGCCGGAGTAGCCCGCCTCGCCGGTGCCGGCTACGGTCGTGATGATGCCGCTGGCGCCGTCGACTTTGCGCACCGCAGCGTTGAGGCGGTCCACGATGAAGATACTACCGCCGTTCTCGCCGAAAATCCCGTCCACTGCCAGGGAATAGGGTTCGTGGAAGGTGGCCTGGGTGGCCGGGCCGCCGTCGCCCGTGTAGCCACTCTCGCCGGTGCCGGCCACGGTGGTGACCACGCCGGTGGCCGCGTCAACACGCCGCACGATGTGGTTACGGGACTCACAGAAGAACAAGTTGCCCGCCGGGTCGAAATCGCACATGAAAGGCTCGCGAAGGGTGGCAGCGACGGCCGGGCCGCCATCACCGATGTAGCCGGCCTCGCCGGTGCCGACAACGGTGCGGATGATGGGAACGTTGGTGGATGTCATATTGGTCTCCAAAGAGGTTAGTGGCTCTGGGCGGCGGCGTCCAGGCTACTGTGTTTTAGAACGGGGTACTGGACGGACGTACCGAAGTCCCAAAAGTCGGGGTTCCATTCGGCGTAAATGCCGGTGTGGGTGGTGGGGGATTGTAGTTCGTCGGTGGTCTTGCCAATGCCGTCGGCGCTATAAAGTTGGCCTGTGGTCTGAATATTCCAATAACTGGTGGAAGCGGTTCCTGCGCTATACCCAACCAAGCCACCGATATAAGCGGTTGCATCCGAACCGCGCACCTGCCCGATAGCGTAACTGGCAGTGATTGTGCCATCATCTCTGCCCACTAGACCGCCAATATCATCACCTGTGCCAGACACGTTGCCAATGGCATAACTTGCCGTGATTGCACCGCTGCTATAGCTACTCCCTACCAGACCGCCTACGCGCTCATCACCGGAGACGCTGCTGGTAGCATAACTGCCAGTTATTGAACCCATATTATCCCCCACCAGGCCACCGATATGTTCGGCACCAGACACGCTACCAGTGGCGTAGCTACCAGCAATTGTGCCTCCGTTTTTGCCAACCAAGCCGCCTGCAGTCCGACCAGGATTGGAATATATTGTGGCGAGCACACTGACGTTGGCATGACTACCAGTAATTGTGCCAGAGTTGCCACGGACCAACCCTCCTACAAGAGAAGCACCAAATACACTTCCGACGGCATAACTGTCTGCCACAGTGCCGGCGTTATGACCGATTAAGCCTCCTGTTCCACATCCTTGACACGAATGGGCAGACACGTAAATTGCGACCAGGCCAACGTTCTGAATGACGCTACTGGGACCCGCAGCTCCAAATAAACCCCCAAAACGATTGTTGCTTTCGTTGATGTGCAGGTTGGCGATTGTGTGTTCCCCACCATCAAAAGCGGCATCGAACATACGACCCCGTTCTCCTATGGGTACCCAGCCTTTGCCATTGTTCCAGTAGGCATCGCCTTCTTCAAATTCCCCGTTCCCGTTGGTGTCAAAGTCCAGGTCGGCGACCAGTTCGTAGCCGATGCAACCGTCAGGGCAGCCCATGCCCGGCATCGCGTCTGGGAAAGCGCCCATATAACGGGCGATGTGCGAAACACCATTGCCGTCCAAGTCCCAACGGATGGCGTCCAATTGCGCTAGGTCGGATATTTCAATCAGGCCGTCTTTGTCAGCGTCATAGTCGCCGGTGCCCGTAGGCGTCGGCCGGGGAGTGGGCGTTGTCTGCGGCGTTGGAGCGGGAGTAGGCGCGGGCTTCGGCAATATGGTTGGGCAGGACGACTGGTCTTCATTGAGAGTTAGTTCTACCCAGCTCGACCAAGCAACGCTGCCACCGTGATTTTGGCCAACGTTAAAGTAATACTTTCTTCCAGGAATCAAGTCGGTTAGCGTAAATGCGGAAGTGGCGGTGAAGTCAGAGTAGACAAACCGTTCGCGCCATGAATTGGGATAGGCTTTGTAGTCGGCATCGGACAGCCGGCCAATGCGGTAGGACGACACGCCAGGAACCGCCGTCCAGGACAGGGTCGCCGTGCCCGGATTGGGGCCGTTGGTGGCGGTCAAGCCCTGTGGCGTCAGAGGCGGCGGGGTTGAACCTTGAGCCTGAATAGTGACGACGACCCACTCGCCGACAATGGCGACGAGTATGATGGCGATAGACAGGGCAGCGGCAAGGAGTTTCATCGTTCTATAGCCTCGTGCTTCCGGTTGCCCTTTCTATTTACCACAGGGTAGGCGGTTAAGAGAACAGGGCGTCCTTGATGCTGTTGACGGAGCGGCCGATGCGGTCATCGGTGGCGATGGCAGCCCGGATTTTGTTCGACCCGTGGATGACGGTGCTGTGATTGCGGCCAGCCAGGAACCGTCCCGCGTCGGTGGGGGTGATGCCGAGTTCGGCGGTGAGCAGGTACATCACGATCTGGCGCGCCTCGGCCACGCTGGCGATGCGACCCCGGCCCAGTATCTGCTCGACGGCAATGCCGTAGTGCAGCGCCGCCTGATTCAACACCTGCTCCGGCGTAAGGTCGCGGCGGGTGTCAGGTCCGGCGATGGCATCCAGCTGGTGGGTTACCTGCTCCACCGTCATGGGCATATTCATCAGCTGGGACATCGCGATGATGCGGTTGAACGCGCCCCGCAATTCGCGCACGTTTCTGTTGACCCGGTGAGCAATCAGTTCGAGGATGTCGTCGGACGCGGATTCATCCTGCTGGGACGCCCAGGTGTGCAGGATGGCGATGCGGGTTTCCAGCGACGGCGGCTGGATGTCGGCTAGCAGGCCACACTGGAAGCGAGAGCGCAGGCGGTCTTCCAGAGGGTTGATGGAGTGGGGGGCCCGGTCGCTGGTGAGCACAATCTGCGCGCCGGCCTGGTGCAGGTCATTGAACGTATGAAAGAGGCTCTCCTGCGTTTGCTCTTTGCCAATCAGAAACTGGACATCGTCCATCAGCAGCACGTCCAGGTTGCGGTAGCGATCCCGAAACTGGCGCATCGCCCGACCGTTGATGGCAGACACGAACTCGTTGGTGAACTGCTCGGAGGTTACGTACAGCGTGGAGCGGTTTTGCTGCAAGGCCCGGTTGCCGATGGCGTGGAGCAAGTGGGTTTTGCCCAAACCAGGGCCGGCATAGATGACCAGTGGATTGTAACCGCCGGCGGCCCGGCCATCGTCGTTCACCACCGCGCTGGCAGCATGGTAAGCCAACTGGTTGCTTTGCCCCACGACGAAGTTGGCAAAGCTGTAGACAGGGTTGCAGGTAGCGGAATTGGCTTCCGTCCAGTCGTAGCCGCCTGAACTGCCGCCCCGGCTGCCCAGGTCATAATCGCTTGGGATGGGAGTGCGGCCCACTTCTGGGGCGGCGGTTATGGCGGAAACCGTGGCGTTGGGTTCGGCTCCCGCAGTCGTTTGCGCCACGGCGGGCAACGGCCGGTACTGGATGCCAGCTTCACGACCCAGCGTCCGAGTCAACGCCTCCTGCGCCATAGCGAGATGCAACGGCAATTCCAGCCAGGACACGACGAATGAGCTGGCGGCGGCAACCACCAGGTCGTCGCCTTCCCAGGCGTGGCCGACGCAGGGTTGCAGGAACGTGTTGAAGTGTTCCCGGGGCATCTCCAGCTGGAGTCGGCCCAGGACGGCGCGCCAGAGGGAGGCAGGGTTGGGAAGGTCTGGCATTGGTAATCAGGCCTCCAATTATTGGTCCAGGTTCGTGATGGCTCTGCGGTGTTTCGATTCGCTGCGCCGGATGTGGATTGAATCCGCTGAACCCGCGCAGTTGAATTGAACACAATCCTACGTCGTGATTTGGAGCCATCGCTAGGCGAACACATAGAAATATTGTTCCCACCGATTTATAAAAATAGGATGCTCTTGTGTCTGTTTTATTAAAAGGAGATAGCATTGTGCCTGTTCGGGCTGCGCTAGAATCAAACTGTCAAATCGCCGCCCCGGGCTAGAGGTAAAATGACCGGGGAGCCTTTCTTGCACTCACGGCCATCCATTACAACATCTGGTAGATTTCGGTTCCGGGATTGTCCGGGCCGCAGTTGCAAGCCGGTTTTCCGGGTACCGCCGGAGATACCAAAGCCGGGGATGGCAGCACCCAGTTATGGCTTTACCGCGCCGATGATGTACTCGGTGTGCATCCGCCGTTCGATGCCGGTGGCCGTTTCCGCGTAGCTGCCGTTGCGGGCCGGCATCATCCGGCGGTCGCGGGCGATGTCACGGGGAGCCACCGCCACGACGTCAAGTCCCGCCCGGGTCGCTAGATCGGCCAAACAGTCGTGGGTCGGGATCAATACGCCCCGCATGATCGACGGCCCAACCACGATTATGGCGGCGGCCCCAGGCTGCAACACGCGGGCCATCTCGTTGATGGCGTCCCCCATATCTCCGAAATATCGGAACAGCACCCGAGCCTTGCTGGTGTCTACATCTGCAAGGTGGTCAACGACGGACTGGGTTGCCGGCGGCAGTTGCCGGCCGGTGGCTGCGTCGGTGGGCACCCTGACCGCCTGGCGTTCCGAGCCGATATACCGTGAGCGCAGGCGGGACAAACGCGGGATCGGGTCGCCCAGCCAGGCCAGCGAGAACTTGTGGGCGCGCATATAGTCCAGCGCATTGGCATAGGGCGGCGAGGTTACGATCAGGCGCGCACTGCCCGTTGTCAGCGGGAGACGGCGGGAATCACCGGCGATGATGTGGCGGGGTCCGACGGTGTCCGCATCAACGTCGGCATAGGCATCAACCGCCCGGTTAACCAGCGTGGCGAAGGCGCGGATCGGACGACGCGGTTGCTTGTCGGAAACCCGGTGCGGTCGCGTGTGGGCCAAATCGCGGGCCCGCGACACACCGCCGGATTTGGTAACAATGGTGGCAGACAGAATCACCTGCAACAGGTTTCGCAGGTCTGCATTGGGCTCGGCGCGGATTGCCAGCGCCAGCGCGGCCAGTTCCTGCTGGGTTTCGGTCAGGAACCAATAATCAAGAAACTGTGTGGTGGCGTCGTCCATCGCGCTGCGCATTGCGGCCAGCGGGTCGGCGGGGCGACCGATGCCGGCGAACAGGTCGGCCGCGCGTCGGAGGGCAGCGTCGCCAGCGTCGCGGACGGCGTGAGGGTGAATGGCGGTAGTGCGCGCGATGCTCTGGCGGCGGGCCAGCGGGTCCAGATCAACGCCCACGACCGAACGCCCGGCGAGCCAACCCTCCAGCAGGGTAGCGCCGGAGCCGCACATGGGGTCCAGCACCGTATCGCCCGGGCCGGTCAGTGCGCCGATAAAGTACCCGGCCAGGCCGTGGGGGAACCTCGCGGCAAAGGGGTGCAAAGCGTGCAGCGGGTGAGCATCCCGCGCCGGAGCGTGGAAAGCCAGGTCGCCGGCGAGGAGGTGGGCGACTTTATCCTTGCTCGCGGCGCCGGTGTCTGGTGAAGTAAGCAATTGGAAACGTCCTAGATGGCAAGGTCGAGCGGCAAGTCTGCAATGTCGCGCAGGAGCTTGCCGGACACCATCGTTGCCAGAGCTTTTTGCGAATCATAGGAACCAACTGCCCTTACGGCTTGTTCCAATTCAGGTAAAGCGATATGGTAAACGCAATCCATATCGCCTGTGCCGAGTGCAATTGAGGAAATGCGTTGGGGCAATGGTTCAGCAGTGATAGCAACAATATGTGGCAGGGGCCCTTTGCGATTTCTAACTAGGTTCAAGGCTTCAGAGCGGGTATTCTGGGAACGGTCGCTGCGAATCGTCCACTTGCAGGAAACACTGGCGTGGAGGATGGGCGTTCCAGAGTTTGATTCTCGTACAGGGGATAATAGTCCGATGGTATTATCGGCTACGAAATTCAATTGGCGCTCCGAAACCGGCCATCGTGCAATAACGACATCCGGTTTAACCAGATAATCGCTCACCATAGCGGCTGCCAATTCTACGTTATCATCCGCCAATTTCGCCAGCGTCGAAAGATGTTCATACTGGTAGAAATCTGTGATTGCCGCTTTGCGCAAAATTTCCCAACGACCGGGGCGTATATTACCAAGATTGAGGAATGTCTGGATAAGAAAATTAGCGCACGCCTCCTCAAATAACGAGCCTGCCCTTTGTCCAGTAGCTCGACTTCCAACAGCACTTATACCCAAGTTGTTGAACAAAGCGGTAGCGATGCCTTTACTTGGAATGCTAGACCCATCCGCGATACTGGGAATTCCCTTATCCAAGAGCAAGCAATTCTTGTTCACTAGGAAATCGTAAAACTCTCTTCGCGCTATCTTGAGGGTAGGTTCAGGCATCATTGCTTCATCCTGACGTTGGTTGCGTCAGTTCGCTAGCGATGGCGAATAGGAGATTCCATAGTGTTTCGGGCCAAGGCCATTTAACCCACGAACGGTCCGAATGCGTTATTCAACATAGACCAATTCCTTTTGGGCCATCATTTCATCCTGGAAATAGTGCTCTCGCTTGCCGTGTGGGTCGGGCAGACCTCTGACGTGGGTTTTTATGCCGATGAGCTGGCTGAGATATGGGCCCATAGAGAAGTGCCGCTTGCGGCCTGGGGCGTCGTCATGGTAGTCGACCAGCATCGCCAGTTCGATGCCCTCGAAAGGGCCGCTCATGTAAAGGCCAGTGAGTTCGGGCGGGGTCATGTACATTTCTTTGATGCCCCACTGGCGGCAAAAGTTGGCAATGTCGTCGAGGGGTAAATCCTCGATGTTAACCCGTGGCGTCAAGTCGGGTTCGGCGCCGGTGAGGGTGCGGACCAGGTCGGGAGCGTATTCGGTTACCGCTTGGGCCAGTTCGTCCACGCCGGTGCGGCCAGGGTGTTGTGCCAGGGTGTTGCGGAGGTCAATCCACCAGGCCCAACCGTAATCGGGATAGGCCGGCTCCAGTTGGCGGGAATGGCGCTCAATGACATCGCCGATGCAAATCAGGCCGTAGGCGGCAGAATATTGCATCCGCCGTTCGATCTGGAGCGTGCGTGGATCAAGTTCCTGGAGCACGAACAGGGTTTGGGTAATCTGGCTGACTACTGCGTTGATGGCGTCGGTGAGCAAAGCATCCGATTTGGCGGTCATATCGCTAACCTCCGGCGGGTTGATTACATCATAACGCGCAAGATATGGCCGCGTCTGCCGGCTGAGTTGGCGCCTTTCCGGGGACGGCTTATCCGCCACAAAGTGACTCGTCCGCGTGTCGGCAACCCAACACGTCGTGTTATTCTGGCAACAATCGGGCGACAGGAACCGGGAATATCGTATGCCACTTGAATCTTGCTATGGTGCGCATTCTTCCGATGACCAGCAGCTGGCCGGCAGCGGGAATGAACCGGCGCTTACTTTCCGTCCATTGACGCCGGCGCTGATGGATGCGTTGGGCGCCGTGCTGCGGGGCAACTTCGGCGCGGGCTGCTGGTGTATGTACCCGCGTTTGAGCGATGCACAGATGAGAGAGCTGCCGGGGGAAGGTTCGATAAGCCCCCGGCGACGCGTGGCTATGACTGAACTGGCGGGCGGCAATCGGGCGCCGAGTTTGCTGGCGTTCCAGGGGTATGAACCCGTTGGTTGGGTTGCCGTAGCTCCCCGTACCGAACTGGGCCGGATTGACCGTTCCCGAGCCACGCCCCGGGTGGACCACGCGGATGTGTGGGTCATACCGTGCGTTACGGTGCGCAAGACGGCTCGCGGCCGGGGGATTGCTCTGGCCCTGATTCGCGCCGCCGTAGGGTTCGCCGCCGGGCAGGGCGCGCCTTGCGTGGAGGCGTACCCGCGGTCGGGGGATGAACGCACCGGGGATGATAATGCCTATTTCGGTACCGGGCCGCTGTTTCGTCGGGCCGGGTTCGAAGTTGTGCGTGGGCCGTTGGAAAATCGGCCACGCAACTGGCTGCCGCGCGTGGCGATGCGCATCAACACCTCGCGCTGACGGGTCGCGCCGGCTGGCGACCGGCCCGATCAGTCGCCGGGGCTGGCTGGTTCGGGAGCCAGGCGGCCCACTCCCCGGGCGATTTCCCGGTCGCGCTGCAGCTGCAAACGGTCGGGCAGGCGAGGCGGCGGGAGGAACCAGTATCCGACTGCGGCGGCGAGGTAGAGGATCACCAGCGGGAACAGCGCCCAGTAGAAGCTGTTGGTGTAGTCGTAGATGGCTCCCATCCACATCGCCGTCCACATCGATGCCAACTGATCGGGCAGGTGCTGCCACCCGCGCAGAGTTGCATAGGAGCGCCGGCCGAAGAAGTCGCCCATGATTGCCCAGTTCAGGGGATTGGCGCTCTCGGCGAAGGCCAGAAAGCCAACGAATACAATCAGTTGCCAGATGTGGCCACTTTGCGTTACGAGGGAACCGAGGGCCAGCGCGCCGGAAACCATGCACACGGCGCTGAGTTTACGGCGGTCTATCCGGTCGCCAAGCCACCCCATGCAGGGGTTGAACACCATGTTTGCCAGGGAGAAAGCGCCAACGAACCCCGCTGCTATGGCGAGATACCTGCCTTCAACAGTGGGCGGCCCTCCTCCTTCCAGGAACCAGACCATCATCGGCGCCATCAGGAAAGAAGCGCCGGCATGGACGATGTTTCGGAATCCAGTGGACATTACCAGCAACCAGTACGACCCGGTACGCATCGCTTCCTTCACGGTAAAATCCGTTTCGCCGAACTGGAGCCTCCGGCGCTGCGTAACGCCGGATTCCCGGTTCGCCGCCGGTGAAGGGGAATCGGCCGATGCCGGGGGATCGCCGTCCGGCAGCTGGCCCATTTCCTCCGGAGCGCGGCGCAAGAAATACGACAACGGAAGGACGACCCCAAGGATGGCGAATCCCAGGACGGTGCAGGAATCGCGCCAACCCAGCCACACGACCAGCAATCCAACCAGCGGTGCAGTGGCGCCGCCCAACCCGTTGCCCATGCTGACCACCGACATCGCCAGTCCGCGCCGACGCCTGAACCAGTTATTGACGGCGGCGATTGAAGCGTTGTTGTATCCGGAACGGAACCCCACCGACATGAAGCCGACGAATACTAGCAAAAACCACCAGTAGTTGGCGGTGTAGCCCAACAGAATGAAACCCAGTCCCGACATCAACCCGCCGAACGCCAGCATCACGCGCGGGCCATACCTGCTGGTGCAGTAGCCCATCAGTGGCCCTTGCAATCCGCCAATGAAACGACCCAGCAGCTCGGCAAACCCCAGCATGGTTCTGGAGCCCGGGGTCAGTCCCAGGATGGATTTGGGAAATATGAGGTCCGACTCGATGGGAATGTAGAATACGGTGAAGCCCCGGTTGAAGGTTCCGTGCTTCATTCCGTCGGCCAGGAGGCTGACTATGACAATCCACCAACCGTAGAAAATGTTGGGGCGACGCGGGCGCATTAATATACGACCTGCTCGGTCATTAGCTGTTCCAGGCTGTGTTCGTCGATGCCGAGCACCTCGCCGAGAACGTAGGCGTTGTGCTGGCCGAGCAACGGCGCGGGAATGTGAACATCACCCGGGGTATCGCTGAAGCGCCAGGGTATACCGTAAACCATCTCTGCCCCGACGTGAGGATGGTCGATTTCGACATAAGTTTCACGAGCATTGAGGTGCGGGTCGGCAAACTGGTCGGCGATGTTCATTACCGGCATGGCGGCCACGCCCCCGGCCTGCAACAGCCCGGTTATTTCCCATGCCGGCAGGGTACGAGTCCAGTTGGAAATGGCCGCGTCCAACGCCCGGCGATTTTGCCAGCGGGACGGCGCGTCCGCGAACCGGGTATCGTCAGCCAGCGTTGCATCCGCGATGATGCCGGTCAGGGCGCGCCACTCTGCATCGCTGCCGACACTGATGGACACCCAGGCGTCCGGATCGGCGCAAGGATAGTTGTTGTTTGGAGCGAGATCGGGGTCGTCGTTGCCGGGCGGCGCCGGAATGTCGCCGGTCATCTGATATTGCAGCATCGGAACCCCCAGCATCGACGCGGTGCCCTCCAGGTGGGCAGCTTCCACGTACTGCCCGGAGCCGGTGCGGTTGCGATGACGCAACGCCGCCGCGATGGACAGGGCGGTGAACAATGCCGCCACCGTATCGCTCCAGGCCGCCTGCAACTCGCCCACCAGCGGTTCACCATCTTCCGGAGGGTAGCCGACCAGGCTCATGTGGCCGGACAGGGCCTGGATGATGGGAGCGTAAGCCAGCATATCGCGGAGCGGGCCGGTGTCGCCAAAGGCCGGCATGGCCGCCACGATGATGTCGGGTTTGATGCGGCGCAACGATTCGTAGTCCATTCCCAGCCGTTCCAGCACGCCGGGGGAAAAGTTGGCCAGCACCACGTCGCTGACGTTCACCAGGCTTTGCAGGGTGGCGCGGCCCGCGTCGGTGCGCAGGTTGAGGGTGATGCTGAGCTTGTTGCGATTGAGGCCGTGGAAAACGGGCTGGAGCTCGGGCCACAGTCCCCGGTCGCCGCCGGCGGTGTCTTCGCCGTCCTGGCTCCGTAGCGGCGCGACCAGGGGACGGCCCAGCCGCATACCGTCCATGCGGGCGCGGCTTTCCACCTTGATGACCTGCGCGCCCATATCGGCCAGCAACTGACCGGCCATCGGCCCGGCCCACGCACTGCCGAGGTCGACGACGCGGACGTTGCGCAACGGTCGCCGAGTCATCGGCCCACGCTCGGGATGGTTGAACGGGCAGATTGCCGGTCATCCGGCGCCGGAGGCGGTTCCCCGAGTATCTCAGCGTTATGCTCACCCAGCAGCGGAGCCGGACGCACCACCCGGCAGGGCGAACCATGCAACCGAGCCGGCGCGCCGGGATACTGGAACGCGCCGGCCTGCGGATGTCCAACCTCGCGGAACCAGTCGCGTTCCAGCAGCTGGGGCGATTCCAGCACCTCGTCGAAGGTAAGCACCGGCGCGCAGGGGATGCGATTTTGCAGACACAGCTGGAGGATTTCGTCCTTGGTGTACTGCATGAACCAGGGGGCAATCAGGCTTTCGGCCTCCTCTGGGTACTGGTCGCTCATGGCGCGCCGGTCGCGGTAGCGCGGCTCTTCCATCCAGGGAGGATCACCCAGCAGGCTGAGGAAACGCTGGTACTGCTCCAGCTGCGGCGCATCGATGCACACGTAGCCATCCCGGCAGGGCAGCACGCAGTTCGGAAACAGGCCCAGCCGCATCCGGTTGCCTGACCGGGAGCCGGCGATGCCACGGTAGATGAAGGTCGGCAGATGGTAGCCGGTGAGCAGCGTGGCAATCACGCCCGAATCGGCCACGTCGATGTACTGGCCGGCCGTGCCGTGAGCCGCATCGGGATCGGTGTCGTCGGACCTGGCTTCGGCGGATTCTCGACCCAGCAACGCGACCACTGCAGCATAGGCGCCCCCGATGCCGGCCAGGTACGCCGCCTGCTGGTCGGGAGTGGTGAGCGGTTCGCGGTGCGGATGTCCGGTGCCAAAGCTCATGCCGCTCAGGGCGTTCACCTGCAGGTCGTAGCCAGCGTACTCGCTATAGTCGCCGGCGCGTCCGAAGGGCGACAGGGACACTGTAATCAGACGGGGATGACGGTGCCGGAGCTGCTCCGCTGTGATGCCGAAGTCGGCGAGTAGCTCGAACGGTTGATTCTCGACGAAAATGTCGGCGGTGTCGAGCAGGCGATGCAGGGTTGCGCGTCCTTCGGGAGAATGCAGATCCAGCGTAACGCTCCGCTTGCCCAGGTTGGCAAACAGGAACAGGCCGCTGCGCTCGGGATGGGCTACACCGTCGGGGAATGGTCCGCGCCGACGAGCCGGGTCGCCACCGTTGGCCGGCTCAACCTTGATGACATCAGCGCCAAACTCGGCGAGCAACTTGGCGCAAAACGGGGCCGAAACCATTCGACCCCACTCCACGACGCGAACGTCATCCAGCGGCAACGGCGGCGATGGTGATGTCCCGACCTGCGACACGAATAGCGCCTCCTCCGGCGCCGCTGTGTACAGGTGGGAAAATGCGCAGGCCCGGATACGTAGGGTAGATAATCAGGATACGATTATATCCATGATCAGAGGCGCAGTATAGGACGGGGGTTGCCGGCGCGCAAGGCGGGCTACACCTGCGGTTATCCGGGGAACCTGATGCCGCGCTCGCGCAGGACCGACCGGTGTCAAAATGAGTTTACGGGTAGGGAGTAAAGTATTATTAATGTATTGAGATGGTAAACCACCTCCCACCCTGCTTCGTCGGGTGGGCAGCGAACCGCCCCCCTGTGGGCGGTTGCGCAGCTCGTTTGTTGCGCATTTCGTTAAGGATCTTGAAATCGTTGTAACCGCCTTGCTGCACTGTGGTTCCCACCATCACGGCGGCATAGCGAATAGCAAGCCGGTTAACAACACCCACGGGTGACGAATCCGATCAATATGCTTGTGCAGCTTGTTGGCGTGTATTTTTCATTGAACCAGACACGTTTCGAGTCCCATACGATATTTCAGGGGTATTTTAACCCTCCAAAAACGCTGAAAGTTAAGCGTTTGCAACGTTACGAATTAAGACGTGTTTATCCGGTCTGATGGTGTGTATCTGTTGACTCTCGATACGGGGATGGCCTAGTATGGATAACGTAATCGCGCTTTGGTAGCGGTTCCGCAACCGTGCATCAGCAGGTTGGGAGATGAAGGCGATGATCGAACAGCAAGACTTGCAGCAAGAAATCGATCGTCTCACCGCAGAGCTGGCAAACCGCGACCGGGAGTTGGTTTCGCTGCGAAGCCGGCTTACGCTGGACCAGAGCGGAGGTCGAGCGCGGATAGTCCGGGCGGAACAGCCAATGAGCGACATGCCCGCCTCGGAAACGTTCCACGAGGCGTTGCATGGTCTGGCCCTGGTTTCCCGACTCAGAATCGGGGCCCATCAAGCGGCCATCAGTTATGTGCCCGATGGAGACTTCAAGGCGGCTATCCACACGCACTCGTTTTCTGAGAAATTCGCGCGCTACAACAGCTACGATGTGATGCCGACGGGGGAAGGAATCTGGGGATTGTTGGTCGAGAATCGCGCGCCGGTCCGGATGACCGAGGCAGAACTTTACTCGCACCCTCAGTTCAAGCATTTCAGCGACCTCAAGAATGCCCAGGGACTGGAACATCCTCCGATGCCGGGATGGCTGGCGGTACCCGTGCTGCGCCGGGACGGGGGGTTTATTGGAGTAGTGCAGCTAAGTGACAAACTTGAAGGGGAATTCACCCAGGCCGATGAAGACCAGCTGGTGCAGCTGGCCAAGTTCTATACGGCGACATTTGAGCTGCAGTACGTGTACGAAGATTCACGGCGGTTAGCCGTTGCCCTGAGGCAGGCCACGCTGGAGCTGCAGCGTTCCAACGCCGAGCTGGAGCAGTTCGCATACGTGGCGTCGCATGACCTGCAGGAGCCTTTGAGGATGGTTACCAGCTACCTGCAACTGCTGGAACGCCGGTACAAGGCAAAGCTCGATCAGGACGCCGAAGAGTTCATCGCTTTTGCAGTTGACGGCGCCTCCAGAATGCAAACGCTGATACAAGACCTGCTCGCCTATTCTCGTGTTGGCACTCAGGGAGCTGCCTTTGTACCCACAGACTGCGGCGCGGTGCTGGATCGGGTGCTGACGAACCTGGAGGTAGCCATCGCAGAAAGCGGCGCCGAGATAAATCGTGGGCCGATTCCAGACGTCGTGGCTGATGCCTCCCAGCTGACACAGCTACTGCAGAATCTGGTGGGGAACGCGATCAAGTTTCGAGGCGACAGCCCGCCACGCATTTGGGTCGAAGCGGCGCAGAGGGATGCCGATTGGCTTTTCTCCGTGCGCGACAACGGAATCGGCATCGACCCTCTTTATATGGATCGCATCTTTCAAGTATTCCAACGTCTACACGGAATTGGACAATACCCCGGAACGGGCATTGGCCTGGCCGTTTGCAAGAAGATTGTGGAGCGACACCAAGGGACTATCTGGGTCGAATCGCAACCGGATGCCGGTTCAACCTTTTTCTTCACGATCCCGGTGCATTTCGACTCCGGTCCGGGCTCCGACCAGGCCCCAGCACCAACGGGGAAGGCTGGCTGAATGCTATCCTGAATCAAGCGGGACAGCTAGCCGAACTCCAAGAACGCCGCACGGGGGGCACAAATTATGTCAATACAGCCACGTGATAGGCCAATAGAAATTCTCCTGGTTGAAGATAATCCTGGCGATGTGAGGCTTACTCGCGAAGCTTTTGCAGATACCACGGTCAGCCACAACTTGTCTGTGGTTGGAGACGGGGAAGAAGCCATGGCTTTCCTACGACGGCAGGGTGATTACGCCACCGCGCCGCGCCCTGACCTTATCCTGCTGGACTTGAACCTGCCGCGAAAGAGTGGCAGAGAGGTCTTGGCAGAGCTCAAGGACGATTCAGAGCTGCTGGCCATTCCGGTGGTAGTAATGACCACCTCAGAAGCTGAGGGGGATATCCTCAATTCATACTACCTCCACGCCAATGCTTACGTCACCAAACCGGTCGATCTGGATTGCTTCGTTGATGTCGTCAGTAAGATCGAAGGGTTCTGGCTCACTGTCGTAAAGTTGCCGCCGGACTAACCCCATCCGGGCCTTGCTATTTCGTTGGCCAGGTTCCGCACCAGTCAATGTTTCCGCCACGCGGGTGCATAGCCAAAACGAAGGAGGCAGAGTGCCATGACTACAGGCTCCACAACGAATCCGCTGGAGGTGTTGCTCGTTGAGGATAACCCTGCGGATGCCAGACTGACGGAAGAGATTCTGAAAGATTCAGACTATACGCTGAAACTCTCGGTTGTGGAGGACGGGGAAGCGGCAATCGCTTACCTCCGCCGCGAGGGCGAGTATGCAACCGCCCCTCGGCCCGATTTGGTCCTGCTGGATCTAATGCTGCCCAAGAAGAACGGCCAGGAAGTTCTCGCCGAGATGAGCCAGGATGCCGGGTTGACCACGATTCCGGTGATGATTCTGACCGGTACGGAAGCGGAACAAAGCCTGCTCTGGTCGTACAATATACAACCGTCGAGGTTCTGCCGAAAACCGATAGATCTTGCTCGCTTCAACACCGTCGTCACACAGCTCGATACATTTGCCGAGCAGCCCATCGTCATGGCGGCCGCTCCGGTGGAGGGGCAGGAGCCGGCGGCCGCCGGAGCGGGAACGAGCCGAAGGTGGTGGTGGCCTTTTGGCCGTTAGCGGGGGGCTGCGCCGGCCGCGACCGCGCCTTTATGACCTGCCGAAAACGCTCCGATGCCCCGGGCCTGAGTCGCCGGGGCATCGAAGTTTGGGGACGCAATGTCATGCGACTATTTGGCGGGACTTATCCAATCGGCCGGCTGGTTACCTCCCGGTCTATTTTGCGGGGGATCCACTGGCCTCCGCCGGCCGGAGCGGTTAGCTGGCCGTTTTCTACGGCCACGGTGCCGCGCATGATAGTCATTACCGGCCAGCCTTCAATCTCGAAGTCTTCCCAGATGCTGTAGTCGCTGATGTGGAAGTCGTCCATGGTGAGACGCTTCTTGATGGTGGGGTCGATGAGAGTGATGTCGGCGTCGCTGCCGGGGGCCAGGGCGCCCTTGCGGGGGTACAGGCCCATGATGCGGGCGGAGTTGGTCGAGGTTACGTCCACGAACCGCTGCAACGACATTCCCCGCTTGGATACGCCCTCGCTGTAGGTGATGCCGACGCGGGTCTCGGCGCCGTTGTGTCCGCCAGTGACGTCGCGCACCGTCTTGCCCTCGATTTTGAGGTTCCAGTTGGTGCAGTATTCGTCGGTGGCCATGGTGTGCAGGCCGCCCCAGGCGATGCCCTTCCACAGCATGGAGGCGTCTTCCGGCGATTTGAGGGATGGGTACGTATGGTACTTCATCCCGTTCTCTTCTTTGTAGTTGTTGGCGTTGAAGCAGGCGTAGTTGTGCAGGGTTTCGCCGTACACGGCCATGCCCTTGTTGCGCGCTTCGCCAATGGCGTTGATGCCTTCACGGGCGCTGACGTGGACGAAGTACACCGGCGCGCCAGTCCATTCGGCCACCCGCAGCACGCGCCGGAAGGACACATCTTCCGACTCGTTGCTGTGCACTAGCGGCATATTCCACCACTCGTTGCGCTCCTCGCGCTGCAGCTTTTCGTACATATACTGCACCATATCGTCGTCTTCAGAGTGGACGAGCAGCATGGCGTCGTTGCGCTGGATGACTTCCATCAGGTCGTGCAGGTGGCCCATGCCAACCTTGCGCGGCTCGCCGGACATTTCGGGCGGGCGTATGTTGGTGGTGAATATTTTTACACTGGCCCAGCCATCTTCGATGTGCTCGTGCAGGGATTCCAGCGTGCGTTGGGGAATTTCACCCAGCACCATCAGGTGGTGAGCGTAGTCGGCGTAGGAGTTGCCGCGCCAGGAGTTGGTGCGCTCCTGGATGGCCTCGGGGATGGTGTTGCCGGGATGATGGATGGCAAAGTCCATCAGCGTGGTGGTGCCGCCAAACAGGGCGGCGCGGCTAACCTGTTCCGGCGGAGCGGTGCGCAGGTTGCCCGGCCCCATGATGGGAGCGTCAATATGGGCGTGGGGCTCAATGCCGCCGGGGACGACAACTTTGCCGGTGGCGTCAATGACGCGCGTTACGTCGTCCGTCATGGTGTTGGGCGAGGTAATGGCGACGATTTTCTCGCCCTGGATGCACACGTCCCAGTCGCCGACGCCCCAGGGGGTGACGACCTGTCCGCCGCGGATGATTAAGTCCAGCATAATATCCCTCCGAGTTCGGCGTGGGCCGGCAGCCATTGCCGGCGTCGGCCGCTATGGATGGGGGTAGTATAGCGCAAATCTGTTGGTATGTTTGCGTAGCGCGTATAGGCTTGGCTTTTTTGGCTTCGATTCAGGGTTGACACCGGCGACTGCACCGATTACGATTATCGCAATGTTGCTCGTCCTTCTCCGACCCACTGAGGTCGGGTAATTGGCGAGCGTTATTTTTTGCAATGCTGCTCGTCGTCTCCTCGTCTTTAATGGCGAGGCGGCTGGCGGGCGTTATTTTTGTTAGTCGAGTGGGACTATGACCGAAGCGCTGAAGCTCGTACGTTTCATTGATGCGCAGAATTCATACCGGGGAGCGCGTGACAGTTTCTTTCCGGGTGGCGGGCCAGCAGCTTACGGGCAATTCAATCCGGTTCGGTTGGGGGAACTCATAGCAGCGCGCGGCGGCCCCGGTGGAGCGGCGTGCGTTCTCCGACGCTAGGGTCTATACCGGACGGCCCGACCCTAGATTAGAACCCAGAACATACGCCGCCCACTTAAATCAGTGCACTCGCTGGGAAGCAGACGGCACAAGCGTTGTCTGGCGACCGCTCCGCTACCTACCCCGCAGGACGGGGCTGCCGGCGCAGGAGAAGGGCATTGACGTGGCCCTGTGCATCGACTTTGTGGCGATGGCCATTGACGGCCTTTATGACGTGGGGGGTGATTGTGTCCACCGACACTGATTTACTGCCCGCGCTTGAGTTCACGCGCAACCGCTACGCTGGTGTTCGCCATATCTCCGTGGCCGCTTGGGATGGACGGCGGCGAATGTCGTTGCCTGGCGCTAACATCTGGTGTCATTGGCTATCCAGAGCAGACTACGATGCCGTAGCCGATGCCACCGATTACAACCGCTAATTGCCCATTCATCTTTGTTGCTCGCGGCATCGCCGCTAACGATGGTAGGGTAAGAGCAAGTTTGAAACCTGCCCCCCCACTCGCGGCATCCGGCGACTACGCGAATCAAAAACCCTGGCATAAACGGTTAGCAGTTTCCATTCAACCAGCGGCCGTGCTCGTAGGAAAAAGTGTAGCGTTGGCGATTTTTTACGGGCCGTAGGTTTCCCAGCACGATTTGGGCCTTAACCACAGCCTGTCGGTCGCCAACCCGGTCGACATCCCATGTCAGCAAACCCATTCTGGAACCCGGCGCCAACGCTCTGAGTTCGTTGACGTATTTAGTGAACGCGTCCTCATCCTGGCGACACGCGTGGGCGAAGGTAGCCAGGGCGCGTTGGTAATCCGGTGCCGGCTGCGCAGATGCTGCGATCACAAATTCTCGTAACTGTGCGATGACCTCGGTGCTTATCTCATATTCCGTCCACGAGTCGGGGTCGTGCGTAGCCACGTCGCGCGTTGCAACCACGGCAGTTGAAATAGTAACCGGCGTTGATACGGCAAATGCCGGCAACGTGGGCATCGGCGTCGCGGGGCGGGTGGTGTCAACTTTCCCGCACGCCAGTGCCGATATGCACGTCAAAATCGCCGCCAGTATCAAGGCAGTTCGCACCAGACTCAGCGCTCCTGCGGTGCGAACCGCTCAACACAATTTGGCAAGTTTAGTTGGGGAACCAGGCCACCGATGAGATTTCGCTGAACTCCCGGTCGAGTTTGGTCCACGATGCGCCGGCATTTTCCGACTGGTACAGGTAGCCGTACCGGCTGCCGGCCAGCAGGAAGTCGGGGTTTTGGCGCTGGGAGTTTACCACCCACATCGCCGTGTTGGGTTCGACGGGCAGGTTCAGGCTCTCCCAGTTGGCGCCGGAGTCCTGGGAGCGCATCACCACGCCGGTTGATCCCGGAGTCGTATCGCCAAAAGTAGCGAAGATGGTCTGCGGGTCGTCGGCCTTCACCTTGACGCCCCTCGGATAGCCCAGGGGGAAGTTCTGGCGCACGCCCAGGTTGCGCCACGAGCCGCCATCGTCGTCGCTGAGGAACACATCGTCGTTGACGAGCACCACGACGCGCTGGGGAGGGCCGGCGGTTACGGTAACGTTGTGAATGTCCATGTTGGGGATGGCATGATGATCGATGGTTTCCCAGGTGTCGCCGCCGTCGGCGCTATGCCGCAGGCCATCCACCTCAATGCCGACCCACACGCTGTTGCCGTTGGTGGGGTCGATGGCAATGCCGGTAACGCGCGGGACGCCTACCGCCGGGCACTCCGCCGCAACCTCCACCGGACGCAACTCCCAGTTTTGACCGCCGTCGCGGGTGCGGTAGATACGGCAGGGGTTGGGCGTTCCGGTGCCGGCGAACCCAACTTGTGGGTTGGACGGGTCAAAGGCGATGGCCCAGACCGCGGTGCCGTTCATCGGCGTGTCGACGGCGCGCCAGGTGTCGCCGTTGTCGTCGCTGCGGATGATGCCCCGGTCGCAGCCGGCGAAGACCGCGCTGTCGCTGCCGGGCACCGGCGTCAGGCAGCGCACCACGGCGTCCGAGTGGATGCCCTGGGTGATGCCCACCCGCCGCCAGGACTGGCCGCTGTCAATGCTGCGCATCACGCCCTGTCCGGCGGTTCCTACCAAAATCGTAATTCCGTCTGCCATGGTAACGCCTCCTGGCTGCCGTCTAATCGGCTGGTGGGGGTTCGATACAGTTGTCGACATGATACCGCCGTGGTCAGCCGAATGCTACCGGGCAGATTGATTCCGCAGGGCAAACGCATTCTAACTTTAGGTGGCCTGATAAATCGTCATTCCCGCGAAAGCGGGAATCCATACAGATTGCTTCCAGGCAGTTGACGTACAACCAAGCCACTTGGATTCCCGCTTTCGCGGGAATGACAGGCACCTCAAAAACCGATTCAATTAGAATGCGGTTGCCCTGGGATAGAGAGACCCAATCCGTAGCGCAACGCCGACGGGGCGGAAAGTTACCGGAAGAGATCCGTCGCAGAGCGCAAAGAAAGCTGGTTATCTTGAACAATGCTGCAGACCTTAACGACTTGTCGGTACCGCCCGGTAACCGACTGGAGAAGCTGTCGGGAAACCGAGAGGGCCAATACAGCATTCGTATCAATCACCAATGGCGCATCTGCTCGCGGCAGGGAGGGAACAGGTCATGCGTGATTCCGCGCCGGCGAAAGCGCCACCGATTCATCCGGGCGAAATTTTGACTGAGGAGTTTTTGCTTCCATTGAACATATCCCAATACCGATTGGCAAAGTCAATTGGAGTCGATCCTCGTCGAATCCATGCGATAGCCAATTGCCAAAGGTCGATTACGGCACAGACAGCCCTTCTGCTGTCGCGGTTTTTCGGTAATTCGCCAACTTTCTGGATGGGGATACAAACCCAATACGATTTGGAGAATGCGGCTGACGCGCTGGTCGACCAGCTGGAACTGGTGGTTCCCATGCAGACAAATTAACTGCGCCGGCGCGCGGTGTTTGGGTGTTGACCGATTCTTCTCGCGCCGCGGGAAATGGTAAGCCGGCTCGAATATTTAAACGCCACGGCGTCGGCTCCGGTCATGCACCGGAGCCGACGCCGCAGAAAGTATCGCTGCCGCGAGTTAGTTGCCGTCGCCGGACCCGGCGGGAGCCTGTGCCGGGCCGCCGGTCGCCGGAGCCGCAGTCGGGGCCGGGTCTGCCGGCGCGGGAGCACCGGTGCGAAATTCCGCCGGCAGTTCGTCCTCCCAGTCGGGTAATTGGTGACGGTGGGAGTTGGGCAGGAACAATATGGCGATTACTCCACCCAGGCTCATGAAGAAGGAAAGCAGGATGGTCCAGCAGTAGGGGTTGTCGAATATAACCGGGAACCCCAGTTCGGTGACACCGATGAACAACCCGCTGCCCAACAGCGCCCCGCTGGCCATACCCGCGCCGGCTCCCATCATCTGGAAACCGTAGGCGCTGCCGATGGGGGCTCTGCCGTAGTACTGGCGGTTGATGATGGGGAAGGCGGACATCTCGCCGCCGAAGCCAATGCCGAACAATACGGCGAAGAGGTAGAACATCCAAAGTTCGTTGGCGAACAGAAGGATTAGCACGGGCGCAAACTGGAGGGTGAAGCAGGCGGCCATCACCCATTTGCTGCCGAACAGGTCGGCGGCGATGGGAGCGGCGAATCGGGTTATGGTGCTGGTCAGGTGCATGGTACCCGCGATGGTGATGCCGACGGCCGAGGCCCCGACCAGGGCTTTGTCCACCCCTTGATACCCCTCCTCCGGGCGCAATAGGTCCACCACCATAACCTGAAGGAACATGATAATGATGGCATGGCCGGCGCATCCCCAATAGTGGATGCCGACCAGATTCCAGAAAGTGGAAGTTTTGCTCGCTTGGCGCAGGAATACCCGCGCGCGCTCTTTGGCGACCCTTCCCGTTGTGGGAGGGGCGCGTAGCGTCTCGTTGGGATCGGCGCCCAGTTGCCGCATCCCCACGTCTTCCGGGGAGTTGTGGAACAGGCGAGTGAGCAGCAAAAGAATGATGCCGCCGAATATGCCCGCAATCCAGAACGCCATCCTGATCCCAATGCTGTCGGCTTTGAAAAATGGGAAAGCTTCGGCCCATTGCTGCCCTTGCCCCAGGGAAAAGTAGGCTACCAAACCCACCATGATGGCCGGCACAATCACCGGTCCAACGCCCTGGGAAGACTGGAGCAACCCCATGCCCAGTCCCAGGTGGCGGCGGAACCAGGATGTTACAGACACGGTGAGGGGCACCTGGAATATTCCCATGGACGCGCTGAGCATTACGCCGAAGAACAGGTAGAGATGCCAGAGCTCGGTCATGAATCCCGCGAGGATCATGCTGACGATGTACAGAGACGAGCCCAAAGTCAGGGTAAAACGGGCTCCGTACCGATCACCAAGCCATCCGGACAGCGGGCCGAACATGCCCGACACCACCCATTGCAGCGAGAATGCGAACAGGATAAGACCCTGACTCCAGCCGAAAACCTCGGCGATAATGGGAACCAGCGCCGGGAAAGACATACGGAACGACGATGATACCAGTCGCATCAACGCAGTGATGAACACGATCACCCAAGCGTAGTGGATACGGTACCCGGCGAACGCGAATTCTGCGGGGCTCAGATTAAAGGCAGCCATGATCCTCTCCCTCAATTGGCGGCAGTATGCTACCGGCGTCAATAACCTGTCAAGGAAAGGCACGGGTTATTATCGCTAACTGATATAATGTGAACGTAATCCGCGCGTGATTTCATGGGTTCGCCGATATATCGCAACGATGACCGCTCCGCATCTCGAAACCTTGTCAATCCCGGTTGAAGGGATGACGTGCGCCGCCTGTGTCCATCACGTGGCTGAGGCGCTCCGAACGGTGGACGGAGTGCAGGACGTGAGCGTGAATCTGGCCACCGCCAGGGCTACCGTCAGCCTCAGCGACACCCGGGAAAACTCCCCGGACATTCACCATCTGGCGGACGCCGTGGCCGCCGCCGGTTACTCCATACCCCCGGTGCGCCACGTGTACCCGGTAACCGGCATGACCTGTGCTGCCTGCGTCCATCACGTGGGCGAGGCGTTGCGGACGGTGCCCGGCGTGTCCAGCGTATCGGTAAACCTGGCCACCGCCACCGCCGCTGTGGAGCATCTGCCCACCGCGGTCGAGCCGGCGGCCCTGGCCCGCGCCGTCGCCGATGCCGGGTACCAGTTGGACACCACCGCCACCGGCGCGCAGCGGGGCGATGCGCGGAGCCAGGAAGAACGGGCGTTGCGACGGCGGTTGAAGGTGGCGGCATTGGGCGCTGCCGCGCTGTTGCTGGGCAGTTTCCCGCTGCTACCGTGGGTAGACTGGCTGCTGTCGTTCTGGTGGTATCCGCCGACACTGTGGGCGGTGGCGACACCAATCCAGCTTTGGGCGGGCTGGCCGTTCTACGTTGCCGGCTGGGCCGGTATGCGTCGCCTGCAACCTAATATGCACACTCTGATCGCTCTGGGCACGTCGGTAGCCTACGGGTACAGCGCGGTGGCGGTGGTATTCATGCTGGCGGCGCCGTCGGCGTTGGCGTTCACCGGAGGACGACAACTGCACTTCGACATGGCGGCAATCATCGTGGCGCTGATACTGCTGGGGCGATGGCTGGAAGCGCGGGCGTTGTCGCGCACGTCCGACGCCATCGGCCGGCTGGTGGATTTGAGACCGCAGACAGCTCACCTGATTGCTGCCGACGGCGAAAACCTCGACGTTCCCGTCGAGCGGGACGTTCTGATAGAGCAGGTGGAAGTCGGGAACATTCTCGCGGTGCGTCCTGGCGAGCGAATCCCGGTCGATGGCGAGATTGAGACCGGCGCATCGTCCATAGACCAATCGGCGTTGACCGGCGAAAGTATGCCGGCGGACAAATCGGTCGGCGACCCGGTATTCGCCGGCACGCTCAACAATACGGGCGCGTTTACCATGCGAGCCGCCCGCGTCGGTGCGGACACGACGCTGGCACAGGTCATCCGCCTGGTTGAGGAAGCGCAGGGTTCCGCCGCGCCCGTGCAGCGGCTGGCCGACCGCGTTGCCGCCTGGTTCGTGCCGGCCGTGGGCGGTGTGGCCATTGCCGCCGCTATTATCTGGCTGTTCCTGGGGCCGGAGCCATCATTTCAGTACGCCATCCTGACGCTGGTGGCTGTCCTCATCATTGCCTGCCCCTGCGCCCTGGGGTTGGCAACGCCGACGGCAATCATCGTGGGAGTAGGCCGGGGAGCCGAACGCGGTATCCTGATTCGCAGCGCCGCCGCTTTGGAACGAGCCCACGCCGTTGGTGTGGTGGCCGTGGACAAAACCGGAACGCTGACCCACGGCAACCCGGAAGTTACCGAAGTGGTAGCCACGGATGGAATCACCGCCAGCGATGTGCTCCGCTACGCCGCGTCCGCCGAGCAACTGTCTGAACATCCGGCCGGCAGAGCCGTCGTGCGCCGGGGGTTGGCAGACGGAATGACGCCGACGGCAGTGTCAGACTTCGCGGCTCATCGGGGGGCCGGAGTAACCGCCACCGTCGGTGGAAGCAAGGTTGCCGTCGGAAATGCTGCCCTGCTCGCCGACGTGGGTGCGGCGATTCCTGCGGCTCTGTCCGATGCCGCAGACGGGTTGGCCGCGCAGGGTCGCACGCCGATGTTCGTGTCCAAAGACGGCAACCCGCTAGGCGTGATCGCCGTGGCAGATGGCATCAAGTCAAACGCAGGGGAAGCGGTGGCGACGCTGCGGTCGCTCGGGGTGCGCACCGTGATGCTGACCGGCGACCGGCCCGAGGTGGCGGCGTCCGTGGCGGCGGCTTGCGGCATCTCCGAGTATCGCGCCGGTATGCTGCCCGCCGACAAGGCCGCAGTGATCGGCCAACTGCGCGCCGAGGGCAACGTCGTTGCGATGGTTGGCGACGGGATCAACGACGCGCCGGCGTTGGCATCAGCGGACGTTGGCATCGCCATGGGCGGCGGCGCCGACATAGCGCGCGAGTCGGCGGACATTACGCTGATGCGGGACGACCTGATGGCGGTTGCCACGGCGCTGCGGCTGTCCAAAGCCACAATGCGAACCATCCGGCAGAATCTCTTCTGGGCGTTCATCTACAACGCGCTGCTGATCCCGGTAGCGGCCGGAGCGCTGTATCCGGTATTTGCCGCGTTGGGAGGAGTGCCCGGCGGCCTGACATTCTTCTTCGGCGACGCTGGTTTCCTGAACCCGATCCTGGCTGCGCTGGCGATGGCGTTCAGCTCGGTAAGCGTGGTCAGCAACTCGTTGCGGTTGCGGGGGGCGACGCTATAATATGTGCAAACCGGGCGCTAGCCGATACAACCCGCCTCACTGCTCCGGCATTGCCGCAAGGGAAACTGCCAATGGACAATAACAGCCTCAATGTCCTTAGTCCGGTCATTATCGCGATAATCGGCAGTCAGGCCGGCATCGTGATAGCTATGCTGGCTACACTTCTCCCGATGGCAATCGGGGTAGGTCGTCTCCCCGGCCGCAGGGAGCATAACGAACTAAAACAGGAAGTGGCCGGGAATAAGGAAGAGCTCAAACGGGATATAGCCGAGAATAAGGACGAACTCAAACGGGAAGCAGCCGAGCTCAGGCGGGAAGCAGCTGAGAATAAGGACGAACTCAAACGGGATATATCCGAGCTTAGGCGGGAAGCAGCTGAGAATAAGGATGAGCTAAAGGACATAATCGCCGAAACCTGGCGCGATCTTGAAGACCGCATCGCAGACACCCGGCGAGAACTTGACACTAAAATCGATCGGGTCAAAGTTGACCTCGAAGACAAAATCGACAATGCCAAGAACGAAGTCCTGCACGAAATCCGCCGCAGCCAGCAGCAGATAATCCTGGCCCTGGTTAACCATACGCACCGCGACGATGGGCAACCAGTATTCACGCTGCCGCCGGACATAGAACCGGTGCCGTCCCCCGCCGATAACTAACCCTAACCACAGGCAGCACTGAAGGTAGTATTGACATGGCAACCGCAACCGATCCCATCTGCCTGATGCAGGTGGATACAGACAACCCCAACGGCGGCGCCAGCGAACACGCCGGCGCAACATACTATTTCTGCGCCCCCGGCTGCCGGATCGCGTTCGAGCGGGACCCGGAGGGGTGGGCATCCGGACGCAACAAGCCGATCTCGATGGATGCGCCCCAATCCCAGCCGTTGACTATCGTTCGCCGCCTCTTTCGCCGCGATAAGTAACGCCAGGCAGTTGGCCTGGCGCACACGGAATCTAGACGTTTGCGCCGCAGCAACGTTTGTACTTGCGTCCGCTGCCGCAGGGACACGGTGCGTTGCGACCTATCTTGCGGCCGCCGCGCGGAGCATTGGCAGTGCGACTACCGTTCACCGCTGCCATCGGGCTGACCGGTGAGCGCAGCGCATCCCGTCGCCGACCACTGCGGCTGGCGCCGTTGTTTTGCGACCCGTTACCGGAACCCGCGGCATCGCCGTTCGCCGAGTTGCCCTGACCTGGAGCCTCGGGCGACAGCGTAACGTGGAACAGCGTGTGGGTAACTTCCCGTTGCATTTGCCGGGTTAGTTCCGCGAAGGCGCGCTGGCCTTCCGAGCGATACACGGCCAGCGGGTCGCGCTGCCCGACGGCGTGCAGACCCACGCCGGTGCGCAGGTTTTCCATGTTGGTGAGGTGATTGACCCAGTGAGTGTCGATGGATTTCAGCAGCAGCAGGCGCACCAGAATCTGCATCTGCTCCGTGCCGAGGTCTCGCTCTTTCGCTTCGTAGAGGGTTTCGGCGTGTTGATGCAAGATGCCGTCGATTCGCTCGCGGCTCACCTGCAACAGTTTATCCGGCGTGTCGATCTCGGTCGGCAGGGGGCAAATCTGACCCAATGATGCCAGCAGCCCGTCTGCGTTCCAGTCGTCGACGTGGCGAGACTGGAGATGGTTGGCCGTCAGTTGCTCGAACTCGGTGCGCAGCATCTCCAGCAAGCGCTCGCGCAGACCTTCGCCGGCCAGGATACTAGAACGCTGGGTGTAGATAACCTCCCGTTGCTGGTTGAGAACGTCGTCAAAGTTCAGCAGGTGCTTGCGCACATCGAAGTGGTAACCCTCAACCTTCACCTGTGCGCTGTTGATGGACTTGGTGATGATTTTGTTCTCCAGCGGTTCGTCATCGTTGAGGCCAGTCCAGCTCATTACATTCTTGATGCGATCGCCGCCGAAGCGTTGCATCAGCTCGTCTTCCAGCGCGACGAAGAACTGGCTGCTGCCGGGGTCGCCCTGCCGGCCGGCGCGACCGCGCAGCTGATTGTCCACGCGCCGTGCTTCGTGGTGCTCGGTGCCAATGACGTGCAGGCCGCCCAAATTGACCACCTGCTGATGCTCGTCCTGCCAGCCTTCGCGGTCAGTGTCGGCGCCGCCCAGCACGATGTCGGTGCCGCGCCCTGCCATGTTGGTGGACACGGTAACGGAACCGGCCCGTCCGGCCTGCGCCACAATGGTGGCCTCGTGCTCGTGGTTGCGGGCATTGAGCACCTGATGTTCGATACCGCGCTTGCGGAGCCGTTCGCTCAGCTCTTCCGACGTTTCAATGGAGGTTGTGCCTACCAGCACCGGTTGGCCGGACTGGGAGCGGGTGGCGATGCTCTCCACCACGGAGCGCCACTTGCCTTCGGCGGTGGGAAAAATCAGGTCGGTGGAATCGAAGCGCACCATGGGCAGGTTGGTCGGCGCCGCCACCACTTCCAGCCCGTAAATCTTATAGAACTCGTCAGCTTCGGTCACAGCGGTACCGGTCATGCCGGATAGCTTCCGGTACATCCGGAAGTAGTTTTGCAGGGTGATGGTGGCGTAGGTAACGCTCTCCCGCTGAATCTTGCAGCCCTCTTTGGCCTCTACCGCCTGATGCAGCCCGTCAGACCAGCGGCGGCCAGACTGCAGACGGCCGGTAAACTCATCAACGATGACGACCTCGCCGTTCTGGACCACGTAGTCTTTATCCTTGACCTTCTGAACCTGAGCCACCAGCGCGTTTTCAATGTACTGCACCAGGTGGAAGTTCTCGGTGTCGTATAGATTGTCCACCCGCGTCCAACGCTCCATCTTGCCGATGCCTTCCTGGGTCAGCGAGATGGCCTGCGAGCGTTCGTCGATTTCGTAGTCATCATACAACTGCAATCGAGGAGCGAGCCGGGCGAAGGTGTAGTAGTGCTCCACCGGCTGCTGGGCCGGCCCGCTGATGATGAGGGGCGTGCGGGCTTCGTCAATCAGGATGTTGTCAACCTCGTCAACGATGGCGAAATGACGTCGGCCCCGTTGCACCTGCCCGTCCACGCTCAGAGCCATGTTGTCGCGCAGGTAGTCGAAACCAAATTCGTTGTTGGTGCCGTAGAGCACATCGGCCTGGTAAGCCTCGGATCGGTGCACCGGAGCCAGGAACTGGAAGCCACCCCTGCCCACGCTGGTGAGTTCAGGGTCATAGATATAAGCGGCGTCGTGCTGCAGACAACCCACCGACAGGCCCAGCAGATGGAAGATGGGCCCCATCCACACTGGATCGCGGCGAGCCAGGTAGTCGTTGACGGTAACGATGTGCACACCGTCGCCGGTAAGGGCGTTCAGGTAGGCCGGCAGGGTTGCAACGAGGGTTTTACCCTCGCCGGTTTTCATCTCGGCAATCTTGCCGTCGTTGAGCACCGCCCCACCGATGAGCTGTACGTCATAGTGGCGCTGGCCCAGGGTGCGTCGGGCCGCCTCGCGCCCCACGGCAAAAGCCTCGGGCAGCAGGTCGGCCAGCGTTTCCCCAGCCGACAGCCGGCGGCGAAACTCGACGGTTTTGGCGCTCAGGCCCTCGTCGTCCAGACTGCGCGTGTAATCTTCCAGCGCGTTCACCTGCGGCACCAGTTGGCCGCGCAACTTCTCGGCGGCGCGCTCCGGCGTGTCGCCGACAATTTTCTTTAGTAAAGTAACCATCAGAATCCCTCACCCCAACCCTCTCCCCACGAGCGAGAGAGGGAGCAGATAGTTCAGTATATCAAGGTTGCCGGTAGTACGCAGGGGATGGCGTGGACAGATTGCCGGTCGTTGATAATGGACGAAAAATCGTTGCTATTTGACGCTAGCGTTGTAAAGGGTAGCCATTCGCTGATTTTCACGTTATTCGATATTCGATTGGTGATTTCACAGGATATCGTGATTCACGGAGTCAATAGCTTGTCGCCCAGCGTTTTTCGTTTTTTGACGTGTTGGTTTGGCGCCATTAAGACCATTTAAGGTAAAAATCATACTTCACAGAATGGAAGAAGAAAATGAATCACAGCTTCGCTAGGATAATCGCGGTTTTGGCTCTGCTTGCCTTTCTGGCAGCGGGATTGCCTCCGTCTTTACCTGTCGCCATCGCTGAAGATACGGATGAGCAAGCGGGTGAGATTGACATGGAGACGGACGACGACGGCAACGGCATCCCCGACGAATTCGAGACCGAGTTCCGGAAGCTGCTGACGTCAATGGAGGAAATGGATGCCAGTGATACGAAGTTGCACGATATCTATGATAGCAAGCCATACAAGGCCATTAGAGGGTTCTACGAGCGCTTGCCCATACAGGTCAGCACCAAACAGGGACTGGATGAAATTGCCGGGGAATTTCAAAAACTCGCCGCTGCGAACTCGCTGGCCAAGCAGCAGAAAGCCGTTGAAAAGCTCCAAGAAAAACAAAGAGAACTGATTGATAATGACCCGGTGTACAAGCAGGCGGTAGAGTACATTGCAGCCATGGCGCCAGCGTCCACTGGCGCCGGCGCTCACGCCAGTACCAAAGCCAGTGCTGCTGCGAGCGGAGTTGCCGGGAGAGGTGACAACCTGTCGGGGCAAAGCTTTGGGAGGAATAACGTTCTGGTTCAGAGTTCGTTGGAAGATCTTGAGGACGAAATCAATCGGATGGGAGACGTCTTGTTCAGAAACGCGGCGGATAGCTCCAGTGGATCTGCCATCGGATTCAGTCCGGCGTATGCGATGAATTGGAGCCATGTTGGAATCTACTCCGGGGATAATGAGATATACGACAGCAGCAAAGTTGACTGCCCAGACACGGGTGATGATGATGATGATGGAGTGGCTCTGAGACCGCTTTCAGAATTTTACGATGATGCCGATGACATAATGTATGGTCAGTTGGCCAATCAGAGCTGGCGATGGAGCCAAGCTGGGGCACTGGAGGATGCACAAGACGCGTACGGTACCGATTGCCAAATACCCTTTACCTTGAATGTCTTTGCTATGAGTGGCACCAGCACATTTTTCTGCTCCAAGTTGGTGTGGAGAACGTATCTGGACAATGAGAACTACTCGGTTAACTTGGATAGCAACTCATTCACTTACTACTGGTGGCTTGTTAACAATCCGCTGTGGGGTTGGGTATCGGCATGGTACATCGTCACTCACACCGTTGCCCCGGATGAAATCGCGCTCTCGTCTTACCTGGACAGCTACTATGTGGCGGAAATCGACTAACTGAGGATTTTCGGAAGCCGTCCCTTAGAGCCTATCCTAATAACCCGGCGGCTCTGAGGGCGATGAGGGCGCAGGCGAAATGCAGGAAGGCAATGTAGTTGGCGGGAGACTTGTCCCAACGGACCAATATCCGCCGGAAGCGGTTCAGCCAACTGTGCGTCCGTTCCACCACCCAGCGTCGGGCTTTGAAGCCGGCCGCTTTCTTGATGGCCTGGGCCTCTTCGCCCCGGCTGCGGATGTGCGCCGTGAAGCCGAACTCGTCCAGGGTGCGGCGCACCTCATTGAAGTCGTAGCCCTTATCCAGGCACATACCCTGGGCGGTCTCCGGACTGGGTACGGGTCGCGGCACCGGCAGGCTGTCCACCGTGGCCCGCACCAGCTTCATGTCGTGGCGGTTGGCTCCGTCCACCGCCAGCCCCACCGGAATGCCTTGGGCTTCGGTCAACAGGCTGCGCTTGACCCCGCTCTTACCCCGGTCGGTGGGATTGGGCCCGGTTTTTTCCCCCGCCCAGGGGCGCTTTGGTCAGCGCCCCGTCCATGCTCAGCCAGCTCCAGTCCAAGCCCTGCAATTCGTCGTAGCGTTCCAGCCCCGTCCGCCATAGCTCCCGGAATACCCCGGCGGCCACCCATTCCTGGAAGCGCAAATGAGCGGTGGAGCCGGAGCAAATGCCCGTGGCGTCCAGAGCTTTCCACTGGCAGCCGGTACGCAGCACGTAGAATATGCCGTTGGCGCAAGTCCGGTCGGGCACTCGGGGCCGGCCGCCGCCCAGAGGATGGGTATTCACCCGCTGGGGAATCAGCGGGGCCAGCACCGCCCACAGCTCGTCGGATACCTGAAAGGAGCCGGTGGTGGGGTTGGTCGGTGTGGCCGGGCCAGCGCGCTTGGGTCGCGGTGGCTTGGGTTCTTTCGCTTTAGTCATTCCCCCAGTTTAGCCCAGGTTTGGTTTTTAGGATAGGCTCTTAGCGGGAACATCGTCAAATGTCAATTATCAGGTGGCAGCGCTCCCGCTGGGCTTTACTGGTGGTGATGCTCGTTCTGGCAATCGCGTGCGGTGGTCGTCAGGACGAGCTTCCGGCCAATCCAGGATACCTGCGTGCCGCAAGTTCGCGGGTTGGCAATCTCACCATCTTCGATGCCAACACCTTTGAGATTTACCGGTCCGTCAATCTGCCGCGGGCGATTGTCGCTTACTCCCATCGAATGGAATTTGACCAGACTGGGCGCATTTGGATTGGCTCAAGTCAGGCTGGCATCGACCGTCTGGTTAGGAAAAAGGACCGCGTGTTGGTATTTTCTCCACGCGGAGACTTGGAGCACGAATTGGACTTGGCTGGACTTTCCGCATTTCAAGCGGCGTAAGCCAGGGAATCGACAAGTCGGTGGTACAGAGCGACTGGGAGTTCCTGCGTATCGGGGTCGACGGCCGACGTTGAAAAACCCTCCGAGGCCAGCCACAGGTGGCGTCGCACCAGGGCAATGGCGTCCACGAAGGTCGGCAACGGCTTGTCGTACCAGGCCGCTCGGCGCTGGGTCATGGGGCGCTGTTTTTGCAACCCGTGGGCGGCCAGGGTGGTCCAGGAGAAGATTCCCAGCAGGACGGGCGTGGTGCGGGCGATGGCCAGGTCGGACCACTGGCGTTGGGTTTCCAGGCCCAGGTGGGTCCGCACCTCCTGAAAGGTAACTTCCAGTTGCCAGCGCAGGACAAACCATTCCAGGATCTGGGTCGGGTCCGCGGCGGGGTCGGTGCACAGCAAGGCCTGGGTGGCGAAGGAGCCCTGGGGATCCCGGATCAGCACCCAGCGGATGCGGACTGGAGACTTGCCGGAGCGGTACCAGACCGCCGTTTGCGACGTGAGTTCCACCGTGCGGGTGGCGCCGTCATAGCAGGCCACGGCCACGCTGGCCCAAGTTGCCTGGGGCTGGTCGAGGATCGTTTTCAGCGCGGGTCGCCGCGCGCCTTTCAGCGGCGGGCGGCCGTTCTGACCCGGCTGACGGGCTGGCGCGGGCGCATAGAGAGCGGCGTCCAGCCGTAGTCTGGCAATGAGGGTAACGGGTTCACGGAGGGATTGGCAGCAGTGGAGCAGGTCCAGCACGGCGTAGCTGTTGTCGCCCACCAGCGCCAGTGGACGTTGGGGCAGCCAGCGTGGTTCGGCAGGCTCACCATGAGCGGGGTTGCAGGATCATCTGTCGCGCCCAGTCGGTGAGCTTCTTGTGCCGACGTCCCTGCTGTTGGTAGTACCGGGTCGATGGCGCCAGCACGGTGAGCGCCGGCAAGGCCCAATGGCGTCCGGCCCAAGCTGGACTTTCCGCATTTCAAGCGGCGTAAGCCAGGGAATCGACAAGTCGGTGGTACAGAGCGACTGGGAGTTCCTGCGTATCGGGGTCGACGGCCGACGTTGAAAAACCCTCCGAGGCCAGCCACAGGTGGCGTCGCACCAGGGCAATGGCGTCCACGAAGGTCGGCAACGGCTTGTCGTACCAGGCCGCTCGGCGCTGGGTCATGGGGCGCTGTTTTTGCAACGTGTGGGCGGCCAGGGTGGTCCAGGAGAAGATTCCCAGCAGGACGGGCGTGGTGCGGGCGATGGCCAGGTCGGACCACTGGCGTTGGGTTTCCACGCCCAGGTGGGTCCGCACCTCCTGAAAGAGCCTGCCCCGTACTTGATACGGGGTAACTTCCAGTTGCCAGCGCAGGACAAACCATTCCAGGATCTGGGTCGGGTCCGCGGCGGGGTCGGTGCACAGCAAGGCCTGGGTGGCGAAGGAGCCCTGGGGATCTCGGATCAGCACCCAGCGGATGAGGACTGGAGACTTGCCGGAGCGGTACCAGACCGCCGTTTGCGACGTGAGTTCCACCGTGCGGGTGGCGCCGTCATAGCAGGCCACGGCCACGCTGGCCCAAGTTGCCTGGGGCTGGTCGAGGATCGTTTTCAGCGCGGGTCGCCGCGCGCCTTTCAGCGGCGGGCGGCCGTTCTGACCCGGCTGACGGGCTGGCGCGGGCGCATAGAGAGCGGCGTCCAGCCGTAGTCTGGCAATGAGGGTAACGGGTTCACGGAGGGATTGGCAGCAGTGGAGCAGGTCCAGCACGGCGTAGCTGTTGTCGCCCACCAGCACCAGTGGACGTTGGGGCAGCCAGCGTGGTTCGGCAGGCTCACCATGAGCGGGGTTGCAGGATCATCTGCCGCGCCCAGTCGGTGAGCTTCTTGTGCCGACGGCCCTGCTGTTGGTAGTACCGGGTCGATGGCGCCAGCACGGTGAGCACCGGCAGGGCCCAATGGCGTCCGGCCCAAGGCACGTGGCCCAGCCACATCAGGGAGATCCAGCGCAGGCCGCTGGCCTTGACCAGTTGGCTCCGGCTGGAACGCACCGCGTCGCGGTAGATGCCCCGACCTTTGATCTTGGCGCCGCGACGCCGTTCCAGAGTTTCGTCGATGCCGAAGACCAAGGGGCCATCCCCACCATCAAGGTGCTGGAGCAGCAACACCAAGAGGATGCGCGCCGCTGCACGGGGCGACCACACCGCCCGGTTGAGCACCTCATGGTAGCGGGCGTAATCGCGGTGATCGCTGCGGCCCATGACCCGCAGGGCCGCGGCGACGGTGCGCTGACCCGGGGTCAGGATCGCGCCCACCAGCAGTACCTGGGCTTTCCGCCAGGTCGGGTTGGTAAACAGCGTTGCGAAGGGAATGAGTATGGATACAATGGCATTGGGCAGGGTAAGCATAGCTGGGCCTTTAGTGAGATTTTGGTCAGGCCAGCTTACCCGGTCTTTATACTTTTTCTAAATTATGCGTAAAGCCTAGCCAAGGCACGTGGCCCAGCCACATCAGGGAGATCCAGCGCAGGCCGCTGGCCTTGACCAGTTGGCTCCGGCTGGAACGCACCGCGTCGCGGTAGATGCCCCGACCTTTGATCTTGGCGCCGCGACGCCGTTCCAGGGTTTCGTCGATGCCGAAGACCAAGGGGCCATCCCCACCATCAAGGTGCTGGAGCAGCAACACCAAGAGGATGCGCGCCGCTACACGGGGCGACCACACCGCCCGGTTGAGCACCTCATGGTAGCGGGCGTAATCGCGGTGATCGCTGCGGCCCATGACCCGCAGGGCCGCGGCGACGGTGCGCTGACCCGGGGTCAGGATCGCGCCCACCAGCAGTACCTGGGCTTTCCGCCAGGTCGGGTTGGTAAACAGCGTTGCGAAGGGAATGAGTATGGATACAATGGCATTGGGCAGGGTAAGCATAGCTGGGCCTTTAGTGAGATTTTGGTCAGGCCAACTTACCCTGTCTTTATACTTTTTCTAAATTATGCGTAAAGCCTAGCAAAGACGCCGCACTGGCCCGATGGGCCGCGGCAGTCCACCAGCTCTATGTCGCAGCCAAAGCCTGCAACCATCACGAGCCATGGCAAAGGCGCACCGCCCAACTGGCCTGGGAGCGGAAGCTGCTGGCCCTCGGCCGCCCTTTCCTGTCTGACCCGTCGGCTGTCCAGGGCAAGCTGTGCCGGCGCATCGAGCGCCACATCAAGGAATTCTTCGTCTTCGTGGCCGAACCCGCAGTGCCCTCAGACAACAACGCCGCCGAGCGCAGCCTGCGACATCTGGTCATCAGCCGCAAGATCAGCGGCGGCACCCGGTCGGAGCAGGGCACCGAGAGCAAGATGACGCTGGCATCCATCTTCGGCACCTGGCCCGCCCAAGGTCTAAATCCTCTCGCCGCCTGCCGTCAGCTGCTCGTTTCCCCTCGACTCTGAACTGTTACGTGTCGGTGAGCGCTTTTCGCTGAAGGCGGCGGCAGCCTTCGATTGAGTCCGTCTCAAACCGAAGCGGGCAGAGTTTCCGCACCAACCAAATCGCGACGCCGTTCCTGGCGAGGCAACAAAAAACGGCCCCGCCGGGAGCCGTTACGCGGATTAGGTTAAGGTGGGGGGGGAATGGTAAGGGATATGGCGACCCCGATCGGATTCGAACCGACGATCTCTGCCTTGACAGGGCAGTATGTTAACCGCTACACCACGGGGCCAAATCCGCACAACCCGGAGATTGCGCATAGTCAATTCTATGGTGAGTAGGCGATTTCTGTCAAACGCCCACGGTTCGAACGCAGGGCAACCGCATTCTAATTGAATCAGTTTTTGAGGTGCCCGTCATTCCCGCGAAAGCGGGAATCCAAGTGGCTTGGTTGTACGTCAACTGCCTGGAAGCAATCTGTATGGATTCCCGCTTTCGCGGGAATGACGATTTATCAGGCCACCTAAAGTTAGAATGCGTTTGCCCTGGGTTCGAACGCTGGCGCTGGCCGGGTTTTACGGCTGACGCCAATCCTGTATAGTTGGTGCAATCAATTACCGAACCCGATGGGCCTGGAGTTGGCGATGTCCACGCCTTTGGAAACCACCCCCGGACTGCAACCGCTGCCTCTGCAAGGGCTGCGCGTGCTGGATGCTACGCATATTGTGGCTGGGCCCTATTGCGCCATGATTCTGGCCGATATGGGCGCCGAAGTCATCAAGGTCGAACGACCCGGCGTCGGCGACCGGGCCCGGCTGAACGACCCATGGGTAGACGGGCCCGACGGCGGCAAGGTCAGCGCGCGCTATCTGGGGGTGAACCGCAACAAGAAGAGTGTTGCGCTGGACTTGCGCGACCCGGTAGCCAAGCGGGCCTTCACCAACATGGTGGCAGTCTCGGATGTGCTGCTGGACAACTGGGGTCCCGGCGCAATGGAGCGGTTGGGGTTCGGCTACGACCGGCTGGCTGAAATCAACCCGGGCATTATCTACGCCAGCATTACCGGATACGGCGATAGCGACGGGTTGCGGGGCCCCTACTCCAACTGGCCGGCCAACAATCCCTGCGTGCAGGGTATGGGCGGCTGGATGGCGATGACCGGAGCGCCGGAGAGCGGCCCGCAGATGGTGGGCGACAATATTGGCGATTCGGTGCCGGGCGTCTGGACGGCGCTGGGGGTGATGCTGGCGCTGGAATCCCGCCGCAAAACCGGCCTGGGTCAGCACGTTGATATGGCGATGTACGATTGCATGGTGGCCCATACCACCAGCAGTATGCCGCTGTATCAATCTACCGGGCAAGTTACAACCACGGCTCGGGAGAATATGTTCTCGGCGCAACTGGCGCTGCGTGCCTCGGATGGTTACGTCGTGCTGGCCGGGGCGGGCGACGCCGACGACAAGTGGCGGGCGATGTGGAATCTCGCCGGCCGCCCGGAGTTGGCCGACGACCCGCGCTATCTGGGTCGCGGTGTTACCGGGCCGTTCTACTTCAGCCACATCGTGCCGGCCATCGAAGAATGGTCGCAACACATACCCAAACGGGAGCTTAACCAGCAGCTGCTGGACTGCGGCTTCTCCATGGGCATCGTGCAGGACGCGGCTGACCTGGACGGCTGCGAGCATCTGGCGGTGCGCAACATGTTCATTGACAGCGGTGATACTTACGGGCGTCCGTTCCGCACTGTCAACACGCCGGTCCAACTGACTGGATGCGTCGACACGCCGGCCAATCCGCCGCCGACGTTGGGTCAACACAATCGCGACGTGCTGTGTTCCATCGGAGGTCTTACTGACGAAGAGATGGACCGGCTTCTTGCCGAAGGAAAAGCCTAGCCCGTGCCGGTCAGGTTCGTGATTTCGGCTTCCTGCACTACTTGATGGCACCTGCACTACTTTATGGCAGAGGTAACGACTGCGTATGCCCACTTTTCAGGCTCCTCGAGGCACCTCCGACCGTCTGCCGGCGGAACAAAAATACTGGCGTTACATCGAGGGCAAGGCCGTGGACGTGGCCCGTCGGTTCGGTTACGGCCGCATCGACAGCCCCATGTTTGAGGACGCGGGACTGTTCGTGCGCGGCGTGGGCGAAGGCACGGACATCGTCGAAAAGGAGATGTACGTCTTTGAGGATCGGGGCGGCGACCAGCTCACATTACGCGCCGAGGGAACGGCTCCGGTGTGCCGGGCCTATCTGGAGCACGGGATGCACAACCAGGCGCAACCGGTGCGGCTGTATTACCTGTGCCCGGTGTTCCGCTACGAGCGTCCGCAGGCCGGCCGGTTTCGCCAGCACCACCAGTTCGGCGTAGAGGCCATCGGCGACGGTGATCCGTCGGTCGACGCCGAGGTGATCGAACTCGCGTGGACGCTGATGCACGACATCGGTTTGAGCGACATTACCCTCCTGACCAACAGCATTGGGGACGAAAACTGCCGGCCCGAATTTATTGCGGCGCTGAAGTCTTACTACGAGAAATCGAGTGGACACCTTTGCCAAGATTGCCGAGCCCGTCTGGAGCGCAATCCGCTGCGACTGCTGGATTGCAAGGTGGAGACCTGCCGGGCGTTGGGTGAGGAAGCTCCCAAATCGGTGGAATGTCTCTGCGCCGATTGCCAGACCCACTGGGATCGGGTTCAGTCGTACCTGGCGGCCATCGGTGTGCCCAATCAGGTTGACCACCGGCTGGTGCGCGGCCTGGATTACTACACCCGCACGGTGTTCGAAATCCAGCCGGCGGTGGAGGGCGCACAATCCACCATCTGCGGCGGCGGGCGATACGACGCTCTGATCGAACAGCTGGGAGGCCGGCCGACGCCCGGCATCGGGTTCGGCAGCGGCATCGAGCGGCTCACCCTGAATTTGCAGCGGGCTGAATATCCGGTGCCGGAAGAGCCGGCCCCGCGCTACCTGATCGCCACCATCGGTGAGACGGCCCGCGTGTCCGGGGTCGCGCTGGCCAACCGACTGCGGGCCGTCGGCGTGGGCGCGATCCTGGCCAACGGCGGACGGACGTTGCGTGGACAGATGCGTCAGGCCAGCGCGCTCGGCGTGGACGCGGTGCTGATTCTGGGCGATGACGAAGTGCGCGACGGAACGGTGGCGGTTCGCAACATGGCTACCTCCAGCCAGGAAGTCGTTGCGCTGGAAGCCTTCGTGGAGAGTGCATCCGGGAACTGAGCGCCCCGGCAAGAATGCCACGGATTGAGCCGGCCTTTGCGTCGGCTTTTTTTGTTGCTCAGCGCACGAATATTGGTTGAATTAAAAAATAGTGACCGGTGCGCCGTTGACGGCTGCGAACAGCGTAATAGAACATATGTGCATCACGCGGGCGACCTACCGGACGCCAACAGGAGCACACCATGAAAGCCAATATCAACAGCGTATTTTCAGCAACCGAAGCGGTAACCACGGTTCCCATCCCCGCTGGGGGTCGCCGGATTTATTATCGCGGGTACCTGGTTCACGCCGAGATACCGTCCATTTGCTACGTAATCTACGGGCGTAATTCTTTGCACCAGCTGACCGAACTGGGCACCGTGCGCAGTTTTATGAACGCCATGCGTTGGGTGGACCGGCACCTCAACGAGATGCTGGAGTTGAAGTCGCTGGTGCCAGAATTTTCTCCGCTGGATAACGCCACCGCACCACACCGCCTCGCAGCCTGACGTGGCCGTAACCAGTCCAGACCGGCACTCCGCCGGGACGCCCTCCGCTGGAACTACTCGCCGGCCTGTGGCCGTTATGCAAGAATGTTGCCATGCAGCCGCCGGAGAACACCATCAGCTACCGCCGGGTGGTGGAGTTGAGCCATCCGTTACGCCCCGGGATACCCCAGTGGCCCGGCGACCCTGCGGTGCGTTTCGATACGGTGGCGGAGTTGGGCCAACAGGGTTATTTCCTGCGCAGTTTCAGCATGGGAGAGCATACCGGGACGCATCTGGCATCGCCGGCCGCTTACTACGCGGACGGCGCCGGGCCCGAAGCTCTGCCGGCCGCGTCATTAGTGGCGCCGGCGGTGGTGATCGACGTCAGCCGCCGATCCGGATTATGCCTTGAGCGTGGCGGACATTGCCGAATGGGAGCAACGGCACGAGACGATTTCTCCCGGAGTCGCGGTGCTGCTGTTCACCGGCTGGCAACGGTTTTGGATGCGTCCTGAGCGATTTATCAACCTGGACGCACACGGCGTCATGCACACGCCCGGTTTCAGCATGGCCGCCGCTCGACTTTTGCTGAATGACCGGAGAGTGCACGGGTTGGCTACCGATGCGCCGGGAATCGACCCGGGGGCCGATGCCGGGTTATCCATCAGCCGGCTGGCGCTGTCCCAGGCCAGCCTGGTGCTGGAATGTGTCAACAACCTGGATCAACTCCCTCCCATCGGGACGACTATCGTTGTTGGTCGGCTCATGCTGGTGGGAGGGAGTGGCTCGCCGGCGATGGTGTTGGCGTTGGTACCGTAACTGCACCGGCGAATACGAGGATCAGGTTTGCGACCGACCGCGTTAGAGGGCGCCGGCTCCAGCAGCGGCGCACGCTTCGTCTTCTTCGCTGGTTCCACCGCCGACGCCGCACGCGCCGACGACCTCGCCGCCCACGACGATGGGAACTGCGCCCTGGCCCATTATCATCTCGGCGCCGGAGCGTTGGCGGATACCGGCCGGGGTGGGCGAATCGGCCCGGGCCTGCAGTTCACCGCTGGGGCGGCCGAAAGCCGATGATGCAACCGCCTTGCCCTGGCATCCGTAAGCGGACGCCCAGATTGCGCCGTCCATACGCTGCAATCCGATCAGCCGCCCGCCCGCATCGACGACGGCCACGCTCACCTTGATGTTCAGTTCTCCGGCCTTGGCCAGTGCCGCTGCCATAATCCGGTTGGTGTCGGCTAAAGTCAGTGCCATTTTTCAATCCTCCTTGATGCTGCGCTGCGGCCACACGGCCACGCAACATAATATGGCCGGCGGTTGCGGTCGGCAAGTGCAGTCGGAATCCATAAAGCTGTGGAAGACTGTCATTACGAGCGCAGCGTGGCAATCTCGACGGGGCAACAGTCGTCGTTACGGGAACGAGATTGCCACGTCGCTACGCTCCTCGCAATGACAAATTGGTTGATTAGCGAGTTTTGCACAGGGCTAGAATCCAGGCGAATGCTATACTGAGACGCAATTTTGCCCACCGCATTGGAATGATGTTTTGTTGACCCGCCGAATCATACCGTGCCTCGACGTGGACGGCGGGCGCGTCGTTAAGGGAACCAGTTTCGTTAACCTGAGGGATGCCGGCGATCCGGCCGAACTGGCGGCCCGCTATGATGCGGAAGGCGGCGACGAGCTGGTCTTCCTCGATATCACTGCCAGCAGCGACTCCCGGGACACCATGGTCAACGTGGTGCAACGAGTTTCCGAGCAGGTGTTCATCCCACTGACCGTCGGCGGGGGTATCCGCTCCATCGAAGACGTGCGCCGGATGCTGAACGCCGGCGCCGACAAGGTGTCCATCAACACGGCGGCCATCAACACCCCGGAGCTGGTATCTCGGGGTGCGGGCCAGTTTGGCAGCCAGTGTATCGTGGTGGCAATTGACGCTCGCCGCGTGGTTCCGGGGGAAGAGTATCCGACGCCTGAAGATGTTTCTCTCGCCGTCGATGACGACTCCGGGTGGCAGGTTTTCACCCACGGCGGGCGCAATCCGACCGGTCTGGATGCGGTCAAGTGGGCGCGCCGCGCCGTTGATCTGGGCTCCGGCGAGATTCTGCTCACCAGCATGGACGAAGATGGGCAGCAGAACGGGTATGATCTCGGGCTAACCCGCGCCATCTCGCAGTCCGTGTCGGTGCCGGTAATCGCCAGCGGCGGTGCTGGCACCCTGGAACATCTATACGATGCTTTTGCCGGGGGCGAGGCCGACGCGGTGCTGGCCGCCAGCATATTCCATTTCGGCGCTTACACCATTGCGGAAGCCAAAAACTACCTGGCCGGCCGCAGCATACCCATGCGAATCTGACCCCGAATTCGCAGCATAAACCGTACTCGCAATATGCACAGAGGTGGCATCGACGATGAGCGCAATCACTACGGTGATTTTCGATATGTTCAACACGATTGCACAGGATGGCCCGCATCTTTGGGAGCGCACGTTTGACGACATAGTGCGCGACCAGCAACTGGACACCACACCGGCGGCGCTTCGTCAGGCCTGGAACACCGGCGCCGACAATTTCCGCGACCGACGCATCGCACCTGGAGTGCCCTTCGTCTCCTACCTGGAGGGCTGGGCGGGCGCTTTCGATGGAGCCTTTCGCGATCTGGGTCTGCGCGGCGACGGGCGGGCGGCCTCCCAGAAATCCATCGACGACCTCGGTCAACGCGAACTGTGGGATGATTCCCTGGAAGCCCTCAACATAATCTGCCAAAACTGGCGAATGGGGATCGTTTCCAATGCCGACGACGCCTACCTGAACCCGGTGGTGGCCCGGATTGAAGCTCCGCTTGGGATTGAAGCTACGTTTGGGGCGGTAATTTCCTCTGAGGGCGAACAGTGTTACAAGCCTGACGCCCGCATGTTCCGCGCCGCTTGCCAACGATTGGGTGTCGCTCCCTCCGAATGTGTTTACGTTGGGGATCGTCAATTGGAAGATGTTATGGGCGCGCACGGTGTCGGCATGGCGGCCGTATGGATCAACCGTTCCGGATCCGCCATGGATCCCGCACTCCCTACGCCCGACGCAGAAATCCGCAATCTGCTAGAGCTGCCGCAGGCGCTGGAACGGCTGGGCTAACCCGCCACAGTTCAAACCAGGCCAGCATCGGCCCCAAGCCCGGCCAGCATCGGCCAAGGAGCGCTCTTATGACTGACGTAAAGCTGGATGACAAAGGGTTGGTGCCGGCCATCGCGCAGGACATCAACACCGGCCAGGTTTTGATGCTGGGATACATGAACCCCGGCTCGCTCAAGCGTACCGTCGAGGGCACGCAGGTATGGTTCTACAGCCGCAGCCAGGAAGATCTATGGCACAAGGGGGAGGTGTCCGGCAACTACCTGAACCTGCGGGAGTGGTACGTGGACTGCGACGCCGACACGATTCTGCTGAAGGTGGAACCTGACGGTCCGGCCTGCCACACCGGTGAGGTTTCCTGCTTCTACACCAAAATGGACGACTTGCCCACCGAATACGAAGCGTCGGACGGCGGGCCGCGCGTGCTCGATGAGCTTTTCGCCGTCATCAAGGACCGACAGCGGGCGATGCCGGAGGACAGTTACACGGCAAAGTTGCTGAGCGAGGGAACCAGCCGCGTCGCACAGAAAGTCATCGAAGAGGCGGGCGAGGCGGCCCTGGCGGCGGCGACCGGCGATACCGAGGGCCTGCCCGGCGAAATCGCCGACCTGCTGTATCACACGTTGACGCTGATGGCGTCGGCGGGAGTTTCGCCCAACACCGTTTGGGAAGAATTGCGGTCCCGGCGCGGCTAGTACTACAGTCGCAGATTATCGGGTAAAATAGGCCATTATCCGGTGAGGGGGTGCGGCGGTGACGGGGCGTGAGGAGGAACTGGCGGAAGTGGCCCGCTGGGCCGAAGGGATTGAGCAGGTTCATTCCTGCATTGCCGGACGGTTCCGGCGCCCGGAGCCTCGCCGGCGGGTACTGGACTACTTGCGGGGACTGGTCAGTTCCGTAGAGCGCAAGAACGGGTGGCAGTTGGCGGAGCAGGCGGGCGACGCCACTCCCGACGGGGTGCAGCGCCTGTTGTACAACTATCGGTGGGATGCGGACCTGGTTCGTGATGACCTGAAATCCTACGTGGTGGAGCATCGGTCCGCCGCTGACGCGGTGCTGGTGGTGGACGAGACCGGATTCCTCAAGAAAGGGGAGCAGTCGGTGGGGGTGCAGCGGCAGTACAGCGGGACGGCGGGGCGGATCGAGAACTGTCAGATCGGGGTATTTCTGGCCTATGCCAGCGCCAGGGGCAGAACCCTGCTGGACCGGGAATTGTACCTGCCCCAGGTGTGGGCGGAAGACTGGGAGCGGCGGGGGGAGGCTGGGGCGCCGGAGAGTGTCGGCTTTCGGACCAAGCCGCAACTGGCCCAGCTAATGCTGAAGCGGGCGCTGGAATCAGGAGTCCCCTTCGGCTGGGTTGCTGGAGATGAGGTCTATGGCAACGACCGCAAGCTGCGGCGGTGGCTGGAGCGAGCGGGAATTCCCCACGTGCTGGCCATCAGGAGCAACGAGCAGCTGTGGGTCTGGACGGACAAGGGCCGGTGTCAGGTGCGGGCTGACCGGCTGACGTCGCAGGTTGACGAGTTGGGTTGGACCAGCTGCAGTGCGGGCGATGGGGCCAAGGGGCCACGGGTCTACGATCGCCTTGAGCAGACGATTGGGCCGTCGTGGAAATACGGCCTCTTGGGGAGCCGGGCAAGGGCTACTGGCTGCTGGCCCGGCGCAGCATTGCCCAGCCCGGGGAGTTGGCTTACTTCGTATGCTTCGGCCCGGCGGGAACGGCCTTGGAGGAACTGGTGAGGGTGGCTGGGACCCGGTGGGCCATCGAGGAGTGTTTCGAGGAGGCCAAGGGGCAGGTGGGACTGGACCAGTATGAGGTGCGGAGGTGGGACGGCTGGTACCGGCACATCACCTTGGCGATGCTGGCGCAGGCGTATCTGTCAGTAATCAAGCATCAAGCGATGGAACCAGGAGCAAAGGGGGCTGCTACGGTCCCGATGAAGCGCTGATTCCCATAACGGCCCCGGAGGCGCGCCGGCTGCTCACCCGACTGGTATGGACGGAAAATCAACTGCCTGATTTCATCCTGTCCTGGTCGTGGTGGAGACGGCGCCACCAAGCCAGAGCCCGCCAATGCCATTACAAACGCCGCCTGTCAAATCTGCGACTGTAGTACTAGGCAGCGGGGCCGTCGACGGTCAGCGATGGCACGGTTTGCCCGGAGGCATACTGCGTCCAGCCGCCCGACCGGTATACGGTAACGTTGCCGGCGCCCATCACGGTGGCTTGGCCGGGGTCGAGCAGCAACCCGGTGGCGCCGTCGATGCCTAGGACGCACAACCCGGATTCGCCGCCACTCGCCAGCTGTTCCGATACCGTCGCCGGGTTGCTGCGTTCGTGGTGAGGTCGGACCAGAATGCCCGGAGCAATGCCGAGGGCGGCGGAACCTTGCCCAGACGAGGGCCGGCGCATCTCCTGACCCAGCACCATCGCGCCCGCACTCGACCCGGCCCAGATTGTCCCGCTCCGGTTGGCCGCCGTCAGCGCCTGCAGCAGGGGAGAGTCGGCCAGCACAGTCAGCAGGTGTTCGGGGCTGCCGCCGGTGAAATATACGATGTCGGCGTCCGCAACCTGGTCGACAATATCCGGGTTTTCGGCATCGGGACGGCTGGTAACATCCATAGTGAATGCGTCGGCGCCCAGATTGCCGAAATGTCGGCGGCCATTATCGGCGGCGCGCTGCGGGTTCTCGAATGCCGCCGCTGTTGGTATGATGGCAATGCGCGGTTTCGCTTTGCCGGTAAGGGCCAGCAAGCTGCGATCCATTTCGACGCAGGTGGAGCGAAATTCGTCGCCCCCCACCAGCAGAACCCGACGTGGCAAACTGGATTGTTGTCGCTCGCTGGTCAAACTGGGCACCGCCGACTCACTCCAAGCTGGAGGAAAGATGTTCGAATTTATACACCATGTCCGTATCCTAGTCCACGACGCGGACGAGATGGCCAGGTACATCGAGGACAAATTCGGTATGACCCCGGAAAAAGTGCAGGTTTACGAAGCGCGCGGGATGAAAAACGCCATCTACAAGGTGGGGCAGACCAACGTGGAATTCACCGAACCGCTGGACATGGACTCGGCGATGGGCCAGTACCTGAAAACCTTTGGCCCCGGACCGTATCACATGGCCTTTGGGGTGACGGACGTTGAGGGCAAAGCCGCTGACCTCGCCTCCAGGGGCACCGGACTGCGCGGTGAAAACGGTCTGTCCCGCAGCGCGGAAGGCTATATGACCGCCAATATAGATGCCGCCAGCGCCCTGGGATTCCCGTTCCAGCTGGCCGAAGGTTAGCCGCCGGCGCTGGGTACTCCACACGTTATCAGACGCAGCACAACAGGGAGGTTGCCATGTTCAACTCTGTTCATCACATCCACTACGTAGTGCACGACCGTGATGCGATGGTCGATTACATCCGCCAAAATTTCGGTATGGAGCCCGACGACCTGAACGTCATTGAGGAACGCGGCATGAAAGATGCACTGTACCGGGCCGGGGAAACCCTCATCGAGATAACCGAGCCGCTGGACCCGGAATCGGGCATCGCCAAACATCTGGCCGACCACGGCCCCGGCGTGTATCACGTCGCCTTTGGGGTGGATAACGTGCGGCAAGTCTCGGCTGACCTGGCTGCCAAGGGCAACCGGATGCGCGGTGAGGGTGGCGTTACGCAAAGCCCGCGCGGTTACACGACCGCCAATATCGACCCGGAAAGCAGCCTTGGATTGTGGTTCCAACTTGCCGAGGGATAAACGGGTCGCCCGCTGGGCGATATGCTAGGATGCGACCCTGATTCGCACGCAAGTCATACTGACCGGAATTTATCGAATGCTAGTCAAAGACACCATCGTAAAGGCCGTGGCAGATGCGCTGGAACGCGCCCATCGGGACGGCGTGCTGAATGTCGACACCGTCCCGTTGATTGAAGTTGAGCGCCCCAACAATCCTGACCACGGCGATTTCGCGACCAACCTGCCGCTACGCTTGGCGCGGGCCGCCCGCGCCAATCCGTTGCAGTTGGCCGAGGCTATCGCCGTGCGGGTGGAAACCGGGCCGGAGATTGCCAGCGTGGCGTCGGCGCCGCCCGGGTTCATCAATTTCAGGCTCAGCGATCGCTGGTTGCAGGAGCAGGTTGAGGCGGTGCGAAGCGCTGGAGACGCGTTCGGCGCGGCACAGATTGGCCAGGGCCGCAAGGTGATGGTCGAGTTTGTCAGCGTCAACCCGACTGGGCCGGTGCATGTGGGGCACACCCGCGGCGCCGTGCTGGGCAGCGCGTTGGCGAACGCGCTGGCAGCGGCGGGATACGACGTTACCCGCGAATATTACGTCAACGATGCCGGCTCGCAGATGGAGGCATTTTACCGGTCGGTGTGGGTTCGGTATCAACAGGCCCTGGGTCGGCAAGCCGAGTTGCCGGACAATGGCTATCAGGGCGACTACATCGCCGACATCGCGGCCGACATAATTCAGTCCGAGGGAGATCGCTACCTGGAAATGAACGACGCGGCCGCGATTCGCAGCATAGGCGACCTGGCCCGGGAGCAGATGATATCCGTAATCAGCGAGGACCTGAGCGCTATCGGTGTCGACTTTGACAACTGGTTCAGCGAACGCCAGCTGTTTCAGGACAAGGACTACGACCGGGCGATGGACCGGCTGCGCGAGGGCGGCCACCTGGCCCAGCGCAGCGGGGCGCTCTGGTTTAACTCAACCGCGCTGGGCGATGATCGGGATAACGTGGTGGTGCGCTCATCCGGCGAACCTACTTATTTTGCGTCCGATATTGCGTACCATTTCAACAAATTCGATTGCCGTGGGTTCGAGCGGGTGATCGACATTTGGGGCGCAGACCACCAGGGTCATGTGCCACGGATGAAGGCAGCGGTTACCGCTCTGGGCGTGGAGCCGGAAAACCTGACCGTGCTCATCTCCCAGATGGTTACGCTGAAGCGCGGCGACGAGACCGTGCGCGCGTCGAAACGCACCGGGGATTTCATTACGCTGCGGGAGCTGGTGGACGAAGTGGGCGTGGATGCCTGTCGTTATTTCTTCCTGGCCAGGTCGCCCTCCACCCAGATGGAATTCGACATGGAACTGGCGACCCGGGAGTCGTCGGAGAACCCGGTTTACTACGTGCAGTACGCTCACGCCCGCAACGCCAGCATCCTGAAGCTGGCCGCCGAGCGCAACATCGACTACAGCAACGGTGATGTAACCCTGCTGGACAGTCCTTATGAATTGAGCCTGATACGCACCATGCTGCGGCTGCCGGAGCTGATCGTGCAGGTGGCGGAGAACCTGGAGCCGCACCACCTGCCCCACTACGCGATGGAGCTGGCCACTGCGTTCCACCATTTTTACGAAAACTGCCGGGTGGTGTCGGCGGACGCTGCCGACAATGACATCACGCTGGCGCGCCTGAAGCTGGTGTCGGCGGCGCAGGTGGCCTTCCGCCGCACGCTGACGCTGATGGGTATGTCGGCGCCGGACCGCATGGAACGCATCTGACCGATTCGCGGACATACCTCGACCGTCCCGCCCGGGAACTGCCCCGACGATTCCTGCGGGGACCAACTCGACGGGATTGTGTAGGACAGTTCGAGGGTGTATAGTGCGATACCTATGCTCAATCGTTATTTGACAGCGAGCCCATTCGTAGGGCTCGACACCTGCACCCGTGATTCTCGTAAACCGGAATTTGACCTAGCCTGTATTTTGCTGAGCGCCGCCGGCGATTCTTCCGTGGTAGGAATCGAATAGCCATGGACGTGCTTTGGCGCATAATCAGGATGGCGGCGCGTTATCCGTCGCGGCTGGGTCTCGCTTATTTCACTGCGATAGCGGCGATTGGATTCTCGTTGGCTCTACCTTGGCTGTTTGGCGACGCCATTGACCTTATGGTGGGTCGGGACGGGGACCGGTTCGCGGTTCGTGAATTTGTTCTCAGCGAATTACTGCTGTTCGGCGTCGGAATCCTGCTGGTGAGTCTGGGCCGGGGGTTCTGCGACTTCGGACGCACGTATACCACTGAATCACTCTCACAGAAGGTTTCGTTTGACTGTCGAAACCTCCTCTACGACAAGCTGCAAAACGTCAGCTTTGCCTTCCACGACAAAGAGCACACTGGCGACCTGATGTCCCGCGCCACCGCCGATGTGGAAGCGATGCGCCGGTTCGTCAACCTGGGAATGATTCGGTCGCTGGATGTGGTCGTTCGCATCGTTGCTATCCCGCTTATTCTTTTCTTCGTCAACTGGCAGCTGGCGCTGGTGAGCATGATTTTTGTGCCCGCTCTGGTGCTGCGATCCAGCTTCGTGATGCGGGCATTGCGCCGCAAGTGGTTGCACGTCCAGGTGGTAATGGGCGAGTCGGTTACGGTTTTGCAGGAAAACCTGGCCGGAATGCACGTGGTAAAAGCATTTGCATCGGAAGACTACGAACGGGCCAAATACAATCGCAAAGCCGAAGAATTGCGCGTCGAATATTACGATGCCGAGCGGATGCAGGGCACCAACAGCGCGTGGATGACCCTGTACTTCACCTTCGCGCTGGGACTGATTCTGTGGTTAGGCGGTTGGCTCGTTGTCGAAAATCGACTCAACCCTGGCGAACTGGCCATGTTCTTCCTTTATCTGAATCAGCTGACGTTCCCCATCAGGGCCTCGGCTCAGATTATCAACACGTTCTCAAGGGCCATCTCGTCTGGGCAGCGTTTGTTCGACATCCTGGACACCCGATCGCCGGTGGAAGAGCGGCCCAACGCCGTACCCATGGACAGGCCAGCCGGGCACGTGCGCTTCGAAGAAGTGGGTTTCGGGTATGCAGACCGTTCTCCGGCGCTGAAGCATGTTGAGCTGGATGCCAAGCCGGGACAGGTAACCGCCATCCTGGGCGCGCCCGGCAGCGGGAAAACCACCATCGTCAATCTGCTTCCCCGTTTTTACGATGTCACTGACGGTAAAATTACCATCGACGGAGAAGATATCCGCGATTACACGTTGCAGTCGCTGCGGCATAACGTCGGCATCGTGCATCAGGACGTGTACCTGTTCAGCGCTTCCATCCGGGACAACATAGCCTACGGCGTCAGCAGCGCCACCTCCGAAGACGTGGAACGGGCAGCCAAGGTTGCGCAATTGCACGACCAGATCATGGCGCTGCCAGGCGGTTACGATACCTGGGTTGGTGAACGTGGGGCGACTCTGTCCGGCGGCCAGCGACAGCGCCTTTCCATCGCCAGAACCATTCTGATTGATCCTCCGGTGCTGATCCTTGACGACTCCACATCCAGTGTTGATGTGGAAACCGAACGGCAGATTCACCGGGCCATGGTTGAGGTGATGAAAGGGCGGACCACATTCGTTATTGCTCACCGGTTGAGCACGGTGCGGGATGCCGACCAGATTCTGGTACTGGATAAGGGCGTGATTGCCGAGTGGGGCACCCACAGCGAGTTGATAAATCAGGGCGGCATGTACCAGAGCATCTACGAACTGCAACTGCGGCCCCAGGAAGAAGTCTTGCTGGAGGCGGCTTTGCCAGCCATGGTTGACGGGGGTGCGCCAGCATGATGCGGGGCGGAGGCATGGGCGGCGGGATGATGCAGGGGATGCGCGGCACCTCTGCCGACAGTATGTTCGCGCCGTCGAATGATCAACTGACGGATGAGGATGTAGTCGGGCGCGTTTACGACAATAGGGTCGTAGTGCGGTTCATGAGCTACATTAAGCCTTACAGTAAATTTGCCTTCATAGCCTTGGGGTCGCTGCTGGTATACGCCGCGTTCAACGCCGGAATCCCGCTGCTGATCATGTATGGAATCGACTGGGCGATCGCCGAAGGTGAGGTAAACCGGGTACACATCATTGGCGCAGCCTTCATGGTGATCACGGTTATCCACTTCCTGTCGAACCGCTTGCAGTTCATATACATTTCGCGCACCGGGCAACACATCCTGTACGACCTGCGCACGGGAATGTTCAGCCACCTGCAAAACCAGTCCAACGCTTTCTATCACCGCACGCCCATCGGGCGCGTCATGTCCCGTATGCAATCGGATATCCTGCAATTGCAGGAGACTTTCGAACTGCTGGCGCTGGCGCTGGCCGAGTTGGTCACTGTCGGCGCGATCATTATCCTGATGCTGTGGGTCAACTGGCAGTTGGCGCTAGTCTGTATGTTTGTAGTGCCGGTGCTGACCCTAATCATGATGTACTGGCAGCGGTTTGCGCGCCATTCCTTCATGCGGATTCGCCGGGCTATTGCCATGGTGAACGGCGAGTACAACCAGAACATAACTGGTGTCCGGGTTGTGCAGAGTCTTAACCGGCAGGATGAGAACCTGGAACATTTCCGCGAACTGAATTCCGAATATCTGGATGCGAACCTGGAAGCCGCCCGTTATTCGGGTTTGCTGCAACCGTTGGTTGAGTTGCTGATCGGCTTGGGGATTGGGCTCGGCGTTGTGCTTTTCGGTGGTTTCCTGTTGCAGCGCGGCAGCCTGGAAGTGGGCGTTCTGGTCGCCTTTGCTTTCTGGATCCAGCGGTTCTTTGAGCCGATTCGCCAGTTGACGATGCAGTACAGCCAGCTCCAACGGGCAATGGCCGCCGGCGTCCGCATTTTTGAAGTCCTGGACCTTGATTCGGACATCCTCGACAAACCTGACGCCCCCACCTTGCCTGAAATTCAGGGTGATATACGTTACAAGAATGTGGGATTCCACTACGTGGAAGGTGTCGAGGTGCTGCGGGACGTGAACCTGCACATCAAAGCCGGAGAAAACGTGGCGTTGGTTGGGTCTACCGGGGCTGGCAAGAGTACGCTGGTGAACCTGTTGCACCGCTCGGCCGATGTTACCGACGGCGCGATTGAAATAGACGGGTATGATCTGCGCGACGTGAAGCGAAACTCACTGGTGCATCAGATGAGCATGGTGTTGCAGGAGCCTTACCTGTTTTCCGGCACCGTTCGGGATAACATCAGCTATCTGAACGAACAGGTTACCCATGATCAGGTGGTGGAAGCGGCCACGGCGGTGGGAGCGCACGACTTTATCATGGGGCTGGATAACGGATACGATTCAGTGCTGGCCGAACGAGGCGTTAACCTGAGCATCGGGCAACGGCAGCTGGTCAGCTTCGCCCGCGCCATCGTGAGCAACCCGCGGATCCTGGTGCTGGACGAGGCGACGGCCAACATCGACACCCATACCGAGCTGCTGATCCAACGGGCGTTGAACCGCATTTTGCGAGGCCGCACGTCCATCGTCATTGCCCACCGGTTGTCCACCATCCGCAACGCCGATAAAATCGTGGTGCTGGATCGCGGACGGGTGGCCGAGGTGGGCACCCACGACGAATTGCTGGAGGCGGGCGGGGTTTACTCTCAGCTTTACGCCATCAACTACGGCTTGTCCGGCCCCAGCGTGGGTGTTGCGCCAACCGGCGGCGAGGTAATTGGGGCAGCCGACGACTGATTCCCCGCTGTTAATGCGGCGTATTCCGGTCAGCCGGTTTCGAGGAACTCCCGGATCGCCGTAGCCAGCTCCTCCGGTTTGTCGTAGCCAATATCGTGAATGGTGTCTGGAATCCAGAGCACCCGTCCGCTTTTCAGCGCAGCTTCGGCCGCGCCAACCATAATTTCCCGTTGCCGAGAGAATTGGGAATTGGCGCGCTCGGCGCGTGGGCCGGCGGCGACCACCAGCGTGGGAGTTTCAACGCGCGGCAATATCAGCGATGGCGGTTCGGTCCACATTGTTTCCAGAACCTGCGCGTGGTTGTCCGGGCGCAAAATGTCCCGCATCTGGCCGTCCTCCCCTTCGTACACCATGGTCAGCGCGATGTCGGCCAGGTCGTTTCCCCAGCAGAAGGACAGGTTGGCCGACAGCGCGGAAAGATATTCGTCCCGCGTGCCGGCGACGCGTCGGGGCGCCAGACGTTGCTGGAACGCTTCCCAGGTTGGCGTCGGCATCAACCCGCCGTCCTGGAAACCGCCGTCAATCATGACCAGCTTCGCTACCCGGTCCGGGAATCTCGCCGCCAGATTGCTGGCAACGTGCCCGCCCCAGGAATGTCCGAGCACCGACGCCCGGTCGATGCCGAGGTGGTCGAGCAGGCCGACGGCATCCTCGGCCAGCGACTGCCAGTCGTAGCCGGAAGGCGCCTGGGTGGTCGAGCCGTGGCCGCGCTGGTCGGGTGCGATGATACGGTAGGCTGGGGCCAAACGGGGCGCCAGCCGGCGGTACCAGTGTCCCGATGAGGCCAGGCCGTGCAGCGCCAATATCGGCGGGCCGGCACCGGGCCATTCCAGGTAGTGAATGGTCAAATCGCCGATTTGCGCCGCCTGGGACGTGGGCCCGGCGCTGGCGTTGGCGGAATCCTGATTAGGCATATCGAACAACTCGCTTGTGATTGGTCTTGGCCGAGATTATACCTTCCCCGGCGGGACCGCGGATTGGCCGGATTCCGGATTGGTGCGAGTGCCAGGGCCGGCTAACCCGTGTGCTAAAATTGGGCCCCGAGCTAGGATAATGAACACGAGGAGGCCGGAATGACCGACGGTTATCATCTCGGCGGTTACGCCCAAGTGGTGTCGGCGGCGGCTGACCGGCTGGATGCCGAATCGGTCCCGGCTCGCCTGCACGCGCACGACTACACCCTGTGGAGCGACGACCCCACCGAGATTTCCGACCGACTCGCCTGGCTCACTCTGCCGACCGATATGGCGACACAGGTTGCCGACCTATGCAGGTTCGCCACGACACTGCGGGATGAAGGCTGCCGGCACGTCGTGTTGCTAGGGATGGGCGGCAGCAGTTTGGGCCCGGAAGTAATTCGGCAAACCATTGGTAACAGCGTCGGCTACCCGCAGATGCTCACGCTGGACAGCACGGTCCCCGACTGGGTGGCTGCTACAACGGCGGGCATCGAACCGGCGCGCACCGTCTTTGTGCTGTCTTCAAAGTCCGGCACCACCACAGAGCCCAACGCCTTCTACGCGTATTTCCGCGACCTGATGGCTGGGCAGGTGGGCGTCAATGATGCCGGACGTCGTTTCCTGGCGGTTACCGACCCGGAAACTGCGTTGGTTCGGTTGGCGCAAACTGGAGGTTTCCGGCGGGTATTTCTCAACGACCCGAACGTCGGCGGGCGTTATTCGGTGCTGTCGCATTTTGGGTTGGTGCCGGCCGCGCTGGCCGGGGTCGATCTGGAGCGGTTGCTGGACAGCGCCCAACGAATGCAGCGGCGTTGCCTGGGCGCCGGCCAGGTTCGGGACAACCCCGGCGCCTGGCTGGGCACGGTTATTGGCACCCTGGTGAAGGCGGGTCGAAACAAATTGACGCTGATCGCTTCCGACAGCATCGCCGGATTCGGCTTGTGGATAGAGCAGTTGCTGGCCGAAAGCACCGGTAAGAACGGCACCGGAGTCGTACCCGTCGCTGGTGAGCCGCAGCTGGAACCGGATTTTTACGGAGACGACCGTTTATTCGTGCAGTTGCGCCTGGCCTCGGATGACAACGTGAACGCTGATGCCCTGGCGAGCGCGTTGGCATACGCCGGGCACCCGGTGGTGCAGCTGGAAATGTTAGACGGCTATGATTTGGGCGCTGAGTTTTACCGCTGGGAGTATGCCACCGCGATAATCGGCCAAATCCTCGGCATCCATCCGTTCGACCAGCCGGACGTGCAGGGCGCCAAAGACCAGACCGTGAGCCTGCTTGACCAGTATCAGCGGGACGGCAGTCTACCGAGGCTACAACCCGGGAAATTCGGGCAACTGGCGCATTTGCTGGAAAACAGCAACTCCGGCGACTATCTGGCGGTGATGGCCTACCTGGCTGATAGCCCGGCGACGCGGGTGGAACTCAACGCCTTGCGGGAACGAGTGCTGCGCAAATATCGCATCGCTACCACCGTTGGCTACGGGCCGCGATTTTTGCATTCCACCGGCCAACTGCACAAGGGCGGGCCCGCCAGCGGGATTTTTTTGCAACTGACGCAGCAACGCTCGCACGATCTACCCATTCCGGGCTGGCCATTCAGTTTCGGCGTGTTGGCCGACGCCCAGGCGCTGGGCGATTTCCAGGCGTTGCAGGCTCTGGGTAGGCGAACGATGTCCTTGCCGTTGGCGGGCGACCCGGCAGCAGAAATCCGACGCCTCGTCGATCTCGTCTGACGGAACCACGGCGCAACAGAGGATCGAGGAGCAAAAGCTTGGAAATCGGAATGGTTGGCCTGGGCCGCATGGGCGGCAACATGGCCCAGCGATTGTTGCGTGGCGGCCACACGGTGGTGGCTTTTGACCAAAGCCCGGCCGCGTTGGCGGCCAACGTGTCGGGGGGCGCAGCCGGCGCAGGTTCTGTGGCCGATCTGGTCGGGCGGCTGGCTCCGCCGCGGGCGGTATGGCTCATGCTGCCCGCCGGTGAGGTTACGGAAGCCTCAATGGAGGAGCTGGGCGGGTTGCTGGCGCCGGGCGATGCCATCATCGACGGCGGCAACGCCAACTACAAAGAAACCCTGCGCCGTGGCAAAACTCTGGCCGAGCGCGGTATCCACCTGCTGGACGCTGGCACCAGCGGCGGTATCTGGGGGCTGACCGAAGGCTATTCGCTGATGGTGGGCGGAGACCCGGACGTGTTCCGGCGACTGGAACCCATCTTTCAGGCCCTGGCTCCGGGGCCAGACCGGGGATACTGCCGGGTTGGGCCCACCGGAGCCGGCCACTTCACCAAGATGGTGCACAACGGCGTGGAATATGGCCTGATGCAAGCCTACGCCGAGGGTTTCGAGCTGCTGCAAGCCAAGCAGGATGACTTTGATCTGGATCTGCTGGCCATCGGCAAAACCTGGCAGTACGGCAGTGTGGTGCGCTCGTGGTTGCTGGATATGGCGGTGCGCGCGCTGGAGGAGGACGGAGACCTGGAGAGCCTGGCGTCCTACGTGGAGGATTCCGGTGAAGGGCGCTGGACGGTGAACGAGTCGGTGGAACTGGCGGTGCCGACTCCCGTAATCACGGCGGCGTTATACCAGCGGTTCCGTTCCCGACAGGAGCAACCGTTTAGCGGGCGTATGCTGGCCGCGCTGCGCAACCAGTTTGGCGGACACTCCGTCCGCAATATTGAGCCGTAAGCGAGCCTAAGAAATGGCTATGCTGTGCTTGGTTCAAGGACTGGTGCATTGAATCCACGGATACGCCATGGGCGGTTGGGGAGGCCGTGTTGGCCCGTACATTGGGCAATTCCACGCAAGCGGCGTACGCCAGCAGTGGTTTGTGCGATCGACGCAGAGCGCCGACGGAAGCCTGGGTGGGTTACCTGTCCCAGATTGCTGAGGTAGTCCACAACCGCATATTTTCGCTGACCGATTAGACTGACACAATCGCTGGACAACGACAGCGCAATCGGGTCAAATCTCGGTCGGCGTTGACCAGAGGTTAGGCCATCGCTTCGCCGGTCATGAGCGCCCGCCGGATACGGCGAGGGTTGAATCCGTCGTTCCTTGATGAGGTCGCCATTGTCAGCGTAGCCAATAGTGCGGGCCCAGGCCAGGTGCGCATTGGCCCAACGACAGCAAGAAGGGGTATAATTTTTGCTAACTTATGCAAAAATCCAATTTGCTTTGGCGCTCCGTTCCGATGTCCAACCGGGAGAAGGGCATAATGGAGTGTCTCACGAAATATTGAAGAGGAGATAGATATGCCAGCGAAAGTCAAAGGACTCGGTCATATCGGTTTCTACGTTCATGACCTGGATCTAATGAAAGACTTCTACGGTAATTTCATGGGCATGACGGTGACCAAGGTCGGTCCGCTCGGAGTGTTTTTCAGTGCGGACCCGGAGGCGGTCGACCACGAGATAGCCCTGATTAACGGACGGACTTCGCTCGAAGACCCGCACTGGATCCAGCAGATTTCAATGCGGGTAGATTCCCTCGATGATCTGCGGGACTTCAAGCGTCGCATCCAGGCGCACGGGTACCAGCTGGACCGCATCGTCACTCACGCCAGCGCTATCGGTTGCTACTTCCGCGATCCGGAGAACAACCCCACCGAGGTGTTCTGGCTAACCGGCTATGAGTCGTGGGCCCAGATCGGCATCCCAATTGACATTGACCAGTCGGACCAAGAGGTTATGGCAGAAGTGCTTCGGTCCTGGCAGACGGTCCAAAACGTCGAAATGGGCAAGGCGCCTAGCCCGGAAACGCTCAACGCCATCCGCGAGCTGAACTCGGTCGCGGCCGCCAGCGGGTAAGCTCGCGGGCAGACCCGGACGAGCCGTTTCAGCTGCGAGTATTCATTGACCGAAGCGTGGTCGAGGTCTTCGCCAGCCGAGGTCTTTGCAAATGGCAAGCAGTGTGTCGCCGTGCGAGTCCATACCGGCCGGAAAGATAGCGCCGGGTTCTCTCGTTGCGCTCCCAGGGTGCCGGCGCTGAGTTGAAGTCGCTGAATTCGTGTGAGATGGAGACCATCTACGAGCGTGAGCGCACGATGGCAGGCCGGCAACGCGCTGCTGAGCGGAGAAGGTAGTGACGATATGAAGCAATGCGTACCGGCGCTCGCCTGGAATCAGCGAGATGGCGGGGTTTCATGACCCGCCATCTCGCTGTTGACGTTGGGCAATGAGGCCCAACGTAACCGTCCTTAAGCGTTCATAAAGATGTCGTTGGCTACGTCCATGGCGCCGCGCGCAAAGGGGATGCCGGAATACAGCGTCATGTGGCCGAAGACCTCGATAATCTGATCCTGGGTCAGGCCGATGTTCAGAGCGCCCCGGATGTGGCTGCGCAGTGGGCCTTCCCGGCCGAGCGTGGCCAGGCAGGTCATGGTACAGATGCAGCGGCTGGTCAGGTCCAGGCCGGGGCGGGTCCACGTTGCGCCCCAGTAGTATTCGGCGGTGATGCGACCCAGTTCGCGCTCGGCTTGGGTGGGCGGGGCCGGCCGTCCCCCGGGTTGCGTGCCCATGTAGTTGCGGCGGTATTCTTCGCCACGCTGGAACAGGCTGTCCGGGTCTTCATTGGTGTCGTGGATGCGGGCCGGCGTAAAGTCGATGCCGCGCTCCTCGAATATTTCCTTGATGATGCTGAGGGAGTTGATGCCGGCGGGTGCGCCTCCGTACCAGGTATCGTGGATTATCAGCTCCACAATCTGTTCCGGCGTCAATCCGAGATTCAGCGCGTTGCCGAGGTGGCGGCGGAGCTGGTTCTCCCGCTGCAACACGATGAGGGAAGACAGCGTTACCATCTCCCGCTGCACCGGGGTCAGGGCCGGACGCTTCCAGATGGTGCCGAACAATGCCTCGCCGAGGATGCGTTCCAGGTCGGGAGCGATGTCCCACGCGCCAGGCGCCGAACCGCCGCCGATGACACCGCCGCCGAACATCCGGCGGGTTTCCTGACCTCGTTCATAACGGTCATCCAATTCGCTCATTTTTGCCTCCGTGTTTATGGTCGTGGGTAGAACGCCGGCAGTGTACGGGTGAACCGGGCGAGGCGCAACCGGTTGTAAAATGGGTATGGGACTGTAAGGTATAATCCCGTGCATAGAAACCTTTGGCCGCACCTATTGGTTGATCATTGGAGTGTGAGCAATGACCACTGTTGAAGCACGCCTGAGCCGGTTGGAAGGCGTATATGAACACTTGGCGACTAAGGCTGATATTGCCGAGCTGAGGTCGGAGGTGTTAAGCGCCAACGCCGAGTTGAAGTCAGAGGTGTTAAGCGCCAACGCCGAGCTGAGGTCGGAGATGCAAAGCGCCAACGCCGAGCTGAGGTCGGAGATGCAAAGCGCCAACGCCGAGTTGAGGTCGGAGATGCAAAGCGCCAACGCCGAGTTGAGGTCGGAGATGCAAAGCGCCAACACCGGACTGAGGTCGGATATGCAATGCACCACCGCCGAGCTGAGGTCAGAAATAAAAGGTGTTGAGGCATCGCTACGCCAGGAAATGCAGGAGATGAAGGTAAGCTTAATCAAATGGATGGTCGGCGTTCAAATCAGCGTAGCCGGCATTATGGTAGGAGGGGGAATAGCGGCATTGGCGATTTTGGTTTAGCTCGCAAATCTCTCGAACCGCATCATGATTGACCTTCTCATAACCAACGGACAGGTGATCGACGGTACCGGCAGTCCGGGCTTCTATGCTGCGGTTGCCGTCTCCGGCGACACGGTGGCGGTGCATCGCGGCGACGACGCCGACCTGCGACTCAACGCCGCGCGGGTCATTGACGCTACCGGGCACGTGGTTTGCCCCGGTTTTGTCGACCTGCACTCCCATGCCGGGCTGACCATTCTGGGCGAACCGCACCACGACCCGAAAGTGCGCCAGGGCGTTACTACCGAGCTGGTGGGCATTGATGGCATCTCCCATGCGCCCTTCAAGAATCAGGAAGAATTGCACCGCTACATCTGGCTGGACTCCGGCCTCAACGGGTACCCGCCAATGCCCGCCGATTGGCTGACGGTGGCGGATATGCTCGGCAAGTACGACGGAACGGTGGCCATCAACATCGCCTATATTCTCGGTAACTCGCCAGTGCGAATCTGGAGCGTGGGATGGAACGAGCGGGCGGCCACATCTGCCGAGATTGCCGATATGCAGTCCGTCGTGCGTGAGGCGATGGAAGAGGGAGCGTGGGGGTTGTCCACGGGCCTCGACTACCCCCCGGGCGCCTACGCCGACACTGACGAACTGGTTGCCCTATCGGAAACTGCGGCATCGCTGGGCGGCATCTACCACACGCATACCCGGGCCAGCCTGCTCAGCCAGGGTCACCTGGCGCCGTGGCACGAGGCGGTGGAAATCGGGCGGCGCAGCGGCATACCCGTGCACCTGACCCACTACCGGCAGAGCGTTTCCGGCGTCGGCAGCCACCTGGGTCATTTGGGGCTGGTAGAGGACGCGCGCGCCGAGGGTATCGACTGCACGTTCGACTGTTATACCTATCCGTTCTCCGGTACCACAGTAACCATCGGGCTGCCCCATTGGGCCAAGGACGGTGGCCCGGAGCGGCTGATGGCGGCGTTGCAGGATTCCGACGACCGCCAACGGCTGAAACATGAATTATCCCCAAGCCGGCTGTACAACAACTGGCTGACCAACTTCACCCAACCCGAGAACCAGCAGTACGACGGCAAACTCATCACCGACATCGCCGAGATGCGCGGCCAGGATCCGGCGGACGCGTTGTTCGACCTGCTGGTGTCGGAGAATCTGGGTATCAGCACCGTGGGCCTGGGCACCAACGCCCAAACCCTCTACGCCTTCGTGTCCCATCCCTATGGCATGATCGCATCCGACGCTATCCTGTTTGGTGAGTATCCCAACCCGCGAACCTACGGCTGTTTTCCCATCGTGCTGGCCGAGTTCGTGCGGGCCGAGCAACACCTCCGGCTGCCCGAAGCCATTCGCAAGATGACCTCTTTCCCGGCGCAACGGCTGGGTCTGCCCGACCGGGGCATCCTGCGGGACGGGTTCAAAGCCGATATCGTGGTGTTCAACCCGGACACTGTCAAAACTCACGCCACCAGGGAAGACCCCAAGCACTACCCGGTGGGGATCGAATACGTGATAGTCAACGGGCAGGTGGTGATCCAGCAGGGTGAAAACACCGGCGCCCTGCCTGGTCGTGCGTTGCGCCGTGGGCGCGCCGCTACCTGACGACACCCGAATGATAGAGTCGATATCACCTGAGTACCGATTCTGTCCCCGGTGCAGTCTACCGCTGTTGCTGGCGATCCGGGGCGGGTTACCCCGAGCGCGCTGCTCAGGATGCGGCTTCGTACACTTCCGCAACCCGGCAGTTGGCGTGGCGGTGGTGGTTATGGACGAGGACGGGCGGGTTCTGCTGGGCCGCCGCTCCGCCGGCGGCAACGAGGGGGCCTGGTGTATCCCGTGCGGTTACGTGGAATGGGGTGAAGATATCCGCGAGGCGGCCCGGCGGGAATTCAAGGAGGAAACGGGGCTCGACGTAACCATCGGCGACGTGTGCGCGGTACACTCCAACTTCCACAATCCCAACGCATTGACGGTGGGAGTGTGGTTTTGGGGCACGGTGGTTGGCGGGCAGGCGCTGGCCTCCGACGATCTGGACGCAGTAGGGTGGTTTCCGCCGGACGCACCTCCCGAACCGTTGGCTTTTGCGACGGACCAGATCGTGCTGGACGATTTGGCGCTCCGGTCAAACGCGGCGGCACCTTGATGGGCAAACAGGCTGTAATCATTCAGCACATCGCCGTAGAAACGCTGGGCGGCAATTTCGAAACGGTTTTGCGGGATGCCGGGTTCGAACTGACGACAGTGCCGGTGTTCGCGGGCGCTCCCGATTTCACCGACTTTGATGCGCCCAGTCTGGCCGATGTCGACCTGATTGTGGCATTGGGCGGCCCGATGTCGGCCAACGATGATTACAAGGCGCTGCGCCAGGAGATGGAATACCTGCGGGCTGCTGCGACCGGCGACCCTCCCACTCCAGTGGTTGGCATCTGCCTGGGCGCTCAGCTGCTGTCCCGGGCGCTGGGAGGCGAAGTCGCGCCCACGGGTGGCTACCAGTTCGGCCTGCGCAAGATTGACATAACCGCCGATGGCTTCGCCGACCCGGTGTTCAGCAACATCACTATGCCGCTGGTGCCGACGCTGCACGGTGAGCGGTTCTCGGCGCCGGCTGGCGGCACCCTGCTCGCGGAGGGCACTATGTTGCGGCGAGATGGGGGTTACGTTCGCATCCCCATGGCGTTTAGGTATGGAATCTCCTACGGATTCCAGTTCGAGCCTCAACTGACGTTGGACGAGTTTCGCATCTGGAACCGCGAATTATTTGGCGACTACTCCCTGATGGGTGAGCGTTTCGACTCGGAGCAAGAGGCCGCCCGCAACCTGCGGGAATTCACGGCTTTTGCAGCGCTCCACGAAGATCAAATGGCCCGGATGCTGCGGGCATTGTTGACACAAGCCGGTTTACCGACAGGCTCCTGGGATGGTAAAACTTGTTAGCGGAGGACATTCCAAATGCTGCATTTGTTCCACCCCGGCGATAATCTGGATGGTTTGCACCGCATCTACGAGCTGGGCATACGGGCCAATCTGGTGTATATCGACCCGCCCTTTGCCACCAACAACGAATTTCTAATTGACGATTACCGGGCAAACAGCATCAGCGCGTCGGGCCGGCCAGCTTACTCTGACACGCTGAGGGGCAGCGCCTACCTGGAAGCTTTGCGACAAAGGCTGTGCGCTATTCGCAACGTGATGACGCCTACTGGCTCGGTTTATGTTCACATTGACGTAAAAATGGAGCACCACGTCCGCTTGTTGATGGATGAGGTTTTTGGGCCCGGTAACTTTCGCAACGCTATCACCCGCATCAAGTGCAACCCCAAGAACTTTGACTGCTATTCCTACGGCAATATCAAGGACACGATCCTCTTCTACTCGATGTCGCCCGAGAAGATTACTTGGCACCCTCAGAAAGAGCCGTTAAGCGACGATGAGATAGCCAAACTCTACCCGTTCATCGACGCCGCCGGTCGCCGTTACACTACCACGCCACTGCACGCTCCCGGCATTACCGTCAACGGGGCGACCGGGCAGGTATGGCGAGATATGCTACCGCCGGCGGGGCGGCACTGGCGTTACCCACCGGCAAAGTTGGATGATTTGGACACTGCCGGGCTGATTGAGTGGAGTTCAACCGGCAATCCGCGCAAAATCCGGTACGCCAGCGAGGCCGCCGGCAAGCTCCCCCAAGACGTTTGGCTCTACAAAGACCCTCAGCGGCCTGAATATCCAACCCAGAAAAACGCCCGTATGCTCGAACGCATCATTCGCACATCCTCAAATACCGGCGATACTGTCTTGGATTGCTATGCCGGCAGTGGCAGTACGCTGCTGACAGCGGCGCGGTTGGGGCAGCGGTTTATTGGGATGGACAATTCGCCGGCGGCGCAGAAGGTTATCGAAAAGCGCCTGCAGGATCGGCGGATTAAATACCAAACCACCCTCGCCGCCAACACATCAACTTTCTCTGAAAGCGTCGCAGTATGAATATGCCGGCTCAACCGCCCCCATGTCCATCGACTTTCGATGGCGAACCGGTGCTGTAACTTGCTATGCAGCTCAAAAATACACCAGAGAAGGCGGCGGCAATCAGGACAATCAGTTCAACGAAGTTCAATCGTTGTTGCGGAATTTCCTGCAACGCATTAACAACGACGTTGCGTTATTCGTTTTGGTTGACGGTCCATATTACAACCCAGCCCGGCTAGCCCAACTGCAAGCACTAGTTCGTTTGCAAAACCCGCGCAGTTACGTCGCGAGTGTCAACGCCCTCCAGCCGATTCTCGCGAATATTGGCTGAACCTTTCGTTAGGCTAATCCGTTGTTTGACACTTGGCACGGTGGCGATTAACCTGCTAGGCGTCAGGCGCGGCGGAATTTCCGCCGGAGTTTGACCGCTAAATTGCGCACGCTACGACACTGGATAGACTGGAGGCATTAGAACATGGCATACGAAGGATTGATTGCCGAGCAAGTTTGGGTGGAGGGTCACGAGGGCGACCGCATCAACGCTTACCTGGCGCGTCCCCTGGGGTCTGGCCCGTTTCCGGCCGTAATGTTGTTCCACCATATGCCGGGCTGGGACGCAGCGACCAAGGAAATGGCGCGCAAACTTGCCCACAACGGCTACATCGCCATATCCCCCAACCTGCACTACCGGGAGGGCAGCGACGACCCGTCGGCCAACAGCGCCAGCATCCGCGACAAGGGCGGTATGCCCGATGCCCGCACCCTGGGCGACGCCGCTGGCGCCATCGGCTACCTGCGCCACCTGGACGTGCACAACGGCAAGGTGGGCATCATCGGGTTCTGCTCCGGCGGACGCCAGGTATTCCTGGCTGCCTGCAAGTTGCAGGGCGTTGACGCCGCGGTCGACTGCTGGGGCGGCGGCGTAACTGCCCGCGACAGCGAGCCACCCACAGAGGCCATGCCCCACGCCCCCATCGAGTTCGTATCCGACCTAAGTTGCGCGTTGATGGGGTTGTTTGGCGAGGATGACGCCAGGCCGTCCATTGCCGAAGTGGAAGCCACCGATGCTGCCATCAAGGCGGCCGGCAAGTCCTGGGAATACCACACGTATCCAAACGCGGGCCACGGTTTCTTCGCCGTAGACCGGCCCAGCTACGCGGTGGAAGCAGCCAACCAGGGTTGGGAGCGGGTGTTCGAGTTCTACGGACGCCACCTCAGCTAATCATCCGACAGGTTTTACCAAATGCCAGGGGCGGGTGCAAAACCCGCCCCTTTTTATGACTGCCGGATGAGCCGGAATTAGTCGGTGGATTCAAACGCCAACGTGGCGAAGCGCATGAAGATGCCGCCCCGGGGCGCCGCGAGGGGGCCGTTGAGGCAGAGGCAGGCGATCACGTAAGCGGCGCCCGGCTCGGCTGCCCCGCTGATTTCCACGCGGTGCGGAGCGTTCAGACCGACGATGCTGCCGAAAGCCCGGTCGATCTCGCCGTTCACCCACACTTCGCCGTAATTGTCGAAGTTGGTTTCGAACCAGACGCGAGAACCGCTTACGTCCGCCCCGTCGATGGTAACCGGCAAAGTTACCGCGATGCGGTACCAGGCGAAAGTGAAACCCACCGACAGGCTCTGGCGCACGTTATCGCACTCGTCCCAGGCGGAGTCGTCGAAGTCCGCGAGGCGGGGCGGGGCTGCCAGCAGTCGTGCGGACAACCCCTCGTTGGGTTCGCCGGGAACCAGGCCAGGCGCCACCCGCCAGGGTCGTCCACCCACGGTGTTGCGTCCATCGGGTGTGTTCAGATTAACAGCGAATCTCGGCATATCGTGGACTCCTCGGGTCGGTAGAGTGTAGGTGTTGGCAGGACTTGGTTGCGTTGGGTAGTTTCAGCGGTGATGCCGAGGTCCAGGCTAGCGGAATTCCCAGAGGTTGGCGGCGGTTCCGCCGAACACCATTTCGCGAGTTTCGGTGCTGGGGTATTCAATCAGGTCCATCGGCAGGCGCAGGGCGTTGCGGTAGCCCTCCCGATTGGCGACGGGCGGGAAGTCGCTGCCCCACATCAGCCGGTCGCCGCCGAAAGCATCCACGGCCAGCTCGATGAGCGGCGGTACGTTGTCGAAGGGGATCGGCTGGCGGAATGGTATCGGCCTCGGACAGAACTCACCGAGCCCGGGTATTTTCATGTACACATTCGGGTATTTTGACAGCGACAACGCCCGCTGGTAGACCTCCATCGGGACATCCCTGTCGGCACGGCCGGGGCCGAAGAATGCGCCCACGCCGGCCAGGTGTTCCATAACCACAGTCAGGTTCGGCAGCTCCTGGATAATCGCTTCAAACTCGGGATCGGCGTACTGCTCCACGGTGCCCATGACGCTGGCGACCACTCCCAGGTCGGCGCAACTGCGCCACAACGCCAAAGGATCGTCGCCGGGAGCACGCCAGCCGCAGTTGAACCGCAGCCCGTCAACTCCCTGATCGTGCAGTTCGGCCACTCTTTGTGGAGCGTCGGCCTGGGTGTGGTCCACGATGGCGATGACGGCAAAGCGTCCGGGGAATCGTTTGACCGACTCCACCAGATAGCTGTTGTCAAACACCCCGAAGAACTGGGTAAGGACTGCCTTGTCCACGCCCACCCGGTCCATCTCGTCCAGCAGAATTTCTACCGGCTCGAACCAGTAGGGGGAGGCGTGGCAATGCGTATCAATGATGGTGGGCATTTCGATAACTCCTTGCGAATACCCCCTCTCCCCAGGTGGGAGAGGGTTGGGGTTAGGGGGAATTCGTCCTGCGACGGGTTCAGGACGAACGGTTGCCCCCTACAAGAACGAGGTTTGGGTGAAAGAGGTTTGGGTGAGGGCAGTTGGTCGAACTACGCCGCGGTGGTGCCGCCGTCGATGACCAACTCGGCGCCGGTTACAAAGGATGATTCGTCGGAGGCCAGGTAGATGGCGCCGTAGGCAATCTCGCTGGGCTTGCCCACGCGACCCAACGGCAGGCGCTGCATCCGCAGGGCCATGTTGGCCGGGTCATTCAACGTGTCGGCAATCATGTCCGTCTCGATGGGGCCCGGGTGGATGGAGTTGGCCCGGATGCCTTCGCTGGCGTGTTGGATTGCCGTGGACTTGGTGAAGAGGCGAACGGATCCCTTGGTGGCCGTGTAACTGGCGGAGCCGTTGGGGCTGCCCACCAGGCCGGCGGTGGAGGAAATGTTGATGATGGAACCGCCGCCGTTCTCTCGCATCGCCGGGATTGCGGCCTTGGTGCCCAGGAAAACGCCCTTGGAGTTGACGGCGAAGATGCGATCCCAGTCTTCCACGGTGGTCTCTTCGATGTTCTTGCGAATCAGGATGCCGGCGTTATTCAGCAGGATATCCAGCTTCCCGTAGGTGCTGATGGCAGTCTGGACTGCCGATTGCCAGTCGGACTCGTCGGTCACGTCCAGGTGGACATAGATGACGTTGTAGCCCAATTCCTGCAATTCGGCTTCGGTCTGCCGGCCCTGCTCGTCCAGGATGTCGCCGATGACGACACTGGCGCCCTCCTCGGCGAACATGCGGGCTTCCACCGCGCCCTGACCACGGGCGCCGCCGCTGATGATCGCTACCTTTCCTTCCAGTCTGGGCATGATGAACCTCCTGTAGATGACCCGTGCGTTGCGTCAATGTGGGTAATGGGCTTGATGTTGGTAATGACTTCACTTTATAGCGGTTGCGGGTGAGGTGCAACAAGCCGCACCCGGCCACCCAGGGCTTTGCGATTAGCCAGGCTTGCCGCGTTGGGGATGATCCTGCGACAGGCTCGGGATGAGCGGGGGAGTTTGTTGGTGTGGCCTTTCGACAGGCCGAGGATGGGCCGAGGGATTTTTTTGGTGGGTGATCGAACGGCCGTGAGCCGGCCACTGCCGCGAGTTGTCTCCCAAACCCGGTTCCGGTGTAAACTGCCCAATATCAGACTGCCCAACATCAGTTGGAAGATCAGGGGTGCCTGGAAGCGGAACTGTACACACCCACCCGAGACCTGTGAATGGCAAGGAGCAATACGATGGCGACTCGGACTCTCACAATTGACTCGCAAGTGCATGCCTACGAGCGGGACCGCCCGGAACGTCCCTGGGCCGGCACCCTGCAGGGTCCCGCCGAGGTTACCGGCGACGATATGGTGGCGGCGATGGACGCCGTCGGCGTCGATGGGGCTTTGCTCGTATCGCCATTCTCAATGTACCGCTACGACGCCAGCTACGCCCTGGAAGTGTACGCAAAACATCCGAACCGGTTCGGTCTGATCAGGCCGTTTGATCCCGATTCGGAAACCATCGCCGAGGATATGGCCGAGTGGACCGGCACGCCGGGGGTGGTTGGGGCGCGCATCATGCTTACCTACCGGGAGTTCGAAGCAGACCACCCGGGCCTCAATGCGATACTCGCTGCCGGGGGTCGGGCAGGTGTTCCGGTAAACCTGATGTGTTCAACCAGGCTGCCCCTTTTCCGCGAATTGGCCCGTCGCAACCCCGATACACAGATGGTGGTTGATCACTTGGGTATCGCCCAGCCACCAGCGCCGCCGGCGGCGCCGGAACCCTTTGCTGACCTGCCGGACGTGCTTGCGCTGGCCGAACTGGACAACGTAGCCATCAAGATTTCCGGGGCCGGCACGCTGTCGCATCAGCCATTCCCGTACCCGGATATCTGGGAGCCGCTCCGCCGGATTTTCGACGCGTTCGGCTTTGAGCGCTGCCTGTGGGGCACCGACTGGACCAGGGCAGTGAACTCATTGAGCTATGAGCAGGGGGTTGAGGCTTTCCGGGTTACCGACCAGCTCTCGGAAGACGAGCGATTTGTGCTCATGGGAGGAGCCCTCGCCAAAATCTACAACTGGTCGCCCGGCGCGGCAGCGTAGGCTGTCGAGGGGCCCGTGGCAAACCGGTCTACTGTCGCAGCCCAACGCTGGGGCAATACGCGCCGACCGGGAGCGGGAGATGGTGGGCCGTGTGGGGATCGAACCCACGACACCCGGATTAAAAGTCCGGTGCTCTGCCAGCTGAGCTAACGGCCCGAGGACGGCGGATGGCCTCCCGCGCGAAACGGCCTCTCGCGATAAAAAGTATAGCATAGGCGCCCGTTGAACCTTTCGGAATTGGGAATAACTGCGTACTGAATACCCTTGCCAAACGGCGGAACCGGGTGCATAATTGCGCGTGTTACTTTCTGGTGGTTCAAGCGGGGTGGTCCCACCCGTTCCCATCCCGAACACGGAAGTGAAACGCCCCAGCGCCGACGATACTGCTCTGGTGACGGAGTGGGAAAATAGGTCACTGCCGGGAAGTGCAATTAGGATAGCAACAGGGCGGCTTTATGGTCGCCCTGCTATCCGCTCCAACTACAGGTGCCGGCTTCCCCCGTTGTGTTGGCGAGCACTGGCAACGCTGTCAACTTGCGACATCAGCCTGCGGATACTGGCACGAACACCACGTTGAAGACTGGGTGGGTGTGATGACGCACCGTACGGAGACTGCAAGCCTGATTCCGCCGGAATCGCGAGCTGAAAACCCGTTACCAGCGGCCCCGCCGATAAATTCGGTGGCAAAGCCGCTTTTATTTTTGTCCAAATGCGGTAAAATGGCGTCCACGGCACCACACCACAAGTCGTAAATCAACCCAGGAGAAACTCATGGGCAGCAGATTCGAGAAATTCTCAGAACGGGCACGGCGGGTTTTGTCCCTCGCCCAGGAAGAGGCGCAGCGGTTCAACCACAACTACATCGGTACCGAGCACATCCTGCTGGGTCTGGTACGTGAAACCGAGGGCGTAGCCGCTCGAGTCCTGTCCGGCCTCACCGTAGATCTGACCAAGGTGCGGTCGGCGGTGGAATTCATCATCGGTCGTGGCGAACGCCCGGCGCAGGGCGAAATCGGCCTGACCCCCCGCGCCAAGAAGGTCGTCGAGCTGGCGGTTGACGAAGCGCGCCGGATGAATCACACCTACATCGGCACCGAGCACCTGCTGATCGGGTTGCTCCGAGAAGGCGAGGGAGTCGCGGCAGGCGTCCTGGAAAGTCTGGGCGTAAACCTGGAAAAGGTGCGCGCGGAGACCCATCGCATTCTCAGCAATTCCAGCACCGGCACCTCCAGCAGCACCCGTTCCGCGACGCGAACGCCAACCTTGGACCAGCTGGGTGTTGACCTGACCAACGCGGCCCTCGGCGGCAAGCTGGACCCCGTTATCGGTCGCGACACCGAGATCGAGCGCGTTACCCAGATTCTGAGCCGACGCACCAAGAACAACCCGGTGCTCGTCGGCGAGCCGGGCGTTGGCAAAACCGCCATCGTCGAGGCAATGGCCCAGCAAATTTCCTCCGGCAATGTGCCGGAAACCCTCCAGGGCAAGCGTCTGGTTACTCTGGACATGGGCGCCCTGGTTGCCGGCACCAAATATCGCGGCGAATTCGAAGAGCGGCTCAAGAAGGTCATCGAGGAGATTAAAGTTTCAGGCAACTGCGTTCTGTTCATCGACGAGATCCATACCATCGTCGGGGCGGGCGCTGCCGAAGGCGCGGTGGACGCGTCCAATATCCTTAAGCCTTCCCTGGCGCGCGGTGAAATCCAGTGCATCGGCGCTACTACGCTGGACGATTACCGCAAGTATGTTGAACGCGACCCGGCGTTGGAACGCCGCCTGCAACCGGTAAGGGTCGAAGAGCCGGATGCCGACATGACGGTGAATATCCTGCGCGGGGTAAAGGGTCAGTACGAAGACCACCACAACGTTGATATTACGGAAGAAGCGGTGCAGGCGGCGGCCACGTTGTCCACCCGCTACATTCCCGACCGGTTCCTGCCGGACAAGGCGATTGACCTACTCGACGAGGCCGGCTCCCGCGTGCGTCTGCGCGGTAGCCACGCTCCTCAGGAAGTCAAGGACGCAATGGAAGTGCTGGAGCGTGTGCGGAAGGAAAAGGACGACGCTATTGCGTCGCAGCAGTACGAAGTCGCCGCCGAGTTGCGGGATCGTGAGCTGCACCTCACCGAGAACGTGGGCGACCTGGAACGCGACTGGAAGGCCGGCCGCTCCAAGGAACGAACGCAAGTTACCGAAGAAGACATTGCGGAAGTAGTGAGCATGTGGACCGGCATCCCGGTTACACGACTCGCTCAGGAGGAGACCGAGCGTCTGCTCCACATGGAAGAAGACCTGCACAAGCGCATCATCGGCCAGGACGAGGCCATCGTTGGCATCGCTCGGGCGGTGCGGCGCGCCCGTGCTGGCCTGAAGGACCCGCGGCATCCCATCGGCGTGTTCCTGTTCCTTGGACCTACCGGGGTCGGCAAGACGGAACTGGTGCGGGCAATGGCCGAGTTCATGTTTGGCCACGAGGACAACATGATTCGTCTGGATATGTCCGAATTCCAGGAGCGGCACACCACGGCCCGGCTGATCGGTGCGCCTCCGGGATACGTCGGTTACGACGAGGGAGGCCAGCTGACTGAAGGCGTTCGCCGGAAGAACTACTGCGCCATCTTGCTGGACGAAATCGAAAAGGCGCATCCGGAAGTTTTCAACATCCTGCTGCAAATCTTTGACGCCGGCCAGTTGACGGACGCGCGCGGACGCCGCGTTGATTTCCGCAACTCCATAATCGTAATGACCAGCAACCTGGGCTCAGACCTCATCAAGCGGGACACCAGCCTGGGCTTCGCGGTCAAGTCCGATAGCGCCCAAACCGACAACATGGCTTACGAGCGGATGAGAGACAAGGTGATGGACGAAGTGAAGCGCTTCTTCCGACCCGAGTTCCTCAACCGTCTGGATGCCACCATCGTGTTCCATGCGCTGAGTCGGGAAGAGATTCACCAAATCGTGGACTTGATGATGAACATGGTGCGGAGCGAGCTCAAGGACAAGGACATCGACATTGAGCTGACCGAGGCCGCGCGCGAGCATCTGGGCGAGAAGGGATTCGATCCGGTGCTGGGTGCCCGCCCGCTGCGCCGCCTGATCCAGAACGAAGTCGAGGACAAGCTGTCCGACGAACTGCTGGGCGGGAAGATTGCAGAAGGCGACACAGCGATTGTTGACCTTGACGAAGAAGGGAACGTGGTCGTCAAGGTGCGCAGCAAAGAGATGGCTGCCTTGCCCTCGGCATAAAGGCAGCATCAGGTAAGGGAGCGAACATAGGGGCGTCAAAAAATGGCGCCCCTAACTGTTACCGTAATTAGCGAGCCGGCAAACCGCAATTGTGATGTGAAAGCAAGGAAACACCAGGCGCTGGGAATCGTGGAACCGATGGCTCCGGGGCTGACCTGGTGGCGCCTCACCGACGCCGTTTCACACACCGATGGTTGCACCGACGCTGAATTGGAATTTGTAGCGGAGACCAGCGGCTCTAAATCCGGTTGACGATTGGCATGGCCTTGGCTAAATTTTTGTACCGCCACGACGCAGATTGAGGTGACATTCATGACCAGACGTTTGCTGAAACATTTGGAACGGACTTATGGCTTCGACGAAGTTGCCATCGTTCCCGGCGAAGTTACCATCAATCCTGAGATGACATCTACCCAAATGAGCATTGGCGAGTTCGCCTTTGATTCACCGGTGCTGGCCTCGGCGATGGACGGGTCTGTTTCGCCGCGCTTCGCCACCCTGATGCACGAAATGGGCGGCCTGGGTGTGCTGAACGGTGAGGGACTGTACACCAGGTATGAAGACCCCTATTCGGTGCTGGAAGAAATCATCTCCATGGACCAGTCGGAGGTCACCGAGTTCCTGCAGCAGGTTTATAGCGAACCGGTGCAGGAGCGCCTGATTGGGCAAAGGGTGGAGGAAATCAAAAGCACCGGCGCTGTGGCGGCCATGGCGTTTACGCCGGCCACAACCAAGCAATACAGCCCCCTTGCCGTCGAAGCCGGAGCCGACATCATCGTGGTGCAGTCAACGGTTACCACTGCCCGGCACATCTCGCGGAGTTACACGGGCCTGATTTTCTCGGAGTTGATCAGCTCGCTGAATGTTCCGGTCGTGGTTGGCAACTGTGTCAGCTACGGCGTGGCTACCGAGCTGATGGAAACCGGGATTGACGCCGTGCTGGTGGGCGTCGGCCCAGGCGCGGCCTGCACCACCCGTGAGGTTACCGGCGTCGGCGTTCCCCAAGTTACGGCTACCCTAGAATGCGCAGCAGCCCGGGAGGATTACTTCCAACGGACCGGGCGATATGTCAGCGTGATTACCGACGGGGGAATTCGCACCGGCGGCGATTTGTGCAAGGCGATGGCCAGCGGGGCGGACGGCGTCATGCTGGGCACTCCCTTCGCTCAGGCCACGGAAGCCCCCGGCCGTGGCTACAACTGGGGCATGGCCAACGCCCATCCGGAGTTGCCGCGCGGCACGCGCATCAACGTGGGCACCAAAGGCACCCTGCAGCAGTTGATGCACGGCCCGTCCAACGTTACCAACGGTACCCAGAACCTGGTGGGTGCGCTGCGCGTGGCGATGGGCATGTGCGGATCGTACACGGTGCGCGATTTCCACCAGACCGACATGATAGTCGCCCCGGCCATCAAGACTGAGGGCAAGCATTTTCAGTTGCTGGGATAGGTCAGCGGCCCGAATGGTCCCGCTGCCGGCAACCATAAAGGAGTTTTTGGATGACCACTGGCACGATTCAGATATTGAGTCCGATACCGGAGCAGAAGAATGCCGCGCGGCCGGCCGCCGGCCGACTGCCCAGCCTGGCCGGCAAGACCATCGGGCTGCTGGAGAACCGGAAGTACCACTCCGATAACTTCCTCAAGGAACTGCAATGCGTCCTGGAAGAAGATTACGCGGTGGACAAGGTTATCTACTTCCAGAAGTTCAGCTTCAGCGCGCCCTGCTCTGACGAAACGATGGAGGACGTGATCGCCCAGTGCGATGCGGTGGTGCATGGAATTGCGGATTGAGGTAGTTGCACGGCGTGGGGTCTCCACGACACAGTAATTACCGAAACTCGCGGCATTCCGTCGGTGAGCGTCATCACGGAAAGTTTCACCCGAGCCGCCCACGCACGGGCGACGGCCCTGGGTATGCCGGCCGTTCAGATTCTGGCGTTGCCCAGCCCGCTGGCTCCGCGTTCGATCCCCCAAGTTCGGGAACTGGCGCACGAGTACGCCGGCCAGATAGCCTCCATGCTGACCAACGGTAACCAGATCTAACGAGCTTTCAGACCCAATGAGCTTTTGAGGAGAACTCGCCCTATGGCAAGCAACACGCCGGCTTTGCGTTCTCGGCGGATCGACATTCCTGATTCATACGAAGCCATTCAGGACTACTACGAGGACCAGGGCTGGACGGACGGGATGCCAGTCGTTCCGGCTACCGAAGAATCCGTGCGGCGTATGTTGGGCCCCTGGGGCGAGGACCCGTCGCAATCTCTGGGAGTAACCCAGCCGTCAAACGTTGAGGTTTCGCTGGAGAAGGTTGCCATCAACGCAGTGATGGCCGGCTGCCGTCCGGAGTATTTTCCGGTGGTGGTAGCGTGCGTCAAGGCGGCCATGCAAACCGAGTTCAATCTGGCGGGATGCCAGGCGACCACCGGCGGAGCCGCGCCGGTCGTAATCGTCAACGGCCCCATCGCGACGCAACTGGGCATCAACGGAGACTCGGGCTGCTTTGGCCCCGGATACCGCCCGAATGCCACCATCGGCCGCGCGCTTCGCCTGTTCATCCGCAACGTCGCTGGCCTCATCATCGGTGATATGGACAAGGCGACGCTGGCGATGCCGGGGCGGTATTCGTTCTGCTTCGCCGAAAACGAAGCGCGCAGCCCCTGGGAACCGCGTCATGTGGAGCTCGGGTTCAATCCTGAAGACAGCATGGTAACCATCCACGCCATTCGCGCCTTCTACCCCGTCATGGAGACCACCGTTTCCCGGGGCATCGAGGTTCTGAACACGCTGGTCAAGGCAACGCAGGCGACCGGTTTCTCCAACTACTATCAGATTGGCACCGGGGCGCAGGTAACGCTGGTGATAAGCCCTGAACACGCCGCTGAAATCGCGGCGGACGGTCTGACCAAGAAGGACGTTCGGGAGTACGTTTACGCCAACGCGCGAATGTCTATTGAGCAGCTGTCCGGTTTGGCGCATTGGGGCAACCGCAACTACCCGGCCTGGATCGACGACAGCAAACCGGACACCATGGTACCCATCGCGCCGCGCGCCGATGATATCGTGATAGTAGTTGCCGGCGGCGACGGGCGGCACTCGGCGTGGCTGGCCGGCTGGGGCGTAACCCGGGTGGTTACGCAGAAGATCGAGATACCGGGATAGTCTCGCGGGGACAACCGGCCCGCTGCTATTTCGAGCGGCGGGCTTCGCATTTAAAGGGAACGATTTGGCAGCTGATGGGCTGTTAATGACATAACTTTGTGACTCACAACCATACTGACTGCTATCATTGACTCGGCGTCAATCGGCCCAATGCAGTCCTACCGTCGGGGTTCATAATCGTGTTCACCCACCTTCACACCCACACCGAATACAGTATGCTGGACGGCATCAGCCGCATCCCCGATCTGGTCAACCGGACTCGGGAGCTGGGCATGGACGCCATGAGCATCACCGACCACGGTTCCCTCTATGGCGTGGTCGATTTCTACTCCGAGTGCGTCGAAGCCGGCATCAAGCCCATCATCGGCTGCGAAATGTACGTGGCCCACGGCAGCCGCCATGACCGCACGCCCAACGAGCGCACGGCGAACCACCTGGTTCTCATCGCCAAAGACAACACCGGCTATCGCAATCTGCTCCAACTGGTAACCCGCTCCCACCTGGAGGGGTTTCACTACCGCCCTCGCATCGACAAGGAGCTGCTGGAACAGCACCGGCAGGGCCTCATCTGTCTGTCGGGTTGCCCTTCGGCGGAGGTGCCTACGCTGCTGGCTGATGGCAACTATGATGCTGGCCGGGAGATGGCGGGCTGGTATCGGGAGATATTTGGCGAAAATTACTACCTGGAGCTGCAGCACCACGAGCACGTCCCGCAGCTGCCCGCCATCAACGAGAGCCTGATCCGCCTGAACAAGGACACCGGTATTCCCCTGCTGGTTACCAACGATGCCCACTACGTGCGGCAGCCCGACCACCAGTTTCAGGATGTGTACATCTGCATCCAGACCGGCACCAACGTCCACGACGAAAAACGGCTGCGGATGGAGGATTCCTCCTATTACATCAAGTCGTCCGCCGAGATGGCCGCCATGTTCCCCCAGTTCCCGCAGGCGCTGGACATCACCGGAGAGGTTGCCCAGGGATGCAACGTGTCGCTGGGTTTTGGGCAGATGCACCTGCCCCGGTACAACACCCCCAACAACGAAGATGCCGACGACTATCTGAAGCGCATCTGCTGGGAAGGGTTCCGGAAGCGCTACGGCAATAATCACGAGGAAGCCCGCGTCCGCATGGAATATGAGCTGGAGGTGGTGAAGCAGACCAGCTTCGCCAACTACTTCCTGGTGGTCTGGGACATCATTTCCTTCGTGCGTCAGCAGGACATTCTGTTCGGCGTGAGGGGCAGCGCGGCGGCCAGCATCGTTCTGTACTGCCTCGGCATCACCGAGATTGACCCGCTGGAGTACCGCCTCGTGTTCGAGCGTTTCCTAAACTTCGAGCGCAAGGAAATGCCCGACATCGACATGGACTTTCAGGATGACCGGCGCGACGAGGTACTGCGCTATGTCATTGACCGCTACGGCAGCGACCGGGTGGCCCAGATCATTACCTTCGGAACCATGGGCCCCAAGGCAGCGCTGCGGGATGTTGGCCGCGGGTTGGGGATGAGCTACAGCGACGTTGACCGGGTGGCGCGCATGGTGCCCAATCGTTCCCGAACACTGTCCGATGCCCTGACCGCCAACCCGGAGTTGAAGCAAACCTACGAAAGCGACCCCGCGATGCAGAACCTGGTGGACAATGCACAGGCCCTGGAAGGCATCGTCCACCACGTTAGCACCCACGCCGCCGGCGTTCTGATTGCCGACGAACCGCTCACCGAAACGGTGCCCCTGCAACGTCCGGCCCGCGGCGACGAAAACAGCCCGGTGATGATGACCCAGTTCTCCATGGACCCGGTGGCCAAGCTGGGTCTGCTCAAAATGGATTTCCTGGGCCTCACCAACCTTACCATCCTGGACCGCACCATCAAGCTGCTTGACAAAGAGCGTGGCATCCGCATCGACCTGGGCCGGCTGGGGCTGGACGACGAAGAAGCCTACGAACTGCTGGGCACCGGCAACACGTCCGACCTGTTCCAGTTGGAATCCGCCGGTATGCAGCGCTACATCAAAGAGCTGAAACCGTCGAACCTGGGCGACATTGCGGCCATGATTGCCCTGTACCGCCCCGGGCCTATGGAGCACATCGACCGATTCATTCGCTCCAAGCACGGGCGGGAGGAAGTTACCTACCCCCACCCCAGCATGAAGGAACTGCTGGACGAAACCTACGGCGTCATCGTCTACCAGGACCAGGTGCTGCAAATTCTGCAGAACTTCGCCGGCTACACGCTGGGCGCCGCCGACACCGTCCGCAAGGCAATGGGCAAAAAGATTCCCGCGTTGATGGCCGAGGAACGGGACCGCTTCTTGGCCGGGGCCGTTGCCCAGGGCTACACGGAGACGATGGGCACCGAGATCTTCGACCTCATCGAGCCCTTCGCCGGCTACGCATTCAACAAAGCCCACAGCGTCAGCTACGGCCTCATTTCCTACTGGACGGCCTATTTCAAGACTCACTACGCGCTGGAGTACATGGCCTCGGTGCTGAACTGCCGTCTCGACCACGCCGACCGGTACATTGCGTCCATCAACGAATGCACGCGCATGGGCATCACCATCGGGTTGCCCGACGTGAACGCATCCGGCGTGCTCTATATGATCGACAAGACGGTGGACAAAACGGCGGACAAGGCGGCCGGCCCGGGCCAGCTGCGCGTCGGTTTGGCGGCGGTGAAAACCGTTGGCGAGGGCGCCGTGAACCCCATCGTCGCCGAGCGGACGGCCAACGGCCCCTACACCTCAGTTGGCGATTTCTGCAACCGCGTCGATGTGTCCGGGTTGAACCGGCGCACCCTGGAAGCGCTGGCCAAGGCCGGGGCGTTCGACTCGCTGGCGCCACGGGCTGCGGTCGTGGGCGCGCTGGATCGCATCTGGGCGATGGCGCAGCAGGAGACCCGGAACCGCAACTCCGGGCAGTTCGGTATGTTCGGCAACGAGCTGGACAGCAACTCCGGCGGAACCCTGTTGGAGCTGATCACCAACCAACCCGACTACACTGCCCAGGAAAAGGCCGCGCTGGAAAAGGAGTTCCTCGGCGTCGCCATTTCCTTCAACCCCATCCTGGCGCTGGCCGCCGTCGACCCGGAGGGCGCCATCAACACGGTGGAGCAGCTGGACGAGGACGCGGTGGGTTCGACGGTTACGCTGCTGGGACACGTTAACGAGGTTACCGAGCGGTACACCCGCGATAACCGCAAGTTCCTGCGCGTCGATCTGGGGATGGTTGGCGGCCAGGTGGAAACGATGGTTTGGCCCGACAACCTGGACAAGACGGCCCACGTCTGGCAGCAGGGCGCCACGGTTCGGGTGGTCGGCCGTTTGCAAGTCCGGGGCGATGACTTCTCGCTAGCCTGTTTCGATGCCAGGGAGTTTCAGATTGGGGCGCCAGCCGACGCTCACCCCAACCTCTCTCCCCCGGGGAGCGGCACTGCGTCCAGCGCGGCGGCGGCAAAATCTGCTCCCCCGGCGGGGGCCAGCCCTCACCCTAACCCTCTCCCGGAGGGAGCGGGAACCGGGACGACTCGTAGCGGCAATGGTAAGGTCAAGAGCGCGCCCGTCAGTGGGCGGGATGCCGGTATGCTCATCAGGATGACCGAAACCGACGACGCCGACGGCGATCGCTACCTGCTGCGTCAGGCCATTCGGGTCATGCTGGAATACACCGGCGATGACAAGGTGTACGTGGAGCTGAACCTGCGGGAGGGCCGGCGCGTACTGATGGAGATTCCCACCGTCTCAACCGACGCCTGCCCGGAGTTGCAGCAGCGCTTGCTGGAACTGCTGGGCGAAGGCAACGCCGAATATCGCGGCTGGGAACTGTCGGCGGCGGCGGATTGAAGTTCCTTTGTCATTGCGAGGAGCGGAGCGACGTGGCAATCTCGTAGCGATAACGACGTTGTAGCTCATGGCGACCCCCAAACGGTACTTCGTGTATGTGATGGCCAACGCCAGATTCACGACGCTGTACGTCGGCGTTACGAACAATTTGGAACGTAGAGTTTGGGAACACAAGCACCGGGTACACCCGTCATCTTTCACCGCGCGCTATAACCTGGACCGCTTGGTCCATTTCGAGGATTGCGCGGATGTGGAAGGAGCCATCGCCAGGGAGAAACAGATCAAAAGCTGGTCCCGGGCCAGAAAGGATGCCCTCATTGACGGCCTGAACCCGGGCCATGTGGATTTAGCGGTGGACTGGTACGATTAGTACCGGTCATTAACAGCGACGAGTTTCTGTCATTGCGAGCGAAGCGCGGCAATCTCTGAGGGGTTCGGGCGTTGGTTCCGGAGCGGGATTGCCACGTCGCTGCGCTCCTCGCAATGACAGAGAGGGGGCTGCTCGCGATGCCAGAGAGGGGGCTACTCGCGATGCCAGAGGCCGGCCTAGCCCTACTCGCTGGCCGGTATTTGGAGGCCGAGGCCGGCGGCGATGAACCTTTTGCCGTTGCGCTGGTAGCCGGCGGTGGGGTCTTCGAGGCGCTTGCGGTGTACCGCCGGCAGCTCGCGGATGCGACCGGGCACACCTACGACCAGCGACTCCGGCGGGATGGCGGCTCCGGTTACGATGGCGCCCGCGCCAATCAGCACGTAGTCGCCAACGTCGCAGTCCTCCAGGCACACCGCGTTGACGCCAATCATCACGTTGTTGCCGATTTTGCCGCCATGCACCACCGCGCCGTGGGTCATCAGCACGTTGTCGCCCAGCTCCAGAAAGTCGTCGGTGTGCAGGACGCAGTTGTCCTGGATGGAACAGTTCTTACCAATGATAATCTGCCCGTAGTCGCCGCGAATCACCGCGCCGGGCCAGATGCTGGTGCCCTCGCCGATGATGACGTCGCCCACAATGTAGGCGGCCTCGCTGACGAACACGCTGGGATGAATTTGGGGCGACTTGCCGTCAATGCTGCGAATCAAAGCGTAACTCCCGGATAATGTGGATGGGGTTATTATACGCATGGGAAGCCCGCCCTCACCCCCGGCCCCTCTCTCGGAGGGCGAGGGGAGTCCGGCCTGCTGTCATTGCGAGGAGCGGAGCGACGTGGCAATCTCGTCGCCGTAGCAATGGTGGTTTGCCAACGGGTGCTCAACCGCAACGAGATTGCCACGCTGCGCTCGCAATGACAGTCTGAAGTGAGCCCCCCACCCCCGGCCCCTCGCCCTCCGGGAGAGGGGAGTCCGGCCTGCTGTCATTGCGAGGAGCGGAGCGACGTGGCAATCTCGTCGCCGTAGCAATGGTGGTTTGCCAACGGGTGCTCAACCGCAACGAGATTGCCACGCTGCGCTCGCAATGACAGTCTGAAGTGAGCCCCCTCACCCCCGGCCCCTCTCTCGGAGGGAGAGGGGAGTCCGGCCTGCTGTCATTGCGAGGAGCGGAGCGACGTGGCAATCTCGTCGCCGTAGCAATGGTGGTTTGCCAACGGGTGCTCAACCGCAACGAGTTTGCCACGCTGCGCTCGCAATGACAGTCCGAAGTGAGCCCCCCTCACCCCCGGCCCCTCTCCCGGCCACACCAATCCCCTCTCCCATCAAGGGAGAGGGAAGCCCGCCCCCTGGGCGAGGGGTGGGGGTGAGGGCTACGACCCGCCGCCTGTTTTTATAAAACGGACAAAATCGGTCGGGCTATCGTAATACTCCCGTAATATTTGGTGGGCTAGAATTGCGCGGTATGAGTACAAATCTACATATCCGTAGCGTTCCGCCGGCAGCCCGCCGGCGCTTTGCCGACGGGCCACACACAGGAGGTGCCACCCCGAATACCAGCCTAATGCGACGGCTAGGGCGGGTCTGAGTTGCCACGCCCGACGCTGCCGTCCCAAAGAACCGAGAGCAAACGACAATCTCACGAGGAGAATGTTGTCAAATGAAAAGCAAGAATAAAAGACGAATTGGCGCGGTGCCAATTTCCCTGGTGGCAGCGCTCGCGCTGGCTGCCTTCCTTTCCGCCGGCCTGTTGCTGGCCCCTAACGGCACGCCAACGGCCGAGGCTCAAGACGCAGACTGCGAAGTCATGGTCGATGCGGCCGGCACCAGCGTAATTGTACCCACTGCTCCAGGCTGTGAGGCCCAAGGCGATACGGCGACGGTTGTGTTCGAGGGAGCGGATGACGCCGAAATGGATAGGACGCTGAGCCTTTTGATCGCGGATACAGCCGGCCCTATCACGGCCTATCCGAATGGCACGGTATGGAATACTGCCCTGGACCCAGACGGGCTTGCAGATGGCACTGGTGGTAATGCAACCCGTGCAACCTCAATGCGGTACCGGTTTCAATCGGTCACAATCCCGAAGGCCAAGGCCAATCCCACCACAGGCGACGTTGAAGGGCAAAAAGTGTCTGTAATGGTGAAAGGGAACGTTCATGTCTGGGGTGGAAGCGTTAGCGTCACAAGCGACATTGATACCATCCCAGACGACGATGCTCTCGATGGTGCGAGGGAAGTTGCAGCCGATTCCGATGAGGTGATGATCACCTTCCTGGGCAACCCGGCGATAGGCAAGGACAGCGCCAACGACCGCAACAAGATCGTTGACGACTTTACGCAGTGTACGCTGGGCACAGACACCACCGACACCGCAAGCACCGACCCTGACGGCAATGCGGCCAGCTGCACAGCGCTAGGCGACGACACGCTGGACGCAGGCGACGTGGCGGAGAGCCGGTCCAAGCTGGAGGCGGACGGCGGTGTTGCAACCTATGCCAACGCCGACGTCTCTGTGCTGGACGGCAAAGAAGCTGACATCACCCTTACCGGGACGGATGCAACGACGGGCGGCGCCGTTGTCATTCGGGCAACCATCAAAGATGCGAAAGGCCAGGAGCTGGAGGACGTCGAGGTCACATTTGCGGCGACCAGCGTCCCGGCACTCATTGAAAATAGAACCCGCTCATATGACAGCATTGAAAACGGCGTGGCCGATCACACGATAACCGGCCTGCCAACGGACAAACCCTACCGGGTTTCCGTGGTGGTCACTGCGGGCGAAGACAACCCGCTGGCAGTGGGAACCATCGTCATTGCGCGCGCCGGCGACTTGCACATGGTCAGCGCAGAAGCCTGCGCGATGGTAATGACGGGCGAGACCGACACCAAGATGGACGGGTGCATGACGGGCTACAACCCGAAGATGATCTACGGGCCGGAGGATATGTTCTCCATCTACGCCACGGCCACCGACAGCGGGGGCACCAAGGTCATGCCGAACCCCTTCACGGTGAAGCCGGCCACCGCCGCCACCTGGTGGGACCCCATGGACTGCATGGATAAGAACGACGCGGTGGATCCCATGGACGGCGAGCCGGCCGTGGGTCTGGACGACATGACGTCGCCCTACTGCGCGATGTACGCCGGCCTGTCGGCAGAGGCGATGCCCGTGGTGATGCGGGCGTTTGGCAAAGCTTACGGCGACGCGACGGATGCTTTCAACATCACTGCCGACGGCACAAGCGTGCCCGCCAATGGCATGGTAATGCTCACCGTCGAGGACGATGCCCCGGGCGCTAAGTACCTGTTGGACGTGATCGCCACTACCCGCATGGGCACCAAGGTGATCATGAAGAGCGACCAGGTGCAGGTCATCGTGTCCGGCAAGTTGGACAAGTACGAGGTCGATGGCCCCGACTACATCGCACTGAATGGCTTTGCCACGTACACCGTCAAGGCGATGGACGAAAACGGCAACCCGCCCGTTTTCGCAATGGACAAAAACAATGTAAAAATCCTGGTTCAGCCGATTACCGTTTTGGTCACTAACCTGGACAATGGCGACCTCACGTTGGCCACAAATACCGGCATGGGCGAGTTCATCGTCTATGCGCCGCTTGCCGCCGACGACGGCGATCCAGGCCGCATCATCATCGGTTCCGGCGACATGCAAAAGATCAAGAACATCACCTTCGGCACAGCTCCGCCCGAGATGATGGCCCCCGGTATGCCGATGAGCGTGATGGCCGCGGCCACCAGCGACACCGAGATCAAGGTGACCTGGGCGGCCCCTGAAAGCGACGGCAACAGCGCCATCACCGGCTACATGGTGCAGAGCGCATCCATGATGGCCGACGGCATGATGAGCGAATGGATGGACGTGGACCCAGCCCATATGGGCATGGACATGATGTACATGCCCATGGGCCTGATGCCCGAGACCACGTACTACTACCGCGTCGCCGCCATGAACGCCGAAGGCATGGGCGACTACTCCGACGGCATGGCCATGGCCACGACGGAGATGACGCCGGCGGAGACGGAACTGACCGCGCCGACGGGTGTTGACGCGTCAGCCCTGCTCGACACCATCACCGTGAGTTGGACCCCGGGTTCGGCACAAAATGCCAGTCAAATCAAAGTCGTGCTGTTCAACGAGGCCGTCACGGCTGTGGTGATGATCCATGCGATCAACCCCATCGCCGGCGATAGTGGCGCTCACACGTTCGAAACCGTGCCGGCGGGCACTTATAAGGTTGCTGTGGCGTCTTACCGCGCTGGTGAGGCCCATATGCTCAGCCCCTTCACAACAGTAACGGTACAGTAACCGTGCAGTGGTCGGGGAGGCGTCAGGCCGAACCGACGTTTGCCCTGACCACACCGGGAACTGCCGAAGTTCAACGACAATCTCATAAGGAGATTCTCACAAATGACTAACAAAACGAGAAAGCACATCTGGCCGGGGACGCTGGTGATGGCAATCGCTGTCGTCGGCATTATGGCCGCGTTTCTTGTGCTGGCAAACAACCCCGGCGTCATTTTGGCGCAAGGTGATCCGTGCGCCGGGATGACTGAAGCAGAGCGCGGCGCCTTCCTCCTGGGTGGAGGAACGTGCGGCGTTCCGGACACCGGCAACGGCGACACGATGGTAGGTGCGAATGCGCCGTCCGCGCCGATGAAAGTGCGGTCCGAAGTGCTGGACAACATGATTCTGGTGCGCTGGAACAAGCCGGAGAACATCGGGCCTGAGGGCGCGGAAATCAGCCACTACGTGATAACGCGCATGGCCTACACCATGGACGCCAACAGCCCGATCAACGAGAGTGGCGGCAAGACCATGATGGTTGGCAGCACGGTGCGGGAGTACCGTGACCAGGGTCTGGGCTACAACACCACCTACAGCCACACGGTGAAAGCCGTCAATATGTACACCATCAATGACGTGATGGGCAGCAGCACGGGGCCGGACTCGGCCCCGGTGACGACCACCACCGCCACCTCGGGCGGGCTGTTGCTTCCTGAGTTGGCGCCGCCGGGCGCGCCGATGGCGATGAACGCCCGTGGCTCCTGCGACGACCAGATTTCGGTCACCTGGGAAGCGCCGGCGGACGCTGGCAAGGTCGCCCCGGACACCGTGGGGTGCCCGGTGTGCGCCAACCAGACCCCCGCCCACACCGGCGGCACCGGCGCCGGCATCCAGGTCAAACCCGGCACGGCGATGGTCGTCAGCTACATGGTTGAGCGGAGCGTTGACGGCGCCGCTTGGCGGGTGCTGACCACCACCAACACGAGCCTCCGGTACGTTGACACGGCCAACCTGGGGTATGGCAAGACCTACGCTTACCGGGTAACGGCAATGAACAACGCCGGTCTGTACGGCGACTCAGCGATGGCCGAGGAGACGCTGAATGAGCCGTCGTTACCGCTGCGCCCGACTTCCCTGGTGGCGGTGGTGAAGACTACCGACGTAGCTAACAGCGTGGAGTTGCAGTGGGACCCGCCGGAAGACCCGGCCGGCCTCTGGCGGACCTCGTCCGACATTGGCGGAGATAACCTGAGCGAGTCGCTGGTGTACCGCGTGCAGCGGCAGGTGGGAAACGGCGACTGGATGACCATCAAGGACCAGGCGCACCGCTACTCTGCGGACGGTCTGGGAACCGTGCGGACTCAAGAGTACACTGACGTGGGAGCGCCGATAGGCATAGTCCGGTATCGGGTGGCAGCGCTGGTTGACGACTGCAATATCTCCCTCTGGAATCAGGCCGACGAGCTGGAGGTTATGGAGCTGCCCTTGGGCAATGCCAGCGGTTTGTCGACCGTGTCCTCCGCCGCCGGCACGGTTGAGTTGACTTGGACGCCGGGCGTCAGTTCCAGCGTGCATTGGGTTGCCGGCATTGGCGTGAACGCCGATGGCAGCTACGACTACAACCGCACGGTCTGGACTCAGTCCGCAGCGCAGAATTCCCACACTGTGGCGGGCCTGGCCAGTGGGAACTACCTCTTCGCCGTAATTGCCGGGGAAAACGTCAACGGCCCTTGGAGCAACTGGACGATGCCAGGCATGGTAACCGTCCAGTAGCCCACGCTAACGGCAAGGAACCAAATAATGCCCGGACGCGCCCGTGGCGAGAAACTCAAAGCGGTGCGTCCGGGTAACCGGAAAAGACAATCTCAGAAGGAGATTCAGTCAAATGAGTAACAAAACCAGAAAGCACATCTGGCCGGTGTCGCTGATAACAGCGCTAGGCATCGTTGCGGTGTTCGCGTTGATGGCGGCTACGGTGTGGATGCCAGGCCCTACCCAAGCGCAGAGTGGACCAACCAATCCATTCGCTACGCCGGCGCCCGGCACCACGCCTACCGGACCTACCGATCCATTCGCAACGCCGGTGCCAGGCGCCACATCGGTGCCCACCACCCCTGCTGATACCATCACGATCTCTTCGGACAGCAGCACCAGCAGCGGGTCTCCGGAGATTAAGGTGGTGATCAACAACCTGAGTAGGGATTTGCCAGTAGGCAGCCAAATTGTGCTGTACCTGGAGGACGACTACCAGGAGCCAAGCTCCATACCGTCCAACACGGTGTACTTTGTGGCTACGGGTGGGAACGCAGCGCAGCAAGTCAAGACTGGTAGCGGCGCTCGTGTGTACGCCACCGACCAGATTAAAATCGACACGGATGACTACTTTGATGCCACCAAGAATGACATCAGAATCGCCATCCCCATTCCGGATATGTGTACCACCGACACCGTTGACTGCCAGGGCCCCAACGGGCCTATGCAGGGCCAGCGTCTGACGATGGTCGTTCAGGACAACTCCGGGATCAAGAACCCCAGCGAAGCCGGCAAGCACTCGGCGGACGTCCGCATCGTTGGCACTACGGACTCGCTGCCTGACATCGGTCCCGCCGGTTCCGGCTCTCCGGACGATAATCACAAGGGGATAACCGAGCTGGAGACCAAGGCTAAAATCAGCCTGTCGGACAGCAACAACAAGCGCGGCTACACCCAGACGGTAACCGGCACCGGCTTCAACAACGACTCCACGGCCACCGCCTACGTGCTGGCGACCAGCGGCGACGCGCCGAGTTGCGAGGCCGTCGTTTCCGGTGGCACGAAGGCCGGCGATGGCATCGTCGGGAGCGACGATACAGTTGCGGTAGTCTTCGACGTTACCGTGCCAGTCTTCAAGCCCGGCAATGTCAACTACGTCTGTATGGAAGACGGCGAAGGCCGCCGTTCCGTCGGTGATGTAGAAAGGTTCGAGCTGGAAGATTCCATTCGCGTGGTCCCCGCCACGGTTAGCGCTGGCGACACGGTTACCGTGTTCGCCCAGGACTTCCCCGGAACCCCGGGCCTCACCGAGGTGAAGCTGGCTGGCAAAGTCGTTTGGAAATCCGACCCCGCCGCCGACGACCCTAACCAGGTGAATGTCAGGTCCGCGGGCATCGCCGGCGATGGTTCGGCCACGATTACCTTTGACATGCCCGGCAGCATCAACAACGTGCCTTTGCAGGGTGTCATCAGGATTGACGCCAAGTGGGGCAGCGTCAACGCCAACGCCAATATCACGGTTGCGCCGGCCACGTTGACCCTGAGCAAAGCCAGTGCGCTGCCGAACCAGACCATCACCATTCAGGGTGTGGGCTTTGGCGACGCTCCCGAAAACGACATTGATCTGACCAAGATTACGATTGATGACGTGCCGATGGCTGTGGACGACGACTCCCGGGACGGCAGTGAAGTAACCGTTTCCAGCGCGGGTCAGTTTGTGGCTACGGTCTTCCTGTGGAACGAATCCGGAACTTCCAACCCGGCGCTGATCGCCGGCACCCACACCGTTAAGGTGGAGAACAAGGCCGGTTTCGTGGGCACGGCAATTCTTGAGGTTCCCGAGCCGGCGATCAATATTACGCCTGACGTAGCCGGCCCCCGGACCTTCGTCCAGCTTGCCGGCGAAAACTGGCCGGTGGACAACCCGGATAGCAACACCTCGCTGGACACGGTGTCCATCACCGTTACCGAGGGCAGCCGGGAGCGCAAGTACAGCGCGATTCCTGACAGCTCCGGTCGCTGGAATGTGGAACACCGCGTCGGTTCGGCCGTGGCCATCCCCTCTACCAACCAGGTAAAGGTGGAATACGGCTCGGACATCGCCAAGGTAACCTCGTTCCGCGTGCCCGAAGCGGTCATCACGGTTGAGCCGGCCGAGGCCAAGCCTGGCGACACCATTACGCTGATTGCAGAAGGTATGCCAGTGTACGCTTCGGTTGACCAAATCAAGATTGGCGGTCGCGTCATTTCCTCCGGTTTGGACTTCAACACCGACCGCGTCGGTGCGGTTACCGCCGATGGCATCACAGTCCCCGGTCTGGACCCCGGCACCTATAGCGTCGAGATGGATATCAACGACGTCGTAGCCATTGGTTCCGTCGATGTTCTGCCGGAAGGGCCGGCTGGCATTGCCAGCGCCCTGCCTGGAGCCGTCACGAATCTGGGCGACAAGCTGGTGCGCGTGTTCCACTTCAACGGCGTGGACAAGACCTGGAGTTTCTTTGACTCCAGGGCCGACTTCGCCGACCTGAACACCCTGACCGAGATGGTGGACGGCGAGCCGTACTGGATTCTCGTTTCCGAGGGTGTGGACGACGTTGTGCTGAACACCAAGACTCGCGCCTTCACCTGCGTGGGCGGTGACTGCTGGAACCAGCTGGTCTGGTAAATCCACCGCGCCTCAACTGACGTAAAGTCATTAGAGCACGTGAAAGTACCCACCCCAAAGCGCGAGCGGCGGGGTGGGAAAACCCCCACAAGCAGGAGCGAATGAGATGAAGAGAATTGGAGCGATGGCGGCGGTGGCATTGCTTGCCCTGCTGTTGGCGTTGCCCGTCGGAGCCGCAATGGCTCAGGACGGCGGTCCGACGTCTGGCAACCGCCCGCCAGCAACCCTGTTCGGGATGGTAACGGCCGATGGCCTGCCCGTGCCCGAAGGAACAATGATTACCGCCATGGTCGGCGACGAGAAAATCGGCTCGACTATGACGATGCCAGGCGGTTCGTTCGGGCCGCTGGAACTGATGATGCCCTCCGGCGACGACATGATGGTTACCTTCATGGTCGGCGACCGGATGTCGTCCTTCACCTACGAGTGGATGAGCGGTGGTCTGGCCAACGAAATGATTACCGCGGACCTGATGGCCGGCGGCGAAGCCGGGATGATGGGCCCGGCCGGCATGGCCGGCGCTGCCGGCGACGCCGGGCCGAAAGGCGACGACGGCGCTGATGGCATGGCCGGCATGGACGGCGCTCAGGGCGCCATGGGGCCTCAGGGTCCCGCCGGTGAACCCGGCGCCGATGGCGCTGCGGGCGCCCAAGGCCCCCAGGGTCCGGTTGGTGGAACCGGCGCTGCCGGCTCCATGGGCATCATCGCGCTCATCGTGGCCATCGTGGCTGCGATAATCGGCGTGGTTGCCATCGTAATGGGTCGGCGTCAAACCGCCTAACCGCTGCTAACCCAACCCATGCGCAACGCCCCCGTCGGCTCCGGCCGGCGGGGGTTTTTTACTGAGGGTGAGGGTGGCTGGTATAATGCGCCCATGGCGGAGGATACCAAAGTTGGCAGAAATGGACCCAGTACTCCAGCTGACCGGCATATATGCCGGGATCATCATCGCCGTGGTGACGCTCCTGTGCAGCGTTTACGCCTGGGACAGCAACCGCCGGCAGCAGGATACGCAGCGCCAGTTCCGGGAAGCGCGCGAAGATACGCAACGCCAGTTCCGGGAAACGCGCGAAGATATGCAGCGCCAGTTCGGGGAAGCGCGGGAAGACCGGCAACTCCTCCGCGAAGATATGCAGCAGCAGTTCCAGCAGGTCCGCGAGGAAAGCCGCCGCGAGCACGAAGACATGCAGCAGCAGTTCCAGCAGGTCCGCGAGGAAAATCGCCGCGAGCACTTGGAGATTCTGCGGGTAATCGCCCAGCACCTGCACATCGAGGACGGCACGGTGGTGGCCCCGGTGGGCGACGCCGACCCGACGGGGACGCCGGCCCCGGCTGACAACTAGCTGCCCAGCTCAGCCCCCCAGGTACGACCCTCACCCCGACCCCTCTCCCATAAAAGGAGAGGGGCTTTTTTCGCACCATCAACTCCGTTTTCGGCTAAACCCGCAATCGCTGTGCTGTGCGACGGTGGCGGTGGTTGGATAAGATTTACGACAACCGCACATCGGTTGTTTGAGGTCAGTTTGGCCGCCAGGATTGGGCGCCAGGAAAAGGAGCGCGGTTATGCAGCAAGTGGTTAGAGGCTTTCACGCAAGCAGGACGGTATTTTGGACCGCTGTATTTTGGGCCGCTATGGTGGCGTTGCTGCTGGTTTCGCTGCTGGGCACGCTGGGCGCCGGTCCGGATGAGCCGGCGGGGGAAAGCGCCATCAAGGTGGGCAACGCCGGCGATGATGGCGAACCCGCGGGAGCCAACCCCGGCGCAAATGATAGCCAGTGGGATGTTTTTGAAGGCCACGCCTTCGCCGCCGGCCACCTTACGCCCAATGGGTTGCCGCTGGTGGCCTGCCTCGGCGGTTGCGAAGCTGGGTACGTCAGCGATCCGGTAACGGTGGGGTCTGAGGGACGTTACAGCGGGTTGAAAGTTAGTCGCGAGCAGTCCGACGCGGCCGCCGGGGTCGACGGCGACGTGGTTACCTTCTGGCTGGTGGGCGAGGAGAATCGGGTGCGCGCCGACCAGGCAGTGCTGTTCCTGGGCAGCGCCCAGACTCGCAAGCTGCACCTGAGCTTCGCCGCCGTTCCCTCGGTGCCCGGCGCGGAGGAGCAGGAAGAGGTCGCCGCAGCTCCCGTGGACGAACCGCCCGGCTGGTCCACAACCGATTTGACGTTGCCCAGCCCGGCCGAGTTGGGCCTGTTGCCATCGGATTCTGCGCAGGCGTTCGCGGCTACAACCTTCCGCTATGGTGGGATGCCGCTGCTGCCGGGGTTCGCAATCGTGCTGGGATTGCTGCTGGCGCTGACCGGAGGGTCGGTGCTCATCTACCGCCGCCGTCTGACCTGGTAAGCCATCGAGCAGTAACCACCAACCAGGCGCGGCGGCTTCCCCGACGCTGGCGCAGCGCTAGAGCAGGCGGAACTGGGGCGTCAGCAGGCCGATTTGCAGGCTTGGGGGCAGGTTGTTGCGCGTTACCTGCAACCGGCCCTGGGGTTCCAGGGTGCCCTCCGCTACGCCCAGCTCCCGAAGGAAGGCCTGCGGGCTGTCTGGCTCGATCGTTGATGGTTCGCCGCCAGCCCGGTAGTGCATGGGGATGAGCCACCTGGCATCCAGCTGCTGCGCCGTCTGGTTGATGGCCCGGTAGGACAACAGGTTGTGCTCGGCGCCGCCGGCGGGAGCCAGCACCACGTCGGCTGGCCCCACCAGGTCAATCTCTTGGGCGGTCAGTGGCTGCGTTATGTTACCCAAGTGGCAGATGTTCAAGCCGTCGATGGTAATAGTGTAGGCGACGTTGCGTTTTTGGCGCGGTGTATCCGCCGGCAAGGGCGACATCACGGCCCTGATGATGATGCCCTGGAATTCGTACTCGCCGGGCATATTGAATACGCGTGGGTCGCCGGGCAGGTCGGAGGGGTCGCTGTGCAGCGAATCGTCGTGGCTGACCGTAACCGCCACCACGTCCTGCGTTTGCCGTGGGTCGATGTGCACACCCAGGGACTGCGAGTACGGGTCGGTAATCACCGCCAGCCCGGTTGCAGAGGAGCGTAGTCGGAAGCAGGCGTGTCCCAGCCAGTAAAGGTCCATAGTCAGCCAGCGTCAGAGGGTGAGGATATTGCCGGGTTGCGGGGAGTTGCCGGCTTCAGGGGAGTTGTCGCATTGAGGGGGGTCGCCGGGTTTAGGGATGTGGCCGGCGTGCGAATCGGTCGAGCAACGCCCACCCGCCGGGCACCAACAGACTGGCGGCAATCAGCTTGATGAGGTCGCCGGGGATGAAGGGGAACAACCCGCACTGCCAAACGTCGGCGCAACCCCAGGCGCTGGCAACGTCGGCGGGCAGAAAAAGGTTCAGCTGGAGCAGGCCAGGCACGTACAGCGCCGCGTTGCCGAGCAGCATGGCCGCCAGCACCCAGGGGCGACGGCTCCATCCCCGCTGGCACAGGTAGCCGACCAGTGCCGCCGCCGGGATGAATCCGACAATGTACCCGCCGGAGGGCAGCAACCAAAACCAGCCGGATGCTCCACCGGCGAAGAACGGCAGGAAGGCCCCTTCCACAGCGTACAAGGCCAACGCCGCCCCGCCGCGCCATCCGCCCAGCAGCGCGCCCACCAGCAGCACGGCGAAGGTCTGCCCGGTGATGGGCACCGGGGTGAATCCCAGCGGCACTTTGATTTGGGCCAACAACGCTACCAGCAGGCTGCCGGCGACAATCAGCGCGATGTCGCGGGCGAGCCGGACCGCGCCTTCGGAACGGGGAAGGATGAGCTCGGCCAGCGTGCCTGCCGCCAGCGTGGTCGAATTGGATTGAACTTGCATGATTTGCGGGTACAAACGTTGGTGTCATTCAGGGCGCTGTTCGGTAGATATGCCGATGGGCAATGCGCGCCGCACCCATATATCCTATACAGCAAATTCGCGGTCGTCAAACCGGAATCGATGGCGTAACTGTTCACGTTTGAGGGGACGGAAAGGTTCGCAGCGGAAATTCCGTACTTGGCTGCCCCTCCACAAGAGGCCGAATAGCCCGCAGATCCCCACAAGTCTGAACAGTTACTCGATGGCGTCGGCGCCGGTGGCGGATTCGTGGGCCGAGTGCCGGCGAATGCGTCCGTTTCGCCCGTCCAATTTGGCATACTGAGCGGAACAGTGCGGCTTCCCACCCTCGCGGGCCGGTGTTATTGTAGTATCCCATGACTATGCGAATCAATAACGAAGACATCGTGCGCCTGTTCAACGAAATGGCGGCGATGCTGGAAATCAAGGGCGACTCGGTTTTCAAAATCCGGGCGTACCAGCGCGCGGCGAATACCATTGAGCAGCTGAGCTGGTCGCTGGCTGTTGCAGTTGCCGATGGTGACGACCTGCGGAAGGTTTCCGGTATCGGCAAGGCCATCAGCGAAAAGGTTCAGGAATATGTGGCGACCGGCCGAGTGGCGGCTTACGACCGCCTGGCCGAAGAATTGCCCGCTAACGTGCTGGAGCTGCTGGAAGTCCCCGGCATGGGCCCCAAGACCGTCAAGGCAGCCACCCAGGAGCTGGGCATCGGATCGATCGCCGACCTGGAAATGGCCGCCCTGGATGGCCGGCTGGCGCAACTGCCGCGCATGGGAAAGAAGTCGGCGGAAAACATCCTGCGGCACATCCGGGCCCGACGCCTGCGGTCCGACCGTACCCCGTTGGGTATCGCAACCGAAACCTGCGAAGCTATCACCGCCGCACTGTTCGAGGCGTGCCCCAGCCTGGTGAGCGTTACGGCTGCCGGATCGCTGCGCCGATGGGAAGAAACCATCGGCGACCTCGATCTGATTGCCGTGTCGGAACGACCCGAGGAGACGGGCCCGGCGCTGGCGGCATTGCCGCCGGTTCGCGAAGTCCTGGTTGCCGGCGACGCCAAGACATCGGTGGTGGTGGACCCGGGCATCCAGATCGATTTGCGCGTCGGGGAGCCGGACTCGATGGGCGCCATGCTGCAATACTTCACCGGTAGTCAGCAGCACAACATCCGCCTCCGGGACTACGCCAACCGGCAGGGTTTGTCACTGAACGAGTACGGCATAACTGTAATTGAAAGTGGCGAGACGGAGCGGTTCGCCGACGAGGCGTCGTTCTACGGGCGGTTGGGTCTGCCTTGGATACCGCCGGAATTGCGCCGCGGCTCCGATGAACTGGACGCCGCCCGCAACGGCAGCCTGCCCGAATTGCTTGTTGAGTCTGATTTGCGCGGCGACCTGCATCTGCACAGCGACTGGAGCGATGGTAAGTTTCCCCTGGAGGAGATGGTCGCAGCGGTGGCGGCCATGGGCTACGAATACATGGCGTTGACCGACCACTCCCAGGGGCTGGGCGTGGCTAACGGTCTGACTCCGGAGCGCCTGGAACGCCAGATCGGGGTGCTAAAAGCTTTGCAGGAACGCTACGGAATGACTATCCTGTGCGGCTCGGAGGTCGACATCCGCGCCGACGGCGCTATGGATTTCCCTGACGACGTGCTGGCGATGCTGGATTGGGTGATTGCGTCGGTGCACAACGCGATGAGTCAGGAACGCAAAGTTATGACAGACCGGATCATGCGCGCGATGGAGAACCCTTACGTAACGGTCATCGGCCATGCGTCCACCAGATTGTTGGGGCGACGAGACCCGGTGGAGTTCGACATTGAGGCATTGCTCCGGACCGCCCGAGATACCGGAACTGCAATGGAGATTAACGCCGCTCCCGAACGCCTTGATTTGAAGGATACCCACGCCGCCCGCGCCCGGGAGTTGGGCGTTCCGCTGGTCATCAATACCGATTCTCACCACGTGGACGGTTTGGTAAATCGGCGGTTTGGCGTGGCGGTAGCCCGGCGCGCGTGGTGCGGCCCCGAGCACATCCTGAATACCTACCCACGGGAGGCATTCCTCGGCTGGCTGCGCTCTCCCAAGCCGCGGCGCACCGTCCACTTCGCGTCGATGGTGTCGGCGGGCGCCACCAGGTAGCCGGAATGACTACTGTCGCTGATGAGGTTGGCTTCCTGGTTGCCACCCCCCACCTGGACAACCACGACTCCAACGTTGCGAGTCTGCGGGTTATTGACCGTTTGCGAACCACTGCGGGCCGCACCGAGCCCTGGTACCGGGCGATACTGCGGGCAATCAGCGAATGGACGCTGGCATCGGAAGACGTCGCCCATCGTCGCTGGCGCTATGTCATTGCTGGCGAAGCGCTGGACTGGATCACGCTGGCACACCGCCTTGCCACCGAAATTCCAGACGCTATCCCACCGTCCGAGCTGAATGCCCTGTTATTCAGGGGCCGATTACCCCGGGATATTGACCCGGAGCAATTCCGCAGCAGCATCGGCCCTTACCGTTACACGGCGCACCTGAATTTCTGGTACGGGGTGACGGTGGAGGAAGCGTTGCAGTTGGCCGTCGAAGACACGATACGTAAATACCGGCGGGCATTATGTTATCAGGATAACGAAACGGTGGTACAGGAAGCTTACCGGCATCTGTACGGCGCAACCCAATCTGAACTGGCCGACCAATTTTTGTCGGTGTCGGGTGGTGAGTGGGGCAATGACCTGAATGCGTTATCGCTGACGGCGTACCAGGAGTTCACCTACTGGCTGTTCAAAAGGCGCGTCCACAAGTGGCATCCCGCCCGGGTCGCCAGCGACACGCGCCGGGGACTGGAAAAATTGCGAACGCTGCAGTCTGGCGCTGAACCCGACCAACGCGAAAGCCCGATTGCGCCGGGCTACGTTATTCACGGTTCTTTGCCACCCGGTTGATGCTTCCAGCGTTAGCCCCCGAACAAAAAATGGCCCGCTGCATCACATGGCAGCGGGCCGTTTTGATTGCAAGGTTGGCAATGGACTACAGGCCATACACCTTCCGGTAGCTGAGGCTCATGCGCTTGCGCTCAGTGTCGATGCTGAGTATCTGCACCTTGATTTGCTGGCCCTGATAGACGATCTCTTTGGGATGTTCCATCCGGCGGGCGGACAATTCGGAGATGTGGACGAGACCCTCGACCCAATCCTCCAGCTTGACGAACGCCCCAAAATCCATTAGACGCGTAACCGTGCCGTCAACCACGTCGCCAACCTGATAACGCTCGGGTACTGAATCCCAAGGCTCGGGCTGAGTCCGCTTCAGGCTCAAGGAAATCTTGCTGTTTTCCTTGTCGACGCGGAGAACCTTAAGTGTGAGTTCATCACCAATGCTGACCACTTCCTCCGGCGACTTGACCATCGCCCAGGACAACTCGGAGATGGGCACCAATCCTTCAGCATCACCCAAGTCGACGAACGCGCCGAAACCGCGCATGGAGCGCACGGTTCCCTGAACAATCTGTCCTTCTTCCAAGACTTCCAGCAGGCGTTCCTTGGCCGCGTTGCGGAGTTGACGCCAGATGCGCCGTTCCGTCAGCACCAGTTTCTCGCGTTGGGCATCCAGTTCCAGGATGTTGAAACGGGCCTCTTCGCCGATGCGAGCATCCAGATGCTCGATGCGGCCTTCCTTGGGCACCGGCGCCATCTGGGAGAAGGGAACGAAGCCGCGAACGCCGTTCCAGTCAACGACCAAACCGCCCTTGTTGTGCTGGACCACCTTGGCGTCGACTTCTGAGTCATTTTGGTGCAGATCAATCAGGTCTTCCCAAACCTGTTTTTCTTGGGCCTGGTCAAATGAGAAGACGGCCATGCCGCCCGGCCCCCGGTTGTTGAGGTGGATGACCATAACTCGCGAGCCGGGCACCATGAGTTCCCGTCTCTCGTCGGTCAAAGTGCGCATTTCCTGGGGCGGTACGATTCCTTCGGTCTTCAGTCCGGCGCTGATGACGATTCCTTCGGCATCAATGCGCACGATTTCCCCGGTTACCAGATCGCCTCGGCGGTAATCCCGTGGCGCAAACGCCGATTCAGGGAGTTCCGACATGTCGGTTACTGCGTACGGGTCATGGGTTACCATCAGTATAGCTGCTCCTTAATCTTGCTTACGGCCCAATGTTGCGGCCGCATCGGCGCGGCAGGCAATGGTCTCCTTCGCGAGACGCTATCCTACAATTCACCTGCCTAATAATACTTATGCCGGGAGTTAATTGCAACCGCCTGACGCAGAAATCCCTGAAACCCGTAGATTGGAGGGTTTGGTGCTGCCCGGTTCGTCGGAATCGCCGTAGGTTGGTGGCTTGCGCCCCGTAGGAGACGGTTGCCCAATCGTGGTTCCGACACAGGCCGGAACCCACGAGCGCACCGTGGCGACGGCCATCGTGCCCAGGCCGGGATTGCCGCGTCGCCTGGCTCCTCGCAATGACAGGTTATGCAAAGGTATCCCGAGGTACGACCCCGGTTGCTGCCAGCTTATTGGGTTGACTAAATCAGCAATCGCCGCTGCCCTCAATGTGGACAATTCCGGGGGTGCGATGCTAACATTTTTAGGATTACGTAAACCTGTTGGCTGTTTCCCCGACGATACTGGATGGCATGATGACGGACACTGCTGCTGAAATGCCCCGAGCGTATGACGCCACGGCTGTCGAACAGCGCATCTACAAACATTGGTGGGATTCGGGCTATTTCGCCCCCCGAATGGACGATTCGAGGCAGCCCTTCTGCGTAATAATGCCGCCGCCCAACGTTACCGGCGAGTTGCATCTGGGCCATGCCCTCACCGCCAGTTTGCAAGATTCTCTGACCCGCTGGCACCGGATGCGCGGGGAGCCTACGCTGTGGCTGCCCGGTAAGGATCACGCCGGTATTGCCACCCAGTGGGTGGTGGAACGCGCGTTGGCCGCCGAGGGCACCAATCGCCACGAGTTGGGCCGCGAGAAGTTTGAGGAGCGAGTTTGGGAGTGGGTGGCCCGGTACGGAAACACCATCGATGAGCAGCACCGGCGGCTCGGCGCTTCCTGCGACTGGTCCCGCCTGCGATTCACCCTGGATCCCGGCCCGGCGCGGGCGGTACGCACCACCTTCGTCAACCTTTTCAACAAAGGGCTCATCTATCGCCATGAGCGCATCATCAACTGGTGCCCGCGCTGTTCCACTGCACTGTCTGACCTGGAGGTTGATTACGAGGAGCAGGACGGCAAGCTGTACCACATCCGCTACCCACTGTCGGAAAACCCTGACCAATTTGTTACCGTCGCTACGACCCGCCCGGAATCGATGCTGGGCGACACCGGAGTTGCGGTCCATCCCGACGACCCACGATACGCGGACGTGATTGGGCGAACGGTGGTGTTGCCCATCGTGGGGCGCGAGATTCCCGTCGTTGCCGACCCGGCAATCGAGATGGAATTTGGTACTGGCGCCCTGAAGGTTACGCCCGGCCACGATGCCGTTGACTTCGAAATCGGCGAGCGCCACAACCTGCCCATCGTGAATGTCATCGGGTTTGACGGCTGTCTAACCGCTGACGCCGGCGCCAGGTACGCCGGTATGGAGCGTTTTGCAGCCAGAGCCGCCATTGCCGTTGAACTGGATGCGCTGGGAGTTCTGGAGCGTGTCGAGGACTATCACAACTCGGTGGGGCATTGCCAGCGGTGCAACGAGGTAGTGGAGCCGCTCATCAGCCTGCAATGGTTCCTGAACGTGGGCCAGCATACCGAAGCGGACAGCATCGCCGGCCGCGCCCACGCCGCAGTGGCCAACGGGGACATCGAGATAGTACCTGAGCGGTTCTCCCGGGTCTATCTGAACTGGCTGGAAAACATCCGCGACTGGTGTATCAGCCGGCAGTTGTGGTGGGGTCATCGGATTCCGGTGTGGTATTGCGCGGCCTGCGGCGAACACGCGGCCCACATCGACAATCCGGACGCGTGCGTTCACTGCGGCAGCGACCGCGTTGAGCAGGACAGCGACGTGCTCGACACCTGGTTCAGCTCCGGTTTGTGGCCTCATTCCACACTGGGCTGGCCGGATGAAGCGTCGACCGACCTGGATAACTTCTACCCCAATGCCGTTCTGGAGACCGGGTACGATATCCTGTTTTTCTGGGTCGCCCGCATGATTATGCTGGGCATCGAAAACACCGGTCAGGTGCCGTTCCGGTCGGTGTACCTGCACGGCATGGTGCTGGACGCCGAGGGTCACAAGATGAGCAAAACCCGCGGCAACACGCTCGACCCGCTGGATCTGGTGGAACAGTACGGCACCGATGCCCTGCGGTTCGCACTGACCACGGGCACCGCGCCCGGAAACAATCTGCGGCTCAGCGATGACAAGCTGGAATCGGCCCGCAACTTCGCCAACAAAATTTGGAACGCCGCCCGCTTCGTGATTAGCGCCGTTCGGGGACGCGATGATCTCGAAGGTTGGTATGAACTGCCCAACCCCGTGCACCGGGAAGATCGCTGGATCGTCAGCCGGCTGGATGCCGTTACCGCTGCGGTCGGTAACGGGTTGGCGGAGTTTGAACTGGGCGAGGCGCAACAAAATCTGTACGACTTCGTCTGGAATGACTTTTGCGACTGGTATATCGAGATGGCCAAAGTGCGGCTGCGGGGCGCTGAACCTGGCCAGGCCGCAGCGACGCTGGCCCACGTGCTGGAGCGGTCGCTGCGGCTGTTGCATCCCTTCATGCCGTTCGTTACCGAGGAAATCTGGCAGAACCTGACGGCAGGCTTGCCGGCCCCCGCAGCAGGTTTGTCGGCCTCAATAATGGTGGCGTCGTATCCCAGCACAGACGGTTCCCGTGCAGCCCAGGATGCCGAGGCGGAAGTGGACGTGGTGATGCAAACCATCCGGGCGGTGCGCAACCTGAGGGCGCAGCTGCGAATCCCGGCAGGGCAAAGATTGGAAGCGGTGATTGAATCCAATGGCATGGATCAGGTCGTAGAAGAGGAAAAGGCCATCATGGGCGCGCTGGCTCGGATGGAACCCCTCCGGGTGATCGCGTCCGGCGAGGATGGGCAAGCCGCCGGAGTCAGCCTGGTGGTCAACCCACTGGTAGTGCGTCTCCCGTTGACGGGCATCGTCGACCTGGCGGCGGAAACCGAGCGTCTCGGCAAGGAACTGGACGACATACGAGTCAATGAGGAACGGGTACAGCGGCTGTTGGATAACCCCAATTTCGTTGCCAAAGCCCGCTCGGAAGTGGTGGAGAACGAGCGCAATCGCCTGGGCGGATTGACCGAACAGCGGCAGCGGCTCGAGGGAATCATTTCCCAACTGGCCGCGTAGCGCTGAAGATGGCCGAATCCGGTTTCTTCGGACTGGCGCATATTGGTCAAAAAACTGTCAAAATATAAAAACAATACTGAACGATGGGCAGGAGTTCTTGGATGATACATAAGTTTGGACGATATTTGACCATGGGCGTAGCGGCCATGCTCATACTGGCCGCCGCCGCCGGTTGTGGTCTCTTTGGCGGAGACGACCCGGTGCCAGAGGAACCAACACCTGACCTGGCGGCCACCATTGCCGCGGCTGTTGCGGCAGCGATACCCACGGAAACGCCGACACCGGAACCTACCGACACGCCTATGCCGACAGTTCCACCAACTCCCAATATTGCGCAAACGGTGGCCGCGATGTTAGCCGCTCAGCAAGCTCCTACCCAAGCGGCGCCAACGCCAGTACCTGCCAATACACCGGCGCCAACCGTGCCACCTACCGCCGCGCCGACCGTCCCGGCAGTGACCAACCCTATCGCTGGGCCGCCTGCGTTCATTATCGGCACCGTGACCATCAACGGCCAAACGGCGACTGAGGGGGAGATTGTCTACGGCCGTCCCCAGAACACAGATTTGCCGCGCATTCAGGATCAAACTGATGAGAATGGCAAGTACCAACTGAAAACAACCCAGTACGGCGCGGTGTACGACCTATGGGTCGGAGGCACTGATTCGGGAGTGGACACCGACACCATTACCCGGACCGGGACTGGAGGCCTTCAGATCAAAAATCTGTCGATCACTCGGTAACGCTGTCGACCTATGAAAACCCGGCGTCCCGCCTTCTCTCACCGGCGGGACGCTTGCTTTTGGATCCACGGCTGGAGCATTGCCGGGCTGCGATTCTTCGATAAACAAATAAAGTTCATCCGGCCTCTGCTACAATGACGCGACTCCATGACGATACCGAACTATTAGCACCCCCGTATGTCAATTACCACAACCCTCGGCATTATCGGTTACCCTATCGGACACTCCATTTCGCCACTGTTTCAGCAGGCGGCGTTGGATTATCTAGGTGTCGAAGCGGAATATCGGCCTTATGAGGTGAACCCGGAAGGGGTTGGCGATTTCGTCGCGGGATTGCGGTCGGAACACGCAATTGGGATCAACGTAACCGTTCCGCACAAGGAAACGGTCATCCCTTTCCTGGACGAGGTTGACGACTGGGCTACCGAGGCTGGGGCGGTCAATACCATCGTGAACCGCTCGGGGAGACTGACGGGCCACAATACTGATGGCTACGGGTTTCTGCGGGCGCTGCGCGAGTCGGGCGGTTTGGAGCCGCAGGGCAAGCGGGTTTTGATCCTGGGCGCCGGTGGCTCGGCCCGCGGTGTTGCGCAGGCGCTTTTGCGTGCCGGCGTGGGCGAGCTTCATATCGCCAATCGCACTGTGGTGCGTGCCGAAACCCTGGCGCGGCTGGCTGCAAACCGGGGAGTACCCGCAACACCGTTGGCGTTGGGATCTGAAGATGTAGCCGCGGCGGCGGCGCAAGCCGACCTGATCGTCAATTGCACGTCGGTGGGGATGCGGCACGGGCCCGACGAAAGCGGTTCCCCGTTGGCTGCGCATCAGGTGCCGGCCACGGCCCTGGTATATGACCTGGTGTATAATCCGATGCTGACGCCTTTATTGCGGGCGGCGGAAGCAGCGGGGGCTGCCACGCTCGGCGGCATTTCAATGCTGGTGTACCAGGGGGCGGCATCTTTCGAAATCTGGCTGGGCCAGCCGGCTCCGGTAGACGTGATGATGGCAGCGGCGATGGCGGCGATGCAGGCACGGGAAGCCGACGCAAACTGACCCGGTTCCTTCACCCCGTTTCGCCCGGATCAGCGTGGGGCGTCCAATGTTTCCACAGGAGGCACTTCGGCAATGATACGTTGGTTTACGGCAGGTGAATCCCACGGCCAGGGTTTGATGGTGATTGTAGAGGGCGTGCCGGCTTACCTGTATCTGGACGAAGAATATATCGCCCACCACCTGGGGCGACGTCAGCGCGGCTACGGGCGGGGCGGACGTCAGCAGATTGAACGTGACCACGCCCACATCCAGACCGGCGTGCGCCACGGCTACACGCTGGGCAGTCCAATCGGGATGCTGATCGAAAACCGGGACTGGGTTAACTGGCAGGATGCCATGGCGGTGGAGTACGTCGAAAACCCGTCGCAGGAAGGGCGCAACCAGCGGGTTACCCGCATTCGGCCCGGGCACGCTGACTTGCCGGGCGCGATGAAATACGGTTTCCACGACGTGCGTAACTCCCTGGAACGGGCGTCCGCTCGGGAAACCGCCGGCCGCGTGGCCGCTGGCGCCGTCGCGATGAAGCTGCTGGAAGAGTTTGGCATCAGGCTGCACAGCCACGTCCTGTCAATCGGCAGGGTGAACGCCAACCCGCCGGAGCACGGAGCCATCGACTGGGTTGCGGTGGAAGAATCGCCGGTGCACTGTGCCGACTCCGATGCTGCTGACCAGATGATGGCCGAGGTGGACGCCGCACGCGAGGCCGGCGATACCGTCGGTGGTGTGGTCGAGGTGATTGCGGAGGGTGTGCCCATCGGATTGGGCTCCCACGTTCATTGGGACCGCAAGATAGACGCCAAAATCTCGCAGGCGTTGATGAGCATCAACGCGGTGAAAGCCGTAAGTATCGGTGCAGGTTGGGATCTTTTGGATAGGTGGGGTTCCGAGTTCCAGGACGTCATCGAACCGGTGACCGACCCCGACCAACCCTGGCAACGCAAGACCAACCGGGCCGGGGGCACGGAGGGCGGCATGACCAGCGGGACGCCCCTGGTGGCACGCTTCGTCATCAAGCCGATTGCCACCCTCCACAACCCTCTGCCCTCGGTAGACCTCGATACCGGCGAGCCTGTGCAGGCCCATTTCGAACGCAGCGACGTGTGTCAGGCCCCGCCGGCCGGAGTAATTGGCGAAGCGATGATGGCGCTGGTGCTGGCCGATGCCTTTATGGAGAAATTCGGCGGCGATAGCATCCCCGAGACCAAGCGCAACTTCGAGGGATACCAGGCCACCGTCGGGCCCCGCCTGCGCTATAGCTGAGGCAGGCCGCTAATGAGTAACGAAATTATGGATAACGTCGGCAAACTCGCATGGCGTTCCGACGATGGGCAATCTCATTTATATCAGGGCGACTGCCTAGCGAACATGGCTTTGATACCGGAAAACTCCGTCGATTGCGTTTGGACCGATCCTCCATAAAAAGGACCGACAATTGGTGGTCAAAAAAGCTATGGCCATCACGATGCTGGACGCGGTCGAAGTGGCAGCGAAAGAATTCGAGGAAAGCCACCTGTTCACGAAACTGCGTAAAATGTTAGTGGTCGCCAGGGTTGACGATGACAAATCACAAACGGAATCATTGCTACACGGAATTTTCGAATTCGACATGGATGACAGTGATATTTACAGTCAGCTCAAGTTGGACTATGACGAAATCCGGGATATTATTCGGAACCGCAGAGTCAGTTCTTTGACCAGTGCGACGGGCAAACTAATCCAACCACGGACCAAAGGCGCCGGCCACGGTACGACCAGCCGGGCGTTTTATGCTAGAAAGGTATTAGTACGGCATATAGTCGGACTTGGCACCATTTGATACAGAGCAGGAACTTATGCAGGACGGCGTTACTCTCTTCCCAACCTCTACGCACGTTCCGCAGATCCCGACTTCCGCCAATCAACACCAACGCCATCGTTAGCTCACCCTGCGAGGCCAGATATGACGACTAAACCCTCTGCGCTGTCACCGGCTGCGGCAATCATCCGGTTCCCGGATACTCCTAAAGAGGATATGCAAAACCTCATTTTTCTCAATGCTCCCGGCTACATTCCCGTGCTCAATCAGCACTTTGCCACGCCAGAGACCACCGCCGTCCTCAGCGAATTCCCTATCGGATGGAACGTGAGCCAGCGGCGGGGTCTGTTGTCTCCCGACCTGCTGATTGTCTTTGACACCGAACCGGCCAGCATCATTGCCAACAACGGCTACTCTATCGAGTACCACGGCAAGCCGCCCGACTTCGTGATGGAAGTCGCCTCGCGCCACACCGCCCGCCGCGACGAGACGGACAAACGGGATGGTTACGCCGCCTACGGAGTGCTGGAATACTGGCGTTATGACGATACCGACGGTCGTTACTACAGCGTAAACCTGGCTGGCGACCGGTTAGTGGATGGCCGGTATGAACCCATACCCGTTACTGAGGTCAGCCACGCTCGCCATTGGGGTTACAGCACGGTACTAAACCTGTACATCTGTTGGGAATACGGCTGGTTGCGCTGGTACGACCCGGCAGCGCAACGCTACCTGCCTACCTACTACGATGAATCCACCGCCCGCGAGGCCGCCGAAGCTGCCCGCGAGGCCGCCGAAACCGCCCGCCTCGCCGCCGAAACTGCCCGCGAGGTCGCCGAAACTCAACTCGCCGCCGAGCACCAAGCCCGCCTCGCTCTCGAGGCCGAACTTAGGCGCTTGCAAAGCCGTTAGTCCCCAATCGATCTCCCCCTGGCCTATTGGCGAAGGCGGCTTGAACCATGAAGTACGGTGTTACGCTGCTGCCCACATCCTTCCGGACCTTGCGCGAACACGTCCGGCTGGCTGAGGACGTGGGGTTTGACTACGTGGGTATTGCCGATTCGCAATCGTTATTTCGCGAGCTGTTTGTTTCTCTGGCGGTGGCTGCCACCGAGACCACCCGAGTCCATTTGGGGCCATCGGTAACCAATCCGCTGACCAGGCACCCGGCTGTAACCGCATCGGCTATTGCTTCGCTGCAGGAACTGTCCGGCGGTCGGGCTTTTCTGGGCATCGGCACCGGAGATAGCGCGGTGCTGAACCTGGGCCTGCGCCCAGCGCGGATGCGCACGCTGCGGGAATACGTGGATGCGGTGCGCACCTTCCTCAACGGCGGCACCACAGAGTACCTGGGTCAGGAAGCCCACGTCCGTTGGAGCCAGTCGTCGGTTCCCATCATGATGTCTGCCGAAGGCCCGCGCACGCTGCGGATGGCGGGTGCAATCGCCGACCGGGCGATGGTGCATACTGGGCTGACTGCCGACGTACTGAGCGACACCATTGCCCACATTCGCTCGGGCGAGGCGGAAGGCGCCAAACCCCAAGGAACCACCGAGGTCTGGGCGTTCGCCAAGTGCAACATCTCCGATGACCGGGCCGCCGCCGTCGACGAAATCAAAATGGCCCTGGCCGCCAGCGCCCACCATGCCTTTCGTTTTACTCTGGAGGGCAAACACGTGCCCGAGGCGTTGCACGAGGCGATGATGGCCATACAGGGTGAGTACGTGCCCGCCGAGCACGAGCAGGTTGGCGACACGCGCAACGCTGCGCTGTCTGATGAATTGGGCGTTACCGACTATCTGGCCGACCGCTTCGCCGTGGTAGGCTCGCCGGACGATTGCCGCATCAAGGTTCGGCAGGTCGGCGAGTCGGGCGTGGACGTGTTGCAGATAACCGCCATCAGCCACGAGCCGGCTAACATCATCCGAAGGTTCGGCGAGGAAGTAATCGCAAAGCTGTAGTGCCAGACCGCGTTGGCGATGCTGGCCGGAGCACAGAGAAAAACGCGCCCTCCCACACAGATGGGAAGGCGCGGGTCGCTTAGCTGCGCTGAAAGGTTACGGGAACAGTATCTCGCCGGTTTCAGCGTCTTCCACGGTGATCGCCGTTACGGGGCAGTTCTCGGCGGCTAGGACGATGGTGTCCTCCGGGTCGCCAGCCGCGTCTTTGACGTAGGACTGGCGGTCGTCGTTGAGGCCGAAGGTGTTGGTCGCAAAGGTCTCGCACATGGCGTTGCCCACGCACACGTTGTAATCTACGGTAATCTTGAGTTGTCTGGGCATCAGTGTAACCTCCTCTTGTTACTGCTGGATGATCACGGGTTGGCCTGGAGAATAATCCCGGCTGACATTGCTAGCGGGTGGCAACCGGTAGGTTTAGCAAAGTGCGCTGGCCCACGCTGGGCAAGTATTCCAATTCGGCGGCATCGCATTCCAGTTGAAAACCCTCGTAGCGACGCGCCAGCTCGGCGAAGGCTTCCTGTCCTTCCAGGCGGGCCAGCGTGGCGCCCAGGCAGTGATGAACGCCGCTGCCGAAGGATACGTGAGGATTGGGGTTGCGGCTAATATCCAGATTGTCGGGTTTCTCGAAGACCTCCGGATCCCGGTTGGCCGATGAGATGACCCAGCGTACCCGGTCGTCTTTTCCCACGCGCTGCCCGTCTCCCATGTCCACGTCCTGAGTGGCAATCCGCTGGATGGATTTGAGGGGCGAGTCGTAGCGCAAGACTTCCTCGACGGCGTTGACGATGTGGGTGTCGGGGTCGGAGCGCAGCAGGTCAAATTGGTCGGCATTCTGCGCGAAGGCTAGCACGCCATTGGAGATCAGGTCGTTGGTAGTTTCGTGGCCGGCGACCAGCAGCAGCAGGGCATTGGCCAACACCTCATCGCGAGTGTAGGCGCCCATTATTTCGCCCTTGCAAATGACCGACAGCAGGTCGTCGCCGGGGTCCCGCACCCGCTCGGCCACGATGGGAGACAGGTAGTCGGTTACGGCCTGCACGCCGGCGGCGAAATTGCGGATGCGGTTGGGATCATTGCCGTCAAAACCGCACATCTGGCTTGAAAGTTCCTTGACGAACGCGCGGTCGCTCTCCGGTATGTCCATCAGGCCGGCGATAATGCTGTAGGTGAGCGGCGTGGCGAAATCGTGCATCGCGTCCATGCGACCCGCGCCCTGCAAATCGTCCAGCAAATCGCTGACAGTTTGACGCACCAGCGGACGCCAGGTTTCCATCGCCTTGGGCGTGAAGAAACCGTGCACCACCTTGCGCTTTTCCTTGTGCGCGGCGCCGTCGTTCTGGGTGAAACGGGCGGCGAGCCACTGCCTCACGGCGCCAAACAGTTCCATGTCCTCTTCCGGAATGGACGGAGACGGCGGGGCGGTGTCGCGCAGCGCAACTTCGGAGGAAAAATATTCCGGGTGTCGGGCCGTCCACACCAGCCGTTCGTAGTTGGTCACCACCCACATCTGATACTGTTCGTTCCAGCGGACTGGCTGTTCGTCCCTCAACGCACCAAAATAGGCGTAAGGATCGCGAATGGCGTCAGGCGCAAAGAGGTCGTCGTGGAACGTGGCAGCCATGATTTCGATACCACCTGTCGGGGTGTCATGCGGGCGGCGAAGCTTGGCGTCGGCATACTCGTTGGCTTGCCGGTAACTTATCACATGGGATACTACATTTCAAACTCGCCGGGCTCGGTTTTACGGTCGGCGTCGGCAAAGGTGGGACGTGCCAATCCGTGTGGGAAACCGATTCGCACCGGCGAACACAACCGGCCGCACGATGCCGGTAACACCGTGCGGCCGCAAAGTTACGATGCCGCGGTACTGTCGCGACGACTTATTATCGTGCGTTGGTTACCGTCACGGGAAGGCTTTCCACCGCGCGGAAGGTCAGCAAGTGGTCGTATTCCACGTCCTTGACCGGGATTTCGAGTTCCATCGTGTCGAACCGGTTAGCGAGGTTGCGGAAAATTTCCTGACCTTCCAGGCGAGCCAGCGTGGCGCCCAGGCAGTGATGGATCCCGCTGCCGAACGCGACGTGCTGGTTCGGGTAACGTTCCACGTCGAAGTCGTCTGCCCGCTCGAACACCTTGGGATCCCGGTTGGCGCCGGAGATGAACCAGCGCACGCGGTCGTCCTTGCGGATGGTTTGCCCACCGATTTCGATGTCCTCCATTGCGATGCGCTGGATGGATTTAACCGGCGAGTCGTACCTCAGGGCTTCTTCGGTGGCCCGCACGGTTTTACCTTCCGGATCCGACTTGAGGATTGCCCACTGGTCGGGATGCTGGGTGAAAGCCAGTGTTCCGTTGCAGATGAGGTTGATGGTGGTTTCGTGGCCGGCGGACAGCAGCAACATCACGTTGTTCACGGTCATGTCGCGGTCGAAGATACCCTGGCGTTCGCCTTCGGCCACCACCGAGATAAGGTCATCCTTGGGGCTTTTGACCCGTTCGGCAACCAGCGGGCCCAGGTATTCCTGCAGGTTCTGCACAGCCTGGGACAGTGGGCCCATGCGGTCGGGGCCGACGCGATTGAGGAACCGCAGGTCTTTGGCCAGAGCGCGCAGGACCGGTCGGTCGCTGTCGGGTATTCCCAGCATTCGGGCAATAACGAGCAACGGCAACGGGGTGGCCAGGTCGGCCATAACGTCCATTCGGCCTTTCTCTTCAACGGCATCCAGCAGTTCGTCAATTGCCGACTGCACCAGCGGCCGCCACATCTCCATCGACTTGGGCGTGAAGTAGCTGTGCATCACCCGTCGCATATCCACATGGTCGGGGCCGGAGACTCCGGGGTTGTAACGCTTCTGGTCGTACTGGATAAAGCGGGAAACCTGCCACTTCTTGATGAAGTTGTAGATTTCCATGTCGTCTTCATCAATGGGTGGGTTGGGCGGGCGGGTGTCGCGGGCAAATACGCTGGAGGAAAAGGCTTCCGGGTGGCGAGTAACCCAAACCAGGTGCTCCCAAGACGATACCATCCACACTTCGAATTCTTCATTATAGTGCACCGGCTCGGATTCACGCAACCGGGCAAAAAAGTCGTATGGTTGATAAATTGCTTCGAGTGAGAACGGGTTGTCGTTGATGGTGCTTACCATATGTGCATCCTCCGGTTGGAAACGAGCCGCCTAAGTTGAATTGCCGGCATTGAGCCGGTTCGGATTTGTCGATTATAACCGATTTTGCCGCGTTGCGGTTGGGTTTTCGGCGTGCCGGTTCCGTGTCGCCCGGAAAAATCGCGGCATCGGATGACCCGTCCGAACCTCAATCGGCTGCACAACACCGTTGGTGCTGTGCAGCCGGAAAACCCGCGGACTTTGGCGTGCTTGTGGAACTGTTTACCGGGCGCTGGTTACCGTAACCGGCAAACTCTCCACGGCGCGCAGCCCGATCAACTGGTCGTATTCCACCCGCTCCGCCGGAATCTCAAGCTCCAGGCTTTCGAACCGGTTGGCGAGGTTTCGGAATATCTCCTGACCTTCGAGTCGCGCCAACGTGGCCCCCAGGCAGTGGTGAACGCCGCTGCCAAAGGCTACGTGCTGGTTGGGATACCGGTCGATGTCAAAATCATCGGCCCGGTCGAACACTTTTGGATCGCGGTTGGCGCCCGAAATGAACCAGCGCACCCGGTCGTTCTTGCGCACGGTCTGTCCGGCCATTTCGATGTCGTCCAGAGCGATGCGCTGGATGGACTTGACCGGTGAGTCGTAGCGCAGGGCTTCTTCGGTAGCGCGCACGGCCTTGCCTTCCGGGTCCGTCCTGAGGGCGGCCCACTGGTCGGGGTGCTGAGTGAAGGCCAGGGTGCCGTTGCAAATCAGGTTGATGGTGGTTTCGTGGCCCGCCGACAGCAGGAGCATTACGTTGTTTATCACCTGGTCGCGGGTGAAGATACCCTGACGTTCGCCTTCTGCAACCACGGAAATCAGGTCGTCTTTGGGCGTGGCTACCCGCTCGGCAACCAGCGGCCCCAGATAATCTTGCAGGTTCTGCACCGACTGCGACAGGGGAACCATGCGGTCGGGTCCGGTGCGGTTGAGGTGGCGCAGGTCTTTGGCCAAAACCCGCATGATGGGTCGGTCGCTGTCCGGGATACCCAGCATCCGCGCGATTACCAGCAGCGGCAGCGGGGTCGCCAAGTCGGCCATCACGTCCATGCGGCCCTTTTCTTCAACGGCGTCCAGCAACTCGTCGATGGCGGACTGCACCAGCGGTCGCCACATCTCCATGGACTTGGGCGTGAAGTAGCCGTGCATCACCCGGCGCATATCAATGTGGTCGGGGCCGGAGACTTCGGGGTTGTAGCGTTTCTGGTCTTGCTGAATGAAACGGGAAACCTGCCAATTTTTGATGTAATTGTAGATTTCCATGTCGTCTTCGTCGATTGGCGGATTCGGTGGGCGCACGTCCCGGGCGAATACGCTGGAGGAAAATACCTCGGGATGGCGGGTTACCCAGACCAGATGCTCCCAGGAGGTGACCATCCACACTTCGTATTGCTCGTTGTAGTGCACCGGTTCCCATTCCCTCAGCCGACTGTAGAAATCGTAGGGTTGGTACATCGCCTCCAGGGAGAAGGGATTGTCGTTGATGGTGCTGACCATTTTGCGACCTCCGGTTGCAATTGAGCGGGATTGCGGTTCAGCGAGTGCTGACCAGCCTATTTCAGCCGATTATAACCGACCGGGGAGCGTGGTGCAACGATTTACGATACGCAAATGCCCGGAGTGCGACGCTATCTGGCGGCACCCCGGGCACTCAATACACGGGCGTGATATTGCCTTGCTGCTTACGACAGATTCAGCGGCAGCCGCTCCAGCGTGCGGAACGTGATGCTGGACGTGTAAGTCAGGTCGGCCGGTTCGCAGTCCATATTGACGTTCGGGAACCGCTGGGCCAGCGACTTGAAGGCTTCCTGTCCTTCGAGACGCGCTAGTGTGGCTCCCAGACAGTGGTGGATTCCGCTACCGAAGGCCACGTGAGGGTTCGGATACCGTTCGATATCGAAGTCGTCCGGCCGGTCAAACACTTCGGGATCCCGGTTGGCGCTGGTGACGAACCACCGCATCCGTTCGTCCTTGTTGATCTGCTTGCCGCCCAGCTCCAGGTTATCACCGGCGATACGGGTGATGGACTTGACGGGCGGGTCGTACCGAAGGCATTCCTCGGTAGCGCGGATCATGCGGGCGTCCGGGTCGGACTTGAACAGTTCCCACTGGTCGGGGTGGGTCATGAAAGCCCGGGTGCCGTTGCAGATCAGGTTGATGGTGGTTTCGTGTCCGGCGAGCAGCAGGAGGATGGAGTTGGCCACCACCTGCTCCTGGGACATCACGCCAACGCGGTAGGCGTCAGTCATGCGGTCGAGCAAGTCGCCGTTCGGGTTCTTGACGCGCTCCGCGACCATGGGGGCCAGGTATTCCTGCAATCCCACGATGCCTTCAGTCAAGGGCTGCATCCGGTCGTTGTTACCGCGACCGATGAACAGCAGTTTCTCGGCCAGGGAACGGATGAACTGCCGGTCGGAGGTGTCGATGCCCATCATGGCGGCAATGACCAGCAGCGGCAACGGAGTGGCGTAGTCGCGCATCACGTCCATGCTGCCACGGTCTTCCGCTTCGTCAAGCAGCTGGTTGATGGCCGACTGCACCAGCGGACGCCAGAGTTCCATGGCCTTCGGCGTGAAGTAGCCGTGGATGACCTTGCGCATGTCAGTGTGGTCTGGCCCGTCGTGGACGGTTATTTCCTTGCGGTCGTGCTGGATGAACCACTGAGAGAAGAACTCCTTCACGTACTCATAAAGCCCCATGTCCGACTCGTCAATGTCAGGGTACGGGGGCAGCGGGTCGCGGTGGAATACTTCAGAGGAGAAAAATTCCGGATGGCGCGTAACCCAGACCAGGTCCTTGTACTTGGAAATTACCCACAGCTTGTAGGGATCATTCCAGTGCACCGGGTCCTGTTCCCGCATGCGCCCGAAATACGTGTAAGGATCTTGCACGATCTCAGGAGAAAACAGGTCTTCGTTGAAAGTGGTAACCATAACGTCCCTCTCGCAAAAATTACGGCAGTTTGTGTAGCCGTCCGCAGTTGCCGACAGCTTTGCTATCTTGTAAGGAGCATTGTAACAATGGGGCAATGCAAGGTCAACAACAGCCAGGTGCACGTTATGGTCGTAGTTAGCCGGTCTGACCCGGTGTGTCGGCGGATTCCGTCATTCGGCGTCGCAAATCGGGCGCCGACGTTCCGAATCGCTGCACCGGGGTGGCCGGCTGTGTGCCGGGTCGGGGTAACAGTTCAGACTTGAGGGGAAGTGAGCAGTTGTTGGCAGGCGGTGAGGGGGTTGAGACCCTGTGCCCGCCAGGTACCGAAGATTGAGGCCAGCGTCATCTTGGTGTCGGTGCCTTGGTGCGAGCGCGTGCCCCCGCTGACCTTGCGGCTGACCACCAGATGGCGCAGGCTGCGCTCGGCGGCGTTGTTGTCCGGTGGCGCCTGGGGTTCGGCCACGAAGACGAAGAGTTCCTTGATGTGGTTCTCGATATATGTAGTTCTCCATGCGTCGGCACAGCCTGGCCTGGACGGCCAGCGGGTCATTCAAGAAGGGACGGCAGAGTGCCAGCAGGCGTCTTTCCAGGGCCAGTTGGGCGGTGCGGCGTTGTTGCGCTGCGGGGTGGGTGAAAGCAGCGGCCTGGCGGTAAAGTTGGTGGACGGCATCGGCCCACTGTGCCAGTGGCGCGTCATCTAGGTAGAGGGAGCGCAGGTCGTGGATGTCCCGCAACAGGTGGGCCCAGCAGCGTTGCTTGGGGCCGTCGTAGTGATGGTAGGCGGCATAGAAGTCGCTGACCAGCACGCCGGCGAACTCCGCAACCAGGACTTCATCCACCACGGCCTTGCCACGGTTCCGGCGCAGGAAGTAGCGCTGGGTGGGAGAGGTGCAGCCCGTGCACGGTGTCCAGATACCACTGGATGCTGCGCCAGGGCAGCCGAGCCTCCTCCCGCAGGGCGGCAATCAGGCTGACGACGTTGACGCCGAGCCGCTGCCGACCCAGCGCCACGCCGTCCAGTCTCGCCTGGGGCAGACGGCGTTGCTGACACACCGGGCAGGTGCGGGCGATGTAGACGTGCTCGGTTACTTACGCCGGAACCTGGGGCAGGTCAATGACCTCCCGAGTGCGCTGGGTCCAACCCCCAGACAACTGGGTTCCACAGTCGGGACACTGCTCTACCACATGCTCCACCCGCTGGGTGGGCGTCATGCGAGTCTAGGCAAAGCCGTGGCGACGCGCCTGGCCTGGACCTTTGGGCTGGGCTGGCTTCCGGTTGACTTTGGGCTTCAGACCCGGCATCCGCCGGGAACCGCTGGGTTTGGCTTGCCCTGCCAGCTGGGCAATCCGTTGCTCCAGCCCGTCGATGCTGACCTGCTGCCGGACGATGATGCCAATGAGGACATCGCCATGGGCAGCCCTGAGATCGGTTTCGGTATCCATGCCAGTTATATGACATAATCACCGCTCCCAGTGCCAGCCATCCCCAAACCAACTTCGACCAATTCACCTCACCAACTCTGAACAGTTACAGGTCGGGGTCGGTGGTTGGAAACCGGCTGAATCTGTGATACAGTTACCCGCGTAGAATTCCTTTAGCACCATTTCGAAGCGCCATTTCGGAGGATTATCTGATGGAAGGAAAAGTTCAGGTTGAGATAACCTACTGCGTCCCTTGACAGCACCATGCTACCGCCACGTGGATGGCGAACGAGTTTTTCCGGGCATACGGTGGTGACGTGGCGATCACGATCTCACCGCGGGGCCAGAGCATCATGGAAGTGTTCATGGACGGTGAGAAAATCTTCGACAAGAAGGCCGAGGGCATTTATCCCGACCTGGGTCGGATCCGCAAGATGAAGGAACTCATCACTGCCAGGATTGCGAGAGTCGATATGGCAATCGCCGCCGATAACTAATCGAACTCGGCACACCGCAGAAAGTCACCGCCGCTTCAACCCGGAGCGGCGGTTTTGCTTAATTGCGGTGGTCTTGTCTTAAGCTTAAGATGGTGCCGATCTGATCGCGCGGGTTCATTCCTGGAACTAAGGCAACCCCAGCTTCGTCGCAACTGCACACCAAACCTGAGCTGCCACCGTCTCTATCGACTGGTTGGCCTCCACCAACACCCAACAGGCCTGGTTGGCAGCCGCCTGCTGTTGGAATCCGTAACGGACGTTGTGGTGAAAGTCGGGTCGTTGGTCTTCAAATCGGTCGGATTCCTCCCCGTACTGGAGTCCGAGTTCCAGCTGCCGGCCGTGCACTCTGCCCAGCCCGATCGACGGGTCGATGTCCAGCAGCACGGTTAAGTCCGGAAACCTTCCGCCGGTGGCTACGTCGTTCAGCCACTCGATGCGCTCCAGGTTGAGGCCCCGGCCGTAACCCTGGTATGCGATTGTTGAACCGGCAAACCGATCAGCTATCACCACCGCGCCCGCTGCGAGCTGCGGTTCAATCACCTCGCGCATCAGCTCGGCGCGCGACGCTTCGAACAGGAATAGTTCGGCCAGCGGCGACAACGGTTGCTCGTTGACCAAATATTGGCGCAGGTAATTACCCAGCGTCGTGGAACCCGGCTCACGCACCGACACCGTGGAATAGCCCCGTTCGCACAGCGCCGTTGCCAGCAAACCGACCTGGGTTGTTTTGCCGGCTCCGTCTCCGCCCTCAAAAGCTATGAACAGGCCGGGCATGGGGATACGCCATCACACGCCGCGGGCACCGGCCCGCTACGGGCGGTAGATCAGGACGCCGCGCTGCGGGTCGCGACCGCGGCTGGTGGACGCCAGCTTAAACTGCTCGGCCAGCAGATGCTGCAAACGCCGTATGTAAGGTCGCTGCGGTTCCAGTTGCACCGAGAATTCGCCGGACAGCACGCGGTGTGCGGCTTCTTCGGCCTCCGCCTTAGCATCTGCCACGGTTGACTCGTTCGGTTCATCCCGGTCATCGCCAAAACGGCGGCTGGAGGGCGGCAAATCGATACCCTGGTCGCGCGCCAGCGAGGTCAGGAACTCGCCGATCTGGGGCGCGGTATTCTTGCGCAAGACGTAGACCGGAATGCTGTTGCTCTCGGCAACCCGCACCAGTTGGCTGCCCCGGCGGTAGTGGTTCTTGGTGGTCAAGAGCACGTTGGAGCGGCGCAGTTCGCTGACGATTTCAGCGGTTATGCCACGTTCGGCCAACGTTGCTTCCAGCTTGTCGCGACTGACGCCGAACAGGAAGATGCGGGAATCCAGGCGCGGGCCGGCTCCGCCGCTGGCGTCGGGTTCATCCCGGAATTCTTCCGGCGGATATTGGTCGTAGGAAAGCTGGCTGCCGTTGCGGCGATTTTTGGTGTTGCTGCGACGGCCCTGAATCTCATTGGCCGACCAGGGGGCCGGTCCCGACTCGCTTTGGCGCGGTGGCGCGGTTCGGGTAATGGATCCATCTTCGTCCATGTGGCGCACTTCGGGAGCCACCTGGTAACCGCGCAGCCATTGGTCAACCACCTGGGCCACGTCTTCATGGACGGCTACTTCGTCCCAGTCCTGAATTTCTACCACCACGTCGAAAGTGGGCGGCGCTTTCCGCTCCAGGACGGTTTTCTGCGTGCCCCGGAAACGCGCCTCCTGGTCGCCCAGCGTTACGGTCTGCACACCGCCAACCAGGTCAGACAGCGTAGGATTCATGATGAGGTTGTCCAGCGTGTTGCCGTGGGCGGTGGCGACGAGCTGTACGCCCCGCTCGGCAATGGTGCGGGCGGCGGCGGCTTCCTGCGTGGTACCCATTTCATCGATGATGATGACCTGGGGCATATGATTTTCCACCGCTTCGATCATCACGTCGTGCTGCTCGGTGGGCGTCGGAACTTGCATCCGCCTGGCGTGTCCGATGGCGGGGTGCGGAATGTCTCCGTCGCCGGCTATTTCATTGGACGTGTCTACGATGATGACGCGTTTGCGCGCTTCGTCGGCGAGGACGCGGGCCACCTCACGCAACATCGTGGTTTTGCCGACACCGGGCCGACCCAGCAGCAGGATGTTCTTGCCACTGTAGGCCAGGTCTTCGATGATCCTGATGGTGCCGAACACCGCCCGGCCCACCCGACAGGTTATGCCCACGACACTGCCGTGGCGGTTGCGAATGGCGGAGATGCGGTGCAGCGTGCGCTCCATGCCGGCGCGGTTATCGCCGCCGAACTCGCCGATACTGGTTACGACATGATCCAGGTCCTCCCGGCTGACTGGTTGTTCTGCCAGCACGATGTCACCAGACGAGAACCTGGCTTCCGGGGTGCGCCCCAAGTCCAGTACAACCTCCAGCAACTCGTTCCGGTTTTCCTGCTGTTGGAGGCTGGCCTGTATGTGCGGTGGGAGCACCCCCAGGAGCTGTTCCAGTTCATCGTGGATCGGTTGTTCGACAGTCACCAACTATGGCCTCCTGCCAGCAGGTAGCGCGGTTCGTCGGTCTTGGCAATCACCGGTGTATCTTTATCGTCCGGGGCAATGCACGGCGTCAGCGCACCCGCGGCGCGTCAATCAATGGAGCATCGGGGTCAAAGGGCGGGCCGCCGGCCAAGGCCACGAAGTAGCGGTGGATACGGGCGTCAGCGGTAAGTTCGGGGTGAAACGAGGTTGCCATCAGGTTGTTTTCCTGCACTGCGACCGGTCGACCATCGGGAAGCGATGCCAACACCCGCACGTCATCGCCGACACGAATGATGACGGGTGCGCGAATGAAGATGGCGTGGTACTCGTCAGACCCCAGCACAGCGATTGCCAAATCCTGCTCGAAGGAATCCACCTGCCGCCCGAAGGCGTTGCGCTGCACGCCCACGTCCATCAGTTTGAGGGGAACCGGGTCTTCCTCGGTAATCTCTGACGCCAGCATTATCATGCCGGCGCAGGTTCCCCACACCGCTTTTCCAGATTTGGCCAGGCCGGCCACCGGTTCCCGCAACCCGTACAATGACATCAGGCGGCTCAATGTGGTGCTCTCGCCACCGGGGATAATCAACCCGTCCAGTCCGTCCAGCTGGTCTGGCAGGCGCACCTCGGTAGCAGTGGAGCCAATCTTCCGAAGCACGTGGCAGTGCTCCGCGAAATCTCCCTGTACAGCCAAAACGCCGATGTTCAACTAAATGTCCAGCCGTTGTCCTGGTCGAATACCGTCGGCGCGCCCCGCCGGCGGATCAACGTTGGTGAGAAGTTACACCGTTTATACGCTGCGGGTGGCGAGCAGTTGCTCTGCGGGAATGGAACGTGTGGAGATGCCGACCATCGCTTCGCCCAGGTCCTTGGAAACCTCTGCCAGGATATTGGCGTCCTGGTAGTGAGTAACAGCCTGCACAATGGCATGGGCGCGGCGGGCCGGGTCTCCCGACTTGAATATGCCGGATCCAACGAACACGCCATCGGCGCCCAACTGCATCATGAGGGCAGCGTCGGCGGGAGTGGCCACTCCGCCGGCGGCGAAGTTTACCACGGGCATCCGTCCTTCCTCGCGGGTCTGCTGGAGCAAATCCAGGCTCACCCGCATATCGCGAGCTTCCACCACCAACTCGTCGTCGGGCATATTCTGCAGCTTGCGGATGGCATCCTGCACGGCGCGCATATGGGTAACGGCCTCGACGACATCGCCGGTGCCGGCTTCGCCCTTGGTGCGAATCATGGCAGCGCCCTCGGAGATACGGCGCAGCGCTTCGCCCAGGTCGCGGCAACCGCACACGAAGGGCACGGTAAAGTCGTGTTTCCACACGTGGTGCATCTCGTCAGCCGGCGTCAGCACCTCCGACTCGTCGACGTAGTCAACGCCCATTGCCTGCAGGATCTGAGCCTCTACAAAGTGTCCGATGCGGCATTTGGCCATGACGGGGATGGATACAGCGTCGATGATTTCGGCAATCATCGTCGGGTCGCTCATGCGTGCAACGCCGCCGTCGGCGCGGATGTCGGCCGGTACGCGCTCCAGGGCCATCACGGCCACCGCGCCGTTGTCCTGAGCGATGCGGGCCTGCTCTGCATTGACAACGTCCATGATGACGCCGCCCTTCAGCATTTGGGCATGGCCAGATTTTACGGTAAAAGTTCCGGTAAGGACGTCAACCATGGGGGTGCCTCCTCTCCACTGGAATATTGGGCTCTTATTATAGCCGCCGACGCAACGCTAATCAATCAGGCCCCACCCCGGTAACAGTTCAGAGTTGGGGGGAAGTGAGCAGTTGTTGGCAGGCGGTGAGGGGGTTGAGACCCTGTGCGCGCCAGGCACCGAAGATTGAGGCCAGCGTCATCTTGGTGTCGGTGCCTTGGTGCGAGCGAGTGCCCCCGCTGATCTTGCGGCTGACCACCAGATGGCGCAGGCTGCGCTCGGCGGCGTTGTTGCGCTGCGGGGTGGGTGAAAGCCGCGGCCTGGCGGTAGAGTTGGTGGACGGCGTCAGACCACTGGGACAGTGATTCATCCTCGGGGTAGAGGGAGTGCAGGTCGTGGATGTCCCGCAACAGGTGGGCCCAGCAGCGTTGCTTGGGGCCGTCGTAGTGATGGTAGGCGGCATAGAAGTCGCTGACCAGCACGCCGGCGAACTCCGCACCCAGGACTTCATCCACCACGGCCTTGCCACGGTTCCGGCGCAGGAAGTAGCGCTGGGTGGGATCGGATGTGTTCCAGTATGCCCGCCAGTTCGGTTTGGGCTTTGCCAGCCACTTTTCGGGTGGCAGCCACGATGGCCCCCAGGCTGCGGTGCAGCCCGTGCACGGTGCGCAGATACCACTGGATGCTGCGCCAGGGCAACCGGGCCTCCTCCCGCAGGGCGGCAATCAGGCTGACGACGTTGACGCCGAGCCGCTGCCGACCCAACGCCACGCCGTCCAGTTGCGCTGGGGGCAGACCGCGCCGTCGGCACCGGGGACAGGTGCGGGCCAGGTAGACGTGCTCGGTTACCTGCACCGGAACCTGGGGCAGGTCGATGACCTCCCGAGTGCGCCGGGTCCAACCCCCAGACAACTGGGTTCCACAGTCGGGACACTGCTCCACCACATGCTCCACCTGCTGAGTGGGCGTCATGCGGGTCCGGGCAAAGCCGTGGCGACGCGCCTGGCCTGGACCTTTGGGCCGGGCTGGCTTCCGGTCGGCTTTGGGCTTCAGGCCCGGCATCCGCCGGGAACCGCTGGGTTTGGCCTGCCCTTCCAGCTGGGCAATCCGTTGCTCCAGCCCGTCGATGCTGACCTGCTGCCGGACGATGATGCCAATGAGGACATCGCGATGGGCGGTCCTGAGATCGGTTTCGGTATCCATGCCAGTTATATGACATAATCACCGCCCCCAGAGCCAGCCATCCCCAAACCAACTTCGACCAATTCACCCACCGACTCTGAACGGTTACCTCCTCACCAGGGCCTTTCGATTATTGAACGGTAGCACCGATGAGGGCCAAGGATTGAGCGGGGTGGGCGGTGTGGCGGCGTAAGGCGGCGGCGATATTTGGTTCACCGGCCAATCTGAAGAGGCTGATGGTCAAGTTACGCAGGCCCGCCATGATTTGGGGAGCGGCCCCGGTTCTCACTTGGGAGCGGTCTTCATCCAGGGCCACATCCCGCAGGGCCACATCCCGCAGGGCCACATCCCGCAGGGCCACATCCCGCAGGGCCACATCCCGCAGGGCCACATCCCGCAGGGCCACATCCCGTACCCAGTGGATGCGATTTTCGATACCCCAGTATCCCCGCCACCGGGCGAGGAGCCGATGCGGGCTGGCCTGCTGGGGTGGCAGGCTGGTAACGGCATAGGCCAACTCTCGCCGGGTCTTTCCTCTGGTGGTGACGGTTGGTGGTGACGGTGCGTTCCAAGCGGCACACCTGGGCCAGATGTGGCCAGTCGGTGTAGCCGACCAACAGGTCGGCGGCCCACAGCCGTCGCCGTTCCACCCGGCCACCGTGCTGGCTGGTTGGGGTGGCGTGGGGAGCGCCAGCGGGTTCCGCCTCCCAAATGGCGCTGATGTCCTGTTTCGATGATGTCCTGTTTCAAGGTTGGTTGATTGTCTTCGACCGCGCAGCAGTGGTGCCCCCCTGAGCTACGATCTGTTGGCACACCTTCCGTTGGGTAAACTGGGCATACCGGTAACCGCTCGACCCGCCAGATCCAGTTCTCAAGCAGGCCGGGTATGGCGTCCAACTCATTCTGCTTCTCCCCTACCGCCTGCTGTCCCACCACAATGCCTGATTGCTGGGCGTAGGCCGCCACCAGATGCGCGCCGGGCAACTGCCGACCGTGCAAACCCCGCCACCGCTTCCCGTCGATGGCCACCGCTTCCCCATCTTGCAGACCCCGCTCTTGCAGCCATTTTCCCAAGCTGGACTTTCCGCATTTCAAGCGGCGTAAGCCAGGGAATCGACAAGTCGGTGGTACAGAGCGACTGGGAGTTCCTGCGTATCGGGGTCGACGGCCGACGTTGAAAAACCCTCCGAGGCCAGCCACAGGTGGCGTCGCACCAGGGCAATGGCGTCCACGAAGGTCGGCAACGGCTTGTCGTACCAGGCCGCTCGGCGCTGGGTCATGGGGCGCTGTTTTTGCAACCCGTGGGCGGCCAGGGTGGTCCAGGAGAAGATTCCCAGCAGGACGGGCGTGGTGCGGGCGATGGCCAGGTCGGACCACTGGCGTTGGGTTTCCAGGCCCAGGTGGGTCCGCACCTCCCGGAAAGTAACTTCCAGTTGCCAGCGCAGGACAAACCATTCCAGGATCTGGGTCGGGTCCGCCGCGGGGTCGGTGCACAGCAAGGCCTGGGTGGCGAAGGAGCCCTGGGGATCCCGGATCAGCACCCAGCGGATGCGGACTGGAGACTTGCCGGAGCGGTACCAGACCGCCGTTTGCGACGTGAGTTCCACCGTGCGGGTGGCGCCGTCATACCAGGCCACGGCCACGCTGGCCCAAGTTGCCTGGGGCTGGTCAAGGAGGACTTTCAGCGCGGGTCGCCGCGCGCCTTTCAGCGGCGGGCGGCCGTTCTGACCCGGCTGACGGGCTGGCGCGGGCGCATAGAGAGCGGCGTCCAGCCGTAGTCTGGCAATGAGGGTAACGGGTTCACGGAGGGATTGGCAGCAGTGGAGCAGGTCCAGCACGGCGTAGCTGTTGTCGCCCACCAGCGCCAGTGGACGTTGGGGCAGCCAGCGTGGTTCGGCAGGCTCACCATGAGCGGGGTTGCAGGATCATCTGTCGCGCCCAGTCGGTGAGCTTCTTGTGCCGACGTCCCTGCTGTTGGTAGTACCGGGTCGATGGCGCCAGCACGGTGAGCGCCGGCAGGGCCCAATGGCGTCCGGCCCAAGGCACGTGGCCCAGCCACATCAGAGAGATCCAGCGCAGGCCGCTGGCCTTGACCAGTTGGCTCCGGCTGGAACGCACCGCGTCGCGGTAGATGCCCCGACCTTTGATCTTGGCGCCGCGACGCCGTTCCAGGGTTTCGTCGATGCCGAAGACCAAGGGGCCATCCCCACCATCAAGGTGCTGGAGCAGCAACACCAAGAGGATGCGCGCCGCTGCACGGGGCGACCACACCGCCCGGTTGAGCACCTCATGGTAGCGGGCGTAATCGCGGTGATCGCTGCGGCCCATGACCCGCAGGGCCGCGGCGACGGTGCGCTGACCCGGGGTCAGGATCGCGCCCACCAGCAGTACCTGGGCTTTCCGCCAGGTCGGGTTGGTAAACAGCGTTGCGAAGGGAATGAGTATGGATACAATGGCATTGGGCAGGGTAAGCATAGCTGGGCCTTTAGTGAGATTTTGGTCAGGCCAGCTTACCCTGTCTTTATACTTTTTCTAAATTATGCGTAAAGCCTAGCCAAGGCCTTCTCGAAGGCATCCCGGTCCAGGCGGCTAAACACCTGATGCAGCGTGGACACACACGGAGTACGCTCCCGGGTAAAGCCCAACCCCTCAGAAACCGACCGCCCCTGGTCTCGACCCCACTGGCTGATGGCATACAAACTGCGCGCTCCGCACAGCATGGCGCATACCGCCAACCCCAAGGTAGCCCCCAAAGGATGGCGCTTCCCATGACCACTGCGGGGGTCGGGCACCCTAGTATTACAACGACGGTTGGCATGGTAGGATGGTGGGGGTAGTTGGGTAAGGCTTGAGGAGGCGGGGCAGGGAAATGGATGCGGCGGCTTTTGAGCAGGTGGACGGGGCCTTTCAGGATTTTCACGCTTACTTCGCTGCGCTGTTTGGTCGCCGGGAGGCGCGGGATCACAGTCGTCATTATCTGCAGGCCCTGCTGGTGCAGTCCGGGGAGCGGCGCAACGCCGAGAATCTGTCGGAGACGGTTCCGGCGTCAGCCCGGGTGATGCAGCGGTTTCTCACCGAGTCCCCCTGGGATGACGACGTGGTGATGGGCCGCCTTCAAGAGTACCTGGGACCCCGGCTGGGGCGCCCGGAGGCGGTGTGGGTGCTGGACGGCAGCGATTTCCCCAAGCAGGGCAGGAAGTCGGTGGGCGTGGCGCGTCAGTACTGCGGGAGCCTGGGCAAGGTGGCCAACTGCCAGGCTGGAATGTTCCTGGCCTACGTCAGCCTGCAGGGACGGGCCCTGGTGGACAAACGGCTTTATCTGCCGGAGAGCTGGACCTCGGACACCGACCGCTGTGCGGCGGCGGGGGTGCCGGAGGAGAGTCGGAACTACCGGTCAAAAACCAAGTTGGCGCTGGAGATGCTGGAGCGGGCCTTGGAGCGGGGGCATCTGAAAGCCGGCTGGGTTGCCGGGGACGACGCCTTCGGGATGTCGCCGTCCTTCCGCGATGGACTGGCGGCGCTGGGGATGCGCTACGTGCTGGACGTTCCCGGCGGCGCCACGGTCTGGCCGCTGGAGCCAGCCTGGACCAGTCCAGAGTATCAGGGGAGCGGGCGTCCCCGCAAACCCAGGCTCAAGGGCGGGCAGCGGCGCACCATGGTGGAGCGCAGCGCTGAATTGCCGGAGGAGGCCTGGCGGGAGATCACGGTGGCGGAGGGAAGCCAGGGTCCCCGCAGCTACCAGTTCAGCGCCCAGCGGGTGCGGTCGACCAGTAAGCGGAAGCCTGGCGAAATCCACTGGGCCGTCTACCGCCGGAACCGGGACGGCAGCGAGCCCCGCTACTACCTGTCCAACGCCCCGGAGGACACTTCCCTGGAGACCCTGGCCTACGTGGGAGGGTCGCGGTGGCGCATTGAAACCGAGTTCGAGACGGAAAAAAGCGATGTGGGGCTGGATGAGTACGAGACCCGCACCTGGGCGGGCTGGCATCATCACGTGGCCCTGTGCCTGCTGGGCGGAGCGTTTCTCCTGAGTCTGCAACAGGCTTGGGGGGAAAAAGATGCCCCGGATCACCCGGCCGCAGGTTTACCGGGTGGTGCGAGAGATGCTGCCCCGGGAACGGTTCGGGCCGGCTGAGTTGCTGCGGTGGCTGGAGCAGACCCAAGAATGCAACGAACGGGCCAGACGCTCCCACGCCAAGCGGCGCGCCGCCCTTCGCGCATCCCCGAACATCCCTCCTTGAACCGTCGTTGTAATACTAGCAGCGAGTCCCAGTATTGTTGAACGAGTTTGCCCGGGCAAGCCGCTATCGATCGGCGTTAATTATTCCTGCTGTTGCCGATGCTCGCTCTGGGAAGCTCTGTGCATGGGACGTCGTTCCCAACCGGTGGGGTGGGCATCCCAGGGGCTCGGTTAGCCGGTGGCCCATGCTCACCCGGGGGCCAGTCGACCGAACCGGAATAGTTTGAGCTGGTTGTGGCCGGTCAGATTAGCGACCATTCGCCCTGGACCTTCGCCAGCCCACGCAACAGGAACTGGCGGAAGCCTCGGCCATGCTTGATCTGGCCGAAGACCGGCTCCACCGTGGCCATGCGCAAGGCATAGCGTTGCCGTCCCCGCTTGGTGTGCAGCTTGCGCCGCATCCGGTCTCTGGGGGACAGATGACTGGGTATGCGTCCTCGGGGCGCCGGCGGCGGCACCCTGCCGTGGCGGGTTTGCTCCGGCGCGACGAAGGAGTCCACGCCCAACTCTTGCAGGCCGTCAACCGCCTTTGCCGAGTAGTAGCCAGCGTCGGTGGATACCTCCCTGGGGACTTTGCCGGTGTTGCTGATGGTTTCCGCCATCATGGCCACAGCCTGCTGCTAGTCTGAAGTCTGGTTGGTGGCCTGAGCCGCCACGATCACCTGGTGGGCATGGTCCACCACCGCCTGATAGTTGTAGGCTTGCAGGAAGTCCCGACCGCCCGGTCCGGGCATGATGCGCGACTCGGCATCAGTGAAGTTGCGCTGGGCCTTGTCATCAGGCACCCCGGGATGCTCTTTACCCTCGGCTTCCAACGACGCCTTGGCCTCCCGTATCTTCCCCAATCGTCCTTCCCGAAAGGACAACTCCTCCGGCAACTCATCCCCGCGCCGATTCCTACCGTATCTACGATCCTCCTCGTCATCCACCTCCTGGGCGCGCCGCAACAACTCCGCCACCTCCGCAGCCAATTGCGCTTCCTGTTCCTTCATACGCCGATAACTCATCGCCTTGTGCTTCGATGCGTTGGCCCTGACCTTGGTGCCGTCCTGCGCCACATGACCCAGCTTCACCATCCCCGCCCGCTGGCACAACGCCAGCACCTGCAGGAACAGACCCGTCAACGCTTCAAGATTGGCCTTCCGAAAGTCGGAGATGGTGCGGAAGTCAGGGGTGTTGTTCGCCGCCAGCACCCGGACGGCGATGTCCTCGTGGAGCCGGTGGGCAATACGACGCGACGAAGCCACCCCGACACAGTAGCCGTAGAGCAGCACTTTCACCATCATCCGGGGATGGTACAGCGGCCCACCGCGTCTTTCCTGCTCGTAACGCGCCGTGATCTCAGAGAGGGCCAGTTGGTCGACCACGTCGGAGATGAAGTAGGCCAGATGGTCATCAGGCAACCACTCTTGCAGGGCGGCGGGCAGCAGCAACTGCTGGTCGGGATCGTATGGGAGGTAGGTCTTGCTCATCCACCGGCTCCGTTGGCTCGATGCTAGATCCATCATGCGCACAATAGCTAGTACTCAATCAAGTCTGGAAAGGCAGGGATAGAGGCGATGCAATTTGGGTCGGGCATCTTGAGTGCTGAACCGCCAGTTGATGGTGACGCCCGCTGCGTTGCGCTCGGTCTCGTAGGCCGTGATTTGGCGTTGCAGGGCGTCGGCGTCGGGGTTTCTCCCCTTGAGACAAGCGCGGCTCAATGCGCTGAATTCGATCTCCGCCATGTTCAACCAACTGGCGTGCTTGGGCGTGTGGTGAAACTCGAGGCGCTTCACGATGCGCCGGGCCTCAGCAGCCGGGAACGTCTCGTAAAGGGACGCCATACGATGGGTATTCAGATTGTCCAGCACCACGCGGATCACCGGGGCATCAGAGTAAGCCTCATCCACTAGCCAGCGCATCTGGTGGGCGAAGTCCGGCATGGTGCGCCGCTCGGTGATGGCCAGGTGGCGCCAGCCCGCCAGGGGTTCACAGGTCAGGAAGATGTTGCGGGTGCCGCCGCGTCGATACTCGTAGTCCTGCCGCCGCGGTCGTCCCGGTTGAGGAGGCAACGGCTCCCTGACCGCGGCCAGCAGTTGGGTGGAGGTCTCGTCAAAGCACACCACCGGCCGATCGGGGTCGTAGCGTTCGGCATACAGGTCCAGCACGTCCTCCATAGCCTGCCCCGTACTGGATACGGGGGCCGCCACGAATTCGCCGCCTACTTTCGGGATGCACCATTGCTGCTTCCGCCACGGCTTGAGGGTGTTTTTTTGAGCCTGAGCCTGACCGTCTCGTAGGACAGCGATGGCGCCAAGCCCAATTCCACCACCTTGTCGGCCAACAAACGCAGGGTCCAGTGCTCATGGCCTTCGGGCGCGTCGCTGCACGCCAGCGCAATCAGAGCCTGCCCCGTACTGGATACGGGGTGGGCTTCGCCCCGATCGTCCAGCTTGCGATACCGATTGGCTTGGGGATGGTCGTGCAGGACGCCCTCCAACCCCTCTTCGGCGTACCGCCGTTTGGTGCGGAACACCGTGCGCTGCGACGTGTCCAGAGCCGCCGCCACTTGGGAAGCACTCCAGCCCGCATCAGTCTTGAGCAGGATGCGCACCCGATTGATGACCCGTGCGGAGCGCTGGCCGCTGCGGATCAACCGCTCCAGTTGATCCCGATCTTCCGACGACAACCGTACTGCGTATTTCTCCTGAACCATGGATGTCGCACCTCCCGCACCGCTGTTTGCCAGTCAGCGTAGCAACCATAGCCCGTTTCATCCTTCATCTGCCGGCGCAAGTTTGACCGAGTACTAGACCACCCCTTTTTTCGGGCAGGCTGCCGGGTTACGCATGATCGAAAGATCATGGCCCGAAATGGTACGCCGGCATCATGTTGACGCTTCCCGATGCCGGTCAACCCCAGGACGATTGCGCTTGAACCTGAGGCTCACCGATTGGTATCGTATCCATATTCAAAGCTGCCCCTCTGTTGTTCAACCCAGTGAGTTCGGCCTGAGGACAAATACGATGAAATATGATGTGGCAATTGTGGGGGCCGGCTCCGCCGGTTCGGTGCTGGCGGCCCGGCTGTCGGAAGATCCGGGCCGCTCGGTGCTGTTATTGGAGGCCGGGCCGGACTATCCGGGTTTTGACCGACTGCCCGACGAACTGAAGTACGGATTCAGCGCCGCTCCGGTACCGGCGGCGGCTCGAACGGCCGGCGGCCACCCGGTCTCATTGACCACCAGTCGCCATAACTGGCAGTTCACGGCAACTGCAACGGACCTGGCGCCGCCCATGTTGGTGCCCCGAGGCCGGGTTACCGGTGGCTCCAGCGCCATTAATTCCTCAGCTTTTTACCGTGGCGTTCCGGAAGATTTTGACGCCTGGGCGTCCCGGGGGAACGACGAGTGGAGTTACGAAAAGGTCCTTCCTTTCTTCCGCAAAATGGAAACGGACGTTGACCGGCACGACGACTACCACGGCTCCGCAGGGCCTATCTTCGTCCACCATTCCAACCCGGACGATTGGGACGCCGCCCAAAGAGCCTTCTTTAGCGCCTGCCGCGCCAGCGGCTTTGCGGAGGCCCATGACCATAACCATCCAGACTCGAACGGGGTCGGTCCAGGCGTGACCAACAACCACAACGGGGTCCGGTTCAGCACCGCCCTGGGCTACCTGAACCTGGCCCGCCATCGACTCAACCTGACGGTGCGACCCAATTGCCAGGTACGCCGGGTCGTTTTTCGAGGCAAGCGTGCGATTGGTCTGCTGGTGGAGAGCGGCGGTCAGACCTTCACCGTTGAAGCTGAGCAGATTATCCTCAGCGCCGGTGCGGTCGGCTCGCCCCACCTGTTGCTGCTCTCCGGCGTAGGCCCGGCCGGGCAGTTGGAGAGCCTGGGCATTCCGGTGGTTCAGGACCTCCCCGGCGTGGGGCGGAACCTGAAAGACCACCCGAAGGTGTACGTTACCTGGGAAGTCGGAGACGGTTTTGTTGCTCCTTCCAACCGGGGGGCCGGCGGCGCGGCGCTGCGGCTAACCGCTCCCGGCTCCCATCTGAGAAACGATCTGGGAATCAGCCTTTCCGCTCTGGTCGTGCCCCGGGTCAAGGGAACCGCACCGGCGCCCCAGGGTCAAGGGCCACGGGCTAAGGGGCAGGACGCCGTCCGCCGGCACATTGAAATGATGGTCGCGCTGCTGCTGCCCGAAAGCCGGGGCGAACTGACGCTAACCTCGTCCGACTACCGGGTGCAGCCGGCCATGCACTACAACTACCTGGCCGAACCCTTTGACAGAGCGCGGCTGAGGGCCGGCGTTCATCTGGCCCTGGATCTGGCTGGGCAACCCGAGCTGGCCCCCCTGTTGGGGAAACGCATTGAACCCGAGGACAACGACCTGGCGAGCGACGACGCGTTGGACCAATGGCTGCTGCGGGAAGCGACTACCTACTCCCACATTTCCTGCACCTGCAAAATGGGACCGTCCGAAGACCCTCCGGCCGTAGTAAATCAGTATGGGCAAGTGAATGGCATCGAAGGGTTGCGCATCGTTGATGCGTCGATCATGCCCGACTTGGTGCGCGCTCCCATCAACCCGGCGGTGATAATGGTGGCGGAACGGGTAGCAGACTTTATTCAGGCCGGCCGGTAAGCAATAACGGGTAACAGAGATGAGGAGGGCACAAGGTCGCCGGGAATGGCCCGACCGAAATCTCGCAATTACAGTGCAAAATGGGTACGCATGAGATCCAGGACAATTGCAATTGGTACTCCTGGGGAGGTTACGCCATGAAATTGGATGGTCAGGTAGCAGTCATTACGGGCTCGGGACGAGGCATTGGGCGGGCCATCGCCCTGGCCTATGCCCGCGAAGGCGCCAAGCTGGCGCTGGCCGCTCGCAACGAATCCGAGCTGCAAGAGGTTGTCAGCGCCGCGTCGGAGCTCGGCGCCGAAGCGATTGCCGTCCGCACCGACGTCACCAGTCAGGAAGCCACCGAACGGCTGGCACATAGAGTAGTAGATCGATTTGGGCGTATCGACGTGCTGGTCAACAACGCCGGAAACTCCGGCCCCATCGGCCCGTTGCAGGGCAACGACATCGCCGACTGGGTGAACACCATCAACGTTAACCTCACCGGCACTTTCCTAGTATGTCGAGCCGTGATCCCCGTAATGCTGGGGCAGTCCGGAGGAAAGATTATCAACCTGTCGGGCGCGGGGGCAACCAATGCGTGGAGCAATATGTCGGCCTATTGCTCCAGCAAAGCGGCGGTGGTACGGCTTACCGAAGTGTTGGCCCAAGAACTGGATGGCAAGGGGATTACGGTGAACGCCCTCGGGCCTGGCTCGGTGCATACCAGTATGTGGGACAAGATGACCGAGGAAGCCGCCCAGGCGGGAGCGGACTTCATCCACCAGCTCGGACTGAGGGTGACGTCGGGCGGTGGCGCGTCCATCGACGAGTGCGCTGAGCTGGCAGTGTGGCTGGCCTCAGGCGATAGCGGGCCGCTGACCGGAAGATTGATCTCGGCGGCGACCGATGATTTTCGCGGCCTGCCGCCGAGGATTGCGGAGATTATGGCCGGGGAAGCATACACGCTGCGGCGGGTTGGGCTGGACTAGGGCGTGTTCACAAATGCCGTCATCCCAGAGGATGCGGGAATCCAACGAGCGAAAAACCGGGCCGACGTTCCTGTCGCAGAGGCTTTTCTGGGTCCTTGCGAGCGCAGGAACCAAGGGTTGATGTTACAAATGTCAACACGCCCTGGCTCACCACGAGCGGGTGATACCGGACTTAGCAGTCGTCCTGCCGTCAACCCGCGTAGCCCTTGACGCTGTTGACCAAAATCCGCCGTTCCTTTACGTTGCGCTAACTGCCAAAGATTTGCCGGCAGTCTCCGCAGATTCGGCGGCGCCTGGCCTGGTCCGCAACTTGGCGTACATGAACAACCAGCTCGTGACCGATAGGATTGTGGTGGATGCAGGCAGCGGATATGCCACCACAATGCTCCCCACCGCTTCCATCTTGAGGAGGAATCCTGCGCCCTACCCACACAACGAGATGCGCTGCTGCCGAAGCTGTTGTCGAGAGAGTAGGGCGTGGGGGATCCGAACGCGCTATGGAGGTAAGAAGTGGAGCGGTACATGCCCAACACTGGACGCTCTGATTGCACTTGGCTTTGAGCGCCGGACGACTCAAGCCGGACTGGTCTGAGCTCGCCGGAGAAACCGAGATGACATTGAGTTTCGACGGACGTGTCCTCAGCATCGCCATTTGCGGCTATGTCCACGAGGTCGTTGCATTGGGGGACAGTTGGCCGTCCTCCTATAACGTTATTGTCTCCCTGGAGACGAAGTTGTCCCCCCGGTTTACGTACTCGTGGGTTGAAGTAAGTGTGTTCGAGGGGTATGTGCGTTTCGACGAGCTTCGTCTGGGGCCGTGTGTGTAACCGGCGGCGGCAATGTGGACCGCGCGGGCGGCTCGATAGTCGGTTTGCGGCATTGGAAGACTGTACCGTTTGCCACTTCCCATAAGGTTGATGAGCAGCCTTTGGAGAGTGAGATGGATGTATCCAGGGGAGATGCACGTTCAGGTGCGCCGGGCCCGCATGGTGGAAGGGACGAACGTTCGAGAAGCCTCTAGGCAGCGCGGCCATCGTGGTACCCGGCGACGTGCTGTTCTTCCAGCGCGGGGCCGGTGGCGAGGCGGCGGCCACCCGGGGGCGGTGGATCTACGACCTGCGGACCAACCAGCACTTCACCCTGAAGGCCAATCCCCTGCAACGCCACCACCTGGACGACTTCGTGGCCTGCTACAACACCGACGACCGCTCTCAGCGGGCGGGAGACTGTGCAGTTTCGCCGGTTCACCTATGGCGAATTTGTGAACCGGACCAGGCCAACCTGGACATCTGCTGGCTGCGGACGAGAGCCTGGAAGTCTCCGAGAACCTGCCCGCGCCCGACGTCATCGCAGGAGAAATCCTGGTAGACCTCCAGGCCGCCCGGGAGCAGCTGGAAGAGATAACCGGCGATTTGGGCGGGGAGGAGTCAGAGTGAACGGTCGGGGAGCGGGTTCCACCCAAGGCATTCCGTTCCCGCTGTTGCTAATCTCGTTGCGAGATTTTGACACCACAGAGCGGGCGACGATCCCCTCGTCCGTCAAAGACCACCACATTTACGGGCCGGCTATCTCCTCAAAAGGAGGCTCCGGCATACCCTGACTCCAGGTGGGATCTCGCAGTTCCAATCGGTTGCCGCTGGGATCGAAGAAGTACAATTCCCGGCCGGTGAATACCCCTCGGGCCCGGTAGGTCAAATGCTGTATGGAGACGCCCCGTTCCTGGAACACTTGGCACGCCAGTTCGAAGGTCTCGGGAGAAACGGTAAAGGAGTGGTGAACTCCCGCATCCTCCGGCAGTGGTCCGACCACCGGACTGGGCCGCTCGCACAGCAGGATATTGTGGTCGCCCACGTTGAAGCACGACACGATGTTGTTCCCCAACCGGCCCACCGGAGTCAGCCCCAATAGGTCCCCGTAGAACTCTTCGGCCTCGTTCAGGTCATTCACTGGTATCGACCAGTGGGTTACACCTTCCACCTTTAGAATCGGCATGGTCCCTCCAAAATCAAAACGTGGCCAATTGTCCACTCTCCGGAGGTCCGCCGGCAAGTGCGGCCGGCGGGCCACTATCCCGCGCGGCCGGATCCGCCAGGACCGCCCGACCGACCATTGGGCCCTCACCAACGCCCGCTGGCGGCTGGCAACCTCAGGAACGTGGCGCTCACCGCAGCCGCAAACCGACGAACGAGCCGTCAATATGGCCCACTTTACCGCCGCCGATTACAGGTGTGCCGCTCAGTCGAACACGCCGTCGATGGCGCAATCTTCCACCTCGTCGTCGGACATGCCCAGCAATTCCCGCAGCACGTAGGTCATGTCTGCTCCGAAGGCCGGCGCACCCTTGGTAACGCTGCCCGGAGTGCGGGACAGCTTGTAGGGCGCACTCTCTATGGTCCGATACTCTCCCTGGTAGTCCAGGACAGGGCGGAAGAACCCCCGCTCTTTCAACTGGGGGTCGTGCGACAGATCGGCCCCGGTCTGGACCACTCCGGCAGCGACGCCCGCAGCTTGAAGGAGGTCCATCACGTCTTCCGCAGTGTGTTGGGTGGTCCAGGATTCCACGAAGGAGTCCAGTGCGTCGGCGTTGCTCCAACGGGCATTGCCCGTAGCGAACCGTTGGTCTTCAGCCCATCGAGGGCTGCCCATGACGTCTACGAAGGCGCGCCATTCTTCGTCGGAGAAAATGGAGATGGCCACCCATCGCTCCTCTCCCCAACAGCGGTACGCGCCGTGGGGAGCGCCGCCGCCATACGGCAAGCGATTCCCAGCGCGAGCCGTGGCCGCGGCGGGTCCGTTGACGCTCATGTCCAACACCAGGGTTTCCAGCAGAGACGACATGGACTCGAACTGGGAAACGTCGAGCCACTGCCCCCGCCCGGTCTTGGCCCGGTGAATTAGGGAGAGCAAAACCGCTTGCGCCCCAGCCATGCCGCCCACGGCATCACTGTACGCGCTGGCCGGGCCGCTTGGGTCGGTATCCGGAAACCCGGTCAACTGGGTGAACCCCGACCAAGCCTGGAGCGTCTGGCCGTAGCTGACCCGGTCTTTCCACGGTCCGGTGCGGCCAAATCCGGACATGCTGAGCATAATTATGCTGGGATTAATGGGCCTTATGGAGTCGTAATCAAGGCCCCAGGAGGGCATCACCCGCCCGCTGAAGTTTTCCGCCACCACGTCGGACACCGCCACGAGCCGCTTGGCGATGTCGATGGCTTGGGGGGTCTTCATGTTTAGGGAAATGGACAGCTTGCCGGCGTTCCAGTTGTGGCGTTGGCCCAATCCCCTGGCGGTGGCGGACGCCGGGCCGCCAATGACCGACAGGGCGTTGTTGGACTCGACCTTGATTACCTCCGCACCCTGGTCGGAGAGAATCCGCGTGGCCGAAGGCCCGGCGTGAATCCAGGTGAAGTCCAGCACGCGGATGCCCTGGAGGGCGAGAGCGGTCTGATGCGGATCGCTGTTCAATTCCGTTTAACCTCTAGTGGGTAACCGATTTGTCATTGCGAGAAGCGAAGCGACGTGGCAATCTCGTTGCTGGAACGACGACCATCACCTCAACGAGATTGCCGCGCTGCGCTCGCAATGACAGGTTCAGCAAGTGGGTAGCGTGAGCATTCAACCTCAGGCGGAAAGGCGTTCCAGCTCTTCCGGTGAGAGACCCAGTATGCCGGAAAGGACCTCAGCGTTATGTTCGCCGGGGGCGGGAGCAGTCCGGCGTGTCTGGCGTGGGGACTCGGTGAGGTGGTACGGGTCGCCTGGGTATACCAGGGACGGGCCGCCGTTCGAAGACTCGACTGTCGTCAGGTATCCCCTGCTCCATAGTTGCTCGTTTTCCAGGATTTCATCGGGCGTGGCAGCGGGACCCCACGGATGGTGGTTGGACTGACCGAACTCGGTTATCTCCTGCCTGGTGTGAAGCAGGGCCCACTGCTGGATAAGGCCCTCGATATGGCCCGAATGCTCGCCCCGCAGGATGAAGTGGTCGTTGTATTGTTCGTCCATCAGGTCGCCGGCCATGCCGTCCCGATCCATCCAGGCCCGCAGGTCGTCCCACGCCTGCCGGGTGTTGGTGGTGATGCTGGCGTAGCCGTCCCGGCACGGCCAAGTGGCGACGAACTGGCCGCCGTGGCGGAACCCGCAGCGCACCGCCGACTCGCCGGTGTAGTTGTAGGTTGTGTTGACGTGCTCGGTGGTGGCGGCCACCGCCTCCTGCATAGACACGTCGATGTACTGTCCCTCCCCGGTCATCGTGCGATGGTACAGGGCCAGCAGTATGGCGATGTAAGCGCGGTTCGAGGCGGTGTGGTAGGCCTGAGACCCCCACAACCGGGTAGGCGGCGTATGGGGCCAGCCGGTGACGTACATGTACCCGCCCATGGCAAACCCCACCAGGTCGGACGCCTTGAAATCGCGATATGGCCCGGTCTGCCCGAAGGGCGTGATGGACGAGTACACCAGTCCGGACGAGCCCGCCGCCAGGCTCTCGTATCCCAAACCCAGCGAGTCCATGTACCCGGGCGGGCCGGTCTCCACCAGCACGTCGGAGGCCAGGGCAAGTTTGCGCAGTAGCGCCGCCCCTTCGGACGAGCGTATATCCAGGGTCACGCTGCGCTTGTTGGTGTTGAAGTGGAGCCAATGCAAACTGCGGCCGGGGCCGGGCTGTCCGTCGATGAAGGGACCAATGCCCCGCATGGGGTCGCCACCCGGCGGCTCGACCTTGATAACGTCGGCGCCCATGTCGGCCATCAGCTTGCCGCAGTAGACGCCCATCGGGCCGGCCAGGTCCAACACCCGGTAACCGCTGAGCGGTAGTGACGGCCCGGAATTCGATTGTTCACCAGCGTCGGTCATTTGGGGAGTATTGTAGCATCGGCCACCGGCGGTAGATTATGCTGTGTCCTCAGGTTCCATCCTCACGCGTACGCACTTTGCATCAAACCGTCATTGCGAGCGAAGCGTGACAATCTCGTTGTCGGTGACATCGTCGCTCGCTCACGGAGATCCCCACGTCGCTTCATTCCTCGCGATGACAAACTGGGTACGCGTGAGAGGTCAGGGCCTTTTCAAAGTCGCTGGACGTCCGCTCATGGTAAGAGTGTCGAACCATGAGCGGACGAAATTGGTATCCTTCGACAGGCTCAGGATGAGCGGAGTCTGATGGGGTCAATTACTTTGAAAAGGCCCTGGTGAGAGGTTCCACCTGCTTGACAGATAGCGATGTGTCTGGTCCGTTATCCTGACAGTATCGCTTCCAGTTTGTCCAGCAGGCGTTCCACGTCGTCCAGCGCCTCGTGGATGTCCTGGACCGCCATCTGGTTTTCGTAGAAGTTCTCGTGCAGGGTGCCCGCGGTGTCGAACAGGCGGTAAATGTCGCGGTCGCCCCTCTCAGCCCGGAGGCGACTGGCGATCTGGTGGAGGTGCCGGTGTCGGCCATGTTCCCAGCCGCGCGTATTGGCCACCGCCTTCATCATCTGGGCGGCAGCGCCCCAGCCCTTCTCAGATGCCTGTTGCAGATCGCCCTGGGCCAACTCAATGCGGCTCTGGGTCATCATGCTTCTGCTGCCTGCTTGATAGTCCATCGTGGTCGTCATGATTTTTGCCCTTGGTGCTGTAACTGCCATTCAGTCTATTCCATTACCGGCCAGCGCGCATCCTTGTGGCCGTTCCTGGAACTGGTACGGGTGCTCGCTTCCTGCATTTGCTAAAATGTTCCCACCTTACCCACCGTTGTCCCGACGCCACAGGGAGGCGACATGACCACAACGATTTACGATGCCGAGCGCTGCGATATTTCCATTGCCGTAGGCGGCGACGCCATGATCACCCGCCGGATGAAGGCTTTCCAGGAACCCCGTTTCCTCAAGTTGGTGGACATTCTCCGGGGAGCCGACGTGTCCCTGGTCAACCTGGAGATGCTGTTCCACGACTACGAGAGCAGTTGGCAGTGGAGCAGCGCCACCTATACCCGGTCCGACCCCCGCAACCTGGATGAGCTAAAGTGGATGGGCATTGACGCCGTGACCACCGCCAACAACCACTCCTTCGACTTTTCCGAGGGTGGTTTCCTGACTACCCTGGAGCACTGCCGGGAGATTGACTTGCCCTCCGCCGGCGGCGGCCGCAACCTGGACGAGGCCCGTTCCCCCACCTACGTCGACTCAGCCCGGGGCCGGGTGGCAGTGATGGGCGCCACCAGCACCTTCAGCGAGCAGTCGCGGGCCGGCGCCGGCCGCCCCGATTTCGCCGGTCGCCCGGGGGTCAACGCCCTGCGCCACGACATCACCCATCACGTGCAGCAGGACGTGTTCGACGCGCTGCACAAGGCCAACCTGGAGCTGGGGTACGAGGAGGAGCACGCCTTCTATCGCCACTTCGGCTTCCGGGGCGACGATGATGCGACGGACAACGGTACCGAGATAGATTTCCTGGACCACAAGTTCATCCTGGACGAGGAGTTCGCCGTCCGCACCGCTCTGAACGAGGATGACCGGCTGGGCATCGGCAACTGGATCCGGGGCGCGCAGACGCAGTCGGACTGGCAGGTCTATGGCGTCCACTGCCACGAGAGCGGGTCCGATGGCGACTTCCACGGCCATTCCCGCCAGTCGCCGCCCCACTTCCTGATGGACTTTGCCCGCTGGACCATCGACCAGGGCTGCGCCGCCTTCGTAGGCCACGGCCCCCACTTCCTGCGGGGCATCGAGATTTACAAGAATCGGCCCATTTTCTACAGCCTGGGCAACTTCATCTTCCAGAATGAAAGCGTCCTGTGGCTACCCCACGAGGCCTACCGCCGTTTCGGGCTGGACTTCAACAGCACCCCCGGCGATTACCTGGACACCCGCTCCGGCGGCGGCACCCGCGCCTTTGCCGCCGACCCGGTGTTCTGGCAGAGCGTGGTGGCCGTGTGCAACTACGCCGGCGGCGACCTGAAAGAGGTTATCCTGTACCCCATCGACATGGGCTTTGGCCGTCCCATTCCCCAGCGAGGCCGCCCGGTGCTGGCGGAAGAACCCATCGCCCGCCAAACCCTGCAATGGCTGCAGGAGGTTTCCCGCCCCTTCGGCACTGAGATAGCCATCGAGGAAGCGAATGGGGATGTGGTGGGGGTGATACGGGTTTAGGGGAACAGGCTGGCACTTCACGCGCCCGGGAAATGTTTCCCGGGCGTTTCGCATTGCTGACCGGCCTTAGGCGGCCAGGTCTCGATCATTGGCGAAGGAAGACGTACCGTCTACTACGGAGTATTGAACTGGACCAGGATCCCGTCGGGGTCGTGGACGTAGATGCTGCGGATGTCTCCATTGGGGCCGGTAAAGGACTCGATGGGGCCGGCCAGCTCGACGCCCTTGCTGAGCAGTTCCTCGGTAAGCCCCTTCACGTCGGCGACTCCGAAGGAGATATGGCTGATGCCGACCATGTCCAGTTTGATGGGTTCCCCATCGGGCTCATCGCCGGGATGGCTGGTGAGAGTCAGCGTTGGTGTGGCCCCGGCTCCGTAGGCCAGGCTGACCCAGCGGCGGGCCTGGCGCTGGCGCCGATAGTTGTGCAGGCGCCCTCCTTCGGTGGGGTCGGTCATGCGGTCGCCCAGGACCGTCATGCCCAGTATGTCCCGATAGAATGCCAGAGACCGGTCCATGTCTGTTACACAGATTCCGATGTGGGTAACGCAAGTTGCTTCCATAACATTCCCCTCCCCCAGATAGTGTCCTAATCCATGGGCAATTTGTGGAGCCATCCCGGCTCCGATATATCCAGCACCTGCCCGTTGGGTCCAGACCACTTCTCCTCGGCGCGAGGCAGGCGGGGCTCGCCGTCCCCTGCTACTTCACGTCGGACAATCTCCTTTCCGTGAATCTCGCGGATCCTGGCTCCCGCATCCTCCAGGTTGTCGACCTGGAATCCGATGTGGTGGATACCGCTGTAGTTCTCGCCATTGGGGCCGACATCGGCGTCCTCATCGGTCTTCCACTTCAGGATAGTCAGGTTGATGTCGCCGTCGGAAAGCTGGACCTGTCGGGCGTTGCGGGCGACCTCAACGAGGTCGAAGCCTTCCTTGTAGAACTTTGCCACCGCATCCGGGTCCTCGCAGGTGATGGCAATGTGCTTGATTTTAGCCATAGGGGCACCCCCAAACTGGTTTTGGGGCATTATAGCCCGCATTCCATGTATTGGAGCAACCTCCGTGTGGCGCTCCAGGGTCTTTCGATTATCCCCTCATGTCATTGCGAGGAGCGAAGCGACGTGGCAATCTCGATCCGGTAGCCGGGTTTGCTTCGCCAACGAGATTGCCACGCTGCGCTCGCAATGACATTGCCGATAATCGAATGACCTTGCGGCGCCCCAGGACAATTGCAAAGTTACCAGGGTTGACTCTGCCCGCTCGTCCTGAGCCGGTCGAAGGACGGTCGCCGATGGTTCGACAAGCTCACCATGAGCGGGTGTCCAGGGACTTTGCAATCGTCCTGCGGCGCAGCGGGATGCTGTGGCTTCACTATGCCCTGGGTGATAACCTGTCCTGACGTTATCCCGGCGACCTGTGAGGTAGGCAACCCATGAGCACAACCCGAACCCTGGCCCATTTTATTGCCGACACCGACTTTGCAAACCTGCCGCCTCCGGTGGTGGAAGCGGCCAAAATCGCCATCCTGGACGGGGTGGCCAACATGGTCGCGGGTTCGGTCCAGGAACTGGCCGACATCATCGGCCGCTACGTGCGGGACGCCGGCGGCTCGTCCCAGGCCTCGGTGATAGGTTGGGGCTACCAGACCAACCCGCCGGCCGCCGCCTTCGCAAACGGGGTTTTCGGCCACTGCCTGGACTACGAGATCCAGGGGTTTCCGCCCACCCACGGCACCTCATCCTGTCTGCCGGCGGCCCTGGCGCTGGCGGAACACCACCACGCTTCAGGTGAGCGAGTCATCACCGCCTACGTGTTGGGCTGGGAAATTCAGGGACGGTTGCGGGCCGCTTCAGCGCCGGCCACCGCTCCCGCCTATCACCCGCCGGGCCTGGTTGGCCCCCTGGGCGGCGCGTCAGCGGCAGCCAAGACCCTGGGTCTGGACGCCTGGCAAACCCTGATGGCCCTGGGCATTGCCGCCTCTCGCACCGGCGGCCTCACCGCCAACACGGGCACCATGGTCAAGTCCACCCACCCGGGCAACGCCGCCCGCATGGGCGCCGAGGCGGCCATCCTGGCCGGCATGGGCTACACCGCCAGCGACGAGGCGCTGGAATCTCCCGTGGGTTATGCGGCAGCCCTGTTCGGGGGCGACTTCAACTGGGACGCCGCCGCCGGCGGCCTGGGCGCGTCGTGGCGGCTGCTCGACCCGGGTTTTGACATCAAACGGTTCCCCGCCCAGGTCTATATGCAGAACGCCATCGAGGCGGCGCTAAACCTACGCGAGCAGAACGGCCTTGACCCCGACGATATCGAGCAGGTGACCCTTCACCGCCGGGGACGGGGCCATTCGGGGCCGGCGCCCCGCAGCGGCCTCGACGGCAAGTTCAGCGTGGAATACTGCGCCGCCGCCGCCCTGCTGGACGGGCAGGTGGGTATCGACACTTTCACCGACGCCCGCCGCTTCTCTCCGGACATGGAGGAAATGCTGGGTCGCATCCGGGTGGAACCGGAAGGCCCCGCATCGGGCGCCACGCTCGCCACCGCTTTGCTCAAAGACGGGACTACGGTCAGCGCCGAATGCGCCGCCTTCAGCGGATCGGTGGCCAATCCCATGTCCCGGGATCAGCGCCTGGAAAAGGTACGCGACTGCTTCCGTCGCGCCCTTTCCGAAGCTGACACCGAGCGCGTGCTGGAGATGCTGGAGAACCTGGAGTGCCTCGACGACGCGGAGCAGTTGATGGGTGTGCTGGGTCAGGCGGCGGTGGGCAGAGGCTGAACCGCCAGGCACGGACGGCGCGGTGTGGCTGCGCCACGAACTGGAGGCCTTCAAGAAGTGGCTCAAGACCCTGGAAGCTAAGGTGGCCGAGGGGGGAGATCGTGACGGAGCACCGTGGGTACGTGGGCGCCCATGACACCTACTACGTGGGTACCATCAAGGGCGTGGGCCGGATCTGGCAGCAGACCTTCATCGACACCTACAGCCGGGTCCGCCTCAGGTCGACCGCCTAGTATTACAACGACGGGTTAGGGAGGGATGCTTGTGGATGTCTGGCCAGCGGCGCGGCGTTTCTCATGGGACTGTCTGGCTCGCTCGTTGCGTTGCTGGACACCAGCTAGCCATAGCAGCAACTCCTCCGGCCCGAACCGCTCCCGCGGCAAAAGCTCACGCACCACTCGGTACACCTGGGGCCGGGTGATCAGGGGCATCTTTCCCCCCAGTCCCTGTTGCAAGGTCAGCAGAAAGGCGCCGGCCAGCAGGCACATGGTGATGTGGTGATGCCAGCCGGCCCAGAGCCTGCCCCGTACTTGATGCGGGGTGCGAGTTTCGTACTCATCGAGGCCCACGTCGCTCTGCTCGGTCTCGAACTCGGTTTCAATGCGCCAGCGGGAGCCGCCCACATCGGCCAGGGTTGCCAGAGGCGTGTCCTCAGGAGCGTTGGATAGCAGGAGCGTTGGATAGATAGTAGCGTTGGATAGATAGTAGCGGGGCTCGCTGCCGTCGCGGTTCCGGCGATAGATGGCCCAGAGGATTTCGCCGGGCTTGCGTCGGCGCGTTACCCGCACCCGCTGGGCGCTGAATAGGCAGGTGCGTGGCCCCTGGCTGCCCGCCGCAATGGTTAGCTCTCGCCAGGCATCCGGCGGCAGCGCCGTACTGCGCTCCGACATGGTCCGCCGCTCCGCACGCCGCGGTCTGGGTTTGCGGGGACGCCCGTTACCCCGGTAAGGCGGATCGGTGGTAAGGCGGATCGGTCCAAGTGGGTTCCAGCGGCCACACCGTCATATCCGGACGCACGTCCAAAACGTAGTACATTCCCGCCGACGCCAGGCCCTCCCGCAGCGTCGGCGACATCCCGAAAGCGGAATCGCCAGCCACCCACTGTGCGCTGCGGTGGCCTCTGGCCGGGGCACACTCCAGCATAGCCATGGCCAACTCCGTCTTGCTTTGGTACTCCCGCCGGCTCGCCGGCACCCCCGCCGTCGCACCACGCTCCCCATCCCCAGTCCATTCCTCCGGCAGATACAGCCGCTTGTCCACCAGCGCCCGGCCCCTGGGCCCCACCTGGGCCAGGAACACCCCAGCCGGGCAGTTGGCAATCTTCCCCAATGCTCCACAGTACTGACGAGCCACTCCCGCCGACTTCACCCCCGGCTTGGGAAAGTCGCTGCCGTCCAACACCCACACCGCCTCCGGATGCTCCAACCGGGAACACAGATACTCCGGTAGCCAGCCGATGACCGCGTCGTCATCCCAGCGGGCCTCGGTAAGAAAACGCTGCAGCACACGCGGCGACGCTGTAACCGTCGCTGACAGGTTTTCCGCATTGCGCCGCTCCTGGGACTGCACCAGCAGGGCTGGCAGGTATTGCCCACTACGCTCCCGCCACTGCTTGCGACCGAAAACCGGCGCACAGTAGTCGTGAAAATCCTGGAAGGCCTCGTACACTCGGTCCCAAGCTGCCCCGTCCATCGCCCCACCTCACCTCCCGTAGCCTCCGATTGCGCCGCGAAATCCTACCACATAACCCGTCGTTGTAATACTAGTATTACAACGACGGTTCAAGGAGGGATGTTCGGGGATGCGCGAAGGGCGGCGCGCCGCTTGGCGTGGGAGCGTCTGGCCCGTTCGTTGCATTCTTGGGTCTGCTCCAGCCACCGCAGCAACTCAGCCGGCCCGAACCGTTCCCGGGGCAGCATCTCTCGCACCACCCGGTAAACCTGCGGCCGGGTGATCCGGGGCATCTTTTTCCCCCCAAGCCTGTTGCAGACTCAGGAGAAACGCTCCGCCCAGCAGGCACAGGGCCACGTGATGATGCCAGCCCGCCCAGGTGCGGGTCTCGTACTCATCCAGCCCCACATCGCTTTTTTCCGTCTCGAACTCGGTTTCAATGCGCCACCGCGACCCTCCCACGTAGGCCAGGGTCTCCAGGGAAGTGTCCTCCGGGGCGTTGGACAGGTAGTAGCGGGGCTCGCTGCCGTCCCGGTTCCGGCGGTAGACGGCCCAGTGGATTTCGCCAGGCTTCCGCTTACTGGTCGACCGCACCCGCTGGGCGCTGAACTGGTAGCTGCGGGGACCCTGGCTTCCCTCCGCCACCGTGATCTCCCGCCAGGCCTCCTCCGGCAATTCAGCGCTGCGCTCCACCATGGTGCGCCGCTGCCCGCCCTTGAGCCTGGGTTTGCGGGGACGCCCGCTCCCCTGATACTCTGGACTGGTCCAGGCTGGCTCCAGCGGCCAGACCGTGGCGCCGCCGGGAACGTCCAGCACGTAGCGCATCCCCAGCGCCGCCAGTCCATCGCGGAAGGACGGCGACATCCCGAAGGCGTCGTCCCCGGCAACCCAGCCGGCTTTCAGATGCCCCCGCTCCAAGGCCCGCTCCAGCATCTCCAGCGCCAACTTGGTTTTTGACCGGTAGTTCCGACTCTCCTCCGGCACCCCCGCCGCCGCACAGCGGTCGGTGTCCGAGGTCCAGCTCTCCGGCAGATAAAGCCGTTTGTCCACCAGGGCCCGTCCCTGCAGGCTGACGTAGGCCAGGAACATTCCAGCCTGGCAGTTGGCCACCTTGCCCAGGCTCCCGCAGTACTGACGCGCCACGCCCACCGACTTCCTGCCCTGCTTGGGGAAATCGCTGCCGTCCAGCACCCACACCGCCTCCGGGCGCCCCAGCCGGGGTCCCAGGTACTCTTGAAGGCGGCCCATCACCACGTCGTCATCCCAGGGGGACTCGGTGAGAAACCGCTGCATCACCCGGGCTGACGCCGGAACCGTCTCCGACAGATTCTCGGCGTTGCGCCGCTCCCCGGACTGCACCAGCAGGGCCTGCAGATAATGACGACTGTGATCCCGCGCCTCCCGGCGACCAAACAGCGCAGCGAAGTAAGCGTGAAAATCCTGAAAGGCCCCGTCCACCTGCTCAAAAGCCGCCGCATCCATTTCCCTGCCCCGCCTCCTCAAGCCTTACCCAACTACCCCCACCATCCTACCATGCCAACCGTCGTTGTAATACGAGCAGCCCGTCTGAGGATTAGCGGCTATGGTTACGGGATGCATGGTGAGGTGGTTGGTTTTGAGACCGGCGGGATTGAGGGCAGCCAATGGAATGGGCGAACCGTCCGGATTCCAGACTCCGGACCACCGGTGTTAGCCGGGAGACCGAACCGGAACAGCTTGAGCAGGTTGTGGTCGGTGCAGATTAGCGACCATTCGCCTTGGACCATCTCCAGACCTCGGAGCAGGAACTGGCGGAAGCTCCGACCCTGCTTGATCTGGCCGAAGACCGGTTCTACCGTTTCCGCGCCGGTCTTGGCCGTACCTACGGTCCTCCTCATCCACATCCTGGGCCCGCCGCAGCAACTCCGCCAACTCCCCAGCCAACTGCTCCTCTTGCTCTTTCATCCTCCGGAAACTCATCGCCTTGTGCTTGGACGCGTTGGCCCTGACCTTGGTGCCGTCCAGCGCCACGCGGCTCAGCTTCACCAGCCCCGCCCGCTGGCACAACTCCAGCACCCGGAAAGTGAGCAATTATCCTCCCGGCGCTGGAGTTGGTGTCGGAACAACGGGAGCCGTGATGACGTTGGCTTCCCCAATACCAGAAAACTCGACCACCTGTCCATGGCGAACCCTGGGGTCGCCTTCTGTCGGCAACAGCGTGGATGACGTGGTTGCCTGCACCAAACGACCCGTGGGGTCTATCCAAAGCTCCCAATCTTCCGTTGTTGGAGCTGACGATACCCTGCCACCGTCCACCGCCCTGGCAGCAGTGGACGCGGCGAACCGTCTGACCCGAGTACCGTCGTCCAGCACTTCTTGCCCCAACTCCGTGTAGTTGGTCAAATCAGGGCAAATCGCATCGCGACTAAGAGGAAATGGAATATCTGACCGGCGGCTCTCCATCTCCCATGGTTCGGTACCGTCGCGTATATAAACAGTTTCATCTATCCTGATGACCTCGCCCACCGCGCCGTCGTCAAAGGTCGCCACAAGGTGATAGTTTTGCCCGGAAACACGCATCTCAGCTACCATAGAGGCAATGGTCGTATCATCCAAAGTCTCCGTATAGTGAAGCGTCACGTCGTAAGATTCCGCTTCGCCCAATTGAGCGCATCCGGTTAGAACGATCTTTCCCACATCAGGTTCGGACTCGCTTCGGTTGACGCTGAATCCTCTGCGGCTGGCGCGGGGGATTCCACGGTTGGGATGGAATTCTCGACGTTGGACGAAACCGGCGGCGCATCCGGACCGCAGCCGGGCAACTACGTCAATGTCGCTACCATAGCAACGGCGATGAGCGCTATGTGGCGTCGCTTGACCAGATGATTCATTCTTACCTACTTACCTACTTACCTAAACGCGACCGGCCTGCTTGCAAAAAGTCCTGCCCAGGACTCTTCAAGACCGTGTTGGCCCTCAGGCCGAAACTATCCTCACGGAGTTGGAATCGGTGTCGGGGTAACCGGAGCTTGAATCGCGTGCCCATCGCCGGTGCCCAGGAATCGAACTACGGTTGTGTGCGTTCCCTGACGGACGCCACCCACCACGGGCAACGTCGCTACGCTTTTCGCTTGTATCAATCGACCGGTGTTGTCAACCCAAAACTCTGCGCTTTCCATGGTGGTGACCGATCTGGTCAAGGAGGACGATTTCGCTATGCCCGCAGGGTATTGGTTGGGGTCTGGGGAACGGTAGTGCGCGGCGGCAGTCCCGTCGTCCAGGGTTATTTCCCCGACCCGAGTCAGATTGGTAAGCTCGGGATATGTGCTATCGCTGGTATAGAGAGTGTTCAAGGGGAGGCGATTTTCATACGACCGCCACGGATCCATGTTGGCTCGGTAATATACTATTCCATCGACGCGGATAGTCTCCACGGTTCGACCGCCATCCAAAGTGGCGATCTCGTGAAAGTTTCGACCCAGGACGTAAACGTCTAATACCGCGCTACTGACTGTTTCGCCGTCCAATACTTGAGTCGCCTGGACCCGGTAGTTGCGCGATTCCGCCGCGTCCACTTCTACGCACACAGCCTGGGCGACATCACCCGCCGCCGGAACTGCGCCGCAGGCAATCAGCCCGCCGATTGCGCGGCCACAGCCGCGACCATTGCCAACGTCGGAACGACCTCAGAGGCACGACGTCGGTACACATCCGTCATTACTTTCTTCCTTTGTGCCCCAAGCTCATTTGCGCCGGAGAAAAAGCGGCTGCCAGACACGGTGCCGGGCATCTCAAGGATGCGTGTGGTTCCCGGTGAGTCGGGTAGGTTGACAGATGACCTGGTCCCGGCCCCAGTAGGCAATTATCCTCCCGGTGCTGGAGTTGGTGTCGGGACAACGGGAGCCGTGATAACGTTGGCTTCTCCAATGACAGGATACTCTACTACGATTTCATAGTTCACTCCAGTAACCCTTTCTGAGACCAAAAGGGATCACGACGCTGCGCCTTGGGCCACGGCTCCTGCATCGTCAACCCATAGCACCCAGTCTTCCTCCGACGGAGCTGCGGACGCAATGCTGATTTCCGAACTTCCCGTTGCTCTTGACATCTTATAAAGAGTGACTGGAGTGGCATCGCCCAATGTTTCTTGCCTCAAAACCGTATAATTGGTCAGGTCAGGGCACACCGGGTATAGACGGAGCAAGACCGGAAGCGCGCTCTCCGGTTAGATGGTCTGCCACGGTTCCATACCATCCGGTAGTAGGGCGTTTCGCCTATCTTGGTGAGTTCACCCGCCACCCCGTCGCCGAAAGTAGTAACAGCGTGAAAATATTGCCCGGAAACGCCTGCTGCGATTACAGCGTTGGCATCAACGATAGTTTCATTAACGATAGTTTAAATATAGATGGTTTCCGTGTAGAGAACTGTAACATCGTAAGAATCCATTACGTAGATGAGGCAACGCTCGCCGGTTCCGATGCAGGGTTGTCCATCGTTGACTCTTCAGGTTTCTCTGCGGGAGCGCAAGCAACCAACAGAAGAAGTGACAAAGAGCCGGCGAACGAGACGACAATCTCCAAACGCCCAAGCTTCATCAAACCAACCATACCTAACCTCCAATGAGTTGCCTCAACCAATATATAACGCCAGTTCCCGTTTTGATTATCAAGTCTCCTTACAGTTCTTGGCGGGCCATCGCCAAGATTTGACTCGTCCCCAAGCTGGACTTTACGCAAAATTTAGAAAAAGTATAAAGGCAGGGTAAGCTAGCCTGACCCAAATCTCACTAAAGGTCCAGCCATGCTCACCCTGCCCAATGCAATTGTAGCCGTTGTCGGTCCCTTCGCAACGCTGTTTACCAACCCGACCTGGCGGAAAGCCCAGGTGCTGCTGATCGGCGCGATCCTGACCCCGGGTCAGCGCACCGTGGCGGCGGCCCTGCGGGTCATGGGACTGAGCGACGACCAGAACTACGCCCGCTACCATGAGGTGCTCAATCGGGCGGTGTGGTCGTCCCGTGAGGCGGCCCGCATCCTGCTGGTGCTGCTGCTCCAGCACCTGGACCGCGGCGACGGCCCACTGGTCTTCGGCATTGACGAAACCCTGGAACGGCGTCGCGGCGCCAAGATCAAAGGTCGGGGCATCTACCGCGATGCGGTGCGTTCCAGCCGCCAGCAACTGGTCAAGGCCAGCGGCCTGCGCTGGATCTCTCTGATGTGGCTGGGCCACGTGCCCTGGGCCGGACGCCATTGGGCCTTGCCGGTGCTCACCGTGCTGGCGCCCTCGACGCGGTACTACCAGCAGCAGGGACGCCGACACAAGAAGCTCACCGATTGGGCGCGGCAGATGGTCATGCAACTGAGGCGCTGGCTGCCGCAGCGACCGCTGGTGCTGGTGGGCGACAACAGCTACGCCGTGCTGGATCTGCTCCACTGCTGCCAATCCCTCCGTGAACCCGTTACCCTCATTGCCAGACTACGGCTGGACGCCGCCCTCTATGCGCCAGCACCGCCCCGTCAACCGGGTCAGCAGGGCCGCCCGCCGCTGAAAGGCCCGCGGCGACCCGCGCTGAAGGCCCTCCTCGACCAGCCCCAGGTAACTTGGGCCAGTGTGGCCGTGGCCTGGTATAACGGCGCCACCCGCACGGTGGAACTCACCTCCCAGACGGCAGTCTGGTACCGCTCCGGCAAGTCTCCAGTCCTCATTCGCTGGGTGCTGATCCGCGATCCCCAGGGCGCCTTCGCCACCCAGGCCTTGCTGTGTACCGACCCATCGGCGGACCCGACCCAGATCCTGGAATGGTTTGTCCTGCGCTGGCAACTGGAGGTCACCTTTCAGGAGGTGCGGACCCACCTGGGCGTGGAGACCCAGCGCCAGTGGTCCGACCTGGCCATCGCCCGCACCACGCCCGTCCTGCTGGGTCTCTTCTCCTGGACCACCCTGGCCGCTCACGCGTTGCAAAAACAGCACCCAATGACCCAACGCAAGGCCGCTTGGTATGACAAGCCGTCGCCGACCTTCGTGGACGCCATCGCCCTGGTGCGACGCCACCTGTGGCTGGAGTCGGAGGGTTTTTCAACGTCGGCCACCGACCCCGACATTCAGGAACTCCCGGTCGCCCTGTACCACCGACTTGTCGATTCGCTTGCTTACGCCGCTTGAAATGCGGAAAGTCCAGCCAAGCCTCCGCTTCCCGAAAACGGCACGGCGACCCCGCTGACGCTGGTTTGGAGCCCACGTGCTGATGGATAACCGGAAAGGCTAAGTGGTGGACGTGCGCCTCACGCCCGCCGACTGCACCCAGGAACGGGACGCCGCGGTGGATGTGTTGACGTCAGCGCCGGGCACCAGTCGCATCACGGTGGGCGCCGACCGGGGCTACGATGCCAGGGGTTTCGTCAAGGAATGCCGGAACCTGACGGTAACGCCCCATGTGATGCAGCAGCGGCGGCCCGCCCATCGACGGGCGCACCACTCGCCACGATGGCTACCGGGTCAGTCAGCGGGTGCGCGAGCGCGTGGATGAGGTGTTCGGCTGGATCGAGACGGTGGCAGACGTACGGAGACTGCGGTGCTGGGGGATTGCCCGCAACCGGTTCTGGGCGGAAATATGACCACAACAGCGCACGGCCTTCGCCATCTTCAGAAGCTTTCGTAGTCTCGCCGTGGAGGATGAAAACCCGACCCCGACAACTGCACATGGATCAACCCCTTCTGTAGATGCCGGGCTGACGGCGCTTTTTTCTAACTCTATCGGAGGTCAGGGTGTTGACCGGGCAGCAGAAGCAGCCTTATAAACCGCGTCAGGCCTCCCAGCTCGCTCGGTTACGGGACGCCAGCCCCGGAAACTGCGCTCGCTGCTGGCCCACTGCCTGCGCTTTTCGGTCTGACATGGCAGATCGTACAATCATCGCGGGCAAGACTGATGGACTCAGGGGTGCTTGTTCATCATAATAACCAGGGAAACGATTTGAGCTGGTGCGTACCAGCGGGGCCGCCAGAATTTTGGGCCAACTCAGTGAGTTAAAACTCTGTAGACGGTCACCGGAGGTTAACCCGTGAGCGCAATGGCCACGAGAGCCCGACCGTTGCTGACGGTGGGAGCGATTGTGCTCCTTTTACTCTTGGGAGATTGCGGCGAATTGGAGGCGCCGGCGACTTCTACCGAACTTACCGGGACAGTTACAGCGACCCCCGTGACGCCAACGCCAGATGTTGAGCCTGCCGACTCGGTTGCTCCAGCGGTTGATTCCCCAATGCCTGCCGCTGAACCTGTCGAGGCCGTTGAACCGACGCCCCAGCCCCCAACTGTGGAGGAACTTAATCAACGTCTGGTCGCCTGGGAAGCTGGACTCTTACAGGATTACCGGATTGTCTACCAGGAGATAGGTTCCGCTTCGCGGGAGCAATCGGCGCCCGTCATCATCACCGTCCGCAACGGCTCTGTGGCCTCCGTGGTTTACCGGTCTAACGGGCAACCCGCACCACTGAGATCTTATCCCAACGTGGAACACTCTTTGCGGTGGTGGAGGATGCCCTGTCCGGTGACTACAAGGTCGTCCAGGTGGCCTTTGACCCTGAGTTGGGATATCCCACTGTTGTCTCCCTGGCGTCAAACTGGCCCGGCGAGGCAGAGGCCGGGTTTACGGCAAAGGTGCTCCCGGATTCGCCAGGCAGGCAGACCGCCACCTATGGCGCATCTCCCGAGGCCCGACAGCAATAGAGGCGTTGCACTGGGTTAAAGATGGGTTGACTCCTACCGAGAGATCAGCCGCATCCCAGCTCCGTGGTTTGGCTGGCGCTTCAAAACAGGCATTTGAGGATCTCATGGCCAAGCGCTGGATGGTAGAGGGTGGAGACGATCCCACCTATACTGAGTCGCCGGTCATTGGAGCCTTGGTTGCCATCGTGCAGCGGGATCCAGCGCTTGCGGAGAGACCGGTCCTCATGCCCTTCCTCGATACCATCGGCTCGGGGGACCGGCACTTGCTCGATACCCTCCACGAGTTTCTGGCCACAGACTTCGAGGGTGTGGCCCAAGTGCTCTCGCATCCAATGCTGAAGGATGGCATAACTGACGACCTGGTTGCAGAAATTCCTCTGCAATACCTGGCGCTCCGCGATCCTGATGCGGCGGAAGCGATCCGAAACGTGCCCTGGGTCCGGGACGGCGTGACACCGGACGCTCGCGGCGACCTGAATTGGGAGGTGCAAGCCATCGGGTGACTGCAATTTTTAGCGGTCAATGCCCCGGAGGCGTTCCGATCTATCATTGGCCGGCCCTGGATGCAGACGGCACGGGGGCATACCCGAGGGAAGGCGATAGTCATCAACGAGGTCGTGGCGTTGGCAAAGCTGAACCAGGGGATTGCAGGTCGGGTTGCGGAATCGTCGTTTCTGGAGTCCCTCGAACCCGAAGACTTCCTGATTATGGAAACCTTTGACACGCTATTCCGGGCCGACCCGGAGGGAACGCAGCGAGCGTTTTCGGAGTCGGCATTGGCCGATGACACGAACGCAAACCCCTTGACCACCCTGGCGCTGGAATACCTAAAGGGGAGTGACCCCGTGGTATCGGCGGCGGTCCAGTCTTTACCCTGGATTCGGGGCGGGGTAACTCCATTCAGGGACAGCCACGGGTCTTCAATCCGTCCGTCCAAAGCCAGCCTGGAGTCTGAAGTGGTCTTGGCGTTCTTGGACCTATTCCTCGATGAACGAGAGGCCGCCCTGGCGCTCCTCAAGAGTTCATGGGTCTTTGATGGTCTTGATAACAGGGAATTCGCGGCTCTGTCGTACCTGCAGTGCCTCGCCCACAGTGGAACGGCGGCGCAGGTCGCTGAGATGCCTTTCTTGCGGACCTTGGAAGTGGACGACCTAATTGCCCTGGAGGTCTTGGACGAGCTTTCCCGGAACGACTCAACCGGCCTCCGCCAATTCCTGTCTGCCCCGGAGATCCGGGGCGGCATCACTGATGACCAGATGGTCACGGTGGCTCTGATGCACCTGAAGCTGCGCGACCCCGGCGCGGCAGCCGCCATAAAGTCCCTGCCCTGGGTAGTCGACGGTCTATCCCGCGAGGAGTGGAATCCCGTCCTTTTACTCCGGGTGCTGGCGCTGGAGTCCAGGAATCTCTTCGAGGGCCTCGCCGCTAAGCCGTGGGTCAACGATGGCCTCAGCCGGGAAGAGACGGCCGTGGTGGATAACCTCATACCGATAGCCGGCAAGTCCTATGGCGACAAGGGCAACGAAACGCTGGCTCTGCACATTATCGACATACCCTTCCTGGAGACGGTCGATGGCATTGACGCCTCGGCGGTGCGCTCACTCCGCGACCTCCAGTGGGCTGTCAACGAGCCTTACCTGGAGCGGGTCCTGGCTCACCCAACGCTGGATGGCGGGATCACCGATGACGACACGGTGGTGGTGGCCGCCCTACGGAAGGTGGTTGACTATCGTCCCGGCCTGCTGGATACGTTGTTGGACCCGGCGCAGGTGAGGGTAAAGAAGCGGGTGATCCACCTGCGCCATTCCGGAGAGATGGACCTTTCAGTCATCCATCTGAGCCCAGGGGCCTATCGGACCATGAACATCCTGGAGGAGCTGACCCGTTCTCATGAGGAGTTCATGGGAGTGCCCTACCCAACGAACTACCTTGGCGTGGTTGTCGCGGACGCTACGCCCAGTCTCGGAGGCGGAGGACCCGGAGGAATCATCACCATAGACCCCGGCCAGGAGGAAAACGCCTACCTCATCGCTCATGAGTTGGCCCACAGCTACTGGAACTTCTCCCCGACCTGGCTCAGGGAAGGCGCTGCCGAATTCATGACCACCGTCTCCACGGACAAGGAATTCCCCAACAACGCCTGTCGCGCCACCCAGAGCCAAAGTGAACTCCAGCGGCTCACGCTGGAACGCCTGGAGAAAGATTACCCTAACCTGACCTACTGCCACTACTCATTGGGGCGCGCCTTTTATATCGAGCTGTACGACGCCCTGGGCGACCGCGTCTTCCGGGAAGGGTCTCAGAAGCTCTACCGGGCGATGCGGGAAGGCGAACAAGATGGCCAGTGCAATGGCGAGGACCGGACTGTCTGATACTTGAAGCAAGCATTCGTTACCGGGGCCCTGCCGGAATCTGCGGCCCTCGCCGGTCCTGTGATCGACCGCTGGTACTATGGCCCCCGGTGATGGCCCCGCTCGGAGCAGTGGGACTGTCACTTGCATCGACCCCGATTTTGTACAAATGATGGGGTCCACCTCAGTCATTGTCCAAGGACTTTGACCCGGTAAACCCGAAAAATTACCAAGGTCATTGACCCACTCTGGGGGCCACATCGGCGACCATCGCCGCGCTTCAGACTCGAGGTGCAGTGATGGCGTACCGGGAGGTTTTCAGGGGGGTTTCATTCCCGACCCGGCCCCCAAGGGCCACCCAAGGACAAACCCAAGGTAGAGCGTGGCGTACCCTACGCCCGGGAGCGCTTCTTCAAGGGCGCCGATTTCGACGGGTGTTCGCCCACGTGAGAGCGGCCGCGCCCAAGTGGTGTCTGGAGGTGGCCGGCCAGCGCATCCACGGCACCACCCGCCGAAAGCCGCTGGTGGTCTTCAGCCTCGAGTGGTGTTACCGGATGAGGAGCACGATACCCTACAGCAGTCCGCCGACCTCTACGACCTCACCCTTAACCGTCATCGGGCATCCAGATATGTCATCACCAGCAACCGGGCCGGGGACGAATGGCTCAGCCTGTTCGACGATCCCATCCTGGGCAACAGCGCCCTGAACCGCCTGGCCAACTCCAGCTATCAGATCGTCATCGAACGAACCAGCTACCGGGAACGGCGGTCGCCGCACCGCGCCCGTCCACGCGCAAAAGGGGGTGATTGACTAACCAACCCCGACCCGATATTTGTGAAACCGCCACGCGTCCCGGGTGGTCGAATGGCAGTGTAAATCACCGGCCGAGTCACCGTGTAAAACGACAATACCGGCCAACCGGCCCAAGACGCGTTCATCTCGGGCTCATCGCTGCCGGTGCTGAGCGCCGTATTTGGGAAGAGCGCGCGGCAGACCTAGTCTTGGGTGATGTCTTCGCCGGAGTCCACTCGGAAACCCACGCCGACTTTGACCTGGTACCAGTTGGCACGATCACCGTCAATGGTGCCGCGGATTTCCCGCACTTCAAACCAGTCGAGGTTGCGGATGGTCTGGGCGGCTCGGGCAATGGCGCCGTCAATGGCCTGTTGTACGCTCTCGCTGGAAGATCCTACCAGCTCGACTACCTTGTAAGTGCTGCCAGTTGTCATATTTCGCTCCGTTAACTTCTGCGGACCTACATCTAGTTCTCTTAGCCGCAGCGACCACGTATAATATCCATCGCGTCCCGATAGCGCAATAGGGATCAGAGCCTGCTCTCATCACAGCTTACACCCGCCGGCCTTTCCCAAAACACTAAACCCTGACAATTTCATTGGATAACGACGCAGTAATGGCTCTACTGTGGTTGGTTGTTGGCGCCAATACGCCGTTGATCGAGTGGTCGTCGAATACGCTTGGGCCCTAAATGCTGCACCTGAAGAATGCGTGGCGCTGAAGGAAACGCTGGACGCTGGTAATGCTGGGCGCCAGTTGGGAGTAGCAGTTTCGCTCGAAAAGCCTGACTTGCCGCCGGTCGGCCCTACGGTACCGACGCCGATACCAACGATGAGCCCGCCAGTTTCCCTGTACTCATCCGGTGCGGCCTCCCAAGATCAATGGTACCCAGCGCGCGCGAAGGTGGCAGGGTAGTATGCAAACGCTAGCGATAAGCCAAGCCACTCGCACAATGGAGCACAACAAACCCAGCAGCGATGGCCAGGTTGTTGCTCCGATGAGTCAGCTAATTCAGCGTAATTGAACTATCCGAATCGAGAGCAGTTACCCATGAAACGCAGCGAAGCACGGATCCTGACCACCCACACAGGGAGCCTGCCCCGGCCCGAGGGGTTGGTGGCGATGCTGGGCGCTTTGTCGCGGGGCGAGCAGGTGGATGAGGCGGCGCTGGACGCCGCCGCCCGGGCGGCTACTGCCGGGGTTTGCTCGGCGCAGGCGGCGGCCGGGGTTGACGTCATCAACAACGGCGAGCAATCACGCATCAGCTTTTCGACGTATGTTACGCAGCGGATGTCCGGCTTCGGTGGCGCCTGGACCCGGCGCGGCCACCGGGACCAGAACGAATTCCCGTCGCTGGCGCGTCCTCGCGTGGTGCAGTTAATGCGCGACGTACCCACCTGCGTTGGCCCGCTGGAGTACGAGCGGCTGGACCTGGTCGAGCGGGAATGCCGGCAGTTGCTTGACGTCGTCGATGCCGCCGACGGCGAACCGCAAGAACTGTTCATGACCGCCGCGTCGCCCGGTATAGTCGCCCTGACCCTGGGCAACCGCTACTACGATAGCCACGAAGATTACGTTTTCGCTTTAGCCGAGGAACTGAGGAAGGAATACGAGATAATCGTCGCGCACGGCCTGACGCTACAGCTGGACTGCCCCGACCTGGCCATGGAGCGGCACGTGTCGTATCAGGACGAACCGCTATCGGCCTTTCGGGACCTCGTGGACCTGCATATCCGGGCCATCAACCACGCCTTGACCAACATCCCTCGCGACCGGGTGCGTCTGCACGTCTGTTGGGGCAACAGCGAGGGCCCGCACCATTACGATGTGCCGCTGGAGGACATACTCGACCTCCTCTACGGTGCCAAAGTCGGAGCGCTGGTGATGGAAATGGCTAACCCGCGCCACGCCCACGAGCATCGCGTATACCGCGAACGGCCGCTTCCCGAGGGTATGCTGTTGGTCGCCGGGGTCATAGACACCAAGACCAACTACGTGGAACACCCTCGATTGGTGGCTGACCGGTTGCATCAGGCCGTGGCCGCCGTCGGAGGCGACCCCACCCGCGTGCTGGCCGGCGCCGATTGCGGCTTCGACACGTCCGCAGGCTCCAACCGGGTGGACGAGGGCATAGTCTGGTTGAAGCTGCGGGCCATGAGAGAAGGCGCAGATATCGCCAGCCGGGAGTTGTTCTAACCAACCCAGGGCCGTGTGCCGATTTCCCCTATCCTGACCATCAGGTAAGCGCAGCCTCTCTCGACTCCAAGGTACGCCGTAAAGTCTTTACTACCCGAACTATGACTGCGGGGGCGGTTGGCAACTCCGGCAGATCTGAGGGCACCGTGCCGGCCAGAAAGAACAGGCAATCCGCATCCATGTCCAACATATCAGCCAGTTGCCGGATCACCTGAACATTGGGCGGGTGTTGGTGTCGCCTCACCAGGAAATGTAACCGGATCTTTAGCCCTGGGGATCGCCCCCAACCAGGGCCGATTCCGGCAGCCCTTGTAGTTCCGACGTGAGCTCACCTTGGGAGACATAGACCGGAGTTTTGGCCTTAACGCCACGCCATTGCTCCGTTGGCCGCGTCGCGAAAGCTATTCCCAACCCACGGTGAGCTGCGTCCACCGTTTGCGGACTAAAATCTCGCCAACCGACGGGCGATAATGCGTGTCAATTGGAAAGCACCTCATGCGAATCCGGTCGTTTGATGGTCGACCTGCAGCTACCCATCTTCTCACCTGTCGGATCAGGCGCTCAGCATGTTCAGTCCATGATCCGAACCCTCGCACCCACAGCTCGAACGTGGAGGCGCCGACCAGTTGGCCGGGAGATAATCCTTGAACAGGAGGCTGAACTAAGACGCAAAGACCTTCATCTCCCAATAGGCCGTTGGTCCAACAGCTTTTCCATTCGCCCGAAAAGCCCAGGACGCTGGGTACGATCCCTTGGTCTGCCATCTCTCCTTCGGCGGAAAGAACGCAAAATCCGGGTTCCCGCAAACTCAGCCAGAGCACGAGGCCGCCGAAGATGACCTCACCCGAGGTTGCGTATATCCCGGTTGGCTGATCTTCAGCGGGATTCGACAGCAGGCGATAGACCACCCCTCCATCTACTTCGCCGGCATCGTCAACATACAAGTTGATCCCCGGTTCCGGGCCGAGTGGAAGGGAGTTTTGCGCCTTGGCGAAGTCGCCCCTGAGGGGCATGAACCCGCAATCCTTCACCGACGCGCTTTCCAAGTGGTCGCCAATTTTGTCGAAAGCGACCGACTTCTGAACCCCTCCCCGCACGTCCAGCGGCAAAACCAGCCGCCCACCCGGTTTCAATTGATCCCACCAGGCGGGAACGATATCCCAGGCTGCTACTGTCAGCACTATCCTGTCGTATGGTGCGTGTTCAGGGTACCCGAGGCCTCCGTCACGGCAAACCACAGTTACGGCGTCCAGGCCGGCCACACTCAGGCGGTTCCGCGCGCCTTCGGCCAGGTCTTCGTCAATATCTATCGTCGTAACCCTCCCGAAATCGCCGACGATGTGCGCCATCAAACCCGCGTTGTACCCGGTACCCGCCCCTATCTCCAGGACGTGGTGCCCGGGTTGCAAGTCCAGTTGCTCCAGCATTATGGCCATCATGGCGGGCTGAGAAGACGAACTGACTAGCTGTCCGTCCTGGCGTTTGGTGAGGATTGATTCATCACGGTAAACCCGCTCAGCAGGTATCTCAGGTAGGAACAGGTGCCGTGGGACAGCCCGGAAGGCTTCCTCCACCCTCGGGGCCTGGATTGCCCCCTTGCCCTTGAGATCTTCCACGTAGTTATCGTGGAGCCGGTTGATTTCGTTGGTTCGCGATGGTCCTGACATGGCTGACTCCTACGACGTGGCGGCCGATGAATTCAAGCGCCGCCAGTGCGCGATGCCATCTTACTTTACAACCATGCGCTAGGCGTCCGGCGGAATGGGCTGCCGGGCTGCTTCTCTCGCACGGGGACCCTCCACACCTTTGGTGCTTCGCATCGTACCATCGCCTGGCTAACCAACCCCGCATTTCAACACCCTGCCAGGGACACTGAAGAAAGAGACCATGTCACCTGCTCATGACTTCTAAAATCACCTGGACCGGGTTTAAAGTGTGAAGGCGTCGTTTCTTGCATAGTGGTATAATCGCTCGGCGTCAAAGCGGCGATTCGCCGTCACCGCAGCCGACGGAAGCATCTCCCTCACTTGGCCGGCGGTCGTCTCCGACCCCGCTGTAAACCATTAGACCTGGAGTATCAAGAGGGCGATCTCGGCGAATTCACCGGGGCGTCGTGGGGAAACAGCGCCACTACGACCGCTACTACGTTTGAATTCTCTGGTCTCAACACCGACAAGCACTACAGGTTCAGGATCAGAGCAGTCGGAGGCGCGGGAGAGACCGAAGAACTGGGCCCCTGGTCTGGAAACATTCCACATGAAAGGGGCGTCAGAGCGGTGGCGTCTCCCGATGCCCCCACTGGCCTGAGCGCGACGCCGGGAGACGGGCAGGTGGGGTTGTCCTGGGCCGATCCCAGCGACGACACCATCGTGGATTACGATTACCGCGTCAGCGCCGACAGCGGGACCAATTGCGACCCCGACTGGACGGACATTGCCGACAGCGATGCGACGACCACAAGCGCCACGGTCGGCGATCTAAATAACGGCACCCTATACACCATCGAACTGCGCGCAACGAACGGCGGGAGTGAGGGCGCATCTGCCAGGACTGAGGCAACGCCCACGGCGACCGACAACCCGCCCACCATCAGCAGCCCCGCCGCCTTCAGCGTAGTGGAGAACACGACTGGAGTAGGCAGGGTCGTGGTCACCGACGCCGATGACCGAGGCACCATCAAGGTTTATACCATCAGCGGCGGCGCGGACCCGGACAAGTTCCAGATCGATCCCGACGGCGAGCTCAAATTCATTTCCGCGCCCAACTTTGAGGACCCGCAGGACGCGGCCAGCGCGTATCCGGAGAACGAGGCCGGGATCAACGAGTACATCGTCGAGGTTACGGTCTCTAGCAGCCCGTCTGAGGATTAGCGGCTAAGGTTACGGGACGCATGGTGAGGTGGTTGGTTCTGAGGCCGGCGGGATTGAGGGCAGCCAATGGAATGGGCGAACCGTCCGGATGCCAGACTCCGGACCAACGGTGTTAGCCCGGAGACCGAACCGGAACAGCTTGAGCAGGTTGTGGCCGGTGCAGATTAGCGACCACTCGCCGTTGACCTTCTCCAGGCCCTGCAACAGGAATTGACGGAAACTTCGGCCCTGTTTGATCTGGCCGAAGACTGGTTCCCCGTGGCCATGCGCAATGAGTAACGTTGCCTACCCCGCCTGGTGTGCAGCTTGCGCCGCATCCGGTCTCTGGGGGGCAGATGACTGGGGATGCGACCTCGGGGCGCCGGCGGCGGCACCCTGCCGTGGCGGGTCTGCTCCGGCGCGACGTAAGGATCCACGCCCAACGCTTGCAGGCCGTCAACCGCCTGGGCCGAGTAGTAGCCAGCGTCGGCGGATACCTCCCAGGGAACTTTGCCGGTGTTGCTGATGGTTTCCTCAATCATGGCCACGGCCTGCTGCTGGTCTGAAGTCTGGTTGGTGGCCCGTGCCGCCACGATCACCTGGTGGGCGTGGTCCACCACCGCCTGACAGTTGTAAGCCTGCTGGAAGTCCCGACCGCCCGGCGCTGGCATGATGCGCGACTCGGCGTCGGTGAAGTTGCGCTGGGCTTTGTCATCAGGCACCCCAGGCTGCTCTTTACCCTCGGCTTCCAACGCCGCCTTGGCCTCCCGTATCTTCCTCAATCGTCCTTCCCGAAAGGACAACTCCTCCGGCAACTCATCTCCGCGCTTATCCCTACCGTACCTACGGTCCTCCTCCTCATCCACCTCCTGGGCGCGCCGCAACAACTCCGCCACCTCCGCCGACAACTGCGCTTCTTTCTCTTTCATACGCCGGTAACTCATCGCCTTGTGCTTCGATGCGTTGGCCCTGACCTTGGCGCCGTCCAGCGCCGCGTGGCCCAGCTTCACCAGCCCAGCCCGCTGGCACAACGCCAGCACCTGCCAAAACAATCCCGTCAACGCTTCAAGATGGTCCTTGCGAAAGTCGGAGATGGTGCGGAAGTCAGGGGTGTTATTCGCCGCCAGCACCCGGAAGGCGATGTCCTCGTGGAGACCTGGGCAATGCGCCGTGATGACGCCACCCCGACGCAGTAGCCGTAGAGCAGCACTTTCACCATCATCCGGGGATTATAGGGTGGCCCACCGCGCCTTTCCTGCTCGTAACACGCCGTGATCTCCGAGAAGGCCGGCCCTCGCGAAAGCGGGGGTCCAACTGGTCCACAACGTCAGAGGGTGTTTAAAAAGCTGGGGGGGGGGGCGTGCCAAGCGGCGGAGCATGAGTCCGGTCATAGCGGTGTAGACCCAGGCTTCGGTGGTTTCCGGCAGTGCTTCATAATCTTTGCTCAATCTCCGGCGCCGGCCCAGCCAGGCGAAAGTGCGCTCCACCACCCAGCGTCGGGGCAACACCTCAAAGCGGTGGCTGTTCCCGGGACGCCTCACTATCTCCAGAGTCCAACCCGTCAGTGTCGCCACCCACTCGATCAACTTTCCGGCGTAGCCGCCATCCGCCCAGATCAAGCTCAACCGGGGAAACCTTCCGGTCAGCTTGCTAATGACCAGCTTGGCCCCATCCCGGTCTTGCAGGTCGGCTGGGTGCACCGCCACCGCCAACAGCAGTCCCTGGGTATCCACCACAATATGCCGTTTGCGGCCTTTCACCTTCTTGCCCGCGTCGTACCCCCGAGGCCCCCTTTTTCCGTGGTCTGCACCGACTGGCTGTCGATGATGGCCCCGCTGGGGCTGGGCTGGCGGCCCAGGAACCGTCGCATCGTGGGGAGCAGGGCATCGTGAATCCCCTGCCAGGTCCCATCTCGCCGCCAAACCCAAAAGTAGTGGTAGACCGATTGCCAGGGAGGCAGGTCGTGAGGCAACAGACGCCAGGCACAACCGGTGCGCAGCACGTACCGGATGGCATTCACCACCTCCCGGCGGGAGTACTTGGCGGGCCGGCCACCCGGCTTCACCGGCGGAACCAGGGGTTCCAGAATCTGCCACTCGGCCTCCGTCAAATCCGTGGAATAAACTGCTCGGCTCATGCCCCAAGTCTATAGCCTGCCCTGCTACATTGCCTGCTATTTCCCAGTCCCTTTTTAAACACTTTCTCAGAGATGAAGTAGGCCAGAAGGTCCGGGGGCAACCACTCCCGCAGGGCGGCGGGCAGCAGCAACTGCTGGTCGGGATCGTAGGGAAGGTAGCTCTTGCTCATCAACCACTCCGCACAACTGAACTGCTCCCATCATACCGTCAATCCTCGGCCAGCAGTTTTCTCGGACAGGCTGCTAGTATTACAACGACGGTTGGCATGGTAGGATGGTGGGGGTAGTTGGGTAAGGCTTGAGGAGGCGGGGCAGGGAAATGGATGCGGCGGCTTTTGAGCAGGTGGACGGGGCCTTTCAGGATTTTCACGCTTACTTCGCTGCGCTGTTTGGTCGCCGGGAGGCGCGGGATCACAGTCGTCATTATCTGCAGGCCCTGCTGGTGCAGTCCGGGGAGCGGCGCAACGCCGAGAATCTGTCGGAGACGGTTCCGGCGTCAGCCCGGGTGATGCAGCGGTTTCTCACCGAGTCCCCCTGGGATGACGACGTGGTGATGGGCCGCCTTCAAGAGTACCTGGGACCCCGGCTGGGGCGCCCGGAGGCGGTGTGGGTGCTGGACGGCAGCGATTTCCCCAAGCAGGGCAGGAAGTCGGTGGGCGTGGCGCGTCAGTACTGCGGGAGCCTGGGCAAGGTGGCCAACTGCCAGGCTGGAATGTTCCTGGCCTACGTCAGCCTGCAGGGACGGGCCCTGGTGGACAAACGGCTTTATCTGCCGGAGAGCTGGACCTCGGACACCGACCGCTGTGCGGCGGCGGGGGTGCCGGAGGAGAGTCGGAACTACCGGTCAAAAACCAAGTTGGCGCTGGAGATGCTGGAGCGGGCCTTGGAGCGGGGGCATCTGAAAGCCGGCTGGGTTGCCGGGGACGACGCCTTCGGGATGTCGCCGTCCTTCCGCGATGGACTGGCGGCGCTGGGGATGCGCTACGTGCTGGACGTTCCCGGCGGCGCCACGGTCTGGCCGCTGGAGCCAGCCTGGACCAGTCCAGAGTATCAGGGGAGCGGGCGTCCCCGCAAACCCAGGCTCAAGGGCGGGCAGCGGCGCACCATGGTGGAGCGCAGCGCTGAATTGCCGGAGGAGGCCTGGCGGGAGATCACGGTGGCGGAGGGAAGCCAGGGTCCCCGCAGCTACCAGTTCAGCGCCCAGCGGGTGCGGTCGACCAGTAAGCGGAAGCCTGGCGAAATCCACTGGGCCGTCTACCGCCGGAACCGGGACGGCAGCGAGCCCCGCTACTACCTGTCCAACGCCCCGGAGGACACTTCCCTGGAGACCCTGGCCTACGTGGGAGGGTCGCGGTGGCGCATTGAAACCGAGTTCGAGACGGAAAAAAGCGATGTGGGGCTGGATGAGTACGAGACCCGCACCTGGGCGGGCTGGCATCATCACGTGGCCCTGTGCCTGCTGGGCGGAGCGTTTCTCCTGAGTCTGCAACAGGCTTGGGGGGAAAAAGATGCCCCGGATCACCCGGCCGCAGGTTTACCGGGTGGTGCGAGAGATGCTGCCCCGGGAACGGTTCGGGCCGGCTGAGTTGCTGCGGTGGCTGGAGCAGACCCAAGAATGCAACGAACGGGCCAGACGCTCCCACGCCAAGCGGCGCGCCGCCCTTCGCGCATCCCCGAACATCCCTCCTTGAACCGTCGTTGTAATACTAGACGAAAGCATCTCAGAATTCCATTAGATTCTCATGGCCGTGGACGGCGTAGAGGGCATTTTGCGTGAAGAATCGGCTGAGATTGACGATGTTCTGACCACGTTGAGGGAGCTCCTGAGGATTGATCGCACGCATGAATACAGTCCGATCTGGGGGGTTGAGAGGCGCCCAGACACCAAGTAGGCTGCACATCCCCCGAGGTTTGCTAGACTGCCTCTCAGGTGGTTTTTTTGCGTCTGGCGCCAGGAGGTCTGATGGTCAGTCCAGCCTACGGAGAACTGCGCCAACTGCTGTGGGTGGACGAAGCACGGCAGATGCAGCGCACCGACTCCCATCGGATGGTCATCACCGCTAACGACTCAACCTGCGGGGCGTCGACTTCGAGAACTACCTGAAGAACCCTGTAGTGCTTTGGGCCCATAGATCCCGGGCGGTGTGATCCGACTCTGACGCGGCCAGGTCGGGACGGCAGATTATGCCATCGTTCCGAGGGCCGGAGCCTTGGCTGTACTTTACGCATAATTTAGAAAAAGTATAAAGACAGGGTAAGTTGGCCTGACCAAAATCTCACTAAAGGCCCAGCTATGCTTACCCTGCCCAATGCCATTGTATCCATACTCATTCCCTTCGCAACGCTGTTCACCAACCCGACCTGGCGGAAAGCCCAGGTACTGCTGGTGGGCGCGATCCTGACCCCGGGTCAGCGCACCGTCGCCGCGGCCCTGCGGGTCATGGGCCGCAGCGATCACCGCGATTACGCCCGCTACCATGAGGTGCTCAACCGGGCGGTGTGGTCGCCCCGTGCAGCGGCGCGCATCCTCTTGGTGTTGCTGCTCCAGCACCTTGATGGTGGGGATGGCCCCTTGGTCTTCGGCATCGACGAAACCCTGGAACGGCGTCGCGGCGCCAAGATCAAAGGTCGGGGCATCTACCGCGACGCGGTGCGTTCCAGCCGGAGCCAACTGGTCAAGGCCAGCGGCCTGCGCTGGATCTCCCTGATGTGGCTGGGCCACGTGCCTTGGGCCGGACGCCATTGGGCCTTGCCGGCGCTCACCGTGCTGGCGCCATCGACCCGGTACTACCAACAGCAGGGACGTCGGCACAAGAAGCTCACCGACTGGGCGCGACAGATGATCCTGCAACCCCGCTCATGGTGAGCCTGCCGAACCACGCTGGCTGCCCCAACGTCCACTGGCGCTGGTGGGCGACAACAGCTACGCCGTGCTGGACCTGCTCCACTGCTGCCAATCCCTCCGTGAACCCGTTACCCTCATTGCCAGACTACGGCTGGACGCCGCTCTCTATGCGCCCGCGCCAGCCCGTCAGCCGGGTCAGAACGGCCGCCCGCCGCTGAAAGGCGCGCGGCGACCCGCGCTGAAAACGATCCTCGACCAGCCCCAGGCAACTTGGGCCAGCGTGGCCGTGGCCTGCTATGACGGCGCCACCCGCACGGTGGAACTCACGTCGCAAACGGCGGTCTGGTACCGCTCCGGCAAGTCTCCAGTCCGCATCCGCTGGGTGCTGATCCGGGATCCCCAGGGCTCCTTCGCCACCCAGGCCTTGCTGTGCACCGACCCCGCCGCGGACCCGACCCAGATCCTGGAATGGTTTGTCCTGCGCTGGCAACTGGAAGTTACCTTTCAGGAGGTGCGGACCCACCTGGGCCTGGAAACCCAACGCCAGTGGTCCGACCTGGCCATCGCCCGCACCACGCCCGTCCTGCTGGGAATCTTCTCCTGGACCACCCTGGCCGCCCACGGGTTGCAAAAACAGCGCCCCATGACCCAGCGCCGAGCGGCCTGGTACGACAAGCCGTTGCCGACCTTCGTGGACGCCATTGCCCTGGTGCGACGCCACCTGTGGCTGGCCTCGGAGGGTTTTTCAACGTCGGCCGTCGACCCCGATACGCAGGAACTCCCAGTCGCTCTGTACCACCGACTTGTCGATTCCCTGGCTTACGCCGCTTGAAATGCGGAAAGTCCAGCTTGGGCTACCGCCTCAACCAGGGTCAGGGTCCTTGAATAGCGCAGTTCTCTTTCCGTCTCCAACTCCGTTCGTTGGTGGCCTGACGGTAACGGTGATCTGCCCCCAGGAAAGTGGCCCAGACGAGTCAGGAGCATGCGGTAATTCAGGTTTCGACATTCCTTGACGAACCTCGACGAACCTCCTGGTGGTGTAGCACCGGCCGGCTGACGCCGTTATGCGCCTGGCGCCCGGCGACGCCATCGTTTCCCACGCGGCGTCCTGTTCCCGGGTGCCATCGGCTGGGGTGAGCCCGAAGTCCACCACCAACCCTTCCCGTGGCAGAATTGCCGCTCGCTGCGCGGCGAGAAACGAACCACCAGCAGGCTGGCCTTCAGCAGATGCTCCGGCGGTATCGACGCTCGATCCTGGGCGGCGTACATCAGGTCAACGGTGGGAGAAACCTGGGCCAAGTTCCGGTTCACCATAGGATTCGTCCGCCGAGTGCGATGACGTTGTGGGATCAGGGCGTCCGGCGTCGCCGCCCCGATCGACTGCTTTTCCGACGCCCTCTACAGGTGGACAATCCGGTTTGCAGCCGCCGAATCTCAGAGATTTCCGGCTCACCTGGTGCCCTTTAGCGCCGGCCTTTACCGCCAGTCGTGGCGAGGATCCCAGCCCAGCAGTCGTCGCGCCTTTTCCGTACTGATCACGCTGGCGGCGCCGCTCAGCCCATCGCGTATCTCCACCCGGTCGCCAAAGTTGTTTTTGACAAGGTCAATCGTAGGCTCTTTGAAACGACTGGAAGGCTGGGCGATCATGAATGCCTCATACTCTGCTATCTCTGCATCCAGTGACAATACGTGGGCCTCGGCCACGTCTCTGGCGTCAGCGTAGGCCCACATCACCAGTGTCAGGGGATTCTCCGGCGTGGGAGCCGGCCAGGGGAACTCCGCCTGGACTTCCGGAAGCGCCACATTGGTAAACCGCAGGCTGACGACGGTGGTGTTTGAATTGCGGGCGATCATTCTGCCGATATCCTCTCCAACCTGCTTGGACAGGCCGTAGGGCTCGAAAGGCATCATCGGATGTTCCTCGTCCAATGGCAGATACAGCGGCACGAAGGCGTTCCCATCGTGGGCCCACCCCATGCCGAAGGCGCTGGACGAGAACACTACACGCCGCAGTCCCAACTCCGCCGCCGACATCATGACGTTGAAGGTGCTGGCCACGTTATTTTCGAAAATAACCCTTGGGTCTTCCCGCAGCGGCCCGGGGATAGCTCCCAGGTGGACGACGGCTTCCGCGGCCTTGAGAATACCCTCCACTGCCTTGGCGTCCACGAGATCGCATCGCACAAACTCGGCTGGAAGGTCATCGGTAGCCGATCGGTCTGTCGCCAGGACTTCTCTCTTTTGGTCCACCAGCAACTGGACTACCCGGCGCCCCAGCCTTCCCGACGCTCCCGTTACTACTATCATCTTTTCCTCCGGCAGATTCCTTTGGTCGATTACTTGACCAGCTCACCGCATGAGGGCTACCGGAATCTCATGGATGATCCAGTCCGCGGATACCTCGGTAATCGATTGTTGAAGGCGACTCCCATCCTTCCAGAAGTCCCGGACGCGGTTGACAGATCTCCACGCCCAGCGGGCGGCTGGAATCCAGCCGCGCTGTTGCCGTAGCCACCGTCTAATTGTTTCCTCCGAAGGCGTCGGCGGCGCGAAGGACCGTTGCGTCATCCCCCGTGCGCCCCACCAGCATCATGCCGATGGGCAGGCCATCGGATCCTCCGCACGGCACCGTGATGGCCGGATGGCCGGTTACGTCGAAGGGACAGGTGTTGGGAATCATTTCCAGCGCCCGGTCGGTGTACTCCTGGCGACTGCAATCGGCCGGCGGAATGACCGTCGCCTTCATTGGCAGGGTGGGCATCACCAGCAGGTCATACTCGCTGAGCGCCTGGTCGTAGGCTTGGGTCAACGTCCTGGCCAGGTTCTGAGCCTTGGAGTAGTAATGGCCGTGATACCTGTCCTGCATATATTGTCCCATCAAGACCACCAGCTTGGTGGTTTCCGACAGGTCATCGGCCCGGCTCTGCAATCCGTGGGCATATACGTCCTGCAAAGCGGTGGTGTAGTGGCCCTTCCAATTGGTGCCCATGCAGTTGCCGGCTACCATCAACATCGTAGCCCCCTCCACCGCGATGGCCCTCCAAATGTGGATTCCGTCCAGGTGCCAGGGTATGGAAACCGTACCCACCCGCGCCCCCATGCTCTCGAACGAGCGGGCCGCGTTCTCTACGGCTTGGTCCACGTCAGCTTCAGACTCCGCCATATTGAACCCTTGCTGTACGATGCCCAAGCGGAGCCCCGTCACGTCTCCGGTCAACGCCTGGGTATAGGCTTGCCCGGAAAGTCCGGCGTTCTGCCTGGGATCCAAACCGTCGGGGCCGGCGACTGCTTCCAGCAACAGCGCCAGGTCGGCGGCAGTCCGCGCCATCGGCCCCGTGTGGTCCAGGGTCAGTTCGATTGGGAAGACCCCCGTATAGGGGACCAGTCCGTAGGTTGGCTTGAGTCCGTAAATGCCGCACCAACTGGCTGGTATCCTGATCGACCCACCCTGGTCGCCGCCGATGGCCATGTCCACCTCTCCCGCCGCGACCAACGCCGCGCTGCCGCTGGAGGAGCCCCCTGCGGTGCGCGTATGGTCATGGGGGTTGCGGACCGGCCCGGTGTCCGACGTATGGCTACCGCCGGAGAAGCACAGGCTTTCGCAGACCGACTTGCCCTTGACGGAGCCGCCGGCGTCCAGAATCCGGGTGACGAGCGTGGCGTCTACGTCGGGAACGTAGCCTTCAAGGACGCTGGTGCCGTTCATCATGGGAACACCCGCCACGCAGACGTTGTCCTTGATGGCCACGGTTTTGCCGGAGAGGATTCCGCCCTGGGGACCGGTTATGTCGCAACGCCAATACCAGGCCCCCAATGGGTTGTCTTCCGGTTGGGGTCGCGCCCCTGGCGACCGGGGGTATTTGACCGGCAAGCTGGGCGCGGTAAGCTGGTCCAACCGGGCATACGAGTCCAGGATGGGCTGGCTCAGTTCAATAAAGGACTCCATGTCCGCCGACGAAGGGTTCAGGTTGTAGGACGCTGCAATTCGGAAAAACTCTTCGACCGTGGGGCGTTTTACCACCATGATGATAACCTCCGTTGTATGCCTGAAATCAGTTGCCGGAACCTCAATCACTGACCGATTGCGTGATTTTAATTCGATAGGGCGCGCATCTTCAGCGGCCGCCGGACCATCGCCTGATACTACCACGGCTGCTGCGGGTCTACGCAGGCTTTGGTTGGGGTTACAAGGCACGGGCAAATCTTTATCCAACGGATAAATCTCGACATATCGCCATCGAGGAGCAGAGTGAAGTGGCACGCCTTCATTACGACGCGTAGCTCCCCGTCAATCCGGCAACGCTGATTTCTGATACCATGCTGCGAAGGCAGGCGCCATTCTCGTCGGCCGATTGGCCCCGACCTTTGCGCTGATCATCAACGGCCGGGCTTCGGTAGAACTAAAACGTCCTTAATGTGGAGGCAAAAAATGCCAGTCAAAGGGACCACGCTAACCAGTCTTCGTCCATTGATGCAAGGCGTCAACGGAATGGTTGCAGCCAGCCATCCCAGCGCCGCCATGGCCGGTTTGGAAGTCCTGAAAAACGGTGGCAACGCGATTGACGCCGGAGTAGCCGTTGGCCTGGCGTTGAACGTGGTGCATGTCGATGATTGCAGCTTCCTGGGCGTGGCGCCCACGGTCATATACCTGGCCGACCGGAAAGAAGTTACCACTATTGACGGGCTCGGGGTCTGGCCCAGGGCCGCGTCGGTCGAGTACTTTCATAAAAACCACGGCGGAAAGATTCCAACCGGCGTGCTCTCGTCCATAACGCCGGCCGCCGCCGATTCGTGGCTGACGTCTCTGTCCAAATTTGGCACGATGACCTTCGGACAGGTGGCGACTGCGGCCATCGACCTGGCTGGCAACGGTTTCCCCATGTTTCGTTATCTGGCCGGCCGTTTCAAGACCGCCTTCGACCAGTACAGCGCCCACCCGTCAACCGCCGAGATCTACCTGCCTGGCGGCCACGCCCCCAAACAGGGGGAGGTGTTCTATCAAAAGGACCTGGCTGCCACCTTGTCCAAAATCGCGGATGTGGAGGCTTCCAACGCAGGGAAAGGCCGTGAGGCCGCGCTCAAGGCGGCCAGAGACTACATCTACACCGGCGAGCTGGGCCGCAAGATTGCCGCATTCAACCGGGAGGTGGGGGGTCTCCTCACCGAGGACGACCTGGCCCGGTATCATGTCCAGGTGGGTCCGCCCGTGACGGTAAATTACAAGGGCTACGACGTCTACAGTACCGGGCCGTGGGGCCAGGGGCCGACGTTCCCCCAAGCCCTCAAGATTCTGGAGGGGTACGACCTGGGTTCCATGGGCCACAATTCCGCCGAGTACATCCATACGGTGAGCCAGGCCTTGAATTTGGCCTTTGCCGACCGGGAGCAGTACGTGGGAGACCCGGATTTCGTGGACGTGCCAATCAATGAAATGCTGGCGGAGGAATACCTGATCAAGCGTCGCTCTCTGATCGACCCTGACCTGGCTTGGCCGGGCACGCCCCCGGCGGGAGACCCGCGAAACGGTAGGGCGACCATCGACGGCGCACCTCAGTCCCCCAAGGAGGCGCAGGTCCCGGTTGGCACAGCAGGGGTAAGTGGCGGCGGAACTTCTTATTTCGCCGTGATCGACCGGGATGGAAACATCTTCTCCTGCACCCCCAGCGAGGGCACCAAGAATGGCGGGCCGATAATTCCGGGCACCGGCCTGGCGTTTTCATTGCGCGGCTCTCAGTCCAAGCTGACCGAAGGCCATCCGGCATCGGTCGCCGGGGGCAAGCGGCCCAGGCTCACTCCGGCGCCTGCGCTGGTGTTGCGCGACGGCGAGCCCGTGATGGCCCTTGGCGCTCACGGCGGCGACCATATCCCGCAAGGCACTCTGCAACTGCTGTTGAATGTCCTGGAATTTGACCGCGACCCTCAAGAGGCCGTGGAGGAACCCCGCTTCTACAGCTATAACTTCCCCAGCTCCAACTGGGCGTCAAGATATGAGCCGGGGATGTTGCGGCTGGAAGGCCGTATCTCCGATGAAGTGGCCGAGAAATTACGCCGAAAGGGCCACACGATAGAACAATATCCAGATTGGTGGGAGGGTTCAGCCTTGTACTGTGTCATCACGCGCAACCCGGAGACCAAGGTGCTACAGGGGGGCGCAGACCCGCGCTGCGAGGCCTACGCCGTAGGTTTCTAGGCCCGGCGCAAATACTGACAATCAACCGAGGAGGTGGCCCAACCGGACACCACGATCCAACAACCCGCCGCTGCCAGTTGATTCATCCTTGTCAGACAAAGTCCTAACTTTCGCACCTCAGGAGACCATAAGCCGAACCTTCGAGTTGTTGATGGACCTCTGATCAGATTGCCGGCGTTGATCGAGGCATTCGGCGCGGCGGGTTCTGTACTTCCTGCAAACTGGTCAGATCCAGGTGCGGAATGTCCACGTCGATAAACTCCGATACGCCGTCGGCCAGCTTATTGTAGCTTTCAAACCAGGCCCGCAACCGACCACGCCATGCCTCCAGCCCACCACTGGCATGGAGCTCGAAAACCGCCTCCCGTCCGTCCAAACCGGAGGAGACTTGGTCCCAGGCAAGCTGCAGGAGCGCCGCGCGTTGCAGGGCAGTGTAGCCGCCCCCGCCAAAGGCGTCTTCCAGTTCGGCGGCCATGTCCGGGTCGGCGAAGTCGGTGTCGGCAGGGGCATTGACCAACGACGATCCGGGAAGGCCGCGCAGGATTTCAGACATGCGCTGGCGGACTCTGAGGGCGTTGAGTCCTGCCGCGGCAACGTGGAGCTGGTTGGGCAGGGCATGGCCGCTCTCCGTCGTCTCCGGCTCCAGTTCCGCCGCCGTCATGCAGGTGCGAGTGGTCTGGACGTTGACGGTCAGTTCGGCCAGCTGCTCGATGGTCTGCGCATTTTCCCTCAGGCCCATGACTTCAGCCAAGGCAAGCGCTATACCCAGCGTCAGCTCAGCGTCCTCCGAGGAGTTGTTCAGCCGCTTGAGAACGTTCAGCATTCCCAGGGCGATCAAGGCACCGTAGCCTGGGGTGTGGGTCATGTTGCCACCGGTCAGGAAATGCACCGTGCTAATGGCTTTCCCCAGGCATCTCAAATCGGCGGACGTCTTCGGAGGTGTGAGCGCAAGCGGATACCGCTGGCCGTTTCCGTCAGCCTCGGTCACAAGGGTGTCCTGCCAGGCGGGGTCGAAGTGGCGGTCATACCACGCGGCGTACTCATCCACCATGACCGACGTCGCCGGGTGGGTCGTAACGTCCGCCACGGCGCCTTCCCCCACCACCCACACGTTGCGTCCGTCGCGTAAACTCTCTTTGTACTCAGCCTCGGTCCGCATGTTTGCACCTTCCAGAAGATAGCTGGGCCCATTTCTAAACTGGTAACTTGACACAGCAGTGGTAGGGGGTGTTGAGCTCACCTCCTGGTTCACGGTCACCCTGATATCCCTCCAAGCCGAGGCGGGCTAGCAGCCCGTCTGAGGATTGGGGGCTAAGGCTATCCGTAGAGCAGCACCTTGACTATCATCCCAGGCTTTCACATCCGGGGATGGTAGGGGCCCCACCACGGCTCTCCACCTCGTAGCGGGCGGTGATGTCCGACAGGGCCGGCCCCCGCGAAAGCGGGGGTCCAGTTGGTCCACCACGTCGGAGATGAAGTAGACCAGATGATCTTCAGGCAACCACTCCCGCAGGGCAGCGGGCAGCAGCAACTGCTGGGCGGGATCGTAGGGAAGGTAAGTCTTGCTCATCGCCAACTCCGCACAACTGAACTGCCCCCCTCATACCCTTCGGCCCGACAACCGTGTTTCTCGGACGTCCTGCCACGTGCAGAGAGGTCTATCCCCGCGTGTGCGGGGGAACCTCGGCAATGGTAATGCGCCGGGTTTCCGGGCCGGGTCTATCCCCGCGTGTGCGGGGGAACCGAAGGAATCGAGAGAGGCATGGCGTCGGTAGTGGGTCTATCCCCGCGCGTGCGGGGGAACCGCCCCTGCTGACTGGATGCTGGCGCTCAACTACGGTCTATCCCCGCGTGTGCGGGGGAACCGAAACCGGCGTTGGTGGCGATAATCTCGCCGCGGGTCTATCCCCGCGTGTGCGGGGGAACCGTCTTGCCTCAAGTCGCTCATAGTCTCGCTCCCGGTCTATCCCCGCGCGTGCGGGGATACGTTGTTCTAAAAGAATTTCTTCGTCGTCCAAGGACACCGTTGTCGAGTATCCGGACTCCGTTTCTTGGGTGTTGGGCAGCGGGAGGCCGTAGTGGATTGTTGCGGTGCCGTGCGCAACATCCACCTGCTTGATAAATCCCCGCAAAAGCGTTCTGGCAGTGGATGTGTCGTCGGCTTCCAGATAGGTCCGCAGGTCCATTGCGGCTTCGATGATGGCTTCGGGCTCGGTGGCAAACGTCAGCGTCTCCGCAACGTCGTCGTCCAGGGCGCTGCTCTGGGATTCGAGGCCTTGTTTTTCTTTGCCGAGCGTTTCGAGATCGTCCATTAGGCTGTGGACGGCTATGGGGTGAGAATCCTCATAGGTCTTTATCTTCTCTTTCAGGTTGCCTGCTTCCCGGTTGATTTCCCTGATGCGCTTCTTGATGGCGGCCTGGCGCTCCCGTTCTTCGGCCACCAGTTGGGAGCTGTTCTCGTTGATGTACTGGATTTGTCCTTCCAGAACATCCCTGGTGAGGGCGCGCTCAAGGAGTGCGCTTACGATGATGTTCAGGAGCGGATCGAGCGGCACGTTTTTTGACTGGCAATACGCGACGCCGGTGTTCTTCTTCACGCTGCAGATCAGTTCCTTGCCGTCTCGGCCGTTCATTATGATCATGTTGGGAGGAGGTTCGCCCGAGTGGGCGGAGGGGTTCGTGCATTTGATCAATTCACTCAGAGGGTTGGGACTGACTTTGGACCTGGGTGAAGCTGTCCGGGGCCTGGTGCTGTCCGCTATGCTTTGTTGCACGCGGTTGAACAGGGTTTCGTCGACCAGCTGTTCGTGGGCTCCTACGAACACCGTTAGCTCGTGCAGCCTGCGGTTTCTGGGAAATTTCGATCTGGATGTCTTGAAGTAGTGCAGTTCGCCTATGTTCGCGCGGTTTTTCAGGATAAAGATGATGGAGCCTTTCGGCCATCTGCTGAGGCCGGTCGGGCTTGGAATCTCCAGCTTCATGAGCTCTTCGCAGATCTCACCGGTCCTTTTCCCTTGGTCTCTCATCTCGTACATCATTTTGACGTGCTCTGCGTGAACTTCGTGTGGCACGTATATTGGGTGCAGTTGACCCTGTTCTCCTGCTACCCAGCCGCGTTTGTAGCCGTAAGGGATTTTCGAACTGCAGGCGTAGCCGGCTTCGATGGCGTCCCTTTGTCCTCTTAGTGAGAGACGGGAGATTTCTCTGGACTGGTTGTGGTTGAGGGAGAATTGGATGTCCCAGCTAATATCGTCGGTATCTGAGCGTTTGCCGTCTTTCACGCTGTGGACGGTGATGTCGGCTTCATCGAGCATTGCCAGGTAAATGTGCGGGTCGACCTTGCTTCGGCTGTACCTGGATAGGTCAGGGAACACGATGTGGCCAATGTCATTGGCGGGGTCCAGGGCTTTTGAGATCATCAAGAGGAACCCGTCCCGTTTGTCGGTGCTGAGGCCGCTGCCCACGTCGTCAAAGCAGCCCGCTTCAACCAGACCCATGGCTGCTGCGTACTTCGCCATGTCGTTGTACTGCCCGGTGTCGGAAAGTTCGTTTTGTCCAGAGCTTGACCGGCGTGTGTAGAAGTATGCGCGGTTTGATTGTTTCTGCATCGTCATCTGGGACTCCTGGTAATCTGTTAGAGCAGCTTCCTGCCTGTGTAGTGCTCGTAGAGGTGCACCACGAATTTCTGGGTATCGACCGAGGGCGTTTCTGCCGGCTTTTCGTAATGGCCGAGATGTGGGTCGGTCAAAACGAATTCGTAGCCGCGCTGGACCTCTTCCAGGTTTGCCGCCGCGCTGGTGAGGACTTCCCGGCGAGCGGCCGCTTGGTCGTCGAAGGGAAGTCCTGCGTACTCCATAAGCCCGTTCAGGGGTACTTCGTAGTAGGTTGCCAGCTTGGATAGGGACTTGATGCCGGGATTCTTCCGGCCCATTTCGAGGTTGCTCAGGTACGAATTGGAAATTCCGGTGTCGTTTTCGACCCGCCGTAGGGTTCGGTCACCGCGCAGCAGCTTCAGTACATCACCGATTGTTTTGAGGGTCGGGTTCGCTTGGTCGTCGTCTTTAGTGTCATCAGGGCGTTGACTGTGTTCGCTCGTCCGTTCTAACATGGCGGTCAGTTGACCTCCTTTCATCGGAAGTTTGACATTCGCTACAATCTGCTATACTGAGGACGCAGCTCTTGCTGCAAATCTAGCAAGCGCCAGCAGGACTGGCAAAGAAAGTATATCCGATGTCAACAGAAATGAGCAAGGGCCTTCCTCAGAAGGCAGATCACGATACTGAGCAGCAGGATAGCAGTTATGCTATTCCAGAGGACATGAGCGCCGCGTTCCATAAGCTAATCGCGGATCGGTTGATAAAGTTGAACCGTGAGGCTAGCCAACTGGGGGCGGACACGGGAGAGGAGGTCGAAGTGGACGTGGGCTGGCAGTCTATGCCCTCTGCCGCCAGAGATTTTCATGCCCGGTCGGTGCCCAGTGTCAACGAGGAGGAGGATGTCCAGGACTGTGACACGGTTGTCTTAGATGATTGAACGGCGGTCTGCCGCGCCCTGATGTACCCGGCTCATTCCGGGTGTCGTCTTCCGCCCTTTCGGGTTGGTGGACCTCGTGGCGGAGGCCGGTTTGGTAAGTTCCCCGGTTCGTTGTGGAGAGGCGCACGGAAACGTGGGCGTCGGTCCTTGCCGAAAAAGGCCGGTCGTCAAAAATGACGACCGGCCTTTGTGGTTCGGTTATGCGGGTAGTTACGGCAGCGGGAATGTTTCCGACGTGATCAGTTCGTCGTTGTTTTCTCCCGGTATGGGGTGGGTGTATGTGACCGTGGACGAGGTCGGACCGACTCGGACGTCTTCGATGAATGTGCTGACCAGTTCCTTGGCGAGTTGCGGATCCGCGAACTCGGTGTACGTTCCGATGTCTTGGGCCACGGACCGGATGGCCTGCTCGTTGCTCACGAACTCCAACTTGTCGATTTCTCCCCGTGCGACGGCGGACTCGTAGGCAAGGCCGGTACTGGTGGCCTCGATGGCTTCGAGATTGTCCACCATCTTTTTGAATGGAACCTCGCCGTACTCTACCTTGGTCAGGGAGTCCAGCTTCCGGCTGTTCAAGTCCTCAATTGCCGATTCCGTATTGTCGAGCTTTTCTCGCTGCGTGCGCAAATTGTCATAGGCGCTTTGCTGGATGCGCTCGACTATGTCGGCCAGGTTGCGGGGGGTCATGACCCTGTTGACCAGGGTCGCTATTAACTGGTGGGCCAGTTTCTCGGCATCGACGGACGCAGTGGAGCAATCGCCTCCCCGCGCGTGGTCGTTGTTGGGGCATACGTAGCGTGCCTTGTTCACAACCATGCTGGCCCCGCAGTGGGAGCAGTGGATGACGTCGCTCAGGATGGAGCTCCGCTGAGTGGATTTTCCCTTGGTGGTCATGTTTTTTCTCTTTTCACCCGGTGGGTAGTGTTTCAGAATTGATATTATTCGTCAAGTTGCTGGGGCAACGGATGCTGGAGCGGAGCTTGCGTTGGTGGGTGATTGTGGGGTGAGCTCGCAGCGCTTTCGTCGTTGCTTGGTGCGTTTCGGAGGATGTCGGTGTATTGGCGCGAAAGGTCCCTGAGCCTTTCCACCTGTTCGGTGGTAAGCATTCGGCTGGGGTCTGGTTCGAATGAGTTCTGTTTGGCGAGATACACGGGGGTTCGCTCCCGTATAGTTTCCTCGTTCTGGGGCCACTCTGCGTCGAGCAGGGTCTCCGCAATTGTAAAGGTGGCTGTTACATAGCCTACACCAACGATCTCTCCGCGTGTTCTTGCGAATGCGCGTCCGTCGTTGGATGGTTGCGAGACGGTCACGGGAGTGGGAACCCTGAGGGTCGGCGATTCGTCCGGGTTGGTGAGCAGGAACCGAACACCCCTTCGGGTGCGTTTGTCGATGAATCCCAAGGGGTTGATGTAGGGTGTCATTGCGTCTCCTTGGCCGAAATAAAAAGGGCAGGCTTTTAGCCTGCCCCGTCGTGGCGGTGGGTTGTCTGTGGTTTGACCGCGCCGACCGCGGCCCAAGACGGCTCTAGCGCTGGGCAGCGACGTCGCTGTTGGCTGTTTCCGCTGTGGGTCGGTCTTTCTCGACAATCTGCGTCAGCGTGCGGCCGCGGCGCTCTGGGTTCGCTGTGTTGATTCCCGCTGGCGTGAAAAAAGGCGGGTCCGTTGACCCGCCCGTTGTAGCGTCCTAAGCAGGACGTTCGGCTGGCTGTTGGCGCATCAGTCCGACATGATGCGTGCTAGAGCGTGTGAACGGTTATGGGTCAGAGTGTCGTGAACGGCGGATGCGTTCTTGAATGACGTGGATGATCCCAAAGACGCCGGCCGCGCACCAGGCGGGCAGTGACAGGATCGCCATCGCGGCGCTGACCGCCATTGCGATTTGAGTGACGCCTTTTGTGCTGGCGCAACCGAACAGGTTGTTAGGGTCGCAGATGGTGATGAGCCACACGACAAACACGATGACGACCAACGGCAGACCGATCGTCAGGAGGCCCAGGGGGATGGCTAAACTAAAGCCAAGGTGGGATGTACATTTGAGTGGCGATGATGATCAGCTGGGTTAAGCCCGTGAATCCCTCTCATCCGTACTTGGAGAACGATCCGGCTCAGTCGTTTGACCCCCACCACCTGCGCATTTCACCTTGGCTTTAGTTTAGGTGCTGGAGCAACAGCACCAGCAGGATGCGCGCTGCCTGGCGGGACGACCACACCGCCCGATTGAGCACCTCGTGGTAGCGGGCGTAGTCGCGCTGGTCGCTGCGGCCCATGACGCGCAGTGCCGCCGCCACGGTGCGTTGGCCCGGGGTCAGGATCGCGCCGACCAGCAGCAGTTGGGCTTTCCGCCAGGTTGGGCTCGTAAACAGCGTTGCGAAGGGAACGAGAACGGCTACAACGGCAGCGGGCAGGGTGAGCATGGCTGGGCCTTTCCGTTGAAAGTGGGGTCAGGCCAGCTTACCCTGTCTTTATATTTTTTCTAAATTATGCGTAAAGCCTAGGTTGAAGCAGAGGTTGTTTGGGGTATCGATTTTCCACGTTGCGAACCAATGTCTCTGCGTCGGATACTCTCACTTGGCCGGTAGACAGCAAATGCCATACCTGTCGACCGTCACAGTCAGCAGACCGCCGGACGAGGTTGGCTTGTTTTATCGCGCGGTCGTCGCATCCGACATTTTTTCAGCGTCCCTGACTGACCAGCCGGCTTCAATCAGATATGCTCCAAGCACGGCCCATCGAGGTTCATCCCATGTTGCTGGCATAATCCACTATCCTCTATAGACTTCTGGCAGAGGATGGTATCATTGCATCATGCACAAGTAAGCGGAACCTTGGCAATACTGTACGAGTTCGCCGATACTGCCTGCGAAATACACGAGAAGCTCGGAAACCCAAATGACATCTGATGCTCTCCAGGTTCCTGAATATCTCTGAGGAAAACCATGCGGTTCCGCGTATCAGGACATGAAATATCCCTTGATCAAGGCGGGGTCTACCATCGCCTGCGGGACGTGGGCCCAGAACGAATATATATTCACTATGTCGTTATCAACGAACGCCGTTACCCGGTGAAGCAGGCTTTCGAGGTCGTAACTGGCCTAGACCGCCAAGACTTCACCACAAACGATGCTCGAAGAGTGTTCAGGCGTCTGGGCCTCACCTGCGGTCGCCAATAACCTCCCTGTTGCGAGCTTGGGGCATGGCGATTGGCAACCTGCCCGGCCTGGGCAATCGCGTTTCATTGGGCCAGGACTTCGAGGAGGTAATCGAAGTGCCGGCCTGCTTTTGCGCTTGGCTTTGATGCCGACTTGGGCAGTGCGCTTATGTTTGAGAGAGGGCATTGCGGGAGGTAGGATGGTGATGTCGTTTTGGCTTGGAAAGGCGGCAACGAGGTCGACGTGCTTCACGGTGACGGCAAGGTATGGAGAGGTTCCTGAGAAATGACGTGTGGTACGATTATTTTGCCGATCGGCCCGTAACCAGCCGCTGAAAAGGGTGGCCCAGAATGCCCATCCATTCGTTAGTACTGACCAACGTAGGTCCGTTTCGTCAACATCCGGATGGCGTCGGTGCCGGGCGCATAGAGCTGGAGTTTGATCCCAACGTGAACCTGCTCATCGGTCCCAATAACGTGGGGAAGTCGACGATCTTACAGGCGTTGGTTTCGATGACCGCGTTGTATGCCGATGTGAGACGCGGGCCGCCTCGGGCCTTCAAGAATGCGGTCGGCGATGTTCGCGAGGATTATGGCCGGGCGGGAGCCGATGCCGAGTTGGTCTGGACCAATTCCATCGGCGATTATCGGAGACTGTGGAATGTTCTTGAGGAATTCGTGGATAGTTCGGATTTTTACGAGACCGCGTCGTTGTCAATAGGCGGCCCGGCTGGACTGATAGATGTGGAGGAGTTTGATAGGGAGAGATTGGCGCGGGAATTCGGTTACGTGGACTAGTAGTCCAACTGCTTTGAAATGATGGATTGCTTTTCCAGCCGGGTTCTCGGCCTGATGCTTGTCTACGTAATCCCACCGACCGAATTACCCATCATTACAAAGATTTCGCACCACTAGAGCCTGTGGACAAATTGAGCACGTACCCGGAAACGGGGTTTTCGTGCTGAATCACCATCAGTTTGGGCGTCTTGGACCGCCGCTTTGGATACGGCGGTCCGGCCTTGGGCCACGCACCCTGCTCCCGTGGGAACTCGTCGCAGTGCCTTCGGGCTTGAACACGTTTAGCTCCAGGCCAAGTGAGGCTTGGCTTGGGCTGGATGGCTGCCCTCGTCACCAGGTGGGTGCGGCAGTGTTTCGGATGGGCTGGCGTCTGTGGGGATGTTTATGGGGATCAAACTCAAATTGGAGTTATACGCTTCCGGTCAAGCCGGCCCGTGTGCGGTGGAGTAAGACCAAGCGTGGCCGTCCGCGTAAGCAGTGATCTGCGTGTTCGTGGTCCTTTCGGTCGTGGGTAGAACGGGGTCATCCCCTGTGGTTTTGTCCAACTGCCGCTCGCTGTTGCATGGCACGGGCGGCTTCTCCATCGTGGCCCAGTATTGGCCATGGGGTGCTATTGTGCGAGGTCAGTAGCGCAGCAGGTGGGTGGGTATGAGCCTGCCGCCCACGGGGTCCACGGCGAGAGATGCCTCTTCGAGGGTGACCACACCGAGTAGACTTGGTTCGTTCTCTTCGGCGAATATGACCGGTGTATGGAACTGCAGTCCCTCAAGCCTGATGATGGTTTCGCCGACGTCGACCGGGACCATCCTGCCGTCGGCGGTCTCTGATGGCAGTGAACGCTGCACCGGGACCCCGAGGCGTTGAAGCATTGCGCGTGGTACTGCGGTGTAGGTCGAGCCGGTGTCGACCACGATGTCGATTGTTTCGAACTGGTGGCCTTGGTGGTCGCCTACCTGGATGGTGACGGTTACGGTGCCCAAGTTTGTTCTCCTATGGATTGCATTGGACGGTCCTTGAAGTCTTATGTGCGGCTCAACTTTCCATGCTTTTCATGCTAACGGGCAGGCCGGTTATTTGTCCACAGACCCTGGGTTCTGTTGACATTTCGCCGTAGCCAGATGAGAGCGGCGGTGAAATGCAGGAAGCCCAGGTATCTGGTGTCCAGCTTCTCAAACCGGGAGAAGATCCGGCGATAGTGCTTGATCTTGTTGATGAAGCATTCCACCAGATGACGCTCCCGGTACCGATGCCGGTCATAGTCGGCGGGTGCTTTGCGGTTCGAGCGGGGCGGAATGACCGGCATCATACCCAGTTCCAGGATGTGTCGGAGAAACTCCCCTGGGCATCGTACCCCTTGTCGGCCAGTACGTGCTCGCCAGCATAACCGGCGATCAACTCCTCCGCCTGGGTGATGTCGTGCTGTTGCCCTCCGGTCAGGATGAATCGCAAGGGGTTGCCCAAGCCGTCCACGCTCACGTGAATCTTGGTGCTGAACCCGCCGCGGCTCCGGCCCAGGGCCTGGGCCGCCTGGCCACCCTTTTTGTGGGCGCTCCCGCCGCGCAAGGATGCGCCCGGACCACCGTGCTGTCAATGATCAGGTATTCCAGATCCGGGTCGTCGGAGAAACATTGATGCATCCGTTCCCAGACGCCTTGGTCAGTCCAACGGGCGAATCGTTTGTAGACGGTGTTCCAGTTCCCGTATTCGGCCGGCAGCAGTCGCCACTGGGCCCCAGAGCGGTTAATCCATAAAGCCTGCCCCCGGCTACGACCGGGGGACGGCCTCGACAAAACGCCGGCAATCCGCTTCCCGGCCAACGTACAGGCCGGTGCAGCCACGCAAGAAATCGAGAATCCTGGCCCACTGTTCTGGTGATAATCTGATGTTTGACGTACGGCCATTATAATAAAATGTCAACAGAACCTAAGTATTCATGCTTGATGTTGCCGGCGTCGGGGCAACGTAGCAGGACACCACAGATTTTCGCCGGAGACGGCCTTTGGCGGCGTTTTGTGGCCTCTGAGTGCGGGGTCCCTCTCCCTGTTGCCCATGCAGGGCGTTCTGGAGCCGTTTGCGGGCAATTCTGGCACTTTTGGTGCTGAGTTAGGTGCAGCTTTTATATCGTTTCGTGGAGCGTACCTGATTCGGTTACTCGTAGTCACTCGAACTGACAAAAGGCGGTTGACAGCTTTGTGGTTGTTCGTGCATCGTGAGGTATGGTCTAGACGTTGGCGGCTTGGATAATGGGTTGGAGGCGCCTGAGGTGCGGGAGGTTGAGGTTGCTACGCACCGTGGATCACCGTTCTTTTTGTTCTCCCCATGGACTGGAAATCAGGCAACTACGAGGAGGTTGCAAATGGCAACGAATGCGGAAGGCACTAATAATGAGGCTGTGGCCACTGGGTTGGTGGCTGGATACGTGCGGACCGCCGGTGTCGGTGACGATGCACACCTCTCAGAGGACGCGCAGAAGCGTGCGATTCAGCGTCTGGCTGAAGAGCATGGCGTAAAGGTCGAGTGGTACGTGGACTCTGGGATCAGTGGTATTGTTCTGGACAGGCCGGCTCTGCAGCGGCTGTTGGTAGACGCTGAGTCCGGTACCAGCGGTCTTATTCGGGTGTTCGTTCACTCGCCGTCTCGCTTGAGTCGCAAAATGGTGGACCTTCAGACGGTCCTTGTCCGATTGGAGGCCGCCGGGGTGGAGTTGGTCTACGTGAACCAGAGCGGGTAGACAAATTGGGTCAGGGATCTGGGATCGCGGCCACGGTCGTGGCCGCGTGCAGGTCTGGTGCGTTCATCCCGTCCGCCGGCGCCGTTGCCGTGCGTCCAAGTCTTGGCACTCCTGGCAGGTATTCCCCAGCTTCCCGTCCGGCAGCAGCATCTTGTCGTTGCCACACTCGCAGGTGCGGTCGAGGATCTCGAGCGCCCGGTCGAATCGAGGTTCCGGTTGTTGTCCGGTCTGCAGTGCTGGTCGACCAACTCTCGGTACCGTTTGGTGAATCTGGCGTAGGCGGTGGACGGTTGTCCAGCTTCAACATCAGCCCGGCCGTGGCTGACCCAGTTCGAAATGGTGTGGTCGTGGACGGTGCCGCGGTATTGCTCCGCCTTACGGGTGATGTCTCGGTACGTTCCGTCGCTTTCAGGGATTGCTCTAATTACTGCCACGATGTTTTCGGCGGTGAACAGTCCGACGCCTCGTGTCGTGTTCGGCATGGTGGTCCGGTACTGCTGGTGTTGGTCTTCTTCGTGTGGGCGGTGCTGTCGGCTGCCTCTGGGCCGTTGGAGTCTGCAAGGTGCTCTGGCGGGCTCTCTGGCCTACTGTGTGGTTCTCTTTGGGCATCAAAAAGGGCGGCTCAATCGAGCCGCCCTTCGTGGGTGGGTTTCTAGTGTTGGTCGGTGGCGGCCGTCGGCGCCGTCGGTCGGCGACAAGTTTCATTGAGGAGCCCTGGTACGCGGCTTGGTACGGTAGCCATATATCGTTTGAGGTGATTTCGCTACTCACCAATCGCTTGAGAAGCGACTGGAATCAGCCCAATCCGTGACGGATCCCGTTTCACCGCTACCTCTTCGTGTTTAGCAAAATGGCTCCGTCGAAGCTGTGTCTGGTTGGCGCACCCTTTACGGGTGGTTGGTCAATCCCGCTATGGATCGTTTGGATGTAAACATGGACAGAGGATTGAGCTCTCGCCATCTTCGGCAAGTTGCGCTGGACGTATTCTGGATTGTTACCGAGATGTCACGAGTCGGTCTTCCCAACATCGTAGTCGGCGTCGGCCTTTTTGGTGTGCGGCAGGATCACCGTCATCTCGGTGTATTCACCGTGCCTGGACTCTGGGATTATGATGCCGCCGTGCTCCCTCACGATGTCGTAGGACAGGCTCAGGCCCAGGCCGGTATTCCATTGGGTGTCCTTGGTGGTGAAGAACGGGTTGAAGATGCGGTCCATCATCTCGGGAGCGATCCCGGTCCCGTTGTCTCTCACTCGTATCCTTGCACCGTCTGGGGTCTGGCGGGTTTCGATCTGGAGCTTGGGCAGGTAGCCTTCCCCTTTGTGCCTGGCCTTTTGCGACATCGCCTGGCAGGCGTTGTTGACCAGTTGTGTGAATACCCTGGCGAGGTCTTCTGGAATGACGTTTATCGGTTCCAGGTCATCGGCCAGGTCCTGCTGGATCTCGACGCTGAACTCTGGCTCTTGGGCCTTGACTGCCTGCCAAGCCCGGTTGATCTGGTTGGCCAGCAGAAGGTTGACGTCGGTCTTGCTGAAGACTCCGTTGCCTTGGCGTCCGATGGCCGTCATGTCGGAGACGATCCGGTTGGCCCGGTCGCTGTTGTGTACGATGCGCTGCATATTCTCCATGAGTTGTCGGGTCAGTTCGGCTCTCTCGGTGGAGTTCGGCGCCTCTTCCTCTCCGGTGATTTCATCCAGTTCCCTGGCGATGTCCTCTGAGATCTGGGCGAAGTTCTGGATGATGTTGAGCGGGTTCCGCATCTCGTGGGCGACTCCGGCGGAGAGTTCGCCCAGTTCGGCCAGCTTCTTCTGCGCGACGACCCGGTCCTGGGTCCGTCGCAGTTCTGTGAGAGTGCCCTCGAGTTCCTGGTTCTTGTCCCGGAGCTTGTCGGAGAGCTGCTGCACCCGTTCCATCTGCATGGCCCGGATACAGGTCTGCCGCACGGCTTCCAACGCGTGGAGCGCCTTGGCTATTTCGTCGTTGCCCTTGGGTTCAACCCTGAATTCCAGGTCGCCCATGCCCAGCCGGCGTATCCAGACTTCTCCCTCGACGGTACGGACGCTTACCCTGACGAGAATCCAGACCATGAACATGGCGACCGTCAGGGCCGTGGCTGGGATGGCGGCGTCGGCGACGCCGCCGTTCACGATGTTCTGTACGGTGTTGCCTATCAAGAGCAGGATTATGATCAATAGGCACACGACGATCTTGACCGTGTTCCGCCTCGGGGAGAACTTGGCCATCCCGAAGGGGTCGTTGCCTTCTATCGGTTGGTCAAAGGGCTGGCTCTGTCCGGTCATCCTGCCTGTCTCCTCAGTGATCCGTGGTTCTGATGGGTTCTTGCTTGGCGGAGTTTATTCGGGATGCCGGCGGACCTGGAATACCGGTTCGTGGGCGTGGACCAGTGTGGGTTTGTTCCCGGTTTCCAGGCGGTGCTCTGGCGGCGGCAGTTAGGCTATGGCTATCAGGCATATCTTGGGTGGCACGGTTTTGTTGCCGCCCTTGACGTTTCTGGTGCCGAAAGAGGTGTTCAACAGCGCCAGCGGCGGTGAAAAATGAGGCAGTCCCGGGAAGAGGGATTCCGTCGCCCGGCCCATCGATTTCAGTTGCCGCTCAGGCGGTGGTCGAGTAGCGAAATCGCCTCCCCAAAAGATGCTATCAGATAACCACCCCGACCGTATCCACGTCGCCTTTGACGACCACCGCCTGGTGGCCAATGCTGGGCTGCTTCTGCCAGCTACGCTGGGCCAGCATCTGGGCCTGCCCGAACTGGTTGACCGGCGCCTGGACCTGGGCGACGCCCCAGGTCGCGCCAACACCGGCGACAAGGTGATGACGCTGGTGGCGTCTGCGCTGGCTGGCGGCGACTGCATCGACGACGCCGACGCGTTGCGCGCTGGCGGGACGGCTGGCGCCATCGGCTGCGTGGTCAAGGTGCCATCCACCCTGGGTACCTTCCTGTTGCGGTCCTGAAAAACGCGCTCTCAGGCCGGTTTAATGCCCGGGATGACTTGTGAGTCGTCCAAGTGGCAAAAAAGCCGTCACAGCTCGTATTTGTACCCTCTATGGCGATTTCTCAGCAATATCTGGTGGCCAGTTTTTGGTTCTTGGGCCGGGGCGGCTTTGTACAAAAATTGTTGCTTGTGCTTGGTTCGCTGTTGGAGATGGTCTTGGCTGGCGACGAGCGCTGGAGTCGTGGGATCGGCGAATTGGCTAGAGGCGTAGCAGGTTGGTGGGTATCAGTCGTCCCGCCAGGGGGTCTACAGCGAGGGCGGCCTGCTCCAGGGAGACTACGCCAAGCAGGCTTGGTTCGTTCTCCTCTGCGAATATGACCGGAGTGTGGAACTGCAGCCCTTGCAGCCTGATGGTGGCTTCTCCCACGTCGACGGGGACGATTCTGCCGTCGGCAGTCTCGGAGGGTAGCGACCTTTCGACCGGTATTCCCAGCCTCTGGAGCATTGCCCTGGGGACTGCCGTGTAGGTTGAGCCGGTGTCGACCGTGACATCGAGTTCCTCGAACTGCCGTCCCTGCGGGTCGCCGACTCCTATGGTGACTTTTACGGTTCCCATGGCGTTTCCCCTCGGGTTGTCTCGGTTGAGCTTGCTGCCGGGGCGGGTCGCTGCGGGGTGTGGTGGCTGCTCCAGTTTTGCGGGTCCTGCGGCGTTTGTCCATTTCTGAGCAAGGCCAGTTTTCCCATGCTTAGTATTGCAACGACGGTTTAACGGACCGCTTCGGGAAAGCTTCGTAGCGCCAGGGCTGATGGGACAGTTGCCCGATGTACATTTACGAAGGAAATGGGCCAACAGCAAGCCTCGCATCTTAAATGCGTCGTTGTAATATTAGGTGTCTCCAAGTCTATCGGGGCGTTCAGTGGACGAACAATGCCGGGTGTCGGCCGTTCGACGTCCGACCGTTAGAAGTCGAGGGTTTCCCCCTTGGTGCAACGTCGGTTCGTCCACTCGTTCTGGACAATCAGCGGCACTGATGTCGTGGAAGCGACATTCCTGTCTGCTGGGCACTCGGGTGGGCGGCTTGTCGGCCGCCAGTCTGCGGATCAATGCTCCTAAACTAAAGCCAAGGTGGGATGTACATTTAAGTGGCGATGATGATCAGCTGGGTTAAGCCCGTGAATTCCTCTCATCCGTACTTGGAGAGCGACCCGGCTCCGTCGTTTGACCCCCACCATCTGCGCATTTCACCTTGGCTTTAGTTTAGGCGGCCCTCACCCCAGCCCTCTCCCAGAGGGAGAGGGAGTTAGAGGCTAGTGGTCGTCAGCAACAGCATCGTTGCGCCGGCGATTAGCGGGATGGTCAGGTTGTCGTCGACGGGTATCGGGGCCAATTCCACCGCGGCAGCAACGAAGGCGGTTGCTACCATAGCCCAGGTCCATTGGCCGTAGCCCAGAGCCGACACCACCGCCCAAACCGCCAGCGCTGCCACGATGAAGGCCGCCGACCCAACTGGCGATTTACCCCAAAGTCGCGGGCCCGGCGCGCGCATTCCGACCAGCGCGGCCACCGGGTCGCCGACGGCTACGAATAGCAAAACTGGTATCGCAACGTCGGGGCCGAAGAAATAGAAGGCAAAGAACGCGGCGATGAAGAAATATGTTGCACCCGTAATCTCCGCCGTTTCGGAAGTTTTCAGAATCGGCGCGAATACCCGCAAAAATAAATGGTTTAGCCAGCCAACCCGGAACCGGCCGGTCTCCAGTGCCAGTGACAGCAGCGCGCCGCCGCCGAGTATTAGCATGTACTGCGTTTCGGGTATGGCGAACGCCAGCAGGGTAGTTGCGCTGGCAGCTACAAAGTGGAACAAACGACGCCAGGTGGGCGGCGGGGCATCCAGTGGGCGGTTCATACGAGGGCGACATGATGAGTTTGTCGAACCACAGGCGACCGTCCTTCGACCGGCTCAGGACGCGCGGGTAGGGTCGACTCTCTCGATTTCGCAAAAGTCTCGCTCGAGGAGGCCGAGTTGTCGGAATCCGCCACGAACCGGGTTAGAAATCAATCGTAACCGTGTCGCCCGCGGCCCAGCGGAGCGACCTGATCATGGTGCCCTGGGGGACTTCAAAAACCATCCAGCCGTCCAGACCCGTGCCCTGGGGTAGCTGCTGCGAATATTGCACCAGTTTAGGCTGGCCGTCGGGCTGGATTTCATCGAAGGTCTGGTTCCACAGGAATTCGACGCACTCTGTGGGTTTCTCCGGATTGACCGGCACTGTGCAGTGGTCGCCCGGTTTTTCGGGCACGCCGGCGGGTTTGGCACGCTCACCGACGTTGATGGGGAAGTAGCGGCCTTGCAAGAAATCCCGCAACTGGGCGGATTGCTCGTCCACGTTGACCGCTGCGGTGGTGGCGGTTCCCGCCGGATAGACGTTGCCGTGGTCGGTTGTCCATGACGGATATTCCTCGCTGGACTTGGCCCACATGACGCGGTAGTCCCTGGGCGCTAATTCGGGCGCGTCCCAGCTGATGAGCAGGTCGCCGTCGTCGTTGTGGCTCAGCTGCAGGTTGCTGATTGCCCTGCCTACGACCTGTGCGTTGGCGGTGCCGGACTGCGTTACGGCCACAACAACGGCCAGCAAGGCGGCCACCACAACCGATAGGGCAATTATGCTCGTAATCTTTCTCGTTATTCTCAATTGGATTGCCTCGTTGATTGGTGGTTACTCTTGTTTCCGGGAAACGGCCTGGTTTGGATTAGGCAGCACGACCGGTCTAGGGGGATCTTTCCCCTCGGTGGTTGTCCCTGGTTGAGATTACGGCGTGTTCCACTCCGCGCCCGTGGCCACGACACTGGGTAGTTCACATTATGGCGAAATGACAGTGGCTACTTGGTTTTATGCGCTGTCCCGGGCATGTTTGGTCCCGAAATGGCCCATGCTGCTGTGCAGGTAAACGCCGGCCTAACAATCCCGTCGGGCCGGCGTTTTGTACGCATGGTGGAAGGCTGTAAGAAGCCTTGCCGGAATAGACGTCAGGGTTGCCCAGGACGGCGGCAAGGCTAGGAAAGCGGCCTTTCGCTGATGCGAACCGGAACTAGATTTGCGCTGACGGTTACGGTCGAGACGGTCTGGAACGACTGTTGCTTTTGCACTGCCTAACAGGATCTCGGTGCAATCGCCCGCCTCCCCGTACTTGGGCGGCCGCCTTGTGTTTCGCAGATGCCCGTGGGTATTTTATAATTTCGCACCACAGATATTTGGAGTCGCGCTATGCCTAGAGGTGGCGGAAACGACGACAACCGTGCCGATCAGATGAACCCTAACAACGACGCTTACTGGGAATCACGCGGTTATGATGGTCGTCCCGATGATTGGGAGGGCCGGGGCGATGATGATGATGATGACGGGGATGACGACAACCGCGCAAACCAGCTCAATCCCAACAACGATGCCTACCGGGCGTCGCGTGGCGAGGAGCGGTCTGGTTAGTTCATCGTCTGGTAGATGTTGATGGGCGGCTCAATTGAGCCGCCCATCGTGGGTTGGTTTTGCCCTAACGTCGGTCGGTGTCGTCCGGCACCGCGGAAGGGCTTAGTTTCCGCCGGAGACAGCCTCTGGTGCGTTTTAGGGCTGCTGGAGTATTTTCCTCTGCCCTTTTGGTACATGAGAGCGTCCGGGGCCGTTTACGGGCAATTCCGGCGGTCTCGATGCTTTGCAGGCGGAGCTTCTTCCGGTCTCGCCAAGCGGGTCAGATTCGGTTACTTCAGCTCAGAAGTCGGAGGTCGTTCCCTCTCGGGGTTCTGCGTCGCCGTCCACGCGCTCCGGGCAATCTGCTGCGCTGATGTCGCAGAAGCGACACTCCTGTCTGCTCGGCACTCGGGCGGGCGGCTGGTCGGCCGCCAGTATGCGGATCAACGCTCCCAGGTTCTGTATGAACTGGTCGTCCACCGCCTCCGCCGGTATGCGGACCGTGTGGTCCAAGTAGGTGGCCTGCCCGCTGAGTTTGAGAGTCCGGTAACGCTCCAGCGCTCTCGGGATGGCGTACAGGTAAATCATCACCTGTACGACGTGACTGGGGCTGTCCTGCCCGGTCTTCGCGTCGACGATGACCGCCTGGCCGTCCCGCTGCGTGATCAGGTCGGGCTTGCCCGCCAGCGTTGCCGACCTCCCCTGGAGCTGGAAGCTGTTCTGTCCCTCGATGTTCACATCAAAGCCACCGTGCTTCCAGTTTGCTTTTCGCTTGTTGAGGAGCGCGGTGTGGTTCAGCATCCACTGGGCTTGGTTGAACTCGGACGGGGTTCTGGTCCAGTCCTGGTAATGGGCCTTGAACCAGATGGCCCACTCGCACGAGTTCTCGCCGGTCAGCAGCCTGGGCAGCCAGGTCGCCCAGATGTACGGAGATTCTCGCGGGATGGCCACGTTCGCCTCGGGGATGGGGATGTCTCCGAGTCTATTTGCGGCCGTGTCGGCGCCGCAAGGGCTGGCTGTCATCAATCTGATGGTGCGATCGCGCCGGCTGTGCAGGTTTGGCTACTTCATCTGGAACGACGCTGCTGCCGGCCCCGTTCCTCGATCTCCTGGCACTCGCGGCACTGTTCGGCCAGTTTCCCGTCGGGCATGAGCATCTTGTCGCACTCGCAGGTTCGTTCGAGGATTTCGAGCGCCCGGTTGAATTCCCGGTTACGGTTGGCGTCGGACCCGCAGTGTTCGGCACGCAGTTGGTCGTATTGTGTGGCGAACCGCGCGTAGGCCGTGTTGTTCCTGCGGGCTCGGATGCCGGCGCGGCTTCTGTTCAGCCAACTGGATTCGTGTAGGGGCTCAGGATGGCGCCGTGTTCTTGCGCATTGCCGGCGATGTTTTCGGCGGTGAACAGTCCTATTCCCTGGGTGTGGCTCGCCATAGTGCCCTCCAGTTATTACTGGTTGTCCTCTCCTTCGTTGCGGTCGATTCTCTCACAGCGTCGCTGCTGTGTGGTGGCGTCTCCGCCTGCATATTTTGTCGGGTAGTGACCGTACGCGTGTGCTCGTCGCCTTGGTGGCGTGCTGGGGTCGATTGCACCGTCCACCGGGCAATAGAAACGGGCGGCTCGACTGGGCCGCCCGTCCATCATTGCTCTTTTCGTTCGGCGTTCAGCGGGCCAATCGGAGGTCCCGCTCGGCCGCTTCTTCGTTCCCCAGGTTGTGGTGAATCCACGCGCTCAAGTTGTACTGTTCTGGATAGTGGCCCGGTTACAGTTCTATGAACCGGTTCACGTCGCTCAAGGCGTTCTCCCACTCCGGCGTCGTCAGTTTTGTGAACGTTATTGCACGACGGTCGTACCCTGTCAGGATACGGGCCCGCGCCAAGATGCGCTGATTGTTCGTAGCCATGGTTCAGGCTGTTCGGTTGTCCTGTTCCTCCGTGGTTAACTGTATCCGTATCGTTTCTCAGCCATGGCCGCTGCATTCCGTCCAACCAACTGCCGCGTCAGCCTATTAGCCCAATCCGCTACATCTACAGGGCTGAAAATATGGTTTGGACCTACACCGGGCTACCGCCGTTGAAATTCGAGCAGTTGCCTATGGCGGGCTACACCTAAGCCACAGAACCTGAGCAGTACATGTTCCAAATAAAATTGACTGAGGTCATGCAGGTGCACGTAATGTGCTAGGTCGCCGTCCACGTATTGAAGGTGACCTGGCTTGATTACCGGGTTCTTGTCGAGTGGATGGGCGACATAATTCCTTACGTCAACGAGGAGACGAGCTCCGTTGTCGTCGGGGATGTTCAAATCTGAGCACAGCTTCTGCGTGACGGGGTTGGTGGCTGCGTCCAGATGGCGGTGCAGAATTTTGTAACATCGCAAGACCTTGTCGAAATCTTCTCTCGCCGTGTTGCGAATGGTTCGTCCCAGCACTAGGCCGGCGATAATCTCCAACCCCCCACAACTTTTCGCCACAGCGTCGCGCAAGATTCCGGCGCGTCTCATGGCTTGGCTGCTTACGTAGGCGTCTATGACGGCGATCAACTCATCTTTGTTGGACTGCCACCTGCGCCAGAATCTTGGAAAGAATAGTTCGAGGGTATTCCCCCATCGTTCGTCCCTGTCGTGGTGAAACCAATTCAATGGGTTTTGCCGACGAGCTCCAAACTCACCCGGCTCTCCGTAGGCAACTCTGCCAGATGCGTCGTATCCGATGATTACGCTGGGAAAGCAGTACTGGACCATAGTGAACGCAAAGAAGTAACGTAGTCCTTCGAGCACCTCCCTGAGCTGGTCAACCCCGAAATCTGTGCCGTCCGGCTTTTCCACGACTCCTGTATGACTGACGGCATCATCCTCTGAGTGTTCATCTTTCGTGAGAGTGATTCTCCAGCCGTTCCCAGTATCCAAGATGATATTGTGGCTGACGGGAGATAAAGCAAATTGAGCGCTGTCGCCCAATCTGTCCGCTGTGATTTGTAGCGGTTGACTCTCGTCGCTAACGACACGCCCGATTGAAGACCATAGCTTTTCTGGCGTTCTGAAATCGGCAAAACTCGATATGGAGAACTCGGCTTTTCGCAGCGGTGAGTCGCGTAACGCCGTTTGGCTGGCATGCAAAACCAGTACGCCCCTGTTTCCGTGATCGGCATACAGAACTCTGGCGTCGAGTGTGAGGTTGGCCCTGGGTGCTATTGGGAGCCGGGATGGTTTTAGCTCCAATTTCACATCGGCGCGCTTTTGCCATGCTTCTTCGAGCAACGGATGAGTGCCGGCCAACTCGGTGCTAGTGAGTTCGATGTATGGCGTGCCGTCCGGACCCACTTGCGGTTCTGGATGATATGCCGAAGCGTTAAAGTATTCGAACCTCAGATAGCCCTGGGGAGCGATTTTAGGGACGACGATTAGATCGAGGGATGTATCCCGGTATTTCAGGGTTGCATGAACTGGCACGTCCAGTTCGGCATTGATAATCCGGTCAAAAAATCTGGTTTCCAGCTTGTTCAGGTTCATCGTTGTTATCACTGTCTGGTGCCCTGCGCTGGTGGATGGCCGCGATGACAAATTCGCGCCCGGCACTTCCAGTGACGGATGTACCATGCTTTCAACCGCGCTCCCTTCTGGTCCACCCAAGTTACGCCGACAGGCCGACCCGTACAACGGGTGTCCATGGCGGCGACATGATGTACCAATATGGCGTAGGAATGATGCACGGTTATCTCCGGACTGTGTGGTCGCGCTCGGTGCCGTTGGATTACTGGCTCTTCTGGCCCTGTTTGTCCCTGTTACCCGAATCTTCAACCTGCTCACCGCAGGTGTTCTACCGTAGGCTCGGGTGTTGACCGCTATGATGACGGTGCCGTTCATGGTGGGCGCGGCGTTGCTGATCATGTGTAAACGGCGGTGGGGTTGTCGGCGGTGAACAAGCCCACTCCTTGGGCGTTGCTGGAATCGTTGCCTCCAAGCTCCTGCTGGTCGTATTCTCTTCGCTTCGCCTGACGCTCTTACAGCGTCGGTGCTGTGTGTTGCGGCGAGTGTCCGTGCCCTTCCTGGTCGGGTTATTCCCCTGCCGCGGGTCTTCATCGGCGTGGCGGCCAGTCGTTGAGTTCCGCCCGAGCCTGGTTTGCCCAGGCAAAGATCCCGATTGTCGCCCCACCGACTACCAGGATGATCGCCAACACGGCCCACCTGTTGAATGTCCCCATCAATTCTTTCAACAGTTTTCACTCCTTCTGCTCCGATGCGCGTATCACCCCATGTAATGCCGGTGGGGAGAACCGGCAAGTTCCCAGTTGGAATTCACGCACCAGTTGCGTCCCTGGTACTGCAGCGCACCATGCGCCTTTGCCCCTCTGGACGCGCGTTTTAGCGCTTGGCGCAGACCCTCCACAGCGCAGCATTTTGCCTTGAGATGAAGTGCCGGCTGTCAAACGATGACCGTCCATGGCTGAGGGTCCAAAGCGGGTGGGCCAGTGCCTGCGCCAGGGGCGTCTCACGCACGAAGATCCCGCCGGTGTCAAGGATACGGGCAATTTCCTGAAGAACCGCGTCAGTGTCCGCCACCTGGGAGCAGGTACCGAAATCGACAACCACGTCAAACGATCCGTCGATGAACGGCATCCGTTGGGCGTCGGCATGGACCAGACAAGCGGTGACCCGCATTTCCCTCAGCAGTCCAGCCGCTTGGGACAGGGCATCCGTCGATATATCAATCCCGGTTAGGCTGACGGGTTTGCAGTGTCTTGCCAAGGCCGGCAACGCCGCGCCGCTTCCGCATCCGATTTGCAGCACACGTTTGCCCGTAGGCAACGACAAAAGCTGCGTCATGGCCGGGACCTCCAGGAGACTATGCACCCCGTCCCGCCAAGAAAGTTTCATCCTAAACTAAAGCCAAGGTGAAACCCGCATATGGAGGAAGTCAATTGGCGGCGCCGGACCGCCCTCCAAGTACAGGTGGGAGAGCTCCACCTGTGGCGCCTGAGCCAATCTTCATCACCCCGCAAATGCACATCCCACCTTGGCTTTAGTTTAGAAACCATCGCCGGGACTCTCGGGATACAGCTGCCTGAAAAGCTCCTCAGCGATATCGGTCCACAAGGGCATGTCACGAGCATCAAATCTAGTCTTCTGGGCATTTCTGCTGAATCCACTACCGACCATGACGGAAGCCCTTGAGATGGGACGGATACTCAAGGCATCACGTACTTTGTTGACGTGGCTCTGGTCAGGAATGGGTGGTGTATTATCCGGCAATTTAGGTTCCTTGAGTCCTATAGGCCTACTAGGACGCTCGGCTGAAGTGTAATTATAATAGTCCAATGGGACAGAGGACTGCGCCAAGTGTTACGTTCGCGTGTCCCTCGGCATTCCTCCCTTGTCATGATTCCTCCTGCTCCAACCTCTCCCCCATGGGCATCCGGTAGCCGACGCGAAGCTCGGTGAAGATGTACGTGGGGCTGCTTGCGTCGTCGCCCAGCTTGCGGCGGAGGTTCTTTACGGCGGTGCGCACCGGCCGCGAGTCGCTGGAGCTCCCCAGGCCCCAGACCCGTTGCAGCAGATGGTCATGGGTCAATACCAGACCGGCGTGGACCGATAGCTCGACCAGCAGCGAGTGCTCGATGGCGGTCAACCGGACCGGACGACCGGCAACGCTCACCCTGCGTTCGGCGTAGTCGATGGTCAACTCGCCCAGCACATAGGGTTCCGTGGGTTCGGGCCGGGCGGTGGCCTCCCGCCGGCGCAGGGCCGCCCTGATCCTCGCCGCCAGCTCCGTCGGAGAGAAGGGCTTGACGACGTAATCGGCGGCCCCCGTATCGAAGGCCCTGGCGATAACATCGTCCTGGCCGTACACCGACAGGAAGATGACCGGCACGTCGGCAATATCGAAAATGCCTTTCATCAGCTCGATCCCGTCAGTCCCCGGCAGCATCAGGTCCAACAAGACCAGGTGGGGCTTCTCCGCCTCTATGAGGCGGTACACCTCCTCCGGGTCGGCGGTCACAATCGGCGCATAGCCCAACTTGGAAAGGGCGTCGCGGACGTGCCTGAGCGCCTGCGGGTCGTCGTCCACGACGAGAATGCGCTGCTGTCCACGCTCCGACCGCCGCGAGGGGGCGGAGCGTCGGGCGGGTCCGGCTGCCGCGTCAGTCCCGGCCTCCATGACCACCGGAATCGTAAAGGTGAACCGCGCCCCCAGACCTTCTCCGTCGCTCTCGGCCCAGATGCGGCCCCCATGGGCCTCCACGATCCCCTTGCAGATGGCCAGGCCCAGGCCCGAACCCCCCAGACCGCGCCCCTGGTCCTCGTCGCCGGTCCGGGAGAACTTCCGGAACAGGTGGGGCAGGCGCTCGGCCGACACGCCCCGGCCCTCGTCTATGACGGAGACCGCGACGTGGAAGTCCTCCCGCACCGCGGTCACCCGGATGGAGGACGACTCGGGCGAGTGCCCGGCGGCGTTGGAGAGGAGGTTGCCCAGGACCTGGACGATGCGCCGCCGGTCCGCCATGACCCAGGGCAGGTCCGGCGGCAGGTCGATGCGGAGCTGGTTCCCGCCCCCTGCGTTCAGGAAGGCGTTCCTGGCCTCGTCCACCAGGACGGCCAGCTCCGCCGGTCCGGGAGCGACCGGCAGCGTGCCCGTCTCGATCCGCGCCACGTCCAGCAGGTCGCTGATCAGGCCCCGCATCCGGCTGGCCTCCCGTTCGATGATCCGGTGGAACTGGCGCATCTCGGCGGGGTCCAGGTCGGGCTCGTCGTCCAGCAGGGTGGCTGCGGAGCCCCGTATGGAGGCCAGCGGCGTTTGCAGCTCGTGGTTGACCATGCCCAGGAACTCGGCCCGCAGCCGTTCCAGGTCCTCCAGGGGCGTCATGTCCTGTAGGGTCACGACCACGGACTGGACCCGACCCTCCTCCGAGTAGATGGGCGTGGTGTTGACCAGGGTGGTGACGCTCCGCCCGTCGGGGATTTGAATGACGATCTCCTCGGCGCGCACCGTCTCACCGGCGCTGAGCGCCTGCGCCAGGGGGAACTCCTCCAGGGAAATCTCCCGCCCGTCGGCGCGCCGGAAGGTCAGCACGCCCAGGAGCTGCTCCAGAGGGCGGCCCGGCGTCTGCAGGTCGTTGAAGATCCTTCTCGCCTCCCGGTTCAGCGACGCCAGGGCCCCGGTGGTGGCGTCGAACACCAGGACTCCCACCGGCGAGGTGTTGATCAGGGCCTCCAGGTCGGCCCTGGCCCGCTGTTCGTCCCGGTGCCGGCGGGCGTTGACCACGACCAGCGTCGCCTGGGAGGCGAACATCACCAGCGTCTCCTCATCTTCCCGGCTGAACTCCCGGCCGCCTTCCTTCTCGGCCACGTAGAGATTGCCGACGTGCTCGCCCCGGTGACGCATCGGCGCTCCCAGCAGGGTCTTGATCGGCAGGTCGGGAAAGCCCAGCGACCGCATTTGGCTGGCGACATCCCCGAATCTCAGGGAGCCCTGAATCGAGCTGAAGTACTCGAAGAGCGCCGGACCCTCCGGTAGGTCCAACATCCGCTGTTGCTCTTCGGGAGGCATACCGGAGGTGATGAACTCCAGCAGCTGGCCCGATTCGTCGAAGGTCGTAATCCCGCCGAAGCGGGCGTCGGTCAACGACCGGGCGCTGTCCATGACCTCTTGCAGCACCGTGTCCGGGTCCAGGCTCTCGCTGACGCGGAGGCTGGCCTCGCTCAACCTGGTCAGGCGCTCCCTTAGCGCCTCCATCTCCCGCCGGTGCTCGTCGGCTTTCTTCATCTTCCCTCCCTGACCCGGACTGTGGACGCCACCCGGCTCCACGTCGCCAGGCGCCCGGCTGGATGCGGAGATCGGGCTTCGAGACGCCCTCGGGCAGCCGGTGTCAATTGTACCGGATCGGCCAAATACTCACAATAACATCACGGTAACAGGGGCTAATAATCACGTTGGACTCACATGAGTGGTTTACGATACCTACCGGGCCATAGCACAGTCCGCTTGGCCTGTATCTGCCCGTTAGAGGGATTGTATTGGTCTGCCTTCCGCCCCTGAGCTCCCGTTCCTGCACGCGCACGGGCAGGCCCGAAGGTCTCTCCTTGCCTTCCGGGCAACGTCCCTACCCGCCATCCAGCCTTTGAACTGCCTGAAGTGAGGTTAGCACCGTGAAACGCCAACTGCCCTTTGCCGTTCTTGCCACCCTGGGAGCCTTCGCGCTCTTCGTTCTCGCCGGCGTCCCATTGACCTACCCGGCCCAGGCCCAATCGTCGCCTTCCGTGGCGGTCAGCTTCTCCTCCGCCTCCGTGGAGGAGGGATCGGCCATCACCGTCACCATGTCCTTCGGCGGCCTGGAGTCCGACGCCGACACCGACACGAAGGACTACGTCTTCCGGGCCGACGTGGTGGACTCGGAGGACGGGGACGCCAACGAATGCGAGGACCAGGCCGGGGGCTACGGCCTGGGGGTGGACCGCTACATACACCAGGTGGACGAGAACCCGGAAGTCCGCACCGGGAGCGTTTCCGCCGACTGCCCGGCGGGGGACTACACCGTCCGGGCCAGCATAGCGTCGCCGGAGAACGTGGAGCTGGCGTCGGCGAGGGCGAGCTTTAAGGTGACCACACCGGCCCCGGAGCCTACTCCCGAACCCACGCCGGAGCCGACGCCAGCACCCGAGCCTATCCCGGAGCCGGGTATCTGCGACCGCACGTATCAGGTTCGTGAAGCAATCCAGAGTAAAGTGTTCAAGGAGCTGATGAATTCCAGGGGTAGCAGACCGGGATGCCAAGACATTACCGACGCTCAACTGGCGCGTATCAAGTTCCTTTATCTTCCGAGTGTTGGGCACCTTAAGATCGGTGATTTGGCTGGTCTCACCGGAGTCAAGTATCTCCACATGGACAATGCCGGAGGCTCGCTGCCGCCGGGCGTCTTTGATGAACTTGGCAGTTTGGAACAGTTGGAACTGGACGATAACGGACTGAGCTCGCTGCCGCCGGGCATCTTTGATGAACTTGGCAGTTTGCATTGGTTGCACTTGGACAATAACAAGCTGAGCTCGCTGCCGCCGGGCGTCTTTGATGAACTTGGCAGTTTGGAACGGTTGCACTTGAAAAATAACAGGCTGAGCTCGCTGCCGCCGGGCATCTTTGATGAACTTGGCGGTTTGGGAGAGTTGTACTTGAAAAATAACAGGCTGAGCTCCCTGCCGCCGGGCGTCTTTGATGGACTTGGCAGTTTGAGAGTGTTGAATTTGCGCAATAACAGACTGAGCTCCCTGCCGCCGGGCGTCTTTGATGAACTTGGCAGTTTGTGTTGGTTTTACTTGAGCAATAACGGTCTGAGCTCCCTGCCGCCGGGCATCTTTGATGAACTTGGCAGTTTGGAAGAGTTGTACTTGGAAAATAACGGACTGAGCTCCCTGCCGCCGGGCATCTTTGATGAACTTGGCAGTTTGCGTTGGTTGGAACTGTCATCCAACCAGCTGAGGTCGCTGCCGCCTCGCCTGCTCCCCCGGCATGTAGAGTGGCCCACGGATTATTTTGGTAATGTGTCCTTCGGTACTGTGTACATGGTTACTGTGTACATGGTTGGCAACCGGCTGACTGAGCTGCCGGATGCGCTTTTCGAGGTCGAAAACCTGAGGTTGGGAACCTTGCATCTGGAGGACAATCCTGGCAGCCCATTCACCTACAGCATGGAAGCCGAGGCGATAAGCCAGAGCGTTGACGATGCGGGCATCCACACCGCGCGGGTGCGCTACAAGGTAGCCCAGGGGGCGCCGGCAATGATGACAGCAGCGCTGAAGGTCAGCGGCGGCGCGGCATCCACCGAATCGGTAACCATAGGGTCAGGGAGCGTTTCCAGCGATGAGATAGTGGTGACGCAGAGCGAAGCGGGTCAGCCAGTTACGCTCACATTGCAGAAAGTGTCGCCCCATATCCCATCACCATTTGCTCCTGGCTCTATCCTTAATACATGGCCTAGATTTGATCATATTGGATTCTTTGGGGTCAGGTTCGCCGCGGGCGCCCCTCTCACCCTCTTTGCCGATTCATCGCTGCCTCCGGTGGAACCAGGGGAGCCCAAGGGCATCTGCGGGCGGACGCCGCAGGTGCGGGACGCGATCCTGGGCAAGCTGCCCGGCGTCAGCGACTGCGCGGCGGTGACGGATGCCGACCTGAGCGGCGTCAGCGGGCGTCTGGACCTGAACGTGCAGGAGACCGGGGAGGAGATGACGGCGCTGCAGCCGGGAGACTTCGCGGGTCTCACGAACCTGCAATTGCTGTACCTGACCGACAACTCCCTGGAGACGCTGCCCGAGGACATCTTCGAAGGCCTGGCCGCCCTGACGACGCTCTATCTGCAGAGCAACGGGCTAAAGGAACTGCCCGAGGACATCTTCGACGGTCTCGGCAGTCTGACGGGGCTGCACCTGCAGAACAACAAGCTGAGCACGCTGCCCGAGGGCGTCTTCGACGGTCTGACCAGCCTGACGGGGCTGTTCCTGACGCGGAACCAGTTGAGCGAACTGCCCGAGGACGTCTTCGAGGGTCTGACCGGGTTGAAGACGCTGTACCTGGATGGCAACGAACTGTCCACGCTGTCCGAGGAGGTCTTCGACGGCCTGACCAGCTTGAGGGAGTTGCGCCTGAACAGCAACTCGCTGAGCGAACTGCCGGCCGGTGTGTTCGAGGGTCTCGCCAACCTGAGGAGTCTGGCGCTGGAGCACAACGACCTGGAGACGCTGCCGGCCGGTGTGTTCGCAGGACTCACCGGCCTGGAAAAGCTGCTTTTGGGCGGCAAGGAGGCGCCCTTCACGCTCACGGCGGAGTTGGAGCGCCGGGGCGGCGACGCCGTGGCGGTCAAGGTGGTGGAGGGAGCGCCGTTTGCGATGGCGGTCAAGCTGTCGGCGGCTGGCGGCACGCTGTCCAAGGAGACGGTTACGATTGAAGCGGGCAGCGTGTCCAGCGAAGAGATCAGTATTGCGCCGGCTGCTGAAGGGGGGACGGAGGTCACCGTCAGCGTGGCATCGGCGGAGTTCATCGGGGTGGTGGTGTCAGTCGGCGGAGTCGAGGGCTATAGCGGCGTCCAAACCGGCCTGGGGCAGCCGCTGACGCTGACCTTCTCCGCGCCGGATTCCAAAGACGGCCCAACGATAAAGGACCCGGCGCCGACGGTGGCGATTGCCCTGTCCCCCTCCGGCTCCGTGGAGCCGGGCACTGCCATCGGCGTCACCATGAGGTTCAGCGGGCTGGAGTCCGACTCGGACACCGGCACCACCGATTACATCTTCCGGGCCGACGTGAAGGACGCGGAGAACGGGGACGCCGACGGGTGCGAGGACCAGGCCAATGGCTACGGTCTGGGCGTGGACCGCTATATGTACCAGGTGGACGAGGACCCGGAGGTCCGCACCGGGACCATTTCCGGCGGCTGCCCGGCCGGGGCCTACACCCTGCGGGCCAGCGTCTCCTCCCCCGACAACGTGGAGTTGGCCTCGGCCAGCGCGAGCTTCTCGGTCCGAGAACCGGAGACGCCGCTCTCCAAAGACGCCGCCCTGGGCGGGCTGACGCTGAGCGGGGTGGACATCGGAACCTTCGACCCGGACACCAGCGGGTACGCCGCCGACGTGGACAATGACGTGACGGAAACCACGGTCACCGCCACGGTGAACGTCGGAGGCGCGAGCTACCTGATCAAGCTGGACGGGGTGGCCGACGCTGACGGGGTAATCCCCTTGGCCGTGGGCAGCAACGTCATCACCATCCAGGTCACGGCGGAGGATGGGGAGACGACCAGGACCTACACCGTCACGGTGACCAGGGCCGCGCCGCCGCTTTCAAGCGACGCCACCCTGAGCGGGCTGGAACTGAGCGGGGTGGACATCGGAGGCTTCGATCCGGCAACCACCGACTACACCGCCAGCGTTGCCAACGACGTAACGGAAACTACGGTGACGGCGGCGGTGAACGAAGACGGGGCGACCTATCTGGTCAAGCTGGACGGTGTTGCCGATAGCGGCGGGACCGTCTCCCTGGCCGAGGGAAGCAACGTCATCGCCATCGAGGTCACCGCCAAGGACGGAGAGACGGCGAAGACCTACACCGTAACCGTCACCAGGGCCGAGCCGCCACTCTCCAAAGACGCCACCCTGAGCGGGCTGACGCTGAGCGGCGCGCCCTTCGCCTTCGACCAGGCCATCGAGAGCTACGAGGTCAGCGTCGGCCACGAGGTGGAGCAGACCACCATAACGGCGGAGACCAACGACGAAGCCGCCAGCTATGAAGTGGCGCTGGTGCTTTCCGCGAGCTATGAAGACGGAACCGTCGGCCTGGCCGTGGGCGCCAACCTCATCGTTCTCCTGGTGACGGCTGCGGATGGGGAGACGACGAAGACCTACACCGTCACTGTCGCCAGGGCCGAGGCCTGACGAACCGAAGCCGGCGCCAGGCAGCCCGCCCGGCGTGCCCACCGGCGAGGCGCCCGGAAGGAGTCAAGTGCCGCTGGACTGGAACGACGTGGAGGGCGCGGCGTATTACCTGGTGCGCTTTCGGGATGCCACCGACCGGTGGAATTTCCCACCGGGGAGATGGGCATTGTCCTTGAGGGTTCCGGCGCAACGGTAAGCAATCTGCCCGTGGGGTATGGCTTGGCAAGCAGCGCCTAAGGGGGACAGGAAGGTAGCGGCATCGGCCAGCGCCAATACGAGTGAAAGGAGACCACGGACATGACAGTATCCCCTCTTCGTATCCGCTGGCTCGCAGTCGTGGCAGTTCTGGCCAGCGCCGTCGTTCTAAGCGCCTGTAGCGACGATCCGGCTCCCACGCCGGAGCCAACGGCTGCTCCGACCGCCGCGCCAACGGACACCCCCACACCAGAGCCAACGGCTACTCCGACTGCCACTCAAACGGACACGCCTGCTCCCGCCGCAGTTGATAGGGCCGCGCTGGTGGCGCTCTACGAAGCGACGGATGGAGCCAACTGGACGAGCAACGACAACTGGCTGAGCGACAGGCCAATCGGAGAATGGCACGGCGTAATCGCTGACCTCAGCGGGCGCGTCACCGAGCTGTCCCTCTCCGAGAACGAATTGAGCGGTCAAATACCGGCGGAGTTGGGCAACCTCTCCAACCTGGAATCCCTGTGGCTCGGGTATAACCAGTTAAGCGGTGATATATCGGCGGAGTTGGGCAGCCTCGCCAACCTGGGATGGCTGTGGCTCGAGAATAATCAGTTGAGCGGTGAGATACCGGCGGAGCTGGGCAACCTTGCCAACCTGGTAGAGCTGAATTTCTCTGTTAACCAGTTGAGCGGAAAGATACCGGCGGAACTGGGCAACCTCGCCAGCCTGGAATGGCTATGGCTCTGGGATAACCAGTTGAGCGGCGAGATACCGGTGGGGCTAGGCAACCTCGCCAACCTGGAAAGGTTGTGGCTCAATGATAACCAGTTGAGCGGAGAGATACCGGCGGAACTGGGCAACCTCACCAACCTGGGATCACTGGACCTCGATGGAAACCAGTTGAGCGGCGAGATACCTGGATATCTGGGCAGCCTCGCCAACCTGTACACGCTCGCCCTGGGGGATAACCAGTTGAGCGGCGAGATGCCGGAGGAACTGGGCAGCCTAGCCAACCTGCAATCGCTGTACCTCGCCGGTAACCAGCTGGGCGGGTGCGTGCCGGGCAGCTTACGAGACCAGTTGGATATGGACTACTCCGACCTGGGAGGGCTGCCGTTCTGCGGCGCCGCATCCGAGCCCGCAGTCGTCGAGACGGACCGGGCCGCGCTGGTGGCGCTCTACGAAGCGACGAACGGAGCCAACTGGACAAGCAACGACAACTGGCTGAGCGACAGGCCAATCGGAGAATGGCACGGCGTGATCACTGACCGCAGCGGGCGCGTCACCGAACTGTCCCTCGACTTTAACCGGTTGAGCGGTGAGATACCGGAGGAGTTGGGCAGCCTCGTCAACCTTCAATACCTGCTCCTCTCTGAGAACCGGTTGAGCGGCGAGATACCGGCGGAACTGGGCAACCTCTCCAACCTGAAATGGCTGGGATTTGCCAGAAACCAGTTGAGCGGGGAGATACCGGGGGAGTTGGGCAACCTCGTCAACCTGCAAGAGCTGTTCCTCTCTGAGAACCAGTTGAGCGGCGAGATACCGGCCGAGTTGGGCAACCTTCCAAACCTACTAGTGCTGTATCTCTCCGGCAACCGGTTGACCAGGTGCCTACCCGAGGGGTTGGGAGAGATACAGGAAAGTGACCTCAACATCATGTCCATTCGTCCGCCCTTGTGCGGAACAACCCCGGCGAGCATGATCGCGGCGGGCGGCACAATCGCAGTCCTTCAGTCTCTTGAGTCACTGTCCGACGCTCATCGGAGAGCTGGCACAGAGTTTGAGTGGTCGCAGGTGTCGGGTCCGCCCGTTGAACTCCTCGATGCGAATGCTGAGTATGCTCGGTTCACGGCCCCGGTGGTCGTTGAAGACACCATCTTGGTGTTTGTGCTGAAAGCCGAATATCAGAACGACGTCACGGTGATCGATACTGTGCCGATACGCGTCGTTCCCGTGAGAACGGAGAGGGTGTTGGCCGCTTTGGTGGACTTTCTTGACGTGGACCCTGAAGAAAGACCCTTTACCAGGGAGGATATCGTCAAGCTCCTTGAGGATAATGACGATTCTTTGAGCAATTTCATTGCTCTGACCTCGCGCAATTTGGTGAGCGTTGACTTTGACGTCCTGGACTGGATCACTGTCGACAAGGACAGGACGGGCTATCCACCGGATGGTGGTACGGTCGTAGAGGACGTCGTCAGCAGGATGTCCGACTTTGCCGACTTGAGTCAGTATGACAAGGTGATGCCGTTGATCTTTCCTCTCGACCAAGGGTATCCCGGGTGTCAAGCCTACCTGGATAAGGTCCACTGGGACACGCCAAACGGCCGCTTCGAGCTAGGCGCCTCGTGGCTGAGCGGATATGACATGGGTTGTGTAAACAAAGGCAGGATAGCACACGAGTTTGGACACACATTCGGGTTCGTGCATTCGTACTTGATTGACTGCGCTAAAGAGCCGCCCTTGCCGGCGAGCATGACTGACCCCACTGACAAGAACAGCTCCTGCTTCTCTCACGGATACGACGGAGATACATATGTGGGGAAAGAGGACGCTGGCATTGCCGCCAACATGGACTTTGACATGCTGGGGGGCGACCATCGATACGAGAGCTTCTTTCCGGTTCACTTCCACGCAACATGGCAGGATCGAGCCGGATGGTTGGCCGAAGCCCAGGTCGTTGCTGCTAACAGCGCCGGCGAGTACTGGCTCACCGCTTTGGAATCCCTTACTCCCACACCGAAGGCTGTGAGGATTTTCTTGGGAACCGATCACAAGGGTAACTCCCTATATTATCTGATCCAGTATAGGGAGTTCAGCCCGTGGTCCATGGGTTCGCCGGACTCCGGGCAACAGGTGGAGTCTTCGTGCCAAGCCGATGTGAGGCTTGAAGCCTCCAACATATTTGAGCGTGGGTTATTCAATACTTACTTTTTCAGTGGGTATATCGACGGCGTGAGCGTGGATTCCATATCACGCCCGGGTAAGCCGTTATGGGACCCTTACCGTGGCATTCGTATCGAAATACTTGATTGCATAGATACTCCGATAGGTGAGGTTGTCAGGATGCAAGTCAACTTTTCCAAACTGTATATTGACCCGCCGGTAGTCGCCATTTTCGATACTGCCGGAAAAGCGACGATAAAGATGACAAACAACGGCAGCGTACCGATTGACGTTGGCTCTAACTCGATCGGGGGCAGACATCCGGCCGCATTTGTCGTTGATTCCGACGAATGCAGTGATTCCACAATGAAATCGAAAGCGTCGTGCGAGATCATCCTGTCGCATGTCCCGACCGACACTGAGGACGATGAACCCAACAATCACGGTGTGTTGAAGATTCCGAACAATGACACGTTGGCGCCCGAGATGACGGTGAGTCTATTTGCGGCGAATGCAAACCGATGACAGCTTCCGCCGAACAGGAAGTGAAGCCGATGATCTCGGCCCATCGGGAGTCGGAGTTCCGGTGGGCTAGGCGCCCCGCCTCGGGCTGGGCCATCGTCGAAACCCGAGACTATGGAACGGACTTCCCTGAGCCCTGCCCGAGTCATAACGCAGGAGGTTCGATATGAGCCAAGGGCCCTATCACGTCCGCAACAATATACTGGCGACCTCCCTGTGCTTGGGCCTGTTGGCCCTGGCGCTCGTCGGTTGCGGTTCGGACACTGAGCCTGTCCGAGAGACAACTGCCGCAACGGACACGGCTTATGCGGGGCTGATGGGAACCATCCCCGACACGCCAGAACTGCGCCAACAGGTATACATCAATGACTACGCTCTGGTCCGCCAGATGTTTGACGTCCCCCTGCCCGGGCCGGGGGATGACGATGATGCGCTGACGGAATTCTACGAGCGGCCTCCTCCAACAGGATTCGGGGGGGAGGCTGACGATCCTCCGGTCAGGGGGTTTGGGGCCATTTCATTCTTCGGCCCGTTCAACCAACACAGGAACATTACGGCTGAGAATCTCCAACATCTTGCCTTCGACGTGCGGAGCATGGACCAGAGCATTGTAGCCTTTGCGTTCCCCGCCACACTGGACATAGTCCGGGGCCGGTTCGACCCCCAGGCTACCGGCAAGGCCCTGGAGTCCTGCTCCGAGTGCGAACCGCCCAGCCGAGAGGAGTACGGGGGCGTCTCCTACTATAGCTGGGGCGAGGATTACGCCGATAATCCGCAATTGAGGTTCGCGCCCCCGGCCTTCGACGAGATTGGCAGAGGGGGGCGTATCGCAGTCCTGGACGAGTACGTATTCCGCACCCTTGGCACCTCCGGCATGGAGGCATTGATAGACGCTGGCCTGAATGAGGGCGCCTCCCTGGCGGACGTGGAGGAGTTCCGGATTCTGGCAGGCGGGATGTCCCGGCTGGGGGCCTACACCATGCTCTTGAGCGATGACGTCGAGGTCTGGGACGCGGCTAACTATACCGCGGCGGGGGGCCCCTGGCTGCGTCCCTACGAGGCATTTGCCACCGGCGCAGGCAAGGATGAGAACGGGCCCTATATGGCCCTTGTGTTGGTCCACGCCGACGACGCCTCTGCGGAAGAGAACGTGGGACTGCTGCGCAGGATCATCAAGGAGGAAGGCTCGGTCCTTTACGATGCCCTATGGTCAGACTACATCGACGTTGAGAGATCGGAAATCCACGCCGAGGGACGTGTACTTCTGGCCAAGCTCAGAGGCGGGTTCGCCAACAATTGGCGTGATTGGGTGATCCAGCGTGACGGCCTCATATTGCACGAATAGAAACCGGCCTCCTGTCCACGGTAATTCCGGGCAACAAAAAGAGCGCGCATACATGGCGGGATAGTGGGAGGGCGATGGCTTCCCTTGGGGTGGGTTCGCCCAGGCCCTAAACCGAAGCCAAGGTGAAACCCACATCAGCGTTGGTTAGAATGAGCGCGGTTGAGTTAGTCGGTGAGCAAATCATGGTGGGGGTTGCTGTTGGGCATGGATGAGATGGGGGCGCTGTTGGAGCGTTGGCGCATGGACGAGGCTGAGGCGCGGCGGCGGATGTACCGGGCGCCGACGCCACGGGAGCGGGAACGCTGGCACGCGCTATGGTTGCTGGCGCAGAGCCTGCCCCGTGCCGCGACACGGGGGTTGGACGGCCGCGGCGGTAGCCCGGGCGTTGGACAGGGATGCCCACACCATTGGCCAATGGACCACGGCATTTGCGGAAGGCGGTCCGAGGACGCTGTCTTTTGAGCAGTCGGGAGGTTCCCCCCCGCGCTGAGGGGGGATCAGCAGGCCGAATTGAAGGCGGCGGTGCCGGGGTCGCCATCGCAAGCCGGCATCGACCTATCCAACTGGAACTGGAAGGCGGTGCGGCAATTTATGTCGGACCACTTCGGGTTGTCGCTGAGCCGGAGCAGTTGTCTGAACTACCTGCACCGGCTGGGGTTTGTGCTGAAACGCCCCAAGCAGCGACTGCGCAAGGCGGATCCGGTGCGGCGGGAAGCCTTCGTGGGAGAGTATGCGGCGCTGACGGCGGCGGCCCGACGGACTGGGGTCAAGATATTCTTCGCTGACGAGGCCCACTTTCGGGCGGATGGGGATCTGCGGGGCAAGTGGGTGTTGCAGGGGGAACCGGCCCTGGTGGACTCCACCAGCCCGCGCCGGGCCGAGAAGGCCAGCTACTACTCGGCGGTGTGCCTGGAGACCGGCGAGGTAGAGGTGATGGAACTGGCGGGCAACAGCAACTCCGCCAGCTCAGCCGACTTCCTGCGGCAACTGAGGGCGCGACACACCGAACCACTGACCGTGATCTGGGACAATTCGCCAGCCCATCGTGGCGACGCGCTACGAGCCTACCTCACCACGCCCGGCTTGAACCTGTGCTTGGTCAGCCTGCCCAGTTACCGTCCAGACTTCAATGCTGATGAGGCCGTCTGGGGCTGGGTGCGCCAGGACGTGACTGCCAACTTGTGCCTGGGCACCAGGGCCGCAGTGCCGGAGAAGGTGGGCGACTTTTTCGCCAACTTGGCTAGCCGTCGGGACGAGGTCAAACGGCGTTGCCGAACCGTGCTTCAGGCTCGCGTAGCAGAACTGAGTGGCAGCGCCCATGCCGATTTTACGGCCCTGCAAATGTAGATTTCACCTTGGCTTCAGTTTAGTATTACAACGACGGCTTGAGTCACCGCTTCGGGAACGCTGCTGACCGCAAGGGTCGCCGCAATAGTCTGAGGATGCACATCTACGAAGGGAAAGGCAACGCATCCGGTATCCTGCAAAAAATGCGTCGTTGTAATACTAGGGGAATGGTAAATACGCGCTCTCAGGCTGGTTTTGAGCCTTGGATGACTTGTGAGTCGTCCAAGGGCTGAAATCGCTGTCACAGCGCGTATTTGTACCCTCTATGGCGATTTTTCAGGCAGATCGGATAGCCGATTTTGGGTGTTTCGGATCGCGGGCGTTTCCAACGCGAAATGGGATGAAAATGGCGGGAGTTCAACTGCAACGCAGTAACCCACCACTGACGTTTACCACGGACGACGAGGCGAGCGTCTGTCGTTGATGTTCCCATAGCCGCTGGATTGATGACAGCCGGTTCAGGACACGCCACTTTCGGCGATTCGGGCCGTTTTAGGCGATTTTGGACGTCTGGAGCGGGAAACGCCCCAATCCAGGACTCGACCGGCTCAACTCAGATTGCATCAGATTCTGGATAGCGGTCTTGCGTTGGTTGACGTAACGCGCGTTTTGGGCGAACGAGATTACGAAACACTGCTGTAAAGGTGAATGGCAGACTTCCGTTCAAAGTCTGCCATTCGTTCAACATTACGAGTTAGGCCGCTATCCCCAGCGCCCGTAACCTTGCCACTTAGGTACTCCTGTGGCCGGTCGCCTTTGACGAGGTAGCAGTGGGCACATAGGAGCTGGAGGTTTTCGATGTTGTCCTGGCCGCCGGCGCGTTGGGTTATGATGTGGGCGACCTGCAGGACGCGGAAGGGGAACTTGCTTCGGCAACCGTTGCACCGTCCTTCTTGTTGACCGAAGAGGACGTGCTTGTTCTGGCGGTAGAATACCGGGGCGTCTTTATCGACGCGGGACTTGGCTGTCAGGGAAACTGCCGAAGACGGGGTCTCCACTCAGAACTAATTAGTCAGCATTAAGATAGCAGCAGCTCAGGTCTGATTGGGGGGGTCGTGGGTCACACAAACATTCAACCAGCCTGAACCTATTTGTCACACACTCGCTTACTGATTACTGATGTCCCATCCAGTGATTGCCGTTGCTGATGACCCTTGCTTGGTTAAAATCATTGCACGGGTCGTTTTGGATTTGGTCTCCATTAACCGTGGCCACGTTTACAAGTAGGATGGCTTCCGCCCAAGTTCCCTGATCCTGAGGACCGGCCCCCCAAACTTCGCTGGGAGGCAGGATGATGTCCCCGGATTGCTGAGCTCCTACGGCCACGTATTCCTCCCTAGTGACGCACAAAGCCGCGAGAGCGCAAATGAAGGCCGCGCGATGGTCGTGGTCTACAATAGCTTTAAGAGGATCTGCTAGGTCGGATCCGGGAGCCAGAGATTCAATCAGATCGTGCAAGTAGAGGTGGTTTCCCACCGTGATTTCCCAGTATCTGTCGACCCTAGGTAGTCTTACATTTACCTGCTGAAAATCCGGTTCAGCAAGGAGAAAGGCTAAGAAAGCGTCAGGGAATGCCTCGACGATGCGATACTGGTGAATACGATGGAGATGAATCGCCTCGGCTAACTTCAGGTGCCCTTCTTGCTGAAGTGCGAGAACCAAATTAGCCAGGTTGGTGGCGTGGCGGTGGAGGTGCTGGCCGTTTCCAGAATTGGTTTGACCGGGTTGGCATCGTCCCCGGAAATTACCCCGCGAGAGTAGTGCGTCGGCAGGGCGGTAGCAGTCGACCATCTCCAACTCATGGACAAGAGGGCCGTCTATCCCAACCCCTGATAAAGCCGTACCTCTAGGTATGAGATTACGTAGGCTCCTCAAACGTTCGTCTCGGTCGGTGCCGGTGTTGAGGCACCTCCAACTGAAGTAGGCTTGGCCTACGGTGATGAGACACAGCCCCGTGCTGGGACGGTGTTCAGAATAGCCAACGTCAATGCCTAGGTAATATTCAGGCATGAACGAACCTCCTCGACCTTTTTGAATGGGCACGCGCGGGCATTTGCCGTTGCAAGTATAGTGCAGCAATCTCGGTGCCTTAGATGGTGTGTGACAAATTTCCTTGTCTATGCCATTGCACTTGAAACACCCTGCACTCAGTCCCTTCCCCCTCGATGGGCTGACAGGGGTATGTAACGGTTGAAATTGGGTACAAACCCTCGGAATTCACAAGAGTCAGGCGCAGATCCTCCGGGCCGTTAGAGCAGGCGAAAGCCGAGATTTCAGGTTTGCAAACCATATTATGAGTCATCGACCGAAATGAAGTTAAACAACATGGCGCGAAAATACATACCCCTGTCAGGGGGGGCTTATTGTGCCGGCCTCCCCGGACAAGGCGGCCTCAAGGGCGGTCGTCACGGTGATAGGCACCGTTTCGCCCCCGGTATCCGGAGCATCCATAGTTCTGACGAAGGCCAAGCGACTAACTCCAAAATTCATTGGCTGAAAGGCCGTCGCCAATTATAGACGGTTTGCTATAACATGAGTGTGTTATTCAAGCCCTTTTCATATACCAGTATTGTGTCATTTGATTTACGGACGGCATGATGAGGGTCAGGCGGGGCTGGCGCGTCTCGAATCCGTTCCGGCGTCCCGCCGGTGCGCGAAGGCAGTGGGTTGTTCGCTGTCGAGTGGATTTGTCTTGAGGACTGTGAAGGGTCGTAAACCGTCAGGTGGGCGATGAACGGGACGGCTGGCTGGGAGGCCGCTGCGCTCTGGTTTCACGCTGCTGCCCGGGAAATGGCGGCGAAGTCTTGAAAGGTTCCCGACAAAGCAAACCGGCCGCCCCGTTGGTCGGCGACAGTTTCAGCGGACCTCGGGTTGACGATCGGAAAATGAGCTTGGATAGCGTGCAACGCGTATGTGTTGGCATTCCGGTTGAACCGGAGCTCTCGCCATGGTTCCAGGCGTCGACGGGGAATCCTGCGCCAACCGGCGGGACCCCCCGATGGGTTAGGCCCCGCCGGTTTGGGTTGCTGTTTCTGCTCCTTGATTCGGATGAAGGGGTCAATTCGCCGGCGGGCTTCGTGCCCTCCGGTGTGGATTCCTCGCCCAACAGTGTGTCGCAGCAGGTGGTCGGCCAACGGGGGTGTGTTCCACTGCTTCGGGCGTGGCCTGTCGTCCCGCGAGGTTTCAGTCAATGCTCAGGTAAACCCGGTTGGAATATGGGCTGTCGCCAGTGGCGTTGAGTGCCCTGACCTGGTAGGACCGGGTGCCGGACACGGCCGGGTCCACGTAGGTGGTAGCGGTGGAGCCGGTGAGGATAGTGGTGCAGTGGCTGCCGTCGGGCAGCCAGTCCCGGCAGCGGTACACTCGGTAGCCGGTCAGCCCGTCACTGGGGTCGGGCACGGTCTAGGCGAGGGTGACCGTGCCGGCTGCGGAGTCGTAAACGGCGGTCAGGCCGGTTGGCGCCGTCGGGGCGCCGGCGTCCGGCGCCTTGATGCGGACATAGCCGGCGAGGTAGCCGTCGCCGTGGTCTCCCACGGCCCGTACTTGGTAGGAGTACGTTCGCCCGGCTTCGATTGCGGAGTCGGTGTAGCTGGCCGCGGTGGAGTCGGTGAGGAAGTTGCGGCAGGTGATGTCATCGACGGTGGCCCAGACGCAGCGGTACAGCCGGTAGTTGCGCACGTCGTCCGCTGGGTCGGGGGCCGTCCAGTTGAGTTTTATCGTTCCTGCGGACCCCCGGTACTGGCCGGTCAAGTCCGTGGGTTGTCCCGGCACGCCGACGGCGACTTCTGCGGCCGTCAGCCTGGCTATGTCCGAGAAGTAGGTCCGCGCGTCATCGTAGTGGGCCTGCACCCGGTAGGTGTAGTTGACGCCCGGCCGCAGGGTGGTGTCCTGGTAGGAGGTTTGGGTGGCGTCAATGGTGAACTGTCGCCGGCAACCTTCCCGGCCGCAGGGCGTCGCGCTGCGCAGCAGCGTGTAGGAGCGCACGTCGCCGGGGACGGCGTGCCACGCCACCACCGCCGTGGAGCCTTCCTGCCCCACGGTGGGCGTGTCCGGCTTGATGGGGATGAAGCCCAGGGCGTCCCGCTCCGGCAGGCTGGCCGGCGGTGGCGGGGCGCTCTCGGCGGTTCCCGATGCTTTGGCTACGGTCAGGGTGGCGGTGGCTTCGGCCACGTTGTCGTCGTCGGCCGACGCCACGGTCACCCGGACGGTGTACTCTCCGGCCGGCAGGTTGTGGAGGGCGGCGTTCAGGTTGGCCACCTCGCCGGCGTTGATTGCCACGGGGGTTTCGACCAGGGCGTACGGTGGGGTCTGCGCCGCGTCGTCATCGGTTACGCCCACGGTGAAAAGGTCCGGGCTGCCGGTGACGTAATCGTCCCCGGCGAGCGCCCTGACCGAAACCGTGACCGACCCGTCGGGCTCGGCTACCTTGTCGTCGTGCAGCGGGACGGGGAGCTGAGCTTGGGCCGCGCCGCGGGCGAAGGTTGCGCTGGCGGGAGGCGGCCCGTGCAGGAAGTCTCCTTCCTGGGTCACCGAGACCTGCACCGTGAGGCTTTCGGTGATGCCGCGCGTGCGGGCCAGGGTGAAGGCGATGTTGCCGTCGCTCTCGGCCACGCTGGATTGGTCGGAGGCCACGGTTATCGCTGGCGGCCCGAGCACGGTGAAGCGGCCGGTGGCAGTGGCGGCGGCTGTGCTGCCGGCGGCGGAGACGGTTGTCTCGACGGTATAGTTGCCGGCGGGGCATTCGCTGGAAACGTTGCCGGTCCTGACTTCGGGGTTTTCATCCACCTGGCGCATGTAGCGGTCTACGCCCAGGCCGTAACCGCCGGCGTTGTCCTCGCAGACGTCGGCGGGGCTGCCGTGGGCGTCCCTGACGTCGGCGTGGAAAACGTAGTCGATGGTGGCGGTGTCGGAGTCGTACTCCAGGTTCCGGAATGTCATGGTGACGGCGATGGCCGCCCCCGGTTCAACCGGAACGTCGGGGGAAAGGCGGACCGTTGCGGTGGGAGACGCCTGTGCGTGCGCTGGGTGTTCCCGATTGACGAGAAAACTCAGCACGGCAGTCGCCGTGAGCAGAACGGCCACTGCCAGGCACGCTCCGGCTATCTTTCGACCGGTGTTGCGCCGCATCGTGCGGACCCATGGTCGGGCGGCGTTCTTTTCTATTGGCTCGTGTCTCATGGTGGTGGCAACTCCTTGCCTCTGGCGGCTTTCGGGGTCGGTTGCTTGCGGCCTGAGGCGGATCCAGCCGACGGTTTCAGCTGATGGTGAGACTGGCGTCTCCGGTGGAGAGGATGTTTCCGTCGGCATCCATGAAGGTGGCCCGGACGGTGTATTCACCGGCGGGGCAGGATGTGGCGACCTGGGCGTCCCGGGTCTCGGGGTCCTGGTCAACCCGGTTCATGTACCGGAGCGTTCCCATACCAGCGCCCTCGCATGAGGCAGCGCCGTTCCCTTGGGAGTCAAGCATGTCCATGCGGAACCGGTAGGACATCTCGTTCTCTGCGGGGATGCCGTCGAAGCTCATGGTCGCGGTGACGGCCGTTTCTCCGGTGTCCATGATGCCGCCGCTGGAATTTTGAGATCCGGGCCTGGGACCGGGGTGAGGCCTTTGGCTGTGCCGCTGGCGAATTCGGCGCCGGAGACGGATACCACGGTGTCCCGGGTCTGGTTGGCCGGGGTGACGGTGGCGGCGTTGCTGGTTGTGCTGCCGGCGGTGATGGTAAGGGTCGTGGGGGAGGCGGAGCCGTTGGTGACGGACAGGTTCACGGTGATCGGGAAGGGCGCCCCCTTGGGGAACCGGGCCTGTACGGTCCCGTCCTGGTTGCGTTCAAGGTTGACCGGGAAGTTGAACCGGTTGGCGATCCCAGGTTCGGTTCGGACGTAGTTGCCTTTGTTCTCTAGGAGGTTGACTTCCGTGAGGTGGCGCATGCCGGCGAAGAAGTCATCGGGGAGGTCCCTCAGTCTGTTGACCTGCAGGCCCAGGGTTCTGAGCTCGGGTGTGTTGGCGAGCAGGTCTGCCGGGACGGCACGCAGTTTGTTGTTGGATAGCGTGAGGCGGTGGAGATTCCCCAGGCCCTGGAATTTAGCTGCGGTGAAACTGCCGGTTTTGTTGTTGTAGAGGTTGAGCTCTCTGAGATTGGAGAGGTTGGAGAAGGCCCCGTCGTCGATCTCGGTCAGCCGGCTGCTGTAGAGCCAGAGATCATGGAGTTGTGTGTTCCGGGCGAAGGTGCCGGCGGTGACGGCGCTGATCTGGGTGCTGCCCAGGTAGATTTCACGGAGGTCCGTGAGCCCGTCCAGCAGGCCGTCCTGGAGAGCGGTGATGGGGTTGTAGTCGAGGCTCAGCACTCTGATTCCCGACAGTCCTTCGAAATCGTGGTCCCTGAAGGTGGTGATGCGCTGGCCGGCGAGGTTCATTTCCCCGGTGATCAGCGGGAGGTGTTCGGGAACGACGTCGGAGCACTGGGAGACCGGTGGGAGAGGTTCTGTGTTGATGTTTCGGAGCCGGTCGACCACGTCGTCACGTACGGCGGGGGTGCGGTCGCAGATGCCGGTTCGGATGGTCAGGGCGATGTCCACGGCTGTTGCCAGCCAGTAATCGTCCGCCTGGCCGGGGGCGGGTTCCAGTAGGCTCACCAGCAGAGTTTCCCTCTGGGGTTCGGAGTGGTCCTGGTCGCTGATGATCGTGATGCTGATGCTGGCATCGGTTGCCCCGGACGGTATGGTGACCTGGCCGTTGCCCGGGTCGTTGTAGTCCGCGGTGCTGGCGTCGGCGGTGTCCGGGTCGGTGTCCGGTCTGACGGCGTATCTGACGGTGGTGTCTTCGTCATCAGCCCGGTCGGCGCTCACTCTGATGTCCACGGTTTCGCCCTCGGCCGTGTTGAGGGAGTTGACAGTGAGTGAGACGACCTGGGGAAATTCCGGCTCCAGGCCGTCCCCTGCTGCGGCTTGCAGTCCGCTGTGGGCGCCCGCGGTGAACCTTGGGGAGGTCACGTCGATGGTGACTTCGGCAGCGTGGTCCCGGTCGGGCGTCATGGCGAAGATGCCGCCGTCCTTGTTGGCCTTGGCGATGGATACGGAGTTTGGTGAAAGGGTCGTGTGCCGGGCGGTCAGTTGGGCGGCCATGGGAAATGGCGCGTCTTGGGAGAGGGTTGCGGCCATGGTGGTCGGGCTGGTTTGCGTGAGGTCTATCACGAAGGGGAACGGCGCTCCCGGGTTGCCCGCCATTTTGAGGGTGTCAAGTTGGGCGAGGCCGTTGAATACGCCGTCCGGCAGAGACCCGATAGAGTTGTCCGAGAGGTCCAGGGCGGTGAGCCCGGCGGGCAGGCCTGCCGGGACGGAGGTCAGAGAGTTGCTCCGGAGGTTGATGCTGGTCAGGGTTGGCAGTTGGGCGAAGGTCCCGCTGGGCAATGCTGAGAGGGAGTTGCCTGACAGGTCAAGGGCGGTGATGGACGGCTCGTGGCTGGCTGTCGTGGTGGTGGTCTCGCTGGTGGTCTCGACGGGGAAGTAGGAACCGCTTTGCGAGGAGCTGGGCCCGGTGTTGTACACCCCGCCTCCGCGGGCGGCCAGGTCTCGCATGTTGGCATTGTTGCCGGCGGTCGAGATGGCGCTGACCTTGACGCCGTTGGCGGAGTTGGTGGACATGGTGTTGTGAAGGCTGCCGGACAGGGTGAACCCGCCGTCGCTGAACACGATGATGCCGACGGGCAACGATGTGTCCGGCCGGCTGGCGGCCTGGCGGTACGCTCCAGCGAGGGCACGGTCTATGTTGGTGCCGCCGTTGGAAGAGAGGCTGTTGATGGCGTTGTTCAGGCGGTTGGGTTCGGTGGTGAAACCCTGCGCCGTGTGGGCGGTGTCCGAGAAGGCCACGACTGCCATTGGCATGCCGTCTGGCCTGTTGGCGACCAGCCACCGGGCGCCTGACTTTGCGGTGCGGAGCTCTCCTTTCATGGAGCCGGACTTGTCGATCACGGCTATGACGTAGCCGTTCCGGCTGGTCTCCGTGGTCGAGTGGGTGTGGCTCTGGTGGCGGAGTTGTTGGAGCAGGTCCTCGGGTATATGCGAGAGTTGGTTCCCGGATGCGTCTATCCCGGTGATGCCGGACATTCCCTGGAAGTCCTCAGCCGAAAGGGCAGTGATGCCCTGGCCTGATAGGTCGAGGGTCCCGGAGAGACCCCGCAGGTGTTCACCGGTTACGTCGGAACATTGGCTTATGCTGGGCAGTTTTGCCAGGATGGAGTTTTGGACTGCTTGGTTGCGGTCGCAGATCCCCGGCGGCTCTTCGTGTGCCGACGCTGTATCGCCGTTCGGTGTGGCGATTGCCAGGATGGCAACGACGGCCAGCAGTGCGGCGGCCAGGATGGATTGGTGGATGAGGCGGTTCATTTCTGTTCTCCTGTCCTTTGTTTTGGAATGGCGCTGAATTCAAGTCGGCGTCTGGAACCGGCCTGGGGATTTGTCGTTTGGGTTTGTCGAAGTTGGACGGACCCGGTTTGATCTGTACCCCGCAGGCGTCGGGTCGGTTGGGGCGACCCGGGAAGGCAGGACTTGGTGACCTCCTGCTATTCCCAGGGCCGGGCGTAGGCGCGGTGCGAGATTGGGCTGAGCGGGTTTTCGAATCCGTCGCGGTACGCGGCCACTCCGTACTCGTAGGTGACTCCCGGCTCGGCCGTGTAGTCGACGTACGACGTGGCGGCGCTGCCGGTCTGGGGGATCAGGACGTGGTCCTGGTAGGAGTGCCCGAGTGTTCTGGTGTCGGAGATGGGCTTCCGGTAGATGCGGTAGCTGTCCACCTGGTGACCGGTCCTTTCGGGTGCGTACCAGGTCAGGCTGACGGTGTTGCCGTCGCGGATGGAGATGTTCAGCGAGCGCGGTATGTCATCCCACTGATGCTCGGCTTCCGGGATGGTGGCGGTAACGGTGACGCCCTCTTGGTGGGGGCCGAGGATGCCGACGTGGTTTTGGGCCAGGACCCGGAAGGTGTACCCGCTGTCGTGGCCCATGTTGATGCGTTGAGTGGTGACCTGTCCGCCGGCTGCGGACACGTTGCTGTAGGTGTCGGAGTCCTTCCACTTGCCTTGAATGATGTAGCGATTGGGAGCCCCGCTTGCGGGTTCTTCCCAGTGGAGGCGGACGCTGGCGGCGCTTTCACGGTTGGCGGTGAGGGTCGGGATGGCCGTTGGTGGGGCGATGGTCGCCCGCTGGATGGCGGACCAGTCTCCGGGCTGGTCGTCGATGAGCGCGCGCATCCGGTAGTCGTGGTACGACTGGTCAGCCGACCAGTCGGCCAGGAAGTGCCCAGCGACGTCGTGCTGGGTCCAATCGCCGTCGTCGATGCGCTGTTGCAGCTGGTAGCCGGTGACGCCGTCGGACGTCGAGCTGGACCACCGCACCAGCATCCTGGCGCCGAAGGGTCTGAATATCAGGAGTCGCGGCGGAGATGCTCCCTGGTGCCAGACTGCGGTGGCGACGTCGCTCCATGCGCTGTTGCCGCCGGCGTTGTGGGCGCGAACCCGGTATTCGTAGGTGGCGCCGGCTGCTGGCCCGGTGTGCCGGTGGCTCAGCTGGCTGGCCGGCACGTCGGCGCGGGTCCAGTCCGCCGTATTCTGCGGACGGTGTTCGACGCGGTAGCCGTCGATGAAGGCGCTGTTGGGGGCCGTCCAGGTGACCAGGATGTCGTCTCCGTCGATGACGGCGGTTACGCCGGTCGGCTTGGTGGGTGGGATGACCCAGCTGGCGGTGGCCGGACCGGCCCACGGGCCGTTGCCGGCGTCGTTGTGGGCGCGTACCCGGTAGGCGTACTCGGTGTCGCCTTGCGCGCCGATGTGCGTGAACTCGCCCTGGTCGGCTGTCATCTGGACAGTGGCGGTCTCCGCCGTGCCGGAGACGCCGTACTCAACCTCGTAGGCGGTGACGATCCCGGTGGTCGGCGGGCTCCATGTGACGATGATGTCGCTGGCTTGGGCGCGTGCCGACAGATCGGTGGGAGCGTCGGGGGTCAACAGCCTGGTGGCGCTGAGCGTGTCGGACCAGGGGCCGTTGCCGGCGCTGTTGTGCGCCCGGACCCGGTACCGGTAGGCGACGCCTTCGGTGTTGTCGCGGTGGGTGAAGGCGGTCTCGGTGGTTGCCAGGCTGACGGTCTGGCGCTCTTCCGACGCCTCTTCCCCGTAGCTGACGTGGTACCCGTCCGGTGTGCCGACTTCGGGGGCGGCCCAGGACAGGACGATGTTGGTCGCTCCCATTGCTACCGAGACGCTGGTGGGGACGGACGGGAGCAGCGCTCGGGTGATCTCCACGTCGTCGGACCACGGGCTGTCGCCGCCGTCGTTGTGGGCCTTGACGCCCATGTAATGGGTGACGTCGCCGGCGACGTCGGCCAGCCGGTAGCTGGTCTGGCTTTCAGGCAGGAGTTCGCTCTCGGTGGGTTCGTCTTGGTCGCCCACTTGGTGACGTACGGTATATCCGCTTATATGCACGGATTGTGGCCGCCCCCAGGTGAGGACGATGTCGTCGTCTTCCAGGGCGGCGTTGACCTTTGCGGGGACGCCCGGTGGAGTGACTCGGATGGATTGGGCTGGTTCTGACCAGGGCCCGTTGCCGGCTGAGTTGTAGGCTTGGACGGCGTAGTGGTGCGTGACGTCGGCTGCTGCGTCGGCGTGGCGGTAGCTGGTCTCGGTGATGTTTTCGGCCAGCGTTTGTGGCGCGCCTTCGCCGGTGCGATGCCGGACCCGGTAGCCGTCGATGACGGAGTGCTCGGGCGCCGTCCAGGACAGGATGTTGTCGTTCTCTTCCGAGCTGGCGCTGAGCCCGGTGGGTTGGCCGGGAGCTGCGATCAGCGTGACGGGTTCGGATGCGGTCCAGGTGGAGCCGCCGTATTGGTTGCGGTGCTGCACCCGGTAGCGGTAAGCCACGTTGGGTTGCGCCGTTTCGTCGGAGTGGGTGCTGTCCGTGGTGTCAACGAGGGTGGTCCAGTCGCCGTCGGTTTGCTGGCGGGCGACGCGGTATTCGACCGCGGTTCCGGCCGTCGGCGTCGACCAGGCCAGCTCGATCGTGCCGTCGCCGGTGGTGGCGGTCAGGCCCGACGGCGCTGCCGGAGCCTCGATGGCGGCGGTGGACGGCACGCTGATGTTGTGGGCGCTGTAGGCTATGACCAGGTAGGAGTAGGTGACTCCGGCCTCGACGGTGGCGTCTACCAGGAGGGTCTGGGTGGCCAGTTCGTCGAGGGTTGCTCCCGCGAGGGTGACGGGTTTGTCGGTTCCTTTGGAGGGATCCGGTCCCAGGTACCGGTGTACCGAGTAGCCGACGATGTCCGCTCCCGCGGTTGGAGCGTGCCACGACAGCGAGACGTTGCCGTCGAAGGGATCGGCGATCGCGGCGGTCAGTCCCGTGGGCGGTAGCACGGGTTGCGAGAATACGGTTACCGCGGTTTCGGACGAGCTCGCGCCGATGGCGTTCCGGGCTGTAACCCGGTAGGTGTATTGCCTGCTGAAGGCGGCGGTGTTGTCGCTGAACGACATTGCGCCGGCGTCGGCGGTGCCGAGTTCGGTTTCCTGGTCGCCGTCGGAACGGACGACGGTGTATCCAGTCAGCGGGTAGGCCGTGTCGCACTGGTCGGCTGCGGGCACCGTGGATGCCAGCCACGTCAGGTTGACGGTGGCCGTTTTGTCGGTGGACTCGGGTTCTGCTATGGCTCCGGTGAGGTCGCCGGGCGCCGATGGCTTGTCCGGGACATCTGCGGAGGCCGATTCGGATGCTGGGCTGGCGCCATCGGCGCTGTGGGCCGCGACGGAGTAGGCGTACGTTGTTCCCGGCTCTACCGTGTGGTCGGAGAACGTGGTGGCCGCTCCGTTGGCCGAAAATGCCTGGCCGTCGGTTCTGGTGATGGTGTAGTCGGACACCTCGGCATCCGGTGCATCCCAGCTGACCCGTATGCGGGGTTCCTCACCGTCTGGGACGATCAGATGGGCCAGGGTGTTATCCGGTGTTCCTGGCGGGCCGGTGTTGGCCGTTGCGTTGCCCTGGTGGACGACGGTTAGCAGGATTGCAGCGGCCGTCACTACGGCGGCGACCGCAACCCACGGTCTGGCGGGTAGTCTCGGAATTCGCATTGTCTATGCACCTCAGTTTTGGTGGATAGACTTAATGTAGCGAAACACCTCGTTTCTTTATGCTGTTTAGCCCCCCTCCCGGGCTTGGCGGGGCCGATTCGTGAGCACGGGAGTTGGCAAGGTTGTTGCCGAAATTCGGAATTAAATACTGCGGATTTCTCACCGTCGCTCGGTAGCGTCCATGTAAGCTGACCCGGATGCGCGGTTCCTCGCCGCCGGGGACGATCAGGTGGGACAGTGGGTTGCCGGACATGGCCGGCGGGTCTGTTCCGGCGTTGGCGTTGCCTTGGTGGACAACGGCGAGCAGGATTGCTTCGGCGGCTATTACGGCCGCAGCCCATGGTTTAGCGGATAGATTTACCGTAGCGGATGACCTCGGGTCTTTTGGTCGTTTAGCCCGCGTCCCGGGGTGGTGTGGGCCTGATGTCGGCCTGGTTGCCGGCGTGAAGGCGGAAGATGCGCCAATGCCGTACGACGTTGTGCTTCGGCATCGAGTAGCCGGGCCTGGGGTCCGTCGAACGACCGGTTGAGGTGACGGAGTGGGCGTCCCGGCTCGTCGACGACGCGTTTCACCAGCCAAGAGACCGGCTGCGCTACCGGCTGGGCTCTCCCGGGTTACCGACGACAAGCCGGCCGCCCCGTTGGTCGGTGGCGGTTGGCACCATGTCTAATGAGCCAAGTGTGGTCAAACGTGCGAACCTCGAAGTGGCGCATTAGGTCAGGCAGTTGCTATACTATTTATCCGTTGGGGATCTCTGACATTTGCCCCGCGGGTTCGGAGGTGTGATGAACGCTTATCGCTGGACGGTACGGGTAGCGCTCGGTGGCGTCACGTTGTTGGTCCTTTGGGGTGTGTTCGTCGCCGTTGCCCGGATTTTCGACCTGGTCATCGCCGGCGTGTATCCAGAGGCGTGGGTGTTGACCGCCATGATGACAGCGCCGTTCACCATCGGTACCGTAGCCGTTTTAGTTATTGGGACGGCCTTGGTCGAAAACGTCCTGCGCCATCGGCGCTCGGCCGCTGCCTGATCTCCGGGCTTCATTTCTTGCTGGGCCATCGTGCGGCAATGGGCGGCTCGATTGAGCCGCCCATCGTGAGTCGTTTTTGGGTGATGAGTGGCACGACCGGAACGGCCGCTGCCCCTTGGTTTCAGCTCGTTGTCCCGAAAACGGTGGCGAAGTCCTGACGGGTTCTCTACAAAAAGCCGACCGGCCCTGTTGGCCGGTGACGGCCGGCGTCGCCGTCAGTCTGCGCCGCTTTCCTTGTCCCGTTACCGGATGGTTCCGCGCTACTGCCGGGTGTCATCCTTTTGGGGCGGGCGTAAAACGAGCTTCGCAACGCGTCGGCGGCGGCGATGAAGTCTCCTCCGGCAAGGGCGGGGCCCCAGGGTCATCATCTTGTCGCCGGTGACGGCTCGGCCCGGCGCATGGCCCAAGTCCAGGTGTCGGTCAATCAGTTGTGGCAGTCCAAGATGCCGGGCTAGGATGGCTGGCAGGAATAGCCCAGCATCGGGCACCAGGTGGTGGTCGTCAAAGGCGATGTGGGTCCGGCCCGGGTAGATGCGTGGTAGCGTCTATTGGGTGCTCCTTGTTTTGGGACCTGATGTCAAAAATACGGAATCTCGGCCGGTTTCGGAGCTCCAGACGACCTCCCCAATGTCTTTTGGCTGAAACCCATGACGTCTCTTTTTTCGGTCCTGAAAAACGTGCTCTCAGGCCGGTTTAATGCCCGGGATGTCTGGCACGTCCAAGTGGCAAAAAAGCCGTCACAGCTCGTATTTGTACCCTCTATGGCGATTTCTCAGCAATATCTGATGGCCAGTTTTTGGTTCTTGGGCCGGGGCAGTCTTGGACATGAAAAACCTGCGCTTCTTTCGGTGCGCAGGTACGTTGCGGTGGTTCGGGGTAGGGGCGGCTCGATCGAGCCGCCCATCGTGAGTGGTTTTTGCCCTGGTGTTCGTCAGCGGGCCATCGGTAGCGCTCGGCTTCCTCGTTGATAAAGGAATTCACCGTATGGGGGTCAGCGTACTTCGAAAACCATCCATCCAGACCTGTTACTGTGGCCTTGCCACGACCGTACTTGGGACGTGTTGGTGACCGTTGCCAGATACACTTGCTCGCCATTCGCTTGGCGGATTGTAAGCGCGAATGGTTCGCCACCGCTCACTAGCTGCATGGCATGGACCTCGTCTCCTGACCAGCTGTTGCCCCAGTCAAGGCGTACCCTCAGGGAGCTGTCTTCACGTATGTAATCCAGTTCCTCGTCGGTTGCGGTAACGGAAAACCAATCCGTCGGTGCTGGCGTGAATCCTGCTCTGGTGGGCATTTGGCCTGGTGGCAGTTCTGGAGTGCCTTGTGGAGCGATGTAAAAGATGCCAAAGGTGCGGTTTTAGGGGATGGTGTTAACGGGTGGTTGTTGTGGAACGGTATAGGCTCCTGAGGTGCCCTTTACTTTGACTGCAACCTTGCGTGCAATCTCGTCCACACTGTCCGTGGAGGAGTTCAGCGCGAATATGTTGGTAAGCGAAGGGCTATGCTGCGCGATCTCGGCCATGGTGAGGCGGTGCAAATGGGCAATATCACCGGTTCACCGGCCATCTGCCTTGCGATTAGGCCGTCGAGCTCGTACTGGGGCCAGTGCTTCTCGAAGAATTTCGGTGAGAAAACCACGAGACCGTAGCGACTCTGCAGTAACCCTTGGTCGATCTTGTCTCGTACGCTGTCGCCAATGTCGTAGCTCCGCTTTTTGCTGACCGTCTCCGAGAAGGTTGTCCGGCCGTCGTTGTTGCTGCCTGCGTTCTCTCCGGACGTGAAGACCCGGCTGCCCTTGGAACTCCACGGTCTCGGGTTCGTATTGAACGACCTTGTTGCCGTCTGACACGTCGTTGCGGACCAGCACTCGTTCGTTGTGGGACAGTCCTGGGTCTGTGTTCAGCTAGTTGAACGTGGGCATCTCGTGCGACCGAGTAGCAGGAGAAACCGGCGCTACGGCATGGGACTCCAGCCGTAACTCACAGATGTTCACTGTTGACGAGCGGTTTTAAGCTCATCGGGTGGTGGGCAGCGACGGGAGTGATGTCAGGATCGAGTGAGATTCCAGGGTGGAGCCAAGGCGGAGATCAATTGAGCCTTGCGTTCTATGCGAACAGCGCAGCTCTCAATGGAGTGGAACCATACGACAATCTTTGTCCCTTGTTTGGCCTCAGTGAGTATCAGATTGTTAATTCGACAGTGGGTTTGCTGTCCACCATCTTGGAGAACGGCTGACGGAGATATGCGGCCTCGGAAGTTCCAAATCCTTGCAAGGTTCCCACTTTCGCCGACATAACGCACGTCGTTGTCACACGTGATGACATAGACCCCGCCACGTTGCCAACGACTCTCTTGTGCAATCCGAAAACGACAGAATGGCCCCTTGCCATACCTGTGCAGGGAGGCGTTGGGCGCCGATTCCGGCCTAGATTCAATCAGCGCACCGCCACTATCACGCACCGGACGTATTGGTCCGACGCATTCGAAAGTTTGGCCCGCAAATCGGCGTTCCATTTTACGCTCCTAGCCGCGTGGCAGTGGTATAAGGGAGGAACGAGAAAATTGCGGAACTCCTTTTCCGCTGGGACGATGACTGAAAAGGGTCTACTTCGTGACGGATTGCGTCTCTGAGTTTTGGCCGTTCCGGCGATGGCTTCAGTCTTCTGAGTGCAGGGGGCAAATCTCGTCGCCGGTTTACAGACGTAGTCCACACCCGCCGTCGGTTACGTCTTGCATACTGATGCGAAACCGGCCGCCCGTTGGTCAGTGGCTACCGCCGCCGTCGGTCAGCAACACTTTCATTGTGCCAGCGCCTGATGATCCCGCGCTACGGCCGAGCGTCATCAAACTGGGGCGGTGTAAAACTCGTTTCGGCACGCCGGCGTTCCCGGAATGCTCTTCGGCGGCGCGTCCGGGCGCGTCTGATAGATGCCGCAGGCCAACCGGCGAGTTCGGTGTCGGACGAGTTGGCATTGAGTGAAGGTAGGCCGTGGGTTCTTCGCAGGCTCGGCTGAGGTGGTCTCGCTTGGATATTGCCCTCGTGCCGGATAGACCCTCGGCGTTGTACAGAACGGTTCCTCTTCTATTGCCGCAATTTCGCTCAATGCTCGACGAATAGGGCCGTTTCAATCAGGATGCCCTATGTGAACCATGCTAGAAACCGGGCTGGAAAACCCTGGTTGGGGAGAGGGATTTCGGCAGTAAAGCCGACGTGAGCAAAATCAAGGACCATAGTTGTCCGAGCCGGACGGCGCTGAAATTGGCCGCAGCATTGGCGACCACAGCGCGGACATCATTGCGGACGACGCGGTCGCCTGCTGCACCGCCATCGGTACTGCCCAACAGCCCGATTTTGCCCGCCACCAGGGTGAGATTGGCCACCGTGGCCGCCAGATACAGCTGGAATGTCGTCTTGACCCTACCGAAGTAGCGGGCCTGCCGGATTCCCAGCTGGACCAGCCGGGCCAATCTGTGCTCCACCACCACCCGTCGCGCTCGATACTCGTCGTAGTCGGCGCTTTGCTGCAAGGCCCGGGCCTGTTGCAACATGCCTTCCTGGGGATGGATCAGCACCCGTCGACCCTTCCTGCCTTGGGCCGCGATGCACTGGGGCCGCAGTGGACATACCCCACATACCGCCCCGTCGAACTGGAAAGCCTGCAATCGATAGACACGACCGGCGCGATCCGTCCGCTTCCCCGCCGGCACGATGGCGTGGGTAACCTGTCCGGCGGGACAGGTGCAACTGCCCGCGGCCAGGTCAAGGTGAAAGTCATTTTTGGGAAAGTGTTTCCGGTTGGGCCGGCCCGGCACTTTGGCCACCAACCGGCGTCCCGCGTCGGCGAAGGTCTGCAACAGCAGCGCCGTGGCCAGCAGGCTGGGCGGCACGCTGTCCCGGCCATTGTCCGGACAGTAGATCTCGGCGAAATCGTCATCGCTGAACAGCTGGCCCCGCAGTGAGGCCAGCAAACCGTAGAAGGTGTCCTGGCCCACGTAGTCCAGATACAACCGGTCCGCTTCCCACAGGCCCTTTTGGTCCGAACGCTTTCCCAGCATTGCCCTGCTCCGCTAGCCTTGATTGCCCGGAGTATAACCCCTCGCCATAATCCGGTCGGTTTCCGGCCAGCTTTCTAGGTCAACGCGATGGTGTCGCGTCCGCGATTGCTGACTGTGGTTCCGGAGTTGGTGCGATGGTGTGCATCGACTGGACGTGCAGCAGTCCTTGAACGACGGTGTTCCATTCCGCAGGTAGGGAAGTGGAACGTTGGTCAGTTCACTGGGTATGCCAGGGGCCTTGCCACCAAGTCAACCTGCCGTCGGCGTCCTGGTAGGATTGCGCGTCCGTTGTGACCCTGACCCTTTCTACTGGCTGACGTCATCTTTTTCAAGCCTGTGATGATCGCGGTCAGGGTAAAGGGTTCGGGCTACTCTGACCTTGCTTACTTCTAGAGCTTGGACGATTTCTCGGATGGTTGCGCCTTCTTCAGCTAGCTTCTGTATCTGGGCAACGGTGTCCGTGTCGGTTGTGACCCCCATCGAACAGACTATGCGCATATCGTTGGTCAACGGCGGTGGGCTCTCTTCCCTGTCATCCCGTTGCGGCAACTCGGGAGCGATTGCCGCGAGGGCGTCAAACAGTTGTTGCCCGTTGGTGCCTTGGCGCATCAGTACCCTGATGTGTTCGTTCACGCTCGTAGGTAGTTCGGCAGCGAATGTTGTCCGTAATGACTCCACTCGCCGCAGGTAAGCGGCGTCGGCTTGGTCGTCCAGCCGCAGCTGGCCTAGTTCGCGGTTGATGTGCCGTGTTACTTGGTCATCGTGGCGGCGCGGCTCCGGCTCGGCGGGTTTCGGCGTCAGTTTCATCATCAATGCGGCTGCTGCCGCTCCGACTCGGGTGTTGGTGTCTGGCGGCAATGGAGCTCCTGGCGTGTTTGGTTCGCATCGAACCTGCTGCACCAATTCAGCGTGCGTAAGCGCTGCGGCGTCGCCGCAGGAGTTGACTGCATAGCCCTGTTTTTCGTCGCCGCTGGCGACCAGTGTCAGCGTTGAGCCGACGTTGGGATGGTCGTCTGCTGTCACCGCCGCCCGCAGGCCGTCTGGCATCAGCCACAGCCGTTGCCAGAGTTCCGGTTCCTCTCGGCGTATGCGGTTCAGCAGCGCGTTGGCCTGCTGGGTTATGGCCAGGCTTTCACTGAGGTCGTCCCGCTCCTCGGGCATTTCGTCTTCGTAGATGCCATAGATGGACTCGGGGTTGACCCGCTCTCCGTTCTCCAAGATGACGTTGTCTAGGCCAATCAGGTCATGGAAGGCTTGAACACGGCTCCGCACCCGTTCCCGGACGCCGATTTCGGACTCTACCGTGGGGTCGGGCATCATGTTGTGCAGGTGGACCTCGGTGTGCTCAGTGGTGATGCGGTCTACCCGTCCGTACCTCTGGATTAACGTCACAGGATTCCAATGGATGTCGTAGCTGAATACGCGATTGCAGTCTTGCAAGTTTTGCCCTTCGGCAATTACGTCAGTGGCAATGAGTATCTGGGTCTGCTCCGACTCTGGCGTGGCATGTTTCCCGTTGCTACGTGGCGAGAACTGGGCGATCTTCCGACCAGTACGGGCGTCGCCGCCCATCAGAAGGTCCACGTTGACGCTAGGGTTGTCGGCTTGGAGTTCTCTGTGCAGGTATTGGGCAGTCACCTTGGATTCGGTGAAAATTAGGACTTTCTCTCCGGCCACGCCGGGAGATTTGACGAAGCTCTTGATTTCGTGGAGCTTGGCGTCGTCAGCGGGTTGGACGTTTTTCAGGGCACCGGCGATTTCGGATAGAATCTGGTGGTCGTGTTCTAGGTCTTTAACCCAACTGGTACAGTCGAAATCCTCGGCTGGATAGGATTGGTCCCTGATGTTCAGGAGCTCTTCCTCCTGGTCTAGTTCGTCGGTGTCCAACTCCGCATGGTTGGGCAGGTCTATGGTGAGTGTCTCTTCGCTATCCTGTGTGCCATCGTTTCGACTAACGCCGCCGCCAATAATATGGTCGCGGAAGGTGCGGTTGCTTTCGATGAGAACGGCCAGCGTGCTCTGGAATGCGGGGATGGATGACTCAAGCCGTTTCCATAGGTTGGCGGTCATGATGCCAGCTAGATTGCCCCGCTGGCTCCGCGCGATGTTGGCGTAACGGGGAAGGTCTTGCTTGTCCTCGTTGAGGTATTTCCCCGGGCGGTAGCGAGCCCCTTGGTACTGTTGCAGTAGGCCACTGATTTTCTCAATGCCACCAGCCTTGCGGTAGGCGTGGTCCAGGCTGTACTCACGGTTGGTCAGTTTGGGCTCGGGGAACCGGACCGGCCGGCCGTTGAGCTTGGAGTCCGGGTAGTGGCGCACGATGTCCTGCCGGCGCCGGCGGATGAGGATGTGTTGCAGCACCTCAGCTATCTGCCGTGGGTCGGCGTTTGCGCCGTCGGCCGGGAAGTGCTGGGACAGGTTGCCGCTGATACCGGGTAGCCCGTGTTGGTTCGAGTTCAGGAACAGCTCCAGCTGGCGTAGGATGTCGGTGGGGGACAGGTTCTGCGGCGTGGCCGACAGCAGGATGACCTTGTGCGATTTCGCGCCTTTGAGCAGGTTTAGCAGAACGCGGCGACGCTGGCTGTTGTTGCGGAACCCGTGAGCCTCGTCAATCAGCACCGGGCCGGCGTTGCGTAGCAGCTTTTGCAAGCTACGGTCGCCGGCGACGTTGGCCTCAGTGAGCCGGCCTCGGCTCATCACGTCGGCATCGTCCAATCCAAACTCTATGCAGGCTCGTTCCCACATCTCACGCAGGCTGGCGGGGCAGATTACCAGCGGGTCCCCGGCGTCGCGCTCGGCGATGCTAAGTCGGCGGAGGATCTCGGTGCCCACGTATGTTTTACCCATTCCGACCACGTCGGCGATGTAGCAGCCGCCGTGCCGTTGTAGCATGGCTAGGCCGGCGTTCACGGCGTCCTGCTGGTAGTCAGTCAGTTCCACCGGCGGTGGGCCGGGCGCGGCGATCTCTTCGCCCAGGTTGTCGCCGTAGAGTTCGTAAAGGACTTTCAGGTAAATCAGGTAGGGTTCCGGTGTAGCCAGGGGCCAGCTGTTCTTGAGTTGCTCGACTACGCGGTCGCCCACCGTCTCGCTTTCGTTCCACATCCGTTCAAACCACTGTCGGATTTCGCCTATGTCGCCGCCGTGCGTTACGGGGTAGTTTAGTTCGGTGTTGCCGGTGAAACCGGCGGTAGAGAAGTTGGTGCTGCCGATGATGGCGGTGCCGGGGGTGGATTCCAAGCCGGTGTAGCCGATGTAGGCTTTGGCGTGCATCCGGTCTTTGACATAGGCGCGCACGTCAATGCGCCCGTCGGCGATGAGTTGGGCCAGTGACTTGATGCCAGCCTCGTTCACGTCGTCCTGGGGCTGCGCGGCAGCGTTACGGCCAACGTTGTCCAGGGTCTCGTCGCGGGCGGCGGTTTCGTCCCTGCGGTTCTGGTTCGTGAGGGGTGAACCGCCGGGGTCGGGCTCGCGGGGGTTGTAGCCGGCGACGATTTCAGCGCGGGTGGGCGTGTCGGTGCGGCCAATCAGGATGCGCACTTTGCCGGGGCGTGTAGTTAGCAGGTCGGCAACCTGGGTGAAACCGGACAAGTAAAAATAGCCTACGGCGATGTCCATGCTGTGGGGCTGGCCGTTGGCCTCTGTAAGTACCGTACGCAGGTGTTCAGTGAACTGCGGGTCGCTGTGGGCGTGGAGGATGGTCATGGGGCTGCCCTAGATTTAATTCATGATTTTAGTGAGAGTGCTGGCGGTGTTTCAACGTCGCCAGCTCTTATTATGTCGTATCTGTTGATAGCGTTTGGTTTTTCGGCCGGGGGCGGCGATCCTTTCCGCGCCGCTTTTCGTTTGGTCTTTTCGTACTTCTTCTCGTGTACCGCACCACTCTGCTACTCGGCGTTCTAGGTTGCCTGGGTCTGATGGAGCCCCGCGTAATTCAGCATATGCTTCGGCGAAGTCCTTGATGCTTGGTTGCGCGTTCTCGTTCCATACTCGGTCAAACTTTGGGAACAGGACCGCTGAGCTGATTTTGGGCCGTCTCCTATGTGTTGATTGGTTTGCGCTTTTGCGGACTTTCCCGGCCAGCGAGTTCTGTTGTGCGTAGGGTCGGGTTAGCGGTTTGCCTTTTTCGTTGGTAATCGTCAGGGCTGATGCGATTGTCCAGAAATCATCCAAATAGGTGAGTGGCGTACCGCAGTGTCGGCACTGTGCGGGCACGTACATCTTGAAGCCGTTCTGGAAGGCCCGTTGCGGCACTTCGCCTTTGGCGATGGCGTCGCCCACTTGGCTTAGGCACCCCGGCGCGTCGTTGCGGGCGTCACTCCAGTAGAAGATGGATCCCCAAACATCCTGAATTCGATGGTGATTTTCAGGCACGGGGTCTCCGGTGATGAACTGCACGCTTCTGGACCGCGTGAAAATAAGTAGTGGATAACGTTCCTCACCGGCGTATTGTTGCACCATGCTGTTGGCCGCTTGTACTTGGGCTAAAAGTTCTTCAGGGTGCCGCGGGTCTGTCCCGCTTTGCTCCGACAGGTCGAAGTGAACCGCCGTATAGTCTGGGCCGAATTCGTTAGCAAGTTCGGCGATTACCGTGGCGGTTTTCGGTAGCAGTGGATTGTCGATGGTGAACGTAGTGCTGTTCACGGGTGTGAATTCCAGTACGCTGGCCATGATGTGGCGCAGGACAGTGAGTCGGCCTGCTTCATTCAGGGTCGCCATTTCGGCAAGTTTGTTTTGTGCAAACTGTCGCCTGGCTTGGCTCTCTGTGGTGCTCATCTGTGTTCACCGCTCTCGTGTTTTGCGTGGCTGAGGTAGTGTTCAGCACTGCTGTAGCAGTGGTGGTGTCGATTCCGTTTTCCGCTTTCTGGATTGCGGCTCTGGCCTTTTCGAGTCGGTGCGGTCGCATGTCCGCAGTGCGCCATGCGGGCTCCGGCGAGGAAGCTATGATTAGGGCCGCGGTGACCGCGATGAGGATGCCGCGGAGTTTCACGTTCATCGTTGGGGATTGGAGGGGAGTTGTTCTGGTTAGAGGTGCCCTGGCGGTTCAAACGGCGGGGGTTGTCCCACAAGTACCTCGGACCGGCACTGACTGTGGGGCGTGGTTCAGAACTCGGTGGTGGTCCCGGCTTCGGGCTCTGGGCCGGCGTCGATGCGTTCTGGGCAGTCAGCGGCGCTGATGTCGCAGAAACGGCACTCTTGGGTGCTGGGAACGCGTACCGGGGGTTCAGGCGCCGCGATGCGACGCATGAGGCTGCCGAGGTTTCGGATAGAGCCTTGGTCGATTCCGCCTTGAGGAACGCGTTGTGTGCGGTTGCCGTAAACGATTTCTCCGGCGAGCCTGGCGTTCTTATACTCGGGCAGCGCCCGGGGCAGGGCATACATGTAGATCATGACCTGGTAACGGTGCCAGGGCTGCTCCTGGCCGTTTTTGACGTCGATGATGCGGACGTGGTCTTGGTTGAGCACGAGCAGGTCTGGCTTGCCGTCGAGGGTGGCCGAGTGCCCCCGGAGGTGGAAGGTGTTCTGGTTCTCGAGGCGGACATGGTAGCCGCTGCGGTTCCACTGGTCTCGCTGCTCGTTGAACTGTGCGCGGCCGGCGGCGTGTAGATCAGAAACTCATCAGCGCTGTGGCATCGCTCACCGGCGGAACGAGCGTCTGCGTTGCCGGTCGCGGAGGGCGGCGACCGGATGCACGGTGTTGCGGCAATCCTGGCTCTTCGCATGGTCCATTCACCTCAGTTTTGGTGGATAGACTTAATGTAGCGAAAACACCTGTAGCCTTTGTGCCGGTTCGCCCCGTCCCGGGCTTGGCGAGGCCGGTTCGTGAGTACGGGAAACGGCAAGACAGTCCGGCGCCAGACACATCTACAGAGTACACGCACTCAAGAACAACGGCGTCAGATCCGACTACACCAACCCCGCCCGAATAACGGTGCCGTGAGAACAGCTAATACGACAAACCGAACCACGTGGAAACTCGCCACCGTACTTTTGAACGGTACGGTGGCCAATTCATCACCAGCTTGGAAAACCGCTATCTGATCGTGCTGAGAAATCGCCATAGAGGATACAAATACGAGCTGTGACAGCGATTTCAGCCCTTGGACGACTCACAAGTCATCCAAGGCTCAAAACCAGCCTGAGAGCGCGTATTTACCATTCCCCTGGCAGCAGGCAGCACCAGTCGGAACCGCGCCCCGACCCAGGATGTAGGTCGTGTCCAGCGCCACCCGCATCCCACGCTTTTTCAGGTAGCCCGACTGCCGCGCCAAGCGCAGACTGCCCTCGAACACCTCCCGCACCTTGTCGTGCAGTATCAACTGCGCCCGGAACAGCTGCAGCGTGCTCTTAGCAAAGGGTCTATCCTCAATCTCAATCCCCAGGGCGACTTTCCACCGGATGTGGAAGTCAGCCCTCGCCTTGGCATCGGCGTCGCTCACCTTGTCGTAGGCCTGCAACAGCAGCGCCGTGGCCAGCAGGCTGGGCGGCACGCTGTCTCGTCCATTGTCCGGATGCGCTACTGGTTGGGCTGTACCGGGTTACCGACAAAAAGCCGGCCGCCCCGTTGGTCGGTGGGGGCCGGCGTCGGCAGTCGGCGACACTTTCGTTATGCTAGCGGTTGAGTTTCGCAATTTTTGCCAGTAAGCCTGGCTTGTTGGTCGGCGTTCAATCAGCACCTCCGCGCCGGATAATTGACACTATCCCAAACGTCAAAATGGTCGTCGCTACTGACGCAGCCACCTTCGGGTGAACCAAATAATGGCGGCCGGGCCGGAGATGACGCCACCGAGTACTGCCAGTAAACCAACCCCACTTGCTAAGATTTCAGGGATGAAAATCAAAACCACGGCAATCCAACCGGTGGTCAGCCCCACGGTGGCCGAGCCTGCAAACAGACCTATGAGAAGGTTGTCCCAGTGTTTACGAGACCTACCTCCGCCGAACACGGCGATTCCGACCGGTACCAGGAACAGCAACCCAAGTACGAGCAACGGGAGGAAGTACAACATGTTGGAGTCTTGGACTTCCCATCCCAGAGCAAAGAACCGGCATGGTTGGTCGCCTCTGTGCCGCGTTGGCGCCAGTGCGGCGTTGTCTCGTTCAACTTGGGGCAGTCTGTCGAGTGGCCGGACCCGGTCCGATCCGGACGCCGCGTTGCAGTCGGTCGGGTCTTCGGAGAGTTCGTACTCTTCGTCGATCAATCATTTGCAGCCTCTGTCGGCTGCCGTCGGCTCGCCGGATTACGGAGACAGAACTGGCAGTGCTCCCTTCTTTTACGGCCGGTTGCCTCTGCGGCTTGATTAGCATCATGCAGCGTGGAATAGGGGCCGTGCCAACGGCCGTTCGGCCCTGATGCCCTTCGGTTCAGGCCACGGCCGCCATTGCAAAACGAACAGGTGCCCAAATGAACGATTGCCTTTTTCGGGGATACAGTCCAGTTCTCGTAGACGTAAAAGTTGTTGCTCACGGCGGCGTCTCCCTGGTCAAACATTCGCGAGTTGCGACTTGAAGGGTATGCAATCCTCTGGGAGCGGCCACGGGTGCCGGACACGACCAGGATGCGTCATGAGTCTATCGGTGTCCGCGTAATCGGCACAAGGGCCTGCTGTTACCAATCCGGCAGCCGGTCGCGCCGGCCCTGTGGGTCTGGTGCTTTCATGCCGTCCGCCGGCGTTGGTGGCTTTGGGCCTCAAGGTCCTGGCAGGATCTCGGCGGTGCTGTACGTCAGCGACGTTTTCGTTGTGCCTTCTTTGGATGCGCATGCGTCAAAGACTGGCATCAACAGGTACAATTGCTAAAATTGAAGTTACGTCCGTAGTCTCAGCCAGCACGACAACGAAGTTTACTAAACTGATACCAAGGTGGGATCTACATTTGTAGGGCGACGAGGGTCGGCATGGGCCTTCCCCAGCAGTCCTTCGGCGCGGGTTTGGAGCACGGTCCGGCAGCGCTGTTTGACCTCTGGTTGCCGGCCAGCCAGTTGGGTAAAGAAATTATTCACTTTCTCCTGCACTGCGGACTTGGCGCCGAGGCACAGAGCCTGCCCCGTACTTGATACGGGGTTGGCGGTCACCTCCTGGTGCACCCAGTCCCAGATCGCTTCATCCGCAATTCTTGCGCAGTGGGCACGCAGACGCCCTTAGCGAGTCCGTAAGCATCCTCTGCCTTGAGGCTGGAAAGGGGCGGCACAGCGCCTCTGGTGCAGCATCATGCGGTTGCTGGCCAACAACCGTGTACGTGGGGAGTTCGGACGAACTCGTGAGGCGAGGCTGTTGCGGCGGCGGCAGTTTCCGCAACTCTTCCTCATCGGCGATGCCCGCCTAAGGAGGATGGTGCAGCGGAGCTGTCGGGTGTCCGCAGTCCAGTGGGCTGGCGTAGGAAACGGCCTCGGGCGGAGTCGTGTAGCCGTGTAGCAAAGGTCGCTCCGCCATCTACTGTCTGCGCAGTAGCAGGTAAGCGAACACTGCAGCGGCTGCGGCCATGGTGGCGGCCAATGCCACCAACAGAGTCAGTCTGTTTCTGGGCAGTGTTCTGATGTAGTTTATTGCGTTCTGGGTGGCGGGGATTATTGCTTCGAGCTGGGGCGGCACTCAGTCCTGTGGCCTAAGCAGGATGTGGCTATCTTCTCTTTTCCCCGTTGTTGGGTTGGATTGTTGGTCAGGTGGCGCTTTCGTGGGCAGAACGCTGGCTGGACTTTCGATCGTCGGAGTCGGTTCCGGCGTTGGCGTGGGCTTTGGGGTCGGTGAGACGGTTGGTATTGCTGTGGGCGTGGGGGTGGGAACTTGAGTCGGGTTCGCTATGAAAGTCGGTGTCGCGCGGGTTGATTCGTCACCGGACTGTTGCCTGCCAGTAGTCGGCGCGGCCGTCGCGTCCGGTCCACGGGTGGATTCCACTATGGGACTCTCTGTCGGTGCTGCGGCCGTGGGCGGGACTGCCGTGGGCGGGACTGCGGTGGGCGGGACTGCGGTGGGCGGGACTGCGGTGGGCGCATCCGTCAGCTTTGGCGGGTCCGTCGGTGAAGGAGTGCTGTCCTCGGTGTTCCCGCCTCCCCCGCCGCCGGTGGGCGTCGTAGTCGCCCGTCTGGTGGGCTGTGGGGTGGCGGTCGGCTGCGGCGTGGCGGTTGCCCTGGGGGTAGCCGTGGCCGTGGCGGTCGGATACGGGGTAGCCGTTGGAGTCGCCGTCGGCCGCGGGGTGGCCGTAGGCGTTGGCGGCGGCTGGGTAGCCGTGGCTGTCGGCTTGGGTGTGGATGTAGCCGTCGGAGTCGGTGTTGGAGTAGCCGTCGGTGTCGGGGTAGCCGTGGCTGTCGGCTTGGGTGTGGACGTAGCCGTCGTCGCCGGTGTTGGAGTAGCCGTCGTCGCCGGTGTAGGCGTAGCCGTCGGCACGGGCGTCGCCGTCGCTACATGGGTCGGTGGTGGCTCTTGGTTTCCTTGTGAACATGAGAGTACTTCATGTCCATCTTCTCTGTGTTTATTGACGTGCTGGGAAGTGCATCCGTTGGGGCCTTGATAGTCTTCTTCGTCAATAGCGTCGTGTCGGTGTGGTTCTGTAACGCTGTTTGTCCAAAGCCTTTTACGTGGCACAGGATCTACATCGTCGATGATTTCTTTCGTGACGCAGGCAGTGGTGCCCCAGATGTTGGTGTTGTCGTTGTGGCTGTGTCCAGCCCACTTACCCCCAGAACATCGCTCCTGCGCCCCCGCAAGGGATGGCACCATTACGGTTGCCGCGACGGCGAGCAAAACTGTGCCGATGGCTGCAACCAGCGTTGCTTTGCGGAAGGGCTGGTTGCTGATCGTAATCGCCACATTGTTGAGGACGGCTGCGACCAAAGCCGCATGTTTCATGATTTGCTTTACCATCCGGTGCGCGTTCCTGCTGGCTTAGCGGTCTGTTCGCGCCGTGGCCTTGGTGGCCAATGACTGGCTGGCTGTTCGACGACATTTGGGGTGATCTGATGTTCAGAAGGATTGGCACAAAGCTCTACGCTGCCCTGGGGTTGGCCGTTTTGTTGACGCTCCTTTCGAGCGGCGTGGGAGTCTATTACTTTGAGGTCGGCGGTGACCTGAATCATGGTTTGTCACGTGGGGCTTTCCCCGCTCTTGAGGATGCTTGGCGGGCATCTGATGCGGCTGCCCGAATTATGGCCTTTGGCGAGCGTGAGCTTTGACCGGGGACGTTTGTTGCTGTTCGTGATCTCGGCCGTCAGCGTGCTGCTCGCCACTTTGGTGGCCTGGCTTTGGGTGGGCAGCATGGTGGTGCGGCGGCTTTCTCGTCTGTCGGGCGGGATCCGTGCAATGGCGGCTGGAGACCTGGACACCCCGGTGCCCGAGGCTGGCTCAGACGAGATTGGTGAGTTGGCGAGTGCCGTGGAGGTCTTCCGTCGGCAGGCGCTTGAGGTTCAGCATCTGAACTTGGTGGAGCAGTTCTGCGGTGAGCTTCGCCAAGCCTATGAGGAGCTGGCGGCGTTGGGCGAGATCGTGGCTAGGGTGGCCCATGAGATCAGCAACCCGCTCAGTTTCGTGAAGAACTTTGCTGAGGGCTCGGGTAATCTGTCCGTTGAGCTGTTCGAGGCGCTGGACGCTTACCGTGAGCATCTGGGTGAAGATGACCGTGCGCTGCTGGACGAAATCCGTGAGGAGCTGGCGGACAGCTTGGGTCGTATTCAGGCCAACGGCATTCGTGCCCTGACGATTGTTCGGCGGATGCAGTCTCTGTGCGTGGTGGGTGGCGACCTTGGAAAACCGCTATCCAATCTTCCTGAAAAATCGCGATAGAGGATACAAATACGAGCTGTGACAGCGATTTAAGCTCTTGGACGACTCACAAGTCATCCAAGGCTCAAAACCAGCCTGAGAGCGCGTATTTACCATTCCCCTAGCAGCAAGCAGCACCAGTCGGAACCGCGCCCCGACTCAGGATGTAGATGGTGTCCAGCGCCACCCGCATTCCACGCTTTTTCAGGTAGCCCGACTGCCGCGCCAAGCGCAGGCTGCCCTCGAATACCTCCCGCACCTTGTCGTGCAGTATCAACTGCGCCCGGAACATCTGCAGCGTACTCTTGGCAAAGGGTCTATCCTCAATCTCAATCCCCAGGGCGACTTTCCACCGGATGTGGAAGTCAGCCCTCGTGTCAGGCGACAGAAAATCCCTACGCTGCCCTCAGGCAGCCCATTTCAACAGCCTGCTAGAAACGAGCAAAAACCCGCGATGATTCCCAATCGGGAAAGCTCCACAACTGCCGAACCGGTGCTGTCACAGCCGCCCCAGCCACCGGGACCATGAAAACTGCCATCCGAACCTCTGTCACAATCGCCATAGACCCCTCAAAAACGCAATCTCAGCCACTTTCAGCGAAAAAACGACCCCCCCCTTAGAGCCTATCCTAAAAACTGGTGGAAACTTGCAGGGGCGTTGCGGGAAGGAAAGCGGGGGTTGCGTCTAGACTGGGGCAATGACCAAAGCGAAAGATACCAAGCCGCCACGTCCGAAGCGTGCTGGCCCAGCCACCAGGACCAATCCCACCACCGGCGCGTTCCAGATCTCCGACGAGCTCTGGGAGGTGCTGGCGCCCCTGATCCCCGAGCATGTGAACACCCACCGGTTCGGCGGCGGCCGGCCCCGGGTTCCCGACCGCACCTGCGCCAATGGCATCTTCTACGTGCTGCGCACCGGCTGCCAGTGGAAAGCCCTGGACGCCACGGGCATCTGTTCCGGGTCCACCGCCCACCTGCGCTTTCAGGAATGGGTTGCCGCTGGAGTGTTCCTGGAGCTGTGGCGGGTGGGACTGGAACGCTATGACGAACTGAAGGGGCTGGACTGGAGTTGGCTGAGTATGGACGGCGCCATGACCAAATCGCCCTTGGGCGGGGAAAAAAACCGGCCCCAATCCCACTGACCGCGGCAAATGCGGGGTCAAGCGTAGCCTGTTGACCGAAGCCCAGGGCATTCCGGTGGGTCTGGCGGTGGACGGAGCCAACCGTCATGACATGAAGCTGGTGCGGGCCACGGTGGACAGCCTGCCCGTGCCGCGACCGGCGCCCAGTCCAGACCAACCCCAGGGTATGTGCCTGGATAAAGGCTACGACTTTGACGAGGTGCGCCGCACCCTGGACGAGTTTGGCTTCACCGCTCACATCCGCAGCCGGGGCGAGGAGGCCAAGGCCATCAAAAGAGCAGCTGGATTCAAAGCCCGGCGCTGGGTCGTGGAACGCTCGCACAGCTGGCTGAACCGCTTCCGGCGCATCCTGGTCCGCTGGGACAAGTCCCCTGAGAACTACATCGCCTTTCTTCATTTCGCCTGCGCCCTCACCGCCCTCAGAGCTGCTGGGTTATTAGGATAGGCTCTTAGTCGTCCAATGCCCTGAAGTGGCCTGAGAACGCGTTTTGCGGATTCCCGACCAGACCGTTGGTCGTCCCGAAAACGACCGAAAAAGGCGGCCGCAGCGCCGCAGACCCAAACCCGGTCAGCACCGAAATTCACTCCGCAAACCTGGTCAGGAAAAAATAACCTGCCCGGTTAACATGAGAGAAATCCCCCATGCAGAGGTGCTTCCATGCTGACCAGTAAGACCGCACGAGCCATCACCGTAACCATCGCCGCTTGCCTGGTGGCGACTGCCATGATCACCACAGCATGCACCCCGAAACCGCAACCCAGCCAGAACGACAAGCCTACACCCGAACCAACCTCTCCTCCGACCAACACGCCGGAGGTCTCTACATCATCAGTTCCGATGGAACCCGAATCCGGGTGGAACACGAACCAATACCGCTCACACCTTACATCCTCAGAGGCAGTCTCCATCCACGTTTTGTGGTGTCAAATTCCTACGTTTGGAACGGATAGCGTTGGGCCTTGGCCGTTACCGCAAACGGCCCCAGAATCGGGGCCGTAGTTGGCGCGACTGAAGGGTTATCAGAATCCGACAAATCGGATAAGGCCGGTTCTCCAGTCGATGGTTAGCTCGTAATTGCGGAGAACATCGCGACCGACTATCACCTGCCAGAAATGTTCTTGCTCCCTGAGCGGCAGACCACGAATTGGCGATCTAAGCGATAAGGATAGCAAAGGGATGTAAAAACTGACGTCGAAGGAGGGGTGGCGGTCTGTGCTGGTCGCGCCGTGAGCCGTGTGCTGGCCCGCTTGGGGAGCACTAAGGTTTGCTGCGAGTTCGATGTCGATGTAGGAGAAACGCGCCCCAGAATCCAGTAAGGCTACGGTGGGATGGCTGGCAATGATCACCGGGATATGAGGTCCGTTGTCAAGCAGGAAATCGATTGAAGGCGAGTGATACTCCGTGATGGTCCGCTGCATTCTAGTCGCTGTAGGACAGGATAATGGGGGGCTCGGCACCGACTTTCTGGATCAAGCAGTCCAAGAGGTTGAGGCCTTGGCCACGGGCCCCGGTTCGCGCTTCGTCGTAAGTTTCGTAGTGACCGACGACCTTGGAATCAAAAATAACAACCCATTGGCCAAGGTAAGCGGCTTTCAGGGCCTGGCGCATTTTGTGGTAAGCGACGAGCTGGATAAGTTCGGGTGGTTGAGCCTCTTGTGTCGTGGTCATAAGGCTTCTCTCCATTTGGGTGTGAACCACGTAAGGCGGCTACGCGGTCTCGCAGCTTATGTGCTTATGCTAATTGTGTGCCAAAGGTGCAACGAATGCAAACTGGTCCGTTTATATAGGAAATTTCTACTCGATAACGACGGCAGTAGGTAGTCGAATCCGTTGGGTTGGATACGAAATCCGCCACCATGGATACCGTCGACTAGCAGCCGTCTGAGGATTTTGGTCTGGGCGAGCAGGTCGTGACCACCAAGACCTTGCGACTACGCTTCTTCTCCCTCGCCGGACGCCTCACCCGCGCGGCGCGGTGCCTCACCTTACATCTGCCCCAGCGCTGGCCCTGGGAAACCCAGTTCAGTCGCGCCCTCACCCGATTGCGAGCCATTCCCTTTCCAGCCTGACGGCGCCGTCGGTGCCCAACCCTACGACCGGACAACCCAAGGGCTGTCCCACAGAGTCGTGCCAGTCCAGCCCGCGAGTGCCGCTTCCGGCATGCCGCCTGGCCGTTTTTGCCTGCCGCCGCCATTGCGGGCCGCCACATTGCCACTGACGTGGCCACCGCCCACTACCTTCAACCCCATCTATCGGGACCGGGCCTGGCCCGTTCGCCTTCCCCTACCCATCACCCCTCGTGTCAACGCCAGCGCCGTATCCCTTCGGTGGATTCGGGGTAAGGGGCTGCATTTCTGCCGTAGACAGCTCCTGGGTGTGTTCGAGGGCCCTTGAGAGTGTCACCTGCCCTTTCGTCGCTTGAGGGCGTCCTATTGGCCTTTTGAACGCAGGCAGTGGCGGCCGGTGTCTCCGTTGGTCCGCGACGTGTCAAGGGCCGTACACCGTCAGGTGGTTGATGAGTAGCACGGCGGCTGCACCCTATGGCGTGTTTCCCTTCATGGGGTAGCTGAAGTCGGCATCTGGTCGGCTGATGGAGAACCGTGCTGGCAGTTCTGCTGATCTGTTCGGCGTGGTGTTATGGCCCGTCGGATGTGGTGCCGAGCAGACGACTGCGTGTCTCGGTGAAGTTTGACTAGCCGGTTAGAGTGCCTTCGGACGCTTACCCGGCGGCGAGCGTTTCTGCATCGGCAATGTAATCGGCGGTTTCCCTGATGCGGCGCTCGGTGTGCTGGTTGCATGCGCCAGTGTAGAAACAAGCGCCGTGCAGTTGGCTGAGGCGGCTGTAGTAGCGGCCCTGTAGCGATGCAGCGGTTGGGTCTGAAGAGACCAGGTCGTCGAGGCCGTCGCTGGTGAAACCAGTAGGTCCAGGCTGCTCGCCGGTGCGGGCCAGCAGCAGGGCGTCAGTGGCGCGTTTGGTAGCACACCAGGCCTTTTCTGCGGCGTCGCGGATGTCGCCCTGTTCGAGACGTTCGACCGCTTGGGAGTGCATCCGGCGGGCGTCGGCGAAGAGCTCGTCGATTTGTTCTTGGATGGAAGTGGTGGTCACCTTGGGACTCCTGCGTCTGTCAGAGCGTATGTTACCACCTCGCGTTTGGCGGCGTGGTGAAGGGATTGCTGGGCCAGCTGCGTTGGTGTTCTGGTGTGGGGTGTCGGGCAGCGGCTGGCCGGCGTTCGCCGGCGCAACAGGACAACCGTCAGGGTTACCCATTGCGCGAGCGTTTTTGTACCCCAAGGTCTTGGTTGTTAGAATGATCATCCAATGACACCCGGTAAGTTCTTCCGGCACTGTTCGTACAACCTCTATTCCGATTGGTTCATATGCCTGCTTACCCCTACATCGACCGCTACTACGAAGAACTCTCCGAACTCATCGCGTTTGGCGGGTTGGCCAACGAGGAAAACATCCGCTCGGCGTTCCAGAACTGTCTGGCGGCGTACTGCGCTGAGCACTCTGAGCGGTTTGTGCTCGTACCTGAGTTGCGGTCGGATCGTAGCAACAAGCCTGATGGAACCATCCGGGACTCCCTGCGCATGACGCGCGGCTTGTGGGAAGCCAAGGACACCTACGATGATCTGGACCGCGAGATACGAAACAAATTAAGCCAGGGCTATTCCAGCGACAACATCCTTTTCGAAGACTCGCGCACCGCCGTACTCGTCCAGGACCATCAGGAGGCGATGCGGACGGACATGGCCGATCCGGCCGCGCTACACGAGCTGATTCGAAAGTTTCTGGGCTATGAATTGCCGGAGATCAGGGAGTTTCGGGAGGCGAGGCACCAGTTCCAGACCGACCTGCCCGCCGTGCTGGAGAGACTCCGTGAAACTGTTGTCGAAGCCGAGGCTGGCAACTCAGGGTACCAGGAGGCAGCAAGGGTCTTCCTCGAACTGTGCCACCAGTCCATCAGCCCGGACGTCACGAACGACAACGTCAGGGAGATGCTGATCCAGCACATCCTGACGAAGGACATCTTCCTGCGGGTTTTCGCCGAGGACCAGTTCCACCGCGAAAACAACGTCGCTCGCCAGCTTGACGTCCTCGAAGGCACGTTCTTCACCGGCAACGTGCGCCGGCAGGCTGTCGACCGCTTGCGGGCCTACTACGGGGCCATTGGCCGCGCTGCTGATGAGATCGCCGAGTACGGCGAGAAGCAGCAGTTCCTGAAAGCCATATATGAAGATTTCTACCAGGCTTATAACCCTGGGGCCGCCGACCGCTTGGGGGTGGTGTACACGCCCAATGAAGTGGTGGACTTCATCATCCGGGGCACCGACTGGTTGCTCCAAAAACACTTCGGCAAGACGCTGGGTGACCAGAAAGTGAACATCCTCGATCCCGCGACGGGAACCGGCACGTTCATCACTAACCTGATGAACCACCTTCCAGCCGACCAACTGGAGTACAAGTACCAGAACGAGATCCACGCCAACGAGGTGGAAATTCTCCCTTACTACATAGCTAACTTGAACATCGAGTATACGTTCAAGGAGCTGACGGGCCGCTACGAGGAGTTCCCGAACCTGTGCTTCGTCGACACGCTGGACAACATGGATTGGAAGGGGGCCAGCGGCGCGGCCGTCCAGCGGCAGACCATGTTGAACCTGGGCGCCGTATCCGAAGAGAACTGGATTCGCGTCCAGGAGCAGAATGAAAAGCCCATCAGCGTGATCATTGGCAATCCGCCCTACAACGCGAACCAGCGGAACGAAAACGACAATAACAGGAACCGAGCTTACCGTGAGATTGACCGTCGCATCCGTGAAACGTACATCAAAGAGAGTACGGCGCAAAAGACGAAGCAGTACGACATGTACAAGCGGTTCATCCGCTGGGCGTCGGATCGGCTGGAGGACGATGGCATCATCGGTTTCGTAAGCAACAGTGCTTTTCTGGACGCTCGGCAGGACGATGGGTTCCGCAAGGTCGTGGCTGAGGAGTTCAATGAACTATGGGCTGTTGACCTGAAAGGCAACGCTCGTACCAGCGGTGAAAGGCGTCGTCAGGAAGGTGGCAACGTCTTTGACGATAAGATCCGTGTGGGCGTGGCGATTTACTTCTTGGTGCGACGGAAAGGCGTCGACGGGTTCAAGGTGTACTACAACGCGGTCCGCGACTACGCGAAAGCCTTCGACAAGGTCGCCTACGTTGCGGGTAAGGCCATTGACACTGTGGAGTTCGTCGAAATTGCTCCTGATGAAAAGGCCAATTGGCTGGACCAGTCGGACAGCGGTTTTGACCAACTGATACCGTTGGCGGACCGAGAAACGAAGTTGGCAAAATCGGTCAACGATGAGCAGGCGGTTTTCGGGCTAAATTCCCTTGGCATCGCGACCAATCGCGACGAATGGGCTTACGATTTCGACTTCGACGTCCTGACGAACAAAGTGCTGTTTTTCTCAAAGGTCTACCGTGATGAGATGCAACGGTTCAATCAGGAAAGGCCAGACCCTGGTGCCTTAGGTGACTGGGTAGACAGGTCTATAAAGTGGACAGCCGAACTGGAAAGCCATCTCATGAAGGGTGATCAGGTGCATTTCGCGACGACGAACATCACCCGAGCCATGTACCGCCCATTTGTCGCGAAGCACTGCTACTATGCACCGATCATCACCCATCGCCGGTATCAAATGCCGCAGATTTTTCCTCACCAGCAGATTGACGCTAACCCCACGATCAATTTCGCTGCCCGCCATCGCTCTTTCTTCGCGTTGGCGTCTGACAAATTGATGGACTTGCATTTCGTCGGCGACAACCAGTGCCTTCCCCTCTACCGCTACACATCGGACGGGATACGGGTCAGCAACATCACCGGATGGGGGCTTCGTCAGTTCCATGAGCGCTACGGCGACGACGGAATTGAAGCCGAGGACGTGTTCGCCTATGTGTACGCGATGCTGCATGACCCGGCTTACCGCCAGCGGTACGAGGTTGACCTGCGGCGGGAGTTCCCGAGGGTGTACTTCCAGGAAGATGTCGCCTGGTGGGCGCAGCAGGGTCAGGAACTGCTTGACCTACATATCGGGTTTGAGACGGCGGAGCCGTGGCCGCTGGAGCGACAGGATAAATCTGGTGTGGAACCCAAACGGGTCCTCCTGCGCGCCGACAAGGATCGTGGTGTCATCGCGCTGGACGAGCAGACGACATTGGCCGGCGTTCCGGCCGAGGCGTGGGAATACCGGCTGGGCAGCCGCTCAGCACTGGAATGGGTGCTGGACCAGTACAAAGAGCGCAAGCCCAAGGATCCTACGGTCCGGGAGCGGTTCAACACTTACCGGTTCGCAGATCACAAGGAGTTCGTCATTGACCTGCTGGGCCGAGTCTGTGCCGTGAGCGCATTTACTGTAGGCGTCGTGGGCGAATTGAGTCGCAGGTCAACAATTGAGCCCAATTAGGCCCAAGACAGTTTTCGACCGGTAGCGTTAGGTCCCATCGTGATGAACTTGTTCACAGAAAAGAAGTGGCGCGAGCGTCGCCAAGTCAAACTCGCTTTGAAGGAGTTGGGCTTGGGGCACTGCGCCGAGGGTTTGCGATCAGCGGAAAGCCCTGATTTCATCGTGCCGTTTGAAGGCCGGCAAATTGGAATTGAGTTGGTGGAATTCTTCTACCCCACTGGCGATGGCGGCGACCCGGAGGCGAGTGTGCCTCCTTGGTTCCAGAACCTTCGTCACATGGCCGTGGATAAAGCACGCGGGAAGTTCCGCAACAGCGGTGGTCCTCCCCTGAACGTCACCGTAATGTTCAATGACCATCCTTACTTCCAGGGTCCCAAGAACACGCCGGACACGGACGACTTCGCCGAGCGGTTTCAGCGCGTGGTGATGAACAATGGGTGGCCTGATAGTCCACTTACCCATTGGCCGTTTTACTTTCATCTGGACATCCCAGAAGTTGCATTGTATGTGGTGTCGCCGTCGTGCAGCGACGCTGACGAACTTTGGGCCTGCGGCGGGGCAGCAGACGGGGTATTCGTCGAACCGGAGCACGTCCAAGCTGTCTTGGGCAAAAAAGCTGAAAAGTACGAGTGTTATGCAGAGAAGTGCGATGCCGTTTGGCTGCTGATTGTGAATGGCGGCGCCATCCGCACCGTTCCCTGCGAGTTGGGCGCTGATGCTCGCGATGCTTCATACTGGTTCCCGTTTGAGCGCGCTTTTTGGTTTGACCGATTTCCGGCCAGGGCCCCAGTTGCTTTGACGCGCCGTGTTCGAATTAGGTGTGCGCCTCAGGCGGCAGGGCATTTCGCATGGACGGCTTGAAACGTTACTTGGACGAGACCGAAGGTAAACCGTGGCACAACGTGTGGACGGATGTCCCCAGGATTGGCAACACGTCATCCGAACGCATCGGTTACCCCACGCAGAAACTGCAGGCGCTACTTGAGCGCATCATCAAGGCCTCGTCCAACGAAGGCGACGTCGTGCTGGACCCCTTCTGCGGTGGCGTCACCGCCTGCATGGCTGCCGAGAACTTGGGCCGGCACTGGGTCGGCATAGACATTTCTCCCAAGGTAGTCGAGCTGGTCAACATGCCCCTACAGCAGTCCATGGGCGACCTGTTTCATAACAGGCTGGTGACACCCCGCCTCGACATCCCTATCCGCGCCGACATCGACGCTCTGGTGCCGTACCGGCAGAACAAGCACGCCCTGTTCGGCCATCAGGAGGGACGGTGCAACGGATGTCGCACCGAGTTCCCGTTCTGTGTCGTCGAGGTGGGCCACGTGATCCCACAGTGCCCTGTCGGCCAGGACAACATCGAGAACATGCAACCGCTGTGCGCCCACTGCGACCGGGTCAAGGGCGACCGACCGCAGGAGCACATGGTGTCCAGGTTGCGGGAATTGAGTATTGCGGCATGACACCAAGGTAGTGTGACGATGGACCGACTTAACACCAAAGTCTTTCCGAAATCTCGGTCAACCGGGGTAATAGTCGCAATCGTGGCGATCATTTTGTTGTTCGTGGCGGTTGCAGTTCTAGCGTGGGACCCATGGCTCCGCGAAGGAGCGTCGGAAACGGAATCGAATGGGGACACCGCCCGGACCGTTGGTCTTTTGCTGGGCGGAGTAGTTGCCTTAGTGTTTGGGGTATGGCGCGCGTTAGTAGCAGAGCGCCAAGTTGAGTCAGCCCAAAAGCAGGTCGAAGTCGTCCAACGTCAAGCTGAAACAGCCCAGAAAGGGCTGTTGAATGATCGGTACCAACGTGCCGCCGAGATGCTCGGTCAAGGAGTCCTGGCTGTACGTTTGGGCGGCATATATGCGTTGCGCAGATTAGCTGAGGAACACCCCGAGGAATATTACAACCAGTGCATGGAGTTGCTTTGTGCCTTCGCCAGAAACCCGACCAAGGACGAAGAAATCAGAGTTTCGGTTTACGAAGAATGGGGCATCCAGGCGTCTTTGGTACGTGAAGACGTCCAAGCCGCTGTATCTGCCATTGGTCTAAGGGATCCTGATTTAATTGAGCGAGTTCCGTCTGAAGGGTTCAAAATCGATCTGAGGGGTGTGAACCTAGTAGGCTCAGACCTGCGTGCGCACAATCTAGATGGTGCCGACCTGACCAACGCCAATCTGACAGGCGCCAATCTAGAGGATGCCCTCATAAGGAACGCGAAGCTAGTAAACGCGGAATTGACTTCTGCCGAATTGAATCGTGCAACACTATCTGGCTCTAAGTGTACGTGGGCCAATTTTTCTGGCGCTAAAGCTCAAGTAGCGCGTTTTGGAGGAGCCTGCCTTGAAGGCGCTGTTTGGACTGGAGGCCACCTCGAAGATGCACTACTTCATGATGCCAAGCTGATTGGAGCGGATATGCGGTGGGCCCACTTAGACCGGACCGACCTGTCGCGCACCGTTTTTGGCAGGGGGCGTAGAATGGTCGGAGAACCTCCGCATGAGGTGGTACAGTTCCATTACACTTCGTTGACCCAAGCGCAGTTGAACCAAGCCTCAACGGTCAGCCAACCGCCGATCATACGGGATGACAACCCAGACTCTGAAACCAACGAAACATTAGTATGGGGATGACAGGTCAATCAGTTGATCACCCCACGGTTCATTACCAAACGTCCAAAAGCCGCTGATGACGTGCAACCCTCATTGTTTTAACAAAATCCCCCGAAATGTTGCGTCCCAGGGGCCTGACTACTACCACCTTGAGTACAGAGCACTCTGGCGGATTGCCCCTGAATGGCGCGTTTTGCGACAATTCCCCGGGAGATAGGTTGTACACCGCTCGAGTGCTTGGAGGCACCCGCGCAAAAGAAAAGATCGCCGCGGCCACTTAACGTTAGGTCAGGCTCTTGATGCTGGAGGAAGCATGGCCCGGTCCGTGCGATTTCGTCAAAACAAGGGCCGAAAGAACCGCGCGGTGCCCGTAGGTCTAGAGTTGCAGAGCGTGCTCATCACGGGCATCGGCGTCCCAACGGCCCATGGAGCAACCTCGTTCTTGCGACCCACATAACCTGGGTTGTTATCTTGTGATTGGTAGGTCAATGTTGGGAGGTGGATAAGCTTCAAATCTGACGTGCTTGCTTACCAAGTGAATCGAAATCAAAGTGATACGTACCCCCTCCGCGGAACAGTCGAGTTTCGGTCAATAGCCTTGATGGTATTCTTCAAACCGTCTGCGTCTTGCGCTGAGCGTCTCCCCTTCGTAGGTCCACGCAGAAGCCGGGTCATTGTATTCAACGCCGTAAACGTCGTTGCACGCCGCTGTGAGCGATTTGACCGTGTTACGATGCACGACCCTGAAATCGCGACTGTAAAGATCCACGATGATGCAAGTCTCCTCTGGATGGTCCTCGTCCATGAGTGCCAACTCGTCACCTAGCCGGAGCCCGATCATTTCCAAGTTCAATTGATAGCGCGTCCCGCGTCGTTCTTGTTCTACCATAGAGTCCCCTCCTTCGCAGCGGTGGGGAGCATTCTAATTCACGGTTCCGTCCTCATCAAACGCGATGCCCTCGCTCCTTGCTTGGTATTTGGCGTGGTCGTAGTGCTGTTGTATTCCCGGTTGGCGAATCAGGTGCTGGCGTTTGAGTTCTTGTCGACCCAGATGTCGGCCCTTTCACAAGTGTTCCGAGTTGCGATGGTGTGGTGTCAAGGGCGGCAGCAAAACGTACCACTGGGGTGTCGTAGGTCAGGGAAAATGTCCGGGTAAGTGTTCAGCGAAAATGTCACTCCGTTACGCTGCCATGGTATCCGATGTCGACGGATTGGGCACCATCCGCTGCTTCCATCCTGAAGGACCTCCGGCCTCCAGATAACTCCTGACGGTGGACCTGTGGATGCCCAACTCCCGTTCGATTGCCCGCAGCGACATGCCCTTGCGCCGGGCAGCCTGAGTTGCCTGCCCGCTGGTCGGGCGCTTGCCGTCCCGTCGGTGAATGTATCACGTTGGGCGAGTTGCCGGGAAATGCTGTCGGTGGGGTGACCGGCTGAGTGTGTATGCTATTGCGACTGTGTGCACGCCCGGTTGTGGGTCGCCGTTCATCGTGGGCGACTTCGGCAAACTCGTCGCTCGCGACGGTCTGTTCTGTTACTTGCAACCGGTCCCCTGCGTTTTCTGGAAGTGTGCTCACTGAACGTAAGCATGCTTCAAACCTATTCGCTACTCGGTGGCAACGATGCGCCGGGCTTATTTTGTTGCGCAGCGGCGTTGGCGGCCTGCCGCTTGGCTTTAGCGCTCCTATGTTGCTGCCGGTTTTTCTCTGCGCACGACGGACACCTGGTTTGGTCCGGTATTGCTGGCTGGGAGCAGGTCTTGCATATCCCCAGCTCTTTCGCCTTTTGGCGTCGCTTTTTTTGTTGGTCGCGCCCGTACTGTTTGCGCTCAGTCCGTTGACTTCTGTTCTGTTCGTATTCCCGCCGGTTCTCCCGGCGCTCTTGAAGTTCGAGTGGGGTTGGGGTGCGGGGTGGTTTCTTGCTTGTGTTTGGTTTTATGGCTCTGGTTTTGGGTTTGGGGGCCTTAGGCTGCCTTGCCGGGCTGCTGGGCAGCGGAACGGTGCACTCGAAATTAATTCTTTTGAAACAGCGTAGCGGGGAACCCTGAATATGCGGGCATCGCAGTATCAGACCACCGGTCTATCCCCGCGCGTGCGGGGGAACCAGTGTGATTACATTTTGCGGGTTAGTCATATACGGTCTATCCCCGCGCGTGCGGGGGAACCTTCATACGATGATGTGTTGGCATCGACGCTGGCGGTCTATCCCCGCGCGTGCGGGGGAACCTCAAAAGTTGCTACGTATTGCACCGTAATCTGGGGTCTATCCCCGCGCGTGCGGGGGAACCTATGCTGCCGGGGTCATCATCTATCTCGTAATCGGTCTATCCCCGCGCGTGCGGGGGAACCGCTTCTCCGTAGGGCACCCAGGACTGACCGAAAGGTCTATCCCCGCGCGTGCGGGGGAACCGCAATCGGCTGAGGAGGTTGGCTCTTGATGATGGGTCTATCCCCGCGCGTGCGGGGGAACCCGGCCGGCGCCGTCATCACTGCGTCCTCCGTCAAGGTCTATCCCCGCGCGTGCGGGGGAACCCCGTCTGCCGCCCGCCCAATGCGGATCGTCGGCGGTCTATCCCCGCGCGTGCGGGGGAACCGTCTGACCGCACGACCCAGTCGCCCACGTAGGCGGTCTATCCCCGCGCGTGCGGGGGAACCTGGCGCTGCTGTGCGAGAGGATCATCTGATGAGGGTCTATCCCCGCGCGTGCGGGGGAACCGCGGACGAATTGACTGCCTTGCCGTCGAAATCGGGTCTATCCCCGCGCGTGCGGGGGAACCTTGGGCAGGTCGCTGAGCGGCGCTACCATCTCGGGTCTATCCCCGCGCGTGCGGGGGAACCAGAGGCTCCCCCGGTAGGAACACAACCACCCCGGGTCTATCCCCGCGCGTGCGGGGGAACCGTGCGCGACGCGAGTCCGGGCATCGTGCTGTAAGGTCTATCCCCGCGCGTGCGGGGGAACCCAGACAATTCGAGACTGGATACGTCTTGGGAAGGGTCTATCCCCGCGCGTGCGGGGGAACCACCATCACCGGCGCACACCCGCTGAGTGGGCCAGGTCTATCCCTGTGCACGTGCCAAAACCACAATTATTTGTGGACACGCCGAGGGACTTTTTTTTACCTATGTGGATGGTCTCGGTGTCTGAGCCGTCTTGGCCCGATGCCTTGAATGCTCGTAGGTCGTAGTAGATGACCACCCGCTGGTCGGTGGCGCCCTCTTCGACCTCAAAGACTTCAACCTTTTGGATAAAAACTTTGAACAATTCCCTGACCGCCTCAGGGTCCTCGGGGTCGATCCAGGTCTTGTAGTCCATCGCTGTTTCGATGATGCCAGCTTGGTCGTTCACGAAAAGGAGGGCCTCTTCGGTGGCAACACCAATCTGGTTGACCTCTCTTTCAAGGGTTGCCTTTTCCTTTTCGAGATCGGCGAGTTTGTCTATGAGGCTTGGCACGTTTTTTTCTTCTCTCTGGCTTGTGCAAGCACCTCGCCGAGGTTGTTGATTTCGGTGTTGACAACTTTCTTCCGTTCACCGATACGAGCCAGTTGGACCTGGTGTTCTTGCAGCATCGACCTGCTGACTTCGTTGACACCGGCGATTACGCTTTGCAGGTTCTCGGTGGTGAGGAAATGATGGATGATCCTGTCTCTGAGGGCTTCCAGCAACCTGTTCAGGTTGACGCTTTTGAACTCGCAAACGTCGGCTCCCATTCTCTTTTTGCGTGAGCAACGCAATCTTGCGTTGCCGTGCTGCCTTTGGATCTCGAGGTTCGAGTCCACGTCACGCGATGCGCAATGTCCGCACTTGATGCGGCTGCTCAGGGGGTTTGGGCTGGAGTGTGAGCGGGTTGGCCCTTTGCTTCTGTTCCTGCTGGCGATTCCGTCGTTTACCTTTTTCCAGTTCTCAGGGCTGACTGCCGCTTCATGGTTATTCTCTACAAAGATGGCAGGAGCATTTTCCTGAGGCCCCGGTATCCTGGATTGGGGATTTACGCCGCGGAAGCCGGCGCCGCGGAATTTCGGGTTCTGCATGAGCCGGCGGGCTGTGTCTTCGGTCCACGGCTTGCCACGTGGAGACGGGACATTGTTCATACGCATGTGCTGGGCGAGACGCAATGGTGTCCAGCCATCGACGGCGAGGCGCCAGAACTCGAGGACGTAAGGCCACAGGTCTGGATCTGGGACCAGCTTGCCGCAGATGGCGTGATAACCGTCCTCGTCCAGTTCGTCGGTCTCGTGCTCGAGCATATAGCCCCAGGGTGGCGGGCCGATGTGGTAACCCAGTTCGGTGGCTATCCGCTGGCCTTCCTTGACCCTTCTGGAAATGCGCTTGCTTTCTTTCTGAGCTGCGACGGCCTTGTCGGTCCACTTCTCCTCTGAGTTGTAGTCGTATTCCTCATCGTCGATGACGGAGTGCAGGGTGATGCCGGCCTGGACCATTTGGTCGACGTAGTCGAAGAATTCGCGCCAGTTCCGAGCGAACCGGTCGATGTCATTGAAGACCACGTCGGTGATCTTGTTAGCCTTGTCCAGGACGTATTCGGCCATTGCGATGAAATTGGCGCGTTCCTTGGCGGATAGGCCGGTGCCCACGTCTGTGAATTCCTTGTCGACAGGGAGTCCCTTTCGTTGGCAGTACCTGTCGGTGCGTACGTCTTGGTTTCGCAGGGAGAAGTTGTCCTGTTGGGATTTTCCCGACACCCTGCGGTATTTGACGGCCTTTCTGTCGATGTTCAACTTCAACATCGTGGTCTGGTCCTCTACAGCAACTTCCGGCCGGTGTACTGCTCGTAAATCTGGACGACGTATTTCTGCGCGTCCAGTGGCAGAGCCTCTGCCGGCTTCGGGTAGTGGGCTACGCGGGGGTCGGTGACGACGAAATCGAAGGCACGCTGGATGTCCATGGGTGATTCCTGGGCAACAGGTTGGGGCATTTCGTGCTCGATGCCGGCGACGTGGAGGAGGTGTTCCAACGGCACTTGGTAGTAGCTGCTGAGCTTGACCAGGGTCCTGACACCCGGCTTTTTGATGCCCAGCTCGATGTTGCTGAGGTAGGCGTTGGTGATGCCGGTATCGGCTTCCACGTTGCGGAGGGTCCTGGTGCCTCTGAGGCTCTTCAGGAGCTCACCGATGGGTGGGCGTTGACGGGTTTTGGTTTCATGGTCCTCGGTGGGGGCTTCGTTCAAGTTGATGACATCGTTCGATGGTTCGATCTCTGAGATTCGTTCTATAGTGACCAAATGACATCACCTCGTGGGTTTGAGCGGACGCCGTCTGCTATAATGCGAGTAGCGGCAATCGTGCCGACTACCAATAAAGGAAGTGCCCTTGAAAAGGCTTGGGCCATTTTACCACATGAAAAACCGGGAAAACGACATCAATTTTGTGAAGGAGGACGGCAATCAGTTTGTAATTGCAGACAACGGAAATCCTCTTTTGGAGCAAGCGATCAAGCTCATCAGTAGGGCAACGGCCTCGGAGAGGATTGCCATGTGGGCGCAGATTCAGGCCCTTGAGGACGATGGGGTTGAAACGGAAACCCCGGCCTCTGAGCTCTGGCGTGAGATGCCCGAATTGGCCAGGGAACATGAGGCGGCCCGCGAGGACGACGGCCTGAGTGCCGAGGAGGTTCTCGTGGCCGACGACTGGGAGTTCGACGGGTTCGGCGGCGTTACCGCCTGAACGATGACGCGGACTCCGATAAGGGGGGCACCTCGTGTTCTCCTGAAATAAAAAGGAGCAACTCTCGCGACTGGAGAGCTGCTCAGCGTTTGCGTTTGCGCGTACGGTGTGCCTTCAAGCGTTGACACTTGGGTACAGTTGCACCAGGTCCTCGGCGACGCCCTCTGGGTGCTCGTCGGTCGGCATGGGCACGTGATAAATGACCAAAGCCGAGCTGGAGCTGACCATGACCTTCTGCACCATGAGGTCGAGCAGCTCTTGCGCTTCGTCAGGGTTGTTGCCACCCAGCCAGGTATCCATGCTGGTGGCGGTTTCTCGGATGCCCTTCTCGTCGCTGACGAAGGCTATCTTTTCCAGCTCGTTCCTGGCGACGATGGACTCGTACGCCAAACCAGCGGTGGCACTGTCCAACGCGGCGATGTCCGCGGCTACGTCCTGATAGGTCTTCGCGCCGTGTTCTACGAGTTGCAGAAAGGCGGGTTTCTTGCTTTTCGCGTCGGTTATCGCGGCCTCGGCCTGCTCCATGCGCGTGCGCTGGATCTGGGCGTTGGCTGCGGTGGTTTCCTTGATGGTGTCGGTGACGCTTTGGATATTTTCGTCAGTGGCGAACCGGTTTATCAGCTCACTGAAGACGGTGTGGAGCAGTTGGTCTGCGTACACCGGTTTGGTGGGGCAGTTGCGCCCGAAATCCACGCTGCTGTTCGGGCAGTGGTAGCGCTGGCCGGTGTTGACCATGGCCGCGCCGCAGTTGGCACAGTAGACCATGTCGTTCAGCGTAGGCTTGGTCTGGTGGACGGTGGTGGGGTTCACCATAGGTATTCTTTCCTCCGTTCTATTATAGTTTGTCGGAATCCGTGATATTCGTCAATATGCGAGTATACCGTCGCATAGAGCTATGGGTCGGGGGTGGAGCCATTTCTGCGCGGCTGGCGTCGTTTGGCTGCCCTCGGGCGTTGTGGCCTGGTGATTGCTCGGTATCGGGCGGTCAGTCTGCTGAGGCTGTCGGCTTGCTCCTTGCTCATCGTTCTGGCCGGGTCAGGCTGGAAGCTGTCGGGCAATGCCTGGTATACGGGAGTTCCTCGTTGCATGACCGGCTGTTCCTGAGGCCATTTGGGATGCCTTTGGGTCTCAACCTCCTTGAAGGTGGCGGTGACGTATCCTACGGAGGTTATCACGCCGCGGACTCTGGCCGTTGCCGGCGTTGCTCCGGTGTTCTGGACCCGCAGGGTGACCGGTGTATCGGGTCGAATGTCGTGGGATTCGCTGGGCTTGGTGAGCATGATGATTGCGCCGTCGTCGGTGCTTCGGTCGATGAATCCCAGGGGTAGTAGGCGGGGTTCCGGCATTGACGCTCCTTGTGAAGGCTTGGGTGGGTCTCGGTGGCCAAAGAGAAAGCCACCCTCTGTGGGTGGCCGTTGGGTTGGCGTGAGCGGTTGGAACCGTCCAGTGTGGGAATGGCCGCAGGTGTGGCTGGGGCAGTCTTGCATCCCGTGTGGCGTAAACTTGGTCCGCTGTGGCTGTAGAAACGGAAGTGGCCGGTGTCACCGTCGGGGCCCGCTGATCTGCCAGACATGCGTAGGTTGGCCAAGTTTCGGCCGGAATCGGGCCCCGGGCGCGTTTCTGTAGCGCTGAGGCGGGATTGTTCCACCGAAACTAAAACGGCGCCACAGGGCGACGTTGGAATGAAAGCGGTGGGTCGGCAACGAAACCCGGTCGCCCTGACCACGGGGTGGCCGGCGTCGCCCTTGGTCGGCGACAATTACATATTTTGACCGTAGGGTGCTGGTAGTGACTCAGTTTGAAATGGGGTATCAGAAAATCAAATAGTAGCCCGGCTACGCCGGCCAGCCAAATCACGGTTCGCCAACTTACCGACAGACCGATAACCGCAATTGCGGCAACGGTAAAGCTGCCGTCCCGAAGCGTCCCTGCCGTCTTTCGGCATCCAGTGGGAACCGCAATTCGCACACGCCACATCCTCTCGCACCGCACGGTCGCGCCCCCAACTTCGGACGAGCGAAAATTCCAAGCTGTCCGAGGAATTGTCGCACTGGTACGGCCCTCTCGTACCAACAGAGCAACCGTGCTCGATAACCATCCGGGCCAGCTTGCGACGGTCCCAAACATGATCTGCCAACCCAGCGGCCACCGCGGGCGTCGTTTTCAAAGTGCCGTGAACCCTACAGAAGTTGTAGTAAGTCACCAATACCTGCATCATCGCAGCGTGTCGCCAGACGCGTTTGGAAAACCCGTTGGTTCGCCTGATCAGCCGCCGGTCGCTCATCCTCATCGTGAGGTTGAGACGCTCAACAAGACTGGTTGAAATCAACAATTCCTGTGGGGAACCGCTAATCACATTCTTGAACACCTCGACCAACTCGTTGCCATCGTTGTCAGTCCGGTGCGACTTGACCAGTTGAGCAAAATCAATTTCGGCACCAAAGGCCGCGTCCACGGCATCCACGTACGGGGCATGGCCGTCGGTGCTCAACTGGATCCGAGTGTCCAGACGCCAAGCGATGTCAGAAATAAAGCACGCCGCGTCCTCAGCACCACGAGAGCCCACGTGGCAAGCGACAATCAGCTTAGTCACAGGATCCAGAGCCAGCCAGGTCCAAACATCTCCGGCAAACGCCGGCGGCGACTTGGCGTTGTCAACCCGCTTGGCTTTGACATACACGAATCCCCACAGTTCGTCAGCCTGCAAAGACGCGAGGCTCAAATTCCGAACGTGCTGGTCATGGAAATCGGCACAGGCGACGGCGGACCGATCCAACCAACCGTACACCGTGTTCAGGGAAACCTCGGAAAGCCGCCCAGTACCGCGGCATGAGTTGCCCTCCGCCAAGCAGTGCAACAGCAGCCCCAGGCGTTCGTCGTCCAGTCGGTTGACCAACGCCGCCCCCTCAGGAGCCGACGCCACCACCAGACGACCAGAAGCTGCAACAACAATCCACCATTGGCCCGCAGCGCCTGTGCGCATGGGCCAATGGCAGTTGCAAATACCCTACAAAGGTGTTACCTCGAAAACGAGCATCTACGGGTCTGGTCCGGGGTGCGTCGTTCGAGACCGCTGGAGATTAGGGCCTCCGGCGGTCTCGCTGCTTTTGCAGTCACATCGGGCGGCAAAACGCCGTAATCCCGACCCGAGACTGCTACTGCAAGTACATTCATAAAATACATAATCGGCAACCGTTTCGCGTCACTTTGACACCAGCGAAATGCCCCAATTGGAATGAAAAACCTAGTGTAAAATGGAAGCGAACCTGTAGTGCGACGATTGACAACGTTTTTGGCTAGTGATAAATTTCACTATAACCAAAACCAACAGGAGGCACACAAATGGCCCGCGTTCTAATCGAAGGCTTCATGTGCGAGCGGTGCCATCACCGCTGGGCACCGCGCCAAGGCACTCAGAAAGAGCCCAAAAATTGCCCGAAGTGCTGTTCCCCCTACTGGAATAAGCCCCGCAAAGTCAACCTGCCGCCCGAAAAACGAGCAACACCGCGAATGGAAGTAGCGTAAGGAACAGGACGAACTCATCCGAAAAGGCAGGAATACCGACAATGCCGGATATACCAATCTGGTATTACCCCATCGGCTTGCTGATACTCACGCTGAGCATCATCGCCGTTCGAGTGACGGCGAAATTTGACATCAACAAATGGTCACAGTCAAAGGCTGAACGCAGAGAGAAGCAGATAACGCAGCTCTGCACGCACACGGACATCGAATGGTTGAGCGATGGACGCATTTACGTGACATCAAGGATGAATTCGCCGCCAATGACCATCGAGTGGATATGCAGAGGATGCGGGTTCCACACAGGGGACCAGGATTCCCGCAAAAAGCCATGGATCACTGGGGGCGATACCCCCGCGAATGGCTAAAGAGGGAGCAAAAACGCCAACGCATCGCCGAAAAGTTGGGCTGGGCGTAGAACTCATACCCAAGCACAGCCAAGGCATCTCGATGCCGAGCGCCCGTGGACGCAAAGGCATACGCCTGTGGAATTAGGGCGCAATGCGGCGTGCACAGCGGCAAAGCCTAGCCGTGATACCGCTAGACCACGCTTAACACCTTTGTAGCAGTCCGCTCAAAGGCCACGGCTCACATACTTGTGCCGTACGAAGGCAAAGCAGGTGCCAAGGGCAGACTGCCGTAAAGTTACTCGGTGCCCCCTGCACAAGTATCCTAGCGACTGGAAGGCCGACGAACGAACGGAGCATCCATGAACGCTCGAACTCACCAAGAACTTGCCGGGTTCATCTGGCGAATCTGCAACCTCCTCAGGGGCGCCTACAAGCGAAATGAATACCGCAAGGTCATCCTCCCGCTCACCGTACTCCGGCACTTTGACTGCGTAATGGAGAACACGAGGCAAGCCGTCCGACGGGCCAACGAAACCAGGGCGAATCTGCCCGAGGAAGTCCAGCGCAACCTCCTGCTCACGACACGGCGATGCCTGCCAGCCTATCCCGCCAATTTCGTGCACTCACACGCACACAGTAAAATCCGAGCACAATCAACAAACTAAAGACAAGGAAGCATAACAACGGTAACTGTTCACGTTTGAGGGGATCCAGTTGGGTTGCGTCGGCAATTCCGTACTTGGCTTCCCTTCTATAACAGGCCGGATGGCCCGCAGATCCCCGCAAGTCTGAACAGTTACTAACAACAGGCATACCAACACCCGTCTCGGCCCCCAAGGACAACCATGCAACCTGAGCAAATCGCCAGAGCCACCATTGACCACCTGCTCACCCAAGCCGGCTGGGACTACGACACCGAAGTCCACGTGCCCAGCGCAGAGCACCCCGGACGCATCGACTACCTGCTCAGAGACCGCAACGGCAAAGCCATTGTCGTGCTGGAAGCCAAAGCAGGGCACCTGCCCGCGCTGACGGGCAAAGAGCAAGCCCGCACCTACGCGCTGTATCGAAACGTCCAGTACGCCATGCTGTCCAACGGCACAGAGCACTACGTCTGGGACATCCGCGCCGGCAACCCGGTGCGCGTCTTGGCAATACCGTCACCAGAGCGCATCCGCCAGCAGCTCGGCAGAACGCCGCCGAACCGGGACCTGCTCTGGCAGACCTCAGTGGCGGCGGACTACCTGCCTGCCGGAAGCCGGCGCGAAATGCGGCCCTACCAAGTAGCCGCGGTACACGCCATCCAAGACAACGTCAAAGCGGGCGAAACCACGCACCTGCTGGAAATGGCGACCGGCACCGGCAAGACCACCGTAGCCGCGGCTCTGCTCTACCTGTACATCTCCACCGGCAACGCCGAACACACCCTGTTCCTCGTTGACCGCATCGAGCTCAAGCAACAGGCAGCCGGAGACATCCGGGCAGCCCTAGACAATCAGTACACCGTCGGAGTCTATGACAGACAAGCCGACTACGACTGGGAACGCACCCACGTCACAGTTATGAGCATCCAAGGAATGGATGCCATGCCGGAGTCCAAGGCTAACGCCATGAGAACGCAGTTCGACCTGACCATCACCGATGAAGCCCACCGTTGCATCAGCGGGCCAGCAAGACGGCAGCTGTTTGAAACGCTGGAAGGCGAGAGAATCGGGCTAACCGCTACACCGCGCTCAACACTGCAGGACAGCGAGCCCGACGACTCCGACGACAGCGTATTCGCCAGGGAGCAACGCAGCTTGCGTGATACCTACTTCGCTTTCGGCAGGCCCGCCAGAGAGCCGACATATTCGTACACGATAGAAGACGGACGCCGCGACGGCTACCTCGTCGGCCCCGTCGCCGTGGACGTGCGCACCGAAGTCACCAAGCAGCTGATGTCTGACAAAGGGTTGGAACTGGAAGTCCCAACGGACGGCTTCGACGCCGGCGATGATGGAAACGGTCAGGAAACCGAGACCAGAACCTTCCACATAGAAGATTACGGCAGCCGCCTGCTGTCTCCTGCCACCAGGCTGGAAATGGCGGAGACAATCCTTGACGAGGCGCTGTACGAACCCGAAACCAGGCTCATGGGCAAGACCATCGTATACGCGCCCAACCAGAGCGAAGCCATCTGCATGACCAGCGCACTCAACGAAGTCGCTGAGAAAAGATGGCCTAGCGTGTACCAGTCCGACTTCGCCATCGCCGTCATCTCAGACGTCAGAGACGCCGCCGATCACGGTCGCAAGTTCAGGAACAACGATCTGAACGGCAACCATCCGTCAGCACGTGGACGGCACACCAGCAAGACCAGAGTCTGCATCACCGTGGCCATGATGACCACCGGCTACGACTGCCCCGACCTGCTGAACGTCGTCCTTTACCGGACGATGAATTCACCTACGGAATTCACGCAGGTAAAGGGCCGCGGCACGCGAAAGTTCGACTTCCGCGAGAACGTCACCGACCCGCGCCGCCGCGAGCAGATGCCAGAGCACAAGAAGGAACACTTCAAGATTATCGACTTCTTCGGCGTTTGCGAACACCACAACGAAGGACAAATCTACCAACCCAAGGTAGAAAAGGAACCGGCCGACGACGAACGAAATCAAAACGGTGAAAACGAGAACGAGACTGTCGAGCGCGGGCCAACAGGCCCCTTCATCCACCACGGTCCCGACGAGGTGGAAAGCACCACTCAGCTTGAATTCGGTGAGGATAGCATGACCATCGTGAACCGCATCGACAGCGAAGCGGAAACAGCGCAGGACACACAGTCCGAGCAGCTCAACGCGGCATTCAACGAATACCTAGGAGAGTATCCCATCGCGGACGAAACGCAGAGAGCCGCAGCTCGCCGACTGTTCCAGTCCTACCAGACTGACGAAGCCGCCCGCACAGCGATCGACTCCAAGGTGTTCCCAAAGTTGAATAACACCACGCTGCCGCTGAGTGACTACCGGCTGGTGCCGCCCGAGCACCGCGAGCGCATCATCGCCTACATCAACGACAAACGACGACAGGACGACCAAGAGGTCGCCTGACGGCCACCTGCAAGGAAACCCCATCATGCTTGACCACGCCACCCAATCAACCATCAAGAACGCCCGCAACATTCTGGTCGGCAAGATAACGTCGCCGATGGAACAGTGCCACGAGATTACCAAATCGTTGGTCTATAAATTCATCAGCGAGAGCGATGGAATTGGCGAGAGCCTGGGTGGAGCGCCCTTTTACTTCACCGGCGAAGCCGCCGAGTGCCGCTGGGACCGTATGCTCGCCATGCGGCACTCGGCAGACGACATCCACCGGCTGTACACCGAAGGACTCACCCACATCGGCAATCGCACCGACATCCCGGCAGCGTTCCTGACCATCTATCGGAACGCAGCGCCGCCGCACAACGTTGACCCCGACACCCTACGGATGTTCCTGGAAGCAGTGGACAAGTTCCCTACCGACGACACCGAAACCATCGGCGACGCCTTCGAGCACCTGCTGATGGACACCGGTGCGCAAGGCAAAGCCGGCCAATTCCGCACGCCCAGGCACATCATCGACTTCATCGTCGGCATCATCGACCCGAAGAAGCAAGAGACCGTGCTGGACCCTGCGTGCGGCACCGCCGGATTCTTGGTATCCGCCTATCAGCACATCAACAAGGCCAACGACAAAGCGCTGACCAGCATCGAATACGAGCAGATCGCCCAGAACTTGGTTGGCTACGACATCTCGCCGGATATGGTGAAGCTCGCGACGATCCACATGTTCCTGCAGCACAACCAATCGCCACCGATTGAAGCGTACGACACGCTGACCAACGACGAGCACTGGAACGACCGCTACGACGTGATTCTGGCGAACCCGCCATTCATGACGCCGAAGGGCGCCATCAAGCCGAACCAGCGGTTCTACAGCAAAGCCAACAAGGCCGAAGTGCTGTTCGTTGACTACATCAACAGCCACCTGAACGAAAACGGCCGCGCCGGCATCGTGGTGCCGGAAGGCATCGTTTTCAACGGCAACCGAGCCTACAAGGACCTGCGCCGGCTCATTCTGGACGAAAGCCTAGTCGCTGTGATCTCGCTACCCAGCGGCGTGTTCAACCCGTACAGCGGAGTGAAGACGTCAATCCTGATATTGGACAAGCCGGTAGCCCGCAGCACGGACAGCATCGCTTTCTTCAAAGTGGAGCAAGACGGCTACGACCTCGGCGCACAGCGCAAGCAGATCACCGCCGACGACCTGCCGACGGTCTCCGCTGAAGTCAGCGAGTACCTGCACCGGCTGCGCACCACCGAAAGCATGGACGGCTACGCGCCGACCATGGGCCACATCGTTGCTAGGAGCAAGATCGCCGAGGACGGCGATTACAACCTGAACGGCGAGCGGTACCGACCGAGCCAACAGAGCACAAGCAAATTCCCGATGAGGACTATCAAAAGCGTATGCACCATCAACCCCAAGAAAAGCGAAATAGCAGATCGCGACCCTGAAACTGCTGTCTCATTCGTCCCAATGGCCGACCTAAACGAGAACAACATAGCATTCGATCCGCTCCAAGAGCGGACGCTTGCAGAAGTGCAAGGCAGCTACACCTACTTCCGAAACGGTGACATCCTATTGGCAAGAGTCACCCCATGTTTCGAGAACGGCAAAGCAGGGATAGCCAAGGGCCTAACAAACGGGATCGGATTCGGCTCCAGCGAGTTTCACGTACTGCGATGCAGCGACGAAATCTTGCCGGATTACCTTTACCGTTGCATCACGCAACCCAATTTCAAGGAAATGGGTATCGCGCAAATGACAGGAACAGGCGGGCTACAACGGGTACCCCGTGAATTTGTCCAAGAGTTCGAAATCCCCCTGCCACCGCTGGAAGTCCAGCGCGAAATCGCTGCCGAAATCGAAGGCTACCAGCACGTCATCGACGGCGCCCGCCAGATGGTAGAAAACTACCGACCGCAGATCACGGTGGACCCGAAGTGGCCACTGGTAAAGCTGGGAGACCTCACAAAGCCCCAGTACGGCTACACGGCAAGCGCCGAGGACGACGGAGACGCCAGGTTCGTACGCATCACAGACATAGGCGACGACGGGATGCTGCGCTCGGATGACCGCAAGTACATCAGCTTGGACGATAAAGCACGCAAACTGCTGCTGGAAAAAGGCGACATCCTAGTTTCCCGCACGGGATCATACGGCAAAACGATGATGTTCAACGAAGACTACCCAGCGGTTTTCGCGTCGTACTTGATTCGCCTACGGTTCGACACGGAAAAAGTCGATCCTCGCTACTATTGGGCCTTTGCCCAGACAAGCGACTACTGGACGCAAGCACACAGCCTAGCAAGCGGCGGCGTGCAACCACAGTTCAACGGGAACGTCCTCAAACACGTCGAGCTGCCGCTGCCACCGCTGGAAAACCAGCAGGCAATCGCCGACGAAATCGCCAGCGAGCAAGCCGCCATTGACCACGCCAAGGCACTCGCCAGCAAAATGGAGCAGCGCATCCAAGAAACCATCACACGAATTTGGGCAACCAAATAGACGATTTCTAGGACAGGCCAAGGGATGCGCCAAATGGAGTGGTCAAGCGAGTTCGAAAGATACCTGCCGTACAGCCCAGCATCAAATGACGAAGCCAAGTACAACCGTCAACTCATTGAACGGATAGCCATCAACTACGAAGCGGGTCAGTATGACTTCGCAGCACTGGCCTGCCACCTCACCACGATGCGCATCACTCAATACAAGCTGTGGCAAAGCAAAAAGGCCAACCCGGTCGGATTCGGGACAGCTGCTAACAACATCGAGGGCCTAACCATCAATGAAAATTTCGGCGAGCACCCCGCCCATTTCGGCCCAATAGGAGAAAGGCACATCATCAGACTGTCCATAACGCTCGGGATACCCAAACGTGCCGTAGACGAACAACTCAGCCTGCTGGAAGAGCGCAATCGCGTCGCGCACCCTAGTTGGACAGTCACCTACGACACGATAGAAGAAGCGGACGAACGACTCAAAAAAGGCCTGTCTCTGGTAGAGACCACGCAACGGTACTCTAAAGTAGCCGTAGCCAAAATCTACCGGGAATTCATCAAGGGGACCGTGCAAAGCTCGGAATACGACTCAGCAGAAAACGGAACCGCAATACAGGAAGAGCTTATCAAGAACCACTACCTGTCCCCCCAAGACATCGAAGTCTGCAAAGAGCAAAGAATGCACGAAATACTGAGGGGCGAAGACCTGAGGAGGGCAGGCGAAATCCAAAATTTCCTGGAAGAGCACTACGAGTGATGCAACCAAAGGCCTAGCCAGCAATGCCAGCAAATGCCGCTGGAGCACCGGTTTAGCAACCATACTATTCCAAAATGCCGCCCGAGAAATTTCAATGGCTCGCGCAAAACCTCAGCAAGGCAACCCTGTTGCCATTGGTTTGGCAGTCGCCAAGACAACACAGGACGCCGTAGCACCGGACACCGTAATCCCGTTCGGTTCCCGAGCCAGCGGCGACCACCGCTCAGACTCCGACGTGGACCCGATGGTGGCGGACAACGGGAACGTGCTCACCGCGATGGCAACTGCCGACAACGCCGCCAAAGCCTACTTTGAAGCCCCCCGCCGCGACAGGTCATCGACAGTCAGAGTCAGAAGATCATAAATCATCGCCAAGGATCCAACCCATGAGCAAACACTCGCAGAGCAGAGCCGTCATCCTGCAAGCCGCTGGAACAGTCCCCAAGATCGGCCGACGCACAGCCAACTGTCCGAACATCACCGACCAAGACTACGTCGCAGTCCCACCACCGCTGAACCTCCAAGTTCACCCAGCTGGTGACTGCCTAGTCTGGCTCTGGAACATCAACGCCGACGGCTACGGCACTGCAGCGTTCGCCGGCCACGAGCGGCTTGCCCACCGACAAGCGTTCCTGCAGTCAAGGCAACGTCCCGCCAACCTCAATGTCCTGCACCTTTGCCATCGCCCGTTTTGCATGCAGCCCAGCCATCTCTACGACGGCTCAGCCAAAGAGAACAGCCAGGACCGTCGGATCCGAATATCTGGAGAGTTCCACATGGACCTCTTCACCAAGAAGTCCGAGATCGTCCAAGCCGTAGCCAAATACCGCTGGCCATCGTCCACGCGCGCCGCCCAAGAACCCTTGATCATCGCGCCAGCGCAACACGACTGCGAATTCATCGTGCCCGCAATGGAACGCCTCATTTGCCCACTTGCGGTCGCGACAACCTGTCCGACGATACCGACACATATATCCCCGGTGCACCGCAAACCGATTGCGACGACCCGAACGTCGCCAACATATCCAAGCGTTCCCGTTCTTTCAGGAACTTAGCCGAAGGCATTACCATCGAAACGAACATCACCACGAATTACTCAATCCCCACGAACAGGGCCGAGCGCAGACGACTAGAAAAGGCAGCGCACAAGTCTCCTTTCCGCGACCGTCCTGTCCACCTAGGGTCGAACCGTGTCAAGTTCAAGCCCGGCGACAACGCACACATTGACCTCAACATGAAAGCCCCGCTACTCACGGGACCCGGAGTGCTACTTCTGACTGCGACGCCCATCAAATTCCAAAACGGCGGTCCCGATGCCCTTGTACCGGAGCCTGCACGGGCAGCCGGCCTAACCCGGTTGCACGTGAAACCCAGGTAAAGTCCCTCCCGAGGAAGCGAACCGACCTCGCGGAAATCCCGCCATGCTGGTTCTCACGAGGCGAGCGAGAGCAACCTCTGGCTCGCTGCGCACCAGCAGACTACCGAGTCAGTGCGCTGCATCCTGCATGACACGCAAGGACAGTGCCTGACCAATCCATTATCACGATTCCTGATACCCCATTTCAAACTGAGTCACTACCAGGGTGCTTCCGTACTACGGGCCGGTGCCACCAATGAACACCGGCAGTCCGGCGTTTCAGCCGTGTTCGGCATACGGCGCCTGGAGCGGCTCCGCGCAGTCCGTTTACCGGTGGATATGTCGCCGCGGTGGCCCGCCTGCGCCCCGGGAATAGCATTCCGTTGCGAGTGCTCTTTAATTCCAGCGCGATGGCTTGCGCAAGACGAAGCCGTCAGCATCGATGACTTGCGTGGGAAACTGGCTGTCGGCAATGATCCTACGCCCCAGCCTGAAGGCGGCAGTCGCCTGATGACGCAATTGCTCGGAATGGCGGTTTGGCCGGAAGGCTACAACTACCCGCTTTTCAGGGTGGCTATGTAGTACGGTGTCAATCGGGCCAATCAAATCGCTGTCTGCGGAGATCACAATGGCGGTGTCGAAGGAGTCCTGCATCGCGTCGCGGAGCAACGCGACGGCGATGTTCACGTCGGTCATCTTTTCTTCGAAGGTTGCCCAGGTTGCTCCACACCGCCGGCAGGTTCCGGTCTTGGGCAGGTGGTACCCGTGCTGGATCGTCAAGTCGGGCAGGGTTTCCAACGCCTTCAGGTAGGTATCCTGGCGTTGGGGTTGTTCGGGGTCGTGGGAGCGGGGCAGGAACCGGGCGGTGAAGTATCTGACCATAACCAGGCTCTGGCCGGGACGCAGCAGGCGTTCCGCCAGCCGGCGCAGGTTCAGCCAGTAGTAGCGGCGCCAGCTTCGGGATTTCAGGCCGTGGTAGAGGTTCAGCCCGTCAACGTACACCGCTACTCGATGGGGCTGTGCCTGGCTTTCGTCGGGAATGTCGGGAGGCGATTTCGCTACTCCGATTCCGGCGCAACCGTGCCGGGAACCAACCACAACGCCGGCTGATTTCGTAATTCGCCGGCGGACGGGCCGGCGCTCCGGCGCACCCGCTTTATCATTGCGACCCCGTACTTGATACGGGGGTGGCAATCTCGTTGGCGTCCTTCGACAAGCTCAGGATGAACGGGATTGCCACGTCAGGCTCAGGATGAACGGGTTTGCCACGTCCCTCGGCGAGCTCGGGATGAGCGGGCGCTCCTCGCCATGACGGCAGGCTGGTTTGGTTTGACACAGTGAGTACGCGTGAGCGCCAGGGCAAACGCATTCTAATTGAATCGTTTTTGGAGGTGCCCGTCATTCCCGCGAAAGCGGGAATCCAAGTGGCTTGGTTGTACGTCAACTGTCTGGAAGCAATCTGCATGGATTCCCGCTTTCGCGGGAATGACGGTTTATCAGGCCACCTAAAGTTAGAATGCGTTTGCCCTGGCGCGTGAGCGCGCTGGCGGTCACTTGCATCCCACGTTTATGGTATCCTCTTTAACCGATTCGGCATTTGCTGGCGGACTGGCCTTGCATCGCGTAAGCTTGGTCCATATCACCTTACCCGAAACGCTGACAGGAGTTTACGTTGTGTCCCGAAAATCGCCCGCCCAAATCGCCCCCCCCCCCCCGCGTTAGGTAGGTCTGGAAGCCGTTTCCGACGCTGGGCTTTCCTGCCAATCGGCGTTGCGGCGCTGGCCGCCCTGGTCCTGGCCCTGTTTCTGTCATTCTCCAATACGGAGCAAGCCTCCGCGCAGCAGGCCGACGCCAGAAAGGACATAACCCTCCACAGCAACAACGAGAATCCCGCCGGCATCTGGTCCGACGGCACGACCATGTGGGTCATGGATGCTGCGGATAACAAGATCTACGCCTACAATCTGGCGACCAAGGCGCGCGACGCCGCCAAGGAATCCGGGGATGCCGGGAGCGCCACCAGCATCGACGTCGAGGCTGACACCGGCAATTACGACAGCGAGCCCCTCGGCATCTGGTCCGACGGCACGACCATGTGGACGGTGAGAACTCAGGGGCTTGACGAAAACGACGAGCCTCTGGCCCACGATATCTACGCCTTCGACATGGAGACCTGGGCGCGCGTCCCGAGCAAGGATTTCATCCTCCACGCCGATAACGAGGACCCCGTGGACCTCTGGTCCGACGGCGACACGGTCTGGGTGACGGACTTTGATGCCAAGATATACGCCTACAAGATGAGCAACCAGGCGCGCGACCCCGGCAAGGACTTCGACACCGCCGACCTCGATCCCGAAAACACCAGTCCCAACTACCTCTGGTCCGACGGTGAAACCCTATGGGTGCAGGACGAAAGCGATGACGCGCTCTACGCCCACAACCTGCGCACCAAGACGCGCGACGTCAGCCAAGATTACCCCGCCCTCGACGCCGAAAACACCGGGTCCAAGGGCATCTGGTCCGACGGCGAACACATGTGGGCGTCGGACAGCGGTGATGACAAGCTCTACGCCTACGTCGTACCCAGGCCGGCGTGCACGACCGGCGTTGCTTCGACCAATTTCAACAGCAGCGGGACCTACACGGACCGCGACGATTGGTCCGCCGAGTTCACGCGCAGCGACGCCAGGAGCGGCAGCTACGCGTGCTACTACACCTTCACCCTGGCCGCGGAAGAAGAGGTCAACATCCTCCTGGAGTCCACCGCCGCCAACGCCTACCTGCTCCTGCGGCGGGGCAGCGCCATCGAGGGCCCGGTCCTGGCCTTCAATGACAACATCAACGGCGACACACTCAATGCCCGGATCAGCAGGGTGCTGAGCGCCGGCACGTACACTATCGAAGCCACTACCCGAGACCCCGGCGAGACGGGCGGCTTCACCCTGAAGCTCGCCAAGCGCACCCTCCTCGCGCCGGGGGCCGTGCCGGAGGGCGAGACCTGCGACACGGTGAACCTGACGGAAAAGGGAATCACCAACGGTCACTGGCTCGACGAGTGCAAGTCCTCCGGGGAATATACCTCGGGCACGGCGGGGAGGTACTACGACTTCCACGTGACGGGGCGGCGCAACGTGGCCATCACGCTGTCGTCCGTTCACGCCACTCCCCGCCTCATCCTGCGCTACGGCGCCAATAACCACCGGTGGGGGATCGTCGGGTATGGCGCCTACTACAACCTGCGCGATTCCCGGCTCAGCATGACGCTGGAAGAAGGTAGCTACACCATCGAGGCCTTCACCAACGAACCCGGGCAGCGGGGCGCCTTCAGCCTGACCGTCTCCGGCAGCATCAGCGCGGCGCCTGATCCGGCGTCCCTGCCGGACCCGGTCTCCTGCGATGCCTCGCCGGGCAGCTCGACCGCTGCGGCTGCTGCGACCCTGCTGGCCGGCGAAACGGCGAGCGGCGAGTGGGGCCCCGGCTGCTTCTCCACCACCAGGGGCAACCCGCCACCCTACACGCGGTACTACACCTTCGCCCTGGATACGCGGAGCACGGTGGTCATCACCGCGCAGGCCACCAGCGGCGACCGCGTTGCCCCTGCGCTCATGCTGCGGCGGGGCGTCAACAACCGCTCCGGCTACATCGTGACCCAGGACCATCCGGACTCCGGGAACCGGTCCCGGATAACCCTCAACCTGGCCCCCGGAACCTACGTCGTCGAGGTCGCCTCTGGCACCGGAACGACCTTCGGCGGGGTCCGCGTCGGAGGGACGGGCACCTTCACCGTGGGCTACACCGCCCGGTCGTTCACGCCTGGCTGCAGCCCCCGGACCATCAGGGAGAACGTCGCGGTCAACGGCGAGTGGTGGAGCGATTGCGCGGCCTCCGCCAGCGGGCAGTATGCCGCCTGGTACACCTTCAGGGTGACCGGCCGGGACGCCAGGACCATGGCCATCAGGCTCGAGACGACCTACGGTCCCGGTCCCGCGCTGTACCTGCGCCAGGGCGCGAACAACACCTCCGGCGCTCACCTGGCGTACAACGACTACCATCGCAATTCGAGCGTCGCGCAGATTACCAGGAGCCTGGAACCCGGCTACTACACCATCGAAGCCGCCACCTCCGGCCAGCCCGGGGAGGGCAACTTCACCCTGACGCTCGGCTCGGGGCCGGCCTGCGGCCATACCATAACGGAGACCGGCGAGGTCAGCGGCGAGTGGTACGGCCGTTGCGCGGCGTCCCCCGAGACCAATGCGGGGAGGTGGACGCCGTACAGCGCCGCGTACTACACCTTCACGGTGACCGGCGAGGCCGCCAAGCGGGTGACCATCGACATCGACACCAAGGCCCGCGGCGTGCTGCGCCTGCGGGAGGGCGCCGATAACCGCTCCGGGGCGGCCCTGGCGAGCGGCCAGCCCCGCCACGTCGCCGCCAGGGATTTCACCACTCTCGACGCCGGCAACGGGAGTCCCGAAGGCCTCTGGTCCGACGGCATCACCATGTGGGTGGCGGATATTGAGGATGATAAGATCTACGCCTACAAGATGAGCGACATGGCGCGCGACCCCGACCAGGATTTCAACACCCTCTCCGGCGCCGGCAACACCAATCCCCGTGGCATCTGGTCCAACGGCGAAACCATGTGGGTGGCGGACAATGTGAGTAACAAGCTCTTCGCCTACCAGCTGAACGACGGGACGCGCGACGCCGGCAAGGATTTCAACACCCTCTCCGGCGCCGGCAACACCGATCTCAGGGGCATCTGGTCCGACGGCTACACCATGTATGTGGCGGACGCCGCTGATGTAAAGGCTTACGCCTACCGGATGAGCACCCGGCAGCGCCGCGACGGTGCGGACATCAGCTACGGCAGCAGCTTTTTCCAAAGCAGGGGCATGTGGTCCGACGGCGTAACCATGTGGGTGGCGGACAATTTGAGTGACAAGCTCTTCGCCTACCAGCTGAACGACGGGACGCGCGACGGCGGCAAGGATTTCAACACCCTCTCCGGCGCCGGCAACACCAATCCCAGCGGCATCTGGTCCGACGGCACAACCACGTGGATAGCGGACTATGGCGCTGACAAGCTCTACGCCTACGCCCCGGGTATCAGCATGGACCTGCAGCCCGGCAGCTACACCATCGAGGCCGCCGGCATGACCTGGGGCCGCTTCACCCTGACCCTGGCCACCCCGCCGGGGGTGGGGCTGCTGCGCCAGCCCGACCCCGAGCCGGAGCCGACGTTCAACAGCGCGCCAAACTTCGACGCCAATGTCGAGACCACCCTCAGCCTGCCCGAGAACAGCGCGGCGGGAACCAACGTCGGCGCGCCCATCACCGCCACCGACTCCGACGGCGACGAGCTGACCTACTCGCTGTCCGGCGCGGACGCGGCATCGTTCAGCATCAACGCCGGCACCGGCCAGTTGACCACCGCCGCCGGTGTGGAGTACGACTACGAAAGCAAGGCCGAATACTCCCTGGGGGTGAGCGCCGACGACGGGCAGGGCATCATCGCCAGCATCCTGGTGACGGTGAACCTGACGGACGTGAACGAGGCCCCGGCCTTCGGAGAGGGGTCATCCGCAGCGCGGCAGGTGGCCGAGAACAGCGCGGGCGGCGTCAACGTCGGCGCGCCCATCACGGCCACTGACCCTGAAGGCGACGAGCTGTACTACTTGATAACGGGACCGGACTCATGGTCGTTCGAGATCAACTGGATCACCGGCCAACTGAGCACCCTCGACTACGAGGTGTACGACTACGAGAGCAAGTCGGAATACTCGCTGATAGTGAGCGCCGCCGCCGCCAATGGCGGAACCGCCAGCATCCCGGTGACGGTCACCCTGACCGCCGTGGATGAGGGCGAGACGCCGCCGGACGACGGAGCAGGCGGCGACGGCGGAGGGACGGGCGAGTCCAACACCGAGCCGGAACCGCCAGCCAACCGGGCGCCAACCTTCGACGCCGGCAGCGGCGCCGGGCTGACGGTGGCCGAGAACAGCGCGGCGGGAACCAACGTGGGCGCGCCCATAACGGCCACCGACCCCGACGACGGCGACACGCTGACCTACTCGCTGTCCGGCGCGGACGCGGCATCGTTCAGCATCAACACCGCCACCGGCCAGTTGACCACCAGGTCCGGCGTAACCTACAACTACGAGGCCAAGTCGGCCTACTCCCTCGCGGTGAGCGCCGCCGACGGCAAGGGCCTCTCCGCCAGCATCCCGGTGACGGTCAACCTGACCGACGTGGACGAGGCGCCCACGGTGTCGGACACGTCGCAGTTCAAGAACCACGACACCAGGGTGGGGCAGGCGTTCAACCTGTTCCTGCCGGCGGCGGACGCGAACAGCGGCGACGGCGGGCCATACGAGTACCTGCTGTGGCACCGGGGCCAGGGCCGGAACTTCATGGACCAGGCCGTCAACGGCCTGCGGTTCGACCCGGCGACGCGGGAGCTGTCGGGCACGCCGGAGGCCGCGGGCGTCTATCGGTTGAGCTACGTAGTCCACGACAACGACGCCAACCGCAGCGTAGCGGACCGCTTCCGGGCGCGCACCAACCTGCAAATAACGGTGTCGCAGTAGCATCGGACGCAACAGCGCCCGACGCCACGCAGGGGCGGGTTTGAAACCCGCCCCTGCGCTTTGCCAGGGCCTTCTCAAAGTCCTCCGACCTCCGCTCAAAGTCCCTTAACACCCGCTCATGGTGAGCTTGTCGAACCATCGGCGACCGTCCTTCGACAAGGCTCAGGACGAGCGGGTTAGAGCCTGTTGACAATTAGCAAACCAGCCCGTCACTCCTGCAAAAGAACGCCACCCCGCAGGGCAATCGCATTTGGGCAGATTAACCCCCGTCATTCCCGCGAAGGCGGGAATCCAGAAACCGAAGTCAGCAGTTTTGTTGCGAAAACCAGGCGGATAACACGCTCTGGACTCCGGCTTTCGCCGGAGTGACGAGGTTGTAATTCCAAATGCGATTGCCCTGCGTCACCCCGTACTTGATACGGGGCAGGAGTCCAGAGAGGGTATGATGAAAGAATCAGAACCGTGATTAACGACTTCGACCACTGGATTCCCGCTTTCGCGGGAATGACGGTTGAGGTGCGGGAATGACGGGCTGGTTTGCTAATTGTCAACACACCCTGGTAGTTTTCGGACGCCGACCCAACAAATCCCGAGTAGCGAAATCGCCTCGAATGTCGGCAATGGAAGTTGACATTTTGTTGCATTTCGCGTAGCCTAAACTTCAACCCCCCCAGCGGGTAGTGCCGCTGGGCCGACGCTCCCGTAAGGGGGCGTTTCTTTTGGGATTGTACGCCGATTTTACCCGCGTGCGGGAGAGTGCGCGAAATTGGAGGCGATTCCGCTACTCGGATTTCGACAAAGCCGTGAACGAAACCGAACGGTAGGGTGACGGATTCCGTATTCTTTTCTGCGGCCTTCTCAGCAGGGGCTCTGCATCCGCAGGAACCGCCGGCGGGGGTGCTAGGCGAGACCAAGCCTGGCACCCCGCCTACTTGGTGGCCGGCAGCGCCACTGGCGCTTGTAGCTAATCGCGGGTAGTTACGCTGCCGTGGCCAGCTCGGTTGGATCGTTCCGCATGGGGTTCACACCGGGCCGGATTGGCCTTTTCCGGGCAGTGTCCCAATAGGGTAATTTGCACTGGGGACAAACCTTGGTCTACGGTAATTTCCCCTACGGGGTTTTTGCTTGGGCCGTCGGCAGCAACGGGCGCAGCAGGTCGGCAAGGGCTCCTGATGCTTCTAGAATATTTCCGCTGATGAATTCGGTAAGGTTGCTGCCGTATGGTCCGCCGGCGTTAGCCTTCCATCCGATCAGCGTCCATCTCTCATCACCATCGTGCCTGAGCTGGTAGGTGTATGTATCTGCTCCGGCCGCTAGGACTTCTTGTTCTAGAATCCAGCCTTCAGGCATTGCGCCGTTGATGGTAATCCATTCGCCCATGATCCAGCGACGATGCTGCGCCCACTGGAACTGCTTCCATTTGCCCCATTCCAGTAGTAGCGTTTGGTATTTGTGTTCTTGGTACTGAATCAGCCGGAACATTCCGTCATCGGAATGCCAGCATCTGCCGCTGTCGTACCCTTCTGGTAGGGATTCGGATTCTACCCACTCGCATCGCGGCATGCCGACAGCGGGCAATGCTATGTCAATCATGGTCGTTCACCTGTGCGCTTGGTTATTCCTTTGGACCGGTCTTCTTGGTTGGAGGCGATTCCGCTACTCGGATTTTCGCTGTACGACAGCGGAAACTGGTCGCTGTGGTGATGGTATCCGTTCTGTGCTCGGTTCTTGGGGGCTAAACGAGGTTTAGCTGCGGTGATTCGGCGATCCTGTCGAAGATTGACCTTGCAATGACTTGAAACACGTGGCGCTTGGCGTCGGTGTCGGTCATGTACTTGTTCACCAGCGCTCCGTTGGAGTTGAGCATCTGCACCAAGATGTTGTCAATCATGCTGCGAACATTGTGGTGTCGTCAATACCGCACTTGCAGAGTCTCTCAAAGATCTCGAGCGTCTGGCCGGACTCGCGTTTCCTTTCCGCGCCTGGCCACTGTCGGATCTCGTTTCAGGGCGGCTCCGGGTTGTCAGCGAGATTTGGTTCGGCTTGATCAAGGTACACCATCGCTGCCCGTTGGGACGCGGCTGCGTAGATTTCCTCCAGTGCGGCCGCCAGGTCTTTGTTGCCTTGCCAGAATGGGAATCGGCCCAGTTGCTTGGGCAATGGTGCGTGAATTTTCGGTATTTCCGCAGTGCCAAGGTCCGCGTCGGCCAACGCGGGTAATGGGTTGGCCCAGAACACATCCTGGTCTTCCTGCAATGGCTCGGAGCCAGCGGCGGCCCTTCGATGGTCTGGGCGTAGAGACCGCAGTTGTAGCACCGGAAAACCGCTTGGCTCTCGCGGTGGCAGGCTCCTCATTATTGTGTGGGTGGACCGCCCGCCCGGCAAGCGTTCGGCGGCTCCGAAAAGCAGCGGGGCTGACGCCGCAACAGCGTCAGCCCCGTTGCGCAGAGCCTGGCGGTTCATGTTGTAATCTATGGCCCGTTGACGGTCAGCTCCAACGGGCTGGAGAACTTTCTGCCCCCAATGGCGCAGATGCCTGCGGGCGACCCGCACCGCGTCGTCTCCGGCAGAAGAATGTGGACTGCCGAGTCGGAGTCGGGCGCCACGGTGATTAGCCAGCGGATGTTGCTGGACTTCACTATGCGCTGCGCATTCTGCACCGTGCCTCCGGTGACGGTGAACGCGTGGTCCCTCAGCTTCTTGTAGCTGAGCCTGACGTTCTCGCTGAACCGAAGCTCAAAGGTGAACTCAGAAAGTCCGTCGTGGCTTTCCGGCTCATCATGCAAACTGCCGGTCAGGGGCAGGGCGACGGGTTTGGTGGCCTTGCTGGTCAACTCCTCCTCGTGGCCCTCGTCGTCGGTGAAGGACACCCGCACCTTGATGACAGCGCCCTCGTCGGTCGCTTGCAGGGTGTAGGTCGTCGCGGTGACGCCGGCGATGTCCGTCCCGTCGGCCAGCCATTGGTAGCGGTACGCAACACTGCTCAACCCGTCCTGGTCGGCGATACCGGAGGTGGATGCGGTGAGGGTCTCACCTACCTGGAGCGTCCCCGAGATGGCGGGCTGGCCGGTGGCCGGACGGTTGGGCCGGCCCTCCACCGTAGCGGTGGCAGCGCTGGTTGCAGTCTCGTCATGGCCCGCATCGTCGGTGAACGACACCTGCACCTGGACGGTCGTGCCTTCCTCGCTGTCGGTCAGCGTGTAGCTGGAGCCACTGGCGCCGGCGATGTCCGTCCCGTCGGCAAGCCACCGGTACTGGTAAGCAACGCTGTTCAGCCCGTCCTGGTCGGCGATGCGGGAGGTGGACGCGGTGAGGGTCTCACCCACCTGGACTGTCCCTGAGATGGTCGGCTGCCCGGTGGCCGGGGTATTCACGGTCTGTTGCTCGACCGCGAAGGTCACCGCCTCGGTGGCCACGCTGGTCAACTCCTCCTCGTGGCCCGCATCGTCGGTGAAGGACACCCGCACCTGGACGATCTTGCCTTCCTCGCTGTCGGTCAGGGTGTAGGTGGAGTCCGTCGCTCCGGCGATGTCCGTGCCATCGGCCAACCACTGGTACCCGTAGGTAGCGCCGCTCAGCCCGTCCTGGTCGGCGATGCGGGAGGTGGACGCCGTCAGGGCCTCCCCCACATTCGCCGTGCCGGAGATGGCGGGCTTCCCCGTGGCCGGACTGTTGGGCCGAGCTGCCACCGCATAGGTGGCCGCGCTGGTCGCGGTCTCGGCGTGACCCGCGTCGTCGGTGAACGACACCCGCACCCGGATCGCCGCGCCCTCGTCGGAAGCGGTCAGGGTGTAGGTCGTCGCCGTTGCGCCGGCGATGTCGGCATCGTCGGCCAGCCACTGGTAGCCGTAGGCAACGTTGTTCAACCCGTCATCGTCGGCAATGCCCGAGGTGTGCGCCGTCAGCGTCTCCCCCACTTGGGCCGTGCCGCTGATGGTCGGCGCACCCGTCGCCGGACTGTTGGGCGGCGGAAGCACGAGGACCCGGTAGCTGGTCAACGTCTCGTCGTTGCCGGCGTCATCGGTGAAGCTCACGCTGACGCTGATGGCATTGTGGCTATCATCAGCCGTCAGCACGTATGAGGAACCGGTCGCACCGGTGATGTCGGTCACCACCTGAGACGCCAGGTCCTGCCGCGACCACCGGTACGTGAAGGTGGCCTGCGTCATGCCGTCCTCGTCGGCGATGCCCGACGTGTCCGCCGTGAGCGTCTCGCCCACCTGCGCGGTGCCGCCGATGGTCGGCGCCCCGGTGGCCGGGGTGTTTGCTGCTGTGCTGGCGGCCTGAGCGCTGGTTGCCTCACCAGTCACTCTGATTTGATATACGCCCGTGTGGTCGTTGCCCTCGGAGCCGACGGATATGTAGTATCTGCCGGTCGTTGTCGGTTGAAAATCGACGCTGACGGACTTTCCGCTGTTCGAGCTGTACGTGCCTTGGATCTCATCGCCGTCTTCATCGTAGATTCCGAGGATCTTCAGGTCGGTCGCCTGGTCTCTGACCGGGTAACCGGTGTCGGTCCAGACTTCGACCTGGTATTCGTAGTCGCTGTCAAGGTTGACCCAGAACCAGTCCACGTCGGGTTCCACCCCACCGTGGTTGCCGAGGAATCCCTGTTTAGCGTAGGTGCTCTGAAATTCAGGGGGCGCTCGGACTTCATCATCTGTGCTTGTGTCCGCGGCCTCGTCGAATTTCAGCTTATATCCATCGGGTCCTCCGTCATACTTGTACACCGCCTCGTCGTCCACAAAGAAGCAGACGTTGTTCACTCGGACCTTTATCTGGTAGGTTCCCGTTCCGCCGTTTTCGGAGCCAACTTCAATCTTGAAGGGTCCAGGTTCTGTGGTTCCCCAGACGAAGAATCGGTGTCCCGGACGAGAGATGACCCCGCTCCCGGAATCGTTCAAAATGTGGATGAAATTGGGGTCCTCGAGGGTCAGCGTCCCCGGTGCGTAGTCGACGTCGCCGAGAATATCGGAGCCGTGGACCGCGCCGATGAGCTCGAAGATGTACAACTTGTACGGGTCCAGGGATACGTTCCTCCACACGTTGGTTTTGTTCCGTTGGCTGATTGTTCCTACCCGGTCCAGCACCATGAATTCGTTGGCGCGGTTGTTGCAGACTTGCGGTACTTCCTCCGCACTCACCAGTTCCACGGTGGCCGTTCGGGGGGTTCCGGCCACGACGCCCGCAGGCAAGGACCTGAAGCCCAGCAACACCGACTCCCCGGCGTCGTCATCGTTGTCGACATTGGCCACCAATGTGAAGGTCTCGCTGCGCTGTCTCGGGGCAAAGTTCAAATGGTTGGGCACCCCCGTCCAGTCGGCACTGGTGGCTCCGTTGTTTCCACTAGCGATAAGGGGAATGAGCGTCCATTGTGTGACTGCACTGTCGAAACTGACGGTAACCACGGCGTCGGTCCCGCCCTCATATGCTTCGTATCGGGAGGAGCTGAAGGCAACCCTGAGAGAGTCGAGAATGGTGACGGTTGTCTGGGCCGGTGTGCCTGCGCTGACGCCGGAGGGAAGGGAGTCGAACCCCAGAGTCACGTCCTCGGCATTCTCGTCGTCCTGGTCCTGGACAGCGGTAAATGTGAACCGTTGCCTCGTCTGACCGATGGGGAAGGTCACGCTTGGAGGAACTCCCGAGTAGTCCTGCACAGTGGTGCCGGACTGATTGTCCGTGCTGAGCCGGATGGTCAACGGGCTTTCCGGATCGTTACTCAGAACCACGATGATCTCAGTTTCCGACCCTTCCCTGAGTTCGTAGGTGGAGGCGGCGTAAGACACCGTCATCTCCGCAGCGTCGTCCGCAACCATGTTGTAGGCGTAGACCTTGTCGTCGATGGTGTCCGCCACCCAGATGGTCGTCTCGTCCGACCAGATGCCGGTGGGAGCGTCGTTTCCGGCCGCGACCAGTGTGAAGTCCCGGCCGTCGTCCCGCGTCCTGTCCTCCAGCGTGTAGGCGTAGAGATTGGCGACGTCCGCCACCCAGATGGTCGTCCCGTTCGACCACATGCCGTACGGATTACCGTTGCCGGCGCCCAGCGTGATGTCCTGGGCGGAGTCCCGCGTGCCGTCCTCCAGCGTGTAGGCGTAGAGCTTGTTGTCTTGGTCGTCTGCCACCCACACGGTCGTCCCGTTCGACCAGATGCCATATGGAATAGCGTTGTCCGCGTGCAGCGTGATGTCGTTGGTGGTTTCCCGCACTCCGCCGGACAGCATGTAGGCGTAGAGCTTGTCGGTGACGGATTCGTCCACCACCCACACGGTCGTCCCGTTCGACCAGATGCCTCGCGGTGTATCGTTGTCGTCAGCCAGCGTGATGTCATTGGTGGGCTCCCGCGTGCCGTCCTCCAGCGTGTAGGCGAAGAGCTGGCCGCTGTTCGCCACCCACACGGTCCTCCCGTTCGACCACATGCCCCTCGGAGAATTGTTGCCGGCCGCAGCCAGCCCGTCCAGGTCGGCTCCAGCCTGCCATCCCCCGGCGTCGGTCACACCCCGGTTGACCGATACGGTGTACTCCTTCGTCGCGTTGCCGTCCTCGGCGGTGACCGTGATGGTCACCTCTTTTCGCCCCGCCGACAGGGTCATGCCGGTTTCCGCGGCAGGCGGGTCGAAGACCACCGTCGCCCCGGCGTCGGTGGTGATGGCCGTCACTGTGGCGGTGGGGACAGTTGAGTCCACCCCCACCTCGTATGATGGGCGGCGCGCGTCGAAGCCGATGATGTCCTTGGGCGACACGCTGAGCGCGCTCAGGGTCGCGTCGTTGGACGGCGGCAGGTTGTAGGCGAAGATCTTGAGGCTGTTGAGACCGTCGTTGGCCACCCACATGGTCTCGCCGTTCGACCAGATACCCCGCGAATCCTTGTTTACGGAAGTCGGGGCGAGTGCCAGACGCTCCAGGTTGATGTCCCTGGCGGCGTTGCGTGAACCGTCCGACAGCAGGTACGCGAAGACCTTTTCGGAGGTGTTATCTTCCACCCACATCGTCGTGTCGTCCGACCAGACGCCAAACGCGAAGGAATTGGCGGCTACCAGGTTGAAGTCCCTGTCGGCTTTGCGCGCCCCGCCCTGCAGCGCATACGCGTAAACCTTGTCATCGCTGGTGTCGACCACCCACACGGTCACGCCGTTGGACCAGATGCCAGTCGGGAGATCGTTGTCGGCGTCCAGCGTGATGTCATTGGTGGGCTCCCGCGTACCGCCTACACGCTTGTAGGCGAAGAGCTTGCCTTCGGCAGAGTCGACCACCCACATGGTCGTCCTGTTGGACCATATGCCCTGCGGGGTGGTGTTGTCGTCGTGCAGGTCGATGTCCCTAGCTGCGTCGCGCGACCCGTCCTCCAGCGTGTAGGCGAAGAGCTTGTCGTCGTCGTCGGAGGGGTGCAGGAACTCGGCCACCCACATCGTCGTGCCGTCAGACCACATGCCCTTCGGGCTGGTGTTGCCCGCGGCGATCAAGCCGTCTAGGTCCGCGCCGGCCTGCCAACCACCGGCGTCGGTTACCCCGCGGTTCACCGACACCGTGTAATCCTTCGTCGTGCCGTCCTCGGCCGTGACCTGGACCGTCACCGAATTCCCACCGGCCGACAATGCCACCTGATGACCGGCGGTGTCCGGGTCGGCGTCCGCCGGGCTTGTTACCAGCCACGACGCACCGAGGTCACTGGTGACCGCCGTCACGGTGGCAGTCTCGACATCGGGGCCCACCCCCACCTGATAGGCCGTCTGGTCCTGGTCGATGCCATAGACGACGCGAGACTCCACGCTCAACTCGCTCAACGTGGCGTCGTTGGACGGCGGCGGCATTTTGTAGGCGTAGACTTTGTCGTCTCCGTAGTCTGCCACCCACATGGTCGTATTCTTCGACCAGATAGCCCTCGGGAACACGTTGCCGGCGGCGCTCAGTGTGTCGAAGTCCCGGCTGGCGTCCCTCGTTCCGCTCTCCAGCGTGTAGGCGTAGAGCTTGCGCGTGGCGATGCCGTCTTCCACCACCCATACGGTCGTCCCGTTCGACCAGATGCCCCTCGGATTAGGGTTGTCGGCAGCCAGCGTGATGTCATAGGTGGGCTCCCGCGTTCCGCTCTCCAGCGTGTAGGCGTAGAGCTTGGCGTCGGTGGTGTCCGCCACCCACACGGTCGTATCGTCCGACCAGATGCCCCCCGGATCACTGTTGGCATGCAGCGTGATGTCATTGGTGGGCTCCCGCGCCCCACCCTCCAGCGTGTAGGCGTAGAGCTTGACAGATTGCCAGTCCGCCACCCACACGGTCGTCTCGTTCGACCAGATGCCCTTCGCATCACCGTTGGCGGACACCAGTGTGATGTCATTGGTGGGCTCCCGCGCTCCGCTCTCCAGCGTGTAGGCGTAGAGCTTGTTGTCGAAGGCGTCCGCCACCCACATGGTCGTATCGTTCGACCAGATGCCATACGAAGAAGTGTTGCCGGCGGCTTTCAGCCCGTCCAGATCGGCCCCGGCCTGCCATCCCTTGGGGTCGGTCACCCCCCGGTTCACCGACACCGAGTAGGTCTGTGTGGAGCCGTCCTCGGCGGTGACCGTGATGGTCACCTCGTTTCGCCCCGCCGACAGGGTCATGCCGGTTTCGGCGTCCGCCGGGTTGAAGACCACCGTCGCCCCGAGGTCATTGACGGTGGCCGTCACCGTGGCGGTGGCGACAGTCGAGTCCACCCCTACCTCGTACAACGTGCCGTCCGCGTCAAAGCCGATGATGTCCTTGGGCGACACGCTGAGCGCGCTCAAAGTCGCGTCGTCGGACGGCGGCGGCATGTTGTAGGCGTAGACCTTGTCGTACTGGTTGCCCGCCACCCACATGGTCGTCTCGTCCGACCAGATGCCGGTGGAAGCATCGTTTCCGGTCGCGGCCAGAGTGTCGAAGTCCCGGCCGGCGTCCCGCGTCCCGTCCTCCAGCGTGTAGGCGTAGAGCTTGTCGTCGTCGGCGTCCGTCACCCACACGGTCATCCCGTCCGACCAGATACCGCTCGGATCATTGTTGGCGGCGACCAGCGTGATGTCACTGGCGGAGTCCCGCGTCCTGGAGGACAGCGTGTAGGCGTAGAGCTTGTCGTCTCCAGAGTCGACCACCCACACGGTGGTATCGTTCGACCAGATGCCCTTCGGAGCATTGTTGACGGTGGCCAGCGTGATGTCCCTGCTGGAGTCCCGCGCTCCGCCTACAAGCGTGTAGGCGAAGAGCTTGTCGTCGAAGCTGTCCACCACCCACATGGTCGTCTCGTCCGACCAGATGCCCCTGGGAGCAATGTGGTCGGCGGCAATCAGGCCGTCTAGGTCGGCCCCCGCCTGCCACCCCTTGGCGTCGGTCACCCCTTTGTTCACCGATACGGTGTACTCCTTCGTCGTGTTGGCGTCCTCGGCGGTGACCGTGATAGTCACCTCGTTTCGCCCCGCCGACAGGGTCATGCCGGTTTCCGCATCAGTCGGGTTGAAGACCACCGTCGCTGCTGTGACCGTGGCGGTGGCCGACACCGTGGCGGTGGCGACAGTCGAGTCCACCCCCACCTCGTATGACGTGCGGTCCGCGTCAAAGCCGATGATGTCCTTGGGCGACACGCTGAGCGCGCTCAAGGTCGCATCGTTGGACGGGGTCTGCGCCTCCGCGGGCGACCAGGGCAGGCTGCCGACCACCGCGAGGGCTGCCAGGAGCGCGACCGCCAGAACGCTGGCCGTCAGCGTTCGCACGATCCCCCCGACTTTCAGGGCCCGACCGCGGCAATCTCAGCGGTCGGAACGGTGGCAACTTCCTGGTCATCATGACTCTCCCTGGGCTTTCATATCGACGCTATTGCGTTGGGCGGTTAGCTGTGGCGTAACCACCCGCGCTCGTTCTGCATGATTGCGAGTATGGCCGTAATTGTAGCCGTTATTGTAAACGATGATGCGAGGGTGCCCGAAAGGGCTTTGGGCACCCAACTGTTGGGGACCGCGTCGAGCGCGGTGCAGATTTTGTTTAGGATCCAATGGTGCTGTCTCCTTTGGGGAGGTTTACCTGGCGAAACGTGTGATGTGTTCGACCGTGGCGCCGATTTGCGGAGTAAGTGCGGGTTATATTGCCGCGCTCGTGCACATTTTTGCTGTTGCGGTGACCGTCGAAGGCGATATGGACGCGGTCAGGGTCGTTGCGTGGCAGCGTTGGCCGGCATGAGGAGGATGAAAACGTGGTGGACCGTACTGCCTATTGTCCGCGTGTGCAGGGCATCCTTGGCGCACGGGAGGGTTCCCAGTTTCGGCCGGATACGGCCCGGTGAGCGTTTCACGGTTGCTGCCCTGGAATTGGCCGCTGACGCGAAAACGGCGCCGTTGTGGCGCCGTTCGGTGAAGACCGTTGGCTCGGTAACGACCACGGCCGCCTCGTCAGTAGGGGCGGCCGTGGTCGTCGTCGGTTGGCGACGTCTACATTGTGGTGGACGGAACCAGGTTCGCGCCACCACCTGGCGTCACTCTTGAAACTATCGGGGGGCTCTCTCAGGAGCCCTGCTGCTGAAGTCGCTGTTCCAGTTCACGGACGCGTGCTTCGGTGGTGAGGCGGGCCTCATGCTCCCTGTCGGCGCGGGTGCGTTCGCTGTCGGCGCGGGTGCGTTCATCTTCCAGGGTGGCGATGCGCTGCCCGGTGTCGGGGTTGTAGAAGACCAACTCTCCTCGCTCCCAGCGCAGGTACAGATTCAGCACAGTGCTGTAACCCCGCAGGTCGCCGTCGGGTAGTTCCTAGATTGGTAGGGCGACGTACGCGCCGTCCACCAGCTGTTCTCCGGCCAGCTTGGCGCTGTGATGTTCTCCTGTTGTCCGCGTGTGCGGGCGTTGGCGTCGCGTAACCGCTGCGGCCGGGGCTGCGTTATCTCCGGCGGCATGGGCTACTGGTGAATTTTGGGCGTTTTTGTCACTAGGTCTACGGTGGCGGTGCTGATGTGCTCTGCCCGGTGGGCTGGCACGGAGGCAGCGGTTGGTGAGCGTCTTGTTGCTTCGCGGAGGCTTTGGCTTCTCGCTTTCTGGCAGCGTAGGTGTTGATGCGCCGACGGTGGGCGTCGCGGCAAGTTTTACATTTGGTTTGCCCAGGGATGGCGGTTTCGTGGCACCGAACGCATAGACCGTTTTCAATGTCCTCTTGGCGCTTTTTTGCGTGCGCTTTGTTGGAAGCAAGCCGACGCTGGGGAGTCATCGGTCGTTTAGCGTCATATTCGCGCTGTCTGGCCCGTTGCTCTTCAGTCAAGGGAGGCCATTTGCGCTTCTTCCTCGTCCGCGTGGTGGGGTTCATGACCGTGAGGATGTCAGTCAAAAGTTGTGTTTTTTTCGTTCACACCCTCACCACGGCGCCGCACTCATCCTTTCGGTGGATTGGGGGTTAGGAGGCGGTCGGTGGGTCGATGATGTCGACAGGTTCGTAATACGAGAGACGGGCTCATGGGCAGTTGTAGGCCCGTGGTGAGTTGATGGGATGGTTCTTGGACTCGCTTACTCGGTCCCCTTGCGCTTCGCTGACTTGGCTACGTGCCGTAGCCAATACTGGCTGCGTCTCTGTATGCAGTCGCCGCAGCGGGTTTGGCCCTCTGGCTTGGGTTTGCCGCAGTCGCGGCACAGACCGAGGGCTTTTCGCTCCGCTCTCAGCGACGCTTGTTTTTCGCGTTGCTTCTTGTTGTAGGCTTCATCGCGGACCCTCTTGGGTGCTTGGTTCGCTTCTTTGTCTGCAATGTCTTGTTGGATCTGCTCGATTAATTCTGGGCTGATCCGTTGGCGGGGTTTAACGCCCTGGGCCCTTCGGCGGTTCTCCGAGTAATTGCGGTTCCACGCGCGGTGTTTCTCGGCACAGGTGGGGCAGCGCGTTTGCCCCAGTACGGCTGGTTGGTTGCAACGGCAGAGCCCCTGTTCCTTGCGCTCTTGTTGGGTCAGTGCTGGCTTTCTGGGCTTTGACGGTCGGTGTTTTGCAGAGGGAGGTTTGGGTTGCCGTCGTGGGGAGGTCTTTGACCGTTTGAATTTGGGCTTGTTGTTGGCTTTGGGTTTCCGCTTTGGAATGAATACGGTGTCAACGAATAATTGTGGTTTAGAGTGGTTTATCCCCGCGCGTGCGGGGGAACCTTCAAAGTGGACGTGGCGCCCAACGATCACGGCGGTCTATCCCCGCGCGTGCGGGGGAACCACTCGCCGTCGCCGTCGGTGTCCGCGTGGACCGGGTCTATCCCCGCGCGTGCGGGGGAACCTCTTGGGGTATTGATACTTAATATACCATATCATTCGCTCCGGGCACGGGATGGACGATATTTCACCAAGTACACGCCATCTGCGTCCACGATCTCCTTGGGCGGCTCTCCCAAGCTACGTATGCTTTGCTGTCCCGGCGCCGACGGATCCCGCCAGGTCATCACGATAGAACCGGTGCCCAACTCTCCATGCCACCTCATCAGCACGTCCCAGATCCGGTCCCTGATGCCGCTGGTCATCTCCGGAGACGTGTACACCCCCGGCGCTATTTCCAGCATCACCGACGCCAGAAACCCACGATAACGTCCCTCCACGTTTACCGTCACGATCACCGTCATCAGACCACCTCCCAATGCTCGTCGTCGTCCGGCCAGCCGTCCATCAGGCTTATGTCGGCGGCAATCATTCCCCCGGGCGTTCCCTCCAGTGGCGGCACATCCTGGAATAAAGTCTTGATGCGGTCGATCATCTTGGGTATGACCCGCTCCGTGCGCAGCAACTCGCCCGTCGTTCTCCGGGTGTGTCGCTCAACATCCAGCCTGGGGTTCTTCGCCACCTCGGTTGCCGCTTTAAACGCCGCCGGCAACAGCACCGTGTCTCTGAACAGGTCCGCGACGTCCAACGCGAAAGCCTCACCGCTGTGCTCGTGGATGAAACCCAACTGCGGAATGGCGCCCAGGGAAGTTACCGCAATCACCGCTGCTGCCGTCACCGCAACCGAAGCGTGGTTGATGGCCTGGTTCGGGATGTCCGCCGCAGTCGGATTTGCCCGGTCGTAGCGCCGGCCTCGCCACTCTATCCCGTACTGCCGCGAAAGGTTCTGATAGGTGCGCTTCATCCGCGCGCCCTCGATACCACGGAGCACCGTGATGTCGGCATGGGGCAGTACCTCACCAAGGCGCAGCGCGTACATCTTGCGCGCTATCGTGATGCGGCTGCCCTCCGGGTCGCCCCAGGCTCGCATCTGGCGCCGTGCGATATCAGAAGTGTCCGGCATTAGGGGTGGCGCCGTGTAGCACCGCACGCCATCCTCACCCACGGCCACCAACCCGGTGCCATGTCGCGCCATGAGCCGCAGGGCGTCGTGGCTCACCGTGGAGCCAGGTCCCAGCAGGATCATGGACAGGCTCTGGAACGGTATGCCGTACTCGCCAGGTTCCAGCGAGCTATCGGCGTCAGGCCCCGCCTGTCGTTCAAAACGGAGCGTGCCATCCCGCACCGTCAGCGCGCCCCGCGACAGCCACAGCAGACCGTGCCGGTCGGCGTGCGGTATCCGCGCAGTTTCCAGACCTAATCTTCCTCTCAACATCTCGCGCCTCCAGCTATGGCGTGTATGGAAAATAACGTATTCGGTTTTTAAGGTGCGAAACCCCATCCGAGTCGGCCCACCACCGACTCAGGCGGCTTTGCCAACTGGGCGCAACAGCAGCATCCCGTAGCCGTAGGCTCGGTGCCGCCCGACGCCGCTGGACAGCAGACTTGAGAAAGTCTCCCCGTCGGTTACGCTAAGAACGCCCCTCATCAGCGCGTCCGGCCCCTCGCTGTGCCCTCCGCGCAGCTTGCGAACCGCCCGGGTCCGCTGGAACGACTGCAAGACGGCCGATTCCAACATGGCTCCGCCACGGCCTTCAAACTGCCGTGCGAGCCAATCTGCGTAGACCTCTTCTCGGCTGCGTGGCATTTCACCCCTGGGGTATTGGACGGCCTCCAGCTGAAAAGCATCCCACTCTTTGCCGGGCCGGATGTCCGCGTTTTTAGTAGTCCGCACGATGGGCCTCACCCGCACCTCAAACCCCAGCCGCTTGCCCGGCGCCCATTCCATGGGCATAGGCTTGCTTTCGATGCTTTGAGCAGGCATGATCCGGCACTGTAGAGGCTCGGCGTAGATGCCGGCCGCCTCGCACAATTCCTCTGCATCCGACGTGCAGTAGCCGTAAAAACAGCCCCGCAACCCTCCCCTGAGGAATATCGCGCGGAACGGTTTGGGAGCTAAATCCTTCCCGAAGCATTCCGTCAACAGGCAGTGCATCCCGTGGTCCGGATCCAGCAGCCGTCGCATTCCCATCCACCGCTGGAAGTCGCGCACGTTGATTTCCGCCCGTACCATCTGCAACGTATCCGTCATGGCGTTTCACCCTTCTTCATCCATCGGCTGCGGGAAACCGCTCCTTCGCACACCCACCGGCCGCCGCCGTGCAGCCCCGAGGAATCCCAGTTCCGCTGGTCCGTCAGCATGTACGTCCGGTTGGGCGGGATCTCGTCCACCCCTTCGCCCTGCGGCCACAGCAACCGGCACGACTCGCCACGGCCATCGCCCGGTGGAACCGCGTCCAGCAGCGCCTCCAGCGCCGTATCCCCTTCGACCAAACCGCCGAACAGCGGCGCGGAGGGCAAACACGGCTTCCGTCCGATGAACAGCGGCCGCATGGGTTCCTGCAGAGCAGCCGCCAGCTCGTCCAGCGTCGGCGCATCCTCTCCCTGCTTCAGCCGCAACGCCACCGTAACCCGCATATCCGCGTAGTAGTCGCGCCAGCGCAGGTGGTTCTGATAGGTTCCGCCGCCGCGCCCTTCGGGAGCGCCCCGAGTCGTCCAGCTCCGCTCCGTGTTGTTGATTGCCGCGCTCTGAAAATCCGTCATCCGCACGCCGCCGGCCGGCTCCCGGTCAATCCGGGCCGCAAACACCAACCTATCCTGCAACTCCTGGTGCCGCTGCCGTTCAATCCGCCGCCAGCCCAACGCGTTGGCGAACAACCCGGTCAGCATGGAAACGGCCGGGAAAGGGCGAATCACGCCGTAAGCATCAATCATCTCGCCCCCGAAAGCCATCAGCGGTGACTCCAAGTTCAGTATCAGGTGCCGCATCGCTACACCGCCGCGCTGTTGCGCACGGCGTCCGCCGCCCACGTCGCCAGGTCGTCCAGGGACAGCCATTTCGCTTTCGGAATGTTGTAGTTATCAACCGACATAACCCGCCGAACTTCCTTGCCGCCGTAGGCCGCATCCAATTTTTCCATGTAGCCGGCCAGCGCTTCGGTGGCCGTGTCCACCTGCGGCGGACGTATGGCCCTGCGATAGGCGTTGGCCAAGCTGCGCGGCTGCCGGCTCCCCGCCTCTACCAGTATCAAGTCGGCGCAGGCGTAGGGCGCGGTGGAGCCCAGCTTCGCCCCCGGCGACACCGTGGCAATCAGATGCGTCAGGTGCTCCACCACCTTGCCGGCCAGATCCCGGTCGGCATTCTCCCATTCGTCTGCCTTGCATCCTTCCAGGTTGGAGATGAGGCCTGGCACGTCAATGACCACATACCCATAAAACAGCCCGGCGGTCAATTCCATGTCGCCGATGTGCGCTGCGCCGGCATCCTCATCCTCACGCTGCAGGTCGTCCACCACCGAGAAGTAGTCGCTCTCGCTCTCTTCGGCGTGAACGGTGAAGGCGTGGGCCACGTGAATGGCCGCCTCGATATTCGCTCCCGGGTCCGACGTGACCATCCGCCCGAACAGCGCTCCCTCCAAGCCCGCCGGCAGCGTCGCCTTTTCCAGCAGCGCCCGAAAGTTGTTGCCCTCACCGCGCCGGGCATTGAACAGTTCGGTGGCCGCTTTGCCGGCGGCGTCGGCGTCGGCGGGGTGATCGGCGCAGATGGCGGTGGCCCTTTCCCTCAGATGCTCCACTTCCGGCAGACCCAGCAGCAGTGGCTGACGTCCGCTCTCGGTGGTGCCGCTGCGACCGTACACGCCAACGTTGAAGGCATCCCCAACCGCCTTCAGCACATCGTCACTTGCCGTGCCGGCGGCGCGGATCGGCTCCATAACCTTGCGTTCGACGATGTTGCGCGATCGCAACGCCGCCGTCGCCCCCGGAATGCTGTGGATGGCGAATTCGTCCTGCGCAACCCGCCAGTGCCGCTTCAGGCACTGCGACGAGATGCGCGTGCGCGTTGCGCCGCCGAAAGGCATCCGCTTGGCGAGGCCGGAATCGTCCCGGTTCAGCAGGGCCGCCGGGTATGAGTGGAGCGTATGTATCTGCAAAAATCTGGGTGTGGTCATCATCAATCTCCTGGTTTTTATCCTTCTGGTTATTGGGAACTGCGCCGCTCCGCCTGGTAGTAGGCGCGAGCAACGCGGCGGCGTCCTTCTTCGGCCCGCTCCTCGTCATACCCTTCGTTCAGAATCAACTCAGCCATCTCACGCCAGTTGAAAGACACGTCGGCGGAGGCCAGCATCCGGAACATCCGCGCCAGCAGGACGCGGAGCATATCGTCCCGTGCGGTCAGCAGTCGGTTGAGCCGTGTCTCGCTGTAAAATCCTGTCCCACGTTGCGCTTCCCCACCCAGAAACAGCGCCCGGCCCACCGGAATACTCCCGTTATGTGCAGAGCGGCTGGTGACGTCGTCTCCACCGGCGGTGCGCGTCATCAGCGCGATGCCGTGCAGAATCAGCCCCCACTTGCGTTCTATCTCGGAGTTGCCCAAGAGTTCTTCGCCGGCCATCAACCGCCAGAAAGCCGCCGTATTGGGTTCGTCCGGGTTCATCCGCCGCAACCCGGCGAAGCCGCCTCGATCATAGCCGGGCATGGCTGCCACTGCGCCGGCGAGTCGAAATGCTATATCGCCCCAGGTCCGGCTGCGGGGCGGCGTTTCCGGCGCGACCGAGGTTTCAACGCTGTCTATCGTGGTCATGCGCTACTCTCCTTCTCGTCATCAAACAGGAACGGCAACCCGCTGTTTCCGCGTAGCCTTCCCTCAAACAACCCCTCCGCATTCACACGGGCGCGGTATCGGTGAATCGCTGGGCACGGTAACGAATCCTCAGCGTCGTGCAGGATGTTTCGGGCGTTAGGCAGCACGACACCCCTGAGCCAATGGTTATGGATGCGGTCACGCTCCGCGGTATCATCTGCCTCAAACTCCGTTTGCAGGTCGTCAAAAAAGCGGGCGTCAACGATTTCGTCCAGTCGGTTCAACCAAGGGCTGATGTACTTAACTGGCACGGACCCGGCTTTTGAATCATCGCCTCCCCCTACGAAAACTCGGACAGCATGGCTCAGAATGCGTCGCACCGTAGCAATTTGGTCAACACGCCTTTTGGCGATTGTGCCTAAATCCCGCTTTCCATTGGGACGTCCCAAGTTACGCAAAGTTCTAGGCCGCAGCGGTATAATGCGCTCGTAATAGCCTTCGGTTTTACCCTGCCCTCGGACCATCGCACGAGATACCAATTGCGTCGTCTCCGATGAATGCTGTTCGTCCACAGTCTGGTTTAGCAAAGGTGGCCATTCCCAATCCGCCGAAGTTAGGTAATCCGAAACTCGTCCGTAAGTGAATCCTCCTTTGGCCAGTGTGAGAGACTTGTTCTCCTTCCGATCGATTGGTGTCCACGGATCCCCCGTCTTACCATTGAGGGATTTGGCGTTGATGCGGTTAGACTTGGCGGTAGCCCTTTGTGCATACAATCTGCCGTTGTCGCTCTGGTAAAGGCGAAGTAGGCGGCAGATTTCTATGTAGAATGGATCTAGGCGGCTCAAATTCAGAGCTTCTGAAGCCATCCCGTCCCAAGGTAGAGTCCACAAGAGCGTCTCTCCGTGGTTAGACAGCAAGTAATCGCGCACAAGTGACTCTCGCTGCCCCTGCAACGCGATAATGTCACGGCTGATGTGCGGTCCAGTCCGCGCTGATGGAGTGATGCTAAATGCCGGACGGTTGCTGTGTGAACCGTTCATCCGAGAGATGCCTGGGTTTCTTCCCGGATTGCCGTCCATCGTCTGCAACGTAACTAGCGCGAATATCCAGTCATCCGCGCCGGCCTGTGCGGCCACCGACGCTTTCAGGTCGTGGTTCTTGGACGTCACGAGCATATCCAGCTCGTCCGGCGTGGCCACCACGCCTTTGTACTCGGCCAGCTTGTCTGCGGAACGCGCCGGCGGCTGCATGAACGCCGGTTTGGTGATGTCCTCCACCACCAGTTGCCACGGCTCATCATCAGGATGTTCCGGCGTCACCCCCCGTATCAATCCTTCCCATTCCGCCGCATCCTCCGGCGGCTCTGTGATGCCGGCCCGGTGCATCGCCATCGCACCCAGCTGGACGAGGAAAGCGTGCCAAGCGTGTCTTTGATGCGGACGCAGTGCCGGGAACGCCTCCACCTCGTCCGCCATCAGCGCCGCGTACACCTTCGGAAGCGTAGCTATGCGCGTCCTTTCGGTCGTGGCAATCCAAATTAGGGGTTCTGTTAGAATGTTGAGCATGAGTTTGGCGCTCCTCGCGGTTTCATTCAGAGAATAGAACGATTGACCTATAATTGCACGCCCCTCCGGGCTTTTGTCAACCGATTCCTGTCATCAGAAAATTTCTGGCCTACTTCGACTTGCATCGCCCCGAAAGGGGTTCGCAGCGTCAATGATGCCGGCATATCGGTTAGCACTGCCTGGACGATGGCAGCATTTGGCATTACCATTCGCACCAGAGTTTGCGGCTTGTTGTTGGCTGGCATGGTTGTTTCCTCACTAAGAATGCCTATAGCGTAAAGGTTATTGATATCTGAAGATAATCTATGATGACGTTCCGGTCAAGCCCTATCGCTACTCGGTCCGAACCACCGGACGATGCCCGGCAAACGTCGGGATAGACCGCTTTACGCTATGATGTTCAGCCATCGTATGCGAGTTCCCCCGCATACGCGGGGATAGACGATATGGAAACCGCCGCCGAAATTCTGAGACGCCTTCGCACCAATCCGAAAGGCGTTCGCTTCGCCGACTTGGCCGCAATTTGCGACCGATTCTTTGGACAGCCCCGACAGAGAGGCACCAGCCATCGGGTGTACCGAATGCCCTGGTCCGGCGACCCGAGGGTCAACATCCAGAATGACCGGGGCATGGCAAAAGCTTATCCGGTGCGGCAGGTTATCAGGGCGATTGAACGACTGGAGGGTATGCGATGACCAACCACTACACCTACCTCGTTACCTGGTCCGGCGAGGATGATGAGTACGTCGGACTGTGTACCGAATTCCCCTCGCTGAGCTGGCTGGCGCCGACGCCCGACGAGGCATTTTCCGGCATCCGGCAGTTAGTCTCCGACTCTCTTGCCGATATGCGCGATGGCGGCGAAGCGGCGCCGCAACCGACCGCTGATCAAACACACACGCGGGAATAGCAGCCGGCGACAACGCCGGGTGAACCGCTGCCACCGCTCCGTCTAAACCCGTCGCAGCCCCAGCCGGTCGTAGCGGAATCGCCGATCACCCACAAGGAACTCGAACCCGCCATCATCTGATGCCGTCGGCTCCGTAAGCTCTGGAACGCTAACGCCAGATAGCCAACGCGTCGTCATCGACAGGCGGTCAATCGTGCGCGATGCGTCAAACGGGCTGGCCGGCGCCGGGTCAAAGGCAATGTCCACACGGTCGTCGCCCAACCGCGTCCGTATCCGCTCGTTGTCGCTGGGGAAACATACCTCCCGGTTGTCCGTGAAGAACGACTTGTCCCGCTTGATGACGTGCCCTCGCGCCGTCTGCACGTCGGCGATGTGGCCGCCCTCTGTGCTGATGGCATGTTCTTTCCAGACCTCGCCCAACTCGGCGGTGATCGCGTCCAGCGCTTCAGGATGCGTCGCCCGCTCTACCAGCTCCCGGTTCATCTCCGGTATGCGCCACTGCGGATGTTCGTCAACCAGCCGCCGCGTCGCCTCCAGAATGTGCAGGTTCCGGTACACCCCGCCGTGGGGTCCCAGGCCGTTGGCATCCTGGCCAGCGGACAGCAGCGGCGACAGGTCGTCTCCTGGCGTCAGCACTACGCACTGAGGGGTGTCGTAGCCCTCCGGTCGGCTGGCGTCGTTGTCCCGATGCCGGTGCAACCGGCCGATGCGCTGGAGCAGCACGTCCGCCGGTCCCAGGTCCGTAATCAGCAGGTCGGCGTCGATGTCCAGCGATTGCTCCAGCGTCTGTGTGCCCACCACCACGAGGCCGCCACCTTCGCGTCCCCGGCCCAGCCGTCGCTCAATGTCGTCGTCCAATAGTTCCCGGTCCGAAGCCGCAAACCGGCCATGGTGCAGCGTCGGGATGCCGTTAGCGGAGAACAGCAGCACGTCTTCACTTACATTAGACCCTTCCTGCACCGCTTGCTGGGTGCGGATGGCGTAGTCCACCGTGTTTCGGACGACCAGCACCTTGGCCCCGGCTCGCGCCGCCGCCAACGCCCGCGCGGCCACCGCTGCAAACTCCCGCATCTCTGGCGCCACCTGGATGCCCACGTCCTTGCGCCGGTCGTTCTCCCCGGCGTCGGCCATTCCCAGTGTCGTGCTGACTGCTGGATACGGGGCCGCCTTGGCCTCCGCCATCGTCGGAACATCGCCGTCGTCGCCTCCGCCCGTGCACAGCCAGCGATGCCGGGCCGTCGCCCCCAGCGTCGCCGACATCAATAGCGCGTAGCCTCCGGCGCCCATATGCGCATCCAGCACGGCGGCGAGAACCTCTCTCATGTAGGCGTCGGAGGCATGAACCTCGTCCACCACCAGCAGGTTCCGCGCCAGGCCCGCCGCCCTCATGTGGGCGTTCTTCACCGTCAGCGACCCCAGCATCGCCTGGTCCACCGTGCCCACCGCAATCTGCGCCGTAAGGAACCGCTTGGGGCTTTCGGCGGCCCAACGCCGCCCATCGTCGACGTGGTTGTCCCACCACACGACGTAGTCATGCAGTCGCTGGCCTTCGGCGCCTCCGGCCCGCAGGTAACCGGGCACCGCCAGCACCGGCGCCGGCGCCGAGTCCGCCGGGAACATACGAAAGACAAAGCGATTCACCCGGTCGAAAATCTGCTTTGCCGCCGCCCGGGTAGGCAGTGCGAAGTACAGCCCGTCCACCAACCCTGCTTCGTACATCCTGGCGAACCGCCACAGCGCCGCCTCCGTCTTGCCGGAGCCAGTCTCCGATTCGATGATCACGAGCCGCTCGTCCAGGGGCGCGTGGTACGTGGCTTCCTGGATCGCATTGCCCTGCCTGATATGGGGAAACAGCCCCGTTATGCCGGCTACGCCGGAGCGTGCCACGCTCTCCCGCTGTTCGTCCAAATCCAGGCCGACCGCGTTGACGGCGACGTGGGCGCGCTTCCGAGCGGTGCTGATATAGTCGTCTTTCGGCTCACCCACGTACTCAAACCAACGTTCGTCGGAGCCAATCCAGTCCGCCAGGTTGCACAGCCCGAGGAAGTGATGCTGGAACGCCGGCGCCGTCGGCAGCGGTCTGCCGCCCTCCGCAAACGCCTCCGGAAACCACTCCTGCACCAGCCAACCCATGCGCGCGACGTACTCCCGTGGGTCCAGTTCGCCGAAACGCCGCCACAACTGCGGAAACTGGGCCCGACCGTCCGCCAACCGCAAGGGCGTTCCGTGATGCGACAGCGTAGCTATCAGCAGGCCGCAAACAGTCTCTCCGCCGCAATCGTCCCATCTCTCAGTAGCGTCCCACCACCAGCCGAGAGCATCATAGAACCACTCGGAGGTAACGCGGTCTGCGCCGTTCAGCACCGGCGTCAGGTCCGCCGTGTGTCCAGCGCGGCCAGGGCGCCGGCTTCCCGCGGGCAGATCCTCCTGGCTCCAGATTTGCGTCTGGAACCCGATATTGACCTTGCCCATATCGTGCAGCGCGGCGAAAACGGACAGCCGCGCCGTCGTCACCGCATCTATGTCCTCCCGGCCGGCCGTGTGCGCCAGCGACCGACGGATGGTCGGATGCTCAAGCAGCGCTTCGAAGCACGCCCCCACGTCCGCCAGATGATGTTCCAGCAGGTGGATCCGAGCCGGATTGTTGCGGTCCGACTTCCCCCAGAACCGGTACGTGTATGGTTTCAGCAATTCCCGCATCTCCCGTCCGACAGTCTTGGTTTGTATTTTCCCACGCTCGCCAACCTTAATCAGCGGAAAATCGCAGCTATACGACTTTATGCTGTTGGAGCCGGCGCAATCGTCGATCCCACCACAGTAACGGGATCTATCCGTGTATCCTGTCTGCCGACACCATGCTATTCGCCAACGGCTGCGGTGGGCAGCACTCGCACCCTCTCCCCCACCAACTGCTCTGCAACCGCCTCGCAAAACTCGTCGGCGACACACCCCTCACCTCCAATTGATCTTTCAGGATTTCGCCTGGATGTACGGCTCGTCTCACCATGGTTGACAGCTACCCCCTCAGTAATAGTCCACAATCTCAACGTCGGATGGTGCTGCTTGGCCCTTGGGTCAGCTGAAGCAGATGCGCCATTGGCGATTGATCCTTATGGAATACTGGCCGGCCCGATCTCCCCTCGGAACCTCCAGCCGGTTGCCGCGCAGGGCCCGCTGCTTATCCAAAGGTCGGGCAGCGTTTAGAACCGAAAGGCGGCGCGCCGCTTGCTGTTCAAAGCTATGAAACGCCGGAACGTATTCTCCGGCGGCAAATGCGGCGGTTCGTCGGGCACCATAGCCTTGGATCATCGCACCACTGGTGTAGGAATCATTAACGCCTGACGTCAAGCATCATAAACCGTCTGCATCGAGACTATCACATGGTCACGGCGACACCTCAATCCCGGTCTTGTTGATATCCGCGGTGCTTTGCTCAAAGGGTCATTACGTATGTCTCCCCGTTCTGGAATTCGCGTCGCCGGCCCCTTTGCGGATTTCGCCGGCCTGATTTTCCAACTCTCCATTGCGGATTGCGTCACACCCCCAAGGCAGGCCCCGTCGTCGCAGCACGCCGTAACCTCGTTCGTGACGCGAATGCAGTCGTGGCCACCCCTACAGATGGCACCCCACTCCAGTGCCTGATTGATACCGTATCCCCGCCAGTCCTACCCCTGTTGCGGTGTCAGAGATGACAGAAAACCGTCCGCAGATTATCCCAACGGACGGATCTTCTAAATGGGGTATCGCGGACACGCCACGGTCTCGCGACAAAATGATTGTAGGATCGACCTGGCAGCGTCGCAACCCAGCACAGCGTCACCCCGTCACGGTTCACGGCAGCACCGTCCTACCACTGCGGGCAGGCGGCGGTTCGGCCGACGAACCGCCGCCTGCCCGCAGTGGTAGGACCAGTTGTATCGGCCCCGCTCCTGCCTGCGTAAGGGGGCGTGTCATCAAAAATCGTGCGGCTGACGCGGGTCGGGGAAGAACCGGCGACGATGGGACCCAATCGCCAATGCCATCCCCCCATGAGTCTGCGACTATGACCACTCCGTCCGAAGCCGTGGAGATTTACTGCGTCAATTGCCAGGCCAAGATCGCCTCAAGGGACATCGAGGCCATCACCATAAAGAACGGCCGTCCCGACAAAAAGTCCATCTGCATGGACTACCGCACCAGAAAGTTCAGCATCGGCGCCCTCCCCTGACTACCCCCTTCACCCATCAATCAAGGAGGGATGTGTGGGGAGGCGCGAAGGGCGGCGCGGCTCTTGGCATGGGAGCGCCTGGCCCGTTCATTGCATTCTTGCGTATCCGCCAGCCACCGCAGCAGCTCAGCCGGCCCGAACCATTGCCGGGGCAGCATCTCTCGCACCACCCGGTACACCTGAGGACGCGTGATCCGGGGCATCTGTTTCCCCCAATCCTGTTGGCGGGTCAGCAGGAATGCCCCGGCCAGCAGGCACATGGCGATGTGGTGATGCCACCCCGGCCACGTCCGGGTTTCGTACTCGTCCAGCCCCACGTCGCTCTGCTCAGTCTCGAACTCGGTTTCAACGCGCCACCGGGAGCCTCCCACACGGGCTGGAGTCTCCAACGGGGTGTCCTCCGGAGTGTCGGACAGGTAGTAGCTGAGTTCGCTGCCGTCCAGATTCCGGCGGTAGGTGGCCCAGTGGATTTCGCCGGGCTTCCGCCTGCTGGTTGGCCGCACCCGTTGGGCGCCGAACCGATAGCTGCTGGGCCCCTGGCTACCCTCGGCCACCGTTATCTCCCGCCAAGCCTCCTCCGGCAATTCATCGCTGCGCTCCGTCATGGTGCGCCGCTGTCCGCCCACCAGCCTGGGTTTGCGGGGACGCCCCCGGTCTTGATACGGTGGTCTGGTCCACTCAGGTTCCGGCGGCCACACCGTAAAACCAGCCGGAACGTCCAGGACGTAACGCATCCCCAGCGCCGCCAGGCCGTCCCGGAAGGACGGCGGCATCCCGAAGGCGTCGTCCCCGGCAAGCCATCCCGTCCTCAGATGGCCCCGTCCCAGGGCCCGCTCCAGGATCTCCAACGCCAACTCGGTCTTTGACCGGTAGCCCTGCCTCTCCTCCGACACCCCCGCCGCCGCGCACCGATCGTTATCAGAGGTCCAGCTCTCCGGCAGATACAGCCGCTTGTCCACCAACGCCCGGCCCAGCGGGCTGACGCAGGCCAGAAACGTTGGCCAGAAACATTCCGGCCTGGCAGTTGGCCACCTTGCCCAGCCTGCCGCAGTACTCCCGAGCCACTCCCACCGACTTCACCCCCTGCTTGGGGAAGTCGCTGACGTTCCAGCACCCAAACCTCCTCCGGATGTCCCAGCCGGAGTCCCAGGTACTCCTGCAGGCGTCCTATGACTGTGTCGTCATCCCAGGGGGATTCGGTCAGAAACCGCTGCATCGCCCTGGCTGACGACGGAACCGTCTCCGACAGATTCTCGGCGTTGCGCCGCTCGCCGGACTGCACCAGCAGGGCCTGGAGATAATGGCGGCTGTGGTCCCGCGTCTACCGGCGCCCAAACAGCCCAGCGAAGTAAGCGTGAACAACCTGAAAGGCCCCGTACACCGGCTCGAAAGCCGCCGCATCCATCTCCCTGCCTTACTTGCCCAAGCCTTCCCAACTACCCGGCCATCCTATCATGCCAACCGTCGTTGTAATACTATGCGCCTGTCATTTTGGCCGCCGGCCGGTTGGGGATGCGCAACGCCACTTCTCACCGGCGCCAATTTTGGTTCCCGGTTAGCGTTCGCCGCTGGCGACGTCGCCCAAATCAGATCAACGACGACCCTATACTTGCTACACTAGAAACCCTGCCCTTTGCGCCCGGCGTCAATGCGCGCCGTGGCAAAGCAGGAGTTATGCCGCGAAAAGCGCTGCGCTCAGCGCCCATGAGCACAACGTTGCGTCTTTCCACCGCCGCCGTCGCGAGTTTTGCCGTCGCCCGCGCCGGTGTTTTCGATCCTGTGCTACCTGAAATCGGGAGCCGTCGGGAACATGGACAGCAGCGGCGAAACGGTATCGATCTGGGCAGAACCGATACTGTCGACTGTGGGGCAGCCACACATGCCCATGGTGGCGTCCAACTCGTCCCGCAACATTTCCAGCACGGCTTTGGCGCCAGCCTCACCGTCAACGGCCAATCCCCAGAACAGCGGGCGCCCGATGAGAACGCTGCGGGCACCCAGCGCCAGCGCTTTGAAAATGTCGGTTCCACGCCGGATTCCACCGTCCAGATACACCTCCGCATTGCCATCCACGGCCTTTACCACCTCGGGCAGAACTTCGATCGAGGCGGGCGTGGTGTCCAGATAACGGCCGCCGTGGTTGGAGACGATGACTCCCTGGGCTCCGTTCTCCGCAGCAAGCCGGCCGTCCTCACCGGCCATTATCCCTTTGACCACCACCGGAAGCCGGCTGTTGGAGGCAAACCAGTCCAGGTCGTCCCACGTGGCCGCTACGTCCCGTATATCGGTGGGACTGGCTGGAGCCTCAGGAGCGAAATCGGAACTGTGGGCGCCCAGGTCCAGGTGCGCGTAGTTGGGCGACGGCGCGAGAACCCAATTGTTGCGGATGTTGCGTTCGCGCTTCGGTGCGATCTTGGCGTCCAAAGTCATGCAGATGGCCGAGAACCCGGCTTCCTCGGCCCGGGCGGCCATCTCCAGCGTGATGCCTCGGTCCTGGAAGAAATACTGCTGGAACCACAATGGCCCGGTGGCCGACGCCGCCACGTCCTCCAGGGTGCGCGAGGCGTGGGAACTGAGCACCATCAACGTGCCCGCCGCTCCCGCCGCTCTGACCGATGCGATCTCCGCGTCGGGGTGGGCCGATTCGTGATTGCCCGCCGGGTCCAGCATCACGGGCAGGGCTATTTCATGGCCCAGCACCGTGGTGGCCAAGCTCCTCCGCGCCACGTCCACCATCATCCGCGGGCGCAGCATGATGGAGTCGTACACCGCTCTGGTACGTCTGATGGTGATTTCATCGGTGGCGCCGCCGGCGATGTAATCGTAATCACCCTTCTCAATTCGTTCCCTGGCAATCTCTTCGTACTCGAAAATGTTGACCGGTTCGGCAGCCATTTTGTTTACTCCACTCAAAGGATTGGTTTGGCCGGGCCAATTATACACAGCCCTCGTCCTGTTCACCCACTGGCCCAATTGAGGGATTATCTGGGGATAGGACGGTCGTGGGGGTTAGCTTGGCCTCGATGTCCCACGTTAAGGATTCTTGCCGGTTTGGCGTCGATTAGTCTTGCCGGTTCACCTCCTTGACTTGGCCGCGTTGCTGAGATGCGCCGGTGCGGTAGGTGGGTACGTCGGCTTCCAGGATTACGGAGTGATGCACCACCTGGCCGATTGCCGCGGCAGCGGCCATGGGGTTGGCAAAGATGTGCTCCCATTGGCAAAAGACCAGGTCGGAGGTGATGCCCAGCGCCCGGGACGGTGATTGCGCCGTGTGCGAGAGGAGAGGCCAGGTGATGGTCATTCAGCAGGGTTCGTGTCGTACCTTATGATCGTGTACCGAGGCCGGCTAGTCCCGACCTGCCTGCTTCTTACCGCAACGGTGACGCCCTGGCCCAGGCGTTCGTTGATGAGATCCGCCCTCGCGACTTCACGATCAACCGTCCCCGAGATGACCTCGCCGGTTTGCTCGACTAGAAATTCTGCTCTGCGAACGTTGGGCAAGAACCCTTGAAAATGACCTTGCAATTCGTTCTCTTCTTCATGGAGGACGGAAATTCTCGAACCAAATCAGATTGCGTGTAGCCGTCCGGAAGATGAAAAAACGTTACGACATCGATGTCGTTGGGGCCACGTTGTTCGCGCTGCTCGATGTCTTCCACAAAACTACCATCGATCCATTGAAATCCGCGCGTCAACCCAGCGTTGTGACAGTCAGCCCGAAAATCCAATAACCCGGCCAAAAGATTACGCCGGGTGTCCGAGCGTGCAAACCGTAACAAGCAATCCGTGAGTGATACGGCGTACGGGGAACGAGCATTCGGCGACGCCGGGGAACCCGTGGACGCTGGTAAAACGCCACGGCCATCCCAAGGTGGACCTGGTATCCCGGTGCCGTCCCAACGTTACGGTATTAGATGATCCGGCGCATAAGCTCTCAAATTGGTGACACCCGCCCGTTGACGCCCGGATGAGCCCGGTTGCTACGATGGGTTCCGATGAAAGGCAGTATCAGACAACGGGGTCCCCGCCGTTGACAGGTCATAATCAACTTGGGCAGAGACGCCCGAAATATTCTCCGGCGCCGGACTACCACGACCCACGGCACCAAGGCCCAGGCGGAAAGGCGCCGCCAAGAGACGCTGGTGGAGTTCGACCGGGGTATCGCGCGGCGCGAGCGAATCTTGGTGAGTAACTGGATGGAGCCCTGGCTGACACGTTCCACTTGAGCAAGTTGGTACACTTTTTTGTACACGAGGCCCTGAAACGGGCCCGGTTTGAGTTCGGAAATGGCCCCTTTCCAGCGGATGCCCTCTCCGCCAACTCTCGCCAATTCGCGGGGTCATGACGCTGGCGGGCGTGGGCTGTGTTCGTGAGCAGGTGGTTCCGGGAACCGTTATTGGGCGCAGTGCCGCACCATCCGGAAATGGCGGGGCCAGTGGCTGGTCTGATGCGTTGACAACGCGCTTCGGCGGTTACACGTCCGGAGAGTTCGCAACCCAATACCGCTAGTCGGCTATGAAATCGAGGGTCCTTGCGGCCAGGATGTCGGGAATCTCCACCTTCATGTTGTGCCCGACGCCGTCGAAGACTTCAAGCGTCGCGCGGGGCATCCGCCGAGCCATCAATTCTTGCACGTCCAGCGGAGTAATCTCGTCCTGTGTCGCGGCCAATATCAGGGTACGGACGTGTATTTCAGGCAACAACGGCGTCAGATCCGCCGCCAGCAGGCAGCCTTGCAGGGCCAGAACGACCGGAGCCGGAGTTTTCGCACCTTCGTCGGCGTACCATTCGATCACCTGGCGGCTGGCGCGGGGGCCGAATCGCTTGACGGTATCCGACAGCAGCCAGGCGCGTGTTCCTTCCTGTTCCAGGATCCGCCGCCACACTCCGGCGTCCATATCGGCGCCCATCTGGGCCAGCCTGGGGGTCGAGGCAACCAACGTCAGGCTGTGCAACCGGTCCGGGAAATCGTGGGCGAAACTCAGACTCACAATGCCGCCGGCAGAGGCGCCCACCAGGTGCGCTTTGTCGATGCCTAGTCCATCCAAAACCCGGGCGATGTCGGCAGCCAACTCCGGTAGCACAAACCGCAGTTCTGACGGAGACGGCGTACCGGCGTGTCCTCTCATATCGAAACGCACCACCGGATGACGCCGCGCCAGCGTGGGCACCCAGGCCCGCCACCGATGCAGATTGCCCCCGGCGGCGTGGTGCAGCAACACTGGCGCCGGCTCCAGCCACGGATCGGAAAAGTCATCCATGTGGTAATGGAACCGGCAGCCATCCACTTCTAGTATCGGCATAGATCCACCACCCGAAGCTTGTCGTCGAATTGCCCTTGGTTGCTCACGTTCTGAGCGCCGCGCGCTTCAGCGTTGCAGTCACAAAATATCATCAATTACCTTGCCTCGGCTTGGCACGACGCGCTCGGACACTACGCGACACGACAAGACCCCTCCCCACCGACCACGATGAACTCAGCGCCTCCGTCGGCGCTGCGGCTATGAAATGCCGGTTTGACGCCAGCCAACGGCGGCGGGCGCGCGCCAAGCTCAACCAGCAAGCTGCCAGGTTCAACACGACGTCCTGGTCTGCGGCCGGGGCCAGCCTCGGGGTTGGCATACCTACCCGTACACCTGGGGGTTGGCGCACGCCTCCATCGGCTCACCGGCCAGCCCTGCCACCAGATTCCTGGCCGCCAGCTGCATCGTGTTCAACCGTGTCGGCAGCGCGGCGCTCCCGATGTGCGGCGTAATCACCAGGTTTTCCAGGGTCAGCAGCGGGTCATCCACCGGTATCGGCTCCGGCGAGGTAACATCCAGCGCCGCGCCGCCAATTGCGCCGGAATGCAGCGCTTCGTACAGCGCCACAGGATCCACCACCGGCCCCCGCGAGACGTTGATCAGAATCCCGGATGGCTTCATCCGGGCCAGTTCAGACGTGCTAATCAGATGGTGCGTCTCCGGTGTCAACGGCACGCTCAAAATGACGAAATCCGCCTCGGTCAACAGGGTCGGAAAATCCACGTAACTGACCCCCAACTCGGCTTCCAGGTCCGGGTATTGGGTGCGGGAGTGATAGATTATGCGCATATCGAATCCACGGGCCCGCCGCGCTATCTCCCGTCCGATTTGGCCCAGACCGACGATGCCCAGGGTGGCCTCATGCACATCCTGACCCAACCAGTGGGTCGGGTGAAACGCCAGTTCCCAACCGCCGCCCCGCAACCAGCGTTCGCTCTCGGAGGTACGCCGGGCGGCTCCGAGTAGCAGCGCAAACGCCAGGTCGGCGGTAGATTTGGACAGCACTCCCGGCGTGTTGCCGACCGGAATACCCCGCCGGGTCGCCTCGGCCACATCCACGTTGTCCAGACCCACCGCCAGCTGGCTGATGGCCCTCAGATTGGGCGCCGCATCCATCAGCGCCGAGTCCACACGGTCCATGATGGTGGTCAATATGCCATCCGCTCCGGCCGCCCGGCGGTGCAACTCGTCCACCGACGGAGGCCACTCGTCAGGCCAAACTTCCACATCAGCGACTTGCCGCACGATGTCCAGCGCGTCGGGCAGCAGCATCCGGGTAATGAAGGCTTTGGGGCGGGCCATAAACACTCACAGATTTCCGTCGTGGGGCGGTAACGGTCAATCAATTCCGCATGGCAGCCAATACCGCATGGCAGCGTCGGGTGGTTCCCGTTTTCGCAATCAACGTTTTGATCATTGTAGTTGCCCGGTGATGCCAGTGCCAGCCAGCGACCAGACAATGCGCTGGCCAGTCCCGACAACGGCCCCACCCTGGCGGCATTAAATTAGAGCGGCCGCCGCCTGGAAAGGCGACGACCACTCTCCAACAGGACGCCGGCCGCAGAGGGCAGACCGGCGATTGTTTCGACCTAACTCCCGTTACGCGTAGCGATGGAAATGCCGGGCGTAACTACCGTGTTCAGCGATCTCGCGGCGCGACCGGGAAAGCTCGGACATTGGCGGCCCCGATATGGCGTCCCAACAGCGCACGAGAGCGGCGGCAATGACGGAGTGGATCGGAGGCTTTTTCGACGGCGTCCACTGTTCAAGCAGCTCGCCGGGACTTTCCGGAATGCCCGAAAGGTCAATCTCGACGACTGGAGCTCCAGCGACGACTGTCGGCTGTTCGACGACGGCGGTGCGGGATTCGGTCTCGATTTCTTTGATGGTGGTCATGTGGCCTCCTGATCGCTGGGCGATACTGCCGGGATTGTTTCATCTATAAACATGATACTTGGCTCGTATTATCTTGTCAAGCAATATGGTACTCATTTTATTATCCCATTATGTGATGTATATCATTAGCCCCCAACGCCTCAAAACTACGAAAAATACCGACCACTGGGCGGTCGGCGAGAGTGGGTGAACGGCCTCCGCACCTGATTCAGGCGTAGGGGCGTGCTTGAGGTTACGGCGGTTACAAACCGAGTTTGCCCGGATTCAATATCCCCGCCGGGTCCAGCATCCGTTTGAGGTCTTGCAGCACTTCGCGACTGGCGCCCTGTTCCCGACCCAGCAGGTGGTTCAGTTTCACGCCCACGCCGTGGCAATACTCCATGATGCCGCCCATGTCCTGCGCCAGTTCCAGCACCTCGTCGACCGCAGCAGCGAGGTTTTCGCGCACCGCCGCATCCTCAGCGTTGCGGCGACCCCGGCAGCCCCCGTCGGCCGGCACCACCAGCATCGAGAAAAACTCCGGCCGACTCCACAGGCAGTACTCCACCACCTCGATGCCGCGAGCGTCCAGCAACTCATCCGCCCGCTGGCGGTATTCCAGCACCCGGTCTGCGGGCAGGCACATGTGGAGATAGTCGAACGTCCGTCCCCACTGCCGTTCCCAGCGCACTTTGCGCGGCCGACCCAGCGCGTTCGCCCGGTAGTTCAGCGCCGAATCGTGCCGGTGTCGCCAGTAATCCAGCGTGGACTCCGGGCCAACGTCCCAACCGCCGGCGGCCTGGCACACCTCCATCGTTCGCACCAAACCGGCGTCTACTCCTTCGCGAAATCCCTCGAACAGTAGATGCAGCAGGATGCCTTCGTCGTCCTCGGTCAAATCCAGCAACGCCGGTTGGATCCGGAGCGCCGTCATCTCGTTGACGGCGGAAAACCCGGCATCGAAGTTCTCAAACTCCACGGTGGCGTAGGCGCTGGCTTCCGGTACTCGAAACACCCTGACGGTCGCCCGGGTAATCACGCCAAACACGCCCTCGGAGCCGATGAACAGATGCTTCAGGTTCGGCCCTGACGACAGCTTGGGCACGGCTCTGGTTTCGATGACTCGGCCATCGGGCAACACCACTTCCAGCGCCACAACCTGATCGCCCATCGGCCCGAACGCCGCCGCACGATAGCCCACCCCGTTGGTTGAGATGGTTCCCGCCACCGTCGCTATCGGCACGCTGTACGGATCATGACCCGCCATCAGGCCGTGGGGTTCCAGCGCCGCGTTCAGGTCTTCCAGCACCATGCCCGCCTGGACTTCCGCCGTCAGCGACGCCACACTTATCGACAGCAGGCGGTTCAGCCGGCTCATATCCAGCAGGATTCCGCCCCGCACTGGCAGCACCGCGCCCATCACTCCGGTTCCCCCACCGTAGGGAATCACCGGTATCCCATTCTGCTGGGCGAACGCCACCACCTCGGAAACTTCACCGGTGTCGGCGGGCCGCACCACCACGTCGGCCAGTCGCTCAAAGGCTGCGTCGGCGTAATACGCCCGATAGGGTGTCAGCGCGTCCGCCGAATATCGGTCAACCGAGCCGTCGTCAGTCAGGACGTTTTGCGGCCCTACTATCGAAACCAGGCTACCGGCTACAGAATGCCAGTCCACCAACACCGGTGACGGGAAGTCGGACACCGATAAATCCCTACTGGCGCGTTTGATATTGCCAGTCGGTACCCTGCGGGCCATCCTCCAGCAACACCCCTGATTCGGCCAGCTGATCCCGAATTGTGTCGGCCATCTCGAACTGACGCGATTTGCGCAGCTCCGACCGGATGGACACCAGCATGTCAATGAACGGAGCCGCCGCCAGTTGCGATGCGCTGTCGTCGCGCTCGGCGAACGTCAGCCCCAGCAGACTGCCCAGGCGTCTCAGGGTCGCCTGCGCTTCATCGAGGCGATTGCCGGCATCTCGGCCCCGGTTAATGTCCCGGGCCAGATCGAACAACGCCGCCACCGCCTGCGGTGTATTGAGGTCATCATCCATGGCGGCGAAGAAACGGGTGGCATACGGCGCCGCATCAACTTGGGCGCCGGAACCGTCGCCAGGCGTCAAAGCGTGGTGAACGCGGTCCAGGCTACGTTCCACCGCGGCTGCGCCTTCGTCGCTGTAGGCCAGTGGGCTGCGGTAGTGGCTGCTGAGGAAATAAAGGCGGATGGAATCGGGATGGTATCGCTCCAGCGCCTCAACCACCGACACCAGGTTGCCCAGCGATTTGCTCATCTTATCGGAGCCCAGCTGCAACAGGCCGTTGTGCATCCAGAAACGGGAAAATGGCTTGGCGCCGGTATAGGATTCGCTTTGGGCAATCTCATTTTCGTGGTGCGGGAACACCAGGTCCTGCCCACCCCCGTGGATGTCCAGCTGCTCGCCCAGGTATTCCAGCGACATCGCCGTGCATTCGATATGCCAACCCGGTCGGCCCGGTCCCCAGGGGCTCTCCCACGACGGTTCGCCCTCTTTCGCCCCTTTCCACAGCACGAAATCCATTGGGTGTTCTTTGTTCTCGTCAACCTGGATGCGGGCGCCGGCAATCATGCTGTCCAGCGTGCGATGGCTCAGCTTGCCGTAGTCCTCCTTGCTGGTAACTCTGAAATAGACATCGCCCGCCGCCGGGTAAGCATGGCCGGCATCTATCAGCCCGCCGATGGCTTCCAGTATCCGTGGAATCTCACGGGTTGCCCGCGGGTATTCGGCAGCCCGCTGTATGTTGAGGGCGTCCATCGTCTGAAAATAATCGCCGATGTATTCCTCAACCAGCTCATCTTCCGAGATGCCGGTTTCGCTGGCGCGCTGAATGATTTTGTCGTCAATGTCGGTGAAGTTCTGAACGTGCCGAACCTCGTAGCCCCTGTGCTCCAGGTAACGCCGCAGGGTGTCGAAGACCACGTAACTCAGAGCGTGGCCAACGTGAGTCGACGAGTACGGCGTAACGCCGCACACGTACATCTTGACCTGATTGCCGTCCGCCGGGACGAACTCCTCGACCTGACCGCTCAGTGTGTTGTAGAGCTTCATACTGAATTTATCGCTGAATTTATCGGGGAAGTACCGCTGTTTTCCATCCGGTGTTAGGGCCTGGACAGCAGGGCGACCGCAATGGCGGCGACGCCTTCTTCCCGTCCGGTAAAACCCAGATGGTCGGTGGTGGTGGCCTTGATACTGACTAGCTGCTGCTCAATTGCCAGGGCGTCCGAAATCCGTCGTCGCATCGAGGCGATGTACGGCGACAACCGAGGGCGCTGCGCCAGCATTGTAGCATCAACATTGGCAATGCACCAACCGGCCGCCGCGATGATGGCCACGGTGCGTTGCAGCAAAATCAGGCTGCTGATCCCCGCGAGCGACGAGTCATCGGACGGGAAATGCGACCCGATGTCGCCCAGGCCGGCGGCGCCCAGCAAGGCGTCAATAATAGCGTGGCACAGCGCGTCTCCGTCGCTGTGGCCAGCGAGACCCCGCGTATGCGGCACCGCAACTCCGCCCAGAATCAAGGGTCGCCCATCCACCAACCCGTGGGCGTCGGCGCCGGTGCCGACCCGATTGTTCACCAGTTAACCTGAACCGCCGTCATCGAACCCAGCGGGCTGCCCCTACGAAGCTTGAGACCGCTCGATAACTTTCAACTTGCGGCTGGCGGCTTCCAGTTCGTTCAACGCTTGACCGTGCAGGATGATCGGTGCAAAGGCCACGCCGGTCGCCGCCACGAACAACATCGCCGACGCTACCGTAACCGCCATGGCCGCCAGGTTTTCAAACATGAACTGCAAATAGAAGGTGTTGGCCCGCGCCGCCAATTGCTCAGGCAGGGTGTGGTCAAGGTCGAATTCGACTGCCGCCAGCATCACGACCGGGATCACCGCGACAACGGCAACCAGCAGCCAGGGCACTTCCCAAAACAGAAACCGGTTCCGCTCGCCATTTACCTGGCGCCGAAGGTACTGCAACCGCCCGGGGGTCACTTCCAGATTCAGGCTATCGACACTGGTACGCAGAAACCTGGCGTACTGTTGATAACGGTCTCGGTTCGCGCTGCTGGAAGCCATTCACCACCTTCCCGAAAAAGCCCGTGCCGGGGAACCATGCTTCCCACGCCGGCAACTTATCATTTCACAATTCGGCATACAACCCATGATTTCCCTTTCACATGATTTTCCTTCCAATAGTAACCGGGGCAACGTTTTCGGCGCAAGGTTTGTCCCGGCGGGTGTTGGGCAATTTACGATTCAACGCTACCGATGACGTGCGTTACTATGGCCAAATCTTCCGGGGTAGTTACTTTCAGGTTGTCATAGCTTCCCTGAAAAACAACCACCGGACGACCCATTGCCTCCACCATAGCGGCATCATCGGTGTAGTCGCCGGCGGCGCGGTCGTGAGCGCTAACCAGCAAATCGTACTCAAACACTTGCGGAGTTTGCGCCGCCCAAAGCGTCGCGCGCGGCGGGGTGTCGGTTATCAATTGCCCGTCGCCCACCACCTTGATGGTGTCCTTAACCGGAACCGCCGCCACCGCCGCGCCGCAATGCCGCACCGCGTCCAGCCCTCTGGCCAGAATATCCCCGCTGATGCAAGGGCGAGCGCCGTCGTGAACCGCCACCCACCGGCATGGCCCCAGCGCATTCAATCCAGCGCGAACCGAGTCCTGCCGGCGAGCGCCGCCGGCGCACACGGCTGCAATCTTGTGGACGTTAAACTCCCTGACGGTGGCCTCGGCGCGAATCACCGACTCCGCAGCCACCACCAGCACAATGCGTTCCACCACATCAGACGCCGCCAACCGCCGGAGCGTGTGGACAATCAGCGGCACATCCAATATGGGGGCAAAGGTTTTTTCGGTGTCGCCCATGCGGGTGCTGCGGCCGGCCGCCACCACCACCACACCCATGCTGTCCGCAGCCATACCGCGGTCCGCGTCATCCCTTTTGTCGCCGGTTCTACTGTTCATGGTGATGCTTCTGCGCCAATCCAGCCTCGATGCGATCGACCGGTTCGCTATAATTTATCGGTGATTTTAGCATTAGTCGGTCCATGCAACGGTTGGCGTGAATACTTTGCATCGTTTATGCTAGGGATACCTGCAAGCCCACGGTTACCGGTGCGCAGGAAATTTATACATCGCTTTGACCGACGCCCAAACGCGCTGCAACTCACACGCACCAAAGGGGGAATCATGGCGGCACTAGAACGAGCATACCGATCACAAACCTACAGTTCCGGAACCCACGGTCGGGCAATCTGCAACGCCCGCAACCACCATTGGGTGGCCGACGACGGCGGCGGAGACTCCATGTACTCCGGCGAATTGTTCCTGTCGGGCATCACCGCCTGCGCGGTTAACATGGTTGAGCGCATCGCCGTATCCGAGGACTCTCCGGTCAACTTCATGGAAGTTTCCGCCGAAGCTTTCCGAGACCCGGATTCGGTTCCCGGCGACATGACCCTGTACGCCGATGTGCGCATCCACTTCAAGATTTGGGGTGTGGACGATGACCAGGGCAACCACCTGGTTGACCTCTGGAAAAAGCGTTGACCGTTGTACGGATCCGTCGCCGTGGCGACGCCGAGCACTTCTGTTACCGCTGAATTCGTTGCCGGCCCTCGGGACAAGTACGCCAGCTAGACGTTGACTCCCAGACCGTTGGCAGGATGGGCGCATCGTCTGTCCCGCTTGCGGTCACGCACCCGCAACAACACATCGAATCCAAACGAGTCGGCGGTCATCGTATTCACTTGCGGTGCCGGCCGACTTTTTTTGCACCAATACAGCCACCGCAATGCGTCCCGGGGAATCCGGCAATGGCCTAACTTCCGCCGGCGCTGCGGGTATGCACCGCTAATTATCCTATGAACCGCGCCGGGCCGGCTGCCCACCCAGCCCAGGAACTGCTATCGACACGCTGCTATCAATCTTAACCGCCGGTTTGTCTGAAGGCAGCGCCAGCCTGCTCAAAGATTTCGCCGTGGCCATGGCCATCGCTGCCGGCGGTTTGGCCTTGGCGCGTCTGGCCTGGCAACCCCCGGTCTTGGGTTACCTGCTCGCCGGCCTGCTCATCGGGCCGTTCACGCTGCCCAACCCGCTCATCAGCAATCTGGACACCATCGGCCTGCTCGCCGAACTTGGGTTGGTGCTGCTGCTATTCGGCATCGGGCTGGAGCTGGGCTGGCGTCGCATCCGGAGCGTCGGCTTCCGGGTATTGATTATCGGCGTTGTCGAAATCAGCGTGCTCACGCTTTTCGGCGTGTGGATTGCCAGCGCACTACCCGGCATTGACGACAGCCATGGCCTGTATCTGGGTGGGGCCATCGCCATCAGCAGCTCGGCCATCCTGCTGAAAGGCTTGCGGGATGGCGGCAATCTGCGCTCCGGCTGGGGTCAAACCATTGTTGGCATCCTGCTGGTTGAGGACTTCGCCGCCGTCATATTCCTCACCATCCTGACCGGCCTGGCCACCACCGGTTCGGCGAGCCTGGGGGATGCCGGTGTGCTGGTAGCCAAACTGGGAATTTTTTGCATCGCCGTGCTGGTATTCGGCACCCTGCTGGTTCCCCGTTTAATGCACCTGCTGTACAGAACGCAATCCGACGAAACGCTGCTGGTGGCCAGTCTCGGCCTGTGCTTCCTGCTGGCGTTGTGCGCCAACCTGCTGGAGCTGTCCTCGGCGGCGGGGGCGTTCCTCATCGGCGTGGTAATCGGGGATACCGAGGCGGCGGGCCGGGTTACACGGCTGGTCAGCCCGGTGCGGGATATGTTCGGCGCGCTGTTTTTCCTGTCCATCGGAATGCTCATCGACTACCGCACCCTTGATGATTTCATCGTGCCGGCCCTGGTGGTGGTTGGCGTGTTTATGTGCGGGAAGATTATCGCCAACATCATCGGTTCAATCCTGGCCGGGCGTCGCCCCACCGATGCGGTGCGAGTCGGTATGACAATGCCGCAAATGGGCGAATTCTCGCTGGCTATCGGACGGGTCAGCCCGGCTGATGCCGTTGGCGGGTCGGTTCTGGGCCCGGTTCTGGCCATCGCCACGGCCATAACTTCAGTGTTGGCTCCGCTAACTACCCGCGCCGCTGTACCGCTCTGCCACTGGTTAGAGCGGCACTCCCCATCAACCATGCGTGAGGTCAATCTGGCCATCCAGCTGGGAGTAGAAGCATTCTGGTCAGCGCTTTCCTTCCGGGGCCTCATCGGCACCCGACTTCGCAACTTGGGACGTCGCATCATCATCAATATGACCATTATCGCCGTAATCACTGCGGCCGGCACGGCCGCCCTGTACGTCAGCCCGGCCCTGGTCGGCGATACCTTCCCGGTATCTCAGGGAACCATCGGCTTGATTCTGGTGGGAATCGTCGTCGGATTGAGCGCTCCACCGTCAATCAACATCTGGCGTTCTCTCAGGACTCTGGCCCGGCTGGCCACCGGCGTCCGCGAATCATCCGACAGTGGCAACGCAAGTCTGCAAATGCTGCGTACTTTGGTTCAGAACGGTCTCGCCACTGCGTTGCTCGGCCTGCTGGTGATTCTCTATCTACCCTTCACCTTCCGTCTGTTCGCCCTGGGCAGCGCTACCGCTCCGCTGTCCATACTCTTGCTGCTGGCCCCGGCGCTGGCAATGGCCATCATCGGTTTCCGGGTGCATCGTGTACTGGAACCAGCCTTCCACGATACTTTCGCCTCGCATCCTGAGGGATCCCCGCGCCATCGCCACGGCGATGACAATGACATGGAGCTTATCGACGTGGAATCGCCGACAACGCCCCCGCGTCTTTCCGACGAACCAATCATGGGATTAGGCTCTCCTTCCGAGCGCCGGGCTGACCTGCTGTTGGCCGCCGCTGTTGAACATCTTGACGAAGAGGATGAACTCTGGAGGTTGCTGGAGGAACGCATCGAAGCGATGACGGAGCACAATGCAAACCGGGAGTCTCACCGGCACGCAGAAGCTGCGGAAGTTACACCGGAACGGGCGGCCAACACCAACGTTCCGCTGGACGGCGATTAGCGCACTGGTCCGGCGGGGTTTCCAACCCGACGCACGCACGAGCGCCGTGCTACAATTGGCCGAGCGCTCCCCATACGGAACCTGCCCAACAGGAAGGCCATCTGATGCGTATCTGCTCTTTTCTGCCGTCGGCTACCGAGATTGTCTACGCCCTGGGGTTGGAAGACCAACTCTACGGCGTTACCCACGAATGCGATTACCCAGCGCAGGCCAAGACCAAACCCTGGGTGGTCAGGAGCGTCTTTGAGGGCACCAACCCGACCAGCGGTGAAATTAGCCGTGTCATCTCCGAGCGGTTGGCCCAGGGCCTGGGCATTTACCACATCGACCAGGATATTCTGGATGCCGCCGACCCGGATCTGCTGTTGACCCAGGCCATCTGCGAAGTTTGAGCGGTTTCCTCTCAGCAGGTCGCTGAGTCCACCGCCAACATGACCAAGGAGCCCCAAATCCTGTCGCTGGACCCGCAGTACGTCGGCGACGTTCTGGAGGATGTGCGCCGCGTCGGACGGGCCACTGATTCCGAAGCAACCGCCGACACGGTGGTCGCGCGGATGCAGGGGCGCATTGACGCCATCACGCAACGGGCCGCGCTGGCCGACCGTCAACCCCGGGTGCTGCATCTGGAATGGACTGACCCGCTGATGTGCGGCGGACACTGGGTTCCCGAGATGGTTGAACTGGCCGGCGGCGCCAACTGTTTCGGCGACAAGGAATCCGGTTCCTTCCCGCTGGAATGGGACGCCGTAGTTGAGAGTCAACCGGACGTAATCGTGCTGATGCCCTGCGGGTTTGAAGTGCCCCGCGCCCTGGAAGACGTTCCACTGCTGGAGGCGAAGGAAGGCTGGTCATCGTTGCCCGCGGTGCAAAACGACCGCGTTTTCGCCATCGACGCCAGCAATTACACCAGCCGGTCGGGCCCCAGACTGGTAACCGGCCTGGAAATCCTGGCGGAGATGATCCACCCGGAACTGTTTTCGGGTTTGATCCCGGAAGCCGGCGCGCGCCGAATCTACCGCTCCTAGCCGCACGCCGGCTAGTTCAGGCGCGGCCCTTTGAACGGCGTGTTCTGTTCAACCTGCTCGCTGACGATGCGGTTTGCCTGACGCATCAGCGTCAGCAACTTTTCCAGTTGAGCGCCTGCGGTCGGAGTTTCCAGCAGCGACTGTCGAACATCGGGGGGCAGCGGCAGGCTAACGGCCAGGGTGGCGGCGGCGGTGCGCGCCAGTGCAATGGCTTCGTCGGGCACCGTAATCTCGCGATCCCATCCGCCGGCCATTGCGGTCAAATGCCGTTGCAGCACCACGAATTGCTCCCGCACCCCGGCCACCGTGGTCGCCGACACCGTTCCCTCTGCATCCTCCAGAAAGCGAACCAAACCCACCAGGTGCGGGGTGGTTTGAACCGTATCCAGCAGCTCGAACCGGGTCTCGCCACGGGTCAGGATATTCAGGCGTCCCTCTTCCAGCCGTTGCACCTGCGACACGCGGGCGGTGGTGCCAATGGTATGCGGTGTGGCCGGCTCCCCAACCTCGCTGCCGTCCCTGATGAGCAACACGCCAAAGGGTTCGTTGCGGTCGGCGCACGCCCCAATCATCGCCTTGTACCGTTCCTCAAATATGTGCAACGGCAGGGGCATACCAGGGAACAGAACCACGTTGTTCAGCGGGAACAACGGTAGTTCGGCGTGGCTGCCTGGCGGGAAATCGTCGGGATTAATCGGCATGATGGCGGAGTATAACCCTGGAGACATTCTGGCGCAACCGAACGGCGGGATTTACCCAGGGCAACCGCATTCTAATTGAATCAGTTTTTGAGGTGCCCGTCATTCCCGCGAAAGCGGGAATCCAAGTGGCTTGGTTGTACGTCAACTGCCTAGAAGCAATCTGTATGGATTCCCGCTTTCGCGGGAATGACGATTTATCAGGCCACCTAAAGTTAGAATGCGTTTGCCCTGCGGAATTGTAACTGTTCACGTTTGAGGGGACGGAGTCGGCTTACAAAGCAAATTCCATGCTTGGCTGACACTCTGTGAAAGGCCGGATGGCCCGTAGACCCCTACAAGTCTGAACAGTTACGCGGGATTTACCCCGCTAGCGTCAATGACCGCGCCCGTCGATAACGCTATTGAAGGCCCACGTTCGTCGCCGCCCGTTCAGGAACACTCACGTAGACAGCCCCCATCCTTGGAGGAGGACAGGGGCTTGCGAAAACCTGGAGTTTCCCGGTTGCTTACTTCACTGGTTCGGCGTCCGGAGGGCGGTTGTGGATGGCTTTGGTACCCTTCTTGAAGATACAGGTCCGGATGTTGTTTTCCAACTCGGCCGGGTCGTCCACGCCCGGATACCGTGCCTGCGCCGCAGGGCTTCTCAGGTACTCGTACATTTTTTGAAGGACTTCATCCTCGGACTCCCCGGTAATGATGGTCTTGTCACGAGGGTCGGACAGAAAATTGCTGGGCCTTGCGTAATAAATATCGGGCATTATTTCCTCCTCCTGGGACAAGGATGCCGGAATCATAGCCGGCGCTCACTTGCAGTAGCAGATTGATACACCATTAACCGCAGCGTTGTCAATGGTATCCGAGACCTCACGCGTACCCAGTTTGTCATCGCGAGAAGGGCAGCGACGTGGCAAGATCATGCCCGGAAGGGTGACCGTTACGCCGACGCGATCGCCGCGCTGCGCTCGCAATGACGGTTTTGCCACGGTGGGTACGCGTGAGTGTCCGAGATTGTCCAGCAATTCGTTGCATCACAAAACCGGCCGGCTTCTCCAGCGGCCAACCGCCACACACCTGCCGCCGCAAACCCCCGGAACGCGCCCGCCGGTTGCCCCATTCCGGTGTTTGGATTACGATAGTGCGGCGGCGGAACCCGGTTTCGCGGCATATCTGGCTGAGCGTACATTGATGGCAGAACCTACCAAAGTCCTGGTTACCGGCGGCGCCGGCTTCATCGGCTCCCATCTGGTTACTCGTCTCCTGGATTGCGGGTGCTCCGTGGCGGTAATTGACGACCTCAGCGCCGGCCACTTGCGCGACGTCAACCACCACGCGGTCTTCTATCACGCCGATATCAACGACCCCAAAATCGAACAGATTGTCCAACGCGAACGCCCGGATACCGTGTACCACCTGGCGGCTCAAAGCAGCGTTACGAGATCGGCGGCCGACCCGGTGAACGACGCCGATACCAACGTGGTGGGAACCGTGCGACTCATCTCCGCCTGCGCTTCGGAAGGCGTGGATAAGTTCATCTTCTCATCCACCGGCGGAGCCCTCTACGGCGACCCGGAAATTATCCCCTGCAACGAGGACACCCCGGTCAACCCGCTCACTCCTTACGGAATGTCCAAGTACGCCGGAGAACTCTACCTGAAACTGTTTCACCGCACCTACGGGCTGGACTATACGATCCTGCGGTACGCCAACGTGTACGGCCCCGGCCAGAACCCCCACGGCGAGGCCGGAGTGATCGCGATCTTCGCGGGCCTGATGCTGGAAGGCAAACGACCCACCATCTACGGCGACGGCACACAGCAGCGCGACTTCGTTTTCGTTTCCGACGTCGTCGACGCCAACATTGCCGCTATGCGCCGCGGCGACGGCGGCACCTACAACATTGGCACCGGAGATCCCGTTGAAATTGGCCGCGTGTACGAGCTGCTGAAGGAATGCACCGGGTTCGACAAGGAACCGTCCTACCAGCCCCGTCGACCAGGAGATGTGTTCAGCATCGCCCTGGATTCCGCCCGCGCCACCAAAGATCTGGATTGGAAGCCCACCGTACCGCTGGAAGAGGGCCTCAAACTCGCCGTCGATCATATCCGCGATTCCACGACCCGACGGCCGGCCCGAGTCAGACTGACCCCCGACCGCCGGCGCGATTAGCCGACCACCGACACCCCAAGGTTTACCACCTCAAGGAGGAATCATTCCGATGGCACAGGACTACGACGTTGTCATACTCGGCGCCGGCGCCGCCGGCATGTCTGCCGGGCTCTATTCCACACGCGCCATGCTCAGCACAATAATGATCGAGAGCATCGGCCCCGGTGGGCAGCTCCTCATTACCGACGAGATTGAGAACTATCCCGGCTTCCAGACCGGCGTCAAAGGCCAGGCCCTGGCTGACGAAATGTTTAGCCAGGCTGACCGCTTCGGAGCCAAGATGGAATTCGCAGAGGTTGAGGCCGTCGAGAATCTGCACGACGATCGCAAGCTGATTCGCACGTCCGAAGGCGACTTCACCGCCCGGGCGCTCATCATCGCCACCGGCGGCTCCCACAACAAGCTGGGCGTTACCGGCGAGGACGAGTTCAGCGGACGCGGAGTCTCCTATTGTGCCGTCTGCGACGGCAACTTCTTCCGCGGACAGGATGTGGTGGTGGTCGGCGGCGGCGACGCCGCCATGGACGAGAGTTTCTACCTCACCGGAATCTGCAACTCCGTAACCGTCATCCACCGCCGCGACGAACTGCGCGCCACCAAGGTCCTGCAAGACCGCGCCTTCGGCAACCCCAAGTACAAGTGGCTCTGGAGCCATGTCGTCGAAGAGTTCGTCGGCAACGACGTGCTCGAGGCCGCCCGTGTCAAAAACCTCAAAACCGGCGAGGTCTACGACTATCCCACGGCGGCCGCTTTCATCTACGTGGGTTTCCATCCCAACACCGAGTATTTCAAGGAAGTGTTGGACATGGACGAACTCGGCCACGTCTACGCCGACATTCACATGCGCACCAACGTCCCCCGCGTTTACGCCTGCGGCGACGCCCGGGCCGAATCAACCCGCCAGCTCGGCGCTGCGGTGGGCGACGGCATCACGGCTGCCCTGGCCGCTTTCCACGACCTGTCGGCCTAGAACTTTGTGAGGTTCGGCAAGATGACGACTACAAGCCTTCCCACCGTCAGCAGAAACCGCCGCAGGTTTAGCGTGGCCGATTATTATGCCATGGCTGAGGCTGGCATCCTGGCTCCGCAGGAGCGCGTTGAGTTGCTAAACGGAGAAGTAATCGAGATGGCCCCCATCGGAGAACCCCACGCGTTTTCCGTGGATTGGATCACGGAACAGCTATTCCTCTCTTTAGGACAACGTGCGATTGTGCGGATCCAAAATCCGCTGCTTCTCAACGACAGGAGTATGCCGCAACCCGACTTGATGCTGCTTGAGCGTCGGGATGACTTCTACCGGCACCGACATCCTTCACCCGGCGATGTGCTGCTGCTGATTGAAGTATCGGACACTACGGTCGCCTTTGACCGGACGGAGAAACTTGCGCTATACGCAGCGGCCGGCATACCGGAAACGTGGATCGTCAATATACCGGGCCACCGCATAGAGTCATATACGGAACCGGAGAATGGGCAATATGGTACGGTGCGCTGCTTTGGCATCGGTGAAAGCATCTCCCCGCAAGCCTTCCCCGACATTACCATAGACATAGAGCCAATTATGCAGGGCTGAACCGCAATCGGGTTTCCGGTTCAACTTAAGCAATTACAGCAGTCGCGCCAACTCCCTGATTAGCAGGGATGCGCTCCCCCCGATGGTAACGGCCAGCACGGCGTACCGGAAAACCTGTGTGCTCATGCGGCGCGCCACTACGGCAGCGACAGCCGAACCCAACATTACGGCCAGCGCCAGGACTCCGATGTTTTGCGCCGTGGTTAAGGACACCAAGCCGATGGCCGCGAACAATCCCATGGCCAACCCTGCCGCCAGGAAGAAATACAGGGCCAGCGTAGCGCGAATGGTGTCCCGCGACCAATCCTGTTCGATGGCGTAGAGTCCGCCCAGCGGCCCTCCGATCCCCAGCGTGGTAACCAGCAGCGAGGTGGTGAACCCGCATATCGGGGCCGCCAATCTCCGTCTGGCTCCCGGCAGACGGACCTGGAACAGGCTCATTACGCCCAGGGCCAGTATGAGCGCGACGATGGCGATGCGCAGCGCCACCGGGTTGGCCGAGTGCAATAACAGCACGCCAATGGGAACCGGAGGCAATCCGGCAACTACGAAGGGCCAGCTTTCTTTCAGTCGAAGGTGTCGCCAGGTTTGTATAACCGTTAGACCCGTAGTCAGAACAATCATGGCGTTGATGATTACCACTGCATCCTGGGGCGCCAGGAACAGCAACAACACCGGCATGGCCACCATGCCGACACCGAAGCTGATGGTACCCAACACGATGGAACCCAGGAAAATTATCCCCAGGCCAATAACCAGTTCCCAGCCAACCAGCATAGGACAGCGTCCAACCGGGAACCCGGCTAGGCGATGTTGAAAAAACCCATCTCGGCGGCCCGACGCAGGGTGTGTTGCACCTGCACCACCGGCGGCCCGTTGCGAGCCAGCAAAATCTGGGCGTGGTCGGCGGGTGAGAGAGTTAGAGAACGCTCGCCGTCCAGCGCCACGGTGCAATTCCTGGGTTCAAGGTCGACCGGCACGCCTTCCTGCAACAGACTCCAGTCGGCAATCGCCACCGACTCCACCAGGCCCGGCGCCACCGGCGCGATCACTGTGGTCGCCTTCCCGGGAATCTCAGCATCGGCATCGGGAAGCCCCGGCCGGTAGCGCAACCCGCCAACGTCGCCCATCGCAATGGGATGCAATCGCCCGCCGATGGACGACAGGCCAATCCCGGCTGGCTCGGCTCGAGTCAGGAACACCTCGTGAACTGTGTCAAGATCCCAGATGGCCCGCGTCGCCACGAACCGCTCCCGCGAGATGGCAACGTCCACCAGCGCCACGTCCAGATACTCACCGTTGTTCCAGATTTGCAGCGTCTTGCTCACCACCGATGTGTCGGACCGACTCATCCGGCCCGACGCCACCAGCCCGGCGGCAATGCCGGCCAGCGTCCCTTCGACCATCACCGGAAAGATGTTGTTGGTGCCGGTGGAAATCGCCACGATCGGCAGCTGGTTGGTGCCCGCCACCACCGCGCGGTTGGTTCCGTCGCCGCCCAGCGTAATCAGGCAATCCACGCCCATCTCGGCCATCATGGCGGCGGCCCGCGTGGTATCCCCCTCGGTATACAGCGCGTGCATCGGCAGCATTTCAGGGGCAATGTTGACGCTGGGATCGTCGGCGGCCCGTCGGCACAGGTGGCCGCTGTCGGGCATCGCCACCACCCGGTCAATGCCGGTAGACTGCAGGCCGACCAGCGCCCTGCGAATCGTATTCACCTTTTCCCAATCGGGCACAACCCGGCCCTGCGCAACCAGCCGTCGAATGTCTTTGCTCGCGGCGGGATTGGCAATAATTCCCACGGTTCCCATGTACGAAACGCCTTACCCCTCGCCCACAATGCTAGAATGAGCGCCACATCGGTCGCCCACTATACACCATCACATCATCTGCCCCGAACCAACGTCGCCCTCGCCCTTACGCCCACCCACAGGAGCAACACCAATCATGGATTCCGAATTGGCTTTCGCATCGGCTATCGACATCCGGCAGATGATAGCGGACCGGGAAATCTCCGCCGTAGAGCTCACCGAGTTTTTCTACCGGCGCATCGACGAACTCAACCCCAGGCTCAGCGCCTACCTTGCCCTGTGCCCCGACCAGGCGCTGGCCGCTGCGCAAGCCGCCGACGCCGCCGTCCGCAACGGCGATGCGCTGGGGCCGCTACACGGCATCCCCATCTCCATAAAAGACCTGGAGATGACCAAAGGCATCACCACCACGCTCGGCTCTACCATCTTTCGCGACCGGGTGCCTGAAATCGATTCCATCGTCGTGGAGCGGGTCAAAGCCGCCGGCGCGATCGTCCTCGGCAAGACCAACACGCCCGAGTTCGGCCAGTCCGGCACCACCGAAAATCTGATCAGCGAACCGTGCCGCAACCCCTGGAACACCGACTACACCCCCGGCGGCAGCAGCGGCGGAGCGGCGGCGGCGCTGATCGCCGGCCTCTGCACCCTGGCCACCGGCAGCGACGGCGGCGGCAGCGTTCGCATCCCGTCCAGTTTCAGCGGCGTAACCGGCATCAAGCCGTCCCACGGGCGGGTGCCCCGCTACGGCGGGTACGGCGTGCCGTCGGTCAATCACTTCTCGCAATCCGGCCCCATGAGCCGCACCGTCCGCGACACTGCCCTGCTTCTCCAGGTGCTGGCTGGCCCCGACTCCCGCGACCCGAACACCATGACCGACGCCCCGCCTGACTACCTGTCTGCGCTGGAAGGCGGCGTGAACGGCTGGCGCATCGCCTGGAGTTCCGACTTGGGCTATGCCGCCGTCGATCCGGAGGTGGCGGAGATTACCCAGGCTGCCGCCCAAATGTTCGAGCAAATGGGCGCTCATGTGGAAGAAGCCGCTCCGGAAATCGAGGGCGATCCGTTCCCGGCGTTCGCCACCGTGTTCGGCACCGCATCCTACACCTCCTACCAGAATCTCTATCCGGAGCGACGGGACGAGCTTACCCAATATGTGCGCAACACCTTCGACGCCGCCTCGAAATTGTCAGCCGCCGATCTTTCGCAGGCCCTGGCTTACGTTGACCGACACAAACGCCGGTTCGCCGATTTCTTCAACGATTATGACCTGCTGCTGACTCCGGCGATGGCGGTAACCGCCTTTCCCATCGGCCAGCATCCAACGCGCATTGGAGGGCGGGAGGTGGAGCCGTGGTGGGGTTATCTGCCTTTTACTTTTCCCATCAACATGAGCGGGCAGACCGCTTCCAGCGTGCCCTGCGGATTCTCCGCCGCCGGCCTCCCGGTGGGCCTGCACATAGTGGGTGCCGCTGGAGCCGAAGCCCGCGTCCTCCGGGCCATGGCCGCCTTCGAGGAGGCCCAACCCTGGGCCCACCACCGCCCATCGGTAAGTTGACAACCCTTTGCCCCTCGAAGCAAAAGCGCCCGCACCATGGGAGCGGGCCAGCAAAGCAGTGAAACCCCCCGGCCCAACATCATTATCCTGTATATCCTGTCCATCCAGGTAAAAACCCGTCTCGCGCTCTCCTCCCCTCTCCCACTGGGAGAGGGCATGGCTATGGGCCGTACCCCGCCGCTTTGGTGGGAGAGAGTGAAGGCTAACGCCGGCAGCCCAGGGAAGAGGACACCAGCGCGACACCCTACCCGGTCCAGTTCAACGTCGCTATAATGACCGGGCGAACCTTCCAAAATTCAACGGCGTCAGACCATCCGCACAGTCCAACACTGACGTATTCAACACCGACGTATTAAGGAAAAGACAATGGTTACCACCTACTCGTGCATCAACACCGAAACCGTGACCCGTGCCACGCAGATGGGCCGCAGCGAGGTTGAAACCCACATCGGCGTCATCACCATGAGCCGGCCGGAAGTGCTCAACGCGCTGAACCTCCAGCTGGTGCGTGAAATGGACGAAGCGGTTACCGCCTATGAAGCAGACGACAGCGTGGGCGCCATCATCATTACCGGAGCCGGCGAACGGGCTTTTTCCGCCGGCGCCGACATCCACGAAAACCGCGAGCTCGGACCGGAAGAGCGGGCGGCCGGGCAGGCGGCACGGGCCGAATACACCTGGCACATGTTCACCTGCTCCAAGCCGGTTATCGGCGCCGTCAACGGCCTTTGCTACGGCGGCGGCACCGTGCTGGCCACCACCCTGGACTTCCTGGTGGGCTGCGAAAAAACGAGCTTCCGGTTCCTGGCCGTCAACTACGGGCAAATGAACGCCACCTGGAGCCTTCCCCAGCTGGTCGGCATCAACCGTGCCAAAGAACTGCTGCTGAGCGGACGTGAAGTGTTCGCCGACGAGGCCTACCACATCGGTCTCATCAACCACCTAGTGCCAGCCGAGGAGTTGATGGACCGCACCCTGGACATCGCCGCCGGCATCGCCCGCAACCGTGTGGAAGGTCTGGCCAACATCAAGCAGATGCTGCTGGAGCACTCCGGTCTGCCCATCGAAGAGCAGTACCAGAACGAAATCATGGGCCGCACCGGCAGGTTCAAGGGCCTATCGGTGGAAGAGGGCTTCGCCGACTTCCTGGACCGCAAAGGCCGCAAGCCGCGGGCGGGCTAATCGGTCATACACAATACAGACGCATAGCCAAGGATCACCATGACAACTCAAATCTATAGCCAAGCGTGCCAGGAATTACTGGCTCAAGGTCTGGCTGAACTGGTACAGGGCGACTCTCGCCAAGCGTCGGAAAAGGGCTGGGGCGCTGCTGCACAAATGGTCAAAGCCGTCGCAGAGGGGCGTAACTGGGAACACAAAAGCCACGCCGCGTTGCATAACATCGTTAGCCGGCTGGCCGACGAAACCGGCGACAATGATCTCCGACGGCTGTTTCACGTAGCAAACAGTTTGCACATCAATTTTCACGAAAATTGGAGTACCGTCGAAGACATTCGAGTGGGGCTAGAGGACATCCAGCGATTTCTTGACAAGCTGGAGACGCTGGCGTGATTCGATTACTGCCACTGAATACGGCAAGCTACGTTGCAGCCATGCTGATTCTGTTGGCAGTGGGGTGTGCTGGGGCACACGGCCAACGCCTGGATTATGCCTGATCCCATCCCTCCCGTTGGGCGTCGCTCCAACGGTGTACTTCTTGCTCCGGACGGCTCCACCGTCCATCTCATGCTTGACGCGCGGCATGGTGCTACGGCTTGCAGCATGGTAGAGGTCAGTATTCCGCCCGGCGGGGTGAGCCGGCCCGTGCGACACCGCACCGTGGAAGAGGCCTGGTACGTGGTTTCCGGCGCTGGAGAGGTTTGGCGTTGCCCGCCGGACGCGCTCCCCGCCGATATTCCCCCGTTATCGGTTACCCCCGGCGACGCTCTGGTGATTCCAGTCGGGTGGGCGTTTCAGTTTCGGGCCTACCCTGGTGGGCCGCTGCGGTTCCTGTGCGTCACCATGCCACCGTGGCCCGGCATGGACGAAGCGGAACGCGTGGATGAAGGTGGGCTCGGTGAACCCACCCTGTCGCCTTCGTGACGGCTGATCCGGCTGCGCGATCCCTCACGCCGCTGACCTTTACCCCTGTCTTCGGACTTCGATCGTCTCGCCGTCGGCCAACGCGACACGCCGGTACTGTATGCCCATTTTCAGCATCCAGTATCCGAGGGTTGCCGGACTGACCCCTAGTTGGGTGGCCGCACGGCTCATCCCCAACTGATTTACCAAGTCGGGCACGAGGTTTTCCAGGGGCCGTCCCTGCTTTTCCTCAACACTACGCATCAGCTTGGTCTTTTTTATTCGCGGTGTCGCCATACGTTTTATCTTCCCGTTAATTGCAAATCGGTAGCAGCGCAAAATCCCGCTGAGAAAACCTGACGAGCCCATCTTACACCACAAAATTCGGCGCCCGCATCGGATTGTGTGTGCGACCTGCGAGCATTTTGCTACACCGGGTGGCGACCGATGCCAAACGCCACCCGGATCGCAACCTGTTGGGTTATATTTTGGAAATTACCCGGAAATGGGAGCAACGACAGGTCGATTCGTCATCCTTTTGATTCGACCGACTGCGTTCTGCCCGCAGGTCGCTAGGCAGCAGCGCCGGTCAGGTCTGCCACCATGGGCATCACCTTTTCCGCCAGCAGATGCGTCGATTTGTCCCAGCCTTCCTGATCCTGCCAGTGGTCGTACACCAGCATCAGCAGCGCGCCGAATCCGCCAACGTCGCCGTATAGCCGGCGCAGCTTCGCCGCCACCGTTTCCGGAGAACCAATCAGCCAGAGGTGGTCGGCCATGTACTCTATGTTCACTGCGTCGTCCGGCACTTCCGGGTCGTGCTTGAACACGGTCATCAGATCGAACTCGCGGAACAGCGGCAGCAGGTAGTCGTTCCACACGCGCCCCAGCATCCCGTTGAGGGCCTTGTCGCGAGCCTCTTCGTCGGTATCGGCTACGTACACATCACGAACCAGCCGCCAGTCCGCCCGCGACGGCGTTCGGTTGGTGCGTTGCGCGCCCTCTTCCAGGGCTTCCCAGTGGCTGCGGCAGTAATCGACGTTCAGCGCCAGGCTCATCGGAATGAACCCGCGCTCGCCGGCAATCATCAGCGTGGGGGATTTGTAGCTGACGGAAGCAACTCCGATAGGAGGGTGCGGCTTCTGGTAAGGGCGCAGGAAATATTCCAACGATCCCAGCATGGGCCCGGGCAGGTTGACGTTCCAGTATTTGCCCTTGTACTCAAATGGCCCGTCGCTCTCCCAAATTTTCAGGATGATGTCCAGAGATTCGCGAGTCATATCGCGATGCACGCCGTTGACGCCGTCCACATCGAACAGCGCCCAGTCACTGGGGAGGCCGCTGGCTCCTATGCCGAACAGGAACCGGCCCTGCGACAGGTGATCCAGGTAGGCAACCCGGTGCGCCAGTTCCGCCGGATGATGGAAAGGCAGCAGGTGCGCCCCAGAACCCAGCTTGATGCGTTTGGTCTGCATCAATGCCTGGGCGATCAGCAAATCCGGCGCCGGTATTGGCTCCCAGGGGGAGGTGAAGTGCTCGCCAATCCAGGCCTCTTCAAACCCCAGTTCGTCGCACAAGGTCAGGTACTCCAGGTCCCACTGGTGGGAGTCGAAAATGTTCCGTTCCGGCGGGTGGGACGGCATCATAAACAATCCGAACTTCATGGTTCCTCCTGCGACTGGATTCATGGGTAATCACTCGGTCGTTGCCGTACCATATCACAAACCAACCGGCCCTGCCCCCTGTGTTATAGTTCCACATCCATTGCGGGAGAGGCGGTAAATTGGCCACAGTGAAAATAGGCGACAAGGTTCGGGTCCACTACACCGGCAAACTCGACGACGGCGAAGTCTTTGACTCATCCGAAGGCGGCACGCCACTGGCTTTCACAGTTGGCGACGGACAGGTCATCCCCGGTTTCGACAACGGTGTGATCGGTATGACGCCGGGCGATTCCCGAACGGTGCACATACCCTTCGTAGATGCTTACGGCGAGCATCATGACGACGGCGTAATGGAAGTGCCACGCAATGAGTTCCCCGACGATATGGAACTTGAAACCGGCTCCCGGGTGCAGGGTCAGCAAAGCGACGGCGCCGTGGTCAGCTTTACGATCATGTCGGTCACCGACGAAACGGTTACTCTCGACGCCAACCACCCGCTGGCCGGCAAAGACCTGACTTTCGACCTGATGCTGGTGTCAATCGGAGAGTGAAGGCAACGCCCGGCTACGGGAGGCGCCGATCGGTAACCGACGGTTCCCTGGCCAACTCGCGGCGTATGGTGTCCACCCACGCTGCGTCCAGTCCCAGCGCCTGGGTAACCACATTATCGACCTGCGCACGGACCGGGTCGTCGGCCATTTGCGGAAACGGTTGCAGCGTCTCCCTTTGCAGCCGGTCGAAACAGTCCGTAATGAGTTCCAGTTCAACATCGCTCAATGCGGTGAAGTCGGGAACCGGCACCGAGCGCAGGGTGTCCAGCGAGAAAGACGGGTACGAAGGCACCCTGTTGTCCCGCTCGCCCAGCAACGACAGCAGACCGGGCGTGGAATTCAGGTACAGGCACAGGGGTTTAGTGATCTCAGGATTGTGCGGTCGGCAAGGGGTCCAACGAGACCCAACTGCCTGTTCTGGCAACATCACGGCGGCAATTCTCGCCAAGTTAAGCCGCAACTGAGTTGGCAATAATAGGCGACTGCGCTGCTCCCAATAATCGTCAGCCATTTTGCCTTTGCCCGGCTTGGGTTCGATGTAAACGTCGGTTTCAGCCGCCATTGACTGCGTTATGCCCGTCTTGTGATGCTACAGGGCGCGGCGGCCTGATTTCGTAGGCATATCCTGCTTGGTGTAGGCATCACGTATCCGTTGCCCAGCCGGGCCGATGTCCGCCAGTCTCTTCAGGGTTACGGTGGCAACCGAAGCCGGGCTTTCTTCGCTCAACCTGCGATAAGCGGCCACCAAGAAAGGGGATAGGAAATTGGCTGCGAACCAGTCGCCCCGGGCAATGCGCTGAGGATCAACTTCCTGAACCGTAAAATCCCTGGCGGCGAGGGTGTCTCCCCGCTCAGCCCTCTGAATCCTGGCGGCGGTATCCAGAGCATCCAGCGGGGTTGCCGGATTGCGGGCTAGGTTGAATACACGGGTTGGAGGCTTCGGGCCACCGCTCCACCTGCGGCAAATTATCAGGACTTCTCCGATGCTGGTGTTCTCCGAAAAGTAAATACGCTCCGGGTCGTGGGAACTGATGATGGTTTCTATGTGATAGCGGCTTGCCAAAAGCTTGCGAATCTCAAAGCCTGCTTTGTCAGTGATACCGCCCAGCGGCAAAACTGCTGCAATGGCACCTCCATCAGGCTTGCAAATATGGTCAGCCAAAACCAAGAAAGCACCGCTGTTGCCGGCCAAATGCGCACTGGTAGCACCGAACAAATTCTTTTCCCTTTCCTTGACTGCCAGCTCGTCGCCCATGATGAACTGGTCGTAGCGCAAGCTGTCCCGGGTGAAAGGCGGGTTCATAATCACCAAGTCCATGGGCGGTGGCGAGGGAGCCGGCTCGTCGGTTTCTACGGTCCGGGCAGTCTCCGGCCACTCGGCTAGCCGGGCCTGCCCAGTGAGAAACTCCAGGGACCCCACGTAAGGCATTCCATCGAACACCCCCAAAAGAACGCGGTGAATGTTAATCTTGCTGAACTGTGTAGCCGGCGACAGCATTCCCACCGTGCTGGCCGCCATGTGAGTTGCCGTCAAGTTTGAGTCGTAGCCCCACAGCACGTCCTCCACCAGCGCCAAGCCTAAAGCTTCATCGTTAGCGGGGTCGCCGCGTCCGGCGGCGTTGCGCAGGTCTCGGATGCGCTCGGCGGCGGCCATCAGCAGGGTGCCGGTGCCGCAGGCCGGGTCGCAAACGCGCAGGGCGGCAACGGCGTTGGCATCGCTCTAGTCGGCATCCTGCTCCCGTATAGCCAGCGAAGCCAGCAGCACGGCGGCGGCGGCGGCGGTGTAATAAGAACCGTCGTAACGGGCGGTATCCAGAACTCGGTGAAAAATGCGACCCAACAGGTCATGGCGCAGTCCGGCTACCTCTTCCGATATTTGGGACACTACTCTGGCCAGATTCCGCACGGCCAAGCCCGTATCGGGGTTGTTGGCGAGGGCGGACAAGGCCGCGCTCCCGGTTTGGAAAACCGGACGGTAGTCCACGGCCAGGATGCCACGCCAAGCCTCCTGGTATGCGCTTATGACGGCCCCGCTTTGTTGGGCGCAGACCACAGCGGAAGCGGGCGGCCATTCCCCATCATAGTCATCAGGCTGCCGGTCCGGGAGGTGTTCGTTCAAGCGGTGATGAAACAGCATAGCGGTGGCCACCACGAGTAACCCCCGCTTCGCCGCGACACGAAAGCCGCTGTGAGTGTCGCCTTCCTCTCTGGTGCCGGGCTTGTTGGCGGGCAGGTCCAAGGCCCGAGCCAGACTACGGTGGTCACTGGCGGCAAGTTGCCCCACTGCCTTGTCGAGAGCATCGGAAAGCTTTTGAGCTGCTATGTCCGCGCCACTGAGCGAGTTGGGGGCCTGCTGAACCGCCTGGGCAAGCATGGCAATGTTTCCCATTGTCCAGTCGTTGTGCGGTTCTCCCGGCTTGAGCCGAAGCGTCCAGGTCAGCGTTGCGTCGCCCAGGTTATCCTCGGTAACGCCGCTGGGGTAGCAGAGGGCGAAGACGACAGTGGTTAGCCCCTGGCGCAACCGCGCATCCGCGTCCTTGACGGCCTGAGCTTTGCGATGAAAACCCGTCTCCGCTTCCAGCACGATGCGCAGGCCGTCAACATTGGCAACGATGTCCATCCGTTTGCGTCCGGCCCGCTGCTCGAAGTCGGTCTCCAATCCCTGCTGGCGCAGGAGAAGGGCCAGCGCTCGGTTCTGAAAGTCTTCCTGTTTGCCGGTCATGGAGCAATTACCGCCGCACCTGTTGCCCCAGCGTCTCGTAAGTAACCGGTGACGTTACCACCAGACCCGCGTCCACCGGCAGCACCACGCCGTTGATCCAGCGGGCTTCGTCGCTGGCCAGGAACAACGCCGCGTTGCCCACGTCCCATGCGGTGCCTTCGGTGCGCAGCGGCGCCGCGCTGCTGCGAATCTGTCGCAGGTCGTCGTCCATGCGGGGCGCCACCATCGGCGTGTAGACCAACCCCGGCGCGATGCAATTGGTGCGGACGCCGTCCGGCCCGTGGTCGGCGGCCATCGAAATCGTCAGACCAATCACCGCCGCCTTGGACGCTGTGTATGGCGTGCTGCTGTGCGCCCTCAGACCGGCGATGGACGAGATGTTGATGATGGAACCGCCGCCGGCTGCGACCATGTGTGGGATGGCATATTTGCTGGCCAGCACAATGCTCTTGACGTTAATCGACATCACCTGGTCCCAGTCCTCTTCGGACACTTCCACCACCGTACCGCGTCGCGAAATCCCCACGTTGTTGTCCAGAATATCCAGCCGACCATATCGCTCGATGCAGGCCTCTACCATGCGCCGGCAATCCTCGGCATTGGTAACGTCGGCCTGAATCGTGGACGACACGCCGCCTTCCGCATGAATCATCTGCTGGGTTTCCTCGGCCCGTTCGACGGTTATGTCGGCCAGCAGAACACGCGCGCCCTCGCGAGCGAACAGCGTCGCCGTCGCCCGCCCGTTGCCGATCCCGGGCCCGCTGGAGCCGGCGCCGGTTACGATGGCAACTTTCCCGTCCAGTCTTCCGCTACGTTCAGGCACGATCATGTTCTCCGTTGGTTGGCGCTCTCGGTTATCAAAACTTCAGCCGGCCGTCCCTGCGGACCAACCGGCTCTGATTACGCTGCGATGGGGCGTGAAATAATCCACAAACTTGCGCAAGTGTAACATACCATCAGGCCCAGCATTGGCAGCTGGCTCAGCAGCGCCGGCCGCCGTTCCCCGTACAATCGCACCGCCTGAACGTGGGCCAGATAAACCCCGGCAATGTGTCCTATAACGATAACTACGATCGAGAAATACCAGATGAATGAGGGCGACAGGATACCGATGTTTATAATCGCCCCGGCCGTGCCGAAAAGATCCCACCCCCAGCCGAACGGGTCGGACACCAGCACGATAAACCGCTGACCGTTGATGAATAAAAACCCCAGGAAGTGGGCGAAATGATAGGCCAGGGCAATCGGCAGCAACGAAAACACGAACACCCGCACTAGCTGCCTCGCCTCCGGTTGGGCCCGGCCCGATAGCAGCGCCATCAACGCGCAGGTGGCCGCGAACAGCGCTCCAAACAGGGCCGGCAGTCCGAGTGCGCCGATGAGATTCGCGATGTAACCTCCGAAGGACGGCGTCTGCAATACGAACCATGTACTGAACGACAACCACTCGGGTGTCGCCGACAATCCGTCAAACGACACGGTGGACAGTAGCAAGACCACCGCGCAAACACCCGGCAGCGTCGGTGCGCTGATACGGTTCAGACCCACACCGGGCGGCCGCAGGTTGAACCGCCGCTGCGATGGTTGGGCCAGCGCATAGCATTCGTAACAATCCACACAGTCGCCGGCGTCGGCGGCACAACCGCCATCGGAAGAGCAAGCGACGCAAATCGACCGCGCGACGCTAACCTCGGTGATGGCGAACCGCGCCATGAACCCGTACACCACGGTGAACCCCTCGGCGTTGCGTAGCCACACATCGCGCCCAAACAGGTACATCCCCAAAAAATTATAGACGGTGTAAACAACGAGAATCCACGCCAACGCCCTCGGGCCAGCGGCGCCGGCGATCACTGTTTCCAGTATCGCAAACCCCAGGAACACGACCAACGCCGGCCACAGCCCCCACCTGGCCGGATAGGCCAGTTGGGGTCGGGCCAGAGCGCCCGGCTGCAACGAGCCCGCCGCCTGCACCAGGAATCCCCAGGCTATCTTCCACGGATTCACCAGCGTCCACAGGTTCCCGATAATGGCCGTGAAGAAGCTCAGCGCCACCCAGAAGGCGACGTACACCGCAGCCGGCGCCGGATTCAACGCCGCCCGCTCCGATCCGAAGAACCCACCGAAAATGACGTAAACAGTCAGCGCCACCGATATGGTTCGGACGGTTGCCAGACTCCAGGGGCTGGCCAGCCATCTTACCGGCGCAATCCGCAGCAGGTTGTAGCGCGGATACCCGCGATGCGTGGCTCCTCCCCGCAGAAACACTGCCGCAATCACGAAGGACAGCACTACTGCAGCCGCGCCGGCCATCAGGAAAAATCGCAACGGCAAGGGCAGGTCGTATCGCTCGCCGAATCCGTGAGCCAGTACGGGTTGCGCGAACACAGACCCGCTCAACACGGCCAGTCCAACCGCCGCCAACCCCACCGTCAGGCGCAGTTTCACACGGCCGCTCCGCCAGCAGGGAGTCGCCAGCCGGTGTTTACCGAACACCTCGCCGTGCCGCAACGCACCCCAACCACCCCCAACACTACTGCTGCTCCCGTCCGCGCCGGCTCACCGTCAACAACGTCCAGATTCCCACCGCGACGATGATTACCAGCGCGGCCGACACCCATACCCACTGGATGCGTGTGCCGGGTTCCCCGACCTCCACCGGTATCAGAAAGGATTCCTCGCCCTGGTCTGATGAAACCTCAACCAGCACCTGCCAGGGGCCCACGACGTCAAACGCCACGTCCGTCTCGAAGTACACGATGGACACGTCATTGACGACCTCCCGGGGCTTAACCTGCCGTGAACCCGCCGGCCCCGACGCCGATATAAGCACCCGAATGTCAGTGTCACGCAGCACCCGGTCGGCGGCATCAAAAACCTGCATCGACAGGTGGGTTTGCGGGATCACCGGCCGGGCTGGAATAATACCCACCACCAGCCGGTATCGACCCTGGGTTTGGTCGTACAATAGGGTCGATGCCCCGTTGGCATATGCGGTATTAACCATCGCCGGCAATACCCGCGCCGGCAATGCCTGGGACAACATCGCCGCCGCCACGAAGACCAACACCGCCAACATCGCTACCCGTAACAAAGTAACCCGTAACAAACCCGACAATTGCGAAAGCATCCAAACCCGTTCTGAATTCAGGCCAGCCAAGGCGCGCGGCGAACGGCGACAACCATAGCATACCGGCGTGAAACCCAGCAACGAACCGGCAAACGTGTAACTGTTCACGTTGGAGGGGACGACAACGGTTTGCGATGGAAATTCCGTGCTTGGCGGCCCTTCCACCAGAGGCCGAATAGTCCACAAATCCCCCCAAGTCTGAACAGTTACGCAAACGTAGCCCTTGCACTCGGAAAGGCCCATATTTGCGTCAAATCGGTACGACAATCAGCATAAACTTGACGCTGGTATGCCACCATGATTAAACTTTCCATCACACAAGGCGCCGGCGAGCGCCATTCGGAGAAATACCATCGCAATTCAGCAATCTAACGGCAATTCCACATTCAGCGAAGACGTGGCGTTATTCATCGACTGGGAAAACTTCAAGATCAGTCTCGCGGTTCGAGGCCGCACTCCCAACGTCTCCGCCCTTAAAGAAGAAGTGGCCAACCATGGCCGTGTGGTAGTCAGCAAAGCCTACGCCGACTGGGTGTCCCGGTCTCCCGAACTCAGGGGAGCCAGCCAGTTCATCCTGGATCCTCCGTCGCTATACGCTGCCGGCATTGAGCCGGTGTACGTGCCCACGCGGTTGCCGCCGGGTGGTTCTTTCCAACCCGGCCGCACCATGCGCATCAAGAACAGCGTTGACGTGAAGATGACCGCCGATTGTATAGACACGGCGCACAACTTCCCCAACATCAACACTTTCGTGCTGGTGTCCGGTGATTCTGACTTCATCCACGTCATCAACTCGCTGCGCGCCGTCGGCAAGCGTGTGCTGGTGGTGGGCGTGTCGTGGGCCACCTCCCGCCGCATGGCCGACCATGTGGACGGTCTCATCTTTTACGACTCCGACGTTGACCCTATCAACGTGCCGGAACCTGTCTTCCGCGGCCGCATCGCGCCTCCGGCGCCATTGGCCAATCCCGGTCGGCACCAGCTTCCTGAGGTGATCCGGGCCATCGAGGACGTCATCCGTTCCGAGCGCGGAGCCGGCCACACGCTCCTTCTCACATCCCTGAAACAGCGCCTCGTCCGACGCATCGCCGGGTTCGACGAGCGCAAGCTCGGTTTCTCCGGCTTCAAAAAGCTGATGCTCCGTGTCGCCGAAGAAGGCAACATCAAAATTCGCAGCGTTGACCTGGTGGACTGGATCCTGATGGCCGACGAACCCGATCCGATGCCTGAAAACCGCGACGATGACGACGGCCTGCCGGAGGAAGTCGGCGCGGACGACTATGATTACACCGCCGAAGACGACGACGACCGGGACGACGCCAGGTATCCATCCGAAACGTCGGTTTCCGAAACGTCGGTTTCCGATGAAGACGATGACGAATCGCCCGACGACGCAGAATTGTACGAAGACGCTCCGGCGAGACAGCCAGTGCGTGCTATTCACGACGCCCGACCCGAACCGGCACGGATGTCGGCGGCGCTGAACGGGGCGGTTGCCGCCCTGGACTTACCCGCGTCCGAGGCCGGCGACGGTTCCGCCGACCGCGTTGCCGACCTGATCGTGATGGGTCACACTCTGGAAGAGCGGGACGGCGCCGACTCCGTGATGTTCAACGCGCTGTGCATCGAAATCAGCCAGGCCCTGACCGCCGGCATCGAAGCTGCCGACCCGACCATTGTTGAAAATTGGGGCGACAACTGTTCACGCACGTTCATCACCCGAATGGTGCGCACTCTTGCCTCCAGCGGGGTGTTCCAGTACCGCAACGTCAACGTGCGCGACGAGTCCACCAACCGCTCGCGGCGGCGGCGGGTGTTCGGCCTGAACCGCTCTCATCCTCTCACGGGCATCGCGCTGTCCGTTCGGCTCGGTCCCGGTTACACCGTGTCAGCCAGCGAATTCACCGCCACCAACGACACCATCGCCACCCCACCTCTGGACGGACACCACTCCGCCGAGGCCGATAGCGGCGAATCGGCAGACGACGCGGAAGCAGCCGTCCTGTTCACCTAACCAATAACCAATCGGGCGGACGCGTCGTTCGCCCCACGGTCCGCCTACGCCAGCGCCGCGCCCAGGCCGCCGTACCAAGCGTCGGCGAGTGCGGTTACCGGCAGGTCCACCAGGTTGCCAATCTGTAGGCGCGTGCCGCCAGTGGCGCCCAGCAGCAGCGCGGGCACGTCGGCTTCGCGGGCGGCGTTCATCAGGTCCGCCAACCGCTCCGGCGCAACGGTTACCACGATGCGAGAACTGGCCTCGCCGAACAACGCCGCATCCCAGCGGCGCGGTAGTCCATCCACCAGTGCGGTCGTTGCGGTGAAACCAGTCACCGGGCCATGCTCAATTCGACTGGCTCCGATGATTGCGCACTCGGCCAAAGCCACCGCCAACCCGCCGTCGGAACAATCGTGCGCCGACAGAGCCGTGCGGTCGGCAATCAGGCGTCGGCACAATCCTTGCACGCGCCGTTCCAGCGCGAGATCGATGCGGGGACGACCTCGCACCATCCCGTGCAAAGTGTTCAGATATTCGCTGCCGGCCAGGTCAGACGCCCGTGCCGTCAACCCATCTGCGCCTAACAGCGCCACGGCCAGCCCGTCTGCCGGGAAACCCGACTGGCAATGTCGCGTCGCATCCTCCAGCAGCCCCAACCCGCCCACAATAGGGGTGGGAAAAATCGCCGTGCCCTGGCTTTCGTTGTACAGGCTCACGTTGCCGCTAACCACCGGAACCTGCAAAGCACGGCAAGCCCGCGCCATCCCGCGGATGCACTGCTCCAGCTGGTAATACACCTCCGGTCGTTCCGGATTGCCGAAATTCAGGCAATCGGTCAGCGCCAGCGGTTCGGCGCCCGTGCAGGACAGGTTGCGGGTGACTTCGGCAACCACCATCTGCCCGCCCCGGTAAGGGTCCAGGTAGCACTGCCGACCGTTGCCGTCGATGGCTACCGCAATGGCGCGGCCGGTTCCCTTGATGCGGAGCACTGCGGCATCACCTGCGCCCGGCGCAACCACGGTGTTAGTCTGCACTTGATGGTCATACTGGCGGTACACGCTGTGGCGGCTGGCAATGTTTGGGGCCGCCATCAGTAACCGGAGTGTCGTACCGGCATCGGCGGGCAACGGCACGTCGCTCAACCGGAGTCGCTGCCGCCGCAAGCCTGCCTCGGTGGGCGCACCGCTCAGCCGATACTGGGGCGCAGTCGCCAGATGCTTCACCGGCAGGTTAACCAGCGGCTCCGCACCGTCGGCAACCCACACCGTCTCATCGGCGGTTATCGTACCCACTACTTCGCCAGCTACGTCCCACTTGTTGAACACGTCGTTTAGCGCCGGCACGTGCTCCGGAGCAGCCACCAGCAGCATCCGCTCCTGCGACTCCGACAGCATCACCTCGTAGCCGGTCATGCCGGTCTCCCGCCGATGCACCCGGCTGATGTCCAGGGCGATCCCCCGACCGCCCCGCGCCGCCGATTCCACCGCCGCGCTGGTCAGCCCGGCGGCGCCAAGGTCTTGCAGAGCATGAACCTTGCCGGTGCCCAACGCCTCCAGGCAAGCCTCGATCAGTACCTTCTCCAAAAAGGGATTACCCACCTGAACCGTGGGACGCAGTTCCTGCTCCTCTTCAAACGTGCGGGAGGCCAGGCCCGATGCGCCGTGGATGCCATCCCGTCCGGTGCCGGCGCCCACCAGCAGCAGCACATCCCCCGCGCGATCCGCGGCGGCGCTGGCCAAATCGTCAATGCGCGCAATGCCAACGCACATCGCGTTGACCAGCGGGTTCAGCGAGTAGGAAGGGTCAAAGTAAATTTCGCCAGCCACATCGGGCACGCCGATGCAGTTGCCGTACCAACCGATGCCATCCACCACGCCCCGCAGCAGGCGACGGTTGGCAACGCTGTCGGGTGGGCCAAAGCGGAGCGAATTCAGCAGGGCGATCGGCCTCGCCCCCATCGCCAGAATGTCGCGCACGATTCCGCCCACGCCGGTGGCCGCGCCCTGCAACGGCTCCACCGCCGACGGGTGGTTGTGCGACTCCACCTTGAACACCACCGCCAGCCCGTCGCCGATGTCGATGGCCCCGGCATTCTCGGCGCCGGCCTGGGACAGCGTGCGCGACGAACGGCTCGGCAGCATCCGCAGCAACGGGCGTGAATGCTTGTAGCCGCAGTGTTCGCTCCACAGCGCGCCGAACATACCCAACTCGACCGGCGTGGGTTCCCGGTCCAGTCCGTCCACGATCATTTCGTATTCAGCGGGAGAGAGCGCAATCTCATCCAGCATTTCCCGACTCACGGGCATTTCAATTCTCCGAAGGGCGTGGAGTTATCTATTGCCAGCCTGAATCAATCCGCCGACGACTACCAGGGCCACGCCACCGACGGCCATCAAAGTTCCAATCACCAATTCCCTGGAAATAGTTTCGGTGCGCCGCAGGAAAAAGCGCGCCAGCACCAGAGTTACCAGAGGATTGCATGACACAATGGGGCTGAGTACCAGAATGCTGGAACCCTCACGGCTAATCGCGAAATACAGGCTCATCACCGCGCAGGCGGCGGACAAACCGGCCAGAAACATGAACACCGAGCCTCGACCGGCCCGCGTTACTCCCTCCACCGCTTGCCGGCCGAACCACGGCGACAGCACCAGCATGGCGAAAAACATACTGCCGGCCGCCATTATGAACGGAGAACCGAACAGGTTGGTCAGCACTCGTCCGCTCAGCGTCCCCGCGCCGTAGCAGGCCGCCGACGTTAGAGCCAGGCCATACCCAAGAACGGACTTCCAGTCTCGACCCCAGCTTTGCTTCAGGAAGTTGCCTCCCGTCAGCCCCAGACCGACCACCACCACGACCGTCCCCATGCCGATGAACACAGTCAGGCGTTCGTCAAATCCCGGCACTCCAATCTCGGTGAATACGATGGCGTAGAACGCTGAAAATAACGCTGCCGCCCCAGTAATCGGCGTAACGCGAGACGCCCCCACCAGGCTGATGGCGACGTACTGCTGCGTGCGCCCGCCCATGTAGGTGAGGATGCCGTTGCCCAGAAACCAAACCATCGAGATGGCAGGCAGAGCTATAACCGCCTGGAAATCGAACGCCAGCGCCAGCGCCCCCGCGAGCGCTGTCGACGCCACCAGCGACACGAGCGTGCCGGGCATTGGGGACATCCCCCGCATCCCCACGCGGGCAAAGATAGCGGCGCTGCCAAATCCCACCACCGAAATGCACGCCAACCCGATGGACAAAAGCATCTGTTAGCGCCCGGCTCCCACGTCGGTCATGGAACCGAAAATCAGGTTGCCATCGTCAGAACCCAGCAAAAGCTCACAGCTGCGCTCAGGGTGAGGCATCATCCCCAGCACATTTCCCCGCGCGTTCAGGATGCCGGCGATGTTGGCGACCGAACCGTTCGGATTGGCGTCGGCCGTTGCCACGCCGTCAGCATCGCAATAGCGAAACAGGATGCGGCGCTGCTCCTCCAGTTCCTGGAGAGTCCTGGCATCGGCGAAGTAGCTGCCCTCCCCGTGGGACACCGGCACTTCCAGCACCTGCTCGGGCGCGCAACGTCGGCTGAACGGTGTATCGGTGCGCTCCGTCCGGAGGCGAGTCCACTGGCATCGATATTGCAGATGTTCGTTGCGACGCAATGCGCCCGGCAACAATCCGGCCTCGCAAAGTATCTGGAACCCGTTGCAGATGCCGATTACCAGGCCGCCGGCTTCGGCAAATTCTTTGACCGCACCCATCACCGGCGAAAATCGGGCGATCGCTCCGGCACGCAGGTAATCTCCGTAGGAAAAACCGCCCGGCACGATAATCGCGTCGTAGCCGGTCAGATCATCATCCTGATGCCAGATGTAGTCGGCTTCCTGGCCCAATACGCCGTTCACGGCGTGATGGCAATCGGTTTCGCTCCAGGTGCCCGGAAAGACTAGGATGCCGAAGCGCATGGCGAGAATCAGCCAGCAGTTTCCAGCAGCCGCGCAACGACAGCGTTGACATCGCCGCCGTCGGCCTTGCCGCGCACCTGCGGCATAATCCTTCCCATCACCTTGCCCCGGTCGGAGAGCCCCGTGGCGCCCAGATCCGCAATGGCCTGGCGGGCCAGCGCTTCCAGTTCTGCCACGCCCAACTGCTCCGGCAGGTATGCCTGCACCACTGCCAGCGCCGCCGTTTCCTGCAATACCAGGTCGTCACGGCCGCCATCGCTGAACATCTGGATGCTTTCGCGCCGATCCTTGACCTGCTTGGCCACCACGTCCACCACGCCAGCTTCATCCAGCTCTTTGAGGGTGTTCTTTTCAACCAGCTGAATCTGGCTTTTCAGGAACCGTAGAGCGTCCAGCCGTTCCTGATCCCGTGCGCGCATTGCGTGGCGAATATCTTCTTCCAAACGTTCCTTAATACTCATAATCGCACCGCCGCAATATATGCCTCCAGCCCCAACCAAGGGTGGCATGAAATCCGGCTGGCCAGCCCATTCATGCTACAACGCCAGTGCCCCCAAAGCAACCGTGCTATAATTTGCCAACCTGCCGAAGTGGCGGAATGGTAGACGCGCCGGTCTCAAAAACCGGTGGGAGTAAATCCCGTGTCGGTTCGAGTCCGACCTTCGGCACCATTGCCCGTCCAAAGCCCCCGTCGCCTGCGCAAAACGGGGGTTTTTCATGACCTGGATGGGGCATGGATACCGTTCGGTTACCCCGCGCTCAAAAACCAGCGCAAACGGGCGACGAACAGCCCAATCCACCCGCCCGATGGGCCGCTGCCGCCCGAATTGTTTGGGATGGAAGTCAACCCGGTGGGGACGCTGCCAGACCCCGCATCAACTCCTACACCTGCACTCCGTGCTGACCCTGCTTCATCAGTCCAGGCGCTGGTTGAGCCGACTCTAACAACGGCATTATTTCTAGCCGGTTGAGAGTTGGCGACGCCATCCAGGTGTTGGGTTTTCGAAAGGTCTTATTGATTTAGCGCGACGTACAATGGTTACCTCCTGATAGTCTTCTCGCTTTCTGGCGCTGCAGCACATGCCCGATCATTGAGTTCAATGCGTGCTGACTCCTCAAACTTACTGCTTGCACCGTTTGGGCGCACCGCAGATGATCAAACAATGGCGTGTTTGCCATAATAATGCCTGGCGAACCAGTTCCCTGGTTTGGTTCGAAAGCGGATCCTCTGCCAAATCACCTTGGTTTGCCCAAACAAAAGTCTCGTACTCCGTTAGGACAACAGCCGTTGGAGGGACACCGACCCGGAAATTCAATTGCCGGATTTTCGGCCACTTCGCGATGAATGCTCAGATCACATTGTGTAATCTTCAGCCCGGAACCTGGGCCGGCTGTGGTAGTTGGAGCAGTGCGTGAACCTGGCTTGCGGCTATCTCGTCGTTTCCAAACCGGATGACCAGGTTCCCGGCTTCCAGCGAAGCCACCGGCACACCGTCTCGGAACACGATGCGATTGCCCGGCACAGCCGGTACCCGGTCCCCGGTGGTGAGGATGCCCACCAAGTTGAGAGGATCGCAGGCCGACACGACCACCATGTTTCCGGTGGGGTCGCTGCGGTTGACTTCCCGCAGCAAGTCGACGGCTTCCGGAAGGGCAAATTGTTCGCCCACGAAGCTGGAGACGAATCGGCCTCCCCGAATCTCGCCACGGGCTTCCATCCGGCGTAAAACGCGGACTGCATCGCGCCAACTGGGCCCGGCGGACTCCCGCGTCAACAGCTCCGGTAACACTACCCCGTATCGCCGCAGCAGTTGCGTCACGCGCATTTCCAGAGCATCGGTCGCGGGATCCAGCGGCTCCAGGATCGACCAGCGGCTATAGCTCTCCCGGCGGCGCGGGTCGAGCTTTCGCGTGGGGATGTGCCGGCGACGGGACGACCGGCTGCCGTTTGAAGCCCGGTTGCGATGCCCGCCGGCGCCGCCGTTCACCCGGCGCCGCAAAGGTTGCAGGCTATCGGAGGTAACCCTGCCCTGCGCCGCCAATAACCACAGGGCTTCTTCAACGTCGGATGGCAACCGCCGGGTAATGGCGATGATATCGGAGATGAAGCAAGCGCCCCGCTGGGATAGCACTGACATCACCTCTTCCGTCGCGCCATTCCCGTGCTGACCCTCGGTTTGAGCTGGTCCAAGCAGCCAGTCCAGACACTCCCGAAGGGCCAGCGTAATGGGTGTGGCGCGGGTCAACGGCGACCTGACGCCCGGTCCATTAGCGGCTGCGAGTTGCCGGCTCATGCAGCCCCACACCACGGCGCCGCCCACGCACAAACGATCCAGCAGGCCGGCGTTGTAATCCCCAATCCGGGGTGAAAGCACTTCGGTCTCCAGGACACCGGCGGCGATGTCGAACCCCTGGAGCTGCTCGATAACATCCAGCAGCCCGCCCTCACCTACTGCCGTGGTTACCGGGTCCAGATGCTGCCACCGGAGCAGGAACCGCATCAGGGCGGCCTGGGAAACCGGCTCGATTAGTCGACGGAGCCGGCCCAAAGTGCCCCGGTGGATGCGAGCCAGTATCCGGCGGTCGCAAAATTCCACTTCAACCGCTCCGCTCCGGAAACTGCCGCGCAAAACCAGTCCTTCCCCTTCCAGTTGGGCCAGAGCATAGCCGACATCCGCGGAGTCCAGCCGAAGCGTTGCGGCCAGCTCGCCGGCGGTGACGGGCCCAGAGCACTCGACCCACCCTCGCATGATGGACAGCGTAGCCAGCTCGGTCGTCATCTCGGGGGCGACGCCCGGAATATCGCTGGGCAGTGGGCTAAAGCTGGCCGGCGCGTATGCGGCGAACGCCACGGGCAGTCGTTCCGCCGCTACCCAAGCGCGCCACTCATCGGGTAGGGTCAGACGGTAGGCTCGACCAGCAGCGGCCAGATCGGCGAACCACCCGGCCATCCGGCGCGAATCTGAGTTGCCGCGGTCGCCGGCCCCATCCGTCTCCGGTAGGATTCCCAGGTTCAACAGCGCGTCGTGCAATTCGTCAGCGTCCCGAATTGGCGGCCAGGCGTTGGCGTGTTCCTCTGCGATCGCGCTGTCGTCCAGCTGCCCCAGTTCTCGGGCATCCTCGGGCAGGGCCCGGCGCAGCGTAACGGCTCTGGCGCGCCGCTCCTCCAGGGGAGCGTCATCCAGGAAGGCGTAGGGCATGGCGTTCAGAATCTGGTGGCAGAATACAGAGGGCTGCACCGTGTCGCGAGCGTACACTTCAATGTCGCCCGCCTCAATGGTTGCCAGAACATTCTGAAGGCCCGGCAGATCCATCGCTTCGGTGAGACAATCGCGGACGGTCTCGAATACCAGCGGGTGATCCGGTGGGTCGATCACTTCGCCGGGGGCGTTGTCCTGGCATTGGACCTGAGCCGGGAATACTGCCGCCAGCAGGTCCTCGGAGCGCATCCGCTGTATCGGCGCGGGCACCTTGCGTCCTCCCGTATGTCGGAGCAGCGCCAGAAACCTGGTGGCATTCCACCGCCATCGTGTACCGAACACGGGCGCCTGCAACACCGCCTGCAAAAGCACTTCGTCCACCGTGCGGGGAGACAGGTAGGTAAACACGTCGGACAGCGGAAACGAGAGATTCGGCCCCAGGGAGAAATTCAACCCATCGTCGGTAGCGGATGCCTGCAATTCAAAGTCAAAGGTGCGGCAGATGCGTTTTCGCAATGCCATGCCCCAGGCCCGGTTAATTGCGGCTCCAAACGGCGAGTGGATCACCAGTTGCATCCCGCCACTCTCGTCGAAGAAACGCTCCGCGACGACCCGATTGCCGGTGGGAACCATCCCCAGCACCCGCTTGCCCTCTGCCAGATACTCCACAATCTGACGGGCGGCGGCGGCATTTATGCCGCATCCCTGAACCAGCCAGGCCTCGGCATCGTCGGGACGTTCCAGCCGCACATCCACCGCTTCGCGCAAATCGGAAATTTCGCCGGACAGCTCCCTCGTTCTGCCCGGCGCCTCGCCCAACCAAAACGGGATGGTGGGAGCCAGGCCCTGGGCGTCCTCAACCCTAACTTTGCCCCCCTCCACCCGTCGAATCTTCCAGGGTGTGTTGCCCAGCAGAAACACGTCGCCGGCCATACTCTCAATGGCGAAGTCCTCGTTGACGGTGCCGACGAATATGTCCTCCGGGACGGCGATCACGTCGTAGTCGGCATTGTCGGGGATGGCGCCGCCGCTGGTCAACGCGGCGAGGCGGGCACCGCGCCGGCCTTTGAGCACGTGATTCACACCGTCCCGGTGCAGGTGCGCTCCCCGGCGGCCCAGTCTGGGCGCCATGCCCTCCGAGAGGGCGTCGACGACCTGATCGAACCTGGGCCTGGGCAGACCCCGATAGACGTAGGACCTGACGCACAATTCAAAGAGATCGTCTTCCGGCCAATCTTCTGCGGCGCACGCGGCCACCATCTGCTGGGCCAGCACGTCCAGAGGCCAATCGGGGATGCGGAGCGTATCCAGGTTGCCGCCGCGCACGGCCCGGCACAGGGCGGCGCATTCCACCAGTTCATCGCGAGTCAGCGGGAACAGGGCGCCTTTCGGTGTCCCGGCTACGGTGTGTCCGGAGCGGCCCACTCGCTGCAACAGCAGCCCGATGGAGCGAGGCGACCCAATCTGACACACCAGGTCCACCACCCCAATGTCGATGCCGAGTTCCAGGGAAGCAGTGGCCACGCATACCTTGACCTCACCCTGCTTCAATCTCCCTTCCGCAGCCAGTCGTGTGGTTCGCGAGAGGCTGCCGTGATGTGCCACCACTGCCGCGTCTCCCATCCGCAGGGAGAGCTGGTGGGCCACTCGTTCCACCAACCGGCGGGTATTGACGAATACCAGCGTGGTTCCGTGACCGGCGGCCAGACCCGCCACGGTATCCAGCGTTTGTCCCCAGACCTCATGGGTCGCGATGGGCCCCAGTTCTGCCCCCGGGAGTTGCACCTCCAGACTCATACGCCTGGTGTGACCAGTATCCACGATGAGACAATCGGCAACACCGTCGCCCGAAATGTGCCGGTTGCCCACCAGGAACCGGGCCAACTCCTCGATAGGACGTTGCGTGGCCGACAGGCCCACCCTGACGACGGGATTACGGGCCAGCGCGCACAACCGCTCCACCGACAGCGACAGATGAGCGCCACGCTTGTCGTCGGCGACGGCATGGATCTCGTCGAGGATGATGGTCTTCACGTCGGCCAGCCCGCGCCGTCCGCTCTCAGATGTCAGTAGAATGTAAAGCGATTCCGGCGTGGTTATCAGGATGTGAGGCGGTTGTTTCACCATCCGCTGGCGCTCCGCAGCGGGCGTGTCGCCGGTTCGCACCGCCGTCCTCATGGCCGGCAGGGGCGTGCCCCGGGCTTCGGCCAGGGCGTGGATTTCCTCCAGGGGCGTGGCCAGGTTTTTCTGTATGTCGTTGGACAGGGCTTTGAGCGGCGACACGTAGACGACCTGGGTGGCGTCGGGCAGCCCTTCCCGCAGACCCTGACGCAACAGCTGGTCGATGCAGGTCAGGAAGGCAGCCAGGGTTTTGCCCGAACCGGTGGGCGCGGCAATGAGGGTGTGCTGCCCCTGTGCGATGGCCGACCACCCGTCGGTCTGGGCCTGGGTAGGCGCCTCGAAGTGGCTCCGGAACCAGTCCTGAATGATGGGATGAAATTGGGCAAGCGACATGGTGCCAGTTTAGCAGAGGAGGGGCTCTCGGCCGAAGGCCGGCGTGTCACTCGGGAAAGCCGTCCACCTCCGAACGATCCTGGGCAACGATCCTGGGCAACTCCCAGGGCCTTTCGATTATTGGTGAAAGAGGCAGGTGAAGTAGCTTGGTGCTAAACCCGAATCCACCGAAAAGATAAATGTCGCGGCGTGCTGAAGGGGTAAGAAAGTGCCCCTGTGCATCGGGGATAATGGTTTTGGAAACACAGAACCGACCCGAGACCAGGAGCACCCGATAGATGCTACCACTTGACCATCCCGACCGGATCCAAATCACCTTTGATGACCACCGCCTGGTGGCGAATGCCGGGCTGATCCTGCCAGCCACCTTGGCCCTGCATCTCGGCCTGCCCCAACTGGTACAGGAGTGCCTCGACCTGGGCGACGCGCCGGGCCGAGCCAACACCGGCGACAAGATGATGACCCTGGTGGCCTCCGCGCTGGCTGGCGGCGACTGCATCGACGCCGCCGACGTGTTGCGCACCGGCAGGACGGCCGGCACTCTCGGCTGCGTGGTCAAGGCGCCATCCACCCTGGGTACCTGCCTGGGAACGTTCCTGCGCAGCTTCCGGTGGGGCCACGTCCGCCAGCTGGATCGGGTGAGTCGCGAGCTGCTGGCCCGGGCCTGGGCTGCTGGGGCCGGCACCGGCGACGTGCTGATGTCTCGGCTGCGCGAGGGCCGGGCCAACACCGTTCGGGGCGCCGCCCACTTCCTGCGTGAGACGGTGGGCCGGGTGCGCTACGCCGGGGCCAGGGGGCAACTCACGGTGCGGGCCGACAGCGGCTTCTACACTCATGGCGTGGTATCCGTCTGCCGCAAGACGAATGTCCACTTCTCCATCACCATCCGCCAGCACGCCCGCCTGCGCAATCTCATCGAGGCGATACCCGAGGCGGACTGGACGCCCATACCCTACTGTATGGACGGCGCCGCCGCTCTGGCCGAGACCACCTACACAGCCTGTCTCAGAAGTCTGACGTCCTCAAGGCCATCGATTTATTGACGCCGACTTACGCTGGCAAAATGATAATCTCTGACGTATTCCCAACCTATTCATGCCGATAGGCGTCCAAATCCGTCTGCCCCGCGCAGCATAAAACTAGGCAAGAGGCTTCGTGAGACAGGCTGTACACTCCCATTCCGAAGTGAGCCCGACGCCGCGCCGGTGCGGCTCAGCGTCCGGCGGGTGCAGCCCACGCCCGGTTCCCAACTGGCCCTCTTCGCCACTTACAGCTATCACGGCTGCATCACCGACCGGGACGGGGCAACCTTGGCACTGGCGGCCGACCATCGCCGCCACGCCGAGATCGAGAATGCCATTCGCGACCTCAAGTACGGCGTTGGACTCAACCATCTCCCCTCGGGGCGCTTCGCCGCCAACGCTGCCTGGCTGGCCGTCCAGGTGCTGGCGCATAACCTCGCTCGCTGGACGGCGCGGCTCGGTCTGGGCGAGCAGGTAATGACCACCAAGACCCTCCGGCGGCGCTTCTGCTCCCTCGCCGGACGGCTCACCCGCTCGGCGCGCCGCCTCACCCTGCATCTTCCCCAGCGCTGGCCCTGGGAAACCCAGTTCAGTGGCGCCCTGGCGCGGTTGCGCGCCCGGCCACTCCCAGCCTGACGGCGCCCGTCTCCCACTGACCCGCCATCCGGCCAACTGAACGTCCCCGCCAACTCGCACCAACTCGGTCCGCGAGGGGCACTTCCGGCCTACCGCCTGTCGAATTCCGCCCGCCATGGCCGCACGGCCGCCCTCATCGTGCCGATGTGGCTGCCCTCACGCCGCCCTCATCCCCATCTATTGGAATCTGGTTGGGCCCGTTCGCCTTCCCTTACCCATCATCCCTTGTGTCAACGACACGGACCTCTCGCTTCGGTGGATTCGGGGTTAGTGAGTCCGTAGTGGCCTTCTCCCGCCTTAACTGGAAACGAGCCGCACAGCGCCTCTGGCGCAGCATCATGCGGTTGCTGCTCGACTGGAGTTGTGCGGGTAGAGTTCTGACGAACTCGTGAGGTGCGCCTGTTGCGGCGGCAGTTTCCGACGCACGTCGCGCTGTCGAACAGCGCAGAGTTCCTGACGGAACGTTGGTAGCATCTCACCCCACATTTCCCACCGCTGAAGCTGACGACGTTATCCGCTATCAGTGAATGTTCAAGCCTGCGGGATGCGGCAGGGTCCCTTTCGCGGTCACAGAGATCTAACCGCTTGACCTTGTCTGCTCTATGGACTAGTTTGTAATCTAGTCAGCTGCTGAGCAGCACTAAGGCGCAACCGGAGGGTGCATGAGCAATGTCTGGCAGGTGCAGGATGCCAAGGCCCGGTTCAGCGAGATGCTGGAGACCAGCTTGACTGAGGGTCCGCAGATCGTGACCAGGCGGGGTGTGGAGACCGCGGTGCTGGTTCCCATTGAGCAGTGGCGCCGTTTGGAGCGGATGACCAGACCCGGCCTGAAGGAATTATTGTTGGCTCCGGAGGCGCGCACGGAGGAGTTGACCCCACCGCGTCCGGAATATCGCCGGCGGGCTCCGGTCAGCTTCGAATAGCGTCGTATACCTGCTCGATACCAACGTGGTGTCCGAACTGCGCCGGCCCAGACCGCATCCGGCGGTGCTGGCCTGGATTCGGTATGTGCCCTCAGAGGATCTCCACGTCTGCGCGGTGACCATCGGGGAGGTCCAGGCGGGCATCGAGATAACGCGGGAGCAGGACGCGGCAAAGGCGGCGGAGCTGGACGAGTGGTTGGGACGGGTGCTGGAAACCTACCAGGTGCTGGCGGTGGACGCGGCGGCGTTTCGGGAGTGGGCCCGGCTGATGCACCGGAGGTCGGACACCCTATTGCAGGACGCCATGATTGCCGCGGTGGCCGTGGTGCACCGGCTCACCGTGGTTACCCGCAATGTTCGAGACTTCGAGTGGTTGGGGGTGGCGACAATCGATCCGTTCGCGTATGAGGACCGGCGCGGCTGAATACGGCTGGTTTCCCTGATCCCGGTGATCCGGTGTGGAGCACAGGGCCAGGTTGCCGGCGCCGAAGGATAGGGCCGTCATAAAGGCACTATAAGGGCTATTTATCTGACATTTAAGGATCGCCGGGATAAGCCGGTCCGACGGGGCCGGCGACGGGTCGCGCGGGAGGCAACGGCATGATCACGGTGGTGAGCTGGAACATTGGCAGGAGGCTCCAGTCAGTCGAGGAGCTGCTGGCCATGGACGATGACGTGGCGCTCCTCCAAGAGGTGGGCCCGGGCGCCCTGGCCGCCCTGGCCGCCCTGGCCGACGCCGGGGGTAGCGTCGAGGCAGCCCCCCAGAATCCCTGGGAGCCCTGGTCCCGGGAGCACTACAGCTCGTGGCCCATGGTGGTGAAGCTGTCCGACCGGGTGGAGGTGGAGTGGCTCAGGCAGGTCCTGCCCAGTACCCCCACCGAGGGCGACGATGAGATCGCCGTAAGCAACGTCGGCATCATCGCCGTGTCCATGTATGCCCGCTGGTTCAGGCCCCATCCCTTGGCCGGCAGCAACCACATCTACTCCGACGCGACGGCCCACCACATCATGCCCGACCTCTCGGCGTTCATCGGGGATGACAATCCCGACAAACACCGAATCCTCGCCGCCGGAGACATGAACAACATCTACGGGGCCACCGAAGACAACCGACTGGTCTGGTACGAACGGGACCGCAGAGTATTCGACCGCATGAACGCCCTGGGCCTGGAGTTCATGGGACCGCAGTATCCCAACGGCCGACGCGCTGAGCCCACGCCGCAGGGCTTGCCGGAGGACACCAGGAACGTTCCGACCTTTTACACTGGGAACCAGCTGGACCACGTGTTCGCGTCCCGAGGATTCCACCGCGGGATGCGGGCCAAAGCCCCGAACGGCGTGGACGAGTGGGGGTCCAGCGATCACTGCCGGATATTGATCGAGGTTGACGCATGACCATAACCCCTTTTCCCGCCTCGGGCGCTCACCTGCCCGTGCCCTACGACCGGGACGTGGCGGCCGCCATCGCCGCCGCCTGCAGCGAGGCCACCCGTAGAGCCTACTGGACCCAGTGGAGGCTCTTCACCGCCTGGGCCGACGAGGTTTCAGGGTTTCAGTCGTTACCGGCCTCAGCGGCGACGGTAGCCCGCTACCTGATGGCTCGTCACCGGGCCGGCGCCAGCGTCGCCACCGTAAAGCCGGCGCCACCGCCGTCGGGCCAGGCCCATAAGACTGCCGGTCATCCCAGCCCCGCCGCCGAAGAAGCCGTACGCCGCCGCTTTGGGACCGCCCTCCGCAAAAGCGGCGATCCGGCGACCGATGGTGTGGACATCCCTCCCTAACGCCTCGGCTACCGCCGCCGGCGTGCAACCCTGCGTTAGCAGCCACACCTGGTGCCATCGCTCCCGTTCCCGGGGCCGTCGCCCCTCGGTAAATCTGCCGCCGTACCTCAGCCTCGCCCAATTGCCACCGCTGCAACAGTGGCCCCAGCTCCTTCATGCCCAACAGCAACCCCCCACTCGGATTTCCTGACCGACTAACTCAACTGCCCTCAATTCTGCTCGACGCTGATGTGGGTTTCACCCTGGCTTCGGTGTAGGATAATAGGATAACCGGTAACCACTCGGAGACCCCAGGTATTGAGATGACAAGGTTGCCGTTTGCCCGTTATACCGGCGAAAGCCAGTATCCAGAATCCCTTGGATATGCTGATGGTCGCTTGGTATTGTCCCTTGGTAAGGTTTCTGGGTTCCCGCTTTCGCGGGAATGACGAGTGAGGTTGAAACGAGTGGGATACATCCGGGCGGGAAGGGCGAGTGGCCTGTGTGATCAAGATGCTATTGCTCTGATTGATGGCTGACACAGGGTTTACCAGGGTATTCATTACGGAAGGGTATTCATTACAGAAATGTACAGGGGGCGGAATGGCAATATACCGGGTATTTTCGGACGCCGACGGTGAGAGCCACATCGAGGACCTGAAGCTGGAGGAGCACCCGGAGCTGGGCGAGCTGATCAATGTGTCCGAGGTGCGGGTGCAGGAGTTTGACGGGTCGCGCCACAGGGACTTTAATCCCCTGCCCGAGCGCAGGCTGATTATCCACCTGTCCGGTAAGGTGGAAATCGGGGCCAGCGACGGCGCGAAACGGGTGCTGCGAGCCGGGGATATCCGGCTGATGGAGGACGTCACCGGCAAGGGCCATTCGCACAACGACCTGACCCCATCGGCCGCGGTCTACGTCCTGCTAAACGACTGATTGACCATTCTGCCCGGGCGATGCCGGACAGAATGGGAGGTGCGTGGGAATTCCAGCACAGTAGCTCAAGCTGTCCAAGTCTTTCGAGATTTCTATGGCGTCGACGGCGCTCCAAAGCCGGGACAGTGGATTCCCGCCTCCGCGGGGAGGTGTGCCTCCTCTCGGTCAACCGAAGGAGAGACTGAGATGTGCGCCGCGGCCAGCGCCTGCAGTTCATCCCGGCCCAGAGAACCCTGCCAGACGCACTCCCGATACTCGGTCAGCTCAAGCGGATCCATCTTGGCCGCCGTATCCAGGCTGGGCAGCGCCGTCGGTGGTCTCACCTTCCGACGGAGCGTTTTCGGCATTCGGTGAGGCAGAGGCAGGTCTAATCTCGGCCATCAGTTTATCGTAGCCGAATTCCTTCAGCCTGGCCTCGTCGCCAAAACACTGTTCCTCGATGTAGGGGATCACCTCATGCTCCCAGATGAAGCGGACCCTGCTTTCGTCCAGAGGCGGATCCTTCTTCATGAAGTGGCTGGGGCCGATGCCCAGGTGGTGATCGCCCAACTTGCGGTTGACGGCGTCTACCAGGTCGGCCACCCGGAGCGCATCAGGGTTGTTGTCCTTCAACCAGCGGCGTAGAAGACCCTCAATGGGCGGCTCGTCGGGGTAGAAGCCGAAGAAGTAGAACCTGCGGCGCAGGGCCGCGTCCACCAGGGCGATGGAGCGGTCGGTGGTGTTCATGGTCCCGATGAGCCAGAGGTTTTTCGGCTGGCGGAAGGATTGATGGCTGTATTGGAGATCGACCGCCTCATCGCGGTATTCCAAGAGGAAGTAGAGTTCTCCCAGGATTTTGGACAGATTGCCGCGGTTGATCTCGTCGATCACCAGGATGAACCTGGCGTCTGGATTGTCTTGCGCCTGCTCCGCCATGCGACGCAGGGGGCCACGGGCCAGTTCGTAGCCAGCCTGATCGGCCTCGGTATTGTAGGCCGCTGCGCGTGGGTGCTGCTAGTGGCATCTGTCACTCGACTCCGGGGCCCGGCTGTCAATCCGGCGATGGGTGCCTGTCAGTGTGCTCATACGAGGGACCGGCTTCCCAGAGCATGTAGCGCCCAAACAAATTGGCGTTTTATGTACACAACTTGGCAAGGGGCCGGCTGGACTTGGGCTAGCTTACCGCGCCTCGTCTGCGTCTTGGGGGAATACGACGCCTCTTCAGGCGTGGCACCGCAAAGGCGCGTGCCCAAGCCATGCGCGGCGCCCACCAGGGGCAGCCGGCGCAGCCCACGCCGCGGCGGACACCAGGCAATATTCGCGACCTCGATCGCGAGCTCTACCGGCTCATGTGTATGCGGAGCCGGCTACGGCGGCGGGCGGGTTGATGCTGTCCCTCTTTCGGCTCCGGCCCACGCCTCCCTTCGAGCAGGCTCGGGGACAGGTGGATGCCTGGCTGGGCAGCAATCGCGGGTTGTCAGGAAAACGATAACGGCCGCTGCAGAGCGAAGGGGCTGGATGATCTCGTAGCCAGTGACTCTCTACAGGTGGCGCTTCAGCCCTGACCCTCAAGGAGTTCGGCCGCACGGCGCTCAGCCAGTTCTACGTACGACGTTACCTCAGGCGGCGTAGCGAACACTTGGCCGTCCCTCATCAGATGGCTATACATCGTAGTCGTAAATTTCCTGAATTATCGGGCAGGTCGGGTTGTTCAGTCGGGTCAATCAGCTCATAATCGGCGTAAATGTCGTCCACGTAATAATAGTCGTAGATTGCGTACATTTCATCTACGTTGGGCAGGTCGGGGGATCGGGCTGTTCAGTCAGGTCGAGCAGCTCAGTCGCGTAGGGCAGCTCATAACTGGGGTAGATGATCTCGTATCTGTCCGCGATCTCGGCCATTTCGGCCGCATCGGGCTGGACGTTCCAGGAGAAACTGTCGGCCGCATCTGGTGGGTCGGCCGCGTCGGGCGGGTCGTAGGCATCGCCCCACACCCATACCGGTTCCCCAGACGACATGAACGTGATTCGATCCAGCGTTTTTTCGCTACGCATGACGCGATCGTAGGTACTGGTCAGCATGTACGGCCCCGCGCCGATGGCCCAAAAACGCTCCTCGGCCTCTGCCCGGTCGCAGATCACTACCAGGGGGAACGGAACGTTAGCGTAGGAAAACGTCTGGTAACCCTCGAGCTTGGTTGTAATCTGGCTGGGCGTGACCGCCGTCCGTTCATACTCCAGGAAATGCCAAACATCGCGCGAGAATTTTCCCTTCATATGAATCCGCGCATCAGGAGCCAGCGTGGTCACTTTTGGCACCACCAGTTCGCCCCGCCAACCGCCAGCAACCGGGATATTCAAACTGTGCCACCAGTTGACCATCTGCAAGAGCTTCCGATCGTGGATCCGGTACTGCCGCCGGGAGTGATCCGACTCGCCGATAAACTGCCCAAAGCGCCGACGGATCGTTTTCGAGGAAACCCGGTCCCGCCGCGCGGCGGCCTTGATGCCCTCCTCACCCAGGTAATACTGGCCATCGAAAACCGCCAGCACCTGAGCGTCCACCAGCCGGCGCAACACCTTCCGGGTCTTCGATTTCGACTCACCGCAGGCTTCGGCGACCTCCACCAGTTTGGCCGCTGGCCACTCCTCAACCAGCGTCGCCGCCCTGAAGGCCAGACTCCCGTTCAGGGCGGCGACGACGCGGTTGTGTTCCACCCACCTGACCAGTCGTTCAGGTATCCCCATTCTGCCCCGAGGTTTCACGTCGGAGATACGAATCTCGCAGGGTTTCAGCTGAACAGACGCGATTTATCCGCCATCCAGATATATGGCCGTGTGGTCGGGTTTATCGATAGCGATATGCGCTCTTTCGGCAGCCCATAGATCCATCACCACGAGGGCCCAGGCTGAGGGCTCAATTTGGTCTTTGTGATAGAGAAAACTTTCTCTGCGGTAGCAATCGAGGCCCGCGAGGTGTTGCCGCCCCTCGGAGTTCTCCCAGGCCTCGGACACTCCCCACAGGCCCGCCCACACCCAGGGCACGGTGATTTGGTCGTGGTATTTGGCAATCGCATGAACCGTGCTGCTACGCAGCCAACGGAATGATTTGATTTTTCAGGTCAGTGGACACCCGTAGGTAATCTTCATCCGGGTCCGGCGACTGGATCATAGACGAAGGGGGGCGGATCATCTCGTTATTGGTGAAAGTGGCCGCCGCGACGTAGAATTGTTCAAGCATCGGCAACCGACCGACCAGGTTCTTCAGGCCGGATTCGGTAATCGGCCAGGGTACGTTCCCATTGTGACGGGGAAGCACGTGTCGAATCCCGGCCCGGGTGAGAAACCAGCGTTCTGTACCTGTCGTGTGGCTCCGAGTCTGACAAAGCCCACCAGGTCTCTTTTGTAGAGCCCGTTGAGAATTTGCCCACATCGAGACTGCGAATAGACCTCCCAGAGCGCCAGGTCACCAGCGCTGGCCAGTGGAATGTGAACCAGTGTGCTGAGGACCCAAACCTGGCCTGGCGACCTGCCTGAAATACGGCTATACATTCTCACCCCCCTCTGACCGCGTGGCTCCCGCACACTTTGTTAGTTAACGGTGCGGGGGCGTAGCAAATTACAGTTATTTTCGGCTACTATTGGTCGATTGTTAGAAATACACTCCCCATCCAAACGGGGCGATAAACTCAAATCCAGTGTGCCGTATCTAGCCTTTCCTGGCCGAATCTGGCCGGAAAACACGAAAAACTTTCCCCCATCATTTTCAGTGCGATCCGGGCGATTCGTCAGTCCCTGGCCCACCAGAAATGGCTATGGAGTTGGCTCGAACGGAGCCAGTTTTGTCGCCGACGGCACGTACAGTGGATGCCGTGGATGTCCGTCGCGGGTGGTGCCCAAACAATGGATCTCGCCGTTACCATCGAGCGCCGCCAGCACCCGTTCCGCCCGATGTTCAGCTCCCCCGTGGGTCCCGTAGGCAACCACCACCAGGTCCGACCTAACGGCCGTGTCCAAAATGGTCTGCAAGTTCTCCAGCCAGACTTCCTCCGGCCCCGGACCGGCGCGGAGCAGGTCGGCGGGGTCAGTCGCCCTCAGCGGCGACAGGTTGACGACGTGGAGCCAACCACATCCCCAACGCGTGGCGAAGCTGATGCAACGACGGATGCTCGGTTCATTCCGCTCGGCGCCAGCCCGGGAAGGATGGAGCATCAAAAACCTCACCGTCCGGTCACCCCAGCCGGTGCGCCTGATAACCAGGTAACAATAGCGGCGGTCCGACGCCATCCGCACCAGTCCGCAACTTTCCGCATCCAAGGACACGGGCAGAAAATTATATGGTCGTTCCCGGCTCTTGGTAATCGAAGCGCGCGAAGCTTGCTCAGCACGGCCTTCCTCAGTATTCAGCCAGGCCCCCTTGCAGAGCCGGCAGCGCCGCCAACGCGATTGCGTGGGGTTTCCGCAGCCACGGCAGGTCCACTTCTTCGGCATACGATCTCCGACCCTTACCCCAATTCTAGGCAAATTTGGGATATGCCCTTTCCTCTGCCAACGCCGTCGAACGTGGTGAAAGTGCCTGATTTCGCTGATTTCGGCCTAAATGCCCCGATTTCAGATGGCCTGAGAGCCCCGGAGAGGGCCTGCAACGGCTTTAGAGGGCCAGGTATGTCCCTTTGCGACGAAAACGGCGAGCCAGTGGGCGCTACGCCCCGGCATCGGCCCGTCTAGGGCGTTCCTCGACGTAGAAATCCTCGGTCCCCTCGCTAATGTGCCGCTAGCCAGACATCACCTGGCGGACCACCTGATGCTGGCTGGACGACAACCGGGGAGACGCGGAGGATCTGCCATGAAAAGAAGGCGCTGGCACCCCCCAACTTCACAGACGCTGGTGGTCTACAATTGCACTTAGAGCCTATCCTAATAACCCAGCAGCTCTGAGGGCGGTGAGGGCGCAGGCGAAATGAAGAAAGGCGATGTAGTTCTCAGGGGACTTGTCCCAGCGGACCAGGATGCGCCGGAAGCGGTTCAGCCAGCTGTGCGAGCGTTCCACGACCCAGCGCCGGGCTTTGAATCCAGCTGCTCTTTTGATGGCCTTGGCCTCCTCGCCCCGGCTGCGGATGTGAGCGGTGAAGCCAAACTCGTCCAGGGTGCGGCGCACCTCGTCAAAGTCGTAGCCTTTATCCAGGCACATACCCTGGGGTTGGTCTGGACTGGGCGCCGGTCGCGGCACGGGCAGGCTGTCCACCGTGGCCCGCACCAGCTTCATGTCATGACGGTTGGCTCCGTCCACCGCCAGACCCACCGGAATGCCCTGGGCTTCGGTCAACAGGCTACGCTTGACCCCGCATTTGCCGCGGTCAGTGGGATTGGGGCCGGTTTTTTTCCCCGCCCAAGGGCGATTTGGTCATGGCGCCGTCCATACTCAGCCAACTCCAGTCCAGCCCCTTCAGTTCGTCATAGCGTTCCAGTCCCACCCGCCACAGCTCCAGGAACACTCCAGCGGCAACCCATTCCTGAAAGCGCAGGTGGGCGGTGGACCCGGAACAGATGCCCGTGGCGTCCAGGGCTTTCCACTGGCAGCCGGTGCGCAGCACGTAGAAGATGCCATTGGCGCAGGTGCGGTCGGGAACCCGGGGCCGGCCGCCGCCGAACCGGTGGGTGTTCACATGCTCGGGGATCAGGGGCGCCAGCACCTCCCAGAGCTCGTCGGAGATCTGGAACGCGCCGGTGGTGGGATTGGTCCTGGTGGCTGGGCCAGCACGCTTCGGACGTGGCGGCTTGGTATCTTTCGCTTTGGTCATTGCCCCAGTCTAGACGCAACCCCCGCTTTCCTTCCCGCAACGCCCCTGCAAGTTTCCACCAGTTTTTAGGATAGGCTCTTATAGGCCACCAGACCCCTTCCCTCCAAACCTGAATTTTGATGGCCATATTTTTTCGACCGCCGAGGACACCAACCTTTGACCAAGCCGTTGCCAAACCGTCTGTTACGACATATAATAACAATAGCCTATCTCACCCGGAGCGTCTATGGCAAAGTCGGCAAAGCAACGGCAGGCTGAGTACCGAGCCAAGCGAAAGGCTCAAGGGCTGTGTGCGTATCCCGGTTGCGACCGGAAGCCTCGTAAGTATGCACTCTGCCCCGATCACCGAAAGGATGCAAGGGAGCAGGCGCGAGACCGCACCTTCATGGCTGGAATGTATGAGGACGCAATAGCCGATAGGGACCAGTGGCGGGAAAGGGCAACGGAGATTGATTCAGCCGGCAAGAGCTACAAAGACTTGTACGAAGAAATTCTGTCGCTCAAGTTGAGAGTGTCGGAACTGAGATTTGACCTAGCCCAAGCCAATCGGCGGAAGGCGGGGTACCTGCCGGAGGGCATAACCGGAAGCACACGGTTGAAGCCGGGTCAACGTGTTCGCGTGGGCATAGTGGCCTGACCGGGGTTTGGGTGATTTCCAGACCGAATAGCGTTTTGGGCCGAGGAAGCCATGACCACTGACCCCCTCCCGCCCCCCGGGGCCACCTGTCCCCGGCGCTCGCCTCGGTGGAGGAGCTGGGCGTCCTGGTCGACCGCGCCGTGAACCTGGCCCCCAACACCGTTACCGCCTACCGCTGGCAGTAGCGTTACTTCCGGACCTGGTGCGACGACCAGGGCTTGGCGTGCCTGCCGGCCACGCCCCGCGCCGTGGCCCTCTGGCTGGACCGCCGGCGCCGCGGTGTCGTCTCTGCAGCTGGGTAGGGCCGCCGTCCGCTGGGTGCACCGGGAGGCCGGCCACGAGGACCCCACCTCGGACGTGGCGGTGACCCGCTTCCTGGGCGCCTGCAGCCGGGGCCAGGAGCAGCGCGACAGCGCCGCGGGGAACTCCCGATCGGCGATTCCCGCCGACGCCGGCCTGGTGCGCGCCATGCTGGACGCCATCCGGTGGAGCGACGCCGCCCAACGGGTCCTGCTCCGGGACCGGGCCCTCATCGCCACGGCCTACGTCACGGCCGCCCGGCGCAGCGAGCTGGGGGCGCTGCTTTTGGACGACGTGGAGGCCGACGGGGTGGAGTTCCGGATCCGCATCACCAGGAGCAAGAACCAGCAGACGGGTAAGGACCGCACCGCCGGCGTCATCAACTCCCGCACCGTCCGCGCCGCCGATCACCTGGCCGACTGGCTGGCCTTCCACCCCCTCAGTGGCGTTCCCCACGCGCTGCTCTTTGTCCAGCTCCACCGGTCGGGTAACTGTCCCGACCCGGCGCCCCTCTCCGGACAGGGCGTGGCCCGGCGCATCGCGTTATGGGGCGAGGAAGTGGGCCAGCCCGGGCGCTCCGGCCACAGCACCCGCCGCGGCGCCGCCACCGACGCCTCCCGGGCCGGAGCGCGGAGCTGCAGCAGCTGGGCGGCTGGGAATCCACCGCCATGCCCGCCCACTACGTGGCCAACGCCGACGCGCTGCTGCACCACCCGCTGCGCGGCGTGTAGGTGGCGACCTCCAGGAGTATGCGAACGTGATAAGCAACGAAACTCGGCAAAGGGTCTGATGGTCCGCGGCGCTGATTGTGCTGGGGTTGGTCGGTATGGTGTTGTTCTTCGTCTACTCGCTCTCCCTTCATAAGCCCGTTATATCATGGTTTTTCGCTGCAATCGGTGTGAGTTCCTTAGTGTTGGGTATTTGGCCATTACGCGAGTTTCCGCGAAACATTGACTTAAGGGTCAATCACCACTGTTGCGGAACGGACTCTACGCCTTTCGTCGCGGCCGCAGGCGAGATTCGTCGCACCGCTGGCCACCGGTGGCCAGCGGATCTAAACTCAGCTAAGCCACGCCCTCCGGACTGCCGCGACGGGTTGAGCTGCCGCGATGGACGCAATCCGCAAAAATGGCCGAAGATGGCCAAAATCGCTGAAAGTCGGGGATTCCCCGGTTTTACGATAGCCGGAGAGACCCTGTGAGGGGCTTCCACGCTTTGCAAGGGCCCTGATGCCTGTGAGAAGAAAACGGCGCAGGAGCCTGGCCTGCGCAATGCTGACGGCCCATCCTGACCGGTTCCTCGACCCCCGGAACACCGCTGCAACCGACTCAATGGGAGTACCGGCAGCATTCTGGTATTCTGGCGCCGGTGATTGCGATGTGGCCATTTAGGAAACGGAAAGACCCCGAGCCGGAACCGGCTGTCAATTTCCACGGTCATGGACCCGGCCTGACCACGGTCATTGACCCACCCTGGAAGCATGGCGATTTGATAGATAGCAGGTTGCTGTTGGTCGGTCAATCACCTCCTTCTGTGCTCAGCAGGGCGCGGTGTGGAGACAGCCGCTCTCTGTAACTGGTTCCGTCGATTACGATCTGGTAGCTGGCGTTGGCCAGGCGGTCGAGAGCACTGTTGCCCAGGATAGGGTCGTCGAAGAGACTGAGCCATTCTTCGACGGCACGGTTGCTGGTGATGATGAAGCTGGACGACCGGTGTCGGTTGAGGATGAGTTCGTAGAGATCGGCGGACTGCTGGGCGGTGAGCCGGTGGAGGCCGAGGTCATCCAGGATGAGCAGGTCAGGTGTCAGGAAGGACCGGAAGGCACGGTCGACGGAGTTGTCCACCCTGGCCTGGGCCATGGCCTTGAAGAAACCGTCGGCGTGGCTGAAGCGGACGGTGTGTCCGGCGCGGATGGCGGAATAGCCCAGCGCTTGAGCGAGGAAGCTCTTGCCGACACCGGCCGGTCCGACCAGGAGCACGTGCTCGTGCTTGTCGAGAAACTCCAGGGAGAAAACGGCGTCCAGCAGTCGGCGATCCAGGGTAATTGACGCCGACCAGTCGAAGTCCTGCAGTCGGCAGGTCTCCTCGAAACCGGCGTTGTGCAGCCGGACTTCGGTACGCCGGTGGGCACGGCGGTTGACCTCGTCGCTGAGGACGATCTCCAGGAATGAGGCGTAGTCCAGTTGCTCCCGACGGGCCAGGGCGATGCGCTCGGGCAGGGTGGCGGCCATGGCGCCCAGCTTGAGGCTCTTGAGCAAGGGCGTGAGTTCGGTGGTGCGGGTCATGGGTAATCTCCTCAGGTCAGACCGGCTGACGGCGGTAGGCGGTGTTGTGGGAGAAGACGCTGCCGGGACGGGCAAAGCGTCCCGGCGGCATCGGCAAGGGCAGTTGGGGCGTGGTCTCCTCTTCCAGGGCCTGTACCAGGATGCGTTCCACACGGCGCACGTCGATGAGGTCCACGTCGAGGGCGCGCCGGCAGGCGGCGTCCAGACGCTTTGCCGTGTAGCGCTCGCCCAGACGCAACAGCTTGTGTCCCTGCCGGATCCTGGACCAGGGCACTTTGTCTTCGAAGAGACGGTCGGCGAATTCGGCCACCGCCGGTCCCAGCTTGGCGGCGCTGCGCTTGATCCGGTCCGGCACCCGGGTGGTGTAAGGGCTGATCTCTGCGGGGTAATCATCAGGGTCGGTGGATCGCCCACCCACGGGCTGGCGGACGTGGGTCTTGATCAGCTGGCCCCGGTGGTAGATGCGCACCAGCTTGCTGTCCACCCTGACCTCCACCTCCTGTCGCGGTGGACAGAGGTCCGACGGCACCGAGTAGAGCGCCTGCAGGCACTGGATGTGGTGATCGGGATGGACCTTGGCAGTGCGCCAGTCGGCAATGTCGTAGGGCTGGCCGTCCCAGGGCAGCAGGACGTGGCGCTCCTCATCCTGGAAGACCACCAGCGGCTTCCTGCGGGTGGTGCCGTGAATGCGCATTCCGGCGACATCCAGACACCACCTGGGCGCCGCCGCTCTCACATGGTTGAAGTCGTCGAAATCGGCTCCCTTGAAAAAACGCTCTCTGGCGTAGGGCACGCCACGCTCCACCTTGGGCTTGTCCTTGGGGTGGGCAGCCCGAGCCGGATCGGTGATGAAGCCACGGTGCTGGGCGTACTCCAGGAAGCCCCTGGTGAGAACGGGATGCAGCGGATCGGTGCCCACCACTGCGGCGGGGAAATTGTCGATGACCAGGTACCTGGGCATCCCGCCGAAGAAGGCCCACGTCGCCTCAAGGCCAGCGATCACGTCCGGCAGTTTCTGCAGTTGCATGGGCCAGACAAAACAGTGGCGGGAATGGCACAGCACGATGATCATGGCCCACACCGTCTTGCGCTTGCCCGTGGTTGGATCCGTGATCATCCCCAGCCGACCGAAGTCGGCCTCGGCCACCTCACCGGGCGGCGTGTCCTCCATCCGCACCGTGGTCTTGCTGGGCCGCCGCCAGTTCCGCTGCAGCACGAAACGACGCAGCGACTGGTACGACAAGGCGCATCCCCTGGCCAAAAGCAGCTCGTGGATGCGGGTCATCTGCAGCCGGTCTTTGGCAATCCACTGGTAGATCTGGTCGGCCCACGGCTCCAGCTGGTCCTGGCTGGGTCTCTCCACCTGCCGTGGCCCCGACTGGCCGATCCCAGCCAGCCGGCTCAACTGCTCCTCGGTGGGAACCGGCCCGTCCTGGGCAATGCCCTCGGCCTTTGCCGCCAACAGGTACCGGCGCACCGTGTTGCGCGACAGACCGGTGCCCGCGGCGATCTGTCGCCGACCCGCACCCGCCTGCCAACGGCGGATTATCTCTTGTATTTCCATCCTGAAAACCTCCCGGTAAGCCATCGCTGCACCTCAAATACGAAGTGCGGCAATGGTCGCCGTTACGGCTTCCAGAGTGGGTCAATCACCCTGTAAATCCCGGGTCAATGACCCTGGCAATTTTTCGGGTTTAACGGGTCAAAGTCCTTGGTCAATGACAACCGGCCCCACTCGATCCGGCGCCGCCTGATTCGGGGCCCAAGCTCTACCTGGTGGTGATCGACTCCATCCAGCAGGTCCCCGGACAATACCAGCGGCGTGTGGTCCTGAAAGCGCGCGACAATCGTGGTCATTAGCGCCGTGGTGGATACGCCCTACCACAGCGAGATCATTCTGCAGAGGCGTGACGATGTTCCCGTGGTGGATGCCCGGCCCAGTGATGCGCTGGCCCTGGCGGTACGCTCCGGAGTGCCCATCTACGTCACCGATACAGTGATGAAGGCCGCCGGATATCCGGGTGAGCCACGGTAAAAAGAAAGCACCTGGCGCAGGTAGTCGTCGGGGATGTCCCGGTGGAACATGTCCGACATCGAGTTGACGAAGATACGGGCCGGCTCACGCCCTAGTACTACAGTCGCAGATTATCGGGTAAAATAGGCCATTATCCGGTGAGGGGGTGCGGCGGTGACGGGGCGTGCAGAGGAACTGGCGGAAGTGGCCCGCTGGGCCGAAGGGATTGAGCAGGTTCATTCCTGCATTGCCGGACGGTTCCGGCGCCCGGAGCCTCGCCGGCGGGTACTGGACTACTTGCGGGGACTGGTCAGTTCCGTAGAGCGCAAGAACGGGTGGCAGTTGGCGGAGCAGGCGGGCGACGCCACTCCCGACGGGGTGCAGCGCCTGTTGTACAACTATCGGTGGGATGCGGACCTGGTTCGTGATGACCTGAAATCCTACGTGGTGGAGCATCGGTCCGCCGCTGACGCGGTGCTGGTGGTGGACGAGACCGGATTCCTCAAGAAAGGGGAGCAGTCGGTGGGGGTGCAGCGGCAGTACAGCGGGACGGCGGGGCGGATCGAGAACTGTCAGATCGGGGTATTTCTGGCCTATGCCAGCGCCAGGGGCAGAACCCTGCTGGACCGGGAATTGTACCTGCCCCAGGTGTGGGCGGAAGACTGGGAGCGGCGGGGGGAGGCTGGGGTGCCAGAGAGTGTCGGCTTTCGGACCAAGCCGCAACTGGCCCAGCTAATGCTGAAGCGGGCGCTGGAATCAGGAGTCCCCTTCGGCTGGGTTGCGGGAGATGAGGTCTATGGCAACGACCGCAAGCTGCGGCGGTGGCTGGAGCGAGCGGGAATTCCCCACGTGCTGGCCATCAGGAGCAACGAGCAGCTGTGGGTCTGGACGGACCAGGGCCTGTGTCAGGTGCGGGCTGACCGGCTGACGTCGCAGGTTGACGAGTTGGGTTGGACCAGCTGCAGTGCGGGCGATGGGGCCAAGGGGCCACGGGTCTACGATCGCCTTGAGCAGACGATTGGGCCGTCGTGGAAATACGGCCTCTTGGGGAGCCGGGCAAGGGCTACTGGCTGCTGGCCCGGCGCAGCATTGCCCAGCCCGGGGAGTTGGCTTACTTCGTATGCTTCGGCCCGGCGGGAACGGCCTTGGAGGAACTGGTGAGGGTGGCTGGGACCCGGTGGGCCATCGAGGAGTGTTTCGAGGAGTGTTTCGAGGAGGCCAAGGGGCCGGTGGGACTGGACCAGTATGAGGTGCGGAGGTGGGACGGCTGGTACCGGCACATCACCTTGGCGATGCTGGCGCAGGCGTATCTGTCAGTAATCAAGCATCAAGCGATGGAACCAGGAGAAAAGGGGGCTGCTACGGTCCCGATGAAGCGCTGATTCCCATAACGGCCCCGGAGGCGCGCCGGCTGCTCACCCGACTGGTATGGACGGAAAATCAACTGCCTGATTTCATCCTGTCCTGGTCGTGGTGGAGACGGCGCCACCAAGCCAGAGCCCGCCAATGCCATTACAAACGCCGCCTGTCAAATCTGCGACTGTAGTACTAATACAAAAGCCACGGTCGCGGTGCTTTCCTCCCGTAAGTTGTCCACGTGTTTGGCGTCAGCTTGATTTGCCGGATTGGAGTCGCACCCATCACCGCCGCTCCGTCCCGGACGCCGGTGGGCGCGAGGCCAGCCAGCCCGCGATATCCGATTCGCGCCAGCCCACGTTGCGCTTGGTGAGGAGGACTGGCGCGGGGAAAGCGCCGGCGCGGATCATCTCGTACATTGTGCTTCTGGAAATCCCGCAGCCCCGCTGGACTTCCTCGCGCCTTAATATTCTGTCCAGAGACATTGATTACTCCCGGGAGCAGGAAATTTAATGTGAATCGCAGCCGCGCTCCCCGCCCATTATAGGGAATCGACCGGGGACCCCTCTGTGAGAATGGTTTTGCAACGATCATCCGCTGCTCGCAGCGTTGTGTGATGACGCATTTGCACAGGTTTGGTGATGACCCTCACCGGGGGTGTTGGTGCATGGTGATGGGGTTCATGACGCTGGTCTCGTAGCGTTTGCGAGCAGCGGGCAGAGTCATGGTGTGCTCGCGCCGGGGGATTGCAGCTAACGCCCGTGGCACGGAGAATAGGGACTATGGTCTGCCATGCCGCTGGCATTGGTGGTGTGGGTCAGACCTGGCGAGATTCACGCGTCGGCGGCCCGCCGCGCGACCGCAGCGGTACACCCGGGCTAACACTGGGTGATGCCCGGGTGTCTCAGGCCTCTACTGCCCGTCAGCGGGCAGCGAAGAGAAGTGGGGGACCCTTGCAGGCTTCCACGGTGTATACGTTCACGATGTCCACGTGCTGGATGACGACCTGCCCATCGAACAGCGTCGGGGCTCCTTTTTGAGGAGATGGTCCACCAGGGATATGCTAGGCTTTACGCATAATTTAGAAAAAGTATAAAGACAGGGTAAGCTGGCCTGACCAAAATCTCACTAAAGGCCCAGCTATGCTTACCCTGCCCAATGCCATTGTATCCATACTCATTCCCTTCGCAACGCTGTTTACCAACCCGACCTAGCGGAAAGCCCAGGTACTGCTGGTGGGCGCGATCCTGACCCCGGGTCAGCGCACCGTCGCCGCGGCCCTGCGGGTCATGGGCCGCAGCGATCACCGCGATTACGCCCGCTACCATGAGGTGCTCAACCGGGCGGTGTGGTCGCCCCGTGCAGCGGCGCGCATCCTCTTGGTGTTGCTGCTCCAGCACCTTGATGGTGGGGATGGCCCCTTGGTCTTCGGCATCGACGAAACCCTGGAACGGCGTCGCGGCGCCAAGATCAAAGGTCGGGGCATCTACCGCGACGCGGTGCGTTCCAGCCGGAGCCAACTGGTCAAGGCCAGCGGCCTGCGCTGGATCTCCCTGATGTGGCTGGGCCACGTGCCTTGGGCCGGACGCCATTGGGCCCTGCCGGCGCTCACCGTGCTGGCGCCATCGACCCGGTACTACCAACAGCAGGGACGTCGGCACAAGAAGCTCACCGACTGGGCGCGACAGATGATCCTGCAACCCCGCTCATGGTGAGCCTGCCGAACCACGCTGGCTGCCCCAACGTCCACTGGCGCTGGTGGGCGACAACAGCTACGCCGTGCTGGACCTGCTCCACTGCTGCCAATCCCTCCGTGAACCCGTTACCCTCATTGCCAGACTACGGCTGGACGCCGCTCTCTATGCGCCCGCGCCAGCCCGTCAGCCGGGTCAGAACGGCCGCCCGCCGCTGAAAGGCGCGCGGCGACCCGCGCTGAAAACGATCCTCGACCAGCCCCAGGCAACTTGGGCCAGCGTGGCCGTGGCCTGCTATGACGGCGCCACCCGCACGGTGGAACTCACGTCGCAAACGGCGGTCTGGTACCGCTCCGGCAAGTCTCCAGTCCTCATCCGCTGGGTGCTGATCCGGGATCCCCAGGGCTCCTTCGCCACCCAGGCCTTGCTGTGCACCGACCCCGCCGCGGACCCGACCCAGATCCTGGAATGGTTTGTCCTGCGCTGGCAACTGGAAGTTACTTTCCGGGAGGTGCGGACCCACCTGGGCCTGGAAACCCAACGCCAGTGGTCCGACCTGGCCATCGCCCGCACCACGCCCGTCCTGCTGGGAATCTTCTCCTGGACCACCCTGGCCGCCCACGGGTTGCAAAAACAGCGCCCCATGACCCAGCGCCGAGCGGCCTGGTACGACAAGCCGTTGCCGACCTTCGTGGACGCCATTGCCCTGGTGCGACGCCACCTGTGGCTGGCCTCGGAGGGTTTTTCAACGTCGGCCGTCGACCCCGATACGCAGGAACTCCCAGTCGCTCTGTACCACCGACTTGTCGATTCCCTGGCTTACGCCGCTTGAAATGCGGAAAGTCCAGATTTGCCCCTGACTGAACGCCTCCAGCTCCTGAACGATCAACCAGTCGGAGAGGTTGGCATAAACATCCTCTTCGTTGGGGAGGCCGACCAGACTGGACTATAGATAGAACTTTCGAGTTCTCGTTCGATCTGCGACCCAGGAGTGATTCCCACTTGAGGTTACTCACTAGTATTACAACGACGGTTGGCATGGTAGGATGGTGGGGGTAGTTGGGTAAGGCTTGAGGAGGCGGGGCAGGGAAATGGATGCGGCGGCTTTTGAGCAGGTGGACGGGGCCTTTCAGGATTTTCACGCTTACTTCGCTGCGCTGTTTGGTCGCCGGGAGGCGCGGGATCACAGTCGTCATTATCTGCAGGCCCTGCTGGTGCAGTCCGGGGAGCGGCGCAACGCCGAGAATCTGTCGGAGACGGTTCCGGCGTCAGCCCGGGTGATGCAGCGGTTTCTCACCGAGTCCCCCTGGGATGACGACGTGGTGATGGGCCGCCTTCAAGAGTACCTGGGACCCCGGCTGGGGCGCCCGGAGGCGGTGTGGGTGCTGGACGGCAGCGATTTCCCCAAGCAGGGCAGGAAGTCGGTGGGCGTGGCGCGTCAGTACTGCGGGAGCCTGGGCAAGGTGGCCAACTGCCAGGCTGGAATGTTCCTGGCCTACGTCAGCCTGCAGGGACGGGCCCTGGTGGACAAACGGCTTTATCTGCCGGAGAGCTGGACCTCGGACACCGACCGCTGTGCGGCGGCGGGGGTGCCGGAGGAGAGTCGGAACTACCGGTCAAAAACCAAGTTGGCGCTGGAGATGCTGGAGCGGGCCTTGGAGCGGGGGCATCTGAAAGCCGGCTGGGTTGCCGGGGACGACGCCTTCGGGATGTCGCCGTCCTTCCGCGATGGACTGGCGGCGCTGGGGATGCGCTACGTGCTGGACGTTCCCGGCGGCGCCACGGTCTGGCCGCTGGAGCCAGCCTGGACCAGTCCAGAGTATCAGGGGAGCGGGCGTCCCCGCAAACCCAGGCTCAAGGGCGGGCAGCGGCGCACCATGGTGGAGCGCAGCGCTGAATTGCCGGAGGAGGCCTGGCGGGAGATCACGGTGGCGGAGGGAAGCCAGGGTCCCCGCAGCTACCAGTTCAGCGCCCAGCGGGTGCGGTCGACCAGTAAGCGGAAGCCTGGCGAAATCCACTGGGCCGTCTACCGCCGGAACCGGGACGGCAGCGAGCCCCGCTACTACCTGTCCAACGCCCCGGAGGACACTTCCCTGGAGACCCTGGCCTACGTGGGAGGGTCGCGGTGGCGCATTGAAACCGAGTTCGAGACGGAAAAGAGCGATGTGGGGCTGGATGAGTACGAGACCCGCACCTGGGCGGGCTGGCATCATCACGTGGCCCTGTGCCTGCTGGGCGGAGCGTTTCTCCTGAGCCTGCAACAGGCTTGGGGGGAAAAAGATGCCCCGGATCACCCGGCCGCAGGTTTACCGGGTGGTGCGAGAGATGCTGCCCCGGGAACGGTTCGGGCCGGATGAGTTGCTGCGGTGGCTGGAGCAGACCCAAGAATGCAACGAACGGGCCAGACGCTCCCACGCCAAGCGGCGCGCCGCCCTTCGCGCATCCCCGAACATCCCTCCTTGAACCGTCGTTGTAATACTAGCAGGCCGTCTGAGGATTGGGGGCTAAGGTTACGGGACGCATGGTGAGGTGGTTGGTTCTGAGGCCGGCGGGATTGAGGGCAGCCAATGGAATGGGCGAACCGTCCGGTTCGGTCTCCGGACCAACGGTGTTAGCCCGGAGACCGAACCGGAACAGCTTGAGCAGGTTGTGGCCGGTGCAGATTAGCGACCACTCGCCGTTGACCTTCTCCAGGCCCTGCAACAGGAATTGACGGAAACTTCGGCCCTGTTTGATCTGGCCGAAGACTGGTTCCACCGTGGCCATGCGCAATGAGTAACGTTGCCTACCCCGCCTGGTGTGCAACTTGCGCCGCATCCGGTCTCTGGGGGACAGATGACTGGGGATGCGACCTCGAGGCGCCAGCGGAACCACTCTGCCGTGGCGGGTTTGCTCCGGCGCGACGTAGGGATCCACGCCCAACGCTTGCAGGCCGTCAACCGCCTGGGCCGAGTAGTAGCCAGCATCGGCGGATACTTCCTTCGGCACGGAACCGGCATTGCTGATGGTTTCCGCTATCATGGTCACGGCCTGCTGCTGGTCTGAAGTCTGGTTGGTGGCCCGTGCCGCCACGATCACCTGATGAGCACTGTCCACCACCGCCTGGCAGTTATAAGCCTGCTGGAAGTCCCGACCGCCCGGTCCGGGCATGATGCGCGACTCGGCATCGGTGAAGTTGCGCTGGGCTTTGTCATCAGGCACCCCGGGCTGCTCTTTACCCTCGGCTTCCGCCTGCTCGGCAGCCGCCTCGGCTTCGGCTTTCAACGCCGTCACGGCCTCCCGTATCTTCCTCAATCGTCCTTCCCGAAAGGACAACTCCTCCGGCAGCTCATCCCCGCGCCGGTCTTGGCCGTACCTACGGTCCTCCTCCTCGTCCACCTCCTGAGCGCGCCGCAACAACTCCGCCACCTCCGCCGACAACCGCGCTTCTTTCTCTTTCATACGCCGATAACTCATCGCCTTGTGCCTGGATGCGTTGGCCCTGACCTTGGTGCCGTCCAACGCCACGTGGCCCAGCTTCACCATCCCCACCCGCTGGCACAACGCCAGCACCTGTAGAAACAGACCCGTCAGCGCCGCCAGGTGGTCCTTGCGAAAGTCGGAGATGGTGCGGAAGTCTGGAGTGTTGTTCGCCTTCCGGGTTGTAAAGGGCGGAGATAAAGTGGGCCACGTGGGCGGCTTGATCGCCGGATTGCGGCGTTTGAAAACTGTGCCGTCCGCCGCCTTCTATAAGGTTGATTATCAGCCTTTGGAGGGTGAGATGGATGTATTCAGTGGAGATGTACGTTCAGGTGCGGCGGGCCTGCCTGGTGGAGGGCATGAGCGTTCGGGAAGCCTCCCGGGTGTTTGGTGTGCACCGGGACACGGTGGGCAAGATGCTGACCTACTCGGTTCCGCCGGGCTACCGGCGGGAGGGCCCGCCACAGCGTCCCAAGCTGGAGCCCTTCACCGGCGTAATTGACGCGATCCTGGAAGGCGATGTCGAAGTCCACAGAAAGCAGCGGCACACGGCCAAACGAGTCTTCGAGCGGTTGCGCGACGAGTACGGGTTCACCGGTCAGTACACCATAGTCAAGGATTACGTCAGGGAGCGTGGGCGGCGAGGACAGGAGATGTTCGTGCCGCTGTCCCACCCGCCGGGCCACGCCCAGTGTGATTTCGGGGAGGCGGTGGCGATCGTTGGCGGTGTGGAGCGCAAGGTGCACTACTTCGTGCTGGACCTCCCCCACAGCGACGGCTGCTTGGTGAAGGCCTATCCGGCGGAGACCACCGAGGCCTTTCTGGACGGCCACGTGTCGGCCTTCGCGTTCCTGGGTGGTGTACCCCAGGGCATCGTGTACGACAACACGAAGCTGGCGGTGGCCAGGATACTGGCAACGGTCGTCGGAAGCGGACGAGGACCTTCACCGAGTTGCAGTCCCACCACCGGTTTGAGGACCGGTTCGGTCGGCCGGGCAAGGGCAATGACAAGGGGAAAGTGGAGGGGATGGTGGGCTACGCGCGGCGCAACTTCCTGGCGCCGGTGCCCCGGGTGGAGAGTTTCGAGACGCTCAATGCTCACCTGGAGCAAAGGCGCCTGGAGCGCATGGACGCCACACTACGCGGACACTCGGAGACCATCGGCCAGCGGATGGAGCGGGATCCGGACGCCCTGCTGCCCTTGCCCGCCGTGCCCTATGACGCCGGCGACCAACAGCCCAGCCGAGTCAGTTCATTGTCCCTGGTACGCTACCGCACCAACGACTACTCGGCGCCGGTGGCCTATGGACACCGGGAGGTGCTGGTCAGGGGCTACGTGGATGAGGTGGTGATCAGCTGTGGCGCCGAGGTCATCGCCAGGCATCCCCGGTCCTACGAGCAGGACGACTTTGTCTTCGATCCCATCCACTACCTGCCGCTGTTGGAGCGGAAGACGGCCGCGCTGGATCAGGCCGCGCCGCTGCAGGGGTGGGATCTGCCCGAGGAGTATCAGACGCTGCGGCGTCTGCTGGAGGCACGCATGGGCAAACGGCGCAAGCGCGAATTCGTGCAGGTGCTGCGTCTGCTGGAGAACTTCTCCCATCAGGAGGTCCACCACGCCGTCAAGGATGCCCTCCGGCTGGGCGCCCTCCGGCTGGGCGCCATCAGCTTCGACGCCGTGAAGCATCTGCTGCTGTGCCGTATCGAAGGCAGACCACCTCGCCTCGATCTTGACCTGTATCCCTACCTGCCCCGGGTCAGCGTGCAGACCACCCGCGCTGGGGACTACCTGGCCCTCCTGTCGCAGAGGGCGGCATGAGCGCCCGGTCAACGCTGCTTCTGGAGCACCGCCTCAAGGAGCTGAAGCTGCCCACCTTCCTGAGGGAGTACCGCAAGTTGGCCGCCCAGTGCGCCGCCGCAGGCGCCGACCACCCTGACTACCTGCTGCGCCTCGCCGAACTGGAACTCATCGACCGCCACCAGCGCATGGTCCAGCGCCGGGTCCGCGCCGCACGCTTCCCCGCCACCAAGAGCCTGGACACCTTCGACTTCCTGGCCATCCCGTCGCTGAACAAGCCACTGGTCATGCAACTGGCCCGGTGTGAATACATCGAGCACCGGGAGAACGTCATCGCCATCGGCAACAGCGGCGCCGGCAAGACCCACGTCGCCCTGGGACTGGGCCTGGCCGCCTGCCAGCGGGGAATGTCGGTGGGTTTCACCACCGCCGCGGCCCTGGTCCACGAACTCATGGAGGCCAGGGACGACCGCCGACTGCTCAACCTGCAGCGGCAGCTGGCCCGGCTCAAGCTGCTCATCGTCGATGAGTTGGGCTTCGTGCCGCTGTCCACCACCGGTGTGGAACTGCTCTTCGAGGTCTTCAGTCAGCGCTACGAACGAGGCTCCATCCTGGTCACCACCAACCTCCCCTTCGACGAGTGGACCGAGGTGTTTGGCTCAGAACGGCTCACCGGGGCATTGCTGGACCGCCTCACCCACCACGTGCACATCCTGGAGATGAACGGCGAGAACTACCGCCTCAAGGCCAGCCGGCAGAACCCCGCCGCGCTAGCGCCAGACCGGCCAGCCGCCGATTAGCGTCCCGCCAACACCGCCCCCGCCGCCCCCGCTGTCCAGGCGGCACCTCCCGCCCCACCGGCCAGGCCGTGACCGTCAGGCATCACCCCGGTGGTATAGTTTTGCTCCGCCCCAGTTGTTGCTGTTCTACGATTCCGTCAGTAGCTAACTGATCAGCGAAAATGTCCTTCGTATGAAGGATGTAACGTTGAACCAAAAAGAACAAGCCAGACTATCCGTGCTGAACTCCGTCTTGGAATACCAAGCGCCCATCACCCAGGCCGCCGAACTGCTGGGAGTGAGCCAACGCCACGCTCGGCGTATGCTGGCGGCCTACCGCGAGCATGGCGCCGCTGGCCTCGCTCACGGCAATCGCGGCCGCCGTCCCCACAACGCCATTTCGCCCGCTCAGGCTGCCGCCGTGGTTGAGCTGGCCACCCAGCGCTATGAGGGCGTCAACCATACCCACTTCACCGAGCTGCTGAGCGAGCGGGAGGGCATCGACCTCAGCCGGCCCACGGTGCGGCGAATTCTCACCCGGGCGGGCATCGGCAGTCCCCGCAGCCGGCGCTCGCAGCAGCACCGTTTCCGCCGCCAGCGGATGCCCCAGGCAGGGATGCTGGTGCAACTTGACGGCAGCCATCACGCCTGGTTGGAGGACCGGGGACCTGAATTCGCCCTGCTGCTGGCCGTGGACGATGCCACCGGCGCGGTGGCCAACGCCGTGTTTCGCACCGGCGAGGACACCCGGGGCTACTTCATGCTGTTGGATGGCCTGATCCAGCGCTGGGGCATTCCCCTGGCGCTGTACAGCGACCGCCATGCGGTCTTCAAGCACAACGCCCGTAAGCCGGAGACGGCGGCGGAAGCCACTCAGTTCACCAGTGGAATGCAGGAATTGGGCATACGGCAGATCTTCGCCCGCTCACCCCAGGCCAAGGGCCGGGTGGAACGCATGGCGGAGACCTTCCAGGACCGACTGGTCACCGAACTGCGCCTGGCGGACGCCAGGACCATTGGCCAGGCCACGGCGGTGCTACAGGACTTCCTGCCCCGCTTCAACGCCCGTTTTGCCGTGCAGCCGGAGCATCCGGAAGCGGCCTACCGTCCAGTGTCGCCGGAACTTTGCCTGTCCGAGATCCTGTGCTTCAAGGACACCCGCAAGGTGGTCCGGGACAACACGGTGAAGTACCACTGGAGGGTCCTACAACTGCTGCCGGATCGGGAACGTCCCAGCTACGCCGGATTGCGGGTGGAGGTGCTGGAACGACCCGACAGCGAACTCATCGTCCAGTACCAGGGGCATACGGTGGCCACGCGGGAACCGCCGCCCTTGACAATCGTCAGCAACGTGGGGGACACCACATCAGCAAGTCCCAGCAACGGCGTCTGGCCGCCCTGGAACCGGTGCATCTGGACGAGGCAACAGTAAGCCGTTGCCGCAAAGGATGTCGTCAGCAAGACCCTGAACCCGTGGGAGCGTACGCCGACGCCCACCCAGAAGGCCCGGTGGAAGTCGATCCAGCAGGCCCGATTGAAAGGGCTGTCCCTGCGGCCGTCACCAAAGAACTCGGGGTCGCACGAGAAACCGTGCGCAAGTACGCCTATGCCGAGCAACCGCCCACCAAGAAGCTCAGCGCCGCGGAACCGGACCATCTGATGGCGCTACGCAAATCCGCAACCGCCGCCAACTAGCCAGAGGGACATTGTCGCTTTCCATTTGAACGGGCAGAATCGCTGAACAACAAATCACTGGCTCAATGTCCGCGGCGAAGAGCTGCGCCAATCGGGGAAAGCCTGTGTCGTAGAACGGGTTGCGGAATGCGAGCAAGAGGGCCTGGAGTGTTATGTATGCGAGGTTGCCCCGCAGATGATAAGCCCGCAGATGTCGGGAAACCAATTAGCAACATTGGAGCTAAAGTAATGAATATTATTCTGCGACGTTCCTTTTTGACTGCCTCGATATGGGCAACGGTTGCGCTTACCGCCCTGACAGGTTGCGGGTCTGATACGACCGCACTTGCGCCTACATCCGAAGTCCCCACTCCAACCACCGCAAAGGCATTGATCGAATTGGCTACACCTGAAACATCTATTGTGGTGGCCTCCATGCCTATTCCTGAAATGTCCACGCCGGACGGAACTGAAGCGGCCGCGCTCAGCGAATCAAACTCGGCGGTGCGTACACCGAGTTTTGAGTTTCCGGAGCACGTCGCAATAGCAGTAGAGACAGCAAAAGTGGAAGCCGCCAGATTGCTTGCTGATACCCCGCGAACTAACCCCACTGTAGGCTGCGGTCGGTTGTGCGATTCCGATTTTTGGGGAACGTATAACTTCCGTACCAGAAAATACGAAAATATCGCCGAAGCGTTTGAAGTTAAGTCGGAAATTGAACGAGGCGCGGATGTCAACGCCCAGGACGCCCAGGGATCAACGCCGCTTTGCGAAGCGGTATTGTTGCCCAATCCGATACTCACTGCGCTCTTGTTGGAGCAAGGTGCAGACCCCAATGTTGGGAATTGCTCTCGTGGTAGTTCGCCTTTACATTTTGCGGTTCAAAATAGCGATCCTTATGCGGCAGAAATGGTAGTCGCATTGCTATTGGATTATGGCGCGGACGTTGACGTGGACGTCAACGGTTGGATGCCGCTACATGCAGCCGCAACATGGGGTGGCGCTCCCGTGACAGAACTTTTACTCAACTGGAGTGCTGACGTCAACGCAACGAACAAACATGCGCCTTTCGGAGAAGGAGATGATGGCTGGAGTGCCGTTGGCGCTCAGCCATTACACATTTCCGCCGGGTGGAATGACGATCCACAAGTCACCGGATTGTTGCTTGATTGGGGAGCTGATATTGACGGGCCCGCTGACTACGCTTCGCCTTTACATATAGCGGCGCGAGAGAGCAGGAACCCTGCAGTGGTTTCGCTATTGGTGGACAAAGGTGCCGACGTTCGTGCCGAAGTTAATGGCTGGACACCATTGCATTCTGCTACGTCATACGCTATCGAAGGGAACAGAAAAGAGCGGAACGGTGAAATCATCGAGTTGCTGTTGGACAATGGGGCCGAAGTTAATGCGCGTGGTGATTTCGGAACTACGCCGTTGCATGGAGCGGTAACCCCTTACGCTGACCGCAAAGTGATAGAGTTGCTATTTGAACAAGGTGCTGATTTTAATGCATCGGACGTGCGCGGTTATTCTCCTTTGCACCTCGTGATAGCAGAACAACATCCTGATTCTGAGATCATTAAACTCTTGCTAAGCAATGGAGCCGATATTAATGCGCGTGTTGTGAACGGAAGTGCCCCTTTGCACCTCGTCGTAGGTTCTCATAACCCTGACCTGTTGACTGTGGAACTACTACCGAATAACGGGGCAGATGTTACCGCACGCACTAATGACGGAGCAACAGCTTGTACCATGGTAGAGGAAACCTTTTACTCTCTTTCTTATCAAGTTGAAGATATTCGTAGTTTGGTGTGTAAAGGGCGGCGGTAAGGGCCTGTTGAAAAAGTCTAACCGAGGGTTAGCGTCCAAAGTCGTAAGCCGAATATCGTCCTTATTGCCCCAATTTTTGCACAATCTTGCCATCAGACAACGTTACTTCTCGACTTTCGACGACTTTAAAGACGCGCGTATCCCCGGGGTTCACTGCAACCGACTTTTTCAACAAGCCCGGTAAAGTGGGCCACGCGGGCGGCCGCATCGGCGACGTCTGCGTGATGGTGGTGGCTATGGGGGTCAATGCCGACTGGCAGCGTGAGATCCTGGACATGGCCGTGGGCGCCAGCGGGGTTGAGATGGTTACCTCCGATGCTCACCAGGGGCTGAAGAACGTCATCGCCGTGGTGTTTGCTGGGGCCAGCTGACAACGCTGCCGCACCCACTTCAAGGCCAACCTGCTCACCGAATGCCCAAGCGCGCCCTCCTGAGCTTGTCGGAGGGCCGGCGTGCCACCATGGTCCGCACCATCTACCAGCAGCGGTCCAGGGTAATTGACGCCGACCGGCCGAAGTTTGGCAACCGTCAACCTCCGAATCAGGCGGCGATGCCGCCAGGTCACCTCGCCGTGAGCGTCCGCGTGGAGCTACCGGCCTGTTGGTGTGCAAATGCACAGATGCACAAGAGACAATCGTGTCCGCGTGGTGGCTACTGCGAAGTCCCGACAGGATCTCAGTTGTGAAGCCGCCCGCCCCGTCAGTCAGTGGCGGTCGGCGTCGCCGTCAGTCGGCGACAGGTTCATTGTGCCAGCGGGGGAAGCTTCCGCGCTACGGGCGGTGACTGGGATTGGCCGACGACGATGCCCAGTGAGCGGACGATGCAGACGTCGGCGCTGGTCCATTGGGGAGCTTCGTCTAATGGGTCAGGCTGGGGCAACTCCGCCAGCGTTGCACTGTGCTGGTGGCTCGGTCGTGAAAGTTCCTTGCCAACCCAATTGGGTCATCAGCCGTCACGCAGTCGGCGGAGTTCTTGTTCCAGCTCCCGCACCTTGGCCTCGGCCTCGGCACGGGCTTGGCGCTCATCTTCGAGGGTGACGATGGGACGGCCTGTCGCCGGGTCGTGCCATGCCAGCATGCCGCCGTTCCACTGCAGGTTCAGGTTGAGCGCTGCGCTGTAACCCTGCAGATTGCCGTCGGGCAATTCCTCGATTGTGATGGGCACGTACTGACCGTCCACCAGACGGTCTCCGGCCAATCGAGTGCCGTGATACTCGCCCGACTGGTCGAAGCGCCAGTATTCCGCAATGCCCAGGGCAGCGTACTCGTCACGCTTTTCGCCAACGTCGGTTTCTGCGGTGGTCTCCGAGGCGATTTCTATGACGAAGTCCGGCGGCTTGCCTTGCTCGGAGATGATGTAGCCGTTGCTGGCCTCGTAGGCGGCTGGGTTCACGTCGAAGGCAATCAGAAGGTCAGGCCGGCGTCCTCTGGACCTGTCCGCATCCGGTTGAGCGATGATCCAGCGTTCGGCTTCCACCAGCGTTGTGTCGGGCCTGCCGAAGTGCAATGCCAGGTAATGTGCGCTGCCGGGTTTGTGCAGGTGGTCGTAGCTGGTCATCTCGTCGGGTTCGCGCCGAGGCGGATCCGGCAGTCGGAAGCGCCCTGGAGATTTCGGTGTCCTGGCGGTCGTCATAGTGAGCCTCGAGGGGTTGGCGTGGATGTGCTCGCCGTACCTGCTCTATCCCGTGCAATTATATCCGCTGGTATGGCGTAGGGCCAATGACAGGGTCAGGCCCGCTACCCTGCTCGTGTTCGAGCGGCGGCTGAATGAACCTGCGGACAGGTACATTTGTTTCGGGGGTCGTCGCCTTGCGGTTACGAGCCCCCGTTTCGTTTGGCAATTACATACTTAACTACACAAGCGGGCAGTCCATTCGTAGGCGTCCAATACCTCAAATCCGTTGCGCCTGCAGAGGTCGTCAAGTTCTTTCAGTGTTGGACACGGGATAAGTTCAGAATTTGTCATTCGACCTCCTTGGGTCGGGTGGTGTGTAGTCGAAGGCCGCTTGTGTAGTTAGGTTTGTAATTGCCATTTTTTGAGGGATGATATTATCGTTGGCACTACACAGGCAGGGAAGGAACTATGACGCCAACGCCGCACCGGACTTATCTCGATCGCGCCCTGGACGACGGCCACGCCGTGATTGCCGGCGAGGGGCGCTCGGAACGCATCGGGTATATTGCCGCTAACCATTCGGAACGGTGGAGCGACCCGGAGGAGAAAGTGCGGGCGGAGTTGTGGGCGGAACTCATCTACAAGTACGAGTATCCGCCGGAGCGGATACGATTTGAGGTTACGCTGCCCGACCGCACTCCGACTCGCTATGCGGATTTGGTGATTTACCGCGATGACGAACTGAAAGCCCCCTATTTTGTATTTGAGTGCAAAAAGGGCGACGTATCCGACGCTGAATTTGACCAGTCCATTGAGCAGGCCGTGGGCAATCACAACCTGCTGGGCGCAAAATACTGCGGCGCCGTGGCCGGGCTTACGCGCCGGCTGCTGCGCTTTGACGGGTTTCCGACCGGCGAGCGGGAACGGAATCGCGTTACCGACATTCCGGTGCGCTACGGCAATCCCCCAGAATGGCGTTTCTACAAGAACGTGGCCGGGCAGGATTTGGCCGCCATTCCTCGGGAAGACCTGCGCGCCGCCATCCGCAAGTGCCATCAAACGCTTTGGGAAGGCGGACGCCGCAGTCAGATAGCCGCCTTTGGCGAGTTTTGCAAACTGGTGTTCATCAAGCATCTGGATGAGAAAGACCTGGAACGGCCCAACGGCCAACCCTACGCTTTCCAGCGGCGGCACGGCGAAACGCCGGACGGACTGGCCAAGCGCATCAATCAACTTTATGACGATGAGAAGCGGCTTGAGCCGGACGTGTTTACCGACCGCATCAACGTGGAGCCGGCGATACTGGCGCAGTGCGTGGAGCACCTGAATGGGATTTCGCTGGACCGCACCGAACTGGATACCAAAGGAGTGGCCTTTGAAGAGTTTATGGGGAGCTTTTTCAAGGGCGATTTCGGGCAGTATTTCACGCCGCGGGAACTGATTACGTTCTGCGTGGCCGTGCTGGACCCAGGACGCACTGACCTGGTGCTGGACCCGGCCTGCGGCTCCGGCGGGTTCCTGCTGTACGCGCTGGACCACGTGCGACGAGAGGCAAACCGCCGTTTCCCGAATCACGAGAGCGATGTGGGCGAAAGTCGCCAGCATCAACGATACTGGCACGACTTTGCCCAAAATAACCTTTTTGGTCTGGAGGTGAATGACGAACTGGCGCGCGTGGCCAAGATGAACATGATTATTCACGATGACGGGCATACCAACGTGGTGGGGCACGACGCGCTGGATTTCCCGAAGAACATTGCTGCCGAGAACGGCGGCCTAGCCGCTGGCCGGTTTGACCTGGTTCTGACCAATCCGCCGTTCGGCGCTGTCATCAAGCGCACTGTAAAGGGTGACGGTTATCTGGAACAGTTTGAGTTGATGCGCTATCTCGCTAAGAATTATCCGTTGCGTACCGATATGACCGGTGCGGGAGACGAAACCGACACCAGGTTGACGCCAAGGCCAGTGCGGCCACGGGCTAGCATCAAAACCGAAATTGCATTCATTGAGCGGATTCACTCGTTCCTCAAACCGGGCACGGGCCGGGCCGCCGTGGTGCTGCCCGACGGCATTTTGACCAACTCATCGTTGCGGGGCGTGCGGCACTGGATGCTGGAACATTTTCAGCTGCTGGCCGTGGTGAGCCTGCCGCAGTTCGCGTTTCAGCATTACGATGCCGGGGTGAAGGCCAGCATTGTGTTTCTGCGCCGGCTGGCCGATGGGGAAACAGTCTCCGACGACACGGCCATCTTTATGGCGTTGGCCGACAACATCGGGTACGACGCCACCGGGCGCAAGACTTTCGAGGTAACGGTGGAGCAGGAAATCGCCGGCGTCAGCAAGGTAGAGCGGCACCGCTGCGACCTGTTCGACTACCGGGTTACCTATGAATGGAGACGGGCCGGCGCCGGGGAAGGCGACTGGAGCGAGCGGCACCGGGAGATCATTCCGGATACGGGGCTGGTGGCGCGGTGGCAGGATTTTAAGAAGGATCCGACACCTTTTTTCGTGTAGGCCCTGCTGAACTGACAAAGCCGGAGTGCTTTGCGGTGAGGCGGGGCGAGGCATCCACCAGGATTGACGGAAGGTATTTTGCCCTGCGCGAAGTTATTATGTCGCCATATCCGTTGGTAGAGTTTGGAACGTTGGTTACGATGGAACCGGACTACGGTTTGAGTTCAAGGGCCGTAACACGTACATCCGAGACTGAACCCCGGTATATCCGTATCACCGACTTCGGAGAAGATGGCATTGCTCCCGGCCACGAATTTGTAACCGCAGAATCGTGGGAAGCAGGTTACAAACTTGGCCATGATGACATTCTTTTTGCGCGCAGTGGTAGCGTGGGCAAAACCTATCTGCATGAAGATACTAGCGAACCTGCGGTTTTCGCTGGATATTGCATCCGTTTCAAATTCGATGCCTCAAAGGTGATGCCGAGATTTGTCTATTGGTGGACAAAGACCGCCGCATACTCCCGATGGGTTGAGGCCATTCAGCGTCCATCAGTGCAGTCAAATATCAACAAGGAGGAATTTAAGGGTTGCCTGATTCCATTACCCCCTATCTTGGAGCAAGAACGACTCGTAACACGTATGGAATCAGCGCGGGCGGAGCGTAAGGCAAAGCTGGCGGAGGCTGATGCGCTGCTGGCGGGGATTGACGGGTTTCTGCTGGATGCGCTGGGTATGGCGGCGCCGGTTGACGATGGGCGGCGGGTGTTTGCGGTTAGACGGGGAGACGTGGGTGAACTTTCGATAAACCCGCCCGCTTATGTACCAGAGCTTCGGCATTACCTTAACGGGCTGCGTAGTAACCCTGCAGTTACTAAAACCCTGTCGGCTTATGTGGAAGTCAACCCACGATTAGATACCTCAAAACTTGATGCCGATAGCGTTGTCGGCTTCATACCGATGCAAGCGGTTGCCGACGGCGCTACCGGGGAATACACGGTTACGCCCCGTCTTCTCGGCGAAGTGAGTAAAGGCTATACGCCATTTATCAACGGTGACATTCTATGGGCGAAAATTACGCCGTGTATGCAAAACGGTAAATCGTGCCTGGTGGATGGACTACCCAATGACATAGGTTTTGGTTCAACGGAGTTTCACGTGCTCCGGGTTCGCGCCGCCGGCATTTCCGGGGAGTTCGTCAGAGAATTCGTGAGTCAGGCGACGCTGCGACGGGTCTCAACCTACGCTTTCACAGGTTCAGCCGGTCAGCAGCGAGTGCCGGCGGCTTTTCTCGAGAATTTACCGTTCCCGGAACTGCCGGTAGAACGGCAGAACGAAATCGTCGCTACAATAGAAGCAAGACGCTTGGAAGCTCGTCGGCTGCGTGGGGAGGCGGAAGCGGGGTGGGAGGGGGCGAAAGGGTGGTTTGAGAAGGAGTTGTTGGGGGCTGACTATGCCACGCAAGAAGAAAGCAAGGGGGCGCCCACCGGTCAAACCCATGCCGGAACGGATTGACGCTACGCGGGAGCAGATTGCCGAAGCGTTCCTGCGGTTGCCGGCGGACTACGAATGGCGGTATCTAAAGGATGCGGTTGATGGTGAAAAAGACGGCGAATGACCACTGGCCGCTTGTGTAGTTAGTTATGTAATTGCCTTTCGTTTGATGGCGTGGTCTATCGTGGTCCGCCTTGATGCCCGCTTCGGTCAGGAACCAGATGCCGAGGGCCTGCTGGGCGTTGTGGCCGCGACTACTTGGGGTTCACCTGGCAGAAGTGAAGCAGGTCCAACACGGCATAGCTATTGTCGCCCACCAGCACCAGGGGCCGGTTAGGCAGTCAGCGTGGTTCGGCAGGCCCACCATGAGCGGGGTTGCAAAATCATCTGGCGGGCCCAGTCGGTGAGCTTCTTATGCCGACGTCCCCGTCGGTGGTAGTAGCGTTGCGCAGGGGCCAGCATAGTGAGGAAGGGCAACGCCCAAGTAACATGACCCAACCACTGCGGCGTATTAACCAGCGTATTCCCCGTCCAGCTCGCTCCGCTACGCCGCCCTTTTCATGGCCCGTAGCCCGTCACTGTCGTTGCAGACGACGGTCACCGAGGCAGGCATCTGCAGTGCATTGAGCGAGCTGGTGGCCACCCTGAGCATGGCGACCCGTTCCCTACCTTGTTCCTTCGACTAGACCTAAACTAAAGCCAAGGTGGAATCTACATTTGCGGGGCGATGAAGATTGGCTCAGGCGCCACAGGTGAAGCTCTCCCACCTGTACTTGGAGGACGGTCCAGCGCCGCCGATTGACTTCCTCCATATGCGGGTTTCACCTTGGCTTTAGTATTGAGTCAATCCTGTATTGGCAGGTGAAGCGCGGGGCGGGTCAGGGTTGTTACGCTGACTGGCAAACAGTGGTGCGGGAGGTGCGACATCCATGGTTCAGGAGAAATACGCAGTACGGTTGTCGTCGGAAGATCAGGAGCAGTTGCGGGGATTGATCCACAGTGGCCAGCGCTCCGCTCGGGTCATCAATCGGGTGCGCATCCTGCTCAAGACTGATGCGGGCTGGAGTGCTTCCCAAGTGGCGGCGGCCCTGGACACGTCGCCGCGCACGGTGTTCCGCACCAAACGGCGGTACGCCGAGGAAGGATTGGACGGTGTGCTGCACGACCATCCCCAAGCCAACCGGTATCGCAAGCTGGATGATCGGGGTGAAGCCCACCCCGTATCCAGTACGGGGCAGGCTCTGATTGCCCTGGCGTGCAGCGACGCCCCCGAGGGCCATGAGCACTGGACCCTGCGTTTGTTGGCTGGCAAGGTGGTGGAATTGGGCTTGGCGCCATCGCTGTCCTACGAGACGGTAAGGCTCAGGCTCAAAAAAACACCCTCAAGCCCTGGCGGAAGCAGCAATGGTGCATCCCGAAAGTAGGCGGCGAATTCGTGGCGGCGATGGAGGACGTGCTGGACCTGTATGCCGAACGCTACGACCCCAATCGGCCGGTGGTGTGCTTTGACGAGACCTCCACCCAACTGCTGGCCGAGGTCAGGGAGCCGTTGCCTCCTCAACCGGGACGACCGCGGCGGCAGGACTACGAGTATCGACGCGGCGGCACCCGCAACATCTTCCTGACCTGTGAACCCCTGGCGGGCTGGCGCCACCTGGCCATCACCGAGCGGCGCACCATGCCGGACTTCGCCCACCAGATGCGGTGGCTGGTTGACGTGGCCTACCCTGATGCTCCGGTGGTTCGAGTGGTGCTGGACAATCTGAACACCCACCGCATGGCCTCCCTTTACGAGACCTTCCCGGCTGCTGAGGCCCGGCGCATCGTGAAGCGCCTCGAGTTTCACCACACACCCAAACACGCCAGTTGGTTGAACATGGCGGAGATCGAATTCAGCGCGTTGAGCCGCGCTTGTCTCAAGGGGAGAAACCCCGACGCCGACGCCCTGCAACGCCAAATCACGGCCTACGAGACCGAGCGCAACGCAGCGGGCGTCACCATCAACTGGCGGTTCAGCACTCAAGATGCCCGATCCAAATTGCATCGCCTCTATCCCTGCCTTTCCAGACTTGATTGAGTACTAGTACCGTTTCAATCTGATTTTGTAGGGTAGATATGTTGGAGCTTACTACGAGCATCTTGGGTGGAAAACCGCCAGTCTATGACTGATTTTGCTTCGTTGCGCTCGCTTTCGAGCGCCGCAACCTCCCGCCGCAGCTCCGGCTCATCGCTGATACGGCGGTCCAGACACGCTCTGCTGAAGACGCTCAACTCGATCTCAGCCATATTCAGCCAGCTGCCATGAGTAGGGGGTGTAATGAAACTCCAGCCGTTTAGCGATGCGCCGGGCTTCGGATGGCTCAAATGCTTCGTAGAGCGAGCCGGGCTGGTGGGTGTTGAGGTTGTCCATCACCAGCTTGACAACCTCGGCATCAGGGTATGCCTCGTCCACCAGCCACCGCATCTGGTGCGCGAAGTCCACGGCAGTGCGGCGCCCGGTCACGGCGACAGGTCTCCATCCGCCCTTCGGCTCGCAGATCATGAACAGGTTTCGGGTCCCGTTGCGCCGGTACTCAGTGTCATAGCGTTCCACCCGTCCGGGAACGGCCTTGATGGGCGGACGCACCTCCCCGGTCAATTGCCTGGAGGTCTCGTCGAAACACACTACCGGACGCTCCGGGTTGTACTCCTGGTGGTACAAGTCCAGCACATCCTCCATCCGCGCCACGAACTCCCCGCTCACCTTGGGGATACACCACTCTTGCTTCTTCCAGGGCTTGAGTTCATTTTTTTGAGTATCTGGCGCACCGTCTCCAGGGAGATGCTCTCGGCAAACTCCAACTCCACCACCTTGCCGGCCAGCAACTGGAGCGTCCAGTGCGCGTGTCCTGCGGGCGCTGCGCTGCACGCGAAGGCAATCAGGTGCGCTTCCTGCTTGCCGTCCAGCTTGCGCTCCCGGCCCGGCCGTGGTCGGTCATTGATGGCGGCCTCAAGTCCTTCCTCCACGTACCGCTTCCGCGCTCTGGCAACGGTAGCGGCGTTGATCAAAAGCACATCGGCTATCTCACGGTCCCCAAGCCCTTTTGTTTCCCGTTTGCGCCACGATTTAGGCCACTTCGTCAATGCGGTAGTATCGGTGAATCAGAAATCCCCCATCTCAACAATAGCGTAGGAGTTCCACTTGGCCGACGTGCAAACTACTCGCATGGTTTTTATGGTTTTTATGGCTTAAAACTCAGTCGGGTCGATGTTCAAATTCTTCAGCATGGCAACCAGAGTTCATCGAGGAATCTCTCCGTGCTGGACGGTAGTACGGAATGCACCGACGAAGATTGTACCGTGGCTACCTTTTCCACGGCGGGGATCGTATTCCACGGCGGGGATCGTACTCGAAATCCAGTCCGTTCATTCGCGCGTACCGTCTAGCTTTCCTGACGAACTCCCGGCCGGTCATAACTGGATTATCGTACATTTGAGGACGTTTGCCATCATTCTCAAATGTACGATAATCTGGAACCGAAGAGGTCAACCCTTGGATCACAGGTAGGACCAGTTCCGAGGTAGGACCAGTTCCGACCTTTGGGGAGGCAAAATACGCTCACAACGGCGGTTGACCGGGTCGGCGTTGAGTGGGTCCGCTCGGGTTACACAACTTCTCATGGGCGATCAGCTCGGTTGGTTAGACAACTTGCCCGGCATGCGTAATGCATGGAATCCCCTCAACTACCTGTCCTGGTGGCTGGGCCACTGACCTTTTACCGCACCCTAATGTAGCTTGAACTCGTGCATGATACGGCCGGCAGCCTATCATCGGTTCCGTAGGTGCCGTTCTTGACAGGAATTTGACGGATTCCGCATAAAGTTAGACGCGTAATCTGTAAAAATACCGGTATCGCTTGACCGGTATCGCTTGCCGGATTCCTTATCCCGGATTCCTTATCAATGAAACGCGATCCACAACCTTGAGGCGGCCAATATCGTATTGGCCGCCCTTTGTGATACCTCCCCGGCGATGGTAGAATGACATTGTATTTGAAATCTTGGGCGGTTAGCTCAGTTGGTTAGAGTACTTGCTCGACACGCAAGAGGTCAGTGGTTCGAGTCCACTACCGCCCACCATTTCCTTGAATACAGATGCAGTCGCACCGCTGTTCCGGTTGTGGCTGAGGGCTGGCCGCTGTAGTTAGAAAGCCCGTATCGACGCGGTCGGGACGAACGGAAACGGGACCGCAACTGCTTCCTGGTTAACCCAGACGGCAGGCTTGGTGGCCGGCGCGGGCCGGACTGGCCCGGAGGCCCGGGCGCGCTGCTGGCCGGTTGACATCCCTCGGCCATTGTGCGTATTCTTTGCGTTGCAGAATACCCTGGTGTTGACTGCGGATATTGATTGGGTTTTGTACCGTCGTGTCCAGGATTTCGCAACGAGATTTTTCGTAATGAGGGAGATGTATGGTTAAGCAGGGTGTGATACCCGATGAGTTGACCAAGCCGTTCTGGGACGCCGCTAACGAAGAGCGGCTGGTGCTGCAGAACTGTAGCGCGTGCAGTCGGCTCCAGCACCCGCCGGCGGCAGTGTGCGCGCAGTGCGGCTCAGCAGACAACCTGGCGTGGAAGGAAACACCAGGCCGGGGCACCATTTACAACTACGGAGTAGTTTACGACTGCCCGGTGGCGTCGCTAAAAGACAACCTTCCTTTCAACCTGGCAGTGATCATGCTGGAAGAAGACCCGGGCATCCTGTTTTACTCGCACCTCCCCGGCACACCGGTGGACGACGTACCGGTGGGCGCCGGCGTACAGGTAATTTTCGAGGCGACCGCCAACGGGCAAAAAGTACCCGAGTGGCAAGTGGTGAGTTAGGACCGTTTATCTTGCACGCTCCAAGAGTTAGGAGTTAACCATGACCACGCAGACGCAGATGGCTCCGGAATCTATGTATCGGTCCCGCGAGGGAATGGGGGTTTGGGAACACCGCGGCAAGGTGGCGGCGGTAGGCATCGGGCACTCTCCGACCGCCCGGCGCTGGGACGGCCGACCCGAGACCTCGGTGGGCGCCAACAGCATTATGGCGCTGCGGGCCGCGATCGACGACGCGGGCGTCTCGCCCGACCAGGTTGACGGCCTGGTCATCGTGCCCGTTACCACCACCGGCGCGTATTGGCCGGCCGACACCCCCGTCCCCATGGACGTGGTCAACGCCTTCAATCCCTCGGACGACCCGTTGGACGGCATCGGGCAGTTGAGCGCCGACTGGCTCCTGAAGAATATGCCCGAACTGACCAACGTCAAGTTCACCATGTACGCGCCGGGTTGCATGTCCGCCGCCGTCGTCGTGGCCGCCCAGGCGGTGGGCGATGGTCTGGCGAGCACCTGCCTGGTGCTGAAGGGGTGGCACAACCTGGAAGGTCGCTACAACCACGGCGGCATTAGCGCTGCGGATGCAGTGCCGGGCAGTTTCGCCATCAGTCCGGGCCGAACCCTTTGGGGCGCACCCGGCTGCTACGGGACCGCCTTGCAGTTTGCCGAATACTGCCGCAAATACGGCAAGAATCATGACATGATGGCCCCCTTTATGCAGAACTCACGGCGGAACGGACTGCTGTTCCCCGAAGGTTACTGGGCCCAGCATCGCCCGGAGCAATTGCTGCCGGAGGACTACCTGGCCGCCCGGTGGATTGCCAAACCGGCCAACCTGTTTGACAACGACATCCCGATCATGGTTTCCGCCGCTTACGTGTTTACGACCGCCGACCGGGCGCAGGACATGAAGCAGAAGCCCGTTTACATCCTCAACCACGCCTCCAGCCGGGGCACGGCGCGGAGCATCACACCCACGCTGGAAGAGGTGCAGGCCGAAACAGGCAGTACCGGTCGCAAAATCTACGAGGGCGCCGGCATCACCGCCGCTGACCTGTCGTTTGAGAATATGTACGACGGTTTCGCCGAGTTCCACCAGTTCCACGTTGAGGGCCTGGGCTACCGGGGGATGAAATTCGGGGACGCCCTGGACTTCTACCAGACGGACATCAGCATCGAGGGTCCCAACCCCATTTTGCCCAGCGGCGGCAACATCGGCAGTGGCCGCAGCCGCTTCTGGATGCACACCGACTGCATCCAGCAGATCCAGGGTCGGGCGGGAGCCAGAGCGCTGACCGGCGTGAAACCCGAAATCGGGGTTTCCGGCGGCCCCATGCCCATGGGTGGAAACTTCACCGTGTGGGGCGCTTCACCTGACTAGACCGGCGGCGCTGGCCTTTCCAGCAACATCCCGATCCTGATGAGGACTGCAGCCGACCCAGGTGGTCGGCTGTAACCCGCAGCGGACGCCGACAATAGCCCATAAACCCGCAACTACCTGTATACCCATATCTATCGCCCGCGAAAAAGAGAGGAACTGAATTGGTGACACTGATCAGCTTTGACATCGACGGAACTCTGGAGGTGGGCGACCCGCCCGGAGTCCTGACCATGGATATGGTAAGAATGGTTCAGGAGAAGGGATTCCTGATTGGCAGTTGCTCCGACCGACCCATGAGCGGTCAGCAGGCTATCTGGGACCAGCACAACATACCAGTGGATTTCGTGGTACCGAAGCATATGCTGCCGGATGTCAAAGCGAAGTTCGAGGCCGAAGAGTACTACCACATCGGTGACCGGGAAGACCTGGACAAGCGGTACGCGCTGGCAGCCGGCTTCAAGTTCCTGTGGCCCGACGAAGCCGCCGAACAGCTCCCGTTTCTCATCAACGACAACGGCGTAGACGCGGCCTCGGTCTGATCGCATCGGCAATTGCCCTGAAAGGCATAGCCGTCGGTAATATTGGGATAATATGAGGCCCTCAATCATCCCAGCGAAAGTGTAGATTCACTACGGCAGAGGGATGAGAAAGAAGGTATCATCAGGCTCTCGCCGGTTTCCTGTTCCCGGGTTCACCTCACGGCTGGCAGGTCAGAAGCAGGAGCCCGAGGTCTGCGGCAGGCAACCGCTGTTGGATTCGGCGGGAGGAGATCCCGAATTCGGCGAAACCTGCCCAGGAGATAGACGATGGCTATGCAGGATAAGCGAAGCAGGATCGGCGCCCGCTGGCAGACGCTGCAGCCGGGTTGGGGAAAGGACCACTCCTCAGAGCTCCGGTCGCTGTACGAGGTACTGCAAGATGACGAGGAGATTGAGGCGCTGGTTTCCTGCACTTGGGGCCCTGGCTCCGTGTTCCGGGAAGGAGCAAGCCGCATGGACCGAATGCGGCGGAACAAGGGAGTAGCCCTCGTAACGAGGGAACGGGTGGTGATGCTGAAGGGAGCATCCTTTGGACCAAATTTGGTCACTGAGATGCCCTTGGAAACCGTAACCTCAGTGGATTACGACGGCGCTGGGGACGGTGTGACCATCATCGGCTTGAGCTTGAGCAATTGGTTGGGCAACGACGATGCCCGGGGCATCAACAAGATCGCGGAGGTACGCGACGGCCAGGCTCCTCGGTTCGCCGAAAAGGTGCAGGACACGAAGGCTAACCCTCCACTACCACTGGCGTCTAATTTCGAGGAACCATCCGCCTCAACGAACGCGGCGCCAGATTTCGGCCGGACGCCGGCGGTCCAATACGCCGCAATGGGCAAAGCGGAGCGAATCGACGCACAGTGGCGGGAACGGTCGACCATGTGGGGCCGAAACGAGCCCAACCTGCTGGAGCGCCTCATAGCCCTGCTGAAGAGCAACATTTCCGGCGAGAAGACTGACGTCTATCCCGGCGAACGCCGGATGCTCCACGAGATACTGGAGGATGACGAGAGCATCGAGTATTGGATGGGAGGCCGATGGGGCCCAGCCGATGAATTCGATACCATCGCGGAGGCCGTGACAAGAGCGGCCGTGAGGACCGCCTTCGGTGCGGCTCTGGGCAATCCGGTCTTCAACGCTGTCAGGACACACGCCAGCAGCGCGCAGGACGGTTCCGGGACGTAAGGTCACTTTCCCCAAAAGCGGGAGAAGGGCCGGTCGCCATCCGGGAAGGGCCGGTCGCCATCAAGGAAGCAATTGATCCGTGTCAAGGGCGGCCAGGTTTTGTACCGCTGGGCAGTCGGTGCGACCAGCCACAACGGCAATCGCGGCGCCGGCTATGGCAGCAACGTTATTGTGACCGGCGAATGACAGGCTCGGACGTTGGTAAGGGGATAAAATGAGGGTATAATCCTGATAGCAACCTATCGGCCGACGAAGCCGATTGCGGTCTTGATGTAAAGATAATGTGCGGTATTCGTCGGCGGCGGAATTCAGGCAGGTGAAGGCGTGCGCGAAGTAATTCAGGAAGCGGTAAATCAGCTGGATACGGGCAACCCCTGCGTACTGGCTACGGTGGTCCGCACCAAGGGTTCCACCCCCCAGAAGGCCGGCGCAATGCTGCTGGTACGCACCGACGGCACCGCCGTGGGCACGCTGGGCGGCGGCTGCGTCGAGGGCGACATCTGGTTCGCCGCGCAGGAAATCCTGCGCAACCAGGGTGGCCCTGAGTTCAAGGACTACTACCTCAACGAAGACATCGCGGCGCGGGACGGTCTGGTCTGCGGCGGCACGATGTATTTCTACCTGGAACCATTCTGGGAAGCTGACGACTTTGCCGACATTGGCCAGGAACTGCTGGGGGCTTACGACGGCGCCGAGCCGGCCGCACTGGCAACCGTGGTCAGGTCGGATGGCGACACGGCTCAACTGGGAGCCAAGTTGCTGCTGCGCTCCGACGGGTCGGTGGCCGGCAGCATTGGCGCCGCCGAACTGGACGAGACGGCGCTGGAAGTTGCCGCCCGTGTTGCCTCCGTGGGCGCAAATGAGGCGGTGGACATCGACGACAAGACCGAGCTGTTCGTTGAGGGATTTACGACTCCGCCCACGCTGGTAATGGTAGGTGGCGGGCACGTTGGCAAAGCGACGGCAGACCTGGCGCACCGGCTCGGCTACCGCGTTTACATCATCGACGACCGGCAAGATTTCGCCAACCCCGAGCGGTTCCCCTACGCTGAGGAAACCATCGTTACGCCCTATACCGACTGGGCGACGCATCTCGACATCAATGTGAACAGCTTTATCGTGGTCGCGTCGCGCGGGCACTGGTTCGACGATGTGGCCCTGGAGTCCGCGCTGACCACCCGCGCCCGGTACATCGGCTTGCTGGGCAGCCGGCGCAAGACGCTGATGATTTACCAGCGGCTGTTGCAGCAGGGTGTGCCCCGGGAGCGACTGGCCGAGGTGCGCGCCCCCATCGGGCTGGACATTGGCGCGCTGGAACCGGAAGAGCTGGCCGTCAGCATCATGTCGGAAATCATCATGGCCCGTCGCGGCGGCAAGGGCAGCCCGATGACCATGGACGACTGGTACCTGAACCGCGCCGAACAGCGGGCCAACCGGGCGATGAGCGTGCCGGCGGACTAGTCCGAGCCGGCCTCAACGCGTTGGAAAAACTGGCTCCCATCACGTCTGCGTTGCTGCTCGCGGCCGGCGTTTCCCGGCGCATGGGCACGCTGAAAGCCCTGCTGGACTGGTCGGGCCGGCCGCTCATCATCCACCAGATTGTCGCCTTGCGCCAGGCCGGCGCCGACGAGGTGGTGGTTGTGCTGGGGCATCGCGGCGACGAACTGCACGCCCGCATTGGCGCCAATCGGGATATCTATGACACGGGCAACGTCCGCTGCGCCCACAACCCTGACTACGCCCTGGGCAAAACAACGTCCATCAAGGTTGGGCTACAGGCTATCGATGCCGACCCGGACCGGCCGGGCGACATCCTGATGCTCAACGTTGACCAGCCCCGCAGCGCCAGCGTCATACGGCAGGTTCTGGATGCGCACCACGGCGGCAGCGGCGCGCTAATCACCATCCCCACGCACCAGGGCAAGGGCGGCCATCCGATTGCCGTGCAACGTTCGCTGTTGCCGGAGCTGCTGGCCATCGACGAGGCCACGCAGGGGATGCGGGCGGTTACCCAGCGCCACGCGGAATCCACGCGGCGCGTCGAACTGGGCGCGCCGGAGTTGCTCTGGGACGTTAATACGCCAGAGCAGTACCTGGCGGCGCTGGCTGCCGCCGGCCTGCCTGCGCCGGACCAGGTTCCCCCGACCTTCTAGCCGCCGATCGCCGGGCGGCCCAGCCCGGTGCAATTTTCGCTCCAGTCCCGACTTGTGTGATCCCAAGCGCACGCGTCGATTGACTCAACAATATTTGACTTGACATTGATTGTCTAGTCATATATTATGGCCACATGGACGCACAACAACGGATCACCGCGCAGGACGGATTGGGGTTTTGGGTCGGGTCGTTGGGTTCGGCGATGAAGAACAGCCTGAACCGAAGGCTAGTCCCATTTGGCATCACCACGGCCCAATGGGCAATCATGGAGACCTGCTACAACGGCGAGGCCAATTCAATATCGACGCTGTGCCGAGTTATTCCGGTTGACGCCGCCGCCATCAGCCGCCAGGTTGACCGGCTGGTTGCCAAGGGTTACGTCCAGCGCCGGCGCAGCACCCGCGACCGCCGCAACGTCCGCATCACACTGACCGCCGCCGGTCGCGAGCTGGTGCCCCGGTTGGCTCATATCGTGTATGCCAACAATGACCACTTCGCCAGCCGGCTCGACAGCGCGGAGCAGGCGGAATTGGTGCGGATGTTGAAAAAGATCCTGGCCGACGAAGAAATCGGGGAGGACCAAATATGAGCACGAAGTAATTGGCCGGACCCAAAGCAGATACAGGCCGGTTCGCCGGCATTGAAGACGACAAGACCTGGAGGTTGCCATGACTACGCAAATCGCACGGGACCCTAAAACCGACCATCTGCTCACCCCCGAAAACTCGGCATTGATTTTGATTGACTTTCAGCCCGGTCTGATTGACGGCACCAGGTCGGTTGGCCGGGAGATCCTGGTCAACAACGTAGTGGCGTTGGCCAAGACCGGCCGCCTGTTCCGGCTGCCCATCGTGTTGTCCACCGTAGCGGTGACCGCCGGCTACCAGGAGGACACCATTGCCGACCTGAAGTCGGCCCTGCCCGACGTTCCTACCATCGATCGCTTCAAAGTGAACTCCTGGGAAGAGCCCGCATTCCGCGAGGCGGTGATCGCCACCGGACGGCGCAAGCTGATAATGGCCGGGCTGTGGACAGAAGTGTGCCTCGTGTTCCCGGCGCTGGATTTGCTCAACGAGGGCTATCAGGTGTACGCCGTGTCCGATGCGTCGGGCGGCACCAGCGTTGACGCCCACGAGCGCGGTATGCAGCGGATCATCCAGGCCGGGGCGGTGCCGGTAACCTGGGAAGCGGTGATGGCCGAGCTGGCGCGACTGAATATGGAGGACTACGATATGAACGGGTTTATGGAGCTGATGAACGTGCACCTGCCGAAGAGTGTTTAGCCCGGCCAGTCGGGGATGGGATAGCCAACCCCCTCCCCAACGGCGCACGACGGGGGGCGCGCGCACCGACGTTAGTCTGTCATTGCGAGGAACAAAGCGACGCGGCAATCTCGCTGCGGTTGAACACACGCCGGCGTACCGCCGTCGCAACGGCGACGAGATTGCCACGCTACGCTCGCAATGACAAAGGTGGACAAGCATAATGACAAAGTGGGTACGCATGAGGCCGCCCCGTCGGTGTCACGCCTACCCACGTTAGTCTGTCATTGCGAGGAGCGAAGCGACGCGGCAATCTCGATGCCGTTGAACACACGCCGGCGAACCGCCGTTGCTACACCGACGAGATTGCCGCGCTACGCTCGCAATGACAAAGGTGGACAAGCATAATGACAAAGGCGGGTAGGTGGGTACGCGTGAGGATGCGGGGGGCCGCGCGCACCCACGTTAGTCTGTCATTGCGAGGAGCATAGCGACGCGGCAATCTTGATAAAGAAAGGGCCAGGACCCAGTTACGGTGTCCTGGCCTTGTTTATCCATCGGCTATGGCCGTCCGCTGGCCGGTCTTCCGACCGATATGCCCGCCGTTCCAGTGGCGCCTATATGCGCCGGGTCAGGCGTGTGGCCTATGCGTTTATACCAACGGCTCGCCCGATGCTTCAGATTTCCCCCATCGGTCGGTGCGGTTCATGGGCCCGCTAACACTCACCGACGGGGCGTGTACAGGGGTAAAGCCATCTATGGTTCAACGTTATCAACGAAACCATTCCACACCTCCTGCGATGACGGTTATTTACCATCTGGTTTCGGCGGGTGGGATTTCCCAGCAACCCCAGCACCTTGAATACAGAGTATAACGCGGGGCGATACTTGTCAACCCCCAAAACACGGCGCGCCTACCCACGTTAGTCTGTCATTGCGAGGAGCAAAGCGACGCGGCAATCTCGCTGCGGTTGAACACACGTCGGCGAACCGCCGTTGCTACGGCGACGAGATTGCCACGCTACGCTCGCAATGACAAAGGTGGGTACGCATCGGGAAACGGAGCCGCGCCGACGGGCTCCGCAGCCGGATTAGGGTAAAATGTCAGCGTTCACGGGACGCCCAGGGGAACAAGAACAGAAGGCGGGAAATCCGATGTTGAATGGCAACGGAACCGAACCAACGGCGCCGCCCAGCGTCTACAACGACGGCGGCGTAACCATCATCGGTATGATTGGCGTGGTGCGAGAGGCCGCGGCCAACCGGGGCGCAACGCTGAGTCTCTTCGGGGGTGGCATCAATCCGGGAGCCGAGGTGCCGTCGGGCGTGCACCCGGACTACATCCTGGATTTTGCCCGCACCCACGAAGCCGCCGGCTTCGACCTGGTGCTGACCGGATACTCGTCGTCCACTCCCGACGGGTTTGAGGTGGCTGGCTACGCCGCCGCACACACAACCCGGCTGGGCTACCTGATTGCCCACCGGCCCGGATTCGTCGCGCCGACGCTGGCCGCCCGCAAGGCCGCCACCCTGGACCAACTGACCAACGGTCGCATCGCACTGCACATCATCACCGGCGGCAATGACCTGGAGCAGCGGCAGGATGGGGACTGGCTGGGCCACGACGCGAGGTACCGGCGCACCGACGAATATCTGGACGTGATGCGTCGCATCTGGACGGAGACCGCGCCCTTCGACCATGATGGCGAGTTCTATCAACTGGCTGGGGCTTACAGTCAGGCCCGGTGCCGGCAGTACCCGCACCTGCCTCTGTTCTTCGGCGGCGCTTCTGAAATGGCGTTGGAAGTGGCGAGTCGACGCGCCGACCTCTTTGCGTTGTGGGGCGAACCGCGGGCGTCCATCGCCGAACGCATCGCCGACGTGCGCGGTCGCGTTGCCGCCGCGGGCCGCGACCCGGCGCTCATGCGATTCAGCCTGTCGGCCAGGCCCATCCTGGCCGAGACCGAGGCCAGGGCGTGGGAGCGGGCGGAAGCCATCCTGGGCCGGATCAAAGAGGCCACCGCCGGCCGCATCACCCCGGGCGTGCCGACGCGTCCTCAGTCTGAAGGAGCGTGGCGCCTGTTGCGTTTTGCGGCGGAGGGCAACATCCACGACGAACGGCTCTGGATGCCCATCGCCGCCGCCAGCGGAGCATCGGGCAGCACCACCTGCCTGGTGGGAACGCCCCAGCAGGTGGCCGATGCCCTGCTGGCCTACTACGACCTGGGCTGCTCGGCGTTTATCATCCGGGGATTCGACCCGCTGGCCGACGCCGCCGAATACGGGCAGGAGCTGATACCGCTGGTGCGGGAAGGTGTGGCCCAGCGCAGGGGTTCCGGTGCGGGGAAACCGAGCTGACGGCCCAGCGGGCTGACGGATATGGCAAGGCGGCGCCGGTAGTTTCGATCCGGACGGTCGAGTAGCAACGCCACACGTTGGGAAATACCGACGCCGCCGGGGATACCGACGTCCAAATGTCGGAGGGGGCGATCGTCAGGCTGCGGAGCACGGGAATCCGGGTGGGCCGCGCATCCTCCCGCGTACCCACTTTAATCTGTCATTGCGAGGAGCATAGCGACGTGGCAATCTCGATGCGGTTGAACACGCGTCGGCGAACCGCCGTTGCTACGACGACGAGATTGCCACGCTACGCTCGCAATGACAAAGTGGGTACCCAGGAGGGGTGCAACGAGATTTAGAACACCGGTCCATATGGTGTCCCATCAAAGCAATTGGTTCCAACCCTACCGTAGCCTACGCCTTTTTGCCAAGCGTAGACCTCAGCACTCTTACCCAGGTGGACTACGATTGCGGTCCGGATACGACTCACGTTCTGCAACTGGAAAATCCGGAAGGTTGCGCGGCGACGACGATCGAATTACTGGAACCTAAAGGATTGGTGACTGCTCGCTAAGGGCGTTGGCAAAGCACGGTATCCGCCTTCATCGCAACCTGCTATGATTCGGGCCAACAGAATGTCTGATCACTGGCGCCGCGAGAAAGATCGCCTCGCCAACACTGATTGAGTGTCGATTGAGCCGCAACTCCACTCTTGTCATACATACCCGTCTTCGGAGGCCCTATCATGGTGGATTACGCAAGCCTGTTCTCCCGCAACCTGCCCCGCTCCGTGGCGTCGCCGGTGGGCTCCAGCGCTCAGGTGAAGTACATATTTTCGGTGACCAATGCGGTGCCCGAGGTGATTGACGCCGACGAATACCTGACTGCCATCGCGGCTGGCATGGCCGGCGGCGGCGCGGCTTCGCTAGCCGGCTATCCACCCGCCGGCGGGCACGTCGGCCTGCGGGAGCTGATCGCCCAGCGGTTGGCTTCCAACCGGGGGTTCAACGCCTCGCCGGACGATGTGTTTATCGCCGACGGCGCTGGCGGCTCCATCACCATCCTGCTGGATTCCTTCATCAATCCGGGCGACCCGGTGCTGGTTGAGGAGTTCACCTATATGGGCAGCCTGCGGATGATGATGGAACGGGGCGCCGATCCGATCCATGTGCCCTCCGACGAAGACGGGATGCTGCCCGACGCCGTCGAGGACATCCTGAAATCCCTGGACGGCGAGGGCCGGCGGGCCAAGTTCATCTGGACGATTCCGGTGTTCCAAAATCCGATGGGCTACACGGTGTCGGAGGCGCGGCGGAACGCGCTGCTGGACGTGGCCGAACGCTGGGGCGTGCCGATCCTGGAGAACGAATCCTACGCCGACTTTCGCATCGACGGCGACCCGCTGCCACCGGCAATGTCCGGTATGCGGGACCACGCCGACGTGATGTACGTGTCGTCTTTTACCAAGCTGCTGGGCTGTGGGCTGCGCGTGGGGTTCGGGGTGCTGCCGCCGGCGGTGAAGGCGGCGCTCCCGCTGGCCAACGCCGAGAATCTGCCCCGCCGCAACGCCAGCCATCTCGCCACCATGCTGGTGTATGAGTATATGCGCGACCACGAGGCCGAGCACATCGAGGCGGTGCGGAAGGCGCTGCAGGTGCGCCGGGACGCCATGCTGGCAGCGTTGGCCGCGAACTTCCCCGCCTTCTGCGAGTGGACGGAACCCCAGGGCGGCATGATGATTTTCGTGCGGCTACCGGAAGGCGCGGACACTTGGGGCACGCTGGAAAAAGCTACGCAGCGCGATGTGAAGTACAACCCGGGCGGAATGTTCCGGTCTGACCGCGATCGCAACAACCACTTCCGGCTGACCTACAGCCATAATTCCCCTACCGAGATTCACGAGGGTATCGCGCGCCTGGCCGAGCTGTTCCGCGAGGAAGGGTACTTTGAGGGGTAGGAACTTCACCCTCTCCCCAACCCTCTCCCGTTGACGGAGAGGGGCTAAAGAGGATGGCAACTATGACCACGATCGCTGGACCCGCTGCTCCACCCACCATCACCGTTAGCGTAGATGGTCTATCGGTGGCCGTATCCGTCGGAGCGTCCGCGCTGGACGCCATCAACGCATCCGGCGTGGTCATCTCCCAGCTGTGCAAAGATGCTGATATGCCGGCCATCGGCGCGTGCCGTACCTGTCTGGTACAGATTGACGGCGTGCGCGGCTTTCCGGCGTCCTGCTCCGTGCCGGCCACCGAGGGGATGGTGATTCACACCGACACGTCGGATGTGCGGCGTATTCGCTCCGGTGTGATTGAGTTGACGCTGGGGATGGTGAACGGGGGAAGCCCCTCACCCCCGGCCCCTCTCCCGGTGGAAGAAGGGAGTACGCCACTAACCCTGGTGCTGCCTCGGGGCGGTACCGAGTTTGTTGTGGGCGGCGATCACCCTCACCCTGACCCTCTCCCATCAAGGGAGAGGGGCGACGTTAGCCCCGACCCGGTCCCTTCTGTGCAGGGGGGAGACGGTAGCCCTGACCCGGTCCCTGCGATGCAGGGGGGAGTTGAGGGGTATGGGCAGTTGTCGGCGGCGGCGGAGTTGCATGGGATTGGTGAGCGGCGGTGGGCGGCGCGGGAGCGGCCGGCCGCCGATACGTCCAACCCGGTGTTCAACCTGGCGATGGACGCCTGCATCCTGTGCGCTCGCTGCGTCAACGCCTGCCAGTCGGCGCACCAGTTCATCGGCGCCATCGACGTGCTGGGCGCTGGCGAAACCGCTCGCATCGCCACGGCCGCTGACAAACCGCTGGCGGAGAGTATTTGCACCACCTGCGGCCAGTGCCTGAGCGTCTGCCCCACCGGGGCCATCAGCGTCAAGTACCCGCCAGCCGTCAGCGCACCGACCCACACCGTCAGCACCACCTGCCCGTACTGCGGCGTTGGCTGCGGCATCCAGCTGGAGGTTGACGACGCCACCGACCGTATCGTGGCGTCTCACGACGACCCCGACAACCTGTCCAGCGTGGGGATGCTGTGCGTCAAGGGACGCTTCGGCTACACGTTTGCCCAGCATCCCGACCGCATCAAAACGCCGCTGATCCGCGACGGCGAGCGGTTCACCGGGCCGTTCCGTGAGGCAACCTGGGACGAGGCGCTGGACCTGGTGGCCACCCGGCTGGTGGAGTATCGCGGCGACCGGTTTGCAACTCTTTGCTCGGCCAAGGCCACCAACGAGGACGGTTACGTGCAGCAGAAATTCTCCCGCCTGGTGATGGGCAGCAACAACATTGACCACTGCACGCGCCTCTGCCACGCCCCATCGGTGGAAGCGATGCTGACATCGCTGGGCAGCGGCGCTACCAGCAACTCCTACACCGACTATGAGGGCGCGGGTTGCCTGCTGGTCATCGGCTGCGACCCCACGTCCAACCATCCGGTGGCCGCTTCCCGGATGCGGCGGGCCATCGTTGAGCGCGGCGCCAAACTCATCGTTATCAACCCCCGGCGCATCGACATGTGCGACTACGCCGACCTGTGGCTGCGAGCCTACCCCGGCACCGACGTGGCGCTGCTGAATGCGATGGCGCAGGTCATAGTGGACGAAGGTTTGGCCGATGCCGATTTCGTCAACAACCGCACCGAAGGCTACGACGACTGGCTCGCGGTAGCCAATCAATACACCCCCGAACGCGCCGCGGCCATCACCGGCGTCGCGGCGGATGACATCCGCGCGGCCTCCCGAATCTTCGCCCGCCCGCCGATGCCCCGGGGAGCTGATGATGGTATCGGCTACGGCGGCTCCTGTCTGATCTGGGGCATGGGCATCACGCAGCACACCAACGGCACCGCCAACGCCCACGGCCTGCTGAATCTGGCGCTGGTGGCCGGCCAGCTGGGCCGGCGCGGTTCGGGCATCTCCCCGTTGCGTGGGCAGAACAACGTGCAAGGCTGCGGCGACGCGGGATGCTTGCCCAACTCCCTGCCGGGCTACCAGGGCTTGCGTCCCGATACGCTGGAGCGATTCGGCGACGCCTGGGGCGCGAATGGGCGCATCCCCGATACGGCTGGCCTGGTGGTTACCGATATGGTGGAATCCATGGAGCGGCCCGACGGCGTGCGTGCCATGTACATCACGGGCGAGAATCCGCTGCTCAGCGAACCCGACCTGAACCGGGCCGACGATTTGTTCCGGCGGCTGGAGTTCCTGGTCGTGCAGGACATATTCATGCACGAAACGGCAGAGTTGGCCGACGTGGTTCTGCCGGCCACCAGCTTTGCCGAGAAGGACGGCACCTTCACCAACAGCGAGCGGCGGGTGCAGCGGGTACGACAGGCCATCCCGCCGGTGGGCGGCAGCCGGCCCGACTGGGACATCGTGTGCGACCTGGCCCGCCGCATGTGCGACAAGCTGGGGTTGCCGTCGGCTGATCAATTCACCTACCGACACCCATCGGAGATTTTTGACGAGATGGCCCAGCTGACACCCATCCTGTCGGGCATCTCCTATCGGCGGCTGGACGTAGAGGGTGGCATCCAGTGGCCCTGCCCTTCGCCGGAGCATCCTGGCACGACGTATCTATACGCCGACGATTTCCCCCGGGGCGACCGGGCGAAGTTTGTAGCCTTTGAGCAGGGGCCCCTGGCGGCGGAGACTCCGTCGGAACGGTTCCCGCTGGTGCTGAACACCGGGCGGGTGCTCTACCACTGGCACGGCGGCACCATCACACGGAGGGTGGACGGCCTGATGGCCCGGTCTCCGGCGCTGGAGGTGTCGATAAACCCTCTGGACGGCGAGCGGTTCGGGTTGCAGGACGGGGGCCCCGTGCAGGTGCGTTCACGGCGGGGGTCGCTAACCGGCGTGGCGCGCTACACCTACCGGATGCGTACCGGCGAGATTTTTGTCCCCTTCGTCAGGCTGGCCGAATCCGCAGCCAACTTCCTCACCAACGCCGCCTACGACCCCGAATCGCGCATACCGGAGTACAAGGTGTGCGCCGTGCGGGTGGAGACGGTGGAAGCGTAGCCGTCGATACGTTTTCAGAAGGTAGTCAGAATCGGGGACATCCGTTCAAAACCCCTCTCCCCTTATGGGAGAAGGGTTGGGGTGAGGGTAGGCCGGGGACAGACCCAACGACTTCACCCTCACCCCAACCCCTCCCATTGAGGCAGAAGGAGCCGCCTTTACCCGCGCCGTTCCCGGCCCTCAATGAAATGCACGGCTTCATCGGGGCTGATGCGTCCCACGGGGCCGCTGGCGTACATCGCGCCCAGCACGGTGCCGCCGCGTCCCAACAGGAACTCGGTGGGCTGGATGTGGCCGTCGTGGTTATCCGACCACCACGATCCGAGTAGTTCGGCGTCGGCGGGAGTAACTCCGTATGCCAATGGAAACTTGACGCCGGCCTTGGTTGCCATCTCCTGCACCAGTTCCCTGGGTTCCACACTGGCGGCGACGATTGCAACGCCCATCTCGGCCAGGGCAGCGCTGTTCTCCTGCCATGCGGCCAACTGCCGCGCGCAGTAGGGTCACCAAACGCCGCGGTAGAACAGCAGCGCCAGGTAGCGTGAGGACATCGCGTCCGGCAGAGCCAGCGTTTGGCCGTCGATCAGGTTCAGAGAAATGGCGGGTAGTCGGTCGCCTTGTTGCAGTTTATCGGCCATGGTGACTCCACATTGGATCAGTTTGTCAGGGTTCGGAACGCTCCGGCCAGAACAGCTCATAAAGCCGTTCCGACAGTTCTTCGCACAGTTGGAGGCCGGCAATTACATCACCGGTGTCCGCTTCATCTTCGTAAAAATTGGAATGCAGGGTCCGGGCGACGCCAAAAGAATTTCTGATCCAATTTTCCGTAGCAGTGTCTCCCGATTCCCCTACTAATGAGCTCAACTCACGGATGACCTGCCAGATGGAGCGATGTTGGTGGATTATACCGCCGTGCTGCGCGCTGACGGACTTGATGGTCTCAGCAACTATTCCCCAAGCCTTGTTGGATGCCTGGGGCAGGTCACCATCTTCGCGCAAATGCTTCCAGGCTCCGGCGCGGAAATCCTGGCTGAGCTGGACATACTTTTCCGGGCTGCGCCCGGAGTCATCGGGTTGGGCCGGGTCTCGGGCGGCGGCTAATCCACGGGCGACCGCGGCAGCGATGGCTTCGTCAGGGTATATCATACTGGTCGCTCCGGCCAGAACAAATCGTACAAACGATCAGACAGTTCTTCGCAAAGGCGGAGTCCAGCCCTGACTTCGTCCGCACTTTCTTCATCCTCGTAGTAGTTGGAATGCAGGGCGCGAGCGGTTCGGAAGGCATTGTTGATCCAGGTTTGCGTATCGGGATCACCCGATATAGCGACTAGGTCCGACAATTCGCGTACAACCTGCCAGATGGAACGGTGTTGGTGGATGGCGCCGCCGTGGTGCGCGCTAATGGCCTTAATGGTCTCGGCGACCATGCCCCAAGCTTTGTTGGAAGCCTGGGGCAGATCTCCGTCTTCAAGCAGGTGCTTCCAGGCTCCGGCGCGGAAATCGCTGCCAAGACGAGCGTATTTCTCCGGCCCACGATCGGCATCGTCGGGTTGGCTGGGGTCGCGCGCGGCGGTTAATCCACGGGCGACCGCGGCGGCGATGGCTTCGGCGGTGTACACCATTCCAGTGGATCAGTCGCCGACGGCCTCCGCAGTCGGAGACTTCAGGCGCTCCGGCCACCACGGGTCGTCATAGTCTTCGAACAGACCTCTGAGGTGAGGCATCACCTCGGTGGCGAACAGCTCGGTATTCTTCCTGGTCAACTCGGGCGGCATGGATCCAATCTGAAGCAGTACCATCAGGTGTCCAATGCGGAGCATTTCGGCAGCTTCGGTGAGCTTGCGGCGCACCGTTTCCGGACTGCCGGCGATGATGTGCCCCTGCTCAACGTAATCCTTCCACTTGTTTTCCGTGGCGGCGCGTCGGGCCTCTTCCCCCATCTGGGGACGCAACGACTTGCGGATGGATTCCAGCGAGCGGTAGCCGGGCGATTCGGCGTAGGGCGGATACACCCGCAGCATTTTCTCGTAGAAATACTGCACGTGCTGCTCGTAATCCCGCTCGGCCTGCTCGTCGGTCTCGGAAACGCACACCAGTTGCAGGAACCCCAGGCGATGGGGGTTGTCGTCGACGCCACGCTCGGCAGCGCGCTCCCAGTAACCCTTCACGATGTTGTAGCCGCGCAGGTAGCCGTAGTAAGAAAGGTAGCAGTACACGTAGTCGCGATCCAGAACCCAATCCCAGGTTTCCAGGCTGCCCGAGCCGGGAATCCAGACGGGCGGATGGGGTTGCTGCATGGGCCTCGGCCAAATGCTGATGTAGCGCAGCTTGTTGTACTTGCCGTTGAAGATAGTGGGCTGGCGCTGCGTCCACGCCTGCATAATCACGTCGTGGGCCTCGGTATGACGGTCCCGCAGGGTGATGGGCACCTGGCCGTAGGAGAAGGTGGTATCCATGGAGGTGCCCACCGGGAAGCCGGCCACCAGGCGACCGCCGGAAATTACGTCCAACATGGCCATTTCCTCGGCAACGCGCACCGGCGGGTTGTAGAGGGCCAGGCTGTTGCCCAGCACAATGAGGGCTCCGTTGTTGGTGGTGTTGGCCAGCACCGACGCAATCAGGTTGGGCGAAGGCATAATGCCGTAGGCATTGTTGTGGTGCTCGTTAACGCAGATACCATCGAAGCCGATTTCATCGGCGTAGCGCAGCTGGTCGATGTATTCGGCGTAATACTGATTGCCCTTGACCGGATCGAAATTCTCGTTGGGGAGGTCGACCCAGGCCGAGTGATGCTGCTCGGCAAAGTCCTCGGGCAGGTCCTGATAGGGCATCAGGTGGAAGAAGGATATTTTCATGTTGTGACGTACCTCGGCGATGAGTCGGCTGCCCTTCGTGGGCGCTGGAATTGTAACATAGGGCCGGCGGCCTACCCGCTGGGCGGCGCGGATGGAACGGGGAAGAGGTCGGCAACCGGTCGGGAGAAATCGGGCAGAACCGGCTCCGCCGCGATGGTGTCACCGGTGCGAAAGACGACGGTCCGGTCCGGACGATAGGCGGTGACCGTGCGCGACTGCGGATAGACCACCCAGACGATTTGCACGCCGGCAGTCAGGTACTCCTCAACTTTTGCGAACATGTCGGCGGCAGTGTTGTTGGGGGATACGACCTCGATTGCCATGGCAGGCACCAGGTCTAGGATTGCTTCGGCGCCCGTCGGCACTTCACTGGTGATCACGGCCAGGTCCGGGCGTCGGGTGCGGCTGCGGTCGACACCAACTCGAAAGTACGCTTCTGCCAGAACTATCAGCTGCGGTGGCTCGTCGATAGGTCCTTCAAGCGCTCGCCAAATCAGCCGCACCACTTGCGAATGCAGAAACATGTCCGGTGTCATGCCTTTTTCCTCCCCGTCCCACACGTGCTTCCTGACGATGCGGCCGTCGAGGAGTTCGCAGCCCTGAGTCATCTCCCGGGGCAGGGCATTGAATTCATCCAGCGTGTAGATTTTCTCGGCTGTGGTCATGGGCGGACTCCCGAGCAAGGCAATGGCCGGGGATGTAAACCTTTAGCTGGCCAGCCAACCCTGCACGGCGTCGATGAAATCGGCCGGGTTGTCCTCGAACACCATGTGGCCGGCGCGCTGGATTTGGGCGAGGGTGCCCTGCTGCAGCGTGGCAACCATCTGCTGGGCGGTTTCCTCGGTGAGCAGGTCGGTTTCCATCCCTCGCACCAGCAGCGTGGGGCAAGTGATTCGGTCCAGCGTGGGCCAAAGGTCAACCGACGGGGCAGCCGTGCCGTTGACGCGCTGCTCGCGGATTTCAGGGTCAAACTTCCAGCCCAGCTTACCGTTGGGCAGCTGTTGCGTTTGACCGGTGAGGCGGCGGCGCATAACAGGCTCCGAAGCGAAGCGGTTGCCGGTCTGCACGTGGGCCAGGGCCGCTTCGAAGGTGTCGAATTCGGGCGGCAGGTTTCGCAGTTCGCTGGTTATACGGTTGCCGCCGGCGGGCTCGATCCTGGGACCGATGTCCACGATGCACAGGCGCTCCAGCCGCTCGGGGTGCTCGCTGGCGAAGGCCATGCTGTTGCGTCCGCCCATGGAGTGGCCAAACAGGATGAACTTGTCCAGGCCGATGGCATCCAGGAACCCGACCAAATCGGCCACGAAAGCATCGGTGGAGTAGTCGCCGCCGGGGGCGTGGTCGGTGTCGCCGCGACCGCGCTGGTCGAGGGCATAGACGTGATAGTCGCGGTACAGGGATTCGGCAACGTCATCCCAAACGTGGGCGTGGCCGCGCAGACCGTGCAGCATAACCAGCGGCGGCTTGCCTGCGGTGCCCCAGTCGAGGTAGTGCAGGTTGATTCCGTTGGCGGTAACGTGCTTGCTCTTGGGCTGGACTTGCGTAGTCATAGCGATTGCTCCTCAGAAGCGGTGGTGCATTGGCCGGTTGGCCGTCGTGTGGATGAACGGATCGATAATTACTTCAGCTGCCAGTTGGGGCGGCGCTTTTCGGCGAAGGCGCGGGGGCCTTCCTTGCTGTCTTCGGTGGTGAGGATGTAGTCGTAGGCCACATAGGTCTTGGCGCTGATTTCGGCGATGGACATATCCAGGCTGCTGTAGGCCAGGTCTTTGATGGTGCGCACGGCCAGCGGGGCGTTTTGGGCGATGCTCTCCGCCATCTTGACCGCTTCAGACAGCAGGTCGTCAGCCGGCACCACCCGATTGAGGAACCCCATTTCCTGGACTCGGGGCGCCGGCAGCAGCTCGGCGGTCATCACCAACTCCAGGACGTTGGCAATGCCAATCATCTTGGTGAGTTCCACGGCGAAGGGAGGCATCAGGCTCCACTTGGTTTCGGTAATGCCCAGGCGAGCGGTATCGGCGGCCAGTCGCACGTCGCACATTTGCGCAATCGCCCAGCCACCCGCAGCGGCGGCGCCATTGACGGCCGCAACCAGGGGCTTGTCGGGCCTTGTCCACATGTGGGGTCGGTCGGGCGCCATACTGTTTTCGGCACGGGCCTGCACTCCGGCGGAATTATCCGAGGCACGCTCTTTCAGGTCGCGGCCGGCGCAGAAGTTGCGCCCGCTGCCGGTAATAACGGCCACCCACGCCTCGTCGTCCTCGCGGTCGAAGTGGTTGATGATTTCCTGCAACTCCCGGCGCAACTGCCGGTTGATGGCGTTGGAGGCTTCGGGCCGGTTCAGCGTGATGATGGCCACGTGGTTATCAACGCCGGTCTTTTCGTACAGTATGGTTTCAGGCATTGCGGTGCGTTCTCCTTGCTGGATGCGGTTTTTTCTGATTGATCGCGGTCGTTTCGATTGGGTAGTTGGATCAAGCGGCGGCAATCAGGCATAGTGGCCCAGATACTGGCCGCCGATGACATGGACGTGTCCGTGGGACTGGCTCTGCAATCCGTCATAGCCAAAGTTGGACAGGATACGGAAGCCGTCCGGGCAGTACATGCAGCCCAGCGTGGCCGCCACGTTCCCCAGCTTCGCCATCATCCCGTTGCTCCACATATCCAGCTGCGACATATGGTGGCGAGGCATCACCAGAAGCATTATGGGCACCCAGGTCAGCCGGTTGACGATGGCAATGAGGTCGTTATCCAGATAGCGGATACGGGCCGGTTCGGTTCCAGCGACGATATCGCAGAACACGCAGCCGGCGACGGATTGGCTGGCGGCAGGGTTTGGCTGGGTCATGTAGCAGTGCTCGGGGAGTGAATATCAGTCGGAAGGATGGCCGTTGGCGCGTTCGTCCAGGCGGCGGCGCAGGTCGGCAACCTCGGAGCCGAGTTCCTCCAGCCGCAGCTGCGTTGTCGCCAGGGCGTTTTCCGCCCGGGCGGCCCGTTCGCGTTCTCGGTCAGCTTGCTCACGTTCCCAGTCAGCGCGTTCACGCTCCCTGGCGGCTTGTGCTCGCTCCCAGTTAGCGCGTCTGGTTTCTCCCATGGTGAACCACACTTGAATCACTCCTGCCAATGCGAATGCGGCTATTCCGTTGAGGAGACAGTCCGTAAACAAATCTCGCGGTGTCGCAGCGGATGGTCCCGGAAGCGCCAGGGTGATACCAACTACGGCTCCGCTCAAACACAGCGGGAGGACAGCGAAGAGCACCGCATCACGAGATGTCCAGCCGACCGCCGCGGCATTGTCCGGCGTCCCGTTCTGATTTTCATTGTACTGCATCGGTTGGCTTGCGTGTTCTCCCCGCCGCGCCGCCTGGTAGCCGGAACGTTACTATACGAACCACCGCGACGGCGTGTCAAACACGCGGCTCGCGCATCCCGGGCCGGTCGATTATCCACTCGAACAGATTGCCCCGTTCATCCCGAGCCTGCCGAAGGAACCTCTTTGGCTCTGGGTTCGCCGGCACCTCGGGTTCGCCGGTGGTTCCGAACCGGTTGGATATCAGGTTGCGAGCTTTTCTCGATGCCGGCAGTGCGAAAGTCAAAGCTTTCATACAACATTTCAAAACCGTCAGGTGTTGGCTTCCCACGCTTTCGCGCCTCGTAGTCGGACCAGGAAGCGAACATCCTGGACGGCGATGCCTTGAAGTGGCGCTCAGCCTGGATTGTGGCGAGGGTAGTCTGGCTGTCTGGCATAACGGGTCCCCTTACTTCTCTGTGGCAACACGGAGATAAATGTCGGGCTCCGGTAACCGCCCGCGTACACTACCGGGCAGATAAACAACTTAACGGCAATATAATGTTCGCGTGCTTTGTTGCCAACCGGCAGAGGCCGTCACGTGTACCCACTTTAATCTGTCATTGCGAGGAGCATAGCCACGTGGCAATCTCGATGAGGTTGAACACACGTCGGCGAACCGCCGTTGCTACGGCGACGAGATTGCCACGCTACGCTCGCAATGACACAGTGGGTACGCGTGAGGCGCAGACCCGCCCATCTGCTGACGCGAAAGGAGCCGGGAGGGAAAGCCGACCACCCAGATGGATGCCATCAATCGAAAGGCCCGGCCAGTTTCAACAAACCCTTTCGACCAGCCGGTTGGAGGCCGTCGGGCCCCCGCTGTTGTTGCGAGGGACGTGGCGACTCGGGAATCCCGATGAGGTTAGGCGCGTGTCGGCGAACCACGACCGCTGCGGCGAGGAAATTGCAGCGTTGCGCCGGCAAAGATGGGCGGCGTTCTGCGGTGTGGTATGATTGCGATGTGCAGCCAGCCTGCGCATTTTGATTGTCTGTACCAACCGCCGCACCCGGTGTCTTGCCCTGATTCCCGTCCTATGTTTCGACTGGCAATTCTCACCATCAGCACATCCGGAGCCCGAGGCGAACGGGAGGATACGGGTGGGCAGGCGATTCGCGAAAAGCTGCCGCCTCCCGACTATCAGGAAGTACGCTATGAGGTCGTGTCTGACGATGAGAATGTCATCACCCAGCGGATTTCCGAATGGGCCGACTCGGGCGAAGTTGACCTGGTGGTAACCACCGGCGGCACCGGCATGGGTCGCCGGGACGTTACACCGGAGGCAGCTCGTCGGGCGATGGATCGCGAAGTCCCCGGCATGGCGGAGGCGATGCGCGCCCAAACACTGCAGTTCACGCCGATGGCCATGCTCAGCCGGTCGGTGGTGGGCATCCGCAAACACACGCTAATTATTACGCTGCCGGGCAGTCCCCGGGGCGTCGGCGAGTGTCTGGATGTGGTCTTGCCCGTACTGCCCCACTCCATCGAGCTGTTGCAGCGGGAATCGGTGCAGGAACATCCCCGCTAGCGCGCCCGTCATTGCCGACCGTGCCTATTGCTGGTCTTCATCATTGCCAACCATCAACATCGACGGCCAAAATCAGTCCACACCCACCAACAAATTAAACACCGGAGATAGCCCCAAAATGACCACCCAAGCCAATCCCAACGAAACTGAAGCCGTGTACTGGCCCAGGGTCAAAGAGTTGCTGGACACCATCATGGAGCGTTGGATCGAACGCCACGATCGCCAACCTTACCCGGGCATCCACGAGTACTGGTGGGAGACGCCGGAGGACTTGGCGAATTCGGTGCTGAACGGATACCCATCCATCGAACCGGGCCTGCCGGGCGCGGAAACGCACCTGGTGCGGTCTTTGCGGCTGGGTTGCGGCACCTTCGGGCGGATGCCGCTGCGGGGGCCATTCCTGTCACGAACCGAGGCGGCGGAGATTGCGTCCTGGATCGACGCCGGTATGCCGGTGGGCCCGTAGGAATAACAATGAGCGCGGCAGAACAACCCCCGACCATTCCGGACCCGGTAGCCGCCGCCCGACAGCAATTCGCCGTCCACAATATGATGCTGGGCGCCGAAATATTGCGCGACGCAGCACACCAGGCCGTAGTCAAAGCCGCCGACCAACGTGGCTGGCCCTGCGAAAACCAGGAACAAGCCTACGACATTTTGAAAAAACTCGACGATAGCCTGGGCCTTATCTCGGGCTATATGTACGCTGAAGGTTTGCCCGACAAAATCCGCTATCGTTACGATGAAATTGTAGAAGGCGAAATTGAAACGGATTGTTGGGTCATGGACAAATTCCTTGAGAAGCTGGCCAATCTAACCTGACGCCAGGATGCTAACTGCTGAACATACGCAGACTGCCCACGAGTTCCAGGAGCGCGCAAATCGAGAGTTCGCCAGCGGCAACCGATTGATTGCTTCAGAAATACTATGGGGTGCAGTTGCTCACGCGGTTATGGCCATTGCCACTGAAAACGGCTGGTCCAAAGGAAACCACGGCGCATTTAGAGCCGCCGTCAGGAGGCTCAGCCGTGAACGCAACGATCCTGTTTTGACAACATTCTTCGACAGCGCCGAGAAACTGCACGAAAACTTTTACCACAATAACCTGAACCCAGCCGGAATAACGCAGAGGCGGGAACAAGCCGAAAGACTCGTACCCCGCTTGCTCGCTCTGCTCGGCTAACTGCCCGCCGCAGCGCATATCAACAAGAACGCCGCCGTCAGGAAATCCCGACGGCGGCGTTCATTTGCCAGTTAGTTGCAGGGGCTGCTTTACAGCAGTACCGGCTCCTTCTCCTTCGTGTAGATCTGGATGCGGCCTCGGGTGTGGTCGATAATGCAAATCTGACCCGAGGAGCTAATCTTGACGGCGCACGGGTTGGCGAAAGCCTTCTCGAAGGCGCCGCCATCGTTCGTGATGGCCATGGTGCGCTGGCGAATCATGTCCGGGTTGGAGTTGAGCTTCGTCTTGCCCCACTCAGACAGCTGGTAGTCTCCCTTCAACTGGGCGCGGAAGCGTCCGTCGGGAGCCAGAATCTGCACGCGGTCGTTCTCACGGTCGCAGACGTAGATGTCGCCATCGCTGTCGACGGCTACGGCGCTGGGCCGCTTGAACTGGCCGGGGCCGTTGCCGCTCATCCCGAAAGATGCCAGCCACTGCCCGTCCTGGGCAAACTGCTGGATGCGGTCGTTGCGCCAGTCAGCCGCGTAAATCAGGCCGTTGTTGTCGAGGCAAATGCCCCAGGGCAGATTGAACTCGCCGTTGCCGGAACCGGCTGATCCGAACTGGCTCTTGAAAGCGCCGTCGAGGCCGTAGCTCTGGATCCGGTTGTTCTTGCTGTCGACGAGCCACATGGTGTCGCCGTCGATGGCAATGCCGGACGGGCCGTTGAACTGGCCAGGGCCGGAGCCAACTTCGCCCCAGTGGCTGAGGTACTCGCCGTCGGCGTCATAGATGGTGATGCGATTCAGGTACTCGTCCGCAACGTACAGGTTGTTGTCGCTGTCCAGGGCGCACGCCGTGGGCCAGTACATATCGCCACCGTCTTCGCCGAACTTGCTGAATTCGCTGACGAACTCCTCGTTCAGCGTGGCCACGGTTACGTGGACGCCGTCGGGCCGGTTTTCGTAGGAGCGGTTGAGAACGTAGACCTTACCCTCATCGTCGATAGCCATGTCAACCGGATTGCGGAACCCGGTGCCGTTGAACTCGTTGCGTCCTATGGAGTGGCTATAGTTGAAGGCAGTATCAACGAGGCCAAATAGATGGGTACTCATGGACTTCCCTCTCGCGTTGTGTACTCGGCGTTGCAAGCCACGGCGGGGCCGGTTTGGGACGGATTATCCCGCCGTGGCGTTTTCTACCAGTGGTTGGGCCTACAGGAAGGGAACCTTCTCGAAGACGCCACGGTTGATGGGGTTGGAGTCCAGACCCATCCAGTCTTCCAGGATCGCGGCATAGATCTGACGGAAGTCCATGTTGGACTTCAGGTTGCCGCCTAATTCATGGTCGGCCGGGGCCAGCGACGGGTAGGAACCGTAGATCCCGCCCTTGACCTGTTCGCCGACTGCGAAGGCAACCGAGCCGGCGCCGTGGTCGGTGCCGGAGCCGTTGTCGCCGATGCGCCGACCGAACTCGGAGTACATGAACAGCGTAACGTTGTCGCTGGCGTCATGGTCCCGCAGGTCGGTGATGAAGGTGTCAACGTTGTTGGAAACGTCGGTCCACAGGGCGCTTTGCAGCTGGGCCTGGTTGGCGTGGGTGTCGAAGCCGTTGTAGGGGCTGGTGGTGAAGAGCACACGGGTTCCCAGGTCGGCCAGGTGAGTCTGGGCGATGTTCTTCATGTACTGTCCGACGACGCTGGAGGAGTACTCCACGTTGGAGGCGTACTTCGGCGGCGCGGTGGCCAGAATGTCGGCCCCGATGCGGGCGTAGGTGCCAGTGGAGCGCAGGTAGTCGTTGACAAACCCGCCGCCAATGGTGGGGGCGTAAATCTTGCTGAACAGGTCCAGCGCTTCGGCGCGCTCGTCGTCACCCTCAATGCCGGTCAGCAGACCGTAGGTTTCGAGGTTGCCGACCGAGGCGACGGGCACGCCTTCCATGGCCAGCGCGCGGGGCAGGCCGCGGCCAAAGTTTACGCCGGTAATGCCCTGGCCTTGGTTGTTGGGATCCAGTTCCTTGATGACCTGGCCCAGCCAGCCCTCGGTGCCAATGGTATCGGGCTCGCAGGTGTGCCAGATGTCCATGCTGCGGAAGTGGCTGTACGAGGGGTTGGGGTAGCCAACGCCCAGGAACACCGCCAGCTTGCCTTCGTCCCAGAACTTCTTCAGGGGCAGCATGGTGGGGTGCAAACCGATTTCGCCGTTCAGGTCCAGGACGGCCTCAGCGGGCACGCCCAGGTTGGGACGAAAGTCGCGGTAGTGACCGTCGTTGTAGGGGATAACCGTGTTCAGGCCGTCATTCCCGCCGGAGAGGGAAAGAACCACCAGCACGTTGTCCTTTTTGGTAGAGACCATTTGTTGATCCTCCGTAATGTCGCTGGGCTGTTGCCCTTACTGTTGGTTGGGGCCAGCGCTGCGGGGCGAAGTGGTCAGTTGCCGCCGTCGCAGCGAAGCCAGCCCAAAATGGGGGTTACCGGATTATTCGAACTGGAATTCCGAGGTGGACGCGATGATCTGGAACATTTCGCCGGAGCGGCGAGTGAACTCGGCCTGCTCGGCGTCGGTTCCGTGGATGAGGTTGCCGCCACGGCCAGCGTGGGCAACCAGCTGATCCCGCGTGTCGTCGCTCAGGTTCAGGCAGCCGACCAGGTCGGCGCAGCCGTCTACGAACTGTTCGGGAGACAGGGTGTCGCCCTGGGACATAAGCTTGTTGATCATGCTCTGCACGCCCGGCAGCTCGGTGCGACCCAGGTAGTCGGCGGCAAAGTTGATGCGCTCTACCAGCGTCCCGGAGTCGATCCACTCGTGGCCGGTGTGCCAACCCTCAACCGTGGGAGGATTCATCAGGTCCATGCCCATGTACTTGGGCTCCTGGCTGAGCTCGAACATACCGGGCTTGATCTCGTTCCGGTGGTCGCCAACCATGCGCAGCGTACCGGCAACCATTTCGGCCGGGTTCTTCACCTTGGCGTAGCGGGCATCCTTGAAACCATCGGAGTTGAACAGGACGGTGAGCATGGCGTTGATGTCGTAGCCACTGTCGAAGTAAGCCTGCTCCAGCGCTTCCAGCGTGCTCTCGTCCTTGGGCGCGGTCTGCCGCCAGCTGGGAACGGGAACCTCGTCGGCAACGAAGGCGTTGTAGAGATGGCGCGAAATGAACCGGGCGGTTGCACGCTCGGCGCAAATCATGTCGAGAACGTCGTCGCCATTCCAGTTGCCGGTTTTGCCCAGGAACGTCTTTTCATCGTCGTCGTGGTCGGCCGGGTCGAACCGGAATTCCCAGACGCTGCGGCCATAAGGGAAGGGCGGGTACGGCGGGGCGATATTCCAGCCGGTGAACGCACGGGCGCAGGCCTTTACGTCGTCTTCGGAATAGTTGAAGTCTTCGTCCATTCCGACGCCCATGGAGAACAGCTCGAGCAACTCGCGGCCATAGTTCTCGTTGATGCCCGCCTTGTGGCTCTCGGAGTTGTCCAGGTAGTAGACCATGCCGGGGCTGGTGGACAGCGCCATGAGCAGTTCGCGGAAGTTGCCCATGCCCTTGTCCCGGAACATCTGGACCATGATGCCCATCTCTTCGCCGGAGTCGATCTTGGAGTGGCCGGCGCAGAAAATCATGTGCCAGAACAGAGCCATCTTTTCTTTCAGCTGGTACTCGGTATTCACCATGCGATACACCCAGTTCTGGATGTTAATCTCGATGGCGCCAGCGTGGTTGTAGGTGGGATGATAGCGCAGCATCAGGTCGTCTTCGACGCCGGATTCGGTCGCCGGGTGGAGTAGTTCAGCCACCACAGTGTCGTAACCTCTCGCAGCCGCGGCTTCAATCTCGTCGCGGCTGGCGTTGAAGCCGGCGCGGCGCAGAAGGTGAGCCATCAGTGCGATGTCATTGCTTCCTGCCATTTGTTCCTCCTTTGTCTCCGGTTGAGATCATTGTTCCCGAATCGGTTGATTTTGTTGGCATGAATATACCGTAATCAGCCGATTTCCGCAATTACGCAGAGCCGCCGTGACCAGTTTCAGACCCTCAAACTGCGGAACTGTTATTAGTTTATAATCGTATTGCCGCAAGCGCGGGTTGTCAATACAACTGCGCGGCCAATCACCGGCCACTTCCACCGGCCACTTCCGGCCCGAATACCCCGGATTCCCGGCGGCTTCGGATTCCCCGCATCGTCGGATTCCCGGCGGCGTCGGCAGGGCGGCGCGATCCGCTTCGGCGCGATCCACTTGGTGAGGAATCCACCCTCCAACCCAGCCCTCTCCCCCGGCCCTCTCCAAGGCAACCGCATTCTAATTGGATCAGTTTTTGAGGTGCCCGTCATTCCCGCGCAAGCGGGAATCCAAGTGGCTTGGTTGTACGTCAACTGCCTGGAAGCAATCTGTATGGATTCCCACTTTCGCGGGAATGACAGAAAGGATGCAGGAATGACGATTTATCAGGCCACCTAAAGTTAGAATGCGTTTGCCCTGCGGCCCTCTCCCAATCAAGGGAGCGGAAACTATCTGTATGTTATCATCAATGCAAATCTATCCACTACTGCGCTTGCCCGGGCCTGGTGCGAGCATTGGTAACCTTTAATACCAGTGCAAACAATATCAACCCCCCAGGGGTCAAGTCAGGGAGGTTGGAACGATGCCCGTCATTACTATTAACGGACCCATCGGCGCCGGTTCTATTGCAGTGGGCCAGAAGGTCGCCGGCGATTTGAGCCTGAACTACGTTGACCGCATGGTCTTCGCTGAGGCTGCCCGGATTATCGGCTCGCCGGTTTCCAACCTGATTGCCAAAGAGCAGCGGGTGGAGCGGTTCGGCGACCGGGTCGCGGCGTTGCTGGGCCGGGTGCTGGAGCGAGCCGCTGTTTCCGGCGACTACGACCTGGGTGTGGGCATCGAATCGTTGCCGGAAACCTACCATGAACTGGCCGGTGAAGCGTCCTCCCGCATACAGCGCGTCAACGATCAGGTGTTCATCGACACCACCCGGGAAGTGATTCGCAACCTGGCCAGTGCCGGCCACGTGGTCATCATCGGCCGCGGCGCCAACGTCATTCTGGGCGACACGGCCGGAGTGCTGCACGTCGGCATCCTGGCGCCCATGGCAACCCGGCTGGAAACCATCATGGAGCGCGAGCATCTGGGCGAGGAAGCCGCCCGCACGTACCTGGAAGAGCTGGAGGAAGCGCGGGTGCGGTTCTTCCAGAAGTTCTTCAAGGTATCTCCCCTGGATCCCACGCTGTACCACATCATGCTGGACATGGGCCACATGAGCACGGAAACCGCCGCCCTCATCATTGGCCACGCCGCTGGCGACCTGGAACACTAACCCGGACGCAAACGCCAGCGTTCTAGCGTTATTGACTTGAAACAACCGGAGGTTAAACAGAACTATGTTTGTGAGAATGGTTTGGGGTAAGTTGCGCGCCGGTTCCTGGGAGGAATTTGAGCGTCATTACCACGAGCGGGTTACCGTCGCCACGATCCGGCCGTCGGGCCTGCGCGAACGCCAGCTAATCCGCAGCACCGAGGATCCGGACGAAGGCATCAGCGTTAGCGTCTGGGAAACCCTGAATGAGTTGCGCGAGTACGAAACCAGCGAGTTTCGCGCCAACATCGCCCGCGAGGTGGAACACCTATATCGCGGCGAATACTGGGTGAAGCACTTCGAGATCAGCTCCACCGACTGATCAAGTCAGCCGCCCGGAAACTCCAGGCCCCGTTGCGGTTGGCAGCGGGGCCTTTTGCGTTCACGTCGCCAATGGGCGGCCCTTCGACAAGCTCAGGACGAACGGGCGGGTCTGTTCGGGTGAGCCGGGAGGTCTTTCGGGCGAGCGGGGAGGTCCGTTCGGGCGGGCGGAGGGGTCTTTCGGGTGAACGAGGCACAGCTGTTCTGGTGGATTGACCGAAAGACCCCAGGCCCATGCGGTACGCTATCGGCCGGCGACGGCTCCGGACACCCGGCCGATGCCGGCCCGCGCGCAGTCTTCGTCTTCCTGAGCGGTGCCGCCACTGCCGCCCACGGCGCCGATCAGCTCGCCGTTCATGTAGATGGGCAGTGCGCCCTGGCCGGGGATGAACTCACCGCGTTCGACTTCCATCACGGCGCGCATGATGGGCGTCGTAGAGCGTTCGGTGAGGTCGGCGCTGGGCTCGCCGAAGCAGGCCGACGCGCGGGCCTTGCCCCGGGAAACGTAGGGGGTGCGCCAGGCCGAGCCGTCCATACGGCACATGGTAATCAGGTCGCCGCGTGCGTCCACGACGGAAAAACTGAAGGCTTTGCCCAAGTCCAGTGCGGCGGCTTTGGCGCCGGCCAGCACTGCTTCGGCCTGTTCAAGCGAGATGTTTGGCATAATGGAGAGCCTCCTTTGATAGTTAGATTCTGATAGTCGGATATTGATCCGATGGCCGGCGGGTTGAGGGGTCGCCACAGCCTGGACTATTATACCAGCGCACCAGGACGCTCTTGCGTACCCACTTTGTCATTGCGAGCGTAGCATGGCAATCTCTTCGCCGTAGCAACGGCGGTTCGCCGACGTGTTTTCAACCTCATCGAGATTGCCACGTCGCTATGCTCCTCGCAATGCCGGATTAAACCGGATAAAGTGGATACGCGTGACCACCAGGACGGCGAAGGCGTTCGGGCCCACTCACCTTCGGGCGACCCGCATCAGGAGCAACACCATGCAATTTGGATTTTACCTGCCCAACCACGGCCCCAACGCGCAGCCCGGCCCCCTGGCCCAAATCGCCCAGACCGGCGACCGCCTGGGCTACTACTGCATGGTGGCCGGCGACCACATCCTGGTTCCCAACCGCATCGACTCGCCCTACCCGTACACCGTTAGCGGCGAGTTTCCCACCGGCGAAAGCGGAGAGTATTTCGAGCAACTCACGCTGCTCACCTACCTGGCCGGCGTTACGCAAAACATCCGCCTGGTGCCCAGCGTGATGATTGTTCCCTACCGCCCGGCCATTCTGGCCGCCAAGATTCTGGCGACCCTGGACGTGCTGTCCCAGGGCCGGCTGATTCTGGGTGTCGGCGTGGGCTGGATGGAGGAGGAGTTTGACGCGTTGGGCACGCCGCCGTTTGCCGAACGGGGCGCCGTTACCGACGAATACCTGCGGGCGTACAAAGAGCTGTGGACCAGTCCCAACCCGGAGTTCGACGGCAAGTACGTTCAGTTCTCGGGCATTCAGTTTCTGCCCAAGCCGGTGCAGAAGCCGCATCCCCCCATCTGGGTGGGTGGGCAGAGCCGCCCGGCCATCCGCCGCGCCGCGACCCTGGGCGACGGCTGGCATCCGGTGGGCACCATCCCGGCGGCCACCCTGGATCCGGAGGAACTGGCCGGCGACATGGTGCAACTGCACCGGTTCGCCGAGCAGGCCGGCCGCGACCCGTCGGAGATCCAGGTGTCGATGAAAGCGCCGCTGTACGACCCGGCCACCATGCAATCCGGCCCGCGCCGGCGCTTCTCCGGCTCCAGCGACGCAATTCTCGAAGACGTGCATACCTACTCTGAGATCGGTGTGTCGCACATCATATTTGACATCCGGGGCAGTGATTTGAACCAGGCCACCGATCGGCTGGACTGGTTTGCCAGCGATGTCATGGGGCAGGTCGGGTAACTGGACGCTGTGCTATAATCGGGGCGCTTGACAACGCTGCCGCACGGCACAACGTCAAGCGTCGCTGGTTCACGAAACTGTTGGTAGGAGGAAGACTGCCTTGACCACCCTGAATGACCGCTTTCAAGCCGGACAGAATATGCGCGGATTGATGTCGGGCGGGGACCAGACACACTATGCGCTGCCTGGTGTCGATCAGTTGGCTCCCGACCTGAAGCGCATCATCGACGAAGCGCTGTTCGGCTTGATATGGACCCGCTCCGGCCTGGACCTCAAGTACCGCTGTATGGCGACGGTGTCCGCCTTGATGGCGTTGGGGGAGTTGAATCTGCTTCGCCGCCACGTTGACCGTTCCCTGAACGTGGGATTGAGTCCGCAACAGGTGGTGGAGATTTTCATTCAGTCCACGTTTTACGTAGGCGTGCCGGCCGTAGAGACCGCCCTGCGGCTTACCAAGGACATCTTCGAGGAACGGGGTATCGAATTCCGGGCGGTGCCGGAATACGACACCAATCGGCACGCCGATGAACTGCACGCCCTGGGCCAGGAAATTCACCGCCACCACATGGGCGACCTGACCCTGCCGCGCGTCAACGCCGACACGCCGGAAGCGGAGCTGGAGCGCATCGTGGACGAGTACCACTGGGGCGCCATCCACAGCCGTTCGCATCTGGACGACAAGGCGCGGGCGATAATTTCCCTGGCCTCGCTCACGGTGATGGGAGTTTACGACGCCCAGATGCGCCGGCGGATTAGCGGCGCGCTCGGCATTGGCCTGTCGCCCATCGAGGTGATGGAAGTTTTCATTCACCTCTCCATGTACGGCGGATACATCAACACGCGAACGGCCATGCGCATCGCCCGTTCGGTCTTCGTTGAACTGGGCATCGGCTGACCCGGGCATCGGCTGACCCGGCGCGCGTTCCGGTACCCGCCCGAATATACGGGCCAATAACCGGCTAACCCCACGAGGCAAGGAGGTCGGAGGAATACTGATGAAACTGCGACTGGACGACGGTTGCGAACTGTTTTACACCATCGACGACTTCACCGACCCCTGGACCGAGCCGCAAACGGTGTTGATGCACCACGGCATGGCCAAGAACCACAAGTTGTGGTTCGGCTGGGTGCCCATCATCGCGCGGCACTACCGGGTGATTCGCTACGATATGCGCGGGATGGGCCAGTCTCAGGTGCCCGACCCTGGCTACCCCTTCTCGGTGGACAACTTCGCCAGGGACCTGGCCGAGGTTGCCGATAAGCTGGGTCTGGACAAGTTCCATTTGATTGGCGAGACGGTGGGCGGCAGCATTTCGATGCGCTATGCCACCATGCACCAGGAACGCCTGCTGTCGCTAACCGCCTGCACGTCGCCCACCAGCTTCAACGACGCACACCACGCCGAGTCGGCGGTCCAGATTGAAAATGACGGCATCGGCGCCTGGGTGGAAGGCAGCATCGGTCGTCGCCTGGACCCGCAGATCGTGGACCCGGCCTACACGCGCTGGTACGCCGAGCAGATGAAGGCGACCACCCCCCACGTGGTGGCTGGCTTCCAGGCCCAGGCATCCGGCGATTTGCGTCCCCTGCTGAAGGACGTCCAGACGCCCGTGCTGATAATTGCGGCGGCGGCGTTGCGCGAGGAAGTGCTGGGAGATTTCCGCGGCGCATCCGACGTGTTCCCCAATGGCCGTTCGGTAGTATTCCCCGGAGTGTACGGGTTCGTGCAGCACATCCTGCCGGTGCCCTGCGCACGTGTCTGGCTGGATTTCGCCGGCAGCCTGTCTTAAGCGGCGCCTCCGTTATTGTGAGTTGTTCGCAACCTCGCAGGGTTGCGGCGTGGTAATCTTCCGTCATGGCGAACTACGCTACCAGAGAACCTCGCCGTCCGTCGGAATCGGCCGCCGACGGTGCGTCCGGAGCCGTTGACGACGGCGGGGACTCCGCGCTTCAGCCCTCGCCTGACAGACTGGCTCAACGCCTGCTTCACCGACACGTGCGTGACCAGCGCGGTCGTTACCGATCCCGCCTGCTGGCACGGGGCGAGCTGCAAGTCCTGCCCCGTCGCACCAGCCGACGTTTGCATCTTTCGCCGTTCGTGGAGCTGTACGACGTCCGTTTTTTCCGGAGGCAGAAGGACTACCTGTGGCAGTCTGCCCTGGCTGTGGTCGCCATCCTCGCGGTCCTGCTGATGGTGGACTCGGTAGCCGACGCCGCGCTGGCCGCCGGTCTGGGTGCGAGCGCGGTCATCGTGTTTGTGCATCCTTCTTCCCGCGGCGCCAGCCTCCGCAATCTCATCGGCGGCCATTCGCTGGGGTTGCTGGTGGGCGTCGTGGCGTCGCTGATTATGTTTGAATCTGGATGGCATCCGGTTCCGGACGAATTCTCCCACTGGATCGCGGATATTATGGCCGCCGGTGTGCTGGGCGTGGTGATCGTCCTCATGGCCGCCACCGATACGGAACACCCGCCGGCCGCCGCCACCGCGCTGGGGTTCGCGTTGCAAAGCCTGGCCTGGCAGATGGTGATATTGTTCATCGTTGCCGTGCTGGTGCTGGCCCTCGCCAAACTGGCGCTGCGAAACCGCCTGCAAGACCTCATCGACTAGGGCGTGTTACCAACCGGGCCGGTGTCATTGCAAGCGCGCCGCGTTAGTATCGCTCCGGGTTGTGGGGGAGTGCTGTGCTACCATACTTGCGAGGCACCGGAGAGAAACTAGGTTGATCAGAACAGGAGGGGCATAATGGAACCGTTCAAAGTCATAGCGAAAGTCGCTAAAGACGGCGAGATTACGCTGCGCAACCTGCCTTTTGACGAGGGAGTGGAAGTGGAAGTAATCATAGCCGAACGCGTGGATTGGTCCCGCCCCTGCCCCACCGGAAAAAACCCTCTCAAAGGGTCCGTAATCCGGTATGACCGTCCCTTTGACCCCGTGTTTGAGGACGATGAATGGGAAATGGACACCTGCCCTGACCCATTTCCGAACATAATCTCCCTGAAGTAACGGAGAACTCTCTCGATTGATTGTCCTTGACACCCATGTATGGATTTGGTGGGTAAATGAAACCGGCCGCCTGACGCCAGCGCAACAGGACGCTATCGCCTACGAGCGACAGCTTCCCGGCAGCATAGGCATCAGTGCCGTATCGTGTATCGAGGTAGCCCGATTGTCGGCAAGTGGGCAGCTGGTGCTGCATTCAGATACGCTAGATTGGCTGCGTAGCAGCCTCTCCTACCCAAACATCCACCTGCTGCCCATCACGCCCGAAGTCGCAGTGCGGGCGTACAACTTGCCTGAACCATTCCATCGCGACCCGGCAGACCGCATCCTGGTTGCCACCGCTCTGGAACATTCCTGTTCGCTCGTTACATCGGATGCTCGTATCACCGATCATCCCCACGTCCAAACCATCAGCTAACGAGGATTGTTGTTATGCCCGATTCCATTTCGCGCCAACTGGCCCGTTGGGCCGTGAACCTGACCCCCGAAGAGCTGCCGCCGGCCGCCGTGGACAAGATGCAAACTTCGCTGCTGCACGGCGTGGTTGTCGCCATCATCGGCGCCGGCACACATCACGGCAAGGCGGCCGTGCAACTGACGTTGGCGGAGGAGAGTTCGTCCCACGGCGCCAGCATCCTGGCTCACGGCGGGCGCGCTACCCGTTACGGGGCGGCGTTCGCCAACAGCAAACTGATGCACGCCACCAACCAGGCCGATTCTTACCGGATGCTGACCCACCCGGGGCCGTGCGTCATACCGGCGGCGTTGGCGTCGGCACAGCTCGGCGGAGCAACGGGCGCCGAGCTGTTAACCGCCATGTCTGCCGGCTACGAGGTTGAGTCTCGTATTGCCGGCGACTTTATCGCATCGACGCAGGCGCGCGGTTTCCGCTCCAGCCCGGTATACGGCACCCTGGGCGCGGCGGTAGCCACGGGCAAATTGCTGGGGCTGACCGAAGACCAGATGGTTACGGCCATCGCGCTGGCGTGTACGTTTACGGCCGGCACCAACGAGGGGCCGCGTTCGGGCGGGCGGGAAATGATGTTCCACGAACCGCAGTCCACCCGCAGCGGCATCATGGCGGCCCTGCTGGCACGGGAGGACGTGCGTGGGTCGGAAGAGGCTCTGGAAGGGCCGGCCGGTTTCTACAACGCCTTCACCGGAAACAACCGGGGCGAACTGTCCTACGTGTTCACCGGGTCGCAGCAGGTTGACTTCGAGCCGGTAACGGAAGGGCTGGGCCAACGCTGGGAGCTGCTGCACACGGTGCTCAAGATGTACCCCACTGCGGGTTACAACTGCCCGGTAATCGACCTGATGGCCGACATCCGGCGCGCCCACGACCTGTCCATCGACGACATTGAGCGCATCACCATAGACATGAACTGGCTGGAGACCCTGTACCCGTCGCCCGCCTTCCCCAATGCCGCCCGTGGTCGGGCCATCGTGGGTAGCACCCACTACTTCACCGCCTACGTTGCGGTCAACGGGTCGTACCCGCCCCTGCGCACGCGCATCGACCCTGGCGACGACTCCGACGCCGCCGGCGCGGAGAACCACGACGCGGTGGTGAAATTGATGGCCAAAGTGGAAACCGTGGGCCACAAAGACCGCCGCGCCTTCGCCCCGCGCATCACCATCGAGATGGCCGGCGGCACCAGCTATCAGGGCGAATACGAGGGCACCGAGCTGGAATGGGGTCTGGATGCCGAAGTGGAACGGCTGCGACCCCTCTTCTCCGCCATCGACTGGCCCGACACCAAGCTGGAATCGGTAGTGTCCGCAGTGCGCGGCATTCCCAACGCGGCAGACCTGACCGAGTTGCTGCGGGCGGCCACGCCGTAATCGGCCGCTGAGCCAGCGGCTCGTCAAGAGATTAACACCTTTGGAGTATAATAATGTTGCCAGGATTGGAAGGTAAAGCCGCGTTGGTTACGGGCGGCAGTCGCGGTATCGGAAAGGCCATCGCCTATGCTTTGGCATCGGAAGGTTGCGCCGTGGCAATCTGTGCCCGAGGCGAGGAAGCGTTGCAATCCGCCGCCGCCGAAATCGGGGATGCTACCGGCGCCAACGTCATCGCGGTGCGCGCCGACATGACCGCTCCGGACGAAATCGTTGGCCTGGTTCAACAAACCGTGTCCGCCCTGGGTCGGCTGGATATTCTGGTCAACAACGCGGTGAACAGCACCAGCGACCGCGCCAGCCGCATTCCCGACGATGTAATCCTGAACCATATCACCACCAAGATAATGGGCTACATTCGCTGCGCGCGGGAGTGTGTGCCGCACATGACGGCGGGCGGGGGCGGGCGCATCATCAACATTGGCGGTATGGCGGCGCGCAATTCCAGCCCCACCAACCCGGGCTCGGGCGTCACCAATTCGGCCATGTCCAACTATTCCAAGGCGCTGGCCGACGACGTAGCGGGGGATGGCATCCTGGTCAACTGCATCCATCCGGGCAGCACGCGCACCGAGCGCTACATGGGGCTGGTGGCCGAGCGGGCCGCGCGCATCAACAGCACATCCGAGGCCGAGCTGGCTCAGTCAGTGGCCGAAATTCCCATTGGCCGCATGATTGAGCCGGAAGACATCGCCAACCTGGCCGCATTCCTGTGTTCCGACCTGGCGTCGGCGATCACCGGTCAAACCATCGCCGTGGACGGCGGCGGCGGCAAGGGCGTGCACTTCTAGCCAACCCGATTGCCGGGTATCGCCGGCCCCGGTATTGCCGGCCCGGGTTGGGCGGGACGGGCCACGTCTAGGTAATGCCCATCTCCCGCAGCGCCACGGCAAATTTGGCGTCCAGCACATAGGCGTCCTCGCCCTTGTCATAGATGAGCGGGCGGGGCAGGTCTACATCGCCGCGCCGCTTTCTGAGGCGATTCATGCTGTGCCCCTGGCTCGACAGCGAACCGGACAGCTCCCGCTGGGAAAGGCGCAGCGTGTGCATCAATTGGGTACGCTTCTGCATATGATTCGGGGAGCGGGACACCCGCAACATGGCCTGCCGCGCCGTATCCGAGAGGTTGCGCCAGAAGGTGTTGACGTAGCTGATGTTCCAGTCGGCCAGCGGCAACTGCGGCGGCGCCGGGGCGGAGAAGGTTGCGGGCGCCGACGTCGCGACGTCGGCTATCGGCGGGGGCGCTGACTCGGCGGGCGTTGGCGAACTGACCGGCGCCGGTTGACTGGCAATATTACGGCCACCGGCAATCTGGCTGATCATGGCCATCACCTCGCCAATATCTCCTTCAATCGTTACCGTAACACTTGTCAAACCACTACTCCTGCTCACCCACACCTGAACTCTGTCATGTATGCGGCGCTACTGGGTGTTTGTGCATCAGAGACTACATTACCAGACTCCACAAAACAAGTGGCGTTTCGGGCTCATTCGTATCCACTTTGTCATTGCGAGCGTAGCGTGGCAATCCCGTCGCCGTAGCAACGGCGGTTCGCCGACGTGTGTTCAACCTCATCGAGATTGCCACGTCGCTATGCTCCTCGCTATGACAGATTAAAGTGGGTACGCGTGACGCGTTTCGGGGCGTATATGCTCTTGGGCATCTCTGCTCTTGGGCAATACCATGCTGGCATGACTATTCCTGCAACGCCAGCAATAACGCAGATTCCAGCACATCGGGCGGTACGTACTGCTCGAAGCGCGCGGTAATGCGCCCGTCGCTGCCAATCACGAATGTCCACGGCTCGGTCACCAGTCCCCATTCGTCCACGGCCGGCACCAGCTCTTTGGCTGGCTGGCTGGGTTCGATGCGGTGTGGGTCTTTGTACACTTCCACGTGAACGAAATTAGCGCGCCCCGGGTAGCGGGCCGCCAGCATCGACAGTTCGGCAACTTGTGGGCCGCAGGTCGCCGTTACACAAAAGGCCGGCGTCGAGAACGTAACCACGGCCGGCTGGCCGGCGCGCACGGCGTCAGCCACCGACAGCTGGTACAACGCCGGGTCTGGTTGCGGGCTGCTGCTGATGGTGTGCAGGTCGGGGGCGCTGGCGGCCGTTGGGGTGTTGGACAGCGGAGCAGGATCGCCGATGAAAGGGGAACGGTGTTGGTCGGCCACGGATACCACCGCGCCGATGGTCAAGCTCGCCTCGGCCTGATCATTGCCATCGGAGTCGTTGCCACCGTAGTCGAAGGTTGCGTGAATTTCCCAGATGCCGGGTGCGCCTGGGGTGGCGGCGCCAGCTTCGTCGAACGACACATCGGCGATAAAGATGCCGCGTCTCCCCTCCGGCGGCCAGGGTTCGTAGTGGGCGGTGGTGCGGTGGCGCACCTGGCCGGTGGCTGCGCCCGGCTCGTAAAACACCGCGCGCAGCGCCACCGAATCGGGGCGCACCGGCATATAGTTCCGGTCAACCAACCCGAAGGCAAGCCGGTTATTCCCCACCGCCAGGTCGCTGGTCGACACCACCAGACTTACCGGAGGGCCGCCGGCCGGTTCATTCAGCACATTGGGCTGAGTTGTCGGGCCGGCGCAAGCGGTGGTGAGCAGCAGACACACCGCCAGCAAGCAGCAAGCAAACACGGTACGCATCATGTTATTGAGGTTGCCACGACGCGCAGGTGTTGGCAAGGGTTTTCGCCCTCGCCCTCGCCGTCCGTCATCAATCAAGGACACGATCAAGGACACGATCAAGGACACGATTCCGCAACCTATCATTTCATTGCGTCTCACGCGTACCCGCCCAATCTGTCATTGCGAGGAGCATAGCGACGTGGCAATCTCGATGAGGTTGAACACACGTCGACGAACCGCCGTTGCCACGGCGACGGGATTGCCGCGCTACGCTCGCAATGACAAAGTGGGTACGATGAGGGTTGGGTTGGTAACGCGTACCCACCCAATCTGTCATCGCGTGGAGCATAGCGACGCGGCAATCTCGATGAAGTTGAACACACGTCGGCGAGCCGCCGTTGCTACGGCGACGGGATTGCCGCGCTACGCTCGCAATGACGAAGTGGGTACGATGAGGGTTGGGTTGGTAACGCGTACCCACCCAATCTGTCATTGCGAGGAGCATAGCGACGCGGCAATCTCGATGAAGTTGAACATACGTCGACGAACCGCCGTTGCTACGACAACGGTTTTGCAAAGGTTTCATCGAGGGCGTGGGGGCTGGTTCAGGGTCGTTGCGGGGTGGTCTATAATCACGGTGTGATCCACCATACTTTGTGCTTGTTGAGGCGATTATGCGGTTCGGTTCTTTCGTATTTCCGGTTAGCCACCATCCTGAAAACGACTCGGCGGTGATTGACAACACGCTGGACGAGATTGTGCTCGCCGAACAGATTGGTATGCATTCGGTATGGCTCACCGAGCACCACTTCGACGGCGCCGCCGCCCACGCTGATCCGGTGGTACTGGGGGCCGCCGTGGCCGCGCGCACCACGCATCTGAAAATTGGTTTTGCCGTTGTCGAACTGGCCTTCCACCATCCCGTGCGGCTGGCGGTGCAAACCTCGCTGCTGGACAACCTTAGCCACGGGCGGCTGATTGTCGGGCTGGGGCGCGGCTCGGCGTACAACCACTATGAGTATGTGGGTTTTGGCCTCACCATGGAGGAAGGCATCGCCCGGCTGGATGAGGCCGAGCAGTTGCTGGTGGAGGCGTGGACGTCCGAGGACCTTTCGCACCGGGGCGCAACGTGGGACGTAGAATTTCCGCTGCTGCGCCCACGCCCGTATCAGAAACCCCATCCGCCGCTGATTCGCGCCTGCATCAGCGAAGCCTCTGCTGTCAGCATGGCGAAAATCGGCCGGCCCATCATGATTGGTATTCAGACCCTTGCAACGCTGGAGGCGCGCCTGGAGCGGTACCGCGAAACCATGCTGGACTCGGGGTTCACCGAGACGGAGACTGAGGCGACGCTGGATCAGTGTTGGGCGTCCCGCGACCTGTTTGTGGCCGACAGTTACAGCGAGGCCGTGGAGATTGCCGAGGCCGGTTTCGAGCGGGAGCGCACCCACTTCCGCCGCGCCCGCGAACTGTACAACCCCGGCGGCTTCCCGCCTCCTGATCCCAACCGGCCCATTCCGGCCGGCGAAAGTCTGGAGCACTCGTTCATCATGGGCACGCCGTCGCAGGTGGCTGAGCAGGTCGCCGCCATGCGCGACATCGGCGTCCGCAACCTCATGTTCAAGTTGAATACGGGGGAGATGGACACGCGACGGGTGCAGAAGTCGATGCGTATGCTGGGCGAGCAGGTGATGCCAAAATTCGCGGAGTAACTCACCCCCTCTCCCTCAATGGGAGAGGGTTGGGGTGAGGGTGAAAATCCCCATCTCCGCCGCTCTGATCGTGCGTCCCGCCGGCCGCTCCTCGATCGTCGGCCGGCCGCGACGCCCTCGGCTGTAACGCCGACGGCGTCTGCACCCTTTGGGCCCGGTTGCCATCTACGGTTGACGAACCCATACAACCCAACGCAGCCGCCAGTAGCATGGTTAGCATGAGCCCCACAAAAACCTGCAATTGCCTGCTCCCAATGAACACTCGCCACCTCATCGACCCTCGCCACATTTCGCCTAATCGCTGCTTATTTCCGAAAACCTTCCGCCACATCATACGCTCCTAACCAGCCAACCTCTGTGTCTTGCACGTCTCGGCAATCCTCCCCCTATGCTAAAATCCGCTTATCACCCTGCCACCAGCAGCCCGGGAGGTTCGCCGTGCCCACGTCGCAGCCCCGCACCCGCATCAAAAACCTGCTCAGCCTCGAAAAACTGCCCGACACCGCCAGCGACCCGCTGGTCGTCAAGGGTTGGGTCAAGACCGTCCGTTCCTCCGGCGCCGTCTCCTTCGTCCAGATTAACGACGGCTCCACCTTCGCCGACCTCCAGATCGTCGTCGACCCCACCTGTCCCGATCACGCCGTCGTCGGCCAACTCAACACCGGCTCCAGCGTCAGCGTCTCCGGCGTCCTGCAGGAATCCCAGGGCCGCGGCCAGCGCTACGAAATCCTGGCCCACGGCATCGAGCAGCTCGGCGGCGCCGACCCCGAGGAATATCCCCTCCAGAAAAAACGCCACACCCTGGAATTCCTGCGCGAGCTGGCCCACCTGCGCCCCCGCACCAACACCTTCGGCGCCATGGCCCGCGTCCGCAACGCCATGGCCTTCGGCATCCACCAGTTCTTCCAGCAGCGCGGTTTCCTCTACGTCCAAACCCCCATCATCACCGCCAGCGACGCCGAGGGCGCCGGCGCCATGTTCCGCGTCACCACCCTCGACGTCAACGACCCGCCCACCGCCGGCGGCTCCGTCGACGACAGCCAGGACTTCTTCGGACGCCCCGCCTTCCTCACCGTCAGCGGCCAACTTGAGGCTGAAATCTTCGCCCAATCGATGACCGACGTCTACACCTTCGGCCCCACCTTCCGCGCCGAAAACTCCAACACCTCCCGACACCTGGCCGAATTCTGGATGGTCGAACCCGAGGTGGCCTTCTGCGACCTCGATGGCCTGGCGGACCTGGCCGAGGATTTCCTCCGCAACATCTTTGCCCACGCCCTGGAGTCCTGCCCCGACGATATGGCCTTCTTCAACCGCTTCTACGACAAGGAACTCATCGCCACCCTGGAGGGCATCGTCGCCTCCGACTTTGAGCGCATGACCTACACCGAGGCCGTAGACGCCCTCAAATCCTCCGGCGAGAGCTTCGAGTATCCGGTGGAATGGGGCCTCGACCTGCAATCCGAGCACGAACGCTACCTCACCGAAAAGAAGGTCGGCAAACCCGTCATCGTCACCGACTACCCCAGCTCCATCAAAGCCTTCTATATGCGACTCAGTGACGATGGCAGCACCGTCCGCGCTATGGACGTGCTCGTCCCCCGCATCGGCGAAATCATCGGCGGCAGCCAGCGCGAGGAGCGCCTCGACATCCTCCAGTCCCGCATGGCCGAATCCGGCCTCGACGAGGCCCCCTACTGGTGGTACCTCGACCTGCGACGCTATGGCACCGCGCCCCACGCCGGCTTCGGCCTCGGCTTCGAGCGCACCGTCCAGTTCGCCACCGGTATGCAGAACATCCGCGACGTCATAGCCTTCCCACGCACCCCCCGCAACGCCGAATTCTAAAATCTCCTCTCCCACTTAAACTGTCATTGCGAGGAGCAAAGCGACGTGGCAATCTCGCTCCCTCTCCCTTGATGGGAGAGGGTTGGGGTGAGGGTGAAAATCCGCACTGATCCCCAGCTCATGGTAAGCCTGTCGAACCATCCGTTCCTCCCCCAGTCGGCCAGTTTGGTTTGACAAGGTGGACACGCGCGAGGCTCAAGCCGGCATTGCCACGCCGTTTCGTTCCACCCTACGACACGTCGCGCAAAGGTCTCCCCGATGGGATAGGGCTGACAGGGGTAGGTAACTTCTACAATGTCCCCTCTCCCTTGATGGGAGAGGGCTAGGGTGAGGGTGAAAACCTTCTGTAAAACATCCAAGACATACCCTTGTCAGCTCGCCCTCTTGGAGAGGGGTCGGGGGTGAGGGCCGCCACCCCCGCCCAAAATAGCGACACCCTGCCCCTTCCGCCACCCGACGCCAACCCCGTATCCTGTATTCAGTCAGGCAATCCGGAAAGCGAAACGAGCGCTCGTCTCGCCCTGCTTGACTCAACATCTCAAATTGGGCATTTGGTTTCAGGTCTCACGGCCAACTCTGTCGGTTCTGCAACGCTTTCGCGCGTCCGTCGCCGCCTTTTCACCGGACCGGTTCGCGAAGCACGGCGGGAGTCACCACCGCCCCATGCCGCGCAATCACTACGGGACCCGGTTCGCCCCCCCGTGGCGCGGGACATGGAAGCCTAGGACATAATCTGCATCCCCTGGCCGTATCGCCGACCCAGACCTGAAACCCCTCGCCCAAATTCCCAAAATCTAAACCACCGCAAAATCTAAACCATCGGAGAATCTCAATCGGAACCATCAGCCACCACCAATCCACCAGCCATCAATACCTCCGGCGCGCCCGCAACTCCATCGCCGCAAATGACTACGCCAACGCCGCCGACCACTTGCGCCGCGCCAGTTCCCACAGCATCACCGCCATCGCCATGCTCACCGAATTTCCCCACAATTCCCGTCGCCGACTCGAAATCATCCTCCACCTCTACATCTTCGCGGAACAGCTCAGTCGCTCCCACCTCAAAACCTTCCGACTTACCCATTCCCTGCCTAACTTCCTCAACGGACGCCAGACTGATGCCGCCCGCGTCGCAACACGCCGTGTCTGCCGTCGTGTCGTCCGACTCGTCACCGCCTGCGATCACATCATCGCCGGACACCCCACGCCAGTCCGCCATCACAAACGCTGGCTCCGCAACCCACCGCCGCCGGGTAGCGTTGCAATTTACTGATGCGTGAATAAATACCTAAACCAAACCTATCTGTCATTCCCGCGAAAGCGGGAATCCAGGAAAGCCCCAATCAGAAAAATCCTGTCTATCCTGTTCATCCATGCAAAAAACCCACCTAATACGGAACGCCGCCTGGCGCAGCGCGCCCGTTGACGCCCAAAAACCCACACCATATAATGCCGGCCAATTCATTTGACACTGCAACCAATCCCACTTCGCTCAAGGAGTCTCGATAATGACCACGGAAGCCCACGAATCCATACTGCACCCAGCTTCCCTTGTGAACGAACTCAAAAAGAACGGCGTCTCACACGTGGTCTGGCTCCCGGACAGCGAAACCAACTTCCTCTATAACATGATGATGGAAGAGCCCACCCTGGACCTGGTGCCGGTGTGCCGCGAGGGCGAGACCATGGCCGTCTCCGCTGGCCTGTGGGTCGGTGGTGCCAAACCGGTCGTCCTCATCCAGAACACCGGCGTCTTCGAGGCCGGCGACTCAATCCGCGGCCTCAGCCTCGACCTGAACCAACCCCTCGTCATGCTCATTGGCTACCGTGGCTGGACCCGGCGCGGCCCCACTCCCGACTCCGCCGGCCGTTTCATTGAACATATCCTCCACGCCTGGGGCATCAACTACTACCTGGTCGAAACCGACGACGACGCCGACCGGATCAGCATCGCGTTTGAAGAAGCCCAGCGCCTCAACCGGCCCGTGGGTGTCCTCATCGGCACCGAATTCGGCTCCTAACCGAAGCATCACCCCCATCCCACAACAACCCGTAGGGGCAACCCCTGTGGTTGCCCTCGCCTCCAGGAGACACCCCCATGATTAACAACACCGATGCCGTCCGCATTATCGACAGCAAGCGCGACGACGCCGTAATCATCCCCACCATGAACGCCGGCAACGTCCGCTTCGGCTTGCCCACCGTAACCACTAACGAGAACCTGGACCTCCCCATCTCCGGCGCAATGGGCAAAGCCAGCAACGTCGGCCTCGGCGTCGCGCTCGCCCAGCCCGGTCGCAAGGTCTTCGTGCTCGATGGCGACGGCAGCCTGCTGATGAACTTAGGCGCTCTGGTTACCACTTCCACCAAGCAGCCCAAAAACTTCTACCACTTCCTCTTCAACAACGGCGTCTATGCCGTAACCGGCGGCCAGCCCATCCCCGGCTCCGATGGCGTCACCGACTGGACCGAAGTTGCCAAAGGCGCCGGTTACGCCGCCGTCTTCTCCTACGACAACCTGGAAGACCTGACCAATGGTATCGACGAAGCCCTTGCTGCCGAAGGCCCCGTCTTCATCCACCTGGTGGTAGAACCGGAAATCGAGAACACCCCCGTCCAGTTCCGCGTCCGCGGTACCCGCTCCGCCCAACAAGCCTACACCGAAGTAACCGCCGCCCTGGCCGACGACTAGACGCCCATCTCACCACCGCCGCAACAATGTAGGGGCGAATAATCATTCGCCCCTGTGTAATCTCAAGCGTGGCTGACATTCAACGTCGCAAACCTCAGGGCCCTATGCCAGACGCTGAAGATCGAATAGAGGTCGCTCGCGAAATCGCCGGCTTGGGAGAAATCCAAGCCGCTGTTACATACCTGACCTCGCTAGTCAATCATGAATCGCTTGAAGACGACCACCGTATGAAAGCGGCGCGGGAAATCGCCAAGCTCGGAGATTCTGCGGCGGCGGTCGAAGCTTTCAGTGCCCTGGTTGAGGACGAAGATGTTGAGGCAGAGTATCGTATAGAAGCGGCCCAGGAACTTTTCAAGCTGGGCGATACCGAAGCGGGTGTTGATGCTATCTATGCGATACTTGCGCTAGCTGTGGAATATAGGGTTGACCTGGGTATAGATCCGATAGAGTATCGTATGGAAGCGGCGCAGAAAATTGCCAACCGGGGCGATACTGAAGCGGCTACTAATGTTTTGATGGTTCTCGTTGATAACGAGGACAATAGGTTTGACGCCGGCGACCGTTGGAATGCGGCGGTGACGATTGCCGAGCTGGCCGATACTGCCACTGCGGTCAAAGCTTTTACTTTGCTGTTTGAAGACGAACTGGATGTTGAGGAAGAGTATCGTATAGAAGCCGCGCAGCAAATTATCAAGCTGGGGGATACAGGGGCAGTAATCGATGCTCTCTTTTTCCTGGCTACGGAGTCCTCTGTTGACGATGCCCTCCGGATGGAATCCGCACAGCAAATTGCCAAGCTTGGCGATACTGCTGCTGCAGTCGAAGCTTTCGCTTTGCTGGCCGAGGACTATGAGGTTGACGAAGGTTTCCGGATAAAAGCAGTGCAGGTGATCTCCAGGCTGGCCGACACTGCTGCAGCGGTTGATGCTCTCACTGCGCTGGTTGCGAACGGGAGAGCTGATGGTCAGTATCGTTGGGAAGCAGTACACTGGATTGACAGGCTGGCCGGCGCTACCGCAGTGGTTGATGCTTTCATTGCACTGGTTGCGAACAGGAGGGCTGAGGAAAAGCATCGTATGGAAGCGGTGCAGGAAGTTATCAATCTGGGCGATACTCCGGCCACCGCTTATGCTTTCGTTACGCTGCTTGAAGACAATTCTGTTGACGAAAACATTCAGGAAAAGGTGCGGCAAGATCTCCGAAGATTGGTAAGCACGCTGTAACCCGGAGCCGGACTCTTCAGGCAAGCAACTACAGCAGGTATAATGGCGACTATGCTCAAACTCCCCCTCCGCGGCATCATCGGCCGCGTCCTCGCGTCAGCGATCGTCGTCGCCGGCTTCTACCTGCTCTGGCTCGGCTTCGTCGAAAGCAACGTGCTCAAAGCGGTGCCCGGCGGATCCCTCATACTGGCCGGCCTCTTCCTCATGGTATCCGGTCGCCGCTCCGAAATCGGGCGCGAACGCAACCCAGTTCTACCTCCCAATCCCGACGCTGAGGATCAGATTTGATTCCGTCCCAAGAAGTCGCACGAGCAATTAACTACCATCGCAACGACGCCCTGGTGGTCTCAACCTCCGCCGCCCTGCGCGACTGGCACACCGTTTCGCAGCGCCGTGAGCTTGATGTTGACCTCACCGACTGCATGGATCGGGCCCCCGCTGTCGGTCTCGGTCTGTCGCTGGCGCAACCGGCCCGCCGCGTACTGGTGCTCGACTGCGACTCAACCCTCCGCACCGACCTGGCCAGCCTCGCCACCATCGGCGAGGCCGCTCCCGCCAACCTGGTCCACTTCGTCCTCGAAGACGCCGACCACACTTCCACCGACGGCGTTCCCATCCCCGGTCTGGACAAGATTGACTTGGAGGGTATGGCCCGCAGCGCCGGCTACGCCCACACCCGCCGGTTCGATGACCTGGAAGAATTACTGATCGGCCTGGAAGAAATCATGCGGCAGACCGGGCCAACGCTGGTTGCCGTCAAGGTGCTCCCGAACCCCGACCAACCAGACCTGCCAGACCGTCCCATGGCAGCAGGCTGGGCCCAGGTGCGACGCAACCTCCTGGAGGAGTCCTAATCCGCGTCCCCGTCCACTGGCGTGGGCATCGGGCGCACCACTATCTGACGCGCCACGTTGTAGCCGATGGAAATCCGGTCAACCTCGGTCGCAACCTGCATCACCCCCAGATACGGCAAGGCTTCCAGCAGCGTTATCTGGTGCTCAGGCACCAGGTCGGCCGCGCCCAGGAATCTCAGCAACTCGGCGTCTTCTTCGGGCACCCGGTCAACCATGTAGGTTTCACCGCTGGTGGCGTTGTCCAGCGTAACCGCGCCCGGCGCCGGCCCCGGTGCGAACCCCTCGGTGCCCGGTATCGGCCAGCCAAAAGGCGAGCGGGTCGGGTTCCCCAGCCGTTCCATCAACCTGGATTCCAGCGCCGCTGACATCCCGTGCTCCAGCTGGTGAGCCTCAATGTGGGCTTCGTGCAGCTCCATCCCCAGCAAACTCACCACCAGCCACTCGGCCAGACGATGCCGACGGGCAATGTTCTCGCCCTCGGTCTGCCCCCGACTGGTCAGGCGGATGCGCTTGTCGGTACCAATGTCAACCAGGCCCTGCTTCTGCATCCGCCGCAGCATCCCGGCCACCGACGGCACCGAAGTCCCCAATCCCTCGGTCGGCGGCAACTGCCTCAACGCCTCGGTAAGCTGAGTCAGCGTGGGAATCTCCGTGTCCTCCCACATCTTGTACAGCGACAGCAGATAGTTCTCCGTAACCGGCGACAATCGTTCCGATTCGTCGTGGCCGCGTGTCATAGCATCGGCGGCAGATTTACGAGGACGTGGCACGTTTCTCTCTTAAACCGGGCATCATCCGCCCCTCTGAGAATACTCAAATTATACCCCAATCCCCAAACCATTGCAGGCGCCCCACCCCTCCCCACAGGACGATTGCAAAGTCCCCTCTCCCCTTCGTGGGAGAGGGTTAGGGTGAGGGGGCGTTCCCCTCGTCAAGCAGAAAGGAACTACTGACTTTGCAATCGTCCTGCCCCTCCCCACGCGCCTCCACTCTAATAATTTGTCATCGCGAGCGCAGCGTGGCAATCTCGTTCCGGTACCAGCGACTCCCGCCCAACACCTGTGCCATACCAACCGGATTGCCCTGCCACACTCGCAACGACAAAGTGTGTACGCATCAGCCACCACCCCCGCTAAATAGCAACCCCGACCCCGTCATTAATCCCCTCTCCCTTGACGGGAGAGGGCTAGGGTGAGGGTGAACACCCACCAGCCAAGACCCCAATCAGCCCAGCGCCAGGCCCGGACGCTATCCCTGCGCCATGCCGTCGACGAACGGCTGCATGGTGTGCCCCTGCCGCATCGACAGCCCAACTCGGGTGCCCGCATCCAGGTGCACCAGGTGGGACTTCAGCACCCGCACCCGGTGTCCCGAAGGCAGGCCCACGGTGTACAGGTGGAACGCGCCACGAAACTCCCGTTGCAGCACCACACCGGCGCCCGCATCGTCGGGGTGAATGTCCACGCAGTCGGGGCGAATCATCACTTGCAACTGCTGGCCGGTGGGACAGGAGGCCGGCCACGGCACGCGGCCAACTTCGCTGGCCAGATATTCGGCATCCCGCCACGCTGGCAGGAAGTCTGCCGTGCCGAAAAACTCGGCCGCAAACTGGGTGTCAGGATGGCGAAACACCTCTTCCGGCGAGCCCAGTTGCTCGATGCGCCCGTCCTGCATCACCGCCACGCGATCGCCCAACTGCATCGCTTCTTCCTGGTCGTGAGTCACGCAAACCACGGTGGCGTTGCGCGCGCGCAGGATAGCGGCCACATCCTGACGCAGTTGGCCGCGCAGGCCCGGATCCAGGCTGGAAAACGGCTCGTCCATCAGGATCAGGTCAGGTTCCGGGGCCAACGCGCGAGCCAGCGCAACTCGTTGCTGCTGCCCGCCCGACAGTTCGTGGGGATACCGTTCGCCGTAACCTTCCAGGTCCACCGTGCGCAGCGACTCAGCGACTTGCTGTTTGCGCTGGCGTCCTCTCGGCAGACCGAACGCAATGTTCTGCTCAACCGTCAGATGCGGGAACAGCGCACCCTCCTGGAACACCATACCGATGCGTCGGCGTTCCGGGCTCTCGTTCGCGCCGCCACCGTACACCGTGCGGTCGCCAATTCTGACAACACCGCTGTCGGGGGTGTCAAAGCCGGCAATCAGGCGCAGGGTGGTGGTTTTGCCGCATCCGCTCGGGCCCAGCAGGCACAAAATCTCGCCGCGCTGCAAATCAATGTTGACATCGGCAACCGCTTGCGTGGCCCCAAAGGATTTGCTTACGCCCCGTAACTCCAGGGCACAGCCCTCGGATATGGCGGCGACGCTGGCAGACTGTGGATTTTGTTTAGACCGGGCGAACAGCATTGTTAGTGCGCATACGGTGGTCAAGTCAATGGTCGTTGATTGTTGGCGTCAGTCTACCGACACGATATTGCCTTGTCAATACATCCGGGCGACGCCCGGTAAGGAAAATCACAATCTCATTCCCAGCGTCGAACGGTGATATTGAGGGGTGGCGGCTCGAAATTATCGCCGCCGCTTGCAGGACAATCGCGATAATGCTCCTGTCGCGCGTATGAAGTTTTCGAGCGCTCCGACGGTGGGAGCATAATCGCCGCCGAAATCAGTCGTAAATACCGGCTTGACAAAAAAATAAGTTGGCACTAATATCTGGCGTGCGTTACCACGTTATATGGCTTATCGGCCTGTTGACGTCAAAGCATCGTTGCACCACATTCGCCGTGTCGTCTCAAACAAACAGATTCGCAATTCCTGGGCCAACGCTGGAGGTTGCCACAATGAAGATTAGCAAGATGAAGGTCGGTTCTAACGTTTGGCGCGGTAACCGACACGTCGTTCCCGCCGCGCTCATTGCGATACTGGCAATCACCGTGATGGCGTGCGGCAGCAATCCGGTCGCCCCCGTGGAGGTTACGCGTGAAGTTGAGGTGACCCGGTTGGTGACGGAAACCGCACCAAGGCAAGACCCCGGCAAACTCATCATCTACTCCGGCCGCAGCGAATCGCTGGTTGACCCCATAATTCAGCAGTTCAAGGGTACGTCCGGTATCGATGTTCAGGTCAAATATGCTAAAACCGGCCAGTTGGCCGCCACCTTGCTGGAAGAGGGCAACAACTCGCCAGCCGATGTTTTCTACGCGCAAGACCCCGGTGGCCTCGCCGCCGTGTCCGGTATGATGTCAACGCTGCCGGCCGACATCATCGAGTTGACGCCGGAGTGGGCGCGTTCGTCCGCCGGCCATTGGGTGGGCATCACCGGGCGCGCCCGCGTCGTCGTGTACGGCACCGACCGTCTCACCGAGGCCGACCTGCCCAACGACCTCTGGGGGTTCACCGAACCCAGGTGGAAGGGCCGCGTCGGCTGGGCTCCCACTAACGGCTCGTTCCAGGCAATGGTTACGGCGCTCCGAGTCGGCTGGGGCGAAGCGCGCACCGAGGAGTGGTTGCGGGCAATGCTGGCCAACGATGTGCGGGTTTATCCCAAGAACACCCCGCAGGTCGCAGCGGCGGCATCCGGAGAAATCGATGTCGGGCTGGTCAACCACTACTACCTGCACCGATTCCTGGCCGAAGAAGGCGAAGACTTCGCCGCTCGCAATGCCCACCTGCGTACCGGGGGCCCCGGCGCCATCGTCCTGGTATCGGGGGCCGGCATCCTGAATACCGCTGACAACCCGGAGAACGCCGATAAATTCATCCGGTTCCTGTTGAGCAAGGTGGGGCAGCAGTATTTCGCCGGTTCCACTTTCGAATACCCTCTGGTGGATGGCGTCCGCCCTTCTACCCTGCTAACCCCGCTGGCAAACATCGCTCAGCCTGACATTACCCTGGCTGATCTGTCGGACCTGGCCGGTACGCAAGCCCTACTGCAAAAAGTTGGAGCGTTGCCATAGCGGCGGCAACACCCCAACCCGCCTACTCTCAGGCCACTGGCCCCGCCGGAACCCTCCTCCCGGCGAGGCCAGTATAACTTTGATACCATCAACCCCGCAAACCGGCCATCCATGCTGAACCCCGTTACCCCACACTCGGCCATCAGCCACCTCTTCGTCGGCGCCGCACGACCGCCGGCGGTGATCTGGCTGCCGGCCTTGGTCATTGCTGCCCTGCTGCTGATTGCCCCCGTGTACCTTGCCATCCGCACCGTCGGAGCGGGCCCTGATGCTGCCGAGCTGATTTTCCGCACGCGCACGTTGTGGGTGGTGCTGCGCACGCTGTCCCTGATGGCCGCCGTTATGGTGGGTTGCATAGTAATCGCGGTTCCGCTGGCGTGGTTGTCGGTGCGCACCGACCTGCCGTGGCGCGGGTTTTGGAGGGTGGCGACCATGCTGCCGCTGGCGCTGCCGTCCTACATCGTGGGGTTTGCTATCGCCATCGGGCTGGGGCCGCGGGGCATCCTGCAAGGTTGGCTGGAAGTCGCCTTTGGCGTGGAACGGTTGCCCAGCATCTACGGCTTTCCGGGCGCAGCGTTCACCCTCATCATAATCAGTTTTCCCTATGTCCTGCTGACCGTGCGGGCGGCCCTTTGGAATCTCGACGCAGCGTTGGAGGAATCAGCGCGGGCGCTGGGCCATAACCGCTGGCAAACCTTCTGGCGGGTAACCCTGCCGATGCTGCGCCCCGCGATACTGGCCGGCGGACTGCTCGCCGCGCTGTACACCATGAGCGACTTTGGCGCCGTGGCCATGATGCGCTACGAAACCTTCACCTGGAGCATCTTCATCCAGTATGGCGCGACTCTGAATCGCACCCTGGCTGCCGCGTGGTCGCTGGCGCTGATCGCCCTCGCGCTGGCCGTGGTTTGGGGCGAGCACTCTGCGCGAGGTCGGATGCGTTACTACCGCAGCGGCGCTGGTGCGACGCGTCTCCCGGAGGTAGTGCCGTTGGGTCTCTGGCGCTGGCCGGCTCTCGTGTACTGCGGAATGACCGCGCTGGTTGCGTTAGGATTGCCCGTGGGCGTGTTGGTGTTCTGGACGGTGCGGGGAGTGGCCGCTGGGGAACCGCTGGCTCTGCTGTGGCGGGCGGCGGCAAACTCGGTGGCCGTGTCGGTGATGGCAGCGGCCCTGACGGTAGTGTGCGCTGCGCCAATCGCCGTGCTGGTCGTGCGTTACCCCGGTTTGTTCAGCAGGTGGCTGGAACGGCTGGGGTTTGTCGGATTCGCTCTGCCGGGAATCGTCATCGCGTTGGGTTTGGTGTACTTCGGAGCCAACTATGCTCAGTGGCTGTACCAGTCCATTGCAATGCTGGCGGTGGCGTACGTAACACTCTTCCTGCCGGCCGCCGTCGGGTCGCTCCGAACCTCACTGTCACAGGTTCGTCCCCAGGTAGAAGAAGCTGCGCGCAGCCTGGGCAAACGGCCGCTGGCGGTATTTTTCACGGTTACGCTGCCGCTGATTCGCCCCGGTATTCTCACCGGGGCGGCATTGGTATTCCTGCTGACCATGAAGGAACTGCCGGCTACGCTCATCCTGAGCCCCATTGGTTTCACGACGCTGGCGTCGTCAGTTTGGGCGGCGGCGGAAGAGGCGTTCTTCGCCCGCGCAGCGGCGCCGGCCCTCCTGCTGGTTATTGTTTCGTCGGTTCCGTTGGCGCTCATCGCCCTGCGCGAGGAACGCCAGCAGCGGTAGCCGCCTCCCGGTCGCAGCAACTTTCGACTATCTGCCCAAGTAGCCGACTCATCCTGAGCCTGTCGAAGGATCATTTCGACTCCATCGAAAGGTCCGCTCACCCATGCTTCGACGGGATCGCCATTAATCGACCACCCAGATGGCGCCGGCAATCAAAAGGCCGTGTCGTGGCCGGCGCTCTCACGCGTACCCACTTTAATCTGTCATTGCGAGGAGCAAAGCGACGTGGCAATCTCAATGAGGTTGAACACACGTCGGGGAACCGCCGTTGCTACGGCGACGGGATTGCCACGCCACGCTCGCATTGACAAAGTGGGTACGCATGAGGGCCGGTCCTTCCTTGCGCCCCACACCGGCTGTCGCTAGGATGGAGGCCATACCGCGACACGGAGTTCCGATACCATGCACCACTGGGCCGTCGGCGGCGACATCTACATCGGTTGGCCCGACCACGGGGCGGAGGAACGGCGATACACCATTGTCGAAATGGATCTCTTCGGCAAGGTGTTTCGTGGCCGCGTTACCAACGGGCAGCGGCAGGGCGGGTTCATGGTCATCTTCGACTGCCCCAACATTATCCTGGAGCAACTCGCAGAACAGGCATCTAATATAGTAGGGTTTCGCGTCATCGTGTCCAACCTCAGAACCAGCATAGATGGCGTGGTAGTCCGCAGCTTCGATTACGAATGGTATCCAACCCCCGAGTTCGCCGAGCGTCCCCACGCCCTGGCCACCGCCCTGGCTACTCTCTACGAGGATATTGCCCCCGGCCAGCCCGACGGATGACCTCTCATCACCAAACTTTTCCCAACCCAAACCTTTCCTACATTGGGAGAGGGTTAGGGTGAGGGCGCACCGGTACTACCCCGGGCAAAGGGGCCGGCGAAAGGGCAGAAGCTCCACGTATTGAGCGAGTTCATATTGTTGACGCTCCCCAAGCCTTACCATACAATCGGCAACACAGTATTGACGACCTTAATTTGTAACTTAATCAACGGGAGTCGTAACCTGATATGGAAGGCGACAGCATCCGCAACTCGTACATCCGGTTTTTCGAGGAACGCGGCCATCTCCATATGCCGTCCGCGTCGCTCATCCCCGCCGGCGACCCTACGCTGCTCTTCACGTCCGCCGGCATGGTGCCCTTCAAACCCTTCTTCATGGGGGAGCAGACCCCGCCGCGCCGTCGCCTCACCAGCTGCCAAAAATCCTTCCGCACCACCGATATCGACGAGGTTGGCGACCACAAGCACCTCACTTTCTTTGAGATGCTGGGCAACTTCAGCATCGGAGACTATTTCAAGAAGGATGCAGTAGCCTTCGCCTGGGAACTGTGCACCAATCTGTTCGGCCTGGAACCAGACCGCCTCTACGTGACGATTCACCTTGACGACGATGAGGCCTACGAGCTGTGGCGCAACGACATCGGCGTGCCGCCGGAGCGCATCTACCGCTACGGCAACAAGGATAACTGGTGGGGGCCGGCCGGGCTGGAAGGCCCCACCGGGCCCTGCTCTGAGCTGCATTACGACGGCGGCGCCGAGAAGGGCGTCGGCCAGCATTCCCAAACTGACGCCATGACGCCGCCCGATGAACTCACCGCCCTGCTCCGCAGCGAAACCGAGGGTGGCCCGGCAGCCCAACCCGGCGGCTGCCATCCTAACTGCGACTGTGAACGGTTCGTCGAACTGTGGAACCTGGTGTTCATGCAGTTCTACCAGGATCCGGCCGGCAGCCGCACTCCCCTGCCGGCGCCCAGCGTTGATACCGGGCTGGGGCTGGAACGCGCCGCCGCCATCCTGCAGGGCAAGCCCAACGTGTACGAAACCGACCTTTTCCGCCCCATCGTGGATGCCGTGTGCCGCCTGGCCGGCGTGCAGTACGGCGCGGCAACCGAAACCGACTTCGCCATCCGGGTGGTTGCCGAACACGCCCGCGCCGCATCGTTCCTCATCAGCGATGGCGTAGTACCGTCCAACAGCGAACGCGGCTACGTGCTGCGTCGCATCATCCGCCGCGCCATCCGTTACGGTCGGCAACTGGGCCTGGATCGCCCATTTATGACGGAAATCAGCAGCGCCGTGCTGGTGCGCTTCGCTGCCGCCTATCCATCGCTGACTGAAAACCACGACTTCATCCAGCGGGTCATTGGGCTTGAGGAAACCCAGTTCCTGGACAATATCCGCCACGGTATGCCGCTGTTGGAAGACATCCTGCATTTTCTCAACGACCCAACTGCCGCCGCGCCCGCCCTGCTGGAAACGGCCGCAATTAGCGCCGAAACGCTGACGCCGGCCAGAGCCGCCAACACCATCCCAGGTGGCATCGCCTTCGTCCTCTACGACACCTACGGCTTCCCGCCAGAACTCGTCGACGAAATCGGCCGCCGCGAGTACGGCCTCTCCGTAGACATGGACGGCTTCAACGCCGAGATGGATGCCAAGCGTGTGCGCGACCGCGCCGGCCATCAGGTCACCGGCAGCATGGAAATCGTCACCGCCTACGAAAACCTCGGCGCTGGCAGCACCCCATTCACCGGGTACGACCTCACCGCCATCGAATCCCGCATCGTCGGCATCCTGCACGATGGCGAGGCCGTTGGGCACGCCACCCGTGGCCAGCACGTCGAGATTGTCCTCGCCGAAACCTGTTTCTACGCCGAAGGCGGCGGTCAGGTCGGCGACCGCGGTGTCATCACCGGCCCCAACGGACGCCTGCGCGTCGAAGACACGCAAAGCCCGGTAGCCGGCCTGATTGTCCATCGTGGCGCCGTCGCCGACGGGGATATTGCCCTGGGCGACGCCGTTGCCGCCGAGGTGGAGGTTGAGCGCCGGCTCGACTCTTCCCGCAATCACAGCGGTACCCACTTACTCCACGCCGCGCTGCGCTCCGTCCTCGGCCCCCACGTGCGTCAGGCCGGCTCCCTGTGCGCCCCCGGACGCCTGCGCTTCGACTTCAACCATGTCGGCCCGCTCACTCAGGATGAGCAGCTGGCCGTGCAGAGTCTCGCCAACCACAAGATACGAAGCAACCTGGGAATAACCGCTCAGGAAACGACCTACACCGATGCCGTCCGGGATGGTGCGCTGGCCTTCTTCGGCGACCGGTACGGCGACGTCGTGCGCGTCGTGCGCATGGCGGGCCACGACGACACTAACCCGTTCAGCTTCGAGGTGTGCGGCGGCACCCACGTCCACGCCACCGGCGAAGTAGGCACCCTGGTGGTCCTGGGCGAATCCAGCATTGGCGGCGGCATGAGGCGCATTGAGGCGATGACCGGCCGCGCTGCTGAAGAATTATTCGTGGAGCAAGCCGCAACCCTACAGGCAATCTCCCAAAAACTGCAAGCGCCCGTCCACGAACTGGAAGCCCGCCTGGAAGCCTACATGGCCGATACTGACGTCCTCCGCCATCGCCTGGCCGAGGCGGAGCGAATCGGCCTGCGCTCCGAAGCCGAAACCCTGCTGGAACGTGTGCAAGATGTGGACGGAGTGAAACTCGTCGCCAACACCACCTCGGCCCACAACGTGGAAGCCATCCGGGAGATGGGCGACTTCCTGAAGCAAAAGCTGGGGAGCGCCGTCATCGCGCTGGGCGCGGTGGTCAACGGCGCGCCGGTCATCATCACCATGATTACGCCAGATCTGGTGGAGCGCGGCCTCCACGCCGGTAATATCGCGCGCGACGCCGCCAAAGTCATGGGCGGTGGCGGTGGCGGACGCCCTGACCTGGCCCAGGCCGGCGGCAAGCAGGCGGATCGCCTCGGCGCCGCCCTCGACGGTGTGGCGCGGCTGGTGCGCGAGGGGTTGAACCGCTGAGCCATCCTGCGACCAATCCGGACGCCGGCGCGCATCTTGCCGAGGCCGGGCGTCTGCTGGGCCTTGACGTTGGTGACCGCCGCATCGGGCTGGCCGTGAGCATCCCGCCCGGCGCGTTGATACTGCCAGCCGGACATCTGGAACGGACGACATTACGGGCCGACGCCGCGCGTATCCTCGAAGCAGCGGCGGAGAGAGACGCGGTGGCCATCATCGTGGGTATGCCCTACAACACCCGTGGGCAGGCCGGCGAACAGGCGCGCAAAACGACCTCGCTAATCCGGGCGCTGGAACGCCTCACGGAGATCCCCGTTGTCACCGTTGACGAGCGGTATACGTCATCCGCCGCCGCCGCCGATTTGATCGATTCGGGTCGCAGTCCCAGCCGGGAACGAGGAGCCGTGGACGCCGGGGCCGCCGCCGCTATCCTGCGCCGTTTTCTGGAAGGCACCTGACTGATTCCGGTTCCACGTTGCTTGAAATGCCGTCGGATGCCGAGTTTCTCATCGGTAATCCAAGGGACGGTATCACGTGGCACGGCAGACCACTATATGTTCGGAAACCGACTGAAAACCGACGTCACAAATTATGCAAAAATGGCGATAATATGTTCTAAACTCTGATTGACGCACCGCGAACTGGCGTTCTATAATCCGGTCATTGGATTAGAACACACGTTCCGGAGTGTCGATATGTATGCGATAAATGCGGTAGCGCCCAACCAATCAACTACAGTGGAGCCAGGCATTGACCACTACGAAGACACCGGCTGCGAAGTGGCGGAAGCCTGCCTGGGGTGCCCTCTCCCGCGCTGCAAGTTTGACGACATGGCATGGTACTCCAGATACCGCCGTATGGCCCGCGACCTGCGGATAATGTCGGTGATACAAAATGAGGAACTTTCGGTTGCCGAGGCTGCGGCCCGGTTCCGCATCACCAAACGCACGGTGTTCCGCATTTTGAAGCGTTGCCGCCACGCCATGCAGGAACTCTCGCCATCCGAAATTGACGTGTTCGCTCGGCTGGCGGCGTAGCCAATCCTTGGGATTATCCGCGCGGCAATCCCAATCCACGGTTGGCCACGATGCCACGCTGCACCTCGGACGTACCGCCAGCAATCTTGTGCGAGAAGCTGATCATCCAGTTCTCCGGCAGCCGGCCTTTCAGCGGCGCCCGCTCCTCGTTGCGACCCAACGCCCCGGGCAATCCGACAATTTCCAGCACGCTGTTGGCGGAACGATGCAGCGTCTCGCTGCCAAACGCCTTGCTCATGGATGCCTCTTTGTTGGGCACCAGCCCTTCACCCTGCATCCACGCCACGTTGTAAGCCATCAGGCGGGCAACCTCGCTTTCGATGTAACGGTCGGCCAGCAGGTTGCGTACCCAGGGAATGTCGGTGATGCGGCCGCCGTCCCTGGACACGCCGTCGGCATACTGGCGCGTATCGTCCAGCAGGCGCCGCGAGATGGCCGAATAGTCAATGCCGGAACGCTCGAAGTCCAGCAGCGTAACCGCCACGTACCAACCGCGGTTTTCCTCGCCTACCAGGTTGCTGCTGGGAACGCGCACGTTGTCGAATATTACCTGATTGAACTCGTGGCCGCCGGTCATATTGATGACCGGGCGCACCTCGATTCCGGGCGACTTCATGTCCACCAGGATGAAGCTGATGCCCCGGTGCCGGGGCGCTTCCGGATCGGTGCGGGCCAGGCACATGATCCAGTCGGAGCGGTGGGCCAGCGTCGTCCAGATCTTGGCGCCGTTGATGACATATTCGTCGCCATCGCGCACGGCGCGGGTGCTCAGGGACGCCAGGTCGGAGCCGGATTCGGGTTCGCTGTAACCCTGGCACCACTGCACCTCGCCCCGGGCAATGGGTGGCAGGTGAGCCTGCTTCTGCTCCTCGCTGCCGTGTATCATCAGCGTCGGACCGAGCATTCGCACACCGAATATGTCTCGTCCCGGCGCGCGCAGGTAGGCCAGCTCCTCGTTGTAGATGGCCGACCGCACCGGTGAGGCATCCTGGCCGCCGTATTCCTCCGGCCAGTGCATGGTCAGCCAACCCTTGTCTGCCAGACGCCCGCGCATCTGCATCGTGAAGTCCCAGTCGTATTCCTCCGGCCAGCGGCCGCCGCCCTCCCAGTCGGGGGGCAACTCGCCCTTGATGAACTGGCGCAGCTCGCGACGAAATTCGTCGTCGCCCGGAGTGAAGCGATACTCCACTGGAACCCCCTGTCAATCTCGGTTGGATAGCGGGCTGCAGCCTGAGCTTACGCGCCCACCGCCACACAAGTTACGGTGCGAACCACGCCAACTACGGTGTGGATTTTTTCGGTGACCAACCCGCCGACCACCGACATATCGTCTCCGGAGATTATAGCGATGATGTCGTAAGGGCCGGTGACAACATCCACCGACTCAATGCCATCCAAATCGCGCAGAGTGGTGGCCACGTCACGGGTACGACCGACGGCGGTTTCAACCAGCAAAAAGGCTTTCGTTGCCATAGCTTGGCGCCTCCTCAATTCGGGGCGTGTGGTGTGGGATGTTCAGAATTATGGTCGGGCCCAAGCCTCAGAGGCGTTGGGCTGCAGCGCAAGCAATTCTACGGGCACGTCGCCGGGCCTGTCAATTAAACCGGCAACCGCCCAGGGTCTTTCGATTGACCCCCAATGTCATTGCGAGCGCAGCGTGGCAATCTCGTAGCCGTATCGACCAACACTGTCATCAGCTCACCTTTGATCGCTACGTTCCGATAATCGAGAGGCCCTGGCATCCGCCGCCAGGACCTGTAAAATATCTCCCCCGAACCGGTTCCCCCACTCATCCTGCTCCGTCCAAGGGCTGCTCAAACCAACCACCGCGCTCACCCTTAACCCTTCGAAGGGCCTCCAATCCGTAAGCGTCAATATCGCAATTTGGTACCGTGCGCAGATCGACGGCGTGTACTACTTCAACGGCGCGGTCTTACCGGCCACCGCGGACGCCACTACGCCTCGTGCTGCGAACTCGGTTCTTGAGCCAACCTCGCAGTCCACGAAATCAGGGGCTTAATCCTTCGCGTGAATCCTCGGGCGTGGGGCTGACTAAAACCGGGAATTCTGGCGGACCGAACATCCTGACTGCCTGACACCAGCTCAACAACATCCACACCCAATCACCATCCGCAAGATCGCCAAACTACTGCGGTTCAGTCAACCCAGCCGCCAGTTTCCGCACCAGCTCCGCCGCTGCCGCTCCAGTGTCGTCGCGGGCGAGGGCGTATTCCAGGGATGCGCGCAGCAGACCCATGGGGTTGCCGCCGTCGTACCGGATGCCGTCGAACTCGCAGGCGTACAGCGCAACATCTTCCATCAGCAGCGACAGGCCATCGGTTAGCTGGATTTCTCCCTTTGCGCCGGGTGGCGTGCGTTCCAGGCAATCAAAAACCTGTGGCGGCAGAATGTAGCGCCCCACGATGGACAGGTTGGACGGTGCGGTGCCCGGCGGCGGTTTCTCCACCAGCCCGTGGACCCGGTGGCGTCGTTCGCCGTCGGGTTCGGCGTCGACCACACCGTAGTTATGCACAACCTCCCAGGGCAAACGCTCCACGGCTACAGAGGCGACCGCGTTGGTGTCCTGCCCGGCGGTGGCCGCCAACATCTGCGACAGGACGCCAGGGGTGTGGGCGATAATGTCATCGGGCAGGATGACGGCAAACGGTTCGTCGCCGACCGCATCGCGGGCGGTCAAAACGGCGTGACCCAACCCCAACGGCTCTTCCTGAATCACGAAGGACACCTCGGCCAGGTCGGTGCCCGAACGCACCCGATCCAGCAGGTAGTCATCATCGGCCAGCCGTTCCTCCAGGTCCGGACGGGGCCGGAAATACTCGGCGATGCCCTCTTTTCCCGGCGACGTAATGACAATCACCTCGCTGATGCCGGCTTCCGCTGCCTCTGCCACCACGTATTGCAGCATCGGCCGGTCGAGGATTGGCAGCAGTTCTTTGGGCACGGAGCGGGTTACCGGCAGGAACCGCGTGCCCAACCCGGCGGCCGGGATGATTGCCTTTCGCAGCATTTGTTGCGCTCCTGCTCTCGTTAGACCGGTGCCCGGCGGGTGTGCCAGTCGGTGGCTTGCTGGTAGGCGTAGGCCGCCCGAAGGATGGCGCCCTCCGCGAACGGCGCCGCGCCAATTTGCAGTCCGATGGGCAGTCCGTCGGCGGTGAATCCGCCCGGCACCGACACTGCCGGCATTGCTGCCAGCGGGTAGCATCCCGTGTACGACCGGCGGAAGAAGAACCGTTGGCGCACGTCTTCCGCGCTTTCAAACGGCGCAGTGAGCGCATCGTGGCGAGGCGCCGGATACGGAGCGGTCGGCGAAACCAGCACGTCCACGTTGCGGAATGCTTCCTCAAACTGACGTCGCAACAGTACGCGGGCTTTCATGGCGCGGTTTTGCACCTTGGCGGGCACCAGGGCGGCGCTCTGTAATCTAGTGCGCGAGGCGCGGTCCAACTGCTCCGGTGCGCGGCGCATGAGTTCGTCGCGGGCGCCAGCGCCTTCGGTGTCGGCGATGGCCACGAAGATAGCGCCGGCGATTTCGGTAAGCGGGACTGAGACGTCCACAATCTCGGCGCCCAGGCCGGCCAGTGTTTCCAGCGCTCGCTCGGTGGCCTGGCGCACATCGGCGTGCATATCGGTCGCGTCGCACAACTCGCGCAGACGGCCCACGCGCATACCGCGAACGTCGCCGTCCAGCATGGCAAGATAGTTGGGCACGGGGCGCCGGCTGGTCGTTGGATCCAGCGGGTCATAACCGGCGATGGCCTCCAGAACCAGCGCGCAGTCTTGCACCGTTTTGGTCATTGGCGAAGCGGCATCCATAAACCAGCACATTGGCGTGATGCCGAACCGGCTGATGCGGGTGAAGGTGGGACGCAAGCCAACGGCATTGCAGTATGACGCCGGCCCACGACCGCTTCCGCCGGTGTCCTCACCGACCGATGCCGCCAGCAGGTTCGCCGCCAACGCCGCGCCAGAGCCACTGCTGGACTCGCCCGGAGTATGGTCGCGGCGCCAGGGATTTTGCGGGGTGCCGTAGGGTGGATCGGCAGTGCCGCCCATCGCTAGCTCGCTGAGGTTCAGCTTGCCCAACAGGATCGCCCCGGCAGCCTTGAGCCTCGTAACCACGGTGCAATCCGTGGCGGGTACATTCTCGGCGTAGGCGCGAGAACCGTTGCTGGTCAGGATGCCGGCGGTGTTGAACTGGTCTTTGATGCCGATGGGCACGCCGAACAATGCGCCGTTGCTGCTATCATCGCCTCGCCGTAGCGAGTCATCAGCATCCGAGGCGGCTCCCAACGCTTCTTCACGGCACACCGTGATATACGACTTTATTTCTCCATCCAAAAGGTCGATACGACGCAGATATGCGTTCACCGCATCGGTGGCCGTAAACTCGCCGGAGCGGATCGCGGTCGCCGTCGCCTGGGCAGACAGGAAAACGATGTCGTCGGGGTTGGCTGGTGTGGTCAACGGGAAGCTCCGTTCAGTCCGCGGCGTCCGGGTCCGGGAATATGGTTACTGGTTCCAGCCCTTCTAGATCCAACTCACGCAGTCGATCCAACTCCTGCATGAGGCTACCGAAACGGTTGGCGACCTCGGGCAAATCGGCATCTTCAATGGGTATGCCGACCAGCCCGGCCAGTATCCGGACCCTACCTTCGGGCGAGTTATCGCTAGTCATCGGTCAATCCCCTGAATTCGCGCAGATGCAAGACCCGTGAACGATACTGGATTGCCGGGACGGGTGTCAAACGCCGAGATGTGTGCTCATTGTCCAGTGAACAACCGTCACCGATTTCTGAAAAGTACCTGGGCGGCGAAGGCTTTGCGTTCTGATACGGTGGTAGCCATAAAGTTGGTGATTGCCGCTTCTGCCCGATTTATCCAGTAGACCGTGTAGAAACGGGTAAATTCAGCGTCGGGGTCGTAGTCGGCGCGATGTCGTTCGTCTTGCAGGGCTACGAAGGTATTAGCGAAGTCTTGAATTGCAGTTGAGAAGGCGCCTGATTCACGCTGGATTTGACCCTTGGCAAATCCGTGGTCCAAAGCCCGATAAGTTTGCGTCCAAGCCGTCAGGCTGCGAAACTGTGGGGACGCGCCGATTAGCGTGTCTGCGTTGCTATTCGCCAGCGCGTGAAACACGGCGTAGTACGCGGCGCTGATAGCTTTGCGTAACCGGGCCTGCTGTGGGCGACCTCGAGTCTCTCCGTGTTCTGGAGCCGTCGCCAGCAGCCGCGCAATGGCGATGAGTTGTTCCCAATTCACTGACTTAATTCATCGTAAGGGGTGGCTTGCACCATTTCAGACCGCAGGCCACTCTCGGTTTTATCAATGTACGATTTGAACCACAGGTCGTATTCGGACTTTTCGATGTACGATTCAGTAGGGATACTGGCGATGCCCATTTCGATGAGTTCCGGCCTCATCCGCCGGTAGAGTCCGTTAATCCAGTGAGGGTCAAGCAACTCGCCGTCGCCGTCAAAGATGGTGTAGATGTGCAGGTATTCGTCGCCCCACTGGTCCAGCCTGGGTATTACCCGTATGGCGCCGAATACGAGCCGGTCGCCGAATTTGCTTTCCAGGTGTTTGCGGATAATTGCGGCGACCTGCGCCCTGACTGATTTCGCTGTGGTCATAGCAGCAGTTCTCCCCTATCGTTTCAGTTCTACGTACTTGGCCAAGTTCTTTCCCTTATTGACCTCCGTAGCATAGGAAGCTTGCAAGCCTGCCTGTCGGACTATCTCAGAAGCGGTAAATCGTTCCACCTCTTCAGCATATTTAATGCCAAAGAGATGAATGCTAACCACTTGCTCGCCTTGCAGAGCATTTTGGTACATACGCCGCAGTTCGGAGGCTGCCTCTCCAACATTCATAACATCTTCCTCGTGATTGATGGGCAGATGTCGGCACGGACCCGGGTTGAAGCCAAAGTTTAGCACAAACTATCCTGCCCAGCGCTCGAACCAGTCCATCATCCGTTGCAGGTACGCCTGTCGTAAAGCGACGTGGCCGGTGCGCAGGAACCCGTGGCCGCAGCCGGGGAAGCGCACCATTTCCACCTCTTTGTCCAGTCGTTTCAGCATCTGGAAATACTGCTCACTTTGGCCGATGGGACAGCGGGCGTCAGCCTCGCCGTGGAGCAGCAGCACCGGCGTGTTCACCTGGGGCGCAAAGGTGATGGGAGAACGTTGCAACAGTCGGTAGGCCAGGCTGTCCACACCCTCCGCCAGCTCGGTTGCCATCGGCACAGTGGCGGGCGCGCCACCCGATGGACGGGCCGACCACTGGGTTTCGCCGAAGCTGGCCGCGATGTCGGAAGTGCCGTACATACTCCAGAGGTCGATACAGGGGGCGCCGGCCACCGCAGCACGGAACCGGTGGTCGTGGCCGATGGTCCAGGTGGTCATGAAGCCGCCGTAGCTGTAACCGTGGATCAGGAGGCGGTCGCTATCCACGTAGGGCCGTTCGCAAACGGCGTCTACCGCCACCATCAAATCCTGGTAATCCTCGCCGCCCCAGTCGCCCAGCACCGCATCAACGAACTCCTCGCCGTAGGTGGACGAGCCTCGGGGGTTGACGGCCAGCACCAGGTAACCAGCCGTGGCGGGCACCTGATGCCAGGGCACAAAGGAGTCGTAGAAGGCCCCGTTGGGCCCGCCGTGAATCTCCAGCAGCATCGGGTAACTTTGGGTCGGATCGAAGCCGGGTGGATGATACAGGCGGCATTCAATGTCCCACCTGCCGCGGTTGATGGCGAACTTTTCCATTGATGCCGGCGGGTGTTCAGAGAGCCAGCCGTCGTTGTGGTCGGTGATGCGGCGGCGGGGGCGGTGCGAACCGTCAGGTCCGTTCAGCGTCAGGAGGTGCATTTCGGGCGGCAATTCTGGGGCGGATGATGCCAGCGCGACCTGAACTACCGTGGCATCCATCGCGACGCCCGACACCAGCTCTCCGCCGTCGGTTAGCGCCACCGGTTCCGCATCGGAGCCGGCCGACGCGACCGCTAGCGAGTACAGCCGCGTTTCGCCGGCAGCGTCGGCCAGGAACAGGATGCGCCCCTCGTTGCCCCCGTTAGAATCACCGGTAACCCAGCGCATTTCCAGCGGCGGGTAAATGCCGGGGTAGCCAAGGCAGGGCCGAATGCGGTCGTCGGTGATACGGCGAGGCATCTCGCCGGGCTGCAAAATGTACAGGTAGGCTTGCCACAACACCGTCAGGCCATCGTCGGTGGCTCCCGCCGCTGCCAGCTTTTGCCCGTCGGGAGACCAGATAACGGCAGCAGCGTCGGTCAATCCCTGCGACCACAATTCGGGCGCTGGCATTTCGGCATCGTCCGCAGGGACGGCTGGCACGTCGATGACGTAGACCTCGTTGGTTGCGGTAACGTCCCGTGCCTGGGACCGGCCGGATATGAAGGCAATCCGGATGCCATCCGGAGACCAGGCCGGAGCCGTGTCGTCCCAATCGCCATCGGTGAGCTGGGCTGTGGCGCCGGTGGTGGCGTCCGCAGTGAACAGGTGGAAGTGGCAGTCTCCGCGCCATCCGATGGCGTCGTGGCGATAGCGAATCCGATGTACCTCGCGCACTTTTGGCTCATCCGGCCCAGTGGCGTCGCTGGGTGCGCCATCGTCAGGGCAACGGTCGGCGACCACCACGAGGCGGGATGAGTCGGGGGACCAGGCGAATTCGCGGACGCTGGTTGCCATATCGGTAAGTCGCGCCGCTTCACCGCCGTGAGCCGACATGGTCCAAACCTGCCTGGGGGAGTCCGGGCCGTCAGCGCCGGGCCGCAGGAATGCCAGCGTGTTGCCGTCGGGCGAGTAGCGGGGGAGGGTGTCGGAGTTGCCACGGGTGAAGGGTTGCGGCTTGGCGACACCGGTGGCTACCGGCGCGGTGGTATCAATCTGGTAGATGCGCGAACGGCTTTCCGAGGTGGCGGCGTCAATCCAGGACAGCACGTAGGCACACCGGCTGCCGTCGGGCAACATACTGGGATCGCCGGCAGATTGCAGATATCGGAACAGGTCGGCCCCTATTGGTTGCGTCATTACAGGTTCACTCCCTGGCGGTGTGCGGTGAAACGGGTAGCATCGAGACGGGTAATATCCCGAAAATGCTCTGGCAATTTTAACGTGGTCTGAACATTGAGCCTTGACGTATCAAGAATCGGTGAATATAATAACAGTAATCGCAATATGGTATGTGGTTGAACCCCACACAGGAGGAAGCAACGATGGTTACTGTCAACGAACGCCTGAACGCCGAACGGCTTGACCAGCGGCCCGGGTTGCTGAGCGAAATGGTTGAGCAGGACATGGCCGATATTCTGACGGAATACGGGGCCCGCCTGGAAGACCAGACGCCCGAACGGGTGACCTACCGACCCTCTCCCGGACTGGGTTACAGTGTGCCAATGGCTGGCGTGCGGTACTACTCCTACATACCCGACAAATAGACCGGCGCGCCAAGGGCGGGCGGTTGGCCTGCAACCACCGGGTTGGACCGAAAAGCGGGTTGCAGGCCGTCGAGCGGGGCCGGGGAATTCCCCCGGCCCTTTTGGTTGTCTACTATCCAGCGATTGGAGACAGATTGTCGTCTAGTCTCCCGCGTAACCGCGATTGCGGATCTCCGCCTCCATGTGCGCCCGGATGTTGATTAACGCCGCCGCTCCTTCACCGACCGCCGCAGCGACCTGTTTGGTGCTCCCGGCGCGGACGTCGCCGGCGGCAAATATGCCGTGGCGATTGGTCTCCATGCCTGATGCCGTCTTGATGAAACCACGTTCGTCCAGCTCCACGGTGCCGGACAAAAACGCAGTGTTGGGGTCAAGGCCGATGAACACGAAAACGCCGGACGTGTTCAATTCCTCCTGCTGGCCGGTGTTCACATCCTCAACCAGTACCGACGCCAGTTTGCCGTCGCCGCGGAACTCCCGCACGGTGGTATTCAGGCGTATGTCCATTTGCGGGTGAGAAGCTGCCTTGTCCTGCAAAACCTGGCTGGCGCGGAGACGGTCGCCAACTTCCAGCACGGTTACGTGGGACGCAAACCGGGTGAGGAATAATCCTTCCTCGATGCCGCTATTCCCTCCGCCCACCACCAGCGTGTCCATGTCCCGATAAAACGGCCCGTCGCACGTGGCGCAGAAATGCACCCCGGCGCCGATGAAATCATCTTCGCCCGGAACGTTGAGCCGCCGGTAACGGGTGCCCGGCGTCAGCAGGACGACTGGGGCGCGGTACTCTGCGCCCGACTCGGTGACCACCGTCCGGACGCCGCCATCCCGGCCGTCCGCGTCTGGCGGTTGGCCGGGGTCGATGGAGGCCACAGTTTGCGCGATGAGCAGTTCGACGCCGAACCGTTCCGCCTGCTGCCGCATTTGGTCGGCCAGGTCGGAGCCGGAGATGCCCTGGGCAAAGCCGGGGTAGTTGTCGATTCGCTCCGTCGAGCCGGCCTGCCCGCCGATACCGCTGCGTTCGATTACCAGTGTGTCCATCCCTTCACGGGCGGCATAGATGGCAGCCGTCAGGCCCGAAGGGCCGCCGCCGACGATAATGAGGTCGTAGTAGGAGCGGCTGGCGCGGGCATTGATGCCCAGGCGCGCGGCCAGCTCAGCGTCGGTCGGCTCGACAAGAATGGGGCCACCGTCGTCGAATACGATGGTCGGGATAATCTGGCGACCGTTGTTGAGTTGCTGCACGGTCTGCTGTGCGTTGGCATCCTGCTCGATATCAACCCATTGATAGGGGATACGATGCTCGGCGAGGAACTGCTTGGAGCGACGGCAATCGGGGCACCACAGCGCCCCGTAAACCGTCAGCTTTGGCTCCGCTGGCGTGGTCACGATATCACTCCATCCTGACGCCATTGGTCGATCTCAGATAGTGGATAGCCCAGCTCCCCAAGGACTGCATCCGTGTGTTCCCCGAGGGCCGGCAGCGGGCCGGCTTGCAACGGTGTTTCGCCAAACGACACCAGCGGCCCGGCCATGCGCACCGTGCCCAGGTCGCGATGGTTCACGTCGGCAACCATGTTGTTATCCAGCACCTGTGGGAGGTCAAACAGTTCTTCCACAAATCGCACGGGTCCGGCAGGTACTCCGGAGCCGTCCAGCACGCTAAGCCAATCCTGGGTTGTTCTACCCAGGAACACCGCTTCCGCATCGGACATCAACTGCTCGCCGAATTCGGCAGCTTCGGGGGAACGCTGGTCGTAGCCATCGTCGAACCGAATGTCGTGCAGGCCGATCACCTCCAGCATCCGACGACGGAGCGGGTCGTTGAGGCAACCTACGACCAGCATCCCGTCGGCGGTCTGGTAAAAACGATAGTAAATGTTGCCGGGCGACTGGAAGTGCTGACCCTCGTAGGTGTCCAGTATCTCGGTGTACGGGACGCCGGCGGCGCGCATCACGTCCAGGGATTCGCGGATTTGCAGGTGCGGCCCGGCATCGACGTTTTCGATGCGAACGAAACGCATCCCGAGCATCATCAGGCTGGTGCCGAGCAGGGATGCTTCCAGTTTCTGGCCCGTGCCCCCGTTGCGCTCCCGGGCGAACAGCGCTCCGCAGACCGCCCACGCCTGCGCCAGACCACACGCCGAATCCACCAGCGGACTGGCGACGATTTGTTGCGGGACACCACGCAACGTCTTGCCCTCGCTGGTGGCAATGCCCGACATACCCTGAATGATTATGTCGTAGCCGGGGCGGTAAGCGTCCGGACCGTTGTGCCCAAACGCCGACCCTTCGCAATAGATGATTTTCGGATTGATGGCGGAAAGCGTTTCGTAGTCGATACCCAGGCGGGCCGCAACATCGGGGCGGTTGTTGGCCAGAACAACGTCGGCCTGCTGGGTGAGGCGTCGCACCACATCCGCGCTGCCCGGCCGATTAAGGTTGAGGGTAATGGAACGCTTGCCCCGGTTGTAGGCCATAAAGGGCCGTCCCTCGGTGGGGGTAACCGCCTGGGCGCCGCGCCACAGGTCCCCCCAGGGTGGTTCAACCTTGATAACGCCGGCGCCCATATCGGCCAGCAGCATTCCGGCGGTGGGAGTGGCAATCATCGTCGAAAATTCGACAACGTTGATACCGTCTAATGGGCCGGGCATAGCGGTGTAATTGGCGGTGTAATTGAGGGTAACAGTCCAGGGCAAACGCATTCTAACTTTAGGTGGCCTGATAAATCGTCATTCCCGCGAAAGCGGGAATCCATACAGATTGCTTCCAGGCAGTTGACGTACAACCAAGCCACTTGGATTCCCGCTTTCGCGGGAATGACAGGCACCTCAAAAACTGATTCAATTAGAATGCGGTTGCCTTGGGTAACAGTCGGGTTCGCTGGACTGGATGATCAGAGCGGAACTCATAATCCGCGATTGGCGCAGATTATAGCACCGGGCTAGCCGAACAACGGCAACCGCTCCGCACCGAGCCGCAGCGAATCAGGCGGAATCATCGCCGCCAGGGCCGCCGGAGTGTACGATGCCGGGGTGTTGTCAGATGCTTCGGCGTCGTCGTTGAGCCAGCCGAGGGCTTGCGCTGCCGTTGGTTCGGGGATGGCTTTGGATTGCATCAGCACCCGGAAATCACCGAGGCCGCCGGGTCTCGTGAGGTGAGTCAGTGCAGCGAGCCATGCCCGGCCATCGTTGGGCGGTGTGGCGAACGAACCAGGGGCGAACGAACCAGGGAGGAAGTCAGGCAGTTCACCGTCCGGCCCGACCGTGAGGGTTTGCCAGCCCGACGCAGCGTCAACGGACGGCGGGCCGGTACGCCGGATGGTTTGCAGACCCAACTGTTGCAGCAGCCAACCCTGGGGTACGTTGCCGACGGTGGTCAGACCGGCCTGCTCTCCCGCCCTTTGTACCGCCGTGAAATCGACCTGGGCGGTGATGTCCTGCCGGCCAGCATCCACCAGCGGCGTGTCGGTTTGAGTGTGATTGCGGTAGGTAACGAGGGTGCCGTCGCGGCGTTGGTCCGGGTCGTACAAGTCGCCGGCGGTGCGTCCGTAGTCGATGGTCAGCGCGAAGCCCGATTGCAACGTGAGCGCTATGGAGCTGGCCCAGGCATCCAGCTGCAGGCAGATTTCGGCAGTTTGCCCATCCTCCAGCGCGATTTCAGCCTCGGCCAAGCGTTGCGCGAGCAGTGGCGTGGACGGTGCGCCAACGCTCTCGATCAGGATCCCTTCGTAACCGTCGGCGACGTCGGGTGCGATGTCTACGTACAGCTCGCGGAGCTGATGTTTCTCCATGCGAACGCGGTGGACGGGCAAAGCGTCCAGCAACTCGTTGGACAGCACGCAGCCGGTTACGTTCCGAATCGGCAGGCGCAAGGCATCTGCGACGATGCGGTGGGCATTCTCCAGGCCGAGTTCCGGTCCGCCGTAAGTCCACCGGTCACTGACGATGTACTGCATGGCAGTGGCAAACCTCGTAGGCAGCCAGGCGGCGGCGGTCAGGATGTCTCGACACAGCAGGCCATCTCCGGCGCCGGCTTCGACCACGACGAAGGGCGCGGGTCTTCCCAGCAGTGTCCAGCATTGAAACAATTGCACCGCCAGCAATGCGCCGAAGGCGGGATGAACCTGGGGACTGGTGTAGTAGTCATCCAGCGAGTTGCGGTCCGCACGCGTGTAATATCCACCGGGCCCGTGCAGGGCCCGCGCCATGTACTCGGCGAAGGTAATCGGCCCGCGGCGGGCGATGCGACGCCGAATCAGGCGTTCCGCCAGGGTGGGCGCGTGTACGCCGGGCGTAACCAAGAGGATTAATTCAGCGTGCGATTGGTGGCGGGAGAGGTTGCGGGGGCATCGTTCTGCCGTGGGTTCATGGGAGATTACCTTCAGCCCAACTGTCTTCTGTCCTGCAACAGGAGGGTTTCAGTTCCAACTAGCGGTAGAGGGGTTTGAAGAAGCTGTGCAGGAAGTTGTTGCGGTGCGCCCAGGAATGAGCTCGCTTAAGCACCGCGTCGGGAATTGGCTCGGCGCGACGGTGGGTGATGCGCAGGGTTTCGTAATCGGACAACTCTGGCGGAGCCTCGGCGGTGTACAGCAGCTCGCATCCCTCGGCCTCGGCGTACAGTTTCATGCCGTCGAAACCCTTCACCTTCCGACCCGGGGTCTGGTAGATGAAGAACTCAGTGCTGCCCACCAGCTCGTCCAGGTGGTCGTTGCCATTGCCACGGCCACCGCCCTGACGGATTTGATCCCGCCCGATGCCGTAGTTGCTGAGCCGCCGTTGCTGCATTTGACACCGCCTTGCGTGCCGATATCCGGTTGGAATTTACCAGCTTGGGGTTACCAGCTGAGGGTTAGGGGTAGATTGCCCAGCCGACGCGGTCGGTTTTGGCGTGGAAGAAGTGGCCGTCGGTGGAGGTAACGAACACCTCGGTGAGGTCGGGACCGCCGAAGCACACGTTGGTGGGACGGGTGGCGGCAACGGGGTGGGTCTCCAGCACGCGGCCGGTTGGGGAGAACACGTACAGCATGGGGCCCGGGCCGGCCGTGGGCCAGCCCGCCGTTGCGATGATGTTGCCATCAGCGTCCAGGCACATCCCGTCGATGCCACGGTGGACCTGCGCGGCGTCGCGACCGAAGGTGTGCAGCGTGGTGTACGTGCCAACGGTACCGTCGCCGGTGATGGGGTAGGCGCGCAGCTCGCGGTCAATGTCCAGGCGGTCGCTGTTGCTCTCGGCAACGTACAGCGTGCTCCCATCGGGAGATACCAGGATGCCATTGGGCATGGTGGTATCGGTAGTGGAGCGCACGGTCTGGTAGGAACCGTCGGCTTGGGGCACCGCGCACAACACCGAGCGGTGATCCAGCTGCTCAACTTCTGAGGCGGCCACGTTGCCCGCATTCCAGGGGTTGGTGAACCAGATGCGACCCCTCACGTCGATGGCCAGGTCGTTGGGCGTGTTCAACGGCACGCCATCGAGGTTATCGGCTATGGTGGTGGTACCGCCATCTGCATCGAAGCGGACGATCGCCCGTCCGCTCTGGCAGCAGCCGAAGAGCTGGCCCTGAGCGTTGAACGCCAATCCGTTGGTGAAATTGGTGTTCTCACGATATACGGAGAACTCACCGGATTTGGGGTTGTAGCCATAGATGCGGCTGGCGTGGATGTGGGTGAACAGCACCAGCTCCCCGTTCCAGGCCGGGCCCTCGGTGATGCCTCCGGGTGGGTTTTCGAACCGGTTGATGAGGTTGAAACGCCAGCTCATAGTGGCAAACTCCTTGCGCGTTTGTAACGGCAGCAACCCGCGGCGATGTAGCCGGCGAGCCGCTTTCGCCGGGATTGTAGCAGGCGGCGCCGTTGGGCGGCAACGGGATTGACCGAGAGACGCAGGGACTTTCGATTTTCCAAGAAATCCCCTCTCCCTTGATGGGAGAGGGTGAGGGTGAAAATGTAAGGAAGGGAACTATCCCACGACAGGCCATACCCCTCACCCCAGCCCTCTCCCACAAGGGGCGAGGGAGAATCGAAAGACCCTGGGTCAACCCCTATCCTGTATATCCTGCTAATCCATGTAAATTTCGGAACTCCCACTTTTGACACTGGCGCGGCGGACGGCTAGCATCGCACTTACGATGCCTGAGTTTTTTAACGTATTGCCGCCGGCTGAAGCATTGGCCTTGCTGCTGGAACAGTTGCCGTCTGGTGCTGCGGCTGGCACGGAGACGGTGTTTGCGGCGGATGCGCTGGGTCGCATCGTCGCCGAGGCCGTGATTGCTCCGGAATCGCTGCCTCCGTTTGCTCGGTCCAGCATGGATGGATACAGCGTGCGCGCCGCCGACACCTACGGCGCAACCGACGGGTTGCCGGCCTGGTTCAGCGTAGTCGGCGAAGTGCCGATGGGTGAGCAGCCGGCGGTTTCGCTGGGCATCGGAGAGGCGGCGGTGGCGCACACCGGCGGGATGCTGGCCGTCAACGCCGATGCCGTGGTGATGGTTGAACACACCCAGCAAATCGACACTGGCACCATAGAGGTGATGCGTCCGGTAGCACCCGGCGAGAACGTGGTGCAGGTCGGCGAGGATGTAACCGCCGGCGATGTCGTCCTGCCGCCTGGACACATCATCAGGCCGCAGGACATCGGCGCCCTCACCGCGTTGGGAGTCGCTGAAATATGCGCCGGCAAACGGCCCAGAGTTGGCATCCTGTCGATGGGAGATGAGATTGTTGCGCCGGAGTGTGCGCCCGGCCCCGGCCAGGTACGGGATGTGAACACCTACACGGTAGCGTCCCAAATCTCCAACGCCGGCGGCATCCCCATCCCGCTCGGACTGGTCGGCGACGACTTCCAGACACAAATGGACTCAGCCCGCGAGGGTTTTGAGCAGACCGATCTGCTGGTAATATCGGCCGGCAGCTCGGTAAGCGTCCGCGACCGCACGGTGGACATCGTGGCCGCGCTGGGTGAACCCGGCGTTTTGGCGCACGGCCTGTCCCTGCGACCGGGCAAGCCGGCCATCGTAGGGTTGTGCGACGGCAAGCCGGTCATTGGGCTGCCGGGCAATCCGGTGTCAGCGATGGTGGTGTGCAACCTGCTGGTGCGTCCGACGGTGTACCGGCTGGGGGGTTGCGCCGCTCCGCCGGAGCCGCCAACCACTACGGCCATCCTGGGACAGGATGTGCCGTCAGCAGCGGGCCGGGAAGATTTTGTGCCGGTGCGACTGGAGACTCCCGCCGCCGCCGGCGAGGACGCGCTGCCCACCGCCCATCCGGTGTGGGGCAAAAGCGGGTTGATATTCACGCTGGTACGGGCCGACGGGGTGCTGCGCGTGCCACCGGATTTTGCCGGTATCTACGCGGGGGAAAGGGTCCAGGTGCGGCGGTTCTGAGGGTCTACAAAGCACTCGGCTTAACGATAGCCAATGCAGTTATAAGGCTGGAATGACGGATAATATCGACGGAGCCTGGTATGACACCGCAGCAGTTCATCGCCACATATAGCGACGCCGGGTTTGGCGAGCGTCAGGGTTCGCAATCGTTTTTCAATGACCTTTGCGAACTGGTGGGGCATCTCAAGACCACCGAGTTTGGCAACCCGTCGGTTTTTACCTTTGAGAAGCGGGTGCCTGGCGGATTTGCCGACGCCTATTTTGAGGAGCATTTCGGCTGGGAGTTCAAGGGTAGCGATGACCAACTGGCGGGAGCGTTCAACCAACTGCTGCGCTATCAGGTCTATCTGAAAACGCCGCCACTGCTCATCGTGTCGTCATTTCGCACGATACGGATCCAGACCAACTTCCCTGGGATGGAGACCGTCCTCCACGAAATTCCGGTTGCGGAGCTGGACCAGCCGGAACAGCTGAACAAACTCCGCAACGCCTTTTTCGCCCCCGGCGAGTTCCGTCCCAACCGTTCAGTGGAAACCGTTACGGGCGAAACCGCCGACCTGTTCCAGTCCATCGTGGCTGATATGGAGCGGCGCAACGAAGATCCGGAACGGCTGGCCCGTTATCTCAATCAGCTGGTGTTTTGCCTGTACGCCGAGGATGCCGGCCTGCTGCCCGACGGGTTGTTCACCCATATTGTCCGGCAGCAGCTGCGCCGCCCTGATTTGTTCAACCAGGCGGTGGTCGACCTGTTCGCCAGGATGGCCGGTGGCGGGCTGTTCGGCGCGGACGAAATCCCCCATTTCAACGGCGACCTGTTCAATACGGTGGACACCGTTGAGCTGAGTACGACCGCCCTGCAGCGGCTCGTCGAGGCCTGCGACAAGAACTGGCGGAACATTGAGCCGTCCATCTTTGGCACCCTCTTTGAGCGGGCGCTGGACGCCTCCAAACGTTCCCAGTTGGGCGCGCATTACACCGGCGCCGACGACATTATGCTGGTGATTGACCCGGTGGTTATGGAACCGCTGCGCCGGGAGTGGGATACCGCACGGCAGGAAATATCCGACCTGCTGGCCGATTCTGACCGGGATCCCGCCCGCGCCCGGCTGGTGGCGTTTCAGGAGCGGCTGGCCAGCGTAACCGTGCTGGACCCGGCCTGCGGCAGCGGCAACTTTCTATACCTTGCCCTCCGCTCCCTGCTGGATTTGGAGAAGTAGGTAATCGACTTCGCCGCCGCCCAGGGTTGGGACAGCCTGACGCCGGTTGTAAAACCCAACCAAATGCTCGGCCTGGAAATCAACCACTACGCCGCCGAACTGACCCGCACCGCCCTCTGGATTGGCTACATCCAGTGGCACCAGGCCAACGGCTTTGCCTATACGCACAGCCCGATACTGACGCCGCTGGATACCATCCGGCAGACCGACGCCATTCTCGACCTGTCCGACCCCGACAACCCCGCCGAACCGGAATGGCCGGCGGCAGAGTTTATTGTGGGGAACCCGCCATTTTTGGGGCGCGGCTTACGCAGTGCGTTGGGCGACGAGTACACTATCAAACTTTACAGCATTTATGGCAGCCGCTTACCTAACGCCTCCGACCTATGTTGCTACTGGTTTGAAAAAGCGAGAGAAATGATCGAGCAGCAAGCCACAAAGCGCACTGGCTTGCTGGCAACGCAAGGTATCCGAGGCAGAGACAATCGCTCAGTTCTGCAGCGCATAAAAGAGGCCGGCGACATATTTATGGCGTATCCAGATAAAGAATGGGTATTAAACGGTGCTACCGTGCATATCTCCATTGTCGGGTTTGATGATGGCAGTGAGGTAAAGCGACTCTTTGACGGTGAAATAATCTCCGATAGTATCAATGCTGATCTAACGGTTGGAGTTGACACTACCATCGCTCAACGCTTGGCAGAAAATCGTGGGGTAGCGTTTGAGGGACCGTCTCCGAAAGGGCCTTTTGACATCTCACACGAACTGGCTGACCGAATGTTATCGGAGCCGCCCAATGTCAACGGCAGGCCGAACTCCGATGTGGTGAGGCCGTTGTTGACGGCTAGGGACATTACCCAGAGCAACAGAGGTATGTACACCATTGATTTTGGCACGATGGAAATGGATGAGGCTCGTCAATATGAAAAGCCTTTTGAACACATCGCAGCTACTGTGAAACCTGTGCGAATCAATAACAGGATTCGAAAACGAGCGGAGTATTGGTGGTTGTATGGGTCCGAGGCATCGCAAATGCGCCTGGCTCTGCAAGGGCTAAGCCGTTACATCGCAACGCCAAGGCATTCTAAGCATCGGGTATTCGTATGGGTTCAAGCCGGGATAATGTGCAACGATAGCACAAGCGTATTCGCTCGTGATGACGACTATACTTTTGGCATACTCCAATCCCGCGTTCACGAGCTATGGGCTCGTAATAAAGGAACACAAGTGCGGGAGGTGGAATCGGGCTTCCGCTACACCCCCACCACCTGTTTTGAAACCTTCCCCTTCCCGCACCCGACCGACCAGCAGTGCGATGCCATCGCCGGCGCCGCCGCCGAGTTGAATCGGCTGCGGGAGAACTGGCTGAATCCGGTGGACGGTACGGGCAATCCAGCGCTGAATGCTGATCAGCTGCGTCGCCGGACGCTGACTAATCTGTATAATCGGCGGCCCACCTGGCTGGATAACGCCCACGGGGCGCTGGATGTGGCGGTTGCCGATGCTTACGACTGGCCGGTTGGCCTGGGGGATGCGGAGATTTTGGAAGGGTTGCTGGGGTTGAATCTGGCGCGGGCGGGAGCAGCAGGACAGCTTGATGGTGGGGGCAGCCCATGACCGTCGAACAAATTGCAGCATTGGCCGCTGGCGCTTTCCGATTGGCTTATGCAAAATGACCATTTACCCCCACCGGCACCGCCGTTATTTCTTGCAGGACATTCCCCTGGAAGAGGCGTTGCGTCGCTGGTTCGGCGCGCTGGACGACGCCCGTGCGCTCGCGCCGACCGGCCCCGAACCGGCTGCGTTGGACGCCGCGGATATCGTAGGTCGGATTACCGCTGACCCGGTGTGGGCGGTTGCATCGTCGCCGCACTACGATGCTGCCGCGATGGACGGGATTGCAGTGCGCGCCGCAGATACCGTCGGCGCCACCGAAACGGCTCCCGTGGCGCTGTCCGTTGGTACTCAGGCGGTGTGGGTGGATACCGGCAATGCCATGCCGCCCGGCGCCAATGCGGTGGTAATGATCGAACACGTGCAGCGGGATGCCTACGATGCCAGCATCGTGCGTGTGCTCGAAGCGGTGGCCCCGTGGCAGCACGTGCGCCCGTTGGGTGAAGACATCGTAGCCACTGAACTGGTGCTGCCCGAGAACCACCGCATCAGCCCGGTTGATCTGGGCGCCTGCGCCGCTGCCGGGTTGACCTCTATACCGGTGCGCCGTCGACCATCGGTTTCAATCATTCCAACCGGCAACGAACTGGTTCCGATTCACGCCGCGCGCCAACCCGGAGACATTCCCGAGTTCAACTCGCTGATTCTGGGTGGATTGGTGCGTCAATGGGGTGGTGAACCGAAGGTTATTGACCCAGTGCGGGATGATGCAGAGGCGATCCGTGCCGCAGTCTTTGCCGAACTGGTCGCGTCCGATGTGGTGGTCATCAACGCCGGCTCGTCGGCTGGCGACGCCGACTATACCGCCTCGGTCATTGAATCGCTGGGCACGCTCCAGGTGCACGGCATCGCTATCCGACCCGGGCATCCCGTGGCGTTGGGCGTGGCGCGCTCGTCGACCGGTGGCGGCAAGGCCGTACTGGGACTGCCGGGATACCCGGTGTCGGCGGCGCTAACCGCCGAGCTGCTCTTGAAACCGGCGCTGGAACGGTTGCTTGGTGTTGAGATGCCCCAGCGCCCGCGCCTGACGGCCCAAATTACCCGCAAGGTGCTGTCTCCCATCGGCGAGGAAGAGTTTCTGCGGGTGAAGTTGGGTCGTGTCGGCGGGCGCATGACGGCAACTCCTGTCCAGCGCGGCGCCGGCGTAGTGATGTCGCTGGTGCGGGCCGACGGCATCGTGCGCATCCCCAGCCGTTCCGAGGGTCTGGATGCGGGCGCGACCATAGACGTTGACCTGCTACGTGAGCCGGAGGAAGTCGAAAACACCATCGTTGCCATCGGCAGCCATGACCTGACGCTGGATTTGATGCACAGCCATCTGCGTCGCCAGCGACCGGTGGTGAACCTGGCATCGGCCCACGTGGGCAGTCTCGGCGGTCTGGCTGCCCTGCGCCGGGGCGAAACCCACCTGGCCGGCTGCCACCTGCTGGACGCTGTTACCGGTGAATACAACGTAGCTGACGTGCGCCGTTACGTGGCGAACACTCCGGTCGTGATTGTGCGGTTGGTGGGCCGGACGCAAGGTTTGATGGTGGCACCCGGCAATCCACTGTCCGTCAACACGCTGGACGATTTGCGGCGCCCCAACATCGGATTTGTGAACCGGCAGCGCGGCTCAGGCACCCGGGTTCTACTGGATTACCATTTGGGCCAATTGGGCATCGAACCGGCGTCCGTGCCAGGGTACGACCGGGAAGAATATAGCCACCTGGCAATAGCGGCGGCGGTATCTGGCGGGTCGGCCAACGTCGGTTTGGGCATACTATCGGCAGCGCGAGCGTTGGGCCTGGACTTCGTCCCGCTGTTCAGCGAAGAGTATGACTTGGTGATTCCTCAGGAACATTATCGCAGCCAGTTGCTGCAACCCTTGCTGGCGTTGCTTGGTGATGCCGAGTTTCGTGCGGCGGTGGATGCTCTGGGCGGCTACGATGTAACGCGCATGGGCGAGGTGCGGGCTACCGTGCCGTATCGGGCTACCGTGCTGTAAATGATGTCTCCAGGTCGTGAGATGTGGTGAAACCCGAGCAGCCATCGGATGCCAAACTGCCGGATGACGGGCAACGCCGGTTGGACGAAATCATCCGCCGGAGAGTGGTTGGCCTGGCGGCAGCGCGGGCCACCCACGGCGAGCGCCATCCGGAATCGCTGCGCGCCCAGCACCGCCTGGCCCACGCGTACCGCGCGGCCCGTCAGTTTGACGCAGCGCTGCGTTGGTTTGAGGCGACGGCGCAGGAAAGCCAGGAGGTCCACGGGGCACACGATTCGCAAACTTTGCGCTACCGCAGCAGTCTGGCCAACTGCCATTTCGCCGCCGGCGACACCGAGCAGGCCATAGTGTTGTTTGGTCAGCTGCTTGAATTGCGGCGGGCCACGTTGGGAGCGCAGCACCCCGACACCCTGCGCAGCCAGGGGAGTCTGGCCAACGCCCTGCACTCGGCCGGTCGTTTCGCTGAAGCTGTCGAGTTGCACCACCGCAACGTAGGCGAACGGGGGTCTGCGCTGGGCGAAGAGCATCCATCCACCGAATCCAGTCGCCGCAATTTGGCGCGCACCCGGCGGGATGCCGAAAGTCCGTTGTAGCGGCCGGCAGCCGTGTGGGATACTTGATGCCGGAGCCACAAAATGACCAACTTTGCCGACAAAACCATCTGGACGGGCGACAATCTGGACATCCTGCGGGGCATCAACTCCGAGTCCGTTGACCTAATCTATCTGGACCCGCCCTTCAACTCCAACCGCAACTATGCCGCCCCGGTGGGTTCGGCGGCGGCGGGCGCGGCGTTCAAGGACACCTGGACGCTGTCCGACCTGGACGTGGCGTGGATGGGCCTGATTGCCGATGAGCAGCCGGGTATGTACAAGGCGCTGGAAGCGGCCGGGCTGACGCACGGTAAGGGGATGCAGTCGTACCTCTGCATGATGGCAGTGCGGCTGCTGGAGATGCGGCGGGTGCTCAAAGACACCGGCAGCATCTACCTGCACTGCGACCCTACGGCCAGCCACTACCTCAAGGTGGTGATGGATGCCATCTATGGACACGCCAACTTCCGCAACGAAGTAGTCTGGGAACGTACACTGCCCAAAGGACTCATGACGCGAAGATTCCCTACCAGCCATGATTTACTGCTAGCGTATCAAAGGTCCGATGCTGCAACGTGGAACGCCGACGCTATTTTCCTTCCCTACGATGAAGGTAAACTGGACGAAAAGACGTTGGCGCAGTATTCCAAGTTTGATCCCGATAGCCGCCGCTACCAGCTAACGAGCCTTCTCAACCCGAACAAAGATCGCCCAAATCTGACGTATGAATTCATGGGCGTAACCAGGGTATGGAGATGGACTAGGGAACGTATGCAGGACGCATACGAACGCGGTCTCATAATACAGACTGCTCCGGGCAGAGCGCCCAGGTACAAACGATATTTGGATGATCAGCGCGGACGACCGCTGAGCGATGTTTGGACAGACATCCCGCCGGCGAGCGGAAACGAAACAATCGGCTACCCGACGCAGAAGCCGTTGGCTCTATTGGAGCGCATCATCAAGGCATCGTCCAACGAGGGCGATGTGGTGCTGGACCCGTTTTGCGGGTGCGCCACCGCCTGCGTGGCCGCCGAGAATCTGGGCCGGCGGTGGATTGGCATTGACATCTCGCCCAAAGCCGTCGAGCTGGTCAATATGCGGTTGCAGCAGACCATGGGCGAGCTGTTTCACAACCGCCTGGTAACAGCCCGCACCGACATTCCCAGGCGCACCGACATCGACGCGCCGCGGCCTTACCGCCAGAACAAGCACATCCTGTTTGGCCAGCAGGAAGGCCGGTGCAACGGCTGCCGCTCCGCCTTCGAGTTCCGCCACCTGGAGGTTGACCACATCATCCCCCAGTCCGGCGGCGGCACCGACCACATCGAGAACCTGCAGCTGCTCTGCGGCCACTGCAACCGGGTCAAGGGAAATAGGCCGCAGGAGTACCTCGTGGCCCGGCTGCGGGAGATGGGCATGGTGGCGTAGGGAAGTGACATGGTTACGCTGGATATGAACACGCTACTCGCCATTGCAGCAGTCGTTGGAATCGTCGTTGGGGCTGCCACACTTTACCAAGTCACTAGTACCGTTCCCAGATAGATTTGTAAGAATATGAGAAGGCAGCCATACTTGGGTATGATCTTTCTGCGAGGAAGTGCCCAGCCATGGCTGCCATCAAGTATAAAGTCAAACTGACCGAGTCCGAACGGACCTGTCTCAATGAGGTTTCCCACCGGGGCAAGCCGTCAGTCCGCACCGTCAAGCGGGCGCTGGCGCTGCTCAAAGCTGACGAAGGGCTTGGGGACCGTGAGATAGCCGATGTGCTTTTGATCAGCGCCGCTACCGTTGCCAGAGCGCGGAAGCGGTACCTGGAGGAAGGACTTGAGGCCGCCATCAATGACCGACCACGGCCGGGCCGGGAGCGCAAGCTGGACGGCAAGCAGGAAGCGCACCCCGTATCCAGTACGGGGCAGGCTCTGATTGCCTTCGCGTGCAGCGCAGCGCCCGCAGGACACGCGCACTGGACGCTCCAGTTGCTGGCTGGCAAGGTGGTGGAGTTGGAGTTTGCCGAGAGCATCTCCCCGGAGACGGTGCGCCAGATACTCAAAAAAATGAACTCAAGCCCTGGAAGAAGCAAGAGTGGTGTATCCCCAAGGTGAGCGGGGAGTTCGTGGCGCGGATGGAGGACGTGCTGGACTTGTACCACCAGGAGTACAACCCGGAGCGTCCGGTAGTGTGTTTCGACGAGACCTCCAGGCAATTGACCGGGGAGGTGCGTCCGCCCATCAAGGCCGTTCCCGGACGGGTGGAACGCTATGACACTGAGTACCGGCGCAACGGGACCCGAAACCTGTTCATGATCTGCGAGCCGAAGGGCGGATGGAGACCTGTCGCCGTGACCGGGCGCCGCACTGCCGTGGACTTCGCGCACCAGATGCGGTGGCTGGTGGACGAGGCATACCCTGATGCCCAGGTGGTCCGGCTGGTGATGGACAACCTCAACACCCACCAGCCCGGCTCGCTCTACGAAGCATTTGAGCCATCCGAAGCCCGGCGCATCGCTAGTATTACAACGACGGTTGGCATGATAGGATGATCAGGAAGATAGTGAAGACCTCGGGAGGTGGGTACGGGTGATGGATGCGGCGGCTTTTGAGCAGGTGGACGGGGCCTTTCAGGATTTTCACGCTTACTTCGCTCCGCTGTTTGGTCGCCGGGAGGCGCGGGATCACAGTCGTCATTATCTGCAGGCCCTGCTGGTGCAGTCCGGGGAGCGGCGCAACGCCGAGAATCTGTCGGAGACGGTTCCGGCGTCAGCCCGGGTGATGCAGCGGTTTCTCACCGAGTCCCCCTGGGATGACGACGTGGTCATAGGCCGCCTTCAAGAGTACCTGGGACCCCGGCTGGGGTACCCGGAGGCGGTGTGGGTGCTGGACGGCAGCGATTTCCCCAAGCAGGGCAGGAAGTCCGTGGGAGTGGCCCGGCAGTACTGCGGGAGCCTGGGCAAGGTGGCCAACTGCCAGGCTGGAATGTTCCTGGCCTACGTCAGCCTGCAGGGACGGGCCCTGGTGGACAAACGGCTTTATCTGCCGGAGAGCTGGACCTCGGACACCGACCGCTGTGCGGCGGCGGGGGTGCCGGAGGAGAGTCGGAACTACCGGTCAAAAACCAAGTTGGCGCTGGAGATGCTGGAGCAAGCCCTGGAGCGAGGCCATCTGCAGGCGGGCTGGGTTGCTGGGGACGACGCCTTCGGGATGTCGCCGTCCTTCCGCGAGGGACTGGCGGCTCTGGGGATGCGCTACGTGCTGGACGTTCCCGGCGGCACCACGGTCTGGCCGCTGGAGCCAGCCTGGACCAGTCCAGAGTATCAGGGGAGCGGGCGTCCCCGCAAACCCAGGCTCAAGGGCGGGCAGCGGCGCACCATGTGGAGCGCAGCGCTGAATTGCCGGAGGAGGCCTGGCGGGAGATCACGGTGGCGGAGGGAAGCCAGGGTCCCCGCAGCTACCAGTTCAGCGCCCAGCGGGTGCGGTCGACCAGTAAGCGGAAGCCTGGCGAAATCCACTGGGCCGTCTACCGCCGGAACCGGGACGGCAGCGAGCCCCGCTACTACCTGTCCAACGCCCCGGAGGACACTTCCCTGGAGACCCTGGCCTACGTGGGAGGGTCGCGGTGGCGCATTGAAACCGAGTTCGAGACGGAAAAAAGCGATGTGGGGCTGGATGAGTACGAGACCCGCACCCCGTATCAAGTACGGGGCAGGCTCTGGGCGGGCTGGCATCATCACGTGGCCCTGTGCCTGCTGGGCGGAGCGTTTCTCCTGAGTCTGCAACAGGCTTGGGGGGAAAAAGATGCCCCGGATCACGAGACCGCAGGTTTACCGGGTGGTGCGAGAGATGCTGCCCCGGGAACGGTTCGGGCCGGCTGAGTTGCTGCGGTGGCTGGAGCAGACCCAAGAATGCAACGAACGGGCCAGACGCTCCCACGCCAAGCGGCGCGCCGCCCTTCGCGCATCCCCGAACATCCCTCCTTGAACCGTCGTTGTAATACTAGGGTGTCGTCTGAACCAGAAGGCACTGACCAGTTCGCAGACACTTCCCCGGCTGCAACCGCGGCGCGCTAATGCAACCCGTCCAAGCAACGATGATATGACCGAGCTCGTGCGACGCAACAGTTCGAAGTTCAACGAACCAACTCAGCTGCATGGATTGCGTTGGGGATGGCCATCACTATTGGTCCGGGAACGGTTTTGATCGGGACCAAGCAACCACTGATTTTTCGAGTTCATCCAGCCTAGGATCCAAAAAATCGTACCAATGTCTGCGTTCGTCAACCGGCAAACAACTCGCTCCTGCCAAAAAAGCTCTTTTCATCCAGCCTCCGAACTCGAACACGTCGTCTTTTCTAGATCTAAACCAAAACCCTTGTCGTGATTTCGCCAACGCCAATGTCAATTTCCTTCTCGAAAACGCATCGTCATGGCCACTGTATAAAGAAATCAACTTTTCCGAGTTGCCCCACTCAGTCCCCTCAGAGAATAGGCTAAATAACCACATCCTGTGGAATGCCGAACCCGAGATGGCAGACTGGTCGATATCCTCCAACAAACGCCTACCAACGTCATGCCGTTCACTTTCTTCAAGGCTTCTTAGCCGGCCGAAAAATTTAACCACGTCGGGAAACACCGGGAAAAGCTTGCCAACGTTTTGGACAACGATTGCTGCAGCATCGGTGAAGTCAAGTTGCCCTAACCGTGCTAACAGAAATCGAACCGTTGGCTGGTCTATTTCTTGACACGCGACCTGCTGCTGCAATAATTCCAGCAAATTCAGTGAATCGATCGTCTTTTTTGATTGGTCATCCAATTGGTCATATTCTATTTCGCAGTAGGGATCCGTTATTCCGGAATCCGACAAAAACCGCGCGAAAGTGCTAGAAATATCCTCCAGGGCTTTACCCTCCACCGTACCTGAGATCGCTTCGAGGAACTTTTCGGCGGGTTGGATGCTGGTTTTTTCTTGTTGAAGCGTTAAACCGTGGTTTTTGTATAAAACATCGGCTAGGCGTGCAAGCTTGCGATAACCGTCGACTTCAGATCTGGCGAACATTCTGTAGTCATCAACGTACCGGACGAATGGGATTCTCTCTGCCGCCAATATCTGGTCCACGTCGTCGATTGATATTTCTGCGATCAGACGCGACGGAGCCGGACCCACAGGTATTCCGTAAGACTGGGTTTGATTCCACTGGCTAATCAGATTTTTCAGAGCCAAGACGTGGTTGTTCTTGTTGGTTGCATTGCTGAGCGCACCTTCAACTCGGTGGTGGTAGAGGCGAGGGTAGAAATCAGCAATATCAGTTGACACCACATATCCGTAACCTGCCGATTGCGCCAGTTCTGCGCTACGATCCTGGAAGGATCTAAACCCCACGTCCGGATCAAACATAGATCCCTCTTCGCTAGGGCGGAACCTGTATGACGCGACTGTTTGCTCGGCCTGAGTCGAGTATGGCAGTCTATGTGTTTCAAGATCTTGGCCGATCTCGTACACCAACGCGGCAAACACCAAAAAGTCGAGGGGGTCCAATTGCGTCGCGACACGAAAACCTAATTTCCGCTTCGGACTCAAACATCTGCGAAGAGGTCGTGCCGTCCATTTCAGTACGTCCTCATCGGTTAGGTACGTTAGGATTCTGTCCCAATCGTGCTCAATCGCCCGAAACTCGAAAGCCACGGGGAAAATATCAGTGTCACCGCGCAACTGAGCGTGTCGCAACGCCCAATTGAGACTGGCTGGCTTCAATTTCTGCATGTGTGCGTAACAACCCCCAGAGCAATTACCAGTTTGCTCGCGATGCCCCGTGTGGGTGGTCATCGGGCCTACGGCCAATCCCAGTGGCCAAGAATAGAGTGATCTCCTCGGTTAACAGGGATGCTTAACATTTTACCTTGCCGACGCGCAATCACGTTCCTAATGGTTCGCATAACGGCCGTTACGCCCGAATCCACCGAAGCGATGGGCCGTGGCGTTGACACAAGGGATGATGGGCAAGGGAAGGCGAACGGGCCTGGCCTGATCCCAATAGAGAGGATGAGGGCGGCGTGAGGTAGCCACACAGCTACGATGATGGCGGCCCGCGGTGGCGATACTCGGCGAAATTGTCAGGGTAGCGTGCAGCAAGAGACGCTCGGGGGCCAGCCTGGCGCGAGTCTGCGAGGCGGTCGGGTAGTCCGGTGAGTGGGTCAGATCTCCGTCGGCGTTGACACCCGGGCCAGCAACTCCCGGCTCACCCGGTTCAGCTGGCGGACCTGGCCCCACCGGAAGCTGCGCAGGAAGGTCCCCAGGGTGGATGGCGCCTTGACCACGCAGCCGAGCCGGCCGTCCTGCCGGTGCGCAACACGTCGGCGTCGTCGATGCAGTCGCCGCCCGCCAGCGCAGACGCAACCAGGGTCATCATCTTGTCGCCCGTGTTCGCCCGACCCGGGGCATTGCCCAGGTCGAGGCGCTGCCGGACCAGTTGGGGCCGGCCCAGGTGTTGGGCCAACGTGGCGGGAAGGATCAGCCCGGCATTGTTGACCCGGCGGTGGTCATCGCAGGCGATGTGGATGCCGTCGGGGTGGCTGGGTGGTAGCATCTTGCGTGGCAGCATCTTGTATCCTGACTTTGGCCCGCGACAATAGCTCATATGTGGCGGTCCGGAGCGCGGCAGACCGGTAGCATCTGGGTCATGGTAGACCGTCCAATGGCAGGGGTCGCCGCGTTCCCTAACGGTAGAACCCGGACAGTTGCCTGGGCCAATCGAGCCCGCATCGTGCAAGGAAGGGTCAACACTGAAACCGGAGGTAAGCAGGAGGTAAGATGGGAGGAGAGCCGAGGTTCGTAGGCATTGCTATCTCAAAGGCGCGGTTGGACGTTGCGGTCCGGCCTACGGGGAAGCGATGGGTCCTGCCCTACGATGAGACCGGAATTGAGGGACTGATCCCCCAGATAGTGGACCTGGAGCCTGCCTTGGTGTTGCTGGAGGCTACGGGCGGCTTGGAGCTGCCCTTGGTGGTCGCCCTGGCCGCTGCGGCGCTGCCGGTGGTGGTGGTCAACCCACGCCAGGTCAGGGACTTCGCCAAGGCCACCGGAACGCTGGCCAAGACCGACACTCTGGACGCGGGGGTCCTGGCCCATTTCGCCGACGCCGTCCGTCCTCCGGTAGCATCTGGGTCGAGGTACGCCCCCTCAAGGACGCCGAGACCCAGGTCCTCAACTCGCTGACTGCCCGCAGGCGCCAGGTGATGACCATGCTGGTCTCTGAGCAGAACCGGCTGGGTACCGCCATCGGCGCCGTTAGTCCCCGCGCCGTTAGTCCCCGCATTGAAGCCCACATCGCATTGAAGCCCACATCGCGTGGTTGGAACAAGAGTTGAGCGACTTGGACAAGGGGCTACGTCAGACTTTGCGCCGGAGTCCAGTGTGGCGTGAGAAGGATGACCTGCTCCGCACGGTTCCCGGCGTGGGCCCGCAGCTATCGCTGACCTTGCTGGCGCATCTGCCGGAATTGGGCACGCTGGATCGCAAGCAGATTGCTGCCCTGGTCGGCGTGGCTCCCTACAACCGCGACCGCGGCGCCCTGCGGGGCAAACGCGCCGTCTGGGGCGGACGCTCCCGGGTGCGGGCCGTCCTCTACATGGGAGCGTTGGTAGCCAGCCGCCACAACCCTGCTATTCGGGACTTCTACCAGAGGCTGCTGGCAGCTGGTAAGCCGAAAGGTGAAAACATCTAGTTCAATGAACACCCGGCTTGCGCCGGTTTGATTGTGCAGCTGTTGTGGTGCCGACGTTGACATTCTTTTCGTCGGTCAAAATAGCCTCGCATGTCCTCTAGCACGACGCCCCCTGCGTCGATTGCCCCAAGGGCGGCCAGATCTACGCCGCACCCTTGCGCTGAACCGCCCCCGCATCGCTACAATGGAACAGGAAGTCGAAACCCGCGGGACGGACGTCACGCCTTGGTCTATGATCGAGCACGACCTGGCCGCGGCCTAATCGCTTGGACCAAACCGGCAGGAGGTTGACCATGACTCACAACATCGATACGCGCAGCACCATCGGCGACATCCTGGACATCCAGACCCAGCGCTTCGCCGAACGGGAAGCCCTTGTCCACGCGGCCACCGGCGACCGCTTCAACTACCGCGAGTTTCATGCCGAGGTGGAACGCGTGGCCCGTGGCCTCCTGTCCATCGGCATCGAAAAGGGCCAGCATGTCGGCATCTGGGCCACCAACTACACCGAGTGGGTGCTCGCCCAGTTCGCCACCGCCAAGATCGGCACCGTCCTCGTCACCGTAAACCCGGCCTACCGCACCCACGAACTCGCCTACGTGCTGGAGCAGGCGCAGATTGGCGCCCTCATCCTGATCGGCCGGTTCCGCGCCCCGGTGCTGACAGGCCGCACCTCCGACTACGTGGGCATGGTCAACGAGCTGGTCCCTGAACTGGCGGCCGCGTCGCTCGGCAAGCTCAACTCCACTCGCTTCCCCCACCTGCGCCACGTCATATTCATCCCGCCCCACGACGACGCTTCCACTCCCGCACCCCCCGGCATGTGGCGCTGGGACGACCTGCTGACCCTCGCCGAGCAGACGAGCCCGGACGTCCTCCGCAACCGCCAGGCCCAGTGCGGTCCCGACGACGTGGTCAACATCCAGTACACCTCTGGCACCACCGGCAACCCCAAGGGCGCCATGCTCACCCACCACAACCTGGTATCCAACGCCCTCCACGTCGGCGACGCCATGGAGATGGACGAACACGACCGCCTGTGCATCCCGGTTCCCTTCTACCACTGCTTCGGTTGCGTCATGGGCAGCCTCAACTGCGTTGTCCACGGCTCCACCATGGTCATTCCCGCCCAGCACTTTGATCCCCTCCAGACCCTGCACGCCATATCCACTGAGCGCTGCACCGCCGTCCACGGCGTGCCCACCATGTTCATCGCCCAGCTCGGCCATCCCGAGTTTGCCAACCTCGACCTCTCCTCCCTGCGCACCGGCATCATGGCCGGTTCCCCCTGTCCCATCGAGGTTATGCGCGAGGTCATCGACCGCATGGGCGCCGACCGCATCACCATCGCCTACGGTCAAACCGAGGCCTCGCCGGTGGTTACCCAGACCCTCGCCGACGACAGTATCGAGCGTCGCGTCTCCACCGTGGGCAAGGTTCTGCCCGGCGTGGAGGTCAGGCTGGTCGACCCGGAGACCGGCCTCGTGGTCGGCCCGGGCCAGCAGGGCGAGCTTCAAACCCGTAGCGCCATGGTGATGAAGGGCTACTTCAACATGCCCGAGGCTACCGCCGACGCCATCGACGCCGACGGCTGGCTCCACACCGGCGACCTCGCCACCGTCGACGAGGACGGCTACTACAAAATCACCGGCCGCCTCAAGGACATGATCATCCGCGGCGGCGAGAACATCTACCCCCGCGAGATCGAGGAGTTCCTGTACACCCACCCGCAGATCGACGACGTGCAGGTCATCGGCGTGCCCGACGAGCGGTTCGGCGAGGAGGTCATGGCTTGGGTCCGCCTCAAGCCCGACGCGGACGCTACCGAAGAATCCATCCGCGACTTCTGCCGCGGCCGGATCGCCCACTACAAGGTCCCCCGCTACGTCAAGTTCACCGACGAGTTCCCCATGACCGTAACCGGCAAGATCCAGAAGTTCCGCATGCGCGAGATGGCAGTGGAAGAGTTGGGCCTGCAAACAGCCGCCAGCGTGCAAACCGCGTGAACAGAGTGGTATGCCCATCAGTTGTTCGAATAGGACGGCCAATCGACGTACGATCTCTCCTGCTGCTTGAGCCACCCATGCAGGAACAGCCCACTGCAGATCAAATGAGGTTCGGAGGCCGGCCGGTAGGCAGGGCCATTGCCCTATCTAGTACTCAATCAAGTCTGGAAAGGCAGGGGTAAAAGCGATGGAGTTTGGTTCTGGCGTCGTGGGTGCTGAACCGCCAGTTGATGGTGACGCCCGCTGCGTTGCGCTCGGTCTCGTAGGCCGTGATTTGGCGTTGCAGGGCGTCGGCGTCGGGGTTTCTCCCCTTGAGACAAGCGCGGCTCAATGCGCTGAATTCGATCTCCGCCATGTTCAACCAACTGGCGTGCTTGGGCGTGTGGTGAAACTCGAGGCGCTTCACGATGCGCCGGGCCTCAGCAGCCGGGAAGGTCTCGTAAAGGGAGGCCATGCGGTGGGTGTTCAGATTGTCCAGCACCACTCGAACCACCGGAGCATCAGGGTAGGCCACGTCAACCAGCCACCGCATCTGGTGGGCGAAGTCCGGCATGGTACGCCGCTCGGTGATGGCCAGGTGGCGCCAGCCCGCCAGGGGTTCACAGGTCAGGAAGATGTTGCGGGTGCCGCCGCGTCGATACTCATAGTCCTGCCGCCGCGGTCGTCCCGGCTGGGCGGGCAACGGCTCCCGCACGTCGGCCAGCAGTTGGGTGGAGGTCTCGTCAAAGCACACCACCGGCCGCTGGGGGTCGTAGCGTTCGGCATACAGGTCCAGCACGTCCTCCATGGCCGCCACAAACTCCCCGTTCATCCGGAAGATGCACCACTGCTGCTTCCGCCAAGGCTTGAGGGTGTTTTTTTGAGCCTGAGCCTGACCGTCTCGTAGGACAGCGATGGCGCCAAGCCCAATTCCACCACCTTGCCAGCCAACAAACGCAGGGTCCAGTGCTCATGGCCCTCGGGGGCGTCGCTGCACGCCAGGGCAATCAGAGCCTGCCCCGTACTGGATACGGGGTGGGCTTCGCCCCGATCGTCCAGCTTGCGATACCGGTTGGCTTGGGGGTGGTCGTGCAGCACGCCGCCCAGTCCTTCCTCGGCGTACCGCCGTTTGGTGCGGAACACCGTGCGCGGCGACGTATCCAGGGCCGCCGCCACTTGGAAAGCGCTCCAGCCCTCATCAGTCTTGAGCAGGATGCGCGCCCGATTGATGACCCGAGCGGAATGCCGCCCACTGTGGATCAATCCCCGCAACTGCTCCTGATCTTCCGACGACAACCGTACTGCGTATTTCTCCTGAACCATGGATGTCGCACCTCCCGCACCACTGTTTGCCAGTCAGCGTAACAACCCTGGCCCGCCCCGCGCTTCACCTGCCAATACAGGATTGACTCAATACTAGTACCGTTCCCAGATAGATTTGTAAGAATATGAGAAGGCAGCCATACTTGGGTATGATCTTTCTGCGAGGAAGTGCCCAGCGATGGCTGCCATCAAGTATAAAGTCAAACTGACCGAGTCCGAACGGACCTGTCTCAATGAGGTTTCCCACCGGGGCAAGCCGTCAGTCCGCACCGTCAAGCGGGCGCTGGCGCTGTTCAAAGCTGACGAAGGGCTTGGGGACCGTGAGATAGCCGATGTGCTTTTGATCAACGCCGCTACCGTTGCCAGCGCGCGGAAGCGGTACGTGGAGGAAGGACTTGAGGCCGCCATCAATGACCGACCACGGCCGGGCCGGGAGCGCAAGCTGGACGGCAAGCAGGAAGCGCACCTGATTGCCTTCGCGTGCAGCGCAGCGCCCGCAGGACACGCGCACTGGACGCTCCAGTTGCTGGCTGGCAAGGTGGTGGAGTTGGAGTTTGCCGAGAGCATCTCCCTGGAGACGGTGCGCCAGATACTCAAAAAAATGAACTCAAGCCCTGGAAGAAGAAAGAGTGGTGTATCCCCAAGGTGAGCGGGGAGTTCGTGGCGCGGATGGAGGACGTGCTGGACTTGTACCACCAGGAGTACAACCCGGAGCGTCCGGTAGTGTGTTTCGACGAGACCTCCAGGCAATTGACCGGGGAGGTGCGTCCGCCCATCAAGGCCGTTCCCGGACGGGTGGAACGCGATGACACTGAGTACCGGCGAAACGGGACCCGAAACCTGTTCATGATCTGCGAGCCGAAGGGCGGATGGAGACCTGTCGCCGTGACCGGGCGCCGCACTGCCGTGGACTTCGCGCACCAGATGCGGTGGCTGGTGGACGAGGCATACCCTGATGTCCAGGTGGTCAGGCTGGTGATGGACAACCTCAACACCCACCAGCCCGGCTCGCTCTACGAAGCATTTGAGCCATCCGAAGCCCGGCGCATCGCTAAACGGCTGGAGTTTCATTACACCCCCACTCATGGCAGCTGGCTGAATATGGCTGAGATCGAGTTGAGCGTCTTCAGCAGAGCGTGTCTGGACCGCCGTATCAGCGATGAGCCGGAGCTGCGGCGAGAGGTTGCGGCGCTCGAAAGCGAGCGCAACGAAGCAAAATCAGTCATAGACTGGCGGTTTTCCACCCAAGATGCTCGTAGTAAGCTCCAACATATCTACCCTACAAAATCAGATTGAAACGGTACTAGGGCGTCGGAGTCGGCGATGTAGCGCATGGCGATGCCGGCGCTGCGCCAGCCGCCGAGTCGTTGTAGGTTTTTGAGCGATGCCCCAGCGTCAGCGTCGGCGGTGGCAGCCCCTCGCCTGGTGCTGTGGCCGCCGACATCAGCAGCGATGCCGGCCCGCTCGCACCAGGGCACCGACACCAAGATGACCCTGGCCTCAATCGTCGGTACCTGGCGGGCACAAGGTCTCAACCCCCTCACCGCGCGCCGACAACTGCTCACTTCCCCTCGAGTCTGAACTGTTACGCCCGTCTCGTCTCGGCCTCGCGCTGGTGCGACGCACTCCCGGTCGATGCTACATGGGTTGGAGATCCCACGCGCCTGGGGCGGGCCGACCGCCTCAGCCAGCGGGCGGCGCCGAGGCACAGCTTTGCTCCACTTTTGGCCCCAGGGAGTTGCGGTCAACTTGCCCCCGGACGCCCGGCAACGGTATATTGCCCTCGCATAATCTGGCGCACCAATTCGCCAATCCGATCAATCATCTCCCATCTCCGATCAATCATCGAGGAGCGCAACACATGGCCCGTCTGAACGACATCACCCGCGAGCAGCTACTTCCCGAGCATCAGGGGTTCTTTGATTCCATCGCCAGCAGCCGCGGCAGCGTGCGCGGACCCTACGGCGTCCTGCTGCACAGCCCCGACCTGGCGGCCCGCGTGGCTCACACCGGAACCTTCGTGCGCTTCGGCCTGGACATCACCGAAGCACAAAGGGAGATCGTCATCTGCGCCACTGCCCGCGAAATCCGGCAGCAGTACGAATTCTCCGCCCACGCCCGGCTGGCCCGCCAGGCCGGCGTTTCCGATGACGTCGTCCGGGCCATCGCCAACGGCACGGCTCCGGAAGGCATGACCGGCATCGAGGCTTCGTTGGTCAAATACGTGCAGGAACTCGCTCAGAACCACAAGATTAGCGACGAAACTTTCAACGCCGTCAGCAACCACTTCGGCACCGAAAAAACCGTGGGAATCACCGCCCTCATCGGCCACTATATGCTGGTCGGCCAGGTGCTCTCCGCCTTTGAAGTTGACCTTCCCGAAGGCGTGCAGCCGGAAATCACCTAGACCATCTACCGCCGGCCAACCGCCACCGCCGGCCAACCGCCACCGCCGGCCAACCGCCACCGCCGGCCAACCGCCACCGCCGGCCAACCGCCACCGCCGGCCAACCGCCACCGCCGGCCAACCACCGCCCGCTAACCGCCACCGCAAGGAGGTCTACCAATGTCTGCTGCCGACGGCCTTATCTCCGCGCTGGAGAACAACTTTTCCACCATCGACCTCGCGCTCAGAGACCTCTCCGACGACGAGTTTAACCGCATCCCGGCGGACGACTGCAACTCCGTGGCCTGGATCCTCTGGCACCTCTCCCGCGTCATCGATTCCTTCATCCATACCCGCCTGCGCGACCTGCCCCAGTTGTGGGACAACGATAACTGGGAGCGCCATTTCACCATGCCGGCCGACGGCGAGAGCCGGGGCCTCGGCTGGACGCACCAGATGGTTCGCGACTGGCAGCCGCCCTCTCGCACTGTCCAGATGGATTACTTCGAGCAGGTGCGTACTGCCCTGCGCGAGTACCTGCCGGCGCTCACCGATGCCCAGATGCAGCAGGCCAAAATCATACCGCCCGTGTCCGAACCGCGCACCGTGGCCGCAGCCCTGGGCCAAATGACCTGGGACTGCATTTCCCACGGCGGCCAAATCGCCTTCCTGCGCGGTATGTACCAAGGAATGGGCTGGCACCGCTAACAACGTCCGCTTCCAAACACACCCTGCCGAAATACGCCTTGCCGAAATACACCCCCTCCCGCCGGGAGCGGGCCGGCATGAGGGCGGAGTGCCTCATTCCCGCCGTGGCCGAGCCCGGTCGGCGCTATCCACCAGCAGCGTAACCGGCCCATCGTTCTCCAGCCGCACCTGCATATACGCCTGAAACTCCCCCGTCGCCACCTTCAGGCCGGTTTGCTGGAACATCGTAACCGCCTGTTCGTATAGGCGCCTGGCGTCCTCGGCTGGAGCCGCCCGCGTGAAGTCAGGACGGCGTCCGCGACGGGTGTCGCCGTAAAGCGTGAACTGCGACACCACCAGCAGCTCGCCGCCCACGTCCAGCGCCGATCGGTTGAACCGTCCCTCCGCATCGGCAAAAATCCGCAGGTTCACCACCTTGTCTACGACGTGGCGCGCCTCCGCCTCGTCATCGCCGGACGCCACTCCCAGCAGCACCACCAGCCCCGGGCCGATGCTGCCCACTGCCACCCCTTCGATGCTAACCGACGCCCACGTTACCCTTTGCAGCAGCGCGCGCATCCATTAATACCCGACTAGCTCGCAAAACCCAGCTGATTCGCGGCGGGGCTGGATTACCCTGGGACAGCAAAAAGCCGCACCAGATGGGCGGCCCCTTTTGGATCTCGCAACAGCCCGACGCGGAGAGCGTCTATGCCGAATCTCCACCGGTTGCCGCCGCCGGAGTCGTCGACTCAGATGGCGACGAGGATTCGCTCTTGTCGCTACTGCTTGATGAGGAATCGCCACTGTCGCTGCTGCCGTTGGATGACGCAGCCTCAGTTTCCTTACCCTCCACCGGACGCTTGGGCCGGCCGTAATCGGTGGTGTAAAATCCGCTGCCCTTGTAAATCACCGGCACGGCGTGAAAAACCCGTTGGCCCGCCCCGCCGCACGATGGACATTCGCCGCTGCCGGCCTCGCTGAATTTCTGGACCAGCTCAAATTCCGTTATGCACTCCGTACACCGATAATCGTAGCGAGGCAAACCAGCCCTCCTTCATTAAACGGGCGCTAACCCACGATGCCATGGCATCGTCCGGCGCGCCCCAAAACTGCCTGCCGGCGAGTGTAGCACCCTGCCCACCGCCGGTCAATTTACCAAGACTTCCACAACCCGCAAATCCCTCTACGGTCGCCGAAGGGTCCCGGTCATTGTAATTGCCCGGAGCCTATTGCCCGGAGGCTACCATCCTGAGCCTACCGCCGTTGACGACGCCGACGCCTTGCGGCTCGCTGTGCGGCCAGGCGTTCTTTCTGCGCCTTGGACCGGAAGAAACGGCGATCTTTCAACTCCCGTAGAATCCCGGCGTGCTGCACCGATGCTCGGAACCGGTTTACCAAACTCTCTGGGTTCTCCCCTTCTCGCGGGGTTACATAAGCCATTCAAATCTCCAGCAGTACCTGCTAATAATTGATTCTTGGACATACGAAATATAACACGATGCAGGGAACGCCGGCAAACCCGCGCCCCAGGGTCTTTCGAAGGCCCACCCACCAATGCTCCCCGCTCGTCCTGAGCCTGTCGAAGGATCACCCCGAGCCCGCCGAATGGCCGCACAGATGGTTGCCGACCACCGAAAAACCCCGACACCCGCCCCGGCGCCGTTTCCCGGTTACGCTTCCTCGGGAACGATTTGCCCGTCGGCCATTTGGAGCCGGCGGTCTGCCATGCCAGCCAACATCAAGTCGTGGGTGGCGGTTACCACGGTTACGCCGCGCCCGGCCCCGATTTCGCGCATAATCCCGCCGATGCTTTCTGCGGTTACGCTGTCCAGTTCGCCCGTCGGCTCGTCGGCAAACAACACCGATGGCCCGGCTACCAGCGCGCGGGCGATGGCAACCCGTTGCTGCTCGCCGCCCGATAGTTCGTAGGGGCGATGCCCGGCCCGACCCAGCAGGCCCAACAGCTCCAACGCTTCGTTGGCTCGCCGCCGCCGCTCGCGCCACGATACACCGCTGATATGCAGGGGCAGCTCCACGTTCTCAAACGCCGACAGCAGCGGTATCAGCCCAAACGACTGGAACACAAATCCGATCCGCTCTCGCCGCAACCCCACCAGTTCCTTCTCCGGCGACTGCGAGATTTCGCGCCCCTCGAACCACACCCGGCCCGCGCTCGGCCGGTCCAGGCCGGCCAGCAGGTTCAGCAGCGTGGTTTTGCCCGACCCGGAGCGACCCACCAGCGCAACGAACTCCCCGCGCTCAATCTGGATGGACACTTCGTTGACCGCGCGTACTGCGCTGTCCCCCTGCCCAAACTCCCGGGTAACCAGCTCGGTGGCCAGGGCTGCGGAACCGTTGGCCCCGGCAACCGACGATTCAAGCCTCCCGGCGCTATTATCCCGCATCGCCCGACTCTCCCCCGCTTCCGTCGTAGCGGTTGCGGCTGCGATGGGGCGCCGTGGCCGGCCGCAGCGTTATCCCGTCGCCGTCCTCAGCGATGTTCGCGCTGGCCAATCCGTCCAAGGCCAACCGCTCGGCGAATTCCCGCGGCAACTGCAAACGCCCGGCCCGGTCAACCACCAGGTATTCCTGTTCCTGCCCCGAATCGCCCCGGTACGATGACGTGAGGTATGACTCGGAACCGATGCGGCCATCCCGAATGCGCACCACCCGATCCACCCACCGCGCGATGCCCGCGTAGTGGGTTACGATAATCACCGTTACGCCAAAGCGCCGGTTGATGCGCTGCAACATCCGAAACACTTCCTCGGCCATGTTGGTGTCCAGCTCGCCGGTTGGTTCATCGGCCAGCAGCAGCGGCGGACTATTGGCCAGCGCCACCGCAATGGCCACCCGCTGCTGTTCTCCCCCGGACAACTCAGACGGATACCGGCGGCCCTTGTCAGACATCTGCAATGCGTCCAGCAACTCCGCCGCGCGTTCCCGGCGTTGCTGTCTGGCCGTTCCCGCAATCGCCTGGGGCAGCTCAATGTTGTCACGCACGTTCAGATACGGCACCAGATTCCGCCCGGTCGCCTGCCAAACGAATCCCACTTCCCGGCGCCGGTACTCCACCAGTTCCCGGTCGCTGATGTCCAGCAGATCGCGGTCGCCAACCCGGATGCGGCCGGCCGATGGCCGCTCCAGGCCCGCCAGGATGTTCAGCATCGTCGTTTTGCCAGACCCGCTGGCGCCCACGATGCCGATTAGTTCGCCGGGCGCCACCGTCATATCAACGCCCCGCAGCGCCACCACCTCAAGATCGGCCGGCTTGTAAATCTTGAACAGGTCGTTGGCCTCCACGTAGGCCGTCGCCTCGGCATCCCGGTCGGGACGATGCGCATCGGTAGCCACCGCAGTCAGCGGCATCAAACCGTCCCGGATGAGTTCAGCATCCCGGTCGGGCGCGTGGGAGTTGCCGGTATCCGCAACCGCGCCGTCAGCCACAGACACCGGCGCGCCTGCGGGAGACTCCGCCACCGCGTCGTCGGGCGTTGACGGGGCCGCGGGTTCTGCTACGGCCGGCGCGACAACACCCGGCGCAGCAACGGGCTCCGCAGCCGGCGCGGCAACGATTGGCTCCGCAACACTGGGCTCCGCAACAGCGGGCTCCGCAGCCGGCGCATCGGGTACGCCGGCCCTGCGCCCGGGCGGCATGAATTGCCGCTCGTAGTCACCATCGGGCCGATTTTGATTTTCGTCCGCCATTCGGGTCAACTCTATCAATCCTTCACGTTCCAGCAACAGCTATTACACGCCAGCCAACACCGCCGCTCATGCATACCACTTTCGCTCATCCGTACCCCCTTTGTCATGGCGAGCGTAGCGTGGCAATCGCGTCGGGGTAGCAACGGCAGATCGCCGACGTGTGTTCAACCTCATCGAGATAGCCACGTCGCAATGCTCCTCACAATGACACATTAAAGTGGGTACGGGCGACAACACTGCCGCCATTATAACCCGCTTACCAGCAACGCGTCCTGCTATCCGGGACCTCAGGCAGGGCAACCGCATTCTAATTGAATCAGTTTTTGAGGTGCCCGTCATTCCCGCGAAAGCGGGAATCCAAGTGGCTTGGTTGTACGTCAACTGCCTGGAAGCAATCTGTATGGATTTCCGCTTTCGCGGGAATGACGATTTATCAGGCCACCTAAAGTTAGAATGCGTTTGCCCTGGGACCTCAGGCGTACCCGCTTTGTCATGGCGAGCGCGGCGTGGCAATTTGGTCGCGGTAGCAACGGCGGTGCGCCGACGTGTGTTGAACCTCATCGAGATTGCCACGTCGCTATGCTCCTCGCAATGACAGATTAAAGTGGGTACGCGTGAGATCCGGTACGGTTCGATCGTACCCCCCGTCATTCCGGCCCCAAGCCGGATTCCAGCCTGTCGAATACCAGCCTTTCGCATTTCAGTGCGCAAGACCCTGCCCGCTAGCCCCCCTCGCCGGCCCGCAGCACACGTTGCACGTCCAGTCGGCTGGTCACCAGCGCCAGCCACGCCACGGTTACGAGGCTGACCACGGCCAGCACCGCGTAGGCCAGGGCCAGCATTCGCCAGTCGGTTTCAAAAATCAGCGGCGGCGTGGCGCGTACACCGCCCTCGGACACTTCCAGCACCGGCAGCAAGGCTGCCCCAATTTGCGCGCCGGCCCAGGTGCCCACCGCGACGCCGGAGATTACCACGATGGCCAGGTTGAACCACACCACGCCATTCAGCTGCCGGCGTGTGCTTCCCAGAGTCCGCAGCAGCGCAAACTCGGTTTGCCTTTCCCGCGTGTCCAGCCAGCAGAACAGGGCGATGCCAGATGCGCTGGCCAGGGTCAGGGCCAGGAACATTATCACCAGCAACCCGCCCCAGCCGGCGTTGGCCAGCGGTTGCGCCCCCCGTAGCATGGCCTCCTCTTCCGCCACCAGCACCCGGCTGCTGTTCAATCCCAGCTCCTCCAAACTCGCCGCCGTCCGGTCGGCTTCCGCCAGCGCGGTGGACAGGTCGCCGGGTAAAATGTCCCGGTTCACCCACAACTCCCCGGCGCCGCCGAAAATTCGCCGGCTGTGGCGGTTGGAATAGTCCACGAACCCCCGCAAGTCGGTAATCACGAATGGCTGCTGCCGAGGGTCAACCGTGGGGAAAAACTCGGCGACCCCAACCACCTGTATCGGCAGGGCGAAGGTGGACATTCCCAAGCTGATGCGGTCGCCGATCTCCGACCCCGTTGCCTCCAGGATGCCCGGACTCACCACGGCCGGCAGCGGTGGCGCCTCACCGCCCGGACGCAAACCGGGCACGCCGACACCGCCCGGCGACCAGCTGAACACCGACGAGCCAACGGTCCCCGGCCTGGCAACGCTGCGGCTGGTTTCCAGCGAATACAAGCCCGGCCGAACGTAGTCCTCAATGACGCTCCAGTCGTCTGCCGTGTCCAGCTGCGATACTACCACGTCGCCCCGGGGGGTTTGCGCGGTCAGTCCCTCCACGAACAGCACGCCCGGCCGGTCCCCTCCGGTGCGTCCCAGGATTTGCAGATTGATCAGCGTGTGAGGCGGTTCGTCCAGGCGCGGCAGCATTTCGTCAGTGCTCCGACGGCCGGTGCGGCCCACCCGCAGCGCGATGCTCTCCTCCAGCCGCATCCACTCGTACCCGCTTACGTCTCCCAGCGTCACGTCATAATGCGCTCCACTGCCGTCCCGCAATCGTGCCGCCACGCTGATCAGCCGCTCCTGAAAGCCGCCGGTTTGGGTCCACAGCGTCAGCCCCGTGGCGCCGTCGGGTAACACTATTCCCTCCGGGGCAGCCGGGTTGGGAGCAATCATCGCCATCAGTTCCGGCAACGTGTTGCCGCCGCCGAAATCGGGCCGCCACCAGGCCACGTCGGCCAGCCGGCCGGATTCCACTCCCAATACCGAAACCCGCCGCGACCCAAACCCCTCGGTGAGCAAACTGCCCTCGGTTCGCATCACCTCCGCCGAGCCCGGCAGCAACTCCGATGCCCTCGTTACCGCTCGCGTGCTGCGGGCCCCATCGTGCATGATGCGTATGTCCGCCCCCACGTCGTAGCGTATCCGGTCGTCCTGGCTGCGGGTCAGCGTCGCCGAGAATGCGCTGCCCACCACCCCCAGCGCCGTTGCCAGCATCAGCAGCGCGACCAGACTGCCGGGCGCAATCGGGTCGCGCGCCACCCGCCGTAAACCCTGCACCAGCCAGCCGGGGCCAACCGCCCCCATCAACCGTGAGGACAGCCCCGCCGCCAGCGGAAACACGCGCATCACCAGCAAACCCAGCGCAACCAGACCCAGCGCCGGTCCCAGCAGCAGGGCGAAATCCACTTCCAGATCTCGACTGCCCAGGCTGCGCGTCAGCACCGTGCCCCGGTTGGAAATTTGCCACCATAGAAACGCGATGATGACCAACGCCAGTATGTCCAGGTAGTAGCGATGGACAAAGGGCGTCCGTGCCGGACGGGCCCCCGCCTGCCGAAACTCCACGATGCCCTTGCCGGCGGCCACCAGCGTCGCCAGCGACAGCACCACCACCGCCAGGACGGCTCCCGCCGCTCCCATCCCGAAGGCTTGCCACGACAGCGAAACCGGCGCGCCCGTCCAGGCCGCATCGAACACCAGCCCACCCAGAATGCGCGCCAGCAACGGGGATAATAGAGCCCCGGCCAACAGCGCCGGGCCGGCCAGCAGCAACCCCTCCACCAGCGTCAAAATGCCAATTTGCCCAGTGGTTGCGCCTCGGCTTTTCAGCATTGCAATCTCGGCGGCCCGCGCCCGAATCACCATACCCGCCGTGATGGTAAGGTAGTAGGCGAGTATGCCGGTAACCAGAAACACCATCAGGAACAGCGGAATGCGCGCCAGCAGCAACTTTTCTTCGTAGGCGTCCAGAATCCGCGCCAACCCCGTTGACGTGCTGCCGTTGGGCAGATGATTGGAAACATCCCGCCGCCCGTCCCTAAGCGCCTGTTGCAGCTCGTCGACCCGTTTGGCCCGTACCCCGAGCCGGTCCACTTGCAGGAACCACGCCGTGCTGGTGTAAATCCCCGGATATCGCCGGCCCACCTGTTGCCGGATCGCTTCCTCCGACGCGAACAGCGGCACCAGCGTCCAGTCGTCGTCGTGGAACGTCAGCAACTTACCGCGTCGGAACCAGTACTCGTCGGTCAGGTCAACCGGCTCCATGATGCCCACCACCACCACATCGGTGGCCGGTTGGCCGGAGCCCCCCGTCGCCGGCACCACCTGGAAGCCCTCTCCCAGTTCGATGCCCAGGAACTTCAGCCCCGCCTGATCTACCGCCACCTCGATGACCACATCGTCGGTCGCGCCGGTGCTGTCGTCGTAACCGGGATCGTCCGGAACGGCCGGCCACCGACCGGCCACCAGCCGGCCCTTATCCTCCTGGAGCCCCGACAGGTACTGAATCCGCCCCCGCGGGCGCGCATCGTTGGGTAAGTCCAGGTTCGGCCGCCCCGTGAAGTAGAAGGTCGCGGTTTCCACCTGCATTGACGCCGCTGCAATTGCTTCCACAATCGGCGGCACGAAGCGCTGAGCCACGAACTGCTTGGCCTGCTGGTACCGGTCGCTGGCCGCCGTGGCCGTGCGAGGGTCGTCCAGGTCGTTGAACACCCGCACCCAGATGTTCACGTTGCTCGATTCAGACTCGGTCAGCGTCCGGCGCAACGCCGTTTCCGCCAGCAGGTCGTTGAACACCACCGCGCTCGACAGGAGCACCACCGCCAGCGTAACGCCCAGCAGCACCGTCAGCTCAATGCGGAACGACGACATTAACCGCCGGCGGGCCAGCACGTAGCCGAGATGTAAGATAGCCATCATGGGCTACTCGGACTCCCGTAACACTTCCGGCGGACGCAACCGTCCGGCCACCGTGCCGGCCAGCCCGATGGCCGCCGCTGCCGCCACCGTCAGGCAGATGAACGTGGCCGCCAGCCAGGGCCCCTCGGCCACAAATATTATGGGCGGCGTAACCGTCCGACCAAAGGCGTCCCCGGCCATTTCACCCAGCGTCCACCAGGCCAGACCCCAGCCGGCCAGCCCGCCCGCGACGATCCCCAGGAGGGCGATTATCAGCCGTTCCAGCGCCAACCCGGCGTATCGCTGCCAGCGGGGCACGCCCAGGGCCGCCCCCACCGACATATCCACCCGCTGGTCGCGCACGGCCACCGCAGCGTGAGCGCACAGGGCCAAACCGACCGCCAGCGCCAACGCCGCCAGCCCGATGCCCGTGAGCGCGTTCCAGGCTCCGCCCGCCAGCGGGTTGCGGGTGGCCAGGTCAACGGCTTTGGCCCGGTCGCGCAGGAAGGACAGCCGGTAGCCAATATCCAGAATGTCAGCCGACACCCGTTCCCGGTCGGCGCCCTCGGCAACGCCGAACCACCACTCGTTGGGGGTAACCGCCTGCGCCCCCGGCGCCTGCGACAGCCACGCCCGCAGCTCGTGTACCGACACCACCACGAACGACCGGCCCTCGTCCAGCGTCGGGAAATGACTCACCGTGGCTGTGATGTGCGTGGGCACCACGTAACCATCCACGGTAATTCGAGCCGACTGGCCCGCCAAGAACCCGGGCCCCGCGATGGCCGGCAACGGCAGCGGCCCAGGCGGTATCACGATGCCCCGGGGCGAACGGCGCAACGGCTCCTCCCACCGTATCTGCATCCCCACCGCGCCCGACCGCGCGCCATCGGCGGTGCGTTCGGCCCGGTCCGGCACCGTCCCGGCCTGGGGCAACGCCGTCCACGGCCCCACGTCTTCAAACCCTTCCACCACTTCGCCGGCCGCCGGCAGTCCCGCTCCGTAGGCCGTCACGTCGTCCAGCGACAAACCGCCGGGTGGCGTGCGGGCGAAGGCTTCACCTGAAATGTGAACCGATACCACGCGCCACTGGTGTATTTCGCCGTCCGAACCGGCCTCCGGCATTGCCGCAATCAGGCGTTGCCAGCCTTCCGCAGCGCCAAACTGCGGGTCCAGCACTCCCAGTTCCAGGTTGCGATAGAACCCGCGCTCATCGCCGATCCGTGCCCACAGCCGATAGCTCGGCAGCGGCACCGCCGAACCTAACTCGCGCCCATCATCCCGGCGCGCCCACACTGCGATGCGCTTGGTGCCCAGGGGCAACGCTATGCCCGACGCCTGCGGCGTCAGCGTCCGCCGCAACGGCGCCATCAGGCTGTCCAGCGGAGCCGGCTCGCCGTCGGCGAACGAGTCGCGCCACCACGAAGCCTCCGGTATCGTCAGCGGGTCCACTCCCAACACTGTGCCCCGTTGCGACGGCCCGTCGATGAATCCAACCGGTTCACGGATTATCGCCGCCACCGCATTTACGCCTTCGATGTCGTTTAACGCCTCCACCCTCCGCTCCTCGGTGCGCCCGATGAAACTGGCTCCGCCCAGCGTGAGGTCTCCCCCAACCCGGAAGCTGGCCTGGTCGGCCTCGCTGCGGGCCAGCGTGGTCTGGAAGGAGCCGGCGAACACCCCCAACGCCGCCGCCAGCGTAACCACCACCGTCAGCGATGCGTAGGGCAAGGAGTGCCTTGCCATCTGCCGCAACACCAGCGACACCCACGCCGGGGCCGCCCGCTGGGCCGCCCAGGATGCAACGGTCATCGCCCACGGCAGAGCGCGCAGCATCAGGAAGGCCAACGCCAGCAGCGCCGCCGAGGGCGCCAGCAGCAGCAACGGATCAAGCGCCGGGCCGCGTCCGGTCAGGTTCCCTTCCACGAAGCCGCCGCGCTGCCGAATCTGCCAAACCAGCACCGCCAATGCCACCACGGCCAGCACGTCAATGTAATAACGTTGCAGCCAGGGCGCACCGGGGGGGCGCGACCGCGCTCTTAGGAAATCCAGTATCCCCAGGCGCGCCAGATTCCCGCCGGCCACCGTCAGCACCCCCAGGCTCAGCAATCCACCAACGGCGCCCATGGCATACATCTGCCAGGACAGGCCCACGGCGATCGGTGTGTCCCCAATGCCGGCGCGGTCGGCAGGATTCAGCGTGTTGATCAGCAGCGCCGAACCGATGCCCCAGGCCAGCAGCGGCCCAATCAACGTAGCCGCCAGCACAATCAGACCTTCGCCCATTGCCAGCAGGCCGCCCACCTGCCCCACGCTGGCCCCGCGGCTCCGCAGCATCGACGATTCCGCGGAGCGTGCGCCGGCCAGCAGGCTCACCGCCAGCGCCAGGAAGTACAGAATCACCACCACCACCAGCGAAATGAACAGGAACAGGGGCGCGCGAGCCAGTGTCAGTTCCCGCTGATAGGTTGCCAGCAATCCGGTGCCACGGCTGTTTTCCAGCCCGGTCAGCACGTAGGAGCGGGGGAACTGGCTGTTAATGTCGGTTTCCAGCGCGGTCAGGTTTTCCCGCGTGTCCTGCACCGTTTCGGCGGTGATGACGTCGGGGTTGATGTACAGGAACCAGCCGTAGTCGCCGACCAGCGTCGGGTACTGCTTCCCAATCCCGTCAAAGTACGCCGTCTCGGTTACATAGAGCGGCGCTATCGGCCGGCCGTCCCAGTCGCCCAGGCGGAAGTAGTCGGCAGAACTCATCCAGTACTCCGCCTGCGGGTCGATGGCCTCGGCAATGCCTACGATGTCGACGGCGATGTACTTGTGCGGCTCGTCCCTGGCGCCCGGGAACACCACCAGCCACGCCCGTTTGCCCACACCCCAACCCATGTGTCGGGCCGTATCGTACCCGAACACCGCTTCAATCACCGGACGCCCGTCCTCGTCGGACTTGACGTCATCCCCCGGCCAGCGTCCGTCGACGAGGCGAGAATGTTCGGTGAAACCGGTGACGAAAAACGGCCGCCCCAGGGGAACTTCGGATATCCCGTATGGGCTACCCTCCTGGGTCAACGGCATCATCGGCAGTACCTTGGCGTACCGATGCCGGTCTCGCAGCAGGTAGCCGGTCTCGCTATCGATGATGGTCTCGATTTTGGTGCGCAGCGTGGCGTAGTCCTCGGGGCCAAGGGGTCGGTTTCGCACCACCACCTGCGTGTTGATGACCACCGGATGTGCTACCGCCAGCGAGTGGCGCAGTCCGGCTTCGGCCAGCGCGTGCGAGTACATCGCTCCCAGCGCCATGATGGTTACGGCGGCCAGCACCCCAAACGCCGTAACCGCCAGCAGTCCCCACGCCGAGCGAATCCGGCGGGGCAGCAGCCACAGCAAAAGGCCGATGCTCTGCATCACGGTAGTCGGCTACCTTGGCCCGCGCCGGGAAGCAACCATCGGTCAGACGGTCGGCTCGGCGGCGATTAGCTCGCGCAGGCGGGGCAGCAACTGCTCGGCGGCCCGGTGGCACTCCTCAACGTGTGGGAAGCCGCTCAGGATGAACTCGTCAATGCCCAGCCGCCAGTATCCCAGCAACTCATCGGCCACCTGCTCCGGCGTTCCCACCAGCGCGCTGCCGCAGTTCACCCGCACCTCCGACAAGCCGTTCCACAGGTGCCGGCCTAGCCGGTGGTCTTCAGCCACGCGGGCCTGCGCCTGCTGCCCCACCATGGGCGTGCCCACGATTGCCGATTGCCGTTGCGCCTTCACCTCCGGCGCGGCATCGGCGATCAGGCTGCGGGCGTCCGCCCAGGCGGTTTCCTCGTCGTCCCGGATCACCAGGTGCGTGCGGAGACCCAGCGTCAGCGGGCGTCCGGTGGCGTCGAACTGTTCCCGCAGGTCGGCGACCCGTTGCGCCGTATCTGCCAGCGGCTCAATCCAGCCCAGGTGAACATCCGCCTGCCGCGACGACAGGCCCACGGCCCGCGGCGATGCGCCGCCCAGGTAGAAACGTGGCGCATCCTCTCCGGGCGCGGGCGAGCAGTACGCCCCTTCCAGTCGGTAGAAATCGCCGGCATAGCTGACCGGCTGCGGCTGCTGCCACAGGGCCCGGCAAGCTTCGATAAACTCCTCGGCGCGCTCGTATCGCGTGGCGTGGTCGCTAACCTCACCCACCCGCTCAAAGTCGTTCTGGATGCCGCCGGGCACGATGTTTAGATCCAGCCGGCCGCCGGAAATCTGGTGCAGCGCCGCCGCCATCTGGGCAAACAATCCCAGCGCAATGAACCCCGGCCGCACCGCCACCAGAAAGCGGATTTTTGACGTAACGGCGGCCAATGCCGTCGCGGTGGTCCACGTCTCGGCCAGCGGAGCGTCCTCGCCAAACAGCCCGTTGGCAAACCGCGTCGGGATCAGCATCGAATAGAACCCGCAGGCTTCGGCAGTCCTGGCCACGTCGGTCAGGTAGTCGAAAGTCGGCGGACGCTGCGCCCGCAGCGTGCCCGCCCGGTCGCCATCCCCGTCAATGGGAATAAACCAGTCAAACCGCGGCTCCGGCCTGGCGTGCGTCTGGTGTCCGTTTCGAATAGCCATCAGCCAATCAACCTGAAAGTGCGATTGCCGCATACTACAATCTGCACCAACCCCGGTCAATGCGAAGCAACGGCAAAGCAAATCCCCTCGCCCTTGATGGGAGAGGGTGAGGGCGCCCCCTGAGATTGCGGGCGATGTGCATAACCGTCGTTCCGGCGCAATCCGCAACCCAACAGGGCGCCGCCGCAATGAGCCCCCGATCAGACCGTCCCGATCATGCAGACCCGAGACGAAGAGACGCGTTATTTTAATTATATCGAACAAACTCGATTAGCAAAGCAGATATTATTTACGATTTCGATACTGTTATCAGGTAAACATAGCATAATTCGATTTGACTATTTTCATAATTGCGATTTACGATATTGCGACATCAAACGGGTTTTCGACCCGAGGTGGCCCAACGTGCCTCGGCGGAATACAGCCCATGTGAAGAACCTACCCGGCATAGCTGGGCCATGCAGATCGGCAAAGTCTGTTCTGACACGAACGTGGAGATTAGAAACATGATGCGGCGTTTTAACCCAGGCCCGAAAGGCTTAATCCTGATCCCCTGGTTGCTGACCCTGATCTTCCTCATCGCTTGCGGTGGCACGGCACCCGCACCCGCACCCCAGGCTACTGATGCCCCGGCTGCTGGCAGCTCGGCTGCGGCCACCTCGGCTCCGGCTGCGGCCACCTCGGCTCCAGCTGCGCCGGCCTCAACACAGGTTGCGAGCGCTACGGCTGTGCCGGAGGCGGTTGTACCATCCGCCGACGACTGGGTGTCTCGTGGCAAGCATGGCCGAACCATGAATTTTGTGGGAGTTAATAACCCTGGGTTCTGGGATGTCCACTATGGCGCCAGCCTGACCACGACCCTTACGCCCTCCGGTGTCAGATTTAACCAGCTGGTGGAATACAACCCGGTCAACCCCGATGAGATAATCGGCGACCTGGCGGAAAGCTGGGAGATGAGCGACGACGGCACGATTTACACGTTCCACCTGGCCGATGCCCAGTGGAGCGACGGCGAACCGGTCAAGGCCAGCGATATCGTGTTCAGCCTGGACCGCATCGTGTTGCCGGACGCATTCCGCGGCAGAACCAACAGCCTCCGGGATTTCTATGAATACCAGACCGCCGAGGTGATCGACGACAAGACCGTGCGGATGCCTATCAAGTTCCCGGCGGCGACCTTCATGGTGAATCTGGCTTCCGACTACATGAAAATGTACCCAGAACACGTGGTGGGGAAGCTATCCCAGGAGGATGCGAACTGCTGCCCCGAAAATATGCTCGGTTCCGGCCCCTTCATCTTCAAGGACGGTAGCTGGCAGAAGCAGGAGTCCTACGAATTCGTCCGCAATCCCAACTACTTCAAAGCGCCGCGTCCCTTCTTCGATGGCTTCAAGGTTTTCATCATCGCGGATAGAGCCAGGGCCATCGCCACTTTAAAAGTGGGACAGGCCGATGGTACTTACTTCCCGGTGCTGTCGATCTTCACCGAATTCGTGGAGCAACTGGAACAAGATACCGACGGCACGATGAGAGCCCTATTCATGCCCAATGTGCAAAGAGTTGGCCTCAGATTCAACTGGAAACAGCCACCTTATGATGACCCGAGGGTGAGGCGGGCTTTGTGGCTAGCTATTGACAAGGAAGAGATCGTAGAAAAAGTCCTACGGGGCAACGGCAGCTTGGGCACCCATTTTAACATTGGCTACGCGCCCAACGAGAGTCTGGATGAGCTTTACCAGTTGCCAGGTTATCGACGAGACCCCGATGGCTCTCAAGCCCAAGCAGATATCGAAGAAGCCCAACGACTAATGGCAGAGGCAGGTTTCCCCGACGGGTTTAGCGACGAGTTGATCACGAATGTTATAGGTTGCTCCCCTCCCACCGCCCAATTGGTTAGCCAGCAATGGAAGGAGCACCTCAACGTGGAGATGAAAATTGGCCAATTCGACACCGCTACCCTCTACGTTAGGTACAGGGACGTCACCTTTGGGGTACTCGCGCCCTGTGGCACTGGGATAATTCTCCCGGACCCCTCAGACATCCTTAACCAATGGTACGGGATGGACACGATGCGGAATGCTCTGAACTGGACCACCCCTGAATTCGAACAACTGAAAGAAGCCCAAGTCAGAGAGCTGGACCCGGAGAAGCGCAAGCTAATTTTTGCGGATATGGTGGATATCCTTCGCGAGGAAGTCTCCCATTACTTGCCGATAGGCTGGATAGACGCCGGAGGAGCGCTGGACTATAGAATCAGGAATTACCATGTGCCCAAGACCATCCAGTTGGTCCACAAGTGGGATGCCGCCTGGTGGGATGAGAACGCCGAGAAACCGCCGGTAGGTACTGGCTACCAGCCATAAATGAGCGTCAGCCGGTAAGCCAGTCGTCGCGCTAAGCCCTTGGGGGACATGGTGACCACTTACATCATTCGAAGATTGCTCCTCTTTATTCCAACTGTCCTGATCGTGACCGTCATCATCTTCCTGTTGATGTGGATTGTTCCCGGTGATACCGCCATGCTCATCCTCACCGGGAATGATCCTAACGAGGGAGGACGCGTCAATCTCGCCGACATCGACAGATTACGGGAGGAGCTGGGACTGGATCGGCCCGTCCACATCCAATATGGTGAATGGATATGGAATATGGTGCGTGGGGACCTGGGGGAGTCGCTTTGGTACCAGACCCCGGTCATCGACGAGTTGGGAGGAAGGTTCATCACTACCATCCAACTGGCGGTAATGGGCATGGGCATTGCTTTTCTGGTGGCGGTCCCGTTGGGAATCCTGTCCGCGGTGAAGCAGGACACCGGGCTGGATTACGTAAGTCGTATCTTCGCCCTCCTGGGCATCGCCATGCCCACGTTCCTGATCGCCATCGTAGTCACGTATGTCCTGGCCTACGTCTTCGACTGGTTGCCTCCCCTGGACTACGCCAATTTATGGGAAGATCCGCTTATCAATCTGCAACAAATGATATTCCCGGCCCTGGCTATCGCGTTTCACGACCTGGCGTTTACCGCCAGGGTTACCCGCTCTTCGATGCTGGAGGTCATGCGGGACGACTACGTAAGGACCGCCCGTTCCAAGGGCCTCACCGAGTTTGGGGTCATTGGACGCCACGCCCTCAAGAATGCGCTCCTGCCCATCATTACCATATCGGGCTACCAGTTTGGACGCCTCCTGGGTGGAGTGATTATCGTGGAGGTTATTTTCCTGGTGCCGGGGGTAGGGACCATGCTGATCGATGCCATCCACCACCGGGACTTCGTCGTAATTCAGGCGGTAGTGGTACTCGTGGCGGCGGTCGTCATGTTCCTGAATCTGGCAATTGACCTTGCTTACGGCCTGCTTGACCCCAGGATTCGCTACCAGTAAACAATCCCCATCTCCGGAGAAAAACATCATGGTAACGCATGACATTGGCTCCCAGGACGGCCTTGCCAGCACCCAATCCGGTGTGCTGCGAGTTCCGGCTGCATTTCGGTCGGTTGGCGTCCTGGCCAGGCGCAAACCACTGGGAGCGGTGGGCGCTGCGATCACGATTGTCCTTGTCCTGATTGCCATCGGTTCCCGTCTGAGCCTCCTGCCCGTGGCCGATCCGTATGAATCGGTAGGCAACATATTTCTGAGTCCGAGCCGGGAATTCCCAATGGGCACCGACATCATCGGGCGAGACGTGCTGAGCCGGGTGCTTTACGGTTCGTGGATCTCCCTGTACGTGGGCATTGGCAGCGTACTCATCGGCATCTCGGCCGGGTTCGTCCTCGGCATCGTCAGCACCTACGCCGGCGGCACCGTCGACCTCGCCTTCCAGCGCGTGATCGACGCTCTGATGTCAATGCCCGGTTTGATCCTCGCCCTCGCCATCATGGCTATCCTCGGCCCTTCGTTGAACAACGTCATCCTGGCCATCGTAATCGGCATGATTGCGCCGGTCGTGCGCACCGTTCGCTCCCAGGTTCTGACGCTCAAGGAAATGGACTACGTAACGGCGGCCCGGGCTTTGGGCGCCCGTCCCGGGCGCATCGTCTTCCGCCACATCATGCCCAACTGTTTCGCCATATACCTCATCATGGCCACTTACTACCTGGGCTTTGCCATCATAATTGAGGCATCCCTGAGCTTCCTGGGAGTGGGAGCCCCTCCCGACGACCCCAGCTGGGGAGGTATCCTGACCGTGGCCAGCAAAGAGGCCCCCGAAACCGGCATTTGGCTGCTGCTGTTCCCCGGCATCTTCATATTCGTGGCCGTGCTGGGATTCAACATCCTCGGCGACGCCCTGCGCGACATTCTCGATCCCAAGCTCAGGGGCCGGTAGGCATATCACCCCCCATGCCCAGGCCCCAATCGTCAAGCCGCTGCCCTCCCCGCACCGGCGAACCAAGCCCCTCTCCCTCGATGGGAGAGGGTTAGGGTGAGGCTGACTCCTCCGGTGAGATTGCGGGCGATGTGCATAACCGTCGTTCCGGCGCAATCCGCAACCCAACAGAGCGCCGCCGCAACGAGCCCCCGGTCAGACCGTGCCGATCAGACCGTCCGGAGACGAAGAGGCACGCCCTTTTGGTTGTATCGAATCAACGCGATTAGCAAAGCAGAAGTTATTTACGATTTCGATATTGATATGGGGTAATTATAGTATAATCCAACTTGACCATTTTCATAATTACGATTTATGATGCCGAACTATCAACAGGGTTTTCGACCCGAGGTGGCCCAACGTGCCTCGGCGGAATACAGCCCATGTGTAGAACCTACCCGGCATAGCTGGGCCATGCAGATTGGCAAAATCTGTTCTGACACGAATGTGGAGATTAGAAACATGATGCGGCGTTTTAACCCAGGCCCGAAAGGCGTAATCCTGATCCCCTGGTTGCTGACCCTGATCTTCCTCATCGCTTGCGGAGGCGCAGCAACCTCATCCGCACCCCAGGCTACTGATGCCCCGGCTGCTGGCAGCTCGGCTCCGGCCACCTCGGCTCCGGTCGCGGCCACTTCGGCTCCAGCTGCGCCGTCGGCCTCAGCGCAGGTCGCGAGTGCTACGGCTGTGCCGGAGGCGGTTGTACCATCCGCCGACGACTGGGTTTCCCGTGGTAAACATGGCCGAACCATGAATTTTGTGGCGCGCAATAACCCCGGGTTCTGGGATGTCCACTATGGCGCCAGCCTCACCACCACCCTTACGCCCTCCGGCCCCCGGTTTAATCAGTTGCTGGAATACGACCCGGTCAACCCCGATGAGATAATCGGCGACCTGGCGGAAAGCTGGGAGATGAGCGACGACGGCACGATTTACACGTTCCACCTGGCCGATGCCCAGTGGACCGACGGCGAACCGGTCAAGGCCAGCGACATTGTGTTCAGCCTGGACCGCATCGTGTTGCCGGACGCATTCCGCGGCAGAACCAACAGCCTCCGGGATTTCTATGAATACCAGACCGCCGAGGTGATCGACGACAAGACCGTGCGGATGCCTATCAAGTTCCCGGCAGCGACCTTCATGGTTAACCTGGCTTCCGACTACATGAAAATGTACCCGGAACACGTGGCAGGTTCGCTGAGTCAGGAAGATGTTAACTGCTGCCCCGAAAACATGATCGGTTCCGGCCCCTTCTTCTTCAAGGAAGGGAGCTGGCAGAAGCAGGAGGGTTACGAATACGTCCGCAATCCCAACTACTTCAAAGCGCCCCGCCCCTTCTTCGATGGCTTCAAGGTCTTCCTCATTCAGGATGTAGCCAGGGCCATCGCCACTCTGAAAGTAGGACAGGCCGACGGCACCTACTACCCGGTTCTGTCTACTTACACCGAATTCGTGGAACAATTGGAACGCGATACCGACGGCGTGATGCGAGCCCTGTTCATGACCAACGTGCAGCGCAGCGGTATCACCTTCAATTGGCAAATCAAGCCCTACGACGACCCCAGGGTCCGCCGCGCTTTGTGGCTGGTCATCGACCAGGAGGAGATCGTAGCAAAAATCCTCCGTGGCAACGGCACCGTAGGCACCCATTTCCACGTCGGGTTTGCCCCCAACGAGGCTACCGAGGAGCTTTACCAGTTGCCAGGCTACCGGCGCGAAGCCGATGGCGGCAAATCCCTGGCGGATTTGGCTGAAGGCAAGCGACTACTGGCCGAAGCCGGTTACCCCGACGGGTTCAGCGGCACAATCTCCTCGATTCTTACCGGATGCACCGCCACTCAGGCTCAGTTGGTTAGCCAGATCTGGAAGCGGGAACTCAACCTGGACATGGACATCGTCTCCACCGATGTGGCTACCCTCTATGCCAACTGGAGAAGCAACGACTACGAAGTAATCAGCGCCTGCGGCAGTGGCGTTATTCTCCCGGACCCGTCCGACATCCTGAATCAATGGTACGGGATGGACACGATGCGGAACTCTCTGAACTGGACCACACCCGAGTTCGATCTACTCAAAGATGCCCAAACCAGAGAGCTGGACCCGGAAAAGCGCAAGCTGATTTTTGCGGAGATGGTGGATGTCCTGCGGGAAGACGTTCCCCACTACCTGCCAATAGGCTGGATGCACGCCGGCGGAGCGCTGGACTACAGAATCAAAAACTACCACGTGCCGAGGACCATTCAGTTGGTCCACAAGTGGGATGCCGCCTGGTGGGATGAGAACGCCGAGAAACCACCGGTCGGTACCGGCTACCAGCCGTAAACGAGCGTGAGTCCGTAAGCCATTCGGCGCGCTAAACCCTTGGGGGACATGGTGACCACTTACATCATAAGAAGATTGCTCCTCTTTGTTCCCACGATTCTGATCGTAACCATCATCATCTTCATGCTGATGTGGATTGTTCCCGGTGATACCGCCATGCTCATCCTCACCGGGACCGACCCCAGCGAAGGTGGGCGCGTCGATCTCGCCGACATCGAGAGATTGCGGGCGAAGCTGGGACTGGATCGGCCGGTTCACATCCAATACGCAGACTGGATCTGGCATATGGTGCGTGGGGACCTGGGGGAGTCGCTTTGGTACCAGACCCCGGTCATCGACGAGTTGGGAGGAAGGTTCATCACCACCATCCAACTGGCGGTAATGGGCATGGGCATTGCTTTTCTGGTGGCGGTCCCATTGGGAATCCTGTCCGCAGTGAAGCAGGACACCGGGCTGGATTACGTAAGCCGTATCTTCGCCCTCCTGGGCATCGCCATGCCCACGTTCCTGATCGCCATCGTAGTCACGTATGTCCTGGCCTACGTCTTTGATTGGCTACCTCCCCTGGACTACGCCAATTTATGGGAAGACCCGCTTACCAACCTGCAACAAATGATATTCCCGGCCCTGGCTATCGCGTTTCACGACCTGGCGTTTACCGCCAGGGTTACCCGCTCTTCGATGCTGGAGGTCATGCGGGACGACTACGTAAGGACCGCCCGTTCCAAGGGCCTCAACGAGTTTGGGGTCATTGGCCGCCACGCCCTCAAGAACGCAATCCTGCCCATCATTACCATATCGGGCTACCAGTTTGGACGCCTCCTGGGTGGGGTGATTATCGTAGAGGTTATTTTCCTGGTGCCGGGGGTGGGGACAATGCTGATCGATGCCATCATCCACCGGGACTTCGTGGTAATTCAGGCGGTAGTGGTACTCGTGGCGGCGGTCGTCATGTTCCTGAATCTGGCAATTGACCTTGCTTACGGCCTGCTTGACCCCAGGATTCGCTACCAGTAAAGCAATCCCCATCTCCGGAGAAAAACATCATGGTAACGCATGACATTGGCTCCCAGGACGGCCTTGCCAGCACCCAATCCGGTGTGCTGCGAGTTCCGGCTGCATTTCGGTCGGTTGGCGTCCTGGCCAGGCGCAAACCACTGGGAGCGGTGGGCGCTGCGATCACGATTGTCCTTGTCCTGATTGCCATCGGTTCCCGTCTGAGCCTCCTGCCCGTGGCCGATCCGTATGAATCGGTAGGCAACATATTTCTGAGTCCGAGCCGGGAATTCCCAATGGGCACCGACATCATCGGGCGAGACGTGCTGAGCCGGGTGCTTTACGGTTCGTGGATCTCCCTCTACGTGGGCATTGGCAGCGTACTCATCGGCATCTCGGCCGGGTTCGTCCTCGGCATCGTCAGCACCTACGCCGGCGGTACCGTCGACCTCGCCTTCCAGCGCGTGATCGACGCTCTGATGTCAATGCCCGGTTTGATCCTCGCCCTCGCCATCATGGCTATCCTCGGCCCTTCGTTGAACAACGTCATCCTGGCCATCGTAATCGGCATGATTGCGCCGGTCGTGCGCACCGTTCGCTCCCAGGTTCTGACGCTCAAGGAAATGGACTACGTAACGGCGGCCCGGGCTTTGGGCGCCCGTCCCGGGCGCATCGTCTTCCGCCACATCATGCCCAACTGTTTCGCCATATACCTCATCATGGCCACTTACTACCTGGGCTTTGCCATCATAATTGAGGCATCCCTGAGCTTCCTGGGAGTGGGAGCCCCTCCCGACGACCCCAGCTGGGGAGGTATCCTGACCGTGGCCAGCAAAGAGGCCCCCGAAACCGGCATTTGGCTGCTGCTGTTCCCCGGCATCTTCATATTCGTGGCCGTGCTGGGATTCAACATCCTCGGCGACGCCCTGCGCGACATACTCGATCCCAAGCTCCGGGGCCGGTAGGCATATCACCCCCCATGCCCAGGCCCCAATCGTCAAGTCGCTACCTTCCCTCATGCGTACCCACTGTGTCATTGCGAGCGTAGCGTGGCAATCTCGTCGCCGTGGCAACGGCGGTTCGCCGACGTGTGTCCAACCTCATCGAGATTGCCACCTCGCTACGCTCCTCGCAATGACAGATTAGAGCGGGTACGCGTGAGGCCACCTGCCCCGCACCGGCGAACCAAGTCCCCTCTCCCTCGATGGGAGAGGGCTAGGGTGAGGGTGCCCCCGGCTCGGGAGTGGCCGGGTTGAGGGTGACCACTGCCTAGCTGGAAGGCGGGCTCTCCTCGTCTTCCGCCACCGGCGTTGGCATCGGCGGGTTGGGGTTCAACGCCATCTCCCGGTTGTACCACATCATCATCACGATGCCGGCCGATATGATGCTCATCATGTCTCCCGGCACCCACAGCATCAACCCGCCCAACCGTTGATCGGTGATGAACGACAGTCCTTCCCACGGGCGGGGCAGTTCCTGGTAAGCCGTGTAGATAACTTCCTCCCGGAAGGTGATGGCCGCGCCCAGCAGCGTATTCGGTAGCACGATCAGGCCAAGATACAGGATGCGCAGGCCGTAGTGCAGCCGCGACCGGTGTGGTTTGGGGTCGATGACAATCCACCAGAACAGGAACCCGCTGGCCAGCATCGTTACGTGCATGAACCAGTGCACCAGGTCGTTGTGCACCGCCAGGTCGTGGGGGCCAGGCACCTGCCAGATGTACAACAAGCCCAGGAACGTGCCTGTGGTCAGTATCGGGTTGGTTATCTTGCCGTACACCCACCGGGCCAGCGGCATCCGAACGATGCGTCGCACCACTCCTTGCCGCAACCAGGTGGGCATCCCCCGCAGCATGGGCGTTAGCGGCGCCCCCAGCAACACCAGCAGCGGGCCAATCATGCGCACCATCAGATGCTGGGCCTGGTGGATCGAGAAATAGTGCTCGGCCAGCGGTTCAATGGGCGATTGCAGGGCGGCGAACAGCACCACAATGCCGGCCCCAAAGCTGATCTTTTGCCATACGGTTACGCGATGACTGGGATTCGGCCAGTTGTTGAGGCCGTTTACGTACAGGTAAACCGTCGCCAGCAGGATCAGGCTGGGCAACGGATTGGTGGTGACTCCCCACGCCGTCAGCGCAGTCTGGCCGGGCGGGATGCCCTGGTGGGCCGACGCCACGCCGGCGCCGGCCAGCAACGCCGCCAAACCCGCTGCAACACCGGCGGCCATCCACCAGCGCCGGCGCGCCACTGATGCAATGTTCATCTAGGTAATCTCGCGGGCGGCGCGCTGACGCTGGTTCCGCCGAATCTGCCAGACCAGATAACCGGCGCCCGCCGCCAGCACCACGGCCACACCCAGGAACACGAACCCGGCCGCCCGATCCTGCGATGGCGCAACAACCTCAAAGGTGAACCCGTCGAGGCCGTAGGAACCGCCGTCCAGCGGCTCAATGAGCAGCGTGGTTTCCCAAATGCCGGGCTCCTTGATCTCAATGGTCGCCGAATATACCCCCGGCGTGTTGGGACTGATGGCATGGGCCCAGCCCGAGTGCTCACTGCCCTGCAATGACGTTAGCACCCGGACGCGCACATCGTCGACCGGCGCCCCCGACTCCGCGTCCGTAACCTTGATAATGTGGTGGGCAGCCTGCAGCGACGGCAACGGGCGAGCTTCGGCTTCGATGGCGTAGGGGCCGGTGATTCCTTTCGTCCGCTGCGTGTCCAATCCGGTAATGTCCTGAGCCTGGGACACGGCCGGCCAGGCGGCCAACATCCCGACCATCAGGATCATCCAGCAGAGGCAGACCAATAGCCCTCTCCCTTCAAGGGAGAGGGTTTGGGGGAGGGTGAAAACACCCACGATTAGCATAGCAAGTACCGGGCGAGGGCCGGCGCCGACTCAGAAATCCCGCCGGCTCAACTAAATCTGGAAGGTTTTGCGCCAGATGCCCGGCGACCCTTCGGCGTGGGTCATCACTTCGCGCATCCGGACGTTGTCGGGATGAATGTCGCGCTGCTCCAGCCAGGCCGGCGTAGACGACACCTGGGGGTTGGCAAACTCGTAAACCGTGGCGTAGGAAGGGTCACCGCGCACGGACTTCCAGCGGCGACCGCGGATGCACCCGTCCACCTTTTCGTAGTTGGGCACGTACACCGTGGAATACCAGTTGTTCCACTCGGTGTCGGCCTCGGCGGGTACGTCCATGCGGCCAATCTGCAAAGCCGGCGACATGTCGGCGTCGGCCAGCTCGTCGCTGAGGCTGCTGGGGTGAATCATCTGATACACGTTGTTGATCAGCGTAGTCGCCACCGCCCGCGGGCCGGCAGTCAGGCCCCAGGGCGTGGGTGGGCGGTTCTTGAAGGCATCGGTGTCTACCACGGCGACGCTTTCCAGTTCATACATCGCCAGGTGCTTGGGGCCGCTGCTGGTGGCCTCGTAGCGGGCCGCGTTCAACACACCCGGCACCGACAGCAACTCCTGCAAATGCTCCGTGTTGTACCAATGATTAAACTCTTCTTCGGCTTCGGCGGGAACATTGCACCAGACCATCATCAAGCCGGTGCCGCGCTTGTTAGGCATAAGGAGCCTCCTGGTAAGTTCAGACGGGTGGAGTGGATTGTTGCAATAGGCCGGTATCGGCCTCAACGCCAGTTTAGCATAATCACGCCAACCTTCACCCGGAGCGCCCGGTGCCGTGGCCATCCCGCCGATGCAGCATCGCGCTCGTCCGTGACAAACGCTGACTCCTCCCCCGTGGCCCACCCTTCTCCCTCGATAGAAGAGGGTTGGGATGACGGTGAACATCTCTTGTTGGGTGAGAGCGTGCCCCCCTTGTCATCCCCAGACCCACCCCCTCCCTTTGACAGAAATTTAGTCCAGCCACTGACACGCGCCCTCATGCGTACCCACTTTGTCATTGCGAGCGTAGCGCGGCAATCCCGTTGCCGTAGCAACGGCGGTTCGCCGACGTGTGTTCAACCTCATCGAGATTGCCACGTCGCTATGCTCCTCGCAATGACAGATTAGAGTGGGTACGCGTGACCAACCCACCGCTCATGCGTACCCACCTACCCACTGTGTCATTGCGAGCGTAGCGCGGCAATCCCGTTGCCGTAGCAACGGCGGTTCGCCGACGTAGGTTCAACCGCATCGAGATTGCCACGTCGCTATGCTCCTCGCAATGACAGATTAGAGTGGGTATGCGTGACACCGACCGGGCCACGTCATGCGTACCCACTTTGTCATTGCGAGCGTAGCGTGGCAATCCCGTTGCCGTAGCAACTGCGGTTCGCCGACGTGTGTTCAACCTCATCGAGATTGCCACGTCGCTATGCTCCTCGCAATGACAGATTAGAGTGGGTATGCGTACCCATCTACCCACTTTGTCATTGCGAGCGTAGCGCGGCAATCCCGTCGTCGTAGCAACTGCGGTTCGCCGACGTGGGTTCAACCTCATCGAGATTGCCACGTCGCTATGCTCCTCGCAATGACAAACCGGGTACGCGTGAGCCACGCTTCCCCATTGCCAGATGCCCCGCAACGTGGCAACCTAATGGTTGCTACGGAACTGACCACCGACTCCCAAATCCGTTTCGATATGCCATGACCTACTCCCTTCTCTCCGGCGTCCGCGTGCTGGAAATCGGCTCGATGCTCTCTGCGCCTTACTGCTCCAAACTGCTGGCTGACGCCGGCGCTGATGTGATCAAGCTGGAGCCGCCGGCCGTGGGCGAGGCCGCCCGGCGCTACGGCCCTTGGCCTGATGACATTCCGCATCCGGAGCGCAGCGGCCTGTTCCTGTACCTGAACTCCAACAAGCAGGGCATCACCGCCAACCTGCAAACTCCCACCGGCCGCAGCATCCTGCGCCGCCTGGCCGGCGAGTGCGACGTCGTGATTCATAACGTGCCGCCGATGGACATGGAGCGACTGGGCCTGGACTACGACGCCCTGGCCGCCGACAACCCCGGCCTGGTCATGGCCTCCATCAGCCCCTACGGACTGTCCGGACCGTGGCGCGACTACCGGGCCTACGACATCAACCTGGGCGCTGCCGGCGGCATCAACGAGGGCCTCGGCGAACCCGATCGTGAGCCCCTGACCTTTGGCACGCCCGAAGTGGGTTACTTCGCCGGCATGGCGGCCGCGTCGTCAATCGTCATGGCGCTGCTGGGGCGGGAACAGCACGGCGGCCAGCACATCGACATCGCCGAGGTCGAGACTATGGCCGGTCTCTACAACGGCCCCGAGGCGCTGATGGCCGTGTACCAGTGGCGGGTAACCCGTCGCACCGGCCACCACGCCCTGGATTTCCCCTACCCGAACTGCATCCTGCGCTGCAAGGACGGCCACATCTTCGTCGGCTCGCCCGAGGGCCGTCAGTGGGGCCGGCTGCTGGAAATCATGGGCACGCCGGAATGGTCGCAGGAGCCGCGCCTGCGCAACCGCACCACTATGAACAACCTCTACGCCGACGAGGTGGACGCATACCTGGAGGAGTGGCTGGCCGACTATACCAAGGCCGAGTTGCTGGAAATCGCGCTGGAGCACCGCATCCCGCTGGCGCCCGTCCGCACCTACGAGGAAGTCCGCAACGACCCTTCCCTGGCCGACCTGTTTGTCGAAATTGACCGCGCCGACACCGGCCCGGTGGCCTACCCCGGTATGCCCTACCGTCTGGCTGACGCCGACGTCGCGCCGCCCACGCCGGCGCCCACGTTAGGCCAGCACAACCGCGAGATACTGTGCGGCCGCTTGGGTTTCACCGGCGAGGAACTGGTCAAACTGTACCAGACGGGGATTGTCTGATGAAAAACCGCCCTCTCTCAAAGGGAGAGGGGTAGGGGGTGAGGGTTGCCAATTCGCGTTGCCATTATTGCTGTAGTGGTTTTTCTGAGCAGCTGTCTCATCGCCCGCCAGCTGGCCATCCGAAAAAACCACCGGCCTGACATAATTATTATCGCCGGCATGATTGTGGGAGCGATTGCTTTCGCGGGGCTGTGGGCAGTGAGCCTGGTGTACGGCGGCGGTTACACCAAGATTGCGGCGGCGGGCGTGCTCGCCGTAATGCCCGCGCTGGCCGCGTTGATCGTTCCAGCCAGAGAGTAACCGGAAGTAGCGAGCGCGCGGAGCACGATGAGCACAATGCACAGGTCTGAAAACGGCGGCATCTTGTCCGGCTACCGTGTGCTGGATTTCGGCTGGGTGCTGGCCGGCGCCATCCCCGGCATGGTATTGGCCGACATGGGCGCCGAGGTCATCAAGGTTGAAACCCGCCAGCGTCTGGACTACATGCGCCTGGGCCGACCCATTGTCGGCGACCAGCCCGACCCCGAACAGAACCCGATGTTCCACAACGTCAACCGCGGCAAGCTGAGCGTTACCCTCAACATCGCCGAAGCCGAGGCTGTCGAACTCGCTAAACGGCTGGTGGCCCGCTGCGATGTGGTCATCGAGAATTTCTCGCCTGGTGTGATGGATCGTCTGGGCCTCGGCTATGCAACGCTCCGCGCCATCAAGCCCGACATCATCATGGCATCCATATCCTCCACCGGACAGGACGGGCCGCTGCGCGACCTGCGCGCCTACGCCCCGTCCATCGGAGCGCTATCAGGTTTGGACAGTACGATGGGCTACGAGGATGGTTCACCACTGGGATTCAAGCACGCCTTCGGAGACATCTGCGGCGCGCTGCACGCGGTGTTCGCCGTCGCGTCCGCCCTGTTCAACCGCAACCGCACGGGCGAGGGGCAGTACATTGACGTTTCGATGTTGCGGGCCACCGTGGTTACTCAGGGCGTCGGCCTGATGGAACACGCTCTGACCGGACGCTCCCTGCAACCTCGCGGCAACTACGATCCCACGATGGCTCCCTATGGCCACTACCCCTGCTCCGGCGATGACAAGTGGGTGTCCATTGCGGTGGCGTCGCAATCCGAGTGGCAGGGTCTGGTCGAGGCCATGGGCAGCCCCGATTGGGCCGGCGATGACCGGTTCCGCAGCCCGTACCGTCGCCAGCAGCACCGGCGCGAGCTGGACGACCTGCTGGGCCAATGGACGGCTCAACACGATGCCGATGCAATCACCGAACTGTTGCAGGCGCACGGTGTCGCCGCCGCGCCGGTGCTTAGCGCCGAGGAGCGCCTCTTCCACCCCCACTTCATGGAACGCGGCCTTTACTCGGACATCGACCATCCGGCGTTGGGAGCGGAGCCCATTTTCAACCTGATGTGGGGGCTGAGCAAAACGCCGTCAGCAGTGCGTCGCCACGCCCCCCTCATGGGCGAGCACAACCGCCAAGTCCTGTGCGGCACGCTGGGGTTGAGCGCGAGCGAGTTGTCGGAATTGGAAGAGCGGCAGGTGGTGTATTAGCGGGGTATTACACTATGGCGTTCGCAACGATACGAAGCGGGAGCCAGCAACGACGATGAAAGTACGGAAAGACAGCAATCTGTTGGCGTTAGGGCGATTCGGGATCGGGGCACTCATAGCCGGCGTTATTTTAATGCCATTCGCGGTTATTGCAGTACAACGTTTCCCCAATGCGGGCAATGCGTGGCTGGCGTTGACTTTAAGCGTGACGATGATAGTCGGTGGCCTACTAGCATTCGTGTATGGATGGTGGCTGGACCAGCAGGCCAAGCGTCAACATGATGGAGAAATCGTCCAGTGAAAGCGGGCCGGCCTGACCGACACCAGCTGGCACTCGGCATTCTTGCCATCGCCACTGCTGCAATTGGATTCGGGCTTTTCGGGAGCGACTTGCAAATCGGCCAGTTCGGCCTGACCGACAATTTTGCTTCATCAATACAAAACGCCAAACTGGCCGGTATTGCGTTGACGGCATTGTTCTATTTCTGGTTGCTATTAGATGTCAGTAGAATTTTACTGGATGACGAAATAACCGGCAGCAGGCTGGTTTTCGGGCCACTACAATGGCTTTTCATGGAGATGCTAAGTTTGGCGGTGTTATACGGTTTCACGATAATTCAGGAACTAGTCGGCGAGTGACAACGGGGATTACTACTATGACGCAACAGGAAACACCACAGCAAGTATGAGAAGTCTGTCCCTGATATTTTGTCCAACCTTTTTGCTTGATGATTGCAAGAGTTAGAATCAATCACAGCAATCACCGTTACCGCTTCGGGCGATTATGCTCAACCTAGTCCGGCTCGGCTACATCCGCAACGCCTATGCTCCGGAGCTGATTGAGCTGTTTCTGGTGGCCGCTGTGACCTCGGTGCTGGCGATTCGGGCGTTCCTCGCGCTGGCCGGCTATCCGCAAATTGGCGGCGCCGGGCTGCATATCGCCCATATGCTGTGGGGCGGCCTGTTTATGCTCCTGGCAATGCTGCTGCTCTTTACGACGCTCGGTCGGGTCGCCCAGCGTTTTGCGGCCATCCTGGGCGGCGTCGGTTTTGGAACTTTCATCGACGAGCTGGGCAAGTTTATCACCAGCGACAACGACTATTTTTACCAGCCCACCATCGGCCTCATCTACGTCGTTTTCATCGCAATCTTTCTGGCGCTGCGGGCCGTCCGCAGCCGTGCCGACCTTGACGCTGACACCGCACTGGCCAACGCCCTCACCCTCCTGGGGCCGGCTTCCGGCAGTCGGCTGGACGCTGGCACGAAGCAGGAGACGCTCCGACTGCTGGCCAAAGCCGACACCGCCAACCCCTTCGTGCGCACGCTGACGTCATACGTCGCCGGCGTGGAAACGGGCGAGGCGTCGAATCTGGGATTCTACTTCAGATTACGTCACCGGCTGGCGCGAGAGTACAGTCGAGTAGTATTACATCGTTGGTTCCAGCCGGCGCTGCTGGCGGTCTTTACCCTTTTCGCACTGGCCCAGATTGCGATAGTAGTTTTGCTGATAGCAGTAGGCGTCATCTCCGGCGCCAACGAATTGCGGCTTTCCTTTACTGCTGCCGCACAGCTCGTATCCTCATTAGTTGCGGCGGCGATAATAGCCTGGGGTATCTGGCGGCTCCGTCGCTCTCGCCTCATCGCCTATCGATGGTTCACCCGCGCCACGCTGGTGAGCATTTTCGTCACGCAAGTGTTCGCCTTTCTGGAGTCGGAGTTTGCGGCGCTGGCTGGACTGGCCATCAGCATTCTGATTTATACTGCCTTACGCTATATGATTGAGCAAGAACTGAACACCGCCACCGAATCATCCTGACCACTAAAAGCAACGAGGACAAATCGAGAACGAGGATAACCAATGACCCAACAGGAAACCCAACAGCAAGTAGTAGAAACCCTTCCCGAGGTGGAAGGCGGCATCTCCGACGAGGCCCTGGCCGCCGCCCGCGCCATGATCGGCGTGCGTATGCGCACCGAGCAGTACGTGCGCCAGGCCAACCTGGACACCATGCTCAACTTCGTGAACGGCATCGGCGACGCCAACCCGCTGTTTCGCGACCAGGAGTACGCCGTCTATTCCAAGTACGGCAGTGTCATCGGACACCCTTGCGCTCCCTATATGCGCCACTGGTCGGGACGCACCCGCTGGGGCCTGCCTGGCGTCCACGGCTTCTTCGCCGGCAACGACTGGGAGTTCTTCCGTGTGCTGCGCCCCGGCGACGCCGTCAACTGCGTCGAACGGGTGCTGGACGTTCAGGAGAAGCAGAGCGCCTACTCCGGTCGGCTGGTCATCCAGTACGTGGAAACCACCTATTCCAACCAGCGGGACGAGGTAACCGCCCGCGTCGTCGGCTGGTGCACCCGGCATCAGCGGCGGGCGTCGCGGGAGCGGGGCAAGTATGCCGACGTGCCCAAGCGCCACGAATACACCGACGCCGAGCTGGCCGCCATTGACGAGCAGGTGTTGGGCGAAACCGCCCGCGGCGGTCAGACCCGCTACTTTGAAGACACCGAGATTGGCGAAGAGTTGCCAACCGTCGTGCGCGGGCCGCTGTCCTTGCAGGACGTGAGCGCGTTCCTGGTCGGTACCGGCCGTTCCAGCGCCCACGGCGTCCTGCTGCGCGAGGCCATGCGCCATCCCGATCACTTCTTCCGCAACCCGGAGTCCGGCGGTGGCCTGGAGTACACCGGTATCGGACATTTGCGCGATTCAGTCGCCGAGGCCGTCGGCGTCCCCGGCGCCTACGACTACGGGCCGCAGCGGGTGTCGTGGCTGGGCACCCTCATGACCAACTGGATGGGCGATGACGCCTTCCTCAAGCGTCTGCGGGTCGAAACGCGCCGGTTCAACGTGTACGGCGACACCCAATTCTGCAAAGGCAAGGTAGCCCGCAAATACATCCACGACGGCAACACCTTGGTCGACGTCGACATCTGGACCGAAAACCAGCGCGGCGAGATCACCGCGCCCGGCACGGCCACCGTGCAGCTGCCTTCCCGCGACCCCCGCAACCCCTGGTTCACCGACGGCAGCCACATCTCCCTGCGCCACATCACCCTCCCGGAGGAAGCGCCGCCAATACTGCCCACTTGATACAGTGGAATACAATAACGAAGAGCGCGGCGTGGCTTTCTTTCCGTGCCCATATCTGGACGGTCTGGTAGAACTCAATGAGGAACGGGAGCGGCACATCAGAGAAAACCACTCCGAACTGCTCCCTGACCTTTACCAGTACATCGCAACAACCCTCGCCGAACCGGAACATATCCAATGCAGTCAAACCCACGAAAATACTCGCTTATTTACGCGATGGGATGAACCCCGCGCCAAGCACGTCATTGTGGTGGTGGTCAGCGACGCCGACCCGCGCGACTGGATTGTCACCGCATACATTGCTGAAAAACCGGCGAATGGAGCAACGGAATGGAGACGAAACTAAGCTTCGACTACTCCACGACAGCGGACGTTTTGTGTATCAAGAAATACCCCACTTATCGTGGCCAGGAAACAGAGGACATTGCAGACTTGATTATCGCCAGGTTCAACCCGGATACCGATGAAATTGAGTACCTGGAAATAATCTTTGTCTCGAAGCGCATCGTGAGCCGAGACCCGTTCCAACTGAACATTCCCGTTGCGCCCGGCTATATCTGCGACCGTAAGGCAGCCTCGGAATTCGACTGCCTGGTAGCGCCCGGTTCAAAGTGGCTGACCCTGCCCCAAGCCGCCGTCGTAGGAATGGAGTTTGACACCAGGCCACCCAAGTATCCAACATATCCGGGCAACCGTCCCGCCGACATCAGACGGTTCGAGTTGACGACTGACGGCGCGACGCCGGTGGCGGGATAAGGCAACAACGCCAGCACTACGGGCGAGACCTGAGCCAAATGCAGATGCCGCAGGTGGGGTATAAACTCTTGCATGATTGGGGTTCAAGGTTGACCTCGTGGACGAACGGATTGAGCCACGGCCCGACGGAGAGTTCGGGCCGCCGTTTTCGCTGTAACCGTGAAATTACCGACGGCTTTACTTACGCCAGATCCAGCGTAGAGGTACTACACGTGAAGAGCTATGGAGTTCTGATATGAGCGTTAGGTATATTAGATCCAGCATCATCGGAGAGAGCGGAGTGAGAAAGTTCGACTTTCTCATAGATAGCTCACCACGTATGATTGGCTTGCCTCAGGAAGATATCGACGCTTTGGGACTTTATAAGGTGCGCGTTGAAGAAAGCACTGTCACGCCCACTTACGTGGCGAGACTTATGCTGGACAGCAGGGAAATTGATACCAGGGCAGTGCCGGAGGACGTTCCATTCGTTACTTGGGCAGGTCCGTCAGACGTACCAAGAATCAGCTATCACCTGCTACCTTATTTGAAGGAAAGCCTACAGTGCCATGGACAAACCCAGGCACGAGTACGTTGCAGGAGGAGTATCGAGATAGTTCAGACAAAAACGTGCCATACGCATAGAACCCAGGCCGGCAATTTGCCCACATGGAAAGAATCGCGCCGTAGCAGGGTCTCCCATATCAGTTTGGCAGCCACATTGCGTCAGGTTGGAGTCGTCGGTTGTGCGGCTACAAGGGCCACACCATGGCGGGACCACGAGACGACATACGGCGTAATGAAGACCACGCCGTACTTTGCTCTGCTCATAGCAGCCGCCCGTGTAATGGAAAGTATCAAGCCCGGTCCCATCGTTTTCCATATCAACGATGCGGCATTGAGGTGGCATATCGACCATTTCAAAGAAATTCCGGCGACTCATCTTGCATGGTTGCGTTTCTGGGATGCTGCCCAGACGCACGAAATTCAAGTGCAGACTAGAAACGCGGAAAACGAAGCTACTGTATATGCCGAAAAAGCAGCATGTGACGCCTTGACAAGCTACCAAACGGCCGACAGCACGTTATACGACCCCGACGAGTATCAGTCGAAGTTAGTAGGCGAACGCAAAACCTCGGTAACGGAACATATCGCAGAGTCGATTGGTACGATGATTCCCGGCTCCACGGGGTGCCGAGAGGAAGAAGTGATGTTCGGGCGCCTGCTTGATCGGATTTGCCTGATGTGCGGAGAGCCGGCACATACTGACATATGCGCTGACTGCATGAACTGGGGCTAACCAAACTACAAAACGGCTGATTCCCCATGCGAGTGGTACAATCCGATGCAAACGTAGCGGCGGATACCAATTCTCTCATGACCACCAAACCGACCACCGACTCCTCCGCCATCGCCCCTCCCGGCGCCGTTGTGCTGCGTCTGGCGGCCCTGGGCATCGACCACCGGGCGGAGGATTTTCCGGCCCGCTTCATCGCCTTCTGCGAGCAGAATGACCTGTATGAGATGGAGGTCAATGCCGAAGGGGAGCTGCTGATACTGCCTATGACCGGATACCGGGGCAACAAGCAAGAGCTTTATCTGTCCACCTTTCTCGGCAATTGGGAACTCGCCAACGGGGGCAGCGCGTCATCGCAAACGGTGCGCTTCCGTCTGCCTTCCGGCGCGGTTTTGGGGCCGGATGCCGCCTGGATTACGCAGGAACGATTTGACACGCTGCCCGAACGGGAAAGGGAAACGATTATCGAGGGCGCACCCGACTTCGTGGTGGAAATTCGCTCCCGCACCGATAACCTGCGCCCGCTGCAAAACAAGATGGCCCTGTGGATGGCTGGCGGGGTTTGCCTCGGCTGGCTGATTGACGCCCATCTCCGCCAGGTTCACGTCTATCGCGCCGGCCAGCCGGAGCCGCAGTTGCTGGACAACCCGGAAACGCTGGATGGCCAGGACGTGCTGCCCGGCTTTTCCTTTCCGGTGCGGCAGTATATCTTTGATATATGACCAACAGCATTGAATCCACACACACCGCCGCCCTCCCCAACCTCCGTGTGCTGGAGGTGGCTTCGCTGATCGCTGGCCCCTACTGCGGCAAGCTCCTGGCCTCCCTCGGCGCCCGGGTCATCAAGGCCGAACCGCCCGCCGGAGACCCTTCCCGCCGCCGTGGCCCCTTCCCCGACGACGTACCCCATTCCGAGCGCAGCGGGCTGTACCTGTACCTGAATACTGGTAAGCAGTCGGTTACGCTGAACCTGGCTGACCCATCGGGGCGGGAGCTACTGCACCGGCTGGTTGCCAGCGTCGACACGGTCATTCACGACTACAGCCCTGCTGATGCGGCATCGGTTGGTCTGGACGGCGCATCGCTGCTGGCCGCCAACCCCGATGTCATCATCACCGCCATTACACCCTTCGGTTCCACAGGCCCTTATGCCGACTACCATGCCGGACATCTGGCGACCTTCCACGCTGGCGGCGAGGGTTGGCTGCTGCCCAACGGCGTGGCGCTGGACACCTTCCCGGACCGTCCGCCCATCATCGCCGGCGCGAACATGGGTGACTATCAGGCTGGCCTGACCGCTGCCGTGGGCGCCGTCGCCGCCGTCTATCATCGTTTGGGAGCGGGCGGCAATGCGCGAGGTCAGGTGGTGGACGCGTCCGGGCAGGAGGCCCAGCTGTCCGTCGGATATATGCCCATCCAGCGGCACGAGTCGGAGGGAATCACCGAAACCCGCTTTTCCCGCTACTTCCGGGTCGGTGGCGTGCTGCCGGCGTCCGACGGATACGTGGAACTGCTGACCCTGGAACCCCGCCAGTTTGGGAGTCTGCTGGACTTCATGGGGAATCCCGACTGGGCATCACCGGATATGTTCAGCGACCCAGCCACCCACGGCCCGGAGCTCAACCGCCGCATGAAAGAGTGGTTCGCGCAGCACCCTCGGGAATGGCTCTACGCCGAGGGTCAGGCCCACGGCGTGCCGATTGCGCCCTACTACACGCCCGCCGAGGTGTTCCACAGCCCGCAGCAACGGGAGCGGGGCTATTACACGGCAGTGGAGCATCCGCAAACGGGCCGATTGGAGTATGCCGGGGTTCCCTTCCAGCTGGACGGCACTCCCACCCGCCTGGATCGGGCGCCCGTGCTGGGGGAGCATAACGCCCTGGTGTACGGCGAGTTGCTGGGCTATCCGCCGGAAGAGCTGCCGGCGCTGGCGAGAGCTGGGGTAATCTAACGGCGACCAGGGCCCTATCTCATCTCCCTCGAACGCAAAGGGGAACGGCGGTGGGTTCAGGGTGATCCTTCGACGAGCTCAGGACGAACGGGGGATGGCTCGGGGCGAACGGCGGGCGGGCAGAGATCACGGGTGCCGGTCAGCGGGTTACCTCGAACCAGGTTTCGGCCACTTCCTGGTCCGGTAGTGTCCCGTCAAGTAGTGTAAAAGCGCGTCATCCCTTTGATATTGAGCTCGGTGGCGCCCACCCGGGTATCCCAGGTGCGGTTGCGGTAGGGGCGACCGGCCGGTCGCCCCTACTACATACACCATTCTACATACGCCATATTAAGACGATTTCACAAGTCGTCTCGGTTATCGTATGCCCCTCACCGTGAGCTTGAAGTTGCCGGTTCTCCCCGGATTAAGGGTCGTTGCCTCTATCTTGTACTTGCGTGGCGCAAGTGTCCCCGCTATGCGCTGGGGGTTGCTTACCGTGCCAACGGTGTGGGTGCCGTACAGATACAGGCGCGCTTGCGGCCCCTCCAGGATTATGGTTACTGCTGCCTCGTGGCTCATGTTGAATGTGAAGTAGCGCGCGTAGCTGCCGGATTGCTGCTTGGAGTCGCAGCCGCTCGCCCAGCTTCCGTTAACCGTTACATTGCCTGACGGCAGCGCGGTCTCGCAAGCCGTCGCTGTGATTGTCGTTGTCGTCGGCGTCGGCTCGGGCGTCGGCGTTGGCGTTGGTTCAGGCGTTGGCGTTGGCGTTGGTTCAGGCGTCGGCGCCGGCGTTTCCGCCGGATCAGGCGTTGGCGTTGCCACCGGCGCAGATGTTGCCACCGGCGCGTCGCTGCCCCTCACCGTCAGCTGGAAGTCGCCGGTCTTGCCCGCTTTGTCGGTTGTCGCCTCTACCGTGTACGGGCCGGGCACGAGCCGCACCACTACCTGCGAGTTCGTAGTGCCGCCAAAGTCGTCGTCGTCGTAGATCCACCCAGAGCGACTACTGCCCTTGCCGCCCCTCAGGGACAGGTAGGTGTCCACCGTCGCCGATTCCAGGGTTATGGTTACTACTGCCGCGCGGCTCATGTTGAATGTGAAGTAGCGCGCGTAGCTGCCGGGCTTGTGCTGGGAGACGCAGTCGCTCGTCCAGCTTCCGCTAACCGCTACATTGCCTGACGGCAGCGCGGTCTCGCAAGCCGTCGCTGTAACTGGCGTTGGTTCAGGCGTCGGTGTCGGCGCCGGCGCGGCGCTCACCGTCAGCGTGAAGTCGCCGGTCTGGCCCGCGTGGTCGGTCGTCGCCTCTACCGTGTACGGGCCGGGCACGAGCCGCACCACTACCTGCGAGTTCGTGGTGCCGCCAAAGTCGTCGTCGTCGTAGACCCACCCCGAGCGACTGCTGCCCTTGCCGCCCCTCAGGGACAGGTAGGTGTCCACCGTCGCCGATTCCAGGGTTATGGTTACTACTGCCGCGCGGCTCATGTTGAAGGTGTAGTAGCGCGCGTAGCTGCCGGGCTTGTGCTGGGAGGCGCAGTCGCTCGTCCAGTTTCCGCTAACCGTTCCGTCGCCGGATAGCTCCGTCGCCTCGCACGGGTCCGGCGGAGGCGGGGCGAATTCAGGTCCGATGTTCACCCTCAGCGTGTAATCGCCTTCCTTTCTAAAGCGCACGGCCGTCGCCTCTATCGTGTACTCGCCGGCATCAAGCGTCATCACTATGCCGGAGTTCGTGTTCGCGCGGGACAAGTCGTCGCTTTCGCGCAGCGCACGGCCCCTTTTGACCACGCCTGACCTCAGGACCAGGTAGGTGTCCACGGTCGCCGATTCCAGGCTGATGGTTACTTTAGACCTCTCACTCAGGCTGAATGCGTAGTAGCCCGCGTAGCTGTCGTATCGGTTCTCCGAGTAGCAGGCGTTCGTCCACCTTGCGTTAAAAGTTCCGTCGCCGGTGAACGCCTCCATGCACGGCGCCGGCGGCAGCGGCTCAGGCGTCGGTTCAGGCGCCGGCGTTTCCGTCGGCGCAGGCGTAGCCGGCGTAGCCGTTGACGCCGGGTCTGGGCAGTGGCCTTTTAAGTCTCTACTAGGCACGGTTTCGAGCCAGGCGCGGAACTCATCATCCCTGGGCGTGCAAAGCCCAATGTTCTTAGTGGTCCAAAGCTGTTTAAGCGCCGTCAGCCGGGTAAGGATCTGAGGGAGCGCGCCGCTCAATTGGTTGGCGTGGAGGTTCAAGCTCCTCAGTTTAGACAGGCCGCCTAACTCAGGGGGGATCCGGCCCGTCAGGTTATTAGAACTGAGATATAAGTACTCCAGATTAGACAGGCCGCCCAACTCAGGGGGGATTTCGCCGCTCAGGTCGTTGCGGGAGAGGTCCAGCCAACTCAGTTCAGGCAGGTCGCCCAACTCAGGGGGGATTTCGCCGCTCAATTGGTTGCCTCTGAGCACCAGCCATTTCAGGCTGGGTATGCTGCCCAAATCGGGGTGGATTGCGCCGATGAGGTTATTGTCATTGAGAACGACATTTCGGACGTCATCGCCTATAGCCGCGACGCCGTACCATTCGTTGAGGGGGCGGTTGCTCAGCCAGCCGTCGTTGTTGGTCCAGTTGTCGCCTTCGGTGGCCTCGTAAAGGGCGGCGAGCGCATACTTCCCACCCGTGCAGACGGGGAACGTCAATGGATTTCTATAAGTGATGGCGCTGAACCAGTTCTGCAGCAGGTCATTGGGGAGCCCGCAAAGCCCGTCGTTGTCTTGGAAATGAAAGAAGGAAAGGTTCAGCAGACCTGTAAAGCTCGGGGGGATTTCGCCGCTCAATTGGTTGTTGCCGAGATATAAGCTCTCCAGATTAGACAGTGTGCCCAGCTCAGGGGGGATTGCGCCGCTCAGGTCGTTGCGGGAGAGGTCCAAGATCCTCAGATTAAACAGGCCGCCCAATTCAGGGGGGATTGCGCCGCTCAGGTCGTTGCGGGAGAGGTCGATCTCGGTAACCTCATTATCGTCCGTCGCGCTGATGCCTGCCCATTAATCGAGCGGCTCGTCGGTCAGCCAGCCGTTGTTGTCCGTCCAGTCGTCGCCGCCGGCGGCGTAGTAGAGGGCTTCGAGCGCCGCTCTGTCGCCGGCGAGCGGTGTCGGCGTTGGTGTGGTGGCTGGCGTTCCGCCGTCGTCCTGGACTATTACCTCAATTGAGTCGGCCGCCAGGCTGGTATCGGTGCCGCCGGGCGCGCCGGTTCCGGTGAGGCTGAAGGTAACGGTTTCATCGTCCTGTTCAGTGCCGTCGCCGGTGGGCGTGAGGGTGAAAGTGAGTTCGCCGGTGATGGTTCCATCCTGGTCCATGCTGAATGCGCGGCTGACCGGGTTGATGTCCACCGGCACCACGCCGTCGACGCCGCTGCCGGCCGCCGTTATCTCGCCGCCGGTGACCAGGTTCAAATCTGCCGTAACGGCGCTGGGGTCGTTGAATCCGGCGGCCCAAAGGGTGCCGGGGTCGGTTATCGACACCTGCGCCGTGAACACGGTTGCGTCGGCCCACTCGGACAGCGGCCCGGCCGGCGTTACGGAGAAATCAACCGGGGTGGTCAGGCTGTTGCCATACAGGTTCAAACCGGCCAGCGCCTTGAACTGCGTGCTATGGGCAAACTCGGCAGGAATCTGCCCCGTCAGCCGGTTGTCGTACAGATACAAATACTCCAAGATGTCGAGGTTGCCCAGTTCTACCGGAATCTCCCCCGTCAGTTGGTTCTCATGCAACACAAGAGTCTGCAGGCTGGACAGGCCGCCCAACTGTGGGGGTATCGAGCCGTCCATGGAGCGGCTGGCAAGCAGGAGTGAAAATCCGCTCCCGTCAAAGTAGAGATCGAAGCCTTGCCAGCTTGATATACTCGTCCCGGTGTCCCAGGTCGTCAGGGCAGCCGTATGCGAGCCGCGCAGTTGGTCTCTGGCGGACAGCAGGATGTTGCAGTTCTTGACGAGGCCGGCACTGGGCGTAACTCCGGAGGGATGCCAGCCGGTGGTCCCGCTGCACAGGTCAGCTATGACCGTAACGCTGATTGTGGTGGTCGTTTGGTCGGTGCCGTCGGTGGCGGTGATGACGTAGCGGACGGTAGGGGCGGCGGCGGTTACCGTTCCGCTGAGCGTATGGGTGGCCGCGTTAAAGGACAGCCCGTTGTCGGGGGTTGGGCTGATGGAGTAGGTAATAGCGCCAGTGCCTCCGGTGACCGTCGGCAGCTGTTCGTCCACCGTATCGCCGGTGTAGAACACATAGACGGAGCTAGGGCTGGAGAAAGACAGGGGAGAACTGTCTTGCGCCGCTGCCGGCCAGGCCAACAGGCCGGCGGCCGCCAGCAGCCCCAGGGCAGCCACCACCGGAACAACCCAGATAAGCCGCCGCATCACCGACACGATGCCGGCACCCCTTGAAAGTCGGGGGGGGGGCTGACAGGGGTATGTAACGCCCGAAATTGGGCGTGGGCTTAGCTTGGGAAGGCGCCGGGCAATCCGGCATCTTGGTTGTGACAAGACCAGATGCTGGAGGATCCCCGTGCGCCTTCCCAGAGAATGCTACCAGATGCAAAAAACGATTGAAACGCATTTACCTCACCTCTCGCAGCCACAGTTGACCGGCTTGGTGCTATGGGTGTGCGGGGCCATTCTCGCGGGCAGCGCCTGCCAGAACGCGGTGGCCTCCGCCCTCTCGCCCTGGGGCAGATGGAACAGCCTGCGTCAGTATCTCCGGGAATGGCTCTACGACGGCAGCGACCGAGCCCGTCCCTGCCAGACCGAGTTGGACGTAACTCTCTGCTTCGCGCCCCTGCTCCGGTGGGTCCTGGCCTGGTGGCGTTCGGGCCGCCTCGCCCTGGCCATTGACCCCACGCTCAAAGGAGACCAGACCACCGCCATTGTCATCAGCGTGGTCTACCGCAGTTGCGCCATTCCCGTGGCCTGGTGTATCCGGCACGCCAACCAGCCCGGCTCCTGGATGGACCCCACCGTGGAACTGCTCCAGCAACTGGCCCCAGCGGTCCCCGAGGAAATGACCGTCATCGTGCTCTGCGACCGGGGCATATCCAGTCCCAAGCTGTGGCAGCAGATACGCGACCAAGGTTGGCATCCCTATATGCGGTATCGGAAGAACATCACTTTCTGCGCCGACGGCGGCAAACGATTGCCGGCCCGCGCCTTCGTCTCCGTTCCCGACACTGCCTGGATCGGCCGCGGCACCGCCTTCGGTTCCCCAACCGCCCAGCGCCGTTGCACCCTGCTGGTGGTCTGGTACGCAGGGCAGGAAGAACCATGGATCATCCTCACCGACCTGCCGCCGGAGGACGCCGGACCCAGTTGGTACGCCCTGCGCTTCTGGATCGAGTTGGGCTTCAAGGCCCTCAAGAGCCTGGGCTGGAAGTGGGACAAGACCCGGCGCACCGACCCGGCCCGCGTCTCCCGCCACTGGCTGGTGCTGTCGGTGGCCACGCTGCTGGCCCTGGCCTACGGCACCAGGGTGGAAGACGCCCAGGACCGCAGCATCGCCCCAGGCAACCTGCGGACGCCGCCCAAGGCGCTGGCTTCCAATCACCGGGACCCTCGTACTCGTCCGGCGCGCACCGTCAGTGTCATCCGCCACGGCATCGACTGGCTCAGGCGATTGCTGCTCAAAGGTCGCCTCTGGAGCCGCGTCTGGCTGCTGCCCGAACCCTGGCCACAACCCAAGCCCAACCTGGAAATCACCCGCCATGCGCCTCCCTGAAAACACCTTACATACCCCTGTCAGGGGGGGGTGAAATTCAGGCGTGGCGGTCGGCGGTTCATCTGGTCAACGTCTCCATGGCCGTGCCGGCCAGTATGGTAGCAGGTTGGTCAAAGATTACGACGAGTGAATAATAACCCGCCGGCGGAAGGGTTTGCAACAACGGGCGTGGGCCTCATGCGTACCCACTTTGTCATTGCGAGCGCACCGTGGCAGTCTCGTCGCGATGCCGGCGTTTGTGCCGACCGGGTGCCGCCGCTGATCTTGCGGCTGACCACCAGGTGGCGCCGGCTGCGCTCGGGAAAGGGGGACTTTCGGCAGGCCCGGGGGTTCGGCGGCCCCTGGGAGAGTAGGTCAGCGGAAGTGGGGCATCACTTCCTCGGCGAACAGTTTCATGGCGCGCATTACCTTTTCGTGAGGTAGGCCGCCGAAGGCCATGTCCAGCCCGAAGTATTCCATCTGATACTGTTGCTGTAGGCTGCGCAGCCAGCCGCACATCTCGTCGGGGGTGCCGAAGTAGGCGGTGCTTTGCAGGTCTTCTTCGTAGGTTGGGGGCAGCGTCGTCCGGGTCTGACGCCAGTGGTCCAGGTCCATGTAAATTTCGCTGCCGCCGGTGAGGGTACGGCGCAGGCCATTGAGGTCGCGCACCCAGGTCAGCGCTTCCCGCGGGTCTTCGCGCGCAGTTTTGGCGTCCTCGGCCACGTAGGCCAGGCGGAAAAAGGGCATATCGTGAACCGGCGGCTCCTTGCCGGCCTGTTTGCAGGCGTCGAGGTACAGCGTGCGGATGCCCAGCACATCCTCGTCGGGAGTATTGGCGCCGGTTAGCACCGGCAGGTCTCGCGACACCGCCACATCCACACTGGCCGCCGTCCGGGACACCGCCAGGTACAGGGGCGGATGCGGTCGCTGCACCGGAGACGGGGTGATGGTCATGTCCTCCACCTGGTAGTAGCGGCCGCGGTAGGTGAAACCCGGCGTCGACCACAATCCCAGAATGATGTCCACAATCTCGGCAAACCGCTGGGTGCGCGACTCGTAGTCAACGCCGAAGTTGTTGTACTCGTACACCACCTGCCCACGACCGACGCCAAAGTCCAGCCGGCCGCCGGACAGCACGTCGAGCATCGCGGTCTGCTCGGCCACGAAGATGGGGTTGTGGAAGGTGAGCACGCTGACGCCGGTGCCGATGCGAATGGTTTTGGTCTTGCCGGCGACGTAGTGGGCGAACGACAGGGCCTGGGGCACAATGCCGAAACGCGTAAAGTGATGCTCGGCCAGCCAGACGGAGTCGAAACCCAGCTCCTCGGCGTACTGGATTTGCTCGATGGTCTCGCCGAAAATGCGGCTCTGCTCGGACGCGTCCGGGTCAGGCCAGGAAGGCAATATGAACAGCCCAAACTTCATAACTACCGGGCTCCTGAAAAAACGGATGAGAGTTCGGGCATTATAGCGTATGGCGTGGGGGTGGCCGGGGAACGGCCCTCACCTTCAGGGTCTTTCGGTTGTCCCTTATTGTCATTGCGAGCGTAGCGTGGCAATCTCGTAGCAGTAGCAATGGCGGTGCCCCGACGGGTGTTTGACCCCATCGAGATTGCCACGTCGCTACGCTCCTCGCAATGACAAATAGGGTGCGCGTGGCTTGACCTGAGGCGTTGACAACTCGGAATGGTTAACTATGGTTCACCCGCCACTCTGGATGCGACCTTTGCCGCCCTGTCCGACCCGACGCGTCGGGCGATGGTGGAGCGTTTGGCGCGCGGTGAAGCGACGGTTGGCACGCTGGCAGAACCCTTCGATGTGTCCCTGCCGGCCATATCGAAACACCTGCGCGTGCTGGAACGGGCCGGGATGGTGGCTCAGGAGAAAGACGGGCGATCCCGCCGGTGCCGGCTGGAGGTTGGCCCAATGAAGCAGGCATCGGACTGGATTGCCCAGCACGGCCGGTTCTGGGACCAACAACTTGATGCGCTGGCGGAATATCTCGAAGACGTGACGCGGGACTAGCGCCGGCAGCACGACGCCAGCCAACCCAACGCATCGGGCAATCCGAACACAACACAATGACGGGAAAGACAACGACCATGACTCAACCCACATCGGGCACTGCATTCGGGCTCACCATCACCAGAACCATCAACGCTCCCAGAGAGCGGGTATTTGCCGCCTGGACCGATCCAGACCACTTGCATCGCTGGTGGGGCGCCCAGGATGGATACACTGCCCCCATCGTCGAGGTTGACCTGCGCCCCGGGGCAGGTCAACCTCGACGATGCAGGACCCGGAGCAGCCCCACCCTTACATTGTGGGTGGTGAATACCGGGAGGTGAACCCTCCCGAAAAGCTCGTGTTCACCTGGATTTGGGAGGAGATGCCGCTGGACATCTCGGACTGGGCGCCGCCGGTAACGCTGGTTACGGTCGAGTTTTTCGACTGCGACGGCGCAACCGAAATCGTGCTCACCCACGAGCAGTTCCCCGACGAGCGTATGCGGGACGAGCACAACAACGAGTGGGGCGGCTGCATCGACCGGCTGGCGCAATACCTGGCGGCCCTTTAGGTTAGGCCGCTGAATCACCGAACCAATCTGAAGTACACACAAAAGGAGACACGAACATGGCAAAGGCGATTTATTGCAGCGACATGGGTTCCGATTGCGAATTCGTCGCCCGGGCGAAACCCTGGAAGAGCTGATGGAGGTGGCGGCAGCCCACGGCAGGGAAGTCCACCAGCTTGACGAGATTACGCCGGAGATCATGGAAATGGTGCAGCAGGTGATTCGCGAAGAGTAAACCGCGCTCATGCGTACCCACTATGTCATTGCGAGTGTAGCGCGGCAATCCCGTCGCCGTAGCGACGGGGGATCGCCGACGCGTGTTCAGCCTCATCGGGATTGCCACGTCGCTATGCTCCTCGCAATGACAGATTAAAGTGAGCACGCGAAGAGTACCCACGCTCATGCGTACCCACTTTGTCATTGCGAGCGTAGCGTGGCAATCTCATCGCCGCAGCGACGGCGGTTTGCCGACGTGTGTACAACCTCATCGGGATTGCCACGTCGCTATGCTCCTCGCAATGACAGATTAACGTGGGTATGCGTTACACCGACCGGGCGACCTCATGCGTACCCACTTTGTCATTGCGAGCGCAGCGTGGCAATCTCATCGCCGCAGCGACGGCGGTTCGCCGACGCGTGTACAACCTCATCGGGATTGCCACGTCGCTATGCTCCTCGCAATGACAGATTAACGTGGGTATGCGTTACACCGACCGGGCGACCTCATGCGTACCCACTGTGTCATTGCGAGCGTAGCGCGGCAATCTCGTCGCCGTAGCGACGGGGGATCGCCGACGCGTGTTCGATCTCATCGAGATTGCCACGTCGCTTCGCTCCTCGCAATGACAGACTAACGTGGGTATGCGTTATACCGACCGGGCGACCTCATGCGTACCCGCTTTGTCATTGCGAGCGTAGCGTGGCAATCCCGCCGCCGTAGCGACGGCGGTTTGCCGACGCGTGTTCAGCCTCATCGGGATTGCCACGTGGCTATGCTCCTCGCAATGACAGATTAACGTGGGTATGCGTGACCGAACTCGCGGCGTTGACCGGGTGGTCTGCGGACGCCTACAATCCTGCCAACCGATTGCAGGAGCGACCGCATGACCACGTCCGCAGACACTTACGCTCACCCCGAATATCTGACTGACCCGCAATGGGTCGCCGCGCACCTCGATGATCCCAACGTGGTCATCCTGGACTGCAATAACAATGACGCGTGGCAGCGGGGACACATCCCCGGCGCCGTCGTCGTTCCCGACAACTGGGCCAAAAACCCGGACACCAACCGCCAGCACGTGATGACGCCCGACCAGTTCAAGGCCATGGCCGAGGGTATGGGCATCGGCGACGACACCACGGTTGTCACTTACGACCATGCCCAGGGGCTGACGTCGGCGCGAATGTGGTGGGTTTTCAACTACTACGGGCATCGCAACGTAATGGTGCTCAACGGCGGCTGGCGCCGGTGGGTGGCCGCCGGCCAGACCGTCAGTTTCGACCGGGCCCGTCCGGCGGGGTCGGTCACCTTCACCCCACGGGCCGACCAGTCGCTCATCGCTACCGGCGACGAGCTGAAGGCCGCCTGCACGCTGGACAACGTGGTGGTGTGGGATGTTCGCAGCGACGCGGAGTGGGATGGCACCGCCGAGAATTACAGCAACCAGCGCGTGGGCCACGTGCCCGGCGCAGTGCATCTGGAATGGTTCCATCTGGTTGACCGGCACACCCATATGTTCAGGCCGGCCGCCGAGATTCGCAGCATTCTCGCCGACCACGGCATCACACCCGACAAGACCGCCTACTCGTATTGACAGGCCGGCATCCGTGCGGCGCACGGCAACTTTGTACTTCGGCTGGTCGGTTTCGAGAACGCCAGGAATTACGACGCATCAATGAGCGAGTGGGCCAACCGGGAAGACACGCCGCTGACGGTATAGCTCGCTGATGGCGCGCAAGGTCAAGATAAAACGGGTGGTTGATGGCGACTCCCTGGAAGTAAAATACGGCGGCCTCTTCGGCTTTATGCGCCGCCCGTTCCCGGTGCGTCTCTACGCCATCGACGCCCCCGAACTGGCCCAGCCCTATGGCCGGGAAGCCCGCAGCGAACTGACATCGCTGGTGCGTCGCGGCACGATACGGATGGAGGAAATCGCCACCGACCGCTACGGACGCCGGGTTGGTTTGCTCTATCGCTCCCGGCGCGGACGACAACAATCCATAAACCTGATGATGGTGCGCTCCGGCATGGCCTACTGGTATCGCCGCTATGGTGGCCGCGAGTTGGGTTTCCCGGAAGCCGAAGCGGAAGCTAAATCGCAACGTCGCGGCGTCTGGCGAGATGAGCGTGGCTCGCGGCGGCCCTGGGATTACCGAGCCGACATCCGACAGGCCCGCCGTCGGCGTCGCCGGATGCTCCGGTTCGCCATCTGGTGCCTGATTGCCGTAATAGTGGCAACCGCTTTGGCCGGGCTGTTGCTGGCCCGCGAACTGTTCGGCTACGGCGCCAGCGGCTGGCCCACCAAATTCCAGTACGGCACAACCAGCGCGAACAGCACGGCGATCGCCACCACGGTCATGGTCACGCCGAACCGGAAAATCTCGGGATTGGGTATTTTGGCCCTATTGAAGATGAACACCCCCGAGGTTCCGCCGGCGGCGTAGTACACCACCGAATCACCCACCACCACGGAGGCCATGCCGCACACCAGGGGGTTTAGCCCCAGCGATTGGCCGGTGGCCATTGCCACGGGTATCGCCAACGCCAGATACCCGGCGATGTTGGGCAGCAGCAACCGCACCAGCGCGAAGCAAACGCAGAGCGCCAGCAAAACGAGCAACGGCTGGGATTGAAACTGCGTGGCCCCGCTCACCAGGGTCTGGGAGAACCAGGCGGCGGCTCCGCTGGTCACCAGCGCGTGGGCCAGCGACAGCGACGTGGCGATCACGAAGAAATTCGTCCAGCCCAGGTTCTGCTCAAAATATTGCCAGCTCAGGATGCCGAGGCGTGGCGTCAGGATGATGGTCAGCGCAATCAGCGCCGGCACCGCTGGGTACAGCCCATGGGCAAAGTCGGTGAACCACAGCAGGGCAGTTGCCATCACGATCACGGCGGCTTTGATCTCCACGCCCTTCACCGGCCCGGTTGACAGGTCTGCGGCTCCGGCGATGCCGTCCAGCCTGAATCCCGACCGGTAGAAAAAGTACAGAATGGTTCCGCCGACAATGAGGTTGGCGTAAAAGGGCACACTCATGAGCAGGAACCACTGGGTCCAGGAGAAATCTCCCAGCAACCCCGATGCCACCACCGGGGTGATGCCGCCGGCCAGCAGGGCGGTCGAGCCCAATCGGTTCAGGCTGCCCATCGCCATCATCAGGGCTTTGTGATAAGGGTGTTCCTGCGATATGTTCCAGTGGGCCAGCACCCGCTCGTAAACGTGCACCATGATCGCCCCCCTGGTGCTGGCGGAGGGCAGGGCGAAGGTGAGGATGGCGAAGGAGAACAGCATCTGCACGTAGAGAAAGCGGGGGCTGCCCACCGCGCCGCGAATCAGAAAGGTTGCCATCCGCTCGGCCAGTCCCGAATACTGCACCGCCAGGCCCAGGGTCAGGATGCCGATGAGAAAGTAAGCCACCGGTTGTGAGAACCCGTACAGCGCCGCCCCTACGTCGGCAACGGCTCCCACCAGCACCAGCAGGACAACACCGGCGATACCGGCCACTGAGATGGGTATTGCCTCCGTGGCCCACAGCACCACCGCCAGCGTCATCACCGCCAGCGCCCGCTGTCCCTCGCCGGTCAAACCGGCCGGCGTGGGCATCAGCAGGATTCCGACGAACACGGCCGCTGCCGCCCCAAGTTTCAGCGCCGCCTTGCTGTCGGGAATCAGGCGGGAGATGGTGGACAGCTGGGGCGCGTCGTTTTGTGCCATGCGTGCGGTCGGGCCATGCGTGCAGTCGGAAGGCAGCGCCGAGTTGACGGCGGCTGGGTAAATGCGAAGCCCCGGCGGTCATACCGGGGCTTTAGCAGGGTTGCGACAGATTACTATCGCAATTCGACAGGCGCAACCGCCTGGGTGCGGGAACGGGCACTTCCGGGCAATACCGGGCCGCCGGATTGTGGGCGGCGGCGGCTAGCTGGTGGTTTGGCGCAGCGGGCTGCTGGTGACACGGTTGGCGGAGGTTACGCCCCGGATGCCTTCGACGCGTGAGAAAACGCGGTTCAGTTCGGCCAGGCTGCCGATGTGAATGGTCAACTCCATGCTGACGGTGGCATCGTCGTTCTCGCGGGTTACCACCCAGGCGATGTTGATTTTGTCTTCCGATAGCTTGGTGGTAACGTCGCGCAGCAGACCCACCCGGTCGATGGCTTCGATCCGCAGACGCACCGGGTAAAGCTCCCGCTTCTGCCCCCAGGACACCGGCACCAGCCTTTCCTTTTCGTCCTCGTTGAGCACGTTCATGCACTCGGTTTTGTGGACGCTGACGCCCCGGGAACGGGTTACGAACCCAATGATGGCGTCGCCCTGAATGGGCCGGCAACAATCGGCGATGCGAGTCAACAGGTCTCCCACGCCCAGCACCATTATGCCCGACGATGGGCTGTCCAGGGGCACCGGCCCCTTGGTCTTGGGCATCCAGGCGGCCTCGTCTATCCCATCGGCGCGCAGTTGGGTCAGGCGGTTGGACAGGGCCGCGTCGCTGAGTTCGCCGGAACCGAGCGCCGCCAGCAGGTCTTCCATGGTGTCGAAATGGCACAGGTCCACCACTTCGCGGTCGCTGATTTTCAAGCCCATGCGGTGCAGCTCACGGCGCAGCAACTCCCGGCCGCGATTGATGTTTGCGCTGCGCGCCTGCCGGTTGAACCAGGACCGAATCCGCTGCCGCGCGCTGTTGGTGGCCACGTAGCCGCGCGAGGCATTCAACCAGTCGGGCGATGGGCCGCGTCCGGTTTTGCCGGCCACCACTTCCACCGTATCGCCATTTTGCAGCGGCGTGTCCAGAGATACCAGGCGGCCGTTCACCTTGGCCCCGGAGATGCGGTGGCCGAGGTCGGTGTGAATCTTGTACGCAAAGTCGATGGGCGTCGCTCCGGCGGCCAACTCCATGATGTCGCCCTTGGGCGTGTAGACGAACACCTGGTCGTGGAACAGGTCTTCCCGCACCGATTCCAGAAACTCGGTGGTGTCGGGAGTCTCCCGCTGCCATTCCAGCAGTTGACGCAGCCAGGTCATGCGCTCTTCAAAGCGACCCTTGCTACCGTTGGGGCCAGCCCCCTCCTTGTACCGCCAGTGCGCCGCCACCCCGTATTCGGCGATACGGTGCATCTCGTGGGTTTTGATTTGCACTTCCAGCGGGTGGCCGCCGTCGCAGATAACCGTGGTATGCAGCGACTGGTACAGGTTCTGCTTGGGCGTGGCGATGTAGTCGTCGAACTGCCCCGGCATCGGGCTCCACATACGATGGGTAATACCGAGGGTCTTGTAGCAATCGGCCACATCGTCAACGATGACTCTCAGGGCGTACAGGTCATAAATATCGCTGAGTTCTTTCCCCTCAACGGCGTATTTTTCGATTTTGTTGTGGATGGAATAGATGCCCTTGGGTCGCCCGTTCACCTCGGCCGGCAGGTCGTTGGCGGCGAGTTCTTCCCGCAGATGCGCAGCCACCTCGTCAACGTATGCCTCACGCTGTGAGCGGCGGGCCGCCAGCATCCGCGATATCTCGCGGTAGGCGGACTCGTTCAGGTGTCGGAAGGCCAGGTCATCCAGCTGCCACTTCAGTTCCCAGATGCCCAGGCGATGGGCCAGCGGCGAGTAAACGTCCAGCGTTTCCTGGGCGATGCGGAGACGTTTGTCTGCGGGCAGCGCGTCCAGCGTTTGCATATTGTGCAGCCGGTCGGCCAGCTTGATGAGCACCACGCGGATGTCCTCGGCCATGGCCACCAGCATCTTGCGCAGGCTTTCGGCGTACAGGTTTTCCGCGTCGGTGGCGGTATTGCCGTTAACGCCGGGCGGTCGGTAATCGACACGCGTCAGTTTGGTTACGCCGTCAACTAGGCGCGCCACGTCAGGGCCAAACCGTTGGTCAAGGGCCTCCACGGTAACGCCGCAGTCTTCCACCACGTCGTGCAGCAGCGCGGCAATGATGGTGTCGGGATCAAGATGCAGGTCGGCCAGGATGGTTGCGGCGGCCAGCGGGTGGACGATGTAGGGGTCGCCGGAGATTCGCATCTGCCCGGCGTGGCATTCGTCGGCAAACCCGTAGGCATCCTGGATCCGGTCCAACTGGAACGGTTCGTCCACATATTCGGACACGCGGGCGATGAGATTCGTGGAGTCGCTCACCACTGCGACCATCGACGCCCTCCTCGAGCAACCGACCCCTTACCCCTGGGCGCGTTGCCACGCTGATAACCTGCTAACGACCTATAGCAAGATGATACTCACTCGTCGCAGCCATGTCCAGCCTGCGCGCCGCAGAGTCGGCTCTCTTTACCCTAAGCTCGCAATGACAATGTGGGTACGCGTGATGGGTTGACAGGTCTGTCATTGCGAGGAGCATAGCGACGTGGCGATCTCGATGCGGTTGAACACGCGTCGGCGAACCGCCGTTGCTGCGGCGACGAGCTTGCCACGCTACGCTCGCAATGACAAAGTGGGTACGCGTGATGGGTTGACAGGTCTGTCATTGCGAGGAGCATAGCGACGTGGCAATCTCGATGCGGTTGAACACACGCCGGCGAACCGCCGTTGCTGCGGCGACGAGCTTGCCACGCTACGCTCGCAATGACAAAGTGGGTACGCACGATGGGTTGACAGGTCTGTCATTGCGAGGAGCATAGCGACGTGGCAATCTCGATGCGGTTGAACACACGCCGGCGAACCGCCGTTGCTGCGGCGACGAGCTTGCCACGCTACGCTCGCAATGACAAAGTGGGTACGCGTGATGGGTTGACAGGTCTGTCATTGCGAGGAGCATGGCGACGTGGCAATCTCGATGCGGTTGAACACACGCCGGCGAACCGCCGTTGCTGCGGCGACGGGATTGCCGCGCTACGCTCGCAATGACAATGAGGGTACGCGTGAAATGTGGGTACGCGTGATGGGTTGACAGGTATTGCCTTACGGTATAGTATGTATCTAGAACGCTGGGGTGGCCGGGACATCCCACCCGTTAGAATCAGAAGGGCGAACCGCCCGTCTGCACTGGAGGTGCGAAGTGGTTTCGTTAGTAACGATAAACCATAGATGGCATTTTCCGCTTATTGGCCCTGTCGGGGACGCTGCTGCGGCCTGATTGGTCTCCGGGAGTCGGAGCCGCCCAGAGGTTTGGCAGAATAATCGACAGGGCAAAACATTGGCATCGTGCCGCTTGGCCCAGACACGGGCCGGCCGATGCCGTACACCAGCCAGGTATCCGACTGTTTATCGGCGCCTGGCTTTTTTCCGCTTTGGCTGGGATCGTCCCCGATATGGATTTCCACATGGATCCGCACGATACAAGGATGTGATGGCAAGGCACCGACTGTAGTAGCCGCGTTTACCCGTTCATCCTCCACCGTGCCATCCTATACATTGGATAGACAGGGATCGGATTGATACGAATGGAAACGGTCTCGCCGATGGCGGTGGCCGGCGCTGGATGGGTCAGGGGGTTGCCGTCGAGCCGTAGAAGTGGAGGAAACTGTTAACCGGGTTGCCGGCCATCTGACCGAGGCCGCATAGGGATGCTGCGCCGACTATCTCGGCCAGGTCTTGTAAATCCGACCGGTCGCCGGCGGTTTCGCCGCCGCTGGCGATACGTTGCAACGCTGCTGCGATGCGGGGAGTCCCTTCCCGGCAGGGGGTGCATTTGCCGCAGGACTCGGCGGCGTTGTATGCGGCCAGGCGCGCGGCCACCTGCGCTGGCGATGCCTGGTCGTCGAACACGGTGATGCCGCCGGCTCCCATGACGACACCGCTGGGGTGGAGCATTCCGGGGCGCAACGGCACATCCAGCTCGGCGGCGGGCAGGATGCCGCTGGATGGCCCCCCGACGACGGCAAATCCCAGCGTTCGCCCCCCCGCCACGCCGCCGCCAACCTGCTCGATGACCTCTCGCACAGTGGTTCCCATGGGCACTTCTGCCATTCCGGGTCGCCTCACCGCGCCGCTCAGCGACACCAGCCGAGTGCCACGAGCTTCGTCCAGCCCGACCGAGGCGAACCGACGCACTCCACCGGTGAGGATGGCGGGCACGTTGCACAGGGTTTCGGCGTTGTTGATTACGGTCGGTTCGCCGTAGAGGCCGGCGTCCGTGGGGAAGGGCGGCCTCAACCGTGGCTCCCGCCGGCGGCCCTCGATGGTGTTCAGCAGCGTGGTTTCCTCCCCGCACACGTAGCCCCCCGCACCGCGCCGGACGCTGACCTGGCATCCAAAACCGCTGCCCAGGATGTTACCGCCGATGAGCCCGCCAGTAGTCGCATCAGCAACGGCCCAGGACATCCGCTCCGCCGACAGGTCTGCTTCGGCGTTTACGTAAATGATCACGCTGGCGGCGGCGGCGGCGTAGGCCGCGATCAGGGCGCCTTCGACGATGCGGTGCGGGTTGCCCTCCATGAGGTGGCGGTCCTTGAACACGCCCGGTTCGCCTTCCTCGGCGTTGACCACCAGATGACGCCGTTGGGCTGCGACTCCCCGGGCCGCTTGCCACTTGCGGGCCGCCGGGAAAAACGCTCCGCCCCGGCCCAGCAAACCGGCGTCCAGCGCCAGCCGGATTACAGCATCGGGCGACATCGACAACGCCGCCGCCAGGCCGTCGTATCCTCCGGCAACCCGGTATTCGTCCAGCGACTCGGGGTCGATGCTGCCGATACCGTCCATAAGGGCAATGTGCTGGGGCGTGAAAAAGTCTTCCAACTCGGATGACGGGTGCTCCGATCCGGCATCAAGTGCGCCGGCAACGCTGGCCAGGATAACGGCGAGGTCGTCATCGGCGCCCACCCGGTCAAAGTATCTAATTGACCCGTCGGGTCGTTGTACCACGACCTGCGTTGCGGCAAAGCACGCGCCGTCGCAGCCGGCCGCAATGACACCCACATCGCGCCGACCGGCCAGAGCTTCGATCAGGCGGTGGTAGATCGCATCGGCACCGACGGCCTGGCTGCAATGGCCCCACTGTACGGCGACGCGGGTGGTTCGTCCCAACGCGGCGATGCTTCGGCGTGCCCGTTCCTGCTGCGCGGCCAGCTGATCTGTTGGGGCGGTGGCCGGACCGGTGGTGGTCATGCCGGGGCATCCTGGATGGTCGCGAGCAGTTTGGCGAAGGTCACGCGGCCCAGCCAACGCCCGTCGACGCCCGCTGCCGGCGCTACGCCGCAAATGAAGGCGCAGGCGGTGGTATCGACGCTGGTTTCAATGCTGGTATCTCCGCCGACTGCCAGTTCCCGCCGCGCCGCCGCAAGCAATTCCTCTCCTCCGGCCAGCCAGCACGCCAGGCCCGTGCAGACGGTAACGGAGCGCCGTGCCGGAGGGCCGATGCGCAGTTCCGAGTAGGAGGTGGCGGCGCCGTAGATTTCCGACGCCGGCACGCGTAGATGCCACCCCACCACTTGCAACGCCCACTCGGGCAGGTGGCCGTGCTCGTGTTGCAGCAGGTGCAACGCCGGCAGCAACGCATCGCGATTTCGCTCGGGGAAGGTCTCCCGAAGGATTCTACGCAGTTCAGACTGGCGCCCGCGTCGGTCGGCATCCGCCGAGCCGTCGGTGGCCGGGTCGGGTGCGTCGCCCGGTCCGCCGCCACCACGGCGTCGTCGCGTGGTTTCGCCGTCAGCAACCATGGCGCGATTATAGCAGGGGGACGGATGGCGGATGCGCCCGGTCAACCAGTTTGACCCGCTCATGCGTACCCACTTTGTCATTGCGAGCGTAGCGTGGCAATCTCGTCGTTGTAGCAACGGCGCATCGCCGGCGTGTGTTCAACTTCATCGAGATTGCCACGTCGCTATGCTCCTCGCAATGACAGATTAAAGTGGGTTACGCGTGAGGTTTGACCCGCCACTGCGGCGTTGTTACCATCGGCCAACTCGAGGGGTTATTTGGGAGGACAAGTATGCCGGTTATCAATGTAGCGATCAGGCGGCGGGAGGCTTTGGCCGACGGCGAACGGTTTGGCGATGCTGGCGAGTACGAACGCATCGACGGAGCGCTGACCTTTGCTATCGACCCGCGTAATCCGGCCAACCGGGAGATTGTCGACCTGCAACACGCGCCCGTTGATGATGCTGGCCGCGTGCGCTTTGAGGCGGATTTCACGCTGGTGGCTCCCCGTGATAACGGCAGCGGCAACGGTCGGCTGATTGTCGAGGTCGTGAACCGGGGCCGCCGCCGCACCGTGGCCTTTTTCAACCGGGGGGCGACACCGGCCATCGATTCCGACGCCATTCCGGTGGGTGATGGCTTTTTGCTGCGACACGGCTACTCGGTGCTGTCGGTGGGTTGGCAGTCGGATGTCTACCGCAGCGATGCGCTGTTGGGCCTGGATGCGCCGGAAATCCGGATTGACGGCGAACCCGTCGTCGGCCAGTGCAGTGTCGAGATGCGCCCTCACATTCGGGAAACCACGCGCCTGCTGGCCAACCGCGCCCATCGCCCCTATCCGGTGGCCGACCTTGCCGACCCGAACGCCATGTTGCTGGTGCGCGACTGGGAAGACGGGCCGGATCGGGTGATATCGCGCTCCGAATGGCGATTCGCGCGTGAGGCTGCGGACGGCGTGATGCCCAGCGACGAGCACATCTATCTGGCATCAGGATTTGAGCCGGGCAAGATTTACAACGCCGTCTACACGGCGGCGCAGCCGGTGGTGGTGGGTTGCGGAATGCTGGCCATCCGCGAGGCGGCTACCTGGATGCGCAACCCATCTGCGACCAACCCCGTCTCCGATGGGTTCGAGAAGATTTTCGCCCACGGTGTGTCGCAGTCGGGACGGCTGCTGCGCACCATGGTGTACTGCGGGTTGAACGTGGACGAGGACGGACGGCCCGTGTTCGACGGCTTGCTGCCTCACGTGGCCGGCGGCCGGCGCGGCGAGTTCAATCATCGCTTCGCCCAGCCATCCTGCCAGTCGGCGCCCAGCTTCGGCCACCAGTTTCCCTTCGCCGACAACGAGCTGACCGACCCGCTCACCGAGCAAACCGACGGTCTGTTGAGCCGGTTGCGCGCTCTGGATGCGGTGCCCAAAATCATCTACACCAACTCCGCTGCCGAGTACTGGCGCGGCGATGGTTGCCTTTCCCACGTTGACAGCACGGGCAACTTCGACCTGGCGCCCGCCGCAGAGACGCGGCATTACCTGTTCGCCGGCGCGCAACATCTCCCTGGCTCGCCCGACCAAATGGCTGGTGTCGGGCCCGACGGATCAGTCGGTCGCCATCCCTACAACGCCGTGGATTACATTCCGCTGCTGCGGGCGGCGCTGATCAACCTGGATCGCTGGGCTACCGACGGCGTTGCACCGCCGCCTAGCCGGCATCCCAGGCTGGACGATGGCACCGCCGTTCATCCGGACGTATATCTGGACACCGTGGTAGCCACACCCCAACGGGCCGCGCCAGACCCGTCGCGTCTGTGGCGCATCCGCGAGGTTGACCTCGGCCCGAATGCAACCGAAGGCATCGCGGCGCATCCGGTGCGGGAAGGCCGCGAGTATCCGCGCCTGGTGTCCGCCGCTGACGCCGATGGCAACGACGTGGCCGGCATCCGCCTGCCCGACCTGGAAGTGCCCGTGGGTACGCACACCGGCTGGAATCTGCGCCACCCAGACACCGGCGCACCGGAACAGTTGATGTCGATGCAGGGTTCTTCCCACTGGTTTGCCGCCACCGCCGACCAGCGCAAAACCAGCGGCGACCCCAGACCATCGCCGGAAGAACGTTACGAGAGCCGGCAAGACTACGCCGAGCAGGTCAAGGTGTCCGCCGCCGGCTTGGCGAACGCGGGCTACCTGCTTGACGAGGACGTGGACCTGGTGGTGGCGTCGTGCCTGGAGCGGTATGACTGCGCGGTGAGCGGAGGGTAAACCGGGGAGGTTGCGGAAATGTCGCGTAGCCGGACGGCTGCATTTGCGTCGGCTGCCGTCATCGCTTTGGCGGCGGTTGCAACTTTCGGGTGCAATTCCGGGCAACCGTCACTGGTGCAGCTCCAGGAAACCCCGGCCGCCACGGCAACACCGCTTCCGGCGACGCCGTCGCCGCCGTCGCCGCCGCCGGCTGCAACCCCCACACCAGCGCCCACGGTTACCGTCACACCGCGCCCGTCCGCTACACCCACGGTGGAGCGACCTACGTATACTCCCCGGCCGAGGCCGGCCACGGCTACACCGGTGCGCCCGACTCGCACGCCAATCCCGACGATCAATCTGCCAACCCGCACACCGAGGCCGACCAGCACACCCACGGCGAGACAGCGGGCGCAATCCATGGTGAACGAGCTGCCGTGGGTATCGGACGGACTGGCCGACACCGAGCGGAACGCCTACGACGAGTTGTCCCGTTTGTCGCGAGATTATCCAGGTATTTCGGAGGTAGCGCTGCGGCAGGGCTGGTTCGACGATGGGGCGTCCAGAGCCGAAGTCTCGGCAGTCCAATACCTCCGTTGGATGGCGAAATACGCTGAACCGACAGTGCTGAGCCTTTTGAGAATGCAGTTTCTGCAAACGGTGGAACCAGCCGACGCGGTGGCGATTACGTCGTTGTATCGGTTGGCGAGGTCAGCCGACGAAGGTGATTTTGAGCGGGTAATGGCGCACCGCAAAATCGCTGATGGCATCGACGATGACGAGGCCAAAATCGTTGCGGTCGTGTATGGAACCAATAAATACCGCCCTGAATCGGTAGATTTTTTGCTCCGGGGTGCGGGTGTGTACCTCGAAGAGCGTGTCATCGAATTGCCACAGTCTGGTGAAGTGCTGCTTGCCATCATCCGCATCAGGGACAAAACGACTCCCAACATGGATTATCTGGAGCACAGCGTCCGGACCATCGAAGCGTTTATGGGGGAACCCTTCGTTTCCAATTACATCGCACTCCTGTTCGATGATGCCCTGACGCCGGGAGCGGGCGGCAACTATTTTGGCACGCACATAGCGATGGCCCTACTCTACGATGTCGAAAACGGTCACTGGTGGGGCGGCGCGCCAAGTACGATAGCCCACGAAGTTGCCCATTATTACTGGAGCGGCGGCAATGCTGACTGGATCGACGAGGGTGCGGCGACTTTTGTAAGTTCCATCTCTGAAAACGCCCGCGATGGTACCAGCGTACAGACGATCAGAAGGCCCTGTGCGTCGGCCAAAAACATCGCCGAGCTGGAGGCGTTGGAAGCCGAGCGCAACACTAACGCGTTCCGGTGCAATTATTCGCTGGGTGAGGCTTTGTTCGTGAATTTGTACCACGGGTTGGGTGAAGAAACCTTCCGGCAGGGTTTCGGCAACCTGTATCGAAAGTCATTGGTGGATGATTCAGGCGACGGCTGCCGGGGTCGGGACCTGAGCATCTGCCACCTGGAAGCAGCGTTCAAGACCAACGTGTCCCCGGAGGTTGCGGCGCTAGTGGATGAGATTGTTGGGCGCTGGTATTACGGCACGACTCAGTGAAGTCGGGTTCTGATTCGGGGATACTTTGCTCGCCGCCCGCGCTACTCCACCGAGATTGCCCATCTCCCCAAGCTCTTCCCAACGACCAGCGGTTGGTCTGGTTTGAGAAGGTGGACCGGCTTGAGTGGCCACGGGTTCATGCGTACCCAATTTGTCATTGCGAGCGTAGCGCGGCAATCCCGTCGCCGCTGCTACGGCGGTTCGCCTACGTATGTTCAACCTCATCGAGATTGCCACGTCGCTATGCTCCTCGCAATGACAGATTAAGTGAGTACGCGTGAGTGACCCAGGGCCTTTCGATTATTGGTGAAAGCTAGGCTTTACGCATAATTTAGAAAAAGTATAAAGACAGGGTAAGCTGGCCTGACCAAAATCTCACTAAAGGCCCAGCTATGCTTACCCTGCCCAATGCCATTGTATCCATACTCATTCCCTTCGCAACGCTGTTCACCAACCCGACCTGGCGGAAAGCCCAGGTACTGCTGGTGGGCGCGATCCTGACCCCGGGTCAGCGCACCGTCGCCGCGGCCCTGCGGGTCATGGGCCGCAGCGATCACCGCGATTACGCCCGCTACCATGAGGTGCTCAACCGGGCGGTGTGGTCGCCCCGTGCAGCGGCGCGCATCCTCTTGGTGTTGCTGCTCCAGCACCTTGATGGTGGGGATGGCCCCTTGGTCTTCGGCATCGACGAAACCCTGGAACGGCGTCGCGGCGCCAAGATCAAAGGTCGGGGCATCTACCGCGACGCGGTGCGTTCCAGCCGGAGCCAACTGGTCAAGGCCAGCGGCCTGCGCTGGATCTCCCTGATGTGGCTGGGCCACGTGCCCTGGGCCGGACGCCATTGGGCCTTGCCGGCGCTCACCGTGCTGGCGCCATCGACCCGGTACTACCAACAGCAGGGACGTCGGCACAAGAAGCTCACCGACTGGGCGCGACAGATGATCCTGCAACCCCGCTCATGGTGAGCCTGCCGAACCACGCTGGCTGCCCCAACGTCCACTGGCGCTGGTGGGCGACAACAGCTACGCCGTGCTGGACCTGCTCCACTGCTGCCAATCCCTCCGTGAACCCGTTACCCTCATTGCCAGACTACGGCTGGACGCCGCTCTCTATGCGCCCGCGCCAGCCCGTCAGCCGGGTCAGAACGGCCGCCCGCCGCTGAAAGGCGCGCGGCGACCCGCGCTGAAAACGATCCTCGACCAGCCCCAGGCAACTTGGGCCAGCGTGGCCGTGGCCTGGTATGACGGCGCCACCCGCACGGTGGAACTCACGTCGCAAACGGCGGTCTGGTACCGCTCCGGCAAGTCTCCAGTCCGCATCCGCTGGGTGCTGATCCGAGATCCCCAGGGCTCCTTCGCCACCCAGGCCTTGCTGTGCACCGACCCCGCCGCGGACCCGACCCAGATCCTGGAATGGTTTGTCCTGCGCTGGCAACTGGAAGTTACCTTTCAGGAGGTGCGGACCCACCTGGGCGTGGAAACCCAACGCCAGTGGTCCGACCGGGCCATTGCCCGCACCACGCCCGTCCTGCTGGGAATCTTCTCCTGGACCACCCTGGCCGCCCACGGGTTGCAAAAACAGCGCCCCATGACCCAGCGCCGAGCGGCCTGGTACGACAAGCCGTTGCCGACCTTCGTGGACGCCATTGCCCTGGTGCGACGCCACCTGTGGCTGGCGTCGGAGGGTTTTTCAACGTCGGCCGTCGACCCCGATACGCAGGAACTCCCAGTCGCTCTGTACCACCGACTTGTCGATTCCCTGGCTTACGCCGCTTGAAATGCGGAAAGTCCAGGAAAGAGGCAGGTGAAGTAGCTTGGTGCTAAAGGGGAGGGGGATTTAGGTTAGGGGTAAAGCTGAGCTTAGGGGATGGTAGGAGCTGGTGGAAGGCGTGTGGAGGAGTCTTTGCTGGAGGCGTTGGCTAGGGTGCCCGACCCCCGCAGTGGTCATGGGAAGCGCCATCCTTTGGGGGCTACCTTGGGGTTGGCGGTATGCGCCATGCTGTGCGGAGCGCGCAGTTTGTATGCCATCAGCCAGTGGGGTCGAGACCAGGGGCGGTCGGTTTCCAGGGGTTGGGCTTTACCCGGGAGCGTACTCCGTGTGTCTACGCTGCATCAGGTGTTTAGCCGCCTGGACCGGGATGCCTTCGAGAAGGCCTTGGGAAAATGGCTGCAAGAGCGGGGTCTGCAAGATGGGGAAGCGGTGGCCATCGACGGGAAGCGGTGGCGGGGTTTGCACGGTCGGCAGTTGCCCGGCGTGCATCTGGTGGCGGCCTACGCCCAGCAATCAGGCATTGTGGTGGGACAGCAGGCGGTAGGGGGAGAAGCAGAATGAGTTGGACGCCATACCCGGCCTGCTGGAGCAACTGGATCTGGCGGGTCGAGCGGTTACCGGTATGCCCAGTTTACCCAACGGAAGGTGTGCCAACAGATCGTAGCTCAGGGGGCACCACTGCTGCGCGGTCAAAGACAATCAACCAACCTTGAAACAGGACATCAGCGAAACAGGACATCATCGCCATTTGGGAGGCGGAACCCGCTGGCGCTCCCCACGCCACCCCAACCAGCCAGCACGGTGGCCGGGTGGAACGGCGACGGCTGTGGGCCGCCGACCTGTTGGTCGGCTGCACCGACTGGCCACATCTAGCCCAGGTGTGCCGCTTGGAACGCACCGTCACCACCAACCGTCACCACCAGAGGAAAGACCCGGCGAGAGTTGGCCTATGCCGTTACCAGCCTGCCACCCCAGCAGGCCAGCCCGCATCGGCTCCTCGCCCGGTGGCGGGGATACTGGGGTATCGAAAATCGCATCCACTGGGTACGGGATGTGGCCCTGCGGGATGGGACCCTGCGGGATGTGGCCCTGCGGGATGTGGCCTGCGGGATGTGGCCTGCGGGATGGGACCCTGCGGGATGTGGCCCTGCGGGATGTGGCCCTGCGGGATGTGGCCCTGCGGGATGTGGCCCTGCGGGATGTGGCCCTGCGGGATGTGGCCCTGCGGGATGTGGCCCTGCGGGATGTGGCCCTGCGGGATGTGGCCCTGCGGGATGTGGCCCTGCGGGATGTGGCCCTGCGGGATGTGGCCCTGCGGGATGTGGCCCTGCGGGATGTGGCCCTGCGGGATGTGGCCCTGCGGGATGTGGCCCTGCGGGATGTGGCCCTGCGGGATGTGGCCCTGCGGGATGTGGCCCTGCGGGATGTGGCCCTGCGGGATGTGGCCCTGCGGGATGTGGCCCTGCGGGATGTGGCCCTGCGGGATGTGGCCCTGCGGGATGTGGCCCTGGATGAAGACCGCTCTCAAGTGAGAACTGGGGCCGCTCCCCAAATCATGGCGGGCCTGCGTAACTTGACCATCAGCCTATTCAGATTGGCCGGTGAACCCAATATCGCCGCCGCCTTACGCCGCCACGCCGCCCACCCCGCTCTATCCTTGGCCCTCATCGGTGCTACCGTTCAATAATCGAAAGGCCCAGGGCAACTCCCGGCTCCGGTGTCATCGCCCGAAGCGGTGTGCTAAACTGCCGCATCCCGAACGATGTGATCCCTGCAGGAGTTACGGCCATGATCATCGACACTCATACTCATGTGGTCAGCAGCGACAAGGCCAAACACCCTCTCGACCCCGGCGCACGGGGCTGGTCCACCGAGGTCAGTAACGATGTCGAGGACCTGATCGCGGAGATGGACAATGCCGGAGTGGAGTGTGCCACTCTGGTGCAACCCAACGGTACCTACGGTCTGGATAACTCCTACCAGTGCGACAGCGCCCAACAGTTCGCACCGCGAACCGTGGCCGTGGGGATCCTGGACCCAGCGGCGGCCGACGCCGCTGACCAGCTCTCTTATTGGGTGAACGAGCGCGGCATGACGGGCGTGCGGCTTCAGAGCCAGGCCGAACCCGACGATCCCCGCTGCGACGCTCTCTGGCAACGCGCCGTATCCCTGGGCATTCCCATCTCCATCGGCGGCGGCGGCCAGCCGGAGAAGGTCGACGCCATGCGGAACGTGGGCGCCCGGCACCCCAACGTTCTCTTCGCCCCAGACCACTTCGCTGGCTGGAGCGGCGCCGCGGACAAAGCCGCGATGACGAACGCGCTGGAAGAACTGGCCCGCCTGCCCAACGCCTACCTGCGCATTTCCAGCACCAGCCTCGGGCCATACGCCGACCTGACCGCGCCCGAGCAGGAACTCTTCAGGCGTGTAATTGAGGCCTTCACGCCACGGCGTGTCATGTGGGGCTCCAACTTCCCCTCCTCCCGTGACGGCGGTTACATCGGGCAGGTGCAGCTCGGGCAGACGGCCCTGCCCTGGCTCTCCGACGACGACGTCAACTGGATCATGGGCGAGACCGCCCACCAGTTGTGGCCGATGCTGCAGGCGCCATCCAGCGGGTAGAATAACCTCGGGATTGCCGTCGGCGAGCCGCTACAACCCGGAAACTGCGGGCACTTGTGGCGCACGCGGCCACCAACCACCACACTCTCGCCGGCCATTTACCGAGGCGGCTGGCCGTGCCGACCGGGAGTAGCAGAGTTTCGGCGACCGGCAAAATCCCAGGCGCTGGCGCGCGGCGCGCTGGCATCGATATGGCGCATACACTTTGAGCTACGCTACCGGTTGCATCGTGGGGGCGAATCATGGCGGATACACCTTTGCATTATCAGGCTATCACCGAGGTAGCCGGAAAACTCCGGTCGGGGGAGATTTCGCCGGTGGAGTTGACCCGGGCCTTGCTGGACCGGATCGCGGCTCTGGATGGCGAGCTGAAGAGCTACGCTACGGTGATGACGGAACAGGCAATGGCAGCGGCCCGGGCGGCAGAGCGGGAGATCGCCGCCGGTCGGTATCGGGGCCACCTCCACGGTGTGCCCATCGCCGTCAAAGACCTTTGCCTCACCCGCGGCGTGGCGACGATGGGCGGGGCGCAGGTACTGCGCGACTTCGTTCCGGAATTCGACGGCACCGTAGTGCAGAGATTGAACGACGCCGGGGCGATCATCCTGGGCAAGCTAAACCTCACCGAGGGCGCGATGGCGGGATACAACCCTGCGTTCGACATACCGGTGAATCCCTGGGGCGCCGACCGTTGGGCCGGCGCGTCTTCCAGCGGTTCGGGCGTGGCCACGGCAGCCGGCTTGTGTTACGGCTCGCTGGGCAGCGATACCGGCGGGTCGATCCGTTTTCCAGCGGCGGCCTGCGGCACGGTGGGAATCAAACCCACCTGGGGCCGCGTTAGCCGGTATGGGGTGCTGGCGCTGGCCGAGTCCATGGACCACATCGGCCCGATGACCCGCAGCGCCTCGGACGCCGGAATCATGCTCCAGGCGCTGGCTGGCCACGACGCCAACGACCTCACGTCGCTGCGTGCCCCGGTTCCCGATATGCTGGCCGGGCTGGGGCAGGGGGTTGCCGGCATCCGTATTGGTCTGGACGAACGGTACATCGGCGACGGGGTGGACTCAGAGGTAGCCGCAGCAGCGCTGGCCGGCGCGCAGTTGCTGGAACGCATGGGGGCAAGGCTGGTTCCGGTGCGGATGCCGGAGACCGAAGGTTTCTCACGCGCGTGGGGCGTACTGTGCTCAGCAGAAGCGGCCGCCGCCCACCGGGAGACTTTCCCGTCCCGGGGCGATGAATACGGCCCCTGGTTCCGCGACTGGCTGGAGTTGGGGCACCAGTACACCGCCGCTGACTACGCCGTTGCCAACCAGGGGCGGCTGGCCTGCAACGGCATCCTGACGGGCGTGTTTGAGGAGATTGACGTGCTGGTTTGCCCGTCCATGACTACCGCGCCGGAGCGGGTTACGCCCGAAGAATTGTACGGCCCGATGAGTGAAGAGGAATGGACTTGGGGCCGCTTCACGATCCCGTTCGATTTCAACGGAGCGCCCACGATTTCGCTGCCCAGCGGTCTGAACAGCGAGAGGCTGCCGCTGAGCATCCAGTTTGTGGGCAAGCACCTGGCGGAGCCGCTGTTAGTACAAATCGGCGATGCTTACGAGTCGGCTACCCGACACGACCTTCGGCCTGCCGTTTAGAAACTATCTCAAAACTTCTGTCGCTGTTTGCGGCCCCCTCCGACAAGCTCATGGTGAGCTTGTCGAACCACACTTTGAGATAGTTTCTTACTGCCCAATTCTCAATGGGAAGGAATCTGTTGCGTGTTCTGATTGTCGGAGCCAGCGGTTTCATTGGGCGCCACGTGGTGCGGCGCTTGTCTGATACGCTGGGCCACGAAGTAGCTGGCACCTTCCGGTCTCGCGTCCCCGGCGACGACGGCAAATCCTGGTATCAGGTCGAGCTAACCGAGGCGGCAGCGTTGGAGCAGGTATTCCAGTCGGCTCAACCTGACGTGGTGGTACACCTTGCGGCCATGGCCGACGTGGGCACGGCCGAACGCAACCCAGAGAGAGCCACCGCGGTTAACGTCGCCGCCACGTCATCAATAGCCCGGCTCAGCGACCGGCACGGGGCCAGGATGGTTTTCGTTTCCACCGAGTACGTATTCAGCGGCCAGCGCGGTTACTACCGGGAAGACGAAACTCCCGCGCCCACCACCCACTACGGTCGGACCAAATGGGAGGCCGAGCAGGCGGTGGCGAGCCTGGCCTCCGACTGGAGCATCCTCCGCACCAGCATCGTGTATGGTTGGCCGGAACCAGGACAGCGAAACTTCGCCCCGTGGTTGCTCGACCGTCTGCGGAGCGGGCAGCCTTATGACGCCCGCACCGATGTATATCGAACACCGGTTTACGTGGAACACCTGACGGATGGCATCGCCAAGTTGGTGGAAGGCGACTATCCAGGCATCCACCACGTGGCCGGCAGCGACTGGGTGAGCATGTATCACTTCGCCACTGCGGTCGCCGAAGCCTTCCACCTGGACCGCGACCTGGTGATCCCGATAGATGCCTCCTCTCACACGCCGCCGGGTTCAGACCCGCGCGAACGCGTCGCAGCAGCCGGGGACCTGGACCTCCTCGGGTTGGACGGTACGGAGACGATGCGTCGGCTGGGGCTGAATCATCCGGGGTTGAGCGAAGGGCTGGCGGCAATGCGTCGGCGGCTTTGATTATAGGAGACCAGCAGCGACGACGTTTCGTGGTAACATCCGCAGTCAAGACATCTGCGCCGCAGGAACACACTCATGAACCCAGTTTACCTGGATTACAACGCAACCACTCCAATCGATCCTCGGGTAGCCGAGGCGATGCTGCCCTACATTTACGAACACTTTGGCAACCCTTCCAGCGGCTACCTATTCGGACGCAATGCCAATGACGGTGTAAACGCGGCACGCCGGCAGGTGTCCGAAATGCTCGAATGCCATAGCGACGAGCTCATTTTCACCAGCGGCGGCACCGAGTCCAACAACTACGCCATCAAGGGAGCCCTCGCCGCCAACCGGAGCCGGGGCAACCACATGATTACGTCGTCGGTGGAGCATCCGGCCGTCATCGAAGTGTGCAAGTTTCTGGAGACCCGGGGCTACCGGGTTACCTATCTGCCGGTGGACGAATACGGGATGGTTGACCCGGCGCAGGTGGAAGAGGCGATCACCCCGCAGACCACGCTCATCAGCATTATGCACGCCAACAACGAGGTGGGCACCATAGAGCCAATCGAAGAAATCGCCGAAGTAGCCCACCGGCACGGCGCATTGTTGCACGCCGACTGCGCCCAGTCCGTCGGCAAGATTCCGGTGCGGGTGGATGAACTGGGCGTGGACCTGCTGTCCATCGCCGGACACAAACTCTACGCTCCGAAGGGCATTGGCGCGCTGTACGTCCGCAGGGGTGTGGCGTTGGAAAAGCAGATGCACGGAGCCGGCCACGAAGGGGCTTGGCGGGCCGGCACCGAGAATGTCATACACATGGCCGCGCTGGGTCAGGCCTGCGAGTTGATTCGCCATAACCTGCCCGACTACCAACGACACATGGCGGAGATGCGTGACCGTCTGGAAGCAGGCTTGAAGGGCGCCTTTGGCGAGATTCGGATCAACGGGCACCCCAGCAAACGCCTGCCCAATACCTCCAGCGTCAGCTTCTATCGGGTGGAAGCCAATACCGTTCTGGCTGAAATGGTAGACCTCGCTGCATCAGCCGGGGCGGCCTGCCATAGCGATCGGGTAGAGGTGTCCAGCGTCCTAGAGGCAATGGCCGTCCCACTGGATTACGCCATGGGAACCCTGAGATTTTCAGTGGGCCGGTACACCACGGCTGCGGAAATCGACCGGGCGGTGGCCGAGGTTGCCAGAGTCGTGAGTCCCCATCTGAAGGCCGCCGCGTCGGTCGGGTAGGGATGCGAAACTCCCAGCGTTACACCCGGATTGCCCACATGATAATATCCCATTCAGATTGCAAAACGCCGGTTATGTGACTGCATTGCGTCTCGCCGTTTCGCAACCCCGGCGTCATCAGATTGACTGAAACTGAATCGCAAAAGGAGCTGGACAATGGCAGAGCTAGTATTGGGTTTGGCATCTTCGCATAGCCCTCAACTCAGCACCCCGGCGGACGGATGGGCCGGCCGCGGCGAGCGCGACAAGGGCCACGTTGAGTTGATCGGCACCGACGGCATCACCTCAAACTTCGAGGATCTCCTGGCGCGGGTCGACACGGAGCGCATCGCCAAAGAGATAACCCAGGCCAAATTTGAGCAACGGCACCAGCAGAACCAGAAGGCCATCGCCCATCTTTCCCGCAAACTGTACGACGCCAGGCTGGACGTGCTGGTGATGGTAGGGGACGACCAGCACGAGTACCTGCTGGACGATAATATGCCCGCCTTCTGCGTCTATTGGGGCGACGAGGTGAAGGTCGCCGGCCACGAGGCCGGCCCGTCAACCGGCAACCAGCCGCTGATCGGCTATAGCACGGAAGACCAGATCGCGCCCACCGACTCAGCGTTGGCCAGGCACATTATCGATAGCCTGATGGACGATGAGTTCGATGTGGGAGTGTCCCGCTTCCTGGATCCAGGCAAGGGCGGACGGGCAAAGGGCGGCATCGGCCACGCCTTCGGGTACGTCTATAGCCGGCTGATGACCGAGGCTACGATCCCCACCGTGCCGGTCATGCTCAACACCTACTATCCGCCCAACCAGCCTACGCCGAAACGGTGTTACAACCTGGGGCAGGCCCTGAAGTCGGCCATCGAATCCTGGCCACGGGACATCCGGGTCGGAATCCTGGCCTCGGGAGGGCTGAGCCACTTTGTTGTCGATGAGGAGCTGGACCACCAGGCGTTGGCGGGCATGAAGGCCAAGAGCGTCGAACAGCTGTCCGAGCTGCCTCGGGAGAAGATTAACTCCGGCAGCTCCGAAATACGCAACTGGATTGTGGTAACCGGCGCCACCGAGCATCTGAATATGGACATAGTGGACTACGTGCCCTGCTACCGCTCCCCCGCCGGCACCGGCTGCGCGATGGGGTTCGCCACCTGGGGCTAGGCCGTATGTCGGCGGCAGCTGCTCAAGACCGAAGGGGCTTTGCAATCAGCGTTTTTATCCGGTCGGTGATGTCTTGCTGGTCGTAGGTGCGCAGGAGATTAATCCGGTTGCGGTTGGGATCGCCGCCGTGCCAGTATTCGTAAATCTCCTGCCGCATCCCAAAGGATGACACGGCCAGGTCGTGGGCCAGCCGAAAGAGTCGAGATTTGTACTCCACGTCCACGCCTCTGCCCGGCATATACCGATCCAGGTAGGGGCGAAACTCCGGGTTGGCCAGGTCGCCCTCGCTGGGCTGCATAATCATCCCGGAGCCGGAAACCTCCCGCAGCAGCTCCACCATGCGGGCCGATGTCTGGGCGAAGTAGATGTTCATGCCGGACATCGAACCCAGCGACATCAGGCCGTTGTCGGCCGGGTAGGCGTTGTGCTCCACGCCGTCCATGGCGTGCGCCCACATTTCCGTATAGGTGGCCATTTCGCCCAGCTTTGCTGCCACCTCCCGGTACTCAATCACCCCGATGGCTTCAGCGATGAGAGTGGCAACGGCGGTCATCAGCTTCATGCGCTGGTGGATGCGGCAAAGGTTGCTCCAGCCGCGGAAGTTGGCTTCGGATCCCAGGCGTTGCAGCAGCGGCGCCGAGTCGTAGAGCATGAAAATGCGATCCCAGGGCACCAGAACGTGGTCGAAGAAAAGCATGGCGTCCTGTTCGTCGTACACCGCCGCCAGGGGATGCCCGTAGCTGCCCACCCATTGGGACACGGGTTCCCGGCATAGAATCTTCAACCCCGGCGTATCCGTAGGAATCGAAAAGGCCAGGATGAATCTAGGGTCGGCGCGCCTTACGAAGGTGGCCGACAGCGACACGTAGGCCTCGTTGCTGATTGGCGCGGCGGTGGCCAGCTGCTTGGCCCCGTGAACGACCACGCCGTCAGCGGTTTCCTCCACCACGTGCAGCGCCACCTCCGTCTCCCCATCCGCCCGGTTTTCGTTCTGGGGTTGTTGGCTGCGGTCGACCTGCGGGTCGCCCAGCGCGTGGGTCAGGAACAGGTCGTTTTCCATGCAATAGCGGTAGTAGTTGGTGATGTTCTCGCCAAAGTCGCAATGCGGGTTTTTGACCTGCCCCAGCGCGTCTCGGATAGCGTAGAGCCCGAGGATGTGCGGCGCCAGGATGTCCGGGCTGCGCCCCAATTGACCCCAGGACTCTTCATTCCAGATTTCGCTGTTGCGCCGTTGCCGCTTGAGGTCGTCCCGGGTGCGGGGCAGGAGCCAGGACAGGCTGCACCGGTTTCCGGTATCCGGAGAAACGAAGGTCATCTGATCCCGATACTGGTCCGAGTATTGCAGGTCATAGATACGGGCCAGTTCGTGGACCATGCCGGTCATGGCCGGATGCTCGGCCACGTCGGCGACTTTGGCGCCATCCAACCAGACCTCCCGATTATCCTGCAAGCTTGCGATGTACCGGGCGCCGGTCATAGCGCCCGGGGCGGCCTCAATCTCTAGAACCATCTTTCCTCCGTGCGCCGCCAGCGTCCGACCTTGCTTTGCGCCTCTGCGTCAACGTTTCCTCCGTCGTCGGCAGCGTCCGGCGGGATTGCCTTCGGAGGCTCACGTCAATCCTGCCTCCTGACGAATTGAATCAAACCGTACCTTGTAGGTGAACATCAACTGCTTCCTGGATTCCGTCAGACGAGACCCCTTCCGAAGCCTCTCCAACGTTTCGTCAACGAATGGATACATTTCTCCTTCCCTCATTACCCTATTAACTGTCTGTTCAATATCTTTCCAACCTACTGTCGGGGAGAACTCGGCGTAGCATTTCGGGTGGGCGTCGGGTATCTTTCGCCGGGAGCCGGCCGCTTGTGCAGAATCTTTCCCGCGAGTTTGGGTCGCTCTTTCTCGGTGAGGAAACCCCCCACTTCATTACCAATCGCGATTATTGGCGTTGCTTTCTGACCCGCGACCAGTTCAAGCTCATCAAGCAGAAGCGGATGCTATTTCTCGTACCTTTTCTTACGCTCGGACTTGGCAGCCCTGACTGACATCGCGCCCTTTGATAAATCCGTGAGATAGTACGTGCCCCAACCTGCACACAAGTACTCTTTGATGTAGAAGTGCAGGATGAAATCTTCGGTTGAGCTAGCAAAATTCTTGAATCCCCGTTTAATCTTTTTGCGAGCTACATCTAGAATCGAAGCCCCCTCCCCTCCGATCGATGGCTCCATCCCAATCAGGACGAAATCCACGGGGTCTTGGGGAGCGATATTGGGTAGAAATAAGCTCTCCAACCCAAAGCATTCTTTGTCCTGTGCAACTCGATCCCGGAATTTGCGCTCCAGGGCTGTATACTTTTCACTGAACACAACGATAGCCCTCTATAGTGGGAGGCAACCTTCGGCAAAGCGTCCAGACGCGGGGGTTAGTCGGCGACGGGGTCGGGAACAGTGGGGGTCAGGATAATGGCGCCGGTGATGTCGTCGTGGCGGTGGCGCATAATGAGGCCGACACGCTCGTGGAGGGCCAAGAGGAGGCCCCGGTTCTCGGCGACCTGTTCGCGGAGGTTAGCAACCTGTTCCTCCACCCGGTCAATACGGGCGGCGAGGCCATCAATTCGGCTGATGAGGGAGTCCCTGAGGTCGTCAATGCGGACGTGGATGCCGCTGATTTCGCCCTGCTGGCGTCCGACGACGAAGCCGAGGCGGAGCACCGCGCCCAGGGTGGCAATCTGCAATAGTCCGAGGAACCCGATGAGGCCGTAGAGAATGTAGGCATTGACGGTGATGTCGTTCATAGGGAAACCTCGTCGCCAGCTGTGGCGTCGCAACGCGCCGTCCCAAGCGCGCTTCGACTGATTGTAGGCATACTTCCACTGGCGGTCAACGGGCGGAAACCTGCTCGCACTTGCTTCGTGATCGCAAGTCCGCAATGTCCGGCAATCAGGTTCGGCTGTTGTACACGTAGTGGGGCGTTCCCATAGCGGGCGTCCGGCTCCGGTAGAATTGCTCGACGTAGGGCGACAGCCGGCTCGCCATCCGCCGGGTCGCCAGCGTCTCCGGTTCCAGCGGGCGGGCGAGTTGTTCCCGCAGTTCACGGGCAACGTCGGCACGGTTGAATCGCTGGTGCGCCCCGTCCTGCAGCAGCACCTCGCCGTCAACGATGACGGCGGCCACATCCTGAGTCTTGGCCCTTCCCAGAACCACCTCAACCGGCGGTGTATCAGGTTCCAGGTAGGGGTCTTCCAACCGATCCATGCGTATCAGCAGCAGGTCGGCCCGACGCCCCGGTTCGAGGACGCCAATGTCGCCGGCGAATCCGGTGGGAGCGGCGGCGTTGGCCGTGGCCATGGCCAAGACCTGCTCGACGGATATGGCGGGCGCGCCGATGCCCGGCTGCCGGTGCAGTTTGCTCACCAGCCGCATCTCCTGCAACAGGTCGTCATCGTCGTTAATGGCGGTGCTGTCGGTGCCCATGGCGACGTTGACCCCACGGGCCAGCATGGGGTTCACCGGCGCGATGCCGTTCTTGAGGCGCAGGTTGGAGCTGGCGTTGTGGCAAACGGTGGCGCCGGCGCCGGACAGGGCCTCGATGTCTCCGTCGGTGAGCCAAACGGCGTGGGCAAAGGAAATCTCCGGCCCCAGGAACTCCAGCTCGCGTAGGTGCTCCACCGGGGTCTTGCCCCAGGTTCGCAGGCCATAGTCTTTCTGGTAGGCGCTCTCCACCAGGTGCATATGGATGCCGGTTTGGTAACGACTCGCGTGTTCCTTGGTGCGTTGCAGGAAATCGTCCGAGTTCCACTGCACGTTGGCCGGGCTGAGTAGCACCCGCACTTTGCCGGACTCGTGGTCGTGGTATTGGCGGTAGGTTTCATCAAAGAAGGCAAAGTAGTCATCATCGGTCATGTCGGCCACCGACAGATAGCGGCGCACGTCGTCAGCCAGGTCTGCCGGCAAACCGGACAGGAAGTCCTGATCGTTGCCGTAAACCACCCGGTTCTGGTTGCGCAGGTAGCTGGAGAAAGCCACGCGCATACCAGCGTCCAGAAATCCGCGCAGCACGGCGTCCACATCCTCTTTGAGGGTGGCTGCGGCGGTTTGGGGATGGTTGTACATCACGGTGGTGGTGCCCGACGCCATCATGTTGAGGGCGGTGTAGAGGGTCATCAGGTAGTGGTCATAGGGCCGGCGTCCCCAGCCGGCCAGAATCCAGACTTCCAGGCAGTCGTCGCAGGTGCCCATCTGGAGCGTCGTAACGCCGCGCCCGTGGTGATGGGAGTTAACCAGACCGGGGATAATGGCGTAGTCCAGGCCGCCGAGTTCCGTGTCCGGCTGGTACTGCGCACGAAGGGTCTGATAGGGGCCAACCTCTATGATTACCCCGTCCTCCTGATACACAGCCGAATCGTAGAGCACGGTAGTACCGCCTCCGGAAGTGGTGGGGCTGATCAGGTGCTTGCCGCGTATCAGTGAGGAAGCCATCGGATCACTCCGTCAATTGGTTTGGGACTGGTACCAGTCGATAATTTCCGAGCCGGTGGCGGCCCAGACGCCGCCCTGCTCCATCATGTGACCGAGGGCGCGGTCAACGACACCGATGCGGAAGGGTTGGCCGACCAGCCAGGGATGCAAATTCAGCGTCAGGAGGCGGCCGTTGGCGGCGCCGTCCTCACGCAGCGTATCGAAACTCTCGGTCAGCATTTGCTGGTATTGAGCCACCGTGACCCTGCGCTGCGCCAGCGCCGCCACGTCGTCCAGCTCGTAGAGTATGGGCAGCGCGAAGAAGGGGTTTGCCCCGGCGGTCATCGGGTAGGGTTGTTCGTCATTGGCCCAGTCGCAAACGTAGCGCAGGCCGGCCTCCGCCAATAGTTGGGGAGTGCGTTGGGACTCGCCGTATTCCGGACCCAACCAGCCCCGGGGAGCCACGCCGGTCGCCCGGGTCAGGGCATCAATGGACGTCTGGATGTACTCCCGTTCCTGCGTTTCCGACATATCGCTGGTAATCATTCGACTCACGGAAATTCCGTGGCCGATGACCTCGCAGCCCCGACCCAGGCAGTGGCGCACCAGGTACGGATAGTTTTCGGCGGTGATGGCGTCCATGGCGATGGTGGGTCGAATGCCGTGTTTCTCCAGTACGTCCAGCAGCCGGAAGATGCCCACCCGGTGTCCGTATTCCCGGTGGGATATGCGGGCATAATCAGGAAACGCCCGGGGCGCGGAGCCGCCGGACAGGTTGGCGACCTGGAAGTTTCCCGCCGGCGGCTGCCATTCCATGTGCTCCAGCACCAGGATGACGCAGAGGGCCACGGGGTCGTTCTGGGGCCAGCGCAGGGTTGGTCGGCTGATGATGGGCGACCACTCATGGTGAGGGTGGTCCATGCCGAAAGTGCGTTGAGCAGTCATGTTGGCGGCGCTCCCTGTTGACAGTGGTATCAGTAATCCCCTCTCCCATCAAGGGAGAGGGTTAGGGTGTGGGTGAAAGCCCCTCTCCCCTCGTGGGAGAGGGGTTGGGGTGAGGGGCATTTCCACCCCACGTTAGCCACCCAACTGCTGGGCGTGGGTTACGGCCTGATCGTAGTAGTTTGCGATGTAGTAGTCGGCGATCTCGTCGGCGGTGGTCTGCCAGACGCCATCGTGGGACATGATATAGCCCAGCACGTCGTCCAGATACTTGATTCGGTGGGGCTGGCCAATCAGGAAGGGATGCAGCGCGATGCACATGACCCGGCCGCTCTCGGCGCCTTCCGCGTAGAGCTGGTCGAACTGCGCCTTGCAGATGTCGGCGAAGTAGTCCGTCCCGTAGTGATTGTCGCGCAGTACCGTGGAGTCGTTCAGTTCGATGGAGTAGGGCACCGACACCAGCTTCCCCGCATTGACCTTGATGGGCGTGGGCTGGTCATCGTGGAACCAGTCGGTATGGTAGATCAGACCGGCCTCTGCCATCAGGTCAGGTGTGCTCACGCTACCAGAGATGGCCGGCCCCAGCATCCCCTTCAGCTGCTTTCCGGTGTGCCGCCGCAGGGTGTCGATGCAGTCCCGGTAGAATTCCCGCTCCTGCTCTTCGGTGTGGGTGTAAAGGTAGCGGGTGTTGTAGATGCCGTGGCTCATAAAATCATAGTCCCGCTCGATCATGGCTTCGGCAATTTCCGGGAAGTGTTCCAGCACAGCCAGGTTCAGCGAGACGCAACAGCGGATCCCGTGCTTGTCCAGCGGTTCCAGCATTCGCCAGAACCCGACCCGGTTTCCGTAGTCCCGGTAGGAATATTGCTGCACGTCGGGGTAGGGCGTGCGAGGCCACGGATTCCGCACGCCCTCGTTCTCCGGAAAGTACTCGTAATGCTCCACATTGGGGGATATCCAGAGCGCCACCCGGGCGTCGTTGGGCCACTTGATGACGGGCCGGTCGATAATGGGCAAGTAGTCGATGCGGTCGGGCGGTAGCGCCATCGTTTATTCCTCCTGCGGTCAAATGATACGCCGGCAATAAATTGTCTTGCCGCAGTCTACCAGCGAAAGCGGGAATCCATCTCCTTCTCTCACGTGTACCCACTTTGTCAAACCAAACTGGCCTGCTGTCATTGCGAGCGCAGCGTGGCAATCTCGTCGCCGTAGCAATGGTGGTTTACCAACGTGTGCTCAACCTCAACGAGATTGCCACGTCGCTGCGCTTCTCGCAATGACAGATTAAAGTGGGTACGCGCGGGATCCCCCTCTCCCTTGACGGGAGAGGGTTGGGGTGAGGGTGAAAAGTTAGGGGCGAGAACACTCTCTAATCCAAAAACCCAGACTCCCGCCGCCACCGCACGTAATCCGTCAGACCCGACGCCAGGTCGTATTGCGGCGTCCACCCCAGATCGTGCCATAGCCGATAGCCGGATAGTGGCCCCCGCGTCGGCCCCAGGGCAGCGCCGGCGTCTGGCTGGGCTTCAGATTCGACCAGCCTGACCTCAGGAAAAAGTTCGGCCAGCTTGCGTTGAATCTCGCCGCCGGTAATCGGAACGCCGTTGGTGATGTTGTAAAGGTCGTGGGGTAGTTCGGGCGCGTCCACGACGGTGGCGACGGCGGATGCGGTATCCAGGACGTAGGTCAAGTCCCGGCCGTGGTCGGAGCGGTCCATTGCGATGGGCTTGCCCCGCAGCATCTGTCCCGTCCACTGGTACGGAGTGGACATATTGCTGCGATGGCCGGTTACGCGCTCCATGGGGCCGTAGGGCGTGCTGACCCGCAGACTCACCGCGCCAAAACCGTGCAGCTGGCCGTAGCGCCGGGCCAGGCACTCGCTGGCGAACTTGGTAATGCCGTACAGGTTGCCGGGTTGGGGAGCATCATCTTCGTTGTAGGTCTGGTCGGGTTCACGGGTCAGGCCGTAGGCAGCGCCGGAGCTGATGTAAACAAACCGCGCCACGCCGGCCAACCGCGCCAGCTCCAGCAGGTTACCGGTGCCGGTCAGGTTGATGTCCAGAATGTCCTTGCTGCGAGCGGTTTCCAGGTCGGTGCGGTTCACTGTGATCACCGCAGCGTGAACCACCTGGTCGATGGAATGTGCCGACCGCAGCGCGTCGAGGCCCGCGGTATCCAGGATGTCACCGGTGAGGAAGGTAACGCGCGAGCTCAACTCGCCCAAAAACTGCTGCGTCAGCGAGTCGGGAGGCATCACGTCCAGGCTGATGACATCATGCCCGCGAGCGGCCAGTTCCTTGACGATGTTGGCTCCGACAAAGCCGGTGCCGCCGGTTACCAGGGTTGCCATTCTGTCCATCTCCCCGGGTTTGATTCCCTGCCTGTGCCCATTCGATGGGGTTTTCGTAGTTCGACCCTCACGTGCCTACCCACCCAGAACGACCTGACGGGAACGACCGCTACGTATGTTGAGGACACTCAGAAGTCTAATCGCACGGCATTTCCCAGTCAAACCGCGCAGTCCTCCAGACGGAGCATTCGGAGAAACTCCGGCCGGCGGCCACATTTCAAGAAATGCTGGGATAGAATGGCACTCGCAGCGCAATCCGCCGGCTCATAATGACAGGTGATTGATGACCGGCGAACGACAGGACCCCGCCTGTAACCGGCTCGCCCGCCCGCCGGTAGAAGCGTTATCCCACGTTCAAGCCCGGTACCAGATGCAAACGGAGGTGTATTAAACACTATGAAGTACGACGTAATCGTAGTCGGCGGCGGTTCCTCAGGTTCGGTGGTGGCCAGCCGCTTGTCGGAGGATCCTGCGCGCTCGGTGTTGCTGCTGGAGGCCGGCCAGGACTATCCCAACCCGGAATTCCTGCCGGAAGCCGTGCGGGATGGCCACTCCAGCGAGGGAGAGCAGCCCGGATCGCCGGTATCGTGGTCGCTGCGCGGCGTCATCAACGACCAGCAGGGGGAAATCAACATCGCCCAGGGCAAGGTCATCGGCGGCTCCGGATCCATCAACGGACAGGTTTACCTGCGCGGGCTACCCGAAGACTTTGAACGCTGGGCGTCGTTCGGCAACGAGGAGTGGACCTATCTGAAAGTCCTGCCGTTCTTCCGCAAGGCCGAAACCGACCTGGACATCCAGGACGACTTTCACGGCAGCGACGGCCCCATCCCCATCGTGCGGCGGGAAAACGAGCCGTGGCCCGACGTCCAGCGGGCATTTCACGCCGCCGCCGTGGAGCGCGGCTACGCGCGCAACCCCGACCTGAACGGCCCCTATTCCGCCGGCATCGGCGCCATCCCCATGAACAACCGGGCAGGCGTTCGCATGAGCACTGCCATCACCCACCTGAACCCGGTGCGCCATCGGCTCAACCTGACCGTGCGGGGCAACGTGCTGGCGCGCCGGGTGCTTTTCGTGGGGTCTCAGGTGGCGGGGCTGGAAGTGGAAAGCGGCGGCGAGATTTTCAACGTTGAGGCCGACCGGGTGGTGTTGTGCGCCGGCGCGCTGAAGTCACCACACCTTCTGATGCTGTCCGGCATTGGGCCCCGGGAACAACTGGAAGAGTTTGGCATCCCGATGATTCAGGAACTGCCCGGCGTGGGTGGAAATCTGTTCAACCATCCCATGGGCAACGTGTCGTTCCAGGTAAAAGACCACGTTGAACTGCACGCCAACGCCGGCGCCCTGCGGTTCGGCCTGCGCGTAACCTCGGAGCCGCCTTCGCAACCCCACGACGTGATGCTGCACACGCTGGGAGTCTTCAACGTCATGACCGGCGAGCAACTGCCCGACCGCACGGCTCGCATCGCCTGTGCCCTGGAGCTGCCGGAAGGCTCCGGTTGGGTGCGCCTGGCCTCCGGCGACCCGGCGGTGCAGCCGGCCATCAACTACCGCTACCTGCACAACGAGAACGATATGCGTCGGATGCGCGACGCGGTGCGGTTGGCGGCGGGCCTGCTGGAGTCGGAGGCGTATCGGGACGTTATGGATCACCGCATCTCCCCTACGGATGAGGTTCTCGCCAGTGACGATGCGCTGGACGGCTGGATTCGCCAGACCGTGGGCACTTCCCGCCATGTCTCCGGGACCTGCCGGATCGGCCCCGCTGCCGACCCTCTGGCGGTGACCGACCAGCAGTGTCGCGTCCGGGGCGTGCAGGGACTTTGGGTTGCCGATTCGTCGATAATGCCGCAGGTCACCAGGGCCAACACCAACGCCACGGCCATCATGATTGGCGAACGCGTAGCCGCCTGGATTGCCGGGTAGCCGGGCAGCCGGGTAGCGGTTGCCCCGGTTCGGCCAGGCCGTTACACTGCCGGTGTTCTGACTGATGAACGCGGGACTATTGAACGTGAGACTATTCCGGGCGGCGAGCCCACGGAGACGATTATGATTTACGAAGTCCGTACCTACGACATGAAACCCGGAGCGGTGCCCCAGGCCGAAGAAGCCTTTGCCGAGGCATTGCCCTACCGGGAGAAGTATTCACCCATCGCCGCTTTCTGGCATACCGAGATTGGCCCGCTGAACCAGATTATCCACGTCTGGGGTTACGACAGCCTGGAAGAGCGCGAACGTATCCGCGCCGAGGCGAGCCAGGAACCCAACTGGCCGCCCAAAATCACGCCCGGTAACATCGTGAACATGAACTCCGAGGTCTGGACGCCGGCCCCGTTCATGCGCCCCATGGGCGGCGACCAGGCGTTGGGCGACATCTACGAAATGCGCGTCTACACCTACGAAAACGGCTCCATGCCGGAACTGCTGCGCCGCTGGGCCGACTCACTGCCCTACCGGGAAGAATTCTCCCCCCTGGCCGCCGGCATGTACACCGAGTTCGGCAACCTGAACCGCTGGATGCACGTCTGGCCCTACAAGGATCTAAACCATCGCGCCGAGGTGCGTGCCGCGGCCAGCAAGATTCCCCAGTGGCCGTCCGGCGCGCCGGGTCGGGTCAGCCAGGAAAACAAGATCCTGATCCCGGCCAGCTTCTCGCCAATGCACTGATCCGCTGACAAGGTCCATCCGGAAAAGCGAAAGACGCCTTCTTGACCGACCCGCGCAAACATCACTTGATGCAGTTTTACGAACTGCTGGCCCAACTTGAACGCAATCTCGGCGGTGCGCGCACATTGTCAGAGTGTTCCGGGCGCATGGACTGGCCGCAACGGGGCGTCTATTTCTTTCGGGAGACGGGCGAAACCCGTACTGATACCGGGGAAGGCCAGCGCATCGTGCGGGTGGGAATCCATACGTCCGACCGTGGGGCCGGTTCCTTGCTATGGCGGCGTCTCCGACAACACCGGGGTAATGCCGATGGGAGCGGCGGCAGTCATCGCGGGTCCGTTTTCAGGAAGATTGTCGGCGCCGCCCTGATCGCAAGGGACGGATATGACCATCCGCAGTGGGGGCGAGGTTCGGCTCCCAAAGAGGTCAGAGAGAGCGAGCGTCCTCTGGAATAGGTGGTCTGTGCCACCATCGGCGATATGCCTTTCTTGTGGCTGGCGGTCGAAGATGAGCCGGGACCGGACAGTCTGCGAGGATACATCGAACGCAATGCCATCGCGCTGCTCAGCAACTACAAGCGCCAGTCCGTTGACCCGCCGTCGCCGGGCTGGCTGGGCCATTACAGCGACCGGGAGAAAGTCCGGCAGTCCGGCATATGGAACTCCAACCACGTTGACGATGCCTACGCTCCGGCCTTTCTGGATAGTATGGCGCAATTGATCGATTCGATGGATGCAATAGGCTATGGACGATAGCGTCGTCTTCATCCAATGCGCCGACAGCAAACAACCGTCGGCCGGCCACCTCTACCACGCCCCACGCCGCCGTTTAATCCACCCCGCAGGACAACCCCAAGCCGAGAGCAGCAAAACCGCATGGTAGCCACCGACCGCGTATCCGCCATTTTCGCCGACGCTCGCGCCGTTCACGCCGACGCGCTGCGGCTGCTGGAGTCGGGCGACATCCGCGACGCGGCGGAAAAGGCGTGGTGCGCCACCAAGCGGGCTACCGACGCGCTGATCCTGGCGCGCACTGGCGCGGAACCTGAGCTTTCCCCGGACACTTCTCGAGGACTGCTCATGCTGGCCGGGGAAGACAGCAACATCAGCTCACTGGTTGGGCGCTATTACTCCCGACAGGGCATTTTGCACGGTGCCTGCTTCTACCTGGGCATCTGTGAACCCGCGTCCGAGGTTAATCGGCGCATTATCCAGACTGCCGACTATATCAGCGACGCCGCGAGGCTGGCCGGCTATGCCGAGATTGCCACGCTACGCTCGCAATGACAGAGGAGCGACGATTATGAAACTGCTAACCTACGACCCCGGAACTGGCCCCCGCTGCGGCGTGCTGCAGGATGACGCCGTGGTGGACGTGGCCGCCCTCATCGGCTCCGACCGCCCCCTGGCCGATGTGCGGGCGCTGCTGGACACTGGCGATTCCGCCATCGACCGGGTGGGCGACGCCCTGGCCAGCAACGTGGCGGCTCCACGGGTGGCGCTGGCCGACGTCGGGTTGCGCGCTCCGGTGCTGCAACCGCCTACGGTGCGAGACTGCATCGTTTACGAGGAACACGCCACATCCCAGGGTACGCGGGAAATTGACCCGGTGTGGTACCGGATGCCCGTGTTTTACTTCTCCAATCCGCTGGTCATCTACGGGCCGGGTGAGCAGGTGCCGTACCCATCGGCTTCCGATCAACTGGACTATGAGCTGGAAATCGGCGCCATCATTGGCCGGGCGGGAACCAATGTGCCGGCGTCCGAAGCCATGCAGTACATCGCCGGGTTCTGCATCTTCAACGACTGGAGCGCCCGCGACCTGCAATTCGACGAAATGACCTTCGGCCTGGGGCCGGCCAAGGGCAAAGATTCCGCTTCGTCCATTGGCCCCTGGCTGGTCACCACCGACGAGCTGAACCCGCACATCCATGACGGGCGGCTCGACCTGGCGTGCCACGTGCGGGTCAACGGCGACCATTGGCTCAGGAACGGCGAGGCGGTCAACGCCTACTACAGTTGGGGGGAGATTATCGAACGTGCCTCCAAGGATAGCCGCATCGCTCCTGGCGATGTCATTGGCAGCGGCACCGTGGGCGGCGGTTCGATCCGGGAGTCGATTCGCAAGGGCTACGAAAACGCGCGCTGGCTGGAACCCGGGGACGTGGTGGAGATGGAGGTCGAGCACATCGGTGTGCTCAGGAACGAATTGGGGCAGAAAGTTGGCGTCGACCCCAACTATCGCTACCTGCCCAGTAACCCCACTGCCACGCCGGAGCGAGGCTCGGCGCGGGACTACCGTTACCACCGAACACGCTAGCCGGATCCAATCTCCGACGCCGATAGTCGAGAGGGCAACCACCACGGTTGCCCTCACTTCTTGCCGGCGCCAGTATGGCCAAATCAGTCTCCCGGGGTCAGTCCGCCTCCACCTCAGACAGGAACTGCAGGACGCGTTTGGCGTACTTCTCCGGCTCTTCCGAATGGGGGCGCACTTCGGCCCACCGGCAATTGGGCACCAGGCGGTGGACCATCTCGGCCAGGCCCCTGGGGTGAACGTCGTTGTTGCCCGGCATCACCATCGCCGGGACCCTGATGCCCTGCAACGCCTGCTTGGTCATCCCCAGGGTCAGGTACAGCCCGTCGAACAGCGCGTAGATGGTGTCCCGCATGACCTGCACGAAATCCTCGGTGTTCATGTCCTCCATGGTTTGGCGGTACTGGGCATCGGTCTGGGCTATCTCCGGACTGAAGGGAGAAAAGCGGTCGTCGGGGTCAAACGCTGCCACGACCGAGGAAATGCTGTCGTTTTCCGCCATGTCCATGCTCTTGAACAGCTTCCCAGTGAGGTATCCATTGCAGATGACCCCGCCGGCGATGTTGGATGGAAAGATGGCACGGACGCGCTCCGGGCGTCGGGACGCACACCCCAGGGAAATGGCGGCGCCGAAAGATCCGCCGCCCAGGTACGCCTGGTCGATCCCCAGGGTGTCCATCAGGGCGAAAACATCGTCGCAAACCATTTCCCAGGTCTGAACCACCAGCGGACTTCGTGATTGCCCACCGAAACGGCGGTCGTAGACCACGACACGGTGTTCTTGCGAGAGCGCCTCAATTACCGGCTGGTAACTGCTTGCGGCACCCTGAAGCCCACCCGGCGAAAGGATGATGGGCGGTCCGCTGCCAGATTCTTCGTAATAGATTTCGGCGCCGTTCACTTTTGCAGTAGCCATAATTCAACCTCCCATCAGGTGTTCCTGTGCGCCCGCCATTGGCGCTGTTGGTACTAGTTTTGTGGAATTATAGGTGCGACCGGCGTCCGGGGCAACGCAGGAACCAATCTGACTCCTGGTCATTTCGGGGAGCGTAGCGACGTGGCAATCCCGGTGTGGTCACGACTACCGTCGCCAATATGCCCCTTTGGGTTCTGGCACAGGCGGAACGACGATTGGCCAGGGGGTCTCCGTGATGGCCGTCGGTTACGGTGCGGGCGCCCCTTTCCCTCGATGGGAGAGGGCAGGGGTGAGGGCTACGCCCCTTTGTTGGAGAACTGCTACCGCCACGACCGCGGTTCCGGTAGGCTGGAGGCCGGCCAGCCCAGCGGCCAGGCGCGTTGCACCGTGATGTTCAGCGTGTCGTCCCGGCGGGAGACCTGGCCCTCCACCAGCACCAGCCGGTGGCCCAGCGCCCCCTTCAGACGCTCCCACTCCGCCGGCCACACCGCCAGTGGAATCAATCCGGTCTCATCCTCCAGCGTCATGAATACCGCCTTGGCCAGCGGACGTTGACGGCGCACCACCCGACCGGCCACCCGCACGATGTCCCCATCCCGGTACGCGCGCAGCCCTTCAGCCGGCGCCACCTCTCTGCCCAGGTACGGACGAATCAACTCCATCACCTGACCATCGGGACAGAGTCCCAGCATCTCGTACTCATCCAGCATCCGGTCGGCGCGACCTTGCGGCTCCAGGGTCGGCGTTGCGTCGTCGAAGGACACCGGCAACGCCAGTTGCCGACCCCCGGCCGGGCGGTAGGTCAGCCCCACTTCCCACAATGCGCGTCGCCGGTCCATTCCGCCGGTAACGGCATCCATCGCGCCGGCGCGCACCAGGTGCTCCAGCGGCTGCCGCTGCAATCCCGACCGGCTCACCAGGTCGCCAAGACTGGCAAACTCCCCCGCCTGTCGGGCAAAAAGGAGCCGTTCCGCCAGCCGGCTGTCCACTCCCTTCACCGAGGTCAGGCCCAACCGCAGGGCATCGATTCCCTCAGCAGTGCACCGGGCGTCCGACCGGTTCACGTCTGGATGCAGCACCCGCAGATTGAGCCGGCGCGCGTCTTCCTTCAGCGTCTCCACGTCCCAAAACCCCATGGGCTGCTGATTGAACAGTCCCACGAAAAACTCCAGTGGATAGTAGTGGCGCAGCCAGGCCATCTGGAAAGCGGTAAAGGCAAAGGCCAGGGCGTGCCCCTCCGGAAACATGTAGTGGGGGTTGAACTTGCCGTAAATCCGCCGCGCCGTCGCCTCATCCGCTCCCTGCGCCATTGCCCCGTCCCGAAACTTCTCCCAATACCGCTGCACCAGCTCCTCGTTGTTGCGCCGGCTGAATGCCCGCCGCAGCTGGTCGGCCTCCCGCGCCGACAGGCCGCCCACATCCATGCCCAGCCGCACCACCTGATCCTGAAACATGATGACCCCCAGCGACCGCTCCAGCGCCTGTTTCTCCAGCGGGTGGTCGTAATCCCAGGGCGCGCCGTGCCGCCGGCGTAGAAACTCGGCCACGCCGTCGTTGGCGCCCACGCCCGGTCGTACCGCCGCCACCTCCAGCGCCAGGTCGTAGATGTCCCTGGGCTGCATCCGGGGAATGGTCTGCATCTGGGCCGCCGACTCCACCTGGAACACTCCCACCGTGTCGCCCCGGGACAGGTCGGCGTACACCTCAGGGTCGTCGAAGTCGATGCGGCTCAGGTCTGGCTCCGTGCCGGTGCGTTTGGTAATCAGCTGCGCCGCCTCCTGCATCTGCGACAGCGCGCCCAGCGCCAGCAGGTCAATCTTCACGAAGCTGGCATCGTCGACGCTGTCCTTGTCCCACTGGCAGACGTAACGGCCCTCTATGGCGCTGGGCTGCACCGGCACCATGTCCGTCAGCGGCACCGAGCTGATGACCATGCCTCCCGGGTGCTGGGCCAGACCCTTGGGAAACCCGGCCAGCTGCCCCGACAGCTCCGCCAGGTCCCGCCAGCCGGCACGCTCCAGCTTGCCCCGGTAGGCCGGCAGATGCGCCAGCTCATCGCCCAGACTCGACGCCGACCGGCTCTCTACCTACTTCGCCAGCAGCCCGGTCTCTCCCGCCGGCAGGCCCAGCGCCTTGCCCAGGTCCCGGATGACGCCCCGCGACTTGTAGGTGGCGAACATACCGGTCAGCGCCGCATGATCCCACCCCCATTCCTCGATGAGACGCAGGATCAGCCCCTCCCGAATATCTCGCGGGAAGTCCAGGTCGATGTCCGGCGTCGACGACATGTCCTCGGGCAGGAAGCGGTCCAGGGACAGGTCGTAGGCCAGCGGATCCACGTGGGACAGCCCGATGAGATAGCCGGTCAGCATCACCACCGACGAGCCGCGTCCCCGGCCCGGCGGCTGCCACTCGAGGGGCATTTCCGAATTGCCGTGACCCAGCTCCAGCATTACCTCCCGGGCCAACTGCACCACTCGATGGTAAATCAGGAAGAAGCCGGCCAGCCCATGGTGACGAATCAGCGCAAACTCCTCGTCCAGCCGATCCCGAACCCGCCGGTCGATCCTGCCGTAGCGCCGGCGCGCCGCCTGCCGGCACAGCTCCTCAAACCAGCTCTGGGCGTCGTGGCCATCGGGTACCGGGCAGTTGGGAAAGCGGTAACGGTCGGCCATGTAGTCCGCCAGGTTGAAGTCCGAGCATCGTTCCGCGATGGCGAGAGAATTCCGCAGGGCTTCCGGCGTCGACCGGAACAGGGCCTGCATACTCTCACCCGACTTCAGCCAGTACTGATGGTTGGTTTTGAGCAACCGCTGCACTTCGGATAGCGACTGATTGTGTCGGATGGCGGTGAGCACGTCGTGCAGCCTGGCCTGCCCGCGCCGGTGATACCACACCTCGTTGGTGGCCACCGTCTCCACGCCGCAACGCTCCGCCAGTTCGGTGAGGCGCCGGATGCGCGCGGTGTCGCCCTGCACCAGGTGCTGTTGCAGCTCCAGGTACAGGGAGCCGCCGCCAAACCAGTCCAGGTAGCGACGCAGCGTGGCCTCGGACTCGGCCCACTCCCGCCGGTCCACCAGCCCGGCCAGACGGCTTCCCGGCGCGCCGGCCAGCAGGATCAGGCCGGCGGAGTGCCCCGGCACCAGGGTCGCATCCAGCACTGGCGTGCGCCGCCCTCCGGACAGGTGGGCCAGCGATAGCAGGCGCGACAGGTTGGCATACCCGGCTCCCGACTCGGCCAGCAGCGAAACCGGCGCCGTGTCACCGCCCTCGTCCAGCAGCAGGTCGGCCCCGCTGATGGGCTGGATTCCCAGGGCCGTGGCGGCCCGGGCAAACTCCAGCGCGCCGCACAGGTTGTTAACATCGGTCATCCCCAGGGCCGGCAGCTCCAGCTCGGCAGTCCGGGCCAGCAGCTCGTCCACCGACGATGCGCCGTTCAGGAACGAATACCAGGAGTGAGCTCTGAGCTCTACGTATTCGGCGGATGACACGTCTACTATCCGTATTATCCGCTCTGCCGGTACCAGCCCCCGCCCCGACGGTCCTCAAAGACCGTTTCCATCCGCCCCCCGTCCAGTTCCAGCAAACAGTAGCGTCGGTGCACGGGCTGGGGACGCCACCATTCCGTCTCCACCTCCCATAGGTCCTGCACCCGTTTCACCGGCCTGGCGCCCACTCTTCGCGGCACGCCCGATCCCAGGGTCGCCACCTGCACCGGCCGGGGCTGGCTCAGGGGTCGCAGCGACGCGGCGAAGACCCGGCGGCGCTCGGGTAACGGCGACCCCGGTTCCAACGCCACCACCCGGTCCACGCCGGCGGCCACGTCGGGCAGGCGCGCCAACTCCAGACCTCGCCGGTGCTCGGGCCACAGCCCGGACTGGATTCCAGCGTCGCCCCGCAGGTTGGTCAGGGTCAGGGACAGATCGTCCAGCTCGCCGGTGGGGTAGCGGGACGCGCCGTCCCTCCCCACGGCGGCCAGTCCGTTCACCAGCGCACTGACGGCGGCATCCGGCGAACACGCCGGCATACGGAAGGCCCGTCCGTAGCGCCAGACGCCGCCCTCTGTCAGCGATCCCTCCAGTTGCACGCAACCGGCGCATCGGTTACGCAGGATGCTACGCGTCCAGGCTCGTCCCGTCAGGGCTTCCAGAGCCGGCCGCAGCATCTGCGACCCCACCATTGGGAACGGAAACGCCAGTCGCTCCGTAACCTGCTCCGGAGCCGCTTTGGGGCGCAACGGCTCCCGGTCAATCCCGTGGGACAGCTCCCACGCCCTCAGGCCGGCCCAGCCCAGCTGCGCCTGCGCCGCCGCCAGCGGCAACGCCGCCAACTGACCCAGCGTGCGGATGCCAAAGGTTTGCAGTCGCTCCACGTCGGCGGCCTCCAGCGGCAGCCAACCCACGGGCAGCGTGGCCAGCCAGGCCGCCACTGCCTCGGAACCGCCGTGAACCCGCTGCACCTGGCCGGCCGTCGCCAGCGCCGCCGCGCAGAAGGCGGGGAACTTGCCCCTGGCCACGCCCAATCGCGGCCTCAACTCGGGTTGGCACGTGGCCAGCAACGCGTCGAACAGCCCGGTCTCGCCCCGGTACATCTCCGCCATGCCGTCCAGCCCCAGGTAGAAGCGACCCCGGTCGGCCGGCTCGATACGGTCTACCACTCCGGCCAGCGCCTCGCCGATGCCATCGGATAGCCCGTCGTAATAGGACAGGTCGGCCGGCAGGGTCAGCAGATCCCGGCAGCGGGACAGCGCCAGCGCCAGCGATTGACCCGACTGCACTCCCTCCGCTTCTCCGGAGGCGTCCAGCACTAGCGGACGACTCTCCGGTCCCTCCAGCAGCGCCACCGCCCGTCCGACCAGTTCGGGCCGTCGGGCCAGCTCGGCCTTGATGGGCAGGTGGGTAATCAGAAAGCAACCGGCTAGCATCGTTAGTTCAGCATCGTCCAGCATCGTCGTTCAGCGTCAATGCACCGGGAATAATATACGAACGTCTGTTCGTTTTCAACCGGGAAATGTCATCTCCGCTGCCTCCTGGCGTACAATCCGGTTATAATGGGTAAACCACCAAACGGCCTTGCCGGGTACTTCCATGCACCCAGTAATCAAACAGCGACGGGACGAACTGGAACAACTCTGTTCTCAATATCGCGTTTCGAGCCTCAGTCTGTTCGGGTCCGCCGCAACCGCACAATACGACGCCGCCAACAGCGACCTGGATTTTCTGGTGGAGTTCCAGCCGTTGCCACCGTTGATAGTCGAATTCACCGCTAACAAGAGTTTCACCGATTATCAAGAGGACGCCATGCTGCGGGCGGCCGTCGAACGTCTGCTGGCAATCATCGGCGAAGCGGTAGCTCAATTGGCAACCCTGAACCGCGAGATCCAAACATTACTGTCTGAGTAGCCACTATGTGCGGACGCTTTGGCCTCTTCTCCGAGCTCGACGATCTGGCGGAGCAGTTCAACTTCGCTCCCACCGTCGTCCGGGACATCTACCAGCCCCGCTGGAACATCCCGCCCACCACGGGCATCCTGACCGTACAGAGCCACAGCGACCCGGGTGATCCGGACGCCCGCATCCCGCGCGTGCTGCGCTGGGGCATGACCGCCGCTCGCCCGCGCCAGGGCGCCGGGGCGAACCGGCCCCTGTTCAACGCCCGGGCTGAGACCATCCGACAGCGCCCCAGCTTCCGCGACGCCTTCGCCCGTCGCCGCTGCCTGGTGCCGGCCAACGGCTTCTACGAGTGGCGCAAAGACTCGTCGGGCAGCCGGGTCCCGATGTGGGTCCACCGCCTTGACGGCGCGCCCGTCGCCTTCGCCGGCATCTGGTCGACTTCCACCACCCCCGACGGCCCGGTCGATGCCTGTGCAATCATCACCTGCGCCGCCAACGAGCTGACCGCGCCCATCCACGACCGTATGCCTGTCATCCTGCAACCCGACCAATACGGCCTCTGGCTAGCCCCAGACCTGGATGCCGGACCTCTCCTGACGCTGTTGCAGCCCGTCGAGTGGCCCGACATGAAACTTCACGCCGTCTCCAGCACCGTCAACCGCGCCAGCAACAACGACCCGACTCTGGTCCAACCCATCAACTCCCTGTTCTAACTCCCAACAGATGCAGTAGCGTTGGGCACGATCACAGACGCATGGCGAGAGCGAAATCTGCCTGTATTTGATAAAATCAGGACGAATCAGCAACCACGAACCCCCAGGGAGGAATGATATGCCAATCGCCAGGCTATACACCGGAGATGACGGACAGTCCCACATCGAGCAACTGGACCTCGAATCTCACCCCGAACTCGCCGCCATGCAATCCACGGCCGGTATCGTGTTCCGACGCGTCGAATCCGGCTACTTTAGCGACTGGCACTGCGCCCCGCGCCGCCAGTTTGTGATCACACTGGAAGGTGAAGTGGAAATTGGTCTCGGAGACGGTACCACTCACCGCTTCGGCGCCGGTCAGGCCATGCTGGCCGAAGACCTCACCGGACAGGGCCACACCACCCGCGCCGTCGGCGACGGCCCGCGCTTGACAGCCACCGTGCCGCTGGACGGGTAGCCACCGCCCCTCACCCCAACCCCTCTCCCGGTGGGAGAGGGGCTTTATTGGTCAACCGTATGCCACCATACGGCGGGAGAGGGGCTATTTGTGGATGCGAGTGCCCTTCTCGCCGTTAAACGCCGGGGCCTTCATGGGTTGTTGCTACCCCCGGTCCGGATGGGACCGGAGGTATCCCCGTTCAGGATCTATGCCCGTTGTCAGGGCGAAACGGGTCGTTGGAAAGCAACGAAATCGCTAGTCGTCGTCGGCCACGCCGGCCGGCTCTTCCAGTTGCCTCGGGAAGTTCCCCTCGAACAATCCCTTGCCTTCGGAGCGATCCCACTGCGAACTCGGCAGTTCGTAGTAAACCTCAATCTCGTTGTCGTCGGGATCCAGCAGATACACGCCCAGCGACAGGCCGTGGTCGCCAATGCGCTGGATACGCACGTTGTTTTCCTTCATGCGCGTGTACAGTTCTTGCAGATCCTCGAAGGTCTCCATCTGCCAGGCCATGTGAGCCTGTCCGACGATGGAATGATCGGGGCCGCCCGCGTCCATGCCGATGGCGCGGATGGCCAGCTCATGGGACTTCTCGGTGTTGGCCGACATGAACACGGTTCCGCTGGCGGTTCGCTCCATGATGGTAAGGCCCATTACCCGGGTATAAAAGTCCAGCGAACGATCCATATCCCGCACCCTCATCACCAGATGACCCAGATGCTTCGGTGTGTATGACATTTTGCTCCCTCCTTCGTGACGTCAGTTGCCGCGACCCCTGCCGGTCAGACTCCGGTCGGTCGGACTCGGATCGGCTGGTTTGACCAGGCGCGTCAGTCTTCCTGATTCAGAAAAGCGCGCACCTTCTGTTTATAGGGTTCCTTGTCGTAGTTGGTGTACAGGGCCAATGAGTTCCGCACCGGATTGCCGCCAAACATCCGCTCGTACAACACCTGCCGGCCGCTGAACGAGCTGCACGACACGTCCCAGGCCAGGTGGAAGAGTTTGGCGCGATCCCGGGCCGACGCAGAATCGGTGGCGAAATACTGGTTCACCTCGGCGGCAATGCCAGCATCGAAATCGGCTTCCGCCGGCAGCGCCATCAGGCTGCCAGTGCTCAACAGCTGGATAATCTCGATCATCCGCGGGAACACCGTGCGGCCGAACATGGTACGCCCGGCTCGGATGGAGTTCATGTCGGGGCACATCATGCCCCACTGGTTGGGTTTGGCGTCGGCTTCAGACGCGCGCAGACAGGCCCGCAGCATATCCCGCTGGGTGATTAACTCAGCCACCATCTCCTGCACGTGCGGTATCGTACCCGACCCCAGCGTGTCCACGATCAAATCCGCCAGACCCAGCACGAATTCGGCCTTGGTGAGGCACCGGTTCAACACCTGGTGCCCGGTGTGGGCGTCCGATTGCGTGCCGGACGCGTAACCGTTGCACAACTCCACGTCCCCCAGCAGGAACACCCGCTCCCACGGTACGAACACGTCGTTGAAGAACACCACCGAGTCCATTTCCTCGAACCGCGATCCCAGGGGATGGTCGAAGTGGGATCGGCCCAGGTCGAAACTCTCCCGGCACAGGAACTTCACACCCGGCGTATCGCACGGAATGGAGAAGGAGAACGCCTGGCGCCTGGCTTCGTCGTCCAGCCGATGGCTCGCCACCGGATAGATGGCGATTTCGTCGGATATGGGGCCCAGCGTCGCCAGCGTGCGGCTGCCACGGACCACGATGCCGGCGTCGGTCTCCTTGACCAACGTGAGCGCCACGTTTTCATGCAGCGTATCGGCCGGACCAGTAGTGCGCCGTCGTTGCAGATTCACCAGGGCGTGGGTGAGTGTTACGTCGTTCTCCCGGATGAACTCGTGGTAAGCCAGCACATTCTTCTTGAACTCAGGCCGGTCCTGGGCAAAGTAGTCGGCGGACCCGGCCCACGCGGTGAATATGGTGTTCATAAAATCGGGGGAGCGCCCCATCATGCCGCAACTTGCCCAGGCCCAGTGGGACATCATCTCCCGGCGGCGCTCCAGGTCTTCCCCGGTGTGGGGCACCATGAAGGACATTCCCACCGGATCGCCGGTAGATGGCGATGCGAAGGTCATCGCCTCGCTGAGCGCGGCGTCGTGCTGCATATCGTAGAGCGCGGCAACCGATTGCACGCCGTTGCGCAACTTCGGATGCGTGGTTACGTCCTTAACGCGCTCACCCTGGAGCCACACCTCCCGGGGTCGTTCCTTCAGGCCGGTGATATATTCCTGTCCCGTTCGCGCTGGCATAGTCTTTCATCTCCTTTGGAGAGAACTCCACTGATGCTTCGCCGGCTGCGGGATGCTACTTGAAGGCCGGCATTACCTCTTCAGTCATCAGCCTCAGGCTCCGGTGCACCGCTTCCTTCGGCAGGAACCCGCCGGGATTCAGTTCGGCGGTGATTCCGGATACCCCCAGCATTTCCCTGAACTCGTGCAGGCGGTCTATTACCCGCTCGGGGCTGCCGAATACCACCCTGGTTTCCAGCAGGTCCTCGTAGGTTGAGTTGACCAGACGTTCGTACCTCGCCTGCCGGCCCGCCGAAACGTCCGCGCCCTGCCGTCCTCGCGAATATTCAAAGAGCTCCCGTTGGCGCTGGAAAAACGCCTCGATGCTTTCCTTGGGTTCTTCAATGGCCTCGGCATCGCTGGGTGCAATGTACACCGGGAAGCGCACGTTGATGTCGCCGCCTTCACCGGGATGCCCGGCCGCTTTCCACTCCTGTTTGTACTCCAGCAGGTTCGTCTTCAGGTCTTCAACGTCCATCGTTCGCAGACCCAGGAAGATGGGGTAGCCCAGCCGGCCAATGCGTCCGAAACTGTCCTCGCTGCTCGCGGCGATGCGCACCTTCGGGTGGGGCTGCTGGTAGGGCAGCGGAGAGATGCTGGCGTTGGTAATGTGGTTGTACTTGCCCTCGTAGGAGAAAGTTTCACCCGACCACGCCAACAGAATGATGTCCAGCGCCTCCTGGAACCGGTCCTTGCTCTCCCCGTAGTCGATGCCCATGATGTCGTAGGCGCGCACGTTGCCGCTGCGTCCGACACCAAACTCGAACCGGCCCTCGCTCAACTGGTCCACCGTCGCCGCTTCCTCGGCAATACGCAAAGGATGGATCAGCGGCAATACTTGCACCGCCATGCCCACCCGCAACCGCTTGGTGCGCGTGGCAATGGAACTGGCAATGACGATAGGCGCCGATAGTACCGACCGGGCGGGGTTGAAGTGCATCTCCCCCAACCATACGGTATCGAGGCCCATCTGCTCCGCCAGGTCCACCTCTTCCATCGATTCCCTGATGGCTTCCTGGTGGGTCATCGCCCCGCCCATGGTGAAGTTGATGTTAATTCCGAAGTCCATTGGGACACCTCGTCAGCGCCGCGCCGGACGGAATTCGCTCCCGCGGCCCGGCTGCTTTTCGCCTCAAATGCAAGTTGAGGTCAACAGTATAACAAGCACGGCACATGGTCAAGCAGAGCGACGGTTCGCCCACGGTCTTTCGATTGCCAATGCCTGCGTCGTTCCAGCGAAGGCTGCAACCCAGATGCCCAGAGCCGTCTGGGCAAACAGTTGATGGAGAGCATGTGGAAGGGGACCGGGCAACTCTTCGACAAGCTCGGGGCAATCCTTCGACAGGCTCAGGATGAGCGGCGAGATTTTGGAGTAAGCGGCCGAACCGGAAACTACGCCCGGCGCTCCCGCCTGGGACGCCACGGCCCCGGCGGACCGTCCAGCGGTTGGCACACCTTACAGGGGCGAAAACCGGCTGCAAACGCTTCTTCCAGGGAAGCAAAATGGACCCGATGCAGAGGCTTCGTGCGGCGCCCCGGCGGACAGTTCGGCCGGCAAAAGATGTGCGTGGTGGTGCAACCGTTCAGCGTCATGTCGTTTGTCATAATTCTGGCATTGGCTACCGGATTATCACGGCGCACACCATCTAACATCGAACTCGGTTAATATTGTCAAACTCAGCCCCAGTAATTCAGAAGCCCAAACGAGTGGCTGCGTCACGGCCAAAATCCGCTGCAAATCGGTGACCGGAAACGTAGGAATCCGACGAGTTTCGTTGGTTGGTCGCCCGTTGTCAACTATGACAGCCACTGACCATCAGAGCATTGCATTATTATCATAACCGACCGATCATAGATTGAGATGGGCTTGCGCACCGGTTCGCACCAGTTCAGGCAATGCTGGCCGAAGGCGTCTCCGGTCAGGACAAATCCACCCGCGCCGCAGGCGACGGTCCGTATCCAGTCTCCACCCGGCCTGTGGAAAATACCGGCACGACAACAGGAAACGCGCCCCGGCAATTCGGGGCGCGTCGCAGGTTTAGTGGCATGGCTCCCCCGGTAGGATTCGAACCTACGACCTAGCGGTTAACAGCCGCCCGCTCTACCGCTGAGCTACGGGGGATTGAACGCAATATCCGGTGCAGCGTTCACACCGAAAGCCCTATAATTCTAGCATCCGCCGCCGAATGCGGCAACCGGCGACACCAAAACGGCGCACCCCCCAACCCGCAGCGGCCAGGGGGTGCGCCGACGTCAGCCGGTCTGGGGCGCCGCGACTAGCCGGCGTCGGCGGAACCGTTGGCGCCGATGGTCAACCGGCGGGTCTGGGCGGCTTCGGCCACCGGCAGCGTCACGGTCAGCACACCGTTGTCCAAATCGACATTGGCATGTTCCAGATCCAGGTCGGTCGGCAACCGCAGCGCCCGCTGGAAACTGCCGGAACGTCGCTCCTTCATCAGGTATTCGTCCGACTTGTGCTCCGCCTCAGTCTGACGCGACGCCTTAACCGACAGCACCCGGTCGGGGCTGATCGTAACGTCCACGTCGTCGGGGCTGAAGCCAGGCAGGGACGCCGTAACCGTCAACTGCTGTTCATTCCGGTGCACATCCATCGGAATCGACCACGCCTCAACTGCCGGCTCGCCTTCCGACTCAAACGGGTCACCCCAGCCACGCCCCATGAAAAACGGACTGTGCATCATCCGGCGCAGGCTGTGCATCTCACGGAACGGGTCGAATCGCTGCATACTCGTCATAATCATCCTCCAGATATATGGCTTTGTGGCCAATGTTCAACGGCACCTGAAACCGTCAAAATTTAATCTAGATTCTTGATGGCTGTTTGTCAAGTTTTTGCACTATTAGCAAGCAGGTTATTGACAAACACGCGCTATCGATATAGGATGACCATACATACAATTTCACGTGAATGAGCACCGCAATGGCCGACTACTACGACATCCTCGACGTACCACGCACCGCCGATGAAAAAGAAATTCGGCAGGCATACCGCCGGCTCGCGCGGCAGCATCATCCCGATGTGAACCCTGGCGACGATGACGCCGCCGAGCGGTTCAAGTCCATCAACAATGCCTACGAAGTCCTTTCCGACGCCGACAAACGGGCCAAATACGACCGTTACGGCGAAAACTGGCAACACGCCGACCAGTTTGAACAGCAGCGCGGGCCCGGTTCCGGATTCCGCCAGTTCTTCCGCTCCGGTGATTTCGGCAACGGCGGTCGCGGTGGTTTTTCCTTTAGCTCCGACGGTGGTTCCCTCGCCGACCTTTTGGGTGGTTTCCCCGGTTTTGGCGGCACCCGTGAACCCCAGCGTGCCGCGCTCACCGACGTGGCAGTTGACATCACGCTGGAAGAGGCCGACCGCGGCACCACCCGCCTGGTCAACGTACCCGGCGGCCGCCGCCTCGAAGTTACCATCCCCGCCGGCATCGCCGACGGCGGTCGCGTCCACGTCGCCGCCGGCAACTCTTCGGGCGCCGAGTTCAACCTCCTGGTTTCGGTGCTCCCCCACCGTCAATTCGAGCGTCAGGGCACCGACCTGTATACCACCGTTGACGTGCCCCTCACCGATGCCGTGCTGGGCGGGTCGGTAACGGTCAAAACGCTGCGCAGCCAGATCGAATTGACGCTGCCGCCCGAAACCCAGAACGGCCGCCGCTTTCGCCTCGCCGGGCAGGGAATTTCCCACCTGCGCGAACCCGACCGGCGCGGCAACCTCTTCGCCACCGTCAACGTCGTTCTACCCACCAACCTGACTGAAGAACAACGGACGTTGTTTGAACAACTGCGCCACCACGGCGTCGAGTCCGACCAGCAGGAGCGACCATAATGACACCCGAAAACACCATGACCACCGAACCCTGCTTCGTTATCAGCGTGGCCGCCCGTATGGTGGGACTGCACGCCCAGACCCTGCGCTACTACGAGCGCGTGGGATTGGTGTTGCCTTCCCGCTCCGGCGGACGCCAACGCCTCTATTCCATGGCCGACATCGAACGACTCCGCCGCATCAAGGCATTCACCGACGAAATGGGCGTCAATCTCGCCGGCGCCGAAGTCGCCCTGAAACTCATCGATCGCATACGAGAACTGGAAAGCCAAGTTGCAGCGCTGTCCAGCGAACTGGAGCGGTTGCGACCGCCCAGCCGGTCCCGCAACACCGCCGCTTCCAGAGCTACCACCCGGAGGTGATGAAATGGTATTGACCGCAGAAAGATTCACGCGGCAGGCGCAGGAAGCGCTGCAAAGCTCACAGGAACTGGTGCGTAACTATCAGCACAGCCAGTGGGACATCGAACACGTGCTGCTGGCCCTGGTTGCCCTTGAAGACGGGTTGCCCGTTCGCATCATGCAGGAGTTGGGAGTCGACGTAGAGGCCATCAAATCCCGGCTGCATCAGGCCCTTGAAGCCGGCCCCAAGTCGGTGGCTGGCACCCAGCAGATTTTCATCACGCCCCGGCTGCAACGTATGCTGCAAACCGCCGGCGAAGAGGCCGAGCGTCTCAAGGACCAGTACATCAGCGTGGAACACCTCCTGCTGGCCGCCGTCCGGGAAAGCTCCGGCGACTCCGCCCGCCTCATGCAGGAATTGGGCGTAACCCAGGAGATGGTGTACCAGGCTATGCAAAAACTGCGTGGCTCTCACCGCGTGGACGACCCCAACGCCGAGCAACGCTACCGTTCGCTGGAAAAGTACAGCGTCGACCTCACCGAGCTGGCGCGCTTGGGCAAGCTCGACCCGGTGGTCGGTCGCGATAACGAAATCCGCCAGGTGATGCAAACCCTGACCCGCCGCACCAAGAACAACCCGGTGCTCATCGGCGACGCCGGCGTGGGCAAAACCGCCATCGCCGAGGGGTTGGCCATCAAGATTCTCGACGACGACGTGCCCGACTCCCTGCGCAACCGGCGCGTGATGGCCCTCGACATGGGCCGCCTGGTCGCCGGCGCCAAGTTTCGCGGCGAGTTCGAGGAACGCCTCAAGACCGTCATCGACGAGGTTACCGCTGCCCAGGGCGAGGTCATCCTGTTCCTCGACGAAATGCACACCCTGGTCGGCGCCGGCGCCGGCGAGGGCGGCCTGGACGCCAGCAATATGCTGAAGCCGGCGCTGGCACGCGGCGAGTTGCAGGCCATCGGCGCCACCACCCTGGACGAATATCGCAAACACATCGAGCGGGACTCGGCGCTGGCTCGCCGCTTCCACCCGGTGTACGTCGATGAGCCCACCGCCGAGGCGACCATCACCATCCTGCAGGCCCTCAAGCCCCGCTACGAAGCCCACCACAAGGTAACCATCACCGATGCCGCGCTGGAGGCCGCCGTGCGGCTGAGCAACCGCTATGTTACCGACCGTTTTCTTCCTGACAAGGCCATCGACTTCATTGACGAAGCAGCCAGCAAGGTTCGCATCGACGCCGGCACACTCCCCCCGCAAGTGCAGGAGATGGAGAACCAACGGCGCCAGCTGGAAGACCTGGAACTCCGGGCCAACCAACTGGACGACTACGAACGGGCCGCCGAACACCGTACCGAGCGCCTCCGCATTGAGGAGTCATTGAACACCGAGCGCGAGTCCATCGAACACACTTCCGGCCCTGACCTGGTGGTCAACGAAGCGGACATCGCCGAGCTGGTGGCCCGGTGGACCGGCATCCCGGTGGGTCAATTGCTGGAAGGCGAAGCCCAACGCCTGCTGCAAATGGAAGAGTATCTGCATCGCCGGGTCATCGGGCAGGATGCCGCCATCACCGCGGTCGCCGATACCATCCGCCGCGCCCGCTCGGGGCTGAACGACCCCAAGCGTCCTTTCGGCAGCTTCATCTTCCTGGGGCCCACCGGCGTCGGCAAAACCGAATTGACCAAGGCCCTCGCCGAGTTCCTGTTCAACGATGAAGAGAGCATGGTGCGGCTCGATATGTCGGAATACGGCGAACGCCATACCGTCTCACGGCTCATCGGCGCGCCCCCTGGCTACGTCGGCTACGACGATGCCGGCCAGCTGACCGAGGTGGTGCGCCGCCGGCCTCACCAGGTCATCCTCTTCGATGAAATCGAAAAGGCCCACCCCGACGTTTTCAACCTGCTCCTCCAGATCCTGGAAGACGGCCGCCTCACCGACGGGCACGGCCGCACGGTCGATTTCCGCAACACCGTGGTGATCATGACCAGCAACCTGGGCACGGGCGATCTGTCGCAACAACCCTTCGGTTTCAAGGCCGGGCCGGATATTGAACCGGAATCGGGCACGGTATCTCGCGAGCTGTCCCGCACCGTGAACGAGGCGCTGCGCCGTGCCTTCCGCCCCGAGCTGCTGAACCGCATCGACGAGACCATTGTGTTCCACCCGCTCAGCCGGGCCCAAATCGGTCAAATTGTGGGCCTGATGCTGGGCGAGGTGCAGGAACGGCTCGCCGAGCGCAACATCACCTGCGAACTCACCGAGGCCGGCTGCGAATGGCTGGTCAAGGAAGGTTTTGACGTCAGCTACGGCGCCCGTCCGCTCCGCCGCGCCATCCAGCGCCACGTGGAAAATCAGCTATCCCGGGGCGTGCTTTCCGGCGAGTTCAACGAAGGCGACCACGTCCTTATCGACGTAAACTCCGCCGGCGACGGACTCGACCTTTCGGTGACAGTCACCGAGCCGGAACTGGTTGCCGTGGGTTAGCGGCTATACTATTGCGGACATGCGTAGGGGCGACCCACTGGTCGCCCCTACGCGCGTGGCTGATGACAGCGTTATGGCTATTGTGCAGGAAAAGGGCGCGACCGGACGCCGCGCTCATCAATCACCCAGAAGTGTCCTTCCCACTCGGTTCGAGAGGCGATGGCGCCCAGTATGAAATATGGTCTATCCTCCGCAGCTAATTTAGGGAGGCGGAACAGAATTATGCCGGGTGGTGGAGGTAAATTATGCCTGAAGATAAGCGCTCCAAAATCATGCTTGTCATAGGTTATTAGGATCCTGGATTCGTTGACGGCTATCGCCAATACCTCAGTATCTGTAGCTCCAGTGGCGATTTCGTAAATTGATAACACATCATATCCAGCCTCTCTTAGAGGGCGTGTGACAATGGGCCAAATATGCACCCTCGGGTTCTTGGGGTGTGGGAGAGGTGCTGGTTACCCTGGGGGCATGAGTAGAAAACCCTATCCCAGCGATTTGACCGACGCCCAGTGGGAGGAATTAGCTCCCCTCCTGCCGCCTGACACCACCAGAGGCCATCCCAGAACCACGGACCTGCGGGAGGTGGTCAACGGCATTCTGTACGTGCTGCGCGGCGGCATACCCTGGCGGCTGATGCCCCATGACCTGCCACCTTGGGGCACGGTCTGGTGGTATTTTCGGAAGTGGCGGGATGACGGGACTTGGGAACGGGTTGAGGAGACGTTGCGGGCCCGAGTTCGGGAAGCTGCGGGCCGGGAGGCCACGCCCAGCGCAGCCATCATCGACAGCCAGTCAGTAAAGACCACTGAAAAAGGGGGCCGCGGGGCTATGACGCGGGTAAACGGGTTGCCGGACGCAAGCGGCACATTGTAGTGGACACCATGGGATTGCTCCTGGCCGTGGTGGTGCATGCTGCCAGCATTCAGGACCGGGACGGCGCCAGGCTGGTGTTGGCCAAACTGTTGGGTCGGTTTCCCAGATTGCGGGTGATCTGGGCCGATGCTGGCTACGCTGGTCAATTGGTGGCCTGGGCTTGGGCCACTGGTGGATGGCTGCTGACCGTGGTACGTCGGAAACCGGATAGCCATCACTTCGAGGTGTTGCCCCGCCGGTGGGTGGTGGAACGCACCCTGGCCTGGCTCAGTCGATGCCGACGGCTCAGCAAAGACTATGAGGAGCGCACGGAGAGCAGCGAAGCCTGGGTGCATATCGCCATGGTCCACCTGATGCTCAAACGGCTCCAGCCCTCCTGAACCTATTTGTCACACGCCCTCTAAGCAATGGAATGGCATTACCACGTATATTTTCGTCAGCAACTAATCTCATAAATACGTTCCGGCTATCCGGTCGTTAAGTCGTTAATCTGGTGCGTTTTCATATGCAACTCCTGCTATCCAAGCATCAATTTCCGTCGTTATTGGTGGTTCCAAGCTCTCGCTGGCGTAGCGCAGGCAAGCCCGCACATCGGCTGCGCATAACTGTGGGTAGCCTTCCAGAATGTCCGCCTCACTAGACCCGGCGGACATGAATTCAAGAATGAGCGACACGGCTAACCGGGTGCCTTTTATTCGAGGTCTCCCCCCTACTATCCCCGGTGTGCTAACAATCCGCTCTTGCCAATCCATAATGCCCGCGTCTCCTTGATAAGCTGAACCTAGCTTATTTTAGCATGGCGGGCAGAGATGCTTAGTTGAGCAGCAGCACAGCCGCTGATACTGCCAGCCACGCCACAATTGACACCAGCAGCGGCGCATCCCGCATCATCAGCAGCTCCGGCGATTCGGCGTCCTGGCTGTTGTTCAGCAGATACAGGTAGCGAAAAAGCCCAAAGATGACCAGCGGCACCGTCAGCAGCATGGCGTTGTTGGCCGGCAGATTTTCGCCCTCCACGGTGTATAGGGTGTAGCTGACTAACGCCGCCGTCGCCGCCAACGTGAGCAATTGCCCGCCCAGCGGAGGGGCATAGCGCTGCAAAGTCCCCCGCTGTTCCGACGGTTCATCCCCGGCGAGGCGAGCTTCGGCGTAACGCCGCCCCACCACTATGAATAGCGCTCCTGCGGCAGTTACGGCGTACAGCCACGGTGACGGCGCAGCCCCTACCGCCACCGCGCCGGCCACGGCTCGTAGCACGTATCCACTCGCCACCAGCATCACATCCACCAGCGCTACCCGTTTTAAACCTGCCGAATACGCCACATTGATGGCCAGATAAATCGATCCAGCCAACACCAGAGGCCATCCCAAAAAGTACATGACCACCAAACTGACCGACGCCAGCGCCAGCGTCCCCACCGACACCAGCCAGGCGGGAACGTCTCCCGACGCGATGGGGCGTCGGCGTTTAATCGGATGCTGACGGTCGGCCTCCCGGTCGGCCAGGTCGTTCAGCAGGTACGCGGCGGAAGCGGCGGCGCAAAACGCGGCAACCAGCGCGAGCAACCGTCCCAGGTGCGGCAACAGGGTTGCCAAATCGTCCGCCGACCACACCAGGTCAACAGCGAACAACAGCGGCAGAAACACCAACAGGTTTTTTACCCACTGCCGAGGGCGCAAAGCCTTGAGCAAGCCCGTCAGCCCGGTCATGGCTCATTTCCCACGACGGGTTCCGGATGCGGAGCGTCGTGAGACTGCGTGCAGACGCTTGTACCCACCCGAGTCAGCAACAGCCACCCCAGCAGACCCACCAGAACGGCCAGCCAAAGGGTGGCCAAACGTGTCAGCAGTGTCGCCGCCGATGCAGCCGCCACCGTTACGCCAGCCTGAATCAGCAACGCAACCATGCTGCCCTCGAACCCGATGAGTCCACCCGGCAGCGCGGTAATCGCTCCTACCAACGCCGCTATCGCCGAAATGGGCAAGGCCACCGTCAGGGCCAACTGCTCATCCAGGCCAAACACAATCACCCACAGCGCCAGGCCCTCCGCAGCCCAGGCCAGCGCTCCCAGCGCCACCGCTGCCGCCAGCATCCGGGGAGCCATCAGCCGGCGCACGCCGGCCTGCGACTGCGACAGCGGCTGATGCCAGCGTCGCAAAACGGGCAGCCGCAACACCGCCAGACCGTATTTCGATGCGGCCAGCAATCCTGCTACCAAAACCGCCGCCAGACCCGCGCCAATCGCGATGCCAACCGCGGGCGGCAGCAACGCCAAACCCACCAACGCCAGCAATCCAACCGAAATCACATCGGTAAGACGCTCCATTACCACGGCGGGAGCGGATTGCGCGACCGGTACACCGGCTCGCTGGCTCAGCCAAACGCTTTTCAGCAGCTCGCCCACCTTGCCGGGCGTGATCGACAGCGCCAACCCGGCCACAAACACCGGGAGGCACACCGAGTGCGGCACCCGAATGTCCAGCGCCCGCAGGTACATTGACCAACGGATGTAGCGCAGCGCGTAGTTCAACACCGCCAATCCTGCTGCCGCCGCAAACCAAGCCGGCGGGAACCGAGCCAGCAGAGCCCCAACCTGCCGGATGTCTCCATAGAACAGCAGGCCCGCGAACACGCCGACGGCCAGCAACCCCAGCAACAGCCATCGGTTTCTACTCACCGGCTGGCTGTCCCTCAGTGGCCGGTTGCCCCTTCAGCATCAAGTTAATCTGCGCGGCGAGGTAGCCGGCGCCGAATCCGTTGTCGATATTCACCACCGACACCCCGGGGGCGCAGGCGTTGAGCATCCCCAGCAACGCCGCCAACCCCTGAAAACTCGCTCCGTAGCCAACGCTGGTAGGCACCGCGATGACGGGTGCAGACACCAGGCCGGCCACCACGCTGGCCAGCGCCGCCTCCATGCCGGCCACCACCACGATGATTTTTCCGGCCTGCAGCGACTCCAGTTGCGCCAGCAACCGATGCAGGCCCGCCACGCCCACATCGTTGATGCGCTGCACTCGGCAGCCCATCAGTTCGGCGGTTACGGTGGCTTCCTCAGCCACCGGAAGGTCGGCGGTGCCGGCGGTAACTATCAGCACGCCGTCCTGCTGGGCGCAGTCTCCCTGGCCGTCAGGAACCACGATGCAGCGGGCCAGCGCCCGGTATTCTGCGTTGGGCACGGCGGCCACCACCGCGGCGTAGGCATCTGCCGGGGCCCGCGTCACCAGCACGGGATACCCGCGCCCCGTCATAGCGGACACGATGCCCGCAATCTGGTCGGGTGTTTTCCCCTCTCCCAGCACCACTTCCGGCCAGCCGGTGCGCAGCGGACGGTGGTGGTCCAGCCGAGCGTACCCCAAATCCTGATAGGGCAAGTCCCGCAGCATCGCAACGGCGTCGGCCACGGACTCGTCGCCGTCTCGCACCCGTTGCAGCAGCCGGTACAGTGCGGCAGCATCCATTCTTACTCGGTCTCCGTTGCGGTTATCAGAGCCGACTGCGCTTTCATCAGCCGGTACAGGGCCCCCAGCGTACCCATCCCAACCACGTAAACGGCAAACACCACCACCCCAGACCACAACAGCGCGACATATTTGCCCGGCATCTCAATAGTGAACATCATCGCGAGGGCAATAACCACCAGGATTACCGCCGAAACTGCGCCCAGCCAGATGCCGAACCTGATCGCCACCGCCAAAGAACGGGCGCCACGGGTGTCCACGAACCGCATTCCGAGATAGGCCCCGATGAACGGTCCAAACGGCGCCAGCAGCAACTGGGCAATCGGGACCACGGTACACCCCAGCATTACGGCCAACGCCGTCAACAGTCCTTTAAACATGTCGGCAAGCAGTCATTTCGGGCAGGTCAGCACCGCGTCGAATCTCGCAATCAGGCCGGTCGACTAGGCAGTATAGCCCCTGCCCACACCCTTTGCATCGACACGCTGGCGTCCAAATCGCCAATCCCTGGCCGGTGTGCAAACCGTCGCCGCAACGGAAATACCGGAACCCCAACCCCTGGATCGTGCTGGTTTAGTGGACGGCGCCGGTTTGGCGCGACCGTGAACGCGCCCCCTGTCTCCGGTACATATCCTCTGTATAATGTTCCGACCTACCCGTATCCGCATGGAGTGGACGCCAATGAGCAATCAGGGAAGCCAGGAAGGGCAGGACGGCCCTTTCGCCGAGCTGCTGGGCATTCGCCCCGGCGAGTCTGCGGATGGAGTGGGCACCGCGTTCATGACCGTTGAGGACAAGCATCGGCAGCGGGCCGGCGTCGTGCAGGGTGGCATCCTGGTGGCCCTGGCGGACTACGCCTTCTTCCGTGCCTGCCGCTCTGTGTTAAAAGAGGGCGAGCACGCGGTAACCATCGAACTGAAACTGAACTTCATCGCACCAGCCCGGGACGGCGAGCTGACGGCCCGCAGCGCCATCAAGAATCGCGGCGGTCGTATCATCGTGGGCGATATGGAGATATTCGGCGCTGACGGGACTTTAATCGCCACCGGCATCGGTACCTATATGACGGTTTTCGCCCGTCCCACCACGCCATCCACCGATTCTGACTAACGGTCCCGCTGCGAAAGTCGCGTTGCCGCCAGCGTGGTTGGCATACTCGGGCGGAACGGTTATAATCTGAACCAGACGGAGGTGGCGGTGTGCGCATCCCCATGAAAGTTGACTACGGGGTCCGTGCGTTGGTCGAGTTGGCCATGCACTACGGCGACGTCCCGGTTCAGACCGCGACCATCGCCTACCGGCAGGGTATCCCAGAGCCGTATCTGGAACGCCTGATGTCCACATTGAACAAGAGTGGATTCGTGCACAGCCGTCGCGGGCCCCAGGGCGGGCACCTGCTCGCACGCACCCCTTCCGACATCAACTTGTATGACATCATGCAGGAGCTGGACGGCAACGCTTCACCACTGGATTGCCTGACGCTCCCCACCGATTGCATGTTTGCCGATTCATGCGCCCAGAAAGAAATCTGGCAATCCGTTGAGGACTCCATCCAGCAGGTGCTGGAAGCGACCACGCTGGGCCACCTCGCAGAGCGCCAAAGCGCCCTCATCGACGCGGCAGACCGGAGGGAAGCATTGCAGCCCGCCGAACCGCCGGTTCCCGTTTAGTCGCCAGGACAAGTCTGCTTGACAACTCCGAAATTCCGGCGATAAACTAACGGCGAGATGTTGCTCCAGCAACTGCCATTTTGCACCTGCGCCTGTCCCTGCAAATAGGGGGCAGGCGGATAAAAGCTCGCCCCGCCTGTGCCCAGCAATTACCGCCTGACGGTTTTGGGGCTCAGGTTTTTCTTTGTAGCAACGGGCCGCACCGTTCCCAGCTCGTCCGCTATCCGCAACCCAGGAACCGCCAACCGGGAGGAATCCGAAATGGTCCAACCCCTTCGCTTGACCCCAGATCAGGTCAAACGCTACAGCCGACACATCATCATGCAGGATGTGGGCAGCGCCGGCCAACGCAAGATGATGGAATCCAGCGCGCTGATTATTGGGGCTGGCGGCCTCGGCTCCCCCTCCGCCGTATACCTGTCGCTGGCCGGCGTCGGCAAAATCGGCATCGTCGATTTCGACGTGGTGGAGCTTTCTAATTTGCAGCGGCAGATTTTGCACCACACGCCCGACGTGGGCCGCCCCAAGGTGCAGTCGGCCAAAGACAACATCCTGTCGTACAACCCCGAAGTCGAGGTGGTGCTCCACGAAACCTGGCTCACCTCGGAAAACGCTTTTGACATCATCGGACAATACGACATCGTCATCAACGGCGCTGACAACTTCGCCACGCGCTACCTGGTAAACGACGCCTGCTATCTGCTCAATAAACCGTTAATCGACGGCAGCATCCTCATCTTCGACGGCCAGGCCACCGTGTTCCTGCCGGGCGAGGGCTGCTACCGCTGCCTGTTCCCGGCCCCACCACCTCCCGGCATGGTGCCCAACTGCGCCGAAGCCGGCGTCCTGGGCGCACTGACCGGACTGGTCGGATCAATTCAGGCCACCGAAGCCTTGAAGCACATTCTCGGCATCGGCGAGAGCCTGTCCTCCCGACTGCTGGTTATCGACGCCCTCAGTATGCAGTTCCGCGAAGTGCGTTTGCGGCGCAACCCCAGCTGCCCGCTCTGCGGCGACAACCCCACCGTCACCGAACTCATCGACTACGAAGTCTTCTGTGGTGTGGCCGAAATTCCGGAACCCGCCGCCATCGCCGCCGGCGCAGTGTAACCCTCCTCCGTTCTCACCATTCGCCACTGTGGAACTGCATCCATGCGCGCCAAGGCAATATACAAGGGAATCCTGGACACCATTGGCAACACGCCGCTGGTGGAGTTGCAAAACCTGACTCCCAACCCCAACGTACACATCTACGCCAAGTTGGAAGGACAGAACCCCACCGGCAGTGTGAAGGACCGCATCGGACTCAGGATGATCGAACGCGCCGAGGCGGATGGCGAGATTACCCCCAACCGAACCATCCTGGAGCCCACCTCCGGCAATACCGGAATCTCCCTCGCTTTGGTCGGCCGGCTGAAGGGTTACAAAGTCAAGGTCGTCATGCCCGAGAACGTGTCGCCCGAGCGCACCATGCTGCTGGAGGCCTACGGGGCGGAGATCGTCTACTCGGACGGTACCCTGGGCACCAATGGCAGCGTCGTCATGGCCCAGGAAATTGTGGAAAAGAATCCGCACGATTACCTGATGCTATACCAGTACGGCAACGACGGTAACCCGGAGGCTCACTACGAGGGCACCGGTCAGGAAATCGTCGAGGCCCTGCCCGACGTGGACGTGTTCGTGGCCGGCCTGGGCACCGGCGGCACCCTGATGGGCAACGCCCGCCGCCTGAAGGAGCATCGCAGCGACATCAAAATCATCGCCGTTGCGCCGGAACCCGACGACTTCATTTCCGGCCTGCGCCGCCTTGAAGACGGCTTCATCCCGCCCATCCTGGACATCAACCTGCTGGACAACCGCCTCCTCGTCAACAGCTTCGATTCCTTTTACATGACCAAGCAGCTGCTGCACAAGGAAGGCATCTTCGCCGGCATCTCTTCCGGGTCTGTGATCGCCGGCGCACTGAAACAGGCTGACCGAATGGAAGGCGGCAACGTGGTGTGCCTGCTGGCGGACGGCGGGTGGAAATACCTGAGCAGCCAACTCTGGACCAAGGACTACGAAACCCTGGCCAAAGAAGCCCAAGGCAAAATCTGGTGGTAACCAACCCCACCAACCCACGCACCATCGGGCGGCGCCTCCAAAGCGCCGCTCCTTTTCATTGCGCCCCGCGCCGGAACCATCAAGCCGCCTCTCCCCGTATGGGAGAGGGTTGGGGTGAGGGCCGGACCCCAGGCCTCACTGCCCGCAACACCTGACTCCAGTATTGCTCCAACCCAACGCCAATGCTATAATACTGCAAAACAACGCCCTGTTGTGGAATGGCAGCAACGCAAACGCGGCCGACCCCAACGAGAGGTTTATTGGGACTAGCAAGCGGGGCGTAAACCCGCTTTCTTCTTTAAAGGCTCATGGGACCAACACAAAATCGACTAACCTCAACCAGCGGAGGACCACGATGAAAAGCGATTTCATGATGGCGTTAAATCAGCTATCCGCTGAACGTGGCCTGGCCAAAGACCAGGTGCTAAGCGCCATCGAAGTTGCGCTGGCCTCGGCATTCCGCCGTGATGACCCGGCGGGCGGGCAAAACCTGTCCGTAAAACTCAACCCCAACACGGGAGACATCAGCATCTTCGCGCTCCGCACCGTGGTCGAAGAGGTGGAATCCCCGGAAACTGAAATCAGCCTTGCAGAAGCGCAGGCAACTCGCCCCAACATTCAGGTGGGCGACGAAATCGCAGAGTCCGAAGAAGTCCCTCACGACGCCAGCCGCATCGCAGCCCAAACCGCCCGCCAGGTCATCATGCAGCGCCTGCGCGAAGCGGAGCGGGAAAAGATTTTCGAGGAATACTCCGCCTATCAGGGCGAGCTGATTAGCGGCAACATAGAGAGCGTCGAAAAAGGCCCCACGGTATTCGTCAATCTGAACCCCCATCAGGCCCAGAACCAGAATCGCGCGCGCGGAATCATGCGCCCCGACAACCAGGTCGGCAACGAGCGGTACCGCAAGGGTCAAAACCTCAAAGTCCTGCTGGTTGAAGTGCAGCAAACCCCCCGTGGCCCCGAAGTCGTGGTCAGCCGCTCCCATCGGGATCTCCTCCGTCGGCTCATGGAGTCGGAAGTGCCCGAAATCGGCAACGGTACCGTGGAAATCCGGGCCATCGCCCGCGACCCCGGCGTCCGGAGCAAAGTCGCCGTGGCTTCACACCAGGAAGGGGTTGACCCGGTTGGCTCCTGCATCGGCTTGCGCGGCAACCGCATACAGAGCATCGTCAATGAACTCCAGGGCGAAAAAATCGACGTCATTGAGTGGGACTCGAACCCCCGTGTCCTGATCACCCGGGCGTTGAGTCCGGCAGACGTGGGCGCCGTGGAACTCGACCAGCACGAAAACACCGCCTACGTGGTGGTGCCGGAAAATCAAATGTCTCTTGCCATCGGCCGGGACGGTCAAAACGCCCGTCTCGCCGCCCGTTTGTCCGGCTGGCGCCTGGATATCAAGAACGTTGAGCAGTGGAGCACCCTCCGAGCGGCGCGCGCTGCCGAAGCCGCCCGTGCCGAGGCTGCCCGCCTCGCTGAGGCGGAAGCCGTCGCCGCCCTGGAAGCCCAACGCGCCGCCGAAGCAGCAGAAATGGCCGGCGCCATGCCCGTCGCTGAGGCCGCGGAAGCCGCAATCGCCGAGACCGGCCTCGTTACCGAAGCGACAGACCCTGGCGAAGTTGCTGCAGTTGTCGCCCAGGTTGAGGCTGCCATCGAAGCGGCTGACCCTGCCCTCGTCGAAGAACCCGCCCCACCGGAGCCCATCGTTCCTGAACCGGCAGCTACGGAACCGGCAGTCGTGGCCGCCGTCGCCGCCCCGGTCGAAGCAGAGCCGGAGATTGACGAGGACGCACTCCTCGAGGCGCTCATCGCCGCCGAAGAATCGGCAGCCGTGGAGCCCGCCATCGTCGCGGCTAACCAACCCGCCGGCGTGGGTCTCAGCGTCGATGCCCTGGACGACCTGACCATCGAAGATGTCATCGAAGACGAATCGGCTGAATTCGACGAAGAGGAAGAGGAGGAAGAGCTGCCCGAAGACATGGCCGACCTGCTGGCCGGGTTGCCCAGCCTCGCCCCCGACGCCGGCAAGATCCGGTTCGCCGAAGACATTGTTGGCGATTTCAGAGGCGGCGAGGGACGACGACGACGCGGTGGCGGCGCCCGTCGCGGTGGCAACGTTCCCGGCGCCCGTGGGCCGGGTGCTCGCCGTCGTTAATCAGGTAAGCGCCATTCCGAAAGCGCGACACATCCCGGAACGCAGCTGCGTCGCCTGTGGCCGCAAACTCGCCAAAGGCGAGCTAATCCGGCTGGTCCGCACGCCCGGCGGCGCAATCCTGGTGGACGAATCCGGTCGGCAAAATGGCCGGGGCGCCTACGTCTGCCACCAAGCAATCTGCTGGGAAAAAGCCCTGACCAAACGGGCCCTTGAACGCAGCCTCCGTGGTCCAGTCACCGCCGAGGACCTGAACGCACTGAAGCGATACTTTATCCAAACTTTCGCATCTTGCCCCGCGAATAACAGGTCTGGCGATTCCGGCAACGCAGCAACCACGCACGGGCGGCGCTAACCGCGTAACCCAACCGGAACGCCAGTCGCTCCGTTGATGAAGAGGTGTTGAATATGACCACTGAACAACGCCAGGCGGGTAACCGAAACCCCCGTCGTGGAGAAGTACGCCGCAATACACCCCGGTCCCTCACCCTGCCGGAGTCGTTAACCGTCAAGGAACTGGCCGAGTTGCTCGACCAATCCGATGTGGATGTTATCAAGCAGTTGATGCGCCACGGCATCATGGTGTCCGTCAACCAGGCCATCGACCACCAGGTGGCCACCGTTGCCGCCGCCGCCTACGGCGTGCGTACCCGACAGGCCGACACCGCCGGCGAAACCGGCGCCCTTACCGCCAATCTGGGTGTCGACAACGACGCGGACATGAAGACGCGTCCTCCGGTCATCACTATCCTGGGCCACGTTGACCACGGCAAAACCAGCCTGCTGGACTACATCCGCAACTCATCCGTGGTTGACAAGGAAGCTGGCGGCATAACCCAACACATCGGCGCCTATCAGGTGGAACGCGAAGGGCAGCCAATAACTTTCCTCGACACACCCGGCCACGCTGCCTTCACCGCCATCCGCTCTCGCGGCGCCCGCGTCACCGACATCGCAGTCCTGGTGGTTGCCGCTGACGATGGCATTATGCCCCAAACCGACGAAGCCATCTCCCACGCCCAGGCTGCTGAGGTTCCCATCGTCGTCGCCATCAACAAGATGGACCTGCCCGGCGCTCAGCCCGATGTCATCTATCGCCAGCTCAGCGAGCGCAACCTGCTGGTCGAACAGTGGGGCGGCGACGTTATCGCCGTGCCGCTGTCGGCCCAAACCGGCGATGGCGTGGGCGACCTGCTGGAAAACCTCTCCGTGCTTGCCGAGGTCCTGGAGCTCAAGGCCAATCCCGACCGCAAAGCCGCCGGCGTCATCATCGAAGCCACCCTGGACCGACGCCGTGGGCCAACCGCAACCGTGCTGATACAAACCGGAACCCTCCGCGTCGGCGATCAGATCGTGGCCGGCGGATCCTGGGGACGGGTGCGCGCCATTACAGACGAACGCGGCGGCCCCATGGGTGCCATCCTGCCCGGCTCTCCCGGCGTCATTACCGGGTTGAATGCCACTCCGGATGCCGGCGACATTCTGCAGGTGGTTGCCGACGACCGAACCGCCCGCCAAATCGCCACCCGACACGGCCAACGCACTGGCACCGGCAACCTGGATACCGTCCTCACCCTGGACAACGTGGTCAAACAGATTGATGCCGGCGACGTGAAAGAACTGGTCCTGGTCCTGAAGGCCGATGTGCAAGGTAGTGTGGAAGCGGTCACCCAATCCGTTGAAAGACTGTCTGAAGGCGACGTCAAGGCCCGCGTCATTCACTCCGGTTCCGGTTCAGTCAGCGATTCCGACGTCCAGCTGGCGGCGGCGTCCAAAGGCATCGTAATCGCATTCAACGTCGGTTTTGAGATTGGCGCTGAACGAACCGCCGAACGTCTCGGTGTCGAAGTCCGTAACTACCAAATAATCTACCGGTTGCTGGAAGACGTCGAGCAGGCGCTACAGGGAATGCTGGAACCCGTTTTCGAGGCTGTTACAATCGGCCGCGCCGAAGTCCGGGAAATCTTCGAAGGCCGCCGTGGTGTTCGCATCGCCGGTTGTCGCGTGCTGGACGGACGCATCGTGCGCGACAGCTCGGTACACATCATGCGAGACGATAGACAGGTGTTGGAAACCAAAATCTCCAGCCTCCGCCACTTCCGCGACGAGGTTAACCAGGCTACTGCCGGCACCGAGTGCGGCATCATGCTCGACGGTTTCAACGAGTATGCTGAAGGCGACGTTATCGTGGCGTACCGCATGGAGCGCGCTAACTGACCACCGGTTCGGTGGCATCATTACCGCCAACTCCGGTAGGCGACTCCGAGAACCCACCCAGGGAAGCGACACTTATGACCGACCGCAGGCGAATCGAGCGCGTGAACGGGATCCTGAGGCAGGAAATCTCGGCCCTGGTCCTGTCCCAGTTGAACGACCCCCGATTGAAGGGCCTCATCTCCATCACTCAGGTGCGCACCGCGCCGGATCTGCGCAACGCCCGGGTGTACATCAGCGTCATGGGCGGTGCGGCGCTGCAGCAGGAGGCGCTGGAAGGCATCCGGTCATCCGCCGCTTACCTGCGCCGGGAACTGCGGAATCGAGTGTCGTTGCGTTATATCCCCTTCCTGAAATTCGACCTGGACGACGCTATGCTTGAAGCCGACCGCCTCATGCGCATCATCGACGAACTTCCCCCCGATACGGTGGGCAGCGACCATCCGGTCAACTCGGCAGAACGGACCTGACGTAATGTCCGCCAACGACCGTGTGACACCGGCGGTCAACGGGTTCCTCAATTTCTATAAACCGGTCGGCGTCACCTCCATGGAAGCCGTCCGGCGGGTGAAACGCATCACTCGCCAGCGCAAAAAAGTAGGCCATGCCGGCACCCTCGACCCACTGGCCGAGGGCGTGTTGCCCATCTGCTTCGGACAGGCCACCCGCCTCATGGAACAGGTCGTGTCGGGTCGGAAGCGCTACGTCATGGAAGTGCGACTGGGTGCATCCAGCACTACCTATGACGCCGAAGGTGAAATAACCACGGTCGCAGACCCCACCGGCATTTCCCGCGACCAGATTGAGCAGGAGTTGCAACAATTCATCGGCGTTATCGACCAGGCGCCGCCGATGTACAGCGCGATCAAAGTGGACGGCCGGCGATTGTACGACCTGGCCCGGGCCGGCCAGGTCGTCGAACGCCGTCCCCGGCAGGTCGAAATCCACACCATCACCATTGACACGCTGGACTTGCCCCGGCTCTGCCTGACCATCGATTGCGGCCGCGGCACCTATATGCGGTCGGTCGCTAACGATCTGGGCGCAGCGTTGGGTTGCGGCGGTTACGTTACCGCCCTGGCCCGGGTCTACTGCGGCGGCTTCTCGGCGCCCGACAGCATAACCCTCGATGGCCTCGAGGCAGCCGGCGACGATTGGCGAGCGCTGATCCATCCGGTGGACTGGGCTCTACGCGACCTGCCGACTTTGACCCTGTCCCATCTCGAAGCACAGGCCATGCGCAACGGCCAGGCTGTCTTCTCGGGCGTCAAGCATGACGACGGGCCCGATGGCGAACAACGCCGCGCCTACGACCCCGAAGGTCTGTTCCTGGCGTTGGTTCAATATCAATCAGACCGCCGGCTATGGCAGCCCACCCGGGTGTTTCAGAACCACGAACCATCGCCTTATGCCGTGGCGACTACGTAATCCTTGATGCTCCGCGCGGTGGGCACCGCTGCCAGATTCTGATGGAAGAGAGTACCCCGCACTGCCAACGTTGCAACCGCCGGATGAGTGTCCGCTCCAGCTACACGTTTCGGCCCCGTGGGGGCAGCGTCGGCATCACAAAATGCAGCCGTTGCGCGATGCGACACTGGCCGATGCTGCGCCGCTCGCTGATTGCCAGCGTAGTCGTCGGCACGGCGCTGACTGCCCTAAACCAGGGCGACACGATTCTGGCGGGTCAACTTACCAACGCACTGGCGTGGAAAATCCCACTCACCTATTGCGTACCCTTTCTGGTTGCCACCTACGGAGCCCTCTCCAACAGCCGCAACTAACCCCAGGGTCCCCGATCAGCCGCTCGACAAATTCCCCGCTTATCCTGAGCCTGTCGAAGAGCCGCTCTCTGCCACCTAGTACTGGCGCAACACTTCCACCACGCGCCCCTTAACTTCTACGTTGCTCACGTCAACAATTATGGGCTCCATGGTGCTGTTGGCCGGTTGCAGGCGCACGTGCGAGCCTTCCCGGTAGAATTTTTTCAGCGTCGCTTCTTCTTCTTCACGCAACCACGCCACCACCATCTCCCCGTTGCGGGCGGTGTTGGTCGGCTTGATCACCACCACGTCGCCGTCGTCGATCAGCGCGTCAATCATAGACGTACCTTTCACTGATAGGGCAAAGAGGGTGCCGTGCTTCTTCTTCAACTCAGGCCGGACTTCAACGGTATCGAACTCAACCGACGCAACGCCTCCCTCCGACGAGAAAGCCGGAATCGGCTCACCGGCAGCGATGTAGCCAACAATCTGGACGCGAACCGCGCCGTTGGCCACCGGCTTTCCGGTTTCGTCCAGCAACTCAATGCCTCGTGCTACTTCCGAGCGACGCTTCAGGTAGCCGTCCCGCTCCATCAGACGCAGATTGTAATCAACCACCGAGGTGCTGCTGATATCGCAGCCTTTCTGAATATCCCGCACCGTGGGCGGTATGCCATTTTCGTCAAGAAACTGCTGGATAAAATCCAGCATAGCCTTTTGTCGGGGTCGCAGGCTTTTTTGCGCTGCCATCGGTGATAACCTCCGGGCCAGAATGCGTTACGTTACGTCACGAAAACTAATGTTCGGCACGGATATCCTAAATCCCGCGAAACCGTTTGTCAACGCCGTGGCGTCATCCAGGGAACAACCGGCAGGAATTGCCGGTCAGGAGCCGGTCGTTGCTCTCGGCTAACTCGCTTCCATCTTCTGCAACGCCGCAGCCAACCGGGCCTTGCGGCGGGAAGCGTTGTTCTTGTGCAACACGCCCTTACGCGCCGCAATGTCCAGCAGACGCATCGCCTTGCGCACCGACTCCTCCGAATCAGCATGGCCGCCGGTCATGGCACGGCGAGCCTGAACGATCGCGGTACGGGTGGTGCGGCGGACACTCAAATTGCGCGCGTAGCGTTTCACGGATTGGCGCGTGGCCTTTTGGGCGGGCAAGAGGGCAACTCCTGAAATGTGACGGGTTCCATCTGTAAGTCTAGGGCATAGATGGTATCAAACCGTAGGGTAAATGTCATCCGACGCGGGCCCGGTCGCAGGACGATTGCAAAGTCAGCAGTTCCTTTCTGCTTGACGACGGGAACGCCCCCTCACCCTAACCCTCTCCCACGAAGGGGAGAGGAGACTTTGCAATCGTCCTGGGCCCGGTCGCAGGGCAAACGCATTCTAACTTTTGTGGCCTGATAAATCGTCATTCCCGCGAAAGCGGGAATCCATACAGATTGCTTCCAGGCAGTTGACGTACAACCAAGCCACTTGGATTCCCGCTTTCGCGGGAATGACGGGCACCTCAAAAACTGATTCAATTAGAATGCGGTTGCCCTGGGCCCGGTCGCGGGCTTTCGATGCTCCAATGTTCGATGTTCAAATGAAGGTGATCACTAAAAACCCGCCGGCCCGGTCACCCCGCCATATCGCATCTATTCACGCCTGCCGCCCCGCTACGCTCCAATCGACGCACCCCGGCTCGCAACATCCATTATAATGGCCCCCTACAATGACCTTGGAAGCGTTCCCCTGGCGATCCCGGTCAACCAATCACGTTCAAGAACCCCCGATATTGGTGCCAGCGCCCGATCACCGGCCCGCCGCGAACCACCCAGCGCGCCCTTAGGAGACCCGTTATGTCAATCACCAGCCTGACCCGCAGCGCTGTTTACGGCCAGAATGGAATGGTGTCCTCCGAATCCCCCCTTGCAGCCTCCGTGGGCTTGCGGGTTTTGCAGGATGGCGGCACCGCGTTCGACGCAGCCCTCGCCGTGGCTGCCGTCGAGTGCGTAACCATCGTTCCCATGTGCGGCCTCGGCGGCGACTCGTTCATCCTCGCCTACGATGCCAACTCGGGCACCGTCACCAATATCAACAGCAGCGGAGCCGCTGCCGCCGGCGCTGAGGCCGAGTATTACCGCCAACAGGGTCTCGCTCTAATGCCCATCGCCGGCCCCCACTCGGTTTCCGTCCCCGGCGAAGCGGCTGCCTGGGAGGCGCTGCACCGGAAATTCGGCACGCTGTCCTTTGCCGAACTGCTGGCCCCGGCCATCAAATACGCCGAGAACGGTTTTCCGGTGCCACCACGCATCGCCCGGGTGTTTGCCAACAGCGCCGAACTGCTGGCCCGTTTCAGCGCCACTGCCGATATCTATCTCAGCAACGGCCGACCACCCCGTGAAGGTGAGATACTGGCCAACCCGGACCTGGCCGCCAGCATCCGGCAGGTTGCCCAGGGCGGCGCCGACGCTTTCTATCGCGGACACCTGGCCGATCAGATGGTGGCCGGACTAAACGACGCTGGCGGACTGTTTACCGAGACCGACTTCAACAACCATCAGGCCGTGGTTGGCGACGCCATCAGCGCCGACTATCGCGGACATCGCGTCTACCAGACCCGCCCGCCGTCCCAGGGATTCCTGCTGCTGGAGATGCTCAACATCGTCGGCGGCCACGACCTTACCTCAATGACGCCCAACTCCGCTGATGCCATCCACCTGCTGGTCGAATCCAAGAAAATTGCCTACTCCGACCGCAACCGGCTGGCCGGAGACCCCAACTTCGTCGACTGGCCCCTGGACGGATTGCTGTCCCCGGAATACTCCGATATGCGGCGCGACCAGATTCACCCCTTCCAGGCCGGCACCGAGGTGCGACCGTTAACGCCGGTAAACGGCGGCGGCGACACCACCTATTTTTGCGTCGCCGACGACGCCGGCAATGCCGTCAGCTGGATCCACAGCCTCTCCAACGGCTTTGGTTCGGGTGTGGTGGCGCCGGGCACTGGAGTTCTGTTCAACAACCGCGCCGGTCGCGGCTTCACCCTCGAAGCCGACCACCCCAATGTCATCGCTCCCGGCAAGCGCACCATGCACACGCTGAACTGCTACCTCACCACCGTGGACGGCGAGGTGGCCATCGTCGGCGGCACACCCGGCGGCGACTTCCAGCCCCAGTGCGGCATCCAGATCCTGACCAAACTCATTGATGGCGGCCTGAAGGCGCAGGATGCCGTGGAATCACCCCGCTGGCACAGCTTCCCCGGCACTGATCCCGCCACCATCGACCGCCCCGGCGAGCTGCGCGTAGAGGTCGGGATGCCCGACGACACCGTCCGCGACCTTACTCGCATGGGCCACAACGTGGTGCAAAATCCCCTGGGCGCGTACCACGGTGTGGTGCAACTCATCGTCCGCGACCCGCGCCGTGGCGTCCTAACCGGAGCCTCCGACCCTCGCGGCGACGGCCAGGCCGTGGGTTTCTGACCGACTCCAATCCCGCCGTCATCACGAGCGCAGCAGCGCAATCCCGGCCTCACCTCTCAGGAAAGTAGTAAACCGCTGGCAAGCCCCGGTACCGCTCATCCAGATCCATCCCATACCCAACCACAAAGTAGTTGGGGATGGTGAAACCGACGTAATCGTAGGTGATTTCCACTTCCCGCCGCTCCGGTTTGTCCAGCAAGGTGCATAGACGCAGCGACGCCGGGCTCATCTCACGCAAATGGTCGGACACGGCCACCAGCGTGTGGCCCGTATCGGAAATGTCGTCCACGAGCAGCACGTGCCGCCCCGTGATGTTGGCCGCCAGCGGTGTGCCCTCGATGCTGACCGCGCCGGACGATTCGGTGCCGCTGCCGTAACTGCTGGCCCGGATGTACTCGACCCGGAGCAGGTCGGCCTGCAACTGCCGCATCAGGTCGGAGGCAAACACGGCGGCGCCCTTCAGCACACAGACCAGCACCAGGCCAACATCGGCGTAATCCCGATCAATGTTGGCCGCCAACTGCGCCACCACGGCCCGCAACTCCGCTTCCGACAGCAGGAGAACCATGTCATCCGGTGGAGCCGTGGCCATTTCCCCGCCGGGCCGTCCGGAACGGGTTTCTAAACGTCCAGGTTGCGCACTTCCGTCGCGTGGCTCTGGATGAAATTCTTGCGCGGACCGACCTGTTCGCCCATCAGCATCTCGAACACATCGTGAGCCTCGGCCAGGTCATGGGCGGACACGCGCAGCATCTTCCTCGTTTCAGGATTCATTGTCGTGTCCCAAAGCTGGTCGGCGTTCATCTCCCCCAGACCCTTGTAGCGTTGCATGGATGGCTCGGCGCGCGCGGTGGACATTTTCTTGATGAGCGCGTCCTTCTCATCCTCGGTGTAAGCGTAGGCGATGCTGCGCCCCCGCTGCACCCGATACAAGGGCGGTTGCGCGATATACAGGAACCCGCCGTCGATCAGCGGCCGCATCCTCCGGTAGAAGTAAGTCAGAATCAGCGTGCGGATGTGCGAACCGTCAACGTCCGCGTCGGTCATGATGATGATGTAGTGGTAGCGTAACTTGGCAATGTCGAAGGCTTCGCCCTCGCCGGTACCCACCGCCGATATCATTGCCCGGATCTCTTCGTGGCCGAGAATACGCTCCACCTTGTCCAGGAACCGCTCCACGTTCAGGATTTTGCCCTTTAGGGGCAGGATGGCCTGGAACTGCCGGTCGCGACCCATCTTGGCTGACCCGCCGGCGGATTCACCCTCCACGATGTACAGCTCTGACTTGGCCGGATCACGCTCCGCGCAGTCCGCCAGCTTGCCCGGCAGGGACGTGCCGTCCAGTGCGTTCTTCCGAAGCACCAGGTCTCGGGCGCGCCGCGCAGCTTCGCGGGCCGCGTGGTTGGTTTGCACCTTCTCCAGTATGGCCCTGGCCGACGTGGGGTTTTCTTCCAGGAACCGGGTCAGTCCCTCGGCGGTCGCGGCTTCCACGCGGCTGCGCACCTCCGGGTTGCTCAACTTGTTTTTCGTTTGACCCTCAAACTGTGGGTCGCCCAGCTTCACGCTGATGACGGCAACGAGTCCGCCGCGCGTATCATCTCCGGTGAAGGAGTCCTTGGGATCCTTGGTGAAGTTCTGCTTGCGCGCGTAGTCGTTCAACACCCGCGTCAGCGCGGAACGGAACCCGGCCAGGTGCGTGCCGCCTTCCGAGGTCAGGATGCAGTTGGCAAAGGTTCGCTCATCTGCCGCCAGATTGTCGTGCCCATCGGTGTGGTGAAACTGGAAGGCCACCTCCACGTCAGCATCCTCGGCGATGCGCTGGTAGTAGAACGGCTCGGCCGTCACGATGTTCCGTTTGCGGTTAATGTTCCGCACCATGCTCGCAACGCCGGTATCGAAGAAGAACGATCGCTCAATATCACCATTGCGCTCTGCTTCGTGGAACTCGCTCACCAGGCAAAGCTCCAGCCCCTTGTTGAGGTACGCGGTTTGCCGCAGCTGAGCCACCAGGCGGGTGAAATCGTAGGTGATTTCCGGGAATATCTCCGGGTCGGCGTAATACGTAACCGTGGTGCCCTGCCGGTTGACACGCTGATGTTTCTCCAGCTCGGATACCGGAATCCCTTGAGCGTAATCCTGCGTGTACCGGATGCCGCCGCGACACACTTCGGCGTGCAGATGCGATGCCAGCGCGTTCACGACCGACGCCCCAACCCCGTGCAGGCCGCCCGACACCTTGTAGGCAGCCCCGTCGAATTTGCCGCCGGCGTGCAGCGTGGTCATCACCGTTTCCAGGCCAGACACCCCGGTGTCGGTATGCGTGTCAACCGGAATGCCCCGGCCATTATCCGTAACCGTAACCGCGCCGTCTGCCGCGATGTGCAGGTCAATCCGGTCGCAGTGTCCGGCGAGCGCCTCATCCACGGCGTTATCCAGCAACTCTTTGATGAGATGATGCAGGCCGTCAACCCCGGTGCTGCCAATGTACATTCCCGGCCGCACCCGGACGGCTTCCAATCCTTTCAGCACCTGTATATTGTCGGAAGTGTAATCAGATGACTGCCCCGCGCCGATTGTTGGAACTTGTTGTGTCATAATATTACGAAGTCTCCGCAATTGCGAACCGGGTCGGCGATGCACATATGTATGCTGGATTGCCAGCGCATCGCGGACACAATATTTGGTAGATTTACAACCTTTATTATACCTGATACCCGATCTCGACGCTATCGAACATGATGCACGATTTGACCAAAAGTGTCCAAAATCACAGAATTCGCCGGTAAACCCCGGGCGAACCCGCCGCAAACTGCATCCTGGGTTGTACCTCCGCGTTCCACTGGGGCGTAACCGTGTCGCGCACCGCTTGCCATTCTGCGCTGTCCGCAACCTCTGGTCCAATACATTCGTGCACAGTTGTGTATTTGGGTTCGCCCATCACCGCTTCCCACCGTCGACCCCTTATGTAGCCCGGTATGCTGTAATACAACGGCAGTCGTTCCGCATCGTAGGCAGCATTAAACGCACCGTCCAGCCCCGCCGAAACCTCCATCCGGCCCACCAGCAGCGCCGACGCCATCTCCGAGTTGGCAGTCCCCTCCGGCACGTCCGCTGGATACAACAGCCGGTACAGGTTCCGCACGTAGTTGACTCCGATCACACCGGGCGACATCCTCTGCGACCATTCGGTCGGGTTGGTCAGGTGATACTGCCACGCATCCGAGTACCAGGTTTCCGGGGTGTCAATCTCGTAGCAGGCCAGATATTTCGGCCCGCCGCGCACCGCCGCGTACCGCGCCGCATTCAGCACACCAGGTATCGACAACCGCTCCGGGATGTGTTCTTCGTCATACCACCGGTTGAATTCGTCATCGTGCTCCGCCGCCACGTCAACGTAAACCATCAATAGACCCCGACCTTTTTTAGCCGCCAAGATTCACCCCCGGCGCGACCCAATGTCGCCTCTTGCTGCGATTACGTTGGGACAGCGAGATTGCGTTTGCCGCTGTTGGTACGACTGGATAGCACATTTATGGTTGGCCAAGAGGCTCAGTACTCCGACCGAGCACGGTCCTGGCCGCCGTCGACGACTTCATCACCGCTGCAGTACCACTGGCCGGACAACAGACTGTCGATGGCAACGCGCATCGGCTCGAACAGCGGTTCTGGCGGATCGCGCAGCGGAAACCAGCCATAGTCGCCAAATGACCCGTCGTCCGCCGTCGGCTCTGGCTCCTGGTCGCCAATCTCTCCCAGAAACTCCACATCCACGTAGTGGCGGCCATACTCTATGATGTTGCTCAGGCACAGTGCCCGCAACCCGCCCACAATCACGCCCAGCTCTTCCTGTGCTTCCCGGCGGGCGCATTCTTCCAGCGTCTCGCCAAACTCCAGATGACCACCGGCTGAACCCCAGGCGGCCGCCCCGTGAGAACCCCGCCGTTGCGCCAGGAAAACCCGACCGCCTCGCACAAACACGACCCCCACTCCCACCAGAGGCCGATTTACCTGCGTACACACCAAAGCAGTATACCACGCGCGTTATGTAATTTCCGAAGCCCTCCGGTCACTCCTCAGGATCTTTCGATCGCCCATCCAAACAGATTCCACGCTCTTCCTGAGCCCGTCGAAGCATCAGCCTGAGCCCGTCGAAGGGCCACCCACACATTCCTCCGCCGGCTCGCTTATTACCGACTAATAACACCGCTGCTCAACATGGAAAGACCCTGATGCGTACCCACTTTGTCATTGCGAGCATAGCGTGCCCACCTCGTCGTCACAGCAACCGCGGTTCGCCGACGTGTGTTCAACCTCATCGAGATTGCCACGTCGCTACGCTCCTCGCAATGACAGATTACAATGGGTAAGCGTGAGGCAAAGACCGTCTTGTCGCTCTCCGCCGCCCGGTGCTACACTTTTCCGGTTCCCCTTTTCGACCGTACCATTCCAAATCCCCCAAACCAGAAAATTTCAGGAGGCCACTACCGGTGTCGCAAGTTACTCCCGCCAACCAGTTGCCCCGGTCGCGCAGCGGCAACACGGCTTTGTCCGTGTGCGAGACGGCAGCTCGCCGCGCCGGTGAACTGGCCGCGTCGCGTTTTCGCACCGAAATGGAGATTAATTTCAAAGGGCGGGCCAACGTGGTAACCGATGTTGACCTGGCCTGTGAGCGGTTAATACTGGAGTACGTGGGTGAGGAATTCCCCGATTTCGGCGTGTTGTCCGAGGAATCTGCTCCAGTGCCCGGCGCCTCGCCCTACACCTGGGTAGTCGACCCCATCGACGGCACCCGCAACTTCGCTGAGGGTATTCCCCATTTCTGCGTGGTGGTCGCCATCGCCGATGGCGATACCGTGGTCGCCGGCGCCACCTATGACCCGGTGCGCGATGAGCTATTCGCCGCCCAACGGGGGCATGGCGCAACCCTGAACGGAGAACCCATCTCGGTATCCGACCGCAACGACATCGGCGAGGCGGTGCTCGGCTTCGACCTCGGCTACAACTTCGAGCAGGCCGGCAAGCTGCTGGCGATGGCCTCGGACCTCTGGCCCCGCACCCAGACCTATCGGTTGATGGGTTCCAGCGCCCTCAGCATTGCCTACGCTGCGTGCGGTCGCATCGACCTGTACTTCCACCACAGCCTCTCGCCCTGGGACATCGCGTCGGGCATCCTGCTCGCCCAGGAAGCCGGCGGCCAGGTGCTGGACCGGACAACGCTGGAGGGTGCTACACTGTTCTCGCCGGGGCTAATTCTGTCCAACCCAACGCTAGTTAGCCAGTTTTTGGAGATGACCGAAGGGGCGGCTTGGCGGCGGATGTAGAGGGCAAGGCGGTCCGGTAACAACTTGAGCCGTGCAGTTACCACCAACCGGATATGGAACCCATCACCACGACAGCTACGGGAATTGCGATGGCGTAGGAGATTCCTATTATGACCGCTTTGGGATTAATCCGTACCTTCACGATTACCTCCATCGTCGCTCAGAGGAATATTCAACCAACGGCTTAAGTGATTGTACTACCACTCGATGAGCGGTGCGGTGGCAAGCAGCGCGGCTGACAAAATCATAACGCTTTCAAGCACCCGGTTTGTAGAGTCTGCGGCCAGAACCTGTTTGGGCAAGTTGTACGCAGCTAGCAGAATTGCCCCGTTAACAATGGCGGATGTAGTCACCCCAAGTAGCACTGTTAGAAGCCCATAACGTAGCATTGACCATATTCTTGTCCGCATCATGAGCCAATGATGTCTCCTTCCGAAATGGCTTGGGTTATTGACCCTGGCATGGGTCAAGGAACAGCCACTACCCCCCCGTCCACCAGCGCGTCAACCTCCGCCTCCGTGTAGCCGTGCTCCCGCAGGATGGCGCGGGTGTGTTCGCCGAGGCCCGGCCCCCGATGCCGAATGCTTCCCGGCGTTGCCGATAGTTTCACCGGTATACCTATATTGTTCAACTCTCCCATCTCGTCATCCTGGAGCGTAACCTTCATGTCCCGCGCCAACACCTGCTCATTGTCATACACCTGCGCCATGTCGTATATCGGGCCCGCGACCACTCCGGCAGACTCCAACAACTCCATCCAATAGTCTGTAGAGTGTTTCACCATAATCTCTTCCAGCAATGCCGCCAGTTCCCCCTCACGGGCCTTGCGGTCGTTGGACTCCTTGTAGCGCGGATCCTCGATGAGCGCGTCCTGCCCGATGGCGCGGCAAAATTGCTCCCACGTCGGTTGCGACGCCGCTCCGATGTTGATGTAGCCGTCGCTGGTGCGCAGCGCCTGGTAGGGCGCGTTGACCCGGTGCGCCGAACCCAGCGGCCCGGGTATCTCCCCGATGGCAAAATACTCCGCCGACTCCCACACCGTGAACGCTATTCCAGCCTCCAGCAGCGACGCATCCACCTGCTGGCCCTGACCCGTCCGCTGAGCGTGGATGTACGCCGCCAGGATGCCAAAGGCCGTGAAACTACCGGCCCCGATATCGGTGATGGGCACTCCCACCTTCGCCGGCGGCCCGCCGGGGAACCCGGTGATACTCATCAACCCGCTCATCCCCTGGGCCACCAGGTCGAACCCGCCCCGATTGCGGTACGGCCCGCTCCCACCAAAACCCGAGATGCTGGCGTAGACGAGTCGCGGGTTAATCTGCGATAGCTCGTCGTAACCCAACCCCAACCGGTCCATCACCCCGGGACGGAAGTTCTCCGCCACAATGTCCGCCGTCTCCACCATGCGACGCAACACGCCCTTGCCCTCGTCCGAGCGCAGGTCCAGCGCAATGCTCCGCTTGTTTCGGTTCAGCGCCAGAAATCCGGCGGCGAACCCGTTCTCATACCGACTCCCCATGCGCCGCGTGTCGTCCCCACTGCCCGGCCGCTCGATCTTGATAACGTCGGCCCCCATGTCGGCCAGCAGCATCGTACACATCGGCCCCGCCATAATCTGGGTCAGGTCGAGCACTTTGACACCGGCGAGCGGGCCAGACGGGAAATTACTTTGAGTCATGCTAACCACCTGCGTATAGCCCCTTTCCCGCAGGGAGAGGGGTTGGGGTGAGGGGCGTCCCGTTTGACACCCCCATCGGAGAAACCGGATAATGCGGCCACGGTTCGGAGGCGCGCAATGGGCGATATTATACTTGGCAACAACCTTGATGTCCTGCGCACCCTGCCCGATGCGGCGTTCCAGCTCATCTACGTCGATCCTCCCTTCAACACCGGCAAGGCCCAGTCCCGCACCCGCATCAAGGTTACTCCCGACGCCGATGGCGACCGCACCGGATTCCAGGGCCGCCGTTACAAAACGCAAGTCGTCGGCGCCAGCAGTTACGGCGACATCTTTGACGACTACATCGGCTTTCTGCGCCCTAGGATGGAGGAGGCGTACCGAGTATTGGACGACCACGGCAGTCTCTTCTTCCACATCGACTACCGGGAAGTCCACTACTGCAAAATAATGCTGGACGAAATTTTTGGCCGCGACTCTTTTATGAACGAAATCATCTGGGCCTACGACTATGGCGGCCGCCCCAAAACCCGCTGGCCGGCCAAGCACGATAACATCCTCTGGTACGCCAAAGACCCCGCTAGCTACACCTACAACTACGACGCCATCGACCGCATCCCCTACCTGGCGCCCGGGTTGGTAGGCCCGGAAAAAGCGGCCCGCGGCAAAACCCCCACCGATGTCTGGTGGCACACAATCGTAACCGGCAAGGAAAAAACCGGCTACTCCACCCAGAAACCCCTCGACATCATCCAACGCATTGTCCGGGTACACTCGAATCCGGGGGACAGGCTGCTGGATTTCTTCGCCGGCAGCGGCACCCTCGGAGAGGCTGCCACGTTGGAGGGTAGAGAGGATTACCTCCTAATCGATGATAATCCTGAGGCGGTAGAGGTAATGCGCAAGCGACTCGCCGCCAAGAGCTTTGGCGCCCAACAATCTAGCCCGTCAGCACAAATTAAAGAACCACCGACCACGCTTAGACTGCTTTAGGGTGATGATGAGCGCTTCAAATGACGTTCCAGATTTCCAATTGTTATGCGAAATTTCGCGACGATTAGAGGACGACTATGAACCCGATTTTGAGCGTTGGGACGGTAGTCCTTTTTATTGGTTAGCCGTGCATATGCATCTCAGGACGTTGGGTATGTACTACGAAAAACTCTTATCTGCCTGGTGTGAGGAGAAAGGATTACACGTCACCAAAGCCAAAGGATCAGGGGCCGATCGCGTAATTGGAGGTCATCGAACTGAAATAAAGGTAGCCTCTCTGAGTAAGTCTGGGACGTATGTATTCAACTAGATCCGCGACCAAGAATACGGTATTTTACTGTGCCTAGGGTTGAGTCCATCGGAAGCGCACCTTTATGCCATCCCGAAACGTATCGTGATCGAAGCTTGGAAAACCAAAGGGTTGATAAAAAATCAACACGCCAGGGGGGAGGATACTGGAATCTTGGAGTTTTCCCCTGAGAGCGTTCCGGACTGGCTGCAAGAATATGGTGGCTCCCTGGACGAGGGATTCGCGCAGCTGCAATCTCTGATTGGCCGAACCTGATACCATAAAGAGGCCAAACTGCCAGAGATAGTGACTACGATGACCACACCCATATCTTCGGCCAATGAGCCGGAGCCGATGACCTTTGCCGAAATACGCGCTCTGCAAGCGGAGAACGCTAAGGCCATCGCTGAAACCAGGGAATTAGTTAACGAGAATGCCAAAGCCATCGCCGAAATGCGCGCTTCACAGGAGCGGCTTGACCGCAGGTTCGAACGGATGATGACATCGCATCAGAGAACGAGAGAAAGGGTTGCGAAAATCGATGAAGAATTAATTTGGACTTCAAATGACGTTTCTACCCTCAAAGGCTGGGGGATGGAGTTTCTCTGTGAACGCCGGCCAGACTTATTTGCCGACGCACTGAATCTAAGCAGCATTGAAGTGATTTCCCGGATGGAGATTCGCGAAATAGCCGTGGACGCCGCCAGACGCGGCATCATCCACGGCGGCGATGCCGGAGAGCTTTACTCCGCTGATGTCTTTTTCTACGGCCGGCGGGCTGAGGATGACATACCCGTTTATCTGGTAGTGCAGGCGTCTTTTGCCGTTTCCCGCGGTGATGTGAAGAGAGCTTCGTCCCAGGCGGAGACTTTAGAAACCATCCTACGATCTGACGGTACTCCCGAGGAAACCGGGGTTGCCCGGCCCGTTGTAGCAGGTACTCGACTGCATACCAACCCCGACACCGGGGCGACCACCGCATTGTGGGATGTCACCTTCGTCCAAATTCGCAACGGCAACGACCTCACCGCTTGACCTTCAATGCTGCCCCTCCTGACCATTCTGCTGATAGTTGCGCTCTTATGTATCGTTGGCGTGTGGGGGCTGAACCGCATCGGCGGCCGCGTGATTTACCCTGGTGTGGTTATCATGCACTATCGCTTTCTGGTTGTTCCCGGTGTTCGTCGCTGCCATCACCGGGCGCGGCAGTGAAACCTTGGATGCCGTTGGGGCCTTGATTCACCTGCCGGTTCTATTGTCAATAATCGGCTGGGCCATGTCATTCAGCATCGCGTTGATTATTCGCTACCGGAAGTACGCGTACATGGAGAATGGATAAATGCCCGCCACCAACCGCACCAAGCAGGACGCCGATTTCATCTTTCACGAGCTGACCCGCTCCATCTGCCCCGAGTGCAAAACCGTCATCGACGCCCAGGTCATCATCCGGGACAACAAGGTCTATATGCGCAAGCGTTGCCCCACCCACGGCTGGTTCGAGGGAATCATCAGCTCCGACGCCGAAATGTACGTCGGCAGCATCCGCTTCAACAAGCCCGGCACCATTCCCCTGGATTTCAGCACCGAGGTAAAAGATGGTTGCCCGCTGGACTGCGGCCTCTGCCCCGAGCACAAACAGCACATTTGCCTCGGCCTCATCGAGGTGAACACCGCCTGCAACCTCAACTGCCCGGTGTGCTTCGCCAACGCCGGTATCGGATACAACCTGACTCTGGAGCAGGTGGAGTCCATGCTCGACCGCTTTGTCGAAATTGAGGGCGATCCGGAAGTCATCCAGTTCAGCGGCGGCGAACCGACCATCCACCCCCAGCTGCCCGCAATGATCCAAGCCGCCAAGGACCGGGGCATCCGCCAGGTGATGATCAACACCAACGGCGTGCGGCTGGCTCGGGACGACAAGTTTCTGGCCCAGATGTCCGCCCTGGACCCGGTGGTCTACTTCCAGTTCGACGGCCTGCGCGAGAAAACCTATCTGACCATTCGCGGCGAACCTCTCCTCGACATCAAAATACTGGCCCTCGACCGCCTGGCCGACGCCGGTATGTCCGCCGTTCTTGTCGCCGCCATCGAACGCGGGGTGAACACCGACGAGGTGGGCGCCATCGTCGAGTTTGGCCTGCAACACCCCGCGGTTCGGGGCGTCGTGTTCCAGCCCGTTACCCACGTGGGCCGCCACATCCCGTTCGACCCCATGACCCGCGTAACCATCCCCGACATCATCCACGGCATCGTTGACCAGACCGCCGGCCGCTTCGTGCTCGAAGATTTCGTCCCCGTGCCCTGCTGCTTCCCGACGTGCCAGGTAAACTCCTACGTCTTCGTCGACGGCGACACTATCACACCTCTGCCCCGCCTGCTGGAGATCGACCGGTATCTGGACTACATCACCAACCGCGCTCTCCCCAAAGCGCCCGACGCCGCGGTGATACAGGAAGCCCTGGAAGGCTTGTGGTCGGCCTCCGCCGTTGCCGGCACCGCAAAAACCGCCAGCCAGTTCGAGTGCGCCTGCGGTCCCGGCCTCGACCTGCCCTACGAGATGAACCATCTCAAAGACCACGTCTTCCAGATCGCCATCAAAGACTTCCTCGACGCCTACACCTTCAACGTGAAGCAGGTTATGAAGTGCTGTGTCGGCATCCTCACCCCCGATGGCCGCGCCATCCCCTTCTGCGCGTATAACTCGGTGGGCTACCGGGAGCAAATCCGCGAGCAGCTCACCCGCGAGCAGGGCCGCCAGAGAATTCGTCTCGCCGCCACGCAACAGCCCCCAAGCCCCTGAACAGTCCCGCTCCCTCGATGGGAGAGGGTCAGGGTGAGGGTGGAATCTTACCGCCAACGAATGCCCCCTCACCCCAGCCCTCTCCCACCGGGGGAGAGGGAGCAGTTCGCCCGATGCGTCAATGCTAGACCAAAGTTACGCCGCCAAAATATGCTGCGCCGACCTCTACTCGTCGGAGTTGGCTCGCCTCATTCTGGGCGATAGCCTGCATCCCGGAGGGTTGCGCGTAACCAACCGCCTGGGACGCATCATGGGTCTACGGCCTGGTTGGCGCGTCCTTGACCTGGCCTGCGGGATGGGCGCCAGCGCAGCGGCGGTGTCGAGGGTGTTTCATTGCCACGTAACCGGACTGGAGTTGGGCGCTGACGCAGTGGCAACCTCCCGACGCCGCTCCCTGGAACAACCCGTGCCCGCCGATGTGAGCTTCGTTCGCGGCGACGCCGAATCGCCGCCTTTCCGCTCCGCCGCCTTCGATGCGGTCATTATCGAGTGCGCCACCAGCCTGTTCATCAACAAACCCGAAGCCATCCAGGAGGTCAGCCGGTTGCTGCGACCCGGCGGAGTGCTCGGATTGTCCGACGTAACCGTCGAACCCGGCAGCCTGCCGCCAGAGCTGGACAGCGCCGTTGGCATGATGCTGTGCCTCACCGACGCCCTCCCGCCAGATGGTTACCAATCTCTGCTGGAAAACGCCGGTTTCACCATGACGGGACGTGAGGATGTTTCGGACGAAATCTCCGCTTTGCTGTTGGAATTGCGCGGCAAACTGGTACTGTGGCAGACCTTCGCCGGACCTGCATCGGGCTTCATCGACGACCTGGCCGCTTCAGCGCCCGATTTGATCGATCCCGTCGACAATCTGGTGCGGCGAGGCCAAATCGGTTACTGGTTATACGCGGCCCGCAAACCCGAATAACTCCAACCAACCCGGTCCCGCCAACGGCCCGGCGCAATCGCCGGCCTATGCTATGATGCTGTCCCTGACCGGAATAAAGAATCCTTATGATAATAGAAGAAATCGTTAGGCTGATGCCCCGCTTGTTCGCGGCGATTCTGGTCGGCTATCTCCTGGGTAGCATCCCGTTCGCATACCTGGTGGCGCGACTCAAGGGCGTGGACATCTTCGCCACCGGAAGCCGCCGCGCTGGTACCGCCAACGTTTTTTGGCACGTGGGCCGCTACCGTGGGATGCTGGTTTTCGCCGGCGATGTAATCAAAGGCTCCGTCGCCGTTACGATGGCGCAGATGCTCGGTGGCCCCGAGCTGATCGGTATGTTGGCCGGCGTGGCCGCCATCGCCGGGCATTGGAAGAGCGTATTCACCGGCTTCAGGGGCGGCGATGGAATGGTGGTGCTGGTAGGCGTATCGTTCGCTTACCTGGGCTGGTATATGCTGGTTGGAATCGCCGTGGGTTTCGCGTCGGTGCTGGTGTTCCGGCGCTCCGCTTTCCGCTCGTCGGTGGGCATCTTCCTCGGGTTCGGTACCATGCTGGCCTTCAACACGGTCCGCGGTATCGATTGGTCTGTGATGTTGGGATTGACCGCACTGGCAATGGTGGTGATTACGCACAACATTTTGACCAACGCCGACCACGTACCCACCGCGGAAACCACCATGCAGGTTGGCGAATTGCTGATCGAAGACACCCCGGCAATCCTCAGCGAAGCAGCCCGCCTCAGCGAAGAGGCCATTCTCAGGCAGGTGATCGACGCCGACGAAGAGGAAGGCGAAACCGCACTTTAGCCTGTTTCCGATGCGCTACGACTGCTGCCGGTTCTCCTTGATCCTGGTCAAATCCAGCACCCATCCCAGCGTTTCATCCGATTCGGCCTCGGCGTATAGCCCCGGCTGCAACCTTACGGCCTCCACCAGCTGACTGGCGCATCGCTCGATGTCACCCCGGTCAGCGTACAGCCGCGCCGCATTGTAGTAAGCGGCGGCAAACTCAGGCAGCGCCTCCTGCGCCGCCAGGTAGTCGGCCAGCGCCTCATCCAGATTGCCCAGCGTTTCCTGCGCGGCGCCCCGATTGCTCAGCACCTCGGCAAAATCCGGCTGCAGGTCCAGCGCCGAGTCGTAGTCGGCAACCGCGTCCTGGTATTGACCGACCGCATCGTAAGCCAGTCCCCGGTTGTTCAGGGCTTCCACGTCATCGGGCCGTAGCGCAATGGCGGCGGTATATTCGGCGATGGCTTCCCGGTGGCGACCCAGCCGAAAGCAGGTGCGCGCCCGGTTGAACCTGGCATCAGCGTTGTCCGGATTGCACTCCAGAGCCCGGTCAAAATCGGCGATGGCCGCCGCTGCGTCGCCCAGTTCCTCCCACGCCACGCCCCGGTTAAGGTAGGCATTGGATATGTCCGGTCGCAGGGCCAACGCCTCATCAAACGCTCTCACCGCCTCCTGATAACGCCCCAGGTTAGTCAACACGATGCCCCGATTGTAGTACGCCTGCAGATACTCGGGATCCAGCCTCACTGCGGTGGCGTAATCCTCCAGCGCACCCTCGGCGTCCCCGGTGTCGTCCCGTGCGTTGCCGCGCTGGTAGTACGCCGGTGCGTAGGCGTCGTCCAGCGCTAACGCCGTGGTGAAAGCTTTGCGGGCGTCGTCCGGGCGCCTCCGCCGCAAACAGGTAACCCCCAGGTTGAACTGGACGGCAAAGTCGTTCGGGCGGGTGCCGGCCAGCGCCTGGTACACCGCCAGAGCCTCCGGGTACCGACCGATGGCAAAGCAGCCGTTCCCAAACACCAGGCTACTCGGGCTGCGACCGGACGGCAAACCCTCGTCCACGGCAGCCAGTTGGTCGAGGATTGCGGCTACGGCGCCGGCATCCTCGCCATGCAAACGACCACCCCGGGGTCGCGGGGTGAGTACACTCGTCCCCAGATCATGCCACTCCAGCAATTCAGCCAGCCGGCGCAACAGTTCGTCAACGGAATTGGTAGACATGGCGGCAACGCCTACGGTTACAGTGCGGGCAGTATCCCCGCGGCAGGCCGCCGAATTACCAGCGGCTTACTTGGGTTAAAGGGTCGAAACCCGGTCTCCGCCCATCTCCGGACGCAGCGCAATCTGGGCCAGCGCCAGCGCGGTGTAATAGGACACGGTCATGGTCAGGTCCACCACGCCGCGGTCTCCCAGAAACTCGTGCACCGCCTTGAAGTTCTCGTCGGACACGTCTTTCTCGCGTGTCATCTGCTGCACAAAGCGGGCGATGGCCGCCTGCTCACCTTCCAGACAACCCGGCGCCTTACCGGTCCGAATGCCCTCAATTGCCTCATCAGAAACGCCAGCCCGCGCCGCCGCTACTGAGTGGCCGGTCCATTCGATCCCAGAATCCCACTCCCGCGCCACCAGAATAATGGCCAGTTCTTTCAGATCATCCGGCATCGAGGACTGGAATCGCAACGATGCGCCCAACGATGTCAGGTAGCCGGCAGCCAGCGGGCTATGGAGCAACGCCCGGAATTGCAGGCCAACCTCCGCCACACCCCGGTCTTCCCGGATGCGGTCGTAAATCGCCTGCCCTGCAGAGTCAAGTTCTTCTCGGGCAACATAGGGTACGCGGGCCATAACGCAATCCTCCGGCTAAACTCCGTCCAGCATACCATAGGACGGGGCCAAAACAGGGTTGCCGTTATGCAGCCTCGAACTCATCCCTTGATATGCCCAAATCCCTCAAAATCGCCCGCACCGTGCCGATTTTCAAGTCACGACTACCCCAATTAGGGATTGTCGCAGTCGCATCACTGTCAACATTTATCCAAATTTCATGGCTGCCCCTGGATTGCCGGTCAAATCTACAGCCCAACCTGCGCAACTTCCGAGTGAGTTCTCGGTAGTTCACGCAATCACCATCACTTCGTCAATCTCGCCAACTTCAACCCGAGTCGCCATGACTTCGGCCGGCAATTCAAGCCCCCGTTCTTGGTAGGATTGTATAAAAGCCTCAGCTACACCCTGCAGAATATACAGAGTCTCAGCAGCAGTATCGCCCCAAGCCCGGCAGCCCGGCAGGGCCGGTATCTCAGCCATAAACTTGTCCTCGGTATCTTCGCTGGGCTCGTACATAACGGAAGAAAGTTTGTACCGATTCATTTGTCAAACCTCCTGCGATTGACGGTGATCGCCGTGCAAAGTTCCGTCAGATTGCAGTAAGCATACCATAGGCAACTTTGCCAGACAGATGACTACTTCCCGGCAAAGGGTTATCCTTGCGCCATGCTTAGCGACCTTTGGCTAATCGCAGCAGGCATTCTGATTCTGGCCGGCCTCCTCGCCAGCCAGGCGCTGATCATCGTGGTTGGCGTCCTGGTGTTGCTGGTCTGGCTCACCGGGAAGCACTGGACAAGATACGCCTTCAGCCGGGTAACCTACCAGCGCCGCCTGGAGCGCCATCGCGCTTTCATCGGCGACCTGGTGGACTACTACATCACGGTCGACAACAGCAAGCTGCTGCCCATGATCTGGCTGGACATCTCCGATGCCTTCCCCATCGGCCTCCAAACCAGCGGCACCCACCAGCGCGGCGTGGGCGCCGAGATCGAGCTCGACCACCGCATCACCACCTCCCTCCTGCCCTACCAGCGGGTAACCTGGCGCTACCGCGTTCGCTGCCGGGCCCGGGGCAACCATCGGATCGGCCCGGCCCGCCTGCGCAGCGGCGACCTTTTCGGCTTCAGCGCCGCCGAGCAGAACATTTCCGATGTCGAATACCTGCTGGTATACCCGCGCCTGGTCGACCTCCGCAGCATGATGGTTCCGTTGGAACAGCCCCTCGGCGTCGCCCGGGGACGCCGGCGCATCCAGGACGACCCCAGCCGTTTCGTCGGCCTGCGGGACTACCAGCCTTCCGACCCCCTGAAGCGTATCGACTGGAAAGCCACCGCCCGACACGGCAAACTGGAAACCCGCGTCTTCGAGCCGGCGGCCACCCAGCATATGATTATCGCCCTTAACGCACGCACCGGCGACGCCGCCTGGCAGGGCAGCAACCGCCGCCTCTTCGAACGCGCCGTCACCGTCGCCGCCTCGGTGGCGGAATACGCCGAACGCGAGGGCTACACCTTCGGCCTGGTCAGCAACGCGGTGGCCTCCTACTCTAGCAAATGGCTGTCAGTGCCCACCGGCAGCGGCCAATATCAGCTGGAAACCACGCTGGAAGCCCTGGCAATGGCCGGCCCCTTCTGGGTCGCCGAGTTGCCCGCGGTGTTGCGCGCCGAAGCCGCGCTGCTGCCGGCAGGTTCTACCGTCGTATTCGTTACCGCCATCCTGTCACCGGCGGTCGTGCAGGAGGCTGAAGACATCCGCCAGCGCGGACACCGCGTCATGGTGTTCTACGCCGGCGACGGCGAACCTCACGCCGCTGCCGCCAGACTGCTCCCGCATGTGCAGGTATTTCTCGCCGGGGCCAGCCTGGCCGCAATGGAGGAAGTCTGGCGCGACGATTGGGAGGATGACTCCAGCGATTCCCCCTGGCGCCAGATGCCGCAGGAAGTTACCGAACCGGTAGCGGGTGGGGAGGGCGCCGATGGATAGGCTGGGCCGCTTCGCCCTGATTACGTGCATCGCCCTGTTCCTGGAGGGATTCGCGCTATTCCTGGGCGGTCGGCTGCTCGCCAACGCCATCCGCCTGCCCGATGCCGCGATCCCGCTGTGGGTCGCCGCCGTGGCGATGGGTTGGTCGTTCATCCTGTCCTGGTACGTCCAGACCATTCGGTTCTCCCTCAACCTGCGGGGAGTCGTCGGCCTCGTTTTGAGCGCCGTGTCCGTTTTGGCGCTGGCCGGCGTCAGTCTGGGCTTGGGCTGGTTTCCCATCGGGCGGGTGCTGTCCGGAGACATCTACACCATAGCGGCGCTGGGACTCGCCACGCTGCTCATGCTGGCTTTGTGGTGGCGCGGCACCGCCATTGCGCGCGATGACGTTACGCTGGATGTGGTACGCAATGCCTTCATTCGCGGCGTGGTCGTAGTGATGGTTGCAGCGGCCGCCGACCCGTTGATGGATGCCAACATCGTTGGAATCCCCTTGCTGCTCACCTACTTCGCCATCGGCCTCACCGGCCTGGCCTTGAGCCGCTTCACCTCCGAAGACTCCACCGGCCACATGAGCCGAGGCTGGGTAATGGCGATCGGCGTCGGCATCGGCTCCGTGCTCCTCGTGGCTGTCATCCTGGGCGCACTGGGAGTCGGCGGCCTCGACGACGTTGCCAGAGCCATCATGCGCGGCATCGGCTGGATGGGCCTGTGGGTACTCCGACCCATCCTGCTTCTGCTGGGGTTGCTGGCCGCCGCCATGGTCGCCTTCGGCAATTGGGTGTCGGGATTCTTCGGCGGCGGCGACCTCACCGGCCTGCAGCTGGCCCGCGCCCAAATTCAGGAGTTTCACGAAAGTCTCAGAGAGGTGGAGGGGTCGGGCCCGCCCAACTTCATGCTCACGCTGCTCAAATGGCTGGCCTTCCTGGTTGCCCTTTCGCTGGCCGGCTGGGTGCTGTTCCGTATGTTCCGCCGACGCCGGCTCATCGGCGGAGTCTCTGCCGAAGGTGAGGTGCGCGAATCGCTGTTCAGCTGGCAGGGCGCCGGCCAGGATGTATCCGACGCTCTCGCTGACTGGATGAACCGGGTTGCCAACGTGCGGCGGCGCCGGCCGCCTCCGGTTACACCTCGCGAGGTATATCACCGCCTGCTCGAAGTCGCCTCAACCCTGGGCCTCCCGCGCCGGCAGGGACAAACCCCTCAGGAGCACCGCCAGGATGTGGTCGGCACTCTGCCCGACCCGCCGGTGGAACGCATCGTGGATGGTTTCCAGCGCTACTATTACGGCACTGGGCAAGATGACAACGAATCCGAAACCATGACGTCGTTGCTGAATGACCTCGACGACTTGCAGACCCGATTGTAGGCGGTACCCGTCCTAACGGAACTGCGGAATCACCTCGGCAGCGATTACCTGCATCAACTCCCTCAAACGCGACACATCGCCGGTGTTGAGAGCCAGCACCAGGTGCTCCACGCCAGCCTGCCGATAAGCGTCAATCCCCGCCGCCATGCCCGCCGGATCGTTGCCCGGCAATCGTGCCCGGTCGGCGGCCCGCTGGCTCGACGGCTGCCCGTGCGCTTCCACCTCCACCCTTACCGACATCACCAGCTCATCAGGGTCGCGGCCGGCCGATTCGGCCAGTTGCCGAACGGTTTGCCGTCCGATGGCATATTCCTCGGCGCTTACGCCCGACGGATGCCACCCGTCACCGCGTCGCGCTGCCCGCCTCAACGCGCCCGGACTGTTGCCACCCACCCAAAGCGGCACATGGGGTGAACCGGCAACCGCCTGGCGCGGTTTCGGCGCGAATTTCAGGTCGCCAAAACTCCATCGGGAGCTTTCATAGCGCGGGTCCTCGTTCGACCACAACTCACGCATCACGTCAATCGACTCGTTGGTCAGCGAACCTCGTTGGTTCGTTGGAATCCCCAGCGCCTCAAACTCCGGCGTCATTGCTCCAACGCCCACGCCCAACACCACGCGTCCGCCCGACATCTGATCCAGGGTCGCCGCATACTTGGCCAGCTCCACCGGGTTGTGATACGGCAACACCAGCACCGACGTCCCCAGCCGCACGCGCGCGGTCAGCGCCGAAATATGCGACAACGTAGCCATGGGATGGTAATACGGCTTGTCGTCCAGCCGCTCCCGGATGTAGCCATTGTTGAACAGGTGGTCCATGACCCACACCGAGTCATAGCCCAGCTCTTCAGCCAGCGGCCCGAAACTTATCACGGCCTGGGGGTCCTCAATGCCCCAGTTGTTGGGGACGGTAACGCCGAATTGCATGGCTAATCTCCAAAAATAACCCCCTCTCCCTTGATGGGAGAGGGCTGGGGTGAGGGTGAAGGTTTCAACCCTAATAAGGCAATATGGTACGCCGGGGCATCCGCTGCACCCCGGCAATTCACATCGTCAATGTTCGAACGGCAAAGACTGAGCGGTTACAGTCAGGTCGTCTTGATGGCCTGAACCAGTTTGGCAGATTCGATGGCCCCCACCGCGCAGTCCGAACCCAGGTTGCCAACCTTGCCGCCGGAGCGGTTGATGGCCTGATCAAGATTCTCGGTGGTCAAAACGCCGAACATGGTCGGCACACCGGTCTCCCGGCTCACCGCCGCGATGCCAGAGGCGGCCTGATTGCACACCATATCGTAGTGGCTCGTTTCGCCGCGAATGACGGCGCCCAGGCAGATGACCGCATCGTACTGTCCCGATTGCGCCAATGTCTTGGCCACCACCGGTAACTCGAAGGAGCCCGGCACCCAGGCCGTGGCGATGTCCCCGTCGCGGACGCCATAGCGCTCCAGCGTGGAAACCGCCCCATCCATCAGATTTTTGGTGATGACGTAGTTAAAACGGGCGGCCACGACCGCAACCCGCAGCCCATCGCCGTCCAGTCCCACATTCAATTCTCGCGGCAAACTATCATCTCCTGCGCAGTGTCCAATATCACGACAGCTTCAGCCACACCCGTATCACGCGCCGCCAGTGTACTACGCCCCCATCAACCATGTCATCAATATCGGCAACACCGCCAGGATCTTTCGATTGTTCCCCTATGTCATTGCGAGCGCAGCGTGGCAATCTCGCGAGCGTAGCAACCAACGCTGTCGCCAGTCTATTCTTGACCGCCGCGTTCCGATAATCGAAATACCTTGGCAACGCGCTCCAATGCTTCACTCTGCGGATTGGCGCAAGTCAAAAATCCGCCGGCGCACCTCAAACACAAACCCCGGCAGCACTGGCTCGCCGCTCACCGTATCCGGGTCATCCAGCACTTCCGGCGCAACGCCGGGGCGATACACGTACACCTGCCGCTGGAAGGGGTCGATGAGCCAGGCCAGCAAAGCGCCGTTGGAGACATATTCCGCCATCTTGCGCTGCAATGCAGCCAGGCGGTCGCTGCGGGAGCGCACTTCGACCACAAAAGCCGGGCAGAAAGGCAGCAGCCAATCATCCGGCGCGGGATAGGGCGGCGGACGGTTGGCCTGCTGCTCCGGCGAAATCCAGGCCGCATCCGGAGCATAGCGTTGGCCGTTGGGCAGACGCATACCCAACCGGGAACCGTGGGCATTACCGCCATATTCTCTGCACCAAATGTTCAGGTCGGCAAAGACTTGAGTCTCGTCTCGGGAGCCTTTCACGCCCGGCATCGGCGTTGCCAACAGCACTCCGTCGGCGTCAAGTTCCAGTTTGCCCACCAGTTCGTGGTTAGCGTGATTGAACTCAATCAGCCACCGGTCCACATCCCGCTCCGTGTACCCAAGCTGGGCCAGCAAATCCAGGACGGGGCGAAAGTCCAGGACTAGGGGAGCCGGCTCCGGGTCGCCGTCAACCCACATAGCTTCCCGCAGAGTTGCGGGCAGTTCAGTAACAGGTTTGGCAACCATGGGGACTGGTCTCCTTGCAAAGAAACTAACTGGGCGCCGGCTCTTGTAACGGCAAGCCGGCTTCTTGCTTACGCTTACTATCGGACGCCAGTATACAAATCCCCCACTAACTATGTAATCGCAGGGCGCTGTCCAGACCGAAGGCTCCGAGCAACCGGCGTTGCCAGAAATGAGCATCTATAACCTGATTGGGGAGTCTGGTCATCCTATTCGGATTCTCCCGTCAGACTTCTCACTAGCTCCGGGGGCAGCGACACGCCATGCTGTTCCAGCACTTTGCTGATGCGATTACGCTCCTCCAGCCGGCCTTCCTGTCGGCCTTCTTGCCGGCCTCGTTCTCTGGCTTTTCTCTCAACCGCTTCTTTAGCCGCAAAGAACATCTTGAAACCTCCATAAAGCGCGGCTGTTGTGGGGAATAGCAGCAGCGTGGCCACTATTATCACCCCATCTTCCAGCTCAGTCAGTTCCCTGATGTAGCCCAGCAACGGCAAATCCGCACAGGAACCACATTTTCTGAGCGCAACCGCAATCAGCATACTGACGCTGATTGATACCGATCCATCAAAAAACCGCCACCATGACCGGCTGGCTTCACCGTTGTCCATTCTAACATCCTATGGTGTGGCTGGGACTAGTACCGTTTCAATTTAATTCTATTGGATAGACATGTTTGAGCTTACTGCGAGCGTCCTGGGTGGAGAACCGCCAGTCTATGATGGCGGCGGCCTCGTTGCGCTCGCGTTCGAGCGCCGCGACCTCCCGTCTCAGCAACGCTTCATCGCCGACCCGGCGGTTCAGACACTGTCTGCTAAAGACGCTCAACTCGATTTCAGCCATGTTCAACCAGCTTCCGTGATTGGGTGTGTGGTGAAGCTCCAGGCGTTTGGCTATGCGGCGCGCCTCGGACGGTGCAAACGCTTCGTAGAGCGAGCCGGGCTGGTGGGTGTTGAGATTGTCCAGGACCACGCGCACTACTGCGGCGTCAGGATATGCCTCGTCCACCAGCCACTTCATCTGTTGAGCGAAGTCCACAGCAGTCCGGCGCCCGGTCACCTCGATATGCCTCCACCCACCCTTCGGTTCACAGAACATGAACAGATTCCGGGTCCCGTTTCGCTGGTACTCGGTGTCATAGCGCTCCACCCGTCCAGGAGCGGCCGCAATGGGAGGCCGCACATCCCCAAGCAACTGCTTGGAGGACTCGTCAAAACACACCACCGGACACTCCCGGTCGTACTCTTCGTGATAAAGGTCCAGCACGTCCTCCATCCGAGCGACGAACTCCCCGCTCAGCTTGGGGATGCACCATTCCTTTTTCCGCCACGGCTTGAGTTCGTTTTTTTGAGTATCTGGCGCACCGTCTCCAAGGAGATGCTCCCGGCAAACTCCATCTCCACCACCTTGTCCGCCAGCAGATGGAGCGTCCAGTTCACATGTCCTTCGGGTGGACTGCTGCACGCGATGGCAACTAGGTGCGCTTCCTGCTTGCCGTCCAACTTGCGCTCCCGGCCCGGCCGTGGCTTGTCATTGATGGCGGCCTCAAGTCCTTCCTCGACGAACCGCTTCCGCACTCTGGCAACGGTAGCAGCGTTGATCAAAAGCACACCGGCTATCTCACCGTCCCGAAGTCCTTCATCTGCTTTGAGCAACGCCAGCGCCCGCTTGACGGTGCGGACTGACGGCTTGCCCCGGTGGGAAACCTCATTGAGACGGGAGCGTTCGGATTCAGCCAGCTTGACTTTATACTTGATGGCAGCCATGTCTGGATACTCCCCCACAGAAAGATCATACCCAAGTATGGCTCCCTTCTCATATTATTACAAATCTATCCGGAAATGGTACTAGCCGACCGTTGGTCATCAGTTGCGTCAGGCTCAACGAATTACACCTCCGCCAACCCAATGTCGAAAAATTGCAGAACTCGGTAGGGTTGGCACCTATTATCAAGGTTGCAATTCTGCCATGAAGTCCGCGTTTGGGCACAGTAGGTCGTAGCTTCGGTTACCAGAATCGCCATGGTTCTTCGGTTTCTTCAAGTCTTGCCCATGGCCCCCAAACGCCATTGACCAATGCTTGTATTATTACTGCGATTTTTCTCTGTGGTACGTTGTGCGATTCGTGCTGGTGGTTTAAACCGCCAACAACTATGCTGTCGCGCGGACTGGATTCTCCGACCAACGCCCACTGGATATGGTATTGCTCTACGTGGTGCTGTGTTCCTGGGGCACGGCTGCGACGTGTACCAACCCCGTAACCTGGGATATGGTATTGATCTACGTGGCTCTGTGTTCCTGGATTTTCCCAGGCAATTGTTACGATATCGCTCATAACCCCTTGGTAGGTGCGTTCTATCGACCTCAATCGAACTGTCGGTTGCAGTTCGATTTGCCAGGTTTCCGATGTAGGCTCTGACCTATGCCTTGACGGAGCCTGTGTTTGCGTGTCCACATGGATGTATGCGTGCGGTGGTTGCCGTAGTTGGAGTATTTCACCAAGGTACGTTGATAGGTCGTCGAGGTCGCTGGGTTCGATGCTGACCAGGTCGAAGCCTGCCCGGGCGTATATGGCTTTCTTGCGTTCCATACTGGCGGCGTATCCTGGATCGTCGGGCATCCCCCAGAACTCGATGTATGTGTCGTAGTCTGGCAGGTAGAAGTCTGAATATACGTTCTCGTACACAGGCAGCTTGCGCTCGTATTCGTGCCTAACGCCTCGCTCATTAAGCCAGTTATCAATCAGGAGCTCGGCTCGGGAACGTACCAGATCACCGTCGTTGGCCCGGAGATTTCCAGGCTCTCGATAATTGCGTTGCCGGTTTGACCCTTCGTTTAGTGTCCGGTTGTACTCTCAGAGGGCGTGTGACAATGGGCCAAATATGCACCCTCGGGTTCTTGGGGTGTGGGAGAGGTGCTGGTTACCCTGGGGGCATGAGTAGAAAACCTTATCCCAGCGATTTGACCGACGCCCAGTGGGAGGAATTAGCTCCCCTCCTGCCGCCTGACACCACCAGAGGCCATCCCAGAACCACGGACCTGCGGGAGGTGGTCAACGGCATTCTGTACGTGCTGCGCGGCGGCATACCCTGGCGGCTGATGCCCCATGACCTGCCACCTTGGGGCACGGTCTGGTGGTATTTTCGGAAGTGGCGGGATGACGGGACTTGGGAACGGGTTGAGGAGACGTTGCGGGCCCGAGTTCGGGAAGCTGCGGGCCGGGAGGCCACGCCCAGCGCAGCCATCATCGACAGCCAGTCAGTAAAGACCACTGAAAAAGGGGGCCGCGGGGCTATGACGCGGGTAAACGAGTTGCCGGACGCAAGCGGCACATTGTAGTGGACACCATGGGATTGCTCCTGGCCGTGGTGGTGCATGCTGCCAGCATTCAGGACCGGGACGGCGCCAGGCTGGTGTTGGCCAAACTGTTGGGTCGGTTTCCCAGATTGCGGGTGATCTGGGCCGATGCTGGCTACGCTGGTCAATTGGTGGCCTGGGCTTGGGCCACTGGTGGATGGCTGCTGACCGTGGTACGTCGGAAACCGGATAGCCATCACTTCGAGGTGTTGCCCCGCCGGTGGGTGGTGGAACGCACCCTGGCCTGGCTCAGTCGATGCCGACGGCTCAGCAAAGACTATGAGGAGCGCACGGAGAGCAGCGAAGCCTGGGTGCATATCGCCATGGTCCACCTGATGCTCAAACGGCTCCAGCCCTCCTGAACCTATTTGTCACACGCCCTCTTAGAAAGTGTTTAAAAAGAGTCTGGGAAATAGCAGGCAATGTAGCAGGGCAGGCTATAGACTTGGAGCATGAGCCGAGCAGTTTATTCCACGGATTTGACGGAGGCCGAGTGGCAGATTCTGGAACCCCTGGTTCCGCCGGTGAAGCCGGGTGGCCGGCCCGCCAAGTACTCCCGCCGGGAGGTGGTGAATGCCATCCGGTAGGTGCTGCGCACCGGTTGTGCCTGGCGTCTGTTGCCTCACGACCTGCCTCCCTGGCAATCGGTCTACCACTACTTTTGGGTTTGGCGGCGAGCTGGGACCTGGCAGGGGATTCACGATGCCCTGCTCCCCACGATGCGACGGTTCTTGGGCCGCCAGCCCAGCCCCAGCGGGGCCATCATCGACAGCCAGTCGGTGCAGACCACGGAAAAAGGGGGCCTCGGGGGTACGACGCGGGCCAGAAGGTGAAAGGCCGCAAACGGCATATTGTGGTGGATACCCAGGGACTGCTGTTGGCGGTGGCGGTGCACCCAGCCGACCTGCAAGACCGGGATGGGGCCAAGCTGGTCATTAGCAAGCTGACCGGAAGGTTTCCCCGGTTGAGCTTGATCTGGGCGGATGGCGGCTACGCCGGAAAGTTGATCGAGTGGGTGGCGACACTGACGGGTTGGACTCTGGAGATAGTGAGGCGTCCCGGGAACAGCCACCGCTTTGAGGTGTTGCCCCGACGCTGGGTGGTGGAGCGCACTTTCGCCTGGCTGGGCCGGCGCCGGAGATTGAGCAAAGATTATGAAGCACTGCCGGAAACCACCGAAGCCTGGGTCTACACCGCTATGACCGGACTCATGCTCCGCCGCTTGGCACGCCCCCCCCCCCAGCTTTTTAAACACCCTCTTAGCCGGGACGCTGGCGCGAGCGCAATTTCCGAGGCCACTGCTCACGATGCACAACGCACTCGAACGGGCTCATGTTGCGGGCTACTGGTTCACTGACACCCCGGCAGCTCACTGCATTGCCGTACCAAGTGTTGGAGAATGGTACAATCGGCCGCGTGGGGCCTGGCGTTGCCGGATTCCAGGCCACCGAACAAACACACCGCAATAGGATTCAATAGTCGAGGAGAATTATGGCAAGGATACCTGTAGCTACCCGAGACATGGTGCCCGAGGAATTCCGGGGTGCGTTCGACGAGTTGACCAGGGACACGGGAGGTTCAATAACCGGCGGGCCTGGTTCCATCACCATCAATAGCCCGGAGATGTCGCGGCGACGCAGCCATCTGACGGCCTACTTGCGATTCGAAAGCACGTTCCCGAAGCGAATACAGGAACTGGCGATTTTGGCGACGGCCCGCGCCATGGATTGCCCTTACATCTGGAACGCCCACGCTCCGGCGGCTCGTCGGGAAGGTGTCAGCGACGCCCTGGTAGACGCGCTCCGCGACCGACAACCCCTGCCACCAATGGCCGCCGACGAAAGCGCAATCGTTGACTTCTGCACCGAGTTCTACAAGAACCACCGCGTTTCTTCTTCCACTTTCCAGATGGCTCAGGAACAGTTCGGTGTCCAGCATCTGGTCGAGATCACCGCGCTAATGGGAAACTACGCTCAAACCGCATTCTTCCTTAACGCCTTTGAGGTGCAGCTTCCCGACGAACGCACCGAACCGGTGCTGCCGGTGGGATAAAAATACCCGCTCCTCCAGGGTGACTGACTGCTCGTGCGGATTCGCAGCCATTCGTCGAACCGCCGACGGGCCTGCTTTGTGACGCCGTTTCGAGACGCAGGGTATCAACTTGAAACCTCTGCCCTCACCAGGTTCCTTGCTGATTTTTGCATTGCAAGCTCGGCGTAATGTGCTGGACGAACGGCAGGGACCCGGCTTTCGGAATGACATCTCTCTGAATTAGGTCTAAAATCCGGGTCAGCAAACAAAGCCAGGCTCGCGCCAGTAGCACCGGCCCAAACTCCTGCAACACGATGTTGAATCTCTATCGAGGAGGTAGTCCAATGGCAGTACCAGATATGGTAAGCGTGGAAGATGCGCAGCAGTATTACGACACTACCGATCGAATCCGGTTGAAGCCGGGCTGGATGCAGGGGGAAGGGCAACCGTTGCCGGTCATGGAACCCTATCTCTGGCGTTGGGCTGACGTGGAGCCATTGGTGCTGAGGAGCGGCGATCTCGTTACTCCGGACCGCGACGTGGAACGGCGCACCCTGCGTCTGGCGACGCCGGGCCTGGATCGGGGAACCACTCACACCATCACGGCGGCGCTGCAACTCCTGCTGCCCGGCGAATGCGCCCCGGCGCACCGACACACCCCCACGGCCATCCGGTGGGTGCTGAAGGGGCAGGGGGCGTACACCACCGTCGAAGGCGACAAGTGCTACATGGAGCCGGGCGACCTGGTTCTAACGCCATCGTGGACCTGGCACGACCACAACAACGAAGGTTCCGATCCGATGATCTGGCTGGATGGCCTGGATGTCCCGCTGGTTCGTTACCTGCGTGCCAACTTTTACGAAGCTTATCCCGAAGATCAGCAGCCCATCGTCGGCGTCGCCGAGTCGGAAAGAAAGTTCGCCGCCGGGGCCCTCCGTCCCGCCTGGGAGGATACCAACCTGCCCTACTCTCCGTTGTGGCACTACAAGTGGGACAAGACCTACGAGGCCCTCCAGAACCTGGCACAGGTCGACGCCAGCCCCTTCGACGACGTGGCCATGGAGTTTAGCGATCCGGCCACCGGCGGCCCGGTGCTACGCACCATGACCTGCTGGGCCCAGCTGATTCGACCTGGCATCAATACCCGCGCCCATCGCCAGACCAGTTGCGCCGTCTACCAGGTGTACAAAGGTGAAGGCTACAGTGTCATCGACGGCCAGCGGTTCGACTGGAGCGAAGGGGACTTCTTCGTGGTGCCACCCTGGGCCTGGCACGAACACGCCAACGATTCCACCGAAGAGGCCATCCTGTTCTCCATCCAGGACATTCCGGTGATGAAGGACATGGCCCTGTACCGTGAGGAACCCTACGAAGAAAACGCCGGCCACCAACCGATAACCGGGCGATTCACGAGTTAGGTCCCCCGAGGGCGAAGTAGACCGTGTCGAATGCAACAGGGCAGCTTGGCAATAGCCGCGCTCCCCTGTTGCATTCCAGCAATTGGTAACGCTAATGCCGGCCGGGTCTGGTCGTCTGACATAGTGTCGCATCGTTGTTCCGATTCTGGAATCAGGTTCAGGTGTCAGGTTATTGAAAGCACTGACGTAGCGGTTTAGGATCTCCATCCACTCGCAGAGATGGAGTTGTTCTTTTTGTAATCTTCGGTTCACTTCCGGACTCACACCCTCCCCGGGAGGCTCCCGGTTTATGGACGCCAAACCTCATTACCAGCACGATTCGCTGGAGTTTTACCGGATTCACGCAGGCCGGTACGCGGAATTGTCGCAGGGATTCTGGGATAACGGCTACACTAATTGCTCCCATCCTGACTTCCAGGGCGACCGCGACCTGTACCGGCGGCTGACGCAACTCGTCCCATCGGGAAGGGGTCTGGACGCGGGTTGCGGCGCGGGCGCGCGCGACGTATTCCTGCTGTCTCAACTCGGGTACGACATGATCGGCCTGGATGCGGTCGACGAAAACATCCAGGTGGCGAGGCTGGTCCACCCAGAGATCGCCGACCAGTTGCGCACAGCGGATCTATCCGAACCACTACCTTTCGAGGACGCCCGTTTCGATCTGGTTCTCTGCAATGCGGTCGTCCAGCACATCCCTGCCGATGTGGTATTCGGGCTGGTGCTCGGCGAATTCGCGAGAGTGCTGCGGCCAGGCGGCGTATTGCAGCTTATGTTCAAACCCGGCCGAGGGGTGGAGACGGTGGTCGACCCGGGCTACGGGGCTGAAGGAGTTTCCCGCAGCTTTCAGCTGTATGGAGAGCAGGAACTACTCGATACTCTGGGCAGATATGGTCTCGACATGGTTGAAGCTGGTGAGAACGGTGAATTGGGCGGCCTGCTGTACTTTGACGACAACAAGCCCATGCGCCACTGCGTGTTTTGGGCCCGGAAGTCCTGAGCAACCAGGCTGACCTGCTTATGCGCCAGGTGCCGAAGCCAGCCGCCGGCCTGATGCCCTTCCCAGTCCGAACCAGCACGTGACCATTAGACAAAGCCCGGCGGCAATGCTGATGGAAGTGGGCCAACCGACCCAACCGGCGGCGGCGGCCAACGGCAGCGCCCCCAGGTGATGGAATCCGGGCGTGAAGTGGAGAATCCCCATGACCCGGCCGCGTACCTCGGCCGGGGAGGCTAACTGGAGGATGGTGGTGGCCAGTGGCCAAACGGTGCCCAGGCTCGCGACGCCCAGCACCACGAACAATGCCCACGAAACCCAGAAACTGGACGACCACGCGAATAACGTCAGGACGACGCAGAACAGCGCCAGGCAGGCCAGCAGCCACCGGTACAGCCAGCGACGACCCATGAACGTGATGCTGACGTTGCCCACCAGCGAACCGACTCCGGACGCCAGTAACAGCAACCCGGCCTCATAAGCGCCGCTGTCCAGTTGGTCTTTGGCGAAGGCGGGAATGGCCGCCAGATGGCTCATCCCGAACCCGCCCCACGAACAGGCCAGCACTATGACCGTCAGCAGCACCGGCGAACGCCAGATTTGAACCACGCCATCGGCGAAGTTCCGCAGTATCGGTTGGGAGGCCGGCCTTGAAATTCGGGGCGAGGTCTGGATTCTGGAAACGGCGACAACGCTCACCGCGTAACACGATGCGTTGATCACGAGGGCGGCGCTGATACTCCAATGATCGATAACCAACCCAACCAGCGGCGGGCCGATTATCCTCCCGATGTGGACCGCAGCGTTGAAGTGCGCCACCGCATCCAGCAGCGTTCGTTGGTCCACCAGGTCCGCGACCATCGCCACGCGCGCCGGTTGATTCAACGCCTGCAATGAACCCAGCAAAATAGCCGCCAAATAGATGTGCCAAACCGCGATCGCCTCCGTCAACGAAAGCACGGCGAGCACCGCGATTACAGCTCCTACTATGAACTGAATCGCTATCAACAGCCGCTTGCGGTCGATGCTGTCGGCAATCATACCTCCCACCATCAGCAGGCCAACGTTGGGCACTCCATACAGGAAGAGGACCAATCCAAACTGGGTTTTGGAGCCGGTGACCTCCAGCACCAACCAACCCAGGACGAGGAACTGCATCCCGGCGGCGAAGGCTTGGGTTGCGGAGCTGGTCCAGTACCATCGGAAGTTGGAGGCACGCCAGGGACCCAAAATCCGCTGGACATAGGACGTAGCGCCACCGCCGTCGGGGCGGGCTGCTACCAAAACGAGGCTCCGAGGACAGTTTTCTTCGACGGCGCAGGGCTGGCCGAGAGGATGCCCCGCAACGGAGATTTGAAGGTCGGCGGAGAATTACTCACCCGTTGATTGTAATAGATTCCGGGATGGCCTGGGTGGGGGTTTCCGCAGCAATTCGGACGTCAACTTAGAAGCGGCGCGGGGGAACATGTGGCACCAAGTCCTCATTGGAGCCAGCAATGTCCTGGCCCAGATGCGGGCCGAGAGCCGCCGGTACTCCTGGACCTGTTGGTCGGGGTCCCACTTGTCCAACACTTGTGCCTCCACCTCGAGCACTTGGCCTACTCCTTCGGCGGTGTCCAAGTTGAAGGTTACGTTGTCCTTTCGCCATACCTCCCGCTGTTTGTGAACGATGATCCGGACACCCAGGGCCGTGTCGAGAATTTCCTTGGCCGTTGCGCCGGTTACCTCCCAGATTGGTTACCTCCCAGAGTTGAAACTGGCTGGTTCTGGCTCCATTTTCCTGGCGGTCACAGTAGTAGATAACCTGTGCCCCTTCTTCCTCGAAACGGAGCTTGAGCCTCCTTGTACCCGCTGCGTGTGCGTCGGGCGGAAGATGGTAGAAGAAATCGACCTAGTGTTTGACCTCAATGAGGGCAGCCTCCAAACCTCGTAGCGCCCTGCGTATCGGTGTGAAGTCTGGACAAAAGGCTTTAATCTCCCGATTCAGGCGAAATTCCAATTGAGTATCTCCAGCTATTGGTAGACCATCCAATAATACCGCTAAAAGAAGCGGCCTGCTCCGCCCACCCCTTGCTGCCGTTCATGGTGATCTAATTGACCGGGCAGAAGCGGTTGCACTGGCAGGGCCCAGTTTCCTGCCCGTCGTTAATAGTGCGATTGGCCCCGGAGTGATACCATCGGGCTATCATATTTACGGAGGCGTTTATCATGGATATTGGAGTAACTGCCCGGGCTTCCAGCGATTCGATTGACCCGGCAGAACTGGCGAAACGAGCCGAAGAACTCGGGTTTGAGTCGTTCTGGCTACCGGAGCACCCCATTGTGCCCGTCCACACCAATTCCAGGTACGGCGGTACGCCGGACGGTTCTATACCCCCGTCCATGTCCGACATCGGCGACCCGCTGATCGCCCTGGCACGGGCGTCGGCGGCTACCAGCACCATCAAACTGGGTACCAGCATCAGCCTGGTTCCCGAACACAACCCGATCATGCAGGCCAAACAGATTGCTACGTTGGACAAATTCTCCGGAGGCAGGTTCCTGTTTGGCATCGGCGCGGGTTGGCTGCAGGAAGAAACCGAAATAATGGGCGGCGATTTCCAACACCGTTGGGGACAGACCAGGGAAGCGATTCTGGCGATGAAAGAACTGTGGACCAAGGATGAAGCCGAGTTCCACGGGCGCTATTTTGACTTTCCGCTGGTAAAGTGCTCGCCCAAACCGGTTCAAAAGCCACACCCGCCGGTTTTGTTGGGCGGCTATGCTGCCAACGTGTTCAAACGGGTGGTGGCCTGGGGCGATGGTTGGATGCCGGTGCGCGTGACGGAAGAGCAGGTCAGGGCGGGTCGGGCGACCATGGATGAGTTGGCCGAAGCCGCCGGCAGAGACCCAAATACAATTCAGCTGATAGTCTCCAACGTCGCACCAGACCGGGAAGTCATCGCCGGATACGAATCGGCCGGGGCCAACCGCGTCACCGTCGCGCTACCGCCCGAGGCCGGTTCCGAAGGCATAGCGGAGTTGGAGCGTCTGGCGGACCAGGTGTTCGGCTAGTGTCCCAAAGCGGAGAACAAACGCCGCGCGTGGACATAGCTGCCTGGTGGCTGTTACGCGGCAAGAACGATGGCGACCACTGGGCGGTGAACGAATCCGACACGGGCGAATTGATTGTCTGGGCCGATATTTCCGACTTCGAGCACTACATGGGGCAACTTCCGTTCCCCTACCACAACGCGGCGGCGGTTCAACTGTACGAAACCGCCAGGTCGGACGCCTCGGCCCACGCCATCACCTTTAGCCACCAGCACTACGTGGGCGGATTCCTGGAAGCCGTTTACGACGTGTGCCGGACCCGGCTGGGATTGGACCGCTGACCGTGCGGCGGCCCTCTGCCCTTACTCTTAAACCATCTGCCCGCGCTCTCATACCAAATTGGTATCGGCTGGAGCCGGGGGTCGTTCCAGCAACTCCAGCCAGTTGCCGTCCGGGTCTTGCATATAGCAACCCTTGCTGGCAGCCGGGTACACCGGGTTGGGGCGCATCGCCGGCGGACTCACAAACCTCACGCCCCGGCCGGACAGCTCCCGGTAAAAGGCGTCCAGGTCGTCTACGATCACGCCCAGATGAGATGCCCCTATCTGGTTTCGCTGGGGGAGGTCGACGGCAACGCCAGGCGGGTTGAGGTATTGGACCAGCTCCACCGAGTGGCGCAGGTCCCCCACTCCGAGATAAACGATGTGCAACCTGGCATCCGGGTAACCCACCAATTCAGAAATGAACTCCCCCTCCAAAATCTGGTCCCGTTCCTCACGCAGACCAAGCAGGTCCCGATAGAAGGCCAGGGACCGCTGCATATCGCTCACCACGAATCCGGTGTGGTTCATCCACTGAACTTCCATTGACTTCAACCTCCCCGGGCGTCCCCTTGTTAGCGTCCCTCTTTTATCAGATCCGAAACCTTTTCGCCGATCATTATGGTGGTCGCGTTGGTGTTGGCGCGGATGCAATCCGGCATAATCGAGGCATCGGCCACCCTGAGCCCTTGCATACCCTTCACCTTCAGCTGCTGGTCGACCACGGCCATAGGATCAGAGTCGGGGCCCATCTTGCAGGTGCCGGAAATATGGTGGGAAGTTCCTGAATTGCGGCGGAGCCAGTCATCAAGCAATTCGTCCGACCGCAACTCTTCGTCGCTGGGCATCACCCGTTCCAACAACTGGTCGGAGAAGTGCGGTCCCTCGGCGATCCGAACACCAAGGCGTATCGCCTCCCTCATGCGTCTCAAATCCTCTTCTTCCTCGTAGTAGTTGTAGTTCAGGAGAGGCTGGACGTGGGGATCGGTAGACTGCAGTGTCAACTCGCCCTTGCCCAAGGCCAACTGCAAACTGGCGCCCATGCCAATGTAGTTGAGCTCATCGTCGATGACTACGTGCGCCGGACGGTGCTCGCTGGTCAACAGCGTCGGACTTAGCTGCATATCGTTGCGCAGGTTCGACCCCTCCACGGTATAACGGAGTCCGACCTGGATAACTGGCGCCTGGACGTCGGGCCGCTCGCCAACGGCGCGGTAGAGGGCGCCGGCGGCCGGGTGGTCGCGCAGGTTTTGGCCCACGCCGGGCAGGTCGTGTAACACCGGGATGCCCAGACTCCGCAGGTGCTCCGCCGGGCCAACGCCGGAGAGCATCAGCAGCTGGGGCGAGGCGACGGCCCCGCTGCTCACGATGATTTCGTCGGCCTCCACGGTGAAGATTTCTTCACCGCTTTCGGCTTCGACTCCCACGGCCCGCTGCCCCTCGAAAAGGATGCGCCGGGCGGTTACGCTCCCCCTGATGGTGAGGTTCAGACGGTGTCGGGCGATGTCGAGGTAGTTGATAGCCATGCTCATCCGGACGCCGTCGATGGTATTGCGGGCCCTGGGCGATACTCCGGTTGACTCTGGATGATTCTGGTCCTCGTCAATGGGAAAGCCCTCGTCGACACAGGCTTGCTCGAAAGCTACGGCGTGGGGCAACCACTCGCTGCGCGGCGCGCGGCGTACCGGAACCGGACCGTCGGAACCGTGGAAATCGTCCCCGCCGAAGTCCAAATCCGTCTCCAGCTTGTTGAAGTAGGGCAATACTCTGGTAAACGCCCACTCGTCGTTACCCCACTCCGCCCAGCGGTCGTAATCCTCTGGGATTCCCCGAAACAGCACCTGCCCGTTCACCGCGCTGGAGCCGCCGGTGGCTTTGCCTCGGGGGATAACCAGTTCATCCATCTCCGGCGTGATCTGTGCGGTGTAGCCCCAGTTGTGCGGCCCGTAGGCAGACAGCCAAACGTTGTTGCCCAGTTTCAGGTCGTCGGGCAACTGCTCAAACTCCGGATAATCCGGACCAGCTTCCAGGAGCAGCACAGAACGCTGCGGGTCTTCGGAGAGTCGGCTGGCGATGGTACAGCCAGCGGAACCACCGCCAACTACTATTACGTCGTATTTCATGATGAACCTCCGTACTGTTCTCGAATCTGACTACTAACTGGCGAATGTCGTGCCATCCAGCCTCAATATCGTGCCATCCGGCCTAAACAATGAGATCAACCTGCGGTGGCGGCGCTTGCGTCAACGCTCATTCTGACGAAGCAGAGCTGCTGGCAAGAGCTGGTGTGGGTTGGTTTCGATGAGCTTCACTCCCGGCAGGACAAATGACGATTCCATCGCGTGGACAAATAGTAGGACTTGATGATAATTGCTGTTCCGTATGTTGACATCGCCAAAAGTGCGCCATAAACTGCCCCGTGCGTTGTTTGGTCGGACTGCTCCGTCAGGTAGTATTGCACGAACGTCCAACATAATATCTCGAATCAAGTATATTTGCATCGGCCTGGGTTTCGTGACTCCGGGGTCGACGCCAACAAGCACAAGCGGGCACGGGTGCCCGGAGGTATGTATTATGAGTCAGCGGGGATATCGCATCGGCAGTCTGGCCGCCGGGGTAGCTGGATTGCTGATGCTGGCGTCGATTGTTGGGTGCGGTAGCTCAAGCCAACCGGAAAATCCGGCAGCGGCGCCGGCCACGGGCGTACCCGTTCAGCCAGCGTCCGTAGAATCTACGCCGGCTGCAATGCCACAGCCCACCGACGCCGGCGAGTCCGTGATGTCCGCCGAACCTACTGGAACCTTGAACACGGGCCTCAAGGAAATGGGGCCATTTTTCCTGCACCCCAGCAGCTTGGGCAACCCGCAGATCTTCGTCCACGGCACCGCTCCCATCGGCGAGGGTTTGTTGCAGGAGTACAAGGGGAACGACGTGCGGGGCTTGCTGGCCGAGTCGTGGGAGATTTCCGACGACTTCCTGACCTGGACCTTCAAGTTGAACAAGGGCGTTCAATTTCACAAGGGCTACGGTGAGATGACGGCCGAAGACGTGATGTGGTCGATGCAGCAGTGGGGATTGAGCAAGCATCCTCGAGCCGGCCAGCTCGAAAAGTTCTGGGCAGACCGCGCAGGTTCAGAGATAATCGACGACTACACCGTGCAAGTGCATACGGGCGAGCCGTTAGTTCACGTGATTGCCCAGCGCTGGCACATGACGCCGGGTGGCGCTTCCACCTTCATCGCCAGCAAGAAGCAAACCGATGAGCTGGGCGTTGACGAAGCCAGCGCGCAGATGGCCGCCACCGGCCCGTGGGAAATCGTGGACCACCGCACCGGCGAGTTCTGGAAGATGGCTGCCGTACGCGACCATTGGCGGCACACTCCTGAGTTTGCCGAGTTCGTCATGTGGGAAATCCCCGAGGAGTCCTCCAGACTCGCCGGATTCCAGACCGGTCAGCTGGACACCTTCCTGATGGGCTACGACTCCATCCCGGCAGTGCTGAAGGTCGAGGGCGCACAACTCATGAAGGTGCCCAACGCCATCGTGCAGAGCATCAGGATCTATGGAAACTGGTATCCAATCGAAGGTGTGGAACCCAGAGCAGGCTATGACCCGGATCTGCCCTGGACATCTACTACGGCTGACATCACGTCCCCGGAATGGGATCGGGCCCGCAAGGTCCGCCTGGCCTTGATGACCGCCATTGACCGGCAGGTGCTGGTGGACGAAATCCTGTCCGGCAACGGGAATACCAACACCCCCATCCATTCGTATAGCGGCTTTGAGCATTATCTGGATGGACGAGATTGGGAGTTCGACCCGGACAAGGCCCGGCAGTTGCTGGATGAAGCCGGCTACCCGGACGGATTCAGCATCACGTTGACACCGGCCGTGCGCGGCGCCCCTCAGGAAGTGGAAAGTTGCGAGGCCATAGCGCAGATGTGGAACGACATTGGGATCGACGTGGACTTCCGGCGCGTTCCCTACGGCACGCTACGCCCCACCTTGGTGGGACGGACCTACCAGGGGGCAACCTGCCACGCTGGCGGTCCCCTGCCAACGCCGGCCAACGGTTTCGGCAGCTACCTGAGCGAAAATCCGTTCAACCGCGGGTTGGAACACGCCTGGTCTGATAATGAGATGCGGCTTGCAATGCAGGAAGTTGACCCGGCGAAGCGTGAACTCATGGAACGCGAGCTCGGACAGTTCCTGTTCGATAACGCTCTCACCGACCTTACCTATTACAACATCGACGCCGTGTGGCCCGTCGGTCCCCGGATCGCACCCTGGACCGAGCACGTCCGCAGAAGCGACACTCGTCAAATCAACGGTTATGAGTTCATACGCCACCGGTAGAATTAGGAAATCAAATTCACATTTTGGTCTTAGGAGTTTGAAGTTTTTATGCGTCATTTGCCAAGATACCCCAGATTTATAACCCTCTTCGTAGCCCCGTTGCTGCTGGCCCTGGTAGTAGCCTGTGGCGGCGCGTCGCAATCGGAAGAACCGGCAGAACAACAGACGGCCCCCACGGCAATGCCCGCCGTCACTGCCGTTTCCGCCGCCGCTCCCACCGCTATGATGGCCATGGACGAGCAGCCGACTGGTACCCTTACCGTCGGACAAAAGGAACTTGGTCCCTTTATGGGCCATCCCAGTTTGACCGGCAATCCGCAAATTTTCGTTCTGCAAACCGCTCCAATTGGCGAATCAATATTGACGGTCTCCAGCGATCTGAAACCGGTAGCCATGCTGGCCAAAAGCTGGTCGGTGTCGGAGGACGGTTCAACCTGGACTTTCAATTTGAACGAGGGCGTCCAGTTTCACAAGGGTTACGGCGAAATGACCGCCGAGGATGTCATCTGGAGTATGCGACAATTCGGAGCAGAGGGTTCCAAACATCCAAGAGCTTCCAACATCCGTGGGATTTGGGAGAACGAAGACGGGCACGCCAAGGCAATTGACGATTACACGGTAGAGGTCAACTCCGGAGCACCCTGGTCAGAGGTTCCCATCAACGAGGTATTGACCAGCCCGGGCGGAGGTGGAACCTGGATCATCAGCAAGAAGCAGACTGATGAACTTGGCGCCGAAGAAGCCAATGGCCAAATCGCAGCGACCGGCTCCTGGGATTTGGTGGAGTTCCGAACCGGTGAGTTCTGGAGAATGGAAGCCGTGCAGGACCACTGGCGCAAGACCCCTCACTTCGCCGAGATGATTTTCCGGGAAATTCCGGAAGAATCGTCCCGCATTGCCGGATTCCAAACCGGCAATTTGGACACCACCGTGATTGCTTTTGATTCCTTGTCCCTGATTCGGGATGTTGATGGCGCGGAGGTCATGCAACTGCCCGGCGGCGGCGAGGCCGCTCTAACTTTCTATGGTCAGTACTACGTAGGTATCGGCACCGAAGACCAGCAGCCCGGCTACGACCCGGACCTGCCTTGGGTGTCCGCCGATCCGGACCTTGCCTCCGACGAATGGGCGCGGGCGTCCAAAGTACGCAACGCTTTGTCCATCGCTATTGACCGGCAGGGTATTGTGGAAACACTGCTGCAAGGTTTCGGTAGTCCCGCAGTGCTCTGGGACTTCGGCCAATACGAAGAGACCTGGCTGACGCCGGAAATGCGTTGGGAATACAACCCGGAACGCGCCAAAGAGCTTTTGGCGGAGGCCGGTTACCCTGACGGATTTAACATTACGCTGACGCCTTCGCTGCGGGGCGCGCCGGTGGAAGTGGAAGCCTGCGAAGCCATTGCCACCATGTGGGGAGACATTGGCGTGAAGGTGAAGTTCCAGCGCCTTCCTTACACCACCCTGCGTCCCAGCCTGATTGGCCGCACGTACCAGGGTTCCACCTGCCACGCCGGTGGCATCCGGCTGGAGCCGGGACAAGGCTTCTCCGGTATGTTGTCCAAACTGCACCACCAGGCGGTCTGGAATCGCGGCGTGGAGCATCCCTGGCTGGACGACAAGGTTTCCCAGCACATGGCTGAAATAAACACGGAAAAACGTCGAGAGTTGGGCCTCGAAATCGCCACGTTTATGTTTGACAATGCGCTTACCGGTGTCGGACTCTACAACTTTGACGTGGTTTGGCCGGTGGGTCCCAATATTCAGCCCTGGACCGAAGGCGTGCGGTACCGTGACCTGCGGAACATCAACGGCTACGAGTACATCAAGCCTCGGTAACGGGTCAGTTAATCCAAAATGAGGTGGGCAGGAAACACAACGACCGGGTGGCGCAAGTCTGGAATTTCAGTCATTGCGCGCACTCTGGTCGGTCTCCCGCTGGCGGCGGTGCTTGGCATTTTAGGTATGGCGATAGCGTCGGCGATGTCCGTATTCTTCGGCGTCTCCGCTCTGCCCACCCTGCTCCTGCTGCTCACTATTGGCGCCGGGATCGGCGCCGGCATCGGCGGAGGGGCGATGTTGATCAGGGTAGACGCGGTTCCACCCTGGCCGGTCGTGCTGGCGGTTGGCTTGGGGATTTCCCTGGTCAGTGCCGGAGGCGCGTGGGCGGGCCTCGAAATTGGTGACAAAATCACCGCGATGCAGGAGATGCGCTGCGTTGGTGTCTGCGATTACTTTTTCAAGCCCAGAACATACATGGCCCTCGGAGCCACCGTGGTGTCCAATGTCGCAGCGCTGGCGATCAACATTGGTTACGAAGTGCGAGCGGGCGGTTGGGATTGGCCCCGCTTCCGGCCCGACGGTACCACCGGGTGCGCCTCGGGCGACGCCGAGCGTCGCGCGTAACAGGAACGCTTTACCTGAGCTAGTTCAGGCATACCGGTTGGGCCAAGCAGCGGGTTAATCGCCAGGCTTTGCGATTGCAAGCGCGTACCTGACCCAAATCTGCAAATTCATAACGGAAACGGTTTCTGAGGTAGTGCAATATGCAGCGGTACTTGTTAAGGCGCGTTTTGCTGGCGTTGTTGACCCTGCTGGCCGTGTCCATGATTATTTTTGTGATGAGCCGGGCGGCCGGCGACCCCAGGCACGTCTATCTGGACGATTATTCCACCCAGGAGGACTGGGATCGGCTCACCGCAAGCTTGGGACTGGACAAGCCGTACTATCAGCAGTACGGCATATTCCTGGGTGATGCACTGAGGGGCAACTTCGGCGAATCGATCAAGGAAGGACGGCCATCGATGGAGGTGATCATCGAACGGGTGCCGGCTACTCTGCAATTGGGTATCGCGGCGTTTGCCTTCTCCGTAATAGTGGGAATGCCATTGGGCATTCTTTCGGCCGTCAAACGGGGGAGTGTCCTGGATATCGCCGGAAAAATGATCGCCCTGGTCGGGCAGTCCGCCCCGGTATTCTGGCTGGGCCTGATGTTGGTGTTCCTGTTCGCAGTGCGGTTGGAGTGGCTCCCGCCGTATGGCCGGCTGGAACTTACCAGCATCATTTTGCCGGCCGTGGCCCTCGGTTGGTTCTACGCCGCGGCCAATCTGCGCCTGCTCAGGTCTGCCATGTTGAACGTGCTGGAATCTGAGTACGTAAAGCTGGCCCGCGCTAAAGGCGTATCCAACCAGACGGTCATCTGGAAACATTCCCTCCGCAACGCTCTGGTTCCGGTGCTCACCTTCGCCGGCGTTACCCTGGGTAGCCTGGTTACCGGTTCGCTGGTGGTTGAGACCGTATTCGCCTGGCCCGGACTAGGCCAATTGGCGATTCAGGCGTTGGCGGGTAATGACTACCCGCTGTTGCAGGCGGTGGTGATAGTGTTCACACTGATGTACGTGGTTGTGGCCCTGTTGGTGGACATCATGTACGCTTACATTGATCCCAGAATCAGGTACGCTTAATACAGGAGCGCACATCGTGGCAAACGTTACACTGGTTGTACAACCGGCGCCGGTGCCGGTCCGCATCGCTAGAAGAGCGTGGCAGTGGCGGCGCTTGCCGTTGATTCCCGTGTTCATCCTGGTGGTTTTTGTGGTTACGGGCTTAGCCGCCCCCTGGATTGCCCCTCACGACCCGGAGCGAGGAGACCTGCGCTCCCGCAACGTGCCTCCGGCGTGGGAAGAGGGTGGCAGTTCGGAATTTCTGCTGGGTACCGACCATCTGGGGCGTGACCTGCTGAGTCGAGTTGTTTTTGGAGCTCGCATCTCCCTGGCGGTGGTAGTAATAACTTTGGGCGTCGGCATGGTGCTGGGCGTCACCGGCGGCCTGGTGGCCGGTTGGCATGGTGGGTGGCTGGACGAACTGCTGATGAGGATAGTGGACATCAAGCTGGCGATTCCCACCATATTATTAGCCCTGGTGCTGGTATTGGCGCTGGGGCAATCCTTCATGATAATCGTGGTCATTCTGGCTATTGCCGTGTGGCCCCGGTTCGCGCGCAACGTGCGGGGTGAAGTGCTCCAGATCAAAACCATGGACTTCGTCGCTTTGGCCCAGGTCGCCGGAGCGTCGACGCCGCGCATCCTTTTCATCCATATTTTCCCGCAAGTGGTCAACACGCTGATTATCCTGGCCACTCTGGAGGTGGGTATTGTCATCCTGTTGGAGTCTACCCTGAGCTTCCTTGGAGCGGGGGTTCCTCCACCGACACCAGCCTGGGGGTCGATGGTGGCGGATGGCCGGGACCGCCTGGCAGTAGCGTGGTGGATTTCTACGATGCCCGGCGTAGCTATCATGTTGACCGTTTTGTCAATGAACCTGTTCGGAGACTGGCTGAGGGACCGCCTGGACCCCAGGCTCCGTCAACTGAACTGATTTCGACAGGTTGGCCATTGCCACCGAGGGTGTTGCCAGGATCGCAAATAGGCGGGACGTATGGAGACCAATACAACAAACGATGACGCCCAGGTAGTGCTGGAAGTTGAAGACCTGAGAACCTATTTCCAGACTCGCTGGGGTACGGTCAAAGCGGTGGACGGGGTCAGCTTCGATCTGCGGCGCGGCGAAACTCTGGGCATAGTGGGCGAATCGGGTTCGGGGAAGTCGGTGGCCATGCTGTCATTGATGCGACTCATTCCCACGCCGCCCGGGCAAATCGTCGGAGGCAAGATACGGCTGGAAGGCGACGACCTGCTGCAATTGTCAGAAAGGGAAATGAGCCATGTCAGGGGTAGTAAGATAGCTCTCATCATTCAGGATCCCATGACGTCGCTCAACCCGGTTTTCACCATTGGCAATCAGGTGGGCGAGGCGATCAAGATTCACCAGGAAATTCCCAACAGCGGTGTATTGCAGCGGATATTGGACGTCCTGCGGAGGGTCAACATACCAGCTGCAGAAACTCGGGTTCGGGACTACCCTCACCAGATGAGCGGCGGCATGCGTCAGCGCGTGGTGGGCGCCATCGGCATTTCCTGCGAACCGATGGTACTGATTGCAGACGAGCCGACGACTTCGCTGGATGTGACCATCCAGGCCCAATACCTGAAGCTGCTGAAAGACCTGCAACAGGCATCGAACATCGCGCTCATCTTCATAACCCACGACTTCGGCATAGTAGCGAAAATGTGCGACCGCGTGGCTGTGATGTACGCTGGCAAGATTGTGGAAATGGGAGATGTGCGGGAGATATTCAACAACCCATCCCATCCCTATACGGAGGCCCTGCTGGCTTCTGTTCCCAAACTGGAAGAGGACGTGGACCGCCTGTACTCCATTGAGGGCCAACCACCGACGCTTCACGACCTGCCACCTGGTTGCCCTTTCGCCCCTCGGTGTCAGTACGTAATGGACCGGTGCCTCGACGTGTATCCCCCGACAATATCGCTAACGGAACGCCACTACGCGGCGTGTTGGAGGCTCGAATGACCACGGTTGTGCCCACGGGTGGGGGAAACCGGGAAACTAATCCGGAAGCCGAGGTAATACTGGAAGCCCAGGATCTGAAGAAATATTTTCCGGTTACCAAAGGCCTGTTGGTGTCAAAGGTGACCGGATGGATCAAGGCGGTGGATGGCATATCCTTCCAGATTCGCGCCGGAGAAACCTTGGGAATCGTCGGTGAATCGGGTTGCGGCAAGAGCACCACTGCCAAGATGCTGCTGATGCTTGAGGAGCCCACCGAGGGTACCATCAGATTCCAGGGTAGAGACGTCCACAACGCCTCCCACGCCGAACGCAGGGAATACCGGAGTTCGGTGCAGGCAGTTTTTCAGGACCCCTGGAGTTCGCTCAATCCCAGAATGCGCGTCAGGGACGTGATCGCCGAACCCATGATCATTAATCTCAACATGAGCCGGCGGGACGTGCAAGACCGCGTTGCGAAGTTGCTGAATGACGTGGGGTTGAGCAGCTACCATGCCAACCTGTATCCCCACGAGTTCAGCGGAGGACAGCGGCAGCGGCTCGCAATTGCGAGGGCGTTGTCGGTGGAACCCAAGTTGATAGTGCTGGACGAGCCGGTTTCGGCGCTGGACGTGTCAATCAGGGCCCAGATCATGAACCTGCTGAAGGACTTGCAGCACGAGTATCAGGTTAGCTATATGCTCATAGCGCACGACCTGGCGACGGTGCGGTATATGTGCGATTGGGTCGCCGTGATGTATTTGGGACAGATTGTGGAGTTCGCACCCAAGACGCAGTTGTTCGAAAACGCGTCGCACCCTTACACCAAGGCCCTGATGAGCGCAGCCCTGCCGTCTCATCCGGATATTCAGAAGGAAGAGATGATATTGACGGGAGAGGTACCTTCTCCGTTGAACCCTCCCGAGGGATGCCGGTTCCATCCGAGATGCCCGGTTGTGATGGACCGCTGTTCCCACGAAGTGCCGCAGTTAAGGGAATTGTCCCCCGGCCATGCAGTCTACTGCCACCTTTACTAATCTCAGGGGCAGTCGACACCAACGTGAACCCCTCACCGGGTCGCGGCGGGTTGAGATGGTGAACCCGGTGCGAACGGGGCGAATGCCCGGAATTCATCGCGCGTAGTAGTACTGGGTGAACTCAGATTTGACGGAATCAGCGTGGACAATAACGTCCACGCTGATTCCGGGTGTTGCGCATCCCTACTGGCGTGTCCTGCGACCGAGTCGGATCAGTTACCCAACCGGCGCCAGGTTGCCACCCTTGATCAACTGCGGTTGGGTGTGCTGCCAGAAGCGCTATGATGGATCGGTTGACGGTGCAATGTAACCCGTTGGGCTGGCGGATTTCCCACCTGAGCCTTCGCGAACGTCGTGGTCCTGGCATCGACCGGGCTTGGTGGGTACCGCTGTCGGGAGAATTAGCGTTCAGTAGTGCCGCAGCTCTACGACGTTGTTATCTGGGTCGTAGATGTACAGGGAAATGCCGTCGCCGTGAGAACCCCAACGCTTGCCCGGCCCGGCCTGAATCTCAACGCCCAGGTCTTCGAAGTGAGCCTTCAGATCTTCCATGTCGGTGTGGTCGATAACCATGCAGAAGTGGTCCTGATTCCGAGCGTCGTCCCGGCTCGCCGGGATGTTTTCAGAGGCGAAAAAGTCGATGATGGTGTCGGCGTTTATGCGCGCCGATGGGAAGCGCACTTCTCCAGCCCGCCATTCCTCCACTCGCTCGGCCTGTAGCCCCAGCACTTCAGTATAAAAACGTAGCGAACCCTCCACATCGTTGGTGCGCAGAACGATGTGGTCCATTTCAGTGATCTTTACCAGGGGTTTGGTCAGCATCTCGAACTTGGTTTCGGTTGCCATGCGCGGCCTCCTCAAGTGTTGCGTCTCTCGTGCGGTACTGTAGTATCGGCATTATATGGCTCGCTCCGTCACTTGTCATCCGCGCTGGCAATGCTGCAACGCCAGCTGCCAAAAGCGGTTTCGCCCCATGTCACGCATCCGGTTGGCATATCCGCCCAACAAATCTGTTACCCCAAGTCCCGCATCAACCACCTCAGATACGCAGGATCTTTCCACTATCCACCCGATTTCCCCGCTCACCCCGAGGCTGTCGAAGGGCGCCCACTCATGCTTGCACATACTCGCCATCAACCGACAACCCAAACGGCTGCCGATAATCGAAAGACGCTGGGCGATGCGTCCGTTGGTTGATTCGCCTGAAACCCCGGTGTATCCTCGACCCACCGCGCCCCATTGGCCCAACCCATACTCGTCGCCAAAAAAGGTACCCATTCTCACCAAGGAGCAGGTTATGAACTTCGGTATGTTCACCGACTTTCACGTTCGCGCAGACATGACCCAGGCAGAAGCCTTCGAGGAATCATTCAGTCAGGTTGCGGAGGTCGAGCAAATGGGTATGGACTCGGTTTGGCTGGCCGAGCACCATTTCACTCCCGACCGGTCGGTGCTGGCCTCACCTCTGATCATAGCCAGCGCTATTGCCGCGCGTACCTCGACCCTCCGCGTGGGACTGGCCGTGCAGGTATTGCCGCTGACCAATCCACTGAGAGTGGCGGAGGAGGCGGCCACCGTGGACCACATCAGCAAGGGGCGCTTCGATTTCGGCATTGGACGCAGCGGCCTCACCAAGTACTATCAGGGCTACAACATTCCTTATTCCGAAAGCCGCGGCCGATTCTTCGAAGCCCTCCAGGTAATCATGAAGGCGTGGCAAGGGAACAGTTTCTCTCACCAGGGCGACTTCTACTCCTACGACGACGTGCAGGTGGTCCCTCAGCCCTTCCAGCAACCCTACCCGCCGACACGCATCGCCGTAGCCTCGGAAGACACATTCCCGATCGTGGGCAAATTGGGCCATCCCATCTTCATCAGCGCAACAACGGGGATTCCCGTCCTGAAAGAGCGGCTCAAGGTCTACCGGACGGCAAGGCAGGAGGCCGGATTCGAGGGGCCTGGCGAGGTAACACTTCGCATCCCCGCATACGTGGCCGAGACCACCGCCAAAGCACAAGCGGATCCAAAAAACAGCGCCATCCATTCCATCCAGTACGCGGCCACCGAGCTCATCAAAACGGCGGCCAGCGCGGAAGGAGTGGAACGGTTGCGGCGGATGGCAAACATCCCCTACGAAGAGATTTTGCGGCAGAGAGTGATGTTCGGCACCCCGGCGGAAGTCACGGAACGGCTGGAAGAGTATCGGGACGAATTGGACATTTCCGGCGTGGTGCTGGAGACGAACTATGGCGGCCAGATACCCAACGATCGCGTAATGGCCTCCGTGCGATTGCTGACTGAGGATGTAGTCCCCAGGTTCAGGTGATGGCTACCGCAATCAAAAAATCCAAACCCCGCTCGAATCAAACAATTTTATGGCAATGCTGGTTTTCGGCCTCCCTATAACGGCAAGGTGAGGCGCGGGTCTGTTCGAGTCCTCATAGAATCAGGCTATCGCCGTATTCGAGTCCACTGGTGTACTTTTGTCAAACCGGGAGGCAGTCATCATGGCCACGAAGCTTGAGGGACAAATAAAGGCCGGGAAGGTAGAGGAGCTCAAGGCGGGTGGATGCCGGGTGGTAACCGGTGGTGGACACACTATTGCAGTGATTTACCACGATGGGAGATTTTATGCGGTGGACAATCGCTGTCCCCACATGGGCTTCCCGCTGGATCGGGGCAGCGTCAAGGACGGCATCCTGACGTGCCACTGGCACCACGCCCGGTTTGATCTTTCCAGCGGCGGCACTTTCAACCCGTTCGCCGATGACGTTCGCAGCTTCACCGTAAACGTAGTCGGAGACGAAGTTTGGGTGGATCCACAACCCGTTGAGCGCAACGAAGTTACGCATTGGTCCAGCCGCTTGCAGGATGGGTTGGAGCACAATATCCGACTCGTAGTCGCCAAGTCCGTTCTGGGGCTGCACTCCGCAGGCGCCGATTACAGCGAACCGCTACGTGTTGGCGCCAAATTCGGTACCAGTTACACCTCGGTCGGGTGGGGTCCTGCCATGACTATTCTGACTGCGACGGCCAACATGCTGCCTCGCCTGGCGGAGAAGGACCGGCCGGTGGCGGTGTACCAGGGTCTGCTCCAGGTGGCCAGAGAGTGCGCTGGCAAACCTCCTCGCTTTGTCGTGGAGCCGTTACCAACCGGGGAAACGCGCCCCGATGTATTCAAGCAATGGTTCCGCGGCTTTATCGATGTCCGCGACGAGGACGCTGCCGAGCGTTGTTTACAGACTGCGATCCGGTTGGATTTTACCCCCCGCCATGTCGCGGATATGATTTTCGCCGCCGCCACGGACCATATCTACCTGGACGCCGGTCACGTGGTGGACTTTGCTAACAAGGCATTCGAGCTTTTGGACCACATCGGTTGGGAGCACGCCAGTCAGGTGCTGACCAGCCTGGTTCACGGCATGGCGCACGCCCGGCGTAGCCAGGAATTGAGCTCGTGGCGTCAACCAATTGACCTGGCCTCGATGGTCTGGCAAGCCAGAACAGAACTGCCCGAACTGTACGAACAAGGTCTCGGCAACGGTGCGGCATGGAAAGGCCCCGACGCGCTGGCTTCGGAACTGCTGAGCGAATCGCCGGCTGAAATTATTGACGCCATCAAAGACGCAATAAAGTGCGGAGCGACTGCGGACGACCTGGGCTCAGCTTTGGCATACGCCGCTTTTTTGAGAATGGCTCACTTTCACACTTCAAACGAATTCAACGATTGGGACACCGTCCACAACACTTTGACGGCGGCCAACGCGCTGCACCAGGCGTTGAAGCGCGCGCCCTCACTGGAATTGATGCGCGGCGTGTTTGACGTAGCGATCAGTATCTACCTGGACCGATTTCTCAACATGCCCCCGCAGCGGATTCCAGATACCGGCAACGATATGGTGGATGACGAGGGGATTCTGCGGCAGTTGCTGGAACACATGGACGTTCGGCAACAGGTTGAGGAGGTGTCGCTGCTGGTATCCCAATACATCACTGGCTCGGGAGAGCCGGACGCGCTCCTGGCAACTCTGGGCCGGGGGATGCTGATGGAGGATGCCGGGTTTCATTCGTTCCAGATTGTTGATGCCGGATTCAAGCAGTACCAGCTGCGACAGGGTACCGAATCGGGCCGCCACGTTCTGATTGGTATGGCTCGGTTCCTGGCCGCCCATGCGCCGACACCCCGCGCTGTCGGCCAGACCTACCAGATTGCCCTGCGGCTCCATCGTGGCGAAGAGGTATTTCGCGACCAATAGTCGGTAATAATTTTGGCGTGTTGCCGGCACTGGGACACCCCTACGACGGGCGTTTCTTAAACGCAAAGGGCTGAACATACACGCTGGCCTTCGTTTGGACTGGTCAGCTTTGGTGTCGCATTGCACCAGAACCCGCAGTGCGAAACCAGAGCCGATTCCCGACAAACGAATGACCTCTCCCGGAATCGGGAGAGGTCAAGCATCGTTACCAAATGGGAACGCGTTTACGCGTTCGTGTAACCATCTCCGGTCGGAACCATTACTGGCGGGTCGGCCACGTAGGGATTCCCGGTGGCGGGATCGACTTCGAAAGGCCCGGGCAATTCCAGCTCATCCGCAATCTCGCGGACCGCGGGTAGCACTTCCTGTCCCATAAGCCGCAGACTGCGCATGGCGTCGTCGTGAGTCATCGCGCCGTCGCCGTCCCAGAAGAAAATGCTGCCGGGGCGGATGGTTTCCAGCACGTGGCGAATCTTGGGTATCACGCTGTCCGGCGTACCGGAGATGATGGTGTAGTCCTCGATCTGCTGCTCGTATGGCCGCCCCAAGACGCCGCCGGGACCGGCGTTGCCGCCCCGGGCCTGGGTCGCCACTGCCTGCGTCGGCAGCACCCGCCGGCGCGAAGTCAGACCAGGCAGGCTGAGCAGCGCTGGGTTGACGGTGCCTTCGTTGCCGGCCAGGAAGGGGTTGCTGGGTCCCTGCACGTACTTCCGGGCCGTGGCCTCGGCCAGCTCCTCCGTCTCGTCCACGTGGACTTTCCAGAGGTAACCGATGTTCTGCGGGCCAGACTCATAACCCAACTCTGCCGCGGTGTCGTGGTAAAGCTGGAAAGCCTGTTTGGTGGGCTCCATCTCGGTTGCCAGCATGATGTAGGGGATGCGCTGCTCTGCCGCCCACATCAGTGAATCGCGACTAACCACGCCCGGAAGCCAAATGGGGGGATGAGGCTTCTGGTATGGCTTCACCCAGGGATTGACGTGGCGGAACTGGTAGTGTTTGCCTTCCCAACGGAAGGGGCCGGGCGTCGTCCAGGCCTTAACAATCAGTTCGTGGGCCTCCTTGAACCGCTCCCAGTTGTAATGAGGCTCAACGTTGTGGGCCACGCTCTCCCGGCCGGTGCCGCGCACCCATCCGGATACCAGCCGTCCGCGAGAGATCATATCAATCATGGAAAGCTGTTCTACCAGCCAAAGGGGGTCATCCCAAATGGGGATGATGTTGCCCAGCAGCACTATCTTGGCCCTTTGAGTAATGCGGGCGAGAATAGAGGCTTCCACGTTCATAGCCCCGCCCATGCAGAACGGCGTGCTGTGATGCTCGTTGAGCATCAGGCCGTCGAAACCCATCTCCTCGGCGTAGATTTTCTCGTCGAGATAGCGGTTGTAGAGGTTGGCCCCCAACTGGGCATCGTAGATGTCGTTGCTGACGTCCAGGTCCATGATCGGTTTTCCGGTGGCCCCGAAATACCCGGATTTGGGATCCTGGTACGGCCGTTCGGTGAAGTATCCAATGAACATATCGCTTCTCCTTCCGCTTCCGGCTACTGGTGGAATTCTACCATAGCAGGGGAATCGCCGACTGAGGCTCGTTTAAGATGACAGGAATCCCTTGACCAAAGCCACGAATTCGTCGGTTTTTTCCAGTTCGGGGTGATGACCGCAATTTTCGAGCACGCTCACACGGGAGCCCGGAATCGAATCGTGATACACCTGGCTGGCGCTGATGGGCACTATGTTATCTTCGCGCCCCCAAATAATCTGGGTAGGAAGGCTCTTGAGCCTGTGGAGCAGATTGGGGAGACCGGGGTAGTACATGTATGGCCGCCAACTCAACCGGCAGGCCTCTTCACGAGCCACGTCCCACGCCTCGTTCAATTCCGCGCTGGGTTCGTTGGGGCAAACGTCCCGGAACTCCGGAGTATTCTCCGGGTCATGGAAGCCCGTTGTCAGAAAATCCTGCGCCACCGCCAGGAACATATCGAATATCTCACCGGTGGGTGGCTTGATACCCGCAGGGCTCACCAAAACCAGCTTTTTGAACAGGTTGGGCGACATCGTGGCCATCTCCGCGGCCAGCCAGCCGCCCAGCGAGAACCCGGCCAGATTGACCTGCTCCAGCCCCAGGTCTTCGATGGCTTCCAGGTACCAGCCGGCCAGATCACGAATGTTCATGATCCATTCCTGGCGCTCGGTCCCGCCGAATCCGGGGTGGGAAGGAATGTAAACGGTGTAATCCTGGGCCAGGGCTTCTTGATATCTACGCAGACCGTGGTGGCCCAACTCGTCGTGGAGTATTAGCAACGGGTCGCCACTTCCTCCTTTAACCAGTTGGAGCTTCGTGCCTGCGACCTCTACGTAATCTTCGGTCCATGTTTGAGCGCCTGTCGCCATTTGCCGAGTCCTCCTCTAAAAAGGGCCATCCAGAAAGGGGCATGAATTTTCACCCGCCGGCCAATCATAACATGGCGTTCGCTAACGGTCGTGATGGCCGCCACGGTTGGCGCCTGCAATCCGGTCTGACATCGCATTCCCCGGCATGTCGCCATCACTCACCTGCCATGCCGACTTTCGTAACTTCTGGTCGTATAGTGCCTGGTGGTATAGTGCTGCTCACAGCATCCGGTACGAAATGCCCAAAATACCGAAGGGCCCTCGAAAGGATGCAAACCTGGATCGAAAGGCGGTGAAGCTATGTCAAGGGTCACGATGATTCAGCACATCAATATCCAGATTAGCGACAAGGATCGCACCCGGGATTGGTACGAAAAGGTTTTGGGCGCGGAGTTCTTGGACCGTGGGCCGGAACTCAACCAGGGGCAGCTGCAATTGCGGATTGGCAGCGGCGAAATCCATAGCACTCATACCGCGAACCCAAATCCGTCTGGGCACTTCGCTCTGGAAATTGACGACTGGGAAGAGATAATCGCCAACCTGGACGCGTTAGGGGTTCCGTACTCTGCGCCGACCGTTCGCGCCTACAGTGGCGGCCATTCGACCTACATTAACGATCCGGACGGGAACATGATCGAGTTGGTCCAACACCCTCTGGGATTGAAAGACTCCAATGGCAAGGCGGTGGAGTTGGTTCATGACCCGAATGGCCTCACCTGGGCCCGGCTCCCCGGCTACGGTCCGTCCACGTAGGGCGGCAGTTCTCCACGAGATCCGCCGGGCAACTCGCCCGGCTGTGCCTGGCGCAACGTGGGCCGTAGAACGTGGGCGGTGGTCAGATAGTTGCGGATCCAGTAACGGCCCCTACGCTGGCTCCACTGACCGAAGGCGGAGTTTGGCTTCCTCGAGAGTGTCGTCTGCCAGCGGCCCTTTCAGGGCCGCGGCGACGTTTGCTCGCAGATGGGAAGGATCGAGGGTGCCTACAATCGTGGTGTGGGCATCGGAGTTGGAGATGGTAGCCCGAAGCAGGAACTCGGTGGCCGTCATTCCCTCCAGCAGATCATCCAATCCCGCCTGCTCCCATCGTGCCCATATTTGGCCGGTCCCCTGTCCCGCTCCCGGCTGACCGCGGGCCACCCCGCCGCGCACGACGACGCCAAGACCCGCCGAGCCAGCCGACGCGATAGCTTCGGCGTGTTCCGGTTGCAGAATCGAGTACGGAACCTGCAATACGTCGAACACACCCATTGCTATGTGGTCGAAGATGTTCGGGAGAATGGAGGAACACCCGATGAACCGAATTTTCCCCTGCCTTTTCAGGTCCTGCAGCGTCTCGATGGCCCCTTCCTGCTCCAACACTTCCCTCGCCGGGCTGAAGTGGAATTGCACAATATCGAGATAGTCGGTTTTCATCCGGCGGAGGCTCTGGTGGCAGGCGTTGACGATGCTGTCTCTGGTGTAGTTATGAAACCGGGGCAATGGGACGCCAAATCTGGTGCGTTCAGCAGGGCTGAAAACGGTGTTGTCCAGCGGGCAACCGCATTTGCTGGCCAGGTAGAATTCAGACCGGCGGTGGGAGATATTGTTACCGATGTGCTCCTCGGCCTCCCCGTAATCCACAGCCGTGTCGATGTAGTTGATTCCGGCATCAAGGACGGCGTTCAGGATATTGGCCGGCTGGTCGGCCAATAACGGCCGCCCCACGCCGGCGACCATGGACCGTAGTTCCAAAGCGCCGAAACCCAATGTGGTGACATTTAGACCGGTACGGCCCAGGATTCTCGTAGGTAGTTCTGCCATCGTTGTCGTTATGCTAGGCTAGTTTGCGTTTCATGTCCATCGAGCCTTTGGCTTTGCGCCCGTTTTGCCGATAATTCCCAAGCGAAAATCCCGCGTCCGTGTTAAGATTCGAGGGAAATCTCGACACGACAGGAGCAACTATGGGATCGATAAGATTGTATTCGGGCGACGATGGCCAATCCCACATTGAAGAGATTGACCCGGCCGACCATCCGGCGTGGAACGAGTTACAGGACGCCAAAGGGATCATATTCAGGGCCTCACCGCCCGGGTATTTCAGCGACTGGCACATTGCCCCCCGAAGGCAGTACATCATCACACTCTCTGGCGAGGCGGAGATTGGGCTTGCCGACGGCACTGTCCACCGCCTGGGTCCCGGTGACGTCAACCTTGCCGAAGATCTGACGGGCCATGGCCACACCACTCGGGTGGTTGGTGATGTTCCCAGGGTAACCGCCACCATTCACCTGGACGGCTAGCTGCAGCCCGGTCGCCGGTTACGGTTACCGCTCAGGGTGCATCGGGTCGGGGGATCACGGCGATTCCGCTACCCTACGCACCCTGCTAGCCAGGGCACGGTCGGTTTGAGCAGGGCTAACGAGCCGGCGTCGATGCTGGTCAGACCGCCGACTGTCCACGCTGGCGAGAGATGTACCTGGCTTGACGCCGGGGATCGTCACCGCCGGCGATCTGTTATGCCGGCATCGTTTTGCCAGCGCATCAATAATCTTACCAAAGCTCCTGCGAAGCCAGCCGGGCGCCTTCAACCATGGCAGCCATCTTGGCCCAGGCAATGTTTGTCTCCACCTTTCGGCCCCAGGCTGAGGTGCCAAAACCGCAATCGCTGCCGGCCATAACGTTTTCCCGTCCCACCGCGTTGGCGTAGTTGAGGATGCGTTGGGCAATCAGGTCAGGATGCTCAATGAAGTTGGTGGTGGTGTCCAGCACGCCGGGTATTAATAGTTTGCCGTCGGGTAGTTCTACGTCTTCCCACACTTTCCATTCGTGGGCGTGCCTGGGGTTGGCCCCCTCTATGGAAAGTCCCAACGGCCTGGCCTGTAGTACCAGGTCCACAATCTCCCGGAGTGGGACATCGTGGTGGTGCGGCCCTTCTGTATTGCCCCAGCAAACGTGCAGGCGCATCCGCGCTGGGTCAATGTCCTTCAGGGCGTAGTTAATGACTTCCACGTGCAATTCCACTACCTTCTTGAATTCCTCCACCGACAGGTGGGAAAACTGGGAGACGCGCGTCATGGCCAGGTCGGGGCAATCGATCTGCAGAATGAGGCCGGACTCGGCGATGGCGTTGTATTCGTCCTTCATCACCTCGGCCAAGGCGTACAGATAGGCTTCTTCGGTCGGATAAAACTCGTTGGGGAGGAAGTTCGCGATGACTCCCGGCGAAGCCGCGGTCATGAACACCTCTTCCACGCTCGCAGACGCCGCCGCTCGCTGTAGGGTTTCGATGTCGCGCTGCACCTCGGGCCAGTCCTTCCAGGAGATCGGCCCGGTGCAGGCAGGTTGGGGCATATTGCGGGAGGAAAGGCTGGTCTGCGTGGCGGCGTAGTCCGGGAAATCATTGTCGTCCAGTCGCGGGCGGGCCCGGACGAGGCGCTCGCCGTCGAATCCGTGGAGACGCTCCTTTACATAAGTAGCGTACTGCGACCGACCCTGCTCGCCATCGTTCACCACGTCGATCCCGGTGTCCTGTTGCCTGGCCACGACCTCCCCCACTGCGTTGCGGACACCGGCTTGAAACCGGTTTCCATCGAACCCGCGCTGCTCCTCCCGGTCGCGCAATAGCTCTTGAAGCTCGGGAGAACGCGGCAGGCTCCCAGTATGGGTTGTAAGAATCCTGGACGTGCTTCTCTTCATAGTTACCCCCTCGGCTCTGACGTAGGTTTGGGTAGTGGATGCCATCTTGCTCTTACGCCGGTGTGGGTGGACTTGCGTCAACCGACGGCGCGATTCTTCGGCCTTACCGACCACCAGCGCAACGATAAATCAGTCGTTCGCGTCGAAGATGGCCGGTATGGAACTCAACCAGCCGTCGGCGGAGCCACCGTCGTTAGCCCATGCCAGTTAGCCGGATTATCGTCCCAATGGCCTGGCGGCGCCGGCACAATGAAAATCGACGGCAAGCCGCACCGCATCTACCGGAGACTCTTCGGGTTTTGAAATATCCCGGTCGAACACTCGAACTGGGGAGTTTCCAGCTACGTCTTCCAGGTACGGCTCAACGACCAACTGGTAACCGCCAGTTACCCAGGGCGAGGCCGGTGTGAACTGCCAATTGCGCTCCGCCGCGCCGGATTCCCCCTGGCCCGGTATCGGCGCACCCGCAGCATCCGTGACCCAAAGACAGTGCTGCAGCAGGCCGTGATCCAGGGGGCGGTCGAAATCTACGGCCAGCGGATCCAATGAACCGGCTACCGGCGCAGTCAGGCGCCAACAACCCGGATCAATTCGGGACCGCAATGGCGGGCCAATTTGGTAACTACGCGCCGAACCTGCTTTGAGGGGTTGTCCCCCGGCGTCGCGGAACTCAGCATCAACGGTTACGCGCACCGGCACCCCTTCAATCAGGGGGTAGCCAAATTCGCGGTTAGGGACCAGGCCGCGCTTGATACGGCCCGGGTCCAACAGCAGGGTCAAACGTCGCCGCGATGCGTCCCAAAGCTCCGGATCAGAGGGAAGAAAAACTCCTTCCAACTCCTCTCCGGTGTCCTCGCCGCCAACCCGGATGGCTCGGCCCGCCCATCCCTCGCTCATTGGGGCCGAAAATAGCACGTACATCCTTAACAGGTTTACGGGCAGTTCGGTTGCCGTGGGACGGATGGCTGCGACCTCGGTGGCCGGGACCGTCGGGGTTGATGGACGACGAGCGGCCCAGACCTCCGGGCTCCCATCGCCGCCGGAATCTATCACCAATGAATAGTCCATCCCGTCCATGAATGGAAATCTGGGAACGAACCATACCGACTCAAAATCCACGGCAAAGTTGCCGGCGATTGAAGGAATGCCGGGGAAGTTTCCGCCGGCATCCAGGACATCTCTGGTCAGGAGGGTCAGGCGCCGGCTAAGTTCGCCGGTGCCCAACCCGTCCAGTTCGCGCAGTTCAGATTGACTCCAACCGCCGACCTTCAGACTTTCTTTCCCACGGTATTGCGCCCAATCGAGATGCAATTGGCGCGTTTGAGTCACAACGTATTGGTAGCGTAGGAACGCAGGTGCGTGCTGCCGTCCTCATCCTGCTGTAACATCAACACACCCTTGCCATTCAGGTTGGCCATCCGCTTGACCCCCGGATGGGGCAGTAGCTCGCGGGGTACACCGACACCGGGCGTAACCGGATCGGCGGGGCTAATGTCCAAGGAATCATCGGGTACCGTCAGCGGGCCCTGGCCCTCTATGTCCTTGCAGGCAATCTTGAAGACGGGGTGCCGGTCATTACACACCAGCAGGTATTCATCACCGTCGTGTTGGTAGGAAATCAGGTCCAACGGATGGTTATGGGAGCCCAACTCAGCAACGGTCTTGCCTTTAACCTGTTTCCCCGGCTCGAAATCGACCAGGGAGAACTGCACTACCGGTGTACAGGTGTAACTGGCCAGGATGCTGGTGTTCCCCTGGTAGGGCACGAACGCTCGGATCGGCGCCGCCGTTTCGTACTGGCCGTGGGACACGTGGAATATCTCCAATGAGTTGGACTCTGCGTCCCCGTTGAAGGGGAACGGAATCCGCCGCAGGGTGGACGTGAATTCTTCGTTGGACGTACCGGCCACCAGCAGCAAACCGGCCACGTATGACATATCGGTAACGGTCACCGACCGCAGCTTTAGTCGGGTGACCAGACGCGGGTCGTCTTCGTCAGCTGCGTCCTTGATGTCGTATTGAGAATAGGCCACATCTTCCAGTGGCACGTCGCTGATGGATCCTCCGCTGGAAACCTTAATCATCACCGGAAGGCCAGCGTCTCCGCTGCCCCGCATCACGGAAAAGTAGAGGTTGCCTGAGGTGGGATGGACGGCCATGTCCTTGATGGCCACGTCCTCGCGGGAGCAACCCAGGTAGGATGCCAGGGTAGTATCAAAGTTGGCCATATTCACGGCGTCGGTCTTGCCGTCCTCGTCGGAGTCGCCCACGTCGACGGCGAAAATGGCCGCCCCGACATTGTCTCCGATAAACAGAATTCCCTCCGGGCCGAAGGCCAACGGCCCAACCGACCTGATTGCCGGTGTGCCGATTTCCATTCCATAGTCTGCGAAAATTGTCGAAGTCGCGTAATCAACCATCACAACCTCCTATGTTTTACGGAATCTGATTTCCACCAGTGTAGCATCGCGGCCATGGTACTGCCACCGGACGTTGGCAAACGGAATGTCTTTGTTATACTTGTGCCACCCGGTGATCGACCGGACTTCACGACCAAAGCCTGGACTTCACGACCAAATCAAGGAAAGTTGCGATGACCACCGAACGACGAAAAGGAACCGTTTCCCTACGCCAGGTTAGTGGGTCAGCCCGTTCCAGAAAGGTCAGAGTAGATTTGGGCGAGGAATCTGCGTTTGCGTCCTTTCCGGCTCCCGTGAAGGTTGGCGACGCTTCGTATTTCTTGGTGCGCGGGCGCGACGGATACAAGCTGTTGTCGACGGTATGCCCGCATCAGGGCGGGGAGATAGAAGATGAGGGCGACGAGCTGTTCGTTTGCGACGGGCACGGTTGGCAGTACGAAAAAGGCGAAGGCTCCTGCATCACACGAGCCGACTTCCGAATGAAAGCGTTTCTGGTAACTTTACAAAACGACCACCTGGTCGCATTGGTGCCGGACGAGTAGACCGTCGCTATTACCAGGACACCCTGGCCGGCTCTTGAGCCGGCCCTGGGATCACACCCGCCGATAGAAAATAGCGCCGCCCCGGGAAACCGACTCCCGGGGCGGCGTTATATCCCCATGACATTGCTGGTGGAACTAACCCACCATGTCATAGCTGCGCAGCAGCTTGCCGGGAAGTTCGCCGGTGCACTCGTTTTCCACGAAGGTTACGGTGCCATTAACCAGGATATAGCGGATACCGGTGGGCTTTTGCACCAACCGCTTCTCACCGCCCGGGAAGTCAGTCTCAAACCGCGGCTTATCGTACAGCAATCCGAGCTCTTCCATGTTGTAAATCATGACATCGGCCCAGTCGCCAACGCGCAGGGTGCCACGACCCTTCATGTCGGAGAACGCCGCGGGCAGGGCGCTCATCTTCTGGTGAGCCTGCTCCAGGGTCATCAGTTCGTTGTCGCGAATCCAGTGTCCCAGGAAGTACACCGGCCACACGCTGTTGACCAGGAATCTGGTGTGGGCCCCACCGTCTGAAACCGAGATGTGGACGTAAGGATTCACCAGCCGTTCGGCCCGAGCGTCATCGCCCTGTCCGCCGGCGGGGTGAGCGAATTCGGTTTCCAGGTCCTCGTCCAGGGCAATGTCCAGGAACGCGTCCAGCGGATGCTTGCCTTCGGCTTCGGCGATGTCGGCGATGGACAAACCCTCGTACTTGAGGTTCCGTTCCAGGGCCACCTCTACCACCTGCACCTGAGCCCAGTCCGTCCTGGCGTGCGGGCGATCCAGCACGTCGCGCTTCATCCCATCACGAATGCCGTCCTCGGATAGCTTGGCGATCCGCTCCTCCTTGGAGCCAACCAACGGCTGGACCCAGTTGGGCATATAGTCGAACAAGTTGTACTCGGAAAGCTTGAACTCAGCTATAGTCGGCACCGAGCCCTGCTGGGCAAAGACGGGCAGTCCTTCCCGACGGACCTGGTCCAGCCAGTCGTAGCCCTCTTCGTCCCCCAGCACCACGTGTAGCGGGCGACCGCTCATACGCACCATTTCCGCCAACATATCCCGTTGGGCGGGGCGGTCGTCGGAGATGCCGATCGTCCATCCCAGGTGACCCACGCCAAACTGTCTCAAAACTTGGGACAGTGCGTAGAACTCTTCTGGAGATGCCACATGGCTGGGCAGCCAGCTGCCGTCTTCGGGTCGGTCCTCCAGGTTCTTGTCGGCGGACAGGCCGAACGCCCCGGCCTTCATGGAATCGTAAAGAATCTGTTTCATCTGGTTCAGTTCGGCCTCGGTTACGGAGGTCCGTTCACGAGCCGGTATCATGCCCAGAACGTAGCCGCGCAGCGGCGAGAAGGGAACCAGCGCGCCAACGTTTACGCCCAAGCCCTGGCGGTCGAGGCTGTCCATGTACTCCGGGAAAGTCTCCCAGTCCCAGCGCATACCTTGCCGCATCGACTCCAGAGGTATCGCTTCAATGCGGTTCATCATCCGCATATTCAGGTCCTGGTCTTCGGGCCGAGTCGGCGCGAATCCAAACCCGCACTGTCCGACGGTTAGCGAGGTTACACCAAACCATCCGGAGAGTGATGCGTAAGGGTCCCAGTTGAGCTGCGCATCGTAGTGGGTATGCAAATCAACCGCCCCCGGCGCCACGATGCAGCCGCTGGCATCCAGCTCCCTGGCGCCTCCGGCGTTGATACGCCCACTGATCATGGCCACCCGGCCATCTTTGATGCCAACGTCGGCGCGGAGGCGGGGCAGGCCCGTGCCGTCCACTACGGTTCCACCACGAATCACCAAATCAAACTCAGGCATAAGGTTACCTCCAGCAACGAGTTGCGGCCAATGACGAATTACAACGGTTCCAGCTTACCCCATCAAACAAAAGGGCACAGTCAACTACCGCTAGTGTACGTGTCGCTATTATTCAAGTCAATGTGCTGGCGGTAACCGTAGCGTTTTTCTGATTGGCGTTTGTTTTCGTCCACCTGATTGCGAAAATTGGGCCGCAAAGGAATGGCCGCCGGGTTGCTGGGGTCGATTCGGAGGATAATGGCGTGAGCAGCCTGAAGCACAACGGATACCGATACTCGTTCAGCGGGGCATGTGCTTGTTGACCCACTGGAGTTCTTCGGCTTCGGTTTGGAAATATTCGAACCGATGAAACAGCTTGGTCTCCCCTCTCGCTTTGCGGATTTCCTCCCGCCTGGTTTCGGAGCCCCCAGCGTCAACCTCCAGAGTTGCAGGGTCGATGGCCACTCCGTAGCGTTCCAGGGCGGCTTCCAGCGAGACGAAACCATCCTTCACGTCGTCCAGTACGAAGTTCAAATCGCGCTTCAGCGGATCAAGCCATCATAGCCGGGTTCTACGGCAATCTCCCTGAAAACGACGACAAGTGGACGGATGCCGTTTCCGGGAAGACGATTACCATTGAGCAACTTGAACGGGCCATAGCGAGCGCAAAGTCCGTTTCTGACTAAAACCGCTGTAGGGCCTGTCGATGGCTCACCAGCGCCGTAGTGGACACAGATAGCTCGGGATGTGGTTTTGCGTCACAACCAGGAATGTGGCCTGCCAGTTGAACAACGGCAGGCCCTATGCGTGGCGGAATACGCTGTCCCAGGATGCAAGGCACCGGGAACAACGACCAGAGGGCTGAGGCTACTGGCCAGGCGACACCTCGGCAATGCTGCCACCCCCGCATCCGATGGTGGCGATGTCCAGCATGGGAAGTTGAATCGGCCAATCCCCAAGCTTGCTGTTCAGGGTAATGTCCGGTTCTCGGTCCTTCAGCAATGCTACGTCCGTGCTGGTTCCACCCATGTCAAAGGAGATGCAGTTGGCAACTCCGGTGGTTTCCGCAATCTGCAATGTGGCCATCACCCCGGCGGCCGGACCGGAGAGCGCCGTGTAGACCGGCTGCTCCACCGCCGTGTCCGCGCCAATGATCCCGCCGTTGGACTTCATTATCGAGAAAGCCGCCCCCGTCCCGAAGGTGTGCAACGACATCTTTAGGTTGTCGATGTAGCGACTCACCCTTGGAGTAACGTAGGCGTTCAGTACGGTGGTGATGGTTCGCTCGCACTCGCGATATACGGGCAAGATTCTGACGACAGCGACACGGCAACGTCCGGAAGTTCCTGCATTAGAATCTCCCTGGCTCGCCGCTCGTGGGCCGGGTTCGCGTAGGAGTGCAGGAATGCCACGGCCACCGCAGCGACTCCAGCGCGCTCGAAGTGGCGTGCGGCATCGCGCACGGCGGATTCGTCCATCGGCATCAGGATTGCTCCGTCGAAACTGGTGCGCTCAGTTACTTCCAGGCAGTTCCTGGGTCGCACGGGGCGATCCGGTTTCACCCAGGTATTGGGATTGGCCAGGCGGGGTGTGCCGTGGCGGGGTATCTCCAGCACGTACTTGAAACCTTCGGTAACCAGCAATCCGGCGGCGGCGCCCTGGTTCTCCAGAACCGAATTGGTGGCAATGGTGGTGCCATGCAGGATGTGGACTACATCGGCAAGGCTGACACCATTGGCCGCGAGAATCTCGGTGAGACCGGTCATGAAGCCCAGAGATGGGTCAACTGGAGTGGACGGGGTTTTGTAGACCCGCTGTTTATTCGATTCCAGGTCGCAGAGCACGATATCGGAGAAAGTACCGCCTACGTCCACGGCTACTGCATAGGTTCCCATATTATCTCTTGCGCAATGGCTGACGGCGGCGAAATTGGGTTGGGGTCGCTGGGCCGGCCGGCATCGCGCCGTAAGCAGCTTCCCCACCGCCGCCTCGGTCGCAAACCCCGCACCGGGTTCGTGCCAACCCTACTTACTGAATAGCGCCGCGACCCGCTCGCCCACGATCCAGTCTTCGCCGGGATTCAACCCGAACATGTGCATGGTGATGAAGTCATCCTCGTCACGAACCCTGGTCCAGATGGGCGGGTCGCCCTCCTTCAGACGGTCTCTGAGGTCGTAGATCGTCATGCCTGCGATCACTGGGTCGACCCACACGTTCAGGCCGTAGGGTTGATGGCCAATCACGTTGTCGATCAACTCGACCCGGAGCCCTGGAATACCGGACAAAGCGTCCGATATGCTCCGGCTGCGTTGCTCCGCGTCGCCGAGGCGGTCTTCGTGGTTCATGGTCATCCAGAGCCTGACCGCGGCCACCGCTCCGATCATCTCCTGGCGGTCCACCTTCTGCGGGCGGCCGACTCCGCGCACCCGGCGGCCTTCGTAGCTGGCGAACGCCTGCAGACCGATCTTGCGGATCATATCGGGAGAGCCCAGGGCCAGACCCGTTGATTGCGGCGCGCCCATGTATTTGGCGGCGATACACTGAAAGTCGGCGCCCATGCGCACGTACTTGCCGAAGTTTTCCAGCGGGTAAATCTGCCCGGCCGCGTCCACGGTTACCAGTACGCCGCGCGCATGGGCGATGGCGATGGTCTGTTCCAGCGAAAGTGCATTGGGGTCGGGCGATTGCTCGACAGCATAATAATGAACGGCGGCGGTGTTGGGGCCGATGGCATCCTCAAGGTCTGCCTCGGTGGTGCGTTCCTCAGTGCCGAACATCACCAGCCTGGCTCCGGCTAACTCCAGGCAACGATCATACCAATATCGCTGGCGCGTCTGGATAAGGATTTCGTTTTTCATTCCGCTGGTGTTTGGGAGTTGTTGAATTTTATCGTCGTCATCGCCAGCCATGGCAGCAGCGGTGGCCAGCATCAGCGCCGAGCCGGCGCCGGACGTGATGTAGGCGGCGGGAACGTTGACCATCGTTGCAATGGCGGCGCCAGCTTTTTCCTGCAGCTCCATCAGCGGGATGTAGGCTCCGTCGGCTCGGGCCATTGCTTCCTTCACTTCGGGGAGTGGGGTGGAGCCGCCCAGCATGGTCACGCTGCCGGTAGCGTTGATTACCGGAATTGCTCCGAGTTCCTTGTAAATATCACCCCAATCGGCGGCCACCATGGTCTAACTCCTCCACCCGCACGACATAGGCGCGGGCGCAACCGGTTTGCAGATGTTGCCCGAATGATAGCCGTCGCCCGGCACCGTGTCCACAATGAACGCGTCTATGACGGGCGCGGGCCGTTGGATGGAACTCGTCCCTGGCGTGGCGAATCCAGCGTTTTTCCCATCACTCTCCGGTGAAAATTGGAGGCCGCCGCTCGCGGAAAGAGGCCGCCGCTTCCGCAACGTCGTGGGGGGCTCGGCGGGCGAATACGATGCTGTGAGTCTCGTATTCCAGCTGGTCTTCCAGGTCGGTGTCCATGCCGCGTTGCAATGCCCGCTTTGACATCTGCATGGCTACCGGCGGCCAGCAGGCGATTTGGCGCGCCAACTCCCGGGCCTCCGCCAGCAGGTTTTCAGATGTGGTCAACCGGTCCAGCAGCCCCAATCGGTAGGCTTCGTCGGCACCGACATTTCGGCTCGTAAACACCAGGTCGAATGCCCGGCTGATACCCACGATGCGTGGCAGGAAATACGACAAACCGGAATCGGGACTCAAACTTCGTTCAATGAACACGGTTTTGAACCGCGTGTTTTCGCAACCCACCCGCAGGTCGCAGGCCAGCGCCAACCCCATCCCGGCACCGGCGGCAACGCCATTCACCGCCGCGATGGTCGGTTTGTCCAGGCCCCGGTAGACCATCATCGCCTGCCGTCCGACCCAGTTGTACTCATCCAGACGCTCGCCCCTGCTGGGATGCTCGTCCGTGGAGCGGTCGCTGGTCAAGTCGGCGCCGGAACAGAACCCCCGTCCCTCTCCGGTGAAGATGACCACGCGCACGCCGTCGTCGTCTCTCAGCTCTTGGCACGCGTCCATCATTTCCAGGTGAAGGGCACGGTTAAGGGCGTTGAGCTTTTCCGGGCGGTTCAGCGTAACTACTGCGATCAGGTCGTCCCGTTGGATGGACAGGTTTTCGTAAGACATCGGTTTCCTCCGCGCATCGGCCCGCCAACCCCGCATACCGAACCGTACTCTCGGCCCCATCCCACCCGCGCGGCGCCCGGTTGCGTTGGCTACTTCACCGCCAGCATATCGCAGGCCAGGCCGAGCATTATCTTGGTGCCGCTGACCAGGCTTTTGATCCCCACTGACTCATTGGTGCCGTGGGTGTAATTCAGCATGGGATCGTCATCGGGATGAGACCCCGAAAAGCCGTAGGTGATCGTTCCGAGAGGACGGGTAAACCGCGAGTCGGTAAACCCGTTGCTGATGGCCGGCACCCACTGGATATCGCTGCGCTGCAAGGCTCGGGCCGTTACCGCCTGAATGCTGGTGGCCAACTCCGACTCAAACGGCGAGGAGTTGGGACGGGCCATATAGTCAATCTCGTAGGACGTATCGGGGATGTCCGACAGCAGTGCGTCAAGCTGATCCCTCACGTATTGCTCGTCCTGATGGGGCAGCGTGCGCACGTCGCACGTGAGCCGGATCGATTCGGGAACGCTGTTGGACTTGACGCCGCCCCTTACCATAGTGGGGGTAAGGGTCATCCGGGAAAGCGCCCTGAGCATTGAGGCGAAGCGCGGGTTGCCTGGTTCGATCTCGGCGATGATTTCGTCCACGTTGGCCGGCGAGGCCCTATGCTCGATGGCAAAAGTCGAAAGGTGGTCGAACAGGTCGGTGGATGTGTCGCGGTCTGGGTGGTAGTCCTCGATTGAGCTGAGGGCGCGGCTCAGGCCGTAGAGGGCGTTGGTCCCCTGCCACGGCAACGAGGCGTGGGCACTGGTTCCCTTGACGTCAATCTCCACCTGCAGTCGCCCTTTTTCACCGACGCCGAGGATGTACGTCAAGGCTCCGGCCGCCTGAATTGGAGTACCGCCACCTTCGTTGACGGCATAGGGCGCGGCCAGTTTCTCGGGATGATTATCGGCCAGCCAGCCGAACCCGTACCTTCCGCCGTGTTCTTCGTCGGCGCCGGCAGCCAGGATCAATCCGTCCTGCAACTCGATCCCGTTGCGCTTCAGCAAGCGGACGGCCATCAATTGGGCCGTGAGCAGTCCCTTGCAGTCGGACGAACCGCGGCCGAAAATACGGCCCTCGGAAATGGTGGCGCTGAACGGCGGGAACCGCCACTTGGAATCGTCTTCCACCGGCACAACGTCGGTGTGAGACATGAACATCAAACCGGCCTGGCCCGATCTTCCCTCCATCCGGGCGATCAGGTTCCCGCGATTGGGCGCAGACTCCAGGATCTCCGATTCAACCCCATCCTGAGCCAACCAGTCGCGGGCAAACTCGCACACCGGAGTTTCGTCGCCGGTGGGCATGAAGCCGGTGTTAACCGAAGGGATTCGAACCAGCGCCTGTTCCAGCGCAATGATGTCGTCCTGGGCGGCGTCAACCTGGGCGAATAGCTCTTCAAGGTCGGGCATAGCCGGTGTCCTCCCGTGTACGGATTGTTAGGGCGATGCAGCGAGTGTAGGCAGGCCACCAGCCAGTGGCGTTCGTGTTGAATTAACCATGCTAGTGCGGCATTTTAGGATGTGTAGAATGGTTTATGCTTCAGTTGGTTGGAATCAGGTTTGTTGAGGCTGCGGCGCGAAAAAAAGGTCTATCTTGCTCCTCGCTTCTTCCACGGTTTTGACGTCTCTTAGCCTCTCCGCCCAAGTGCGACCCGGATGCATAGTGTCCCACCAGCTTCTTTCGCCGTTGTACCGACCGCTGCCTGGGTCGTGGTCTCCGAACCCGTCTAGGCAGCGATTCCACACCGGCTTGTAATATTCGATGATGAAACGCTCCGCAAGTGTAATCCAAACTGGAACGATAGCTAGGTACCGGTATCTCAAGTCGTCTAAATTGAGATTTTCTGACTGTTCGATGGATCTTGCGTGTTCCCTTAGAGCCTATCCTAATAACCCAGCAGCTCTGAGGGCGGTGAGGGCGCAGGCGAAATGAAGAAAGGCGATGTAGTTCTCAGGGGACTTGTCCCAGCGGACCAGGATGCGCCGGAAGCGGTTCAGCCAGCTGTGCGAGCGTTCCACGACCCAGCGCCGGGCTTTGAATCCAGCTGCTCTTTTGATGGCCTTGGCCTCCTCGCCCCGGCTGCGGATGTGAGCGGTGAAGCCAAACTCGTCCAGGGTGCGGCGCACCTCGTCAAAGTCATAGCCTTTGTCCAGGCACATACCCTGGGGTTGGTCCGGAGTGGGCGCTGGTCGGGGCACCGGCAGGCTGTCCACCGTGGCCCGCACCAGTTTCATGTCATGACGGTTGGCTCCGTCCACCGCCAGCCCCACCGGAATGCCCTCAGCTTCGGTCAACAGGCTGCGCTTGACGCCGCCTTTACCTCGGTCAGTGGGATTGGGGCCGGTTTTTTTCCCCGCCCAAGGGCGATTTGGTCATGGCGCCGTCCATACTCAGCCAACTCCAGTCCAGCCCCTTCAGTTCGTCATAGCGTTCCAGTCCCACCCGCCACAGCTCCAGGAACACTCCAGCGGCAACCCATTCCTGAAAGCGCAGGTGGGCGGTGGACCCGGAACAGATGCCCGTGGCGTCCAGGGCTTTCCACTGGCAGCCGGTGCGCAGCACGTAGAAGATGCCATTGGCGCAGGTGCGGTCGGGAACCCGGGGCCGGCCGCCGCCGAATCGGTGGGTGTTCACATGCTCGGGGATCAGGGGCGCCAGCACCTCCCAGAGCTCGTCGGAGATCTGGAACGCGCCGGTGGTGGGATTGGTCTTGGTGGCTGGGCCAGCACGCTTCGGACGTGGCGGCTTGGTATCTTTCGCTTTGGTCATTGCCCCAGTCTAGACGCAACCCCCGCTTTCCTTCCCGCAACGCCCCTGCAAGTTTCCACCAGTTTTTAGGATAGGCTCTTAGTCTCGCTTGTAAGGCAGGTGCGTCCGCGTTCACGGTGTCACCCCGGCGCGATCCCGGAGGAACCGCTTTCCCTACGTAAATTGGTTTACAGGACAACGAAATCGTTTGGTAGGCGGGAAGAGCACCGGTGTACACCAAGGAGTATATCCCTGGCCCGTATATGTTGATCGGGTCGCCTAGCCGATTCAAGCGTTGCTGCTCGAATTGGAGCACCATCCCTGCCATTAAATTGTCGTAGGTAAGCGGGTCGTACAGGTTGCTCATTGCTGTTGGCAGATTTCGATGACTGATTCGTACAGGTGGGCGCCGCTACTCGGTTGACCAGCGCGGACCCTCGAGTTGATGATGCTATTCCCAACGCGGGCTTGGCGTGGAACATGTACCTTACGCACCTCGAGACCGCATTGCCGTGCGATGGTCGCCAAGAATTGGTCTGTTGGGACCGGGATGCCCTGCACGATGCTATTTCCTATGACGACGAGTGCAGTTCCATGAGGGCTTAGGGACCATTTGACGCCCTTCAAGAACCGGACACAGTCGTTTAGATACGAAGCTGCATAGTTGGCCCATCCGTTGCCGCCATAGGAACCCTTTTCAGGGCTCTGTTGACGAATTCGATCGACTGTCTCGTGTATTTCTTCATCGGTGATGGATGGGTCTAGATCCACTTTGTCTTGTTCACGAGCTAACTGCCAATACGTGCCAAAGTTCAGTGTTTCAAGTTCCTTCAGGTCCTGTGGTGCCTTGCAGAACTCCAGCCAGTACATGTGAGGTCGCGTATTACGGTTGTAGTGATAGTTGTTCATGTACGGCGGCGAAGTGACAATCAGGTCGACACTGCCGGAATGTAGCGTTTTGTACTCCTCCAGGAAGGATCGTACGTGGACCACGCCGTCATTTCTTTCGCCCAGGAGGCGGCTCTGTCGGTACCAATCAGAGTCGTCGGCTATCTGGTTTAGTTTCGCCACCAAAGTGGTTATGACGGGGTAGTCTTCGATTTCCGCGCGGCCAACTGTTTTCTTTCTGCTTAGACTCGGTTCGTACGAGTAGTTCGAATATTCCACCATCGTTGCCGCGAACGCGAGGCGAAGCAAGTCTGTAGCGGTCTCGTCCTCTTGGTCGCTGATAAAATCCATGAGGAACAGGACCTTCCTCAAGACCTTCGGACTATAGAACGGTGACCTGGTTCGGAAACCAGCGGGCGGGGATGCGTTTGGAATCTGCTTGGTTGTGTCGATGGTCTTGCCGTGTAAGTTAAGCTCATGAATGGTCTGTCTGAGTGCTGCTGTTTTGACCCGATGTGCCCTCAGCTTAGTTTGCGCCACGAAAGCCGCGTAAGGGTTGATCTCGAAGCCGATTGCATGGTGTCCAGCACGGTCAGCTTCAACCAGCGTAGTTCCCACCCCGGCGAATGGATCCAAAATTACCTTGTCAGTGCCGTGGGCGTAGCTATTGAGGGCACCAACAGCGAATTTTTGTGAGTAGCCCGCGATCCATGGAACCCATCGATGTACCGGGACTGTTCGGTTTGAAGCAAAAGCCGGATCTTGGAAAGGGCCTTGGGCTTTTTTCCCCATGCTGGCAAGTCCTGGCACGGTGATGCTTTTCACTTTCATCGTGCCGAAAAGCTGACTGCGTTGCCTGATGTACACTGAACCGCGCACATCATAATGCCGGAGGTTCGGTTTTACAACTCAAAATGCGACACTAAACGCGGGCCAATAGAAACGCGGCCCCAAAGGATCAGTCTCCCGTGGCCGACGCAACGGGTTCGGGAGATGGCACCCTGCCGGACAGGCCATGCCTCATCAACAGCCCGGCCATGCACAGGGAGAGGGACCCAAAGCTGACGATTGCCAAAGATAGCCCGAGGTCGTGGGTTAACTCCTGTAGGAGACCGGTAGCCAGGGGGCCCAGCGCAATACCTGCCGAGCTCATCATCTGTATGAATGCCAGCCCAACCGCAACTTCCCTGGGGCGGATGCCGTGTAGGTGGAACGGCACTGAGTAGAGCACCGGCCAGAATCCCCAGGCTATCCCGTTGACGAACGTAAGCGCCAGTAGAACGGGTATGGAGCCGGTCTGGGTCATCGCCACGAAAGTGGCCGCCATTGTCGCACCGGTAGCGAGCAGGATGGTGCGTCCCCGATCCGACACCATCACAAGCCATCCAAAGCCCAGCCCGCAGATGCCACCCATGAATATGCCCAGCGCCAGTATGCCTCCAGACCAGACCAGGGGCATCTGATGGTTGTCCAGCATCAAGGTCGGGTAGAAACTCAGGAACCCAGACCATGCGGTGGTCGCCCCTACGAACCCGAGGCCCCCGATCCAAAGGTCACGATAGCGGAGTGTGCCCTTGAGGACGCTGGCATCCTGAGCTGCGAGCCGGGCACGGTATTCGGAGGTGACCCGCTCTTTGCCGAATATCATCCAGAGGATAGTCATAACCGTGAACAGCGCGACAAACGAGAGCAGGGTTGCCCGCCAGTCGTCACCGAGGGCGATCAGGATAAATGGGGAGGCGGCTACCCCGCCCCCGACCACCAGCCCGAACATGGCGTTTGAAATGCTGTTGACCAGAACGACCTGGCGAGCGGGAAACCATTGTTGGGTCAGAAAGGCTCGGGCCGGTTGGCGGGCAATCACGCTGATACCGAACGCCATCCGGCCCAGAATCAGCACCGCGAACCCCGGCGAAACGGCCTGGGCCAACAGGAACAGCGTGCCCAGGGCCAAGGTCGCCGTGGTCAGAATCTTTGGTGCGAACCGGGAAGTCCACCAACCCAGCGGGATTGCCAGCGCCAGGTTGCCCCAGTAGGCGGCAGAACCCAGCATCCCTTGCTGGAAGGGCGAAAGGCCCAACTCGGCGGTAATGGCGGGCAGCAGGATGCCGATGGTGGACATGATCATGAACCCGGAGACGCTGGCGGTCAGCCAGATCCCCATAACCACCCAACGGTATGCCAATACTGGCTCGGAGGAATCTTCCATTGAAGCCCACCCCTTTGAGGCCCGATTAGCAACGATTACCGAAAACCACTCCGGATGGCTTAATCCACCAACGACCGGGGCAGTGTATGACCGTGCTCAGACACAGTCAACGCAAACCGTTTGCCAAGCATCCACGACGCGGCAACCCAACCGCTGCCGATCGGACGTCCGGCAAAACGGCGATTGTATGGACAAGACTATCGGAATATGATGAACCCAGCCTGGATACGCTGAACCGCAACGGCTAACCTGTCCCGCACGGGCCACCGGAAGTCTGGGTCGGGTCCGTAGTCTGTCCCACGGTATTGTCCGCATGAGGAGCGCATACCAAATATGACAACAGGATCACTGATTACCATCCCCGCCCGGCGCGGCAAAGCGTCATTCGTCGCAAATGGCCAGCGCATCAAGGTAGTCAATACCCACGGGCAGCAAGTGGTCGATACGTGGGCATTCAACCGTGTGGACTTGACCGAGTTCATGTCGATGGAGCATTCTCGAACCTCCCTCGGTCGCATCATGCCGGTGGTGGGTCAGTCGATGGTTACGAACCACCGGAGACCCATCCTGACCGTGGTGGATGACACTTCTGGCGGGATTCACGATACGCTGCTGGCCGCCTGCGACCATTACCGATACGAACTCCTGGGCTGCGCCGAGTATCATGACAATTGCACCGATAACCTGGCCGCCGCCCTGGCTGAACTTGGGCTGACGCCACCGGAAACACCCAGCCCCTGGAACTTGTTTATGAACATACCGGTGGCGACGGACGGCGCAGTGAGCTTCGAACCGCCGGTGTCGAAACCGGGGGATTACGTGGAGCTGCGGGCGGAGATGGATTGCATTGTAGCTTTTTCGGCGTGTCCCCAGGACATGGTGCCCATCAACGGGGTGGGCTGCATCCCCACCGAAGCCCATTTTCAGATTGCATGAATCCGACATGGACGCCCGCCGACTATCCGGCGATTGGCCAAGCTCGACTTTACGCAAAATTTAGAGGAAGCAACGGATGCCATCACGTTGGGACGCCGCCACTCATGGCTGGAGTCGGAGGGTTTTTCACTATCCGCTGCCAACGCTGATGTCTAGGAACTTCCGGCTACCCTGTACCATTGAGTTGCAACCTCTCTCGCTTACGCTGCTTAAAATGCGTAAAGTCGAGCCAAGTCATGTAAGATTGGCCACGCAGTAAACGACCAAGCCAACAATGTAGAGTCCGAAGCTCTCTGGCTTACACGTAAGCAACACGCCGGCCCTTGCCGGGTCGGTCTGCCCAGGAGTAACCGCCCATGTCCACTCCCGATGAGCTATCCCGGCGGGCTCAGGATTTTGGGCAATATTTGCCGGCTCAAAGCGACATTCCGACCATTTCTCCCGACTACGCGCGAATCCAGGCGCCGCTGATGTGGGGCGGAATCTGGCAGGCGCCCGGGCTGGATGTGAAACTTCGCAGCTTTGCGACCATCTCGGCCCAGTGCGTAAACGGCTGGGATTTTGGCTTACAGCACCAGATCAGGGTTGGGCTCACCATGGGCATGACTCCTCAGCAAATCAAGGGGATATTCATTCAGCTGCTGTTCTACGCTGGAATTCCGGCGACTGTGCATGGGCTGCTGCAAGCTCAGGGCGTGATCAACGAGCGCGACGAATGGAAAGCCGCGGACGTTGCCGTGGATGCGGACTGGCTGGACACGGTAGAGGAGAAGTTGCAAAGAGGCAGCGAATTCCGGCGACAACATTGGGGGGAGCAGGCCAACGGTGAAGTTGAAGCGTCGCTGGCCCAGCGCCTGGCGCCGGAAGCTTCGGATATCGTCGACGGGTACAACTTTGGCGAAGTATGGGTGAGGGATGAACTGGCGCCCAAAGAGCGGATGGTGTGCGTCCTGGCGGCGCTGATGGCCCGCAGCCACTGGAAGCAACTGAGGCAATACATCCGATACGCCCTGGAGATGGGATTCAACAAGCGTGAAATTTGCGAAGTGTTTTCCCAGGCCGGATGGTACCGGGGCTGGCCTCATGTGGAGGACGCTCTGGAACAGGCGCAAGCGGTGTTTGGGGAAGTGACCGCCTGATTCGCGGTTTCGACGACCAGAGGGTATTTGCATGACCACAGTAGCGGAGTTGCAAGAAAAATCCACAAAACTTCGGCAGTTTTTTGACCAATATCTGCCCTACGCCCGACCCAATCCGGTTTTGGCCGACTTCATTCGCGTGCAACACGAACTGATGTGGGGTGGGGTCTGGTTGGCCGACGGGCTGGACCTGAAGTTGCGCAGCTTCGCTACCATCACTGCCCAATGCGTCAATGGCTATGACTTCGGTGTGGAGCACCAGGTAAGAACCGGCCTGACCGTCGGGATTACTGCACAGCAGATTAAGGGGATTTTCATTCAACTCCTGTTTTACGCTGGTGTGCCGGCCACCGTCTTTGGTCTTCGCATTGCGCAGGATGTGATCAACGAACGCGAGGAATGGAAATCTCAGGATGTGCCGTTGGACGTCGAATGGCTGGATTCAATCGAGGATATGCTGAAACAGGGCAGGGTGTTGCGGGTCAAGTACTGGGGTGAACCTGCCGCCGAGGAAATTGGAAACTCGTTGGCGCAACAAATGGTGCCGGAAGCCGCCGACCTGGTGGACGGTTATCACTTCGGTGAGGTGTGGGGGCGAGCCGACCTCAGCGCCAAAGAACGCATGGTGTGTATCCTGGCGGCGCTAATGTGTCGCGGGCACATGAAACAACTGAAACGGCACGTTGGGTATGCGTTGGACGCTGGGCTTGACCAAAAGCAGATTTGCGAGGTGTTCGCCCAGGCTGGCTGGTATCGCGGCTGGCCCTGTGTTGAGGATGCCCTGGTGCAGGCTAACGAAGTTTTCCAGGAACGCGGTACCTGAGCCGGCGAGGATCCCGGATTCCGGGCCTGGTTGGGCAAGTTCAATAACAGGAGAACGGCAACAGGAGAGCGAAAGATGGACACCGCAGATGGCCTCGCCCGGAAGGCGGCCAATCTCCACGCTTTTATTGACCAGTATGTGCCCCAGGGCCGCCTGACCGGTGCGTTGCCGGACATCAGCAAAGACTACGTCAAGCTTCAGGAAGAGGTCATGTGGGGCGGCGTCTGGCAGGTGCCGGGCCTGGATGTAACGCTGCGGAGTTTGGCCACCATCTCGGCCCAGTGCTGCAATGGCTGGGAGTTCGGGCTACAGCACCAGATCAGGGTAGGACTTTCCCTGGGAATGTCTCCGCAAAAGATAAAAGGGATTTTCTTGCAGTTGATTTTCTACGCTGGCATCCCCGCCACCGTTTCTTCCCTCGCCCAGGCCCAGCGCGTGATCAACGAGCAGGAGATTTGGCAGCGCGAAGACAGCGAGCCCCTGAGGGCCGATTGGGTGCAGTCGGTAGAAGAGAAGCTGGAACGAGGGCGGCGTCTCCGCAGCGGCAGTTGGGGTCCGCAGGCCGATGTTGGCCTGGAAAACACCCTGTCCCACGAGCTGGTCCCGGAAACCGCGGAACTGGTGGACGCTTACAACTACGGCGAAGTGTTTGCGCGCGGCGATCTCACCCCCAAAGAGCGCACGGTGTGCATCCTGGTGGCGCTGATGTGTCGCGGACACATGAAGCAACTGAGGGAGCACATCGGCTACGCCCTCAACCTTGGTATGAGTCGCCGCGAAATCTGCGAGGTTTTCTCACAAGCCGGCTGGTATCGTGGGTGGCCGTATGTGGAGGAGGCCCTGGAGCAGGCCGACGCCGTGTTCACGGAACGAGGTATCTGACGTCCCGGTCGGCGTCGTTAACTGAGGTTGCCTTTGCGGCCAGAGCCGATCCCAACTCGTCAACGCTGGATCCATCAGGGCAAAGAGGCAGACAATGGCACAGTCATTCTCCGTCGCGGAGATAATCCGGAGGCCGCCCGCCCAGGTGTGGGACACCCTCACCGACTGGAACAACGCACACCGCTGGATGCCTGGTATCGACCGGATGGAGAGTCACGGAGACACCGTCTGGGCGACGCGAGTCGAGTTACGCTGGTCGCCAGCTGCAACTTTCAGGGGACGTGGTGGCGCATAATAGCGCCCCAGCTCCGCCTCGCGATCCGCTGCACCGACGGTAGGCAACTCAAGCAACTGAAGGCGCTGGTTGAGGGACCCTGAACCTGCCTTGGGACGGGTAGAGTCAATTCGTGCCAACCGTGGTTGGCCCTGCTGGTTGCAAATAATCCTGGTCTGGTAAAGTAGAAAGGAAGGCTTCGATTTACTGGCGCGAGGGTGTTCAGGCGCCAATAATGGCGCTACGCCAATCCCAGAATTCATGCCATCATTTTGCCACGGGGTGGACCGGATGCAAGCCCTCTCGCGCGTCAAGGGCCAATGTCGATGTCGATGCAGCGGATTTCGTGACCTTCTGCGGTTGCGATAATTGTTTGAACATGAAAACCCGGCCGTGGCAGAGATCGAAGGTCCTGGCGACGTTTTGGCTGCGCCGGCGTATTCGGCGTCTGCGTGCCAAAGAATCGCAGATGCGGGCCCGACTGGATTCGATACCGCCCTTCGTGTTGGTGAGCCGGACGGTGCGCGAACTGCGCGACGACGACGCTACGCACATGGCTGCTGGCGTTGCCTTTTATGCCATCTTGTCGCTGTTTCCCATGACGCTGGGGCTGGTGGCCCTGTTGAGCGTCGTTCTTGATTCCACCGACGTTCAGGCGCAGCTGATGGTTTTCTTTCTGACCTATTTGCCCGGCGAAACGGATACGCTGAACACCAACGTCGACGCGGTGGGAAGCGTGAGGAGTTTCCTCGGCGTCTTCAGCGTGCTTGGCCTCTTCTGGACTGCCAGCGCGGTATTCGGGGCCATCAGTCGCGCCGTCAATCGTGCCTGGGACATCCATCGAGACCGCCCCTTCTGGCTGGCCAAGTTGCGGCACATCGCAATGGCGGTCGGCGTGGGGCTGTTGTTCCTGCTTTCCGTGGGCACCACTGCGTTGTTGCAGTTCCTGTCCCAAATTAACCTGGGCGGCATCGGCCGGATCGAATTTCTGATTGGCGCGGGCACGAGCATCATCGCCAGATTGGTCCCGTTCGTATTCACGCTGGCGATTTTCCTCCTGATTTACAAATACATCCCCAACACGAAAACGCACTGGCGTTACATCTGGCCCGGCGTGCTGCTGGCCGGCATCGTGTTCGAGGCCAGTAAAAGCGGCTTCGTCCTTTATCTGGATCACTTTGCCGACTACGAAAAAGTATACGGTTCGCTGGGATCGGTTGTGGCGTTGCTGGTGTGGATCTATTTCTCGGCCTTCATTCTAATTGCCGGGGCCGAATTGTCATCGGAATATGGGCGGATGCGTGAGGGCGTAGATCGGGGCCGCCTCATCGAACATCGCAACCGGGATGCCGAAGCAGCGTAACCGTAACGACCAAGATTGCGACGATGGCTGGTCGCCGTGGCTGGATACCGGCTCGCGCCGGTGAGATGATGGTGATAGTGATGGCGGCTCCTTTGGGTCAGGCGGTGATGTTGGTGGGTTGGTGGTGGTCAGGCGGTGGGTTGGTGGTTCACGGAGCAGGGGCGCGAGTTCTGGGTCAGCGTACGGCCGGGGTACACAACGCATTTATGCTTACTTTTCCGCCGTTAGGTGGCAGCCACGGGGACTGCTGCAAGACGAGGCGCTGGGCTGTCGCCGGTGTACAGGCTCGGCAGCGCAGTGGAATGAATCTGCTGCACCCGAGACCCGACGTGTTGTGATTTTTGCTGACGGGGTTGGCCGTGAGAACCCGACCCCTGCTCCGATGGGATGTACCAATTGTTAGATTTGCCTGACAAAGTTGATGTTAGAGGGGTGCAATCGGAGGGGTCAAGGGGGTGGGTGTCGCGGGTTGTTCGATGGTCGGCTGGCGACGGGTGGTCCTTCGACAGGCTCAGGACGAGCGGGTGGTCAATTTCCTCAACTTTGAAAAGGCTCTGACGTAAAACCTCAGGGCCTTTCAGTTCTTCTCGATTTCGCCATTCTGGCGCAAGCCGAAATCCGGCACCCTGTGCAGTAACGACATTCTGGATTCCCGCTTTCGCGGGAAAGACGGAGTAAATCTTTTAGAACTGAAAGGCCCTCGGGACGATTGCAAAGTCAGCAGTTCCTTTCTGCTTGACGAGGGGAACGCCCCCTCACCCTAACCCTCTCCCACGAAGGGGAGAGGGGACTTTGCAATCGTCCTGGAAAGGCCCTGCGTAAAACTCTGCAATATTGACCAACGGATGCTATCATAGCCTGTAGGGTGAACTGCTTTGAGTGACTACCGGAACAACGATATCCGCAATTTGGCCATCATAGCCCACGTCGATCACGGTAAGACGACGCTGGTCGATGCGTTGTTGAAACAGGGCAAGGTGTTCCGCGACCACCAGCAGGTGGGCGAGCTGATCATGGACACCAACCCGCTGGAGCGGGAGCGCGGCATCACCATCCTGGCCAAAAATGCCTCGGTTTCCTATCGGGGCGTTCGGATCAACATCATCGACACGCCGGGCCATGCCGATTTCAGCGGCGAGGTGGAACGCGTGATGAACATGGCCGACGGCTGCCTGCTGCTGGTGGATGCCGTGGACGGCCCCATGCCCCAGACGACTTACGTGCTGCGCCAGGCGCTACAACAGAACGTGACCCCCATGGTGGTAATCAACAAGGTTGATCGCCCCGAGGCCAGGGTTGCCGAAGTGGTTGACATGGTCCAGGATTTGTTCCTGGAACTGGCGACCAAATCCGAGCAACTTGATTATCCAGTGTTATACGCTTCGGCCCGCGAGGGTTACGCATCCGCCGACCCGGACGTGCGGGGGACGGATATGCAGCCGCTTTTTGAGGCGATTCTCGATTCGGTGCCAGCGCCTGCCGGCGATCCGGATGCTCCGCTGCAAATGCTGGTCGCGGCGCTGGACTACAACAATTACATGGGTCAGGTGGCCGTGGGCCGCATTACCAACGGCACTCTGAAGCTGCGCGACGACGTGGCTTTGATGACCCTTAATGGTGAACCCTCCATTCACAACCTGGAACGCATCTGCGTGTTCCGGGGCATGGAACGGGTGGAAGTAGCGGAAGCCTATGCCGGGGACGTGGTGGCGGTTACCGGCCCGGAGGGGGTTTCGATAGGCGACACCATAGCCGGCCGCGAAAACCCGGTGGCCTTGCCGTCCATAGACATCAACGAACCGACCGTGCGGATGACATTCGGCGTCAGCACTTCGCCTTTAATGGGCAAGGAAGGTACGCACTGCACGTCCCGCAATTTGTACGAGCGGCTCATGCGTGAGCTACGCACCAACGTCAGTATGCGGGTCGAAACCACTCCCAGCCCGGACGTGTTCGTAGTTGCCGGACGGGGAGAGTTGCACCTTTCCATTCTCGTCGAGACCATGCGTCGCGAGCAGTACGAATTCCAGGTGTCCCGTCCCGCGCCGATTACCAAAGTCGTTGACGGCAAAATCCATGAGCCGTTCGAGATTCTCAATTTGACCACCCATGAAGAGTACGTGGGGGCGCTGACTGAATACCTGTCCGGGCACTTGGGCCAGATGCGGGACATGCGATACGACGAGAACGGCTACGTTCACATGGAGTACAAGATGCCCACCCGAGGGCTGATTGGCTTCAACGCTTTTTTCCTGCGGATAACCCGTGGCGACGGGGTGAAAAACAGCATTTTCACGTCCTATGAACCAATGGAAGGCGAAATAAAATCGCAGCGCAGCGGTGTATTGGTAGCCTCCGAGGGCGGGCCGGCCGTTACCTACGGGCTCCTCAACGCCCAGGGTCGTGGCGACACTTTCATCGATCCCGGCACCATGGTTTACGCAGGAATGATCGTCGGCAGCCAGCGTCGGGACGGCGATATCGAGGTAAACGTCTGTAAGGAAAAGAAGCTGACCAATATGCGCTCGTCAACGGCAGACGTGGCCAAACGGCTGAACGCTACCGTCCGGATGAGCCTAGAGGAGGCCCTGGCGTTCATCGACGACGATGAGCTCGTGGAGGTAACGCCCCAGAACCTGCGCCTGCGCAAGATGGAACTGTCCGCCCGGGGCCGCAAACGGCAGCGCCGCGATGGGGCCCGCGCCTGAAACCAGGGTGACTGACGCGGGCGTCGCAACGCGTTCGCCTCGGCGGGCGGGGCGTTGATTTCCGCTACTGGGTTTTGATCCAGTCGGCGACTCGCTCCCCGATGGTTATTGCGGTTGTGTTGGTGTTGGCGCGCACTACGTTCGGCATAACGGAGGTGTCGGCGACCCGCAATCCTTCCAACCCCCGAACCCGGCAAAACTGGTCAACCACTGCCATGGGGTCGGAATCGGGACCCATTTTGCACGTGCCGGCCAGATGCTGCGATGTGGTGACATTGCGGTTGAGCCAGTCGTCCAACGTCGCGTCGGAGGCCAGATCGTCGTGGGTCGGGGTCAACGGGCCGTCGACGATGTCCTTGAAGGCGTCGTTTTCCAGCAATCCGAAGCAGATGCGCACGGCTTCACGCAACCGCTCCCGGTCTGATTGTTCTTCCAGGAACCCGTAAAACAGATTGGGCTGGTCGTGAGGGTTAGACGATGCGAGGGTAACCTCGCCCTGGCCGGCGGCCAGCTCCAGGATGCAGGAGAACCGCACGCCCTCGCCTTCCAGTGGGTCGCCTCCCAGCGGGAATGAGAACGAGGAAGGCATTATCTGGATGTCGTTGCGCAGGTTTGAGCCGCTCGCCGTGTAGCGTAACGCGGCCTGAATCCGGGGCGCCTCGGCGTCCTGCGGGAAATCGTCCTTGACTCGCAGGCGCACCGGAGCCATCGGGTGGTCGCGGAAATTCTTGCCCACGCCAGGGGAGTCCAAAACGACCGAAATGCCGTGGCTGCGCAGATGGTCGGCGGGGCCCACGCCGGAGAGCATCAGTATCTGAGGCGAAGCGATGGCGCCGCCACTGAGCACAACTTGATCGGCTTCCACCTGAAAAATCTCGCCGCCGCTTTCCACTTCAACGCCCGATACTTTGTTGCCCACGAACAGAATGCGCCGCACCACCACGTTGCCCCGCACGGTCAGATTCAGCCGGTGCCGGTTGGGGTTGATGTAGGTCAAGCCCGTGCTCATGCGGATGCCGTTGGGGTTATTCATCGGGATGGGCCCAACGCCGCCGGAATCGGGATGGTTCAAATCCGGGTCTTCCCGGTATCCAGCGTCAATTGCCGATTGATAAAAGGCGTTTTGGAACGGCAACCATTCCGACTTCTGGAAACGACGCACCGGTATCGGCCCGTCGGTGCCGTGGAAGTCGTCTCGGATGTCGGTATCGGTTTCCAGCTTTCGCAGGTAGGGCAGGACGTTGACGTAAGCCCATTCATCGTTGCCCATGGCCGCCCACGAATCATAGTCTTCCGGAACGCCGCGCAGGATAACCTGGCCGTTGATGGCGCTGGTGCCCCCGACGACTTTGCCTCGCGGCACCGGCATGGGTTCGGTTTGCTCGGGGCGACCCTGTGCCTGGAATGACCAGTTGTGGGGCGCGCCGGGCGTGGATGCCGTGGCGTTGTAACCGAATTTCAGGTCGTCTGGGTAGTTCTCAAAGTCGGGATAGTCGGGGCCCGCTTCCAGCAGCAGCACCGAGCGATCGGGGTCTTCCGAAAGCCGGGCGGCCACCACACAACCCGCCGAACCAGCGCCGATAACGATGACGTCGTATTTCATGATGTTTTTCCTCCAGGTGCTTCATCAGTGCGGGTGCGACAATCGGGGCGAGTTCTGGCGCGTTCGTTACCGAACCGGCGGCCACATTATCCAGCCGCGACGCCCGGTGTTGCGCAGCCGCAGGAGATGCCCCCCGATGGTGGTAACGTACAGGCTGCTCTGGTCGGCGTCGCCGAAGGCGCAGTTGGTGGGCATATCCGCGCCCACCGGCATCGGGTAGGTTTCCAGAACTCTGCCTGCCGGTGTCCAGACGTAAATCATGGGGCCCGGCCCGCTCTCATAGTTTCCTGCGGTACCGACGATGTTGCCCTCCGAATCCAGGCACATACCGTCGATGCCGCGCTGCGGGCCGCGGTGGTCCTGGCCGAACTGGTGCAGCACGATGTACTGGCCCAACGACCCGTCGGCATTGATGGGATACGAGCGTAGCTCGCGCACACCGCCAGGCTCGGCGTCGGTCTGGATCACGTACAGATGACTGTCGTCCGGCGATATGAGCAATCCATTGGTGCCGGTGGTGTCGAACGTCATTCGCTGGCAGGTCCAGGCGCCGTCGGGTTGAGGGTCGGCGCGCAGAATGTCCTTGTTCGCGATTACCTGTTGTTCGCTGGGGTCGATGTTGACGGCGTTCCACGGATTGCTGAACCAGATGCGGCCCTGGCGGTCGATGGCAAGGTCGTTGGGTGTGTTTAGTGGCTGGCCATCCAAACTGTCAACGATAGTGGTCGTGCTACCGTCCGGGTCGAAGCGAACGATGGCTCGCCCGCCGGAGCAGCAACCGTAGAGGCGGCCATCAGCGTCGAAGGCGAGGCCGTTGGTGTGGTTGGTGTTCTCGCGGTAGATGCCGCACTCCCCGGTCTCAGGGTCGTAGGCCATGATGCGGCTGGCCGGAATGTAAGTAAACAGCATTCTCTTGCCATCCCAGGCGGGGCCTTCGGTCAAGCGGCTGAATGGTCCGGCGACGTGTTCCCATTGCAGTGTCATCGTGTACTCCTTTGTGAAAATGTTGGCGGTGTGGGGTCTTCACCCTCACCCCAACCCTCTCTCATCATAGGGAGAGGGAGCGCATAGAGGACTTGCTAGAGGCGGTAGGCTTTGACCGCCGTGCCCTGGAACATGGCGGCTTTCTCTGAGGGTGAGAAACCGCTGGCAACGCGCTTAAATGCGTTCCACACCGTGGTGTAGGCGTAGGACGCCTTGTCCACGGGGAAATTACTTTCGAACATACAGCGTTCCGGCCCGAACCGGTCGATGCAGAAGGTTAGCCAGGGCGCCATGACCTCGGCTACCTCCGCAGAGGTCGGCGGGACGGGTTGCAGATTCCAGCCGTGACCGCTGATCAGGTTGCCAAACCCGCCCAGCTTTGCGACCACGTTGGGGTGAGCGGCAACGGCGGCGATGCCGGCCTGCCAGTCCGCGAACACCTGCTCCCGCTGCGCCGCGTAGGGGCCGACGCCGAGGGGACGCCCGACGTGGTTCAGGATGATGGTGGCGTCTGGGAAGGCCGCCGCCAGGTCGGCCAGTTCACCGAGTTGAGTATGATATACCAGCGCGTCAAAACTCAGGCCCAGCTTCTGCAGGCAATCAAAACCCGCGCGGAAACTGGAATCCTGCAGCATTCCCGGTGTGTTGGTACTGCCGGGCGCCACTTCGGGACTGGCGTCCCAGGCGCAGGAGAACCTGATGCCCCGGAACCGGTTGCCGCTGGCGGCGATGTGGGCTTCCAGCACCGGTTGCACCGCTGAGCCCAGCATCAGGTTGGCGTTGGCCACGATGCCGGCGGCGACTGCCGTAGGGCCGTATTGCCCGCTGGCGCTTTGGGCGGCGATCCCCTGCACGAATTCGGTTTCGCCGACGGACCGCAACTCTTCAGGCCCCTGAGCCCGGTACATGGAATGGCATTCGATGAAAACCGTCTGGGCAATGTGGTGACCGCCGCCAACGTCCTCGGTAAGCTGGTCGAGGAGATAGCGGTCAGCGGCGCGATCCCAAAAGTGGTGGTGTGGGTCGCAAATGGGCAACCCGGGTTCAATGGCATCTTCCACCACTTGAGAGAGCCATGCTGCGCGTGGACTGGTCATAGCTTCCCCTCCAATCTGTTGCATCGTGCCGGGGCTAACACTCCGGTGGCCGTGCTGTCGGCCTCGGTCTCCCCTGGCGACCGGCCCAGAACCTAGATGGGCAGCGGCGCTTCGGTCAGTTGCTCCGGCAGTTCAACGCCGAAAGCGTTTACGTTGAACGCCAGCATCGCGTAGCAGCCCATGAGGGTGGTCAACTCCGTGGTGCCTGGTACGCCAAATTGGGCCACCACCGCGTCGAAGGTGGCCTGGCTGACGCGCCGGGTGCGGAAGAATTCCTGTCCGTAGCTCACGACGGCGGCTTCATCAGCTGCCGGGTTTGGCAGCGCTCTTTTATCGCGGAGGGAATCCACAATCTCGTCGCGCAAACCCGCCTGACGCGCCGGCGGAGCGTGGGCGTTCCAAATGAACTGGCAGTCATTTTCCCGAGCCGCCACCAGCATCGCCAACTCCCGTATGCGGGGTTCCAGCGAAGTGTCGGTGCGCAGGTATAGCGCCAAACCGAGAGCTCGCTCGGCGGCAGCAGGGGCGTTCAGCATGACGGAACCGGGGCCGGTGGTTGGTACTCCGCCGCGCTCCGCGACCATCGCGTCGAAAGCCGCCAGTTGATTTTGTGGCACTGATTCTCGGGTTATGTTTGGGGTGCGAGCCATGATCCCTCCGTGAGTGTGCGAATGGCCTGGACTGAGTCCGCGGGAATGTCTGCGGAGTCTGCTGACTTTGGCGTAACAAACTCCGGTACGATGCGCCAGTTTAGCACCATCGAACCGTTAGCAGGGCGGCAGACCGCATACTCGCTGAGTAAGGTTGAGATCGGAGGGCAGTGTTCTGGATGGGTTCAGGGTGCAAAGCTCGACCGGGCTTGCGCACCCCACCGGCCATCGACCAGCGTCATAATCCACAATGACCGGTAGGTTGCGATGGCGGCGCCAGCGTTATCGTATCGTGTGAACTGGATCAGCATGTGAACCTTTTGCTCTGAACTGTGCAGGATTTCCGTGGAGTCGAGAACGGTGTGATGCCAGTCGGCGCCGGCCCTGGCGTAAAAATCTCGCAGGTACGTTGCCTCAATTTCGCTCCGGTCGGCCCAAATAGCCACCCCGCCGGCCGAGATGCGGACGTGGGGAACGTGCAACGATTGATACAAAGCTGGGTTATCGCGGGCGTTGAGCGCGGCCATGAATCCTTGAATCGCTGCCACCGCTGCCGCTTCGCTTTCCGGCCACAGACCCTCCGTCATGTATGCCTCCTCATGTATCCCTGCTGTAGGCCAATCTACATTCCGCCGACGCGATGGCTGCCGACGCGATGGTTTCCCCGGACGTATCGCGGGTAATCGCTGCTCCGGTGTGCCTGTTTGGTCAGGTTTTGGGGCGGTTCTCAAACGCGCCCGCCCGGTCGGCTCGACGCCCATCCGTGTTAGAATCCCGGCGATGCAGTCAACTTGGGTCCCAATTGCTGATCGAGAGGTGCAACGTGAGTAGCGCGAGAATCAATGGAATCGACCTACACTATCAGAGCTACGGCGAAGGCGACACCATCGTATTCGCCCACGGCGCCGGCGGCAATCTGCTCAGCTGGTGGCAACAGATACCATTTTTCTCCCAGCGGTACCGGTGCGTAACGTTTGACCAGCGTGGTTTCGGCCATTCGTTCGACGGGCCCGGGGGACCGGGCGCAGGGTCTTTCGTCGACGACCTGCGCGGGCTGCTGGACTATCTGGAAATTGAATCGGCCCATCTGGTTGCCCAGTCGATGGGCGGCCGCTCCATGCTGGGGTTTGCGGTGGCATACCCACAGCGCACCAAAAGCCTGGTGATGGCCGACACCGTGGGAGGGATGGAGGTGCCGGAGGTGCTGGAACAGCAACGCATCTGGCGAGACAGCCACACTCCCAGCGGGGAGATCGGATTCAGGGCGGTGGCGCCGATATTCGTGCAGCGCAATCCCAACCTGGCCAACCTTTACCTCCAGATTTCCCGCACCAACCCGCTGCGACACGAGCCCACCGGAGGGCAGCCCGCCGGGCCGAGCGCTGACGACCTGGCTCGGCTTACCGTGCCGACACTCTTTTTTGTAGGCGAGGAAGATACGATCTCGCCGCCGCAGGTGATTGAGGCCGGGGCCAGGGCTATCCCGGGGTCAAGGTTGCTGAAGGTTCCTGAAGCGGGCCACTCGGTATATTTTGAGAAACCGGACATCTTCAACTTCGAGGTGTTGCGCTTCATCGAAAGCGCTGCCGACGTAACAACGACAATCACGGCCGCCGCGGGGGTGGCTGACGACTAATCGATTGTCGGCCTCAAGTCTTGGCTGGTAAGCCGCCCCCGACGTGGAAGCTGAATTGTTCATCGGAGTATCCAAAGAACAGGTCGATGCCATTGCCACCCTTTCGATAGAGGGCAGGAGCGACCTTAACCTGCTCGGGCTTGATGTATTCCGATCCCTTAGCGAACGGATCGGCGAGTGCGGTGGAGATGAAAACTTGCGGGCGATTGTGCTCCGTGGCGCGGGCGACCGGGCATTCTCAGCGGGTGTGGACTTGCGACAAATGAAAGACCTGGACCCGTTGGCCGCCGAAACGTTTATCCGTACGCTCCACGCCGCCGCCCGCAGTTTGCTCAACGCGCCGTTGCCGGTGGTGGCCGCGATACGGGGCCCCTGTCTGGGAGGTGCGCTGGAGCTGGCCCTGGCCTGCGACATCAGGGTTGCGTCAGATGATGCCATCTTCGGTTTGCCCGAAGTAAAGGTGGGGTTGCCCTCTGTGATTGAAGCATCGTTGCTGCCGCCCACGGTGGGTCTGGGGCGCGCGCGACGTCTGATTCTTACCGGGGAAACCATTGACGCCGAAGCCGCCCTGAGCATCGGTCTGATAGATGAAGCCGTGCCAGCCAGCCAGTTGCAGGATACGGCGCTGGGCGTGGCCCGTGGTTTCCTGAACATGAGCCGATACGTTCTCGCCACCCAGAAGCAGGTCGCGTCGCGGTGGTTCGAAGTGGGTGGCGAAGAAGCGGCGGAATACAGCATCAAGGCCTTCGCGCTGTGCTTCGCTACGCCAATTCCCAATGAGGCCATGACTGCCTTCCTGGAAAAGCGGGAACCGCGTTTCTGAATGCTGGGATGCGACGACAACAGAAGCCATAACAATATGCGAGGTGAACACGATGCCCGAAGACACGGATCTGTTTGAAATCATACCGACGACGCGGGCGATGCGGCGGTTAAAGACTGACCCGGTTCCTGACGAGCTGGTTCGGAAGATTCTGGAAGCCGGCGTTTGCGCTGCCAGCGGCGGGAACAATCAACGGTGGCGGTTCATGGTCATCAAAGACGGTGCGATTAAGGAAAAGGTGCAGGTGTGGTATCAAAAGGCCTTTGACGAGGTCGTTGGCCCCCGCTACCGCAGCAGTGAGCCGCCGCCGGGCTCAAATCCGGCGCGGTACCGGCGTCAACATAACGCGGTGGAATACCTGACCGAGCATTACCACGAGGCTCCCATCTGGATTGTGGCGTGCCAGAATGACGGCGATGAGCCTCCAACCAGGTCATCGGGAGCCTCCATATACCCGGCGGTGCAGAATATGTTGCTGACCGCACGGGCGTTGGGCTTGGGCGCCACGCTGACCACCAGGCATTTGCGCCACGAAAAAGAAGTGGAAGCCATACTGGGTCTGCCGCCTGGAGTCCATTCCTATGCCATCCTGCCGATAGGGTATCCGATTGGGAATTTCGGACCCGTGGGACGCGGCCCGCTCGCCGATGTCGTTTACCAGGATCGCTGGGGAGAACCTTTCCCAGGGCTCTGATTGCAGTCGTGTGGATACGCAATCGACCGGCCGCCGGGTCAAGCGATACGGATGCGTTGAGCGCCGCGAGCGGACGCGCGTCGCCCGGGGGTGAGGCTGAACCGATTAATTCTTGACAGGGTTATCCCTATTCCGTAGCATATCGGCTATAGTATTGTCGGGTTCGTGTACCACAGTTGGCCCACGGGTCAACTACACAGGAGGTAAACCGATGGCCAATCGAGAAGATGTTGCGCTGATGGGCCACCTGATACGTCGGGCCGGGTTCGGCGCAACTCACGCAGAACTGGAACAGCGGGTAGCCAAAGGCTACGAAGCGACGGTGGAAGAGCTGCTGAACCCCGAGGTGTTCGACCCGGTGGATGATGATCTGCTCTTCCGGTTTATGCCGGGTTATGAGGGTGCGTTGGGCCCGCCACTCAATCAGGCCGAGTGGGTTTACCGCATGGTCAACACCGACCGGCCGTTGGAAGAGAAGATGGCGCTGTTCTGGCACCAACTTTTCGCCACCGGCAACTCCAAAGTGGATAACCCCCCTGAACTGACCCAGCAGATCGCCATGTTCCGCCGGTGCGGTTTGGGCAACTTCAGCGACCTGCTGGTTGAGTTGGCCCGCAACCCGGCGATGATTTTCTGGCTGGACAACAACGGCAACCACCGGGGAGCCATTAACGAAAACTGGGGTCGGGAACTGCTGGAACTATTTTCCATGGGCGTCGGCAACTACTCCGAAGATGACATCAAGGAAGCGGCCCGGGCGTTCACCGGATGGACAATCGGCCCCAAGATTCCGCGCAACCCGCTGGGGCGGTTCTACTGGAATTTCGAGTACAGGCCGGAAGACCACGACGAGGGTGACAAGACCTTCCTGGGGCAAACCGGCAATTTCAACGGCCAGGACATCATAAACATAGTGGCCGACCAGCCGGCGACGGCCCGCTTCCTGGCTCGCCACCTGTACAACTTCTTCGTGGCTGATGAGCCCCAGGTACCCAGCTGGAACATTACGCCGCCCAATGACCCCGACGCAATCGACCAACTGGTCGCAGCCTATGACGAATCTGACGGGAACATCAGGTCGATGTTGCGCGTGTTGTTCAATTCCGAATTCTTCAAGGCCGCGAAGTATTCGCGCGTCAAGAGTCCTGCCGAGCTGGTAATCAGCACGGCGCGGATGGCTGGGAACTTTGTTGGACCGCGCCCGGGATTCAATTCGCTGGCCTTCGAGTGTGGCTATCAGGGACAGGAATTGCTGAACCCGCCCAGCGTGGAGAGCTGGCACACTGGTTCCGAATGGATCGACGGCGGTGCGCTGGTGCGGAGGGTGAACTTTGCGGCCAACCTGCTGGGGGACACTTCCCTCCCCGGCGTGCAGGCGATTGTCGGCAATCTTCGCTCCCGGGGCACGTTGAATCCCGATGCTTTGGTGGATGCTTGCCTGGAAATGGTGGGGCCGCTGGAAGTTGGAGATATCACGCGCTCGGAATTGTTGGGTCAGGCCGCCAGCGAAGGAGACCTGCGTTGGGACACCGAAGCTGAGGCTGCGGAGTCCGAAAAACGCATTGGTGTGATGCTGGCCTTGATTGCAGCGTCTCGAGATTTTCAGTTTGCCTAGTAGTTTGAAGCTGACTGGATTTCGGTAGAAGCCAGGGAGGAATGACATGACGTCGACCAAGAAAGACCCGGTGGTAGTGGTTCTGCAGATGACCGGAGCCAATGACTACCTCAATACGATCATCCCGTACACGAACCCGTACTATCGGGATAGCCGGCCCAGGGTCGGTATTCCGGAAGACCAGGTGTTGCCCATCAACGACGAGTTGGGGTTCAACCCCAACATGGGCCCCTTCAAGAAGTTGTACGACGAGGGGAAGGTGGCGATTATCCACGGCATTGGATATGAAAATTCGCCGCGTTCCCATTTCCGATCCATGGACATCTGGCACACGTGCGAGCCCGACGTGGTGGGCACCGAAGGTTGGGCCGGCCGCGTCATCCGCGACTTGGACCCGGCCGGCGATAACGTGCTCAAGGGTGTGAATTTTGGGCAGGGGTTGCCGCGAGCGCTGGCCCTGCGCGGTGTGCCGGTAACGTCGGTTTCGGGCCTGGAATCATACGGTGTACTGTCCGGCGTGCCCGGTGTGTCTGCCGAGGAAGAGCGGAGCCAGCTGCTGGACCGGTTCGCGCGTATGTATTCGCCAACGATGGGCACCGGCCCGGTGATGGACTATCTTGGGCAGACGGGCCGAGACGCCCTGAAGGGTGCGGACATCATTCGCTCCGCTTCCGAACAGTATTCGTCCACGGTAGAGTACGCGGAAACGCCGATTGCCAAGTATCTGCGGGACATTGCGCAGGTGTATCTGGCGGATTTGGGCACGCAGTTGTTCTACACGCAGCACGGCAGTTTCGACACGCACTTCAATCAACCGCCGATGCATACCAAGCTGTGGATCGATATGTCCCGCGCCATTAGCGACTTTTTCGATGACCTGGCGGAGCACGATGCTGGCGACAACCTGATTATGGTGCTGTTCACCGAGTTCGGTCGGCGCGTCAAAGACAACGGCACCGGGACCGACCACGGCGCCGGCGGCGCAGCCTTCGTAATCGGCAATCAGGTGAAGGGCGGGATGTACGGCACCTATCCTTCGTTGAAGCCGGAAGACCTGTCCCAGGGCGACCTGGCGCCCAACTACGATTTCCGTGGCCTGTATTCTACGGTGATCGAGCGGTGGCTAGGGTTGGACGCCGTGCCCATCGTCGGTGGCAATTACGAGCAAATGGCCTTCGTATAGTGGGTGCGCCTCGCTGAATGGATTGCCCTGGGCTGGCGCGCGTTACGGCAGAATGCAGCTCAAGCGAGGAGGCCCAAACAATGCCACCTAGTTACAAAGGAGGTCGACGATGCTAACCACAGTTGCCGCAGGCAGGGTGTTCGACTACAGCTACTGCCTGGGAATGTACGGAATGTCTGGTCAGGGTTTCTGGACACCTCAAGATTTCGCCTTGGCCAACGATACGGTCTTCGTGATTAACCGCGGCGCCGAGGAGCTGGGCCAACGCATCAGCAAGGTAACGCTGGATCATCAATTCCTGGGCCAATTTGGCGCGTTCGGGCGCGGCGACGGGCAGTTTGTCTGGCCCCGTTCCATAGCACTTGATGGGGCTGGCAGTGTTTACGCCACTGACGATTTCCTGAACCGGGTGTCAATTTTTGATCCGGATGGCACCTTCCAGTGCAGCTGGGGCGAAGCGGGCGACGGCAAGGGGCAACTGAACGCTCCCAGCGGCATGGCGTTCGACGCGGACGAAAACCTGGTTATGGTGGATGCCCTGAATCACAGAGTGCAACGGTTCACCAAAGATGGCAGATACCTGGGCGGTTTCGGATGCCAGGGGGCAGACGATGGCCAGTTCAACATGCCGTGGGGATTGTGCCTGGACGACTGCGGGAGTATCTACATTGCCGACTGGAAGAATGACCGGGTGCAAAAGTTCGATGGCGACGGCAATTTCCTGATGAAGTTTGAAGCGTCGGCGTCTGGATTGGGAGACCTGCACGGGCCCACCAGCGTCGCAGTCGATTCGGAGGGCGATGTCTACGTGACCGATTGGGGGAACCACCGCTTGCAGGTGTACGGCCCGGATGGTCGGTTCATCACGTCCCTGGTTGGCGACGCGCAGCAGCCTTCGCCCTGGACGCAGACCTACATCGACGCCAACCCGGATATCATCAAGGCGCGGCGTCGGGTTAACCTGGAACCGGAATGGCGATTCCGGCGGCCAGTGGCGGTGAAGATCGACCAACAGGATCGCATTTTCGTGCTCGAAGCGGCGCGACATCGCCTGCAGATTTACAACAAGGTGAAGAATTACGAAGAGCACCCGTTGAATCTGTGACGCGCACGGTGATTCCAACCCAACCGGGCACATGGTTTCACCGATACCAGTTGGCTTTTGAGCTGCCGGTGCGAGCCGGCAGTTCTCTTTAATCAGCGTAGCTGGGGAGTTCCATCCGGCGCTGCGTTATAATGCGCGGCAAATCACCTGACTCCCAACGAAGCACCAACGATGCGGGCTATCCCGCACAAAAAACCACCCAAAAGATTGCGGGAGGACCGCCATGACGCAACAATCGACACAGATTGACCCGGCCAAGACGGCCGTGTTGATAATGGATTTCCAGCAACGGATTATTGCCAACGTCGCCAGCGACCCGGTGGCAGTAGTGGAGAACGCCGCCCGGGCGCTGGACGGAGCCAGAGCAGCTGGCATCCCGGTGATATACGTGGTGCACCGGGGCGGGCCGTTCGCAGACTATGCTCCAGATATTGAACTGCACCCGGGCGTAACGCCGGTAGACGGGGAGATGGTCATCACCAAAGTCAGACCCGGTCCGTTTTCCACGACAGCGTTGGACGTGACCCTCCGTGAGATGGGACGCGATACGCTGGTGATTATGGGTGTTGCCACCAGTGGTTGCGTGCTGTCGGGCGTCCGCTGGGCGGTGGATGTGAATTACAGCTTCATAGTGCTGTCCGACGCCTGTTCCGATGGCGACGCGGAGGTTCACCGCGTGTTGACGGAAAAGGTCTATCCGCGTCAGGGCCGGGTGATGGCCACCGACGAATTCCTGCAAGCCATCTAGTTTTCGGGATTCAGCAAGCCATCATTTACCTGGGAACATTGCCCGGGAGCTTTGCCAAGGAGCAACGTAATGAAATACGACGTCATCGTGATTGGGGCTGGATCTGCCGGCGGAACCATGGCCACGCGGTTGTCGGAAGACCCGAATCGTTCGGTTCTGCTGTTGGAGGCGGGGCCAGAGTACACCGATCTGGAGCAGACGCCCGACGACCTGAAGTTTGGCTACGCACCCACCGCCTCCGAGATGGGCGCGCCGCACAACTGGTCGTTCGTGGGGACTGGGACGCCGCGGCAAACCGAGCCGGTGGCAGTGCCTCGGGGTCGGGTGGTCGGAGGCACCAGCGCAATCAACGGACAGGTCTTCCTGCGCGGCGTGCCGGAGGACTACGACCGGTGGGCCAGTTGGGGCAACGATGAATGGAACTACATCAAGGTACTCCCGTATTTTCGCAAACTGGAAACCGACACCGATATTCGGGATGACTTTCACGGCTTTGACGGCCCGATTCCGGTGCGTCGTCACAAGCGCGAGGCGTGGTTGCCGTTGCAGGAAGCATTCAACCAAGCTTGCCTGGACGTTGGGTACGCCGAGGTGTACGACCACAACCATCCGGATTCCACGGGCGTGGGGCCGTTTCCCATGAACAACCCCAATGGCGTGCGGATGAGCACCGCGCTGACGTATGTCAATCCCAACCGTCATCGGCTGAACCTGACGATACGGGCGAACGTCCGGGTCCGGCGCATTCTGTTTGACGGCCTGCGGGCTACCGGGGTTGAAGCCGAAAGCGGAGGCGACACGTTCCAGATCGAGGGCGAACAAATCGTTTTGTGCAGTGGCGCTATTGCGTCTCCTCAACTGTTGATGTTATCGGGCGTTGGGCCGGCCGAGCAGCTACAAAGATTGGGTATTGGCGTGATCAAAGACCTGCCCGGCGTAGGGCAGAACCTGCGGGACCATCCGCTGGTTCCGGTGCGGGTGCGCGTTACGGACGATTTCCCGCTGGACGCAACTGCTCCCCGAATCCAGACGGTGTTGCGGTACACGGCCAGTGGCTCCGACGCCCGCAACGATATGCAAATCTTCCCGTCGTCCTTCTCAACGCCATTGGGAGGCGACCCGTTCGCCGAGGAAGGTATCCGCATGACGTGCATGATGGAACTGGCTCAAAGCGCTGGCGAGTTAACACTGCAGTCAACTGATCCGGACGTGCAGCCCCACATCAACTGTCGCTATCTGGAGGAGCCCTGGGATCGCGAGCGGATGCGGGAGTCGGTGCGGATCGTCCTGGATTTGCTTGCGCACGACGCGTTCAAGGACATCTACAACGGTCTGATCTCGCCGACTGAAGCCGACCTGGTGTCTGACGACGCTCTGGACGACTGGATGCTGCGCGAAGTTTGTATCGGGCAGCATTTGTCCGGCACCTGCAAGTTGGGGCCGGCCAGCGACCCGATGGCGGTGGTTGACCAATACTGTCGGGTGCACGGGATTGAAGCTTTGCGGGTGGCTGACGCATCCGTGATGCCGGACGTGATTCGGGCCAACACCAACTGCACCACGATTATGATAGGCGAACGCGTGGCTGACTGGATCGCTGGCGGATAATCCCACAAACCGGGAAGGTTCCCTAAGATAATAGGCTGGACAACAACAGGCGGGCAACCCCAGGGGGCTGCCCGCCTTCATGTTCGGTGCTAAGGGCAGGGCAAACGCGCCGTGCCGGTTTAACCCGGTTGCCGAGTCTACAGAGGGTCGCCGGCGTACAGGCTCGATTGTTTGAGGAAGACCTGCAATCGGTGACGCGGGGTCTCGGCTACGAATACGCGGCCTTCGTCATCCACGTCAACGGAGATGGGGCCCTGGAAAGGGCCTTCCCGGTCTTCCAGGTTCTGAGCCTTCTGCCGACCCCGTAGAATCACGGGGTCCAGATCGACGCGTTCTCGCGCCCACTTGGAGAGGGTGGCCTGTCCTTCGACTACGGTGATGAAGCTGCCGTCAGCATCAAAGACCTGCAGGCGGTCGTTTTTATAGTCGGCCACGTAGATGGTTCCGTCTTTGTCCACGGCAACATCGGTGGGGCGGTTGAACTCGCCATCGCCCTGGCCGGAGCTGCCGATCTGCATCAGGAATTGGCCGTCGGTGCTGAACTTCTGGATCCGATCGTTGCGCCAGTCGGCGACGTAAACGTCACCGTGGTGGTCAATGTCAATGCCCCAGGGGAAGTTGAACTGACCGTCGCCGGAGCCCTGGGTTCCCCACTTGAAGAGGAACTGACCGTCCTTGGTGAACACCTGAATCCGATGGTTGCAGCTGTCCACCAGGTACAAATTGTCGTCTTTGTCGAAGGCCAATCCCGACGGGCGGTTGATCTCGCCGTCGCCATCGCCGGGGACGCCCCACTTGCCAATCCAGTCGCCATCCTGGGTGAAGATCGAGATGCGATTCAGCCATTCGTCGGCGACGTAGGCATTGCCTTGGCTATCCAACGCGACGGACGTAGGCCAGAAAAAGGCACCATCGTGGGCGGTGGGAACGGCGTCTTCGGGGCCGACCTTTTCTCCGAATTCTCCGATGTATTCTTCGTCAATAGAGCAAATGGTTACCCGTTTGCAGGGGAAGAAAGCCGGAGTTTCCGTGCCGCGGCTAAGAACGTAGATGCGGTCACCGGGTCCTCGGGTAACTGCTACCGGGTTGAAGAACCCGTTGCCGCCCCGAGATTCCTGGCGCCCGATGGTATGGCTGTATTGAAATGTAACCGGCGCAATCTGCGTTACCATGTTGCCTCACCTTACTGGCAGAGTTGCCAACGGGCAGACCCGGGAATGGGCCTGCCTCATCTTCAACTACCGATCCTAGTTATTTGATGAAATCCAGGTGCTCGTAGTTTCCGCCCAGGATTTCCTGGGAGTCGACGCCCATCCACTTGTCCAGGATGGTGGCGTAGGCGCGTCGGAAATCGGTGTTCCACCTGAGGTCGCCTTCGTCCAACTTGTCCGGCTCGAGAGACGGATACTCGCCGTAGAGACCACCCTTGACGCCGTCGCCAATCACGAAAGCGACGCTGCCAGAGCCGTGGTCGGTGCCGGAGCCGTTCTCTTTCACGCGGCGGCCGAATTCGGTGAACAGGAGCATAACCACTTCTTCGCCAGAGTTATGCTCTTTCAGGTCGTAGTAGAAGTCGCTGACTGCGTTGGAAACGTCAGACCAGAGCCGATGGAAAGCTGCCGGCTGGTTGGCATGGGTGTCGAAGGCGCCGGGGTTGTAGCCGGTGTACAGGACACGCGTGCCGAAATCGGCGAGATGCACCTGCGCTACGTTTTTGACCCACTGGGAGAAGTAATCGCCGTTGTATTCAATGGTGGAGGAATACTTTTCCGGCGCGGTGCTGAGGATGTCGGCGCCTTTCAGGGCGTCAAGACCGGTTTGAGAGATGTAGTCGTTGACGACGCCGGAACCCAGCATGGGCGAATACATCCGGGCGAAAATATCCAGGGCTTCCATGCGCTGGTCATTGCTGTCGATGGAGGTCAACACGCCGTAGGACTCCAGATTGCCAACCGAGGCGACCGAAACGCCTGGGGCAGCGAGGGCCCGTGGCAGGCCGCGACCAAAGTTGACGGCGGTGAGCACATTTTCTTTGTGGGGGTCAAGGTCATCGATGGCGCGACCCAACCAGCCGACGGTGCCCATTTTGGCGGGTTCGGCAGTGTGCCAGATATCCATCGAGCGGAAGTGCGAGCGAATGGGGTTGGGGTAGCCGATTCCCTGAATAACCGCAACCTTGCCATCGTCGTACATGTTCTTGATCGGACCCATCGCCGGATGGAAACCAACCTTGTCATTAACCGCCAGGACATGCTCGGGTTCCACTTTCAGATGTGTCCGGTAGTCCTGGTACAGGGGATCGTTGTAAGGGATAAAGGTGTTCAGGGCGTCAAAAGCGCCCGACATCTGAAGCACAACCAGAACCGGATCTTTCTTGTTAACGGTCACGATTTCCTCCTGCCCACGATGGGGTATTCATTTCGGTCAACGGGCTGCCGTTCACCAACTGCCCGCAATTGTGGCTACGCGTAGAGATATTCTTTGGTCGCCACAATCATTTGCAGCGTTTCGCTAACTCGACTGGCGAAGTCGTCAGCGTCGGTGTGGAGAACCCCACCTTTTTCCGCCTGGGCCGCCAGCATACTGCGGGTTTCGTCGGGCAGTTCGTAATGGCCCAACAATTGGAGACAACCATCAACCAATCGCTCCGGGGCGATGGTGGGGCCGGTCGCAGCCAGCCGGTCAATGATGTTCCGCACGCCAGGATAGTTGACGTCGCCCACGAAATCGGCGGTGAAGTTGATGCGGTGAACCAGGGTGCCGCCATCAATCCACTCTTTGCCGGTGTGCCAACCTTCCACAGACGGCGGGTTGAACAACTCCTGGCCCATGTATTTCATCTCGTCGAAGATAAACTCGAAACCGGGCTTGGGGGTAGTCCAGTCACCGATGAGGCGCATGGTGCCCATGACCGTTTCCACCGGGCTTTTCACCCGGGAGAACCGGGCGTTTTTGAATGCGTCGGAATGGAACAGGACGCGGAGCATCGAACGGATGTCATAGCCGGAGCGGTAGTATTCGTCCTCCAGCATCTTGATTGTTTCCGGGTCCTGTGGAGGAGTATCCATCCAGGCCGGCACCTGCGCTTCGTCGGCCACAAAATAGCTGTACAAATGGCGGGACAGGAACCTGGCCGCGGCCGGCTGATTCGCGATGATATCAACGATATCCTCGCCGTTGAACCGCCCGGTTTCGCCCAGGAACGTTTTTTCGCCATCGTCATGGTCGACCGGATTGTAGACGAATCTCGCGGCGTAGCGGCCATAGGGCTGCCCGGGCACGTTGTTGGCGAGGGTCCAACCGGTGAAAGCGCGCGCGCATTCCTTCACGTCATCTTCCGTGTAGTTGAACTTCCCGTCCATACCCACGCCTATCGAGAACAACTCCAGCAGCTCACGGCCGTAGTTTTCGTTGATGGCGCCCCGATGGCTGAGACAATTATCCAGGTAGAAGACCATCGCCGGGTCTCTGGAAATCTCCAGCAACAGGTCCCGGAAGCTCCCCATTCCCAAGCGTCGGAACATTTCCAACTCATCGTAGGACGTGGGGTAGCTTTGGGTTTTGCTGTCGGCAGTGCAGAGAACACCGTGCCAGAACAGCACCATCTTCTCTTCCAGCTGGCGCTTGGAGTTAATCATTCGCCAGGCCCAGTACTCGGGGACGCCCCTGGTGAAGTGGCTCCACTCAATGAAGTAGCGCTCTGCGAGGTCAAGATCGAGACCGCTGGGCTGTGATTCCGGATTTAGCAGGGCTTCTACGGTGGCGTCGTAACCCTGGGCCGCCAGCGTTTCGAGTTCCTGGTACTGCGCTCCGAAGCCGGCGCGCCGCATCAAATGGGCAATTTGTGCGATGTCATGGTCAGCCATAGACAAACCTCCTCTATCTAAGCACACCAAATATTACCCCGGATATTAGCATTAAGCCGCGACCAACTCAACCCTTGCCAGGCAATTGCCGCGACGATATGCGTCGACGGATGAATGTCATTCGCACGTTTGGTCGGGCGCCAGGAACGTAGAGACAACTGGTTTGTGCTCCGGGCGTCGCTGTGCTAACTTGGCCGCAATTGGAAATGGAACGGCGTTGCACGCCCAGCCCGGCCGTTGCCGGCTAAGCGTGACTGGAGGATTGGAATGTCCGTTGGACTAATAGTGCCTTTGCCCGCATATACCCTGGATCCGGCGTTCATTGCCAAGAAGGCCGAAGACCTCGACTTTGAATCGATCTGGTATCACGAACACCCCATTTTGCCGGTCAATAGCACCAGCCCGTTCCCCGCCACCGGAGGGGAAATTCCGTGGACGTACCGGCATTTTTCCGAACCGTACATCGCGCTGGCAATGGCTTGCGCGGTTACGACGAGGATAAAGTTGTGCACCGGCATTACCCTGGTGCCCGAACGTAACCCCCTGGTCCTGGCCAAGGAAATTGCGGTGCTGGACCGGCACAGCAACGGCCGGTTCGTGTTCGGCATCGGGGCTGGCTGGAACCGGGAAGAAACCACGATGATGGGCGGAGACTTTGACCACCGCTGGACGCAAACCCGGGAAGCCGTGGCCGCGCTGAAGGAATTGTGGACGAAGGACGAAGCCGAGTTTCACGGTCGTTACTATGATTTCCCGCCCGTGTATTCCTATCCGAAACCGGTCCAACAACCGCATCCGCCTGTGCTGCTGGGTGGCAACGCACGCAACGTGCTGCAGCGGGTGGTTAGGTGGGGGGATGGCTGGCTGCCGAATCGTGCTACGCCTGGTCAAATCGAAGAGAGCCGGGCCAAGCTGGACGCATTGGCTGACGAAAGCGGACGCGACCCCGCATCGCTGACCATTTCGGTTTTCGGTCAGCCACCTGATACTAAACGGGAACTGGTTGATTCGTTTCTCAGCGCTGGCGCACTCCGGGTATCGGTGTGGGCCAACCATTGCGACACGGAGGCGGAAATGGGCCAGCAGCTGGAGACCATGGCAGAGGAATTGATCCGATAATCGTGCGCCGTTGTGGTGCCACGATACGCTTGTGGAGGTTGACCGATGACTAGTTACGTCTACGTTGCGGCTCAGGATGACAACAAGATTGGGATATTCAGCATGGATGAGGCATCCGGCAGTCTGACGGCCCAATCGGAGGTAGCGGTTCCGGGTGGGCCATCGTTGCTGGCAATCAGTCCCGACCGGCAGACGCTGTATGCCGGGCACCGGGAAGAACCGGCGCTATCGAGTTACAGCATTGATCAGGCGACCGGAGGGTTGACCCGCAACGGGTTGGTGGAACTGTCCACACCGCCGGCTTACCTGGCCACGGATCGAACCGGCGAATACCTGCTGTCGTCTTACTATGCCGGCGGCCACGCGGGCGTACATCCTCTGGGCGAGGATGGCAGCGTGGGTGGCGAACCGACGGCCTGGGTCGCCACGGACGTGGGCGCGCACTCCATGCAGACGGACCGCTCCAACCGGTTCGCCTACGTGCCGCATATCGCCAAGCAGAACGACAATGTGCTGGAGCCGCCCAAGAACATCCCCGGCCCGAACGTTATTTACCAGTTCCGTTTCGACGCGTCTAACGGACAATTGACCGCCAACGACCCGCCCACGCTGGCCCAGGACGATAACATCGGGCCGCGCCACTATTGCTTCCATCCATCGCTGGACCTGGTGTGCTTCTCTAACGAACAGGGCAGCAGTGTGTCGTCGTACCGGATTGACGCAGACGGGCGGTTGTCGCCGTTTGAGACGGTTTCGACGTTGCCGGAGGGCGTCGCGCTGCGGAACACCTGCTCGCAGATTCAGTTCTCCCCGTCCGGCGATTTCCTGTTCGTGCCCAATCGCGGGCACAACAGCATCGCCAGCTTTTCGGTGGACGGTGAAGGACGGTTGACCCCGGCGGGCCATGCCGCTACCGAAGCGGTGCCGAGCGCGTTTAGTCTTGACCCTCAGGGCAAGTTCGTGTTTTCGGCCGGTTCGGCGACCGGGATGCTGGCGTCATATCAGATTGACCAGGGCAGCGGTGCGCTCACGCCGCTGGAAACCTACGCGGTTGGTGAGCGTCCGATGTGGGTGTTGACCACAACGCTGGGCGGTTAGGCGCGTCGAGTTCCGGAAGATTAGGAGGACGATCATGCGACTGGAAGGGAAGGTGGCGCTGATCAGCGGGGGCGCGCGTGGGCAGGGGGCTGCCGAAGCCAGGCTGTTTTCACGGGAAGGGGCGGCCGTAGTCATCGGGGATATTCTTGACGATGACGGTATGAAGCTGGAAGCAGAAATCCGTGCGCTGGGCGGGCAGGCCACCTTCATCCACCTGGACGTTACCGATGCAGACCAGTGGGAGTCTGCCGTTACTGAAGCGGTGAATCGCTACGGCAAGCTGGACATACTGGTGAACAATGCTGGGATAGGGAGTACCAATGCCGGCGGCGTGAATGCGCCGAGGATCCATGAGGCTCCGGTGGAGGTTTGGGACCAGATTATGGACGTGAACGCCAAGGGCGTGTTTCTGGGCAGCCGCTCCGCTATTGGAGCGATGCGGGAGGCCGGCGGCGGTTCGATCATCAACATTTCGTCCATCGCCGGGTTGGTGGGGCTCAGCCCTGGTTCCGGAGCGGGCTCGGCCTATGCCAGTTCCAAGGGTGCGGTGCGGCTGCTCACGAAGGCGACTGCGGTGCAATACGCGCCGGAGGGCATCCGCTGCAATTCCGTCCACCCCGGTTACATCGACACACCGATGACGGAGCGGATGATGTCTCAGCCTGGAATGCGGGACCAACGCATCGCAGCCACACCGTTGGGGCGCATCGGGACGGTGGACGACATCGCCAACGGCGTGCTGTTCCTGGCGTCGGACGAAGCGTCGTTTATGACCGGCAGCGAGCTGGTGATAGACGGGGGCTGGACGGCGCAGTGACCCCGGCTCGCGATAACGTGGGCTACTCGATGGAGTGCAGCCAGCCATCGTCGGTGCGAATCAGCAGCCGGCCACCCGCGTAGACCGGGTCGGTGCGCACGGCGGCTGGTAAACCCAGCCGCCACAGTTCACCACCATCGGCATGGTCAAGTCCGTAAACCCAGCCCGATTTATCACCGAAAACGAGCAAATCGCCGATGACCACCGGAGACGCTGCGATAGCGTCCTCTGCCTCGAATCGCCATCGTTCCTGACCTGTAACTGGATCGATGGCGTACAAGGTGCCGAGCAGATCACCCACGAATAATCCGTCTGCCGTAACCGCGGGCGCCGAAATGATGCCTACAATGGCCTTGCCCTCCGGCACGAAGCGCCAGCGGTCTCCCGGTTGAGATGGAGGCGCGGGTAAGGGGAACCCCCACAGCCACAGTTGCGCCCATACACGGGTGACGGCGTAGCGCCCCGGGAACTCGATGACGTTAGCGTCCATGGCGAATAGTTGCCCGCCGGATACGAAGTAGACCAGTTCATTGGCCAAAACTGGTGCGGCAACCAATTGTGCAGAAGCGCGGAAGCGGGCCCGCTCCTGGCCGGTACGGGCGTCCAGGGCGTACAGGCTGCGATCCGCTGACGCGACGTAAACCACCTGGCCTCCGACGGCCGCTGGGGAGCGCACTTCACTCAATGAACTGTGTCTCCAGATGTGTTCGCCGGTGACGGCATTAACCGCATAGGTAACGCCGTCTAACCCACCGGCGTAGACGATTCCTCCCGCTACCGCCACTGGGCCGGAAGCGGAATCGCCGATTGGGTATTCCCAACGTTGCTGGTGGGTTTCCGCGTCCATGGCGACCACCCGGCGGTCGATGGTGGCGTAATAGATGTTTCCCTGAGCCAGGGCGACCGAGTTGTGCATCGGGCCGGTAGTCGGGATGGAGTCCACTTCGACGCCCGTTTCAGGGTTCAACACAGCGATGCGGAAATGACCTGGCAGGAAGATGAGATTATCGGATATTACCGGTGCAGCCAGAGTTGCCGGCCCGGTGTCTGCGCTCCAGACCAGCCTTCCTTCAGGCACGGCCAGTGCGTCTGCGGCGTGTCGGGTTTGGCCGATGGTACGCCCCGCCATCGTCCAGTGGTCTCCCACTGAACTGGACGCAAAGATGTCTCCGGGCTGCCGGGTCAACAAGATGATGGGGTCTGGGATGAAGGGGAAGTTGAGCCAAACGAGAAATCCAAGGACGAGGAGTCCAACAATCCCGAAACAGATGTTACGCCGAGACAGGGCGCGGCGACGGCGTGTGGTTCCCCTGGCCCAATCTGGAACGACCGCCGGCGCCCGCATCTCAGCGGCGGTTTCGCTGTGTCCTGCGGGGGACGGGTTATCGGATTCTGGAGGAGATGTGGTCATGGGTGTAGCGCGTCAAACAAAGATTCGGCAGGATGCGTGTCCGCACCCTGCCGCTGTTTCGACGCCATGTGATGCGAGTTTAGATGTTGCGCAGTTTAGGGTCAAGGCGGTCACGCAACCAGTCGCCCAACAAGTTCATGGCGAGAACGGTGAGAACGATGGCAAGCGTGGGGAAAAAGAACAGCCACCAGGCAGACACTATCAAAGTACGCCCATCAGCGACCATTAATCCCCAGGCTGGAGTGGGTTGCTGTAGTCCGGCACCCAGGAAACTTAGCGTTGATTCCAGGATGATAACGTGGCCAATCTCCAACGTAGCCAGTACAACAACGGTATTGACAACGTTTGGAAAAATGTGGCGCAACATGATCCGCATCGGAGATGCGCCAGCCACTTGCGCACGAGCGATGAAATCCTGCTCCTTGATGGACAGGGCTTCGCCTCTGACCATACGGGCAAACCTAGCCCACAGCAGCAGTGAAATAACCAACACGACAGTCGTGAATCCGCCCCCCATAACGGCGACCAGGACCAACGCCAACAATATGGACGGGAACGCCAATTTGATGTCAACAATGCGCATTATCAGGGTGTCTACCCACCCACCGCGGTAGGCCGCTATCAAGCCGAGGAGCGTCCCTACGCCTCCGCCCAGGGCGATGGCAAGGAGCGAGATCGCCAGGGATATGCGGGCTCCGTGGACGATGCGACTGAGGATGTCAAATCCCTGGCGGTCAGTGCCCAGGAAGTAGGTGAAGCTCCCACCTTCAAGCCAAGCCGGAGGTTGCAGCCGGTCTGACAGGTTGATTTTTACCGGGTCGTGGGGCGCAATCAGGTCGGCGAATATTGCTGGGACAAACAAAAGCCCCGTCAAGATTAGTAGAGGGATGATTGGGTACCGTCCAAGGTTGGCCACGAAATCGCCTAAACCGCCCCGCTGCGGTTGCGTCGTGACCACTGCTCCCGGTGTGGCTACTGATGTAGTCATACGTTAAAAGCCCCTCTGGTAATTGGTATGGAACCGGATCCCATTAATTGTAGCGAATTCGAGGGTTGAGGTAGGCGTAAACAACGTCAACGAACAGATTGATGAAGATGTAAAAGGTAGCGAACAGAATGACAACGCTCTGGATCACTGGAAAATCCCGATTTCGGATAGCGTCGATGGCGAGATCGCCGAGTCCTGGCCAAACGAAAACGGTTTCAATCACGACAGAACCGGTAAGCAGCACGGCTCCGATCAGGCCCATGTACGTGAATGGCACGATCAGCGCGTTACGGAAACAATGTTTCCAAATGACTTTTCGCTCAGACATCCCTTTGATGCGGGCCAGCTTGACGTATTCGGTGTCCAATACCTCGAGCATTGAGGAACGCGTGAGGCGCATGACAGCGGCCACGTTGTAATAACCCAAAGCGACGCCAGGAAGGATGATAGATTTGAACCCGGCATCGTTTCCTGATGTCGGCAGCCATCCCAAGATAACAGCGAACACCCACATGAGTAGCAATCCAATCGCAAACGAGGGCGCAGACTGACCGAGGAGTGCGACTACTTTCCCAGCCCAGTCGAATGCGCTGTCTTTCTTGACCGCTACCATTACTCCGATTGGCAGTGCTATTCCCGCGCTGACAATCCACGCAAAACCGGCGAGATAAAGGGTGTTGGGCAGGCGGCGTATGATGAGGCCGGAAATGGGGACTCCGCCGTACGCCCAAGCCTCCCCGAAATCGCCCTGTACGAAGTTCCCGATGTACTTGATGTACTGTACGTATATGGGTTGATCCAGGCCCCAATTTTCACGTACTTGGTCCACCACCTTTTGTGGGGCGTCTTCAGGCAGCAGGATTGCTACCGGGTCTCCGGTTACCCTGGCCAAGGCAAACACTATCATGCTGATGACCAAAAGGGCGGCGATCGCTTGGAGGATTCTGAGAAAAATGTAGCGTTGCATCGAGTGCCTTCAGCGTTTGGGTCAGCTGGTTGGGGAGGTTGCCCCGCCGGATCCTACAATGTGCTGGAATCGGCTCTTTGCCAGCGGACCGGACAAGCCATTGATTGGATCTCTGATTACTTACGAACGACCTTGGTGTACTCGTGCCCTTTCATGCCACCGTAGTAACTGTTATTGACCGAATACTCGGCGATGACGTTGGGATTGATGCCGAATTCGGCGAAAAGGAAACCCAGCGGCATGGTAGCGTTCTGTTCATACATGTACGTGCCCGATTTCTTCATCAGTTCCAGACGCTCGGCTTCGTCGACACTGATCTGCCACCGTCCAAACAGATCTTCCGTGTGTGGGTTTTCGAACATGGAGACTGGGCCGTCCAAAGCCGGACTGACGAAATACGTCCGCATATTGCGGCCTGCCGGCCAGAAGCCGGTGCGGTGCGTCCAAAGCACGCCGTTCATTTCGCGAGCCCGGTAGCGTGTCCGGATAGGCTGGAACTCACCGATCTGAGCGTCTACTTCGAACCCTACCTCATCGAGCCAGGAGATGATAGGCACGGCGATTTCGGTTAGTTCCGGTACTCCTACGAGTTTACCCGCCATGAACTCAATACTTGGGCCCGCGCCTTCTGCGTATCCCGCTTCGGCCAGTAATTGTCGAGCCAGATCAGGATCGTAAGCTGGAATCTCCCAAGCCGGGTCGTAGGTTGGATCGGTGGGATGCCAGCCAGTGTTGGCCATCAATTCCATCTTATTGTCGAAGAAAGCTTCGTTGATGGCGTCCCGGTCGATGGCATGATTCATCGCGCGGCGTACCAGCACGTTGGTGTTGGGGTCGTTGGGGTCGCGTTTGTCCTCGAGGTATTGGCCGCCGATGGCGATCCAAACCATAAAGGCCGGCAAAGTGCTCTGCGTAAACGCGTATCCCGCGTCGATGATCTCGCCCTGCAATTCCCGTGGAATCTCGGCTATGTCGGCTTCTCCGCTGCGGAGCATGGCAACGCGCGTCAGGTCCTCTTCGGCGAAGAAGAAAGTGAGAGTTTCGAAATCCGGGGTGATGCGCCAGTGTTCGTATGGAACCCGTTCGTACTCCAGTTTGGCGCCCTGCTCATAACTTACGTGTTGCCAGGGGCCGGTTCCTACCGGATGCTCCGCATACACCGCCTCTCCATTCTTTTGCCAATAGTCCAGACTGTAGATGATGGGGTCAGTGGTGGCGTCCGATGCAAAGAACGGAATCCACAACTCCGGTCGGTTCAACCGCAAAATCATCTCGCTATCGCTCACCTCTTCCACCGTGCTAGTTTTCCCTAACTCATCAACGTCCCAACTATACTTCTCGTCTCCGGGCCCGAGCAGAGTGTTCCACAGCGGCCCGAAACCGGCCCTGCTTTCCGGGTGGGACCAAAGCTGGAAGCTGAATACGAAGTCGGATACTCCAAAGGTGTCCTCGCCATGGTGGAATGGCACATCCTCTCGAAGTTTGATGTTCCATACTTTGCCGTCGGGCGAAACCGACCACGAAGTCGCCAACATCTCCTGAGCATCCCAAGTTTGAAAATTGCGTTGAATCAAATTTTCCTGCATTGGCTGCAAGATACCTTGGTTAGTTCCACCAACACGCCATCCCAGCAAGTTCTCGGCGTAAGGTGGCGTAATCGCGACGCGCAGGTCGGCTTGAACCGCCTCCCCCGCCGTTTCCGGCAGCGGTTCAGTGGGTTCCGGCTCTGCAGTGGGGGTTGCGCCGCCGGCGGAAGCGTCCGACATACCGCTTGGTAGGGCCAAGGTTGGCTGGGCAGCGGGTTGTTCTTGTTGTTCTTGTTGTGGGGCCGAAGGTTGGCTGTCTACCGCTGGCGCGGTTGATTCTTCCTGTTCGGTTGGAGCTCCACAAGCGATAGTTACCAGCAAAAAAAGTACCGAGAAAACGGAAACCAAATTTCGCAAGTTTAAGACGTTGTTCATCATGGACCAACTCTCCGTCGACTGATTATTAAATTCGGTGAATCATGGGTAATACCTATGGGTGATCTCTTATGAGATCACCCATGCCCGGCGGATTATCTTTAAATTATCCTTCGCTGTCAATACGCGTTTAGATCAGAATCCGTCCTGAACCTATCTCAGGGTATTTTGGCCGCAGAACCTCACCCAACCCCATCGAGAAGCAAGGTTGTGGTTGCAATCACAGCTATCGCCGCGGACGCAATCGCCGGGGTTGGGCGCAATTTGACGAATCCCATGCGGGTATCGCGGTTGAATCAGGTTGCCGTTGGGAACGTTCAGCCTGGTTGGATCAGGCCGGTTGGCTCAGGCTGGCGACGTCGCGGTCGGAGGTGGGTTGACGGCGCAATCTCCGTAAAAGCGTCCAACGTCGGGGGGAGATTATTACTACTACCAGCAACAGGCCCACCGAGACTACTACGATGGCCGGGCCGGTGGGCAGGTTGAGGTAGAAGGACAGGTAGAGGCCGATTACGACGGCGACCAGCGCGGTGGCGACCGTGGCCGCCATGATGGTTGGCATTCGTCGGGCGAGCAATGTTCCCGTTACCGCCGGAACCACCAACAACGACATCACCATTACGTTGCCCACGGTTTTCAATGCCGCCACCGTGGTGAGCGCCACCAATAGCGGCAACATGTACTCCAGCAGGCCCACGGGGACGCCGGACGCTTCGGCAACCGAGGCATCGTAGGTGGTGAACACCAGCTCTTTGTAGAACAGACGCACGACGAGCAACACGCCGCCAGTCAAAAGGCCGACGGTCAACACATCGCCCCAGGATGCGCCCAACACGTTGCCGAACAGGATGCTGAACAGGTCGCCGGCGTAGTTTTCGGAGGCGTTGATGATGATGACTCCCACGGCGAATCCACCAGCGAACATCACGCCGATGACCGCATCAATGCGAATACCGGCGCGGCGCGAGATTGCCGAGATGGTGAGCGACGCGGGAATGGCCCAGAGCAACGCCCCGATAAAAATGTTGAATCCCAGCAGGAACGCCGCTGCCATGCCGGTAAGGGCCGAGTGGGCGATGGCGTCGCCGAGGAATGCCATGCCCCGCAGCACGACGAAGGTGCCGACGACGCCGCACGCGATGGCAGCCAACGCCGACACCAGCAGGGCGCGCTGCATGAACCCGAATTGCATGGGCTCGATGATAAGTTCCAGCAACAATCGCTCCTCGGCGGGTTGGCAAGGGTTGGCAGCGGTTGGGAGGCGGTGACGGGCACGACGGACGGATTGATCACGCAGTGCGGCGGGCGAAATCCTGGTGCGCTGTTACTGCAACAGGTCGGCTAATGAATCGGCGTTGGCGCGCATCATGTCGATGTAGGAGGGATACTCGGCGTCCGGCAACGAGCGCACGGCGCCGACCTGAATGTTGCCATCGCGGGCTACCTGAGCCACTGCGTCGTCGGAGAATTGCGGCTCGGCAAATATCGCCGGAAGGCCACGCGATTGCACGAGCTCCAATACCGAAACGATGTCGTCGGGCGACACATCGCCGCCGTGGCTACCGATGAAAGCCAGCACCTCGAACCCGTAACGAGCGCCAAAATACCCGTAAGCATCGTGGAATGTTACTAGCACGCGGCGTTCGGCGGGGATGGTTTCGACTCGTTCAGTAATGTAGCCGTCAAGTTGCTCGAGTTTATGGACGTAACTGCCGGCGTTGTCCCGATACTCGCCGGTGTGTTGGGGGTCGGCGGCGATGAGTCCGTCGGCGATCCGGTTGACGTAATGCACGACGTAATGCGGGTCTTGCCAGAAATGCGGATCCCCCTGGTCATGACCGTGTTCATCTTCGATAGCATCAGTGCTTTCATGCGCACCGGCGCTTTCGGCGGTGTCGTGTCCGTCTGCTTCATTGGGGGCAATGAGTTCTGTCGTCTTGCCGGGCACCAGCTCGTCGGAAGCAACTATGCGGAACGCATCTGCATCGGCAGCGCCGTCCAAGAGTTGGTCGAATTGTGGCGCGAGGCCGGCTCCATTGGTGACGATGAGGCGGGCTTGGGCGATTCTCACACTGTCCATGGGTGTGGTCTGGTGGGTATGAACGTCGCTACCTGCTGGTACCAGGTTGTGTACGTCAACGCGGCTGCCGCCAATCTGATGAATCAGGTCGGCGAGTACCGCGTTCGTGGTTACCACGTTAATTGGTGGGGATTCCGCCCGTGCCGTGTTGGTCGGTGTCCCCAAACCGGCCGAGACGATTGGAGGGAGCGCCGGCCCAACTCCAGCGCAGGCGGTGAGTAATGCGGTTGAGAGCAGCAGTAAGACTGTGGCTGGGAATTTCATGCTGGTTTGATTATCCACGGCAATGCGCTGGTTGATTAGAGCGGCAGGTATTGCGGTACTGATAGGGAGTTTTGGGTTGATTCGGCTATCAGTACGCGGTATCAATAAGCATCGTAATTGATTGTTCGTATCAATAAACCGCATGAACAAAAAAAGGCGATTCAGGTCCGGGCGCAGTTGGCGCAGCGGCCGTAGACTTCCAGCCAATGGCCGCTCATCTGGAAACCAACTGCTTCGGCTGCGGTTTGCAGGAGTGCTTCCACGTCGCAACCCAACAGATCCGCAGACTTGCCACATTCGGCGCAGAGCAGATGGTGGTGATGGTCGCCGTGGCTCAACTGGTAGCGCATTTCGCCACCTTCCAGCAGCACCCGGCAGACGAGGTTTGCATCGACCAGGAGGCGCAGGCCTCGGTATACGGTGGCGCGACCCACGCAAGGCAGTGCGGCGTACAATTCCTCGGCGGTGAATGGCTGGCTGCGAGCGGCCACCGCGCTGATGACTAACCGTCTCGGTTCCGTATCCCGATACCCGAGGTTTGAGAGCCCGTCAACGAGGTCATCCACAACTGCGGCGGAACGCGGACGTGGGTGTCGATGGCCCTGATGCTTGGGGGTTGCGGTTGTCATAAAAGATACGCTATCTCATTAACGCCGACAGGTCAATTCTGCCGCGAGCCTGTTCAGAGTTTGTCCATTGGACGACTGTAAGACTGTACGGCCGGGCATCTGGGCGGCCCTTCGACAGGCTCAGGGCGAGCGGGGAAATTCGTTTGAGTGGTCAATCGAAAGACGCTGGTTGGGGCGAGGATCTCACTCGCACCCACTCTAATCTGTCATTGCGAGGAGCGCAGCGACGCGGCAATCTCGATGAGACTGAACGCACGTCGGCGAACCGCCGTTGCTACGGCGAGGGGATTGCCGCGCTACGCTCGCAATGACAAAGTGGGTACGCATTAGGGCGAGGATCTCACTCGCACCCACTCTAATCTGTCATTGCGAGGAGCGCAGCGACGCGGCAATCTCGATGAGGCTGAACGCACGTCGGCGAACCGCCGTTGCTACGGCGAGGGGATTGCCGCGCTACGCTCGCAATGACAAAGTGGGTACGCATCAGGGCGAGGATCTCACGCGCACCCACTCTAATCTGTCATTGCGAGGAACGCAGCGACGTGGCAATCTCGATGAGGCTGAACGCACGTTGACGCACCGCCGTTGCTACGGCGACGGGATTGCCACGCTGCGCTCGCAATGACAAAGTGGGTACGCATCAGGGCGAGGGATCTTACGCGCGCCCACTTTATCCGTCATTGCGAGGAGCACGGCGACGTGGCAATCTCGATGAGGCTGAACGCACGTTGACGCACCGCCGTTGCTACGGCGACGGGATTGCCGCGCTACGCTCGCAATGACAGTTTTGCCACAATGGGTACGCGTGAGGGCGAGAGATGACTTGACGCTGAGATGGGGTTGGGGATATATTCTGCGCAATACGCCGGTGGCCGGTGGGGCCACGAGCGCGACTATTCTGTGAGTGGGAGTTTGAAACTATGCCTATTTATGAATACGCCTGCCCGACCTGCGGGCACAAATTTGAGAAGTTGCAGTCCATGTCCGCATCTGGGGCTGACTGCCCGCACTGCGAGCAGCCGGCGAAACGGGCGATTTCCGTTTTTGCTGCCGTAAGCAAAGGCGACGGATTCGCCAGCGGTATGGCGGATTTGGGTGGCTTGCCCATGCCGATGGGCGGCGGTTGCGGGGGAGCCTGCGGCTGCGGGCACTGAGCCCCAACCACATTCTGGGAGAAACGATCGCCGTCCGGAAAACTGGGCGGCGATTTTGATTTGGATGTTTGATTTGGATCTAGGATGCTGGCGAGACGGAAGATGCGGATTCGCTACCGGGACGCCCTTGCGATGCCGCCCAACGGTGATAAAAAAGGGCGGCAATGCCCACTGTCAGCAGCAGAACTGCGCCCAACACCGCGGTCAGGGCGACGCGCATGGTGGCGTCGAACCAGAAGCCGCCGGGGAACATTATCAGTAAGTAGTCGGTGCGAGGGTCCAGAATCCACAGGTCGTTGGCGAAGCTGAGCCGGTGGAAGAGCAGAAAGAGTTGCCCGAACCCGGCGACTGCCGCCAGTCCGAACCCGAACAGGCTGACGACGGTGATGGCGCCGGCCCACACCGCCGCGCGCGCGGCAGTTGGAATGTAGTTCCGTCGTTGGGACGCGAATCCGGTGGCTGCCACCACGACTATCCAGGCTGCGGCGCCGATAGCGACCCAATAGGTGCCGCGGACGAGACGCTTCACGTCGTACATGTGGGCAATCTCTCGGTCGTTGAAAATCTGCCCTTCGATACCGTAGACCGGAGCGCGCACGTCGAGTGGTTCGTTACCGGTGTTGAAGTAGGTACGTAACTCGCCGCCGATTCGGTCGAGGTCGGCATCGGTGATGCCGGTCCGCTGGGAGATGCCATAACGCTCAAAACCGTTCCGGTACAGGCCGGGATCGTTGATGGCCCAGGCGACGGAACCGGCCACCAGCAACAGCAGAAACGCCGGCACCGCCAAAACTGATCCGGCCCTGCTGACCAGCGCGAGAACTACAAGGTGAACGGGACGAGTTGCCATGAAAATCACCGTATCACCGCTGGCGCCGGTGAGCAACTCGGTGTTGGCGGTGGCGGCATGGTATATACTGCCGGCGTTATGACTACAGAGCAGAATTCTCCTATTCCCGAAGAGAAAATCAGCGAGTTTCAGTCGCTAATCGACATTGTGGCGCGGCTGCGGGCGCCGGGAGGTTGTCCCTGGGATGCGGAGCAAACGCACGAATCGTTGAAACGGAATTTGTTGGAGGAATGTTACGAAGCTCTGGAGGCGATCGACCACGAATCGCCGATGGAGTTGGCCGAGGAGTTGGGCGATATTCTGGTGCAGGTGGCCTTTCACGCCGACATTGCCCAGCAGGCCGGGACCTTTGAAATTGCGGACGTGGTTACAGCCATCAACCGCAAGTTGATTCGGAGACATCCTCATGTGTTTGCAGACGGTTCGGCAACCGATGCGCGGCAAGTGGAGCGAAACTGGGAGCAGCTGAAGGCGATGGAGAGGCGCGAGGCTGGCAAGCCCGAACCCTCTGCGATGGACAGCGTGCCGGAGGCATTGCCGGCGTTGACGGCGGCGCAACTGATTCAGGATCGGGCGGCCCGGTTCGGATTCGACTGGGACGAAGTTGGCGGCGTGTTGGACAAGATTGTCGAAGAGATAGGCGAGTTCAGGGCGGCGGCTACTGAAGCGGAGCGCACCGCAGAGTTTGGCGATATTCTCTTCGCCCTGGTGAATCTGGCGCGCTGGAGCGGGGTGCACGCCGAAGATGCCCTGCGACAGTCCAACGGGCGTTTTCGCGGCCGGTACCGCGCGATGGAGCGAATGGCACGAGAACGAGACTGGGACTTCACCGCGATGCCTTTGGACGATAAAGAGGCGTTATGGCAGGAAGCCAAGCGCGCCGAGGCGGAATCCGCCAACTAGCCATCGACGGCTTCCATTAAACCGTGGCCGAGGAAACCGGGTTCCAGGAAATAGATGCCGCCGGTGGCCAGGGAAGCCAGCCCAGCCAGTGCCAGCCATTGCCGGTTGGAGCGCCCGAACGGCGTGAAGCGGTTAATCAGGGGGCGCTTGGGGCGGAGCCGCTTGAGTTTCCGCCGCGCGCCGCTCAGTCGCATCGCTTCGGCGATGGCATCGTTGAATCCACCCTGGCGGTCGATGAGACGGTGCTCCAGCGCGCGGTTCGAAGTGTAGATTTCCCCGGTGGCCAGGGCCGTAACCTGCTCGGTGGTCAACTTGCGACTGTCCGTCACCACTGAGACGAACAGGTCGTACATCTGCGAGATTAGGTCCTGGAACTTGTCCGCCTCTTCATCGGTGGGATGGCGCCAGAATCCCGACATATCCTTGAGCCGCCCGGCTTTGAAAAGGGAGATTTCGATGCCGAGCTTGCCCAGCAGTTCCTGGATGATGGGGCGCATATAAATGACGCCGATGGAACCGACCAGGGCGGCGCGGGACGCCACGATAGTGCCGGCGCCGCAGGCGATGTAGTACCCGCCGGATGCGCCCAGACCGCGGATGTAGGCCACGACCGGCTTGCGTTCGGAGACGCGGCGCACGTTTTCGAAGAGGAGATCGCTGGCGGTGGCGGAACCGCCTGGGGAGTCGATGTCCAGTACCAACGCACCGATTTTGCGGTTGCTGGCGACCCGGTCGAGAAGGACCGAATAGTCCGGCTCGCGAATTGCCGTGCCGATGACTCCGTGCATTTCGATGATGGCGATGCCGGGTTTTCGCTTGAAAAATGGCATATTGTCTGGCCCCTTATTGATGATGATGTTCCGGATGTTTCAATTATACATTCGGGATTCGTTCGTACTGTCGCGCGCCCCAGTATTCGAGAAAGCAGCGGGTTAGTCATTGACACCGGTTGGCGCCGGGCCTACCCTTGCGGCATCCATTTAGCCAAGTGAACCGGAACCACACCGGCAACCATGCGCCGCGATAGCAATGCGCCGCTCGCTGCAAGGAGTTCGATTATGCAATTCGGTCTGTTCATGATGCCGCTGCATCCGCCGCACCGTTCTTACGCTGATTCCTACGACCGGGACTTGGATTTGCTGCAAGCAGCCGACAAGCTGGGGTTCCACGAGGCCTGGATTGGCGAGCATCTGACGGAACGATGGGAAAATGCGCCATTCCCGGACCTGCTGATTGCCAAAGCCTCGGCGCTGACGGAAAACATTCGACTGGGGACTGGCGTTACGCTGCTGCCTATCCACAACCCCATTGAGCTGGCGCACCGGCTGGCAATGCTGGACCATTTGACGCGCGGCCGGCTGTACTGGGGGATTGGGCATCGGGCGATTCCCACCGACCTGGCGTTGTTTGGCCTGGATCCGTCGAAGGGCGAGGAAGTGCGTCGCCGTTCCTCCGAGGTGCTGGACGTAGTGTTGAGCATGTGGGCATCCGAAGGGAAATTCTCCTATCACGGCGAGTTTTTCGACATTGACGCGCCGGAACTGGACCCGGTTCTGGAACGCGGGTTGCACATGAAACCGTTGCAACTGCCACATCCGCCCATCGGCGTGGCGGCCACGTCAATCGGAAGCAGCAGCATTCGCGTCGCCGGACGGGAGGGCTGGATACCGATGAGCAGCAGCAATCTGGCTCCGCAGTACCTGAGCGACCATTGGACGACGGTTGAAGATGCCGCCGCCGAAGCCGGCCGGGAAGCGAGCCGCAGTGACTGGCGCATCGGACGGGACGTGTTCGTGGCCGAAACCAGCGAGCAGGCGCGAGAGCGGGCCTACGCCGTGCTGGGTCGCAACTATCTGCAGCATCAGTTGCCGAATCGCTTGGGATCCGGATTGATCCAGGCCACCAAGATTGATCCCAACATGAGCGACGACGAGCTGACGGTCGAATACATGATGGAGAACATTTGGATTGTGGGGGATCCTGACGAATGCGCGCAGAAAATTCGTCAGCTTTACGACGGAGTGGGCGGATTTGGCCATCTGTTGTGCATCACCCAGGACCCGGACGATCACCAGTGGGAGATGGATTGCCTGCGATTGATTTCCGAGGAGGTGGCGCCGCGGGTCAGCGACTTGACGGGGGAAACGGCGTAATCCCTGTCCGGATTGGTGCAAAACGCTAGGGGCGGGTTTCAGCCCGCCCCCATGAGTTTCAGGTCATGTAGTAGGGGCTTGGTGCTGGATAATCGTCACTTCTAATTGCCGGGCAACTTCGTTAATTTCTTCCGGCCAATCGTTGCTGGTAGCGATAAAAGCATCGGTTCTGGTATCGGTGACACGTCCGATTATCCCGGCCCGTCGGGCGGCGGTTTCCAGGTCGTCCCGGTTGAAGGTAATTGACGCTTCGATAACGGCGTAGCGGTCAGGTTTGCCGTTTTCTGCCATGCCGTGGGCGATGATGTCTGGTCTGAGTCCATCCAGATATTCGCTCCGGCTAATCCGGTCGTTCCGACGTGCATTCAGAAGTAAAGTGTTAATCCACTCACGGTCGGCTAGCACCGGGCCGTCAAGCCGTCCGTCCAGAATTACGCCGACTTCTTTGGCGCATAGATTTTCGTAAGAATCGCCCCTCAACTGCCCTACGGAACCATCGAGTGACCGGATGGCGCGAGTGTTGTCGTCCAGGCGTCCGTTCACCGCGCGGAACTGTTCGTGGACGTTGCGGAATTGTTCCTGGACATTGCGGAAACCCTCACGAGTTTCTTCCCGCAAATCCTCAAAACTGCTTTGCAGTTCGCCCAACTGGCCTTGCACTTGCTTCATCTGGGCCGGCAGGGCCAGAAAATCTTCGGTTAGCAGGACGCGCAACAGCGGTTCCCGCACTTCCGGGTGGGCGGCGATGGCGTCGATTATCTGCCGCAGCAAGTGGTCCGGCGGTAGGTCAAATTCTAGTGCAGTGGATGTCATGGTGGAAATTCCGGCGTTAGCCCGCACTTATGGAACCGGCTTTCAGACTACCACATTGGCGGGCTCGCCGGATTATTTGAAGGCCGGTAGGATGTGTTTGCCGAACATTTCGATAGATTCCATCACTTTGGCGTGTTCGACGGTTTCGGTGGCCATGAGGAACTGGAGCTGGTCGACGCCGGTAGCTTCATGGAGTTTGGCGGCCTGGATGCAGCTTTCGGGGTCGCCGGCGACGATGACGCCACGGTCTGCCAGCGTGTTGGCGTCAAATTCCTCCCAGATTTTTTGAGCCAGCGCGGTGCCGCCGGACAAGTCCACGGCGCCGGCCTCACCGGCTTCCACGTCTGGTTGCACCTCAATATAACGGGAGAAGTTTTGCTGCAGGTGCTCGGGGACACCGCCCCACTGGTCCAGCAGGCGGGCGTACACGTCTTTCTGATCCTGGACGTAGGGACGTCCGGGGCCGAAGAAGGCTTTCAACGAGTCGGCGCAGAGTTCCCGGGTGGATGAGTTGTCGGCGCCGCAGAGTCCGAATACGGAACTGAGCCACTGGTTGTTCACGGTGTTGCCGACGGGAGTCGCGTTCTTGATGTTTTCGCGGTAGGCCGAGATATGGGGCGCGAGCACCGAGGGGGCGGAGATGCCCAGGGCCATGACGCCGATGCCCTTTTCGGCGGCCAGCTCGTAGGTGGCGGGTTGGAGGGCGGCCACCCAGATGGGTGGGTGCGGCTGCTGGTAAGGCTTGGGCAAGACCTGGCGTGGCGGTACGTTCCAGTATTTGCCTTCCCACTCGAAGTAGTCGGATTCCCAGATTTTTGGGATCATGTTCAGGGATTCTTCCCACATTTCGCGGGTTTCGCGGGGGTCGATGCCCATGCCAGTCTGCTCGTAGGCGGCGCTGCGACCGGTGCCCATATCGACGCGACCGCCGGACAAGTGGTCGACCATGGCAACGCGCTCGGCGACGCGCACCGGGTGGTGGTAGGGAAGAATGACGACGCCGAAGCCCAACCGGATACGCTTGGTGAGGCGGCTGAGGGCTCCGAAGATTACTTCGGGACAGGGCGACATACTGAAGGTGGTGAGGAAGTGATGCTCTACAAACCACACGTAGTCGAAGCCCATCTCGTCGGCGAGACAGATTTGCTCGATGGTTTCTTCGATAACGGCGTGGTCGTCCAACTCGGGACGCTGCATTTCGTAGGCCAGGCCAAATTTCATCTTGAACGTCTCCCTGTATCCGATGGCGTTGCATCGGTAACGACGGCGGTGGTGGATGGAACGATTCTACGCGTCGGCAGGGGAACCGGCAACCGGGCGGATGGCATCATAATCTCTTCACAGTTGGGTCATATCATACGGGGAACGATGGGTTATGCTGTAACAATGAATGTTGGAACAGCCCGATTCATGGAGACCGATTGTGAATTTAGTGCACCGACAACCGAACTTGTACCTGGTTGTTGTCTGTCTGCTCACGGTTGCGCTGGCAACCGTGGCCTGCGCGTCTCCAGCGGCTGAGCAGGTTTCCGCTCCGGAGGTTACTAATGCGCCGGCGGCAGTTTTGGCGCCAGCAACCGCGATGTCGGCGGCAGCGACTGAGCCGGCGGCAGCTCCCGTGGCAGCTGAGACGATAGCGACGCCGGCGTCAGCTTCGGCGGAGTCGGCTCCGGCGGAGTCAACCGCGCCGGCACCGGTTGGGCCGGCGACGGACACCCCGATGCCGGCGACGGAGGCGTCTGCATTCGCGTTCAGTCTGGGTGAAGGCACCGAGGCGCGTTTCAAGGTTGAGGAGATGCTGGCCAGAACTGGGTTCAAGGTCGCCACCGGCATTACCGATGAGGTGTCCGGTTCCATAGTGTTTGACGCGGACGGTGGGATTGCCGATGAGAGCCGGATTGCGGTGCAGGCCGGTACGCTGACAACAGACAGCAACCGGCGAGACGGCTACGTGCGCGACCGGACGCTGGAGACTGATACATACCCGGAGGTGGTCTTTGAGCCGACGGCCGTCAGTGGGTTGCCGATTCCGTTAATCGACGCGGCCGGCTCTCACGAATTCACGATTACCGGAGACCTCACCATCAAGGATCAAACCCGCGAGGTAACCTGGGATGCGATGGCGGAGTTCGGTGAGGATGGTGCGGTGTCGGGACTGGCCAGCGTGGAATTTACCTTTGACGACTTTGGGATGACAAAGCCGAGTGTCGCCGTGGTGCTCAGTGTGGAGGACACCATCCGGCTGGAAATTGATTTTGTGGGGTCGCTGGCCGCCCGATAGGGGTTGGCTTTCGAGCGCCGACCGGGGGTGATTGCCGCTATGCCGACTGTCCTGGTGGTTGAAGATGACCCGCACACGCGTGAACTGGTGCGCCTGTATCTGGATCGGGATGGGCACTGCGTCCTGACGGCTGATAACGGGACGGACGGGCTGAACACCGCGCGCGCCGAGACGCCGGATATTGTCCTGCTGGACTTGATGCTCCCGGGGATGAACGGGTTGGATGTGTGCCGGGCATTGCGTCGCGATTCGGATGTGCCGATTGTGATGCTGACGGCTCGCGTGGAAGAGGACGACCGCCTCACTGGGTTTGACCTGGGGGCGGACGACTACATAACAAAGCCATTCAGCCCGCGTGAGGTGGCGGCCCGGGTGCGGGCCATACTGCGCCGAGCGGCCCGGGATCGGGTTGATAGCGATGGTAAACCGGGACACCTGAGCTGGGACGAGCTGTCTGTCGACCTGCGGGGGCATTCGGTCGAAGTGGCCGGTGTGCCGGTGCGGTTGACACCCACTGAGTTTCGGCTGCTGGTGATGTTTGTGAAGCAGCCGGGAAGGGTGTTCGAGCGGGATCAGATCATCGAGCAAGCGTTTGGATACGACTACGACGGGTTTGACCGGACGGTTGACGTACACATTTCCGGACTACGTCGCAAGCTGGAACGGGGCAACGGCGGGAAGCGGGTGATTCACACGATTTACGGCGTGGGCTACCGGCTGGGCGATGGCTAGGACGGACTCGGTCAGCAGCGGCGGCTGGAGGCGGCCATTCAGCAGCCTGCGGGTGCGGATGGTTTTGATATTTGCTGGAGTTTTGGTGGTGACGCTGGCGCTGGCGAGCGTTGTCAGCGGATTCATTACCCACGCGGCGCTGTATTCCCACGACGAAATCGACCGCAAATTCCAGGAGCGCCGACTGAGTCGTTTCGCCGCCAATTGGCACGATGCGCACCGGAGTTGGGAACGGCTCGACACCGCTGTGGCCGGGATCGGTCCGGCGCTGGGGCGTGAGATCACAATTCTGGACCGCGATGGCAACGTGGTGGCCAACTCGGGGCGCGGCAAACGGCGGGATGATGATTTCGTTGCAGCGACGCGGCTGTCGCTACCCACGACTGAGACGGTGGCAATCAACGATGACAGCGGGGATACGATAGGTTACCTGCTGATCAAGGACCCGCCCGAGGAACCGTTTGCTCCGCCCGCAGTGGCGTTGGTGCAGCGGAACGTTACGAAATCGCTGTTGGTCGGCGGCCTTACGGCCGGGTTGGCCGGAATAGTCATTGTTGGGGTGATGGCAACGAGCGTACTGGGGCCGTTGGCGCAGTTGAATCGGGCTGCCTTGCGATTCGGTGGGGGCGAGTTGTCGCAGCGCGTGCCGGTGAGCGGGCCGGCCGAATTGAAGGGGTTGGCGACGGCGTTCAACACGATGGCCGAAGACCTGGAACGGAGCGATTCGCAGCGGCGCCATATGACCGCCGACGTTGCCCACGAATTGCGGACGCCACTGTCCAACATTCGGGGGTATCTGGAGGCGATCAAGGACGGGGTGCTGCCGGCAGATGAAGCCACGATTGACACGCTGCATCAGCAATCGACGCACCTGTCCCAGCTGGTTGATGATCTGGCGCTGCTGGCGCGTGCTGAAGCGGGCGCCTTGAGCCTGGAATTCCAAGCCGTCCCGCTGTCGCCGATTCTGGAGGCGGCGGTGGAAGCGTTTCGGCCCCGGGCTGCCGCTGCCGGCGTGAACCTGGAGCTCGAAATTGCCGATGGGCTGCCTGACATTACGGTGGATGCGACGCGAGTTGCTCAGATCATCGGCAATCTGGTAGACAACGCCGTTGTCCATACGCCAGCGGGCGGTACAGTTTCGGTGGCGGCCGGTGCGTTGGCGACCAGTGCGTTGGCGGATTTACGAGCCGGGGACGGCACGGCATTTATCTCGGTTGCCGACACTGGTTCGGGCATCGCTCCCGATGATTTGGAGCAGATATTCGACCGGTTCTACCGCACCGATCCGTCGAGGTCGCGGGCGACCGGCGGGTCTGGGTTGGGTTTGACGATAGCCCGGCAGCTGGCGGTTGCTCACGGCGGCGCACTGACGGCGGAGAGCACGCTGGGGAAGGGCAGCCGGTTCATCTGTGCGTTGCCGACAACCCGCCCGGGGTAACGCAACAAGGACGGATTCGGCCCGCGCTTTATGCGTCGTCAGCAGGAGTTGCGGCGAAATCGGGCGGCAAGTTAAAGAACGGTCGGCCATCGTCTGCATGGCTGTGATTCAGGAGTGCCAGCATCAGCTGCCGGTGGTTGCTACGCATCTCCGTTTGTAATTGTTCCCGAAAATCAGTCATGGATTTTTGCAATTCTTCCCGGAGATCAGCCCTGGTTGCTTGCAATCCTTCCCGTAATTCAGTCCTGGTAGTCTGCGATTCTTCCCGCAAATCAGCCACTGCCCTTTGCAGGCCGCCAAGTTCCTGCTGGACGTTGCCCATACGCATCCACAAGGCTGCGATGCTTCCCAACATGAACAGGAGCAGAGCGCCGTAAAATATCGTAGGCAGCAAGCTGGAGTCGTTGAGCATTGGGCTGAATCTCGGGGTCGTTTCCGGAGGCGTTGTGGCCAATTGTAGCAGACAGCGGCGCTAACGCCGGTGCGGCCAGTCAGGTTGAGATGCGGACTATTTCGCGTTGGACGGGTGAGGTGGCAAACGGGCCATCGTCGCTCATGTAGGCGTCGATTTCGGAGCGGACGCCGAATTCGCGCAGGTAGATGCCCGGTTCGATGGAGAAACCCACGCCGGGGATGATACGCCGGGTATCGTGGGTTTCGAAGTTGTCCAGGTTAACGCCCTCGCCGTGGACAGTGTGGTAGATGCTGTGTCCGAGGCGGTGAGTAAAGTAGTAGCCGTAGCCGCGGTCGGAGATGTAGCGGCGGGCGACGTCGTCAACCTGCCAGCCCTGCACCGTGTCGCCGAGGGTATGCCGGTCTTGGAGGAAGGCCAGGGCGGCGTCGCGGGCGCCCAGGACGATGGAGAAGACGTCGGCGTGGCGCTCTGGCGGTGTTGCGCCCACGTAGGCGGTCCAGGTGATGTCAGCGTAGACGCTGCCGGGGGTATCTTCCCGGGCCCAGAGGTCGATGAGCACCCAATCGCCCGGGCTGATCACGCTGCTGCCGGATTGGGCCGGCTCGTAGTGTGGGTCGGAGCAATGGGCGTTGGTGGAGACGATGGGGCCGTCGGTGGTGGTGAGCCCCTCATCGCTGAATCGACGGCGGATGAATTCGGCAATCTCGAACTCGGTTGGATGCTGGGAGAGGCGTTGGCCAATCAGCGCGAAGGCTTCGTTGACGATGCGTCCGAGGCTGTCGGCGGCGCGGCGGTGCCCGGCCAGTTGTTCGGGAGACCAGCGCTGGGTGGCGTACTGCATCAGGTCGGCGGAGGATACGACCTCTGGCCCCATGCTCCTGACCAGCTCGACGGTGCCGGCGTCGACGCGGGAGACGCGCGGCAGGCTGTTGAGTGGTGAATATTCCATCGCGACACGATGGACAGACGTTAGCGTTGCTTGCAGCGCGGTTTCCAGGGAAGAGCGGCTGCTGTAGACGACGGTTTCCACGCCGGCGCCGGCGAATTTGCCGGCGTCCACGTGGTGGGTGAGCAGGCGCGCCGGGCCAGCTGCCGGGACGAACAAGAAGACGGGGCGGGTAACGTGTCCAGACGGCGCGGCAACTTGGTTCAGGACTGGATTGCAGCCGAGATAGTCGTAGATGAGCCAACCGGGGAGCGATTCGGCCTGCAGGAACTCGCGGGCGTCGCGCAGCATATTTTCGTTGGCCATCGTTTGTTCACCTTGCTGTGTTGCGGCGCAAATGCGGTGGATTGCCACGAAACTGCGGCGTGGCGCCGGTATTTACACCTGACGACGTTGCCCGTTGACGAGGGTACCCGTCAGGCGTAGGTGTGATGCAGGCCGCCATCAACGATGATGTTGGCGCCGGTGAGGTAGGATGCCTTTTGAGATGCGATCATGCAGATGATGTCGCCGATTTCGTGGGGTTCGGCCATGCGTTTCATGGGGATATCATCAATGGATTCCTGCAACATGGCCGCAGCTCGTGCGGCCACCGCGTCTTCGCTGGCATCCTCACCCAACTCGCACACGGCGCGCCGGCGCAGGGCTTCCTGGGTTTCTCTGGAATTCACGCCCTCGTAGATGACGTTGTTGACGGTGATTTTCAAAGCGGCAAGCTCTGATGCCAGGCCCTTGAAGTAGGCGAGAATGGGTGCCATGGTTGCCGACGACAGGGCGTTTTGTGGCGACACTTCCAGGGCGGACAGGGGCAACAGATTGATGATTCGGCCTTCGCGCAAGCGTTTCATGTGAGGGATTACTTCCCGCACCAGATGAACCGAGGACAGGAAATTGCGATGCAGGGCCGGCTCGATCTGCTCGTCCTGGAGGTCGGCGACGTGGCCGAGGTTCTGGTTATTGACCACGGTTACGAGGACACCAACATCGCCCTGCCGGTGCAGGGTTTCCCGAACCAGTCGCCTGACGTCCTGCTCTTTGTCCAGGTCGGCAATCACGCCGCGAAACCGTTCCTGCGGGATGTGGAGCCGCGCCAGTTCGAGTTCGACCTGGTGCAGATGCTTGCTATCGGGCGCAGAGATGGCGAGTAACGCACCTTCGCTAGCGAGGGCGGCGGCGGCGGCCGTGGTAATCGCCAACTGCGAATCAACCACCAGGGTTACTTTGTTTTCTAACCCAAGATCCATCAGGCTTCCCCCTACACTTCCCTTACAAGTCAGATCGCTGGGAGTTAGATGACGCCCGCGTCGGCCATCTGGTCAACATCGGCGTCGGAATAACCCAAAGTAGTGAGGATTTCGCGGTTGTGCTCGCCGAGCAATGGCGGAGGCTTTTCCAGGGCACCGGGAGTGACGGAAAATTTGACGGGCAAACCGGTCTGCTTGATGCTGCCCAGGGTGGGGTGCGGCATTTCCTGCAGCATTTCACGGTGCAGAACCTGGGGGTCGTTGAAAACGTCGGCCAGGTCGTTGATGGGGCCGGCAGGCACGCTGACCGCCTGTAAATCGGCTACCCATTCGTCAGCGTCCCTGGCGAGGAAAAATTCCTGCAACAGCGGAACCAGCTCAGACCGGTGGTTCACCCGCACGCTGTTGCTGGCGTATTTGGGGTCGTCGTGGAGGTCCATTCGGTTGATGCCTTCGCAGAAGCGATCCCAAAGGCGGTCGGAGCCTACGGCGACGTTGAAGTATTTGCCATCTTTCCCAATGAACGCCTGGTAGGGCACCAGGGTAGGATGGGCTGCGCCCAGTCGCTTGGGAGCCTCTCCGGTGGCGAAGTAGTAGCCAGCCTGATAGGTCATCCAGGCGACCTGGGCGTCGAGCATGGACAGGTCGATGTTTTGACCCTGGCCGCCGGTGTTGTTGCGGTGGAAAAGCGCCGTCATGATAGCGAAGGCGGCCCACATACCGGCGCCGATGTCGGCTACGGCGATGCCCACCTTCTGCGGGTCTCCGCCCAACTCGCCGGTGATGCTCATGATTCCGCTAATGCCCTGCATAATCTGGTCGTAAGCGGGGCGGCTCTGGTAGGGACCGTTGGCGCCGAAGCCGGAAATTGAGCAGTAGACGATGGCGGGATTAATCTGCTTGACATCCTCATAGCCGAGGTTGAAACGGCCCATAACGCCGGGGGTGAAGTTTTCGACTATCACGTCGGCATCCGCGGCCAGTTTCAGGAAGACCTGCTGGGCCTGCTCGTCGCGCAGATTAAGGGTAAGGCTGCGTTTATTGCGGTTGACCGAAAGGAAGTAGGCGGATTCTTCGCCGATGAAAGGCGGGCCCCACTTGCGGGTGTCGTCGCCGCTGCCCGGCATCTCGATTTTGATGACATCGGAGCCGTAATCTCCGAGCATCAGAGCGCAGTACGGTCCGGCCAGAGCGCGGGTCAGATCCAGCACTTTTATGCCTTCCAATGGCCTCATAATCGAATATCCCTCCAATGGCGGCGGCCGGACCAGCAGGCCAAGCCTTACAACTGCGGGCCGTATTATAGCGCAAGTATTGGTGAAATTATGGAATTGGGACGCCGATTGTGTCATCAGCGGCGCCGAGAATCGGCAACGGCGGTGGCAAAGCAGGCGGCTACAGGCGCTGCACACTGGGCAACCGTAGCTTGATGTCGGATGCCCGGGGGTTCCGAATGGAGATATACAGTCGTGAGTCGGCGGTCGTGGCTCGTCGGTAGCAGGTGGGTTGTTACCGGCGGGCTTCGTGTCTTCCTAACCGGGCGATTGATTTGATATGATGGCGTCATCGAAAATGTTACGTCGGGAAAACGTTGCGTCGTGAAAAGGAGATAATCATGGGTTACACGCCGAGACAACTAGGGCACATCAACCTTTTCGTGCGGAATGCGGAGAAGGCTCGCGAATGGTATGGAGACCTTCTGGGGTTGCATACTTACGGGTTTTTCCCGGGTCGAGCCGCTTTCATGTCCGCCGATCTGGGAAACTCCCACGAAATCGCGCTGACCGAGGTTGGCGAAAATGCCGAAGGCCCGCACGGTGGGCAGGTTGGTCTGAACCACATGGCCTGGTATATGGATAGTCTGGATGACTTGAAGGAACTCTATCATCGGGTCAAGGAGAAGGGCATCCAGATCGATCGGGTTTCTGACCACGGACACGCTATCGGTATTTACATCCGGGACCCTGATGGCAACGGCATTGAGCTTTCTTACGAGTTGCCGCGCAGCGAGTGGGGGCACGATGAAAGCAAATACATGATCGGCGGAACGGAGAAAGGACGTTTGTCCGGCCCGTGGGATGAGGAAATCGCCAGATACGCTGTGGCAGGCAGATAGGCTATCCGCTGATTGTTGGGACACTTTGGGGGCGCTCACCGGCGCCCCGGTTTTTTGCCTGGCGTCAATGCGATTGGGCAGGTTGCAGCGTTGGAACACATCGCCCTGTGGAATTGTTCGTATGGTAGTATGACGCCATCACTGCCACATCAATTCTTTGCCACCATTTTGGGAGATTCACCATGACCACCACTCAAAAATCGCCCGCCACCGAGGGATACAGCGTTATCGGGAGCCGGCCGATCCGCCACGACGGAACCGACAAGGTAACCGGCCGGGCGCAGTATGGCGCCGACATGAACTTGCCGGGATTGCTGCACGCGAAGATTTTACGCAGCCCTCACGCTCATGCTCGCATCAAAAACATCGACACATCCCGCGCCGAGGCGATGCCAGGTGTGCAGGCCGTGGTTACTGCGGCTGATTTTCCGCAGGCGGCAGGCCGGGTCATCGACCTGGGCGAAGGGGCAATGATTAACCCCAAGTTCCTGAGCAACAACGTATTGGCCGCTGAGAAGGCCCTTTATAAAGGACACGCAATTGCCGCAGTGGCTGCCAATGATCCGCACACGGCGGAGCTGGCATTGCAACTCATTGACGTGGAATACGAAGTTTTGACTCCGGTTACCGACGTGCTGGAGGCGATGCGCGACGACGCTCCGCTGGTTCACGAGCGCCTGGCCAACCTCAACGACCCCAACGTCCGCCCCGGCGGACTGATGGCGGAAGGCGAAACGGGCAAGACGGGCAATGTTCCCAATCGCTATCACTACGAGATTGGTAACCTGGACGCCGGGTTTGCCCAGGCCGACATCGTGATCGAACGGGAATTCCGCACCAAAGCGGTGCATCAAGGGTACATTGAGCCGCACGCCGCGACCGCCCTCTGGAATGCTGACGACACGGTTACCATCTGGTGCAGCAGTCAGGGACATTTTAACGTCCGAGACCAGTCAGCCGTGGTGCTGGGCATTCCGGTGTCCAAAATCCGCGTCGTGCAGATGGAGATTGGCGGCGGGTTCGGCGGCAAGACGCTGGTGTACTTGGAGCCGGTGGCGGCGGCGTTGTCCCGCAAGACCGGCCGGCCGGTAAAGGTAGCCATGTCCCGCACCGAGGTGTTTGAGGGAACCGGGCCAACCTCCGGCGGCTACCTCAGGGTCAAGATGGGCGTAACCAACGACGGCAAAATTACCGCCGCGGACGTATCGTTGTATTACGAGGCCGGCGCGTACCCCGGCTCGCCCGTGAACCCTGGTGCCCAGTGCGCCCTCTCCTGCTACAACATTCCCAACGGAAAGGTAGAGGCCGCGGACGTGGTGCTGAACCATCCCAAGACCGCCGCCTACCGCGCGCCCGGTTCGCCGGCGGCAGCATTCGCCGTCGAGTCGGTTGTTGACGAAATCTGCGAAGCGGTGGGTCTGGACAAGCTGGAGTTCCGGGCGCTGAACGGCGCTCGCGAAGGAGACCGGCGGGTTACGGGGCCGCTATTCGGCAGCATTGGCTGGCAGGAGACGGTGCAGACCGGGCGGGACCACGATCACTGGAACGCTCCGATTGATCGGTCACCTGAAGCCGAGGGCAAGAAGGTAGGTCGCGGCGTGGCCGGTGGGTTCTGGTTCAACGGCACCGGGCCAGCCAGCGCCATCGTCAGCGTGTTAGCCGACGGACGGGTATCGCTGGTGGAGGGTTCGCCCGATATTGGCGGAAGCCGGGCGGTGGCTGCCATGCACGTGGCCGAAGTGCTGGGCATAGCGGCCGAGGATGTTACGCCATCGGTGGGCGACACCAACTCGATTGGATTTACTTCGATGACCGGCGGCAGCGGTGTTGCATTCAAGACGGGTTGGGCCTCCTACGAGGCGGCCAATGACGTGCGCGACCAGATGATCCAGCGCGCCGCCCGCATCTGGGACATTGAACCGGACAACGTTGAATTCACCAATGGCGTGATCCAGCACAAATCGGAACCGGAACTGCGCTTTACCTTCCAGCAGCTGGCCGCCCGCCTGAATGGGACTGGTGGGCCGATTGTGGGGAGCGCCAACGTTGATCCCCGGGGAGCCGGCGGAGCCTACGCCCTGCATATCGCCGACGTTGCGGTGGATGTGGAGACCGGCAAGGTGGACATCTTGCGTTACACCGCCATTCAGGATGCCGGAACCGCGATTCACCCCGCCTACGTGGAGGGGCAAATCCAGGGCGGCGCGGTGCAAGGAATCGGCTGGGCGCTGAACGAAGAGTATTTCTTCAACGACGATGCGCAGATGCAGAATTCCAGCTTCCTGGATTACCGAATGCCCACGGCACTGGACTTGCCGATGATTGACACGGTGGTGGTCGAAGTCCCCAACCCCGGCCATCCCTACGGCGTGCGTGGTGTGGGCGAAGTGCCCATCGTCCCCCCCATGGCCGCCATCGCCAACGCCATCCACGACGCGGTTGGCGTTCGTATGACGAACTTGCCCATGAATCCGGGGGCCGTGCTGGAAGCGCTGTGGGCGCAGAACGGGGGGTAATGCGGCGCGATATCTGTTAGCAGCATCGTTGGGGCGTATAATTAATGCGCCCCAACTTTTACTCTCACTGAATGAGCGGATACCTGATGTCCACGATGCAAACGCCTCAGGACGAAATTGCCGCGATACAGGTAACCCTGGCGCTCCATGCGGAAGACTTGGAGCTAATCAAGCAGCAGTTGCCTGAGATTTCTGGCGCCGTGCGCCAAACCATTGAGCAGGCGACTGCCGAGTTCGTTGCCGCCCACGAGCGCATAGAGCGGGAGTTGAATGCTGTCCGCGAAAGACAGGAAGCCCAGGCCGGCGAAATCGCCAGCATCAAAGAGACATTGTCTGCGCTGGTCATCCGCACCGATGTAGCGGTCGCCCGTATCGATGAGGTGGTTGACCGCACTGATGTAGTAGTCGCCCATATTGCTGAAGTGAAGGCCAGTACCGATGCCATGTCCAGAACCCTAACGGAAACCAGCAGTCGGGTGGGCAATCTCACCGGAACCCGGTTTGAACGCGGCGTTGCCAAGACAATCTCGCGCCGGCTGAGCCGCGGTACCGGGTTGTCGCAGATACAGGTACTGCATACGGATTGGGGCGAAACCGATACCGCGCTCCTATTGTCCCTGAACGAATCCAACACTATCAGCGACGATGAACACTACGATCTGCTGGCTGCCGACGTCATCGTCGCCGGCCAAAACGTCGCGGGGCAGCTTGCCTACGCCGTTGTGGAAATCGGCGTGACGGTGAACAGCACTCACGTGAACCGGTCTGCCCGCCGCGCCCGGACGCTGGCCAGGGCAACCGGCGAGGAATGTACTGCCATCGTCGTAGGCAGCGAAATCCCGGACGCGGAACGCGAGCGGGCGACGCGGGCCGGCGCTGCCGTAATTGCGGTGGCCGCGCCGGAGGATTAGATAGCTATGCCGGCCGAAATCGCCATACCGGAAAACATCCGGTCGCTGCTCAACCGAGCCGACCTGAGCCTGCTGCGCGGCAAGCACGGCCAAGCGTCAACCCTCCTCTGGAAGGCTACGGAAGCGGCCATCCAGCAGGCGGCTCTAGCTCGCGGCCATAAGTTGCATTCCTCTAACTACGACGATGTGGAACTCTTTATCGACAGCCTGGACCGGCAGGTTGACCCCGGCCTCGGACTGATGGCAGGTTATCTGAACGCGCTTGAATTCGAGGCCAACGGGGACGGGCAACGGTTAGATTTTGAAGATGTGGTGTTCTATGAACCCGTCATTCGCTCATTCATAGTCGACCTGCTGGCGATGGGAGGATGAGCCTGCGTCAGTACCAGCGGATGTTGGATGCGCTGCTGCCCTAACCCAGAAGGAGACTGCAAAATGACGACGCCGGAACTTGGCAAGTGGGGGCGTGTGTCCGCGCGGGAAATTTGGCCTCACGAAGCGCGGGACTTTACGCCCTGGCTGGCAGAGAACCTGGATTGGCTCAGCAAGGTTGTCGGTATCGATCTGGAACTAATTCAGGAAGAGGCCCCGCTGCCGGGATGGGGTGGAGCCGTTGACATTTTGGCCAATGTTGCTGCGAGCGATGATTACGTGGTCATCGAGAACCAGATGGAGGTTTCTGACAACGACCATTTGGCTGGGCTGTTGAACTATGCTTCCCACAGCGATTCCAAAATTCTCGTCTGCGTTGCCGGAGGTTTCACGGAGTGGCATCGCCGCACTATGGACTTGCTGAACGACGGGAAGAACATAAAGATTTATGGGGTGGAAATATGCGTATGGTCTGACGGTGAAGAATTGGTAGGCGGCCTGAAGCTGGTTTCGGGGCCCAGTCAGCGGATGGAGTGGCCGGGGTACGAGTATCCGGCTGATAAACAAAAATATCTCGACTTTTTCCGTCCTCTGGTGGCGGAATTGTGGGATATGAGGATTGCCGACCGGAACGTGGCTCGTCCCATCAACGACCAGGCTTTTCCCAGCAGTTTTCCCGGAATCACTTACCATGCCGGCTTCTGGAGTGGCCCGGCCGCTTCGGTGTACTTGTGGATTGCGACAGAGGACATGCAATACAACAAGCGGATTTTCGATGCCCTCCGTGAATATCACGAGGAAATTGAAAACGAACTGGACGTCGATGTGGCTTGGGACCGTAGAGACCATCAACGGATGTCTGCGGTGATTGTATCCCGACGCGGTTCAATCGATGACCCACCGGAGACGCTCCACGAGATTAAGGACTGGATGAGCGAGAACATTGTGAGGCTCAAAGATGTAATTCAACCGCGGCTGGATAAGGTGATGGTGGATTTGCAGCGTGACGGGGAGGCGGAGGCATTATGAAACTCACCGAGCTCATCGCCGCGGCCCCCTGGCGGGAAGCCGTTACCTACCGGAAGACTTGGCCGCATGAGTACGTCCTTTTGCAAAAGGACGGGCAGCGGGAACTGCTGGAGGCGGTTTGCGAGCGTTTTCGCAACGGGGAGGGCGTTCCTTGCCGGTTTTTCGCGATGAACAACGTTTACCTGTTCGTCGGCGATTACAAGTACTGGCTGATGACAGCTCACGATGCGGTGGATTGGGATGATGAAGAAGTGCTCAACCGCGCCCGTCTTTACCGTGACCGCCGGGATTTCGTCATCCAGCAGGGCGATACAGGCAAGCGTGAGGATTATCCGGTAAACTCGGCGCATCAGTCTTGACGGGACTGCCACGGCACGCTCGCAACGACATTAGACAAGGAGTAATGACAATGGCAACACAGCAGCAAACGGACGCCAAGCCTTACGTGGTTCACGCGGTGGGGGATCCTTCGGAGACGACGCAGACGCCGGGGATGGTTCGGCAGCCGGCGATTATGCCCGGCAAGGGCGAGACCACCAAAATCTGGATGGGCAAGGTAACCGCCGCGCCGCGGGAGAAGGGGCCGCCCCATACGCATCTGGAAGCCGAAACTGCGGCCTACGTCATCCAGGGACACGTGCGGGTCTGGTTTGGCGAGAACTTTGAGCAGTCCATCGAGGCTGGGCCGGGGGACTTTATCTTCGTCCCGGCCAATACGCCGCACATCGAGGAGAACCCCTACGACGAAGAGCAGGTCGGTATCCTCTGCCGCGCCCCCGACAACCTGGTAGTGAATCTGTAACCAACTTGTGGCACAATGCCACACTGAAACCAATCATTCCTGAGGAGGGATAAAATGGCAGACGTTAAAGTAGAAATTCGGGGAAACGGCCCCCTGCGGGTCATCGGAGAAATTGACATAGTGGACCAAAGTGGCAATAGCTACGCGATTCCCGAGGGTCAATGGGTTTCCTTCTGCCGATGCGGACAGTCGGGCAACAAACCGTTCTGCGACGGCACGCACCGGGACTGCGGTTTCGAAGCTTCCAGCGAGGCCAGGTAACCCATCGCAGTCGCTGAATCCGCGTGATGGAGCCGCCAGCTGCCGGGCGATGCGTCGCGGTGGCTGGCGGTTCTTGTATTGTCTGACGGGCCAGGACCATTGCGGTCAGGCTACAGCTGCATCGCCGCCGGTTGTATCGCAGGGGTATAATCTGGGCTACACGCTAATTGAAAATGCACAACAACGAACAAGGTTAAGGGGGCGCTACATGGTTACGACGACGCCGGCCCGCGCGGCCGCCGAGCTAATTTTCCAGCAATACAAATCGGTGAAACCCTTTGACCGGCTACCCGACCAACTGTTCCCCAAAACGCTGGAAGACGCCTACGCGATTCAACTGGAATTGCACTGTATGCTGTCGAGTATATGGGGGCCGTTGGCCGGGTACAAGTTGGCTTACACCACACCGGTGATGCAGGAACGTGCGGGGCTGGACCACCCGGTGCTGGGTGGCTTGTTCCAGAAAACAGTGGCGCGCTCCCCGGTGGTTCTGAATTACACCGAGTACGTGAACTTGGGGATTGAGCTGGAAGTCGGGGTTACGCTGGGAAAGGATTTGCCCGCATCCGGGGCGCCCTATACCAGGGAGACCGTCGCAGCCGCGGTGGCGGAGGTGGCGCCGGCTTTTGAGATTGTCGATATCCGGACACCACCAGACCTGACGACGGAAGAACGCACGTTGATGAGTGTGGCCGTCAATATCCTGAATTCCGGCATCGTGCTGGGCGACCCGGTTACGGACTGGCAAAGTCGTGACCTGGTGAACTGCAAGGGCGTGATGACCATTAACGGTGAGCCGGTGGGTGAGGGTTACGGGCGGGACGTGATGGGGCACCCGTTTGAGCCGCTGGTGTGGCTGGCCAACGAATTGTCAGCGCGCAACCACCCGCTGAAGACCGGCGACGTGGTTATCACCGGCAGCCTGGTGCCGCCGACGCCGTTGGAATTCGCGTCGGCGGCCCGGGTGTCGATCGAAGGATTGGGCGAGGCGATTGTGGTGGTGGCGTAGGCCTCGCTCTACCCAGGACGATTTCACCCTCACCCCCGGCTTTCGCCGGGGCAGGCTCTAGTCCTCTCCCGTCAAGGGAGAGGGGATTTTTTTCGGTCGGTTTCAATCCAGATGGCGTACACCGTCCGGCGGGACAGGCCAGTTGCGGCTACCACTTCGGCTACGGCGTCGCGGCCACGCATCCCGGTGGCGCGCCGCTGGGACAGTGCCTCCCGCGCTGCATCCAGGACTAACGGCGGAGTGGCGCCGGATAATGGCGCGTCAGCGGCAACGGGAATCGCCCCCACAATCAGCGTGAACTCACCGCGCGGGGCGTCGAAATAATCCAGCGCCTCGCTTGCGGTGCCCCGCCAGACCTCTTCGTGGAGCTTGGTTAGCTCGCGGCAAGCGGCGATTGGTGGGTCTCCCATGACGTCCCGAATGTCGGCCAGCGTGTCCCGCAGGCGATGGGGAGCTTCGAACAGCACCAGGGTGCGGCGCAATTCGACGGCTTCGATGAGGCACTGATTGCGTTCGGGGCGCCGCCGGGGCAGAAACCCCAGGAACAGAAAACTGTCGGCGTCGAAGCCGGCAACCGATAACGCGCTGGTGATGGCGGATACACCCGGGATGCTGACCACCGGGTAGCCGGCTTCAGCAACGGCGGCGGTCAGGCCGGCCCCGGGGTCGCTGATGGCTGGGGCGCCGGCGTCGGTCGCGTAGGCGACATCGCCCTCGGAAAGGGCATCCAGGATGGCTGTCAAACGGCGCTGCCAGTTGTGCTCGTGGCAGCTGATGAGCCGAGGAGTAGCTGACAGGTGGGCGAGGAGGCGGTGGGTTACCCGGGTGTCCTCGGCAGCGACCAACGGGACCGCCGACAGGATGCGGGCCGCCCGAAAGGTGATGTCTTCCAGGTTGCCGATTGGAGTGCCGATTACGTAGAGGACGCCCATGCGAGGAGTATAGCGCGTGCGCGAGATTCCAATTTAGACCTTTCTGTATAGATCGACGGGATATACAGGTTTCCTCGTTGCGTAGGCTTGCGCGTACATAACCAGAGCCTCTTGATATGCTTGCGGTAAGCCGATGAGGTCGGTGATCGAGTTCACCATCATCTCGCCGGCGTCGGCGATTTCCTTGCGGTAGTCGTCCAAGTGTACCCGGCGGTTGCCTTTGCGCGTGTTATGCGCGGGACACATCGGCGCGCGGTTCGTAATCTGGTTACTGCCGTATTTGCTTTGCGGGTCAACGTGGTCAAGGTGGAAGTTTCGCGTGGTTTTGATGATAGTACCGTCTGGTCTGCGGTTGGCGAATCCGCAGCACCAGGCCAGGTAGCCGGAGAGTTCCAGCAGCATAGTGAGCATTTCAGGTTCCGGTATCAGGCTCGCCGGAACTTTGAATTTACGCTCGCTGAGTCGGAAGTCTTTGGGCTGAACTTCGTTGACCGGCGAGGTTCGCAGCGGCAGCTCCGCCGGGCCGTGAATGGTAGCGATGGGTTCGTTGCCGAGCACCTGCTGGCCGGTGGTTTCGTCGTTGCAGCGCAACAGCGCCAGTTCCGGCTTATTGAACTGACGCTTGAAAACCGTCCAGGCTCTTGGGTTGAGGTCGCAGGCTACCCACTGGCGGCCAAGCCGTTCGGCGGCGACGCCGGCATACGCGCAGCCGGCGAAACAGTCCAATACCACGTCGCCGGGGTTGGTGCTGGCCTTGATGATACGCTCGGCGAGGGCGACGGGTTTCTGCGTAGGGTAGCCGGTGCGCTCTTTGGCCTGCGAGTTAATCGGCGGAATGTCGCTCCAGGAATTGTCCAGGATACGCCCCGGCATTTCGTTCAGATAACGCTTGAGCTGCGGACGTTTCCGTAAGGAATCGGGATACCAGATCCGCCCCTCGTCGTCCAACCTGGCCATGGTTTCTTGCGAATACCGCCAACCTTTCGGCGGATGCGCGTATCCTTTCCATTCATACATCATATTGGGACGCGGATTCGGGCTGGTCATATTGTCAAGTCTGTATGACCCCTTCCCATCATCGTCGTCATAGCGATATTTAGCATTCACGTATTGGCTGTCATAGCCGCCATGCTGTGGGTTCCATCGATGATTTTCGCTACTGGAATAGTAAAGGATAGTGTCATTAACACCCGACCAGTTTTTAGAATCGCTGTGGGCACTGGTGCGTTTCCAGGTGATTTCGTTGCGGAAGTTGTTCGGCCCGAATATGCCGTCTAGCAGTTGGCGCAGGTAAGCCCCTGCGGTGTGGTCGCAGTGCAGGTAAAGGCTGCCGGTGGGTTTGAGTACCCGGTGCATCTCGATTAGCCGGATGGCCATGTAGCATAGATAGGCTGCTACGCCGTCGCTATGGGTAAGCCGTGTGGTTTCAATAACACTGTGAATAGCCGGGTAATTGGCTTCAATGCCAGTTAGCCATTCCTCATGCACGTCGTTTTCCCACGACCAGATGTCCCGGTAGCCGCCCCGGGCGTCGCCGTCCGGCCAGACGATGCCGGCATTGCTGGCCTCCTCAGCGTTGGCGATGCCCCATTGGGCTAGCAGGCGGCGTTCAATTTCATGCTCCTCACCGCTGAGCGGCGGCCTGAGCCGGTCGCCGGTGAAGGTTTCGTTCTTGGCAAAGGGCGGGTCAATGCAGACCAAGTCAATGCACTCGTCATTGAGCGCGCGCAGGAAGTTCAGGTTGTCGGCGATGTACACGCCCCGGTTGACCGCGTTAAAGCCGTGGTTGGCACTTTTTGGGTCCGTCATGTCGTTCACTGGGTTGCCGTCGCTTCTGCCGGACTTGGAGTGAGGAGGTGATTACAACGTAATCGGTGCTGTTTGGAGCTGTCAAGCAACCACTGACACATCATTCACGGGTGGTGCGGCCCTCACTTCGATCCTCTCTCTAGGGAAGAGGGAGGTACTGGGTTCCGCCGGCGTGGGAACGATGGCGCCTGGATGCCCTGTGATAACATTGCCGTCAGTTTTAACGAGCCCGTGGCGGCTCGATGATGTGAGCAGGAGTTACGTTTATGCCGGACCTGACTGGCGGTCATCTCTTTATCCGTTGCCTTAAACAGGAAGGCGTCCAGAAAATATTCACCATCGTGGGCGATACTATCTTGCCGTTGGTGGATGCTGCTGCCGACGAGGGCATTGAGTTTATCGACACGCGGCACGAGGGCGCTGCGATGCACATGGCCGATGGCTATGCCCGGATTACCGGCAAGCCGGCGGTGGCGATGTTCACCGGCGGGCCCGGATTCTCCAACGCCATCTCCGGATTGCCGGCGATTTATACGTCGGAGAGCCCGGTCATCTTTGTGGCCGGCTGCGCCGAGTTGCCCGAGAAGGGGCAGGCCACCTTTCAGGAGATCGACCAAGTGGCGATGGCTGCGCCGGTGTCGAAGGGGTCGTGGTTGATTCACGACAAAAACCGCATCCCCGAATTCGTTGCGACCGCATTTCGCACAGCAATGAGTGGCCGGCCGGGGCCGGTGCATCTGACATTGCCGATTGACTTGCAAGAGGCGCCGGTTAGCGAAGAAGATCTGCCGCCGTACCTGCCGCAGGAATACCGCAATATGGGGCGGGCCCACGGCGACCCAACGCTGATTGAGCAGGCGGCCACCCTGATGGCCAACGCCCAGCGTCCGGTGATCATCGCCGGCAACCCGGCCCGCTACTCGGTGGAGCCGGCGCAACTGGAAGCGCTGGCCGAGGCCACCGGAGTTCCGGTATTTACGGTGGAGCAGGCCCGGGGCCTCATTGACGACCTGCACCCGCTGTGTTTTGGGTATGCAGATGGGGCGCTGAACCAAACGGCCCGGCGGTTCCGAGAAGCCGACGTGGTTCTGCTGCTGGGCAAGCGTCTCGACCACCGCTACCGGTACGGCGGCATCTTTTCGACGGATGCCCGGCTGATTCAGGCCGACCCATCGGAGGCGGAAATCGGGCGCAACCGGGGTGTCGCCGTTGGTTTGCTGGGCGATCTGGGAGCCATCGTCGACCAACTGACTGGGGCGGCGCGGTTCAATCGCAATCTGGGGCCGTGGATTGACACTCTCAAACAGGATCGGACGGCGTGGATGGAAAATCTGCGCAGCAAGGCCACCGGCGAGGCCCCGATGCACCCGCTGGACGTGTACACGCGGATCGAGCATCTGATTGATGAGGACACGTTCATCGTGCTGGACGGCGGCGACTATGTGCAGTGGGGGCGCAGCTATTTGCCGGCGCGATCGCCGGGGCATTTCATCCGTCTGGGTCCGTTGAGCCATCTGGGCGGCGCGATTCCCTACGCAATGGCGGCAAAACTGGCCTACCCGAAGAGCAAGGTGCTGGCGTTCATGGGGGACGGCTCCTTCGGGTTTTACTCTATGGAATACGACACGTGCATCCGGCACAATTTGCCCATTACCGGGATTATGGGGAACGATAGCAACTGGGGCATCGACAAGACGTTCCAGCTGGCCTATTTCGGACGGGATGTGGGCACGAGTTTGCGGTACGTGCGCTACGACCAGGTGGTCGAGGGCATCGGCGGATACGCTGAATTGGTAGAGCAACCTGATGACGTTGCTCCTGCGGTGGAGCGGGCCATCAATTCGGGTAAACCGTCGCTGGTGAACATAACGGTCAAGTCCGGGGCGAGCCCGCTGGCGGACGCGATGATTGCGCGGAGGACGGGGCGTTAGACCGGGGGTTTAACACGCCGCCCAATTCCCGGAGGAGACCTGCGCACCAATCCTGGGTAATGCGCAGGCTGTAACCCGGAGCGGGGTTCCAGCGACGGTAGTTGTGTGCGCTCCGAGATTGCCACGACGCTCCGCTCCTCGCAACGACAGGTTACGCAACGGTCTCCGGAGGGCGCACGATGCGGATTCCGGGATTGCCGGCGGGCGAATTGTGGGAATCCGCGTGGGTTGCGCGAATAGGCTACATTGCGGGGCGATATGTCGATATTATCGGCGCGTAGAGACGATATGCGTAACGGTCGATGAATTCGTCGGGGAAGATGAAAATACTGGTTGACAAAGGTATGGCAAAGGTATAAATTGCCCGAAATGCCACCGCAACATGCGGTACAGCCAACCAACGAGGAGGCTTCTATGCTAAAGATTGGTCACGAGGTTGTTCGGCCCGGAAGGCACTGGGGCGACAACACTATCACGATCCCGGTTCCGGAAGAACTGGAAACGGTACCTGGCATTCCGATGACCAGCCGTGAGACTGACTGGTACACCCGCGAATATCCGCTGGAAACCATGAACATCACGGAGCGGGCATCCCGCGACTGGGCGAACACTCTGCGCGACCTTCACGCTGAGATGCGCGAGATCCGCAAGGAGCACGACAAGCTCAACAGCAACCTGATTATGGCTGGCCGAGCCACTGCCGAAATGGAGCCCACCGCCCAGCCTAGCGGCGATGACATCTCCGAGGCCATCAAAGAAAAGGCGCGCCAGTTGGGTTACCTGGAAGTAGGCATCACCAATTACGACCTACGGTATGAATACAAGAGCAAGCGCGGCTTCACCGTTTTGCCCCATGCCATCTGTTTGGCCTTTGAGCAGGACTTCGAGCCCACGCAGACCATCCCCAGCGTTGACGCGGAGATCGTTCACTCCAGCACCTACCGGACGCAGGCAGCGGCCGGCTTGGAACTGGGCAACTTCATCCGCTCCTTGGGCTACAAGGCCCACGTCGTCCACTCCAGCGACGCCACCGGCCCGGTCATCCCCATGTTCGTGGCGGCCGGACTCGGCTCTCTGGGCGCCTGTGGCTACCTGCTGTCCCCGCACAGCGGCAACCGCATGCGGCTGATGATGATTACCACCGACGCCAGCGTCACCTATGACGAGCCCGTTGACTACGGCATCCACGCATTCTGTCAGGTTTGCCAGGTGTGCGTGAACCGCTGCCCGGGCCGCGCCCTGATGCGCGACAAGATCTGGTGGCGTGGAATCGAGAAGAACAAGCTGTACTTCAAGCGCTGTCGGCCGGTCATGGCCCGCTACCTCGGTTGTGGCGTGTGCATGAAGGTTTGCCCGATCCAGAAGTATGGCCTGAAGAACACCATGGAGCACTATGCCGCCACCGGACAGGTGTTGGGCAAGGGCACCCATGACCTTGAGGGTTACAACCTTGAGGGCAAGGGCTACTTCGGCCCCGGCGAGCTCCCGGTCTTCGAGCGCAACTTCTTCGACATGCCGCACGGCAACTCCGACGAGTGGTCGTTCGAGCAGATGAAGGACGCCGCCCGCGACAACAACGGCGAGGTTCCGGACGAACTGGTGGAAGACCTGAAACTCCAGATCACCCGCGCCATCGCCCTGCAGTCCGGCGACGTGCTGCAGCAGATGGCCGAGGACCAGGACTACATCTAGTAGTTCAACCTCACCCAGCCATAACGGCAAATCGGCCGGCGGGAGCAATCCCGCCGGCCTTTTGCGTGCTGGCAAACCGGACGCTCGCTGGCTCGGGGCTCACGCGTACCCACTGTGTCATTGTGAGCGTAGCGTGGTTATCTCGTCGTCGTATCAACGGCGGTTCGCCGACGTGTGTGCAACCTCATTGAGATTGCCACGTCGCTATGCTCCTCGCAATGACAGGTTAAAGTGGGTACGCGTGACGGCTCGGGGGTGTTGAACGACGGGTGATCTCCGTGGAATAATTGGCGGCGCGTATGGCTGGGCGTTCCAGCAGGTGGCGGTTGGTGATGTTCGGGCGGCCATCATGGGCTTGCAGGACGAAAGGCACACCCGCATATTGAGCGAAGTGAGGGCGGGGCGGGCGCGGTTCCGGGTGTTGCGGCAGTCCATCGCCCACGCCAAGTTATACCTGCTGGAAGATTCCGTAACCGGGCACACGCGGGTCATCGTGGGTTCGGCGAACTTGTCCGAACGGGCGTTTTCCGGGTTCCAACCGGAGACGTTGGTGAGTTTTGATAACGACGCGTTGGCGTGGGAGCACTACACCCAGATGTACGATGGCATCCGAAATGCCGCTTCGGACGAAATTCCGTTGCCGGAAGACCGGATCGTTGAGAGGGACATTAAGCTGGAGGACGTGCCGGCCATCGCTGATGGTGCGACCAACCTGGTCATCGACCAGGTGCATGCTGAAGAGTTGACGGTAAGCGTTCCGGTGCAAGTCGAACGAATCGAGAAACTGGTGGTCGCGCTGGAGCCCAAGATAGCAGCCGTGGTTCCGCCCTTCCGCAGCGGTAAGCAGCAAATCACGCCGCAAGTCAAGCGGGAGATTAGCCGGATCAAGTTGGTAAAGTCGGCTGAAGAGGCTGACAATCGGTATTTATCCATCAACCGGTCGCAGGGCGCGGCAATTTTGAACGGGGAGTCGTTCTCTTTAGAATTCGATGACGCCTTGGTGTGATCGGAAGCACAGATGATGGTCGAATATTTTCGGAATTTCGAGAATTTTGAGGGCGACGTCGACCGATTGCAACGGGACTATTTCATCCTATGGTCGTGGATGTATTTTTCGCCGTTCATGTGCGATGTGAGGTCGTTGGCGCTGATCAGGGGCAGGGACGTTATCCGATATCCGTCGTTCGCCATCGTATTTGGCAAATCCAACTGCGGGAAAACCAGCCTGGTTGATACATTGATGACGTCCATGCTGGGAAGGGCGCACAACGTGGAAAAGTCCAATTTCACCGCGGGCGCGTTGACGGGCGTTGCAGCAGGGCTTCAAACGCCATCCGGTGGTCTTCGACGACATCGGCGGGCGGGCTTTTCGCACCTATGGGAGCGACATGATCAAGGACGAATTGTTGCCACCGGTGGCGGAATATCCCGGCTTCGTTCTGTCGATGAACTGCCAACCCAAATCCTTCCCCGACGAGATCGTGAAGCGTTCCCTGATGATTTACACCACCACTGCTCTCCCTCAATATGATGAAGATTTGAGACAGCGTATGGACGACCGGATCAAGGCGGTGAGCGAAGGGTTGTCCAGCCAGCTATACAAACGATACTTGCGGGAAGTGCTGGCGCAATTGGAGATAGAGCCATTGCCGGAAGACTGGTTGCTATTATCGTCGTCGACTTTGGCGCGTATCATCGCCGAATCCACCGACGCTTCCGGGGAAGCTTGGTGCGCTCCGGTGACCTGGCTGGGCTACGCCAACAAACGGTATGACCGGATCAAGGATCGTCTCAGCGGGCTGCTTCGACCGTCGGCGATGGCCAACCATGAAGGAGAAACCCCGAACGGCTGGGCCATAGAAAACGACCGGATAATTGTATGGGAGCAGCGGGATGCGTTTGGTCGCCGGGGTTTCGACTGGGAAGACGTGCCGTCTACGCTGGTAGACGAAGACGCGAGCGGCGGCAACCGGACGGTGTTGCACAAGGCTCAACTGGAGGAATTTTTGGACCGGAAAATTCGGCCGCACCGGGGGAAACGGTGGCGATGGTTGGGCGCTCTGGGCGGTCGGTGAACGTATCCGGAGGGATCGATTATGCCGGATATTTCAGTCTGGCGGTGGTTGGCTTTGGCCCGAGTGTCGGGAGCCGGGATTTGGGAACATCAACGGCCTCTCGATGGGCTTGAGACGAACCTTCAACAAGCTCAGGATGATCCTTCGACGAGCTCAGGATGGGCGGGGGAAAAATTTGGGTGGACGATCGAACGGCCTGTAACTCGGCTGGTTGATTGACAATGCGGGTGGCGCGTCATAAAGATGCCGCCGGTGATTTCTTTATGACGAATGTTTTGCCTTCGGTGCTGATTGACGTTGCCGAGGGAGTGATTGACCTGGGATGGGGCCACCCTTCTGCCGGTTTGCATCCGACGTCAGCCTTGGTGTCGGCGCGGCTGACCGGGTGTTGAGCCAGCCGTCTGCGGTGCCGCTGCAATATGGTGCGATGCAAGGGTTTGGGCCGTTCCTGGAAGGCCTGGCCGGGTTCCTGTCGACTCAGGCCGCATACGGCGGTAATGTTGATCCGGCGACGCTGTTCCTGGCTGCCGGGGCTTCGCAGGCGGTGGACCTGGCGGCCACGCTGTTCGCTGGCACGGGCGATACCGTGTTGGTTGAGGAACCGACCGACTACCTGATCGAGCGCATACTGATTGACCACGGGCTGAACGTTTTTGGCGTTCCTACGGGTCTGTGTTGCCGCTGGGGCGACGGCGGCATCTGATACGGCTGGCACAACGGTTTGGCTTCACGGTGCTGGCCGACGAGGTTTACCAGCTGCTGCGCTACGGGCCGCCGCCGATGGCAATGCTGGACGATCCGGACAACGGCTGCGTCATCTCGTTAGGGTCATTTTCCAAGATACTCGCTCTGGTCCTGCGGTTGGGGTGGGTCCAGGCGTCGCCGAGAATCATCCAGCGGTTTACCGAAATCGGGCATTGCCGCCAGCGGGGGCGGACTCAACCATTTCACGGCTACGCTAGCGCTGGCCACGCTGGAGCTCGGGTTGTTGCGGGACCACATCGTCAATCTGCGGCAAGTCTACGGCCAGCGGATGGATGCAGTGTCCAATGCGTTGCGCTCGAAGCTGGCTGACGAGCTTACCTTCACTGAACCGGGCGGCCGCTATTTTTTCTGGCTGAATTTATCCGGAGGAATCGACGCGGATACGCTGCTTCAGCAGGCCCGGATCGCCGGCGTTTCGTACCGACCGGGTACTGCGTTTTCAGCCTCAGGGGGGTTCCGCAAATCGCTGCGGATTAGCATTGCCCTGTATGAATCTGACGAGCTGCTGGAGCGGCTGGGAGGTTGGGAAATGCCATTGACGGGTACGTTGGCTAAGGCCAGGAGTGGAGTTGGGTTGCGTCGAAAAGTGTGGATACACAGCTCTGGTTATAATCATCATCATGCCGGGGAATATGATTGTTTTGCGCCTGAAGTATTGACAACAACGGGAGGGGCCGGTATCTTTATGGAAATCTGACGTATCTACGCAGTCCAACTAAAAGGAGGAGGATATGCTTAAGATTGGTCATGAGGTAAGGCGTCCAGGCAGGTATCTGGGCGACGCAGCCGTAACTATCCCCGTACCAGAAGAGTTGGAGACGACTCCTGGTATCCCCTTGAATCAGCGCGAGGTTGACTGGTACTCCCGCGAGTATCCGGTGGAGACCATGAATATCACCGAGCGCGCATCTCGGGACTGGGCCAACACTTTGCGCGACCAGCATTCAGAGATGCGTGAGATCCGCAAGGAGCATGACAAGCTGAATCGGAACCTGGTTATGGCCGCCCGTCTTACTGGCGAGCTGGAGCCCACGTCCGACGCCGGTGGCGAAGACGTGTCCGAAGTCATCAAGCAGAAGGCCCGCGAGCTCGGCTTCATCGAAGTCGGCATCACCGCGTTCGATATCCGCTACGTGTATCAGAGCAAGAAAGACTGGGTGAAATTCCCCCACGTCGTCTGCCTGGCCTACGAGCAGGACTTCGAGCCGACCCAGACTATCCCCAGCATCGACGCTGAGATCGTTCACTCCAGCACGTACCGCACCGAAGGCGCGGCCGGCCTGGAGCTGGGCAACTTCATCCGCGGCTTGGGCTATCGCGCCCAGGTTCACAGCCCCAACGACAACACCGGCCCCTACATTCCCATGTTCGTAGCGGCTGGCCTGGGTTCCCTGGGTGCCTGTGGCTACCTGCTGACCCCGCACGTCGGCTCCCGCTGCCGCATCATGATGATTACCACCGACGCCAGCGTCACCTATGACGAGCCCGTTGACTACGGCATCCACGCCTTCTGTCAGGTTTGTCAGGTGTGCGTGAACCGCTGCCCGGGCCGCGCCCTGATGCGCGACAAGATCTGGTGGCGTGGAATCGAGAAGAACAAGCTGTACTTCAAGCGCTGTCGGCCGGTCATGGCCCGCTACCTCGGTTGTGGCGTGTGCATGAAGGTTTGCCCGATCCAGAAGTATGGCATGAAGAACACCATGGAGCACTATGCCGCCACCGGACAGGTGTTGGGCAAGGGAACCCATGACCTTGAGGGTTACAACATCGAGGGCAAGGGCTACTTCGGCCCCGGCGAGCTCCCGGTCTTCGAGCCCGGCTTCTTTGACATGCCGCACGGCGATACCGGCGAATGGGCCTTCGACCAGTTGAAGGACGCAGCCCGCTCCAACGGTAACGACGTTTCTGACGAAATGCTTGCTGATTTCCGCGCGCACGTCGTCCGCGGCCTGAACCAGAGCACCGACAACGTCGACATGATGTACGAGGAAGAAGACTACATCTAAAAGTGTAGCCAACTGAATCGGTCGGTTCTTCGGAACGGACTCAAAGGGGGAAGGTGAATGCCTTCCCCCTGTTTTGTTGCACTGCTGTACCGACCAGGGTGAAAAAGGGAGGGCGACACATTTGCCGCCCTCCGTTGGGGGTTTGGAGTGTCTCGCGCGATTTAGAGTTGCAGGGATTTCGGATCGACGGTGCGACGTGGGGGAGCGCCGGCGCTGTTGGGCTGGTCTTCCCGCAGGTTGGCCACGAGGTCGACCAGTGCGGCCTGATATTCGGCGGTGTCTTCGGATTGACCGGTGAGGTCGAATATCCGGAGTTCTTCGGCCATCAGCCGGGCGGCGCGGTTACGGCCGGCGCCCATGATGCCGTCGGCGTCAACCAGGAACAGGGTCCACCGGTCTGATGTCTTGCCTCCCTCCTGGGCCGCAGTGATGTCATTGCGGACCGTTTCGCTGTCCAGGCCGGCTGCCGAGCAGATTACGATGAGTCGGTCGTAGTGGCGCACCCACCGCTCGATCTCTTCTTCGCCGGAGGTGGCGCGGCGGTCCACCAGGGGGTTGCCCCGGAAGCCCTCGGCGAAAACCCAGCTGCGAATGCCCTGGGCGCGCAAGGACTGTTCCAGTTGGCGTGCGAAGGCGATGTCGGCGGTGGCACAGGAGATGTGAACCTCGACGGTGGTGATGGTGGCGTCGGCGACGGAGGTCTGGAAACCGGAGGCGAAGGACGGCAGCCCGGAACCGAGGAAGAAGGAATCGGGCAACACGCCGCCGGAGCGGAGCAGGGTGTCCAGGCCGATAGTGCTGGGAGCGTCGTGGCGGATGCTATCGAGGCCGATGGCGCCGCCCAGGGCGCAATTCTGGAATACCGTGTAACCGATGATGCAGTCGCGAAAATCGGCGGCGTCGGTGGCGGTATCGTTGAGGACGGCTTCGTAGAAGTCGGCGCCGCTGAGGGTGGCGCCGGACAGATTGGTACGCGACAGGTTGGCGCCGTTGAAACTGGCGCCGGTGAGGTTGGCGTCGGTGAGGTTGGCCCGGTCCAGGTTGGCCCGGTCCAGGTTGGCGTTGGTCAGGTTGGCGCCGGTGAGGTTGACCTCAGACAAGGTGGCCCGATCCATATTGATGCCGGAGAGATTGGCGCCACGGAGGTCGGCTCCGCGCAGGTTGGCGCCCGGGGCCAGGGACCGGCTCAAGTCCGCTTCGCGGAGGTCGGCGCGGTACAGGTGGGCGTCGTTGAGGTAGCTGTTGGCCAGGTTGCCCCGCCGGATCATGGCGCCCATGAAATCGGCGTTCCGCATATCCGCGCCCCGCAGGTCGACCATGGGGATACGGGCATGGCTCATGTACCCTTCGTTCAAATCCATCAAACGATTCGGGTTTGCTTCTCGCCACTCGGCCACGGCGTCGCGTCCACGTTTAACAATCTGAACCAGTTCGGTGTCGGCCATAATCAAGCCTCCAATAGGTTGTAGATGCCGAGTTTAGCATAGCCGGGGATACCGACGCTAACCGGGTCGATTACAAGCCGGGCATTTTGAAGGTCGGCAGGCATCAGGCTAGCCCGGCGCTGGGGAGATTGTGGCAGGATGGCGGACCTTCGACAGGCTCAGGATGAGCGGGGATTTGTTGCGTGGGCCATCGCCCTGGTTGGCCAGCAGGGCGCTGGCGGTGCTGCTGGCGAGCTGGCTGGCGGTGGCGATGATACACGATCGGGCTTTGCCGGGGTGGGTTATTCCACCCGGTAGCGACGGCAGGCCGCTTCGTCGAGTTCGACCCCCAGGCCGGGCGCCGTGGGAGCGAGGAGGCAGCCGTCCTGCAATTTAAGGCGGTTGGTGAAGATGGGTTCTGAGCGGGGCATAAATTCCACGAGGGATGAGTTGGGGATTGCGGCCAGCAGGTGGGTATGCACCTCCGGAACGACGTGGCCGGCGACGGGGATGCCGTGGGATTCGGCCAACGCCGCGATTTTCATCCAGGGCGTGATGCCGCCGGCGCGCGCAACGTCGATGATGGCGACATCCACCGCCCGTGCCTCCAGCGTGCGCCGGAAGGGGTCTAAACCGTACAGGCGCTCACCGGCGGCGATCGTAACGTCCAGCGATTGAGACAGGCGGGCCAGGCCGTCGATGCGCTGGTGGTTTACCGGGTCTTCCAGCCAGATGATGCCAGCCTCTTGCAGAGCGCGGCCGGTGGCCGACGCCTGTGCTTCGTCCCAACTCTCGGTGCCGTCCACCATGATGCCGACGTGGGGGCCCACCGCATCCCGAACGGCGCGTACTCGGGCTGCCTCGGCGTCTGGGCTGCCGCCGGCGCCCAGGCGCAGCTTGATTTTGTCGTAACCGGCATCGACGTGAGCGCGGGCCGAGTTTTGCAAGTCTTCGATGGGCATGCTGTACCACAGGCCGTCACTGGCGTAGGCGGACACGCGGTCGGACGCGGCTCCCAGCAGTTGGAACAAGGGCACGCCCAGGGTTTTTCCGGCGGCGTCCCACTGGGCGATGTCCACGGCAGACATGGCCATGGTTGCCATCCCGCCGGGGCCGACCCAGTTGGCGGCGCGGGTCATGCAGAGGTAGGCGGCTTCATGGTCGAGAACATCCAGACCCACCAGGAGGTCGCCCAGTTCAGCGGCAGCGGAAGCCATTGCCCGCACCAGGCTGCCGCGGTTGGCAACCACCCAGCCGACACCTTCCACGCCGTCATCGGTGCGAAGGCGGGCCAGCACGTGCCAGTTGCTGGCGACATCGTGGCCGCCGGCGGTGTATTCCAGGGATATCGGGGTTTCCAGGATCTCTATTGAGACGCTGTCGATGCGCATGAAAGCCATCCTTTATTGCGTTGGTTGGGGTGATTGGTTTGTCGGCGGCCATTCGGGTAGCAGGTTGATGGCGAGCGCGCGGAAACATGAGCGGACGGCCCTTCGACAGGCTCAGGGCGAGCGGGGAGATGGGTTCGGGTGCAAATTCGCATTGATGGACGCGGGGCGAGCGGGGAAGTGTACTCGGGTGGACAATCGCGAGACCTGGTGCGTTGGTCGCGTCGCTGGACGCTCCTTTATCGGCCCGGCGGTTAAGCCGGGTGCCCTGGTGAGTTAGGCCCGGCAAAGGACGTTAGGGCTGCACGTCGTATTGAAAGCCGGGGTTGGAGGTGATTATACGCTGGGCGGTGTAACAGTTCAGAGTTGAGGGGAAGTGAGCAGTTGTTGGGAGGCGGTGAGGGGGTTGAGACCTTGTGCGCGCCAGGTACCGATGATTGAGGCCAGGGTCATCTTGGTGTCGGTGCCTTGGTGCGAGCGAGTGCCCCCGCTGATCTTGCGGCTGACCACCAGATGGCGCAGGCTGCGCTCGGCGGCGTTGTTGTCCGGTGGCGCCTGGGGTTCGGCCACGAAGACGAAGAGTTCCTTGATGTGGTTCTCGATATATGTGGTTCTCCATGCGTCGGCACAGCCTGGCCTGGACGGCCAGCGGGTCATTCAAGAAGGGACGGCAGAGGGCCAGCAGGCGTCTTTCCAGGGACAGTCGGGCGGTGCGGCGTTGTTGCGCTGCGGGGTGGGTAAAGGCCGCGGCCTGGCGGTAAAGTTGGTGGACGGCATCGGCCCACTGTGCCAGTGGCGCATCATCAGGGTAGAGGGCGCGCAGGTCGTGGATGTCCCGCAACAGGTGGGCCCAGCAGCGTTGCTTGGGCCGTCGTAGCGGTGGTAGGCGGCATAGAAGTCGCTGACCAGCACGCCGGCGAACTCCGCACCCAGGACTTCATCTACCACGGCCTTGCCACGGTTCCGGCGCAGGAAGTAGCGCTGGGTGGGAGTGCTGAAGGTCCACACGTAGCCATTGACCCCGTCCTCGCGCCAGCCGGTCTCATCGGCGTGGACCACTGGGCTGCCTCGGATGTGTTCCAGTATGCCCGCCAGTTCGGTCTGGGCTTTGCCAGCCACTTTTCGGGTGGCAGCCACGATGGCCCCCAGGCTGAGGTGCAGCCCATGGACGGTGCGCAGGTACCACTGGATGCTGCGCCAGGGCAGCCAAGCCTCCTCCCGCAGGGTGGCAATCAGGCTGACGACGTTGACGCCGAGCCGCTGCCGACCCAACGCCACGCCGTCCTGTCGCGCTGGGGGCAGACCGCGCCGTTGGCAAGCTGGACAATTCCTGGCGATATAGACGTGCTCGGTTACCTGCGCCGGAACCTGGGGCGGGTCAATGACCTCCCGAGTGCGCCGGGTCCAACCCCCAGACAACTGGGTTCCACAGTCGGGACACTGCTCCACTTGCTGGGTGGGCGTCATGCGGGTCCTGGCAAAGCAGTGGCGACGCGCCTGGCCTGGACCTTTGGGCTGGGCTGGCTTCCGGTCGGTTTTGGGCTTCAGACCCGGCATCCGCCGGGAACCGCTGGGTTTGGCTTGCCCTTCCAGCTGGGCAATCCGTTGCTCCAGCTCCTCGATGCTGACCTGCTGCCGGACGATGATGCCAATGAGGACATCGCGATGGTCGGCCCTGAGAGCCTGTTTACAATCTTTTGAGGATTAGCGCCATGAAGGCAAGCACCACCATTTGCAGGCTGGTATTGAGCTTTCTTTCACAGTTCTTCCAGAGTCGGCGGCACTTTTCCAGCCAGGCGAAAGACCGCTCCACCACCCATCGCTTCGGCAGCACCACGAAGGTGTGCAGTTCGTTGCGTTTCACTATTTCCACCGAGGCTCCCAGCAAGCTTTGCACCGCAGCGGCAAAGGGCTTCCCGGTGTAACCCCCGTCCACTAGCACCTTCTGGACCTGGTTGAGGCCGGACCGGTATTCGTCAAACATCGCCAAAGCCCCAGCCCGGTCGGTAACGTCGGCGGTAGGCACGTGTATCGCATGGGGCAATCCTTGCGTGTCCACCGCGATGTGACGCTTGATTCCGGACACCTTCTTGCCCGCGTCATAGCCCTTGTGCCCGGCGGTGTCCGTGTTCTTGACGCTCTGGGAGTCCACGATGCAGAAGCTGGTCTGCTCTTTACCGACCATTGCTTTGCCGGGCCGCGCCAACCGATTTTTTTAGGACTTGCTCCAGAATGGATTCTTTCGCCGGGCCAGGCCGCTCGCTCCATTGCCGGAAATACTGGTAGCAAGTGCGCCAATTGGGGAAGTCCGCAGGCAGCATTCGCCACTGGCACCCGCTTTTCAAGAGGTACAGCACGCCGCAGAAAACGTCATACAAGTCCACGGTGCGGGGCTTGGTCCGACGGCGGGCCGACTCCAACGTCGGCAGAATCCGGGCGAATTGCTCCCGGCTGATGTCGCTGGGATAGGAATGAGACATGATTACCCCTCCCCTGATAATAGTCTCAACTTAACCTATTCCAGAGATCGTAGACAGGTTCTGAGATCGATTTCGGTATCCATGCCAGTTATTTGACATAATCACCGCTCCCAGTGCCAGCCATCCCCAAACCAAGTTCGACCAATTCACCCCACCAACTCTGAACAGTTACTGGGCGGTCGGCTGATTGCCGCCGGTTGGGCCACCGCTTATAATGCCGGCATCATCCGGGGCGGAGAGATTCCCACCCATCGTCGGAATATCATGCTGCTTACTATCGACATCGGCAACACTGCGGTGACGATTGGCGTGTTCCGCCACGGGACCGACCGCAATGGGGAAAACCCCACGGCGCGACTGCAAACTACGTTGCGGGTTGCGACCGACTCCCGCCGCCTGGCCGACGAATACGGGATATTGTTGAAGAACCTGCTGGAATTTCGCGGGATTGTCACCGAAGACATCAGCGCGGCGTGCATCTGCTCCGTGGTACCGCCACTGACCGGGATGTTTGAAGAGGTATGCCGGAGCTTTTTCGGCGTGTCGCCGCTGCTGGTGTCGTCTCAGATTGACCTGGGGATGCCAATTCACTACGACAACCCCAGGGACGTGGGCGCCGACCGCATCGTGGACGCAGTGGCGGCGGTGGAGCTGTATGGCGCACCGGCGGTGGTGGTGGATTTGGGCACGGCCACCGTTTTCGACGCCGTGTCCCGCGACCGTGAATACCTGGGTGGAGCGATTGCGCCGGGGATCAACCTGTCGGCGGACGCGCTGTACTACAACACGTCGCAATTGCGGCGGGTGGAACTGATTGCGCCGGAGCTGGCGGTGGGTCGGAATACGACTGCTTCCCTGCAATCTGGCATTGTGTTGGGTTACGCTGGCCTGGTTACCACCATGGTGGAGCGGTTCAGGGCCGAAATTGGGCAGGACGCCAAGGTGATAGGCACTGGCGGCCTGGTTACGGTAATTGCCGAACATGCACCGATATTCGATGACATCAACCAGGAACTGACGCTGGTTGGGCTGGACATCATCTATCGAAAAAATACGCGGCAGACCGGCGCACAACCGCCAGCTGCGGGCGGCGCCGTGAAGGATTAGACGATGCAGAGCGCTCTCGCAGACAAGAACATAGTCCTGGGCGTGACGGGCAGCATCGCCTGTTACAAGGCGTTGGATTTGGCGAGCAAGCTGGTGCAGGCCGGGGCCCACGTTGAGACCATATTGAGCTACGGGGCGACGCAGTTCGTAACTCCGCTGGCCTTCCGCAGCCTGACCCATCGGAGCGTGATTACCGACACATTCGATGCCAACTCGGAGCATAGCGTAGAGCACGTTTCGCTGGCGCGTTGGGCCGACATTGTGGTGATTGCTCCGGCCACGGTGCACTGCATTGCGAAGCTGGCTGCCGGGCTGGCTGACGACCCGTTGACCACTACCGTGGTCGCCACCGAAGCGCCGCTGCTGGTGGCGCCGGCGATGGACGCCAATATGTTCGACCACCCGGCGACGCAGGAGAACGTGGCGCGGTTGCGAAATCGCGGGGTGTTCATAACCGGGCCGGCGCCCGGGCGACTGGCATCCGGCCTGATGGGTATGGGCCGGCTGGTGGAGCCGGCAGACCTGTTGGGGCACATCGCCGCCGCTTTGGGCAAGCACGGAGATTTGGCCGGCCGAAGGGTGGTGGTTAGCGCGGGCGGCACGCAGGAGGCCATTGACCCGGTGCGCGTCATCACCAACCACTCGTCCGGGCGCATGGGTTTCGCGGTGGCCGAGGCAGCGCGGGATCGTGGCGCCGATGTGGTGCTGGTTACCGCTCCGGTCGCTTTGCCGGATCCGCCGCAAATTCGGGTGGTGCCAGTGCGGTCGGCGCAGGATATGTGCGATGTGGTGCTGGCCGAAACCGTCCACGCCGACGCTCTCATAATGGCGGCGGCGGTCGCCGACTACCGCCCTTCGGTTGCCGCCGAGCAGAAAATCAAGAAGACTGCTGCCGACGAAATGACCATCGAACTGGACAAGACCACCGACATACTGGCTACGGCGCAGGGCGATTTTGTGCGGGTTGGTTTTTCCGCGGAGAGCGAGAATCTGGAGACCAACGCCGCCGATAAAGTCCGTCGCAAGAGCCTTGATCTGATTGTCGCCAATGACATCACGGAAGAGGGCAGCGGGTTCGGCGTTGACACGAACCGGGTGGTGCTGATTGACCGGGAGATGGCGTTCGAACGATTGCCGTTGCTCACCAAGTATGAGGTGGGCCACCGGATACTGGACCGGGTGGCGGCGTTGCTGAAAGCGCGTTAGCGTCGAGCGCATCGCACCGCTGGCCTGCTGACGACTTGGCGTACTTGGGAGGGCGCAAATGCGTATCGGAGTATTTGTTGGGGCAGCCACTGCCGATTTGATGAGTCTGGATGACCTGATTGGCCGCATCAAACAGGCCGAAGACGACGGGTTCGACAGTTTCTGGGTGCCCCACATCTCCGCTCGCGGGTACGACGCGCTGACCGTGCTGGCGTTGGCCGGGGCGCAGACCAGCCGGATCGAACTGGGGGTTGGCGTGGTACCCACGTATCCGCGACACCCGGTGGCGATGGCGCAACAGGCGATGACCACGGCGGCGGCGAGCAACGGCCGGTTTGTGCTGGGCATCGGGCCGTCCCACCGGCCGGGCATCGAGGGTAGTTTTGGCCTGTCATACGACCGGCCCGCGCAGCACGTTCGTGAGTACCTGTCGGTGCTGCGTCCGTTGATGGAAACCGGGCGGGTACAGTTCTCCGGCGAGTTCTTCAACGTGAACGCCGAGCTGGACGTTCCAAACCGACCGGAGTGTCCGGTGCTGATTTCGGCATTGGCTCCCCGGATGCTGCGCCTGGCCGGAGAACGCGCCGACGGAACGATAACGTGGATGGCCGGGCCGCGCGCGATTCGGGAACACGTCGCGCCGCGCATCCGGAGCGCTGCGGAGGCCAGCGGGCGCAGTGAACCGCGCGTGTGCGTGGGACTGCCGGCAACGGTTTGCGACGATGAGGCGGCGGGACGACGGCAGGCCGCCGCAGCCTACGAACGCTATGGACAACTGGTGAACTACCGACGCGTGCTGGACATCGAAGGAGTGGAAGGCCCGTCGGAAGTGGCAGTGGTGGGCAACGAAGCATCGTTGCGCCGGCAGCTGGAGGAGTTCGCAGCCGCCGGGGCTACCGATTTTCTCGCCAACATCTTTGCCGCCGGGGACGATGGGGAGACGGGGGCGCGAACTTACGCGGCGCTGAAGGAATTGGTGGGGAGGGTGTAGAATCCAGCCACTATCTACGATATGAAGGAGCCAAGCAAATGCCCCACCCATTGTTTTCCCCTTACCGCCAAGGCGAGAACCGCGTTACCGGCACATTTATGGCCGTACTGGAGCGTTTGAGCTTGCCTAACATAGATCGGATTCTAAGGACCCTCCTCGGGGAGGATTCTTTAAGCTTGGTGTCGTTTGAGAACCAGGTTAAGCTACCGAAGTCTGTGCCTGACGCGGCCATTCGCCCCGGTACATCGGTGTGGATAGAGACCAAAACATCAAGCGATACGACATGGCGATGTCAGATTGAGAACCACCTTAAAGGCATTAATGATGCTGAAGGCGGGTATTTGTTGGTGTTGACGCCGGACGATGCCAAGCCTGAAGTCTTGGACCAAGTAAATTCTAGTCTGTTGAACAACGGACGAGTTCAGCTCGTTTGGTCAAATTTCACTGTTTTACACGAGGTCGCCAACGACATCATCCATGATGAGGATGACCCTCCCACTGAACGGGAAGCGTTTTTGCTTCGAGAGTTGGCTTTGATGCTGCGGAACGAAGGTCTGGTGAGTGATGCGAAGACAATGGTAGTGGTAGTCGCGGCCAGTCACGGGTGGCCTATGTATCAGGCTATTCCGGTGTACAGGTGCGCACTCAGCCTCTCAGTTCGATCTCCTGACCAGTTCGACTACATAGGGTTCTACGCTGGCGGCGAAATCAAGCGCATCGTGCCCAAGGTCGAAAAGGTGGTCGAATCAATCAATCTTACGCGTCAAGAAGAAAGGGATGCTCTTGATGCGGACACGAAGCAACTTGCCGAAGACCTCTGGCAAAGAATAAGAGATAATACCGAGCAACGCAACTGGTTCGATGGGAGCTTCAAAGTTATGTTCCTGAGCGAGCCTGATGACCCCGGAACCATTAATCTGGGAAAATCAATCCGCAACGACAAACAAAGCAGTAGCGGTAGAACCGTGCCCTTCACGTATGGCAAGCCGCGGTACGTAAGTTTGGAGTCGTTGCAGGATAGGAATGTTCGGACGACCACGGAATTGGAACGCTTGGAACGCAGATAGACGAAGGATGATGTTCAAGCACACTTGAGCGGTATTGTAATATGTATGGAGAAATGATAAAATATAACTAACTTAACCGGCGGGGATTTGAAGAATGTTGAGCTTGCTAGCGGCCGAACTGGAACAAGCTTTCTACGAAATAACATGGGACGATGACCTGTCTTATTTTGCCTACCACACAGGTAAGGCCGGCGGTGTGTCAACGGCCATCGGAGCCGTCGGGGTTCATACATTCTCGCTATCCGATGACATATCAGGGGCGTATGAATCAATAGTCGCAATGGCAGAAGACTTGGAGTCTTCGGAAAATCACTATGCTGACGACGAAGATGACGAAGACGATTTTGACGAAGTTGTTTTCACCATGCAGAACTTGGAGACGAACTTTTTCTACATTTTCGACAAGATAACCGAACGCTTGGAGAGCGGGCAGGAGACCGAACCGCACGAGTCCGCTCCCGACATCGGCTGGGCAGAATATGGGGCTGCGCTCAACGAAACGGTAAGGGCCCGGGACGATGACGATTGGGTGCGCTATAGGTTGATGATGGGGTTCGTGTCGGGGCTGATGTTTAATGACCCCGGCCCAAGGTACGAAGGCCGGAGCATTCTGGACGCCATCAACGAAGCCTACGAAACCGGCTCGGATGAATCGCTGGATTGGGCGCGGGCGCGCATCGCCGCTGGCATGCGCATGACCGACCCCTCTCCGTTTATTGGCAAGGAGCAGTACGACCGTTACATGGAAGATAAGTTGCGGACGCTGGGCTGGGTGCAGAACTTTGGGCTGCATCACGCCCGCGCCGGAGACGATTCGGTAGAGGTTCCCGGATCAATGGCAATCAATCACGCGGTCAGGCAAATGAAGTCTCAGGAACCGGTTGAAAATCCACCGCGGCCTATTGAGATGTGCTACTGGGTTGTGCCCGGTAAGCTGCTGGCCGGCGAGTATCCGCGCACACCGGACGAAGCGTCTTCAAGGGAAAAACTGGCGCTTCTTACCGACGCCGGCGTCTCAGCGTTCATTGACCTGACCGAGGCTGACGAGCATCTGGAGCCTTACGCTCATATACTTGACGGGCCATCACACGAGCGGTTTGCCGTCCGAGACATGAGCGTTCCGTCATCCAAAGGGTTGACCACAGCAGCGCTGGATGCCATCGACCGCCACTTGTCAGCCGGACGGACGGTTTACGTGCATTGCTGGGGCGGCGTCGGGCGCACGGGCACCATCATCGGCTGCTGGCTGGCGCGGCATGGCGAGCCGGGCCAGGCGGCGCTGGACCGGCTCGGGGAACTGTGGCTTGAAAATCCGAAATCGCGGTTGGGGCGACGGTCGCCGGAAAAGCCAGAACAGGAACGCTACGTGCGTGAGTGGATGGAAACGGCAGTCGATAAATGAGTTAGGCCGTCTGCGTCCCAAAACTAAAGATGCTCACGGATTGCGGTCCGGGTTGCCCGCTGCCCCGGCCCGGTACTGCCATAGCCCATCGGCCAGTTCGGTTATCAGCGCGCTCATTGCGATGCGTTGCCGCCACTCCGTTGGGATAGCGTCGATCCCATAGTAAGCGCCAGCAAGCTGGCCGTAGATGGCGGCGGTAGTGTCGGCGTCATTCCCCAGGTTGACTGCCAGCAGACAGCCTTCCGCGAAGGTTGCCGACTTGTGAAACGCCCACAGCGCCGCCTCCAGCGATTTCACTACGTAGCCGCTGCCGACAATCTCCGGAGGCTTTTTGCTCCGGAAAGAACCCCCTGCTATCTCGTCAATCTCGTCGCATAGCGGCTGCATTTCCCAGAGGCCGGCAACCGGGCAGAAACGCGCAGCCAGCAACGTTTCCTTTGCCAACCCCTGTAGCGCTCCCACCAGCAGGCCGCCGAAATATCGACAAGCATCCACGCACGTCCTCGCCCCGTGGGTGGTTCGGGAGCTCTCCCCGCTCATATGGATGGCCTGCTCCGGGTTTGATGCGAAAAACAGCGGCGCTGGGGCCAGCCGCATCAGACTGCCGTTGCCGGCCGAAAAGGGGTCGGTGGAACCGGCGAAGGGTTCGCCAGTACTCCGGTAGCGGCTCAGGGCATCGGATATGGTCATGCCGATGTCAAAGCAGACGCCATTGCTGCTCAGATATCCTTCGTCTCGCCAGCGGACGTAACGGCCCATCTGATCGCCCGCGTCAAAACCACCACAAGCGACCAGGCTGTCGGCCAGGCACAGCGCCATTGAAGTGTCGTCAGTCCATTGGCCAGGCTTCAACCGGAAGGGGCCGCCGCCCACCATATCGGTAACGCGCGCAAAGCTCCCCGGCGGCTCGAACTCGACGGTCGTTCCAACCGCATCGCCGGCCGCCAGCCCCATCAGGCAACCCCGGTAACGCATCTCTGTTGTAATCATCAGGATTCTTCCCAGAGCAGTGACTAACTGACCGCTTCCTTGAACCGCCGTATCGCCTCAATGTGCTGGTCGGGGCCTTTTAGGCCGGCGCGCATGGTGTTTATGGAGAGGTGGGTGGCGCCCGCGTCGTCCCACGCGGCGCCAAGGCGGTTCCAGTCGTCTGGATTGTCGCTGTCCATCAGGGCGACGCGGCCTTCGATGCCAACGTCTGCCGGATCGCGACCGTAGCCCTTGGCCAATTCACGCATCTCGGCGATGCGCTCCTGGCCGGCTCCGTCGGGCTGGAACTGGGGGAACCAGCCGTCTCCCATGCGGGCAATGCGGCGCACGACCTGGGGCGCACCGCCGCCGAACCAGACCGGTATGGGTCGCTGAACGGGCAAGGGGTTGATGCCGGCGTGGGTGATTTTGTGGTAGCGACCTTCGAAATTCACCACTTCCTGCGTCCAGAGCATACGAAGCACCTCAACCTGCTCGGCGGAGCGGCGACCCCGGTTCTCCCAAGTCTCACCGAGCGCTTCGTACTCGACATCGTTCCAACCGACGCCGATGCCCAGGCGCAGGCGTCCGCCGGTGAGCACGTCGACCTCGGCGGTTTGCTTGGCGACCAGGGCGGTCTGACGCTGGGGCAAGATGATGATGCCGGTGCACATTTCGATTTTCTCGGTTACGGCGGCCAGGTAGCCGAACATAACGAAGGGTTCGTGGAACGTGTCGACACTGCTGTAAGGGCGGTTCCATTCGGGGCGCTTGCTGATGTCAGCGCCGAGTACGTGGTCAAAAACCAGCAGGTGCTCATAACCCAGGGATTCGGCGGCCTGGGCGAAATCCTTGACAGCGGCCGGGTCGGCGCCGATTTCGGTTTGCGGGAAGATTGCTCCGAGTTGCATGGTGATTTGCTCCTTACGAGGACGGCGTGGGCAGAGGAAAACTGGGTGTAAATCAGGTGGTGATCGATGGTAACGCCGCCAGTATCGGCGGAGCGGAGCCGGGCGTCAACCCGGGCTGGTCACGGCGTCGTATCAGCGTTTGTGGTGGCGGGGCCGGGCCGGGTTTGGTAGTATTGAGTGACGGTGGGGATTAGTCTAGTGGTAAGACGCCTGACTCTGGATCAGGTATCACAGGTTCGAATCCTGTATCCCCAGCCATTTTTTGTCCCGTTGTTGCTGAGGGGCTACAGCTTTCCGGCGGTGCGGAGCTGTCGGCGCGCCTTGCTGATGCCGCCGAACTTGAGGCGTAGCAGACCTTTGACGTCCTCCCACGCAGTTCGCAAGATCCGAACGCGGGAATCAGGGTCGTCAGTCCACCGCACCGGTAGCTCGCGGATGCGGTAACCGCATTTCTGGGCCAGAATCAGCAGCTCTGAGTCGAAGAACCATCCGTTGTCCTCGACGAGAGGCGCAAGGTCATCGGCGGCGCGGCGGCTGATGGCCTTGAAGCCGCACTGGGCGTCCCGAAACGACGTGAAGAACATGAGGCGGAACAGGAGGCTGTAGCCTCGGGATGTTGTCTCGCGTTTGAGAGTGCGTCCGACCACGTGGGAATCGGGCAGCAGCCTGGAACCGATGGCGATGTCGTAGTTGTCGCGGGCGATGGCGTCAATCATGGGCCGGAGATGGGTTAGGTCGGTGGAGAGGTCAACGTCCATGTAAGCCATGATGTCGGCGGCGCTTTCGGTCCAGGAGCGGCGGAGGGCACGTCCGCGCCCCCGCTGTTCGAGGCGGAGGTAGCGCACGGCGGGGAATTCGGCGGAAAGCGTTTGCGACTGAGCCTGAGTGCCATCGGTGGAGCCGTTGTCGGCGATCACGATGTTCCACTGGTAATCCCCCAGCACAGTTGACATAACATCGTGGAGGCGCCTGATGCTTACGGGCAGGGCGCGTTCCTCGTTGAGGCAGGGGATTACGACGTCAACGGTGAGTGGCATCAGGCGGGCATTATACCAACGCCGCGTGCGGAATGCCGAAAGGCCCAGCCAGCGTTATCGCGCGGCGAAATGTCATAAAACTGGCCCGGAATAGGTCAATCGGGTGTACTATTCAAATTGACAGGGAGCGGGATTTGGTGCTATATTCCGTCCGTTTACACCGTTGCGTTGGGGCGCGCCACCCGGCCTTTTCGGGCGGGCGGTACGCAATGAAAACTCAACTCAAAAAATTTACTTCGTTGCTCGGACACACCACCCTAGTCAAATCCGGGGACGGTGTCATTTCGTAACTGCACCGTAGCTGCAGCTTCAACCCAGCCCGACGGCGGGACGTGTGGCGCGAGGAACTGCGGCCGGTTCGGAGGAACTGCCAGATGCAAATGAACGACTTCGTCGTCCGGTTCGCCGGTGAAGGCGGGCAGGGCGTCGTTACTTCGGCGGAAGGACTGGCGCAAGCGTCCACGCAGGTGGGCTATCACGCCCTGACCTACGCCACCTTTCCGTCCCAGATTCTGGGGGGTCCGACCTGGACCCAGGCCCGGATATGCACTCAGCCGATTCTGAGCTCGGGCGACTCGGTGGACGTGCTCGTCGCCTTCAACGAGGAAGCCTACGAGACCCACGCCGATGAGGTGCGCGACGGCGGCGTAATCATCTACAACGCTGATGATTTTACGATGACCGACCCACGTTCCTTCGGGCTGGCGGTCGACACGTTGGCGCGATCCACGGGCAACAACCGAGCGGCCAACATGATCGTGATCGGAGCTTTGGCGCAGCTGGTTCATATGCCTCAGCAGTATCTGGAAGATTTCGTGGAGGCTCGATTCCGGCGGGGTCGGGATAACGACGACGAGATTATTTCGTCCAATATTGAGGCGATGAACTTGGGTCGGCAGCACGCTGCTGAAAGCGGTTTTGTACTGGGCGAACTGGCGCCGCCGAACCCTCCCGACTTCAAGCAGTTGATGCTGAAAGGCAACGAAGCTATCGCATTGGGCGCTGTCCACGCTGGCGTTGGCTTTTACGCCGGTTATCCAATCTCGCCGGCCACCACCATCCTGCTCTGGATGGAGCGGAACCTGGTTGGCGAAGGCAAATTTGCCTATCAGGTGTCGTCTGAAATCGAAGCGATCACCGCTATTATGGGCGCGGGCTACGCCGGCAAGAAGTCCATGACGGCTACCGCTGGCCCTGGTATTTCGCTGATGAGCGAAGGGCTGGGGTTGGCCTGGATGGCAGAGATTCCACTGGTGGTGGTTGACGTGCAGCGCGGCGGCCCGGCGACGGGCTTGCCCACCAAGACCGAGCAATCGGACCTGATGGTCTGCATGTATCCGGCCCACGGAGACGTGCGAATGCCGGTGATTGCGCCGGGCTCGGTGGAAGAATGCTTCTTCGGAGCGGTACACGCCTTCAACTGGTCGGAGCGATATCAGGGTCCGGTAATCCTGATGAGCGAGATGTCCATGGCCGAGCGTGTGCAGAACATACCGCGGCCCGACCTGTCCAAGATTGCGGTGGAAAACCGGCTGACCTACGAAGGCAGCAACGGATATCATCGCTACTCCGGCAACGAGTTGTCTCCAATGCCGCTGCCGGGCCACCCGGGAGCCTACGTTGCCAACGGCAGCGAGCACGACGAGATGGGTGATACGACTCACTTGGCCAGCCGGCACATTCAGATGACGGAGCGCCGGTTCGGCAAGCTCAAGCTGCTGGAAGAGGAACACTACGAGTCCGACAACACCGACGCCAGGATCGTGGTGATGCCCTGGGGCGGTTCCAAAGGGCCGGTCCGAGAAGCGTACGATGCCCTGCGCGAGCAAGGGGTGGATGTGGGCTGGTACTACTCCATGTTCCTAAACCCGATCCCACCCAAACTGCTGGAAGAGCTACGGAGCAAGGACCTGGTAATCGTCCCTGAACTCAACTATCAGGGCCAGTGGGCGACCATCCTGCGCTCCATGGGCGTGAAAGCGGAAGCCATCACGCAATACACGGGCCTGCCCTTCAAGGTCAGCGACCTGGTTAGTCGAATCAATGAGATAGTATCCCCTGCCAAGGAGATAGCGCGGGTATGAGCAAGAAAAACCCGGAATACGACTTCAAATGGTGCCCCGGTTGTGGCGACTTTGGCGTGCGACGCGCGCTCGAGCTCTCTATGATCAACAGGCTGGAAGAAGTCGGCGAACCGATTGAAAACAATGTAGTAGTTGCCGGCATCGGTTGCAGCGGCAATCTGGTTCACCTGCTGGAAGGTCAGCAGCCTTACGGTTTCCACGGCATCCACGGGCGGACGCTGCCGGTGGCAATGGGCGTCAAGATGGCGCGGCCTGAATTGAATGTGGTGGTGGTTGCCGGCGATGGCGACTTTCTCAGCATTGGCCATGAGCACATTGCTCCCCAGGCGGCGCGCAACCTGAACATCACCGCTGTGATCATGGACAACGGTGTCTACGGGTTGACCAAGGGCCAGAGTTCTCCGACCACCGAGATGGGCGTTGTAACCAGCAGCACTCCTTTCGGAAAGATTGAGGCGGAACTGGACCCGCTGGAACTGTACCTCACGCTGGGCGTTTCCTTTATTGCGTCGGGCTTCTCCGGTCAGCCCCGGGTGCTTGCCCAACTCATCAACGAAGGCATGAAGCACGATGGAATGTCGATGATTCATGTGCAGTCGCCCTGCGTCACGTACAACGATACGTTCCAGTTGATCAAGGGCAATGCTAAGGAAGGCATCGCGCCGGCGTTGTGGGACATTCCGGAAGACCACGATCCCAGCAGTAAGCAAGCCGCTTACGATCTGGTGCAACGTGGTGGGCTTCCGGTAGGTGTGATCTACAACGACGAAACGCGTCTGTCGCTGGAAGGCAACCTGCAAAATATCCGGGGCAAGGCCCGGGAACGCACCGTTGAGCAGCTGATGGAGGGCTACACCTTCTAGTCAAACCCGACACAATTGGTAAACAAACGCCCCCGGCAGACTCACCGCCGGGGGCGTTTTGATTTTTGCGTGGAATGGTTGACTACGGTTGACGGTCAGTTTCCGCTGGTCGTTTCACTGTAGCCAGCGCCGGGGTTGAGGTTGCCCTAGCCGTCCGCGGGGGCTGCGTCGGGGTTGTCGGCCTGAAGGGACTGGTACTTTGAGGGGCATTTGACCAGGATGTTGTCGGTAACGAAGACGTGGTTTTGGGTATCGTAGCTGCCTTCCAGGATTATCTCCGAATGGGGATTGAAGAACAGATCGGGCAGGACGCCGACGTAGCTGGCGTGGAGCTCCGGGGAGCCTGACGCCACGCCGGGCGCATTGGGTTCCTTGTTGCCCATGGTGAACCGCGTTTGGGTCGAATTGCTTTCCCGTCGGAATGTATCCGGGACCAGGGCGCCGGACACGCGGAGGGTCTGGCCGTCCTGAAGGTGCGTATCGTCCAGAAATTCACCGACGGTTACGAAGAACAGGGCATTTCCCGGGAAGGCGGCGTACACCATGTAGATTACGGCCAGCGCAACAACACCGGCCAGGATCGCGAGCCGCACGCGATGACTACGCCATCCCGATTGCGCTTCGGAGTCGTCATCCTGCAACAGGGCGACGGTATCAGATGTGCGTGGCAGACGGTCGTCGGCTTGCATTGTGATTATTGTCTGGTTGGGGCCGAATAATCGGCCTGGCTTTCCCGCTGGTGATCTTGGCAGGTCAATTATATGCCTGGGTTAACTCAGCGTCATGGAGACTCGGAGCGGTTACGAGTTGCCGCTACCGGATGTGTTTTGCGGAGCGCCGCGCAGCTCTTCGCCGAAGTCTTGCAGGTCTCGCTGGATGGCCTGCCGCTTCCAGGACACATAAGCTGCGTAGGCGAAAAACGCTATCCACACCACTGCGAATGCGGCGAACAGGAAGGGGAGGTTTTGAGGTGCGTCGCCCATGTCAGGTGGAGTCTCCCGGGGTATTGATCGGTATGAGATTGCCAGTGGTTACGACGGCATCGTCGAATTGCAGGTCGGAGTTTTGCCGGCGGAGTTCGGAGAGTCGGTCTTCCGCCTTGCGCAACGCCATACGCTCCATCACCAGGTAAACGAACAGGGCCAGTATGGCGACGAAGGAAAAGATGAGGATGCGGGCCATGATTGGCTCCAGCGCATCGTCCGCCGACTCCGGGCCGATGACCTGTACCGGGTGGATCGATCGCCACCACTTCACGGAGTAGTAGACGATGGGCACGTCGACGAAGCCGATGATACCGACCACGGCGGCCCAGGAGCGGCCCTGCTGCGGCGTTGGCGCGTAGTGTCGAATCATCAGGTAGGCCACGTAAATCAGCCACAGGATCAGGGTGGTGGTGAGGCGCGGTTCCCACGTCCACCAGACGCCCCAGACGGGCCGGGCCCAGATGACTCCGGTAAGGAGGGCCAGCGTCACGAACACCACGCCAACTTCGGCGGCGGAGTGGGCCAGTCGATCCCAGCGGTCGGTGCGGCGTATCAGGTAGCCGATGCCCGCGACGGCGCAGACGAAGAATCCGATGAAGGAAAGGAGGGATATCGGAACGTGAAGGTAGAAGATCCGCTGGATGTGGCCTAGCACCAGATCGGTAGGAGCCACCATGAATATCAGGTAACCATCCACCAGCACCAGGACGGCGGTCAGCAACAGCAGCCAAGGCCATATGCTCCGAGCGGCGGTACGCCCTGGATGGCCGCTATCTCGACGATTGGCTATCGATGCCAAAGTAAGTTATCCCTCGAAAACAAAACCAAATATCCACGAACATATTACCAAAAAGAGGGCGTCGAATACCACAAGCAACGGTATCCAACGGGTCCATATTGCCAGCGTCGGCCCGCCTTGCAACGCCAGCGCGGAGGCTTCCACGGCACCGATGATAACGGGTACCACGACCGGGAAAAACAGCACCGGAAGTAAAATTTCCCGTGAGCGCGTCTGGGCGGCGATGGCTGAGAAAAACGTGCCGACGGTAGCAAAACCCAGTGTCGCCAGGAGGATGATTAACCCCAGTACCGGGGATAGAGTGGGCAGGCCCAGCATTACCGCGAAGACCGGCAGCAACACGACCTGGATTACCAGCATAAAGATGAGGCTGCCCAGCGTTTTGCCCAGAAAGATGGCGTCGCGGCTGACGGGCGCAACCAGCAGTCCGTCCAGCCCACCATGTTCCAGCTCGCGGGCGAACGCCCGGTTCATCGCCAGCACGCCGATGAAAGCATAGGCCACCCAGAGCAGGCCGGGGGCGACGGGGGCGAGGCTGCCGGGCGTTCGGTTCAAGCCGAAGTTGAACACCACCACCACGATGAGCCCGAACACCAGAGCGGAGATGACCACGTCCCGCGACCGCAGTTCGAGGCGCACGTCTTTCCAGGCGATGGCCAGGGTGGCCCGCAGCAAGCGCATGACAGGGTGGGAATCGGCGAGGGACGGGTCAGGCAGCGTGCCGCTGGGCTTGCAGGGCGTCCCGGAGGGCGGCGGCGGTGGTCTGGGCGGCGGCGGCGTCGTAGGCCAGGCGGCCACCCGATAACCCCAGCACTCGGTCCGCCCAGGCGAGTCCCGTCTGGTCGCTGTGGGTAGTCATCAGCACCGACTTGCCGGCGGCGGCCCAGTCCCTGAGCAATCGTCCCAGCGTTTCCGTAGACGCCTGGTCCAGTCCGGACTCGGGTTCGTCCATCAGCAGGACGGTTGGTTCGTGGAGGATGGCACGCGCCACCGAGAGGCGTTTTTGCATTCCGTGAGAAAGCGTTCGTACTGTGCGGTTGCGGCGGTCCGCGAGGCCGACCTGCTCCAATACCTGCTGGATGCGAAGGTCGATATTGCCGATACCGTACAGCTGTCCGTAGAAGGCAAGGTTTTCCCGGCAGGTGAGGTCGTGGTACAGCAGGGATTCGTGGCCGACGAAACCGATCAGACGGCGAGCGGCGTTGCCGCCCCGGTGGACTCGGCGGTTGCCGATGTGGAGTTGGCCGTCATCGGGCCGGGTCAGGCCGGCCAGGATGCGCAAAAGGGTGGTTTTACCGGCACCGTTGGCGCCGAACAGGGCGGCGATTTCACCCCAGCCCACTTGCAAATCCAGGTTGTGCAGGACGCGGCGGTCGCCGAAATCCTTGCGCACGCCGGTGGCGGAGATAGCTGCCCCCAAATTAGCCGCGATAATCATTGCGCCGAATTGGGCGGTTCAGGCATTGCCGACGTGTCCCACAAATTGGTCGCGCAGGACTTTTTATCGAACTTGCCGACGCTGGTTTTGGGGATTTCGTCGATGAACACCACGTCGTCGGGCAACCACCAGCGGGCAAATGTGGGCTGGATGAACTCCAGTATGGTGTCGCGGGTGAGTGTGGCGCCGGTATCAGCGCGGGCCACGACGCAGGCGAGGGGACGTTCCTGCCATTGGGGGTGGGGGACGGCGATGACGGCTGCTTCCAGAACGTCGGGGTGAGCCATGATTGCCGACTCCAGGTCTACCGACGATATCCACTCGCCACCGCTTTTCACCATGTCTTTGACCCGATCGACGATCTGGATGTAACCATCGGGGTCGATGGAGGCGATGTCGCCGCTGTGGTACCAGCCGTCCACGAAGGTTTCCGAGCTGCGCGGGTCGTCAACGTATTGATCGGCAACCCACGGGCCCCGGAACCAGAGTTCACCGCGCTGGTTGCCGTCCCAGTTCGCCTCGACGCCGTTGTCATCAACCAGCTTCATCTCGATGCCGGGAGCGATTACACCTTGCAGAGCGCACAAGTCGAGGCGTTCGCCGGCGGATAGCGAATCGAGCCAGCTGCGTCGGCGGTTCACCGAGATAAGGGGTGCGGCCTCGGTCATCCCGTAGGCGTGAATCATTTCGATGCCCAACCGGTCGCGGTAGGCCTGAAGGACGGCCAGGGGCAGGGCCGAACCGCCGCTGATAATCTGGCGCAGCGATGACAGGTCGTACTCGACGCCCGATCGTTGCAAATAGTCCAGCACGCCAATCCAGATGGTTGGTACGCCGGCGCTGAAGGTCACGCCCTCAGATTCGACCAGCTGGCAAATTTCCTGCGGGCCGGGCCGAACGCCGGGGAAAATCTGGTCGGCGCCGACCAGGGTGGAGCTGTAGGGCAGGCCCCAGCAGTTGGCGTGAAACATGGGCACGATGGCCATCACCCGGTCGCGCTCCGATAACGACAGCACGTCGACGGTGGCCGAGGCGAGGGAATGCAGGTAGACGGCGCGGTGGGAATAGGCGACCGCCTTGGGCAACCCGGTGGTTGCCGAGGTGTAGCACAGGCCCATGGTGGCGAATTCGTCGATGGCGACGGGATGGTATTCCGGTGAAGCGCTGGCCAGCATGGACTCGTAGGAAACGGCGCCGGGGAGCGTGGCGGAAACATCCGACGGTTCGCCGAGGATGATGTAGTGCTGCACGGTTTCGAGGCGACTGGCGATGGATTCGATCAGCGGCGCAAGGTCGGGGTCGATGAGCAGCACTTTGTCGCCGGCGTGGTTGATGATGTACACCATGTCGTCGACAGCCAGGCGGATGTTGATGGTGTGAACGACGGCGCCGATGGTGGGCGGGGCGAAGTAGGCTTCCAGGTGCCGGTAGGTGTTCCAGCCGAAGGTGCCGACGCGGTCGCCGAAACCGACGCCCAGTTCGCGAAGCGCGTTACCCAACCGGGCGGTGCGCTCGAACATATCGGCGTAGGTATAGCGATGCGTTCCGTTGTCGACGCGGGTAATGATCTGCTTTTTGGGAAACTGGACCGCCGCGCGTTCGAGGATGCGGTGCGCCAGTAATTCGTACTGCATCGTCATGGTTGAACTCCCTGGACAGGTGATTGGCCGGGATGTGGATGTTGCGTTGATGCGTCAGGTGTACGGTGCGTTGGGTTACGGGTGTTTGATGCTGACGCCGCCGTCGATGGCCCAAGTCTGGCCGGTTACGTAGGTTGCGGCGGGCGAGGCGAGGTAAACGGCCAGGTATCCCACCTCGATGAGGCGACCCACCCGGGCCAATGGGATGGCGTCGCCGGCCGCGGCGTCGCGCGCTGCGAAGGTTTCGGCTGTCATCTGCGCCGGGTCCGGGAAGGTGCCGGGCGCGATGGCGTTGCAGCGGACGCCGTAGGGCGCCCATTCCTGCGCGACGCACTCCGTGAACCGCATCACGCCGGCCTTGGCAGCATCGTACGCGGCGGACAGGGGGCGGCCGCGGAATGATGCCCAGCCGCTGATGTTGATGACGGAGCCGGCCCGGCGTTCCAGCAGGTGCGGGCCCACGGCGCGGCAACCCTGGAATGCCTCGGTGAGGTTGATGTCAACGATGTTGTGCCACTCCGCTTCGGTCATTCCGGGGAGGTCGTTGTCTGGCAACTTGACGACCGGCTTGCGAATGGCGTCGCCGACGCAGTTGATGAGAGTGTCAATCTGCCCGAACTCGGCGATGGTTTTGGCGGCGATTTCATCCATGGGTTCGGCTTTGGTGGCATCGCCGGTCAAAGGCAGGCAGGTGCCGCCCATGGCGCGGATTTCTTCCGCCACCTGATTGACGCCAGTGGAGGTGAGACCGGTTACGGCGACGGCGGCGCCGGCTTGCGCGAAGGCCAGCGCGATGCCTTTGCCGATACCCCGGCCAGCGCCGACCAGCAGTACTTTTTGGCCTGAAACGTCAAAAATATCGAGGCTCATCTGGGGACTCCTTGGTGGGTCGCTGGTTAGTCCGGGTCTGGTTAGTCCGGGTAATGTTGCCATACTGCAGACGGCAGGGCAACTACAGGAGGGAACGACGCAGGTGTTGACGGTGGTGGTTTCGGTGGGCGACGGCCGGTTGATCGTTACCGGTTTGTCGTTGGACGATGCCACGGTGTTGTATTGGGCGTTGATGCGGTAAAATCAGGCACGCATCCGCCAACAGACAATGCGAGGTGGGCAATATGCCTAAAGCAAGCAACCGTGTGATATTTCCGCCGGAGGGTTGGACCAACAGCCTGGAGGTGGAACACGTGGGCGCAGACCGGTTCGGCAACGGCCTGGTTTATGATACGCGGTTCAATGGCTCGCCGCTGGTGCGCCTCATTTACGACGCGCGGGACATGGAAATTACGGTGCGGTGCCTGCGCTGCGAAGAGCAATCGCAAGCGTTCGGCAGGTTCCAGGCCCACCCGATGATCGGCATCGTCAGCATTAACGCGACCGCATTGCTGGTGCCAATGAACACGCCCAGAATCATGCGGCACCTGGCGCAGACTCATGATGAAACCCTGGACGACATTGACGAAGTGGACTTTTACAATTGTTTGCTGGATAGCTGCGAGCTGTGAAGGCCGACGGGGAGAAGCCCTCCGCGCCGGCTAGCGCTGATCGAGCGGGCAGGTTCGGAACGGGCGTTTTTTCGGAACGGGCGTTTTTAAGGAGATGAGAGGGTGAATTACGATTACATCATCGTTGGCGGCGGTTCCGCCGGATGCACGCTGGCGTCCCGGCTGACCGAGGATGCCGGCGTTTCCGTGCTACTGCTGGAAGCGGGCCCGGACTATCCGGATTTCGAGCAACTCCCCGTTGATCTCAAAAACGGCAACAACGTGTGGCGCTCCGCTTACGGCCCGCACAACTGGGGATACACAGCGAAGGGAACGCCCCAGCAGGAGGAGCCGATCATCATTCCAAGGGGCAAGGCGATGGGCGGTTCCAGCAGCATCAACGGGCAGGTATTGTTCAGGGGAGTGCCGGAGGACTACGACAACTGGGCGATTTGGGGCAACGACGAGTGGTCGTTTACCAAGGTATTGCCCTACTTCCGCCGGCTGGAAAACGACCTGGATTTTGGAGGCGACGATTTTCACGGCAACACCGGCCCCATACCGGTGCGGCGTTACAAGCGAGAGGAATGGCTGCCGGTGGCAGAGGCGTTTTACGATTCGTGCCGAGAGTTGGGGTTTCCGGAAGACCCGGACCAGAATCACCCGGATTCCAACGGCGTGGCAGCGCGTCCGCTGAATAACATCGATGGGGTGCGGATGAGCACATCGCTAACCTACCTATCGATGTCGCGTCACCGCCTTAATCTGACGGTGCGAGGTAGCGTGGTGGTGCGGCGCATTCTGTTTGAAGGCAAGAAAGCGACCGGTGTGGAAGCGGAAAGCAATGGAGAAAGTTTCACGGTATTCGGCGACCAGATTATCCTCAGCGGCGGGGCGATAGCATCTCCGCAAATCCTGATGCTTTCCGGAGTGGGCCCGGCCGACCATTTGAGGGAGATGGGAATACCTTTGGTTCACGAATCTCCGGGAGTCGGCGAAAACCTGCGAGACCATCCGGCGGTGTTCAGTCTGTTTCGGGGCGTTGGCGATCCGCCCGATCTCGATGCGCCGAGCATCCAGGTGGGGCTGCGTTTCAGTCCGCCGGGGACGGGCACCAGGGGCGATATTCAGCTGGCGCCCATACTGATGACCAGCGAGCACCGGCCGGCCAGCGTACAGATTGATTCGGACGATTTCCACTTTGGGTTTAGCGCGGCGCTGCAAAACGCCACCACCGCCGGCCGCCTGCGCCTGGCATCTACCGACCCGCACGTGCAGCCCGAATTATTCTACGACTACCTGTCTGACCCGGTTGACCGGCAACGGATGCGGGCGGCAGTGCGGCTGGGTCTGGAAATCGCAGAGCAGCCCGGGTTCCGGGAGTTTGTGGCCGAGCGGTTGTCCCCCACCGACGAAGATTTGGCTTCGGAAGCCGCGCTGGATCAGTGGCTGCTACGCAACGCGTACACGCAACACCACTCGTCGGGCACCTGCAAAATGGGCCCCGGTTCAGACCTGGACGCGGTGGTTGACCAGTATTGCCGGGTCTACGGCATGGAAAACTTGCGGGTTGTGGACGCCTCGGTGATGCCGGATGTGATTCGCGCCAATACCAATGCCACGACCATCATGATTGCCGAGCGGGTGGCTGAGTTCATCAAGGAAGGCAAGTAACGTCAGGAGAGTGACATAAAAGCGGGCGAGTAACGGAAAAGGCGGATGGCGCGTTTTTCAGGGAACAACCCGGTGATAAAATTGAAACGCGATCCGCTCCAGTAGACCCGGCTCCACGAATAACCGCGGCCTCACGACCATCCGCGGTCGTGGAATCTGAAACAAAGAAGGACAGCAAAAACATGACCACCAACAGCACGCGAATCGAACGCGATTCCATGGGCGAAATGCAGGTTCCGGCCGATGCACTCTACGGCGCATCAACGATGCGAGCCGTGCTCAATTTCCCCATCAGCGACCTGCGATTCCCCCGGCAGTTCATCAGGGCGTTGGGTCTGATCAAGATGGCGGCGGCGCAGACGTACATGGACATGGGCATCATGGACGGAGCGATTGGCGATGCCATTGTGGCGGCGGCGCAGGAAGTGATCGACGGCAAACACGACGACCATTTCGTGCTGGATATTTTTCAGACCGGGTCCGGCACTTCCACCAATACTAACGCGAATGAGGTGATAGCGAACCGAGCGTCGCAAATCATGGGAGGCGACCTGGGATCGCGTTTGGTGCATCCCAACGACAACGTGAATCTGGGGCAGTCGTCCAACGACGTCGTGCCGACGGCGATTCATCTGGCGGCGCTTTTGGGTTTCAAGGAAGATTTGCTGCCGGCTCTGGAACGGTTGCGGGTTGCGTTGCAAGCCAAATCCGACGAGTTCTGGCCGATCGTAAAAACCGGACGGACCCACCTGCAGGATGCGACTCCAGTGCGACTGGGTCAGGAATTCAGCGGGTACGCCGGCCAGGCCAGCTATAGCGTTACGCGAGTGCAGCGTGCTCAGGATGCGCTGGCGGAGGTGGCTCTGGGCGGGACCGCGGTTGGAACCGGCGTCAATACGCACCCGGAGTTCTCGGCCCGTACCTGCGCCCGCCTGAGCGAGATGACTGGTGTGGACATTAGGGAGACGGGCAACCACTTCCAGGCGCAGGCTTCGCTGGACGGCATTGTGGAAGCCAGCGGTCAACTGAAAACGGTGGCCATAAGCCTGCATAAAATCGCCAACGACATTCGGTTTCTGGGCTGCGGGCCCAGGGCCGGCCTGGGCGAGATAAACCTGCCCGAGGTGCAACCGGGCAGTAGCATCATGCCGGGCAAGGTGAACCCGGTGATTGCCGAGTCGGTGATCCAGGTGGCGGCCCATGTGGTGGGGAACGATGCGACCGTTGCCCTGGCGGGGGCGGGCGGCTACTTCGAGTTGAACACGATGATGCCGGTGGCAGCGTACAACCTGCTGCAATCGGTGGCGTTGCTGGCGGCGTCGGCGCGCAACTTCGCCGACCAGTGCGTGGTGGGCATCACTGCAACCGAAACTGGCCCGGCAATGGTTGAGAAGGGCTTGATGCTGGGCACGGCGCTGGCTCCGTCAATCGGGTACGACGCGGCGGCTGGGATTGCCAAGAAAGCGGCGGAAACCGGCCAGACGATTCGCGATGTGGCTCGGCTCGACACCTCCCTGACCGAGGCAGAGCTGGACGCGTTGCTGAATCCGGAAGAGATGACCAAACCCAGCCTGGAAGTGCGGGGCGGAGGCGGATAGGCTCTTAGAGGGCGTGTGACAATGGGCCAAATATGCACCCTCGGGTTCTTGGGGTGTGGGAGAGGTGCTGGTTACCCTGGGGGCATGAGTAGAAAACCTTATCCCAGCGATTTGACCGACGCCCAGTGGGAGGAATTAGCTCCCCTCCTGCCGCCTGACACCACCAGAGGCCATCCCAGAACCACGGACCTGCGGGAGGTGGTCAACGGCATTCTGTACGTGCTGCGCGGCGGCATACCCTGGCGGCTGATGCCCCATGACCTGCCACCTTGGGGCACGGTCTGGTGGTATTTTCGGAAGTGGCGGGATGACGGGACTTGGGAACGGGTTGAGGAGACGTTGCGGGCCCGAGTTCGGGAAGCTGCGGGCCGGGAGGCCACGCCCAGCGCAGCCATCATCGACAGCCAGTCAGTAAAGACCACTGAAAAAGGGGGCCGCGGGGCTATGACGCGGGTAAACGGGTTGCCGGACGCAAGCGGCACATTGTAGTGGACACCATGGGATTGCTCCTGGCCGTGGTGGTGCATGCTGCCAGCATTCAGGACCGGGACGGCGCCAGGCTGGTGTTGGCCAAACTGTTGGGTCGGTTTCCCAGATTGCGGGTGATCTGGGCCGATGCTGGCTACGCTGGTCAATTGGTGGCCTGGGCTTGGGCCACTGGTGGATGGCTGCTGACCGTGGTACGTCGGAAACCGGATAGCCATCACTTCGAGGTGTTGCCCCGCCGGTGGGTGGTGGAACGCACCCTGGCCTGGCTCAGTCGATGCCGACGGCTCAGCAAAGACTATGAGGAGCGCACGGAGAGCAGCGAAGCCTGGGTGCATATCGCCGTGGTCCACCTGATGCTCAAACGGCTCCGGCCCTCCTGAACCTATTTGTCACACGCCCTCTAATACTACAGTTGCAGAACAAAGGCGGGTAGAATCAAGGCAGTCAAGGGCTGGAGAGGTGAGGCGGTGGTAGGTGTGATAGAAGATGTGGCGGAGGTGGCCCGTTGGGCCCAGGGAATCGAAGGGGTACACGAGTGCATTGCGGGACGATTCCGGCGTCCCGAGCCGCGTAGGCGTGCGCTGGACTACCTGCGAGGGCTGCTCAGTCCCGTGGAACGCAAGAACGGCTGGCAACTGGCGGAGCAGGCGGGGGACGCCACCCCCTATGGGGTGCAGCACCTGCTGTCCACCTACGTCTGGGACGCCGACCTGGTTCGCGACGATCTCAGGGACTACGTGGTGGAGCATCTGGGCGACGTCCATGGAGTTCTGGTGGTGGACGAGACGGGATTTCTGAAGAAGGGGAACAAGTCCGTTGGGGTGCAGCGGCAGTATAGCGGCACGGCGGGGCGGATCGAGAACTGCCAGATCGGGGTATTTTTGACCTACGCCTCTGCCCAAGGGAGGACCCTGATGGACCGGGAACTTTACCTGCCTCGGGTGTGGGCTGATGACCTGGAACGGAGGCGAGAGGCTGGGGTGCCTGAGAAAGTGGCATTCCGCACCAAGCCGCAACTGGCCCGGCGGATGCTGGAGCGGGCGCTGGAATCGGGAGTGCCCTTCGGCTGGGTCACTGGGGACGAAGTCTACGGCAACGACCGCAACCTGCGGCGGTGGCTGGAGCGGCGAGACGTTCCCCACGTGCTGGCCGTCAGGAGCAACGAGCAGCTGTGGGCAGAGACGGACAAGGGATGGCGACCGGTGCGGGCGGACCGGCTGGCGCCTGGGGTGGAGGAACCCGGCTGGGTGCGGCGCAGCGCGGGCGACGGCGCCAAGGGACCCCGGGTATACGATTGGGCGCGGGTGGAGATCCGGCCCCTGAAGGAGCCGGGCAAGGGGTACTGGCTGCTGGTCCGGCGCAGCATCGCCAAGCCCGGGGAGTTGGCCTATTACGTCTGCTTCGGCCCGGTTGATACGACTCTGGAGGAACTGGTGCGGGTGGCCGGAACTCGTTGGACCATCGAAGAATGCTTTGAGGAGGCCAAGGGAGAGGTGGGTCTGGACCAGTATGAAGTCCGGAAATGGGATGGCTGGTACCGGCACATCACCCTGGCGATGCTGGCCCACGCCTACTTGGCGGTGGTCAGGCGCCAGGCGTTGGAACAAGGCGGTCCGGGGGAAAAGGGGGCTGTCCCAGCTTGGACGAAAAGCTGATACCCCTGACGGTGCCCGAGGTCCGGCGGTTGCTCTACCGGCTGATATGGAGACATCAACCTACGGACGAATCAGTGCTGCGGTGGTCCCGGTGGAGACGGCGGCACCAGGCAACGGCCCGGCGCTGCCATTACCGACGCCGCCTGAAACTCCTTACCACATTTCTGCGACTGTAGTACTAAGGTGGAATCCCGGCTTGCACAGCGGGGATGGCAGAAGCCAGGGGCTTTCGGTGGTCGGCGCTCGTCTGGATGATGAGGCGCTGGCCAGGTTGACGGTGCATGGGCCGGCGGCCCTTCGACGGGTTCAGGGTGAGGGGGAACTCCCTTTTGGGCGCGTATCTCTTTTGGGCGGGTAATTGATAAGCCCTGTTGGCGCAGCAGGGCCCTTCGATTATTCCGTCATTCCAGCCTTGAGCCGGAATCCAGAAAAATCTGGCATAGGGTTGGTGGCTGCCGGTGCGGATTTCCTGGGTTCCCGCCTACGCGGGAACGACGAGTCGTTGGAAAACCGAAAGACTCTGGTTGGCGCAGCCGGCGATGTTGACAAAAGGGCTTGGTGCGGGTATCGTGGGAACACTATCAATGTTATTTTCGCAGCTAATTGCCTTTGCCCAGAATCATCGCCGGCACCCTCGTCTCTAACTAACTCACTCTCTCGGCTTGCTGTTGTCGGCTGGCCGGGTTTTTGTGTCTTTGCGTTGCGAGCGGAGGGGCGGGCTTTCGTGTTGCTTACACCCCAACCCTGAACCGTGTTAGGAGTGTTGTATTTATGGTATTGACCCGAAAACGCCAGGGCCGCAATGACCGCGGCTTAACCGCCCGCGAAGTGAAGACTTACTCAGAGTCGAGCATTGCCAATGTGCTTGAAGTTCCCAATCTGATTCGCAGCCAACTGGAATCTTTTGACTGGTTCAAGACCAAAGGGCTTGCCGAGACGTTTAAAGACTGCTCGCCCATCGTGGCGGGTATCACCCGCCGGTTTGCGAATGGCGAAGCGTCGCGTCGCGCCGAGCGGTTCGAGCTGTACTTTCTGGATCACTGGTTTGACCCGCCGCAGTTTAGCCCTGAAGAGTGCCGCGAACGGGAAATCACCTTTTCGCAACCGCTATATGTGCAGGCGCAGTTGCGGGACCAGGAAACCGGTGAGGTAACACAATCTGACATTTTCTTCGGCGATGTGCCGATGATGACCGATACCGGCACTTTCATAATCAATGGAGCCGAGCGGGTGCTGGTGAGTCAACTCCAGCGTGCGCCCAGCGTTTATTACGAGCGCGAACCTTCGCAAGACCCGCCGTGTCCGGAGTGCGGGAAGATCGAGAATTGGTACTACAAGGGACGTATTTCCGCCAGCCGGGGCGCTCGCATTGAGCTGTCCACCTGGACCCACTACTACGCGCGCCGGCGCAACCAACCGGAGGCGATCAGCGTCAGCGTAGACCGCAAGCGCCGCATGAGCGTGTCAAACTTCCTGCACGCGCTGGGGGTGGTGAGCGCCGAAGAGATGCGGGCATTGTTTGCCGACCTGGACCCGGGCGAATGCCGGCCGTTTGTCGCCGGAATCCAGCCGGCTGAGGACCGGGATTACAACCCCAAAGAAGAGGAATTGCGGTCTTTGTGGGATCGCATTCACCCCGACCGCGAGTTTGTGCAGGAACAGGCGTATCGTATCGGCCTGGCGCAGCGCAACCTCTACAAGTGGCTGCGGCCCGGTGAACCAGCCGTCCAGGTGGATGGCGCTTGCACGTTCATCATGAACCACTTCTTCGATGGACGGCGGTTCGACCTGGGTGAGGTTGGACGCATCAAGGTTGACCAGCGGCTGGGTCGTTCCGAGTCGCAGATTCTGACCGATGCCCAGAAACTGGTGCTGGAATTCGTGCGGGAGCAGCACGCCGAGTCCGGCGACGGAACCACGGCCACCGAGATTTTTGCGGCGTCCGGCCACGAGCACCGCATCCTGTCGCACCGGGATCTGGACGCACTCATCAACTTTGGGTACCTGACCCGCCGGGCGGATCGCCGCATCGAACCCGTCGAGCTGTTTGCTGCCGGTGAAGACGAGCAGACGGTTAATCTGTGGTCTTTGGATGCTGCCAACTCGGCGACGCTGTTGTCGCAAGCCGAGGAATCGTCCGAGGAATCTCTGGCGGTCAAGGTGCAGGTTCAGGTTACCGAGACCTTGGGTGATCCGGTTGCCATCTCCGTCAACCCGCTGCTGGCGGGCGTTGTTTCTGACGACGCCATAACCTGCGGCGAAATCACGATAATGAAAAACCGGTTCCGTGCCGAGCACAGCATCGTTGAAGCCGGGCAGCTTATCTACGCCGAACGGGCGACGCAAGGTCCTTTGCAGTCGTGGCAATTGACCCCGATCCGCGCCCGCGCCTCTCGCATTGTGGGTGTGGTTACCGAGGTGAATACCGGGCCCAACGGCAATATGCACCGGGTGCGGTTCAACTTACCTGGTATCGAGTTGCCGGAGCGCCGCGTGTTGGATTTGAACGACATCATCGACACGTTGCGGGAACTCATCAAGCATCACACCGAAAACCTGGAGCCTCGCGACAACATTGACCACCTGGGGAACCGCCGCGTGCGCGTGGCCGGTGAACTCATGCGCGACCAGGTTCGTATTGGCCTGCTGCGGATGCACCGGATGTTCCAGGACCGGGTGGGACGGCTGGAAAAGCCGGAAGACGCAGTGCCAGCCAAGTTGGTCAACGTGCGTCCCGTTACGGGCGCCATTCGCGAGTTCTTCGGCGGGGACAAGCTGTCCCAGTTTATGGACCAAACCAACCCGCTGGCCGAACTGACGCACAAGCGCCGGCTGTCGGCGTTGGGTCGGGGCGGCCTGACTCGGGAGCGCGCGGGTTTCGACGTGCGCGACGTTCACGCCTCGCACTACGGGCGCATCTGCCCTATTGAGACACCGGAAGGCGCGAACATTGGATTGTTGAGCAGTCTGGCGGCCTATGCACGCATCGACCGGCTGGGCTTCATCGAAACCCCCTATTGGCCGGTCATCAAGCAGCTGTGGCTGGGCGATTGCCGCGAACCCGGTCTCCCCGGGTATTTCGACCTGCTTGGGCACGAAGTGTCGGTTGACGTAAAGACTCGCAAAGGCGAGGTGATTGTGGCCGCCGGGGAGATCCTGTCCGAGCAGCACATGCGTCGCCTGCGCCGCCTGTCCGGCGACACGGTGATTGACGTAATTCCGTTCGTAGATACCCGGCCTGACAGCATTCAATACCTGACGGCCGACATGGAAGAGAAATTCCGGATTGCCCAGGCCAACTCCGACTTCGATGGGTTGAATCAGTTTACCCAGGAACAGGTGGAAGTACGGGAAGGGGACAATTACCGGCTGGCTTCGCCGACCACCGTGGAATATGCCGACGTCTCGCCGTTGCAGATTATGAGCGTTTCAGCGGCGCTGATTCCTTTCCTGGAGCACGACGACGCCAACCGCGCCCTGATGGGGTGCAACATGCAGCGTCAGGCGGTGCCGCTGCTGCAACCCCAGGCTCCGATCGTGGGCACCGGCATTGAAAGCCGGGTGGCGCGGGATAGCGGGCAGGTGTTGCTGTCGAGAGTGGAAGGGTCGGTGGTATCGGTGGACGGGCACGAGGTGCTGGTTACCGACGCTGCCGGGGTGGACCATCCCCACCGATTGATCAAGTTTGCGCGGACGAATCAGGGCACTTGCCTCAACCAGCGTCCGGTGGTGCAGAAGGGCGACCGGGTGCGAGTTGGCGATACGCTGGCCGACAGCTCGTCGACCGACGGCGGCGAACTGGCCCTGGGTCAGAACGTGCTGGTTGCGTTCATGTCATGGGAGGGCTACAACTACGAGGACGCCATCATCATCAGCGAACGGCTGGTGAAGGACGACCAGTTCACCTCGGTGCACATTGAGAAGTACGAAGTGGAAAGCCGTTCCACCAAGCTGGGCGACGAAGAAATCACCCGGGACATCCCGAACGTGGGAGAGGGCAACCTGCGCGACCTGGACGAGCGCGGCGTGATCCGCATTGGCGCGGATGTCGGTCCGGGCGACATCCTGGTTGGAAAGGTTACCCCCAAGGGTGAAACTGAAATGACGGCCGAAGAGCGTCTGTTGCGGGCAATCTTCGGCGAGAAGTCCAAGGATGTGCGCGACACATCGTTGCGGGTTCCGCACGGTCAACGGGGCAAGGTCATAGCGGTCAAAGCCCTGAGCCGAGCAGCCAAGGACGATTTGCCTCCGGACGTGAATGAAGCGATTCGCGTGTGGGTGGCCCAAACGCGCAAGATCTCAGTGGGCGACAAAATGGCGGGACGCCACGGGAACAAGGGCGTGGTTTCACGCATTCTGCCCGAGGAAGATATGCCGTTTCTGCCCGACGGAACTCCGGTGGACATCATTCTGAATCCCATCGGCGTGCCTTCACGGATGAACTTGGGGCAGGTTTTGGAAAGCCACCTGGGTTGGGCCGCGCGCAGCCTGAATTTCCAGGCGCTGACGCCGGTGTTCGAAGGCGCAGACGACGACAACATTGAGGACTCCCTGGCCCGCTGGTGGTTCGCCCAACAGGCTGGAGCCACCGACGCCGAACCGGAAAGCAATGTAGACCTCGCCCGGGTGTATGCCTGGTTGCGCGGGCAGGGCTTTGATCCGGAATTGTTGTATGACGAAAGCCAGAGGGGGCAAGCCCGTAAGGCCTGCCTGTACCTGTGGCTGCGTGATGTAGCCGGCGAGCAACCGGACGGGATGTCCCTGCCGGAAATGCACAAAATGGCGCTGGACGTGCATCGGGAGCGGTTGATTGCTCCGCCGACCTTCGCCAAATTCCAGCTCCACGACGGGCGTTCCGGTGAAACGTTCGACCAGCCGGTGGCGGTGGGCAGCATCTATATGCTGAAACTCATCCACCTGGTGGAAGATAAGATTCACGCCCGTTCCACGGGCCCGTACTCGATGATTACGCAGCAGCCGCTGGGCGGCAAAGCCCAGTTCGGCGGCCAGCGATTCGGCGAGATGGAGGTTTGGGCGCTGGAGGCGTACTCGGCGGCCCATAACCTGCAGGAAGTTCTAACCATCAAATCCGACGACGTTACCGGTCGGGTCAACACTTACGAATCCATTGTGAAGGGCCATGCGATCAGCCAACCCGGTGTCCCTGAATCGTTCAACGTGCTGTTGAAGGAGTTGCAGAGCCTGGGCCTCAACGTTCAACTCGAAGAGGAAGGTGAACAGGAAGAGCCAAGCCTGGGGTTGCCAGGCGACGATGACGACCTCTTCTCCATGGAGGCGAACTAGATTATGGTCAGAATGCTGGATAACCGCGAATCAACTTCGCAAGATTTCAACGCAATCCGCATTTCAATTGCCTCGCCCGATCAGATTCGAGCGTGGTCATCGGGAGAGGTGCAGAAGGGCGAAACCATCAACTACCGCACGCAGCGCCCGGAAAAAGACGGCCTGTTTTGTGAGAAGATTTTCGGCCCGACCAAGGACTGGGAATGCCAGTGCGGCAAGTACAAGCGGCAAAAATACAAGGGAGTTGTTTGTGACCGCTGCGGAGTTGAGGTCACGCGTTCCAACGTGCGACGTCAGCGGCTGGGCCATATCGCGCTGGCCGCTCCGGTGGCCAACATCTGGTTCGTGAAGAATACGCCCAGCGTGATGAGCCTGGCACTGGATGTGAAGCTCTCGGACCTGAATCGCATACTTTATTACTCGGCCTACGTCATCAACGAAGTCGACATCGACCTGATGCGCGAGCGGTTGAGTGAGCACGAAGCCGAGGTTGACCTGCTCCGTACCGAGCCGATTGCCGTCGCTGAAGCGGCTCTACAACGCTTGGCCAACCGCATTGGCGCCTGGGATCTGGAAAGTCGCCGCGCGGAGGCTGCCGCAGCGATTGGCGACCATCCCGACGCCCTGAAACGAGCCGTTGACGCGGCACGCGTGGCGTTGGGTCGCCTGGTTAGCGGGAGCACAGCCAATGGCGCGGACGACGTGCTGGCGTTGGAGTCGCTGGTGTCCGCTGCTACTGCGGCGGCAGCCGGGATCGGCAATGTCGGGAGCCTGCTGCTCGACGCCAAGCTGCTGGAATCGAACGAGGCGCTGGTGATTGCCGCCGCCGACGGCGACCAGGTTGCCAGCGCAATTGCGCGGTTGTATCGCGGCAATACCAGCATCGAAACTGATGTGCAGGGGTTGAACGATAGCGTGAAGGCAGTGAACACCGCGTTTGCGGCGTATCGCGACTCCGACACCGAGGAGGCGCAGGACAATCTGGCTGACGCAACCGATCGACTGGAAGCCGATATTAAGGCGGTAGTCGATGATGTCCTTTTGCTCACGCTGAATGATTTGCGATCCATCGTCGCGGAGAACGCCGTTGATGATTTTGCTGTAGCGTCGCAGCAGCCCATGTCCGACGATTTGGCCGAGATTCGCGAGTCAATGATTCGCGTGGAGCAGGCTGTTCGCACGTGGAACTCCCGCCGGGGTGAGGACAATCCGGAGGGTCGTGGCTGGAATTTGCCAGCGTTCAATGCCCTGCTGGAGCGCTTGCAACCCAACAGCGATGAATCGAAGGTGATTGCCGATCTGGAAGTACGCGTGGAGCGGCTCCAGAGCGGCGGGGCGCGCGCTGCCCAGCAGAAGGAGATGGACTCCTGGCGCAAGCAGCTGCCGGCGGTGCAGAACCTGATTGGCACGGTGGACGATTACCTGGCGCGCGCCATTGCCGAGCGCCGGAAAGAGGCTGTTGACATCATCCAGTCGATGCGTTGGTTGCGCTGGGACCCGTCGCAGCGTCCGCGGCCGGCTGACCTGGATTGGCTGTGGCCTGACCTGAAGTTGCCGGCGTCGGCGCGGGAAAACGATGAGCTGCCCGACGAGTTTTATATCGCGCGAAGCGGGGCGTTGGGTTTGCATCTGACGACGCTTTCCACAGGTCGATTTGATCGGTTGAAGCCCTTCTGGGGCGATGCCTTCGACGCCGAGATGGGCGCGGAACCGGTGCTGGAGTTCCTGAGGCTGCTGGATCGGGATCTGAACCAGGAGCGGTATTACACCGAACTGGAAATGCGGGCGACCTCTTCGCAAATTCGCACCAAGGCCGGCAAGCGAATGCGCCTGCTCGAGACGTTCCGCCGCAGCGAGAACCGGATGCAGGACATGATCATGACCGTGCTGCCGGTGCTGCCGCCGGAATTGCGTCCGATGGTGCAGCTCGACGGCGGTCGGTTTGCGACCAGCGACCTGAATGACCTGTACCGTCGCGTGCTATCACGCAATCACCGGTTGAAGCGGTTTGCCAGTATGCGTGCTCCGGGTCTGATGATCCGGAACGAAAAGCGGATGCTGCAAGAGGCTGTAGATTCGTTGATTGACAATGGCCGGCAGGGCAAAGCCGTGAAGGGCAAGCGCGATCACGCCCTAAAGTCGCTGAGCGATCTGTTGAAAGGCAAGCACGGTCGGTTCCGGCAGAACCTGCTGGGCAAGCGCGTTGATTACTCTGGCCGTTCTGTCATCGTGGTTGGACCCGAATTGAAGATGGACCAGTGCGGACTACCCAAACGTATGGCGCTGGAGCTGTTCAAGCCGTTCGTGATGCACCGTTTGGTGCTGAGCGGGCTGGCCCCGAACATCAAGGCGGCAAAGCGCATGGTCGAACGTGCTTCTCCGGACGTGTGGCACATCCTGGAAGACGTAATCAAGAATCGGCCGGTGTTGCTGAACCGGGCGCCCACGTTGCACCGATTGGGGATCCAGGCGTTCAAGCCGGTATTGATTGAGGGCAGCGCGATTCAACTGCACCCGCTGGTGTGTTCTGCTTTCAACGCCGACTTCGACGGCGACCAGATGGCGGTACACGTTCCACTGTCCGCGCTGGCGGTGAACGAATCCGGCACGGTGATGTTGAGCATCAACAATATGCTGTCGCCGGCATCGGGCGACCCGCTGGTTGCGCCGACGCTGGACATGGTGATGGGGTGTTATTACCTGACCGAGATGCTGGAGTCCGGCAAAGGCGCCAGCGCGGTGTTCTATGATATACACGAAGCCAGAATCGCTTACTCCGATGGTGTCATCGGGCTGCGCTCGCCGATCACCGTGCTGTCCGTGTCCGGTCACGAAGGCAAGATCGAAACGACCATGGGCCGGCTGATTTTTAACGAAGTTTTGCCCGACAAGCTGGGCTACAAAAACCAGTTGATGGACCGTGGTGCGATCAAGGAACTCACGACCGAGTTGCACCGGAACCTCGCCAACGAAGAGACGGCGCAAGCGCTGGACAACATCAAGGACATGGGGTTCTTCTACGCGACGAAGTCCGGTATCACCATTGCCATCAACGATATTCAGGTGCCGGAGCGCAAGCACGGGATCCTGGACGCAGCCACCCAAAAGGTTGCCGACCATGAAGACAACTTCATGATGGGCATGATGACTGAGGAAGAAAAGTACGACCGCATCATCGAAACCTGGACTCAGGCATCGGATGATATGCAGTCCATCGTTGAAGACGAGCTCTACAACTTTGGCGGCATTGCCGTGATGGCGATGTCAGGCGCCAAGGGAAACATCTCGCAGATCAAGCAGATGGCGGGAATGCGTGGGCTGATGAGCGATCCGGAAGGCCGGATCATCGAGCGACCCGTGAAATCGAGCTTCCGGGAAGGACTGACGGCGCTGGAGTACTTCATTTCCACGCACGGAGCGCGCAAGGGGCTGACCGACACCGCCCTGCGGACCGCCGACAGCGGTTATCTGACCCGGCGTCTGGTTGATGTGTCGCAGGAAGTGATCGTGCAAGCACACGATTGCGAATTTGCCGAAACGTTCTACGTGGAACCGCGGCCCGATGATGTGTCGCTGAGCAGTTTCCCGGACCGCATCCTGGGACGGATGGCCGGCGACGTGATCGCGGATCCACGGAGTGGCGAGATCATCATTGATCGCAATGAGATGATTGAGGAAGACATCGCGCAGGCGATCAAAGCTGCCGGCATCGATCGGGTACCGGTGCGCTCACCGCTGACCTGCCAAACCCGTCGCGGAATTTGCCAGATGTGCTACGGTCGGCTGCCGGCCACCGGCACGTTGGTGGAAATCGGTCAGGCGGTAGGTGTCATTGCGGCCCAGAGTATCGGTGAGCCGGGCACGCAGCTGACCATGCGTACTTTCCACACGGGCGGTATCGCGGGGTCGGACATCACGACCGGTTTGCCGCGAGTGCAGGAACTGTTTGAAGTGCGCCCTCCCAAGGGAGCCGGCGTGTTGACTCACATCGACGGCGTCGTGTCCATTGAGGAAGACGCTAACGGTGCGAGGCGCATCCGGGTTACTTACGACGAGGAGGAACGCCACGAATACCCGTTGCCCGACGGCGCGATCAGCCTGGTGGAGCCCGGTGAACCGGTGGCCGAGGGTAACCTGTTGGCCGTGGTGATGAACAGCAGCGCGCCAGCCGTGCCCACCGATGGCAATGGTGACGCGACCGACGCGGGCAACGCATTGGCCGGCGCCAATATCTTGCAGGAAATTCGCTCGGACCACCCGGGTGAGGTTGAAATTTCCGCGGATGGCGTAACCGTGGTGTGGCGCGAGGAAGAATCGCGTGCGTACGAAGTGAACTCGCAGATGGCGCTGAGAGTTACGGAGGGTCAGCAAGTCAGGGCCGGTGAGGCCCTGGTTGACGGACCGCTGGACCTGCGGGAGTTGCTGGACATCAGGGGCCTGGAGGGGCTGCAACACTATCTGGTGGACGAAGTTCAGGAAGTTTATCGCTCCCAGGGCGTGGGTATCCACGACAAGCACATTGAAGTCATCCTGCGGCAAATGTTGCGGCGGGTGCAGGTGGAATCCTCCGGAGACACCGAGTTCATCCCCGGGGACGTGGTCGATAAATTCCGTTTCCAGGACCAGAACGCGCGGGTTCTGGCCGAGGGCGGCGAGCCGGCCACCGCCATGACCATGCTGCTGGGCGTCTCCAAGGCAGCGTTGACGACGGACAGTTTCCTGTCCAAGGCATCCTTCCAGGAGACCACCAAGGTGCTCACGATGGCCGCCGTGGCCAGCGACCGCGACTGGCTGCGGGGTTTGAAGGAGAACGTTATCATCGGACGGTTGATTCCGGCCCGCCTGGAATCGTTGCTGGATTCGGAAAACCAGCTGATTTTGGAAGAAGAGATGCAACGGTTGGCGAACGAATTGATGGCTCCGTCGTGGCTATCCGGCGAACTCGATGGTCCGGAGGGCATACCTCCTGGCGAGGACGGAGTGGTAACGGCTGCGCCCGCCGACGAGATTGATGACGAGATTATTTCCGGACAGCCGCTCGTTCCGTTCGATGCAGGCGCCGGGTTGGGCAGCGCCGGGTTCCAGGTTCGTTCTGCCGAGGAAGAGGAAGAACTCGTCCGACGCGCGCAGTCGCTCACGGAAAGCGACTCGAACAGCGAGCAGGAAGTAGAGGCTGCAGTATCACGAGTCTTTTCGCCGTTTGAAGAAGAGGAGGACGACGTTCCGACGCTTTAAATCGTCACCGTTTGCCTGACTCCAAAATACGCAATTCAGGAGGCCGTCAGTGGCTGTTCCAGCTGAACTTTCGACAGATTTGGCACCGGGACATTCTGGCGGTCTTCTGCTGTCTAACCCTGTGATGATTGCGTCGGGAACCTTCGGTTACGACGGTTATGGCCGGGGGATCGCGGCTGACACCCCGCTGGGCAAACTGGGTGCGGTGTTGCCCAAGACTTTTACCCGCCACGCCAGGTCCGGCAACCCGGAACCTCGCTGGTTCCCCGAATCGTTTCGGGAAGGATTGGCCGCCGGGGAAACCACGTTGCTGAATTCCATCGGGTTGACCAACCCGGGGATCGAAGCCGCCATGTCAAACCTGGCGCCACAGTGGGCCGAAATGGACGCCAATATTGTGATGAGCATGGCCGCCGAAAGCCCGGAGCAATGGGAAGAAATGGCGTCATTCACCCGTGGGGTAAGGGGGTTTGCCGCCATAGAGCTGAACCTCAGTTGCCCCAACGTGGACGACGGAGCGATGTTCAGCCACTACCCGCATCTCACCGAGGCGGCGGTGGCGGGGGTACGGCGTCAGACCGACCTGCCGGTGTGGGCCAAGCTGTCCCCCAACGTGCCCGACATAACGGAGATTGCCCACGCCGCCGCCGGTGCGGGAGCGGACGCGCTGACCATCAGCAACACCATTCCCGCGATGCACATCGACATCGATGCTGGCCGCCCCACGTTGGGTACCGGCGGCGGCGGCCTCTCCGGGCCGGCGCTGCGGCCGGTGGCCATGGCATTGGTGCACCGCGCGGCTGGCGCCGTCAATGTGCCAATAATCGGCGTCGGCGGTGTGATGACTGGTCGCCATGCTGCGGAATACCTGATGGCTGGCGCTTCCGCGGTGCAGGTGGGCAGCGCCAACCTGGCCGACCTCAACGCACCGTTTCGCATCCTGGCGGAACTGGCAGCGCTGCTCGCCGAGTGGGAGGTCGACAGCCTGGCCGAAATTATCGGTAAGGGCCGCTAGGGATTTCGCTCCACTGGAGCTACCACGCAGATTCCAGCAAAGAGGCCAGTTCGGCGACGCTCTGCACTGGACGCACGTTGCGGTGCAGTCCGAAGTCGGTGAGGGCGTCTTCCGCAATGGCGGTGATGCCGCTGGCGGGCACGCCAACATCGCGGAGACGGGTCGGCATACCGACTTGCCGGAAGAAATCGGACACTGACTCAGCGGCTGCGTCGGCGGCTGTGCCGTCTGTCATGCTGGTGTTGCGGGCCCCAAAGGCGTCCGCGAAGCGCGCCTGACCGCTAAGGTTGTGGTCTCGATTGAAGCGCATCCCGGGCGCGGTGGTGATCGAGTAGGCGGCGCCGTGGCTGCATTCGGCGTAGCGAGTGTCCAGGCTGTGGGCCAGGGCACTGACGACACCCAGCGCGGAACCGTTGGCGCCAGTGTCCCAGGCGCGGTTGTAGATGAAAGCGGCGACGCACAAATTGACCCGGGCCGAGCCATCTTCCGGGTTTGCTGGCACCCGGGGCAGGTTATCTCGCAGTAGATTCAGGGCTCCCACCAAATCAGCGGCGGCCATCGGGTTCAACCGGGGGGCCTGCAGTGCGCTGGCGACACCGCTGAACAGGGAACCGGCTGCGCTGACGCACAGTTCGGCCGGGGCCGTGAGCAGCGCGGCAGTGTCCCAAATTACGGCAGACGGTCGGGTTTTGGGGTCAAACATTTCGAGGCGGTGTCCCGTTTCGCCGTCGATTACGGCGGTGCCGGCACGGGTGGCGGCGGTCGTCGGGGTGGTGAGCACCAGGACGTTAGGCAGTTTGGGCGCCATCAAACGCGGGCTAACCGGAGGCTGGCCGGGCGGGTATTTGGTGGCGTGGTCGTTGGGCGTGCCCCCCTCGGCCAGCATGATGATGATGGCGCGCGCGGTGACCACTGCGCTGCCGCCCCCCACCGCAATGATAGCGTCGGCTTTGGCCTCCTCCGCCATTTGCACCCCGCGCAGGACTGAGGGCACTGGCGAGCCGGTTTGCACGCCGTCGAACACGCCGACCGGAGCGACGCCTAACGCATCGGTGATTCGCTCCAGCAAATCGCTCCTGGTCGCGATTGACTGGCCGCACACGACAAAGGGTCGTTGCGCACCCACGCGGGCGACTTCCTGCTTCAGGTTTGTCAATGCGTCATCGCCGGCGTGTACGCGCACTGGATATGAGACGTGGCGGAATGGATTGACGGCGGGCATGGCTGGGTTCCTTGGCGGGTTGGATTTGACGGATGCGCCGCAGTGTACTACTACCCGACGCCGGGTGCTACCGTGGTCGAGTTGGCCCCGGGGCATTTTGATTGGCGGGTGCCATCTGGGTATCTGGTTAACGGCGAGTGTGTCGATCCGCTAATGGGCGGCCCGTCGACACGCTCAATGTGAGTCGGGGAATATGCTTGGGTGGTCAATGGAAAGACCCTGGAGTTGGCCGGGACCGCCGGCGGGATCAGGAGCGGAGCCGGGTACGGGTTCGGCGTATGCTAAAATCGACGGGATGGCTACTGATCGAACACCACGCGCCGTGTCGCTGGGATTGCGCCTGGCCAGGCAACGCAACCGGGCAATCAATCTGCTCGGCTCGGCTCACACCGCGATGCAAAAAGGCCAATGGAGCCACTCGGAAGATTTGCTGTGGGGTAGTTTGGTTTCGGCGAGTCGCGGCGTCGCGTTGTGGCGCGGGGAGTCCGTGGACGACGATGCAGAACTGCGGAAATTCGTGCAGCGCCTGGGTGAAGAAGAAAAAGACCGCTACATACGTGATGCGTTCGATCACCTGTCCGCCTTTGCCGAGGCGGCTGAGCGGGTTCGCGACCGGCGCAGCCGGGTTGATTACCTGTTTCTGGCGATGGATGATCTGGCCGAGGCAATCGAGAGGCTGGTGGCGCGCATACCCGGCGGGGATGGGCAGGTTCCCGATGCCGACCCTGACGACGCCGTGGTCGATTTGGGCGAGTGATGGTTGTGCCGAACGAACCGCTGACCTTGATTGCCGACCCCCGCCGAGCGCCATTGCCGCCGGTTCCAGGCGTTCCGGCAGTAGGCACGGTTGCCATCGAGACACACGGTTGCAAGCTGAATCAGGCCGACAGCGCGGTGTTGGCCGGGGAGTTTGCGCGGGCCGGCTACCGGGTCGTGGGCTCGAACGCCGAGGCGGACATCATCGTCGTGAATACCTGCACGGTCACCGCCACCGCCGACGCCAAGGCCCGCCAGGCGCTGCGGGCCGCGCGACGCTCCAACCCCGGGGCTATAGTGGTGGCCGCGGGATGCTACCCCCAACGGGCGGCTGACGAGTTGCGCCGTATGCCGGAAGTTTCGTTGGTGGTGGGCAATCAGGACAAACCGCAACTGGCCACGCTGGCGCTGGCGGCGTTGGCGTCGCAACGAGGTGGCTTGCAACGCGCTGGGATCGACACGCCTGGCGAAACGGTTCCCGAAATGGGGCGACGCAGCCGAGCGATGGTCAAGATTCAGGAGGGTTGCGATCAGGTTTGCGCCTATTGCATCGTACCCAAGGTAAGAGGCCGGGAACGCAGCATCTCGCCGGATGCGCTGGTGGACACCGTTCGTCAGCATATTGCCGGCGGATTCAGAGAGGTGGTGCTAACGGGCACGCAGTTGGGAACCTATGGGTTCGAGTTTCCCGATGTGGACCTGGCCGGGTTGCTGGATCGCATCCTGGCCGAGACCGATGTGCCACGGCTGCGGGTGTCATCCTTGCAGGCGCATGAGATCAGCGCTGAGCTGCTCACGCGGTGGAACGATGCCAGACTCTGCCCCCATTTTCACGTGCCGTTGCAAAGCGGATGCGACGTCGTACTGCGGGCGATGCGCCGCCGCTATGACACTGCCACGTTCCGGCAGGCTGTGGAGCTAATTCGACGTACCATCCCTGCGGCCGGCGTTACTGCCGATATCATCGTGGGTTTCCCGGGCGAAACTGAGGCCGACCATGCGGAGAGTCAAGCGTTTGCGGTGGAGATGCGGTTTGCCGACATCCATGTGTTTCCATACTCGCAACGCCCGGGAACCAGCGCGCACTACTATCAGGGTCAGGTCGAAGCGGCCGACAAACGGCGACGCGCGGCGGCGATGGCAGAGGTCAAAGACGCCGGGTTCATCGCGTTCCGGCGTGGGTTGACCGGGCAGGTGCGAAACGTGTTGTGGGAAACCGCACGACCGGTCGGGCGTGAAGGGCTGCGCTGGCGGGGATTGACCGATAATTACGTGCGGGTCGAGACCACCTCGCACGCAGAATTGGGAACCCGCATCACGCCGGCGCGATTGACCGGCATGGTAGATGGTGTGATGACCGCTGAGCTGTTGTAGGCGCGCGCGGTGGCGCCTTTGACGGCAAGCGGCGGCGGTCTAGAACTCCACCGGCCTCAAATAGCTAATGTCCTGGCGGCGTTCCAGGTAGCCGGCTCTGGTTTCGTGGCCGTGGGAGAATACCAGCAGCCAACCCTGCTGCTCCGCCTCGTTCAGGATGTCCTGCTTTTGCGTGAGCGTTGATTCCGGTTCGTAGTCGTAGGACGAAATGACGGTGAGACCCAGATGATGCGGTGTCGGCACAAGGTCGCCGAGGTAGACGATCCGTTCTCCGCCGTGGCTGAACACAACCATCTGATGTCCGGGGCAGTGGCCGTTGGTAACCAGCAGGTTTAAACCGGCGAACAATTCGGTATCGCCATCCAGCAATTCCAGCCGGGCCCGGTCGGCGATGGGGGCAAAGTCTTCTGCTCGGTAAACGTCAGAGTGCCGTGCGGAGGGATTTTGCGCGTCTTCCCAACTGGCACGCTGGACGTAATAGGTGGCGTTGGGGAAGGAAGGGACCATGTCGCCGACGCGATCCATGCGGGTAGCGCCACCGGCGTGGCTGAAGTGCAGGTGGGAGAGCACGACGGCATCGATGTCGCGGGGGCCGAGTCCAGTGCCTTTGAGGCTGCGCATGAGGCGGCTGGGGACGAGGCCGTACATTTCCTTATCGCGGAAGTTGTCCTTGGGGCCGACGCCGGTGTCAATCAGGACGTTTTTACCACTGCAATGTAACAACAGGCAGTTGAGGCCCATGGTGATGCGATTTTTGCGGTCGGTGGTAACGATGTTTTCCCACATCATCTTTGGAATCCGTCCGAAAATTGCTCCTCCGTCGACTTTGAACACGCCGTCACTTAAAATGATGGCACCGGTAGCAAGCATCGTACGTCACTCCTTGATAATTCGTTGGAATCCGGTGTTCGGCCTCTAACGACCGCAACCGCCAAACTTGTATGATTTATGCACCGTTTGGTTGAGTGGCGGCGTTTCCCTATCGGGCGCAGCGGTACTCGGCAATGGCGTTTGTATAAAAATTAAAGGCGCCCGCCACCAATTTACCTCACGGGCGTCCTTTGGCGTCAATATAAAAAATGTCCAATATTTGCGTTTTTTTTGAATCTAAGAAAATTAATCCATAGTTACGAATTGCGGCACGGTAGAGGCGCAATTGTGAGGGGTATGACGACGCTGCCCATGCGAGTTCCCCCGCCGCAGGCGTCGCCGGCCAGCCCGGAACGCAATTACCGATCGGTCTTTGGTGGTGCAGGGCTCTTATATGCAACCAACCGGAGGGCGCGACCACCACACCGCTGCTCCACTGCGTTGGAGGATTTACTCAGCGCTGGAGCCGCCCGACAGCACGCGAAACCAGGACCGGGTCGGCAGCTTGTCGCGGATTGCTTACCTGGTTGAGGCGCTGTTGGTGGGAGTCATCCTGATCAATTGAGCATCGCTAATCCTGTGGACGGCGCCGGAGGCGAATCCTGAGGTGGGTGATTGGGGTCAACGCTGGCGGAATGTGGGTTCGCCCAGCGCGTTGATCGACGCGCTCGCGCTGATCCCGGCGGCGGTGGCGGTAGTTGCCTTGCTGGTGACGGGTGACGGCCTGAGCCTGTCGTTCCTGCTGGCGGTTCGGCTTATTACCCGCTCTGCGAAGCTGGCGCGATATTTTCCGGGTGGCCGCAGATTGGGAATGGCGATGCGGTTGAAGGGGAGTCAGTTGCTGACCACGGTGGCGGACTTAATCTTCGTGCTGGTGATTGCCGCTTCGCTGATGTTCTTTGCCGAGTCAAGCGCGCAGCCCGACAAGTTCAGCAGCATTCCAGCGTCGATGTGGTGGAGTGTCTTACGCTGCCGACGGTGGGCTATGGCGACACGGTGCCGAAGACTACAATGGGCCGCCGGCTGATGGCCGCGGTTATCGCAGTATTGGGCATCGGATTGTTCGCCCTGCCGGCGGGGATACTGAGCGCCGGGCTACTGGAGGCGGATGCGAATTATGGAGTGGCCGGCAGCGCCGCCGGGCAACGGAACGCCGGAAGTTTCTGTCCCCACTGCGGGCAGCCATTGACGGCTGGCGACGCAGACCACCAGCCCGGACCAGGGTAACCACCCAACCATCAGGCTCCAGACAGTTTCTCGTCGGCGATCGACAGTCGGTGGAGCGCGCGCTCCCTACCCAGTACTGCCAACATATCGAACAGCGGTGGGGTGGCGTTGCGCCCCGACATGGCGACCCGCAAGGTGCCCAGGAACTGACGCCCGTTGAGGCCCAGGTCGCTGCCGGTGGCGCGCAGCAGCTCTTCCAGGTGTTCGGCGGTAAAACCGGATGGGTCGACAGCGGCCAAATCGCTGGCAGCGCGGCGAACCGCGGCCAACGTACCGTCAGAATCCATGTTGCGCTGAATCAGCATGGCAGCGTCGTATGCCGGAGTTTCCTCGAAAAAGTAGGAGAGCATATCCGGGGCATCGGAAAGGGTTTTGAGCCGTTCCTGGATCAGTGGAACGAGGCGGAGCAGGTAACTCTGGTCGATGGGCAGCAGGTGGTCGGGGAGATCGCGCTGGAGGAACGGCAGCACGCGGGCGGCCAGGTCGCCGGCATCCAGCTGGCGAATGTACACGCCGTTCATCCACTGAAGCTTGTCCAGGTCAAAAATGGCCGCCGGTTTGCCCACCCTTTCCAGGGTGAAATGCTCGCGAATAGTGTCCACCGGCATCACGTCGGTTTCGCCGTCCAAAGACCAACCGAGGAGCGCCATGAAGTTGACCAGCGCTTCAGGTGTGTAGCCTTCATCGCGGTACTCCATCACCGAGGTGGCTCCGTGGCGCTTGGAAAGTTTGGCCCGGTCGGAGCCGAGGATCATGGGCAGGTGGCCGAAACGCGGCATCGGCAATTCCAAAGCACGGTAGAGTTGCACGTGGCGGGGAGTGCTGGGCAACCATTCCTCGGCGCGCAGCACGTGGCTGATTTGCATGGCGTGGTCATCCACGACAACCGCCATGTGGTAGGTGGGGAACCCGTCGGATTTTACCAGCACAAAGTCGTCGGTCAGCTCGTTCTGCCATTCCACGTGGCCGCGGATGGCGTCGTCCACCGACGTATTGCCCGACTGCGGCATCGCGAAACGCACCACGCAGGACATACCGGCGGCTTCGTTGGCGGCGCGCTCAGAGTCCGACAAATATCGGCAGTGGCTGTCGTAGCCCTGCCGCGCCTTGTTGCGGGCCTGCTCCTTGCGCAGGTCGGCGACCCGCTCGGGGGAGCAATAGCAACGGTAAGCGTTGCCTGTAGCAACGAGTTGTTCTGCGGCGGCGGCGTAACGATCCAGGCGTTGGGACTGGAAGTAAGGCCCAAAATCCCCGCCGACGCGTGGGCCTTCATCCCAGTCTATCCCCAGCCAATCCAGCCCGTTCAGGATGTTGTCCACCGCACCTTCGATGATGCGGTTCTGGTCGGTATCTTCCACCCGAACGATGAAACGCCCGCCGTTGCGACGCGCGAACAGCCAGTTGAACATGGCGGTGCGGATATTGCCGATATGCGGGTCGCCGGTGGGGCTGGGAGCATAGCGGACGCGAACGGAATCGGGCACGTGAGATCCTCCTCAACGTGGTAGTGAAAATGTGTGGTAGCGTCAATGGCGAACGCCGGCCCGGCGGTTACGCTTGCTGACGATTGATGCGGGCCCAGCTGTCGCGCAGGGTTGCGGTGCGGTTGAATACCGGCGCTCCCGGTTGGGAGTCAACGATGTCGGCGCAGAAGTACCCCAAACGTTCGAACTGGTAGCGGTCGCCGGGGTTGGCGCCGGCCAGTGCAGGTTCGGCCAGCGCGGTTTTGACTTCCAGAGAATCCGCACTGATCAGGTCGGTGAAATCGCGATCCGAATCCGAGGCGGCGGCGACCGGAGCGGGGTCGGTGAAAAGGTTTTCGTACAGGCGCACTTCCAGCGGCGCGGCGTGGGCCGTGGAAACCCAATGGATGGCGCCCTGCACCCGACGACCGTCGGCAGCGTTGCCGCCACGACTGTCCGGGTCGTAGGTGCAATGCACCTCCACGACGGCGCCGTCGGCATCCTTGACCACGTCGGTACAGGTCACCAGGCAGGCGTAACGGAGTCTTACCTCCCGGCCGGGCGCCAGGCGGTAGAAACGACGCGGCGGGTCCTCCATGAAATCGTCCCGCTCAATGTACAGTTCGCGACTGAACGGCACGTTGCGGGTGCCCATGTCGGCGTCTTCAGGGTTGTTGATTGCCTCGAAATATTCGCTTTGGCCTTCAGGGTAGTTGGTGATTACGACTTTTAGCGGGTTCAGCACGGCCATGCGCCGGGGGGCGCGTCGGTTCAAATCTTCCCGCAGGCAATGCTCCAACAACGCCAGCTCGGTTACGGTGTTGCGTCGGGCCACCCCGACCCGTTCGCACATGTCGCGGATTGATTCGGGGGTGAAACCACGGCGACGCAGGGCGCTGATGGTGGGCATCCGGGGGTCGTCCCACCCCGAGACGTGGGATTCTTCGACCAGTCGGCGCAGCATACGCTTGCTCATGACGGTATGGGTCAGATTGAGCCGGGCGAATTCGATCTGCCGGCTGCGGTAAACACCCAACACTTCCTGGCACCAGTCGTACAGGGGGCGGTGGTCTTCAAACTCCAGCGTGCACAAGGAATGGGTGATGCCCTCGATGGAATCGGACAGCGAATGGGCGTAGTCGTACATTGGGTAAATGCACCAGGCGTTGCCGGTGCGGTGGTGCTCGGCGTGGCGGATGCGGTAGAGCACCGGGTCGCGCATGTTCAGGTTGGGCGAGTCCATGTCGATGCGGGCGCGCAGGACGTGGGCCCCGTCGGGGAACTCGCCGGCCCGCATCCTCCGGAACAGGTCCAGATTCTCTTCGACGCTGCGGTCGCGGTGGGGGCTTTCACGCCCGGCTTCGGTGAGGCTGCCGCGAAATTCCCGGATTTCTTCTGCGGTCAGGCTGTCGATGTAGGCGTTCCCATCCAATATCAGCTGTTCGGCGAATTGATACAACTGCTCGAAGTAGTCGGATGCGTAATACAGATGGTGTCCCCAGTCGAAACCAAGCCAGTGGACATCCGCTAGGATGGACTCGACGTACTCGATGTCCTCGCGGGTTGGGTTGGTATCGTCGAACCGCATATGGCAGCGGGCGCCTTCGAACTGCTCGCCAACGCCGAAGTTGAGACAGATCGACTTGGCGTGGCCGATGTGCAAGTAGCCGTTGGGCTCGGGTGGGAAGCGCGTGATGACTCGTCCGTCATAGGTGCCCAAGGCAAGGTCTTCCGTGATGATGCTCCGGATAAAATCGGCCGGGGCATCACCGGCGCCCGTGTTGGGATTGGTGGTCATAGTGCAATTACCTGATCTGGTGGATTCGTAACGGAAGTGCGGTTTGCGGGCTAAATTATATCGTGCCCCGTACTATTTGACGCTGCTCAGTCCGACCGTGCCGGAATATTTCGCAATCTGTCCCAGGCTTGCGCCAGCGCCGAGGGCAAGGGTGCGTTGAACTCCAGCCATTGTCCCGTGGCGGGATGATGCAAGCCAAGGCGTGCGGCGTGGAGGAACTGGCGTTCCAGCAGTTCGCTGGCGCGCCCATAGACTGCATCGCCCAGGATGGGGAAACGCCGATGGGCGAGATGCACACGGATTTGATGGGTGCGCCCGGTTTCCAGCGACAGGGAAAGCAAGGTGTGACCCGCTACCGTTGCCTCCGTTTGATAGTGAGTGCGGGCAGCGCGGCCATCCTCAACGACGGCCATGCGCTGGCGATGGTACGGATGGCGTCCGATTGCGGCGTCGATGGTGTCGGCTTCCGGCGTAACGATGCCGACTGCCACGGCCTGGTATAGCTTTGACACCGTCCGGTTTTTCAGCTGTTCGGTGAGGTGTTGATGGGCTAGCTGATTCTTGGCGACAACCAGCAGCCCAGAGGTGTCCAGGTCCAGGCGATGGACGATGCCTGGGCGGATTTCGCCGCCCACGCCGCGAATGTCGGGGCAGCGGGCGAGCAGGGCGTTTACCAGCGTGCCATCCGGATGGCCGGGGCCGGGATGGACTGCCAACCCGGGGGGCTTGTCGACCACGGCGATGTCGGAGTCTTCGTAGACGATGGTGATGGGGATGTCCTGGGGTTCCAGGTTGGCTGCCGTTTGCGCCGGGGGAACGGTGACTACGATCACATCGCCGGCTCGCACTCGCTGGGCCGGACGACCGGGTTCGCCATTGACGGTTACGTTGCCGGCGAGGGTGAGGGCGTGCAGGCGGTTGCGGGAGAGGCCGGTATCAGCCAACTCGCTGCGGTCGGCCAGCCAGGCATCAAGGCGCGGCGGCGATGGATTGGCGACCACCAGTTCGTGCCGCCCGATGTTGCTGGCGATGGTCACAGTGGTAGCTCTCTGACCGACAGGATGCGTTCGCGAACCCCGCAGTCGGCGCACCGCGCGCCATTGGGCAGGTGAATCATCGGGCCGTCGCACACCGGGCAGGCCGCCAGGGCAGCGCGGGAGTCGGACGTTTCGGGGAAGGCGGTGTCGCGGTCGCTGTCGCGGCGGAGCAACAACCATCCCAACAAGATCAGGCCCGTTACGATGGACGAATCGGCGAGGTTGAATACGGGCCAGGGGCCGAGGTCGATGAAGTCGGTAACGTGGCCCAGGAGCAGACGATCCAGCAGGTTCCCGGCAGCTCCGCCCAGCATCAGGGCAATGCTGGCGCGCATGATGCGGCCGGGTTGCGCCTGGCTGCCGTAGATGAATCCGAGCACCACGATACCGATTATGGAAACGATCAGGAGCACCAGATTTTGGTCCTGAAAGAGTCCGAAGGCGCTGCCGGTGTTGTGGACGTGGGTGAACCGAAAAACACCCGAGTAGGGCCACGAATGACGCCAGTCCAGGGTCTGCCGGACGACGAACTTGGTCAGCTGGTCGGTCGCCAGCACCAGGGCCGCCAGCTGCAGGAGGTTCCAGTCCCGATAGATGGGCCGGCGTCGGTGGGTGGGTGTGGACATCGGGGCCGGGTTAGAGCAGGTGGTCGCGGAAGAACTGCACCACGCAGGCGGCCATTTCGCCCTCCTGTCCCACCCAGAAGTGGTCTGCGCCGGGAATGAGATGGTAGTCGGCGGGCGGGTTGAATCTGGCCAGCTGCTCATCAACGCCGTCGGAGTTCGCCAGGCGGTCGCGGTCGCCGGTGATTATCATACGCGGGGTCTTGTCGGATTGCAGCGGGCTGTCCGTGATGGCCTCCAGGGATGGGGCAACCAGGGCGATGGCCCGGGGTTTTTTGTACAACTGCTTGTGGGCGCAGATGACGCGCGTGCTAAAAGAATAACCGCCCAGTCCGATGCGTTCGTCGTTCACGTCGGGCAGGGCGCCGAGGAAGTCCATTGCAACCTGGGTTTCCTCGTATTCCTTCTCACCTTTGGAATGCTCGCCCTGGCTGTTGCCAACTCCGCGGAAGTTGAAACGCAGGGAGGCAATGCCAGCGTCGGCGAGACCAAACGTAACGGCGACCACCACATTGTTGTCCATGTTGCCGCCGTTCAGCGGGTGGGGATGGCACATGACTACGCCGGGGAACGGGCCTTCACCATCCGGAAGGGCTATGATGCCCTCCATGGTCATGCCTTTGGCAATGAAACTGACCGCACTTTGTCGCATATTTTATCCCTCCGATTAGGTCCGCCGAGCGGGTGCGCTGCTACCGAACGTGCGGGGATAATGATAGCAGGTTTGACGGGACGCCGGATTCGCAGGGTAGGCGCGCGCCCTGCGCTATTCAGGATGCGGTAGAGCCGGGGCATGGTTGATGCTAGAATGGCACGCAACCGCCGCCATTGTGCGGCCCACGCCCTCCCGGAGGCTCTATGGATTTGATTGACCTGCGTAGCGATACCGTTACCCAACCCACCGACGAGATGCGCCGTGCGATGGGCGCCGCTGAAGTTGGCGACGATGTGTTCGGCGAAGACCCGACGATAAACGCCTTGCAGGAGCGGGCCGCCGCGTTGATGGGCCAGGAAGCGGGTTTGCTCACCGCCAGCGGCACCATGAGCAACCTGATTGCCGCCCTGGCGTGGTGCAGCCGCGGCGACGAGATGATTATGGGTCAGGAAGCCCACATGTTCTGGAACGAATCCGCCGGGCCGACCGCGTTGGCGGGCGCGCAAATCCGGCTGGTGCCCAACGATGCCCACGGTCGGATTGCCGCCAGCGACGTGGCTGGCGCCATCCGGGACAGCTCCAACATCCATGTGCCGGCGACGACGCTGGTTTGTCTGGAAAATACGCACAACCGGTGCAGCGGCGGAGTCATGACACCGCAGGATACCAGGGAAGTGGTGGACGTGGCCCACGCCGCCGGCGCAGCGGTGCACCTGGACGGAGCGCGCATCTTCAACGCCGCGGTTGCCCTGGAGGTGCCGGCTGCCGAGCTGACCCGGGACGTTGACGACGTGAGTTTCTGCCTTTCCAAGGCATTGTCCTGCCCGGTGGGCTCGGTGCTGTGCGGCTCCGAGGAATTCATTGGCAAGGCGCGCAAGTGGCGCAAGATGGTTGGCGGCGGGATGCGTCAGGCGGGAGTGCTGGCAGCGGCGGGCCTAGTGGCGCTGGACTCGATGGTCGAACGCCTGGCCGATGACCACGCCAACGCCCGACGGCTGGCGGCGGGTCTGGCCAATATCGACGGCCTGACGGTTGATCAGGATGGCATACAGACCAACATCGTGATCTTCGAGGTGGACCGGGACAAGGTGGGGGACGCCAGAGAGGTGATCGCCGCGCTGCGGGAGGATGGGGTCCTGGTGAGTCATAGCCGCGACCAGGCCCTGCGGATGGTTACGCATCGGCACATCTCGTCAACAGATGTGGATGAGGCGTTGTCTCGTGTGAACGGAACCGTCGGCCGGCTGGCAACGGCGTTGTAACGCCGCCTACCGCCAATCGTCGGATGAGCATCCGTAGACGCCAGTATTGAGGATGGTTATGGTTGATTTCAGCATCGACCGGGGTACAACCGCGTTGTTGATCGCGGATTTCTACGCCGACGCCATGGGCACATTGCCCCATGCCGTCGAGCGGGGCGTGGTGCAACGCACGGTGGGATTGCAGGCCGCCGCCCGCGCCGCCGGGTTGATGGTGTGCTACTGCGCGACGGTGTTTCGACCCGGTTATCCGGAGATCAGCGAGCGCAACAAGACGTTCAGCGCACGGAAGGCATCGGGTCAACCGGCCGTATTTGACCCGTTGGAGGTAATCCATCCCGATGTGCGCCCGCGCGAGGGCGAAGTGGTGGTCGGCAAGCATCGGGTCAACGCGTTGTTTGGCACCGGGCTGGATGTCGCGCTCACCGGCAACGACATCGATACCATCATCTTGTTGGGGTATGCCACCAGCGGTGTCGTGCTTTCCACCACCCGGTACGCATCGGACCGGGATTACCGGCTGTACATCGTGGCCGATTGTTGCGCCGATAGCGACCCGGAGGTGCACGACTTTCTGATTGGCCGGATACTGAACCGGCAAGCGGACATCGTTACGGCAGACGAAGCCATCGCCGCCATACAAGCGGCCTGACGTCCTTCCGCATCAGGTCGCTGGCAACGTTGTGGCCGGCGGCGGGGTCGCAGAGCGCCCAGAATGTTTCGCCGTTCAGCTACTCCCGGGGCCGATGTAACGGTAGAAGTCGTCAGCCGAGCGTTGTACGCCGGTTATGCGGTAGAGGCCGAGGTAATCGTAAGACCCCGGAGACCGTTGCAGGTAACCACGGGGTGGGTGCGTCTGGCGCAGACGGAATTGTTGCGGGTCGATTCGGCTCGGGATGCCTTTCCCCAGATGATGCAGTCGCGGAGGCGCGCGCTTCCCCTGCCGCCGGAGCCAAGGAGCGTCATTTATGCGTTTGCGGAGAACGTGTCGATGGAGCCGGGGATTGAATACCGGTATCCGGTGCAGTTGCAGTTGCCGCCGGGGGCGCCTCCGACCGTGAAATGCAAGCACGCCCACATTACGTGGGAACTCTCGGCATATGTCGAAACCCGGGCCGACTGGATGCCGGGCGGCGACGGATTGCTGGCCGACCTGACCCAGGTGCGGGTCGGCCAGTGCGCCCAGGAATTGGTGGTGTTCGCTCATCCCAGCGCCGCTGCGGTGGGGGGTGAAGAATTGCCGGCGCACCCCAGCGCCGCCCGCCAGCATCGACACGTCCGAATGGCGCTGGAACTGGAAACCGGGTTGGTATCCAACGGCGGTATCGTGGCCGGCTCGCTGACGGTTCAACCGCAGTCCTCATTCGGAGCTACGGAGATGCGCGTGGAACTGATGCGCTGGGAGCGAAGCGGGAACAAGCAGGCCCGAGTCATCGAGGACCGGGAGGTACTACAGCGTCCGGCAACGTTGGTGGGCGGAGAATCCACCGAATGGGCGTTCACGCTGCGGGTGCCGGAGCGGTTGATGCCGTCGGTGCTGGCGCAACATAGCTTCGTTGGGTGGCAAGTCAGGGCGGTAATTGCCCGCCGATTCATGCCCAATCTGAATGTAACCCAGCTGATTCAGGTGTACACGTCCCCCTGAACTCGGTTGGCCCGTCAGCAATGCTACCGTTGGCCCCACCAGCGGCGCAGGCGTTCGGCGATTGCGGCCTCCGAGCCCTGGTCGGACGGTTCGTAGTAGCGTCGGTCTGACAAGTTGTCGGGCAGGTATTGCTGGGCTTCAAAGTGGCCTTCGTAGTCGTGGCTGTACTTGTAGCCGGCTCCGTAACCGATGTCTCGCATCAGGCCGGTAACGGCGTTGCGAAGATGCAGGGGCACCGGCTCATGGGGCAACTTGCGAACATCTTCAAATGCCCGTTCCAGGGCCAGGTAGGCGGCGTTGCTCTTGGGGGAGGTGGCAAGATACACCGTGGCTTCAGCGAGGGGGATGCGACCCTCCGGCAGTCCGATGAAATGCACCGCCTGCTGGGCGGCCACGGCCACGGGCAACGCTCCGGGGTTGGCGAGGCCGATGTCCTCGGCGGCCAGAATCACCAGCCGGCGTGCGATGAACAGCGGGTCTTCGCCGGCCTCCAGCATCCGGGCCAGCCAGTACAACGCGCCGTCGGGCGACGAACCACGCACCGACTTGATGAAGGCCGAGATGGTGTCGTAGTGGCTGTCGCCCGCCTTGTCGTATTGTGGCGTGCGGCGTTGCAAGGCATCGGAGATGGTTTCCATGCTGATGACGCGCCGGCCGTTGGCGTCGGGTTCGGTGGCGAGGGTGGCCATCTCCAGCGCGTTCAGGCCGACACGGGCGTCGCCGTTGGCGATGTTGACTAGATGAGCCAACGCATCCTCACCGAGCGATGGCAACAACGAGCCAACGCCGCGCCGGTCGTCAGACAGCGCCCGTCGGACAATGTCGGCAACCTGCTCTGCTTCCAGAGCGTGGAGGGTGAACACCCGGCACCGGGAGAGCAGAGGCGCGTTGACCTCGAAGGACGGGTTCTCGGTGGTTGCGCCGATGAAGGTGATGGTGCCGTCTTCGACGTGGGGGAGAATGACGTCCTGCTGGGCCTTGTTGAAACGGTGGATTTCGTCGACGAACAGGATGGTGGGCTGCTGGTACAGCGCGCTGCGTTCGCGGGCCTCAGCCACCGACCGGCGCAGGTCGGCAACGCCGGAAGACACCGCGCTGACGGGTTCGAAATGGGCGCGCGTAACGGTGGCGATCAATCTGGCCAGGGTCGTTTTGCCGGAGCCGGGCGGCCCCCATAACAGGATGGACGGCACGCGGTCGGCGGAAATGGCGCGCCGCAGCACCCGGTCTTCGCCGAGGATGTGCTGTTGCCCGACAAACTCATCGAAGGAGGCGGGGCGCATCCGCTCCGCCAACGGTGCGGTGTCCAAGGCGTGGGCCAGCCGGTCGTGCTCGAACAGCGAGCCGGGGCTGTGTTGGGCTGTCATTGTTAGAACCGGTTGATACTTAACTATTTGTGTAGCCCAAGTGTGGGCTCTCGCTATATCCTCTGAAGCCTAATACCCGGGCTTGGCTGAAATCCCGGTCTGCCCGCTCAAAATCACCTTTCCAGCGATAGGCGCGTCCTCTACTGATATAGAAATCCATACTGTTGAGGTCAAGGCCTATAGCTTGGTTGTAATCCTGAATAGCCCGGTCAAATTCGCACCGCCGCGCATACGCGTCTCCCCGGCCTGAATAGAAGTTTGCATTGCCGGGATTGAGGTCTACGGCGCGGTTATAATCCTCTATAGCTTGGGTAATCTCGATTTTCCAGCGGAAAGCAAGCCCCCTAGCACCATAAAAATCCGCATTGCCGGGATCGATGTCCATAGCTCGATTATAGTCCAGAATAGCTCGGCTGAATTCACCTTTACCAAAGTAAGCTAGACCTCTACTGTTATAAAAGTTGGCATCGCTAGGATCAAGAATGATGGCGCTTTCAAAGTCGTCTTTGGCTTTATTCCAATCTTGCGCAGCAAGATGATTCTGTCCGTTGTCAAAATGGGCCGCAGCAACCACCCTCCGGACGCGGCTCGCCTCATCCTTCAATCCCGATTGTTCATAAGCATCTATTGCTTCTTCGAGGAGACCCTGCGCCTCGCTGACTTTCGCCCTGAGTTCCCAATCCGGTGGTTCGACTTGTAATAGGAACCGTTCGACATTCTCCGTTTTGCCGGCTTGAATTAATGCTTCGGCAGCAGCGTAACGCACTGATTTTGCCTGGTCGGTGACTTCTCCCGAGTAGCCGCCCTGGCGCAGCCACTCCTCAATATCATCCGTTTTGTCAGCTGCTATCAGTGACTCAGCAGCTATGACTCGTATTACCCTGGCTCGGTCGGCGAAATTACCGGCATAACGGACCAGCCGGAGCCAACCCTCTACGTCACCGGCAAAATGCTCGGCATAAACTGATTCGGCGGCATAACGGTTAATCCCTGCAACCAAGGTCTGGGATACCGACGGTAACGCATTGCGGAACCACGCTTCAGAATTTCCCAACGCTAGCCCTGCGTTCAATAACCCGAAAGGAGGCGATTCCCGTTGGCCCGACCAGGCCGCCAACTCTTGAAATGCGTCCGCATCACGCCCCGTCTCCAATGCGTGGGCGGCCTGATTGCCTATGTCGATTACATCGTCTCGCCTGACGCCCGGCGGCATACCGTCCACCAGCAGGCGAGCGGCAGTGGCCAGCAGATTGGTATTTCGCTTCGGACTGAACAGTTTGGTCAGCAGCCTCGTTATCCAAATCTGTGCCGCTTAATAACCGCACCGCCTGTATAGAGCGCTCCCACGCCCGCCCCGGCGCGGTATCAATAAGTCGTTTGGCCTGATTGATGCGTGCCATAACCCTCTCATCCGTAGTAGCATCGGCATCTGTAAAATGTTCAACTAAATAGTCAGAACTACAAATGTTAGTTTCGTCTCCCAGCAGATTCTGACTTAGTGACCGCGCTGCGTCATCGGCGGCCACATCTACGAAAACCAGAGTTTCGATGGCCCGGCTCAATGCCACACGAAATTGGTCGATAGCGGTGCGACGGTAGTGTGCCTCCAGTTCCGGAGCGCGAGTATGCTCGCTAATCTCGGCGTTCAGCCTTTGTAGTAGGGGGCCGGGGTTGAGTACGCACACCGACTGATATTCCAGCCCTTTAATGTCGGCAGGTGTTAGCGCGATATCCCGCAGATGCTCCGGAATCCATTCGGGAACATCACCACTCGGCACTACTACGGCCGCGTTCTCCAAATCATTTAGCTGCTCCAAAAGGTCAACTGCATCGGCAATATTCGGCACATCAACATAAAAGAGCCTGGCGTCGCGCAATTCACCTCCGGTTTGATTCTGCTGGTTGGAGGGACGGAATCGCTTATTGATGTCGGTGTACAGTTGGCCGGTCTTCTCATCAACCTGAGCAATTTGCCGTGGTGATCGTAGTGTAGTGTCCAATGAAAATGCCTGGGGCTGGACCAGTTGGGCAGCCAGCAGTTCGTTAAGCCGCCGCCATTCAAAACCGGAAGGGCGCACCGTCTGCCCCTCATCTCCGGCTATCAACAGCCACGGCGCATAACCTCCTCGGCGGGCGATTGCCAGGCAGAGTTCTACTATCACCGCGATTTCGGTTAGCGTCAGGTCTTGAATTTCATCAACGGCAATGCGGTCAAATCCGTCTAACCAGTCTGGCATTTCGTCGCGCCGCAGTCGTATGATGGCCTCGGCAGCAGCGGCCAGTTCCGGGAACACGCCATCCAGTGCAGCGTGTCGCTCCAGCCTGGCGACAATCGTCAGGAACGCATCCGCTGCCGGTTCACCTACCCCATCGCTGCCGCCCCGCAATCGGTGATAGGCAGTGTCATTCAGTCTCCAAAACTTTTCGTTATAGTGAGTACAGCCTCGTTCATCCGGAACGGCGCGGCCCAGCAGAATGGCGCGCAACTCTGCATAAAGCGCATCTTCCCGGCCAGCCCACGGCCCCAAATCATTCCGGCTAAGGCGCGTTGCGTCGAAGGCGCTGGCAAAGGCGATACGGCTCTGGGAATAGGTGCGGCGAGCAATGTCATATCGGCAAATTGCGCCCAAGAAAGTGACGAAGTCATAGGCCTCTACCTCGACGTCAGCCGGCGCAAACCCCTTGAAACGCTCCGAAGCCAGGCCAGCAAGCTCCCGTGACCAGGAAATATAGAGTACACGCTGGTCGTTCCGCGTTTCCACTGCCCGCCAGAGCGCCGTCGTCTTGCCGGAGCCAGGATGTCCGTACACCACACGAACGGGATTGTCGTCATCAATAAACCGTAGCTGGTTTTCCGTCCATGGCGAGCTGGCAAAGGACTCGTCCGGGCCATCTATGTCGTTCTGAACCAGTAGGTAATAGTCGTTGCCGGCATCTCCAGCGGTGAGGGGTTCGTGGTCGTCGTGATGCCGGACAGCGCGCGCCAGAATGTTGCCTTCCTGCGGCATCCACCAAAGGTAATACTGCATACCGCCGTTGCCGCCGAGGGGCGAGCGGCGCCAGCTCCGGTTTTCGCCGGTGCAACCCTTGACCACGCCCGTGCGCCCATGCGCTGCCAGTTGCTGCAACACCAGGCCCAAACGCTGGCGCAGGTGGGGCATATCCTGTAGTGCGTCCGGCACGGATACGTGCAACCGCACGGGATAGTTCAGATTGCCGAACCGAAGGCTATTACGGTCGGCGGGTGAATCCTGGCGAAACGAAAACTGTGCTGTGGTCATACGAGCAGGCGAGCCTACGCCTTAATCATCAAGGAAATGGGGCATCACCTCTTCGGCGAACAGTTGCATCGACCGACCCACTTCCTCGTTGGTCAGGATGCCGCCGATGTTGAACCAGCACATGAACTCCTGGGCGTTGTAGCGCTCGTGGAACCATTCCAGCCGTTCGATTACCTGCTGCGGCGTACCGATGGCGCCCAATTCGCCGTAGATGTCATCGTAAGTCAGCTGGCTGGCGCGGGACGAACCCCGGGAGTTATTCTGCATACTGCGCAGGGTGCCCAGGTAGTTGTTAATGGTCGGCGCAAAGTTGGCTTTGGCTGATTCCGGCGTTTCGCCGACGTGAACCGGCACGTTGACCACTACCTTGACGGCGGACGGGTCGTGGCCGTGTTCGGCGAGGGTTTCCCGGTAGACGGCCAGGCCGTTGCCGACGCCCTCTACCGTCACAATCATTGGGGTTACCAGGATGTTGTGGCCGAGGCTACCCACCAGCGGGAAGGTGTCGGCGCCGTTGGAGGCGATGTAAACCGGCGGGTACGGCTGCTGGATGGGCCGGGGTTCAAGACGCACACCTTCCACCTGATAGAACTGGCCGTGGTAATCCAGCTGCTCGTCGGTCCAGGCTCGGAGCGCCATTTCCAGTCCTTCCACGAACCGGTCGTTGCGCTCCTCGATGGGGATGCCGTAGCCGCGGTAGTGGTTGGGATTGGAACCGCGCCCGATACCGAAAACGGCTCGCCCGCCGGATAACACATCCAATGTCGCTACCTCTTCGGCGATGCGCAGCGGATGGTGCAGGGGCAGCAGGTTTACCGCGGTGCCCAGCATGATTCTGCTGGTGGTTTGCGACAGGGCCGATGCGATCATAAGCGGAGCCGGCATTACGGAGAAGCGCCGGGCAAAGTGCAGTTCGGCCAGCCAGGCCATATCGTAGCCAAGTACGTCGGCGAGTTGCACCTGCGACAAAACGTCGGCGAACCGGGCAGCCGGGGTCTGGTCTTCCGCGCAGGGCATTTGATAAAAAACTCCGAACTGCATGGCTATCTACTCCCTGGCATGATCCAGCGGTTGGTGAGGCTGGCTTCGACGATGATTGGCCGGCGCGGATTTAAGGCAGGCTTGAAGATTTGAGGCAGGCTCACAGCGGGATGTTGCCGTGTTTTTTGGCGGGCAGGGTGTCGCGTTTGTTCAGCAACATTTCCAGGGCGCGGATGATAACTGGGCGAGTTTCCGCCGGGTCAATCACGTCGTCCAGATAGCCGCGGTTGGCCGCCACGTAGGGGTTGGTGAACCTGGACTGGTAGTCGGCGATCAATTCGGCGCGGCGGTCGTCGGGGTTGTCGGCGCCGGAGATTTCTTCGCGGTAGATGATGTTGACCGCTCCATCAGGGCCCATCACGGCGATTTCGGCGGCGGGCCAGGCCAGGTTGATGTCCGAGCGCAGGTGTTTGCTGCTCATCACGATGTAGGCTCCGCCGTAGGCTTTGCGAGTAATGACTGCCACCTTGGGCACCGTGGCTTCGGCGTAGGCGTAGATGAGCTTGGCGCCGTGGCGGATGATGCCGCCGTATTCCTGGTCGGTGCCGGGCATGAACCCTGGTACGTCCACCAGCGTTACCAGCGGCACGTTGAAACAGTCGCAGAACCGCACGAAGCGGGATGCCTTGGCCGACGCGTTGATGTCCAGCACGCCAGCCAGGAAGGCCGGCTGGTTGCCCACCAAACCCACGGTGCGGCCAGCCATCCGGCCAAAACCCACCACAACGTTGGCGGCGTAGGCCAGTTGTACTTCCATAAATTCTTCGTCGTCGACCAGACGGTAGATGATTTCCCGCACATCGTATGGGCGGTTGGGTTCCGGAGGAACAACGGTACGCAGGCCATCATCGGTGCGCGATGCAGAGTCGGCGGTGCGGTACACCGGCGGATCATCCAGGTTGTTGAGGGGCAGGAAGCTCACCAGCCGGCGTACTTCCGCGAGGCAGGCCTCTTCGGAGTCGTGCACGAAATGGGCCACGCCGCTGCGGGAACCGTGGGCATCGGCGCCGCCCAGTTGTTCGTGAGTAACGTCTTCGCCGGTTACCGCACGAACCACGTCGGGGCCGGTGATGTACATTTGGCCCGTGCCGCGCACCATGAAGACAAAATCGGTGATGGCGGGCGAGTATACCGCACCGCCGGCGGCGGGTCCCATAATTACCGAGATCTGCGGAACCACTCCAGAATACATCGTGTTGCGCAGGAAAATGTCGCCGTAGGCCGCCAGGCTGAGGGCCCCTTCCTGGATGCGCGCTCCGCCGGAGTCGCAAATGCCGATCATGGGGCAGCCGGTTTTGGCCGCCAGATCCATGACCTTGCAGATTTTTTGGCCCACCACCTCGGACAGTGAGCCGCCAAACACAGTAAAGTCCTGCGCGTAAGCGAATACCTGGCGTCCGTCGATGTTGCCGTAACCGGTAACCACGGCGTCTCCGAGCACGGTGCGGTCTGCCAGGCCGAAGTCGGTAGTGCGGTGCGTTACGAAACGGTCAATTTCCTGGAACGATCCTTCGTCCATCAGCAGGGCCAGGCGCTCGCGGGCGGTTAGCTTGCCGCGCTGGTGCTGCTGGTCGATGCGACGTTGCCCGCCGCCGAGTCTGGCCTGCTCGCCGAGCCGGAGCAGGTCGCCGAGGTTTTGATCGGTAATTTGGTCGTTGCTGGTGGACAAAGCAACCTCCAGGGGCAATGCTATCAAACGCCCAGCCTGCGGGCAACTTCTACGAACGGAAGCACATCATAGGGCAATCGTATCTTAACTCGTCATTCCCGCGCCGGCGGAACGAGGGAAGGTTGGAATGAAGGTTGCCGGCGCACGCAAAGGTCAAGATGCGATTGCCCCGGAGCACATCATACCCGACTGGTTCGGGGTAGATATAATGATAGCCCGGCCGACCCGCTATCGGGCGCGCCTAAGAAGGCATCGTGCAGGGTACCGATTCACATAACGACAACCATCCTGCCACCCCTCGCCCTACGGTGGTCAAGGGCGTGCCGTGGCATTGGGGCCAGCGCACCTACGTGATGGGAATTATCAACCTGACGCCCGATTCGTTCTCCGGCGACGGTCTGCGAGGCGATGTGCCGGCGGCGGTTGCGTTGGCACAACAGATGGAGGCGGAAGGCGCCGACATCATCGACATGGGTGCCGAGTCCACGCGGCCGGGTGGCGCTCCGGTGTCCGCCGATGAGGAGCTGCGCCGGTTGCTGCCCGGACTTGCGGCAGTTTGCAGCGCAGTCGACGTTCCGGTTAGCGTGGACACGTACAAAGCGGTGGTGGCCGAACGAGCCTTGCAAGCCGGGGCGTGCGTCATCAACGACGTATGGGGATTGCGGTCTGACGAGCGGATGGCGCGAGTTGCCGTAGACGCCGGGGTGCCGGTGATTTTGATGCACAACCAGCACGAGGCCAGTTATGGCGATCTGGTTCCCGATACTATTGCCGGCATAGCGCGCAGCACGTCTATAGCCCGGTCGGCGGGGGTGCGGGAAGATAACATAATCATCGATCCCGGTATCGGATTCGGCAAAACTGCCGATCACAATCTGGAACTGTTGCGCCGTTTACCAGAACTGAAAACTGCCGGCTTTCCCATGCTGGTGGGTGTATCCCGCAAATCGACCATCGGCCGCATATTGAACTTGCCGGAGCAAGAACGGTTGGAGGGGACGGCGGCAGCGGTGTCGATGAGCATTGCCGGCGGCGCCGACATCGTGCGGGTGCATGACGTGAAGCAGATGGTGCGGGTGGCGCGGATGACCGACGCCATTGTGCGTGGTTGGAGGCCGACGGGATGGCCGAGTCGATAGTTGCGTACCTGGGATTGGGCAGCAACCTGGGCGACCGAAGGGCCGCGTTGGCCGAAGCGCTGCGGCTCCTGGACGCCGAAGTTGCCGTGGAGCTGGCAGTCTGCTCGTCGGTTTACGAAACGGAGCCGTGGGGCGTTGCCGAGCAACCCGCATTCCTCAATCTGGCGGCCGGCGTCCGCACCACGCTGGAGCCGCCGCAACTGTTGGCGGTTTGCCAGCGGGTTGAATCGCAGGTTGGTCGCACTGAAACCTACCGGTGGGGCCCGCGCGTGATCGACGTGGATATTCTGCTGTACGGGGAGGAGATTGTGAGCTTGGAATCGCCCGATTTGCAAATCCCGCACGCGCGAATGAGCGAACGCGCTTTCGTGCTGGTGCCGCTGGCTCAGATTGCCGATAGCGCCGTCGTGCCGCCGGCGGGAACAACGGTGGGTCAATTGTTGGCGCGGGTAGACGGCGCAGATGGCGTGAAACGATGGGGTGCGTTGCCCATTGCTGAGGGGTAGCCGCCGGGATGTGGGGTCTTTCGATTATCAGCGCCCCGGTTCATAAAACGCCGGACGGATCCCAGAAAACCCCGCCGTGCAGAAACTCGGTTAGTGGCGGACCGACTGGAGTCCGGTTCAAGGCCGCAATGACGAAGGGGAACAATCGAAAGGCCCGATCCGAGACGTGGGTCCTCACGCGTACCCGCATCAATCTGTCATTGCGAGGCGCACAGCGACGTGGCAATCTCGATGAGGCTGAACACCCGTCGACGAACCGCCGTTGCTACGGCGACGGGATTGCCGCGCTACGCTCGCAATGACAAAGTGGGTACGCATGAGGCCGTGGGTCAGGTTGACAATTTGGGCGTTGTTGCCGGACAATAAGCGTTGCAAACGACCGTTTCCCGAAGGCAGGCAATGGTGGGATTTCGCGGCGCGTTTGTTTCATTTACGCATATCTAGCTCCAGATTCGGAGGATTTCCACAATGCCAGACAAGCAACTAATTTTCGACGACACCGCTCGAAGCAGGTTGATGAGTGGAGTTGACCAGTTGGGCACCGTAGTTGCCCTGACGCTGGGTCCCAGTGGACGCAACGTTATCCTGGGGCGGACCTGGACTCTGCCCGTGGTATGTAGCGACGGGGTAACCATCGCCAAAGAGATCGAATTGCCTGACCCTTATGAAAACATGGGCGCGCAGGTGGTGAAGGAGGCGGCCTCCAAGACCAACGACGTGGTTGGCGACGGTACTACCACCTCGGTGGTGCTGGCCCGTTCCATGATTCGCCATGGGTTCCGGAATGTGGCGGCAGGTGCGAACCCGCTGGCGTTGAAGGTTGGGATTGACCAGGCTGTCAACTTGGTGAAAAGCGAAATCAGCGCCCAGGCAGTGGCGATTGATAGTCGAGAACAGGTTGCTCGGGTGGCGGCATTGTCTGCCCACGAGGAAGCAATCGCAACGCTGATTGCCGATGCCATGGACAAAGTGGGCCGCGAGGGAATTATCACGGTCGAGGAAAGCCGCAGCCTGATTGATGAACTGGAAGTGGTAGAGGGTATGCGGTTGGACCGGGGCTATCTGTCGCCCCACTTTGTCACCGACACCGACCGGATGGAAGCTTCGCTGGAAGAACCACTGTTCTTGCTTACCGACCAGAAACTCTCGTCGGCCGCGGATGTGGTGCCCGCGCTGGAAGCCGTGGCCCAGGGTGGTCGGCGTCCGCTGATCATCATTGCGGAAGAGGTGGACGGTGAAGCCCTGGCAACCCTGGTGGTAAACAAGCTGCGGGGCACGGTGAGCAGCCTGGCAGTCAAGGCGCCCGGCTTCGGCGAACGGCGCAAGGCCCTGCTGGAAGACCTGGCCATCATAACCGGCGGCACCGTGATTACCACCGATACTGGAATGCGGCTGGACGCGGTGGAGCTGGCGCATCTGGGTTCGGCGCGCCGTGTTCTGGCCACTAAAGACGACACCACCATCGTGGAGGGCCGCGGTCACGAAGACGACATCGCGGGTCGGATCGCGGAATTGCGTGTCCAGATCGAGGACACCACGTCGGACTACGACCGTGAAAAGTTGCAGGAGCGGCTGGCGAACCTGGCCGGCGGTGTCGCGGTAATCCGAGTGGGCGCGGCTACCGAGCCGGAGCTAAACGAACGCAAGAGTCGCGCTGAGGACGCTTTGGCCTCCACCCGCGCGGCCGTAGAGGAAGGTGTGATCCCCGGCGGCGGCGTTGCGCTGCTGAGGGCGCAGGATGCCCTGGACTCCATGCTGGAGAGCGCCACTGGCGACATAGCCGTTGGCATCCGCCTGGTGAAAGAAGCCCTGGAAGCGCCACTCAATACGATTGCTGAAAACGCGGGTTTCAAGGGCGACCTAATCGTGGACAACGTCCGCAGCGGAGAGGGAGACTACGGGTTCGATGCCGACCGGGGTGAATATACCGGCCTGATTGCGCGTGGGATTATCGACCCGGCCAAGGTGACGCGCGCCGCTCTGGAGAACGCCGGCTCCGTTGCCGGTATGTTGCTGACCACGCAGGCGGTCATCACTGAAATCCCCAAGTTCGAGCCCCTGCCCGCAGATATTCAGGACTTCATGCACGATTAGTCGCACCAACCGGACACAGTGGCCCGTCGCGTCCACCAGCATGGGACGCGACGGGCTATTTGTTGCAACCGAGCCCAATGATTGACGACCTCCGCCAAACCTACGGCGTGCTGAACCGCGCCGCCATTCGCCAATTGGTGCACGGCGACCCTCCGCTGTTGACGGATTACGTTGACCTGCAGCAACAACTTCAGCCCAACGGATTTGACTTGACGGCAGGTTCGGTGGCCAGGTTTCCTGAAGCGGAATTGGCGGGGAGCATTGGGATTTCGGACGCCGACCGAACGGTGCTGCAATCCTGCGAGTTGGATTTCGATACCGACGGCTGGGCACTGCTCGCGCCGGGGCCGTACTTGATGACCTTCAACGAGGTGGTGAACTTGCCGCGATGGTTGATGGCGCTGGCTCGCCCTCGATCGAGTCTGCTGCGATCGGGAGCGGCGATTCATACTGCCGTTTGGGATGCCGGATACTCGGGGCGTTCCCAGGCCCTGCTGAACGTGTACTATCAAAATGGTTTTTGGTTGCAGCAGCACGCGCGGGTCGCCCAACTGGTCTTTATTCCCCTGGCCCAACCGGACAGGCAGGGGTATACCGGGCGTTATCAACGGGAAAATATCTGATGTTGGGCGGCTTCTGATGGATGCGGGCGACGGCGCTGCTGGAAGCGCTGATGTGAGGCAGCGGGTTGACCGTTTGGCACGGGAGGTTGGGTTCGACCTGGTGGCGGTGGCCGACGCTCGCGAATTCACCGCCGACCGCAACGAGGCGCTGAAACGCATTGACGGCGGGTTGATGGGGGGGTTGCCGTGGTTCACCAAAGATCGAGTGCGGCGCGGAACTGATCCCGAAGTATTGCTGCCGGGCGCGCGGTCGATCATCTGTCTGGGGATGAACTACTATAACAATGATCAGGACGATGCTATGACCCAGGGCGGTGGCAAAGTTGCCCGCTACGCACGGGGACGGGACTATCACCGGGTGATGAAGCGCCGGATGCGTCGCCTGGTGCTGCAACTGACGGCAGAGCTGGGCAACGAGTTTGCGGCTCGCTGGTACGTTGATGACGGCCCGATGCTGGATCGGGCGGCGGCGGCTCGCGCTGGCCTGGGGTGGTTCGGCAAGAACGGTAATATCCTGACACCAACGTTGGGGTCATGGGTGTTGTTGGGTCAGATTGTCACCGACCTGCCGCTGGTTCCGGACCGGCCCCTGGTGAAGACCTGTGGGCAATGCTCGCGGTGCATACCATCCTGCCCTACCGACGCTATTGTTGCGCCTTATGTGGTCGACAACCGGCGTTGCATCAGTTTTCTGACCATCGAACACGATGGCGTAATCCCGATTGAACTTAGGTCGGCAATGGGCAACCTGGTATTTGGTTGCGATATTTGCCAGGAAATTTGTCCGGTTAATCGGAAGGCGCTGGCCACCGAAGACACCAATTTTGGTCGCCGGGATCTGTCCAGTCTGGATCTAATTGAGCTGCTGGAGATGACAGAGCAGGAGTTTCGTCAGCGATTCGCCGGTACACCCATCATGCGCGCCGGCTGGTTGGGGATGCGGCGGAATGCCTGCATCGCGTTGGGCAACAGCGGTGTCCCGGCTGCGGCGCCCGCACTGGGGCGAGCGTTGCACGACCCAGCGGCGATGGTGCGCCAACACGCGGCCTGGGCGTTGGGCATAGTCGGAGGCGATGCCGCCCGGGAAGCTCTGAACGCAGCGATGGCAACCGAAGCCGACCCCGGAGCGCGGGACGAGATTCAGCTCGCGCTGGGCAGATTGGGCAGCGAACGCATCTAGCTCGACGGTTCGTTGGGAGGGCGTTGCGGTGGCGTGGAACGCCGGACACGTTGGCGATTGGCTCCGCGCGGAGCGTTACTGCGTCGTGGCCGGCCAGCCGATGCCGCGAGTCCTGGGGGTGGGTAGACGGCGTTATCGCGTGGCGGTTGGGGTGGAAGCTCGGGTGATGCGTCGGGCGCTGAGGACGCCATACCGTGGTCGGGCGCACGGGGCGGCCGGGTGGCAGTGCGATTGACGACGCGACGCCGGCGTTCGCGCTGGGCGTTCATCCGCTCTCCCTCGGCAGCGAGCAGGGCATCAATTTGCACCAACGCCTTTTCCCGACCATCTCGCAGCTTGAGCATCTCGCACTCCAGCAGAAAGAAGTCGCTTTTCGACAGCAGATGCAGGTTTCCCTGGAAGGCCAGGTGCCAATCCTCGGGCGGCCACTTGCGGATGTATTCCAGGCGGTACGCCAGCATCCCCGCATTGATGTATTGAGACTTGTCCAGCACGACGTCAGGGGAGATGCCGATGCGGTAGGGCCAGGTGGTTTTACCCTCTTTGACCCAGGGGCTGGAACCAACTTCGTCGTAGGATTTGGTAACCGTGGCGGTGGCGGTGAAGGCGCGGATTCCGGTTACGTAAAAAACGATGCGGTCGCCCGGCTCAACGCGTTGAACCTTACGGCGGTACTCGGCCTTGAGTCCCTGACTGGTGAAATGCAGGTTTCGGGTGATGTCAAAGTTCTGCTCGTTGCAGTTGATCATCCAAAAATTATGAGGCATACATAGTCCCAGGATGTTAACGGTTTCACACCGGGCGGTTGGTGCATTTTAGCATAGCCGCGGTTGGCCTTACGGCCTGCTGACCGGGTGGCGGGGCGTTTCCATCGTCGGCGGCCCGGCGGATACGGCGCCAGATGGACCCCAGTAGACCCGGCATTGCGGGAACGCCGCCGGTAGCCGAGAGGCTGGATTCCGGCACCGAGCCGGAATGAGGGAGGGGAACGCCTGAACAGTGGCGGGGGACGATCGCCAGGCCCTGGTCATGGGGCACAGGGGAATCGCGTCTAATTTTGGTGAGAGGCAAAATCCCGGGAAGTCCGAGTTCGGGTAGTCTCACGTCGCCTGAGAACGGACAGTTACAGCATCAGAAACGCGAATTTCAACTGTGGGCGGGTTTTCTATCACATTCGAACCACAGACGGGGGCCAATGCTATCGGCGTTTAGAATGAAATGCGCCGTTTCATATTGTAGATATTGAAGACGCGATTGCCCTGGCGCTGTGAGAAACTTGCTGCATAGCAGGGTTGCGCGGGGTGGGGGGTGGCGATAGTAAAATGCCGGCGTCATGGTAGCGGCGAAAATCCACATAATGCAGCCCGGTTGCACTAACAATGGGGCCACGCCGAAGCGCCGAATCACAGGGTCTTTCTATTCTCCCTCTCCCCTTGTGGGAGAGGGCTGGGGTGAGGGGTATGGCTTGTAACAGAATAGTTCCTTACACCACACTTTTCACCCTCACCCTCTCCCGTCAAGGGAGAGGGGATTTCTTGGAGAATAGAAATACCCTGCGCTGAATCAGGCAAGCTTTCCAAAGAGCCGGGGGTAGAAGATGACAACACCGATTACAGCCGTCGTACAGGGGTTCCGCCAATATGCCGTATTCGGCGGGCGGGCAACCCGCGCCGAATTCTGGTGGTGGGTGCTGTTCACCTTCATTGGCGGCATCGTTTTGAGCGTCATTGACAGCATCATTGGCTTCTTGGGGGCTTGGAAACACGGCCCCCTTGAGACCCTGTTCAGCCTGGCAACCCTGCTGCCTAGCCTGGCCGTTACTGCCCGCCGTCTGCATGACATCGGCAAGACCGGCTGGTGGCAATTGGGGTGGTACGGCATCCCGTTCGTGGCCTGGCTCGCCGCCGGCATAATGTTCATCGTTGCCCTGGTCATCACGTATGGCGCCACCAACGCGTCGGGCGGGTGGAGTTTTGACGATGATGATATTCAGTGGGAATCTTTTGGAGAAGTCTTTGTCTTCCTGCCGGCTGCAATCACGCTTCTCGCGGCGTTGGCCATAACGGTGGCGGTCATCGTCTGGGCGATAATCTGGATGGCGCGGCGAGGTGAAGCAGGCGAAAACCGATTCGGCCCCGACCCGCGGGCGTAGGCGCCAGGGCCGGGTGCAGCTGTCCTGATGGCTGAATTCAACAGGCCCTGATATCTCATGCGTACCCACTTTTATCGTCTGTCATTGCGAGAATGCCGTCAGGCATTCGTGGCAATCTCGTTGAGGAATTAACGGCTGTACACAACTACCGTTGCTACGCCGACGAGATTGCCACGCTCCGCTCGCAATGACAAACTGGGTACGCATGAGGCCCTGATACAATTCGTGCAAGGCTCCCTCGAGCTCGCTCACGGGGCCGGAAAGAGAAAGAGGAGAAATTGCTATGCCGCCGGCAAGACTATTGAAGCGGTTGTTTGCCGTCAGTGTCCTGACTCTGGCCATTATAGCCAGCGCGGTCTGGGGCGGTTCTCCCGCCCTGGCCGCTGCTCCAACGCCGACGCCGGAGCCGACCTCAGCCGGCGAGCAGATAGATTGGGTCAAGTGCGCCAAATTAGAGTGCGGCTCGATACAAGTTCCGGCGGACTACCGCGACCCTGACGCCGGCAGCATCAGAATCGCGGTCAATGTGCATCGGGCCACTTCACCGGAAAAACGGATCGGCTATCTATTGGTGAATCCCGGCGGGCCGGGCGCCAGTGGTGTACTGCACGTCTTCGGAAAATCTACGTTCAGCGATGCAATCATCGAACACTTCGACATCGTAGGATTCGATCCCCGCGGAGTCGGGGTCTCCGATAAATTAGTTGCCGCCTTCGACAAGGCCGGACTCGGCGACTTCCACGCAATGGTTGGGGGTGGCTCCGAGCCCGAATTCCCCTGCGGCGGCCTCGGCGAGCAGCTCGCCCTGCTGGCCAGCATCGACGGACGCGTCGACACCCCCGAGGAAATAGCGATCGGCGAAGCGGCCGCCAACCTGTGCATCGATTCAATGAGGCCGGTGGGCGGCCGGCTGTACAGCGAATACGTCGCCAGGGACATGGATGAAATACGCAAGGCCCTGGGCGTGGAGCAGATTTCTTACCTGGGATTCTCCTATGGCTCGGCGCTGGGAGTCTGGTATGCAACCCTCTTCCCCGATTCGGTCCGGGCAATGGTTATTGACGGCGCGTCCAACCCGTTCCCGTCTGACCAGGAGGAGGACGATGCAGACGCGAAGGACGATGCAGGCGAGGAGGAAGATCAAGTCGAGTTTGCGGCCAGGTTAGAAGCAGCGCTGGCCGCCTGCGCTGACCCGGAGTGCCCCATCTACAACGACGGCGACCCGGTGGGCTACTTCCGTCAGGCTATTGCAAAACTGGACCTAATCAACGCTGCGGCGAAGCATCCCAACGCGGACTTATATGGGGTGATATCGGCCACGTTCAACGAGGAGGATCGGCCTGACCTGTGGCAGGGTCTGTTCGAACTCAACGAGAACGACGACCCGTCTATTCTGCTCGAGTACGCCCGGGAACGGTCAACGGTTAGGGAACTTGGCGCAAACTTCCTTAACCACGTCAATTGCCTGGACCAATGGGTCCTGGATCCGGAAGGACAGTTGGCTCGCTACACGCGACGGTTGGACCGTGCCACCGGACCGCAGGATGACCGCGCCACCGGGAAGGATGACGGCATAGCCGCTGACGCCACCGTCGCGGAAATGCTGACGTCACTTTACGTCTCGATCCCCGAAATCTGCCCGTTCTACCACCAGTTCGCCCCCGAACCGCTTGGGGAAGCGTTCTACGGCGGCGGCGTGCCGATATTGGTAGTCGGCAATCACGACGACCCACGTACTTCGTTCCGCGAATCCGAAGAAGTGGCAACGGAGGTCCTCAGCAATGGCTATCTGGTGGAGACCTCTCACTACAAGCACATTGCCTATCCTGAGAACCAGTGCGTCAACGACCACGTGCACCGGGCGCTGATTGACCGGGTGTACCCCGGCGCGCGGCGGGTCTTCTGCGAGGAGGACCGCACATTCGCGCCGGTGACGACCCCAGAGCCGGAGCCCGCCGTGGCCGGCGAGCGGATCGACTGGAGCCAGTGCCAGTCCGGGCTTGGCCTCCAGTGCGGATTCGTAACAGTTCCCGCGGACTACCGTGACCCGGCGGCCGGCAGCATCAGAATCGCGGTCAACGTGCATCGGGCCACGTCTCCGGACAACCGGATTGGCTATCTGTTGGTGAATCCCGGCGGGCCGGGCGGGAGCGGTTTAGAGACGGTCCAGAGGGTTCCAACCGGAAAAGTACCCCCATAAACTCGTCTCACACTTCGACATCGTCGGTTTCGACCCCCGGGGAGTCGGGGCGTCCGGGCCGGATTTCGCCTGTGGCGACCTCGGTGAGCAGTACGGTTCGCTGGGCACTATCGACGGGGACATTGACACCCCCGAGGAAATAGCGATCGGCGAAGCGGCGGCCAACCTGTGCATCGATTCAATGGGGTCGGTGGGCGGTCTGCTGCACAGTGAATACGTTGCCAGGGATATGGATGAAATACGGCAGGCCCTGGGCGCGGAGCAGATTTCTTACCTGGGATTCTCCTATGGGTCGGCGTTAGGGGTGTGGTATGCCACGCTCTTCCCCGAGTCGGTCCGGGCGATGGTTGTCGACGGCGCCGCCAACCGGTTCCCCTCTGACCAAGAGGAAGACGAGGAGGATGAGGACGAGGAAGACGGAGACGCCGCGTGGGAGGCTTTGCTGGAACAAGCGCTGGCCGCCTGCGTTGACCCGGAGTGTCCAATCTACAACGACGGGGACCCGGTGGGCTACTACCGTCAGGCTGTTGCAAAACTGGCCCTGGTCAACGCTGCGGCAGATAATAACCCCTATGCGGGCCGCTGGGGAGTGATAACGACCCTGTACAGCGAGCAGTTCTGGCCTTACCTGTGGCGGGCGTTGTGGGAGCTCAACGAGAACGACGACCCTTTGCTTTTGCTCGTGCTCGCCGCGATTCAGATGTTGGGCCGGGAATTCGGCGAGGCAAACTTCACCGCACACGTCAACTGCCTGGATGAATGGGTTCTGCAGCCGGAGTACGACCGCGCCACTCAACTGGCTGACGTCAAAATCGTGACCGCCGCCGTCGAGGAAATGCTCCCCTTGATAGCGGTATTGGGCATTACGGCGACCCCCAACCCCTGCACGTTCTACGACCAGTTCGCTCCCGAACCTCTCGAGGGGTCGCTGGACGGCGGAGGCGTACCGATACTGGTAGTCGGCAATCACTCCGATCCGGTTACCCCGTTCAGTGAATCCGAAGAACTCGTAACCGAGACGCTCAGCAACGGCTATCTGCTGGAGACCGACCACTTCCAGCACACGGTCTATCCCGGCAACCGGTGCGTTAACCAACACGTTCACCGCGCGCTGATTGACGGCGAGCGCCCCGGCGAGCGGCGGGTCCTCTGCGAGCGGGAAGACTGGGCCGCCGACTCCAATCGCTGAGATCTGCCCGGCCGCGGTTTGAGTCCGCTTTTTGCATCGATGGACAGAATTGACAGGATTTTTCCGGTTGGGATTTGGTGGATTCCCGCTTTCGCAGGAATGACGGTAAGATGCGGCCACCTAAAACGGAACGCTAACCTGGACTTTCCGCATTTCAAGCGGCGTAAGCCAGGGAATCGACAAGTCGGTGGTACAGAGCGACTGGGAGTTCCTGCGTATCGGGGTCGACGGCCGACGTTGAAAAACCCTCCGAGGCCAGCCACAGGTGGCGTCGCACCAGGGCAATGGCGTCCACGAAGGTCGGCAACGGCTTGTCGTACCAGGCCGCTCGGCGCTGGGTCATGGGGCGCTGTTTTTGCAACCCGTGGGCGGCCAGGGTGGTCCAGGAGAAGATTCCCAGCAGGACGGGCGTGGTGCGGGCGATGGCCAGGTCGGACCACTGGCGTTGGGTTTCCAGGCCCAGGTGGGTCCGCACCTCCCGGAAAGGTAACTTCCAGTTGCCAGCGCAGGACAAACCATTCCAGGATCTGGGTCGGGTCCGCGGCGGGGTCGGTGCACAGCAAGGCCTGGGTGGCGAAGGAGCCCTGGGGATCTCGGATCAGCACCCAGCGGATGCGGACTGGAGACTTGCCGGAGCGGTACCAGACCGCCGTTTGCGACGTGAGTTCCACGGTGCGGGTGGCGCCGTCATAGCAGGCCACGGCCACGCTGGCCCAAGTTGCCTGGGGCTGGTCGAGGATCGTTTTCAGCGCGGGTCGCCGCGCGCCTTTCAGCGGCGGGCGGCCGTTCTGACCCGGCTGACGGGCTGGCGCGGGCGCATAGAGAGCGGCGTCCAGCCGTAGTCTGGCAATGAGGGTAACGGGTTCACGGAGGGATTGGCAGCAGTGGAGCAGGTCCAGCACGGCGTAGCTGTTGTCGCCCACCAGCGCCAGTGGACGTTGGGGCAGCCAGCGTGGTTCGGCAGGCTCACCATGAGCGGGGTTGCAGGATCATCTGTCGCGCCCAGTCGGTGAGCTTCTTGTGCCGACGGCCCTGCTGTTGGTAGTACCGGGTCGATGGCGCCAGCACGGTGAGCGCCGGCAAGGCCCAATGGCGTCCGGCCCAGGGCACGTGGCCCAGCCACATCAGGGAGATCCAGCGCAGGCCGCTGGCCTTGACCAGTTGGCTCCGGCTGGAACGCACCGCGTCGCGGTAGATGCCCCGACCTTTGATCTTGGCGCCGCGACGCCGTTCCAGGGTTTCGTCGATGCCGAAGACCAAGGGGCCATCCCCACCATCAAGGTGCTGGAGCAGCAACACCAAGAGGATGCGCGCCGCTGCACGGGGCGACCACACCGCCCGGTTGAGCACCTCATGGTAGCGGGCGTAATCGCGGTGATCGCTGCGGCCCATGATCCGCAGGGCCGCGGCGACGGTGCGCTGACCCGGGGTCAGGATCGCGCCCACCAGCAGTACCTGGGCTTTCCGCCAGGTCGGGTTGGTAAACAGCGTTGCGAAGGGAATGAGTATGGATACAATGGCATTGGGCAGGGTAAGCATAGCTGGGCCTTTAGTGAGATTTTGGTCAGGCCAGCTTACCCTGTCTTTATACTTTTTCTAAATTATGCGTAAAGCCTAGCTAACAGCCCGGCGCAGGGGAATCGCGTCTAATTTTGGTGACAAGCAAAATCCCGGGAAGTCCGAGTTCGGGTAGTCTCACGTCGCCTGAGAACGGACAGTTACAACATCAGAGAAGCGAATTTCAATCTGTTGGCGGGTTTTCTATCACATTCAAACGACAGACGCGGGCCAATGTTATCAGCGTTTAGAATGCAATGCGCCATTGCATATTGTAGGTATTGAAGACGCGATTGCCCTGTGACGGGGCACCGTAGATTGTCGGGAGGCAGTGAATGTTGTACTATCTTTTAGCCAAACGACAGTTCGGCCAAAGAGTTCCACTGGGAGATTGGATATGGTCAGCGCCGGGTCGGGACAACGGGATATCGCCATTGTTGGGGTTGCAGAATCCGACGTGATGGGTAACGTGCCCAACAAATCGTCATTGCAACACCATGCTGAAGCGGCGCACAACGCGCTGGCAGATGCCGGATTGCGGATGTCGGACATCAACGGGCTGATGACGGCCGGATTCAGCACGCTGGCCACCGCTGAGTATTTCGGGCTGCAGCCGTCGTTCACGGACAATACCTCGGTGGGCGGGTCGTCATTCGTAATCCACGTGGCGCACGCAGCGGCGGCGATCCGCGCCGGTTTCTGCGACACGGTGCTGATTACCCACGGGCAGGCGGGACGCTCCCAGCGCGTCGGGGTTCCGCCGGATCGCAACCTGCCGGTGGCCCAGTACGAGATACCCTACGGGATGATTGGTCAGCCGATTAACTATGCCATGGGTTGCACGCGGTATATGCATGAATACGGTGAGGACCGCACCCGCCAGGCTCTGGCCGAGATCGCGGTTTCCACCCGCAAGTGGGCCAATCTGAACCCAATGGCGTTCATGTACGACACACCGATGTCGTTCGACGAGTATCACAATTCGCGCTGGGTGGCCTGGCCTTTCCACCTGTTTGACTGCTGCCTGGTTACGGATTCGGGCGCGGCCATCATCGTTACCACGGCCGAAAAGGCCCGCGACTGCAACAAGGCGCCGGTGTGGGTGCTGGGCGCCGCAGAAGGCCACGACCACAACCTGATCAGCTTCATGCCCAACCACACGTCAACCTGGTCGCGGGAAACCGGCCCGCTGTCGCTGGAGCGAGCCGGCTTGGCCCATAGCGACATCGACCTGACGATGATTTACGACTCCTTCACGTACACGACACTGGTTACCCTTGAAGGGTTGGGGTTCTGCGGCCCCGGCGAGGGCCCCGATTTCGTCGCCAACCAACGCACCGCGCCAGGTGGGGAATTTGCGCTGAATACCAACGGTGGTGGATTGTCCTACAGCCATCCTGGAATGTACGGCAGTTTCCTGCTGGTGGAAGCGGTGCGGCAAATGCGCAAAGAATGTGGCGAGCGGCAGGTGTACCGCAAGGGTTCGACGGATCAGGCGGCGGCGGCCAGCATTGTAAACGGCACCGGCGGTTCGCTGTCATCCACTGGAACCGTGGTGCTGGCAACCGGCTAGCGACTGCTCTGCTTGGCGATTGTGCTAGAATGGAGGCCGTCAAGCAAGTAGCCAGAAACTATTGGATTAGCTATTATCTGGTTTACATTGGCGGCGTAGCATTAGGCCTGTGGGGATATTGGGAACAGTTAGATGAAGCGGGCGTATATTTACTGGCTGCCGTTTGTAGCGCGTCGGCCGGCGGAGCCCTGCTCATAGCAATTGTTCTGGAGGTAGTGGGTCGCATGGTATTGCTGATTCCCGCAGCAATTAAAAAATTCAAGGAGGAAGGCCGTAAGGAAGAGCGCAAGCGCCTACGCCAGCGTTTAATCGAGTTGAGACGCCTGGAGACTCCGGAAGGAGATCGCGAACCTTTAACCCTGACCCTGGAAGACTTCATAGCTCTTTTGGAAGACATCGATTCGCGACCCTGATATGAACCTGCTACCAGAGGCCGGCGTGGTGGCCCCGGTTGTCTATGACCGACGCCGGGGTTTCGTTTTGTCAAATTCTCTTACTACAAAATTACCACGGGCATATCACTTATGGACATTGTAATCGTCGGTCTGCCCCAATCCGGCAAGACCGCGCTATTTAATGCCCTGACGCTGGGCAAGTCGGATGCCAGCGGCGCGGCGGGTTCGTCTACCGAGATGCACCTGGGAGTGGTCAAGGTGCCGGACGAACGGCTGGACTACCTGGCTGGCATCTACAAACCCCGGAAGGTGGTGCCGGCCGAAATTCGCTATTCCGATCTGCCGGGGCCGGAGTCGATGGCCAAATCGCAGGGAATCAGCGGGCGTTATCGCAATGTGCTGCAGGCGGCGACTGCCTTCCTGGTGGTGGTGCGGGCCTTTCATAACGACTCGGTGCCGCATCCGAATGGCGAAGTAAACCCGGGAGCGGATCTGGAAACCATGCTGGGCGAGCTGATGTTTGCCGACCTGGAAGTACTGGAGCGAGCCTCGCGACGCCTGGCCGACCAGGTATTGAAGACCAAACCCGCAGAACGCGCAATGGTTGTGCGACATCAGGAAGCCGTGGCCAAAGCGCGCCGGGCTCTGGATGACGGGACGCCGATACGGTTGCAGAACCTGACGTACTCAGAGCGGGCGTTTCTGGTGCACTACCAGTTGCTGACGGACAAAGCGGTCATTGCGGTTTTCAACATCGACGAGGGCGCCGACGAGTTGCAGATCTCCGACCTGGACGTAGACGTCCACCTGGTGCGCGGAGTAGGCGAGGTGAGTATCAGCGCGCGGGTTGAGGCGGAACTGGGTTTGATGGATTCCGACGAGGCCGATGAGTTTCGTACTGACCTGGGCCTGGGCGAGTCTGCCACGTCGCAGGTGGTTCGCGCCAGTTACGACACGCTGGGGCTAGCATCATTCCTCACCATCGGGGAAGACGAGGTGCGCGCCTGGAGCGTGCCACAGGGGATGGCGGCCGTAGATGCCGCCGGTGTGATACATACTGACTTCACGCGGGGCTTCATCAGGGCCGAGGTCATCGCCTACGATGATTTCTACGTATGCGGCTCAATGGCGCAAGGTCGCAAGGACGGCGTGCTGCGCTCTGAGGGCAAGTTGTACCCGGTTCGCGATGGCGACATCATCAACTTCCTGATCAATACGTGATGCCGGTATGCGACCACCGCGAACGGCACTCGACGCATGATCTCCATTCGACAATTCCAACCGGCCGACGGTGCAGCGGCCCGCGGATTGTTTCGGCACGGTCAGGAGGATTTTGCGGAGAGTTACCTGCAAACCGAAGCAGACCGGGCCGGTTTTCACGAGTTTGTCGACGGCGCTATCACGCGGGACCTTGCTGACATCCAGCAGAGCTACGTCGAACGGCGGGGGAGCAACTTCTGGATTGCCGAACGCGCGGGAGAACCGGTTGGGTGCATCGGTTTATACCGGCGCAGCGATGAGGAAGCGGAAATTCGCCGGCTGGCTGTGGACCGCAATGCCCGTAGAATGGGCATTGCATCGCAATTGCTGGATCAGGCGGAGGAATTTGCCCGCGATGCCGGTTATGCACGGACGACGGTGTGGACAGCGAATCATCTCACGGCGGCGACGAGCTTCCTGGACAGCCGAGGCTACACCGAGATTGAAGACCACGCCTTCCCCGATACCAGCCTTTCGCTGCACCTGTACGCGCTGAGTTGTGAGGGGCCGCCGGCCCGGTTATCCGTGCATGGTGGTGTCGGACAGTGGACGGGCAAAGCTGATTTCGTGGCCGTCGGGGTCGGTGATGTGATAGTAGCGTTCCCGCCACGGGGCATCCGCAGGCGGCCCATCAGGGGTGTAGCCGGCATCAATTATGCCGCGATGGTGGGCGTCAACGTCATCCACGTACAGGATGCAGCGGCCCCACCAGCGCACGTCGGCGTCATGGGCGAGGATCAGGTTCAGGTAGCCGTTGCCGATTACCAGGGACGTGAAACCAGCGTCGGGTCCGCCATACAGGATGGGGATGCCGGCACCCTGATGATAAAAGGCGACGGAGCGCGCCATGTCCCGCACGGCCAGCGTGATGGCGCTGATTGATTGTACCGTCATCGTAACCCTCTTCAAGTTCAACGGCGCGATTGTAGTAGGGCGCGATTGTAGTAGAATTAACTGGACACCGCTGTGTCCAGACGTAAAACGGCGATAGTATGACACAACCAAACGCAAACCAACCCGATAGCCTGCGTCGGCTCGAGACCATCCTGAGCGAGATGGGTTCGCTGATCGTCGCATTCTCCGGTGGGGTGGACAGCGCCCTGCTGGCAGTTGCTGCGAATCGTGTCCTCGGCGATCGGGCGCTGGCAGTAACCGCCATTTCGCCGGCCCTGGCTGCCCGCGATCTTGGCGACGCCGAGCGGGTGGCAACCGAATTCGGCATCAATCACCGTGTGATCCGCACCGATGAGCTGGAACGGGACGGTTACGTCGCCAACACGCCGATGCGGTGTTACTTCTGCAAAACCGAGCTGTACGACCAGCTGGCCGTGGTTGCCGCCGATGAAGGCATCACCTGGATCGCGAACGGCGCCAACACCGATGATCTGGGCGACTATCGACCCGGCATGACCGCTGCCACCGAGCACAGCGTCCGTAGCCCAATGGTCGAAGCCGGGATGGACAAGGCGCAGGTGCGCGAGGCGGCGCGGTGGCTGGGCGTGCCGCTCTGGGATAAGCCGGCCCAGCCCTGTCTATCGTCGCGTATACCGTATGGAACACCGGTTACGATAGAGTCGCTGGGACGCATTGAGGCCGCCGAAGATGCGCTGCGGGAGCTGGGTTTGCGAGAGGTTCGCGCCCGGCATCACGACCGGTTGTGTCGTGTGGAAGTTGGCGAGAACGAAATGGCGTTGGCCTTCGAGCAGCGCGATGAGATTGTGCGCCGCCTGAAGACGCTGGGGTACTTGTGGGTGTCGCTGGACCTGAGCGGCTTGCGTTCGGGCAGCCTGAACGACGTGCTGGGCAAGACCGGCGCCACGAACCAGCCGGCGTAACGACTCCGGTAGTTTGTCGATCTGCCAGCGCGAATTGCTGTGAGGGTTGCCTACATCCAGTCTGTTGGGGGTGCCAGCGGCGACATGCTGCTAGGGGCGTTGCTGGATGGCGGTGTCGCGGTTTCGGTCATAGAACACGCTGTCGCCGCGCTGGGAATTTCGGGCGTGGGATTGGGGTCGAAACCCGATGTGCGCTGCGAAGTCAGGGGCACGAGGGCGTTGGTGGATGTCTCGGCGGCCCGGCGGTATGCCCCGCACGAGATGCTGGACGCCGTTGCCCACGCCGAGGGGTTGTCGGAACGCGTGCGTGCCAGGTCAACGTCGGTGCTGAATGCCCTGTTTGATGCCGAGTCCCGCGTACACGGGCACGACCGCAGCGCCGTCCACCTGGACGAGCTGGGCAGCGCCGATACCTTGGTGGACGTAGTGGGCGTAGTGGCAGGTCTGGAGCATTTGGGGGTCGAGCGGGTGTACGCCTCGCCGCTGGTGCTGGGGGAAGTCACTGGCCCCCGGCGTCCGGCCGGGTACAGCAACCCGGCGCCGGCCACCCTCGAGATTATTGCAGCGTCGAAGGCGGCGGTGGCGCCGGAACGACCCATTTACGCCGGAGTGGGCGAGCTGACCACGCCCACGGGGGCGGCCCTGATCGCAACGCTGGGCGAGTTCCGCCAGCCCGCCATGACCTTGGACCGGATAGGCATAGGCATTGGCGGCAAGGACCCGGCGGCGTTTCCCAACGTGGTGCGGTTGTGGCTGGGAGAGACGGCAGGTGTCGACCTGCAAACCGGTGCGGAGGGCGACCGCCGTCCACCCCTGGCCCGCTGGCAGGACAACGTCATTTTGCTCGAAACGAACCTGGATGACGCCACGGGGGAGCAGATCGGTTTTGCCATGGAACTGCTCTTTGAGGCCGGCGCACTGGACGTCTGGTACACCTCCATCCAGATGAAGAAGAACCGGCCCGGGACAATACTATCGGCCATGGGGCCGGCCTCGCTTGAGTCGCGGTTGGCGGAAATCTTCCTGCGCCACACCACCACCCTGGGCGTCCGCATCCGTCCGGTAGGCCGCTACGTGGCCGAACGGGACGTGGTAACGGTGGAAACGCAGTACGGCCCCATTCGCGTCAAGCGCAAGTGGCTGGGGGGTGAGCTGGTGAGTCAGTCGCCGGAGTACGAGGACGTGGCGCGTGCGTGCCGGGAGTTTGGGGTTAGCTGGGGGGAAGTGGTGGGGGTTATCGAAAGAAACGCTCAAACAGAGGAAATCGGTCCTTCACGTAGGCGGTAACAAAGCTGGAGAACGGCTTGTCCGGCAGCATAAATTCCAGCATCAAGTTGACGTTGGCGTCGAAACCGGCTGCTGGGTCGTCGATTGCTTGAATGACAAAGTCAAGGCGTTCGCGTCGAAGATAAGGTAACCGGTCGCCCACAGGTTGGTAATCGGAATTAATATCTAAATCGTAAATAGTTTTGTCGGCGATCCACCACTCGGACGGGTCGAGTACGACTGATGCCAACATTACTCCCGCGTTCAAATCAAACTCAAAAAATTGCTCGGCGGGCCGCCGGTTAGGATCGGCATTTGGATTCACATAAGCGAACGTCGGGTCTATCGCATTGCCGATTGCATGATCCGGGTCAGGCCACTGATTAGCCTTGGTTTCGTTGCAGCGGTTGCAAGCGAAAACTAGATTCAACCAAGTGAGCCATTCGTAAGAGAACTTGCTGCGCGGACGAAAATGGTCAATGGTTCCGTGAGTGCCCGCCTCTCCATTGATTTCGTCGCACTGATTTTCGCAGTAGGCGCAACAACCGGAGAAATCCTCCCTTAAGACAACTCTTATGCTTTGTCGTTCGGTGGGATGCAATGAGTCCCAATCAGAACGTATCGCCCGCAATTCACCGATGAATTCGGGTTCTGATGAGCGGTCGACGGCGTGCATCGTCAACCGTTGTCCTGGTTCAATTCTTGCCGTTGACGGTGTTTTTCCAAAGCTGCGGCGAATTGCTGCTCAAATAGTTCCCGCCGCGCCGCCATAGGACCGCCGGCCAGTAAATCCCGGTCGACTAGCTGCCGTAACTCTTGCATACGCTCTCGGCGTTGTTCCTCGTCAACGTGTTCCGGCCGCGGCCCCTCGTCTCTTAATTGTCGCAGTTCCCGTGCTGCCGCCGCCGTTGCGTCGTCCGTCGGGTCCTGTACCCCCATCATCGTCCGCAAAATCTCATCCGCCGTCCACCCCATAATATCCTCAGTGTTGGTGGTGGCAGTAATCACCCCGTTGGCATCCCGGTTCAGCAGATGCACCTGCCCCGCCTTCAACCCGGCCACCACAAACGGCGAGTGCGTAGTAGCAAAAATCTGCAACCCCGGAAAATGTTCCAACAAAGCAGGAATCACCCGCCGTTGCCAAGTGGGATGCAAGTGATTTTCGATTTCGTCGATGAGGAGGATGGAGGGTTGTTCGTGCCACCGTCTTACCCGGGGTCTAGGGGAAAAATTCGCTAGTTCTATGGCTAGAAACCAGATCCATAACAATGTCCCTTGGGTACCGCTACTCAAATCCCCCATGAAGATAGAGCCGGCATTACGATCTATCGTATTGATAGCCATATCGTCATGGACGTTGGTGATGGATAGTTCATCTTCTACTACAGGTTGGGGATAAATGAAATCCGAAGGAATGTGCCCAGGAACTAGGATGTCAGAACAAATGCTCTGGACACAGTCGTACGCTAATTTTTTTTCAGATTCAGCTCGTTCGATATAACGTCGGTTTTTTCTACCAGATCTTACTAGATCAGTGACACCTTTAGCGTATCGATGAACAGCACTACCTTCGAAAGCATATAGTGACAATGATTCACGCATTGCATCCAGAGGCTCGGGTTCTATCTCTTCACCTTCATCGTCCAAAATTATGGGGACCTGCGATTGCAATTTTTGCATGGCAGATATGTCATATTCAAACGGCAAAGTGAGACGTGAGGCAGGAAAATATATCCATGGAATAAAATCTGCAAATTCCTTTTCGCCATTGGCTTGATTATTATTGGAACCTCTGTTTATCGGACGAATACGCCGCCTAGCAACACGGTGCCAGTCATCGCTCAACTCGAAACCAAAACGGCCTTCAAATTCCATTTCCATACGATATTGCAAAGCCCGCAAAATGGTGCTTTTCCCGGACGCGTTCGGTCCCATGAACACGTTCACGCGTTCATCAAGCTCGAATTTCACCTCCTCCGTGAATGGAGGAAAATCGGCTACGGTTATTCCTGTGATATGCATGATGCCTCTGCTAACTTATTCTATCACCGACTCTTCACCGTCAGCCTAGTATTGAGTCAATCCTGTATTGCCAGGTGAAGCGCGGGGCGGGCCAGGGTTGTTACGCTGACTGGCAAACAGTGGTGCGGGAGGTGGGACATCCATGGTTCAGGAGAAATACGCAGTACGGTTGTCGTCGGAAGATCAGGAGCAGTTGCGCGGATTGATCCACAGTGGGCGGCATTCCGCTCGGGTCATCAATCGGGTGCGCATCCTGCTCAAGACTGACGAAGGGTGGAGTGCCCCCCAGGTGGTGGCGGCTCTGGACACGTCGCCGCGCACGGTGTTCCGCACCAAACGGCGGTACGCCGAAGAGGGGTTGGAGGGCGTCCTGCACGACCATCCCCAAGCCAACCGGTATCGCAAGCTGGACGATCGGGGCGAAGCCCACCTGATTGCGCTGGCGTGCAGCGACGCGCCCGAAGGCCATGAGCACTGGACCCTGCGTTTGTTGGCTGGCAAGGTGGTGGAGTTGGGCTTGGCGCCATCGCTGTCCTACGAGACGGTCAGGCTCAGACTCAAAAAAACACCCTCAAGCCCTGGCGGAAGCAGCAATGGTGCATCCCGAAAGTAGGCGGCGAATTCGTGGCGGCCATGGAGGACGTGCTGGACCTGTATGCCGAACCCTACGACCCCAATCGGCCGGTGGTGTGCTTTGACGAGACCTCCACCCAACTGCTGGCCGCGGTCAGGGAGCCGTTGCCTCCTCAACCGGGACGACCGCGGCGGCAGGACTACGAGTATCGACGCGGCGGCACCCGCAACATCTTCCTGACCTGTGAACCCCTGGCGGGCTGGCGCCACCTGGCCATCACCGAGCGCCGCACCATGCCGGACTTCGCCCACCAGATGCGCTGGCTAGTGGATGAGGCTTACCCCGATGCCCCGGTGATCCGCGTGGTGCTGGACAATCTGAATACTCATCGTATGGCGTCCCTTTACGAGACGTTCCCGGCTGCTGAGGCCCGGCGCATCGTGAAGCGCCTCGAGTTTCACCACACGCCCAAGCACGCCAGTTGGTTGAACATGGCGGAGATCGAATTCAGCGCATTGAGCCGCGCTTGTCTCAAGGGGAGAAACCCCGACGCCGACGCCCTGCAACGCCAAATCACGGCCTACGAGACCGAGCGCAACGCAGCGGGCGTCACCATCAACTGGCGGTTCAGCACTCAAGATGCCCGATCCAAATTGCATCGCCTCTATCCCTGCCTTTCCAGACTTGATTGAGTACTAGTACCATTTCCGGATAGATTTGTAATAATATGAGAAGGGAGCCATACTTGGGTATGATCTTTCTGTGGGGGAGTATCCAGACATGGCTGCCATCAAGTATAAAGTCAAGCTGGCTGAATCCGAACGCTCCCGTCTCAATGAGGTTTCCCACCGGGGCAAGCCGTCAGTCCGCACCGTCAAGCGGGCGCTGGCGTTGCTCAAAGCAGATGAAGGACTTCGGGACGGTGAGATAGCCGGTGTGCTTTTGATCAACGCTGCTACCGTTGCCAGAGTGCGGAAGCGGTTCGTCGAGGAAGGACTTGAGGCCGCCATCAATGACAAGCCACGGCCGGGCCGGGAGCGCAAGTTGGACGGCAAGCAGGAAGCGCACCTAGTTGCCATCGCGTGCAGCAGTCCACCCGAAGGACATGTGAACTGGACGCTCCATCTGCTGGCGGACAAGGTGGTGGAGATGGAGTTTGCCGGGAGCATCTCCTTGGAGACGGTGCGCCAGATACTCAAAAAAACGAACTCAAGCCGTGGCGGAAAAAGGAATGGTGCATCCCCAAGCTGAGCGGGGAGTTCGTCGCTCGGATGGAGGACGTGCTGGACCTTTATCACGAAGAGTACGACCGGGAGTGTCCGGTGGTGTGTTTTGACGAGTCCTCCAAGCAGTTGCTTGGGGATGTGCGGCCTCCCATTGCGGCCGCTCCTGGACGGGTGGAGCGCTATGACACCGAGTACCAGCGAAACGGGACCCGGAATCTGTTCATGTTCTGTGAACCGAAGGGTGGGTGGAGGCATATCGAGGTGACCGGGCGCCGGACTGCTGTGGACTTCGCTCAACAGATGAAGTGGCTGGTGGACGAGGCATATCCTGACGCCGCAGTAGTGCGCGTGGTCCTGGACAATCTCAACACCCACCAGCCCGGCTCGCTCTACGAAGCGTTTGCACCGTCCGAGGCGCGCCGCATAGCCAAACGCCTGGAGCTTCACCACACACCCAATCACGGAAGCTGGTTGAACATGGCTGAAATCGAGTTGAGCGTCTTTAGCAGACAGTGTCTGAACCGCCGGGTCGGCGATGAAGCGTTGCTGAGACGGGAGGTCGCGGCGCTCGAACGCGAGCGCAACGAGGCCGCCGCCATCATAGACTGGCGGTTCTCCACCCAGGACGCTCGCAGTAAGCTCAAACATGTCTATCCAATAGAATTAAATTGAAACGGTACTAGTACCCTTCCCACAGCCGCCCCCACTCCGTTTTCAGCGCCTTCCTTATGCGGCGCTTGCCCACCGTGTTCAGCCAGTAGCCGTTGTGGTATAGGTTGCTGGCGGTGTAGGCCCAGGCGGCTATGGGGGAGCGGAGGAGGGCGTTTTCGAGGGGTTTTAGGGGGCCCCAGTAGATGAGTTTTTGGCCCCGGCTGGCGAAGGTGTTTTCGGTGCCGGAGAAATTCCAGTTGACCCGGGAGATGTCCGGCTCGTCGCCGACGACCTCGATGTGGCGCAGGTCGCCGATGCCCAGGCCGCGCTCGTGGGCCAGGCGGATGAACTGGATGCTCAGCGGGTTGAAGCCCATCATGGAGGCGACCACGGCGTCGACGGCTACCTGGTCGGCGCCGGCGACGATGCGGTTCTTGATGTGCCAGCGCATGGCCCGCGGGCCGGGCCCGTCGCCGGCGAAGGTGCCGTCGGTGACGGCGAAGATGCCCGGGTGTATCTCCTGCTGGATGGCCAGCAGATCGACCAGCGTCTCGTGGATGACCGAGTGGGTCCAGTGGCGCTTGCGGTGCAGCAGCCCGCCGAAGGCGTTCTTCATTGCGCCGGTCATGGTGGTGAAGACGTGGGTCTTCATGGTGGGCAGGTGGACGATGTTCTTGCCGGCGAAAATCTGCGGAATCTCGATGCCCTCCGGGTAGATGTCGTCCAGCGCCAGCATTTTGGCCCTGGGCTCGTAACGCACCCACGGCTCCGGCGGCGTGTCCAGGTGGACGGTACGCAGGTTGTACTTGTCCTGGACGGGCTTGTGGCGGTTGTTGACCTCGCCCTCGAAGGAATCAACGACGACGGTGCCGTTATGAGCGGCGATGAGGTCGGAGTGGCCCATGTTGTGCAACGCGCAGACGACGCCCTCCAGCTGCCAGGGCGCGGTGGAGCATCCCGGATACCAGTGCTGCCAGGAGATGTTGATCTTCAGCAGCGTTTCCAGGTCGATGGACAGCACCTGCTCGGCGCCGGCCAGCCGCATGGCGCGCTCCACATCGGCCAGCACCGTCGCCGGCGTGGTCGCCACAACGGACACCACCGGCGTTTTGACTGGCTGGTTGGTGGGGGTTTGTCCGGCGGCATCCGGTTGTACAACGGTGGTCATCAATAAAGGCCCTTTACCAACATGTATGCTCATGATGAGCAGGATTTTCGGTGGTTAAATCTTATCATCCGGTCTATCCTGTCGATCCATGTTCGATTATTTCGCCGCTTCTTTGGCGCGGAAGTGGGGGATGACGTACTCGCCAAAGAGGCGGATGGAGTTCAGGACCTCTTCGTGGGTGGCGTAACCGGCCTGGAAGATGGGCATGATTTCGTCCACGCCCATGGACTCGAACTCCTCGATCACCCGGATGCAGGCGTCGGGGTCGCCGACGCAGTAGCCGCCGCCGGCCAGCAGCTCCTCGGGCGTGGGCGGTTGCTGCTGCTGGGGGTCTTCCGACCGCGGTCCGGAGTCAGGGCCGCCGCCGCGCACCGCGCCGCCCTGCACGTAGAACTGGTACTCCTCGGGTACGGCATCCCGGTCGACGCCGGCCCACTCCAGCACGAAACGCTGGCGGCTCTGCTCCAGGTACCAGGCGGCGACCTCGGCCCCCTTCCGGCGAGCGCGGGCGTCGTCCTCGTCGCAGAACCCGATGGTGGAAGCGACGACCTGGCGGTTGGTGAACCGTCCCACGGGCGTGGCGTGCTCGATGGCCTCGTAGTAGGCGTTGACCAGTCCGCGGGTCTTGTCGGTGCCGCCCAGGGTGTTGACCAGACAACCGACGCCCAACTGCCCGGCCAGGCGGAAGGTGTCCTCCTGGGTGCAGGCCATCCACAGCGGCGGGTGGGGTTGCTGCAACGGGCGGGGAATGACCTCCCGAGCGGGGATGGTCCAGTTTTCGCCGTCGTGGCTGAAGACCTCATCGCACCACATGCGAGGGAGACATTCCAGGGTCTCCACCATCATGCTCTGGGTCTGGGCCACGTCGGTGCCGAAGGGAGTGAGCTGGTAGGGTCCCTTGGTGCGGCCCACGCCCACGTCCACGCGCCCGTCGCTGAGGATGTCCAGGGTGGCGGCGCGCGCCGCTACGTGGAGGGGATGATGCACGGGCGCCAGCGCCACGCCGAACCCCAGGCGCATCTTCCTGGTGTGCTGGGCCATCACGGCCAGCGTTACTTCTGGGGCGGACGAGTGGGCGAATTCGGTAAGGAAATGGTGCTCTACCAGCCAGACGCGCTCGAAGCCCATCTCCTCGGCGTACTGTACCTGCCGCACGGCGTTCCAGAGGGTGTCGTACTCGGCGGTGTCGGTCCAGGGGCGGGGCATCTGCAATTCATAAAACATACCGAATTTCATGGCTCAACGTCTCCAGGGTTTGTTGCAGACCTCGGCATGAAGATCGAAGATCAATGCACGAGGTCGGTGTTGTCGTCAGATAGCAGTCCATCCTCCGTCGACGATCAGCAGGTGGCCAGTGGTGGCGCCGGCCGAGTCGCTGGCCAGGTAGATGGCCGCGCCCACCAGTTCTTCAGCTTCCATGCGCCGGCCCAGGGGCATCCGCAGGGCCAGGTCGGCCTGGATGGAATCGTCGTCACGGGTCTCGGCCTCCAGCAGGCCGGGTGTGGTGGTGGGCCCCGGCCCGATGGCGTTGACGGTGATGCCGTGCTCGGCCCACTCCAGCGCCAGCACCCGGGTCAGGTTGGCCAGGCCGCCCTTGCTGGCGCAGTAGGCGGCCCGGTGAGGCGCGCCCACCAGGGCCAGCTGGGAAGATATGCTGATTATGCGTCCAAACCCGTTTGGAATCATGACCCGGGCGGCGGCCTGGGCGCAGAAGAAGGCGCCCTTGAGGTTGGTGTCGAGGACGGCGTCCCAATCATCCTCGGTTACTTCCAGCGCCGGCGCGCGACGCCTGATGCCGGCGTTGTTGACCAGGATGTCCAGCCGCCCCAGGTCGGCGGCGGCGCGCCGAACGGTGGCGTCGATGGCCGCCACCGACTGTACGTCCATATCGTATTCGAGGGCGGCGACGCCTTCCGCCCTGATGCGGGCGGCGGTCTCGGCCACGCCGGCCCGGGAGGTGTCGGTGGGCAGGTCGCTGACGGCGACGTTGGCGCCGGCCTGAGCGAGGCCAACGGCCAGGGCAGCCCCGATTCCGCGGGCCGCGCCGGTTACCAGCGCCTTGCGACCGGTGAGGTCAAGTCCGGGATAGGGCATGATGGCGCGTGCCTTCCTATGCGGGGATGATAGCCGGGGTTTTCGCCGCATTATACAGGGTCGCCGCGTCCAACCTTCCCAGGTTATTCGTCAAAGTGTCTATACGGCGTATCCCAAATTATTGAAACTGCCGGCAGGCGCTGTTAGATTACGATGTTAATCGACGGCAGTGAGGGTGGCGGTTACCGGTTTGGTCAGTTGCCACGTGCCGTCGCCTAAATTTCCCAACGCGATGGAGACTACTATGTCCAGATTGAGAAGTTTGCCTGCCTACTGGCGATCCGGCGCGGTCGTTGGCGCCATTGCCCTGCTGATGCTGGCCCTGGCGGCCTGCGGCGGCGGCGGGGCGGCGGAACCGGCAGCGGAAACCCAGGCACCGGCGGCGTCGGGCGATTCTTCGGCGTCGGCCGGTACTGCGGCGTCGGCTGATACTACAGCGTCGACCGATACCACGGCGGCGGCCACGCAAGAGCCGATCACGCTCCAGGTGGTTTGCATCAACCGGACGCTGCGCCCGTGCGAACTGATTCGCGACTTCTACACTCCCAAGGTCAGCGAACGGACCAACGGCGCGGTCACCATTGAAATTTCTTCCTACCCCGAGTTGGGTCTCGCCGGGCCGGACACCATCCGGCTGGTTAACGACCTCACGCTGGAGTTTGCGGAAATCTACTCCGGTTACGTCGGCGGCGACCTGCCCATCATCGACGTCGGTAACCTGTGGGGCCTTTCCCCCAGCAACGACGCCCACCTGGCGCTGACCGACGCCATCGAGGATGACATGATTCGCATCCTGCGTGAGGCGACGGGGGGAGAGCCCATCTTCCGGAACTACTATCCCAACCAGTACATCTTCAGCAGCGTGCCGCTGGATGACCTGGTCGCCTACGAGGACAAGAAGATTCGCCAGCACAGCACCATTCTTGGTGACCTGCTGGCCGGGCTGGGCGCTGAGGGTCAGTTTGTTGCTTTTGCCGACGTCTATACGGCCCTGGAGCGTGGGGTCCTGGACGGCGGCGTGACGGGGGGAACTCCCGGTTACGGTCAGCGCTGGTACGAGGTAACCGATTACCTCTACGGCCCCATCGTGGGTTCCATCGGCGTGACCTACGTTACCGTCAACAGCGAGAAATGGAATTCACTGACGCCGGAAAGCCAGGCTATCCTCAAGGAAGTCGGCCAGGAATACGAAGCCGAAAACCTGCGCCTGCTCAAAGGGGACTGGGACCCGGACGGAATCACCCTTAACGTTGCAGAAGGGATGACTTACAGCGACTTCCCCGACGACGTGAAGATGCGGATGCGCGCTACGGCGCTGGATCTCATTATTCCCAACTGGGTGGAGCGCGCCGGCGGTCCTGACTCCGAAGGCGTGCAAATCTTCAACGAGAAGGTTGGCCCCATTGTTGGCGTGAAGATTAATCCCGACGGCACCGCCACTGAAACGGAAGCCGCCATGATTTCTTCCGGCACCCAACTGGTCACACAAGGCGAGAGTTTCGAATTCCAGCTCACCTGCATCAACCGCACCGTCGCGGCCTGCGAGCTGATCAACAGCTACTTCCTTCCCGAAGTGGCGAAGCGCACCGACGGTCAGGTGGAGTTCACCATCACTTCCTTCCCCGAACTCGGCATTGCCGGCGGCGATACATTGCGGCTCATCGAGGACAACACTCTCGAGATGGCGGTGGTCTACAGCGGGTACGTAGGTGGCGACCTGCCGTTGCTGGACGTAGGAAATTTGTGGGGTTTGTCCCCCAGCGAGGAAGCTCACCTGGAATTGACGGATGCCATCCACGAAGACCTGGTGGGGGTTTTGAAAGAGGTTACCGGCGGTCAGCCGATAATGCGACATTACTATCCCAACCAGTTCATTTTCAGCTCGGATCCGCTGGATACCCTGGCCGATTTCGAGGGCAAGCAGATCCGCCAGCACAGCGCCATATTGGGCGACCTGTTGGCCGGTTTGGGCGCCGAAGGTCAGTTCGTGGCCTTCGCCGACGTATACACGGCGCTGGAGCGGGGCGTGCTGGACGCTGGCGTCACCGGCGGGGAGCCGGGACATAGCCAGCGCTGGTATGAGGTAACCCGATACCTGTACGGACCCATCGTCGGATCCGTCGCGGTGGCCTACGTAACGATGAGTTCGGACTCATGGGATCGCCTGCCCGAAGACATCCAGCAGATCCTGCTGGAAACCGGTCGCGACTACGAAGACCTGGCCAAAAAGACCCTCATCGAAGAATGGAACGTGATCAGCGTCGATGCCAACGTGGAGTCCGGCATGACTCACAAGCCTTTCAGCGACGAGGTTCAGGCACGGATGCGAGAGGTTGCCCTGACCGTCATTCTGCCCAACTGGGTGGAGCGTACCGGCGGCCCTGATAGCGACGCGGTTACGCTGTACAACGACAAAGTCGCCGCCATCATCGGTGTAGCCATCAATCCTGACGGCTCCGCTAGCGAAATCAACTAGCCCTGGAAACCAAGTTGCTCCATTTTCGGATGGAGATGCCATATCGACAGTGGCGGGGTAGTATTTGCTACCCCGCCATTCGGTTGACAGGCAGTGCTGCATCGCCCTGGAATTGCCGCCCACGTGTCGACAGGCTAGTCGGCACAACCGCGAATTAAGGAATGGAGGGATTCCAGGCGATGACAAAAAGGATATTGGCCGGCCTAAACCAATACCAAGGTGGGATGTGCATTTCGAGGGTCTTGAAGACTACCGAAAGGACCTTAATACTACAGCCTCAGATCAGTAGCAGGCCTCTTCTTGATCGTCGGCGCTACCTTACCATTCCAGTTTTGGGGCTGTTACAATTAGCCCCGCAACCCCAAACTAACGAAACTTTTGGAGAGTAATCATGGCTGTTTCCGCCGGGATATCAAATGCGCTGGAACGTAACTGGGGTATGGTAGACCGCGCCATAGACGGGCTGAGTGATGAGACACTGGCGCGCCAGATATCCGACAGCGACAATTCCATCGGTTGGCTCCTCTTCCACATGAGCCGGGTAGTGGACGTTTTCATGAATGCCAGGTTCCAAGGCAAGCCTCAGATATGGATAGAGGACGGTTGGTGCGAGAAATTCGGCCTGAGCGACGACCCGGAGACGACCGGCCAAGGCTGGGACACGGCGCGCGTGGCCGCGTGGCCGCTTCCCTCCAAAGACGTCTTGGCAGGGTACTACGAGGCCATGAAGGCCTGCTGCCGGGACTATATGTCCTCCGTGACCGACGAGGAGTTGAGCGCCACCATGAGCCTGAGGCCCGGTTCGGACCCCGAGCCGAAAGAGACCATCATGGGTGTCTTGGTCTTTGACAACATCGTCCACGGAGGCCAGATAGCCTTCCTGCGCGGCCATTTGGAAGGCATGGGCTGGTTCGTCTAGCCCGAACGCAGGCTTCCCGGACAATTTCTACAGGTTTACCGAAGAGCACGGCGAACTCAAGCCGTGCTCTTCCTTAGCTCGACTTTGTACATTCCACAGGTGTGCATCATATGTAAGATCACGTAGCTAAACCAATACCAAGGTGGGATGTGCATTTCGGGGAGATTGACGATGACCGAAAGGACTCCACGGCATCTCATATTACCTTTAGGCCCCAACTGCGTGGGCACCGATAGTGCGGTCTAGCGATATGTACATTTCACCTTGACTTTGGTTTAGTACTCAATCAAGTCTGGAAAGGCAGGGATAGAGGCGATGCAATTTGGATCGGGCATCTTGAGTGCTGAACCGCCAGTTGATGGTGACGCCCGCTGCGTTGCGCTCGGTCTCGTAGGCCGTGATTTGGCGTTGCAGGGCGTCGGCGTCGGGGTTTCTCCCCTTGAGACAAGCGCGGCTCAATGCGCTGAATTCGATCTCCGCCATGTTCAACCAACTGGCGTGCTTGGGCGTGTGGTGAAACTCGAGGCGCTTCACGATGCGCCGGGCCTCAGCAGCCGGGAACGTCTCGTAAAGGGACGCCATACGATGAGTATTCAGATTGTCGAGGACCACGCGGATCACCGGGGCATCGGGGTAAGCCTCATCCACTAGCCAGCGCATCTGGTGGGCGAAGTCCGGCATGGTGCGGCGCTCGGTGATGGCCAGGTGGCGCCAGCCCGCCAGGGGTTCACAGGTCAGGAAGATGTTGCGGGTGCCGCCGCGTCGATACTCGTAGTCCTGCCGCCGCGGTCGTCCCGGTTGAGGAGGCAACGGCTCCCTGACCGCGGCCAGCAGTTGGGTGGAGGTCTCGTCAAAGCACACCACCGGCCGATTGGGGTCGTAGGGTTCGGCATACAGGTCCAGCACGTCCTCCATGGCCGCCACGAATTCGCCGCCTACTTTCGGGATGCACCATTGCTGCTTCCGCCAGGGCTTGAGGGTGTTTTTTTGAGTCTGAGCCTGACCGTCTCGTAGGACAGCGATGGCGCCAAGCCCAACTCCACCACCTTGCCAGCCAACAAACGCAGGGTCCAGTGCTCATGGCCTTCGGGCGCGTCGCTGCACGCCAGCGCAATCAGGTGGGCTTCGCCCCGATCGTCCAGCTTGCGATACCGGTTGGCTTGGGGATGGTCGTGCAGGACGCCCTCCAACCCCTCTTCGGCGTGCCGCCGTTTGGTGCGGAACACCGTGCGCTGCGACGTGTCCAGAGCCGCCGCCACCTGGGGGGCGCTCCACCCTTCGTCAGTCTTGAGCAGGATGCGCACCCGATTGATGACCCGAGCGGAGCGCTGGCCACTGTGGATCAATCCCCGCAACTGCTCCTGATCTTCCGACGACAACCGTACTGCGTATTTCTCCTGAACCATGGATGTCGCACCTCCCGCACCGCTGTTTGCCAGTCAGCGTAGCAACCATAGCCCGTTTCATCCTTCATCTGCCGGCGCAAGTTTGACCGAGTACTAGTATTGAGTCAATCCTGTATTGGCAGGTGCAGCGCGGGGCGGGCCAGGGTTGTTACGCTGACTGGCAAACAGTGGTGCGGGAGGTGCGACATCCATGGTTCAGGAGAAATACGCAGTACGGTTGTCGTCGGAAGATCAGGAGCAGTTGCGGGGATTGATCCACAGTGGGCGGCATTCCGCTCGGGTCATCAATCGGGCGCGCATCCTGCTCAAGACTGATGAGGGCTGGAGTGCTTCCCAAGTGGCGGCGGCCCTGGATACGTCGCCGCGCACGGTGTTCCGCACCAAACGGCGGTACGCCGAAGAGGGATTGGACGGTGTGCGGCACGACCATCCCCAAGCCAACCGGTATCGCAAGCTGGATGATCGGGGCGAAGCCCACCCCGTATCCAGTACGGGGCAGGCTCTGATTGCCCTGGCGTGCAGCGACGCGCCCGAAGGCCATGAGCACTGGACCCTGCGTTTGTTGGCTGGCAAGGTGGTGGAGTTGGGCTTGGCGCCATCGCTGTCCTACGAGACGGTCAGGCTCAGACTCAAAAAAACACCCTCAAGCCCTGGCGGAAGCAGCAATGGTGCATCCCGAAAGTAGGCGGCGAATTCGTGGCGGCCATGGAGGACGTGCTGGACCTGTATGCCGAACCCTACGACCCCGATCGGCCGGTGGTGTGCTTTGACGAGACCTCCACCCAACTGCTGGCCGCGGTCAGGGAGCCGTTGCCTCCTCAACCGGGACGACCGCGGCGGCAGGACTACGAGTATCGACGCGGCGGCACCCGCAACATCTTCCTGACCTGTGAACCCCTGGCGGGCTGGCGCCACCTGGCCAGCACCGAGCGGCGCACCATGCCGGACTTCGCCCACCAGATGCGCTGGCTAGTGGATGAGGCTTACTCTGATGCCCCGGTGATCCGCGTGGTGCTGGACAATCTGAATACCCATCGTATGGCGTCCCTTTACGAGACGTTCCCGGCTGCTGAGGCCCGGCGCATCGTGAAGCGCCTCGAGTTTCACCACACGCCCAAGCACGCCAGTTGGTTGAACATGGCGGAGATCGAATTCAGCGCATTGAGCCGCGCTTGTCTCAAGGGGAGAAACCCCGACGCGGACGCCCTGCAACGCCAAATCACGGCCTACGAAACCCAACGCAACGCAGCGGGCGTCACCATCAACTGGCGGTTCAGCACTCAAGATGCCCGATCCAAATTGCATCGCCTCTATCCCTGCCTTTCCAGACTTGATTGAGTACTAGTTGCTTTGTTGGTTGTTGCGGCGTTGGCGTGCAGCCCAGCCGAAGAAGCCACTCCGGCAGCGACGGAAGCGGTGGCGGCAGCCGCTACCGAAGTGATGCAGCCGGCCGCCACTGAAGCGATGGCGCCGTCGGCCACGGAAGCGATTATGGACGAAGGCGGCGACCGCAAAATCGGGGAAGTAACCATCCACGTAACGCAAACTGCTGACGGCCCAGAGGCGTTGTCGACCACCCAATGCGACGGTGCCGGACGTTCACGGCGGCGGTAGCCCATCCGGCTCGTCGTGCGGCGTGGAGGACGGCATCAACTTCAACCTGACTCCCCTGGTTTCCGAAGGCTATAACTTCGAGATGCAGATGGCCTGCATCAACCGTACTCTCGTTCACTGCGGTTTGGCCATTGGCAACTACAAGGAAACTGAGGACATTGGCTTTGCGGAACGAATCTCTCGACGCGCCAATGGCCAGGTACTATTTCAAGTGTCATCGTTCCCCGAATTGGGCATCGCTGGGCCTAACTCGCTGCGCCTGGTGGAGGACGGCACACTGGATTCAGCGCAAATTTATTCTGGTTACGTCGGCGGCGATCACCCAATTATGGACATAAGCAACCTGTGGGGCCTGTTCCCGACGCAAGCGGCGCAGTTGGCGGTGATCGATGCCATTCAACCCAAGATGGCTGAAATAACCGAAGCCAATGGCGGCGTGCAGGTGGCGTACATGATGATGGCCCACAACTACATTTCCGCAAAACCAGAAGTGACCAGCCTGGACGCGTTGCAGGGTTTGAAGGTGCGTAGTCACAGCACCGTGCTCAGCGACCTGCTATCCGGTATGGGTGCTGACCCGCAGTTCATTGCCTTCGCCGACGTGTACACGGCCCTGGAGCGTGGTGTCATTGACGGCGCAATTTCGTGCGGTTCCTGCGGCTACGGGCTCCGTTGGTACGAAGTGGCAGACTACCTGGTTGGGCCAATCGTTTCGGTAGGTCACAGTTAGTTTACCATCAGCCATGCCCGTTGGGATGACATGCCCAAGGACTTGCAGAACATCGTGCTGGAGGAAGGCGCGCGTCACGCCTAACTGAACCGCCAATTGCTCTTCGAGCATTTCGCCCCCAATGCCGTGGAGGAAAACATACTGGAAGGGATGCAACTGGTAGAGTTCACCGACGAGATGAAAGCCGCCCAAAAGCGATCTGCCATTGAGAATGTCGTGCCAGGTTGGGTGGAACGTGTGGGCGGTCCTACGTCTGAAGCGGCGATCATTTTCAATGATCTGGTGGCCCCAATCGTGGGTGTGCAGATCAATGAAGACGGTAGTGCATCTGCCATTGAATAACGGCACGACCGACTAACCACGTAGGTTCAGCGCTGGGCTGCCTTTTGCGGGTGGCGCAGCGTTTTTCGTTGCAACGTTTGGCGGCAGTGCAGTTAGGGGGAGCAGACGAGGCTCGAAAGCGGGACCCCGCATTTTTGCCGAGCGAGCTGAGCCGAACAAGGGGTCCGGGAGAATACCGAAGGCAATATGACCTACGTTGAAATCTCACCGGAAATTCAGGCTGCGCTGTACGAAGCCGGGCGTAATAACGCGCTGCCGAAGTGGGTGGAACGCACCGGCGGGGCCGATAGCGAAGCGGTTACGATCTACAACGAGAAGGCCGCCCATCTGATTGGCGTCCGGGTTGGCGCCCGCGGGATGACGCAGGACAGCAACCGAATTCGCTGCGGTTTGAAACCGCCTCCGTGGGGGTCGGGCTGGTAATTGACGTTGGTGTGTTGCGCGCATCCAGGGTCTTTCGGTTTTCCAACGACTCGTCGTTCCCGCGCAGGCGGGAACCCAGGAAATCCGCACCGGCAGCCACCGACCCTATGCCAGATTTTTCTGGATTCCGGCTCAAGGCCGGAACGACGGAATAATCGAAAGGCCCTGTGCGCGCATTAGCCCTGTGCAAAACTAATCGCGCTGATTTACCGATACGGAATGCGGAGTCAATCCGACGCATTCCGTAATCAGAATGCCGTTACCTTGATATACAATACCTGTTTTTCGATAGGGTCGAAGAGGCAGGTGTAGTTCATTCGCTGCCATGCGCCAAAAGCGTTCTGGAATCTCACGTTACTGCCGTAGTACATGATTTGCTGACCGCTTGGTTGAACCTCTACGCCAGAGAACCTTTCTCCGGGACCAGTCGTCCATTTGTAATCATAGGCAGATTGGTTCTCTATCATGCGCCCGCAAGGGCCAACGGCTGCTCTTAGCCAATCCCGTCGTTCGGACGCGCATTGAGCGTCTTTTAGACACTGGTCGTCTTTATTTACTATCGGCGTTGGCGGTCTGGTTGGCGTAGCCCGTACCTCAATCTTTGGTTTCTCAGATGATGACTTGTCGTTTACCCCGACGACAATTAAGGCAATCGACAGACCCACCAATGCCATTACGCCAACGACTGCGATAATCTTCCCCACAACTGGCACCTCCTTGCGACACCCGGAAGGCGTCTTGCTACAGATGCCGAGTCCATAGGCAGCGTCGCAAGAAGGCTCGTAAGCCATCCCGGATAGCTGCCTGAGACCCGCCGAATTGCGGGAGGACTGACATCTGTAGCGAGGTCAACATAAAGCGTACTCGCTTTTATGTCAAGGGAATTGCCCTAAATTGAGCACAATTATGGTATAATTGTTCGGAACATAAACACTAAAAAAGACCGCCGGGGGTTGCCGCTCCCAACGGTCTGTCGCCACAGGGAAAACGAGGTGAGCCTCCCAGTGGTCGTTGCAGATATTATACCATCTGCGTCCACGTCGCAAGGTTTCACAGACCTTGCCGACCTCCGGCGGCTCCTCGACGAGATAGACATTGAGCCGCTTGCAATCGCACTCACCGGCGCACAGCGCACTGGACGCAAACCCTACCCGCGCCGTCCAATCCTGCGGGCGCATCTAGGCTCCTATGTGCTGGGCATCCCGAATACGTCGGCACTGGTCCGCAGGCTGGATAATGACCCTACGCTCCGCTCCGTCTGCGGGTTCACCAACTCCCTACCCAACCGTAGCACGTTCAGCCGGGTATTCCAGACGCTGGCCGAGGAATACGTTGACCTCGTAGAACAGTGCTGTGCTCAGATCGTTGCAAAGCTGGCCGTTCTGTTGCCGGACTTCGGCGTGGAAATAGCCGCGGACTCAACGACTGTCCCCGCGCATTCCAATCCGAGTAAGAAATCAAAACGAAATCCCAATGGTCCCAGCGACCCCGACGCATCATGGACCAAGAAGCACAGCGCACAGGACCCGTCCAAAGAAGAATGGGTATTCGGTTACAAAGTCCACGCCATCGCTGACGCCAACCACGACCTGCCCATCTCCATAATCGTTACGACTGCCAAGCAGAACGACTCGCCTATGCTGCGGACTCTCATCGAAAAGGCGGAGGCTGAACATGACTGGCTCAGTATTGGCCCTGATTCAGTAGTCCTCGCCGACCGTGGCTACGATTCCAAAGTCAACAACGAGTACGTGTATCGCAGAGGCGCGGCCCCGGTCATTCACAAGCGCAAGCCTCGGGGCGGGTTGCATGATGGCATCTATACGACAAAGGGCGTGCCAACCTGTCTCGGTAAGCAGGAAATGGAGTTCGTCCAGACTGATCCGCAGACCGGGCATCACCTATACCGTTGTCCTGCTGGTGGTTGCTCCCGGTTGGGTCGGCTTACTGGTTATGCCGCGTGTGGCGATGAAAGTTGGGAGAACCCGGAACAGGACATCAGGCTGTTTGGCGGCAAGATTCGACGGGCCAGCCCAGAGTGGGCCACGAAATACGCCAAGCGGTGGAGCGTAGAACGATTATTCAGTCGCTGGAAGTATCCTGGCAGACTGGAACGGCACTGCTACATGGGACTGGCGAAGATACGACTGCACGCCTTGATGCAGATGCTGGTATCATTATCAGAGGTAGCAGCAAAGGTTGATATGCCTATTCAGCTGCCACTGTTTTGAACAAAAGAGAGGTGAGTCTAAGTGGTCAAGGAAACCCGCGTCGTGTTCGATTTGACCGACATAGTATCTGTACGGTTCGTATGCGCTGAATGCTTTGGCGAGGTGGTTCATCACATCGACGATAAAGTGAAGCGGATTCCTGACCGATGCCCAGCGTGTAATGCCCCTTGGGACGGGGCTACCGGCGTTAGTCTTGCAAAGGAAATGGCCGAAGTGCTAAGGAAAGCGCGAGAATGGCAGCAGTTGGACTTTAAGGTGCTTACTCGATTAGAACTGGAAGAAACAAGCAGCTAACAGCGACTAATCAACACCAAGTGCAAGTATAGGAGCTTAGACGCCCTTCTGCTCGGTATTGCTTTATCACTTCATCAACTGCACGATGAATTTCCGGCCTTCGTTCCAGAAGAGTTCGTTCCTCGCCTGGAGGCACAACTGGCATTCGCAGGCACGCTTCACGCATCACCGCTAGCATCAAGGCAAATTTCTCAGCAGATATTGGAACGAATGGACGCTGCTCTCCGAACTGCTCGTCAAATGCGTGGTTTCCCATAATCCCTCCTATCCACCGAATTCTACCCTATTCCGCATTTCGTCACAACCTACCGATATTCGTCTCGGCCTTTTTGTTGGCTCTAGTTTTGCACAGCCCTAGCGCATGGGCGCACATTGACATATGCCAGCCCGACACATAAAATCCAATGTCGCGCGCTTCGGAAGGCGTGTAACACTAACCCGCTCATGGCCATGACCGGCGCTGGCCGTGAGGGACTCCGTGGTGAGCACGTTCCCTGTATGGTCGCGTTCCCATTTTCCGGCTCCGGAGGTTCTAGTTGACCACGCAAGTCTCCCCGCCACCGGCAACGGTAACCCTGACCCGCGCCATCAACAAGATTGACGGTGGGCTGGACAAGGTATATCGCATCTTCGGGTACATTTGCGGCACTCTGTTGCTGCTGCTGGGAATCTACATTACCTATCAGGTGATCGTGCGGAAACTGGGAGGGCCGTCGCTGGGCAACTCTGAGTTGGTGGGAGGCTATGTGCTGGCGTTCGCCGGCACCTGGGCGTTTTCATATTCGCTGCGTACCGGCTCGCACGTCCGCATTGACGTGCTGTTGCCGCTGTTCTCCCGCATACACCCCTATCTGCGCTCGGCCGCCGACTGGCTGGCGTTGGGGTCCGTGGGGTTCTTTAGCCTGATTACGGCCATCAAGTCCTGGGAAGAAGTGGCGGAGTCGCACTGCATCCGATTGGATGGCGATGGTGTGTGCCAGCCCGCTTTGGCCAATACCTATCTGGTGGGCAACTTTTTGCCAGAGTTGTGGATGTTCCAGATGATTGTGGCCATTGGATTTACGATGTTGGCATTTACATCGTTTGAATGGATGCTCAGCATGATCATGCGGGGTCTGCTGGAGATCTGGCACAAGAGGAGCGGTGGAGATTTGGCTGATTTGGTCGAACTGGCGCCGTCTGACGTTGCCCTGGAAGCCGCGTCCGGCGTGTAGGCGTCCGCGTGTAGGCGCCCATGGAATCCCGCCCGGCGGGAACCCCCCGGAGTGAACCAACCCTAAACGATCCGATTCAGCCAGGACAGGTACGAGCAGCCCGGAGGTCGCAGCGAAAATGGTAATCATCACCGCATTCAGCATGATGGGGGTTTTCTTCCTCATCGGCCTGTACGTTGCTGGCGCCCTGGGCGTGCTGTCCCTGGTGATGATGCAGGCGTTCTCCGATGCGCCTTTGTGGAATATTCTGGGCAACAAGGCGTGGGAGAGCAATACCAACTTCATCCTGGTGGCCGTGCCGCTATTCCTGCTGATGGGCGAGTTGATGCTGCGCTCTGGGATGGGCGAGCGGATGTACGGCGCCCTGTCGCGCTGGCTGGTGTTTCTGCCGGGGGGCTTGCTGCATACGAACATTGCGTCCTGTGCGGTGTTTGCTGCCTGTTCCGGTTCCAGCGTCGCAACGTCGGCAACAATCAGCCGCGTGTCGCTGCCTTCGTTCCGCCAGCGCGGTTACAGCGAAAGATTGGTGATTGGATCCCTGGCCGCCGGCGGTACTTTGGGCATCCTGATTCCTCCGAGTATTGGATTAATCATTTACGGTGTGTTGGTCGAGGAATCCATTGGCCGCTTGTATATGGGCGGGTTCTTGCCCGGCTTTCTGCTGGCATTCACCATGATGTTCATGATGATTATCACCTCAGTGATTTTCCCCAGCACCGCGCCCATGGACGAGGAAGTGCGCCGCCTGTATCGCGCCTGGTTCCATGGTGTCGGGATCAGACGTTACGGGGTGGACCAGGTAGCGGTGTTGCAACAGGAACGGGCTACCGAGACGGGTATTGCGGACATCGAAGGGCGAAGGGCATACCGGCGTGGTCGCTCGGTGTTGTCCTACGGCGAGGCCGTGGGTGAATGGCTGCGAATGTTGGGTGAAGCAGCAGTTGGGATGGCTGCCATCGTACCGGTGCTGATTATCATCGTGGTTGTGCTCGGTTCCATCTATACCGGCTGGGCCACGCCGACCGAGGCGGCCGCATTGGGCGTTGTTGGGGCGTTGGTGGTGGCCATCGCCAACGAACTGTACAAGAAAGCGCGGGGCACCTACGCCGACTGGGGCGGGTCATATCGTGGTATTAAGATGATGCTGATGGACTCCGTCATTTCCACGGTGCGTACCTCGTCGATGATCATGCTCATCGTGATGGCGGCATTTACCCTGAGCTTCGCATTCGCCCGGCTGGGCATCTCTCAGGATATTTCCGAATGGATTACGGGCCTGAATCTCAATGCCTTGCAGTTCGTAATCATCCTGGTGTTCTTCTACCTGCTATTGGGCACTTTCATGGAAAGTTTCGCCATGCTGGTTACCACCATCCCCATCCTGGCGCCCACTCTGGAAGCAGTTGGCGTGGACCTAGTGTGGTTTGGCATCATCATGGTGATCCTGGTGGAAGCCGCGCTGATCAGCCCGCCGGAAGGCATCAACCTGTACATTCTGCACGGTGTTCGCCAGGATGTGGATGCGGAAATGGCGTCGCGAACGGCGGCGGCGCAGGAGGTGTTAAGAGAAAGCACGATCACCGACGTGTATATCGGTGTCTTACCCTTTATGGGGTGTATGGCGGCGGTGATTGCGCTGCTGTTCGTTTTCCCGGACATCGCCTTGTACGCGCCGTGTGTCTTCTACGACAATCCTACCAGCTACTTCGCGCTGGCGGATATTGCCAGGGAAGCCGGCGCCAGCCCAGAGGTGGTTGACCAAATTTCACGCGAAGCGCTCCTGCCTCGTGAAGAGCAGATGCGGTTGCCGGAATTGATCGACCTTACCATCATCCAGACCGGCGACCCAACGCTGGCGAACCTGGGTGTGGAAGGGGTGCAGGCCCAGATCAGAGAGAGTACCGGAGACCCCGGTGGTTGGGATCTGATGCGGTTCTGTGCGTCGGAGTTCCGCCCGAGGGCTTATGAATAAGGTACGAGCAATAGTGCGACATTCTGACGCCTCCATCATACGGTGGGGGCGTTTTTGTGAGGGTACAGTTGACGTTGACCCGACCCGTTGCCAGCGTTAACATACCGGCAATAATGTATGCTCTGATACTGGCCGGCGGCAAGGGCGAACGGTTGCGTCCCCTTACCGACAAACTGCCCAAACCCATGATCGCCCTGGGCGGCCAGCCGCTGCTGTGGCATCAGGTGCGGTGGCTCCGGCGCTGCGGGGTTACGGACGTGGTGTTCCTGGTGGGTTATCTGGCCGAAGCAGTGGCTGATTATTTTGGCGACGGTAGCGCCTTTGGTATCCGCGCGCACTACAGCCGTGAAGAAACGCCGCTGGGTCGCGGTGGCGCGTTGAGAAAGGGGCTTGAAATGGCGCCGGATGGAGCGGATGAGCCGGTTATCGCCATCAATGGCGACATAATTACCGACGCCGATTTGGGGAAGTTGCTGGCTGACTACCGGGCCCGCACCGCATCAAACCCCGACCATCTGGCGACGATTCTGACCGTGCGGATGGCCAGCGCTTATGGAATTGTTGATACCGACTCTGCTGGTTTGGTCAGGGATTTCCGCGAAAAAGCGCCGTTACCCTACGCTATCAACGGCGGCGTGTATGTTTTCAATCCGGCAATCAGGGAGTGGTTGCCCGAGCGGGGCGACCATGAAGACACCACGTTCCCGAAGCTGGCGGAGCAGGGGCGAATATCTGCGGTGCATACCGACGAATTCTGGCGCAGCGTGGACTCGATGAAGGACATGGCGGATGCCGAGCAGCATTTGACCGGGAGGTCCGCGGTGGGCCATCAGGCGGTACGGTGATAACACCAGCAAACGCCAGGACGATTGCCGACATGGCGGCCGCAATCAAAACCAACATCCAGCTGGCGATTGTTGGCAAGGACGAGGTGATTGAATACACCCTGGCGGCGCTCTTCAGCGGCGGCCACATCCTGGTCGAAGATGTGCCGGGCATCGGCAAGACCACACTGGCCCGGTCATTGGCCTACTCGCTGGCGTGTGAATTCCGGCGCATACAGTTCACGCCTGACTTGATGCCATCGGATATCACGGGCGTTCACTATTACAACCAGCACAGCGGAGAGTTCGAGTTTCGACCGGGGCCGGTTATCTCCCAAATTGTGCTGGCCGACGAAATAAACCGCGCCACGCCGAGGACACAGTCCGCGTTGCTGGAGGCCATGGCCGAGCAGCAAGTTACCGTGGATCAGGAAACCGTGGAGTTGCCGGCGCCGTTTCTGGTGCTGGCCACCCAAAACCCTATCGAGCTGGAAGGCACCTTTCCGCTGCCCGAAGCTCAAATCGACCGCTTCCTGCTGCGGTTGCGCCTCGGGTATCCATCTGAGGATGACGAAACAACGATGCTGGAACGGTTTGAGGATGGCAATCCGCTACGGTCGCTGCAACCGGTGGCGACCGCCGCCGAAGTGGTGCGTGTCCAGAACATGGTGCGTCAGGTGTACATCGACCCGGTGTTGCGAACCTACCTGGTGCAGCTGACCCGAGCCACGCGCAACCATCCCGACGTGGAACTGGGAGCGAGCCCGCGGGCGACGCTGGGACTTTACCGTTGCGCACAAGCGCTGGCCGGTATCCGTGGGCAGGAATATGTAACGCCGGACGACATCAAGGCATTGGCCGAACCGACGCTGGCCCACCGGATCATCCTGAAAAGTATGGCGCGATTGCGGGAACGCAGCCAGGAATCGGTGATTGCCGAATTGCTGGAAGAACAACCCGTTCCGATTTAGGGGCTTAGCCAGCGTTGCCTTATGGTGAGGGCGTCCGTAGAATTGAGTAGCGGAGTCAACCGTTGGCACGTTGATTTGAACTTGTACCCAGGCGCTCAGGAGTTTGTTTTGACCACTGCAGACCAATCCGAAATTATCCTTTATACGCATCCGGACTGCCCATTCTCGGCGCAGGCGAAGATGCACTATCGCCGCCAGCGGGTGGCGTATACCGAAATTGACGTGTCGAAGCGGCCCGATCAGGTGCCGGCTTTGCTCGAACTATCCGGCGGAGAGCGGATTACGCCGATTATCGTGGAAAACGGCACGGTAACCATTGGATTTCAGGGCGGTTTTTGAGACTTCTAGTATGAGGAGCCGTGGGCTCCTGAAGGTGCAAAGAGTCGAATTTATCGACCGGTTTGCGGTGCAGAGGACTGGATTGCAGCATCGTGCGAGATAGTGTCAGGCCGCCATTGCAGGATTGGAACGGAAGTGCTAATATCTGCGTAATTCAGGTGCGAAGGTGAGGAAGGATACAATGGCAATCAACGCTGAGACACTTAATCTGGACAAGGACAAACTGGCGGCTTTGGAACTTGCCTTGGGCAAGATCGAAAAAGACCACGGCCGCGGCGCGGTGATGCGTGGCAACGACCAGGTGGCGCACCTGGTTACCAACGTGATCCCAACCGGCTCGCTGTCGCTGGACCTGGCATTGGGCGTCGGTGGATTGCCGCGCGGACGGGTTACTGAAATCTATGGCGGGGAGTCGGCTGGCAAATCCACGCTGGCGATTCACATTATGGCAGAAACGCAACGTATGGGCGGTTTGGCAGCGTATATTGACGCCGAGCACGCGCTGGACCCGCAGTATGCTACGAATTGCGGCCTCGACCTGGACAACCTGCTCATCTCCCAACCCGACTCTGCCGAACAGGCGCTGGACATTACGGAGCAATTGGTGCGCAGCGGAGCAATTGACGCCATCATCATTGACAGCGTGGCTGCGCTGGTTCCACAGGCCGAGGTCGACGGCGATATGGGTGATGTGCATGTAGGGATGCAGGCCCGGCTGATGTCGCAAGCGCTGCGGAAACTTACCTCTGCAATCAACCGGTCGCGGACCGCGGTGGTATTCATCAACCAGATTCGCGAAAAAATCGGCGTTTCCTATGGAAGCCCGGAGGTTACGCCCGGCGGGCGCGCATTGAAGTTCTACAGCTCGGTTCGTATCGACCTGCGCCGGAGTGAATCGCTCAAGCAGGGTACGGAAATCATCGGAAACCGGGTGCGGGCCCGCATTGTGAAAAACAAGGTGGCCGCGCCTTTCCGGGTTGCCGAATTCGACATAATGTTCAACCAGGGAATTAGCAAGATGGGCGATCTGCTGGACATAGGTGTAACGAGAGGCATCGTTAAAAAGGCTGGCGCTTTTTATTCCTATGAGGACACGCGTTTGGGTCAGGGCCGAGAGAATTCCAAGAACTTCCTGTCCGAGCGTACCGACATCGCGGAAGCCATTGAGGCGCTCATTCGCCACGTTGAAGAGCCAGATTCAACCCCTCCGGATGACGCCGGCAACGGCCATAAGGCCGCCGACGCAACGAACGCCGATTCGCACATCGCCAACACTGACGCGGTTAGCCTGAACTAGGGTGATGGTCAATTCGCTGGGTCAGTCGCTGGCGCCGGAAGACTCACAGGACGCGGATGATTCCTACGACCGAGCGTTGCAGGTAGCGTATCGGTTCGTAGGGTTTCGACCCCGGTCGGTTGGCGAAGTTCGCCGCCGCTTGAGTAAAGACTTCGTTGCCGATTTGGTGGACCGGGTGGTGTCAACATTCATCCGGTACGGCTACCTGGACGATGCCGAATTTGCGCGTCAGTGGCGCGCGAGTCGGGAACGGCGGAACCCACGCGGCGCCGCGTTGCTGCGACGGGAGTTGCGCGATAAGGGAGTCGCCGGGGGATTGATCGACGCGACCCTGGATGATGTCGACGACGCGGAGAACGCTTATCGTGCCGGAAGGAGACGGGCTGAACGATGGTTAGGGTCGGATGGATTGGCCTACCATGTATTCCGACGCAGGATGTGGGATTATCTGCAACGTCGTGGATTCGGCGGCGGCGTGGCCCATCAGACGGTGGCCAGGTTGTGGGGAGAATTCTCTGCCCCTGACGCTGCCTAGAGGCGTACCCGCCCCACGGCGATGAGGACGCCGCCGCATGTGCTCAATATGGACCACAAGCTGATAAATCTAGGGCCCCCCAGCAGAAATAGCGAGATTATCAGCGTAAGGACAACGGTGCCTCCGGCGATGTACATCAAGCCTCGACTACGCTTGAGGTTGACGGCACGGCTGATGAGTTCGCCGGCTGCGTAGCCAACGGCGATGGGCATCACGACGAAGGCCAGACCCCCGATTTGCGCAACGGCTAACACCCAAAGGATTACTCCCAATACCGCGATAACGGCTGCCGCCGCCAATGCGCGGAAATAATTGGTTGGACGCACATCGAATGTGGGTAACGGTTGGGCTCGTCCGCACTCCCGGCACCTGATACCTACCGGAACCTGTACCAGGCATTGGGTGCACATGGGGCGACGACATTGGCCGCATGACAACCCCGTTGAGACGGTCGGATGCCAGTGGCACTTGATGGTCTGATTGCCGGTTTGCTGTTCTACCATGCTGGTACGTTCGCTCGCGTGGATCGTGGATTTGGGTGCGGGTGATTATAACCCGTCGGGCGTTCCGGGGTTACGGATGCGGTGCCTCGGTTCCTTCTGATTGTCTGGATAACCACTGCTGCCGGTCGGAAATATCTCGATCTCTGAACAGCCGGTTCAGCAAAACTGACCCGGCCGGCACGTCTTTGGGTAGCGGTTCGCCGTTGGCAAGGATTCGCTTTAGGAAAATCAAACCGGCTCCGGCAGCGGCGTAAACCGCCAACTGCTCCGGCGAAATTATCAGCAACCAATCCGACGGCCAAAGAATACACGCAATTGGCAACACGGTCATCACAACGGCCAACCATTCCGCAGAGCGCCGAGTCGCCATCCAACCCGCTAGATGTACCGCCAGCGCAGCGGCAAACAGAGTGGGCGACATTGCTAACAATCCCCCGGCCCACACGCCCACACCGCGCCCGCCGGTGAATCTCAAAAACGGCGACCAATTATTGCCTGTTACAGTGAACAACGGCGTTACCGCCAACCCCCATGCCAATCCGTCCGCTCCTAATAAGTAGTACCCCAGCGCGACCGGCCCCCCGCCACGGGTAAGATCAATGACCACAACTGGCAAGTACCAGAATTTCCCCAGCTGACTGGCCAGGTTACTGGCTCCGACATTGCCGCTGCCCTGAGCACGCAGATCGATGCCACGTACTGCTTTTGCCATCAGGTACGTGGTTGGTACGGCGCCCACCAAGTAGGCAGCGACCCAAAGCACAACCAGGGTCGCCATCTCTACGGGCCATCCGGACTGCTGATTGTCCCTGAACCCAAAGCCGAGATACGATCAGCGGGTGGCTGCCAACCGACGGGCGGCTTCTTCCAGACGCTCAACCGATTCCATCGGTGGGCCGTTTACGCCGGGGAGCGGTTCTTTGGAATGGCCGCTGTGGTGGTAGTCGCTGCCGCCGCATGGTATCAGGTCGTAGGCCCTCGCCACGTCAGCCAACCAATCGACGGTTGCCTCGTCGTACATGGAGTAATGCACTTCCATGCCGTGTAAGCCAGCGGCTTTCAACTCTTCAACCGTTTGGATGAGTGATTGTTCAGGTTCGGGTTCATTTCCGCGACGCTCGAACCAGGGGTGGGCGAAAACGGCGACGCCGCCAACATCGTTCAACAGCTTCACCGCATCTGGGGGCGTTAGTTTGCTACGCTCCACGTAAGCCTTGCCGTTACGCCCCAGATATTCTCGAAACGCGTCTGAACGTTCTTTGAAATATCCGGCTTCAACCAGGGCGTCGGCGACGTGCGGCCGCCCTACTGAAGCGTCGCCGGCGATTTCCAGCACCCGCTCCCATTCGATGTGCATACCGAACTCGGCCAGCTTCTTGACCATCCCCTCGCCGCGGGCCAGCCGACCCTCTCGGAAGGTGACCAGGATATCCTGAAACCCCGGGTCGTTCACGTCCATGAAATAACCCAGCATATGCACCTCGCCGCCGGGTACATCGCAACTCAGTTCGATGCCTGGAATCAACCGCATACCCGGAATGGTGTCAACGGCACGCTGCGCTTCGACCAGGCCGGCGGTGGTGTCGTGGTCGGAAACGGAGATGGTTTGCAGGCCTTTGGATGCGGCTAACTGCACCAGTTCCGTTGGCGTTAATCGGCCGTCGGACGCGGTGGTGTGCATATGGAGGTCAACGGTGATGGGCATCAGTGCTCCAGGGAGGTTGCGAAGTAGTGCAAGAGTTAGTCGACAGTGCGGTCAATTCTGACTATGTCGACGGCGCGCCCCGAATCGTCGTCAATGTCGATCAGTACCGAGTTTAGGATGCAGGGGCCCTCAGCCGGCTCGAAACGCTGCGGCAAACCGGTGCGGAATTTTTCCAGCACCGGCGCACGCTCGGTTCCGATAACTGAATCCAGGGGGCCGGTCATGCCCAGGTCGCTGACGTAAGCGGTGCCGCCGGGCAGGATGCGCGTATCGGCAGTGCCAACGTGGGTGTGAGTGCCTACGACTGCGCTGACGCGGCCATCCAGATACCATCCCAAGCCCTGTTTCTCCGAGGTGGCTTCGGCGTGAAAATCCACGATTACGAACTTGGGAGGTTGACCTAACGCTTGCTGAGCCTCGTCCAACCTCTGGTCGGCTTCGCGAAACGGGCAGTCGATTGGGGGCATGAAGACACGACCCTGCAGGTTCAGCACCATGACATCGCCTTGCATTAACCAACCCCGGCCGGGTGCGCCAAAGTAGTTGGCCGGACGCAGCAACGGGAATTCGTCGAAGTGGGGCAGGATTTCTTTCTTGTCCCAGATGTGATTGCCTGAAGTCATCACATCCACGCCGGCGTCGAGGAGTTCCTGGGCCGTTTTGGGGGTTAATCCAAACCCGCCCGCGGTGTTCTCGGCGTTGGCGGTCACCAGGTCGATGTTCAGATCGCGGCGCAGCCCCGGCAGTAGACGGGCAAGAGCTTGCCGGCCGGGTTTGCCGATTATGTCGCCAATCATCATGACTCGCATGGTGGTGGTTATCTCCCAAGTCAACAGAGTATTCTTCGGCCAAAGTAATGGGCCCGAAGCAGCCGGGGGGGACGCTTCGGACCCTCAAATCCGGTGCCAGACCAGACCGGAATTGGTTAGCGGGCGATGCTTTCCTCGCGCGTCTCCCGTATCACCGTAACCTTGATCTGGCCGGGGAACTGCAATTCCTGGGAAACCTTGCCAGCGATATTACGCGCGAGGGTGGCGCAGGCCACATCGTCCACGTCGGTGGGACTGACCATCACGCGTACTTCGCGGCCGGCCTGGATCGCGAAGGCGCGCTGCACGCCCTCAAAGCTGTTAGCGGTGTCTTCCAGCTCACGCAGGCGTCTGGTGTACTGCTCGATGGACTCTTTGCGAGCTCCGGGCCGGGCGGCGCTGATGCCGTCCGCAGCGGCGACCAGGAAAGATTCGATGCTGGTGTGTTCGTCGTCGTGGTGCTCCAGTACGCAGTTGGAAACGACCCCGGTGATCCCGTTGCGAGTGGTAATGTCGTATCCGATTTCTGCGTGCGGGCCGGGGATTTCATGGGTCATTGCCTTGCCAATGTCGTGCAACAGGCCGCCGGAGCGCGCCACCTGCACGTTGGCGCCGACCTCCGCAGCCAACATACCGGACAGCAGGCCGACTTCGATGGAGTGGGTCAGTACGTTCTCACCGTAGCTGTAGCGGAATTTGAGCCGACCCAGCAGTCGGATCAATTCCGGATCCAGCCCGCTGACGCCAACTTCAAAGGTGGCCTCTTCGCCGGCCTTCCACATGGTTTCTTCGATGTCGCGGATGGCCCGGTTGACACTCTCTTCGATGCGGGCGGGCTGGATGCGCCCGTCCTTCACCAGTTGGGTGAGCGCCAGTCTGGCGATTTCACGGCGGACCGGGTCAAAGCACGACAAGGTGACGATGCCCGGGGTGTCGTCGACGATAATGTCGACACCGGTTTGGGCTTCCAGAGCCCGGATGTTACGTCCTTCGCGGCCGATGAGACGACCCTTCATCTCATCGTTGGGCAGGGAAACAACAGCGGTAGTGCTTTCTGACACTACGTCGGTAGCAAGACGGTTGATGGCGAGTGTAACGATGCGCCGGGCGTTTTCGTCCGCCCTGGACTGGTGCTCCTTCTCCAGCTCGTAATAGCGGCGAGCCAGGTCGTGGGAGGCTTCCTCTTCACTGCGCTTGAGCACGATGTTGCGTGCTTCGTCAATGGTTAAAGACGCAATACGTTCCAGTTCGCGGGTGTGTTGCTGCTTGATTTCTTCGGCTTTCTGCATGGCGGAGCCGGCCTGGGATTCCCGGTTTTTTAGCTCCGTTTCCTTCCCCTCCAGGCTCGCCGTTTTCTGGTCGAGTTGTTCTTCACGTTGGATATAACGACGCTCGATCCGGTTCAATTCGCGTCGTTGATCGGTGATTTCCTTGTCGCCGGCTTCCCTGATTTTCAGCGCTTCTTCCTGGGCTGCCAGGATGATTGTGCGCTTTTCAGCCTCGGCCTGTTCGACAGCGTATGCAGCCTCCTCGCGGCTGCGTTGCAACTTGTTACCGTCTTTTTTGGTGTTAAGCAGCAGCCAAACGACTGCTCCGATTCCTGTTGTTAACCCCGCTGCCGCGAGGACGGACAGGATAATAAGTAGCGACATAGACCCTCCCAAGTCCGTCCGAGCGCGCGCTCGGGATATGTTTACCCTTATTACATCCTAATGTCGGGTATAGGCAAAGTCAAGAAATGCGTTGCCTGTTCAAACCTGGTCGGCGTTGGGTCGGGACCGTTGCATAGCAGCGTCCGGGAGGTTGCCAGCGCTGGGAAAAAGGACGGGGAAAATGACCGCGGCGGCGTGGCAATGCGGCGTGGTAATATGGCAGCGCATTGTTGGATATTCACGCTGGAGGTTGGCCGTATGGCGTCGCATTCCCTGGGATTGTCATTGCATGAGGCGGCGCGCCGTATGGGTGTCCCGTTCACGGTGGAAAACGAGCCGGTGGACCGGTTCGTGAAAGCCAACGGGCTGAATCTGCACTATCTGGAATGGGGCAATCCCGACCTGCCGACGATTGTGATGCTGCACGGGATCAGTCAACAGGCTCACAGCTGGGATTTCATCAGCCTGCCGCTGTCGGTGGATTACCACGTTCTGGCGTTGGATCAACGGGGCCACGGGGACACGGACTGGTCACCCAATGGCGATTATTCCACTGACATTTACGTTCAGGACGTGGACGGTTTCATCAACGCGCTGGGACTGCGCAACTTCCACCTGATGGGCCATTCGATGGGCGGGCGCAACAGTCTGGCCTGGGCGTCCGGACGGCCAGGTATGTTGCGGTCGCTGACGATTGTGGACACCGGACCGGAAACGCAAAGGCGCGGTCAGAACCGAATCCAAGAGTTCCGCGAGCTACCTGACGAACTGGATACGTTGGAGGAGTTTGCCCAACGGGTGATGGAGTACACGGGCCGCAACCGCGAACAGACGATAGGAGCGTTGAAATACAGCATCCGCCAGCGCGAAGATGGCAAGTGGACGTGGAAGTACGACAAAGCGATGCGAGTGCGAGGTTTCCGCGCTGCTGCCTGGACGCCGGAGCAGCTGTGGGCCGGCTGGCGCACAATTGATTGCCCGGCGCTGGTGGTCAGGGGCGAACGCAGCGATATTTTCGCGGACGAAACCATGGTGAAGATGGCAGCGGAGCATCCGGACTGCACGACGGTTACCGTGGCGAACGCCGGGCATCTGGTGCAGGGCGACAATCCGCCCGACTTCCTGGCCGCCGTGCGCGGCCTGCTGTCTCGCTTCGACTAGTCGCAGTGCCGGGATGCAGCCGGATCGTCGCTCAGAATCCCAGCACCCGAGGAAGCAACTCGCCCAGCGCGTAACCCAAGGCGGCCGATGCAGCGCCGATGCCGAGTATTTCAAGTCCTTGCAGTAGGGGCGACTTGCGCACGATGCGGCCTTTGGTCAATCCCAGCGCAAACAGGCCGACCAGGGACAAACCGATCGACAACCCGATGGTTACGGGGCTGACGGCAAGGAAAAAGTAGGGAGCAATCGGCAGTATTGCCGACAACCCGAAGGCGACTCCCATCACCAGTGCGTCTTTGACCGGACTGCCGCTGATGTCCGGGCTGATGCCGAGTTCCTTTTCCAGCAGCGTGTTCAGCCAGAGGGTTTGATCCTGGGCGATGTCGTTGGCCAGGTGCACGGCGTTTTCGTAGGTCTGTCCCTCGCGTTGCAGTAGGATGACGAGCTCAGCGAATTCTTCGGCCGGCTTCTCTTCCAGCTCGCGCAGTTCCCGGGCAATCTCCCCATCGCGAACGTCCTGCTCGGCGCGGGAACCGAGATAGGCGCCGGCGGCCATGCTGATGACGCCGGCGGCGATCGCCGCCACCCCGGCAACCAGCACCGTAGAAGTGGTGCCCACTGCCGCCGCTACCGATGTGGTCAGCGCAACGGTGCTGATGATACCGTCTTGCGCCCCGAACACCACTTCGCGCAGCCGCCCCAGGTTTGCCACGCGAAAGGGTTCCCGGTCCACTTCCATGGCCGCCGTGATGTAGGTGTCCAGGTCGGGCGTAACCTCCTCCCCGGATGCCGCCGCCACAGCAGGTTCGACGGCGCCGGCTTCGGACTGGGCCTGAGCGATGCGGCCGGTGTTGCCGTCGCGGGCCGGGACGGAATGCAAAGCGGCCAGCGCGTTGGTGAATGCGGTCTGGTGGACTTTTTCGCGTTCCATCGCCAGGGTGAAGGCGCGCACGGCATCGGCGCGGCCCTCATCGTGCGCCTGCTGGATCATGCGGGGATACGTGCGGCTGTATTCCCGGATCTCCCCTTCAATGACTTTGGTCAGATTGGTTTCGGTGTCCGCGATGTCGCCGGATACGCGGAGGTGATTGATGCCGTGAATGGTTTCAGCGCCGGCGACCTCCTGGAAAACCTGCGCTACCTCGGGTAACCCGTCCTCCATAGCCTTGTGCGCGTAGGCGGTGTAGGTCAGGTGGGCCAACGCTTCCGAGACTATGGCTTGCCACAGGTTGCGGTCGGTTGGCGACAGCTCAGATATTGTGGTGGTGGGTTTGGTGCTCATTTCTCAACCCCGGGCAACGTTACGCCTTTTGGACTCGGAGCTAGGCAAATTGCCAACCGGGGAGCGTGGCGGGCGTCGCCATCTCCGACGTAGCCGGGCTCGGCTTCGGCGGCCGCGAGCCGACCTAAAGACGCGGCGAACCGTGGTGCGCCATGACCAGCCAGTCGCCGCCGGACCGGACGAAGATGTTGGTGGCCAGTACCCCAAAGCCCTGGGCCTGGCCCTGCACCACGCTGGTAATACTTTCCACGCAGGTGACAAACCCGCAGTTGCCCTCAACGGCCACGTGAACGTAGTGAATGTTGAAGTGCATCAGGGCGGCGCCGTTGAAAATGCTTTGCCAAGAGCGGCGGATGTCGGTCCAGCCCACGATGGGCTGCCAGCCGGGGTGTACGCAAAGCGCCCGCTCCGACCGCTCGCAGACCGCGTCCATCTCAGCGATGTCCAGCGAGCCAAAGGCGTCGTAGAAACGCTGGTTGGCGTCTTTCAGAGACTGAATTTCGTCGGGTTGTGACGTCATCTGGATAATCCACTCGTGGTCAGGTAAGCAGCTTTTTGGCGAACTCGTCCACCTGGCGCAGGGCCGCGTCTCGCGGGGCGCTATCGGCAAACACCATGGCGCGTGACGCTCCGGCGTCCTCAAACGCTTTCAGGATTTCGGGGTCGGCGGGCTGGCCGAAGACGGATACTTCTATCGAGTCAGGGTCACGGCCGGCATCCGCGGCCAGGCGTGCGATTTCCTGGCGGCCTTCCCGCAGTTCTTCCGGCGTGATGCGGTTGGGCATCCAGCCGTCGCCCCAGGAAACCACGCGGCGGAAGACATTCCTGGCGCGGCCGCCAATCAACACCGGCGGGTGCGGTTGCTGCGCCGGTTTCGGCGATGAGTAGATGGGCGGGAAGTCGATGTATTTACCGTGGAATTCACCCGCGTCTTTGGTCCACAGTTCTTTCATGGCCTGAATGGATTCGCGGGTGTAACCGATGCGCTGAGCGAATTCGATGCCGAATAGCTCGGTTTCTTCCCGCAGCCAACCCGTGCCGATGCCGAACAGGAACCGGCCGTCGCTGAAGTGGTCGAGGGTGGCTATTTCTTTGGCCAGCAGAATCGGATTGCGTTCAGGCACGAGGCAAATGCCGGTACCCAGTTTGAGCGTGGACGTTACCGCAGACGCCCGTCCGAGCGCAACGAAAGGGTCGACGCATTCGTAGTACATCTGCGGGATTGTGCCATCGGGGGATCCCGGCCAGGGCGACTTGGGGCCGGCGGGGATGGCCGGGTGTTCCGGAACCCAAAGCGATTCGAACCCGTGAGCTTCGCAAGCTTGCGCTAACTCGGCGATGTCGATGGAAGATTGGGTGACAAACATCGCGATGCCAATATTCATGGACGCTATCCCCTTTGGTGCGGATTGCAGAACTGGTTCGGAGCAAGTTCCGAAGAACCGGCCGGCTATAACAACCTGATTATAGCAAAAGGAGGGGGCCGGAACCGACTTGCGCCGGCCCCAGCCCCCTGGTTGCTACTGGTGAGCGGCGGCGGTTACGCCTGGGGCGAGAACGCCGCCGGTACCAGTATCTTGGTCTCCTGACCAACCAGAAATTCCCGGGTGGGTGGTGGCCAATGCGGCGAGGACGAGGCTTCCGCGCGAGTCTTGTCCCGATCCGCCAGGTCGGCGTAGGGCCAGATGTGGACCCACTTGTTCAACCCGCCGAATTCGGAGTACATGCCGGCGGCCAGCGGCGAGAACTTTTCCCGGTGCTCGATGGCGGCAGACCAGATGTCCAGCACCTTGGGCATCGTTCCGTTCTGGTACTCGTAAATTCGCATCTCGTAGATATTGCCCAGCTTCTGCCCGCCGCCCATGGGGCGCATGAAGGGCGCCGGGTGATACACTTCAGACTCCATGTGCAGGATGGTGCCCTTGCTATCCGGGGGCCAGTTGGGGTCTTTGCCGGCGGCGGCGCGTACTTCCTCACGCTCATCCAGGCTCTCATAGGGCCAGATGTGGATAACCTGGTTCAGCGGGCCAATTTCGGTGTGAAAGAAGGCCGCCAGCTTGGAATACTTTTCGCGATGGGGCAAGGCCTCGGCGAAGGCATCTTCAAAGATGGGAACTCCGCCGGGCTTGAGGTCGTAGGTCCGGACTTCGTAAATCATGTAACCGCACCTCCTTATGTGCAAGGTTTCGCCAACGCTTGCCCGCACCGAACGCCTACTCGCACCAGAATTGGACTGGCGCGCGCGCCAGGTGCATGGTTGTCGACAGCAGCAGTCTAGCAGAATGGCGTAAGTAGCGGCAAGGCAGCGTGCCATGAGTTGGGTGCCCATGCGTACACACTTGCCACACCGAACCGGCCTGCTGTCATTGCGAGCGCAGCATGGCAATCTCGTCCCCGCAGCGAAGACCGTTGCCGGAACGGGATTGCCACGTCGCTGCACTCCGCGCAATGATAGTTTTGCACAGCCGCAGTTGCCGGCGCGTCGTTCGCATTGGCCGGGGCGGGTTGATATAATCGGTATCAATCCGGCGCGACCGGTGTTTGAAATGACCAGAGACGGCAAAACATGGCGGCGAGACGATCTCCGCCTGCGTAATAAGGAGGTTACTGGCTATGGGCGCAACGGAAATGGTAGCCAAGTGGATCGTTGATACCACCTACGAGGACATACCCCCGGATGCGATCAGGGTGGCGAACGAGTCCTGTTTTGACCTGCTCGGCGTTATTCTGGCCGGCTCTACGCAGAAGGTTGGGGATATCATTCGTAGCTATGCCGGCGAATTGGGCGGCACCGAAGAAGCCACGATCCTGGCCTCTGGCGAGCTCACTTCGGTGCAGAACGCGGCGCTGGTCAACGGCACGATGGGTCACGCGCTGGACTACGACGACTTCGGCGGCTTCGGGCACCCGACGGTTGCGATTTTCCCGGCGTTGCTGGCCCTGGGCGAGAGCATCGGCGCCACCGGCCGCGACCTGATGGAGGCCTACATCGTGGGCTGTGAGGTTGGTTTGGCGGTGGACTACGCTACGCACTACCACAGCCAGCAGATGCACCGCGGCTTCCACAGCACTGCTATTCTGGGTCGGTTGGCGGCGGCGGCGGCCTGTGCCAAGCTGCTCAAACTGGACGCCCAACAGACGTCGATGGCGCTGGGCATGGCCGGCTCGATGGCGTCTGGTGTCATTCACAACTTTGGCACGATGACCAAGCCGTTGCACGCCGGCATGACTTGCCGCGACGGGGTGATGGCCGCGCAACTGGCGCAACGCGGTTTCACCGCCGGCGACCAGATTCTGGAGCATCCGGTGGGTTTCACCGCCACCGTCATCGGGGAAGAGGGCGTTGACCTGGAAGAAGCCGCCCAGCGGCTGGGCAAACCCTTCCGGGTACAGGACGCGCTGATTATTAAGAAGTATCCGTCCTGCGGCGGCAACCACGCCATGCTGGACAGCATCTTTGGGCTGATGCGGGAGCACGAATTTTCGCATCAGGACATCGCCAACGCCGAAGTTGTGCAGTCCTACGCCTCCACGGTCATGCTGTACGAAGAGCCTGAGTCAGACCTGAAGGGCAAGTTCAGCGCCAAGTACAACATGGCGGCGGCGCTGGTGGATGGCGAAGTCGGTATCGACACTTTCACAAATGACAAGATCGCTGAACCGGCGGTGCAGGACATGATGGAACGGGTGTCCCTACGGGTGCAGTCCAAGTGGGAGCAGGGTGGCAGCACCGTATCCAAGGGCGTGCCCATTCGCATCACGCTGAACGACGGGCGAGTTTTCGAGCACGAAACCCCGCGCGGCGAGATTCTGGGCAGCCAGGTAAATCCCTGGGGCATGGAAAACATCGCCAGCAAGTTCCGTGAGAACGTGGGTCGAGTGCTGTCAGAAGAACGCACCGAGGACGCCGTGCAACAGTGGCACGATGTTACCGAGGTGCAGGACGTGGGTTCGGCGATCCGGGGAACGCTGGTTCGCTAACCGCCGAACGTTCCAGGTTGCCTAATATTCGGGGGAGGTTGTAAAGCCTCCCCTTTTGTCTTCCTATGGGGGATGCTCTGTGGCGCAGATTGTTTGGTCAGCTCTGTTTGCCACCAGGTCTGACGCTCTCTCCGCGGTCGGCCAGGCGTCCCTGGAAAATAGTGTGTTGCGATGCCGTGGAGTTGACGGCAATGGTGAACAGGGTGATGTACGGACCGATCGCTCCACGGATGGCAACCTGGTGAACCGGTTGCGTCGCCTCTTGCCACACCGCTTCCAGCGCTGATGCCTGCACGTTGTTGATGCCCAACGCAACCATCAGCAATGACAGTGGTGGCAGAATCACGGTGAGCGTCCATCCCCAGAAACCGGCATCGGTGAGGGCATTCAAGACCACGGCGACCAGCACGGCCAGCAGCGCCAGCAGGAGGAGCGGCAATCTCGTATACAGGTCGCGGCCTTTAACCAGGGTTATTGCTGCCATCACCGCGAAAGTCGCGGCGGTTAAGGCACACGCTGCTACTACCGATTCGTTGGTGTAGCCGCCGAACACCCGTGCTGCCGTTAGCCCGCCCACGACGCAGAATAACAGATAGAGTAAAGTCAACCTGCGGGCGCCCATCCGCCCGATGAATATAGACAGGGCAAACAGTCCGGCCAGCCAGACCCCGATGGAGATGGCGTACCCGGCGACACCAGTGTCATCAATCAACCCGGTCAGATGCGTAAGCCACGCTACAGCGCCAGTGGCGGTCGCTCCGGCGACTATCCACAGATACATCCTTGGGATGGCGGCTCTGAAGATTTCCAGGCCCCGCTCGTCGTCGACCGCGAAATCGCTGGTCGATGTCGACCGAGGTGGTTGCGCTGGAATAGCTATGTCGCACCTCATGCGGCCCGACTATGATACGGCGTAAGCAGTGGTTGGTGCGTCCGGAGACGATCTGGGTATTGGCGCCGCCCCCGGAATTGACGGGTTAGGGTTCCAGACGGATGGTGTCACCGACGTTAATTTCGCCGCCCTGCAACACGACGGTCAGGATGCCGCGTCGCCCAAAGATTTCCTTCTGCAAGCCGGGGATCAGGGCGTCCATTTTCTGGCAGGGTTCGCAATCGCCGGTCACCTCCAGCGTAACGTGGTTGTCTTCCGTGCCGATGAAGAACACGTTGCCCTGGGTGGCCTGGGACAGATCCATGCCGGTAACGGTGATGTTTTCCTTGACCTGTCCGGGTTGAAGGCCGTATTTGTCCAGGGTTTCCTTGTCCATAACCAGCACCTGGCGCAAGTTCCTGGGGTTGCGGCTGCGATCGCCATCCAGGCCTTCTGCGGAGATTGCGCGCGCAGACTCCACCGGATCGGAGGGATTGCCTTTGACGCGGGCGATGTGGAGATTAACGATGTTACCGGATTGCATGAGGTGTCTCCTCGGATTGGCGTCGGATTCGGATGGGCATTCGGATACCGGGATTGTTCAGATAACGGGATTGTAAGGTACGGCGGGAAAGGTTGGCAAACGACGTGGCGCGACGGAGACAGGCGGAAGCCCTGGGTTCCGGGGTTGCTCGGTAGCCGGCGGCCCGCGCCTTGGGTAGAATGCAGGGCAATCTAGGCTCCGGCGTGGGTCGGGGTAATGTGAGGTCCTGCTAATGGCTTACGAGTTTATCAAGACGGAGGTGGTGGACGGCGTGCTCGTGATGACGATGCACGACCCGCCGACGCGGAACGCCTTGGGCACCCAGATGGCGGCCGAGATGTTCGAGCGGCTGGACGAATTTGAAAACAACCCGGAAGAACGCGTTTTGCTGCTCACCGGCACCGACCCATCGTTTTGCTCCGGCGCCAACGTGCGCGGGTTCCGCCAGCGCATTGAGGAACGCGAGGGCGAGGCGGAGCCGGAACCCCTGACCTGGGGCAAGATGGAATACATGCTGGGGCGGAGCCAAAGCGTGGAAAGCGGGCCCCGCGTCAACTTCGTACCGCTGCGCATCCACAATCTGCAGAAGCCATCGATTGCGATGGTAAATGGGCCGGCCGCCGGGGTCGGCTGCGGCCTGGCGCTGTCGTGTGACATCAGGGTGGTTGGCGACAGCGGGAGGTTGTCGGAGCGGTTCGTCCTCAACGGTCTGATTCCGGGGGACGGCAGTTGCTGGCAGTTGCCCAAGCTGATCGGCACGAGCAACACGTTGCTGCTGCAGTACACCGGGGACTGGATGGGCGGCGAGGATGCCGTGCGCATCGGGTTGGCCAGCAAGAGTTTCCCCGACGACCAGTTGATGGAAGGGGCGATTGAGCTGGCCACGCGCATCGCCAAAGGGCCCACGGTGGCGCACTCGCTGACCAAGTACCTGGTGCAGCAGAGCATGGAACTGACGTTCCGGGAAGCGCTGGAGATGGCGTCGGCGGCCCAGGAACACGTGCGGCGCACCGAAGACCACAAGATCGCGGTGCAGTGGTTCCTGGACAAAAACCGGGGTATGCCGCCCTTCGTGGGGCGTTAGCCCGGTCGGTGAAGCAGGGATTTGCAGCAAGCCTGGGCCGCGTTAACGTCGGGACGCATCGTATTACGGCATGGCGAACAAATTGAGGTGGGTCGGGCTGGTTGTCATCGGGCTGCTGGTGGTGGGTCTAACAGCCTGCACCGCCTCACCTCCCCCTCCTCCCGAGATACTTCGCGATGCGGTGATGCCGACCGAGTGGACCCGGGTGGACTTGCCCGGTCGGGAAAACCAGCCCGGGTTCTCGATTAGCCTTCCTCCCGGATGGCGTGTCAACGAGCGGCAGGGGATTGATTCCTACGTGGGTGAGGTGGTCGGAGACGGCGTGCGTCTGCATTTTTATTACGGGGTATATTCCTGGAACCTGGATCCCGCCGACGATCCGGCTCGCCAATACGAACAATCCGATGAGGAGAATCGGCGGCGTGGAAGCCAAGGTCGTTATGCCGAAAGAGGGCCAGGGTGGGTTCACTGGTGTTTATTTCCAGGACCTGGACAGTGTGCAGCTCAACCTGGTGGGGGAGGATTTGACCGGAGAGCAGCAACGCACCGCGATGGCGATCTTCAGAAGTGTGCGCAGTCTGGGCCGGTGATCTGATCGCGGCCGAAACCCGGTGCCGGTCCCGCCTGCCGGGGTAGGTGAAGTCAATTGGGATCGGTCCGGCAGGGAATGTCTTCGGAAATGGGGCACACGGTAGACGGCGGGTGGAACACATAACGGCTGAGTCGAGGTTGCAGCGCGGCGTAGCAATTTTGACCGGCGAGTTTGTGAAATGGGCCCTTGACTGGCGCCAGGGTTGCCCCTATAATCCTGTCTTACCAACTGAACCGAAACGGGTTTCCGAGGAAATCGGTTGAGCCGGGGCCGGGAGGTCCCAGAGCACGGGCAGTTGGGCAGATTAACAACTGAATAGGAAGTTTTGAACTGTAAGAACCGAGTCTAGTGAATTTGAAGTTCCTAGCGTGGGTCAAATTATTAAGGGCTTACGGTGGATGCCTTGGGACCAAGGGCCGATGAAGGACGCGGTAAGGCTGCGAAAATCCTCGATGAGCCGTCTAACAGGCGCAGTCGGGGGTGTCCGAATGGGGAAACCTGTGCTGGTGTTGAGCCGGTACACTCCGAAAGGAGGGGTAAGTGGGGGAACTGAAACATCTAAGTACCCCGAGGAAAATAAATCAACCGAGATTCCCTCAGTAGTGGCGAACGAACGGGGAATAGCCTAAACCGTAGCGACCAAACGGCATGAGGGCCTGTGTCGTTGCGGGGTAACAGGACGTTTCTGGGATCGCCTCATCAGATCCCGAGGAGTTACAAACTCCGTTTCTAGCCGAAAGACCTGGGAAGGTCTGCCATAGAAGGTGACAGCCCGGTAGGCGAAAGGGACGGAGCTCCTGAAGCAGATCCTAAGTACCATGGGGCACGTGAAACCCTGTGGGAAGTCGGGGGGACCACCCTCCAAGGCTAAATACTCTTGGTCACCGATAGCGTACCAGTACCGTGAGGGAAAGGTGAAAAGAACCCCTAGCGGGGAGTGAAATAGACCTGAAACCGTAAGCCTACAGAATGTCGGAGCCCTGCAAAGGGTGACGGCGTGCCTATTGAAGAATGATCCGGGGACTTACTGTATGGAGCGAGGTTAAGGGACTGTAGTTCCGGAGCCGTAGCGAAAGCGAGTCTTAATAGGGCGACCAGTTCCATGTAGTAGACCCGAAACCGGGTGAGCTACCCATGGCCAGATTGAAGGTTCGTTAACGCGGACTGAAGGATCGAACTCGTAGCTAGTACAAAAGCTTGGGATGAGTTGTGGGTAGAGGTGAAATGCCAATCGAACCCGGAAATAGCTGGTTCTCCCCGAAATGCATTTAGGTGCAGCCTCGGGAACTAGGAGGACGGAGGTAGGGCACTGAATGGGCTAGGGGGCGTGAGCCTACCAAACTCAATCAAACCACCAATGCCGTTCTGCCGATACCCGGGAGTGAGACAGTCACAGATAAGTGCGATTGTCGAAAGGGAAACAGCCCAGACCACCGGCTAAGGCCCCCAAGAGTAGACTAAGTGGGAAACGAGGTGGGGTTCCCAAAACAGCCAGGAGGTTGGCTTAGAAGCAGCCACCCTTTAAAGAGTGCGTAATAGCTCACTGGTCGAGGGATCCTGCGCGGAAAATGTATCGGGGCTAAAGTTTGCCGCCGAAGCCGTGGATGTACAGGTACAAGTCGGAAAGAACCAATGCCGTGGGCGCCTCTTCGGAGCCAGCCCGTGCGGCGGCGGAACCGGAAAGCTTGATTTCTGCCTGGGCATGGTAGGGGAGCGTTCCTCGTGCAGCGAAGGTGAATCGTGAGGTTTGCTGGAGCGCGGGGAAGTGAGAATCCCGGAATGAGTAGCGTAAATCAGGGTGAGAATCCCTGACACCGAAAGCCCAAGGTTTCCTACGCAACGTTGTTCGGCGTAGGGTTAGTCGGTCCTAAGCCGTAGGCAAGCGCCGAAGGCGATGGACAGCAGGTTAATATTCCTGCACCGCTATTGTTTCGCTTTAAAACCAAGGAGGGGTGCGGAAGGCTAGGCGGGGCGTGCCCATTGGACATGGTGCGTCCTTGCTTGTAGGCGTGCCGGGGCAGGCAAATCCACCCTGGTGATAAGCTGAGGAGTGAGGGAATCCTAACCTACGGGAAGGGAAATCTCGTTGATGCCACACCGACAAGAAAAGCTTCGTGGTTATGGAGCCGTAGCGACCGTACCGTAAACCGCCACTGGTGGGCTAGGATAAACGTCCTAAGGTGTTCGAGCTAACCTCCGCTAAGGAACTAGACAAAAGGGCCCTGTAACTTCGGGAGAAAGGGCCCCCTGGAAGGTGAAGCCACTAGCTGGTGGAGCGTTCTGGGGGCGCAGAGAAGAAGGCCGGGCGACTGTTTAACAAAAACACAGGTCTGTGCTAAGGGGAAACCCTACGTATACAGGCTGACGCCTGCCCAGTGCCGGAAGGTTAAGGGGCGGGGTGCAAGCTCCAAACTGAAGCCCCGGTGAACGGCGGCCGTAACTCTAACGGTCCTAAGGTAGCGAAGTCCCTTGTCGGGTAAGTTCCGACCCGCATGAATGGTTGAACGACTTGGCCATTGTCTCGGCGGAGGGCTCGGTGAAATTGCGGTGCCCGTGAAGACGCGGGCGACCCGCGGCAGGACAAAAAGACCCCGTGGAGCTTTACTGTAGCCTGACATTGGGCCGGGAGCTGTCATGTGTAGGATAGGTGGGAGACTTTGAAGCGCTTACGCCAGTAAGTGTGGAGTCGCCGTTGAAATACCACCCTTGGCTGTTTTTGGTTCTAACCCCAGCGCAACTGGGGAACAGTGTTTGGTGGGCAGTTTAACTGGGGCGGTTGCCTCCAAAAAAGTAACGGAGGCGCCCAAAGGTTCGCTCAGGACGGATGGAAATCGTCCTTAGAACGCATTGGCATAAGCGAGCTTGACTGCGAGACCTACAAGTCGAGCAGGGACGAAAGTCGGGCAAAGTGATCCTACGGCACCGAGTGGAAGGGCCGTGGCTTATCGGATAAAAGCTACCCCGGGGATAACAGGCTTATCTCGCCCAAGAGTTCACATCGACGGCGAGGTTTGGCACCTCGATGTCGCCTCGTCCCATCCTGGGGCTGTAGGAGGTCCCAAGGGTTCGGCTGTTCGCCGATTAAAGGGGTACGTGAGTTGGGTTCAGAACGTCGTGAGACAGTTCGGTCTCTATCCGCCGTGGGCGTAGGAGGCTTGCGGGAACCTTTCCCTAGTACGAGAGGACCGGGAAGGACAAACCTATGGTGTTCCAGTTGTTCCGCCAGGAGCAGCGCTGGGTAGCCATGTTTGGCAGCGATAAGCGCTGAAGGCATCTAAGCGCGAAGCATCCCCCAAGATTAGGCCTCCCTCCCTGCTTCGGCAGGGGTAAGACAGCAGCGAGACTAGCTGCTTGATAGGCCGGATGTGTAAGGCTGGTAACAGCTTCAGCAAACCGGTACTAACCAGTCGAGCGATTTGACCCACGCTAAGAGCTTCAAAATCTCTTGGCTCGGTTCGGATCGTTTATAGATCAAGTTCAAACTTCCTGTTCAGTTGGCTTCATCACTGCGGGGTGGAGCAGTGGCAGCTCGTCGGGCTCATAACCCGAAGGTCGTTGGTTCGAGTCCAACCCCCGCTACCAAAGTCGTAACGAAAATGGCCCCGGCAACCGCCGGGGTCATTTTCGTTTTTGACCGGAAGCCTTGCCAGATCAGGTTACATTGAAAATCCAGCGAGCGATTTCAAAGGTGAACCCGGGCAACACGCCGCCGCCGTTGATGGTGTCGGGATCCTCCAGCACTTCCGGCTCTTCCTGCCCTCCCCGGTAGATGTACACCCGCCGGTTCTGCGGGTCTATCAGCCAGCCCAGGCGCGCGCCATTATCCAGGTATAGGCGCATTTTTGCCTGCAGCGGCGCTAAATTGTTGGAGCGAGACCGGATTTCTACCACGAAATCGGGACACAAGAGGATCCATTCGCCGGATGGTTGGGCGTGATTGTCCCATTTCTCAGGGGATACCCACGCGGCATCCGGCGATAGTACGCTGCCATCAGACATCTGGTACCCGGCAGACGCGCCGGTAGAAACGCCTCCGAATTCTCGGCACCAATTCCTCAGGTCAGTGTCCATATCACTTTCGTGGGAATCGCTGGGGAATTTAGTGGGGGGCATTATGATTATCTCCCCGTCTGGGCTGAGCTCGAACTGCCAGGCGCTCATGCTATTGCGTTCGCAAAAATGAGCGAATAGCTTCGCCAACTCTTGCCCCGTGGCGTTGACACCCAAATGCTTTGGGTCAAGCACAAAGGCATCGTCGGGAGCGATTCGAACGCGCAAACCGGAGGTCATGATGCCGCTCCTATCCACCAGGGGCCCTGGCGCTAGTCCGCCGCCGGTACGCCGGAGGCTTCCAGCCGGTGCACCACGTCGTAGGTGTGGAACTCGCCCGGGCCCAGCAGGAAATCGGGCGGGCCGCCGGCGTGGGCCGAGCGGAACGCGTCGCTTTTCACCCAGGTCTGATGGTGTTCCTCGTTCTCCCAGTGGGTTACGACGAGGAAATCCTCGTGGTCTGGGGTCTTGGTCATCTTCCAGAGCTCAAAGCTGATGAAGCCGGGATGATCCTGCACGGATCCGCGGGCCTTGAACATGCTTTCGAGGGTGTCCCCGTAGCCGGTTTTTACCTGGATGCGGTTGGTTGCGATGAACATGGTGGCCTCCTGTCGAGTCCGGTGTGGGTTGGGTTGGGTCGGCTAATCTTCGGGTTATTCAAACCGCCGCGAGGTCTTCCAATTGGGGCAGGGTTGCTTTAGCCAGCAGTTCCAGCGAGCGCAGGCCCCGGGCGCGGTCGGCTCCCCAGTCTTGGCACAACACCAGCAGCGTGCCGAAGCCGCCGGTGTCCTCGTGCAGCTGTCGGATCTGGCGGGCGCACTCGTCGGGGTCGCCGACGATCCAGAAGTTCTCCAGCATATATTCCGGCGTCAGCGCCGCGTCGGGCAGGTCGGGTCTGGTCTTGATCCCATCCAGACCCCGCTGGCCGGCACCCAGCAGGGGGATAAAATACTTGTTGAACGTCGCCGCCGGCGGACCGGACATCACTTCTTGCACCGCCTGCTCAGTTGAGTCCGCCACGTAGACTTCACGGGCAATACGCCACTGCGACCTGGACACGGAACGGCCGCCGGTTTGAGCGCCACGAGTGTAGGCGTCCCAATGGTTGGGCAGGTGGGTGTGGTGCAGGAACAGGGTGCTCATGGGCCACCATCCCATCTCGCCGGCGACTTCGAGAGTGGGCGACAATGGGCTGCTGCCCGCGACTGCGATGGGCGGGTAGGGTTTCTGAAAGGGGCGCATATGGTAGGCCAGGCCCAACTCGGGACGCGCTGCGGGCACCTTGACGTCGTAATGCTCGCCCTGGAAGTGGAAGCCCGCTGGGTCATCGCTGGTCCACATTTTGACGATGAGTTCGGCGGCCTCGCGCATTTTGCTGCGCTGCTGGCCCGATTCTCGGGATGACCCGAACATCTCCGAGTCGGTGGGCACACCACCCGAGCCGATGCCGAAGAAGAAACGCCCTCTGGCCAGGTGGTCCAGCATCGCCATGCGGTGGGCAATCATCACCGGATCGTGGAAAGCGAGCAGGGAGACCCCCGTGCCCATAATCAGGTTCTTCGTAACTCCCAACGCCCGCGATATAAACAGGTCGGGAGCCGGCATATTTTCCCACTCAGTGGTGAAATGTTCGCCAATCCACGCCTCGGAATAGCCCAGCTCATCGGCAAAGGCCATCAACTCCAGGTCTTCGTCGTAGGTATCGGCGTGGAGCCTACCCGGCGGATGCAGGGGCATGTTGAACAGGCCGAGCTTCATGTTGGTCACTCCGGGGTAATGGATATTCGGTTTCCGGTTAGAGGGATTGGGCGACCTTGCCCAGTACCGAGATGGTGCGCTCCATCGCCCCCTCCGGATCATCCCCGGCGAGAACCGGCGTTACCAGCAATTCGGTCATGCCCATATCCAGCATTGCCGTCATCTTCTGGCCCACTGCATCTTCATCGCCCGTGAGAACGGTGCCGGCGATCATGGCGTCGCTCCACGTTTCTTCGGCCGCCTCCGGGTAGCCGGCGGCAGCCCACATCCGTTGGTAGAAAGGCATACGCGGGTAGTTGGACAGTTGCTGCTGCACCGCCAGACGAATGGCGCCTTCGTCGTCGCTGATGCAAACCGGGGCGTGGGCGATAAGCGGCGGAGTTTCCCGCCCGGCCTGGTCTGAACCCCGGCGCATGGCCGGCAGGGCCTTGTCGCGCAGATAAACCGCCGGCGATACCCAGCTGATGGCTCCGTCGGCCAGCTCGCCGCACAGCTCAAAGGAGCCTTCCTGCAGGGCGGAGGCCATCACGGGAATGTCCACCGGCCCGGGGATGCTGGCGTGGGCGGTATACTCCTGGCCGTCGAAATCGACCGAGCCCGTATGCAGCAGGTCCCGCAGGATTTGCAGGTATTCGCGCAAGTTGGTCAACGGGGCGCGCAGATGGAACCCGAACATTGAGCGCATGGAGGGGCGGTGGCTGGGGCCCAGGCCAAGACGCAGCCGGCCCGGCGCCAGCTGGTCGATGACCTGCACCTGCTGGGCCACGACGATGGGATGCCTCGGATACGTGGGGACGATCGAGGTTCCGTAGAGAATGTTATCCGTTTGCACGGACGAGGCCGCGAAGAGCGTCAGAGCGTCCAGACCGGTTCCGCCGGTGGTGAGCCAGGTGGCGTTGATGCCGGCGGCTTCGGCGCGCCGCATGAGGTCCAGAGATGCTTCGGCGCTGGGAGCGCCGGCGTGCAATCCGATTCGTTTGGTGGGCATGGCAATACCTCGATTTGGGATCGATTGTGGCGTGTGGGATTGCCCTATCGTATCACCGCACCGTGGATTTGTAGAGGAGCCGCGCGGTGGACGACGAACCGGCCCCGGGTCATCCTGTGGGGTTACTCCCCGACACCAGGCATATAGTCGGTGCCGATGTGACCGGCGGCTTCGAACTCGGCGTATTCGACGGCGCTGTAACCGAGCAGGTCGCGATATACGTACTCGTTGTCCTGGCCGAGCATCGCCGGCCCCCGGCGAATGCCCAGCGGGGTATCCGACATCCGGTAGAGCGGGCCTGGGTACAGGTGTGTGCCACAGTCGGCCTGGTAGGTTTCCCTGAAAAACTCCCGGCTCTGTATGTGGGGATCGGCGAACGCGTCCGCCTGATTCATGACTGCCCCAGCCGGCACACCCGCTTCCTGCAGAATGTTCATTGCCTCGGTGGGGTTTTTGGTGCGTGTCCAGGCGGCGATGTGTTGGTCGATTTCGTCCTGGCGGGCCGCCCGCGCGGGTGCATCCGCCAGGCTCGTATCTGATGCCAGCTGGGGCGCTCCGATTACGTCGCACAACGCCAGCCATTGCTGATGGTCGTAAACCGTGATGACCAGCCATCGGTCATCTCCGGCACACGGGTAACAGTTCTGCAGTGCGGTGGGATGGCGGTTGCCCAGCGGCCCGTGGGTGCGCCCGTTCATGGCGTAGTCCAGGTAATATTCTCCCAGGTAGGGGAAGAAGTTCTCGGCCTGGCCCAGCTCCACCAGTTGGCCTTCCCCGGTGCGTTTGCGGTGGCGCAGGGCGGCCAGGACGGCAAACGCCCCCTGGACACCGGCGGCGGCGTCCGACATCAGCACAGTGGTGTTGTAAGACGGGTCGGTGTCGGCGTAACCGCGCAACTGAGTGTGGCCTACTACACCTTCGATGTGGACGCCGTGAGCGCGGAAGTCGCGGTAGGGGCCGGTGCTGCCGTAGGCCGGCATCCGCAGCATGATGAAATCGTCATTGACGGCTTTCAGGGATTCGTAGGAGATCCCCAGCTTCTCCATGGTCTCGGTGGGGTTGTTCTCGATGAGCACATCGCTGACGGCGACCAGGCGGTCAAAGACTTCCCGTCCGCCGGGCTCCAGCAGGTTCACCGTCATGCTGCGTTTGTTGCGGGCGTGGGAGTTGAACATCGGCGACCGGTTGAAAGGACGCTCGCCAGGGACGCGGCCCGGAGTGCCACCCGAGTAGAGCGGCAGGTTGTCGATGACGGCCTGGGGTGGATGCGGCGCGGCGCCTCTGGTCAGCGGCACGAACGTGTTGGTAGATTCGACGCGGATGACTTCGGCGCCCAGATCGGCCAGGAATGAACCGCAATAGGGGCCGGCCCAAACCACGGTGATTTCCAGTACGCGCAAGCCCGCCAGCGGCAGCCGAGCCATTGCTACCCTACCGGTCCGGCCACTCGGCGGAAACTACCACGCCATCCCCGACGAGGACATCAACGCGGGTCTGGTGAAACCCCAGCTCGCCCAGTATCTCGCGCGTGTGCTGCCCCAGCATTGGGGCGGGATTTCGCATTTGCCACGGCGATTTGGACATGATAAAGGGACGGCCGGGGTAGCGCAGGCTGCCCGCCACCGGATGGTCGGCTGCTGCGAAGGCCCCGCGCCCGTTGAAGGATGGATCAACATCCAGGTCGGCCATGGTGTTGATTGGGCCGGACAGCACCCGGTTGGCCTGCGCGGCTTGCCAGGCTTCGGCGCGGTTGCGCTCCAGTATCCAGGGCAGAAAGTGTTCGGATTCGAACTCGTCCTGCATTGCCGGGTCGCCCTGGCTGTTGGGGTCTTTCCAGCGCTCCGCAGTCAGCTCCGGCGGGTTGCCCAGCATCGCCACGGCCCGCGGGAAGTACATTCGGCTGCCGTTGATTTGCAGGTAGCCGTCGGCGCACGGATAAACCGCGTTGGGATACCCGCCGGAGCCACCCGACGCCGGCCGGTGGCTGATTTCGCCAGTGTACTGATGGGCGAGCAGGGCGCTTTGGCGGCGGTCGACGGAACCCAGCTGGGTTTCCAGTATGGATACGTCAATGTGTTGCCCGGGCGGTTCGTCGTCCGGGTCGAGTCCGAAGGAACCGACCAGACTGGCCCCCATCGTGGCAACGGCAGCCACCGCTCCCGCCTGGTAGAGTCCAACGTTACCGCCCAGCTTGAGCGGTTCGCGATCCGCCAGGCCGGTGGAGTGCATCTCTCCGCCCATGCCATAGAAAACGATTTCGGAGCCTCGATAATCGCGGTACGGCCCGGTTTGCCCAAAGTTTGAGATGCTGGTGTAGATGAGGTCGGGATTAACCTGGCTCAACTGAGCGTATGAAATGCCCAGGCGGTCGGCGACGCCGGGTCGGAAGTTTTCCACGACGATGTCCGCCCATTGGGCGAATCCGGTGACGATGTCCGACGCGGCGTTGTTTTTCAGGTCAACGGCGATGCTGCGCTTGTTGGTGTTCAGATGCAGGAACAGTCCGCTCTTTTCCGGATGGCGGACATCGCCGGGGAACGGGCCAATCCGGCGCGCGCCGTCTCCGCCGGGCGGTTCGATCTTGATAACGTCAGCGCCGAAGTCGGCCAGAAGTTTGGTGCAATAGGGGCCGGCGATATAGTGGGTGAAATCGAGGACTTTCAGGCCAGCCAGCGCTCCGTCAGGCATAGTTCCACATCCTGCCGCTTTTGCAGTGAGGTGCGATACAATTGCACAAATTCGTTTGAGGGTCAACCGAATGGGGCCCTTACGCGTACCTACTTTAATTTGTCATCGCGAGTGCGTTGCCCCCTGTCACAGGGCCTTTCCAAAGTCGTTGGCGTTGGGGACATTATTTTACCGGGATGAACAGGATAAACGGGATAGACAGGATTCTTCTGATTAAGGGCGCCTGGATTCCCGCTTTCGCGGGAATGACGGATAAGGGTTGGTTTGGTTTGACAAACTGGTTATGCGTGAGAATGGTTGCATGGAACAATGCCGGTTTTTGAGTACGCCCGGATTTTGCCGTGCCCGCCCAAAGAAGCATGGGCTCCGCTGGTGGATTTTCCCAGCCGACCGGCGCACTCCGAACGGTACCGGCAAGCCGACTTGCCTGATGGCGGTGAGCTGGCGCCGGGCCACCGCATTCAGTTGCAAATCGCCCGAGACCGCTTCACCAGCGTGGTTACTCGAGTGGAGCGCCCGCATCAGCTGGCTCACCGCACCACCGGGCCGGGCTTCTGGGTGGAATACCGTTACACCCTGCGAGCCTGCGACGACGCCGACCCTGGGTATTCGTCCGAAGATTTCGGCCGGGGGCATCTGACGATTACTACCGAATACGGCGGCTGGTTTGGAACCTTGATCGCCAGGCTAAGGCCCGGCGCTTGCCGACGCTACGTCGTCGACGAGATGGACGCCATAATCTCGGCGGCGGAATCGGTGGTAGCAGAACCGGTCGAGGATGGCTAGTTTCCCGCGTTCGGGCGGGTACCCCATGACTCACCTGAACCGCATAACATAACCTGACAATACTATTTTGGAGACCGCTATGACCGCATCCGAACACGTGCCAACCCAACCAATTGCGCCCCAGCGCCCACACACTATTACCACGCACGGTGACGAGCGTGCTGACCCCTGGTTTTGGCTCCGCGAGCAAGAGGACCCGCAGACGATGGAGTACCTGCGAGCCGAAAATGCCTTCACCGAAGCATTTATGCAGCCACTGGACGCGTTGCAAGCGGCTATCTACGCGGAGATTCGCGGTCGCATCAAGGAAGATGACAACACCGTCCCTGAAAAGGAAGGCAACTTTTACTACTACGTTCGCTTCGAGGAGGGCGGCCAATACCCAATCTACTGCCGGCGCCAGGGCAGCGACGACGGCCTGGAAACCGTGCTGCTGGACGTGAACAGGTTGGCGGAGGGTCGGGATTACACGCGGGTTGGCGCGTTTCGCAACAGTCCAGACCACAAGCTGGCGGCATACGGTGTGGACTTCGACGGCTCGGAGCAGTACACCATCAGGTTGCTGGATCTGGAAACCGGGCAGACCTTGCCGGATGCAATTCCCGGTACGTACTACAGCATTGAATGGGCCAACGATAACCGCACGTTTTACTACTCGGTGCTGGACGAGCACCACCGCCCGGTGAGCATCTACCGGCACCTGCTGGGCACTGACCCGGCGCAGGATGCGCTGGTTTACCACGAAGATGACGCGCGGTTTTTTGTGGGGTTGGGCAAGTCAAACAGCGGCCGCTTCATCTACGTGGTGGCGGGCGGCAACAATATGTCCGAGTGGCGGTTTATGGACGCCAATGATCCGCAGGCCAGACTCACGCTGGTGGAACCCCGGGCGGTGGATTTCGAGTACGACCTGGCCGACCACGGCGACCGGTTCTTTATCAGACACAACGGGGACGGCGCCCGGGATTTTCAGCTGGCGACCGCACCAATATCCAACCCCGGACGTGCCAACTGGAAGGAGTTTATGGCCCATGAGCCGGGCCGGCCCCTGCTTGATCTGGACGCCTACCGGGGTCACCTGGTGGTGGCGTGCCGTCAGGATGGCCTGCCGCAGGTGATGATAATGCGGCTGGGCGACAACGACGTGCATTACATCGCGGGGATTGAAGAGGAAGATTTTGCCATGTCGCCACGGGGCGGCCGGGAGTTCGATACCACCTCGCTGCGCTTTTCCTACACGTCAATGAAAACCCCGGCGGCAGTGTACGACTACGATATGGACACGCGGGAACGGGTTTTGCGGAAGCAGCAGGAGATTCCTTCCGGCTACGACGCCGACCGATATGACACCCGTAGAATCTGGGCCACTGCCCGGGACGGCACGTCGGTTCCCATCAGCCTACTGATGCTGCAGGGCACACCCGTGGACGGCTCCGCGCCGCTGTATCTGTACGGCTACGGGAGCTACGGATTGACCATGGAGGCCAGCTTCGGCGTCACCGCCCTGAGTCTGGTCGACCGTGGTTTTGTGTTCGCCATCGCCCACATACGCGGCGGGATGGAGATGGGGTGGGACTGGTACGAGAACGGGAAGTTGCTAAACAAGCGCAATACGTTCCACGACTTTATTGACTGCGCCGAGCATCTGATTGCCCAGGGATATACGTCGGCGGGCCGTATCGCGGCGGCGGGCGGCAGCGCCGGCGGAATGCTGATGGGCGCGGTAGTGAACGAAAGGCCGGACCTGTTCGGTTGCGTGGTGGCCCATGTGCCGTTCGTCGATGTTCTGAACACCATGCTGGATGATTCGCTGCCGCTAACCACCATGGAATACAACGAATGGGGCAACCCCAACGATGCCGAATACTACCGCTATATGCGGACTTACTCCCCGTATGACAACGTGCGGCGGCAAGCGTACCCAGCCATGCTGGTTACGGGCGGCATCAGCGACCCGCGCGTAACCTACTGGGAGCCGGCCAAGTGGGTCGCCAAGCTGCGGGATCTGCGTACCGACGAAAACCCGCTGCTGCTGAAAATCCACATGGATTCCGGACACGCTGGAGCATCGGGCCGGTTCGAGCGCATCAAGGAAGTTGCCGAAGAGTATGCGTTCATTCTCAATGCGTTGGGTTTGGCGGCGTTGGGTTTGGCGACGTAGGACCGGCGCCCGCGGTTAGAGGCCGATGAATCTGCGGGCGTTCTCTCCCAGGATGCCCTCTACCTGCGGCGAAGTCAGCGGGAGCGCCGCCAGGAACTCTGATTCGCTCGCCATGTCAGCCAGAGGGTAATCGGTGCCGAAGCACACTTTGTGGGCGCCGTGTTTGTTGATGATGGCGGTCAGAGTCTCGGCAGTGAGTTCACGCAACGACGGTGGCCAGGTTGTGTCGACCAGAATGTTCTCCTGGCCCAGCAACACGCGTTCAGCTTCGTCAAGCATATAAAACCCGCCGAGATGCAAGGCGATAATTTTTAGCCTGGGAAAGCGTTGCGCGATGTTCATAATGCGTTGGGGCGCCGCGTAGAGCGGAATATCGGCGGCGGAGTTCGGCAGCCGCCCCGAATGGATGGCCAGGGTCATGTCTTCGCCCAACTCCTCATAGACGGGGAACCACTGCGGGTCGTCGGGGTAAAACCCGTTGATTACCGGGTGCATCTTGATGCCTTTGACGCCGTTGGCGCGCAGATACCGGATTTCCGCCGCCTTGTCTGCGAGGTCGGGATGCACCGCGCCGAAGGGCGCCAGGGATTCGTCGGCAACGGAAATGAGCCAGTCGTTGGCGGGGCGCACCTGATCGGCACGGATGGTTACGCCCAGGACGATGGACTTGCCCACGCCGGAGGATTTCATGTGCTCTTTGATGCCGGCCACGGTGTTGGGCGCGATGGGAGCAAAGCCGAGGTCGGATTCCATGTTGCCGGCAACGGCATCGGCGATATGGTCCGGCCAGATATGGGTGTGAACATCAACGCGCATGACGAGACCTTTTTTGTCGCATTTGGTAACGCATCGCAAGCGACGCGTAGAACAGAGAAAATTGCAAAACTGCCGTCGCTCCCGCGAGAGCGGGAACCCAGGGCATTCTTATAGCATGGAACGCTGGATTCCCGCCGGCGCGAGTATGACGGAAAGGATGAGAATGACGGTGGTTAAACCGTCTATATGCGATAGCCCTGGATGTGATGGGCGGGGTATTTCAATTTAGCGGATTGTTTTCTCCTGGGCTGATTGGTGTGGGGTTGTGGGTGAAGGTGTCAGGCGTTACGGTTTCGGGCCGGAGTCGGAGCACGGCCAACACTGTTTTGCGTGCAGAGCAATTTTGTCCTAGGCTTGCGCGTCCCGCAGTTAGCCGGCTGCAATGAGCCGGGGGAGTGCGGCGCGCGGCGGTGGTGACTCCCGCTGGGTTCATCAGGCATCACCGGTGAGAAAACGGTGTAGCCCAATCGAACCAATCTGCGAAATAACCGACGGCCGTTGCCGACCTGAAACCGTATTCGCCTTTGATATTCTGATGTATATCGGACGATGCCGCTGGCCTGGCGGCGGTTCCGGCCAAGTTCGGGAACGTTGGCCGGGTTACCTGACAAGATTTAGGATAGGGGTTTGGAATCGGGGGGCGCAAGGGGCGGGCGTCACTTATCAGGGGCTTTCCAAAGTCGTTGGCATTGGAGACGTTATTTTACCGGGATGGACAGGATAAACGGGATGGACAGGATTCTTCTGATGCCCTGGGAACAAGCCCAGGGTCTTTCGATTGTCCCGGTTTTGTCATTGCGAGGAGAGTAGCGACGTGGCAATCTCGTTCCAGGAGCCACGATCGTCGCGCCAACGAGATTGCCACGCTGCGCTCGTAATGACAACCGAAAGACCCTGGGAACGCCGGTGGGGTGGAGTTGTCAACTGGCGTGCTATTATATTGCGGGAAGCAGGTTAGCGCTATGGTGTCGGGATGATTCGGGAAGCCATAACAAATACGGTGGCCGGGCAATCGCTGTCGATGGACGAAGCGGTGGCCGTGATGCGCGAAGTGATGGAAGGGGCAGCGACGCCGGCGCAGCTGGGGTCGTATTTGACCGCGTTGTCGCTAAAAGGCGAAACGCCGGAGGAGATCGCCGGCTTTGCCACCGTGATGCGGGAAAAGTCGTTGCGGGTTAACATCGTCGGCCCGGCTGTGGATACCTGCGGCACCGGTGGAGATTTCAAAGGAACCTTCAACATCTCGACCGCGGCGGCGTTTGTGGTTGCCGGCGCCGGCCTGACGGTGGCCAAGCATGGCGGTCGGGCGGCATCGGGAGCATGTGGCAGCGCCGACGTGCTGGAAGCCCTTGGTGTGTGCATCGAATTGTCGCCCGAGGCGGTGGAGCGGTGCCTGAACGAAATCGGCATCGGGTTCATGTTCGCGCCGGCGTTTCACCCGGCGATGCGATACGCGGGGCCGGTGCGCCGGGAAATCGGTATCCGGACCGTTTTCAACGTCCTGGGGCCGATGACGAATCCCGCCGGCGTACCGTCGCAATTGATCGGAGTCGGCTACCCGGAGGTGGCCGGCAAGATGGCCGAAGTGCTGCGGCTGTTGGGAGCCCACCACGCCATTATCGTCCACAGCGACGATGGCATGGACGAGCTGTCTCTGGGTAGCGATACCACCGGCTGGGAAGTATTGGATGGCGAGTTGCGACCGTACCTCGTGCAGCCGCGCCAGTTGGGTTTGCCCCATGCCACCCCTGATGATTTGCAGGGCGGCGACCCGGACCAGAACGCCGCAACCATGCGTCGGTTGCTGGCCGGCGAGGGTGGCCCAATCTGCGATGCTGTCGTCCTGAACGCCGGCGCTGCTCTGGTGGCGGGCGACGCGGTAACGTCGCTGGCGGAAGGCATCCAAATGGCGGCGGCGTCAATTGCCGATGGCAAAGCAGCGCAAAAGCTCGAAGCGCTGATCGAAATGACCCAACGCCTCGCCGAATAGATTGGGGGAGACCGAAACGATGCCCAGCATACTGGACGAAATCGTCGCCAAGAAACGTGAGGAACTGGCCGCGGCGGTTGCCAGCACACCGATGGCCGCCCTCCGCGACATGATCTCCGGACGGCCAACCGCCCTGGATTTTCCCGGTGCGCTGCGCAAGGACGGCATCAGCCTGATCGCCGAGGTAAAAAAGGCATCGCCATCGAAGGGACTGCTGCGCGCTGACTTCGCCCCGGTTGCTCTGGCGCAGACGTACCGCGAAAACGGGGCGTCGGCGATCTCAGTCATCACCGACAGCCATTTTCTGGGTGAACCGGCGCATCTGACGGCGGTGAAGGAAAGTGGAGCGTCAGCAGACTTGCCAGTGTTGCGCAAGGATTTTATCTTTGACGAGTATCAGGTTTACGAGGCGAGGGCGATTGGCGCTGATACCTACCTGCTCATTGTCGATATTTTGTCCCCAGCGCAACTATCCGAACTGATCGCCGTGGGCAAGTCGCTGGGTATGACGCCCCTGGTTGAGACTCACGACGCCGACGAGATTGCGACTGCGGCAGATGCTGGCGCCGAAGTCATAGGCATCAACAACCGCAACCTGCACACCTTCGTAACCGACCTGGCTACCACCGAACAACTGGCGCGGTTCATCCCGTCCGACAAGGTTATCGTGAGCGAAAGCGGCATCAGCACGCCCGACGACCTGGCGCGGCTGGAGCCGTTCCAAGTCGATGCGGTGCTGGTCGGCGAGGCGCTGGTGACTGCGGAGGATACCGGAGCCAAGGTGCGTGCCCTTTCGGGCGTTGCGCTGCCTGCGAGTCGATAGCTTGTCGAAGTTCAGGACGATGGTGAAGATTTGCGGGGTGCGTCGGCTGGAAGACGCGCTGACCGCTGCTGATGCCGGAGCCGATTACGTGGGCATGGTGTTCGTTCCCGGTCGGCGTCGCAGGATTGAGCCGGCCGACGCGCGATTGATTGCCAATGGGCTGCGTGAGTCTTCAACCGCTGCGCCCAAATCGGTGGGTTTGTTCGGCGACCAACCATTGGACGAGGTGCTGGAAACCATCGGAGTGACGGGAATCGACTACGCTCAGTTGTGCGGCGATGAAAGCATTGACTATTGCCGCGAAGTGCAGCATAGGGCCGGCGTCGTCAAGGCGCTGCATGTGCCGGCCGACGCTGACGAGGCAACTATCCACGCCCTCGAGCGCCGGATTGGCGCGTTCGTCGATGCTGGCTGCACAGTTACGCTGGACAGTGAAGTCGTTGGGCTGCACGGGGGAACCGGCCAATCATTCGATTGGCGGGTAGCGTCGGCGCTGGCCGAGCGCGGGGCGTTTTTGCTGGCCGGAGGCCTGACGCCCGATAACGTGGCCGGCGCGGTGGAATCGGTGCGTCCCTGGGGTGTGGATGTGTCCAGCGGGGTGGAAACCGACGGCGACAAGGATGCGGACAAAATCCGGCGTTTCGTGCGGAATGCGCGGGCGAGCGGCCAGGCGTGAGGTTACGAATTCGATGGCAACCGATACACAAGTGAGACTCCCGGACGATCGGGGCCGGTTTGGGGATTTCGGCGGCAAGTTTGTCCCCGAAACGGTGATGGCCGCACTCACCGAGCTGGAGCTGGCTTACCGCGCAGCCCAGGATGACGCCGGCTTCGCCGAGCAGTTAACCAGTTTGCTGGTCAACTACGCCGGTCGACCCACCGCGCTGTATTTCGCGGAAAACCTGACCCGGCACTGTGGCGGCGCCAGCATCTACCTGAAACGGGAAGATCTGGCCCACACCGGAGCCCACAAGATAAACAATGCCCTCGGCCAGTGTTTGCTGGCGCAGCGCATGGGCAAGCAGCGAATCATCGCCGAAACCGGAGCTGGCCAACACGGCGTGGCAACCGCCACCGTTTGCGCCATGCTGGGGTTGCAGTGCATCGTGTACATGGGTGTGGAGGACACGGTACGCCAATCGCTCAACGTGTATCGGATGCGGCTGTTGGGGGCGGAGGTTGTTGGTGTTGAATCTGGAACCCGGACCCTCAAAGATGCGATCAACGAGGCTATCCGGGACTGGGTAACCAACGTGGAAACCACCCACTATCTCATTGGCAGCGTGGTTGGCCCGCATCCGTATCCGATGTTGGTGCGGGATTTCCAGTCGGTAATCGGGCGTGAAGCGCGTGAGCAGATTTTGGCGGCAGAGGGCCGGTTGCCCGATGTGGTGTCGGCCTGTGTTGGCGGTGGCAGCAATGCCATTGGGACATTCTACGAATTCATCGGCGATGCAGGTGTCCGGTTGGTTGGAGTGGAGGCTGCCGGGGACGGGATCGACACCGGTCGCCACGCTGCAACTCTGACCGCCGGCCGGCCCGGCGTTCTGCACGGCTCAATGTCCTACCTGCTGCAGGATGAGCACGGCCAGGTGCAGGAAGCGCACAGCATCTCGGCAGGTCTCGACTATCCCGGAGTTGGGCCCGAACACAGTTGGTTGAAGGAAACCGGCCGGGCCGAGTACGTGTCGGTTACCGACACAGAAGCGCTGGAAGGGTTTCGCCTGCTGTGCCGCACCGAAGGCATAATTCCGGCGCTGGAATCGGCCCACGCGATTTACCGGGCGAGCCAGATGGCTGCCGATATGCCTTCCGACCAGATCATGCTGGTTTGCCTGAGCGGGCGCGGGGACAAGGACGTGCCATCCATCGCCGAACGGGAAGGGATTGTCGGCTGACCAACATCGAACCTGGCGCCCGCGGGGTTTTGGAGTTTGGTGGCAGTGGGGATGCGAATAAGCTTGATGGTTCCGCTTTTGTTTGTCGTGGCGGCTATATTCGCGCTGACCGCTTGCGGCCCAGGAACGCAGGCGCTGAAAGATGTGGCCCGCGTCGCCGACGAACTGGCCACTGTCGTGAATGCGGCGAACGCGACGACGGAGCCCTCATCGACCGCGTACTACCGACCAACGCCCGCAGCGAGCGTGAAGTCGGTAATCATGGTTCTGGATAGCCTGGCAACCGCCAATAGAGGTAGCGATAGCCGATACCGACGCGACGATTGGCGGCATTGGGTGGACGACGACCGCGACTGTCAGAACACCAGGGCCGAGGTGCTGATCGAGGAGAGTTTGGCCGAGGTAGATTTCGCCGGCAACGAGGATTGCCGTGTCGTGGCGGGTGAATGGCTGGGGCCTTGGAGCGGAGCGATTTTCACCGACGCCTCCGAGGTGGACATCGACCACCACGTGCCATTGGGGCACGCCCACGAGGCCGGTGGCTGGTCGTGGGATGCTGAACGCAAACGGGCTTACGCCAACGATATGAGCAATCCGGCCAGTTTGCAGGTTACCAAAGCCACGCTGAACCGTGCCAAGGGCAAGCAACCGCCCGACCAGTGGCGCCCCGATGATCCGCGCGGTTGGTGTCGGTACGCCGGGGACTGGATAGTCGTCAAAGCCCGGTGGGAGCTTACCGTTATGGAAGTTGAAAAGAAGGCGCTGCTGGAGATGCTGGATTCCTGCTCCGATGACGACTCATGGGGGTTGCGCGGACTACGCCCTAAGTAGGGCCGTTCGTCGCGCTGTGCTATAATCGCCGTCGGTTATGGTAAATACGGCCTCCCGGCGAGTCGCCGACCACCGGGCGGTAATACTGGAGGCGAGCCATGGAAATGGGACTGGATGGCAAGGTAGCCATCGTTACGGGCGGCAGCGAGGGCATCGGCAAAGCCGCCGCCCTGCGAATGGCCGGCGAAGGCGCCAACGTGATTATCGTTGCCCGTCGGCAGGACGTGCTGGACGCAGCGGCTGACGAAATCCGCACGGCCACCGAGGGCGAGGTAATGGGCATCTCAGCCGATGTTACCGAGCGCAGCACCGCCGCAGATGTGGTCAACACCGCCGTGGAAAAGTACGGACGGCTGGACATTCTGGTGAACAACGCCGGCACCTCGATGGCCAAAGGGTTTGAGCAGGTCAGCGACGATGACTGGGAGTTCGACTTCGAGCTGAAGGTTTGGGGAGCGGTTCGCCTGATTCGGGCGTCCATACCCGAAATGCGCAAGGTTGGCGGCGGTCGGATTATCAACGTAACCAACCTGGGTGGCCGGACGCCGGGCGCTAATTCCATGCCTACGTCCATCTCCCGGGCGGCTGGCATTGCCATCACCAAAGGTTTGTCCAAGGATTTGGCCAGCGACAACATACTGGTCAACACGGTTTGCATCGGCCTGATCAAGAGCGGCCAACACCAGCGCCGCTACGATGCCCGGTTGGAAAACGAACCCGACTTGGATATGAACGATTTTTACGCTCAACTGGCGCAGGGGCGCGGCGTGCCGCTGGGTCGAGTCGGCGAAGGAGCAGAAGCCGGCGACGTGATCGCGTTCCTGGCCTCAGATCGGGCCAGCTACCTCAGTGGCGTGGCGATCAACATCGACGGTGGCGCGTCGGCGGTAGTGTAGTCGGAGATGTCGTAGTCGGCGTTACTGTAATTGGTGTCAGCCTCGCGGGGGCGGCAGGATAAATCGGGTACAGATTGGTGATTAGTGTGAGCGATTCATACCTAGCAGAGTTCGAGGCACCCAATCGATTGTTGCTGGGCGCGGGCCCATGCACCGTGCATCCGCGTGTGTTGCGCGCGATGACGCAGCCGGTGATAGGGCACCTCGACCCCAAGTTTTTCCAGGTCATGGACGAAGTGTGCGAAATGCTGAGACAGGTCTTTCACACTGAAAACTATATGACCGTCCCCATTTCTTCAACCGGCACCGGCGCCATGGAAACCGCGTGCGCCAACGTGCTGGAACACGGCGACACAGCCATCGTGTGTCGAAACGGATATTTCGGTGACCGGTTGGCTGACATCACGGAGCGGTGCGGCGCGAACACGGTCATGGTCGATTCACCGTGGGGCCAACCATCCGACCTCAACGGTCTTGAGGACGCCCTGAAGGCCAACCCCAACACGCGCATGGTTGGGTTGGTGCACGCCGAAACGTCTACCGGCGCATTGTCGCCGCTGCAAGACGCCATTGAGCTGGCCCACCGCCACGGCGCGCTGGTCGTCGTCGATGCCGTTACATCGCTGGGAAGCCACGAAGTGCGCGTCGATGACTGGGACATCGACGTGTGTTACAGCGCGAGCCAGAAGTGTCTGGGGGCGCCTCCGGGTCTGGCTCCCATCAGTTTTGGCGAACGGGCGATCAAGATTATCAACGAGCGGCCCACCAAGGTGCAGAGTTTTTACTTCAACCTGAAGGACATCGCGGATTACTGGAATCAGACCCGCGCGTACCATCACACCAGCCCCATCACGATGACCTACGCGATTCGCGAATCGCTGCGCATGATGATGGAGGAGGGTATTGAAGAACGCCACGCTCGCCACGCGCGGGTCGCTGGCGCGCTGCGGGCGGGATTGACGGCCCTGGGACTGGAGTTGACGGCGTCCCCGGAGCACCAGTTGAATCCGATCACCGTGGTGAAGGTGCCCGAAGGCGTCGATGATGCTGCGACACGGCGTCGCCTCCTCGACGAGTGGAACATTGAGGTCAGCGGTGGCTTGGGCGAGTTCCGCAGCAAAGTCTGGCGCATTGGGATGATGGGCGAAGGCGCGCGAGACCGCAGCGTCCTTGCGGTGCTGTCTGCTCTGGAAGTCATCCTCTCCGACGCCGGATACGAGGTTGCCTTCGGCGCCAGCGTCGGCGCGGCGCAACGCTCGATGGCGATGGATAACGCCGGTTAGGTTCGGGGTTTTGTCACGGCGGGTCGGGCGCAATGACCCGCCGCTGGTTGCGCCTTATCGGCGTTGCTCGGCCCGGTAGGCGGCATCCAGCACCTGCACCACGTGCAGCACGCGCACGTCCGACCCGACGTTGCGCAACCCCTGTTCCAATTGAGAGATGCAGCCCGGGTTGGCCGAGGCGATGATATTCGCCTCGGTAGCCAGCGCGTTGTTAACCTTGCGTCGTTGCAGCCGCCCCGACATCTCCCGCTGAATCAGCGAGTAGAAGCCGGCGGAGCCGCAGCACATCGCAGACTCAGCCATCTCGGTCAGCGTGAGGCCGGGGATGCTCTGCAAAACCTGACGCGGCGCGCCGGTAATTCTTTGCGCATGGGCCAGGTGGCACGGGTCCTGCATCGTTACATGGCAGGGATACTCCGCCCGCGGCGGGTCCAGCGGCAGCGCGGCCAGAAACTCGGTTATATCCTGTGTTTTTTCCGCGAACTCGTTGGCGGCGGCAGCGTGGTGCGGATCGTCCTGCAACAGGTCGCCGTATTCCTTCATCGCAGAGCCACAGCCGGCCGACGCGGTGATAATGACATCGACGCCAGCCTGTAGGAAAGCATCAATGTTACGGCGGGCCATGCGCCGCCCGAGCTCCAGGTCGCCGGCGTGCAAATTTAGCGCACCGCAGCATCCCTGCGCCGGCGGGACCACCACGTCGCATCCATTGCGCTGCAGTACACGGACGGCGGCGCGCATCGCCTCGCCCTGCATCAGGGGCATGACGCATCCGGACAGCAGGCCGACGGTCATGCGGCGCTGGCCCTCGGCGCTATAGGTTTTTTTGCTGGCGCCAAAGAAACGCTCCCCCATCACCGGCATCTGCGTTTCCAGATCGCCCCAACCGCCGGGCAGCCAGCGCAGCAAACCGGATTTCCGTGCCAGATTCTGCAAACCGGAGCGTTGGTAGGCGCGCATCAGGTGGCCGGCGAGGCGCAGGCGTCGGTTGTGCGGTAGCGCGGCCCGCAGGAACATACGGGATAGCCGGTTCAACTCCGCACTCTGCCGGCCATGCTCAGCAACCTGCGCGCGGGTATGCTCCATGATGCGACCATAGGGCACTCCGGATGGGCACACCGCCTCGCAGGCGCGGCACTGGAGGCACATTTCCCAATGGGACACCAGACGGTCGCTGATGCCGGTGCGACCTTCGTGGACGGCTTTCATCAGGGCAATGCGGCCGCGCGGAGATTCGGCCTCCAGGCCCGTTTCTACGTAGGTGGGGCAGGCGCTGAGGCACAATCCGCAGTGAACGCACCGGTACATATCGGGTTCAGCCGGCGCGTCGGGCCCGGCGAATCCCGGCCCGTCGTTGAGCGAACCCAGGAACGGGATGCCATAGGGGTAGCCGTGACCGTGATCGTCGACGGTTTCGGCAACCGGTATGTCCGGTTCTCCGGTTACTGCCATCACAGACCTCCGATGAATCGACCCGGGTTGAGGATTCCAGCCGGGTCGAATTGCGCTTTGAGTCGTCGCATTACCGTCATGCTGGAGGGTAGCGGGCCCCAAACGTCAAGGTGTCGCTTCACTGACTCCGGGCAGCGTTCGACGACGGCGCTGCCGCCCGAGGCCACCGCTGCTGCCTGGATACCTTGCAACGCTTCCGCAATCGCCTGGGCGTTGGTGTCGGAGCAATCATCCCACCACAGCAATCTGCCGCCGCCGAAACCAACGTCGGCGACAACGCCAGGCGGCGGCAAGGCGGTGGCCAGGGGCAGCTCCATCCCCAGGATGTCCCGCAACGCCGCTGGTTGCGAGTTGACCCGCACGGAGATGGTTGCCAGGGCGTCGGGATTGGCGGGCAAATCGGTTAACGCAGCAGTCAAGGCAACGGTGTCGTCGCCCTTCAGAGTTCGCATTAAGACTGCGTTATCCTGCCACAGGGCCACGGTTTCCTTTTGGCGACGCTGCACGGATGAGGAGCGTCCACCGATGATGGCGATGGCGATGTGGTCGGCTGGCTCAATATCGCCGAGGGCAGCCAGGTGTTGCGCGGCGGATCGGTTCAGGATGTGTAAGCCCAACGGTGCGAAATGCTGCGCCTGCAAGTTCTGGCACGCGGTGGCTGCGGTGTCCAGGCCGGAGAATCCCCCAACGATTGCCGACCATTCCGCTGGGGCCGGTGCAATCTTGAAGGTGGCTTGGGTGATGACCGCCAGCGTTCCAAGCGAACCGGTATAGAGACGGTTGAGGTCGTAACCGGTGACGTTTTTAACCACCTTGCCGCCGGCGTTGGTCTGGACGCCCCGAGGGTCTACTACGCTGATGCCGATCAGCCAGTCGCGGGGCAGGCCGTAGGTTGAGCGCAGGGGGCCGCTGGTTCCGGTTGCCAGGGTGCCGCCGATGGTGGCACGGTTAGCCAGGGGCGCGGCGATGGGCACGTACTTGCCTTCATGCGCCAGCACAGATTGCAGTTGCTCGATGGTCATGCCCGCCTCTGCGGTAATGGTGAGATCGGCGGGCTGGAAATCCACCAGGCGGTTGAGTCTGGTCAGGTCCAGGGCGATGCCGGGTTTGGCGGCCGGGTTGCCCAGATCGATCTGCGTCCGCCCGCCCACCGGGTAGACGGCGGTGTTGGTTCGACTTGCCCAGGCCACTGCGGAAGCGACGCCACTGCCGTCAATGGGACGCACCGCCGCGACGGGCGTCAGCGTCCCGATGCCGTATTGCCGCAACTGACCTGCCGCCACCACGGCATCAGGGCCGAGGAGATCGGCAAGTTGGGCGGAGGCTGTGCTGGCGGCTGTGGTCGTCATATCGAAAAGCCAGGGATGTGGGGTCGCAGGTTTGAGGTGTGACGGGAGAGTCGGTACCACCCAGCAACGGGTTCAGGCGTTGGCCGGGCTGGTTCGAGCCCCGGTAGTGGTGGGAAGTGCGGGCGCGCTTGCCGGCCGGTGTTCACGCATACAATCCGGCGGTGTGGCTGGCCGGATGTGGCGAGGGATGGTAGTAGGAGCCGTCGGGGAAGATTTTGCCCGGGTTCAGTCTGTTTTCGGGTGCGAAGGCGTTCCGGGTGCGCTGCATCGCCGCCATATCCTCGTCGGTGTAAACGAGGGGCATGAATTCCTTTTTTTCCAAGCCGATGCCGTGTTCTCCGCTGAGCGTTCCGCCCAGAGCGACGCACTCTTGCATCAATTCGGCGGCAGCGGCCATGGCGTTTTCCATGACGCCAGGGTCGCGGGCGTCGAACAGCATACAGGGGTGCAGATTGCCATCGCCGGCGTGGAAGACGTTGGCGATGGTGATGCCGTATCGCTCGCTAACGTCGGTTACCTTGCGGAGCATCTGCGTGAGGCGAGTTCGGGGAACCACGCCATCCACGAGGTAGTAATTCGGGGCGATGGTTCCGAAGGCACCGAACGCCGTTTTGCGACCAACCCAGAGACGCTCACGTTCGTGGTCGGCCTCGGCGATGCGGACATCGGCTGCCCCGGTGTCCCAGAGCGCGGACTCGACTTCGAGGCTCAGCTCTTCAACCTCTTCGTGTAGCCCTTCCAGTTCGATCAGCAGCACGGCTCCGGCGTCGTTGGGATAACCGGCGTCGGTGACGTTTTGCACCGCTTTGATGCTCAGTGCGTCGATCATTTCCAGGGCGGCCGGGATTATCCCGTGGCCCACGATAGCTGACACCGCGGTGCAGGCCGAATCAATGTCGGCAAATATGCCCAGGAACGTGCGCACCGATTCTGGCACGGGCAGCAGCCGCACCAGGATTTTCGTGGCGATGCCGAACGTACCCTCCGAGCCGACGAATGCGCCGCGCAGGTCGTAGCCGACCGTTTCTCGGGCCATCCCACCCAACTCGACCACCTGGCCGTCCTCCAGGATGACCTCCATGCCGATCACGTGGTTGGTGGTGGTGCCGTAGGCGAGGCAATGGGGGCCGCCGGCGTTTTCGGCGATGTTGCCGCCCAGACTGCAGGCCCGCTGGCTGGAAGGATCAGGGGCATAGCGCATCCCAAACTTGCGAACGTGGATATCCAGATCCAGATTGATGACGCCAGGCTCAACCAGCGCAGTGCGGTTGGCGGTGTCGACGTTCAGGATGCGGTTCATCCTGGGGAAGGCAATCTGCAAACCGTCCGGGGGCGTGATGGCGCCGCCGCTGAGTCCGGTGCCGCTGCCGCGTCCCACGACGGCAACGCCGGCCGCGTAGGCCAGGGATATAACCTGGCTGGCCTGTTCGGTGTTGGCGGGCAGGACGACCGCCCGGGGCATCGAGCGGTCGACGGAACCGTCATATTCGTACACCAGCAGATCTTCCGGATGGACGATTACGTAATCGTCTCCGACGACGGCCTGAATCTGGGTTATCAGGTCGGTAGCGGCCAACGGTTGGCTAGTCTTTCCGGCGCTGGTAAATCTGTACGCGGTGCCGGTTGGATTCCGTTACGTATAGCCGTTCTTCGGCGTCAAGTCGCACTGAAACCGGGCCCCAGAAGTAGGGTTCGATCTGCGATGAAATGAGATAAGGCGTATCCAGATGAGGCGGCAATTCGGGCACCAGGTTAGACATTTCACGGGTGTTGCTTTCATCGGGGTTTACGGACATAAAGTCCTGCGCCCACCTGGACAGGGTGGCTTGCCCCCGCATCGACTGGACGAATCCGCCGCTGGAATCGAACAGCTGGACGCGCTCGTTGCCCCAGTCGGAAATGTAAACGTACCCGTCAGAGTCCACGCACACGCCGGAGGGTCGGCTGAGTTGTCCATCGCCGGCGCCAGACTCTCCAATTGTAGCGACGTACTGACCATCGGTAGTGAATCGCTGTATGCGGTCGTTGCGCCAATCAGCGACGTAGACGTGGCCGTTATTGTCGAGGCCGACGCCCCAGGGCATATTGAACTGGCCCGGCCCATCGCCGGCCTCGCCCCACATCCCAATGGATTCACCGTCGGTGTTGAATCGTTGCACACGGTTGTTGCGCTGTTCGACTACGTAGATGGTGTCCTCGCCGCAGATGGCGATGCCGCCGGGAGCGTTCATCTGGCCTGGGTCGGTACCCAGTTCTCCCCATTGCTTGATGAAATTGCCGTCCAGGTCGAAGACGGTAATCCGGTGCAGGTGCTCGTCGGTGACGTAGACGCGCTGCTGGCTGTCCAGGGCCATAGCGATGGGCTTGATCCACTGACCCTCGCCCCGGCCGGTGCCCTTGGTGAATTCGCCCAGGTAGTCCTCATCAAAGCTCATGATGCCGACGCGAACCAGGGCCTGTCGGGCAGTGTCGCAGTGATTCAGCACCAGGATTCGCCCGTCGGCGGTGAAGGCGCAGTCGTAAGGGTTGATAAACCCACGCCCGCTTTGATTGGTGGTGAGGCCGACCGTCTTGATGTATTCCACCGGGCCGGCGCCAACGGCAGCGCTAGTAGTCATAGCAGGGTCTCCTAAAGTTAAAGCAGGTCTCGAAATTCGACGATAGTCATACCTGCGTCCGCAATAATCGCTCCCATTGTGTAGGGTTTGATAGGATCGTTGCGCGGAATTACCAGCCGCATATCTCCCTTGGCCATAATTATATGCTTTCCCTGACGTTGAATCCGAAAACCCGCCTATTGAAAAACTCGCACGGCGACTAGATGATTTATGCCGGGCAAGCGAGGCATGGCTAGTCCGTCAGTAGAACTGAATCGACTTCAACCTCACAGCCTTCCCGCTGGTACTCTGCTTTACGCAGAGCAGCTTTTGCTGATATTGAATCCAGATATTCAGCTATGGCGATGCGAATGTTGACCATCGCCTCGGCACGAGTGTCGCCCTCCGACCAACACCCCGGCAATGCCGGGCATCCCACCGTATAGCCCTCTTCGGCTTTGATAAGGATTATTTCGTATCGCATGGCGCAGAGTCCTTTGGCATTGTGTCACCACTTGCTAGGCAGGGCTATCGCATATGAAATTCCAACCTCGGCACTCCCGCGAAAGCGGGAGTCCAGAGCGCGTAATGCTCCAGATTTTCGCAACGAAACTACTGACTTCGGTCACTGGATTCCCGCTTTCGCGGGAATGACAGTGGTTAATTGGTCCATATACGATAGTCCTGACTTGCCAAGGGATCAGGATTGACTGCCAATCATTTGACAGCCGCATCGCACTAGAGACTCTAAATGAGTAGCGCGATGCGGTTATCATTTTACCTAGTGGACTAGGCTAGGCCAGTTGGTATTCCCGCGTTGCCGTCAGCAGGCGCAGGAGGTTGGCGATGCGCTGTTCGTCGGCCTCAGTGCGGTGTTCGGGGCGGAGGTCGGCCGCGCCCTGTTCTGCGGCGAACTCACTCACCGAGTTACGTGTGTTGTTCGTCAGAACCAGCGGGCCGATGAGGTCTACGCAGCCGTCAACCTGGTCTTCGGGCGAGAGTGGGCCGTCAACCTGAGTGGCGAGACGGTCGATGATAGCCTTAACCCCAGGGTTGTCGGGGTCGCCCAGCTCTTTGCCCACGAAGTTGACCCGCTCGACCAACGCTCCGCTGTCAATCCACTCGGCTCCTTCGTGCCACCCTTCAACGCTGGGCGGCTGGAAGATGCCCTGCCCCATGTAGACGGTGTGGCGCGCAAGTTGATCGGCTCCGAAGGTTGGCTCCCGGTAGGTACCGGCCATGCGCACGGCTCCAACAACCAGCTCCACCGGACCTTTCACGCGGGCAAATCGCGCCGGCTCGGACTTGAAGTAGTCCGAGTTAAACAGCGTGCGCAGGACGGCGCTGACCTCGTAATTGGAAGCGAAGTAGGACGCCACCATATCTTCGATGACCGCTTCGCCAGCTTCGCTCACCGCGTCGGCGGCGAAGAACTGGAATAGTCGGGTGCACAGGAAACGGGCCGTGGCGTCCTGTTGCACGATGATGTCGACAATGTCATCGCCGTTGAACTTGCCGGTGTGCCCGAGGAAGGTCTTCTCTCCGTCGTCGTGGTCGTGCTCCCGGTACTGGAAGTGCCAGGCGATGCGGCTGTAAGGCCAGATGGAATCGCGGCTGGCACGCGTCGCCATGTACTCGGCGTTGCCCAGAGTCCAGCCGGTGAAGGCGCGGGCGCACTCCTTGATGTCGTCTTCAGAGTAGTTGCCGATGCCCATTGAGAACAGCTCGAGCAATTCCCGGCCGTAGTTCTCGTTGATGTCGCCTTTATGATTGTCGTGATTGTCGAGCCAGATAATCATGGCCGGGTCTTTCGACAACTCAACGAGCATGGTGCGGAAGGAACCGAGGGCGTGCCGCCGGAAGGTCTCAATCTGGTTCATCAGGGAGCGTGCCTGGTTGAGCTTGGAGTAGCCGGTGGCGAACAGGCTGTGCCAGAAAAGAGCGATCTTTTCTTCCAGCGGGTTCTGCGTGGTCACCATCCGGTACATCCAGTAGGCGCCGGCGCTGTTGAGTTCGCGCATTTCCGCCATATCCGAGTGGAACCGGCGGATCAGGTCATCGGGCATGGCGTCCGCATCGCCGGGGTTCAGCAGGTCTTCAACCACGTTCTCGTAGCCACGGGCCACCTGCTGTTCCAGTTCGTCGCGACTGGCGCCAAATCCGGCGCGGCGCATCAGGTGAGCCATCAAAGCAATGTCGGCATTGCTCATAATTGCCTCCGTGTTTTTTCCGTAATGTTCTGGTGCCGTGTTGTTCTGGTGAAGGATTGGGCTATTGCGGCGATTCGCCTAGCGGCGGAGGAAGTCGAACTGCTCGAAGCGGCCGTTCACGATGCTAACCGGGTCGAGTCCGAGCCACTGTTCCGCAATAGAGGAGTAGGTGGAACGGAAGTCGTTGTTGAAATGCAGGTCGCCGTCGAGTTGGTCCGGCTCGGCCAGGGAAGGATACTCGCCGTACAGTCCGCCGTTCACCGAGTTGCCCAGGATGAACGCGGTTCCGCCCGAACCGTGGTCGGTTCCGGAGCCGTTGTCGCGGATGCGTCGGCCGAATTCAGTCCAGACCAGCACGATGGCGTCATCGCCGCAGCCGTGCTCTTCCAGGTCGGCCATGAAATCGCTGATCGCGCCGGAAACCTGCGTCCACAGACCACCGTGGACTTTGATCTCGTCGCCGTGGGTGTCGAAGCTGCCGTGCTGGGTGTAGTAGATGCGCGTGCCGAGGTCGGCGCACATCACCTGGGCAACGTTCTTGAGCGACTGAGAGATGGAATTGTCGGCGTATTCGATGGTCGACGAATAACTTTCGGGGGCGGTGCGCAGGATGTCGGCGCCCTTCAGCGCGTCGCGCCCGGTTTGGCCCAGATAGTCCATTACTTCGTCCTGGACCGCGCCGCCGTACATCTTGCCGAAGGCATCCAGGCACAGGCCGCGAATGCGCTCTTCCTCAACATCGGGGAACAGTCCGTAGGTTTCCAGGTTGCCCACCGAGGCCACCGGCACGCCCGGCGCGCCCATGGAGCGCGGCAATCCGCGACCGAAGTTCACGCCCGTAATGACGTTCTGCCCTTTGGGGTCCAGGTCGCGTATGACGCGGCCCAGCCAGCCTTCCGTGGCAATCTTTTCCGGCTCGCAGGTGTGCCAGATGTCCATGCTGCGGAAGTGGGAGCGGGTGGGGTTGGGGTAGCCAATGCCGTTGACAACGGCCACTTTGCCCTCATCCCACAGCGCCTTGATGGGCGCCATATTGGGGTTGAATGCCAGTTGCCCGTCGATCGGTATCACCTGGTCGGCGGGGATGCTGACGTTGGGCCGGAAATCGTGATAATGACCGTCCGTATAAGGGATAACGGTGTTAAGAGGGTCATTGGCGCCGGTCAGTTGGATCACAACCAGCGACCGGTTATTGATGGTAGTCGTCATCTCGGTGGGGCCTCCTTAACTGGTGTGCCGCCGCAACTGGCATTCTGAACCTGCCGTGCGGTGGCGGGGACCTTATTGGCTGATGCTGGCAGTTTATTCGCCGGTGCCGGCGATGTCAACGGAAAGTGTCCCAATGGTGCGCTGTTTTCGTTACCGTCCATCGGCTCGTGACGGGGCCGGGCGCACTCACGCGCCGTCCGTTGCGCCGCCCGTTGCTGCTGACCGTTGTAGTAGTAGTTGGCGCTGCAATTTCTGGTCTCCAAACCGACGCCAAGCGCCAGATTTGCTCACGAGTACCCACTGTAATCTGTCATTGCGAGGAGCATAGCGACGTGGCAATCTCGATGAGGTTGAACAAACGTCGGCGAACCGCCGTTGCTACGGCGACGAGATTGCCACGCTGCGCTCGCAATGACAAAGTGGGTACGCACGAGCGCCAGATTTGGGTTTGATACCGGGCAGAGGGTTGGTTATACTACCGACGGCCCGGTGGGGCTGGAATTAGTGCGGGCCGGCGCGACCTAACCGGACCAAATGCAACCGGATCAAATGGTGGTAACCAGAGGAGCCGGCGGGGCTCCCGCCGACCCATCGCGTACCGGAACCAGGAGCGACGAGCATGGACTTTGAACTAGCCGTATTGGGCGGTGATGGCATTGGCCCAGAGGTAACGGCGGAGGGCGTCAAAGCGCTGGAGGCAGTGGGGCGTGCCTTTGGGCACAATTTTGCGCTGGAGTACGGCGACGTTGGTGGCATCTCCATAGATCGCCACGGCGTGCCCCTGACCGATGGCGTCCGCGACCTGGCATCCGACGCCGATGCGGTGCTCTTTGGCGCAGTGGGTGGTCCCAAGTGGGATGACCCGTCCGCATCGACACGACCCGAGGACGGCCTGCTGGCCCTGCGGGCGCATCTGGGGGTGTTCGCCAACATCCGGCCCGTCAAAGTCTATCCCGAATTAACCGGTTCCAGCGTGTTGAAGCCCCACGTGCTGGAAGGCGTGGACATGGTGGTGGTGCGCGAGCTCACCGGCGGGTTGTACTACGCCTTGCCGAAAGGCCGCTCCGAAACTCCCCAGGGCATGGTGGGCGTGGATACCATGCGCTACACCGAGTCGGAAATCGAACGGGTGCTGCGCGTTGGGTTCGAGCTGGCGCGAGGACGGCGCAAAAAGTTGACCTCAGTGGATAAAGCCAACGTTTTGGAAACCTCCCGGCTGTGGCGCACCGTTGCGACCCGGCTGGGCGACGAATACCCCGACGTGGAGCTGGAGCACGCCCTGGTGGACGCCTGCGCGATGCAACTGGTGCTCCGTCCAGCATCCTACGATGTTATCGTCGCCGAGAACACATTTGGCGACATCTTGACCGACGAAGCGGCGATTCTGGCCGCCTCAATGGGGTTGCTGCCCTCAGCCAGCTTGTCCGGAGTGCCCGAGGCCGGAGCGAGGACGGCCGGCTTCTACGAGCCCATTCACGGGACTGCTCCCGACATTGCCGGCCAGGGCATTGCCAATCCCTGCGGTTCCATATTGAGCGCCGCGTTGATGCTGCGTTACTCGCTCGGTCTCACCGAGGAGGCGGCGGCCATTGAGCGGGCGGTGCAGTCGGTGCTGACCCAGGGTTACCGTACCGCCGACATTGCCACCAGCCAGGATACGGCAATTGGCACCGGGGAGATGGGCGCGCTCATAGTTCAGGCTATCGGGTAGCGGACGGGCAACAGGCGATGTTCAATTTGCTGGGTGGCGCCGGGCTGGCTATCTCGATTTTGGTTTTTCTGGCCAGCGCGCTGGTGGTCATTTTCCTCGGTGTGCAGTTGGCCAAATACGGCGACGCGCTGGCGTCATTGACCGGATGGGGCCGGCTGTTCGTCGGGAGCATCCTGGTGGCCCTGGCAACTTCGCTGCCGGAGCTGTCCAACAACATCACCGCGGTGCGAATCGACAATCCCCAGCTGGCGCTGGGCAATGTGGTTGGCGCCAACATGGTCAACATGTTCACAGTGGCGATGGTGGCGTTATTGTTTGGTGGGCGACGATTTTTGCAGCAGGTCGCGCCGGAGCAGGGTTATCTCATCGTGCTGGCGGCGGCGTTGACGGGGTTGGCGGTGTTGTTCGCCGGACTGAAAATCGGCATCAACGTCTGGCAGATCGGTTTGTCCTCGGTCATTCTGCTGGTGGTTTATGTAATCGGAATGCGAATCGTGTACCAGCGAAGGCCGGCGGAAGATGAGGGCGCTGAGGAAGAAGACGCCGGGATGACTTTGGCCAGGGCCTGGACGATGTTTGGGCTAGTGTCGGTAGGGGTCATCATCGCCGGGGTGTTCCTCGCGCAGAGCGTGGATCGCGTTGCGGATCTGACCGGCATTTCCTCAGGAGTGCTGGGGATTCTGGCGGTGTCAATTGTTACCACCATGCCGGAAGCGTCGGCGGGGATTGCGGCGGCCCGGATGGGTGCGGCGGATTTGGGAATTGCCGGATTGTACGGAAGTTGCGTGTTTAACGTAACGATCCTGTCGATTGCCGATCCTTTCTTCCGGAGAGGCGTGGTAGTGAACTATCCGGAACCCGAGCACTTCGTCGCCGGGATATTCGCCGTCGCGCTGATACTATGGGGCGGCCTGCTCCTCTGGGGCCGTAACCGGATCCCCCAGCCGGCGATAGTCGCCGGTCTGGCGCTGATGGCGGCAGCATACCTGGTGGGAGCCGTGTGGGTAGCCTTGCTGGGAACGCCGGAAAATGGAGCAACCGCGGGGTCGGTGGCCAGGTTGATGAGTCTAATGGCGCCGGGGTAAGTATGGCCCCGCTGGACTAGATGTCGGCGCCGGTGTAACGTTCCAATTCCACGAAGCCCTGGCTGGCATCGTCCCAGGCGAACAACGCGGCCTCAACCACCCTCTGGTGGTCAATCCCGACGACCAGCTGCTGCACCGGGTAGGCGGGGCCATCTCCCCAGGGACTGGTAGCGACGGTGCGGTCGGTGTCGGAAAGGTAGGCGCGGCCGTTGGGATGCGAGTGGTAAATGATGCGGGCGGGGGTTTCCGAATCCAGGCTGTCGTTGAGGGCTAGCAAATCGGCGGCGTCGAATACATAGGCAGTTTCGGCGGTGCGATCCGCCGCGGTGGGGTGGTTGCCGGAATTCTGGGCGTTGGCTGCCGGACGAATTGCGTCGACCCCGTTCCCATCGACAGCGCCAGTTAACCAACCACAGCATTCGGCGGGGTAGGCGGATCTGGCCTCCAGATAAATAGAATTCAGGATTGCCGGCGGAATTTGCAAAGGATTGGCTAAACTGGCCATAAAATCCCCTTGTTACGAATTACGTCAATATGATATGCTGTTTCCAACGCGTTTACAGGTATCGCCGTAATACTTCGGTAATACGATTGCGGCAAACTGGCACCAGAAATTGAAACCCGAGCGGAAACTCCGTAAATGCTCCGACTAACAGGACAGAGGAAATGCAAACCGTAACTCGCAAATCGTTGAAGCTGAAAGCTTGTCCCCGCTGTGGTGGCGACGTCTGCCGTATGCGCGACACTTTTGGAGTTTATCACCAGTGCGCACAGTGTGGCCGAGAGATTCGGCGACAGGTTGGATATACTACGCCGCCGGAAACCGTAGGCGCTGTAACGATGAGCATGCCAACCAACCCGTCGGACCATAAAGAGAAGCTGATGGTCTAGTCGGCAACCTGCGAACAAGCAACCGGAGGAAGTGGCCTCGGACTTGTCGCCGAGGCCACTTTCCTTTTTGGGTTGGCCCCGGGTGAGATCAGGCTTCCGTCCGTAGCGCATTCATAATTTCTTAATGAAATGAGACTAACATCGGATACGGACTGGCAAATGACCCACGGTCACGGGTCAACAGGAGATGAGAAAATGGCAACGAATGTTCGCGTACAGAATCGAGTTGATGCCGCGCGTCCGCGTCGCGTGCTGCTGCGCCAGTGTCCCCATTGCGGCGGCGACGTGCGCCTGGCCCGGGACGTTTACGGCGCTTACCGGCAGTGCATCCAGTGCAGCCGGGAAATCGATCCGGAGATGCTGACGATTTCCGCACCGAAGCCGGCGGAAACACCCCACCATCATCATGTGGAAGAGCGCCTGGCTGCCTGATGCCGGAATTGTTGCCCAGCGACCGCGGGGTTCCGGCTGATGCCTGGGACCCCGCTTGCTTTTACCAGTGGCGGTTTTACCGGCGGCGGAATGGGTGAGCGTTGTCGTCGTGGCGTTCCTTGACTAATTCGCCGAATTGGCGAACGGAGTCTTCCTGGGCGGCGGTTTGGATGGAACCGGGCCGCATCTGCCGGATATAGTCAATGGCTTCGTCGGCTTCCCAACCCGTATTCACCAGGTATGCGGCCAGGACTGTGCCAGTTCTCCCAATGCCGGCGGCGCACGTTACGACCGTGGGACGCTCCCACGTTTCAATCTGCTGTTCCACGTAGGAGACGATGCGGTCGAGTTGTTCTACCGATGGAGCGCCGAAATCCGGCACCGGGTCAAACAGTTCCTCGAATCCCCAGGGTTCGGCGGAGATGGTGTTTTCTTCCAGCCGGACGATGGCGGTCACGTCGTGACGCTCGAAGTAAATCAGGTGGCGTCGCTCGGTCGGCCCCATTGAACCAGCCAGGGATCCGTGGAGAATCCAGCTGAAATTACGAAAACTGTCTTGCATCGAGAGCTCCGAACCGGTGTTCAGCGGGTTTATCCCGCAGCGTTAGTCGCGTCGATCGCGATTTGTAAGCGTCGGTTCAATTCGTCGCTATCCAGACCTGCGATTAGCGCCATCTTGTCGCGGGAACTGAGGCCGCGCACGATTTTAACGTCCGCTCGCGCCACCTGCAAGCAGTCCGCTAGCAGCGTGATGACAGCAGCGTTGGCCTTGCCTCTGGTGGGCGGGACGGCTACCCGCACTCGCACGCCGTCCCCATGCCAATCAACTATCTCAGAGCGACGTGCGCCCGGTTGGACACGGAGTGTGAGGCTGGATGCAATAGGTGCTGACATCAACGCGCGCAATGGGTCTGGTATAGTATTGCCGACGGCGCAACTGATACGCGCCTTGGTCAAGGGGGCCCGGATGGAGTATAGCAGTATTGCGCTGGAGGTGGAAAACCAGGTTGCGACACTGTATTTAAATCGCCCCGACGCGTTGAACGCCCTGAGCCCGGAATTGTTGTTGGAATTCTCCCACGCGGTGGCGACGATAGGCCGCGATGAGTTGGTCAAAGCCCTGGTAGTGCGCGGGTCCGGTCGAGGTTTCTGCGCCGGCGCGGATTTGCTGTTCTTTGACCGCGTGTTTGATGACCTCGCGCAGCTTCCCGATTACGTGCGCGACCTGAACGGGGCTTTTTTTGCGCTGGAAGCCCTCCCGATTCCGACGATAGCGGTGGTGCACGGGTACGCGCTGGCTGGCGGCATGGAACTGATGATGGCCTGCGACATGGCCATCGTCGCCGAGGACGCGCGCATTGGTGACCAGCACGCCAACTTCGGGTTGATACCAGGCGGCGGCTCCACGCAACGATTGCCGCGACGGGTGGGGATGCCCCGCGCAATGGAACTGCTGACCACCGGCCGGTGGCTGTCGGGCGATGAATCGGTGGAATGGGGATTGGCGCTGCGTTCCGCGCCGGCAGAGTTGCTGGATTCCGAATTGGAATCTATTCTGACCGGTCTCCGCACCAAGAGCCGAACCGGATTGGGACTGATGAAATCCCTGGCGCACAGCAGCCAGGACGTGCCCCTGCGGGACGGTGTAGCATTGGAGGGGGCGACGTTTACCCATCTGTTCTCTACCTCCCCGCACCCCAGAGCGGGCATTGATGCGTTTAAAGACAAGCGTCAACCGGAGTTCTGAACATCGTCGGGTGTGCGCCATCCTGCCATGGCTGCGGTGGTGAATTCAATAGCGGAAAAAAGGATTACAGGTTTGAAGATACGGGAAATACTAGGGCAACGTCGGACAGTATCTTTTGAGTTTTTCCCGCCCCGGGAAGCCGACGGGGTTCAGGGAGTGATTGACGTAGTCAAGGGTCTGCAACGGTTCGCGCCGGATTTCGTGTCCGTAACCTACGGCGCGGGTGGTGGAACGCGGGCGTACACGGAAGAAATCACCGTGCGATTGCGTCGGGAAACCGAACTGGAAGTGATGGCCCATCTAACCTGCGTGGCGCAAAGTCGCGCCGAGGTTCACGGTGTGCTGGAACGGCTCAATGGAGCCGGCATCGAAAACGTGATCGCGCTGCGCGGCGACCGCCCGGAAGGTGTGCCCGCGCCCGGCCCGGACGACGACGTATTTCCCCACGCGTCTGACCTGATCACCCACATCCGCAGCAACTTCGACTTCGGGGTTGCCGCCGCCTGTTATCCGGAAGGGCACACTGAATCTGCCGACCTGTCCTCCGATTTGGAATACATCCGGATGAAGCAGGACCTCGGCGCGGATTTCCTGATTACGCAGTTGTTTTACGACAACACCCACTTTTACGACCTGCGGGATCGAGCGGCCAAAGCCGGCATCAACCTGCCGATCATCCCGGGCGTGCTGCCAATTCTGAGCACCCCACAGATTCGCAGGTTCACCGCACTTTGCGGGGCGACTATCCCCTCAGACCTGGATGTCCAGTTGGAGCAATATGCCGACGATAATCGTGCCGTAAGGGACATCGGTATCGAGCACGCCGCCCGGCAGGTGGAAGACTTGTGGGCTAACGGTGTGCCAGGAGTTCATTTTTACGTGCTGAATCGTTCCTACTCCGTCTCGCGCATCCTCCAGGCGCTGAACCTGGACGGGCACCGGGCGAATTGATGTCCCTACGGTCAGCAGGTAACCGTGCTTAGTACCGGGGTTGACCTGATCGAGATTGACCGGGTGGCCGGCGTGCTGGAGCGCTACGGGGATCGTTTTTTGCGCCGGATATTCACGCCTGACGAGATCGCGTACTGTCGGGGACGTGCCCAGAATCTGGCGGCGCGGTTCGCCGCCAAAGAAGCAGTGATGAAGTCTTTGGGCACCGGATTTCGCGGCGTTGGTTGGCGCGACGTGGAGGTAGTCAGGGCCCCGAGCGGCGCCCCCAGTCCCCGCCTGCACGGCCGGGCACGTCGTCGCGCCGAACGGCTTGGTGTCACGGAAATCGGCATCAGCTTGTCCCACTCCAGGGGGTTTGCGATGGCGTTCGCAGTGGCCAACCGCCCCGACACCGCCGAGTCGCTGGCGGCCGGCGCGGTTACGCTGTGGGGAGAACCGACCGCGCCGCAGGCCGCCTGACGGTTTTCGGAGTGCCGCACGCCGCCGGCTCCAACACCATGATTGCGCCGTTTGACCTTACATATGTGGTGTCAGTAGCTGAGATGCAGGCTCTTGAAGCAGCATCGGAGCGGAGCGGTGTCAGCACTGACACGCTGATGGAGAACGCCGGATTGGCTTGCGCCCGACAGGTTCGCCAACGGTTGGGAGGCGCTGCCGGCAAGAACGTGGTCATCCTGGTTGGTCCCGGCAACAACGGCGCCGATGGCCTCGTCGTGGCACGGCACCTGAGACGATGGGGCGCCCAAGTTTGCTGCTACGTGGTGCGGGGGCGTCCAGACACCGATGCTAAAATGGTATCTGCCCTGGCGTATGACGTCGGGATAATTGATGCTGCGGCGGACGGGGATATGCAGCAGCTTGACGCGCTGCTGCGGCGATGCGATGTGGTTGTAGATGCGATCCTGGGAGCTGGCGCGTACCGGCCATTGTCCGGAGTGGTCGAATCCGTGGCGCGTCGGGTCAACGCACGCAGGGTTGGCGGCCGATTTGAGACGGTTGCGCTGGATCTGCCGACGGGGGTGAACCCGGATACCGGGGATGCAGACGAAGCAACGATCCAGGCCGACGAAACGCTGGCGTTGTGCTGTCCCAAGGTTGGCATCGCGAACTTTCCCGGCGCCGGGTTTGCCGGACGCATCACTATCCTGGACATTGGACTGCCCGCCAACGTCCTGCCCGATGCGAACCTTAAGCAAGAATGGTTTACGGATAGCGCGGCTACCCGTCTGTTACCCGGTCGACCCCTCAACTCGCACAAGGGAACCTTCGGGCACCTGCTCATCGTCGCCGGCTCCCGGAACTTTGTGGGAGCGGCGTTTCTGGCGGCACAGGGAGCGCACCGGGCCGGCGCTGGGTTGGTTACGCTGGCAGCTCCGGAGTCGGTGTACCGTCTGGCGGCGGTGAAGCTGACGGAGACCATCCACCTCCCGTTACCTGAGGACGCCGACGGACGCATCGACTGGACGGCGGCGGATGAACTGCGCCAACGGCTGCCCGTTTATTCCGCGTTGGCCATCGGTTGCGGCATGGGATGGTCTCCCGGCACAACTCAGCTAATGGAACGCCTGTTGCTGGACGCCGATAACGACCCGAATCTGCCCGTGATCATTGACGCCGATGGGCTCAACAACCTGTCGCGCTGCGCAGACTGGGCAGACAGGTTGCGCGCGTCGGCCGTTTTGACGCCGCATCCTGGCGAGATGGCAACGCTCACCGGTCTTCCAACTACTGGCGTGCAGTCGGATCGCACAACCGTAACCGTCGATGCGGCGCGACGCTGGCGGCAAACGGTTCTGCTCAAAGGCGCCCACAGCATTGTGGCCGCACCCGACGGCCGGCAGAGGCTGTTGCCCTTTGCCAACCCGGCGTTGGCCGCCGGCGGCACCGGGGACGTGCTCACCGGCGTCATTGGCGGGCTGCTGGCACAGGGTGTTGCGCCTTACGATGCCGCGGCTCTCGGCGGTTACCTCCACGGTGCGGCGGCGGCGGATGTGCGCCGCGAGAGGGGCGATGCCGGCGTGGTGGCGAGCGACCTGCTGGAACGGTTGCCGTCCGTCATGAACGCGCTGAAAGGCCAGCGAGCGAGTTGAGCGGCGCCGTGGTTCAGTTTTCTGTTGAGCAAATCAGCCGGTTGGCCGGCACACCCATTGCACGCATGGCGACGGCCGATTCCGCGGGGAGACCGCACGTGATTCCGGTTTGCTTCGTGTATGCCGGTGGCTGCATCTACTCCGTGCTGGACGCCAAACCGAAGCGCGCTTCGCTGAGCGGTTTGCGTCGGGTGCGCAACATCCTCGCCAATCCCCAGGTGTCGCTGGTGCTGGATCATTATGACGATGACTGGGCTCAACTCTGGTATCTGTTGGTGACCGGAAGAGCTGAGTTGATTGAGGGGACCGACGAGTCTGAGAGCGCCATAGCGTCGCTGCGAGAGAAATATCCTCAGTATCGGCGGATGGAACTGACTGGCAATCCAGTGATCAAGATTACTCCGCAACGGGTCACCAGCTGGTTTGGTAGCTGAGACACGGTAACTGTTCAGAGTTGGTGAGGTGAATTGGTCGAAGTTGGCTTGGGGATGGCTGGCACTTGGGGGCGGTGATTATGTCATATAACTGGCATGGTTACCGAAATCGATCTCAGGGCTGCCCATCGCGATGTCCTCATTGGCATCATTGGCATCATCGTCCGGCAGCAGGCCATCATCGAAGGGCTGGAGCAACGGATTGCCCAGCTGGCAGGGCAAGCCAAACCCAGCGGTTCCCGGCGGATGCCGGGTCTGAAGCCCAAAGTCGACCGGAAGCCAGCCCAGCCCAAAGGTCCAGGCCAGGCGCGTCGCCACGGCTTTGCTTAGACTCGCATGACGCCCACCCAGCGGGTGGAACATGCGGTAGAGCAGTGTCCCGACTGTGGAACCCAGTTGTCTGGGGGTTGGACCCAGCGCACTCGGGAGGTCATTGACCTGCCCCAGGTTCCGGCGCAAGTTACCCAGCACGTCTACCTGGCCCGCACCTGTCCCAAATGCCGACGGCGCTGTCTGCCCCCAGCGCAACTGGACGGCGTGGCGTTGGGTCGACAGCGGCTCGGCGTCAACGTCGTCAGCCTGATTGCCGCCCTGCGGGAGGAGGCTCGGCTGCCCTGGCGCAGCGTCCAGTGGTATCTGCGCACCGTGCACGGGCTGCACCTCTCCCTCCCGGCGCTATTTTCTGCGCCGGAACCGTGGCAAGGCCGTGGTGGATGAAGTCTTGGGTGCGGAGTTCGCCGGCGTGCTGGTCAGCGACTTCTACGCCGCCTACCATCACTACGACGGCCCCAAGCAACGCTGCTGGGCTCACCTGCTGCGGGACATCCACGACCTGCGCGCCCTCTACCCCGATGATGAATCACTGTCCCAGTGGGCCGCCGCCGTCCACCAACTCTACCGCCAGGCCGCGGCCTTTACCCACCCCGCAGCGCAACAACGCCGCAGCGCCCAACTGGCCCTGGAAAGACGCCTGCTGGCACTCTGCCGTCCCTTCCTCAATGACCCCCGCTCCGGAATGACCCGCTGGACGTCCAGGCCAGGCTGTGCCGACGCATGGAGAACCACATCTATCGAGAACCACATCAAGGAACTCTTCGTCTTCGTGGCCGAACCCCAGGCGCCACCGGACAACGCCGCCGCCGAGCGCAGCCTGCGCCATCTGGTGGTCAGCCGCAAGGTCAGCGGGGGCACTCGCTCGCACCAAGGCACCGACACCAAGATGACCCTGGCCTCAATCTTCGGTACCTGGCGGGCACAGGGTCTCAACCCCCTCACCGCCTGCCAACAACTGCTCACTTCCCCTCAAGTCTGAACTGTTACGAGACACGGGTTCTCCTTGACCGGGCGGGTGGCTACCCCTAGAATGCCGGCAACCCACCCTGCTTCACCTCTCTCAACCTGAACGTTGGGGCGGCTCCCAGCGCTGGGGGCGGCGATGCGAGTAACGACTTTATGAACCAATTGGTATTTTTGCATGGGCCGGGCGCCGGCGGCTGCGCGGATTCTTACGTCAATCAGTTGTCTCATTACCCGGGCAGCCTGGCCCCCAACCTGCCGGGCCACCCTCATGGCACACCCTGCAGCAGCGTGGAACGGTACACCGACTGGCTACGGGGTTGGTTGCACGGTCAAGGAATGACCAATAATTTGGTGCTCAGCGGTTTCACTCTTGGCGCGTGCGTGGCGTTGCAATACGCGCTGGACTACCCGGATGAGGTGAAAGGGCTGGCGCTGATGACCATCGCGATGCGGCCCAAGCAGAGGCGGCCTGAAGATTTGCAGTTCCGACTGGATGCCGCCGCTGACTCCGCGGTTCACGAAAAATGGCTGGGCATGATGGACGGAATAATGCACTTCATCGAGCCGAATCTCCGCGCCCAACTGTTGCAGCGGCACCGTGAAGTCGGGCCGTTGGCGCAGTACCGGGACCTGGTTGTCATCGACCGTTTTGACGTGCGCGACCGGATTCACGCTCTCGAAGTACCGCTGCTGCTGATTCAGGGCGTTGACGACCCGCTGGCAACCGGCGAGTACGAAGCGGAAATCCAGCGCTCAGTTCCCGGTTCGCGATTAATCAAGATGAAAGATGCTGGACACTTCCCAATGGTGGAGAAACCGGACGAAGTGAATGCAGAAATCGACGCGTTTCTCGCCGAGATTGCCTAAATACACCAGCGACAACAAATTTTACCAAGACAACAAACTTTACCGACGCCGATCGGAGGACATATATCGTGGACGGAGTTACAGCAATTGCCAATGTGATGAAAATGGAAGGTGTGGAGTGGATCGCCGTGATGCCCTCCAACCCACTGATTGAGGCGGCCGCCATCGCCGGCATCCGGCCGGTGGTTTGCCGGCAGGAGCGGACCGGTGTGCACATGGCCGACGGATTTACACGCGTCAACAACGGCAAGAAGACGGGTATATTCCTGGCGCAAAACGGCCCGGGCGCCGAAAACGCTTTCGGCGGTGTGGCTCAAGCCTACGCTGACTCCGTGCCAATTCTGTTCCTGCCCGCCGGTGTGGCTCGAAATCGCATTGGCGTGGAGCCGAACTTCCATCCGGTGCGAGCCTACGAGTCGATTACCAAGTGGGGCGCCCACATCAACTACGCCAGTCGAGTGCCAGAGCTGATGCGCCAGGCGTTCACCAAGCTACGCTCTGGCAAACCGGGCCCGGTGTTGCTGGAAATCCCCCAAGACCTGGCATCCGATGAAATTAGTGAAGAAGAGTTCGACTACATTCCCCCGGTTCACATGCGAACCGCCGCAGACCCGGAGGCCATCGCCAACGCCGTGCGCGGGTTGATGTCGGCCCAGCGTCCGGTAATTATGGCCGGCCAGGGCGTGATGTACGCCGAGGCGACCGACGAACTGATGGAGCTGGCGGAATACTTGCAGATTCCGGTGATGACCACGCTGGAAGGAAAGAGCGCGTTCCCCGAGAATCACCCCTTGTCCCTGGGCATCGGCGGCTCCAGTCAGACCGGGCAGGTGCACCGTTTCCTGAACAACGCCGACGTAGTGTTTGGTGTCGGTGTCAGCTTCACCAAGAGCAGTTTCACGGTGCCCATCCCCGCCGGCAAAACGCTCATCCACCTCACCAACGGGGAGGATGACATCAACAAAGACTACCGGTCGCAATACCCCATCCTGGCGGATGCCAAACTGGCGCTGCGTCAGTTCATCGATGCGCTGAAGGATCAGGGTGTGCAGCCGCGAGCCGCCAATCAGGAATTGGCCGACGATATCAGTGCAGCCCGTGAGGCGTGGATGGCCGAATGGCTGCCCCGACTTACCAGCAACGAAGTGCCCCTCAACCCGTACCGGGTGGTGTGGGACATTATGCACACGGTAGACCTCGACAACACCATCGTTACTCACGAGTCGGGCAGCCCGCGCGAGCAGGTGTCGCCGTTCTGGGAAGCCAGAGCGCCGCGCAGCTTTATCGGATGGGGCAAGTCCACCCAGTTGGGTTACAGCCTGGGTTTGGCGATGGGCGCCAAGATGGCGGCCCCGGAGAAAATGGTGATCAACTTCATGGGAGACGCTGCGTTCGGCATGGTCGGCCTTGACGTGGAGACCGCCGTTCGAGCCGGTATCCCCATCACAACCGTGGTGATGAACAACTCGACGATGGCGATTTATCCCGATAGCCGGATTCCCACAGCGGTCGAACGCTACAACATCAAGGAGTTGAGTGGAGATTTCTACCAGGTGGCGCTGGCGTTGGGCGCACACGCGGAGCAGATTCACACGCCGGAAGAAATAAAACCCGCCATGGAACGGGCCATGGAAGCCAACGCCAATGGTCGGGCGGCCCTGCTGGAGTTCATTACCAAAGAGGAAGCAACGTTCTCCAAGTTCCGCTTTGATTAAGCCGCCAGAAAATACGCGGTTACCACAACCTGGTGACACTTTCCCGTAGCATCATCGCCGACCGTCGATTTAGACTGGTCGGCGATTTAGACTGGTCGGCGATTGCATTTGTGGAGGGGACGATGGTGGCAGCAAATTTGCCGGCGGCAGGGGACTCGCGAAAGGCGTTCGAGGATGAACTGGCACGCATAGCGGGCGGTGATACACACCCGCCAGCCGAGATCGGCAAGGCCGGCGATTGCCGCGTTTCCACCGAGCCAGCAGAATCGACGCGCCGGATGCCAACTTGCCAGCCCACCATCCGTGAGCTGCCCAACGGCCAGCGTCCCCGGGAACGATTGCGTGCGCTGGGTCCGCAAGCGCTGAATCAGGCCGAGTTGCTGGCCATCCTGTTGCGCACCGGGATGCCGGGCGAGAACGTGGTAAACATGGCCACCCGCATCATCGCCGAATTCGGCGGGTTGAGCGGGTTGTGTAGGGCCAATTACGCCGAATTGAACCAGCAACGCGGATTGAGCGATGCTAAGGCGTGCCAGGTAATTGCCGCGCTGGAACTCGGGCGTCGCGTGGCCGCGTTGCCGCCCACAGAACGGCCGCAAATCTCCTGCGCTCAGGATGCCGCGAAATTGATTGCTCCCGACCTGGAAATGCTTGATCAGGAACACCTGATCGTGCTATTGCTCAATACCCGCAACCACGTATTGCTGAAGCGCACAATTTACATCGGCACCGTCAACAGCAGCGCGGTGCGTCCTGCCGAGGTGCTGCGACCGGCGGTGCGGGAGAACGCGCCGTCAATCATCGTTGCGCACAACCATCCATCCGGAGACCCGACGCCCAGCCCGGAAGATGCGTCCGTAACCCGCGATTTGGTAGCAGCCGGCAGGTTGATGGACATTGAGGTGCTCGACCATCTGGTCATCGGCAGCGGCGGCGAATTCGTCAGTCTGAAAGAAAAGGGCCTGGGGTTCAGCCAGCCGTAACCCGCGAGTTGCCGGGGTGTTAGACTAGCGCGATACCAGATTGGGAGGAAAATCTCGCATGAGCGATTACTTTTTGGATGCAGAGAGCCGGGGCTACAAGGAACTGGCGCCCGGCGCCAGCACCCGCACGTTCTGGGGCGAACAAATGCTTTTTTCGCTGGTGGAAGTGGAGGATGGCGCTCTGGTGCCATTGCACACCCACCCGCACGAACAGGGCGGTATTATCATGTCCGGCGAACTGGAAATGGGTATCGGCGGTGAGGTGAAGGTGCTTCAGCCCGGCGATATGTACATCATCCCCGGGGGCGTCGAGCACTACGCCCAGGGGCAGGAAACCCGCGCTGTGGCGCTGGACATATTCAGTCCAGTCCGTGAGGAGTTTAAGTATTAGAGCTGAAGTTGGCCCCGGAGCCCGGTTTCATATTTGTTCAAATAATCAGCGACGGCCAGCACCAGGTTGCCCATGTGCGGGTGTGCGGGTTCGACGTTGACGGTGATGCCGGACTCCTGCAATTTGCGTGTGCAAACCGGTCCCACCGATGCCACCGCTACCCGGCCGTCCAGGCAAGCTCGCAACGAATCCTCGCGGCCCGCGCTCGCGGCGATGGCGAGCAGGTTCGGCACCTGAGGCCGGCTGGTGAAGGCCAACGCGTCCACCTCGCCCTGCTCCATCTTGTCAATCAGACCCAGTACGGGCCCGTTGTCATCAGGCAGTCCCCAGTTGTACAGGGTCAATTCCCGGTAGTTGGCGCCCCGCTGCCGCAGGTACGAGGGCAGCTCGGAGTCGGGGCCGCCGTAACGCTGCACGATGACCTCCCGCTGACCTAACGGTAAACCTGACATCGCCGCGGTCAGGTCGGCAGATGTAAACGGCTCCGGCGGCATGATGTCGATGCGAATTTTGTGGCGGCGCAGGACGCGGGCGGGCTTGGGGCTGCGCGCCACAACGGACAAGTCGGCTAATGCCGACACGAACTGATCTTGAACGCCCATGGAGTTGGCGATTTCCAGCATCGCCTGGGTGCCTACGCCGGTGAGGAATATCGCCACATCGACGTTGCCATCGCAGACGTCGGTGATGGCCTGCTGTACCTCTGGGCTATCATCCAGGTAGTGTTCCTGGAGCACGGCAGCGCCATAGGGCACTCCGCCGTGCCGCCGGATGAGGCCGGCCATTTCGTCGGGCATACGCGCCTCGACGAAGGCCAGCACTCGTCCGTTTAGCGATGTTTCGGCCATTGGGTTAGTTGAGCGGCGCTATACCGCGCACTCGCCTTCACCGCGTTCCAGCACGTACTGGTTGGTGCGCTCCCAGTCGAAGTACATTTCCCCGCCGCCTTCGGATTCGTGGCCCACTTCCTGGGCCCGCGCGGCGACTGAGGTCAGCGGCTCGAGTCCGACACGATCGAGGAAATCGTTGAACCGTTCGCCGTCATTGCTGCGGTTGTCCTTGTAGTAGGTAACAATCTCTTTGAGCACGGAGGGCACCAGCTTGGCTGGAACCTTGACCCTGGGCACCCGCGTGCCGATGCGGGAGTCTTCCACCCGGTTGTCCCCGTAGTTGCCGCCGAGGAACAGTTCGTAGGCTGGGATCTGCTGGCCGTCAACGCCCTTCACGGCGGCGCCGTGGAAGCCGATGTTGGCGATGTGATGCAGGCCGCACCCGTTCGGGCACCCGCTCATCTTGATGCGGATGTCGTTGACGCCGGCGTCTTCGTTCAGGCCATTCCAGCTATCCATCTCGGTGCGCAGCGCCTGGGCCAGCCCCATCGACGCCGTGATGCCGAGCTTGCAGCTGTCCGTGCCGGGGCAGGAGACTATGTTGTTGATGTGGCCGTGGCCGGCTTCGCCCAGCTCCAGGGCTTTCAGGGCTTCCCAGACATCGTGCAGGTGGCCGCTGGGAACCCAGCGCAACACCAGATTCTGCTCCTGCGTGGTGCGAATCTTGCCGCCGGTGTATCGCCGCACGATGTCGGCAAGGCCGCTGAACTGCGTCGCAGTCAAATCGCCGCGAATGGTTTTCACGTAGATCGCGTTGTAACCGTCCTGCCTTTGCGCCACCACGTTGGTGTCCCGCCAGCGCTGGTACTCGGGAGTGCCCGGGACGCCATTCGTCGACGCCGGCGGAGCGGGCGGGTCTTCCCGTTGAATCTCCTCAGCGACCATGAGCGGCTTGCAGTCGATGGGGCCGATGTTGGCCAGCTCGGCGTCCACCAGCTGCCTGAATTCATCCAGGCCGATCTTGTCTATCAGAACCTTCAGGCGGGCCATCATACGGTTCTTGCGCAGGATGTCCGCGTTGTTGAACACTGTCCAGATGGCAAGCGCCACGCGCAGGTAGTCATCCTCGGAGACCCATTCGTACAGGGGTTGGGCGAGCCGTGGCATAATCGAGGTGCCGCCTCCGCAGTAGACCCGGAATCCTCTGCGCTGTTCTCCGTCAACTTCCTTGTACTGAGAAACGTAGGTAAGGTCCTGGATGGCAGCGGCCACTTCGTCCCGCTGGTCGTTGCCAGTGAAGGCGGTTTTGAATTTGCGCGGGAAGTTCTGGGTGATGGGATGGCGCACACCAAACCGCACGTAGGCAGTCAGGTACGGTGTCGGGTCGAAAACTTCTTCCGGGCTCACGCCGGCAGTGGCGGGGCCCACCACGTTGCGAACGGTGTTGCCGCACGCCTCGCGGGTCGAGAGGCCAACCTTGCCCAGCATCCGCAGCACCCTGGAGGTATGCTCCAGCGGGATGTGGTGGAACTGGATGTTTTCCCGCGTGGTGATGTGCCCCTTATCCAACGGAGCGTACTGTTCCGTAATATCAGCCAGGCAGTCAAGCATATCTGCCGACGCAATTCCACCGGGGAGTTTGATGCGTATCATCTGGACATCGGCCTGGCGCTGGCCGTAGACACCTTGCCGCAGCCGGAAGGGTGTGAAAACGGTGTTGTCCAGCTCGCCGACGCGGAACCGGTCTACCTCGGTATCAAAACGCTGGATTTCTTCCTCCATGAAGGGAATGATAGCCGGCGAATCCTGCGCCAGCTCCAGACTGGATTCATGAATTTTGTTCAGGTCGGGAACGTGAGGTACGCTGGTCAAGATGTCCTCCTGCGAGTTGGGGCGTAAAAAAGCCCACCGATGCCAACTGGCGAACTCGGTGGGCGCAGGTTACGAGCCTGATATTTCGTCAGGTCAGGTTTGGCCTGCCCCCGTTGTCGGGGGACACGTACAGGCGCAAGTCAAATCCCATTTGCAATTACTCTGCATTTGCAAAAACTATACAACCGAGGTCGGGAATTGTCAACAAGTCAATTTTTGCTCGTGATTCCACCGAAATCGGTTCGGAAAACGTCGCTGCCATTCACATTTAGCGCAGCGAGCGTTCCGATTTGAGCGCCCGACTGCTGACCAATCCGCCCGAAATCAGCCAGATAACTCGCTCGGCGATATTGGTCGCGCGGTCTGCAATCCGTTCCAGGTCGTGGGCCACCCACAGCAGGTAGGTCGCCCGCTGGATGTTGCGCGGGTCTTCCAGCATATAGGTCAGCAGCTCGCGGTAAATCTGGTTGTAGAGGTCGTCAACTGCATCGTCATCGGCGCAAACCTTGCGCGCCAGATCCTCATCCCGGTCGGCGAAGGCTTGAAGACCCTCGTTCAGCATCTTGAGCGCCAACTCAGCCATCCGTGGAATATCGATCAGCGGTTTGAGCAGGGGTTCCTGGTAGATGCGCAGGCAGATCTTGGCGATTCCCTCGGCGTAGTCTCCCATGCGTTCCAGTTCCACACCCATATGCACCACCGACATCACCGTGCGCAGGTCGGTGGCGGCCGGCTGCTGGGTGGCCAGGATGCCCAGGCATTTGGTTTCCAGGGTGTCCTGCAGGTTGTCGATCACGTCATCGTTTTCGATGACTTGCTGCGCCAGGTCGGCGTCGCGGTTTTGCAGCGCCCGGATCGCCTGTTTGGTGGTTTCCTCAACGAGGCGACCCATTTCCCCCAGATCGCTTTGCAAGGTTTTCAGAAGCCGGTCGAAGTCGGACCTTAGCATTTTGGCGCCTCCTTGTTTCTGATCGTTCGCCGCCTGGGGAGATTATCCAAATCTGCCGGTGATATATGCCTCAGTACGTTCGTCGCTGGGATTGGTGAACATGCGGGCGGTTTCGTCGAATTCTATCAGGTGCGCCACGCGATTCTCGTCGGGCATCAGGAAAGCGGTTTTGTCCGAAACGCGACCAGCCTGTTGCATATTGTGGGTGACGATGATGATGCTGTAACGCTTTTTGAGTTCCTGCATCAACTGTTCAATCGCCAGTGTAGCAATTGGGTCAAGCGCTGAACAGGGTTCGTCCATCAGGATAACGCTGGGTGAGACCGCCATCGCGCGGGCGATGCAAAGGCGTTGCTGTTGGCCGCCGGAGAGCGTGAGAGCGGATTCCTTGAGTCGATCTTTGACTTCATCCCAAAGAGCGGCGCTGTGCAGGGATTCTTCAACAATGTCATTCAGATTGCCGGAATACCCGTTAATGCGCGGCCCAAAGGCGACGTTGTCGTAGATTGACTTGGGGAACGGGTTAGGACGCTGGAACACCATACCAATTTGGTAACGAATCTGCGTCGGGTCGGAACCGGGGGCATAGAGGTTAAATTCATTGAACCAGATCTGGCCTTCCATGCGGAAGGAATCAATCAGGTCATTCATGCGGTTGATGCAGCGCAGCAACGTGCTTTTGCCGGCGCCACTGGGTCCGATGATAGCAGTAATTTCGTTTTCCGGGATATCCAGATTTACGCCCGCGATGACCTGATTGGCGCCATAGTAGACACCAACGTCAACAGCGCGGATAACTGACTGGGTGGTTACGGCGGGAGTCGCCATGGTCGAATTTACCCTCGGTGTCGGTTTTGCAGGTGGTTACGCAGGAAAATGGCAAAGGCGTTCATGCCCAGCAGTATCGCCAGCAGTACAATAATACCGGCCGCAGCCAATTGGTGGAACTCTTCCTGCGGCTTCGATATCCAGACGTAAATCTGGATGGGCAATACGGTGAAACGATCCAGCGGCGAGGTTGGCGCAAAGGGCACGAAGGATAGCGCACCCATTATCACCAGCGGGGCCGCTTCACCCATCGCCCGACTGACCGCCAGGATGATGCCGGTCAGGATGCCGGGCATCGCCTGTGGCAGCACCAGTCGCCACACCACCTGCCAGCGCGTGCCGCCCAGGGCGTAGCCACCCTCCCTGATGGACGGCGGCACGGCACGGATTGATTCCTCGGCAGACACGATGACCACGGGCATGATCAGCATGGCCAGCGTCAAACCGGCGGCCAGCGTGCTCTTGCCCAGTGAGAACAGGGCAACGAAGATGGTGAGTCCCAGGATGCCGTAGACGATTGACGGCACCGCGGCCAGGTTCTTGATGTTGGTTTGAACGAGGTCGGTGATGCGGCTGGCCCTCGCGTACTCTTCCAGGTATATGGCAGCGGACACTCCCACCGAGAACGATATGAAAATGCAAATCGCCATCACCCAAAGCGTGCCCACGATGGATGGGAACAGGCCGGAATTGATGGCTTTGCTGGAGGCATTCTCGGTGATCAGGTCCAGCCTCAACCACGACCACCCCTCGGAGATTACGAAGTAGAGCAGCGCGGCCAGCATCAACATCGCAACGCCTACGGTGACGATGCAGATCGCATGGAATATGCCGGCATTGCGCTTGCGTCGAGCGAGCCGCCGGCGGTAGCCGGGCGCGATTTCGACCGCCATTATTCGTACACCTCTCGGAACCGGGCCACGACGAACTGGCTGATCAGATTCATCACCAAGGTGATGACGAACAGCGTAATTCCGACGGCGAACAGCGCCTGAAACTGTGCGGTGCCGGGTATAGCGTTGTCGCTGAAGTTGGTCGTAGCCATGAATCCGGTCATGGTGTTCACCGGCTCCAGCGGGTTGAAGGTCAATTTTTCGTTCTGGCCGGCGGCGATGAACACAATCATGGTCTCGCCAACCGCTCTGGACATTGCCAGTATGAAGGCGGCCACAATGCCAGATAATGCCGCCGGCACCACGACCTTGACAGCCACCTCGACTTTGGTGGCGCCCAGCGCGAACGCGCCTTCCCGCAGGCTGAGGGGCACCGCGCGCATCGCATCCTCGCTGAGGCTGGACACCATCGGCACAATCATAACGCCCATCACGATGGCGGCGGACAAAGCGTTGAAGATGCCAATGTCATCGCCGAAAACACGCAGGAAGGGAGTGATGAAGAACAGAGCGAAAAAGCCGTAGACCACCGTGGGAACTCCGGCCAACACCTCGAGCACGGGTTTGGTAACGGCGCGAACCCGAGGTTTCGCATACTCGCTGAGGTAAATGGCGCACAACAAACCCAACGGAACGGCGATGCACATTGCCAGCAGCGAGATCATCATTGTGCCGACGAGCAACGGCCAGACGCCGTAGGAACGGGGCACCAGCAGCGTGCGCCATTTGGTGTCGGTAAAGTAGCGTTGCCATTTCACCGACTCCGGAACGGCGAAGGATTTGGTTTGCAGTGCGGCTCCCGGCACACCATTGGATATGGCTGCCACCGTTACCTTGTAGGACCTTCCGGGAGAAGCGTCGGATATAACGCAGGACACCCGGTCTGCGCCCGGCAATTCGCAGTCAGACACATCGGTCTTCAGACTTGGTAGTATGGAAACGGCGTAGCCACTGACCGGCGCGCCGGCGATGGGTCGGTCCCAGGAGATATAGATCAGCGAATCTGTGGTGGCGCGCACCGAAACCCGGGGGATGGCACCTGGGGCGGCTGTTCCGGGCGGTTTTGTTTCAGGAGTGGTTGTTGCGGGGGGAACTTGGCTTACCGCGTCCGCCGGCTCGCCGGTTGCCACGACTTCGGTCGGCTTGGCCTCGTAGAAATCTGCGGCGAAGAAACGCACTCCCTCATAGAGCAGCACCGCCACGATGGCCACGGTTACCATAACGGATACCATCGCCAATAAAAAAAGCACCGACTTGATAACTTTTTCAAGTAGGTGCTTTGAGCCACTGGATGCAAGTGGCTTGTCGACAGTTGACGCCGGGTCAACCGCCGACCTGGAGCCGGGTATTTTAGCGAAAAGCACGATGGCTCACCTCATCGGCGCGGCGTTCTTATGCGCCGGGGCATCCAATGTCGTAGACCGCGAAATGTCCTGCTGCGCTCATCGTTTGGCCATATTATAATAGGTGTGCCCCGATTTTCCGTCAACCTGCGGGGAGCGTCGTGCGAACCCACTTTAATCTGTTATTGCGAGGAGCATAGCGACGTGGCAATCTCGATGCGGCTGAACGCACGTCGGCGAACCGCCGTTGCTACGGCGACGAGATTGCCACGCTACGCTCGTAATGACAAAGTGGGTACGCCTGAGGCGGAGAGCCGAAAATCGTGCTACTCGCGACTCAACAGCGGCCCGGGCCGGTACGCGCGTCGGGTGAACAAGGGGAGGCAAGTTGAGCCAAAATTTGCAACTGAGCGTGGTTGACCAGTCACCCATGCGCGAGGGAAGCTCCGCCGGTGTGGCGCTGCGCGAGACCATCCAACTCGCAAAGGCCACCGAAACGATGGGATACGAGCGTTACTGGGTGGCCGAACATCACAACCTGCCCAATTTTGCCGGCACCGCCCCCGAGGTTCTGGTTGGGCAGATTGCGGCCAATACCCGGCGCATCCGCGTCGGTTCCGGCGGCGTGATGCTGTCGCACTACAGCTCCCTGAAAGTGGCGGAGACGTTCCGTATGCTGGATGCCTTCTACCCCGGACGCATCGATTTGGGCATCGGTCGGGCGCCCGGAAGCGATCAGATAACCGCCGCCGCGCTTGCGTATCCCAGCACCCCGAAAGACATTCGCCATTTTCCGCAGCAGGTGCGGGACGTGGTGAACTATCTGAACGACTCGCAGCCCGACGACCACCCCTTCAGCGCGGTGGCTGCATCCCCGGACGAACCGGACACTGCGCCGCAGGTCTGGTTGCTGGGGTCTCGGTACGAGTCGGCGTTTATGGCCGCCAAGATGGGCCTGCCCTTCGCCTACGCACACTTCTTCGGCATGGGCGCCGAAGACGGCCCGCAAATTGTGGAATCGTACCGGCAGAATTTCGAGGCCTCGGAGCACCTGGAGCAACCGTTGGTGAACGTTGGAGTGCAGGTACTGTGCGCCGACACCGAGGAAGAGGCTCGGCGGATCGGGTCCAGCCGAAACCTGGGTCGCCTGCGGTCGGTAACCGGCCTGGCCAAGGGCATTCCATCACCGGAGTTGGCTGCTTCGTACAAATATCTGGCCAACGAGTGGCAATTCATACAGCAATATCTCCGCAATTGCGTGGACGGCGACCCGGAACAGGTGAAGGCAGGGCTGGAGCGAGTGTCGGAACAGTATCAAACCGCCGATCTGAGCGTGGTCACCATCTGTTACCACTACGCCGACCGCGTGCGCTCCTACGAACTGGTGGCGCAGGCGTGCGGTTTGGAGCCGCCCGACCTGGGTTAAAAACCGGGGCGACAGTGAGAGACTGCCAACCCCGGCTTCCGGTCAACGTCGCCCCGGCTTCCGGTCAACGTCGATTGATGCGGGTGCCCGGGTGCGGGGTTACGCTCCCAGCTTGGCCGCCAGGTCGACGAAGCTGTCGGCCACCACGTTGAACGAAGGATCCGGCGTCGGGTCCGGCGTGCGGTCCGGGCCATGTTCTTTGGGACGCGGCACGAATCCGGTGCGGAGACCCACCTTGGCCGATGCGAGCAGGTCTCCCTGGTGGGCGGCCACCATCATTACCTGCTCCGGTTTAAGGCCCAGGAGTTTCACTGCGGCGCCATAGCTTTCCGGGTCGGGCTTGTAGTGCTGGGCAACTTCGGCCCCGAGGATGCAATCCCAGGGCATCCCGCCGTTCTTGGCCATGTTGGTCATCAGCGCGATGTTGCCGTTTGACATGGGGGCGATGATGAACTTGTTCTTGAGGCGGTAGAGTCCGGGCACCGTGTCCGCCCACGGGCGCAGGTGGTGCCAGAAGTAAGTTACCTCCATCTTCTCGTCGTCGCTGAAACCAGAGATTTCATATTCGTCAAGCACGTCGTCCAGCGACATGCGGTGCAACGCGTCCAGGTTGGTCCACGGTAATTCGCCGTGCCGCACCTTATCCATGTAGGGGCGGTACTTGCCGCGCCAGGAGTCGGCGAACGCAGCCCAGTCGCGGTCGATGCCCTTAATGCGACCCATGTTCGCGCACTGTTCGGTAATGCTGGACCGCCAGTCCACCACCGTGCCGAATACGTCGAAAATGCAGGCTTTGACGTCAAGCCCCAGCGCTTCGTTTGCCATAACGTAGACCTCCCATTTGGGCTTTCGGATGATTTTTGGAATGCGAATGTTGGAAATTATCCTAGCATACCCGGAAACCGGATTCGTGCCCCACCGCGACCGGCGGGTCAGCCGGCGATGGCCAGCAAGATGTCGGCCAGCTCCCGTGGCGTTGTGATCATGGGGTCGTGGCCGGTGTCGATGCGGTGCACGCCCCAGTTTGACGCGGCTGCCTTTTCGGCCACCGCCTCAAACCCGGACTCGCTGCACAGCACGAATTCGCGGCGCAGGGCCTGCGCTTCCGGTCTGCCGGTGCGCACGGGTTGCGAGAAGGTGAGGGTAGGCTGCGGACTCAGCCTGGGCAGCACGAACCGCTGATCATCGGGATCGTTGATGGACCAGCGTTCGGCGATTTCGTCGGCGGTGGTCGGCGCCGGCATGAACGGTGCGCTGTCTGCAATGTGTTGCCGGATGCGCGCGACGAATTCCGGGCCGCGCACCGCCTCCAACTGGTCGACCATCGCTTCGCCATCGGCGGGCACCACGCCGTTGACATAAACCAGGGCAGCGATCCGCTCCGGGCAAACCTCGGCAACGCCGGTGATGACCATGCCGGCGTAGGCGTGGGCCACCAGCACGGCGTCTTGCAGGTCGTTGGATTCCAGCAACTGCGCCACATCCCGGATGTGCAGGTCCAAATTGAACGATGCCGGAGGCATGAGGGCCGCCAGGTGGGCCCGGTCGCCCAGCCCGGTCAAACTTGGAGTGAGTACGGTGCTCCCGGCTTCCCGCAGCAGGGGAGCAACCTTCCACCAGCACCATCCGCCGTGCCAGGCTCCGTGAATCAATACAAACGTGGTCATATTTGCGCCATCCTTCTGCCCTGCATCACAACCACCGTCTACCCTACATCACAACGACCGAGCGCAGCACTTCTCCTCGACCCATGCGCTCGAAAGCGGCTTCAACGTCATCTATAGCGATGCGTTCGCTGACAAAACCGTCCAGGTTCAGGCGGCCTTGCAGGTACAGGTCAATCAGCATCGGGAAGTCGCGGGTGGGCAGGCAATCGCCGTACCAGGAGGATTTGAGCGAACCGCCGCGTCCGAAAACCTCGATCAGCGGCAGTTCAATTTTCATCGTGGGGTCCGGGACACCAACCAGCACCACGGTACCGGCGTGGTCGCGGGCGTAAAAAGCCTGTTCGTAGGTGGTTGGGTTGCCCACGGCCTCAATCGCCACGTTCACGCCGTTGCCGCCGGTCAGTTCCCGGATGGCCGCAACTGGGTCGGTTTGGGTGGAGTTTATGGTATGGGTGGCGCCGAATCCTTTGGCCCAGTCGAGTTTGCGGTCGTCGATGTCCACCGCGATGATGATGTTGGCGCCAGCCAGTTGCGCGCCGGCGACCGCTGCGTTGCCGACGCCGCCGCAACCGATGACCGCCACTGAATCGCCGCGACTCACACCGCCGGTGTTGATTGCTGCGCCCAGGCCCGCCATGATGCCGCAACCAATCAGGCCCGCCGCGAGAGGGCTTGCCGCCGGATCGACCTTGACGGCCTGGAGCGCGTCCACCAGCGTCAGGTCGCAGAACGCCCCGATGCCCAATGCGGGCGACACCGGCGATCCGTCGGTCAGGGTCATTTTCTGCTCGGCGTTGCGGCTGGAGAAGCAGTACCAAGGCCGGCCACGCACGCAGGAACGGCATTGACCGCACGGGGCACGCCAGGCGAGAATCACAAAATCGCCGGGCACAACATTGCTGACTCCGGCCCCGATTTTCTCCACGATACCGGCTGCCTCGTGGCCCAGCAGGAACGGAAAGTCATCGTTGATTGCGCCTTCCCGGTAATGCAAATCCGTATGGCAAACGCCGCAGGCCTGGATTCGCACCAGCGCCTCGCCCTCGCCGGGGTCGGGAACCAGAATCGGTACCAGTTCCACCGGCGCACCCTTCGACCGCGAGATGACCCCCCGCACTTCATTAACTGCCATTTTATCAATGCCTCCGTGCCGGCGTCAGAAAACCACCGACGATGCTCACGATATAATGCCGGAACCCACTGGCAGCGTCAAAGGTCGTTGCCGGTTGCCCAACCGAGGTAATGATGCCCAAACGCGTGATTATCGACACCGACCCCGGCGTGGACGACACCGCCGCAATCCTGCTGGCGCTGGCCAGCCCGGAGTTGCAGGTCGACGCGTTAACCGCCGTGTACGGAAACGGCTCAATGGCGCAGTGCGCCAGCAACGCCCGGCGGATTTTGGCGGTGGCCGGCCGCAGTGACATCCCGGTGTACCGGGGAGCCGAAGGGCCGTTGTTGCGCCGCGCCAACGACGGTTGGGCCTGGCACATTCACGGCGGCGATGCTCTGGGGGGCGTGGCCGATGCCGTACCCGAACCGTTGCCCGATGCCGCGTCCGTCGACCGGGTGGCCGCATTGGAAATTGCCCGGCGCGCGCTGGAGGCTCCGGGCGAAATTACCGTCCTGGCGCTAGGCCGCATGACCAACGTGGCGCTGGCGTTGCGAATTGCACCGCAAATCGCAGATGCACTAGCCGGGGTGGTGGTAATGGGTGGCGCAGTCCGGGTGCCTGGCAACGTTTCTCCGGTGGCGACGGCGAACCTGCACGAAGACCCTGAATCGGCGGCCATTCTGTATGAATCAGGTGTACCGATCACTCAGGTCGGGCTGGACGTTTGCGATCGGGCTGGCTTTTCCACCGGTCAATTCGAGCGACTTGCACAGTGCCCGGCTCCGGCAGTGGCCCTGCTGGTGGCGGCTTCGGGATTTACCCGGCAGGCGTACCAGCGGATGGGTCGGCTGGCCGACGGGGAAGCAGTGCGATACAACGACATTCCCGCAATGGCATTCGCCATCGACCCAACCCTGATGGAGTCTCGCCGGATGTACGTGTCCGTTGACACCGCCAGCGACTTGACCCGAGGGCAAACGGTTGCAGACTGGTATGGCTCCACCGGGTTCGCACCCAATGTGGATGTTTGCCTTGACGTGGACGCCCCGCGCCTCACTAACCTGGTGGTCGACCGACTGGTGAGCCATCCCTGGCCCACCCACTAAAAAGCCACGCCCGTTGCCAAGCGCGGCTACCTGGTCAACGCGGTTGCGCCGGACTTACGACAGGGCGGCTACCGCGGCCTGAACCTCTGCGTAATCGGGTTCAACGCCGGGGCTTTCCGATACCCAGTGATAGCGCACCACACCGTCTTTGTCGACGACGGTTACCGCGCGCTTGGCGGCGACGTATCCCTGCATTCCGGCCAGGCCGGGCAGCGCAACGTCGTAGGCGTTTACCACCTCGCGGTTGTAGTCGCTGAGGAAGGTGTAATTGACATTGTTGGCGGCCTTCCATGCGGCCTGTGCGAAGGGAGGGTCGACGGTGATGCCGACGATTTCCGCATTCATGGAGCTGAACTGGTCGATGCGGTCGCGCAGGGCGCACATTTCGGTGGTGCAAACGCCGGTGAAGGCTCCGGGGAAGAATGCGAGCACCACGTTTTTGCCCCGGTACTCGCTTAGGGTGCGCTGTTGTTGCGGGGTTTCATGCAGCGTGAAATCGGGGGCTGCCTGTCCTACGGTGATGGCCATGAATGGACCTCCTGGTGGGGAACATCTGTTGATTCATCGCAAGTTTCGACGCCTTGCAAATGACCTCGGTGAGGTGCCGGCGACCCGGTTATCTTATCATAAGCGCTCCGGCCGGCTCGGTGCGGAACGTATGGCGCGGAACTGCTGCCGCGCGCAGGCCGGGCCGCCCGCGACTCGAGGGATGCGGTCGTTCGGGGGCCGTGCTAAACTGGCCGCCAACCCGCGCCAGCGCCATCCGGAGCCTGAAAATGTTCTTTGATTCCCGTCGTTCTACCGTTCACGCCACCCACGGAATGGTTGCCACCAGCCAACCACTGGCCGCGATGACCGGCCTGCGTATCCTGATGGCCGGCGGCAATGCGGTGGATGCTGCGGTGGCCACGGCCGCCACGCTGAACGTGGTCGAACCCATGTCCACCGGCGTCGGCGGGGACCTGTTCGCGTTGATCCGGAAGGCCGCCAACCAGGAAGTGGTGGCGCTCAACGGCAGCGGTCGCACCCCGGCGGCGGCCAGCATCGCCGACCTGCGCGCCAAAGGACACAACCGGATGCCGGCTTTCGGCGCACTATCCATCTCCGTCCCCGGCACGGTTCACGGCTGGGAGGTTTTGCTGGCCGAGCAGGGCACCATGAGTCTGGCCCAGGTTCTTGAACCGGCAATCGAATACGCTGAGCAGGGGTTCCCAGTTAGCGACATCATCAGCTTCCAATGGCGGCAAACGGAGGGAAAACTGGCCGCGTTGCCGTCCGGTCATGAGTTGCTGCAGAACGGGCGTGCGCCAAGAGAAGGTGAGTTAATGCGGATGCCCACGCTGGCGAAAACCCTGCGCACGGTTGCAGAAGGGGGCAGCGAGGCGTTTTACACGGGCCCAATCGCGTCGGCGATGGCCGGTTTCATTCAGGAACAGGGCGGATGGCTATCGGAAGACGATCTCGCCCAACACCGTTCGGACTGGGACGAACCCATCAAGACCGATTATCGTGGCGTAACGTGCTGGGAGTGTCCGCCCAACGGTCAGGGCATCATCGCCCTGGAAGCCCTGAATATCACCGAGGGGTTCGACATCGCCGGAATGGGGCCGCAAAGCGCCGACCGGTATCACCACCTGGCTGAAGCCACCCGGTTGGGATTCGCCGATGCCTTCGAGTTTCTGGCTGATCCGAGGAGCGTGGAGGTTCCGACCAGTATTTGGGCTTCCAAGGAGTATGCCGACCAGCGGCGCGAACTGATTGACCCTCAACGGGCGATGAAAACCGCACCCTACGGCAAGATGGTTCCCGGCAGCGACACCGTTTACATCAGCGTGATAGATGAGGCCGGCAACGCCTGTTCGCTAATCAACAGCGTCTTCGCCAATTTCGGATCGGGCCTGGTGGTGCCGGGCACCGGCATCGTGATGCACAACCGGGCGGCGCTTTTCCAGTTGGACCCGGAGCATCCCAATGCCCTGGCGGGACGCAAACGGCCCTTCCACACCATCATCCCGGCAATGGCCACCCGCGATGGCGAATTGTGGCTGAGTTACGGCGTGATGGGTGGATTTATGCAGCCCCAGGGGCATTTGCAGGTCATCAGCAACATGGTCGATTTCGGTATGGATTCGCAGACTGCGCTGGATGCCTTGCGGTTCCAGGTTGCCGGCGATGAACTGTGGCTGGAAGGCGACGTTGACAACGCAGTGGCCGCCGAGCTGTATCGCCGAGGGCACCGGGTTAACGTGATGCACGGCCCGCAACGGGGCGGCGCCGGTGGAATGGGCGGCGGCCAGATAATCAGCCGCGACCCGGACTCGGGCGTCCTCAGTGGAGGCAGCGAGCCCCGGAAGGACGGCGCCGCGGTAGGCTGGTAAACCTGCCGGTTTGAGGTTGTTCAAACGCGTCGCAAATGGACGCGTTGCCAAAGTTTGTTGACCGACCGGCTAACGGGACAGCCATTGCCGAAACCGTTGCCAGCCCGTTTGCGGTGGCTGTTCAACCGAGCGTCCACGCCATGCCGCGTTCGCCGGAGTGGTTAACCGTTGCAGGAACATCCATACGACGGCCACCACAACGACGGCCAACCCCGCCACCGACAGCCATACCAGCCGAGTCAAGGCGAGGCCGATTATCGCCAGCACCACCCCGATGACCGACAACTTGGCCGGGGAAATCAGACGTTTGCGCGCCGGTGGCTTCGGAGCGAATGGTGATGGCTCGTCGTCCACGGGTATCACGGAACGAGGCGTGGCCGGTTCCTCGGCATTGCTCCCTGGAGGTTGAGCATCCAGATTCCTGAGGATTTGCTCTATTTCGTCTTCGTAACGGTCTTTCATCGTCACACCTCCCGGTTCTGGCAATGTCATGTTGAGCGAGCTTTGGTCGGAGTGAGTTTTGGATGGCTGACGTTTTGACAGATTATAACCCGGTAGCGTCCGCAGCGTAACTACCAACCATTGTTTGCCGCAAACCTGCCGGAATATGGGCACCGCCGGCGGTGCTGCGCCAAATCATGCGACTCAGCCCGTTTCGTTGCCGCGCTGTGCCACCGCAATTGGTGGCGAAAGCCCAGCCGAGAGGCACAAATCTGACGCCCACCCATTGTTTCAGACCGGCTGCCCGGGGTAATGGCGCCAACGTGCCCATGTTGCGACCCCGACGAAACAACCGGTACCCATGGGGGATGTATTGCCGGCGGCGTGCGAACGCTCCGCCACACTCGCAACAACGCGTTGGACTGGGTACGTGTGTGGGGCCGAAGTCTATCGATTGCCGATGCCTCCGCAGTGGGCCAGCGTTTGCCGATTACCAACGCCTCCGTCGTTCCGGCGTGGGCTGGACCCAGCAATCTGCGCGTTGGGGCGAGATTCACCTGGCAACGACATCTGGACTGGCTTTCGGGGATGACAGGGTGCTGCGCCCGGATGCGGACATTCGCCGGTGAGATGTTGGTGCGGTTGGGGACGAAATTGCGACGTTGCTGCGCTCTTCGCAACGACGCGTTGGACTGGGTAGCGGTAGCGCATATTGGGGAATAATCGAAAAGCCCTGTTGAGCAGCACAAATCTCACGCGTACCCACTTTAATCTGTCATTGCGAGGAGCATAGCGACGTGGCAATCTCGATGCGGTTGAACCCACGTCGGCGAACCGCCGTTGCTACGGCGACGAGATTGCCACGCTACGCTCGCAATGACAAAGTGGGTACGCATGAGCGAGGAAATTTCGCTACTCCAGATTCTCCTAATCTCCTGCGGAATGCGCCGACGGAAGTGACGATATTCGTTTTTCCGAAATTGAGGCATTCCCACAGATCTACCCGAAGTTGGTCTGGCCGGCTCGTCTTGTCATGCTGTACATTGCATCACCCTCTCAGGCCGTGCGCAAAACTTCGCCGGGACTGAAATTTGGAAAAGGACTGGTCATGACATGATCAATGGACCCTTTGGGGTTGGGTTTACCCGCCTTTCAAACTGGGAACGCGATGCTTTGATCGATGCCGCAGGGCAGGACGTTGATGCTTTCCCTAATCCAGGAGTAGCTGGCGAACTGTACGGAGAAGTCTGCAGCTTTCTGGATGCTCACGAAGAAGACCCCATTTCAGGAAACCCGGCGTTTGTTGCGCGGTCCAGAAACCGAGCGTTTGGGATCCTAGCAACCATTCGTGGTTACCTACGAATGTTGTCCATCTTGGAGGAAGAAAACTCGCTAGCTTTTTGCAACCAGCGTTGGGACGACAGCGACCTCGGTGATGCGAGGATGGAACCAGTCTTCGAAGCCGTCGCACGTGGTGAGATCAGTTCAGATCGGATGGCCACGTTGTTGTTCAACGGAGGAGTCCAAGTGCCAGTGGAGTTACGGCCGCGGCGTTTTGCCACAGTCTTTGGGGGACTACCGCTGCTCAGTAATCGACCTTCGGTCGAAGGCGGAGGGTACCAAAACGACCTTCCGAGGGATCTTGCGGAGGCGGTCAACCGCACGCAGTTAGTCGAATTGGCCGAGCATCTGCTGACCGAACGTCAACTGAACCCAGACATCTTTGATGATCGAAATGTCCTACGCGAGGCACCAGGTGACACGTTAGGAGCCGTTGATCGAGCCTGCACGGCGTGGCAGGCTTTGAATCCTGACGTGGCTGATCCTGTTTTTCACTTGGTGATCTCCGACATAGAGACGTGGGGCAATTACCACGGCGTTTTCCCAGCTGGGAATCCGACGGCGGGAATTGGACAACGCTCAATCCATTGGTGTCCAGAGGTAGCGGATCGTTTTGACGGCCCAGGAAGCGTCTGGTTCTTGGTTGCGGAGCCTAGGGATGGACGCGCTGCGTTTGACCTTACTCGCTTTACCGATGTGAATGACGGCTTCCATTACACTCCCACTTTGGGTGTCAGGCCCACGGGTGATGGCCGTTTCGATATTGGTTTGGATCTACGTCTTCGGATTGATGTTCTCGAGCCAAGTTGGATATTGGCAGTAGTCGTTGCGTGACTCGGGCCGTCCCACGAGGTGCGTAACGAGGTTTTTCAACACGCGTGACCAATCAGCACATGGGCGTCTTGTCGGAACCCGACAGCGTTGACCGCAAGGGTTTGGCTCGGGGGAAATCGTCCCACGTTCGGTCGTCCAACATCCGTCCCGAGCGCTTTTTGTTGGTTCCGCCCCATTGCTTGAAGAAGAAACGCACTCCTGCTTCGTCGCATTGGTCGCGGATGCTCCGCACCCATTCCTCTTCAATTTTCCTCGCTCCTGGTCCTGATTCGCCACCGGCAATCACCCAGTCGATTTCTTCCAAGCTAATGTGTGGGATGGCTTCTATCAGTGGTTCCAACGACAGGAACCGCGTCTGCGCTGGGATGTGGCGAAGCGTGTCCACACGGTACAAGTAATCTGGGTTTTCGACCGAGACACCCATCCAAAGGTTTGTCGGCCACGGAAGGTCGTCTGCCATCTCCAGCGCTCGTTCGGGGCGCTTGGTGAGCAGTTGGAATGTGTGGTGTCCAGCAACCGAGATGGTTGAGAACACTGCCTGAATGAAGGACTGCGGTACCTCATCGTGGAACAGGTCGCTCATCGAGTTCACGAAAATCTTCTTGGGTTTCGCCCATCTCAATGGAAGCTCCACGAGGTCATGATGCAGGGTGACTTCAAAGCCGTGGGCGTAGCGGGGGTTGCCCATGGCCTTGAGGCGTGGTGCCAATCGAGCAGCGTAGCAATTTTTACATCCCGGGCTGATCTTTTGGCAACCGGTGACCGGATTCCATGTGGAGTCTGTCCATTCTATGCTGGTTTGCTCGCTCATTTTCGGCACCTCCGCACGCTCGATTATACCCACGCACGGGAGCCATCCGCCGTTGTTCCTGTCATCAGTCTCCAAGAGACATCCCCGCTGTGTTTTCGCATGGTTGCGCTGCGTCAGGCATTTTTCTATGATGCGATCCGTCCATTTGAATCGTTGCGGGGTGTTCCGTGGGGTCAGAAGTACTCTGGGATCTGCCAGACCACACAGTGGGCAAGCATGAAGTGCTTGTAGCTTACCTAAAGGCTTGGATTCCCATCTTGGGTCAAGGGTTTGGTCGAGCAGTCGTCGTAGACGGCTTTGCCGGCCCTGGCGAGTATCGGGGAGGTGAACTTGGGTCCCCTCTCCTTTCATGGCGAGTGGCAGGGGAACACCGGCGAGCAGGTAGACTTGAGCACGTCGCGTTAGATTTCCACTTCTTTGATGCCGATGCTAGCGCAGTCGCACACTTGCGTCCACTGCTTGTCGGCGAGCATCAGCACCATGGGATGACGTTTTCTGTCCAGCACGCCGTCTGCGCTGATGTCCTACCGGCAATCCTTGATGATTGCCGTGCCAATGGCAATCCTGTATTCGTGATGCTCGATCCAAAGGGGCTGAAAGGCGTCTCAATGGATTTGATCAGTGAGATCCTCTCAGTTCCGAGTAGTGAAGTGCTGTTTTCTTTCATGCACGAGACTGCTGTGCGATTCTCGACAACGCCCCAAGTTGATCCTTACCTGTGTGACCTAGTGGGCGCTGATGTTCAACCGGGCTCTTCACCTGTTGATTACTGTGATGCTCTCGAAGACCGCTTTCGCTCGCATGGTGCTGAGTATGTTCTGCGATTCGGCCTGTGGCAAGGCGGTCGCCACGTCTACACTCTCTTCTTCGGGACTCGGAGCTTACGCGGCTGCGAAGTGATGAAAGACGCGATGTGGAACGTTGCCGAAGACGGGTCGTACCGCTTCAACGGGTTGTATCGCCAGCAACGGTTGCTACTGGATCAGAGTTTCAAGGGAAACTTCGTAAGGCTTGAACGGGACTTGGTTAACGAATTCGGGTATGACCGCTGGGTTTCCCTCGACGAACTCGATCACTTCATGAAGGGAGACCGTACGTTGTACCGGAGTGCTCATTTGCGCAACAAGTTCCTGAGGCCGTTACAGAGGCAACGCAGGCTTGAAGTTCGCCGCCAGGTGCGCCGCGGTCAATTCCCTGCTGGAGAGGGGATAAGTGTCCAGTTCCTTCGTACTCCCTCAGTCACACAGAAGCCACTGCTGTAATTTGGTCAGCGCATCACCCCTGCCCTTTGGCGCAGGCAATGGTCAGCGTACCACGCCACTGTCCCGTCGTAATACCCGGTTGCTCGCTTGGTCGGCCGTCGAACCTAGCGAACTTCCCGAGCGGGCACCGACTCGGTGCTTGGGAATCACTGCCGTGGCGAACTTCGTCGGTTGGAAATGTGAACCGTCCCGAGACGTTACATTTGGCGGCGGTATGCCAAGGCTCCGAGGCCGTGCCCCACTCCGACGACAGGGCAGACAATTCAAAGCACCATCAACTCAGAAAGGCGGATAGGTCGAACGGCACCGCCACCGTGCATTCGCACGATGTTGTCGGGCTCTGACGCGAACCAAGCAAAGGCTGACCAAGCCAGATTCCTCACCGACCGACGGAAGGCGTTGCGGTCGCGATCCTCAAAGGCTGACACAAAGGTAACGTCGCGCTCGTCGAAACCAGCGTCAGTAGCAATTTGCAACAGTGCAGCCCGGCGCCCCTCGCCGACAGCCCCAGCCGTGGCTACTACCTCCACAAATATTAGGAGCGTCCGGTCAGGTGCGTCTGCACCGTCGGCCTTCACGTCTACGAGGATCAGATCAGGTAGATTGCGATCCGTCTCGATGGAAAGGCCAATTGCCCGGGACAGTTGGTCATCCTGCTCGACCACTTGGTTCCCGCTCTCGCTCAACCAGATCAGCGCCGGTTGTACCAAGAAACGCGGCACGAATTCCTCGAGCACCGCCTTCGTGATCAGCGAGCTGGGGCCGGGTGCCATGTTACGCACTTCTCCATTCGGCAACCTTACCGGCACTTGCTCGTCTTGCGAAATCGCCCCCCGGCTAACGATAGCGACTCGTGCGAGGGCTGACGTCGACAGATTCGATCTTCGCCAATCCTCGATGGCGGCGTCCAATTCAGAACCTTCAAGCTCGGGGTCAAACAAATCGGCGAACTCACGCTCCAGAGCGTACCTGGGCCGAGGCGAAGTGGTAACTACTCCCGGCCTCACTGTCACCGCTCCAGCAGGTACCAAGCCCTCCCGCAACGACTCGTCGCGAATCTGCTCCCTCGAGTTGACGTTGTACCATCGGCCGGGGATGTCGCCTCGGGAAGGGCGCATGGACTCAGCTAGCCATGCCTCGCGGTCGGGGTCGTCTGTCATGGCCGCCTGCTCGTCCGTCATACGACCCACCTGATCAGGACGCAACCAGCGGTTGTTGCCTTCAATGGCCCCCACGTACAGCATGGCAAACACTGTCTTGGCGGCTGACTCCCGAGTCACGTAGTCACGGTTGCTCACACCGTCCGGAAATATCCGCTGCAACCTTTCTTGGACGACGGTGACAGGCAACAGCAATGGCAGTCTGGCCATCAGCGGCACCCTCTGTAGAGTTCCTCTACTTCCCGTTCGACGGCCGCAGGGCTGATTGCGTTGACCACTAAGTGCTCCAGATAGGCTACTCGCTGTGGGTCCGGCAACGGCAACGCCTCAAGCTCGTAGGCGGAGACAGCAACGCTACCGTTGATGCAACGGAAGATCTGATCTACGAAGTTACTGTTCAACAGCGCCAGCAGGACACTTGCGGAGACTCGATCACCACCACCAAGTGGCCGGATGACGTTCACGTGGTTCTCGATCACCGCCCCGCCGTGCTGGTCAACGAATTCGGCCGGCAACTCAGCTGCCACTAGGCGCCGCCCCTGCTCCTTTGCAGTAGTCCGCTGCAACATTACGCAGGGCGTGTCAGTGACCAGCCACTCTTGATCCCCCTTGGGCTTGAAGTACTTTTGGTGGTTGCGGTTCTCGGCCCTGAACTGGAATTCCCCGCCACGGATTGACTCCGCCCAGACAACTGGCAGGCACCCTGTCGTGCGGCGGGACCGGAGTTGTTCCTTGTGGCGGTTCCAGACTAGGGGGCCTGTGCTGACCCTGTAGCCGTAGTCCGCAAGCCGATACGGCATGGCTTGTGCCAAACGCACCAGCGGGTCGTGCTCTGGGCGGCGCGGCATCAGCCAAGGTTGCTCCGGCGGTGCAGGGATACGGAAAGAACCAGCTGGGATGCTTTCGACGGATCCGTCGGGGCACACGGACGTAAACCTGACCTCGCCCGGACGCTGAGAATCTCCCATGCGGTACACGGTTAGAGCGGTTTCCTGCAACACGTCCTCAAACACCCCACTGCGCTCCGTCATGAAGTCGATGCCTGCCAGTGAGGCTTCTGTGCCTAGCAGGCCTCGCAGTGCTTTGAAGTAAGCACCTGCTAGGAAGCTGGTCGGAGTCACGTATCCGACCACCCCGTTCGGCCGCGCGAAACGCAGGGCCAAGTCCGTGAAGATGCCGTACAGATTCGCGTGCCCGTACAGGCTGCGGGAGAACTTTCTCCGCAGATCTTGGCTCAGCCTGATCCGACCGTAGGGAGGGTTGCCTATTACCAAGTCAAAGCCGCAGTTCTCAGGCTCAGCCCCGAGGGCGTCGCACACCGTGACGACACGCTCGGGGAGTCTTCCGGCCTCCAAGCAGGTGTCAATCAGGGTAGCGTCAAGCAACACTTGGGACATCCACGCCGCAAAGGGATCCAGTTCCACTCCCCGCAGGCGGCGTTCCACGGACGCTAGGCAGTTCTCGGGGCCTTTTTCCTGAAAGCCTTCCATCATGCGTTTCGCCACCGGCGAAAGAAAGGCCCCACCGCCGCACGCCGGGTCAAGAACACGTGCAGTTCCCCAATCGACCCCTGCCGCTGTCACCATGTCCAGAAGCCGTTCGCACAACGCAGGTGGCGTGTAATATGCCCCCAACCGCGAACGTATTTCCTCTGGCATAAGGCTAGTGTAGAGGGATCCAATCCGGTATCCAGCATCGGCAGTGTCCAGCGCGACGCAACCAGCACCTGCCGCGGTCGCCAGCTCATCGGCCCAAGCCGCCAACTCCATGATGGTTTCGCCGGGCGAGAGATTCCTCAGTGCCAAGGCACCGGGCTGTCTACGGGACATCAGCAGCGCATCCCAGTACGATGCAATGGCAGTAAATGCCACCGTCTTTGCTGTAGCTACCAAGGTATCAGAACTCTCACCCGAGACAGTGCAGCGAACGCTCTGCAACAGTTTGTCAAACGTTCGGCAAACGTCGTCGCCAAGCGGTTCGCAGGTAATGGAGAAGTCACCGACGGGATCCAAGTTAGACATTCACTAAGCCTCCGGGATCGGGCACGGCCGATGATAGCAGGAAACGTTTGGAATCTGTCAATCGCTCAGCGTCACGACCTGAACCTCCGACTACGCTGCCTGTCGCGCGGTATTGAGCTCGTGGAGCACCAGGGCAGCCACGATGCCATGGTCAACCTTCTGCTCCGGCTTTGCCTTGGCCTTCTTCGCCGTCGGCAATCGTATCCGCATGTGTCTCATGCTGACGTAGTCGTCGGCCTTCAGGTGGGCCAAGGCGGTAGCTAAGTAGCTGAGGACCGACATCGCCACGTGCAGAGACACCTTTCCGATGTTCAGGTAGCGGTGCTTGTCCAGCAGCCGGCTTTGCTTGACGCTGCTGAAGTGCCGCTCGATGATCGGTCGCTTCTTGTACTCGGCTTTCCACTCCGCCGAGCAGCGAGGTAGCAGACCCACGATTCGTAGCAACCTGCCCTCTGGCTTCTCGTAGTGCTGGTAGTCGCAGTGCCGTGTGAACTGCACGCTGTCCTTGAGGCTACAGCCCTCGGCGGGACATCCGAACAGGTGGCCTTCCTCCGGGTCAGTCAGGACATATTCCATGGACTTGCCGCCGATGCAAGTTGGCCGGCCATCGGCGTCATATATGCCGTCGTACAGCCGTTTGTCGGTCTCCTTGTCCTTTGTGGGCAACCGTATGGCAATCACCGGAATCATGCCGAGTTCGATGACGTGCAGGATGTTCTCCAACTTGTCGTAGCCCTTGTCGCCCAGGAAGTACCGTGGGCTCAACTCCCGGTACAGCGCTAGGCAGTCGTCCAGGTCCTCGATCATCACCGTCACGTCGCTGGCGTTGGCCGGGCGGGTCCTGGCGAACATCGGCAGGCCGTGGTTGGCGTCCGCGATGACGTCAACTTTGTAGCCAAGGTAGAGCTCGTCCTTGCTCTCCTTCCGGCCCGACTCCTTGCCGTCGGCTTTGTCTTTCTTGGTAGTACGGCTCTTGCCGGAGCTGGACTTGGAACGCGAGTTTTTGGCGGTGCGGTGCCCCCATTTGGCATCGGGGTCCTTGCAGGGTATTTCCTCACCGGTCTTCCGGCTCTTTCGGCCGGGACGCGCCCAAGCCTCGATGTCGGTGCTGTCCACGACCAGCGAACGCCCCAGCGGCGGCTTGTCAGCTAGTACGACGCCGGCCTCCCGCAGGCGCTCAATCTCGTCGCCGCACTCAAGGAACACGTCGGCGATGATGAGCTCGATGATACCAAGGTGATCGGCCACTTTCTTCTTGAACCGGCTGTAGGCACCTTCGCTGGGGGCGTATTCCAGACCGCAGATGCCCAGCAGGCGGTCATTGCTGCCCAAGGTGTTGAGGAAGCCGTTGGCGTAGCGCTCGTTGAGCGCGAACTGCATGACGTAGGCAGCGAGCATGGCTTCAGCGGGGAAGCCTGGGTTGCCGCCGTGCTGGTGGGGTGCATCCAGGATCTCGACCAGCGTGCCGGCGCGGGAGGTAACCCCCTTGACAACGGTATCCAAGAAACCGTAGCCGCTTTTCGGGGGTTGTTTGCGTTTGTGGGTATAATTAGAATAGAAATCGCCCACGAGGATTTTTCAGAGGGTCTGAGGGGGCAAGCGACCGCTTAGCGGACCAGGCTGAGCGGTCAACTTTTTTGTTCGGTTTTTACTACCTAAATTATAGCCGGCGGCCCTTTGTGGCTCAACAAAAAACGGGGGGTTGGAGCCGTTTTCAAGTAGGAAAACGGCTCATTTTGAGCAGGGCTGGGCCACGCTATGGCCGGCCCTGGGTTTCAGCCAGCGTGCATCCGAGGCCCTGACTGCACACCAAAATTTTGCCATATCGGCGCAGCATGGCCCGGAGGCGTCCTGAGACGCCCAGAGTCGGCCTTTCCGGGATTCGGCAAGGTGTCATACGTGGGAAGCGAAAATCCCGTCTCAGGGCTTGATACGGCGTTTTGCGCCGGGCCTTGCAACGCTCGTCCCGGGCAGGTTTTCGGAAGCCGTCGAACTCCACGAACCCGGAAATACCCGGAATTTCAGGCGGTTGGGCCGGTTACGAAATCCGTCGGTAGGATTGGTCAATGTCTGACCAGTCCACCGGGGATCAGAGGTATCTGATGATGCGAATTTTGCACATGTGGTTGAGGCTTATCTGGGGCAGCGGAACGCTGTTAGCGTGCTTACTCGTTGCATTGATCATCATGGCCATGGCCCAAGTGGGAGTGGCGGCCTTGGCGTGGACCTTGATTGGCCCCACGGACAATTATGTCACCAACAAGTGGTTGAGCATGGTGTTTCCTGCTACTGTCGGATTAGTTGTTGGCGTTACGGTCGCGTGGCGTAACTGGAGAGTACACAGATCACAAATGTTGAACGGGCAGGAGAACTTCGGCCGGAGCATCGCTGCTTCCTTGGCGGCGTACATGGAAGTTTCCATGGGAATAGCAGCTATTAAGCTGCTGTTTGAATCCAGCGTGTGGTCAGCCAAGGAAAACATCCCCGACGGTCTGACCCCAGAGACGATCCAGCCGTACTTCCAAGTAAGCTTCATGGAATCTCTTCTGTTGGCTGGCGGCGTGTACGCGGTGGTAGAAATTACTAGGCGGGCTTGTCTCATGAACCGGCCAAGTTTACGGACCGCCCGCGATGAGTTCATGGGGGAGCTACTTCGCAGTGCAGTAAACCTGAAGCGAGTATATGCTGGAACTAGCGTCGCGAGCGATTGTCGACATACGACGCCGTACGAGCGAGCACAGCGGCGCATGCGTGAAGCTTATCCGAGAAATAAACGGCCGCTGGGACAGTTGCCGGATCCTCACGATCCCCGTAGGGACTAATGGGAATGGTTGCCCCGAAAAACGAGATCCGTCATAAAGGTGGATGCTTTCCGCCGGTACCTAATCAAATTCCGAGTAGCGAAATCGCCACGCATGAGCAGGACAAATTCGTTGACGTGTCGGGGCTTTGTCAGTATAGTTATGTGTCGGAGTCGAATATGCCCAAGCGTACTTATCAGCCCAAAAAGCGACGCCGTGCCCGAGTGCATGGTTTCCGTTCCCGTTCGCGCACCTCGGATGGCCGTTCGGTTTTGCGCCGCCGCCGTTTCAAGGGCCGGCACAAGCTGACTGTTTAGTTGACCTACTTTGTTTCCAGCGGCCGCCCACGGCTTCCGTAGTTTAGATGCAACAACGTCATCGTCTTAGCGGCGGTGCCCGTATTGGGGAAGTCCACCGTAGGGGACGCAGCGCCGCTAATGATCTGCTGGTTATCCGCCTGCTGCCCAATGGTCTGGATCGCAGCCGTTTCTGCTTCGTCGCTGGAAAACGCGTCGGTAATGCTGTGGTGCGCAACCAGACCAAGCGACGTTTGCGCGAGGTAATCCGCAATTCCCATTCCCGCCCGGGTTGGGACTCCATCCTGATCGCGAGGCGTGGCGCTGGTGAAGCGAAGTTCCCTCAACTTGAGAGTGCCGTGCATAATTTGCTGCGTCGCACCCGGTTGAATAAAGCCGAACCTGAAGTTGTTGAGCCCGTGAACCCGCAGACCGTAGCCTTAACAAGGGAGGCAACGCGGTGAAAATCGCAGCTATTGCAGCCATTCGGCTGTATCAGCAGGCGGTGTCCCCCTATCTGTTAACGGCTTGCCGCTTCGAGCCGACTTGTTCGCAATACGTCGCTGATGCGGTCGAACATTATGGTGTGTTGAAGGGTGTATGGCTGGGTACCCAGCGGATTCTACGGTGTCGCCCCAGAGGCGGCAGCGGGTATGACCCGGTAATCTAGTCAACCAATATGTCAAACATTTTCCCGCCCTTCCGCAAACCTCGGGTTACGCCCAACTCCACCAACGAAGATGCCGCCATGCCTCGGGGCCTTAACAACGGCCTGGCGTTGACGCCACGCTGGATGTTGCTCGCGGCGCTGGCGGCCGTCTGCCTGCTGGCCGTCGTTGGATGCCGACCGAACCTGGGAGCATCCACCAAGGGTTGGGGAGCCGTGGCGGTGGCCAACGGCGTGGTGTACGCCACTACCCTGGACGGGCAGGTGCTGGCCCTCGATGACTTTGGCGACGGCACTGTCAGCACGCGGTGGCGGTCTTCCGTCGGCGGAGAAGACGGATTTTTGGGCGCGTATAACCCGCCCGCCATCGGACAGCATCTGTACGTAGCCGGAATCGATGGAATCCTTTACGCGCTCGACCTGAGCGCTTCCGGCGGGGTTGTCGGAACGGTCTGGCGTAACCCCAACGTTGAACCGGAAGAGATTGTGCCGCTGGTGGGCAGCCCCGGCCTGGACGAAGCGGGCGGCATCGTGGCGGTTGGTTCGGAGGACGGCGGCTTGTACGCCTTCATCGCGTCAACCGGGGAGTCGTTGCGATGGTCTCCATTCCGCACCGATGAAAGAGAGTTATGGTCCACTCCGTTGCTGCGCAATGGCGTCGCGTATTTCGGCTCGCAGAATGGCAAGGTGTATGCCGTTAGCCTGGCTACGGGCGAGGTAGTGTGGGAATACGCTACCGGCGGGGCAGTGGTCGCCAAGCCGCTGATTCATCAGGATATGCTGATTATCGGCTCGTTTGACCGGCAGCTGTATGCCCTCGGGCTGGAAAGCGGCGATTTGCGCTGGCAATTTGGCGGCGACAACTGGTGGTGGGCAACCCCGGTGTCGTCGGGTCGCATGATTCTGGCTCCATCTATGGATGGCAAAGTGTACGCCCTGAGTTCCAGCGGTGGGCTGTTGTGGGCCTATGATATGGGCGCTCCGGTTGTGGCAGACCCGGTCTTGCTGCAACGGGGTCTGGCGGTTGCCACCGTGGACGGCAAATTGGCCGTGCTGAGGGCCACCGAAACCGACCACGGCCAGGCCCAGGAAATTGCCTCCCTAACGCTTGGCGACGCCGAGATCAAGGCGCCGCTGATTATCTCCCGCAGCCAGGCTACGTCCGGCGCCGGGCAGCCTGATTCCGTGTACGTCGGCTCTGATGACGGCACGGTGCGGCGGGTGGAGGTGGTGTCTGGCATCAATATATTGTGGTGCTACGACACTGAAGAAAACACCAGGTGCAACTAGGGCAAGCGTTGCCGGATCGGTAGCGAGCAGGACAGGCGTTAGTGGAAATTCTCTCCATATTCGGGTTGCTTTGGAACGAAGTAATTATTCGTCCCATGCTCAACACGCTCATGGTGTTGTACGTCCTATGCTTCTCCCAGATGGGGGTTGCCATCATCGTGTTCACGGCGCTGGTGCGAATCCTGACGATTCCGCTGACGGTGCGCCAGGTGCGGCAGATGCGCGCGATGACCGGTTTGCAACCTCGGGTGCGGGAGATCCAGCAACGGCACGCCGGCGACCGGCAACGCATCTCCCAGGAAACCATGCGTCTGTATCGGGAAAGCGGTGTGAGTCCAGTCGGTTGTCTGGGTCCGCTCATCGTGCAGATGCCCATTCTCATCGGCCTGTTCCGGGTACTCATTCAGACCCTGTTCAACAATCCGGAAGACCTGGTCAATCTGTCCGGCAAACTGTACACCTGGATTACCTTCGTACCCATTCATGCGGCGGCGCCGGTCAACAGCACCTTCCTGTGGCTGGACCTGAGCCAACCCGACCCGTCGCCCATCGTCATGCCCATCCTGGTGGCGGTGTCCACCTGGGTGCAGCAAAAGATGACGCAGATGCCGTCTCCGGACCCGCGTCAGCAATCCAGCCAAACCATGATGCTCTGGATGATGCCCATATTCCTGGGGGCATTCTCGCTGGGATGGCCCAGCGGATTGCCGCTCTATTGGGTGGTTTCCAACCTCTTGGGTATCAGCATTCAGTACTTCATCACCGGATGGGGGCCGCTCTTCCCACTGTTCCCGAGGCGCGGTGAGGAGCCGGACGAAGTAGCCCCGGCGAGCCCAGCCCCTGCCCCACAGGAGAACGAACCTGATGGATCAAATAATTCAAACCGGACGGACCGTAGAAGAAGCCGAAGAGCTGGCGCTCGCAGCACTCGGCGCAGACCGCAGCGAGGTCGAGGTAGAAATACTAAATAGAGGCCGGCAAGGGTTCCTCGGCATCGGCGGTGAGATGGCCGAGGTGCGGGTAACACGCACCACACCGTTGGCAACTCCGGAACGCGACGTCGAAGCCCACGCTGATGCCGGGCCTGATGCCGACTACGAAGCTGAAGATGGCGCAGAATTTGAAGACGGTGGCGGCGACGAATTTGAAGACGACGAGGCAGAGGCACCCCGGCGACCCCCGGTCGTGTTGGCCGATGCAGATTCCCCGGCGGCGGCGGCGGTCCAGGCGGTTGAGCGTATCCTGGAAACCGTAGGAGCAGAGGTTGACGTTACGCTCCGGTCGGCATTCGACGAGGCGTCCGGCGGGCCCATCATCGACATCGCCGGGCCGGATTCCGGGTTGTTGATTGGTCGGCGCGGCAACACGCTCCAATCTTTGCAATTTATCGTGCAGAGCATCGTGCGTCAGCAGTTCGAGCAGGACGTGCGCGTCGCGCTGGACGTGGAGCAATACCGGCAACGCCGTGAAGACTCCCTGCGTGAGATGGCTTCCCGCGTCGCCGAAAGGGTCCTCCAAACCGGGCGCAGCATCACGCTGGAACCGATGACGCCATCGGACCGCAGGGTAATTCATATGTACCTGGACGAACGCGACGGCATCCGAACCGAAAGTGTGGGAGCGGGAGAGAGCCGCAAAGTCCAAATCATCCCGCAACGCGATTAACCGGCGTCCGGGGCGTTGACCTTAAGCCAACCACAAAATAGAATGCTGACATGAACTATTGGCTGCCCAGCAGTTCAGGTTCCGATCCTTTCGATCATCCACGAGAGGAATGCGGCGTCGTAGGCATCTACACGCCAGGTATCAACAGCGCGTCGCTGACGGCGATCGGCCTGTTCGCGCTACAACACCGGGGGCAGGAGTCGGCAGGGGTCGCCGCTTCAGACGCCGGGGAGATCCGCACCCACACCGGGATGGGTCTGGTTTCGGAAGCGTTCTCCGATGGAGACCTGGACCGCATCACCGGCGATCTGGCCATCGGCCACACCCGGTATTCCACCACCGGCGCGAGCGCCTTTTGCAACGCCCAACCCCTGCTGGTCGACGGGATTAACGGCCCGCTGGCCGTCGCCCACAACGGCAACATCATCAACGCCGTCCAATTGCGTGAACAGTTGCAGGCCAAGTGGGATTGCGCTTTCGATACCACCACGGATTCCGAGGTCATAGCCCATCAGCTGGCGAACGCGCCCGGAGCAACCTGGCAGGAACGGCTATTCCACGGAATGCGAACCATGCAGGGCGCGTTCTCGCTGGTGCTCCTGACGCCCGATAGGTTGGTTGCGGCGCGCGACCCGCTGGGCATACGTCCGTTGTGCCTCGGCAAGCTGGATAACGGCTGGGCCGTGGCGTCAGAGACCTGCGCCCTGGATCATATGCAGGCGGAATTCGTGCGCGAGCTTGCACCGGGGGAAGTGGTAACCATCGGCGCGGACGGTGTGCATTCAGAGATTTACGGCGGGTCGGCCCGTCGCAGCCGGGCGTTGTGCGTGTTCGAGTGGATCTACTTCGCGCGCCCTGACAGCGTGATGGACGGCAAGTTGATGCACAACGCGCGGGAAGATATGGGTGCGCAGTTGGCTAGGGAGCACCCGGCAGACGCTGACCTGGTGATTGGCATTCCCGACTCTTCTACCGCAGCGGCGGTTGGCTATTCCCGCGAATCGGGCATTCCCTTCGCCAACGGCCTGGTACGCAATCGCTATGTGGGCCGCACCTTCATCGAACCGGAACAGCAGCGTCGCGACCGTGGTGTCCGGCAAAAGTTCAACCCGATGCCCGCGGTCTTGCGCGGCAAACGGCTAGTAGTGGTCGACGACAGCATCGTGCGGGGCACCACCACGCCCCACGTGGTGGAGTTGCTGCGGCGCGCCGGCGCTTCCGAAATTCATCTGCGAGTGTGCGCGCCTCCAATCAAACACCCCTGTTACCTGGGCGTCGATATGGCCACCCGGCAGGAATTGATCGCCGCTAACAAAACGTTGGACGAGATCAAGGGCATTACCGGCGCCGACACGCTGGGGTATTTGAGCGTCAACGGTCTGATGGATCTGGTGCGCGGACAGCAAGGCGGTTTTTGCGATGCCTGCTTCACTGGCAATTACCCCGTGCCGGTGCAGTTGGATTTAGGCAAGCTGTCGCTGGAGATTGCGGCGTCCTGAACGATGACGTTGAAGCAGGCGGCATGACTCCATCGGGAACCTACGAGGCTGCCGGCGTCGCGCTGGACGCGATGGAAGGGTTGAAAGACCGCATCAAGGCTTTTGCGGGAATCACCCACGGCCCCCAGGTGCTGGACGGCGGCGGTGGTTTTGCCGGCCTCTTCGCACTCGACGCCATTGACGAACCCGTTCTGGTGGCGAGCGCCGACGGCGTGGGCACCAAGCTGAAAATTGCGGCGCAGTTGGGACACTTCGAGGGTGTGGGGCAGGACCTGGTTACCCTCAATGTCAATGACATCCTGACCAAGGGCGCCCGCCCGCTTTTCTTCCTCGATTATGTATCATTTAGCGCGCTGGACGAACACCGTCTGGAGATGCTGATGCGCGGCATAGTCTGGGGGTGTCGCGAAGCCGGCTGTGCATTGATTGGGGGCGAGACCGCTCAGCTGCCCGGTGTCTACTCCGACGCCGATTTCGACCTGGCCGGGTTCGTCGTCGGGATTGCCAGCCGCAGCCAGCTACTGGACCGCAGCGCCGTGAAACCAGACGACCGGTTGATCGGTATACCCTCCAGTGGCGTTCACACCAATGGGTTTTCTCTGGTGCGCCAGGTGTTTGGCGTGGATGAAGACCCAACGGTGTTGCACCGGCCCGTGCCCGGCCTGAACCGCAATTTGGGCGACGAGTTGATGGTGCGGCACCGCGCCTACCACCCGCTGCTGGCGCCGTATCTGCCGCACATGAAGGCATTGAGCCATATCACGGGCGGGGGTTTGCCGGGCAAGGTTCCTGCGGTGTTGCCATCGGATGTGGCGGCAGAATTTCGGCTCGGTTCGTGGGCCATTCCTCCCATTTTCGCTGCCGTGCAGCAGGCCGGCGGGATCAGCGACGCCGAGATGTATCGCGTGTTCAACATGGGTTTGGGTATGGTGGCGGTGTGCGACGATGCCGGGGCAGATGCGGTGCTCCAGGGCGTGCCCGATGCCGTTGACGTGGGACAAATCGTGGGCCGCGCCGGTGAGGCCCGAGTGATGTTTCGAAACGAATAGCCGGCCGTAAACCGCCTGTCGCACCCGAACGCACCCGAATCCACGCGGACGGTGGCTGGCGAATTCGGGTTCTGTTCCGGACTCCGCCCTGGCAGTCGTTATCAATTCAGAGGAATATCCAATTTGAGGAAAGGTAATTTGAAAGCGTTACTGAGCGTCTATGACAAAACGGGTATCGAAGACTTGGGCCGGCGGCTGACCAGCGCCGGCTGCGAACTGATTAGCACTGGTGGCACGCACCGCAGCCTGTCGGATGCCGGGATCTCGGTTCGCCAGGTGTCGGATGTTACCGGTTCGCCGGAAATACTGGAAGGTCGCGTCAAGACCCTGCATCCCGCCATCCACGGCGGCGTGTTGGCGCGGCGGGATTCTGCCGGCCACATGGCCGAGCTGGAGCAGCACGGCATTGATGCCATCGACCTGGTGGTGGTCAACCTCTATCCCTTCGCAGCAACCGTCAGCAAGCCCGGCGTAACGCTGGATGACGCGCTGGAGAACATCGACATCGGTGGGCCGACCATGCTGAGGGCGGCGGCCAAGAACTTCCCTTCGGTGGCTGTCGTGGTCGACCCTGCAGACTACGATTGGGTCGCCGACGCCCTGGCCGGCGGTGAGCTGAGCATCGAACAACGGCGCGGCCTCGCTGCCAAAGCCTTCCAGCACGTTGCTACCTACGATGCCGTGGTTGCCGACTATCTGGCGTCCGACCCGGCCTCCGCAGATGAAATGCCGCAGCAGGTAACCATCGGATTGAAGCGCGCATCGGCGCTGCGCTATGGGGAGAACCCGCACCAGCGGGGCGCATTGTACGTTCCGGCCAGCGGCGGCTCCGGCGGCCTGGCTCAGGCGCAGCAGCTGCATGGTCGTGAGCTGTCCTTCAACAACCTGATGGACGCCGACGCAGCCTGGCGAATCGTCAACGAATATACCGACCCGACGGTGTGTGTCATCAAACACGCCAATCCGTGTGGCCTGGCGTCGTCGGACGACGTGGCGGAGGGCTACCGGCGCGCCTACGAAGGAGACCCGGTTTCAGCGTTCGGCGGAATCGTCGGATACAACCGTCCGGTGACGGCGGCGGCTGCCGAAGCGATGGATCCGGTGTTCTACGAGGTGGTCGTTGCGCCGGGCTACGACGACGATGCGTTAGCATTTCTGCAGCGCAAACGCAACCTGCGGATACTGTCGGTTGAGCCGGCCGTGTCCGGACCCGGAGCTGCTGACTATGACGTGAGGCCATTGAGCGGCGGCGTGCTCGTCCAGACCCGCGACACCATAGCCGAATATCCCGACCAATGGACGATGGCCACCAAACGGGCGCCAACGTCGGCCGAGTTGGCTGACCTGGCGTTTGCCTGGAAAGCAGTGAAGCACATCAAGTCCAACGCCATCGCGTTCGTCAAAGACCGCACCCTCGTCGGCATGGGCGCCGGGCAGCCGAACCGCGTCGTCAGCGTCCACCTGTCCCAGCGGGCGGCGGGCGAGAAGTCGGCTGGCTGCGTGCTGGCATCGGATGCTTTCTTCCCATTCCCGGATAACATTGAGCTGGCGGCAGAAGCCGGTATCACAGCCATCGTCCAGCCGGGCGGCTCCATTCGGGATGATGAAGTCATCGCGGCGGCGGATGCAGCCGGCATTGCCATGGTGTTCACCGGTGTGAGGCACTTCCGCCACTGACGTTCCGTTGGACGCTTATCTGGACATCGAAACCACGGGCTTTATCGGGAACTCATACCCCACCGTGGTCGGTATCGCGGTGGATTTCCCCGGCGACTGGTTCGTCGTGCAGCTGGTGGGTGAGGACATCACCGCCGACTCGATTCGCCACGTGCTGGAAGGCGTCAGTACCGTTTACACGTTCAATGGAGCCGGCTTCGACCTCCCGTACCTTTCATGGCGCCCTGGGATCGACCTGCGCCGCTGGCTGAACCACCACGATCTGATGCAATGGTGCCGGCGGGCCGGATTGCGCGGCGGGCTGAAACGCATCGAACGCGCGTTGGGCATCGAGCGCAGTTTGCCGGATGTAGACGGCCATGACGCCGTGCTGCTGTGGCAAAAATATCAACAGGAACAGAATCAGGATGCACTGGATATGCTGCTGGAATACAACCGTGCAGACGTAGAAAACCTGTACGTTTTGCGGAATATCCTGGAAGCGCAGCGCGATTGGAGGTAACAGGTTGGAGTTAGGACTGAAGGGCAAGAATGTCTTGGTTACCGGCGGCGGCACCAATATTGGGCGAGCCATCGTGCTGGCCTTCGCCGCCGAGGGCAGCAACATTGCCATCGCTGAGCTGAACCGGGCCGCCGGCGACCAGGTGGCCGCCGAGGTTCAGGCGATGGCTACCGGAGCATCTGCCACCGTCATCGATGCCGACGTAACCGACAAGGACAACACCGACGCAATGATCGCCGACGCCATCGGTCGATTGGGCAGTGTGGATGTGCTGGTGAACAACGTGGGCTGGACGGTGGACCGGTTGTTCATGGAAAAACCCCGGGCTGAACACATCAAGGAAGTGGACGTGAACCTTTGGGGCGCCATCAACTGCATCCACTCGGTTTTGCCGCACATGATTGAACGGGAGTCCGGATCGATTGTCAGCATCAGCAGCGATGCCGGGCGCATGGGCGAGTATCGCGAGGCCGTCTACTCCGCTTGCAAGGCTGGAGTAATCGCGCTGAGCAAGGCCGTCGCCCGCGAAACCGGACGCTACGGGCTGCGTTTGAACATGGTCTGCCCCGGGTTGGTGGTGCCACCCCAAGCTGAGGTAACCAGTTCCGAAAGTATGTGGAGTCAGGGTATGCAGGATATCTTCACCGAGGATGTCCTGGAGCGCGTGCGGCGCGCCTACCCGTTGCGGCGCATGGGCACGGCGCAGGAAGTGGCCAACGCCGTAGTTTTCCTAGCGTCGGACGCGGCCAGTTTCATCACCGGCCAGACCCTGAGCGTGTCCGGCGGCTATACGATGATGTAGCGCCCACGGGCCAAAATGAATGTTCGTCCGAAGTAGGACAAAGAAAGTGGGGGCGGCAGATTTGCCGCCCCCACTGCGTAACCGGTATGTCTGTTGACGGTTACTTCTGGTTGGTGCCTACCAATGCCCAAGCCTTCTCTTCCATTGCTGGAACGACGGACTGAACCAGGTTGTTGTCCAAGCCGGCGGCTACGGTGGGGTAGCCAGCCCGTTCAATCATGTTGGCCAGGTTGCCAGCCTTGAACTGATCAAGCGTCCAGGCCAGGGTGTGACCGCTGGTGGTGGTGTCCCAATACACACGAACGTCCTGATTGCGCGGGCCGTAGTGGTAGTGGGGCGCGATCTCGAAGCAGTCGAAAGCCAAGAGCTCAAACTCCTGACCCAGGTGGTCGGTCAGGACGTGGATCGCGACGCCGCGGTCGTTGGCTGCGCCGATGTTGTCCCGATATTCCACACCGAAGCGAATGTTGCCAGCCTCGTAGACGTGGTCGCCGCGGAAGTGAGTTACCGTGCGGCGCTCGTCGCGAGACTTGGCCAGGGCGCACGCCTCCACTTCGTCCATCTTGATCTGTTCGACCGGGTTTGCCGCAATTTCGCTGGCCAGATCATCGTAACCGGCGCGGCGAACCATGGCCGACAGGTTGGTACGGATATTGCTCAACGTCCAACCCAACGGAGTGCCGACGGTGGTCTTGTCCATGGGCAGCCGGATGTTCATGTTCTCCGGACCATAGTGGTAATGCGGGGACTGGTCGAAGCAGTCGAAGCGCAGGATTTCAGTATCCTGGCCGTCAACGTCGCCATATACTTGTACCATCAAACCCTGGTCGGGCATGATTTCTTTGCGGTATGACAGGGTTACGTCTACCGGTCCAACGTTGATGACGGTATCTCCCTTTTCCATTTTGTCCTCCTGTTTGCGGACGAGATTAGTGTGCCAACGAACCAGTCAACGACATCGTTCGTATTAGTTTGCGGGAATTATAGCACTGCGCACGTTCTTGGCAAGTAGCATTGCCAAGAATGCGACCATGCGGATTTCCGGGAATTCGCAAATGCCCGTACCCGACATATGCCGTCGCAATAATCCGGGCGAGCTATTTGACGTATAATGCTGCCGTTCGCAGGAACCGGAATGCCATCACGCCGCACTGAAATCACCGCACAGTTTCCCGGGGCCGAATTTCCGGTTGGCAGCCGCATCCGATTTCCCGGGGGTGATGGCTCGGTGAAGACCGGAACCGTAGCCGGCCTGCGGGTCAGGCACGCCGACGTTGTCGTCGACCAGAGCGGGCGGCTGGCTGTCCCCTATTCGGTATTGCGACACGTGGAGTCTCCGGCCCAGCCGGAATGTACGCTGGAGCAGGTGGAGACGTTGGCTAATCGCTTGCTCGACCACCACTGCGCCAGCAGCGGCCTGGGCCCGAGGTGGCAGTTCGGTTTCGACCTGGCTCCAACGCGCGCCGGAGTTTGTCACTACACCGACCGGCGCATCAGTTTGTCAGTCAGTTATTGCCTGCACGCGACCCGCGCCGAGATAGAAGACACTGTCCTGCACGAAATTGCCCATGCCATTGTCGGGCACCGGCACAATCACGACGCCACGTGGAAGGCCAAGGCTCTCGAAATCGGATGCGCCGGGGAAAGATGCCATCGGGTTGAGCACTCCGCCGCCGGTTGGGTCGGAGAGTGCGGTTGCGGGCAGCGGTGGTTCCGGCACCGTTTACAGCGCAGGATGTTGAAAGACCGGGCGTGCGCGAAATGTCGGGGAGTCATAACATGGCGCCGCAATACGGATTTTGCTGAATGACGGCGTAGTACGATGCCTGCCGCAGTCAATCGTGGCATTTGAGCAGGTGCAACCGGATTCATGCGCCGGATTGGGCAGAGTTTGGCAAGCCCGCGCCCGGTGCTATAATCCTGACGCTGCCGGGCGTGAGCGCATTCGTCACCAATCTGGCCCGCAGCCAGAGGCTCCTCGATGAAAATAGGCGTAAGTATTCCCCGCTTGCCGGACGCAGCGGGCATCCGCGAGTTTTGTGAGCGCGCTGAGCAGTTGGGGTTCGAGTCGGTGATGGCCGGCGACCACATCGTGCTGCCCGTGGGGGGAACCAACCAGTATCCCTACACCCCAACCGGAGCGTTTCAGCGGCCGTCCGACGAGCCGTTCCTGGAAACGATGACCATGCTGGGCTACATGGCAGCGTGCACCAGTGAGATACGTCTGGGCAGCACGGTGCTCATCCTGCCGTATCGCAACCCGGTGGTGCAGGCCAAGATGTTTGCGTCTCTGGACGTACTGTCCGGCGGGCGCATGATCTGCGGGGTCGGTGTAGGTTGGCTGGAAAAAGAGTTCGATATCCTGGGCGTGCCTTACGCGGACCGGGGCCCGATGACCGACGAATTCCTGCAAATCTTCAACGCCCTGTGGACCGAGGAGCAGCCGGAAGTCAACGGCAAGTACTACCAGATTGACGGCATATATTTCGAGCCCAAGCCCATTCAGCAACCCCGCATACCGATTTGGGTGGGCGGACACACCCGCCGCGCGCTGCGTCGCACCGCCAAATACGGCGACTGCTGGCACACCACGCGTCAAACCCCCGATTTCGTCGCCCAGAACCTGCCCTACCTGCGGGAGCAAACCGAGCTGGCGGGGCGCGATCCAGCCGACATTACGATTTCCCTGAAACGCAGCCTCCACTTCACCGATATGGACGGAGCCGAAGAAGGCGTCGGCGTGCGTTCCGGCGGAGCGCTAATCGCCTCCACCCAGGAAGTCATCGACGATTTGCACTACTGCAACGAACTGGGCATCGACCAGCTGACCTTCGATTTCCGGGTTGACGGCATCGGCCCGTGCATCGAAGTGATGAACCACCTGGCCGAAAACCTGCTCCCGGTGGCCAACCGCCTGGCATCATGATGCCCTGGCTCCGCTCACTCTCCCTCGATGGGAGAGGGTTGGGGTGAGGGTGAATGTTCCTCGACGAAAGCGGCGCTGGGGTCAAATGTCCCTCGATGCTTGAACCAACGGGCCCGTGTTCACGACCCCGGCAATAACTACAGCCCGCTTTCCTTAAACCACTCGGCGCGTTCCACCAGGTGCTCGACGGTGTCGCGCATCCCTTCAATCTGCTGGTCGGTAACCTGTCGCCTGATGGAACCCGGGACGCCGGTTACGAAGCTGCGGTCAGGAACGTCCACGCCGGACAGCACCACCGAGTTGGCGGCGATCAAGCATTCCCGGCCGATGGTAGACTCGGTCAGGAATGTGCAGTTATTGCCCAGCAGACTACCCGTGCCGATGCGATCGCCGTGCACCACCACACAATGGCCGATGGACACGTTGTCTTCAATCACCAGCCCGTCGCCGTGGACCACCGAGCCTTCCTGGATGTTTACGTTGTTGCCGATGGTAATGAGTTCGCCATCCCCTCGTATCGTAACGCCGGGCCAAACACTGCTGTGCTCCCCAATGACGACGTTGCCCACCACGTAGGCAAACTCGCTCACCCAGGCGGTGGGCGCTATTTGGGGTGTTATCCCCCGCAGGCTCCGAATCAAAACGTACCCCTCGCAAAATAGTGCACCCCCGACCGCGCCGGGCCGGTGGGTGCAGGATCAACCTGGCTGCCGATTATACCGCCGGATGCTGGATGGCGAAAGAACGCAAATTCAAAACAGGGCGGAGCCCGCCAACAAAATCCCCGGAATCCCAAAAAAACGACGAGCACGTAGAACAGCTCCACCGCCTTCCGGCGACTGACCGCCGCCGAGAGCCGCTCGGCTGCCGCCACCGGCGCCCGACGCAGCCACGGCACGCCATAGACGACAATCACTCCCAACACGTTGTACAGCAATTGCACCAGGGCGATCTGCAACGCAGGGAGCGCCTGCACTCCCGTGATGGCCACCGCCGCCAGCAACGCCGTGACCAGGTGCCGATATTGGCGCCCAGCGTGAAGGGGTACACCTGCGCCAAGCCGAACAAGCCGGCTCCAGCCAGTGGCACGATCAGGCTGGTGGTAGTCGACGACGACTGGACCACGACCGTTACTGCGGTGCCAGCCGCTATGCCGGCCATAGGCCCGCGTCTCAAACTGTCGTGCACCACCCTTTCGACCCTCCCGACCATCAGTCGTCGGAGCACGCGACTGATTAGAGTAATGGTCACCAGAATCAGTGCCACTCCGCACGCAATCATGAGAATACCGCGTAGGGCCGGGGAACCACACGCACCGACCACGCGATGAAGTTGACCAGCGGTTCCGTCGCGGCGCTCACGAAGTTCAGGGAATCCTGCTGGTAGGAGCCGTCGCCCAGCAAAAACGTTCCCAGAATCAACGCGGCCCGTTCCAGGAGGTGCAGCGTTAATTCCAGCGGCAGGAAGATTACGATGCTCAGCAGGTTGAAGAAATCGTGCACCGTGGCGGCGGCGAAGGCCCTCCGGAACCCATCCTCATCCGCGACGTGGCCCAGACTCACCAGCGTATTGGTGATGGTGGCGCCCACGATTGCCCCCATTACGATTGGCACTGCAATCACCACGGGCATACCGCCGGCGACCAGCCCGACGATGATCGACGTGACGGTGCTGGACGATTGCACCAGAGCGGTGGCCATGACACCGACCACCAAGCCCATGAATGGGTTGCTCGCCAGGATAAACAGATCTTTCGGCCCGCCCGCCGACGGCAAGACCGGATCCCCGGCCAATCAATGCCACGGCAACGATCAGCAGGTAAATGAGCAGCGCCACACCTAGCCACTGGCCGAACAGTCGTGCCGGGCCTATCAAGGTCGGGTACGCCTGCTTCGGGCTAGCCGGAGGTTACGCCAGTATGCTACTCCCGCCACTGCTTGACTGCCTGGCGCGCATCCCGTTCCCGTTCCCGCTCAATCATGGTGCGCCGTTTGTCGTACTGACGTTTGCCCCGACCCAAACCCAGTTCCACCTTTGCGTAGTGGTTTTTCAGATACATCCTCAATGGGGTCAGGGTCAATCCTTTCTGGGCAGCCTGCAACGACAGGTCATTTATTTGGGCACGGTGCAGCAAGATTTTGCGAGGACGCCGTGGTTCGTGATTCAGGTAGCTCGCCGCATCATACGGAGCGATATGCACGCCGTGCAGCCACAGCTCGCCGTTTTGTGCCCGCGCGTAAGCATCCCGCAGGTCGACTTTGCCGGCGCGTATCGACTTTATCTCAGTGCCGGTCAGCACCAAGCCGGCCTCAACCCGCTCCAGGATTTCATAATCGTGCAGCGCTTTGCGATTTACCGCAACCTGACGATTATCGCCGTTGGTCGCGGTTTTGGCGTTTTTCTTGCTGTTGCGGTTTTTCCTGGCCATCAGATTCTTGGGTATCGGGACTGTTCGTACCCGATTGGTTGTTGTACGTTCACCTGTTCTTTATTGTAAGCCATTTCGGTAAACCATTGTGTCCCAGTTATCGCGACATCACTCGACTGTTCAGGATAACGATGGCCTCCTGCAAAGCGGCGTCGGCGGCGAGGTCGATGGGCAGCTGTTGCACGTCCGACACGATTTCGATGTCCGGCGTTACACCCTGCCCCTCTATTTGGGTGCCGTCGGGCAGGTACCAGCGTCGGATCGAGAAGTAGATGGCGGAACCGTCTGACAGCAGGCGGGCGATGTTGACGCTGCCCTTGCCGAACGTCGTGGCGCCAACCACCGGCGCCCGGTCGTTGGTCTTGATGGCGCCGGCCAGGATTTCGCTGGCGCTGGCTGAAAACTGGTTCACCAGCACCACCATCGGTATGTCTATGCCGGGACCACGCCGGTTTGATTCGTAGTCGGTGCGGTCGCCAGCCGCGTCAACTTCATACAGCACGGAGCCGCCGTCCAGGAACAGATCTGCCACACTGATGACAACGTGCAGCAGCCCGCCGGGATTGTTGCGCAGGTCCAGAATCAGTGCGGCGCCGTTGGCGGCGGCAAACTCATCGAGCGCCCCGCGCACTTCGTCCTCCGTGGTGTTGGAGAAACCGTAGACCCAAAGGTGCCCGACCCCGTTGTCCAGCATCTTGAACGCAACGCTGTCAATGGGAATGCGTCCACGGATTACGGTGATACTGACGTCCTCATCACCGCCAACATGGCGCACCAACAGGGTTACCTCGGTTCCGCCCGGCCCCCGGATCAGGTTCACCGCCTCGAGGAGCGTGAGACCCGCGATGTTCTCCCCGTCTACCTCCAGAACCAGGTCGCCCGGCAGGATGCCGGCGGCTTCGGCGGGAGCACCGGGTATGGGCGCGATGACGGTCAGACCGGCTTCGGTGAGCGTAACCTGGGCGCCGATGCCTTCGAAAAACCCCCGATAACCTTCCTGCTCGCTGGCGTATTGGTCGGCGCTCAGGTAGGACGCGTGGGGGTCGTTCAGCGCCGTCAACAGCCCGCGGATGGCTCCGTCGGACAGTTGCTCCGATGTTAGCGTTCGGTGGTCAACGTGCTCATCCAACAGAATGCGATACGCCTCCGCGACGCGGGCAAGTTCGGGAGGAAGGTCCTGGGCCGGCTCCGGGATTGTGGGCTCCCCATTTCCGGCAATGCAGCCCGCCGCAAGTACGAAAACCAGCGCCGCAAACGACAACAGCATGATCGGAATCAAGCGGCGGGAGAAAGGGCGAGCAAACATCGGCGCATTGTAGCATAGCGACTGTCCATCCCCTGTTGTAACTGCGGCGCACCCCAGGGCAAACGCATTCTAACTTTAGGTGGCTTTATAAACCGTCATTCCCGCGAAAGCGGGAATCCATACAGATTGCTTCCAGGCAGTTGACGTACAACCAAGCCACTTGGATTCCCGCTTTCACGGGAATGACGGGCACCTCAAAACCGATTCAATTTAGAATGCGTTGGCCCTGCGGCGCACCCCCGGTTGCACGACGGATTGGCGCAACCACGGCACAGCATCGCCGGGGCATCACGCGCGTTGACACTCAGTCGCGCGCGCTGATAGCATCGTTGGAACGGTGAGCGCTTACCCGGGGAGGCTAAATTGGTTGGAATCGCTGCTTATGGCGCCTATATCCCTCGTTTCCGATTGGGAGCGGGCACTGATGGCTGGAACTCTTGCCAGGAGCGATCCGTCGCCAATTTCGATGAAGACAGCGTAACGATGGCCGTGGCCGCCGGTTCTGATTGCCTGGGCGACCGCGACCGCAACGCAATCGACGGCATCATCTTTGCAACCACGACGCCCCCTTACGCCGAGAAGCAGTGCGCCGCCATCGTGGCCGCGGCTCTGGATTTGCGACGGGACATTTTCGCTACGGACATCACCGACGTCCTGCGCGCGGGCACCAGCGCCCTGAAGGCGGCATTGGACGCCGTGGCCGCCGGCAGCGCAACCGAGGTGTTGGTGGTGGCTGCCGACAGCCGGCAGGGGCCGCCTCGCGGCGACACGGAACGGTCGTCGGGCGACGGCGCGGTCGCCTTCATCGTAGCGGCTGACGGAGTGATTGCAGAATCGGTCGGCAGCTATTCCATCACCGACAATATGCTGGACACTTGGCGCGCGCCCGGCGATGCTTTCGTCCGCACCTGGGAAGACCGGTTCGCGACCGAAGAGGGGATCGAACGCATTGTGCCGGAAGCCGTGTCCGGTTTCTGCGACCGCTTCGGCGTTGCGCCGGCCGATGTGAGCAAGGTTGCCCTGTACGCTCCCGACGCCCGGCGACACGCCCGGCTGGCCCGCCAGTTGGGGTTCAACGATGAGCAGGTGCAGCCGGCCGGGTTCGGGATGGTGGGCAATACAGGCGCAGCCTTCTCAACGATGTTGCTGGCGGCAGCGCTGGAATCGGCCGGCCCGGACGAATTGCTGCTGGCTGTGTCCTACGGGGACGGCAGCGACGTGCTCGGGTTCCGAACCACCGCGGCCATCACCCTGGCACAGCGGCCGGCGATGGGTGTCTCCGGGTGGGTTGATAGCAAGCTGATCTTGGGTAGTTACGAAACCTACGCCCGCTGGCGTGACGTGTGGACGACCGACGACGCAGCGCGCCGACCGGCGCCCGCTTCGCCGTCGGTATCCGCGTTGTGGCGGGAAGGAGACAAAAACGTGCGCCTGTACGGCGGGCGTTGTCGAGCCTGTGGCTTCTTGCAGTATCCGGCGCAGCGCGTCTGTGTAGAATGCCGCCGCGTTGATGATTCCGAACCGGTGCGACTGAGCGACCAGCCGGGCGAAGTCTTTACCTACTCGATGGACCACATCGCCGGCGCCGTCGACACTCCGCTGGTCGTGGTGGTGGTAGATTTTGACATCGGCGGGCGCGTGTTGTGCATGATGACCGACCGAGACCTCGACGAAGTGCGGGTGGGACTGCCAGTCGAGATGAGTTTCCGCAAGCTGCGTGTGGTCAACGGAATCCACAATTATTACTGGAAAGCGATACCCCAACGAAGGCTGGCCCGGGTGGGCGCTGCCGCCTGACTGAGGAGTTAGATATGCCCGGAATACGAGACCGAGTTGCCGTGGTGGGAATGGGATGCACCCGCTTCGGTGAACGCTGGGATGCCTCGGCCAGCGACCTGATGGTCGAGGCCGCCTACGAAGCTTACGAGGATGCCGGGCTGGGGTCGGAAGACATCCAGGCCGCCTGGTTGGGCACCGTCAGCAGCTTCCGCACCGGTCAACCCTTGGCCGAAGCGTTGAAACTGGACTACATCCCCATCACCCGCGTCGAAAACGCCTGCGCCACCGCCACCGATGCCTTCCGCAACGCCTGCTACGCCGTAGCCGCCGGCGTCTACGACATTGTGCTGGCGATGGGTGTGGAAAAGCTCAAGGACAGTGGTTTCTCCGGGTTGGCCATCGCCGCCGGGCCCGGGGCCGATGTGGAACCGCCGACGCCTCCGCCGGCGCAGTTCGCCATGGCCGCCACCCGCTATTTCCACCACTATGGCATCAACTACGACGATGGGAAACGGACGCTGGCCCAGATTGCGTCCAAAAACCATCACAACGGCACGTTGAACTCAAAGGCGCACTTCCAGCGTGAGGTCAGCGAAGACCAGATTATCAACGCCCCAATGATTGCGTGGCCGCTGGGTCTGTACGACTGCTGTGGTGTCAGCGACGGCGCTGCCGCTGCAATCATCACCACGCCCGAGATTGCCAAAACTTTGCGGGATGATTACATCCTGGTCAAGGGGCTGGGATTGGCGGTGGGTGCGTTTGGGGTGCTCCGAAACGATTGGGATTTCACCCATTTCCCGGAAACGGAGCGCGCCAGCCAGGCCGCCTATGCCGAGGCGGGTATTACCGAACCGCGCGCTGAAATTGACATGGCGATGGTGCATGACTGCTTCACCATCACCGAGCTGATCATCATGGAAGACCTGGGCTTCAGTCCCCGAGGTCGAGCCAGCGCCGACGTCGCCAACGGGTCGTTCTCACTGGAAGGCGATTTGCCGGTAAACACCGACGGTGGCCTGAAATGCTTTGGACACCCAATCGGCGCCAGCGGCATCCGCATGATCTACGAGGTGTACAAGCAGATTCAGGGCAAGGCCGGCGGTCGCCAGTTGCAGAAGGCCGACCTTGGCATCACACACAACCTGGGGGGACGGCCCGGCTCCTTCACCTGCTCCGTAGCCATTTTCGGCCGGCCGGATTAGTCCATATCAGAATACAGTGATGGGCTACTATAGTAGACGATACCTTTGAGATAATGCCTTTGATTGTCAGAGAGAATATACAAGGAGATATTGCAATGGGATTTGGCAGGGATTTTGGCGCCGCCATGACGGTTGGACTCATGGCAACTACAAAACACAAAAAGGCAGAGGAAAGGCTGCAAAACCGCTTCAATAACCATGAGCAGCGAGTGCGGTCGTTCAACGGAACGGTTGAGCGAACGGTAGACGTGTTCCAGGATTTGTCAGATGCTTTTGATGATGCGAAGGATGCGTGTCTTTCCACCGGAGGCTTTACCGTAAACCAGAACGATATTTTGGAATACGGGTGGTTCCGGCCGACGGATGTTGCGGCAGACGGTAGTTTGGACGAAGGCAGGGAAGTTGGCGCTGCCGCCGTTGGCTCATTGCCGGGCTTGGGTGCGTTTATCGGGGCGCCGGCAGCCGCCTGGACATTGGTGGGCGTTTTTGGTACTGCCGGAACGGGAACTGCTATTGGAACACTGTCCGGCGCGGCGGCTACGGCGGCCACAGCGGCGTGGTTGGGACGCCTCGGCGTTGTCGGTGTAGCCGGACTCGGTGCTCGTGCAGCTCCGGCTGTACTCGGCGGAGTCGCCTTGGTTGCAACGTTGCCGATACAAGGGGTAATTGGCGCAGCGGTTGCCGGCAAGCGTGAGCGTAAAGCCATGGCCACAGCAAATACCGAGATTGCCAAGATTAACAGTTACAATTCTGTCGTGGATAAATTTGGTCCCGAATTTGACGCTCTGCGAACGAAGGCGCATCGCAAGGTGGTTGCAACTGTGCGCCATGCGTCCAGTCTATCGACGGTGGTTGCATTAACGGAAGCCGGCTCGGATGAATCCCAACGTGCGGGCCACCAGTTGCTCGAAGATATGTCGGAGTGTCAAAGCCTATGCGCCGAGTTGGAACTACTGGTGGAAGAACTCCAAACTGAGTTAGGCCGTTGCTAGCCCGTAGCTGGCACTGTATGCTTTATTTAGCGTCGGGAGGGGTACCTTGTAGGTGCCACGTCTGACGCTTTTTGCTTGCCTAATAGCCAACTCAGACCGTCTGCCCGGTGAACCGCCAACTGGCGAGGGACGCGGCTGGCACCCGCACCGCGACACCCGCTTCGTTCAGGTTCAGTTGCGGTTGGTTGGACAGACCCAGGCAGCCGGCCAGCGCATCTACGTATCCCTGGGTGAAGCGCAGGTTCTTGATTGGCGTGGTCAATTCGCCGTTTTCGATCAAGAACGTTCCGTCGCGCGTCATGCCCGTCATTACGCACCCTCGGCTGTGGGCCAGGCGGGTGTAGTAAAAGCGGGTAACGTAGATCCCCCTCTCCACCGATGCTATGAGTTGCTCGGTACTGCGGTCGCCGCCCGCCATGAAAAGGTTGGCAGCAGCGGGCCCGCCCGTAGCGCCCCGCTGATGTCCGGTCGACGCCAGGCCGGCTTTGGAGGCCGTGTAGTTGTTATGCACTGGGCCGCGAACGGTGCCATCCGTTACGATGTCCACCCGCTGCTTTGGCACACCCTCTGCGTCGAAAGGTACGGGCCAGCCGGCGGGATCGACTCCATCGTCCCAGATGGACACCAGGGGACTCATGGCCGGCTCGCCCATAACGCTGTTCATCCAGCTGCGTTGGTCCTGAACCATCTGCGCGCCCATGCCGTAGGAGCTGAGCGCTTCCAGCACATCGTCAACGGCGTAATGTTCCAGCACCACCGGATAATCGCCGGTTTCCAGTGGTTGCGGGTTGCTTCCTCGCACGGCTTTTCCGATGGCTTCCTCGGCCAGGGATTCGGCGTCGATGTCGTTGATGCGACCGCCCCCGTCCTTTGACCAGCCGGTTGCGTCGTCCCCGCGCGCCGTGATGAGCAAACCGGCAAACGTGCCGGCGTGGTAGGCATCGGCGCCTCGGGTACTCACCACGGCCAGTTCGGTAACCCCGGTGCGGCAGAATCCGGCGGCTTCCAGCCTGGCGTCGGCGGCTTTCTGGCAAACTAGACCGGCGATGGCGGCGCGTTGGTCAGGGTCGCACGAAACAGTGGTAGCATCGCACGCCTGGACTTCCGCAACGGCGTTGGGTTCTGGCAAACCCGGAAAATCCCCGTCTTCCGGCATCAACCGAGCGTGCTCACCGGCCTGGCACACCGCATCGGCAAGTCCGCTCGCGGAGATATTGTTGGTGACCGCCCGCCCTTGACGTTTCCCGTTGGCGACGCGGATGTGGGCAATCGCGTCTTCGTGATAGACATTCTGGTGGATGCGGTTGTTGGCGAAGCGGGTGAGAGCCTGTTCTGAAGCGGTCACGTATATGTCCGCGTCGGCAGACCCGGCGTGGCGTAGCGCCTCGCGCAACAAAGACCGTATTTCGTCCCGACCCAGCACGGCAATCAGCAGGCGGAAGTCCCTAGCCCATCACTCCGACCCGAACGCTGCGAAAACGGGCCGGGCTGGCGCCGTGGCTGGTGTGGGCAATCTGTCCTGGCTGTCCCTTCCCGCACCGTGGGGTTCCCCAAAGTTGCCAGCTTTCAGGGCCGCAGATTGCGTCGCAGCTTTGCCAGAACTCCGGGGTGATTCCCGTATAGGTGCAATTGCGCAGCAGGCGACCCAGCTTGCCGTGCCTGATTTCCCGGCCCACCTCGGTGCCGAACTGGAAATTGTAGCGGCGGTCGTCGATTGACCATGAACGATTGGTCTCCAGGTAGATGCCGTCGTCCGTGTCAGCAATCAGGTCGTCAAGCGCCCAGTCACCCGGCAAGAGGCTTACGTTGGTCATGCGGATCAGCGGTATGCGATTCCACGATGCAGCGCGCATACAACCGTTGGAGGGCAACCCCAGCCGGGTGGCCGACTCTCGCGACATCAGGTAGCCCACGAATTCCCCGTTGCGGATGATGTCGGTGGATTGGGCCGGCAGACCCTCGTCATCCCAGCCGAACGTGCCCAGCCCGGTGGGACTGGTGCTGTCTCCGGTGATATTCACCTGCTCGGAACCATATCGGAAACCGTGCAGCAGGTCGGGTGTCAAAAATGATGTGCCCGCAAATGCCGCCTCGTCACCCAACGCTCGGTCCAGCTCGACCGCGTGGCCGCAGGATTCGTGGATTTGCAACGCCAACTGGCTGCTGTCAATGATGAGGTCGGTCGTGATTCCGGTGGGACAGGGTTCGGCGGTAAGTAATTCGGCAGCCTCTTCAGCGGTGCGCCGTGCGTTACCGGGCAAGTCCATCGCGACGATAAACTCCCAGCCGGCACAACCCTGCTGCCGTCCGTGAGATTGCGGATAAGAACGGCGCTGAATCTCGCCATCGCCAACTGCGGTTGCCTGGATTCCGCCGCCGGCCTCGTGGATGGTTTGGGTAACCAGGGCTCCTTCGGTGTTGGCGAAGGTGCGATCTTCCCTGATGAATATCAGGTTGGCCATCCGGGAACTGACCTGCTCGACGGCAGCCATCTCGCTGTCGGCGGCGAGCAACAACCGGAGCTTGTCATCCAACGCTATGGTGGCCGGGTCGATGCTCACCGGCGTCGTGTAATCGCCGCGACTGCTCACCGGTGTACCCAGCACTTCGGCCACCCGCCGACTTGTGCCGTTGTGGCGAGCAGACGCACGGGCGATTTGTACCGCCTGGCCGGCGGCGCGATCGGCGGCGACGACCGTGAGGTCCCGCGTGGACGCGAATCCCCACGACCCGTCAAACAGCGCGCGAATCCCGAGGCCCACTGACTCGTCGGACGATAGGGTTTCCACCACGCCGTTGCGCACTACGATTCGCTCTTCCCGGTTATGGACGATGCGAACATCCGCGTATTGCGCCCCACGGCTACGCGCCGAATCCAGGGCTGACGCGATAATCTCGTCCATGTCCGACCCGATGGCCTTCGACTAGACCGGTAGGAACGGCTCGTCGGAGGCCGGCGGCAGCTGCTCGAAGGCATTGATGTTGAACGCCAGCACCGAGTAGTAGCCCATCAGATTGGTCAGTTCGATCAAACCGCGCTCGCCAAACTCCGCCAGTGCAGCGTCGAACGTAGCTTGCGATACCCGCCTCGTGCGGAAAAACTCCCGTCCATAGTTGATTACGGCTGATTCTGCGGACGACAACGCCGGTAACTCCTGCTTGTCGCGCAGGGCATCCACGAGTGCATCGCTCAACCCGGCCCGGCGGCCGGCGGCGGCATGGGCGTGCCAGATGAATTGGCAGTCCAGCTCCCGGGCGGTCGTGATCATCGCCAGCTCAGCCACATTGTCGGCCAACGTGGAACCTTCTGCCCGGAGGTAGGCTCGTAGCACCTCGCCGCGTTGGGCGATCTCGGGGACGTGCAGCTGCACGGCAATGGGTCCAAACTCGGGTACAGCTCCGCCCCGGGAGGACACGATCGCGTCGAATGCAGCGACCTGATCCGTTGGCACCTTGTCACGGGCGGCAATGGGAAAGCGTGGCATAGTCAATTCTCCTGTATAGCAGGGTGGCGTAGGGCGTGTTTACTGGCAGTGCGGGATGACTTCTTCGCCAAAGAGTTGGATGGCGTCCATGATGCGTTCGTGGGGTGGCCCGCCGGAGTGGGCGTGGCGCAACCGCAGCAGGAAGTAGTCCGCGCCGGTGGCCTCCTGCCAGCGGTGGAAATCATCCACAACTTCCTGAGGCTCACCAATGATGAGGCGGTCGGGCGCCAGGTTGGTCATGTTAATTTCGGCTTCGGTCTGGTAGCGGCGGAATTCGTTGAGCCCATTGCGCCAATAGTATTTGTAGGCGTCAATGACCTCCGGCCCGTAGACCCGCTCGGCCTCGGCGCGGGTGGGAGCAACCCAGGCGTCGCGCATCAGGCACAGCGCCGGTTCCTTGCCGGCGGCTTCGGCGGCCTGTTGGTAGGCGCTGGTTAGGGCAATGGTGCTCTCCAGATCGGTGCTGGGTCCCGCGACGAAACCGTCGGCAATGTTGCCGGCCCGCCGCGCTCCAGGCGCTCGGCTGGCGCCGATCCAGAGTCGGGGCGCCGGATCCGAGTAGGGTCGCGGCGTGATGGTGATGTTCTCCAGGTTGAAGTGTTCGCCGGAGAAATCGAACCGCTCGCCCTTCCAGCACTGGCGAATAATCTCAATTTCCTCTTCAAACCTGCTGACGCGCTGCTCGACCGGGACGTCAAAAGTGCGGAAATCCACCGGTTGATACCCAAGGCCAACACCCAGGATGAACCTGCCTCGCGACACGATGTCGAGGGTAATAACGTCCTCGGCCATCTTCACCGGATGATGGAGCGGCAGCAGAATTACCGACGTGCCGAGATTGAGCGTGGTGGTCTGCGCTGCCACCGCCGCTGAGACGATGAGCGGCGATGGCAAAAACCCGTCCCGGTCCTGGTGATGCTCGCCGAAAAAGCAGGAATCGAACCCGACCGACTCGGCCAGCTTCGCCTCGGCAACCACTTCTTCAACACGCAGCGCCAGCTGCTCCCCGGCGGGAGGGTCGGCGATGGAACTGTAAATCCCAAATTTCATCTTGCGTTTCTAACCGTTCCGCTGTGGCATCAAAATTTTCACGATGATAACAGACTCTGCCAAAGGTACTATTCAGTCCATCCGGTGCATCGATACCTGAAACCGGCTACCTGAAATGAGGTAGCACCCGGTTGGAGAACAGCTCCATCTGCCTGAAATAGTCCTCGGGGTCGCCGGCCAGGAATCCAAGGATGAACTCACGTACGCCGGCGTCGATGCGCTCCTGGATGGCCCCGACGCAATCCTCGGCGTTGCCCGTGATGCACAACGCGCGGGCGATGTCCTCGGCGCTGCGCTCGGGAGTTACATAACGCTGCCCGATGTGGGACACCGCCGTGGCCAGCGCCCGGTCAGGATCAGCGTCGATGGCTGTTGGCTGGTTCAGGCCCCAGTTGTAATTGCTCAGGTCGCGGCCCGATTGCTTGGCCAGCTCTCTGACGTTTTGATTGGAACGGCGGATCCGGTTCACCGTGAACAGGTAGGGATACCAACCATCGCCGTCGATGGCAGCCCGACGCACCGCTGCATCACTCCGTCCGGCAACCCAAATCGGCGGATAAGGTTCCTGCATAGGCTTGGGCAGCAATGTGATGTCGTCGAAGTTGAAGAATCTGCCGTGATGCGAAACGCTCTCCCCGGTCCACAGTTGTTTCATCACATCCAGCATTTCGTCGGTGCGACGGCCACGGGTGTTGACCGGTATCTCCAGGGCTTCAAACTCCACCACGGTATCGCGCTGCCCGCTGACCCCGATGCCAAAGTCCAGACGGCCACCGGAGATTTGATCCAGCGTTGCCACCAGTTTGGCCAGCATCACCGGATGGTACAGCGGGGCAATTACGATGCCCGTGAGCACTCGGATGCGGCTGGTCGCGCCCGCGGCCGCAGCCATCGCCGGTATGCCCATCATGGTGGGGCGGGGCGGTTTCCCGTCCATAACGTGTTCGCCGATGGCTACACGGTCGAACCCCAGGTCCTCGGCGCGGCGTGCGAATTCCCCCACGTTCCAGTAGTTATCAACGCTGAGGTTGCACCCGAACGTGATGGTGTCATTCGGCATTGGTACACTCCTTGCCGGGACGGAAAACCGTGCCGGGACGGAAAAACGTTGGCCCGTTATCGGGCCAGCATTTCGTCGGTAATTTCGGCCAGCTGCTCGCCGCTGAGAATGCTGACCCACTTCCGATGCAGCTGGCCGTCAGCGTTGATGAAGAGGGTTGCCGGCAATCCCAGTACGCCCAGCTCGCGCACCACGGCGGGATCGTCGGTGTATCCCGCCGGGTAGGTAACCGACAACTCATTGAGCAGTTTGGTTGCATCGTCCTGGCTGCCAAGGCTGAAGAACTGGCCCAGGTCCACGCCGACTACCAGTGCTCGACCTTCATATTCATCGGCAAACATCTGGAGTTCGGGCATCTCCGCACGGCACGGCGGACACAGGCCGGCCCAAAAGTTAAGCACTACGGCCTGACCGCGCAGGTCGGACAGCGCCACCGCTTCGCCGCCCACTACATCCTGACCCTGATAGAGGTGGATGTTGAAGTCGTACACCGCGTCGGCAGGCTGGTCTGCTGGCATCCCGCCTGAGCAACCCACGACTATCGCAAGCAACATCCCAACGGCTACTAACCGGAGCAGACCGGCGCCGGTTTCCTGGGTTAGCAGACGATATGGTGGTTTGTTTAGCACTCGGTCAGGTTAACACACGGTGCGGTTCATGTTAAGCGGCCTTCGTGCCAGACAGCCACGCGACCCTGTTTGCCGCCGTTGTGTGCCGGCGTCCCCGATGGTACTATCGTGGCCGTTATTCGCCGCCCACCTGGGTTGCCATTTGCGACCCGACAACCGACGTCGTTCGCCGACCGCTGCATGAACTTATTCGGATTGACAACACTCTCCGCCACCACCCGTCGGCGATTGGCCCTGGCGGTGTCATTAGTGGTGGTCGTGCTGCTGCTGGCTTTGATGTGGCGGTTCGTATCGGTGCTGGTTCCATACGCCCTCAGCGCAATCATCGCCTTTCTGCTTATGCCGCTGGTCAACGCATTAGCGTCAAGGCTCCCCGGCCATCGGAGCAGGCCCCGGGTCGTGCGCGCGGTAACAGCGGGCCTGGCCACCCTCCTGGTGTTACTTATTTTTGCCGCTGTGATCGCCGTCGCGTTATTCAGGCTGGTTCAGGGTACATCTGCGTTGGCCGAGCGCCTACCCGAGTTGATTCGAGAGACCCAGCTGGTTCTGACTACCATAGAGCAAACTTATCGTGAGCGCGTTCCAGCAAATATACAGGCCCAGATCGACCCGCGCTTGGAAGCGGCTAGCGCAGCCATCATTGCTGCCGCTTCCGATGCTGCCGTACAGGCTTTCGGAATCCTGAAGAGCGGCCTGTCGTTGCTCGTCGCCCTGGCCGGAGCGCCCATCATCCTGTTTTACCTCCTCTACGATGCGCCTGCCATTGGGCGCGGTATCCGGACGCTATTGCCCAGACCGCTCCAGGACGACATCTGCAACATCGCAGGATTGGCCGGTTCCACAGTAATCGCCTATCTCCGTACTCAACTGCTAATGGCGCTGATGGTCGGCGCAGTCATCGGCCTGGTGTTGTGGGCGATGGGAGTTCCGGGAGCAGTAGTTTTGGGAGCCGCAGCCGGTATGGGCGAGTTGGTTCCGGTTGTGGGCCCGATTTTGGGTTTCGCGGTGGCCGCCATCGTAGTGCTGGTAACGAACCCCACTCTTCTGCCGGTGGTTGCGGCGGTGTACCTGGCCGTACAGTTGTTGCAAAACACGCTGATAACGCCGCGCATTCAGGGCCAGGCAACCGGATTGCATCCTTTGGCCATTATGTTCTCCCTGGCGGCCTTGGGTTCGGTCTGGGGATTCTGGGGTGTATTGATCGCCGTTCCTTTCGCCGCCGCTGCTTATCGAGTATTGACCTACTCCCGCGAAGTTTGGAATTCAGCAAGTTCGCCCGGCCCGGATGACAACGACCACCCCGCCGGAACAACTGGCACGGCAACGGTGGCCGACGAATTCGGGCCGCTTCCCGACGAATAATACAACCCCGACGCGCGCGGGCGCCGTCGTTAGCGTGTACCGTCCCGGTGGTGTACAATCGGGGCGTTTACAGCCGCCGGGAGGGAGTTGAAATGCGTATTTTGTTGATTGCCACCAATCGCCACAACCGCGTCATGAGTCGGATGCGGGCCCAACCGATTCCCATCGGGCTGGCCTACGTGGCCGGGCACCTGGACCGAACCAGGCACGATGTCAAGGTCTTCGACCTGATGTTCGCCGACACAGACTATCTGGACGAGGTAGAACGCGTCGTTACCGACTTCCAACCGGATATGGTTGGCATTTCGATACGAAATCTCAGCAACCATAGCTACATGGATCCACAGTGGCAATTGCCCATCACCAAAGGCGTCATCGAGCGTATCCGGTCCATCTCCAATGCGACTGTAGTGTGCGGAGGGCCGGCATTCAGCATAATGCCGCAGCAGATTTTCGAGTTCGTGCAGCCTGACCTCGGCATCGCCGGCGACGCAGGGGAAACCTTCGCCGAACTCGCCAACCGCGTCGAGATCGGGGAGCCCGACTACCGTGGCATGACCGGCGTGTTGTACCGGGAAAACGGCGATATAATCTACAACGGAATGCGGTGTTCTTCCGATTTTGTGAGCCGGCCCAGCCTGGACGACCTGGATATGCCGAAATACGCCCAGGCCGGTTTCGGCGTCAGCGTCCTGACCAAGCTGGGCGGCTTTTACTATCCCACCTCGGCGGCCGACCTTCATACCGCCGAAGGAGCCTGGCGGGTAATTCGCCCCATCGACGAAGTTGTGGAAGAGGTGGCCGACGTAACCGGTCGCTACGGGCTCCGCAAGATTTTCTTCGTGGACAACTGCTTCAACGTGCCCCTGGAGCACGCCAAATCGCTGTGCAACGCTTTGATGGAAGCCGACATCAAGGTGCGGTGGAACACCTGCCTGGCGCCCTATGCCTGCGACGATGAGCTGATCGGGTTGATGAAGCAGGCCGGTTGCGGCCTGGTGATGATGGGCGGCACCCGCGGCGGCGACCCTCACGAGGGCGACAACGATACATCCCGCTACGCCTCCCTGAAAGAGACCACCGAGCTGTGCGAAGCCGGCGACCTGCACTACACCATCTCCCAACAATTCGGCGAGCCTGGCGAAACCAGGGAATCGGTCGAGCACAAGCTTGAGTTTCTGCGCGGCTTAAAGCCGTCGCTGGCCAACCTTCGGGTGGGCGTCAGCGTTATGCCCGGTACGGATGTGGCCGCCCGGTGCCTGGAAGAAGGCATCATCAACGATGAATCTCAGCTGATCGAGCCCACCTTCTATATGGCAGAGTCAGTCCGCCCCTGGCTGGTCGACTATCTGCGCGATCAGGTAGACGCCAATCCACGCTGGAGCTTGACGTAAAGCCCCTGGGACGGTTGATATGACCCAAACATCAGGCGCCAACCGGGTCACCATCGGCGACGATCTCACACGGCGCATGGCCCATCTGCTGCGCCGTGCCGGGTTCGGACCCACTCGCCAGGAGATCCAGCGCGGAGTCGCGCAGGGCTACGAGGCAACGGTTGAGGAACTCCTGCATCCCGAAGCGCAGCCCGACCTGGAGATGGAGGACTTAATCCGCCGGTACCACGTTGACCAAAACAGCTTGATGTTGCTGGAGAGCAGCCAGAGTTACTGGATGTACCGCATCATCAACACCCGGCGACCCCTGGAAGAGAAGATGGCCCTGTTCTGGCACGGACTATTCGCGACGGCCTACGGCAAGCTGAACCACGCCAAAGCCGTGGTGAACCAGACCCACACTTTCCGCCGGTTCGGTCTGGGCGCATTTTCCCACATCCTGCTGGAACTGTCTCGTGACCCGGCGATGATTTTTTGGCTGGACAACAAGGACAACCACAAAGACGCTCCCAACGAAAATTACGGTCGGGAGCTGCTGGAATTGTTCTCCATGGGCATCGGCAACTACACCGAAGACGATGTGAAGATGGCCGCCCGGGCGTTTACCGGCTGGACCATCGCCAACCCTGATTACATGAGCATCCGCGCCAGTCGCGATTCTTTCTGGCCCTACGGCAGGATCGACTGGCAATTCCGCTATCGCGAAGACGATCACGATGCCGGCGAGAAAACCTTCCTGGGACAAACGGGCGCCTTTGGCGGTCAGGATGTCATAGATATCATCGTCCGTCAGCCGGCAACCGCAAGATACATCGCTGGCAAGCTGTACAACTTCTTCGTCGCCGACCAGCCTGACGAGGCAGCCATCGCGCTGCTGGCCGAAGAGTTCAGCAAAACAAGCGGCGACATCAGGGCCGTGATGCGCTGCCTGTTCCGGTCTGACTTTTTCGCCTCGGAGTCGGTGCGCCTCGGCCGCGTTAAGAGCCCAGCCGAGCTGGTGGGCGGCACGGCGCGTCTGGCCGGCAGCCACCGCTCGCCGGAGTGGACCATTGTTAATTTGGCCATGGACGTCAATTTTATGGGCCAGGAGATTCTGAACCCGCCCACTGTGGAAGGCTGGCACACCGGGGCCGAATGGATCGACACTGGCAACCTGGTGGAGCGTATCAACGCCGCCGGCATCGGTATGCGCGACCTGTCGCAGCCGGGATTGCGCGCCGTGGTGAATCGGGTGAAGTCGGCTGGCAATGTGTTGAACCCCAGACAACTCGTCGACGCCTGCCTCGATGCGGTGGGTATGTTCGAGGTGTCAGCAGCCACGATTGAGAGTCTGGCGGAAATGGCTGCGCCGTGGGGCGATGTCCGGTTCGACCGCGCCGATACCGTTGGATGCTCCGAAGAACGTGTCATCGAGTTGTTGCAACTCATCGTAGCCTCGCGCGAGTATCAACTGGCCTAGTGATCCAGCGCCTGCCGTGACGACTTCAACCGCCAGTTTTACCTACAGCAACACCGTCGGGTTCCTGGCCTTCCTGGGACGCGGGTTCATCCATCCGGTCGACTTGGCGCTGGCCGATGGTGGGGTGATGTATGTGCTGAATCGGGGCGGCCCGGAAACCGCCGCCCGCCTGAACCACAAGCGGGTCTGCGTCTGCACGGCGGATGAGGGCTACATCGGCGAGTGGGGCACCGGAGGCACCGAGGATGGTCAATTCTGGTGGCCGAGCGGCATTGCGCGGAACAAATCAGGACGCCTGTTTGTGACCGATGAGGCGTTGCAGAGGGTCAACGTGTTCGCCCCCGATGGCAGTTTCATCCGGCATTGGGGTGTAACGGGTGACGCGCCGGGACAGCTGAACCGCCCAGCATCCATTGCCGTCGCCCCCGACGGTACGCTTCTAGTCAGCGACGGCCTCAATCACCGGGTGCAACGGTTCACGCCCGACGGCGAATTCCTGCACGGGTGGGGTCAGTACGGCAAGCAGGCCGGTCAGTTCGACACCCCCTGGGGCGTGGCGTGCGACCTTGACGGGAACGTTTTCGTGGCTGACTGGCGCAACGATCGCGTGCAGGCGTTTGCGGCGGACGGCCGCTTCATCGGGCAGTGGGGCACATCCGGCGATGGCAAGGGTCAGTTGAGCCGACCGGCGTCGGTTGCCGTCGATGACGAAGGCTATATCTACGTTGCGGACTGGGGAAACGAGCGGGTGCAGATATTCGGGCCGGACGGAGAGGTTGTCGCAGTGCTGCGGGGCAACGCAACGGTGTCGTCGTGGGCAGCCGACTACCTGGCCGCTAACCCGGATGAGGCGGCGGCACGTGAGACGGCGGATTTGTCTCCGGCAGTTACCCCCTGGCGAGATCAACACCGCGAGACTTCCGCCGGCATCGAAGCCCTGTTCTGGGGCCCAACATCGGTGAAAGTAGACGATGACGGCAGGATCTATGTCGTCGATTCCTGCCGTCATCGTGTGCAAATCTACCGCAAAGAGTGCTGATCCCCTAAGCTGCCGCTCCGCTCATCCTGAGCTTGTCGAAGGACGCTCCTCACCCCAGCCCTCTCCCACGAGAGGAGAGGGGGTAATTTTGCGGCTTACCCGGTGACCTTCTGCAGCAACGGCTCGGTGCGGTTGGGCAGCAGGTCGGTCTCGAAGGTGTTGATGAGCATGCCCAGCATCGTGTAGTTGCCCAGCACCAGTGTGAGCTCGATGGTGCCCTGCTGGCCGAAAATCTCCAGCGCGCTTTGGTAACTGCCCCGGCTCACCTGGTGATTCCGCAGAATCTCGCGCCCCAGGTGGATGACCGCCGACTCGTCGGCAGCCAGCGCCGGTAGATCCTTGCCATCGCGAATGGCATCGACCACGCCGTCCGGCACGCCGGCGTCGCGGGCCGACTTGGCATGGGCGTTCCAGATGTGCTGGCAGTCCATCTCTCGGGCCGCCACCAGCATCGCCAGCTCGGCGGCTTTCAGCGGCAGGCTGGAGTGATTGCGCAGGTACTGGTTCAGACCAGTGGCGTGCTTGCTCGCCTCCGGAACGTGGGACATTACCGATCCGGGGCCGTACTGGGGAACCGGGCCGCCCTGCAAAATTTCGTCAAAAGTGGCTTCCTGCCCGGCCGGTGCAGTTGCTCGGGATGCCAATGGTAGTCGTGCCATACGGGTTTCTCCTCGCAATGTGGGTGTTGGGTCCAGTCCCCTCTCCCTTGATGGGAGAGGGTGAGGGTGAAGGGTTAGAGTGAAGCAGGGGGTGCAATAGCTAACGATAAGGCTGCTTGCCCGTCTTTTCCTCGAAGAGTTTCCAGGTGTTGTCGTTGAATGGGTAGTATTTGCCCGGAGAACATTGCTCGATGGTAAGCTGCTCCTTGATGACGGCTTCGACTTCCTCGCGCTGGTGAGCGATCTGGATGACCTCATCGGCAGCGCTGGCCGGAACCACTACGACGCCGTCGTCGTCGCCAACAATGGCATCCCCCGGCCGCACTAACACGCCGCCGCACTGGATGCAGTCGTTCACCTGCCAGGGCCAGAATTCGGCTGGCCCCTGCTTGGCGGTAGCGTTGGCCGAATAAACGGGGAAACCGTATTCTTTCAGCGTGTTGGTATCCCGCACGGCGCCGTCGGTTACCAGCCCACCCACGCCCCGTTGGTAAAGTCGGTAAAACTTGATGTCGCCCCCAATGCTGCTGTAGGGCCAGCGCATCGCGTCGATGGCCAGCACCTCGCCCGGCCCGCACAGCTCGAAAGCCACGTATTCGGCAGAATCCGAACCCTTTGGTTTGTCTGCCGCCAGGTCGGGGCGATGAGGCACGAAGCGCAGCGTAACCGCCCGCCCGGCCATGCTCTGGCCGGGTTGCAGCGGCTTGGCCCCCTCAATCATGCTCATCGGCCACCCCATAACCCACAGCCCATCAATCAACGTCTGCGTAGGAATGGCTTTCAGAGCCGCCAGGGTGTCGTCGGACAAGGCGACAGTGGGTTTGGTGGTAGTCATCGGTAATCAATCCTGTTCTCGGTGGCATTGTAGCAGAAAAGAAAGGCGGCCCCGTTCCCGGAGCCGCCTCGATAGTGCGCTTGGTTGGTACTGCCCGGCTGGTTTACTCGGAAGGCCAGCCTTCTGCGTCTTCGCCGGCAGCGAGGGCAGACTGGATGGCGGAAGCGGCATCTGCGGTAACCCAGCCACCCCAGATATCGTCGTTGTTGCTCAGCCACCAGATGGCAGTCGCTTTAACATCGGCATCAGGGTTAGCGTCCTGCCACTGGACAACGGACTTGTAGATATTGATGTTGAAATCCCACTTGCGCAGCACTTCGAGAACGTCGGGCGCGCGGGCCGGCAGGTCAGGATATACTGCAATCAGGATGGTGGCGTCTTCGTAGGCGCAAGCCTTGGTGGTGAACCAGCACTGATCGCTGTAAGCCGGCTCCTCCAGGCGAACCAGGTCCAGTTTCAGGGCCGGGTCATTGGTGCCCCACTGGTAACCCAGCCAAGGTTCCTCGCGTTCGTAAGCGCCGTACAGGTCGGCGTTCAACGCCGCGCCGTCGCCAGGGTTGATGATTTCAACGTGGTCGGAGAGATCGTAGCCAGCGACTTGCTTGGCATTAACGTCTTCACAAGCCCAGCCGATGACACACGACACGAGACGGGCCTTGCCGCCGGTTTCTGCCGTCTTGAACAGGTCCTTGTACTGCTGATCCTTCAAGTCTTCAACACTGTCCAGGTCAGGGTACTGTTCTTGCAGATAAGCCGGAATTACGAAGGCGGACTGCCAGTCATTGCCGAGACTCTTGCCCACCGATAGTACCGCGCCGTCTTCGCGAGCCTTGTTCCAGGCTTCATCCTGGTTGGGCAACCAGATTTCCATCGTTACGTGGGTATCCCCGTTCTGCAGACCTTGGAACAACGGCAGCGTGGCGCCGAATTTCACGTCGGTGGGGTAGCCGTAACCCTTTTCGACAATGTATTGGGCGATGCGGTTTTGGAGCAAAGCGCTGGACCAGTTGAGGTCTCCGAAGATGATGGTGTCCTTGGGGCCTTCCGGCACCTCCATCATCACTTCACGAGTGACTTCAATCTCTTTCTCGACGACTTTCTCGACGACTTTCTCAACGACTTTTTCGACGATTTGGGTGACGGGTACTTCGACTTGCTTCTCAACAACCTTTTCGACTTCTTTCTCGACGACCTTCTCAACCTCGACCTGTTCCATAACAACGCGTGTTACTTCAATTGTTTCGGGTGCGGCCGGCGAGCAGGCTATAACGGCGATAATGGCTATGGCAGCCATTACCATCGTTAGCGGTAATAGTTTGTACTTGGTCAACAAAGTTCGTCCCTCCTTGCGGGTATAATCTCCCGGAAATCCGGGCAAATAATAAGCAGTTGCGTACTTATAACAGCACTGATTATCGCTGTCAAACTACCGATTGTGGCGATATTACATTACATAATATAAAGATTTCGCAACTAATCCAGCGATGCTTCGCTCGGCGAGAGCGGTTGAATCAGCTTCTGTTGCCGTAATTTCTCCTCGGCTCGAAACGCGTCGAGGAGTCGCTGCGCGGCTGCATTGGTCACAGCCAGCGTCTGTATTTGTTGGAGGACTTCCTGGAGGACTTCCTGGCGGGCTTGGCGGGCTTCTTGACGCCCTTCAGCGTACCCTTCTGCATAGCCTTTCGCTCGGGCAGCCGCCCTTTTCTCGGCTATTTCTGCATCAACGCGCCTGGCGAAAGCCTCAGCGGCTTTGGTTGCTCCTAGCATTGTAAATCTCCACTGACGGCGTTAAGGCTGTGCGAAACTGTCATTGCGAGGAGCGTAGCGACGTGGCAATCTCGTTCTCGTAACGACAATTGTTGCCCCGTCGAGATTGCCACGCTACGCTCGCAATGACAAATTGGCTGATTAGCGAGTTTTGCACCGGGCTAATGGCGTTACTCCTTGTCCTCCAGTTCGTCAATTAGCTGCTGCACGTCCGGGTTGTTTTCTACAATGGCCTCCAGGCGTTTGCGCAACTCCTTACGTTCTTCAGCGCGGACTTCTTCCCGGCCTCGCTTTTGTCCTAGTTCGAAATCTTGTTTGCGCATCCGCCGGGCCATCGCCTCAGCGGCTTTGGTTGCTCCTAGCATCAAATCAACTCCTGCTGGCGGTCCGAATGAAATGTACGCTGACAAAGCCAGGGCATCGGCGATCCGGCCCGGCTCCTGACGCAAGGCGGCCCGCGCCATCTCTAGGGTAATCGGTTTCGGCGACTGGTCAATGATGTCCCAAATTACGTACCCCACACCTACGGAGCTGAGAATGAGGAACATCCCTACGCCATACCAACGCCACCGCGACCACGAATACCACGGGTCAGGGTCGCGGTGGGGCGGGATTTCATCTCCGTTTTGCGGCTCAGGAGTCTCCGTGCCTGGCGTTATGACAATGCTTCCTGCCGGCTCCGTGCCACCGCCTGGGTGAGGCGGTCGATGACGATAGCCATGAACACGATAGCCAAACCAGCGATTATGCCGTTGCCGACTTCGTTCTTTTGGATGGCCCGCAGCACGTTATCCCCCAGGCCGCCGGCCGCTACCATACTGGCGATAGTTACCATTGACAGCGCCAGCATTGTAGTCTGGTTGATGCCCGCCATGATCGTCGGCAAAGCCATTGGAACCTGCACCTTGGCCAACAACTGCAACGGGGAAGCCCCGAAAGACCGCGCCGCTTCCACAGTTTCCGGGGACACCTGCCGGATGCCCAGGTTGGTCAGCCGGATTACCGGCGGCACCGCGTAGATGATGGTGGCGAATATACCCGCCGGCTTGCCCAGCCCGAAGAACAGAATCCCCGGCAGCAGGTACACAAAGCTCGGCATGGTCTGCATCCCGTCCAGGATTGGGCGCAGAATGCGGTCCGCAGTATGGTTGCGCGCGGCCAGCACGCCCAGCGGCAGCCCCGCCGCCACCGACAGCGCTACCGCCACTACCATCAAAGCAATGGTGTCTATGGTGTTTTCCCAAAGCCCCATAAAGCCGATGTAGAGAAAAGCCACCGTCGCAAATATCAGCAGCGGCCAGCGCCCCACTGCAAAGGACGCCAGCGCCAGCGCCAGAATAACCGCCGGCCACGGCAGCCACTTCAGACCGGTTTCAATGTACAGCAGCGCATATGTAACACCGTTCTTGATCCCTCCGAACAGCCATTGCCCTTCTCGCGTCAGCCATTTGGCCCCAACGTCAATGGCGCTTCCCGTAACGTTCCTCAGAGAACGGTCAAAAGTCGTTGTCCCGTCGCTTGACGTCGTTCGAGCCACCGTCGTCGGAAACTCCATCTCCGGCCCCCAAATCAGGAGGCTGACTATCAACACGACCAGAACAGCCGCAATGCCGATTGCCCATTTGTACAGTGTTGGGATGTTGCCAAGCGTGAGCCGCGGTGTCGCAGCCTGTGGGGTCGATGCAGTCCGGATAGATTCCGCCGCGCCGGCGTCCGGCTCATCTCTGGTTATCGTTGCCATGATTTCCTCCTGATTTGAAAACGCCCGATGGTTTCTCGGGCGTTGCGATTCAGGTCTTCATGCAAGAATCACTGATTGCTTGAATTGTTCCCGCTGCGGTCGCCGGACGCATCCCGAGACTCATCCGCCAGCGTGGCATTCTCGGCTGCGTTGGCCGCGTAATCAGGGTCGGCGGCAGAGGTTTCGGCCAGCGCCTCGGCCAAAGCGCTGCGGTGCACTTCGCCGATCAGGACGTTGCCTTCGTCCACGATGGGAATAGGGAAATCGCTGACCATCGCCAACGGTATCAGCTCGTCAAAAGTCGTCGTTGGCGCGACTGCCTGATACTCCCGGTCTACGAATTGCCAAGCCTGGTCGAAGCGCCTGACGCCGGCCCGCACGGCCTGCTCGGCATTGGTAATGGACAACAACCCCATGTAGCGTTCCCGCATATCCACCACCCAGGCCGCGTCGCCATCGCTGTTGCCGATGGTGTGCAGGGCGGCCCGTGGGCCCTGGTGCCCCATCACGGTAGCCTTGGGGGTGACCATCACCTTGTTGGCGGTTAGCACGCTTTCCAGCCGCACGTCCTGAGTGAAATCGCCCACGTAAGAGTCCTCCGGGCGCAGCACGATGTCCTCCGGCGACCCGATCTGTGCGATTTGACCGTCGTGCATTATCGCAATGCGGTCGCCCAGCTTCAACGCTTCGTTCAGGTCGTGCGTAATGAACACGATGGTCTTTTGCAGCTCGGATTGCAATCGCAGCAACTCGTCCTGCATCTGACGTCGGATTAGTGGGTCGAGGCCGCTGAATGGCTCATCCATCAGCATGATGTCGGTATTGACGGCGAGGGCGCGGGCCAGACCGACGCGTTGCTGCATCCCGCCCGACAACTGACGGGGATAGGAGTTTTCCCAATCGCCGAGGCCTACCAGATTCAGCACTTCGCGAGTGCGGGGGTAGCGTTCCTCTTTGCTGACGCCCTGAACTTCCAGCCCCCAGGCCGCGTTGTCCAGCACGTTGCGGTGGGGCATCAGGCCGTAGTGCTGAAACACCATGGCGACCCTGCTGCGACGGAACTCGATCAGGGCCTTGTCCGACATTTGGGTAATGTCCTCGCCGGCGATGGATATTTCGCCCGCGGTAGGTTCGATGAGCCGGATCAGGCACCGCACCATGGTGGATTTGCCGCTGCCCGACAATCCCATAATCACGAAGGTCTCGCCCCGTTGCACGTCGAAGGAGACATCCTGGAGGCCGACCACGTTGTTGAATTCGCTCTGGAAAAATGCCTTGTCTTTGCCTTCGTATTCCGGGTTCAGCACCTTCTCCGGATCTTTGCCGAAAACTTTCCATACCGAACGCACTCGGATGAAAGGTTGCCCGACGTTACCCGACGCTCCAAAAATCGCATCGTCGATTGATTCGGACGCGGTCGGCGCGACGGCGGATGGTTCATTGGCGGATGGTTCGTTGGTTGTGACCATCAGAGAACCTCGTGGCGCTTCGCGTTTCTGCCACCGCGGCGCAGTTCCCCGGGGCCTGGGGCAGCCTCTGCAAGCGCTGGACCCAACATCTGCTGCGCATTATTCGCGCTCGATTGTTTACCCACCGTAGGCCGGGAACCGGCGTTTTGTCAACCCTGATCCACCCCGACCCGCCACAAACCGGAGATCGCGTCCAACTGCTCACCGTTTTACCGGCGGTTGCGGATGCTGTACACTGCCAGTCAGTTGCGGCATCCGCTGTCCTGGTATAGTCGTTGGCGGTGTATTATCGTTGGCGGTCGCAAGTCTGTTGTGGGAGCAAAACCACCCCGTGGCACAAATCACGATTATCGGCACCGGTTTGATCGGCACCTCGCTGGGGTTGGCCCTCCGCGCCTCCCCGCTGCGAAACCTGGTGGTGGTCGGCAGCGACGCCGAACACGCCGCCAGAGCCGGAGCTGAACGCCGCCAAGCCTTCGACCGGATGGAAAGCCGGCTGGGTAATGCTATCGAAGACGCCGACGTCGTCGTGCTGGCCACTCCGGTCATGGCAATGCGCGAGTTGATGGAAGCCATGGCCCCCTACTTGCCGGAGGGCTGCGTCGTTACCGACGTGGGCAGTACCAAAACCCAGGTACTGCAATGGGCCGACGAATTGCTGCCGGACTCGGTGGATTTCGTTGGGGGCCATCCCATGGCCGGCCGCGAAACGCCGGGCCCTGAAAACGCCGATGGCCAGTTGTTCGTGGGCAAACCCTACTGCGTCATCCCCAGCCCCAAAGCCAGCCAGCGCGCCGTTGGGGAAGTTGCCACTCTGGCTGAATCGGTCGGCGGCGAACCCTATTTCATCAGCGTGGATGAACATGATAGCTTCGTAGCCGCCGTGAGCCACTTGCCCTTTGTGCTGTCCACTGCCCTGGTGGGTTGCACCAGCAAGTCGGCCAACTGGTCTGACATCGGGCAGCTGGCATCCTCCGGTTACCGCGACATCACCCGCCTGGCATCCGGCGACGCGGTGATGCACCGCGATATCTGCGTCAGCAATCCTGAGCCAATTGTCGCCTGGATCGACGCATTTATCCGGGAGTTGTACGAGTATCGCAAGCTGCTGGACACCGACACCGAGCCACCGGACGCGGACGCCATGCTCACCCTCTTCGAGGATGCCAGGCTGGCGCGGGCAAAATTGATGGCCGGCCAGGTGAACCCGCGTTCCCGCGAACTGGAGAAGACACCCGAATACCCCACCTTTAGCGAGTCCATGGGTCAAATGTTCCTCGGAGGGATCGCGGACCGCGCTCGTCGTTTGATGTTGGGCGAACGGCCCGACGACAAAGAATCCACCCGTCGTCCCAATGACCGAAAATAGATTGCGAGGGATGTAACGTGGATCAGATTGTCCGCCGACCGGCTAACCTCGTGGGCGCCCTGGCCGTCCCCGGGGACAAATCGGTGTCCCATCGCTCACTAATCCTGAACGCCATTGCCGACGGCACAGCCATAGTTACGGGGTTGTCCGACGGCGAGGACGTTCGTTCCACCGCCGCTTGCCTGCAGGCGATGGGCGTAACCATCGAGCCGCTCGGTGAACCCGGCAGCGTACGCGTTGGTGGGCTGGGGCCGCAATTGCAGGAACCGACGGATCTGCTGGACGCCGGGAACAGTGGCACGTCAATGCGACTGCTCTCTGGGTTGCTAGCCGGTCAGGACTTCCTGGCCGTGTTGACCGGCGATGGTTCGTTGCGCACCCGACCAATGGGCCGCGTCGTGCAGCCGCTTCAGCAAATGGGCGCGTCCATCATGGGACGCCACAGCAATACCTTGGCGCCGCTGGCGATACGCGGCGGCGTCCTGCGGTCAATTGAGTATCAGATGCCGGTGGCCAGCGCACAGGTAAAATCCTGCCTGATGTTGGCTGGACTGTCCGCCGACGGTCCCACCGTGTTGCATCAGCCGGCGCTCTCCCGCGACCACACCGAGCGCATGATGTCGGCGATGGGTGTGCGATTGGATACCGACGGGCTGGCGTTGACCCTGCATCCTGCTCATCTGAAGTCGGTGGACGTGGCGGTGCCTGGAGATATTTCCTCGGCGGCCTTCTGGATGGTGGCGGGGTTGATTCACCCCAACGCCGTAGTTACGATTCGGGGCGTGGGCCTGAACCCCAGCCGGGCCGGCATCATCGATGCGCTGCAAATGATGGGCGCCGGCGACGCATTGAAGCTGGAAAACCAGCGCGTCGAAGGCGGCGAACCCGTTGCCGACGTGGTCGCCTCGTCGGGAAGCCTGAAGGGTATTGACCTCGGCGGCGAAATCATCCCGATCATGATTGACGAACTACCCGTGCTGGCGGTGGCGGCCTGTTTTGCTGAGGGCGACACCATCATCAGGGACGCCGCTGAGCTGCGTGTGAAAGAATCCGACCGAATCGCGACGACGGTCTCTGAACTAACCCGCATGGGCGCCAGCATCGAGGCTCGGGAAGATGGCATGGTCATACACGGCACCGGCCGATTGAGCGGCGCCGAAGTGGAGAGCCACCGCGACCATCGTTTGGCAATGTCGCTGGCAATCGCCGGCCTCGCCGCATCGGGCGACACTACGATACACGGCGCCGAGGATGCTTCCGTTTCCTACCCGAATTTCTGGGAGCACCTGGAATCCCTGACCGCCTGAACGGGCGTCGGCAGCGCAGTGGGCGGGGCGAGGCAGTTTGGCCAAAGCCGGGTTACTATACCTGCTGACTGCGGCCCTGCTCGCCGTCGGTACGTTGACGGCAACGATAACGGTATACTTAATCTGGGAGCGTGAAGTTCCGGAAATACTGTCCGATTCTATCGTGAACACGGCAGCGGTGCTTGCCGCATTTGCTTTCGTAGGAGCGCTTGAAATGTTTTTCACTATGCAACAGCGACGCCAGCATGAAGAGGAACATCGGCAGTGGATGGCCATGCTGGAAAAACAACGGGAAGAGGATATCGCGCGGCGTGCCGAAGACGCCGCCCGAATGGAGCGGATGTTCGATACCATGATGACCCGCTTTCTGGAATCCATCGAGCGTATTGAGCGCCGCAACAACGGCAATGGCGCGTCCCATCCTTCCGATGACAGTGAAAGCTGAGTTGCCGGCGGCCAGCCCCGCCGCGCCGATGCTGGTCGTCATATCGGGGCCATCGGCATCGGGCAAGGGTACGCTGATGACCGCCCTGCGCCAACTGGAACGGCCCTGGCACTTTGCGGTTACCGCCACCACCAGACCGATGCGCCCGGGCGAAACGGACGGCGACGATTATCTTTTCCTGGATGTCGCCGACTTCCTGCGGATGCGCGAGCGCGACGAGTTGCTGGAAAGCGCCCAGGTGTACGACCGCTGGTACGGAGTCCCCCGCTGGCAGGTGCGCGACCCCCTCATCGCCGGCAAAGATGTTATCCTTGAAATCGACGTGCAGGGTGCGGCAACCATTCGCGGCATCGCTCCGGACGCGCTGACCATCTTTGTGATGCCGGCGACTCTGGACGAGTTGCGCAACCGGCTGGCGGCCCGTGGCACCGAAGACGAAACAGAAATGCAGCGGCGTTTGCAAGCGGCGACCATAGAGTTGGACCGAATTGGCGAGTTTGACTACCGGGTCGTCAACCGGGACGGCCAACTGGACGCCGCCGTTCACGAGATTGATGCCATCATTGCTGCCGAAAAGTGTCGGGTCAAACCACGCTTCGTGCAGATGCTATAACCGGAGGCCCCGATGACCGACGACGCTGGGCGTCAAACCGCAAACCACTCCCCGGCCAACGCTGCATCTGAAACGCTGCGGCCCCGCCTGCCCGATTGGCTAAAGGTCAAAATGCCCGGGGGCCCGCGCTACATCGAGTTGAAGCAATTGATGCGCGAGAGTCAATTGCACACGGTCTGCGAGGAAGCGCACTGCCCCAATATCGGCGAGTGCTGGGAACGGTCGGCGGCCACCTTCATGATCCTGGGCGACATTTGCACCCGCGCCTGCGCCTATTGCGCCGTCACCACCGGCCGGCCCGGCGCCGTCGACTTCGGCGAACCCTTCCGTCTGGCGGCGACCGTCAAGCGCATGGAGCTGAAGTATTGCGTCATCACGTCGGTAAACCGGGATGACCTTCCAGACGGCGGCGCCAGCGTATTCGCAGCCTGCATCAAACAGGTGCAGGCCGGCGTACCCGGATGCAAGGTGGAAGTGCTGATCCCCGATTTCCAGGGCAACTGGGACGCACTCGCAACGGTGGTTTCGGCGCGACCCCACGTGCTCAACCACAACATTGAATCGGTGGAACGCGTTTTTCATCGGGTACGGCCCAAAGGCGACTATCATCAGACTCTGGAACTGTTCCGGCAGGCCAAGGCCATTGACCCTGGCACGGTTACCAAGTCTGGCATCATCGTGGGCATGGGTGAAACGCGTGACGAACTGCTGCAAACCATGCAAGACCTGAGGAGCGTCGACTGCGACCTGCTCACCGTCGGACAGTATTTGAGGCCGTCGCTCAAACACATCGCCATCGACCGCTTCTACACCCCAGATGAATTTGCGGAAATCCGGTTGGCCGGCGAAGCGATGGGGTTCAAGCACGTTGCGGCCGGCCCGCTGGTACGGTCCTCTTACCACGCCGACGAGCAACACGAAGCGGCGATGGTTTCGCCGCACCCGGTCCCCTGAAAACCCCAGCATCGGCCCGCAGCGGCGGAATACAGCACCGGTCGTTGGTGAGGCAGGGGGCGAACTCGCCTAGCGGGTCAATCGGTTGCCAGCGTTGTTCAGCGACAACGGCGCCACCGGGTTTGCCACGTCTGGCGGCAAGGACAACTCGCCAGTGCGCCCGCGCCAGCGAGCCGCCATCGGCCAGTATTGCCAGCTCGCGTCGGGTTCCGCATTGGTCGGCGTTTCGGATGCGGCAACGGCTGCATCCTGGTCGCCCGACGGATCATCCGCATCGGGTCGCCAGGGCCAGGGCAGGTGGCGCAGCCAGGGGTTGGAGCCGCCGAAGCCGCCATCGTAATTGTTGATCTCGGCCACCACCGCCATCACCTGGTGCGGGCGATGCAGACGGTATGTCGGCTGTTGCGCAATAATGGCGTCGGCATCGATGGTGGCCCACATTGCGGCAGCGGACCGGACGCCGGCTTCGCGGGCGCAAGCGATGTCCTGCGGGGCGTCGCCAACGTACATGGCGTCAGCCGCCTCAACTCCCAGACCATCCAGCACGTCAAATAGACCGGTCGGGTCGGGCTTGAACGGCCGTCGGTCGGTTTTGAACGACGTGTATGCCACCAGGTCAGCCAGGCCCGATTGCCGCAACTCGGCCTCCCCGAATTCAGGTACCTTGTCGGACAAAATGCCGATGCGGATGCCCCGCCGACGCAACGCGCCCAGCAGCGAGGCCACCCCGGGATACAGATAGTTGCGGTGCCCCACGATGGCGTGGTAGTGATGCAGGTAGGCAGAGAGAATAGTGTCCAGTTCCCCCTGGGAATCTGGCGCGCTGCCAAAGAACCAGAGCAGATGTTGATGGAAGGGTCGGTGGAATTCGGCAGCTACCGCCTCGGGTCCAGGCGGAGTCATGCCCAGATCAAAGCCGGTGCGTTCCATCAACCAGAGATGTATGTCCCAGCTATTCCAGAGGGTTAGGTCCCAGTCGAATATTACGGCGCGCATGAACTATGTGGCCTGTTAACCGCTGCGCCGGGGACGCTCAGCAATGCCCCGGATAACTGGCGCCGCCGCCCTGGTAGTCGATGGCGCTGGGCATCACCGTAGTGCCGGGGTGTGCGGCCCGGCCCAGGTTGACCGTCACCGCCCCGCTGGCGTAATGGAGCACGCCGCTGACCTCCAGCGTGGGCGAATCCCCCAAATACGTGATGGAACCGTCGGCGCCAATCTGGAAGGGACGGTCGTGGCCGGGGTAGATGGTATTGGCTGCTGCAATAATCTTTTGCACACTTTCGCGAGCGTCGGCCTCGCTCCAGAAGATGATTGCCGGCGTGCCGCGTCCGACAGCGCCAGCGTCCGACATTGCATCGCCGCCCACGCAAACCGCGCCGGAAGCGGTTTCAACAACCACGCTGATGTGGCCGCGCGTGTGGCCGGGAGTTTCGATCAGGCGGACGCCGGGCTCAAGTTCAGTCTCGCCGCGAACCTGTCGCACGTTTTGCTGCAACAGGGTGTCGGCAAAATAGCGGGCGGTGGCCAGGTCGCCGGGCCGCGGGTTGCGGCTATACTCGATCTCGTCGGCGTGGACCACGATTTCCGCGTTGGGAAACAGGTCGGTATTCTGCGAGTGATCCCAGTGGGAATGCGTAAGAATAACCCGACCAATGTCGTCGGTGGCAATGCCCTGGGCGGCCAACGAATCCACCAGCAGGTTGCGTCGGCCGAAGTGGGCCACATCAACTATCGACAGCGCCTCGCCGCGAATCAGCGTTACGGTGCATAAACCAAGGCGAGTCTGGTCGGTGTTTATGCTATAACCGCCCATGAGTATTTCCAGTTCCGGCATAGTATCCCTCCTGCCCACGATTCCGGTTTGCCAACGATAATGAATTGCTGACCATCATGAATTGTCGGCGATCATGAATTGTAGATCACGAAGCCTAACGCTTGCGGTTGGGATTATAGCACCGCAGGTCATTGTTACTTCCCCGCCCGGCGTGTCAGATCCACTGCGGCAGGATGGACCTTACGCGTCCCCACTTGAATCTGTCATTGAGAGGAGCATAGCGACGTGGCAATCTCGATGACGTGGCAATCTCGATGAGGTTGAGCACACGTCGGCGAACTGCCGTTGCTGCGGCGACGAGATTGCCACGCTACGCTCGCAATGACAAAGTGGGTACGCGTGAGAGGATGACGAATTGACTTCGATCGACATGGCGCTCCGCAACGGCGTGGTGCACGCAACGGCCGGCGATGGCGGCAGACAACCCGATACCGTCGCGGTCAGCGCTGGCCGCATTGCGGCGTTGGGGCGTTTCGCCGACGTCGAGCCGTTCATCGATTCCGGCGCCACCGTGATCGATTGCGGGCAGCGCGCCGTCATACCAGGCATCGTTGACGCGCATTGCCACCTGTTTGCTCAGGCAGCGAGGTCCATGCAAGTGGATTGCCGACGGACCACAACGCCCAACGTGGACGCGGTGATTGCCGCCCTCCGTGCTGCCATCCCATCTACCAGATACGGCTGGCTACGGGGTTACGGCTACGACGACTCACCCCTCGGGCTCGGACGGCACCTGACTCGCCACGACCTGGATGCCGTATCTGCCGAACTGCCGGTGCGCGTCGAACACCGGTCTGGCCACGCCTGCGTACTGAACTCCGCCGGCCTGGATGCGCTTGGCATCGCCCGGCGCACCCCCGACCCGCCAAGTGGAACCATCGTGCGCGCCGACGACGGGCAACCCACGGGCCTGCTGCTGGACATGGCGGATTGGCTGTCGGCGCCGGGCGATCCCGGCGGTGGGCGTCGCTATGACGCTGAGTCGGGAACCGCCCTGTGGCGATTGAGCCAACACCTGCTGCACTACGGCATCACCGCTGTAACTGATGCCGGCGCCCAAAACGGTATCGCCAGATGGCAGGCGTTCAGCGATGCCGTCGCCGATGGCCGGTTGCCGCTTCGCGTGACCATGATGGTTGGTCATCGCAAAATCGACGAGATGCACAGCTCTGGCTTGCGGTACGGAGATACGATCCACGGCGGTATGCTCTCGGTAGGCCACGTTAAAATAATGCTCACCGCCTCGGGAGGAGCGTTGTATCCTGACCCCAACGAATTATCGAATCTGGTGCGTAGCGCCCACGCGATGGGTTACCCGGTCGCTATTCATGCTGTTGAGCGGGATGCGGTGGTGGCCGCCGCCCTAGCCTTGATCGACGCCAAACCATCAGCGTATCCGGAGAGCGATCGCATCGAACATGGCGCCGAGTGCCCTCTAGACGTGGCCGAATTGGTGGCCCAATCGGGCGCAACCGTGGTGCCGAACACCGGGTTCCTGCACTACGACGGAGAACGTTACCGATGCACTCTGCCCCAAGGTTTGTTGGCGGATCTGTACCCGGCCGGGGAGTTGCTGGCCCGGGGAGTTCCGTTGTTATTGGGTTCGGATGCGCCGGTGATTGAACCGAACCCGTGGGCCAGCATCGCCGGCGCGGTGTCCCGACGGTCGGCCGAAGGTTTCCCGTTGGGCGGCCAACCCGTCCCGTCGGTTCAGGATGCGCTCCGACTTCATACCGGCAACGTGGGGATTGCGGTCGGCAAGCCCGCTGATCTCGCCGTCGTGGCGCCAGACCCGATGTCCACACCACCCGGAGAACTGCCGTTGGTACGGTCGGCATTTACCGTGGTCAATGGGCAGGTGGTCTGGCGTCAGGGCATTTAACGGGACCGCTCCCGGATGAAATCCACCATGTCCGACAACGAACGCCGGGGTGGGCAATCGGGTAAAACGGCCAGCGCTTCCGACGCCGAGGAGCAGTATTCGCGAATTACGGTAAAGCAATCCGGGATGATGTTCGAGTCGGTGATCATACCGATGGAGCGGTCCAGCAGTTCCGTAACGTTCCCCCGGCCCGATTTTATGGCGGCAAACAGGGCGTCGATGGGATGGTCGTTGGGGTAGCGTTCCATCAGCATGATGGCCGGCAACGTCAACACACCTTGCAGCAGGTCGTTGCCAACCGGTTTGCCGATTTCTGAGGCATCGCCCTGCACGTCCAGCAGGTCGTCCACAATCTGGAATGCCATGCCGATGTTGTACCCGTACTGCCGCAGGGCTTTCACCTCGCGTTCCGGCGCGTCGCTCAGGATGGCGCCCGACTCTGCCGATGTGCAAAACAGCGAGGCTGTCTTGCGGTAAATGCGTTCGTTGTAGAGTTTGCGGGCTTTGGTTGGGTCGAAGGTGGTGAAGAACTCGATGAGTTGGCCGCTGGCCAGCTCCATGATGGTTTCGGAGAACCGGCGAATGACCCGCACCACGCCAGTATCGCAAACGAAAGTGGCCGACGTGGCGAACAGGTAGTCCCCCAACAGTACCGCCACGTGGTTGCCGTACAGTTTGTTGATGGTCGGTTTGCCCCGGCGCATCCCGGCGTTGTCCACCGTGTCGTCGTGAATGAGCGTGGCCAGATGCAGCAGTTCCACCGCCGATGCCATGATCAACGAGCGTTCCCGTTCGTGTTCGCGGAACTCGGCCGCCAACAGCGTCAACGCCGGACGTACCCGCTTGCCCCCGGAACTAAGGGCATAGTCCAGCAGTGGGTTGAGGTCGGCGATGTCGGTCTGGCAAACACCGCGCAGCCGTTCTTCGACTTTGGCCAACTGGCCGAATACCGGAGCGTAGATGGCAACGGTTTGCAGGTCCGGCCCGGGCTGCACGACGTGGTACCCGATGATTAGGCTGGGACACCCAGTTGGTTGCTTTCTTCCTCGGCGACCTGGGTGTCGAGCTTGGTGTAGAGCGCGGCGGGGTCCCGCAGCAGGTTCCCCGGTTGGATGGCCGCGAACAGGGCGTCGCAGTCCCAGGATTCAGCAGACACGTCGCCGTCCAAACCCAGGAATTCATGCAGCTTCTGGCCGCTGAAGGGCAGGTACGGCGTCAGCATGACTTTCAGGGCGTTGAGAACTTTGATCGCTGCGGTCAGGGAACAGGCGGCGTCGGCCCGGTCAGTTTTGATTGCCAACCACGGCGCGCGCGTGTCCAGGTAGCGGTTGGTCTCCTGCGCCAGTGCAAAGGCTTGGGCGATGCCGGCGCGGAAGTGGGTGTGATTCAGGCTGTCGTCAACCGCGGCCATCGCGCGCCGCGCCGACTCCAGGATCGCCGCTTCCGGTTCGCCAGGCGGGGCAGCTTCTACCGGAACCCGGCCGTCGAAGTTGCGGTAAGTGAACCGCAGCACCCGGTTCACCAGGTTGCCGTAGGTTGCCACCAGTTCATCGTTGTTGCGCCTCACAAACTCCGCCCAGCTGAAATCGGTGTCGCCGGTCTCCGGCATGTTGATGGACAGCAGGTAGCGCAACGGGTCGGGGTCGTAGCGATCCAGGTAATCAGGTACCCAAACTGCCCAGTTCTGGCTGGTGGAAAATTTGCGGTTTTCCAGACTCAGGAATTCATTGGCCGGTACGTCGTAGGGCAGGTTCAACCCGCCGTAACCCATCAGCATCGCCGGCCAGATGATGCTGTGGAAGGGGATGTTGTCCTTGCCGATGAAGTAGTACGAGCGGGTGTCGGGATCCTTCCAGAAGTCTTCCCACCCGTCGGATTTGCCGCTGCGTTCGGCCCACTCAATGGCTGCGGACAGGTAGCCGATGACCGCCTCGAACCAGACGTAAATGCGCTTGTCGTCGTAGCCGTCCAACGGCACCGGCACGCCCCAGGTCAGGTCGCGGGTGATGGCGCGGTCTTTGAGGCCGCCCTGCAGGAACCCCCGGGTCGAGTTGGCCACGTTGGGCCGCCAGTGCGGGTGGTCGGCAACCCACTCCAGCAGCGGCTCCTGAAAGGCGGACAGCCGCAGGAAGAAATGCTCGGAATCCCGGAAATCCGGCGTAGCCCCGCAAATGCTGCACCGTGGCTCAACCAGGTCTATCGGGTCTAATGTATGGCCGCAGTTATCGCACTGGTCGCCACGGGCGCGCGGATTATGGCAGTGTGGGCAGGCGCCCTCTACGTAGCGGTCGGGCAGGAACCGCACGCAGCCCACACAGTGCGCCAACAGCATGGTATCAGGATAGATATAACCCAACTCTTGCAGACGGGTGAAAAAATCCTGCACCACGCGCTGGTGGTTTTCAGTATGCGTGGTGGTGAACAGGTCGAATGTGATGCCCAGGCGCTGCCAGGTATCCAGGAACTGGGTGTGGAACCGGTCCAGCACTTCCTGAGGCTCGATGTTCTCCTGGTCGGCGCGGATGGTAATCGGCGTGCCGTGGGCATCGGAACCGGAAACCATAAGGACTTCATTGCCTTTCATCCGGTGGTAGCGCGCGAAAATATCGGCGGCCAGATAGCAGCCGGCAATATGGCCCATGTGCAGCGGGCCATTGGCGTAGGGCCAGGCAACCCCGATGAAAATCCGTTCCGACAAGGTCGATTCTCCTCAATCCGCAGCCAGCGCGACAGGTGGCAGTAATTCTAGCATAAGCGCCCGCCACAATAGACCGTGCGACCGCGCTGAATTCAACGAACCGGCGGTGTCCAGCCGGCCAAAAGTCAGCCTACGTCGTGGGGTCCCGATTCAACGCGGCCCGCCGCCGTTTGACGCACGAATCGGGCGTTGGCCTACATTGTCGGGATGTCGGCGGCATCACAATAGCTCATGCCCGAGCGCAGGCCCCCGGACAGTTCCCGTAAGGTGTCCACCGCCGTTCCCCGGTACAGAACCGGCGCCTGGATCCCTTCGTCCGCCGCGTAATCGTCCTGGCTGTCCCACCGGTCCGGTGGCGGCGATGGGTTCTCGCGTAGGCTGCGATACAGCGCGGCCTCCCGGGAAGCCATTCCGCGCACCATCTTCATCTGTTGGCCGTCGCGAGTTATCACGGCTCCGGGACTTTCTTCGGCGCCGGCCAACACGCTGCCCAGCATAACGGTGCTGGCGCCGGCGGCAATGGCCTTGGCCACGTCCCCCGGATAGCGAATCCCGCCGTCGGCAATGATTGGGATGCCGTGCTGGTGGGCCACCGCGCCGCATTCCAGCACGGCGGTCAACTGCGGCACGCCGACGCCTGCCACCCGACGGGTGATGCAGATGCTGCCCGGCCCAACGCCAACCTTGATAGCATCAACGCCGGCTTCGGCGAGACGGCGCGCGCCGTCGGCAGTTGCCACGTTCCCCGCTACCAGAGGCACATCGCCTAGTTGGTCGCGCAGCGTCCCGATGGCATCCAGCATCAGTTGAGAGTCTCCGTGGGCAACGTCTATGACGATGGCATCGGCTCCAGAATCGGCCAACATCCGGGCTCGGTCAACATAATCATCGACGACGCCCACCGCCGCGGCGACGCGCAACCGTCCTTGCTCGTCCTGGGCAGCGTTGGACGTATCCGGAGCGTTGGCGGACAGAATGTCGCGGGCGGTGATGAGGCCGACCAGGCGATTTTCATCGTCGACGAGCGGCAGTTTTTCCAGACGGTTTTCAGATAACAGGCGTTTCGCCGGCTCCAGGCCGACGTCCGGTGGCGCTGTGATCAACCGGTCGCGGGGAGTCATACGAGCGGACACCAACTGCCCGGCATCGGCTAACATAACGTCGCGGCTAGTGAGCATCCCCAGCAATCCGGCGGCGTCGTCAACCACCGGCAATCCGCTGATGTCGTGGCGTTCCATAGTGGATCGCGCGTCGCGGACGCTGGCGGTCGGCGGGATGGTAACCGGATTGTGGATGACATGGCTTTGGCGGCACTTCACGCGCCCAACCTCAGCAGCCTGATCGTCGACTGACATGAAGCGGTGGATCACGCCGATGCCGCCAAACCTGGCCATCGCAATCGCCATTCGAGCCTTGGTTACGGTGTCCATGTTGGCGCTTGCCAACGGGGTTTTCAGCGCGATCTGCCGCGTGAAGTAAGCGCTGGTGTCCACGTCCCGACGGCTGCGCACCGTGGAAAACCTGGGTTGCAGCAGGACATCATCGTAGGTGAGGGCTAGCGGCATTTCGTAGACTGGCATGGTGGCTGTTCCCGGTGGGGTTCCAGGCACTACGCGATTGTCGTGGTAGCCGGAAATTCGCAGTTACCCTAACATTAACATACGTCATCCCGGCATCTTGCGGATGCGGGGTGCGCGGCGCCAACGTGGGCGCACCAAACGCGCCTCCGGCCCGGTCCTCCGCGTTCCGCATCCAATCGTGATTGACACTAATGGGCCCGAATGGTACGATGTTAGCTGTTCTTTCCGCATTGATGGGGAGTAGTAAGGACGGCAGGTCTGTAGAGAGCCGGTGCGTGGTGCAAGCTGGTGGCCGTGAATCCCGAACTCGCCCCGGAGCGACCTGGTTGAACCGTTGTTGACATCCATTGTCAGCCACGCGTGTAGGGCAGGCGGATCAGCCCCGATAACGGCCGTGTACAAAGCGTTCCAAGTGGCAACCAACGCCACGAGGAAAAGAAGGGTGGTACCGCGGGCCCTGTAACCCGTCCCTTCGGGGTCGGGATTTATTTTTGTCCCGACTACACAGGCAACCGGATTATCAGCAGGAGAAACCTAAGATGGAACTAACCGGCGCGCAAATTGTTTGCGAAAGCCTTCTGCGGGAAGGTGTGGACACAATTTTTGGGCTGCCCGGCGGGGCTGTATTGCCGTTTTACGGCGCCCTCTCCCGCTACCCCAACCTGCGCCACATCCTGGTACGCCACGAACAGGCCGCCGCGATGGCTGCGGACGGTTACGCCCGCGCCACCGGCAAGGTGGGCGTGTGCTCCGCCACTTCGGGGCCCGGCGCAACCAACCTGGTAACCGGCCTGGCCTCCGCGCAAATGGATTCAGTGCCCATCGTTTGCATCACCGGTCAGGTTCCCAGGGCCGCAATCGGTCGCGACGCATTCCAGGAAACCGACATTACCGGCATCACCCTGCCGGTAACCAAGCACAACTATCTGGTGCTTGATGTTCGCGACATCGCGCCGGCGATCAAAGAAGCCTTCTATATCGCCCGCACCGGGCGACCGGGCCCGGTCCTGATTGACATCCCCAAAGATGTTCTCGCCGGCGAATCCATCGAGTTTGAATGGCCCGAGAAAGTCGATCTGCCCGGATACAACCCTCCCGGCGACCCCGACCCGAAGCAGGTGCTGGCGGCTGCCCGGCTGATTAACGAGGCTCAACGTCCCATCATCATGGCCGGCCACGGCGTGTTGATTTCCCGGGCGTGGGATGAACTACGCGATTTGGCCGAGAAGGCGCAAATACCGGTTATCACGACACTGTTGGGTATCAGCTCGCTGCCCACCGACCACGTGCTCAACCTCGGAATGCCCGGGATGCACGGCATGGCGTATGCCAGCCTAGCCATCGACCGTTCCGACCTGGTAATTTCCCTGGGCGCCCGGTTCGACGACCGCGTTACCGGCCGCATCAGCGCCTTTGCGCCGGATGCCAAAATCATCCACTGCGACGTTGACGCGTCGGAGTTCAACAAGAACGTCATCGCTGACGCGCCAGTGCTGGGCGACCTCAAGGCTACCCTCCGCGCCCTCATCCCGATGGTGGACTCCACCGTCCACCTGGACTGGATCAAGGAAACCGACGAACTGCGTGCCGGGCATCCATCGCTGTTCATCCGCGAGTCCGATCAGTTGTTGCCACAACAGGTGTTGAAGGAACTGTCCGACGTTACCGGCGGCAACTCCATCATCGTAACCGGGGTCGGTCAGCATCAGATGTGGGCGGCCCAGCACTACGGCTATCGCGATCCCAACTCGCTGATTACCTCGGGTGGCAGCGGGGCGATGGGTTTCGAGGTTCCGGCCGCGCTGGGCGCAAAGGTGGGCCGGCCCGATAAGACGGTTTGGTCGATCGCCGGCGACGGCGGGTTCCAGATGACGCTTTGCGACCTGGCCACTGCGGCGGAGAACAACATCGACGTCAAGTTTGCCATCCTCAATAACGGCTCACTGGGCATGGTGCGGCAGTGGCAGGATTTCTTCTACGAAAAGGACTTCTTCGCCACCATCTATAAAGGCAACCCCGACTTTGTAAAACTGGCCGAGGCCTACGGCATCCGCGGCATGCGTGTCACCAAACTTGACGAAGTTTCCGGCGCCATACAGGAAGCAATGGAGACTCCGGGGCCGGTGGTTGTTGACTTCATCGTCAAAGAGGACGAGTTCGTGTTCCCGATGATCCCCGCCGGTGAATCGGTCCACGAAATGCTGGAAGAACCTGACGTTCAGGGGGTGGTCGTTGAATCAGCATAGCGATCAGCACACTATCATCGCGCTGGTGCAAGACCGGCCCGGTGTCCTTACTCGTCTCGCCAGCCTGTTCCGCCGCCGCGGCTTCAACATCGCCAGCCTGGCGGTGGGAGCGAGCGAACGGCAGGGCCTTTCCCGCCTCACCTTCGTCGTAACTGGCGATCAGTACACCGTGGAGCAGGCCACCCGGCAGTTGGATAAACTCGTCGACGTGGTCAGGGTTTCCAATATCTCCGGCGAAGACGTGGTGGCTCGTGAACTGGCACTCATCAAGGTCCGGTCGACGCCCTCCAACCGCAGTGAAATCCTGGAAATGGCCAACCTTTTCCGGGCCAAAGTCGTGGACGTTGGCGCGCGCTCCCTGGTCATCGAAACCACCGGGGAGGAAGATAAAATTGACGCCCTCTACGATCTGCTGCGTCCCTTTGGAATCCTGGAGCTGATGCGCACCGGACGCGTGGCCATGGTTCGCGGCAAATCCGAAGGACGAGTCAGCGACGACGTGGGCGCTGAGTTTGAACATCTAAGTCGCAACGGCCTGGCCACCGCCGGCTCTGCACGGTTCCAACCCGGCCACTACGAAGGGGTCTAGCCGGCCAGCTCTCCAAAATGGAATAACCGCACCGCACGAGTCAAAGGACGAACAAGAATGGTTAACATTTATACGGAAAAAGACGCGAACCTTTCGTATCTCGCCGGTAAAACCGTGGGCATGATTGGCTATGGCAGCCAGGGACACGCCCACGCGCTGAACCTCCACGACAGCGGCGTCAAGGTGATGGTCGGTCTCTACGAAGGCAGCGCCAGCCGGGAAGTCGCCCGCAATGCCGGCCTGGAAGTCGGCAGCGTGGCCGACGTTACCAAAGCCGCCGACGTGATCATGGTCGCCATCCCCGACCACGTGCAGAAAGACGTTTACCGGGAGGAGATAGAGCCCAACCTGACGCCCGGCAAGGCGCTTATGTTCGCCCACGGCTTCACCATTCATTACGAGTTTGTGGTGCCGCCCCCGTCGGTGGATGTGCTGATGATTGCTCCCAAGGCTCCCGGCCACCGGATGCGCGAGCATTTTGTGCAGGAAGGAATCGGTGTGCCGTGTTTGCTGGCAATCCATCAGGATGCCACCGGCAACGCCAAGGAGACCGGCCTGGCCTACGCCGCCGGGATCGGTTGCGCCAAAGCCGGGGTGCTGGAAACCACCTTTAAAGACGAAACCGAAAGCGACCTGTTCGGCGAACAATCCGTGCTATGCGGCGGTGTAACTGCCCTCATCAACATGGCTTTCGAAACGCTGGTGGAACGCGGCTATCCGCCGGAAATCGCCTACTTCGAGTGCCTCCACGAACTCAAGATGATCGTTGACCTGATCCAGCAGGGCGGCTTCAACTATATGCGCTACTCGGTCAGCGACACCGCCGAGTATGGCGACTTGACCCGGGGCACCCGCGTCATCGACGAAAACGTGCGCACCAACATGAACAACGTGCTGGACGACATCCAGAGTGGGTCGTTCGCCAGGGAGTGGATGGCAGAGTGCGACGAAGGCCGGCACAACTTTTTGCGCCTGCGCCAGGAAGCCCGCACCAGCCGTATTCACGAAGTGGGGCGCGGCTTGCGCGAAATCATGCCGTGGCTGAACCCCCGCGAAATCGAATAACCAATTGTTCCTTCTTCCGTGTTGGGGGAGGGTCAGGGTGAGGGTGAACTCCCCAATTCGGGCAATCCGGGTGGGCGCAAACCCTCCACAAAGGTAACCGGAGGAGGTGACATATGGGCATGGAGGTGCTGTTTAGAGCAGTTCACCATCGCAGTCTGGTCCTGGCAGGGCTGGATGCGGTGGACTGCGTGTGCCTGCCCGGCCTTTCCCTGCCTGCCCGTCCGTAACGGGTAATTTATCCTGGCCCCACCGGGGGCACGCCAAGACCTTTCGGAGGGAAAGGAACATTATGACCACACAAGTAAAGTTTTTGGACACGACGCTCCGCGATGGTGAACAGTCAGCCGGAATCGGTATGACGGTTGACGAAAAGCTGCAAATTGCACGCCAGCTGGCGCGCCTGAAGGTTGACATCATCGAGGCCGGTTTCGCCGCCAGTTCGCCCGGTGATTTCCAGGCAGTGCAACGCATTGCCCAGGAAGTTCGGGGCCCCGTCATCTGTTCGTTGTCCCGCGCCGTTGCCGGTGACGTCGATGCCTCGTGGAATGCCATCAAAGACGCCAGCCGGCCTCGCATCCATGTCTTCCTGTCCTCCTCGGAAATCCATCAGATGCACCAGTTGCGGAAAGACCGCGAAGATGTGATGACCATGGCGGTGGAAATGGTGTCCCGGGCCAAAACCTATTGCGACGACGTTGAATTCTCGCCCATGGACGCCACGCGAACCAACCCCGATTATCTCTACCGGATGCTGGAAGAGGTCATCAAGGCTGGCGCGGTTACCATCAACATCGCCGACACCGTGGGTTATGCCATTCCTTCGGACTTCCAGACCACGTTGCGGGAAATCCAGCGGAGCGTGCCCGGCGTCGACGGCGTTACCCTGTCCGTTCACTGCCACAACGACCTCGGCCTCGCGGTTTCCAACAGCCTGGCCGCCATTGAAGTCGGCGCCCGTCAGGTCGAAGGTTGCATCAACGGCATCGGCGAGCGCGCCGGCAACGCATCGCTGGAAGAAATCATCATGGCGCTGGACACCCGGAAAGACCTGTTTGGCGTCGAACTGAACGTCGACACCACGCAAATCTATCCAACCAGCCGTTTGGTGAGCCGCATCACCGGCATGAACGTACAGGCCAACAAGGCCATAGTTGGTGAAAATGCCTTCCGCCATGCCTCCGGTATCCATCAGGATGGCGTGCTGAAAGACCGTTCCACCTATGAGGTGATGAGTCCCGAACGGGTCGGGCTGCCGCCGGACGTTCAGCTGGTGCTGGGCAAGCTCAGTGGCCGGGCCGGGTTGCAGGCCCGCCTCGAGGCCCTGGGTTATTCGCTGGATCGCGAAGAGGTAACCGGCGTATACCAGCGGTTCCTTGAGCTGGCCGACAAGAAGAACGAAGTTACCGACCGCGACCTGGAAATCCTCATGGATGAGGAAAATCGCACGGCATCCGAACCCATCACCTACTCGTTGGAAACTGTGCACTTCACCAGCGGCGACAAGGATATTCCGACCGCCACGGTCCGGCTCATTGGCCCCGATGGCGCGGCGTACACGGACGCTTCAACCGGCAACGGCCCGGTTGACGCAGTCTGCCGCGCCATCGACCGCGTGGTGGGATGCACCACCACGCTGGCCGATTTCCAGGTGCAGGCCGTCAGCGAGGGCCTGGATTCGGTTGGTTCCGTAACCATGCGCATTGAAAACGGCGGGAGGGTATTCTCCGGTCGCAGCGCGTCAACGGACATCATCGTGGCCAGCGCTCAAGCCTATCTCAGCGCCGTCAACCGTATGCTGGCTGCTGATGAGGCCGAGGCTCTGCCCGCCGTCGGTACTACGCCAGACTAATGCTGCCAGAGCAACCAGGCAATTGCCCCTCTGCCAACTGGCGAGGGGCTTTTTGTTACAACAATGGCATCTGATACGCGCGGTCGGCGTCGGTCGCATTGGCGCCCAGATGTGTGGCTGCATAGCCGATCCGCCGCAGACGTGCGGCCAGGTCGGGGAATCCGAACACGGTAAACACTCGTTGCGGCTGCACAGCTTGGACGTAGCCCAGCAGGTCGTTGAAATCGGCGTGGTCGCTGTATGGTAGGCTGGCGTCTCCGGGCCGGCCGTTCCCCCAGGGGCGGCTGCCAGCCCCAACGGCCCAGCCGGTAATCTCCAGGTACCGCAGCGGTCGCTGGTCGGGACGGTGGCTGCCGATGTGCTCGCGGCTCTTCCGGCCGGGTGGGAAAAGCAGCACCTCGTCCGCGCTGGCCGTGCCATCGAAAATGCGGTATTGGCCGGGGAAGGATACCCCAGCGTCCTCGTACTTTCGCGCCACGTCGTAGATGCCGTCTTCGCAGGCGACGCGGAAACCGGCCTTCAGCAGATGGTGCAGCGCCTCTTGCGCCTTGCCCAATCGCCATCCCAATACCACCGGCAGCGCCCCCTGTTCCAGCCACTGGGAGATGACGCGCATCGCGTTGGCGATGGTATCTGCCTGCGGTGGGAAAACGTAATCGGGCCGGCCGTAGGTGCTTTCGATTACCAGCGTATCGCAGGGCACCACCTCCAACGGTTCGTTGATTGGCGATGGTTGTACGCGAATATCACCGGTGTAGAGCAGCCGTTCACCGCTGGACCGTTGCGTCACCAGGGTCTGCGCTGAACCGAGGCAGTGCCCGGCCGGATGCAGCGAGATGGTGTAGGCAGGGAATTCCAGCGGCTCGCCATAGTCCAGCGTGATCGACTCCGACCTACGCAGGTAATCCGCGAGCAACAGCTCAGTACCAGGTGTCAGTACCGGGCGACGATGCCGCGCCGTGTGGTCGGAGTGGGCGTGGGAAATAACCGATAATTCCTGCTTGCGCAGCGCATCCAGCCACAAGTCCAGGCCCGGCAAATACACGCCTCTGTCAAATACTACATCCACCTGACCAACCCAACCGTCCGCAGCGGCGTCGCCGAGTATACCATGCACGCGGTTTCCCGGTGGGAGACCAACCTAACACTGGTCGCGGGCTTCCGGGTACTGCGCTATAATCATGGCATTCTAAACCGGCTGGTTCCATGAGCCTAACTCGAATCCAACGCGTGGCCCGGCCGGCCATACCAGGAGAAGCTAATGTCCGGCCAGATTGGCGACGTCGCAACCGATTTCACCCTGTCATCACCCCACCACGGGGATGTTACTCTGAGCAGCTATCGAGGTACCCACGTGGTGGTGCTCTCGTTCCATGTGTTGGACTTCACCGGTGGTTGAACGGATCAGGCAACCTCGTTCCGCCGCTTCAACGCGCAGTTCGAGGAGCAAAATGCCCAAGTATTGGGCATCAGCTGCGACCACATAGCCGCTCATCGCGCCTGGACCACCTCAATGGGTGGATTGCCTTACCCCGAGTTGTCGGACTGGCATCCCAAGGGTCAGGTTACCCGTGCATACGACCTTTGGAACGAAGAGCGCGGCGCCGGCACGCGGTCGGTAATCATCGTCGACCGTGAAGGCGTGATCCGCTACCGGGAAACCTACGAACCAGGCACAATACCGGACCCGGAGACCATCCTCCAGGTGGTGGCGGATCTGGGTTAGGTTCTCCTCACGCTGGCGGCAAGTGCCGCCAACGCGCCGCCAGCGTGCTATCCGCCGATTCCCTCGATGCGGTACTGAACCGAGCCGCGAGGGGTGGTAATAGTAACCTCCTCGCCAGAGGACCGGCCCATTATGGCTTGCCCAATTGGGGACACCGTGGATATTTTCCCGGCGGCCACGTCTGCTTCTCTGATGTCCACCAGCGTAAAGACGCGTTCCCGCTGCTGGTCCATGTCGCGCAGCGTTACGCGAGAACCAATGCTGACTTTCTCCGTGTCCGCGTTGGCGGCGTCCACGATTTCCACCCGTGCCAGATCGTTATCCAACTGGCGGATGCGACGCTCCACCAGTTGCTGCTGCTCCCGGGCTGCGTCCAGTGGTGAGTTCTCCCGAATGTCTCCGTCGGCCCGCGCCAGGCGGATGGCATCCCGAATCCGCGGCACTTCATCGCGCAATCGCTGCAACTCGGCCTGCAATTCAGTATGGCGCTCCTGGCTGAGACGTGCCGTAGGCGCGCCGGCCCCTGAGGTTAGCTGACCGCCGGAGCCGACCCGTTTTCGGTTGCGGCGCGGCGCGGCAGCGTAGCGGGCCAGGCTGATTTCAGTCCAGCCGCGGCGGTTCGCAAATGCCAAAAACTTCTTCACCGGATCCAGCCGGATGGCCGGATTCTCGATATTTTCGGTGGTCCATTTGGCGTAATCGCCAACTTCAATCGCGTGCAACTCCGAGATCAAACTGTCCCGACCGACCCGCGATTGGAACCTGAGTAGCTCCTGCTGTCCTTGCAATACCTGCTTGCTTTCCTTGAGATGGTTCACGAAAAGGATGACCGCTTCCGCGATCGACATTTGAGGTTCGTTAGTCAACTGTCTTCCTCCGATTCAGGAGCCGGCTCGGGTGCCAACGTGGACTCTCATCATAGCATTTTGAACCTAATACCGGCAATCGTGCCAGTATATCTAGCCCTGTGCAAAACTAATCGCGCTGATTTACCGATACGGAATGCGGAGTCAATCCGACGCATTCCGTAATCAGAATGCCGTTACCTTGATATACAATACCTGTTTTTCGATAGGGTCGAAGAGGCAGGTGTAGTTCATTCGCTGCCATGCGCCAAAAGCGTTCTGGAATCTCACGTTACTGCCGTAGTACATGATTTGCTGACCGCTTGGTTGAACCTCTACGCCAGAGAACCTTTCTCCGGGACCAGTCGTCCATTTGTAATCATAGGCAGATTGGTTCTCTATCATGCGCCCGCAAGGGCCAACGGCTGCTCTTAGCCAATCCCGTCGTTCGGACGCGCATTGAGCGTCTTTTAGACACTGGTCGTCTTTATTTACTATCGGCGTTGGCGGTCTGGTTGGCGTAGCCCGTACCTCAATCTTTGGTTTCTCAGATGATGACTTGTCGTTTACCCCGACGACAATTAAGGCAATCGACAGACCCACCAATGCCATTACGCCAACGACTGCGATAATCTTCCCCACAACTGGCACCTCCTTGCGACACCCGGAAGGCGTCTTGCTACAGATGCCGAGTCCATAGGCAGCGTCGCAAGAAGGCTCGTAAGCCATCCCGGATAGCTGCCTGAGACCCGCCGAATTGCGGGAGGACTGACATCTGTAGCGAGGTCAACATAAAGCGTACTCGCTTTTATGTCAAGGGAATTGCCCTAAATTGAGCACAATTATGGTATAATTGTTCGGAACATAAACACTAAAAAAGACCGCCGGGGGTTGCCGCTCCCAACGGTCTGTCGCCACAGGGAAAACGAGGTGAGCCTCCCAGTGGTCGTTGCAGATATTATACCATCTGCGTCCACGTCGCAAGGTTTCACAGACCTTGCCGACCTCCGGCGGCTCCTCGACGAGATAGACATTGAGCCGCTTGCAATCGCACTCACCGGCGCACAGCGCACTGGACGCAAACCCTACCCGCGCCGTCCAATCCTGCGGGCGCATCTAGGCTCCTATGTGCTGGGCATCCCGAATACGTCGGCACTGGTCCGCAGGCTGGATAATGACCCTACGCTCCGCTCCGTCTGCGGGTTCACCAACTCCCTACCCAACCGTAGCACGTTCAGCCGGGTATTCCAGACGCTGGCCGAGGAATACGTTGACCTCGTAGAACAGTGCTGTGCTCAGATCGTTGCAAAGCTGGCCGTTCTGTTGCCGGACTTCGGCGTGGAAATAGCCGCGGACTCAACGACTGTCCCCGCGCATTCCAATCCGAGTAAGAAATCAAAACGAAATCCCAATGGTCCCAGCGACCCCGACGCATCATGGACCAAGAAGCACAGCGCACAGGACCCGTCCAAAGAAGAATGGGTATTCGGTTACAAAGTCCACGCCATCGCTGACGCCAACCACGACCTGCCCATCTCCATAATCGTTACGACTGCCAAGCAGAACGACTCGCCTATGCTGCGGACTCTCATCGAAAAGGCGGAGGCTGAACATGACTGGCTCAGTATTGGCCCTGATTCAGTAGTCCTCGCCGACCGTGGCTACGATTCCAAAGTCAACAACGAGTACGTGTATCGCAGAGGCGCGGCCCCGGTCATTCACAAGCGCAAGCCTCGGGGCGGGTTGCATGATGGCATCTATACGACAAAGGGCGTGCCAACCTGTCTCGGTAAGCAGGAAATGGAGTTCGTCCAGACTGATCCGCAGACCGGGCATCACCTATACCGTTGTCCTGCTGGTGGTTGCTCCCGGTTGGGTCGGCTTACTGGTTATGCCGCGTGTGGCGATGAAAGTTGGGAGAACCCGGAACAGGACATCAGGCTGTTTGGCGGCAAGATTCGACGGGCCAGCCCAGAGTGGGCCACGAAATACGCCAAGCGGTGGAGCGTAGAACGATTATTCAGTCGCTGGAAGTATCCTGGCAGACTGGAACGGCACTGCTACATGGGACTGGCGAAGATACGACTGCACGCCTTGATGCAGATGCTGGTATCATTATCAGAGGTAGCAGCAAAGGTTGATATGCCTATTCAGCTGCCACTGTTTTGAACAAAAGAGAGGTGAGACTAAGAGCCTATCCTAAAAACTGGTGGAAACTTGCAGGGGCGTTGCGGGAAGGAAAGCGGGGGTTGCGTCTAGACTGGGGCAATGACCAAAGCGAAAGATACCAAGCCGCCACGTCCGAAGCGTGCTGGCCCAGCCACCAAGACCAATCCCACCACCGGCGCGTTCCAGATCTCCGACGAGCTCTGGGAGGTGCTGGCGCCCCTGATCCCCGAGCATGTGAACACCCACCGATTCGGCGGCGGCCGGCCCCGGGTTCCCGACCGCACCTGCGCCAATGGCATCTTCTACGTGCTGCGCACCGGCTGCCAGTGGAAAGCCCTGGACGCCACGGGCATCTGTTCCGGGTCCACCGCCCACCTGCGCTTTCAGGAATGGGTTGCCGCTGGAGTGTTCCTGGAGCTGTGGCGGGTGGGACTGGAACGCTATGACGAACTGAAGGGGCTGGACTGGAGTTGGCTGAGTATGGACGGCGCCATGACCAAATCGCCCTTGGGCGGGGAAAAAAACCGGCCCCAATCCCACTGACCGAGGTAAAGGCGGCGTCAAGCGCAGCCTGTTGACCGAAGCTGAGGGCATTCCGGTGGGGCTGGCGGTGGACGGAGCCAACCGTCATGACATGAAACTGGTGCGGGCCACGGTGGACAGCCTGCCGGTGCCCCGACCAGCGCCCACTCCGGACCAACCCCAGGGTATGTGCCTGGACAAAGGCTATGACTTTGACGAGGTGCGCCGCACCCTGGACGAGTTTGGCTTCACCGCTCACATCCGCAGCCGGGGCGAGGAGGCCAAGGCCATCAAAAGAGCAGCTGGATTCAAAGCCCGGCGCTGGGTCGTGGAACGCTCGCACAGCTGGCTGAACCGCTTCCGGCGCATCCTGGTCCGCTGGGACAAGTCCCCTGAGAACTACATCGCCTTTCTTCATTTCGCCTGCGCCCTCACCGCCCTCAGAGCTGCTGGGTTATTAGGATAGGCTCTAAGTGGTCAAGGAAACCCGCGTCGTGTTCGATTTGACCGACATAGTATCTGTACGGTTCGTATGCGCTGAATGCTTTGGCGAGGTGGTTCATCACATCGACGATAAAGTGAAGCGGATTCCTGACCGATGCCCAGCGTGTAATGCCCCTTGGGACGGGGCTACCGGCGTTAGTCTTGCAAAGGAAATGGCCGAAGTGCTAAGGAAAGCGCGAGAATGGCAGCAGTTGGACTTTAAGGTGCTTACTCGATTAGAACTGGAAGAAACAAGCAGCTAACAGCGACTAATCAACACCAAGTGCAAGTATAGGAGCTTAGACGCCCTTCTGCTCGGTATTGCTTTATCACTTCATCAACTGCACGATGAATTTCCGGCCTTCGTTCCAGAAGAGTTCGTTCCTCGCCTGGAGGCACAACTGGCATTCGCAGGCACGCTTCACGCATCACCGCTAGCATCAAGGCAAATTTCTCAGCAGATATTGGAACGAATGGACGCTGCTCTCCGAACTGCTCGTCAAATGCGTGGTTTCCCATAATCCCTCCTATCCACCGAATTCTACCCTATTCCGCATTTCGTCACAACCTACCGATATTCGTCTCGGCCTTTTTGTTGGCTCTAGTTTTGCACAGCCCTAGTATATCGGGCAGGGCTATTCAATTGGCGACGCCCGGGCTACCCGTACTATCGTTTATCAACGCGTTCGTCGTCCCGCCGAAGGCAGGAACCCAGAATATTTCCCACCGCACGAACGCAACCGGCGGCGAACAAATCTACATTCCGAATCAAGGCCCGAATGATGGGACAATCGAAAGGCTAAGCCCGGTCACCTTTCGGTGTTCGTGACTCGGCGGTGTTGCGGCAGGCCAACAACCTTGTGCTATCCTACCGGCGTAACGAAAACAACGCGTTAACACGTTGGCGTTGGAAGCGCTGAAGTCACAAGAATTGAAACAGGAGAGCCAGGTGCGATGAAAGCTGTGCAAATTACCGAATACGGTGGCCCAGACGTAATGAAGTACGTCGACCTCCCCGACCCAATTGCCGGCCCAGAACAGGCGGTGGTCGACATTCAGGCTGTGGGGGTGAACTTCACTGACATTTACAGCCGCGAGGGCGTTAACCCACCCGGGTTGCCGTGGGTCGCCGGGGTTGAGGGCGCCGGTGTGGTCAGGTCGGTTGGCTCCGGGGTCACCAACGTGGCGGTCGGGGATAACGTGGCCTACTGCAGTTTCCCGGGCTCCTACGCCGAGCAGGCTGTCGTGCCGGCCTGGCGGTTGATCAAAATGCCCGACGGTCTGTCAACCCGCGATGGCGCCGCCGTTATGTTGCAGGGGATGACGGCGCACTACCTGTGCCACGATACCTATCCCGTACAGCGCGGCGACCGAGTGCTGGTCCATTCCGGGGCCGGCGGCGTGGGGCTGCTGCTCATCCAGATGTGCAAGGCGCTGGGCGCCTACGTTTACTCCACCGTCTCCACCGACGTCAAAGCAGAACTGGCGCGCGGCGCCGGGGCCGACCAGGTTATTCTGTACACCCAGCAGGACTTTGCCGAAGAGATCGCCAAAGCCACCGACGGAGCCGGCCTGCACGCCGTCTTTGATGCAGTGGGTAAAGACACCTTCGACCAAAGCGTTGCCTCCCTCGCGCCGCGCGGTTATATGGTTCTGTACGGGCAGGCCAGCGGGCCCGTGCCCCCCATTGACCCGCGAGTGCTGGGAAACGGTTCCAAATTCCTGACCCGCCCCGGCCTGGGGGACTACACCGCCAACCGGGAAGACCTGGAAAAACGGGCCGGCGCGGTGCTCGGCGCGGTGCAGTCCGGCCATCTCAAGCTACGGGTGGAACATACCTTCACGCTGTCCGACGCTCCCGAAGCGCATCGGCAGCTCGCCGGCCGGGCGACCACCGGCAAAATTATCCTCACTCCGTAGCGGGCGTTATGGTGTTGGCCAATCCGCAGCCACGAATCGTTGATTCCTCTCGGGTTTCCGCGTCCCACAGCGCATTGAAGCCCGGCGGTGCGGTTCGTCGCCCCAGCGGCGATATGCCGGTCGGGATTGCCTGGCCTGCTCCAAAAGGCATTGTCCTGACCAACTTGGACTGGATCGCGGACATTGCCCTCCGCCACGGCTTGAATGACCTGACCATACCGGCTGGCTCAATCGTGCTGGAGCGCATATCGGCCACCGGCGGACGGTGCTACTGCTATCCCGACGGCTCTTGGCTGATTGGTCTATCCCGACCCCGGTTGCAACGCTGCGGGCGTCGCGGCTTGGAAGGCATCGTAGCCCACGAATTGCTCCACGCCTGGCTCTGGTCGCAACATCTATACCGCGGCCACGGCTCCGTTTTCGAAGGCCATGCTGCCGCGCGAGGCATCCCCCGGTGGTGCTCCGCATACCGGGAAGTCAGGCGACTCGGCCCCCAGCAGTTGACGCTGTTCGACACCTGGCCCGCCGCTCCGGAGTATGGCTACTAGCCCAAGTTCCACCGTGCCAACCCATGCCCGATCGTACCGGTCAAAACCGAAATTGTACAAAGGGTAGGGCAACCCCTATAATGACAACAACCACCCCGCCGAAGGAGGCCACAATGCCCGCAACGGTGAATCCCGATGAAGTTTATGAGGCGCTCCGAACCGTTTACGACCCTGAAATCCCGGTCAACGTCGTCGACCTGGGCCTGGTTTATGATGTTCAGGTCAGCGATGCCAACGATGTTTTCGTCCAGATGACATTGACATTCCCCGGTTGTGGAATGGGACCACATATCGCCCAGCAGGCTGAGTGGGCCATCCAGGATGTGGAAGGTGTCGAGGAAGTCAACATCGAATTGACCTTCGACCCGCCCTGGTCTCCCGACTTGATCAGCGAGGAAGCTCGCAATATGCTGGGTATCTAGTACCAATCCTGCCCCGGCACGACACGGAGTGATATGGCATCGCCACAGCCGGCCAACCCCCAGCAAAACGCCCGCCTACAGCAGATCCGGCGCCAATTCGAACAGAAGCGACAAATCACCGAACGGTTCGCTTCGATTCGGACGACAATTGGCGTCTACAGCGGTAAAGGCGGTGTGGGCAAGACCACCGTGGCGTGCAACCTCGCCACCACGCTGGCGACCCAGGGTGAACGAGTAGGGCTGCTGGACGTAGACATTGACTGCCCTAATGTTGCCCGCGTAATGGGCATCCTCGAGAAGCCCGACTACAAGGACGGCCAAATCACTCCGGCTGAGGGTCACGGCGTCAAGGTCGTGTCCATGGCTTTCTTCCAGGAGAATGAAGACGAAGCCATCATCTGGCGCGGCCCGATGATCCACAACGCCATCAACCAGTTTGTGCAGGCGACGGATTGGGGCGAGCTTGACTATCTGATCGTTGACCTGCCGCCCGGCACGTCCGACTCCCCACTTACGGTAATGCAGACGCTGCCGGTGGATGGATTCGTGGTGGTGAGCACACCCCAGGATCTGGCTATCATCGACGCTAAACGCTGCATCAATATGATCCGCAAGCTGAACCTGAATATCGTGGGCATCGTCGAGAACTATTCTGGCGACATATTCGGCGAAGGCGCCGGACGCAAGCTGGCCGAGGACATCGACACTCCGTTCCTGGGCAGTATGTCTTTGCGCGGATCCTACCGCGACACCAGCCGGCCCACCGTGCTGGTCGATGAAACCGTTACCGCCGAGTATGCCGGCGTTGCCGATCAACTCCGCAGCAGCCTGAAAGCGCTGGGCCGCGAAGCCTGATACCGATTCCCCAATCTCCAGGCAACCATACGCCGCCGGCCACAACCACGCCGGCGGCGTCGCGGTTTAAGACGCCTCGCGCGTGAATCCCTCTTCCAGCGCTAACGGTTCGGTGTACGCCGGTGGCAGGGCTTCGCGGGCATCCCGGGCATCAATCAGTTGCATCCTCAGCAGCACTTCGACTTCTTTTTGAATGGCTTCATGTGCAAACGGGTTCAGCTCACCCATCTGACGGAACTTGCGATATCTCTGTTTGATCAGTTTGCCGGATGAGATTCGGCTCGCTTCCGCCAAATGTTTGTAGATGGCCAGTTCCATACGTTCGGCGGCCTGGCGAGGGTCGTTGTGAGACCCGTCGCTGGGCTCGGGTATGATTTGGTCGATGATGCCGAGTTCCTGGCAATCGCGGGCGGTGAGCATCAGCGCCTCGGCCGCCTCCCGCGTCAGGTAACGCTCTCGAGTGGGACCGCCTACCGTGTGATGCAGCGAAATCGGCGAATAGATTGCATACTGCTGCATCAGAATGCGGTCGGATAAACCCATCGCCAGCGCCGCTTCATTGCCCGCCTCACCGATGATGACCGAGATTATCTGGATGTCGACCTGTAGCATCATTGATAGGCTGCCGGCGATGGCGTTGCCGATGCCCTGCTCTTCCGATTCCAGCCTCGGGTCAGCCCCCTGCGAGTCAATGAACGAGACCAGCGGCAAACCAAACCGCGCGGCCAGGCGGATTAGTCGCTGGGCCTTGCGCAAGCCGTCGGGATGCACGTGGTAGCGACTGCCTTCGGTATCGTGGGCATGGCTGCGCTGTTGCCCGATGGCCACCACCGCCTTGTTGCGCAGTAACCCGATGCCACCGACTACGGTGCGGTCGTCGCTGCTCACGCGGTCGCCGCAAATCTCGAAAAAACCTCCCAGTATGTGCCGCATGTAGTAGAGCGAGTCGGGTCGTTCTTCATGGGTCGCGGCGTCCAGCGATTCCCACGTCTCGGTGTCGTCTGCCGCCGACACCTGCAGGCGCGATAACGCCCGTCGCCCCAGGCGCAACGGCGCCGCGTCGCTGAGGAGCTTCAACAGTTGCCCGATGCGCTGTGGGAGCCGTTCGCGGTCTACCACATTATCCAGTAACCCGCGCTTCAGGTGATACTCAGCGGTGTGCACGTCGGCCGGCAGCTGCCGACCGGTCGCTTCCATCATGGTGCGGATCGGAGACAACCCGACCACCGAACCCGGTTCAGCGATGATAATATCCGCCAGATTGGCGAAACTGGCATAGGCCTGGCCGGTAGACGGGTTGGCCAGCACCGCGATAAATGGTACCGAGGCTTCCCGCAGTTGATTGACCGCTGCCACCGTCTTCGCCATTTGCATCAACGCCAGCACGCCTTCCTGAGTGCGCGGCCCGCCGCCAGTTACCAGCGCAACCACCGGCAGCGTCCGCCGAGCGGCCATCTCAAATGCCAACGCTACCTTTTCGCCCACCACGCTGCTCATGCTGCCGCCCATGAACCCGTAATCCAGCACGATGAGCATTACGTTGGTGCCGGCGATTTTGCAGGTTCCGGTTACCGCCGCTTCCGTCAGCCCGGTGCGATCCTGGCTCTCGGTCAGTTGTTCGTCGTATTGCGTGCGGTTGGAGAAGGCCAGCGGGGCCACGGAACGAACGTAGCGATTTCGCTCGCGGAACGACCGGCGGTCGACGATGAGTTCGATCCGTTGACGAGCGGACAGCGTGTAATGAAACCGGCAGAACGGGCACACCCGATATGCCAGGTAAGCCTCGGAATCGCTGATGCGTTCGTGGCAAAGCAGGCAGTTGTCGTGCACTGCCGACAGATACATCCCATCCAACCCATCATCGGCGCCGAACAAGTGCACCAAAAAGTTGGTTAAATTGCGCACCGGCACGAAAATCCCCTCCGTTTGCGGCCAAAGCAACCGGACACCGCCACCATCTGGATCAGTTAGTCGGTAGCCGATTGCCACACTACAATTGTACACAATCGTTGTTTCGAGGGCATCACCAATCAATCGGCGCAACCTGGCGGGTTTGTCGTTCCGTTTCCGCCCGATTCACAACCGGCTGACTGAACCGTCAGCCCCGGTTTGCTCCATAGCCGACACTGATCTCCCGGGGCGAGAATCAACGCAGCCCAGACGAGATGCTGGCCCAAGACCAACCCGGTGCAGCGGCGGGGCATCTAACCGGCGTTCCCGGATCCTTCCAACCTGAAACTGACCAGTGTCGCCGGAGTGTCCGGGCCGGTTGGCTGACGGCGTATTGCCGCCCAGTCGGCCATTCGCACCCCCACCGCCCAGGCGATACCCCGCGGCGTTACCACCAAGGGCAATCGGTCCCGCCAGTGTCGGGGAACGCCGGCGTCGACGAACACGTCCTGTAACTTGCGACTGCCCGACATCCCCAGCGGTTGAATGCGATCTCCCGGTTGCCACGTCCGCACCGTTGCGCCCTCTGCTAATACAGCCGGGGAAAGATACACTGCCGTCGGTTCGCCGGTGTCCAACGGCGCATCAGGCGCTAGCATTGTGGCCTGACCGGTTACTTCCCACCCGTCCCGCTTGGTAACCGCCACCGCGATTGGCCCCCAGGGTAACGCCAGCCGAAACTCGCCGCTCAACGCCGGATAGGGGCAATCGGACCGACCCGCCGGAGCCAAAATCATCCAGCGTCCCTGCGTAGTCAGGGCGTACCCGCCCGGCAGCGACACCTGCTTCCCGGTTGATGACCCGACGGCGGCGGCCATTCCGGAAAGGTGCCCTTCGTTCAATCGTTTACCGTCCCCGGTCAGCAGCGTCCAAGCCCGCCGCATCAGCAAAGGGCGCAGGGCGGGGTGCGCCGCCGCGATGGCATCCCGGTTCAGATATAGTGCGCCGTCATCGGTCAACGGTTCAGGCGCCACGTCAAACCACAGCGAGTCCGCCTGTTGTTCCAGATAGTCCAACTGTACTGAGGCAGTGCGGGACAGCCGTGTCAGCGCGTGTGTAATCCGTGGGTTGAGCTGCTCAGCCAACGCCGGCATCAAATCCAGCCGCACCCGGTTCCTGGCGAATGCCCTCATGTAGTTCGTGCTGTCATCCCGAAAATCCACTTGATGAGCCCGGCAATAGGCGATGGTATGGAAACGTCGCATCGGCAGCAGCGGCCGCCAAACCTTCAAATCGTGGGGCGACCCCTGCGGCGTCTGATTGGATGGGGCAGATCTGGCGCCCCGTTCTTCGGGATAAGGCCAGTCATCAAATTCGCTCATGCCCCTCAGCCCGTGCATACCGCTGCCCCGGGCCACGTGCAGCAAGACGGTTTCCGCCAGGTCATCTGCAGTGTGCCCCAGGGCCACCAGCCTGGCGCCAACCCGTCTGGCCACCCGCGCGAGAAACCCGTAACGCAAATCCCGGGCCGCCTGCTCAAAGGAACTTACTCCGTGTTCCCTTTGGTAGGCCGTAACGTCCACCTCTTCTATGATGCAGTTGGGCCACCTTTGGCGGACGAATTCTGCGTCATCGTACATCTCCTGCCCGCGAAAATCGTGAATCAGGTGGGCCGGCTGCAACGTGAAGCCCTCATACTTCCTGGCGGCGCTCAGCATCCGCATCAGGGCGCACGAATCCGGGCCGCCCGACACTCCAACCACCACGACATCGCCGAGCCCCAGCCTGGCCCGGCGTATTGCGGTTCGTCCCATAATGTACATTTGCATCGTCGGCCAGAATCGGTCGTTGCTGCCGCTCCTGGAGGTCTTTCGGCTGATGGCGGGTAGCCCCCTAATATCCGGTGCGATTGGCCGGCGAAAGGTGATCAACCGCGTTGTACCCGCTCAAACGCCGCCCGCGCGGGCTGGTACTGACGGTGGTGCGGCTGCCCAGGGACAGGTCCATATGATTTATGTTGGCCAACGGCAGGTCGATGATTGCCGCCACTATGCACCGGATGGTGAAATTGTGGGTAACCGCGATGACCGCTTCGTCGATTTCGTGCCGCCTGTTGATGTCGTCAAACGCCGCCATTGCGCGCCGCTGCACGTCGTGCAGGGACTCGCCGTTGGGCATCGTTACGCTGGGCGCGTCCTGACGCCAGCCGGCGTACAGGTCCGGCCAATCGTCGCGCATCTGCTGCACCGTGATGCCTTCCAGGTCGCCCATGTCCATTTCCGAAATACGCGGTTCTTCAATCACTTTGAGGCCACAATAGTCGGCCAGCCTTTCGGCCACATCGCGCGCCCGGCTCAACGGGCTGGAATAGATCGCCGTGGCCTGCCAGGTCAGGCTGGCTACAGCCATGTCGTGAGCCTGCCGGTGGCCCCGGGGCGTGAGCAGCGAGTTGGTAACTCCCTGCAACCTGCCGGCGGCGTTGATGTCGGTCTCGCCATGCCGCACCAGATGCAGCTTCATGCGGAATCCCTCGTGAGGTCGTCGTGGAGACGCTCCAACCGGACGCGATTGATCCGCGCGCCGGCCATTTCTGTGACCGTTACCACCAGGTCTCCCGCCAGCACGGCGTCTTCCTCATCTGGAATTTCACCCAACTCCGCAATCACCAGTCCGGCGACGGTGCGATAGTCGCCCTCCGGCAACGCCAGTCCCTCTTCCCCCAGCCGGTCGTTGAACTCGATGATGGTCATGCCGCCATCCACGATCAACGCCCCGTCGTCCGTACGCACCAGGCTGTCGTCCGCTTCCTCCGAAGACGCATCCTCGTCCACCATGGTTCCGACGATGACACCCGTCAACTGTTTGAGGGTAACCAGTCCGGCGATCCCGCCATATTCGTTGGTTACCATCATCATGGAAACGCGCTTCTCCTGCATCGTATCGAAGGCGTCCGCAATAGTTACGGTTTCGGGGATGAAATCTACATCTCGCATATCGTCGGTAACCGCCCGGTCGGGGCCGGTTAGCCCCTTGCCCTGTGCGATCAGCACCTCTTTATTGGACAACACTCCCAGCACGGTTTCCTGAGTTCCTTCGTAAACCGGAAATCTGGTGTGACTATGTTCCGCATAAATTCCCAGGAATTCCTGCATGGTGGTTCCTTGCTTGATCCAGACAATTTCGGTGCGCGGTGTCATTATCTCGGCTAATCGACGGTCGCGAAAGTGGAATACCCGGTGCAGCCTTTCTGCCTCTTCCGACTCCATCTGACCTTGTTGACGCGATACGTCAATCATCATGCGCAGTTCGCCTTCGGTGAACGTCATCTGCCAACTGTCCGATGGCGTCCTGAGCAGTTTGTAGACTAGCCGGGGCACAACCGTGAAAATGTAAATGAACGGCGTGGAAAGGGTCATCACCAGGGACACCGGACGCACTGCAATCAGCGACCAGCGTTCCGAATAAGTAGCCGCCACCGTTTTCGGTGTGATTTCGCCAAATATGGAAATGACCAGCGTCATGACGACCGTTGTCAGCAAGGCCGCGTAACCCGAATCCTGGAGCCATTCCGCTGCCATCGCCGTTCCGATGGCAGTAGCGAAAATGGTGAAGGCATTTTGGCTCAGCAGAATCGTCGCAAAGAACTTTTCGTGCTGGCCCAGCACCCGATCCACCACGCGCGCCGCTGTATGTCCCTGCTCCGACAGGAACCGGATGCGGATTTTGTTCACCGCAATTAGTGCCGCCTCGGCGCTGGTGAAAAAAACGACTCCCAGGAAACTGATAATCAGAAACGCCAATTGCAGACCAAGAGGGAAGGCGAGACCGCCGCTCGCGTCTCCAGTCTGCAACAGAATAACCCAGTTGGATAAGCCATCGGACGATATGTCCAGCATCGGGGTAATGCACCTCCGGTCGCTGCTGGGCGGCGCAATTTGGCCACGGCGCCCGCACGATTTTGATTATCACTGAAAAGAATAACATCGCCGCCGTTTAGCGTAAAGTTGCCTGCCGTTTGGTCTCAGCATGTTATCCTTTGAATCGTTATGCTTATCGTGGGAATCGAAACCTCTTGCGATGAAACCGCCGTCGGAATCGTGGCTGATGGCCGGGTTTTGCGTGCCAACGCGATTGCATCACAGGCGTCCTTGCACGCCCCACACGGCGGCGTGGTGCCGGAACTGGCTTCCCGCCAACACATCCGGGATATGCAGCCTACCCTGGAACAGGCGTTGCGCGACGCCGAGGTGGGTCTGCATCAAATCGACGCCGTAGCGGTGACCCACGGGCCGGGATTGGCGGGCTCTCTCATCAGCGGTGTCAACACCGCCAAAGCAATCTCCCTGACGCTGGGTGTGCCGCTCATCGGCGTGAATCACCTGGAGGGGCATATCTACGCTGGTTGGCTCGCCGCCGCCGGCTTGTCTCCAGCGGAGGAGCCGGGTTTCCCCCTGGCCTGCCTGGTAGCCTCTGGTGGACACACCGACCTGATCCTCATGGAGGGCCACGGTGATTACCGCCTGGTGGGGCGCACCCGGGACGACGCGGCCGGCGAGGCGTTCGACAAGGCGGCTCGAGTGCTGGGCCTCGGCTTCCCCGGCGGTCCCGAGATTCAAAAAGCGGCCGCCAGCCTCGAACATATCGAGCATCAGCAGGGCCTCGACGAAACACTGGATTTGGCGACCGCGCCGCTCCCCCGAGCCTGGATGCGCGGCACCCTGGATTTCAGCTTCAGCGGTGTAAAAACGGCGTTGCTGCATCGTGCCCAGCGCGTCGGCTTGTACCCTCCATCGGACAGCATGGAGGCGAACACCAGCCGGTTGGTCGCCGGCCTCGCCGCCGAATTTCAAGAGTCGCTGGTGGATGTGCTAACGGCCAAGCTGCTGGACATGGCCGAACGATACGGCGCTCGCGGTCTGATCCTCGGCGGGGGTGTAACTGCCAACACCCGGCTGCGACAGCGAGTGCTCGCCGATTCGCCCCTGCCCGTAGTCATACCGCCCCCGGTGCTGTGCACCGACAATGGCGCCATGATCGCCGCCAGCGCTTTCTACCAGTACCGCCGTGGTGAGGTTTCCGACCTGTCTTTAGACATCGACCCGTCGTTACCTTTCGGGCAGGTGCAGGAACACTAACCCCCAGCCCCACTACCTGCGCCCGACTGGTGCGCCAACTGGTTGATTTCGCGTTTGGTCCCCGCCGCTACGGCGCGCTATCGCCCACCGATAACGATACGTTCAATGGGAGCCGGCCTCGGTCGTCGATCCGCTGCCCGCCAGCATGCGATTCAATCAGGACGGTAGCGAAGGCAATCAGGTCCGTGGATGGCGCCGTGGAGGCCAATTCGATAACCCAGCCAACGCCGGTTATTCGCAGGTGCCGCCCGCCGGAGTAAGTCGCTCCCCGCCAGATCAACCCTCCGACAATCACAGTCAGCGCCAACAGCACCAGCGCAACCGCGTGTATGTTGATTACCGGAATAACTGGGCCGGGCAGTCTGTCCACCAACCAATACGCCAGAGCCAGGTAAATCAGTGCGCCGCCAACCACGAGCATGACGCGTTGCCGCCAGGACAGCCCGCGCCTCGACTCATCCCGAATCGTCAGCCCGCTGATAGAATCGCCGGCATACATTTCCGTTGCGCTGGCTCGTGGCCCGAGTGTAGCGCTGATGAGCCGCCGATTGGTTGCAACGAGAAGATGCCCACGTGCGGTCGGTTCGGCGACCAATCCGACACTGGCATCCAACATGGCGCTGACCGTTTCTCCGGGCAGCAACGGAACGCAGCGAATGCGTGAGAGGTATGACGTGGTCATGTGCATGGGTGCCGTTTTGGGCGCCGTCGAATCTTGTCGCAGCAAATGCTAACACACTTCAATTGACGTTCTGGTTGCCAGCGTGATAGAGTCGGCGTGAATAGCTGTGATGGAGACGAGTAGGCAGGCTGCAAGTGCAGTAGCGAGCCTGGTTCGGTGAAAGCAGGTGCACTTATCCCGCTGAAAATCACTCTGGAGCTGCCGGCAGAAAGCCGTTATCGGATACTAACGGTGAATAAGCTCAGGTCGGGTTCGTCGCCCGTTAGAAGCGACGGGACATGATGGTGTCCTGCTGGAGAGGTTGACGGTCGTTTAAAAAACGGCCAGTTGGCAAATAGGGTGGTACCGCGGATTCTAGTCCGTCCCTATGGGGGGCGGGCTTTTTTATTGGCCCGCTCGGGTATCGGCCACCTGAAGTTACGGTCTGGCAGGCAGAACGAAACTGTATGGAGATACACCGTGAAGCTGAAAGGATCGGAAATCATCTGTGAGAGCCTTTTGCGCGAAGGCGTTGATGTGCTTTTTGGCCACCCCGGCGGAGCAATTTTGCCCTTTTATGACGCCCTCTGGTCATACCCGCAGTTGCGCCACGTGCTGGTCAGACACGAGCAGTCGGCCGCCCACGCTGCCGACGGCTATGCCCGCATGTCTGGCAAGCCGGGGGTGTGCGTCGCCACATCCGGCCCGGGCGCTACCAACCTCATCACTGGCATCATGAGCGCCAAGGGCGACAGCGTGCCGTTGGTGGCCATCACCGGTCAGGTTGCCCGCGCCGCGATGGGCACGGAAGCATTCCAGGAGTGCGACATCTGTAGCATCGCCGCGGTGTGCACCAAGCGCACTTATCTGGTGCTCTCCGCTGCCGACCTGGCCCGCACCATCAGCGATGCCTTCCGTGTGGCGCAGGAGGGCAGGCCCGGACCGGTTCTGATCGACGTGCCCCGGGACGTGCAACTGGAAGAAGCCGAGTTCGAGTACGCCCCATGGGTCGCCCCCCAGAACCCGGTGCTGCCTGATGACACGTTGACCAATATCCAAAAGGCTGCCGACATTATCAACGAAGCCGAACGGCCGGTAATCATCTCCGGCCACGGCATCGTGGTGTCAAAGGCCTTCGAAGAGCTGCAGACCCTTGCCGAACGCACCGGCGTGCCGGTCATCAATACGCTGTTGGGATTGAGTGGCTTCCCGCGCAATCACCCTCAAAGCCTCGGTATGCTGGGGATGCACGGCATGTACTGGTGCAACATGGTGGTGGATCAGGCCGATGTCATCATCGGACTCGGTATGCGATTTGATGACCGCGTTACCGGGCGGGTGTCCGGATTTGCGCCTCACGCCCGCATCATCCATCTGGATATTGAGGCCTCCCAGGTTGGCAGGATAATTCCCGCAGAAGTGCCATTGGTCGGCGATGCCAAGCCTGTGCTACAGGCGTTGCTACCGTTGGTGCATTGGGTCGACCGCCCAGAGTGGGCTGCCACAGTGAACCGCCTCCGCGAGGATCACCCTTCCCTGGCCATCCCCGCCAGCGACGCGCTGATGCCCCAGCAAGTCCTGACTCAGATGAACGAGGTGATCCAGGCCGACGAAAACGCAGTGGTAGTCACCGGCGTGGGCCAGCATCAGATGTGGGCGGCGCAGTACCTGTTCTTGAATCAGCCCAACTCCTTTGTAACGTCCGGCGGGTTGGGCGTCATGGGATTCGAGGTGCCGGCTGCGTTGGGTGCGCAATTGGGGCGGCCGGGCGCTACCGTGTGGTCGGTGGCCGGCGACGGTGGGTTCCAGATGACATTGCAGGAACTGATCACCGCCGTGGAGGAAAAACTCCCCGTCAAATTCGCCCTGTTCAACAATGGCTATCTTGGCATGGTTCGCCAGTGGCAGGAAATGTTTTTCGACGGCCACATCAAGGATGTTCCGATGCCGGGGCCCGATTACGTCAAACTGGCCAACGCCTATGGAATCCCGGCGCTGCGGGTTGAACATCAGGAGGACGTCGCCAACGCGCTGCAGGAGGCCAAGGCCTACGACGGCCCATTCCTCATCGAGTTCGTGGTGGAGCGCGAAACCAACGTGTATCCGATGGTACCCCCCGGAGGGTCACTCGGCGACACGCTGGAAGACCCGCGCACCACGCGCACGGCCCACTAGGTCAACAAGCGCCACCCACTTGCCCACTACCTACCGATGATGGTAGAAATAAGGAAAGTCGCAGACCAACAACTGCTTGCTAGAGGTACAATATGCCCCGGGTTACTATTCAGGAAGCCTCACGAATTCTAAACGTTTCACAGGACGTGATTCGCCGTGATGTCCGCGACGGCAAGTTGCAGGCGTCCAAAGAAGGCGGCCCCAATGGTTCTCGTTGGATGGTGGACGTCCCCGACAATCTGGATGACTATACCGACGAGTTTAAGGAGAACATCCACGCTCTGGCCCAATCGCTCACCCCGTGGTGGTACGACAACCCCAACAAACGAGGCTTCGTTCACTACTTGGAAAGCCTCGGCATCGAAGAGGTGGAACCATTCTTCTTGTGCGGCCTCAGGGGTAACGACATCTTCCCGGCCACCGGCCACGAAACCGGCGACCGCTGCCAGGAGTGCATCTTGGAGGCAATGGCCCAGGGAATGCCTATGGAGACCAGGGAATAACCCCCTGGCGGATTGCAACCTGAAAAATTGAAGCCCCCAAGCTAGTTGCCCGGGGTTTTCATTACTTGTGGTCGCCGCGTTCGGCAACGCCGGCGCAATCCCCGAAGGGATTCCAGCTGGCTACGGGATGAGATATACCCAAACCTGGTGCATGACGTCCGGCTCACCCTTGGGCAACGCGGCAAAAGGTTCGGTTACGGATACCAGGCTCCAGGCGCCGTCGGCCACCATCTTTTCCTGCTGCTCTTTGAAGCCCAGGTCCACGTGGGCATCGGGGCGCAGGCTGAACACCACGTGCCCGCCGGATTTGGTCACGCGGCATAACTCTTCAAACGCCTGCGGCGGGGCATGGCCCGGCGTGAACACCCCTACGCTGATTACGGCATCGTATGTGCCCGACGGGAAATCCAGATGATCGCCCAAAGTCATCTGCCAGAAATCGTTGTAGCATCCCTTGGCTCGCGCCTCATCCAGCATCCCGGTTGACAGGTCCATGGCGCAGATATCGCCAAATCCCAACCGTTGCAACTCAACGCCAACCAGTCCGGTTCCGGCGCCGGCGTCCAGCACTTTAGCGGTGGCGGGAACGTGGTTTGCCAGCACCTCGGCGGCGCGACGTGGACCCACCCAAGCAAAGGTATCTTCCAGATCCTGGTCGTAATCTTTGGCCCACACGTCATACCGTTCGGCCAGTTCTTGGTTATTTCGGGACGAATAAATCCATTGGACTCGCTGTTCCGAATCCACGTTTTCCAGGTCAGGCATCGCAGTTTTGACTCCGTTGCGGGTACAGGGTGGGGCTACTTCACGCAAAGATACTGCGCCCAGCCCAGTTCAGCATTATGCACGGCGTTCACCATCTTCAGGTACGCATTCGACAGCGCGGTAAAGCGTTCCCGCCGCTCGGCATCGTCGGCTGACGCCGCCATTTCGGAAAGGCATCCGTAACTGCGAGCGAGGTGCGCCGACAGGTCCCGTGCTTCCAGCACCCGAAATCCGGTTTCGCGCAAAGCTTCCATATAGGAATAGAAGCTGAAATCGGTATCGAACAGCAGCCGGTCGTAAACGAATGCACGCGCCTCGTCGCTGATGTCCGGCTTCGGTTTGATCAGGTCGTCAAACACCATCGTACCGTTCGGCCGCAATACCCGATACGCTTCCTGCAACGTCTTGGCCTTGTCAGGAATGTGATAGATGGTGGCCTGACTCCAGACGTGGGTAAAGGTACCGTCCGAAAAGGGAAGGTCAGTGGCCGAGGCTTTGTGAAACTCCACGCGGCTCGCCAGATCAGGGGATTTTTGCAACGATTCAATTGCGTTGGCAATGCGAACCCCACTTAAATCTACCCCGGTAACCTTCGCACCCGTAGCGCGACTGAGCCACATGGCGGTGTTGCCGTTGCCGCACCCCAGGTCCAGCACCCGGGCATCCCCATCAATGCCGGCATTGGCCAGCATTATCTCGTTCAGACGCGAACAGGCCGACAGGAAACCAGCCTGCACGTTCCCGGACTCGCCGGCCGGAGATTCATTGGCCGGCCTGTCGAAAATACCCCAGTGCAGGCTGCCTTCTGAATCCCAGAAGGACCGGTACAGAGCGTCTTCGGCGTCGTAGTACTCTTCCGTCTCGCGCTCAGAAAATCGACGCGGGTTCGGCATACATCGCCCCTTCAATATATTCCAGGAATCGGTTGTTCTCGTCGGTCAGGATCATGCGCGGTTCCACCGGATGGTCGGTAACCTCGTAAGACAGGATGACCAGACAGTCGCCCTTGTGACACATACGGGCACCCGGGCCCTGCACTGAAATCGTGCCGCTGCCGCGTTCGCCGGGCAGGGCGTAGGTTTCCCAACGGTTGCCGTTGTTGGCGTTACAGATGACTACCTTTTCAAACTCCCAGATATCGGCTTTTTCCATCAGTTCGCGATCAATGATGATGCTTCCAACGTAATCCAGATTGGATCCGGTAACCCAACATCGGTGAATCTTCGATCTTAATATTTCGCGCATATCGTGCTCCTTTTGGTTCTCCCCGTGCGCGCACGCCACTTCGCACGGCAGCCGGCAGCAACCGGCTTAGCTCTTCGGGATTGCTCCAAGTTGCGGAAGGGCAGGCTATCATCACGCCGGCTTGAACCGACCGGATGCCTGGGCGTACCTTCAATCAGCCAACCCGGGCAGAGGCGAGCTTATGGCAGGGCGCTACTCCCGCCGCTCAATTTTGCGTACAGCAGCTAGGGCTCGCAGGGGAGCCTGTGCTTGCACCGCGAGCGGAGCCGCCGCATTTGCGCGTCCCTTGAGGATCCGCGAATGTTAGCGCCGCCAATTCTGTCCCGCAATTCGCGGGACTGCTTAGAATCCGGTTCCGCCGGTATCTCGTGCGCTGTTAGCGCGGCTGCACTCATGTGGCCTCCTTGCTTAAGGGCAGGTTTATGGGCGTGCAGACCTGCATTAGATTGTTCGTAGTCTAGCCGTGCAATTTTGGGGTGTCAAATCCTAAAAATTGACCAAAAGGGGCACTCGGCTACGAAATCCGAACTATTCGTGCGCTGACTTATCGTATAATTGCGTATTTGGAATCATTTCGTGGTGTTAGCGGCCCATATTGTCTATCGCTCTAAAAGGCGAAATGGGTTACATAACTCCGCTGTCGCCACCTTCGTGTTCAGCCCTTCTTACCTCGGGGCGCGTCATCCTACCGCGTCACCCTACGATTGTTCCCCGGCCGACTCGGTGTATCATTCCTGCATCGAAACATACCGGTAGCAGCCTGTTAAGGGAGTTCCAACATGGTTGATCTGCTCTTCACCAACGCACACCTGATCGACGGCACCGGAGCGCCAGGCTATCGCGCCAGCGTAGCTGTAACCGGCGACACGATCGAGATTGTAACCGGCGACGTGTCGGCCATCGACGCCGCCCGGACCGTTGACGCGAGCGGATACGTCATCTGCCCCGGTTTCATCGACATGCACTCTCATTCCGACTTGATGCTGCTGACAGAGCCAGCCCACGAGGCCAAAATCCGCCAGGGCGTAACCACCGAGGCCCTGGGCATGGATGGCCTCTCCTACGCTCCCACCACGCCGCGCGGCCTGGAGCAACTCCTGGTGTACTTGGCAGCAGTCAACGGCACGCCCCCGGATGTGAGATGGAGCAGCGTGGCCGACTTCCTGGCGTTGTTCGACGGCAGCGCCGCCTGCAATGTCTTCCACTTCGTGCCCCACGCTGCCGTCCGGGTGGCCGCCATGGGCTGGTCGTCCCGCCTGCCCACCGACGCCGAACTTGCTCAGATGCAGGAACTGACGCGCCAGGGGATGCGCGACGGCGCATTTGGATTCACCACCGGTCTCACCTATGCCCCCGGCGCCTACAGCAACACCGACGAACTGGCGGCCATCGCCACCGTCGCCGCTCAGGAGGGCGGTTTCTACTGCACCCACGCCCGTTACACCCTCGGCGACCGCCTGCTCGACCCGTTCCGCGAGGCGGTCGAGATCAGCCGGCGCTCCGGCGCTCCGTTGCACATCTCCCACTACCACAGTCCCGTAGCCGGCCTGGGCGCTGAGATGACTGCGCTAGTTGATGAAGGGCTCAGCCGCGGTCAGGATATCACCTACGACCAGTATCCCTACCCCGCAGCCAGCACCATCCTGCACTCCCTGCTGCCGTACTGGGTTCACGCCGGCGGTCCCCAGGCCCTGCTCACCCGTATCGCCGACCCCAACGTTCGCAACCTCATGGTGCGTGCCGTCGAACCGCAATGGGGCGGCCAGACGTTGGACAACTACATCTTCGCGAACATTGCTTCGGACCAGAACAAGGAATGGGAAGGTCGTTCGCTGGAAGAGCTGGCCCAGCACCGCGGAGGTCGCATGGTCGACGCCGTCTGCGACCTGCTCCTCGAAGAACAGTTGCAGGTGGCCTTCGTAGCGCGCACCGGCAACCTGGAAAACATCCGCGAAATCGCCTCCCACCCGGCGCAGATGATTGGCACCGATGCCATCATGACCGGTGGCCGTCCCAATCCGCGCACCTACGGCACGTATCCGTATGTGCTGGCGCAGTTCGTGCGTGGCGAAGGCTTGTTCTCTCTGGAAACCGCCATCCGCAAGATGACCGGCGCACCGGCCCAACGCCTCGGCCTCACCGACCGCGGCACCCTGCGGGACGGCGCCAAAGCCGACCTGGTGCTGTTCAACCCACACACCGTCGACACACCGGCCACTTTCGACGACCCGCGCCAATACCCCGTCGGTATCGACTACGTGTGCGTCAATGGCCAGCTGGTCATCGACAACGGCCAACACACCGGAGCCCTCCCCGGCCGCGCCCTACGCAGCCGCTAGCCAACCCCCTCTCCCTCGACGGGAGAGGGCTGGGGTGAGGGTGAACCCCGTCCTTTCGTCCAGCTAATGCCTCCGGTTGCCGTGGTTGGGTACATAAGGCATAATTGCGCCCTGAACCCCAATCAGCCCATTCAACCCGTAGTATCGGAAGCCGGCTGGCGCGTCGGCGCCGGAGGATTAGCATGGACTTTGAACCCACCTATACCGCTGAACAGGAAGCCTTTCGCACCGAAGTGCAATCCTGGCTTTCTGAGAACATTCCCGGCGGCATCCAGCACCCCGCTGATTCAATCGACCTGACCTACGAGCAGTACCAACTGCGCCGTGAATTGGGCCGGCGACTCGGCGAACAGGGTTGGCTTTGGCCCACCGCTCCTCGGGAATACGGCGGCGGCGGCCTGACCGTCGACCACTCGGTTGTCCTGGAGGAGGAAATCGACGGGCACAACCTCTCGCTTCCTCCCTACTACGACTCCGGCGGACGCCTCGGCGGGAATTCCATTCTGGTATGGGGTTCCGAGGAACAGAAGCAGGATTTTCTGCCCAAGATATTCAAGGGCGAAATCCGCACCTGGCAGCTGCTGACCGAGCCCGAGGCCGGCTCCGACCTGGCCAACGCCAAAACCGCCGCCCGTCGCGATGGCGACGACTATGTTATCAACGGGCAGAAGGTGTACGTCGGCAGTGCCCACGGCTCCGACTATATGTGGACCATCACCTGCACCGATCAGGAAGGCGAACGCCATCACAACCTCAGCTGGTTCATGGTGCCTTCCAACCTGCCCGGCATCAGCGTGTTCCCCATGGACCTGCTGTCGTCTGCCGGCGAATCCGGCGCCGGTTCCGGTGTCAAGAACATCGTTTACTTCGACAACGTGCGCGTGCCGGCCCGGAACCTCATCGGCGGCGAGAATGAAGGCTGGAAAGTCGCTACCACCCACCTCGAACTGGAGCACGGCACCGGCGGCAAAATCGGCCGCAACTGGATCGTCGACCGAATCTTCGACTATTGCAAGACCAACAATCGCCGCGGTCGCCCCCTGAGCCAAGACCCCGACGTCCGCGAGCGGTTGGTCGACATTTACATCGACGCCGAGATTGGCCGCCTGTTCCAGCTGCGCAACTACTGGATGCGCCACAGCGGCGCCAACGTTACCTATGAAGGGCCGCAGGCCTCCTACTTCCGCAAGCAGTCGGGCCTCCGGGTGGCCACTAGAATCCTGGACATCCTGGGGCCGGCCGCTCTCACCAAAGACGATAAATGGGGCGCCGGCGAGGGACACTTCGAAGCCCACCAGCGCGCCGCCATCATCGCCCTGCACCCCGGCGGCACCACCGACATCCAGAAGGTCATCATGGCCCGGCGCATCGGCATCGGTCGCCAGCAACGGGAGCGCGCCGGAGCGTTGGCCTGACCTCAGATTATCTCCGCTGAACCGACTGATCACTTTGCGCTGCGACATTTGTTCGGGCGCAGGAGCCGTAAACGATGGATTTGTCCCTCACCGAAGAACAGGAAATGCTGAAAACGGCGGTGCGCCGGTTCGTCGATACCGAGTACCCCAAAGACGTTCTGCTGGAGATGTCCGCCACCGGACAAACCGCTCCATCCGAACCCTGGTCGAAGCTGGTCGCTACCGGATGGCTGGGCATCATCATTCCCACCGAATACGGCGGCGAGGGCGGTTCGTACACCGATGCCGGTGTCCTGTTTGAAGAGTTGGGCCGCGGGCCAGTGCCGGGGCCGCATTTCAGCAGCGCCGTTCTGGGTGCGCTGGTCATCCTGGAAACTGGCACCGAGGCGCAAAAACACTCGATCCTCCCTGACGTTGCCGCCGGTCGACGCACGATTTCCCTGGCCGTCACCGAAGCCGACTATCAGTGGGACGAGGATGAAGTGCAGGCCATTGCCGCTGCCGACGGCGACGGATACCGCATCACGGGCAGTAAGGTGTTTGTCTATGACGCCGCTGCGACCACCGACCTGATTTGTGCCGTTCGCACCGAGAACCGGCAGCACGTCGGACTGGTGATGGTGCCGGCTGGCGCTCCCGGCGTGTCAATCCGAAGGCTGGAAGGCTTTGCGTGGAACCTGTCGGAAGTCCGCCTGGACGGTGTTCAGGTCGCCCAATCCGCTGTCCTGGGCGGTCAATTCGACGGTGGATGGTCGGCGCTGGAGCGTGCGGTCGGCAGCGCCATCCCGCTGCTCTGCGCCTATCAGGTGGGCGGGTCGCAGCAGGTGTACGAAATGTCGGTGGAATACAGCCGCACCAGAATCCAGTTCGGTACTCCCATCGGACGCTTCCAGCGAGTGCAAGACCACATCATCAACCTGGTCAACGAGCTGGACGCCGCCCGCTGGACCACCTACGAAGCCCTGTGGAAGCTGGATTCCGAGCGCACCGCTGCGGATAGTATCCACCTGGCCAAAGCAGTCAGCAGCGTCGCCTACTACAACGCCTGCAACCATGCCCACGAGGTACACGCTGGCGTCGGCAGCACCACCGAGTACGGCCTCACCCTGCACACCACCGCGTCGCGGACGCTCTATCAGTTCCTCGGCGACCCCAAGTTCCACCGCCGTCGCCTAGCCGACGCCCTGGACTTGTAAACCAATCCCAGCTCCCGTCATTTAGAGGAGCGTGTAGTGCCCTCTCTAGAGATGCCAAAAGCCCCCTCTCCCTTGATGGGAGAGGGTTGGGGTGAGGGTGAAATGGTTCCGTTTGCTTACGGTTGGTGTCCATGATAACATCCCCCCGGACATTGTAACCGGGGGATTTTCGATGCAGCCACGGACGCGCCGTAAGGCTGCCGACACGCCCGCCGCCAAGCGCACCACCACACGCCCCGGCAGGATACCATCGCAAAAAGCCCTCCGACCTTCCCTATCCATACGGAGCATTATGGTGCAGTTTGTGTCGGTGCTGCTGTCGCGATGGCGAGTATCTCGGTCCTGGTAGCAATGGTTCCGGGGTTGTTCCGCATGGTTTTTTAGGAGGCACGATGTCAAGGGATAGATACTGGAAAAAGCAAGAATGTGCCAGTTGTGGGAAATCGGCGGATATTCGTGTTGAGGAAAACGACGAATGGAGTTTTCGGCGCAGAATGATTCCAGCCCGTGCCATACAGGTTTCAGACGGTTTTGAGGTGGTGGACGATGGCAAGGCGGTGCGGTGTGAGTGCGGAGAAAGGATAAGTATTTGAAGCCAAGCGGCTCCCAAACGAAAAGGAGCGATGCAATGCCCAAGGTTCCCCCAGACACCCTGGCAGGGATTCGGTCGGCGTTCGAACGCTATCGAGAGGAATGCGAACAGTCCCCGCTCAAACCCAGGGCGGTTGACACTTACACGCGATATGTCAATATGTTCATTCGTTGGCTGGACGACCGTTTCGAACCCGGCGGCACTCTCAAATAGAAGTGAAGTAAGAGTGTTTGACACCTCCTAGTTGGAGCCATGAAATGAATCCGGAGGTATCGACCGCCTTATTGTGGGGAGGTTTCGCTTTAATCCTGTTGGGTTTTGGTGGTTGTGTTACATCCTGTGGCACGGCACTCAGCGGTGCGATGAATCCGAGCGTTTACCAAACTGCGAGCGACACCGCGACTGTCTTGGCGCGCGGGTCTGGTCTGATGATGTTTTTTGGTTTGGTCGCTGTCGTGGTTGGAGCGATAGGCAAAGCCACATACGCTTTCAACTCTGGGGATGACACGGAGTGACCCTCGCCAGCAATGCCGCCACCGCTGCTGTAATGGCATCATCTACAAGAGAACGGAACCTGTGAAATCCCGGCTCGCTAACTCCGGAAACCCTGTGGAGCGACCGCGAAAACTCGTCTATTATTCGCACAAAAAACAACCCGCAGGCAAAATGCTTGCGGGTTGGCTTTATCTTGACCTCGTCATCGTATCCTAATTCCCGGTGGGCTGGAATTTATCTATCTCAGCTTCCAGCCGCTCAATATCAGCTTCACCCAGGTTGAAGTACTTCGCCTCCGGATGGTGAAACACCAGCGCTGAAACCGACCCCTCCGGGTCCATCATGTAACCATCGGTGAGCTCCACCCCGATGCTCGCCGTTGCGTCCAGCAGGTCGAACAATTTCTCCTGGTCTTCCAGTCGGGGACACGCCGGGTAGCCAAAGGAAAACCGTTTGCCCTGATACTGTGCCCGGAACAAATCCCGTTTTTCGTTTTCATCGGCCACCCTCATGCCAGACCCTTCGCCGATGTTCCACATGTTGCGAATGCGTTTGTGCAGCAGTTCGGCAAAACCCTCCGCCGATTCAATTGCCAGCGCCTGCAGGGTATGGGAATCCAGATACCGCCCGTCGCTCTTCCATTTTTCCGACAGCTCCCGCACGCCCGGCCCCACGGTAGTCACAAACATTGCCACGTAATCGTCGGGTCCATCGCCCACGGGTCGCGCGTAGTCGGACAGGCACAGGCCCTCGCGTTCCGCTTGCCGCCCGAAATAGAACCGCTCCAGCTCCTCGGAACCGTCTGACGAGTAGATGATCAGCCATTGCCCGTCGGATCGGCAGGGGAAAAACTTGAACACGGCCCCGGCGGCAATGTCGGCGCGAGCCAGCACAATATCTTCCACCCGCTGCACCTGACGTCGCAGTTCCAGCGCTTTCGGTTCGCCGTCCGCCAACGCCTCGGTGAACCGGCCTCGATAACCCAGGTGGCGCACGTACAGCATCTGCGGATTGATGTAACCGAAAATTTCGTCCAGATCGTGGTCTTGCACGACGTGCAGGCGTAAATCGGGCGGCTGCGGCGATGATTCCAGCGGGGTGATAGGAGAGGTATGTCCAACGGATGTCATCAGGTTATTGGCTCCGGGCGGCTAGTTCCGCCGCCAACTCGACGGATTCGGTTTCCAGACGGGCCGCCATTCGCTCTCGTTCGTCAGCATCCTGAATCAGGTTGGCCAACGCCAAGCCGGTCATTGCGTCCGGCGCGTAGGCCACCAGTCCGTCATATTCGGGAGCGATGCGCAGGCGAGTGAACCGATTCGACAGCGCGGCCCCGCCAACCATCACCGGCGCCCTGATTCCGGCGACCCGGAAATCCTGCACCGTCTCCACCATCATCTGCGCCGACTTCACGAGCAAACCCGATAAACCGATAATGTCCGGCAAGTGCTCGCGGTAGCCGGCGATCAGGTCCTGCGGTGGCACCTTGATGCCCAGGTTCACCACGTGGTAACCGTTGTTGGACATGATGATTTCGACGAGATTCTTGCCAATGTCATGCACGTCGCCCTTTACGGTTGCCAGCAAAACCCGTCCGCGAACGGCTGCGTCCGAGCGCTCCATGTGCGGTTCCAGGTGAGACACGGCGAATTTCATCGCTTCGGCGCTCTGCAAAACCTCGGCCACGATGAGCTGGTTAGCGTTGAACTGCCGACCCACCTCGTCCATGCCGGCCATCAGCGGCCCATTGATAATGTCCAGCGGCGCCCGTTCCTGCATCGCCAGGTCCAGGTCGTCCGCCAAACCCTCCTTGCTGCCCTCGATAATGCACTTGGCCAGGCGTTCGTCCAGCGGAAGGGCCGACCGCTCCTCGACGGTCGAACGGGGAGCCCGGTCGCGGAAATGCGCGGCGAAGGCGGCCACCGGATCATCTCCCCGGTTCCAGATGAGGTCTTCCGACAGCTTGCGTTCTGCTTCGGGTATCGTGGTGTAGCGCTGCATCAACTCCGAGTTGACGATTGCCATGTCCAGCCCCGCCTGGACGCAGTGGTACAGGAACACCGAGTTGAACACCTCGCGCCCCGCCGCCGGCAGGCCAAACGACACGTTGGAAATACCCAGGACGGTTTTCGTGTTCGGCAGCGCCGCTTTGATGAGCCGCACTCCCTCGATGGTTTCGGCGGCGGATCCGACGTAATTCACATCACCCGTTCCAGCCGGAAACACCAGCGGGTCGAAAATTATGTCCTGCTCAGCCACACCGTACTTTTCGGTCAACAGTTGGTGCGAGCGTTGGGCGATTTCCACCTTGCGCTCCCGCGTGATGGCCTGTGCCTGGTTGGGATCATCGTCAATGCAGCCCACCACCAGCGCGGCGCCGTAGCGGCGGGCCAATGGCACCACGCGCTGAAACCGCTCCTCGCCATCCTCCAGGTTGATGGAGTTGATGATTGACTTGCCCTGCAGCCGTTTCAGCGATTCTTCGATGACGTCCGCATCCGTCGAGTCAATCATGATCGGCGCTTTGATCCGCCGGTTGAGCTGGTCGAGAAACTTGATGACATCCGACGTTTCGTCCCGGTCCGGGTCCTGTAAACACACATCCAGAATGTGGGCGCCGTTGCGCACCTGGCGACGGCCGACTTCGGCGGCCTCCTCAAAACGATCGCCGCCGATCAGCCGTTTGAACCGGCGGCTCCCCAGCACGTTGGTGCGTTCGCCGATAATCGTCGGGCGACTGTCCGCGTCGATGAGCACCGCCTCAATACCGGATACGCGCGACGCCAGTGGCGGTTTGGCATCCCGTGGCGGTTTGCCGTTCATTGCCGCCGCGATCTGACGGATGTGGTCGGGGCCGGTGCCGCAACACCCGCCGGCGACGTTCAGCCAACCGTTTTCGGCGAAACGGCCCAGCGTGGCAGCCAGCATCTCCGGAGATTCGTTATAGTTGCCGTCCTCGTCGGGAAGCCCGGCGTTGGGCACGCAGGCGATGTTGGTCTGCGACAACCCCGAGAGCGTGCGCACGTGGTCGGTCATAAACTCGGGGCCGGTGGCGCAGTTGAAACCCACCCACAGCAAATCCCGGTGGGCCAGCGACGTGTAAAGCGCCTCGGCGTCCTGCCCGGCCAGCAGCGTCCCCATCGGTTCCACGGTGCCCTGTACGGCAACCGGCGTGGTGATTCCCAACTCGGCAAACGCCCGGTCGATCCCTTCCAGTCCGGCTTTTACGTTGATGGTGTCCTGGCTGGTTTCCAGCAGCACCATGTCAACGCCGCCTTCAATCAGGCCCGCCGCCTGCTGGTGGTAATCGGCGGCCAGTTCGTCAAAGGTCAGCCCGCCGGTTACCGAGATGGTGCGCGTCGTGGGCCCCATCGCCCCGGCCACAAAGGTCAGTCGTCCCGGCTGCCTTTCGGCCATCTCATCGCTGACTTTGCGCGCGATAACGGCAGCCTCCCGGTTGATGCGTCGGGAGTGGTCGGCCAGTCCATACTCCCCCAACACCAATGCCGTCGCGCCAAAAGTATTGGTTTCGAGAATATCGGCGCCAGCTTCCAGATACGCCCGGTGGATGTCGGCGATGATGTCGGGGCGCGTGATATTCAGGTACTCGTTGCACCCTTCGTATTCCTCGCCGCCAAAATCCGCCGGCTCGAGGTTGCGCGCCTGAATTTGCGTACCCATTGCCCCGTCGATTATCAGAATACGGTCAGCAATTAACGATTTCAGTGCATCTATTCGCTCAGAAACGTACATAATCTACAACACATCAATGCAATCGATTTACAGTCAAGGCTACCGCCATTGCCCCGCGATGTCAAACTACCCCTATTTAAGTTCAAGAAACTGGCTGATGGCTTGACACAAGTGGACTGCCGATAGCCGAATCTGCCCAGTCAAAGGGTTGCGACAAGCGCCTTCTCTACTTCCTCAGTCAACTCGATGGGAATGAAGTAGCTACCGGGGAAGAGGTAATCTTCACCGGACTCGTCAATGACCCGAATCAGATCAAGCTCCGGTTCTCCGTCGTCGGGCAATGTACGGTAGATTTTGCGAACTTCCAGCGAAACTGGATAGCCTTTGTTGTCGACGCAGACAACGTACTTTGCGGTCATAATTGTCACCTCAAGATGCGCGCTATCTTTATCTCCTTTCTGCCTATGCCGTGGGCTTCGTACCAATGCACCTCGGCATCGTACACTTTGCCATCCGGGAAAAGGATAGGCGCAATCCCCATTTAGTTTTCGCCACCTTCCCGGCCCGTAGCGACTACGCAAACGCGCCACGTCATGTATAGAACCAGATACAGCGATGTTTTCAACCTCACTAATTGGCCCGACTATTTCAAAGTACATCGTACCAGTTAGCTCCGCTCCCTGTTCCTAACAGAACAGCAAGCGGACACATTGCGGGTTTTGACGGCGTGTCGGATTAATCCGGCACTACCCAAACCGCACGGCCAACTCCCCCCGGTTGCGCTCCAGCCACGCCGTATTGAGCTGGATACGCTCCAGTGCCTGCCGGATCGTGCGCTCCGCGGCCGGCGTGGGATGAACCTCGAAAAACGCCGCCACGTCGTCGCGCATGGCATCGCTGCTGAAGGCATTGGTGATGGCCACCAGACGCATCAGCCCGAAGCCCCCGCCGCCATAGCGACGGTCGAACTCGTCCCACTGCTCCTTGAGGAATTCCCAAGCCAGGTTGCGCCCCTTGTGGTTGGCGGCCACCGCCGAAACGACGAAGATTGTGTCCTGTAGGCGCACGTCGTCGGTCAACGACCGGTCTAGCGTTTCCCGTAGCAGTTCCTCCTGCTGGAAGCGTGCCAAAGACATCAACAGCCGGAGTTTCTCCTCGTGCAACTCGGCGGCCCGTTCCAGTTCCCAAATACGGTCGTAGAGGGCACGGTCTCCCGACTGCGCCACCAGGCTGAACACCACGCCGCGCAAGTCGGGTCTCACGTTGCCGGGATCCGACTGGTATGCGGTGAACCGCTCCTGAGCCTGCGCGATTACCTCTTCATCTCCGTACACACCGGCCTGGCTCAGCACCGTCGACCGCAACAGCGAGTCCAGGTGGCCCTCGCTGGGCCTGGCGTCCCATCCCGAACGCTGGGCCGCCGGACCGAACAACTGGCGGCCAAAGGCGCGGTAGGATTCCAGGTACGGCTCGTCCGAAATGAGGCTTTCAATCTCCCGCAGGTTGGTGGCCAGGTCGCTCCACACCGACGCGTCCGATTCCTGCTGGTAGACTCCCGCCAGCGTCAGGAACCGCGTCACCGGCAGCAGGCCAGCCCGCGACAGGGCGTAGGCGTCGTTCTGGATGCCCAGTCGGTCCGTGGCCGGCAGCGTCTGCGATGCAATTGCCGGCGCCAGTCGATCCCAGTCCGCATCCGTGTAGTTGACCCGGTAGAACCCGGTCTGGTCCGGATTCACCTTGAACCAGTCGGGTTCCCGCGGCGCGGCAACCTGTATCGTACCGGTGGCGGCGCTGACCAGCGTAGCCGTTACGCCAGCACCGGCAGCGACAACCGTTACCGGTACGGGCCAAACCTGCTCCTCATCGTCGGCTCCCCCGTCGTCCAGCACCGAATCGAACACGAACCGCTCCTGCTTGATTTCCAGCGAAAGTCCGCCGCTCGTTGGGGTGGCGGCCACATCCAGCACCGGATAACCCATCTGGCCCGTCCAACTCCCCATCATGGAAGTCACCGGCTCTCCCGATGCTTCTTCCAGCGCCGTCCACAGGTCAACGGTGCGGGCGTTCTGGTAGGAATGCCGGTTCAGATAGATGTTCAGTCCGACGCGGAAAGTGCTGGCTGACAAAAAATGCTCCAGCATCCTCAACACCGAACCGCCCTTGCTGTAACTGATCGCATCGAACAGCTGACTGACCTCCGCCGGGTTGGTCACCTCCTGCTCGATGGGGTGGGAGTTTTTCAGGCCATCCAGGTTGAAGGCGCGGTTGGTGTCCATGTTGACGAACTGCGTCCACATTGACCACTCCGGGAACAGCCAATCCACCGCCTTGGTGCCAACCCAGGTGGCAAAACTCTCGTTGAGCCACAGGTCGTCCCACCACTGCATCGTTACCAGGTCGCCAAACCACATATGAGCCATCTCGTGGGCAACTACCTCGGCCACTCTCTGCCGCGTGCCCGCCGACGAGTTGTCGGCGTCCACCAGCAGCGCGGTTTCCCGATAGGTAACGCAGCCCCAGTTTTCCATGGCGCCGGCTGCAAAGTCTGGAATGGCCAGGTGGTCAAGCTTGGGCAGGGGGTAGCGGATACCGAAATAGTCGTTGAAAAACGACAGTAGCTTGACCGAAGTATCCAGCGCAAAGTCTCCTTGACGCTCCTTGCCACGGGTCGTCCACACACCCACCACGGTGCCGTCGGCGGCCTCCTTCTCCACGTGGCTCAGATCTCCAATAACGAAGGCCAGCAGGTAGGTTGACATAACAGGCGTTTGGTCGAAAACCACCGTCCGGGTGCCTGCCCTTGGCCCAGCTTTATCCTCAATGATGGGCGTGTTGGACACCGCCTCCATCTCGGCGGGGATGTTCAGGGTAACCTTGAAGGTAGCCTTGACTGCGGGCTCATCCCAGCACGGCAATGCGCGGCGGGCATCGGTGGCCTCAAACTGCGTGGTGGCCAGGTACGCCGTTTCACCCTCCGGATTGGTGTATTGACTGCGATAGAACCCCCGCAGTTTGTCGTTCAGCTCGCCGGTGTAAGTCATCCGCAGGTGGGTATTGCCCACCAGGCCGTTGGCCGATGCGCCCCCAATACTGATGGTCGCCTGCTCGGCGTCTTTGTTGTAGGAGATACCGGCCGCCGCCAGCTCGTGGGAACCGTCCACGTCCGCCCAGCCGATGGTGGCGGTGTTGATGTCTATTTCATCGCAGTTCAGGACGATTTCAGTCGTGCCAGGCTCCATTCGGACCGTAATGTCCACCTCACCGGCAAAAGTAAAATCGTCAAAATTCGGCGTCAGCGTGAGGTCATAATGGACGGGTCGGACGTTTTCGGGCAGGGTCACATTTTCGCTTGACGGCATCGGTTTTCCTCCGCAAATGACTGGGCAAAGCAATGTTGTCGAAAGTGTATCACAGCCCCAATTATCGCCGGCCTCAGGCCCAGGCGATGGCAAACGCGGGAACGCCCAAATCCTGCTCATCCCATTCATCCATGTAAATAACCCCGATTCCTCCGGCGAGAGTGCCACACCCTTCCAGTGCTATAATATTCAAGCTTTCAGAACCAGTTAAAATTGTTGGAGGAGCGTCATGGCCGCCAGGACAATGTTCGAGAAAATTTGGGATGCCCACGTGGTTCACGAGGAATCTGGGCAGCCTTCCCTGATCTACGTTGACCTTCACCTGGTGCACGAAGTTACCTCTCCGCAGGCATTCGACGGCTTGCGGATGGCTGGCCGGCCGGTGCGCCGCCCCGACCTCACCGTCGCCACCGCCGACCACAACACCCCGACCTGGGAGCTGACCCGCCCTATCGAAGACCAGATTTCCAAGGCGCAGCTGGATGCCCTGGATCGCAACGCCGCCGAGTTCGCCTTGCCTTATTATTACGACCGCTTCAGTGAGAATCAGGGCATCGTCCACGTGATCGGCCCTGACCTGGGCTACACCCTTCCCGGCAAGACGGTGGTATGCGGAGACAGCCATACCTCCACTCACGGCGCGCTGGGCTGTTTTGCGGTCGGCATCGGCACGTCGGAAGTCGAACACGTGCTGGCCACGCAAACGCTGCGCCAGACCAAACCGCAGACCATGGAAATCCGCATTGATGGCCCGCTGCCAAGCGGGGTGTCCGCCAAAGACGTCATACTCGGTATCATCGGGCGTATCGGCGTCAACGGCGGCACCGGCCATGTGATCGAGTACACCGGCGAAGCCATCCGCGGCTTGTCGATGGACGGACGCATGACGGTATGCAATATGAGCATCGAAGCCGGCGCCCGCGCCGGCATGATTGCTCCCGATGAAACCACATTCGAGTACGTCCGCACGCGTCCCTACGCTCCCAAGGGCGCCGAATTGGAAGCGAAGATTGAAGAATGGCGCGGCCTCGCCAGCGACCCGGGCGCCACCTACGACCAAACGGTCATCATCTCGGCAGCTGAACTGTCGCCTTTCGTGACCTGGGGGACCAAGCCCGACATGGTGGTGCCAGTCACCGACCGCGTCCCCGACCCGGCGTCTTTCGGCTCGACCGCCGAACAGGAAGCTGCCGAACGCGCCCTGGAATACATGGGTCTGGAAGCCAACCAGGCCATCCAGGACATCAAAATCGACCGCGTGTTCCTCGGAGCCTGCACCAATGCCCGCATTGACGACCTGCGCGCCGCCGCCGGCGTCATCAAGGGCCGCCAGGTCAGTGCCGACGTCTACGCCATGGTCGTGCCCGGCTCCGCCCGAGTTAAGATGCAGGCAGAAGCCGAGGGACTTGATCAGGTGTTCATCGACGCCGGTTTCGACTGGCGTGTGGCCGGGTGCTCCATGTGCCTCGGCATGAACCCGGACATCCTGGAGCCGGGCCAGCGCTGCGCCTCCACATCGAACCGCAACTTCGAAGGCCGCCAGGGCTACGGTGGACGTACCCACCTCGTCAGCCCCGAAATGGCCGCCGCCGCCGCCATAGCCGGCCACTTCGTGGACGTTCGCGATTTCTAACCCCAGCAAAGTTAACTAGCACCTGGCAAACCCAATGCTCACTCAACAACACGCTCAGACTGCTCGCGGTTTCTTAATAGCCGCGGATGCGGAGTTTGCTGCTGGCGACCTTGTACAAGGTTCGGAAAAATTGTGGGGCGCTGCCGCCCATACTGTAATGACTGTCGCCCAACTGCGTGGTTGGGATCATCGCTCCCACCGTTCCCTGAAAACCGCTGTCATTCGACTCGCCCGAGAGCAAGATGACCCATTGTTAGAAGCTGATTTCTTGGCCGCCGAAAAATTTCACCGCAACTTCTATCACGACGACATGGAAGATTACGAACGAGACGCGGATCGCCCGATAGTGCATCGCTTTGTCACGCGGATGCTGGCGCTGGCCGAATAGTAGCGCCCGCACGCGCCCAGGCGCTTTTGCAACTAACCTTGAGCACAAAACGGAGCAAACAATGGAACCATTTATCAACCTGAGCGGCGTCGTTGCCCACCTCGACCAGGTCAACGTGGACACCGATATGATTATCCCCGCCGTATATCTCAAGAGCATCGAGCGCGTGGGTTTCGGCCCGCACCTGTTCGACCGGTATCGCTACCTGGAAGACGGTTCGGAAAACCCGGATTTCATCCTGAATCAAAGTCCTTTCCGCAATTCCAAAATCCTGGTATCCGGCCCCAACTTCGGCTGTGGCTCATCGCGTGAGCACGCTCCCTGGGCCTTGGAGGATTTCGGCATCCGGTGCGTCATCGCCCCCAGCTTCGCCGACATCTTTTACAACAACTGCTTCAAAAACGGCCTCTTGCCGCTGATCCTGCCTGAAGCAGCGGTGCGGGAGATTATCGACAAGTCCAAAAACAACCCCGGCCTGGAACTGACGGTCGATCTCGAAGCGCAACAGGTCCGCGACAACGATGAAGACATCGTGGTGGACTTCCAGGTGGACGAGTTCCGCCGCTATTGCCTGCTCAACGGCCTCGACGACATTGGCCTGACACTCCAGCACGAAGACGCTATCACCGCATTCGAATCCCGTCAGTCGTCGTAAGGGTACCGCCACCCGGCCAAAGGCAACCTGCGAGGCCCGGCTTATCTCCCTCTCCCTTTATGGGAGAGGGTTGGGGTGAGGGCGAAAACCCCCGGCCCTACTCTATGCCGAATCGACGCCGGATCTGCTCGGCGTAATCGGTTTCGTACCGCTGCATACGGCCCTGCCGCACCTGCTCGTCCAGCGACGGCCGCCGCACGCCACGCGGCGTCAGCGGCGCAAACCCAATGATGTCGGCCTCCGCCAGCTCCGCAACCTGCGCGTCGGTCTTGCCCAGCAGCTCACTGAGCAGCGTCTGATTGTGTTCACCCATGATGGGAGCCGCTTTCGGGTCGATTGCCGGAGTGCCCGACAGTTTCCACGGACGCCCGGCGTAAGGCAGTGGAGGCATCCCCGTGGCCGGGTGGTGCTCAATAACCTCGTAAAATTCACGAGCCTCCAGGTGCTCGTTGAACAGCAGGTCCTTGCTGTCCATCACCGCGCCGGCGGCGACGCCCTCCGCCTGCAACTGCGCCATCAACGCGTGGTTGTCGTGCTGCCGCGTTTCAAAGGCCAGCATCCTGTCCAGTTCTTCGCGGTGAGTGATGCGGCTCAACACATCGGCGTACCGACCATCCGCCGCCCAATCCGCGCGACGCATCACACGACACAACGCCTGCCACGCCGCATCGTTGTCGATCGCAATGGCAATCCAGCGATCATCCCCGGCGCAGGGATAGCATCCGTGGGGCGACATCGCCGGGTCTTCGTTGCCGGCCCGGGGTTGCACCCGTCCGTTTACCGTCCAGTCCAGCAATGCCTCTGGAATCGTGGCGCTGCAAGTTTGGGTCTGGGAAATGTCGATGAACTGTCCCCGGCCCGTGTTGAGCCGGTGCATCAGCGCCAGCATCACCGCAGCCACCGTATGTTCGCCGGCGGTGTAATCGGTGTAGGGAATCTCTGACATTACCGGCCCGCCGTCCTTGTAACCCGTCAGGTAAGCCAAACCCGCTGCGCCTTCCGTGGCCGGGCCGGTCGCCCCGAAGTTGGCCCAGGGGCCATCGAACCCGTAGCCCGTTGACGACACCATGATGATGTCGGGACGTATCCTGCGCAGGTCGGCGTATTCCAGGCCAAAATTGCGCACCACCCGCGGCGTGAAGTTCTCGGCGAACACATCGGATATGGCGACGAGGTCGCGCAGCACGGCCCGGCCTTCATCGCGGCTCAGGTCCAGGGTCAATCCAAGTTTGTTGCGGTTTTGTTCGTAAAAATTCGCGCCCCGGTTCCAAAAATCGCCGTCGACGTCATTCAGATACAGCGAGTCGGTGCGGTAACTTTCCAGCCGCTGTACCGATTCCAGACGAATCACCTGGGCACCCATATCACCCAGCCATTTCATCGCCGATGGAATGGCGATCAGCTGGCCCATCTCTACGATGCGTACACCCTGCAACGGCCCCGCCATATCAGATTACCTCCGAGGCCCGCAGATACGCCAACCCCGACGCGTCATAACCCAGCCTGGTCAGAACGTCAGCTGTGTGCTCGCCCAACGACGGCGCCGCAGACTCGACCTGCCACGGTGAGTCGCTGAGCAGGAAGGGCGCACCCGGAAACGTAATCTCGCCGAGTTCAGGATGTTGCAGCGGCACGTAGTACCCACGCGCTCGAATCTGTGGGTTGTCGACGGTTTCAGCCGGCGAATCAATTACGCCGTAGATGAAGCGCTTTTCGTGGGCGGCGTAGAAAATCTCCTGTTTCTGCTTGGTGGCGAAAATCTGATCCAGGATGTCGCCCAACGCCTCCGCGTTTTCCAGGCGTACCGAGGGATTGTCAAATCGGGGGTCGTCCAGCGCCGGCGCTTCCAGAAAATCCACCATCACTTGCCAGTTCACCGACGCCCCCAGCCCCGGGTTGGGCAGGACGTACCCATCGGACACGGCCCGCAAGCGCGTCAAGTCTCCGGTGTGGTTGGGTTGTCGGCGTCGCACAGCGCCAGAGTAGGTGTAGTTATTGGTAACGTCGCGCAACGCCGATGCCAGGCTCTCCTGAATAGATACATCCACCCGCTGGCCCTCGCCGGTGAGTCGTTGGTGGTACAGGGCCATCAGCGTCGCGGATGCCAGATTGGTGCCGGCCTTGAACTGCGCTTGATGCAGTGCGTGCGTCAACGGTTCCCGGTCGTAGCCGCCGAATATGTACATCAACCCGCCCAAAGCGTACTCTACGATCTCCGTGGCCCGGAAATCGCGCCAAGGCCCGCTCTGCCCAAAGTTGGATACCGAGGCTAGCACCAGCCGGTCGTTGCGCTCCCGCAAGGTATCGTAGTCCAGCCCCAGCGACGGCAGGACCCGTGGCGCAAAATTCTCGACCACCACATCAGCGTCCGCCAGCAAATCCAGCAGAATCCCCCGACCCGTATCGGTTTTGAGATTGAGCGTAACGCTACGCTTGTTGGTATTCAGGTATAGAAATGGCAGGCTTTTTTCGTGGTGCGGCTCGTCATGATAGAACGGTGGCAATCGCCGCGCCGGGTCCCCACCCGGCCGCTCGATCTTTAACACGTCGGCCCCAAAATCAGCCAGGAGCTTGGTAGCGTAAGGCCCGGCAATGTGATGTGTCAGGTCAACGACCTTGACGCCCTGTAGTGCTCCAGATTCCAAACCAACGCCCCAAATACTGTCAAGCTGCGCCCGCCATTCTACGCAGTTTACCCCACCGAAACAATCCAACCCCGTGCCCGTTATACCAGCCCCTTACCATCATTCCGACGCAAGCCGGAATCCAGGCGCCCTTAATTAGAAGAATCCTGTCCATCCCGTTTATCCTGTTCATCCCGGTAAAATAATGTCCCCAACGCCAACGACTTTAAAAAGGCCCTGTACCCCAGGGCCCGACACCGTACCCCATTAACTCGGTGATATACTTGCCCCACTACGCCGTTTTTGCGCTTCGCAAACGCGCCGAACCCACAATCGCTAGTGAGGTAATCCCGTGCAAACTATTGATGCAATCGCCGAAATTTTGAAGCGGGAGGGTGTCAAATACCTGCCCTGCTTCCCCACGACGCCAGTCATCGAGGCCTGCGCCGCCGCCGGCATCCGTCCCATCATCTGCCGTCAGGAGCGCGTTGGCGTCGGCATCGCCGACGGTTACAGCCGGGTTACCAACGGCCGACCGCCGGGCGTATTCGCCATGCAGTACGGCCCCGGCGCCGAAAACGCCTTCTCCGGCGTCGCTACTGCCTTCTCCGACTCAGTTCCAATCCTGATCCTGCCTTTGGGACACCCGCGCGATCGCCAGGGCGTGTTCCCCATGTTTGATTCCATCGAGAGCTTCGCTCACGTAACCAAGCACCTCGAGCGCATGAACCTGGCCCAGAACACCAGCCAGGTCATGCGGCGCGCCATCAACGCCCTGTACACCGGTCGCCCCGGCCCGTCGATGGTCGAAATCCCTGCCGATGTGGCCCTCGAAGAAGTGTCGGAAGAGGCTTTCTACTGGGGCGGCAACGTCCGTCCGTCCGCGTCCCAGGCCGACCCTCGCGATGTCGAAGCCGCCGCCCGCGCCCTGTGCTCTGCGGCGCATCCGGTGATTCACGCGGGTCAGGGCGTAATGTACGCCGAGGCCACTGACGACCTCATCGAACTGGCCGAGCTACTGTCGATCCCGGTGATGACTACGCTGCTGGGCAAGAGTGGCTTCCCCGAACACCATCCGCTGGCACTGGGTAGCGGCTCTGGCGTCATGTCGGGCACCGTGTATCAATTCGTGCGCCGCGCCGATGTAATCTTCGGCGTTGGTTGCAGCTTGACCAAACACGGTATGTCCATGAACCTCCCGACCGGCCGTACCCTGATTCAGAACACCAACGATCCGCGCGACCTGAACAAGGACTACGATGTCCAGTTCCCCTTGATCGGTGATGCCAGACTGGCGTTGCGCCAGATGATCGAGGCCTGCCGTGAAATCGTCGGCGACAGTCGCCGCAACAACGCCGAGATTACCGGCGAGATCGAGTCCACCCGTAACGCTTGGCTCGCCGAGTGGCAGCACAAGACCACTGACCACGGCCCGCTGGTCAACCCCTATCGCGTCATCACCGACTTCCAGCGCGCGGTGCCTTCGGACGAAGCCATCATCACCCACGACTCCGGCAGCCCCCGCGATCAGATTACTCCCTTCTACCGGTCCGGCGGCCCCCGCACCTACCTCGGATGGGGCAAATCCCACGGCTTGGGTACTGGCCTGGGTCTGGTCATCGGCGCCAAACTCGCCGACCCCGATAAGATGTGCGTCAACTTTATGGGCGACGCCGCATTCGGCATGGTTGGCCTCGATTTCGAGACTGCCGTCCGCAGCAACGCTCCCATCACGACCGTGGTGCTCAACAACTCTACGATGGCGGTGGAGACCGGCGCCATGCAGCGTTCGCACGACCTCTACCAGTCCCGCGACCTGGGCGGCAACTACGCCGACATGGGCCGCGCCATGGGTGGTTACGCCGAGCGCATTACCAACCCCGGCGACATCATCCCGGCCTTCCAGCGTGCCCGTCAGCAGAACGAGGAAGGCAACGCGGTGTTGCTGGAATTCATCACCAACGCAGAGATTGACTACTCCCACAAACGCGCTTTCTAACCCACCTCAATAATCCCCTCTCCCTTGATGGGAGAGGGCTAGGGTGAGGGTGAAAACCCCGCCCCAAGTCATCACAAGCACAGCAGGCCAATCCTGTTTCACGGTCTGCCCTGAATCGTCTCTCCCCAATGACTGCCGCCCTGCCATATCTCCGCCGCGCCGAAGCGCTGCTGCGCTCCGGAAGCCCGAATGCCGCGATAGTCGAGCTGGATGTGGCGGTGTTGGTCCAACCGGATAATGCCGCCGTGCGTAGCTGTCGAGGCAAAGCTATGGTGCAGTTGGGCCGGCATCAGGCTGCCGTTGACGAATTTGATATCGCTATTCATCTAGACAACGAGCGCCCGGAAGCGTGGCTGCACCGTGGACAGGCCCATTTCGGGTTGCAAGACTGGACCAGAGCCGAGTCCGATTGCAATCGTGCTCTGGAATTGGCGCCCGGTTCGGCGGTCGCCTGGGAGACCCGAGGACGCGCTCGCTATCACCTCGGTCGGTTTGACGCCGCCAGCGCCGACCTCGCCCAAGCCATCGCCAGGACGCCGGCCGATCCATCCGGATACTACTGGCGCGGTCTGGCCGAAAGAGATGGCGGCCATCCGGAAACGGCGTTGGCCGATTTCACCGCCGCCATCGAGTTGAACCCACGACACACCGAAGCATACGTGTCGCGCGGTAAGGCTTACGCTGCCCTGGGAAATCTGGCGGCGGCCCGCTCAGATTGGGCCATGGCCGGGCAGTTACTCCATCAATCTCACTGAACCTACCACGGAGGTACCACAATGGCCGACCTGCATTCCAAATACCTGTTCATCGCCAGCATGGATGTTGACCCCGACCGCGAGGCGGTTTTCAACGATGTCTACAACACCGAGCATTGCCCGTTGCTCAACCAGGTTCCGGGCGTCCAGGCCGTAACCCGCTACGAAACCCAGCGTCTGGTAATGGCCATGGGCGGAGAAGTGCGTGAGATCGAGATACCCGGAACGCCCCGGCATCACGCCGTGTATCAGCTGGATAGCCCTGAAATCCTGACCAGCTCCGAGTGGGCCGCGGCGGTTGACGCCGGTCGTTGGCCGGAGCAGGTTCGCCCCTACACCAACAACCGGCGCCACGTGCTGCTGAAACTCACGTTCCCGGAGGCATAGCCTCGCCGAACGCCTGTGCGTTAATTCGCTCCGCGCAACCGTGGATCCAATACGTCCCGCAAGGCATCGCCCAGCAGGTTGACGGCGAACACGGTGATGGCGATGGCCAGCCCGGGGAAAACACCCAGCCAGGGAGCCACGTCCAGCGAGTTCTGCGCTACTCCGTTGAGCATACCGCCCCAGGAAGGAACGTCGGGTGGAATACCAACGCCCAGGAAGCTCAGCGATGCCTCCACAACTATGGCCCATCCCAACGAGATGCTGGCCAATACGATGAACGTGGCAGCGCAGTTGGGCGCCATGTGGCGCAAAATGATCCGCCAGTCGCCGGCTCCCACGGCGCGCGCGGCCAGGACATAGTCAACCTCTTTGATGCTGAGCGCTTGCGAGCGTATCGTCCGGGCCGCACCCGGTATGAACACCGCGCTCAAAGCAATCACCACATTGGTAACCGAAGCGCCGAGAATGGCCATGATCGCCAGCGCCAGGATCAGAGCCGGGAACGACATCATGGCGTCCATCACGCGCTGAATTGCCAAGTCGGTGATTCCGCCGAAGTACCCACTAACAATGCCAATGAACGCACCGATAGTGACGCCGAAACATACGCTCAACAATCCAACCACAAGCGAAATGCGCGTACCGTACACCAACCGGCTAAACACGTCCCTTCCGATTTGGTCACCGCCCAGCCAGGTTTCCGCGCCGGGCGGACTGAAGCGCTGCGAAGCGTTGGTCAATCTTGGGTCGTCGGTGGCGATTACCGGGGCCAGCACCGCCACCACCACGAGGACAATCATGATAATCGCCCCGAATGCTCCCAAAGGTTTGCGCTGTGCGAAATTGACAATGGTTTCCCACGCAGTACGTTTGGGACGCATCCCTACCGGGACTGCTTCTGTGGGGCTGAGGGAACCGGCTGCTTGTTGAACCATGGTAATATCCTCCCGACGCCTACCTGAAACCGATTGAGGCCACACTAGAGCTATTCATAACGAATGCGAGGGTCGAGCCAGGCGTAGAGCAAATCGACGACCAGGTTTAGAGCCAATACCATGAAAGCAATTACCATTACAATGCTTTGAATCATGGTGTAATCGCGGTGCAAGATGCTGTCCACCAGCAAACGCCCCATGCCGGGTACCAGGAAGATGGTTTCGATAACCACGGTTCCTGCGATGAGCCGTCCGATCTGCCATCCGGAGATGGTGATGATGGGCAAAAACGCGTTTTTGAGGGCGTGGCGGACTATTACCGCCCTTTCTTTCAGACCTTTCGAACGGGCCGTGCGGATGTAGTCTTCACGAAACACTTCCAGCATTGAGGAGCGGGTTACGCGGGCGACGAGCGCCATGTTGTACACACCCAACGCCACCGCGGGGAAGAACATTTGCTGCAGATTGAGCCACGGGTCGGACCACAGGTTCTCGTATCCAAGCGGCGGCAACCAGTCGAACCAGGTAACCAGAAAGTAAACGACTAGAATCCCGATCCAAAAGGTCGGCATCGCTACGCCGGCGATGGCTATGATGCGCGACGCGTAGTCGGCGATGGTGTCCTGGCGCACCGCCGACAATACGCCGAGCGGGACCGCCACTGCGAAGGCAAGTAACAACGCCAAAGCCGCCAATTCCAGTGTGATTGGCAGTTTGGCGGTCAAATCCTCCGAAATCGGCGTATCAAAATACATCGACGTACCGAAGTCCCACTTCGCCATGCCCCAAACCCAGTTCAGATACTGCATCGGCAGGGGTTTGTCGGTGCCCAGCTTGGCTCGTAAATCATCCAGTTGCTGCTGAGAAAACTGGCCATCGCCCTCGAAACCAGACAGCAACAGAAATGCGGGATCACCCGGCACCAGCCGCATCAGCGAGAACACCATCAGCGTTACCAACAGCAACGTCGGTATAAACAGCATGAACCGTTTGAGGACGTAAGTGTTCATCGCAGTTCCCTCCCTGGTGGTGGTCGCCGGTCAATTCTGGATGATGTTCGCGTTGACAGGTGTTAGTACAACGTGATTTTTAGGTCGCTAACACGCCGGATCACACCAAATTCGTTCGTGTTTGAGTTGCGTCCAAAGGCTAGCTGGCATATGAAAGTTCTGGATCTGTTTGTTCACAACCGCATCTCGGAAGTTCCAGTAGTAGACCAGCAGCGGCCCCGGGTCTTCGGACAGGATATAGTTTTCCATCTCGCGGAGAATTTCCGCCCGACGAGTAGGGTCCAGTTCCTGACTTTGTGCCTGGAACCAATCCTTGAACTGTTCGGGTGCTTCCCAACCCGACCACTGTATCCACAGACCACCCGGCATGAACACCTTACCAAGGATGGGATCGGGTTCGCCGACGAGTAACGCGGTGCCTTGTGCCGCAATCTGATAGTCTTGTTCTTTGTAACGGGTCATACCGGTGGCGCTATCGATAGTTTGTACCGTAGTTTCCCAACCCAGTGTGCGATGCAACTGGTCCGCCAATAGTTGGGCAATGTCGACAAACTCGACAACTGTACGAGCCATAATGGTGACTTCTAGCCCTTCGGGCACCCCCGCTTCGGCAAGGAGTCGTTTTGCCTCGGCGACGTCGTCCGGGTGTTTCCCGCCGTTGGCCCCCTGGCGAATTCCCGGCACCTGCAGAGCTTCCTCCTCGGTTCGCCCAAACCAGCTGTTGGGAGGGAACGGTGTGCCGATGGGAGCGATCCCGCCACCGAAAATATCTCGAAATTCGCTGCGGTCTACCGCCAGGTGCATAGCCCGTCTCACCCGCACATCATTGAATGGTTCGATGGTCGTGTTGATGAGCGTGCCGTTGAAAGCGCTACCGGGAATCAGATAGACGTCCAGGAGATCGTTCTCTGACTCTCGCAGTTGTATGACCTCTGCGTTGCTCAGGTTGGTGACCGGCCAGTTGGTCATCAATACTTGACCGGTGCGATAAGCGCCGATCGCCGTACCTTTGTCGGCGATGTAGTAGTGGATGCTTCCGTCGATATAAGGCAGACCTTCTTTCCAGTAGTTGGGGTTTCGTTCCAATTCCACAGAGACGTCTTTAGCGAGTTCAGTAGGAATAAACGGTCCGGAACCCATACCGTTCTCCCACTTGGAGGTATCGACTCCGGATTCGCCCCAAGCCTTGGACATCATCTTGAACGCGTCCGTGGCCAGCATGGGAATAAAATCAGGCGCCCGGTTAGTGGTCGTGATTTCGACCGTGTTGGCGTCGATTGTTCTCGAGTTCCCCTGGGAATAGTAAGGAGCTAAGATCAGCACTTGCGGGCGGTTTTCTGCGGTATTTACCAGGCTATCCATGCTGTAGACAACATCGTCAGCAGTAACCGGGGTTCCGTCTTGCCAAATAGCATTTTCATAGAGGTGGAAGAGGTACGTAACGCCGTCTGGCAGGAGTTCCCAACTTTCCGCCAAATCGCTGCGAATGTCGTACGGGTCGTCAGTTTCGGAATCATACTCCAGCAGGCCGTTGTAAATCCCAGAGATATTCTTCTGCTGATTAGTAAACTCATGGGGGTGGAATATCAGGTTGGGAAAAGCGTAGTCTTGCATCGGCACGACCCCGCCGTAAATCCCCCGGTCAGCAGTTTCAGGCGACGTTGCGGCTGCCGCTGGAGCGGCCGTTGGCGCCACACTTTCCACCGACCCGGCAGCGGGTGCTGTGTCGCTACCCGGCGTCGTCGAATCACTGGGAGCAGTGGAACCGCACGCTACCAGCGCCGTCATCGCCACCATACTTGCGATTATTACGATTATACGCGAAGTAAGAAAGTTCAGTGAACGGAACATAATTCTTCACCCTCCAACATCAACGAAAACTGCTCATAACGAGCGTGGTTGGGCCACCACACGCCAGCACGATAACAATATAGATTATTGCTGTCAATGGCGTCGCGACGGGCCTGTTTCGTGGGTGTTTGGCGGCTGGCGAGTGGGATACGTAACCGGATTTTGGCGGCGTGACGAGCCCGCTCGGGCTTGTCTGCTCCACTGCCGGCGACCAACACGCACCGCCAGTCGCCGCCTCAGCGAAGCCAACTAAACCCGGACGATCACCAACGGCGGTGGCGACCGCGAAATGCGTTTATCCGGTGATAGCCATTGTCAACACGGATCATCGGCGTTCAGCAGACGGGGTCGCACCAGATGTATTCGTGCTTGAGCTGCACCCAAAGACTCACGGGCATATGGTAGTTCTTGATTTGCTTGTTAACGATCTGGTCCCGGAAGCTCCAGTAGTAAACGAGCAACGGGCCAGGATCCTCGTTAAGCATGTAATCTTCCATTTCCCGCAGAATCTCGGCGCGACGTGTGCGGTCCAGCTCGCGACTTTGTTCGTTGAACCAATTCTGGAATTGCTCGGGAGCTTCCCAGCCGGACCATTGGATCCACAGACCGCCCGGCATAAATATCTTGCCAATAATTGGGTCGGGTTCACCCAGCAGCAAGGCAGTGCCCTGGGCCCCTATCTGGTAGTCATGCTCCTTGTAACGGGTCAACCCGGTTGCGCTGTCGATAGTCTGCACGGTCGCATCCCACCCCAGGAACCGGCGCATTTGGTCGGCCAACAACTGAGCGAGGTCCACGTACTCGACGGCGGTGCGCGCCATGATGTCGACCTTGAACCCTTCCGGCACGCCTGCTTCTGCCAGCAATCTACGGGCTTCAGCGATGTCGTCAGGGTGCTTTTCGCCGTTCGGTCCGCTACGGAATCCAGGTAGTTGCAATGCTTCTTCTGTCGTCCGTCCGAACCAGGTATCTGGAGGGAATGGCGTCCCCACCGGAGCGATCCCTCCGCCAAAAATAGTGCGGAATTCGGTACGGTCCACCGCCAGGTGCATCGCCCTCCTAACTCTGACGTCATTGAAGGGTTCGATGGTCGTGTTGATGAGCGTGCCCAGCAGGCTGGTGTTGGGGATCAGGTAAACGTCCAGAATGTCGGCCTCAGCTTCCTGCAGTTGAAGAATTTCGGTATTGCTGAGGTTGGTAACCGGGAATGTGGTCATCAAAACTTGACCGGTGCGGTAGGAACCGATGGCAGTACCTTTATCGGCGATATAGTAATGGATGATGCCATCGAGGTATGGCAGGCCTTCTTTCCAGTAATTCGGGTTGCGTTCCAGTTCCATCGAGACGTCTTTGGCGAGATTGGTCGGAACAAACGGACCAGACCCCATGCCGTTTTCCCACCTGGAGGTATCTACGTCAGATTCGTCCCAGGCCTTCGACATAATTTTGAATGCGTCCGCTGCCAGCATCGGTATGAAATCGGGCGCTGGATTGTTGGCGCGTACTTCGACGGTGTTTTCGTCGATGACCCTGGAATTACCCTGAGAGTAATACGGCGCGATGATCAACGTCTGCGGACGGCTTTCATCCGTGTTGACCAAGCTATCCAGGCTGTGCACGACGTCCGTTGCGGTGACCGGCGTGCCATTTTGCCAGACGGCATTTTCGTACAGATGGAACACATAGGTAACGCCGTCGGGTTGCAATTCCCAACTTTCTGCCAAGTCTCCACGGATGTCGTAAGGGTCGTCGGTTTCCGCGTTATATTCCAACAACCCATTGTAGATGGCAGAGATGTTTTTGAACTGGTTGGAAAATTCGTGTGGGTGGAAGATCAGGTTAGGAAACGCATAATCATGCATGGGCACAATGCCGCCATAGATACCCCGGTCAGACGTCAAAGGCGCCGCGCCCGCGCCAGCTGGAACCGCGGTAGGAGCGGGGTTTTCCGCGGAAGCAGGAGCCACAGTGGTGGCTGACGAGGGCGGAGCGACAGAGGAGTCTGAATCGCTGGGCGCGGTAGAACCGCAGGCCATTGCCGCAGCGATAGCCAACATCGCTAGTATGGTTACGATTAAACGAGGGCTCAAGCTGTGCTTTGCAATTTTCACGGCGCTCACCTCCAAATAAACGACGATTTAGACGATGTTTGTTGGAAATACTAATCCCAAACTCCTTTCACGGTAACAATAATGAATATCATTGTCAATGGGGTCGCTTTCAGCGATCACGAGAGGCATTACTCCATTATTTTGCGGAATCCGTCGCCCGAGCGCTTCGCTCCGGGAATCACGTCGGTAGTAGGACGGCAAACGCCAGGCGTGAATCAATCGGGTTTTACCCGCCCCACGACCGATTGCGAAAAAGGGCCGGCAGTTGCCGACCCGCAATGGTGCAGTTTGGTCGTCAGGCACACCCGCTTGGCAGCCTGGCTGCGCCGTTAGCGGTCCGCCATTTCGGCCCAAATCCGGTTGGCGCGTGGCTTCAAAACGGCGTAGAGGGCATCGTTCATCGGCGTGGGAATCTGCAGTTTGCGTCCCATTTCGATGACGGTGCCGGTCAGTCCTTCCAGTTCCACCGGACGGCCCTCGGCGAAATCTTTGGCCAACGAGGCCATCCCGGTGGCAGGAAAATTGTCCAGCGCAGTCATGGACCATTCCAGCGAATCGGGTTCCACCGGTGCTCCGGACGCTTCCCCTACCGCCAATGCTTCGGCGATAGCCTCCCGGATTACGGCGCGTGTCTCCGGCACAGTCCGCAGTTCGCCGTAGGTACAGCCGCTGGCGGCACACACGCCGGCCGAGCCGGACAGGTAAGCGAACTTTTTCCAAAGCATACCGGTCATGTTCTCCAGCAAGTCCGCCCGCCAGCTCGCGTGTCTAAATACAGACAAGAGGTTTTCCCCACGCGGCGTAATACCGGGTGTACGTTCGCCAAAAGACGCTGCGCCGGGGCCGCCCTGGGTAACCACGCCAGGTTCGCTGATGCGGCCTTCCATGTACGCGGACCCGATCATTACCCGCTGGTTGCCGTAAACGGACGTCAGGCGGTCGCCGTTGTCGATGCCATTTTGCAACGTCAGGATGATGGTGTCCGTGCCTACCATTGGGCCGATGAGCCGGATTGCGTCGTCGTTGTCGTACATTTTGACGGTGAACAGAATCAGTTCCTGTATGCCAGCCGTGGCCGGGTCGTCGGTGGCGTTGCCAGGCACAGTGAATGTACCGTCATTACCGCTCTCGACACGCAGACCGTTGCGCTGGATGGCTGCCAGGTGAGCGCCTCGGGCGATGAACGTCACATCGTGGCCGTCCCGAGCCAGCAGGCCGCCAAAATAACCACCCACTCCTCCGGCTCCCATTACTGCGATTTTCATTATGCACTCACCTTTTGCGGTTGCGGCTTTTACTATTGTTCGGACACCGGATAACCGAACTCGTCGCGCAGGTCCCGTTTCAGAACCTTGCCCATGACGTTTCGTGGCAGTGCGTCAACAAACACCACCGAACGAGGACGTTTATAGCCGGACAATTGTGCCCGGCAGAAGTCAATCAAATCGGACTCGCTGACGGATTGGCCCTTGCGGACGACTACGGCGCGCACTTCTTCGCCCCACTCCAGGTCGGGAACACCGATGACGGCGGCTTCGTCCACGTCAGGATGCTCGACAAGAGCTTGCTCCACCTCTTCGGGTGAAATCATCTCGCCGCCACGCTTGATGAAATCGCGGGCGCGGCCGGCCAGGTAAATATAACCGTCGGCATCTTGCCAGGCCAGGTCGCCGGTATACAGCCAGCCGGAGCGCATGGCGTCGGACGTAGCAGCGTCCTGCCGCCAGTATCCGCTCATAATGCGGGGTCCGCGGGCGACAATCTCGCCAACATCGCCGACCGGCATCGGTTCGCCATCTTCCGATACTATCTTCACTTCGACATCGTCCAGGGGTTTGCCAATCGAGGTGAGCCGTTGCAATATCGCTTCGATTTCATCTGGCCTTCCTTCCAGCACATGGTCTTCCGGTGGCAACATGGTGATGGTCGATGCCGTTTCGGTTTGACCGAACGCGTTGATGAAGCGAGCGCCCGGGAACTTGCCGATGGCGTCTCGAATGACGGGCAGGGGCATTGGCGCCGCGCCGTAGGTGATGACATCCAGGGATGACAGGTCATAGTCGGAGAACCGTGGGTGGTCCATGATGTGCTTGAGCATGGTGGGCACCAGCATGGCCCGGTTCACACGGTGGCTGCCGACCAGGGACATCCATCCTTCCGCATCGAACTGGGGCATAACGACCAGGGTGCGCCCTCCGAACACCGCGGCAAGGGCGGCCTGCAATCCGGCCACGTGGTACATGGGCACCGTCAGCAGGTTGCATTCCTCAACGTCGGGATCGGCGGGAGTTACGTTGGAGAGCAGGAAGGTGCCGAAGCTGTCGTGGGTGAGTTGCACCCCCTTGGGCACGCTGGTAGTGCCGGAGGTAAACATAATCACCGTGGTGTCGTTTTCGTCACCCTCTGGGAAATGCAGCTGCTCCGCGTCGTGGTTGGCGGTCAACCCGTCGTAGTCAAGCCGACCATCGGTCGCAACGCTATCCAGCATGACGATGCGCCCATTGGGCACCGAACGGTCAACGGGTACCAGGGGGAGATACCGTTCGCCGAGGAACAGAAGGCTCGGCTCGGCAATGGCGAGCATTGTAGCCAGCTCGTCCTCTTTGGCGCGGAAGTTGATCGGGACGTAGATGGCGTCCAGTTGTGCAGCGGCGAAGTAGATTTCCAGCAGGTGGTGGCAGTTAGTCTGCATGGCCGCCACCCGATCTCCGCCGCCGATGCCCAAATCGGCCATACCGTTGGCAAGACGGTTCACCCGGTCTTGCAGGTCCTGGAAAGAAAACCGGCTCCCATCGTAAATGACCGCAGTGCGATCGGGCACAATCGCCGACGCAATCATCAGAATTTCAGTGGTGTTCATCCTTTCTCCGGAGTCTGAATACTAGATGGCTTCGGAATCCATCTCGGAATCCATCAGTGTAGCCGCAAGGTATCTTTCCCGGTCCAGGCCGCGACTCTGGCCCGTGTCGCCTTCCGACGCCAGGAGCGACCGCATTTCGCTCACGTTTCCGGGAGCGGCGGTGAGTTCGTTAGCGATTGTCCAGGCAGTACTCTGCAATTGATCGCTTTCAACTATGCGACCGATCAGGCCATAGCGCAAGGCTTCCGCGGCATCGAACCGCCGCCCGGTGAGCAGCAGGTCGAGCGCCACAGATGGCCCGCAGTTGCGCGGCAACGTTTGACTGCCACCGGCTGCCGGGATCATGCCCAGGCGGACCTCCGGCATTGCGAACACTGTGTCGACGCTGGCGACCCGCACATCGCCAAGCAGCGCAATCTCCAGCCCCGACCCAATGCAATAACCATGGACGGCGACCACGATCGGTTTGGACAGGTGGATCAGTTGTCCCCAGACGTCCCGCTGCCAGCGAACCTGACGGGCGACGACCTGCGACGGGGCCGAACCGAATTCGGTCAAATCCGCGCCGGCGCAAAAGGCTCGACCCTGTCCGGTGATGAGCAGCGCGCGAACATCCGGGTCTTCCTCCGCGGCCGACAACGCCGCTGCAAAATCATCCCGCATCGCCACCGAATACGCGTTGAGTTGCTGGGGCCGGTTCAGGGAGAGATGAGCCACACCTTCGATTTTTTCGTAGATGATGGTGCTGAACGGTGTAGTCATTGCTACCGTTGCCGTGATTGGTCCAGTTTTCTGGTCAGTCAAGGGGAATCGCCCGCCGACACATCTCGTCGAGGTCCACCACGGTACTACCGGCTCCGATTTCACCGAGGGCATTGGCGTCGCTAACGCTGAAAGTTAACAGGTTGTGCAACTCCGCCACCCTTTCCACCTGGGGGCGCCGGATGTGCCAGTTGTGGTGGGAATTCGCGACCTCGATGCCGTGAATGTCAGCTTCTATGACGATGTTGGGGGTGTAGTAGCCCGGATGGCAATAGGTGCGAAAAAGCCGTCCGCCGGGTAGATAAAGCTCCGTACAGTGATATTCGTCGAATGGGCTGCTCGCCGGGCGCACGTCGATTTCCCGACCGGGGATGATGGTTACCTGATTGGGGAAATGCTGCTCTACAACGCGGTGCAGGTCGAAACCCCAGTTACGCCGCCAATGGTCGGTTACGGCGATTCCGTCCAGACCGGCGGCGCGAATCTGAGCTATCACCGCCTCAGCCATCTCGGGAGTGGGCGGCTGGAATCGGAACATCTCCCCGACGTGAGTATGTATATCCAGCCGCACCTTCACGACCTCGGCAATTTCTAGCGGCCCGTGAACTGGGGCGAACGCTTTTCGCGGAAAGAACTCAACCCTTCACTCCGGTCGTCGGTGCTGTGCAGGATAATGCTCAGGTCGGCTTCCAACCGCAAGCCCTGCCCCAGGTTCAGGTCGCCGGAGGCACCGACCGCTTCCTTGACGAACCTGCTGGCAATTGGCGCAGCCGCCGCGATTTCGTCAGCCAATTTTGCAACTCGGTCGTCCAATTCCAACGACGGAACTGCGCGATTCACCAGACCAATGTCCGCCGCTTCCTGCGCCGTTAGCAATCGACCGGTAAGCAACAGGTCCCGGGCGTGGGCCGGGCCAATGATGCGAGGTAGTCGCTGCGTGGCCCCATCGAACGGAAAACCCAATGCAGCCAGGCTGCCGGCTCCGATATTCGCCGACTCAGTGGCGACGCGGATGTCGGCGGCCAGAGCCAGCTCCAGTCCGTGGCCGGTGGCGTCGCCGTTCAGTTTGGCTATTACCGGCATCGGGAGCGCGGCGATGGCTTGGCTGACCCGCAATGAATCCAGCCAAGCGATACGTTCGGGCATCGGCGCGCGTCGAACCTCGTCCGGCGGCGACGCCCGCCCCACCGCGAATACGTTTGCCGCGCCCGAGATGGTCACCACCGCGACGTTGTCTTGCAGCGCGAGCTCGCCGCAACAATCGCGCAAATCGGCCGCGACCGCCGGGTTTATCGACGCGGCAACGCCATCCGATGCGATTTCGATAGTCGCGAAAGGCGGTGAGATAGTGCAGGTGATGTGCTGGTACCGGATAACGTGCCATCCAGGATCGGTAGTCGTCGTATTGAATGGTAATGGCGACGGTCGGAGTTGACAAGGCCAACCACCGCCAGGCACATCTTTATCGCGACACGGCATTGGGATAGAATGCCGATGTTTGCAGAGTGAGGAAATGTCGATCTCCAAAGTCTACGAAAATGCCGCTGCCGCCGTCGCCGATGTTAAAGATGGCGCCACCGTTTTGATCGGCGGCACGGCGCGAGATAGCGAGCCGACCCAGCTGCTGGTCGGCCTGATTGCGAACGGGGCGAGGAATTTGACCTGCGTCTGCGACTTCGGCGCCTGGGATGGGGCGGACGGCGTTTACCGACTGGCTGAAGCCGGCCAGATTGCCGGGTTGATCTCGCCGTGGCCGTTCACCGGTGAGAGCGGCGACGTGTTGCAGACTTTGTGGGCGTCCGGCGAGCTGGCGGTTGATGTTGTACCGCAAGGAACGCTGGCGGAGCGGCTCAGGGCTGCCGGAGCGGGTATCGGCGGCGTGTTCGTACCAGCCGGCGTCGGCACGCGGTTTGCCCGGGACAAAGAAACGCGCGTAATTGACGGCGTGGAGTACGTGTTCGAGCCGCCGCTTCGTGCAGATTTCGCACTGTTGCGCGCTCATCGAGCCGATAAGCTGGGCAACCTCGTGTACCGGGGGCCGCAACGTTCCTGGAATTCAGTGATGGCCCCCGCAGCCCGGGTGTGCGTTGCTGAGGTAGATCAAATCGGCGAGCCCGGCGCAATCGACCCTGAACTGGTCATCACGCCTGGAATATTCGTCAACCGTGTTGTCGCGACCGCACCGGTTTACCGGGAAGATTAGTCAATGCTGCTCGCTAAACTGGACAACGCGATGATGGCCCGCCGCGCCGCCCGCGAAATTGCACCCGGAGCGGTGGTGGCCGTGGACAAGGGGCTGCCCCAATCGGTCCCCGAGGCGACGCCGCCAATGCTGGGCGCCTGGTTCTGGAACAATAATGGGACGCTGGGCGAGATCCCTTTGGGGGCGGCCGATGCGGCGGCGTTGGCGCGCAGTGGTTGCGTTGACCTCGCGCTGGTCAACGCGGCGCAGGTGAATATGCAAGGCGACTTTGCCGGGGTGTTGAACGCAGCGCACCCAGGTCTTTCGCCGCCGGGCAACGTGGTAGATCTGGCGGCCAGCGCACGCCGGGTCGTAGCCATGCTGCCTCACGCCGGCGGGGACGGTACGCCGAACCTCGTCGAATCTCTCTCGTCCCCAGCGGACGGGGTCGGTTGCGTCGATGCCATCGTTACTGACGCTGCATTTATTGAGATCAGGTCTGGCAAATTGGTGCTATCCGAGCTGGCTCCGGGTTGGACCGTGGCCGACGTCCAGGCCGTCACCGAGCCGGAGTTGTCGGTTTCGCCGTCGCTGCGGGAAATGGACTTTACGCCTCCCACCGGCCAGCCCGCCACCAAAGTTTACCCGGACGGAACCTCGGCCATAGCAGATTTGCCAGATGGCGGTACTGTATTCGTCGACGGTTTCGGCGGGCCGGGCGGGATGGCGCACTACTTGCTAATTTCACTGCGGGACCTGGGCAGCCGCGCCCTTACGATTGTCAGCAATACGGCCGGCATCGCACGGGTGGTCAGTTTCGGCACCCCACCCGGCAAAACGGCCATCGACCACAGCGTGCTGATCGAGAATGGCCAGGTTGCCAAGGCGATCGCATCTTTCCCCGTTTCACCATCGGTGTCCCGCCCTTCAGAGTTTGAACTGGCCTACCGCCGCGGCGAGGTTGACCTGGAACTGGTGCCGCAGGGCACGCTGGCGGAGCGGTTGCGGGCCGGCGGCGCCGGTATCCCGGCGTTCTACACGCCCACCGGCGCCGGCACCCTGATCGGCGAGGGCAAAGAGCAGCGTACTATCGACGGCCGGCATTACATTCTCGAATACGGGTTGCGCGCCGACTACGCCATAATCCGGGCCCATAAAGCTGATACTCTCGGTAACCTGGTGTACCGGGGGACGTCCCGAAATTTCAACGCCGTGATGGCCCCTGCGGCCCGGATCACGGTCGTAGAAGTCGACGAGATAGTTCAACCCGGTGAACTGGACCCGGAAGAAATTGTTACGCCGGGAGTTTTTGTGCAACGTATTGTGCTAAGGCCGGCCAGTTTCACCGGCTACGAATAATCGGAGACCGATGTTCCATGACTGCTGAGAAAGAACGGCTGGACCGGGTCATCATCGCAATGCGCGTGGCGCGGGAACTGCCGCCCGGAGGCTACATCAACCTGGGCATTGGCATCCCCACGCTGGTGTCCATGTTCGTTGCCGACGATAGCGTCGTTTTTTATCACAGCGAAAGCGGGGTCCTGAACTGCGGCCCGCTCGCCGATGCGGGTTACGAAGACATTGACCTGATCAACGCCGGCGGTCAATTTTTGCAGCCGGTTCCGGGGATGGCGTATTTTTCATCCGCCGACGCCTTCGCCATGATTCGCGGCGGCCATGTGGATGTTACCGTGTTGGGCGCCCACCAGGTGTCGGCAACCGGCGACCTGGCCAACTGGATGCTGCCCGAACGTGGAGTTGGTAATATCGGCGGTGCGATGGATCTGGCGGCGGGAGTCGGCAAGGTAATCGTGGCGATGGAACACAATGACCGCCAGGGCAATCCGAAAATCGTGGAGGAATGCGATTATCCGTTGACCGGCCGTGGTTGCGTGTCATTGGTTGCCACGGACGTTGCAGTGCTGGAACCCACTCCGGAGGGGATGGTGTTGCGGGAAGCAGCGCCGGGCTGGACGGCGGCAGACGTACAGTCGGTTACCGGCGCCAGGCTCATCATCCCCGATGTGGTGCGCGAGTACGAGGTTTAGAAACTATCTCAAAACTGGCGGCCCACCCACCCGTACCGGCGGCCCGCCCACCCGTCATTCCCGCGCCGGCGGGAATCCACGACTCACCCTGTCTGCGATCTGACTTTTGGAGAGCATGGCGGGTTTTGAGATAGTTTCTTAGCGATACTCCAACCGTGATAAAGTTGGAAAACGCGCCACGGCTGACCCAGAAACCGGGGATAGCCGAAGCGAAATTTCGCCACCAATAGGAGTGCCGGGATGACCACGTTTGCAACTACCGTTCGCGTCGGCAACCCCAATGGGGGAGACCTTATTGAGGTAGAGGCGCTGGTCGACACCGGAGCATCAGATTCTATGTTCCCTTCGTCGTTGCTGGAGCATCTGCATTTGGATCCCCGCTCTTCGGTTGACTATGTTCTTGCTGATGGCAGCGAAGTGCAATACGGACGAGGACAGGCCGTCATCAGCATCGATAGCCGGGAAGGAATTTGCCCGGTGATTTTCGGACCGCAGGGCGATGACAATTGCCTTATCGGCGCAACTACCCTTCAGATTTTGATGTTCGCAGTGGACCCGCCCAACGAAGTCTTGATACCAACCAGCCGAGCCAGGCTTGGCTATGGCGGCAAGCTGTAGTGAACTGCGTGGTAGAGATGCACGCCAGTTTAGGGGGAGAGAGGAGCATCAACCAGATTAATCTGTCGTTGCGAGCGCAGCGTGGCAATTTCGCTCCCTCCCCCTCGATGGGAGAGGGTTAGGGAGAGGGTGAAAATCCCATCCGTATCCTGTCTATCCTGTCCATCCATGCCAATTACTCTGCGTAGCATATAGACGTAGCACAAAGTGGATACGCGCGAGCGCCATTCCCCCTTTGACCGTAACAGAACATTAGTGCTATATTGTCCCCGTCGGGCAATCACCATCCATCCGCATCACCCCCGCCAGAGGTTTCAGGTCTCACGGCCAACCCCATCAGCTCAAAATCGCAAACTCGGCTTCTCGTCGCCCCGGTGCGGCTCCTCTCAACCGTCCGGTCGACCCGCCCAGCGTCTATTCCCTAACGCTCGCGCTGCGTCTGTCTACACACGCAGGTCGCGTCAACCAGGGTGCCAAACCTTGCGTAACCATCGGCCGTACTGCTGATTAGACCTGAAACCCCCAACGTACACTCTCCACCCAACCTTCCCGCCCGACACCAAATCGCCCCACCCCTTCAGCAATGCTCAAACGCCCGATACTCAAACGCCCGATACTCAAAGGAGACCAATCGGAATATGGGAACCGTTCCCCACCATCAAGAACGCAGCCAGCGCTACCTGACCCAGGCCCGCGCCCACATCGACGCCGCTATCCGCAACCCCTCCGTCCCTGATGACGCCCGCTGCGCTGCCGCCGCCGTCGCCCTGCGCCGCGCCGCCAGCCACGCCGTAACCGCCGCCGCCGTACACTCGCACCGTGGCCATCGCTCCCGACGCCGCCTCAGCAACGTCCTCATCGACCTGGCCTTCCAGCGCAAAATCGGCTTGGCCCAAATCCGCGTTTTTCAGCGACTCCACCGCCTCGCCCCCGGACCTACGGGAGCTCCCAGATCCGCCGGGAAATCTGTCACGCCCACCCGCCGGGCCCTGCGCGCCGAGTACCGCCGCGTCGTCCGCTTGGTCGACGCCCTGGCCACAGCCATCGCCGGCCAGCCCAACCCCCTCACGTTGGAACAGGCCGTCGCCCTCGCCGCTGCCAGCCCGCCGCCCCCCTGCAACGCCGCCTTGGCCCCTCTCGACTACCTCGATGATCAGAGCCATCCCTTCGACGTCAACTGCGAAGGCTGTCGCATCCACTACCACGGCCCCATCCCTCCCCCGGGCCCCTTCTAACCACCTCACAACCCTGCGCCACGGGATTGCAATTGACTTGCCCGGAGTAGAGTGTTACAGTCAACCAACAATCGAATCTCTCACGCAATTCTGGCGGGAGCTTGGGTAAACCAGGCTGAGAGGGCGGCCAAATTCGTCGCCGACCGTCTGTACCGGATCCGGGTAATGCCGGCGCAGGGACAGCACGCAAGGTGTAAACTAAACCGCCAGGCCCGCTAGCCTGGCGGTTTGCATTCAGGATTCTATGGGCAAAGGCCGACCCATTCGGGTGGCACATGATAGGAGAGTGGCAGCGATGACCGATGAATTGATGATAGGGGGAGTAGCCTTTCACTCTCGGCTGATTGTCGGCACTGGACGGCATCGAACCATGCAGGACATGGTCGATTCGCTGGAGGCGTCCGGAACGCAGATGGTTACGGTTGCCATACGCCGACTGGATCTGGACAATCCGGAAGAGAAAACGATTCTGGACTACGTGGACTGGGGCAAGTACCAAATACTACCCAATACAGCGGGTTGCCGCTCCGTAGAAGAAGCCCTGTTCGTAGCCCGGTTGGGCCGGGAAGTAACCCAGACCGATTTCGTGAAGTTGGAAGTTATTCCGGATGCCAAGTATCTTTTCCCGGACCCCAACGGCACATTGGAAGCGGCGCGACAACTAGTGAAGGAAGGCTTCAAAGTTCTGCCTTACATCCACGCTGATCCCGTTCTGGCCAAGAACCTGGAGGAAGTGGGCTGCGTTACGGTGATGCCGTTGGGTTCAGCCATCGGTTCCGGGCAGGGCATCCATACCGGGGAAGAAATCCGGATCATTCTGGAGAACGCCAACATCCCCGTGGTGGTTGACGCCGGGTTGGCCGTGCCCTCAGACGCCTCCAAGGCTATGGAGATGGGCGCCCACGCGGTGCTGGTTAATACTGCCATCGCGCAGGCGCAGGATCCGTCGTTGATGGCTGATGCCTTCCGCAAGGGCGTTGAAGCGGGTCGTCAGGCGTATCTGGCGGGTCGCATTCCGGTGCGAACCGAGGCGATCGCCAGCAGTCCGCCCACGGACGTGCCCGAACCAGTTTTGGCCGATTAGTTGGTGGTTCCCCATGCCTGCGGCCTTGCCGTATCCCTGCCTGTGCCTGGTAACTGACCGGGGAGTTTGCCCAGCGGACGAGATTCCAGGGCGCGTGTCGGCTGCCATCGCGGGCGGCGTGGACATGGTGCAGCTGCGCGACAAGGAATTGCCGGGCAGTGTGATTCTGGACTTGGCCGTTGCACTGCGCCGCGTTTGCGATGACCACGCCCTGCTGTTGGTTAACGAACGTGCTGATGTGGCCGTAGCCAGTCGGGCCGAAGGTGTGCAGCTGGGAGAACTGGCAATGCCTACCGAGTCAATTCGGCCCGTGGTTGGCTACCAGGCTTTGATTGGCCGTTCCGTGCATTCCGTCGGAAGCGCTATCCACGGCGCCGAGGGCGGCGCAGATTTTCTGCTCGTCGGCACCATGTTCGCCACGCGGTCGCATCCGGGTGAAGAACCGTCCGGACCCGGTTTGTTGAATCGTATCCGGGCCGGCGGCGTGCAGTTGCCGCTATTGGGTATCGGCGGGATCACCAGCGGCAACGTGTATGACGTGATGTTGGCTGGCGCCCACGGGGTAGCCGTCATCACCAGTGTGTTGGCCAGCGCCGATCCGCAAGCGGCGGCCCAGAGTCTGAAATCCGCCATGCTGGACGCCATCTCGAATGAAGGCGATCCCGGTCCGCGGTCATTCACGGCCAATCAGCCCAGCAACAACAGGCCCAGCAACGACAGGAGGTGACCGGTCGGCAATGATTACTCTGAAAGTAAACGGCAAACCCAGGGAAATTTTGGACGGATTGGACCTGCAGTCTTACCTCACCACCATCGACGTCAATATGCGGTTCATCGCGGTGGGCTACAACGGGCAGGTAATCCGTAAAGAGGACTTCATTGGCCTGCACCTGCACGAGGGCGATGCCCTGGAGATAGTGCGGCCAGTCGGCGGCGGTTAGCCGGATGGCGCAAAACCCCGAGCACGCAGAAGCCGCGTTAGACCGAGTATTGCTGGGGGTGGCGGATGCTCATCCCGAGCAGGTGGCGGGCTGGATGCGCAACGAACCAGGCCAGTGGGGGTTTCTGGCTGGCCAGGCGATACTAGCGGTTCGACAACTTGTAGACCGCCGCCTGGAAGACCCGGAACGCCGTTGGGTTTGGCACCGAATGTGGGTAGTGTTGCAGAACCGCAGATGGCGGGAACAGATTGAGCCAACCGGTACCGAGCCGGACTGATCGCCGTCCCCGCAGATTCGCGTGGTTGTAACCCGCCTCATCCAATTACGGCGATGGATTCTATCTCCACGTAGTAAGCCGGGTTTGCCAACTCGCTTACCACCAGCAATGTGCTGGTAGGCGGATTGCTGGCGAACAACTCACCACGGACGGCGCGCACCGCTGCCGCGTGTTCGATACCTGTTACGTAGGTAGTGGTTTTCACGATGTCGGACAGGCTACCTCCGGCGGCCTTTATGGCAACATCAATGTTGCGCCAAATCTGCCGAGTCTGCGCTTCGGCGTCTCCGGCCCCAACGACATTCCCGTTGGCGTCTTGTGCCACCATGCCAGCGATATACACGGTGTTGCCGGCTTTGACGACTGCGGTGAATCCGGACGGGGATGGGTCATTGACTCCGCTGGGATTGATGTAGGTTTTTTCGGGCATGGTGGTACTCCTTTGGCAATGTCGTGCGAATTATAACGCCACCGGACCCGTTTGGGCGGCGGGGCTTTCCAGAGCGCGCGGCGGCAGTTGGGGCGCTTTGGCGAGGAATATCAACAACCCTGCAGCAGTATACATGGCGGCCAGCACGCTAAAGACCACGGTGTAACTGTCGGTGGTTGAGTACAGGAAGGTGCCGAATATGGGAGCCACACCGAGGGCGGTGGTTTGTATCGGACCAAGGGAACCCAGGATGGCGCCGAAGGAGCCCCGCCCAAAGTACTGAGCCAGCAGCATGTTTTCCAGCGTGCCAACGGTGTTGGAGAAGAACCCCCACAGGATGGCGAACGCGTATGCTGTCAACACCGAGTCCACCGCTATCATCAAGAATAGTTGGGACAATACAGCTCCGGCAATCGTTAGCACCATGCATTGGCGTGGGCCCAATTTATCCGCCAGGAATCCCCAAACCAGCGTGGTCATGGCCAACACCGCGCCCAGGCTGCCAACTCCCGCTGCCTGCGGGTTTGACAAACCGGGTCCCGATTCGCTGACCAGGAACGGAACCAGGATATAACCCAATCCTGCCGAGGCTACAATCGCGAAAATTGCAGTGCCGGCGATGCACCAATAGGCGCGAGTACGCATCGCTTCACGCACCGTCCAGCTAAATTCAGGCGCCGGATCAGGCGGGAGACGAACCGGAGCCCTGCGGTCGGCAGGAGCGTTACCCGAAAGGGCGGGATTCGGGACCGGACGGGCGCCGTCTGGCAGCAACCCAATCTCTTCCGGATTCCGCCGCATTATGAAAAACACCGGTACGGTGAGAATCAACATGAACACGGCCAGGTAGCCGTAAGATGCGCGCCAGCCGTGGGACAGTGCTATCAGCGAAATTATCTGGATGTTGATTGCACCGCCGATTGGGCGGGACATCCCGGCTATTGACAGGGTAATGTTTCGGCGCCGGCGGAAGAAATTTACCGTAGCGGTGCGGGGTACCAGGCCGATGAGGAAGGGGTTGCTGATGGACCGGCCGATGATGTAGGCCGCGAAAAATTGCCACAGGGTGGATGTGCTTACCGTCGACAGAGCGAATAATGCACCGGCGACGACAATCAACCCCGCCGTCATCAACGGCCTGGGACCGTAGCGGTCGGCCAGGCGGCCCGCAAATGGGGCCAGAATCCCCGAACACCAGGTGCCAGCGGTTACCGCCAGTGATAGGGTTGAAAGGCTCCATCCAGTGTCTTCAATGATGTAGATCTGGATGGTTCCGAACACCACCTGGGACACGCTGGAACCGGCTGCGGTGGAGAGGGAACCCATGGCCAGCACCAGCCAGCCGTAATAGAAGGGTGTTGGCGGACGCCAGTCGAGGATTCTGCTGGTAATGGACGGTTTCAGCGGACACTCGCTAAAGCGGCAACCTGAGCCGGAGAGCGCGGTTGCCGATCGGATGAAGATTCAGCAACGGCTACTATACCCCAACCGTTGAACTCGGTAAATCTGATTTCAGCTTGGCGGGCGGCCAGGGAAAAATTCGGCGGGGCGGTCATCATGGCCGCCCCGCCGGACTCTCTGCTGGATTCTATTGGTTTAGAAATCCATCGGCGGGGGCGCGCCCGCAGCCGACATCGGCTCAGGGATTTCGGTAATCATGGATTCGGTGGTGAGTACCATGGCGGCTACAGACGCTGCATTCTGCAATGCGGAGCGCGTAACCTTTACCGGGTCTATGATGCCACGTTCGAGCATGGGACCAAATTCTCCCAGCTCGGCGTCGTAGCCGTAATCATCGGACTGGTGCTGCACCTGGTTGAGCACAACGGCTCCCTCGGAACCAGCATTCTCCACGATCAGCTTCAACGGCTGTTCCAGCGCGCGACGGATGATGTTGACGCCCACAAACTCATCGACCGACAATCCTTCGATGGCGTCCAGAGCCCGTTGGGCGCGCACCAGAGCGACTCCGCCACCAGGAACGATGCCTTCTTCCACCGCGGAACGGGTGGCGGACAAAGCGTCTTCCACACGCGCCTTACGCTCTTTCAGCTCGATCTCGGTGGCGGCTCCGACCTTGATGACGGCCACGCCACCGGACAGCTTGGCCATCCGCTCTTGCAGCTTTTCGCGGTCGTACTCGGAGGTGGTGTCTTCGATCTGGGCCTTGATCTGGTTGATGCGGGCCTGGATTGCCTCTTCAGAACCGTGGCCTTCCACGATCGTGGTGTCGTCCTTGGTGGACGAAATGCGACGGGCGCGGCCAAAGTCCTCGATGGTCGCCGAGTCCAGACGGCGGCCAGTCTCTTCGCTAATGACGGTTCCACCCGTCAGGATGGCGATATCTTCCAGCATGGCCTTGCGGCGGTCGCCAAACCCGGGAGCCTTGACGGCCAGCACGTTCATGATGCCACGCAGCTTGTTGACTACCAAAGTGGCCAACGCTTCGCCGTCGATGTCCTCACCGACGATGACTACGTTCTTCTGGCCGACTTGAAGCAGCTTTTCCAGCGCCGGAACCAAGTCGGCTACGGCAGAAATCTTCTTGTCAGTGATGATAACGCTGACGTCGTCGATGGAGGATTCCATGCGATCGCTGTTGGTGATGAAGTAAGGAGAGATGTAGCCGCGGTCGACCTGCATTCCTTCGACGTACTCAATCTCATCGGTCAGGCCGCGGGATTCTTCCACCGTGATGACGCCGTCTTTCCCCACTTTTTCCATTGCCTCGGCGATGGTCTCACCGATGGCATCTTCGTGGGCGGAAAGGGAGGCAACCTGGCCGATGCGCTCGCGGGTTTCCACCGGCTGGGACATGCCCTGCAGTTCGGAAACGATGCTGCCCACGGCGCTTTCGATGCCGCGCTTGATGGCCATGGGGTTCGTGCCGGCCGTAACGTTCTTGAAGCCTTCGTGAATGATGGCCTGGGACAGCACGATGCTGGTGGTGGTGCCGTCGCCGGCGGCGTCGTTGGTCTTGGTGGCGGCTTCTTTCAGCAGCTGGGCGCCCATGTTCTCGAAAGCGTCGGGCAGCTCAATCTCTTTGGCGATGGTTACGCCGTCGGAGCAGACCTGGGGCGGGCCAAACTTCTTGTCCAGCACGACGTTGCGGCCACGGGGGCCCAGGGTAATCTTTACCGCGTCGGCCAGTATGTCGATGCCGGTTCGCAGCGACTTACGAGCGTCTTCGGAGTATGCCAACTTCTTTGCGGGCATTGCTTTTCTCCTCGTTGGGTTGTGCGATGTTGGGTTGTGCGATTGAAGGGTATCTTGCGTGTGCGTACGAGAGTTTCAATAATCCGACCCGGGGCTAGCCAAGTTTGGCGAGCACGTCGGATTCGCGCATGATCAGGTACTCATCGTCGCCGTCCTCGTACTCGGTTCCGGCATACTTGGAGTAGATGACCTTATCGCCCACGGAAAGTTCCATGGCGATGCGGCTGCCGTCATCGGCGACGCGGCCAGAGCCAACGGCAACGACTTCGCCTTCCTGGGGCTTCTCTTTAGCGGTATCGGGAAGCAGGATGCCCCCACGGGTTTGGGTCTCCTGTTCCATGGGTTTGATGACGATTCGCTCGCCTAAGGGTGTGAAATTGGCCACTGATTGCCTCCTTGTTGAGTGATGTTGGTTGAGTGATGTTGTAATTTAGCGCTGGGCCGCGCTGTCCATCCCGCGCTTACGGGTTCACTTTTTGCGGGCGTAGTCCGTGGTGTAAAACCCGGAGCCCTTGTAAATTATCGGCACCGCGTGAAACTTCCTGCGCGCGACGCCGGCGCACTGGGGACATTCCGTTTCCGAGGATGCTCCAAAGCTTTGCCGCTGGTCATACTCGTACTCGCACGAAGTGCACTGGTATACATACCGGGGCATCGTTGCTCCTTTCTGCAAGCGGCAGGATGACCGTCCGCTAACGTTGTATTCCAATTGTTACGCACCCCGGTCGGTATTCCAATGGGCTTAATGTTAAAATTGCGTAGGAAATCACGAGAGATGGTGCTGCAATGGTCGGCGGTAATTACCCAACCACTTCTTGGCGCTCCCCCGGCGGCGACGAGTATCCGGAGCTGCAACCGGAACTGGAAAGCATCCTGCGCAACGCGGTGCGGGCTCTGGGTGGCAGCGCCGCCGTAGTGGCCACCTGGGACGATGCCGGCCGGCGTTTCTTCATTACCGGCTCCTACGGCCTTGATGCCGGACAAATCTCCCGAATGCGGCCCCTGTTGAATGAAGCGATTCCTGACCTGGCGTTGAGCCGGGAACAGTTCGCCCTGCTATCTGCTTTGTTCCCGCAGTCAGCCTTGCCCGTATCCACCACCGGGCAGTCGCAAAACCCGGTGATGGCGGTGCCGCTGCGCACTGGAGGCGAAACCGTCGGATTGATACTGGTGCTGCGGGCTTCAGAGGCGGCCAACTTCTCGCAACTGGATCCGCCCGTATTGGCGGCGTTTGCCGAACAGGCCGCCATCGCAGTGCAGTCGGCGCGGCTGGCCCATTTGCTCACCCAGGAGAAGCAACGGGTAGATTCAATACTGGAAGGCAGCGCCGACGGCATTTACACGGTGGACGCGTTCCGCCGCATCGTCAGCGTCAACCCGGCTATGGAGAGATTGTTGGGCCGGCCCGGCGAGGAACTGGTCGGGTTGCCCTGCTCGGTTGCCCTGAACTGGCGGGACCGGGAAGGCCGTCCGATCTGTCCCGGGCGTTGCCCCATGGTGCAACCTGCCAACGCCAATCTCGACAACGTTACCGAATTGGCTGCCACCGCTCTATCCCGCAGCGGTCAGCGCACCGAAGTTGCGTTGGTGTATTCGGTGATCCGCACCCCTGAAATGGCGCCACTGAACGCGGTGGTCAACGTCAGGGATATGACTCGGGTGCGAGAAATGGAGGATATGCGTTCTTCGTTTTTGTCAATGCTCGGCCACCAACTGCAAACGCCCCTCGCCATAATCAAGGGTTACACTAACACCATCGGGCGAGCCGACACCGAATGGGACACCGCCACGTTGAGGCGCAGCATGGAGGCCATTGAGGAAGAAACCGACCACATGAGCCAGTTGATGAACCGGTTGCTGCTGGCCTCGCGCCTGGAAACCGGAGCCTTGCCATTGAACTATGAGCCAGTGCAGTTGTCCGCGTTGGCTGAGAAAGTGGTCGGCAGAATGCAGTCGACTTCCAAAATCCACCAATTCACGGTGGCCTTTCCGCCCGACTTTCCCACCATATACGGAGACCCCGGGCTGCTGGAAGAGGTGTTGATTAACCTGGTAGACAATGCCGTAAAGTACTCGCCCGGCGGCGGTCCGGTGGACATAACTGGCGCTATCGACGCCGAGAACCGCGTTTGTTTGACAGTAACCGACACGGGCGTTGGTGTGCCGCGTTGGGAGAGCCGCCGCATCTTCGAGAGGTTCCACCGATCGCAAAACCCGGTGTCGGTGCAAACCCGTGGCATGGGGATTGGTCTGTACATCTGCGATGCCGTCATGACGGCTCACGGCGGCGAAATCGGCATGGACAGCAGCCTGGGGCAAGGCTCCGCCTTTACGTTGACGTTCCCTGATGTTCCGGAGCGGCAAACATGACCTCACCAGAGAGCCGTACCATCCTGGTGGTTGATGATGAGCCGCACATCGTGCGCTTTACGGCGATGAATCTGGAAGTAGAAGGCTTTCGCGTCGAAACCGCCGGCAATGGGTTGGAAGCGTTGGAGGTGCTAGATCAACGCGGCCCCGTCGATCTGGTGGTGCTGGACGTGATGATGCCGAAACTGGACGGTTTTGAGACCTTGCGGCGCATCCGGGGCCAATCATCAGTACCGGTAATTTTCGTAACGGTGCGTGGAGATGAAGCTGACCGCGTAGCCGGTCTCGACCTCGGCGCCGACGACTACCTGACCAAGCCGTTCAGCCCCCGGGAGTTGATATCGCGCATTCGGGCATTGTTTCGGCGCATTGAGGCGACGGACCCGCCGCGTCTGCACGAAGTGGTGGTCGATGACTGGCTCGCCATAAATTTTGACCAGAGCATGGTGATTACAGACGGGCGCGAAGTTCACCTGCGCCCTACCGAATATCGGCTGCTATATCAGCTGGTAAACAACTCCGGCCAACTACTCAGCCACGATAACTTGCTGGAACGAGTGTGGGGCCCGGAGTACCGGGGTGAGCACCAATACGTCCGCACTTACGTTACCTACCTCAGGCAGAAACTGGAACGCGACCCCCGCAACCCGGAGTACATATTGAGCGAGCGGGGACTGGGCTACCGTTTCAAAGACCTGGACCACTGAGCCCACGGTTGCGCTCCATGGCGATGCGTTGCGCCGTTTCCTCCGGAATCCGGTCGGTGAGGGTAATCGTGTCCACCCATTTTATGCTGGCGTAGCAGGCTTGCCCGACGCTCACCAGGCGGCAGGGCCCACCGTGTTGTTCGGGCAACGGTGCGCCGTTCAGCCGCGTGGCGAGCAATACCTCCCTGGCTCCAGCGTCAGCCAACGTTACGGCGATGGTATAGTCGGCAGCCGATATCGCCGCGTAGCGAGCGCGATGTGAAACACCGGCGTCGTTGAGCAGGGTTTGCAGCGGCACACCTTCCCATTGCTGGTCGGCCACGCTCCAACCCTCAACGCATCGGAAATCGTCCGTGATCGCGCTGTGGGTCAACCGAACGAGGTCGGATGCGGAGTAGCGTCTGGGCCGGGTTACCAATCCATCAACCACCAGTCCGGACCACTCGTCGGGGCGCCCGTGGTGGTTGTCGAAAACGGGTAACGAGCTTCTGGTGGTTTCAGCATCGTCTGAGGGCATATGCGTACCTCTTTTCGCTTGCAATCCGGTTTCCGTTTGCAATCCGGGCCGGCGGCGGGGAATCAGCTTCAGGCCGGCGCGCCACGGGTCATCGTAATGGCTACGGCGACTATGATAATGGTTAGCGTGACGTTGACTCGGGCAATCCAAACGATGGTTTTGCGCAATAATGGCAAGCGCGGATGGGGCTCGTCTCCCGCTTGCATGGCCTCAATCAGGCGGTTGACATATGGGCCCAGGATGAAATCGTGCATGAAGCTCAGCCACACGACAACCGCAACGAGTGCAACTTTGAGTTGCAACGTGCCGATGAAATGCCCGCCCGCGCTGAAGAATTCGCCGAAGCCGACACCATACCGGGTGGGCAGTATGTATAGCCCGGTTGCAATCATCAGAACGATACAGATCCAGGAGATGACACGAAACCGCCGCGCCGCCGCCGCCAGCATCCCCACCGGCGGATTGCCGGCTCCGGCAGGTTGGCCCGGCGCCGGGGCAAAACGGCGCATCACCGGGATCAACACCAAAGCCAGGAACAGGCTGCCGCCGATCCAGATGATGCCGGAACCCAAATGAATGAAAACCGCCGCTTGATACACCGTGTGCCCGGTTAGCCCTTTTGGTTAGTTTCTTCTCATAGCGCCAAACTGACAGACCCAGCATACACCAGCTCGCCAACTACGGGCGCGTAGGCGTCATCGGCGGTTGAATGCGGGCCCGGGGACGGTTATGCTGGTACCCAGCCGCCGCTGTTCGATTCAGAGTGGGCTCCAGGAACGGCGCCAGGGGAGAATGACGATGCGTTTGGAAGGTAAAGTTGCCATCGTGAGCGGTGGCGCTCACGGAATGGGTTCCGTCGAGGCGAAGCTGTTCGGGTCCGAGGGCGCCAAAGTAGTTATTGCTGATATTCGCGACGAGGACGGGCGCAAGGTCCAGGCCGAAATCAACGAGGCCGGCGGGGATGCTGTCTACGTACATACCGACGTCACCCAAGAAGCATCGTGGGTGAACGTGGTGTCCGAAGCGGTTTCCAACTTCGGTCGTCTGGATATTTTGGTGAACAACGCCGGCATCAGTAGCCGCGCCGTCCCCGACGATAACAGTCTGGAAGCGTGGACGCGCATCATGGACATCAACTCCACGGGCGTCTTCCTGGGCACCAAACACGCGATCGGGCAGATGCTTCAAAACGGTGGCGGTTCCATCGTCAACATCTCGTCCATCGCCGGATTCGTGGGAATGCTCAGCGGACACCCGGCCTACAACGCGTCCAAAGGCTCGGTGCGCATTTTTAGCAAAGCGATGGCGGTGCGATACGGAAAGGAAAACATCCGCGTCAATTCCGTGCATCCCGGGTTCATGCCGCCGATGATGGGGAACGTTTCCACCGAAGACGTACGCACCGGCCGCCGGGAAATGATTGAAGATCAGGTACCGATGGGTCGTGAAGGTCGGCAGGAAGAAGTCGCCAACGCCGTATTATTCCTGGCCAGCGATGAAGCGTCCTACATCACCGGCACCGAGTTGGTGGTTGACGGCGGGTTCACCGCCCGCTAGACGCTGACCCGTTTGCCGGCCAAAGCAGTTTCTGAGGTTGCCCAGATGCCCATCGTTGAAATAACAATCGTCCGACGCTGCGCGCGTTGCCGTTATGAGATCGGGACGATGACCGTTAAAAAGGACAATATGCGCCTGATGACCAACGAGTTGGCGTGGTGTGAGCACTGCGGCGCCGATTGCCAGGAAGTGCGCGACATTCTCGACCGCGAACCCACGGTGGCCGGGGAGCAGGCGAGCTACCCCGGTAACCCTCCGGCGGATTACCTGAGCGCAGCGGAATTTCGGCGACGTCGCACTGCCCGGCCGGGCGCCTAACGGACAAGGCGGCATTGATGTTTGCGGCAGACGCCATTTTGGAACTGGGCCGATTGGCCGAATCCCCGGAGGCTGATCGGGTCGGCGGGGATTTTGACCTGGGGTTGGGCGCGTTGCTCATTGCAGCCGCCGAATACCCGGATATTGATATTGAAAGCAGCGCGGCCAACCTGGACCGTATGGCCGAAGCCGCCGGCGGGCGTCTCGCCGCCGACTCGACGAGCTTGCAGCAACTCAACACCATTACCGATCTGCTGTTCGGCGTCATCGGATTTTCGGGCAACACCGAGGATTACTATGATCCCCGCAATTCGTACCTCAATGACGTGTTGGAGCGGAGATTGGGCATTCCCATAACGCTGTCGGTCATCTGCATCGAGGTTGGCCGCCGGATTGATGTGCCGGTGCAGGGGATTGGCATGCCGGGCCACTTTCTAATCAACCACCGTGATGAGCCTAATTTGTTTGTGGACACGTTCAACGGGGGCTTGTTGCTCAATCAGGATGAATGCGGGGCGCTGTTGCGGCAATCCGCCGGCGACGAGGTAACCCTGGAAGCGCATCATCTGAATCCAATTACCCCCCGTGAAATGCTGGCGCGCTTGCTGCGCAACCTAAAGGCAATTTATTGGGACCGCGAAGATTTCGACCGTTGCATTTCGACGATCGGCGGGTTGATGGCAGTGTTGCCCGACCGCCCGGAGGAACGGCGCGACCGTGGCGTGGTGCACCTGAAAGCCGGGAATCACCGCCAATCCGCCGAAGATTTTGAAGCGTACCTGGAAGCAGCGCCGGGAGCTGAAGATGCCGTCACAGTGCGCAACGCGCTCGACAGGCTGCGAACCGGCCGCAGTGAATAGCGTATACGACCATCCAGCGCAATTATGCTTCGCTACATTGTCATCGGCATCGGCATCTTTGCCATCATACCCATCGCCTGGCTGGCCTGGTGGCTGGGCGCCCCGCTCATCACGTCAAACGAGGTGAACGAAGAGTTCCCCCGGGCGACTCGGGCGGCGGTGCCGGTCAGCATGAGCATGGCCGAGGTGGAGGCCTTGATGGTTACAGCGTCCCAAATCGAAACCGAGGTCGCAGAGCAGATGCCGGCAATGCCGTCCGGTTCAGGCCAGGCGGCCGAGCCAACAGTATTTTTGACCGGGCAATTCAGGGACGCCGACTCATTCCATAAAGGCTCCGGCACGGCAACGGTATACCATTTGGGCAACGGCAGCGAATCCATACTGCGGCTGGAGGAATTCAGGGTTACCAATGGCCCAGACCTGCGCGTCCTGCTAGCCAACGTTCCTGATCCGGCCGATCGTGATGAACTGTCTGCCGGAGGCTATATCGAACTGGAAAAGCTAAAAGGCAACGTCGGTTCGCAAAACTACGAAATCCCGGAGAGCGTCGAATTGAGCGCTGTGCAAAGCGTGGTCATATACTGCCGGCCGTTCCACGTCGTGTTTAGTGTGGCCACGCTGTCGGCTCCGGACTCCTAGTCGGCTCAACACTGGAGCCATCCTCGGCTACGGATGCGTTCCCAGTAGTGCGCGGAGCCTCATGCTATGATGCGGACAAATCCATGGGCGTTGTCGTAAGCCGGCAGGGAGGTAAACCTGATGCCAATTGAGCAAGTGTCTGCGGGTCTGGAACGCATTATCGATTCGGATCAAGAGGTGGAATGGCTGGCCAGCGGCTTCGGCGGAGACGGCACCGCGATGGGGCTGCCGTGGTGGCCGGCGGAAGGCCCGGTCTGGTTCCAGGAAGGTGGCTACCTGTTGTTCAGCGACATCGGGCAGAATCGGCGGATGCGCTACAACGACGCCGACGGTCTGTCGCTGTTCCAAACCGGCACCAACGAGGCCAACGGACTGACTCGCGACCCGCAAGGCCGGCTGTTGGCGTGTGAGCACGATGCCCGTCGGGTCACACGACAGGAAGCCGACGGCAGCATTACCGTTGTGGCGGACAACTACCAGGGCAAACGCCTGAACCGTCCCAACGATCTGGTTGTGAAATCCGACGGCGCCATCTACTTTACCGATCCATACCGGGACACCTACCCCGATATGCAGTTGGGATATGCCGGCGTTTATCGAGTGTCGCCCGACCTCGCTGACATTACGCTGCTGGTGGACGACTACGTTGGTCCCAATGGCCTGTGCTTTTCACCCGGCGAAAGCAACCTGTACATCAACGATTCGCGCGTCGGACTCATCAAGTCGTGGGACGTTCGCCCGGATGGCGGCATCGAGAATCCCCGGTTGCTTTGCGTGCTGGCCGATGAGAGGCCAGGAGTTCCAGACGGGATGAAATGCGACCTGGAAGGCAACATATACAGCACCGGCCCGGGCGGCGTCTGGATTATCGCACCGGATGGGCGCCACCTGGGTACGATCGCGTTGGGCAGCGGCAAGCGGGCCACCAACGTCGGCTTCGGCGGGGGCGACTGGCGCACGCTGTATATCACGACATTCGAGGAACTGGGTCGGGTGCGCGTGAGCATTCCGGGGGTGGCGGTGCCTCGAATCATTTGATGCAACCGTTGACGGTAAATTAAAAGGAAACCCGCCGCCGGCTATGCAGGGCCGTCGGCGGGTCTAAATTTACCCGGTCGACTTGGCTATCTGCCGCTACGGATGTAATCGGCGATTTTTTCACCAATCATGATGGTGGTGGCGTTGGTGTTGGCGCGGATGCAATCCGGCATTACCGACGCGTCGGCGACCCGGATATTTTCCAGGCCATGGATTTTGCCTTGCTGGTTAACCACAGCCATCTCGTCGCTGGCTGGTCCCATTTTGCACGTTCCGGAGACGTGATGAGACGTCCCGGAATTTCGCATCAACCAGTCGTTCAGAGCCGCATCTGAAACCAGTTCGGAGTCCACTGGGTTGACTCGCTCCAGCAGGAGGCCCCGGCAGTTCTGGTGTTCGCCGATTTCGATACATGTTCGAATGGCCTTGCGCATACGCTCCAGGTCAAATGGCTCCTCGTAGTAGTTGTAGTCTAGGTAAGGGTATTCCAGAGGGTCGTTGGACTTCAGCCGCAGTTCACCCTTGCCCAGCGCGAGTTGCAGGCTGGCGCTGATGCCGATGTAGTTTTCGTCGTCATCAATCACTACCTGCGCCGGCCGGTGCTCGGACGTCATCAGCAGCGGGGAAATCTGCATATCATTACGCAGGTACGAGTCCTCCACCGTATAGCGCAGTCCCACCTGGATGGCGGCGGCCTGCACGTCGGGGCGATCTCCGGCGGCGCGGAACAGCACGCACGCGGAGGGATGGTCGCGCAGGTTCTGTCCCACGCCGGGCAGATCGTGAACCACTGGGATTCCCACCTCGCGCAGGTGGTCTGCCGGGCCGACGCCGGATAGCAACAACAGTTGCGGTGATGCGATCGCCCCGCTGCTGACGATGATTTCGTTGCCTTCAACGGTGAAGCGTTCGCCGCTGCTTTCCACCTCCACTCCAATGGCGCGGTTGCCGTCGAACACGACCCGGCAAGCCTGCACGTTGGCCCGGATGGTCAGGTTGAGCCGATGGCGAGCCAGGTTGAGGTAAGCCAACGCCGTGCTGATGCGCACCCCGTCCAGCGTGTTGCGTGCCCGCGGCGATACCCCGGTTGATTCAGGGTGGTTTTGATCCGGGTCATCATTGAACCCCAGCGCGACGCAAGCCGCTTTGAATGCTGAGGAATGCGGCAGCCACTCGTCGGGCCGGTAACGGCGCACCGGAATCGGGCCATCGGTGCCGTGCCAGTCGTCCTGGAAATCGTGATCGTTTTCCATGCGGCGGAAGAAAGGCAAGACGCTGGTATAGCCCCATTCGTCGTTGCCCCACTCGGCCCAGCGGTCGTAGTCTTCCGGGATTCCCCGGTACAGCACCTGACCGTTAATTGCCGAGGAACCTCCGGTGGCTTTCCCGCGCGGGATAACCAGGTCGGTTTGCTGGGCGGTTACCCTGGCGCTGTACGCCCAACTGTGCGGGCCGTAAGCCGAGAAAAACACGTTATTGCCCAGCTTCAGGTCGTCGGGCAAATGGTCGAAATCGGGATAGTCGGGGCCGGCTTCAAGCAGCAACACTGTCTTGTCCGAATCCTCGGAGAGGCGCGTCGCAATGGTGCCGCCTGCCGACCCGGCGCCCACCACGATAAAGTCGTATCGCATCAGAACCTCCGTAGATTTGAGTACCTCAGATTGAGTACTTCGAGTGGCGGATGTAATACTATCCGACCCGTTTGCGCCGGGCAAGGAATTGGTGTTTGTCCAAGCTCCGAATCCCCGTTCCTGGTGACATTTTATCATTGTGGGCAATTTCGACCCTATGATAGAATCGGCGCCGTGATGACGTCGACTGGTGATTTGGGTTGTTGGGTTGCGCTGAGTCAGGTGCCGCGCCTGGGTGCGGGGCGATTTCGTCTGCTGGAAACGTACTTCGGGGGCGACCTGGCCAAAGCGTGGACCGCATCAACCCGTGAACTGCGAGCCGCCGGCATCGGTGGAGCTGTTGCCCAGAATGTGGTTGCGACTCGCGACGCTATAGAACCCGACGAGGAACTCGAACGGCTGGCGAAATGTGGGGTCGTCGCGTTGACGTGGCGTGATGCCGCGTACCCCATGCGCCTCGCGGAAACTGCAGACGCTCCGCCCGTGCTTTACGTCAAGGGCACGTTGTTGCCGGAGGATGACACTTCGATTGCGGTGGTGGGCACCAGGCGACCGACCGAGTACGGCCGCCGCATCACTGCCGATCTTTGCGCCGCGCTGGCTGCCAGAAGCGTAACAGTGGTGAGCGGCCTCGCCCTGGGCATCGACGCCCGAGCGCACACTTCCGCATTGGACGCCGGCGGTCGCACCGTAGCGGTGTTGGGCAACGGTCTGGATATCGTGTATCCCAGCGAAAACAGTCGGCTCGCTCAGCGTATCATCGCCGAGGGTGGCGCCCTGGTCAGCGAGTTTGCTCTCGGCGTTCGGCCAGAAGCATCCCACTTCCCACGTCGCAACCGCATCATCAGCGGGATGACACTGGGAACACTGGTTACCGAAGCCGGCGAAACCAGCGGTACTCGTTGGACCGTATATCACGCTCTGGAACAGAATCGGGAAATATTTTGCGTGCCGGGCAGTGTTTACGCGGCCTCCAGCAAGCTCACCAATCGGTTGATCCGGGAAGGCGCCAAGCTGGTAACCGAAGTTAGTGATATATTGGTGGAGATAGGGTTGGATGACGATCCCAAGCAAATGCAGCTTGAAATTGATAGCGATCGCCAGATTGCCGCCGCCAACCCGGACCATTCATTGGATACAGAGTCGGAGCACGGAGCGAAAGGCCAAGCACGCAGCACTAACCAGATGTGGTGCGATTCAACGACGGCCGAGTCCGCGGACCCCGACGAAGAAGAATTGTTAAATCATCTGACCACCGAACCGACCCACATCGACGACCTGGCCCGCCTGAGCGGGAAGCCAATTAACCAGGTCAGCGGCCTGCTCACTATGCTAGAGTTGAAGGGCTTGGTGGAACAAGTCGGCAGTATGCACTACCTGTTATCGCACTAAGACCGCACCTATCCGGAGACAATCCAAACTGATGCCGCCCAAGACCGGGACCAAAAAACCCGCCGCCACGCCTCGCGCAACCAAGAGCCGTACCGTCAAAGCCAAGTCCTCCGCCTCCAAAGGCAAGGCCGGGCAGACTACTGCTGCCCGCCGCCGTAGCGCGGTAGCATCGGCAGACGGCAAACGCCTGGTGATCGTTGAATCGCCGGCCAAAGCGCGCACGGTGGGCCAGATCCTGGGCAAAGACTACGTGGTAACGGCGTCGATGGGCCACGTCCGAGACCTACCGAAATCGACACTGGGCGTGGATACGGAAAACGACTTCACCCCCAAGTACGTCACGCTCAGGGATAAACAAACGCTGGTTACCGATCTGAAAAAGTCGGCCCTCAAAGCCACCGAAATCTTCCTGGCGACTGACCCAGACCGCGAGGGGGAGGCCATTTCGTGGCATCTCCAGAACGCCGCCGGTTGGGGCGAAGGCGACCGCGTTCCGAAGCGGGTGGTCTTTCACGAAATCACCCAACAGGCCGTGGAAGAAGCCTTCGAGCAACCTCGCGAGATCGATATGCAGTTGGTCAACGCACAACAGGCGCGTCGGATCCTGGACCGCCTGGTGGGTTACGAAATCAGTCCATTGTTGTGGCGTCGTGTGCAACGCGGGCTTTCTGCCGGCCGGGTTCAGTCGGTTTCCTTGCGGATGATCGTTGACCGGGAGCGGGAGATAACCGCTTTTGTACCCGAGGAATGGTGGACTCTGGAAGCAGACCTGCACAAAACCCTTGACCTGGCAGATGCTCCGGAATCGTTTACGGCCACGTTGCACTCAAGGACGGGCGCGCGCCGCCGTATATCCATCGCCAACGAGGACGCCGCCCGGGCATTGGAGGCAGAACTCTCCGGCGCTGTATACTCCGTGGAAAGCGTTGAGCAAAAACCGCGCCGGCAGCTTCCTTCGGCCCCATTCATCACCAGCACCATGCAGCAGGACGCCGGCCGCAAGCTGCGATTCACCGCCCAGCGCACGATGGCCGTGGCGCAACAGTTGTACGAAGGCTTGAACATTGGGGCAGAGGGTTCGGTTGGGCTCATCACCTACATGAGAACCGACAGCGTTAACGTCGCCGAATCCGCCGTGCGGGAAGCGCGCGAATTCATCGGAGAACGGTACGGGAAAGAATTCGTTCCCGACAAGCCACGGGCGTACCGCACGCGCAGCAAGAATGCTCAGGAAGCCCACGAAGCAATTCGTCCCACGTCCATACGACGCGATCCGCGCAGTATGGCAACCTATCTGAACCCGGAACAGCTGCGGCTTTACACCCTGATTTGGGAACGGATGGTCGCCAGCCAAATGACGGATGCCGTTCTGGAAGCCACCACCGTACAAATTGACGCGCGTTGTCAGGCGCCTTCGGACTCGCAGTTCCGTTTCCGGGCCACCGGTTCGGTGCTGCGCTTTGCGGGATTCCGAGCGGTCTACATGGAGGGACGGGACGATACTGGCGACAATGAGGAAAACGCGCTGCCTCAACTAACAGCCGGCGACGCGTTGACCAACGAAAAGTTGGCTGCCAATCAACACTTCACGCAACCACCACCGCGTTTCACGGAAGCCACGTTGGTGAGGGCAATGGAAGAGAAGGGGATCGGTCGGCCCAGCACCTATGCGCCAACTATCGCCACGCTCATCGACCGTGGGTATGTGGAGCGCGAACAGACCCGGTTGTGGCCAACACGAACGGGTATCACCGTTACCGACCTGCTGACCGAGCATTTTACCGACGTGATGGATCTGGACTTCACCGCCCGCATGGAAGAAGACTTGGACGACGTGGCACAAGGCGAGCGGGAATGGGTTCCGGTGCTGCGCGACTTTTACCACCCATTTCACCAGGCGGTGAACAAGGCCAACGAAACCTTCGCCAGCGCCGAGGCGACGGATGAGGTCTGCGAGAAATGCGGCGAGCCAATGTCCATCAAAACTGGCCGCTTTGGGCGGTTTTTGGCCTGTACCGGATATCCGAAATGCCGGAATACCAAGGACATGGGCGACAATCCGGACCGGCCGTTCGAGGAAGAAACCGACGAAGTTTGCGAAAAATGCGAGCGACCGATGGTGATCAAAGTCGGTCGCTACGGTAGGTTCCTGGCTTGCACTGGCTACAACGCGGATGAGAATCCCTGTGAAAACCGCCGCAATCTGGTAAAAAAGAGCGGCGTGCCATGTCCAAAATGCGGAGGAGACCTGGTGGAACGCCGGTCTCGCAAATCGCGTCGGCCATTCTGGGGCTGCGCCAATTACCCTGATTGCGATTTCCTGGTCAACACGCAACCGCTAACCAGCAAGTGCCCGGTTTGTGAAGGGATGTTGGTAGCGGCCGCCAAGGGCCAGGCCGCCTGCGTAGACGCCGCTTGCAAGTGGAAAGGCGATCCACCGGCCGACGGAACCGACACGCCAACCGAAGCGGCGGAGTTAGTATCCGTTGGTGACTAGCACCGCAATTGATCCGGAATCAAACCCGGCGTGTGGCGACTGTGCCCCGGCCACAGCGGAATTGTTGGCCCGCTACGATGGTTACTTGACGGGCCAACGGCGGCTATCCTCCAATACGCGGCGCATCTACCTGGCCGACCTGGCGAGCTATCTGGCTTACTGCCGGAAGGAAGGCTTGTCGTTGCGGGACATGGACCGGCAGCTCCTGCGCGGCTACGTTGCACATCTGGCCACGGCCGGCAGAACCGACGGCAATGCACCCGCTGGTTACGCTCGGGTCAGCGTCGTCCGCAAGCTAACTGCGTTGCGCACATTCTATAAATTCCTGGTTCAGGAGGGTTGGTTCGCAACAACCCCGGTACCATCTGCCCGATCTTTCCCCATTAAGATTGAAAAACCGCTGCCATCGTTCTTGGGCAAGAACGAAGCGGTGCGGTTATTGGCGGCTCCCGACGACAGCGCCCCCCTGGGTCTGCGTGATAAGGCCATTCTGGAAGTGTTGTACGCGTGTGGTGTTCGGCTGGCCGAGATCGAAGGCATGAACGTGGATGACGTTTACCCGGAGCGGCGCGAGATTCTCGTGCGCGGCAAGGGCGACAAAGAACGTTGGGCGTTGTTCGGTGAACCTGCTGCGGCCGCACTGAGGAACTATCTGCAAGATGGCCGTCCCCACCTGACCGCAAGTAGCGCCAGAGCCCATCCGCTCTTCGTCAATCGTTACGGCAATCGGTTGTCGCGGCGCAGCATTGAAAAGATAGTGCGTGGATACGCCGCCCGCGCCGGACTCAAAGCTGGCATCCATACGCACACGCTGCGCCATAGCTTTGCCAGCCATATGCTGGAAGGGGATGCGGACCTGCGGGTGATTCAGGAGCTGCTCGGACACAGCAATGTATCTACCACGCAAATCTATACCCACATCACGAAGCAGGAGGCGCGGCGGGCGTACCTGAAATTTCACCCCCGGTCCGAAGGTTCCGGCGATGCTGACGTAGCGTCGGACGGCGTGGCAGTTGTTGACTCACAGGCTACGGATCCGATCTGATCTAGCCACCCGGTTGTCCCTTCACCAAGCACGCCGCCACTGAGAGCGTCAATGTGACCAAGATTCTGGTATTGCACGGTCCCAACCTGAACCTGTTGGGCCAACGGGACCCCGGACACTACGGCACGCTGACCCTGGCGGACATCGATCAGCGAATCGCTGAAGCCGCCGGCGCACTTGGGGTCGATGTGGAGTGTTTCCAGTCCAACCACGAGGGCGCGCTCATCGATTGTTTGCAAGCGCAACGCGGGGACATTGACGGCGTCGTGGTGAATGCTGGCGCCTTGACTCACTACGGTTTGTCTCTAAAAGATTCCTTGACCGATGCTGGCGTGCCCGTGATTGAGGTGCATCTCAGCAACATTCACGCCCGCGAAGAATGGCGGCGGCGCTCCGTTCTGGCGGACACTGTGCGAGGCCAGATTGCCGGTCTAGGGTGGAGAGGCTATACTGCTGCTGTGGAAGCCTTGGCTGGAATAATCGCCGACGAAGCGCCGTAACGTCCGGGCAAACTTTCACGCACCCGCTATTTTCGTGCGCATCATGCCTGATAATCGACGTCCGGGTAATCCGCCTACGGGAGCACCGACATGAGCATCAACTTTAGCGACCTCAACAAGGGCATGGTGATCGAACTGGAAAACCAGCCCTGGCAGGTGATGGATTACGAGCGCCACAAGATGCAGCAACGCGCACCCGTTACCCGCATCAAAATGCGCAACCTCATCAGCGGGGCAGTGATAGAGCGGACCTTCCAGCGCTACGACACGGCGTTCAGCCTGGCCGAAATCGATGCTCGGGACACGCAATACCTGTATACCGACGGTTCGCACTATTTTTTTATGGATCAGGAGACCTTCGATCAGCACGAATTGACCGAGGCACAATTGGGTAGCTCGTTGGGTTATCTCAAAGAGAGCATGATCGTTGAGGTGGTGTTCTACAAGGGCTCGGCAATAAACGTAAACCTCCCCATCCACGTGGATCTGGAAGTTGTTGATACGCCCCCGGCGTTTCGTGGTGATACAGCCCAGGGCGGCAACAAACCCGCCACGCTGGAAACCGGCCTGCGAATCAACGTGCCAATGTTCATAACGCCGGGAACGGTGGTTCGAGTCGACACCCGCAACGGTTCATATTCCGAACGCGTGTCATAGGCCAGAGATTCGGTGACCTGCCACACTTTGCGGCGCTGATGCTCTCGCCGACTGTTTACTCCGTCGCCCAGGTGGCTGTGTATCTCAAGGAAAAGCTTGAGTCGGATTCACTGTTGTCCAGTTTGACCGTGCAGGGCGAGGTGGCCAATCTGCGGACGGTAGCGTCGGGGCACTCGTATTTCACCTTGCGCGGCGATGGCAGCAGCATCCGCTGTGTGATGTTCAAGGGCCGTTCCGGTCAGGAATACCTGGGCGAGGGTCAGGAAATGTTGGCCGGCGGGACGTTCACATTCTATCCGCCGTCAGGGGAGGCCAACCTGCAGGTCGTTGCGGCCTTGCCAGTAGGGGACGGTGCCCTGGCTCTGGAATTGGCCCGGCTGCGCCAGGCGCTGGAAATGGAAGGGTTGTTTGACCCGTCTCGAAAACGCCCGCTCCCGCTATTCCCCCGAATGGTGGGCGTTGTAACTTCTCCAAGCGGAGCCGTATGGCAAGATATACAAAACGTGGTCCGCCGCCGCTACCCGTTGACCCAATTGCGACTGTGCCCATCCGCGGTACAAGGCGAGGCAGCCGCCGGCCAAATCGCCTCCGCCATCACCAGACTCAACACTGAGTCGATGGTTGACGTGATTATTGTGGCCCGCGGCGGCGGGTCGCTGGAAGACCTGTGGTGTTTCAACTCCGAGGAGGTGGCCCGCGCCATATTCGCGAGCAAAGTGCCGGTAGTATCAGGCGTTGGCCACGAAACGGATTACACCATCGCTGACGACGTGGCAGACCAACGAGCACCCACTCCATCCGCCGCAGCCGAGCTGGTTACGCCCGACCGCAGGCAATTGTTGGCCAACGTTTACTCAGGGCGACAGCAGGCCGCATACGCCATGAAGTCAGTAGTGACCAAGCACCGTAACCGGGTGGAAAGTTTGTGGCAGCGTCTCAAGCGGCGCGCCCCGGATGTCGGACTCATGAAACGACAGGTCGACGATTTGCAAACCAGGGCAGCAACCCGCGTGTTGCTGCGCAACGACTATCTCAAACGCGACGTTTCGACGCTGCACGCCCGACTCACCGCATTGGAGCCCGCTGCCACATTGCGTCGCGGTTATGCAGTGGTCAACCGGGCGGCAGACGGTACTGTAATCACCCACCCTCGGCTGGTAGCAGACGGCGACCCGCTCGACATTACTGTCGCTGGCGGGGCCTTGTCAGCGACGGCCGGGAGTCAGGCCGACCACATTGCTCAAAGTCGCCAGGAATCAGCGCCGGCGGTGAGCCACATCGAACCGAACCCACCGGCCCAACATACCGACGACGATTCACTGTTACCAGGACCAGGCCCGGCCGCTCCCAGACGCCAATCTCGTCGTGGACGCAAGGCTGCTCCGACGCCTCCTCCAGCCATGCGGCCCCTGCTCTGACCCGTGCCGTTGAGTCGATACATTCAATGACGGAACCGATTACCGACGCATGGCACGCTGAACTGGCGGCGCAGCCCTTTGAAGAGGTGTACCGCCGCCTGGAAGAAACCGTGTCTCGACTGGAGCAGGGCGAACTGTCGCTCACCGATTCGGAACGTCTGTACGTGCAAGGCATGGAGCTAGCGCACAGATGTCAGCAACTGCTCACAGAGACAGAATTGCGGATTACCCAGGTTGGCGAACCCGATGACGGCCGTTCGACCGCCAGCGTCCCCGCCAGCAGCGCCAGCGACGACTGGTCGATTCCTCCGGCTCCGGAGCCGGAGGACCCGTCGCTATTTGAAGATGACGACGACCTCCCATTCTGAAGTTCAGTGGCGAGTCGTGACAACCACGTGCTGCGCGTAGGCTGGTTTTCCACTGGGCGAGGCGAAGGCTCGCGCGGGCTGCTCAATTTCGTCTGCCAGGCCATCGCTGACCGCAGGCTGGATGCAACCATCGATTTCGTGTTCAGCAACCGGGAGCCCGGCGAAGCTGAAGGGTCGGATGAGTTTTTCCGGCTGGTTGAGCAATACGGGATTCCGCTGGTTGCGCTATCTTCCACCAGGTATCGCCGGGAGCACGGCAGCGGCAGGATGAATCGGCACCGCGCCGGATTCGACCGAAAGGCGATGCGGTTGTTGGAGCCTTATCAACCGGACGTGTGCGTCCTTGCCGGATATATGCTGATATTTGGCGCCGAGATGTGCCGGCGCTACCCGTTGCTCAATTTGCATGGTGCATTGCCCGACGGTCCCACCGGAACCTGGCAATCGGTGATCTGGCAGTTGATCGAATCCAGGGCCACAAGGACCGGAGCGATGATCCACCTGGCCACCGAACAGGTCGATCGGGGGCCGGTGTTGTCCCATTGCTCTTTGCCAATCGTCGGGGGCGAATTCGACGCCGACTGGGAAGCAGTGTCCGATAGCGGCATTGAGGAGTTGCAAGCTGCCGAGGGCGAGGACAACGCCCTGTTTCGTCGCATCCGTGCGGAAGGTTACCGCCGCGAACCGCATTTGCTGTTAGCTACGTTGCGGGCGGTGGGCGACCGGCGACTCCAGGTGCGCCCGGGGGAAGCACTGGATGGAGACGGAGAACCACTGGCGTACACGCACCGTCAGGGTCTGCCGTTGACCGAAGCAATAGAGGCGGCGATCGCTGCCGAAACGGCGTGATTAAGCGGTTTTCTTCCGGGGTTCAGCCGCCGCCTGAGCCAGAGCGGTTTTAAGCGTTACGTACCTGCCACCGCCGCGTCGGTACAGACGCGGGGAAGCTTCTCCGGTGATAGCATCGCGGTGCACGACGCAACGGGAGATGTCGGCGAGGGAAGGCAGCTCGTACATCACGTCGAGCAACGCGCCCTCCACGATATGGCGCAGTACGCGAGCGCCGGTTTGGTATGCCAGCGCCCGCTCAGCGGCGGCAACCATTGCATCGTCGCTGAACTCCAGTTGCACGCCGTCCAATCGGAAAAGCTGCTGATATTGTTTGACGATTGCGTTTTTCGGCTCCACCAAAACCCTGACCAGCGCATCACGGTCCAGCGGCTGTAGGGAAGTTACCACCGGCAAACGTCCCACCAATTCGGGGATGAACCCGAATTCCAGCAAATCTTCGGGCGTCAACTGTTCCGGTGCGGTGGTTGACGGGTCGGCGTTGTCGTTTCGGCTCGGGTTACGGGCCAGAAAACCCATGTTCGAGCCGATGGAAAGCCGTCGCGACGTGATCTCCTGCAATCCTTCAAAAGCGCCGCCGCAAATGAAAAGGATGTTGCGGGTATTTATCTGTAACATCTCCTGATGGGGATGCTTGCGGCCGCCCTGGGGGGGAACATTAGCGATGCAGCCCTCGATGATTTTTAACAATTCCTGCTGCACGCCTTCGCCGGCGACGTCGCGGGTAATTGAGCGATTCACGCCTTCTTTACGGGCGATTTTGTCGAGTTCGTCGATGTAGATAATCCCATGTTCGGCCCGGGAGATGTCCCAGTCGGCAGCCTGGATTAGCCGCAACAGGATATTTTCGACGTCCTCGCCCACATACCCCGATTCGGTCAGAGATGTGGCGTCACAGATGGCGAAGGGTACATCCAGTGTGCGAGCCAGCGTTTCGGCCAACAGTGTTTTTCCGGATCCAGTCGGGCCAATCAACAGAATGTTGGATTTCTGAACCTCGATTCCAGGGTCTGATGCTTCGCTGCGAATCCGTTTGAAATGGTTATAGACCGCAACCGACAGCGTCTTTTTGGCCCTCTCCTGGCCGATGACGTATGCGTCGAGGTGGGCATAGATTTCGCGTGGCACCAGGGTCGGTGACGCGGCAGCGGAGCGGTCGGCAGCGTTGGCAGTCAGTTCAACGCGGTCGTCTCTGGACTGGATGCGCTTTTCCTCGGCAGCCGGACGTTTCTTGTTAGCCCGTTCGGCTACATGGGCAGCCAATTCCCGGATGCAATCAAAACAGATCCCGCCCCGAGGTTGGCCGGGTGGTCGCATCAACCGCCCCTGCGGGTATGAGGATCCGCAAAACGCGCACCGTTGGGAGTTGCGGTTAGCGCTGCGGTTGCTGGTGCTCATTCCGCAATGTCCCTCCGGAGTTATGAGTGGTGATTAAGGTGTTTAGGCGGCTTCGGCTGTGACTTCCTCGATCGGCGCGCCCAGAATCTCATCCACGAGACCGTACTCAATGGCTTCATCGGAAGTCAGGAAAAAGTCGCGGTCGGTGTCATCCGCGATCTTTTCGAACGGCTGGCCCGTGGCGTCGGAGAGGATTCTGTTGAGCCGCTCTTTGAGCCGCACGATCTCGCGAGCCTGAATCTCGATGTCAGCCGCCTGGCCCTGGAAGCTGCCCACGTTGGGCTGGTGCATATGGATAGTCGAGTTGGTCAGGCAGTATCGTTTGCCTTTGGCGCCGTTGGCAAGCAGAACGGTCGCCATGCTGGCGGCGGTGCCGACGCAAATGGTGGACACTTCCGAGTTGATCAGCTTCACCGTGTCCAGGATCGCGAGCCCGGAGGCGATGTATCCGCCGGGGCTGTTGATATACATGCTGATGTCCCGGTCCCGGTCTTCGCGTTCCAGGTACAGCAATTGAGCAATGATGACGTTGGCAACCTGATCAGTAATCGGAGTGCCCAGGTAGATGATCCGTTCCCGCAGCAGCAGCGAATAGATATCGAAGGCGCGTTCACCCCTGGGACCTGATTCAATGACCATGGGAACAATGTTGCTGGGTTGCAGCAGGGGAGAATCTTGAAAGGGCATAACCATTGCGGTCTCCTAATACTTGGACGCCAACGGTCCTGAATTGCAAAGCTTGGGTTAGGCGGCGGCTTTAATCAACGAGTCCGGTAATTCCGTCAGTACGTGGTCGACAATACCGTACTCGACTGCACTCTCAGCATCCATCCAATAGTCCCGGTCGGAGTCGCGCGAAACCTTGTCGAACGGCTGACCGCAATTGTCGGACAGGATCGTATTTAGGCGTTGGCGCAGGCGCAGAATTTCCTGAGCGGTAATTTCGATGTCAGAGGCCGAACCCTGTATGCCGCCCATCACCTGGTGAATCAGCACCGTAGAGTTCGCTGTACAGTACCGCTTGCCCTTGGTTCCGCCGGATAGGATCACTGCCCCCATGCTAGCGGCTTTTCCCAGGCAAACGGTCGAAACGTCGGGCTTGATCAGCTGCATCGTGTCGTATATTGCCATACCGTCCAGCACGGATCCGCCTGGTGAGTTAACGTACATCACGATGTCCGTTTCGGAATCTTCCCAACCGAGATAGAGCAGCTGAGACACGATGGCATTGGATACTTCATCATCTACGGCGGTGCCCAGATAGATGATGCGAGCCTGCAACAACAGGGAATAAGGATTGAAGGCGCGCTCGCCCTCCCTGGTAGGTCTGATGATCCCCGGCAGCACGTTGGCAGGCAGGGCCAAGGCTGAGGGATTTTGGTCATTCAACATCTGGTTGATCTCCTGAAGTACAACGGAGTTTGGTTAGTCTCGGGTATCTTCTTCATCATCGTCAGCAACGGCATCGTCAGCGACTGCATCGTCAGCGACTGCATCGGCTTCGGCGTCGTCGGCAACGGCTTCGGCCGCCGCATCGTCCGATTCGGTTCCTACGATAGCCTCGGCTGTAGCCTCTTCTGCTTCCCCGGCGTCTGGGTCATCTGATTCGTCGCCGGCGTCGAGGTTCCCCTGGGTGATTTCGGTCAATCGTTCCATGACGCGCCGGCTGTGGAGCGACCCGCGGATACCTTCTCGGGTGGATTCCATCCCCAGGTATTCGCGCAGCTGCTCCAGATTGTCCTGTTCCGCACCCTCGCTGGACAATCCTAGCAAACGGTCGGTTTCGGATTGCACGTCTTCGTCTGAGATTTCGATTTCTTCGACCTGGGCCAGTTTGCGCATCACCAAGGCGCCAGTCAGTCGGCGTTCGGCGTTGGGGCGCATTTCTTCCCGGAATTCTTCGAGTGTTTTGCCCAGGAACCTCAGGTAGGTTGTCAGGTCCAGGTTTTGTTGCCGCAGCATCCGGTCGCGCTCTTCCTGCATTGATTCCAGCTCTCGCTCGAAGAGTATCGGAGAGGCGTTGACCACGGCCGCATCGCACAAGGCTTCCAGGCTTTGTTGTTCCAACTGGTTACGGGCGGCGGATTCGGCCTGGGAGGTCAGCGATTCCAGGATGTTGGCACGCAAAGCTTCCAGATCGTCGAAACCTTCACCGATGGATTTGGCGAATTCGTCATCAAGTTCGGGCAGGTTCTTCTCTTTGACGGACAGCACCGTCACCTGGAATTGAACGTCTTGGCCGGCGTACTGTTCCCGAGGGTAGTCCTCAGGAATCGTTACCGTAAACTCGCGCTCCTCTTCCTCAACCATACCCAACAGGTTGGGCGCAAAGCCCGGGAAGGGAAGTACGTTTGCTTCTTCGGGCACGTACTCAACGTCGTCATCTTCCACCACGGTTTCATCTTCGATGGTGCCGCGCACGTTGAGGTTCAAGCGATCCCCATACGCTACCGCGCGTTCCACGGGCTCCCAGACGGCCTGCTCTTGCTGGATACGTTCGATCACGCGGTCAACGTCCTCATCGGTTACTTCCGTGGTATCCGATTCGACGCGAATCGATAGGTAGTCTCCGAGGTCTACGGTGGGTTCAAGGGGAATGGTGGCAGTGAAAGAGACCGGTTCCAGGTCAGTTATTTCTATGCTAGGTTCGGCGAATGCCTCAACTTCCTGTTCACGCAGGACCTGGTCCAGCGTTTCGGGAACCATGAAATCCAGCGCTTCTTGGAGCAATGTGGGTCGGCCCAGCATTCGCTCAACGATGTGGCGAGGAGCCTTCCCCCGGCGGAAGCCAGGAATGTTAACTCGCGACACGGTGCGCCGATAGGAACGGTCGATAAACGGGTTTTCGTCCTCTTCGGCCAGTTCCACCGTGAGCGTCAGTTCGATGGGTGATGCGTTATCCCTGGTGACCTTCACCGCCGATACACTCCTAAAACGCCAATTGGGGTTACAGCAAACGCCGGGCAGGGCGGTCGATGCCGGCCTGCCCGGTTCATGCTGAGATTATAGCATACCGAACGAATACGGCGAAACCCGACGCATGGACCGACGCGGGCAACCGCCGGCCAGTCCGGTTACCGGGCCTGCGCCACCGCTCGTCGAGGATTCCCCGGTTCAAGCGTTTCCAGTTCAGGCATTTCCATCGGTTGACCGGTTGGAACCATTTTTTTACCGGCGCCAACATTGGGTTTTTGAAAAAAATCGCCGAACTGTGCATTTTGAGTAGCAGGCGCAACCGCCCACGCCTTTGCTAAATTGGGAGACATAAACCGGCAGGCAACTTCCTGTACGGCTATCGAAACCGCGTTTAGAGGGGAATACCAGTTGCGACCGTCGCCGCCGGACATAGCCGTAGCCGATGCTGCGCCCCCCACCTGCGTGCCGGCAATCAGAAATACAAGGGCGCATGGTCTCCCAGGGCCACCTGCACCGTGCCGATGGGAATGGCTGTAATCATGACGCTAACTACAGCTTTGTCTGGGTTCAGGCCGGTAGCTTTTTACGACTCACCGTTCATAGGTCCGTCCCAAAGCGACCCGGCGCCATCGGATCCAGTGCATATCGACCCGGCGCGCCGAGACGACGAAAACGACGTTGGCTCTGCGGGGGAGTTTTTGCACCACCCGGTCATGGTTGCTGAGGCGATGGAGATGCTGGCCGTCCGCGCCGGTGGAGTGTATGTCGACGGGACGCTAGGCGAGGGCGGACACACTCTGGCGTTGCTGGAGTCTTCCGAACCGGACGGTTACGTGCTCGGCATTGACCGTGACCCCCGGTCGTTGGCGGCCGCCCGCCGTCGCCTCGAGTTATACGGCGACCGTGTCACCACCGTCCACGGCAATTATTCGGCAATGGTACAAATTGCGGCTGACCAAGGCGTCGGTTCGGTCACCGGCATACTGCTGGATTTGGGGTTCTCGTCCCGACAAATCAGCGGTAACGGATATGGTCTTTCTTTTCAAACCAACGAAGCACTGGATATGCGGTATGACACCTCCGGTGAATCGGCCGCTGACATCGTGAATGCAGCCGAGGAAGTGGAACTGGCCAACGTCATTTACCGGTTCGGAGAGGAACGCCGCAGCCGGGCAATCGCACGAAGCATCGTCGCCAACCGGCCAATTACGACCACGGCGCAGCTGGCCGATGTAGTGGCCCGCACGGTCGGCGGGCCACGGCGAGGCCGCCATCCGGCCACCCGCACCTTTCAGGCGTTGCGCATCGCGGTAAATCGGGAGCTGGAGCATCTGCAAGCTGGTTTGACGGCGATCCCCGGTTTGCTCGCCCCTGGTGGCCGCTGCGTCGTCATCAGCTATCACAGTCTCGAAGACCGCATCGTCAAAGGATGGGTTGAACGGGAGACGGCAACCTGCATATGCCCTCCCGAACTCCCAGTATGCGTATGCGAACACGTACCGACATTGCGAACGATTCGGCGCCGTGTGATTCGACCGTCCGCCGCAGAAATTGCCGCCAACCCACGGAGCCGCAGCGCCCGGCTTCGGGTCGTGGAACGCATCTGAATAACGCTTCCGTATGACGCTCCTGAATTCAGTGGTGCAGCGCGGAATCAAACCACCTCATCACTCTACTTTCATCCATCACAGGAAAGAACAGCGCCGGAAAGAACTGAACAGGAAAGAACTGAACAGGAAGGAACTGATCAATGGCCAGGGAACCTATTTACGCCGCCATCGACATCGGCACCAGCAAAGTCTTTTCCATCGTGGCGCGGCTGGGGCCAGAGGGCGAGCTGAAACCGTTGGGAACCGGCACCGCGCCATCCGTTGGCGTTCGACAGGGAACCATCGACGACCTGGGTGAAGTCAAGGAGTCTGTCCGCGACAGCCTGAATGAATGCCTCCGTTACGTCGGTCGAAACCCGGTCAGCGATTTTTTTGCCGTAGTGAACGGCGACCATCTGGTCAGTGAGAACTCGTCCGAGTTGCTCAGCGATGGCAGTGAGCTATTGACCGTAACGGAACAGCACCTGCGGGAGTTGATCGGCGGTTCGTCCGGTATGTTGCAGCAACAGGTCAACAGTCGCACTGAACAGGTTCTGCACATCATCCCGATGCGCTATCGGCTGGATGGGATGGCTGGGGTTCGCAACCCGACCGGACTGCACACCAACGAATTGCAGGTCGACACGCATGTCGTGCGCGGCAAGTCGGTACCCATGGGCAATACGGTACGGGCATTGCAGTCGTCCAAAATGCGTGTCGAAGGCCTGGTGGCCCATCCCCTGGCCTCGGGCGAGGGGATATTGACTGCGGACGAGCGTGAAATGGGTGTCGTCGCCATCGACATTGGGGCGGGCACCATAAAAATTGCGTGTTATCGGGAAGGAACCCCGTGCTTCTCGTCGGTCATCCCCGTCGGCGGCAACCAGTTAACCCGCGACATGGCCATCGCCCTGCGAGCGCCCTACCAACTGGCCGAAGAACTGAAAATCGAGCACGGCCACGTTCTACCCGAGGCCGTACCGTCCACCGACGAAATAATCATGCCGGCGACGCAGGTTCACCCCAAACGCATCGTGTCGCGGCAAGAACTCTGCGAGCCGCTTTACCTGCGCTCGCTGCTAATGCTGAAACTGATTCAGCAGGAATTATCGCAGGCCGACACAGGGACCCCGCCGGCCGGCGGCGTAGTGCTGACCGGTGGCGGATCCAGGATGCCGGGTTTCGCCGAAATGACCGCACGGGGACTGGGAACGCAGGTTCGGATTGGTGTGCCGCTATGGTACTCCGGCCTACCCGAATCCTTGCGCCAACCGGAATACGCGGCGGCGTTAGGCGTGCTGCAATGGGCGGTGAAGCATCGTAACCAGCCTGATCGGGGCCGAGTCCGGGGAGAAGGAGATCGGAACTGGTCACCGGGATCGTTGCTACGCCGTCCATTCTCGCGATCCGGAACGCGCCAGCAGGAGCGCGACTAGAAACGCCTGGTATCAGACCGACCCGCGATTATGACGACGCGCTGGGAATCGACTGTTGCCAACAAGCCAATTGCAAACGAAACGTCGATTTTGGAAACCCAATAACAGTTGGAGGAACAACCACGATGATATTTCCAGATAATTCCGCTTCCTGGGAACACACCGGTGGCTTTGAAGAAGGCGAAGGCATGATTCCTGAAATTGGCCGCGGCGTCCCCCTGATCAAAGTATTAGGTGTTGGCGGTGGCGGCTGCAATGCAGTCAGCCGCATGTACAAAGAAAAGCTGCCCGTCGTGGAATACTATGCCCTCAACACCGACGCACAGCATCTGTCCCGCTGTGACGTGCACTATCGCATCGCGCTGGGCCGCAACCTTACTCGGGGGCTGGGCGCGGGAGCGCAACCCGAGCTTGGCCGGCAGGCGGCCGAGGAAGCCCGCGGCGATATCGAACAGGCGGTGCGGGGCGCCGATATGGTTTTCCTGGCGGTGGGCATGGGCGGTGGCACCGGCACCGGCGCAGCGCCCGTGGTGGCACAGATTGCCAAAGAATCCGGGGCGCTGACCGTAGCTGTGGTTAGCCGGCCTTTTGCCTTTGAAGCTCAGACCCGCCGTCGCAACGCGGAGGAAGGTTTGGAAAAGCTGCGCGACCACGTGGACACCATGATTGTCATACCCAACGACCGCTTGCTTGCCATCAACGACGAGCAGGCCGATTCGTACACGTGGGAAGACGCCCTCAAACTGGCGGATTCGGTGCTGCACCAGGGCATCACTGCCATCGCCGAGGTTGTAACGGTGCCGGGTGAGATCAACGTGGACTTTGCAGATGTCAAGACCATATTGGCCGGCGCCGGGCAAGCCTGGCTGTCCATTGGCCGTGGTCGTGGCCCGGGTCGGGCTCGGGAAGCGGCCCGGCAGTGCACCGAAAGCCCCCTGCTGGATATTTCGCTGGAGGGTTCCCGGCGCATCCTGTTCGTGCTCACCGGCGGCAATGGTATGTCGCTGCAGGAAGTCCAGGAAGCAGCCTCTGTGGTGGAGGACCTGGCCGATCCCAACGCAAACATCATCTTCGGCACCAGCCGGGACGCTCGGCTGGACGACGAAGTGAAAATGACCATGGTGGCCGCCGACTTCCCAGAGGTAACGCAGCAACCCGAGGACGACATCGCCAAGTTGCTCGGCGAAATGGACGTTCCGGACCGGCGGGATTACGACCTGCCCACGTTCCTTCAACAACGTCAGAACCGACGCGGTTTCTATCGTTAATTCCTGATACGTACATCCCGGGTTCTCAAGCCCCCTTCCATAATGGGAGGGGGCTTTTCATGGGAAGGGGTTTTTGTTGGGTCGGATACCACTACCGGTTTCGCCGCACTGGTAGGGAATCTTCGTGAGAGGGCGTGGATGCTCGGAACCGCGTGAAAATCGTTGAAACTCGCATCCGCCGCTTAATTGAATCTTCATTGGTGGTTAGGCTATACTCCGCACTACAACAAATTGTGGTGAATTCAATCGAAAGCACTATATGTGCTAATGCCAAGAATTATTTGAGAAAGCAACCAAATCTGGATTGATTCATGAAATGCCCTCAGTGCGACCAAAGTCAGAGCAAGGTTACGGATTCTCGGGAAACCGATACCGGCATCCGCCGCCGCCGTGAATGCCTGGCTTGTGGAAATCGCTTCACCACCCACGAACTGGTCAGAATCCCAACGTTGCAAGTCGACAAACGCGACGGCCGACGGCAGGATTTCAGCCGGGACAAGTTGCTGATCGGCATCAACGTGGCGTGCACCCGCCGTCCCATCCCGCAGCGCGAGCTCGATCGTCTCGCCGACGATATTGAGGCTGAGTTGCAGCGGATTGGCAGCGGCATCGTGAAGTCGCGCGACCTTGGTTTGATGGTTCTGGAACGCCTGCGGCTGTTGGATGAAGTGGCATACGTGCGTTACGCATCCGTATATCACGACTTCCAGAGCGCCGCCGATTTCGAAGAACAGGCCAGGTCCGTACGCCTGGGACAGCCCGAACCATTGATGGGCGTTGCCGCCGTAACCACCCGGCGAACCCGTCGCCCGTCCACCGGTCGCCGCGGCCGGTCGACACAACCACCCGCAAAATAGCGGCGTTCGCCGTTCAATAAACTTCGCGACTCTGGGCGCAACTGCGTAGCCACCATCGCAGTGCACCGTTGATCAAAACGAACCCACTTGCTCGCCAATCGCACATCACAAGACTGGAGGTGTTCAACACCATTATGAGCAGCAGCGTTCAGTACTCCGCCCTAACCAGGTTGTTAACGCACAACAATCGGGTCCACGACATGGAGGATATGCTGCGGAAGATGTGGGTCCCGTCAGACTGGATGGTCGACGATGCGGACATTGGTGGCTCGTGGATTCCAAACCCCTTCGCCGAGTTGCAGGATGATATCGCCCGAGAATCCAGGGCGTGTCTGGTGAGTTGCTGGGCAGCTTTACCGATTTCCAGCGAAGGAGAAGACCTTATCGCATAAGCCCGATAAAGCCGACTATCAGCCGGGGTTCGTATGGCTCTCAAATGCAAACCGAGCCTGCTTATCCCGGCCTGCTGCGAGCCTGCTCACAGCACGGCAGAGTTTCGCGATCGCGCCGAATTTGACCAGCAGTAATCAGAAGCTCCGGAGCACTATAGAAATGCAACAAAGGTTTCAGTACAACGTAGACATCAACTGCGACCCGCGCCCAGAAGGGCGTGAATCGCAAATCATTAACCGGATGAAGTCGGTATTTCCGGTAATCTCATGCCACAGCACTCGTAGCGGACTTTCGATGCAACTCGACGCCACCCATCCGGTTGCCGATGGCGAGTTGAAAGATTTCGCCGATGTGGTCGCTGAGACGCTAACTGAACTGGGTATCCGTATGACGTCCGGGGTCGTGCGTCGGATTACCCGGCAAGCGCCCAGCGCATCCGGGGCGATGGGGCGCGTGCAAGACGTCGCAGCCTCGCTGACCGGCTTCGACTTGCGTCCGGTGCGGCAAGTTCCAGTCCTGTATTTCTACAAGGGGCTACGATTTGATCTGGATGTTACAACCAGGCTGGCGGGGATCAAACGACCGGACCGCATTGGCGCCGCATAGCGTCGTATTGGTACTCAACGTGGATCAGTGTCGCAATTAATTGCCCGCATGCGTTAGCATAACGTTTCAGGTTGATAACGCAAAATCTGGGACATGTACTTGCAAACTTTAGTGATTTTGACAGGAGGGAATTGTGGAGGTAACAGCAGGAAGCACCAGCATAATTGGCGAATCCGCGTCTGCCGATGTGGTCAGGAAACGGATCCGGGATGCAATGGTCGCGGCCGGCATCGCTGGTTCGTATAACCAACGTACCGGCGAGCTCACCGACAATGCACAGGTGGTGCTGAAACGACGCTATCTGTCTAAAGACCGGGAGGGCAACATACTGGAAGACCCGGAAGGGATGTTCCGGCGCGTGGCACACAACCTGTCCGAGTCTGATCTGCTCTACGGCGTTTCCAATACGGAGCGGCAAGACACCGAGCGGCGTTTCTACGAAATAATGCAACGGCTGGAGTTCTTGCCCAACTCGCCAACGCTGATGAACGCGGGACGGGAGTTGCAACAACTGTCGGCCTGCTTCGTGTTGCCGGTGGAAGATTCGCTGGACTCAATTTTTACCAAGGTAAAGCAGACCGCCCTCATCCATAAGAGTGGTGGCGGGACCGGTTTTGCCTTTTCACGGTTGCGCCCAGAGGGGGATGTTGTTGGTTCTACCGGTGGTGTCGCCTCCGGCCCGGTCAGCTTCATCAACGCCTTCGACGCTGCCACCGATGTGGTCAAGCAGGGCGGTACCCGGCGCGGCGCCAACATGGGAATATTGCACGTAACGCATCCGGACATCATGGCGTTTATTACCGCCAAGGAAGACGGCCAGCACTTGAGCAATTTCAACATCTCGGTGGCCGTTACCGAAGAGTTCATGCAGAAGGTACACCTGGGCCAGGACTACGACCTCGTCAACCCGCGGACCGGCTCCATCGTCGGCCAACTCAACGCCCGCGATGTGTTTACCAGCATGACCGAGCTGGCCTGGCGCACCGGCGACCCCGGCATCGTGTTCCTGGATCGCATCAACCGGGACAATCCGAACCCGCAGCTCGGCGACATTGAGTCGACCAACCCCTGCGGCGAACAACCGTTGCTGCCGTATGAATCTTGCAACCTCGGCTCGCTGAATCTGGCGCGAATGGTTCGTTACACCGATGATGACGTGGAAATGGACTGGCCGCGTATGGCCGAGGTAATCGCCGCTGCCGTGCACCTGCTCGACTGCGTTATTGACATGAACGATTACCCCATCCCGGAAATTGCCGAGATGAGCCGCAAAACCCGGCGCATCGGTCTCGGGGTCATGGGCTGGTCAGATTTGCTGATCCAACTCGGCGTCCGCTACGACAGTGAGGAAGCCCTGGAGTTGGCCAAAGAAGTTATGCGTCGGATCCAGCAGGAGACTTACCGGGCGTCCGGCGAGTTGGCGATGCGCCGTGGTGTGTTCCCGGAATGGGAATTCAGCGTGTACAACGACGGGCCCGGGTCGCAACCCATGCGAAACTCCGCGCCGGTAACCATTGCCCCAACCGGAACCATCAGCATCATCGCCGGCGCGTCCAGCGGGATCGAGCCGCTGTTCGCGTTGTCCTATGTCCGCAACGTAATGGACAACACGCGCCTGGTAGAAGGAAACACGTACTTTGAAGCCGTTGCCCGCCACGAGGGTTTCTATTCGCCTGAGTTGATAGAGCAACTGGCTGCCAGCGGCTCGCTGGACGACCTGGCGGTGCCCGGCTGGGTAAAAAACGTGTTCCGAGTCTCCCACGACATCAATCCTCAGTGGCACGTTCGGATGCAGGCGGCCTTCCAGACTTATACCGACAACGCCGTGTCCAAAACCATCAACTTCCCCCACGACGCAACGGTTGATGACGTGGCGGAAGCGTACCATGCGGCCTACGAGCTGGGCTGCAAGGGAATCACGGTTTACCGCGATGGCAGCAAATCCGAGCAGGTGTTGAGTACCGGCGCCACGGCGGGAACGCAGGCTGGCGAGGCCCCTGATGTAAGAACCATTGAGGTGCCGGGGCCACGGATCCCCCGCGAACGTCCCCGTCGGACCCAGGGCATCACGGAGCGTGTCCGCACCGGACACGGGAACATGTACGTAACGGTGAACCTGGACGAAAACAACTCGCCCTTCGAGGTGTTTGGCACCATGGGCAAGGCCGGCGGATGCGACGCCGCTCTGCTGGAGGCAGTGTCCCGTCTGGTGTCGCTGGCGCTGCGAGCCGGTATCGAGACCGAAGAAGTGACCCGACAATTGCAGGGGATCACCTGCTGCCCGGCCTGGGACGAGGGGACGCTGGTTCGCTCCGGTCCGGATGCCGTTGCCATCGTGCTGGAAAGAATCACACAGGAACGCGGCACGGGTCATGATGGAGCCGCCGGGGTGCAGTTGACCCTGCCTTACGGCGCACCCGGCTATGGCGGTGATGGCCCGGAAGTGCGTCCCTGGATGCCTCAACAACAAACGCTGGGAAATGCTTCGCCAGTTGGCGTAACCAACGGCAACGGTTCCAATGGCGTCCATGACGTGCCCGGAACCTACACCCGGCGTTGCCCGGAATGCAACGGCGCCGCGGTGAGTCAGGAGGGTTGTCTGACCTGCTTCTCCTGCGGCTGGACCAAATGTGAATAGCGGTATTTCTGGAGGCGGTATTTCTGGACCGGTATTCGTGGAGATTGAACGACGACCGGCGTCCGCTTTCAACATTGACGCGCCGGGTCCAAGCTCCACGGTGAGTCAGCGAACCGGGTGCTATAATCAGCCACCGGCGGGTTCTGGCGACCTGTAGAATTCGACGCCGCGCGCAACGAGGCAAAAGATGACACAAACTACCGACAACGGCATTAACCGCCCAGCCATAGCCATCACAATGGGCGACCCCTGCGGCATTGGCCCGGAAGTAGTGGTGAAGGCGCTCGCCGACCCGCGTGTTTATGCCTCGTGCCGCCCCATGGTGGTTGGCAATGCCTACGCCATGCAGCAGGCCGTCAACCTCACTGGCTCGGCCCTTACTATCAGACGCACCGATGACCCCATCGGGACGGGCGAAAACCCGTCAGTAGTGGATGTGGTGGACATCGGAAACCTGAACCCCGAGGACATCTCAGTTGGCCAACTCAGCGTCGCCTGCGGTAAAGCAGCGATGGAATGGGTCAGCAAGGCCGGCCAACTGGCAATGGCGGGCGTCGTTGACGGGCTGGCAACCGCGCCGTTGAACAAAGAGGCGGCGGCCATGGCCGGCTACGAAGCCATCGGCCACATGGAACTGTTGCAGGAGTTGTCCGGCGCCAAAACGGTGGCAACCATGCTGATGGCCAAAAACCTGCGTGTGGTTCACCTGAGTACGCACCGCTCGCTGCGAGTGGCCTGCGACTACGTGAAGCAAGACCGCATCCTGGACTACCTGCGCCTCACCGACCAGAGCTTCAGGCAGTGGGGATTCGACAACCCCCAGATTGGCGTCGCGGCATTGAATCCTCACGGCAGCGACGGCGGCCTGTTGGGTAACGAAGAAGCCGAGGAGATTGCGCCAGCGGTGCTGGCAGCCAAAACGGAAGGCATCAACGCCATCGGCCCAGTGCCGGCCGACGCGATTTACCACCAGGCCATCAACGACCGTTACGACGTGGTGCTCGCCATGTATCACGATCAGGGTCACATTGCCGTCAAGGTCTACGGGTTCGAGGAAAGCATTACCGCCAACTTGGGCCTGCCTTTCGTGCGGACATCGGTAGACCACGGCACCGCGTTCGATATCGCGGGCCAGAACGTGGCCGACCACACCTCGATGGTGGAATCCATACGGATGGCCGTGGCGTTTGCCCGCGGCGACGGAATCACCGACACTTGGGCCATCAGCTGAATGGCCGGAACGGATAGCCAAATGAACATTGGATTTATCGGCGGCGGCACCATGGCCGAAGCCATCCTGGGCGGAATGCTGAGCGCCGGCGTGGCCCGGTCGGACAACGTGATGGTGGGGGAGCCGGTACCGCCTCGTCGGGAATATCTCGTTGAGCGCTACGGCGTCGGAGTAACGGGAGACAACAGCGTCGTATTGGCTCACTCCGATCTGATTGTGCTGGCCATCAAGCCCCAGGATTTGCCCAAGGTTTACGCCGACATTGGCGGTTCTTTCACCGGCCAGCAGGCGCTGATGTCGATTGTGGCCGGCGCTCGTATGCAATCCCTGGCTGACGGCGCCAAACATGACGGCATCATACGGGTTATGCCCAACACGCCCGCTCAGATTGGCGCTGGGATGACGATGTGGACGTGTGCCAAATCGGTGAGCACCGAGCACCGTGAAGCCGCGGCGGCCATCCTGGGAACCATTGGCGACGAAATTTACGTTGACGAAGAGAAATATCTCGATATGGCCACCGCATTGAGCGCCAGCGGGCCGGCTTACGTCTTCATGATCGTGGAAGCCCTGATTGACGCCGGCGTTTACGTCGGATTGCCCCGTGATACTGCGCGCCGGCTGACCCTACAAACCGTGAAAGGCAGCGTTGAGTTGGTCTCCGAAACTGGCCGCCATCCCGCCGAACTCAAAGATATGGTTACCTCCCCCGGCGGCACAACCGCCGAGGGTTTGCAGGCGCTGGAGCGGGCCGGTGTACCTGCGGCCATCGTTGACGCGGTAAACGCCGCCTACCTCAAATCCATACGCCTCGGCCAAGGATAATTAAAACAGCGCCAACCGGATTCAGGACACACCGTGGAACTACTCAAATTAATCAGCTTCGTCATCACGCTGTGCTATATCTTGCTGTTGGCGCGGATCGTGCTGGGATTCGTGCTGCAATACATGACGATGCGGGGCAATACGGTGCCCGAGGCATTGGGGAAGGTTTACGACGTAGTGTTCATGTTGACCGAACCGGTGTTGGGCCCAATCCGCCGTATGCTGCCCCAGTTGGGGATGATCGACCTGAGCCCATTGGTGGTAATGATCATCCTGGTGGTGGTCCAGCGGTTGCTCACCCGCTTCCTGGTATAACCGGGCAAGTCGCGCCAACCGTCGGATGAAAGGCATTGTCGCAACCGCGGTCCGCCAACCCAGAGTTTTGGACTGCCGGCGGTCTGAACCCTGCCGACCTTGGGGTGATTCGCAGAGCCCTCGGGGAACCCGCAGAACGATACCCCGGTAGCCAACTGCCGCCGCTATCGTTGGTGGTACTGTGCGGTCTGCCAGGGACCGGTAAATCCTACTTTGCGCAGGAGTTGACGGCCAGGGCGCCGTTCGTTTGGGTGAACAGCGATCGAACGCGTAAATCGCTCATCAGCGCGCCCCGTTATACGCGTGGCGAGCATCGCCGTGTTTTTGCCGTGATGCACGCGATAACCCGAGAATTATTGGCTGCTGGCCGTTCGGTAGTTTTCGACGCGACGAACTTGAACGAGGCGGTGAGGCTCCCGCTGTACGACGTGGCCTCGGAGGCCGGAGTTGAGCCTATACTGGTGCGATTCACCGCCGAGCCGCAGCTGGTGCGCCGGCGTCTGCTCGACCGCTCCCACGGCGTCGGCGATGCTGCTGAAAGCGATGCTGACTGGCGCATTTACTCGCGCATGGCGGTCGCCGACCAGCCCGTGCCTCGCCCCCATCTGTTGGTGAGCCGGCCGGAACAGGCGGCGCCCGTGTTGGAAGAAGTCCTGCGCCGCTCCGGTTGGGCGTCTAAGAGCGCCACGTAGACTGCCGAGGGCGGCAACTGGTGTCGCCCGGCGGTTGTCCCCGACCGCCGTTGTCTTGGGCCGGTTGTGCCCAGGTCGACATAACGGCATAATCGGACCATCACAGGTTGACCGTTTCAGCGGCACAGGAGGGTGAGCATGGGAACCACCGTAAACGTCGTTGCTGGCGACATCACAGACTTTCCCACCCCGGCTTTGGTTGTCAATCTTTTCCAGGGCGTTACCCAACCCGGCGGCGCCACTGGAGCCATCGACCAGGCTTTGGGCGGTGCGATTACCACGCTGATCGCCGATGGAGAGATCAAGGGCAAGCTGGGTGAGTTGACCCTGCTACATACTATGGGGCGCATCCGGGCCAGCCGCGTCGTCGTGGCGGGGTTGGGCAAAGCCGACGGTTTCGACGCCGGCGCAGTACGTCGCGTCAGCGGGGATGTAGCCCGCTTCCTGCGGCGTAAAGGCGTCGGCGAATTCGCAACGATTGCTCACGGCGCAGGTATTGGCGGCCTGGATGCCCGTGAAAGCGGCCAGGCCATTGCAGAGGGGACAGTGCTCGGACTGTACAAGTTCGACGCCTACCGCAGCAACGGCAACGGCGCCGATGACGACGAAACCGCGGGCCGCCACGCCGACATCGCCACGGTTGCCATTGTTGAAAGAAACGCCGGCAATGTTGATGCCTTGCGCTCCGGCGTCGCCTTCGGAACGATGCTGGCCGAGGCAACCACGCTGGCTCGGGATCTGGTCAATCATCCTGCCAACGTGATGACACCGACGCGCATGGCGGACGCCGCCCGGGAGGTGGCCACGTCTGCCGGCCTGGAGCTGGATGTCATCGAGCGCGACCGGATGACCCAGCACGGCATGGGCGCGCTGCTCGGCGTGGCGCAGGGCAGCGAAGAACCACCGAAGCTCATCGTGCTGACCTACCGGGGCGACCCGGAAAACCCGGATAACAACCTCGGTCTGGTGGGCAAGGGCATCACGTTCGACACCGGCGGCATCTCGCTCAAACCGGCGGCCAACATGGAGGCCATGAAGGGAGATATGGCCGGTGGCGCATCGGTCATTGCCGCGATGCGGGCAATCGGCAATCTCAAGCCTCGCATTAACGTTACCGGCCTCATCGCCGCCACCGAGAATATGCCGGGCGGCCGCGCTCAACGCCCCGGCGACGTGGTTACCGCCATGAACGGCAAGACCATCGAAGTTATCAACACCGACGCCGAGGGTCGCCTGGTGTTGGCGGACGCGCTCTGCTACGCCCGCCGGCTCGGCCTCACCCGCCTGGTGGACGTGGCAACCTCACCGGCGCCATAGTGGTAACGCTGGGTAAAGCCTGCACCGGGATTATGGGCAATTCCAGCGAATTGGCCGACAGTGTACGCACCGCCGGCGACAGCAGCGGCGAACGGTTCTGGGAATTGCCCATGCTGGAAGACTACCGCGAGCTGATCAACTCGGACGTGGCCGACATGAAAAACACCGGCGGCCGACAAGCTGGCTCCATTGCCGCCGCCATGCTGCTGCGGGAGTTTGCCGAGGACGCCGACTGGGTGCATCTTGACATCGCCGGGACATCTACCGCGTCGAGCAACAAGGGACATCTGGTCAAAGGCGCTACCGGCGTGCCGACCCGAACACTGGCACAACTGGCGATGAACCTGGCCAACGGGAACTAAACCGCTTACCCCAGACATATCCTGGAAGTGCAATTTCGACATTTCGACCAAACCGGGAGGTTAGATCATGGCGACAGTAGGCAGCGGCGATTTCACCTACGACGTTCTGGACAACTGGGCCAAAACCCCAGATGGCTGGTAGATCGGACAGGCAGAACCCGCCTGCGACTCACAAGATCGGGTGTACGTGTTCAACCGAGGAGAGCACCCGCTCATGATATTCGACCGGGAGGGCAACTTCCTGAACGAGTGGGGTCGAGAATATCTGACCGACGCCCACGGCATCTTCATCAGCGGTGAGGACCACGTGTACTTGCCGCTGCGCGAGTCCCACGCCATCGTGAAATGCACGCTGGACGGCAAACCTTTGATGACGATGGGCGTATGGGATGCCCCTTCCGACACCGGCGGCGCGCGGCCCGACGGCACGATGTGGAAGGCCGCTGGGCCGTTCAACCGCTGCACCGACATCGCCCTGGCCCCCAACGGCGACCTGTTCGTATCCGACGGGTATGCCAACAGTCGGGTGCATCGGTTCTCGCCTGATGGTCGACTGCTGCATTCCTGGGGTCGCCCCGGCAAGCGCGGGCCGGGTGAGTTTCACATCCCCCACGGCATCTGGGTGCATTGGGATAGCCGCGTGCTGGTGTGCGACCGGGAAAACAACCGGATACAGATTTTCACCGGCGAAGGTGAATATCTGGATATGTGGACCGATTTGGCGCGCCCGTGCGACATCTACGTCGACCCTGACGGCATCGCCTACGTGGTGGAGCTGGACGCCTTCCTGACTGTGCTCAACATGAACGGCGAAGTACTGGCCAAGATGGACATCGGTGGATCCGGTGGCCACGCAGTCTGGGCAGACTCCCACGGCGACCTGTACATCGGCCACAATCAGGAAGGGAGCCGGCTGGTCAAACTGGTTCGGCGTTAGGCTGCTGCACTAACAAAACGGCTGGGCGGAGACATCGGAATTCTCCGCCCTATCCCAAAGTCCCGGTTCCCAGGGCAGCTTCCGCCAGGCGGGTGATTTCGACACCGGGCAACTTGCGGCCCTGGACACCCATCAGGCGCAGGGGGCGGCCATCCCGGGTAATGCGGATGCGGTCGAGAACATCCTGCCACGGCGCAACGAAATCGCAGGTACCATCGCCGTTGGGGTCGTCGCCACCCTCCAGACTTTCGCCGGAGGGTAGCGTGAGGGCAATGCTGTTTTCCAGTTCGTTGGTGGGAGCCATTAGCAACACGGGCAGGTCGCTTTCTGACAAACCCGCCTCTTGCAGCAATGCACGTACAGTGGCGGACACGCCGTGCATACCGAAAACGACGAGATTGGCAAAAGGCGCGCTCCGTTCTTCGAACACGCCTCGAAACTGGCGGAACACTTCGTGGGCACCCGTGGCGGTGGGTTTCACCAGGAAGAGCGCCGCGGCTGGAAATTCGCCGCCGGGCACATCGGTCCCGGCCAACTCCTCGCGCCAACGCACCAGTTTGTCGTGATCGTGTTCGTCGTAGTGGTGCGACATAGCGTCAGCCTCCGGCATCAAACTGTACGAGGATGCCGTCGGGGTCGTAGACGTAGAAACTGCTTACTTTGCCGTCGGCATTGGTCCATACGTCCATCGGCGCTGCCAGCGACACGCCCTGAGCGGCCAGGTTTTCGGCCAGCGCCCTGGGGTCGGCAACACTGAAGGAAATGTGGCTGATGCCCACCTGGTCAAGCTTGATGGGCGTGCCATCCGCGGATTCACCGGGGTGGCAGGTCATGGTCAACGTCGGTTTGGCCCCGTTGGCGTAGGCCAGCCGCACTTGGCGGCGCGTGTTGCGATTGTGCGCGTACACGTGAGGAAGGCCGCCCGTGGTGGTGTCCTGAATGAGGTCGCTCACCACCGACATTCCGAGGGCGTCGCAGTAGAACTTCAGCGAAACGTCAAGGTCGGCCACACAGATGGCGATGTGAGAGACTCCGGAAGCGTTCATTGGCATTGTAGACTCCTATGTTAGTGCAAACGCGTGCGAGTGGCAGAGTTCACGAAAGTTTGTCAGGCTCGGCGCCCGGTGGTTGCTGAGGTTTCCCTTTTCGAGCATCCTCATAGCCTTCGGCGTAACCCTCTCGACGCCCCTCTTGCCGTCCTTCCTGACGTCCTTCCTGACGTCCCTCTTGGCGTCCCTCTTGGCGTCCCTCTTGGCGTCCTTTTTCCAGTCCTTCCTGACGCCATTGTTCTCTTTTCTTTTCGGTGTACTCTCTAATCCAGTCTGCAATTGCCATGACTAGCTCCTTGATTTGCAACAGACCCCAAGCGATGAATCCCGACGCTACGAAACTTGCACCGATACCTAATAGTATATTGCGCGCTACCTCGTTTGCCGTCGTGTTGCCGGATTGGTAAGCAAGTTCCAATATTGTCAGCGTGATTGAGCCGGACATCCCCCCGGCTAGCGTGAGTAGCTGGAACCATCGCCGATCTTTCCGGTTTATTCCCCAGATTGTTTCACGGTCGTTGCCATAATCGGCTTGTCTCATCGTACCATTCAGACGAATTGCGAATCAGCCGCCGCCGCTATCGAACTGCACGAGGATGCCGTCCGGATCGTAAACAAAGATGCTCGACACCTCCCCGTTGGGGTTGACGAATCCATCCATCGGCCCGGCCAGTTCAACTCCCTTGCTGACGAGTTCGTCCGCCAGCGCCTTGACGTCCGGCACCGAGAACGAGATGTGGCTGATTCCTACCTGGTCCAGCTTGATTGGCGCACCGTCAGAGTCGCTGCCGGGGTGGCTGGTCATCACCAGAGTCGGAACCGCTCCGTCGCCGTAAGACAGAACGGCTTGTCGTCGTGTCGACCGGTTGTGGGAGTACACGTGGGGCAGGCCCCCGGTCGAGGTGTCCTGCACCCGGTCGACGGTAACGGTCATGCCCAGTATGTCGCGATAGAACGCCAGAGCCTTGTCCAGGTCGCGGACGCAAACGGCGATGTGGGACACTCCGGATGAATTCATTGCCATGGTTGGCCTCCTGTAATCCGGTCGAAATGTGGGTATCAGCAGATGGGCGTAATGCTACTGCCCACCGCCGGCGATGTCAAAGTCGGCTGCCGCTCTGATATAGTCTGCCTCGCCCCACCGCTCCGCGCGTCTCCACACAATTGCCAACGCCCCGCATCCCAGTAGCGTGGCGGCAATGTCGGTTGCCGGGAAAGACCACCAAACCCCCCAAACGCCCAGCATCGCGGACATCACGCTCAAGAACGCCAGGAGGAAGATTACCCGTTGCGTGATGGTCAGCGCCACCGATTGCCAGGCTTTGCCCAGCGCCTGAAATGCGATCGAACTCACGAATTCGACGCCAACGATGGGCAGCGCGATCAGCACCACTCGCAAAGCGGATGATGCCTCAGCGGGCAAGGCTCCCGGCTCGGCGAAGATTCTGATGATGTATGCTGACATTGCCACAATCACGCCAATCAGGATCGCGCCGGCGATGACGGCTCCAACGCAGCTTTGCCAGATGGCCTGGCGTACCCGGTCGTAGCGTCTGGCTCCGTAGTTGTAGGCGGCCAGCGGCAAGTAGGCCAGTGCAACACCAATAAACGGCGCCAGCGCCAGCTCCAGAACGGAGTTTATGGCGCCGAATAGCGCGATGTATCCGTCGCCGTTCGCATAGCCGCTGAGAATGTTGTTGATGAAAACGACGATGAAACTGCGGGCAACCTCGATGATGCAGATTGGCGCCCCCAACGTAATGATCTGCCAGACCAGCCCGACTCTGGGGCACAGCGCGTCCCGGTTTATTCTCAGGGCACTGCGTCCCGACAGATAGAACCACACCATGTAAACGACGGCTGCGCCCTGGGAAATGACCGTTGCCGCCGCGGCCCCGGAGACACCCCAGCCAAGGACCAGCACAAACAGCGCATCCAGCGCGATATTGATGACGGCGCCTCCTGCCATCAGCAGCATTGCAATGGGCGGGCGCCCCTCCGCCATCAGAAAATTGTTGCAGGTCATGGACACCATTACCAGCAAGGAGCCCGGCAAAATGATGACCAGATACTGACGTGCGTAAACAGCAGTTTCAGTGGAGGCGCCCGTCAGGTCGACCAACGACTGGAGTTGTGTAAGCCCAACCACGGCCACCACCAGATACATCGGCACGATGATTGCCAGCGCAGACCCGACCACCCGCGAAGCGAGGGCGACGTTCCGGGCTCCCAACGCCCGGGAGATTACGGACATTCCGCCCAGGCCCGTTAGCAACCCCAGACCCACCGCCAGCAATTGCGCCGGGAACGCGGCTGATAGCCCGCTCAACGCGTCCACACCGATAGCGTTGCCGACGAAGGCGCGATCAACAATGCTGTACATCGCCATCACCACGATGGCCAGCGTTGGCGGCGCCGACATCGTAGCAAGCAGACGCCACATGGGCGCGGTGCCCATCGCGTCAGCCTGTTGAGTTGCCTGCAGAGCAGATGGTTGAATTTCCGACATGCTGGTAGCGGGCTGTTTTGACCCTGTTCGACGGCGAGTGCTACAATCAGGAAACATGATTATCGTGATTCGGATGCACGAACGCATCCAACTTAGCGCGGAGTCTGGAGACATTGCCACGCGCTAACGGCAGCAAGGAGGTGGTGATATGTCCGGCCATTCCAAGTGGTCTACCATTAAACGGCAAAAAGGTGCGAACGACACCAAGCGCGGAGCCCTCTTCACCAAGCTTGCCCGCAACATCTCGCTGGCCGTTAAAGAAGGCGGTGGCGGTGATGCGGAGATGAACTTCCGGCTGCGTATCGCTATCGATCAGGCCAAGTCCGCCAATATGCCGCTGGACAACATCAATCGGGCCGTTCGCCGCGCCAGCGGTGAAGGGGGCGAAGGGTTGGAAGACTTCGACGAGGTTACCTACGAAGGGTACGGCCCCGACGGTGGCGCCATTCTGGTGAAAGCCCTCACCACCAACCGGAACCGCACGGCGTCCGAAGTCAGGTCATTGTTCAACAAAACCGGCGGCAACCTTGGCGACTCCGGCTGCGTTGCCTGGAACTTCGAGTCGCGTGGTGTCATCACGCTGGAGATAGATGACCCGGCGGTTGCCGAGGAATTGAGCCTGGCGGCCATTGACGCAGAAGCCGACGATGTGAAATTTGAAGACGGCATTCTCGAGGTGTTCACTTCCCCGGAACATCTGCTATCGGTGAAAATGGCTCTGGAGAAAGAAGGAGCCGAACCGTCATCGGCCGACCTGTCCATGGTCCCGAAAACGATCATTCCACTGGACGCCAGGGCGGCGGAGCAAACCCTACGATTGCTGGACGGTCTGGAAGAGTTGGCTGACGTTCAAAAAGCCTATACCAACGCCGATTTCCCCGCCGAAGTTTTGGAGCGATACGGCGCGTCGGCGTAAAGCCCGGCGTATTTCGTGTCTGTTTATCCAATGCGGGTATTGGCCATCGATCCAGGGACTCTGCGTATGGGTTACGCTGTTCTCGATGGAGCCCCCACCCCGGAAGCCGATGATTACGGCGTAGTAGCCCTGCCAGCGTCCATGCCCATCGAGAACCGGTTGTACCAACTCCATAGCCACATCCTGAACATGATCCACATCTTCCAGCCCGACGCCATCGCGGTCGAAGACCCATTCGTCGGCAGAGGCGAGCGTGCGTTCATAAAATCGGCGCTCGCGATCGGACAGGCGCAGGCAGTCGTGTTGATTGGCGCGGCAAGTCAGGGAATCCCAGTGCACCGGTATGCGCCGGCCACCGTGAAACGCGCAGTAACCGATTACGGCGCCGCCACCAAAGAGCAGGTGCAGCGGATGACGGCTTCTACTCTGGGCCTGACCACGATGCCGGAATCCGATGCTGCCGACGCGCTCGCCGTGGGATTGTGCCACCTGTTTGAAACCAGTCCCGGAGATTTGGCGTCGCGGGAGATCAGGCCCGGCGAGGAACGCTAACCGGTGCTGGTCGGCGTCCGTGGCGCGCTGGAAGCCGTTGGGCCCGATTGGGTCAACGTGCAGGTCGGCGGAATCACATTGCAGGTGTTTGTTCCGGCATCAGACATCCACGCCCTGGGCTCTATAGGAACGCCGGTGCGGCTCAGCACGGTGTTGCGTATCCAGAACGAGCAACCCGTTTTGTACGGATTCTCGGATGCCGGTGCGGTGGAGTTGTTCGCCGCTTTGACCAGCGTGTCCGGCATCGGACCGCGTTCGGCGATGTCCGTGCTGTCGGAGCTGGGAGAAGATGGTTTCCGCCAGGCTATTGCCGCCGAAGATGTCGCAGCATTGAGCCGGGCCCAGGGCGTGGGTCGGCGCACTGCCCAGCGCATCGTGCTGGAACTGCGCGGCAAGTTGCCCGCAGCGGATGCTGACGAGGGCGGCAGCGGCGGCGTAGACGGCGACGTAGATGTTGTCGAAGCCCTCACAGCCTTGGGAATGTCCCTGGCAGATGCCCGCCAATCAGTAGCGGCGCTGGACCTCCCGCCCGACGCCTCCACCGAAGACAAGATACGACAGGCGTTGGTGCGGATTGGCGGCGGTTGAAATCCACAGCGTCAGCGACACCGCATGAACCGACCGGCATTCCGGTATAATCGAACCCGATTGGAACGTATCCGGCGCTGACTTGGCTGGCGCTGAGGTACCCTGAGCCACTGCACCCGGAGCTGAGGAAATGGCTGATTTTCAGCTGGTAGCCGATTTCGGATTGATGGGAGACCAACCGCAGGCGGTGGAGAAACTTGCGGCCGGCATCAGTGAGGGCTTGGGTCATCAAACCCTGCTCGGCGTTACCGGCAGCGGCAAGACGTTCACCATGGCCAACATCGTGCAGCAGGTACAACGCCCCACGATTGTGATTGCCCACAACAAGACACTGGCGGCACAGTTGGCCACCGAGTTCAAGGAATTCTTCCCTCACAATGCCGTTGAATACTTCGTTTCCTATTACGATTACTACCAACCTGAAGCCTACATCCCTCGCACCGATACCTACATCGAAAAGGACAGCAGCGTTAACGAGGAACTGGACAAGCTGCGCCTCGCGTCCACTACGTCGTTGCTCACCCGGCGGGACACCCTGATCGTAGCCTCAGTGTCGTGCATCTACGGTTTGGGAGACCCATCCGACTACTTCGAGATGGTCGCCCAGGTCGAAGTAGGTCAGGAGTATAACCGTCGCGCGCTGCTGCGCCAGTTAATTGATATGCAGTACGAGCGCAACGATACCGATCTGGCGCGCGGCCGGTTCACCGTGCGCGGCGACACACTGGAAATCGTACCGGCCTACGAGGAGTTCGCGGTGCGCATCCAGTTCTTTGGGGACGAAGTGGAGCGCATCCTGACGCTGGACACTCTCACCGGCGAGGTTCTCAATGAACGGCAGGATTTTGCCGTTTACCCGGCCAAGCACTTCGTAACCAGCCGCGAAAAGCTGGACGCCGCGCTGGTCGACATTGAGGCGGAGATGCACGAACGCGTCGGGTGGTTCCGGGAACAGGGCAAGTTGCTGGAAGCCCAGCGCCTGGAGCAACGCACCCGTTACGATATGGAAATGCTGGACGAAACCGGATTCTGCGCCGGCGTAGAGAACTACGCGCGCCACCTTTCCCGCCGCGAGCCGGGCAGCCCGCCCTGGACACTGCTGGATTATTTTCCCGGGGACTACCTGATGTTCGTGGACGAGTCGCACATGACGCTCCCGCAAGTACGGGGTATGTATAACGGCGACATCTCGCGCAAAACCACGCTGGTGGAATTCGGGTTCCGGCTGCCGTCCGCGTTGGACAATCGCCCGTTGCACTTCAAGGAATTTGAAGACCACATCAACCAGATTGTTTACGTGTCCGCAACACCGGGCCCGCTGGAACTGGAAAAATGCAGCTCCGTAGTTGAGCAGGTGATCCGGCCCACGGGATTGCTGGACCCGACGGTTGAAGTGAAGCCAACCACGGGTCAAATCGACGACCTGCTGCACGAAATCCGGCTGCGGGTCGATGTGCAAGAACGCGTGCTGGTAACGACACTAACCAAGCGCATGGCCGAAGAACTCGCCGACTACCTCTCGGAAGCGGGGATTCGCAATCACTATTTGCACTCCGATATAGAAACCCTGAACCGCATCGAAATCCTGCGAGACCTGCGCCTGGGAATCTATGACGTGGTGGTGGGCATCAACCTTTTGCGGGAAGGGCTCGACCTGCCGGAAGTCAGCCTGGTTGCGATACTCGACGCTGACAAAGAGGGCTACCTGCGTTCCACCACGGCGCTGGTCCAGACCATCGGACGCGCCGCCCGTCATTCCTCCGGCCACGTCATAATGTACGCTGACCGCATTACAGATTCCATGAAACGCGCCATTGACGAGACCTACCGTCGGCGTTCCATTCAACACGCGCACAACCAACGGCACGGGATTGAGCCCCAATCCATTCACAAGGCTGTAAAAGACCTGACCGACGATCTTCGCGGCGTCGCCGAAAACAAGGCGGCGTATCAGGTTGCCCGGGAAGAGATGTCCCGGGATGACATGTACCGGGTGGTCAAGGACCTGGAGTTTCAGATGAAGCAGGCAGCCCGTTCACTGGAATTCGAAAAGGCGGCACACCTGCGCGACGAAATGCTGGAACTCAAAAAACTGCTGGTGGTCGAAGAGAAGATGCTGGCAATCAGGTAGCGGAGCAACCCCTACGATTGTTGCGCCAGGTTGGTCACCAGATTGTAGATGAACCAGCCGTCGCCGGTCTGAAAAGTCTGCGGTTTTGCGGTTTGGGCGTCGCGCATAATGCCGATACCGTCGCGGTAAGGCTCAAAGGACACGATGCGGTCATAGCGCACGCGGAACCGCTTGCGAGGCCCGTGGAAGTAAATGTGCTTGCTGGTTACGCCCAGCAGCCCGGTATCGGCGTGAACCGTTTCCTCCCACTCTATTGGGCGGCTGCGGAAAGTTCGAGGGCTGTAGTACAGTCCTTTGGCGACGCGGATGCTTACGCCGTGAGATGTGCCGCGCCGTTCTCGCCGAGTAGCCACTTCGTAATAGTCCACCCCGTCAATCACCCACACCAGGTGCTCGGATTTCATCAGGTTGAAAGGCACCTGCGGAATATCGCCCAGCCGGTCTGGAATAATCCCCTCCGCCGCCTCTCTGATAACCGCTGATTTGACCATATTGTTGTAAGCGCCGTTCGCGTCAACGTCCGAGTGAGTAAGGTCAAAATGTTGCAGGTAGCGAATTAGCGCATTTTCCTCGTCCAGCGAAAGAACACCGTCCTCCAGGGAACCCTCAACCGCGGCTTCCCACGCCTGCGACAGTAACAACCGCCGTTCGGTTGACGACAGTTCCGATTCCCCCAGCGTAGCCGCCAGTTCGCCCAAGTGATTATCGCCGTCCGTTGTAGCCAGCGCCGCCAGCCGGGCGTCCAGCATCAGCCGGTCGTGGACGGCACGCTCGAGTTGGGCAACGGTGGCTTGGCCGGCCGCATTCTCTGCTTCCAGAGCAAATTGGTCTCGGAAATCGCGTAGCCGGGCCTCTTCTTCCTGCGTCAGAATCCCATCCGCCAACCCTTCTTTGACGGCCTGATGCCAGCCCTCGGCGATAACTGCCCGGATGCCATCGTCATCAATAAAAGAACTGCCGGCGATGGCCGCCAAATTATCCAGCAGGGCCGCCTCGCTGAAATCTGGCTTGCCAGCCGCCTCCGCCACCAACCCCACCATACGCTGCCATCCAGCCTCATGCGTTTTTTCGCATTCCTTGTGCTGGCTGCGCATAAACCCGGCTTTGTTGCAGCAGTATTTGCAGTTGCCCATCGGAAGTTCCTAATCCAGGTCGCTACCGGATTTGCAATTGACCGCCCACATAGTCATGCAGTTCGCTCAGCACAGCGGCATTTTGTTCCAGCGTGAACTCGTCAACCAGGTAATCGTGTTCGCCGCTTACGCCGCTAACCGCGCCGGCGTCCACCAGGTAGCGGATGCAGGCCGCGTCAGTTTCGATGTCGGGTAGCAAGTTGCGCCCCGCCTCTACGGACAGGGCCGCCACCAAACCGTACCCACCCCAGTTGGATGTACTGGCCGCGATCAGCTGGTCGCAACGTGTAACCGCCGGATGGTCCGGCAGGCGGTCGGCGTCTCGAACCACGCTAGCCAGGTTGCCCATTCCAATCTCGTTGCCGCCATCGCCGATGCCGATCGACGGCAACCCCAGGCCAAAAAGCCGGTCGACGCGGGCGGTTTGGGGGGAAATGTCTATGCCGCGCATATTGCGATAGATGCCGCTAGAGTCGGGTGCGCACCTCTCGATGGAGATGACCAGCGCCGGGTTGTGTCCGCCCACGATGTCGGCGGTGCTACGTTCGTTGGCAAATTGATCGTCGCTGATTGCATAATCCAGCACCGGCGACGGGTTTTGCTGGATGGCCAACCACGACGACATCATCCCGGCCATCGGTTGGTCGGCGACGTAGGCTACGGACTGCCCCAGACTGGCCAACGCGTCGCCAATGGCGAACGCTCCGGGCGGGCCGTCGGTTTCCGGTGCATCGCTCGTCAGGATGTAGAACCCGGTTACAATCAACACCGGCCCGGGATGCGCCAGCGCGTAACGAGCCGTCTGGGTGCAAAAATCGACCGGCAGGTGGGGCCGCAGCGCCCCAATGCCACGGCGGTCGTGGTTCAGGATGATGTCTTCAATCGTCGGTGCCATCGCTGCTGCTTCCGTTTAGAGTACTGCGTAATCGGCGTCGCGCCGGTCGGTGATGAACATTTTGCCGGGGGCATGGGTAATCATCAGGGGCGGTTTACAATTCAATGCCACGGCCTGGGGAGTAACGCCGCAGGCCCAGAAGACCGGGGTCTCGCCGTCCCGAATTTCAACGGCATCACCGAACTCAGGGGCAGCCAGGTCTCGAATCCCAATGGCCGCCGGGTCGCCAATGTGAATCGGAGCGCCGTGGGTATCGGGGAAACGTGACGTTACCTGCACGGCACGCACGATCTGTGCCTGGGGGATGGGCCGCATACTCACAACCATCGGCCCGGAGAATACGCCGGCCGGTCTGGTCGCGATGTTGGTGATGTACATCGGCACGTTGCTGCCGGCTTCCTGATGGCGCAACGGGATTCCCGCATCTGACATTGCCGCCTCGAAGGAAAAACTGCAGCCCAGCAGGAACGACACGAGGTCGTCGCGCCAAACGTCGGCCACCGAGGTGTATTCTCCGGCCATTGCGCCATTTTCGTATATGCGATATGCCGGTATGTCGGTGCGAATATCCGCGCCGGGAGCCGTGATCGCAGGTTCGGTCGCCCCAGCGTCGATCACTTCCAGCAGCGGGCAGGGACGGGGGTTGCGCTGGCAAAACAGCAGAAAATCAAAAGCCAGGTCGCGGGGCAGGACGGCGAGGTTGGCCTGCACATACCCGTTGGCCAGACCGGCCGTAACGCCGGAGTAGCCGCCGGCGCGGATGATGCTGCGAATGTCGGCGGGTCGGCTGGGCAGCAAAGTTGCGGTGGACATAATCCCCTCAAACGCGACTGATAACGAACGGTCAGGCAGCATGGGCAAAGGTTCGTCGGCTGCCGTATGCTAAAATTACGCTTTATTGGACACATGATAGACACCCAGCCTGGCGTAGTCAATTTGACCTACGCCCTCGCTGACCGGACGCCGGAGGCGCACCGGTAGGCGTTGGAGAGGATAGTGGCGCAGCACGGTAAGGATTGCCGACTTGTATAGCGTATTTCTGCTGACTCGCCCCGGCGACAACATGGTTTCGCTGGTCAAGCAAATCGACCAGACCGGATTGTCCTGCCGCGCGGGCAGCGACATGATGGAGCTGGCCGACGTTGCCCACGCCATGAAGCTTGACGTCGTGATACTGGATCTGGCAGCGGTCGGCATCGGGGCCCGCTCGGTCATTGAGCAGGTTACGGAACTACAGATTCCCACGTTGGCGCTGTTGGAGTTATCGTCGCTGGAGCAATATGATCCTGCGATCAACGCGGACGATTTCATAGTTACGCCGCTGGACTCTACCGAGCTGTTGGCAAGGGTTGGGCAAATCGTATTTCGGAAGAACGGCCGGGTCGGAGAACCGCTAATCCGCGTTGGCGAGCTGGCGATCGACCTCCAAAGCTACGAAGTTTCCATGGCCGGCCGTCGCATCTCGCTCACTTACAAAGAGTTTCAGTTGCTGACGCTACTCGCATCCAACCCGGGCCGGGTATACACCAGGGAAGCGCTGCTAAATCAGGTATGGGGCTACGATTACCTGGGCGGCACCCGCACCGTCGATGTCCACATACGACGCCTGCGTTCCAAGATTGAAGACCCCGACCACCTTTTCGTGGAAACCATCTGGAACGTCGGGTACCGGTTCCGCGATATTGCCGCCGAATCCTGACCACCCACCGCGACCCGGTTCAGTCGTCGATGTGTTGCTGAACGCGGGTCAGGAAACGGTCTCGTTCGGCGGCTAACCCAGCGTGTATTGGGTCGGCCAGTTCAGGGTCGGCATCCATGATCGCCAGGGCTTCCTGACGGGCCAGCGCCATCAAATCCTGGTCAAACAGGTTGGCGATGCGCAAGACCGTCTGGTCGCCACTTTGCGAGGTGCCGAAGATGTCGCCTTCATGCCTCATCTGCAAGTCAATCTCGGCCAATTTGAAACCGTCGCGCGTGGATTCCAACGCCGTCAATCGTTCCCTGACTCGTTCCGACTCCGACTCGGACATCAGCAGGCAGTAACTCTTGTGCTGGCCTCGACCGACGCGACCGCGAAACTGATGCAGTTGGGCCAATCCAAACCGGTCTGCCCCGTCGATGAGCATCACGGAAGCGTTGGGCACGTCGATGCCAACTTCCACAACGGCAGTGGCCACCAGTATATCCAGCTCGCCGTCCCGAAACTGACGCATACCTTTGTCTTTATCCCGGGACGATAACCTGCCGTGCAGCAACCCGAGTTTGAGATCAGGGAACACCTCGCTTGACAATCGTTTGTGCTCTTCGACGGCGGCGCGCACGTCCAGCCGGTCCGATTCTTCCACCAGCGGGCAAATTATGAACGCCTGTCGTCCGGCGTCGATTTGCTGTCGTACAAACCCGTAGGCTGCCGTCCGTTTGTCTTCTGGCACGATGCGGGTCAAAATCTCCTGGCGGCCCGGCGGTAACTCGTCGATGGTAGACACGTCAAGGTCTCCGTAGAGCGTGAGTTGCAATGTCCGCGGAATCGGAGTGGCCGACATCATCAGGGAGTGGGGTTGTTCTTGGCCCTGGCTCCGCAGCGCGGACCGTTGCTCAACGCCAAAACGGTGTTGTTCGTCCATCACGGCCAGCGCCAGATTGGGAATGTCAACGCCGTCCTGAATCAACGCCTGCGTACCTATCAGCAGGTCCATGTTGCCTTCCGCCACCATCCGCAGCACTTCGCGGCGAGGGCGGGCGCGGGTGCTTCCGGTCAGCAATCCAACCGTAAAAGGTTCGGCCATCTGCGGCAGGTAGACTGATAGCACGTTGTCTTGCTGCATCGGTTGGTCGAAGTCCTGCAGCAGCTCGTTCACGGTGCGAAAGTGTTGCTCGGCCAGCACCTCGGTGGGGGCCATTAGCGCCGCCTGACGGTGCGCAGATGCAACCGCCAGCACGGCCGCCAATGCCACCAGAGTCTTTCCGCTGCCGACTTCGCCTTGCAGCAGTCGACTCATTGGTGGCGTGCCTCGTGCCATGTCCGACAGGATCTCTGCGGCGCACCGTTCTTGCGCAGGTGTGGGCGAGAATGGCAAACCGGCCAGGAATCCGTCCACCGTGGCCTGATCGTATTTGACAGGCACGCCAACGGCGTTTTCCTCGCGGTGCCGACGACGGCCTATCACGGCGAGCTGGAATCCCAGGATTTCATCGAATGCGAGGCGACGCCGGCCAGCCTCGGCGGCGGCCAGGTCTGCCGGATAGTGCAGGTCGGTGATGGCGTTGCGCAGCGGAACCAGCCCCGTGCGGCGTCGCACGTCCTCGGTCAGCGAATCGTCCAGCCCATTGACGTACCGCACGATGGCCTGCCAGGTCAGGCTCCGCAGGTTGCGCGCGGTCATCCCCTGGGTTAGCCGATAAACGGGCGTGATGCGCGCGGTGTTGACCGGTGGCTGACGTTCGGTGACTACGTCGAACTCCGGAGAGGGCATCACCGGCCGGTTGCGGTAGGTTTCGACTTTGCCGGTAACCGTCATGTGGCTCCCGGCGCGGAGCGAACGCGCCAGGAAACCCTGACCGAACCATTGCAGGTCAATGGTTCCGGTTTCGTCCTGCAAAGCGCCCTGCGCCAATTGCAGGTTGCGCGGGCCCACTCTCGCGGGACTGATATTGACCAAGGTTCCATCGAGAGTAAAGGTTCCCCCCGGATACGCGTCAGCAATGCTGGTAATTTCGGAGCGGTCAACGTGTCGGCGCGGCATCATGTACAACAAGTCGCGAACCGTACTAACGCCCAGGAGTTCCAGGCGGCCCACGGTTTTCTGTTCCATTCGCCGGATTTTGCTGACAAGTTCATCAGGGTTGCCCGGAGATGCGGTGGGAACCGGGCGTCCATAGTTGGCCCGGTGCACGCGCCCCAACGGTCGCGCATCTTCGATGGGAAACAGCGCGTGCACTACGCCAGCGTTTGTGACCCCGGAAGCATCCGGAGCCATTCCGTCTAATCTGGCTGAGGACGCCAATGGGCTGGTGGGCGAGTTGGCCAGCGCTTTCTGCCAACGGGCGACCCAGGCGCGGCGTTCGTCGGGCGTCAGGTCGCGATACGAAGTATTGACGAGATACTCGGTTTTACCGGCGTCATCGCCCAGAAACCCGCGCAACTCCGAATCCCAGCGGTCAACAAATCGGCGGATGCCGCCACTAACTGCGGTATCGGCGAATCCCTTGGTCTCTTCCAGTGTCAGGATTTTCCGGAGCGCCTGTTGCCACAACGGTTCGTTTTCAAACCCGGCAGAATTCATCAGATGAAGCCATTGCGCCTGTTGTTGCCCGGTGCGCTGGTGAAGAACGCAATGACCGGGGCCACATACCTGCGGTTCTCGAAGCGACTCATGCCGCTGCCGCGGTTACATCAATGTTGCTACGCCAACGGCGCCCGGTCCACAGTGCGTCCCGATGGCAGACCCTATCTGCATTGTATAACTCTGATCGGCTGGTACCAAATCGCTGAGCCTGGCCCGCAGTGTCTCGGCGAGTTCCGGATCCGTAGAATACGCCACCGCCAGTTTAGAGGCCGGGCCGTGGCTTCGCACCAGTTCTTCCAACCGTTGCATCGCCCGGCGGGTATTGCGCGGGCGATCTACCGGCAGCACTTCACCACCCGACACTCTCAGGATTGGCTTCACCTTCATGAGGGATCCCATGAACGCCTGGGCCTTGCCGATGCGCCCGCCCTTTTGCAGGTATTCGAGAGTGTCCAGGGCGCAATAGGTGAAACCCGTCGAGGCACGCGAATTGGCGGCTGAAAGTACCGACTCCACGGTGGCGCCCTCGGCGGTGGCGTCTTCCGCGGCGGCGACCACTTGCAGCATATGTCCGGCGGTGGCTGTGTTGGAGTCGATAACCGAAACCGCCCCATCGGGTAGTGCGGCGGCGGCCTGAATCGCGGAGTTGTAGGTGCCACTCAACTGTTTGGGCACCGTGATGCACACAACTTGATCACCGTTGTTAACCAGCGGTTCGAGGTGTTGCGTAAAGTCCAATACGGTAGGTTGCGAGGTGGTGGGAAGTCGTGGGGACGCCTGCAGGCGGACGTAGAAATCTTCCCGGGTAATGTCAACCCCTTCCCGATAAGCCACGTCATCAATGAGAACGTAAGCGGGGACCACGGTAATGCCGAGGCGTTCTGCCAGGTCCGCCGGGATATCAGCCGTGCTGTCAGACACAATCTTGATTGCCACGATTTACTACTCCACCGACGCTAGATACGGATAGTGTGGTTGGCCGCCCTCGAACACGTCAACCTGCACACCGTCGTGTAAAGTTTCCAGCATTTCCTGCGCCTGCGCGCTTTTTTCCGCGTCAGCGCCCTCACCCCAGTATATGGTTACGATGCTGTCTTCGTTCACTTCGGTATAAGTTAGCCCGTCGAGGAGGGCCGTTTCAGCTGAATCAGCCAACGCAGCCAGAGTTCCATCAAGTATCGCCATGTACTGACCTTCTTTGACCGCCCGACCGTCAACAATGGAATCGCGCACTGCCTGCGTAACCTCCAGTGTTTCGACCGCTGCAGTGGCTGATTCCATGTTAGCCAGGTTCTGATCAACCGACAGTTCGGGGTTGAAGCCCAGCATCGCCGCCGTGCCCTGTGGCATCGACTTTGTGGAAACCACGTGCAAAATAATCTCGCCGGTATCGGCTCCGGTTGCCTGGTTGGCGGTCAGAATCACGTTGCCGTTGTTGGGCAGGACGATGACATCCTGGGTGCCGGTTTGCCGGGCGGCTGCAATCAGCTCGTTGGCGCTGGGGTTCAGGGTTTGACCGCCGGGGACTATTGCAGCGCAACCCGCGTCCTGGAAGATTTCGGCAAGGCCCTTGCCGGAGGCCACCGCTATGACTGACAGTCCGGGGCGAATCTCAGTCGGCGCCGAACGTTCCCGATGGCCAACCGTCCAGTCCCGATTTTGCAGGCTCATATTGTCAATCTTGACTTCGTCAATGTCGCCAAAAGCCACGCCGTAGGTCAGCGCCGAGCCGGGGTCTGCGGTGTGTACGTGAATGCGCACGGCCTGCCCACCACCCACAATAACGGTCGACTCGGCAATATCGCCAAGGCCGGCGCGCAGAGTGTCCACGTTGAGACCCTCGCCGTGGATTACGAACTGGGTGCAGTAGCCAAACTCTTCGTTCTCGTGGGCGTCCAGAAAATCAGTGGCAACGGCCACGGACGCAGTTTGATGCGGATCGATGACGCCGCCGATACTCCGCAGCCCCAGGTCGATCGGCGGCCCGTGGTTCCCTCGCAGGTGCTGCAACGCCCCGCCAATCACGGCAACCACGCCCAGTCCCCCGGAATCGACCACGCCGGCGTCTTTCAGAACCGGCAGTTGCTCAGGGGTGTACGCCAACGCCGCGATGGCGCCGTCGTAGGCGATTTGCCAGAGGGCGACTACATCCCGCTCTCCGGAATCATTGGCGACCACGGCTGCATCCGAGGCGCCCCGAATTACGGACAGCATGGTCCCTTCCCGGGGCTGGCTCACCGCGTGGTAGGCGGAATCGGTCGAAGATCGAAAAGCAGCCACCGCGTCGGAGGATTCGATAATGGCTGCTCCGGCAACACCGTCGGCAAATCCGCGCAGTAGTTGCGACAGAATTACACCACTATTGCCCCGAGCGCCCCAAAATGCGCCGGTGGCCACGGATTCCGCAACATCACAGGCATCGGTCGCATCAATGTCTTTTTCCATCTGTTCAATGCCAGCCCGCAGGGTCAGCAGCATATTGGTGCCGGTGTCGCCGTCAGGTACGGGGAACACGTTGAGGGCGTTGGCAGCGTCGCGGTAGAGCTCCATGTACGACACGGCGCCTTGCATGGCCTGGCGCAAATCGGAACCTTGCAATACGGTTTTGGACACAGTCATAATCGCAGCCAATGGTCTAATTTGGTGCCCGGAGTATAGCATAGGGTACTCGAAACCCCACTCTGGAACTGTCGCAATTGGTGACAATTTGCGGTTGACCGCTTCCGAAAATCACCCATAGAATGACGACTATCCAGGCCGAGGGTTCGCCCGATGGCCCGTGCGGGGCGGAACGATGACGTTAGCTGGCCGGCCAGACGAAACAACCGAAGATGAACCCAGGTCGGTGTCCCCGGCAGCACAGGGCGATGACGAGCCGCAAGATACGCGATTGCGTCCGGCGCGATTGCAGGACTTTGTCGGTCAGGCTCAGGTGCGCGAAAACCTGAGCATCGCCATGGAAGCCTCTCGCATTCGCGGCGAGCCGCTGGATCACGTGGTCATTTATGGCCCTCCCGGTTTGGGTAAAACTACCCTCGCTAATATCATTGCCAACGAGATGGGAGCCGCCATCAAGGTAACTTCGGGCCCGGCGGTGGAACGCGCCAGCGACATCGCGTCCATCCTGACCGGCCTGCAACCCAACGACGTGCTGTTCATCGACGAAATTCACCGGCTCAATCGGGCAGTGGAAGAGGTGATGTACTCCGCGATGGAGGATTTTTTCCTGTCGTGGGTGGTTGGAAAAGGGCTGTCGGCGCGGAGCATAAACCTTAGAATCAATCCATTTACCCTGGTGGGCGCCACCACCAGGTATTCCCTCATCAGCGCTCCCCTGCGCGACCGGTTCGGTTCGGTGTTTCGGCTGGATTACTATAATGACGCAGACATGGAAACGGTGGTGAACCGGTCCTCCAGCATCATGGGCATCGATTCTGATGCAGATGGATTGCACGAAGTGGCGGTCCGGTCGCGCGGTACACCCCGTATCGCAAACCGGCTGCTGCGCCGCGCCCGCGACTACGCCCTGGTCAAAGCTGATAACCGCATCACCGGCCCGGTGGCCCGCGACTCGCTCGACCGCCTGGGTGTGGATTCGAGGGGACTGGATGAAACCGACCACCGCCTGCTCACCAACATCATCGACAAATTCAACGGCGGGCCAGTGGGCCTGGACACGCTGGCCGCATCGCTCAGCGAAGACGCCAGCACAGTAATGGAAGTGCTGGAACCGTTCCTGCTGCAACAGGGCTTCCTGGAGCGAACCCCCCGGGGGCGCGTAGCCACCCGGTTGGCCTACGAATATCTGGGATGGCCCTGGGCGGGATCAGCGGTCGACCCCAGGCAACAGGCTCAACTGTTCGATTAAGTATTACCCAGGTTGGAGCCCCGGCTCGATGCGGCGGGTTTTAGCGTAATTACATAACGTAATCAATTCGCCTGCCACATCCTGTTTATTAATGGCGTCACTTTACATAACAAACGATCACGATGCAGAGGACTCGCCCCCAGCCTTGAATACTGGCTACCATCTGAATACAATGGTTTGGGTTGATTATGCTGTGTCCAGGAAACAATCAATGAGCTCCCCGGCAATGAGTCCCCCGATTGCGATGCAGGGAAACGCTATCCCCGTCGGTTTGCTTGAATGCACCGCCGGTGGATCGCGTTTGTCCGATGCTGAAGCGCGCCGACTGATTGCAGCCGACGACGAAGCCATCGGGGACCTGTGCCTGGCGGCCGCTGAACTTCGCGACCGGGGCAAGGGCCGAATCATCACTTTCTCACCAAAGGTATTCATCCCTCTGACTCGGTTGTGCCGCGATTTCTGCGGCTACTGTACCTTCCGGCAAGCGCCGTCAGAAGCGGACAACCTGTATCTCTCCGAGGACGAGGTTTTGGCGGTAGCGAAAGCCGGCCAGCGTCTCGGATGTACCGAAGCCCTGTTCACGTTGGGCGAGCGACCCGAACAGCGCTACCCCGAGGCGCAGGATTGGTTGCGCGCTCACGGCCACCGCACGACTCTGGGCTACCTGACCACCATGTGCCAGCGCGTGTTTGAAGAAACCGAGCTGCTGCCCCACGGCAACCCGGGCACGATGAGTCGGCGGGAGTTGCAGGCATTGCAACCGAGCAACCCGTCGGTAGGCATCATGCTGGAAAGTGTGAGTCCCCGCCTTTACGAGAGCGGCGGGCCGCACGAATTTGCTCCCAGCAAGCGACCCCGGGTGCGTCTTCGCACCATCGAACTGGCCGGCGAATTGGGCATCCCGTTCACGACCGGCATCCTGATCGGCATTGGTGAAACCCGCACGGAGCGCATTGACTCGCTGCTCGCGATTCGCAATTTGCACGAGCGGTTTGGGCACGTGCAGGAAGTAATCGTACAAAACTTCCGCGCTAAAACCGACACGCCCATGGCTGGCGTGGCCGATGCGCCTCCGCTCGAGTTGCTGTGGACGACCGCAGTCGCTCGGCTGATACTCGGCGCCGATGTGAATCTGCAGGTGCCGCCCAATCTCAGCGAGAACTACGAACGATACATCGCCGCCGGAATCAACGACTGGGGCGGCGTGTCGCCGCTGACCATCGACTACGTAAATCCGGAGGCGCCGTGGCCGCAACTGGCCGAACTGGAACGACGCACCGCGGCAGCCGGGTATGAGTTGCGTCCCAGGCTACCGGTGTATCCCGAATACTTTGCCGGAGGGTCGCAATGGCCGCTTCCGGCAGCGTTACGCGAAAAGCTGCTCAACCTGACCGATTCAGAAGGTTACGTGAAAGGGGGAATCCAACGCTATGCCGGAATCCAATAACCAGAACTCACCCGCAACGATGTCCGCTTTGGTGTCAACGTTGCGCCCCGAAGCGGCCTCGGTGCTGGATCGTGCCCTTGCTGGCGAAGATATTTCAGTGTCGGACGGGGAAGTTTTATTCGGAACGCATGGGCCTGAATTCACCGCGCTTATGATGGTTGCGGATGAACTCCGCCGGCGAGCCGTTGGCGACCTGGTGACCTATGTGGTCAACCGGAACATCAACTTTACCAACGTGTGCATCAAGCGCTGCGGCTTCTGCGCCTTCAGTCGCGACTTTAGGCAGGAAGAAGGTTATTTCCTGCCTGTCAATGAGATAATCCGACGTGCTAAAGAAGCCCAGCAGTACGGCGCAACCGAAGTGTGCGTCCAGGCCGGTTTGCCGCCCCAGATGGAGGGCGACCTCTACATCAAGCTGTGCGAAGCCATCAAGCAGGAACTCCCGGATATGCACGTCCACGGGTTCTCCCCGGAGGAGGTGCTGTACGGCTCGATACGTTCCAAGTGCTCGATTCGAGACTACTTGCAGGGCCTGAAAGACGCCGGCGTGGGTAGCCTGCCCGGAACCTCGGCTGAGGTGCTGGACCAGGAATTGCGCGACCTCATTTCGCCGGGTCGCATTACGGTTGACCAGTGGATTGAGGTTATTACTACCGCTCACGACCTGGGCATACCCACCACGTCCACGGTAATGTTCGGCCATGTCGAAACCAACGCACAAATCGTCAAGCACATCGCCCTGCTGAGAGACATCCAGAAAACCACCGGCGGTTTCACCGAGTTTGTTCCGCTGAGTTTCGTCAACTCGGAAGCCCCCATGTTTTTGCAAGGTACGGTCGACAATGTGCGTTCCGGCCCGTCCGGAATGGACGTGGTGAAGGTGCACGCCATCGCCCGCATCATGCTGAATAACTGGATCCCCAACATCCAGGCGTCCTGGGTCAAAGAAGGTAGCCGGATGTCGCAACTGCTGCTGACCGCCGGCGTCAACGACCTCGGCGGCACGCTGATCAACGAAAGTATTTCCACCTCCGCCGGCGCTGCCCACGGTCAGCTGATGCGGCCGGGCGAGTTCCGCGGCATGATCCGGGAAGCGGGACGCACGCCCGCGGAACGCTACACAACCTACGGCCTGCGACGTGTATTCAGCGAGGTGGATGAGATTGTGGACCCGCTGGATCTGGTCGGCGACAACGTCGAGGAGATCTTCGGTTCCTACAACCAGCTGGTTAAACTCGACACCTACCGTTTCGAGCACCCGCGCGCTGAGCGCGAGCGAGCGGAAGCCCAACAGCAGGTTTAAACGGTGGAGGGAACCGCTCACGGGCTGGTATTGGCTCTCGCCGGCGGAGTCGGCGGCGCCAAGCTTGCATTGGGCCTGACTAAAATCCTGCCGCCGGAGCGCCTCGTTATCGTCGTCAATACCGGCGATGATGAAGAGTTCCACGGTCTGCACGTCTCACCCGATCTGGACACGATGACGTACACGTTGTCCGGTTTGTATAATCAGGAGACCGGTTGGGGCATGTCTGGCGACAGTTTTAACACCCTGGGGATGCTCAACCGGCTCGGCTCCGATACCTGGTTCAACTTGGGCGATTTGGACTTTGCCATGCACATCCGGCGCACCGAGCTGTTGCGGCGCGGCGCCACGCTGTCCGAAGTTACCGCCGAGTTGACCGGACGACTCGGCATCCAGCACAGCGTCATTCCGATGAGCGACGATCCGGTGCGAACTGTTCTCGACACCGACGCCGGAACTCTGGCCATGCAGGAGTATTTTGTCCGTTACCGCGCTGAACCCAAAGTGAACGCCATTCGCTACGTTGGCGCCGCCGCAGCGAAACCTTCTCCGGCGTTTGCGAACGCATTGCAAGAGGGTGAAACCATAATTTTTTGTCCGTCGAACCCATATCTCAGCGTGGCCCCGATCATGGCTATTCCCGGCGTTCGGGATGCAATTGCAGCGCGCTCCGGTAACCGAATCGCGGTAAGTCCAATCGTGGGCGGCGCAGCCGTGCGCGGCCCGGCCGGCAAAATCATGGCAGAGCTGGGCGGGACGGTTTCGTCGGTCGGTGTGGCACGGGAATACCGGGACTTGTGCGACATCCTGGTGGTAGATTCGCAAGATGCAGACCTCGCTGACGACATCTCTCGCGAAGGAATCCACCCGGCCGTGACAGATACAATCATGAACAATGATGCCGATAAAATTGCTCTGGCGAAATCAGTTTTGGAACTGGCACGCCGAGTGGAGCGTGCAGTATGACCACCGACACACCGGTCAATAGCAACCCAACGGTCGTGCCAGTGATACCGATGAAGCCGCTGGCCGATTGCAAAACGCGCTTGTCAAGACGTATGTCTCCGAACGAACGCGCTAACCTCACGATGGGGATGTTGCGCCGGGTTCTGCTTGCCATCCGCGGCTCCGGGATTGAGGTCTTCTGGGTAGTTGGCGGCGACACGCGTGTTCGCAACCTGTCCCGGAACCTGGGAGCCACCTGGATGGAGGACCTGGGTCGCAACCTGAATGACACGCTAACCAAATCATTCGAAAACGCCAGAATGCGGGGCGTGTCGGCGCTGTATTTGCCCGGCGACCTTCCTTTCATCAAACCCAGCGACATCCACCAGCTGATCCGCAGCGCGGCACACCAGCATAACGTAACCCTGTCACCGGCACGTCGCGACGGCGGAACCAACGCCATCCTGGTGCCTTACGATCTGATTCCCTATTTCCGGCCCGAGTTGGGCGGCGACAGTTTCCGCAAGCACGTGTCCACGGCGGCTCGCATGGGTGTATCGTTGGCCTTTTATTACAGCTCCGGTATGGGTTTTGACCTGGATGATGGTTCAGACCTGGACGAATACGAGATGATGGAGCCGGGTCTACTGGAGCGCCTGATGGGAACCCGGCGGACCGGGAGCCGGTGAACGCCATGGTTAAACTGGGATGCCTATTGCCCACCCGCGGGCTGTTGCTTGCAGATAAAAAACCCACCGACGCAGAATCGGTGCTGCGACTCGCCACCTGGGCCGAAGAGGCCGGCCTGGACTCCGTGTGGGTTGGGGACAGCTTAACCGCCAAGCCGCGCCTGGAGGCCATGACCACCCTGGCCGCTATCGCTGCCCGCACCTCCCGCGTGAGACTGGGAACGGCCGTTATGCTGATGGCGCTGCGACACCCCGTGCTGTTGGCTCAAATGATGGGCACGGTTGACCTGATTTCCGGGGGCCGGTTGCAGCTGGGAATTGGCGTGGGAGGCGCGTTCAACGCGATGCAACAGGCCGAGTGGCGCAACGCCAGTGTAAACCAGCGCACGCGGGTGCGTCGGCTGGAAGAAATGCTGAAAGTCGTCAAGGGACTGGGCAGCGGCCAGCCGTTCACCCATTCCGGACCAAACTTTGAGCTCGACGATGCGGTAATGGAGCCGGCGCCGGTGCAACCCGGGGGTGTTCCCGTTTACCTGGGCGTGCACTGGCACGGGCGCGGCGATGGCCAGGGCGCACAACGGGAACGGCAGGCTCGCCGCGCCGCACGTCTCGCTGATGGCGCAATCTCCATCTCCGCAACTCCGGACGAATTTGTGGAGCTCACCGACACGGTGCGGGGCTATTGCCAGGAATACGGCCGGGATCCTGACGCCATGTCCTCGGTGATGTATCTCACCGTAAACCTCGACGAAGACACCAACCGGGCGCAGGCTGAGGCCGAAGACTGGTTGCTGGGTTACTACGGCGCCAACATCTGGGGGGATCGGTGGGGGCCGTTTGGCGACGCCGAAAGGGTCCGCGAACGTGTCCAGGCTTATGCCGAAGCCGGCGCCGACCAGATCGTGGTGCGTTTTGCCTCCTACCGACAGGAAGAGCAGATGCAGACCTTCCTGGAACAGGTGTCCCCTCACTTCCGTTAACGATCGTTGAGCGAGGTTTCGAGTGTATCCAGTTGAACTTTCCGGCAAAAACGCCGTAATCTTTGGCGTCGCCAACGACCGCAGCATCGCCTGGGCCATCGCCAAAACTTTGGCCCACGCTGGAGCCCGCATCGCGTTGACCTATCAAAACGAGCGCCTCAAAGATCGGGTAGCGCGCCTCGCCGACACGCTGGATGACGCGGTAATCCTGCCCTGCGACGCCTCGGAAGATGAACAGATCGGGCACGTGTTTGAGATGCTGGCCAGCGAGATGGGTTCGCTGTCCATCCTTGTGCACAGCATCGCTTTCGCCAATCGAGAAGATTTGTCCGGTCGACTGGCGGACACCGGGCGCGATGGCTTCCGTCTCGCATTGGAAATCAGCGCGTTCACCCTGTTGCCCATGGTGCGCCACGCGGCGCCACTGATGAAATCCGGGGGCAGCGTCATTGCGATGACCTTCAACGCCTCCAGCCGAGTCTATCCCGGCTACAACGTCATGGGCACCGCCAAGGCGGCCCTGGAGCACGAAGTACGGCAACTCGCCCACGAATACGGCGGCGACAACATCAGGGTGAATGCAATATCTGCCGGCCCGGTGGACACCCTCGCGGCTCGTGGAATCAGCGGTTTCCTCGACATGAAACGCGCCCACGCCGACAAAGCTCCATTGCAGCGCAACATTACCGCCGACGAAGTTGCCAAGTCGGCGCTGTTCCTGTGCAGCGACCTTTCCAGCGCAATTACCGGTGCGGTTCTGCCGGTTGATGCCGGATATCACATCATGGCGGTCTGATACTGCTCCGCAACCCCTTGCCACGCTGACATTCCGTTCTTGCAAAGAAAAGGCCCGCATCCGACCGATGCGGGCCACCGTAATTGGGTTTTCAACCAGCGTTCAGATTGCTTCAAGTTGCTGCCGATCGGCGGCCGCCTTGTCGCTGAGTCCCAGTTCGCTGTACGCTTTGGCGCGGTTGGCCCATGCCTCGCGGTAACGGGGATCCAGAGCAATCGCCTTGGTGAACTGATCAACTGCCTCGCGCACCCGCCCCTGGTTGACCAGCGCCAATCCCCGTTCCGTCATGCCGGCGGCAGTAAGGGATAGCGAGATTTTGAGGGGCTCAGCGGTGAACCCAGCAGCCGCCTCAACTGCGGGTCCCGCGTCTGCAGTTGCGCCCACACCGGCGGGTTCCGGTGTGGCCGGGTTACTTTGCGTTGACGCCAAGGCCGGTTCGGCTACCGGCGTTGGTGCCGCCCCTTCCTCAGCGGTTCCAGGGGAACCACGAACCGTTTCACTACCGCTCGGCAGCGTCGTAGCCGTGGCCTCGGTGGGGTCCGCAGCTCCATCCTCGCTGGCGTATACCCTGGCAAGCTCCCACCCGCAATTGGTGCAAAAACTTGGGCCCGGATCATGGGCGTGTTGACACCTTGGGCAGGCCACCGTGGTGTCCTCCTCCTCCTCGGCGTCGACCGGGCGCCGCGCCGGTACGAACATCAGCGCCAGCATTGGGAACATACAAAGCGCCGTCAGGCCGTCTGGGAAACCGGGAACCAAACCCACCGCGGGGATGGCGGACAGTGTGGCCCAGATTAACATGTTGTGACCCTTGTTTCGGGCTGCACGTGCCGTCCACCACACCACGAAGAGAATCAATAGTAATTGGAGCCATACGTTCATAGGTGCTTACATCCGTTGCTCTTGCGCCTATTATAACGGTAATTCGTAAGAGTCGGCAAACCGGTTGCAACATCCTTCCAGCCCGCGCACCGGTAGCCCCGCGTCTCTGTCTCCAGCGAACCGATACGGAAGATAGCTGCCTGATAGCTGACCGAATCAGCTGTGCGGCCCGTTATTACGTTGGTCGCTGGGCAAAATCGCAATCAACCACGGCGAAACACCAGGACGATTGCAAAGTCCCCTCTCCCCTTCGTGGGAGAGGGTTAGGGTGAGGGGGCGTTCCCCTCGTCAAGCAGAAAGGAACTGCTGACTTTGCAATCGTCCTGAGCGAAACACGGCGCAAATTGACAGGCCAATCGGGGAAGTGCTATCGTAACAAAGGAAAATCAAGCGGTAATGAGCAGCGTTGAACCGCGTTTTTTGCGCTTGAAATGAGTCAACGCGACGAAGGGAGATAACAAATGGATTTGACGATTTCGGTGCTGAAAGCTGACGTTGGTTCAATTGGCGGGCACACCAAACCGTCGGACCGGATGTTGGCAGCTGTCCGCGCCGCAACTGAAAGGGCGATCCGCGACGGACTGTTGATCGATGCCTACGTCGGGCACACCGGCGATGACATCTGCATGACCACCACTCATACTCGGGGCGACAACGACGATGCCGTACACCAGTTTGCCTGGAATACCTTCCTGGAGGCAACCGAAATCGCACGCCAGTACGGTCTTTACGGAGCTGGTCAGGACCTGCTCGTTGATGCCCCTTCGGGTAACATCCGCGGCGCTGGCCCAGCCGTAGCCGAGATTACCTTCGACCACGATCCGATCAAGACCAATCCGGTGCGGCCGGCGGAGTCCTTCTTCGTTCTGGCCGCCGACAAATGTGGCCCGGGCGCCTACAACTTGCCGATGTTCCTCGGGTTCGCCGACCCCATGTACTGCGCCGGACTAATGCTGCCGCGTCTGGGCGAAGGCTTCACCTTCAACATCATCGACATGGACAATACCGACGGCGACAGCATCATCTCGCTGAACGCGCCCGAGGACTATTACAAGATGACCGTGTTGTTGCGCGACAACGAACGGTTTGCCATTGAGAGCATTGCATCCCGCTACTGCGGGCAAACCGCCGCCGCGATATCGGCCACCCGCCTGCACAATATTGCTGGCAGCTACACCGGCAAGGATGATCCAGTTGCCGTGGTTCGCAACCAGGGTATCTTCCCTGCTCCGGAAGAATTGATTTCCCCCTACACGAAGGCTCACTACATTGGCGGGGACGCTCGCGGCTCCCACGTAATGCCGCTGATGCCGGTGCCAATCAATACCCCCGTTACGGGTATGTACTGCCTTCCTCTGATTTCCTGCGTCGGTTTCAGCATTAGCGCAGATGGCAAGTTCGCGGAATCATCGACCGATTTCTTCGACAACCCGGCCTGGGATTACACGCGCCAGCTGGCGCAGCAAAAGGGCATCGAAATGCGCTCACAGGGTTGGTCTGGCGCGGCCATGCTGCCCTACGCAGAGCTGGAATATTCGGGCTTCCGCCAGTCGATCGGCGACTTGGTGGCCAGGTTCGCCATCCGCACCAATGGACATCAGCCCGCCGCCGAAGCCGCCGCCACCACCGCCGACAACGACTAACAACCTGCGAGACAGCAACTCAAAAAAGCCCCGGCGCCCGAATAATCCGGAACCGCGCCGGGGCTTTTCGCCGGCCTTGACGTACCGAAGCTAACTCCTGAAAATACCGTTGCGCTCGAAAATGGCGGCCAATTCGGCGATGCCCGCAGAAACCGTTTCTGCAGTTGGATGCCCGAAACAGAGACGGGCCAGGTTAGAACCATTGCCTTCCGGAGAGAACATCGTCCCGTTGTAGTAGCCCACTCCTTCCTCAAAACACTGGTTCTGGAAACTCGCCAGGTCGGTATCTTCCGGCATCGTCAGCCAGACATAGAGACCTCCCTCGGGCCGGGACCAGGTAGCGCGATTGCCGAAGTGTTCGCCCAGGGCCGCCAGCATGGCGTCGCGTTTCACACTGAGCGCCTGGTTCTCCTCGTCGATGTGGTCGTACATATTGTTGCGGAGATATTCTTCAATCGCCAACGCCGCAAATTGATTGACGCCGCCGGACTTGAAACTCGTCGCCCGCTGTCGCACCGATTCCGGCGCCACCATATAACCCATGCGGACACCTGGCGCTATGATTTTCGACATTGACCCAACGTACAGCACCTGTCCGGAATCATCCATGCTGCTGATTGACGTTACATCCTCCCCTTCAAACCGCAAATCGACGTAGCAGTCGTCCTCGAGAACGGGTACGCCGTGGCTCTGGCAAATCTCCAGAGTACGGCGGCGCCGTTCCAGCGTCATGGTCCAGCCCAACGGATTCTGAAAAGTCGGGATCGTATACAGGAACTTGACCCGCTTGCCGGCAGCGACTTGCGCCCGGATGGTTGCATCCAGCGCCTCCGGTATCATCCCTGCGTCGTCGCACTTCACGCCAACCACTTCAGCGCCCCACAACCGCATCTGACGCATCGTGCCGAGATATACATACTCCTCGGTCAAAAGCACGTCACCCGGGTCGGTCAAGGCTTGAATCAGCATATTGATGGCTTCGCCGGAACCTGAGGTCAGGATGATATCGTCCGGCGCAACGTCCATCTGGCGGTCGCGTTGCAGCTTATTGGCGATAAGTTCGCGTAGCGGTCGATAACCCGCGGTCATCGGGTAATATGCCAGGTCACGTCCTTCCCTCTCGAGGGCTACCCGCAAGGCGTCGGACAATCCTTCCAGTGGAATGGTTTCAGGATCGGGGTACGCCACCGCAAAATCGTACCTGGCATTGCGATTTTCGCCGCGCAGTGTTATGGGCGCCCGCTGCGCGAATAAACCCTCGTAGTTGAACTCCGTCATGTTTTGTCCTCCTGGTTAATAGCGGGGCAGCGGCGGACCGGTTACTCGACGATGCGAATCGCCAGGTCTTGCAGCTGGTTGGGTTCCACGGGCGACGGAGCGCCGAACAGCAAATCGGATCCGCTTTGTGTCTTGGGGAAGGCGATAACCTCCCGCAGCGACTCCGCACCGGCCAGCATGGCTACCAGGCGGTCGATACCGGGAGCGATGCCACCGTGGGGCGGCGCGCCGTAGTCGAAGGCTTCCAGGATGTGCCCGAACCGGTCGGAGATATCCTCCGGTGAATAACCCAGGATGGCGAAAATCTTTTCCTGCAACCCGCGCTGGTGAATGCGGATACTCCCACTGGCCAGCTCCGAGCCGTTGCAAACCAGATCGTAGGCCCGCGATGGGATGGCCGACAAGTTCCCGCCGTCCAGCATCTTCTCGAAGCCAGGAGCCGGCGCGGTAAAGGGGTGGTGGGTGGAATCCCAACGATTGTTGTCGTCATTCCAGTCAAAGAGCGGGAAATCGGTAACGAAAGCGAACAACAACACGTCCGGATCGGCCAGTTGCATTTCCTCGGCGATGTGACTTCGCATGGCCGACAACCACTGGTTGGCCATTCGGGCCGGACCCGCCATCAGGATTATCAGGTCGCCACGGCTGGCCCCGGCGCGTTCAGCGAGACGTCGCACCCATTCAACGGGCATACGCAACCCGGGAGACAGCAACGCATCAGCATCAGTCAAAGTGTCCAGCCGCCCGTCTCCGGTCAGCCTGACATGGCTCATGCCGCCGGCTCCGAACCCCTTGGCTGTGTCCTCCATGCGGCGCATATCGGAGCCGGACAACCCTCCTTTGCCGGGCACGGCCAGCGCCTTGACGATGCCGCCTTCGCTCAGGACGTTGTGGAACACCCGGAACTCGGTTTCCGCTGCCAGATCGCTCGCGTCGGCCATTTCCAAACCGTAACGCAGGTCTGGTTTGTCGCTGCCGTACCGAGCCATTGCATCCAGGTAGGTAATGCGAGGGAAGGGCGTTTTGATTTTGAAACGGGGCGTAATCTCCCGCACCATACCGGCATACAAATCCTCAATCAGCGTTAGCACGTCCTCCTCATCGACGAAACTCATCTCCAGGTCCAGCTGGGTAAATTCGGGTTGACGGTCGGCCCGCAAATCCTCGTCCCGGAAACAGCGGGCAATCTGGAAATAGCGCTCCACGCCGCCCACCATCAACAACTGCTTCAGCTGCTGTGGGGATTGCGGCAACGCATAGAAATTGCCTGGTTGCATCCGGCTAGGCACCAGATAATCCCGGGCCCCTTCCGGTGTACTTTTAATCAGGATGGGCGTTTCGATTTCCAGGAATTCCCTTGCGTCAAGATAGTTTCTGATGTATTTGACCACCTGGTGGCGCAGTTTCAAGTTGTTCTGCATGCTGGGACGGCGCAAGTCGAGGTAACGATAGCGCAGGCGCAGGCTCTCATCCGCTTCAACGTCATCGGTGATGTAAAAAGGCGGCGTCAGCGATTGATTCAGAACGGTGATTGCGCTAGCCATCACTTCCACATCCCCGGTGGGCAGCGCCGTATTCTCGGAACCCTCCGGGCGCTTCTGCACGACGCCATCCACCTGCACGCACCATTCGGAACGCAATTTCTCGGCTTCGTCGTACATGGCCGGGACCAGATGCTCCGGATTGAAAACGACCTGCACAAACCCCGACCGGTCGCGCAGATCAACGAAAATGATGCCACCGTGATCGCGGCGCCGGCCGATCCAGCCGGACAAAGTAACAGAGGCGCCAGCTTGGGCGGCCCGCAGGTCGCCACAGTTTTGGGTTTTCAGAGTTTCAACTCCTCGAGATAAACTGACCGGACACCAACTGAGCCTAACTCAACAGGTCCAGAACGTTTTGGAACGGACTGTCGATCGCGACGCCACCGTTTGCAATCGCATCGGCCAACGCGGTTGGGTCCGATACCGGCGGATAACAGACGGTGTCGAGGCAAACGTGCGCCTGCGCTGGTACGTCGGTGCGCGCATTCGTAACCAGCTTTATCAACAGACTGGGGTTATCCAGGGCCATCGCCGCGGTCAGCATGGCGTCGGCATCGGGGCTGCCCGGTCTGCCTTCAATTGTAACTTCGACCACCGAGTTGAGATACCGATCCACGGCGATGGCATAGTCGGCGGCCAGTTCACCGTAATCGCGGTGCGCTTCGACGTAGGCGCTCAGCGTATGGTGCGCCGCCTGTCGATACCGATCCTCATTGGTGGCATGGTGCAATCGCAGCAGCCCGGTTGCTGCGGCCACATTTTCCGCCAGAGGTTTTTCACGAACCCGGAGGTAACCCGGACGTTCACCCAGATCTTCAATGTCGCAGAACCCGCCCCGGGCAGCGTCGAGGAAACGATCCAGCAAGGCGGCGGCCGCCGCCTCGGCAGCACCCAGATACCGGCCGCCGTCGATGGCCGCGGCGTCGTAGCCATCCATGGCCGCCAGCAGATAATGAACCCAGTCGACCAGGAGGTCACCCTCCTGCGGATGGTTCGTTTCCGCCGGGGTGAACGTGTGGGGCAACCGGCCCGAGCGAGCCGTGTCAACCAGTTGGTCCAGGCAAGAGAAGGCTATCTCCGCCAATTCCGGCCGACCGGACTTCCACGCCGCCGCCAGGAAAAGCGAAACCGCTTGGCCGGTAATTGATGTGTAGCAATACGGATCCACTTCCGGAGCTGATTGGGTCTGCCTTTGGTGGGCCGGCAAGCCAAAATACTCGGAGTGCGCACCCTGGCTCCCGCGTATACCCGCGACTACCGGGTCGTACAACGTGCCGACCAGGTAGTCTATGCTGCGGGAAGCGACCCGTTGATAGTCAGGACGTTGCAGAATTATGGCGGCGTCGAGCAACACGCCAGCCAAGGCGATGTTGTCCTCGGCCATCTTCTCGTGTTGCGGTTGAGTCCAGTTCGCGTAAGTGGCAAACCGGAAAAACCCGCCATCGACGTCGTCATGCAGCTCGCTTCCGGTAATAGCATCGAGGGTTTTTTCCAGCATGGCGCGGAAAAAGGGTTCGCCCGACGTGCGATATTGGTGCAGCAGCAGCCGGAGCATTGGGGTCGACGGGAACTTGGGTTCCACGCCAAAACCACCGTGGGCTGGATCATACGCGCCAGCGGCGCGGCGAGTGATGCTGTCAACAACGGACGCATCAGGTTCGCGCCCGGCGGAGACCCGGGCAACGTGCTCCCGCCGCTGCCGCAGGATGTCGTTACCCTGTTCGTACATCTCGGGCTTCTGATCCGCGTAGGCCCGGCTCACCTCGTCCAGCATCGCCAGAAACTGGTCGGGCGGCAGGTAGGTAGCGCCGGCAATGTAACCGCCGTGCGGGGTCAGGAACGAAGTCGTTGGCCAGCCGCCCACGTTGTATCGGGCGTTGATGTCCGGCCGGTGGTCGGTGTCGACTTGAATGGGGATAAAGTTCTGATTGATGAACCGGACCACATCAGCGTCAACATAGGTGCTGTCAGCCATCACGTGGCACCAGTAGCACCAGACTGCGTTGATGGACAGCAGTATGGGCCGGTCGGCGGATTGAGCATCCGAGAAAGCGTCGGCGCTCCACGCCCGCCAAACAATCTGATCGGGCTTCACAGTCGCCATGGATTCTCCCGGTGTTGCGCTCACAACCTGCAGATTCGCCCATGCGACAACACCGTGCCGCACGCCAATATTTACGAATAAACGGTAGCACACGCCATCGTGATTTTCAATTTTTTGATGGTTTCGGCAGCGTCCCTCTCCTCGTTGTGGCAGAGGTGTTGGGGTGAGGTGGCGTTCATCCCAAACCACCTGAAACGAAACGTTACTGACGGTTTCTTACGCTCACCCATACCCACGGCACCAGCCGGCTACGCAAACCACAAGGCCTTGGCTTTCGCCGTCGAGTTCCTGTCCGCCGTAACGCGGGAATCGGCTACCTGGCTCTCGGGTTGAACGCGTCGTTCACCGCATCCCCCAGGATATTGAAGCAGAAGAACAGAAGGGTTACAGTGCCAATGGGGAACAGTATCAGGTGAGGCTCGTTCCTCAGCACCTGGATGCTGCCGTTTTCAAACATCATTCGCCCCAGGCTGGGCACCGGTGGCTGCACCCCGATGCCAATCCAGCTGAGCACCAACTCGGAGCCGGCCACTCCGGCCAAGCCAGCCGAAACGGAGACGATGAGCGGGCTGAGTATGTTCGGCAGGATGTGGACTCGCAAAAGGCGCGCGGTCGATGCGCCCATCACCAGGGCCGCCTCGGTGTACTGGCTTTCCCGGGCCTGCAGTACTTGGCCGCGCACCAGGCGGGCCATCCCGAACCAGCCAAAGATGGACAGCGCGACGGCGATGATCGCGTAATCCAGCATCCCCAGGCGGATTATCCAGTCAATGCCGGTAGCGTCCTCAAATCGGATCACTGAGTCATAAAGACGTTCTCGAAAGGCGGCGACGAAAATCAGAATGAGGATAATGTCAGGGAAAGATGATGTGATTTCCCCGGTGCGCATTATGATCGCATCAATCCAGCGACCCATATAGCCGCTGATGAGACCCAGGGCGATGCCCAAAATCAGTGTGCCTCCCATCAAGGCGGTTATCGTGATAATTACGGTAGTGCGCAGCCCGTAGATGACGCGGGTCAGCATATCCCGGCCCAAGCGGTCAGTGCCAAAGGGGTGGGCCAGCGACGGTTTGGCCCGGCTGTGCTGCAGGTCTTGAGCCGTGTATTCGTAGGGTGTAATCAGTGGCGACAGCAGCGCTCCGACGTACATCAGGATGATGAGGGACAGGCACACCATCGCCAGTTTTTTGCGCGTCAGCCGACGAAAGGACAGGCCCCAGTAACTATGCCGTCCCTTGCTGGCGGAGTCGCTGGACAGCAGCCCGCCGGCTGGCGGTTCATTTTCCGACCGGTTGGCCTGGGCGGCCTCGTCGCGGGGGTAGGCGTGGCCGTGTTCGCGGGCCGGAGTGCCGGTGCGATCAGGCAACATTGCCGGCTCCCAGGCGGATGCGCGGGTCGAGCAGCGGATACATCAGATCAACGATCAGATTGGCGAGCACAAACAGGGTCGTGGAGATGATGGCAAAAGCCATCAGAACGGGGTAATCGCGCTGGAACAGCGATTGAATGGTAAATAACCCCACTCCGGGGATGCCGAAGTAGATTTCGACGATAAAAGTGCCTCCGGCGAGACCCGCTATGGTGAATCCAAAGGTGGTTACCACTGGAATCATGGCATTGCGCAAAATATGACGGTAGCGCACTACGGTTTCGTTGAGACCTTTGGCACGCGCCGTGCGGATATAGTCCTGCCCCAGCACGTCAAGCACGCTGGCCCGCACTAGCCGCACCACAATGGCGATGCCGGGCACGCCCATAACCAGCGCCGGCAATACGATTTTAGGCGAAAAGAACCCGTCCCACCCGCTGGTGGGCAGGATGCCGAGCTGTAAGGCAAATACCAGCAACAGCACTGGGGCGGTAATGAATACCGGCAGAGACTGAAAGCCCAGCGCAACGGCGACCACCACGTTGTCCCAACCCGTGCCCTGGCGCAGTGCCGCGAACAACCCCACCGGTATCCCGACACCTAACGTGATAATGATAGCGGCCAGATTGAGCTGCAAAGATACCGGAATCCGCTTTCCAATCAGCTCCCTTACCGAAGTGTTGCGGTAACGGAAACTCTGCCCGAAGTCCAGACGGGTTACCACTCCCTCCACGTAGCGAACGTATTGCACCGGGATCGAGTCATCCAGACCCAACTCCTGGCGGATGCGCTCGCGCACCTCGTCGTTTTGGTGCTGGCCGAGCCAGATTTGCACCGGGTCGCCGGGGCCGAACCGGAGCAACGTAAAGGTGATGAAGGTAACGATGAGCAACAAAAACGGCATCCACAACAGCCGTCGCAATGTGTAAGCTCCCATGTGCAGCCGTCCGTTTCGTGATGATGACAGTCGCAGGGGCGACGCATCAGTCGCCCCTGCACATTGCCAACCCTATTGGTTGAAGTACACGTAGCGGTACTTGGGAATGCTCATCTGGAGCAGGAAATAGTCGGACACTTCCGGCTTGATGAGGGCGTAACCCTCACCGCTGAACCAGGTCCACACCCACGGCGCATCGTCCAGAATCAGCTGCTCCACGTGGTTATACAGTTGAAAACGCCGCTCTCGGTCGTGCTCCACGGAAGCCTCTGCTAGGAGCCGATCCACCTCTGGGTTGCTGTAGTTCGTGTTGTTGTTCTCGCTGCCCGTGCGGAACAGTATGTCGAGGAAATTCTCCGGGTCAGGATAATCGGCAACCCATCCCAAGGCGAACATCTGATACTTGCTGTCGTTCACGTCCTGCAGGAAAGTGGCCCATTCGGTTTGCTGGATGTCCACCTCGATGCCCAACTCGCCGCGCCATTGCTCCAGTATCACTTCCAGATAGCTGGGTATGGCTGCGCCGAAACTCCCCGAGATGCTGAGCGTGATGCGTGGGAGATTTCCGGACTCCAGGTCGGCGGCGTAGGTGGACTGCTGCAGCAACTCGCGGGCCAGCTCGGGATTATAGGAGTAGCTGCGCAGATTTTCGGTGTAAGAAGGGAAACCGGGCGGTATCACACCCCGTGCCGGCGAAACGCGGCCGTCAAGCACGTTCTCAGCTATAGAGTCCAAGTCGATGGCATAGTTTAGCGCTTTCCGCACGTTCACGTCGTCAAACGGCGGTTCATCTACGTTCAGGCCAACATAGAAAACGTCGAAATCCTGCGGCGAGCGGTGCAACTCCGGATTCAACGGGTCGTTGGGGTCCAGCAGCCGCGGCAGGTCATCAAGGCCGACACCCGTGAGATGTATCTCGTTGTTCTCGTACATAATCATGGCCGAGCCGCCGCTCAGTATCATCTGGATGCTCTGGATGTGTGGCGGCCCCAGGTGATAGAGGTCGTTGCGGTCCAGGATGAGCAACTCGCCCACATCGTAGCTGCCCAGCTTAAATGGCCCCGTGCCGTTGGGCTGCTCCAGCCAGGAATCATCAAGTGTAACCTGGTCCGGGTCCAGCACATAGGCGGTGGGGTAAGACAGTTTGGCGAGGAAGTAAGACTTGGGCGAGTCTATGGTGAATTCGATGGTGCGGTCATCAATCACGCGCACACCGCTAACTTCGGAAGCGCTGCCGTTCAGTTTTTCGTGGACGCCAATGATGTCGCCCAGATAGTTTTGGGCGTTGGTCGAGAGGGTAGAAGGGTCGGCCGCCCTTTCTATCGACCATTTGACATCTTTCGCAGTTACCGGTTTGCCGTTGTGGAACATGGCGTTTTCCCGCAACACGAAGGTATACACGGTTCCGTCGGGGCTCACGGAACAACTCGCGGCCAGATCCAGCACGGGCTGGTAATCCAGGCTGAGGGTAACCAGACCGCCAAATATCTCGCCGACCACCACGCTCGAGGTAACATCGCCAATCTGGTGTGGGTCCAACGAAGTGGGGTCAGAGAACAGTCGCACCAGCGTCCCACCCTGGGGAGGCCGGTTGTCAAAAGTCAGGTCGGCGGATGGAGCGCAACCAGTATCGGGCGACATCGCCGATTGTGTCTGCGCTGCCGGCGCCGATGCTACGGCCGCAGCCACGGTCGCGGAGAGGGCGGTGGTGGTGGGTTCGGGCAACGCACTGGTAGCTTCCGGTACGCTTTCTATCGTAGGCGAGTCCCCAATCGGTTCTCCGCCGCCTCCACACGCCGCCGACGTAATCATGAGGGCGATAACCGTGGCGACCAATAGGTAGCGGAACAATTTGCGGGACATATTTCCTCCGAGTCAGTTGGTAGGTGAATATAATACGGGATGCTGACCCGAAACGGTTTCCTGAAAACCCGTTCAAATAAACCGCCGCGTTGGATTGTATCCAATCCGCCCTATGCGTTCAATTACGTAGGTTCAATCCGAGCCCTGCCAAGTATCGCCGAATCTGCCCAACCACCGCATTAGTTTTTTCGAGGAACGCCTGCCACTTGTGATTACTCGGAGTATCGCGCAGAGCCCGCGGTAGGGCGACGACGCTAACCTCCGGCGACCGTCGTGATACCCCCTGGGTTTATCGCTGACACCAGAATTTGCTATGCCCGGGTGTGGTGCGCAATGTATGGCGTTTTGAGAGCGACGCCGGCGAAAAATCCCCGGTCGTCGCCGCGCCATATTGTCCGTATCGGCAGTGTATGCTAACCTAGAACACGCGCAGGGCACCCTGCAGCGCGGTCCGCGGCGAGCATAGCCAAGTGGTCGAAGGCGCCTGTCTGTGGCACAGGAGATCACGGGTTCGAATCCCGTTGCTCGCCCCAATACCCGGTTCCCGAGCACCACCGCGACGTGCGCCTGTAGCTCAATGGATAGAGCACTGGGCTTCGGACCCAGGGGTTGCGGGTTCGAGTCCTGCCAGGCGCGCCACGAGATTATCAGCCGAGGGTTAGCAGGTACTGATCCTCGGCTGTTGTTTATAGTTCGCGGTTATTCGGGCCGACCTCCCATCGTGATGCTGACCATCACCTCGTTCCCATCGCGAAAGACCGTGAACTCAGCAGTATCTCCGGGGCGAGTGTGTTCGATCACGTAAGCGATCACGTCGTCCATCCCCTTGATTGGCTCTCTATTGATGGCCACGATGATGTCACCACCAATCGGCAGTTCCAACCCGTCGACCACCGTGGTTTGGTTCGACGGCTGCAGGCCGGCCCGCTGGGCTGCGCTATCCGCACTCACCGCCAACACCAGCGCGCCTCGGGTGTCGTCGGGCAACCCCATCGCGCTGGCCATGTCAGGACCCAAGGTGGTGCCGCGAATTCCGATGTAGGGGTATTCGTACCGCCCATCTTCAATCAACGCCGGAGCAACCAGCCTGGCCAGATTGATGGGAACTGCCAATCCAATGCCGGAGAAAGCCCCGGTTTGGCTGATGATCTGGGTGTTGATTCCAATCACTTCGCCGTAACGGTTCAGGAGCGGACCGCCGGAATTACCCGGGTTAGTAGCGGCGTCGTGCTGTATAACCCTCGGTACCGAAAAGTTGCTATCGGTAGGATTGATGGTACGTCCCACTGCGCTAATTATTCCGGACGTCATCGAGAAACCACGGGAGAAGGGGTCGCCGATGGCCACGGCGAGTTGACCTGGGGTGATGGCATCGCTATCCCCCAAAGCAACCGGCGGCGGGCGAACCTCGTCGTCGATGATGCGGATGATGGCAAGGTCGGAATCTGGGTCTGCTCCGACGACTTCAGCGTCAGTTTGGCTGCCGTCTGACAGCACCACCACGATGCGATCGGCTCCGTTAACCACGTGTCGGTTGGTCAGGATGTGGCCCTGGTCGTCCCAAACGAAACCGGATCCGGACGCTCTGGACAGGAAATCGTTGGGCGCCATACCCGGGATGCCGTCGCCCACGTTCACTGACGCAATTATTCTCAACCCTACGATTGACGGCACGGCGCGGTCATAAATATCCGACATCACCCGGTCGTGAGCGGCGACAATCTGACCCGGAGACAGTTCTATATCGTCGACTTGACCATTCGCGCTGGAGGGTTCCTGTTCGGCGACGGTTGATTTCGCTTCGGCGGCGCTTGACATTACCGCCGCTTCCGCAGTTGCCGAGGCTGCCGTTTCAATACCCGGTGGCTGCGTGAGGCGCACACTAACCGGGCCGGCGCTTTCCGACTGGCCGCAAGCGATTGCAACCGTTAGGCCGAGTGTTCCAACGGCCACCACGGCAACTTTCAACAACGCCCTCGGGCAATCAACCAATAAATTTATCCTCATTTTCCTAGTCCTTTGACCAGCCGACCCGTTTTCGACGGTCTCTTGGGGAGTTTTGCATCAGCGCGCCAGTGGCGAATCTCTTGTTACATGATACGACCCCAGCCGTCGGCCGGATTCGCTCAATCCCACGCATTCCGCCCTAATGCTATACTACGGCCGGCGACCCTCTCCAACAGTGGCCTATTGTATCCATTCTGGGGTGGCGCCGCCGCTCGAACGCCGTTCAATCACCGAAATGCAAGGAGAGCAGTGATGCTGTACGAGCTAAGAATTTACGACGCTGTGGCGGGTCGCTTGCCTGACATCAGCAACCGATTCAAAAACCACACCACGGGCCTGTTCCGCAAGCACGGTGTGAAGTACCTGGGTTTCTGGACCGACGAGATCGGCCAGAGCAATCGGCTCACCTACATCAATATCTTCGATAGCATGGCCGACCGGGAAACGCGCTGGGCCAAATTCGGCACCGACCCGGACTGGCTGGAAGTGCGCAAGCAAACCGAGGCCAACGGGCCGTTGGTCGATGTGGTTACCAACCGGTTCCTGCGCCAGACACCGTATTCCCCGGAACCCAAAATCAATACCGCAGTGCAGGAGCTTCGCATTTACGAAGCAATGCCGGGTCGCCTGCCCGACGTTCACAACCGCTTCGCCAACCACACCATTGGGCTGTTCGAGAAGCACGGCATCGAAAACGTGGGCTACTGGTCGGAAGACGTCGGCGCCAACAACCTGCTGGTTTACATGCTCGGCTATGCGAGCCTGGGTGACCGGGAAAAGAGCTGGAAGTCCTTCCAGGCCGATCCCGAATGGAACAAGGCCCGCGCCGCCAGTGAGGTAGATGGGCCCATCGTTCGCAAGTCGAAGCACAGCATAATGCGTCCCACCGATTACGCTTTCACCAGCGACTAATCCCCATTGGTGGCTAGATCCCGGGTTCCGGCAATGTCGTGTCAGCAGCACGGAGCCGATCATCAAACCCCCCACTCGCACGAGTGAGGGGTTTGTTCATTCCTGGAGGGCCCATCGTCGCGGTTCGCGGTTCCAGGTTTCAAAACGACCATCGCCGCGTTAATCCTCATCGGGGTATCGACTATTGAAGTATGGAATCACGGTGTCACCCATTTGCTCCACCACCCGCATCGCCATCCTGGCATCCATACCGGGATACCAAACCCGGAACATGAAATGGTTCGCGCCGACGCGTTGGCGGTGGTCGTCGATCTGCTGAATCACCTCTTCGCCGCTACCCAAAATGAACCGGTCGCGTGCCAGTTCGTCGAAGGGTACCCGAAAATTCTCATCTCCCGGCAATGCCTTGTCCTGGCCCCAGTCGGCATAGGCTTGATACTTGGCCTCCAGGTACGGTTGCACGTTGCGGACCGCTTCCTCGCGCGTCGGGGCCATGTGCATTTCTTTTATGATGGGCATCTCGGTGGGCATTTCCTTGCCGCCTGCCTTCAGTCCTTCCTGATAGATGGCGGTTTGGCGCTCCAGGGTTTCCAGCGTGGCGTGAGGATTCACGAACCAGGGCAGGCCCAGCTCGCCGGCCCGCCGCACCACCGTGTCAAAATTGGCCGCCACCCAGATGGGTGGGTGTGGCTTCTGCACGGGCCGAATCGCGCACGTCGCGCTGTCCAGATTGAAATGTTTGCCGTGGAAGGTTACCTCGTCCTCGGTCCACAGTCGCTGCACCAGTTCCAGCGACTCCATGAACCGGCCCACGCGGTGGCGCCGTTCCACGTTGAATGCCTGGTACTCGATGTCTCGGTAGCCCAGGCCCACGCCCAGCACAACGCGCCCCTCGCTGATTACATCCAGCGTCGCCACGGACTCCGCTACGTCGGCCGGCGAATAAAGCGGCAGCAACAGAATCGAAAGCACCAGCTGCATATCCCCGGAATCGGCGGCCAACCTCGCCAGGAGGGGGATGCTTTGCAGATTCTGGTAGGGCGGCGACAAAAAGTGCTGACCGCAGGCAATCGAACTGAACCCGGCGTCCCGGGCGAGACGCGTCAGTTCCACCGTCTCGTGGAACCGTTGCGTCGCAGAATCGGTAGACGGATGCTGAGGCATGGCCATAATGCCGAATTTCATGAGTGATGCTCCGAAATTGGACGTACGAATGGCGTCCCAGGCAGGATTCGAACCCGCGGCCCGCTGCTTAGAAGGCAGCCGCTCTATCCACTGAGCTACTGGGACGCACTGCGATTAAGATATTAGACCATTTGACCGACTGTCAACGGGGGTTCAATATCCCGACATCTTTCCTGTGTGACTAAAGACGATTTCTCGCTACTTGTAGTAGGTATTTCGTAACCAGTATTGCATACTGGGTTGATGTCTGAGAAAATTACCAAGTTGCCCATCGCTTGGCAATGTTTGCGGCGACCCGGACCCTGATTCCCGTTTCTACCACCCTCCACCAACGACCACTCGTGACGACTCAAAACGACAACCCCATCCGCGTCCTGGTTGCCAAACCCGGTTTGGACGGCCACGACCGGGGCGCCAAGGTTATCGCCCGAGCCCTGCGTGATGCCGGCATGGAAGTGATTTACACCGGCATACGCCAGACGCCGCAAATGGTGGTTCAAGCCGCCGCACAGGAGGATGTATCCGTCCTGGGATTGAGCATCCTCTCGGGTGCGCATATGGAGTTGATGCCTGAGATAATGCGCCTGCTTCGAGATCAGGATATGTCCGACGTCCTGGTTGTGCTGGGCGGTATTGTACCGGAGGAAGACCGGGAACCGCTGGCGGCGATAGGCGTTTCAGCGGTATTCGGGCCGGGCACATCCACCAACGACATCATCGAATACATCAACCACAACGTGCCGGTGAATTAGCTGCGCGTTTCAAGAAAACGACCAAAATGGTCTGACCGTTTCTTGCAGATACCACACGCCGGGTCTATAATTCCGGGAAGTTTTCATGCTCAGGGCCCGCAGGTCTTCAACCGATATGAACTACAACGTAGCCCAGTTGCTAAAAGAGCCCACCGGTTCCCAGCGCAACTTCACCATCGGCGAGACTTTTGCCGAATCTGAGACCTTGGTTGAGCAGGTCGTGGGCGCAGGCCGCATGGTTCGCACGCATCAGGGTATATGGGTCCAGGCCGATATAACCGCCACCGTGTCCCAGGGCTGCAGTCGCTGCCTGGTAGAGTTCGACCGGACTTTAGAGTTAGAACTTGAAGAGGAATACCTGCCGAAAGTCGACGTCAACAGCGGTCGCAGGATCGATCTGCCCGAAGACTGGGGCGGCATGGTCATTGGCGACGACCACACGCTGAACCTCGCCGAAGCCGTTCGACAGACCGCGATCACCGAGTTGCCCTTGAAACCCCTTTGCCGACCGGAATGTGGCGGAATTTGTGACCGGTGCGGGACCGACCGTAACACAACCGATTGCGATTGCTATGCGCTGGGCATCGACCCTCGGTGGGCAGCGCTGCGCGCACTTTTGGTCGACTAACTAATCAAAGAAACCTCTTCGCGGCCGGCTGACCTTGCATGGTCAACTCGCGCCGCGCAAAATGGACAAGACATGGGCGCACTACCGAAAAAGAAGCTGACACGGGCCCGCAAAGGCCGGCGTCTTTCGTCTTCCGCATACCAACTTCGTGAGATCAATCCGTCTCGTTGCCCCCGGTGCCGCACGGCCAAGCGGCCGCACACCGCCTGTCCCGGTTGCGGTTTCTATCGGGGTCGCCAGGTAACGATCTGAATATCCAGATCCGCCTGCCGTTGATGCTCCGGGGTTATGATCCCCAGCGAGCGTTGGCGCAGGTTGTTTCATACAGTGGCATTGCGGTAGTTTGGAGTGCGGTGGTATGAGTGAAATTGAACTGGCGCCAGTTTATTCCTACATCTTTCCCGGTCAGGGTACCCAGAAGGTCGGAATGGGTCGGACGCTGTATGAGTCATCCCCGGCAGCGCGAACCGTCTTCCAAGAGGCCGACGACAGCCTGAACATGCACCTCTCCAAGCTGATATTCGAAGGCCCCTCCGAAGATTTGCAAGACACCGCCCACGCGCAACCGGCCATCATGGCGGTTAGCATCGCGATTTGGCGGGCGTGGCAAGAATTTCTCGGCTCAGCTTCGCCGCAACCCGCCGCGGTAGCGGGACACAGTCTGGGCGAATATACGTCCATGGTGGTCGGCGGCGTAATGGACTTTGGCGACGCTATGAGACTGGTTCGAGAGCGTGGCCGCCTGATGCACGAAGCGGGCGAAGCCCGTCCCGGGTCCATGGCAGCCATTATCGGCCTGGACGAATACACAGTCGCTCAGGTTGCCCAAGACTCTGGTGTCGAACTGGCCAACATCAATTCTGATGACCAAATCGTCGTCAGCGGTGACAAAATAGCGCTGGCGCGCGCGATGGACCTTGCATCGGCGCGCGGCGCCAAAAAGGTGGTGCCGCTGGCCGTTAGCGGAGCCTTCCACTCGCGGCTGATGGAATTCGCCCAAGCGGGTTTGTCCGACGCCATTGATGGCATTCGTCTCCGCGATCCGGTATTCCCCGTCATCGCCAACTCGACCGGCGGGCCAATCGTGAATGCTGAACGAGCGCGCCAGGAATTGCTCACCGGCCTCTGCAACTGCGTGCTTTGGAAGCACTCCGTACAGTTCATGGTGGACTCGGGAGTCAACCGATTTATTGAGTTTGGGCCAGCCCGCATGTTGTCCAGCCTGGTACGCCGGATCGACTCGGACGTGGAAGCCTTGACCCTGTCCGACCCGGCTTCCATCCGCAAGCTGGCGGAAGCGCGACCGTAGCGCCCGCTACTCCGTGCAAAGGTCCCGGTTTTGTCCGTATGACGCCCGCAAACCCACCGTAACTTGGCCACCCAGCCTCGTCTTCGCAGTCTCCGCAACGGCCCCGTGGGTCGGCAGGCCAGGATATTGGCCTTGCAGATGCTGTTCGCCGGCGACGTACGCGGCACGACCGATACCAATCTTCTGCCCTGGTTGTGTCACGACGAACCCGCGAGTTCATCGGTGCGTGAGGCCGCAGGCAACATGGTCGACGGAGTCTATGCAGACCTTGCCCAGTTCGATGGGGTAATCAAACGTTTTGCCCCGGTGATCCCGGTCAATCTGCTGGCCCTCGTTGACCGGAACATATTGCGTGTGGCAATCTATGAGTTGACGAATCGCAACACAGTGCCCCGTCAAGTGGTCATCAACGAAGCGGTTGAATTGGCCTCGATGTTCGGTAGCGAAAGCAGCGCCCGTTTCGTAAACGGAGTATTGGGCTCATATCTGGCCGATTTGGCGACCGTCGCCGAACCGCCACCTCAGTTGCCGGGCAACCCCACAGTGGGCAGTGTTCCCAAATGAAATTAACCATCCGGCGTCTCCACGCCGACATTCCACGGAGATGAACCTTTGAGTACCGTTTTTGAGCGCGTAGCGGAGATCGTAGTTGACAAACTTGGCGTCGATGCCGCTGACGTGAAGGAAGGATCTTCGTTCCAGGACGACCTTGGAGCCGATTCTCTCGACCTGGTGGAGTTGATCATGGCCTTCGAGGAAGAATTCAGCTCGGATGGCAACGCCATCGAAATCCCGGACGAAGATGCTGGCGAGATTCTTACCATCGCTGATGCGGTGACCTACTTGCAAGGCAAGGGAGTGCAAGACGAGTAGGAACCTACCCGTTGCGCATCCATCCATACCCGCCACGGATACCAGTCCATCATGGATACACTGGAAGACGTGGCCCGACGAGTCAGGGATTGCACCGATTGCCCGTTGCACCTGGGTCGCACTAACGCCGTTCCTGGCGAAGGCCCGCCGGACGCCGAGCTGCTATTTATCGGGGAAGGCCCTGGCTTCCAGGAAGATCGTCAGGGTAGACCCTTTGTGGGGCCGGCCGGTGCATTCCTTGAACAACTGTTGCAGTCGATCGGAATGACGCGGGACCAGGTCTACATTGCTAATATGGTCAAGTGTCGGCCGCCCGACAACCGCGATCCCAGCCCAGGCGAAATTGCCGCCTGCTCCAAATACCTGGACCGCCAGATACAATTGATCGACCCGCGCCTGATCGTTACCCTGGGGCGATTTTCCACCTCCAGATTCATGCCAGGACAAAGCATCAGCAGCGTCAGGGGTCGACTTCGCACCGTGAACGGGCAACAGATATTCCCGATCATGCACCCCGCCGCCGGGTTGCGCCGTCAGGAAATGCGGACGTCCATCGAGGAAGACTTCCAGAAGCTGGCTGGTTTACTGGACGTCCTGCGTATGGAAGCCGACCCGCCCTCCGTTGGACACCGTATCCAAGAGCCACCGGCCGACTACGAACCGGATACCCAACCAACCAGGGAAAATCCGTCCTTCTGGGACTTGCCAACGCCCGACCTCGCTGACCCTCCGCTCGAATCTGCGGAGTCGCCGCCACCTCACGAACCGCCCCCAGGCCAACAACGACTATTCTGACCGGAGTACACGTGGTTAATCCAATCCCTTACGACGCTGATACTGCTCCTCCCTTGCGGGTCTTGCCGCTAGGTGGCCTGGGTGAAATCGGCAAGAACATGATGGTGCTGGAGTGCGGCGATGACATCGTCGTAGTGGATTGCGGAATCCAGTTTCCCACCGAAGATATGCCCGGCGTCGACCTCATCATACCCGACGTATCCTATCTGATCGCCAACGCCGACCGCGTGCGTGCAATTCTCATTACCCACGGCCATGAGGACCACATCGGGGCCTTGCCGCACATTCTCCCTGACCTGAATGTTCCGGTGTACGCTCCCCGGCTCGCCCACGGGTTGATTACCGTCAAGTTGAACGAACGTCGCCACACCCGCGACGCGATTGTCTATCCCGTGGACCCTGAGGAACCCGTCGAAATCGGCGACAACTTCCGGGCAACTTGGTTCCGAGTTTGCCACAGCATCCCTGACGCGATGGGAATCTGCATTGACACGCCGTGGGGCAGCATCATACACACCGGAGACTTCAAAATCGACCACACGCCGGTCGACGGACACACCATCGATCTCACCGCTCTAGCCCAACGCGGCGCCCAGGGCGTGTTGTTGCTGTTCTCCGATTCTACCTACGCTGAATTGCCGGGGTACACTCCATCGGAGCAGGTGATGAGTACGGCTTTGGATCGGGCCATCGGCGATGCGCCGGGTCGGGCGATCGTCGCCACGTTCGCGTCGCTAATCAGCCGGGTCCAGCAGGTCATCACCGCCGCTGAGAAGCACAACCGCAAGGTGGCGTTCGTGGGTCGCAGCATGGTGGCCAATGTGCACATGGCTACGGATATGGGATACCTGGAAGCGTTGCCCGGCACCATTATTCCAGTGGGAGACGCCGCCGGATTGCCGCTGGATCAGATTGTCTTGATGACCACTGGCAGCCAGGGTGAACCAACCTCCGCGCTGGTGCGCATCGCCAAGGGTGAAAGCCGCGATGTGAACCTGCTCGCCGGCGATACGGTGATCATTTCAGCCACACCTATACCGGGCAACGAACGGGCGGTGAGCCAGACTATCGACAACCTGTTACGCCAAGGGGCGAACGTGCTCTACGACCGGGTGGCCCAGGTTCACGTGCACGGGCACGCCAGCCAGGAAGAGCTGAAACTGATGCTGAACCTGACCCGCCCCCGGTATTTCGTTCCAGTGCACGGCGAATATCGCCACCTGCGTGCCCACGCCCAACTGGCCTGGGAAATGGGTGTCGCCCCGGACGGGATATTCGTGCTGGAAGACGGCGACATTCTGCAGATTGACGGAACCAGCGCCAGCGTAGTCGAATCCATCCCGGCGGGGCATATTTACCTCGACGGCCTCATGGCCATGGAAACCGACAGCCAGATTTTGCGCGACCGTCGTTCACTGGCCCGCGATGGCGTCGTGGTGGTTTGCGCCGCCGTGAACCAGGTTGGCTCGGTGGTTGGCCCGGTTCAGGTGGCCGGCAGCGGCTTCATGGAGAGTGCTGACGCCGCCGATGCCTATCTCCGACTCGCGCAGGCCGTTGAGATGAACGTATCCGGGGATGGGAAACTGCCCAACCGGGAGGCCACGGAAGCAAAAATCCGCAAATTTGCAAGACAGTTCCTTCGCAACGAACTCAACAAGCGTCCTATGATAGTTCCGGTGGTTCTGGACACCTGACCGAGCACCGGCGACACCGGCATTTCCCACCTGGGCCGTTCAACAAATGGAATTGGAGGCCGGTTGTTCGGCACCTTGTTCGGACAATTCCGTGCCAGCGAAGAGGTCAGAAAACCTTGCCACCGCCATTGCCATAGGAGGAACGCGAAATGTCGGCAGCGGTCGCATTGGGCAGCAAGGGTCGAAACAAGCCAACCACCACCAACTGGATTCGGCTGGCCATCGAAACCGGCATCTGGCTGTTGATCGGATTGGCCGGGACAGCGGTGGCGCTGTGGGTGCCGGGTGCGACACTTTGGCTGGCGCGCACGCTGGCCTACGGATGGGTCGCCGTTGGCCTGTTTTCAGCGCTCTCCCTGATTTTGCTCGTCCACAAACCGCTCGCTCTGTTGCGCGGTTGGCGTTGGTGGTTGTCCGGCGGAATAGTCGCCGCCGCTGCAATCATCGCCTTATCGTTCGTACCGGGAAATCAGGGCGCGTTGTACGTCTACGGCCTCTCTGGTGAATGGGGCTATGCAGCAACTGGTGGAAGCCTGACCGTCGCCGTTATCGGGTGGGTCCTTGGCGCTGCGCTGACCGTCCTGCTGGCCGTCCCTAACGCCCGCCGCTGGTACTTCTCAGCAGCCCGTTTCGTCGGTATGGGCAGCTGGCTAGCTGCCAAAGCCGCCGGCAAAGGCGCTGTGGAACTGGTCGGCTGGATCGGGGGCGGCGCCGCGGCTACCGGCAAGACCACAGCGAAAATCGCATCCACCTCAACCCATATCAAACTCCCGAATCGGGCGGCCCGGCCAGCCCACACCACACCCGGGCCACAACCGGTCGCAGATACCGAAGATGCACCGGATTCGCTGGCTGCTAAACCTGCCTCGCTGCTGAAATACACGTCGCGGGGCAACGGCTGGCAACTTCCACCGCTTGACACCCTGGCCCCGGTGGAAACCCACCAGATAGACCAGCCCGCAATCGCCGCTATGTCGGAAAACATCAAAGAGGCGTTGTCGGAGCACGGCGTGTATGTGGATGTGGAAGATGTCAAAGCGGGGCCGCGGGTGGTGCGCTTCGGCCTGGTGCCCGGTTACATGCCCCAGAAACTGGACAAGGACGGCGCCAGTACCGGCCAGCGTCCCAGCCGGGTCCGCGTGGGCGACATTACGAAACGGCAAAAAGACCTCGCGCTGGCCCTGAAAAGCCCCTACATCCGAATCATCGAAACGCCGGAACCGGGCGAAGGGCTGGTGGGTCTCGAAGTTCCGAACCCGTCTCCGGGCAAGGTGTTGATGCGCTCCATTGTGGAGGGTTCGGAGTTCGGCAAGATCGTCAACAAGGGTGGCCTGGCATTCGCGTTGGGTGAAGATGCCGGCGGCCAATCGCTGGTACTTGACCTGGCCGCCATGCCGCACCTGCTAATCGCCGGCGCTACCGGGTCTGGCAAGAGCGTCTGCATCAACTCGCTGGTCGCATCGCTGCTGATGACGCGCCCGCCCGATGAACTGCGGATGATAATGGTCGACCCCAAGCGGGTCGAATTGACGCCCTTCAACGGCATTCCTCACCTGGTGTTGCCAGTCATCGTCGAACCGGACGAAGTTTACCCGGCTCTGCGTGGCCTCATCAACGAAATGACCCGCCGGTATCGGATTATGGAGGAAACTGGTGTCCGGAACATTGCCGGCTACAATGAAAAAGCGCCCGACCCAATGCCCTTCCTCGTGCTGATAGTTGACGAACTGGCCGACCTGATGATGACCGGCGGTCTTGAAGTGGAACAACAACTCGTGCGCCTGGCACAGCTAGGGCGCGCCGCTGGCATCCACATGGTGCTGGCTACACAACGACCGTCCGTGAAAGTGGTTACCGGTTTGCTCAAGGCCAATGTGCCAGCCCGCGTGGCATTCGCGGTGGCGTCTCAAGTCGATTCCCGGGTCATACTGGACGGCGCCGGTGCAGAAGCTCTGATGGGTAAAGGCGATTTGCTACTACTGAACAACGATTTCCCGAAAGCGCGCCGTGGTCAGGGGACTCTTGTTTATGACGACGAAACCGAACGCATCGTCAATTTCTGGCGTGAGCAGATTGGGCCCGAACTGGCTCCCATCTATCTGGACGAAGCAGAACCCAACGAAAAGGGTGACGACCGGTCTGGCAATGGCGACATGGATGATGTCTACGACGGAGACATTCTGCAACAGGCCCGAGACCTGGCGTTGCGGAACCCGCGCCTGAATTCGGCAATGCTGGAACGCAGGCTCAAAATACGGAAATCCATCGCCGACGAGATCATCGAAGAGTTGCGGGGAGAAGGACTCGTCATCACCGTCTAGCGAGGCTTTCCAGCCCGGGTTTGGTGGCGCTGACCGTTTCAGGTCGGGTAACGCAATAGTCGGTAATTGCGGTTCGTGCGCCGCCACCGGGTGATAGTCGATGCCATGTGATAGTCGATGCCATCGGTGGTATGATGACATTGGGTTACCCGTACCGGAGCCGCATTGCTGATTGATTTACACGCTCATACCTACCCCAGGTCCGACGACAGTTTCATGTCCGTGGACGAACTGTTGGACGCGGGCCGTATCGCCGGCCTCGACGGGATATGTCTCACCGAGCACGATGATTTCTGGGCGTGGGACTGCGCCGCCACGCTCAGTCAGCGACATGGCATCCTGGTGTTGCCCGGCGCTGAGATAAACACCGACGCCGGTCATGTGCTGGTCTTTGGGCTGCGACGCTACCGCTTTGGAATGCACAAGCCAACCTTTCTGCGCGCAGAAGCCGATAGCCTGGGCGCCGCCATGATTGCCGCCCACCCATACCGCCGCCGCTACCTGTCTGAACCCGGTCAGGATCCGGAACTTCGAGCTGAAATGCTGGAACGCGCCTTGTCCGACCCGCACATGAAATACTTTGACGCCGTGGAGTCGCGCAACGGCCGCGGCGCAGAGGACGAGAACCAGTTCGCCGCCGACCTTCGGAATCAACTCGGTTTACCCGGCACCGGCGGTAGCGACGCGCATCGGCTCCACCAGATTGGCACTGCGGCAACTCTGTTCCATCGGCCCATCGCGTCGCTGGCGGACTTTATCTCTGAGGTCAAGGCGGGTCGAATGGAACCGGTCGACCTCACGACCTCGCCCGCCAGGACATCCATTTCAGTGCGCTAACCATGCCGCCGGTATTGCAAATCGAGGACTTGCGCGTCGAGTTCAGCGTGCCCAATGGAACCGTTCACGCGGTTAACGGTGTGTCTTTCTCCCAGGAAGAGGAGGAGATATTTTGCATAGTCGGTGAGAGCGGCGCCGGCAAGAGTGCGCTGGCGCTTGCCGTCATGGGCTTGTTACCCGACAACGCCGCCATCACCAGCGGCAAAATCCTGTTCGACGGCGTAGATCTGGTGACGGCTACCGCCGAGGAAATGCGCCTGTTGCGCGGCAAAACGATGTCGCTGGTTTTTCAGGACGCTCAATCCGCCCTCAACCCCGTGCAGACCATCGGTTCGCAACTGACGGAAGTCATAATCACCCACTCGCAACTGAACCGCCGCGCCGCCGCCGCCGTGTGCCAGGAAATGCTGCGTGAGTTGGGCGTACCGGACCCGAAACGAATTATGGGCGCCTACCCCTTCACGCTCAGCGGCGGCCAGTGTCAACGGGTGATGCTGGCGATGGCTTTGGTGATGCGACCCCGGCTGCTTATCGCCGACGAGGTAACATCCAGCGTCGATGTCACACTGCAGGCCGAAATCCTGGAACGGTTGAAGGAGCTGAGCCGCGATTCCAAATCGGCAATTCTGCTCATCACACACGACATGGGTGTGGTGGCTCACATGGCGCGACGAGTGGGAGTGATGTACGCCGGGTTTTTGATGGAATACGCCGAACTCCTGCCCATATTCCAACAGCCGCGCCATCCGTACACCTGGTCGTTGCTGCAAACCCTGCCGCGCATGGATTCCACCGGGCGCCGCCTGAACGCGTTGCGGGGCACGCCACCGGATTTGATGAACCCGGCTGACCAATGCCCATTCCTGCCGCGCTGCCCCAAGGCGCTGGGGCAGTGTCGCGAACACGCCCCGCCACCGCTGGAGGAATTGACCGCCGGTCATCTCACGGCCTGTTACAACCCCGTTACCTATCCAGCAGTCCAGCGCTAACCCGTCAGCGGCGTTATCGAACGGATACCAGGTCGGCCACTAGCAGTTCCAGCGACACCGCTGGCTCCAGCCGGCCGGTTTTGATGTCCAGGTCGCTTCTCAATACCCGCTGGTACATCCGGCTGATATTGGCCATCGACGTGCGACGCGCCTGCCCCAGCGTTTTGCGGATTACAAAATCGGAGTTGGTGCCCATGCGCCGACCCATCTCCGACGGAGCAACGGCACGGTCGCTCAGGTCTCGGGCCAGCGCCATCAACCGCAACTGCCGCTCGATCATGGCAATCAGGTACTGAGGTTCGCGGCCTTCGTACATCAACTGGGTTAACAGGCGCAGCGCTTCCCCAGGGCGCCCATCCACGATGGCGTCCACCGCAGCGAAGATGTTGGTTTCCTGGGCGTATGACACCAACGCCTGCACGTCCTCCTCGTTGATCTCGCGACCGGTGGCATACAGCGCCAGTTTGTCCAGTTCCCGATCCAGAGTCCACAAATCGCTGCCCACCATCTCCGAAATCGCCCTGATCGCAGGCGGAGATATGGACCCGCCCTTATCCTCGGCGTTTTGCTTCACCCACCGGTCCAGTTCCGGCCCGGCCGGAGCAGTTTGGTGATGCACCGTAGCATATTCGGCCAACGCGCGGAGCATCGGGTTGCGAGCCGAGACAGCGCCATCAATGAAGATTAGCAGGGTGCTGTCCGGCAATTGCGGGATGGCTTCCGCAAGTTGCATCCATCCCTCAGAGCCGCCTCCCCCGCGTCGATTGCTGCGGGGACGGGAACCGGAGCCAGCCCGACCCCCGGCCGCCGGTTCCTGAGTGGCAACTGCGCCCTCAATCTCCACGAGGCGCGTGGGTTCCAGAAACGGCAGCGAACAGCACATCGACAGAACTTCCGCAGGTTGGGCCTGCGTCGCAACTACCCGTTGCCGATTGGAGTCCATCAGGTCGTCGGCGCCGGCCTCTTCCCGGAGTCTGCGCACCTGCTGCGTTGCCAGGAACGTATCGCCGTACACCACATGCACCGGCACGGTCAACCCTCCGGTGTCCGTCGAACCGGTCTAGTTCTCGACCAACTCGGTGAGTACGCCGAATACCGAACGCGGGTGCACGAAACCGATCGTACCCGACAACCCGTGCCTCGGTTCGTTGTCGATCAGAGCAAGGCCGTTGGCCGACAGAATTTTGAGCTTCCCGGCAATGTCGTCAACGTTCAATGCAAGGTGGTGCAATCCCTCGCCGCGCCGTTCAATGAAACGACCGACCGCGCTCTCGGGGGACAGCGGCTGCAGCAACTCGATGCGGGTTTGGCCAACCTCGATTAGACACGCCCGCACACCCTGATCAGCCATTTCAACCACTTCGGCGTCGGGGGTACCGAAATTGGTTGCAAAGAAATCCAGCGCGGTGCTGATATCGTTCACCGCAACGCCAACGTGGTCGACATAGTTCACCGCGCACACTTCGGCCATTGAAGTTTTTACCCTCACCCTAGCCCTCTCCCATCAAGGGAGAGGGGACTTTAGCGTTGTGCAATTTTCTACTCATTTAGACCGGATATTGTGCCAGCACCTGACGAGCGATAATCATCCGTTGCACTTCTGAGGTTCCTTCGTAAATCGTCGTAACTCGGGCATCCCGGAACAGCCGTTCAACCCTCGATTCCTTGAAGAACCCAATGCCGCCGTGTATCTGCATCGCTTCGTAAGTGGCCGTATTGCACATTTCCGAGGCAATGAGCTTGGCCATGCACGCCTCGTTGATGAAGGGCAAGCCCTGGTCGCGCAATGTAGCGGCGTGCATCGTGGCAACCCGGGCAGAATGGATGGCGGTCGCCATATCTGCCAGCTTGAACTGAATGGCCTGGTGATGTGCCAGTGGCTTGCCGAACGTTTCCCGAAGCTGGGAATACCGCGCGGCTTCTTCCAGCGCTGCCTGGCCGATTCCAACGCATTGGGCGGCAATGGATATGCGGCTCGAATCCAAAATGTCCATGGCGTAGCGGAACCCCATGCCCGGTTCGCCAATTACATTTTCGTAAGGTATCTCGGCATCGTCGAATACGATCTCGCAGGTGCTGGATGCCCGGATGCCCATCTTGTTGTGCTGTGGGTTGATCGCCATCCCGGGTGTGCCGGCTGGGACGATGAAGGCACAAACGCCGCGGTAGCCGGCAGAACGGTCCTGGTTAGCGAACACGACGAGCGTTTCCGCCACGTCAGCGTTGGTGATGAACTGCTTGGATCCGTTGAGCACCCACGACCCGTTTCGTTTGGTGGCGGTGGTTGCCATCGCGGCGGCATCAGAGCCGCTGCCGGGTTCCGTGAGCGCCCACGCCGCGATACCCTTGCCAGATGCCAGCGACGGGATGTACTGCTGTTTCTGCTCTTCGTTGCCGAATCTGGCGATGGTCTCAACGCCAAGTCCGAGGTGAGCCGCCAGGGTTACGCTGGTCGCGGCGTCGACCCGCGCCATCTCTGAGATTGCAATGGACGACTGTCTGAACCCGCCTCCGCTGCCCCCGTAGGCTGGGTCAACCCCGATCCCCGGCAACCCCAGTCGAGCCATGCCGCGCCAGTTGTCCCAGGAGAATTCGGCCTTTTCATCCAACTCGGCGCTGCGAGGCATCACCTCTCGTTCGGCGAAGTCCCGAACCAGGTTTTGCAGCATCCGTTCTTCTTCGTTCAACATCAAGTCAATCACGGCAATCCTCCGTGTTGTGATTGTTTCAGCCTGGCATCTCCACGGCCGCCAGCCGCTTTAGCCTGTAAAAGCATCGGAGCAGGCCGGCGAGTCAGTTTATCATAGCCCTGCTACCGGCTCGTATTCCCCGAATACCCGGCGCAATACCTCGCAAATCTCGCCGAGGGTGGCGTATTTTTCGACGCATTCCATCATCAGTGGGATGGTGTTGGCCTCTGGGCTTCGCGCGGCATCCGCCAAACGTGCCAGACTAATCTGCACGGCCATGTTGTCACGTTCGCGACGCAACGATTTCAAACGCTGAATTTGATCGGCCGCGGCGTCGGCATCCACCCGCAGCAACCCGGAAATGGGCGGCGATTCGGTAACGTACTGATTCACCCCAACAACGGTGCGATCACCATCGTCAATACTCCGTTGGTGGCGGAACGCGGCTTCGCCGATCTCCCGTACCTGGAACCCATCCTCGATGGCGGCTACGGCTCCGCCCATCTGGTCGATGCGTTCGATATATTCCAGCACTCCCGCTTCCAGTCGGTCGGTCAGGTCTTCGACGTACCACGAGCCTCCCAGCGGGTCCACCACGTCGGCGGTGCCGCTTTCGTGGGCCAGAATCTGCTGGGTACGCAATGATAGCTGCGCCGATTCTTCGCTGGGCAGGCTTAAAGCTTCGTCCTTTGAATTGACGTGCAGGGACTGGGTGCCGCCCAATATCGCCGCCAGAGCCTGCACGGTGCTGCGTATCACGTTGTTATCCGGCTGCTGCGCCGTCAACGTAACACCGGCGGTTTGCGTATGGAAACGCAGCATCATTGAGCGTGGGTCGGTGGCGCCGAAACGGTTTCGCATAATGCGCGCCCACAGACGCCGGGCCGCCCGGAACTTGGCTACTTCCTCGAAAAGATTGTTCTGCGCCACAAAGAAGAAGGACAGCCGGGGAGCGAAGTCGTCCACCGCCAACCCAGCGTCCACCGCGGCCTGAACGTAGGCGATGGCGTTGGCGAAGGTGAACGCCAGCTCCTGCGTGGCGGTGGCTCCCGCTTCTCGCATGTGGTAGCCGCTGATGCTGATGGTATTCCAGCGCGGCACATTGGCGGCGCAATACTTGAACACATCCACTACCAGGCGCATCGAGGGGCGTGGTGGGTAGGCGTAGGTGCCACGGGCGATGTATTCCTTCAGGATGTCGTTTTGCAGTGTCCCGCTGAGCAGTTCCGCGCTCACGCCCTGCCGCTTTCCGGCAGCGATGTACATGCACAGCAGCACCGATGCAGTAGCATTGATGGTCATGGACGTGCTGACCTTGTCCAGCGGGATGCCATCGAACAGGGTTTCCATGTCGGAAAGCGAGCAGATGGGCACACCCACCTTGCCGACTTCACCCTCTGCCAAAGCATGGTCGCTGTCGTAACCGATTTGCGTGGGCAGGTCAAAGGCGACTGACAATCCGGTCTGTCCGTTGTCCAGCAGGTAGCGGTAGCGTTCGTTGGTGGCTGCCGCCGTTGCGTAGCCGGAGTACTGCCGCATCGTCCAGATCCGGCCTCGGTACATGTTGGGCTGCACGCCACGGGTGTACGGGAATTCGCCCGGATAGCCGATTGTTTCCCGATAATCGGTGGTTATATTCGCACCGTCCTCCGGCGTGTAAACGGTATCCACCGTAATACCCGAGTCAGTCTCGAAGGACTCCCGCCGTTCGGGGAAACGCGAAGTAACTCGCGAAAGAGTGGAATCCCGCCATTCCTGCTTGCTTTCCGTCATAAGATACAACCCTCCGGGCCGATTGAGCCGGCCTCATGTTCCATCGCCATTTTACCACCCAGCAGCCATCGGACTGACGACCGGCGGGTTGACACTTTACGAAACCCGTTCATATACTGGTTAGGTTGCAAAGTCGTCCTGGTACTCTAACCGGTGCGCTAGCAATGCTTCGTTCCATGTCCCTCGATCCATGTCCATTTAACGACCCTCTGACTGGCTGATGAGCAGGAAGAACATTGTCGTCGTCGGCGGCGGTACGGGCAACCACACCACCCTGACCGGCCTTCGAACCCAGGATTGCAGCCTGACTGCCGTTGTTGCCATGACGGACAGCGGGGGCAGCAGCGGCCGGCTTCGGGAAGAAATGGGGCACCTGCCGCCCGGAGACCTGCGCCGGTGCTTGATGGCGCTGGCCGAAGATACGGACGCCGGCAACCTGATGCGCCGACTCTTCGAATATCGATTCCCGGCTGGCGAAGGATTGAACGGCCACAGTTTCGGAAACCTGTTGCTGGCCGCTCTGACTGAAGTCACCGGCAACACCATCACTGCTATCGGTGAAGCCGCGCGCCTGTTGGGTATCAGCGGCAACGTCCTGCCGGTTACGTTGACGCAATCCACGTTATGCGCACGCCTGGAAGATGGCACCAGGTTGATCGGCGAGTCTGCCATCGACCTGCGCAACGAAAAGATTGAAGTCGGCGTCGACTATATCTACCTGGAACCACAGGCCTACGTGTATCCGCCGGTGCTCGAGGCCATCGCCGCCGCCGACGCCATCGTCCTGGGGCCCGGGGACATCTACACCAGCGTACTTCCCAACCTGCTCGTTGAAGACGTCGCGCAGGCCGTCAACGAGTCCAATGCAATCAAGATTCACGTGTGCAACCTGATGACCAAGCCTGGTGAAAGCAACGGGTTCCGGGCGTCCAATTTTCTCGCTTTGCTAACCGAATACCTGGGAACTCGGCAGCCACTGGATTTCCTGCTGTTCAACAACACTCCCCTGCCGCCCCGATTGCTGCATCGCTATGCTGCCGACGGCCAATACCCGGTTATCCTGGATGAGACGGCCTGTATGCCCGTGGTCGGGCGCATTGTCCAACGGCCTTTGCTTGCTCCGGGCGTGTTCCTGCGCCACGACCCGGGCGCCCTGGCCGCCGCCATCATGGAGATTGTGGTGGGAGCCAGCGATGCACAGGACGCGGCCAGGTCTCCGTTCGTTTTCGACTGCGACTACCTGAGTAGCCCACAAGCCGTTGGCAACGAGTATGGCGCGCGGCCCATTCCGGTCGACGACGATGCCGCAGACGCCGGCGCTACGCTGACCGTCCGCGGCTCCGACCCGGATAGCGGTTGATCCCTGATGTGCGGTATTGTCGGATACGTTGGTGACCAGCCGGCGTGGCCCATTGTTTTGGAGGGCTTGCGTCGTCTTGAATACCGTGGGTATGACAGCGCCGGAGTCGCAGTCCTGGAACCGAATGGCGGCCTGCGACTGCGCAAAACCGTGGGCAGGGTACACGGCCTCGTCGACGATTTCGCCGGCCCGACGCCCCTCGGCCTGGCTGGTGTCGGACACACCCGCTGGGCTACTCACGGGCGTCCCTCCGAATCCAACGCCCACCCGCACACCGATTGTTCCGGCACCATCGCGGTGGCCCACAATGGCATCGTCGAAAACTATCTGTCCCTGAAGACCGACCTGAAAAAACGCGGCCACCACTTCAAATCGGAGACCGATACCGAGGTCATATCTCACTTGATTGAAGAGGGCGTACGCGACGGTCTGACCTTGCAGAACGCCGTCTTGCGGATGGGCAGCTTGATTGACGGGCCCCAGGCGGTAGTCGCCGTCCAGGAAGGTGACCAGGACAGCATTTGCGCGCTGCGGTTGGGGCATGCGGGCGGAGTGGCCGTAGCGCACCACCAGGGACAGAGCATCGTGTCCAGCGACTTGCCGGCTCTGTTGCCCCTCATCGGCGAAACCGGACAGCTTCCGGTGGCGTTCCTCGAAGACGGCGAGGCGGCGGTAATCACCCGTCACGGGGTGACCTTCCTGGACAGCAACGGGCGCGAGGTGGCTAAGCCAATGCGCCCAGTATCGCTGGAGGACGTGCTGATCGACCGGGGCGGTTATCGGCACTTTATGCTCAAGGAAATCATGGAGCAGCCCCAAGCGGTTGTGGCAGCGATCCGCGACCGTCTGGATTTCGGCCACGGTCGGGTATTGCTTCCTGATTTGGAAATGACCGACACCGAAATTGCCCAGTTGCGGCGCGTGGTTCTGATAGGATGCGGCACCAGCCTGCATGCTGCCCAGGTCGGGCGGCATCTGGTAGAGCGTCTGGCGGGTATACCCGCAGAAGCCGAGTCTGCATCGGAATACCGTTATCGTGAGCTCTACCTGGATGAACACACGCTGGTCGTCGCAATCGGCCAGTCGGGCGAAACCGCGGACACGGTAGCGGCCATGGCACAAGTGCGCCGCAGCAAGGCCCGGTTGATCACAATCTGCAACGCCGCCGGAAGCCAGGCGGCCCGCCTCGCTGACGCCACGTTGTTAATGCGGTCGGGCGTCGAAGTCGGCGTTGCCAGCAGCAAGACGCTGACCGCGTCGCTGACCATTCTCAACCTGCTGGCCATGCGTCTGGGAGCGGCCCGCGGATTTCTGGACGCTGAGGCGAATCGCAGCCTCATCGACGAGCTGGCCCGACTCCCCGGACGAATCGCTGCTATCCTTGGCAACACCGGGAAAATCGAAGCGTTGGCCCGACAGTTCTACCAGCACCGCAATTTCCTGTACCTGGCACGCGGCATCAACGCCCCGATCGCGGCCGAAGGTGCGCTCAAGCTCAAAGAGATTAGCTACATCCACGCCGAAGCATATCCCGCCGGCGAGATGAAGCACGGCCCCATCGCGTTGATCGATCACGAAATGCCCACCCTGGCCATCGCGCCCCGCGATGCCCTGTACGATAAGATGGCCAACAACATTCAGGAAGTGAAGGCCCGCGACGGCACCGTCCTTGCCGTGTTGACCGAGGGGGATGACCAGTTGGCCCCGATGGTGGACGGTCCGATTTTCATACCCGACGCCCCACCGAACCTCACGCCAATACTCGCCACCATCCCGTTGCAGCTATTCGCTTACTACATCGCGGTGCGGCGCGGCTGCGACGTGGACCAACCCCGGAACCTGGCCAAGTCCGTTACCGTCGAGTAATTTTCGTTCGGTCTGCTGGGCAGTTTTGGCCGACGGTTTTATGCTGCTGGCCGCCCTGCTCTTCGCCATAGTGCAGGGGATAACAGAGTTCCTGCCGGTTTCCAGCAGCGGGCACTTGCAAGTGACTGCGCTCCTCATCGGGACGCCCACGGACGGGCTGTTTACGATTGCAGTTCTCCACGTGGTAACGGCCACGGTGGCGATACTCTACTACCGACGCGCCTACTGGCTGGCCATCAGGACTGTCTGGAAGCCCGGACTTCCCCGTGGATTTGCCCTCCGCTACGCTGCCGCACAAATTGCAACGGCTGCCATCGCGTTTCCGCTGGCGCTAGGATTGGCTCACACCGTTGTGTGCCGATGGTGGTCACCTGCCTGGCTCATCGGAGCCATGATGGTTGTCAACGCCTTGGTGCTAGTGGCGGCGCCCCGGGGGAATGATTCCAGGAGTGAAGAAATCCTGCCAACGTTGTCCTGGAGGGCAATCCTGCTGGTTGGGCTGGCCCAGGGCATATCGGTGGTGCCGGGATTGTCCCGCTCCGGGCTGACGGTGGCAGCGGGATTACGGCTTGGCCTCAGCCGGGATAGCGCGGTTCGTATGTCGTTGCTGTTAGCGCCGCCGGTTATGCTGGCGGCGGCGATTGTCTGGTCGGTGCAAACCTGGCCTGAACCGCTGCGCTGGTTGGCTTCGTGGCAGTCCGCCATCACATTAGCTGGGATGGTCATAGCGACATTTGCCATCGCAATGGGAACGCTGCATTGGGTTGTCATCTGGGTTCGCAGCGGGCGGCTTTGGTGGTTTGCGCCGTGGAGCGCCGCGGCCGGCGTCGCCACTCTGATCATCGCAGCAGTCCGATGACATCGACGCTGGTCGGAATTGACGTCATCCCGCAAACAAGACTGTGTACATAGTCGTCGACGGCCAGTATCATTGCGTCGGTTTGCCGTTATCAGCCGTGGGAGGAAACGCTGGCTTGATTGACATAATTCAGTACCCGAAAACTGAATCAGGGCCGTACCTGGACCTCCAGCCTGCCGATACGGCACACCAATTGACCGAACTGGGCAATCGGTTGAACGGGTTGAAAATGATCCACATCAACAGCACGGCTTACGGCGGCGGCGTGGCTGAATTGTTGCACTCGCTGATTCCGCTGAGTAACGCGCTGGGCGTCGAAACCCAACGCCTGGTGATGACCCCGAACGACAACCGGTTTTTCGACGTTACCAAGCGCATTCACAACATGCTGCAAGGTGCCGAGGGACGGCTTTCCGAAGAAGAGCTGGCAATCTATTACGGTTGCCTGGACGATGTGGCCGACGAGATCAACAACTCTGATCTGCAGGCTGATGTCTGGTATTTCCACGACCCGCAATTGTTGCCGTTGGGTCGCCGTTTGAAGCCTGAGATCGCGCCCGCACGCATCTGGATCGTTCACATTGACTTGACCAACCCCAATCAGTGGTTGCTGGACGAATTGCTGCCGTTGACCAGCGCTTACCGCACGATGGTTTGCTCGCTGGAATCCTACGTCCCCCAGCGATTGCCCGAAGGATTGAACGTCTCTATCGCCCCGCCGGCCATTGACCCATTGACGGCCAAGAACGCCAAAATGCCCGCCGATGACGCTGCCCAGGTTATCAGTTCCCTCGGTATCGACGTCGCACGTCCCCTGGTTACCCAGGTGTCCCGATTCGACGTTTGGAAAGACCCCTGGGGTGTCATCGACGCTTTCCGGATGGCTCGCCAGACCCATCCCGGGCTGCAGCTCGCGCTGCTCGGCTTGAGCCAGGCCGATGACGACCCGGAGGGCGCCGCAGTGTTAGAATCGGTACGCGAGCACGCCGCCAACGACCCTGACATTCATATGTTCTTTTCGCCAGACGGCTTGCCCGCCACCAACGACCAAATCGTCAACGCCTTGCAAACTCACTCACTGGTCTTGGTGCAGAAATCCACCCGTGAAGGATTCGGCCTAACCGTGTCGGAAGGTATGTGGAAGGGCAAGCCCGTGATCGGCGGCAATGTCGGTGGCATCCGGTTGCAAATCGTGGATGGCGAATCCGGCTATCTCGTCGATTCTGCGGAGGAAGCTGGGAATCGCATGGCCCAACTGCTCGACAGCCCCGATTTGCGGGCCGCCATTGGAGCCGCCGCGCAGGATCGGGTGCGGCAACGGTTTCTGATTCCCCGACTGCTGCACGATTACCTGCGAGTCGGAGAGCAGGCGCGGGCAATTGCCTAATTTGTTTGAAAACCGACTTGGGGTGAGATAAACCAATGCCTCAAACCACCGTCCTCGTAATGATCGACGGGCTCGACCCCGAATACCTGGAAACCTGCCCGGCGCCCAATCTGCTACGGCTCGCGAAAGAAGGGTTTCGGGTAACGGGTGGGGGGATGATGCCCAGCGTTACCAACGTGAATAACACGTCGATGGTAACGGGACACTACCCGGCACAACACGGCATCGTGTCCAACTATTGGCTGGATCGGGAAGCTGGTATCGAAGAATACGTGGAATCCGGCCAATTCATCCGTTCGGACACCATTTTCGCCCAATGCCGTCGCGGCGGAGGAAGATCGCTGCTGGCGGCTTCCAAAGACAAACTGCGCCGCCTGCTGGGAGATGATGCACACCTGGCCTATTCTTCCGAACAACCAACTCCGGAAGCTGTCGCGGCCGCCGGCGAACCGCCGCACGTTTATTCGCTGGAGGTGAACGGGTGGACAATCGACTCCGCCCGCGTTGCCTTGCAGACCGAACACTACGACCTGGCATTCATCGCTACCACCGATTACGCAATGCACACCTACGGCCCGCATCATCCCGAATCTGCTCGCCATGTCGCCATCCTGGATGGGGCGATCGGCCGCCTGGCCAACGATATACCGGACGTGCAGTTGCTAATTACCGCCGACCACGGAATGTCAGACAAAAGGCGTATGCTCCACCTGCCCGAGATTCTGGCCGGACACGGGATCGGCGCTCAGGCCATCCCCATCATCAAAGACCAGTATGTTGTGCATCATTCCAACCTGGGCGGTTGCATTTACGTCCATTTGGATGACCCGCGTGCCGCTGCCGACGCCGTTGGGGTGCTGCTGTCCACCGATGGAGTGGAAGACGCGCTGCCCCGGGATGTGGCCGCCCAACGCTTCCTGCTAATGCCCGACCGGATGGGCGACATTCTGGTTACGGGAGCGCAAGACGTTGTGTTCGGCGATCCAGGGGAAATTTCTTTGCCGCCGGGGTTACGTTCCCACGGATCGGCCCACGAAAGCACGGTTCCCATCATCGGATTCGGCGGCGACTTTGGCGGGTTCGCTTTCCACGAGAATCGCGACCTCGGGCGTTACGTCAGCGAACGGGTCCTGTCCTAACCCTCCCGCGCAACGCAGTGATAAATATGACTACCGTAGAGGTGCGAGCTCCGGCGACCACGGCAAATCTGGGCCCGGGATACGACTGTCTGGGGATGGCCCTGGACGTTTGGAACCGTTTGACGGTTTCCACGCTACCTGCGGGCAGCATGCCAATCGTGCAGGTGAACGGCGAGGGTGAGGGCGAGTTGGCCGGCGATACCGACAACCTGACCTACCGGGCAATGGCTTTCCTGTACGACGAAGCCGACACGCCAATTCCACCTCTGGAACTCGTTTGCCAAAACGGTATCCCGTTGAGCCGGGGAATGGGTAGCAGCGCGGCCGCTATAGCCGGCGGGCTGGTTGCCGCCAACGCATTGCTGGACGAACGGTTCTCCGCCAACGACTTGCTCGAAATGGCGGCCACCATTGAAGGGCACCCGGACAACGTGGCAGCGGCCGTGCATGGCGGGCTCCGGTTAGTCGTGATGGAGGACAACCAGATATACACGGCGCCCATCAGGATTCCGGCGGATTTGCAGGCCGTGCTGTTCATCCCGGAAAATCGCATCGCCACCGTGGATGCCCGGAGGGTGCTGCCCGCCGAAATCAGCGTGGCCGACGCGGTGTACAATATGAGCAGGGCTGCCTTGCTGGTGGCCGCCATGGAAGGCAACCGACCGGAATACCTGAAAATTGCTACCCAGGACCGCCTGCATCAGCCCTACCGCGAAACGATTTTTCCGCCGATGAAAGTGATTTTTGCAGCAGCTCGCGACGCCGGCGCGTTGGGTGTTTTCCTATCGGGCAGCGGCAGCACCATCACGGCTTTAACTCAGGAGCGTGCAATGACGGTGGCCTACGAAATGTTCGACGCGGCCCGGTTGTGCGGCGTAGAGGGTCGGGTCGAAGTTACCAGCCCGTCCGAGCTGGGCGCACACGTGGTATCCGTTTCGTCCAACGACTGACCAGGTCGTCGTTTTCGATTTGCCAGATGGCATTGTACGTGCACAAATATGGCGGCAGCTCGGTTGCCGACGCGGAGAAAATCGTCAACGTCGCGCGGCGGTTGGCGGATGTACACGATGCGGGGCACCAGGTGGTAACCGTGGTGTCTGCGATGGGCGACACCACCGACGAATTGATCGAGCTGGCGCAAACCGTCGCCCGGGAACCCGACCCGCGCGAGCTTGACTTGTTGCTGTCCACCGGCGAGCTGGTGTCGATTACCCTGCTTTCGATGGCCCTGCGCAACCTCGGTTACGACGCCATCAGCCTCAGCGGGGCGCAAGCCGGTATTCGCACCGACAACACCTTTGGTAAGGCGCGCATCAGTGCAGTTGACCCAGACCGAGTGCGGCGAGAGCTGGCCGCCGGCCGTTTGGTCATCGTAGCGGGATTCCAGGGTTTGACGCCCGACGAAGACATCACGACGCTGGGGAGAGGCGGTTCGGATACGACCGCCGTTGCGCTAGCCGCCGCGCTTGACGCTGACCGTTGCGATATCTATACCGACGTTGAGGGAATATACACCGCCGACCCCCGGGTCGTCGCCGGCGCCCAAAAACTCACCGGCGTTGGGTATGAAGAGATGCTCGAACTTGCTGCCGCCGGCGCCAAGATGCACCCCAGGTCAATCGAATTGGGCGCGGTTTATAATGTCCCTATTTACGTGGCATCCAGCTTCAGCGCCGCCCCCGGCACGCTGATCCACGCCACACCGGATGACGAGAACATGGAAGACCGTATCAAAGTAACCGGAATCGCCTATCAAACCAACGTTGCCAAAGTGACCGTGCAAGGCGTGGCCGACCAGCCCGGCGTGGCCGCGGCGCTATTCGAACCGCTGGCATCGGCCGGCATCAGCGTCGACACCATTGTGCAGAACACCAGCGCCGACCGCACGACTACCGACATCAGCTTCACGGTGGCCACCACCGACCTGCCGCGCGCCCTGAGGGAGATAGAACAGCTGCAACCCGCCGTGGGCGCTGCAACGATCATCAGTGATGACACTCTGGCGTCGGTCAGCGTGGTGGGTTCCGGTATGCAAAACACACCGGGATACGCCTCTCGGATGTTCCGAATCCTGGCCGACGGTGGCATCAATATCGATATGATCACGACATCCGAAATCCGAATCTCGTGCATTATCAACCAGCAACGGGCCCACGATGCGGTGCGCCTGCTGCACGAGGGCTTCCAGCTGGACCTCGCCAGTTAGCCAATCGGCCGGCCTCCCGGGATGTCTACCTGCTACCTCTCGATCGTGATCCCGGCCTACAACGAAGAGGATAGGCTTCCGGACACCCTGGTTAAGGTTGCCGCGTATTTGAGCCGGCAGTCCTACGACTGGGAAATCATCGTCAGCGATGACGGTAGCGAGGACGACACGGGGGCAGTAGTGCGGAACGCTGCCGTCCACACCGCGAACTTGCGCTTGCTCACCCTTCCGCACCGCGGCAAAGGCTCCGCCGTAAAGCACGGGATGTTGGCGGCGCAGGGGCAACACCGCTTTCTGTGCGACGCCGATCTGTCGATGCCCATTGAGTTTCTCGAAACGTTGTTGCCGCCGCGAGCGCCCACCACCGATATTGTCATTGGCTCCCGCGAGGCTCCGGGCGCGCGTCGCATTGGCGAACCACTACGGCGTTGGCTCATGGGCAGACTATTCAACGCGATGACGCAATTCCTGGCGGTGCCGGGTATCTCAGACACCCAATGCGGTTTCAAGGTGTTCAACGCGTCCGCAGCCCAAACCCTGTTCCCATTGCAGACGCTGGACGGGTTTGCCTTCGACGCCGAGTTACTTTTTCTGGCGCGCCGTCTGGGGTTATCGATTGGCGAGGTGGGAGTCGAATGGCACTACCGAACCGAGAGCAAGGTGCGTCCCCTCCGCGACGGATGGCGCACGCTGCGCGACCTGCTGGTCGTGCGGTGGCGATGGTCCACGGGCGTTTATCGGAACAATCGCAACGCCGCATCGTGAATGGTGTCATTGATTGGCCGTTCACGCTCTTGCAATGGCATCCAGTGTCGTAGATGCCGTGAACCCTCCGGAACATGAGCCGAAAATTGCCAAACCCGCTTAAATCTGCACAGAACGGCAATTGACCTACACCTACCCTCCGGTGTAATTCTAAAAAACATACCAAAAGCAATCTTTTTCATTTCGCAATTGTGTCAGGGAGGGCTAGCACTCTGATGATGACGGACGATATTACGCGAAACCGTGACATTCCGCCTGGGGCAACGACCGATGGCGCTCGGCTCAGGATAAATCTCGGGAAAGAAGCCATCAAACTGGCGCTGAGCGGAGATTGGGAGCGCGCCGTCGAGGTGAATCGTGCAATTCTCGAACTATTCCCCGAAGATTGTGAAACCGGCAACCGCCTCGCCAAGGCGCTGATGGAATTGGGGGATTACGCCGAAGCCGGTCGTGTCCTCGAGGAGCTATGCCGACGTTCGCCGACCAACACGATTGCCCACAAAAACCTGTCCCGCCTGCGGAAGTTGGAATCTACAGCCTCCGGCCAACGTCAGAGGGCCGTCAATCGAGCCCAACCAACGCGCAACTTTATCGAAGAGGGTGGCAAATCCTGCACCACAACGTTGCGCCGCCGAGGTGAACCCTCGGTATTGGCGCGGGTGGCCGCCGGCGAGCCGGTGGTATTGGCGGTGCAAAACCACAGCATCGCAGTTTACGCCCGCGACGGCCAATATCTGGGTGTGGTGGAGCCGCGCCTGGCGCGTCGCCTGCGTAAACTCATTGCCGGCGGCAACGAGTACAGCGCTGATGTGGTGACCATCCGGGCCGACGAGTTGTCCGTCATTATTCGGGAAACGAGTCAGCATCCATCGTTGAGGAATGTCGTTTCCTTTCCCACCACTTCTAGAACCTCGGTAACCAACGCTGAACCCGACCCGCTCAATTACGAACGGGTTGAATCAACGGCATCCGAGGTTGAGGCGGACTCGTCGGAGATGATCGAACTCGTGGTCGAAGCAGAGCAAGAGTCGACGGCAGTGGCGTCCCTGGCCGACGAGATCGAAGACGATGCTGGCTCCGATGCTGAGGACGGCGTGCCGATGCTGGACACTGATGCTGAGCCGAATGAGCTGCCCGGGTTCGCACGTATCGAAAACCAGGACTGGGAATAGCGAGCAGTTTGCCATACGGGTGGCGCAGGGCGGCAGAAGGTCGCCGGTCAGGAAGTCTGCCCAGCGCCTCTCGCTCGGGCATCCAGGCCGACGGCGGTTCTGGATCGGAACGGGCGTACCCGATTGCTTTCGTGGGGCACGCCCATGGGCACTACAAAAACCGCATCTTGACCGTTGGCGTGAGGCGAAAAGAAGTCGATAACGGTGTCGTCGTAAAAGGTCAGCCCGGTGGCCCCCATCCCAACGGAGTGCATACCCAGATACAGCCTCCCCCCCAGAAGGCCGGCGGCAGTCTGCACCACTCTATACCCCCGGGGACCGAACTGACGTTGGGCCGATTCAAGATCGGCGGTAATGAATGCGACGGCGGCGGCGTCAGCCGGCAGTGCCTGCTCAAACCCCAGGTGGCCGGCAGTATCGCGGAAATCGCCGGCTTTCAGCAGCCGCAGCCCGTTGTAAAAGCGATTGTAGTAGTACGCGCCCGGCGTCAAACCGTCCACGGCGCTGACTATGATGTACAGGTTGAGCAACGGGCCAACGCCGCAGTAAACGCCCGCTTCGTCCAGACCATGCGCCGCCGCGTCGATAACACTACGAAATGCCTCCCACGGTATGGGTTCAGCGCTAAATCTACGCGTAGACCCTCGGGAGCGGACGCATTCACCCAAGGTGGTGGACGGGTAGGCGTTAAGGTCGATCCCCGCCTGAAAATTGCCGTCGGCTCCGGAGCGCAACGGCCTGAACCCTTCTCCCGTCCCGTCCAGTTCATCCCGCCCAGAGTCTGCCGTTGCCCCGTGGGCGGCATTCCAGACCGCCGTGTCTTCGCGCGTCCGTAATGCTGATGCGGAATGCAACTCGCGCGACAACGGGTATTCGATCGCGCCGGCTTGAAGGTCATTGCTGGCTTGCGGAAGTATTCCGGGCACGTCGCCGGAACCGGCCGGCAACTGCCCGTCCGGCGTTCCCAACGAGGCCAGCATCGACGGCGCTTCGTTCAGGCCATCAAGCCCCAGGAAACCGCTAACCGAGCGGTCCACAAAACCGCATCGCAGCGCCACGGGCACACCCTCGGCGTTGCCCGAGGCCAGCAAGTTGGCCGCAACGGTGCCCAAATCCCAGTAGCAATAGCGATATCCACGCTCGCGGTACTTCCAGGCGCTCCGCCAGAACACTGTGGTGAATACCAGAGTCGCCGGATAGGCGGTATGGTTGCCCAAGGCAGCCCCCAGCCACCGGCGCAAATCGCCGTTTCGCAATCGCGCCAGCGTGAAATCTCGAGGATTGAAGTGGTAGACACCGGCGCGGAGGCCGTCCAGGTCCCCGCAAACTACGTAAACCTCGGTCGGATACAGTGCGCCGGCCGATGCTGCCGCGCGGTAATGCACCTCGCCGTCCCGCAGTTGCGCGCGCTTGATAACCGCCGCGGAGTGATACAACAGGCTGGCCAGGTTTTCCAACGTTAGCGGGTTCGTTCCTGGCGAGTCGCCGCGTATGGCGTCCAGGGTGGGCATCGCCGGACCGGGTTGCTCAGCCACGGCAGGCAGCGGGATCGCGCGCAGGTCGGGGTAAATCTTGTATAGCGGCGGTTTATTGTTGAGGTTGATATATTGCAACTTGGTCGCATCGTTGAAATCGCGAGCGATGTTGGGGTTGGATAAATTATCGTTGGCAGTCATGGCTAACCCCTTCGGTTTAGATGATCAATCTGGTGCAATACCCATAGTGGATCGTCGGCGATAGCTTCAAATCAAGCTCCGCGCCTACGGTATATCTCGACGCCAGCGGACTCAATAACCGAACCCTTTATTGGCGGTCGCGGCTTCTGCACCCGCACTCGTACACCGCATACCGCCGGGTTTTGTTCAAAAACACCATTGGCAATGGCAGCGGCGGCGGTTTCCAGAAGATTCCTTGGCTCACCTTCCACCACCGCCTTTACCACGCGGTAGAGGTGGGTGTAACTGACGGTGTCTTGCAGACGGTCGGAGTCGCCGGCCGGTTGCAGATCCAGCTCGGCTTCCAAATCTACCACGAAGGGTTGCCCGAGGCGACGCTCCTCGGGATTGACACCGTGGAACCCGTAGAACTGCATACCGGACAGGATGATACGGTCGGGTGGCATTGGCGAATAACCTACCGGCCTCAAGACCGCACGGTATCCGGGGCTAATTCGATCATCCGCCGGGATTTCCGGCGGTTTGTGCGTCGATCGCAGCGACCAGGGCCAGCAGGTTCTGCGCCCGTTTCACCACCGGCACATCAACCATGCGCCCATCGATAGACAGCGATCCCCGACCTGCCGCCTCAGCCTCTTCCCACGCAGCGACTACCTGTCGGGCGTAAGCGACATCGTCAGCATGGGGTGTGAATGTCTCGTTGATGATGTCAACTTGCGCAGGATGGATCGCGAACTTGCCGGTGAATCCCATCTGCCTGGCGTTGTTGGCGTCGGTTCGCAATCCCTCCGGGTCTCGAAAACCGACGAAAGGGCCATCCAGCGCGGCAACACCGGCGGCGCGGGCCGCCACCGCCACGGCGGAGCGCGCGTAGTAGCACTCCTCGCCAAAATCGCTGCGAATAACACCCATGTCATTGGTGTAGTCTTCAGCTCCGAATGCGATGCCGGGGATGCGCCGCGAAGCGCGCGCCATGTCGTAAACATGGACGATAGCCATTGCAGTTTCGATCCAGGGAATAACCTTGATGCTGCCGGGAGCGACGCCAGCCCTGGCCTCCAGAGGTTCCAGCAGCCGATCAACCTGTTGCAGGTCCCAGGCGGTATCACCTTTTCCGATGCTGATGCCGGCTAACTCTGGAGAGACGATGGCAGCCAGCTCTCCGCTGGTGAGCCCGGTGTCCAGCGAGTTCACCCGCACCATAACCCTTTTGCCGGCAGCGGTCAGGCGAGGCACCCATTCGACGGCGAGCTCGCAAGCCGCGGCCTTTTCCCCCGGCGGCACCGAGTCTTCCAGGTCAACCATAACCACATCCGCCGGGAAGCCTAGCCCCCGTTCCAGCATGTTGGCCCGGTTCCCGGGTACAAAAATCAGGCTGCGCAAAAGTTCCAATGAACCAGTCCCTCCAAATGGAAAATACGTCCTGCAAAAGCAGATGGGGGTTCAGAAATCGCCCCATGAATAGCCCGACTTGACGTCTACTTTGAGGGTAACATCCAGTTCCAGGGCGGCCGGCATCTCATCCAGCACCAGGGCGGTCATTGTACCCATCTCATCGTCCGGCACTTCGAAGACCAGCTCGTCGTGCACCTGTAAAATCATCCGGGAGCGCATCTGGTCGCGAATCATGCGGGCACGCACGTTGATCATTGCCTTCTTCATAATGTCAGCGGCGGTGCCTTGTACGGGCATATTGATGGCCATGCGCTCAGCGGCGGCGCGGACGTTGTGGTTGGAAGACTGAATATCCGGCAGATAACGGCGACGGCCCAGCAGCGTCTCGGCATACATGGAGAGGCGCGTGTTTTCCTTAACCGACTCCAGATACCCATTGATACCGGGATAGCGGGCCAGGTAGGTGTCAATAAATTGCCGACCCTCTTCCCGGCTGAATCCGGTTTGCTGCGAGATACCGTAGGGGCCGAGGCCGTAGATAACACCGAAGTTCAGGATTTTTGCAATCCGCCGCTGGTCGGAGTCGACCTCGTTGAGCGGCACGCCGAACATCTGGCTGGCCGTGGCCGCGTGGATGTCTTCGCCCCGGCGGAACGCTTCCAGCAGCGACTCGTCCTGGGAGAGATGCGCCAACACCCGCAATTCGATCTGCGAGTAGTCAGCTGACAGCAACTGGTAATCAGCCTCGGCGACGAAGGCACGCCGCACCTGGCGTCCCAGTTCGGTGCGAACCGGAATGTTCTGCAGATTGGGATCGCTGCTGCTAACGCGCCCGGTGGCCGATCCGGTCTGGTGATAAGACGTGTGGATGCGACCGGTGCGAGGGTTTACCATCTCGGGCAACGCATCGACATAAGTCGATTTCAACTTGGTTACCTGCCGATAATCGAGAATCTTGTCGACGACCGGGTGCATTCCTTTCAGGGATTCAAGGGCGTTGGCATCGGTGGAATAACCGGACTTGGTGCGGCGTGTGGTGGGCAGACCAAGTTCGCCGAATAACAAATCGCTCAATTGCTTGGGCGAGTTGATGTTTACTTCGTGCCCAATGGTATCGAACAAGTCCGTCCGAATTTGTGCCAGTTGGGTGTGCAGGTCGCGGGACATCTCGTGAAGGATGCCGGAATCCAGTTTCACCCCCGCGCACTGCATCTCTACCAGCACGGGAATCAACGGCAGTTCCACGCCGGACATCAACGCCGTCAGTCCCTGCGCCTCCAGCGGTTTTTCAAAGTGTTCCCGCAATTGCAGGGTGCAGTCTGCATCGGCGGCGGCATAGGGCGCGCCGTCCGCGATGTCCACTTCGTTGAAGGTTTTTTGACGCGCGCCCTTGCCGATCAGGTCGGTGATATTGGTCATTTCCGTGCCGAGCTCTTCCAGCGCCAACGGTTTGAGGCCCAGGCGTTGTTTGCCCAGCAGGTGAGCCGCGATCATCGTGTCATGGTCGATGACGCCATAAGGGTTGATGCCATAGTTGGTCAGCAACGTCAAATCGTAATTGGCGTTGTGGGCACTGCGATGGAATCCGGCCTCGGAGAACAATGGGCGCACGTTCGCCATCACGTTCTCCAGCGGCAATTGCTCGCCCGATGCGTGGCCCACCGGCACATACCAGGCGACACCGCCAGCAATGGCAAAGCTGAGGCCCGCCAGGTCTGCGTTCATGGGATCGGTGCTACTGGATTCGGTATCGAAGGCAAAGGCGCCCGCCTCGCGCAGAGCAGCAATCATGGCCTCAAGCTCGGCCTCAGTGTTTACCACTCGATAGTCACCGTCCGGGGAGGCGGAGGCAGCGGCCGTCGATTGCTGCGCCGGCGTTGAGTCTCTGCTCTGGCCCGTATCAGCCGTTTCCCAGGGTGCGTCCGGCGAGGGCACGCGGCCGACGATCGTGTGGAATTCCAGGGCGGTCATCAGGGACACCACATCGGCGCGTTCGTAACGGCCGAACCGGCAGGCATTCAGGTCCAACTCTACCGGTGCATCGCAGCGGATGGTGGTCAGAATTCGATACTCGAAGGCAGCGTCCTGATTATCGGCCAGGTTGGTATGGATTTGCTTTTGCGATATGTCGTCGATGTGTTCGTAGATGCCTTCCAGCGTCTGGTAAGCGTTCAGCAAGGTGATGGCGGTTTTCTCGCCGACGGCCGGCACGCCGGGGATGTTGTCTGACTTATCCCCCACCAGTGCCTTGAAATCCGGCTGCTGGGTCGCCGTCAGGCCACCGTAGCGCTCCGCCAGCTCCACCTCGTCAACGATGCGGCGGTCACGTTCGCTACTGGCCAAATCGATCCTGATGAGGGGCGAAATCAACTGGAAAGTATCGCGGTCGCCGGTGAGGATGATGGTTTCCACATTGGATGCTTCAGCCTGTTTGGACAGGGTGCCGAGCAGGTCGTCGGCTTCAAATCCGGCCAGCTCGTATACCGGCACGGCAAAGGTGCGCATCAGCTCCTTGACCCGGTCGAACTGCCCACGCAACTCGGGAGGCGTCGGTGGGCGCTGTGCCTTGTATGCGGGGAACCGTTCGTGCCGGAACGTTGGCGCCGGCGTGTCGAACGTGATGGCTACGTGCGTCGGCTGCCACTCGTTCAACGCTCGGATAAACACGCTGGCAAAGCCGTATACGCCGGTTACATCCTCTCCAGTGGTGGAAACGGTAAGATTCCGATTGACGCTGATTGCCCGGTAGGAACGGTGCACCATCGCATGGCCGTCAATCAACAGGAGCAGCGGGGTGGTTCGGCCCGCGGCGCCTAAGGATATTGACATCGACATTTGGCTGTTGGTGGCCATCGGGCACCCCCGTCCTGAGATTGCAATTGCGCCTGGCGAGCCGGGCGTAAGCCGGTGCGATGTGGTCGCATTATACATCAGCATACCCCCGCTTGCGGTTGGTAACCTGTCGCGGTAAGCTGCGCGTACTATGCTACAATTGGGTCGATTTCCAGTTCCAGATTTGGGATAACCTGTTCCAGATTCGAGAAAGATGACACAATGCCGATCCACGAATTCCGCTGCGACCAGTGCGGTCAACGCCAGGCCCGTTTGATATACAGTTGGACTCCCGTCGACGGTTTGGAGTGCAAGGGGTGCGGTGCAAACGACCTGACGAGACTGGTGTCCGGTTTCTCCTTCCACCGGTCGTGGGGCAATAGCCTGAACTGGATGCCTGACAACTCAACGGCCGATCTGGACAACCAGCACGCCGGCAGCATTGACGCTCACCTGGGCCGAATGGACGAAGCAATGGGCGGCCGGGTTACGCCCGATTTCCACGAGCACCGGCACGAAATAGCGCACCCCGACGACTAGTCATCATGCCCATTTACGAATATCGCTGCCAGCAGTGCCAGGCTGTGTCGTCTTTTTTCGTCCGTTCCATAAACACTCCAATCGAACCGGCGTGCGACGGATGCGGCAGCGACCTCATGCAACGGCGGATGTCGTCCTTCGCGATGGGCAAAACCACCGCCGGCGTCCACGAATCAACCCCCACGTCCGTTGGCAACCGGGACTACTACAGTGATCCACGCAACATCGGGCGCAATGTTGAAGCCAGTTTTGAGCGACACGGCGTCGAAATGCCCGCCACCGTCCGAGAATCCATCGACGCCGCCCGCAGCGGTGAAACTCCCAAAGGAATAGATGTATGACCGATGCCGCTGACCGCCATCCGACCGGATTGCTGCCTGTATTGATTGGCCTCCTGGAAGGCATCAGGTCTTCTGACGCCATACCCGAAGGACTGATGGGCGGTGAAATTGGCTGGTTGACCAGCGCGTTCAGCGACCCGCTGCCCGGGCCCGTGGGAGCAGCCCAGCCCGCCGGCTACCACGACGCCATCACGCAGTCGGCGGCGGCGGACAACCTTCTGAACCTGCTGGAGTTGGCTGGCGAGATACCCGGAGACGCTGCCCTGCAGTTGAGGCGTTCCCTGCATGAGGCCTCCGAACGCATGGGGGCCGCCCTCCGCCGCAGCCAGGCGGATCGCATACGAGGTCTTTACGTAATTATCGACCCGGAAGTGACGGGCGGGCGCGACCCAATGGATATCGCCCGAGCCGCCATCAACGGTGGGGCACGCATGCTGCAACTGCGCGACAAGCTGCGCGACAAGGGGGAGCAGCTGCCGCTGGCGATCGCTCTGCGCGATTTGTGCGCGGCCAACGACGCTTTGCTGATCGTCAACGACCACGCCGACCTCGCCGCCGCCATCGGCCCTGACCATGTGGGATTGCACGTCGGGCAAACCGACTTGCCCGTCGCTGAAGCCCGTAAAATCCTTGCGCCCGGGCAAGTGCTGGGTCGTTCCAATCGAGACCCCAACCTGATCATCGAGTCGCAGCAGATGGGCGCTGACCACGTGGCCTTCGGCGCTATGTACACTACAACTACCAAACCGATGATACGCAACCCGCAGGGGCCGGAGCGTTTGAAACAGGCCCGCGCCGCCGCTCAGGTGCCTCTGGTAGCCATCGGAGGCATTACAGCGGCCAACGTTGGGCCGGTAGTTGAGGCTGGGGCCGACGCAATCTGCGTAACCGCCGCGGTGGGCAGTGCTCCAGATCCGGAAGCCGCCGCTGCGGCGCTTACGGATGCAATTCGTGCCGCCGGCGGACGGGTTTAGGTCGCATCCCAGATGCCAACCCGCTACAGTTCAAAGCTCGTAGCAATGTCGACCGCCGCCGTTGACCAGTTGACTTTGCGGAATCAGGCCCGGGAACAGGCGTTAGTTATCTCCCGGCAGGTTATCCGCAACTCGGCCAATGCCATCCGGGCGGTGCATCGCAACGACTTTTCCGAGGCCTCGCGTCTGATTTCGGAAGCATCCGGACTGTTGACTGAAACCGACCGGATTCGCACGGACAATCCCGAGATTTACTACGCCGGTTTCCTTTCTGACGCCCGCAAGGAATTCACGGAAGCTAACATAACGCTAGCTGTTATTTCGGGCGGCGATATCCCCGATGCCGAAAAGCTGGGAGTCGATCCGCCGGCGTATCTCAACGGCATGGCAGAGGTGATCGGAGAACTCCGGCGTTACATCCTGGACTCCCTACGCAGCGACGACATTGGCCGTTGTGAAGAGTTCATGGAACTGATGGATGAGATTTACGGGATTCTGGTAACCGTCGATTTTCCGGAGGCCGTAACCGGCGGATTGCGCCGCAGCACCGATGCCATGCGGGGAGTGCTGGAACGAACCCGCGGCGACCTGACCATCTCTCTGCAGCAGCGCCGCCTGGAGCAACGCCTTGCCGAGCGCGAGCAATAGCGGTCTGCGCGTAACATCGGCATTCTCCGCTAACGATGCCATTACCCGGTTTCATAACCGCCCACTGGCAAAATTTGGCCCTGCTTTCCTGGCCGATTGACGACAGCGCAGTCACTCGGTTGCTCCCGAGAGGTCTCGAGATCGACCGGTTCAACGGCAACGCGTTCGTCAGCGCGGTGGGCCTGACGGTTTCGAGACTGCGGGTACTCGGCGTTCCGACCTGGCCGGCGAGATTTGAACAGGTCAACTTCAGATTCTACGTGCGACAGCGATTGAGTTCGGGCGGCTACCGCCGGGGCGTCGTATTCCTCTGGCAACTGGTGCCCCATCGTACCACCGCGCTGACGGCGCGCCTTGTCTACGGGGAACCATTCGCACCCGTTCCCATGTCACATGACTGCCGGGAACCGCCCACCTGTCTCTTGGATTCCCACCGGAAATTCGCATACATTTGGGAACGAAACGGCCAAACGGAGGGCCTATGGGCTGAAACGGACCTCGCTGCCGAATTTCCTGAACCCGGTTCACTAACTGAATTTCTGACTGCGCGCTATTGGGGATACAACGGCAGGCCGGGGGATAATACTAAAGCGTACCCGGTGACCCGACCGGACTGGGCGGTCCGTCCGGCCACGGCCTGGCGATTCGATTGCGACATCTCCACACTATTGGGACGTGCGTTTGCCCATTGCGTATCGACCCTGCCGACATCGGCGCTCATGACATCCGGGTGCCAGGCGACAATTGGGTGGCCGCGGCGATTGTCCTCGATACCTGCCCCCGGATGCTCAAGGCGAAAGTTGAGTTTGCCGACCTCCGGTTGTTAGAATGCGCAATGTTCGGGAACCTTGGCAGACTCCAGGCGTCACGGACACGGGAATTGTTACGATGGCCCGGCAGCCACAATCCAATGGCCTCCACGGTTTGAATGCCACTGAGGAGAGTTACCGGCGCTGACGGACCCACCGACTGTCGGTTACCAAGGGCCTCCGGATGCCTCGCCATATCGACCGCACCTGTATAGTATTGCCGAGTACGTCATAGCTGGCTTTGTTGAATAAGGGATTGTTGATTGGACGATCTTTACGATGGAACCTTTTTAGAGCCTCCGGGAATACCTGCGGCGACTATAATAAATGCTACGCGTGCTACGGATGCCCGGGCTCGCACTAGCAACACGGGCGTTCCGACCCCTCCCATCCGATGTGCCCAAAACCCATAATCTACGCTGGCGGTGCGCATCCGCGATCCTGCGCTTGGGCTCCGGTTCCAGAGATGCGCGGTCTGTTAATTTACCCACACGCTCGGCGGGCAATTAGCCCACCCCGGTTGATGCGATAACCATGCCAGGATTCAAGGACATATTTCGACGATTTACTCGCCGCTCCGGAGATGCTCCCACCGATCCCGTGGATTCCGATCGTAGGGAAATAAATCCTCGGTCAGGCGAATTCATTCACGACCCGGGCTCGTCGGTTATTAACCAGGACTCGCACGGCGATTCGCCACGCGCTGTTAATGTTCCGGACGAACGCGCGGTGTTTGCGGACCGAATATCGCAGCCACAGCCGCCTGTTGAGCCAGCCGCAGCAGACCCACAAATTCTGAACAACGCCGGCGCTCGGGCCACGAACGCAGCCGAGCCGCCACCCCAACCGCCAACTATGCCATCACCGCCGCCGCAAACGGAGCCTGTCTTCACTGTTGCCGGCGCCAGCAATTTACCGGGCGCAGCTGCGGCGTCAGACCCTGGCGTGTATGCCGGTTCGAGCCAAACCGCAGTGCTGGATATCGCAGACGACGATGTGCTGTTCCACGACCACCTGTTGCTGGAATGCCCATATTGCGGCCAGCCGAATCAAAGGGTTGGCGCACGCTGTGAACGTTGCACAGCGGTGATCGTGCGGCTCCCACCGTGGGCGCAACGGCGGCGGCGCAACTGGATCGCGCGTCGTTTGTCGTTGCGCCGCATCATCCTGGCCAGCATCGTTGCCCTGTTCATAGTATTCGTGGTTTGGGTGAATTACCCGTTCGCGCCGAACCCGGTGATCTTCTTCAAGAATACCCAGTCCAAACTGAACATCGACAGCGGCCCGGGAAGCTGGTCGGTGGTGGGTCGCGACCTGCGTCACAGCAGGTACGTGGAGGTCGGGCCACCTCCGCCCGCAGGTAACATAAAGTGGGATTCATTCGTAATTGAACCATTGGAAGCGGAAGCGGTGGCACAACGCTCCAACATCTATCTGAGTTCTGCCAACGGGGTATATCCCCTGGCAGCAGACACCGGAAACATCCGTGAAGGATGGGAAGGAGACACCGCCGGACGCATCACCGGAGCCCCGGTCGTTTATGAATCATACCTGTATTTTGGCAGCACCGATCATACCGTCAACGGTTGGAACGCCTTCAACGGCGACCCTCTTTGGAGTTTCACCGCCGAGGACACGGTCGAAGTGGCACCGGTGCTTTCACAGGGTTTGGTATACGTCAGTTCGGGCGAGGGCTGGGTTTATGCCCTGGATGCCGTCAACGGAGCCCTGATCTGGAGCAAGCAACTGGATAACAACGCGAGCGCGGCCGTAACTGTCCACGAAGGTAAACTATTGGTCGGTGATGACAAAGGAATCCTGTACATTCTGTCGGCTCGCACTGGTCAAGAGTGGTTCCGATACCGAACGCTGCGCGCGGTTAACGGCTCGCCGGTGGTGTCGGCCGACGGCGAGCGAGCGTATTTCGCTGCCGGCGGTGAGTTGTTCGCCATCAATGCCCGCAACCGTGAGATACCGGGGTTGTACCAATTCAAACAGGTCTGGGCTCAACTCTGGCTATGGCAGGTGCCCGGCGTGCCCCGTCCGAAAGGGCAGCAGGGTGGTCTCTGGCGCTTTACCCCGGAGAACCCGTTATTGGGAATCAAAAGTAGCCCGGCGCTGGCCGAAACCACCCAGGCCGGGAAACAATTGGCCCAGCAGGGAACGCCAGAACAGGAATTGTACGTCGGCGGCCACGATCACAATATGTACGCCATAAATCCTGTTGACGGTAGCCTGAACTGGATGTTCACCGCCGACGATGCCATCTGGACTTCACCCGTGGTAGTAAAAGACCGGTTGCTGTTCGGGGACGACTCAGGCAATTTGTACTCGTTGGATCGGTCTACCGGTGATCTGGACTGGAAACTAACCTTGGATGATTCCATCAAGATTCCCCCGACGGTAATCGGTGACCTGTTGATTGTCCGCACCGCCAACGGGAGCGTCTACGCCATCGAGTGAACAAGGCCATCGAGTGAACAAGCATAGCGAATCTGGTTTAAGGCCGAAAAAACGCCGCTGCAGTCACTAATTGCAGCGGCGTACCAGATCGCGGATATGTTGCCCGTGGCGTTAATACAGGTGGCAGGACACCCGGTGGCCGGGGGATACTTCCTTCTCCACGGGAATTTCCTCCGAGCATTGCGGCATCGCAAAGGGACACCGCGGGTGGAATCGGCACCCGGTCGGCGGGTTGATGGGTGAAGGCACCTCGCCTTGCAGCACGATGTCCTCGCGAATCATGTCAGGATGGGACGGCAACGCCGCTGAGAACAGCGCCTTGGTGTACGGGTGCAGGGCGTTTTCGTACAACTCCTCGGTCTCGGCGTATTCAACGATTTGACCGAGGTACATTACCGCCGTCTGGTGGGCCATGTAACGCACGGTGGCCAGGTTGTGGGCGATCAACAGGTAGCTGACGTTGTACTGTTCCTGAAGGTCTTTGAGCAGGTTCATCACCTGCGCCCGAATCGACACGTCTAGCGCTGATACCGGTTCGTCCAGGATAATCAACTTCGGGTAAGAGACCAACGCGGACGCCACGGCGATACGCTGACGCTGCCCACCGCTAAACTCATGGGGATAGTTGTTAGCTTGCTCCGGGTGCAGTCCAACCTGGTTCAGCACCTCAGCGACGCGCTCGTTCTTTTCAACGGTCGTAACGTTCCGGTTGACGATCAGCGGTTCGGCCACGATGTCGCGGACTCGCATCCGAGGACTCAGGGACGACCACGGATCTTGGAACACGGCTTGCACAGTGGTGCGATATTCCTGCAACTGAGAACCGCGGAAGCCGCTGATGTCTTGCCCTTCCAGCAGGATCTCGCCTTCCGTAGGATCCTCCAGACGCAACAACAACTTGCTGGTTGTCGTCTTGCCACAACCGGATTCACCGACCAGTCCGACGGTTTCTCCCTGTTTGATGTTGAACGAAATTCCATCGACCGCCTGCACGTAGCCGACAGTCTTCATCATGATTAGGCCCTTGGTAACCGGGAAGTATTTCTTGAGTCCTCGTACTTCCAGCAGGTTTTCATTGGTGGCGACTACCATTAGTAATCGTTCCTCCTCAGGATTAATTGTGGGGTCTGCCAGGTCGGAGTCAACTTAGCCAGCAGTGCCAGTAGGCGCGACGAATTCGGAGATTGGTGTACCTTGCCAGTCTTCATCCAACGCCCAGCAATCGGCGTGATGCCCGTCTTGCTTTTGGAAAGACGGCGGATAGGCTTCGTAGCATTGGTCGGCAGCATAAACGCAACGCGGCGCGAACCGGCAACCCTCAGGCAAGTTGGACAACAGCGGCGGTTGCCCGTCGATGGAGTACAACCGGTCGACCCGCTCTTCCAGCTTGGGCACGGAGTTGATCAGCGCCTGCGTATAAGGATGCGACGGTGCGTTGAAAATGTCGCGCACATCCCCTTGTTCGATGATTCGCCCGGCGTACATCACCGCCACCCGGTCGCACATCCGCGCCACCACCCCAAAGTCGTGGGTGATGAAGATGATGGCGAGTCCGGTCTCCGCCTGAATGTCTTTCAACAGCCGCAAATACTGAAGCTGGATGGTGACATCAAGCGCGGTGGTAGGTTCGTCGGCGATGATTAAACCCGGTTCGCACGACATCGCGATGGCGCCGACTACGCGTTGTTTCATACCCCCGGACATCTGGTGAGGATAGTCATCCAGGCGACGCTCGGGAGCGGCGACGTTGACGGAACGCAGGGCGCCAACCGCCCTTCCCAACATCGACCGTTTGTTTTCCTTGTGGGCAATCCCCAGGGCCTCGCGCAATTGGTTACCAATGGTGAACACCGGATTGAGCGAGGTCTGCGGGTCCTGCAGAATCATGGAGATCTGGCGGCCTCGAACGTCCCGCATCTCGTCTTCGCTTTTCAGGAGGAGATCTTCGCCATTCAGGATTACTTCGCCCCCGACAATTTTGCCGGCCGGGCGGGGCACCAATCGCAGCAGCGACAGTGCCGTCATGGTTTTACCGCAACCTGATTCTCCCACGATGCCCAGGGTTTCGCCCTTGTGTAACGTGAAGGACACGCCGTCCACGGCCTTCACCGTGGCGTTGCGGGTGAAAATGTAGGTGTAAAGGTCTTTTACTTCCAGAATAGTTTCGGCGTCGGTTTGCACAGCTGTCATAGCACTACACGTTCCTCAATTTAGGATCCAGGCGGTCTCGCAACCAGTCTCCCAGCAAGTTCATTGATAGTACCGTCAGGACGATGGCCAGGCACGGGAAAAGGAAGATCCACCACTCGATTGTGATGAGGTCTCTGCCGCCTGCTACCATCACTCCCCAAGCCGGTCTGGGAGCCTGAATACCGGCGCCCAGGAAGCTCAGAGTGGATTCCAGGATAATTACGTGGCCAACCTCCAGTGTGGCCAATACTACCACAGTGTTGACCAGGTTCGGGAAAATGTGGCGCATCATAATCCTTACGTTTGAAGCGCCGGATACGCGCGCCCGATCGATGAAATCCTGCTGCTTGATTGCCAATGCTTCGCCGCGCACGATGCGGGCATACCGTGCCCACAACAAAACGGCTATCACGATTATGACGGTGGTTATGCCGGCGCCGATGGCAGCAACAAGCACCAGGGCCAGCAAAATTGACGGGAACGCCAGCTTGATATCAACGACACGCATTATAATCGAGTCGATTTTGCCGCCCCGGTACGCCGCCAACATTCCCAAAATGGTGCCAAGCCCGCCGCCCAACAGGATAGCCAGGGACGACACCAGCAACGATATGCGGGCGCCGTGCATAATGCGACTGAGAATGTCGCGCCCCTGTTTGTCGGTACCCAACAGATATTTGGTTGAACCGCCTTCTTTGGCCTGGTACCTGATGACGTCGCCAGGGTTGACCGCGCCATCCGCGCCACCGGAGATGAAGGTGGCCTCACCGCGCTGGACTTTCCGTTGGGCGTTGGACATCCCAATTACAGTATCCAGCTGGGTTCGGTCGGCACGCTGCACCACGGTACGCTGCTCGAAGCTTTCTGAAACCCAGAACGGCGGCAGTTTTGCATCGTCCAGGGTGCCCAGCCGGTGACTATGGGGAGCCAATTGATTGGCGAACATTGCGGGAATCACCAGCAGTACGATCAAGATGACGGCTGGAACAATCGGGAGTTGCCGCGCGGTTCGTACGCCGGAAACCAGTCGGCTCGTTGGGCGTTGGGCGACGGGAGCGGCTATTCCCGGAGTGGTAACGACTACTGCCATTTTCTACCTCCCCTATCGGGTGGTTGCACGGGTGCGAATACGCGGGGAGTTTACTCGTAGCGGATTCGAGGGTCGATGTAAGCGTAAAGCACATCAACGATGATGTTGATACACACGAATGCGGTCGCGAACAACAAAACGACGGCCTGCACCACAACATAGTCGCGGAACAAAATCGCATCGATGACCAGGGCGCCCAGGCCGGGCCACGCGAACACGGTCTCAATGACGACTGAACCCGTGATTAGCACTGCTCCGATGAGGCCAAAATACGTAATGGGCACGATGAGAGCATTACGGAAACAGTGTTTCCAGACAATCTTCCATTCCGGCACGCCCTTAATCCGCGCCAGCTTCACGTACTCGGTGTCCAGCACTTCGAGCATGGACGAACGGGTCAGTCGCATCAGCGCTGCCACGTTGTAATAGCCCAGGGCTATCGCGGGCAGCACCATGTATTCGATGCCCCCGTTCCCAGAGGTGGGGAAGAAGTCCAACTGAACGGCGAATATCCACATCAGAATCAGTCCGACGGCGAAGGACGGCGCGGACTGACCCAAGATGGCAAACATTTTGCCGCTGAAGTCTATAAATGTGTCCTTTTTGATTGCCACGAGGACACCGACCGGAAATGCGATCAGACCGCTAACCAACAATGCGGCCGCGGAGAGCTGAATCGTGTTGGGGAGGCGTTCGATGATCAGTTCGCTGGCGGAGGTGTTAGGCCAAGCCAATGCTTCGCCCAAATCCCCCTGGACCAACTTCCCCAGGAACAGGATGTATTGCATGTGAAGCGGTTTATCGAGCCCCCATTCGATTTTGGTGAGCGCGATTTGCTCCTCGGACGCCTCTTCGGGCAACAGCACATTCAGAGGGTCTCCCGAAACACGGGCCAGTGCGAACGTCACTGTGCTGATGACGAAGATGGCGAGGATACCCTGGGCCAATCTTCGCAAAATGTACCGCTGCATCAAAGACTCCCTTACTTTACTTGGTATCTAAATAGGCAATCCCTCCGGCCTTCGCATCAGGGGTGATACGTTAGCCGGAGGATAATTACGCTAACTCAACTCGCGTGAACGATTGGGGCGCCGGTTCAGTAACGGACTCCCCTGATGTGCTCCAGGTCGGTAAATTGGCCGCCGTAAGGTCCGAGGTAGGCGTACTCTTCGACAACTTCAGGGTCAATGACAACCTGCACTGACAACGTGTGCAGCGGGATGCTGACCACATTGTAGAACAGTTCGTCGGTTACGGCGTGCCAATGGCCCAGTTGCTCATCAAAATTGAGGGAATTTAGCGCCTTGTACGTATTTTCCCAGGCAGTATCACTCACGTAGAAGCGCATGAATCGCTCCGGGCTGTAGGCGAAGTGGACGGTGGGATGCGGTGGTTCAGCATAGCCGCGGAACGGATAGACGCAGCAGGTGGTGGTCGCTCCCCGATACTCTTGACGCCATGCGGAGAACTCCATCTCCCGTATTTCGGTTTCCAGTCCGATGCCTTCCCACATGGCGGCGATGGCCACCACGTAGTCCTTCATTTCCGGCAGTCCGCTCATCGTATAGCTGATAATCGGAACATGGAATCCATTGGGGTAACCGGCTTCGGTAAGCAGTTCTTTGGCGCGGTCGGGATCATAGCCGTAGAGCTCTTCCCAATCCGATTCCCATGCGGGATTGTAGCCGGCATATTCGCCGCCGAACGCTTCAGCGCTGGGGATGAGTCCGGCGACGCGACCTTCATCACCCTGGCCGTCAAAGATGTTTTCCCGGATGGCGTCGCGGTCGATGGCCTTGTTCATTGCCATGCGCACCATCTTTCCGGTTTCCCCTGGAGCGGCCCAGGGCACCGACGGGTCATAAGACGCGGCGGAATAGGGCTCGAACGCTTGGCCTTCCTTGGTGGAGTGGTACATACCGCCGAACACCATCATGCTATTGACTGCGGTGACCTGGCTGGGGGACAAGTCCAAACCGGAATCCAGCGCCTGTCCGACCAGCGCCCGGTCTATCGTAGCAAGCTGCGCTTCTCGCGCTAGCATCGCGGCCAGCCTCGTTGACGCCTCTTCGATAATTTTGATCTCTATGGTATCCCAGTCCGGGTCAATCCGGTAATGGTCGATCGGGGAACGTTCCCACAACCAGCCGATACCTTTCTGGAAATTGGCGAATTGGTATGGACCAAGTCGGGCCGGGCCTTCGTCCAGCAATGTCGGCTCGCCAGCGTTACAAAATCCATCCAGATGAGGCGAAGTATCGAACGCCTCGTAATCTGCCTCACCATTGGGACATCCAGTGTCCCATTGGGCCTTGCTGGATATGGGCAAGCCGCGGTATCCGGAAATCCAGTAGTCAAAAATCAGTTCCGGGCGCACGCCCATCTTGATGTTAATTTCGTGGTCGCTGATAACTTCGGGAACGGCCATGGGGTTGGTTCGGAAGTAGTCGGAATAAGAAGCGGCGCACGCCGGATTGGTGTAGTAGTTCAGTGAGTTCACGATGTCGTGGGCGGTGAACTCTCCGTATCCGAAGTGGAATTCCACGCCCTGCTGGAGCTTGAAGTTCCAAGTGCGGCCGTCCTCGCTCACGCTCCAGTCGGTGGCGAGCTGGGGGTCGAGAGTGCCGGTGTAGCGGTTGGGGTCCAGCAGAAACTCGTGGGATGGGCGGTGCTGGCTGGTAGCGCTTCCGGTTACGTCGCAGTCCATGATTCCCTGTCGGGTTTGTTGGGAGAACAGGAAAATCAGGTCTTTGGTTTTGAGTTCGCCGGTGGCAGCGCCCGTATCAGCAGTCGGCGTCACGTCGGTGACGGGAGTCGAACCGACGAACGACGGCCGCGTGGGAGCGGACTCTCCCCCGGCAGGAGGCGCCGTTGCCGCAGCAGCGGGCGGTGAAGTTGCCGCAACCATCGCAGTCGCGACGGGCACTGCTGCGGGCTCTCCGGTTCCTCCACACCCAACTACTACCAGCGTGGCAGCGAGGGCGATCAGTAGAGCAACGACTGGGAACCGCATGATCGGTATGTTTGACATTGAATTACTCCTAATAAGGGTAATGGCAGCCGCAAGAACACGCACCAGGAACCTGACGGCCAGTTTCCTGGTGCGCACATCGGCCACTTGCGCCAGATGGGTGGCTAGGGAACTGTATGCGACTTGGCAGATGCAGTCAAACCATTCCACTTTGGGTGTTGTACGGCGTTTAGTGCAACATAAACATTCTGTTTTACGAAAAGCATCAAGTCAATTACGTTATTAGCGCACTTGTGGAGTCGGTATTGCGAATTATGTGCTGCCGATTCGCGGCACTTCACAATATTGAATTTAATCAGGGTCGTTGTATTGACTAACGTAATACATTGATTCGAGGACGAGCCCGTAACGAAATAACGCACTCAATCGGCCGTACATGAAGGCCGGCGCCTCAACCAATCCCAACCGGGCTGCGGCCCCGTTCCGTGCTGGACTAGCCACTCGCCCGTTCGATCGGCGCCGGATTAATAACCTTGCTGCCTGGGGTGCAGTGCAGAGTGTGAAAACTCCGAATGCTCGGCGATCCGTGAGAAGAACCGCTGAAACCCAGGCAGCGAGACGAATTCTTTTGTTGTTGCGTTTTCGAGACCTACACGTTGCGCAATTTGGGATCCAGGCGGTCCCGCAACCAGTCTCCCAGCAAGTTCATTGACAGTACCGTCAAGACGATTGCCAGGCAAGGGAACAGGAAAATCCACCAGGAACTGGTAATAAGCTCGCGTCCATCAGAAGCCATCACTCCCCACGCTGGCGTGGGGGCCGGGATGCCGGCGCCCAAGAAACTTAGCGTCGATTCCAGGATGATAACGTGGCCCACTTCCAGGGTAGCCAAAACCACGACGGTGTTGACCACGTTGGGGAAAATGTGCTTCAACAATATGCGGGTGTTGGAAGAACCGGCAACCCGCGCCCGATCAACGAAGTCTCGCTGTTTGATGGCGAGGGCGTCGCCACGCACTACGCGGGCATAGCGAGCCCAGAGGAGCAAAGCAATAACGATGATGACGGTGCTGAAACCGGAGCCGATCGCCGAGACCAGGGTGAGGGCCAACAAAATAGAAGGGAACGCCAATTTGATGTCGACGATGCGCATGACTATCGCGTCGGTCAAGCCGCCCCGGTACGCGGCGAGCATCCCCAGCGACGTACCGAGAATGCCGCCCAAGAGGATCGCCAGACACGACACGGTCAGCGAGACCCGAGAGCCAAAAATGATGCGGCTGAGCACGTCGCGGCCTTGTTTATCAGTGCCCAGGGGATACTCCCAGCTGCCGCCCTGTTGTTGGCGCAGCATGGTTTCGCCAATATCAGCCTGGCCATTGCCGTTAGAGTCCACAAGGGTTGCGGCGCCGGTCTCTACGTTCCGGGTGGCGTTGCGAGCGCTAATTTCGCGGCCGGCGTCCTCTACTCGGCTAACGATTTCCAGTTTGGTTTCGCGATCTTTGACCCAGCCGGGTGGCTCCAATGCACGTTCCAGATCACCGATGATGTGGTCGTGCGGCGCGATCCAAGGCGCAAACATCGCTGGAACCACCAGTAGCACAATGAGTATCACAGATGGCACCACCGGGAATCTGCGGGTTTCCCGCCAGATCTTCCCTATCGTAATACCTGGCGATACCGGGGCAGTTTGCTGAATGTCTCCAGCTGAACCGGGTGCAGTAGATTGGACAGCCATGGTCAATGCTCCTCAGATACTGATCAAATCAGTCAATCGACCGAGTCGTAACATCAGTTGTAACGAATTCTCGGATCAACGTAAGCGTACGCGACGTCGGTAACGATGTTTATTCCGATGTAAAGCAGAGCGAACAGCATCACGATTGCCTGCACCGTAATGTGGTCTTTAGCAACAATCGATTGAATGACCAATTGACCGACCCCTGGCCAGGCAAAGACGGTTTCAATTACCACGGACCCGGTGATTAGCACAGCGCCGATGAGGCTGAAAAAGGTAATCGGCACTATCAACGCGTTCCGGAAGCAATGCTTCCAGATAATTTTCCATTCCGGGATACCCTTGATACGAGCCAATTTCACGTACTCAGTGTCCAGAACGTCCAACATAGATGACCTGGTCAATCGCATGATCGCGGCTACGTTGTAATAACCCAGTGCAAACCCCGGGAGCAGCATATGTGATATGCCGCCTCTGCCAGAAGTAGGAAGAACGCCAAACTGGACGGCGAAAATCCACATTGCGATAAGGCCGACTGCAAATGTCGGCGCCGACTGACCTAATATCGCGAACATCTTTCCCGCCGTGTCAAATATGGAATCCTTTTTCACCGCCGATAAAACTCCTACTGGAAACGCAATGACAGCGGTTATCAACAACGCGAACCCGGATAGCTGTATGGTGGCTGGCAATTTCTCCACAATCAATTCCGCAACCGGCCGATCCCACTTGAAAGAAGTGCCCAAATCGCCGGTCAGCAGACGCTTCATGTACGTGAAGTACTGTACATGCAACGGCTTGTCCAAACCCCACTCTTTGCGAAGCAGCTCGATCTGTTCTTTTCCCGTTTCATCGTCGAGAATCGCGGCGATGGGATCCCCGGCTACTCTGGACAGAGCGAATACAATCAAGCTGATGACGAAGATCGCCAATAGCCCCTGCAAAAGTCGGATAACGATGAATCGTTGCATAACACTAGTCCTTCTAGAGGTGGGTTAAACGGTCCACAGGAGCCAACGCCGGCGATCACCCGGAAGATATGGATGGAACGGTAACCCTCGACGAAGCAGTTGTCCTGCATCATCGAGGGATTGGTTCATGTCTCGATTCGACAAATTCCGCCTGCGGAATGGTCTATTCCCTAACTCCCTTGATGTACTCCAGGTACACATAGTTCCCGTTGTTGGGTCCCAGGAATATGTACTCGGCAATTACGTCGGGGTTCACCGTTGCACTCACTGGCAGCGTCCAGCCGGGAATGGTTCCCGACTGGTAGAAAATCTCGTCAGTGACTTTCTGCCAGTTATCCAAGGCGTCAGCCTCATTCAATGCCCGGAGGGCTTTGTTCTTGTTTTCCTGGATGTCGTCGCTGGTATAGGCGCGGAAGAAACGCTCGCCACTAAAGTAGAAGTGCACCCGAGTGTCGACGGGAGCCGCCGGTCCCCGGAAGGGATAAACGCAGCAGTCGGTATCCAATCCGCGGTAATGGTTGCGCCAAGTGGCGGCCTCAATGGGATCGAGTTGCGGATCCAGACCGATCGCTGTCCAGAATTTGGCCATTGCTTCCATCATGTCAGGCATTTCTGGCACACCTGACAGCGTGAACACGGGGATGGGGACTGAGAATCCATTGGGGAACCCAGCTTCCGCGAGCAGTTCTTTGGCCCTTTCGGGATTGTAACCGTAAAGCTCCTCCCATCGCTCTTCCCAAGCCGGGTTGTAGCCGGTCGGAAGGTCGGGGGCCAGGGTGCCGACCCACTGGCGACCACCAGCTCCCTTGAAAATTGCATCGTTGATCTGGTCGCGGTCGATTGCCATATTCATCGCCTGACGAACCAGCCGGCCAGTTTCACCCGGAATGTTCCACGGGTGCTCTTCGTCACGAGCAGCCACGACGTTGTATGCTTCCTTGAGTTCCGCTTGTATTTCTGGCGAAACATCGTCGGGAACTCCCTTCTCGCCAGTGGTGTAATACAGCCCGCCAAACAGAGCGAAGGTAGTGTTTGCTGTCACCGAGCTGTCAAACACTTCCAGGCCGCCGTCGATGGCATCCTGCAACAACGCGCGGTTGATTGCCGCGATGTGCCCTTCACCGGCCTGCATGATGGCCAACCGGGTTGCCGGCTCCTTCACATCCTTGATTTCAATCTCGGAAAAGTCGGGAGTAACCCGCCAGTGGTCGTAATCGACGACTTCCCACTCCCAGCCGACGCCTTCTTCAAAACTGACAAACTGATACGGGCCGGTTCGCGCCGACATTTCGTACACCTTGTCGCGGCTGGCCTTACAGTAACCCAGGGGGTCGCCACTCTCGGTATTGCCGTAGTCGGCTTCTCCATTGGGGCAATCCTGATTCCACTGCGCCTGGCTGCTCTGCGGGATCCCCCGAAATCCCGAATACCAATATACGAAGTCCACTGCGGGACGCAGTTGCGTGTGCATATTTACTTCGTAGTCGTTCACGATCTCGACTGCAACGCCGGGATCATTGCGGAAATAGTCGGAGTACGACGCTCGGCACTCTGGGTTGGTGTAGTACGCCATCGAGTGGGCCACGTCCTTGGCGGTAAATTCACCCCAACCATGCTGCCATTGAACGCCCTGGCGCAGTTTGAAATTCCAGGTGCGCCCGTCCGGTGTGACGCTCCACTCGGTGGCCAGCATTGGCTCATAGGAACCGTCGAAGCGGCTCGCATCAACCATGAACTCCGCCGACATTCGGTAGACCACTACTCCGGAACCCGTTACCTCGCAGTCCAGCATGGATGAAAGAAGCGGCGAGTCGATCACCAGGATAAGCCGGTCGGTGACCACATCGCCTTGCTGGGCATCGGGCGCCAGAGTCGGCCGCGGAGTGGCCTGCTGCACTGAGACCCGCTGCGTCGGGGTCGGTTGCGCATCTGATGGCACCGGCGTGTTGGTGGCCCGCGCTTCTGGGGCTACGGCGGCGGCCTGAGTTGCGGCGGGTGGTTCCGCTGTTTCGCCACATGCTACCGCTGCCGTAGTGACCGCTATGGCGATCATTACGGCAACCGCAGGGAATCGTAACATCCGTGAAATTATCATATGAACCTTCCGAAATTTTAGGGTTGAGATACCATTTTCGACAGTTTTACCTGGGCCGACTGTGGATACAGTGCGAGCACTATATGCAACTTCGGGTACGTGGTCAAACCGGATCATCGTGGTCTCTAATAAAGATTACCGTAGGTTATGCCGAAGCAAAAAAGTGATACGGCTAGATTATTACGAAATATGGAGTAATATAGTGGATTATTAACGAATCATATCTAGCACCATAATTGAGAATCAGATTATTAGATGTAATGCAGATTATCATATCTCCAACTGCAATAGAGATTCGCGGAGCCCCCAACCTGTCGATGCGATCACCCCTCAACAATCCTAATGAAGTTTGGTCATGAAGTTTGGTCTGGGGCCGTCGGGGATCCGCGCTTCGCCACCTTCAAACCGGGAGATTTCCCGCCGTTCCCGCCGGTGCAGCTGCACCGGGGGTGATTCGAGCACTCCGGAGATGAAGCATGGCTTACTCTCTAACCCCTTTGACGTATTCCAGGTAGACATAGTTCCCGTTGTTCGGTCCCAGGAATATGTACTCGGCCACTACGTCCGGATTCACCGTTGCGCTAACCGGCAGCGTCCAGCCGGGAATCGTTCCCGACTGGTAGAAAATCTCGTCAGTGACTTTTTGCCAATCCGCAAAGGCGTCCGCTTCATTCAATGCCCGGAGTGCCCGGTTCTTCGTCTCCTGAATAGCGTCGCTGGTATAGGCGCGGAAGTATCGCTCGCCACTGAAGTAGAAGTGCACCCGAGTGTCGACGGGAGCCGCCGGACCCCGGAAGGGATAAACGCAGCAGTCGGTATCGAGGGCGCGAATATGGTTGATCCATGTCGCGGATTCGATGGTATCCAATTGTGGGTCCAGTCCGATTGCAGTCCAGAACTTGGCCATCGCTTCAGTCATGTCCGGCATTTCTGGCACAGCGGACAGGGTGAACACGGGGACGCGGAACGAGAATCCATTTGGATAACCGGCTTGCGTCAGCAACTCCCGCGCTTTGTCGGGGTCATAACCGTAGAGCTCCTCCCATCGCTCTTCCCAAGCCGGGTTGTAGCCGGTCGGAAGGTCGGGGGCCAGGGTGCCGACCCATTGACGACCACCGGCTCCCTTGAAAATTGCATCGTTGATTTGGTCGCGGTCGATCGCCTTGTTCATCGCCTGACGGACTAGCCGGCCCGTTTCACCTGGAATGTTCCACGGGTGCTCTTCGTCCCGACCGGCCACGACGTTGTATGCTTCCCTGAGTTCCGCTTGTACTTCCGGCGAAACGTCGTCGGGAACCCCCGTCTCACCCGTGGTGTAAAACAGCCCGCCAAACAGAGCGAAGGTAGTGTTCGCCGTTACCGAGCTGTCAAACACTTCCAGGCCACCGTCGATGGCGTCCTGCAACAACGCGCGGTTGATTGCCGCGATGTGCCCTTCACCGGCCAGCATAATTGCCAGGCGAGTTGCTGGCTCCTTCACATCCTTGATTTCAATCTCGGAAAAGTCGGGTGTAATCCGCCAGTGGTCGTAATCGACGACTTCCCACTCCCATCCCACGCTTTCTTCAAAACTGACGAACTGATACGGACCGGTTCGCGCGGACATTTCGTACACTTTGTCGCGGCTGGCGGCGCAGTATCCGAGCTCGCCATAGTCGGCTTCACCGTTCGGACAATCCTGATCCCACTGAGCCTTGCTGCTCTGCGGAATTCCCCGGAATCCCGAATACCAATACACTAAGAGCCTATCCTAAAAACCAAACCTGGGCTAAACTGGGGGAATGACTAAAGCGAAAGAACCCAAGCCACCGCGACCCAAGCGCGCTGGCCCGGCCACACCGACCAACCCCACCACCGGCTCCTTTCAGGTATCCGACGAGCTGTGGGCGGTGCTGGCCCCGCTGATTCCCCAGCGGGTGAATACCCATCCTCTGGGCGGCGGCCGGCCCCGAGTGCCCGACCGGACTTGCGCCAACGGCATATTCTACGTGCTGCGTACCGGCTGCCAGTGGAAAGCTCTGGACGCCACGGGCATTTGCTCCGGCTCCACCGCTCATTTGCGCTTCCAGGAATGGGTGGCCGCCGGGGTATTCCGGGAGCTATGGCGGACGGGGCTGGAACGCTACGACGAATTGCAGGGCTTGGACTGGAGCTGGCTGAGCATGGACGGGGCGCTGACCAAAGCGCCCCTGGGCGGGGGAAAAAACCGGGCCCAATCCCACCGACCGGGGTAAGAGCGGGGTCAAGCGCAGCCTGTTGACCGAAGCCCAAGGCATTCCGGTGGGGCTGGCGGTGGACGGAGCCAACCGCCACGACATGAAGCTGGTGCGGGCCACGGTGGACAGCCTGCCGGTGCCGCGACCCGTACCCAGTCCGGAGACCGCCCAGGGTATGTGCCTGGATAAGGGCTACGACTTCAATGAGGTGCGCCGCACCCTGGACGAGTTCGGCTTCACGGCGCACATCCGCAGCCGGGGCGAAGAGGCCCAGGCCATCAAGAAAGCGGCCGGCTTCAAAGCCCGACGCTGGGTGGTGGAACGGACGCACAGTTGGCTGAACCGCTTCCGGCGGATATTGGTCCGTTGGGACAAGTCTCCCGCCAACTACATTGCCTTCCTGCATTTCGCCTGCGCCCTCATCGCCCTCAGAGCCGCCGGGTTATTAGGATAGGCTCTAAGTCCACCGCCGGGCGGAGTTGGGTGTGTATATTGACTTCGTAGTCGTTCACAATCTCGACTGCAACGCCGGGATCATTGCGGAAATAGTCGGTGTACGACGCTCTACATTCAGGGTTGGTGTAGTACGCAATCGAGTGGGCTACGTCCTGAGCGGTAAAATCACCCCAACCGTGTTGCCATTGAACGCCCTGGCGCAGTTTGAAGTTCCAGGTGCGCCCGTCCGGCGTGATGCTCCACTCGGTGGCGAGCATTGGCTGATATGATCCGTCGAAGCGGCTGGCGTCAACCATGAACTCCGCCGACATTCGGTAGACCACTACACCGGAACCAGTTACCTCGCAGTCCAGCATGGATGAAAGAATCGGCGAGTCGATCACCAGGATGAGCCGGTCCGTTACCACATCGCCTTGCTGGGCATCGGGCGCGAGAGTCGGTCGCGGAGTGGCCTGCTGCACCGAGACCCGTTGGGTTGGAGTTGGTTGCGCATCTGATGGCACCGGCGTGTTGGTGGCCCGCACTTGTGGGGCTACGGCGGCGGCCTGAGTTGCGGCAGGCGGTTCAGTAGGTGCCGCGGTTTCGCCACACGCGACCAATGCCGTAGTGACCGCTATGGCGATCAATAGGGAGATGGTCGAGTATCGTAGCATTCGTGGAACCAACATACGAAAACTCCTATTTAATTGGTTATTGATACCGATTGTCCGATCAAAATAGCCCCGTTAATCGTGGTTTCCGTCTAATAATATATTAGGCGGTGGGTTCAGCGTCAAACCGCACGATAGCGGCCGCCAATGACGTAAACTGTAAATATAATGCCGATTACTAACTAAAATACAATAGATATGTACGAAAGCACGATATGAAAATAGGTCGAGCAACGCATTTACGAGAATAGTATATCAGAGGGTGATATTATCGAATGTAATGCAGATTATCTTATTTCCAACTGCAATAGAGATTCACCAGCCCCGGCGTGTTAACCCAATCACCCCTCAACGTCAGTACACGTTGAGGGGTGAAATGCGTTTCTAACCGACAGCGTAGCGTCAGGTTTCCAGGGCAACCAGCTCAGTGTTCAATGAGCGCCGGATGGTTTGCACCGCTGCCAGGAATTCTGGAGAGCCGGCAGGTTCCGGCAGCGCGGCGACCTGCGGGAAGAACTGCTCGAATCCCGGCGGCGAGAAGATGGTCAGCAGCCGGGACGGATGGTCGCTTGCATTGTCGAAGGTGTGGGACGTTTCCCGAGGGATCAGGACGAAACTGCCGGCAATTGCCTGGACGGTTTCCGTCCCCATGCGAATGGTTATCTCCCCATCCAACACGTAGAACGCTTCCTCGGCATCGTGGTGGACGTGCATCGGCGGCCCGTTTCTCACCACGGTGAACTCCAGCAGGGAATAGGCCCACAGGGTCGCCGAAGGTCCCGCTTTCAGCACCACATCAGGATGGCCCGGCGGCGAGTATCGTTCGCCTGCGCCGGGAGCAAGCACAACTGGACGACCCTGGAATGTCATCGCAGGACTACAGCACCGCCGCGGCGATGTTCTCCATCTCTTCCAGTGCGCTGGCGTTGGTTGTATCAGGAAGGCGCACGATGACTCGGTTCGCCCCGGCCGCCGCAAACCGTTCAATCAACTCGCGGTCGGCAGATTGTCCGAACACCGTTACGCTGATGCTGGCCGGATCGCGCCCTGATGCTTCAGCGAGCTCGTCGATGGCCGCTCGGCCGGCGGCAATTTGCTCCGGGCTGGAGCCGGTGGGCATCCAACCGTCGCCCCAACGAACCACGCGTCGAAACACGTTGCGGGCGTTGCCGCCCAAGATGACGGGCGGGCCACCCTCCCGCGCCGGTTTGGGGTTGCACTGAACGGCCGGGAAATCGTAGTACCTGCCGTGGTATTCCGCCTCGTCTTGCGTCCATAGCGCGCGCATGACTTCAATTGCTTCCCTGGTTTGGGTCCATCGGTGATCAAAATCCCCGCCCATAATCTCGGTTTCTTCGCGCAACCAACCCGTGCCAATTCCCAATAGAAAGCGCCCGTCAGAGAAGCGGTCTAACGTCGAAATGGCTCCGGCGAGCACCAGCGGATTCCGCTCCGGGATCAGGCTGATTCCGGTGCCCAGTTTGATGGTGGACGTTACGGCCGAGGCACGCGCCAGGCCAATGTAGGGATCGGCCATGTCGCTCATGGCGACGGGTATGGAACCGTCTGGCGAACCTGGGTATTTGGATACCGGGTTGACGGGCATCACCGGGTGTTCCGGCAACCAGATTGACTCGAAACCCAGAGATTCCGCTTTGGCCGCGATGTCGGCGATATCAATTGAGTTGGTGGAAATTGACATATTCAAGCCGATGTCCATTAGAGCCTCCGGGGGTTGCCTGTACGGGGAGTTGCCTGATAGTTGACGCGCCGATGATAGCACGGCGCCGATATCCGGTCTATCAACCCGTCGATTCCACAACGGTGATCGCGTTGGCTGACCAGTCGGGCAGGAGGTATCACAGACGGGTTTTTCGGTCGGGGCCGAAGCCGGTGTTATACTAGTCTGCGATGTTTCAAACTATTGTGATGAGTCCTTTTTAATGCCGCTTTACATCATGCTCGCCAATTTCACCGACCGAGGCCGCCACATGGGTCAGGATAACCCCAACCTGATCGGCGAGGCTGCGGCCCAGGTTGAGACCTCGTCCAGCAAAGTCCTGAGCCAGTACGCCGTGCTGGGCCGCTATGACTTCGTCATCCTCAGCGAGGCCAGCGACAACCAGTCCGTACTCCGTATGTCGCTGGAACTGGGAGTACGCGCCGGGCTGAACATCGAAACTCTGCCGGCCCTGCCCATCGGTGTCTTGTCGGACGAAGAGCACATCAGCTTCCTGCGCGATGCGGCGGTGGCGATGAACCTTCCTACCGGACCGGGAAATACGGAGGGATCTGATGACTGGCGAATTCCGGACGACGAGGAGTAGCCGGCCATTGCCCCTGGACCGCTGGTTTTTTAGATGACGAATACCCGCCCACCCACCGTAATGACCATCGCCGGCTCCGATTCCGGTGGTGGCGCCGGCATCCAGGCGGACCTGAAAACCTTTTCGGCGCTGGGCGTGTTCGGCACTTCGACACTGACTGCCATCACCGCGCAAAATACGGTTGGGGTAACCGCAATCCACGAACTCCCCACTGACATAATTGCTGCCCAGATCGACGCCGTATTGAGCGACATTGGGGCGAACGCCGTCAAGACCGGAATGTTGTCCTCCGCTTCCATTGTTGTGACCGTTGCGGACTCCATTCGCAGGCATGGCGTCGCCAATCTGGTGGTTGACCCGGTGATGGTAGCCAAAAGCGGTGATCGTCTGTTGCGGCAAGAGGCGGTTGGCGCGTTGCGTACCGCCCTGCTGCCCCTCGCCACCGTGGTTACACCCAACATCCCCGAGGCGGAAGACTTGACCGGAATCTCGGTATCCACCGATGCAGACGTGCGGCGGGTTGCGCAAGCCATAATCGATATGGGCGCTAAATCCGTGGTGGTCAAAGGTGGGCATCGCGACGGGCCGCCGACTGACGTGTACTACGACGGCAATCAATATCTGGAGTTCACCACGGAACGAATCCCCACCTCCAACACCCACGGAACCGGATGCACCTTCGCCTCTGCAATTGCGGCATTTCTGGCTCACGGGAACACGGTGCCGCAGTCAGTTGAGCGGGCCAAAGAGTATGTAACCGCCGCAATCCGCGCTTCTTATCCACTCGGCAAGGGCCACGGGCCCCTGCACCATTTCCACGCTTTCTGGACACAATGACCTCGGCGTTTCGAGTGCTGTGTCGGTGAAACTTCACGCCGAAGTTCCGCTGAATTCAAAGGGCGGACATTGTCGATACACAACCCTGAAAATTCACCAACCTATAGAGGTATGCCGGCCATGTTTGATGTGGTTTCCAGCCGGGTCAGCTTTCCTGAACTAGATTCCGGGACGCTCGCATATTGGAAGGAACGGGATGTTTTCCGCCGTTCGGTGGACGACCGCCCCGATGCTCCGCTGTTCATGATGTACGAAGGGCCACCCACCGCCAACGGCAGCCCGGGAATCCACCATGCTCTGGCCCGCATCTTCAAGGACGTAATTTCGCGTTACCGCACCATGAAGGGTTATCGAGTCATTCGCAAGGGCGGTTGGGACACCCACGGTTTGCCGGTGGAACTGGAAATTGAAAAAGAGCTGGGTCTCACCTCGAAGCGGGAGATTGAGGAGTACGGTATAGCCGAGTTCAATCAGCGTTGCCGTGAAAGCGTTTTCCGCTACGTGAAAGACTGGGAAGCGATGACCGATCGGATCGGTTACTGGGTTGACATGGACGACCCTTACGTAACCCTGGAGAATGATTACATCGAGACCGGATGGTGGATACTGAAACAGTTTTGGGATCGCGGCCTGCTCTACCAGGACCGCCGCGGGACGCCGCACTGCCCGCGCTGCGTTTCCAGCCTCTCGTCCCACGAAGTGGCGTTGGGATACCGCGAAAACACACCAGATCCGTCGGTGTTCATCAAGTTTGAAGCGACCACCTGGTTGGACGGCGCGGCGCCGGAAGTGCCGACGTATCTGCTGGCCTGGACAACCACCCCGTGGACGCTGCCCGGCAACACCGCTTTGGCGGTAAGCAGCGATGCCGAATATTCCATCGTTGAGATGATTGGCGAACACGGCTCGCCGATCCGCCTCGTGCTGGCCACCGACCGCCTGGAAGTATTGCAGGACGAGTACAATCCGGTAGGCTCCGTTGCCGGCAGCCAGCTGGTGGGTCTGAGTTACCGGCCGCTTTACGACGCAGTGGAATTCGGCGCGCCGATCAGTCAATTCGTGCGCAAAACCAGCCCGAGCGGCGCCATGATCGTAGAGCTGGAGGATACCGAATCCTACGCCCCCCGCGTAGTCGTTGCGGATTTCGTCAGCATGGACGATGGCACCGGTATCGTCCACATCGCGCCAGCCTTTGGCGACGAAGACCTCGGGCTGGGCCGCGAGGAAGGACTGGCCTTCGTTCAGCCGGTGGATTTACAGGGCATCATCACCGGCGATTACCCCTTTGCTGGCAAATTTGTCAAAGACGCCGACCCTGATATCTGCGAAGAATTGACCGGGCGAAATCTGCTCTATCACCAGGGCGTATACCGACACACTTATCCGTTCTGCTGGCGTTGCGACACCCCGTTGCTCTACTACGCCAAGACATCCTGGTACATCCGCACCACCGCGGTCAAAGACCGTCTAGTGTCTGCCAATAGCGACATCAACTGGTACCCCGACCACATTCGCGAGGGTCGTTTCGGCGAGTGGTTGCGCAATAACGTGGATTGGGCAATCTCCCGGGAGCGTTACTGGGGCACTCCGATCCCGGTGTGGCAGTGCGACACCTGCATTTCGACAACTTGCGTGGGCAGCGTAGCCGATTTGGCCGCTCTGTCGGGTGCGACAGCCTCCGACATGGATCTGCATCGCCCTTACGTTGACGAGATAACCTGGCGGTGCGCCAGCGATAATTGCCACGGCACCATGCGGCGCATTCCTGAAGTCATGGATGCCTGGTTCGATTCTGGCATGATGCCATACGCCCAATGGCATTATCCGTTTGAAAACACCGACATCGACCACGACGGGCGGTTGCCGGCCGATTATATCTGCGAGGCCGTCGACCAGACTCGAGGCTGGTTCTACAGCCTGCACGCCCTGTCGACATTGTTAAATGATGATGTGGCCTACCGCAACGTAATTTGCCTCGGCCTGATCCTGGACGGGCGCGGGCGAAAGATGAGCAAGCGGCTCGGCAACGTCGTTGACCCCATGAGCGTCCTTGACGCCCACGGCGCCGACGCCCTTCGCTGGTATCTGTTCACCGCTTCACATCCCGGCGAGTCGCGGCGATTCTCCGACAAACTGGTCAACGAGACGTTGCGGCGGGTGTTGCTAACCCTCTGGAATGTGTATTCGTTCTTCACCAATTACGCCAACATCGATCAGTTTGAACCCGACCAGATACCAGCCAACTGGCAGCCGGAAGTTGAACTCGATCGCTGGATTCTGTCGGAGTTGAATCTGCTGGCGCAGCAGGTTGACGATCACCTGGACAAATACAATCCCACCGATGCCGGTCGCCGGATCCAGGAGTTTATCGACGTGCTGTCCAACTGGTACGTCCGTCGATCTCGACGCCGGTTCTGGAAGAGCGAAAGCGACACCGACAAGCTCGGCGCCTACTCAACGCTGTACACCTGCCTGACCACCGTGGCCAAGCTGATGGCCCCCCTGGCTCCCTTCGTGGCGGAGCAGATGTACCGCAACCTGGAACTGCGCTACCATCCCGAGGCTCCGGATAGTGTGCACCTGGCCTCCTACCCGATCGCCAACGAATCGCTAATCGATCACTCCCTCATGGACGCCACCAGACTCGCGCAGCGGGTCGCCAGCATGGGCCGCGCAGCTCGCAGCAAGGCCGGCATCAAAGTGCGGCAGCCGCTGGCGTCAGTAGTGGTGCACACCCGCACGCCTGAAGAGGACGAATACCTGGACTGGGTGCGTGCCCAGATTCTTGAAGAGCTGAACATCAAGGAGTTGCAGCCGGCCGCCTTGCAACCAGATCTCTACGCCAGTGCGCAAGGGGCCGCCGGCGACCAAGCCGAGGCCATCGTGTCATTAGAAGGATATTCGGCCAGTCTGGAGGCCGGCTACATGGTCGCCATCGACACCCGTTTGACACCCGAATTGGCCGACGAGGGCCTGGCGCGGGAGTTAGCGCATCGGATTCAGAATCTGCGAAAGGGCGCGCGGTTTGAGATTACCGACCGCATTGTCACTTCCTACCAGGGGCCAGAGGATGTGATGCGGGTGATGACGGGCCACCAGGAATACATAATGCAAGAGACGCTGAGCGAAGCGTTAGTAGCGCAAGCGCCTGAAGATATGCACTTTGAAACCGCCAAAATTGAGGGAATGGAAGTAACCCTCGGGGTGCGGCGGGTTAGCGCTTAAATTTAAATCGCCGCAAATCAATATGCCCGAACTTCCCGAAGTCGAGAACACGCGCCAATATCTGTTGCGGGCGGGGTTGGTTGGTCGTGTCCTGGGCGCACCCGACATTACGTGGCCCAGGACAGTGCGCCGGCCCTCGGTCGGCGAGTTTATTGAAGGAGTGGTTGGCCGGCGGGTAGAGGATGTGCGTCGGCGGGGCAAATACCTCATCTCGCCGCTGGACGACGGCAACCATCTCGTGCTGCACTTGGGCATGACGGGGAGCCTCCGCATAAGAGACGCAGATGTGCCGGTCGGTCCGATGGTGCGGCACACCTTCCCGCTGGACGACGGCCGACAACTACGATTCGGCGACCCGCGGAAATTCGGACATCTGTGGCTGTTGAGCAACCCGGCAGATGCCATGTCTAAAATGGGGCCGGAGCCTTTGGAACCCGCCTTCACCTCAGAGGTGTTGGCCGAAAGGCTGGGCAATCGCAAAGCGCCCATCAAAGCGTTGCTGCTGGAGCAATCTGTCGTGGCAGGTCTGGGCAACCTGTACGCCGATGAAGCGTTGTTTCTGTCCGGCATTCATCCCGAACGGACGGCGGGCAGTCTGGACCTGGGCGAGTCAACCCGTTTGCACGAATCCATCGTCAAGGCCCTGACCCGATCGGTGGCCGCCTACGCACGAGCCAGCGATGCCCAGTGGCCTGACCCACCCACCGCCCTGTCGCCGTGGACGATACCACGGTCCAAGGGTGGATTCTGCCCCAGTTGCGCAACCGAGGTGCAGCTGCTGCGGGTCAGAGGCCGGAGCAGCTGGTTTTGCCCCTGCTGCCAACCCCCGGCATGACCGGAATAGCGCCGGATTCGCCGTTAGTTTTAACGCCAGCAAAACGTTGATTGTTGACGGAAAACTGGCTGCCTCGTAAACTGTCGCACGTTAACCCGGACACGCGCCGTTGCCTGGCAGTTGATGCGAAAACCCCCCGGTAGAATCAGGATGACAATCAAGTTGGAGGCTGACTAATCATGGCCAGTTACCGCAAGCACGAGGCCCAGGATTGGGCCTGGCAGACCTTGAAGGGCCAATGGACGACTCTGGTAACTCCATTCACGCCTGATAACCAGGTGGACACAGCGGGTCTGCGCCACAACATCCGCCACGTCCGCAGCCTGGGCGTAAGGGGCGGCGGTTGCACCTGGAATATGGGCGAATTCTGGAGCCTCGACGAAGCCGAACGGCGCCTGGTTATGGACACCGTAGCCGACGAAGCCGACGGCCGTTGGCTGATCGGCGCTCACGTGACCGACACCTCCCTGCGGGAGAGCATAGCTCTGGCCCAGCACGCCCAGAACCGTGGTTTCGATCTGCTGATAATCGCCCCATCGTACATGGTCACCAAAACTGAGGATCAGGTGGTCGAATTCGTACGCCAGGTGGCCGATTCCACCGATCTGGCGATGATGTTCTACAACTCACCACAATTCGGCATCACCATCAGCCCTCCGGGATTGAAGCGTTTGTGCGCCATTCCCAATCTGGTCGGGGTCAAAGAGGCGAGTTTCAACCAGCAAATATCCATTGAAACCCACCTGCTGGCCGGGCGGGACGCCATCATCAGCACCCCTGACGAGTGGATATTCCACAAGGCCAGGCAGTTGGGCTTCCAGCAACAGGTGATGTTCGCCAACACCTCAGACTGGCGGTTCGACACGCCGGAGCACAATCCTTACACCCAGTTCATTGACAAGGCCACGGCTGGCAATCTCGACATGGAGTACTACGACCGATACCTGAAGGACATCAAGGCGTTGTCCGACAAGTGGTGGAGCGGCACCATGAAAAAGACCGGTGGCGCGCTCCCCGTTTCCATGTGCAAAGCCTGGGGCGAGATGATGGGTATGGCCGGCGGCAGCGTCCGCGCGCCGCTAACCGACCTTACAGCGGAGGAAAAGGCCGAGCTGTGGCGCGAGTTGGAACCTCTGCTGCCCCGCCCCGTAACTGCCGCCTCGTCCGGCCACGAAGTGATTCATGGCCGCGCCCACGCTCCTTGGCTGACGGCAGCCGGAGCAAAGAGCGCGAACGGCGATTCACCCGATACCGGCATGATGCTGCTGGTTAGCGTGCAGGATATGCCCGAGGCGTTGGAAGCGGACCGGGGCGGAGCCGACATCATTGATGTCAAGAACCTCCAGGAAGCATTGGTCGGCTCCGGACATCCTAACCTCGTGAGGGAAGTTCGCGAACGGATCCCCCTGCACAAACACGTCAGCGTCACGCTGGGCGTCGTACCCAACCAGCCCGGGACTGTGGCTATGGCGGTGCACGCCGCTGCGTTGCTCGATGCCACCTCGGTAAAGGTAGGGTTCCAGGTGGCTGAATATGACAACGCCCTCCAGGTGCTGCGAGAGGCGCGGGCGGCGCTGGGCAATTCGGAGACCAAGCTGATTGGCTCCCTGTTCGCCGACAACGTGCTGTTTGAGGGCGGGCTTGACCCCCATCTGATGGTGAAGCTGGCCCGGGAAGGGCAGTGCGACGGATTCCTGATTGACACCCTGACCAAGGATGGTCGCAATTTGTTCGATTTCATGCCCGAACCGGTGCTCCGCGACATGGTAATGGACGCCAAACAGGCGGGATTGAGCACGGCGTTGAGTGGGCATCTGAAGCTGGAAAATCTGGACGAACTTGCCCGCATCAATCCGGACATCGTGGGTGTGCGCGGGGCGGTATGCTCCAGCGGCGAACGCGACCGGGCGGTTGCCTGGGAAGCGGTGGCCTACTTCAAGGAGCAGCTGGAACTCCGCAAGACCGGCCAAATTGACGTGCGCGCTCCCGTGAAAACTACCGGCAACGGAAACGGCAACGGCAACACCGGCTGGACTATCGTTGATGGGCGAGGCAAGAACTGCGCGGGAGTCATCGCAGCGCTGAGCCGTCAAATGGAATACGACCGCACCTCGTTCATTGAGGCCATCTTGCATGACGCTTTGAATATCTACGACGTCGTGTATTGGGCCGAGCAGGCCGGCCACCGGCTGCTCACCCAACGCAAGGAAAATGATGGCACACTGCGGGTGCTCATCCAGCCATACGCAAACGCCAATCGTTAATTGTGAATCTCGACCCTGACTAGGGCGGCTACCCAGCATCAAACGGGGAGCCGCTGCACTCTATAGTTCCACATCGCCCGCGATACGGGCAACCCCATGTGTGGAACCTGTGGCGCTATGGCACGGCCAGCATGAATACTCAGGTTCGTTGACCTGCCATTGAACCGGCCCATATAATCCCGCTAGACTATCGCGTCGATGATCGGTGATCTCCGGCGTCGAACTCAATCGAAATTCACCTGGAGGGTTCTATGGCTCGATTCGACTACCTGGAGCCGCGTTCGCTAGAAGAGGCGTTGCAAATGCTCGCCGATGGTGGCGAGGGGACGCGACTGGTAGCCGGGAGTACCGATTTCCTGGTTCGCTTTCGCACCGGTTTTTGGCTGCCGGAAACAGTCGTGTGCATGCAGCACGTCCCCGGGCTGGGCGACATCGACTGGAACGAAACTGATGGCTTGTCGTTGGGCTCGATGGCCACGGTGCAGGCTATCGAGCAGCACCCCATCGTTCGCCGGCGTTACCCTGCTCTAGCGGCGGGAGCAACCGCTTTTGCCGGGGTGCAGGTGCGCAATCTGGCTACCATCGGCGGCAATGCCTGCAACGCCTCCCCCGCCGGCGACATGCTGCCGGCCCTCCTCGCATACAACGCCCAGTGTCGCATTGTCGGTCTGGGCGGTGAGCGGTGGCTGCCCATCAACGAATTCTTCCTCGGTCCGGGCCGCACCGCGTTGCAACCTGGCGAGATACTGACCGAGTTGAGGTTGCCGACGCCGGCGCCAAACTCGGGTGGCCTTTACATAAAGCATAGCCCGCGCGGAGCCATGGACATCTCCGCCGTCGGCGTGGCAGCGGTGGTCAGCCTGGCCGACGACGGTGCCTGCTCCGTCGTTCGCATCGGCCTGGGAGCCGTCGCGCCTACGCCAATGCGTGCCGCCGCCGCCGAGGGACGGCTGGTGAGTCAGGCACCGGATGCCGGCAACATCGCCGAGTCGGCGCGCATCGCCAGCGAAGCCACCAATCCGATCTCCGACGTGCGCAGCAGCGCTGAATATCGCAGGGACATGGTGCGTGTGCTGACTGAACGAACCTTACAATATGCCGCGCAGACTGCCTTGATCGATGCTCCGTCGTTCGTCGAACTGCGGCGTCTCGCGGTACAATCCTCTCTATAGAGCAACCCGGTAAATAGACTGGTGAATGGAACTGAAGGTGGCATGATGAAACAAGCTCTGACGCTCAATGTGAACGGCGAAAACCGCCAATTGCTGGTGGAGCCATTTTACTCGCTGTTGGACTGCTTGCGCGACGAAGCGCAGTTGACCGGCGCCAAAAAGGGTTGCGACGAAGGGGACTGCGGCGCCTGCACGGTGCTGATGGACGAGCAACCGGTAACTTCCTGCCTCGTCCTCGCTCACAGCGCCCACGATGCCGTCATCACCACCATTGAAGGGTTGGCGACCGTCGACGGTTTGAGTCCGGTGCAGAAGGCGTTTGTGGAACACGGCGGGCTGCAGTGCGGGTTCTGCATTCCGGGGCTGATAATGTCGGCCACCGGATTCTTGCAGTCCAACGCGAACCCGACCGAAGAGGACGTGCGCTTTGCCATCGGCGGCAACTTGTGCCGCTGCACCGGCTACGCCCGCGTGGTGGAAGCAGTGATGGCCGCCGCCGAAGAGATGCGTAATGCCGGATAGGTTCGCAACCGAGATAACCCTACCAACCGCCCAAAACGGAGGCGCTTGAAATGACCGAGTTTAAAGTCCTGGGACGAAACCACCCCCGAGTCGACGCGTATGACAAGGTAACCGGCCGATCGACCTACGCCTCCGATGTATACCTGCCCGGTATGCTGGCCTGCAAACTGTTGCCCAGCTCGCACAGCCATGCCCGGCTCGTTTCGATTGACACCAGCAAGGCCGCGGCGCTGCCCGGAGTGCGGGCTGTGATTACGGGCACCGATTTCCCGGAAGTGCGTTTCGGCTCCGGAGCCCTGCGGGACCGCTACGTAATGCCGCGCGATACGGTGAATTTCATCGGCGAACCCATCGCGGCGGTAGCGGCGAATGACGAAGCGACTGCTCAGGAAGCAATCGACCTCATCGAAGTTCAGTACGAGGATTTGCCGGTAGTCGTAAATCCCCTGGCATCCATGCAACCGGGCGCGTCCACGGTGCATCCGCATCTGGAAGAGTACGAGGGCTACGGCTTCACAATGGGCCACAATGTCAGCACGTTGCTGGACGCAGATCGTGGCGATGTTGATCAAGCCTTCAAAGATGCCGACGTGGTTGTCGAGGACGTGTACCGTTCACAGGGGATCAATCAGGGCTTCCTGGAACCAATGGCCTGCGTCGCCGACGTGGAACCCAATGGACGGCTGGTCATTTACGCATCAACTCAGGGGCCGTACCAGATTCGCGCCGGCCTCGCATCGGCGCTGGAGATTCCCGTGTCGCGCATCCGAGTTGTCGCGATGGAGTTGGGGGGCGGGTTCGGCGCAAAATTGCGGCTGGCGTTTGAGGCGTTTCCGGCCCTGCTGTCGATGCGCACCGGCCGGCCGGTCAAGCTGGTGAACACCCGCGAAGAAGTGTTTACCATGAACGGCCCCCGTTTGCCGGTAACCAACTACGTCCGTTCCGGCGTGATGAATGATGGCACGATTACCGCCCGCGAAGCCTACACCATCTTCGATGTGGGTGCGTATCTGGGCGCGGGGCCGAACTCTGGCATCGGACACGGAATCGGCGCTTATCGCATACCCAACTTCCGATTGAGGTCGTATGGCGTGTACACCAACAAGGTCTACGTTGGTTCATACCGCGCCTCTGGTGTGGCGGACATGACATTTGCCGTGGAATCTCACATGGACCACATCGCCCAGGAACTCGGCATCGACTCCTACGACCTGCGCGCCCACAACGCCCTGCGCGAGGGAGACGTGTCGGTGAGCGGCGCGGTGGTCCCCACCAATGGCCTGATGGAAGCGCTGGAAGCGATCAAAAAATCCATGGGTTGGCCGCGCCAGCTGGAAGACGGCCACGGCATTGGGTTGGCGCTCTGCGAGTGGCGCAGCGGCAGCGGCCCGTCGACGGCTTCCATTAGCGTCAACGACGATGGCACCGTCAGTTTGCTGACCGGATCAACGGACATCTCCGGTAGCGACACGGCCCTGGCCGCCATCGCAGCGGAGGCGTTGGGAATCTCCATGGACGAGGTTGTTGTGGCGAAGCGCGATACCGATATGGCCCCGTACACCGGCCAGTCCGGCGGCAGCAGGGTTGTGTACAGCCAGGGCACTGCGGTACAGCGGGCCGCCAACGACACGAAAGACAAGCTCATGGCCCTGGCCGCTGAGCGTTTGGGCGTCCCTGACGATGCCTTGGGTTGCGATGACGGACGAGTGTACGTGCTGGACAACGAACCGCAGGGGCTGACGTTCGCCCAATTGGCGGCGGCCAGCATAACCTCTCGGGGCGGGCCGATAATTGGCACCGCAGCGTTGTCGAATATGCCCTACACGCCGGTGTTTGCGGCTCAGGCAGCCGAGGTGAAGGTCGACCGCGATACCGGACAGGTACACCTGTTGCGGTACGTGCAGGCGCAGGATGTCGGCACGGCCATCAACCCGATGGCCGTCGAAGGGCAACTGGACGGTGGCGTCGTGCAAGGCATCGGTCGCGCCCTGACCGAAGACCAGCAGTTTGACGGCGAAACGGGAGCAGTTCGCAATCCGTCGTTCGCATCGTATCTAATGCCGTTGGCTATCGATATGCCTGAGATTGAGAACATCCTCATCGACGTGCCGGCCCCGGAAGGGCCATTTGGCGCACGAGCAGTCGCCGAGCCACCTGGCTTCGGACCGCCGGCGGCCATCGCCAATGCGGTTTACGACGCGGTGGGCGTTCGCATCAACGAGTTGCCGCTGTCCGGGGAGCGCGTGCTGGCGGCCTTGCAGGGTCGCAGCGCCGAAATCAATATGGATGTGGATTCGTTGCGCAAGGCCGAGGGCATCGCCGCCGACTAACGCCCGAATTGCACTTCAGTCCTGCCGACCATAGACGTTCGTAGGGGTGACCAGAATGGCGTAGCGCTGGTCGTCCAACATGGCCTGGTCATATTCAGGCCAGTTGGGATGCTCTTGACCGGCCGCGGCTCGATAAACCTGCCGGAGGGTATCGCGGTACTCTTCGGCAGAGGAATTATCCACCGACACCAGCCGGGCCTGCCCCTCCAGCACCAGAAAGTTGCGCCAATCGCTGGTGCCCACCAGGATTGTGCAGTTGGGGTTGCGGCGCAGGTTGCGTAACTTGGCGCGGTCGTCGGTGGTGGTGAAGGCGACCCCATCGCCGAATTGACCACAGGTAACGATGCTCATTTGAGCGGCGCCATTTCTGCGAAAAGTGGTCAACGCCGCGTTGTGATGATGGCTCAGGAAATCGCGTTGCGTATCAGTTAGCATCCCTTCCTCCGGGGTGGTTTCAATTTACAACCAGCTCAAACTGAGAACCGGTGTCGAATTTCTCGACCTGGATATGCACGTCAAACAGGTTTTTGAGGTCTTCCAGATGGGTAATCACAATGATTTTCTCGAACTGGTCCTGGATCGAAGTTATCGTGTCGACAATGCGCTCACGGCCGGCGGCGTCCTGGGTGCCGAACCCCTCGTCAATGAATAACGTAGGCAGGGGCACGCCCATGCGCTGGGACAGCACCTTGGATAGCGCGATTCTGAGGGCCAGGTTGATGCGAAACACCTCGCCGCCGCTGAACACTTCATAGCTACGCGTGCCCAACTCATCGCTAATCAGAATGTCCAGCGTCTCGCTAACCCCGCCGGCATTGGTTACCCGCTGTGTTTCCAGCTTCACGGCCATGCGGTTGTCCGTCATTCGACCCAACAGCGTGGTGGCTTCGGTTTCGATACGCGGCACTGCTCCATCGATTAGCATAGCCGGCACACCGCCACGACCAAAGGCGGCAAACAACTCCGAGTAAACGTCCAACTCCCGTTCGGTGTGGGAGCGCAAACTCGTCAGACGCTCGATTTCGGCCTGGGCCTGGCGGCGGGATTCAACAGCGGCCAGCAGGAAACCACGCCGTTGGGATGCTGCATCGATCGCGGTGCGGAGGCGAACCACCGACTGTTGTGCTGCTTCAGATTGTTTCTGCAGGTTGGGCAGATCCATGACGGCTGCCTGGTCGGCGGCGAGTCGTTGCTGCGCCGCTTGCAGTTCTTCACGCCAGCGCTCCGATTGCGCCTCTATGCGTTGCAAATTCGCTTTGTCATGGGGCAAAGCCGCGAGGGCCAAATTCAGCGCAATTTGTTGCGGCTCCCAGTGTTGCAGCGATTGGATCAGATCAAATGTCTCACGGCGGGTGAAGTCGTCGTAGCCCAAATCGGCCAACTGCTGGTCAATTTCTGCCACCTGGCGGCGCTCTTCGTTCGCAAAATCCCGGTCTGCCAAAACTCGCTGTGCCGTTTCAAGCTGCGGAAGCGCAGCCTCCAGTTGTTGCGCTGCGTCAGCACACTGTCGTTGTTCCTGTTCCAGACGGCCCCGCGCTCGCTGGGTGTCGCGTTGTTTACGCGTGAGGGCACGACTTCGCCGGTCAGTCTCCGCCTGCGATGTCTCCAGCGATTGTGCAATTGCAGCATTGGCGTTGGTGAGTTCCTGATGCAATCGCAACTTAGTATTCAGTTCGGACTGGTAGTACTCGGTGATGTTGTCGCAGGCGTCATCGGCCAACGGCGTGCTGCACAGCGGACACACCGCGTCCGCCGATTGCATATCAACCAACCGCGCCCGGAGCGTTTTGCCCTCTTCCACGCACCGATTGAGTTCAACATCGTTGGATGCCATTTGTTGTTGCATTTCGGAAAGCTCGGCAACCTGGGCGTTGATTGCGGACTGTTCCTGAGCTGCCTCCGACTCGGCGCCTTCGAGGTCGGCCAGGTCGCTGGCAATGGCATCAGCCCGTCCGGCCAACGGTTCCAAATCCTGTTGTATGCGCCGGGCGAGTTCGTCGATATTGGCCCGTTGCTGTGCAGTTGCCTGGTCAATGGCACGTTGTAACTCGGCCCGTTGCGATTGCAGTTGGTCGTATTGCACACGCGCCGCCTCCAGCAGCCGCAATTGATCGCGCGTTTGCTCCAGCCTGCTGACACCGTGAGAGATTTCATCGGCTTGGTTCGCCAGCAAACGGGTGGTTGTGATTCGTTTCTGAGTCGTGACGGCATCGGCGTCCAACTCGGTGACGCCGGCTTGGAGTGCACCGATTTTCTCGGCGACACCGTCCATATCGGCTCGTGCCTCGCGCAGTTGTTCGACCGCAGCCCGCAGACGTTCCGACTCCACGGCAACATTTGCCAGTTCGCCGGATAACGCATCCACCTGAGCGCCCACCTGTTGCAGCTCGTCGGCCGGATCGCTAATGGATGCTAGAGTATTATGATTCTGCTGCAAAGCCTCGGTGTGATGTGCCAGGTCAACGCGATGACGGTCTCGCACCGCGCGGGCGGCGGCTTGGAGCGAGTCGTACAGGTCGAGACCGAGTATGGACGACAGTGTATCTTTTCGCTCGCTAGGCGTTTTTCGCATGAATTCGTCCGAACGTCCTTGCAGCAAGAAGGCCGAGTTGACGAACGTGTCGTAGTCCATACCAACGATTTGCATGATTTTGGCGTTGGTTTCGTTAACCGTATTTGCGGTCAACGTGCGGGGGTTCTCCGCGTCGCCCAGCACGAACAGGTCCAGCTGGGTTTGCCCACGTCCCGAGCGGCGCCGGCGGCGTATCACCCGATAATTCTGGCCCCGGGCCTGGAAATCCAGCTCGACCCGGCATTCGTCCTCGCCATGAGTAATCAAGGCGTCGTGGTTACGCCCTCCGGTGCGCGCCTGACCCCAGAGGCACCAGGTGATGGCATCCAGCAACGCCGTCTTGCCGTGCCCGTTATCCCCACACAAACAGGCGATATGGACGCCCTCCAAATCCAGCGTGGGCACATTATCGCGGTAACAAAGAAAGTTGCGAACGGACAGTTTGAGGGGAATCATGGCAGTACCGGAAACCGGGAAATCATGCAGACTCGGGAGGACACAGCCGATTGTACCATTGCCCCTCAATCCACCGGTGCGGCTTCGCGGTGACATCCCGCCACCGATTTTGAAGCACGCCGATGCTATAATAACTCTCGGTTTATCTAATATGGGGACAATGACGCATCAGGCCGGCGATACTGCGGCCGCTCCTATCATTGTGGTGCAGGACCTCCGCAAACGGTATGGAGACATTCAGGCCGTTGACGGCGTTACCTTCAGCGTTGGCAAGGGCGAGGTGTTTGCCCTGTTGGGGCCCAACGGGTCGGGCAAGACCACAACGGTAGAAATTGTTGAAGGTATGCGCGCCGCCGACAGTGGGACGGCCACGGTCGCCGGAATTGACGTAAGTAAAGATGCCGGCGCCGTTAAACAAATCATTGGTGTCCAACTGCAAAGCAGCGCCTTCTTCGAACACCTGCATCTCTCCGAATTGCTGATGATGCTGGGCAGTATCTACGGCATCCGGGTCGATCCGGAGCCGTTGCTGGAGGCGGTGGACCTGGCCGAAAGACGGAAGGCATCCTTCCGCACCCTGTCTGGCGGCCAGAAGCAACGCTTTGCCATCGCTGCATCACTGGTAAACGACCCGGCAGTGATATTCCTGGACGAACCCACCACTGGGCTGGACCCTCAAGCCCGGCGCCGTATGTGGGACTTGATGCGCGACTGGAAAACCCAAGGCCGCACGATAGTATTGACTACGCACTACATGGAGGAAGCGGAAGAACTGTGCGACCGGGTAGCCGTCATGGATCAGGGCCGCATCATAACGATGGACACGCCGGCAACCCTGATTGACGAACTGCTCGGGCGCGGTTTCCAACGAACCCAGGAAGTGCGGTCGGCGACGCTCGAGGACGTATTTCTCGACCTGACGGGCCGGTCGCTTCGGGAGATGTAGGTGCTGCGGAGACCGATCATTTATCTGACCTGGTCCACCATGAAGATGTGGTCCCGGGATCGGGGGGCGTTGTTCTGGACGTTCTTTTTGCCGCTGGTGATTATGGTCATCTTCGGGCTGCTTAATTTTGGCGAGCTGGGCAAGCTGGACATAGGAATAGTCGACGAAGCCCAGAACGAGGCGTCCTTACACTTCGTAGAAGGCTTGTCGAACGTAGCTGCCCTGCGCATCGAACACGGCACTGGTCAATCGGAACGCCAGGCCTTATCCGACGGGCAACGCGACGTCGTGATCATCCTGTCAGATGGGTTTGGGGTCGAAGGCCAAACATCTCAGGTGCAGGCGTTGTATCACGCCAGCCGTGCCAATGAGACCCAGGTTGGGTTGAACATACTGCAATCAGCGATCGATCAACTGAATTTCTCCATTACCGGCGCCGAACGGGTAGTGACGTTGCAGAGCGAGGCGGTGGACGCGCGGAACTTGGGCTACATCGATTTTCTCATGCCCGGGGTAATCGGTATGTCGATTATGCAGCTGGGGTTGTTCAGCGTAGCGTTCAGCTTTGTAACCATGAAACGCGAGGGCGTGCTGCGTCGGCTGCTCGCCACACCACTGAACCCGGCGACGCTGCTGGTGGCGCAGGTATTCACCCGGTTGGTGGTGGTGGTAATACAAACGGTGATACTGGCCGCGGTGGCGGTGTTCGTGTTTGGCGCGGAGTTCGCCGGCAACTTCTTCGCGGTGCTGCTGGCCGCTGGCATGGGTGGCGCCGTATTCTTAGCGTTGGGATTCGCCGTGTCCGGTTGGGCACGTACTGAGCAACAGGCGGCGCCCCTGGCGAACATTGTCTCGCTGCCGATGATGTTCCTGTCCGGCGTTTTTTTCTCCCGCGACGTGTTGCCCAACGCGTTGCAGATCGTAACCGACTACCTGCCGCTGACCTACCTGGTGGAAGCCATCCGCGGCATGACGGTGCAGGGCGATTCCATCGTTACGCAGTGGCCCAACTTCCTGGGCCTTGCCGTGTGGCTTGTGGTAGCCTTTGTCATCGCCAACCGCCTGTTCCGGTGGGAATGACCCCGGACCATCAGCAAAAAACAGGGAACCGCTATGTTTGACAATCTTACCGACCGCCTGACTGGGATATTCAACCGCCTGCAGGGCAAGGGCCGTCTCACCGAAAAGGACATTGACGAGGCGTTGAGCCAGGTTCGACGTTCGTTGCTGGAAGCCGACGTGAACTTTCGCGTGGCCAGAGATTTTGTCGCCAGCGTGAAGGAGCGGGCGTTGACCGGCGACGTGCTGGAGAGCCTGTCTCCTGGCCAGCAAGTGGTGAAAATAGTCCACGAAGAGTTGACCGCTATTCTCAGCGCCGGAGACCACCGGCTGACTCCGTCAAGCCAATTGCCATCGGTGTTGATGCTGGTGGGATTGCAAGGTTCCGGCAAGACGACTACGGCGGCGAAGCTGGCCCTGCAAATGCGGCGACAAAGCCACAGCGCGCTGCTGGTGGCCGCTGACCTGCGCCGCCCGGCTGCCATATCACAACTGGAAACCCTCGGCAAACAACTCGACCTACCCGTATATTCTGAAGACCCGGCATCATCGACGCCGGCCAAAGTCGCGGCAGCGGGCCTGCGCCGAGCCACCGAACTGGCATTGACCTGGGTCATCGTGGATACGGGCGGCAGGTTGCACATCGACGATGAGTTGATGGGCGAGTTGGAAGAGGTAAAACGGGCGGTGAATCCACACCAGGTGCTGTTGGTGGTCGACGCCATGACCGGCCAGGACGCGGTGCAGGCCGCCGAAGCATTTCACCAACGCATTGGCCTGGACGGGATGGTAATGTCCAAGATGGACGGAGATGCCAGGGGCGGCGCGGCGCTTTCCATAACGCGCGTTACCGGCGTTCCCATCAAGTTCATCGGTACTGGTGAACGACCGGACGGCCTGGAATCCTTCCACCCGGACCGGATGGCGTCGCGCATTCTGGCCATGGGCGATGTGATGACTCTGATTGAACGGGCGCAGGAGGCGGTGGACGAGGACAAGGCGAAAGAACTGGAACGCAAGATGCGTACCTCCAGTTTCACGCTGGACGATTTCCTGGACCAGATTCAGGGCGTCAAGAAAATGGGCGGGCTGGCATCCGTGCTGGAAATGATGCCCGGCATCGGCAGTGCCGCCAAAAAAATGCAAGGCCAGCTCGATGATTCCGAGTTAAGCAAGACTGAAGCCATCATCAGCTCAATGACGATGCACGAACGCACCAACCCGGAAGTCATCAAGGCCAGCCGCCGTCGCCGGATCGCGCTGGGCAGCGGCACCAACCCATCGGACGTCAACCGCGTGCTGAACCAGTTCAAACAGACGCAGCGACTGATGCGGCAGTTCTCCTCCAACCCCAAAGGGGTCATGCGGATGTTCCGTTAGCCGACCCCAGCGGGCGATTGCCCTCCGGGTTGATTCAAGATTTACGACCCGGCTACTCGTCCGGCCCGTATCGCCGCAAAGATATACGCCGTCGCCAACGACCGCCACGGCGACCACCGTTCGGAGAACTCCAGCAACTGGTCGTCGGTGATTTCGGCACCATCAAAGTACAGGCTGGCCACTGTCCGCCGCAGCGCCAGGTCTCCGATCGGGAACCCGTCCGCTCGCGCCAGACCCCGAACCAACACCCATTGCGCCGTCCAACGCCCTACGCCACGCATTGCCACCAGTTGGCTAATCACTTCGTCGTCGGTGAGTCGGCGCACCGCGTCCAGTCCGTCCGGAAGTTCGAGCTCAGTTTGCGCGATATTCTGGATGTACTCCGATTTGCGAACGCTGAGTTTGAGCTGACGCAGGTCGTCGATTGACGCTGTGGCCAGACTCTCGGCCCGTGGGAACGCGTACCATTCCTGGCCGCCGATCGTAGAGCGGACGCCGTAGTTCTGGATCAGCAAATTCCGCACCACGCGGGCGACCGCCGTGGCAATCTGTTGACCCATCACCGCCTGCACCAACGCCTCGAATACCGACGCAGTACGAGTGCTGCGGAAGCCATAGAAATCCTTGACTACAGTAGCCAGCACTGCGTCATCGACTACAGAATCGTAAAAGGGCCGCACTTCCTGGTCGCATCCCAGCAACCAGGTCAGTTGCGCGGTGGCTTGCTCGGCAGCCGTGTCGTTTATCCCATCGCCGGTCAACGTGGCAACCAGGCGCGGTTCGTCAACCGTTCCCACGGAGCGCACCGAAGCCAGTACGGTGTTGTCACCCAGATCAAGCAACCGAACGTAAGCGCCGTCGTCGAATTGTTCGGTCTTGTACTCCTGTTCGCGGGAATAACTCGATTGTCCCGCCGTCAATTCGTAGTCATACGGCGCGATTGGCAGGATTTCGGTTTCTATTGTGGTTTCCAAATTTGCGCTCCGGGTTTCAGTGTTCGCAGCCGGCAATTGACTATACCGGCAAATATCGAAGGGCGGTTAGATAGGCTGACTCAATGCGATGTCTCCAAGCCCGGAATAGATTGGCCCTTGGGAGGTTAAGACGCTCTGGTACAGGCGGACGAGATCGGGTCGCCAAATCGAGCATTCGGGGACTTCGATTCCAGCAATGGTATCCAGGACCGCACCGCGTTGCGCATCCGATGCTCGATTGCGTATGCGCCCCAGCGTCAGGTGGGGCCGAAACGGACGCTGTTCAGCGGGCCAACCCAGCGATGCGACGGCCGACTCGGCTCCGCGCTGTAGGTTAGTCAAACGGTCGAGTTGCCCGGACACGCCGGCCCAAATCACGCGCGGATTGCCTCGCGGCGGAAACGTACCCAAGCCGGACAGGGCGAGATCCGGCGCGACTGCCCCCGCCAGTTCACGTCGCAAGCCGGCGATTATCCCGAGGACCTGCGCGGTGTCGGTGTTGCCCAGGAACCTCAGGGTCAGATGCATCCCGGTGGGATCAACCCACCGCACGCCGGCGGGGACGCGCACCGCCAACTGGCGCATCACGCCGCGCAACGACTCAACCCAGTGGGGCGGCAGCGGCAACGCAATGAAAGTGCGAATATTTCCTGCCGGGTGGCTCACCGTTTCAACTCGTCGCGCAGCTGTTTCAACTGCGAATACCACGCGGTCAGATCGGCCAACGAGTAACGAGCGTTCGCCGGACTCGGATTGGGCACCACGAACACGATGCAGTCGCTGATAGTGTCAGCCTGGCGACCCAGTTCGATGCCGCCCGAGCGGGCTTTGCCTTCGGCGTATCGCAAATAGCTACGGTAAGTGGTGAGTCCCTGGAAACAGGCGATCAATGGCTCGTGTTCAAGTAACCTGCGGCGCAGTGCCGGAGCATCCCGGCGATAGTCGGCAGCAGTCAACCCTGACGCCTGAGGCGTGGCCCGTTTGACCAGGTCGGTGAACCCGATGCCTACATCAAGCAGACTGCCGTCGTCCTCAGGCCCAACGCACCGTTCAGCCAAATTGGCGGCGCTGATTGCCGACCAGAACCGGTTGCGCGGATTGGCAAAATAATGCCCGACGCGCACGGAATACTCGGACGGGTTGATTCCTATGAGCACTATATCCAGACCTGGGCGCAGGTAGTCCGGCAGCGTTTCGGCATCGAGGTTGTTGTGCGGAGCGGTCATGCTGGCGCCAGTCCCAACAGGGACGCCGCGTTTTCACTCATGATGGCATCGTGCTCAGCCCGACCCAGCCCGGCATCGCGAACATAGTCCACAACTCGCCGGTGTCGGAGGAGCGGGTAATCCGTGCCAAACAGGATGTGTTTGGCGCCAGCCGTGGCAACAGCAGCACGGATGGCATCAGAGTGATACAAGAACGGAACCGCCGCGGTGTCATACCAAACGTTTGTTAAGGCGGCCGATACTTCCGGCATGGCAGCGTAAAACGGCAAGCCGCCGCCCAGGTGAGCAAACACGATGCGGTTTTCGGGAAAATGCCGCGCGAAAGCCAGCAGGCGTTCCGGTGTGGTTGCTCCTTTACCCGGGTACAGATGCCCCACCGGTTCCGATGCGTGAATGGTGATGGACAGATTCCAGCGCAACAATTCGTCCATGAGAGGTGCTAGAACATCGTAATTAGTGATCTCGAACTGTTGGGTATCGGCGTGCAGTTCACCGATTCCGACGGCTCCCAAATCGAAACTACGCCTGGCTTCATCAACTGCGGCGGCGCCCCAAACGGGGTTTACAGACGCAAAGGCAGACAACCGGTCCGGGTGAGTGCGGGCCACCTGGAGCAGATAATCGTTCACCTCAACGGCTATGGCGGCGTCCGTCCAACCAAATCCCATGACCACCGCGCGGTCAATTTTGGCGGCGTCCATGTCGCGCAGCAACTCATCGGCATCAGCGATGAGACTTCCGGGATGGGGAAATAGCTCGGCAAAAGTCGCATCGCGTCCGGCAAGGTCATGATGCCGGCCAGCGAACTCGGGCGGCAGCAGGTGGCAATGGGCATCTATAATCATGATTACATAACGGGCGATTGGGCACCTTGCTAACGCTCTTTAGTATAGGGTATTTGAGCAACACGGCGGGATTTTGCGAACAAGCGCGCGGACGTTCGAAGATAGGGTTTGTCGATTATCCAGCCGTCAAGTATCCCCCCTCACACTGAGCTTCTCAAAGGGCCACCGCGAGCACATCGAACCATGAGTTTGCGCCCTTCCGGCCACTCAAGATGATCCTTCGACGAACTCAGGATACACGGGGTAGTCAAAATCGGTGGACAATCATTGCACCCGGCTCGCAGCATCCGCGATGTGGACACCGCCCAACACGACGCATATAATCGAACGCGCCGTTCCTCCACTTCCATGCTAAGCAGCAGGTGACGCTTTGGCCGCAGTGACCCAACCCGTACTGACCGTCGACGAAATGCGAACCACGTCGCAGGAATTACGTCGTGACAGTCTGGAAATGATTTACCGCGCCGGCAGTGGTCACCCCGGTGGTTCTTTGTCGGAAATGGACATCCTGGTAGCGCTCTATTTCGGCGTTATGAGATACGATGCGGCCGATCCGGGGTGGATTGACCGCGACCGATTCATCCTCAGCAAAGGGCACGCATCGCCCGGATTTTACGCAACCCTGGCCCGGGCTGGGTATTTCGATCGCCAGGAGCTGGCCTCGTATCGACGCACCGATGGCCTGTTGCAAGGACACGCTCACCCGATCACTCCGGGCGTCGAGATGAACTCCGGCTCGTTGGGTATGGGCTTGTCATTCGCGCTGGGCCATGCCCTGGCCGCCCGGCTGGACGGACGCAATTACCGGGTGTTCGCCTTGCTGGGCGACGGCGAATGTCAGGAAGGCGAGGTGTGGGAAGCCGCCATGTCCGCCGCCCACCACAAGGCGACCAACCTGGTAGCCATCGTAGACCGCAACCGCATCCAGAACGACCGGTTCACCGACGAGGTGATGACCCTGGAACCACTGGGAGACCGGTGGCGTGATTTCGGCTGGAACGTGTTGCACTGCGACGGGCACCAGCATGACGAAATCCTCGACACCCTTCGAGCGGCGATTGAATCGGGGCCATCCGTAATCATCGCCGATACCGTCAAGGGTAAGGGGGTCAGTTTCATGGAAAACAACCCCGGCTTCCACGGCAGAGCCCCTAACCAGGAAGAGTACGAAGCAGCGTTGAAGGAGTTGGCCTGATGGCAACCACCCGGGAAATGGCCGCCAACCGGGAGACCTACGGCCGAACCCTGCTGACCATGGCCGAGGACTACCCAGATATTGTGGTGCTGGGCGGGGACCTGAATGTTTCAACCTTCGTGCACCTCTGGCGGGACCAATACCCGGACCGGTTTTTTGACTTTGGACCCGCCGAGCAGAATATCGTTGGCGTCGCGGCCGGTCTCGCCGCCGCCGGTAAAATTCCCTTCGTCAGCACCTTCAGCGTATTCGGCACTGGTCGTCCATACGACCAGTTGCGCGTGCTCATATCCCAGCCTTCTTTGAACGTTAAACTGGTATGCACCCACGCCGGCATTCTGACCGGTGAAGACGGAATGTCTGCTCATAGCATCGAAGACCTGGCATTGATGTGCGCGCTGCCGTCATTCAGGGTAGTTACCCCGGCCGATTCTGTGGAAACGGAGCAGGTAATCCGATCCGCCGCCGCCACTAACGGCCCGGTTTACGTGCGGCTGCCCAGAGCCGCTACGCCCGTTGTGCACACCAACGGGTACAGGTTCAACATGGCCGGAGCAGATACCCTGCGGCCCGGCAATGATGTCAGCATCATCGCCGCTGGATCGCTGGTGGCGCCGGCTCTGGATGCCGCCGACAGCCTGGCCGACCAGGGCATCGACGCCAGGGTCATTAACTTGCACACGTTGGCGCCCGTGCACGAAGAAACCATCGTTGCTGCCGCCCGCGAAACCGGCGCCCTGGTTACCGCCGAGGAGCACTACATCCACGGCGGCCTGGGCAGCGTGGTTGCTGGGGTCGTTGCCCGGCAATGCCCGGTTCCGATTGAAATGGTGGCCCTGAAGGGCTACACCAGCTCTGGCCCAGCCTACGAACTGATGGCCAAAAATGGCCTGACCGCCGAAGGCGTGGAACAAGCAGCGCTACAGGTCGTCAGCCGCAAACGCGCGTAACGAATATCAGCCCGGCTCGCTGTGCGGTAAAACCGCCGGTGTCAGACGGTAACTAGTCTCCGGAACCCGCTGGTGGAGGCAACGGCCCGTGGCCGTGCCCGTTTCCATTCCCGCTGTAATCGCCTTCGCCGTCATCGCTGAACACCCGGATTTCAGTGCCCTGAAACACGTGATACAGGTGCGATTCCCGCTCTGAACCCACGGTGTTCAGCATATCGGCGTCGATGTCGGCGATAATTTCCTCAATCTGTTCTGGAGTCAGACTTTGGTCGATGGCGATGGCGATATGCGCGATCCCGGGCAGAAAGTGAGTATCGATTCGGCCCACCGCATTCTCCCCGTCCAGGATGAGGAACGCCTCTGAATTGGCGGTGCGGACTTCACGTTCGTAGTCGTAAGGCACGATTGTTACGTCATTCCCGTATCTGGCCGTCGCCGCGCACAATCCACTTATAGGATGTCAACTCGCGCAGGCCGAGGGGACCGCGGGCGTGATACTTCTGGGTGCTGATCCCAACCTCCGCGCCCAGGCCAAACTGAGCGCCATCGGTGAACCGCGTGCTGGTGTTGTGATACACGGCGGCGGCATCCACCTCGTTCAGAAAACGCTGGGCGGCTTCGTGGTCCTGGGTTACGATGGCTTCAGAGTGCCCCGAACCATAAACCTGGATGTGATTCAACGCATCGTCCAAGCTGTCCACGATTTTCACGGCTGCGATGAGAGCGAGGAACTCCTGGCCCCAGTCATCCTCATTGGCCGGCGTCGTGTGCAACCCTTCTCCGGAACCCAGGATGCTCAACGCCCGATGGTCACAACGCATCTCGACCCCGGCGCCGTTCAGTCGGGACGCGATCTCGGGCAAACAGCGCGCCGCAGCATCCGAATGAATCAGCACCGCATCCAGGGCGTTGCACACCGTGGGGCGCTGAACTTTGGCGTTAAAGATGATGCTGGCGGCCATATCTGTGTCGGCGTCGCGGTCAACGTAGGTGTGGCAGACGCCGACCCCTCCAGTGAGCACTGGCATGGTCGCTTTTGCCGCCACAAAATTGATCAGGTCACTGCCACCACGGGGAACCAGCAGGTTGATGTGTTGCTTCATCCCCAGCATTACATCTACCAGAGAGCGGTCGGTATCATTGACGAATTGCACCGCGTCGGTAGGCAAACCCGCTTCACCCATGGCCCGATGAACCAACCCCACCAGCGCCGAGTTTGAGCGCAGGGTTTCTTTGCCGCCCCTCAGGATACAGGCGTTGCCCGATTTGAGCGCGAGCGAAACGATGTCAGTGGTAACGTTGGGCCGGCTCTCGTAGATGCTGGCAATAACGCCCAGAGGGATGCGGCGTTTTTCCACTTCCAGCCCGTTTTCCATCACGAAAGATTCCAGGAGTTCACCCGCCGGGTCGGGCAGCGCAGCAACTCCGCGAACATCGGCGGCCATGCCGTTCAGACGGTCCGGCGTGAGCAACAGGCGATCCAAAAACGCAGCGCTGATGCCAGCGTCCTGGGCATCTCGGTAATCTGCGGCGTTGGCTTCCAGCACAGCGCTTTGCTCGGTTTCCAGTGCGCTGGCAAGGTTCTGCAAGGCGTGGTTTTTAACGCCCGTCGGCAGCCGGGCCAACACCGACGATGCGACTTGGGCGGCGGCGCCTTGCTGGTAAAGTGAGTCGGCGGCGGTCATCGGTTGTTCTCCTGAAGGCCAAGGCGGCGGCGACTACAGCAACACCAGGTTGTTGCGATGCACCACTTCCTGGCCGTATTGGTAGCCGAGCGTATCAACTATGCGGTCGGAACGGATCCCGCGGATGAGACCGATGTCTCCAGCCGAGTAATTGGAGATCCCACAGGCCACCTGGCTTCCGAGCTCATCTACTACGTAAATAATATCTCCCCGGCCAAAATTGCCCACCACACTCCGAACGCCCGCCGGAAGGAGACTGACGCCGTTGCGTTGCAAAGCGGACACCGCGCCGGCGTCCACCACAACGGCGTGCGAATCGCTGTCGCCGGCGCAGCTGATCATCCAGCGCTTGCGGGCTTCCAACTTGCTGGCCGCCGGTCGGAAGTAGGTGCCAGTCGGTTCGCCGCCCACGACACGCACCACGACGTTTTCATCGCGCCCACGGCAGATGGTCATGGCGATACCAGACGTGGTAACCAGCCGGGCGGCATCGAGTTTCGTCGGCATCCCACCCCGGGCCCAGGCGTTGCGATGCCGCCCCGCCATAGCGGTAACACCGTCATCGACCAGATCGACCACCGGCACCAGTGTCGCATCGGGATCAATTTTGGGGTCGGCCGTATACAGGCCGTCGACATCCGACAGTATGACGAGCAGATCAGCGTCGATCAGGGCGGCGATCAGAGCGGACAGGCGGTCGTTGTCGCCAAACACTTCACCAATCTCATCCGACGCCACCACGTCGTTTTCGTTTACGATGGGCACAATGCCCAACTCGAGCAAAGCAAGGAGGGTGTTGCGGATGTTAAGGTATGACTGACGTTGCGTCGTGTCATTTATCGTCAGCAGCGCTTGCGCCACGCAAACCCCGTGGTGGCCGAATAGCTCCGTATAGGTCTGCATCAGCCGGCCTTGACCCAATGCCGCCAGCACCTGCCTCGTCGAGATATCCGGCATATCCGGCACGTTGTTGGACTCGGCCAAAGCCTGCCGGCCAGCTGCAATTGCGCCCGAAGTTACCAGGAGAATCTGAATCTGTTGCTCGTTCACCAACTGGCTGATTTGCCGCACCAAATCGGCCATCACCGCAGCGTCCAGAGCCACAGACTCTGATGCGCCGCCGGAACTGCTGCCCGTAAGCACGTTGGTGCCGGCTTTCACTACCACCCGGCGGTAAGGGGTCGACTTCATTGATGTGTCTCAGGAACGGGATGCGCCAGGACGTCCACGGCGCATTACGGTTAATTGCTCGGAAACAGGGAAGAGCGAGGTGCCGTGAATTATATCACGCACTGTTTGGCACACCTTGAAATCCACCGCACCGAGGGCGTAAAATCTTTCCACGGGGCTGGCCTGTGGTCAGCCCCGCTTCGGCGTGCACGACGCTTCCGTGGCCGTCAGACAACACAAACCAACGGCAGGAATATGGCTCTATCCGGTCTGCTTTCTTTACTCGGCTCACAGCCGTGGATCCAGCGCCATCTGCGCAATTTGCGCGCTGAGCGCGCCCGAGCGAGTTTGACGGTGCAATCCGACCACCAACCGGTGTACGTCGGCGCCCTTTGGCATCTGCAACAGCGGCCAATCGTAGTGATCACGCCCCGTCTGGAGGACGCCCGACGACTGCACGACCAGCTGCTAACCTACCTTGGCGAGGACGTTCCGGTATTCCTGCTGCCCGAACCGGAAGTGCTGCCCTTCGAGCGTCTGGCGGTGGACGCGCGCTCGACAAATCAGCGGTTGACGGCGTTGGGGGCGCTGGCAACTTCGGGGCAGGCTGACGCGGACGAAATTCCTCCATTGGTGGTCACATCGGTCTCGGCAGCCTTGCGTCTGACGCTGCCGCCGCATCTGGTAGCAGGTAAACACCCTACGGCCCATCACCCCGACCGCCTGCGGAAAGGTAGCCGCATCCATTCCCTCGACGCGTTGCTGTCCGCGTGGGTCGAATTGGGATACCGGAATGAACCCCAGGTGGACACGCCAGGAAGTTTCAGCTTGCGCGGTGGCATCCTGGATGTGTTCCCCTCCGACGCGGAACTCCCGTACCGCATCGAGTTGTGGGACGACGAGATCGACACCATTCGCAGGTTCGACCCCGAAACGCAACGGTCGGTGGAGGAGGCAGACCACGTTCGCGTCATCGCTGCCGCTGAGCAGTTGCCCGACCTGGTCAACCCAGACACTTTCGATGAGCGGCGCCGCCACATCGATCTGTCACCATGTTCTCCAGGCGCTGTCGCGCGGTTTCAGGAAGAATTGGGCACCCTGCTGGCCCACCCGAATCCCGAAACGGTGTCTTATTACAACGGCCTGCTCAACTGCAACACCTTCGCCGAATACCTGCCCGCCGACACTTTGGTCGTTTTCGACCGGCCGGCCCGACTGAAGGGAGAAGCGGAAGAGCTGGCAGAGAAATACCGCCAGCAACGCGAAACCCGCCAGCAGCGCGGCGAACTGCCCTACGGCTTCCCCTCACCCAACACCGACTGGAGCACGTTGCTGGAACAAATTGACGGAGCCGGCATCGCCACGGTGGGCCTGGAACGCTGGGCCACTGACAACGACCACCAGGTTGTGCAACCGTTGCCGGATACAATGGCGGGCCTGACGTTTTTCACCGCTGACGTGGCGGCCCGAGTTAGCAACGGCGGCGCAGTGGTTGCCGTCAGTCAACACGCCAGCCGGTTGGAAGAAGTCCTGAGCGATGCCGGCGTAAAGGCCCGGCTGGTGGAATCTCTGCCCACTCGTCCGCGCAGCGGCCAGGTGTATCTGATAGCTGGCAACTTGAGAAAAGGTTGGCAAACCGAAGGATCTGAGGTCAGCTCTGCGGTGGCTGTTTATAGCGACGCCGAGTTGTTTGGCACGGTCAAGGAACGTCGTTATCGAGCGCCTCGGGTCAGGCGGGATATGGGCGAAGCTGTAACGCTGGCCGAATTGACGCCCGGCGGTTACGTGGTTCACATTGACCACGGGGTGGCCCGTTTCGCCGGAACAACCCACCTGGATACCCCCGGCGACGAACGGGAATATCTGGTGCTGGAGTATGCTGGCGATGACCGATTGTATGTACCGACCGAGCAGCTGGATCGATTGGGGTCATACGTCGCCGCCACCGACGAGCAACCGACACTAACCCGATTGGGCGGCAACGAATGGCAGCGCATCAAAGAGCGGGCGAAAGGCGCAGCACGTGAAATCGCGGAGGAGTTACTCCGCCTCTACGCCACGCGCGAATCCGTGGACGGCCATCGTTTTGGGCCGGACGCGACCTGGCAACGCGACCTGGAAGACTCCTTCCCCTACGTGGAGACGCCCGACCAGATGCGCGCCATCGATGAAGTCAAAGGCGACATGGAAGTATCCCGCCCGATGGATCGGTTGATTTGTGGAGATGTAGGCTACGGAAAAACCGAGGTTGCGCTGCGAGCGGCATTCAAAGCGGTGAACGAAGGTATGCAGGTGGCTGTGTTGGTGCCGACCACCGTCCTGGCCCAACAGCACTACGCGACGTTTGCCGAACGGTTGGCCCCGTACCCGGTTAAGGTTGACGTATTGAGCAGGTTCCGCACCCACAAGGAGCAGGCCGCCGTGGTCGATGCCGCCCAGACCGGCGGTGTCGATATCGTCATCGGTACGCACCGCATCTTGCAGAAGGATGTTGCCTTCAGCAACCTGGGACTCGTGATTGTGGACGAAGAACACCGGTTCGGCGTGGCTCACAAAGAGCGGTTGAAGCAGATGCGCGCCGAGGTGGACGTGCTCACCCTCAGCGCCACGCCCATCCCGCGTACCCTGCACATGGCTCTGGCCGGCGTTCGGGACATGAGCGTCATCCATACGCCGCCCGAAGCTCGTTTGCCGGTGCGGACTTTCGTTTCAGAAGACAGCGGCGAACTGGTGCGAGAGGCAATCCTGCGGGAAATCGAACGCGATGGGCAGGTATTTTTCCTGCACAACCGCGTCCGCACTATTAACCAGGTTGCCGAAGACCTCAGCAAGTTGGTTCCGGAAGCGCGGATATTGGTCGGCCACGGCCAGATGCCGGAAAACGAGCTGGAAGACGTGATGGTGGAATTCTCCAATCGTGAGGCCGACGTTCTGGTTTGCACCACCATCATTGAGTCCGGTCTGGATATGCCAAACGTTAACACCATCATCATCGACCGTGCCGACCGGTTCGGCCTGGCTCAGCTCTACCAGCTGCGCGGGCGCGTCGGACGCGGCGATCATCGGGCCTACGCCTACTTGCTGCTGCCTGACCACGGGGAGATAACCGAAGCAGCCAGCCAGCGAATTCACGCCATCCTGGAAGCCACGGAACTCGGCGCCGGATTCCGCGTTGCCATGCGCGACCTGGAAATTCGCGGCGCCGGCAACCTGTTGGGCGCCGACCAGAGCGGTCAGATTCATGCCGTGGGACTGAATTTGTACTCTCAACTGCTCAGCCAGGCCGTGGAAGAACTTAGTCGTAACGGCAGCGCTTCGGTCCAGACCGAAATCGACCCGCCCCCTCGCATCGACCTGCCGATACCGGCCAGCATTCCGGACGACTATATCGCCCATTTGCCGGCTCGATTGGCATTTTACCAACGGTTGTCGCAAATCACCGACCGAACCCGTATCGGAGCAGTGCGCTCCGATATGCAAGACCGATTCGGCCCGCCGCCCAACGAGGTTGAAAACCTGCTGGCGGTGACCGACCTGCGGTGCCTCGGCGCTGCCGCCGGGGTCGAATCGCTTACCGCTCCGACCGCGGGGACGGTCACGGTGGTGTTTCGTCAGGCGGTCGGCGATGCGAGGCTGGCGTTGCAAAAAACGCTGGGGACAGCAGTGAAAGTGGGTCGGCGGGATTTGGAAGTGCGGGTGGCCGCCGACGCGGATTACGGATTGGCCCGATTGGGCAGGACTCTACGCCGGGTGATTGCCTTCATAGATGAGATGCACCAGGCGATGCAGTCTGCCCAGCCAGCGCCCGTCGACCCTGCTCCCTCCGCAGAGGACGACCGCAGCGGCGACGTCAAGCGCCCGGGTCGTCGGCGCAATCGCAACCGAACCAGGCAACCCGCCGCCGCCGACTGATTCTCACGGCGATTCGCTGGCGCTGACGGCAGTACCGCCGCGGGCGCGCCGTCGCGCTGCCACGACGATAATAGCCGTCAACGCTCCTACGGCTATCAGGCCAAGTATCACCCCGCCGGCGACTATCCAGACCGTCGAAAAGCCCGAGCGATTGTCCACCGTGAGATTCAACCTGGCGTTGGGCGCATCGTTGGCGGCCTGCTGCCCACTGGCGCTAAACACCCAGTTGTCGGTTTTGCCCAGGGTAGCGGCGTAGTCCATTACAGCGCGCAGGTCGGTGGAGTTGACCACTAACTCCAGTTCGATTTGAACGTAATCGCTATCGTCGTGTCTGCGTTCGTCCAGACGGTTAACATAACCGCCGACCGATTGGGCCCGCTGCCGGATTTGCTCGACGACTGCGGCAGGATCGTCGGCAGTCAGACGCAGAGATGCGTTGATATCCACATTGGAGCGAACGGTCAGGTTCAGCCGGGCGTTGGGAACATCGCCGGAGGGCGGTTCGCCAACGGAGCTGAGCCGGCGGTCAAAGGAGTCCCCCAGCGTTGCCGCGTACTCCATGAGGCCACTAAGATCGGTAGATTTGACCAAAACAGTCAACTCCACTACCTGTTCCTCTTCTTGCTGGTATTCGTGCTTGCTGCCGATGAAGCCGCCCAATGCCTCAGCGCGGGCGATGACGGTGTCGGCTACCGCCGTCGGGTCGCCCACGTACAGGGTGAGCGAGCCGTTAGGCGGTTCGGTGGCGAAGCGACCCGGCAGCGTCAAATTGACGGTAATCAGCGAGGTGGCCACGCGGTTGGCCAGGTCGCGTTGCGTAGCTTCAACGCGTTCTATATCTGCGCGGACTTCGGCCAGACGACGTTCGATGTTGATGACATCCTCAACCGTCGGAGCGTTTTCCAGCAGGATGATCAGCCGCTCCTCCTGAGTGTACCAGGCGGTCAGGTGTGCCTCGTTGTCAATCAGGCGCTCGGTAACGTCGGTTGACGTGATGCCCTCATCGACGACCCGGCCAAGCGCGCGGAGAGTGTCCATGGTGTTGGCCAGGCGGTCGGCCGGGACGCGCACCGCAATGGTTGCTCCGCGATAGCCGCCCTCCCCGTAGATTTGGGACGATTCCAGCCAGCCGCCGCGCTGGGTCGCTACCTCCTCGACTTGCCGCACCAACCGGTCGATGTCCGACACTTCAAGACCAACCCACGCTTCAACGATCAGCTGTCTGGCGGCCTGAGGTTGTGCAGGTTGTTGGCCTTGTTGGGACGGGGCCGGCGTAGGGGGCGGAGCGGCAGTAGCAGCCGCCGCGGCCATAAACTGCGCCCGCCTTTCCACTTCCACTTCTTTCTGAACGGCCATGGGAGCAAACGTAGGGGCCGGCGCGGCCGTAGCAGCCGCCGCGGCCGAAAACTGGTCGGAACCCGGAGAACTGCTTGCCGTTTCGGAATCTTCCGATGTGTAAATCTCTTCGGGTGCGGCAGAGCCGCCACACCCCAGAACCGCGGCTACGACCACGGCGGCCACGACGAGTGTGAGAGTAGTGAACCGAATCCGCTGGTTAGCTATCCGCATGGTCTTTGCTCCGGCTTGAACTGTAATGTCTATAATACGGTAATGCTCTCTTTGCGGATTGACGGCACAGCTGGCTTCTCATGGTATTATTAATCTGACAGTCGGGGTGTAGCGCAGTGGCTAGCGCGCCACGTTCGGGACGTGGAGGTCGGTGGTTCGAATCCACTCACCCCGACCATTTTCACACTTGGCGACCAAGCCGGCCGGCAGAGCGGTCCGTGCCAGCGTTCCCCCACTGCTATAATGCCCACAGCATTACGACAGGAGGCGCAGGATGGCCCGCCGCAGTTTCTGGGCGTGGGGGATGGAAGACCAGCAACCGTCGCACGAGCAATATGTTGCGATGGCGCAGCGGGTGCACGATCGGTACGGCGCTGCCGTCGAGCTTCCCAAACCACCAACCGATGCAGACCTGAACCTGCGTAAACCCCGCATTCTGCCACACCCGCAGGTCGCTGAATTTTGCTCCATCGACGACCATGACCGCGCCGCCCACAATTACGGGCGCAGCTTCCGCGACCGCATCCGCGGATTCAATTGTCAGTTCCCCAACCCGCCCGACGTAATCGCGTATCCCCGTACCGAAGCGGAAGTCGTGACCGTACTCGACTGGTGCTCAAACTCCAACATCGTAGCCATTCCTTACGGTGGCGGCAGTACCGTCGTGGCCGGCGTCGAACCCCCCGAAGCCAACGCGATCGTAACCATCGACCTCACCAACCTGGATCAGGTGCTGGAAATCGACGAGACATCACGGGCGGCGCGCATCCAGGGCGGCGTGCTGGGGCCGGCGCTGGAAGCGCAACTGCGTCCGAAGGGATATACCCTCCGGCACTTCCCGCAAAGTTTTGAGTTCTCAACCCTTGGCGGCTGGATCGCCACCCGCAGCGGCGGGCACTACGCAACCAACCACACTCACATCGACGATTTCGTCGAGTCGGTACGGATGGTTACCCCATCGGGAGTTTGGGAGTCGCGGCGACTACCCGGCAGCGGCGCCGGCCCGTCACCCGACCGGATGGTCATCGGCAGCGAGGGGATCCTGGGCATCATCACCGAAGCATGGATGCGTATTCAGGCACGCCCCCGATTTCGCGGGTCGGCGGGCGTAGTTTTCGGAAGCATGGCAGCCGCATCCGAAGGTGCCCGCCTCATCGCCCAAGCCAAAATGTGGCCGGCCAACCTGCGTATGCTCGATCCTGCAGAAGCGCAAGACTTCGCCAATCTGGACGGCAAACAGGCGTTGTTGATTATCGGCTTCGAGTCGGCCGAATTGCCGCAGGGAGACAACATTCGCCAGGCCGTGGCCATCGCCCGCGACGCCGGTGGAACGATTGCCGGGGACAACATCGTGGTCGCTGATGCCGCCCAGCGTTCAGACGCGTCCGCCGGGCGACAAGGCGCGGTGGGCAGTTGGCGCAACTCGTTCATCAACGCCCCGTATGAAAGAAACGCCACCATTGGATTTGGCGTGGTTGCTGAAACCTTCGAAACCGCGATCACCTGGGACCGGTGGCCCGCTATGGATGCTCGCATCCGTTCGGATTTGCAAGACGCTTTGCAACGCACCTGCGGTAACGGCCGCGTTTCCTGCCGATTCACCCATGTATATGCCGATGGACCCGCTCCCTATTACACGTTTGAAGCCCTGGGAAAGGTCGGCGGTGAATTGGAAGCCCACGCCGCAATCAAGCAGGCTGCATCCGATGCTGTGATGGCGGCCGGCGGTACCATCACACACCATCACGCCGTAGGGCGGGCGCACCGTCCCTGGTACGACGAACAACGCCCTGATCCGTTCGCCGAGGCGTTGCGGGCGACCAAACGAACTCTGGATCCCAATGGCATCCTGAATCCCGGCGTGCTGATAGACCCATAGCATCACAGGAGGAACTGTCCGATGCGAGGCGTAATATTTATCGGCGACCGAGAGGTCGAAATCCGCAACTTGAACGACCCTCAACCCGGGCCCGGCGAAGTCGTCATCGCGATGAAAGCCTCCGGTTTATGCGGCAGCGACTTGCGCCATTACCGGGCCGCCAGGGCAGATCGCGGCGATCCGGCCAACCTGAAAGTCGCGGGACATGAACCGTGCGGTGTGATTGCCGAGATTGGCTCGGGCGTTACCGAGGTGGAGGTTGGCGACCGGGTGATGATGCACCACTACACCGGCTGCCGAACCTGCGCCATGTGTCGTATCGGTTACACGCAGATGTGCCTGAACGGTTCCACCGTTTACGGCACTGGCGCCAACGGGGGCCACGAGGACTATCTCATCTGCCCTGCCTACACGTGCGTAAAGATGCCCGACGGGTTGGATTTTGATGAAGGCGCGGCCTGCTCCTGCGGCACCGGCACCGCGTTCCACGCCTTGAAACGGTTGCGTCTGGCCGGGGACGACACCATCGCCATTTTCGGCCAGGGACCGGTTGGAGCCAGCGGCACGATGTTTGCCAAGGCGATGGGCGCCCGTGTCATCGCGGTGGACGTGGATAACGAGCGTTTGCAGTTAGCTCAGCGTCTGGGCGCTGACGTCTGCATCGACGCCAGCACTCAGAATCCGGTGGAAGCCATTCGGGAGCTGACTCACGGCGAGGGTGCCCCGGCTACTCTGGACTGCACCGGCCGGCCGGAAGCACGGATCAATGCAGTGAACGCTGCCATGCTGTGGGGCCGGGTTTGTTTCGTCGGCGAAGGCAACACCACCACCTTCGACGTGAGCCCGCAAATCATCCACAAACAGCTGACGATTTTGGGCTCCTGGACCTTCAGCCTCAACGGACTGGAAGAAGTGGCGCGCTTCGTCGTTGACCGCCAAGTTCCGCTCAAGGACCTGTTTACCCATCGCTTCAAGCTGGACGAAGCCGACGCCGCCTACAAGCTCTTCGACGCCGGCGGCACCGGAAAAGTCTGCTTTACCTGGGACTGACGGTTGCGTCGCCGCCCCGCCTCGATCACTCGGTGAGGAGCTCGGGCAAAACCTTCTTGTTGAAAAGACGTAGCGATGCGGTCTGCAATTCGTCGGACATGAGGTTGCCGTAGTTTATCTCGTAGATGCACTGGTCAAGGCCCAGGGTTTCCTCGAGTTCGGCCAAGCGGTCGGTAACCTGGTCCGGCGTGCCGTAGACGACCTTATCCCGCAGCCAGTCGTCGTAATCCATGCCCAGGATGCGCCGGCTCTGCTCAGCCCAGTCGCCCAGCGTGCCGACGCGGCCGGCGTAGGAACCGACCCGATTGCCCAGCCGCGTTATCGAGTTCACGGCCGATTCCTTAGGGTCCCGGTAGGCCCGCTCGGCGTCCTCGTTGACATAAACCGGCACGCGTAGACCCACCTTGCCCTCACCGGGATGGCCGGCGTTTTTCCAGGCTGCGCGGTAGGCGGCGGTGTACTCGGCCAGTTCGTCCAGGGTGAACACGCGGGACGGATTGACGATGAGCGGGTAACCCATGGCGCCCACGATGGGGAAGCTCTCCGCCGACGTGACGCCGATCGTGATGGGCGGGTGGGGTTGCTGGTAGGGCCGCGGCGTCACCGTCAGTTCGTCGCAGGAAAAGTGCTCGCCGTGAAAGGAGAAGGTTTCCTGCGTCCAGGCGGTCACCACCACCTCCAGGAACTCGTCGAAGCGACTGCGGCTCTCTTCAAATGAGACGTTGAACCCTTCGTGCACGTTGGGGAAGGTTCCGCGACCAAAACCCATCTCCAGCCGGCCATCGCTGATGTGGTCCAGCACCGCCATTTCCTCGGCCACGCGGATGGGGTGACCCAGCGGCAGGCAGTACACCGCCGTCCCGATCCGCATGGTGCTGGTTTTGGCGGCGATTGCCGACGCAATGGTTACCGGTGATGCCAGCACGCGTTCCATGTTGAAGTGGTACTCGGCCAGCCACACTGATTTGACGCCCAAATCCTCGGCCTCCTGCACCAGCCGGAACGACTGTACAAAAGCGTCGTGGTGGTCGCCGTCGATGGGCCGTGGGAATTCCAGGAACAGTCCGAACTCCATGATAATTCTCCTGATACAAATGTCGTTCGGTAATAAACCGACTCGTCGTGAAGGCAGCTTGCCGCCGGCGGTAATTTGTTAAACCTGCGAACCCTGAATCCTGCGTTCGTGTCCCTGCCACTCTTTATCCCTGAGGATAAATTTCTGAATCTTGCCAGTGGCCGTCTTGGGTAAATCGCCAAACTCGACACTTTTGGGCGCCTTGAAGTGGGCAATGCGGTCGCGCGTAAAGCCGATAATTTCGTCGGCAGTAACGGTTCCGCCGGCACGGGGCACCACGAAAGCCTTGGGCACTTCTCCCCAATGTTGGTCTGGTACGCCCACCACGCAAACTTCCAGCACGCCCGGATGTTCCATGATGACCTTTTCCACTTCCTGGCTGGAGATATTCTCGCCGCCGGAAATGATGATGTCCTTGGAACGGTCCTGCAACTCGATGTAGCCATCGGGGTGCCACACTGCCAGGTCTCCCGAGTGGAACCAACCGCCGCGGAACGCTTCCTCGGTGGCCGGCCCATCCCTGTAATAACCTTTCATCACGGCATCGCCGCGCATTACTACCTCGCCCATCGTCTCGGCATCGCGAGGCACGTCCTGCATGTCCTCATCCACCACGCGCAACCCGACACCGTACACCATATAGGGCACGCCCTGGCGAGCTTTGACACGGGCCAGGTCTTCGGAACTCATGCGGTCCCACTCCGGTTGGGGTGCGGCTACCGTGCACGGCCCATAGGTTTCCGTCAGGCCGTAAACATGGATGATTTCTGCGCCCATCCCTTCAATGGTACGGATGACCTGCGGAGCCGGTGGGGCGCCGGCGGTCATAATGGTAAGGCCGGTAAGATCGGCGGTGGCAGCCTCCGGAGCGGAGTACAGTCCAGTGAGCACGGTCGGAGCGGCGCACAGGTGGGATACCGATTCCTCGCGAATCAGCCGGTACACCTCGGCGGGATCGACTCGCCGCAGGCAAACGTGGGTCCCGCCAACCGCGGTGACGGCCCACGGGAAACACCAGCCGTTGGCGTGGAACATTGGCAGCGTCCAAAGGTACACGCTGCGCCAGTTCATCCCTATCTCCATGGCCTCGCCGATGGCGTTGAGATAGGCGCCGCGTGGGGTATATTCAACGCCTTTTGGCATCCCGGTAGTTCCAGACGTGTAGTTGATGGTAGTGGTGTCGTTTTCGGATGCCGGCCCGGGCAGTTCCGCGAGAGGTTCAACCGCAGCGAGCCACTGTTCATACTCAGGGCCGGGGATGTCGTCGACCAGCGTCACCGTGTCCCGTACCTGCACGTAGGTTTCAACGCCGGGGCATTCACCGCGCAGTTGACGCACGGTGTCTGCCAACTCCGAATCGAAAACGAGGACCTTGGCCCCGGAGTGGTTCAGAATGTACGCGATTTCACGCGACGAGAGCCTGATGTTGAGGGCAACCAACACCGCGCCAATCCCCATCGGCGCAAAGTTCGCTTCCAGCATTGCCGGCAGGTTCGGCACCAGGTAAGCCACCCGGTCGCCGGCTCGGACGCCCACGCTTTGCAGCGCCGCAGCATGACGGCGCACCCGTTCATGGAGGCTGCCGTAGGTGGTAACCGCCCCGTTGTAGACGCAGGCAGCACGATCCGGATACACCGCCGCGCTGCGCTCCAGAAACAACATTGGGGACAGCATTTGTGATGTCGCGCCGTTAATCGTCATCGAAGTAGCCTCCCGTTAGCGCGCGAACTTGGAACAATCATCAATCATTCGGTTGGTCGTCATTCTAAACCGTAATCGCGATTAATGCTGCAATTCGGCCCTTTACGCGCATAAATCGGTTTTTGGACTCACACAGCCTACTGATATTTCGGCGCTAGCTCCGCAACGGGCGGCCCGCAAAGACAATAAGGCCTGACGCAATTTGGTGGGCCACGGCCCGACGTTGATCACGGCAACGCCGAACCCACCGGCAGCAGGAGGCGACGGGATTGAGTTCACGTCCAAATTGCCCGCAGTTTCCGTTTGTTTCCAGCACAGCACACCGTAAGGCCAGGGGCGGTTTCCCAATCCAACTCTCAGCCATCGTGGATCAGGCACGGCGGACTACATGGCCCGACAGACTGATCATGTCCCTCGCCGAATGCGATGATACTACGGGCTGGACGGAAATTTCACCAATCCATGACCGTCCGGTCGCTCCGGAAGCTTTCTGATTCACGTATACCCCTTTCATGTGTACCCCTTCCTTGCATACGCCTCTGGCTCAATTGGAGATTGACAGCAACGCGACCCAACCGCTCTCCGCCGGACGACAGTGTTGCCTGCGAAGCCGTGCTGATTGGCCAGGCGCAATTCGCAGAGCCCGCCAGGTTCGTGTTAGTCTACGAGCTGAACCCTGCGAACGCGACAAGGCTGACCTGGTGACAACCAAACCCGACATCAGCGCTGAAACGACAACTGCCGAGGAACTGCTGCAACGAGCCACGGAGTTGATACCTGCCCTCAAAGCACGGGCAGCCCACACGGAAGAATTGCGGCGAATACCGACCGAGACGGTGGACGATCTGCTCGCTGCGGGGTTTTACCGCATCGGCGTGCCCAGGATGTTCGGCGGCCTTGACCTCTACTACGGCCTGGCCCTCGACGTTGCCGTCGAGCTGGGCCGAGGCTGCGCTGCCACCGCCTGGTGCTACTGCCTCTGGACTGCGCACGCCTGGCTGGTGGGTTACTGGCCATTACAGGCACAACAGGAAGTGTTCGGGGCGGGCCCGGATGCGCTGTGCTCCAGCTCGTTGAATACTGGCCGGTCCACCACCGTCCCCGTTGCAGGCGGGTATCGCTTGTCTGGAAGGTGGGAATTCTCCAGCGGGTGTGATTCCGCGAGCTGGTTAATGTTGGGGGTGTCGGGAATCGGCGAGCGCAACTGGGTTCTGGTGCCCCGGGACGACTTCGAGATTCTCGATAATTGGTACGTTTCCGGGCTGCGTGGCAGCGGAAGCAAGGATATCGTCGTTGACGACGCCTTCGTTCCCGCCTACCGCGTGCTGGACGTAACCACTGCGGGCGACGGCGATTGGAGCGCGTGGGAACTGCACGGACAAACCCCGTACCGCGTGCCGATTCCCGTGTTGTTGGGGTGGGATCTCGTAGCGCCGATGCTGGGAATCACGCAGGGGATGATCGACGAATTTACCGCCCGGTTCGTCGGAACATCCGGCTCCGGTAGGACCGCCGACTCTCCTGCTGTGCATCTTCGCCTGTCCCAGGCCTCCGCCGAGTTGGACGCGGGACGCGCACTGATGGATCGGGATATCCACGAGATTCTTCAGAAGGCCAACGAAGGCGATCGGTTCACACCTATGGAACGGGCCAGATTTCGGCGGGACAAGGCGTTCATCACGCAGCTTTGCCTCCAGGCAGTCAACCGGCTGTTTGACCTTAGCGGCGGGCACGCGCTGTTCGATTCGGCTCCCTTGCAACGTTTTCACCGGGACGCCCAAGCCGTGGCCCACCGCGACGGCCTGATCATGGATTTAGGCGGCCAGCAATTCGGGAGAGTAGCTTTGGGGTTAGACCCTGATGGACCAATTTAGCGTTTCAACTCTCCCGGGCGTTGCGCCAGGACCAGGCCCGCTTGCTCAAAACGCCGGCCCCAAGCGCATCCCAAATCGGCTGGGTGGTGCCGTGGAAGCACTCAAGGAGTATTTCAAGAATGACTGAAAAAATTCTCGCCACACTCGATTCCATCCCGTTTGTGAACCCACAACGCGCCGCGGGGGTTGCAATATCCGGCGGCAACGACCCGATCCTGCCTACGCCCTTCCACATCGGGGAGACCGCCGCGGCCAGCCTGGCTGCCGTCGGCCTTGCGGTATCAGACCTCTGGGAGCTGCGGACGGGGCGTCGCCAGGAGGTCAAAGTCGACGCCCGCCAGGCCACCGCCTCGCTGCGCAGCAGTCAGTACATGGCTATGGATGGAGCCTCGGTAGCACGCGAGCGTCCCTCAGTAATGGGTGTGTATCCGGCCAAAAACGGCCGCTGGAGCTATCTCCACTGCAATTTCCCCAACCACCGAGACGCTGCAATGCGCGTCTTGGGCGTCGAGGAAGACCGCGAGGAATTTCGCCGGGCGGTGGCTCGGTGGGACGCCCTGGAATTGGAAGAAGCTATTATCGCGGCAAACGGGGCCGGCGGGATGGTGCGCTCAATGGCAGAATGGGCACAACACCCGCAAGCCGCCGCGGTCGCTTCTTTGCCCTTGTTGGAAATAGAGAAGATCGGCGATAGCCCACCGGAACCGTTGCCCAACGGCGCAAGACCCTTGTCGGGTGTGAGGGTTTTGGACTTAACCCGTGTGCTGGCCGGGCCAACCTGCGCACGCACATTGGCCGAACACGGGGCAGACGTGATGAAGATTACCGCCGCTCACCTGCCCAGCAGCACAATCCAGGAATACGACACCGGCCACGGCAAATTGTCCGCCCGACTGGATCTGAGGGAACAGGAAAATCTGGAAATTCTGCGGGGTTTAGTGCGGGAAGCGGACGTTTTCTCCCAGGGGTACCGTCCGGGCACTTTATCCCAGCGTGGCCTCTCTCCCGAAGAATTGGCGAAACTGCGGCCGGGGATAGTTTGTGTTTCTCTGTCAGCATTCGGACGGTTGGGGCCCTGGGCCTCGCGGCGGGGTTTCGATACGGTAGTGCAAACGGTCAGCGGCATTACCGACCGTCAGGGGGAGTTGTTCCCCGGGTCAGAGCCTGGGCCCCAGTTCTACCCGGTCTCGGCCATCGACTATCTGACCGGATACCTGATGGCATTCGGCACTATGGTGGCCCTGGCGCGTCGCGTCCGGGAAGGCGGCAGTTGGCTGGTTCGCATTTCCCTGGCCCAGACGGGTCGCTGGCTGGTAGAACGGGGCCAGGTGCCGGAAACGGAGCTCCAGGACGTGCCCAAGGATTTCACGTCCGAAGAAATAGAGCGCTGGTCGACCGTTAGCGACGTGCCGGATGGCCGCCTCCATCATCTGGCGCCAGTGCTGCAACTCTCCGAGACCCGGCCCTATTGGGCCAGGCCCACAGTGCCCCTTGGCCACCATGACCCGGTGTGGCCGGAACGGAGTACGTAGCCAGCCTGTAGTAACTCACGCCCTCGCTGTGCTCCGGATGCGCAGCGACGGAGTCTGCCGGTATCTCCCGCCGTGGTGGCCACGTCGCTCGCGACTCGCCTTCGCCGTAACAGGAACCGCCGAAATCGATTGACAGTAGGACGTACAGATATGCAGGAACGGGATTTTGTCGGATATGGCGCAGAACCGCCGGTGATTCGTTGGCCCGGCGGCGCCCGCATCGCCATCTCGGTCGTGGTCAACTATGAGGAAGGCAGCGAAGCATCGTTGCTGGATGGCGACGACCACCATGAATCCAACAACGAGGTGCCGTCCCCCGTTCCACCGGGGCAGCGCGACCTATTCAACGAATCTTTCTTTGAGTACGGCAGCCGCGTTGGCGTTTGGCGCATATTAAATCTGCTAGGCCGGTATAACATCAAGAGTACATTTTTCTGCTGCGCGGTGGCAATCGAGCGCAACCCTGAGGTTGGGCAGTATCTGGTTACCAACGGCCATGAAATCTGCGGCCACGGTTACCGATGGGAGGAATACCACAATAAAACCCGCACTGAGGAAGCCGAAGCGATCCGCAAAACCATCGCGTCTCTGGAAGCCACCACGGGAGCGCGCCCGCTGGGCTGGTTCACGCGATACGGCGCCAGCGTCAACACCCGGGAGCTGGTAGTGGAAGAAGGCGGGTTTATCTACGACAGCGGTGTATTCAACGACGACTTGCCTTATTACACCGACGTCGGTGGGAACCCCTGGCTGGTGTTGCCGTACAGCTTTGAGACCAACGATGCTCGATTCTGGCGGGGTGGCCTGAACAGTGTTGGCGATTTTTACGAGTACATGAAAGACACGTTCGACGTGCTATACGAGGAAGGTCGTTCTCACCCCAAGATGATGTCAGTGGGGTTGCATTGCCGCATCGCCGGACGGCCCGCCCGTTCCCGCGCCGTAGACCGCTTCCTCCGCTATGCCAAAAGCCATCCCGGTGTCTGGTTCGCCCGGAGGGATGAGATCGCTCGCTGGTGGCTGGAAAACTATCCGCCGGGTTCCCTGCAATAGGGAAACCCGGCGGCTTGATTCAATTCGGCATCCGCCAGCGTGACAGATTTGTCCATGCCCCGTCCACTACCATTCGTTCATTTTGATGAGCGAAAAAGGCGCGCCTTCGGCGTCAGCTACTACGGCGAACCGGGCAAAGTCGGCAATGTCACGCGGTTCCACGATGACGGTTCCGCCCAGTTCCTGCACGCGGGCTACCGTTCCGTCAACATCGGTAGTGCCGAAGTAGATTGACCAGTGGGGAGGTGCATCACCCCAGTCTTCTCCTATCTCGATAATCCCGGCGACAGCCTGGCCGTCGACTTTGAGTAACGTATACGGGAAAGGTGTGTCGGGATCGTCCTCCGCGTCGACTTGCAGCACCTGGGAGTAGAAAGCGCGGGCAGCCGCAACGTCGGTGGTGGCAAGTTCGAACCAGGACAGGGCGCCCGGCTCATTGGTTACGCTGGCGCCCTGGTGCTGCAGCGGGTACCACAAGCGCAAAAGGGCGCCCTGCGGGTCCTGGATCATGGACATTCGCCCAACTTCCATCACCTGGAACGGTTCGGCGATGACCACTCCCCCAGCAGCGCGGGCGCGTTCCGTGGCCGCTTCCAGGTCGCTAACGGTAACATAGACGCTCCAGTGGGCTGGTAAATTTTCCTGTTCCGACCCGGGATAGGCAACTGCCGAGGCGCAGGCGGTGAGCCCACGGTGGTTGTACATCGTGTACACGATGTGCTCGTCAATCGGGGCGTCCTCGAACTGCCAGCCGAAAAGGCTGGTGTAGAAGTTCTTGGCGGCCGGACCGTCGTGGGTCATCAGGTCCGCCCAGGACGGGGTTCCATTGGCAAAATTCGTCACTTCGGGCATAATTCTCACTCCCTCTCGCGGGTTGGTATTACCAGAATATCAGTCGATGTAGCAATTTGTCTCAACTGGATTGTCACTGCTTAGCGGCCACGAAATCCGAATTTGGTTGGGTAGATTTCCCAGTTGCCCGATCCGTTTAAATTGAACTGCGGACGGTCGCACCGGCCAGGGCCGGCGTTCCGTCCGCGGAACTCGTCGCGAGGTGTTTGTGGTTGCGGAATTAATACCGACTAGTTGTCGGCCGGCACCAACATCTCGACCTTTTTGAAGGCGGGCATTACCTCTTCGGCGAACCACTGGAGCTGCTCCAATATAACCGCCTGAGGTGTGCCGACCGGTTGCCCAACCTGCACGCGTGCCAGACCCGGATAATTCTCTTCCACGCTCTTCAATTTCTCAATAATCATTTCGGGTGTGCCGGCGAGTACGCTACCGTTGGCGATGGCGTCTTCAATTCGCGGCAGTCCGGCGTTCGGCGCCACTTCCGGGTTGCTGATGTCGAGGATCTGCTGTTCGGTCAATCCGCGTGTCAAGCGCAACGGGCCAAACATCTTGAGGTTTTCTTCGTAGTAGGCACCCGCCTGGCGGGCTGCTTCTTCCACTGAATTGGCGATTTGGAAGTGGAATCCAACGGCCAGGTCCTCGCCCAACTCAGCATTGGGTCTGCCGTTCCTCGCCAGCGCATCGCGATAGGCGTGCATGATGCCGTCCATCGCGCCGCCCTCAGATGAACCGCCGCCGATCACTCCCTTGATACCCATGCTGGCCATGAACTCGAGGGCCCGGCCCGTGCCACCCTGGATGGGTTGCCAGCACTCCACCGGCAACGTCTTCGGTCGCGGCACCAGCGTGATCTCTTCCAGTTCGTAGCCCCGATAGGGCACTTGCGGAGGGATGTCGAAATACTTGCTGTGGTGGGAGAAGGAACGCTCGTTGAAAGCCTTGAAGATAACCTGCACCTGCTCTTCGAAGAGGTCGCGGTTGCCGGCTTGATCCATCAACGGTGACCCGAAGGTTTCCACTTCTCGCGTGTGATAACCCCTCCCCACTCCAAAGATAACGCGGCCATTGGTGAGCCAGTCGGCGGTTGCAAAGTCCTCGGCCAGGCGAAGGGGGTGCCACATCGGAGCAATGTTGAAGCCGCAGCCGAACCGCAGCCGCTCAGTCAGGTGGGCCAGATGGACTATGAACATCAGCAGATTAGGAATGCATTCGTAACCTTCCGGCTGAAAATGATGCTCGGCCATCCAGAAGGTATCGTAACCGTATTTGTCCAGGGTCTGGGCTATAGCCACACCCTTGTCAAAGGCCGAGGCCAGCACCTCGTCCGAGTAGGAGCGGTCGTTGACCGCGACGCCGCCATATCCGACGTTGACCATATCCACATGACCGGCATACAGGCTATCAAAAGTGGTAATCATTAAGCTCCTCCGGGGTCGGGCGCAGGTGGCGCCGATGGATTAGCGAATCCCGCTACGCAACACAGATGGCATTGACGCACAGTATTGTAGGTTAACCGAGGCACGCATTCAACCGCCACTGGCGATCGCAGTCGTGCGTTGCGCAGTACGCTAACCGCCCATAAAAAGGCATTATTTCAACGCGGCATCTGAAACAGGAGCGCCGTCCGGACAATTCCTGGCCGGCGTAATCAGCGCTTCTTGAATTTTGGCGTCGGGTCTGTCAAGATAATGGCACTATGAAAATTGGTGCATTTGAGTTACAGGAACCTTTGCCAGAACTGCGCGATCCTCACGTTTTCGCGATGATTCGTCCCTGGGTGGATGTAGGCAGCGTTGGAACACTGACGTTGACCAGGCTTGAACGATTCCTGGGTTCCAAGGAATTGGGGCGCCTACACCGGCCTGGCGAGTTTTTTGACTTCACTCGGTACCGTCCCAGTATGCGCCTGGTCGACGACAAGCGTCAGGTTCGCATCCCGAACAGCGTGATCCGGTACGCCGTCACCGAGAATGGGCCCGACTACCTGTTTTTCCACCTTCGCGAGCCCCACGCCAACAGTGAAGAATACACGGACTCCATTCTGAAGATTGTGGAGACCTTCAGCGTGAAGCGGTATTGCCGCCTGGGGGCGATGTACGACGCCGTTCCGCATACCCGACCGTTGCTGGTAACCGGTTCTCTGGGTTCAGTTACACAGCTCCGCCCGGTGCCCAACCTCAAGCTACGTCAGAGCACATACCAGGGGCCAACCACAATCATGAACCTGGTTTCCGACGGCATCGACGAGATGGGGGTGGAAGCCATCAACTTTATGGTGCATTTGCCCCAATACGTGCAACTGGATGAAGACTTCAACGGCACGGCACGGATGCTGGAAGCCCTGTCGTCCGTGTATCCGGACATTCCTGCGGACCTGGCGCCCGTCCGCCGTGGCCAACGGCAGTACCGCGAGTTGAATTCCGCCGTCGAGCGCAACTCCGAGTTGCATGGACTGATTCAGCAAATGGAAGCCTACTACGATTCCAACGAGGCTGAACCGACCGAATCCGCCGAGACCGACACTGCTGCGGAGCGGGTTTCCCTGTCGCCTGAGATAGAACAATTCCTCAGCGAGTTGGGCGGTGATCTGGAAGAACGCGAGGAATAATCACCGGACGTAAAGAACGAAGCAAAGGCCGGGTCATCCAGACCCGGCCCTCTGATTTTATAGTTGTCCTCCGGCCCGAATCACCGGTTGATTAATGTGGTGGCGACGGATGGATTCGAACCAACGACCTAGCGCTTATGAAGCGCCCGCTCTGCCTCTGAGCTACGTCGCCAACCGGCGTGTCGCCGACCAGCCGTCAGCGCTGCACACGCGTAATATGGTAAGGCCCTTCACGAAGGATTGTCAATTGTAATCCTGCCCGCCAGCACCACTACGAAACCCATTTTCATGGTCAACGGTACACACGAACACATCGATCCAGCTGCTGATGCTGAGGACGTATTGGCTGCTTCCATCGACAGCTTGCAGGTAATTCTGGGCGGGTTGTGCCGACAGCTTGACCCATTCCCAGCGTTCCTGGGGATGACTACCATTCAAGCAGTGGAAATTGAACCGGCATTGCTACCGACCGCGGATCGGGGTTGCGTAGTGGTAACGCCGGACGGGTCGATTGCCGAGTTGGACGTTACCGCGATCCCGGGCGTGGTTGGAGTTTTGGAAGTCGACCAAGTAGAGGAATTCAAACCGCTGGAGTTATTACCGGAGGAACGCCTGATATACCTGATTTCGGCGATCCGAACGTTGTCCGCCGAGTTGCGCCGGCGCGGTTCACGTCGCTAATCGTCGGTGAGGTCAACGCCTCCGGACTGGCCGCCGGTTTTGCGGAGCAGGCGAATGCCATCAATCCGCACCGCGCGGTCCACCGCCTTGCACATATCGTAAACGGTGAGCGCAGCCACCGACACTGCGGTAAGGGCTTCCATCTCCACACCGGTTTTGCCGGAGGTGGTTGCCGTGGCGGTGACACGAACGCGGCTCCCATCCTCGTCAAGGTTCAATTCAACATCCACCTTGTTCAACGGCAATGGATGGCAGAGCGGTATCAGTTCTGCAGTGCGCTTGGCTCCCATGATGCCGGCCAGTTGGGCGATGGTCAGCACGTCGCCTTTTTTCATCAGCCCGTCGCGGATCAAGGCCAAGGTTTCCGGTTGCATCACCACGTCGCCGCACGCTTTTGCCATGCGGTCGGTTACCGGCTTCCAGCCCACGTCAACCATGCGTGCGCTGCCGTCTTCGGCCAGGTGGGTCAGGTGGTCGGTGGGTTTCGCGGTACTGTCAGTTGACATAAAAAGCCTTAGCCGCCGATCTGGTACATCTCGATCTTGGGGCGTTGGTGTGTGGTGTCGGACTCGGTGAATTCGGCGCGTTCCTCGGAATAGCGGTCACGTCTGCGTCCCCAAATTCCCGATATGATTTGCCGCAAGTGGTCGTCGTCCGCGCCGTCTCGCATCGGCCCGCGCAAGTCCACGCCATCCGAGGCAAACAGACAGGTGTACAGCTTGCCATCGGTCGACAGGCGCGCACGCGTGCAATCGGAGCAGAACGGCTGAGTTACCGACGCAATCACGCCAATCTCGCCGGCGCCGTCCCGGTACTGCCAGCGGCGGGCCACTTCGCCAACGTAATTGGCCTCGGCAGGCTCCAACGGCAATTGCTCATTGATCAGAGCAACTATTTCGGCAGCCGGGACAACCTCATCCAGTTTCCAGCCGTTGCGGTTGCCCACATCCATGTATTCGATGAAGCGGACTATGTGGCCGGTGCCCTTGAAATAGCGCGCCAAATCCACGATGGTGTGGTCGTTGGCTCCCTTCTGCACTACAGCGTTGATTTTCAACGGAGCCAGACCGACTTCAGCGGCGCGGCGGACACCCTCCAACACGCGCCGAGTGCCGAATCCACGGCCGTTCATCTGCTTGAACACCTCGTCGTCGAGAGAATCCAGGCTAACCGTAATCCGATGCAGGCCGGCGTCGCTGAGCTGCTGGGCTTGACTGGCGAGGAGGTAACCGTTGGTGGTCAGCGTGATGTCGTCGGCGCCGGGGATGGCTGCCAGTTGACGCACCAAATCGGGAAGGTCCACGCGCAGCAGGGGTTCCCCGCCAGTGATTCGCAACTTGTTGACGCCCAACTCAACGAACAGACGGGACAGGCGGGAAATCTCCTCAAACGTCAGGATGTCGTCCTTGGGCAGAAACTGATAAGCCTCACCAAATATTTCCGCTGGCATACAGTACGGACATCGGAAATTGCAGCGGTCGGTAACCGAAATCCGTAAATCTCGTAAAGGGCGCCCGAACAGGTCTTTAATCATCTTGCAATTCCATCAGGATTCCAGGGAAGCAAACAAGCGATTCAGCACCCGCAATGCTTTATTCGCCGCATCAGCCCGATGACTGATGCGATTCTTGGCGGCCAACGGCAACTGAGCGATCGTTTTGCCGTAGGAAGGCAAGTAAAATGCGGGATCATACCCGAAACCGTGTTCGCCTTCTGGTTCGTATTGTATCACCCCGGCGATGGAACCTACGACGGTTGCGACCCGCCCACCATAGCCATCGGGAAAAGGCTCCGTTGAGATTTCGCCGGGAGTAGCTTCATCCTGCGGCATTGCTATTGCGGTGAAACACCGGAACCGCGCAATCCGATTCTGCCACGGGATTCCCTGCAAGTTACGCAGCAGGAGCGCAAGCCGGTCGGCATCGGACCTGCAGGCATCACCACCGTACCTGGCGGAATAAACGCCCGGCGCACCGCCCAAAGCGTACACCTCCAGCCCCGAGTCATCGGACAGTGTGAGGCAGCCCGAAAGGCGGGCGTAGGTCGCTGCTTTGAGTTGGGCGTTCGCCAGGAAGGTAGCGCCGGTTTCTTCGACTTCTTCGGTTATGCCAACGTCATCGAGCGAGATTAATGATGCCGTGCAATTCGCCAACAGCTGACGGTATTCCCGCATCTTTCCCGGGTTGCGCGTGGCGACCAGCAGCGTATCAGGAGGCATAGTCGTTTCGGGAATTCGCCCGGCTAAATTACGCCGTTAGTAGACAGGCCATCGAGCTGCGCCGCAGTGAGGCCCAGCCAACCGCCGTAAATTTCGCGATTGTGCTCACCTACGGTTGGGCCCATGTGCCGCAGTTCGCCCGGCGTATCGCTGAACTTGGGAACCACGCCCAGCATAATGGTCTTGCCGATCTGGGGATCGTCCATTTCCACGATGTCCCCCCGTTCCTGAAAATGAGGGTCTGCGACGATGTCAGCGCTGTTGTACACCGGCCCCACCACGCCACCGGCCGGAATCAGTTCACCCATGATGTCATCGGTGGTACGTCTGCTCAACCAGTTTTGCAAGATTTCGTTCAGCGCGTCCTTATTTTGCAGGCGCGCCGCGTTGTTGGCGAACCGGTCATCATCGAGCAACGCGTCAAAACCCATGGCGCGAGCCAAACCCTCCCACGTGTTCTGCGATGTCGCCGAGAGGCCCAGCCAGCGTTCGTCGCCAGTGCGGTAGAGACTGCGAGGCGCCGCATCCGGGAAATCGTTGCCCACCCTTTCCCGAACCTCTCCCAAACGGTCATAAATCGTGAGATGGGGAATGCACAAGCGGAACAGTGGCTCGAACAGGCTGAGGTCGACCACCTGCCCGGCTCCGGCGTGCCCGTCCCGCCGGTCGGCGTCGCGGCGGTAGATGGCCATCATGCCGGCCATGACGCCGAACACGCCAGCAATTTCGTCGGCCAGTGGCACCGGCGGCAGATTGGGCGGTGTGTCGGGAAAACCGGTCATGCCGATATACCCGCTCATGCACTCGGCTATGGTTCCAAATCCGGGACGATCCTTGTATGGGCCGGTTTGCCCGAACCCGGAAAAACGCAGGATCACCAATCCGGGGTTTACATCCGGGGCGTGTAAGTCAACCGGCCCCAACCCCCAACGTTCGAGCGTTCCGGGCCGAAAACCCTCAATCAGCACATCGGCCTCGACGGCAAGCCGCCTGAGCAATTCCTGCCCCCTGGCGTCGCCCATGTTGAGCGTAATCGATTGTTTATTGCGGGAATGAACTTTCCACCACAAAGACACTCCTTCGTAGAAAGGGCCCCAGTTGCGCAGCGGGTCGCCGGAACCGGGTCGTTCAACCTTCACCACCTCGGCGCCGAAATCGGCCATCAGCGACGAAGCTGTGCCACCAGCCACGATGATAGAGAGGTCCAGCACCTTGAGGCCAGCGAGCGGGCCTGATTTGCGGGCATTTGTAGTCAAAAGAACCTTCCCATAAGATGAGCGGAGTGGATACGACCGATATTAGGGCGCATGGGGGATGGCGTCAAACCACTGCTGCGCGGCGGCCCAAACTTCATCGGGGTATTCCATGGGCAGAAAGTGGGTGCCCTTGCCCATCGGTTTGACCCGCGCACCGGCCACCCAATCTACGAACCGCCCCACGCCGGGGTCGTCGGGACGCTGGCAACCAGGGTAGTCTGCCAGCAGCAGCAGCCAGTCGCCGGGCAAACCGCGCAGGTAATTTTCGACTTGCAAGTCGTCCCGCATATCATAAAAGGTAGCTTCCGTATCGGGGTGGCATTTGAGCTGCGCCTTTCCGTCAGGTAGCAACCGCGTACCCCCGGTGATGAATTGCTCGAAGGGTTCATCCTCCCAATCCTTGAAGGCGGCGCGGGGACGATACCCGTCAAACATCGCAGCGCGACTCTCCCAGATGGATCGTTTCATACGGGTCCGCCCTGCTCTGAGGTTCAAGTCCTGGGCCGGCGTGGTGGCCGGGTCGTTGCTGACTCGCGTTTCAACCAGAACCACCGGCCCGAATCGACCCGGCATCAGAGAAGCAGCAATGATGCTGGCCAACCCACCGGACGAATGGCCGATCACCCGGGGACGTTCCAGATCCATTTCGCCGATGATTGCCGCGAGGTCATCGCCGGCGAACTCGAAACGGTATCCCTTTTCCGACGCATCCGTATCCCCGTGGCCTCGCTGGTCGAATGCCAGCACACGGTACCGTTCGGCCAACCGGCGGGCGATGGGTTTCCAGGGCCAGGCGCACAAACCGGTAGCATGAAGCAGCAACAGCGGCGGGCTGGTCGGATCGCCCCACTCCAAATAATGGTGCCGTATGCCATTGGCGTGCACAAAGCGGGACCGCCAATCCTGGCTGCAACTTGGAGCTGTCATGTCATGCCTGGAGTTCGTGAGAAGTAACAGTTCAAACTTGAGGGGAAGTGAGCAGTTGTTGGCAGGCGGCGAGGGGGTTGAGACCTTGTGCCCGCCAGGTACCGAAGATTGAGGCCAGCGTCATCTTGGTGTTAGTGCCTTGATGCGAGCGAGTGCCCCCGCTGACCTTGCGGCTGACCACCAGATGGCGCAGGCTGCGCTCGGCGGCGTTGTGGCGCTGCGGGGTGGGTAAGGGCCGGCGACCTGGCGGTAGAGTTGGTGGACGGCGGCGGACCACTGGGACAGTGGTTCATCCTCGGGGTAGAGGGATTGCAGGTCGTGGCTGCCCCGCAGCAGGTGGGCCCAGCAGCGTTGCTTGGGGCCGTCGTAGTGGTGATAGGCGGCATAGAAGTCGCTGACCAGCACGCCGGCGAACTCCGCACCCAGGACTTCATCCACCACGGCCTTGCCACGGTTCCGGCGCAGGAAGTAGCGCTGGGTGAGAGAGGTGCAGCCCGTGCACGGTGTCCAGATACCATTGGATGCTGCGCCAGGGCAGCCGAGCCTCCTCTCGCAGGGCGGCAATCAGGCTGACGACGTTGACGCCGAGCCGCTGCTGACCCAGCGCTACGCCGTCCTGGTGCGCTGGGGGCAGACCGCAGCGTCGGCAAGCTGGACAATTCCTGGCGATATAGACGTGCTCGGTTACCTGCGCCGGAACCTGGGGCAGGTCAATGACCTCCCGAGTGCGCTGGGTCCAACGCCCAGACAACTGGGTTCCACAGTCGGGACACTGCTCCACCACATGTTCCACCCGCTGGGTGGGCGTCATGCGGGTCCGGGCAAAGCCGTGGCGACGCGCCTGGCCTGGACCTTTGGGCTGGGCTGGCTTCCGGTCGACTTTGGGCTTCAGACCCGGCATCCGCCGGGAACCGCTGGGTTTGGCCTGCCCTTCCAGCTGGGCAATCCGTTGCTCCAGCCCTTAGATGCTAACCTGCTGGCGGACGATGATGCCAATGAGGACATCGCGATGGGCGGTCCTGAGATCGGTTTCGGTAACCATGCCAGTTATATGACATAATCACCGCTCCCAGTGCCAGCCATCCCCAAACCAACTTCGACCAATTCACCTCACCAACCCTGAACAGTTACGGAATGTGGATGATCAACGACGACTACCCTCTGATGGTGGTACCATACGGCTAACCCAAGACGGGTGGCTGTCCGACGAGCCAGGCCGGATCACGTCCTCGGGCCTCTCGGCTGACGCCGGGTTACCGGCAGTTGACATTTACAAGTATCCAAAGGTATCGAGCAGACTCACCGGAATGGTTTGTGAGGTTGCTCGAAGTCGATATTGAACTCAACCGATTTTGAAAAGGAAGGGGATCAGCGATGAACTCGAACGGAAAACCAGTCGCCGTCGTGGTGGGGGCGACCTCCAAGTGGCAGTCCGATGGCCGCAACACCAAGCTGGCGCATGGGAGGGTGCTCGACGATAGCGACCTCCCGGTCGGAGTGCGTTGGGGTGTGGGTGGCGCAATTGCCCAGAAGTTTGCAATGGAGGACTTTTTCGTCGTCCTCACCACCCGCAGTACGCCCAATGCGACTCCCTTGCAGGCAGCAATCCAGGAGCAGGGCGGCGAAAGCATGATCGTCGAGCTGGACTTGGTGTCGAGCGATTCCATTTCCGAGGCATTCGCGCAGATTCGAGGGGAAGCCGGCGACCCGACTGTTTTGGTATACAACGCGGGTTACCTGGAGGGGCGCGACCTTCCTCCAGAGATGGAACTCCTGGAACACATACCGGTGGAAATGTTCGACACCGCGCAGCACATCTCCAGCCGTGGGCCGTTCCTGGTCGCCAAAGAGGTGCTGCCCGTCATGCGAGAACGAGGCGAAGGCTCGTTCCTGATTTCTAACAACTCCTCGTCCTTGCGCGGGAAGAAGCGATACACCGGTCAGTCGCTGTACTATCCGCGAGTGATGATGCGCACGCTAGCGCAGGTGCTGACCGAGGAATATTCCGAGTTTGGCGTACACGTCGCCAACGTCGTGATTGACGGCACCATTGACTCTCCCGGAACCCGAGCCCTGCCCAGAGCTCAGCAAAACCCCGATCTGGTGATCAACCCGGTTAAAATAGCCGAAGCCTTCTACTATCTACACACCCAGGACAAGTCCTGTTGGACCCACGAACTTCAGCTGACGCCATTCCCGACCAAACCAAGTTTCTAGGGACTTCAACGCTTCCAGGGACTTCAACATAGCGACGACGCCTACCGAAAACCTTCCTGCATTCGCCGTCGTCGCTTGGGTTGGCTACCCGCGCGCCGATGCGTACGCACCGACGGGCATCATCTGTGTGCAATTCAGGAATCCGCTGGTATTACGCGGTAGATGCGACCTGTTGTCCTGAGCGCTTCGACGCTCCAGGGCTCCCCCACTCCGGCAACCAGCCATTCGAGGATTGCCCACAGGTCCTGGTCGGTTTGACCCGTATCCAGCGGTTCGAGGCCCGGAACCAGCGCCGCGATTTCGACCCCTGCTGGAAACGGACGCCCGGATCGACCGATGAAGATCAACTCGTAGACGCGCCCATCAACATCGAGCAATCCGGGCGCGTCCAGTTGCTTCTCCGCCAGATCGAATGTGTTGGCCAGGAATGCAGCGAACTCCGGATAATGCCCGATGTCTGGATCGGTCAACAACGGTACGCTGCGCGTATCAGGTGGCCGTTCGGTTATGCGGGTGATAGTCATGGGTTTAACCGTTGCCGGGACGGGTGGTGACGCGACGCGAATTCTACGAGAATCTTACCGATGTCGGTGCCGGAGTCTTCCTGGAGGAAGTGCTTGCCGGTGACCAGGTGCGGGCCTTCGGCGTGGGGCCAGATGTCACGCCATCTCGCGCCCATGACGTCTGCGGTGAACACCTCATCTTCCCGTCCCCAAATGATGATCGCCGGAAGGTTAAGCTCGCGGACGCCGGCTTCAAGCCATTCGAACCGTTCTCCCGTGATATCGGTGCTCGGCTCAATGGGAATCGAGCGGGGCCACTGCCAGGTAAGTCGCCGGTCGTCCGGGTCGGGCAATACCGCTTCGTAAGCCGGGAGCGCTTCCGGGCGGAAGCGCTCCCGGTCGTCGACCGAGAGATAGATGCCGCGTCCGGGAAAACCTCCCTGGCGCGCCAGGATGTATGGGCCGACGATTGGCGCATGCATCAGCCGCCACGGCAGGATTTGACGATGGAATTCCGCAGCGGGTGTTCGCCATGCCCAGGTCGACATGACGGCAACTGCGGCTGCCCGTTGTGGTCGGGTGAGCAAGGCCGCCAGGCCGGTCGGGCCGCCCCAGTCGTGGCAGACGAAGAAAATGCCGTTGAGGTCAAGTTGGTCAATCAATGCCACGAGATTGGACGCGTGATTGTCCAGGCTGTGCGCGCTGGCGCTGTGCGGATGCTCCGATAGGCCAAACCCGATCTGGTCGGGCACGATCACCCGATAACCTGCCGCGAGCAGCGGCGGAATGGTGTCGCGCCATAGGTAACCCCAGGTGGGATTGCCGTGTAGCAGCAGCACGGGCGGCGCGTCGGGCGAGCCCTCGTCAATGTAGTGTATTCGCCAACCGTTGACGTTGGCGAATTTCGACTGGAAAGGGTAGCGGCTCGCCACATGGGGGCCAAGGTCGCTAATGGTACGTGTCATGCCGTCATTCCGATGACCCATCCGGCTGCGTAGCGATGCCGTGGACTGTGCCCACAAGAAACGCCGGCTTGTCCATGCCCACATGTTACTACAAGGCAATTGCTATAATGTGCCGCAGTATCAGCCGACCAACCAGGAGGGAACCTTGACACAATCCGGCGCTCCCACTCCCGGAGAACAGGCGTACCGGCGGTTGGGTGTAACCCCAATAATCAACGCCTCCGGTTCGGTGACCCGCCTCGGCGGCACTCGCACCCGGCCCGAAGTGCTGGAGCAGATGGCCCATACCGCGCGGGTCATGGTCAACATCGACGAGCTCAACCAAAAAGCCGGGGAGGAAATCGCTCGCCTCACCGGCGCCGAAGCCGGCCTGGTCTGTAGCGGCGCGGCTGGCGGCCTGTTGCTCCAGGCGGCGGCCTGCATCGCCGGAAGCGACCCGGTAAAGATGCGGCAGTTGCCCGACACCGAGGGCATGAAAAACGAAATCATCATTCAAACCATGCACCGTTTCCCTTACGACCAGGCTTATCGTGCTGCTGGCGCCAAGCTGGTGGAAATCGGCAATTATCTGTTCAGCCACCCCTGGGAGCTGGAGGGTGCGATTAACGAGCGCACCGCCGCGGTCGCCTACCTGTGCGCCCCAAACAGCAGCCGCCGGGTCATGCCTCTGGACCAGGTATGCGAAATCGCTCACGCCCATGACGTGCCGGTAATCGTCGACGCTGCGTCGATGTTGCCGCCCCGCCAGAATCTGTACCGTTACCTGCGCGACGGCGCGGACATGGTGGTCTACAGCGGAGGCAAGGGAGTACGCGGCCCGCAGGGCACCGGCATCCTCTGTGGCCGTCGTGATCTGATCGAAGCCGCCGCGGCGAACGGCAGCCCGGCCCAGTTTTTGGGCCGCCCGATGAAAGTGGCAAAAGAGGAAATCGTTGGGCTGGTTACGGCCCTGGGAATGTTTGTAGAAGAAGACGAACCCGCCGAGATGGCCAACTATCAGGCGATGGCCCAGCGGGTAGTCGACGCGCTGGTCGAGACGCCCGGCCTGCAAGTCAGCCTGCATCACGACGGAGTCGATTACCTGATTCCCACCGCCGTGCTGAAATTCGGCGAGGCCTGGCCGGGCCCGCCACCAAACCAGGTCGCGGCGGCGATGGAGCAGGGTGCGCCGCCTATCTACCTGCAACAGCTCGGCCCGCCAGACCAGTTGGGAGTAGATCCCTTGAACCTCACCGAAGCAGAGATCGACGCCATCATCCGCCGGTTGCGTGAGACGCTATCAGTCCAATAAGGTGTTGAGTCAGGGTGGTGGCGGGACCAGCGCGGCGCGGCGCACCAGGTTGTGTAGGGTAACCGTCAGTCCAACCCACATTGGGTTTCGGTCAACGCCGCCGTAGCGCGACTTCCGGCCTCCAGCCACCATCTTGACCCGGCCGAGCGCTTCCTCCATCCGCGTGCGAACGGGCTGGCTCGCCCGGTAGCCATCATATCGAGTGGTTCGGCCGTCTATGGACTAGTGTTGCTTCTGCTCCACCCGGGGCGTCGCCTTCAGGTCGCGACGTTGCCGAACGAACTCCCTGGCGTCGTCGCCGCGACGTCGTCCCAGCGGTCGGCGCCTTACCGCGATTCGTCCGATGCCGCGCACCGCTGCCTCGCCTGTTCCACCACCGCCAACAACCGACCTCGGTTTTCGGCAAACACCGATTGGTTGCAACTGCGGTCTATGCCGTTCAATTCCGCGAACCACTCGAATCCGGGAATCATCCGAACAGCACGTCATGCTCTGGCCTCTCGCAGTACTGCCGCTCGCTGCGCACCGAGACCAGCGCCATAAAAGGCAGGATGCCAGCCGGTGCTCTGGAGGGCAGAAACTGTTAGGAATACCGGGGGAGCTATCGGCGGCAAACACGCGGTCGACGGTGGGCAGCAGCTCCGTTGGGGACCCGCCGCTGTGGGCTTGATGCGCCCTATGGGATGGCTCTGGCACGCCAGGGCGCCAGGGCGCCAGGCGAAACCACCGTGAGCATCTCAACCCGTCCCGCATCCTGCAAAATAGTCGCCGCTATACCCTCCACTCCGCTCAAGCGCCGGGTAGCGTTCTGCTAGATATGCGAGTTGCATGTAATGTTCCTGGTTGGGTGGCGGAGTAGAATTCAATACCCGAATTGCGACAACCGCGCCGGCGGTCAGCCTCCCCAAGCTGGGCACGATGCGGAACGACGTGGTGCGCTCAACCACCGTAGCGCTCTGCGGCAACGCCGCCTGGCACTCCCGGTCCATCAGACCATTTACTTGCACATCACGATTGCCCATAACTCGATGCCTGTATAATTACTATTAGCCGCGTTGACAACGCCGAAGTGGAACCATAGACTGCCTTAGCATTTCGCTTATAAGCATCTTTATGCGAATAATCGATTTGTTTAGTGAATAATTGCTGATCATGAGCAATAAATTCGTAATCGCTTCCTGAGCCGAATCATGCCACCGCGACTGATGTCGCTTCAAGATCGGGCGATGCGTCGGTTGAAATTTGTTGGAGCCGGTTTCATTGACCTGCGAACTTTTAACATTCTCCTTGATTTCAATTATTGGTGGCTAGGGAGAGCGTCGGCGGGGAGGCCCCCGAAAGGGTTTCGCACCTTCAACGCAATATCCGTTCGTCCTCCCTACGGCCGTTATCTGACCGGAACGGGCAATGCCAGAACGGGTCAAAAGATGGCCCCTGTTTGACAGCGTTTTTGCCGGCATCCATGGATTCACCTGTTATTCCCTGCCGCCGTTGAGCTCGGCAACGGGCATGGGTGGAGTGCGTTGGAGCCTCTGACGAGTGGTCATGCCCAAGTTACGAGTTCGGCGGAACCGCCAAATTTAGGTCATGAGGTTCAAATTTTGGTCTGAGGAGCTTGATATTATTATGCGTCGATTGCCAAGAAACCCACAAATCGTAGCCCTCTTTGTCGTGCCGGTGCTGCTGGTTCTTTTGGTAGCGTGCGGTGGCGCGGCGCAAACGGAACAACCAGCAGCGGGACAATCAGCGGCGGAGCAGACGGCGGCAACGGCCATGCCCGCCGCAACTCCCGTTTCCGTTGCCACTGCCGTGCCCTCCGCAACTGACTCGGCAGCAGCCATGGCGCCGCCGAGTGGGACGCTTACCGTTGGGCAAAAGGAACTCGGACCCTTTACGGGCCACCCTAGGTTGGCGGTCAATCCACAGATATTCGTTCAAGGCACCGCGCCCGTCGGCGAATCATTGTTGACGGTTAACAGTGACCTGGAGCCCGTAGGGATGCTGGCCAAGAGCTGGGAAGTTTCTGAAGACGCCTTGACTTGGACCTTTTATCTGCACGAGGGCGTCCAATTCCATAAGGGTTACGGCGAGTTGACGGCGGATGACGTCGTTTGGAGCTTCGACGAATTCGCCAACAGCTCAATACACCCCAGGGCTTCGAACATCAGGGGCGTTTGGAGTAGCCCGGACGGATACGTCAGGGCCGTTGACAAATACACGGTCGAGGTCAACACGGGCACACCCTGGTCTGAAGTACCCATTAACGAAATGCTCACTAGCCCTGGCGGGTCCGCAACTTGGGTCGTCAGTAAGAAACAGACAGATGAAATCGGCGCTGAAGCAGCCAATGGCCAGATCGCGGCGACCGGCTCCTGGGATTTGGTGGAGTTCCGAACCGGCGAGTTCTGGAGGATGGAGGCCGTTGAGGGCCACTGGCGGAAGACACCGCACTTCGCCGAGCTCATTTTCCGCGAAATCCCCGAGGAATCGTCCCGGATTGCCGGATTCCAGACCGGCAATCTGGATACCACCCTGATTGCCTTTGATTCCTTGCCTCTTATTGAGGGAGTTGAAGGGGCGGAAATCATGCGGCTGCCCGGAGGTGGCGAGGCGGCCCTGACTTTTTATGGTCAGTACTACATAGGCATCGGTACCGAAAACCAGCAGCCTGGCTACGACCCGGACCTGCCCTGGGTGTCCGCCGATCCGGACATCACATCTGCTGAGTGGGCGCGGGCGGCCAAGGTGCGCAACGCTTTGTCCATAGCCATCGACCGCCAAGGGATTGTGGACACGCTGCTACAGGGCTACGGCAGTCCGGCGGTGCTGTGGGACTTTGGCCGATATGAAGAGACCTGGCTGCCGGCGGAAATGCGGTGGGAATACGATCCGGAGCGGGCCAGAGAGCTTTTGGCAGAGGCCGGCTACGCTGATGGATTCGAAATTACACTGACTCCAGCGCTCCGAGGCGCGCCGGTGGAAGTGGAAGCCTGCGAAGCAATCGCGACCATGTGGGGCGATATTGGCTTGGACGTGAAGTTCGAGCGCGTTCCTTTCACTACTTTGCGTCCGAGCCTGATTGCCCGCAAGTACCAGGGTTCCACATGCCACGCCGGAGGCATCCGACTGGAGCCGGGTCAAGGCTTCTCCGGCATGTTGTCCCAACTGAACCACGAGGCGATATGGAACCGTGGCGTAGAACATACCTGGCTGGACGAAAAAGTATCCCAGCACATGGCCGAAGTTAACACCGCCAAGCGTCGGGAGTTGGGAATTGAAATCGCCACGTTTATGTTTGAAAACGCCATTACCGGCGTCGGACTCTACAACTTTGACGTAGTGTGGCCGGTTGGCCCCAACATTCAACCTTGGCCCGAAGGTGTACGGTACCGCGACTTGCGGAACATCAACGGTTACGAGTATATCCGACCTCGGTAACGGGTCACTCAAGCAAATGCGAGGTGGGCAGGTATCATGACCACGGGGTGGCACGAGCCCGGAATGTCGGCCACGGCTCACCCCGTGGGGCCACCGCTAGCGGTGGTGGCCCACCTGCCGAGTGGGTCTGCCATCATTGGCCGAGCGTTGTTTATGCGCCACCTTGGACGCCGCCTTCAGTTTGCGACACCGCTGTACGAATGACTTGGTGGGTATCGGACCCGGTGGGCATCTGAGATCACCAGGCCCACGCAACAGCCCGGGCCCTGATGCCGGACGCAACACGCTGCCACAGACTCAGAATACGCTGCCGGGAACCGCTCCGCTGAACTGGAGCGAAACGTACCAATCGGCCTGTGGGACCGCGTACCGTTGGGCGCCAACGCGCCTCGCGTCTCAACGATTGAGGTCTTGATTCGACGGCTCGGTGGTTCCGTTCAAACCGGACTGAGCTACCTGTAATACCATCAACCAGAAACTTGGTGAGAAACCTGACGGCAAGTTCGTTGCCACCGGAATCGAACCTGTCCGTGGCGGGAGTTCAGGGCCGTGTCGCCGGTCACTGATCGCCGAATCCTTACCGGGTGGGCCTATCATCGCTGACCACGCTCACCTGAACCACCGACCACGGTTCTGCCGCTGGCTCGGCTGGTTGGTGGGCGCGGCTGTCGTTTTATTAATTTGCCTGGGCTATAAGGCTTATCAACCCGCAAAATGGAGGAATGACTAAGCCATTTTAGTCAGGTTACAATGCCACGGTTTTATGAGCAGGCGCTAGTATTACAACGACGGTTGGTATAATAAGATAACTGGGCAGTTGGGAAGGCTTGGGGAAGTGGGGCAGGGAAGTGGATGCGGTGGTTTTCGAGCAGTTGTACGGGGCCTTTCAGGAGTTTCACGCTTACTTCGCTGCGCTGTTTGGGCGCCGAGAGGCGCGGGACCACAGCCGTCATTATCTCCAGGCCCTGCTGGTGCAGTCCGGCGAGCGGCGCAACGCCGAGAATCTGTCGGAGACGGTACCGATGTCAGCCAGGGCGATGCAGCGGTTTCTGACCGAATCCCCCTGGGATGACGACACCGTCATAGGACGTCTTCAAGAGTACTTGGGACCCCGGCTTGGACATCCGGAGGCGGTGTGGGTGTTGGACGGCAGCGACTTTCCCAAGCCGGGGGTGAAGTCGGCGGGAGTGGCTCGTCAGTACTGTGGAGCATTGGGGAAGATTGCCAACTGCCCGGCTGGGGTGTTCCTGGCCCAGGTGGGGCCCAGGGGCCGGGCGCTGGTGGACAAGCGGCTGTATCTGCCGGAGGAATGGACTGGGGATGGGGAGCGTGGTGCGACGGCGGGGGTGCCGGCGAGCCGGCGGGAGTACCAAAGCAAGACGGAGTTGGCCATGGCTATGCTGGAGTGTGCCCCGGCCAGAGGCCACCGCAGCGCACAGTGGGTGGCTGGCGATTCCGCTTTCGGGATGTCGCCGACGCTGCGGGAGGGCCTGGCGTCGGCGGGAATGTACTACGTTTTGGACGTGCGTCCGGATATGACGGTGTGGCCGCTGGAACCCACTTGGACCGATCCGCCTTACCACCGATCCGCCTTACCACCGATCCGCCTTACCACCGATCCGCCTTACCGGGGTAACGGGCGTCCCCGCAAACCCAGACCGCGGCGTGCGGAGCGGCGGACCATGTCGGAGCGCAGTACGGCGCTGCCGCCGGATGCCTGGCGAGAGCTAACCATTGCGGCGGGCAGCCAGGGGCCACGCACCTGCCTATTCAGCGCCCAGCGGGTGCGGGTAACGCGCCGACGCAAGCCCGGCGAAATCCTCTGGGCCATCTATCGCCAGAACCGCGACGGCAGCGAGCCCCGCTACTATCTATCCAACGCTCCTGAGGACACGCCTCTGGCAACCCTGGCCGATGTGGGCGGCTCCCGCTGGCGCATTGAAACCGAGTTCGAGACCGAGCAGAGCGACGTGGGCCTCGATGAGTACGAAACTCGCACCCCGCATCAAGTACGGGGCAGGCTCTGGGCCGGCTGGCATCACCACATCACCATGTGCCTGCTGGCCGGCGCCTTTCTGCTGACCTTGCAACAGGGACTGGGGGAAAGATACCCCTGATCACCCGGCCCCAGGTGTACCGAGTGGTGCGTGAGCTTTTGCCGCGGGAGCGGTTCGGGCCGGAGGAGTTGCTGCTATGGCTAGCTGGTGTCCAGCAACGCAACGAGCGAGCCAGACAGTCCCATGAGAAACGCCGCGCCGCTGGCCAGACATCCACAAGCATCCCTCCCTAACCCGTCGTTGTAATACTAAACCGAAGCCAAGGTGAAACCCGCATCAGCATTGGGTAGAATTGAGGGTAGCTGGGTCGGTTGGTCAGGAAAACCGAGGGGGTTGTTGGTGGGCATGGAGGAGATGGGGGCGCTGCTGGAGCGTTGGCGCATGGACGAGGCTGAGGTGCGGCGGCGGATGTATCGAGCGCCGACGCCCCGGGAGCGGGAAAGGTGGCACGCGCTATGGCTCCTGTGTCAGGGTTGGACGGCTGCGGCGGTAGCTCATACTCTGGAACGGGATGCCTATACCATTGGCCAATGGGCCACGGCGTTCACGGAGCGCGGACCGTCGGCGCTGGCTTTTGAGCAGTCGGGAGGTTCCCCCGCGCGCTGAACGAAGAGCAGCAAGCCGAGTTGAAGGGAGCGGTGCAGGGGTCGCCGTCGCAAGGCGGCATCGACCTATCGAACTGGAACTGGAAGGCGGTGCGCCGGTTTGTGCAGGACCGCTTTGGGTTGGAGCTGAGCCGGAGCAGTTGCCTGAAATACCTGCATCGGTTGGGGTTTGTGCTGAAACGGCCCAAGAAGCGGTTGGTCAAGGCGGACCCGGTACGGCGAGAAGCCTTTGCTGGACTTTCCGCATTTCAAGCGGCGTAAGCCAGGGAATCGACAAGTCGGTGGTACAGGGCGACCGGGAGTTCCTGAATGTCGGGGTCGACGGCCGACGTTGAAAAACCCTCCGAGGCCAGCCACAGGTGGCGTCGCACCAGGGCAATGGCGTCCACGAAGGTCGGCAACGGCTTGTCGTACCAGGCCGCTCGGCGCTGGGTCATGGGGCGCTGTTTTTGCAACCCGTGAGCGGCCAGGGTGGTCCAGGAGAAGATTCCCAGCAGGACGGGCGTGGTGCGGGCGATGGCCAGGTCGGACCACTGGCGCTGGGTTTCCAGGCCCAGGTGGGTACGCACCTCCTGAAAGGTGACCTCCAGTTGCCAGCGCAGGACAAACCATTCCAGGATCTGGGTCGGGTCCGCCGATGGGTCGGTACACAGCAAGGCCTGGGTGGCGAAGGAGCCCTGGGGATCGCGGATCAGCACCCAGCGGATGCGGACTGGAGGCTTGCCGGAGCGGTACCAGACCGCCGTTTGCGACGTGAGTTCCACCGTGCGGGTGGCGCCGTCATACCAGCTGGACTTTCCGCATTTCAAGCGGCGTAAGCCAGGGAATCGACAAGTCGGTGGTACAGGGCGACTGGGAGTTCCTGCGTATCGGGGTCGACGGCCGACGTTGAAAAACCCTCCGAGGCCAGCCACAGGTGGCGTCGCACCAGGGCAATGGCGTCCACGAAGGTCGGCAACGGCTTGTCGTACCAGGCCGCTCGGCGCTGGGTCATGTGGCGCTGTTTTTGCAACCCGTGGGCGGCCAGGGTGGTCCAGGAGAAGATTCCCAGCAGGACGGGCGTGGTGCGGGCGATGGCCAGGTCGGACCACTGGCGTTGGGTTTCCACGCCCAGGTGGGTCCGCACCTCCTGAAAGGTAACTTCCAGTTGCCAGCGCAGGACAAACCATTCCAGGATCTGGGTCGGGTCCGCGGCGGGGTCGGTGCACAGCAAGGCCTGGGTGGCGAAGGAGCCCTGGGGATCTCGGATCAGCACCCAGCGGATGCGGACTGGAGACTTGCCGGAGCGGTACCAGACCGCCGTTTGCGACGTGAGTTCCACCGTGCGGGTGGCGCCGTCATAGCAGGCCACGGCCACACTGGCCCAAGTTGCCTGGGGCTGGTCGAGGATCGTTTTCAGCGCGGGTCGCCGCGCGCCTTTCAGCGGCGGGCGGCCGTTCTGACCCGGCTGACGGGCTGGCGCGGGCGCATAGAGAGCGGCGTCCAGCCGTAGTCTGGCAATGAGGGTAACGGGTTCACGGAGGGATTGGCAGCAGTGGAGCAGGTCCAGCACGGCGTAGCTGTTGTCGCCCACCAGCGCCAGTGGACGTTGGGGCAGCCAGCGTGGTTCGGCAGGCTCACCATGAGCGGGGTTGCAGGATCATCTGTCGCGCCCAGTCGGTGAGCTTCTTGTGCCGACGTCCCTGCTGTTGGTAGTACCGGGTCGATGGCGCCAGCACGGTGAGCGCCGGCAAGGCCCAATGGCGTCCGGCCCAAGGCACGTGGCCCAGCCACATCAGGGAGATCCAGCGCAGGCCGCTGGCCTTGACCAGTTGGCTCCGGCTGGAACGCACCGCGTCGCGGTAGATGCCCCAACCTTTGATCTTGGCGCCGCGACGCCGTTCCAGGGTTTCGTCGATGCCGAAGACCAAGGGGCCATCCCCACCATCAAGGTGCTGGAGCAGCAACACCAAGAGGATGCGCGCCGCTGCACGGGGCGACCACACCGCCCGGTTGAGCACCTCATGGTAGCGGGCGTAATCGCGGTGATCGCTGCGGCCCATGACCCGCAGGGCCGCGGCGACGGTGCGCTGACCCGGGGTCAGGATCGCGCCCACCAGCAGTACCTGGGCTTTCCGCCAGGTCGGGTTGGTAAACAGCGTTGCGAAGGGAATGAGTAGGGAATGAGTATGGATACAATGGCATTGGGCAGGGTAAGCATAGCTGGGCCTTTAGTGAGATTTTGGTCAGGCCAGCTTACCCTGTCTTTATACTTTTTCTAAATTATGCGTAAAGCCTAGCTAATACAACTTACAATGCTGATTTGAACCAGTACTAGTACTCAGTCAACGTTGGAAAGGCAGGGGTAGAAACGATGGAGTTTGGTTCTGGCATCCGCAGTGCTGAACCGCCAGTTGATGGTGACGCCCGCTGCGTTGCGTTGGGTTTCGTAGGCGGTGATCTGGCGTTGCAGGGCGTCGGCGTCGGGATTTCTCCTCTTGAGGCAGGAGCGGCTCAACGCGCTGAATTCGATCTCCGCCATGTTCAGCCAACTGGCGTGTTTGGGCGTGTGGTGAAACTCCAGCCGCTTCATGATGCGCCGGGCCTCAGCAGCCGGGAAGGTCTCGTAGAGGGACGCCATGCGGTGGGTATTCAGGTTGTCCAGCACCACTCGAACCACCGGAGCATCAGGGTAGGCCACGTCAACCAGCCACCGCATCCGGTGGGCGAAGTCCGGCATGGTGCGTCGTTCCGTGATGGCTACGTGGCGCCAGCCCGCCAGGGGTTCACAGGTCAGGAAGATGTTGCGGGTGCCGCCGCGTCGATACTCGTAGTCCTGCCGACGCGGTCGTCCCGGCTGGGCGGGCAACGGCTCCCTGACCTCGGCCAGCAGTTGGGTGGAGGTCTCGTCAAAGCACACCACCGGCCGATTGGGGTCGTAGGGTTCGGCATACAGGTCCAGCACGTCCTCCATGGCCGCCACGAATTCGCCGCCTACTTTCGGGATGCACCATTGCTGCTTCCGCCAGGGCTTGAGGGTGTTTTTTTGAGCCTGAGCCTGACCGTCTCGTAGGACAGCGATGGCGCCAAGCCCAATTCCACCACCTTGTCGGTCAACAAACGCAGGGTCCAGTGCTCATGGCCCTCGGGGGCGTCGCTGCACGCCAGGGCAATCAGATGGGCTTCGCCCCGATCGTCCAACTTGCGATACCGATTGGCTTGGGGGTGGTCGTGCCGCACGCCGCCCAGTCCTTCCTCGGCGTACCGACGTTTGGTGCGGAACACCGTGCGCTGCGACGTGTCCAGGGCCGCCGCCACTTGGGAAGCACTCCAGCCCGCATCAGTCTTGAGCAGGATGCGCACCCGATTGATGACCCGAGCGGAGCGCTGGCCGCTACGGATCAACCGCTCCAGTTGGTCCCGATCTTCCGCCGACAACCGTACCGCGTATTTCTCTGCAACCATGGATGCCACACCTCCCGCACCGCTGTTTCACCACCAGCGTAGCAACCATAGCCCGTTTCATCCTTCATCTGCTGGTGCAAGTTTGACTGAGTACTAAACTAAAGCCAGGGTGGGATGTACATTTAAGTGGCGATGATGATCAGCTGGGTTAAGCCCGTGAATCCCTCTCATCCGTACTTGGAGAACGACCCGGCCCAGTCGTTTGACCCCCACCATCTGCGCATTTCACCTTGGCTTTGGTTTAGTATGTTTTGACCCTCTCTCCGTTTTGGCAACGTTCGTAGTGATTGCATCGCGATTGCCGTGTCGCTGCGTTCCTCGCGATGACAGACGGGAGGCGCTCCTCGCAATGGCAGTGGGGCTAGTTGAACCGTCGGCGCAGGAACCGGATGAGCGCAATGGCCAGTGCTGCTCCGATGATTTGCATGACGATGAAAAGCGGCGCGGAACCCGGGTATATACCGGCGAAGGTGTCGGAGAACATACGCGACACGGTTACCGCCGGGTTGGCGAAGCTGGTTGACGACGTGAAGAAATAGGCGGCGCCGATGTATACGCCCACGGCCGGCCCGACCGCTCCGCCCCTGGTGCGGGCGACGAGAAATATGACCATCAGCAGCCCCAGGGTGGCCACGATCTCGCCAAGCCACTGGCCAGGGCCTTCCCTCACCTTCGCCGACCACAACACCGGCGGCAGGTCGAACATCAGGTTGGCCAGGATGGCGCCAACGATTCCACCCGTTACCTGGGCAATCGTATAAGCGATGGCGTCCCGAACACTGCGGGCGCGGAATGCGACGTCGGCCCAGGTTACCGCCGGGTTGAAGTTGGCGCCCGAGATGGGGCCAAACGCCCAGATGAGGGCCATCAGCGCGAAGGCGGTGGCAACGGCGTTCTCGAATAACTGCAACCCCACGTCGTTGGGACTGAGGCGTTGGGCGGCGATGCCGCTGCCGATTACCGACATGAGCAGGAATGCGGTGCCCACGGCTTCCGCGGCGAGTCGTTGGGGTAGTGAATACATTCGCATCACCAAACCGGGGCCGTTAACAAAATGGAGGGCGGTACTTACCGCCCTCCAGGGGTTGCCGAGAAGTCAGTTCATGGTAGGCGAGGATTTTCATCACCAACTCGTCCGTCGCGTCGATGACGACAGAATAGGTAACGACCGGCAGTCGCCAGAAAAGTTTACCGGGCCGATTCGGGAGGGTCAACCGGGGATGGCCCTCACGGCAGGGCCATTCGATTATTCCTCAAGTGTCATTGCGAGGAGCGAAGCGACGTGGCAATCTCGATCCGGCAGCCGGTTTTTCTTCGCCAACGGGATTGCCACGCTGCGCTCGCAATGACATTAGGGGACAATCAAATGGCCCTGGCCCTCACGTGTATCTGCTTTAATCCGTCATTGCGAGGAGCACCCGCTCATCCCGAGCTCGCCGAGGGACGTGGCAATCTCGATGAGGTTGAACACACGTCGGTGAACCGCCGTTGGTACGACAACGGGATTGCCGCGCTACGCTCGCAATGACAAAGTGGGTACGCATGAGGGGAGCGCAGCGTCGCTGCGCTCCTCGCAATAAACAGTTTCGCGATGACAGCACAGAATGAGGCGGTTATACTGCGGCACTAACCAATGTTTGCATTTTGACACGGGTTCGTCACGTATCGGCGGGCCGGCGCGGGAGGCCTGAATGGCAATCGGACTACGCAGCTATCGACCGCTGGTGGGCGGCGTAACGCATATGGTGAGCACCGGACACTACCTGGCGACGGCAGCCGGCTACCGTATCCTGGAACAGGGGGGCAACGCCATCGACGCCGGCGTGGCCGCCGGCATCGTAATCAACGTGACGCTGCCCCAGTACACGAGCTTCGGCGGAGTCGCGCCCATCATCGTCCACCACGCCGCGTCGGGAGAGACCAGGGAGATCAGCGGTCTGGGCCGGTGGCCGGCCGAAGCCAGCATCGACTATTTCCGGCGGGAACACGGCGGCGACATGCCCCACGGCGTCATGCGCACGGTTACGCCCGCCGCTGCCGATGCCTGGATCACCGCGTTGCGCCGGTACGGTACCATGACCTTCGAGCAAGTGGTTACCCCAGCCCTGGAACTGGCCGCCGGCGGATTCCCCATTCCGGCCACGCTGCATCGGGCGCTGGTCAGCAGCGGCGACAACATCATTCTGGACGAAGGCGATACCAGCCAGTGGTCCAGCACCATGGAGATTTTCTACCCGGGCGGCCAGGCCCTTGAGATTGGCGACCTGCTGGTGCAGTCCGACCTGGCCCGCACCTTCCAGCGGATGATCGACGCCGAACGCGCCGCCGCCGGTCAGGGTCGCGAGGGCGGCTTGCAGGCGGCCCGGGACCTGTTCTACACGGGCGAGATCGCTGAGGAGATGGTGGCCTTCATCCGCAGCCAGGGCGGCTGGCTCTCCATGAACGACCTGGCCGGTTTCGCCGTCGGCGTGGACGTGCCGCCGATGATTGACTACAAGGGCCCGGACTCTGCAAAAATCGACGTTTACGCCTGCGGGCCGTGGTGCCAGGGGCCGATGAATCTGCACGCCCTGCGGATCCTGGAAGGCTGCGACCTCCGGGGGATGGGCCACAACTCGGCAGACTACATCCACACCGTGCTGGAGGCGCTGAAACTGGCCTTCGCCGACCGCCACGCCTACTACGGCGACCCCGATTTCGTGGATGTGCCCATGGACGGGCTGCTATCCCGGGAGTATGCCGACGTCCGACGCCGCCAAATCGACGCGCTCCGGGCCAATCCCGAGATGCCCGACGCCGGCGACCCGTGGGCGCACCAGTCCGGCAAGGGCAGGGCGGCGCGCAAACCGGAGCCGGTGGCCGGCCCCCTGTCTGCCGACACATCCTACATCTGCGCTGTCGACCGCTGGGGCAATGCCTTCTCGGCGACGCCCAGCGACGGATTCGGCGGAGCGCCCATCGCCTCCGGCTTGGGGTTCATGGTTTCGGCTCGCGGCGCGCAGAACTGGCTGGACGAAGATCACCCCGCCAGCCTGGCGCCCGGCAAGCGCCCGCGCCTGACGCCCAACCCCGCCATGGCGTTCAAAGACGGCAAACCCTGGATGCCCTTCGGCACGCCGGGCGGCGACGTGCAGCCCCAGTCCATGGTGCAACTGTTCCTCAACGTGGCCGAGTTTGGCATGGACGTGCAGCAGGCCATCGAGGCGCCGCGGGCGTCGACTTGGAGCTTCCCCAACTCCTTCTGGCCCCACGCCTATCGTCCCGGGCTGGTGGGCATCGAGTCGCGCATCGACCCGTCGGTGGTAGACGAACTTCGCCGGCGCGGCCACGACGTGGACGTGTGGAACGAGTGGACGCCGCGGATGGGTTCCCTGTGCGCGATTGAAATTGACCGGGAACGCGGCACGCTGTACGGCGGCGCCGACCTGCGGCGGGACGGCTACGCCATGGGGCGGTAACCGCGCCTGACTCAACGTAGTTCCGTTGAGAGCGGCGGAGGCGGACGGCCCTCACCCCAACCCCTCTCCCTATGGGAGGGGGGTTTTTTGATTCCCCTGAACCTGTTCCCCTTGTGGGAGAGGGCTGGGGTGAGGGGGAGCGTTGCGCCGTCGCGGTTCGTTGGGCCATCATTTCACCCTCACCCTAACCCTCTCCCATCAAGGGCGAGGGGATTATTTTGTTCTCCTAAGCCTGTCGAAGGACGTTCTTGCCGGCAGGCCAACTTACATCGCGGTGCGCCCGCCGTCGATGACCAGCTCGCTGCCGGTCATGAAGGATGCTTCGTCGGAGGCCAGGAACAGCACCCCGTAGGCGATGTCGTCGGCCTGGCCCAGGCGTCCCAGCGGCGTGCGGCTCAGGCGGTCTTCACGACCCTCGCCGGCCAGCAGGTCGGCGGTCATGTCGGTCTCGATGGTGCCGGGATGCACGCTGTTGCAGCGGATGCCGTCGACGGCATGCTGGATGGCGGTGGACTTGGTGAACAGGCGCACGGCTCCCTTGGACGCGGTGTAGGCCGAGGAGATGTGGTTGCCAACCAGTCCGGCCACGCTGGAGATGTTGACGATGGAGCCTCCGCCGGCCTTCCGCAGCTCGGGGATGGCCGTCTTGGTGCCCAGGAAGACGCCCTTGGCGTTGACCGACATGGTGGTGTCCCAGTTCTCGATGGTGGTGTTCTCCACCCGCTCAGGCCGGTAGATGCCGGCGTTGTTAACCAGGATGTCGAGCTTGCCGAAGCGCTCAACGGCAGCGGCCACGGCATCGTTCCACGACTGCTCGTCGGTCACGTCCAGGTGGACGAAGAGACACTCGCCGCCCAGTTCGTTGATTTCGGCCTCGACCTGGCGTCCCAACTCGTCACGCAGGTCGCCGATGACGACCTTGCAACCCTCCTGGGAGAACAGCCTGGCCTCCGCCGCGCCCATGCCGCGCGCGCCGCCGCTGATGAATGCTACTTTGTTTTCAAGACGCATGATTTGTGCTCCTTGTTTTATTGTTGTTGCTGCAAAAGGCGCAGCTCCTCGCGGAGCCGGGCGTTTTCGGCTTCGGCAGCTTGGCGAGCGTCGATCTCTTCCAACAGGCGGCTCGGCAGCCATTGGCCGTCGACCGGATCATAAACGCGCAGCTCAAATCCACCCGGCGTACAAATATCCAGGCCCAGGATGGCGCTGTGGCCGCGGAGGATGCCAGCGTTGTCCTCGCTTACCGAAATGGTCTGGTATTGGCCGTTCACCAAGCGCTCGCCCACCAGCGCCGGGGTGAAGCATCGGCCCGTGGGGTCAAACCGCCAGTATTCTGACACGCCCATCCCGGCGTAAATGTCGCGCTTTACGGTCTCATCCCGTCGCCAGGTTCTGGGGGAAGCGATTTCCATCACAAAGTCCGGCGCTTTGCCTTCTCGCCAGACCAGCCAGTTATCGCGAGGATGGTTGCCCATAGTGCCGAATACGGCGTATATGTCCGGCGCAACGCTGACATTGGGGTTGTTCATGCGGTAGTACACCAGCATATCGCCGGCCACGTAAACATCGGGGCGGTCGTGGAACCAGGCGCGCAGGGCGGCGACGGTTTCGGTCAGCGGGATGTACTGGAAATCGGTTTCGGCCATCGGTTCACCGTCCGAGGAAGGGTAGTCGATGCTGAGATCATCAACTTCCTCCGGTGGATGGTCGATGTCGCTGTGCGGTGGTTTGGTAACCATAGATGCGCTCCGGTTGGATGCGGTGCGAAGAGAATGCGGCAGGTCCGGCCCGCTACTGGGCGAACAGCCCGCCGTCGATGACCAGCTCGCTGCCGGTCATGAAGGACGATTCGTCGGAGGCCAGGAACAGAACACCGTAGGCCACGTCCTGAGCCTCTCCGATGCGTCCGATTGGCGTGCGGTCCAGGGACGCCTGGCGGGCCGCGTCGTTCCGCAACAGCGTGGGCGTGGTCATCGGCGTTTCGATGATGCCCGGGTGCACCGAGTTGCAACGGATGCCCTCGGCGGCGTACTGGATGGCGGTGGACTTGGTGAACAGGCGCACCGCGCCCTTGGTCGCTCCGTAGGCCGGCGCCCGCCAGCTGCCGACGAGTCCGGCCACGCTGGAGATGTTGATGATGGAACCGCCGCCGGCCTTTCGCAGCTCGGGGATGGCCGCCTTGGTGCCCAGGAACACGCCCTTGGCGTTGATGTCAAAGATGTTATCCCACAGCTCCTCGCTGGTATCTTCGATGCCAACCTGCCGGTAGATGCCGGCGTTGTTGACCAGGATGTTCAGCCTGCCGAAGCGCTCCACGGCGGTATTCACGGCGGCGTTCCACTCGTCCTCGCTGGTCACGTCAAGCTTGACGAAGACGCACTCGCCGCCGGTCTCGTTGATTTCGGCCTCCAGTTGACGTCCCTCGTCTTCCAGCACGTCGGCGATAACGACCTTGCAGCCTTCGCTGGCGAAGAGGCGGGCTTCGGCGGCGCCCTGGCCGCGGGAACCGCCGCTGATCAGGGCAACCTTGTTTTCCAAACGCATCGCAGTACCTCCCGTTTGGTACGGGTGAGTTGGCCGTGCTCAACGGGGCCGCGTGGCAGTCCGGTTGGACGGCGCCTACGATTGTAGCGGCGGCAGGTTTGCCGTCAAGGTGGAGATGCCCTCGGCAGTACCCAGTTTAATCTGTCATTGCGAAGAGAATTCGACCCCCGATAGTGGCGGGGAAGGCTTTCACCCTCACCCCAACCCTCTCCCATCAACGGAGAGGGGGTCTTATGCGTACCCACTTTGTCATTGCGAGCGTAGCGTGGCAATCTCGTCGTCGTAGCAACGGCGGTTCGCTGGCGTGTGTTCAACTTCATCGAGATTGCCACGTCGCTTCGCTCCTCGCAATGACATTAGGGGACAATCGAAAGGCCTTGCCATGGAGAGCAGGGCAATCGCGCCTTAATGGTAATTTTTAGAATTATGCTAATGTTGCCTGATTCGATAAAACTAGAGAGGGCAACGGACCATGGCGGAATCACATCACGTATCGATCTTGGATCATTTCGCTGACCTGGACGACCCCAGGGTGGAATGCACCCGACGCCACCAACTGGTGGACATCATCGCCATCTCCATCTGCGCTACCATCTGCGGGGCCGATTCCTGGGTGCATGTGGATCTCTTCGGCAGGAGCCAGCTGGACAGGAGCAATCTGGAATGGTTCCAAACCTTCCTGGAACTGCCCGGGGGGATTCCCTCCCATGACACCCTCCCATGACACCTGCGGCGATGTTTTTGCCCGTCTGGACCCAGAGCAGTTCCCGAGTTGCTTCATGGCCTGGACCCAAGCCATCGCCGAACTGCTGCCCGGTGCGGTGGTCGCCATTGACGGCAAGACGGCCCGACGGTCCTACGACCGGGCTGGGAGCAAGCGGGCCATGCATCTGGTCAGCGCCTGGCCGACGCGGAACACCCTGACGTTGGGGCAGGTCAGGACGGAGGAGAAGTCCACGGAGGAGCAGTCCAATGAGATCACCGCCATTCCTCAACTGCTGAGCTCCTCAACTGCTGAACTTGCTGGATCTGCAAGGCTGCATCGTGACCATTGACGCCATGGGTTGCCAGCGGGAGATTGCCCAGCAGATCGTGGACGGCGGGGCCGACTACGTGCTGGCGGTGTACATGCTGGCGGTGAAGGAGAATCAGGGTCAACTCCACGAGGGCATCCGAGACCTGTTCGCCGGGGCCGCGGCATTGGGCTTTGACGGGGTGCCCTACGACTACTCCCAGACCGTGAACAAACAGACCGTGAACAAAGGACACGGACGGGTGGAACGGCGGGAATGCTGGGCCATCACCGAGATGGACGGCCTGGACTACATCAACCCCCACGGGCAATGGCCCCAACTGAATGCCGCCATCAAAGTGATCGGCCATCGCGAGACCGCAGCAGACACTATCCGTCAACCTCGCTACTACATCAGCAGCCTGGTGGCCCCGGCAGAACAACTCCTGGCTGCCGTCAGGAGCCATTGGAGCATAGAGAACTCACTGCACTGGACTTTGGATGTAACCTTTCGAGAAGATCAGCGACGAGTGCGCAAGGACCACGGGCCGCAGAATCTGGCCACGCTGCGTCAGATCTCCCACAACTCGCTGAAAAATGAGCACACCCTGAAAGTGGGCATCCCAGGCAAACGCCTCAACGCCGGCTGGGATGAGCACTACCTGCTAAAAGTACTCCTCGGATAAGACGCGATTGCCCTGCCAGGGAGAGGGGGTTGATTGACCACGGCTATCGCCAAACCTACAATGGGTCGCCGCCGGTAACTGTTCAGAGTTGGTGAGGTGAATTGGTCGAAGTTGGCTTGGGGATGGCTGGCACTGGGGGTGGTGATTATGTCATATAACTGGCATGGTTACCGAAATCGATCTCAGGGCTGCCCATCGAGATGTCCTTATTGGCATCATCATCCGGCAGCAGGCCATCATCGACGGGCTGGAGCAACGGATTGCCCAGCTGGAAGGGCAGGCCAAACCCAGCGGTTCCCGGCGGATGCCGGGTCTGAAGCCCAAAGTCGACCGGAAGCCAGCCCGGCCCAAAGGTCCAGGCCAGGCGCGTCGCCACGGCTTTGCCCGGACCCGCATGACGCCCACCCAGCGGGTGGAGCATGCGGTGGAGCAGTGTCCCGACTGTGGAACCCAGTTGTCTGGGGGTTGGACCCAGCGCACTCGGGAGGTCATTGACCTGCCCCAGGTTCCGGCGCAGGTAACCGAGCACGTCTATATCGCCAGGAATTGTCCAGCTTGCCGACGGCGCGGTCTGCCCCCAGCGCAACAGGACGGCGTGGCGTTGGGTCGGCAGCGGCTCGGCGTCAACGTAATCAGCCTGATTGCCGCCCTGCGGGAGGAGGCTCGGCTGCCCTGGCGCAGCATCCAGTGGTATCTGCGCACCGTGCACGGGCTGCACCTCAGCCTGGGGGCCATCGTGGCTGCCACCCGAAAAGTGGCTGGCAAAGCCCAGACCGAACTGGCGGGCATACTGGAACACATCCGAGGCAGCCCAGTGGTCCACGCCGATGAGACCGGCTGGCGCGAGGACGGACACAACGGCTACGTGTGGACCTTCAGCACTCCCACCCAGCGCTACTTCCTGCGCCGGAACCGTGGCAAGGCCGTGGTGGATGAAGTCCTGGGTGCGGAGTTCGCCAGCGTGCTGGTCAGCGACTTCTACGCCGCCTACCACCACTACGACGGCCCAAGCAACGCTGCTGGGCCCACCTGCTGCGGGACATCCACGACCTACAATCCCTCTACCCCAAGGATGAATCACTGTCCCAGTGGTCTGACGCCGTCCACGGGATTTACGACCGGGCCAAAGCTTTCACCCATCCCCAGACCAAGCGACGCCGCAGCGCCCAACTGGCCCTGGAAAGACGCCTGCTGGCCCTCTGCCGTCCCTTCCGGAATGACCCGCTGGCCGTCCAGGCCAGGCTGTGTCGACGCATGGAGAACCACATATATTGAGAACCACATCAAGGAACTCTTCGTCTTCGTGGCCGAACCCCAGGTGCCACCGGACAACAACGCCGCCGAGCGCAGCCTGCGCCATCTGGTGGTCAGCCGCAAGATCAGCGGCGGCACTCGCTCGCACCAAGGCACTGACACCAAGATGACGCTGGCCTCAATCTTCGGTACCTGGCGGGCACAAGGTCTCAACCCCCTCACCGCCTGCCAACAACTGCTCACTTCCCCTCAAGTCTGAACTGTTACCGCCGCCGCTACGTTTTGACCGCCGAAACAACCCTCATGATACTCATCTCAAACGACCCGATCTTCAAGTTACGGCCGTGCGTTCTGTTGACCACTGCAGCGACGCTGTTGTTGTTCGCCACGGCCTGCGCGCCGGGGCGGCCGGCCGCCGATTTTTCCCTGACCACCTTCACCGGCGATAGTTTCACGCTGTCTGAACTGCGTGGCAACGTGGTGGTCATAAACTTTTGGTACCCGTCGTGCCCGCCATGCCGCGATGAGATGCCGGCGTTTCAGGAAGTATTCGAAGAGTACCAGGGGCAACAGGTACGCTTCATCGGGCTGTTCGTTCCCCAGGGGTTCGATACGGAGATCGAAGCGCGCCGGTTCGTGGACGATCTGGGGCTGACCTTTGACTTCGCCACGGACGTGCGGGCCATGGTTGCCCAAGAATACGCCGTGGAGTATTTCCCGACGACGTACTTCATCGACCGGGGCGGTCGGGTCGCCCGCCAGGAAATCAGCCGGATGGACGCCGACCGCCTGGCGAAAATCCTCTCGGACTTATCGGGCTAGGTTGGGCCGGTCATGCCGGTGCTGGACGTCATCCTGCTGATCATCCGCTGGGCGCACGCGTTGGCCGCCGTCACGTGGATTGGCGGCAGTCTGTTCCTGCTGCTGGCGGGACGGCCCGCCCTCCGCGCCGCAGATTCCCAGGGTGTTGTGGCCCGGGCGTTGGCCGTCGAGTTTCGGCCCATCGTCGCCACCGCAATCGGGGTGCTGATCGTTAGCGGCACAATCCTGGCGGTGAGCCGGCTGACGTCGGACGCTGCCAGCCTGGGCTATGTGGGTGTGCTCATCGCCAAAATCGCGCTCGCGGTGTACGCTTTTGCCATCGCTTGGCTGTTGCCTCGGCGGGGACGACCCTCACCCCGGCCCTCTCCCAAAGGGAGAGGCGGTTCGATGGTTGTAGCGCTGACCAGTCCGACGACGTTGACGGTGGTGGGTGTTATCGTTATCGGGCTGGCCGACGTGCTGGGCTGGCTGTTCGAGCGGGGCCTGGCCGACTGACGGTCAGGAAGGAGAACACATGAGGACCGAATTGCTGGACATCATCGCCTGCCCGGTGTGCAAGGGGCCGCTAACGCTGCACACGGACACGGTGGCGCCGGATGATGCCGTCATCCCCGGCGAGGTGCTGACCGGGACGTTGACTTGCCCCCCGTGTGACGAACGCTATCCAATCACCGACGGCATACCCAACCTGCTGCCACCGGATATGCGAGACGCTGACGCAGGGGCGGGTCGGTGAACGGGCACAGTGACAACGTAGGGGCGAATAATTATTCGCCCCTACGCACGATGACGGTAAAGCCTGGTGTTAATTAGCCGCCGGTGATGATGGCCACCACTTCGGATGCCAGGCCTTCTGCGCGCTCCCGCAGGGCGGGACGGTCCAGGTTCTCGATGGGATGCTGGGTGAAGATGGTCGGGTAATCCTCAGCGCCCCACATCTTTGCCATGGCGTTCGCGGTGGGGATGAACCGGTCGGTGCAAATGGTAGCAGAAGGGAGGCCGGCCTTCTCAACGTGGATTCCGTCGTGCACACTGCACGCACTGCAACTCCCTCAATCGCCAATGGCAACAACCACCGAATCGACGTTGGCCACCAGTTCCTGCAATTCCTGCGGGTCGGCGGGACGGGAGGCGCTGGGCTTGCGGAGCCACCGCACCTCGCGAATTTCGTAGCGGTTGCGCAGCACCTCCGCTAACTCTTCAAGCAGTACGTCGGCGTTGCGCTTGCTGTCATCAATGAGGCCCAACCGGGTGCCGGCGAGCGAGGGCAGGCGAGGTGCGCCGTCGAAGGGCGCAATGATGGGCTCGGTGGTCGGAGTGACCAGCCTGTATTCCTGGGTTGCCATTTTCATCCCTCCACGGGTTGGGGTGTGTGAGGCTGTTATACCAGTTTGAGGGGCGGATTGCTATCCGGGGGCGGATTCCACCCTCGCTCTGGCCCGTTCCTGGACGGGGCTTTCACGCAACTGTCATTGCGCGGAGCGCAGCGACGTGGCAATCTCAGCGCAGGCACGACGGACGTAACAATAACGCCGCGCTGGGATCCGGGCGGCACCCTAACTGGAAGTATGCAAAGGCGCCCGGAGGGGGAAGGCCGTACTAACGCAGTCGAGATTGCCACGTCGCTGCGCTCCTCGCAATGACACAGGCAACGACTTACGGCATCCGGACGACTTTGGTAACGGCGGTGGAGCCGACTTTCGGCCCCCAGCTGGGTATCACCGAGGACATGTTGGATTCCTCGCCGCCGGCGAATACCACCAGGATGTCCTCCGGCTCGGGAATCAGGGGGATCATGGTGGACTCATCGCCGAGCTCCACGTCGCCGCGCAGCACCTGGCCGCGTTTGAGATCGGCCACTGAACGCTGGATGTTGGCGTGCAGGTAGGTTCGTATGTCGGCCTTGGTCCAGTCTTGCCACAGCCGACTGTTGCCGGCAAACGTCGCAACAATCTGGCCCTGGCGGATGCCCACCGACAAATCACCCACCGAGCCCGACGTTGACATCGAGGTGCCCAGCGACGAGGCCGCGTCGGCCAGGGCGTACAGGATTGCTTCGGGTCGGCCCACAGCGCGGGTCTGGCGAGGACTTTCACCGGCAAACACGGTAACGGTGCTGTCCGACGCATCGAAGCCCCGTTCCACGTGCAGCGGTGTCCAGTGGGTGTCTCCTTCGGCCTCGGCGATACAGTAGGTGTACTTGCCGGGATGGCCGATCACGCTGCGGTCGAACAGGCCCGGAATGGCGGCGCAGGCATTCATCAGGATGAGCCGGATGGAGCGCCCAATGGTGCCGTTGGCGCGGTTGCCGGGACCGAACAGGTTGTTGCGGCTGTTGAGGCCAATCTGTGCGGCGATGGGGCCGTTGACGATACACAGCACTGCGGCGCCTCCCATGCTGGACGACGGCCCAACCAGATTGAACACCGGATCGAGCATTGCTTCGGTGGCGGACAGCACCACGGGGAAATACTCGGGAAGACAACCGGCCATCACTGCGTTGGAGGCTGCCTTCTCAACCGTAATTACGCGGCGACGTTCGGGCAGCTCGCCGATGACATCATCGGGCGCGCGCCCGACGGCTCCTATGAACTCGGCGACGCGTTCGGCGGTGGGAGGAATGACGGGCAGTCCGTCGGTCCAACCCAATTCGTAGCACCGTTCGACGGCGCCGAAAATGTCATCCCAGGCGGCGGTGGTGATATCGGTGAAAGTGGTCATCAGTGGCGGAGTCTCTCGACGTGTGGATTGTGTGGAATTGGTTGGGGAAAGGTTTTCACCCTCTCCCATCGAGGGAGAGGGTGAGTTGCTCATCGCCGGGCCCCTCTCCCCTGGTGGGAAAGGGTTGGGGTGAGGGGGTTGGCTACGAAATTACGCAGCGGCCCCGGCGGGGATGATTGCCGTGCGAAACCGCTCGTTACACCCGGGCGTACTTGGAGAAACTGCGGAGTTCCCGCGGCGGGTCCATGTGGCTGCCCCGGATGGTGTAGGACACCTCGGAGACGTACACGGCGCCGGTGCTGTCCACGGCGATGCCGTGGGGGGCGATGAACTCGCCGGGCCCTTCGCCTTCGTCGGCGGAGCCGAACACGCAAACACGCTGGCCGTCGCGGTCGTAAACCGTAACACGGTGGCCCAGACCGGGCGCATCGTCCACGCCGCCCATGCCGTTGAGCTCGCCCACGTAGATATGGCCGTTCCAGTAGACCATGGCGTCAGGCCGGTGGATGTTGCTCCACATGGTCAGGAAGTTGCCTTCGGTGTCGAACAGCTGGATACGGTGCGCTTCCCGGTCGACTACGTAAACCCGCTCGTCCTCGTCGAAGGCAATGTTGTGGGGTCGGATGAACTGGCTGGCGTCGATGCCCGGCTCGCCCCAGGAGAACTTGTAGCCTCCCTCGGCGGTGTAGACGTGAATGCGGGAGTTGCCGTAGCCGTCGGACACGTAGATGTCGCCGTTGCTGGGGCGGATGGCTGCTGACGTGGGTCGATTGAACGGCTGGCCGCTCCAGCGCGGGGCGGGGTGGTTCTTCTCGCCAATCTCCATCAGTTTTTCGCCCGTAACGCTGAACTTCTGGATGGTGTGAATGCCATCATCGGCAACGAGCAAGGAATCGTCGGCCGCGCTGTAGTACAGGCCGTGGGTGCGGTTCTCGCTGAAATGACCTTCGCCGAAGCTGCGCTGGAAGTTGCCGTCCTTGTCAAAAACCATGATGGGGTGTTCGCCCCGGGTCAAAATGAACACACGGTCTTCGCCATCTACGGCGACGCCGGGGCACTCCAGCAGGCGCATACCTTCGGGCATCTTGAGCCAGTCTGCGACGAACGCGTAGTTAAAATCACCTTGGCCGTATGTGTCAGGCATAATCTTCTCCTTTCAAGTGGTCTTGCAGGTCAGGTGGTCTTGCAGGTTTTGTCGCTGAGTTCGGTTCTGGGTAACATTATTGTTCGATGCGGCGGTGCGATGCCTGGCGGTGCGGAGACGCTGGCACGGCATTGGTGTTGTTTATTGGCCAATCTGGACTCGCAGGATTGCTCCCGCTGCCGATTTTCGTGTGGGTTGTTGAGCGTAACGATGGTAACGGTTGATGGTTGGTTTCACAAGTCCCCGCCGGTTAGCCCAGGGTCTTTCGACTATCCACCCGGTTGGATTCACCCGCTAGCCCTGAGCTTGTCGAAGGGTGCCCGCACACGCTTGGACAGGCTCGCCGTCAACCTACAACCCGGATGTCTGGAACCCTGGAGTCTGCCGACCATGCTGCTGACGGCGCGGGCCGGCGCGACCGTCATCGCGTCGCAAGGAGCGGCAGCGGTATAGTCGACGTGTTGTATGCGCCGCCGGGCGTGGTTTTCCCTTATGCGACGGGCACTTCCTGGAAGTGCGGCATCACCTCAGTGGCGAACAGCTCGATGGAACGCATCACCTTTTCGTGGGGCAGGCCGGCGAATCCGAAATTGCCGAAAACGTGGTTGATACCCGCCTCCTGCACCTGCTTCAACCGTTCCACGACCACCTCCGGCGTCCCGCGCAGCGGCGGCAGTCCAGCGTGGCCCGGGTCATCCCTTCGCTCGCGGTCATTCTGACGGTTGGCCCAGTGCTCGTAGCCTTTGGCAATGTTGCCGTCCTTGTCCACCGGCATTCCGATCGGTGCGCCGTTACTGCCGATCGAACGTAGCACGCGGGACGAGAAATCCTCGAGACCGATCGGGTCGCGTTCGGCTTCTTCCATGGTTGGCGCCACGTAAATTGACTTGGACATGGGCGGGTCAAGGTGGGCGTGGGGATGCCCGTACTCATCCATTTTTTGCCGCCACAATTTGATCACTTCCGGAGCCTGCCCCAAGATGTCGGTGGGGCCGCCGGTGATGACCTGTATCTGCCGGCTGGCGGCGAAATCTATGCTGGCCGGGCTGGTGCTGACGGCCTGGAACAGGGGCGGATGTGGCGTCTGCACCGGCTTGGGCAGCACCCAAACGTCATCGACGTTGGTGAACTTGCCGTGGTAGGTAAGGGTCTCTTCGGTCCAGGCTTTGATAATGACGTCCACCGCTTCCTGGAAGCGCTCGCGGCTGGTGTCGATGTCCACGCCGACGCCTTCAAACTCCTGACGCTGGTAACCCGCGCCGATGCCGAAGTTGAAACGCCCGCCGCTAATCATGTCGAGCATGGCCACTTCCTCAGCGACCAGCACCGGATTGTGCAGGGGCAGGACGATGACCGCGGTGCCGATGCGAATGGTTTTGGTGCGTCCCGCGACACTGCCCAGGAAAGACCAGATGCCCGATAGCAGGCCGTGGCGAGAGAAACGGTGCTCTCCCAGCCAGGCCTCGTCGAGGCCGGCCTGGTCAGCGTAGGCGATCTGCTCCAGGGCATCGTTCAACGCCTGCTGTTGGGTGAAGTCCTGGTGATACGGAACGATGGTGAAGATACCAAACTTCATGTGGCCTCCCTTGTCGGCGCCGATGGTGTCCGTAGATACCGGTGCGATGGCAGCCGGAGCAACGCTCCGACAGTGCTCTGATGGTGTTGTTGGCGCAACTTTACTACATAGCACTGTTGAAGGGAACGGTTGAACGGACGGTATGAATGCAAGACGTCAGGTGGGCTGGGCTGCGTTTCGAGCCAAACGCACCACGATGCTCCGGCCCAGCCGTAAAGAGCGTGGCTCATGCGTACCCACATTGTCATTGCGACCGCACCGGCATTGTCATTGCGGTCGTACCCACATTATCAATGCGAACGTACCTATATTGTCATTGCGAGCGTAGCGTGGCAATCTCGTCGCCATAGCAACGGCGGTTCGCCGATGTGTGTTCAACCTCACCGCGATTGCCGCGTCGTTATGCTCCTCGCAATAACGGATTAAAGTGGGTGCGCGTGAGAGAGCGTGGCTATTGACTCTGTCGGTCTGGCCACTAAAATCGTTGCACACCAAGCATACGGAGGTGGGGCTATGCGTCTCGAAAACAAGGTTGCCCTCATCAGCGGCGGCGCGCGAGGTATGGGCGCGGTGGAGGCCAGGCTGTTTGCCAGCGAGGGCGCCAGGGTGGTCATTGGCGACGTGTTGACCGAGGAAGGGCGCCGGGTGGAAGCCGAGATTAACGAGACCGGCGCGCAGTGCCGGTACGTCAATCTGGACGTTACCAGCGAGGACAACTGGCGGGATGCGGTGGCGGAGGCGATTACTGCGTTCGGCAAGCTGGATATTCTGGTCAACAATGCCGGCATCACCATTAGCGGTACCATTGAGGAAATCACCGAAGCGCAATGGGACCGAATCATGGCCATCAACTCCAGGGGCGTGTTTCTGGGCACCCGGGAGGTGATAGCCGAGATGAGGCGCGGCGGGGGCGGTTCCATCGTCAACATCTCCTCGGGCGCGGGAATCGCGCCCTCACCGGGCACTTCGGCGGCCTACGCCGCCAGCAAGGGCGCGGTGCGGTTGTTCACCAAAGCCACGGCAATTCAACACGCCAGCGACGGCATACGGTGCAACTCGGTGCACCCTGGCCCCATCGAAACACCCATGTTGCGAGCCGCGCGGGGCGATGATGCCAGCCGAGCGGAACAGCTGGGTCTGATTCCCCTGGGCAGGATTGGCCGACCTGAGGAAATCGCCTACGGTGTGCTGTACCTGGCCAGCGACGAATCGTCATTCGTCACCGGATCGGAGTTGGTCATCGACGGGGGAAGGACGGCTCAGTAACCGAAATCGCGCGGAGCATATACGCGCGAAGCACATACGGGCGGAGAATATGCCCGCGAAGCACGTGGGAGCACATATAAGGAGAGAGTTATGGCGCCGAAGCTGGTTCCCTATCTGCTATATGAACCCGAAGCATCGGGCATCCTCTGGATCAAGTTCAACCGTCCGGAGCGCATGAACGCGCTGATCGGGTCGTCGGAGGAGAACGGGACGGTTGCCAAGGTGGGCGAATACATGAGGGCCGGCGACGATGACCCCAACGTGCGCGTGATGGTTCTCACCGGCGTCGGGCGGGGGTTCTGTTCGGGCGCCGACATGAGAAGAGACTCTGATCCCGCCGTTGCCGGTGAAAACTTCGTCGGCAATCGCGGCGCCGTGGCGGGTCCGGATGCGGCGCGGGAAGGCTTTTTCCACGGGTTCACCAAGCTGCACCGCGACATCTCGCAGGTTAGAAAGCCCACCATCGCCATGATTAACGGCCCCGCCGTCGGTTCCGGCATGGACATGGCCCTGCACTGCGACATTCGTCTGGGCTGCGAAAACACCCGTTTCATCGGATACCAGCAACTGGGCCAGATTATCGAGAACGGAGGCAGCTACTACCTGCCCAAAATGGTGGGACTGGGCCGGGCGCTGGAATTCGCCTACACCGGCCATCTGGACGCTGAGCGAGCCTACCAGTGGGGTATGCTCAACCATCTGGTTGCCTCCGAAGACCTGGAAGTAACCACCCGCGAACTGTGCGACCGGATTATGCAGGCCCCGCCAATGGTGCAATGGATCAGCAAAAGAATCATGCGCGCCGCGCTGGACAGCTCGCTGGAGACCACCATGGCGCTAACGTCCAACGCGGGCGGCATCCTGAATGGTTCGGAGGACGCCCAGGAGGCCAGGCGGGCATTCCTGGAAAAGCGGGCCCCTGAATTCAAAGGGCGGTAGCCTAAAGGGCAGGTAGCCTACCCGATAACCAGGCTTTGGCCGAACCGCTCGCCGTGGGTTATCTCCGACATCGCTTTGCGCGGCGTACCCGGCGCCCGGGCGACCTCAGCCCGGTAGCCAAAGGGCAGCACGGTAACCAGCTCCATCTCCCCGGGGATGCCCAGCAGGTTCTTGACCTCATCCTGCTGCTCCCCCCGGATGCCGACGAAGCAGGTGCCCAGGCCCTCCGACCACGCCACCAACTCCATCTGCTGCAGCGCCCGGCCGGCGTCCAGCTGGGGCCGGCGCGAGCTGTCCATCACAATCGCAATGGCCAGTGGCGCCTCACCGATGAACGCGCCCTGAGTGCAGATACGCCCCAGTTCTTCAATGGTGGCCCGTTCCCGGACGACGATAAAGTGCCAGGGCTGCGTGTTGCTGGAGCTGGGCGCCCAACGGGCCGCCTGGAGGATTCGGTGGACAATCAGGTCAGGGACCGGATCAGGCTTGAAGTCCCGCACCGTGCGGCGCGTCCTGATGCACTGAAATACGTCCATACCGAAACCTCCTGAAAAACCTCTGAGCGGAAACGAACTGCATAATAATGCGGCTTGCCGCACCGGGTTGGCGTGCGGGGACACTGTAACCCGTGGCCATTTTTCCGGCAAGGCGTGAATAGCGCTCACGCGTACCCACTTTGTCATTGCGAGCGCAGCGTGGCGATCCCGTCGCCGTAGCAACGGCGGTTCGCCGGCGTGTGCTCAAACCGCATCGAGATTGCCCGGTCCCTCGACAAGCTGGGGATGAGCGGGCGGTGATCGGAATGACAGCGGGGTGAGCGGTATTGGTCCTGACGGGTTTTGGGTTGGTGTTTGATGGGCTTTCTCCTTTTGGGTGGTGGGTTGTGGTGTCAGGCGTTACGGTTTCGGGGCGGTGTCGGAGCACGGCCCGACGCTGTTTTTACGCGCAGATAGATTTGTCCTAGGCTTCCGTGTCCCGCGGGCAACCGGCTGATGGAACCGGGGCAGCGCGGCACGGGGCGGTGGTGACTCCCGCTGGGCTGTCTGGCGTATTCCCGTTGAGTTTGACGGGTGCAGCCTGCGCACAGCCATTCTGCTGGATAACCGACTGGGCCGTTGTCGCCCTGAAACCGTATTCGCCTTGCTATTGAGATGCAGTTTTGGCGGTTCCGGCGAGGTTCGCGAGGCCTGGCCGGGGTTGCCTGACAGAATTGATGATAGGGATGGGGAATCGGAGGGCGCAAGGGGCCGGTGTCAGTGACACGGGGTCCTTCGACATGCTCAGGACGAACGGGCGTTGCGCCCTCACCCCCCCGGCCCCTCTCCCTTGTTGGGAGAGGGGACATGATGGGAATTACATACCGTTGTCAGCGTGTTTGTTGACGGGGGCGTATGCGCAACGTAGACTCCGTTCAGTAGACTCCGTTCAATGTACAGGGTTCTTATTGTGCCAGCCCGGAATTGATGTCCCAGCCGGTTGCGCGTTTTGCGGGGTAACTCCGGCGGTACCTTCGAGGGCCTGTCAAGAGGAGAAATATTGTGAAGCTGCAAATAATGTCTCCCGCCGCGAGTCGGGTGGATTTCAAAGTGCCTCCGGCGCCCCGACTGGAAACCCTTGAGGGCAAGACCATCGGTTTGTACAACAACATGACCGGCGGCGCGGACGTTGCCGTGAACCGGGTAGCGGAGCACCTCAGTCGCCGCTTCGCTAACGTCAAGTTCGAGCGGTACGGTGGCGACATCAGAGCCGGCCGGCCGGCCCTGAGTCGGGGCAACCACATCGACGACGAGGAAGCGGCGTTGATCGCCGGAGAGGTCGACGCCATGATCGGCGCGACGGCCCATTGAGGGGGTTGCACGTCGTGGCTTGCCCACGACATGGTTGCAATGGAAAAGGCCGGCGTACCGGCGGTGGCAATCGCCGCCCGCAGCTTCTCGCGAGCCTGGCAGTCCTGCGTAGACGGTTGGGGACAGCCCGGCGCCGCCTTCGTTACCATCCCCCACGCCACCACCGGCCAGCAGCCGGACTACATCTGCAATATGGTGGACGAGCAGATTGATGCCATCATCACGGGGCTGACCCGGATGACCGCCACCGCTGCCTCCCGGCCTGGCGCCAGCAACGGCAATCGCGGCGCGGAGTTGTTCACCGTGGAGCTGGATGACTCGCCGCTGGGACTCAACGCGGTGAATCACTTTCTGGAGGAAAGGGACTGGAGCGACGGGATGCCCGTTATCCCTCCCACCCCCGCCGCTGTGGAAGCCATGCTCAAGGGCACCCGCCGCAGCCCCCAGGACGTGGTGATGGTCATGGAGCCGGGCTTCGGCCTGGCCACCGTCGAAAAAATCGCCATCAATGCGGTCATGGCCGGCTGCAGCCCGGAACAGATGCCAATACTGCTGGCGGCCATCGACTGCATCGCCCAACCGGAGATGAATCACCGGGATATGCAGGTTTCGGGGCATACCGAGGCGCCGCTCATCTTGGTCAACGGGCCGATAGCCGACAAGGTGGGCATCAACTATGGCACCTCAGCAATGGGGCCGGGAGTGGTCAACAAGCCCAACACGGCCATCGGGCGGGCGTTGCGGCTGTGCCTGATCAACATCGGTTATTGCAAGCCCGGCGCCGGCGACCCCAACTTCATCGGGTTGCCGTCCAAGTTCGGTATGTGCATCGCCGAAAACGAAGAGGTCAGTCCCTGGCAGCCCTATCACGTGGACCAGGGTTTCCGGGCAGACGAGAGCGCAGTTACGGTGGTTACGGTTACGGGGCCGACGGACATTCTCGACCCCGCCTCCAGGAACCACATCGACACCCTGGAGAACATCGCATCCATGATGTTCTACCGGCACTCCGGCGGTGGTCGCTGGATCAAGGGGTGGGATTCGGCCCAGGTAGGCCATACCAACAAGCGGGTACAGTACCAGGGCCCCTACCATCCGGTGATGCTCAGCCCCTCCCGGGCGGTCATCCTGGCCGAGGCTGGCCTGAGCAAACGGGATGCCCAGGAATGGCTGCACCAGCACTGTCGGGTGCCGCTGAGCCAGGCCATGGGCCCGGGGATGCCCACCGATGCCGACGGCAAATGGCTTTCCCATCCGGAGTTGCAACCGCTGGCGGATGATCCCGACGCCACCATCCCCGCGCTGGAAACTCCGGAACAATACCTGCTGTTCGTAACCGGAGGGTCCACACACTACGCCAATTTCTTCTACGGCACCTACGGCATCGCCACCATGCCGGTGGAGGACGTGTAGGCTCGCGTGTGCTCACTTTGTCATTGCGAGGAGCGTAGCGACGTGGCAATCTCGATGAGGTTGAACACACGTCGGCGAACTGCCGTTGCTACAGCGACGAGATTGCCGCGCTACGCTCGCAATGACAAAGTGGGCACGCGTGAGGACTTGTAGGCGCCGTAATTCTGCCCGTCTCCCGTCTATACCTGACTGCAAGGAGTCGTATGCCCAGGTTAGCAGCCGACCAATACCAGACTATCGTCAGGAAGCCCGACGACATCGACCAGTTTTGGGACGATGTGCTGGCGGAAGCCGCCGGGATACCTCTGGAGCCGGAGGTGATTCACGACCCGCTGCGGTCGTCGGAAGATATTGACGTTTACGAGGTATTCTTCACCAGCCTGGACCAGGTTCGTATTGCGGGATGGTACGCCGTACCCAGGGCTCGGGATGGACGGTTGCCGGGTATCCTGCAGGTTCCGGGGTACAACATGGAGCCGCCGGTGCCGAAGAACTGGGCACGCAAGGGTTACGCCGCCTTCAGCGTCGCCCCCAGGGGCAAGCTGCGGAGCAATCGCCAGTTCAATCCGGGCTATCCGGGGCTGCTGACCTACGGCATGGTGGACAGGAACACCTACTCATACCGGGGTTTTTATATCGATGCCTGCCGGGCCGTGGAGTTCATGCTGGGCCGGGATGAGGTTGACGGCGACCGGATCGGCGTTACCGGACACAGCCAGGGGGGTGGTCTGACCGTTTCCACCGCCGCATTGCGCCCGGAGATCAAGGCGGCGGCGGCCGGCGCGCCGTACCTCTGCGGGTACATGGACGCCATTGAACTGACCGACGCCTACCCCTATCAGGAGATTGCCGACTATCTGCGGGCGAACCCCGACAGCCGTGAGCAGGTTGAAGACACGCTGGCCTATTTCGATGGCATCAACCTGGCGCACCGCATCAACTGTCCGATCATCGTTAGCGTAGGATTGCAGGATAGCACCTGCCCGCCGGAGACCGGCTACGCGATGTTCAACGCCATCGCCAGCGCCGACAAGCAGATTTACGGCTACGACGGCCACGGCCACGACGCCAACAACTTCGAGCACGCGGCCATCGTGGATGCGTTCCTGGCCAAACACCTGAAACCCTGACGGACTTGACGATATGACCACACTGAGCGGCACCAGGCCAGCCGATTTCGACAGCTACTGGCAGGCAACGCTGGATGAGCTGGCGCGGTTCCCGGCGGCCCCGGAGGTTACGGAGATTACGTTGCGCTCGACGGATTTCGCAACGGCCTACGGGGTGCGCCTGACTTCCATCGGCCCCTACCGGATATTCGGGTATTTGAGCATCCCGCGCGGCGACGGCCCGTTTCCGGCAAAGTACTTCCTGCCGCGCTATGGGAGCGTTACCGATCTGGTGCCCCAGGGCTCAGCCAACGGGCAACGCGAGCAGTACGTAACGTTCTCGATTTGCGTGCGGGGGCAGCGGCTGGCCGACCAACCCTACGCGGCCAGCTTCCCGGGGCTGCTCACCGATGGCATCTCTGACGCGGCCAGCTACGTGTACCGCGGTATCGTCGCAGACTGCTGCCGGGGGCTGGAGTATCTGGCCGGGCGACCGGAGGTGGACGGCGCGCGCGTGGCCACCATCGGCACCGACCTGGCCCTGACGACCGCCGCGCTGTGTCCACGAGTTACCCACGTCGTGTGCGCCCCCACCCTATGCTACGCAGCTGCTGATTTAGCCTCCCGCACCGGAGCCTACCCTCTGGAGGAGATCAACGATTATCTGCGCCTGCACCCGTCCCGTCGGGACCAGGTCGTAGACACACTGTCCCACTTCGACCTGCGGTGGTTCGCGCCCCAGGTTGGAGCCACGACCCTGGTGATGGCCGGGGCCGACGGGGCTGCGCTGGATGCCACCGCCCTCGATCCGATGGTTCAGGCCATCAGGGGCGAGTGCCAGGTTCACAAGTCGGAACATTCGGGCTACAAAGATGGCGTGTACAGCGAGGAATGGTTAACCCGGCAGTTCGGTTTGCCCGCGCCCAGCCTTCCTCCGCACTGGCAACCCTAGAAACGAAAAACTCGACAATTTTGGGCTGCTGCCGCCCCTGCCCGCCGCGCAACCCCACCGGCCGCAATCAGATTTACGCTCGCCAACAACCGGTACATTCCATGCCACCGTGGCGAATGGAGGGCAACAATGAAGGCTTCCTATCTTGGCGCAATGGGCTATTCCCAGCGCCACCAGTTCCCCACCAACTGGCCCATCCCTCCGGCGTACCACGACCCGGAAACGTCGGTGCGCAGCTACCAGGAAGGGATGGACGAATGCGAGTTTGCCGAAGAGTTGGGGTTCGACTGGGTTAGCTTCTCTGAGCATCACTATTCCGGGCGCATTGCCACCGGCACGCCGGCGGTGATGGCGGCGGCAGTTGCCGAGCGGTGCAAACGCGTCAAGATTGCGATGCTGGGGCAGTTATTGCCGCTGAACAACCCGATCCGGTGCGCCGAAGAGCTTGGCCTTTTGGACAACCTGACCAATGGCCGCCTCATCATCGGGTTCCTGCGGGGAACACCGAATGAAGATCAAACCTACGGAGTGAATCCCGCCGAGGGGCGCGGCCGTCTGTTCGAGGGCATGGATCTGATCCTCAAGGCCCTAACCGAGCCGCAGCCGTTTTCCTGGGAAGGCCGGTATCACCAGTACCGCACCGTGGCGGTCTGGCCGCCGCCGGTACAGCAGCCGCTCCCGCCCGTGATAGTTGCCACCCGCAGCGACGATACGGTGCGGTACGCCGCCGAGCACCGGCTGGGACTTGGCGTCTCCTTCGTGCCGGCAGAACGGATGGCTGCCATCACCCGCAAGTATTTCCAGTGGTGCGACGAGGCCGGATGGCAGCCGGAGCCGGACCAGGTGGTGTTTCGCGGCAGCATCTACCTGGCCGAAACCGACAAGCAGGCCGAGGACTGGCTGGCCGCCCGCACCGGCCGCGGCCCGGCCCCCGGGGGCATCGCCATGAGTCCCGGCGTGTCGCGGGCGGTTGATGCGGCGCGCGCAATCGAAGGGTCCAGCCTTCGCGCGGGTGTGGCCGGCAGTCCACAAGGCGATGTCGTCGGCGTGGCCGGCCGGTTGAATTTTATGGGCAGCCCTGACACTGTGGTCAAGCAGATTAAGCAGTTCCGCGACGAGGCCGGCGCCGGCGTGGTGGACCTGTTCTTCCAGCAGCCGGGAGTGGATCATAGGGACGTGATGCGGGAAATCGACCTGTTTGGCCGCGAGGTGCTGCCCCGCATTCGGGAGTTTTAATTTGAGGCAATCCAAGGGGGTTGGGAGCGATCCGTGGTAGTCGAGGAAGGGCAGGTCAATGTGGCCGGAACCCCGGTTAGCTATTGGGCAGCGGGGGCCGGCGAACTGGTGGTCATTCTGGATGACGGCGGATGGGGCGCGTCACCGCTGCAGGAAGCGCTGGCCGGCAGCTATCGGGTAGTGCGCCTGGAGTTGTCCGGACTTCCCGCCGCAGGCGCCGGCGGCAGGCCCAGGGACGCCCGGCGGGTGGCCGACCTGACGGCGTTGGCGGTCGCCGGCCTAACTGGCGGGAAATACACCCTCATCGGAGCTGGAGACTCCGCCGGCGTTGCGCTCTGGCAGACGCTGCGGTCGCCCGATAACGTGGATGCACTGGTGCTCATCTCGCCCAGCATCGTTCTCCCCGCCGGAGCGGCACGTCAAGGTATCCACGACGCCGAGGCGGTGAGCAGGTTGGGCGACGTGGCTTGCGCCACCCTGGTGGTGTTCGGACTTAACGACCGCACGGTCGCCCCCGAAGCCGCAAGTGTGTACAAAGAAAGCATCCCGAACTGCAACATCAGCTTTGTTTACGACGCAGCACGCGACATTATGGCGGACCGGCCAGAGGCGCTGACGGACGCGGTGGCCGATTTTGTGGAGCGCCGGGAAACCTTCATCGTCGGGCGTGGATCGGGCCTCATCAACCCGTGATCCTCAGGGAGCAACCCCGAAGCAATCGCCCCCGAGACCAGCGGGCCGCAGGAGTTGTAACCTTATGCCGCATCTGAACCTCCCCGGAGTAAACCTTTGGTATGAGGACACGGGCGGCGCGGGTACTCCCGTAATCTTTCTGCACGCCGCCTCTGGCACCTGCGAGAGCTGGGTACATCAGCTGCCCGCTTTTACGTCTGCGGGTTACCGGTGCATCACCTATGATCGGCGCACGTGGGGACGTTCACAGCCGACTGATCCCGGCGAGCAGCCGGGTTTCGCGGGGGACGACCTGCATGGTCTGGTTGAGTCGCTGGGGCTGGAGCGAGTGCATTTGGTAGCCACTGCCGCCGGCGGGATCGCCGGCCTGGATTATGCGTTGAGCCATCCGGAACGCGTGTGCAGCCTGGTAGCGGCCAACACCATCGGCGGCGTTCAGGACGCCGAATACCTGGCGGTTCAGACGCGGCTGCGTCCGGCGGAGATACAGAACCTGCCGGTTGAACTGCGTGAGCTGGGGCCGTCGTATCGTGGCACCGATCCGGAGGGAGCCGCCCGTTGGCTCGATATAGAGTTGGCCAGCCGACCCTACGGCTTGGTTCCATCACAACCTCTGCGCGAACCCATCACCTACGCTCGGCTGGACACCATGTCGGTTCAGACGCTGGTGCTGTCGGGAGAGTCCGACCTGCTATCTCCACCGGCTTTGATGCGGATGCTGGCCGCCCATATCCCAACCAGCCGCCTGGTGTCGCTGTCGGATGCCGGTCACGCGGGGTTTTGGGAACGGCCGCAGGTCTGGAACGGTCTGGTGCTGGAATTCATCGGCCAACACTAGGAACGAGTCCGAGTATTGTTGAACGAGTTTGCCCGGGCAAGCCGCTATCGATCGGCGTTAATTATTACTGCTGTTGCTGATGCTCGCTCTGGGAAGCTCTGTGCATGGGACGTCGTTCCCAACCGGTGCGGCGGACATCCCACCCGCTCGGTTAGCCGCGTGGCCCATGCTCATCCGGGGGCCAGTCGACCGAAGCGGAATAGTTTGAGCAGGTTGTGTCCGGTGCAGATCAGCGACCACTCGCCGTTGACCTTCTCCAGACCTCGGAGCAGGAACTGCCGGAAGCCTCGGCCTTGCTTGATCTGGCCGAAGACCGGTTCCACCGTTGCCATGCGCAATGAGTAACGTTGCCTACCCCGCCTGGTGTGCAACTTGCGCCGCATCCGGTCTCTGGGGGACAGATGATTGGGTATGCGACATCGGGGCGCCGGCGGCACTCTGCCGTGGCGGGTCTGCTCCGGCGCGACATAGGGGTCCACGCCCAACTCTTGCAGGCCGTCAACCGCCTGGGCCGAGTAGTAGCCAGCATCGGTGGACACTTCCTTCGGCACGACGCCGGTGTTGCTGATGGTTTCCGCTATCATGGTCACGGCCTGCTGCTGGTCTGAAGTCTGGTTGGTGGCCTGAGCCGCCACGATCACCTGGTGGGCGTGGTCCACCACCGCCTGACAGTTGTAGGCTTGCAGGAAGTCCCGACCGCCCGGTCCGGGCATGATGCGCGACTCGGCATCGGTGAAGTTGCGCTGTGCCTTGTCGCCAGGCACCCCGGGATGCTCTTTACCCTCGGCTTCCGCCTGCTCGGCAGCTGCCTCGGCTTCGGCTTCCAACGCCGCCATGGCCTCCCGTATCTTCCCCAATCGTCCTTCCCGAAAGGACAACTCCTCCGGCAACTCATCTCCGCGCTTATCCTTTCCGTACCTACGGTCCTCCTCCTCCTCATCCACCTCCTGGGCGCGCCGCAACAACTCCGCCACCTCCGCAGCCAACTGCGCTTCTTTCTCTTTCATACGTCGGTAACTCATCGCCTGGTGCCTGGATGCGTTGGCCCTGACCTTGGCGCCGTCCAACGCCACGTGGCCCAGCTTCACCATACCCGCCCGCTGGCACAACACGCCTTTCCTGCTCGTAACGCGCCGTGATCTCCGAGAAAGCCTGCCCTCGCGAAAGCGGGGGTCCAACTGGTCCACAACGTCAGAGATGAAGTAGGCCAGATAGCCCGGGGGCAACCACTCCCGCAGGGCGGCGGGCAGCAGCAACTGCTGGTCGGGATCGTAGGGAAGATACGTCTTGCTCATCGCCAACTCCGCACAACTGAACTGCCCCCATCACACCATCACAATCCTCGGTCAGCAGTTTTTCTCGGACAGGCTGCTAGTATTACAACGACGGTTCAAGGAGGGATGTTTGGGGATGCGCGAAGGGCGGCGCGCCGCTTAGCGTGGGAGCGTCTGGCCCGTTCGTTGCATTCTTGGGTCTGCTCCAGCCACCGCAGCAACTCAGCCGGCCCGAACCGTTCCCGGGGCAGCATCTCTCGCACCACCCGGTAAACCTGCGGCCGGGTGATCCGGGGCATCTTTTTCCCCCCAAGCCTGTTGCAGACTCAGGAGAAACGCTCCGCCCAGCAGGCACAGGGCCACGTGATGATGCCAGCCCGCCCAGGTGCGGGTCTCGTACTCATCCAGCCCCACATCGCTTTTTTCCGTCTCGAACTCGGTTTCAATGCGCCACCGCGACCCTCCCACGTAGGCCAGGGTCTCCAGGGAAGTGTCCTCGGGAGCGTTGGACAGGTAGTAGCGGGGCTCGCTGCCGTCCCGGTTCCGGCGGTAGACGGCCCAGTGGATTTCGCCAGGCTTCCGCTTACTGGTCGACCGCACCCGCTGGGCGCTGAACTGGTAGCTGCGGGGACCCTGGCTTCCCTCTGCCACCGTAATCTCCCGCCAGGCCTCCTCCGGCAATTCAGCGCTGCGCTCCACCATGGTGCGCCGCTGCCCGCCCTTGAGCCTGGGTTTGCGGGGACGCCCGCTCCCCTGATACTCTGGACTGGTCCAGGCTGGCTCCAGCGGCCAGACCGTGGCGCCGCCGGGAACGTCCAGCACGTAGCGCATCCCCAGCGCCGCCAGTCCCTCGCGGAAGGACGGCGACATCCCGAAGGCGTCGTCCCCGGCAACCCAGCCGGCTTTCAGATGCCCCCGCTCCAGGGCCCGCTCCAGCATCTCCAGCGCCAACTTGGTTTTTGACCGGTAGTTCCGACTCTCCTCCGGCACCCCCGCCGCCGCACAGCGGTCGGTGTCCGAGGTCCAGCTCTCCGGCAGATAAAGCCGTTTGTCCACCAGGGCCCGTCCCTGCAGGCTGACGTAGGCCAGGAACATTCCAGCCTGGCAGTTGGCCACCTTGCCCAGGCTCCCGCAGTACTGCCGGGCCACTCCCACCGACTTCCTGCCCTGCTTGGGGAAATCGCTGCCGTCCAGCACCCACACCGCCTCCGGGCGCCCCAGCCGGGGTCCCAGGTACTCTTGAAGGCGTCCTATGACCACGTCGTCATCCCAGGGGGACTCGGTGAGAAACCGCTGCATCACCCGGGCTGACGCCGGAACCGTCTCCGACAGATTCTCGGCGTTGCGCCGCTCCCCGGACTGCACCAGCAGGGCCTGCAGATAATGACGACTGTGATCCCGCGTCTCCCGGCGGCCCAACAGCGGAGCGAAGTAAGCGCGAAAATCCTGAAAGGCCCCGTACACCGGCTCGAAAGCCGCCGCATCCATCACCCGTACCCACCTCCCGAGGTCTTCACTATCTTCCTGATCATCCTATCATGCCAACCGTCGTTGTAATACTAGCAACCGGCGTCCAGCGCCAAGTTAACCTGCGAAGTGCTCTCCACTCGATTTATATCGGCGTCCTCAAAAGTCTGGTCACGTCGTGTGCAGATGCCGTAATGGGGAACTCCTCTTCCGACCAGGAGCCCCCGGCCTGGATTGCCGTCTATCGAGCGGCATTTCAAGCCGCAGATGTTTCGGGCCTCCAGGACGTGGACACCTCCAGGTTTCCAGGGCCTATAGGAGAATTCGCGTCGGGGTTCACCAAGTTGCACAAATATCGAGACATCATGGAGATGGAGCCTGATGTCATCGTGTCGGTCCAGGAAGTTTCCGATGCGATGGCTTTGGCAGAAGAAGCCATGGGACTACTCGAAGCTTCCGAAGCCGATCAAGTTCGCGCGTTCGCCGTCAAGGTCACTCTTTCTCGTTGACCTTCCCGTCAACTAAAATATATGCCAGTTCCGGGCTTCCTTCCGTTGACATTGGAACAAGCCGACCTATGGCGGGGCCCGCGATGGCCCGCCAGCGGTTAGGGCCGTGCCAATCTGGATTTGCCCATTGCACACGGTAATCTCGGATAACCGCTGCATTCATGTAGTGGGCACCTCCCACAAACGACCGGAGACCCGGAGTCTAGTACTCAGTCAACGTTGGAGAGGCAGGGGTAAAAGCGCTGGAGTTTGGATCGGGCATCCTGGGTGGTGAACCGCCAGTTGATGGTGACGCCCGCTGAGTTGCGTTGGGTTTCGTAGGCGGTGATCTGGCGTTGCAGGGCGTCGGCGTCGGGATTTCTCCTCTTGACTGGACTTTCCGCATTTCAAGCGGCGTAAGCCAGGGAATCGACAAGTCGGTGGTACAGAGCGACTGGGAGTTCCTGCGTATCGGGGTCGACGGCCGACGTTGAAAAACCCTCCGACGCCAGCCACAGGTGGCGTCGCACCAGGGCAATGGCGTCCACGAAGGTCGGCAACGGCTTGTCGTACCAGGCCGCTCGGCGCTGGGTCATGGGGCGCTGTTTTTGCAACCCGTGGGCGGCCAGGGTGGTCCAGGAGAAGATTCCCAGCAGGACAGGCGTGGTGCGGGCGATGGCCAGGTCGGACCACTGGCGTTGGGTTTCCACGCCCAGGTGGGTCCGCACCTCCTGAAAGAGCCTGCCCCGTACTTGATACGGGGTGACTTCCAGTTGCCAGCGCAGGACAAACCATTCCAGGATCTGGGTCGGGTCCGCCGCGGGGTCGGTGCACAGCAAGGCCTGGGTGGCGAAGGAGCCCTGGGGATCCCGGATCAGCACCCAGCGGATGAGGACTGGAGACTTGCCGGAGCGGTACCAGACCGCCGTTTGCGACGTGAGTTCCACGGTGCGGGTGGCGCCGTCATAGCAGGCCACGGCCACGCTGGCCCAAGTTGCCTGGGGCTGGTCGAGGATCGTTTTCAGCGCGGGTCGCCGCGCGCCTTTCAGCGGCGGGCGGCCGTTCTGACCCGGCTGACGGGCTGGCGCGGGCGCATAGAGAGCGGCGTCCAGCCGTAGTCTGGCAATGAGGGTAACGGGTTCACGGAGGGATTGGCAGCAGTGGAGCAGGTCCAGCACGGCGTAGCTGTTGTCGCCCACCAGCACCAGTGGACGTTGGGGCAGCCAGCGTGGTTCGGCAGGCTCACCATGAGCGGGGTTGCAGGATCATCTGCCGCGCCCAGTCGGTGAGCTTCTTGTGCCGACGTCCCTGCTGTTGGTAGTACCGGGTCGATGGCGCCAGCACGGTGAGCGCCGGCAGGGCCCAATGGCGTCCGGCCCAAGGCACGTGGCCCAGCCACATCAGGGAGATCCAGCGCAGGCCGCTGGCCTTGACCAGTTGGCTCCGGCTGGAACGCACCGCGTCGCGGTAGATGCCCCGACCTTTGATCTTGGCGCCGCGACGCCGTTCCAGGGTTTCGTCGATGCCGAAGACCAAGGGGCCATCCCCACCATCAAGGTGCTGGAGCAGCAACACCAAGAGGATGCGCGCCGCTGCACGGGGCGACCACACCGCCCGGTTGAGCACCTCATGGTAGCGGGCGTAATCGCGGTGATCGCTGCGGCCCATGACCCGCAGGGCCGCGGCGACGGTGCGCTGACCCGGGGTCAGGATCGCGCCCACCAGCAGTACCTGGGCTTTCCGCCAGGTCGGGTTGGTAAACAGCGTTGCGAAGGGAATGAGTATGGATACAATGGCATTGGGCAGGGTAAGCATAGCTGGGCCTTTAGTGAGATTTTGGTCAGGCCAGCTTACCCTGTCTTTATACTTTTTCTAAATTATGCGTAAAGCCTAGCCAAACACCTCGCGCCGAAATACAGCTTTGATAGCCGCATCTGTTCCGCGAATCGGGATTAATCGTTTCCGTGGCTCTGTGACTAGTACTACAGTCGCAGATTTGACAGGCGGCGTTTGTAATGGCATTGGCGGGCTCTGGCTTGGTGGCGCCGTCTCCACCACGACCAGGACAGGATGAAATCAGGCAGTTGATTTTCCGTCCATACCAGTCGGGTGAGCAGCCGGCGCGCCTCCGGGGCCGTTATGGGAATCAGCGCTTCATCGGGACCGTAGCAGCCCCCTTTGCTCCTGGTTCCATCGCTTGATGTTTGATTACTGACAGCTACGCCGGCGCCAGCATCGCCAAAGCCTGCCCCGTGCTGCGACACGGGGGTGATGTGCCGGTACCAGCCGTCCCACCTCCGCACCTCATACTGGTCCAGTCCCACCGGCCCCTTGGCCTCCTCGAAACACTCCTCGCTGGCCCACCGGGTCCCAGCCACCCTCACCAGTTCCGCCAAGGCCGTTCCCGCCGGGCCGAAGCATACGAAGTAAGCCAACTCCCCGGGCTGGGCAATGCTGCGCCGGGCCAGCAGCCAGCAGCCCTGGCCCGGCTCCCCAAGAGGCCGTATTTCCACGACGGCCCAATCGTCTGCTCAAGGCGATCGTAGACCCGTGGCCCCTTGGCCCCATCGCCCGCACTGCAGCTGGTCCAACCCAACTCGTCAACCTGCGCCGTCAGCCGGTCAGCCCGCACCTGACACAGGCCCTGGTCCGTCCAGACCCACAGCTGGACTTTCCGCATTTCAAGCGGCGTAAGCCAGGGAATCGACAAGTCGGTGGTACAGAGCGACTGGGAGTTCCTGCGTATCGGGGTCGACGGCCGACGTTGAAAAACCCTCCGAGGCCAGCCACAGGTGGCGTCGCACCAGGACAATGGCGTCCACGAAGGTCGGCAACGGCTTGTCGTACCAGGCCGCTCGGCGCTGGGTCATGGGGCGCTGTTTTTGCAACGTGTGGGCGGCCAGGGTGGTCCAGGAGAAGATTCCCAGCAGGACGGGCGTGGTGCGGGCGATGGCCAGGTCGGACCACTGGCGTTGGGTTTCCAGGCCCAGGTGGGTCCGCACCTCCTGAAAGGTAACTTCCAGTTGCCAGCGCAGGACAAACCATTCCAGGATCTGGGTCGGGTCCGCCGCGGGGTCGGTGCACAGCAAGGCCTGGGTGGCGAAGGAGCCCTGGGGATCTCGGATCAGCACCCAGCGGATGCGGACTGGAGACTTGCCGGAGCGGTACCAGACCGCCGTTTGCGACGTGAGTTCCACGGTGCGGGTGGCGCCGTCATACCAGGCCACGGCCACGCTGGCCCAAGTTGCCTGGGGCTGGTCGAGGATCGTTTTCAGCGCGGGTCGCCGCGCGCCTTTCAGCGGCGGGCGGCCGTTCTGACCCGGCTGACGGGCTGGCGCGGGCGCATAGAGAGCGGCGTCCAGCCGTAGTCTGGCAATGAGGGTAACGGGTTCACGGAGGGATTGGCAGCAGTGGAGCAGGTCCAGCACGGCGTAGCTGTTGTCGCCCACCAGCGCCAGTGGACGTTGGGGCAGCCAGCGTGGTTCGGCAGGCTCACCATGAGCGGGGTTGCAGGATCATCTGTCGCGCCCAGTCGGTGAGCTTCTTGTGCCGACGTCCCTGCTGTTGGTAGTACCGGGTCGATGGCGCCAGCACGGTGAGCGCCGGCAAGGCCCAATGGCGTCCGGCCCAGGGCACGTGGCCCAGCCACATCAGGGAGATCCAGCGCAGGCCGCTGGCCTTGACCAGTTGGCTCCGGCTGGAACGCACCGCGTCGCGGTAGATGCCCCGACCTTTGATCTTGGCGCCGCGACGCCGCTCCAGGGTTTCGTCGATGCCGAAGATCAAGGGGCCATCCCCACCATCAAGGTGCTGGAGCAGCAACACCAAGAGGATGCGCGCCGCTGCACGGGGCGACCACACCGCCCGGTTGAGCACCTCATGGTAGCGGGCGTAATCGCGGTGATCGCTGCGGCCCATGATCCGCAGGGCCGCGGCGACGGTGCGCTGACCCGGGGTCAGGATCGCGCCCACCAGCAGTACCTGGGCTTTCCGCCAGGTCGGGTTGGTAAACAGCGTTGCGAAGGGAATGAGTATGGATACAATGGCATTGGGCAGGGTAAGCATAGCTGGGCCTTTAGTGAGATTTTGGTCAGGCCAGCTTACCCTGTCTTTATACTTTTTCTAAATTATGCGTAAAGCCTAGCACAGCTGCTCGTTGCTCCTGATGGCCAGCACGTGGGGAATTCCCGCTCGCTCCAGCCACCGCCGCAGCTTGCGGTCGTTGCCATAGACCTCATCTCCAGCAACCCAGCCGAAGGGGACTCCTGATTCCAGCGCCCGCTTCAGCATTAGCTGGGCCAGTTGCGGCTTGGTCCGAAAGCCGACACTCTCCGGCACCCCAGCCTCTCCCCGCCGCTCCCAGTCTTCCGCCCACACCTGGGGCAGGTACAATTCCCGGTCCAGCAGGGTTCTGCCCCTGGCGCTGGCATAGGCCAGAAATACCCCAATCTGACAGTTCTCGATCCGCCCCGCCGTCCCGCTGTACTGCCGCTGCACCCCAACCGACTGCTCCCCTTTCTTGAGGAATCCGGTCTCGTCCACCACCAGCACCGCGTCAGCGGCGGACAGATGCTCCACCACGTAGGATTTCAGGTCATCACGAACCAGGTCCGCATCCCACCGATAGTTGTACAACAGGCGCTGCACCCCGTCGGGAGCGGCGTCGCCCGCCTGCTCCGCCAACTGCCACCCGTTCTTGCGCTCTACGGAACTGACCAGTCCCCGCAAGTAGTCCAGTACCCGACGGCGAGGCTCCGGGCGCCGGAACCGTCCGGCAATGCAGGAATGAACCTGCTCAATCCCTTCGGCCCAGCGGGCCACTTCCGCCAGTTCCTCTGCACGCCCCGTCACCGCCGCACCCCCTCACCGGATAATTGCCTATTTTACCCGATAATCTGCGACTGTAGTATTAGAAGAGAACCCAACGGAAAACTCGAAGGAATGGAGGGGATTTGATGGCTATGGGTTGCGACCTCGACGATCCGGCGATTGTGCGCTTGATAAAGTGCGTGGGGAGTATGCCGTTGATCAGTCGAACACAGAATGTTGGAGTGTCTCACGGATCATCGATGGATCACGTCGAAAGCCCTCGGTGCTCGAATGAACACCCAGCTGCGGTGGCGGCAGTCTCCGGCTCGGCCTTCGGCGTTGGAGCGACGGTAGGCGTCGGCGGTGGCGTTGGGGCGACGGTTGGGGTACGCTCCCGCGCCGGCGTAGAAGCGGTGGTTGGCGTGGGCGCAGGACCGTCGCAGGCCAGGCCGGCTATAACGGCCAAGGCCAGGATGCTGACGGCGAACAACTGCTTCACCACTGCGAAGTTGAGGGTTGGCATAATCCCATTCATTACGGCAGTTCCTCCTGTGCTGTCGGGTCGGAGGCCCGAGGGTCGGGGCCGTGGCGGTTGGGGCCTGCCCGCCCCTGGGAGATCTTCCACACCAGCCACACCAGATAAACACGCCCAGACCAATCAAAAAGGCGATTCCCACGCTCAGCAATAAGGCCAGGACGGATGCCGCTGACGCTGCCGGCGCGAATGTACGGTCCTCCTCGCAGAAGACCTGCCGCTCGCTGGGGTACACGCCGTCAATCAGCGCTCGGTGAATGTGGTCGTTAACGCACTGGTTCTTGGCTAGGCTTTACGCATAATTTAGAAAAAGTATAAAGACAGGGTAAGCTGGCCTGACCAAAATCTCACTAAAGGCCCAGCTATGCTTACCCTGCCCAATGCCATTGTATCCATACTCATTCCCTTCGCAACGCTGTTTACCAACCCGACCTGGCGGAAAGCCCAGGTACTGCTGGTGGGCGCGATCCTGACCCCGGGTCAGCGCACCGTCGCCGCGGCCCTGCGGATCATGGGCCGCAGCGATCACCGCGATTACGCCCGCTACCATGAGGTGCTCAACCGGGCGGTGTGGTCGCCCCGTGCAGCGGCGCGCATCCTCTTGGTGTTGCTGCTCCAGCACCTTGATGGTGGGGATGGCCCCTTGGTCTTCGGCATCGACGAAACCCTGGAACGGCGTCGCGGCGCCAAGATCAAAGGTCGGGGCATCTACCGCGACGCGGTGCGTTCCAGCCGGAGCCAACTGGTCAAGGCCAGCGGCCTGCGCTGGATCTCCCTGATGTGGCTGGGCCACGTGCCCTGGGCCGGACGCCATTGGGCCTTGCCGGCGCTCACCGTGCTGGCGCCATCGACCCGGTACTACCAACAGCAGGGACGTCGGCACAAGAAGCTCACCGACTGGGCGCGACAGATGATCCTGCAACCCCGCTCATGGTGAGCCTGCCGAACCACGCTGGCTGCCCCAACGTCCACTGGCGCTGGTGGGCGACAACAGCTACGCCGTGCTGGACCTGCTCCACTGCTGCCAATCCCTCCGTGAACCCGTTACCCTCATTGCCAGACTACGGCTGGACGCCGCTCTCTATGCGCCCGCGCCAGCCCGTCAGCCGGGTCAGAACGGCCGCCCGCCGCTGAAAGGCGCGCGGCGACCCGCGCTGAAAACGATCCTCGACCAGCCCCAGGCAACTTGGGCCAGTGTGGCCGTGGCCTGCTATGACGGCGCCACCCGCACCGTGGAACTCACGTCGCAAACGGCGGTCTGGTACCGCTCCGGCAAGTCTCCAGTCCTCATCCGCTGGGTGCTGATCCGAGATCCCCAGGGCTCCTTCGCCACCCAGGCCTTGCTGTGCACCGACCCCGCGGCGGACCCGACCCAGATCCTGGAATGGTTTGTCCTGCGCTGGCAACTGGAAGTTACCTTTCAGGAGGTGCGGACCCACCTGGGCGTGGAAACCCAACGCCAGTGGTCCGACCTGGCCATCGCCCGCACCACGCCCGTCCTGCTGGGAATCTTCTCCTGGACCACCCTGGCCGCCCACGGGTTGCAAAAACAGCGCCCCATGACCCAGCGCCGAGCGGCCTGGTACGACAAGCCGTTGCCGACCTTCGTGGACGCCATTGCCCTGGTGCGACGCCACCTGTGGCTGGCCTCGGAGGGTTTTTCAACGTCGGCCGTCGACCCCGATACGCAGGAACTCCCAGTCGCTCTGTACCACCGACTTGTCGATTCCCTGGCTTACGCCGCTTGAAATGCGGAAAGTCCAGCAAAGAAAAGCGTCACGAACATGAACAGGGGGTTGTCCTCACACATGATGCGGTTGACCTCATAGAGCACCCGGCCCGCATCGCCCACGCCGATAGCCGCGCCCCTGGCGAGCGGAAGCCATTACCTCATGCGTCGTCGCTCTAGCGGTGGCGCACCAGCGGACGCATGTGCCTTAAGCCGAACGAGAGGTGGCGCAGCAGAAAGGAGAGCTGAACCACATGACGCGGCTTACGTTGGCCAGCTAGCACTCGTGTCCCTACAGGAGTTCCAACTGTCGTATGGATGTGATGTCGTCGGCCAAAAAGGTTTGATAACCGCCGTCCGATCGTCCCCAAAAATCGCCATAAAAGGGCACAAATGCGAGCTCTCGCAGCGGTTTCGATGCTTGGAGGCATCCGCCCCACGTCTTCTGGCGAAAAACGGCCAGAGATCGCGTTATTTAGTCGGCGCTTCGCCGGGCATCCACCTCTCAGCCTGCTTCAACGCTTACCTGTTCTGTCGAGTCACAATGACGATAAATCCCGGAATCGGATGCCCATTGGATCGAACCCAAACGGTTGCTTTCACCGCTAACGCCGCGGCGGCTGCCAATATCGAGGCTGGCTGGTTCCAAAACGAACTAAGGAACCTCTGAATAAGTCGCCCTTTCCGCCGGCGGGCCGTCATTTCGGCTTTAGCCGGAATCTACATTCCCGGGTTTTTGGATTCCGGCCTGCGCCGGAAGGACGTTGTTACGAGCTTCCCTGAATCTTAACGCCGTTCCCGGAATCATCGCGAAGGGTACTTGCCCAGCATCAGCCAGCCACCGCTGCTAGGGGTGGTGAAGGCGCACAGGGCGGTCTCGGCCCGCACGGTTACCTGGCGGTCGCCGGCGGTGCCCCGGAGTTGCTCGATGCTGTCGGTGTACATGGCGGTGCGGGTGCGCCCGTTGCCCAGGTTGCCGCCGCTGGAACTGAAGGGGTGTGGGCCCTTGACGCTGATGTCGCCGGCGTAGAAGGCAAAGGCATCGCCCCGCTTGACCCCGTGCCACTGGAAGCCTTCCAGGAAGAACTGGGCCATTATGGAGTAGCCGTCGTAGGGGTTGAAGATGTCCACGTCGGCGGGGCCCAAGCCGGCACCTTCGTACATGCGGGCGGCCTGCCGGTCGGTCCACATCTCCACTTCGTCCAGGTCGGGCTGGGTGGTTCGGAACCGGAAGTTGTGCTGGGAATGGTTGAGCACGTAAACGGGCTGGGATTTCATATCCCGTGCCCGCTCGGCGGTGGTGAACAGGTAGGCCGCCGAGGCGTTGACGGGACGGTCGCAGTCCCAGATGCGCAAGGGATTCAAGATGTACCGGGAGGTCTTGTAGTCTTCCACCGATATAAGTTCGATGCCGTGGTTGTAGTTGTACCCCCAGGGGGTGAGCATCCCGTTCTTGTGCTGGTTGATGACAAAGGGGGCAAGGTCGTCATGTTCGCCGCCGTACTTCAGGCAGTACTGGTTGTGGGGGAAGATGTTGATGAAGTCGTTGCCACCGTGGTTGCCCCAGGGCACGGTCCACTGGCGTGCGCCCCGGGCGTTGTCGTCGGCATTCTCGCCGCCCCGCCGGTAGCGGCCTTCCATGTTGCCGGTGGGATAGATGACCAGGCAGGTAGAGCAAACACCGTCGCCCACGGCCTGGGAGGCCATGCCCATCATCTCGCCGATGGTCGGCACCCCGGTGGGGGCAAATGTGACGTTCTTGAAGCCCATGGTGTTGATGAGCCACTGGGCGTTAATCAGAGTCAGGCCGTACTCCGAGTCGTAGGGTGGGTCGAAGTAGGGCCGGGGCGCCCACTGGGAGGCGGACCCGCCGCTGCCGCCGGCGATGTGGCTGTCACAGCAGACGATGCCGTCCACCTGGTCAATGGTGACTCCGGCCTGCTCCATGGCCTTTTCGCAGGCCATGATCGTGTAAGCGCCCAGGGAGGTATCCAGGTTCTCGCCGTCCCACCGCCGGTCCACCGGCGAATGGCCGTAGCTGACGACGGCCACCTTGCCCCGGTGTTCCCACACGCCCAGGCCGTCCCGGTCCCTGCGCCACTGGAAGTTATTGCTGCTGGTCATAGTCCGTCCTTTTATCGCTTATCCACGAATGCGCGAATTTTCAATAATGGTTATTCCACCACCCGCCACTCGTGTATCAACTGGCCGGGGGCCACTTCCTCGAAGGTAACCTCCACGGCCGCGCCCACCGGCACCTGGTAGGCCGGGACGCCCGGCAGGTTGGAGTAGAAGTTCACAGTGGGGTCCTGGTCCAGCGTCACAAGGGCAAGATTGTAGGGCTGGTCGGGCATCCGACGGTTGAGGCGGCCGTCCTCGATGACGATGTAGGTGGCGACGTGGCCCTTGCCTTCTAGCTCTTTCCACTCCAGCCCATCGGCGGAGCCGCACACCTGGCAGGCCGCCTGGGGCGGGTACTGGAGCTTGTCGCAGGCGGTACAGTTCTGGAGGACTAGGCGCTGTTCGTTCACCGCGTCCCAGAAGGGCTGGCTCAGTTCATCGGGTACCGGGATTATCTTTGGCATTGCTTGTCTCCAACAATTTCTTTACATTCAACCCCATTACAGAACAGGGTATGCGGGCGGCTGCGGCTCGTCCCGTGCTCGCGGGTCGGAACCTTATTGGTTTGGACCTGCTTGGCCTGTTTGACCAGCCAAATCAGCATCCATGCAATCGAACCTGCACATATCGCCAACCCCACAAGTAAGGCAGCATAAGCTGGGCCGAGGATCAGTGATAAGTTGACAGAGTTGCTACCACCGGAAAATACAAAAGTCATGTACCACAGGCCAATTGCCCCAGTTACCAACAGGATAGCCCCCAATACTCCCTTTGCTATCCGGAGCAGTTGCCACCAGCCGCTCTTGCCTATGTCGTGCGAGCGGCGGGCCGCCACCGCAAGGCTGGGGATCGGAATCGCCAACCCTGATATTGAAAGGGAGTGTAGACATCCAAATCGGCCAGGGAGCCTATGGAAATGTCCACACCACTGAGCATCAAGCTGACAATATTGGTAGCCAGCACCCACCATCAGTACTCGGCCCGGGTGGCCCGCCCGCTGAAGTCGGCATACTTGCGAATACAAGTCCTGACCGAGTCCTGCAGGGTCATCATTGGCTTTGCCCGGGGGATATCGCCTGGCTGCATTGGTTGCTCCTGGGCGGATTTGCGTGCTGGCCATTCTACCCGTAAAACGGCGCTTCATCCACTTGGGACTGACCGCTGGCGCCCGGGCCCTTCTCCCGTGCCTGCCAACGGGCGCCGCTTTCCTAAAAATCCTCTGAACAAGTCCGCGGTGATGGGGCATAGTCAAGCTGGAGAGCCTAATGCTGACCGAGGATGAGGTTGTATGGACCAGGCAAGCTTTGCTGACTCGGAATACCAGGGCAAGAGGCGCAAGACCCGCCGGGAAGTGTTCCTGGGGCGGATGGACGGCCTGATTTCCTGCAAGTTGTTGGAGGACCGCATCCGTCCCTTCTACCCAAAGACCGGAAGGGGGGCGCCATCCATATCCTCTGTCCGCCATGTTGAGAACACACTGTTTCCAGCTTTTCTACAATTTGAGCGACCCCGGCATGGAGGACTGCTCTACGAGTCCGAGCCGATCCGGCGGTTCGTGGGGTTGAGGCTCTCAGGCCAACTGCCCGACGAGACCAGCATCCTCAACTTTCGTCATGTGCTGGAAAAGAGCAGCCTGGGCCAGGGCCTGTTGGAGGAAATCAACGCCCACCTGGAATCCCAGGGCCTGAAACTGCGGGAGGGAACCATCGTGGACGCCACCATCATCGAGGCGCCGTCCTCCACCAAGAACCGGGCTGGGGAGCGGGACCCTGAGATGCATCCGACCAAGAAGGGGAACCAGTGGCATTTCGGTATGAAGGCGCACATCGGGGTGGACTCGGAGACTGGCATAGTCCACAGCATGAGCGCGACGGCGGCCAACGTGCACGATGTTACCGAGACGCACAATCTGCTGCACGGGGGCGAGACGGTGGTGTGGGGCGACGCTGGGTATCAGGGAGTGGGGAGTAGAGAGGAGAATCTGGGGCTTTTGGTGGAATGGCGGGTAGCAATGCGTCCGGGGCGTCGTCGGAAGTTGGCGCCTGGGAGCAGGGAGACACTGGCGGAGCAGGCGAAGGCACAGGTGAGAGCCAAGGTGGAGCACCCCTTCCTGAGGCTGAAGCGGCTGTTCGGGCACGCCAAGGTACGTTACCGGGGTCTGGCAAAGAACGCGGAGCGTCTGGCACTGCTGTTCGAGCTGGGCAACCTGCTGACGGCGTAGGGTCAACTGTCGGGGTAGTGCGCCCGTCGCAGGCCCCAGCCGGCCCTATGGCCCGCGCCGGACTCCAACGGCCCCGCCAGGGGCGAAACGCGAGGAGCCGAGTGCCGGAGCGCAACGCCCAGACGCCAGCTCTCGCCCCTTCGCCGTCCCAATAAACCCAATGCAGGCCAAACCGGCTTTGTTCAGAGCATCCCTAACCTCATGATCCGTGGGCCCATGAAAAGATCAGGCCCGTGATCCATTCGCCGACGAACGCGTTCATTACGGCCCGGGGGGACGACGGTCTGATTCTGCGGGCTGTCGAACGCTTCCATGTGGCGACGACACACCCATGCAGACCACCGTGGCAAAAGCACAGTCGTTGGCGGCAAAAATGTTGGTTACACGTACTAGCCGCATGTTGGGGACGCCCCGCATTTAAGCATTTCGAGATCCCGCCTGGACTACCGTTGGCGCGATTGCCCGGGCGGCATCAGGTCATCGTGACCGTTGACCACCTTTTTGTACCCGCGCATTGCTCAATGGTGTAATGGCATCAGACCGACTCCGCACACCCGAGGAATTAGGCGACCACGATAAGATCCGTCAACAAATCTGGGTCCACCACCACTTCGTCGGTCGAAGCTACCCTGAACATACCCAGAATAACTTCCGGGGGCGCGGTCGCGCTGTACACTTTGCCCGTCCCGTCATCAAGGTAGTGTGGCAATTGTGATCGGGCCGCGCTCGGGGATGTGTACCAAGGAAGGGCATCTGGTCCGGCCGCGGAATATACGACGATCGGGTCTGGCGGAACTTCAACGTCGTCGCTATTGGTGACGACGGCGTTGTCCCTGAACATCCTCACGATGTCTTCCACGAAAAACCACCCGACATCATTGCCCGTACACCCTAACTGGTCTGGGAAATCCAAATCTCTGCTCGACAGCCAAGCGCACAATATAGCCGTGCTGAACTCCGGGCTAGGGGGACCCCCCTCTCGTCGAACCACCACTCCAACACCATTTGCATTCGGAACGGCTCGGGGTACAACTTGATGGCTTCTGACCACGTCAAGTTGGCAACACGCTTGGGAAAACTGAGGTGATCAATGGTCATGTTGTCGACTACCTCAGTTAGGTCCGAATTCCTCTGCAACCGAGCTTCGCCGTGCGGATGGAATAATGTGTACTCGTCTCCGTCTTTTCTGTACAACAGCCTATCGAGTATGTCTGGGTGAAGACCAGCGTCTTCAAACTCGATAAAGACGGCAACGATTTGGTCCAAAGACAGCGACCTAACGCTGTAAATCATATGCTCTCCTCCAATCTTGAATTCCGACTCGGATCTTGTCCCGCATTACAAACATGGGGAGTTTGATTGGAACTCCTGTGCAGAAGCTCATTCCAAGATCAGCAGAGCTTCTACCACCGCCTACAATAGGCTGTCAAGTCCATAGCAAAATGTCGAAGGAGCTGGCCAAAGTACTCGAAACACGTGAAATCAGGCCGACGGGTTGGTTCCCGCCGGCGAAGCCAGACCGGCAGTTGCCGGACCGGGAATTCATCGCGCACAACATGGACGTCCCGCCGAACATTTAGAACGGCCCGGACCCGCTGCGTGAGGACTACTGATCACTTAATAAATGGACACCGAACACTCTGACCGGGAGGTGCCCAGACAATGACCGCTGACAATGACATTCTGATCTTGTATGTTGATTTCGGTGAGGGACAACCTCTCACCACCAGATCGGGTGCGGCAGACCGGTGAGATCTGGGCCGTAGAAGGCCGCACAGTAGCAAGGGTCGCCGCACTCAAACTCCACAGAGCCCGAACGGTTGCCTGAGCTAACCAAGCTCGTATCTTGCAAGACTGGGCCAGCGTCTTACCGGAGGTGGGAATGGAACAACCAACTACGTACGTGGGGGTCGATGTCGCCAAGGACGGGGTGGATATCGCCGTCCGACCGACAGGCCACAGTTGGCATACGCCTTATGACGAAGCGGAGGTCGCACTACTTGTCGCCAAGCTGCAGGATCTGAAGCCCGCTGGGGTAGTAATGGAAGCCACGGGTGGCCTGGAGGTTCCTCTGGCCGCCGCATTAGCCGCCGCCAGTTTGCCGGTGGCCGTGGTCAACCCCCGACCGGTCCGGGATTTTGCCAAATCCACGGGGAGGCTGGCCAAGACTGACGCCCTGGATGCTCATGTCTGGGCCCATTTTGCCGAGGCGGTTCGCCCCGAGGTACGTCCATTACCTGACCACGATACTCAGGAACTCAACGCATTGACGGTCCGTCGCCGCCAGTTGATGACCAGGTTGGTCGCAGAGTAGAACCGCCGGAGTCCGGTTCGGCGTGAGCAGGACGACCTGCTCCGGTCAATTCCCGGCGTGGGAGCGCAAATCTCCTGCGTGCTCCTTGCGCATCTCCCAGAACTGGGCGCGTTGGACCGCAAGCAGATCGCCGCCCTGGTTGGAGTGGCGCCAATGAACCGAGATAGCGGCGCCATGCGAGGCAAACGCTCCATCTGGGGAGGCCGAGCCCGGGTGCGTGCCGCGCTCTATATGGGCGCCTTGACAGCCGCTCGTTGCAACCCGGCAATCCGGGATTTTTGCCAACGGCTGTTGGCTGCCGGCAAGCCCAAGCAAGTTGCTCTCACCGCATGTATGCGCAAGCTGCTGATCATCATGAACAGCATTGTGAAAAGCGGTCAGCGCTGGGATCCCCTTGTGATCAATGCTTGACATCCAACACGGTTGCTACTGTGTCAAATGCAAGGAGAAGACGAACAGCAACGACATAGAGCAAGTGACCATGAAGAACGGCTGCCAAGCGGCCAGATCACGTGTGTCGTCTGCGGGACCCGCAAGTTCCGCATCGGCGCACTGCCGGCCTGAGGCAACGGTCGAGGAAGGAACCAGTGGCGGCGTATCAAAGCGCCTATCAGCTCAAGATGGAGAGATGCTCCCGTTGCCTGCGCGACAACATACCCGAGGACGAGTTGTTCCTGGCGGTCGGCGGAGAATACAGGGTGGGCTGGCAGACCGTCTGCCAGTCGTGCGGCGACGGCGACGGCTCGCTGCGGTTCCACGGCAAAACCATCGTGGAACTCAGGGACGTGACGGCGTTCGGTTCGGCCGAGTTCGACGAGAGGGTGGAGGTGCTCCGCGTGTGGTCGATTTTGAACGGAGGCTGGTCTGACGACTACTGACCGAACCGGCGCCCGACGAATTTGGTGAGGTCTGGCTCGAAGTTGCAGAGCGCGTGGGTGGCGACTAGATTACCCGGGCTGGTATCCCCACCCTCGCTCCGCGGCCGGATGATTGTGATGTGCACGTCATCGCCCATGGGTTGGCCGCAGCGTGCACACTTGCCGTCCTGCCTGTGCACCAACTCGCGGCGCATGGCGGTGATTCGGTCAGTTGTCGTCATAGATTACCTCCTCTAGACAGGACCCGCTCGGACCCCTTCCTCATCCATTGTGCAATCATCGGAAGCCGGAGCATTACCCCGTTTCAGCCCAGTCGCCCTGGTGGGAACAGCGGGCAGTCCGCGTTCCGGCAACCCAATGTTACAGGGAGGAGTTTGCGACAATGATCCCGCATCATAAATTCCAATCAGACAGTTGCCATTGAGCATCGTAGGTCAGGAATTCGGAATGCCACACGTATCTTCTCCCTTCGCTGTTGAGGGAAACCAACTTGCAAAGATAGCTTCGGTCATTGTCCAACCTCATAGGAGCTGGAGCGCTATCGGAGGTCAGGAAATCCACCACGTCTTTCAGGTCCTTTTCGCTGCCCCCGTGGCATTCGATCGCCGTATAGTCGAAATTCCCTGCGAAACCGTTGCCAGACAATTCATGCAGTTCCACGCGAAAAGATAACTGTCCATCAAAGTAAGCCCGGGCGGATTCTTCAATTCTCTCCTCTGCGGCCCTGACGATTTCATCAGGGTCGTGTCCTTCGATCTGTATGACGTCCCCCAACGTCAACCGATCCAAGGGGTTCCCTCGTCGTAATTCGTCTCGAAATTGACGGTACGCATCAAGGTTGATCATCCACACCAAAGATCTACAATGATGCATCCAGGACGCAACGGAGGCACCACATTGTGTGCATGAGGTAGTCATGGGTCAGTGGTCTCCTGTATCACGGTACTAAACTAAAACCAAGGTGAAATGCGCAGATGGTAGGGGTCAAACGACGGAGCCGGGTCGTTCTCCAAGTACGGATGAGAGGGATTCACCGGCGCAACCCAGCTGATCATCATCGCCACTTAAATGTACATCCCACCTTGGCTTTAGTTTAGTATTACAACGACGGACTCCCAATATGGTGGCTGATGCTTCGTATTTGGCCCCGAGTGAGCTATCGTAGTAGGTTCATGGCAGTACATAGTCAGGTTCAAGTTGTTCGCGAAAATCACCCTTCCAGGTAAACTGTCGTTGTAATATTAGAGGGTTGCTTCCATCGGTTTGCGCTGAGACTTTTCGCTTATGGGAATCCGACGATCCTGCCGCCGACATCCGGCGGCAGGCGGAGATATATCTCGGTCGTAGCCAACGACGCGTGCCCGAGCCATGCCTGTAGTTGATTGAGGGGGATGCCGTTGGCCACCATGTGCCTGGCAAAACTGTGGCGGCAAAGTGTGGGTCCCAATTCGTTTACCAGGAGCGATGGCGCCAGTTTCTTCCGCTATGTCCCCCAATCTGGACTTTACGCAAAATTTAGAAAAAGTATAAAGGCAGGGTAAGCTGGCCTGACCCAAATCTCACTAAAGGTCCAGCCATGCTCACCCTGCCCGATGCAATTGTAGCCGTTGTCGGTCCCTTCGCAACGCTGTTTACCAACCCGACTTGGCGGAAAGCCCAGGTGCTGCTGATCGGCGCGATCCTGACCCCGGGTCAGCGCACCGTGGCGGCGGCACTGCGCGTCATGGGCCGCAGCGACCAGCGCGACTACGCCCGCTACCATGAGGTGCTCAATCGGGCGGTGTGGTCGTCCCGTGCAGCGGCCCGCATCCTGCTGGTGCTGCTGCTCCAGCACCTGGACCGCGGCGACGGCCCGTTGATCTTCGGCATCGACGAAACCCTGGAACGGCGTCGCGGCGCCAAGATCAAAGGTCGGGGCATCTACCGCGATGCGGTGCGTTCCAGCCGCCAGCAACTGGTCAAGGCCAGCGGCCTGCGCTGGATCTCTCTGATGTGGCTGGGCCACGTGCCCTGGGCCGGACGCCATTGGGCCTTGCCGGCGCTCACCGTGCTGGCGCCCTCGACGCGGTACTACCAGCAGCAGGGACGCCGACACAAGAAACTCACCGACTGGGCGCGGCAGATGGTCATGCAACTGAGGCGCTGGCTGCCGCAGCGACCGCTGGCGCTGGTGGGCGACAACAGCTACGCCGTGCTGGATCTGCTCCACTGCTGCCAATCCCTCCGTGAACCCGTTACCCTCATTGCCAGACTACGTCTGGACGCCGCTCTCTATGCGCCAGCACCGGCCCGTCAGCCGGGTCAGCAGGGCCGCCCGCCGCTGAAAGGCGCGCGGCGACCGTCGCTGAAGGCCCTCCTCGACCAGCCCCAGGCAACTTGGGCCAGTGTGGCCGTGGCCTGGTATAACGGCGCCACCCGCACGGTGGAACTCACCTCCCAGACGGCAGTCTGGTACCGCTCCGGCAAGCCTCCCGTCCTCATTCGCTGGGTGCTGATCCGCGATCCCCAGGGCGCCTTCGCCACCCAGGCTTTGCTGTGTACCGACCCATCGGCGGACCCGACCCAGATCCTGGAATGGTTTGTCCTGCGCTGGCAACTGGAGGTCACCTTTCAGGAGGTGCGTACCCACCTGGGCGTGGAGACCCAGCGCCAGTGGTCCGACCTGGCCATCGCCCGCACCACGCCTGTCCTGCTGGGTCTCTTCTCCTGGACCACCCTGGCCGCTCACGCGTTGCAAAAACAGCGCCCCATGACCCAACGCAAGGCCGCTTGGTATGACAAGCCGTCGCCGACCTTCGTGGACGCCATCGCCCTGGTGCGACGCCAACTGTGGCTGGAGTCGGAGGGTTTTTCAACGTCGGCCACCGACCCCGACATTCAGGAACTCCCGGTCGCCCTGTACCACCGACTTGTAGATTCGCTTGCTTACGCCGCTTGAAATGCGGAAAGTCCAGCTTTGATCTTGGCGCCGCGACGCCGTTCCAGGGTTTCGTCGATGCCGAAGACCAAGGGGCCATCCCCACCATCAAGGTGCTGGAGCAGCAACACCAAGAGGATGCGCGCCGCTGCACGGGGCGACCACACCGCCCGGTTGAGCACCTCATGGTAGCGGGCGTAATCGCGGTGATCGCTGCGGCCCATGATCCGCAGGGCCGCGGCGACGGTGCGCTGACCCGGGGTCAGGATCGCGCCCACCAGCAGTACCTGGGCTTTCCGCCAGGTCGGGTTGGTAAACAGCGTTGCGAAGGGAATGAGTATGGATACAATGGCATTGGGCAGGGTAAGCATAGCTGGGCCTTTAGTGAGATTTTGGTCAGGCCAGCTTACCCTGTCTTTATACTTTTTCTAAATTATGCGTAAAGCCTAGCCAAGGCCAGAGACACCATCAGGGCCGACTTGCCAACGCCACCGGCCCCAGCCAACAACGCTACGCTGCCCTCGGTCAGAACGGCTCCGTTGCAACCCGCTACAGAGAGCAGGGATCTAGGCAGGTTGCCCGTGATATCGGTGATTGGCCAAGCGTCGCGCCGGTCTGCGACTTCGTCGACTGCATCCAAGTCACGCGCCAACTGGCGTACTTCTTCTTGGATTAACGCATCCTCTGGGTACGCTGTGACCCAAGCCCTGAGTTCGGACAGATAATCCTGCCCTGTTGCAGCGAGCTCGGCGCCGGACAGGATGCCGTCGTGTGCTGTCATATTCACCCGTTGTCCTTGGGGGCAGCGAAGATGACTCCAGCCTGCCGGTAAACTTCCCACGCCGCCCAGGTCGGGTTGCAGTCCCGCAATGTGATAGCGTAATCTCGCCATTCTGGCGGAAGGGGCGGCAGCGGCGCAAAATGAGCGGCGACGGCCGCAGGGTCCTTCGCCCCGTCTGCGGCCGGCAAGACCGCGGTACAATATCCGCCTGCTTCCCTGACCGCCCGTCGCAAATCGGCGGCGGCTCGCTGTCCCCCGGGGTCGTCGTCGCAGTGAATAATTGCGCCAGCCGGTGCGTTGGCCAACCATACCGCCAAGTGGCCAGAGCGCATCGGGCTGGTTCCGAAAGTCGCCAGCGCGGGCCCGTCATAGCGGCTGGCCAACGCTAGGGCATCCGCCACACCCTCGGCAATACGCACCGCGGCGGTCGCTTCGTCCCATAGCGGGTTGCCAAATACGACAACACAATCGGTCAATACTCCTCGACTTTGCTTGCCCAGCCAGCCGGATTTGGTTTCCAAATCCGCCGGTGTGCCGTCAGAAGCGACTCCGGTCAACTGGACACCGCGCGGGGCCGGCAACTCCGGCCAGCTGATCGTCCAGTCCATCGGTTCCGCGGCAAGGGCGACAATACTCCCGGAACCGCAGTGTCGGCGCCTCTCAGAAGCGGCCGGGAGCCATCGCAAGGAGTCCGGCACCGGTAACTCAGGGCACCATAAATTGCGCCTGGCCAACCACTGACGTACGGGATGAATCCGGCTCATTGGTATCGGCTCACTCATGCTCCAAGTTGCACGAGCCCATGCAATACGGTTAGCGTGGGCAGGGGGAACATTCTGTTCCCCAACCGGTTTGCGGGCCACCGCCGGCTGGCCGGCTACGACGCGTCCCGCCGCATCAGGTAGCAGCCGTTGGCGCTGCAACCACGCAACCGCAGCAGATCGGTCACAACCTATGAGATGGCTCACCAAATCCACGCCGCCGCCGCCAACGCCTGCCTCGAAGTCGTACCATTGGCCAGCGTTCTCGCCAGCCACATTGATGGCCAGCGAGCCACGCCGCCGAAACCGCCACTCAGTGGCGGTTTTGTGCGTCGGTTCGCCCACCAGTGACGTGGCCACAGCCCGCACAACACCGGGCCAGTCAACCGACCCGGCTGACGTCATGACCGCCGTTCCTTCTCGCTCCGCAACTCGTTTTCGACAACCAACCTGATCCATTCGGACATCTTCATCCGCCGATTTCTGGCTGCCTCCTTCACTTCGTCCATGAATTCTGCTTCGACCATCACGGTCATTCGCTTGTCACGTGCCATATCGCTTCCTAGCTCCGCCCTCTGCTGAGTTGGTGGATAGCAAAACGCAATCGGAAACGCCCTAGCTTCACTACGATTGCCTAAGAGGGCGTGTGACAAATAGGTTCAGGAGGGCCGGAGCCGTTTGAGCATCAGGTGGACCATGGCGATATGCACCCAGGCTTCGCTGCTCTCCGTGCGCTCCTCATAGTCTTTGCTGAGCCGTCGGCATCGACTGAGCCAGGCCAGGGTGCGTTCCACCACCCACCGGCGGGGCAACACCTCGAAGTGATGGCTATCCGGTTTCCGACGTACCACGGTCAGCAGCCATCCACCAGTGGCCCAAGCCCAGGCCACCAATTGACCAGCGTAGCCAGCATCGGCCCAGATCACCCGCAATCTGGGAAACTGACCCAACAGTTTGGCCAACACCAGCCTGGCGCCGTCCCGGTCCTGAATGCTGGCAGCATGAACCACCACGGCCAGGAGCAATCCCATGGTGTCCACTACAATGTGCCGCTTGCGTCCGGCAACCCGTTTACCCGCGTCATAGCCCCGCGGCCCCCTTTTTCAGTGGTCTTTACTGACTGGCTGTCGATGATGGCTGCGCTGGGCGTGGCCTCCCGGCCCGCAGCTTCCCGAACTCGGGCCCGCAACGTCTCCTCAACCCGTTCCCAAGTCCCGTCATCCCGCCACTTCCGAAAATACCACCAGACCGTGCCCCAAGGTGGCAGGTCATGGGGCATCAGCCGCCAGGGTATGCCGCCGCGCAGCACGTACAGAATGCCGTTGACCACCTCCCGCAGGTCCGTGGTTCGGGATGGCCTCTGGTGGTGTCAGGCGGCAGGAGGGGAGCTAATTCCTCCCACTGGGCGTCGGTCAAATCGCTGGGATAAGGTTTTCTACTCATGCCCCCAGGGTAACCAGCACCTCTCCCACACCCCAAGAACCCGAGGGTGCATATTTGGCCCATTGTCACACGCCCTCTAAGTTTCAAGACTCTAGCCACCCACGCAAAATGGCGTCGGCATCGGTGCTAATAACCCTGTTCCGCGCCAGCATATCTAAAGCCTGTAGCCGTGCTGACGCGAGGTTGCACCCTGTGGGCATTCTAGCCACAGGCCATCTCACGGAGCCGTAGGCATCCCATGATTCTCGCTTGGTACCGTGGTCCGCCGGCTCGTCCCAGATGATGCCGATCAGCACCATCGCTTCGGGCGAATCATCGCGCCAAACGCTGAATCCACCTCGACCCTCGTAACGGCCTAGTACTCAATCAAGTCTGGAAAGGCAGGGATAGAGGCGATGCAATTTGGATCGGGCATCTTGAGTGCTGAACCGCCAGTTGATGGTGACGCCCGCTGCGTTGCGCTCGGTCTCGTAGGCCGTGATTTGGCGTTGCAGGGCGTCGGCGTCGGGGTTTCTCCCCTTGAGACAAGCGCGGCTCAATGCGCTGAATTCGATCTCCGCCATGTTCAACCAACTGGCGTGCTTGGGCGTGTGGTGAAACTCGAGGCGCTTCACGATGCGCCGGGCCTCAGCAGCCGGGAACGTCTCGTAAAGGGACGCCATACGATGGGTATTCAGATTGTCGAGGACCACGCGGATCACCGGGGCATCGGGGTAAGCCTCATCCACTAGCCAGCGCATCTGGTGGGCGAAGTCCGGCCTGGTGCGGCGCTCGGTGCTGGCCAGGTGGCGCCAGCCCGCCAGGGGTTCACAGGTCAGGAAGATGTTGCGGGTGCCGCCGCGTCGATACTCGTAGTCCTGCCGCCGCGGTCGTCCCGGTTGAGGAGGCAACGGCTCCCTGACCGCGGCCAGCAGTTGGGTGGAGGTCTCGTCAAAGCACACCACCGGCCGATCGGGGTCGTAGGGTTCGGCATACAGGTCCAGCACGTCCTCCATGGCCGCCACGAATTCGCCGCCTACTTTCGGGATGCACCATTGCTGCTTCCGCCAGGGCTTGAGGGTGTTTTTTTGAGTCTGAGCCTGACCGTCTCGTAGGACAGCGATGGCGCCAAGCCCAACTCCACCACCTTGCCAGCCAACAAACGCAGGGTCCAGTGCTCATGGCCTTCGGGCGCGTCGCTGCACGCCAGCGCAATCAGGTGGGCTTCACCCCGATCATCCAACTTGCGATACCGGTTGGCTTGGGGATGGTCGTGCCGCACGCCCTCCAACCCCTCTTCGGCGTACCGCCGTTTGGTGCGGAACACCGTGCGCTGCGACGTGTCCAGAGCCGCCGCCACCTGGGGGGCGCTCCACCCTTCGTCAGTCTTGAGCAGGATGCGCGCCCGATTGATGACCCGAGCGGAATGCCGCCCACTGTGGATCAATCCGCGCAACTGCTCCTGATCTTCCGACGACAACCGTACTGCGTATTTCTCCTGAACCATGGATGTCGCACCTCCCGCACCGCTGTTTGCCAGTCAGCGTAGCAACCATAGCCCGTTTCATCCTTCATCTGCCGGCGCAAGTTTGACCGAGTACTAGTGGCACGGCGGCCGGAGGATATGGGCTGGAACCTGACCCGGTACCGGCGCGGGAAGACTCAGCCAACCGGGATTCCGAGGCTGCCAAAGATCCGGCAACTCGGGTAGCTTCGCCGAGGTCAATTTCACAGTGGGGCAGGCGTTGCGAACGCGGGCGTTCTGGATCCTGGCGATCTTTTCCGGTGCAGGGATGATGGTCCAGGCGGGGGTGAGCCTGCACCAGGTCTCCCACTACATCAGCCAGGGAGTTGACCCGCGGTTCGCCGCGATGAGCGCGAGCACATTCGCCCTGGCCCAAATGCCGGCGAGCCTCTTCTGGGCGGCCCTGGCGCGGCGGATGCCCATCCGGTTCCTGATGATGGGAGCGGCGTTCGTGGTGGCGCTGGCCACGGCGGGGACGGTGATGAGCGACTGGCTGCTGCCGGAGCTAATCTCGGCAGCGGGGGTCGGGTTCGGCGTGGGGGGTCTGCAGCTGCTGATGCGGCTGGTGTGGGCGGACTACTACGGGCGGCAGAACCTGGGGACAATCCGGGGCTGACGATGTCGGTGCAGGTGGGCGGGCAGGCGCTGGGGCCGGTAATCGCCGGGTTCATGTTCGACTATTTCGACAGCTACCGGATTCCATTTACGTTTTTCGCCGTGGCAGTGTTCATGGCGGGGATCATGGCGCTGGCGGCCAAACCGCCACCGGCTCCGACCCCGGGGCCTTCGAGGGAACCGGAGGGTGTTTCGGGTAACTGTTCAGACTTGAGGGGATCTACAGGCTATCCGGCCTCTTGCGGAGGGGTAGCCAAGCACGGATTTTCCTCTGCAAATCCATTCCGTCCCCTCAAACGTGAACAGTTACTGTTTCGGGGGTTCCGTTTACTTGTGCGTGATGACGTGATACGATGGCGTACATAATCTGCTGATGTAGGAGAATCGCATGGACAACATGGTTCTTCACATTCCGTACGGGCCTTGGTGGGCTTTGCTGTACATCGCCGCAGTCGGAGCATCGATGGTAACCATGCGAATGACGTTCATCATCGACTTCAACAAGTGGGCAGAGAGTCGGCGGCAAAGCAGGATTGCGAAGAAACGATACAAAGACGTTAACCGATGCAAACACACTTGGATGCTATACCGTCAAGGACAGTTTTCTCTGTGCAATAAGTGCGCTGCATTGGTCGCTACGTCAACCCTGTTAGATTTACCTCCGATACTTCAACCGCTCATACGCGGAACAGTGGACGGACAATATATCAAACCCGGCAAGGGTAATATCATCGTGCAAAGCCCGGTTAACGATAAACGCATATCCCGCCTTTTGCGGAAATAGAGGAGTTCAAACGATTGGCTTGTCGGGTATGATACCACTACCCCGGGATGGCTGAATTCGTTGAAACCCGAACCCGCAAGGCAACTGTCCGTACTGCCACAACGACAAGGTGGTGAAAAACGGCAAGAATTCTAGCGGCAAGCAGACCTACCCTTGCAAGGGTTGCTCCAAGCGATTCCGGAAACACAATCTCCTTTTTTACTCCCGCCGGGCATCGCCAGACGTCTCCGGCGGGAGTTTGCTATTCTCGAAATCCTATCCAACATTCTCCGACGCCTGCAACGCGCGGTTGCAACCTATGGTTCACCGAACCGCCAGACGACAGCGTGGGCGCCTGATACCTCTGCTCGTAATAGCCGGCAGGGGCCATATATGAGTGGTAGTTTTCAGTGCGCGGGCCACCGAACCCGAAAATGCTTTCCTTGATCTCGATCAAGGTTTCATCCGCGCAATCGGTGGCAACGGTGATTGATCCTCCGCTGGTGATGGAAACCATTGACCTCATCCATTGGACGAAGATGTACTCCGGGTCAACGCACATGGGTTGTTCTGGTGGGCAGGCAAGGGCTTGATTGGCATAGGTACTAGCATTCCCTTGCGCCGTGCCAAATGCAGTACACGCTCCTGGTTGCCGTGTCCCATCCGCGCCGATGATGTTCCAACAGTTGCCCTGCCCCTTCAATGAGACGATGGCATCGTCAGGGTTTTCGGCGTCCACCAAGTGATGCAGAGTGGACGACTCTTCAACCCATTTCAGTCGGGCTCCACGTCGCGGTTTTGTCATGATCGAGCTTTCAACGTGTTCTACCGTTGGTGGTATATCTGTGAGCCTGACTTCGGCCAAAGTCGCCGTCGGGGTTGAAGGTGCCGCTGTTGCCGTCGAGGCTATGCGCGACGGTTCAACCGTCGGGGTATTGGCAGCAATCGGTTCCATAGGCGTCTCGTAGGTAGCCCAATCGCCAATGCCGCCCGACAGCACGAACCACGCGATAACGGCTACAACGACCACTGTTACCGCTGATGCCGAACCGCCCCAAATGATGGTGCGACGACTCCGAGCGCGGCGGATGCTCCAGCAATTCGGGCAAGTCACCTCACCCCAATTCAAAGGTGAGCCGGCCTCCTGAGATAGAAGCCGGCCACACATCAAGGAACCGTCGGTGCGTTGAAAATGTATCAGATGGGCAGTATCATTCTCTAGCATTCGGCACTCCCTCGTGATGAAATACGCCGATATGCTATCATCTAATAATCACGCACAAATAAACGCACCCCTTTCAGGTTAACCCAAGCCGTCGGTCACGAAGCCTTGGGCGAGGTTTGCCCCTCCGCAGGCAGGGGGATTCTTCCCAGTTGGGGATGAGGATGACCTCGTAAACGTTTGCATCCGCCATAGCCACCTCAGTAAAGCTCCTCAAACTGCTCGCGGGTCAGCCCAGCCTGACGAATCAGCCCAGCCATGGTATAGGCGTTGATGGGGTTATGGCGAGGAATTTTCAGCTGGGTTGTCCCGTCAGACATTATGATATGGCCGCTTTCTCGCACAACTCGGTAGCCAATTTTTCCAAACGCCGTCACCACTCGCCAGTGGTTCTTGCCAGGTACTCTGGGCATTGTCACTCCCCATAATACGGCACCGGCCGAACTACCGCAGTAGCAGTAGGGCATCCAGTGGCCACTATTTCCTCATACAAGCCACCCAGCCATTCTTCAGTGCTCCGATTGACCGGAGTAACGCCATCCACCAACGCCTCGTAAATGGCATCGGCAATCATGTCCAACGCGTCTTGAGGGTCGCGGCCCGCGCTGACCACGTCCATAGACGGGCAAAAAACTGCCCACGGAGTGCCGGGGCTGTCGCCGCTAGTGTCGCACACCAGCAGGACTTCGTATCCATATGCCACCGGCAGATTGTCCGCCCATTCCGCTGCCAAGGATTCGTCCGCATGAGTCAGCAGAGCCAAAGCCATGATTTCACCTCATCTTTGGGCAATGATAACACCCGACCGGATCAAATCATAAAGTTCATCTCCCCCACAATCCGCTCTCCCAGCGCCCGGTCTCCGGCAATCTCCAATTCCGGGGGGTTGACCATACCCCGAGCTACCGCACTACTGTCCCCGTAGAAACCCCGGTAACTTGGGCCAGCTTTTTTCGTCCAAACCACCGGTCACGAAGCCGTGGGCGAGGTTTGTCCCTCCCTAGGCAGGGATTCTTCCCAGTTGGGGATGAGGATGCGGGAGGATGATTCCAGCAACAGGATGAAGACGACTCCGGCGAGACTGGCGGCAATGGAGATGGTCCAAGCGAGGTCGTAGGAGCCTCCCCCGACGTCGATGAAGCCAAGGAACCGCACCGGAGCTTCGCCATTGCGGAAGTCGTAGATCACGCCGCCGACGAGTCCTCCGACAGCCATTCCGAAGCCGGAGCCGAGCTGCTGGAATCCAAAAATTGACCGCACCGGACCCATGCCATAGTACTGGCGGTTGGCGATGAGGAAGGCGGACATTTCCCCGCCGAAGCCGATGCCAAAGAGGACGGCGAAGAAGTAGAACTCCCATGCGCTCTGGGCCCAGAAGAGCATTATGACCGTAACGCCCTGCAGGAAGTAGGGCAGGATCATCATTACCTTGGCGCCCCAGCGGTCGGCAAGGATGGGAATGAACAGGCGGCTGCTGACGCTGGCCATGGTGTAGATGGTGACGATCCAGGCTGCCGCCGCGAGGGACAATCCTTGCTCGGTGGCGAAGAAGACGACGTGCCAGATGACGATGGCGTGGCCCATGCAGCCGAGGAAGTGGATGAAGGGGAGGTTCCAGAAGGCCCGGGTCCGGCGGGCATGCTGCAGGAAGACCTTGCTGCGCAACCTGGCGGTTTCGGCATTGACTGGTACAGGCGCCGGGTCGTCGTCGGTGGCTCCCAGGGGCTTCATCCCGCGGTCGGCGGGTTCGCTGTGGAAGAAGAACAACAAGGAGAACAGGATTACTCCACCCACGGCGGCGATTATCCAGAACCCGACCTGCCATCCGGTCAGGGCCACCAGCAGTGCCAAGGCCGGGGCAGTGACTGATGCCCCCATGCCTCCGATGGACTGCTGGATACCGACGGCGACGCCGAGCTTCTTCTTGAACCAGGCGGCGACGGTGGTGGGGATGTTGACGCTGAAGAGGGCCTGGGCCAATCCCAACAAAAGGCTGTAATAGATGTAAAGCTGCCAGAGTTGGTCCACGGTGCTGAGGAGCAGCATCCCGGCCACGTAGATGGTGGCCGCAACAAACAGGGACGCGCGCGCTCCGTAGCGGTCGCCGACCCATCCGGAGACAGGAGAAAGGAGGGCGCTGGTGACGCTGCGGAAGACCTGAGCGAGGACGATGGCGGTGACGCCCCAGGCGAAGTCGGTCTGGAGGACGACGAGGATGACGGCGAAGGCCTGGCTGACGAAATTGGCGGTGACCCGGAGCATGGTGCCCATTCCGACCACGAGCCAGGCGTAGTGGTACTGCTCCCGCAAGTAGTTCATCCGGTCCGATAAGTCGATATTCAAACCGAATCACTCTCCATTACCAGAAATCAGGATGGGTCGTTGTGCGCCGGGCCAGAAGTCGTCGGGAAGACGGGGCGCAAAACCGGGCATCCGCGATTGAAGCATTGTAACCACGCCAGGGTCGGGTGGCAACTTGATGTACTCGTTCAGTACATGTGAGACGGAGCGGGACCAGCAGGTCTGGATGGTGGTTAGCAAGATACTCGGCTGGGGTTTGGCCGTCCAGGGAGTGGTGGGGGCGGATGGTGTTGTAGACGCCTTCCCAGTGCAGCAGGGCCTGGTTCAGGGTGGGGATGTCCAGGTCGCCGTCGTAAATGTGATAGAACTCCTCGGTGTGGGTACGCTGGGCACGCTCCACGTGGCCGTTGAGCTTGGGAGAACGGGGCGGCAGGACGAAGAGCCTGATGCCCTGCTCCTGGCAGGCGGACTCCAAGTCGGCCTGAAACTCGGACCCGCCGTCCACCTGGATGGCGCGGATGGGGAAGGGCATTCGCCTTTGCAGGGAGTCCAGAAACTGGGCGGCCAGGCGGGCGGTGGCCCGAGTATGCGCCTCCAGCACATCATAGCGGGAGACCACGTCCCGGGCGGTGAAGTGCTGGAGGATCATGCCGGGTAGCGAGCGTACATCCAGCGTGTCGACCTGCACGATGTCCCCGGGGGCTTTGGCCTGGTAGTCCCGGGGCTTGCGCACCCCGTAGGGACGTGGCCGCTGGCGCTGTCGCGTCGGTACGCCGGGCCTCGGGGCTGCTCGCAACATCCCCCGAGCCTTCAGCCAGCTCAGGATCCTTCCCACCATGGAAGTCGGTACCTGCGCGCCCGCCCGCCGCAATAGCACCACCAACTTGTCCTTACCCCACCGGGGATATACCTCCCGCCACCGCCCCACCTGTTGTGCCAACTCCCAACTCCAAGTGGCCTGCCGCACCCGGTTCGGCCGGCGACTGCGCTCCTCCAGCCCCGACACCCCTTCATCCCGCAGCCGTTGGCGCGCCACCGGTAAAGCGTCGCCCTCGATACTCCCAACGCCGCACTGGCTTCCTCGGTGGTCATCCCGCGCTTACGGAACCCCTCCCAAAACGAGAGACAACGCAACCGCTCCCGCATCAGCGGCGACTGCACCCGCGGAACTTGGTAGAATGACCTGGGTCGGATAGCACCGATCCGCATGAGAAGGGCCTCCTTTCGGTTGTTTGCTCACATCCAAAAGGCTGGCCCCTTCTCTTTACTTTTGCAACCCTCTCGTCTCACCTCTATCTGAACTAATACACTTGACGTAACCGAGGAGAGAAGCTGGACTTTCCGCATTTCAAGCGGCGTAAGCCAGGGAATCGACAAGTCGGTGGTACAGAGCGACTGGGAGTTCCTGCGTATCGGGGTCGACGGCCGACGTTGAAAAACCCTCCGAGGCCAGCCACAGGTGGCGTCGCACCAGGGCAATGGCGTCCACGAAGGTCGGCAACGGCTTGTCGTACCAGGCCGCTCGGCGCTGGGTCATGGGGCGCTGTTTTTGCAACCCGTGGGCGGCCAGGGTGGTCCAGGAGAAGAGACCCAGCAGGACGGGCGTGGTGCGGGCGATGGCCAGGTCGGACCACTGGCGTTGGGTTTCCACGCCCAGGTGGGTCCGCACCTCCTGAAAGGTAACTTCCAGTTGCCAGCGCAGGACAAACCATTCCAGGATCTGGGTCGGGTCCGCGGCGGGGTCGGTGCACAGCAAGGCCTGGGTGGCGAAGGAGCCCTGGGGATCTCGGATCAGCACCCAGCGGATGAGGACTGGAGACTTGCCGGAGCGGTACCAGACCGCCGTTTGCGACGTGAGTTCCACGGTGCGGGTGGCGCCGTCATAGCAGGCCACGGCCACGCTGGCCCAAGTTGCCTGGGGCTGGTCGAGGATCGTTTTCAGCGCGGGTCGCCGCGCGCCTTTCAGCGGCGGGCGGCCGTTCTGACCCGGTTGACGGGGCGGTGCTGGCGCATAGAGAGCGGCGTCCAGCCGTAGTCTGGCAATGAGGGTAACGGGTTCACGGAGGGACTGGCAGCAGTGGAGCAGGTCCAGCACGGCGTAGCTGTTGTCGCCCACCAGCGCCAGTGGACGTTGGGGCAGCCAGCGTGGTTCGGCAGGCTCACCATGAGCGGGGTTGCAGGATCATCTGCCGCGCCCAGTCGGTGAGCTTCTTGTGCCGACGTCCCTGCTGTTGGTAGTACCGGGTCGAGGGCGCCAGCACGGTGAGCGCCGGCAGGGCCCAATGGCGTCCGGCCCAAGGCACGTGGCCCAGCCACATCAGGGAGATCCAGCGCAGGCCGCTGGCCTTGACCAGTTGGCTCCGGCTGGAACGCACCGCGTCGCGGTAGATGCCCCGACCTTTGATCTTGGCGCCGCGACGCCGTTCCAGGGTTTCGTCGATGCCGAAGATCAACGGGCCATCCCCACCATCAAGGTGCTGGAGCAGCAACACCAAGAGGATGCGCGCCGTTGCACGGGGCGACCACACCGCCCGGTTGAGCACCTCATGGTAGCGGGCGTAATCGCGGTGATCGCTGCGGCCCATGACCCGCAGGGCCGCGGCGACGGTGCGTTGGCACGGGGTCAGGATTGCGCCCACCAGCACCACCTGGGCTTTCCGCCAAGTTGGGTTGCTGAACAGCGTTGCGAAGGGAACGAGCAGGGGTAGAATGGCATCGGGCAGGGTGAGCATGGCTGGGCCTTTAGTGACATTTGGGTCAGGCCAGCTTACCCTGTCTTTATACTTTTTCTAAATTATGCGTAAAGTCCAGAGAAGCGCTGAAGTGTCAAACCGGACAAAAGCGGACATTCGCACGTAGGGAGAGCGGTGCTTGGCCCGAGATTGTCCGGTTATTTTCCGTGTTTTTCCGCCTAATGTCCTGATTTTGTCCAGTTTTGTCCGCCAATGGCAGTGGGTAAAGGGGACGTGGTCCCGAGAGCGGAATGACCTTTCTAGTACTGGTTCAAATCAGCATTGTAAGTTGTATTAGTGAAAGGCCTACAAATGCTACGCTGACCGCAAGATCGAGTGGTGGGGAGGTGTGGCAACCATGGCCCTGGAGCAATACGCAGTACGGTTGACGCCGGACGAACGCGAGCAACTGAGCCGACTGATACGTAGCGGCAAAAGTTCGGCTCGCATGGTCGCCCGGGCACGCATTCTACTTAAAGCTGATGAGGGATGGAACGCGCCCCAGGTGGCGGCCGCTTTGCTGGACTTTACGCAAAATTTAGAAAAAGTATAAAGGCAGGGTAAGCTGGCCTGACCCAAATCTCACTAAAGGTCCAGCCATGCTCACCCTGCCCGATGCAATTGTAGCCGTTGTCGGTCCCTTCGCAACGCTGTTTACCAACCCGACCTGGCGGAAAGCCCAGGTGCTGCTGATCGGCGCGATCCTGACCCCGGGTCAGCGCACCGTGGCGGCGGCACTGCGCGTCATGGGCCGCAGCGACCAGCGCGACTACGCCCGCTACCATGAGGTGCTCAATCGGGCGGTGTGGTCGTCCCGTGCAGCGGCCCGCATCCTGCTGGTGCTGCTGCTCCAGCACCTGGACCGCGGCGACGGCCCGTTGATCTTCGGCATCGACGAAACCCTGGAACGGCGTCGCGGCGCCAAGATCAAAGGTCGGGGCATCTACCGCGATGCGGTGCGTTCCAGCCGCCAGCAACTGGTCAAGGCCAGCGGCCTGCGCTGGATCTCTCTGATGTGGCTGGGCCACGTGCCCTGGGCCGGACGCCATTGGGCCTTGCCGGCGCTCACCGTGCTGGCGCCCTCGACGCGGTACTACCAGCAGCAGGGACGCCGACACAAGAAACTCACCGACTGGGCGCGGCAGATGGTCATGCAACTGAGGCGCTGGCTGCCGCAGCGACCGCTGGCGCTGGTGGGCGACAACAGCTACGCCGTGCTGGATCTGCTCCACTGCTGCCAATCCCTCCGTGAACCCGTTACCCTCATTGCCAGACTACGGCTGGACGCCGCTCTCTATGCGCCCGCGCCAGCCCGTCAGCCGGGTCAGCAGGGCCGCCCGCCGCTGAAAGGCGCGCGGCGACCGTCGCTGAAGGCCCTCCTCGACCAGCCCCAGGCAACTTGGGCCAGTGTGGCCGTGGCCTGGTATAACGGCGCCACCCGCACGGTGGAACTCACCTCCCAGACGGCAGTCTGGTACCGCTCCGGCAAGCCTCCCGTCCTCATTCGCTGGGTGCTGATCCGCGATCCCCAGGGCGCCTTCGCCACCCAGGCTTTGCTGTGTACCGACCCATCGGCGGACCCGACCCAGATCCTGGAATGGTTTGTCCTGCGCTGGCAACTGGAGGTCACCTTTCAGGAGGTGCGTACCCACCTGGGCGTGGAGACCCAGCGCCAGTGGTCCGACCTGGCCATCGCCCGCACCACGCCTGTCCTGCTGGGTCTCTTCTCCTGGACCACCCTGGCCGCTCACGCGTTGCAAAAACAGCGCCCCATGACCCAACGCAAGGCCGCTTGGTATGACAAGCCGTCGCCGACCTTCGTGGACGCCATCGCCCTGGTGCGACGCCAACTGTGGCTGGAGTCGGAGGGTTTTTCAACGTCGGCCACCGACCCCGACATTCAGGAACTCCCGGTCGCCCTGTACCACCGACTTGTAGATTCGCTTGCTTACGCCGCTTGAAATGCGGAAAGTCCAGCTTTGGACGTGTCCAAGGGTACGGTGTACCGCGCCAAACGACGGTACGCCGAGGAGGGATTGGCGGGAGTCATCCAAGACCGGGTCCAGGCCAACCGGTATCGCAAGCTGGACGACAAGGGCGAGGCCCACCTGATTGCCCTGGCGTGCAGCCCAGCGCCCGATGGCCACGACCACTGGACCTTGCATCTGCTGGCCGACCGAGTGGTGGAGTTGGGGTTGGTGGAGTCGTTATCGTACGAGACGGTGCGGTTGAGGCTCAAAAAAACGTCCTCCAGCCGTGGCGGAAGCAGCAGTGGTGCATCCCCAAGGTAGGGGGTGAATTGGTGGCGGCGATGGAGGACGTGCTGGACTGGTATGCTGAGCCCTACGACCAGCCACTGCATCCCCGACCGGCCGGTGGTCTGCTTCGATGAGACCTCGACCCAGTTGCTGGCCGACACCAGGGCGCCCATTCCGGTGCAACCGAGACAACCGCGGCGTCAGGATTACGAGTATCGCCGCGCCGGTACGCGCAACATCTTCCTGACCTGTGAACCCCTGGCGGGCTGGCGCCACCTGGCCATCACCGAGCGCCGCACCATGCCGGACTTCGCCCACCAGATGCGCTGGCTAGTACCGTTCCCAGATAGATTTGTAAGAATATGAGAAGGCAGCCATACTTGGGTATGATCTTTCTGCGAGGAAGTGCCCAGCGATGGCTGCCATCAAGTATAAAGTCAAACTGACCGAGTCCGAACGGACCTGTCTCAATGAGGTTTCCCACCGGGGCAAGCCGTCAGTCCGCACCGTTAAGCGGGCGCTGGCGCTGCTCAAAGCTGACGAAGGGCTTGGGGACCGTGAGATAGCCGATGTGCTTTTGATCAACGCCGCTACCGTTGCCAGAGCGCGGAAGCGGTACGTGGAGGAAGGACTTGAGGCCGCCATCAATGACCGACCGCGGCCGGGCCGGGAGCGCAAGCTGGACGGCAAGCAGGAAGCGCACCCCGTATCCAGTACGGGGCAGGCTCTGATTGCCTTCGCGTGCAGCGCAGCGCCCGCAGGACACGCGCACTGGACGCTCCAGTTGCTGGCTGGCAAGGTGGTGGAGTTGGAGTTTGCCGAGAGCATCTCCCTGGAGACGGTGCGCCAGATACTCAAAAAAATGAACTCAAGCCCTGGAAGAAGAAAGAGTGGTGTATCCCCAAGGTGAGCGGGGAGTTCGTGGCGCGGATGGAGGATGTGCTGGACTTGTACCACCAGGAGTACAACCCAGAGCGTCCGGTAGTGTGTTTCGACGAGACCTCCAGGCAATTGACCGGGGAGGTGCGTCCGCCCATCAAGGCCGTTCCTGGACGGGTGGAACGCTATGACACTGAGTACCAGCGAAACGGGACCCGAAACCTGTTCATGATCTGCGAGCCGAAGGGCGGATGGAGACCTGTCGCCGTGACCGGGCGCCGCACTGCCGTGGACTTCGCGCACCAGATGCGGTGGCTGGTGGACGAGGCATACCCTGATGCCGCGGTGGTCCGGCTGGTGATGGACAACCTCAACACCCACCAGCCCGGCTCGCTCTACGAAGCATTTGAGCCATCCGAAGCCCGGCGCATCGCTAAACGGCTGGAGTTTCATTACACCCCCACTCATGGCAGCTGGCTGAATATGGCTGAGATCGAGTTGAGCGTCTTCAGCAGAGCGTGTCTGGACCGCCGTATCAGCGATGAGCCGGAGCTGCGGCGGGAGGTTGCGGCGCTCGAAAGCGAGCGCAACGAAGCAAAATCAGTCATAGACTGGCGGTTTTCCACCCAAGATGCTCGTAGTAAGCTCCAACATATCTACCCTACAAAATCAGATTGAAACGGTACTAGTACTCAATCAAGTCTGGAAAGGCAGGGATAGAGGCGATGCAATTTGGATCGGGCATCTTGAGTGCTGAACCGCCAGTTGATGGTGACGCCCGCTGCGTTGCGCTCGGTCTCGTAGGCCGTGATTTGGCGTTGCAGGGCGTCGGCGTCGGGGTTTCTCCTCTTGAGGCAGGGGCGGCTCAATGCGCTGAATTCGATCTCCGCCATGTTCAACCAACTGGCGTGCTTGGGCGTGTGGTGAAACTCGAGGCGCTTCACGATGCGCCGGGCCTCAGCAGCCGGGAACGTCTCGTAAAGGGACGCCATACGATGGGTATTCAGATTGTCGAGGACCACGCGGATCACCGGGGCATCGGGGTAAGCCTCATCCACTAGCCAGCGCATCTGGTGGGCGAAGTCCGGCATGGTGCGCCGCTCGGTGCTGGCCAGGTGGCGCCAGTCCGCCAGGGGTTCACAGGTCAGGAAGATGTTGCGGGTGCCGCCGCGTCGATACTCGTAGTCCTGCCGCCGCGGTCGTCCCGGTTGAGGAGGCAACGGCTCCCTGACCGCGGCCAGCAGTTGGGTGGAGGTCTCGTCAAAGCACACCACCGGCCGATCGGGGTCGTAGGGTTCGGCATACAGGTCCAGCACGTCCTCCATGGCCGCCACGAATTCGCCGCCTACTTTCGGGATGCACCATTGCTGCTTCCGCCAGGGCTTGAGGGTGTTTTTTTGAGCCTGAGCCTGACCGTCTCGTAGGACAGCGATGGCGCCAAGCCCAACTCCACCACCTTGCCAGCCAACAAACGCAGGGTCCAGTGCTCATGGCCTTCGGGCGCGTCGCTGCACGCCAGCGCAATCAGGTGGGCTTCGCCCCGATCGTCCAACTTGCGATACCGATTGGCTTGGGGATGGTCGTGCCGCACGCCCTCCAACCCCTCTTCGGCGTACCGCCGTTTGGTGCGGAACACCGTGCGCTGCGACGTGTCCAGAGCCGCCGCCACCTGGGGGGCGCTCCACCCTTCGTCAGTCTTGAGCAGGATGCGCACCCGATTGATGACCCGAGCGGAATGCCGCCCACTGTGGATCAATCCCCGCAACTGCTCCTGATCTTCCGACGACAACCGTACTGCGTATTTCTCCTGAACCATGGATGTCGCACCTCCCGCACCACTGTTTGCCAGTCAGCGTAACAACCCTGGCCCGCCCCGCGCTTCACCTGCCAATACAGGATTGACTCAATACTAGTATGATCTGCTGCCGCCGGCGCAACATGGAGCTCGCGACTAGGGAGCAGTCCCCCTCGGTGGTGTGGGCGAAGCCGTTCACATGGTATGTTCAACGTCAATGGAGAGATTAGAGTTGTTGGCATAACGGTGCTCCTTGGGCGATTCAGGGGGTATCGGTGTCACGTGGCAGACTTTCAGGTAAAGTCTGCCATTGTTCGCGCCTTGGCCCGGGTCCTGGCGCACCCGTAAGCGCGGGACCCGCGCCGGATCGCCTGCTGGATAGCAGACTTCGCCTATGAAGTCGACCATTGTAGAATTGGGGGCGTATGCCCGCCTGCGAGCTGCCCCACTACCGGACGCCGGAACAGATCCGGCAAATCCTGGCCGCCATGCCCGCCGGCCAGCCCTGGCTGTTCGCCCGGCTGACGGGCTGATACGAAAGCTGGCTGGCCCACGGCGTCCGGCCATCACACCGGGGTAATCCGGTCTCCCACAAACCCATCTCAACCACACCCCTCAAACTGGAGGCGAGTCCATGAATGCCAACCCGGCCAACTGCGATTGTGAACGGTGCGAGATCGACCGCGCGCGCGCCTCACCAACAGGCGTGGCTCACAGCCTTCCGCGAAGCGACCACCGCGCAGGTCAGCGCAGCGCTGGATACAGTGGAAAACGGCAGCCATCGCGACTCGCCGGAAGCCAATGGGGCCCTGCTGGCGTTGACCGGCCTGATGCTGGAGCAGGAAAGCGAACTCTCCGGCGCTGTGGTCGGAAGGGCGGCGCGCCGGCAGGGCCACGGCGAGCAGTCGCCCAGGGCAGCAGCGGAGATGGAGCGGCGCATCGGGCTGATGGGACGTTTGAATGACGCCGCGGCGCGGCTCCGACCGCAACCGGAGCCGGAGGTTGCAGACCATGATGCGGACCTCTGGTACGCCGCCTGCTTCGCCTGCATCACCAGCCTCCAGGTGGTGAGACTGTTCCGTCGCCAGCGGGCCGAGCTGCCGCAACGGGACCCAATGCGGGAGGCCTACCTGGTGGTGCTGACCCCTCTGGTGGGGAGCGCCGAGGAAAGCAGGGAACGTCTTGAGGCCACGGCTGTCCCCGACATCGACGACGGGCTGGCCAACGCCCGAGCGGCGCTGCTGGCGGAAGCGCACGCCGCCATCGACGAGATGACGGAAACCGTGGCCGCGGATTTGCGCGCATTCAACCAGGACCTGCCGGTGGAAATCCGGCCGGCCATGCGGGGACTGCCCGCGGTGACCGAACGCGCGGCCGCGATGCTGGTTGGGCCGGCTGACTTCTACGTCGGACGCTTCGACGAGTGGGACCCCAACCCGCCGCACGCCGCGGGCGGACTTTACATCGTCTACTACTACCGCGGCGCCAAAGTGGTCCAGTCGATACTGGACACCTACCCGCTGGGATTCCCGGCGGCGGCGGCACAACAGCAGGTTGACCGGGTGATTGACGCGCTGTTGGCAATGGGTCCGGAAGAGGAGGCATGGTCGGACCTCCTGCTGCCCTATCCCTTGGTGATGTCGGACCTGGCCGACGCCGGTCTCCACGACGTGGCGGGGGATCGCTTCAGCGAGTTCGTGTCGGCGCTGCAACAGCAGGACCTGCGCCATGGCGCCATGCTGGAGGTGCTGGCGGCGGTGGCGGGGGATGAACCGGACGTATCGGAATACCTGTTGCGCGACTCGGACTTCGACCCCGAATTCGCCACCCGGAGGCAGGCGCGGGCGATCATCACGACGGCACGGCGGCAGGGGCTGGACTCGGTGAAGTTGTCCAAGCTGGCGGCGGCCATGGGGCATGAAGCCGAGGAGTTGGGCGTGACTCCACCGTCGACAGACTACGCCACTGTGAGCATCCTGCTGGGAGAGGCCCGCGCTGCCGGACTCCCCCACGACGCCATTGACCGCATTTACCAGGCCATTGACCCGGACGGGTATGAAGAAGAGCGATACGAACAGGCTGCGGATCTGCGGGAGTTCGGTGACGAAGACGCCGACGGGGCGCTGGAAGGATTGCCGCGATTCGACGGTGAGTTTTCCCGCTGAGGCATTGCTCCCCAGGTGCTATAGTCTCGGTAACATTTCTCGATGAGGCGACAGGCCGGCAAGACTTAGAACCTATCCTAATAACCCGGTGGCTCTGAGAGCGCTGAGGGCACAGGTGAAGTGAAGGAAGGCGATGTAGTTGGCGGGGGACTTGTCCCAACGGATCAGAATGCGCCGGAAGCGGTTCAGCCAGCGGTGAGTGCGTTCCACCACCCAACGGCGGGCTTTGAACCCAGCCTCCTTTTTGATGGCCTGAGCCGCTTCGCCTCGGCTCCGGATGTGGGCGGTGAAGCCGAACTCGTCCAGGGTGCGGCGCACCTCAGCGAAGTCGTAGCCCTTGTCCAGGCACAGACCCTGGGGGTCAGGGCAATCGCATTACAAATGTTCTGCAAGGGTTTCAGCGCCGGCCAGAGCGCCGAAAACCGTTGGGTGAGGGAAATAAGGACGATGTTGAAAGGTTTGGGCGTTGGAATCCGGCAAATGTCGGCATAATGGCGGTGCAGTGACCCGTAATCTCCTGGTTCTGGATGGATGCAGCATTTGACTTCTCAATAATCTGAGGCGTCCATTATGCCAAATACGCTAAATGCGATTGCCCTGCCCTGGGGGTGCTCTGGGCTGGGCGCTGGGCGGGGCACCGGCAAGCGGTCCACCGTAGACCGCACCAGCTTCATGTCGTGGCGGTTGGCTCCATCCACTGCCAGCCCGATGGGAATACCCTGGGCTTCAGTGTTGCCCGGGCTTCGGTCAACAGGCTGCGTTTGACGCCCCGCTTACCCCGATCCGTGGGGTTGGGCCCGGTTTTTCCCCCCGCCCAACGGGGACTTGGTCATGGCCCCGTCCAGGCTCAGCCAACTCCAGTCCAACCCCTTCAATTCGTCATAGCGGTCCAGTCCCACCCGCCATAACTCCAGGAATACCCCGGCGGCAACCCATTCCTGAAAGCGCAGGTGGGCGGTGGAGCCGGAACAAATGCCCGTGGCATCCAACGCCTTCCACTGGCACCCGGTGCGCAGCACGTAGAAGATGCCGTTGGCGCAAGTCCGGTCTGGAACCCGCGGCCGGCCGCCACCCAAAGGATGGGTGTTCACCTGCTGGGGAAGCAACGGAGCCAACACCTCCCACAGCTCGTCGGAGATCTGAAAGGAACTGGTGGTAGGGTTGGCCGCGGTGGACGGGCCAGCACGCTTGGTCCGAGATGGCTTGGGGTCTTTCGCATTCGTCATTCCACAAGTATGGCTTCAACCCCAGCTTTTCCCCCTTACACTACTCCTGCAAGTTTCAGCCGGTTTTTAGGATAGGCTCTAGTACTACAGTCGCAGATTATCGGGTAAGATAGGCAATTATCCGGTGAGGGGGTGCGGCGGTGACGGGGCGTGCAGAGGAACTGGCGGAAGTGGCCCGCTGGGCCGAAGGGATTGAGCAGGTTCATTCCTGCATTGCCGGACGGTTCCGGCGCCCGGAGCCTCGGCGGCGGGTACTGGACTACTTGCGGGGACTGGTCAGTTCCGTAGAGCGCAAGAACGGGTGGCAGTTGGCGGAGCAGGCGGGCGACGCCACTCCCGACGGGGTGCAGCGCCTGTTGTACAACTATCGGTGGGATGCGGACCTGGTTCGTGATGACCTGAAATCCTACGTGGTGGAGCATCTGTCCGCCGCTGACGCGGTGCTGGTGGTGGACGAGACCGGATTCCTCAAGAAAGGGGAGCAGTCGGTGGGGGTGCAGCGGCAGTACAGCGGGACGGCGGGGCGGATCGAGAACTGTCAGATTGGCGTTTTTCTGGCCTATGCCAGCGCCAGGGGCAGAACCCTGCTGGACCGGGAATTGTACCTGCCCCAGGTGTGGGCGGAAGACTGGGAGCGGCGGGGGGAGGCTGGGGTGCCGGAGAGTGTCGGCTTTCGGACCAAGCCGCAACTGGCCCAGCTAATGCTGAAGCGGGCGCTGGAATCAGGAGTCCCCTTCGGCTGGGTTGCTGGAGATGAGGTCTATGGCAACGACCGCAAGCTGCGGCGGTGGCTGGAGCGAGCGGGAATTCCCCACGTGCTGGCCATCAGGAGCAACGAGCAGCTGTGGGTCTGGACGGACCAGGGCCTGTGTCAGGTGCGGGCTGACCGGCTGACGTCGCAGGTTGACGAGTTGGGTTGGACCAGCTGCAGTGCGGGCGATGGGGCCAAGGGGCCACGGGTCTACGATCGCCTTGAGCAGACGATTGGGCCGTCGTGGAAATACGGCCTCTTGGGGAGCCGGGCAAGGGCTACTGGCTGCTGGCCCGGCGCAGCATTGCCCAGCCCGGGGAGTTGGCTTACTTCGTATGCTTCGGCCCGGCGGGAACGGCCTTGGAGGAACTGGTGAGGGTGGCTGGGACCCGGTGGGCCATCGAGGAGTGTTTCGAGGAGGCCAAGGGGCCGGTGGGACTGGACCAGTATGAGGTGCGGAGGTGGGACGGCTGGTACCGGCACATCACCTTGGCGATGCTGGCGCCGGCGTAGCTGTCAGTAATCAAGCATCAAGCGATGGAACCAGGAGCAAAGGGGGCTGCTACGGTCCCGATGAAGCGCTGATTCCCATAACGGCCCCGGAGGCGCGCCGGCTGCTCACCCGACTGGTATGGACGGAAAATCAACTGCCTGATTTCATCCTGTCCTGGTCGTGGTGGAGACGGCGCCACCAAGCCAGAGCCCGCCAATGCCATTACAAACGCCGCCTGTCAAATCTGCGACTGTAGTACTAATTGTCTTAATCACCTGATCGTGCTGATGAGAGACTTGCAAAACGCCGGGTTCCCCCCGGCGCGCCTGATCCCAGCCCTGAATCGGGATAACTTGCAAAACGCGGGCACCGCATTACCGGCCCGTCGTGCACCGGCTAGGATATTAGCGGTTCACCTCAAAATAACTGTCCCGGCTCGGTAGAGACCCGAACAGGGAGGGAGTAAAGGCGAACGACTCCCATCCAAGAGGTTCGTTCAATGGGTACGTTACCATGCGGCAAGCCGTTGCCGCAAGATGTTCGATATATTTTTGACGCCATCGACGACGCTTCCCTGACGGCGAAACTCCACGAGCACCGCTGGACCAGGCGCAAGGGGTACAGCCCGACGGCCATGTGGCGGGCCATTCTGGTTAAGTACTTGCTCCGGCTTCGCTACACACGCGACCTGACCGCACAACTCCGAGCGTCCCGACCCTTGCGTCGGATATGCGGGTTCCGCAACTCCGTTCCCTCTGAAAGCACCTTCTCTCGCTTCAACGCACGACTCGCCGCTCATCAGGACTTGGTGGGGCAGGCGCTCAACAGCGTTACCGATGGTGTCATCAATGCCCTGTCGGAACTCAAAGCCGGGGCTTCATCCCGGCCAAAGCCCCGGCTCCGGGTAGCATGGTGGCCATCGATAGTACCGACGTACCCGCCTACGGCAACTCTCGCCGAACTGAACCCGCCGACCCGGACGCCCGGTGGGGATACCGCACCCCCAAGAACAATACCAGAACCGATGGCGGCGAAATGTTTTACGGCTACAAACTCCATGCCACCTGCGATGCCTACTATGGCTTCCCGTTGAGCTGGGAAGTCATGCCCGCCAACGTCAGCGACTCCCCCAATTGCCCCACCTGATGCGCCAGACCGCCGCCGACCACCCGGACTTGCACATTCGCTACGTCATCGCCGACCGGGGCTATGACGCCATGAGCAACTACAAGTACCTCGACGACCACCGCATCCTGTCCGTTATCCACGTTCGCAACACGGACCGTCATTCGGGCCTCTACGACGTGCATGGCCGCCCGATCTGCCTGGGCAAACAACCGATGGAATACGTCCGCACCAACAAGGGGCAAGGCCACCTGTTCCGCTGTCCTGAAGGCGGTTGCCAACTGAAAGATGATCCTCCCTGGCTGGGGCCGTGCCGGCAGGAACATTACGAAACCTGGACGGGCGACCTGTCGCGCCGGGTCGGGCGACTCCCCAGGGCGGGCAAACGCTGGCGCCGACTCTATCGACGCCGCACCATCATCGAAAGAATGTTCAGCAGCCTCAAACGCTCCATGCTACTGGACGGACATTCTTAGCTCGGCATGACGAAAGTGCGCCTGCACGTGATCCTGTCGATGCTCGCCTACTCTGGAACGATGTTGAGCCGCCTGCGGACTGGCGACTACCGAGGGATGCGTGATATGAGCGTGGACTGGCCGACCGCCGCCAGCAGCGTTCCGTGGGCATGGCCGTCAGCCGCATAGCAGCAGGTGATGAACTGCCATGCTCTATGAAAACGCCCCCATTCACACGGCGTTGGCCGCCAATATTACGCACACCACTACGATGCCGGCGATGAAGTACAAACTCCCCATGAAAAGCCTCCCCCGGAAACCTGGGGGAGGCGGGTTGCAACGACGTCGGTGCGACCGGTAAAATGCCGGTGTGCACATCGGATGCCTGATACTCCAGGTGTTCCAAGCAACGCCCTGCTACTGAACATACCGGGGCGATGTTTTTTAGATTTGCCCTAATAGGGTTTGCCAGATTGCCGCCTCGTTAGTTTGGAGCTACCTGGGTGGTAGTAGTTTGTCGTGGTATGATATTGCAAAAGCGCCGACCCGTTCAGACTGGGCGGCGGCGGATTGAAACCACCCTTGCGGTCGTCGGTCGGGCAACTTGCTACGGTTCCCAGGGCCGGTGCATATCCCGCAAGGAAGGCGCGATGCGCCGACACGAGACTTAGGGTATGCGAGGGGCAACTGCGCCCTCTGCCCTGAACCGTAGCGATTTCTGTATAGAATAAACGCGAATTAAAGCACAAGCCCCGATGGGGGTCCCGCCGGGGCTTGTTTTCAGAACTGGCCTGTCCCTATCTGTCAAGCCGTTTTGCAAATAACTTGCTGATCGGCATTTGTGCCGCAATCGACAACGGATTTACGTAACCACCCTTATGCGAAGCAAGGCGGGTATCAATAAGGAGAGTACGCCGGAAGGATGGATGCCCAAATTGGGTTCGCCAAGGCGTTGCGGCGGGTCTTTCCGACGATGGTAGCCAGCTATCTCCCATTTCATGGCTGGATCCGCCAAGAGACCTTGTGCGACCAAAGTTCAGCAACATTTGTTTTGAGGCAATGCGCCTGAAGCGACGATACGACGGCCTATGGTTTGGCAACGAAGGGCCACGTTACAAGAACGTCATCGGCATCGTGATGTTTTACGATGTCTATCCCCACAGCGTGGAAGAATCGCGGGCATGTTTTTACCCTAATCCTTACCTGGACTTTCCGCATTTCAAGCGGCGTAAGCCAGGGAATCGACAAGTCGGTGGTACAGAGCGACTGGGAGTTCCTGCGTATCGGGGTCGACGGCCGACGTTGAAAAACCCTCCGAGGCCAGCCACAGGTGGCGTCGCACCAGGGCGATGGCGTCCACGAAGGTCGGCAACGGCTTGTCGTACCAGGCCGCTCGGCGCTGGGTCATGGGGCGCTGTTTTTGCAACGTGTGGGCGGCCAGGGTGGTCCAGGAGAAGATTCCCAGCAGGACGGGCGTGGTGCGGGCGATGGCCAGGTCGGACCACTGGCGTTGGGTTTCCACGCCCAGGTGGGTCCGCACCTCCTGAAAGGTAACTTCCAGTTGCCAGCGCAGGACAAACCATTCCAGGATCTGGGTCGGGTCCGCGGCGGGGTCGGTGCACAGCAAGGCCTGGGTGGCGAAGGAGCCCTGGGGATCTCGGATCAGCACCCAGCGGATGCGGACTGGAGACTTGCCGGAGCGGTACCAGACCGCCGTTTGCGACGTGAGTTCCACGGTGCGGGTGGCGCCGTCATAGCAGGCCACGGCCACGCTGGCCCAAGTTGCCTGGGGCTGGTCGAGGATCGTTTTCAGCGCGGGTCGCCGCGCGCCTTTCAGCGGCGGGCGGCCGTTCTGACCCGGCTGACGGGCTGGCGCGGGCGCATAGAGAGCGGCGTCCAGCCGTAGTCTGGCAATGAGGGTAACGGGTTCACGGAGGGATTGGCAGCAGTGGAGCAGGTCCAGCACGGCGTAGCTGTTGTCGCCCACCAGCGCCAGTGGACGTTGGGGCAGCCAGCGTGGTTCGGCAGGCTCACCATGAGCGGGGTTGCAGGATCATCTGTCGCGCCCAGTCGGTGAGCTTCTTGTGCCGACGTCCCTGCTGTTGGTAGTACCGGGTCGATGGCGCCAGCACGGTGAGCGCCGGCAAGGCCCAATGGCGTCCGGCCCAGGGCACGTGGCCCAGCCACATCAGGGAGATCCAGCGCAGGCCGCTGGCCTTGACCAGTTGGCTCCGGCTGGAACGCACCGCGTCGCGGTAGATGCCCCGACCTTTGATCTTGGCGCCGCGACGCCGCTCCAGGGTTTCGTCGATGCCGAAGATCAAGGGGCCATCCCCACCATCAAGGTGCTGGAGCAGCAACACCAAGAGGATGCGCGCCGCTGCACGGGGCGACCACACCGCCCGGTTGAGCACCTCATGGTAGCGGGCGTAATCGCGGTGATCGCTGCGGCCCATGATCCGCAGGGCCGCGGCGACGGTGCGCTGACCCGGGGTCAGGATCGCGCCCACCAGCAGTACCTGGGCTTTCCGCCAGGTCGGGTTGGTAAACAGCGTTGCGAAGGGAATGAGTATGGATACAATGGCATTGGGCAGGGTAAGCATAGCTGGGCCTTTAGTGAGATTTTGGTCAGGCCAGCTTACCCTGTCTTTATACTTTTTCTAAATTATGCGTAAAGCCTAGCTTACGTTGAGACCCAACTACCCGCTTGGGCTAAGGAACTGCCACACGCAGAGTATGGGCCAGATGGCAGCATGCGGTTGGTTGAAGGGCGCAAGCCGGTAACATTCATTGACGACTACGTGAGATTCGAAAGCCCGCGGCAATAACGCACCTGATGGGGTTCAGACCATGAAGGTCAAATACTTTTCGGATACCGACACCCTGCACATCGAGCTCCGCGCTGACGAGATCGAAGACGCCCGGGATCTGGACGCTGACGGGCGTCTGTGTGCCATTACAATCGAACACGCCAGCCATCGATCGCTATTCCCGCGTTTTCCTACGAACAGATCCCCGGCAGTTCTCTTGGTTCATAGGCGCGGTGTAAGCGTGACAACCCGCCAGACGGAGAAATCGTCAATGTACCGAAGCATTAAAACTCTGCGCCGGGCCGACGCTCCGGCTTCCGATGAGGAGGTGCGGGCGGCGGCTTTGCAGTTCGTCCGCACGAGCAGCGGGTACCGGCAGACCTCGCGGGCCAGCGCGCCGGTGTTTGACCACGTCGTGGACGAGGTTGCCCGCGTGCTGCTGGACTCGTTGCGGACGCGAGGGGAGGGGTGATACGTTGCTGAATCTCACGCCCGAAGAGGCCAGCCGCATCTGCATGGATCAGTGCCGAGCGATGTGCTGTCGTGGCCCGTTGATCCTGCGGCTGGAACCTGACGAGGTCGCCGTGTTTCACCGTGAGGCGGTGCACTTGGGTACCACCGCCGATATTTCGCCCGCTGCCGACGGCGGCGGCAATCTGCTGTTCCTGGACCATCCAGGCGAGTGCTGCCCGATGCTGGATCAAGCCACCTTCGCGTGCCGCATTTACGAACAGAGGCCGCGGGTTTGCCGGGAGTTTCCTCGCCGGCCGGAGCCGGGTTGCGCCATTTCCGGTTGGACGGACGACTAAACTAAAGCCAAGGTGGGATGTACATTTAAGTGGCGATGACGATCAGCTGGGTTAAGCCCGTGCATCCTTCTCATCCGTACTTGGAGAACGACCCGGCTCCGTGGTTTGACTCCCACCATCTGCGCATTTCACCTTGGCTTGAGTTTAGTCGCGAAGGAACGAGTCCTGTCCTGATGTACCGGCAGTTGGGAGGCGCTAACAGCCGTTCATAGCAATACCATGCGCTCAACGATGGTAACAGACGGTACCTCGTACAACGCGAAATCTCTGAATTATGTGATGACGTAGTTGCTAAGCTGGACTTTCCGCATTTCAAGCGGCGTAAGCCAGGGAATCGACAAGTCGGTGGTACAGAGCGACTGGGAGTTCCTGCGTATCGGGGTCGACGGCCGACGTTGAAAAACCCTCCGAGGCCAGCCACAGGTGGCGTCGCACCAGGGCAATGGCGTCCACGAAGGTCGGCAACGGCTTGTCGTACCAGGCCGCTCGGCGCTGGGTCATGGGGCGCTGTTTTTGCAACCCGTGGGCGGCCAGGGTGGTCCAGGAGAAGATTCCCAGCAGGACGGGCGTGGTGCGGGCGATGGCCAGGTCGGACCACTGGCGTTGGGTTTCCAGGCCCAGGTGGGTCCGCACCTCCTGAAAGGTAACTTCCAGTTGCCAGCGCAGGACAAACCATTCCAGGATCTGGGTCGGGTCCGCGGCGGGGTCGGTGCACAGCAAGGCCTGGGTGGCGAAGGAGCCCTGGGGATCTCGGATCAGCACCCAGCGGATGCGGACTGGAGACTTGCCGGAGCGGTACCAGACCGCCGTTTGCGACGTGAGTTCCACCGTGCGGGTGGCGCCGTCATAGCAGGCCACGGCCACGCTGGCCCAAGTTGCCTGGGGCTGGTCGAGGATCGTTTTCAGCGCGGGTCGCCGCGCGCCTTTCAGCGGCGGGCGGCCGTTCTGACCCGGCTGACGGGCTGGCGCGGGCGCATAGAGAGCGGCGTCCAGCCGTAGTCTGGCAATGAGGGTAACGGGTTCACGGAGGGATTGGCAGCAGTGGAGCAGGTCCAGCACGGCGTAGCTGTTGTCGCCCACCAGCGCCAGTGGACGTTGGGGCAGCCAGCGTGGTTCGGCAGGCTCACCATGAGCGGGGTTGCAGGATCATCTGTCGCGCCCAGTCGGTGAGCTTCTTGTGCCGACGTCCCTGCTGTTGGTAGTACCGGGTCGATGGCGCCAGCACGGTGAGCGCCGGCAAGGCCCAATGGCGTCCGGCCCAAGGCACGTGGCCCAGCCACATCAGGGAGATCCAGCGCAGGCCGCTGGCCTTGACCAGTTGGCTCCGGCTGGAACGCACCGCGTCGCGGTAGATGCCCCGACCTTTGATCTTGGCGCCGCGACGCCGTTCCAGGGTTTCGTCGATGCCGAAGACCAAGGGGCCATCCCCACCATCAAGGTGCTGGAGCAGCAACACCAAGAGGATGCGCGCCGCTGCACGGGGCGACCACACCGCCCGGTTGAGCACCTCATGGTAGCGGGCGTAATCGCGGTGATCGCTGCGGCCCATGATCCGCAGGGCCGCGGCGACGGTGCGCTGACCCGGGGTCAGGATCGCGCCCACCAGCAGTACCTGAGTACCTGGGCTTTCCGCCAGGTCGGGTTGGTAAACAGCGTTGCGAAGGGACCGACAACGGCTACAATGGCATTGGGCAGGGTAAGCATAGCTGGGCCTTTAGTGAGATTTTGGTCAGGCCAGCTTACCCTGTCTTTATACTTTTTCTAAATTATGCGTAAAGCCTAGCTAAGCTTGCGATCCATAAAATCATACGCCCACTGAAACTCACAGTCCAAGGATTCCCGAGTTTCGTAACTGTTCAGACTTGGTAAGGTAAATTGGCCGAAGGCGGGCTGCCAGACGCTGGCGCGGGTGGCGGTGGTTATGTCATATAGAGGGAGTGGATACCGAAATTGACCTGACCACCGCCACCCGCGATGTCCTCATCGCCATCATCGCCCAACTGCAGGACACCGTTCTGGAACAGCAGCGGGTGATTGAGCGGTTGGAGCGGCGGGTTGCCGAACTGGAAGGCCAGGCGAAACCAGGCGGCCCACCCCCCGAATGCCCGGCCACCAGCCCAGTTCGGGCCGCCAGCCACCGGCGCAGCAGCAGCCCAGAAAGCAGCGACGCCACGGCTTCGCCCGCCCGCGCATGACGCCCACCCACCGGGTGGAGCACGTGATGGAGAACTGTCCCGATTGCGGCGCCCACCGGTCCGGCGGCTGGACCCAGCGCACTCGGGAAGTCATCGAGCTGCCGGTGGTTCCGGTGCAAGTCACCGAGCACGTCTACATTGCTCGGACTTGCCCGGCGTGCCGACGGCGCTGCACACCTCCGGCGGAACTGGACCTCGTGGTCCTGGGCCAGCAGCGCCGCGGCGTCAACCTGCTCAGCCTGATCGCCACGCTGCGGGAAGAGGGGCGACTGCCCATCCGCAGCGTCCAATGGTATCTGGACACCGTGCATCAGTTGCGCCTCAGCGTGGAAGCCATCGTGAGCGCCATCCATCGCACGGCGCAGCGGGCCCAACCGGCAGTGGCCGCGATCCTGGACCGCATCCGCGCCAGCCCGGTGGTCCACGCCGACGAAACCGGGCCGACGAAACCGGCTGGCGTCAGCACGGGGCCAACGGCTACGTGTGGACTTTCAGCACCCCCACCGAACGCTACTTCCTGCGGAGGCTACTTCCTGCGGCGGGGTCGGGGCAAAACAGTCGTGGAGGAGGCGCGTCGTGGACGAGGTGCTGAGCGATGCTTTCTCCGGAGTATTGGTCAGCGATTGCTACGCCGCCTACCACCATTACGATGGCCCCAAATAACGCTGCTGGGCCCACCTGCTGCGGGACATCCATGACCAGCGCACCCTCTACCCCGATGCTGCGCCACGGGCTAGGTGGGTCGACGCCGTCCACGGGATTTACGACCGGGCCAAAGCCTTCACTCATCCCCGGGCCAAGCGGCGGCGCACCGCCCAACTGGCCCTGGAACGACAACTGCTGGCCCTCGGCCAACCCTTCCGGCACGACCCGTCGGCAACTCAGGCCAAGCTGTGCCGACGCATCGAGCGCCACATCAAGAGCCTGCCCCGTACTGGATACGGGGAATTCTTCGTCTTCGTGGCCGAACCCGAAGTGCCTTCAGACAACAACGCCGCCGAGCGCAGCCTGCGACATCTGGTCATCAGCCGCAAGATCAGCGGCGGTAGCCGGTCGGAACGGGGCACCGACAGCAAGTTGACCCTCGCTTCCCTATTCGGCACCTGGCGGGTGCAAGGTCTCAACCCACTGACCGCCTGCCGTCAACTGCTCAGATCCCCTCAACTCTGAACTGTTACCGAGCTTCTTGTTGCCATTGCTCCTCCAAGACAACGGCCAACCAAAAGGCCATGCAGAGCGGTTACGAAAGGGTGCCCAGACCGGGGATTATTGTCTCCCGGAAGGCGTCCACCTCGGCCAGCGGCATATCGTAACCGCCCTCCTGGGTGTGGGTTGGAAAGATGAAGACATGGTTGATACCCGATTCGTCTCGGGCCCGCTTCAGTCTGGCCAAGCACTCCTCAGGTGTGCCGAATAGACCGAAGGCATCGCATATCTCGGCTGCCTGAGCGTTGCCGATGCTCTCGGGGATGAAATCGTTGGCCAAGTCGATGCCGGCCTCTCGCAGCCAGACGAGGTTGGAATCGCTGGGGTATTTCAGGTACGGTTGGTCGGGCCGAAACCACTGTTGGGGAAAGCGACGGGCGGCTGGGCCATCATCCGACACCGTCGTTGGGGTGATGAAGATCGATTGGAAACCTTCGAGGCTGCGTCCGGCCCGCGCCGCTCCGATTTCCAGCCGGCGGCGGGCCGCGTCGATTGCTTTGGGATGGAGGCCGACGAGCAACAGGGCGCCGTCGGCAACTTCACCGGCCAACTCCACCATCCGTGGACCGGCGGCGGTCATTAATAGGGATTTATATCCTTAACTACACAAGTGTAGTATAATGCCATAAAAGCGCAGACAAGGTGCGATTATGGCAGACGGCGATTTATCCCTGATCGACGTTGTAAAGAAGTTCAGCACTGAAGAAGCCGCCGAAGCATGGTTTATAGCTCGGCGCTGGCCGGATGGGGTGAAATGTCCCCACTGTGCCAGCGCCGAGATTTCTGTCCGCGAGAACCGCAAGCCCATGCCGTTCCACTGCCGGACCTGCCGCCAGTATTTCAGCGTCCGCACCGGCACGTTGCTCCACGCCAGCAAGTCGCCTCTGTCGAAGTGGGCGTTGGCCTTCTACCTGATGAGCGTCAACCGGAAGGGTGTCAGCAGCGTTCAGTTGAGCAAGGCCCTGGGCGTTACCCAAAAGACGGCGTGGCACCTCGAACACCGGATCCGCGAGGCGTGGGCCATCCAGGACGAGAAGTTTGAGGGGCCGGTGGAGGTAGACGAAACCTACGTGGGCGGCAGGGAGCGCAACAAACACGCCAACAAGAAGCTCCACGCCGGTCGAGGTTCTGTGGGCAAGACAGGTGTGGCAGGGGCTCGGGACCGCGCTACCAGCCGGATACAGTCAGAGGTCATCCCTGACGCCACCAAGCCGACACTGCACGACTTTGTTGAGCGACACACCCAGGATGATGCCACGGTCTATACCGACGAACACGGCGGTTACCATAACCTGCCCCGGGAGCATGGGTCAGTCAGTCATAGCCGCGGGGAGTACGTCAACGGCGAGGTGTCCACGAACGGGATCGAGTCCCATTGGGCGGTACTGAAACGCGGGTACATCGGCATCTATCACCAGATGTCGCCCAAGCACCTGCACCGGTACCTGCGGGAGTTCGACGGCCGCCACAACACCAAGGCCATGAGCGTTATCGACCAGATGGGGGCGCTGGTTGCGGGGGCCGTGGGGCGGCGGCTGCCATATCGGGTGTTGGTGGGGTAGCCTTACGCCGCCTGTCGAACTCCAAGACATCTGGCCACGTAACGATCCCATAGCGCGTGAAAAGGTGTGTGTGTCCCATGTTATTCCTGATACCGAATCATGTGAGTGAAGTAATTGCGGTATTCTTCAACAAACGCATTGAGATAGGCTTCTGACCATTCCGGCCTTGCAGTACGGTAGACGGCTTCAAGCCGTTCGCAATCGTTATCTACCACATCGGACGGAATGTCAACATCTCGAATAAGTAAGCTGGACTTTCCGCATTTCAAGCGGCGTAAGCCAGGGAATCGACAAGTCGGTGGTACAGAGCGACCGGGAGTTCCTGAATGTCGGGGTCGACGGCCGACGTTGAAAAACCCTCCGACTCCAGCCACAGGTGGCGTCGCACCAGGGCAATGGCGTCCACGAAGGTCGGCGACGGCTTGTCATACCAAGCGGCCTTGCGTTGGGTCATGGGGTGCTGTTTTTGCAACGCGTGAGCGGCCAGGGTGGTCCAGGAGAAGAGACCCAGCAGGACGGGCGTGGTGCGGGCGATGGCCAGGTCGGACCACTGGCGTTGGGTTTCCACGCCCAGGTGGGTCCGCACCTCCTGAAAGGTAACTTCCAGTTGCCAGCGCAGGACAAACCATTCCAGGATCTGGGTCGGGTCCGCGGCGGGGTCGGTGCACAGCAAGGCCTGGGTGGCGAAGGAGCCCTGGGGATCTCGGATCAGCACCCAGCGGATGCGGACTGGAGACTTGCCGGAGCGGTACCAGACCGCCGTTTGCGACGTGAGTTCCACCGTGCGGGTGGCGCCGTCATACCAGGCCACGGCCACGCTGGCCCAAGTTGCCTGGGGCTGGTCGAGGATCGTTTTCAGCGCGGGTCGCCGCGCGCCTTTCAGCGGCGGGCGGCCGTTCTGACCCGGTTGACGGGGCGGTGCTGGCGCATAGAGAGCGGCGTCCAGCCGTAGTCTGGCAATGAGGGTAACGGGTTCACGGAGGGATTGGCAGCAGTGGAGCAGGTCCAGCACGGCGTAGCTGTTGTCGCCCACCAGCGCCAGTGGACGTTGGGGCAGCCAGCGTGGTTCGGCAGGCTCACCATGAGCGGGGTTGCAGGATCATCTGTCGCGCCCAGTCGGTGAGCTTCTTGTGCCGACGTCCCTGCTGTTGGTAGTACCGGGTCGAGGGCGCCAGCACGGTGAGCGCCGGCAGGGCCCAATGGCGTCCGGCCCAAGGCACGTGGCCCAGCCACATCAGGGAGATCCAGCGCAGGCCGCTGGCCTTGACCAGTTGGCTCCGGCTGGAACGCACCGCGTCGCGGTAGATGCCCCGACCTTTGATCTTGGCGCCGCGACGCCGTTCCAGGGTTTCGTCGATGCCGAAGACCAAGGGGCCGTCGCCGCGGTCCAGGTGCTGGAGCAGCAGCGCCAGCAGGACGCGGGCTACCGCACGGGAAGACCACACCGCCTGGTTGAGCACCTCATGGTAGCGGGCGTAATCGCGGTGATCGCTGCGGCCCATGACCCGCAGGGCCGCGGCGACGGTGCGCTGACCCGGGGTCAGGATCGCGCCCACCAGCAACACCTGGGCTTTCCGCCAGGTTGGGCTGGTAAACAGCGTTGCGAAGGGAATGAGTATGGATACAATGGCATTGGGCAGGGTAAGCATAGCTGGGCCTTTAGTGAGATTTTGGTCAGGCCAGCTTACCCTGTCTTTATACTTTTTCTAAATTATGCGTAAAGCCTAGGTAAGCTGACAAGTGCTTCGAGCACTAAAAAGCGGACATTCCACAAATCGCCAACGTCAATCTCAACTTCACCCACGTCATTGTCCTCGCATGGCCTGGCGTTTCTCTTCTTCCGTTGCCTGTCCCCACAGGACCCCGCAGCGTTGCAGGATCGCCCGGTACTCGGGGAAGGGGTGATTGCGCCGGAGGGCATCGATTGCCACTGCTTCTGCCGAGGATTGGCCGTGGCCTTGGGCAACGAGCGCCTGTTTCCGGTCGTCGAACTGGACCAGCCAGCGGTAGCAGTCCCATAGTATTACAACGACGGTTGTCATGATAGGATGGTGGGGGTAGTTGGGTAAGGCTTGAGGAGGCGGGGCAGGGAAATGGATGCGGCGGCTTTTGAGCAGGTGGACGGGGTCTTTCAGGATTTTCACGCTTACTTCGCTGCGCTGTTGGGCCGCCGGGAGGCGCGGGATCACAGTCGTCATTATCTGCAGGCCCTGCTGGTGCAGTCCGGGGAGCGGCGCAACGCCGAGAATCTGTCAGAGACGGTTCCGGCGTCAGCCCGGGTGATGCAGCGGTTTCTCACCGAGTCCCCCTGGGATGACGACGTGGCCATAGGACGCCTTCAAGAGTACCTGGGACCCCGGCTGGGGCGCCCGGAGGCGGTGTGGGTGCTGGACGGCAGCGATTTCCCCAAGCAGGGCAGGAAGTCCGTGGGAGTGGCTCGTCAGTACTGCGGGAGCCTGGGCAAGGTGGCCAACTGCCAGGCTGGAATGTTCCTGGCCTACGTCAGCCTGCAGGGACGGGCCCTGGTGGACAAACGGCTTTATCTGCCGGAGAGCTGGACCTCGGACACCGACCGCTGTGCGGCGGCGGGGGTGCCGGAGGAGAGTCGGAACTACCGGTCAAAAACCAAGTTGGCGCTGGAGATGCTGGAGCGGGCCTTGGAGCGGGGGCATCTGCAGGCGGGCTGGGTTGCCGGGGACGACGCCTTCGGGATGTCGCCGTCCTTCCGCGAGGGACTGGCGGCTCTGGGGATGCGCTACGTGCTGGACGTTCCCGGCGGCGCCACGGTCTGGCCGCTGGAGCCAGCCTGGACCAGTCCAGAGTATCAGGGGAGCGGGCGTCCCCGCAAACCCAGGCTCAAGGGCGGGCAGCGGCGCACCATGGTGGAGCGCAGCGCTGAATTGCCGGAGGAGGCCTGGCGGGAGATTACGGTGGCAGAGGGAAGCCAGGGTCCCCGCAGCTACCAGTTCAGCGCCCAGCGGGTGCGGTCGACCAGTAAGCGGAAGCCTGGCGAAATCCACTGGGCCGTCTACCGCCGGAACCGGGACGGCAGCGAGCCCCGCTACTACCTGTCCAACGCTCCCGAGGACACTTCCCTGGAGACCCTGGCCTACGTGGGAGGGTCGCGGTGGCGCATTGAAACCGAGTTCGAGACGGAAAAAAGCGATGTGGGGCTGGATGAGTACGAGACCCGCACCTGGGCGGGCTGGCATCACCACGTGGCTTTGTGCCTGCTGGGCGGGGCGTTTCTACTGAGCCTGCAACAGGCTTGGGGGGAAAAGGATGCCCCGGATCACGAGGCCCCAGGTGTACCGGGTGGTGCGAGAGATGCTGCCCCGGGAACGGTTCGGGCCGGCTGAGTTGCTGCGGTGGCTGGAGCAGACCCAAGAATGCAACGAACGGGCCAGACGCTCCCACGCCAAGCGGCGCGCCGCCCTTCGCGCATCCCCGAACATCCCTCCTTGAACCGTCGTTGTAATACTAGGTTGATGTTCATCCGCTGGTAGGCCGCGATGTTGTTCGCCTCGGCCTGGGTGCTGCGGTTTTCGGAACCGCTATTGATGCGCCAGCCGCACACAGCGACGACGACCAAAAGCAACAGGAACCCGCCGATCATCACCTTGCTGGCAGTTTTCCGGTCAGAGCCAGGATCCCTGGGTTGGCGCGTCGCTCCTCGCGCTGGACGCCATTCCCGTTGTGCGGGAGAAGGAGCCGTCGTACAATCGCAGGAGCCGCCAGTTGTCGTCAATGCGCCACAGAATGAGCAATAGCGGAGTTCGTTCTCTCCCATCTGGCACCTCCCTTGCGGCCACCGGAGAGGCCACTTGCTAGGGTTGCCGGGTTCCGCTGTTGGTCCCGCAAGAGAGGCATATAATGCCCCTCGGCGTGGTGAGATCAACAGCAGTTTGGGCAACGGATGTCCCGTCGAACCCTCAACCCTAGCGCGGACAGCATATCACGGCTATTGCGGACAAATTGCGGAACCGTCACGACTTGAGTAGAATGGGAGCCGGAGGTGCACTATGGCAACACCCAAGAAACGAGGCCGGCCGTCCAAACCCGCGCCGGAACCTATCGACGCCACGCCCGAGGAACTAGCCGAGGCGTTCCTGCGGGTGCCACCGGACCACGAATGGGACTATCTCAAAGACAACAAAAAAGAGGGAGCGGCCAAGTAGCCGCTCCCTCGCTTTGTGTAGTTAGGGATATAAATCCCCATTAATACTGGCGTCGGCCGGTTGCTCAAATTGCGCAGCCGGGTTTCGACACCGTTGAATTCCACCAGCTCGCCCCGCAGCAGGCGGCGAATGGTAGCGACGGCCCGGCGCATGGCATCCACAGTGGCGCGGGGCCGGCCGATATTGCCGACGGCGAGGTAGCCGGGGGCCACGGTCAGGCGTACCCGCTCGGGTGCAATCTCCTCCAGCGAGTGGGCCAGCGAGGCCAGTACCATCGGATGCCGAGTAACCGGGTTCGAGGTCGCAGGGTACAGGGTTAGCCGGGAGGTCCGCTCGGCGGCCAGGGCCAGGGTCAGAAAAACGTCCCGCCCACTGTGCTGATGGTCATGGACTCCAACCCCGGTAAATCCGGCGGCCTCACATCCCGCAATGAAATCCGCGGTCTCTCGGACCGGCAGGCCGACGGGCACCCTGATATCTACTTTCATCTAGCACACCTACTGTTCGGACCAAATATGAGCGAACCGGGTGGCGACCACCTGCTCATAGGCTACGTCCCCGGAGAGCAGGCCGACATTCCGTGAGAACTCGTTGAGGCTGGTTACAGAGGTCGGCGAAATCTCCGCGGCGTAGTAGGGAGTGTCCCGCCGGACCAAGTCCTCGATCAATCCTGCCTCGTCAGGTGGGAACAGCCGCTGGCCGACCGCGACAGCCTGAGACGGATCGGCTCGCAGCGCCCGTTGCGCCTCCACGACTGCCCGCACCGCTGCCTCCACTGCGGCGGGGGAGTCTTCAATCAGCCTGTCGGTGGTGACCAATGCCGCGAAGGTAAAGTCCTTCGCCGCCGGCGGACCCAAGCCTCGCCGCGGGTCAAGCACCACGCTGCCGATCCCACTCCGCACCGCCACTTCGGCTCCCATCGCGTTGGCCCAAAACCCGTCGATTGTCCCCTCCTCCAGGGCTCTGGCGGCATGGACGCCGAAGGACACGCCGGCGTCGCCGCTGCCGGGCACCGGCGCCACGTCGTCCGCCGCCGGGTCCACGCCCGCCTCGGCCAGCAACCGGCGCAGTGCGGTGTCCGGCCCGGGGGCCGCTCCGATACGCAAACCCTTGACCGCTGCAACATCCCCTGGCCGGACTTCCAGGTCGGAACGCAACACCAGCAACCAGAAGGTATGCTGGGACAGGGCGGCCAGCAACTTGGCGCCCTGCCAGCCGGGGAAGGCCGACAATGTGGCATGGGCGGGACCGGCCACGAAGTCGACGCGGCGATCCCGCAACGCTTCCATGGCCCTGCCCACGGGGAAGACCATCTCCAACTCCACGTCCATGCCCTGAGCCCGGAAGAACCCCAGCTCTATGGCGGCAACCGCCGGAAAGTAGGAGTTGGACACCAGGTCGGGTACCGCGATGCGCATTCGAGTCGTCCCCTGGCCACTTGCCGGGAATTAGGAAGTGGGGTTGCGCCAAGTTTACCACCGGTCGCGCAGCCGCTATCCTCTTGATTAGGACTGGTGCAACCGGCCGGTCAGCCAACCCGACGCTCTTGAGTCGTTGCCAGATTGTCACTGGTGGGCACATCAACGACCCGACCACCCGGTCGGATATCCATTCGCCGATCACTTTGGCGGTGGCTTTAGTTTGGGCAACCAGGAGGAACAACGCATGACTACGTCCTACCGTCCCACCGGATTGATCCGTTACCACGCCGCCGGCACGTACCGGGGGTACACTCTCTTCTCGGCCAACGGCGGGGACGACGCTTACCTGATAGATATGGAAGGCAACTTCGTCCACCGCTGGCACTATCCCGGCGGCATCGCCTACGGCTTCCTGTTGGACAATGGTAACCTGCTTTTTCGAGATCAGGGGTCCAACCCTCCGGGCGCCGACCACATCCGGGAAGTGGATTGGGACAGCAGGTTAGTCTGGGAGTATTACAATCCCAGCCTGCGGCGCCACGACCGGCTTCCCAACGGCAACAACCTGTTCCTGTTGCAACGCGATAGGATACCCGCGGAACTGACCCGCAGGGTTCGAGGCGGCTTTACTACCGCCAGCGATCCGGAGCAGATGTTCAGCGACCAGGTGGTGGAGGTTACGTCCGATGGAGTCGAAGTGGACGTATGGCGGTCCGCCGACCACTTGGTTCCGGAAACGGACATGATTTGCCCCCTGGAAAGGCGCGATGCCTGGGGAGGCGCAAACGACCTAACATCGTCGCCCGACGGCAGTACCTTCCTGATCAGCTTCCGCATCCTCGACACCGTGGCGTTGGTGGACCGGTCAACGGGCGAAATTACCTGGAAGTGGGGGCCGGGCAACATATCCCATCAACATCATCCCACCTACCTGGACAACGGTCACGTGCTGCTGCTGGACAACGGCGCCCACCGTCGGGGATTAAGCTACTCTCGGGTCATCGAGGTGGACCCGTCCACCAGCGAGATCGTGTGGCAGTACCAGGGCCTGCCGATGGTCTCCTTTTTCACCCACTTCACCGGCGGGGCGCAACGCTTGCCCAACGGCAACACTCTGATAACCGAAGGTCTTACCGGCAGGTTGTTCGAGGTAACCCCCGGAAACGAGGTAGTGTGGGAATTCGTCAGTCCCTTCGTTGTTCCGTCCCAGTTCGGCATGGCCAACGGCGTGTTCCGAGCCCATCGCTACGGCCCCGACCATCCGGCCTTACGGGGAAAGGAGTTGGACCCGGAGCGATTCGGTAATTTCAATCGGCTGTATGGGAGGAGGTAAATGTAAGCCCTTCGGCAAGCCGAACGGGAAATCCCGGCCCGCGCCTGACGCGGCCCGATGCACGGTATCGCGTTGGGATGAAAGACCAGATCCGGACTAAGGGCATCCGCACCACCGGTCTCAGGTCGACGCTTGCGCCGTCCTGCAGGGTTGGGACATCGCCCGGGTTTACCGAAGCACCCGGGAGCAGATAGACTAACTCCAAGCCCAGCGACTGAAAGAACAGCAACCTGGTCGCAATTGAGCGACGCAGTTTCCCAACGACAGCTTCGCGGAGGTTAGCGATATGTATAACAAGTCCATGATCAGCCTGGAACAGGCCCAGAACGCAATTGCCGCCATGATCGCCGATTTCAACCGAGACCCTGACCGGCGCAAGGTCGACATGGCCGTGGTGGACGATGCCGGAAACCTGCTGGCATATGCCCGTATGGACCGCTGTCTGAGGCCAACCTTCGCCATCCGCAAGGCCTACACCTCCGCGGTCCGCTCCATGGATACCGCCGCATTCGCCGAGCAACTCAGTAGCTCGGGCAGGTCTCTTGAGTCCTTTGGTGATCCCCAGTTGATAGCGATCCCTGGCGGGGTGGCCGTTTTCCACGATGGGCTGGTAGTCGGCGCCATCGGCGTGGGAGGCCTGCCCAGCGGATTCGACGACGAGGCCATTGCCAGGGCAGGGGTAGCGGCACTGGGAATCTAACGGCGACGGGGTCCACCACCACAAAACCCGTGAACGGCCCAAAGGCGACCACCGACTGGCGGTTCGGTACCCAGGATGATTGGGACAGACCAACGTCTCTATCCCTATCATTTCAAGATTGATTGAGTACTAAACTAAGGCCAAGGTGGGATGTGCATTTGCCTGAGGCAGGGAAGCGGGTCGGGAGTCCCGCAGGAGTGCTTCGGCCCGTGATTGCAGGAGGGTGCGGCAGCGCCGTTTCACCTCTTCTTTTCGGCTGTTCAGCGCAGCCAGAAAGCTGCTCACCCGCGCTTGAACCAAGGTGCTGGTACCCAGGCACAAGTTTCCGGTGGCCTCCTCTCTCACCCAGCCCCAGATGGCTTCATCGGGATTGAAGTCTGGGCGGTAGCCCGGCAGAGCCTGCCCCGTGCTTGACACGGGGTTCACCAGCCGCAAGTCCAGACCCGGGCTTCGCAGGTACTCTCTCACCGCCTCTCCCCGGTGGGCGGGAGCGTTGTCCCAGATTACCGTCAGGGAGCCAGGATGCCTTTCCCTCAGTTGGCCCAGGCAGTCGGCCTAGGCAGTCGGGCGAGGTTGCGGCATTGCTGTTTCCTTCCAGTTCCATCCACTCCACCTCCCCGGTCTCCAGGCACACCGCCGAGTAGTAGCTGGCCTGCTCCCTATAGCGAGGACTGGTGGTTTCCACCAGGGCCGGTTCTCCTTTCAGCGCCCACTTACTCCGTAGTTGGGCGTCAGCCCGGAAATGGGCCTCATCGGCAAAGAATATCTTTCCGCCAGTGCGTCCCGCCTCGTCCCGCATGGCGGCGTACTCCGCCACGAAGGCTTCCCGTTTCTCCCCAGCCGCCTGCAGCAGCCGCTTCTTGGGCCGCTGCAGGACGAATCCCAAGCGGTGCAGGTAGTTCAGGCAACTGCTGCGGCTCAGGCTGATGCCGAATCGCTCCCACACAAACTGCCGCACCACCTTCCAGTTGGCCAACTCAATGCCCGCCCCTTGGGGCAAGTCCTGCACCGCTGCCTTCAACTCAGCCTGTTGCGTCTCGCCAAGGGTGGGAGGAACCCCAGTCGGCTCGAATAACAATGCCCTGGGCCCACCCTCTCCAAAGGCGGCAACCCATCGACCTATGGTGTGCGGGTCCCGTTCCAAGGCCTCCGCCGTCGCCGATCCCGTCCAACCCTGGGCCAGCAGCAGCAGGGCATACCAACGTTCTCGCTCCCGGGGCCTGGACCCCAGGATCATCCGCCGGCGCAAGGCCTTGGCATCCATCTCCCATTGCTCCAAAAACCCGTCTATGTATCTCGCACCCATCAGCAACCCCTCCCACACAATACCTAAACTAAAGCCAAGGTGGGATCTACATTTGTAGGCGCTGCAGATTGGCTTAGGCGCCACGGTGAGGCTCTTCCACTGTACTTGGAAAGCGGTCCTGGGCCACCGACTGGCTTCTCCGATATGCGCATTTCACCTTGATATGCGCATTTCACCTTGATATTACTGATGCGTGAACGGTTATCTAAAGATAGAGTTGGGCTTGTGAGACAATCGACCTCGTGAATAGTAGGACTGATGGACCGCCCACCGATTGGAAGGAAGCCCGCCGGCTCCGGGCTTGGGAGTTGGTGCAGGAGGGCTGGAAACAGAAAGATGTGGCTGCGCCTTGGGCGTGACTGGGGGCGCGGTGAGCCAGTGGGTCAGCAAAGCCCGCCAGGGAGGGAGGTGTTCCAGCCTTGGGCCGCCCGCCAGCATGCTGGCGGGCGGCCCAAGCTGAACGACCGGCAACGGGGGCAAATCCCCGAGTTGTTGACCCGAGGGCCGGCCGCCTGCGGGTTCAGCGGGGAAGTCTGGACTCGAGCGAGGGTGGCCCAGGTAATTGAGCGGGAGTTTGCGTGTCCTACGACCCTTCCCAGGTGGGACGGATACTGCGGGGCTGCGGCTGGAGTCGGCAAAAGCCGGCGCTGCGTTCCACCCAACGGGATGAGGACGCAATCCAAGACTGGCGGGATCGGCGCTGCACCGAACTCAAAAAAACGCCCTGGCCGAAGGCCGGACCATCCTGTGGGCTGACGAATCGGGGTTTTACCTGCTGCCGGCGTTGTTGCGCACCTGGGCGCCGGTGGCCCAAACCCCGGTAATCCGGCGCAAGCTGAGCTACGACCATCTCAGCGCGATTAGCCTGACGGGAGACCTTTACCGGGCGGTGCAGGACCACTCCTACCAAGGGGCTGACGTCATCGGGTTCCTGGAACAGTCGCTCGCTGCGATACCCGGCAAGTTGCTGGTGATTTGGGACGGTGCGCCGATCCACCGTTGCCGGGCGGTCAAGGAGTACCTGGCTCGGGGCGCAGCCCGACGGCTCCGGCTGGAGCAGTTGCCCGGGTATGCTCCGGAGTTGAACCCAGACGAAGGTGTCTGGCGATACCTGAAACAGGTCGAATTGAAGAACTTGGTTTGTGCCGACCTGGGGCATTTGCGCCGCGAGTTCTGGGCCGCGGTGCAGCGGCTGTTGGCCAAGCCTGATGTGCTGCGCGCCTGCGTCAAGGAAGTCGGTTATGTTTAGTGAACCGTTCACGTATCAGTAGTACGTTGTCAGAGCGGATGTAGGCGGGTACTCCCTGGCTGTCCTCAGCCCAGCCAGGGTTTCAATCACATCCGAACACCGGTTGTTGCGCTGGGCCCGAATAGGCAAACACTCCCGGGTGTACTCGTCGATGATGGTTAACAGCTGCACCGGACGCCCGTTAGTGGTCCTGACCTGGACGAAGGCATAGGCCCACATGTGGTTTCTCCGCTCCAGCCTAAGCCTTACACAGGATCCATCGTTCAGCCATAGCTGACCTCGTTTGGGCTGCCTGGCCGGCACCTTTGGCCTCTCCCGCCGCCAGATCCGCTCTACCCGCTTGTGGTTCACATCCCATCCGGCACGTGTCAGCAGGGCGGTGATCCGCCGGTAACCGTACCGACCCAACCGGCTGGCCAGCCCCACGATCTCGTTGGTCAGAGCCTGCTCGTCGTCCCGAACGAACGGCTCATGGCGCTGGGTCGAGCGGGGTTGCTCCAACACCCGGCAAGCCCGACGCTCTGATACTCCCAGAACCGACCTGACGTGTTCCACACGCACTCGGCGGCGAGCGGGGCTCAGAAGTTCACCTCAGCTGCCTCCTTGAGTATCTGGTTGTCCAGGGTGAGTTCTGCCACCGCCCGCTTGAGCCGGTTGTTCTCGGTCTCCAACTGCTTCAGGCGCCGGGCCTGGTCCACCCGGAGACCGCCGTACTCGGCCCGCCACCGGTAGAAGGTCTGCTCCGATACCCCGATGCGCCGGGCGGCCTCTGCAACCGTACTGCCGGTTGCGATGATCACTTCCGCTTCCCTGAACTTGTTGATGATTTCCTCGGCCGTGTGCTTCCTCTTCGGCATGTCTTGTCCCCCATGTTGTCTGGGGCCATAACATTGATCCTGGATCGGTTTTCGGGGGTCGGGTCACCCTACGCCCACACAGTCATAGCAGGAGATTCGTTGGCCCAGGTGTCGGTGGGAGAAATATGAATTCCCTGAATGTACAACAAAGTGAGGCGACCCTTCACCACCCCAACTGAAACGCTCTCGCCATTCCCCTGGGACTTGCCCGCAGCCGCTCCAGGCCGTAAAGTATGGGTGCCGTCAACTCTACCCACTGAGAACGCCGCCCCATACCCTCATGCCGGGCGGGGAGCGGCGGGTAGGATCCGTCTCCAAAGGGAGGTCAAGATGCGACTCGACCCCATCAACCTCTACGACTACGAGGAACGTGCCAGGCTGGTCCTGCCCCACGACGATTGGGACACCATCGACGCCGGGGCTATGGACATGTTCACCACCCGGCGCAACCGCACCGCCTTCGAGGAACTGACTCTGCGCCCCAGGTTCCTCCGCGACATCGGAGAGCGGGACCTTTCGACCACCATGCTGGGTAATGAACTCAGTATGCCGGTGTTCGTCTGCCCCGCAGGTTCCCATCACCGAGCCCATCCCGAGGGAGAGGTGGCCACTGCCCGCGGCGCAAGCATGTCCAACACTCTGATGATGCTCAGCACCGGTTCCAACTGCAGCATGGAAGAGGTCGCCGAGGAAGCCACCAGCCCCCTCTTCTTCCAGCTCTACCACCGGGGTTACGACCTCACCGAAATGCTGGTCCGCCGCGCCGAAGAGGCCGGGTTCAAGGCCATCACCCTGACGGTGGACACCCCCACCCCCAGCCCCAAGGAGCGTGACTTGCGCAACCGGTACAACCGGAACTTCGAGCAGGGCAACTTCCGGGGCGTCAACAAGCCGGAGAACGTGCTACGCGGCACCGACGAGTCCGTCGGCTGGAACGTCAACCGCACCGTTCCCCTCACCTGGCAGGAGCTTGAATGGCTCCGCAGCCTCACCGGCCTGCCCCTGGTGCTCAAGGGCATCCGCACCGCCGAGGACGCCCACATCGCCGCCGAGAGCGGTGTCGACGGCATCCTGGTATCGACCCACGGTGGACGCCAACTGGACATGACCATGGGCGCAATCGAGATGCTGCCCGAGGTCGTCGATGCGGTCAAGGGCAATTGCGAAGTCTACGTTGACTCCGGCGTCCGCCGCGGCAGCGACGTCGTCAAGGCACTGGCCTTGGGAGCCAAGGCCGTTGGCATCGGGCGTCCCCTCTTCTGGGGGCTGGCCATCAACGGGGCCGAGGGCGTCCACGGCGTCCTGGAACTGCTCCGGGAAGAGATCGACCGGGCCATGGCCTACTGCGGCCAGATCTCCGTCCAGGACCTGGAGCCAAACCTGGTCAACGTCCCCCAAGGCTGGGGAGCCCCCCAACCCGACTTCTAAGCTGGACTTTCCGCATTTCAAGCGGCGTAAGCCAGGGAATCGACAAGTCGGTGGTACAGAGCGACTGGGAGTTCCTGCGTATCGAGGCTGGCCGCCGACAGTGAAAAACTCTCCGACGCCAGCCACAGTTGGCGTCGGACCGGGGCAATGGCGTCCACGAAGGTCGGCGATGGTTTGTCGTACCAGGCCGCTCGGCGCTGGGTCATGGGGTGCTGTTTTTGCAACCCGTGAGCGGCCAGGGTGGTCCAGGAGAAGATTCCCAGCAGGACGGGCGTGGTGCGGGCGATGGCCAGGTCGGACCACTGGCGCTGGGTTTCCACGCCCAGGTGGGTTCGCACCTCCCGGAAAGTAACTTCCAGTTGCCAGCGCAGGACAAACCATTCCAGGATCTGGGTCGGGTCCGCCGCGGGGTCGGTGCACAGCAAAGCCTGGGTGGCGAAGGAACCCTTGGGATCTCGGATCAGCACCCAGCGGATGAGGACTGGAGACTTGCCGGAGCGGTACCAGACCGCCGTTTGCGACGTGAGTTCCACGGTGCGGGTGGTGCCGTCATACCAGGCCACGGCCACACTGGCCCAAGTTACCTGGGGCTGGTCAAGGATCGTTTTCAGCGCGGGTCGCCGCGCGCCTTTCAGCGGCGGGCGGCCGTTCTGACCCGGCTGACGGGCTGGCGCGGGCGCGTAGAGAGCGGCGTCCAGCCGTAGTCTGGCAATGAGGGTAACGGGTTCACGGAGGGATTGGCAGCAGTGGAGCAGGTCCAGCACGGCGTAGCTGTTGTCGCCCACCAGCGCCAGTGGACGTTGGGGCAGCCAGCGTGGTTCGGCAGGCTCACCATGAGCGGGGTTGCAGGATCATCTGTCGCGCCCAGTCGGTGAGTTTCTTGTGTCGGCGTCCCTGCTGCTGGTAGTACCGCGTCGAGGGCGCCAGCACGGTGAGCGCCGGCAAGGCCCAATGGCGTCCGGCCCAGGGCACGTGGCCCAGCCACATCAGAGAGATCCAGCGCAGGCCGCTGGCCTTGACCAGTTGCTGGCGGCTGGAACGCACCGCATCGCGGTAGATGCCCCGACCTTTGATCTTGGCGCCGCGACGCCGTTCCAGGGTTTCGTCGATGCCGAAGATCAACGGGCCGTCGCCGCGGTCCAGGTGCTGGAGCAGCAGCACCAGCAGGATGCGGGCCGCTGCACGGGACGACCACACCGCCCGATTGAGCACCTCATGGTAGCGGGCGTAGTCGCGCTGGTCGCTGCGGCCCATGACGCGCAGTGCCGCCGCCACGGTGCGCTGACCCGGGGTCAGGATCGCGCCGATCAGCAGCACCTGGGCTTTCCGCCAGGTCGGGTTGGTAAACAGCGTTGCGAAGGGACCGACAACGGCTACAATTGCATCGGGCAGGGTGAGCATGGCTGGACCTTTAGTGAGATTTGGGTCAGGCCAGCTTACCCTGCCTTTATACTTTTTCTAAATTTTGCGTAAAGTCCAGCTTGTGATTCATGTATTGGGTGCCTTCTGAGAGGCTTGGAGTCTTGCCGATCATTTGGAAGCACACTCATTTTGTCGGTTACGAATTAAGACGCGATTGCCCTGGTCAACAGCGCCGTTGACGCTACCGATGCAGCTATCTATCATTTCTGCAACCGTATTGGGAGTTTGGAAACGGGAATTCCCCACGAGGATTAGAATAGATGATTACCGACCTGCCAACCCTGCTTCGCTACTTCGACCGCTTCCACCAGCGCACGGTGCGGGACATTCTGGCGCTGCCACCGGAGGCCGACGGTTGGCGGCCGCCCCGGGGAGAAGGCGAGAAGGCTTGGAACATCAACGAAATCGTGCATCACATCGCGGAATCCCGGCTCTACTTCGCCAGCGCCTACTGCGGTCGGGGCTGGCTGTACGACTGGCCCGTGCCCAGCACCGAGCGGCAGTCGGACTGGATTCCGGCCATCGAGAGCTCCTTCGAGGAGTTCCACCGGCGGCTGGACGACAGCCCGCCGGAGTGGCTGCAACGCCGTGTGAGGATGATAGACACCGACGAGATGCTCAGCGGCTGGCGCATCATGATGATGCTGTTCGAGCACGAAACACATCACCGCAGCCAGATAGACACCGACGCGGGACTGGAGGGTTGGGATGTGCCGCACATCTACGGCAGGTCGCGGGAGAGCATCGACGAGTTGCAGGAGGAGCAGCGCAGGCGGGCGGGGCTGTAGATAGCAACCTGCCTTGAGGCGCGGACTAGAAACCGGGCCGGAAAGCCTTGGTCGGGGAGAGGGATTTCGGCGGTAAAGCCGAGACGAACAAAATCAGGGACCATAGTTGGCCGAGCCGGATAACGCTGAAATTGGCCGCCGCATTGGCGACCACAGCGAGGACATCATTGAGGACAACATTGCGGGCGACGCGGTGGCCTGCTGCACCGCCACCGGTACTGCCCAACAGCCCGATTTGGCCCGCCACCAAGGTGAGATTGGCCACCGTGGCCGCCAGATACAGCTGGAATTTCGTCTTGACCCTACCGAAGTAGCGGGCCTGCCGGATGCCCAACTGGACCAGCCTGGCCAATCTGTGCTCCACTACCACCCGTCGCGCTCGATACTCGTCGTAGTCGGCGCTTTGCTGCAAGGCCCGGGCCTGTTGCAACATGCCTTCCTGGGGATGGATCAGCACCCGCCGTCCCTGCCTGCCTTGGGCCGCGATGCACTGGGACCGCAGTGGACATACCCCACATACCGCCCCGTCGAACTGGAAAGCCTGCAATCGGTGGACCCGACCGGCGCCATCCGTCCGCTTTCCCGCCGGCACGATGGCGTGGGTAACCTGTCCCGCCGGGCAGGTGCAACTGCCCGCGGCCAGGTCAAGGTGAAAGTCATTCTTGGGAAAGTGTTTCCGGTTGGGCCGGCCCGGCACTTTGGCCACCAGCTGCCGTCCCGCGTCGGCGAAGGCCTGGCGGGTCCCGCCGTCCCCATAGGCGGCGTCGCCCATGGCTTCCTCCACCACCGAGCCGGTACTCGCTTCGCTTGCCTCCACCAGTTCCAATGCTCCCAGATTGTCGGGAGCGTTGCCCGGCAACACGTCCACGGCGGTGATCAGCTGGGAGTCGGTGTCCACCACAATCGCCGCCTTGTGCCCGTTGAAGCGCCGCCGGCTGCTCTTGTGCCCGTGGCGCAGCTCCGGGTCATGCACCGACAGCATCCGGTCCTTGCTCACCCCATCCCTGATGCTCACCCCGTCATCAGCAGCATCAGCATCAGCATCGACATCGCCGCTCTTGCGCTCGACGTCCTGGAGCAGCAACTGTCCCAGCAACTCCGCCCCAGCCACTATGCTCTGCCGCTGGACGCTGTCCTCCGGCAATTCCACCCACGCCTGTCGCGCCAGTTCCAGCAGCCGGTCCGCATCGGCCACTATCTCCCCCAAAAGCTTCCGCCGCGCTTTGCGGTCCGACCAGTCGATCGTCGCCTCGCCCTTGATGCTGGACCCGAAGTACCGCTCGTACCCCTGACCTTCGGCCCATTCCCCGACCGCGATGTTCGCCACGGTCGCCAGGACACGCAACAGTTTGACGATCCCGTCTGCCAGCAGATTGTAGGTGTCCTTCACCGCGCCCCGTCCCAGGATGTAGGTCGTGTCCAGCGCCACCCGCATCCCACGCTTTTTCAGGTAGCCCGACTGCCGCGCCAGGCGCAGGCTGCTCTCGAATACCTCCCGCACCTTGTCGTGCAGTATCAGCTGCGCCCGGAACAGCTGCAGCGTGCTCTTGGCAAAGGGTCTATCCTCAATCTCAATCCCCAACGCCACCTTCCACCGGATGTCGAAGTCAGCCCTCGCCTTGGCCTCAGCGTCGCTGACCTTATCGTAGGTCTGCAACAGCAGCGCCGTGGCCAGCAGGCTGGGCGGGCTGGCATCATCACGTGGCCCTGTGCCTGCTGGGCGGAGCGTTTCTCCTGAGTCTGCAACAGGCTTGGGGGGAAAAAGATGCCCCGGATCACCCGGCCGCAGGTTTACCGGGTGGTGCGAGAGATGCTGCCCCGGGAACGGTTCGGGCCGGCTGAGTTGCTGCGGTGGCTGGAGCAGACCCAAGAATGCAACGAACGGGCCAGACGCTCCCACGCCAAGCGGCGCGCCGCCCTTCGCGCATCCCCGAACATCCCTCCTTGAACCGTCGTTGTAATACTAACTGCCTGGGCCGAGTAGTAGCCAGCATCGGCGTAAACTTCCCTGGGTACGACACCGGTGTTGCGTATGGTCTCCTGCATCATGCCCACGGCCTGTTGTTTGTCCGAGGCCTGTTGGTGGCCTGCGCCGCCACGATCACCTGTTGGGCATGGTCCACCACAGCCTGACAGTTGTAAGCCTGTAGGAAGTCCCTACCGCCTGGTCCGGGCATGATGCGGGACTCGGCATCGGTGAAGCCGCGCTGGGCTTTGTCCTCGGGCACACCAGGATGCGCCTTGCCTTCCCCCTCGGCCTGCTCAGCAGCAGCCTGAGCCTCGGCTTCCAGCGCCGCCATGGCCTCCCGTATCTTCTGTAACCGGCCCTCCCGAAAGGACAACTCCTCGGGCAACTCATCTCCGCGCCGGTCCCTACCGTACCTGCGATCCTCCTCCTCCACCTCCTGGGCGCGCCGCAACAACTCCGGCACCTCCGCCGACAACCGCGCTTCTTTCTCTTTCACACGCCGATAACTCATCGCCTGGTGCTTTGATGCGTTGGCCCTGACCTTGGTGCCGTCCAACGCCACGTGGCCCAGCTTCACCAACCCAGCCCGCTGGCACAACGCCAGCACCTGCAGGAACAGCCCCGTCAACGCTTCAAGATGGTCCTTGCGAAAGTCGGAGATGGTGCGGAAGTCTGGAGTGTTGTTCGCCGCCAGCACCCGGAAGGCGATGTCCTCATGGAGCCGTTGGGCGATCCTTCGTGATGACGCCACCCCGATGCAGTAGCCGTAGAGCAGCACCTTGACCATCATCCGCGGATTATAGGGCGGCCCACCGCGCCTTTCCTGCTCGTACGCGCCGTGACGTCCGAGAGAGCCTGCCCCCGCGAAAGCGGGGGTCCAACTGGTCCACAACGTCAGAGATGAAGTAGGCCAGATGGTCCGGGGGCAACCCCTCCCGCAGGGCGGCGGGCAGCAGCAACTGCTGGTCGGGATCGTAGGGAAGGTAGCTAGGCTTTGCACATTTCAAGCCGCGTAGGCGAGTGAATCTATCAGTCGGTGGTACAGGGCAGCCGGGACTTTCCATATATCCGGTTCTGCGTCGGACAGTGAAAAACCCTCCGACGCCAGCCACAAGTGGCGGCGCACCAGAGCGATGGCATCCACGAAAGTTGGAGACGGCTTGGCGTACCAGGCCGCGGTGCGATGGCTCATGGGCCGTTGTTCCTGCATCAAGTGAGCCGCCAGGGTGGTCCAGGAGAATAGGCCCATCAGGATTGTCGTGGTGCGGGCGATGGCGCGGTCCGACCACTGGCGTTGGGTCTCCGCGCCCAGATGCGCTCGCACTTCCTGGAAGGTGCCCTCCAGTTGCCAGCGCAGCACAAACCATTCCAGAATCTGGACCGGGTCCACGGCCAGGTCAGTGCACAGCAGAGCCTGTGTGGCGAATTCGCCTTGGGGGTCCCGAACCAAGACCCAGCGCAGGGGCACGGGCGGCTTGCCCGAGCGATACCAGACCGCCGTTTGCGAGGTGAGTTCCACCGTGCGGGTCGTGCCGTCGTACCAGGCTACCGCGGCGGTGGCCCAGGACAGACCGGGATGGTCGACGAGTAATTTCAGCGCGGGCAGCCGCCGGCCTTTCAGCGGGGGCCGACCGTTCTGACCGGGCTGACGGGGCGGGGCCGGTTCATAGAGGGCGGCGTCCAGGCGCAAGCGGGCGATGAGGATAACGGGTTGAGCCAAGGATTGGCAGCAGTGGAGCAGGTCGAGGACGGCGTAGCCGCCGTCGCCCACCAGCACCAAGGGGCGCTGCGGCAGCCAGCGGCGCAGTTTCATGTCCATCTGCCGAGCCCATTCGGTGAGCTTTTCGTGGCGGCGTCCGCGCTGCCGGTAGTAGCGTGCCGAGGGCGCCAGCACGGTGAGAAAGGGCAAGGCCCAATAACGTCCCGCCCAGGGGACATGGCCCAGCCACATCAGGGAGATCCAGCGCAGGCCACTGGCCTTGACCACCTGAGACCGACTGGAGCGCACCCCGTCGCGGTAGATGCCCAAGGATTTGATTTGAGGGCCGCGGCGCCATTCCAGGGTTTCGTCGATGCCGAAAATCAACGGGCCATCGCCCTGGTCCAAGTGGAGGATTAGCAGTCCCAACAGGATGCGTGCCGCCTGACGGGGCGACCACACCGGCCGATTGAGCACCTGGTGGTAGCGAGCGTAGTTGCGGTGGTCGCTGAGTCCCATGACACGGAGCGCCGATGCCACGGTGCGTTGGCCGGGAGCCAGTATCGCGCCGACCAACAGGATTTGGGCTTTCAGCCAGGTCGGGTTGCGAAACAGCGTGGCGAAGGGATGGAGTACGGGTACAATCGCGTTGGGCAGGGTGAGCATTGCTTGGCCTTTTTCCAGGAGGGTCCGGCCAGCTTACCCTGTTCTTATAATTTATCTAGGTTTTGTGCAAAGCATCATGATGCCCGCGTCCGGGCCGTGGGGAGGAGACTAACTGACGAGGCGGGGGCATACGTGTAATCTCATGACGAGGCGTGTCGTCCGGACCAAGACCGAGAGGACATTGGCGCTTGCTGCCCGACGCAAAGCATGGTCCGGGAGTCTTACGGCGGCATCATTGGTGACCGGCGGCATCATTGGGGACGCCCCCATCGGGGCGATCCCGTTGGGGAGAGCGTACGTTGTCAGTGCCTCCCTCCGGCGATGCGCCTACGCTGTAGATGCGCCTACGCTGTAATGGTAGCGGGGATGTGATGACGACACGCCAGCGGAGCGCGAAACCGGTGGGCAAGACCGCGGGGGAGCGCCAGCGTCTGCCGGCGGAGCTGTCCCTGCTAAACCGGAACGCTGGGGGCATCGACGTGGGCGCCGCCAGTCATTTCGTGGCGGTCCCCACCGACCGCGCGGAGCCGCCGGCGCGCGAGTTCGCCGCCTTCACGGCGGACCTGTATCGCCTGGCGGAGTGGCTGGCGGCGTGCGGTGTGGAGACCGTAGTCATGGAGTCCACCGGGGTGTACTGGATACCGCTGTTCGGCGTGCTGGAAGAACGGGGTTTCCAGGTAATGCTGGCAGACCCGCGGCGCATCAAGAACGTATCCGGTCGCAAGACCGACGTGCTGGATTGCCAGTGGCTGCGGCAGCCGCACACCTGCGGCCTGCTGTCGGGAGCCTTTCGGCCCGCAGCGCAGATCCGGCGTCTGCGCAGCTACCTGCGGCAGCGGGCCATGCTGGTGCAGTACGCGTCCCATCACATCCAGCAGATGCAGAAGGCTTTGACCCAGATGAACGTGAAGCTCCAGCACGTCATCAGCAACATCACCGGCCAGACCGGCATGGACATCATCGAGGCCATTGTGGACGGCGAACGGGACCCCCGCAAGCTGGCACAGTTTCGTCGTCCTGGCATGAAAGCAGACGAAGCCGCGATTGCCAGGTCGTTGCAGGGGCACTGGCGGGAGGAGCACATCTTCGAGCTGACCCAGGCCCTGGAACTGTACCGGCTCTATCACGAGAAGATTACCGAGTGCGACCGGGAGATTGCAGCCCAGCTGGAGCGGTTCGAGGACCGCAGCGATGGTGAGTCTTCGGCTCCCGATGGCAAAAAGCGCGGCCAGGGGAACGCACCCCGCTGCGACATTCGAACGCACCTGTTTCGGATGACGGGAGTGGATCTGACCCGGATCGACGGCATCGACGGCATCGACGGCTTCACGGCGTTGAAGGTGGTTAGCGAGGTGGGCACGGACATGACGAAATGGCCGAGCGCCAAGCATTTCGCGTCGTGGCTGGGGTGAGCCCCGACCACCGTAGCACCGGCGGCCGGGTCATGAGCTCAAAGACCGAGCCCAGCGCGAGCCGGGCGGCGGCGGCATTGCGTCTGGCTGCCAACGCGCTGCACCGCTCCGACAGCGCCCTGGGGGCGTTCCTGCGCCGGAAGAAGGCGCAGCTGGGAGCGCCCCAGGCCATCACCGCCACGGCGCACAAGCTGGCCAGGCTCATCTATTCCATGCTGCGGTACGGCCAGGAGTACGTGGATGCTGGCGCGGAATATTACGAGAGTCAATATCAGCAGCGGGCGTTGCGGGCGGCCAAGCGTCGGGCGGCGCAACTGGGCTGCCAGCTGGCGCCTATACCCGATGGTGAAGACCGGACTCCAGGCTTTCCCCTAGCCGCAGCGTCCGCCGCAGCGTGAGAGCCCCGGTTAGTCGGGAGTCCAGGTTGTGACGGTGCTAGAATCGCCGGGTAACAGGCGTAGCGTAACGACGGAGGTGGACGATATGGCAATCACGGTCGGCATGGGCGAGTATGTGTACGAATACCAACCGGAGTGGCCCCGTCTTCCGGTCGGACAGGGTTTTCGCGGCATCAGCGGCGTTGCTGTTGACAGCCAGGACCGCGTGTACGTGTTCCAGCGGCAGGGTCCGCCCGTGCTGGTATTCGACCCGGACGGGAACCCGCTGGCCGCCTGGGAACGCACGGACGGAGTGCCCGCCGATGCTCACCACATCCACATCGGACCCGACGACTCCGTGTATCTGGTGGACCGCGACGCCCACCAGATACTGAGATACTCAACCGACGGCGCGTTGCTTTCCACCATCGGCGCCCGCGACCGCCCCGCGTTGCAGGCGCCGTTCAACCACCCGGCGGACATCTGCGTCGCACCCTCCGGCGATCTCTACGTCGCCGACGGCTATGGCAACTCCAGCGTCCACCGTTTCGCGCCGGACGGAACGCTGATCGCGTCCTTCGGCAGTCCCGGTCGCGGCCCCGGCGAGTTCATCGTGCCCCACAGCATCCGCGTGTCGGAAGACGGCCGGGTCTACGTCGCCGACCGGGAGAACAACCGGGTGCAGGTGTTCACCGCCGACGGCGAGTTCCTAGACCAGTGGACCGATTTCAGATGCCCCATGGGAATCCACATCGACGCCCAGCAGACGGTGTACGTGTCCGACCAGGTGCCGCGCCTCAGCATCCTGAACCTGGACGGCGAACTGCTGGCCCGGGGCCGCACCTTCGAGTACGCCCACCAGATCTACACCGACTCCCAGGGCAACATCTACGGCGCCGACACCTCCACCCAGCGCGTCCAGAAACTCGCCCGCGTGCGGTGAATGGGGGGGTGGCTGGGGTCGTGTGTTGGAACCGGTAGGGGCGAGCATGCGTCGCCCCTACAAGGAGCCCAGCTGTTTGGTCTGCGGGCGCTATTTGTCATTCAACAATGTGGTGCCCAATGCTGCCAATGCGGTTATGCCCACCGGTAGCAGGCCAAAGTAGAGTCCCAGGAAGTGGTGTAAGAGTTAGGCGGTTGGCCGAAAGCTGACCACCGCGTCATCCTTGTCTGGATTCCCCACTAACTCTCACGCTGCGGCTAGGGGAAAGCCTAGAGTCCGGTCTTCACCATCGGGTATAGGCGCCAGCTGGTAGCCCAGTTGCGCCGCCCGACGCTTGGCCGCGCGCAACGCCCGCTGCTGATACTGTCTCTCGTAGTATTCCGCGCCGGCATCCACGTATTCCTGGCCGTACCGCAGCATGGAATAGATGAGCCTGGCCAGCTTGTGTGCCGTGGCGGTGATGGCCTGGGGCGCACCCAGCTGCGCCTTCTTCCGGCGCAGGAACGCCCCCAGGGCGCTGTCGGAGCGGTGCAGCGCGTTGGCAGCCAGACGCAATGCCGCCGCCGCCCGGCTCGCGCTGGGCTTGGTCTTTGAGCTCATGACCCTGCCGCCGGTGATACGGTGGTCGGGGCTCAACCCCAGCCACGACGCGAAATGCCTGGCGCTCGGCCATTTCGTCATGTCCGTGCCCACCTCGCTAACCACCTTCAACGCCGTGAAGCCGTCGATGCCGTCGATGCCGTCGATGCGGGTCAGATCCACTCCCGTCATCCGAAGCAGGTGCGTTCGAATGTCGAAGCGGGGTGCGTTCCCCTGGCCGCGCTTTTTGCCATCGGGAGCCGAAGACTCACCATCGCTGCGGTCCTCGAACCGCTCCAGCTGGGCTGCAATCTCCCGGTCGCACTCGGCAATTTTCTCGTGACAGAACCGGTACAGTTCCAGGGCCTGGGTCAGCTCGAAGATTTGCTCCTCCCGCCAGTGCCCCTGCAACGACCTGGCAATCGTGGCTTCGTCTGCTTTCATGCCAGGACGACGAAACTGCGCCAGCTTGCGGGGGTCCCGTTCGCCGTCCACCATGGCCTCGATGATGTCCATGCCGGTCTGGCCGGTGATGTTGCTGATGACGTGCTGGAGCTGCACGTTCATCTGGGTCGACGCCTTTTCGGGCCGAAAGGCTCCCGACAGCAGGCCGCAGGTGTGCAGCTGCTGCAGCCACTGGCAATCCAGCACGTCGGTCTTGCGACCGGATACGTTCTTGATGCGTCTGGGGTCCACCAGCATTACCTGGAAACCCCGTTCTTCCAGCACGCCGAACAGCGGTATCCAGTACACCCCGGTGGACTCCATGACTACGGTCTCCACGCCGCACGCCGCCAGCCACTCCGCCAGGCGATACAGGTCCGCCGTGAAGGCGGCGAACTCGCGCGCCGGCGGCTCCGCGCGGTTGGTGGGGACCGCCACGAAATGACTGGTGGCGCCCACGTCGATGCCCCCAGCGTTCCGGTTTAGCAGGGACAGCTCCGCCGGCAGACGCTGGCGCTCCCCCGCGGTCTTGCCCACCGGTTTCGCGCTCCGCTGGCGTGTCGTCATCACATCCCCGCTACCATTACAGCGTAGGCGCATCTACAGCGTAGGCGCATCGCCGGAGGGAGTCACTGACAACGTACGCTCTCCCCAACGGGGTCGCCCCGATGGGGGCGTCACTAATGATGCCGCCGGTCACCAAATGATGCCGCCGTAAGACTCCCGGACCATGCTTTGCGTCGGGCAGCAAGCGCCAATGTCCTCTCGGTCTTGGTCCGGACGACACGCCTCGTCATGAGATTACACGTATGCCCCCGCCTCGTCAGTTAGTCTCCTCCCCACGGCCCGGACGCGGGCATCATGATGCTTTGCGCCAGGTCCTGGGGTCAAACAGATGCTCAAAGGGCAGCAGCAGGGTTACCATGACTGCGGGCAGGGTAGGCATGCTCGACCTCTTGTAGTGATTTGGTCGAGCTTACCCGGTTCTTATAGTTTTTCTAGCTTTTGTACAAAGTCGAGCTTGCGAGGGAGCGTTGTCGGGCGCGTTCTTTGCGTTATCGGGACGTGAGTCGGACTCGCTTTGGCTTTTAAGTAGCCTTGGATTGTTTAGGCTGAGTGGTCATCGATTGGGTGGTGCCGCGCTTTGCGGGGCGTTTTGCTGTCGCTTTCCGTGTCTTCTTGGCTTTTTTGCTTGGTTTTGGGTTCATAGAACGGGTTGGTGAGCATCCGGAAATTGAATGTCCACTGGGAGGTTGTACCTACTGCCCACTTGTGCAGGGCGACGAGCATCGTGGGTCGTTCCTGCCCAATCAAATCTGGTTTGTTCGTTACTCGCAGCGAAAAGCAGCACGATTCGGGGCGTAACGGTTTGCCAATGCCACCGACAATCCTCGTGATGGAAAGTGAGCATGTAATCGGCAGCGCCAAGGTAGGCCACGTGGACGGTTCCATCGTTGGTATGCGGCGGGGCAAAATTATACCGTGCGCCACCTTTCATAGGGTTGATCAGCGGCCTTTCGAGGGTGAAATGGATGTACAAAGGGGAGATGCACGCCAACGTTCGCCGGGCCTGCCTGGCGGAGGGGATGAGCGCTCGGGAAACCTCCCAGGTGTTCGGCCTGCACCGGGACACGGTGCGCAAGATGCTGGCCTACTCGGTGCCCCCGGCTACCGGCGCCAGAGCCTACACGGGCGTAATCCACGCCATCCCTGGAAGCCGATGCCGGCTTCGGTTGCCGCGCCAATCAGCGCGGCAACTTGGTGTGAGTTCTGGTTCGCTTCACGTCAGCGTAGCTGCCGATACCTCCCTTTCCAAAACCCGCTTTCCGGCTGGATTTCTAGGAGACTAGCTGCCAGTAGCGGCGACCTTGGGCGCGGACTACGCGGCCGAAACCACCATGGTGGCAGATGGCTATGATGGCGTCCTCGGACTCCGCTCGCTCGATCATGGCGGTGCGGGTGGCCACTCCCTGGTCGGCGTCCATGTCAAAGCTGAGCTTCCAGTCGGTTTCGGTGATCTGGGCCGGGCCGTGGAAAACGTCGCCGAGGATGTAGGCTCGCTGTCCGCTTGATACGATGGCGAGGCTCATGGACCCGGGGGTATGGCCGGGGGTGGGGATGGCGGTGATTTCGCCGGTCAGTGGGCGCTCGCCGTCCAGCAAGTCCAGCACACCGAGGTCCTGAAGGGGGCCGAGGGTCTGGTCCCAGTGGGGCGGGAAGAGTTCCATGACCTCGGGGCGTTGGAAGACCTCCCAGTCGGCGCGGTGGGCCACGTAGCGGGCGTTCGGGAAGGTAGCGCGGACTGGGGCGCCGGGTTCGTGGGTGACGTTCCAGCCGACGTGGTCGAAGTGAAGGTGGCTGAAAAAGACAGTGTTGACGTCTGCGGTGCCGACGCCGGCCGCTTCCAATTCCTGGAGTAGGCGGCCTTCGGCGCCGCCCACCATGGCCTCAATTGAGTTTGGGTTGGTGGCCGCGCCGCCGAGCCCGGTGTCCACCAGGATGGTCTGGCCCTCGGAACGAATGAGGTAGCACTCGAAGTGGGCCAGCAGATGATCGCCGCTGAAGCCGCTGGGGTAGCGCTCCTGGTAGGGCGCCCACGCTTCAACGGGAACCCCGGGAAAGACATCGCTAAGGGGCAGCGTGGCCTCGTGGTCGTTCAGGGAAAGGATTTCCACGTTGCCAACGGTCAACCTGGTTTCGGGCATAGGGGTATCCTCCTAGGCGCAATAGGGAAGAGGCTCAACGCAACCTGTTGCATTGATGCAATCCGATTCGTCTTTCCACCAACTCAGGACCGATAGTTTGCGTATCTTCACGACTTAGAAACTACCTCAAAACAGGCGGCCCGCCCAGCTCGTCATTCCCACGCAAGGGGAATCCACTGCCCTTAACCTTCAAATTGCGGACGCCACCGGATGCATCTCGCTCTGAAATCGTTTCCTGGTTCCGCGTGATGTTTCGGACCCGCCCCTACTCGTTGGTTTCGCTTGTCGTCGCAATCGCTGCGCTCGGCCCGGCGTACCGGGCCATGAAGCCCCTGATGGCGTTGAAATACTGCCGGAAGCCCACGTACATCAGGTCGTTGTGCCCCGCGCCCGGGATGATCTCCAAGTGCTTGTGGACAGTCTCGAGCTTGTTGAACATGTCCACCGCGTCGGCCAGCGGCGCCGATTCGTCCCACTGGCCGTGAATCACCAGCGCGGGGATGTCGATGGAATAGAACTTGGCCTGGTAGTCGTCCTCCAGCGCCTGCACCACCTCCGGCTCCAGCCCCTGGGCTATCCGTCCCAGGTTGGGCCGCCCGCTCTCGATGATGACGCCGTTGATCCGGTCGGCGGCGGTTATCGCAAGCTCCCCGGCGGAGTGACGACCCATGGAGCGCCCCATGACGTATAGCGGGCCCGTGAACCGCAGTGCCCGCATCGTCTCCTGCAGCCAGTCCAGCACCTCATGCGCATCGGACAGTATGGTGTTGAAACTCGGCGAACCACTGGACGCGCCGAAGCCCCGGTAGTCGGCGACGAAGAAGTTCGCGCCGATCTCGTTGTAATGCGGCGCGATGTCGTCGTAACGGGCAACGGATTCGCCGCCGCCGTAGAAAAACAGCACGGTGGGGTTTTCCCGCCCCACCGTGAAAAAACGGCAAGACAGCGTGGTCCCGTCGGCCACGGTAACCCCGTAGTCCACCGCTCCGGGAGGCGTGTCGGTCCAACCCTGCATCGGGTGGAAAGAACGGGCCGACGCCTCGGGGTTGTCCAGCACGGAGTAATCAACGGCAGTCATGGCGGTCCCTCCAGCGATAGTGGGCCGCATTATACTGTAATGCGGCCCACAGCCACAGCATCGACGGGGCCGCCGCTGGCTCAACTCCAGACCTCGGCCGCTATGGAGATCGCATTCAACGCCGCCGGATAGCCCGCGTATCCTCCGGTCTGGATCACCACTTCTACCATTTCCTCTTTGGAGAGGCCCACCCGAGGGCCAGCCCGCAGCAAGTTCCGCAACGGGCCATCGGCCTTCAGCGCCGTCAGCGCGGCCGTGGCGCACACCACCCTGGATTTCAGGTCCAGACCGGGGCGGAAGAAGATCTCCCCAAACCCGTACTGGTAGGTGAGCACACGCAGGTCCGGCGCAAGGTCCTCCAACGCGCTGGCGTAACCCTCCTGTCCCTGAACACCGAAGAGCTGTTCCCGGAGCTGGCGCCCTCGCGCCTCCATCTCCTCAAGGCTGAGCTCGGGCACCTCGGTCTGCGGGACCTCGATGCCTCTCTCACGGAAAGCCTCATGTACCAGTTCCAGGGAGTTTACCGCCGAGGGGAACCCGGCGTAGAGGGAGCAATGGATTGGTACTTCCTGGATCTCCTCCGCGCCCAATCCCAGGTTCAGCGCACTGTGGACGTAGGTCTGAAACTGCGCAAGGCGCTGGAGCGAGGTCAGGACCGACAGGGTCGCCAGCATCCGGTAGCGGATTTCCAGGCCGGGACGGGCCCACACCGCGCCGAAGATAGCCTCCGCGGTATAGTTTCTCAGGCCGGGGATGCCGGCCACCGCCCGGGGCCTCTCCCGCTCCGGGTAAGTGCCATGTTGCAGGCGCTCCCGTATCTCATTTCCCTTGCGCCTGAGTTCCTCACGATTGTTCATTGCTTAACTCCAGTTTGTGTTTTGAAACTATCTCAAAACCGGCGGCCCGCCCGACCCGTCATTCCCGCGCCGGCAGGAATCCACGACTCACCCGGTCTGCGGCCGGACTTTTGGAGAGCCTGGGAGCCGTGCTGATTGTAAGGGTTGACGTCAGCCGTGACCAGACCGCAGACCGCGCCACAGCGCACTGCCGGCGGCGTTGGGCTTTGACGGGGCGCCCTATGACTATGCCCACACTGTGAACAAAGGACACGGACGGTTGGAGCGGCGGGAATACTGGACCATCACCGCAGCGGACGGCCTGGACTACATCAACCCCCACGGGCAATGGCCTCAACTGAGAGCAGCTATAGAAGTGACAGTACTACTGCCGGACGCGATACGTGGCCGTTGGAGCATCGACAACTCGCTGCATTGGACTTTGGATGCAACCTTCCGAGAAGACCAGTGCCGAGCGCGCAAGGATCACGGGCCACAGAACCTGGCCACCCGGCGTTAGATGTCACACAACCTGCTGAAAAACGAGAACACCCTGAATGTGCGCATCCAGGGCAAGCGGCTCAACGCCGGTTGGCGTGAAGACTACCTGCTCAAAGTCCTTCTCGGATAAGACGCGATTGCCCGGTCGCTTTGGCCGGTCTTCGTCTCCCGTTGGGCGCCGGATGGTACAATGCCCGAACGGTACAATGCGAAGGTGGTCGGGGCCGATTCAGCCAGTTGAAGAGCTCGGTAGTATGCCAACGAGCCGGCAGGAATGGCCGGATGCCACGCTTTCCCACCGATGATGGAATGCGTCGAAAACGCCGCCGCGCTGGGCGAGATCGGTGAGGATGCCGAGACGTTCTGATTCCCTCCGGGCGCAATTGGCGGCGTGGATATCGGTTTCAGAAGCCTGGTTCGATGCCCCTTGGACCGATTACCCGAAACTGCGGCGCGTACCGTGATTCCAGCGTAGGGAACCCGTGCTGTCGGCCGTGGCTACGTTGTTGCAGAGGCGGCCGCGGTCCGGCGCAGCCGGTGGCCTCTGCTCGGTTGCCGTGTGACCCCAATCGCCGAACCGGTACGCAACTAAAGGGAGGTGGAGATGCTGCCAAAGCTCGTCGCGATTATCATCACCCTGGTGACCGCCGGGGGTTTTCTGGTGTTGGGAATCTGGTACGTTCGCGGGAGGGCCCTCAGCGTTGAGGACTACATCGTTGCCCGGAATACGGCGGGCACGGAACTCGCCATTGCGACGCTGGTTGCATCGGGGATGGGGGCGTGGATTCTGTTTGCACCGGCGGAAACCGGGATCCTGGCGGGCCTTGCCGGGCTGATCGGTTACGGGATCGGGGCAGCAGTGCCGCTGGCGGCCTTCGTGTTGCTGGGGCCGCGGATGCGTCGGTTGATGCCCCGAGGCCACGCGGTCACGGAGTACGTGCGGCACCGCTTCGGGCCGGTGGTCTATTACTTTATCCTTTTCGTGGTCGTTTTCTATATGCTGGTGTTCCTTACGGCGGAGCTAACCGGCATGGCCCAAGCCGGCCGGTTGATTGGAGGGACGCCCCTGGTGGTTACCTCCACCATCGTCGGGCTGTTGACGGTGATTTATACGGCCTACGGTGGCATGAGATCTTCTTTGTTCACCGACCGGATCCAATTCTACGTCATAGTGCCCCTGTTGGCCTTGGTATTGATTGTCGGCGTCGGCGGGTCGGGGGAGATGCTGAGCGCGGCGGTTGAGAACACTCCGGAGCTATTGTCGTTGGGAAACCTGCCGGGTTGGGAGTACGGCGTCTCCCTGATAATCGCGAACCTCGCCGCGGAGATGTTCAACCAGGGAACATGGCAGCGGGTGTACACGGTTCGAGACGTAAAAACCCTGCGGAACGGGTTCATCGTCGCCGGGATGGTCGTCCTGCCGGTAATATTCCTCATCGGATTGTTCGGTATCCTGGCGGTGGGTGCGGGGAATGCTGCGGAGCCATCGGTGGCTATGTTCTCCTTTGTGGTAGCGGCGATGCCGCACTGGTTCATGGTGGCGATACTGGTGCTGGCTATGGTGCTGGTTATGAGCAGTATGGACAGCCTGCTGAACGGGATAACCAGCGCCCTGACCACCGAGTTGGCCCGTTACCAAGATGCTTCCTCCCTGCTTGGTTACGCCAGGACCGCCACGGCTGCCCTGATTGTCATTCCCGTGGCCGTTGCCTCCCAGGGTTATAGTGTCCTCTACCTGTTCCTGGTCGCCGACCTGGTCTGCGCAGCGGCCTTGTTTCCGGTGTTTTTCGGAATGTTCTCCCGGCATTTCAACGGCTGGGGGGCGTTGTTCAGCAGCATTGCCGGGCTGGTGGTTGGGGCGCTGTTCTTTCCAGCGCCGGATTTCAGCGGCTGGAACGCGATCCCAGGGGCAGGACGCCTCCTGTTCAGCTTTGGTGGCGCCCTGGTTGTCCCGGCGGTATTGAGCGTTGGATTCGCCCTGGTAGCGCGGGCGGTGAACGCACAAGCCTACGATTTCTCCCGTCTCAGCGAGGAAGTGCATTTGATTGGGGAGCGACCGGTAATTGAGGGTTCAGGTTGGCCGTTGTCCCAGATTTCGCGGGAACGACGGAAATAGTGGGACTTGGTCGATGCCATCGCTCTGCTGAATCTGCTCCCGGCTATCCGCAGAGTCGCACGGGGACACACTGGAGCATCCGTGAAGGCCGCCACTTCTCCTCACCACCGAACTGACGCAGGAACCGGCCGAACGGCTGGGGAACACACCCACCACGTCCCCTACAGGGGCAGGCTCTACGCCGCCGAATCTCCTTGTTCAGACGCTCCAGCGGTTGTTTGACCACAGTTTCTGCCAGAGCGACACCGGAAAAGCGGTGAAGGCCAGGAGGTCGGGTGCGGCGTCCTCCAGCATACCGGCAGCCTGGGGGAAATGCTCCCGCAGTTGGGATACCACCCAGCCCGTTTGAGCGTGGACTTTCGCAGAGGAAAGTCGCCTGTAGATGGTGCGTACCGTGCGAACAGGTCCTTGGGGGTGGCCACGCCGGGTTGAGAGCGTTGGGCACCCGGGTGAGCAGGTTGGCCATGAAGTGGGTACGACAGCGTTGCCAACCGGCGCCAGAGTGGTACCCACCATCAAGCTCGCCAAGGCAATCGCAGATTGCTCACTCTTTCCGCGTATCTGCCAGCGCAGCTGCGCCACCCACCAGGCTTACAGAAGCCGGCCCTTTAGCGACTCGAACTCCTCGCGGGTTATGTAGCCTTGGTCCAGCAGGCGGGCCAGGCGCTCCAGCTCACCCACCACGCCGCCGGCGCGGTCCGGGCCCGGGTCCTGGGCGACGTAGCGATCTACCCGCTTCACGTCGGTCACGCCGCAGAGGCCCATGGCCACGCTGAGCTCGTTGCGCAGGATCTCCAGGCAGTGGCGGACGCCCGCTTCGCCGTTGACCGACAGCCCCCAGAAGATGGGCCGGCCCACGAAGACCGCCCGGGCGCCCAGGGCCAGCGCCTTCAGCACGTCGGCGCCCTTGCGGACGCCGCCGTCGAGATAGACCTCCAGCCGGTCGCCCACGGCGTCTGCGATCTTGGGCAGCATCTCGATGGTGCCTTCGGTGCCCTGCAACGCGTGGCCGCCGTGGTTCGAAACCACCAGCGCCTCGCAGCCGTACTCGGCGCAAAGCCGGGCGTCCTCGGCCGTCTGCACGCCCTTTATGACCAGCGGCATCGAGGTGATGGAGCGCAGCCACTCCAGATCGGACCAGTTGAGGCCCGACTCGAAGCTCTCGGCGAAATTCTCCCGCGTGGGCAGGTTGGGCAACTCGATTCCCTCGAAGTTCTTCAGGGTGCGTTCCTGGTCCAGGGTGTAGGCGTAACGGTACTCCCGCTCCCGGGAGTTGGCGCCCAGGTTGTCCACCGTGAGCATCATGGCCTTGTAGCCCGCCTGTTCCGCCCGGCGCACCAGGATCTCGGTCAGTTCCCGGTTCTCGAAGAAGTAGAGCTGAAACCAAAGCGAATTGGTGGCAACCTCGGCCACTTCCTCGATGCTGTAGCTGGAAGCGGTGCTGAGCCCCAGGATGGTCCCCGCGCCGCCGGCGGCCCGGGTGGAAGCCAACTCGCCCGTGGGGTGGGCGCGCTGGTGGGTGCCGGTGGGGGCCAGCATTACCGGCATGCTTATCTCTTCGCCCAGGACCGTGGTGGTCAGGTCCCGCTCGTTGACGTCCACCAGGATCCGGGGACGCAGCTTGACTTCGCTCATGGCCTGGACGTTGGTGGTGTTGGTTATCCAGTCGGGCGCGCCCAGGTCGCCGAACAGCCGGTCGAACAGGGCTTGGGGCATGGTCTGCTTGGCCCGGGCTTCGTAGTCTCCAATGGTCAGCAGGGTCGGCTGGGTCGGCTGGGTAGTCATGCGTCCTCCGTAGTGGATTGGGTGTGGCAGGCCGGCGTCAGCAGTCCGACCCGAACCCGTTGGGATGGTCCGGCCTGGCGGTGCGTTGCCGGAGCAGGTAGTAGCCAACCGCGAATATGGCGGCCAGGGCCAGCCCCAGATAGGGCCAGGCAACAGCGTGCGACATGTGGCCCAGGAAGAAGCGGAAGCAGAACAGCACAGCCCCGGCGATGGAAGCCAGCGCGCATAGGGCCACCGTGGGCAGCGCCATCCTGATCTCTTCGCGGAGAGCGTGGATGAAGGAGTTGGAACGCAGGACTTCGAGGAAAGCCAGAACGGTCAGGCCGACTACTACGACTCCAATCCATACGGCTACTTCAAGCATATCGTCATGGCTGCCGGGCCCCGCAGGTTTGGTGCGCTCCCCACCGGGCCATGGTACGGATGATACGCAATTCTAACAGCAGCCCGGATATTTTGCGAAGGGAGAAGCGGTTTCGTGCCGGGAAGCGGGCGGCGTTTCACCACCGTCCCGCGGGGCCCCCGAGGAGAACTACAGGGCGTGCAACGCCGGTATGACCTCTCGGCCCACCAGGTCGATATGCTCCAGCACCTCGACCTGGGACATCTCCGGGTAGAACAACCGCAGAGCCACGTCGGTGAACCCCATTTCGTGGTAGGCGGCGATCTGCTCGACGCATTCCTCGGGGCTACCCACCAGGAAGGTGTCGTCCATCAGCGTTTCCAGGTCGCCGGTTACCTTCCGGGTCAGCTCGTCGTCGGTGCCGTGGAGACCGTGATAGGCGTAGACTTCGTACTTCTTGGCGAAGTTGGCCCTTGCCCGCTCCAGCGCCTCCTCGTGGGTCGGGGCGCAGAAGAACTCCCGCACGATGACCATCTCCTCGGGAACGTCGTAGCCGTTTTCCTCGAGGGTCTGATGGTACAGCGATATCTGGCGCCGGATGGTGGCGTTGGACTGGGCGGGTCCTACGTATAGGATGTCGCCGCCCCGGCCGACCCGGCGCACCGCCGGATCGCTCATCGCGGCCTGCCAGATCTTGGGGTGGGGCTTCTGGTAGGGCCGGGCGGTGGGCCGCGCCCCGGTTACGTTGTAGTAGCGGCCGTGGTGGGTCACCTCTTCGTCGCTCCACAGCCGGCGCATCAGGGCGAGAGCCTCGGTACAGCGGGCGCCGCGCTCGGACATCTTCGTTCCGAAGGCTTCACACTCCTCCGGGCGGTAACCCAGCCCGATACCGAGGATGAAGCGCCCTTCCGCGATGTGGTCGAGGGTCGCCGACTGCTCGGCGACCTCCACCGGATTCAGCAACGGCAGCAATAGGACCGAGGTGGCCAGCTTCATGTTTCCCGGCTCGGCGGCCAGCCGCGCCAGTACCGGCCAGGGCTGGAAGTGCTGGAAGGGGTCGATCAGGTAGTGGTGGGCCCAGCAATAGATGTCGAACCCGGCGTCGCGGGAGGCCCGGAACTGCTCCAGGTGGTTCCGCCACTGTTGCTGATGGTCGATGCTGTCCCGCTGCACCACCTGCCCGACCTGATAACCAACGCGCATATCCTCACCCTGACCCGCCCCAACGCGGGCGGCCGGTCCCTCCAGAAATGGCGGCTTGAACTTCCCCGCAGACCGGGCTCTAGCAGACCGGGCTCTAGCCTTCGACGTGGCGGTATTTGATCAGCCGCTCGCCTTCGAGGTTCTGGTTCACGTAGATGTCGCCGTGGGAGTCGACCCAGACGGCGTGGGCGCCGTTGCCCCACCCGGCGTCCGAGGGGCTGCCCCAGCGGGCCAGGATGTCGCCCTCGATGTCCAGAATGGTCATGAAACCGTCCAGCTCCGGCACGTACACCGTCTCGTCGTCGTCGATGTAGATGTCGCAGGGTCGAGCCAGGTTCAGCCACTGCTCCAGGTAGCTGCCCTCGGAGTCGAAGATCTGGATGCGGTTGTTCTCCCGGTCGGCCACGAACACCCGCCCGTCCGTGTGCACCCAGACCCCGTGGGGGACGTGGAATTCGCCGGGACCGGTCTTCCCCGGCGCGCCCCAGGAGTCCACCAGCTCGCCGTCGGGGGTGAACCGGTGCACCCGGGCGTTGCCGTAGCCGTCGGAGATGTACAGGAGACCGTCCGGGGAAATGGCGATGTCGCTGGGGCGGTTGAATGGCCCGGCCGCCCTGACGGCCGGGTCGCTGTAGTTCCCCGACCAGCCGGTGTCTGAGGGCTGGTCCCACTCGCCCATGGTCATCAGCAGGTTGCCCCTGGGGTCGTACTTGAGGACCACGTGGCTGTTCTTGACCGGCAGATAGAGGTTCTGGTCGTCGTCGATGAACATGCCGTGGGCGTCGGTGAGAACGCCCTCACCCCAGGAGGCGAGATAATTGCCGTCCCGGTCAAGGACAATCAGCGGGTGTTCGCCGCGGTTGAAGAGATACACCCGGTCCTCGGAGTCGGTGACGATGGCCGTCTGTCCCAGCTCCCATCCCTCGGGCAGCTTCTCCCAATTCTCGACCCGCTCGTAAGTGTACTTGCCATTGCCGACGGTGGTCATGTCGTCGCCTCCTCCATCGCGCCCGGGGAATCCGGGTATGTGGGTTGTTGATCGCTCTAGGGCCTGTTACAAAGTTGAATAGATAGATCCCGTGGACGGCTGCGATGCACTCCCAATCGGACGGCGAGTAATTGCCTCTGGTATCAACCGGGCGTGTGCGGATGGACACCCAATTAAGGCCCGCACGATGGCTTTCATCACACCACCTCACCGCGACAGACGGCCTGACCGGTCGAAGCCGATGGCAACTGGGATCCACTTGCCGCCGCCGAAAATGGTCCACTTGAGTATCTGTTGGTCATCCCAATCAATTATCCGTTCTCTGTCGCTGGGATTAATCCGATATGCGTTGAGTGTCCGGTCTTCAACGTCTTTGGCATTGCGCCGCGTTTGGAACTTGGCGGCAAAGTGAAGATTGTGAGTGGACGCCGCGTCAAGGTCGGCAATCCGTCTGCGAAGGTTGTTGGTGATGCCAACTTTTCCCACAGTGCGGTTCTCCTCCGATACGATCACATAAAGATAATGGGTGCCGGCGATGTCTGTCTGCGTCCAAGATTTATATGCGTCAAAGTGGTCTTCGGATTCTCTGACGGATTTTGTCTCGTATCTCAACTCCGCAATGATTTGCTCTGGGCAATCGCCCGTGAGCATTCTCCGTGCGGCTTTGATGTATCGGGGAGAGACTGCAAAGAAACGGGCCAAGTATTCGGCTTGAGGGTCCACCTTTTCTTCGGGGTGCTCAATCATAAATTTCGCTGCCGCGACAGCCCGCAGGCTCTCGGGATATAGTCTCTTCACTTTTCCAGGCTCTGCATTGTGAGCCTCGACATTCTCGAAATGGTCGATGGTAACCTGTATGACGACTTCCTTTAGGGTCGACTCTTGGTTTGACCTTGTGGATGGATTGGTGTCGATTTCCTGCGGTCCCACTTCAGTTTCCTTTTGTGCGAGAGGGCAGCATCGATCTAATAGGTTGTCAGCGTATCGATAACCACCTGTTCCAATTCCCCGGCGCGGACCGAGATCTGGTCGGCCGTCAGACCGCCCAAGGGATGGGGAATGCCCAGCGGGTGGAAGTCGCGGCGGCCAAAGGTGCGGGCGTGGCGGAAGGCCGAGTCCAAGAACGGGACGGTGCAGATCACCACCGTGGGGATGCCGAGGTTCTCCAGGGTCATTGCGTCGTGCATACTGCACGCGGTGCAGGAGCCTCAATCGGCAATCGCGGTGACCACGAAGTCGCACCGCTCGGAGAGCTCGCTTATGATCTCATCAGCGGCCGGCCGGGAATAGACGTACTTGTCCGCGGCGACGATGTCGCCCAGTTCCAGGTCCTTGGCCAGCCGCTCGCCCAGGTTCTGCAACAGGAGCTCGGCGTTGGCCTTGCGGTTGCCCAAAAGGCCACCGACCTTGTCGTGCAGCGTGTCCAACCGGGGTGCGGCCCGCCAGCGGGACGCCGTCTCCGGATCGATGGGCAGGGCCAAACCCAGTTCCCTCATCCGGTCTTGGTAGTTCGTGACAGTCATCGTTCCCTCTACAATTCTCCAATCAACTACAATTCTCCAATCAACGTTGGATCTTTCGCGTGACCCGGCGAGAGCCCCAGCCGGGCAGGTAGGCCGAGTGGGGGCCGCCGGCGCCACCGGCGACGAAAATGTTGATGCGGTCCGGGGCGCGGACCACCGGCACCATCTGGTCGTCGTCGTCGGCGTCGATGTACCTGGGCCAGAAGTGGCCGCGGCGGGAGTCGCCTTGGGGCGGGCCGCCCTGGCGGAGTTTCCGTACCGGCTTGCGGGCGTGCTCGAAGAGGAACTGGCGGATGTCCCGTTTGTTCCAGCCGTCGCGGTGGAGGAACTTGGCGTGCTCGGGGCCAATGACCACGAAGGTGTCACCCATGACGTACATCTGGACGTTGCCCAGGGTGCACATGGTGTCGGCAAGAACGGTCAGGAAGTTCCGCGAGTGGGAGGCGTGGTACATGATGTTGTGCGGCGCCTCCGCCGGGAACACCGACACCGTGCTGTCGGTCGGGGCGAAGCCGAGCTCGACGTGCATCGGCTCCCAAGGGTTGGCGTCCTCGTCCTCGGCAACGCAGTAGGTGTAGGCTCCGGGGTGGCCGAAGGTGGCCTTGTTGGTCTCGCCAGGTATGGCGCCGCCCAGGTTGAGCAGGACCAGCTTGACCGCGCGGCCGATGGTGGCATTGGCCCGCCAACCGGAGCCGAAGCAGTTGTAGCCGGCGTTGATGTCCAACTCCTTGACGATGGGGCCGTTGACGATCAACAGCGGAGTGTGGATGCCGGTGGAGCACATCACGCCCCGCAGGTTGAACCGCTCGTCCATCATCGCTTCGAGGGCGGTGATGACCACCGGCATGTGCTCCGGCAGGCAGCCCGCCATGGCGGCGTTGACCGCGATGCGCTCGACGGTGGCCCGTCCGCCCAGGGGCGGCAGCTCCGCGATGAGTTCGTCGCCCCCGCGGCCGGCGCTTTCCACGAACCGGCGGACCAGGGGTTCGGACGGCGGCACGACCGGCAGGCCATCGGTCCACCCGGTCTCGAACATCAATTCGATGGCATCAGAAACGTCGGTGGAAAGCATTATCAGGCCATAAGGGACGTTGGATTATCCGCAGTTCCGCCGAGGCGAGTGTAATCCTCGTAGATAATGCTGTCAACGCGGCAATCGGCCACGTCAGGACGATTGCAAAGTCAGCAGTTCCTTTCTGCCTGACGAGGGGAACGCCCCCTCACCCTAACCCTCTCCCACGAAGGGGAGAGGGGACTTTGCAATCGTCCTGTCGCCCACGTAACTGTTCAGAACAGTTCAGACTTGGTGAAGTAAATTGGCCGAACGCTGGCACGAGTGGCGGTGGTTATGTCATATACGGGGCATGGATACTGAAGTTGACCTGACCACCGTCGACCTCGATGTTCTCATTGCCAGCATCGCCGAGTTACAGGCGGTGATTCAGCGGTTGCAGCGGCGGATTGCCGAACTGGAAGGCCGGGCGAAACCGGGCGGCCCGCTCCATCTTCGGCACCCGGCGCGCCCAAGGTCTAAATCCGCTCGCCGCCTGCCGTCAGCCGCTCGTTTCCCCTCTATCGCCCTGACGGGCGGAACTCAACGTTGACTCTGCCAGCCCGCGGGAATATCATCGGCAGTAACATAGAATCGTACGTCCGTACTTTTACAGGAGGGGCGAGCATGGACTTTGGATTGTTTACCACTTGGAACGCTGTTTACGAAGGCGGCAAGGTTCCCTGGGACCCCGACTATCAGGGTGGCGGGCTCCTGGAAGCCGAGGCCTACAAGCAAAACTTCCGGGAGATCGATCACATCGAGGACGCGGGCTGGGACTACGTCTGGTTCGGCGGCGGTCATTTCTCCACCCAGGGCAGCATGGACCCCCAGTCCCTCTTGCTGTCGGCAGTCATCGCCAACCACACCAAAAACCTAAGGATAGGGACCTCCATCCACCGGCCGACCCTGAGGTTACCCGGTGAGACCCCGTCGGAGCGGGCGTTGCCCCACGAAAGGTACGCCTTTGACAACCTCCAGCCCGAGGACCCCTTCCAGGTTGCGGAACAGGTTGCCATCGCTGACCAGATCAGCGAGGGACGCTTCATCTACGGAGCAGGGGCGCGCACTCGCGGCTCTGCCGAGCGCCGGGAGTACTTTTTCGAGTACCTCGAGCTGCTCAAGCAGCTGTGGGACGAGGACAGATTTTCCGGTTTCGAGGGCAAGTACTTCAAATATCCCGCGTTCTACGAGAGCTACATGAGCATCCCCAAGCCGGTGCAGAAGCCCATGCCAATGCTGCTACCGGTGGACAGCCAGGAGAGCTTCGTGCCCATGGGCGAGCAGGGGTACCGCATTGCCATCGGCGCCGGCAGTTCCCCTCACAACCTGCGGGGCTCCGCCATCCTCCGCGAGGACGTCCAGGCCTACCGCAGGGCGTGGATAGACGCCGGGCATGAAGGAGAGCCTAGCACCGTAGTGCGGGTGCCCACTCTCGTTGCCAACACCCAGGAAAAGGCCGACCGCCGGGTCGAAAACCTCATGGACCTCGCCCGCATCTATTACGCGGGCCGTGTGGGCATCGGCAGCACCGACGCCGGCAGCGCCGGCCCCGATGCCACCGAGGAAGTCAACCTCTTCGGCACGCCGGAAGAGGTGGTCGAGAAGATCCACATGTTCCGGGAGGCCTTCACTACCGACGAGATTATGTTCGAGTGCAACTGGACATCATCCGTCCCCCGCGAGGTAGTCATGGACACCTTGAAGTGCCTCTCCGAAGACGTCATTCCCCACTTCAAATAGGCGGGGAGTTTGATTGGAGGGAATTAGGACGGGCCGCCAACCGGCGGCCCGTCCTAAACTGAAGCCAAGGTGGGATATACATTTGCGGTGCGGTGAAAATCGGTTTGGGCGCTTCCAGTTAGTTCTTCCGCCCGTGCTTGGAGTACGGTCCGGCGCAACTGTTCAGATTTGAGGGGAAGTGAGCAGTTGGCGGCAGGCGGCGAGGGGGTTCAGGCCTCGTGCGCGCCAGGCGCCGAAGACCGATGCCAGCGTCATCTTGCTCTCGGTACCACGTTCCGACCGGGTGCCCCCGCTGACCTTGCGGCTGATGACCAGATGGCGCAGGCTGCGCTCGGCGGGGTTGTTGTCCGACGGCACGTCCGGTTCGGCCACGAAGACGAAGAGTTCCCCGTATCCAGTACGGGGCAGGCCCTTGATGTGGCGCTCGATGCGCCGGCACAGCCGGCCCTGCAGAGCTAACCGGTCAGCCAGGAAGGGCTGGCAGATGACCAGCAGCTGCCGCTCCCAAGCCAGTTGAGCGGTGCGCCGTCGTCGTGCCTGAGGATGGGTGAAAGACCCGGCCTCGACATAGAGCTGGCCTCGACATAGAACTGATGGACTGCCGCGGCCCACTGGGCCAGCGAGGTGTCCTTGGGGTAGAGCGCCACCAGGTCGTGGATGTCCCGCAACAGAGCCTGCCCCTGGCTTGAACAGGAGTGGGCCCAGCACCGTTGCTTGGGGCCATCGTAATGGTGGTAGGCGGCGTAGAAATCGCTGACCAGCACTCCGGAGAACGACTCGCTCAGCGCCTCGTCCACCACCGCCTTGCCCCGACCCCGCCGCAGAGCCTGCCCCTGGCTTGAACAGGGAAAGTAGCGTTCGGTGGGGGTGCTGAAAGTCCAGACGTAACCGTTGTTCCCATTTTGACGCCAGCCGGTTTCGTCGGCGTGGACCAATGGGCTGGCGCGGATGCGGTCCACAATCCCAGCCACCGCTGGTTGGGCCTGTTGCGCGGTCTGGTGAATGGCGCTCACGATGGCCCCCACGCTGCGGCGCAGCTGATGGACGGTGCACAGATACCACTGGATGCTGCGGATCGGCAGCCGCCCTGCTTCCCGTAGCGTGGCGATGCGGCTGATCAGGCTGACGCCCAGGCGTTGGCGTCCCAGTGCTGCGCCGTCCAGTCGTGCTGGGGGTAGGCAGCGGCGTCGACACGCTGGGCAGGTCCTGGCGATGAAGACATGCTCGGTGACTTGCACCGGAACCACCGGCAACTCGATGACTTCCCGGGTGCGCTGGACCCAGCCGCCAGTCAGGTGCGTCCCGCAATCGGGACAGCTCTCCACCACATACTCCACCCGCACCTGCTCCACCCGATGGGTCGGTGTCATACGCCGGCGGGCAAAGCCGTGGCGTCGCTGCTTGCTGGGCTGCTGCTGCGCTGGCGGCTGGCGGCCCGAACTGGACTTGAGGCCGGGCATTCGGGGCGGGCCGCCCGATTTGGCCTGGCCTTCCAGTTCGGCAACCTGCCGCTCCAGCCGTACAATCATCACCTGCAACTCGGCAATGACCGCCTGTTGCTGCACGATGATGGCGATGAGAACATCGCGACTGGCGGTAGTCAGGTCAATTTCGGTATCCACTCCCTCTACATGACAGAACCACCGCCACCCGTGCCAGCGTCTGGCAGCCCGCCTTCGGCCAATTTACCTCACCAAGTCTGAACAGTTACGGCGGGCGTGTTAATATTGACACCAATATCCAATATTGGTAGCCTGTTTTGGCGTTGTCTCACGCAGTCATACGATATGGCCCGCTAGCTCAACTGGCAGAGCAGCTGACTCTTAATCAGCAGGTTCTCGGTTCGACCCCGAGGCGGGTCACCAAGTATCTCCCAGACCAACTATCGTGCAGACCAACCATCGTGCCTTTGGGGGGAGTGTCGGAATTGGTAGACGAGCATGACTTAGGATCATGTGCCTTTGGGCGTGTGAGTTCGAGTCTCACCTTCCCCACCACTATTGCCATATTGTGCTCAAAATCGCCCGCTGAACGGCCCGTTTTTGGGCATTTGCGGCCCGATTGCCGCCCTCAATCACGGATGCTCGCAGATAGGTAAAAACCTCCGGATGTGGAGACTGACATCCGGAGGTTCGTGTTTCACCCCACTGGAGACCGGGAATCTGGTCAGCCGGTTCGGTCCGCGAATTCGACCTTGGCGGCCTCCACCAACGCAGTGTCGCGCAGCAGGTCGCCGGCCGTCAGGCTAAGCGCTTTGGCAACGGAAAGGGCGTTGGAGAGAGCCAGGTCGGTGACGGCGGTTTCGCACATCTGCCTAGTGTGGGAAGCCACTGGCTCCTCGCTAACCGCATACCTCAATTCAAAGGCCGGCATTATCTGGCTGACGTTGCCAAAATCGGTAGACGCGCCGCTGCCCGGCCGGCCCGCCACCGGCTCGTCCAGCTTGATACCCAGCGCCTCGGCATTGGCTCCCACGGACCGCGCCAGCGCCACGTTGGGCTGAACGTTCTCGTAGAAAGGATAAAATTCCTGAACCTCAAGGCTCGCCCCGGTCATCAATGCCGCTCCTTCCGCCACCTGTTTCACCTTGTCCACCACCACGTCGCTCAGGTAGCGACGATCCCGGCAGCGGAGCATGAAGTTGGCGGCGGCGAATTCCGGAACCACGTTGGGAGCCATGCCCCCATCGGTGATTATTCCGTGAATACGAACGTCGTCCCGCAGGTGCTGGCGCATGGCGTCGATGCCGGTGAACAGATGGATAACCGCGTTCAGCGCGTTGATGCCGGCCTCGGGTGCGGCGGCAGCGTGAGCGGCTTTGCCGTGGTAGATGTACCGGTAGCCCACCATCGCCAGGCTCCAGCTTTCTCCCGCCGGGGCTGCCGAGGGTATGACGGTGCGGTTGGAAGACGGATGAGACGAAAGGGTGGCGTCCACGCCGTCGAATACGCCGGCCTCCAGGAGCTTTATCTTGCCGCCGCCGCCCTCTTCAGCCGGTGTTCCAATAATTACCACTCGACCCGGCAAATCTTGAGCGTTGGCCTGCAGCCCGAGCGCGGCGCCCATGGCGGCCATGGCGATGAGGTTGTGCCCGCAACCGTGGCCGATCTCGGGCAGAGCGTCGTATTCCGCCAGCACGGCGATGGTTGGGCCATCGCCCGAACCGCCCGGGATCGTGGCCCGAAACGCCGTCTCCACACCGCCGATGCCCCGTTCCACCTGGAAGCTACGCTGCTCCAGGAACCCGGCCAGAGCATTGGACGAGTAGTACTCCTGATAGTTCAACTCCGGGTGGGAGTGGACATCTTTCGACAGGTCGAACAACGCCTGCTTCGAGGCCTCAATCGCCTGGTTGGAGCTGGCGGCGAGGGCGTCTTTCGGTGCGGCGGATTGGCTGGTCATGGCATTTTCACTCCTGTGAACGGTCGGCTGAAACAACCGGCGCTGTTGCCTGACGATGGCGGTCGAAGCAACCCGGCGCTGGTTGCGGTGTAATGGCAACCAGCGTCAAAACGGTTATCAATCCAGGGACGGCCATTGGCCCCGGCTGGGCGAAACATTTTCGTAAGCCTGACCAATCCGGAACAAAGTGCCCTCGTCCCAGGGGCGTCCGATGAACTGTAACCCGATGGGGAGGCCGTCGTCGCTGAAGCCGCAGGGAACCGTGATGGCCGGGAACCCCGTGGCGTTCATCGGGCTCGTGTTGCGCGAGATCAAACCGGAACCGGGGCCCCGAACCTTCTGACGCTCATCACCGACCATGATAGTGTCGGCGTCGATGCGGGGAGCCGGCAGGGGCGTCGTCGGCGTTACCAGAAAGTCCACTTCCTGGAGAACCCTGGCGTGTTCCTCCTTGATGATTCGCTGAACCTTCATCGCCTTGGAATAGTCCCGGCCCAGCACAAATTGCCCGGCCAGAGTGCGGTATAGCGTGTCGGGACTGTAGTCCTCGCGGTTGGACGCGATCAATGGCTCATGGGTCACGACACTGTCGGCCATGCTGGAGAAGCGCAGGGCTCCGGCGTACTGCATACTGGGCACGCTGACCTCGCGGCTGGCGATGCCCAGCTCTTCCAGCGCGGCAATGGCCCGGCGGACGGCGGTTTCCACCTCCGGGTCCAGCAGGTCGAAGTAGTAGTTGGATGGGATCCCCATGGTCAGCCCGCGAACGCCACGCTCCAATACCAGGGCGTAATTGTCGACCGGAACCGGCACGGTGCTGGGGTCAAGAGGGTCATAGCCCGCAATGGCCTGCAGAACCAACGCGCTATCGCGCACCGATCTGGTCATCGGGCCAATGTGGTCGCCGTTGAAACTAGTTACCAGGAGTCCGCGCTGGCTCACCCGGCCAAAGGTCTGTTTCAGGCCGACCACGCCGCAGAAAGCGCCGGGCAGCCTCACCGACCCTCCCAGGTCGGTGCCCAGGGAAGCAAAGGTTACGCCGGCGGCCACGTTGGCGGCGCCGCCGCCGCTGGAACCGCCCGGGATGTGATCCAGGCCCCAGGGATTATGCACCGCGCCATAGTGAGGGTTGTTGGACGTGGCCCCGGCAGCGAATTCTTCCAGATTCTCCTTGCCCAGGATGATGGCTCCGGCGTCCTTGCAGCGGCGAACCACCTCGGCGTCTTCGTCGGGTACGTTGTCCTTCAAGACTTTGCTGCCAACGGTGGTGGTTATCCCCCCGGTAGCGATGTTGTCCTTGATGCCGATGGGGATGCCGTGCAGCGGGCCGAGATATTCCCCACGCGACAGGGCTTCTTCCGCCTGTTCGGCCTGGGCCATCGCCTGCTCGTGCAGGATAGTTATGAAGGAGTTCAACGTGGGCTGTCGTCGTTCTGCTTCGGCCAGCGCCGCCTCGGTCAAGTCTACGGGAGATACCTCCCGCGCCTGGATCATGGGTGCGATTTCGGAAATGGTCAGCTTGAGCAGTTCGGAGTTAGGCATCTTCATTACCCCCTTCCCCCGCTCTGAGCAAGCGCGCGGAGGCAACCGACGACAGGTCCAGGTCACGCAGATTCTGCAATTCGGTCAGGTAGCTTTCCAGTTCCGGCCGGACCAATTCCAGCTCAGCGTCAGACAACTCGAACCCGCCATATTCGGCAATCATTCTCTTCAGGGTCGTATCGGATATTGGCATTCGTCACACCTCCCGGCAGAGCTTAAACCGAAACCGAGTGTACATCCCGAATATGGACGGGGCAATAGCACCACGCTCCTCACGCATATCCGCTTTAATCCGTCATTGCGAGGAGCATAGCGACGTGGCAATCTCGATGAGGTCGAACACACGTCGGCGAACCGCCGTTGCTACGGCGACGAGATTGCCGCGCTACGCTCGCAATGACAAAGCGGGTACGCGTGACAGATGGACGCGGTTTGACAGCCCAACAGCCGAACACTACACTCGCGTCGCTGATACGGCAGCACGCCGGAACCCGGATGACGCGATGACTGCGATTCGGCGTTGCAGCACGTTCTGACAGTGAGCCGCCACACGCCGGGTATGGAACAGGGTGACGAAGCGTAACCGCATACCATTTTGACCGTGAGATTCCAGCAAATTTGCTGGGGAGGTAACTGATGGCTGACGAACAAATCCGCGTGGGTCTCATCGGAGCGGGCGGTAACGTGCGGGCGCGCCACATCCCCGGGTTTCAGGGTGTGGACGACTGCGAGATCGTGGCGGTAGCCAACCGGTCCATTGAGTCAGGGCGAGCCATCGCCGACCAGTTCAACATCCCGACCGTGTACGGGAACTGGCGGGAGTTGCTGGACGACGACAATATCAACGCCGTGTGCATCGGCACCTGGCCCTATATGCACCGCACCATGACCCTGGCTGCCCTGGACGTGGGCAAACACGTGCTCACCGAGGCGCGCATGGCCTCCACCGCAGCGGAGGCCCGCGATATGCTCGCCGCTGCCCGGGCCCATCCCGAACTGGTTTGTCAGCTAACCCCCACGTCCACGAGCTACACCATCGACAATGTTCTGAAGCGTTTGATTGACGACGGGCACCTGGGCGAGTTGCTGTCGGTGGACTTCACGTCCCTGCAGAACAACTTCGCCGACTTTGACGGTCCGCTGCACTGGCGACACGACCGGTCGCTGAGTGGCTACAACACGCTGAACATCGGCGCATCCTACGAGTCCATGATGCGATGGCTGGGTCGGGGCGACCGGGTGATGGCCATGTCCAAGGTGCACGTGCCCTACCGAAGGGACGAGAATGGCTATCCGACCTCGGTCGCCATTCCCGACCACGTGGATATTCTGTATGAGTTGCCCAACGGAGCCCAGGTCCATATGCAGATGAGCGCCACCTCCGGACTGAACGGGGGCAATCACATCTGGATGTTCGGCACCGAAGGCACCATCCACATCGATCCCCAGCGCAAGGTGTGGGCCGGTCAGCGTGGTGACGGGGAGCTGACGGAGGTCCCCAACCCGCCGGAAACCCAGGCCAGGTACCGGGTGGAGGAGCAGTTTACCAACGCCATCCGCGGCACGGAAAAGGTCGACATGGTGGCCTTTGAGACCGGCGTCCACTATATGGAGTGGACGGAGGCGGTGTACCACAGCGCCATGACGGGACAGGCCGTGTACCTGCCGATGTAACTCGGCAAACTCCAGGACTTCCCCCTGGCAACCCGCTAGCCGTTCTCATGCGCAACCACTTTGTCATTGCGAGCGTAGCGTGGCAATCTCGTCGCCGTAGCAACGGCGGTTCGCCGACGCGTGTTCAACCTCATCGCGATTGCCACGTCGCTATGCTCCTCGCAATGACAGATTAAAGTGGTACGCGTGAGGCCAGCCGTTCTCGTACCGTTGGCAAAAACCGGCCTGTTTCACCGGCCTGTTTCAACGGTTCGCCAGGCTGCCAGCCGGCGGCGCATTGGACAACCGGCACCTTCCGCCGTACTATTACCGGCGAAACCCAAGGAACGAAACCGCTGGCCGGCCCGGCCACCGCTGCGGCGGTAATCGGCGGACGCCACAAATGGTCAACGAGAAGGTGATCGAATGCAGACACGGCAAATGACGGCCAATGCCTCGCGTCTCATGGTAGAGCAACTGGCGTCGCTGGGCGTAAAGTACGTTTTCAACAATTCAGGATCCCGGGAAGCCCTGTTTTTCAACGAGTTGCACGCCCGGCCCGATATTCACGGCATTCTCGGCCTGCACGAGGGCGCGGTAACGGCGATGGCTGGGGGTTACACCCAGGCTAACCTTGCCCCCGCCGTAATGGTGGTGCACCTGGGCGCCGGACTGGCTCAGGCGATGGGACAGCTGATCAACGTCTGGACGGGCAGCCTGCCTGTGGTGGTAATCACCTTCGCCGGCGACACCGGCAGCTTTGCCGACCTGATTAGCCTGGACGTATCCCACAACGCCGGGCCAACTGCCATCAGCGCGCCCCTCACCAAAGCCAACTGGACGGTCATCGAGCCGGAGGGTCTGCCGGCGGCCATCGAGCGCGCCATGCGGGTGGCGATGACGCCGCCCGTGGGTCCGGTGCATCTGGCCGTTTACGACCGATTGTTGGGACCAGCCGAGCATACCGCCAACATCATGGACGGGCCCGTGCCGGAACTGCGCAGCGGCTACCCATCGGACAGCGACGTCGAAGCCATCGCCCGGGCTCTTCGCGACGCCAAGCGGCCCCTGCTCTACACCGGCGACGGCATCTGGAAGAGCGGAGCCGACGCGGAGGTAACTGCGCTGGCGGAGCGTTTTGGCATCCCGGTGGTGGGCGACTTGCGGGGCGTTCCCATCAAACATCCGCTGCACTGTGGAGGGCGGCGGCTGGAACAGGCGCCGGACATTGACCCGGACCTGATTCTGTGCTGGGGCGTCCGCCACAACGGAGCCGGCACTGCCGACGACTACGCGGCGTTCTTCAGGGCCGAACGAACCATCGCAGTGGGTTCCAACGCGGAGAACTTGGAGAACATCCCGGGTCTTGACCTGGCCGTGTTGGCCGACGAAAAGCGCACGGCTCAGCGCCTTTTGGAATTGACCGAGTCGTCCCACGACGAGTTGGCAGAACGGCGCGCCTGGGCCCGGGAGGAAGCAGCCGCTCTGCGCGCCAGCCGCAGGGACGCCGGACAGCGGGTTGCCGCCCAGCAGGGGAAAGTGCGGCCCTTCGTCCTCGCCGACGCTCTGGACAACAGTCTGGAGCGGCGCGGCGGCGGCCTGGTAACCATCGAGCAGTTTGCCGTCGGTCAGGACCTCCTCCAGAATTCCGGTGAGCTGGGAAACAACCAATACATTCGCCCGGCCGGCGGCTCGGAGGGCTACGGCGTGGGAGCGGCCATCGGCGCCAAGCTGGGCGCCCCCGATAAGCCGGTGGTTGGCCTGGTCGGAGACGGTTCCCTGTACTACTCGGACTCAGCCTTGTGGACTGCCGCCAGCCACAACATCCCGGTGCTCTATGTGATTTCCAACAACGGGGCTTACGGTATCGTTGCCAGTTCCTTCGCCAACGCCAACGCCGATATGAAGGAAACCGGGGAGTACCGGGGCGTAGTACTGGACAACATCGACCCGGTAAAGCTTGCCGAAGGATTCGGCGTGGAGGCGATGGACGTCACCGACGAGGCAACGATCGGCGACGCCATCGAGCGGGGTCTCAGGATAGTAGACGAGGAGAAACGTCCCTACTTGCTCAATGTCCACCTGCCGTTGGGGCTGCCGGATGGCGGGCGTCCCGGCGCCATTTACAGCCTGAAGGACGATAACAGCTAGCGCCTGTTGACAATCAGCAAACCAACCCGTCACTCCTGCGAAAGCAGGAGTCCAGAGAGAGTATGATGAAAGAATCAGAGCCGTGATTGACGACCTCGGCCACTGGATTCCCGCTTTCGCGGGAATGACGGTATTTGTTTCGCGGGAATAACGGTATTTGTCAACATACTCTATGCGGGGGGCCAGTCCCGTCCGGCGATAAGGTCCTGAGGCGTGGGGTAGGCGGCGTACAGTTGCTCCCGCGCCACGGCGAAATCCTCTGTCGTCCAGGGTGCAACTGCTTCGAGCCTCTGCCGGATTGCGGCCATTTCGGCGGCCAGCGAGTTGGGTATTTGAATGGTGTGTGCCGGGTTCAGCGAGGTTCCATCGTAAATCAGGAATACGATCCGGTCCTGCGCAGCCAGTATTTCCAGTTCCACCAAACCCTGGCCCTGGTCGGCGAAGGGATTGATCCAGGATTCGTACCAGGTGTCCCCCACGCGGGCTACCAGCGGCACCAGGTACACATCGCCCACCTTGAACAATCGGGTCTGCGCCAGCATGTGCGGGTCCGGGGTAAGCTGATGGACGGCTTCCGGCGTGTTCTGCACCAGGAAACAGACTTCTGGTGATTGTCCCGGCTCCTGCACGATGGTTGTCAACATCCCGCCGCCCGCCGCGAACAACACTTCCAGGGGATTAGCCGGCGTCTGGTCCCGGTCGGCATACCCGCGCATCTCCAACCAAGCCCAGGCGATGCACCCCTGTAGTTCGGCAATCTCATTCGCGACACGATCCGCACCGGATCTGATGCCCAGTGCGCCCGTAGCAATTGCGTCGAACCATCCGCCGATGCTGGTCATCATGATGGCCGCGTCGCCGCCTGCTGCGGGGGGCCGAACCGTCATGTCAACAATGGGTTCAACCCCGCTGGCGACGGTACCCAACTCAACGCGCAGGAATGCGTCCGGCGACTCGTCTGCGGTTGCTTCCCGGGCCCTGAACCAGTAACTGGTGGGCGGTATCACCACCTGCGGGTCGCCGGCCAACGCTCTTTGCAGTAGCGGAGTCAGCATCTGGACGGTGGCGTCTGTAACCTCGCTGTGCGGGATGTCTTGCCGGTCGCCGGACTCCAGCGTCAAGTGGCTCAAGGTGGTAGTTGTGGCGCGTTCAGGCATGGGTGTTCCTCCCTACTCACTGTAATCTGTCATTGCGAGCGCAGCGTGGCAATCTCGTTGCCGTGGCAGCGCTGCGCACCGATGTGTGCTTAACCTCAGCGAGATTGCCACGTCGCTGCGCTCCTCGCAATGACAGGGGGGTGGGTTGGTTTCACGTGGGCTTGGTTTGACAACGTGGGCACACGTTAGTATTTCGTCGGCGAGGACACCGGCGCCGACCGTAGTCAGCTGCCAGGTGGGTTTCCCACTGGGCTGCCGGATCGTTCCTAAGGCACGGCAGGGCGTTGGTGCGCCACCACCGGACGCCGCACCAACGGCGTCAGCAGTATCACTGGCAGCATGAGCAACAGGCCGACACCGGCATTGACCCCGATGGCCAGCGAGATGCTGAAGGCCTGGGCGATGGCTCCAATCTCCACCCCGCCAATCAGGTGCCCCAGGCCGTTCACCAAACCCTGTGAACCCATAATCCGCCCTCGCATCTCCGCTGGCGAGGACAGCAGCAGGATTGTGCTCTGCATGGTGCTGAATCCCGATTGGCCCACCCCGGAACTGAAGAGCAACAGGAAGGAAATCATGAACCAGGGCGACCACGCTACCGCCGCCACTCCGACCGCCACAATCAAAGCTCCAAACACGAAGTAGCGCCCGTGAAAAGTGTAGCTCCGGCGTACCGAGATGGTTATTGCTCCGATCAAGGTGCCGATGCCGTCGGCAGATCCCAGCAGTCCTCCCAAAGAGGGCGACACCATCAAAACATCGGTTGCAATCACCGGTATGAAGTATTGCAGCGGCAGCACCATTCCGTTCATCACCAGGGATATGGACAGCACTCCCAGCACGAATTTGTTGGAGAAGGAGTATCCAATACCGGACTTGATACCCTGCCAGAACATGGTGTCCCGCATCATCGCGGTGGAACGGGCCGGCAGTCGCATCCTCAAAATCAGGAGCGCTGCCGCCAGGTCCAGGGCAACCAGCACCGCGAATGCTCCGGTGAACCCGTAGAATTCAACCATCAGCCCGCCGGCGATCGGCCCCAGAATCTTGCCGCCGTTGTTGGTAATGGTCTCCAGGGACATGGCCTGGGCGATGCGTTCTTGCCCCGCCAGGTCAAACAGGGCTGCCCGCCGGGTGGGATCGTCCAAAACCTTGGCCGTCCCCTGCAACAGGATGGCTACGAACACGTGCCAGGGCTGAACGAGCTCCAGGATCAGGAGAATCAGCAACCCCGCAGCAACGAGCAGGTAGAAGGTGTGGATGCCCGCCAGAATGCGCCAGCGGTCCAATCGATCCGCCAGCATTCCGGCCACGAGCGAAAACGGAGGCCGCGGCCCATTCAGAAAAACTGAGATCAACCCGACCTGAAAGGCCGAGTCGGTGAGTTCATAAATCAGGTAACCCAGCGCGATGAGTTCCATGCGCCGGGAAGTCTCGTGGATCCATCTGGCTGCCCACAGCAGCCGGAAGTCCCGATTCTGCAGGACCACCAGTACCGGAGCATTGGGGACTCGAACCAATGGGTTGCTCCCCCGTCGGGCGCCATCATGCGGAAAAGGGCGTCATCGCTGAAGCCGAAGCTACCCCCCTCACTAACGCCAATCAAGATAGCCACCATACGCCGGACAAGGATGACAGGTCAACCGGGGCGTATCGCTCACGCGTACACGCTTTTGCAATCCAGTCTGGCACATTGTTTTTGCGAGTCGCGCCCGGCGTCGGGGCCTGATAGGCCCTCGACCCGTGGGAGAGGGGTTGAGGTGAGGGCCGCCCCACCGCCTCCATTCCGACATCCCCGATGCAGTCTGCCCTTGGTCATTGCGAAGCGCCAACCGCCGTCGCAATCCCGGTGCGGTAGCAAGCCCGTGTAGTGCGAATCATTCCCGGCTGAACCAGATTGCCGCACTTCGCTTGCAATCACAGATCGCACCGCGTGCGCGTCAGCGATCAAATATGTTGACGCTTCCCGCTACGTTGTGTAATCATTCGGAAAACCCGCACTGCGAGCAGTAAAACTTTACGCATTGCTGAGGCGCTTGCCACCCGTGTGCAACACATCGCCAACACCATCAACATCACTAACCAGTACCGGGAAAGAACCGGGCGAAATACGAAAATAATGCTGGTCCATCCGCAGGGTGGCCATCGTGATCGCCATTGAGATCCACCACATTCAGGTTCAGTGTCGCATCGCAGCCATTTGAGTCGCATTGCAGCCCTCTGAACTGTATGGTAATTTGCCCGAAAATATAAGCCTCAACTTCCCCACTCCAAACCAAACCACCGCCATCAAAAAACACCCGACCAAACCTGCTGACACCCAATCTGTGTAGCTCCGCCGGCGTTCGGCGCCGGCGTCATCACCCAAACTATAAGGAGCATCCTTGTGGAACCGCTGCTTGAGGTTAAAAATCTCCAAACGTACTTCTTCACCTACGAAGGTGTGGTGAAGGCCGTTGACGACGTAACCTACGAGGTAATGCCCGGCGAAACTCTGGGACTGGTTGGCGAAAGCGGATGCGGCAAGAGTGTGAGCGCCCTTTCGTTGATGCGCCTGATCCCAGACCCGCCCGGCAAAACCGTCGGCGGTGAAGTCATGTTCGACGGAGAAGACATCCTCCAGGTCGATATGGACGATATGCGCCGTATCCGGGGCGCTAAAATGGCCATGGTTTTCCAGGAACCCATGACCTCGCTGAACCCGGTGCTCACCCTGGACCGCCAGTTGACCGAAACCATCCAGCTGCATATGGGCAAGTCGCGGGACGAAGCTCGCCGGGACGCCATTGAACTGCTCGCCAGGGTTGGTATCTCCGATCCGGATCGGCGGATTCGTCAGTACCCTCACCAATTCAGCGGCGGCATGCGCCAACGCGTGATGATTGCCATGGCCCTGAGCTGCAACCCACGGCTCATCATCGCCGACGAGCCGACCACCGCGCTGGACGTTACCATTCAAGCCCAAATTCTTGAGTTGATGAAATCCCTCACCCGAGACCTGGGCGTTGCCCTCATCATCATCACCCACAACCTCGGTGTGGTGGCCCGTTACGCCGACCGCGTGAACGTGATGTACGCCGGCAAGATTATCGAGCGTGGTTCGGCGCTGGATATTTACACCAATCCACGCCATCCCTACACCGTGGGGCTGCTGGACTCGGTTCCTCGCCTCGACCAGCGGCTGACGGATTCGTCGGGCAACGCGGCTAAATTGGTGCCCATCGAAGGCCAGCCTCCCGACCTGGTAAACCTTCCCGAAGGCTGTTCCTTCCGTGCGCGCTGCCGCTTCGCAGTGGACAAGTGCGCCACCGAGGCGCCGCCTTTGCTGCCGGTGCCGACCACCGGCGAAGAGCCCCACGTTTCCGCCTGCTGGGAGGCGGACAAGCTGGGTATCCAGGCACTTAGCTACGCAGGTGGCGGAGGCAGTTAGCTCCAATCGCGCTGTTTCGCCGTCCAGTTTATCGCCGACAAACCTCCGACAAGGAGTTACGAAATGACCACAGCCGAGATGCCACAAGCCGCGTCAACGCCGACCGGCCAGGACGATACGCTTCTGGAAGTGCGCGGTCTGAAGATGTACTTCCCCGTTACCTCAGGAATTGTGTTCCAGCGCGCCGTAGCCTATATCAAGGCCGTGGACGACATCAGCTTCACCGTGCGCCGGGGCGAGACGCTGGGCCTGGTGGGCGAATCCGGCTGCGGCAAAACTACCACCGGGCGCTGCATCCTCCGCCTGTACAAGCCCACCGAAGGCGAGATACTGTTCGATGGCGTTGATGTGGCTCAGGCACGCACCGGCCAGATGCGGGCCATGCGCCGCCAGATGCAGATAATTTTCCAGGATCCATACAGCTCGCTGAATCCCCGCATGACTGCCGGCAACATTATCGGCGAACCGCTTGCCGTGCACGGGTTGGTGAACAACAAACGCGAATACCGCGAGCGTGTGGCCGAACTCCTCACCAACGTTGGGCTCAACCCCTACATGGCCGACCGTTTTCCCCACGAATTCAGCGGCGGACAACGCCAGCGCATCGGCGTGGCCCGCGCCCTGTCGGTCGACCCATCGTTCATCGTGTGCGACGAGCCCGTATCGGCGCTGGACGTGTCGATTCAGGCCCAGATCATCAACCTGCTGGAAGACTTGCAGGAACGATACAATCTGACCTACCTCTTCATCGCCCACGACCTGTCGGTGGTGCGCCACATCAGCGACCGGGTGGCAGTAATGTACTTGGGCAAGTTGGTGGAGATCGCCGACCGCAACGCCATCTACGAAAACCCACAGCACCCGTACACGCGGGCGTTGCTGTCAGCGGTGCCGATTCCCGACCCGGTGCTGGACGCTCAACGAGAGCGCATCGTCCTGACCGGCGAGGTTCCCAGCCCGCTGAACCCTCCGACCGGCTGCGTGTTCCATCCGCGGTGCCCCATGGTCACCGAAGACTGCTCGCGGGTTATGCCGGAACTGCGGGAAATCTTGCCCGACCACGTCGCCGCCTGCATCAACGTTCCGGGGTACGGGCCTTACTGACCGATACCGGCAGCGCGCTAACACTGATTCGGGGGCGGCACTTGGTCGCCCCCGATTTGTTTTGACAAGCGTGCCCTCCGGTTTTATCCTGATTGCACACGCAGAGGGGGCGGCATCATGTGGGATCGAATTTTTTTGCTGTCGATGGTGGTGTACTTTGTCGGTATGCTAGCTCTGCTGACCGGGGAATTCGTGGTACCCGACTGGTCGCCAATCACTTCAGTCGTCGGTGGTTCCATTGCCGGACTTGGTGGACTGGTGAGCGCAGTCTCTGGTGTCGTCTTGGTCCTGACTACAAACTTCAGGGCATAAGTGGAGTTCTACTCCTATGTTGGCAAAGCCATCTTGGCTACTGTCGGCATCGTTGTAGCGGGGCTGTGCGTAGCCGGAATTGCTCTGGTCCCGATTGCACTAATCCGTCGTTTCGATATTGACCTCTTCCTTGGGATTTTGGGAGCCGTGGGTGGGGTCCCGGTCTGGGCTTTCATAGTGTGGCTCAGGAGAAAGTTGCTACGACAGAACCGACAAGACAAATAGACTAGTCAAGGAAACAAATATGCGACTCGAAAACAAAACCGCGCTCATCACCGGCGCCAGCCGCAATATTGGCGCCGAAATCGCCCGCACCTTCGCCCGCGAAGGCGCTGACCTTATTCTGAACACGCGCCAGTCTGCGCAGGAACTGGAAACGGTGGCCGCCGAATGCCGGGAGCTGGGCGTCCGTACCCACACTATCATCGGAGACGTGGCCGACCCGGACCGGGTATCCGAGATGGTGGCCGAGGGCATCGACGCGCTGGGCAAGGTGGACGTGCTGGTGAGCAACGTGGCGGTGCGGCCCCACAAACCGATCATGGAAGTATCCGTGGACGAGTGGCAAGCTACCCTGGCCACCAACCTGCACGCCGCCTTCTACCTCATCAAGGCGGTGCTTCCGGGGATGATGGAGCGGAGAGCGGGCAGCATTATCGCCATGGGCGGCCAGTCTGCCATCACGGGCCGACCCGATACCGCCGTGGTCACCACCGCCAAAACCGGCCTCTTGGGCCTGATTCGCGCAGTAGCGGCGGAGTGCGCCCAGTATGGCGTGCGCGCGAACATGGTCAATCCCGGCTCGACGGACACCAGTCGCGCCCATCCCGAATGGTACCCCGAGTTTCAGGAGCTCCCTCGCGGTTCCGATGAGCACCTGAAAGGCATACCGCTGGGACGCCAGGGCACCGTGTATGACATCGCCAACGCGTGCCTGTTCTACGCCAGCGACGAATCATCGTACATCACCGGCGACCGCATGAACGTGGTGGGTGGCCGCTACATCGTTTAGTCGGGGAGCGCGCCGCCAGCCAACCTGCCGGCGTCTAGATTCGATCCACCTGCGACCAGACCAGGCTGGCCGCGCCCACCATGCCCTCGTTCTCACCGAGGGTGGCTACCGACAGGCGAAAGGCCCGTTGGCCCGAACTCATCGCCCGGCGGCGCATACCCACTTCGATGTGCTCCACGAGGCCCAGGGCAACCAGCCCCTGGGTTACCCCGCCACCGATCACCACCACGTCCGGGTTGAACAGGTTCAGCACGTTGCCCAGGCCGACGATCATCGCGCCTACGGCAGCGTCCACCACCTCTATCGCCACCACGTCGCCGCGGGCTGCAGCGGCGAATACGGCTTCGCTCGTTACCGTCGCATCCGACTCATAAGCCTGCTGGAGCGGCGCGCCCGGTGTGGCGTCGCCGAGCCGAGCCTGCGCAGCGCGTCCGATGGCCGTGCCGGAAGCCAACGCTTCCAGGCAGCCGTTGTTGCCGCAGTTGCACGCGGGAGAATCGGCGCGGGCGTCAATGGTCATGTGACCAACCTCGCCGGCGGCTCCGGCCGCTCCGGTGAACACCACGCCACGGTCGACGATGCCACCGCCGACACCCGTGCTGAAAGTCAGGTATACCAGCGTGCGCGCCGCCTGGTGATTGGGCGGCTGTGGACGCCCGGCCCCGTAGTGATATTCGCCCAGGGCGGCCAGGTTGGCGTCGTTGCCTACCCACACGGGCAGGCCGATCATCGGCCCCCACAATTCCGGCAGGTTGGCGCCGTTCAACGCCGGCAGATTGGGCGAGGACAGCAACATACTGCTGGCAGCGTCAATGGAGCCGGCCAGCGCTATGCCGGCGCCGGCGATGGGTCGGTCGCCCGCCTGCGCCTGCGCCCGTTGGAGCAGACTGCCTGCGGCAGCCAACAAGTCGTCCTGCGTCGCTCCGGCAGCATTGGCGACCCGGTCTTGCCACAGTAGCCGGCCTTCCCGGTCAATCAGGGCAGCCCGCGCCCAGGTTCCGCCCCAGTCCATGGCCAGGGCCAGGTCGGACGCGCCGGTGTTGGCGCTGCTGCCTGGTGTCGTCATCTTTTGGCGGTATCTCCCACGGTGCTGTGATTGACGGTGCTGCGGGCGTTGCAGTTACAGTTAAGCGATTTGTTGACCGCAGGGAACTAGCCGCCGGGCTCGATTTCGGCCAGCAAATTTTCCAGCGTAGTTATCAACACGGCCTTGGGCATCGGGCCGACGTATTTCTGTCGGATAATACCATCCGCGCTGACAAAAAATTTCTCCGGAATGCCGCGTACGCCGTAATCCAGGGCGATGCTGCCCGACTCGTCCATACCCGTAGGATACTTCACGCCAAATTCGGACACGAAAGCCGCGGCGGATTCAGCCGTATCCCAAATGTTCACACCGACAAATTCCACGGGCCGGCCCGCATAGCCGTCGTAGGCCCGATTCAGCAACTCCGATTCCTGTCGGCAGGGACCACACCAGGACGCCCAAAAGTCCACCATCACCACCTTGCCTCGCAAGTTGGACAACTGCACCACGCCGCCATCCGGCGACTCCAGCATGAAATCGGCTGCCGGCGCGCTATCGACGTTCACCCGCCCGAAGTTCTGGTTGATGCCGGCGCCGACGGGCTGACCCTGCTGCGGAATGGACGCCCACGCCAGCAGGGCGAACAGCGGGATCAACGCCGCTGCGGTACCCAGCACAATCCAGCCGCGTCGGGACATTGCCGGTTACGCTCCTGCCTGACCTGGTGGCGTCGATGCTCCCGAACGACGCCACACGCCCCAAACCAGCAGACCCGCCAGCAAAACGACCAGCAGGGCCGGAACCGCTCCATACCAGAACCGCAATCCGGTCAGGCTGTTGCCAATCAGCAAAAACCGGTTTGGTTCCGGCAAGCCGGTCAGCGTCAGATTGACGCCTCCCCCGGGCGCGATGTTATCGGCCTGCCATACCCGATACGACACGTCGGAGACTGCAATCGTTTCCCCGGAAGGCAATCCGCCTACGCCGATGCCGCCAAATTCCGCCGGAATCAGCAGCCGGAACGAGTCGGCCCCTTGCAGCGTATTGTCGCGCCAGGCCAGGGTATCGCCCTCGTAGGGAACGGTGAAGGTGAAGCTCACCTGATGTTCCCCGGGCGGCACCGGCGCGGTGATGGCAAATCCAGTGCCCACCGGAATCACTTCACCGCCAACCAGATCCGTAGCCACGTCCAGGTCGGATGCGTCGGGCGGCAACGAGAACCGCAGGAAACTGAACTGACCCAACACCGGCATCGCCGACAAATCGGGCACAAGGGTAGTGTCGCTGCGATTTTCAAGGCTAAGGAGCTGCACCGCGGCTATGCGCCGAGTGGTGGCGTCCACTCCGGCTACAATAATGGACTGTTCGGTAGTTGCTACCACCTTGGCATCCTGAGTGGCGTCATAAACGATTAATGACAGCGGATTCGTCAACTCGGCCGGCGAAACGACCTTGCGGTACCGCGCGCCTCCATAATCCGCCACCAGCGCCACACTACCTCCCTCTGTAGGCACGGGCACATCGTCGAATTGAAACATTCCCTCAGAGCTGGTCAACGCCTCATGGGTGTCAACCGACGCCGTATCCGACCCGAAAACGTGCAGCAACATCGTTGCGCCGGCGGGAGTCGGGCCGCCCGGTGTACCGTTGACCAATACGCCGGTTACCGGCGCCGTTTCCAACGACTGCGAGTATAGAGTCGCCGGAGCTACCGCCAAAAGCATAGCCACAACCATCGCGGCCAGTATGGCGCGTTGTAGGCGCAACAGTCAGCTCAAAGAATGGAGCAGCCGATTCGTCAGGCAGCGGGCAATGGCAGTAGATTAATGCCCGTTTTGAGCGTTGCCGTTACTCTGTTGGCGCAACTGCGCGATCTCTGCCGTCAGTTCGGTGAGTGCGGTAAGCATCGCACGGTTAATTTCGGCGTTTTGCTGCATCGTTACGCGGCGGTCCTCTTCCATTCGCCGTTGTCGCTCTCCTGCGGCCCGCCGGCGCTCTTCCTCAACCTGCTGACGATACTCTGCCATCTGCTGCAGTGCCGCGGCAACCCGCTGTTGCTCTGCGTCAGCCCGCTGTCGCTCTGCGTCAGCCCGCTGTCGCTCTACATCAGCCCGCTGTTTCTCTGCAGCGATAGCCGCGCGCATTCTGGTGAACATATTGTAATTCCAAACTCCTCCCGCAGCCGCGGTAATCGCCGCGTAAGTCAGCATCCGTCCGTAGATATCAACGTTGATGTACCGGGCAATCGCCGCCGGGTTGCAGGTGGTACGCCCTGCCAGCTCCAATGTGCAGGGCGTATTCGTATAGTACCAGATAAGCCAGGCCGCCGCTGCTGTGATAATGGCGAACAGAGCCGGCAGGCGGGCTACTTCCCAAATGTCGCTGATGCTGGGCCGCTCGTCGTCCGGCGTCGTTGGCGTCGGTTGACTAGCCATCCGGCGTCTCTCCCTTCTCCCGTTCCATATCCCACAGAATCAACGCGGCCTGCCTTCGGTATTCATTCAACTGCTCCTGAAAATCAGCATCGGTGACGCGACCAAGGCTGTGTTCGACCTGCAGAGTGCGGATTGCTTCGTACACGGTTTCCAGGGCGGCCCGGCTGGTGTTGGCAGCCTCCAAGTCGGCGGCAGTGTCGGCCCGGTTTCTGCGCGCCCCGATTGCCAACGGCCACGCCACGACGCTCAGCGCGAACAATGCCACCGCGATGGCTAAAGCCAGCTGCATCGAATCTCGTCCAGACTGGCCAGACTAGTCGGCGGCGGCGGCGGAGACCGCTGGGACCGACACGGGCCCGCGCTCCGGAACGCGAGCCGGCCACAAGGCCACCACTGTACCGGCAATCATCACCCCGCCAGCGACCCACATCCACCACACCAGCGGATTGACCAGGACGCGGAAACCCACCGCGCCACCGTCAATGTTTTCGCTGGGCACCACATAAAAATCCTCCACCGGCGTGGAGCGGATGGCCGCCCGGGTAGCCGCCATGTTCTGTTCGGGATGAAACGTGCGGCGAGGCTGCATCACTTCCAGCAACTCCCCATCGCGATACAACTCGACCGTGGAGCGGAATTCGGTGCGGTCGGAGAATGCGAGGGTCGTCGTGTCCACGTATTCCATGCGGTAGCCACGCACCGTAATCGACTCCCCTGGCGCGAGCACCACGTCGCGCTGCACCCCGTAGAACGACTGGCCCACCACGCCGAGGGCAACCATTATCACGGCCAGATGGACGATGTAGCCACCGTAGCGCGGCCGGTTGGCGGCGATCAGCCGCAGGAATCCAATGGCCGGATTGTCGCCGACGCTGCGACGGCGGGCGATGACACCACGCACCCACTCGGCGACGATGCCGGTGGCGACCAGGGCGCACAGGGCAAAACCGATTACAGCATAGGGCTGGCGAATTCCCGCTACCAGTAGAACCACCACCATTGCCGCCGCCACCGACCCCGGCAGCACCAGTGCGCGCCGCAATGATTGCAGGTTGGCACGACGCCAGGGCAGGAGCGGCCCCACGCCCATCAACAGCACCAACGCCAGCATCAACGGGCCGTTGACCTGATCGTAGAAGGGGCGCGCCACCGTGATTTCCTGGTCGGCAAACAGTCGGGACAGCAGCGGATACACCGTGCCCCATAGCGTGGCGAAGGCGACGCCCAGCAGTAGCAGGTTGTTCAGCAGGAATGCTGCTTCCCGCGACAGTAGGGAGTCCAACCCCTGGGCGCTGCGCATCCGGTCGTATCGCCAGAAGAATATCGCCAGCGGAACCACCACGCCCACCGCGAGGAAAAGCAGGAATACCCAACCCAGCGTCGATGCTCCGAAGGAGTGTACGGACGGCACCGGCCCGCCACGGTTCATAAACATCCCGTACAGCGCCAGCGCGAAGGCCACATCAATTAGCACGATGTTCCACATTCGGAACATTCCCCGGCGCTTCTGCACCATGATGGAGTGTACGAAGGCGGTGAGGGCAATCCAGGGCATGAAGGCGGCGTTTTCCACCGGATCCCAGAACCAGAAACCGCCCCATCCCAGGATGGTGTAAGCCCACCACGACCCCAGCAGCAGGCCGGCAGCCAGCAACGCCCAGATGCCAACGCCCCACGCGCGTCCGGCGTCAATCCACTCGTCGCCGGCGCGCCCGCCGATGAGTCCGCCCAGCGAGAATGCAAAGGGAATGCTGATCCCCACCAGCCCGGCCATCAATGCCGGCGGGTGGAAGAACATCCCGAAGTGGGTGAGCAGCGGGTTAATGCCCTGGCCGTCGGGCACCGTAAAGGGCAACCGCTGGAACGGGTTGGCCATGAACGCCATCACCGCAATAAAGAACAGCTCGATGAACATCAGGACGGCGACCGTCCAGGCCAGCGTCGGGCGGGTGGCCGTCGGCGCCAGCCAGATTGCCACCGCCGCCATGACCGACAGGGCGAAAGCGATGTATAGCAGTGAGCCCTCATTGCCGGCGTAAAATGCCACCCAGGTGTAGATGTTGGGCATCGCCAGGTTGCTGTGAGCGGCAACGTAGGCCAGCGAAAAATCGCGGGTGATGAAGGACTGCACCAGCGACAGGGTAGCCACCAGCAGCACCAGCACCAGGACGTAGCACGCCTTACGCCCGCTATCGACCAGGGCCGTCGCGCCGCGCGCCTGTCCAGCCACCGAGGCCGCAAACGCATAGCCGGCCAACGCCAGCGCCATCCACAGGCAGGTAGCCCCGAGATCACCCATCGTTGCGCGCCTCTCGGTCGCCGGCGTCCAGCGCCAGGTCGCGGTCTACGGCGGCAAGGTACGGCTGCAATGCCGGGTCAACGTCGGTCAGATTGCCGGCAGTCTCATCGTCGCTGGGGCGGCGCATGGCTCGCAAGGCCAACACTCCACCAGCCAGCCCGGCAATGAGCGCAACCCCCGGCACAATCCAGGCAATCAGGTTGAACCCGGAGCGCGGTGGTTCGGCCACAATCCCCGGGCCGTAGCGGGCTTTGAACCAGTCCAGCACTTCGTGCCTGGAGGCGCCGTCGCCGAGCAACTGTCGCACCTGCGCCCTCATCTGACTGGCCAGTGGCACCTGGGCCTGGTCTATGCTCTCCGCCGGGCAGACGGGGCACATCAGCATACGGTCAATCGCCTGCGCTTCGGCTTCATCGTACGCCGCTGGATCGCCGTCGACACCATCCGACTGGGCAAAGACAGCGCTGCCGGCGTAACCCAAGCTGATGCTGGCCAGTATTGCCACCAATAAGCCGGCGCCCAGCACGCCGGCGATGCCAGGAAAACGCCTCATAAATCACGCGAACCAACGATACGCAAATCGCCCCGGTGGACCGTGGCGAGCACAGTTCAATGGGGCCTATGCCGCCCGGTCCTCTACAAACACAATATCATCGAAGTGAGTTCGTGGTCAGCCGAAGGTTACTGACACGCGGCGGCGTCGCCCTCCTGGATGCAGCCTTGAACATAGTCCAGCACCAGCTCAATCTGGTCTGGCGTGAGGAGCTTGGAGAAGTTGGGCATCACGTTCACCCCGCCGGTCAGCACGCCGCGCAAAGCGTCGCGGTCGAGCCCGGTGGCGACGGGGGAGGTAAGGATGGGATTAAGCAGCGGCGCATCGGTGGTGCGGTAGCCATAATCCACCGCCATGCGCGCCAGCACCGGGCCATCGCCCTGGCCTGCCGCCCCGTGGCACATCACACAGTTGACTTCAAACAGGTGCTTGCCGGAACCCGCGAATGATGTGGGCTGCGGGGGCGTGGAGCCGTACCACGGCACTGCCGATTCGGGCGGGCTCAACCGCGGCGGCTCATGGACCCGGTAGGATGGCTGGTAGTGCATCTCGTAGAAAATATCCAGCGGATACGAACCCTGCGAGCAGCCGGCGGACAGTATCCCGACGGCAGCCAACGCCGCCATCAATACCGGTAGCCGCCATCCCATTGCCGTCGCGCGCGTCATCAACTTGCTCATCTTGATATTCGTCAGTACCTGAAGGACCAGCTTAATCGTCCGCCGACTTGACATCCACAGCGCCGGCTCCGTTCAGTATCTGCAACACCTGCGGGCTTTGCTCCTGCTCGGCGTTGACCAGAAGACCGATTAAGCCTTGGGTGATGCGGTTGTCATAGAGACCCAACTTCAACTTGGGCAGGCGGGACTCGAACACGATGCCGATAACGGTGAACAGGATGGCGCCCAACATGGTGCCTTCGTAGCAAACGATGGCCATCGGCGGCAACGACAGGATGGGCTTTCCTCCGGTGACCAGCGGGTAGGCCACCTGGGTCATGGCGGTAATCATAATCCCGGACGTGAGGCCGAGGAGAGCTCCGATAAACGGGAACAGGTAAAGCCGGTGCTTCTCTTCGCGCTCGCCAAACGCGCCTTCCGGATAGGGCGCATCGGTCAGAAAGTCATACTCAGTGTCGGCAATCCCGGCGGACTTGAGCTCGTCGCCAGCATTGGCGGCCGACTCGGCGTCCTGGAACAGCCCCAGAATTGCTTGTTTTGCCATAACGATAATTCCTGCTTTGGCCTGGTTGGTGCGGGTCGGTTTGACCGATTCTACTCAATTATTGGATGCAGTTGACAGACCGGCAAGCTGGTTAATCTTCACGGAACGTAGCCGGAACAACGCGCCGACCAATCCGGATTTCGGTTCTCAGAATCTCGCCTTCCTTGATGTCGTACAGCGGCACCAGCGGGAACACCCGGCTGAACAGCAGCATCAGCATCGAAACGAAGGCGAACGTAGCCCCCACAATCAGCGCCTCCGGCCAATGCGGCAGGTAGTCGTTCCAGGTGAAGGTCAGGAACTGCTTGTTGGCCTGGCCGGGCACGAACAACAGGTAGCGTTCCAGCCACATGCCCACGTTTACCGAAATACACGCGACGGACATTATCCACAGGTTGCGCCGGAACGCCCTCGGCAGCCACAAAATGACCGGCAGGAAGTAGGTGATGCCCACGAAGACAATCATCCAGATGTTGTAAGGCACGCCACTATCGCCGGGCAGGAACTGGAGCGCACGCACCGCCAGCTCGTCGTTCTCCAGCCCATAGATGCCGAAAACGATTTCCATTACCAGGAAGTAGAACCAGCCGGTCGCCACCACGATGAGCAGGCGGCCCAGCGCGTCAATGTGCTCGTGGCGGATATAGTCCTGCCAGCCGTAAGCCCAGCGCAGCAGGATCAGCGCAAACACCACTGCCGACACGCCGGAGTGAACCGCGCCAACGACGAAGTAGGGAGCGAACACCGTGCTGTGCCACGATTTGATGGCCACCGCCATGCCGAAGTCCCAGGACACTATGGAGTGCACGGAGACGAAAACCGGCAGGATGAGGGCCGACAGCAACACGCCGGCAATGATTTGCAGCTTCCACTGGCGCGGGTTGCCCTCCCAGCCCATGGCCAGCAGGGTGTAAATGCGGTGCGGCCAGCCGGTGGTCCGGTCGCGCAGCACGGCAAAGTCGGGAACCAGTGCGATTGCTACGAACATGGTCGACGAAGTGAGGTAGGTCAGGATGGCCGACGGGTCCCACACCAACGGGGTGCGGATGTTCGGCCAGACTCCACGGGCAAAGTCATAAGGGAACGCCCAGTACAGGATGCGCCACGGCCGGCCGGTGTGGATGATCGGCATTATCATCGCTGTCATCAGCGAGAAAATGGTCAACACTTCGGCGGCGCGAGTCGCGGGTCGGCGCCATTCCGCCTTGGCCAGCCGCAGGATTGCAGAGAGCATCACGCCGGCGTGGCTGATACCAATCCAGAACACAAAGTTGGTAATGAAGAAACCCCACACCACCTTGTAGTTCAGGCCGGTGATGCCCAAACCCAGGTTTATCATCAGGCCGATGGTGATGGCCGCCGCCAGCACGATCAGGCCCAGCAGCGTCACTACCGGCCAGAACCATTGTGGCGTTTCCAGTATGGACCGCAGCAGGTCCCGGTTGATTTGCGCTGCGGGTAGGGCTTTGCCTTCCTGCATTTTGACTTACTCTTGTGTGTGGTTATCCGGTTGGTAGTTGGTAGTAGTGGTTAGATTGCTCCCTCTACCCTTGCGGGAGAGGGCTGGGATGAGAGGTATCTATCCTATTCGGGTTTGCCCAGCACCAGGTATCGCCCGTGGAACAGGGTGTCGACTCTCTGGTACATGGAGCCTTCCTTCATCTCCCACAGCGAGAGCGGGGGGAAGAGCATCATCGCGAGGCGGAACACCAGTATCACGATGCCAAAGGCCCCCAGGATCAGGAAGATGTCCCACAGATCGGGGAAGGTAGCTCCGGGCACTTCAACCATCAAGAAGCTGTACAAATCCTCGCCCGGTGACGATGCGAACGCTGCCGCAAAGATGCGGATGTGGAACAGCATCAACCCAATGATGATGAACACGGCGGCCAGCGGCGCGCCCCACCCCAGGCGTCGGGCGTGGTTGGAGAGCAGTATCGGGAACGGGATGAAGAACGTGAATATCAGCTGCACCCAGAAGATACCCGCATAAGACTGGAACATCAGGTAATTGAGGATGTTTATCTCTATTTCCAGCCGGCCGTACCAGTAGGTAATGAAGAACGCGAACAGGTGGTAGGTGTGCAACAGCGTGAGGCCCAGCAACACCTTGCTGGCTGCCCAGAACGGCGCGATGCCAATGTATTCCCGGTAGCCGCCCCAGCGCCGCATCGCGTAGGCCACCAGCAAAATCATCGCCAAGCCGGCCTGGAAGCTGATCACGGTGTAGAACGGCGGCAGGATCGAGTCTTTCCAGCCCGGTATCATCGACATTGCAAAGTCGCTGACCACAATGAACTGCATGAACACCAAGAGCATAAAGTACAACGCGCCGAGAATCGCCAGCCCAGCTTTCTGGATTTGCCACTGGCGCTTGGTGCCGTACCAACTGCGCGAAAGCACCCGGTACAGAGCGGCGCGGGACCCCGTTACCTGGGAGCGGCTCTGCGCCATATCGGGCATTGCGGCTACCCACAGGATGCCCAGGGAACAAACCGCCAGGCCCACCATTCCCGACAGCTGCCAGCCAACCGGCGCGCCGATGGGCACCCGGAACCAGATGGTGCGGCGAATGTCGAGGGCTTCGTTGCTGGCCCCCAGCGGGTTCAGGATGTCAGGCAATGCGATTAGCGCCGGTATGAACAGCAAAATATTGACAATGCTGACCAGCGAGAACAGCTCGGCGATGCGGGAAAGTGGCCGTCGCCAGTGGCTCTTGGTGAACCGGAAGGCGCAAGCCGCCAGCGGCGCCGAGGACGTCAGCGTAAACACGAAGGCAAACGCCGCTACGTAGAATCCCCAGTCGGTGTGATCCGAGAACCCGTCGGCGGCCAGACGCAGCACGAAACCGATGACTCCCAGCAGCGTCAGCACAGCGCCAACAATCAGCATCGCCCGGAACAACGCCGACGGAGCGCGCTGCTTTTCGATCACATCGGAAACCAGCCCGGTGGGTTCTGGGATAACCCACATTTCCGGCCCGAAGTGGCCGTGCTCGTGGGCGTTATGGTCACCGTGGACCTGGGTTTCGCTAGCCATGGGAAGCGCCTTCGCCGTCCAGCGGATATTGGTCAATCTTCTTCAGGTAAACCACGCTGGGCCGCGTGTTCATCTCTTCCAGCAGGCGGTAACCCCGGGTCTTCCGGTCGTGTTCATGGTGTCCCGGGTAATTATTAACATCGTCGAAGTACGGCCGGATCGCGGTGTCCGGGTCTTTCATGTCGCCGAACATCAGGGCGTTGGTGGGGCAGGCCTGCACGCAGGCCGGGTCATAGTTGCCGCCGGCGATGCGTTCGTCGTTGAGCCGCTGCCCGTCGCGGGACTCCACCTGCAGCTCGCCGCGTCGGATGCGCTGGACGCAGAAGGTGCACTTTTCGGTGATACCACGAGTGCGGACCGTAACGTCCGGATTCAGCTGGTTGGCCAATCGGTCAGGCCAGTTGGGGTGCCAGTAGTTGAACATCCGCACCTGGTAGGGGCAGTTATTGATGCAATAGCGAGTGCCAACGCAACGGTTGTACACTTGAACGTTCAAACCCTCTTCGTTGTGGTAGGTGGCGAACACCGGACACACCGGTTCGCAGGGGGCGTTCTCGCAGTGCTGGCACAGCACCGGTATGAACCGGGCTTTAACGTTCGGATACTCGCCTTCCCAGTAACGTTCAATGCGGATCCACTCGTAGGCCCGCCGTTGCAGGAAGTAGTCCTTGGTATTGATGGGGATGTTGTTCTCAGCCTGGCAGGCAACCACACAGGCCTGACAGCCGGTGCACTTGTCCAGGTCAACGACCATGCCCCACTGGTGCTCGAATTGGGCGTTGGGCATCTTAATTTAATCACTGACCGACAGACGTTTGGGATCGTCCGGCCCGCCTAGTGACTCTCCTCCTCGCTAACGCTCTTGAAAACTCGCTCGGCGGAATGTTCGCCAACTTCGCGATTGGTATAGTCGCCTTCCATCTTGGAGACGGCCATGCTGTCGCCAACGGCGGTGATGTAGCAGCGGTTGGCGTTCCAGGCCAACCCGCCGGTGCCATTGACTTCCGACACGGCCAGTATCGACATCACGTTGCTGCTTTCCCTGGCGTCGCGGTCGGTTGCGTAATCGGAACCGGAACGCCGGCCACCGCCCATCGGAACTGCGGCGATCCCCGGCGGCATACCAGGATTGAGGTACACCAGCGCCTGAATCTGGCCAGCAGAGGTGGCGATATTCACCACGTCTCCCTCGCGAAGACCCAAACGGCGGCCCTGTTGCTCGTTGATGTCCACCCAGGTCTGCCAGGTCACGGTGGTCAGCGGGTCCGGTGTGCTTTGCGCCCAGGGCAGGTGGGCATTGCGCCCGTCCAGGATGGTGTGGTGCGGATAGGGCATCAACTGGAAATCGCCGCCGCCGATAATGTCGGCGGGTGCAGCGCGACCGGCAATGTCGGCCAGCAGACCGCCCGCCGGTGTGCTGCTGGATGCGGTCGCTGAGGTATCCCACATACCGCCGTTCTGCAAGACCTCGGTGAACGCGCCGCCCATATCGGCGATGGCAGCCCGAATGAATTCTTCGTAGCTGCCCCACGGCAGGTTGGCGTTACGCCCCAAATCGCTCGCCGAGCTCAGCATCACATCGACAAAGCTGCGCGGGTCGAGGTCGCTGAGCGGATTCACCACCGGCTGCTGGACGGCGTAGATGCGTCCGCCGGTTGCTGGCTCGGGTATATCGTCGCCCCAGTCTTCCAGCGCAGCCCGGTCCGGGATCAACACGTCTGCCATCGCGGTGGTTTCGTCTACGAAACTGCTGCTGCTGAAAACCATCACGTTCTCGTTGAGCAGGGCATCTCCGAAACCCACGCCGCTCGGTAACCCGTACACTGGGTCGGCGTTATGCACGACCACCAGGCGCGTTGTTCCGTTGCCGATAGCGCTGGCGGCCTGTCGCCAGTCGTTCAGCGTGCCGATGGTCGGCAGATTGGCTGGCGTCATGCTGGTGGGTTCACCTGCGCCCGGCGCCAAACCACCCGGCGCGCCGATGTTGCCCATGACCAGATTCAAGGCCAGCGCTGCTTCAGCGTTGAATTTTCCGTTGCTGTAAGCGCCCGCAGCGCCGCCGCCGCCGATCGCCAGCCCGCCTTCCGCCAGGTAACCGGCCAAATGCTCAAAGAAGCCGGCGATAGTATCTCCGCCCCGCGCGGCTTCGGGGATTTGCAGAATCGAAGCGACGGCATCGGGGCGGAAATCATCCAGCGCAGCGGCCCCTCGACCGTTGGTAAGCCGGTCAACATCGCCCTTCGCCGCGCCGGACTGCATCAGAGACCAGGCCACCGCGAGGGCGGCGTAGCCTTCCGAACCGGGCGCAATTGGCACCCACTTGTCGGCGTTGGCGGCGGTCAGGGAATAGCGCGGGTCGAAATGAACGTGCCGGCCCCGATGACCCTCCGAGCGGAACTTTCCGTAGGCCACCGAGTACGCCGTAGGTGCGCCCCACGTGGAGAGAAAGTCGCTGCCGAAGCTCACCAGCGCGCTGGCATTCGCAATGTCATGGTAGGGCAAAACGTCGCCGTTCAGTACATCTCGCACCGCCTGGCGATATGCCGAGTCGTCCGACGCGTCAAAAGCGAGGTGGCGGCCACCGAAAGCAGTGGCGAATTCATTGCTGATACGGGCGAAGCCACCCTTGCGCGGCTCGGTAATCAGTAACATCCCGTCGCCCCGCTCATTCAGCGCCGCGTTGAACCGGTCCAGCGCCTCATCCCACGTGATGGGCCGGAACTGGGCGGAACCGCGGGGGCCATTGCGCAGCATCGGGCCGGCGATCCGGTCGGGATGATAGAGGGACTGCAGGATGGCGTCGGCGGCGGGCGACTGCTTGCCCTGGTTGGTGGGGAACAGCGGGTTGCCGCGCACCTTCTTGGCCCGCCCTTCCATCACACGCACCAGGATGCCCTGTCCGCCCGGAACCGAGCTGTCGTAGGTGGCGTACCAGTTGTCGCGGCCGCTAACGAGGTCTTCCGGGATGGCCACCGGGCTTTGCACCCGCAGTTCATCATCAAACAGGTCGCAGGCAATCGCGCCGGTAGCGGCGATGCCGGCCCAGGCGAGGAAGTTGCGGCGTGTTAGCTTCATCATAATATAAACGCGATAATAATAGACGCGGTTGGCGTGCGACCTACTTGTGGCAAATCGTGCAGTCAGTGCTGACGTCGTTTTCGCGGTGGCAATCCAGGCAGGTGCCCATCTTCAAAGACTGTTGAACCTGGGGCTGCACTTCCGTCATCTGCGCAACGTCGCCGTGGCATACCGAACAGGCTTCTGGAACTTCCAACGGCAGCGCCAGCGGCATCTCATCGCCAATCGGCAGCGTAACCGTGCGGGGTTCGCCCTGGGTAAGGAACCGCAGGTGCGCCTCGTGGATGAAACGTACATGGTCAGGCACCCGGTGAACGCGCTCCCAGTCGATGGGCCGACCGTCGGCGTGCTTGTCGAGAACGCGCTGAATGTTGATGGCAGTATTCGGGTCCTGCTCCGCAGCGCCCACCACGTTGCCGCCATTAATCTGCTTGTGGCAGATGAGGCAAACTTCCACGGCTGGCACCGTCGCGGCGGCTCCCGTGGTTACGTTGCGGTGGCAGAATTCGCACTGTATGGCGTGCCCGCCATCTTCCACTGGGCCAGCATGCACAGTGTGCGGGAACGGGATTGGCTGGTCGGGAGCGTTGCCCCAGCCGAAGGGCGGGTTGGAGAACCAGGAAATGAACAATACCACCACTATAAAGGCGACGATAGCGGTCGCTACCAGGCCAGCCAGCGCCATCGGAATCAGTTGTCGGATCGGCGGGAGGGGCGGCATCGAATCAGGTTAGTCAGTGAAGTGGGTGAGTGTTTGGCGAAAAATGCGGTGGCAGGGTGTAAGTTTGACCGGACGTCGTTGCGGTTAACGAGACTAGACAAACAGGCGGTCCCACACGTTGAGCAACGCAATGGGGGATTGCACCACCGTGTACACCATCATCACCACGGCGCCGGCCAGAGCGGCAATGCCGACGACTGTGATGGGTAACCGTAAACGCCCAAAGACGGCTGGATAGGTGCCGGTCTGAACGCCCGACGGAATTAACCCGTGCGCGATAAGCATACTGAATGCAAATATGATGACAAGAGGAAAGTAAATCCAGAGGTACGTCAGCCAGAGGCTGACATCAGCCCAGAACGCGGCGGTCATCGCATGGGGAACGGTTTGCATTTGGGAGGAAAAACCTGCGCTCGAATTTGAATCGCTGAGTAGCGGGAATCTCGCGGCGGGGCCGGAGTTTTTAGCGAAAAATTCGCAGCCCGTTCAGGGCGCGTGAAAATTATCACATTCAATTGGCCGTGTCAACAATCGTCCAACCGGCGTTTGGGGAAAGTTTTCGAGTTTTCGGGCAGCCGATTTTGCGGCTGCTCGGGCGCAGCCACCTGCTCCACAACCGGGTCAGCGCTCCTGGCGCGGCGGCCCACTGCAATCCACCAGCCCTATCCAGAATTGCGCCCGCCGGGTACTCCCTGACCCAACGCATTTTCGTCGCCGCGCGTCCACCGCCCAGGCATCGCGACCACCGTGTTGCGAATTGTCCCGGACCTGTTCAGCGTTTCGGCGCGGGCGTTTATGATTACCACGCTTTCCGTAGCAGCAACAGATCAACCGCATATTATATGCCGCAATTGCTATTATGAAATCCGATAATTGACACCCTAATAACCGAATGTTAACGTTAACCGCAGTGTCTCATTGCCATTGAGACCAACACTGGAATTGATTTGATTCCGGACAATTAGAGGTGCAAACATGGTAGTTCCTCACAAATCCGCCTGGCTTAGATTCGCCATCCCCATTATCCTGTCGCTAACGCTGGCCGTGCTGCTGGCCTGCAACCCGGCCACCCCCACAAACGATGCCGCCGCACCCGCTGACACAGCTGCCGCGCCAGCCAGCAGCGATGCCACCGCCGCGCCGGCAGCGACCCAGGCTCCCGCGGAGGCAATCAGCGAAGCGATACTGCACATGGCGGTCACCCCGCTGCCCCAGGACACCTTTTTGCCGTGGCTGGCCACCAGCAGCGGACACTTGGTATTCCGCCCCATGTGGGAAAACCTGACCACTATTGACCCAAAAACCGGTGTGTCAACGGTTCTGCCCCAGCTGGCCACCGAGTGGGAACTCAGCCCGGACGCCACCGAATACACTTTCCACCTGCGTCAGGGCGTCCAACTGCACTTCGGCCAGGGCGAGTTTACGGTGAAAGATTTCATCTTCACTATTGACCAGCAGATGTCCGACCCCTTGGCTGGCTGTAAAGCCCCCTTGAAGGGTTTTATGGGCGCCGACTCCATGACCGAAATGATTGCTATGGGCAACATGGACGTCATTGACGATTATACCTTCAAGATGCGGCTGGCCCGGCCACAGGTGGATGTGGCATCGTGGTGGTTCAACATTCTGCAGATTTCCTGCGGCGACGTCCGTAGCGCAGCCCAGTTTGAGGCCGAAGGCGAGGCAATGTTTGAGACCGGCCCGGCCGGCACCGGAGCGTATCAATTCGTTGACCGTGAGTTGAAAGAGTTCGTTGAATACGAAGCGGTGCCCTACGACCACTGGCGGGTGAACCCGGAATTCAAGAACCTCAGAATTACCACCGCTCCGGAAGACTTGACCCGGTTGGCCATGCTGCTGACTGGTGAAGCCAATATGGTGGACATTCCCAAGGTTCTGCACCAGCAGGCCATCGATGAAGGCATGGAGGTGCTGGAAAGCCCGCTGCCCACCGTCGGCCTGACTATCTTGCCACTAGGCCAATATTACGTGAGCGAGGCCAACTGGAACCCGGACACCGAGCCTTGGGCAGCGCCCGGCGAGACGGGCAATTTGGTGCGAAAAGCATTAAACCATGCGATCAACCGGGAACAGATTATCAATGAACTGTTCAAGGGCCGCGGGGAGCCGATGTACAACACCATTTTCCACGACTCGCTGGAGGGCTGGAACCCACGGTGGGCCGAGGAATTTGATGAGAAATACGGCTACGATCCTGAACGCGCCCGACAGTTGCTGGACGAAGCCGGCTTTCCTGGTGATAACGGGGAAAACAGGTTCAGCATGGAGGTCTGGCAAAGCAGCCTCCCCGGACTTCCGGAAACCATTGAGGTCGCCCAGACGGTGGCCCAGTCCTTCCAGGACATCGGAATTGACGCGAAGCTGGTGGAAGTTGAATTCGCCCGGGCCATTGACGCTTTTCGAGACCGCCACGACGCTCATTTCATCCTCCCGGTGCGCCAAACCCTGCGGCCTATTAATGCCAATACCCGCATCTATTACTATACCGGTGATACTAACCCTGACTCGGGCATCCCCGCTGGCGGAGTTCTTTACATGGAGGACCCGATACATGACGAGACTTATCACAAGATATTGGCTGAGACCGACTCTGCTGAACGGCATCGCCTGATTCAGACGATGGGTGACAGTATTTACGACACCTACCGCACCATCCCCATCGTCAACATCCGCTCCACTCTCGTGGTGGACCCGGATGAAGTCGGAGAGTATGTCTTCGGCAGCCTCACCGGTGTATTCGGGCACCTGGAGTATGCCAAACTAGCCCGGTAACGGGACTGCAATTGGTCGATGCGGGGGCGGTGTTCGTACCGCCCCCGCTAAATCTATCTATGCCCTGCATCATTATCAATAATTTTGATAATTGACATTACGTTTGGCTAGTGCTATCGTTTTACGAGAAACGATCTAGAAGTATTTGATCTAATCATTATTCGGCGGATGTACCCTGTTGACAATCCTAATATTTTATTAAGAGCCGAAATTATTACGTAAGTATCACCCGACAATACGACATGGTGCGTGAACAGCCGACGTACACGGGAGGTATCATCGTGACAAATCCCTGGTGCTCCCACTTTCCACGTATTGCCATAACCCTGCTGGCGCTGCTGGCTTTGGGCATGTTGGTAGCCTGCAATCCAGCGACACCGGCCGATGAAGCCTCTCCCACTGGAGAATCCGTAGCTGCACCTTCGAGCGACGACGCTACCTCCGCGCCTGAGCCAACCCAGGTTCCCGCCGAGGCAATCAGTGAAACTTCGCTTCACCTGGCGATCACACCGCTGCCGCAGGACACCTTCTTCCCGTGGCTAGCCACCAGCAGCGGACACCTGATATTCCGCCCCATGTGGGAAGCCCTCACCACCATCGACCCGAGAACCGGCGTGTCGGAAATCTATCCCCAGTTGGCGACGGAATGGGAAATCAACTCCGATGCCAGCCAATATACTTTCCACCTGCGTCAGGGTGTGCGAGTACATTTCGGCCATGGCGAGTTTACGGCGAAAGATTTCATCTTCACTATCGACCAGCAGATGTCAGACCCCCTTGCTGGCTGTAAGGCTCCCTTGCAGGGTTTTATGGGCGCCGAGTCCATGACCGAAATGATTGGCATGGGCAATATGAAAGTGATTGATGATTACAGCTTCAAGATGCAACTGGCCCGGCCGCAGGTGGATGTGGCGTCGTGGTGGTTCAACATCCTGCAGATTTCCTGCGGCGACATCCGCAGCGCGGCCCAGTTCGAAGCCGAGGGCGAGGCGATGTTCAAAAACGGCCCCGCCGGCACCGGCGCCTATCAGTTCGTCCGGCGAGAGCTCAAGGAGTTCACCGAATATGAAGCCGTGCCTTATGACCACTGGCGGGTGAACCCCGAGTTCCAGCATCTGAGAATCACCACCGCCCCGGAAGACTTGACCCGCCTGGCGATGCTGCTGACGGGTGAGGCCAATATGGTGGATGTGCCCAAGGTGCTGCACCAGCAGGCCATCGACGCAGGCATGGAAGTGCTCGAAAGTCCGGTGCCAACGGTCGGGCTATCTATCATGCCCTTCGGCCAGTATTACGTCAGCGAGGTGAACTGGAACCCGGACACCGAACCCTGGACTGCTGCGGGCGAAACCGGCAACCTGGTGCGGGAGGCCCTGAACCGCTCCATCAACCGGGAACAGATTATCAACGAGTTGTTCAAGGGTCGTGGCGAACCCATGTACAACACCATCTTCCATGATTCACTGGAAGGCTGGAACCCCCGCTGGAAAGAGGAGTTTGACGACAATTACGGCTACAATCCTGAACTCGCCAAACAGCTCCTGGACCAGGCCGGCTTCCCCGGAGACAACGGCCAGAGCCGCTTCAGCCTGGAGGTAAAGCAGCCTGCCCGGCCTGCCGGAAACCATCGAAGTGGCCCAGACCGTGGCCCAGTCCTTCGAGGACATCGGCATTGATGTGAAGTTGGTCGAGGTGGAATTTGCCCGCGCCCTGGACGCCTTCCGCGACCGGCACGACGCCCATTTCATCCTGCCGCTGCGTGTGACCCTCCGGCCCATCAACGCCAATACCCGCATCTACTACTACACTGGCGCGGTGAACCCGGAAACCGGCCTCCCCAACGGCGGGGCCATCTACATGGAAGACTCTTTGAACGACGAGACTTATCACCGGATATTGGCGGAGACCGACCCTGAGGAACGGGACCGCGTGATACAAGCGATGGGCGACAACATCTACGACACCTACCGCACCATCCCCATCGTCAACATCCGCTCCACCCTGGTGGTGAACCCGGATGAAGTGGGTGAGTATGTTTTCGGAAGCCTGACTGGTGTGTTCGGGCATCTGGAATACGCCAAGGCTGCCCGGTAAGTTGACGGTATGAACAGTGTAGGGGCGATATTCGTAATATCGCCCCTAATTTCATCATTTCACAGCGGGAATTGTATTGCTATTTGCGATAATTGACATGATAAGTCGCTGGTGTTACGGTTTTGCGGCGTAAGAACTTGCGCCCTTGACCAAACACCAATCGGCATGAGGTACTCGCATGATGGCTTTTCGCACGATCAGGATTGTTCGCATATTTATCCTGCCCCTGTTGATGTTCTCACTGGCGGCATTGCTGGCCTGCGATCCGGCAACCCCCGCCGAGGAAGCGGCTCCCGCTGCCACGACGGGCGCTGCGCCGTCCGGCGGCGACGCCACCGCAGCGCCGGCTCCAACCCAGGTTCCCGCCGAGGCCGTCGGCGATACGATGCTGCATCTGGCGGTCACGCCGCTGCCCCAGGACACTTTTTATCCTTGGCTCGCTACCAGCAGCGGGCACCTGGTGTTCCGCCCGATGTGGGAGAACTTGACCACCATCGACCCCAAAACCGGGGTTTCAACCATCTATCCCCAGCTGGCCCGAGAGTGGGACATCAGCCCCGACGCCAGCGAGTACACCTTCCGTCTGCAAGAGGGCGTGCAGTTCCACTTCGGACAGGGCGAATTTACGGTGGATGACGTAATCTTCACTGCCGACCAGCAGATGTCGGACCCGCTGGCTGGCTGCAAGGCGACCCTCGGGCGATTTATGGGCACCGATTCCATGACCGAGATGATTGAGGCCGGGAACATGGAGGTGATTGACGATTACACCTTCAAGATGACCCTGGCCCAACCTCAAGTGGACGTAGCGTCATGGTATTTCAATATCCTGCAGATAGGTTGCATGGCGGTCCGCAGCTCGGCGCAATACGCTGCCCAGGGGGATGCCATGTTCGAGAACGGACCCGCCGGCACCGGGGCGTATCAGTTCGTGCAGCGGGAGCTCAAAGAGTTCACCGAATATGAAGCGGTGCCTTACGATCACTGGCGCGTGAACCCGGAGTTCAAGCATCTTAAAATCACCACCGCGCCGGAGGATCTGACCCGGCTGGCCATGCTGCTGACGGGCGAGGCCAACATGGTGGACGTGCCCAAGGTGCTGCACCAGCAGGCCATCGACGACGGCATGGAGATTCTGGAAAGCCCCCTGCCCACCGTGGGCCTCACCATCATTCCCTTTGGCCAGTACTACGTCAGCCAGGTCAACTGGAACCCGGAAACCGAACCGTGGACTGCTCCGGGCGAAACCGGAGTCCTGGTGCGCCAGGCCATGAACCGCGCCATCAATCGAGAACAGATTATCAACGAGCTGTTCAAGGGCCGCGGCGAACCGATGTACAACACCATCTTTCACCAGACCCTTGAGGGTTGGAACCCCCGGTGGGAGGATGAATTTGAAGAGAAGTACGGTTACGACCCCGAGCTTGCCAGGCAGCTGCTGGACCAGGCCGGCTTCCCCGGCGACAACGGGCAGAACCGTTTCAGTCTGGAGGTTTGGCAAAGCAGCCTCCCCGGCCTGCCGGAAACCATCGAAGTGGCCCAGACGGTGGCCCAATCCTTTGAGGACATCGGCATTGACGTGAAGTTGGTCGAGGTGGAGTTTGCCCGCGCCCTGGATGCCTTCCGGGATCGGCACGACGCCCACTTCATATTGCCGGTGCGCCAAACCCTCCGGCCCATCACCGCCAACGCCCGAATTTACTACTACACCGGAGAGATTAATCCGGCCACCGGCATTCCCGGCGGAGGCGTGGCTTACATGGAAAGCCCGCTGTATGACGAGACCTATCACCGGCTCCTGGAGGAAACCGATCTCGCCGAGCGTGAACGGCTGGCCCAGGTGATGGGCGATGACGTCTACGACACCTTCCGCAGCATTCCCATCGTCAACATCCGGTCCACTCTGGTGGTGAACCCCGATGAAGTGGCCGAATATATCTTCGGGAGCATCACCGGAGTGTTCGGGCACCTGGAATATGCCAAAGTCGCGAGGTAGTCCGCACAACTCAATCCTAATGACCGATTGACCCCATTGGCCGGGTGTCGCCGGAGCTTTGCGGCGCCAGCGACACCCGACTCCGAAATCCTGTCGATCCTTCTGGTACGTAACTGAGGAGGCGAAAATGCAGCGGTTTATCTTGTACCGCGTCGGGCAGGCCATCATCGCCGTGCTGTTGGTGAGCGTCATCGTGTTTATGCTCTCCAATCTCACCGGCGACCCCACGTCGGTCATGCTGCCAATGGGCGAAGCGACCCCGGAGGACATTGCCGAGCTGAAGGCAAAGTGGGGCCTGGACAAGCCGCTCCATATGCGCTACCTCGTCTTCCTGGGCAACGCCGTCCGGGGCGATTTCGGCGACTCCTACGCCTTTGGCGGGCAAACCGCCATGGGCATGGTCGCCGACCGGTTCCCGGCCACCTTGCAGTTGGGCGGTCTCGCAATGGTTATCGCCCTCGTAATCGGTGTGCCGCTGGGTGTGATTACGGCAGCGCGCAAAGACACCTGGCTGGATTACCAGGGCAAGGGTCTGGCGTTCCTCGGCCAATCCGTGCCCAGTTTCTGGCTCGGAATAATGCTGCTCTGGCTGTTCGCGGTCAAGCTGGGCTGGTTGCCATCCTCTGGCAAGGGAGGTTTCGACCACCTGATAATGCCGGCGTTTACCCTGGGTTTCTTCCAGGTTGCCGCCCTGCTGCGGCTCATCCGTTCCTCCATGCTGGACGTGCTGGACACCGAGTTCGTCAAGCTGGCGCGCATCAAGGGCGTGCCGGAATGGAAAGTCATCTGGAAGCACTGCCTGCGTAACGCCTTTATTGCGCCGCTAACCTATTTCGCCATCATCATCGGCGGGTTGTTCACCGGAACAGTCATCGTGGAGACGGTGTTCTCCTGGCCGGGCGTGGGCCAACTGGCGGTGGGCGCAGTGAGAGGCCGGGACTTCCAAGTGCTACAGGCGGTAGTCATCATCGGGTCGTCCATCTACATTCTGGCCAACCTGGTCGTTGACATTTTGTACGCTTACCTGGACCCCCGGATTCGCTACACGTAGGCGAACGGTGAGCGGTCTCTAACACACTCCAATTGTGCCCGGCAGTGAATCCACTCACTCTTGAATCCTCTTTATCGGTAACCGCACACGGCGGAGGATGAAACCATGGCTATCACCACGTCACCAGTACCGGCAGTTCCGGTTGCGGAGGATGCCGCCGCCCCAGCAGGCAGCGGTTCCAGAATCAGGCATTGGCTCTCGGAAGTCAGGAGATTGCCGCTATTTCCCCTCACATTGCTCCTGGTGTTCCTGATAATTCCGGCAGTCTTCGCCGAGCTGATCGCTCCCCACGACCCACGGCGCGGCGACCTTGACGACCGGCTGGTGCCCCCGGCGTGGTCCAGCGACCAGGTTTCCTTCCGCACCGTGGTGGAGCGGGTCGACCGAAACAACCGCCAAAATGAGATGAAGCTGACCGACGCTGAACGCACGGTCCGTATTGGCGACGGGTCCATCGTCGGCAAGCCCGCTGGCGCCGCGCCGGCGCTTGGCGATCAGATACAGGTCCTGGTCAAACCGGGCGGTTCCTTGAAGTACCTGCTGGGCACCGACAAGAACGGCATGGACATTTTCAGTCGGATTGTCTACGGCGCTCGCCTGGCGCTGGTGGTGTCGCTGATGGCGATTTTCGTGTCGGGAATCATCGGCACGGTGCTGGGTATATTGGCCGGCTACTACGGAGGCTGGATTGACACGGTGGTGATGCGTTTGGTGGATATGTCACTATCGATATCACTGGTGCTGGTAGCGCTGGTTTTGGCGGCAACGCTAGGCCCACGCATCGAGAATGTGCTGATAGTAGTGTGCCTGTTCCTCTGGTCGCGTTACGCCCGCCTTGTGCGCGGAGAAACCCTGGCCCTCAAGACGCAGGACTTTATCGCCCGTTCGCGGGTGGCGGGCGCATCGCAGCTCCGCATCATGCTGAGGCACATATTCCCCAACCTGATTAATACCATCATCGTGCTGGCAACCCTGCAGCTGGGATTCGTCATCCTGCTGGAGGCCGGCCTCAGCTTCCTGGGCGCCGGCATCCCCCGCCCCAACCCGGCATGGGGACTCATGGTCGCCGACGGTCGCGAGCTTATCATCGACTCCTGGTGGGTATCCTTCTTCCCCGGCCTGGGAATTCTGTTCACCGTCCTGTCGGTAAACCTGATGGGCGACTGGCTGCGGGACCGCCTTGATCCCAAGCAACGCAACGTCTAGATTGACGGCGTTTTCGATACAGCCCGGCGGCGGCAATCTACCAGACGGTAATCTACAAAAGGTAGGGGCGAGCATTTTTTCGCCCCTGCCTTTATATTTGTAGCAACTATGTTGATGTTTGCCACGTTGATGTCGGCTGCCGGGTGGCTTTTCCATCTGTTCAGGCCGAATCCGTTCAGCCCACGGTTGTCCACGCAATCTCCGGAAACTCCTCGGGAACCCCACGATGGAGACCTCGGGCACATCGTACCCGGCTGGGTGGAACGCGCCCGTGTCGACCACCGCGCCCGGAACCGCAAGCGCTGGATCCTGACCGCCGGCATGGTGGCAATCACGGCGGTGCTGGCCATCGTAATCTGGTTCAACTGGTTCAGCCTGCCCAATCCGGTGCGCTGGTTCAGCGGCAGTCCAGACACGGCGGCCACCTCGGCGTCCGACGCTGGGCAGTGGTCAATGTTGGGGTACCGAACCTCACTGACCGGTTACGTAGCCGATGTGCCGCAGCAGCCGTCCGGAAAACTGGCATGGTCGGTTGATCTGGGAACCCCGACCCGTTCGGCTCCGCTGGTCACGGACGGTGTAGTCTACGCCGGCGGCCATTTCAAGGTGATGGCGCTGGATGCCGACACTGGCGAACCCATCTGGACGGTGGACACCCCCGGCCCGATGGACCATGCCCTGACGCTATCGAACAATGGCCTGGTGTATGTGGGGCAAACCGATCACCGTATGCTGGCGTTGAACCGGGAAACCGGCGCGGTAGTGTGGAAGTTTCAGGCCAACTTACCCATCACCGCGTCGGCGCTGGTGCATGACGGTATCGCTTACGTAACGTCTGCCAGCAACCGGATTTACGCCCTGGACGCCCAGAGCGGCGACAAGCTGTGGCAGCACCGGATTAATGGCAACGTTAAGACGACCCCGGCAGTTCACGACGGAGACCTTTTCGTCGCCGATGATGAGGGCAATCTCCACATCATTGACGCCCACCTGGGGCGCAAGCGGTTTCGGTTCCGTTCGTCCGGCTCGGCATCCGGTCCGCCCGTGGTGAGTGGCGGCCTGGTGTACCTGGCGTCCGGCGGTTCGCTGTACGCGATTGACGCGGGGGCCAAAGGGCTGCCGGGGCTGTTCTGGGTGAAGCGCGCCTGGGCGCAACTCTGGATCTGGCAGGTTCCGCTGGTGCCAGCCCCACCGGCCCAGCGCGGCGAAATCTGGCGGTTCTTCCCGGAGGAACGGGCTTCCCAGGGCGTAATTGCCTCCCCGGCCATTGCCGACGGCGTGTATTTCCTGGGCGACGGCGATGGACTGTTCTATGCCCGCGATGCTAAAACCGACCGGGAACACTGGCGGTTCACCGCCGCCGGCCCAATCGTCAGCTCTCCGGTGGTGTTGGACGAGCGGGTGTACTTCGGCGCGCGCGACGGAATGCTGTACGCGCTCAGCCGCAGCGACGGCACGGTGGTGTGGAAGCTTGACCTGGGAGCGCCGGTGGAACTGCCGGGGGCGTTTGCCGATGGTCGGCTCTTCATCCGCACCAACGACGGGATGCTGCACGCGGTGGATTAGACGCCGGCCGCCGTCCCCGGATTCATTGGCCCTACAACCAGTGCGTTTCGTATTCTGCCGACAGCGGCGTCATCGTATCCAGGTCCCAATCGAACGTCAGCACCGCCGAATCCTCGCCGCAAATCGCCTGCAACACCCGCTTACCGCCGCTGGCCACCACGCTTACCGCCTCGGTGAAATCAAGGTCATCGGCTTCCCAGCCGGAGCGATTGCAGACCATGATGGGCAACCCGGTATCCAGCGTGCGCTGCTCCCATTCGCCCACGGGACCGCAGTCGCCGGGACCCCAGGAGGCGGGCGACACCAACAGTTGCGCCCCCCGGTCCTTCAGGATGCCGGCCACGTCATTGCTGTAGGCATCGGCGCAGATGACTATTCCCACGGCAGTACCGCTCCCGTCACCATCGGGAATGTCGATGGGCGTGATCTCCGCGCCGGGCGACGACCAGGATTCCGGGCCTCTCAGCGCCTTCACCTTGCGATGGCGGCCGATGATGCTGCCATCCGGCCCAATGACGAACACCGTGTTGTACATCAACCCGGCCGACGGGTCGCGCTCCGGATGCGACAGGAACACGGTAACGCCCAGCTCGGCCACCCGGCGGCAGAAATCCTGCATCCAGTCATCGGGTTGTGGCAGTATCCAATCCGTACCAATGACCTCGGCGAATTTGTAGCCGGTAATGAACAGCTCGGGCGTGATTACCCAGTCGGCGCCCAACTCGGCGGCGCGCGCCAACCCGCGTTCGGCCAGGTCGCGATTGTGGGGAATATCAGCCGTAACCGGAGACAGGTGCAACTTCGCGATACGCAAAGGTTTCATCGGCAAACTACCTGCGGCCCAGATTCGCCACCGACACTGCGGCGCCAGGGGACAAAGATTGGTCGGATTATAGCACGCAACCGCTGGAAACTATCCAGCAGAGGTTTAAGGGATCAGGGCAAACGCATTCTAACTTTAGGTGGCCTGATAGATCGTCATTCCCGCGAAAGCGGGAATCCATACAGATTGCTTCCAGGCAGTTGACGTACAACCAAGCCACTTGGATTCCCGCTTTCGCGGGAATGACAGGCACCTCAAAAACCGATTCAATTAGAATGCGGTTGCCCTGTTTAGGGATGCCGATCAACCAGCCAGCGCCGGCTATTGCTGGTACAGGATGCGCCCGCAGGTACTGCACAGCACCTGTGCGTCGCGGTCGCGCAGCTGGCGCAGTACGTTGCTGGGCAGTGTCATGCGGCACGACAGGCACACGCGCCCGTTGTCCACCAGGGCGATGGCCGTGCCGGCCTTGTTATACCGCAGCCGCTCGTAACGCCGCAAATCAGCGTCCGGGAATATCGAGGCCATATTTTCGCGCTGGCCGATGGCTTCGTCCCGGTCGGTTGCCAGCTGGGCAAGGCGCTTATTGAGGTCGGCAACCTCCGACTCCCACGCTGACTCCGCCGATTCCATCTGCTCCAGCGTAGAAACGGCGGCCGCTTCGTGCATCCGCCGTTCTTCCTCAAGTTCCTGCACCAGCTCATCTTTCTGGGCCACCTGGAATTTGTTTGAATCAGCCTCGCGCTGGATCGCGGACAGGTCGCGCCGGGATGTATTGGAGTTATAGAGCCGACTCTCCAACCCAACCAGCCGTTCACGGAGGCGTTCAACCTCATCTCGCTGGGCTCCCAGGTTGGCCTGGATTGCAGCGGCGCGCGCACGGTGATGTTCGACTTGGCTGGTCAGGTCAGGCCGATTGACTCCGGCGACGAGCCGTTTTTCGACCCGAACGCGCTCGGAATTGATGCTGTCAATCCGGTGGTCGATTTCCTGCAAGGTGAAAAGTTGTTGCGGCGTGGTCATGGCTTTGCCTGCTCCGGTCAGCATATCGCCAACGGTTTCAGTCTAGCAGGCATAATTCTGGTGTCAACGCGCGACGGCCCACGTCCAATCCACTGGACCCTCTTCCGGCCCGGCTTCGAAACGTTCAGCGTGCAACGTCCCAGCCGGCCAGGTTCAACGTGTATACGGGTTCAACGTGTATAGTGGTGGCCACCGCCACTTGCGCGGTTCGATGACTAAAGATGGCTGAGCGATAACAATGCGTGTGCTCCACTTTTCCGACCTGCATATCGGCGTCGAGAACTATGGTCGCACGGATCCCAACACCGGGTTGTCCACACGGTTGGGCGACTTTTTGGCCGCGCTCGACGAACTGGTCGAGTTTGCCCAGTCCAACCGCGTTGACCTGGTGGTGTTGGCCGGCGATGCGTACAAAGGACGCGACCCATCGCAAACGCACCAGCGGGAGTTCGCCATACGCCTGCGCCGACTTTCCGCCGCCGGCATCCCCACCTTTCTGCTCGCCGGCAACCACGACCTGCCGGCAATGGCAAGCCGGGCTAATGCCGTCGAGATATTCGCCACGCTGGATGTTCCCAACGTCTACGTCGGCTCGCGTCTGGCCAACCACACCATCAATACGCCCGCTGGGCCGGTGCAAATCGTAGCCGTGCCCTGGCCCACCCGTGGAGCCATGCTGGCCCGTGATGAATCCCGAGGGCTTTCCATCGAGCAAATCCGCCAGGCGACCGAAGACCGAATGACTGCGGCGATAATGCGCAACGTTGCGGCGCTGGACCCGGACACGCCGGCGATTCTCACCGGCCACGTTACCGTCAACGGCGCCACCACCGGAACCGAACGCTCGATGATGCTGGGCAATGACCACGTGCTGAACATGAGCGCCATCGGCCAACCTCAGCTGGAATACGTGGCGCTGGGCCATATCCACAAGCACCAGGTGCTCCGCGCCGCCGCTCCGGTGGTGGCCTATTCGGGCAGCCTGCAACGGGTGGACTTCTCGGAGGAATCGGACGAAAAGGGTTTCTGCGTGGTGGACATCAACCCCCAGGCGCCGCAGGGTCAGCGGCTGCAGGATTTTCAGTTCCATCCCATCTGCGCCCGTCCCTTCGTAACCGTCGCGGCGACCGTTCCCGAGGTCGAGGCCAATCCCACCGATTTCGTGGTAAGGGCCATCGACCGACGGGAGGTCGCCGGCGCAATCGTGCGGCTGCGCATCACGCTGTCCGGTGAGCAATCGGCGCGCCTTCGCGATGCAGACCTGCGGCCGGCCCTGTCTTCGGCGCACTACGTCGCCAGCATTTCCCGCGAAGTTACCGACCTGGAACGGCGGCGCGCTCCGATCGACTCATCGGATTTGCAACCAATGGCGGCCCTGCGGATGTACCTGGAGAGCCGGGGCGTCAGCGCAGATCGACAGCAGTTGATGCTGGAACGTGCGGAGCTGCTGCTGTCCGACATTCAGTCCGGCGAGTAACGGCTGGTAACAGCGGGGCCGTGTCTCCGCGTGTGAATCCGTCCGGTTCTGTTGCCCGCCTATTCTCACACCGTTAGAATAACGATACTCTAGTCCCAACGACGTTGCCCAAACCCTCCTGTTCCCGACCATTTGCGATTAATGCAATGAACCACATCGATTGCGGCGGGACTATCACCAGCGTGCCAGGTATTGAGGCAGGGCATTGGACGAATCGGCACGCAGCCACGGGATGTACCGCGATACTGTGCCGCCACGGAGCAGTGGGTGGTGTTGCGGTACGCGGCGGTTCGCCCGGCACCCACGAAACCGACCTGCTCAACCCTATCCGCCGCGTTGACCGAGTGCACGGGGTGATGCTCAGTGGCGGCAGCGCATTCGGACTGGCGGCGGCCATCGGCCTGCAACGCTGGCTGGAAGAGCAGGGCATCGGGTTTGAAACCAGGCACGCTCGAGTACCCATCGTGCCGGCGGCCATCCTTTACGACCTGGGCATCGGTGAGTCTTCCGTGCGGCCCAACGCGGATGCGGGCTATGCGGCCGCCGTGGTCGCATCCAACGCTCCGTTGGTCGCGGGCACGGTGGGTGCGGGAACCGGGGCTACGGTGGCCAAGGGCCTGGGAGCCGCTGGGGCCATCAAGGGGGGCATCGGTTCCGCCAGCATCACCCTGGCCGATGGCGTGTCGGTCGGCGCGGCGGTCGCCGTCAACGCCTGGGGCGGCGTCTTCGACCACCACGACGGCACACTCATCGCCGGCCCACGCCGAGATGATGGACGGATGTCGGACCCAGTAGCAGTAGTGCTCAACGGCGAGGCCGCCGCCGCCGCTGCCCTCCTGGCGAACACCACCATCGGCGTGGTCGCCACCGACGCCGCGCTGGACAAGATGCAAACCAACTTCGTCGCTTCCTCGGCCCACGATGGCCTGGCCCTGACCATCCGACCATGCCATACCCCCAGCGACGGCGATACGCTGTTTTGTCTGGCCACCGGCCAAAACGCTGCGCCGGCCGACCTCGCGGCAATCGTTACCGCCGCAACCCAAGTTGCTGCCCTGGCGGTCATCGACGCCTTGCAGTCAGCAACGGGCCTGGCCGGCGTACCGTCGATTCAGGAACTCTGATGCCCGGCGATAACAGGTCGGCGGACCGCGACGTCAAGATTGGCTTCATCGGCGTGGGCACGTTGGGTCGAGGTCTCGCCCTGGCGCTGGACGGGGTGGGCTGCAACGTAACCGCCGCCGCCAGCCGCCGTCGGGACAGCGCAAATTGGCTGGCCGATCGCGTCAGCAGTTGTCAGGCGTTGGACGCAGCCCAGGACGTTGCCGATGCGTGCGACCTGGTGTTCATTACCACGCCCGACGGCGCCATCGCCGATGTTGCCGGGTCGGTGAGGTGGCGCAGCGGGCAGGGTGTTGCCCATTGCTGCGGAGCGGCTTCGGTAGAGTTACTGGCGTCAGCGGCGGCGTCCGGCGCAGCGGTGGGCGCGATGCACCCCTTTCAAACCTTCGCCGGCCTGAGCGAGCCGGCCGACGCCGCAAGCAGGCTCACCGGAGTAACCTTCGCCGTGGCCGCCACCGGCTGGCTGGAAGACTACCTGCCCCGCCTGGCTGGAACTCTCGGCGGTCGCGCCATCTCCATCTCCGACGATATGCGCCCTCTGTACCATGCCAGCGCTGTGCTGGGGTGCGGGCAGGTTACGGCGCTGCTCGACGCCGCCATCAGTCTCTGGTCTGAACTCGGCCTGAGCTCTGAGGAGGGCACGCAGGCCGCCATTCCCCTGGCCCGGGCCACCATCGAGGCCATCGCTAACGCCGGCACGGAGGGCGCCGTAACCGGCCCGGCGGTCCGCGGCGACGCCGCCACCGTGCGCGCCCACATGGATGCCCTCGCGCGCCACGCCCCCCATCTCGTGCCCTTGTATCGCCAGCTCACTCTGGCGTCCCTGCCCCTGGCCCGCAGCAGGGGAATCGACGCCGAGCGCATCGCGCGTTTGGTCGATGCAGTCGCCGGCGACGGGTCGGCCTGATACAATCGCCCCACCATGGCTATTACAATCAGGCGACTGGCGGAGATGAAGCGGGCTGGGGAGAAAATCCCCATGGTCACCGCTTACGACTACACCGCTGCCCGCATCGCCGACGCCGCCGGGATTCCCATTCTGCTGGTTGGTGACAGCCTGGGCATGGTGGTGTTGGGCTATGATTCCACCATACCCGTCACGATGGACGACATGGTGCATCACGCCCGCATGGTGAGCCGGGGCGCCAAGGAGGCGCTGGTGGTGGCCGACCTACCCTTCATGGCCTACCAGGTGAACGCCGAGGAAGCGATGCGGAACGCGGGCCGGCTGATGCAGGAGGGGGGCGCTCACACCGTCAAGCTGGAAGGCGGGGTGTCGATAGCCGATACCGTGCGGCGGATCGTCGATGCCGGCGTGCCGGTGATGGGCCACATCGGGCTCACGCCGCAGTCGGTGAACGCGTTGGGAGGATACCGGGTGCAGGGACGCACCAAGGCGGCGGCGCGGCGGGTGCTCGAAGACGCCCAGGCGCTGGAGAACGCCGGAGCCTACGCCGTGGTGCTCGAGTGTGTCCCGAGCCCGCTGGCCAAAGTCATCACCGAACGGCTGACCATCCCGACCATCGGCATCGGCGCCGGGCCCGATTGCGACGGTCAGGTGCAGGTGTTCCACGACATGCTGGGGCTGTTTTCGGAGTTCGTCCCGCGGCACGCCCGCCTCTACGCCAACCTGTCCGAGGACGTGTCGGAGGCGTTCCGCCGATACGCCGATGATGTTCGCAGCGGCGCATTTCCCAGCGAGGCCGAAAGCTTCACCATGAACGAAGCCCTGCTGGCCGACCTGCTGGATACCTGATGTGGGGTTTCAGCGTGAGGAGGAGCAGGTAGAACGCGGCGGTCCGTTCGACGTAGTGGCCCAACATATTGGCAGGTTCCTGTCCACCTTCCTCATACTCTGGGTCACACTCACCAGCACCGTTTCCTACTCGCGAATTATTACTTCGGGCAGCGAGCCGCTGGCCTGGCACGAAACTGCTACAATCATCGTATCTGCCGCCGCCGTCACGGTTGGAATCGCGTTCCCGCTGTCCATCGCTATCGTAGAGGGAATACCAATGGTTTTTGCACATTTCATCAAACTCCGTAATCGCGAGGAAGGGCGCGCGAGAGGGCGCGAGGAAGGGCGCAAAGAGGGACGCGATGAAGCCAACCGTCTGTGGATGGACTGGGTCAGACGCAAAGAGGAGGCCGAATCTGCTGGGAAGTCTTTCGATGAGCCGCCCCCCAATCTGCGATCCAGTAACCGTGCCAACGATAGCTCGCCCGTGTGATCACCAATTGTATCCAAGGACGAACGCAATATGCCCAGACTCGAAGGAAAGACCGCAATCGTAACCGGCGCCAGCCGTGGCATCGGCGCCGAAGTCAGCCGCCTGTTCGCAGCCGAGGGCGCCCGGGTGATCTGCGCCGCGCGCACTGTGAATGAAGGCGACCACCCCCTCGAGGGTTCCCTGACCAAAACCATCGCAGACATCAAGGAAGCCGGCGGTGAGGCTACCGCCGTCGCCGCCAACATATCGCTGCCTGAAGACTGCGAGATGCTGGTGGAGGAAACCCGCCGCATCTATGGCCCGGTGGACGTGCTGGTCAACAACGCCGCGCTCACCTACTACCTCCCCGTCAAGGACTTTCCGCTGAACCGGTGGATGCGCTCGTGGGCGGTCAATTTCCACGCCCCCTTCATCCTCAGCCAGCTGGTGCTGGCCGACATGATCCCCCGCGAGTCGGGCAGTATCGTCAACATATCCTCCGGCTCCGCCGTGGGCCCGGGTCGGGGACCGTACACGACGCCAGCCAACAACGGGACCTGCTATGGGGCGGAAAAAGCCGCCCTGGAACGGTTCTCCCAGGGACTGGCCCAGGAAGTTTTCGAACACGGGATTTCGGTCACCGCAGTCGCTCCATCCCTGGTGGTTCCCACTCCCGGCACCGTCTTCCACCACCTGGTTGACGGGATGGACGACCCCCGTGGCGAACCGCCGGAGATGCTGGCCCGGGCCACGCTTTTGCTAGCGTCGGAATCTCCGGAAAAAGTCACCGGTCGAGTGTGTTACAGCCAGCAGATTCTGCTCGAATTCGGCTGGATCGAAGGAGGCCGAGGCTGGGGGGTCGACGACACCCGAGGGCCCGGTAGCGGATACAGCCAAATCTGACCGCCGTGATAAGATAGCCAAAACTCCCAGCACAGGAGACCCACCATGGAATTCCAGTTTGGTACCGAGGACACCACATTCCAGAACGATTTGCGTCAGTTTATCTCCGACGAGTACGTTCCCGAATGGGAATTGGGTGAACGGGGTGCTGGCGAGGACAACTGGCAGCGAACGCTGGACGTGCGCCGCAAGCTGGCCGACCGGGGTTGGCTTACCATGCACTGGCCGGAGGAGTACGGCGGGCAGGCCGCCTCACCGGTTCGCACCGCCATCTTCAACGAGGCAATGACCTACCACCGGGCGCCCGGCCGCGACAACTTCGGCGTCCGCATGATGGGCGCCACGCTGATGATTCACGGCACCGACGAGCAGAAAGCCGAACACCTGCCCTCGGTCGCCAAAGGTGAAGTGCAGTGGTGCCAGGGTTACAGCGAACCGGAATCCGGTTCCGACCTGGCCTCCCTGAGCACCCGCGCCATCCGCGACGGCGACGAGTTCGTCGTCAACGGCAGCAAAATCTGGACCTCCATGGGGCATCGCGGCGACTGGATCATGCTGCTGACGCGCACCGATACCGACGCGCCGAAGCACCGGGGCATCAGCTTCTTCCTGGTCGACATGAAAACGCCCGGCATCGAGGTGCGCCCCATCATCAACATGGGCGGCCGCCACGAGTTCAACCAGGTGATTTTTGACAACGTGCGCGTTCCGGCACGCAACATCGTTGGCGAGGAAAACCGCGGCTGGTACGTGGCAGTCACCCTGCTGGACTTCGAACGCTCCGGAATCGACTACTCGGCAGCCGCCCGCCGCCACTTGGACGACACGCGCCAGTGGGCCGACGGCATCAACCGCAACGGCAAGCCGCTGAGTCAGGAACCCTGGGTTCGCAACGTGCTGGCCGACCGCTACATCGAAACCGAAGTCGCCCGGCTCATCGCCTACAACGTGGCCTGGATGCAGGGCGAGGGGCTGGTGCCCAACAAAGAAGCGTCAATGTCCAAGGTATTCGGCAGCGAAACCGTGCAGCGCACCACCGCTTCGTGCCTGGAAATCATGGGCATGTACGGTGGGCTGCGCGATGAAAGGTGGACACCGCTGGAAGCGGATATGCAGGAGCACTGGCTGCGCGCCTTCTCCCACACCATCGCCGCGGGCACCAGCGAAGTCCAGCGCAACATCATCGCCAGCCGGGGCCTGGGATTGCCCAGGGGGTAGCCGGCAAAAAGGTGAAGCTGCCCAACGCCGAAAACTCTTACATACCTCCGGCAAAAATCCTGAATTACTTGCTGGCGGATGACCCCCCAAGGGCGGGAGTAAAGCAGACTTCCTTGCCGCGTTCGGATTTAACCGCGATGGGTGGCAGATTTGGGCACAAGCGTTGCGTACTCACGGAGCCAGCTACGAGGTCACCAGCACGACTCAAACCATACACGGTATGAAGTTCACCGTTGAAGGCTCACTGGAAACCCCAGATGGACGTGATCCCAACGTCCGAACCACCTGGATAATCCTTAACAGCACTGACGAACCGCGTCTGGTAACCGCTCATTCACTGTCGAGGTGATTTATGATTCGTGAACACGAACATATCGTCCTAATCGACGACTTGCCGGACGACAACCTCAAAGCAGGCGCGGTCGGCACGGTGGTGCACATTTACCCCCAGCACGCCGCATACGAGGTAGAGTTTTTCTCGCCGGCCGGCAACACCGTCGCTGTTGCCACTGTCGAGCGGGCGCAGGCCCGACCGGCCACTCCGGCGGAGGTTAAGCCGTTGCCAGTCCTTTACAATTACGCCCAAGACGGTATCGCCGTGCTGACCCTCAATAACCCGGAGCGGCGCAACGCACTGTCCTCACACACGTTGGCAGCGTTGGAGGAACGGTTGGCTGAAATCGCCAATGACCCTGATGCGCGGGTCGTCGTCATCCGCTCCGAAGGCCCGGTTTTCAGCTCCGGCCACGACCTCAACGAACTGGTCAACGGTGACGCCGAGCAATATGCGGACGTCTTCGCCGCCTGCACCCGGGTCATGGAAGCCATCCGGTTGCTGCCCAAACCGGTGATTGCACAGGTGCAGGGGCTGGCAACCGCCGCCGGTTGCCAGCTTGTCGCCACCTGCGACATCGCCGTGGCCGCCGATAACGCCGCCTTCGCCACCCCTGGTGTCCAGATCGGGTTGTTCTGCACCACGCCGGGGGTAGCGGTCGCCCGATCCGTGATGCCCAAGAAGGCGATGGAGATGCTGCTTACCGGCCGGCCGATTTCGGCGACGGAAGCGCTGGAGTTTGGCCTCATCAGCCGCATTGCGCCGGTGGATGAGTTGGAAACGCAGGTTATGGAGTTGGCGCGGCAGATTGCATCGGCCAGCGCTCATACGCTGGCGCTGGGCAAGGCGGCGTTCTACCGGCAGATTGAGATGGACCGGCCGGCCGCCTATCAGTTTGCCAGTCAGGTGATGGTGGACAACCTGCTGGCCGATGATGCCAAAGAGGGCATTTCGGCGTTTCTGGAGAAGCGGCCGCCGGTGTGGACTACTTGATGAACAGCAGTAGCTGATATGTCAAAGTCTCTGGGACAAATAATTCCCCAACGACGCACAGGGGATGAACGGTTACCTATGGGCGCTACACTGCTCAATTTCTGGCAGTGGATGGGGTCTGCCTTGGTGAGCAATGCGCTCCGGGGGATGTTTGGTGAGTACCTCGTAGCCCTGGCCGTAAGGGCGGCGGACGGAGTACAGGAGGAATGGGCTGCTTATGACGTCAACACGCTTGATGGTATCAAGATTGAGGTAAAGACATCGGGATACATACAAACGTGGGTTCAGAATAAATTTTCAATACCACAGTTCGACATTGCGCCCACGTACTCGTGGGACCCAGCCACCAACGAGTTTGGGAACGAGAGATCCCGATCATCCGACGTGTATGTGTTCTGCCTACACCATCACCGAGAGCAATCAACCATTGATCCTCTGGATATGGGGCAATGGACGTTCTTTGTGCTATCAACAGGCAGGTTGAACTGCGAAGTAGGAGGCCAACAAAGCATTTCCCTGAATCGGCTGCCACAGGTTGGCGCTGAGGAAGTACATTTCGACGAACTCGAACGGGCTATCCGCTCGGCAATTTCTTGATTTAAGGCGATTGAGGTCACGACTTGTAGAGGTGAGTATGGCGTTGCAGGAATTTATCCAAGGTTCGTTCGCCAGCCATTGGGAATGGATGGAACGCTACATCGACGGCCTGACTCAGGCCGAGATTGAATACCGCCCCAACGACCAGTGCCACTCCATCGGCTTCATCCTGTGGCACTACGGGCGGGCGCTGGATATGTGGGTGCAGTCCCTGGCACGGCGCGGAACCCAGCTTTACGAAACCGGATGGGCGGAACGATTGGACAAACAACCCGAGCCCATGGACGTGGGCTTCGGTTACTCGGCGGAAGATTTGGGCAACTGGAAATGTCCAGACAAGGCCGTGCTGGTGGAATACGCCAACGCCGCCCGTAACAACCTGCTGGAATTCCTGGCTGAGCACGACGACGCCTCGTTGGTCAGCACGGAAATGACCAACCGCCGCGGCGAAACCATGGCCGTGGTCGACATGTTCCGCCTGCTCATCTGGGAAGTTAACCAGCACGGCGGACAGGCCGGCTACCTGCGCGGCATGCAGCGCGGACTGAACCAATAGACCAACTGATCCCGTAGCCCGTAAGGTCCTTTCCCCTCTCCCTCGATGGGCGAGGGTTAGGGTGAGGGTGAACATTTGGCCGAAACTGCGGCCCTTCCCCTCCAGCCTGGGGGCTTCGCAACAGTACACGGAGGCAAAAACATGACAAGCAACACCATGCAATACCGTTACTACCCCCTGCACCAGGACATTATCTGCGCCGAAACCGCCATCGACGCGCTGCCGGCCACCGTGGACGCCCTGGGCGCCAGCCGGGCGATGATCACCTGCGGGCCAACCATTCTGCGCGCCTGCAACGTGGTCCCGCGTGTACAGGAGGCGCTGGGGTCCCGCTACGTGGGCACCTACTCCGGCGTGTCGCCGCACTCACCGGTGGGAACGGTCGAAGAGGGTGTGGCGATGGCGAAAGAGGTGCAACCCGATGTGTTTATCAGCGTGGGCGGCGGCAGCACCCACGACACTACCAAGGCCATCGCGACGCTGCTGGCCGAGGGCGGCGACATTCGCGACTACGCGATAATCTACGAGCCGCCGGACAAGGTTACCGTGCCCCCCACTCCGTCCCCCAAGGTGCCCATCCTCAGCGTGCCCACCACTATGGGTTGCGCCGAATTCAGTCGCGGCGGTGGTGGCATCACCGACCACCAGCAGGGCCGAAAGCTCAGCATCGCCGGCGACGGCGTAACCCACCGCACCGTCATCATCGACGGCCAGGCCCTGGCCACCACACCCTTGCGGATCCTGGTGTCAACGGCAATCGGTCAGCTTCGCATTGCCATCGAGACCGTTTACTCCACGGGACGCAATCCCATCGGCGACGGCATGGCGCTGCACGCCATCAAGCTACTCTTCGACAACTTACCCAACTGCAAGGACGGCGACGTCGACACCCTGCTCACCACCAAGACCGCCTGCGCCATGGCTTCGCTGGCGTCCTTCGGTGGGTTGGGTCTGAACACCGCTACCTGCCACCACGTGGGCGGCCTGTACGACGTGCCCCACGGCGAGGCCAACGCCATCCTGCTGCCCCACACCATGCGCTACAACCTGGACGCCTGCGCCGACCGCCAGCGCATGATCGCCGAGGCCATCGGCGTAGCCAGCAGCACCATGACTGACGCGGAAGCCGGACTGGCGGCGGCGGACGCCGTGGACGGCCTGTGCCGAGACCTGGAGCTGCCCCGCACGCTGCGGGAGGTAGGCGTTCCCGAGGACGGCCTGGAGTACATCGCCACCGCCACCCTGCAAGACCGCAGCCTGAGCACCAACCCCAAGCCCATCACGGACGCGGGCCCCATCATGGAGGTCCTGTACGCAGCCTACTAAAAATATCCCCTCTCCCTTGAGGGGAGAGGGCCAGAGCCGGCCCCAGACTTGATCTGGGGGTGAGGGTGAAAGCCCGGCAAAAGACCAGGGCGGGGGCGTAGCCTTCAGAACCGCTCCTCGACCTCCAGGTAAATCACGCCCGCAGCGTCGGCACGTTCCAGGTCCGGCGGGTCGATGCTATGTCCGGCTACGACGGCGAAGGATTCTTCGTCAAACACGGTCGCCAAGATATCGGCCGTTTCACGCGCTCGACGGATGTCGTCGGCACTCACCTTGTGCGACGCTTCCACAGCGACCCAAACGTATTGGAGGGTCTCCCGGCGCTGCCCACGGACTATTAAATCTGTAGCGTCAACCCGGTTAGCCTGCTCCGTTGTGATAAAGCCATCGTCCGCGCTGGATTCCATTGGAGTAATGAGGTCTGCCAGCGGTTCCTGAGCCGCACTTTGCATTACACGGGGACGCCGTAACCCCAGCCGCTGACCAATGAGCGGTCTAATGCGTCGATGCAGCAGAGATTCCAGGGCGAATCCTTTCAGAGAACCGACGTCAGTCGTCAGGGTGCCGATGCTGGCTTTGACTTCGACCATGTCGGTCTTCAGTTCTGCTACATCGGCCTTGAGCTCGGCGATATCACCCTCGATTCGTTCCAGGCGGACTGGTATCCCGAGGAATTCTTCTGTCAATAGGGCCCGCAGCAGCAAGCGCTGCGCTTCTGGATTCGCCTGCAATTCGGCGATGATGCGCGCAACCAAGGATTCCGGGTCGATTTGCGGTTCGGAGGCCATCCATATATTTTATCAGCCGGGAGTCTGGTTCCGAGCGTCAGAGTGTCACAAATTCTCGATCGCCACCGGCTCCACCGTGTCGGCCAGCTGGAATCCAAACACCCTGGAGTAGAAATAAGCCTCCGCTTCCAGCGCCCGCTTGATGTTCTCGGCCCGTCGGAATCCGTGCTGTTCGCCCTCGAAGGGCAGATACGCGCAGGGCAGACCCTTGGCCCGCACCGCGTCGAACATCGTTTCGGCCTGGCTGGGCAGCACGATGCGGTCTTCCAGCCCCTGCATCAGGATGATTGGGCAGGACAATCCCTCCACATGGCGGATGGGCGACCGTCGGCGGTAGGTGTCCGCCCCCTCCGGATACGGCGCAACCAGCCGGTCCAGGTAGCGCGACTCAAACTTGTGCGTATCCGACGCCAGCGCTTCCAGGTCGGAGATGCCGTAGTAGCTGGCGCCGGCGGCGAACACGTTGCGGAAGGTCAGCGCCGCCAGCGTCGTGTAACCGCCGGCGCTGCCCCCCCGAATCGCCAGGCGGTCGCCGTCCACCAGACCCTGATGCACCAGGTGAAGAGCGGCGTTGGCGCAGTCGTCCACATCCACGACGCCCCAGCCACCGTTGAGGAGCTGACGGTACGCTCGACCGTAGCCCACGCTGCCGCCGTAGTTCACGTCTACCACCGCGAAACCGCGGGTGGTCCAGAACTGAACCGACATATCCAGCGCACCCGATGCTGCGCCGGTCGGCCCCCCGTGGCTCAGTGCCAGCAGCGGCGGCTGCTCACCCTCCGGCGCCGCGAACTCCGGATTGCGGGGCGCGTAATACAGCGCGTAAGCCGGCCGGCCGTCATTGGATGGAAACTCGATGCTCTGCGCTGGGGATATGTAGCCCGCATCCACCGCAGTTGACGACGACTGCCGCAGGGTGTCCCAGTAGCCGTCGCTAAGATTGACGCGCATCAGCGACAGGGGCCGGTCGGCCGCGCCGGCAACCACGATGGCCGTTCGACCCGACACCGCCAGGTCGCCGCGTCCGGCTTCTGTCGCCGGCAAGTCCAGAGCCGTCATTGTGCCGACAGAGGGGTTCAGCAGGTTCAGCGACCATACACCACGCCGGTTCACCGAGCAGACCACGCTGCCGTTGCCAGCGAATCCGTAGGTGCGGGCGCCAAACACCCATTGAGGCCGGGCATATTCAGCGTCATCCGGATACAGGGCTTCGTGCTCGCCATCGCGGTAGCGGTACAGGTTCCACCAACCCGTCTGATCGGACACGTAGTGCAGCACGCCGTCGGGCGACCATTCGGGCTGAAACACCGAGACGCTATCGCCGCCGGCCACCTGCGTCGCCTCGCCCAACGACCCGTCGCCCAGCACCGACGCCGTCCAGAGATGCGTACCGTCCCAGGGCATGTTGGGATGATTCCAGGACAGCCAGGCCAGCGTATTCCCGTCCGGACTCAATCGCGGCGTCGATACAAAATCCCAGCCCGACGCCAGTACCGTCTGCTCCCCATTACCGCCAGCCGGCACGGCGGCGATGGAGTTGACGATATTGTCCCGGTCGGTATGATCCTCGCGCACGCAGATGAGACGGTTGCGGGCGCGGTCCAGCACGGCGTCGGCGTAGCGCATCGGGCCATCGGGCGTCACGGCCACGGGCCCGCTGCCACGCTCCACCCGGTAGATGCGCTGGTCGTCGAAATTCGAGAACCAGACCACGCCGCCGTTGGCCAGCCACGCTCCGCCGCCGTACTCGTGGACGCGCGTGCGGGCGTTGAATGGCGGCGGGTTCACTTCGGTAACGTGCCCGTCGGGCGTCATTCGCACGACGACGTAGCGCCCGCCTTCCGATGGCCGCGATTCGGTCCAGAGCACCGCGTCGCCATCGATGGCAACCTGTCCCAAACCCACCGCCTCGGCCACGATGGCATCGGCGGTGATGGGCGAGCGCCAGGAACCGTAGGGAGCGGTGGTGGGGGTGGGGGTGGTCATGTTTGAAACTCCGGGAGCGTCCACATCAGCAACCATTATTGTGGCATCAGAGGCCGGGCGAGGCAACGTTCATGCCGGGTGGTATATTTTCGCAATGAGACCAGCGGAAATCCCATTCTATACGCAGAACGGAATCACGTGGTTGCCTTGCCCGTGTCTGGTATTGGTCGTGATTGCCGTTGTCTGCCAAGCAGCGCAACCTCTGCCCGCATCGCCGGCGGTCCTTGCGCCGGCAAACGCGGACTCTGACGGGCCGCCGTCAACATCTGTACCCGAACGAACTCCAACATGGGCCAACACCGCCATCTCTAAAACGCCCGTCCGACTGCAACGCCAGTGCCATCACCGCCACCACAGCCCACGTACACGCCTAGTACTACAGTCGCAGATTATCGGGTAAGATAGGCCATTATCCGGTGAGGGGGTGCGGCGGTGACGGGGCGTGCAGAGGAACTGGCGGAAGTGGCCCGCTGGGCCGAAGGGATTGAGCAGGTTCATTCCTGCATTGCCGGACGGTTCCGGCGCCCGGAGCCTCGGCGGCGGGTACTGGACTACTTGCGGGGACTGGTCAGTTCCGTAGAGCGCAAGAACGGGTGGCAGTTGGCGGAGCAGGCGGGCGACGCCACTCCCGACGGGGTGCAGCGCCTGTTGTACAACTATCGGTGGGATGCGGACCTGGTTCGTGATGACCTGAAATCCTACGTGGTGGAGCATCTGTCCGCCGCTGACGCGGTGCTGGTGGTGGACGAGACCGGATTCCTCAAGAAAGGGGAGCAGTCGGTGGGGGTGCAGCGGCAGTACAGCGGGACGGCGGGGCGGATCGAGAACTGTCAGATTGGCGTTTTTCTGGCCTATGCCAGCGCCAGGGGCAGAACCCTGCTGGACCGGGAATTGTACCTGCCCCAGGTGTGGGCGGAAGACTGGGAGCGGCGGGGGGAGGCTGGGGTGCCGGAGAGTGTCGGCTTTCGGACCAAGCCGCAACTGGCCCAGCTAATGCTGAAGCGGGCGCTGGAATCAGGAGTCCCCTTCGGCTGGGTTGCTGGAGATGAGGTCTATGGCAACGACCGCAAGCTGCGGCGGTGGCTGGAGCGAGCGGGAATTCCCCACGTGCTGGCCATCAGGAGCAACGAGCAGCTGTGGGTCTGGACGGACCAGGGCCTGTGTCAGGTGCGGGCTGACCGGCTGACGTCGCAGGTTGACGAGTTGGGTTGGACCAGCTGCAGTGCGGGCGATGGGGCCAAGGGGCCACGGGTCTACGATCGCCTTGAGCAGACGATTGGGCCGTCGTGGAAATACGGCCTCTTGGGGAGCCGGGCAAGGGCTACTGGCTGCTGGCCCGGCGCAGCATTGCCCAGCCCGGGGAGTTGGCTTACTTCGTATGCTTCGGCCCGGCGGGAACGGCCTTGGAGGAACTGGTGAGGGTGGCTGGGACCCGGTGGGCCATCGAGGAGTGTTTCGAGGAGGCCAAGGGGCCGGTGGGACTGGACCAGTATGAGGTGCGGAGGTGGGACGGCTGGTACCGGCACATCACCTTGGCGATGCTGGCGCCGGCGTAGCTGTCAGTAATCAAGCATCAAGCGATGGAACCAGGAGCAAAGGGGGCTGCTACGGTCCCGATGAAGCGCTGATTCCCATAACGGCCCCGGAGGCGCGCCGGCTGCTCACCCGACTGGTATGGACGGAAAATCAACTGCCTGATTTCATCCTGTCCTGGTCGTGGTGGAGACGGCGCCACCAAGCCAGAGCCCGCCAATGCCATTACAAACGCCGCCTGTCAAATCTGCGACTGTAGTACTAGACCGTCACCCACAGCGAGCCCGACTGCCGTGCCATTGCCAACGCGCGCACCCACCCCGGGCGATGCCAACCCCCAGGTCAGAGCACGAGTTCACGGCTGTCCCGGGCTCTCCGATGTACCTCAAGTGGGTCATCGGCGACGGCGTATCCGAGGAGGACAGGCGGGCATCCGCCGCGGGCATCCGAATTGCTCATGACTACGCCCGATTGCTTTGTATGCCGGAGATGGCAACTGCCATCACTTTCTACCTGTTCCACGACCTGGAGGCACTGGCGGCCGCCTTCGAGTGTGATAGTGGTCTCGGTCTGGAACGCGGCGGCGCCGGCAGAGGCTTCGCCACGGGACAAAGCCTGGCCGTGGCCAGCGGTCGGTGGATCGTCCTCAACACCTCAGTCCCCTAGTTCACCGACCGGGAATACGGCGACAAGGTCAGGGCCAGCGTGGGCGAGTCGATACACGCCTACCAGTACACCCTGTCAGGGCTAAACGTGCGAGGCGCATCGGATCGCTTACCCGACGGCGGGCCCCGCTGGCTTTCGGAGGGCATCGCCGAGTTTTTGAATTTCCAGGCCCTTGATTCGGCCGGGGTGCTTTCCTACGACGGGGAACGCGCTTCGGTCGAACCCTGGGGCTTCCTCCGCCACGCCCGATACGCGGAAGGCGCGTTGTCCGATATGGAAACCCACAACGGATTCCGCTCCATCAAGGGCAACCAGTACAAATTATCCCTGACGGCGGTTGAACTATTGGCCGCGTATGCCGGCCAATAGGCGTTGTTGGATTTCTACGCACTGATGCAACCCGGCACCACTTGGCGAGAGGCTTTCTTGGCGGCCTTCAGCATGACCGTCAACGAGTTCTACTCGCTGTTCGAGGAGCATCGGGCCGCCGGCTTCCCCCAGCTGGACCTTCCTTTAGAGGCTCCGTAAGCTGCAACTCTACGTTGCCGCTCACGCCACCGCCGGCATAACCTCGCTGGCTATGGTTTCCATGGCGGGGAATACCTCCTCCGGGTCGCCGGAGTAGGGTGACACTACGATGCGCGCGACTCCCACGTCGGCGAAGGCCTGAGCGTTGGCGCGCATCTCGTCCGGTGTGGCGCCCAGGGTGAAACGGCCCGGCCTCCCGCCCTGCAACGGCACGCTTACCGACACCGGGATGGTCGCCGGGTCCCGGTCGGCGCGCTCGGCCTGTTCGTGGAGGTAGCGGATGCCCTGGGCCAGGTCCTCCGGCTCCATGGCCGTGGGATGCCAACCGTCGCCGTGGCGCGCCGCCCGCCGGATCGCCGCCCGACTGGTGCCGCCAATGAGCAGGGGCACGCCCTCCGGACGCACCGGGCGGGGCGAGAAGGCCATATCCGAGAACTGGAAGAAGCGCCCGTCGTGACGGGGGTCGTCCTCGCACCACAGCGTCTTCATTATCTCGATGGACTCGTCGGTGTAAGCGCCTCGCTCGGCGAAGGGCACGCCCATGGCCTCCAGCTCGGTGTCAATGACGCCGACGCCGACGCCCAGCACCAGCCGGCCGCCGGAAAGTTGGTCCAGCGTCGCCGCCTGCTTGGCCAGCCGCATCGGGTTGTGGTAGGGCAGCACCAGGACGCTGGTACCCAGCATCACCCGCTGGGTTTGGGCAGCGGCAAAGGCCAGGATGGTCATGGGGTCGTAGTACGGGCGGTTGCCCAGTCGTTCGTAGACGTAGCTGACGTTGAATACGTGGTCGCTGGCCCAGACGGAATCAAAGCCCAGCTCCTCGGCGCGTACGGCGGTTCGCACCACTTCCTGCACGTCGGTCAATCCCTGGTTGTTGGATAGCGAAAAGCCAATATTCACAATACGCCTCCTGATAAGCGATCATCCCCTCTCCCTCGATGGGAGAGGGATAGGGTGAGGGTGAAATTGCCCGCACCTGCCGTCCTTCCCTCGCCCCAACTCCTCTCCCACTGGGAGAGGGGCTCAATGCGCGCCCATTAGAGCCTATCCTAAAAACTGGTGGAAACTTGCAGGGGCGTTGCGGGAAGGAAAGCGGGGGTTGCGTCTAGACTGGGGCAATGACCAAAGCGAAAGATACCAAGCCGCCACGTCCGAAGCGTGCTGGCCCAGCCACCAAGACCAATCCCACCACCGGCGCGTTCCAGATCTCCGACGAGCTCTGGGAGGTGCTGGCGCCCCTGATCCCCGAGCATGTGAACACCCACCGATTCGGCGGCGGCCGGCCCCGGGTTCCCGACCGCACCTGCGCCAATGGCATCTTCTACGTGCTGCGCACCGGCTGCCAGTGGAAAGCCCTGGACGCCACGGGCATCTGTTCCGGGTCCACCGCCCACCTGCGCTTTCAGGAATGGGTTGCCGCTGGAGTGTTCCTGGAGCTGTGGCGGGTGGGACTGGAACGCTATGACGAACTGAAGGGGCTGGACTGGAGTTGGCTGAGTATGGACGGCGCCATGACCAAATCGCCCTTGGGCGGGGAAAAAAACCGGCCCCAATCCCACTGACCGCGGCAAATGCGGGGTCAAGCGTAGCCTGTTGACCGAAGCCCAGGGCATTCCGGTGGGTCTGGCGGTGGACGGGGCCAACCGTCATGACATGAAGCTGGTGCGGGCCACGGTGGACAGCCTGCCCGTGCCGCGACCGGCGCCCAGTCCAGACCAACCCCAGGGTATGTGCCTGGATAAAGGCTACGACTTTGACGAGGTGCGACGCACGTTGGACGAGTTTGGCTTCACCGCTCACATCCGCAGCCGGGGCGAGGAGGCCAAGGCCATCAAAAGAGCAGCTGGATTCAAAGCCCGGCGCTGGGTCGTGGAACGCTCGCACAGCTGGCTGAACCGCTTCCGGCGCATCCTGGTCCGCTGGGACAAGTCCCCTGAGAACTACATCGCCTTTCTTCATTTCGCCTGCGCCCTCACCGCCCTCAGGGCTGCTGGGTTATTAGGATAGGCTCTTAGTCGGTAAAGAAGTTGCGCGGGTTGTCCACCATGATGGCATCCACGTCGGCCTGGGTAGCGCCCAACTCCAGCAGACGCGGCAGCACGTTGCGCGTGATGAACAGGTAGCCGTCGGGATTGAATGCCTGCCGCTCCCGTCGCAGTTCTTCCGAAGGCTGCCCCACCGGGGTCGAGTGGTCGTGGGACAGCATCAGACGGTGCGCCCATCCGGCGTCGATGAGCTGCTTTACGACCTCGGTGCGCGCCTCCCACCTGGGGGTCTCTGGCGTACGGCCTCCAGGATAACGGTCGAGGCCCAGCCAGACTCCTTCGTCCAGCAGGCCGGTCAGGTAAGCCACGTCCGTATCGTCATTGCTGTGGCCGATGTACACGAGGTTGAGGTCGACTCCCTCCTCCTTGAGGATACGCACCTGCTGCTCACCAACCCGGTCGGGCGACCAGGTATGGGTACTGATGCGTGTGCCAGTGGCGTTGCAGGCCCGGGCGGCGGCGCGCAGGACGATCTCCTCGTTCTCGGTAACGCCGCCCCGGTCGCTCGCCACCTTGATGATGCCGGCCTTTACGCCGGTGTCCTCGATGCCTTCCTCGATTTCCTGGATGAACAGGGCTGCGACCTTGTCCACCGGCGCCCCCCAAAAGATGCGCGGAATGGCGAGGTGGTTGCCGGTGCAACCGATGACGTGGACGCCCGTTCGTCGGCTCACTTCCTGCATCATGGCAACATCCCGACCCAGGTCCAGGGTGGTAACGTCGATGATGGTTCGCACGCCGCCCTGGTAGGCTTCGGTAAGCGACGCCGTCGCCCCTTCGGCGATGGCGTTCATGTCCTGGAATCCAGGATAGGTGGCCGCCGTGCCGGCCGCTCCCAGCGTGATGTGCTCGTGGCTCAGGGTGAATCCCAGGTCGACGGAATCCACCGGCCCCAATACCGTATTGACTGCTGTCATGTTGGTTCCCTCCGTTGGCGCTTGCCGCGTCGTTCGGTCAGATTGCCACATTGGTACGGAACTGGCAATGCGGAGGCCTGGCACGGCAGGGCGTTTCGGTTATCGGTCGGGCAGCGGCTGGCCGCCTCCGTCATTGCGAGGAGCGAAACGACGTGGCAACCCCGTTGCCGACACGGCCACCGTAGTTAAATTGACGCGCCAGAATCCGCCGCACCGCGATTCCCCTCTCCTTCCCGTAGAGGGTTAGGGTGAGGGCAGCCTGCCCAAAACCCGCAGCGCCTCCACCACGTACGCGGCAGCCGCTCCCGGCATCAAGCGGTCGTCATCGTCCCGCAGCCTCCCCTCGGCATCTATGCTGACGTGGGTCCAATGGGGGACTAACGGCCCCAGCAGTTGCTGGGCGTTGTCGGCGCAGAGGCCGCCGGCTATCACCAAGCCCAGCTCCGGCGCGGCCCACGCGATGGCATCCAGATACCTCACAGCACGGGCAGCGTCCAGCGGCCGGCCCAATCCCTCCGAGGCGTCGACCAGGACGTCGGTGACTAAACCGACGTAGTCGGCGCAGCGGCTAGCGATGGTTTCCGGTTCGTGACCTGCCGACGCCATCGCCTCCCGGCCCACCTGCAACACGATGCGTCGTGGATTGCGGCGGCGGCGGTATTCTGCCAGCGCGCCCGGATCCGGCCAAGGTTCACCACGGGTGGCGTTGATCTGCACGCCGTGGCAATGGGGGCCGCCAACGTCGCTGGCGCGGGTCAACGCATCGGCCAGGTCGGAGCCGGCACGTGGCCGGTAGTGGACCAGGTTGAGGCAACGCGGGTCGCTGGAGAAGATGCTGGCGATATCCGGCGGCGGCGGGCAGCGTTCCGGGGCGCCGCTTGCCCGGCCGGCCAACAACGCGTTGCTCAGTAGCACTCCGCACATCAGCAGCCTGTCCGACGACACCGGCAGATGTTGCAATACTTCTGCAACTTCGCCGTCCGTTGAGAAGCCGGTGATGCCGATGTAGGGAGTCATCAGTTGACCGGCAGGCCCAGCTGCTCCGCCGCCATCTGGCGCAGCAGATACTTCTGCACCTTGCCGCTGGACGTCATGGGGTAGTCGTCCACAACCACCAGGTGGCGGGGTATCTTGAAGCTGGCCATCTTGCCCCGGCAGAAACCGTCCAGGTCGGCTTCGGTGATGGCCTGCCCGGGTTCCACCACCACGCAGGCGCAGGCGACTTCCGTCAGGCGCGGGTCGGGGACACCCACCACCTGCACCTTGTTCACCGCCGGATGGTCCAGCAGGAAAGCCTCCACCTCGGTGGGGTCCACGTTCTCGCCGCCCACCTTCAGCTGATCCTTGTACCGCCCCAGGAAGCGCACGCTGCCGTCGTCCCGGATCGTCGCCACGTCGCCGGTGTGGAGCCAGCCGTCGTCGTCAATCGCCTCGGCGGTGGCCTCCGGGCGCTTGTAGTAACCCTGCATCAGCGCGTAGCCCCGCACGCACAGCTCGCCCATTGTGCTGGGCGGCACGGTGTCACCGGTGTCGGGGTCGATGACCTTGAACTCGTAGCCAGGCAGGGGGTGACCACTTTCGATGCAACGGTCGTCGATGGGGGCGTCCAGGAAGGTGCGGGTTGCGCCGACGCCCACCTCGGTCATGCCCCAGGCCGACAGGCTGGGACAGAGCTTCTCCTGGGTCGCCCGAGCCACCGGCTCGCTGCTCGCCATGCCCACCGCCAGCAGGATGGTGCGGAGGCTGCTCACGTCCACCCGGTCGATTTCGGGATGGTTGGTCAGGTCGAAAAAGTGGGAATCGAAGCCGTTGAGCACCGTGGCTTTTTCCGCTTCCAGCAGGCGCAATACCTCGCCGGCGTCGAACATGGTGGTCAGCACCATGCGCGCGCCGGTGACCCACGACATCAGCGGCCCCTCGTAGAGGCCAAAGCAGTGGAACAGGGGCAGGTACATGAGGATGGTATCCCGGGGCGACATGGCCATCCGGTTGGCTGCATCGATGACGGTCCGAATGGGGTTGTGGCAGTGCATCACCCCTTTGGGAAAACCGGTGGTGCCGCTGGTGTACATCAGCAGGAAGGTATCGTCGGGGCTGACGGCAGCCTCCCGATGGGCCAGCTCGTCGGCGGGCACCTCGTCAGCGCCGGCCAGCATCGCATCCCAGGCGATGGCGCCGGCGGGCCGCTGCTCTCCCAGCATGATGACGTTGCGAAGGGCCGGGAAGGCGTTCGGGCGCAGGTTGTTGGGGTCGCCGCCGGAGATCTCCGGCGCTACCTCGGCCAGCATCCCGCCGAAGTCCACCGGGCCGGAGCGGTCCATCAGGATGAGAACGGCAGAGTCGGAATGGTTGACCAGGTATTCCATGTCCGACGTGCGGAATCGGGTGTTGATGGGCACCAGCACGGCGCCGATCTTGGCCACCGCGCCAAAGAGGAACAGCCACTCCACCCGGTTGGGCATCCAGATGGACACCTTGTCGCCGGGCTGCACGCCCAGGTTGATCAGCGCCCGCGCCACCCGGTCAATCTCGTCCCGGTACTGGTCGAAGGACCAGCGCCGGCCTTCGTAGACCAGGGCCTCCCGCGGGCCAAACCGCTGTGCGGCCTGATTGATAAGTTCGCCTACGGTCTGTTTTTCAAACCAGTCGGGCATGGGTGGAAGCCTCCGGTGTTGGCATGGATGGAATGATGGCAACTGTAACGGGGTTATTGGGGTTGCTGCAAGCGATTTACGCCGAAATGATACGCAGGCCCGACAGCCGTTCGAAATGGCGTCTGTTGTTGGTCAGCAGCGTCAGATTATGTTGCAAGGCGGTAGTACCGATCAGTAAATCAAAATCTGCTATGGGAGTGCCGGCATTCCGGAGACGCCGCCGCTCACTGGCGAATCTCCAGCAGACGGCGTCATCAATATCCACGATGCTGACACCAGCAGCGAGGAAGTCGCGCAAAGTTCCTTCGCTGCTAGATGGATCGGGGGAACCTAGAATACCGTCGTAAAGTTCGGCCAGCGAAATGACGCTCAGGCCGATACCGTCGGGCAACAGGCTATTCAAAAGATGCACCACCGGTACAATGCCGCGCTGGTAGTTGATGACCCAATCGGTATCCGCCAAGTAGCGCAAAGGTTAGGGCTCCGGCTCGATACGCGAGCCGCTCCGGCGGGCTTCGTAAATCGTTCGCAGCGCCCCTTCCCAATACTCGTCGTCTTCCTGCCACGCGCCGGCGGTGGATGGTGCCGGCCCCGCGTTTTCCGAGTGGGAGGACGCCGGCAGAGCGTCAAGGGTTATCAGGTACTCGGCGCCCTCCCTGAGTTCAACCGGTTCCAAGGGCGTAAGGGCGCCATTCACACAGCGGGCTTTTACGGTTTTAAGCATTGTGGGTCTCCGGGGCTTGGAGCGGCAGTTGGGGAGAAGTGGGCGCGCGGTGGCGTGACTTGCTGCTTGATTGACCCGTAGAATACGCCCCGCTTGGCGTTGGCCCAATCTATGGGCATTTCGGGAATGTCGCTGGTGTCAATCTCGTCTTCGGGCATCGCAGCCAGCGCGGCGAGCTCGGCTTTTTGCTGGTCGGTCATGTCGGCTGTATCCATCCTTGTAGTACCGGGTAGTACCGGCCTCGTAGTACCGGCTTACGGATTTCGCCGGAATGAGGGAAAGCGGCCACAGAACCTAAAACACCTTGCTCAGGTCAATTCGCAGCCCCGGCAGTAGTGGCGTGGTGAGGGTCTCGCTGCGCCCGTAATGTCCGGCGTCCACGAACCGCCCGTTTTCCAGCCGCAAGGCGTCAACGGTTTGGGTGAGGGGATACGCCATCCAGTATTCCAGCACCCCAAAGCGCTCGTACAACTCCCGTTTGACCGTGCGGTCATCATCCTGGGTACTCGGCGAGGCAATCTCAATCACCAAATCCGGCGCGCCCTGGATGTTGGTTTCGGTGATGATGTGGGCCCGCGCCGCCGAGATGAACAGGATGTCCGGCTGCACTAAATTCGTATCGGACAAGTACACGTCTGTGGGAGCGTAGAAAATTTCTCCCAGATTGTTGTCCCAGACGAACGGCCAGAGCACGGCCCCAAAATTGCGGGAAACCCTTTGATGCAGTGTCGTGGGCGCAGGCGCCATAATCAACTCGCCGTTAATGAGTTCGTACCGGACATCATCCGGCGTCAGCAGGTAGTCCGCATAGGTGAACGGGCCTTGCGGTATCCGCGTAACCATGATCTGCCCTCCCGTGTGGTGGTTTGGAGTGCATTGTATCAAGCAGCCGGCGAGTGCGGTTGCGGCGAAACCGCAATTGGCCATGATGGTAGCTTGGCTTGTCGATTACTTTGGGTAGTAGTTATCAAAAGGAATGCCGTTAGCGTCTTTCAAGCGTTGCCGTGCATTCACAGTATTTGCTGTTACGATCACCCCAACAGCGGTAGCTGACGTGAACTCATAGTCCCTCGTAAATTTGTAAAATTGGCCGTCATTGACCAATACACCGGCTGTAAGTAACCGCTCTTTCTGCCTTTGGTAATTTGGGTGTCCTTTGATTTCTCGCTTAATGGCGGTAGAACCTTCCAAAACAACGATCCGATCCTTGCTGTAAACGACGCATTGTGCGGATATACCTTTACTATTGCCGATGTAAAAGCGCGTGGGTTCGGACGTAGTAGGTTGGGGATGATTTTCGGCGATGGTGATGTCGGTATTGAGAGGTTGGTGAAGCAGCAGGTTTGCCTGGGCTGCGGCCTGGCGCAATAGGTGCGTGGCTTTGGTGGATACGCTGCCGAAAATTACCTGTTTGTCAACCGAACGGTTTTCTAGGTCGGCTAATTCGTTCTTCCAACTGGTAAGTTCTGCACGCAAGCTATCTTCCCATTCGCCGAACATTCGGCGTTTCTGCACTCTGCTCTGCGGACGTTCCATTTCCGGCAGGGCTGCAATATCTCGCTCAAACATGGTATCCAGCTCATCATCATCATCGCTCAGCACCGCTTGCCGGTCTTCAATCAGCCCGCGCAGTTCGCTACGGCGCGCATCGTCAACACCAGCGATGCTCTGCCGCTCCGCTTCAAGCAGCTCTGCCAGCAAGTCGGATAGCCGGTTAGCCAGGTCGTCATCAATTTCAACATCGCTCAGGAACGTCACTTCGTCCTCCGGGTCATACATATCAACCAGTTCGTCCAGGGGCGGGGCGACGGGGAGGTGGGCCTGGATGTGGGCGTCGATGTGGCACAGGTCGCAGACCTGTTGGTGAGCGTGGCCGCAGTGGGTTTCGTACTGCCAGCGTTTATGAGCGCGCCACCGGCCGCAGCGGTCGCAGTCTTTGCCGAAGGAATAGCCGCAGACTCGGCAATTATGGCTGGCGGCGTGTGATGCGGCCTCGCACAGGGGATTGGGACACCACACGACCGGCGCTTCGCCCGCTTTTTGCGTTCCGCGCGGTTCTAACGACCATTCCCGGTAGTCTTCGGGCAGGCCGTGAGTTACTGAGTTGGCCGCCAGGTCCAGAATCAGGCAGTCGCCGCCGTCGGGCTTGGGGCGCAGGCCGCGGCCCACCATCTGCAGGTAGAGGGCCAGGCTCATCGTGGGGCGGGCGATGATGATGCAGGATGCGTCGGGCAGGTCGAAGCCTTCGGTGGCGACGATTACGTTGACCAGCACCTTGACGCTGCCGTTACGGAAACCGGCGATGGCCTTATCCCGCTCCTCCCGGTTGGTGTCGCCGAGGATGACTGCCGCCGATATGCCGGCATCGTTGAACACTGCCGCCAGGTTGTGGGCGTGGTCAACGGATACGGCGTAGGCGATGGTGGGGCGGCCTTCAGCGTGCTTCTGCCAGAAGGCCAGCGCGCCGGCGGTCATTATGTCGGGGCGGTTGCGGTTGGCCTGTTCGATGCCAGCTTCGGTGTAGTCGCCCATGTGGTCAACAGCGCCGCCGGCGATGCGCTGCTGCGGGGGCGGTATGAACACCCGCGCCTGGCACAGCGAATCGAGGGATTGCAGGTCGGCGGTCTGCGGGCCGCAGAGCAGGTCGTAAAAGAGGCGGTTGAAGCCCTCTTTTTCCGACAGCCGCCAGGGGGTGGCGGTCATCCCGACGATGGGGCCGGGCCACTGACGCATCGCCCGCGTCCAGCCGGCGGCGGCGGCGTGGTGCGCCTCGTCAATGACCAGCAAATCGTCTGGGCCGTAGTTATTCCAGACTACCGACGAATCTTTATTGCGGCGGCCTACGGTCTGAGCCATCAGAATGACCGCGCCGCCGGCCATGGCCGGAGCGTCATCGCCGGGAGTCCAGTTCACGTTGGTAATTGCGGAAACGCCGGCGTCGGTGAGCATCCCGCGAGTCTGCTCGGCAAGTTCCTTGCGGTGGGTGAGCCACACTGCTTTGCGCCCATCTTGCAACCAGCTAGCCAGCAGCGCCCCGGCGATGACGGTTTTGCCGCCGCCGGTGGGTAGTTGGAGCATCAGGCGCGCCTTGGGGTCGTCGGCCAGAGAGTTCTGTACCTGCCGGAGCAGGTGCTGCTGGTAGGGACGCAGTTCCGGCATGTTGACTATGCCGTGCCCACCGGGGCTAACGCTTTGAGTTCAGGCATCACCTCCTTCGCGAACAGGCGCATATTCGCTTCAGCCTCCGCGTAGGGCAGGGCGGCGTAGCTGAAGGCGCCGACGTAGCTGTCGTGGCCAGTGCGCGCCTGGATGTGGCGAATTTTTTCGTAGCATTGTTCGGGGGTGCCCCACACTTGCAGGTTCACGAAGAAGTCCACCACCTCGTCGTCGCCATAATCGAACATCTTCTCGGCCACCTTGCCGTAGTATTCGTACCCCTTGATGTCCTTGTGCACGTCCGCCTTGAACTCGTAGTGATCCATCACGGTGTGCCAGTAGCCGCCGATGTAGCGGCGAGCCATCTCCCGGGCGTAGTCCTCGTCCTCGTGGCAGAAGGTCCAGCAGGCGACCGCCGGAGCCGGCGGGTTGCCGGCGTTGCGCTCCGCCCAGGCGTCCCGGTAGTTGGTCAGGTCTCGCTCGACTTCGTCCCAGGGTTTTTGCGGAATCACGAGCATGCCCACACCCAGCTGCGCCATGATGCGGCTGCTCTCGGGCGAGATGGCGGCGGCGAAGGTGCGGCCCTGAAAACTGCGGAACGGGTTGGGGCGAATCTCCCGGCGGGGCTGCTTGATGTACTCGCCGTCGAACTCGCAGAACCCGCTCTCCAGCCCGCTCAGAATACATTCGGCTGACTCGATGAAACGGGTGCGCGATTCGTTCATGTCGACGCGGAACCCGTCGTATTCCACCTTGGCCAGACCGCGCCCGATGCCCAGGATGAACCTGCCGTCGCTCAGGTTGTCCAGCATGGACACCTGCTCGGCGACGCGCATGGGGTCGTGCCACGGCAGCACGCACACCATGCTACCCAGTTGCAGGTCGGTGGTGCGTCCGGCCATGTAGGTCAGGAACTGCAGTACGTCGGGGCACATGGTGTAGTCGGTAAAATGATGCTCCACTCCCCAGATTGACTCAAACCCCAACGGCTCGGCCAGGTCGGCCAGGCGCAGCTCGTCGCGATAAACCTGGTAGTCGGTAGTGAATTTGCCGGGGTTCTGGAAGATGGTGGCGGTGCCTACGTGCATTTTACGACCTCGCGATTTTGTTTCGTTCCCAATGGTAACGCCATCGAGGTTGGAACGTGCGCACTCGGCGAGCCAGAACGCCAGCGGCGTAAAGAGAGCGCAGAGTTAAGGGGGGGCGATTGGCGTAGGGTCGAGGATGAAGCCACGTCGTATGCTAGCAGAGTTGTTCACATTTTCAACTCTGATCTGCATTACTACCTGCTGTAATCATGTCGTAAATATCTTTGGCTTTTTGGCGGTCAAGTTCCGCCTTGTCGTGGCAGCCAAGCCCTTCGTACATTTCGGCCCTCGTCGCATACATCTCAAGAAGGACGAATAAGTTCAAGGGATTGTTATCTGGCTTAAGCCTGGCCTCAGTGATTGCGAAATCGGCTTCAGCCAGTTCTGTGTTGTTAAGTTCGATATGCAGGCGTGCGCGCATGAGATACACGTATCCGAAACTATAGTCTTCCTTTTCCAAGTGGATGGCAATACTATAATCCGAGAGGGCGTCCTCCGAACGGCCAGCTTTGTGGTGGGCAGCAGCGCGATTTTGGTACAGCAGACTGTCCGACACCTGCAACTCAACAGCCCGTGTACAATCGTCGATTGCTTCCTGAAACCGCTCAATCGCCAGAAAAGTATCGGCGCGACATTTGTAGGCAGAAGTGAACTGTGGGTTGCGCTCGATAGCGAAGTTGAAATCACCAATCGCATCGTCGTATTGCTTCAAGTTGTAATGCGCCACCCCGCGCAGGGCATACGCCCTTGCGAGTTTGGCCGATTCCGGCGCCAATGCGATGGCAGTGTCCAAATCAGAAACTACTGAGAGCCAGTCCCTTGATGAACTGTACTTGCTGTTCTCAATTGCCCGGTTGATGTACGAATTGTATCCACTGGGGTTGTCTGTAACATCCGGCGAACATGGCTGTCGTGGGAGGCCGATGTAGCGATGTATATCATCATCGCAGTCATCGCAAACAGGTTCGTGGTTCACCTGGCAAAGCAACTCGCGAGTCCATCCGCTTAGCGGCTTGTTGCGTCGGCAATATTCGCAACGTTTTCGGCCCCGGCTGCCGATGCCAATAGCGCTGTGGGCGTCTGGGTGACAGTAGTCGCACACCGCCTCATGCTCATGCGGGCAGCCATTCTCCTCTGCCCATCGGCTCCACGGGCGAAACTTGCCGCAGCGTGGGCAAGGCTTCCCCAAGTCGGTGCCGCACTCCGGGCAGTTGTAGCGCGCTGGGTGGGCCGCGAAATAGCATTCGTGGCAGTAGCGTACCGGCGGATCGCCGGTTGGCGGGTTGCCACGGGCAACCAACGACCACTCTCGTTCAGCTTCTGGTAAGCCGTGCTCTTCGGCGTTACCGGCCAAGTCCAGAATTAGGCAGGCACCGCCGTCTGGCTTGGGCCGCAGGCCCCGTCCCACCATTTGCAGGTACAAAGCCAGGCTTTTGGTAGGACGAGTTATCATGATGCAAGCGGCGTCAGGCAGGTCAAATCCCTCAGTGGCTACAGCCACATTCACCAGTACCGTGAGCTTTCCATTCTTGAAATCTTCTATTCCCTGTTCTCTATCATACGGCGACGTATCGGATAGTATCGACGCGGCGGCAATTCCTCTTTCTTTGAACGTGTGTACTAGATTGGTGGCGTGTCCTTTGGAAACGGCATAGGAAACGGTTTGGCGGTCAGCGGCCATGTTTCGCCAAAAGTTGACGGCCAGCGTGGTCATTACGAACTGGTCGTTAGCCCGTTCAATACCACCCTCGGTGAAATCGTTCAATTGACCGACTTCGCCACCTATAATCCTGCCGTCCAACGAGGGAGCGAATACTCGCGAGGGCGCCAAGTATCCATCGGCCTGCATTTCAGACGTTTGTGGCCCCGTAACCAGCGTGTGGAACAGGTGGTCAAATCCCTCACGCAACGACAAACGCCACGGCGTGGCAGTTAGTCCCCATACCCGTCCCGGCCATTGTTCTATCGCTCTTTCCCAGCCGGTGGCTGGGGCGTGGTGCGCCTCATCAATGACCAACAGATCATCGGAGCCGTAGTTGTTCCAGACTACCGCCGAATCCTTATTGCGCCGGCTTACGGTTTGCGCTTTCAGAATAACAACGCCGTTGACGATGCGAGGCGCTGGCTGGCGGGCACTCCATTCTGCTGTGCCGGTCATTGCGGCTACCGACCAGTTGAGGGACAACCTTTCTTCCGTCTGGTTCGCCAACTCTTCCCGGTGCGTCAGCCAAACCGCCTTCCTCCCGTCAACGAGAAAATCCTTCAGCAAAGCCCCGGCAATCTCCGTTTTGCCGCCGCCGGTGGGCAACTGCGTCATTACCCTAGCTCCAGAAGGAGCGAGAGCGTCCTGGGATTCTTTCAGCAGGTCTTGCTGGTATGGGCGCAGCGTTGTCATGGCTCTACTTTACTTCTTACCGTCATTCTCTTTGGGAGGCAAAAACTCATCTGGGTTCAAGCCAAGTTTTTCCATACGGGCCCGTATCTCGGCCCTCTCTTGGGCCCGTCCTTCCTCACGCCATTTCTCCCACCGCCGCTTCTCCAGCGGCTGGAGCACGTGCCGTTCCAGGAACGGCCCAATCACCAATTGACGCTTCGGTGCTTCATCCTGTGAGCAAAGCAGCACTCCCCACATCCCACAGCTCACCATTAAGCCAATCAGCGTTGCCGCCCCGATACCCAGTCCAGTATCAGCCACGATGTACCACATTAATCCCGTGGAGACGGCAATCGAAAAGACGGCCAATAATGCCTTTTCTTTACCACTACTCATGCCAATTCTGCCCGCACCTTCTCCGGCGCGCAGGCGTCCATGACGGCCTGCGTTGACGCGATTTCGGGACGGGCGGAAATGACCCGAACCAGCGCCACGTCCAGACCCTCGGCCAGCTTGGCGAAGGCGGCGGCGGCTCCGTCCGGTTTGCCGTAATAGCCGACGGCCAGCAGCGCGTCCGACGGATAGGCGTCGGCGACTTCATCCATATCGCCGCCGCGGGTGCGGATAGCGTCGGCGCCGGCCAGCTCCTCGGTGTAGCCCATGCGCTCGAAGTGAGCGCGGTAGCCGAAGGATCGTTCGCGTTCGGTGGGGACGGCTGCGCCCAGCGGGTAGCCCAGGCAGTTCTTGGCAAAGGCGTTGCGGGCCACGTCCTCGTCATCATCCACACAGATGCGGATGTACTCGACGACCTTGACCTCTGAGGGGTCGCGTCCCACGCGTTCCGCGCCCTCGGCGATGCGCTCCCGGCTCCAGGCAATCTGCGCCGGGGTGCACCAGTTGAGGCAGACGCCGTCGGCCAACTCCCCGGCCAGACGCAGCATTTCGGGCCCCAGGGTGCCCAGGTACACCGGCGTGTTGGGCGCCGGGCGAATCGCCATGCGGATATTCCGATAATTGATCTGCTCGCCCTGGTAGGTCACTCGCTCGCCGCGCACCAGGCCGCGCACGGTGGTCAGGTAATCCCGCATCAGCCCCAGCGCCGACACCCGGGGGTAGCCCAGGTCGCGGCGGTTGGCGGGGCGGTAGGCGCTGCCGGCTCCGATGCCCATGATGAACTTGCCGCCCGTCTGCTGGCTGACGGTGCCGCCGGACATGGCGAAACCAATGGGCGTGCGGTACATGACCGGCGAGACGCCGATGCCGGTGGTCAAGCCGCCGGGCACCACCTCGGCGCTGGCTTCCCAACGGCGTGCGCAGACCTGGAAGGAGTCGGTGCCGATATTCTCGGGCGTCCAGATGCTCTCGTAGCCCAGTTGAGCGGCCTCTCGCGCCAGGGTCGTCTGGTCATCCCAGCCCATTCCCAGCGTGTGGTCCAATCCGACACCAATTTCCATCTCAAAACCTCCCCGGAGATGCGCTTTTGCGCTCCAAATTCGATAGGCGGATTGTAACACGCTGCCTCTGTTGTAATGGTTAGCAGCCGTATGGGATACTCGATGGCGGAGAGCTAAAAGGATAACTAACCATGAAAACCGTAGCGGAAATTCAGCAAGCAATTTTAGAGCTTCCCGAATCGGACTACATCCAATTGAGCCGTTGGTTTCACGAACTCGATTGGGAACAGTGGGACCTGGAGATAGCGGCAGATTCCCATGACGGAAGGCTGGACTTTCTGGTCGCACAAGCCGCGCAAGCCAAAGCAGACGGCACGCTGCAAGAACTCTGATGCATCGGTCAACACCCGAGTTCCGGCAACTTCTCAATAGGCTTCCAGAGCCAATCCAGAGAGTTGCCAGACAGAACTTTGACCGACTCAAAGAGAATTCGAGACATCCCTCGCTACAGTTCAAGAAGGTTGGCACATTCTGGTCAGTCCGAGTCGGGCGTTCGTACAGAGCGCTCGCCATTGAGTATGACGACGATTTCGTCTGGGTGTGGATTGGAACACACGACGAGTATGTCAGGCGGATTAGGTCATAGCTGGCAACCGTGTGGGATACTGGATGGCGGAGCAAGCCAAATGACCAACTTCGCCGACAAAACCATCTGGACGGGGGACAACCTGGACATCCTGCGGGGCCTCAACTCCGCGTCCGTTGACCTCATCTATCTGGACCCACCGTTCAACTCCAACCGGAACTATGCCGCTCCGGTGGGCAGCGCGGCGGCGGGCGCGGCGTTCAAGGACACCTGGACGCTGTCCGACCTGGACGTGGCGTGGATGGGATTGATTGCGGATGAGCAACCGGCGATGTACAAAGCGCTGGAGGCGGCCGGGCTGACTCACGGCAAGGGGATGCAGTCGTACCTGTGCATGATGGCCGTCCGCCTGCTGGAAATGCGGCGCGTGCTGAAAGACACCGGCAGTATCTACCTCCACTGCGACCCCACCGCCAGCCACTACCTCAAGTTGCTGATGGATGCCATCTATGGGGTGGGGAATTTCATGGCCGAGATTACGTGGAAACGCACATCGTCTCATAACGACTCTCGCACTTTTGGCAACGTCGCAGACACAATTCTGTTCTACGGTGAGCATATTAACGTTGACGCGGTTCGCGTCCCGCTTGATCCGGAATACGTTGACCGGTTTTACCGTCACGACGACAACGATGGAAAAGGCGGCTATAGACTGGACAACATCGCAAGTCCGAACCCGCGACCCAATCTAATGTACGAATGGAAGGGGTACTCGCCGCCGGCCAAAGGCTGGCGTTACTCGAAAGAAACTATGGCGCAACTGGATGCGGAAGGACGTATCTGGTATCCCGATTCCTTTGAGAGGCGACCGGCCCGCAAGCGTTATCTGAACGAAACCTCCGGGCGTCCCGTCGATAATATCTGGACTGATATAAGCCCCATAGCCGCCCACGCCAAAGAGCGCATCGGCTACCCCACGCAGAAACCGCTGGCCCTGCTGGAGCGCATCATCAGGGCATCGTCTAACGAGGGCGACGTGGTGCTGGACCCTTTCTGCGGCTGCGCCACCGCCTGCGTGGCCGCCGAGAATTTGGGCCGGCGCTGGATTGGCATTGACATATCGCCCAAAGCCGTCGAACTGGTCAATATGCGATTGCAGCAGACCATGGGCGAGCTGTTTCACAACCGGCTGGTAACGGCCCGCACCGACATACCCCGCCGTACCGACATCGACGCGCCCCGGCCCTATCGCCAGAACAAGCACGTCCTCTTTGGCCAGCAGGAGGGCCGCTGCAACGGCTGCCGCTCCACCTTCGAGTTTCGCCACCTGGAGGTTGACCACGTTATTCCGCAGTCCGGCGGGGGCACCGACCACATCGAGAACCTGCAACTGCTGTGCGGCCATTGCAACCGGGTGAAGGGGGACCGGCCGCAGGAGTACCTGGTGGCCCGGCTGCGGGAGATGGGCATGGCGGCGTAAGGGAAGTTGTATATGACGCCTCTGGTATAGTAGGATGATTCTACAGCGGAGCTGAACCCTACACACGCGCCAGAGAGAATTCCAATGGCTGAGCCCTTCGACGTCTATTCCGACGGCTTTACAATTTCGACCAATCCTTGGGGAACCAACTTGGTTTTCGGATTGCTACCTGCTGAACCTTCTCCTGGGTTCGATGCGGAAGCGACTCACCTCGGCACCGTCCGAGTGAGCAACGAATATCTGAAGGTCGTGGCTTTTGCCCTCTGGCGCAATGTGATGCTACATGAGGAGAGTATCCAAGCTGAACTCAGCATTTCTCCGCAGGTCTTGGACCAACTTGGCATACCACGGGAAGTTTGGGATTCGTTCTGGGCACAGACAGGAGGCTAGTAATGACGACCATAAGAGCTTACGAGTCGGCCAACTACGCATCCCGCAGCCGCAGCAACCTAGCTGTTTCTCAGACTATCGACGTGTATCATTTTGGGAACCCAACTGTAGGCGAAGATTCGTTCATTATCCCACGCCAGCATTCGTGGGACGGAAGGGTATTGACCGCTAACTTTCTGGCTGAGCTTCGCAAGTCTCGGGAAGGAGTGATTATCACTCCATATTTGATGGGTAAGGAGTACGGAGCGGGCGAAAGCATGGTAGTCCACACCTATAGTTCCAATACGCCGTCTCTCCGCACCCAACATGGGCAATGGTCAAACCTCAAAGCAGTGTCCCAGTCGCTGCCAATCTCTGAAGAACCAGATACGATTGGCGAGGGAGTTGGCAGTGATCATTCAGTGGTTCAGGAGTTCGCACTTGGGGTCGAAGATGTGCAGCCAGATGCCAACGTAGTCGATATGGCAGAGCGTATTGTACGAGCTGCTCAAGCTAGTGTTCGCAATCCGGATATCGTCCTCGATGATGACGGGGAAATATCGCTCCATTTACGCTTGCCTGATGGCCGATTGCTCATGGCCGAATTAGCCGTTGACGGTACGATATGGGCCGGCGTCTATGATGATAGGAATGACGGGGGTCGCGAAGTTGAGCTAATGATGCCGGCCACAGAAACGGAGTTGATCAGCCTGTTTGGCCAAAGCTAATGCCCGTACCGCGAGACCACACCATATGCCGGTTTATTCGGAACCGACGCCAAGATTGGAGTGAAGAAGAAGGTCGTCCCAAACCCAAAGCCTTCAACCAACTAGGTCTATCCCTTTGGAGCGCAAATGCACTCAATCAAGCAGGTGATACTCTCAACGATGTGAGGATTGCAGGTTTTACAGGGTCAGGGCTTGCGCTTTTCACGGTAGATGAATGTCACCAGCTGGCTAATGATGCGGCCCAAGAAACTGGCAAACCCTTACAAATCAACATTGACTGGCAACCAAACGAATTGCCACTTCATTTGGCGAATTGGGCGTACGCTCATGCCGAAGTAGATCTTGTTCACACCTCGGAATCTGCATTGCGGACGTTTCGCCAATTCTTAGCCTGGAGGTGCAGGCATATAATCCGTCCGCATCCATAGGGAAGCCTCGTTCACTCTTTTCACGTTTATGCCCTCATTACATACCAAAGAGGCCGGATGTTACGCCACCTAATTTGAATCTGGCCGCTTGGACTGTCGTGCGTTGGGCCAACTGGCGTATATGCCCCACAGTGTTACGCCCAGGTCAGTAGTGTTCTCCAACGCAAGGAGTACTGCCACGGCGTCCCCCGGCAAACACGGCGGCCGGTGTTATAGTCGGCGCCGGTTTGCAGGAGAGAGCTTTTTGGCCACGTTGATGGGCGCGCGCGCCACGGAGACCTTCCAATCGTTCCGTCGCCGCGATTTCTCGCTAGTCTGGATCGCGGCCAACATTGCCATGATTGGCCGCCAGATGGAGGTCATTGCCGTATCCTGGCTGGTGCTTGAGCTAACCAACGGCAACGAGATTCTCGTCAGCCTCATCGGAGCCGCCGCCCTCAGCCTCGCCTTCCTGTCCGTTTTCGCCGGCGCGGTCGTCGACCGTCTACCCCGGCGGCGCCTCATGGCCCTGATGCAATTCGTGGCGGCGGCATTGGCAGTGTTGATGATGCTGTTGCTAATCTCCGGCATCCTCAAAGTCTGGATGGTTTTCGCCATCATCATCGGCGGCGGGGCGTTTCGCACCTTCGAGCTCCCCGTAACCAACGCGCTCATTATAGACACCGTCCCTCGGGAACGACTCACCAACGCGGTGGCCCTGCTCGGATTGGGTCAGAACCTTACCCAGTTCGTCGGCCCCATTGCAGCCGGCTTCCTCTACACGCCGTTGACGCCCGGGGGCCTCTATGGACTGATCGCCGGTTTGTACCTTCTGAGCGGCGCACTGGCGCTGATGGTGCGGACCCGCAACACCACCTTCACCCACACCACGCCAGGAGAAATACTCCGGGGAGTGGCCGCCGGGCTGAGCCACGTGTGGGAGCGCAAAGAGCTGATGATGGCCCTCATTGTGGCCGCCATGTACAACGTAACCGGGTTTCCGTTCACCTCCGCCCTGATGCCAATTATCACCGACAAGGTACTGGGGGCCGGCCCGGAGGTTTTGGGCCTGCTGAACGGCGCAATGGGCGCCGGGGCGGTCATCGGCGCGTTGGTCGTCGCCGGCCTGGGCAACTTCCGACGGCAGGGCTGGTGGCTGGTGTGGGCGGTGAACGGCTGGCACGGTTCCATGATCCTCTTCGCGGTTGTTGTCCTCACGCTGCCCGGCCTGTTGCCGCTCAAGGTCGTAATCGCGATTGCCATGGCCGTCAAACTGCTCACCGGCATCGCCCGCGCCGGCTCTCTCCTGCTCGTCATGACCGTGCTCATGGGTAACTCCGAACCGGAGTACCGGGGACGCATGGGCGGCCTGCGCGTGCTGTCGATTCAGGCCCACTTTCCGGCCAGCTGGTTGAACGGCTGGATGGCCCGCGAAATCGGCGCTCCGACGACCGCTCTCACCCTGGGCCTGGTCGGAACGGTGGCCGTCTTTTTGTGCCTGTTCTCCCGGCGACTGCGGGAGGCGTGAGTCTTTACATCGGTGCATAGGATGAGCAGCATGATAGCATTGGGTGTCGCGCGATGAATTTTGGTGACGCCGGGTTGTTGCCTATCTTTGGAGGGCGGTGTAGGCCGGCCGGGAAATGGCCGAAATACAGCGCACATACACCTTCACCGCAGAACTTACCAGGGGCGGCCACCGCCTTCTGGATGAAGCGCTGGAAACCTGCCGCCGGCTCTACAATGATTTTCTGACGGTACGCAAGACGGCCTATACTGCGATGGGCGTATCCGTAAAGGGTAGGAGCCAGTCTGCGCCGGTGAAGCGTAATCGGGCCGCCGGCGATGAGCCAACCATACCAGAGCCGGATGCCCGTGCAGTGTACGTTGATTCGGAACCGACGCGTCCCTACGGCGGTATGTCTATGACTGGTTTGGGGCCGGCCCAACGCCGCCGTCGCGCTGAAGGCTACGGTTGCTCCGTGGCAGAGTTGGAACCTCAGCAGGTTCCCCACAGCATACGCCGGGAGCTAAACCCCAATGAGCGCAAGGAACTGGCAGATGCGCGTAAGGAGTTGGCAAACCTAAACCGGCAACACAAACCCGACGTGGCCTACTGGCCAGAGCGCCAGCTATACCGGCTATGGTGTGTGCTATGGCCCGGTGACGCCGAAGCTGAAAGTCTGCAACAACAATATGCCTGGACGCGCTGGCGGCACCGCAATGACTGGCCGGAACTGGAAGATGCCGTAAACCATATTGATGATAAATCATCGTTGAGCGACCAGCTGACCACTATCAGAGGGATCGACCGAAACCTGGACGGCATCAACCGTCGGCTGGAAGTCGCAAGTGTCATCGAAAGGATGGACAAGGCATTCGCCGCCTTTTTTGACGGCATAAAAAGCGGCCGCAAGGTAGGTTATCCTCGCTACAAAGGGCGGAACCGCTTACGAACACTGGAAATCTACGCCGGCGCAAATTCATACCTGAAAGTTCGCGAACCCGGTCGGCAGTGGCATAGCCCCGATAAGCCACAGTTTCAAGGGACAGTGCGAGAGAAAAACCGTCAGTACATACCGCCGAAGGGCCAAATACCAGTCGGGGCAAAGGCCAAAATAATCATTAGCCCCGGATTGCCTCCCATCCGGTTCGACATACGGCAAGAGATACCGGAATGCCAGCCCTTGACCATCCGTATTACCCGCAAGGCCCGCCGGGTCCAGGCTAGGCTTTACGCAATTCAAGCGGCGTAGGCAAGGGAATCTACAAGTCGGTGGTACAGTGCGACCGGGAGTTCCTGAATGTCGGGGTCAGCGACCGACAGTGAGAAACCTTCCGACGCCAGCCACAGGTGGCGACGCGCCAGGGCGATGGCATCCACGAAGGTCGGCGACGGTTTGTCGTACCAAGCGGCCTTGCGCTGGGTCATGGGGTGTCGTTTCTGCAACGCGTGGGCGGCCAGGGTGGTCCAGGAGAAGAGTCCCAGTAGGGCGGGCGTGGTGCGGGCGATGGCGAGATCGGACCACTGGCGTTGTGTCTCCACACCCAGATGGGTTCGTACCTCGTGGAAGAGCCTGCCCCGTACTTGATACGGGGTGACCTCCAGTTGCCAGCGCAGTACAAACCATTCCAGGATCTGGGTCGGGTCCGCCGCCGGGTCGGTACAGAGCAGGGCCTGAGTGGCGAAGGAGCCCTGGGGGTCTCGGATCAGCACCCAGCATGAGGACGGGGGGCTTGCCGGAGCGGTACCAGACCGCCGTCTGGGAGGTGAGTTCCACGGCGCGGGTGATGCCGTCGTACCAGGCCACCGCGGCGCTGGCCCAAGTTACATCCGTCTGCTCAAGGAAAACTTTCAGCGGCGGCCGCCGCGGGCCCTTCAATGGCGGGCGACCGTTCTGGCCAGGTTGACGGGGTGGCGCTGGCGCATACAGGGCGGCGTCCAGCCGTAGTCTGGCGATCAGGGTAACGGGTTCACGGACGGAGGGACTGGCAGCAGTGGAGCAGGTCCAGCACGGCATAGCTGTTGTCGCCCACCAGCACCAGGGGTCGGTGGGGCAACCAGCGGCGCAGTTGCATGACCATCTGGCGGGCCCAGTCGGTGAGCTTCTGGTGCTGGCGTCCCTGCTGTTGGTAGTAACGGGTCGAAGGCGCCAGCACCGTGAGCGCCGGCAAGGCCCAATGGCGTCCGGCCCAGGGCACGTGGCCCAGCCACATCAGGGAGATCCAGCGCAGGCCGCTGGCCTTGACCACCTGAGACCGGCTGGAACGCACCGGGTCGCGGTAGATGGCCCGCGCCCTGATCTTGGCGCCGCGACGCCGTTCCAGGGTCTCGTCGATGCCGAAGATCAGTGGGCCGTCGCCACCATCCAGGTGCTGGAGCAACAGCACCAGCAGGATGCGCGCTGCCTGGCGGGACGACCACACCGCCCGATTGAGCACCTCGTGGTAGCGGGCGTAGTCGCGCTGGTCGCTGCGGCCCATGACGCGCAGTGCCGCCGCCACGGTGCGTTGGCCCGGGGTCAGGATCGCGCCGATCAGCAGCACCTGGGCTTTCCGCCAGGTTGGGCTGGTAAACAGCGTTGCGAAGGGAACGAGCAGGGCTACAATGGCATCGGGCAGGGTGAGCATGGCTGGGCCTTTCCGTTGAAAGTGGGGTCAGGCCAGCTTACCCTGTCTTTATACTTTTTCTAAATTATGCGTAAAGCCTAGCTAATACTACAGTCGCAGATTATCGGGTAGAATAGGCAATTATCCGGTGCGGGGGTGCGGCGGTGACGGGGCGTGCAGAGGAACTGGCGGAAGTGGCCCGCTGGGCCGAAGGGATTGAGCAGGTTCATTCCTGCATTGCCGGACGGTTCCGGCGCCCGGAGCCTCGCCGGCGGGTACTGGACTACTCGCGGGGACTGGTCAGTTCCGTAGAGCGCAAGAACGGGTGGCAGTTGGCGGAGCAGGCGGGCGACGCCACTCCCGACGGGGTGCAGCGCCTGTTGTACAACTATCGGTGGGATGCGGACCTGGTTCGTGATGACCTGAAATCCTACGTGGTGGAGCATCTGTCCGCCGCTGACGCGGTGCTGGTGGTGGACGAGACCGGATTCCTCAAGAAAGGGGAGCAGTCGGTGGGGGTGCAGCGGCAGTACAGCGGGACGGCGGGGCGGATCGAGAACTGTCAGATTGGCGTTTTTCTGGCCTATGCCAGCGCCAGGGGCAGAACCCTGCTGGACCGGGAATTGTACCTGCCCCAGGTGTGGGCGGAAGACTGGGAGCGGCGGGGGGAGGCTGGGGTGCCGGAGAGTGTCGGCTTTCGGACCAAGCCGCAACTGGCCCAGCTAATGCTGAAGCGGGCGCTGGAATCAGGAGTCCCCTTCGGCTGGGTTGCTGGAGATGAGGTCTATGGCAACGACCGCAAGCTGCGGCGGTGGCTGGAGCGAGCGGGAATTCCCCACGTGCTGGCCATCAGGAGCAACGAGCAGCTGTGGGTCTGGACGGACCAGGGCCTGTGTCAGGTGCGGGCTGACCGGCTGACGTCGCAGGTTGACGAGTTGGGTTGGACCAGCTGCAGTGCGGGCGATGGGGCCAAGGGGCCACGGGTCTACGATCGCCTTGAGCAGACGATTGGGCCGTCGTGGAAATACGGCCTCTTGGGGAGCCGGGCAAGGGCTACTGGCTGCTGGCCCGGCGCAGCATTGCCCAGCCCGGGGAGTTGGCTTACTTCGTATGCTTCGGCCCGGCGGGAACGGCCTTGGAGGAACTGGTGAGGGTGGCTGGGACCCGGTGGGCCATCGAGGAGTGTTTCGAGGAGTGTTTCGAGGAGGCCAAGGGGCAGGTGGGACTGGACCAGTATGAGGTGCGGAGGTGGGACGGCTGGTACCGGCACATCACCTTGGCGATGCTGGCGCAGGCGTAGCTGTCAGTAATCAAGCATCAAGCGATGGAACCAGGAGCAAAGGGGGCTGCTACGGTCCCGATGAAGCGCTGATTCCCATAACGGCCCCGGAGGCGCGCCGGCTGCTCACCCGACTGGTATGGACGGAAAATCAACTGCCTGATTTCATCCTGTCCTGGTCGTGGTGGAGACGGCGCCACCAAGCCAGAGCCCGCCAATGCCATTACAAACGCCGCCTGTCAAATCTGCGACTGTAGTACTAAGCACCGCCTGGTGTCGAAATGGTCGAAATTGGGTGTCGCCGATTCCTCCGTTACCAGGTACTCCTACACCGGACCGCGAGGGCTGCCGTGTGCAGAGGTGAAATCGTCGACCTCGTGCTTTAGCGGCAGACTACGCAGGTACTCGACTTGCTCCTCGGCCAACTGGGTAATCGTCCACTGCGCCGCCTCGGCTGCGTTGGCGTTGAACAACTCCAGGCCAATCGTGCCCGCCACGGCCAGGTCGTGGTTGCCGGCAATCCCTACGTGATCGTATTCCCGCAGCAGGTCGATGCACCCTCCCGGCTCCGGGCCATATCCTACCAAATCACCCAACTGCCAAATCTGGTCGAACCCGCCGTTTTCGCCGGCATCATTTATCACCGATTGCAGCGCTTCGAGGTTGCCATGTATGTCAGACACGATCAAACTGCGCGTATTCCCGTCCGGCAGCGTTCCTTCATCATGCTACCGCATCGGGCCTCATGCAGCGCACCGCCGGCCACCTGCAACGCGGTGCATTTTCAGACCCGCTGACCCGCGTTGCAGGAAGATTTATTGCTCCCGTCGGTCGCCGAGTTACGGCTCGGTTTCCACCGCGAGCAACGGCGCTTACATCGGTGGCCGGCCTTCGTACCAACGGGCGTGTTGTTGATAGGTGTAAGCAGCCTGAATGACACCAGGCTCGTCGAACGGTTTACCCGCAATCTGCATCCCGATGGGCAAGCCATCCTCCGTGAATCCGCAGGGCACGGAAATAGCCGGCAGGCCGGTAACGTTGAATGGCGCGGTGAAGCTGCGGCCCCGCACCGTGGTGGTGGGATCGTAACCCTCGAAAGCCGGCGCGGGTTGGGTCATGGTCGGCGTAACCAGCAGGTCAACCTTTTTCAGCACATCCGCAAACTCCCGCCGCGCCCGGGAACGCACCCGTTGCGCCTGCAAATAGTCGGCGGCAGACATCAGCGCGCCAATCCGGAACCGGCCTCGCACAATCTCACCAAACTCCTGGGGTCGGGTTTTGATGTTGGGTTCATGATAAGCGTAAGCTTCGCTAACCATAATCACGGAGTTGGCAGCCCTCACGTAATCCAGGCTGGGCAGTTCGACCTCCTCAACGTGGGCGCCCAACTCCTGGAGCACGGTTACCGCCCGCTCCACCGTGGCGACAACCTCGGGGTTGACGCTGGGGTCTGCATCGAAGAAGTAATGTCGGGGCAGTCCGATTCTCACTCCGCGAATATCTTCCTTAAGCGACAGCGAGTAGTCGGGCACCGGCGCACGGCTCGACGTCGGGTCTTTGGGATCGTGGCCGGCGATCGCCTGCAGCATGTAGGCGGTGTCTTCCACCGTCCAGGTCATCGGGCCAGCGTGGTCCTGGGACCAGCTCAGCGTTACGACACCGTACCGGCTGACCCTGCCGTAGGTGGCCTTCAGGCCCACGATGCCGCACAGGGAGGCTGGCCCGCGAATCGATCCGCCGGTGCAGGATCCCAGCGCGCCCAGGCACTGACCCGAGGCCACCGCCGAACCCGAGCCGCTGCTGGAGCCGCCCGTGATGTGATCCAGATTCCACGGGTTTCGGGCCGGTTCAAAAGGCGTAGTCCAGTCAGGACCGCCCAACGCAAACTCGTGCATCGCCAATTTACCCAGCAGGATGCCGCCGGCAGCTTTGAGACGTGCCGTGGTGGTGGCGTCCTCGGTAGGTACACGATCAATATCCACGTAAGACCCAGAAGTGGTCCTGACACCTGCGGTGTCATACAGGTCCTTCAGGGCGAATGGGATTCCGTGCATTGGCCCTTTGTAGTTACCGCGCAGAATCTCTGCTTCGGCAACGCGAGCCTGCTCCAATGCTTCATCAGCCAACAGCAGAATGAACGAATGCAATTGCCCATCCGTATCCTGAATACGGTCCAGGCAAGCCCTGGTCAATTCCACCGGGGAGAGTTCGCCTTTCCGCATCAACTCGCCGGCCTGGTGAATGGTCAAAAAATGTAATTGTGTGTCAGTTGCCGCCATGTGGTTCACGCCTCCTTGGCCCGTCCCGGTTCCCTTTACCCACTGCCGCTCAACGCTTCAGGGGAATCGGCCTAACTTCCCGGCCAGTCCGGATGAAACTCGACCACCATTTCTTCGGCTCCGAAACTCAGTGTGTGGAGTTCCGCCGCGTAAGCCGCATATAGTTCGTAAATCGGTTTGAGTTCCTCTATCTCCTGTTGGTCCATACCGAGACCAGCCCGGTCGACCATCAGCTTGAATTCGTCCATGGAAACTTCACCAGGTTCGGGCATAGCTACACCTCCAGTTCCAATACCTACTCAATTCGCGGACGCATAAATCAACGAGTGATGCCCGATTATACATCGCTTATCCGATGCCCAACCCATTCGGAATGCCGCCAATTTTACCAGGCCGGCCTCCGCCGTTCAGGATGCACTGCGATCCCTTCGGCGCATATCGATGCCGTTGCATGATCCCTTCACAGTACATTCCTTCCGGCTCCATAAATTCCGAACGGAACTCTGACGACGGCGCGCGCGCAGCCTTTGTGTGTCCGCTCGATCCACCACTGGTCGGGCGATGGCCCAATCCCATATCGGAAGGTGCCGTAGGCTGCGCGTTCGCCGGCAAACTAACCCTCCACTAATTCCGTCAGCTTATTGATGCCGACAATCTGGTGGCGCGGCTCATGCAGTACACCCGGGCGCATCCCGACTCAGCCGAAATCGAGAATAGTCCCCAGGCCCGTTCGTGGCGCCCTTCTGAAAACCAGCTAACCGGCAGTTGGTTCACTGACCCCATATCCTCACGGATTCTAACCGACCATCCCCCGCGTCCCGCAAGATAAATACGTCCGGATTGGACAATTTCTCCCATCCACTGTAACCAAACCCGGAATCCAGAGACGCCAGTACCAGGCCCATCAGATTCCCATGCGTCACCGCTAACGGCAAAACCCATCCACTATCCATGAGGTCAATCAGACAGGCCCACGCCCGAGTCAGCACCTCTCGCGCCGATTCGCCGCCTGGAGCCCGCAGGTCCAGATCGTCAAAGGAATCCCTCGCCACTGCTCGCCAGTTTTCTATGGGCGATGCCGACAACGTTCGTTCGTCCAGGCGATGGTCAATGTGGATGGTCAATCCCATCGATGTGGCAAATGGCTCGATGCTCTGTTGTGCTCGCCAGTAGGTGCTGGACGCGATCTTGTCCACGCCCATATCTGACAAGAACCCGGCCAGCGTTTCGGCCTGCTTCACTCCGACCGCTGTTAACGTCGCATCCAGTTCTTGACCGGACGCCTGGCAATGCCGAACCAGTAGCAACTTTCCACCCAATCCGACCATCCAGAGTTCCCAAGGGATAAACAATCACGCGCGGAAAACGAACGCTCGAAGGGGCAGGTGTACGAGAGGCACGCGATGATCGAGAACTTACGGTATCACCACCTGGTGGTATTCGACCACGAAACGACACTCGCAGTGTTGAGGGCCGGTCCCCAAGAACGGAAAGCCACCCGCACACTGGTCTACCCACAAGTTCGCGCTTTTACGAGCGTTGGGAGGCGATGTTCTATCCCAGCTAGCTTGCAAATCGGTACGTCAAGGTTGCTATCGCCGGCCACGCGACACCAGACTGTCCAAAACGGGACGCTAATGTTGAAGCAATTCGGCTCCCGACGTATCAACCCGGAGATACAGGCCGTGGCCATCGGCATACGTGCCCGACATCTTCTCGGTCCGTACTTACATTGCCGTGAGCGCGTAGTGTGGGTGCCGCCCATTGCTTTTCACTCGAATTCCCGGGTGTCTAAATCTGTCACACCGATTGATCCGGAAATCGTCCCGCAGCCAAAGCGTTCACCAGACTGTCCGTTGGCGCCACAACAGGTACGGACGCGGCGGAATCCGCGGATTTCAAGGGCGTGGGAACGGGAACAACTGGTGGATGGCGGTCCCCATAAACGGGGCCCTTTTGAACTCAAATCGGGGCCGGCAACGGGCCCGTGTACCATTCCGCGTACCATTTCGAAATGGCGTGACTCAGCCTACAATGGACTTTACCAGAACTCAGGACATGAGCTGTTCAATTGTGTCAATAATGTCGTTGTCCAGGGATTCTGTCAGTTTAAATGGAAAGCGAATATGTCAGTCTGAGCGATTAGCGGCCAGTTGGGCTGGTGGTCTGACGCCGTGGTTGTGTGGGCGATTGGACGGTTGGGTTAGGGCACGGGCGTACTTGCGGACGGTATTGCGAGAGATGCCCAGCTGGCGGGCGATTTCGCACAGGGAGAGACCCTGGACCCTGGCCTGCTGCACCGCTTTCCAGAGAGCAAGCTGTCGTGGCGTGAGTGCCCGACGTGTCGGAGGTTCGGTGTGGCTGTTACTGGCGGCCGTGTCCTTGGCGATGGGATCAGGCTCCAGGTTGGCCAAGGCAATTGCATATTAGGTGGCCAGGACTTTGAGGAGGTAGTCATGGTCCCAGCCGGCCTTCTTACGTTTGGCCTTGATGCCGACTTTGGCGGTTTGCTCCTGTTTGAGCAGGTTCAGGGTCAAGTGTCGCACCACCGCCAGGTTTTGGTCGGCGTGGCCGGTTCTGACTCGGCAGCGGTCTTCATCAAAGGGCAGGTTGGTGGTGACCTGGATGGAGCCCCGCTCGTAGCGTTGGCTGAAGACTTCGAAGAGCAGTTCCGCACCGGTGAGGACAGAGGCACGAAGCCCGGCTCGTCGATGATGAGCAGCCTGAGGCGTGCCAACTGCCGCTGTAGGTTGAGCAGTCTGCGGTCGTCCCGGGCCTCCATGAGTTCGTGTAACAGTGCGGCGGCGGTGGTGAAACCCACCGACATTCCCTTCAGGCAGGCGGCCAGGCCCAATCCCAGGGCGATGTGGGTCTTGCCGGCGCCGCCGTTGCCCGTGGCGATGACGTTCTAATGAACGTATCGCCATCGGCCCCCAAGGCGATTTCGGAGAAGATCGCTGGCTCTGGATGCTTGAGGACGTGCGGCCCAACGAACCATCGCCGGCCACAGGTCATCAGGGATCGTGGCGTTGGGAGGCGCCGGAGAAGTTGGTTCCTGGGAGGATACGCTGATGGTCGAGAAAACGTAGGTTGGCAAACCTCAGGTGGCTCGGTCCCAAAGGTGGATCTAATTGGCAAAGACCCGTGGAAACTGAAGGACGGTGCCGGTGTATTTTGATAGCCGGCTCGCCTGGCTCGTGATCAAGAGAAGTGAAGCGGCGCACCCATTCTCCTTCCAGATTCGAGCGAACCATGATTCGACGAAGGCATGGACAGTCGAATCGACACACCTGTGACACGCCGTGATATTAATGTGATGATATGTTGCGTCGATTAAAGTATCCGAACGCTCCGCGGGCAGCGTTCCCGCAGGTGTTGATCATCCTAATCTTCGCGATGGTGACATTGGCCGGCACGTCCCAGCCTGAGGTTGAGCCAACCGAGACGCCGGATTTGTCCGCCATCATCGCCGCCGCTGTTGCAGCGGCGATTCCAACCGAAACCCTGGTCCGGAACCCACTCCCACATTCACGCCTGTGCCCCCGCCGACACCCGATGTTGCGGCCACCATCACCGCTTCCGTTGCGGCCACCATCGCCGCGTTGCAGCCCACCCCCGATCCTTTACCGACAACGGAGGCACAACCCACCGCCGTTCCAATACACGCCGTCACAATCGTCAGCGATTTGGCCCTGCTAACCTCTGGGGACAAGCACAACTGTCAGATCCAACCGGATGGGACCGTCCAATGTTGGGGCGCCGATGATAAGGGACAATCCACTCCCCCTTCCGGCCAGTTTATATCTGTCAGCGCGGGCAGCGCACATACTTGCGGCATACGCGTAGACCACACCGTCCGATGTTGGGGAAGTGACGACAACGGGCAGTCGAGCCCACCATCGGCGGAATTCTTCGTTCTCTCCGCCGGCCGCGCCCACACCTGCGCCCTGCAAACCGAAGGCATCGCATCCTGCTAGTATTACAACGACGGTTCAAGGAGGGATGTTTGGGGACGCGCGAAGGGCGGCGCGCCGCTTGGCGTGGGAGCGTCTGGCCCGTTCGTTGCATTCTTGGGTCTGCTCCAGCCACCGCAGCAACTCAGCCGGCCCGAACCGTTCCCGGGGCAGCATCTCTCGCACCACCCGGTAAACCTGCGGCCGGGTGATCCGGGGCATCTTTTTCCCCCCAAGCCTGTTGCAGACTCAGGAGAAACGCTCCGCCCAGCAGGCACAGGGCCACGTGATGATGCCAGCCCGCCCAGGTGCGGGTCTCGTACTCATCCAGCCCCACATCGCTTTTTTCCGTCTCGAACTCGGTTTCAATGCGCCACCGCGACCCTCCCACGTAGGCCAGGGTCTCCAGGGAAGTGTCCTCCGGGGCGTTGGACAGGTAGTAGCGGGGCTCGCTGCCGTCCCGGTTCCGGCGGTAGACGGCCCAGTGGATTTCGCCAGGCTTCCGCTTACTGGTCGACCGCACCCGCTGGGCGCTGAACTGGTAGCTGCGGGGACCCTGGCTTCCCTCTGCCACCGTAATCTCCCGCCAGGCCTCCTCCGGCAATTCAGCGCTGCGCTCCACCATGGTGCGCCGCTGCCCGCCCTTGAGCCTGGGTTTGCGGGGACGCCCGCTCCCCTGATACTCTGGACTGGTCCAGGCTGGCTCCAGCGGCCAGACCGTGGCGCCGCCGGGAACGTCCAGCACGTAGCGCATCCCCAGCGCCGCCAGTCCCTCGCGGAAGGACGGCGACATCCCGAAGGCGTCGTCCCCGGCAACCCAGCCCGCCTGCAGATGCCCCCGCTCCAGGGCCCGCTCCAGCATCTCCAGCGCCAACTTGGTTTTTGACCGGTAGTTCCGACTCTCCTCCGGCACCCCCGCCGCCGCACAGCGGTCGGTGTCCGAGGTCCAGCTCTCCGGCAGATAAAGCCGTTTGTCCACCAGGGCCCGTCCCTGCAGGCTGACGTAGGCCAGGAACATTCCAGCCTGGCAGTTGGCCACCTTGCCCAGGCTCCCGCAGTACTGACGAGCCACTCCCACGGACTTCCTGCCCTGCTTGGGGAAATCGCTGCCGTCCAGCACCCACACCGCCTCCGGGCGCCCCAGCCGGGGTCCCAGGTACTCTTGAAGGCGGCCTATGACCACGTCGTCATCCCAGGGGGACTCGGTGAGAAACCGCTGCATCACCCGGGCTGACGCCGGAACCGTCTCCGACAGATTCTCGGCGTTGCGCCGCTCCCCGGACTGCACCAGCAGGGCCTGCAGATAATGACGACTGTGATCCCGCGCCTCCCGGCGGCCAAACAGCGGAGCGAAGTAAGCGTGAAAATCCTGAAAGACCCCGTCCACCTGCTCAAAAGCCGCCGCATCCATTTCCCTGCCCCGCCTCCTCAAGCCTTACCCAACTACCCCCACCATCCTATCATGACAACCGTCGTTGTAATACTAGGCGGTGGATGATGAGGAAGACCGTAGGTACGGCCAAGACTGGCGTGGGAAGGAGTTGCCGGAGGAGTTGTCCTTTCGGAAGGACGATCGGAGTAGATACGGGAGGCCATGGCGGCGCTGGAAGCCGAGGCCGTGTCAAGGGCGGCGGCAAAACGTACCACTGGGGCGGAGCAAAACTGTACCACCGGGGTGATGCCTGACGGTCACGGCCTGGCCGGTGGGGCGGGGGTCCCGCCTGGACAGCGGGGCCGGGGCCGGCAGGGCGCTAATCGGCGGCTGGCCGGTCTGGCGCTAGCGCGGCGGGGTTCTGCCGGCTGGCCTTGAGGCGGTAGCTCTCGCCGTTCATCTCCAGGATGTGCACGTGGTGGGTGAGGCGGTCCAGCAATGCCCCGGTGAGCCGTTCCGACCCGAAGACCTCGGTCCACTCGTCGAAGGGCAGGTTGGTGGTGACCAGGATGGAGCCCCGTTCGTAGCGTTGGCTGAAGACCTCAAAGCTGGACTTTCCGCATTTCAAGCGGCGTAAGCAAGCGAATCTACAAGTCGGTGGTACAGGGCGACCGGGAGTTCCTGAATGTCGGGGTCGGTGGCCGACGTTGAAAAACCCTCCGAGGCCAGCCACAGGTGGCGTCTGACCAGGGCGATGGCGTCCACGAAGGTCGGCGACGGTTTGTCGTACCAGGCCGCCGTACGCTGGGTCATGGGGTGTCGTTTTTGCAACGCGTGAGCGGCCAGGGTGGTCCAGGAGAAGAGACCCAGCAGGACAGGCGTGGTGCGGGCGATGGCCAGATCTGACCACTGGCGCTGGGTTTCCACGCCCAGGTGGGTACGCACCTCCTGAAAGGTGACCTCCAGTTGCCAGCGCAGGACAAACCATTCCAGGATCTGGGTCGGGTCCGCCGATGGGTCGGTACACAGCAAGGCCTGGGTGGCGAAGGCGCCCTGGGGATCGCGGATCAGCACCCAGCGGATGAGGACTGGAGGCTTGCCGGAGCGGTACCAGACCGCCGCTTGCGACGTGAGTTCCACCGTGCGGGTGGTGCCGTCATACCAGCTGGACTTTCCGTATTTCAAGCGGCGTAAGCCAGGGAATCGACAAGTCGGTGGTACAGAGCGACTGGGAGTTCCTGCGTATCGGGGTCGACGGCCGACGTTGAAAAACCCTCCGAGGCCAGCCACAGGTGGCGTCGCACCAGGGCAATGGCGTCCACGAAGGTCGGCAACGGCTTGTCGTACCAGGCCGCTCGGCGCTGGGTCATGGGGCGCTGTTTTTGCAACCCGTGGGCGGCCAGGGTGGTCCAGGAGAAGATTCCCAGCAGGACGGGCGTGGTGCGGGCGATGGCCAGGTCGGACCACTGGCGTTGGGTTTCCAGGCCCAGGTGGGTCCGCACCTCCTGAAAGGTAACTTCCAGTTGCCAGCGCAGGACAAACCATTCCAGGATCTGGGTCGGGTCCGCGGCGGGGTCGGTGCACAGCAAGGCCTGGGTGGCGAAGGAGCCCTGGGGATCCCGGATCAGCACCCAGCGGATGCGGACTGGAGACTTGCCGGAGCGGTACCAGACCGCCGTTTGCGACGTGAGTTCCACCGTGCGGGTGGCGCCGTCATACCAGGCCACGGCCACGCTGGCCCAAGTTGCCTGGGGCTGGTCGAGGATCGTTTTCAGCGCGGGTCGCCGCGCGCCTTTCAGCGGCGGGCGGCCGTTCTGACCCGGCTGACGGGCTGGCGCGGGCGCATAGAGAGCGGCGTCCAGCCGTAGTCTGGCAATGAGGGTAACGGGTTCACGGAGGGATTGGCAGCAGTGGAGCAGGTCCAGCACGGCGTAGCTGTTGTCGCCCACCAGCGCCAGTGGACGTTGGGGCAGCCAGCGTGGTTCGGCAGGCTCACCATGAGCGGGGTTGCAGGATCATCTGTCGCGCCCAGTCGGTGAGCTTCTTGTGCCGACGTCCCTGCTGTTGGTAGTACCGGGTCGATGGCGCCAGCACGGTGAGCGCCGGCAAGGCCCAATGGCGTCCGGCCCAGGGCACGTGGCCTAGCCACATCAGGGAGATCCAGCGCAGGCCGCTGGCCTTGACCAGTTGGCTCCGGCTGGAACGCACCGCGTCGCGGTAGATGCCCCGACCTTTGATCTTGGCGCCGCGACGCCGTTCCAGGGTTTCGTCGATGCCGAAGACCAAGGGGCCATCCCCACCATCAAGGTGCTGGAGCAGCAACACCAAGAGGATGCGCGCCGCTGCACGGGGCGACCACACCGCCCGGTTGAGCACCTCATGGTAGCGGGCGTAATCGCGGTGATCGCTGCGGCCCATGACCCGCAGGGCCGCGGCGACGGTGCGCTGACCCGGGGTCAGGATCGCGCCCACCAGCAGTACCTGGGCTTTCCGCCAGGTCGGGTTGGTAAACAGCGTTGCGAAGGGAATGAGTATGGATACAATGGCATTGGGCAGGGTAAGCATAGCTGGGCCTTTAGTGAGATTTTGGTCAGGCCAGCTTACCCTGTCTTTATACTTTTTCTAAATTATGCGTAAAGCCTAGCAAAGAGCAGTTCCGCGCCGGTGGTGGACAGAGGCACGAAGCCCACTCGTCGACGATGAGCAGCTTGAGCCGGGCCAGCTGCCGCTGCAGGTTGAGCAGTCGGCGGTCGTCCCTGGCCTCCATGAGTTCGTGGACCAGCGCCGCGGCGGTGGTGAAACCCACCGACATTCCCCGCTGGCAGGCGGCCAGGCCCAGTCCCAGGGCGACGTGGGTCTTGCCGGCGCCGCTGTTGCCAATGGCGATGACGTTCTCCCGGTGCTCGACGTATTCACACCGGGCCAGTTGCATGACCAATGCCTTGTTCACCGAGGGGATGGCCAGGAAGTCGAAGGTGTCCAGGCTCTTGGTGGTGGGGAAGTGTGCCGCGCGGATGCGGCGCTGCACCATGCGCTGGTGGCGGTCGATGAGTTCCAGTTCGGCGAGGCGCACTGTGCGGCCAACTTGCGGTACTCCCGGAGGAAGGTGGGCAGCTTCAGCTCCTTGAGGTGGTGTTCCAGAAGCAGCGTTGACTGGGCGCTCATGCTACCCTCCCCGACAACAGGGCCATGTAGTCGGTGGCGCGGGTGGTCTGCACGCTGACCCGGGGCAGGTAGGGATACAGGTCAAGATCAAGGCGAGGTGGTCCGCCTTCGATACGGCACAGCAGCAGGTGCTTCACGGCGTCAAAGCAGATGGCGCCCAGCCGGAGGGCGTCCTGCACGGCATGATGGACCTCCTGTGGGCGAAGCGCTCCAGCAGGCGCAGCACCTGCACGAACTCGCGCTTGCCACGCTTGCCCATGCGGGCCTCCAGCAGCCGGCGCAGTGTCTGGTACTCTTCCGGCAGGTCCCACCCCTGCAACGGCGCGGCCTGATCCAGCGCTGCCGTCTTCTGCTCCAACAGCGGCAGGTAGTGGATGGGGTCGAAAACGAAGTCGTCCTGCTCGTAGGAGCGGGGATGCCGGGCGATGACCTCGGCGCCGCAGCTGATCACCACCTCATCCACGTAGCCACGCACCAGCACGTCCCGGTGTCCATAAGCCACTGGCACCGAGTAGTCGTTGGTGCGGTACCTGACCAGGGACAGCGAACTGACCCGGCTGGGCGGTTGGTCGCCGGCGTCATAGGGCGCGGCGGGCAACGGCAGCAGGGCGTCCAGATCCCGCTCCATCCACTGGCCGATGGTCTCGGCGTGTCCCCGCAACACGGCGTCCATGCGCTCCAGGCGCCTTTGCTCCAGGTGAGCATTGAGCGTCTCGAAACTCTCCACCCGGGGCACCGGCGCCAGGAAGTCGCGCCGCGCATAGCCCACCATCCCCTCCACCTTCCCCTTGTCATTGCCCCTGCCGGGACGACCGAACCGGTCCTCGAACCGGTAGTGGGACTGCAACTCGGTGAACGCCCTCGTGCGCTGGCGGCGCCCGTCGCCCAGTATCCTGGCCACCGCCAGTTTGGTATTGTCGTACAGGATGCTCTGGGGCGCCCCGCCCAGGAAGGCGAAGGCCGACACGTGGCCGTCCAGAATGGCCTCGGTGGTCGCCGCCGGATAGGCCTTCACGAAGCAGCCGTCGCTGTGGGGCAGGTCCAGCACGAAGTAGTGCACCTTGCGCTCCACACCGCCAACGATCGCCACCGCCTCCCCGAAATCGCACTGGGCGTGGCCCGGCGGGTGGGACAGCGGCACGAACATCTCCTGTCCTCGCCGCCGACGCTCCCTCACGTAATCCTTGACTATGGTGTACTGACCGGTGAACCCGTACTCGTCGCGCAACCGCTCGAAGACTCGTTTGGCCGTGTGCCGCTGCTTTCTGTGGACTTCGACATCGCCTTCCAGGATCGCGTCAATTACGCCGGTGAAGGGCTCCAGCTTGGGACGCTGTGGCGGGCCCTCCCGCCGGTAGCCCGGCGGCACCGAGTAGGTCAGCATCTTGCGCACCGTGTCCCGGTGCACACCAAACACCCGGGAGGCTTCCCGAACGCTCATGCCCTCCACCAGGCAGGCCCGCCGCACCTGAACGTATATCTCCACTGGATACATCCGTGACACCTTCCACAGGCTGATTATCAGCACTATGAACGGCGGCAGACGGCACAGTTTTCAAACGCCGCAATCCGGCGATCAAGCCGCCCACGTGGCCCACTTTACCGCCGCCCTTTACACCTGCCTCCGGCGCCCCGAGGTCGCATACCCCGTGGTCTGTCCCCCAGGGACCGGATGCGGCGCAAGTTGCACACCAAGCGGGGTCGGCGGCGCTACGCCCGGCGTATGGAAACCGTTGAACCGGTCTTCGGCCAGATCCAGCAGGGCCGGGGCTTCGGGCAGTTCCTGTTGCGTGGGTCGGAGAAAGTAAACGGCGAGTGGTCGCTGACCTGCACCGGCCACCACCTGCTCAAGCTGTTCCGCTTCGGTCGACTGGCCCCCGGGCGAGCATGGGGCCACCGGCTAACCGAGTGCGTGGGATGCCCACGCCACCGGATGGGAACGACGTCCCATGCACAGAGTTCCCCAGAACGAGCATCGGCAACAGCAGGAATAATTAACGCCGATCGATAGCGGGTTGCCCGGGGAAACTCGTCCAACAATACTCGGACTCGCTCCTAGCGGTCCATCACCACCACTGTGCCTTCCTCGGGGTTGTACTGGTAGCGGGTCACGCGGTCCAGCTTCTGGGATTCGAGGCGCACCACCACGGCGCGATCGCCCGTTACGTTCATGGTGTTGTGGATCTCACCGGGCAGGAAAAAGGCCACCTTGCCGTCCTCCTGGACGAAGTCGCCGGTCTCCTGTATCTGCACCGAGTCCACCCCCTCACCTGGATAGAACCAGCGCCACTTGGTCTGCTTGATGGCGCCCTCGTGCACGCCATACACCACCCAGGCCGCGCCGTGGTCGTGGGGCAGGTTGTCCTGATCGGGTTTCTGCACTGACGCCATCAGCCAGAAACCGCCGCCGGGGTGCCCATATTCTTCGTCCAGGTGGAGGTCATGGCGTCCGTACCCGCCCTCGTCGGGAAGTTCCAGCCTCTCCTCCAGCCAGCCCGGGATGGCTAACAGGCGCTCCATATGCTTTGCCACGCTCTGGGCCTGGGCCAGCGGGTCTTGCGCGGCGTCGAAAATCTCGCGTACGTCGTCGATGAATGCGTCCACCGAATAGGCTGCGGTTTGCGTCATATCGATTCCTCCCACGTAATCCAACGTCCCGTTTGATTCATTCTGAAAGGGATAAGGGAACGTGTCAACTCGCCGATGATACGGCGGTATAGCACCGCGCGGCACGGCTGGTGTAACAGTGGTCCCGTAACTTTGGCGGTTAGAACGCCGACCTGATACGACTGAGGTCGTTGGTTGACGGCCGGCCTGGCTTAAAAAAGCGATAAACTTCCCGTTCCGGTCGCGGCTGGCCTTACAGTCCCGAGGTCAACCCATTGATCGTTGCCCAGCTGCCCAACTGTTATCCTTGAGCTGGGTGCGGAACCGACCCAGCGGATTCTGGAACGTTTGAGTTGATCCCCCAAGGATTGCCGCTGCGAACCCTTTAACGAGAACTACGACTCCGGGCAAGACACGTGCTTACCGAAGCCCGCATGGCCAATGACGCGGCGGAGGCCCGCGATATGCTGAAAACCTCCAGGGCCCACCCGCACCTGGTCTGTCAACTTACTCCGACCTCCACCAGCTCCACCGTCGACAACGTTATCAAAAGGTTGATCGACGAAGGGCACTTGGGCCAGCTGCTGCCGGTGGATTGCGCGTCTCTGCAGAACAACTTCGCGGACTTTGACAGTCTTCTGCACTGGCGGCAGGACCGGCTCTCAGTGGCCACAACACCCTGAATATCAGCGCATCCCACGAGTCGATGATGCGCTGGCTGGGGCGAGGACACCGGGTCCAGGCCATGTCCAAGGTCCGCGTGCCCTACCGGAGAGACGACGCCGGGCATCCCACGTCATAACCATCCCCGACACGTTGACATACTGTACGAACTGGCCAACGGTGCCCAGGTTCATATGCAAATGAGCGCCACCTCCGGTCTGAACGGAGGCAATCACATTTGAATGTTCGGGACGGATGGGACAATCCACGTGGATTCTCAGCACAGTGAGATTGCCCCGAATACCTGGCGGCATTGGCCCAATGGCAGATGCGGAAAGTGGGTAAGCATGAGCCCAATTGCCGTGAGGGCAACGCTGCGTCATTAAGTCGGCGCCTCCAGTTTGGCCGGCACCGCTGCGCAGGCGGATCGGGCGCGTTTGGTTACAAATGGGCCCGAAGCTTACGCACGGGCCAACTCCTCGTATGAAGGCTCTGGCATTCCCTCGCTCCATGTGGGGTCTCGCAACTCCAGCCGGTTGCCGCTGGGGTCAAAGAAATACAGCTCCCGGCCGGTGAACACTCCTCGACCCCGATACGTCAGATGCTCTATCCTGACGGCCCTCTCGTGGAATACCTTGCACGCGAGTTCGAAGGTATCGGGAGAAACGGTGAAGGAATGGTGCACCCCCGCATCCTCCTTCAGCGGCCCGTCCACCGGATTGGGACGTTCGCACAGCAGGATGTTGTGGTCCCCAACGTTGAAGCAGGACATGATGTTGTTCCCTAGCCGTCCGACCGGGGTCAGGCCCAGTAGCTCCCCATAGAAATCTTCGGCCTCTTCCAGGTCGTTGACCGGTATAGACCAGTGGGTTACGCCTTCCACTTTCAATATTGCCATGTCTGCCTCTTGTAATGGTTACGCATCGATAGATTGGACCGCTGGCGGACTCCGCGCCATGTCCAAGTACCCAGGATAACGAGCGATACCTGAGCAGGGCGCACAACTGCCATGGGCAAGATAAAGACGTCAGGGAAGCGCACCCTCCGCACGGAACACGTCTGCCAGTTTTTCGACCCCTTCCCATATCTCATCCTCGGTAGGGAGAGCAAAGCACAGCCGGATATAATTGGCGGCTTTTTCCGGGTCTGCCGACCAATCCGGTCCGGGATTGAACGCGATGCCTTCCCTGAGTGCCGGATCGGCGAGTTTGCGGGAATCGATTCCCGGGGGAAGCTTGACCCACAAGTACATCCCGCCTCGGGGAACATAGAAGTCGATACTCGGTCCGAACGACTCACGGAGCGCGCCGGTGAGCGCGTCGCACTTGCGTTTCAAAACCGACCGCACCTGCAAGACGTGGTCTTCATAGTGGTTGGTGAAGTAATCGCCCACAATCATCTGATCCATGACGCCGGTTCCGGCGTCGTTTTTGCGGGAAAGCAATCGGCTCATCACCTCCCACGACGCTACAACGTATCCCAGCCGCGTACCGGGCCCCAGGGTTTTTGAGAATGAGCCGATGTGCAGCACTCGGTTGGTGTCGTCCAGGGATCGGATCGCCTTCTCATATTCGCCCTCGAATACAAGGTCGGCGTAGCATTCATCCTCGAATATCGGAACGCCAAATTCTTCGCTCAGTTCCAGCATCTGCCTACGACGCTCCATCGTCAATACGGTGCCCGTGGGATTCTGGAGCGTCGGGATCGTATAGATGTACTTGGGGCGAACTCCCCGGTTCCGCAGATCTTCGAGCGCCTGGGCCAGGTGGTCCATGCTCATGCCGTCCTGGTCCACTTCCACACCGACGATGTTGACTTTCCTGCGCCTCAGATTGCTCAGCGCGCCGGAGAAACTGAACGCCTCGACGATTGCGGTGTCACCTTCCTCCAGCAGGATTTCATTGATCAACTCGATTCCCTGGCCGGACCCGGAAGTGATCAGGACTTCGTCTGTCGTAATGTCTATCCCCCGATGCTTGGCGAGTTTGTCAACCAGGAACTGGCGCAACGGGACAATGCCCTGCGGTCCGCCGTCGAAGTTGTACATGGAGATGTTCCTGGGGTCGCCCCGAAATACCCTGGCGGCCGACTCGATAAACCTTTCCGCAGGGACCGAATCCGGGTCGCTATGACCGCCAATGAAATTGTATTTGGGGTGGCCTTCCCATGGAGCCGGAGGGGGAGGGAGGTCCTTGTTGAAGAGCGCGGAATAATCCAAGCCTTTCCCTGGCATGAGCTGATCCTCCGATTTGTCGGCGCGTCTCCGCCCGTTGGTGAAACCAAAGCCGCGAGCATCTTAACACCGTCAGCATCGGGCGTCGACGACATCGGCGCTAAATGGAGAATCGTTCCCAAGTCGCCCGGCATTTCCGCTTTCGCCTGTATACCGGTTTTGGGTGAAAATCTATCAGTAGTGGCCTGGGAACACCCTGTCAGCTTGCCCGTTCTGCCGTGGCTTCAAATACGCGCTGTCCTCAGGACTCGGCCTCGTCGATGCGGGGGCTCGAGTGGAATTTCTGGCCTATGGTCCCTGAAAACAACAGTGGATGTGCGGGGTCCATCTCCATCTTCTCGCGGTACGCCCAAGGTTTTGGTTCGACGCGACAATGTAGACATCGTCGCTGGCCCAGTTTTCGAGAATCTGGTCGATGTCGGGTGTACTACGTCCTGATGCGATTTCCCTGTGTGGACGACAATGCCAGTTTGGCAATCAAGCGCGGGCTAAAGCAAGGGACAACAAGAGCGCTTAACCAGAGATGCCCAACCGGCCAGCTATGTTCAAACAGTGTTCATTGTCCGGATCCATTGCAAGTCCCCGGATCGCGAACTCCCGAGCTCTGTCTGTCTGGGTCAGATGGATGGCAAGCCAAGCCATGCGAGACAAATCGTCGGCTTTGGCTTCAGATACCCGAGCTTCCAATCGATCGAGCATTGTCTGAGCTAGTTGCCGTTTCGCATCGACCGGCAATTCCAATTCTGTATACCGCCGATTCAACAAGTTTGCCGTGTTCGAGACGTCGTAGAAAGGCACGCTTTCAAATTGGGCTCGTTCCACGTACGCATGGATTTCCCCAAGGGGGTCTTGGCGGCGGTAATAGGCATTTGCAAGCATATGCCAAGCTCGGGCGGAATCCGGGCCGTTCTCATCCCGTTGCAGAAACAGTGTGATGTTTTCGACGGCCTCTTCTACGTCCTTGTCCGTACCCCGTTCCAAACGCCATTTTGCTAGCAGGAGCCAGCCAGGGTTGTAAGCCCGGCAAACCATCTCGATTATCGGCCTGTAATCATCAAATCGCTCTCCCCTGTCGATCCGATCCGAAATGCTTTTTACGCAGCTCTCCAAACCTTTTGACAAGTTGAGGTTGATATCCGTTATGGAACTGGGGTTGAACATTTGCAGTATCTGAATGTCCGCTTGGATAGCAGATTTAATGACATTAACTTGAAGTTGCTGCTTCCCGAAAGCACTCGCAGCCAAGGGCAGACTGATGAACTCTTGCTCGTCCGCCGCGACCCTAGACTCAACTAGGGAATAGTGCAGTAGGGCCTCAATGCCACGCTCGACCTCCAAGCGTTCTTCCGTCGAGCGTATCAAGACGGCTTCCAGAGCGATTCTTGGGACCGCAGAATTCCATCCCGCCAACGTCATGAAGATACGCTGCCCGCATGGCGATAGAGCTTTGAACGTTCGGTCGAACAGAGCGGTCAATATGTCTCCGCTGCCAGCAACAACGTGCCTAGGTGACCGAAATTGCTGTTTGTCAGCGATTTCGTCAAGTAAGATTTTTATTACGTACGGATGGCCGCCACATTGCGTTACGATCTCAGTAATACTGCTCGAAGTGAGCAGATGTTTGATTTTGAGTTGTGACGCGGTGCCATCGATCAGCAACCTCGATTCAGTATCCGTCATTCCCTGCACTTTCAAGGGATAGTCACCTTTGAAGGTTCGGAGTCTAGTGGTGATCAATATCTTATTCGGCGGCCTGATAAAGTTTTCCAACCAAACGAACATCTCAACGGGATTCCGGACAGTCTCAAAATTGTCGAAAACGTACAGGCATCTCCCACCATCGGAATCTTGGAGTTGCTGTTGGAAATACTCCTTTGCATTGAACGTTTTTTCGTTCCGCTCACTCTCTGGTAGAACGAACTTTGCGTATTGATCAGCGACGTCATCAGGCGTCAAAACGCCCGGCCGCACCATTCGAGGCCCCGACGGGCGCAAGTCTATGTCCCTAGCGCTGAACCAAACGACGATATCAAAACGGGGTTGGTCATAAAGTGTTTCAATCACTTGGATGGTAGCCGAGGTTTCGCCCACTCCTCCCGCACCCTGCAGTGTGACCACAGCATGGCGGTCATCCGTTAACAGGTCCAAGAGGTCGTTTTCCAACTGGGCGCGCGAAACATAATCGGGCACTGGCGCTGGCGCGTTGGAAAAGCAGTTGCCTTTCGGTAGTAATTCACCGTGACCTGCGGTCTCACTCGGGAACAAGCTACCCGGTTCGGTCAGGTACGGTGCTGACTCCCCTAGCTGTGTGTCGCCGGTCACGAATGACAGGAGTTCGAAGGTTTTGTCACTGAAGTTGCCATTGGGTAGGAAAAAATCTATCAGATCTGGGTCGCTTACCAACAAGGGTACGAGCCTCGGGGCGCCGAGATGAATGTATACCCCATTCGGCACCGAATGATGAGTTTCTCGTTTGAGGTGATCGAAGTCGTCTACCTGCGACCCGATCGACGTAACTCGGTATTTTTCCGAAAGGTTCCTGTACAAGTAAGCCCAAGGGCGTTTGAACAAATGTAGGTTCTGGTGCAACAAGTTCAAGCTGTCCCGCAAGTGGATTGAGGCTTGGCCAAAACCGTCCGGTCGATTAGCGCCGTGTCCCCGGGTTTTGTTGCGGAGGGTTGAAAATAGCCTGAACCATCGTTTCATGTCTGAACAGACAGGCAAATCATCAGCTTCTATATCAAGTGCGTCTAACACCGATTTGAGGGACGACACCGATTGGTACTGCCACGTTTCTCGGTCGCAATTTTCAGTCAGTTCCCTGCGCTCTTGTTGAACATCAGCGATCAAATATTGTGAAGCCGGGCCAGAAAGCAGGTCGTTGACCGCCTCACTCCAATCGCCAAGACCGTTGGCACGCACCAACTTATGCTCAAGTCGGTAGCGATTGCCGTTCACATCATTCTCGATCGCAGAAATCATTCCTAAAACGATGGTTTTGGCCATCGCTTCCCCCGTCAACAACAGGGTATAAAAATACGAGAAATCAGAGTCTTCCTTGGCAATGTCGGCTCTGTCAAAAAGCCTGTCAATCAATCGGTTGCTCATCTTTGGGATCCTCAGTTGGAATCTTCATTGGCGTCGATGTAGCCTGCGATTGCGTTTCGGGGAAATTGAGCCCAATGGCAGAATGGTCGCATGTGGTATGGGCGTACCAGCTACAGTTGGCCAATGGCCACCGAAGCGGAGGAGCTATCCGGTAGAACGTCCCGGAGCCCTTCACCGTTCTGTCCCCCGGGCGCTAGAAGGTTATAGACATTTTAAGGGGTCGCAACACTGTCTAGAACCGCCCAAATCGTACTCGACAACGACATCAAAAGCAAGTTATGCTCGCATCCGTAACTGTTCAGAGTCGGTGAGGCGAATCGGCCGAACTGGGTTTGGGGATGGCTGGCACTGGGGATGATGTCATTTAACTGGGCAGCATCCTTGTTGCGAACTGGTATGAATCGGTATTGTGCTTTTTGCTTAGAAATTAAGCGATTTTGCCTCTGTGTCGTGTCGTTAAGCGCCTCGGCGCCGGGGTCGGTCGGCTTGGGGCCTACTTCCTGCATCGCGCTCCGGGCCGTGGTCATGTCGCCTCGTCTGTCCCTGGACCCCAGGTCACTCCGAATTCTGCTCTGGCCACCAACTCCCCCGTCAGGGTTTCCGCGGTCTGGCCCGCCAGCCATACGCCCGGTGGTGCCAGGGCATCGGGCTGGACCATCGGTATGTGGGCGGTTCCCGGCCAGTCGCCGCGCCGGTTCATCCAGGTGTCCACCCTCCCCGGCTCAAATACGTTGACCGCGATATTATGCGGCCTGACCTCCTCCGCCAGGCTTAAAAACATCCGCTCCAGCGCTGCTTTGCTCATAGAATAGCCGACTCGCCCCTCCCGGTAAGCCCGGGCGGAGCCGGAGGTAATGCAGTATATGGACCCACCCTCGCCCTGGGATATCATGGACGGCAGTGCGTACTTGCAAAGCAGCAGCGGGCCGCGCACGTTGACCGCAAGGCATTGGTCCAATAGCTCAACGTCCAGGTCCACCACCGGTGACTCACAGTCCATGCCCGCATTGGAAACGAGAACGTCAATCCGGCCGAAATGGTCCAGCGTGGCGGTCATCAGGTCTTGAATATCCGTGACCTGCGCCACGTCGCAGCGGACCGGTATCGCCGTGCCTCCGCGGTCGGTGATCTGCGCTGCCGTATCGCGTATGTCGCCCGACCCATACTTCTCGTACTGGGTGCCGGCCGACCCGTCCACTTCAGTACGAGACGCTACCACTACCTTCGCCCCGGCGTCGCCCAGCCCCAGGCAAATGGCGCGCCCGATCCCACGGCTGCCGCCGGTTACAATCGCTACTTTGCCGTCAAGTCTCATTTTGTCAAAACGTCCTAGACCCGGGGCCGGATGTTCTGGTTGTGGCTGAACAGGTTCGTCGGGTCGTACCTCTGCTTCAGAGCTGCCAGCCTCTGGAAGTTGTCCCCGAAGGCCGCCTGTATCGACTCTGCTCCTTCCTCCGCCTCGGTGCCGACCTGGTTGATGTAGGCCCCCGAGGAGAATGGCGACAATGCCGAGGCGAACTCCCGGACCCACCGGATGTGGACCTCCGACTCCCCCGGGTCCAGGTAGACCGCGTTGGTGGCCCATTCGCACAGGGCGCCCCGGTGACCGAAGGCGGCTTCGTTGGCGGGCACGCGCTGGGCGGCGTTGCCCAGATACTGGAACAGGACGCTCGAGAGCGGCGAGGTTATCCGGTCAAAAAAGTCGAGGGTGATGTCCAGCGCGTCGTCGCTGACTTGGCTCATGAAATGGGACTTCAGGTAGTTCTGCCGCCCCGGCGCGGCCTGCGGCAAAGACTGGGCCTCGGCGTAAGTCCTGGGCCTTACATCGTCGGACAACGGCGGGCCGAACTCCCGCAATGGCCGGATGACCCGCTCCCCCTCTGCAATGGGGCCGTGGTAGCAGAGCAGAATGCTGCACGCTTTGCCCCCGCCGTCGGGGAGGGTCGTCAGGAAGGTGATGATGTTCATCTCGTCGGGCATATTGGCGGTAAACTCGCCGACCAGGGCGAAGAAGTCCCTTACCCGATGGTACGGGTAGACCAGGAAGCCGGCCAGCACCATGGGGCCGACGGGATGCAGCCGGTACTCGAGAGACGTTACGACGCCGAAGTTGCCGCCGCCGCCCCGCAGGGCCCACAACAGGTCGGGGTTCTCGTCGGCGCTGGCGGTGAGCGGCCGGCCGTCGGCGGTGACCACGTCGGCGGCAATCAGGTTGTCGCAACTGAGGCCGTGAGCGCCGGACAGCCATCCGATGCCGCCGCCCAGCGTGAGACCGGCGATGCCGGTGTCCAGGTCGGTCCCTCCGGGCGTGGCGAGTCCGAAGGCCTGGGTCTCGTGGTCGAACGCTCCCCACTTCGTCCCGCCTTGAGCCCGTACCGTTTTGGCCGCCGGATCGACGCGCACGCCGGTCATACGGGAAAGGTCGATCATCAACCCTTCGTCGCAAACGCTGTTGCCCGGAAAATTATGGCCGCCGCCGCGCACCGAAATCAGCAGGTCGTTCTCCCTGGCGAAGTTGACCGAGTTGATCACGTCGGCCGTTCCGCTGCAACGAGCAATCAGGGCGGGCCGTTTATCGACCATGGCGTTCCAGATCCGTCGGACGCTGTCGTAGCCCTCGTCGCCCGGGCGCAGCGTCTCCCCGTGCAGGCTGCCCCTGAAGTCCTTGACTGCCGCCTCGCTGATGACGGCGTAGTCGCCGGAAAGGGTCGCAAATTTCAGGTCTGCCATACCTCTGTCCTCCTGCGTGCTTTTCGACGCCCCTGGAGCTGCTCTGACAACGATGGTCTTTCCTTCCAAACGCATTCGAAGGCCGGTCTGGTCCGCTTTGACCGCTGCCGATTATACGTGTGATGCGGGACCGCCGCCACTGGAACGTCCCCGATGACAGGGCAATCGCATTTAGCGTATTTGGCATAATGGACGCCTCAGATTATTGAGAAGTCAAATGCTGCATCCATCCAGAACCAGGAGATTACGGGTCACTGCACCGCCATTATGCCGACATTTGCCGGATTCCAACGCCCAAACCTTTCAACATCGTCCTTATTTCCCTCACCCAACGGTTTTCGGCGCTCTGGCCGGCGCTGAAACCCTTGCAGAACATTTGTAATGCGATTGCCCTGTCCCCGATGACCGCCCACTGGCGCAAAGTGCAACCTGCCGCCGTCGGCTCCGGCGGACGCCTCGCAGACCAGGAGATATATTCGCCTATGCCGCTGCGCCAGCCGGGGCAGATTCAAGGAGGTCAATCGTGATTAGCAAAAAGTTGATGCTTGGCGTCGGGGTTCCTGTGTTGCTGCTCGCCCGGTTGGGTGGAGTCTTGGCGGCCTACAGCTTTATCCCGACCAAAGGTGCCTCGCGGTCTTGGCGTGATTACCGAGACGCCGACTCGCTGCTAGCCGCTTCCGAGCGCATCGTTGTGGCGACGTACTTGGATGAGGCGACTCATGAGATCCCCACCATTACTTCCCATGACGGAACAGTGATTGGCTCGGTCACGGAGACATTCCGTCGTTTCCGGTTTGGGGAGTCACTGAAAAGGAGATGCCCAAGTTGGGGATACCTTGTATGTCGTTGAGTCCGCCAATGTTAAGACTGCGTTGGTCGACGGAGAGTCCGAAACTGTTAACTGCGAAGTGCTGCAGTTGACGGCGGATCAGGAGTACGTCCCGTTCTTGCATAGCAAGCCGGCTAATCCTGCGCAGTACGGGGACGCTATATGGACACGCCCGGGAGAACCTGGCATTGCGCAGATAGACGCGGAAGGTCGTCTTACCTTTGTCGCCACCGACAGGTACAAGGATGCGGTTGAAGGTGAAGGGTTGGAACGTGCTGCGGGATCGGATGCGCCCTTTGAGATGACGAAGGAGGACATCACGGGGACGACTTCTCCGAAATAGTCCGTTCTTGACTTCGCTTGTGGTGGCGCCTATGAAAAACAGGGGCCACCCGACTTTGGATCGCCGTTGGTTGTGTGGTTCTTGGGACGATGACGTGGGCATCCACTTGCACGCCCTACTCGTCCAAAGGGGCTTGAGGGGTGTGAGTCGGCACGAGAGGACTTGTTCTCCATTCCTCGCGCTCTCACCAGCAATCTACCACGATCATCTCTACTTGACGGCACTACCTCAACCCCATGTTGACAACCCCGGGCGAGGGCTCTAGCCTAGTCTCAACTTCGAATCTACGCTGGGGGATTGGGGTGAATTATGGAGATCAAAGATCTGATCATCGACGACCGGCGGCGGGGTATTTTCAGGGTCCACCGGTCGTCCATGACCTCCGTGGATTTGTTCCGGCGGGAACAGGAACAAATCTTTGACCGATGCTGGATCTACTTGGGGCACGAGTCGGAAGTGGAACAGCCCGGAGACTACCGGCGCCGAACCATAGCTGGTCGACCGCTTTTCCTGGTCCGCGGTAAAGACGGTCAAGTGCGGGTGTTCCTCAATTCCTGTACCCATCGGGGTGCTTTGATCTGCCGCCGCGATGCGGGGAACGCCGATGTCCTGCAATGTTTCTATCACGCCTGGTCTTTCAATACCAATGGAGAGCTGATCGGCGTCCCCGACGAGGATGCCTACGGCCCTTACTTCGACCGAAGTGAGCTGGGCCTGAAGGAACCACCCAGAGTCGAATGCTACCGGGGCTTTTACTTCGTGAGTTTCAACCCCTACGTCGATGACCTGGTCACTTATCTGGCGGGCGCAAAAGATTACCTTGACCTGATCGTAGACCAATCCGAGGAAGGGATGCGGATAGTCCGTGGTTCCAACAAGTACACCATGAAAGCCAACTGGAAGCTCCTGGTTGAAAACAGCCTCGATGGATATCACTTGGTTCCGACTCATCAAACCTATCTGGATTACATCACCAGTCTCGGGACCGACGACAGCGGTCAAACGGCGGCATCCCGCATCCCCGGCACCGCGAAAGCCCTGGGTAATGGCCATTGCGTTATTGAATCTCCAGTGAGGAACGGCCGCCCCATCGCCCATTGGCACCCGCTATTCGGCGAGGACGCCCGTGAGCCGATGGCGCGAGTCCGTCAGCAGCTGGTGGAGAAATACGGAGAAGAGCGCACTTACCGGATGGCCGATACCTCCCGAAACCTGATCATCTATCCCAACCTGGTGATCAACGACATCATGGCCATCACTGTCAGGTATTTTGAACCTCTGGCTCCCGACAATATGGAGGTTACGGCCTGGCACCTTGTCCCAAGGGAGGAATCAGAGGCCATGCTGTCCACCCGACTGGACAGCTTCCTGACCTTCCTGGGACCGGGCGGCTTTGCCACCCCCGATGATGTGGAAGCTCTGGAATCGTGTCAGGCTGGATTCCGCGCCACCGAAACTGGGTGGTCCGACATCTCCAGAGGTATGCTCAGGCCCGCGCTATCGACGGATGAGCTCCAGATGCGGGGATTCTGGCGGCAATGGCACGCGAATATGCAGGGCCGGAGCCATACCGACGTACAGGACGGGCCGGTCACGGAAACCGAAGCCGTGGCGGCTTTGGCAACAGACGACTGACGCCCCGCCGGACCAGGTGAACGATGACGGCAGCTAACCAACCCACGTTGCGCGAGCTGGTGGAGGATTTCCTGTTTAATGAGGCGGCGCTACTGGATGAATGGCGCCTGGACGACTGGGTCGATTTGTTCACCGAAGACGCCCGGTACGTGGTCCCCACCACCGACTTGCCGGAAGGGGACCCCAAACGCGACCTGGTGTTCATCGACGACGACATCACCCGTTTGCGCGCTCGGGCGGTGCGGCTGAACAGCCGCCATGCTCACCGCGAGTATCCGTGGTCGCGGACTCGCCGATTTGTTTCCAACGTGCGGGTTGCAGAAACCAACGATGGTGAGCTCTTGGTCGCGTCAAACGTCCTGGTCTATCGGTTCCGCAACGGCGAGGGAGCACCTTACGTCGGCAGCATCGACTACATCTTGCGGCGGGACGACGGGTATTTGAAAATAGCGTACCGCCGCGCGGTGCTGGATTTGGAGGCCCTCTCCTGGCACGGTGCGGTTAGCATCATCTTTTGAACCCCCGGGCCATTCGATTCGTCGAAGCGCCCGATTAGTGGAGGCTAGCGATTGAAACTCGAAGGTAAAACGGCGCTGGTGACGGGTACGAGTCCCAACATCATGGGCGGTATCGCCGAGCAGTTGGCCCGGGAAGGGGCCAACCTGGTTTGCGCCGATATCCGCGAGGACTACGCCGAGAAATGCGCCTCGGCCATTATGGCCGAAGGACATGACGCCATGGGCGTAGGCTGCGACGTAACCGACGAGGACCAGGTGGTCGCCGCTATCTCCAGGGCCACGGAACGGTTCGGGGGTGTGGACATTCTGGTGAACGGCGCGGCTCTGTTCAACTTCAAGGGTGTGTTGAACATGCCGGTAGACGAGTGGCGCCGCCAGACCGACATTATTCTCACCGGTGCGTTTTTGTTCACCAAGCACGTGGCTCAGTCGATGATCCAGCAGAATCGAAAGGGCAACATCATCAACATCATCTCCACCGCGGGACATCAGGGCGAGCCGGGTAACGTGGGCTACGGAACCGCCAAGGCGGGACTGATCAACTTCACCAGGTCGGTGGCCATGGAACTGGCCGAGTACGGCATCCGGGTCAACAGCTTGACACCCACCGCCACCGACCCATCGGAAGGACGGGACCGGGCCGCCAGATGGGGCGTGGATTGGCCGGCGCCCCGCGTGGGACAGCGTGCAGCGGGGCTACTGGCAGACGCCAGCAGAGGCGCGCCTTTGCTCAAGCTCCCCAGCCCGACCCACTATGGAAAAGCCGCCGTCTTCCTGGCATCCGACGACGCTGAAATGATTACCGGATTCGACTTGCGCGTGGATGCCGGCGCCGTTTCCCGGTACTGGATTTGGTCTCCTGGAGACGCTTAAACGCTGTCACGAAGGGGAGTCAAGGGACGGCGGGCCCCAAGCGGCTAATCGTTGCGACGTGGGCAGGTCGTCTATTGGTCCGGGGCGGGTAGGAACACCGGCAGCACCACCTCGGGATCGTCGACCGCAGGAATGAAAGTAACCTGTACCGGCATATTAATGCTGATGTCCTCGGGGGGCACTTGGAGGACGTTGCTGCAAATCCGAAGACCCTCCTGCTCCTCCAGTTCGATCATGCAAAGGTTGTAGGGAGTCTGTTCCTTCTCCTGGATTGCCGGGTGCACCGGGTGGCGGACTATCACGTAGGAGTAAACGAAACCCCGGCCACTGACCTTTGTCCAGTTGTAGTCAAGAGACGAGCATTCGGGGCACATGGGGGATGGCAGGTGCCGGAACACGCCGCAATCCGAGCACCGTTGGATGCGCAGCTCGCCGTGCCGGGGCCCCTCCCAGAATCCCCGTTCATAGTCCGGCAACCGCTCCAGATCGGGTAGCGGTACGCCTTCCAGCGGCGCGGTCATCGGCCGGGTCTTGACGGCCTGTTCTCTTTCCTGAGTCATCGGAAATCCTCGCTATCCTTGGACCGTCCCTGCGCTATCCCCGGCGAATTATCACGGCGGCGCTCAGCTGGGCCGTGCTGCTGCAGGAAAGGACCCGGTTGATGGTCTTGTGGGGCGGCTGAGCGGTGGAGGTGCCTCGGATAAGCCGGACCGCCTCCTGGGGATGGGTCAGGCCATGGATATACGCCTCGGAGTGATTGCCGCCGTGGGTGTTGGTGGGCAGCATGCCATCAAACCGAAGGTTGCCTCCACCTTCCACGAAGTCCTTTGCCTCGCCTCGAGGCACAAACCCGTAGGCTTCCAGGTTCAGCAGGCAGAACGGGGTGAAGTGGTCGTAGAACATCAGCGCGTCCATGTCCGATGCTTGCAGGCGGGCCCGGGCCCACAGATCCCGGGCGGTGTGCTCCGACTCTGACGCGGCCAGGTCGGGACGGTAGATTATGCCATCGTTCCGAGGGCCGGAGCCTTGGGCTGCCGCCTCAACCAGTGTCAGGGTCCCTGAATGGCGCAGTTCCCTGGCGCGCTCCGGGGTGGTCATTACAATGGCGGCGGCGCCGTCGTTTTCCTGGCAGAAGTCCAGGACGTGCAACGGGTCCACAACCATGCGAGAATTCTGGTGGTCGTCGATGGTGATGGGGTCCCTCCGGAGAGCGCGGGGGTTCCGGGAGGCGTGCTCGCGCAGGGTAACCGCGACCCAACCGAAGTGGCGGCTCGTAGCTCCGAACTGGTGCATGTAACGCCGGACGAACATGCCGAAATGATGCGCCGGAGCCATGTTGCCCCAGGGAGCGGCAAAGCTCTGCGCCCCGCCGGCGATTCGCTCCGGGCCTCTGGCCAGGCCCAAGCGTAACCCGGAACGGAGGTTGGCGGCGCGGAAGCACACCACGTAGTTACAGAACCCGGCAGCGATTGCGGCGGCGGCATGGCCGATCACCGCGTTGCCCGCGCCCCCTCCGTAGGAGACGGATTCCCAGTGACGCAGGTTCTTGATGCCCAACGACTGTACTAGCAAAGTTTCGTGGTTGGACTCCATGTCGTAGCGCACCAAGCCGTCGATGTCCTGCGGGGCGATACCGGCATCGTCGCAGGCGGCGTTGATCGCCTCGGAGGCCAACTGCAACTCGCTACGGCCCGAGTTCCAGGAAAACTCCGTTTCGCCTATGCCGACTATCGCGGCCTTGTCCCTTATGCCGTTGGTATCGGCGGGGATGATGGTTTGCGCCATTGCCGGCTAGTCCTCCTCCCAGTCCACTACCTTCCGTTGTTTCAAGTCGTGGATCTGTTCGTGGGTATACCCCAATTCCCTGAGGATGGGGCGGGTGTGCTGCCCTTTAAGCGGTCCGGGGCCGGCCCGTCCCGAGGAATCCGAGAAGTCGACCACGGGGGAGTACCGCCAGAATTCACCATAGCGTGGCGCCTCTACCTGGGTAACGAGTCCGTTCTCGCGCACGTGCGGATCTTCGTTAAAAAAGAAATACATGCCCCGATCCTCGGCCTTGACGCATGCTACGTCGGCGGCGGTGAGCAGCTCCTCCCAATACAGTGGATCTTCGCCGGCGAACACCCGGGCCAATTCGTCGGCGAGCGCATCGTCGTGTTCCTCCCGCATCTCGGGAGCGGCAAACCGGGGATCGTCCAGAAGGTCGGTCCGGCCGATGGTCCGGCACAGGGCCTCCCACTCGTCCTCGAAGGGACAAGCGAGGAACACCCACCCGGTTTTTGCGCGGTACAGGCGGTAGAGGGCGTGGAGCCCGTGTCCGTCCCCGTCGGGCAGCGGTCGAGGTCGCTTCCCCTCGTGCCAGTAGAAATCGTCGACATTGGCATAGGCGTTGGCAGCGATCATGTAACTGTTCAGACTGGGGCGAGTTGGGGTTGGGAGAGGATGGAGTTCAGGGCATGGTAGGGGTTGCAGCCTCGCAAGCGCCATGTGCCGAACAAGGAAGCGAGGATACTCTTGGTTTCGCTTCCCTGCTCCGAACGGGTCCCGCCGCTGATCTTCCGGCTCACCACCGTTGGGCGCAGGCTGCGCTCCGCCGCGTTGTTGTCCGCGCTCACCCGGGGATCGGCGACGAAAGCGAACAACTCCGGCAAGAAGCGTTCCACCCGCTGGCACAGCACCCTCATGGGCGCATCGCCGTCCAGGTAAGGCTTGCAGATGGACCATAGCCGCTTCTGGCACTGCTGTTGCAGCTTTACCCGCTGGGCCCGCTGCACCGTTTCCGGCAGGCCCGGGTCAGGGCCGGGATATGCCTGCGCCTGGTCATACACCTCCCGCACCTGGTGGGCCCATTCGGCCAGTCCTTGGTGTTGAGGGTATCGCTCCTTCAGTTGGTGGATGTCCCGCAGGAGATGGGTCCAACATCTCTGATGCAGCCCTTGATGCACGTTGTAAGCGCCGTAGAAGTCACTGACCAGCACCCCGTCAAACTCATCCCCCAACACCTCCGCAACCACTTGCCTTCCCCGGCTGGCCCGGCGGAGGAAGTAACGTACTTCCGGATTGCTGAAGCTCCAGAGATACCCGTTGCGGCCATCTTCCCGCCAGCCTGTCTCGTCCCCATACACCACCGGACTGGCTCGAATCTCTTGCTGTAGCTGGTTGTACTCCTCCTGGCCTAGCCTGGCCACTCCACGCACCAAGGCCACCAGTTCCCCCACGCTAAGGCCCAGTCTGTAGCGCCACTTCAGGTAGCGTTGAATCACCCCATAGGGAAGCCGGCACTCCTCCCGGAGCACGCATACTTCCTGCTGGACTGAGATTCCCACCCGTTGCCGCCCTACCGCGAGGGCGCTCCAATCCGGTTCCGGGGACCACCGCTGCCCGCACTTCCGGCAAGTGCGTTCCAACACCACGTGCTCAGTTACCCGCGCCCGCACCCGGGGTATGGTTATAATCTGGCGGCGCCGGCGCACCCTCCCGCCGGCCAGAGGGACCCGGCAACCGGGACAACTGGCCGTGGCGTGCTCTACCCTATGGGTCGGCTCCTCCCGACGCCGGACAAACCCGTGGGTACGCTTCTTGCGTTCTTTCTTGGAGCGGGCTGGCCGGTTGGCCTTGGCCCAAGAAGGTGGCTTCCTCTCCTTCAGTCCGGCATCCAGCGGCCTCTGTTGGCCTTCCAACTCTGCAATCCGGGCTTCCTGGGCCTCGATTAAGCTGATGAGTTGACCGATTATCTCAATCAATTCCTCCCGGGAAGCCCCGGCTAAATTCACAGGCAGTTTCATGCTCGTAGTCTATCTGGCTCATCAGATTTAGGCCAGTCTGAACAGTTACGCGATCATGGTGGACTCGACATATTGCGCCCTGCCGGTGCGCTCACGGGCATAGAGGCCCAGTACCAGTCCAACGGCATTTACCATGGCGGTGTTGTGATCGGCGGTGCCGTCGTTCGCCCGCTTGAGCTGCGTGGCTACGGCGGCAATGTCATCAATGGACATGGACTGATCCGGCGGTGGGAAAGCGTCCCTCCCCATCTGAGCCACGCCACCGCCGGACACGGCGCCGGCGATCGGGGCCATGGACGGCCGGTGAGAGTAGGGCCCCGTGGAGCCATAGCCGCCAGCGTAGAGGTAAACCAGGTTGGGGTTGATCCTGGATAGCTGCTCGTAGCCGATGCCCGTGCGCTCGGGGGCGCCTGGGCGCATGCTGTGTAGCAGCAAGTCGGCCCTGGCTGCCAGCTTCCCCATGATCTCCTGACCCTCCGGAGTCTTGAGGTCCAGACAAATGCCCTCGGATCCTGCCATGGTACGGTGTGCCGTCATGGCCATCCCCTGCCTGCCCCAATCGCCGCCGGGGGCTTCGATGCGGATTACCCTGGCGCCAAGTTCGGCTACCAGGGCGCAACCCAATGGGCCGTTGATTACCGTCGCCAGGTCCAGGAGTGTTATGCCGTCCAAAGAATGCTTCGGCATCGGGTTATTGGCCTCGTAGGAAGTACTTTTGGCATCATCCAGCACGCGGGCGAGTACCTCCGCCGTGTGCTGGCCCGGTGCCGGGACCGGCCCCGGCGTGCGGGCCGGCGTGCCCTTCATGTTTACCATGGGGCCAAGCTGTCGCGTGATGCCCACTTCCGGAACATTCACGTCCTGGACGTTGCCGTTGTGTACGATCTGGGGATGGTCCAAAGCCTGCTCTGAGGTGAAGTAGGGCTCAACAGCCACGTCGCCGGCCTCGCCAAGGAATATGGCCATCCACTCATCGAGAGTCTTCTCCTGGACTTTTTCCAGCATGATACGTTCCAGGGCCGCAACGGCTTCCGGGTCCAGGGAAGGCGCGGTCTTGAATCGGGGGTCCTCGTAGATGAAGTCCATGTCCAGCCAGTGCATCATGGACCGAAACAACCTCTCCACCACGTTCCCCAGTTGGATCCAGTGGCCGTCTTTGGTACGGGCGGGCAGATAGCCCGTGGGGTTGGGACGCCCGGTCCCCACCGATGCGCCTGGCGGGTAGTTGTCCGGTTGCTTCTCAACCATCTGGCCATGGATCCAGGAGACGTGATCGTAGGTGGTCACGGCCTTCAGCATGCTGGTTTCCACCCGCTGGCCCAGGCCGGTCTTTTCCCGCACGTAAAGGGCGGATGTGATGCCACGAATCAGCGCCGTGGCGGCGGCGTGGCAAACGCCCTGTACCACGACGTAGTTGGGGCCCTCCCTGGGATTCTGCCCGGCGAACATCATCATCCGTCCGCTCTTGGCGGCCACCACGGCGTCGTAACCCTTGTAGTTGGCGTAGGGTCCCTGGGGTCCGAAGCTGGTCAGCGTGGCATATACCAGTTCGGGATGACCCGCGCGAAGGGTGTCGTAGTCAATGCCCAGCCGTCGGGTGACCCCTGGCCGGAAGCTTTCGACGATGACGTCGGAGAGTTGCGCCAACTTCCGAGCATTATCCCGGCCGTCCTGGGTGTTCAGGTCGAGGACGACGCTTTTCTTGCCGCGATTCCATTGGATCGACCCTGGCGACCTCCTGAATTTTTCTCCACCCGGCGGCTCAACTTTGATGACCTCAGCGCCGAAGTCGGACATCACCATCGTGGCGACGCCACCGGCCCGGCCGCTGGTAAAGTCGAGGACGGTGATTCCATCAAAAACCTGTGCCATGGCGGCCCCTTCTCAGTCCAGTAGTCTATTGCCCCAAAGATGCACAGGCCAGTAGGTCAAGGCATCGAATCATTCGTACCAGTCCTGCGCGATTGGCATTATGCCCTGCGCGCAAACGGTCACCTGCTGATGGCATGTTACGGCGTTTTCCCAGCCGGCGCCATCTCCGGCTCCAGCTTCGTCCGTTGGTGGCCTGACGGTAACGGTGATCTGCCCCCAAGAAAGTGGCCCAGACCAGTCAGGGGCATGCGGTGATTCAGGTTTCGACATTCCTTGACGAACCTCCTGGTGGCGTAGCACCGGCCGGCGGCCACCATTATGCGCCTGGCGCCCGGCGACGCCAGCGTCTCCAACGCGGCGTCCCGTTCCCGGGAGCCATTGCCTGGAGTGAGCCCGACGTCCACCACCAAGCCTTCCCGTGGCAGAATTGCCGCTCGCTGCGCGGCGAGAAACGAACCGCCAGCAGGCTGGACATCAGCTAGTCGTGGCGAGGATTACAGCCCAGCAGTCGCTGCGCCTTTTCCGTACTGATCACGCTGGCCGTGCCGCTCAGCCCATCCCGTATCTCCACCCGGTCGCCAAAGTTGTTTTTGACCAGGTCGATGGTGGACTCTTGGAAACGACTGGAAGGCTGGGCGATCACGAATGCCTCATACTGTTCTTTTCAATTTACCGGCCTGAAGCCCCTGTAGATTGACACGGGCACGCCTTCGGCGGGAGACCCGCGCAACGGGAGGGCGACCATCGACAGTGCCCCTCAGTCCCCCAGGAAGGCGCCGGTCCCAGTTGGCACCGCCGGAGTCAGCGGCGGTGGGACTCCGTACTTCGCCGCAATCGACCGGGATGGCAACATCTTCTCCTGCACCCCCAGCGAGGGCACCAAAAACGGCGGGCCAATAATTCCGGGCACCGGCCTGGCGTTTTCATTCTTATACTGTGTCATTACGCGCGACCCGGAGACCAAGGTGCTACAGGGGGGCGCAGACCCGCGCTGCGAGGCCTACGCCGTAGGTTTCTAGGCCCGGCGCAAATACTGACAATCAACCGAGGAGGTGGCCAAACCGGACACCACGATCCAACAACCCGCCGCTGCCAGTTGATTCACCCTTGTCAGACAAAGTCCTAACTTTCGCACCTCAGGAGACCATAAGCCGAACCTTCGAGTTGTTGATGGACCTCTGATCAGATTGCCGGCGTTGATCGAGGCATTCGGCGCGGCGGGTTCTGTACTTCTTGCAAACTGGTCAGATCCAGGTGCGGAATGTCCACGTCGATAAACTCCGATACGCCGTTGGCCAGCTCATCGTAGCTTTCAAACCAGGCCCGTAACCGGCCACGCCATGCCTCCAGCCCACCACTGGCATGGAGCTCGAAAACCGCCTCCCGTCCGTCCAAACCGGAGGAGACTTGGTCCCAGGCAAGCTGCAGGAGCGCCGCGCGTTGCAGGGCAGTGTAGCCGCCCCCGCCAAAGGCGTCTTCCAGTTCGGCGGCCATCTCCGGGTCGGCGAAGTCGGTGTCGGCAGGGGCATTGACCAACGACGATCCGGGAAGGCCGCGCAGGATTTCAGACATGCGCTGGCGGACTCTGAGGGCGTTGAGTCCCGCCGCGGCAACGTGGAGCTGGTTGGGCAGGGCATGGCCGCTGTCCGTCGTCTCCGGCTCCAGTTCCGCCGCCGTCATGCAGGTGCGAGTGGTCTGGACGTTGACGGTCAGTTCGGCCAGCTGCTCGATGGTCTGCGGATTTTCCCTCAGGCCCATGACTTCAGCCAAGGCAAGCGCTATACCCAGCGTCAGCTCAGCCTTGGCGAGCCAACCGTAGCTGTGATGCCAAAGCAGCCAGGAAGTCAGCGAATGGCGCCGAGGTCGGTCATTGCGCTCCCCGGTAAAAACGCGAGAGCGGGGGACGAAAACGTTCGCCAGCCAGACCATGGAGTCCAGTTCATCGAACCGGCTGCTCAATGGCGACAGGAATGGGTTCTTATTCCTGTCGACGGGTCGGCGGGTCACCACTCGGATGCCGGGGCTGTTCACCGGCACGATGAACCACAGCATTCTCCCGCTGCCCGGTGGCAACTCATCCCTGGTGGTGATTAACAAATCTTCGGCGAACGGTGTACTGGTGTGCATCTGGATTTTTCCACTCACCACGATACCTTCAGCGGATTCGCTAACCAGGCGCAGTGCCGCGCGCTCGCTCTCATCTTGGCGAAGGCGTGTCCCAATCAAGGGACCACCTCCGGCGAAGGTCAAAAACCTGCCGCTGTCAGCCAGAGACGCCCGGTACGCCTCGGCCGCCTCAATCTCCTCCGGGGAGTTGTTCAGCCGCTTGAGAACGTTCAGCATTCCCAGGGCGATCAAGGCACCGTAGCCTGGGGTGTGGGTCATGTTGCCACCGGTCAGGAAATGCACCGCGCTGATGGCTTTCCCCAGGCTTCTCAAATCGGCGGACGTCTTCGGAGGTGTGAGCGCAAGCGGATACCGCTGGCCGTTTCCGTCAGGCACGGTCAGAAGAGTGTCCTGCCAGGCGGGGTCGAAGTGGCGGTCATACCACGCGGCGTACTCATCCACCATGACCGACGTCGCCGGGTGGGTCGTAACGTCCGCCACGGCGCCTTCCCCCACCACCCACACGTTGCGTCCGTCGCGTAAACTCTCTTTGTACTCAGCCCCGGTCCGCATGTTTGCACCTTCCAGAAGATAGCTGGGCCCATTCTACACTGGTAACTTGACGCAGCATTAGTAGGGGGTCTTGAGCCCACCTTCTGGTTCACGGTCACCCTGATACCCCTCCAAGCCGAGGCGGGCCAGGTCTCGTCCTGATTCACGTGGGCCAGGGGGCTGTCTGAGGATTAACGGTTCGGCCAGATGAGGACCGGGGTCGGCATGGTTCTTGCCATTGGGAGAATGGGCGACCTGGAGTTGGCTGCGCGACGAACGGGCGGAACAACTCGAGCAGGAAGTGGCCTGTGCAAATGAGCGACCACTCGCCTAGTACCTTCTTCAAACCCCTCAACAGTAGGATAGTTCAGGTAGGAACCTGAAAAACGCATAACGTAGGTAAATAGCGTAACGTGCATTATTCCGACCGGAAATATTACGAATACCGGACCAGAGATTTAGCGCTGAAATGGCCCGGAATCTTCGTTCCAAGCCCTGCCGGAACACTGGGATGACGTACTATCAAACACAACCTAAGTTGGCACTCCGCCCATCTTCGGCATATGTCCCAGACCCTACTGACGAGGCCTAACGCTAGAATCACCGGTGCCCATCCAGGCACCGGTGATTCTACTGGTTGCTGCGTCGAGAAAACTATCCGTGTCATTTTTCCACACATATGTGGGTGCCGTTCATGCCATTTTGATGGGCACTCTTTGATGAGTGTAACCTACCATTGGGTAGTTGAGTTCTGATGTCGTGCCTGTACTGGCGAGAAACGAAATCTCCTTAAGGCAATTGGCCTGTGCTACTGCCGTCGCTAGTGCCACGGAATTACCCGTTTTCCGCTTCCGCCGCCTTTTGCGCCCTTTGGTCGGCGACGCTCGCCGCCACCATGATGGCGATACCCGTTGCGGCCGACAACGGGGCGATAATCATCCAATAGGATGAATCCGTGGAGATGTGACAGCCTGACGAGCATGCGGGCAGGAAGATGGCTGCCATGAAGACGATGGCCAGTAGGCCGCCGGTCGGCACGCCTGCCGCTAGGCCTATCATCAGGGCGGCCAGCTTCTGGTCACCCGTCAGGTGGGGACGTTTCAACAGGTACAGCAGCGACCCGCTTCCCGCGACCACGACGCTGATTATTGAGATGGCTGTGGAGTAGTTCGCGGGGAGTTCTTCGAGCATGGTGGCATCCTGACGGCGGGAGTGTTTGACCAAAGGCTGCGCCCTCAGTCGTTACTGTACAGTTCGCCTGGCCTCGCGTGCAACGCGCATTGTTGTGATGGAACGTGCACCGGTTCGCGCCAATCGCGGGTAGCTGGCTGGGTTCCCGCCTGAACGGAGTTGTCACCGTGCGCCGTTCGTTATCGACGCGTCCGCCACAACTGACGGCGTTGGCCCAGTTTTAAGCCCGGCCAATGTTGGCCGAGCTTGGTCATAAGGATGCTGAAGCTTGGCCGCTCAATGCGGAATACCACAGCTTACGGATTTCGTACTGACGCCGCCTACTTGAACAATCCTACTCAACAGGAAGTGGCGAAAGCCTCGGCACTGCTTAATTCGGCCAACGACTGGTTCCACTGTTTCCATTGAAACATGGGTCGGCGAACGCCGAACGCTAAGCCAGCTCAATCCCCAACACCCCGAAAAGTGAGGCGAATTTGTGGCCTTTGGGAGCGCTGTCGCCCCACTCCCAGGCTCGGATGGTTCTCGAGCTGACGCTTACTCGCTCAGCCAGCTCGGATTGGCTGATGCCGAGGTGCACCCGCTGTTCCCTGACGAGCTGGCCGATGCTGAGGCTGGGATCGGGCGGTGCCGGGAATTGAACCGCTGTTGGATAATACGGTAACAGCGGCGCGGGCTCTCCCCCGTCTCCACCAACCGTTCCAAAATTTCCGGTCCGGTTTGATGATAATATCGCCGGGCCGTTATCTTCAACTGCCTCGAACAGGGTCAGGAGAGTCTGCCTTGGTCTGAGGCCGACAATCTCCCGGCATTCCACATGCACGTAGATTGCCTCCAAGATGGTCAACAGCTGGCGGTTGCGCTGGCCGGCCGTGGCGCCTCGCCACAGAGCGTTGAAACCCCGCAGCAACTTGGCCGCTTCCTGCGCATCATCCAGCTCCGGGATGTATGGGATGTATACGCTGTCCATCTCGGCTTCGGCGTTGGACTTGATCAGGTCGTAGCGCTCCCAGCAGCATGTCCGAGAAATACAGTTGTTGAGACGTTATGCCTATGATGGGGGCAGTTCAGTTGTGCGGAGTCGGCGATGAACAAGACCTACCTTCCCTACGATCCCGACCAGCAGTTGCTGTTGCCTGCGGCGTTGCGGGAGTGGTTGCTTGCCGATCATCTGGCCTACTTCATCTCCGACGTGGTCGACCAACTGGACCCCCGCCTTCGCGGGGGCCGGCTCTGTAGGACGTCACGGCGCGTTACGAGCAGGAAAGGCGTGGCGGGCCACCATATCATCCCCGGATGTGACTCCGGGGATGATGGTCAAGGTACTGCTCCACGGCTACTACGTGGGGGTGGCTTCGTCGCGGCGCATCGCCCAACGGCTCCACGAGGACATCGCCTTCCGGGTGCTGGCGGCGAATAACACCCCTGATTTCCACACCATCTCCGACTTTCGCAAGGACCATCTTGAAGCGTTGACTGCATTGTTTTTGCAGGTGTTGGCGTTGTGCCAGCGGGCGGGGTTGGTGAAGCTGGGCCACGTGGCGCTGGATGGGACCAAGGTCAGAGCCAACGCATCCAGGCATAAGGCGATGAGTTACCGGCGCATGAAGCAAAAGGAGGCGCAGTTGGCGGCGGAGGTGGCGGAGTTGTTGCGGCGCGCCCAGGGGGTGGAAGCCGAGAGTAAAGAGCATTCCGGGGTGCCTGATGACAAAGCCCAGCGCAACTTCACCGATGCCGAGTCCGGCATCATGCCAGCGCCGAGCGGTCGGGACCTTCTGCAAGCCTGCAACTGCCAGGCGGTGGTGGACAGTTCCCACCAGGTGATCGTGGCGGCGCGGGCCACCAACCAGACTTCAGACAATCAGCAGGCCGCGGCCATGATAGCGGAAACCATCAGCAACACCGTCGTCGTGCCGAAGGAAGTGTCCGCCGACGCTGGCTACTACCGGCAAAGGCGGTGAGCGGCCTGCAAGAGATGGGCGTGCATCCGTTCATAGCGCCGGAGCAGACGTGCCACGGTAGAGTGATGCCGCCAGCGCCCCGAGGTCGCATACCCCGTAATCTGTCCCCCAGGGACCGGATGCCGCGCTACGCCCGGCGGATGGAGACGGTGGAGCCAGTCTTCGGCCAAATCAAGACCAAACACCTCGCCATGTATCCCGTAACTTTAGCCCCTAATCGTCAGACGGGCTGCTAGTTGGAGAGGCGATAGACGCCCGACTGCTGGGTGAGCAGGTATAGCTCTCCGTTGTTGTCCTGGCCGAAGGACATGATGCGAAAGCCAGTGTCGAGGAGTTGTTTGTGTTCCATCACCTCGCCGTTGACGTAGCGTAGGCCGAAGACCTTGCCGGAGCAGAAGTCGCCGTAAATGTAGGCGCCGTTCAGCCACCGGATTGTGGAACCGCGGTACACGTACCCACCGATCACCGAGCACGGTTTGCCATCTAGCGAGTATTCCCACACGGGTGGCACTGTTCCTGCACGTTCGCAGCCGTCTCTGGTACGGAAGCAATGGTTGCCCTCCAGCACGTTCCAACCGTAGTTGGCGCCCCACTCAATGAGGTCGATCTCCTCCCACTGGTTCTGCCCCACGTCGCCGGCCCATAGCTCACCGGTGTCGCGGTCAAAGCTAAACCGCCACGGGTTTCGCAGGCCATAGGCCCAAATTTCGCCGCGCCCGCCGCCGTCGGCGAAGAACGGGTTGTCAGGCGGGATTGTGTAGGGATGGTCAAACGTGGCCTGGGATACGTCGATTCGCAGAATAGACCCGAGTAGTGTTGACGTATTCTGACTGTTGCCCAGCGGGTCGCCCGCCGATCCGCCGTCGCCCAGGCCGATGTACAGGTAGCCGTCCGGCCCGAAGGCGAGCTGCCCGCCGTTGTGGTTGGCGAATGGCTGCTCAACTTCCAGGATCACCATTTCGCTGTCTGGGTCGGCGGAGGGATGGTCAGACGAAACGGTGAAACGCGAGACCACCGAACGGCGTGGGTTGGCCGCGGTGTAGTAAAGGTACAGGTGCCGTTGGATTTTCGGGTCCAACGCCATACCCAGCAGTCCTTCTTCGGAACGGCGGCTATTCACGCGGTCGGTGATGTCCAGGGGCACCGGGACGGCCATGTGGCCACGATTCGTCCCGTTGTATACCCAGACCCGTCCGGCCTGCTCGGATACCCACACCTGGCCATTGTTAGCCTGAACCAGGTTGGTGGGTGACTGAAACGACCCGGCGGTCAACACCGGTTCCAGCCGCAGGGTCGCCATCTGCGGTGCCGAAGATGGCGACGGTGGTGTCGGGGCCGTGGTTTGCGTTGGCGCCGGGAGCGTCGGAGCCGTGAAGGTCGTTGTTTGCGTTGGCGTCGCGCGGTCGCATCCTACTGCAAGCGCCACCAGTAAAACCAACAGAATTTTTGCTATCGCTGCCACATTCCCAACATACTACAACTACCCCACTCTTCGGATAGGGGCAGTCCGGCTTGACTGTTGCACCGCCCCCTTCGCAGTTAGAATGTGCGTGCCCGGCGGATGCCAAGCCTTGCGGGCCAACGGGCCCGATATTCATCATCGGAGAAGCTTTTATGAACGCTATCGAAACTTGGGGCGAAATGGTGCGGGTGGAGCATGAGCAGTCGGACCGGATGCGGGGAGTGCGGCCCACCGACCACTGGACCGAATCCGCGCCGCAGTTCAAGGCCGACCCGCACCGGGCGGGAGATCTGTTGGTCGAAGAACTCCGTTCGCGCCTCAGGCCGGGTGAAACCCTGCTGGACGTGGGCGCGGGCGGCGGGCGGCTGGCCCTCCCGCTGGCGCTCACCTGCCGAACGGTGACGGCGGTGGAGCCGTCGCCCAGCATGTGCGCCGTGCTGCGGGAGACCGCCCTCGAATACAACATCGCAAACGTCTCGATGATCGCGGCCGGTTGGCTGGAAGCCTCCGTTGAACCCGCCGACGTGGTGCTGTGCAGCCACGTGGTTTACGTCATAGAGGACATCGGATCCTTCGTCCGAAAGATGGACGGCCACGCCCGCCGTCTGGTCCTGGCCGTTCTGTTCCAGTCGCCGCCGCAATCGCAAATCTCCGGTCTTTGGGAGCAGGTTCACGGCGAAAAACGCCGCCGGCTCCCCTGTCTGCCGGAGTTCCTCCCGGTTCTGGAGCAGTTGGGCATCAGGCCGGAGGTGACCGAGCTGGACGAACAGCTGCCACGGGGGTTCGGCAGCCGCCAGGAAGCGAGCGAAAACATCGCCGGCCGCATCTACGTTACTCCTGGAACCGAGGCCATGACCCGGCTGGAGCGGGCGCTGGAGAGCTCGTTGCACTAGGAGGCAGGTGTCTGGCAAATCAAGGGGGCGCAGCCCCTTCGCCCCTGTGTCGTGGCTTGGGAAACTGCCGGGCGTTAGGCGGACCCATAGAAGCCCGTGATCTTCGGAATCTGTGTGCCGGCGTTTCGACAGGCCGGCGGGCTCACCCCAGGGATCTGGGATTGATTGGAGTGGGCATGGCCTGCACCTGCGGAAGGACTTTCTCGGCGAAGAGTTTGAGGCTTTTTTCCGCTTTATCCCTCGGCATCCCGCCGTAGAACATATGGATCACCAGCTTTTCCAGGCTGATGGTCTCCTGGAGCGCCCTGATTTTCTCTATGATATCGTCCGGCGTACCGATGGGTTGGGTTGAGCGCCGGGCGGCGAAACTGGCATCCGCGGTACCGACGTCGGCATTCTGGCGTATGAGATATTCCTCGTAGCCTTGTATGCCCTCATAGCCTGGATTGTTCCATTCGAAGTAGTGGTGCTGGGCTGCGGTGAGTTGGTTGTGGAAGTAGTCCCACCCCTCTTCGGCCTCCGCCGCCGTCTCGGCGCAATACATCCACAACAATGTGGTAGGCTGGTCGGGCGGAAGGCCCAGTTCGCTCCGAATCTGATTGAACCTTCGCACCTTGTCGGTCATCTCGTCGACATTGTCGCCGGCAACAAACATCTGCCCAAGACCGTTTTCGGCAGCCATTCTTGCTGACGCCTCGGTGGTGAACGCCACCTTGATGTTCTTGGTCAGTTCACCCTTGTGGCGGGCCTGAGGCCGGATGCTGGTCGGAGGGATATCGTAGACCTCGCCCTGGAAATCGAAGCGCTCCGCGCCGTCAGCGGCCCTGATGGCGTTGATCACGTCGTAGAAATACTTGTGCGATTGATCAATCGGATACCCCAGCGAAGCATACTCGTGCGGCGCGATTCCCCGGCCAATCCCCAGATGGAGGCGCCGGCCTTTCAGCAAGATGTCGAGCATGGAGATCTCGGAAGCCAGCCGCACCGGATTCCACCACGGCGCGACGATGACCGCGGTACCCACATCGACTCGGCTGGTGCGGCCCGCCCAATATGCCAGGTATTGCAACGGGTTCGGCTGCATCGAGTAAGCGGAACCGTAGTGTTCGGTTGCCCAAATCGAATCGAACCCCAGCGGCTCGACCAATTCCCCCATATAGAGGGTGTCATCCATATTTCTGGCGTCCGGTACCGTCGGCGGGCGGTCGTAATCCCCCTCCATCAGACGGTCCCAGTCACCTTGGTTGTAACCGGTGACCATCACTCCACAATGCATTGGCGTGTTCCTCCTTCAGGTTCTCCTGCCAGGCCCGGGCAGGGTTTAATCTTCAATAGGGCAATTTGCCGTGTCAGTATAACTGTTCCTCCCGCCTGACACCGGGAATCGACGGCCAATTCCCTTGAACCGTCCGGGAGGGTTCAATCTTCATCGGCACAAAAACGTCCAGACCCAGAGCGAGTCCGGCGTGGGCCTTTTCAATGTCCCCCAACCTCCGCTCAAAGTCCCCCAACCTCCGCTCATGGTGAGCTTGTCGAACCATCGGCGACCGTCCTTCGACAGGCTCAGGACGAGGGGAATTGGTCAATACACCGACTTTGAAAAGGCCCTGCTGGTCACACCATGCCAATCGCACCGTGAAAGCCGGCTATGTATAATGCCCCCGTCGCCCCAAGCGCGGATAAACGCTCGCCCGGGAGAATCGGACGCAATGACGCTGGTGAAAAACTTCGGGGTCCTGCTACCTACGAGGGGCGTGCTGGTGTACGCTGACAGCGGCGGTCCGAGGGTGGAACTCACCTGGCAGATGGCCGAGACCGCGGAGCGGCTTGGCTATGACTCCGTCTGGGTTGGCGACAGCATCACCTCCAAGCCTCGTCTGGAGCCCCTGACGGCCATGGCGGCCATTGCCGCCCGCACCAACCGGGTCAAGGTCGGGACCGCCGTCCTGCTCAACGCCCTGCGCCATCCCGTCCACCTGGCCCACGCCGCATCCACCATCGACAACATCTCCAACGGGCGCACCATCCTGGGCCTCGGCGCGGGGCGCGGCAACAACCAGATGTTCGTCGATGAGCACGCGGCGGTCGGCGTTCCGATAACGGAACGGGCCTCCCGAATGGAGGAGAGCATCCGCACCATGCGCGCCCTGTGGACGGGAGAGCCGGTCAGCACGTCCGGGGAGTTCTATCCGCTCCAGAACGTCGAGCTGGAACCCCGACCGGTCCAGCCGTCCATCCCCCTCTGGATTTCCAGCAACTGGGTGCGGCGGGGCCTGGCCAGGGTCGCCGAGCTGGGCGACGCCTGGATAACCAACGTTCCGTCGGTGGAGCTGTTCGATCGCTGCTGGGAAAGGATCGAACAATGTGCTGGTGAAGTGGGCCGGGACCCGGCGGGCATAGGCCGCTGCCTGTATATCTCGGTAAATCTGAAGGATGATACCGACGCCGCCCTGGCCGAGGGCGACCGGTTCATGCGGGCGTACTATAGCGTTCCCTACGACGTCATCAGTAAACAACTGCTGTGCGTGTTCGGCCCGCCCCAGAAGTGCATCGACGCGATAGAGGCGTACAAAGAACGCGGGGCCGATTACTTCATCGTCAGGTTCGCTGCTCCGGACCAGATGGGTCAGCTGGCGCGGTTCACCGACGAAGTTCTCCCCTTCGTCACCTGACGGCTCCAGGTTACGGACGCTACTTTGAAAGCATCTCACGAGCGCGGTTGAAGCTAAACCCTCGGTCGCCCCAAACAGTTTTTGACTCTGCCTCTGCCGCATCTATACTTGCGGTGGAAGTGCATACCATTCGAGGCTAAACGCGAAGGAGATGGCCAAAATGCCCTCTTGGAAAGTTGCTTATTTCAGCGGGGTGGGAGGACGTGCCGAAGTGATGCTGGCCCAGGCCCCCGACGACCTGGAGGTTACGGTCGTGGACTCCGCTTTATCGGAGGCGGAAAAAACCGATCTATGCCGCGAAGCCGACGCCATCATATCCAGCGACATCTCGGTCAACGTACTGAAGGAATGCCCCAACGTGAAATTGATCCAGACCCTCAGCGCGGGTTACGACCGGTTGGATCTGGAGACCATCCTGGAGATGGGCATTCCGGTAGCAAACAACGGCGGAGCCAACGCCATCTCGGTTTCTGAGCAAACCATTGCCTTGATGATAAGCATCAGCAGGAACCTGATGGCGCAATGGGACAGCACCACCCGGCAACGTCAATGGCGCGGCGCCCTCTATCAGACCGAATTATCGGAGCTCACCGACAAAACGGTGGGTATCGTCGGACTCGGGCGCATTGGGAAGCACGTCGCCAAGAGACTCACCGGGTTCGACACCCGGACGATTTACCACGACGTCATCGATATTCCGCAGGACATCCGACTGGAACTCAAGGCTGAACCCGTGCCTTTTGACGAACTATTGGAGACCTCCGACATCGTCAGCCTCCACGTGCCTTTGACCCGGCGCACCAGGGGGATGATGTCTGACCGCGAGTTTGAAATCATGAAGCCAACGGCCTTCCTGATCAACGCTTGCCGGGGTCCAGTGGTGGACGAGGCAGCACTCTATCGGGCGCTCACGGAGGGAAAGATTGCCGGAGCGGGATTGGACGTCCTGGAGGTGGAACCTACGCCGCCGGACAACCCTTTGTTCGACCTGGACAACGTGGTCATAACCCCTCACATGGCTGGCCAAAGCGTCGAAACGGCGCTGCGGGCGGCCAATTTCGCTTGCGCCAACATCCTGCGGGTGCTCTCCGGTGAAGAAGCTGAATCGTTGGTGACGCCCGAATAGCCTCAAAAGACGGTCTCAAAAGGAGATGACCCATGATTTGGTGCCGCTTTCAAATAGACGAAAAGACCAGTTTTGGCATCGTGGAAGGCAACAACGTGACCGAGGTGTGGGGCAACCCGTTGGAGGACTATGCCGTCACCAACCATTCTTATGCCCTGGACCAGGTGAAGCTGCTGGCGCCCATCAGGCCCCCGATGCTGTACGCCGCCGGACCCAACTACCGGGGACACGTGGAAGGAATGGCCGCACGGCGAGGATCGCCCCCCGCATATCCAGACCGCCCCTCGCCCAACTATCGATCAGTCCACGCCGTCATCGGGACGGAAGAAAACATTGTCGTCCCTGGCGAGTCCTCCGGCGCGGTCCAGCCCGAAGGTCAACTGGCGGTGGTTATTGGCAAGAAAGCCCGTCACGTGCCGGTAAGCGAAGCCCTGGACTGCGTCTTCGGTTATACCATAGGCAACGACATCAGCCAGCGGCCCTGGCAGCAGGCCGACCGCACCATGTTCCGGGGCAAAAATTGCGATACCTGGAAGCCCATGGGCCCCTGGATCGTCACCGATCTGGACCCCAGGGGGTTCCGCATCATCGTGCGCCACAACGGGGAGGTGTGGGAGGACTTCTCGTCAGGCGACCAGATCTGGGACACCGCCACCTGGATTCACGAACTCAGCAAATACGCAACTCTGTATCCTGGCGACGTCCTGTGGATGGGTACCGAGGGAGCCGACGGAGACATGTTCCCCGGAGACACCATCGAGGTGGAGATCAGGGGTATCGGCACGCTCAGGAACTACGTGGTAGCGGAGGAGTAGGTCAACCGCCGTTCTCCTCTCATGTGTACCCAATTTGTCATTGCGAGCGTAGCGTGGCAATCTCGTTGTCGTAGCCACGGCGGTTCGCCGACGTGTGTTCAACCTCATCGAGATTGCCACGTCCCTCGGCGAGCTCGGGATGAGCGGGTGCTCTTCGCAATGACAGATTAAAGTGGGTACGCGTGAGCCGTTTTCCTTCCTCAATCAGTCATATAACCGTTTTTCAGATCCCACGTTAATGCCTCTTTATCCCGGTCTTCCAGGCGACCGTACCCGCCTCCGCCGGAGGAGAGGCAGATGATGTGGTCTCCGGGATTGACGACGACCCCCACTTCTTTCGACCCCAACACCCGTTCCGCGCCTTTGGAAACGATCGTGTAGTGGTGCGGCAACCCGTCGGTCGCACCGAACAGCCCGAAGGGTGGAACAACCACGCCGTCGCCCGCCGTGTTGAGCAGGGCTGGGCCTTCCCCTTCGTAGACCAAGTCGCACACCGCGCCGAGGCCGCCGCGCCACGCGCCGACTCCTCCAGAGTCGGGCCGAAACTCATGGCGCTTGATGAAGAATGGGAAACGCTCTTCGGTTACCTCGATGCTGGGCGACCGTATGCCTCCGGCCACGTTAACCTCACCGACGTTGGACCAACCGTCGTAGCCGTCGGAGGCTCCGCCACCGCCTCTGGCCAGGAAGAAGTGCCAGATGAAGCGTCGCCCAGACCTTGGGTCGATCCCGGTGATTGCGTAGCGCAGCCGGCGGGAGAATCCGGCGGAGACCGAGCTTGGGATGGCGGGAGCCAATGCCTTGAACACCGCCTCCACCACCTCTTCGGCGCAGTGGTTGGTACTCATGCACACCGGCGCCGGAGGATTGGCGTTGACGACGAGTCCCTTGGGGGCGATTATCTGGACTGGCCGCATGGAACCCTCGTTGCGGGCCACATCCATCGGCGCCAGGTACATAATCGCAGCGTGGGCCAGGGACCGGGTGTTGGCGTAAGCACTGTTGATGAACCCTTCGACTTGAGGACTGGAATCGGAGAGATCGATGGTCATGGAGTCGCCGGCAATAGTTACTTTCGCCCTGATGGGCACCAGCTTGCTGTCGAACCCGTCATCGTCGACCAACGACTCCCCGTAGTACACGCCGTCGGGCCACTCGGAGATGAACTGCCGCACCTGGCTCTCGGTGGCGTCCAGGATTCCGGCTATGACGGCCATCAAACGGTCGGCGCCGTAGTCGGCCAGCAGCGCTTCGATCCTCTGGGCGGCCAACATCACCGAGCCTATCTGCGCGTTGAGGTCGCCCAGGAAAACCTCCGATTGCCGGACATTGGCTGACAGCATTTGGAGCAGGTCGCGGCGGGGGACGCCCTGGTCATACAGCTTCAATGGGGGTATGCGGAGGCCCTCCTGAAAAATCTCGTTGGCGCCGGGGTTATAACCGCCGTGGGTGCCTCCTCCCACGTCGCTGTGATGGGCACGATTCACGCCGTAAAACAGCAGCCGTCCCTCGTGAAAAATGGGCCGGATGATGGTGATGTCGGGCAGGTGACTGCCCCCAAAATAGGGGTCGTTCAGGATGAACAGATCCCCTTCGGAGATGTCATCACCAAAGTAGTCCCGGACGGCGGCGCCGGCCACCGGGAGCGCGCTGATGTGCACCGGTATCCCTTCGCCCTGGGCCACCAGCTGACAGTCACCGTCCAGAATCGCGGTGGAAAAGTCCCGGCTGGAGTTGAGAATCTGGGACATGGCGGTCCGCAGCATCGCCTCGGTCATCTCTTGAGCGATGGACTCCAACCGGTGCTCAACCACCGCCATGGTGATGGGATCGTAATCCCCGAGGCCATCTGTACCCTCGGTGCCGACGGAATCGGGCGACGCATCCGGGACGCCCGAGGGGGTTTCCTGGTTGACGCGCAACTCGATGCCGCCCATGGAATCGACCGTGGCGTAATCTCCCGGACATACCAGAATGGTAGTGAAATCTGACTCCAAAATCGCCGGCCCGGCGATCTTCGTACCGGTGGGCAGGGCGTCAGTAGCATAGGTGGGCGCCTGTCGCCATTCACCCAAAAAGATCCAGCGGCTGCCCGATGGACTGGCAGTAATCTCAGCCTCCGTCCGGTCAAGCTGGGCTATCCTGGGGAGCTTACCGATTACCGTCAACCTAAGAGTGACCAACCGCACCTCCTGGTCCTGTTGGTTATAGGAGTAGAGCTCTTGGTACCTTCGGTGGAAATTGGACGTCCATCTGGACAGGAACACCGAGTCCGGCAACGTACGTTCCGGTAGCGGCACGGAGACTTCGTAGACTTGGTCCAGGTACCGCATGTCCGCAGAGTAGTGAATTTCCACCGCTTCGGGAGCGACGCCCTGGTCCAGGAGCTTGTCCCGTCCCTGGGTCTCCAGTTCGTCCAGGATCGACCGGAGTTCGCTCAAGTCCAGCCGGTCCAGGCTCACGGGATAAGAACGGGAAAAGTCGTATTTGATGTCGGTATTCAACATGCCGTAGGCCGACAACACCGGCGCCGACGCAGGTATGTACACCTTCGTCACCTGTAACTGACGGGCAACCTCCGCGGCGTGAAGGCCCGACGCGCCGCCGAATCCCAGCAAGGTAAATGCTCGCGGGTCGACACCTCGTTGCACCGACATCAGTCTTACGCCTTGGGCAATGGTGGTGCAGACCACCTTGAACACCCCGTAGGCGGCCTCAACATTGGTCAGATTGAGGGGTGCGGCCACGTGTTCAGCCAGGGATCGCTCGGCGGCCCCGGAGTCGAGACTGGCCCTGCCCCCCAGGAAATTCGCCGCATCCAAATAGCCCAACACCAGGCTGGCGTCGGTTACGGTGGGATTCACTCCTCCCCTGCCGTAGCAGGCGGGGCCGGGTTCAGCGCCCGCACTGTCCGGGCCGACATGGAGAATCCCACCTTCGTCTACCCTGGCGATACTGCCCCCGCCAGCGCCCAGCGTGTGGATGTCGATCATCGGGGCGGCGATCTTCCACCCGGCCTCGAACTTTTCGTTGGTGATGTGGGGAGTCCCGTTTTCGATCAGGGAGATGTCGGTGCTGGTGCCGCCCATGTCAAAGGCGATGACTTTGGATTCCTCCAACAGCTGCCCGATGTGGGCGGCGGCGCTGACCCCTCCCGCTGGGCCGGAAAGGATAGCCCGCACTGCCATACGGCTGGAGTCGTCTATCGGGGCCACCCCGCCATTGGACTGCATGATCAGCACGTCCTGCAACTGGGGGTAGGGTTCGAACCGGTTCTTCAGATGCAGCAAATAGCGGCTGAACACCGGCCCCACGTAAGAGTTGATTACCGTGGTGCTCAGGCGGTCGAATTCCTTGATCTGGGGAATTACCTCGTGCGAGAGGGAGGTGTACAGATCCGGGTAACGGCGGCGTATGGTTTCCCAGGCCTGCTGTTCGTGGGAGGGGTTGAGGTATGAAAACAGGAAACAGACCGCCAACGCGTCGGCCCCCTCCTGGACCAGGAAATCCAGGTTTCGGACCAAAGCGTCCTGGTCCAGGGGGAGTTCCACCAGGCCATTGGAGCGAACCCGTTCGGGCACGCCTGCGCGCAAGTAACGTGCTGCCAACGGCTCGACGGGAGTCATCCTGAGGTTGTACCGATCCTCTTTCAACCCCTCGCGCATCTCCAGGAGGTCACGGAAGCCATCGGTGGTGATGAGCCCCACCTTTGCCCCCTTCCGTTCTACCAGCGTATTCGTCGCTACAGTCGACCCATGGATCACCAGGTCTGTGTCGCCTAATAACTGATCCAAAGACAATCCGTAGGCGGCTGCGGCTTCTTGCAACCCGGTCATCACGCCAATGGAAGGGTCTTCGGTGGTGGACTGAGTCTTGAAGAAACGCGGCTGCTCCCCTTCGCCGGCTACGACGAAATCCGTGAAGGTGCCTCCAACGTCGATCCCGATCTTGTACACGTGAGTCCTCCTAAAACCCTTTGGCGATGAATGCGCCGTATCGTCAGCGCCCTGCGCCCTGCCACTGCGAGACAGGGGCTACCGTCGGCTCACCGGCGACGGGGCGAGCAATGGCAACCACGGGATGTTCCCGCCCGCAGACCCATCCGTACCGCTAATGCCGATTTCAACCGGGATAAGTCGCCTAAATCCCCAATAGCTGTTCCAGGTTGCGGTGACCGATCTTTTCCTTTTCCTCCCGGGAAAGGCTTTGCAAGCCATCCAACCAACCGCCCGGAGACGGGTCCCATTCGACGAAAGGCCAATCGCTACCCATCACCACCCGGTCAGCGCCCACCGCGTCGATGAGGAACCTCAACGCGGGTTCGCTACTGGTGAGGAAGTCGTAGTACAACTGCTTTTGGTAGGTGCTCGGCGGCCTGCTGATATTGCGCCGGGCTTCCGGGCGTACCCACCAGCCGTGATCCATCCGGCCCATGCCGAAGCAGGCTGGGCCGCCCCCGTGCGCGATGCACGCCTTCAGGTTAGGGCACTCCTCCAAAATCCCCCCGAAGATCAGCGTCGCCACCACCATGGCGTCCTCCAGCGGCACGCCCACGCTGTTGGGTAACGAATACTTGCGCGACCGTTCCAGCGCCACGATGTTGGCCTGGGGCTGCGGGTGGAAAAAGAGCAGTGCGCCCAACTCCTCGGCGGCTTTGAACAATGGCAGAAAGTGCGGTTCGTCCCAATTCTCGCCGTTCACTACCGCGTCCAGCTCGGCGCCTTTCAGTCCCAGCACATTTACCGCCCGCTCCAGCTCGTCGATGGATGCGGCGACATCCTGGGCTGGCAGCGTTGCCATACCGACAAACCTTTGGGGATGCTGATGGGCCAGCTCGGCGATCGCATTGTTCACTTCCCGAGCCATCTCCTGCGTCTGAACAGAATCCCAGCTGTAGCCGAAGAAAGGAGTGTGGATCGATACCACCTGCACGTCGGTGCTGCTGGCGTCCATGTCGGCCAACCGCTCTGCCGGCGTAAATCGAAGCTTGGGACTGTTGATGACCACCCGGCGACCGTTGGGATCGTTGAAGCCTGGGCTGGGTCTTTCCGAATAAACCAGCCCATACCAGTCCTCGCCACGAGTCTCAGCGCCCACGACGCTGGCGGGGATGTAGTGGGCGTGCACGTCTATCTTCCGCAAGTTTCGCCTCCGGAGCTGCATGCTTTGCCTACAGGCCCAGCACGCGCTCCACGTTCTTCCACAGGATCGCTTCCTTCTCTTCGAGGGTAAGGCCCGGCAGGCTCAAAACCCAGGAAACCGGCCAGTTCTGCGCCATGTCGTAAGGCCAGTCGGTGCCGAACAATACCCGGTCCACTCCCACCGTGTCGATCAGGAACCGTAGCGCCGACTCGGTGTAGACGATGCTGTCGTAGTAAAAACGGGAGAGGTAGGAGGTGGGGGGCTCCATGCTCCGCCTTTCCTCGTCACCCAGCCCGTGCCAGCCTCGATCCATGCGGCCGGCGCCGTAACAGGCGTACCCGCCGCCGTGAGACAGGCAAATTTTAAGGTCCGGACAGGCGTCCATCACCCCGCCGATTACCAGGGATGCGAAGGTCAACGTCCGATCCGCCAGGTTGCCGATAGTGTTCGGAAGGTGGTAGCGACGGATGCGTGGGCTGACCACCGTGTCGCCGCCCTGGTGGAACAGAATCAGCGCGCCCAATTGCTCTGCCGCTTGCCAGAAGGGGAGGAATTCCGATTCGTCCAGCAACCTGCCATTTACATGGTCGTTGATAACGGCGCCCTTGAAACCCATCTGGACCATTACCCGATCCAGTTCGGCTACGGCGGCATCGACGTCTTGCATGGGCAGGGTCGCCAGGCCGGCGAAACGGTCCGGCCAGGACTGGGTCATTTGCCCGATCTCGTCGTTGGTCTCACGGGACGTGGCAACGGCCACGGCGGTGTCCAGGTGGTAGTTATAAAGCCCGGCAAACGGAGAGATTACGTGAACGTCCACGCCCAGCGAGTCCATGTCTGCCAGACGCTGCTCCGGCGTCCAGCTGGATTTGGGAGGGAGTTGGCCCCTTTCCTGCCCCGATACCAGCAGCTCCTGCCCCCGGCCGTCGCGCTCCCGCCGCAATCCGTGCCAACTGTCGCCGTCGCGGGTGCCGCGCCAGAAGCACTGGGGAGTTATGTGGGCGTGAATGTCTATTGATCGCATACCGGATCTCCAGTCTCGGTGTCGCAATCCCCTGATTCAGGCAATCCGATGTTGTTACCAGGACTTCAGGACTGGTAGAACCTCTTCGGCGAAGAGCTTCAGGCCCCGTTCGGCAACGTGGAACGGCGTGCCGCCAAAGCGGAAGGCGACGTTCAACTCGAAATCGCCCAGCAGAGCCCGGCGTTCTTCAAGCCCCCTGAGAATTCGGTCCGGGGTACCCCAGCTGGCCGCCCTCATAAAGCCCTCTACTGCCCCCTCCAGGCCGGTGGATCGCGCGATCTCCGCCTTCTGTTGATAGGCGTCGTAGCCCTTTACGGACCTGAAATGATCGCCGAGAAATTCATAGTGGTAAAAATTGCTCTCGACGAATTTGCCTTGATATTGGCGCGCTTCTGCCTCGCACTGGGCATTGTCGGGGCCGCAGATGACGAATTCTGAGAGCATGAGGGCTGGCGGCTCCGTGCCGTGAAATTCGCGGTGCAGGGCTCGGCCACGTTCGATCCCGGGCATCCGCATCTCCCAGGGGCGGTCGGCGAACATGATGATGTGCGCGCCGAGCTTGGCCGCCGAGAGGACCGATTCTTCGCTGGCGGCGACCGCGTAGATACGGCCGTCGAAGGAATGCTGGGGGCGCGGGCGGATTTCCGTGCGAGACTGCTGGTAGAAAGTCCCGTCGCCCTCTATAAACCCCGTCCTGAGGGCCTCGACTATCATCGGCGCCGCTTCGTCGAAACGTTCTCGCGATTCGTCCATGCTAATCCCGAAGACTTCGAATTCGCGCCGTGCCAGGCCTCGTCCGAACCCCAGTCGCAAGCGGCCATTGCTCAACAAGTCGAGGACGGCGGCATTTTCCGCCACTCGCAACGGGTCATGCCAGGGCAGGATCACGGCGGCTGTCCCCACGTCGATGTCCGGATGCTTCGCCGCGATGTGGGTCATCAACTGGATATTGTCCGGTACGAAGGAATAATCGTTGAAATGATGTTCCGCAGACCACAGGCAATCGAAGCCCGCATCGGCGGCGATTTCAGCGAGGCGCAGTTCCTCCTCCCACATCTGGCCGTCAGAGCCATCTTCCCAGCCGTAACTCGAGAAGATCATCATCATTCCAACATCCATTCGTACGCTCCTGCTGATTATTGCAGGTCACCTGTTCTTGCAGGTTCCCTGTCTCCGTTCAACGCCGAATTCTAAACGTCCGGGCCGCGGCAGACAAGGAGACGGACGGGTTCGATCTATGTCGGGACTGTGCTCTACGATCGTCAAAGCGAGCCTTCAGGCCCGCCGCACGTTCGCTCATAACGGCTCTTATTCTCCCAAATGCCCGAATCCGTAATCTATTCAATCCGTTGCCTACCCTATGTTACGCCGCGGCAATCACACGCTGGGAGAATTTCGTCCCATGGAGCCGAGCCCAGACGGACTAAACCTGCGCCGTCACCGAAGCCGGGCATTTTGGAACCGGAATTGCCGCGCCGGGTGGCATGCCCCGGTTGACAGCAACGTCACTCGACGGCGTGTAGCACCCCGTCGCTGGTTCTGACGTAGAAACGCCCGTCGGCAAATACCGGCGATATCCCGATGGGCGCTTCCAAAGGCAGCCTCCAGATTAAATCACCGTCGGAACGGCGCAGGGCGTAGAAGGATCCGTCGTTGGAGCCGAAATAGACCCGGTCCCCCAATACCACTGCGGACCCGAAAATGGCGTCCTCAGCCGCAAACCGCCATGTTTCCCTGCCTGAATGCGCGTCCACGCCGTAAAAGTTGCCGTGGAAACTCCCTACGTAAAGCAAATCGGATGTTACCGCCGGAGTGGCCACCAACCCGGAGGAGGTCTGCTTTTCCGGATCGAAACGCCACTGCCCGCCCTTTTGCACTGGAGGAGCGGGCACGCCAGGAATCCGCCATATCCAAAACTGTGCCCAGAGCTTCTTGAACTGGAATTCACCGGGGATTTCCCGCGCGTGGGCGTCAACGGCGTACACCCGGCCGCCAGCGGGGAAATATGCAATTTCATTGGACACCACCGGGGATGCTTTGGTGTTGCCCTTGGTGCGGAACCGCAACTTGCTTTGGCCAGTCCTGGCGTCAAACATATAGAGATTGCCCAGATTATCGGTGGCAAACACTCTCCCATAGCTCACTGCAGGCGCAGAGCGGAGCTCGCCCCGAATCTTCTGCTGCCATAAGGGCTTTCCAGTGGCTGCATCCAGTGCGTAGAGGAAGCTATCGGACGAGCCGAAGTACACGATGCCGCCATCTACCACCGGAGACGCAACAATGGGCCCTTCGGTTTTGAAATCCCACCGGACTTCCCGCGTATTACGGTCCAAGGCCAGTATACGATGGTCCAGCAAGCCCACGTAGAGGAGGTTGTCGGCAATCGCCATCGAATGGTCCAGTGGACTTGGAGTCTTATATTCCCAAGCCACCTGACCGGTCGCCGATTCCAGTGCGGTGATCTTAAAAAAACCGCCCACGTAGACAATCCCGTCATGTACCACCGGGGCTCCGCGGGTGGGAGTGCCCAAATCCCGCGACCAGACGACCCGTCCTTCCGGCTGGACAGGCGCCACGGGTATATGCCGGGTGAGCTGTAGGTTTCTGCCGACCATAGACCATTGGCCCGGGGCGGAGGCCGAGCTGACCTCGGTGCTGGGAGCCTTGAACAGCAGCTGAATGGGGTTGGGAAAAAAGGGGAAATACAGCCATGCCGCAAAAGCCAGCAACACGGCGGCGACGGAGAGTCGGATCAAACGGCGTCTGGAAAGCCATCTGCGGCTACCGGGAAGCCGCCGGGCCCACCTGGGGATAATGGCGACGACCCGTTGGCATTGTTGGCAAGGCTGTCCCGGGCTTTGGCCGGCTGTCCCGCACCAACCGCAGACCACGGTATTGGCGGGCTCGGTTTCGGGATGGAGGACGTTACTCATTGGTTATAGGTTATCCCGTTTCGATGGGCCGGGGCAATAGCGAAACCAGGAGCCCGGCGGGATCATGTGACGCCGGGGCTGATGGCCAGTATTGGCAAGGCGGCTGAAGAGCAGAGGTTAGTAGAGGTGACAAGCGGCCTTTTCCAAGCCCTCCTGCCGGGCGTTCCGAATCTTCTACGACACGCCTTTCCGAGGCGACGGGACATCCGGGCCGGGAGCGGCACCCCGTGAGCGGGGTAATGTGCGAAGGCGCCTCCGCCGTTAGCAGAAGGCAACGAGGTACTTGGCTGATTCGAAGGCACGAATGTGTATCTGTGGGAGAGCGGGTAGGCCCGGTGAGTTGCCAGCCGGGGTTTGCCTGAAGGGTCGCAGCCTGATTTCATGCGACAAGTTCACCTCCCGCTGTTCTGCATGTTCGCCAACATGGCACGGGTGAACGTTGGCCTCGGCGGCGACGTTGGGAGCACCCACTCGGGGTCTCAAGGATGATCAAGGGGCCTGGGAGACCGCCTGGGCGGTGTTCCGGTAGCCCCAATCGTGCTGCCCCTTGAAGGTCTGGATAATCGCAGCGTCAAGCAGTATCTGACCTTCGGCAATCTGCTCCAGGCGCAAGATCGACGGGGATCATTTCGTCTTGTGGTGAAGCCAACACCTTACACATTCCTTTGCTTCGGGTCCAGCTTGTCGCGCAGCCAGTCTCCCAGCAGATTCATGGACAACACCGTAAGCAGGATGGCCAACCCGGGGAAGAAAGATACCCACCAGGCATCCACCACAAACTCCCGCCCGTCAGCCACCATCAAGCCCCATGCCGGGGTGGGTCGGGAAATGCCGGCTCCCAGGAAGCTGAGAGTTGCCTCCAGCACGATGACGAAACCAACCTGCAACGTGGCCAGGACTACTATGGTGTTGACGATATTCGGGAAGATGTAGCGGAGCATGATCCGCGTGTTGGAGGCCCCCGCCACTCGGGCTCGCGATATGTAATCTTGAGCTCTGATGGTCAGGGTTTCGCCCCTGACCAACCGGGCATACCGGGACCATTGGCTTAACACCAGCACGGCGATCAGTATCTTCATGCTGGGTCCTGCCATGGCCGCTACCACGATTGCTACTACGATGATCGGCAACGACAGGGAAATGTCCACCAAACGCATGAGGAGATTGTCCCACCAACCGCCGTAGTAGGCGGAAACGATGCCGAATGAGGTGCCGATCAATCCCGATACGAGGATGGCAACGCCGGCCACCATCATCGACACCCTGGCGCCGTAGATGACGCGGCTAAGTACGTCCCGCCCGATCTTGTCGGTTCCGAATAAGTGCTCTCGGGACGGCGGCGAGAGACGATTACGCATATCGCCCTGCAACGGTTCGTAGGGGGCGACCAGTGCGGGGAGCATGGAGGGGATGACCAAAACCGCCACCAGGATGATCACCGGGATTACCGGGTAACGGCGTACTTCCCCCAATGCGCCGACGATCCCCGATGGCGAAAGCGGGCGGGCTCTGGATATTTCTAAGGCCATGGATTTTGTCCTTGTTTAGAGCTCTCTCAACGTCAGGTATACCGTATGCGGGGGTCCAGGTAAGCGTACGCTATGTCCACCAGCAGATTGGCGATGATGTAGATGCTGGTGAAGGTTAGCATGATTCCTTGCAGCAAGGCGTAATCACTGGAGCGGGCCGCCGTGAACAAGAGGAACCCCAGACCAGGCCACTGGAAGACCGTTTCGATCGAAACGGACCCTACCAATAGCGCCCCCATCGTAATCGCGAAATAGGTCAGCGGCGCGATGGCGGCATTCCGCAAGCAGTGCTTCCAGATTATCTTCCGTTCCGGTAGGCCTTTGATCCTGGCCAGCTTCACGTATTCGCTGTCCAGCACGTCCAGCATGGAAGACCGGACTAAACGGAGCATCGCGGCGACCTGGAACCACCCGATGGCAATGGCAGGCAGCACCAAGTGGTTTAACCCACCCCTCCCGGAGGTTGGGAACCATCCCAACAGCACCGCAAAAATCCACATGAGGATGATGCCCAGCCAGAAGACCGGCAAGGACTGTCCCAGCAGGGCCACGAGTTTGCCCGTAACGTCAAAATAGGTATCCCGTTTGACCGCCGTCAATACCCCGATGGGTAGCCCGATTACAACGGCCACCAGGAGGCCGGCGCCGGCCAACTGCACCGTTGCCATAAAACGGGCGCTGATGAGTTCGGCTACCGTGAACCTCGGGTATTTGAAGGAGTTGCCAAAGTCGCCCCGTAGCGCGTTCTTCACGTAGGTGAAGTACTGGATGTGCAACGGTTCGTTGATGCCCCAGAATTCTTCCAGGTCCGCCCTGACCTGGGCGTCGGCGTCGTCCGGCAATATGGCATCCAAGGGGTTGCCGCCGGCGTGCCCCAGACCGAAGGCTACCACGCTCACTACCGCCAACACCAGTATGGACTGGAGGATACGTAAAAGGATATACCGTTGCATCCTTAACTCCTAACCGAGTTGGGCAGACGCTATTAGCGATACGCACCGCAATTCTTGGTTGCCCAGCAATCGCGGTGCGTTGAAATCAGGCTGTTCTCTGTTGCGAGGTTGAAGCGAGGATCAGCAGGGTGGCGCCTTGATCTCCTCGTTGCTGCCCAAGTCGCCGCCCTCCCAACCGGGGAAAGTCCACGAGCAAATGACCTCGGGGTCTACCACCATCTCGATGGGCACCCAGAAGAGCGGTATCCACTCATGTTCGTAGAACTTGATGTCCCCCATCTGTATCAGAATCTTGGCGCGTTCGTCTGCGTCCATGGTCGTCTGCAACGTGTGGTACAGGTCACGCAGCTCCTTGGTCTCGTACATCCAGACCACGCCGCCGTCGTCCTTATGGGTGTTGAACAGCATCATCTGGGCTTCCTGAGCCTTGAAGGAGGGCGTGGTCGCCAGGGCTGTTTCGTGGTTGGCCTTTTGGCGACGCCGGGCAACCACCGCCGCCCGATCCTCGTCCCGCAGCGTCAGATCCACGCCAATCTCCGCCCAGGCCAGTTGCATGAACTGGGCTATCTGCGGCAGTTCCGGCGCACCCGGGAATGGATACATGGGGACGGTAATCTCGAACCCTTCGGGGTAGCCGGCGTCAACCAGAAGCTGCTTGGCCGTCTCTAGGTCATAGCCGTACTCCGCCTCCCAGTCCGCGTCCCACTGGGGGTTCCACGGGGTCAGTTCACTATGGAAGGAGTGCACCTTGGAGTCCCACACCCGACCCTTGTAAAGCTCTTGCTTGAAGGTTTCCCGGTCCACGGCCTTGTTCAGCGCCTTGCGCACCATAATGCCGATTTCGCCCGGGGCCGTAACGGGGAAGTTGGGGTCATAGTTCTCCGGGTCGTTGTAGAACATGCCGCCAAAGCGGAAGGCCGTCTGCTGGGCCGGGCCGGTGCTCTGGATGATCTTGAAGCCTTCCTCAACCAGCCGGTCGCCCAAGTCTCGATTGACCTCGGTCATGTGGGTCTCACCGGCGCGGAACTGGGCCAGGCGGGTGGCCTCTTCCAACACCCAGGTGTTGCGCATTTCCGGATAGTCGGGGTCGTGGCGCCAGTGACCGTCCGGGAAGGCCAGCGAGTAATCCACTTGAACCTCCTCGACCCGGCCGTCGTACTGATAAGGACCGGTGCCGGCCATGCGTTCGTAGAGCTCGGTGGTGCAACCCTCGCTCGCCTGGTTTTCAGCGACATCAAACCCGCCGGCCTGGTCGCACTGGGCCTTGCTGGATATCATGTTGCCCGCGGACTCGGCGGCATAGAACAGGTACTCCGCAGAAGGGTTGACCATGTGAACGTTAATGTTGCACGGGTCGATGATTTCCACGTGGTCGACGTTACAGATACCACCCTTGTAGCTGGCGCGGGTGCCCTGCTGGCAGATCAGCTGGAAGCTGTGTTCCACGTCTTCTGCGGTGAACTCACCGAAACCGCGGTGGAACTGAACGCCCTGCTCCAACTCAAAGGTCCAAACGTCGCCGATGGCGTTCATCTCCCAGCTTTTCGCCAGCATTGGTTTCCATTCGCTGGTCACGGAGTCCAACTGAACCAGATATTCCATGAAGGGGCTGTGCTGGTAAACGAAGTCTACTCCGCCCAACCATGGCACCACAGTGTCGTCGATGGGCGTGATCAACCCCAGGATGATCTTTTGCACCGGCAACTCTTTGCCGTTGCTGGCCGTGTCCGCAGGCTGATCTTTGGCTTCGGCAGCCGCCGTGGGCTGGGCTGCTGCCGCCCCAGCAGAGGCAGAATCTCCACTGGCTTGATCAGTTTCAGCCGGATCCTCGGCTCCACCACATGCTACGGCAAACGCCAGCAGCATCAGCATGGGCACGATTATCAACGTTGAGGGGACCTTGATACCGTAACGCTTCATCATTGGACCTCCAGAATCTGATTTCCCTGTCAGAGGCCGCAAACCAAATTGCCAGTTATCGGCGGATCCAGGAAGCCTGGCCAAACATTGATCCCGGCATGTCGTTCGATTTTGAGATCGCAGAGTCGATTGTTTCCAATATCGCGTACCGTCGGTTGGAACGCATTGTGAGTCGCTATTCGTCAGTGTGGGCGAACTCAAAACTAGCAACGCGAACTGTGTCAATAGCGGAACACCGAAAAGGTGAGCCACTGTGTAATAACGACAAATTCCGCCGAAACGTGATCCCGGAATTCGAAAACCGCTACCGGGTTTCAGCGGTTTGCGGAGGTTCCGTGACGGTCACCTGTTGATTGGAAGGCACGTCCAGGAGGATTTGGACTATTCCACTGGGCCATCGGATTTCCACGGAATCTGCCTGCGCGGCCGCGCCCAGGCCGAAGTGGGCCGGCAGCATGTTCTGGCTCTTGTTGCTGGAGCCGGCCGTAATCTCTCTGATTTGCGAGCGGCCATCGGCGACCACGGTGATTCTGGCCCCAATACCGTCGCGGTTGCTGACCGTTCCCACGGTCTTCAAGCTGAGCCAGTTGGCGCTCCAGGCGCAACTATTGCGGAACAGCCTTGCGGATTGGGGCTGGCCACCGAGCAACCCCATGTTGGCCAGGTACAGGTCGAGGCAACCGTCATTGTTGAAGTCGGCATAAGCCACTCCTCGCCCAACGCCCCGGTCGTCTGCGCCACTGACCGATGACACATCGGCGAAGGTTGCTTCCCCAGTGTTACGGAGCAGCAGGTTGGGCTGCTTCCGGTGGTTGCGGAAAGGGTCGGTATCCAGAAAGCCGCTGGCTACGTACAGGTCCTCCCACCCGTCGTTGTCGTAGTCAAAGAACACCGCCCCCCAGCTCACCCTTTGCCGCTTATGGAACTCTCCTTTGCCCACGCCGGCGTGGGCGGTGGCGTCGGTAAAGGAGAGCCCATCCCCGTTGTTCCGTAGCAGAAGGTTGTCTTCAATATCGGTGACGTAGAGGTCAAAGTTGCCGTCCAGGTCGTAGTCGCCAACGGCCAGTCCCATGCCAAACATGGCCGCGTTGGTCCCGGAGCGTTGGGAGATATCTTCAAAGCGCCAGACGCCACCCTCTGCCGGCCCATCATTGCGCCACAGGACATTGGGCTGGATGTCCTTGCCAAAGTCGTTCACGACGTAGAGGTCAGCGTCGCCGTCGTTGTCGAAGTCTACCCAACCCGGTTGAAAGCCGGCTCCCCACAAGTTGCCGTATTCGCCCTGGGATTTCCCGGGCGTCACGGTGTCTCCCAAAAGGTGCGTAACTTCGGTAAAGGTGCCGTCGCCATTGTTGTGAAACAGACCCAGCGGTCTTACCGCGTAGGCGTAGAACCTGAGATAGAATGCTTCCAGGTCGGACTCCTCCATGTGGCGGACCACCACGAAATCCAGCAGGCCGTCCCGGTCATAGTCGCCCCAGGCGCAACCCATGGACCGGTAGCTGAGATCCGGGTCTCCCAATCCGGCCGGCTCGGTTACGTCGACGAAGGTGCCCGCGCCGTTGTTGCGAAAGAGCTTGCTGGAGCCCCAATTCGTAACAAAGAGGTCCTGGTCGGCGTCATTGTCGTAATCGGCGGCGCACCCACCATTGGTCTTGCCCCAGAGTTCGCTGACCCCAGCTTCGCTGGCCACGTCGATGAAGGTTCCGTCGCCGTTGTTGCGGTACAGCGCGTTGGAACCGTCGATCCCTTCCACCATGTCGCCGATGTCCTCAGCTGGACTTTCCGCATTTCAAGCGGCGTAAGCCAGGGAATCGACAAGTCGGTGGTACAGGGCGACTGGGAGTTCCTGCGTATCGGGGTCGACGGCCGACGTTGAAAAACCCTCCGAGGCCAGCCACAGGTGGCGTCGCACCAGGGCAATGGCGTCCACGAAGGTCGGCAACGGCTTGTCGTACCAGGCCGCTCGGCGCTGGGTCATGGGGCGCTGTTTTTGCAACCCGTGGGCGGCCAGGGTGGTCCAGGAGAAGATTCCCAGCAGGACGGGCGTGGTGCGGGCGATGGCCAGGTCGGACCACTGGCGTTGGGTTTCCAGGCCCAGGTGGGTCCGCACCTCCTGAAAGGTAACTTCCAGTTGCCAGCGCAGGACAAACCATTCCAGGATCTGGGTCGGGTCCGCGGCGGGGTCGGTGCACAGCAAGGCCTGGGTGGCGAAGGAGCCCTGGGGATCTCGGATCAGCACCCAGCGGATGCGGACTGGAGACTTGCCGGAGCGGTACCAGACCGCCGTTTGCGACGTGAGTTCCACGGTGCGGGTGGCGCCGTCATACCAGGCCACGGCCACACTGGCCCAAGTTGCCTGGGGCTGGTCGAGGATCGTTTTCAGCGCGGGTCGCCGCGCGCCTTTCAGCGGCGGGCGGCCGTTCTGACCCGGCTGACGGGCTGGCGCGGGCGCGTAGAGAGCGGCGTCCAGCCGTAGTCTGGCAATGAGGGTAACGGGTTCACGGAGGGACTGGCAGCAGTGAAGCAGATCCAGCACGGCGTAGCTGTTGTCGCCCACCAGCACCAGCGTCCGCTGGGGTAGCCAGCGGCGCAGCTGCATGACCATCTGCCGCGCCCAGTCGGTGAGCTTCTTGTGCTGGCGTCCTCGCTGTTGGTAGTACCGCGTCGAGGGCGCCAGCACGGTGAGCGCCGGCAAGGCCCAACGGCGTCCGGCCCAAGGCACGTGGCCCAGCCACATCAGGGAGATCCAGCGCAGGCCGCTGGCCTTGACCAGTTGGCTCCGGCTGGAACGCACCGCGTCGCGGTAGATGCCCCGACCTTTGATCTTGGCGCCGCGACGCCGTTCCAGGGTTTCGTCGATGCCGAAGACCAAGGGGCCATCCCCACCATCAAGGTGCTGGAGCAGCAACACCAAGAGGATGCGCGCCGCTACACGGGGCGACCACACCGCCCGGTTGAGCACCTCATGGTAGCGGGCGTAATCGCGGTGATCGCTGCGGCCCATGACCCGCAGGGCCGCGGCGACGGTGCGCTGGCCCGGGGTCAGGATCGCGCCCACCAGCAACACCTGGGCTTTCCGCCAGGTTGGGCTGGTAAACAGCGTTGCGAAGGGAATGAGCAGGGATACAATGGCATCGGGCAGGGTGAGCATGGCTGGACCTTTAGTGAGATTTGGGTCAGGCCAGCTTACCCTGTCTTTATACTTTTTCTAAATTATGCGTAAAGCCTAGTACCGTTTCAATCTGATTTTGTAGGGTAGATATGTTGGAGCTTACTACGAGCATCTTGGGTGGAAAACCGCCAGTCTATGACTGATTTTGCTTCGTTGCGCGCGCTTTCGAGCGCCGCAACCTCTCGCCGCAGCTCCGGCTCATCGCTGATACGGCGGTTCAGACACGCTCTGCTGAAGACGCTCAACTCGATCTCAGCCATATTCAGCCAGCTGCCATGAGTGGGGGTGTAATGAAACTCCAGCCGTTTAGCGATGCGCCGGGCTTCGGATGGCTCAAATGCTTCGTAGAGCGAGCCGGGCTGGTGGGTGTTGAGGTTGTCCATCACCAGCCGGACCACCGCGGCATCAGGGTATGCCTCGTCCACCAGCCACCGCATCTGGTGCGCGAAGTCCACGGCAGTGCGGCGCCCGGTCACGGCGACAGGTCTCCATCCGCCCTTCGGCTCGCAGATCATGAACAGGTTTCGGGTCCCGTTTCGCTGGTACTCAGTGTCATAGCGTTCCACCCGTCCAGGAACGGCCTTGATGGGCGGACGCACCTCCCCGGTCAATTGCCTGGAGGTCTCGTCGAAACACACTACCGGACGCTCTGGGTTGTACTCCTGGTGGTACAAGTCCAGCACATCCTCCATCCGCGCCACGAACTCCCCGCTCACCTTGGGGATACACCACTCTTTCTTCTTCCAGGGCTTGAGTTCATTTTTTTGAGTATCTGGCGCACCGTCTCCAGGGAGATGCTCTCGGCAAACTCCAACTCCACCACCTTGCCAGCCAGCAACTGGAGCGTCCAGTGCGCGTGTCCTGCGGGCGCTGCGCTGCACGCGAAGGCAATCAGAGCCTGCCCCGTACTGGATACGGGGTGCGCTTCCTGCTTGCCGTCCAGCTTGCGCTCCCGGCCCGGCCGCGGTCGGTCATTGATGGCGGCCTCAAGTCCTTCCTCCACGTACCGCTTCCGCGCTCTGGCAACGGTAGCGGCGTTGATCAAAAGCACATCGGCTATCTCACGGTCCCCAAGCCCTTCGTCAGCTTTGAGCAGCGCCAGCGCCCGCTTAACGGTGCGGACTGACGGCTTGCCCCGGTGGGAAACCTCATTGAGACAGGTCCGTTCGGACTCGGTCAGTTTGACTTTATACTTGATGGCAGCCATCGCTGGGCACTTCCTCGCAGAAAGATCATACCCAAGTATGGCTGCCTTCTCATATTCTTACAAATCTATCTGGGAACGGTACTAGCTTGGGGACACGGTTGAATAGCAGGAACACGGTGAGGATGACCGCCAATAACAGAATGCCGATCAAACGCTTCTTTCTCAGCGCCGTATCAAACATCTGCTATCGCTCTGCCGAACCATCCGTCGGCCTGGCGGCCGCGCAGGCCACAAAGGCGACGGTTATTGGCGATGGTCATTCAAGGTAACCACTCTGCGTTACGCCACGATCGTGGTATGACGACAGCGTTCCGCGGGAACGCGCCGGAACGCGAGGATGGTATGTCTGTTAAAAACCGCTGTCAATGGAAGCGGCAAAGCGCGCAACCGGATTGTGGAGTTTCGGCGGCTTCCCGATGTAGGCAGGTTCCGGACTAGGGCGTGTTCACACTACCGCAGTCCATCGAGAATGAGTGCGAATGAGATGAACCCGAGGAAGAGCACGTCGAGCTTCTCCAAGCGGGAAAAGATACGCCGAAATCCCTTCAGTCGACGGAACAGCCGTTCGATCTCATTCCGCCTCTGGTACATCTCCCGGTCATACGCCCAGGGGCGTACACGGGTGCTCAGGGGTGGCGCCACCGGCATGAACCCCAAGGCCAAGGCGAGTTGGCGGGTCTCATTGCCCTCGTATGCCCGGTCCATCAACCGGGACAGCCTTGGGCGTTGTCGGCCAAGACGGGTCAGCAGCTTACGTCCTTCCGACGCGTCGTGGGCCTGTCCCGGGGAGAGCGCGAACGTTATGGCGGTTCGAGCATCCGCGGCAACCATATGAATCTTGGTGGTCCAGCCGCCTCGAGACTTGCCGATAGACTGTGGTCCGTTTTTTTTAGCGCGCCCGTGCCGTCGGGATGAACCTTGACGGTGGTGCTGTCCATCGCTACCGCTTCGAGTTTGATGCGCATGATCTGTTCCCGCTGGAGGTGTTCAAACACCCGGTCGAGCACCCCGTTCTTCGACCAGCGGTTCATCCGTGTGTAAACGGTATGCCAGTTGCCGAATCGGGGCGGCAGCCCCCGCCACTTGCAGCCCTGCTCGGCGACATACAGAATCGCGTTGAGCACTTGCAAGTTCGACAGTTTGACGTTGCCTCGCTGAACGGGAAGGACCGGCGCAATGTGTAAAGGGCGGCGGTAAAGTGGGCCACGTGGGCGGCTTGATCGCCGGATTGCGGCGTTTGAAAACTGTGCCGTCTGCCGCCGTTCATAGTGCTGATAATCAGCCTGTGGAAGGTGTCACGGATGTATCCAGTGGAGATGTACGTTCAGGTGCGGCGGGCCTGCCTGGTGGAGGGCATGAGCGTTCGGGAAGCCTCCCGGGTGTTTGGTCTGCACCGGGGCACGGTGCGCAAGATGCTGACCTACTCGGTGCCGCCGGGCTACCAGCGGGAGGGCCCGCCACGGCGACCCAAGCTGGAGCCCTTCACCGCCGTGATCGACGCGATCCTGGAAGGCGATAGCCGAGTTCCCAGGAAGCAGCGGCACACGGCCAAACGAGTCTTCGAGCGGTTGCGCGACGAGTACGGGTTCACCGGTCAGTACACCATAGTCAAGGACTACGTCAGGGAGCGTGGGCGGCGAGGACAGGAGATGTTCGTGCCGCTGTCCCACCCGCCGGGCCACGCCCATTGTGATTTCGGGGAGGCGGTGGCGATCGTTGGCGGTGTGGAGCGCAAGGTGCACTACTTCGTGCTGGACCTGCCCCACAGCGACGGCTGCTTGGTGAAGGCCTATCCGGCGGCGACCACCGAGGCCTTTCTGGACGGCCACGTGTCGGCCTTCGCCTTCCTGGGCGGGGCGCCCCAGAGCATCCTGTACGACAATACGAAGCTGGCGGTGGCCAGGATGCTGGGCGACGGGCGTCGGAAGCGGACGAGGGCGTTCACCGAGTTGCAGTCCCACTATCGGTTCGAGGACCGGTTCGGTCGTCCGGGCAAGGGCAATGACAAGGGGAAGGTGGAGGGGATGGTGGGCTACGCGCAGGGCAACTTCCTGGCGCCGGTGCCCCGGGTGGAGAGTTTCGAGACGCTCAATGCTCACCTGGAGCAAAGGCGCCTGGAGCGCATGGACGCCACGCTACGCGGACACACCGAGACCATCGGCCAGCGGATGGAGCGGGATCTGGACGCCCTGCTGCCCTTGCCTGCCGCGCCCTATGACGCCGGCGACCAGCGGGCCTGCCGGGTCAGTTCGCTGTCCCTGGTCCGGTACCGTACCAATGACTACTCAGCGCCGGTGGCTTTTGGACACCGGGACGTGCTGGTCAGGGGCTACGTGGATGAGGTGGTGATCAGCTGCGGCGCCGAGGTCATCGCCCGACATCCCCGGTCCTACGAGCAGGACGACTTTGTCTTCGACCCCATCCACTACCTGCCGCTGTTGGAGCGGAAGACGGCAGCGCTGGATCAGGTTTGACGCCGTGAAGCACCTGCTGCTGTGCCGTATCGAAGGCGGACCACCTCGCCTTGATCTTGACCTGTATCCCTACCTGCCCCGGGTCAGCGTGCAGACCACCCGCGCTGGGGACTACCTGGCCCTCCTGTCGCAGAGGGCGGCATGAGCGCCCGGTCAACGCTGCTTCTGGAGCACCGCCTCAAGGAGCTGAAGCTGCCCACCTTCCTCCGGGAGTACCGCAAGTTGGCCGCACAGTGCGCCTCGCCGAACTGGAACTCATCGACCGCCACCAGCGCATGGTGCAGCGCCGCATCCGCGCGGCACACTTCCCCACCACCAAGAGCCTGGACACCTTCGACTTCCTGGCCATCCCCTCGGTGAACAAGGCATTGGTCATGCAACTGGCCCGGTGTGAATACGTCGAGCACCGGGAGAACGTCATCGCCATTGGCAACAGCGGCGCCGGCAAGACCCACGTCGCCCTGGGACTGGGCCTGGCCGCCTGCCAGCGGGGAATGTCGGTGGGTTTCACCACCGCCGCGGCGCTGGTCCACGAACTCATGGAGGCCAGGGACGACCGCCGACTGCTCAACCTGCAGCGGCAGCTGGCCCGGCTCAAGCTGCTCATCGTCGACGAGTGGGCTTCGTGCCGCTGTCCACCACCGGCGCGGAACTGCTCTTTGAGGTCTTCAGCCAACGCTACGAACGGGGCTCCATCCTGGTCACCACCAACCTGCCCTTCGACGAGTGGACCGAGGTCTTCGGGTCGGAACGGCTCACCGGGGCATTGCTGGACCGCCTCACCCACCACGTGCACATCCTGGAGATGAACGGCGAGAGCTACCGCCTCAAGGCCAGCCGGCAGAACCCCGCCGCGCTAGCGCCAGACCGGCCAGCCGCCGATTAGCGCCCCGCCGGCCCCGGCCCCGCTGTCCGGCGGGACCCCCGCCCCACCGGCCAGGCCGTGACCGTCAGGCATCACCCCGGTGGTACAGTTTTGCTCCGCCCCAGTGGTACGTTTTACCGCCACCCTTGACAGCTGTAGGCGGCGAAGAGGGCCAGTTGGGAACCGGATGTGGGTTTTACCCGCCGGACGATGAGCCGCACCAGCGCGGCGTCGGGCTCACTCTGGAAAGGGGGTGCTGGAATGGGATGTAGAGCCTGCCCCAATAAGTGAGGGAGAATGAGGCATTGGAAGGGTTGAGAGGTCGATAGCCGCGCCTTGACCTACCCATGACTGGCCCGATGACTGGCCCGAGATCGAGGATAGGTCGAACAGTGAGGTCGAACAGCGGGATGAACATGTGTCCTCGACACGATTCAGGAAGCGCGATGAGGCTCTGGGGGCCGTGATGCGGGACATGGCGACGCCAAATACGTGGCCGCAGACGCGGGAGCGCCACACTCGCCAAAGGGTTCTCAGGTTGAACGCCGTGGCCAATACGGTCCACTCGGCCGCCACGTTTGCCAGACCTCGCAAGAGGAACCTCCGGCCCGCTTGTTGCTCCTTGATAATCCCGAACACCGGCTCGACCGGTTGCTTCCTCAGCTGGTACGCCGCTTTAGCTGCCGAGGTGGCCATCCAAGCGCGGTGGCGCCGCAGGGCCGCGTCGTACGGCCCAACGGTTGCGTTGCGGCCATCCTTGCTCTTCGTGCACACGCCAAAGGCAGGGCACGCTCGGCAGACGGCTCCGGGCACCCGGTAAAACCGGTAATGGACTCCATTGGGGGGATGCGGATACGGTCGAAGGGGAGCGCCTTTCCCTGGGGACACCTGAAACTGTCGCTGCTCTCATCGTTGGCGAACCGATCCTTGTGGTACGGATCCTTGTGGTACGGATGATCTCGAGACTGTCGCGGTGATGTCTCTGGCATCGCCACCGCCGGCCCCTGCCAGCGCACTCTGACAGGTTGCTCCCCGAGTAATAACCGGCGTCAGCCAGGGTCAGGCACGCTCTGGTACCCGTCGTCTCCTCAGCCTGCCCCGGCAGCGGGGTAAACTGGCCGTAGTCGGTCGGTTCATCTACCACGTCAACCGCGGTGATCAGCATCCCGGAGGCTTCATCATCCACCTCTATCGGTGAGACCATGGATTGGGCATGGATTGGGCATGGATTGGGCATGGATTGGGCATGGATTGGGCATGGATTGGGCGTTGTAGCCGGGCACGATGCCGCGCCGTGTCTTCATGAGGCGAGCATCCTGGTCGGTCAGGTTGATGTGCTTGGGACCTTCCCGACTGGATGGACGGCGCTCGCCAGGTCGTCCATCGCCTGCCGCACCGGTTCTCTCAAGGCTCTCTGGTCGGCCAGCTCTTCCGGCAGATGGACGGCGGGGGCATCCGCTCCCCCTTCGTTCTGCGCCTCCGGGTCCTCTATTGCTTGCTCCAGTATTGCTTGCTCCAGCCGATCCAGCAAGCGGCGCCCTCTTGCGACGTCGTATGTTTTATCCCTGGTGGCGTTGGCCACCACTTTCGTCCCGTCCACCGCTTGAACCGCCAGGTCCACCAGCTGCATTGCCACCGCGGTCCGCACTGTGCGCTGGAACAGTCTCCTCATCGCCTCCCGGCGCTCTTTGTAGAACCGCCACAAGGTGTTGTGGTCCGGATGCTGCCATCCGGTCAGCCACAAATACGGTATCCGGTCCCGGCCGGCCGCCTCCAGCTTCCGGCAGGAACGCACCCCGGTCATGAAGCCATACAGCCACACGCAGAGCAGCGCCCGCGGATGCTAGGCCGGCGCTCCCAGAGGGTCTCCGTCTATCTCCACGCCCAACTCGGCCCAGCCTGCTTTGTCCAGAGCGTCAACCAACACGGCCACGAATCGAGCCGGATGATCCAATGGCAACAGTTCGTCAAGAGACGGCGGCAACAGCCACAGCTGCTCCCGGTCCAGATCTCGAAGCGGCATCTTCCTGTCTCCTCTCCCAACGTCGGCTCACAGTTTACACGCTGGCACTATTGCTGACTTTTGAGACAGGCTCTGCAGTGGCCTCCGCCACAGCGGCGGCGCCGTCCATCCAGTAAGGAATCGGCGTCCAGTCCGTCTCGGGTATTGCCTCGATGAGATTGCGCAGGCGGGCGTGCTGGCGGATGGTGATGGCGGATGGTGATGGAGCAGCGGACAGCCATTGCGCGGCAGACCGCGACCAGGGCGTGAGGATAGCAGCCGCGGTCGGCCCGCACCGTGAGTTGTCCGGTGGCCCCGGCGTAGCGCACCCGGCCCACCGTCTCACGCAGGAAGTGGGCGGCGCGCCCCGAACGGTGTTGGCCCGGCCCGCGCGCAGCCGAGACATCAGCACGTCGCCGGTACCGGCGGCAATCGCCAGCAGCGGGTGATAGCCCCGCTGGCCGGTGTAGCTGTGGTGGCGCGCCCCTTCCTTGGCTAGACCGTAGGTCTCGCAGATGGTGGAGTCCAGGTTGATGGTCAACGGCCCATCGCCGGTTCCGGCCCCGGCAGCCCAGGCCCGGGCCAGCAACTCCCGGCTCACCCGATCCAACTGGCGGACCTGGCCCCACCGGAAGCTGCCCAGGAAGATCCCCAGGGTGGATGGCGCCTTGACCACGCAGCCGAGAGTGCCGGCCGTCCTGCCGGTGCGCAACACGTCGGCGTCGTCGATGCAGTCGCCGCCAGCCAGCGCGGAGGCCACCAGGGTCACAATCTTGTCGCCCGTATTGGCCCGACCCGGGGCATTGCCCAGGTCGAGGCGCTGCCGGACCAGTTGGGGCCGGCCCAGGTGTTGGGCCAACGTGGCGGGAAGGATCAGCCCGGCATTGTTGACCAGGGGGTGGTCATCGCAGGCGATGTGGATGCCGTCGGGGTGGCTGCGTGGTAGCATCTATTGGGTGCTCCTGGTCTGGGGTTGTTTTGCTGTCTCGAAAACCATTATCCCAGATGCACAGGAGCACTTTCTTACCCATTCCACCCGCCGCGACACTTATCTTGTCGGTGGATCGAGGCTAAGGGGAAAAGCTGGGGTTGAAGCCATACTTGTGGAATGACGAATGCGAAAGACCCCAAGCCATCTCGGACCAAGCGTGCTGGCCCGTCCACCGCGGCCAACCCTACCACCAGTTCCTTTCAGATCTCCGACGAGCTGTGGGAGGTGTTGGCTCCGTTGCTTCCCCAGCGGGTGAACACCCATCCTTTGGGTGGCGGCCGGCCGCGGGTTCCAGACGGGACTTGCGCCAACGGCATCTTCTACGTGCTGCGCACCGTCTGCCAGTGGAAGGCGTTGGATGCCACGGGCATTTGTTCCGGCTCCACCGCCCACCTGCGCTTTCAGGAATGGGTTGCCGCTGGGGTATTCCTGGGGTTATGGCGGGTGGGACTGGACCGCTATGACGAATTGAAGGGGCTGGACTGGAGTTGGCTGAGCCTGGACGGGGCCATGACCAAGTCCCCGTTGGGCGGGGGGAAAAACCGGGCCCAACCCCACGGATCGGGGTAAGCGGGGCGTCAAACGCAGCCTGTTGACCGAAGCCCGGGCAACACTGAAGCCCAGGGTATTCCCATCGGGCTGGCAGTGGATGGAGCCAACCGCCACGACATGAAGCTGGTACGGTCTACGGTGGACAGCCTGCCGGTGCCACGCCCGGCGCCCAGCCCAGAGCACCCCCAGGGTCTCTGGCTGGACAAGGGCTACGACTTCGCTGAGGTGCGCCGCACCCTGGACGAGTTCGGCTTCACCGCCCACATCCGGAGTCGAGGCGAAGCGGCTCAGGCCATCAAAAAGGAGGCTGGGTTCAAAGCCCGCCGTTGGGTGGTGGAACGCACCCACCGCTGGCTGAACCGCTTCCGGCGCATTCTGATCCGTTGGGACAAGTCCCCCGCCAACTACATCGCCTTCCTTCACTTCGCCTGTGCCCTCAGCGCTCTCCGAGCCGCCGGGTTATTAGGATAGGTTCTTAGTCGGACAGAACTAAATCACCGCTAGAACGCTTTTTATGCACCAAACATCCAAGCCCAACAGCATACATTTACGTTTTGACCCTCTCTCCAAAACGCCACGCCAATTGACGACGCCGGGCCTGACCCCTAACATACCTGCAATGCTTTACGAAGTAGAAGTGATCGCCAACGGTAACAGCCCCATGGACCTGAACCGGGTGTTCGACCTGCTCAACGACCCGCGTCCGATCCTGCGCCTGCTTGCTCCCGACCCCACTGGAGCCGACGTGTGGTGCGACGTAACAGGTTGGGAAGACGGCCAGCCCTGTCCCGCGATGGCCGCGCTGTCGGAAGATTCGGGCGAGGGTGTGGTTATGCTGATTTACGGTGGCGAAGACGGCATCCGACTCAAACCCGCCGCTGCTGAATCGGAATGGGACGCCGATGCCCCTGACCAGTGGGGTGAAGCGTGTCTGATGCTGGGCAGCGACGTGCAGATTGAATACGTACCGCCGGGCTGGGACTTCAGTCAGCATCCTCACTGACCGGTTCTGCCGGCGGCGGCGGATCTGCGGTTAGCACTTTCACCACCCCCGGCACGTCCCGCCGGTAACCTCCCCGCCGGTCTTTGCGCGGCCGCATTACCGCCGAAGGGCCACAGCGCAGAAACTGGCGCAGCGCCTCGTCGTCATCGCTCAGGCAATCGTCCATGAGCAGTGCGGCCAGATAGACTCGCCGGGCGTTGGACGCTGTCTGTCGCTGGATAATGTCGTTGTAGAGCCGCCAGCAGTAGGCGCTTTCCAGCCCTTCCCGCGAGCACATCAAAGCCACCCGGTCGAAATTGCGGAACCGGCTCATCGGCGGGAAAACCTGGGTGTTATACACCGTCTCTTCGTCGTCGGCCAACAGGCTCCAGCACTGTAGGCCCCGTTGCCGCAATTCCGTTTCCAGCCAGTTGATGATGCTGGAATCCACGACCGACCCGATGAGCAGGATGCGCCGGTGGGAGTCGCTGGAATCCTGCAACCGGGCGCGTCCGTCTATAAAGTCGGCCGGCACGCCGGCCGCGCGCAGGAACACCTCAGTGATGCAACCAGCAGAGCGAGCCAGCGTATCAGCGCCCACGATGCTGGGGCCCTCATGCCGTATGGTGTCCAGCGACAGCGCCGAGCTGAGGTCGCAGTCGCCGAACAGCGTCATGTCGACCACGCAATCCTGTAGCAGCGTGCGGTCGAGGCGCGTGCGCACCAGCGATGTGCGGCGCAGGTCGCAGCCAGTCAGGTTGGCCACATCCAGGCAGGCCGAATTGAGACGTGCGCCGCTCAGGTTGGCGTCGGTGAGGTCTGCCATGGTCAGGTCGGTTTCGGTGAGGTTGGCGCCGGCCAGATTCGCCCCCACCAGTGTGGCGAATGCAATGTCGCAGTTCGACAGGTCGGCTCCGCGCAGGTCGGCGTTATCCAGATTGCAGCCGCGCAGGTCAGAGCGGATGAACGACGCGCCGGCGGCGTGTGAGTCGGTAAAAGTGGCACGGGCAAGATTGCATCGGGACAGGTGCGCCAGCTGCAACGACGCCCCGGTGAAGTTGGCGTTGCGCAGGTCTGCCGAAGTCAGGTCAATCTCGGTCAGGTCATCATAGGCCAGATCCACGCCGGGCATCCGCACGCCGCTCAGGTACGCGCCGGAGAGGTTCATCCGCTCGCGCCGCTGAAAGAATTGGGCTCGCCAGCGAGCGATGGCAAAGGCGCGCCGTTTGGCGACAGCAACGTGCTCCGGGTTGGCCAATCCGCTACTCCGAGTTTGCCAGCAAGGTTACCAAAAGCGCCTCTCGCTCAGCAAACCTTTGCATAACCGTCGTTCCGGCGAAAGCCGGAACCAATGAGGGTACCGAGGTGACGGCCATCATGCTCAGGGCGGGAATGCAACGTCGCTACGCCCCTCGCAATGAGACGTAACGCATATGCCACCTCGGGAAGAGGGGTTGGCGTGAGGCGCGCCCTCCGGCTTCACACCGCCTAATCATCGCCGTCATCGCCGGCCGATACGGCCGCTTCCCGGTCGGCAAAAACGGGCATAACTTCCTGTGAAAAGACCGACAGTTGCGCTTTGAATTCGTGCCAGGGCATACCTTCCGGCCATTGCAGCACGATGTCTTCCAGCCCGGGGTATTTGTCCTCAATCTCCCGCAGGAACGCCACGAAATCGGACGGCGAACCGCAGAACCAGGCCTTCTGGTCAACGCCGTCTTCGATGCGTGGCGTGCGCGCCGGCGCACCCGGCGTGCCCCAGGGTCGACCCTGCTCGTCGGTGTACCGGACAAACCCGAAGGGAGCGAACCACTTGTAGCGTTCGTCGTGGAATGGACGCACCTTCTCGATAGCTTCTTCACGGCTGCCCGCGATGTAGAAACCGAACCCCAACGCCATGTCGCCGCCCAGCGGTATGTCCCGACCGGCGCCCACCGCGGCGTCGTGATACTGGGTAATCATCTGCTCAGCGTACAATTCGCCGGTGAGCGCAACCATCGCCTTGATGCCGCGCTCGGCCACATAGTTCAGCGTACGCCCACTGGCGATGGGCTGCCAGATTTCCACCGGACGGTTCAGCGGACGGGGCACCATCGTGATTTCTTTCAGGTCGTAGCCACGGTAGGGCACTTTCGGGGGGATGGTGTAATACTTGCCGTGATGACTCCAGCTCTCTTCATTGAAGGCTTTCTGGATGACCTCCATCTGCTCCAGATACAGTTCCCGGTTGGCATCGTTGTCGATGACCGGCGAGCCGAACGTCTCCACCTCACGCGATTGGTAGCCTCTGCCGACGCCGAAAATCAGACGGCCGCCGGTCAGGATGTCGGCCATGGCGAAATCCTCGGCGATGCGCAGCGGATGCCACATCGGGATGATGTTGAACGCCGAGCCAAATTTCAGGTCTTTGGTTTGACCAGCCAGATGCACGCCCATCAGGATGAGGTTGGGAATGCACTCGTATCCTTCGTGCTGGAAGTGGTGCTCGGCCATCCACATGCAGTAAAAACCGAGGTTATCCATGTGCTGGGCCAGCGCCACAGCGTGGTCATAAGCCTGACTCAGCTGCTCGTTGGAATAGCGTCGCTGGTCGGCCGGCGTACCTTCAGCGCCCACATTGTCCAAGTCAATCTGCCCCACGTACAGAACTGAAAACCGCTTGATCATCTGATGGAATCTCCGAATCAAAACTAGTCGGCATTATAGCACGCAACCGTAATCCCCTCCCCCACCGGCAGAGAGCCACGGTGAGGACGAACTCTCCCCTCTCCCTTGATGGTAGAGAGTTAGGGTGAAAACTCTCCGTTTGATTGGTACGCCACACCGTTCTATAATCGAAATGAAAGTTGCTCAGATGAAGCTCACCGAATGCTTCCACACTATGCACCGTCGCCCTGACCGTGTGTATATTACATTTGACCGGATTCGGCGAGTGATTGACTATCCGGCTAGCGAAGTAGTGCAGACCGATGGACGCATTCGGCGCTGGGCGCCAATTGCAGAAACGGACGGAAGGTATCTGCGGGTTGTTCTGTTGTCGGACGGAGAGACCGTACATAATGCCTTTTTTGACCGGGGGTTCAAGCCATGAATATTAAGTACTTTCAGGATACCGATACCCTCTACATCGAACTTTTCCCCGCCGAGGTGAACGAGACGCGCGACTTCGACGAAGACACCCTCTTGGAACTGGATTCCGATGGCCGTCTCTGCGCTATAACTATCGAACATGCCAGCGACCGCATGGCGATTCCCGCGTTTTCCTACCAGCAAATCCCCGAAATGATACCGGCACGCCTGTCATCATAGCCAAATTCTCTGTTCCCCCACCCAAATCCCCAACCCGTTATAATCCCCGCAATCGATTGAAACCTACGGAGGCGATCCCATGGATTTGAGCCTGAACGGAAAAGTGGCGATGGTTACCGGCGGCAGCCGCGGTTTGGGACGGCAATGCGCCCTGGCGCTGGGGCGCGAGGGTTGCGCCGTTGCCATCTGCGGGCGCGACTACGACCAGGTACAGCGGACGGCAGCCGAGCTGACCGGATTGGGTGTCAAAACCAGCGGCAGCCAGGCCGACGTTACCAGTCCCGACGATGCGGCCCGCTTCCTGCAAGAAACGACCGCTGCCCTCGGCGCTCCCGACATCCTGGTTAACAATGTAGGCGGGCGACGTGGCTCGGCGCTATTTGAAGAGACTACCATGGAGCAGTTCGTGGAGGGTCTGGAGGTGAATCTCCTGTCAGCGGTGCGGCTTGCCAAGCTGACCTTACCCCATATGCAGGCGCAGGGCTGGGGGCGCATCATCAATATCGCATCTATCTACGGGCGCGAGCACGGCGGCTCGGTGGACTACATGACGGGCAAGGCGGGGATGATTGCTTTCTCCAAGCATCTGGCATTGCAGCTGGCGCAGACGGGTGTGCTGGTCAACTGCGTCGCGCCCGGCAGCATCGACTTTCCCGGCAGCACCTGGGATCGCTTCCAGCAGAACAACACCCCGGAGGCGGTGGCCGAGTTCATCGATCGCAACCTGCCCATGGGTAAATTCGGCTGGCCGGAACCTATTGGCGAAACCGTGGCCTTCCTGGCCTCCGACCGGGCCGGCCTGATCACGGGCGCCTGTATTAACGTGGATGGCGGCCAGTCCAAATCCCTCTTCTAACCACCGGTCTTTCTCCGGAAAATGGAGGCTTCAATGTCTTACTGGAATCACGATCCCAAGGAAGCGCGGGCCCGCGCCGAAGCCATCTACAGAAACAAGGTGCTCGAGCAGATCAACGAAACTGCCGAACTCGGGAAGACCGTGGTCATTGACATTGACACGGGGGACTACGAAATTGATGCGGATGACGTAGTGGCCACCCAACGGCTCATCAAGCGGCGACCGAACGTGTTTACCTATGCGTTCCGCGTCGGTTATCGCGCCATGGGACGCATCGGCAAAGTGCCTCTCCAATGATCTCCGGAAGCGTCAATCAGCATCTGGAAGCATCGCTTCCCGTTGACATCATAGTCCATGGCGACGCGATACAGACCGTGGCGACCGTTCTGGACACTGGGTTTTCCGGTGAACTGGTCCTCCAGGAAGACATTGTCCGAAGATTGGGGTTGAACCCAATAGGTCGCCGCACGTTTGAACTGGCCAACGGTGAACTGTTCGATTTTGATACCTACCTGGCAACGATCTCTTGGCACGGAGACCGGCGATTGGCTCGGGTATTGCAATCAGAGGGCGAACAACTCGTTGGGATGTCTCTATTATGAGGAAGTCGGGTCACCATTGATGTCTGGGATGGTGGAGAGGTCACCGTCGTCAAGGTTGAGTAATGCCGGTAAGGGCTAATCTTCGTGCTCCCCTTACCGGCTAGAGCCCCTACCCCGCCTTATGCACCGTCCCCACAAACTCCTGCCAGGCCTGCACACATTTTTCGGGAGCGGAGTGCTGCACGTAGCCGCTGGCCCCGGGGACGCGCACGAGTGTGCAGTTGGGCATCATATCGGCCTGGCCTTTGGCCCGGTCGGGAATGTCGCCTTCGCTTAGCTCGCCAACCATTGCCAGCGCCGGCGTCTTGATACCAGGCAACTTGCTGGACAGGTCTTGCGTCGCCAGATAAGCCAGCGTCTCCAGCACCACGTGGCGGGAGGTTTGACCCATCTGCTGGATGTACCACTCGTGGTGCTCAGGTGCGGCATCCGCGCTGACCCGACGGCCTCCGGTGGTACGAGCCCAGCCTTCCACACCTTCCTCCTCCACCAGGCGGTAATAGTTCCGGTAGGTATCCACGCCCACGAACGAGTAGGGGGACGTGCAGGTCGTTACGGTGTGCAGGCGCTCCGGATACTCGTGGGCAAACTGCAGGGCGATGGTGCCGCCAATGGTTTCGCCAATCAGATGCACCTTATCCAGCGACAGGTAATCCAGGAGGTTGCGCAAGTCGGCGGCAAAACCCTCCAGCGACCAGTTGTAACCGGGTTCAGGCACGGTGGAACGCCCGAATCCCCGGCCATCCACGCGAATCACCCGATACTGGCGTCCCAGCAACGGAGGCCAGGCGTACCACAACCGCCCACTTTTGGCATTGCCGTGGTGCAGCACGACGGTTTCCACCGTGTCCGGATCGCGCCAGGGATCGGTGAAATTATCGTCGTCGTAGTACATTTCCAGGTTGTCGGCGAGCTGTGCGACCGGCATATTGAACTCCTTGATTGGGTCAGAAAACTACGTTGGCCAAGAAACGGCCTGTCCCGGTTCCCTCAATTGCAGAGGACCAGGGCGAGGCTTAGCTGTCCCCTCTTCCGGTGGGAGAGGGTTAGCGTGAGAGGAGTCTCTCTAAACGCCAAATCCTCCGCCCGGTGTCTGATCCGTCAGCGGAATCTGCACGCTGACTCGATCGGCGCTACCGACGCTGCGCGTGGTGTGACCGCGACCGGACAGGTCTTCGCAAAGCTCGATGTCGCCCACATTGAAAATCCGCTTGGTGCCATCGCCCAGCCCGATTTCCACCTGGCCCTGCAGCGTGATGACATACTGACGGCGAGGTGCGGTGTGAAATTCCACCAACTGGCCCGGAGTGAGGCGGCTGAACTGCACGCCGGTGGCAGCCTGGGTTCCCGTCCGCATTGCGTACCCCACCTGCTCGTAGGGCAGTTCCAGTTCCTCGATGTGCGATTCTCCGTCCGCTCCGGTATAAATCCTGACTACCTGCATCTGAAGCTGCCTCCGCCGTGGTTTCGGTTGCGCCCATCATAGCACCTCGGAAGACTCCCCTCATTATGCAACGGAGATGGCCAAGAGGGCGGTCGGACTCATCTGAATAAAAAGAGGGCGACACGAACGCCGCCCTCTATTGACCCGCTGGTTATGCCAGAGGGCCCTTTCCTCCTCCGTGGTCCGAGCTTTTCACGCTAATTTTCCGAATCCGGACCGACGGGATTTCTGGGAAAGCAGAATCAACTGCGGTCGGGTTACCCTCGGCTGTGGGTTTTGGTTTCGGCCCACGCGACAATATGAGGCAAGGCTGCTTCAACATCGCGCTGGTCAACCTGGCGGGCGACGGAATCGGCTTCGCACCGCAGGAGCATGATGGGCAGTCGGTTCCGGATTTTGTCCAGCGTCCAGGCCAGCGGATCGCCCTCCGCAGTGAAGTCCAACTCCAGTCGGTGGTTTTGCCCGATGGGGGCATTGCGGTAGTGATAGTGAGGGCCGATCCGGAAACAGTCGAAGCGCAACAATTCCTTGTCATCGCCCTCCAGATCGTTTCCGTAAACGTGAATGCAGATTCCCTCGTCGTCCATTGCCCCGACACCAGTGCGGTACTCCAACCCGAAGGTTACGGCTCCGGCTTCGATAAACTCCTCCGTTCCTCCGGTATCTCCTCCCATTTGTGAGTGCATCGCCTGTTGAGTCATTTTTCCGTACCTCCTGTTTGGTTTGCTGAACCAAAGCGTCAAACCTTATTGGCCGCCTCGTTCGCGCCATTTTATCAGAAAGCGGTTGGGCCGGTGGGTGTTGCATCCTCGTTCGCGGCCACACTGGAGACCTTTGCGTAACCTATCATCGAGAGGAGCGACGCGACGCGGCAATCCCGGCCTGAGCACGACGACCGCCGTCACGATGCGCTCATGGGCTCCGGCCGGCGCCGGAACGACGGTTATGCAAAGATCTCCTCCGGGACCGGGCAGAGGTGTGGTGGGAGCCCGCGCTCTCTCGCCGGAAGGTGGTGCCGGACGGTGGTGCCGTAAGGTGGTGAGGGTAGGCGCCAAACAATCGGGGGCGATGCGGAACGCCGCCTCCCATAGAACAAATTACCGTTCCCTTGCGAACTAGTCCGCTGGCGCTGGAACCGGCGCCGGCATTGGCACAGCGGCCGGTGTTCCCGCACGATCCGCCAGGGCGTTTTCCAGCATCTTTTGCTCTGCCGCTTCGGTTTCACGGGAGAACCGTACGGCGAACACCAGCGCCGATGCCACCACCACGACCATCCCCACGATAAGCAAGGCTCCAGCCGTGCTCAGGCTCTCGGAGCGGAACAGGAACCCGAATACCACCGCGCCGGCGTTGCCGCCCGCGCCCACGATCCCGGCCACCGAACCCAACGCCCGCCGGTTGATGAACGGCACTACGGAGAAGGTGGCGCCTTGCGACATCTTAACGAACAGACTGAAAACCATCATCGTACCCACGGACAGGAGCAGCGATGCCATCTGCGAGAACAATATCAGCGTTACGCCTTCGCACAGCAACACGATGCCGAGGAACATCACCCGGCCCTTCAACCCGAACATGATGCCGGCTTTGTCTCCGAATACGCCGCCCAGCGTGCGGGCAAAGATGTTCATGACGCCGTACAATCCGGCAATGCTGCCAGCGGTAGCCAGGCTCAACCCAAAGTAGTCGAAGTAAAAAAGGGCGGCTATGTTGTTGATGGTCAGTTCCACCCCGAAGCACGCGCCGTATATGATGAACAACGCCCAAACCCGGTAGTCCCGGGCCGCCTCTATGAAAGCGCCCTTCGCGGCTGACGACGGCTGCATCATGCCCCGGGCCCGCAGATCCTTGTAGTTGCCTTCCGGGCAGTCCTGCGTGAGGAAATAGTACGCGATTCCAACCAGCAGCAACGCCACGCCCGGTATGACCATCGCAACGCGCCATCCGAAGAACTCACCGACGCCAAATGTCAGCACACCGGCGAAAATCAGCGGCATCACCATCTGCGTTACGCCGCCGCCCAGGTTGCCCCAACCGGCGGTGGTGGCATTGGCCGTGCCCACCACGTTGGGGGCGAACATTACCGATGTGTGGTATTGCGTAATGACGAACGATGCCCCAATCACGCCGATGGCCAGGCGAAACAGCAGGAACGATTCGTAACTGTTGGCGAAACCGATGCACATGACCGGTATTGAACTCAGCACGAGCAATACGCTGTAAGCCAACCGCGGCCCCGTGCGGTCGCACAGCCAGCCGAAAATGAGCCGGGCCACGATGGTGATGGCAACCGAGGCGATTATGGTGTTGCCAATTTGCGCTTTGGAAAGCAACAGGTCTTCACGCACCACCGCCATCAGCGGGGCGATGCCAAACCAGCCGAAAAAGCACAGGAAAAAGGCGAACCAGGTCAGGTGGAACGTCCGCATCTGCGGCGTAGCCAGGCTGAACAGATTGATGCGAGTTGCTTTGGCGCTTTCCAGCGCTGAACCGAGCATACTCATTTTCTAATCTCCGTTGCGATTTTTCACCGGGCGCGGGCCAGATTCGGCTATTGACGCCTGCCGGCGCCGTTGATTTCTGTGGTTGGCGTGATCCGTCAGGTTCACGCACTCGTTACCCCGTATCGCGCCGAGATGATTACAGGCTGAGCAGAATCTCTCCGGCGTCGCTGATCGATACGGGGAAAATCTGCAACGGGCTGCAATCGTTACCCAACGGTTCCCCGGTATCCAGGTTGAATCTGAATTGGTGCAACGGGCACACCAGCGTTGACCCTCCGATCAGGCCGTCGGCCACCGGCCCCTCCTGATGGGTGCACCACGCCTGAGTGGCGTACACTGCGCCGTGCCGCGCGCGAAACACGGCGACTGGTCGGTTGCCAACATGGAATATGCGACCTTCTCCCAACGGAATCTGGTCGGCTCCACCCAGGTTGTGGGTCATTGCGGTGTCGGTTGTCGCGTTCATAATTACCATCGTGCTACCTCGCCAGCATTGCCGGCGCAGATACGAATTGGTTCGGATGGATGGGCGCTTCGGATTCGAGCCACGGGTCCTTGTAGGCATCCACCGCGGCATTCATTTCGGAGGCCAGACGTTCGCAAATCCCTTCGCTGTCATCCACCAGAATCCGGCGCAGTTTCTCAATGCCCAGGCGCTCCACGAAGTCGTAGGTGCGCTCCAGGTACTTGGCGTTCTCCCGGTAGTACTGCATGAACAGGCCCATGTATTTCAGCACTTCGTCGTGGGAGTCCACGGTGCATAGGGTGTCGCCCTTGCGCACCCGCGAGCCGGCGGCTCCTCCGACGTACACTTCCCACTTGCCGTCCTCGATTGCGGTGGAGCCAACGTCCTTGGTGGTGGACTCGGCGCAGTTGCGGGGGCAACCGGACACGGCCAGCTTCATCTTGTGGGGCGACTCGATGCCCTGGAAACGCTTTTCAATCTTTACGCCCAGCGATGTGCTGTCGCCCAGCCCGAACCGGCAGAAGTCGGTGCCGACGCAGGTTTTGCAGGTGCGGAAAGCCTTGGTGTAGGCGTGCCCCGACGGCATACCCACCTCGCGCCACACGTCGGGGAGGTGCTCCTTGGGAATGCCCAGCAGATCGATGCGCTGGCCGCCGGTTATTTTCACCATCTTGGCTTCGTATTTTTCGGCAGCGTCGGCGATGCGGCGCAGTTCGTCCGGCGAGGTGATGCCGCCGTAGATGCGTGGCACCACGCTGAACGTGCCGTTCTTCTGGATGTTGGCGTGAACCCGATCGTTGATGAAGCGAGCGTCGCGCTCGTCCTCATAGTCGGCGCCCCAAATGGTTCGCAGCAGCGATGCCAGGCCCAGCTTGCTGCCGGCGTCTTCCTTGCCACCGGCCAGCGACTCGAACACTGCTGACACGCTCTTGAGTTCCATCGCGTTGATCGCTGCAATGAGTTCCGGCTTGGTCAGTGCGATGCCCGGCACGTAGTAGTGAACCGAAGGGTCTTCAACCATCAGGCCGTCGGCGGCCAGTTCCAGCACGGCCTGCACCTGCATTTTGCAGGAACCGCAACCGGTGCCGGCGCGGGTGGCGTCGCAGACGGCTTTGAGGCTGCGGTTGCCGTTGTCCACGGCGGCCACTATCCTGGCCTTGGTAACGCCGTTGCAGTTGCAAATTTGGGCGTCGTCGGGCAAGTCTTCCACGTTCAGCATCGGCATGGCATCGGCGGAGAGCGGGAACAGCAACTCGGAGCGGTTCTCCGGAAGCGCTTCTCCCCGGTCGAACGCCTGCAAAATGCGCGGCACCGTCAGGCCGTCGCCCAGCAGGATGGCGCCGGTAACCCTGCCGTCCCGCACGATGACCTTCTTGTACACGTTCCGGTTGGGCTCCACGTAGGTCACCACTTCGTCGTCATCGCCGATGGGGTCTTTGTCGCCGGCCACGGCCAGTTCCACGCCCATTACCTTCAACTTGGTGGATATGCGTGAGCCCGTGTAGAGGGCATCGGCGTTGCGACCGGTCAACCGCTCGGCCAGCACCCGGGCCTGCTCCCACAGCGGGGCGACCAGGCCGTACACCTGGCTGCGGTGTTCAGCGCACTCGCCGATGGAGTAAATGTCCTGGTCGTTGCGGCAGGCCAGGCTATCGGTTACCAGGATGCCGCGCCGCACGTGCAAACCGGCCATGCGGGCCAGGTCGACGTTGGGCCGGATGCCGGCGGAGACGACAACCATATCGCAGTCCAGCGTTGCGCCGTCCTTGAATTGCAGGCCGGTTACTTCTCCGTCGCCCAATATGGCCGTGGTCAGCTTCTCCAGATGGAACTTGACCCCCAGTTCCTCCAGGCTCTGCTTGAGCAGTTGGCCGGACAGCGAGTCCAGCTGCATATCCATGATCCAGGCCATCAGGTGAACGACGTCCACCTCGATGCCCCGGTTCATCAACCCGCGGGCGGCTTCCAGCCCCAGCAGGCCGCCGCCGATTACGGCGGCTTTCCGCACCTTGCCAGCGTAGTTGATGATTTCGGCGCAGTCGTCCAACGTGCGGAACACGAAGACGCCGGGCTTGTAGGAACCATCTTCTTCCATCAGCCCGTCCATCGGCGGCACGAAGGCGCTGCTGCCGGTGGCGATGACCAGCTTGTCGTAGGGCACCAGCAAGCCGCCGGAACCGTAGGCCATCTTGCCCTTGCGGTCGATGCCGATGACGCGGACGCCGGCGTGCAACTCGATGCCATTCTCCTCGTACCAGTCCAGCGGGTTGATGAAAATGTCATCAGGGTCATGGGAGCCGGACAGCACACCGGACAGCAGGATGCGGTTGTAGTTGCCGCAGGATTCCTCTCCTAACACAGTGATGTCGTAGAATTCCTGACCGCCCAGCGACACCACCTCTTCCACGAGGCGGGCGCCGGCCATGCCGTTGCCAATGACTACGAGTTTCTGTTTCTCTGCCATTGTCATTTCTAACTCTCCATACCTGTGTTGGTCTCGACGCGCACCGCGCATACTTTGAATTCGGGCATTTTGCTGGTGGGGTCCAGGGCCGGGTTGGTGAGCCGGTTGGCCGCCTGGATTCCGCCCCAGTGGAAAGGAACAAACACCGTGTCTTCGCGAATGTTCTGGGTGATTTTCAGCTTGAATTCTGCTGAGCCGCGCCGCGTGGCCAACGTAACGGTTGCACCGGGTTCCAGGTGGTAGCGTCGGGCGGTGGCCGGGTGCATTTCGGCCAGGGGAGATGGGCTCATTTCCTGCAATTCGGCGATGCGGCGCGTTTGAGTGCCGGATTGATACTGCGACAGGTTGCGCCCGGTGGTCAGGAAAAGCGGGTAATCGCGGTCCGGTTCCTCGGCGGATGGCTCGTGGCGCACCGGGTGGAACTTCGCCTTGCCGCTGGCCGTGGGGAAACCAGCGGTGAACATACGCGGCGTGCCGGGATGGTCGGCGCCGGGGCAAGGCCAGAACACGCCGCTGTTGGCGTCTATCTTGTCGTAATTGATCCCCGAGTAGTCAGCCGGCCCGCCCGCCGATGCGCGCCCCAACTCGTCAAATATCTCGGCGGTGTCGGCATAGGTAAAATAATCGGCCTTTCCCAACCGGCTCGCCAGATCACAAATGAACTCGATATCGTCCTTGACCTCGCCGGGTGCGTCGACGACCTTTCGACGGCGTATGACGCGCCCTTCCAGGTTGGTCATCGTGCCCGCCTCTTCCGCCCACTGCGCCGAGGGCAACACCACATCGGCCAGCTCTGCCGTTTCCGAGCGGAAGAAATCCGACACCACCAGGAAGTCCAGCGCCTTGAGGCGGCCGGCAACATGGTTCACGTTGGGCGCGGATACCACCACGTTGGAGCCCATTACCAGCAACGCCCGCACACCGCCATCCTGTCCCAGCGAGTCCAGCAGTTCGTAGGCTGATTTGCCCGGCCCGGGGATGCTCTCCTCGGCAACTCCCCACACTGCGGCGGCGTGTTGCCGCGCTGCCGGATCGTCAATCCGCCGGTAGCCGGGGAGTTGGTCGGCCTTTTGCCCGTGCTCGCGTCCGCCCTGTCCGTTGCCCTGTCCGGTAAGGCATCCATACCCGCTGTTGGCCTTGCCTGCCAACCCCAACGCCAGGGAGACGTTTATGAAGGACAGCACGTTGTTCACGCCCTGCGCCTGCTGTTCGGTGCCCCGTCCGGTCAAAATCATTGCGGAGCCGGCCGAGCCGAGCATGTGAGCCGCCCTGACCAGCTCGCGCTCCGGGACGCCGGTGATGCGCTCCACACGCTCCGGCCAGTAGGTGGAAACCAGCCCGCGCACCTGGTCGAATCCCTGCGTGTGGCTGGCGATGTAATCCAGGTCGAGCAGGCCGTCGCGGACGATTACATGCAGCAGTCCGTTGGCCAACGCGGCATCGGTTCCGGGAATGAGCCGCAGATGCAAGTCGGCTTTCTGGGCGGTGAGAGTAAGGCGGGGGTCGGCGACGATAAGCTGGCCGCCGTTGACTTTTTGCGACTCAAAATACTGCATGATGGGCGGCATCGTCTCGGATAAGTTGCTGCCCATCATCAGGATGACGTCCGCGCCGGGGATGTCTTCCAGGGGGAATGGCAATCCCCGGTCAATGCCCAGCGCCCGGATGCTCGCCGCCGCCGCCGATGACATGCAGAATCGCCCGTTGTAGTCGATGTTGGCGGTTTGCAGTGCCACCCGTGCAAATTTGCCCAGCAGGTAGCTCTTTTCGTTGGTCAGGGACCCGCCGCCGAAGATGCCCACCGAATCCTTGCCGTAAGCGCTTTGCGCGGCCTCAATGCCCCGCACGATGCGTTCCATCGCCTCGTCCCAGCTCACCAGCGCCAACGCGCCGTTTGCGTCGCGGGCCAGCGGCGTGGTCAGGCGGTCGGGATGCGCCAGCGTGGCGGCGGCAGTCCAGCCCTTGATGCACAGCGCGCCCTTGTTGACGGGGAATGCCGCATCACCGGCGATGCTGACCTCTTCGCCCGTCCGAGAGATTTCCATCCCACACTGAAACGCGCAATAGGGGCAGTGAGTCGCCGTGGCGGCCTGGGGCTCGATGTTTTGTTGTTGTTCCAGTAACACAGTAACCGCGCCTTTCGAAGAATCAGCACGGTTAGAATAGGCCGTTTGTTTTACGGGGCGGTTGCGCTGCGGTTACATCTCCGTTGCGAAAGGATTAATTGCCAATGACGCCGGCGTAAACGCCTTGTTACCGCCACTTGGCATACTGCATCGGTACCGCCATTGGACGCTGCCCCCGGTACTGGCTATAATCAGACTTGAAATCGCTCAGGAAAGACGCCTGATGTTCACTGTTGACGCTTCCATCATTGCCCCCACCGTTGCCTTGTTGCTCGCCATTGCGGGTGGCGTGTACGCGTTCGGGCGATTAAGCAACCAAGTGCAAGCTTTGGGCCAGCGGATCGGTGCCGTGGATAATCGGCTTGACGCTATGGATAGACGGCTTGACGCTATGGATAGACGGCTTGGTGATTTGGATAGACGGCTTGATGATTCGGATAGACATATGACCAATCGAATGGACAGAATGGAAAGCAGCATTGAGCAACTGCGGCAAGGCCAAATGGAGATACTGATTGCGCTGAACACGCATCTTGCCGTCCACCAGGCCTTGGGACAAGTTACGGCTGTAGTAGAGCCGGGTGAACGGCCCTTGCCCACAGGCTGATAATCCTGTCCGAATCAAGAGCTTTGCGCCTGCCCAGTGGCGCAAATATAGCTCAGGCAGCACCCGTCGCAACGGGGGTCCTGCTTCGTGCAGGCGGCCTTGTGATGGTAGTCCAGCAGCGCGTGAAACTCGTTGTACACCGGCACGTCCCGGGGCGTACCGGCGTGGAACATCGCTTGCCAGCCGGCATAGCCGGGGCGACCGACGGGAACTACTCCGACCCGCTTCATGATGCGGATGGTGTAGGCATCAATCACAAAGGACGGCTGGTGCGCTGCGTACACCAGAATGTCATCGGCAGTTTCCTGCCCAATGCCGTAGATGCCCAGCAGTTCGTCGCGCAGCAGGTCGGTGTCCAAGGCAAACATGACGTCCAGGCTACCGTCGTAGATTTCGCAAACGTGGTCGGCAAAAGCCTTCAATTTGCGAGCCTTCATGTTGTAGTAACCTGATGGCCGAATAATCTTGGCCAACGCCGCTGTATCGGTGCGATACAAGGCCGGCCAGTCGTCGATGCCGGCGGCGCGCAGGTTGGCCAGCGCCTGCTCCACGTTGCGCCACGCCGCCGCCTGGGTCAGGATGGCGCCAGCGATCATCTCGAACCGGCTGTCGCCGGGCCACCAGCCCTGCGGCCCGTAGGCGGTGAGCAACCGGCGGTAAATCTCCATCAGCAATCCGCCGGTAATATCAACGGGCAATTCACCCGGTGTGTGCTGGATTTCCAAATCAATAATCCCAAGTTGACGGGAATCACAAGTTAACGGGAATACGGTCAGCCAACGTGATGCTCGTCTCATCGACCTGGCAGCGGTAGGCCCACGCCTCCACGCCAGCTGCTACCGCCCGACGCAGCGTTTGTCCCAGCAGCGGGTCGGCAGAGTCATGGGGTGCGAACGCATCCGCGTCGGCGCGCTGGATCACAAACACCACCGCCGCACGACAACCTGCCTCCAGCGCCGCCATCAGGCTGTGCAGATGCTTGACTCCGCGCAGCGTAGGCGCATCGGGGAACAGACCGACGCCGTTGACCACCAGCGTTACCGATTTGGTTTCCACGTAGCAGGTTCCGATGGGGCCGTCCAGGCGAAAATCCAGCCGGCTGTCACCGAAAGTAGATTCGGGTCGCACGACGGGATAGTTGGCGAACTGGGGCAACCTGCCCTCGGCAAGAGCTTCGGCGAGCAATCGGTTGGGCAAACGGGCGTCCGCCGAGGACAACGCCGTGCCCGTATCCACGATGGCCAGGTCGTAGGCCGTTTTGCGCCCGGGCCCCTTGCCAGCGGTCGGCTGTGGAGCCGGAGCCAGCAGGACGCGAAATCCCGGCACCAGCAATTCCGCCATCCGGCCCGAATTCGGCACGTGTGCCAGATACTCGCGCCGGTCGACGTCCACCAGCGCGGCAAAGCGGTTCAGCCGCTTGATAAACCGCCCTTCAACCAGCGGAGGGAAACGCACCGTATCGGCCTCCTGATTCTGCAATGTGCACTCGATATGCGACCATCGTATCCCCATCGGTTCCGCAATGACAACCCCGCCGGTTTGAGTCTATAATGCCGAGACTCGACCGTTTGAACCCCGTGCTGCCACCCCCAACGGCGCCCAATGACCAGTTTCGTTGACCGACTGCGTGCTGCCTGTTCTGCCACCCAAAGCCTGCTGTGCGTTGGTCTGGACGTGAACCCGGCCGCAATGCCCGTTCCCGACGCTGCCGACTTCAACCGGGCCATCGTGGACGCCACTGCCGACCTGGTGTGTGCGTACAAGCCCAACCTCGCGTTCTACGAGGCATTGGGATTGCCTGGAATGAAGGCTCTGGAAACGACCATACGCCACATCCGCGATGCCTCTCCTGGCAACATCATAATAGGTGACTGCAAGCGCGGCGACCTGGACTCGTCCGCCAGGGCGTATGTTACTGCCATGTTCGACGGGTGGGGATTCGACGCCGTTACGATCAACCCCTGGGGCGGCATGGATACGGTGGAGCCGTGGTTGACTGATCCGGAGCGCGGCGCGTTCATTTGGTGCCGCGGTTCCAATCCCGGTGCGGGAGATTTGCAGGACTTGCGTGTGTCCAGGCAATGCGGCGGCGATGAACCGGTCTACGTGCATCTGGCTCGCCAGGCCAACGAACGGGCCGGCGCCGGCAATCTCGGTCTGGTGGTAGGCGCCACCGCCCCCGAGCAGCTGAGCGCCGTGCGCAAAGTCTGCCCCGATGTACCTTTCCTGATTCCAGGCGTGGGCGCACAGGGCGGCGACCTGGAAGCCGCCGTGCTGCGTGGTGTGGACGCTGGCGGAAGGCTGGCCATCATCAATTCTTCCCGGGGCGTTATCTACGCTTCCCAGGGCTCTGACTTCGCTGCCGCCGCGCGTTCCGCCGCTGCCACGTTGCGCGGCTCCATCAACCGGTTCCTGGAACAGGCGGGTTTGGGATGGCATTAGACCTCAAGCCCGGCGACATCGTTCGCCTGAAAAAGGCGCACCCGTGCGGCGGCTACCTGTGGAAGGTGAACCGGGTGGGCGGAGACGTCGGCCTGTTCTGCCAGACCTGTGGCCACCACGTGATGGCGCCGCGTTTCCGGATTGAACGACGTATCCGGGAGATTATACGCCCGCTACCGGAAGCGGACGCGGAAGTCGAGCTGTCCTCGTCGTGATACGCCGCGGCACTGGGATGCTGTTCGGACGGTACCGCAGCATCACATTGTTGAGCATCATAGTGGCCCTGAACAGCTTCGCCATGGGCACGATCGCGCCGGTGTTACCGTTGTTCGCCCAGCAGGAATACCACGTCAACGCGACGCAGGTGGGCATCGCCATCGGCCTGTTCGGCGCCGGCCGCCTGGTAACGAGTCTGCCGGCCGGCTACCTTTCGGATTATTTCGGGCGAAAGCCGGTGATGGCCTTTGGAATTGCCGCCAACGTGCTGAGCGCGTCAATGGTTTCGATATCGTTCAGTTTCTGGTGGCTCACCGCCTGGCGATTTATGTCCGGTCTGGGCGGCAGCGTGTTCAACACCGTGGCAACCGTTTATCTGCGCGACGAGTCCACACCGGAGAATCGGGGGCGGCTGTTCAGCACGCAAGAGATGGCGATCCTTTCGGGTCAAACCCTCGGCCCGCTGCTGGGCGGGTTCATGGGCAATGCATTCGGTTTGAGGGTTCCCTTCTATGCCCAGGCTGTGCTGATGGCCGTCTCATTTGTCGTTATCCTGTTGGTGTTGCCCGAGTCCCGGTGGCGCGAGCAGGCTGTTGCCCGTCGCAGGCCGACGCCATCTCCGGCGGGGTCGACGAATGTTACTCCGACCAATATTACTCCTGCCGGGGACCGACGGGGCGCGTTCTGGCGAATGGTGTTCAGCCCGGCGTTTATTTTCCTGGGACTATTCGCGCTGATGATCGTAGCGAATCGGCAGGGCGCGCGCTTCAGCGTAATGCCTCTGTTCGGAAAACAAAAAGGGTTTGGACCGGATCAACTGGGCCTTTGGATCAGCCTGACCCACTTCCCGCAGTTTTTTACCACCCTGGCATCGGGGTATCTATCCGACCGTTTCGGCCGGAAGTCGCCCATTATCCCGGCGGTGGTGCTGATCTGCGCCGGGATCGTCGCCTTCGTATGGGCCGATAACCTGTGGCAGCTCCTGATTTCCGGTGTGCTCCTGGGGATGGGCGAGGGACTGGGCAGCCCGGCCAGTTCGGTGTTTTTTGCCGATATCGCTCCGCCGGGACTGGAAGGTGTAACCATCGGTCTGCTGCGGACCTTCGGCGGCGTGGGCACCATCGCCGGAGCGATGATCCTGGGCTGGATCGCCGACGCAGCCGGTTTCCCCTGGTCGTTGTGGGTCGATGCGATCATGTTCTCCGCTTCGGGCATCGGCGTGGTTCTGCTCGTGCGAGATACCCACCGCCGCCGGTCCACGCCGACGCCCAGCAGTCAAAGTCGTGGTACATAGCGCCGTCCGGGCGCTGTCGGGTAGATACCGCAACGTAGCCCTACTAGAGTATGTTGACAAATACCGTCATTCCCGCGAAACAAATACCGTCATTCCCGCGAAAGCGGGAATCCAGTGGCCGCAATCGTTAATCATGGTTCTGATTCCTCCATAATACCCTCTCTGGACTCCCGCTTTCGCGGGAGTGACGGGTCGGTTTGCTAATTGTCAACAGGCTCTAGGCAGCGTTCCATATTAGGTGGTTCCCTTTCTCGTCATTCCGGCGCAAGAACGTCACCCCGTACTTGATACGGGGCCGGAATCCAGGAAAGCCCCAATCAGAAAAATCCTGTCTATTCTGTCCATCCATGCAAAAAAACCACCTAATACGGAACGCTACCGCCTTACCAGCATGTGTTGACAAATGCCGTCATTCCCGCCCTCTACCGTCATTCCCGCGCAAGCGGGAATCCAGAACCCGTTAGGTCCAGCGCCGGTCAAGTGTTCTACAAAGTCAAAACAACAGACTCTGGGAGAATCGAAAGACCCTCCTCGTGACACCCAGAGCCTTTCTATTCTCCCCCAATGTCATTGCGAGCGCAGCGTGGCAATCTCGTCGCCGTAGCAACGGCGGTTCCCCGATGTGTGTTCAACCTCATCGAGATTGCCACGTCGCTACGCTCCTCGCAATGACAGGTTAAAGTGGGTACGCGTGACTGACACCCACCCCCTTGACCCTTCCGATCACACCCCTCTAACATCAATCGTGTCAGGCAAATCTACCAGTTCGAACATCCCATCGGAGCAGGGGCCGGTTCTCACGGCCAACCCCGTCAGCATCAAATCACAACACGTCGGGTCTCGGGTGTAGCAGATTCATTCCACTGCGCTGCCGAGCCTGTACACCGGCGACAGCCCAGCGCCTCGTCATGCAGCAGTCCCCGCGACTGCCACCTAACGGCGGAAAAGTAAGCATAAATGCGTTGTGTACCCCCGGCCGTAAGCTGACTCAGAACTCGCGCCCCTGCTCCGTCAAACACCAACCCACCGCCTGACCACCGCCAACCCACCATCGCCATCACCGCCTGACCCAAAGGAACCGCCATCCCCAACACCCGCCAAACCCGCTCACCCTGAGCCCGTCGAAGGACCGCTATCATTGCGTCCCCATATTCGGGAGACGCACCGCCGACGCGCGGCGTAGCCATCTGCCCGACCGCACCGCTTGGCGCCGCATCGCAGACCGGGTTCAACCGCCGGCGAGCAATGCGTGGCGTTAACCGTGCAACGACGGGTGATCAATCTTTACTTTCAACAGCGATGCGGCCCCGATGATGAACAGCAAGGCGCTGGCGCTCAGCAACGCGGTGTAGCCATATCCAGGCCCGAACCACACTGCCACCAGGTCGGGCAGTGGGCCCAATGCTTTGGCGCTGGCCGCCCCGATCAGCGTGCCCAAATTCACGATGCCCATGTGTTGCGCCTCGCGACCGGGCGTGCCCAGATCGTTAGCCATCGCCCAGTGCGCCGTCAGCACGATGCCCACGGCGCCGCCCATGACGCTGGCGACCACCACCGTCATCAGGTACGTATTGACCCACATCATGGCCAGGGTTCCGGCCACCGAAACCGCGACACCGGCCATCAAAACCGGTTTGCGCCCAATGCGGTCGGACAGCCACCCGGCCGGGTAGGTAGTCAGTGTCAGCATTCCACCCACGCCAATTATTGCCACGCCCAGCGCTTGCGCCGGGTTGTCCACCTGCACCTTGTCCCTCAGAAAGAACAGGCCAAAGGTGGTGAAGATAACCACTGCCGCCAAAAACGCCGCCCGGGACACCACGAACCAGGCAAGGTTGGGGTGGAGCCGCGTCATGTTCGTCGACTCCGGGAACGACATCGTTGCCCTCTGGAAAGACGCGGTGATGGGGCCACCGGATTTCTGATTGCGCCGGTATATGGTCAAGGCGCTGGTGCTGGCAGACAGGACAATTATCACGCCAAACATCGCCAGCGTTGCCCAGAGCCAGGGTGCCTGGTCTGGGCCGTGATAACGGCCTATCATGAGCGAGGCCGCGAACAGGACGCTCGCGCCGCCGATGGCCTCAAGCAGAGTTTTGATGGACGATGAAACACCCATGCGGCTCGCTGGCACCAGCTCGCGCACGCTGGCCAGATAGGGGGAGTATCCGATGCCCGAGTTTATCTGGATGAATAGCCAAATTACCAGCAGGCTGCCGTAGTTTAGCGGCATGGCCAGGCCAGACAAACCCACCGGAATGAAAATGCACGTCCACAATAAGTAGGGCAGGCGTCGCCCGATGCGCGATCGGGTACGGTCGCTGGCCCAACCCACGGGCACCTGCACCAGCGCCGCGGCCAGCAGTCCCGCCAGGCCCAACGCCCCCAACAGCGTGTTCTTGGCTCCGTGGGGAGCGACTTCCAGCACCAGCACCGGGATCACCACGGCGTCCATCGCCAGTATGAACCCAGCGAGCCCAAAACTGTACGCGTTGACTTGAGCCAACGCCCGCTTGGGCCACGCCTCGGTCGGCGTAGAACGGGTTGAGCGAGTGGCAAACGCAGTCATTGGTGGCTGGTTTCACTTGACGGGCTTATTCAAAGTCGAGGAGCCGACCCTACCCGCTCGTCCTGAGCCTGTCGAAGGACGGTCGCCGATGGTTCGACAAGCTCACCATGAGCGGAAGTCGGGGGCTTTGCAAAGGCCCTGATAAGCTTGGGATTCCGGTTGCAGAGTATATGCTACAATTCCACCTGCCGGCTATGGCTTGAGGCGCGGCCTGAACATCGCCCAATCCATATCGCCCAATCCATCAGGAAGGTCAACTCACAGTGCGGATTTGCTCGCTGTTACCCAGCGGTACCGAAATACTCTTCGCCTTGGGATTGGGCGACCAGATTATGGGCGTTACAGACCTCTGCGATTACCCACCGGCGGCCCTGGACAAGCGGGTGGTGTGTCGCAGCCGCATCGACCCGTCCACGATGTCCAGCGAGGAAGTGGAGGCGGAGATGCACCGCATCCTGGCAGCCGGCGAAAGCCCCTACGACCTGGACGTGGCTTGGCTCCGTAATGCCGCTCCGGAGGTCGTGCTCACCCAGGATTTGTGCTACTTCTGCGAGGTGGACGCGAGTACCGTCCGCCGCGCAGTAGAACCCATCCGGGTGCCGCCGCGCGTGCTCAACCTCAATCCTCGCACGCTGGATGAGATACTCGACAGTTTTCTGGAGGTCGGCCAAGCCTGCCGGATGCCAATACGCGCCGCCCAGCTGGTATCGGAACTCCGCGCTCGCATCGACGCCGTTACCGCCGCAATCGGCGATGTCGCGCACCGCCCAACGGTGTTCTCACTGGAAGGTGTAAACCCGCTGGTAATTGGCGGCCACTGGGTAACCGACCTGATGCTGACCGCCGGCGGACGGTTGCCGGAACGCTTCATACCGGGTTGTCCGGCCGAACGAATCGAATGGACTGAAATCGTTACCGCCGCTCCGGAGAAACTCTTTGTAGATTTATGCTCTTCCGACCTGGCCCGCGGCCGGCGCGAGATACCCTGGCTCGCCGCCCAGCCGGGTTGGGATGAGCTGCCGGCGGTCCGCTCCGGGGAAGTCTATCTAATTGACCACAGCACCCTCAGCCGACCGGGCCCACGGGTTGTTGATGGCCTGGAAGCCGTCGCCCAGCTAACTCATCCGGACCGCTTCAACGGACACATCCCAGATGGCATGGCGCTGAAACTAGACCCTGCCCTCGCCAGCCGGTTGCCGACGGAACACATCGGTGACGCCTTCCTGCCCTGGCCAGCGCTCCCGACCGAGTCGGCAGATTCAGCGAAGCGTTATAAGTCGGCGTCTGGCATTAGTGATACTAGCCGGGTATAATCATCTGGAAACTGTCAGAGGAGTGATCTCGCCGTGGTTGATTCAGTTATTTTTCGCACCGCTATGTCCAAATTTGCTACCGGCGTTACTGTAATTACTACGCTGGACTCTCAGGGGTTTCCTCACGCCATGACCGCCAACGCCTTCACCTCGGTGTGCCTCGAACCGCCGACGCTGCTCGTGTGCGTGGCCCACAGCACTATCACCTATGGGTACGTGGAACAGCAATTGCGTATCGGTGTCAACGTGCTGCGCGAGGATCAGGAAGAGCTGGGGCGCTATTTCGCCCGCCCGCCGGCCCGCCGCGAAGGCAACCCGGAGTATTCCTACACCGCTGGCGCCCACGGCGTACCCGCTTTGGATGGCTCAATGGTGTTCTTCAACTGCGACATCATCGGCTCCCATGTTTACGGCGACCACACCATCTATGTGGGCGAAGTCAAAGAGATGATGCAAAGCGACCAGGAAGCAACGCCGCTGATGTTCTACGACAGCCAGTGGTATCACCCCGGCCAAGAATAAAACTATCCCCTCTCCTTTGATGGGAGAGGGCTAGGGTGAGGGTGAAGCACCAAGCGCGAACCATCGCCGGGACGATAGCGGTACCCACATCCCTCCGGGTTCTCTACTCCCCCAGCCGGGCCAGAAACCGCCCCACGGCCTCGTTCACCGCTTCGGGTTGCTCCAGCGTAACGAAGTGGCCCGAGTTCGGCACCACCACCACTTCGGCATCCTGCAATTCGCGCCCCAGATACTCGGCGTAGCGCACCGGCGTCATCACGTCGTCCTGCCCCACGACCACCAGCGACGGCAGGGTAATCTCCTTCAACCGCTCCATCACGTCGAACTTGTCGCAGGCCGACAGGTCGTTGTGTTCAACCATTGGGCCGGACTGCAGCGCCCGGGCCGCCAGTTGAGGCGCCAGCTCCCGGTTGATTGCTTCGTAGTAAGCCGGGGCTTCCGACCGCCATTGAGCGGCATCCAGGCAACGGTTCAGGTAGTCGGGGTGGACCCGCAGCCTCCCGCCGGTGCCGATGAGCGCCAGCCCGGCCAGGTCTTCAGGAAACCGCAGGGCGTAGTCCAGGGCAATCGCCCCACCCATGGAATGGCCGAATAACACAAAGGGCGCATAGTCCCGCTCCCGTGCATACTCCCGCAACCAGTCGACGTAACCGCCGATGCTGTCCCTCGGTTGCCCCTCCGGGTGGCCCGGCAGGTTTACGGCGTCGCAGTCGGGGAACCGGGCCTTCTGATAGTAGTAGGTAAGCTCGTTCTGGCCGGAGCCATGCACCATCACCAACTGCATAGCGCGCTATCCTTCCATTCTGACAATAAAACCCATCCTGACCACAAAATCCGCCTATCGGCCATCTTGGGCGGAAGCGAATCCCGTCTGCCCGCCCACTGGGAGAGGGCAGGGGTGGGGGCGAAACCCCCACGCATCCCAAACCCTACTCGTCGTCATCGTCGTCGGCTTCGTCGTCATCCTCGCCGTCGTCATCGTCCGTAAACTCATCGTGCTCGTCGGTAGCCAACGGGAAGAGCGGCTGCTGACCGTTGGTCGCGCCGTTCCGTCCGTATTCACCGTCGGAGTCGTCATCATCGATTTCGTCATCAGCGACAGCTTCGTTGTCGACAGCTTCGACGTCGACAGCTTCGACGTCGACCAGTTCCGGGTCGGCGCCTTCCGCAACGATGTTTTCAGGGTCGTCGGCGTCGTACAGGTTGTAGGCTTCGGCTGCAATCTCCTCGGCCTGTTGCAGTACGTCGGCGGCGTGGCCGTTGGTTCGTGTCGGGTCATCCTGACTGTAATCGTTGGCTCGGAAACAGGAGATGGACACCACGCTGTCGTCGCCGCCGCGCTCGCGCCAGATGATGACGCCCTTGGTTTGACGGGTGTTGACCACTCTGACTTCGGCGAGATTGATACGCACCACCTGTCCCCGAGCGGATACGATAAAGACTTCGTGCCCTTCCTCGTCGTTCATTTCGGCAGCGGTGACGATTTTGGCGTCAACCACCGGGCCGGTGAGTTTATCACTTTGGTCTACGGCAAAGGTCTTGACGCCCATACCACCGCGTCCGCGCTCGTGGTAAATAGCTTCGCCTTTGCTGTTGTATAGCGGGGTAGCCTTGCCGTAACCCTTTTCGCTGACCACCAGTAGATACTCGTCCTGGGGGTTGTTTACTACATCCATAGCCACAACCTTGTCCCGGCCTTTAAACTTCATTCCAATTACGCCGGTAGCGTTACGATTGCGCTCCGGGATACTGTTCACCGACGAGAGCAGGGCCTGCCCCTGCTCGGTTACCAGGATAACGGCGGCATCGCTGTTGGCCGGACGGACACTAACCAGTTCGTCGCCTTCCTGGATTTTCATTGCCAATAAGCCGGAAGGCCGCAAATTTTGCAACTGGCCCGGACGCAGCGCATTAACGCGCCCCTGCTTGGTGGCAAAGATGTACAGATGGTTGTACTCGCCCCGGCGCGCCGGCAGCATCGTTTGCACCTGCTCGCCGGGCTGCAGCTTGACCAGGTTCACCAGCAGCATACCCCGCGCCGTGCGCCCGGCATCGCTGGGAGTTTCGTACACGTTCAGCGGATACACCCGCCCCTTGTTCGTAAAGAAGAGCAGCTGATCGTGGGTGTTCACCACCTCAAGCTGCATCAGCGCGTCATCGTCGCGGTTGCTGGCTCCGCGCACCCCCTTGCCGCCCCGTCGCTGGTTGCGGTAGGTGCTGATGGGAACGCGCTTGATATAGCCGCGCTGACTCAGCGTAACCACCACGTCTTCCTGGGCGATGAACTGCTCAATGGATTGCTCCTGCAGTTCGGCGGCATAGAGTTCAGTACGCCGGGCGTTGGCGTGTTTGCGCTTGAGCTCGCGGGTTTCCCGCTTGATCTCGGCGCGAATTTTCTGCGGGTTTTGCAGCAGGTCTTCGAGCTGGCTGATGGTGTTCAGCAGGTCGTTGTATTCCTCGTCCAGCCGCTGGCGTTCCAGGGCGGCGAGCCGTCGCAGCTGCATATCCAGGATGGCCTGCGCCTGAATCTCGGTGAGGTCGAATTCCTGCACCAGATTATTGCGCGCGGTTTCCACGTCCTGGCTGTTGCGGATGGTCTCAATGATGGCGTCGATGGCGTCCAGGGCTTTCAGCAAGCCTTCGACGATGTGGGCGCGGTCGCGGGCGCGGCCCAGCTGGTACTCGGTGCGCCGCCGGATGACGTCTTCCCGGTGCGTGATGAAGTGGGTAATGAGGTCTTTGAGGGACAACTCCTGCGGTTGCCCGTCCACCAGCGCCAGCATGATGGCGTTGAACGACGAGCGCAGCGCCGTCCGCTTGTAGAGGTTGTTCAGGATTACCGTGGCCTGAGCGTTGCGACTCAACTCGATCACCACGCGGATGCCCCGGCGGTCTGATTCGTCGCGGATTTCGGTAATGCCCACCAGTGTCTTGTCGCGCACCAGGTTGGCGATTTTCTCCACCAGGTTGGCCTTGTTGACCTGATAGGGCAACTCGCTGACGATAATGCGCTGCCGGTTCTGGCGCGTTTCCTCAATCTCGGTTACCGCCTCCATGATGATGCGCCCGCGTCCGGTGGCATACATGTCCCGGATGCCGGCTACACCGCGAATCCGCGCCGCCGTGGGAAAGTCTGGGCCCGGCACAATGTTCATCAGTTGGTCGACGTTGCAGGCCGGGTTGTCGATGAGATAGCAGACGGCGTCACAAATTTCGCCCAGGTTATGGGGCGGCATATTGGTCGCCATGCCCACGGCAATGCCTGACGATCCGTTGAGCAGCAGGTTGGGCATACGGGCCGGCAGCACCGTAGGTTCTTTGAGGGAGTCATCAAAGTTATCGCTGGTGTCCACGGTTTGCTGGTCGATGTCGGCCAGCATCTCATCGGCGATGGCCGCCAACCGCGCCTCGGTGTAGCGCATGGCCGCCGGCGGGTCGCCGTCGATGCTGCCGAAGTTGCCCTGCCCGTCAATCAGCGGTGACCGCATGGAGAAGGGTTGCGCCATGCGCACCAGCGCGTCGTACACCGAGCTGTCTCCGTGGGGGTGGAACTTACCCAGCACCTCGCCCACGATGCGCGCGCTCTTGCGGTACTGGCTGCCGGGGCGGATGCCCATGTCGTGCATGGCGTAAAGGATCCGCCGCTGCACCGGCTTCAACCCGTCGCGCACATCAGGCAGCGCCCGGGACACAATCACGCTCATAGCGTAAGACAGATACGACGTGCGCATCTCGTCTTCGATGGCGATGTTGGTAAATTCGCCGCCGTGTCCAGTTGGTGGAGCAGTAGTCATCGTGGTGGTCTCCTCTGATTATCCGGCGATTAGCCGGTTCCGGCCGGCACTATGATGAGCACGTTTCGCTAGCGCGTTCACGCGCTGGTCGATAGTGAATTACCGGCAAACTCATCGGCCCGTTCAACGAGGCCGAGAAACAAATTGTTGAAGCTGGCAGGCAATTCGTCGGCTCGTTCCGGCAGGAACTGAACCCCGATTACCCAACTGTGTTCCTTGCTTTCCAGTCCTTCGATCACGCCGTCATCCAACTGGTAAGCGATGGACATTAGACGAATTGCCCGCTGCGGCTCCCGCAAGCCCAGGCTATGCCGGCTATTGACGCGGAACATTCCGGCGCTGCCGATGATGGCGGCAACCTTGGAACCGGGCGACAGGTAAATCTGGTGTCGCAGCGGTTCCGATTCGTCAGTTGGATCGTGCCTGTCTATTGTTGATGCCCGATCGCCGCCGAAACCGGCGTTAAGCAGGTGCATACCGCTTCCAGTAGCGAGCACCGGCATATCGACGGCCAACGCCGCCAGCAGCAACGGCACGCCCCACGCTGTAGCGTCGGCCTGGCCGCCGTCGGCATGGCTCCCGTTGGCATGGTTCCCATCGTCAGCAATCAGCAACCCGCCTACTCCCGCCAACGCGTCTGATGCGGCTGAATCGGGCGTAACGATACGAACCTGCCCGCCGGCGAATTCTATCGCACGGATACAGTGGTCGGGGTTACTGCCGTTGCGGTCGGCGGCGGTGATGGCGATAGTCGGCAAAAGGGGGGAGAACCTACCAAAATATTGAGCAACGGTTGATATAAAACAGTATCTGTAATTGTACTAAATTTCACGCACTAGTGCTCGGCATCCCGATGCAGGTTTGCATAAGGTTGAGCGTGGTTTTCGGTCGCTGATGGCGCGAAAACAGGTCGGCAGCGACGGTCAAATCGGCGGCGACGCCGGGTGAATGGCGGCCGTTGGCCGGCCACGATATTACGGCGTGAATTGCAGCCGACGCCGCCCGCCGACTTGCGGCGCTGGCGTGGCACGCAGTTGGGTTCAGGGCGTGGTTGCCGGCGCGCCATCTTCCAGCACCATACGCGCCACCTGCCGGCCCATGCGGACGGAGTAGTTGGTGCCCCGATCCTCCGGGTAGATTTGCGTGGTGTTCGCCAGGTACAACCGCTGTAGCGGTGTGCGGTGGTCGGGAATCTGTTCGCTATAGCCGACGCCGATGATGGGTTGGGCGCCGTCCACGCGGTGGTGGTGATAATCCACGATCCAGTTCCGCGAAAAATCGGGATTGATGCTCTGCAGATGGGGGATGAATTCTTCCAGCAAATCCGCCGGTTCCTTCCGGTACAGCTCGCTTTCCCGGTCGGGGTAGTTGGTCAGGTACACAATGTGATGCCCGCCATACAGATTACGGTCAATCATGTTGGTGTGCTCGATGATACCCACGAAGGGTAGCGAACGGTCGGCCACGTTGAGCCAGTACTTGGATGACAGCGGACGGTCCAGCACCAGAATCATCAATACGGCCGATAGGTAACGCGCCGATTGCAGCACCGCGCGGTAATCGTCGGGTAGCTCGGGCACCAGCCGGGTGAACACGTAGGAAGGCGTGGTGGCGATGACGGCGTCGTAGTCGTAAACGCGCTCGGGTTGGCCGTCCACCGAGGCAACCAGGCCGGTGGCGGCCCCGCCCGATACGACCACGCTCTGCACCGCCGCACCGATGTGAACCAGCCCGCCCTGCTCCACGACCCGCTCGCCGCAGACGTCGAACACCGTGCCGAAGCTGCACATGGGATAACCAAGCCGTTCCTTTTCCAGCCGTCGCCGCGACGATACGCGCAGGAAGATTTTGCCCCACAGCCAGGTCATGCTGACCTGATCGTAGTAGTCGCCGAACTTGCCCCGCAGCATCGGCTCCCAGATAACGCGCCAGGCGGCGGCGCCCATGTGCGCCTGCACCCACTCCGCGGCGGTTACGCCCTCGAATTTGCGCCAGTTGCGGGTTTTTTGCAACACAAACGTCCACAGTCCCAACCTGATGCGGTCGACGAGGCTCAACGGCGAAAAGCGGAGCAAGTCCATCGGCGTGGCGAAGTCCCAGATGCGTCCGCCGTGATACAGGCCCACCCGCGATTCCAGCCATTGCAGCGAGTCACCCAGGCCCAATTCTTCAATCAGCTGCACCATGTCGGTGTCGCTGACGAACAGATGGTGGTAGCCGCGCTCCAGCTGGCCGCCGCCTACCGGAAAGGTTGACGCCTGTCCTCCCAGGAACGGGGCGGCCTCGAAAACCTCGGCGAAGTGCCCCTGTCTGGTCAACTCGAAAGCCGCCGCCAGTCCGGCCGCTCCGCCTCCGATAATTCCCACTCGCATCGGTTAGTCGTCCTCCACCGCCCGGACCGGGCTATCGGGGTTTATGCCGCCGTCGGGGGGCGGTTCCAGGTCAGAGCTGGCCACCGTTGCTGACGAACTCTCGGGCAATGTGGTCAGCCCCCGCAGCGACACGTTGAGCCGCAGCAGCAGCGCAACGCCCACCAGATTCACCGGCAGCCACAACGCCACCAGATGCACTGCTACCGAGTAAGACGCCGCCGCCGCCGCTCCGATGCCAAGGCCCACCAGCGTCTGTTGCGCCACCACCTCGAACGGCCCAATGCCGCCCACCGATGCCGGAATCGCCGTAACCAGGTTGGAAGTTACCATCACCAACAGCGCGGCCAGAGCCAACAGCCAGAAAGATGGGAAGTACGTGTGCAGGTCAAATGAGTAAGCCAGGATTAGATAAACGCCCGCCTCCGCCAACCACACGGGCAGCGAGATCAAAAACAGTGTGACGTGCTTGCGCGGCGAATTGAGCGTCCCGAGTCCCTCGACGAAGCCTCGGATTATCTCGGCGGCGAGCGGTTGGAAACGCCCGGGCAGAATGCGGGTAACCGTGATGAGTCCGTTGACTGCCCGCTGACTTACGGCCAGGGCGGTGAACCCCGCCAGCGCCAGCACAAAGCTGAGCATCACCCCAACGGCCAACAGCGCCGCCGTAGTCCGGTAGGACGCACTGGCTCCGTCGAACAAACCGGCGGCCAATAACACTGGAGCGGCCACCGCGCCAATCGTCAGCAGCGTCAAGCCGTCATACAGCCGCTCCACGCTCAACGTCGCGATCGATGCCGGCGCGCTCACTTCCTGCTCACGCTGCGACAGCAGCAACGCCCGCACCAGTTCACCCAGTCGGGCCGGGAGCACGTTGTTGGCCATATACCCGATGATTACCACCGGATACAGGCGCTTGACTGGAATGTTTGCCACCGGGGACAGCAGGAATTGCCACCGCATACTGCGAAACCACTGCCCCACGAAGTAAATGATGATGGCCGGCGCCAGGTAAAGATAGTTCGCCGTAACCAGCGCGTGCCACAGCTCCCGCCGGTCCACCAGTAACACCAGCACCAACAGCGTGATAACGCTGACGGCAACGCCCAGCCAGAACCGCCAGTTACCGAGAAAGTAGGCCATGGGCGGATTTAATCGGAATCCCCGTTCGTAGTTTTGGGGGCCTGATGTGCGTTCGAGAATCCTGTTGGCGATGTATCCCCGATCTCCAGATTCTGCCTTCCGGTGAGCGTTCTCACCCGCCAGCGTTGGTCTGTATCGTGAATGGTAAAGGGCCGTGGCCCTTCTCCCAGGGCCTTTACTAACTCTGGCAATACGTTTGCGACTACCGTGATGATGCCTTCAATTTCCGGAGGGCTCATCTCATTGTCATAGAAATTACGATGGCCGTTATCAGCTGCGATGTAGGCTCTAGCGACAGCGATGTCGTCATATTCGGCATCCAGTTGCGTGGCGATATGACCGACGGTGCGATGGCTGCCCAGATTCAACCAGCCCCGCTGCTGCCCGTGGGCCTTGAGCATCTGGGCCAGCGCCCCCCAAACCTTTTCCGTGGCTTGAAGGCGATCCCCTCTGTCAAGCTCGACGCGCGCGTGTTGAATAAACCGGCGGCTGATTTGTACCCGGTCCTCCACCGAGGCATCGCCCGGTTCTGGCAATGCTAATGCCCTTGCCATTCAATAACTCCCTTTTTGTGACCACTAATCCCTAGTGTATTGATAGTATTCGGCCTTATACCAGTCGCTGCCCTGATGCCGGGCGACGATGTACCCCAGGGCTTGACGCCACTTGGCGGGTTCGGCGGCGGTTGCGGTGAAAAAGTTCACGTCGGCGGAAAGTTGCCGCCAGAACGAGGTCTCGGTGCGACTTTCATCGGGCCTGCGGTAGGTTTCAGGATACCATAGCAGGTTCCGCATCGGCCCCGACTTCGCCCAGGTTTCTTCCACCTCCCCGCTCACCGCGTGGCCGCTCTCCGCCAGGTACACTTGTGGAACCGTGTCCGCGCCAACCTGGCGGCATTCCTTCGGTTCGTCTTTAGAATCGTCATCGTCATCGTCATCGGCGTCGCCGGCGCAGAATGTGTCGAACTGCAGGATGCCGTTTCGCGTTTCAGCCCTCACGTACCACTGGAACGGATACCACATATCGTAATCCACCTTCACCGACGGCGGGGTGGGTTGGGCCGACAGCGCCGAACTTTCCAACTCCCGATAGGTCTCGGTCAAGTCGTGCGAACCCTGCGCGTAAACCAGCACTTCCAGGTTGGAATCGTCGTAGGTGTAGGCGGCCCGCAGCGCCATCATGGTCCCGCCGGCCAGCAACAGCGCCGCAACGCCCAGAGCAACTGCCTTCCCGCCGTGGGGCTGTGCTCTCATCAACCAGCAAATCAACACCGCGCCCGGTAGCAGAATCAGGGCGGCCAGCCACGCTGCGATGTTGACCCCAACCTCTCCGGCGGCCAGCCAGCCCACCCACACGGCACCCACCAGCCACGTTGGTCCCAACACCAGCAGCCACACGTGGCGCCGACCCAATCGCGGCCAGGGCATATGATCCGCAAGATGACCCAGCAGCATTCCCGCTACCAGCGCCAGCGGCACGGTGATGTTCACCAGCAGCCAGGGCATCTTTTCGCCGGCGGTCGTGTACACCGCCAGCGTTGCAATTGTCCAGCCGGCCAGCGCCAGCCCAAAGGGTTCCCGCCGCCTGACGAGCCAAACGACGGCGACCAGCCCGAACACCAGCGCCAGCAGTTCGTACACCGTCAACCCGACGCCGTAGTAGTACCAGGGCTGATCCCCCCGCGCCTCTTCCTGCTGGGCCAGCCAATAGCCCAGGCTTTGCCACGAGCCGGTGAACAGCCCGGCGGCGTTGGTGAACAGCGTCGTGTAAAGCGCTGTCCAGACGGCGTAGAAGATACCAGCGGCAATCAACCAGACGCCGCCGCCCCAGGACACTCCCACCGCCACGCTCACGGCAAACAGGCCCAGCAGCGCCAACACGGGCACCAGATAGTTGACGGCGATCCGTCCGGCTTCCAGATCCGCAGTTGCCGCCGCCGAGTCGGGCAATGCAGCCCCGGAGAGTATCACGCTGGGGGTGAGCAGGAATAGCCACAGCAACGTCAGCAGCATTGCCGGCACCAATACGAGTGTTATCCGGCGCGCCGACATTCCATCCAGCCGCAAAATCACTACCGCTAACAGCGCCAGTACCGCCGCCGCCGCAAAGTCGACTACGACCGTTCCGGCAAGGTCGCGCAGCGGTTGAACGGTCACCATCCCTATTGCCGCCATGCTTGACGCCACCGCCACCACAACGGTAGCCACGAGAATCAGCCCGTTAATCACTGGTTGCCGGCGCCCACTCCACCACACCAGCCCCACAACCGCGCCGGTCAGCGAAATGGCCGCCAGCGCAGTCAACCAGAGCGGCGACTCCCAAACCGGCAGCGTTACGAAGGGTTCCGTCCAGACCGGAGCGCCCGTCTCGCCCGTTGACCCACTGTCTGCCGCAGCCAGCGTCAGTCCCAATGGTCGCTGAATCACCGCCAATATCGCCGCCGCCTGTGGCAGTGTCAGCGTCGCCAGCAGGATGAAGAAACCGCCGGCGCCGTTGATGTCCGACCAGCTCCGGCGTCGCATCAAAAAAGCCCAAAGTTGCCAAAACCCCAGCGCCAGCGCCGCTACGCCGAAGAACAGGATGATGAAATAGGCGGTTTCCTTGCTGGCCAGCATCAGCGCCACCACCAGCGCCGACCAATAGAGGTACCGGCTGCGGCTGGTGGCGGTGTATCGCCACAGCAAAATCAGCAGCAGCAGCGCCCACACCACCATCAGAATGTCGTTGCGTCCGAACCGGCTGAAGTACAGCAAAGTTGGCGACATCGCCAGGATAATCGCAGCGCAGACGGCTCCCTTGCTGCCAAGTTGCTCGCGCAGGAAGTAGGGCATCGCCACCAGCGCGACACCAAACAGGGCGTAAGGCAGCCGGGCCAGAAAGTCGGTGTCGCCGACGAATTTGATGAACGCCGCCACCAGCTCAATCTGCAGCGGCCCGTGCATCCACGGCGAGTGAACAAACTCCACACCCTGAGCCAGTTTCCACGCAAAATGCAGGTGAATGGCCTCGTCGTAGTGCATCGTCCGCCCGTTCAGCTCCCACAGGCGCATCCCGGCAGCCACGACGATGATGGCCAGAAATACCCACTCCAGCCCGCCAACACTAGGACGGTGGATGGTGGGGGTCATGCGCCCGGCCAAGTTACGGGCACGCTCGATTATTTGGGCGCCGCTTGTCATCACGTCATTTACGATAGCCAAAACGGTTCGGATGCCGTTAGCGGCTGACTAATTTACCACACCTCCAACACGGGACGGCGCACGGGCAGAATGATCCAGGGCAATACCGCGCGCATCTCCCGGTGACGCACGCTTGCCGGTCTGGCACGACATGCCGCATTGTCATCGACGAGTAGTCATGCGTACCCAATCGACACACGCCGCGTTGTGGGGAAACGGTACACCGGATGCAACCTGTAACGGCGCGTCGCTACGCGCCGGATTTCGCACCCGCCGAGGCACGATCAAGGGGAGAGGTTTGACCGACCGGCTTGGCTTCTAAATTGGAGATTGGTCAGCATCTACGGCATCCCGCCGGGTGCGGGCCAGGTTGCGGCGGCTGGATTCGGTGGATTGAGTGCCACCGGGCTGCATTAGAAAGGTAGGTCATCGATGTCCGTGGTTGCTAAACCGAAGCCAAGGTGAAACCCGCATCAGCATTGGGTAGAATTGAGGGTGGCTGGGTCGGTTGGTCAGGAAAACCGAGGGGGTTGTTGGTGGGCATGGAGGAGATGGGGGCGCTGCTGGAGCGTTGGCGCATGGACGAGGCTGAGGTGCGGCGGCGGATGTATCGAGCGCCGCCGCCCGGGAGCGGGAAAGGTGGCACGCGCTATGGCTCCTGTGTCAGGGTTGGACGGCTGCGGCGGTAGCCCATACTCTGGAACGGGATGCCCATACCATTGGCCAATGGGCCACGGCGTTCACGGAGCGCGGACCGTCGGCGCTGGCTTTTGAGCAGTCGGGAGGTCCCCACCGCGCTGAACGAAGAGCAGCAAGGCGAGTTGAAGGGAGCGGTGCAGGGGTCGCCGTCGCAAGGCGGCGTCGACCTATCGAACTGGAACTGGAAGGCGGTGCGCCGGTTTGTGCAGGACCGCTTTGGGTTGGAGCTGAGCCGGAGCAGTTGCCTGAAATACCTGCATCGGTTGGGGTTTGTGCTGAAACGGCCCAAGAAGCAGTTGGTCAAGGCGGACCCGGTACGGCGAGAAGCCGTTGTGTCGGAGTATGCTGCGCTGACGGCGGCGGCCCGACGGACGGGAGTCAAGATATTCTTCGCTGACGAGGCCCACTTTCGGTCCGATGCGGATCTACGGGGCAAGTGGGTGCTGAAGGGAGAACCGGCCCTGGTGGACTCCACCAGTCCGCGCCGGGGCGAGAAGGCCAGCTACTACTCGGCGGTGTGTCTGGAAACTGGCGAGGTGGAGGTGATGGAACTGGCGGGCAACAGCAACTCCGCCACCGCCGCCGCCTTCCTGCGACAACTGAGGGTGCGGCATTACGAACCGCTGACTGTGATTTGGGACAATTCACCAGCCCATCGTGGCGATGCGCTGCGGGCTTACTTGGCCACGCCCGACTTGAACCTGTGCCTGGTGAACCTGCCCAGTTACAGTCCCGATTTCAACGCCGACGAGGTCATTTGGGGCTGGGCACATGAGGAGGCGACCGCCAATCTCGGTCTGGGCACTCGTGCCGCAGTGCAAGAGAAGGTGGGCGACTTTTTCACCAACTTGGCCGGCCGTCGCGAAGCAGTCAAGCGGCGCTGCCGCACCGTGCTCCAAGCACGCGCAGATGAATTATTTGGCGACTCTCCAACTCACACTCTCCGCACCTCAAATGTAGATTTCACCTTGGCTTCGGTTTAGCGCGATAGCGACGGCTAATTATATCATCCGGTACGTGATGTCCGCCTTCTAGAACCCGCTGTCGAACCCGAGCTATCGCCACTTCAGGGGACGAAAGACGGAGAAAGATTAGCTTCACCCAATACCCCTTCGCCTGCCAGCGCGGAATCATCCGGGCATAGCCCCTTCCGCTCAGCGTCGTCTCGAAAGCGAAATTTTCGCCCCTACTCACGCAGGCGTCAATCATCTCCAGCATCATTCGGCCCGCTCGGAACGCCGCCCGCTCCGGTTGCAGCAGATTCAGACCGGCGGCGAGGAGATCGGGGTTTATGAAGGTGGGGCATTCCGCCTCGTTGGGCAGAAGCTCCATAGCGAGGGTGGTTTTGCCGGCCCCATTGGGCCCGGCAATTGTGATGATTCTCTTCGCAGGGTTGTTTGTCATACTATCCCTTAAACCGCTCCCGCTTCGCGCAGCGCCGCCACTTCCGCGCCGCTATATCCCAATAGCCCGGTCAGGACGGCTTCGGTATCCTGGCCCAGGGTTGGCGGCGGCGCGAAGTTATCGGGGCTGCCGGTCTTGATGGGGTTGCCGGCGGTGCGGTAGGCGCCGGCCACTGGATGGTCGATTTCCACCACCATGTCGCGTAGCTGCACCTGCGGGTCGGCCAGGGCCTCGCCAATGTTGTTGACCGGGCCGCCGGGCACATCGTACTTCAGCAGCAGTTGCTCCCACTCGGGGCGCGGCTTTGTCATAAAGCCTGCGGTCAGGGCTTCTTCGAGCGCATCGCGGTTCTCGATGCGGGAGGGGGCGGTGGTGAAGCGTAGGTCTTCATCCATGCCCCGCAGCGCTTCGATTTCGCCGGCCATCATGCGCAGGGTCTTCATGGCGAATTCCTGGCTGGCGCAGTGAACCTGCACGTATTTGCCGTCGGAGCATTGGTAGGCGCCCACGGGCAGGTTGGACGGATGGCCGGAGCCGATGGGCTGCGGCACCTCGCCGGACACGAGGTAGAACTGCCCCAGGTGGGCTTGCAGGGCAATCTGAACGTCCAGCAGGGAGATGTCCAGGCGGCGCCCCTCGCCGGTGAACCGCCGCCCGTACAACGCGGAGGCGATGCTTAGGGCGGCCACGTAGCCGCCGACCATGTCGCCCACCGGAAAGCCCATGAACACCGGCGGCTGGCCGGGGTTGCCGGTGACGCTCATCCCGCCGCCCATGGCCTGCACGATGCCGTCGAAGCCGGGCCGCTCACGGTACGGCCCCTCTTGCCCGAAGGCCGACAGCGAGCAGGCGATGATGGACGGGTTGATTGCCTTCAACGATTCGTAGTCCAGTCCCAGGCGCTCCAGCACCGAAGGCCGGAATGCGTCGAACACCACGTCGGACACGGCTACGAGCCGGCGGCAGACTTCCCGGCCCTCCGGCGTTCGCAGGTCTATGGTTACGCTCTTCTTGTTGCGGTTGAAGTTCAGGTAATAGGCGCTCTCGCCGCCGAGGAAGTGGGGGCCGATGCGCCGCGACATATCCCCCACGCCGGGCTGCTCGATCTTGATTATCTCAGCACCCAGGTCGCCCAGCGTCCGCGCCGCCATCGGCCCGGCGATAGCCTGCGACATTTCGAGGATGCGGACACCCTGCAACGGAGGAGTCATATTCTCTGGCCCATCTTCACTGCTTGGTGGCCTATTCCGTGGACAGGAGGGCTGCCAGCTCTCGCACGTCCTCCATTTCGTCCAGCGATTCTATGGCGGCGATGATTTGTTGCTGGCGTTCCGGGCTGATGACCGTTGCGGTAAGGACGGCGAACTTTTCTTTCATTTCGGCCCACGACAGGGCATTCTCCGGGTCGCCCTTGGGGTATCGGATGTCGCTGCGCAGGCGGCGTCCGTCGGCGGTGGAGACCTCAGCCCAGGCGCGAAACTCGCGGGGGAAGTGGGCGTCCAACTCCGGGTCGGTCACACACTTCACCCGCGGCAGGATGCGGCTTATCTCCGGGCGGTCAGGCACCCCGTCGGCGTATTCCTCCAGCGACGCGCGGCCATAGGCCAAGGCCACCGCCGCGCCGAAGGGCATGGAGAACTGCATATCCACGACTGTCTTGGGGTTGGCCTTGTCCTCTTCTGGAGACGCTACCAGCTTGAAACCGCCGCTGAGTACTCCGACGGTCACTTCCTCGACGTCATCGGCCTCCAGACCATGGGTGTTGCGGATGTCTATCAGGCAGTCTATGGGTCCCTGCTTGTAACGGCAGCAAGCATGGGGCTTGATTCCCGTGCGGGTAATCAGATATTCGTCCCCCAGGTCTTGCAGCACCAGCGACATGTCGGGGTTGCCGGAATAGGCTTGCAGGAAGCCGTCGCGCCCCTCGAGGATGGTGGTGGGGCCGGTGTAGCCGGAGCGGGCCAGCAGGGCCGCCCAGGAACCGCTGTGCGACGCCCAGCCGGGATGGAATCGCTTGGTCCAGGCTCCCTGCGCCAGGTATTCCATGCTGCCGGCGGTCTGGCTGCCCGCGATGCCCAGGGCGTGGATGAAGTCGTCGCCCTGCAGCCCCAGCAGCCGCCCGGCCACCACCGCAGCGCCGAAAGCCCCGCAGGTGCCGGTGGGATGGAAGCCTCGCCCGTAATGCTCGGCAGGCTGCAATGCGCGGCCCAGCCGCACGATGACGTCGTACCCCGCAACCACTGCGGCGATGAAGTCCTTGCCCGACACATGGGCCAGGTCGGCCATCGAAAGGGCGGTGGGAAAGGCCACCACGCCCGGATGCAGCGACGCCTCGTTGTTCACGTCGTCCATCTCTATGCTGTGAAAGGCGATGCCGTTGGCCATCGAAGCGTACTCCGGCAGCACTCGATAGGGCGTACCGACGACCACCGACGGCCCGGAGCGGTCCAGCCGCTGCAGCGCATCAACGACAGCGTGCGCCGAGCCGGTGGTGGAGCCGTTGAGCGTAACTGCGGCGAAGTCCAGGCACAGGTACTTGGCCCAGTCGATCACCTCCGGCGACAGATCCTCGTACTCGAGCGCCTGCGCGAAGCTGCCCAGGGCGCGGGTCATGCCGGTTTCGTTGTTGTTCTGAACCATGGCTGAGGACCTCCATCAAGTATTACAACGACGGTTCTCAAAATACTGAGAAAATTGCGAAACTCCAGTCCCTGCCTGCTGTCATTGCGAGGAGCGCAGCGACGTGGCAATCCCGTTGCAGCAATGGCGGCGGTTTCAGCGACGGGATTGCCGCGCTGCGCTCGCAATGACAAGTTTCGCAATTTTCTCAAAATACTATTCGTCGTGCCCGACCAGTTCGAAACAGGGTAACATACTCGCCAAATCCAGCCCGCCTACAACCCCGACTCGTACAGGAAGTCGCCGGTGGGGTAGTTGTTGAGCAGATGGCGGGCGATGACCAGGCGCTGAATCTCGTTGGTTCCCTCGCCGATCATCATCAGCGGGGCGTCGCGGAAGTGGCGCTCCACCGTCAGGTCCTGGGTGTAGCCGTAGCCGCCGTGGATGCGCATGGCGTCGATGGCGACCTGCATACACATCTCACTGGCGAACAGCTTGGCCATTCCTGCCTCCATGTCGGCGCGCTCGCCCCGGTCCTTCTTCTCGGCGGCGTGGAGCACCATCAGGTGGGCCGCCTGTATCTGGGTCGCCATGTTGGCCAGCATTATCTGCACGCTCTGGTGTTCTCCGATGGGCTTGCCGAAGGTTTGGCGCTGCTTGGCGTATCGCGTGGATTCTTCCAGCGCGGCCCGCGCCACACCGAGGCAGCGGGCGGCAACATTGATGCGGCCCAGCTCCAGCCCGCTCATTATCTGGTAGAACCCCTTGCCCTCCTCGCCGCTGACCAGATTCCCGCCGGATACGCGGTAGTCCTCGAAGGACAGCTCGCAGGTATCCACGCCCTTGTAGCCCAGCTTCGGTATGTCCCGCACCACGTTGAAGCCCGGCCCCTTCTCGGCGATGAAGATGCTGATGCCGCGCCGGGGCGGGTCGGCGTTCGGGTCGGTCTTGGCGACCAGGGCGAAGGTGTTGCCGTGGCGCCCGTTGGTAATCAGGCTCTTGGCCCCGTTTACCACGTATTCGTCGCCTTCGCGGACGGCGCGAGTCTCGATGGCCTGGACGTCGCTGCCCGCGTTGGGCTCGGTGATGCAGATGCCGCCTCGCTTCTCGCCGGTCGCCATCAGGGGCAGGAATCGCTCCTTCTGCTCCAGTGTTCCGTGGGTCGTGATCATGTAGGCCATGATGAGGTGGGAGTTCAGTATCCCGCTCAGGCTCATCCAGCCCCGGCAGATTTCCTCGATGACCAGGGCGTAGGACGTGACATCCAGCTCAAGCCCGCCGTACTCTTCGGGGATCACCGCGCCGAACAGGCCCAGCTCCTTCATCCGCTCCACCAGCTCGAAGGGGTACTCGTCGGCGTGTTCCATTTTCTGGGCGACAGGTTGGACTTCCCTGCGGACAAACTCTCTGATTGTGGCGACCATGCCGCGCTGCGCTTCAGTCAATTGAGGCAAAACCGCTCCTAAAACCGGACTGATTTCGTGGCAGCATTTTATCACGCGCCGGGCGCAGCCAGTTTGACACCCCAAGGGCGGCGCACTAAACTCGCCTGTAACCGCGCTGCCTGACAATCATCGGCGAGTGTTTTATTATGAAATGAGGGCAGCCGCGTCCGCTTTCGCTTCCCAAATGCTCAATATAGTGAGGTATCGCAATGCCGGACAAACCAGAATACATAGACCTGCTCAACGACATTCGCCTGCAGGAGCACCGGGCTGGAGTCTTCCTCAAGGCGTGGGCCGATAAGACCGAGCATCCGGGGCTGAAGGGCTGCCTTTCTCTGGTAGCCGAGCGCGAGACCAGCCACGGGGACATCTTCGACCGGCGCATTCGTGAGTTGGGCGGCGCCCCCGAGGACAAGGACGACGCCATGTTTGCCGAGCGGCTGCGCGTGGCCGGTTCGGAAATGACCGACAAGGAAAAGATCGTCTGGATGCGCGAAGCCCAAACTCGTGTAACCCTGCCCACTGTGCGCCAGCGCTATGAGGCTGCCTCAGTTGATGAGTCTGTCGACCAGCTGACACGTTCTCTGATCAAGTGGTTCACCGAGGTGGAGGACGACTCCGGCGCCTCCATGCGGGCGGTGTACGCCGAGATCGAGCGGGAGGACTAACCGGATGAAATTCGGAGCCTTCTTCGTGGGCCAGCGCCCCCTGCTGCACGAGCAATACGCCGACGAGAGCAAGATCAATCCCAACCCGGTCAGCCGCACCGACGTCGAGGTCTACGAGGACATTCTGCGCGGCGCGGAATTGGCGGAGGAACTGGGCTTCGACTCGGTGTGGATTGCCGAGCACGCTTTCAGCGAACACAGCATCATCAGCTCGCCCCACAGCCTGCTGGCCGCCATCGCCGCCAAGACCAAGCGGGTCAAGGTGGGCGTGGCCTGCACCATAGTGCCGTGGCACGCTCCACTGCGGCTGGCGCAGGACCTGGCCACACTGGACATTATCAGCCAGGGACGCCTGATTGTCGGGGCCGGCCGCGGCTACCAGAAGCGGGAGTTCGACATCTATGGCCTGGACATCGCCGAATCCCGCGACCGTTTCATCGAGGGCATGGACATCGCTGTCAGGTCGTGGACGGAGGACACCTTCTCCTACGACGGCGACTATTTCAGCTTCCCGGAAGTGCGGGTTATTCCCAAGCCGGTGCAGCAGCCGCATCCGCCCATATTTATGGCGGTCACTCACAGCCCGGAATCGGTAGAGATTGCCGTCCGCAACCGTTGGGGGTTGTTCACCGTGGGCAGCAGTTTCTTCCCTGCTTCGCCGGACTCTGACCAGAACCTGATTAACCTCTACCGCCGGCGGATGCTGGAAGAGGGGACGGCGCCCGATGACATCGAGGTCGCCGCCGTCCGCAACGTTTATGTGGCTCCCACCGACGAGGAAGCCATCGAACTGCTCGTGCCGCGCCTGCAATGGGCTGGCGACATGGGGGACTTCCTGCGCCGCCCGCTCTCCGACGTTGTGCGGGCCTCAGGGGTGCGTGGCTATGAGCACTACATCCAAGACCCCTTTATCGAGCCGGATCTGGTGGCCGAGCGGGGCAAGGAAGGCATGGCAGCCATCGGCAGCCCCGAGAAGGTCACGGTAGCCATCAAGGAACTGGAAGAGAACCACGTCACCCACTTCATCAGTTACCTGGACGCCGGGGGCCTGTCCTACGACCAGGTGTCCAGCTCGCTGCAACTGTTCGCAGAAAAAGTGATGCCCAACTTCCGCTAAGCCCCAATCCACCGAAGAGATAAGTGTCGCGGCGGGTGGAATGGGTAAGAAAGCGCTCCTGTGCATCTGGGATATGGGATAATGGTTTGCGAGACAGCAAAACAACCCCAGACCAGGAGCGCCCAATAGCAACTGTCTTGAAAGTCAACCGGCATGAGCGACGACTGGCTGAGTCATATCGCGCCAAGGGTAGCCATGTTTGAGCATGGCGTTGAGCATAACCAGCAGTTTGCGCATGGACGCGACCAGCGCCACCTTGTTCGGCTTACCAGCTGCCAGCAGCCTCTGGTAGAAGTCCCGAATAGCAGGGTTGTGGCGGCTGGCTACCAACGCTCCCATGTAGAGGACGGCCCGCACCCGGGAGCGTCCGCCCCAGACGGCGCGTTTGCCCCGCAGGGCGCCGCGGTCGCGGTTGTAGGGAGCCACGCCGACCAGGGCAGCAATCTGCTTGCGATCCAGCGTGCCCAATTCCGGCAGATGCGCCAGCAAGGTCAGCGATAGCTGCGGGCCCACGCCGGGAACCGTGCCGAGCAGGTCATCCTTCTCACGCCACGCTGGACTCCGGCGCAAAGTCTGACGTAGCCCTTGGTCCAAGTCGCTCAACTCTTGTTCCAACCACGCGATGTGGGCTTCAATGCGGGGACTAACGGCGCGGGGACTAACGGCGCCGATGGCGGTGCCCAGCCGGTTCTGCTCGGAGACCAGCATGGTCATCACCTGGCGCCTGCGGGCAGTCAGCGAGTTGAGGACCGGGGTCTCGGCGTCCTTGAGGGGACGCACCTCGACCCAGATGCTACCGGAGGACGGACGGCGTCGGCGAAATGGGCCAGGACCCCCGCGTCCAGAGTGTCGGTCTTGGCCAGCGTTCCGGTGGCCTTGGCGAAGTCCCTGACCTGGCGTGGGTTGACCACCACCACCGGCAGCGCCGCAGCGGCCAGGGCGACCACCAAGGGCAGCTCCAAGCCGCCCGTAGCCTCCAGCAACACCAAGGCAGGCTCCAGGTCCACTATCTGGGGGATCAGTCCCTCAATTCCGGTCTCATCGTAGGGCAGGACCCATCGCTTCCCGGTAGGCCGGACCGCAACGTCCAACCGCGCCTTTGAGACATCAATGCCTACGAACCTCGGCTCTCCTCCCATCTTGCCTCCTTACCTCCGGTTGCAGTGTTGACCCTTCCTTGCACGATGCGGGCTCGATTGGCCCAGGCAACTGTCCGGGTTCTACCGTTAGGGAACGCGGCGACCCCTGCTATTGGACGGTCTACCATGACCCAGATGCTACCGGTCTGCCGCGCTCCGGACCGCCACATATGAGCTATTGTCGCGGGCCAAAGTCAGGATACAAGATGCTACCACTGGAGCACCCCGACCGCATCCAAATCACCTTTGATGACAGGGCAATCGCATTTGGATTGCATTGCCAGCGTCAATCCGGCGCAAGCCGGAATCCAGCATCCAAATCCTCCAATTCTGTTGCGGAAACATCCATGTTATGATAATCTCACGCTTACTTTCGTCGGAATCATGGACAGATAATATCTAATACGATTGACCTGCCGGAAAATTGACCCGCTAACCGTATTTTGTTACCTTGATCTCACGCTCCGACTCATCGGGGCAGAGGGAGGGAAGCGTAATGGCATATGATCTACTCATAAAGAATGGGCGCGTGGTTGATGGCTCTGGTGGGCCCTCATTCTACGCGGACGTGGCGGTAACAAATGGCAAAATCGTGGGGGTGGGCAAATTCAGTGAGCCCGCCACTCACACTATCAACGCCGATGGTCGGGTAGTGGCCCCTGGGTTCATTGACCATCACACCCATTTTGACTCCCAGTGCATGTGGGATCCCATTGTCACTTCTACGTCGCTAAACGGTAGCACCTCGATCATTGTGGGTCAGTGCGGGGCTGTGATCGCCCCGACACGACCGGGAGATGGGGACTGGTACCTGGACATGTTCGACAAGATGGAGGGCATCCCGCTGAGTGTGCAGCGGAAGGGGGTCGATTTCGCCTGGGAATCCATTCCACAGTACCTTGATGCCATCGGCCGGCGGCGTGGCATCAATGTAGGTGCCTTCGTCGGCCATTCCGGAGTCAGGCGCTACGTTATGGGCGAGGCCGCCCAGACACGGGAAGCCACCCCGGAGGAAATTGAGGCCATGAGACGCCAGGTCCGCGAGGGGATACTAGCTGGCGCTTTAGGGTTCAGCATTGGCAACTTCGCCGACCAGGGGATAGAGAATTTCGGGGTCAGCGTGCCATCCTCAGTTGCCACCGATGAAGAGCGATACGCAGTAGGCAGCGTGTTGGGCGAGCTCGGCACTGGTGTCTTTCAGGTAAGTGGCGGGGGCCCCGGCGGGTTCCGAACCCCGGCGCTCATTGCCCAGGAGCTATCCCGCAGGACCGGCCGCCCCGCGATTTACAACATATTAGGCCAAGAGTTGAACAAACCCGACGAGTGGAAAGAGCACCTACAAATGGTTGAAGAGGCCTTCAAGACGGGGGCCAGGGCTTACGCCTCGTGCTTATCCGGCACCGCCGGGCCGATCTTCGACTTGAGAGCAGGGCTGGGGGGCCTGGAAGACGAGGACATGATCAGCCCTACTACCGTGTTCCAGGGCATGACGACTTGGGACCCAGTGATGGCCCTGCCGGTTACAGAGAGGATGCAGTCCTTCCGTGACCCCGAGGTTCGCCGGACGCTAAGCATTGAGGCGGTGGAGACCGAAGGCACCCACTCTTACCAGGCCGCCCGCGGTACCAGGGTGATGAGCTTCAACCGGCGCTGGGACCTGGTTCAGGTATACATGGGGCACCACGAGCGGAACCGGAAGTACAGTGGCAAGAGCGTCGAGCAAATAGCCCAGGAGCAAGGGAAAGGGGTTATGGACGCTTTCCTGGACCTGGTCCTGGACGATGATCTGCGGACTAGTTTCCAGGTAATCGACCGGAATAGCGATCCTGAAGCCCAGCGTCAGATACTGGGGTCGCCGTATACTGTTATCGGGACCACCGATGGCGGCGCTCGGCCGGAAAAGGGAGACCGTACCGACTACAGTACCCACTTGCTAAGCTACTGGGTTCGGGAAAAGCAGATTATGTCCGTGGAAGACGCCGTCTACCGCTTGACCGGGAAGACCGCCCTGATGCACGACCTCCACGACCGGGGGTTCATTGCTGCCGGTAAGGTTGCCGACATAACCATCTTCGACCCAGACACCATCGACCACGCGCCGCGCGAGCCGGTGTATGACTTCCCGGGCGGAGAGATGCACGTGAAGCAGCCTGCCGTGGGGATAGATTATGTGATTGTCAACGGCGAGGTGCTGCTGGAAGGCGGAGAGCACACCGGAGCGCTACCCGGCCAGGTTCTCCGGGGTCCCTTGTACCAAGCTAACCGTTAGCGCAGAAGCCATTGGTTGGGCAGACGGCCCAACCTGGCTTTGATGGGTAATTGAGTAGGGGGCAGGTTTGAAACCTGTCCCCTACTCGTACACACCGGCGGAAAAGGCTTACCCTCTAGCGGGACTCGCTGCCGTCGGACTAGGGCGTGTTTGCAAAGGGGGAAGGAGGGCAGGGCAATCGCATTTCATTGGGATAGGACTTTGAGCAGGTAATCGAAGTCCCATCCGGCCTTTTTGCGTTTGGCTTTGATGCCGACTTTGGCACTGCGTTCCTGCTTGAGCAGGTTGAGTGCCAGGTGTCGCATCACCGCCAGGTTCTGGCCGGCATGGCCCGTCCTCACACGACTGTGATCCTCGTCGAAAGCCATGTCCAAGACCCAGTGCAGGCTGTTCTCGATGCTCCAGTGGCTCCGCGCCGCGGCCAGCAGCGTGGCCGCGTCCGCCGGAGAGCTGCAAATGTAGTAGCGGGTATCCTCTGGGGAACCGGTATCAATGTCTCGCCGGTAGTTGACCCTGGCCACCGCGCTCCAGCTGGCCCACGGTCGCTGAGGGTCCACGTAAGCCAGTTCCTCAGGGTCGGTGATCACCCAGCACTGGCGGCGTTCCAGCCGGCCGTGGCCTTTGCCCAGTTGCTCGTGGTGGCGGTAAGCCACACCATCCCATCCCGCCCGCTCCTGGCAGGCGAACAGGTCCTTGATGTTCTCGTACAACTCGCTCTGGTTGGCCTTCACCGAAAGCAGGTAATCCGCGCCCCCTCGCACCACCTGACGGGCGATGTTCTTCTGGCAGCCCATGGCGTCTATCGTTACCAGGCACCCTTTCAGTTCCAGCACCTTCAGCAGTTCCGGTATCGCCGTGATCTCATTGGAGTGAGCCTCGGTGCGGGTCTGCCCCAGCACCATCCGGTGCTCCGTGGCCCAGGCGCTTACCATGTGCAGCGGACCTCGCCCGTTGGCTCGGTCATGACAACGCCGCAGGGTCTTGCCATCTATCGCCACCACCTCGCATGGGCCAGTTCACTCACCGAACGTACCCAGTCCATGAAACAGGCTGAGAACTGCTCCGGATCCAGCAGACTGAACACCCTCCCGAAGGTGTCGTGGGACGGTATCCCGTGGGGCAGTTTCAGGAACCGGCGGAACCACTCCTCCTTGGCCTTGCCGAACTCCTCAATCTCCACCCAGTTGTCGGCGCCGCAGATGACGGCGCAAAGGGTGATGACGATGATGTCCAGCAACTCGTGCCTTCTGGCATGTCCAGTTCGCGGGTCTTCCAGTATTTCGAAGCGTTCCATAATCGAAAGCGGTACATTGTCCATCGCCACCGCGCACCTCTGGCAACTTCATCTCCGCACCAATTTTAGCCACATCTTTAGACTACTCTGAAATGCGATTGCCCTGATCACAAATCCAAGGCAATTGAGAATTACCTGCAAAACGAGTACGCTCGTCGGTTCGCCGACTTTGAAACCTCCCGTCCGCCGACCGGTCAGGATCCAATAGACTGGTTCCTTTTCGATCATCGTGAGGGCACCACGGGCCAGTTCAGCAGCGCTTTCGTATTATTGGCCCGTTCATTGGAAATTCCGGCCAGGGTGGCTTCCGGTTGGGCAATCGCGCCGGTGGGTGTCACGCAGCCGGTCGCTTCGGACCAAGCTCACCAGTGGGCAGAGGTTGGGTTCGAAGGTCTGGGATGGATCGTTTTTGAACCCACCGGACCCGGGGGGCCATCGTCCAGGGCAGGCTCCAAAGACATTTGGGAGGCCGAACTGCCCAGGTTAACGGAAATCCTTATAACGGATCCGCTGCCCAACCACCGGATGGATGCTGCGGAAGAATTGGCGCGTTTCAGCGGAAAGGCTCCGTTGCGCGCTGAATTGGTGAGTGAACCGCGCTGGCCCGCTCCCTTCGGTCGGACGGTCATGGTTCGGTGCGATCCGCCGCTGCGCGGGCCCTGGGCACGGTGGATGATGTCTCAGTAATGAAACCCCTGGCGGGTGCGGTCACTTCCGATGTCGCCGCTTCGGTACGCATCTCTGCGATATTTGCTTTGGCGGAAACCGGGCGCGAAGGGGCCATAGCCGGCATTTCGTCAGCTTTGGTCGACCGGGACCGGGTAGTGCGCGCAACCGCCGAAAAGGTGTTGGCAGACCTGGGCGCCGAAATCATCCCATTGGAAAACGGCGGCAAATTGGTGCGCCAGGGCGATGAGATGCGCGCCATCGCAGTCGGAGTCTCCACTGCCCGAGTTTCCGAGCCCCCTCACAATCCAGTTTTCAGGATACATGGCGCCGGCGGGACCAGGTATTTGAGAACGGGGGTCGGCGACATCTACGTAAACGGGTCCTGGCTTCAATCGCCTCCGGTGGAGATTCCCTACCAGCATGACCGCGACGTGCAAAATTTGGTCCACCGCGTATTGCCGACCTATCTGGTAGATGTCCCCAACCAGAATCCGCACTCAGGGACGGCCTTGTTGGCGTGGCCTGGCAATGAGTTTCGATCGCAGCTTGGCACCGATCGAATCACGGTGGCGCCGGTGAGCCCTTCGGACTCGGTTCCCGCCGGAGTCTGTCCAACTTCAACGACTCCACCAACCCCAACTCCACCACTCGGTCGGCCAGCAGATGCAAGGTCCAGTGGTCGTGGCCATCGGGCGCTGGGCTGCACGCCAGGGCGATCAGGTGGGCCTCGCCTTGTCGTCCAGCTTGCGATACCGGTTGGCCTGGACCCGGTTCTGCAACACGCCATCCAAACCTTCCTCAGCGTACCGCCTTTTGGCGCGGTACACCGTACCCTTGGACACGTCCAAAGCGGCCGACACCTGGGGCGCGTTCCATCCCTCAGCTACTTTAAGTAGAATGCGTGCCCGGGCGACGATGCAAGCCGAACTTTTGCCGCTACGTATCAGTCGGCTCAGTTGCTCGCGCTCCTCCGGCGTCAACCGTACTGCGAATGCTCCAGGGCCAGGTTTGCCACACCTCCCCACCACTCGATCTTGCGGTCAGCGTAGCATTTGTAGGCCTTTCACTAATACAACTTACAATGCTGATTTGAACCAGTACTAGTACCATTTCCGGATAGATTTGTAATAATATGAGAAGGGAGCCATACTTGGGTATGATCTTTCTGTGGGGGAGTATCCAGACATGGCTGCCATCAAGTATAAAGTCAAGCTGGCTGAATCCGAACGCTCCCGTCTCAATGAGGTTTCCCACCGGGGCAAGCCGTCAGTCCGCACCGTCAAGCGGGCGCTGGCGTTGCTCAAAGCAGATGAAGGACTTCGGGACGGTGAGATAGCCGGTGTGCTTTTGATCAACGCTGCTACCGTTGCCAGAGTACCGTTGCCAGAGTGCGGAAGCGGTTCGTCGAGGAAGGACTTGAGGCCGCCATCAATGACAAGCCACGGCCGGGCCGGGAGCGCAAGTTGGACGGCAAGCAGGAAGCGCACCTGGTTGCCATCGCGTGCAGCAGTCCACCCGAAGGACATGTGAACTGGACGCTCCATCTGCTGGCGGACAAGGTGGTGGAGATGGAGTTTGCCGGGAGCATCTCCTTGGAGACGGTGCGCCAGATACTCAAAAAAACGAACTCAAGCCGTGGCGGAAAAAGGAATGGTGCATCCCCAAGCTGAGCGGGGAGTTCGTCGCTCGGATGGAGGACGTGCTGGACCTTTATCACGAAGAGTACGACCGGGAGTGTCCGGTGGTGTGTTTTGACGAGTCCTCCAAGCAGTTGCTTGGGGATGTGCGGCCTCCCATTGCGGCCGCTCCTGGACGGGTGGAGCGCTATGACACCGAGTACCAGCGAAACGGGACCCGGAATCTGTTCATGTTCTGTGAACCGAAGGGTGGGTGGAGGCATATCGAGGTGACCGGGCGCCGGACTGCTGTGGACTTCGCTCAACAGATGAAGTGGCTGGTGGACGAGGCATATCCTGACGCCGCAGTAGTGCGCGTGGTCCCGGACAATCTCAACACCCACCAGCCCGGCGCGCTCTACGAAGCGTTTGCACCGTCCGAGGCGCGCCGCATAGCCAAACGCCTGGAGCTTCACCACACACCCAATCACGGAAGCTGGTTGAACATGGCTGAAATCGAGTTGAGCGTCTTTAGCAGACAGTGTCTGAACCGCCGGGTCGGCGATGAAGCGTTGCTGAGACGGGAGGTCGCGGCGCTCGAACGCGAGCGCAACGAGGCCGCCGCCATCATAGACTGGCGGTTCTCCACCCAGGACGCTCGCAGTAAGCTCAAACATGTCTATCCAATAGAATTAAATTGAAACGGTACTAGTATTGAGTCAATCCTGTATTGGCAGGTGAAGCGCGGGGCGGGCCAGGGTTGTTACGCTGACCGGCAAACAGTGGTGCGGGAGGTGGGACATCCATGGTTCAGGAGAAATACGCAGTACGGTTGTCGTCGGAAGATCAGGAGCAGTTGCGGGGATTGATCCACAGTGGGCGGCATTCCGCTCGGGTCATCAATCGGGCGCGCATCCTGCTCAAGACTGACGAAGGGTGGAGCGCCCCCCAGGTGGTGGCGGCTCTGGACACGTCGCCGCGCACGGTGTTCCGCACCAAATGTCGGTACGCCGAAGAGGGCTTGGAGGGCGTGCGGCACGACCATCCCCAAGCCAACCGGTATCGCAAGCTGGACGATCGGGGCGAAGCCCACCTGATTGCGCTGGCGTGCAGCGACGCGCCCGAAGGCCATGAGCACTGGACCCTGCGTTTGTTGGCTGGCAAGGTGGTGGAGTTGGGCTTGGCGCCATCGCTGTCCTACGAGACGGTCAGGCTCAGACTCAAAAAAACACCCTCAAGCCCTGGCGGAAGCAGCAATGGTGCATCCCGAAAGTAGGCGGCGAATTCGTGGCGGCCATGGAGGACGTGCTGGACCTGTATGCCGAACCCTACGACCCCGATCGGCCGGTGGTGTGCTTTGACGAGACCTCCACCCAACTGCTGGCCGCGGTCAGGGAGCCGTTGCCTCCTCAACCGGGACGACCGCGGCGGCAGGACTACGAGTATCGACGCGGCGGCACCCGCAACATCTTCCTGACCTGTGAACCCCTGGCGGGCTGGCGCCACCTGGCCAGCACCGAGCGGCGCACCAGGCCGGACTTCGCCCACCAGATGCGCTGGCTAGTGGATGAGGCTTACCCCGATGCCCCGGTGATCCGCGTGGTGCTGGACAATCTGAATACCCATCGTATGGCGTCCCTTTACGAGACGTTCCCGGCTGCTGAGGCCCGGCGCATCGTGAAGCGCCTCGAGTTTCACCACACGCCCAAGCACGCCAGTTGGTTGAACATGGCGGAGATCGAATTCAGCGTGTTGAGCCGCTCCTGTCTCAAGGGGAGAAACCCCGACGCCGACGCCCTGCAACGCCAAATCACGGCCTACGAGACCGAGCGCAACGCAGCGGGCGTCACCATCAACTGGCGGTTCAGCACTCAAGATGCCCGATCCAAATTGCATCGCCTCTATCCCTGCCTTTCCAGACTTGATTGAGTACTAGGGCACGCCACACCTTATTTGAAGACAAAGGCGATAGAGGCTTTTCTTCGCGAGTACTACACCTACGCGTTCGCCAGTCCGGACGATGATAAGCCCCCATCGGTCGGGACCCGGTTGACTGGTTCCTGTTCGAGCAACGCCGGGGCACCTGCGCGCAGTTCAGCAGCGCCTTTGCCGTCCTGGATCGGGCGTCCGGGATTCCCGCAAGCGTGGTGTCCGGCTGGGTGGTCTCTCCACAGGACGATTGGCAGACCATACGTGCCGACCAGGCTCACCAGTGGGCTGAGGTGGCTTTTGACGGATTAGGTTGGGTAACTTTCGATCCACCCGCGCCGGGAGGCGCGCCGGCACGTACCCCCGGTTTTGGACTCGGTGGTAATGAAACGCCGGAATCGGTCGTGAATGCCAAAGCGAAGAGTCAGCTGGATGCCTCGGTCGCCGACGATCCGACTCTGTTCGGCGTGATCCAGGATCGTTTGTCCAGGACCAGGCGAGAAGGCTTGACTACGGCTGGCAGTATTGAGGAGCTGCTATCTAAAAATCAGATGGGAAGCTCGGCCACCGTAGGGGAAATCTTAAATGCCATGGGAGCGGAGATCACGCCTCTGGAGAATGGCGGAGCCCTGATTGATTGGGGAGATAGTGTGTCAATGGTCGGCGGCGCCACCACCCGGCAGGCTCCTCAGACTTATCCGGAACCGGTATTCGTAGTCGCTGGCGGAATCGATGCGGAGTATCTGAGGACGTCGACTGGGGACGTTTATTCGGACGGTGGTTGGAGTCAGCTTGACCCAGTTGAAATACCGTATGCGCATCGAGGCCAACTGGCGACTCTGGTGGACCGGGATCGGATCAACTGGCATTCTGCATTGCAGGGGACAAATCACAGCGAAGAAGTCAGTATGCTGGCTTGGTCCAGACCGGAATACAGTATGCTGCTGGGGCTTGAAGAAATCAAAGTGTCGCCGGACTCGGAGGCCGGCAGTATTCCATCCGGCGGTTTACCCATATCGCTAGGCTTGGACCGAATCGTTACGGACGGGATATACAGCCCGTTCAGCGCCACGTTCGCGTCCGAAAAAGAACTCACCGGATATTCCTGGCTCACCCAGCGCATGGAGTTTCCATCGGATGAGTTGGTAGCCGCCAGACCGTCTGCCGATCTCACCTACACACAACTCCCTGACAGTCTGCCGAAGCGAATTCGTGAATTGGCTTTGGAGATTACGGCGGGACACGATAGCCCATACCTCAAAGCCAAGGCCATCGAAACTTATCTCCAGACAAACTATCCCTATGCCTTCGCTCCTCCCGGAGCCGCCGGGCCCCCTCCCGGCTGGGACCCGGTTGACTGGTTCCTGTTTGAGCAACGCCGGGGCACCTGCGGCCAGTTCAGCAGCGCGTTTGTGGTGATGGCTCGCGCCGTGGGCCTGCCTGCCTGAGTGGTGTCCGGTTGGTCAATCGGACCATCAGCGGGGTCCCGCACCGTCTACTCCGATCAGGCCCACCAGTGGGCTGAGGTTCCGTTCAAAGACCTGGGGTGTATTGCCTTTGAGCCCACTGCGTCCGGCGGTCCGGTGGACGCCATGAGGGTGGATATATTCATCAACGAAAATAAGGAGAAGGGTGGTGTCAAAATCGGGATCGGGACCACCGATCACGGCCGTTTTGCCGTTACGCTCAATCTTACGGCGCAGTTCGCCGGAGGCAGCTACCAACTGATCGCCCACGCGTTGGCCGACGCAAATTACGGAGATTCTTGGAGCGACCCTGAAATCGTGGTTTACTCCGGCACTGGCTTGAGACTCTCCTGACCCGCCACGATTTCAGTAACCACTCCCGCAAAGTTTGCTGGGCAGCTATCCGAAGAATCCGGAGCGGGGACAGCCGATCAGGAAATCCGAATCACTATCGATGGGGAATCCGTCCCGCCGGCCTACACTGATCAAGGTGGCAGTTTCGAATTCGCGCACAGTTTTGTTGAAGAGGGGGAGCACCTCGCTACCACGAGGTGCTCCGATTCCGACTTCCTGCTGGGTAACGAGGCGCAGTTATCCCTGGAAGCGACAGTACCCAGCGAATTTGAGATCACCGTCCCACATCCCTTGAGAGTGAATGAGGAATTCGTCGTGAAGGGTTCCCTGCGCGACGTACGGGGCCAGCCGTTGGCGGGACAGGCCGTAACGATTTCGCTGGCCGGCAGAGCACCACATTCCGCGGTCACCGACGGCCAAGGTGGATTCACGACGAAAGATGTGGCAGATAGCACGGGAATCCACACCTTGGAAGCCGTATTTGATGGCGATGACAGCGCGGAACCGGCATCTGACAGCGCGGCTCTCAAAGTTACCGAGCCGGTAACAATAACTGTGGCCGGAGCAAGAGTCTCTCGTGTGGGGCGTCCGTATCTGCTAGCCGGCAGGCTAACTGGATCAAACTACAGGCCCTTATCCGGCCAACCGGTCGCTATCCAATCGCCTGGGGGGAGCGAGACTATCCTGCAGACCGACGCCGAGGGCAATTTTAACTGGGAAACTCCCTTTGGCGAGGAGGCGGAGACTGCCGTCACGATAAACTTTTACGGAACCCCTGAACTCGAACCTTCGAGGAGCGTTAGGCCGGTTGAGGTTGCTGCGCCCAACATTGTGGTTGAAGTACCGGAAGTCGTTGCTCGCGGCGACGTTCTGGCGCTACGCGGGACAGTGGCGATTGGGAACTGGACTGGTGGCGACCTCGAAATCGTGGCAGCGGGGAGCGACGAGCGTCGGGTAGCAGGTCGTACCAACGGCTCGGGTTCGTTTGTGCTGGAATACCCGGTGGAACGGGATGCAGAAATCGGCTTGCTGGAGTTGGAAATAGCCGCTCCCGATCTCGACACGGCGGTCAAGGTGCGAACAAACGTCGTCTCGACCGCCAGCATTATCGCCGCACCCATGTCGCCAGCGAAGGCCGGATAGTTGCCGTAAGTACAAGTGCAGTTGCTGGACGACCAGAGCAACGGTATCCCCGACGCCGTGTTGCGTTACGGTCCAAATAACTCAGCCGTTACCGGAACGGATGGGGATATGGTTGTCTCGTTGCCCATACCCGCCGAAGCGAACCGGACGCTGATTCCATTAACCATAGAGTTTGATGGCGACCGGTCCCATCTGCCCGCAACATACACTGTCGGTCTGCCGGTCACGCCGCTTCCGTTCGATTGGCTGCTCTGGGTAGGATTCCCGCTGGCACTGGTGCTGGCAGCCGCTGGGGCCTATCTGTACGGATTTAAACGGTGGACTCTGGTACCCCTACACCGCAGGGTTTCGGGCTCAGACGAAGGTGCCCCAGGAGCGTCGGCAATGCTGGTTGCAACCCCGGGCGCTGAGCCCGTCGAGAGCGCTGATGGAGCCGACGGTGCGGCGGTGGCACCTGATATACCGCATTCCCGAACGGCTGCCCGGATCTGGTGGGGCTCATTGCCACCCGGCTATCATTGCTGTTCCCGAATTTGCCGCCGGGCGGGGACAGAATTTGGCGAACCGGAGAACCGGTGGACATCGTATGCGTTTTGACTGACGACGCCGGGCAACCGATGTCCGATGCGCCGTTGCGCCTGGAATGGGACGGCTCACAAGAAGTCGCCAGCTTGAGGACTGGCATTGACGGACAATGCGCCGCCAGTTGGTCGAATGGCGATCCAGGCGCCCATCTGGTCACCGTGCATTACTTCGGGGACGCAACCCATTTTCCTGTTTCGGTCAGCGAGGAATTCCGACTACGTGGGCCCGTGGTCACGAATCTGGAAGTCGTGGTGCCCAAACCCGCAGATGACCTCCCAGACATTTGGGGATAGCAGAGACGCGCAGCATCCGGATTTCGCTGACGGAGGCCTCCGGAGCAGGAGTTTATGATCGGCCAATCAGCGTGACCACGGGCGAGACAGAACAGCCAATCGTGCTGATTACCGACGCCCACGGTCGATGCGAAACCGACTGGACCGCATCGGTTGCGGGCCGGTACCGGATACAGGCCGACTTCGCGGGCGATCAGGACTATCTACCGTCGTCGCAAGACCGGCAAATCGAATTGGTGGAGTTCCGAGCGGAAGTCGTGCGCCAGTACAACCGCTTCCTGGCTTGGGCGGGTCGCGAAGTGTAAGGGGTATCCCGGACCAGGCCACTCCCAGGGAAGTAGAGGCGATGGTCGTCGCCAGCGGGTTGCCACTGGACCAACGGGCTCTGGAGGAGGTGATCGCCAGGTTCGAAGAAGCGGACTATAGCCTGCACCAAATCAGCCGGCCGCGATTTGAAGCTATGTATCGCGCCTGCCTGGAAATAAGCTGGACTTTCCGCATTTCAAGCGGCGTAAGCCAGGGAATCGACAAGTCGGTGGTACAGAGCGACTGGGAGTTCCTGCGTATCGGGGTCGACGGCCGACGTTGAAAAACCCTCCGAGGCCAGCCACAGGTGGCGTCGCACCAGGGCAATGGCGTCCACGAAGGTCGGCAACGGCTTGTCGTACCAGGCCGCTCGGCGCTGGGTCATGGGGCGCTGTTTTTGCAACCCGTGGGCGGCCAGGGTGGTCCAGGAGAAGATTCCCAGCAGGACGGGCGTGGTGCGGGCGATGGCCAGGTCGGACCACTGGCGTTGGGTTTCCAGGCCCAGGTGGGTCCGCACCTCCCGGAAAGTAACTTCCAGTTGCCAGCGCAGGACAAACCATTCCAGGATCTGGGTCGGGTCCGCGGCGGGGTCGGTGCACAGCAAGGCCTGGGTGGCGAAGGAGCCCTGGGGATCTCGGATCAGCACCCAGCGGATGAGGACTGGAGACTTGCCGGAGCGGTACCAGACCGCCGTTTGCGACGTGAGTTCCACGGTGCGGGTGGCGCCGTCATACCAGGCCACGGCCACACTGGCCCAAGTTACCTGGGGCTGGTCAAGGATCGTTTTCAGCGCGGGTCGCCGCGCGCCTTTCAGCGGCGGGCGGCCGTTCTGACCCGGCTGACGGGCTGGCGCGGGCGCATAGAGAGCGGCGTCCAGCCGTAGTCTGGCAATGAGGGTAACGGGTTCACGGAGGGATTGGCAGCAGTGGAGCAGGTCCAGCACGGCGTAGCTGTTGTCGCCCACCAGCGCCAGTGGACGTTGGGGCAGCCAGCGTGGTTCGGCAGGCTCACCATGAGCGGGGTTGCAGGATCATCTGTCGCGCCCAGTCGGTGAGCTTCTTGTGCCGACGTCCCTGCTGTTGGTAGTACCGGGTCGATGGCGCCAGCACGGTGAGCGCCGGCAAGGCCCAATGGCGTCCGGCCCAAGGCACGTGGCCCAGCCACATCAGGGAGATCCAGCGCAGGCCGCTGGCCTTGACCAGTTGGCTCCGGCTGGAACGCACCGCGTCGCGGTAGATGCCCCGACCTTTGATCTTGGCTAGGCTTTACGCATAATTTAGAAAAAGTATAAAGACAGGGTAAGCTGGCCTGACCAAAATCTCACTAAAGGCCCAGCTATGCTTACCCTGCCCAATGCCATTGTATCGATACTCATTCCCTTCGCAACGCTGTTTACCAACCCGACCTGGCGGAAAGCCCAGGTACTGCTGGTGGGCGCGATCCTGACCCCGGGTCAGCGCACCGTCGCCGCGGCCCTGCGGGTCATGGGCCGCAGCGATCACCGCGATTACGCCCGCTACCATGAGGTGCTCAACCGGGCGGTGTGGTCGCCCCGTGCAGCGGCGCGCATCCTCTTGGTGTTGCTGCTCCAGCACCTTGATGGTGGGGATGGCCCCTTGGTCTTCGGCATCGACGAAACCCTGGAACGGCGTCGCGGCGCCAAGATCAAAGGTCGGGGCATCTACCGCGACGCGGTGCGTTCCAGCCGGAGCCAACTGGTCAAGGCCAGCGGCCTGCGCTGGATCTCTCTGATGTGGCTGGGCCACGTGCCTTGGGCCGGACGCCATTGGGCCCTGCCGGCGCTCACCGTGCTGGCGCCATCGACCCGGTACTACCAACAGCAGGGACGTCGGCACAAGAAGCTCACCGACTGGGCGCGACAGATGATCCTGCAACCCCGCTCATGGTGAGCCTGCCGAACCACGCTGGCTGCCCCAACGTCCACTGGCGCTGGTGGGCGACAACAGCTACGCCGTGCTGGACCTGCTCCACTGCTGCCAGTCCCTCCGTGAACCCGTTACCCTCATTGCCAGACTACGGCTGGACGCCGCTCTCTATGCGCCCGCGCCAGCCCGTCAGCCGGGTCAGAACGGCCGCCCGCCGCTGAAAGGCGCGCGGCGACCCGCGCTGAAAACGATCCTCGACCAGCCCCAGGCAACTTGGGCCAGCGTGGCCGTGGCCTGGTATGACGGCGCCACCCGCACGGTGGAACTCACGTCGCAAACGGCGGTCTGGTACCGCTCCGGCAAGTCTCCAGTCCGCATCCGCTGGGTGCTGATCCGAGATCCCCAGGGCTCCTTCGCCACCCAGGCCTTGCTGTGCACCGACCCCGCGGCGGACCCGACCCAGATCCTGGAATGGTTTGTCCTGCGCTGGCAACTGGAAGTTACCCCGTATCAAGTACGGGGCAGGCTCTTTCAGGAGGTGCGGACCCACCTGGGCGTGGAAACCCAACGCCAGTGGTCCGACCTGGCCATCGCCCGCACCACGCCCGTCCTGCTGGGAATCTTCTCCTGGATCACCCTGGCCGCCCACACGTTGCAAAAACGACACCCCATGGCCCAGCGCCGAGCGGCCTGGTACGACAAGCCGTTGCCGACCTTCGTGGACGCCATTGCCCTGGTGCGACGCCACCTGTGGCTGGCCTCGGAGGGTTTTTCAACGTCGGCCGTCGACCCCGATACGCAGGAACTCCCAGTCGCTCTGTACCACCGACTTGTCGATTCCCTGGCTTACGCCGCTTGAAATGCGGAAAGTCCAGCTTGGCGCCGCGACGCCGTTCCAGGGTTTCGTCGATGCCGAAGACCAAGGGGCCATCCCCACCATCAAGGTGCTGGAGCAGCAACACCAAGAGGATGCGCGCCGCTACACGGGGCGACCACACCGCCCGGTTGAGCACCTCATGGTAGCGGGCGTAATCGCGGTGATCGCTGCGGCCCATGACCCGCAGGGCCGCGGCGACGGTGCGCTGACCCGGGGTCAGGATCGCGCCCACCAGCAGTACCTGGGCTTTCCGCCAGGTCGGGTTGGTAAACAGCGTTGCGAAGGGAATGAGTATGGATACAATGGCATTGGGCAGGGTAAGCATAGCTGGGCCTTTAGTGAGATTTTGGTCAGGCCAGCTTACCCTGTCTTTATACTTTTTCTAAATTATGCGTAAAGCCTAGATAATGCGAGATCCATCCCTTGAAGCGGACTGATCGTCAGTTGGGACTTTCGTTCCTGATGACCGTCCCCGCGGTCGTCGGAGCGATAATTCTTGCGGGCAACATACAGATATTGCCCTTCCAGCGGGTGGGCATTGGGATCGAGTATCTGGCATGGCCAATTGCACTCGGGGCCTTGATAACGCTTGCTGTGGATTTACTTGTCTGGTCGTCCGGTGCCCAACGAATCAGGACGGCGTTGCACGTGCCGGAGGAGTTCAAGCCCCAAGTCACCCTGTTCCTGCAAACCGTCCGAAACGCAACTATCACCGCAGCTTGGTCAATACTCCTGGCAGGTGTATTGGTTGGCTTGGCGCGGGTCGGGCCTGGACCAACGATCAGCTACAACCTGATGGGCGCCGCTGGGATTATCCTGGCGTCAAGGATATAGCCGTTTGGATCCGGGGTTCCATTCGCCATCTGGGCTGCTTTGGTTTTGGGTGCGTTAGCGGGGCTGGCACAAACGCTCCCCGAGCCCCGACTCCATTTGGACGTGTTGGGTGGGGCGGGGGTTGTCTTGGCTTTGATGGTCGCGGTCAAGTGCGCGAGCATTTGGTCCCCTCGAATCGTCCTGGTCCTGGGATTTCCCCGGCTCCGGCTGCTGGCGGTGGCCGTGACCGCTCTTCTGGTATTCCAGGGTCAGTCCTACAAGTACGGATTTCTAGAGTCTCCGCTGTTGGTGGGATTGTCGGCCGCTATGACCGTCAGCTATCTCGCCGATGTATTGCGCGATGTCGGCAAACTGACGCAACCTCGTTGGCGTGTGGTCGCGGACGGTCTCGGCCTTACCGCTAACTTCGTTTGGGCCTGCGGTGGAGCGTTGGCGATTTGGGCGTTGTTGAGCGCACTGCCCAACGTCAGCACGACGCTTCTGGGAGAATGGCCGGGGCAACGGATTGGGCACGAAACTTTGGCCCACTTCAGCTATGTGTTCGATGCCAGGCACATGATTGCTGGGTTCACCCTGGTGCTGCTCTTTGCGGCGAGAGCCCCCGGTTCCGTGACAGGCGAAGGCAGCGCAGGTTACGTCCGCTTGATCAAGGCTGCGGCCTATGGCCTTGCCGGTTCATTAGCCTGGTTGGCGACCGCGTCGTTGTCGCCTCTGGGCCACGGGTATCCTTTGCTGGGGGCCGCCATCGGGTGCGGCCTGTTCGCGGTCGCCCTGGGGTCACTGGTTCGAGGATTTGTTACCGGCTCGGGCGGCTTGCTGAACAACGTTGCGGATTGGTTATCGAAGTCCGTTGTGCGAACATTTTTCCTGGGTTCATCACTGGCGCTATACGGCTTGCTGATGCGACCCGTACTCTATGACGTATTGTCGCTCGCTCCCGTATACGAGTGGATGGTGGTTCTCGTATTCGCCGTATTCGCCGTTTACCGTATGAGAACACAAGCTCGCGAGGAATTGTTGCCCAATACCGCTCCTCCCGCATCGTGGACCAATTGGTCTCGCCACGTACCGGACACGGAGGAAAGCAGCGACCCCAGGATGACCGCGCTACTGGGGACTATGCAGAATTTTGTCGCCCCACGGGTGAATGGAGCGACGTGTGGCGTTATGTGTTGCAGCTGCTCTTGAGAAACGGTGTTCCATTGCAAAGCGTACCCACCGTTTTCGAGCCGTTGAGGCGTCACCATCTGGAAGTTGCGAAAGCTCGCGGGCTGCGGCGTCGAAAACAGAACGAAATGGGGAGACGGCGAGAAAAAGCGCTGGTGGAAACCATGGATCTGGCGGAAGCGGCGTTGTCTCTTCCGAAAAAACCTCTGGAAACAGTGGACGAAGACAGATTGCTGGAAACCGCCAAACCATTCCTCGATGCTGGTGTCGAATCGGAACATATTGCGGTGCTGCTGGTGGTCGCCTACTGGCAGCGCGGAGCCGGCGTTGACGCCGCTGCGGCGCTCTGGTTTCCGTTGATTACTATGGAACGTGATGCAATACCGCCTACTCTTGACGCCGCCACACTCTACGACAAACTAACGCGAAGAGCCGGCAGGCGAGGGACGGAATGGAACCGAACACGCCGCGCCGGGATGATTGAAGGAGCTTTGGCGCATCTTTTCCACGAGGGCAGTTGCGAGGGCCTGGCGGTAGCGTTGTTGGCCCCGGACATTCGGGTTTCGTTTGAAGCCTGGCGGGAACAGCGCCAATACCGACTCACGCAAGATTTGGGAGTTGAACTAATACCGTTAGCAGACTCGGAAATCTTCGTGCGCCCGGGCGAACAGGCGCGCGGCTATAGGACTAAAATGGGAGTAAACCGGCAACCGATCCTTACCGGAGACTTGGGGTCGGTAGAGCAATATAAGGGCAGGTCGTGAGCGAATTAGGGGTGGAAGAGGCTGGACGGGTTTGCGAGCGAATAATCGACCGGGTCTCCCAGGTGTTCGTGGGTAACCGTCCTCTGCTTCGTAAACTGCTGGCGGCAGCTTTGGCAAATGGTCACGTACTCTTCGAGGACTATCCCGGACTGGGCAAGATCATGTTGGCCAAGGTGTTCACCAGAGCTATCGGCAGCGAGACCAGGAGGGTCCAATTCACTCCTGACGTGCTACCGGCCGACATTGTTGGCCCAGGGTTTGGCGCCAATACTCAGGCGAGTTCCAGTTGGTCAGGGGCCCCGTATTCACCAATGTTCTGCTCGCTGATGAAATCAATCGGGCGCCCCCCCAAATGCAGGCGGCGCTGCTTGAAGCGATGGAAGAACGTCAGGTTACCATTGATGGTGAAACGTTGCGCCTGGATCCGCCCTTCCTGGTAATCACTACTCAGAACCCAATCGAGCAGGAGGGAACCTAACCGCTGCCCGAAGCGCAGCTAGATCGCTTCCTATTCCGTTTGGCGACCGGTTATCCGACCAGTCGGGAACAGGAGAATGAAATACTGACGCGTCGGATTCAGTGGCAGAAAGATGATCCGTCCGAGGATTTAGAGCCGGCTGTGGATGTTGAAGGATTCCTGAAACTGCAGCGGAGCGTTGAACTGGACGTCTATGTCGACCAGGTGATGGTTGACTACATTACCTAACTCGTGCGGCTGACTCGTGATGATCCTCGCGTCGCGGTGGGCGCCAGCCCACGGGGAGGTCTGGCTTTATTGAAGGGCGCCCGGAGCATGGCTCTCATCCACGGTAGCGATTTTGTTATTCCCGACGATGTGAAAATGGTTGTTCCTGACGTTCTCGGTCATCGGGTTATCCTGAACATCGAGGATATTCTTGAAGGCGCCAGGGCGGAGGAAGTGGTTCAGGATGCGGTGGATCGGGTTCCCGTGCCGACGGAATTGGGGCATAGGGCCTCCTCCTGATGTTTGCCACAGCGCCCGGTCGATGGCTGGCTCTGGCATTTCTGTCGTTGTTGCTCGCGCTATTTCTGGGCAACCCGGTGTTGTTGGCCGGAGCCGTCTATCTGCTGGTCGTAGTGCTGATCGGGGCCACCCTGTTGCTCCGCAGAGGATCTCCATCCGGCGGGAGTTGCCCCGAACCGTCTGTTGGGCCGGCGACGGTCTGAACGTGCACTGGCATCTGCAAGTCGGTGGTGGGGTCGGGCCGGTGTATGTGTACGACGCACTTCCCGGGGAGACGCAGGTCGCCAATGGGAGTAATTTGCAGGTCGTCTGGCACTGGCCTGGAGAAAGGACTTACGACCTGTCTTACCGGATTCAATGCCCAAAGCGGGGTGTCTTTACTTTGCGGGAATCCGTGTGGGAGACCGAAGCTGCAATGGGTTTGCATCAAAGAGAGCGTGGCGCCGCCGGCCCGGTCGTGGAAATTTCCGTTGTTCCCCGCAATGAAACCATCAGGAGGGTCAACGAGGTTAGAGGGCGGGCCCACAGTCGAAGCACGGGGGAGGATGTGTCGGTTTCCGGCGTGTCCACCACCGATTTCACCGAACTGCGCCCATACACCTCCGGAGACCCGATGCGGTCCGTCAACTGGAAAGCCAGTGCCCGGAATTCCGGCAGTCCCAACCCGCTACTGGTGAACCAATATGAGCCGGAAAGAAGGAAGGCGGTCTGGATTTTCCTGGACGGCGCTGACTACATGGAAGTCGGGCCGGCACTCTCCCCGCTAATTGACGATGCCGCGGAAGCTGCCGGCACCATTGCCCAGTATTATCTGACCCGTGGTTACACGCTGGGAGCCTGTATATACAATTGCGAAAGCGAGGTCCTGACACCGGAATTGGGCAACAAGCAGTTTCGTAGGCTAACGAACATGCTTACTCGTCTGAAACCAGGTACCGGCGGCCAGAACCTGTTGGAGTCGGTGGAGCAGTGCAAGAGCTTCTTATTTCGCTTGAAGCCTGAGGTTTACGTCATAACTCGCCTGGACGTTCATTACTCCAGATGGGGGACGCCGTCGCATGACCAGGGCGGGTTCTTCGACGGAATCAGACGGTTGGTGTCATTGCGGTGCACATCCAGGCGCTCCAATCAGATTCGGGTCGTCCACCTGGAGTCGGGATGGTTACAGACTCTGGATTCTTCAGTGGCGAGCCGGGCTCACGCCCTGATGCGTCGGGAAGTAGGACCGGTGAGCGAAATGCTGCGTCGGTCAGGGGCTACGGTGTTGCGGTGGGACCCGCGAGTTCAGGATTTTGCCACCGTATTGATGAAGAATTTCACACTCCCAAAGGGCCACCATGATGGGGTTCATGGTGATTGAGTCCTTATTATTGGGCGGTCTGACGGTCCTGGCGGGTTACTTGGCGCTCGAATCCTGGGGACACACTTTGGGCATCCCCTCTGATTTGAGCCTTTTGCCCTGTTGCCAGGACGACCGCCGGTGGGTGAGCGCACTCACCACGGTGGCGGTCCTGAGCATATGTTGCATCCCGATTGCTTGGTATTGGATGCTACAACGGCTAGGGATGCTCAGATTAGCCTTTTGGTCGGTCACTCTTCCGATCCTTTTGGTCCAATCCCCCGCCGTGTTCGCCCACAACGGCATTGATTGGTTTCCCGAACGATCGCCCTCCTGGGGTTTGCCAGAATTGCACCCGATGGCAGCCGTCGGTTGGTTGCTCTCGTCGCTGGTTCTGCTGGTCACTTTGCATCGCATCGCCGATATCAGGAGGTTATACGCCAAGCTGGAATCCCTGGACTTGGAGTATTCAGAACGGCAGCAGGTGATGCTCGGCGAGTTTGTAGTCTTGGGAGGATTGGTCGGCGTCAGCTTAATCGTCACCTTAGCACTGCTGATCGGCGCGCCCGCGTTGACTGAAATGGGCAGTTTTCTGATGCGTTCCCCGTGGACACTATTCACGGTGGGCGTGACCGCCGTGAGCTTGTTAGGCTGGTTCGTGTACCTTTGGTTTCGCCGCCACGACGGGAACTAAACCCTCGTCGTGAATGCGTCCGCGAGAACGTGAAGGAGTTCGCGTAAATATTATGAATAGGGCTACGCCGACAGTCCACCAGAAATCCGGCTTTTCTCCATCCGGGACGACTCTTGGTATCGATCTCGGATTGTCGCCAGCAGTTCTTGCTTAGCTATCAGACTGATGACTTCTTTCACGTGATTGCCTCCCTTGTTTTCGGCAACAATCTATTTGAGGCAATGCGCCGGCAAACCAGCCGACGCCTAACAGAGAGGCCCAATTTGAACCTGCTGACCAGGGATCTTGAGTTTGTCCGGTGTGGTGACCCCGAACGGACCTGCCGCAGTCGGCATGCACAGCTAACCTTGTTGTGGGGTATCGCTGCTTGCCATGCGGTAGCCCGTGGAGGACGCCGCCGAAACTTTCGCCAGGGTCTGCCAAGCCAATGAACAGCGTATCGGAGGATTAAAGCCGCCGGCCCTCCACCAGCTAACCTGTTGGAGCGGAGCATTCCGCGGGCGACTGTTACGTTGAGTAACCGGGTCCGAAGTGCAAAGCCCGGGAGGATGGCGTTAAGAGGAACCCGGTAGACTCGGCCACGCCCAGGCCTATGCCCGGACGGGTCAGCTGGGTTGAGCCTTTCGTCTACTGGTCGGGCGACGGTCACAAAAACGGTGTTCGTGAACCCCTCCAGATGTTGCCTTGGGAACCAGGCAAATCTGCTGACCCTGAATTGGTAAACGCCCAGCCTCAACCGCGCCGTGGAACCCTGCGATGTCTGATCTATGATGCCCATTGGAACCCCTGAGCCATTCAACTCCGCGTCCCGCCAAACCTGGTGTCAAGGGCGGCGGCAAAACGTACCACTGGGGTGTCGAAGTCCAGGGGAAATGTCCGGTTACGTGTTCAGCATAAATGTCACTCGGTTAGGCTTGGATGGTATCAGATGAAGACGTTGAGGAAACTACCCGGGATGGTCGCGTCGGGGGTCCCTCGGCCTCCAGGTATTTCTTGATTGTGCCCCTGTGGATTCCCATTTCCCGCTCACTAGATCGAAGCGACATCCCCTTGCGCCTGGCTTTCTGAATCGCCTTCCACCTCTCCTTCTGACCCTCCTTCTGAAGGAAAGTCGGCCTGAAGGAAAGTCGGCTTGCGCGCGGAGGTGGCTGCCGGCTTGCCGGCGATGGCCACGTCGTCAATGATCATACTTGGATCATTGTCGTCCTCTGACCGTGAGTGCAGTGGTTCGAGAGTTTCTATCCAGCGTTCGCCCAAGCCGCCGACACCGGAGGGCGGGACAGCGGCACTTGCGGAACGCCCGTGGCCGTTGCGGAGGAATACCGGACTGACGGGCGCCGCCTGTGCGGCGATGATGCGCCATTCATGCCGCACCGACAACCGGCCGCACCGACAACCGACCGCATCGACAACCGGCCGCACCGACAACCGGCGGTCCAGTCCTTGCAGGACCTCCACCGCCGCCCCGGCATAGCTGGAGCGTTCCGGCCCGGCCAGCAACTGGAGGGTGTGCAGCTGAAACCGCACCGTGTTGTCCCTGGCCACTCTCCGGCGGTGCTTGAAGCACCGGACCTGTTCCAGGCACAGTTCCGGATCCAGAGGCCGGAATGCCGGCTCAGGGTGTGGCGGCGGGACCTGGAAGCGCCGGTTGAATCGCGGCAGGAACTGCTCCAACACGGTGTTGGCCTGTTCAATGGTGGTCGCACCAGCCAAGCGAAGTTCCGTGATCAGCCGATCTTGAAAGGTGCCCGCCGTTCGCTCCACCCTCCCCTTGGCCTGGGTTGACCGGGCGAAAATCATTTGTATACCCAGTTCCTCCATGGCCCGGCTGAACTGGGTTGGCATCCCACTGGGTTGGCATTCCGGGGAGGCCGGAACCGGGCGTGTGCCTGAAGACCGCGTGCCGGTCGGTGTAGCGGGCGACGGGTATGCCGCGGCGCCGGAGCAGGCCCTGCATCAGCAGGAAGTAGCTGTGGGCGTCTTCCCGCTCGGAGAAGCGGGCGTCAACCACCGTACCAGTGGCATCGTCCACGGCCAGCAGCAGTGCGAAAGGAGCTCGCCGGTTCCCCAACAACGGGTGATGACTGCCGTCCAGCTGGATCAGCATGCCCTCTCGAGGCATGCGCTGGCGGCGTACCCGGTGCTGGGGCGGACGCCTGCGTCGTGGACTGCTCAGACCGGCGTTGACCAGGATGCGCCGCAGGGTGGTCCGGCCGATGTCGATGCCCTCGCGCTCGCTCCACAACTCGCTGAGATGGGTGTGGTTGGTTCCGGCGTAACGGGTGCGAGCCAGATGGACCACGCCGGCCACCACGGCATCGGGTGTCGCGTTGGCTGGCCTGTGGCCCCGGTGACCATGAGCGACGGCAGCTGCGCCTTTCTCCTGATAGGTCGCCAGGATACGCCTGGTGTGGCGAGTGGTGACACCCAGCAGCGTGGCTGCCTGATCCAATGTCACGTGCTCAGCGAGCAAACTGTTCAGAACCTGAAGTCTTGCTGGTTCTTTTTGAGTCAAAATCACATTCTCCATGATGTGAATTTGACATTTCTGCTAGCCAGTTAGCCAGGACCTTTTCGCTGGTCATCGACATTTGTAACGGGTTAAAATTAAGCCACTTGGTAATTGCTCAGCGATTCTGTCAGTCGGCGTAGGTGACGCCGGCCTCCTCCGGCGCTGCGGCGATGTGTTGTTGCGACGGGAATAGCCCCGCCTGGCGTTTCTCTCTGAGCCGGTAGCTTTCACCACGGATGTTGAGTATGTGGCTGTGGTGCAGCAACCGGTCCAGCACCGCCGAGGCGATGACAATGTCACCGAGCAGCTCGCCCCATTCGCCGAAGCCCTTGTTCGAAGTGAGGATGATGCTGCCCCGCCTGGCCTAAAACAGAGACGTTCCGGGCCGAGACCAGGGTGAAGCAGGCGGTGGCCGACTCCCGGTCGTAGGGCCAGATGCCGAATTCATCCACGATGAGCGCCTTGGGAGCGTGGTAGACCCGCATCCGGCGGTCCAGGTTTGCTGGGCCCGGGCCTTGCGCAGGTCCTCCATCAGGTCGTTATCAATAGGCTGTTGGGCACGGACGAAGTAGGCGCCGTGGCCGTTCTCCATGGCCCTGAAGGCCAGGGCGATGGCCGATGGGTCTTGCCCACGCCGGGCGGTCCCAGCAGGAGGACGTTGGTGGCCTCAGCGACGAAGGCCAGGTTGGCCAGTTCCTTGACCCCTGTCTTCACAGGGGCAGGGTCTGGCGCTCGTCGACCGACGGCTGGAAGGCGCGAAGTCGAATTGCTCCAGGGTGCGCTGGCGGGGCAGGTGCGCCATCCTGGTCTTGATGGCGAGGTTGCGCTCCCGGCGAACGGCGACTTCCGCGCCCAGCAGTTCGGCCAGCATCTCGGGATAGGGCAACTGCCTGTTGGCGGCAGCGTCCAGGGTGTTGTCCCGTATCTCGACGGCCTGCTTGAGGCCCAAGGTTTCCAGGTGCTGACGGACCTGTTCCAGGGCGATCGTGCCACACCTCCCGCCACCAGTTCGTACACGTCCAGGGAGCGGCGGTCCACCTCGCCCGCGGGGATCTGCACCGCCACGGCTTCCTTGCGGGGTCGGTTATCTCCTCTGGGCAGGCCCGACCGCTGGCCGGGCAGGATGAAGCGCTGCCCAGGCTGCTGCGCCCGAGGATGCACCGCGATGCGCTCGTCGCCAGCCCAGATCTCCACTGTGCCGAGGCGTTGTCCCACCTATACGGTATAACCCATCCATTTCCAGTGGACGCCGTAGCAGGTGCGGCCGCTCCTCTGCCAGCATCTCCCAGGGCGCCCGATGCGTCGTCCCGTGCACTCTGGCGTTGGCCACCACGTCGCGCCACTCCAGTCCCTGACGGTTCAGGTCCGCCCGTTTCCAGATGATGCCGTGGTGCAGCGGATGCTGGGCCACATGTTGCGCCGCACGTACTTGACCCCGCTTTCCACCTTGCCCCTGGTCTGGGCTCGGTAGGGACGGCACAGCCGAGACTCAAAGCCCACCCTGAGGGCGAAGTCCAGCATCCGCCGGTTCCACAACACCTGGCCATCTTCGTTCTTGCCCAGGGTCACCACTTTGGCGTTGTCGTACAGACAGCGCCGCGGCACGCCGCCGAGATACTCGAAGGCATTCACGTGGCATTGGATGAAGGCGGCGGTGTCGGCCTTCCTTGCACACCAGTTCCACGTAGCAGGCCCGGGACCAGCCCATGGTCATCACGAACACCCAGACGCGACGTTGCTTCCCGTCCTCGCCGACGTCAGCCAAACTCCCCCAATCCACCTGGCCTGCTCTCCCAGCCCCGTCTCAAACCGCATCGTCGCCTCCGGCTGCCGACACCGGCGGCGCCGCCGCACATACTCCGACCGGATCGTGTAGCTACCCTCGTAGCCCAGCCCCCGGATCTCCCGCAGCAACACCCTGCAATTCGCCAACCCCTCCGGCATCCGCCGGTCGATATGCTCAGCGTACGCATCCAGCTTCGACCCTCGCGGTGATCGCGGCTTCGGCCCCAGCGCGTCCGGCGTCTTCAGATATCTGAGCACCGTATTCCGGGCCACTCCCAACTCCCGAGCAATCGCCCGGGCCCAATGACCGGCCCCTTTCATCTCGTAAATCTTTTTCACGTCTCCACCTCTTGGCAATCTTCCCACTCTTAGCAATCTTCCCAAGCACCTCCGCCAAATGTCCGGCAATGATGCCCTCGCTATCGAGGTGGCTCAATTCCAACCTGTAATTTTTGGCTCAGTTACGACGGCCCCAAGCAACGCTGCTGGGCCCACCTGATGCGCGACATCCACGACCTGCGCTCCCGCTACCCCGATGATACGCCACTGTCCCAGTGGTCCGCCGCCGTTCACCAACTTTACCGCCAGGCCGCGGCCTTCACCCACCCCGCAGCGCAACAACGCCGCAGTGCCCAACTGGCCCTGGAAAGACGCCTGCTGGCCCTCTGCCGTCCCTTCCTCAATGACCCGCTCCGGAATGACCCGTTGGCCGTCCAGGCCAGGCTGTGCCGACGCATGGAGAACCACATATATCGAGAACCACATCAAGGAACTCTTCGTCTTCGTGGCCGAACCCCAGGCGCCACCGGACAACAACGCCGCCGAGCGCAGTCTGCGCCATGTGGTGGTCAGCCGCAAGGTCAGCGGGGGCACTCGCTCGCACCAAGGCACTTACACCAAGATGACGCTGGCCTCAATCTTCGGTACCTGGCGGGCACAAGGTCTCAACCCCCTCACCGCCTGCCAACAACTGCTCACTTCCCCTCAAGTCTGAACTGTTACCGCCTGCGAATTGGCGCCCGTCTAAAAGTTGCCGGGAGTTGGGCACCGTGCTATATTGAGATAGTCGGGGCGGGGCGTAGCGCAGCCCGGTAGCGCACCTGCATGGGGTGCAGGGGGTCGCCAGTTCGAATCTGGCCGCCCCGACCATTGAATCGATAGTCCGAATAGGGACGGCATACGCCGTCTCTTCTTCATGTTGAGATTAGCTGGACGGGGTCAAGCGGGGCTGACTACCAGTTGGCCGGCGCGTTGGTCCTGGCCTGCGGGATTACATCGCAGTGCGCCCGCCATCCACCACGACTTCGCTGCCGGTTACGAACGACGACTCGTCGGAGGCCAGGTAGATGACCGCGTAGGCAATGTCCTCCGGACGACCGATGCGACCCAATGGAGTGCGCTGCCGTTGCTGTTCATCGGTGAGAGCCGCCCGACCCCGGCGCGACTCGGTCAACATGGGTGTGTCGATAGGGCCGGGATGCACCGAGTTGCAACGGATGCTTTCGTGGGCGTGTTGTATGGCAGTGGCCTTGGTGAACAGTCTGACGGCGCCCTTCGTGCTGCTGTATCCGGCCAGGTTGTAGTCGTTGCCCACCAACCCGGCGGTGGATGAGATGTTGATGATGCTGCCGCCGCCAGCGGACCGCAGGGACGGCAGGGCTGCTTTGGTGCCCAGAAAGACACCTTTGGCGTTGACATCGAACAACCGGTCCCATTCTTCAACGGTCATTTCCTCGATGCTGCGGCCCAGCACGATACCGGCGTTGTTCACCAACACGTCGAGCTTGCCGTACCCGGATACGGCGGCATTGACGGCGTTCTCCCAGTCTGCCTCGCTGGTTACGTCCAGATGCACGTAGGTTGCCCGGCCGCCCAGCTCCCGGATTTCCGCCTCCACCCTCCGGCCGTCGTCATCCAGAATATCGCCGAACACGACGCACGCCCCTTCGTCAGCAAACATCCGCGCTTCCACCGCCCCTTGACCGCGGGCGCCGCCGCTGATTAACGCAACCTTGCCATCGAGCCGGCCCATGTTGTTACCTCCAGTGTGCGCGCCATTCTGAACGGCTGCCAATTAGCGTTTGACGACATCCCCGAATTGACGGATGGCGTTGATGTGGGCATCGGGAGTTGTCAGACCGGCGGACATGGTGTTGATGGAGAAGTGAGACGCTCCCATGCCGCGCCAAGTCTCCGCCCGTTCCTGCCAGAATTCCGGATCGCCATCGGAGTAATTAACCCTGGGCTCCATACCGATGGTGTCGGGGTCGCGGCCGGAGTTGATGGCGGCCTGTCTGACCTTGGCGATAATCGAATCCGCTTGGGGGTCGTCCGGCTGGAATTGTGGGAACCAGCCATCAGCGCACCGGCCAACTCTGCTCAGCACCCGATCCACCGGAACGGGGCCACTCCGCCGACTGCCGGCGCCCATCCATATCGGGATCGGGCGTTGCACGGGCAGCGGGTTGATGCCGGCGTTGGTAATGTCATGGTATTTACCGTGGAAATCGACCACTTCCTCGGTCCACAACCGGCGCAGCAGTTCCATCTGTTCTTCGGCGCGCCGGCCCCGCGTAGTGAAATCCTCGCCCAACGCTTCGTACTCCACGGCGTTCCAGCCGATGCCCACGCCGAGCCGCAAACGGCCACCGCTCAGCACGTCAATCTCAGCAGCCTGCTTGGCCGCCAGCGCCGTTTGCCGCTGCCCCAGGATCAGAATGGCCGATACCAGTTCCACTTTGGTAGTCAACGCCGCCATATATCCGAACAACACGAAAATTTCGTGGAACATACTCTCTTTAGTGTAGCCGCCGGTCCACGGCTGGTGGTAATCGGTGTCTGCGCCCAGCACGTGGTCATAGGCGATGATGTGCGCGAAACCCATCTCTTCCGCCGCCTGCACATAGTCGCGCACCGCGATGGGGTCGGAGCCGATCTCAGTTTGCGGAAACACGACGCCGATCTGCATATCCTGGTTAGGCATACCTGAACCTCTCAAAAATCAGGGAATTGTCCGGTGCTGGCTGGATTGTACTCTGCCAGTTGACGGGGAGCAAACACGGTGCCCGAAGGGGCAATCGGGTAGCGGCAGGTTGGTTCACGGGCTGGCCCACACCAGGTTCCAAAGCAGGAAAAAAACGACGACACCGCACCATCCCAGTAGTATGGCGATGCGGTACATCCGGTTGAACCACTGGTATTCCCAAATCGGCAGCCGGCGGTCGCGGGCCTGTGACGACGGCGCGCTATCGTTCGCCCACAACCAGCGCCCTATCTTGCCCATCAGCATCATTTCGGGCACGGTCAGAGGATTTGCGACAGGAAGTGCTTGACCCGTTCGTGCCGGGGATTGTTGAAAAATTCGTCCGGCGGCTGGTCTTCCACGATCAGCCCTTCGTCGAACATAACGATGCGGTCGGCCACCTCGCGGGCGAATCCAAGTTCGTGGGTAACTGCCAGTATGGTCATCTGCGAGGCCGCCAGTTCGTGCATCACCTCCAGCACTTCCTTAATCATCTCCGGGTCCAGCGCCGAAGTGGGTTCGTCGAACAGCATTATGTTGGGTTGCATGGCCAGTGCCCGGGCGATGGCCACCCGCTGCTGTTGACCGCCCGAAAGCTGCGCCGGGTATTTGTCGGCCTGCTCCGGGATGCCCACGCGCTCCAGCAATTCCATCGCAATGGCTTCCGCCTCCTGAGCCGGCAACTTGCGTACCTTGGAGGGCGCCAGCGTGATGTTGCGCAACACCGTCAGATGCGGGAACAGGTTGAAGGACTGGAACACCATCCCCACGTCCCGGCGAATAGTGTCGATGTTTCGCACGTCGTTGGACAACTCAATCCCGTCAACGAATATCTCGCCGCGCTGATGCTGTTCCAGCCGGTTCAGAGTGCGAATGAAGGTGGACTTGCCGGAACCCGAAGGCCCAATGATGACGACCACTTCACCGCGTTTGACGGTGGTGGAAATGCCACGCAAAGCGTGGAAGTTGCCAAACCACTTGTGCACGTCGCGGCAAACGATGATGTCATCGATCTGGTTGATTGTTTCTGTGGTCATGTTTGGTCAATCCTGCGTTCTCGCCGGAATGCTGGGTTGGCGCTCCGTCATAGTCATCGTCATCGTCATCGTCATCGTCATCGTCATCGTCATCGTCATCGTCATCGTCATCGTCATCGTCATCGTACACCCACGCCTAAATGCTTCTCAACCACTCCGCTCACGTAGGACATACCGTAGGTGAAAATCCAGAAGACCAGGGCGACGAAGAGGAAAACTTCCGCTGCGTTGTCCAGGTATTTGGTGTTGCCAGATATGAACACGCGGCTAACTTCAACAATGTCCAGCATTCCGATGATATAGACCAGGCTGGTGTCCTTGAAGAGACCGATGAACTGCCCCACGATAGCAGGAATGACGTTGCGGATGGCTTGTGGCAGTGAGATTAGCAGTGTGGTCTGCCAGCCGGGAAGCCCCAGCGCCCGTGCCGCTTCTGCCTGGCCCGGGTGTAGCGCTTGCAGGCCGCCTCGGATGTTTTCCGCCATATACGCCGCGCTGAACAATGTGATGATCACTGCGGCGCGAAACAGCGAGTTTTGAGGGAAATCCTCCGGGAATGCCAGCGGTACCAGAGTCTGCGACATAAACAGCAGTGTTATCAACGGCACGCCGCGAAAAACTTCGATGAAAATCACACACAGTACCTTCACCACCGGCAGGCGGCTTCGCCGTCCCAATGCCAACGCGACGCCGATTGGGAAGCTGAGTACGATGCCGGATATTGCCAGCAGCAGGTTCAGCATCAGGCCGCCCCAGTTGCGAACCAGCACCGGATGCAAGCCCGGTACTCCCGGCAGGCCCCGGAGCAGCACCAGCGTTATCAGGAATACCGCCACGGACAGAATTACGATCCAGCGCGATGTGCCCAGCCGTGTGTAGCGGGCCAACCCCCATCCCGCTATCAACGCCGGCACGTTCGCCAACAGCAGCAGGCGCACGTCCCACCCCATCCGGTCCAGACCGAAGGGCAGGAAGGCCAACAATGCGATTGCGGCCGTCGCCAGGATTGCGATGCGTTTGGCTACGCCGCCGGCGACTACCCATCCCATTCCCAGCAGCGCCGTTACCAGCATCAGCGCAACCTGTGGCCTCCAGAAGCAGTTGTTGCCGGGACAGGCCTCGGTAGTATTGTACTGGCCGATGACAAACCGACCGCCCAATTTGGTCACCGGCGTCCAGTCGGCGTCCAGGAATACCCAGCCCAAGCCGTACCAGGCGCCCAATGCCAGGGCGGCACCGAACATGACAGTAAGCAGGCTGTTGAACCAGTTGCCGAACAAATTGGTGCGAATCCAGCCGACTGCGCCCACGCTCATCCGTGGCGGTGGCAATGCGGGCGCTGATGGCGCCGGAGATGGTGGTGCGGCGTTGGGTTCGGCAGCCACTTTCTAACCTCGGATGACCGGTGCTCACTAGAACCGGATGCGCCGGTTGTACAGGTTTCCGATCAGCGACCAGGTCAGGCTCATTGCCAGATAGGCCACCATCAGTACCATGAAGATGGAAATCGCCGGTGCAGTCTGGGTCATGGTCTGGGCAACGCTGGTGAGTTCGGTAAAACCCACCGCCAACCCCAGGCTGCTGTTCTTGGTAAGGTTGAGGCACTGGCTGATCCACGGCGGAATAATGACGCGCAAGGCTTGCGGGAAAATGACCTGTCGCAGGGCAACCATGGGCGACAGGCCCAGTGCGCGGGCCGCCTCCGTCTGACCACGCCCGACTGACTGTATGCCGGCCCGCACGATTTCGGCAATGAATGATGCGGTATACATGACCAGAGCGACTAGCAGCACCAGCAGTCCTGCTCGGGCAGTGAATCCCCCGCTAACGCGCGCGAAACGGCCCTGGGGCTCCGGCAGCGAAATGCTGAAAGGCGCGTCCCCGGATGCGACGCCGACAACCAGCCAGCCCACGACGCCGACCAGCGCCACTACCGCACAGGCGCTCAACAGGGGATATGATGGCCGGCCGGTTTCGACTTCACGACGGGTCAGGCGGCGGTACGCCAATACCCCGGCGATGACGGCCGCTGCTGTCAGCATCAACCAGACTAGCGCCGGCCAAAACTCCGTTGCCGTCGGCCAGGGCATGGAGATGCCGGCGTTGTTGATGTAAAGTCTCCCAGCGATAACGTAACTTTCGCGTTCCACCGGTAACGCGAGCACAAAAAAGAGCCAGAAAAGCAGCTGCACCAGTAGTGGTACGTTGCGGAAAAACTCAACATAGATGAGCGCCAACCGAGAGACAATCCAGTTGCCGGACAATCGGGCGACGCCAATGACGATGCCGAGCAGCGTCGCCAGAATGACGCCCGCCACCGCGACAACCACGGTGTTGACGGCGGCTACGCCAAAGGCGTAGAGGAAGGTATCGGACGATTCGTAGGGGATAAAGGTATCCCCGATGGGGGTTTGATACTCCCGGGACAGAAAGCTGAAACCGTAGGGAATATCCCGTTCCTGAACGGCGTTGCCTATGTTGACCAGGAACCAGACGACCAGGCCAAGAACTACGATGCCGGACACCATCTGCGCTACCCATTGAATGATTTGGGCGTGGCGCCAGAGGGGAATGCCCTGGTAGGTTAAAGCTCGCGGTGGCTGGCTCATGACAATGTCAGGTGAAGCGGTCGCGCGTAAACGGGCAAAGACATGGCGATTTTAGCGTATCGCTACGATGTTTGCTTGCCGCCGTTGGGCTCCGTGCCAGGGAGCTCCCAGATGCTTGATGCCCGCTGGCGGGTTAACGGTCGCAGGGGCGGGTTTCAAGCCCGCCCCTGCGTTGGCCCCGCTTGGGGATGCGCCAGATTTTTGCGTGTCTACCGCAACGGCGCAGCGTACACCTGTCCGCCCTTGGGGCAATCCGTGCAGGGGGCAGTGTTCCACAGCGCGTTGCGGCTGCCTTCCCGTTCCAACCCCAGGGGGGTCAAATGTCGGTCGTAAATCTCGCCATAGTTGCCCACAGCCTTGATGACATCCTGCGCCGCAGTCTCGCTGAGACCCATTGTCTCCTGGCCATAGGAACCGGACAGACCAAACAGCCGGTCAACGGCGGTGTTGCCGGTAACGTCGGTCGGCACGCTGTCGGCGGTAATCCCGTAAGCCTCGGCGTAGATCAGGATGGTCATTACGGCGCTTACCAGGTCGTACCACTGCTCATCGCCGTGGGGCACTACCGGGCCGAGGGGTTCCTCAGAGATAGTGCCGGCCAGGATGGTGTGGTCGTCGGGGTTGTCGAATCCGGCGCGCTGGCTCACCAGCCCGGAACGGTCGGTAGTGAGGGCGTCGCACTGGCCTGCGGTGTAAGCGGCGCTGGTGGTAACGGTGTCCGGGAACACCACTACATCGATATTCAGGTTGTTCTGATCGATGAAGTCCTGCAGGTTCAGTTCAGTTGTGGTGCCCTGTTGGACGCAGACCTTGGAACCGCCCAGCTCCATCATCCCGGAGAGGTCCAGGCTCTTGGGAACCATGAAACCCTGCCCGTCGTAGAACATCGTGGGCGCGAAGTTGCCCCACTGTGCGTTGCGTGAGCTGGTCCACGTAGTGTTGCGGGACATCATGTCCACTTCGCCGGACTGCATCGTCGGCCCCCGCTCGGAGGCGGTGGTAGGCCGGAACTCCACCGCGTTGGCGTCGCCCAGCACCGCGGCGGCCACGGCGCGGCACAGGTCAATGTCAAAGCCCACGGTGTTGCCGTCGTCATCAATAAAGCCGAAACCCGCCAACCCGTTGTTGCTGGCGCAAATCAGAGTGCCCCGAGCCTGAACGGCGGCCAAACGGCTGGTTCCCTGGTTACTCCCGGAGACTGCTTCGCTGCTGCCCGGCATGGCGGTGGCTTCCGCCGGTTGAGTGGCCGCCATGGCCGGCTCGGTGGCTGCCATAGCTGGTTCCGTAGCTGTCATAGCTGATTCGGTGGCTGTCATAGCCGGCTCAGTCGCCGACATCATGGCGGCGGTAGGTTCTGCGCCGCCGGTTGTGGCCGGAGCTCCATCATCGCCATTACAAGCCAGCGCCGCTACCAGCGCCAGCAGAATCGTTGCACCGGCTATGTACTTCAAATATCGTTTCATTGGTTGTTCGTCCCCCTGTGATGTTTGCGTGTCGAAAGTCAACGGCAGACAGTATCGCAAAACGGCTATCCGATTGGCAATACTTCCGGTGGTCAAATAACGTTAAAATGGCATTCAATTACGGTAAACCTGCATCGACATTACATAAACTGCCATAATCCAACCGCAGTTACGCCGAATATATTCCCCAAATCTTCCCGAGGGCACCACGTTTCCATCTGCTCAACCGTGTAACGCAACGAGTTTCGGTAGCCTTCCCGATTGGTTACCCTGGGCCAGTCCGAACCCCAGATCATACGGTCGGGGCCAAATGCGTCGTAGGCCATTCTCACGTATGGGGGCGTATTTTGGTACGGAAACGGCGGATCGCTAATCTCGCCCATCCCGTGAATCTTTATCACAGTGTTGGGGAACCGGGACAGCGTTAGCGCCTGGCGAAATACATCATCGTGCGGCATCACGGGAGTTCCCGTAGCGTGTATGCCCATTCCGGCCAGGTGCTCGATGATTACGGTCAGGTTGGGCAAAGCGGCCACCAGTTCGGAGAATTCCGCTGCCGCGAAGTCCTCCGCCGGCCCGCCCACGCTGACCGACATTCCCAACTTGGCGGCGGTGCGCCAGATTGCCAGCGCGTCGTTGCCCGGCGAGCGATGAAAGTTGCGCAGGCGGACGGTTTCCGCGCCGGCGGCGTGCAAACCGGACAGAATGTCCGGGGCTGCCGGGTCGTCAACGTCAACCCGACATACCACGGACAATCTACCAGGAAAGCGCGACTTGCATTCCAGCACGTAGGAATTGTCCAGCGTGGCGGTGGACTGAACCAACACGGTTTTCGCCACGCCGTTCAGCTCCATCTGGGCGAGGAGCATTTCAACCGGTTCGTAGTGGTCGCGTCCAATATGAACGTGGGTATCTACAATCAACATCGCTAAACTTCACCTCAAGCTCGAGACCACGGGCCGGCAGACTTTGGTTCGGACAATATATCATCGCGCCGTTGCAATGGTTCCAGAGGCCAAATTGACCTTGCCGTGCGAATCCGCAATAATGCGGAGCGGCAGACGGGTTTTTCGAGTCGCCCGGTGGCAGCGCCGCTGGGGAGGCGTCCATCTGCCAACTTCAATCTGGCCGGGCTCATGCCTGTGTGTAACGACCAGCAGGAACAGTTTCACGAAGACAATGCGTTAGAGTTGACCACGCTCTGAGGCGACACAACCAGGAACATACCGCCAGCGGTGGGCGAGAGCGTTCTATGCTGTAACACCCGCTGGTAACAAACACCCGTGCAATTCAATAACAACCAATTCCGGAACAACCAATTCCGGCGCTGGTCGATTCCGATGCGGCAAGGAGGACACACACATGATTTCACAAGCCGAAAACATCGCTCTCACGCAGGTGGGGCCCGGGACGCCCATGGGCGAACTGATGCGCCGCTATTGGATGCCGGCTTTGCTGTCGTGGGAACTGGCAGAAGCCGACGGAGAGCCCGTCCGGGTGAAACTGCTGGACGAGCAACTGGTTGCATTCCGCGATACCGAGGGACGCATCGGCCTGCTGGAAGAACTTTGCCCCCACCGCCTGGTATCGCTGTGGTTGGGACGCAACGAAGAATGCGGCCTGCGCTGCGTGTACCACGGTTGGAAATTCGATATCAACGGGCAGTGCGTTGACATGATGAACGAGCCGCCGGAAAGCGATTTTCCTGCCAAAATGACCACGGTTTCCTACCCTACAATTGAGATGGGAGGAGTGATTTGGGCTTACATGGGGCCCAGGGAACATATGCCGGCGGCTCCCAAGTTCGAGTGGGCCGCCGTGCCGGAAACCCACCGCCACGTTACCAAGAACATTCAGGAGTGCAATTGGCTGCAGGCCCTGGAAGGTGGCATCGACTCCGCCCACGCTACCATCCTGCACCGTACACTGCGCCCCGACACGACCTACGCCGGCCTGCGCATCGACTCCCCGCAGGTGCAGGGTCGACCGCCGGATCTGGAAGTGGACGTTACCGATTACGGGTATCGCTACGTGGGAATTCGCTCCCTGGGTGACGAGGGCAACCACGTGCGCGCGTATCACTTTGTGATGCCGTTCCACCAGATTCGCGCCAGCCAGCGTGGCTATCGGGGCAAGCCCGGGCCGGTGGGCTTCCTGGCGTCCGGGCACATGTGGGTGCCGATGGACGACAACTCGGTCATGGTATGGAACTGGGATTTGTCCTATGACGACCCGATTGAAGATCAGGAGCGAGTGGACATGGATCGCAGCTACGGGCGTGGTCCCGAACATATGCTGGACAGCTTCCGCACCAGGGTCAACCGGGACAACAGCTGGATGATTGACCGCGCCGTGCAGAAAACCGAGACGTTCAGCGGCATCGAGGGTGTGAACGCTCAGGACGTGGCAGTGCAGGAAAGTATGGGCTACGTGGTGGACCGGACGCGGGAGAATCTGTCGCGCACCGACATGGCCATTGTCTACGCGCGCCGTATGCTGCTGCAGGCCACCCGGACGGTCGCCGAGGGCGCTACCCCGCCGGGTGCTGGCGACAATTACTATATGCTGCGTCCCGCCCAGGCGGTGCTGCCGCCCGGAGTGGACTGGCGAGACGCGTTGTGGGACGACTTGTACCCCGACGGTTCGCAACAACGCAACGGGAAATAGGGCAAGCCACGTATTGGCAAAGAGAAGGGGGTGGATAATTATCCGCCCCTACTTAATCGCTGGCCGTGTCGGAGTAATCAATCGTCCAGGGCAAGGTCCCGCCTTACCTCAGCAGATGAATAGACACGTTCCTTGCCTACGCGGATACGTTCGAGAATCTCTACGGACAGATAATAGTCCTCAATATCCTCCATCCCGCGTTCGACGATCTCGCGAAGGAAATATTCCTTTGAGTGGCCGATTTCGGATGCAAGGAGATTCAACCGCTCCTCGTATTCAGATGAAAGCACAATTGTAGTAGCCATGCCGTCACCTAGCCATTGATAGTTTTCTCTATTCCATCGATCGTTTTGCCCAGGGCCTTGCCGCCTTCATTCAAGTAGGCGACACGCTCTTTGATCTCTTCGACCAGATCTGCTCTTTTCGCCGGGTCATTTTCGTTGAGCAACTTGTTGAGCCGGATTGTTATTTGTGCTCTCGTGCCTTGCCAGCCGGCTTTAGCGTGTTTCCTCACCGTCCACCAATCCAAGCCCAATTCTTGGCTGATTCGCGCATAGGTGTACCCCAAAGCTATTTTCTTGTTGATATCGTCAATTGTAGCTTTGTCCAATGCCACACTAACCTCCTGGTCAGCAACTGCATCCCGTGCTACTGGAGCACGCTCCCCAGCCCGCCGCTCAGCGTAGTCCTTCGGGAACACGCCCAGCTCAATGAGCTCCGTGGGGTCATCAGTCTGACTGAAGCGACTCTTGGCGGCTGCAACCTTAATGTGCCATTCCCGAGCCTCCGGCGATAGTTGGCTCAGCGGCGTAAAGGGCGTGGGATCCGTAAAGCGATTTACCATGATACGTCCTGCCTGTTGCTAGCAATCACCAGCTAAATAAAAGCATCGACCGTCGGGCGCAATGCCGACGGTCGATGCCAAATCTGCGGTGACTAGGACCGATCTACCCCTCTTTCAGGGCTGGGATTACCCTGGTTCCCAACAACTCCACCGAGCGCATGACGTCCTCGTGGGGCATGTGGCCCTCGTTGCCGTAGATGAGGATGTAGCCGGGTTCCAGATCTTGGCGGATGTGGCGCAGCTTCTCGACTACGGTTTCGGGGCTGCCGACGATGATGTTGTAGGCGTCCTGCAACTGCTCATAGGTCATACGCTGGCCCATGGTGCCGGTGCCAATCAGGGGACGCGACATCTTGATGCGCAGGGCCTCGCGGGACTGGTAGCCGGGCGGGTCGTTGAATTCCATCGGCCCACGGTTGCGGTGATTCTCGGTCCAGAGGAAGGTGCGTCCGATTTCCTGCGCCTTCTCGTCGGTGTCCGCAACCAGGCAGCGAATCAGGTAGCCGAAGTGCTCGGGGCCAGCTTCGTAGCCCTCTTCGGCCGCCGTCTCGTGATAGATGCCTTTCAGCTGCTTGGTCAGGTCCAGCAACGAGCCCAAGTTCATGTAAGGATAGCGGTGTTTGGCGGCCCAGATAACAGACTCCGGGCTGCCGGTGCCGGGGAACCATACCGGGGGATGGGGCTTCTGAATCGGCACCACCCACGGGTTGACCATGCGGTGCGGCCAGTACTCGCCCTCCCAGCGGAAGGGGCCGGGGTCGGTCCAGCACTTGATGATGAGGTCGTGGGCTTCCTCGAATCGGGGGCGGTTCTCGGTGGGTGAGTAGCCGGCGTGCAGCGTCTCAACGGCAGTGCCGCGGACGAATCCGGAGATGATGCGCCCACCGCTGATGCAGTCCAGCATCGCAATCTCTTCGGCCATCTTCACCGGGTCGTTGACCGCGATGACGTTGCCCAGCATGGCAATCTTCGCCTTTCTCGTGCGCTGGGTGATGACGGCAGCATCAACGTTTACCGACGGCTTCATGCACCAGTAAGAACTGTGGTGCTCGTTGGACATAATGCCATCGAAACCAACTTCGTCGGCCAGCTGATATTGATCGTGGTAGTTGGAATACAGTACGTGGGCCTTTTCGGGATCGAAGTAAGTATTGGGGAAGTGCATCCGACCCGATTCGTAGGGCGCCAGGTCGTCTTCGGTGACGTGGCCGTAAGGCTGTTCTGAGAACCAGAATACTTCAAGATCGTGAGCCATGATGGTTTGCTCCTTCTCGGTGTCGCGCGGCGGAATCGTTTGACGTTGGCAGCGAGTCCTGGCGGTGTGTTGGGAGATCCTGAAAGCTAGCTGCTACTCAGGAAATTGGCGACGACGGAAACGAATTCGCTGCGCTTTTCAATGGCGGGGGAGTGTCCGCAGTTGTCGATGATAGAGAGTTGACTCCCGTTGATCGCTTGCTGGAACAGGTGCCCGCATTCAACCGGTATGATGGCATCTTCCCGACCCCAGACGATCAGCGTGGGGGTATCCACCCGGGCCAGCGTGTGAGGCAGGCTGGGATCGTTGAGATAGGGGCGCCAGCAGAGTTGTGACGCGGTGATGGCGTTGGAGTGAGTCACCAGCTGCTCTTCCGGCGTCAACTCGCGAGCATAATTCTCGTAGTTCTCCACCTGGCCGGGGTCATAAAAACGCTGCTCCAGCCTGGTGGCGGCGGATACCATGAATATCTCGGCAATCTCCCCTTGCACCGGCTTGATTCCAGCGGCGTCGACCAGGATCAGGGCATCCAGGTTATGGTCGTCCATCGCCGCCATTTCGGCGGACACCCAACCACCCATGGAGGAACCCATCAGCACAATGTCCTGCAAGCCCAGCGCTTCGATGAACATATGGTTGAACAGGGCAACGTCGTTAATGGTCTTTACCCATGCGGGGCCTTCGGTACCGTTGAAACCGGGTTGGCTGGGGACATACACTGTGTATTGGCTAGCCAGGTCTTCGTGATAGGCCTGCCAGCCGGATGAACCGCCCGCGCCATGGAAAAACACCAGGGGAGGACCGTTGCCGCCCGAATACATCTCCACGGCGGTGCCGTTAACATTTACTGAGGTTCGGGAACCGCTTTGTACTGTTGTCATACTTTCGTTCCTGTGCCTTTTGGGTTGCCGCTATTCTGTAACAGGGGTAGTCGGATGTCAAGGCGAAGCCGGGGTCGACCGAGGGCCTTTGGATTATCCGCGGGGTTGGATACCGCCTTTCGCCGGTAAAACGGTGTCCGGGCCGTTAAGACAGACTCGCCGGGTGATCCTTCGACAGGCTCAGGATGAGTGGGGGAGTTGGTTGGATTGGATGGAGACTGCCGGGGGGTTATTAGCTGTGCTGCAGAATTCTCGCCACCACCCGGTTCACGAGGTTGTTGGCCATGGGGATTTTGTAGGCGTTGTCGGGCAGCGGTCTGGCGTCGGGAATGGACACGGAGCCGGCGTGCGCGGAGGATACCGAATCGACGCGCTGGTTTTGCAAATATGCTTCGGTTGCGCTGGCTCGGTACGGCGTGGGAGCGACGCCGCCCAGCACCACCGAAGCCTGGGTGATTGTACCGTCGGCAACGGTGAGGGCTGCGGCAACGCTGACCAGGGCAAAATCGCCTGATTCCCGCTCGCGGGCTTTGAGGTAAACGCTGTGTTGTTCCGAAATCGGGGACGGCAGCGTGATGCTCGTCAGCAATTCACCCGTTTGCAGGATGTTTTCGCGCATCAGATCCACGTCGGGCCCGGTGAAATACTGCTCAATCGGCAACGCGCGGGTCCCGCCACCGGACGCGATGTTCACCGATGCCTGCAACGCCGTCAGCGCCACGGCCGTATCAGACGGGTGCACGATGAAACAGCGGTCGCCGCCGGTTACACACAGGTACTTGCCCACGCCCTGCACCGCAAAACAGTGGTCGCCGCCGCGCTTCAGGCAGACCGTTAGCGGATGCCGGTAGTACCAGCAACGCGGACGCTGGTTGAGGTTGCCGCCCAAAGTCCCCAGATTGCGTACTTGCGGGGTGGCCAGTTCGGCGGCGGCTTCGGCAAACGCGGCATAATTCCGGCGAATTTCGGGATGCGCGGCAATGTCTGCGATGGTAGTGAGCGCCCCGATGCGAATGCCGCCATCCGGAGTGGGGGTGATGCCGTGCAGCCCGCCGTCGGCAACTTTGTCCAGCGCGACCAACGTGGACGGGGTGGCGGTGCCGTCGCGAATTTCGGACAGCAGATCCGTCCCGCCGGCGATGGGCAACGCCGCATTCGGCTCGGCGGTCAGGATGGCTAAGGCCTCGGACAACGTGGTGGGTTGCAGCAGGCGGAAAGTCATAGCTACGCCTCGTCTCCCGACTGTTGCCTGGCCAGGGCGTCCAGCACCTTGTCCGGCGTTATGGGCAGACTCAGGAATCGGATTCCGATGGCGTCGTACAGGGCGTTGGCAATCGCGGGCGCAACACCAACCGAGGGCACCTCGCCGAGGGCTTTCGCGCCCATCGGCCCAATGGGGTCGATGGTGTCGGCGAAGATGGTGTGGATTTCCGGGTAATCCTGGATGGTGGGGCTTTTGTGCTCCAGGTAGCTGCCGTTGAGGGTTACACCGGTGGGCACGTCGGTAATCAACTCCTCGCTGAGGGCAAACCCGAGCATTTGCGAAATGGCGCCCTCTACCTGGTTCAGGGCAGTGCGCGGGTTGATGATGCGCCCGGAGTCCTGGGCGGCGACGTAGCGGGCAACTCGAACGCGACCGGTGGCGGTGTCAACCTCCACCTCGCAAAAATGAGCGCCAAAGGAATTTACGATGTAATCGGGGCTGCCGGGAGTAACGACGGCCTCAGCGGTCAGGTTGGCGGCGGCTGGTCCCTGCGCCAGTTGAGAGAAGGTTACCCGGCGTGCGGGGTCGGCGCTGACGAATACCGCGCCCTCGGCGATGGTCAGTTCTTCATCGCCGGCTTCCAGCAGGCTTCGCGCGGCGGTTTCCAGGCTATCCCGCAGTTGGCCGGCGGCCTGCAATACTGCCGTGCCCGTGGAAAAGGTGGCGGTGGAACCGGCAGTAATGGGCGCGTTCGGCGTGCTCTCGGTGTCCGCGAACAGCGGCTGGACGTCGTCGTAGCCTACGCCCAGCGCCTCGGCGGCCAGCTGGGCCAGGACGGTTACCGCGCCTTCCCCAACGTCGATGATGCCGCTAACCAGCTGCACCCTGCCATCGGTTCCGATGGAGAGGGTGGCCGCCGAATCCGATCCGACGCCGCCCCGATAAATCATCATGCTCATGCCGCGCCCACGCCGGATGAACGGGTCCGCCGGGTCCTCACGCTCGAAGGGATCGGCCCAGCCGAACTCGGCGGCGCCTCGACTCAGGCATTCGGCCAGTCCGTTGCTGGAAAACGGAATGCCGCCTTCCAGAGGCTGCCCGTCTACAATTTCGTCGGGAGGCGAAACACGCGGCCCAGCCTGGCCTTCGAGGGGGACGTGATTGCGCTGACGGAACGCCAACGGTTCCATCCCGATGGCGGCGGCGGCCCGGTCCATCAGCGTTTCCAGCGCGAAGTGTCCCTGGGGCGCGCCCAACGCCCGGTAGCTGCCTGACACCGGCTTGTTGGTGGTAGCGGGACGGGCGTCGAAACGCACGTTGGGACAGCGATACAAGTACAGGATTCCCTGTCCGGCGCGGCGGGCCACGCCGGGCGCTGATGCCTGGTAGGCTCCCGAGTCCATGATCGCATCGCCGTGGATGGCGGTGATGTCGCCGTTGTTTTTGACGCCAATCCGCAACTTGATGCGACCACCGTGGCGGGTGCGGCCGGCCACAAACTCTTCCTCGCGGCTATACTCGATACGCACCGGTCGGTTGGCGCGTTGGGCCAGCATGGCAGCCAGTACCGCCATCCTGGATTCGTCCTTGTTGCCGTAGCCGCCGCCCATGTTGGGCCCAACCACCCGCACCAGACTTGGCTCAATGCCCAGAACATGAGCCAATGCCGCCCGGTCCACATGGACACCGCGGGTGGATTTCCAGACCGTGAGCCGGTCGCCATCCCAGGCGGCCAGGGCTGCCCTCGGTTCCAGCGGCGTGGCCGAATGAGTCGGCAAGGTGTAGGTCTCTTCAAGAACGATGTCGGCGGCAGCGAACCCCGCCTCAATGTCGCCGCGTTGCAGGGCCAGCGGTTCGGGGATGGCCAGGTTGCCGTTGGGATGTATGGACGGAGCGCCGGGTTCCAACGCCGCCACGGGATCGGTGACGAAAGGCAGCGGGCGGTACTCGACTTGCACCAGCGCGGCAGCCTTGCGGGCGGTGTCGATGTCGTCCGCCGCTACTGCCGCCACCTCGTCTCCAACGAACCGCACCCGAGTATCCAGCACCAGCAGGTCAGGGGCCAGACGCGTCGCCGGTGCATCCGCCGGTGTCACCACGGCCCGGACTCCGGCCAAAGCCAAAGCAGGACTGGCGTCAACTGACAGAACATCGGCGTGAGGGTGAGGGCTGCGGACGATGACGCCGTGCAGCATACCGGGCAGGTTAATGTCCGCTGAATACACGGCAGCGCCGCTGAGCTTGTCGGCCAGCTCGCGGCGGGGCACGCTGTGTCCGACGGTGTTCAGGCCAGGTGTTAGTGTGGTCGTCATCTGAAGATGCCCCGGGCATTCGTGCCCACGATTTTACGGGAAATGATGTCGGCGTACCTGGATTGCAGGTTCACCCTGAACAACGGTTCAACTCTGTTTGCGGTGGGCCGATGGTAACAACACCCCCGCCGGGCGTCAACGACGGAGCCCGCTGACGAAGCCCGCTCCGACTTGCCGATGCGGGGGCGCCGGAGTACGATGCGGTGTGACTACGATGCGGTGCGATATGGTTGCCAATAACGACAGCAAAAGCCCCACAAATCGGTTGGCCTTAATCGTTAACGGAACCAGCCATACGGTGTCCGTGCCGGATCATTTTTCGCTGCTGGACGTGATTCGCGATGTGCTGGGACTGACCGGGGCCAAAAGAGGCTGCGACCGCGGTGAATGCGGGTCCTGCACGGTGTTGCTCGATGGCATTCCGGTGAACTCCTGCCAGGTGCTGGCGCTGCGTTCCGCGGGACGCAACATATTGACTGTGGAAGGATTGCTGGATGGGGGGGAATTGTCGCCATTGCAGCGGGCGTTCCTGGACGAAGATGGCGGGCAATGTGGTTTCTGCACGCCTGGCTTCGTGATGGCTACCCGCGCGTTGCTGGACGCCAATCCGACTCCGTCCGATGCGGAGGCGCGGGTAGCGTTGTCGGGCAATCTCTGCCGCTGCAATGCTTACGGACGCATCCTGGCCTCAGTCTGGGCGGCGGTCGACCGCAAAGCCTGATAGTTCGTTTGCGTCGTCAGCATCTTTTTGCTGCTCCCGGCTGTGGGCAGTGGTCGCGCCAGCCGGCACACCTCGGAAGGGCGATCGTGGTGCGGTGTCGAGCAGAGCCTTTTGATTTCCGCCATCATCGACAATCCCGTGCATCCTGAGTTTGTGGAGAGGCCGCAAACGCATGGTTCGACAGGCGCGAGGCGATCCTTCGACAGGCTCAGGATGCACGGGGAGATTCGGTGAGCGCGGGATTTTTGGATGGACTTTACGCAAAATTTAGAAAAAGTATAAAGGCAGGGTAAGCTGGCCTGACCCAAATCTCACTAAAGGTCCAGCCATGCTCACCCTGCCCGATGCAATTGTAGCCGTTGTCGGTCCCTTCGCAACGCTGTTTACCAACCCGACCTGGCGGAAAGCCCAGGTGCTGCTGATCGGCGCGATCCTGACCCCGGGTCAGCGCACCGTGGCGGCGGCACTGCGCGTCATGGGCCGCAGCGACCAGCGCGACTACGCCCGCTACCATGAGGTGCTCAATCGGGCGGTGTGGTCGTCCCGTGCAGCGGCCCGCATCCTGCTGGTGCTGCTGCTCCAGCACCTGGACCGCGGCGACGGCCCGTTGATCTTCGGCATCGACGAAACCCTGGAACGGCGTCGCGGCGCCAAGATCAAAGGTCGGGGCATCTACCGCGATGCGGTGCGTTCCAGCCGCCAGCAACTGGTCAAGGCCAGCGGCCTGCGCTGGATCTCCCTGATGTGGCTGGGCCACGTGCCTTGGGCCGGACGCCATTGGGCCCTGCCGGCGCTCACCGTGCTGGCGCCATCGACCCGGTACTACCAACAGCAGGGACGTCGGCACAAGAAGCTCACCGACTGGGCGCGACAGATGATCCTGCAACCCCGCTCATGGTGAGCCTGCCGAACCACGCTGGCTGCCGCAGCGACCGCTGGCGCTGGTGGGCGACAACAGCTACGCCGTGCTGGATCTGCTCCACTGCTGCCAATCCCTCCGTGAACCCGTTACCCTCATTGCCAGACTACGTCTGGACGCCGCTCTCTATGCGCCCGCGCCAGCACCGGCCCGTCAGCCGGGTCAGCAGGGCCGCCCGCCGCTGAAAGGCGCGCGGCGACCGTCGCTGAAGGCCCTCCTCGACCAGCCCCAGGCAACTTGGGCCAGTGTGGCCGTGGCCTGGTATAACGGCGCCACCCGCACGGTGGAACTCACCTCCCAGACGGCAGTCTGGTACCGCTCCGGCAAGCCTCCCGTCCTCATTCGCTGGGTGCTGATCCGCGATCCCCAGGGCGCCTTCGCCACCCAGGCTTTGCTGTGTACCGACCCATCGGCGGACCCGACCCAGATCCTGGAATGGTTTGTCCTGCGCTGGCAACTGGAGGTCACCTTTCAGGAGGTGCGTACCCACCTGGGCGTGGAGACCCAGCGCCAGTGGTCCGACCTGGCCATCGCCCGCACCACGCCTGTCCTGCTGGGTCTCTTCTCCTGGACCACCCTGGCCGCTCACGCGTTGCAAAAACAGCGCCCCATGACCCAACGCAAGGCCGCTTGGTATGACAAGCCGTCGCCGACCTTCGTGGACGCCATCGCCCTGGTGCGACGCCAACTGTGGCTGGAGTCGGAGGGTTTTTCAACGTCGGCCACCGACCCCGACATTCAGGAACTCCCGGTCGCCCTGTACCACCGACTTGTAGATTCGCTTGCTTACGCCGCTTGAAATGCGGAAAGTCCAGTTTGGATGGATAATCGAAAGGCCCTGGGCGTAGGGCAGCCGATAGTCCGCTCCCGCTGTTGGTTTGTTATGATTAATACGCCGTTCACCGTCAAGCGACGGTCGGTTTCGAGCGCCGCTCCAGGAGATTTGTGACCATGGCTACCGTTTTGGAACGTATTGACCCAGCCGTTGCCGACGCCATTGCCAACGAGAATCGCCGCCAGCGCGATTCCATCGTTCTGATTGCCTCAGAGAACTACGCCAGCAAGGCAGTTTTGGAAGCCCAATCCCAGCTGATGAACAACAAATACGCTGAGGGTTATCCTGGCCGGCGATACTACGGCGGTTGCCAGTACGTTGACGTGGTCGAGACCCTGGCCATCGACCGGGCCAAAGAGTTGTTCGGCGCTGAGCACGCCAACGTGCAGGCCCACAGCGGTGCGCAGGCCAACATGGCCGCCTACTTCGCCGTGCTGGAGCAGGGCGACACGGTGCTTGGGATGCAACTGGATATGGGCGGCCATCTTACGCACGGGGCTAGCGTCAACTTTTCGGGCAACCTGTACAACTTCATTCCCTACGGTGTCGACCGCGATACCGAAACCATTGACTACGACCAGGTTGAGCAACTGGCCCGTGAGCACAACCCCAAGCTCATCGTGGCCGGGTGCAGCAGTTACTCGCGCACCCTGGACTTCCCCCGGTTCCGCGCCATCGCCGACTCCGTTGGCGCTCTGTTGATGGTGGACATGGCGCATATCGCTGGCCTGGTCGCCGGTGGAGCCCATCCATCGCCCTTCCCACACGCTCAGATAGTTACATCCACCACGCAAAAAACCCTGCGCGGCCCACGGGGTGGCATGATCCTGGCGGAGGACGACCTGGCCCGTAAGATAGATTTTGCGGTTTTTCCTTATATGCAGGGCGGGCCGTTTATGCACATCATCGCGGCCAAAGCAGTGTGCTTCGCGGAGGCCTTGCAGCCGGAATTCGCCCGGTACGCCACCCAGGTTGTAGCCAATGCGCAGGTGATGGCACAAGAGCTTTCCGAGGCCGGCGTGCGCCTGGTCGCCGGTGGCACCGACAATCACCTGATGCTGGTGGACTTGACGCCCCTGGGCATCACCGGCCGCCAGGCGGAACGGGCGCTAGAGTCGGTGGGCATCGTGGCGAACAAGAACGCCATCCCCTACGACCAATTGCCGCCGCGCACCGCCTCCGGCCTGCGCCTGGGTACGCCGGCGATCACCAGCCGGGGCCTGGGCGAAGACGACACCAGGCAGGTTGCCAAGCTGATCGTGCGCACGCTGTCCAACATAGGAGATGAAGCCGCGTTGTCCGCGGTGAGCGACGAGGTACGGCAGTTGGGCGGCCGATTCCCGGTTCCCGGGCTGGATGATGAGTAGGAGCGTTGCGCTACCAGGTTGCCTACGCTGACCCGCTGGGACGCAAAGTACCGACGAACAGGTGGCCGCCGATGCCGCCCGCGTAGCCTTCGGTCTCGAGATACTCCGGTTCAAAGCCGGCCTCGTCCAGCAGTTCCAGCCACGTTGATCTGGGGAACAGTCCGCTGACGTGGCGGTCCTGTTCCACAGCGATGTTGCCGTCCCGGTTGATGATGAACAGGAAGACCGACTCCACCGTGGTCCCGGCCGGATTCGCGTTTGCGATGTACTCGATGAACGTAACATCAAGCTCGTTGTTTTGTCGGGTCCAGTCGATAACCCGGGGGCCGTAGAAGCCATCCCGCAGGAAATCGGGCGCCAGCATCAACAGTCCCGACGGGTTGAGGTGAGCCACTGCCGTCGCGATGGCGGCGCGCAGGTCGTCCTCGGTCAGCATATAGTTCACGGCGTCGTATATGGCAACGACATCGAACCTGCGTTCCAACCGGATTGTCCGCATGTCTCCCAGGTGGTGTAGCGTGGATGGGTTCAACCCGCGCGATAGTTCCAGCATCTGGGGCGACAAGTCCACGGCCTCGGCGTCGAAATGCGCCGTGAGGTGGGACAGCAAGTGACCGCCACCGCATCCCAATTCCAGCAAGGTTGGCCGCCGGCCTGAATCAATTGATGGCAGCCGTTCGCGGATAACATCCAGCCACAACTTTGCGTCGACCAGGTACTCTTCAGGCGGGCTTACGATAGGCCAAAGGTAGGCCAGGTCGCCGTACATGCGCATCGTAAACGCCTTGCCGTTCCAGTCCCGCGCCGATCTACAGAGGTAACGCGGAGTCGTCGACGTACAGATACTCACGCACCCGGCCCAAATGGGCCCGGGGAGTTGGCCAGTGGTTGAGCCATCGCTCCAAATTGCTGATGCTCACGCCCGGTTGCAGGTCTATCGCAGGACGACCCAGCAGCTCCCATCTGGCAATCAGGCGCTGGGCATCCTTCGGAACCGGGTGGGCGGACCGGAACTGGTGGACGAGGGATTTTCGTGGCCATTTCGGTCGTTCCCGTATTGGCGCTGAGTTTGTCATGTTGCCACCTGCGTCGTAGTGCGAGGACGGTTTGCGTGAAATATGCTCGATTGATATAGAACAATTGTACGCAAACGTTATCACCGCCGCAACCGGCTGCGGTCGTTCAGGCGTACCCACTTTGTCATTGCGAGGAGCATAGCGACGTGGCAATCTCGATGAGGTAGAACACGCGTCGGCGAACCGCCGTTGCTACGGCGACGGGATTGCCACGCTACGCTCGCAATGACAAGGGGTTACGCAGAAAGCCCCTCTCCCACTGGGAGAGGGGTTGGGGTGAGGGCCGTATCCTCCCGCGAATTTGCCATGCTATGGTCGCAATGACACAGTGATAGGCATGGGGCTGTAGTTGCAATTGTTGGACTCCGCGACGAAGTGCAGAGCCGCGCACCCCAGATGCGACGTTGTTGCCGCAGACACCCCTCCTCGACGCCATCGTTACTCTTGCTGCAGGCTGCCCAGCAAGGACTGGATGAGGAATACTCCGCGAGCGCCTGAACTGGTGTGGGCGACTCTGCCCTGTTTGTCCAGAAATACGTAAGTCGGCACACCGTTGACGCCGTATGCCGTAGCCAGTTGAGCGTTGGCGTCGTAGACGTTTGGGAATGACAACCCAACCCGGTCTACGAAGGCCACCGTTTCCGACTCCGTGGTGTTGAACTGGGAGACACCCAGGACGTCCACACCGGCTGCCTGCAACTGGGTGGCGTAAAGTTCCTGGACAGCGGGCAACTCCCGCTGGCAATGGGGTCACCAAGGCGCCCAGAACGTCAGCAACGTGGGTGTGCCCAACGTGTCGGCCAGGTCAAACTGGTTGCCATCGAGCAGCACGGCCTGGAACGGCGGGCCGGCCTGGCGTTCCTCGGCTGCAGCCTCGGTCGGCGCCGGCCGGGGAGTGTAGGTGGGTCTGGGGGTGTAGGTGGGAAGGACGGCGGCGGGTGGTATCACGGTCGCTGTTGCCGGCGCAGTAATATCTCCACCAGATGGGAGCGCAGTGGGCAGCGAGTAGTCTGTCTCCGAGACAATGGGTTCCGTGGACGGCGAGCAACCGGATAGTCCCGCGACCAGCGCCACCATCAAGATTGTCAACGCCGTGAGCAACGCATGGCGCGGCATGTTGCCACTAGTTTGCGGCGGCATTTGGTGCGATGAAGGCAATCGGGCTAGCCGGGTGTCTGTGGGGGTGTCATCATAGCAAGCGATGCTTGGTGATGTCCATCGAACCCGGCGGTTGCAGTATGACATCAAGCATCAAGACGCAGGCATCAAGACGATGGAGGTTGGCCGGCCGCAAACCAAAAGGACGCTGCATAAATATTGCTTCGAGCGCGCCGGGCCAGTGCTGAGCTCATTTCCCGGCGCGCTCGGAAAGCGCCGCGTTGCTAGTCTGCAACCTCGACAATCATCTCGATCTCGATCGGCATTCCTCCGGGCAGAGTTGCCATGCCAACGGCGGACCGGGCGTGGCGTCCCTGTTCCCCAAAGAGGTTGATTAACAGATCCGACGCGCCGTTGGCGACCAGGGGCGTGTCGCCGAAATCGGGTTCGGAGTTGACCATGCACAACAGCTTGACGATCCGCTTCACGTTGTCCAGGTCGCCAATTTCTCCCTTCAGATTGGTGAGCAGGTTCAACATGGTCTGCCGGGCGCAGTCGTAACCCTGGTCGACGGTAACTGCCGAGCCCAGCTTGCCAACGTGCAGCAAACCGCCCTCAGGCAGTCCCGGGCCGGTGCCCGAAAGGAACACCAGGTTTCCGGTTCGCACCGCGGGGATGATGTTGCCAGCCCCCGGCCGCCGGGGTGGGGGTAGCTCGTAGCCTAATTCTTTCAGCTTGTTCTCTATCTCCGGCATGAAAACGCTCCTTCTATGTTCCGATGTACCGATGTTGGATGTTCCGGTGTTCGGTGTTCGGTGTTCAAGTTGAAACTAAAATGGCTCCAACTACGCCGCCAATTGTAACCCGGCCAATTGTAACCCGCCCGGGTCAGTGGCAACACAATCGTGCCGGACTTCGCTGGCCGCCCGCCGGTTTGGGCACGGGTCTGGCGAGCCTGGCCGATGGTATCACGTTGCCGGTGGGCGAGCGCCGGTTCGGTTTTTCCCATGGCCCGATATACAATGGGGTCCTGGAAAACAGATCAGGTTATTTGGTAACTATGGGAGGTGTACCCATGCCGGCTGAGAAAGGCATCATCCAGACCATATTGGGGAATGGATCTGAAGGCTGGGAGGGAGACGGCGGGCCGGCGTTAGCCGCCGCGTGTCAAACTCCGTATGCCTGTGAGTTCGATCCCCACGGGAACATTATCGTGTGCATGGGGCGCCATCACAGAATCCGCCGCATGGATGCTGACACCGGGGTGATCACGCTGATCGCCGGCACGGGGGAGCCGGGATACGCCGGTGATGGCGGCCCCGCTGTCGACGCCCTCATCAATCAACCATACGGGTTGGCCATCGACGTCAACGGCGATATGTACTTCTCGCAGCGGTTTGACCCGGCGGTGCGGAAAATAGACGGTCGCACGGGCATCATCTCAACCGTGGCTGGCACCGGCGAATTCGGATACAGCGGGGACGGCGGCCCCGGCGACGCAGCCATGATGCGGGAACCCAACGATGTGTACCTGGACGGGCGGGGCGGCCTGCTCATCGCCGACATACAGGATCAACGTATTCGCCGGGTTGACCTGTCTACCGGGATCATAACCACTTTTGCCGGTAACGGAGAAAAGTCCCGCGCCGGCGACGGGAAGCCGGCCGCCGAAGCCAGCCTGATGGGTCCGAGAGCCGTTTGCATGGATAGCCTGGGGAATGTTTACGTTTGCGAAAGGGAAGGCAACGGGGTTCGTAGAATATCTCCCGATGGAACGTTGACCACGATTGCCGGCGCCGATTCCGTGTACGGCTACACCGGCGACGGCGGCCCGGCGTTGTCCGCCACCTGGGGAGCGCCCAAGGCGATGCGCTGCGACCTGAATGACAACATCATCGTGGTTGATTCGGATAACTGTGCCGTGAGGCGGATTGACGCCCGGACCGGCGTCGTGACCACCATCGCCGGCGGCCGCGAAGGTGGCGGCGGCGACGGTGGCCCCGCCGTAGCTGCCGGGTTGGTCCATCCCCACGGGTGCGGCATCAACGCAGACGGCGACCTGTTTATTGCCGATACGCACAATCACCGGGTGAGGGTGGTCGGATTGTGAACGACACACCAGGCAACTAGCTGTCCCGGCCAGGTCGGCAATCGGCTATTGCCGACCGGTCGGCGTTAAAATTGCCGTGGTAGTATCTGACCACCCAACACTCCCGAGGAGGACGTCATGGTTCTGAGAGGCGAAGACTGGTTGGCCCTAACCGCCGAGGAAACCCTGGAACCGGAAATCCCGATTTGTGATCCCCACCACCATTTTTGGGTCTCCCGTCCGGAGCCTGCTGCCTACCAGCGATACCTGCTTCCAGAGCTGACCGCCGACGTTAACAGCGGCCACAATGTGCGCTCAACGGTCTTCATCGAGGTGCGGTGCGAATACCGGCAGAGCGGCCCCGAAGAGATGAGGCCGGTGGGCGAGGTGGAGTATATCGAGACCATCGCCGCGGAAAGCGCCAGCGGCAGCCTTGGGCCCACCAAAGCCGCCGCCGCCATTGTCGGGTACGCCGACCTGAAGTTGAGTGAGGCGGTGCGCCCGGTGCTGGAAGCAATGCAGGCCGCCAGCCCAACCCGCTTTCGCGGCGTCCGGCACGCCACCGGCTGGGACGAGAGTCCGGAGCTGGCCAACCGGGACATTCGCGGGGCCCTGTCCACCGACGGCTACCGGGCGGGAGCCAGGGTTCTGGCGGGCATGGGGTTGCTGCTGGAGAACTCCCTCTATTTCCATCAGCTGTCGGAGTTGGCGGAATTCGCGCGAGCGGTGCCTGACCTGACCATCGTCCTGAACCACATCGGCGGCCTGGTGCGGGTCGGCCCCTACGCCAACCGGGACGACGAAGTTCTGCCGGCCTGGCGGCGTGGTGTGGAAGAAGCGGCCCAATGCCCCAACATCGTCATGAAGCTGGGTGGGGTAGGACAGTTGCGCTACGGATATTACTGGCACGACCGGAACGTTCCCATCGGTTCTGAGGAGCTGGCCGGCGCGCTGGGCCCGCTCATGCAGCACTGCATCGAGCAGTTCGGGCCGGAGAGGTGCATGTTTGAGAGCAACTTCCCGGTGGACAAGCCGTCTTATTCCTACAATGTGCTGTATAACGCCTTCAAACGGCTTTCCAGCGGCTATTCGGCGGCTGAACGTGCCGCCCTGTTCCACGACACTGCGGCCCGGGTCTACAACATCAGTGACTGATCCCGGCAATCTGCCATGGTCCTGAAGCGCCCCGGGTCGCGGAATCCGAAGGAACGCGGGTGGTTCGCGACCCGGCTGCCGGCCCTCCAATGCCGTCATCGCACACCTCCCGTAGTGGCCGATTGGTCCAAACTCGAGGAAGGCTTGCCCGTCCCTCATGCTGTATCTGCGCCGGTTTGGGCGGCCTCTCGACCCGCAGAACCGGTCGCTGTTACTATATCGCCATCTGATTCCAACTCTGATTAACTCCCTGGAGGTACATGATGGTACTCGTTGGCCAAGAGTTAGAGACCGGAACAATCCAGTACACCAGCCGCGACGGCACGATGATAGATGCCTTTTACAGCCGACCCGCCGGGGCCGGGTCATACCCCGGCGTAATCGTAACCATGGAAGGCATGGGGTTGATGGACCACCACAAGGACATCGCCGTCCGTTTCGCCGGGCAGGGCTATCTGGCCATCGCACCGGACCTCTATACGCGGGAAGGCACGCCGGAGCCGGAAAACGTGCTGGCCACGCTGTTCGCCTCTCCCGACTCCCAGGCGATGGACGACCTGGAAGGGGCGGCCCTGTATCTGAAATCCCAAGCGCACAGCAACGGCAGGGTGGGCATCATCGGTTTTTGCTCCGGTGGACGCTACACCCTGATGATGGCCTGTTTGAGCAGCAACATCAACGCGGCGGTGGACTCGGCCGGCGGCCACATCGTCCACGAACCCACCGACTTGCGCCCGGTGCAGCCGATGGACATGGTGCGCAACTTGTCCTGCCCATTGCTGGCGTTATTTGGTGTAGAGGACGAGAATCCCACGCCGGAGCAGGCGGAGCAGATGAAAGCTCTGCTGGAACAGCACGGCAAGACCTACGAGTGGGTGATGTACAACAACGCAGGGCACGCCTTCTTCGCCGACTACCGTCCCAGCTACCGCGCGGCCCAGGCGCAGGATATGTGGCATCGGGTGCTACAGTTCTACGGCCAGCACCTCAAAGGCTGACCAAGGGGCGGTATGCCACCGCCGACCAGCGAAGGCCACCGCAGCACGAGCCATATTCACTCCAATCGCCTGATGCGCGGCAGGCCCAGGCCGGACACGATATTGATAATAGTCAATATGGCGCCGTTGACCAGCAGAGCCTTCGGAGCTCCCAGGATGCCGGCCAACGCTCCGATTCCCACGTGACCTACTGGAGCAAATCCGACGCTTAGCACCCAGGATCCGGTTGCGCGCCCTCGGTCCTTGTCGGCCACCAGGTCCTGCATGAGGGTTTTGTACAGAGTATCGACGGCCATGGCGCAGGCGTTGACGAACAGCAGCACACCCAGGAATAGGTAGATGTTGCGAGACAGGGAGAACGCCATTTGTCCCACACCGAATCCGATGGCGGTTACGAACATCATCAGACCTTTCTTGCTGGAAGTCCCCAGCCCGGCCAGCAGCCAGACTCCCAGCAGTCCCCCGGTCTGACGCACCGCGGTCATGATACCCAGTCCCGTCGGCCCGACGTGGAGAACATTCTTGGCGAAAACGGGCAGCAGGGTCATGTGCGTGAACCCAAACACCTCCGTGGCGGCGGTCAGAAACATGAGCACCAGCAGGAACCGGTTCCCACGAACCAGGCTGACGTAACCCAACAGGTTCTTCAGCACCGGTTCGACGGAACCGGCCGCCGAGCGCCCTGGGTTGCTGATCGCCAGCGTCGCGGCGGCGGAGCACAGGTAACAACCCGCCGAAGCGATGAATTGCCAACCCGGCCCCACCAACTCGATCAGCCCTCCGGCGGCGATGGATCCGACGATTCCGCCGCCCTGCATGGCCATAGCACCCAGCGCCAACCCGTTCAGGGCTTGTCCTTGGCCTACTATGTCGTAGGTATAGGTCTGCCGGACGGTGATGGTAAAGGCCATGAAGCCGCCCAGGGCGAGCACCAGCACGATGACAACCCACACGTGGGTGCTCCCGCCGAGCAGCAGCAGCGCCATAACCAGTGCGGCTGCGGATGCCCCCAGGGTGCCCAGGCGAAGCAGCCCCCGTCTCTGCCAACGGTCGGCCACCGCTCCGGACAACAAGCCGAGCAGAAAGAAGGGCAGCATTCGGGCGGCGGCTCCCACGCCCACCATGAACTCCGAATCGGTTAGCTCATAGATGAGCCATCCGACCGACACCTGCTCCATCCCGGTGGCCAGGGAGTAGAGGAGCGTCGATGCCCACAACAGGCGGAAGTCTCTAATGTGCAGGGAGCCAGCCCAGTTCCTGATACTGTACACGGGGCCAGAATGATACACCCACCCCAACGGGACTGCTAATGCTTTGGCCGTGAATCACAGAGCCTTTGGAAAGGGAAGGTACGCCGATTTTACCCAGGTGCGTAAAACTGAGCGAAATTGCGGCTGCTGGCCGGTGGGTTGGTCATTAATTTCACAGAGTTTCCTCCACGCTGGGTGCGCGTGTTTTCCGTCTTGTGCATGGCGTGCGTTCTCAATATATGCCCGCGGAAAATTACGTATCTCTACTATCAAGCGCTTTTAGCAGCGGATAAATTGGTTTGAGGTGGTATTACGTCGGTATTCCCCTGAGGCTTGCTGGATTCCGCTGAACATCTTATTGCTCGCAGTGATTCGGGCAGTGTTGACAACGGGTACGTCAGGCCATAGACCGCCCGCGCCAACAGAACGGCCCCGGTGAGCAAGACCGAGGCCGCAAGCGATGGGGAGTTCAGGTCCGCCATCGGGGCGCATTTTAAGCAATGCGTCCTCCTGCGTGTCGAGCCTCTTCGTGAATGCAGCGAGGCTTTTTGTTGACGTGCTGCCCACCATGTGGGGCCAATTCACAACAGCCTTTGCAGGCAAGGAGGATTGCAAATGTTCAGGAGGTTGTCCGACGGGATTGCTACACGACACGCGGACGAGGTTATGATGAAATACCGGGGAATCAAGAACTTAACCGCCCTCAGCCGGGCTGGCCGGGCCGGGATGATGAAATACCTCTTCGTTCTCGCTCTTATGCTTGGGTTGGGAGTGGCCGTCTACCTGGGGTCCAACGCGGGGCCGGCCAGCGCCTATGAGACCGAGGATTGCTCCAACGACGAATCCCTCCGGTGGACGGGGAACAGCGTGACCTTCGACACCGCCCACGGTAACTTCCCCGACTGCTGGGAGGCCGAAATAGTCTACGCCAACGCCGTCTGGGACAACGCCAGCGTAGGGCCCGATTTCACTTTTGTCCACGACTCCAGCTCGGACTCGACTGGTACAAGAAACGGGACAACACTGAGCACCGCAAGGCCATCACGGAGGGTTCCTTCAACAGGTTAACGTGCCGCAGGTTAACGTGCCGCTTCGAGAACGTTGAGACCTGGTTCAACCTCCGGTACGATTTCGAGATTTGTGACGACTGCGATGACGATACCTACGATGTTAGAACGGTCGCCATCCACGAGTTTGGACACTGGTTACACCTGTGGCACGTCCTGTTCTGGAAGACCTGGGACTGGGACTGTGCGATGTACCAATGGCATGGCAATGACCACACGCTCTGCGACGACGACATAGAGGGGATCATCGCCCTCTACGGCTCCGATTAACCCGGCTTCAACAGAAAGGAATTAAGGAGTAGTTCCATGAGAGTCCAGAAAAGCAGGGCGATGTTTGCCATCGCCGTCCTTTTCCTGACCGTGCTGGTCGGCGGTGGCCTGGTTGCCGGTTGCGGCAACAGCCAGCCCCTCGGGGCACCGACCTCCCAGGGGGACACGGTGGTGTTCAGCGCTGGTTCCCGGCCTAGTTGGGACGTTGAGGACATGGTGAAGCGGGCCGATGCCGTCATTATCGGGACGTTCACTGATGCCTTGGGGGACAAGCAGAAACCGGGCGGCGGTGACCCTCCGTTCATCTACTACCACTACAAGGACTTCAAGTTAACCGTTGAGGAAGCCTTCTACCCCAAAGGGGACTTCCCTGATGAGATAGCCGTCCTGGTTCCGACCGGCATCTCCGCTCCCAACGCCACGGCGTTGCAATCGAAAGACGTCCCGGTCTTCGCGCAAGATGAGAAGATGTTGCTGTTCCTGGAGAACATGGCGGGCCCCGAGTACACCGAAGGGGTGGGACGCCCGGTGCCCAAGGGTTTTACCGAACAGACCTACTACCGGGCCATAATCGGCGGTTTCTACGCTAAGCTGCTACAGGATGGAGACAAATGGGAGGACTCCCGCCACGACAAGACCGCCACGGTTGACCAGATTAGGGCAGCCGTCCAACGGCAAAAGTCCGGTTCCCGATAACCGAACAGAAGGCCCGGGTGCGGTCACCCGGGCCTTCTGCCTCTCTCAATATGGGAATCCTTCAGAACATCGCCCCGCCCTCTTTCCGCTGCGGCCCAGGTGCCAATGGACACCCACCGGGAGCCGACGGTAAAATGCTGATGTTGTTTGGGTGTCTCAGCGCGTTGCGTGGGCGGTTCCCGGTGAGCGTCGGGTCAATCGGCCCGGCGCTTTCCTTTGGGATTGTGCGCCGATTTTACCCACGGGCGTAAAACTGTGCGAAATTGCGTTGAGCCGTCGTCGGGGCCTTTGTGAATTTCGCACAGTCGGTTGCGTGCCGGGTCCTGTACGGGGTCGATTGTGAAACCGGTTTCACCTTCAACGTCTTTGACATGAGCGGCGAGGACAAGGTGTACTGTTCAAAGCTGGTCTGGAGGGTTTTCCAGTAGAGCGAGGATTACCAGGTGAACGTGGACAGTAATCACCAGATGTACATTGGCGTACCTTCTCATTGAAAAAGCCCTGCGTGAATCATCCCAAACGGAGCTTCGGCCATGTTTCGGGTCGCCAAGGCGGAAGCCATGGCTCCGGTGAGCTTTCGCATCGTTCTTTGCGAAGCCGGGCAGTCTCCGTACAGCGGTGGCAAGTCATTCAGGAAACACGCCATCTGAAGTGGTATTATTGGCGCGTTACCCGGCATTGGAGGGATTGACGTGCCTTTTGGAAATGACGACTGGCTGGCTCTAACCGAAGAAACACCCATCGAGCCCGCAATTCCGCTTTGCGACCCGCACCACCATTTTTGGGATCGACGGCTACCGAGCATCCCGTACCAGAGGTACCTGCTTCACGAGCTGATGGCGGATCTGGACTCGGGGCACAATGTCCGCTCCACGGTGTTCGTGGAAGCCCGGTCGATGTATCGGGCCTCGGGGCCGGACGAATTGCGCCCGGTTGGTGAGGTGGAGTTCGTACAGGGGCTGGCGGCGGCGAGCGCCAGCGGCGTCTACGGTGAAACCAGGGCCGCGGCGGCCATTGTCGGCCACGCCGACCTGAAGCTTGGCCAGGGCGTGGCCCCGGTGCTGGAAACCCTGCAGGCGGCCAGCCCCAACCGCTTCAAGGGCATCCGCCACAACGTTACCTGGAGCCCTGACCCTTCGCTCGAAGACCGCGAAACCCAGGGAATCATGTCCAACGACGCTTTTCGAGCCGGCGCCCGCGTTTTGGCCGGGATGGGGTTATCGCTGGACGTCATGCTCGCCTTCCCACAACTGAACGAGCTGGCCGACTTTGCCAGGGCAGTGCCCGAACTTCCCATCATCCTCAACCATCTGGGTGGGGTTAGCCGGACGGGCATTTACGCCGGGCGAGACGATGAGGTCATTCCGGCGTGGCGGGAGGGTATCCGCGCTGTGGCCGGTTGTCCCAACGTTACCTGCAAGCTGGGTGGGATGGGAATGCCTCGCTGGGGCTTAGGCTGGCACGCCCGGAACATTCCGATCGGTTCTGCGGAGCTGGCGGAAGCCATGGCGCCGTGGATGAACTACTGCATCGAGCAGTTCGGACCGGAGCGCAGTATGTTCGAAAGCAACTTCCCGCCGGACAAGGTTTCCTTTTCCTACAACGTGATGTACAACGCCTTCAAGCGTCTCTCGCAGGGTTACAGCCCGACGGAACGAGCCAACCTTTTTCACGACGCTGCGGTGCGGGCGTACCGCATTGAAACCTGACGCAGAGCGCTTGGTAGGTAGTATGAAGTACGACGTCATCATCGTCGGCGCTGGATCGGCAGGCTGCGTCCTGGCTAACCGGCTGTCGGAGGACCCCGGCCGTTCCGTGCTGTTGCTGGAAGCCGGCCCGGACTACCCGTCCGCCGATCTGCTGCCCGACGAGTTGAAATTTGACATGAACCAGGCCGCCTCCGAAAAGGGCGCGGAGCACAACTGGTCGTTGGTGGGCCAATCCACTCCCGAGCAACCGGGCCCGATCCACGTGGCCCGGGGCCGCGTGACCGGCGGCAGCAGTGCCATCAACCACCAGATCCTGTTGCGGGGGCTCCCGGAAGATTTCGATGCCTGGGCCGAAGCGGGTAACGACGAGTGGAGCTACCAAAAGACGCTGCCCTATTTCCGTATGCTGGAAAGCGACGCCGATATTAGGGATGACTTCCACGGCGCCGACGGCCCGATACCGGTTTGGCGGCATCCGCGCGAGACCTGGCTACCCTTGCAGCAGGCATTTTATCAGGCGTGCCGCGACGCCGGCTTCCCGGAAGACCCGGATATGAATCATCCCGACGCGACCGGTGTTGGGGCCATGCCTCTGAACAACCCCGGCGGTGTGCGGATGAGCACTGCCCTCACCTACCTGGACGACTGCCGCCACCGGCTGAACCTGACCATCCGGCCCAACATCCTGGCGCGGCGTGTCCGGTTCGAGGGCAAGCGGGCCACCGGGGTGGAGGTTGATAGCAACGGCCAGTCATTCGTGGTCGAAGGCGAGGAAATCATCCTGAGCGCCGGAGCAATTGCTTCGCCGCAACTGCTGCTGCTATCCGGCGTCGGACCCGCCGATCAACTGCGCGAACTGAGCATACACCCGGTTCACGACCTGCCCGGCGTGGGTCACAACATGAAGAATCACCCATCGGTTTCCATCGTGTTCCGTGCGCAGCCGAGCAACCACCTGCCGTCGGACGCGCCCAGAAATCAGGTGGGTCTGCGGTTCACCGCGAATGGCTCGCCCGCCCGCAACGATATTCAGGTCCAACCCACCACGTCCTATCCGGAAAGCCGGAATGCCCCCGACATCCGCATCGGTTGTCGGTTGGAATTTCCCTACAGTGAAGGACGCCTTACTCTCACCTCTGCCGACGTTTCGGTGCAACCACACCTGGATTTCCGGTTCCTGACCGATCCCAGAGACACCGCCCGATTGCGCGACGCGGTGCGCCGCAGCGTCCAGATTTTCGAACACCCGGACTTTACCGACCTGTTGGCGGAACGGTTGTCGCCTACCGACGATGACCTGGCCGACGACGATACACTGGACGCCTGGCTGCGGCAAAACGCCGGCATCGCCGGGCACACTGCGGTTACCTGCAAGATGGGGCCGGAATCTGACCCGCTGGCGGTGGTCGACCAGTATTGCAACATTCACGGTCTGGAAGGGCTCCGCGTAGTCGACTCCTCGGTGATGCCGGAGATAGTGAGGGCCAACACCAACGCAACCATTATCATGATTGCGGAACGGGCCGCCGAATTTATCAAGGCCGGCCGCTAGCGAAGGCCGGCCCAATGGGCCGCCGGCCCGCATCTTAAAATTTGCAGCGGGATTGCATCAGGCGGCAGTTGACCACGGGACCGGATCACGTTGAGCGGCATATTCACGATTGCGTCCGCCACGTCGCGCTTCGCGGCCGGTCAGATGCCTTGCCAGTATCGCCGGTTTTCTCCCCGGACGAAGCGGCCAAAACCTGGGTCGGGGAAATGGCCGGCAGACACCAGCGTGCCTTCGGCTTCCAGCATGTCGATCACCGCATGTCTGGTGGAACGGGCCATGTCCTGGTTGATGTCGAAATCAGGGCACCAATCGGTGTGATGCGCCTGGATAGGACTGTGGGCCACGTCGCCCAGGATAAAAGCGTGTTCGCCGTTGGAGTCGACGCGGATGGAATTGTGCCCGGGGGTGTGTCCTGGCGTGGGGTAGGACGTCAGTTCCGGGGTGATTTGGTACTCCCCATCCATCAGGTCCATCACGCCGTGTTCCTGCAGCGGTAGCACCTGTGGCACCACGTACTCGACGGTGTTGATCACATCGGGTTGGGTCCAGTAGTCCCAGTCCTTTTGGGGCACCAGGAAACGGGCATTGGGGAAGTTGGGTTTGCCGTCGGTGTAATTCCAACCGACGTGGTCCGGATGCACATGGGTAAAGACCACCAGGTCGACCGCCTCCCGGTCGATGCCTTTTTCCTTCATGTCGTCCAGCAAATAGCACCCTTCACCCTGCATACCGGTGTCCACGACTATCAGCTTGCCGGATGAACGGATGGCCAACGAACCCCAGCGTTGCTGGGCGTTTTCCTGGTCCGCCATCAACTCCGGGTACTCTCGCCACTGTTCGATGGTGGTGTGGGGGAAGGCCACCAGGGGCGACCTGATGGGCAGGTTGTCGTTGAGAGAAATCAGCTCGACGGCGCCTACGTTTACGATGTGATTGGGCATTACAAACTCCAAAACAAACGGGTTTAAAGTTCGAAGGTCTTTCTGAAAATGCTGGGGGAACCAGGTCCGTGGGTGATCAGGGCCCGCATCTCGGCGTTCTCCGGGTCGGCGTCCAGTTGGGCCGCCCATTCCGGGGTCTGCGAGACGTTTTCGTCCACAAACTCGTAGACCACTGAATACATCGGGTCTTCGCCCCGCACGGTCTTGAAGCGTCGCCCCCGGATTACGCCGGGCACCTTCTCGAAATTGGGCACGAAGATCGAGTTATACCACTGGTTCCACTCGGCATCGCGTTCGGGCGGGATGTTCATTCGGCCCACCTGTAGCGCCGGGGCCATGCCGCTTTCCGCCATCTCACTGGAGACCGAGTCGGGATAAATCATTTCGTAGAGCGGGTTGAAGAAATTTAGACCGATGAGAGACGGCCCCATGGTCTCGCTCCACCTGGATTTGGCCCGCTTGGTGAAACCGTCGCCCAACACGGCGGCCGGGCTCTCCAACTCGTAAGCGGCCAGATGCTTCGGTCCGCCGCGCACCGCTTCATAACGGGCGGCGTTCAGCACGCCTGGCACGTTGAGAATTTCCTGGATGTGTTCCTCATTGTACCAGCGGTTGAATTCGTCCTCTCGGTCTTCCGGTACGTCGCACCAGACCATCAGCATTCCAGTACCCTTTTTGGCAGGCATGATGTTTCCCTCCGTTCGATGGAAACGCTTCGATAACAACGCTTCGATAGTAACGTTTCGGATGTTAGGGTTTTGACATTTGCGGCGACCATCGTGTTGCGACGGCCGGCCACGTCTATCGCAACTCCGGTGTGTCGTCCTCGTAACCATCCGGTTTGCCGATTTGACAGGAGCAGTCGGCGATGGAACGTCGGACGGTTCACTCGGCTGCGGCGGATGGCGGCGAATTGACGGCGGGCGCGACCTGGTGTGGGACGAGTCGGGGCATATTCAACGTTCGCGCCCGCGCACGGGTCGGTGCGCCGGTGGAAGATTAGTCCGCCAGCGAGCCCATCGGATCCCAGGGCGGCAGCACTATTGGCTCCAGCTCCAGGGCTTGCTGCAGGTCCGCGGGGAGATAGTTTCGAGGGGCCGAAATTTCAAACATATACTCGGCAAACCAGGAGTCGTTCATCAGGAAGAATCCCTTGTCGCCAACCTTGTCGTCCCAACTGTTTTCCACTCGCCAGCGGCGCGGCTTGCCGTCAACCACGTCCACGCCGGTGAACAGCATGGCGTGGGTCATCGCCGTCTGGTGGTACTCCAGCCGTTCCGCCTTGTCCATGGAAAACTCGGCGTTATAGACGCTGGCGTAGTCGAACAGCTCGGCGTCCCAAAGTCCCTTATCACGGTGCATTTGCTTGCCCGTGTCGCAGCCCATCCAGACCGGCTTGCCATCGAGCAGCATCCGCATGGCAATGTCCTTCATCAGTTCAATGTCCACATTCAGGTACTTAATCTGTTTTCCGTCCACCACGTTGCCCAGGTACTGGACGGTATAGGTGCGGCCCGGCGGGTTGGACTGGCGCGGGTCGTGGACCAGGCAAACGTACTCCTCCATGGGGGTAGCGATGTACTTTTCAGCGAACTCCAGGGGAGTCATGCGAGCGTCCCGATGGAACTCGCCGTCCTTGTCTTTCCATTGCCAGTCGAAGTTGGTGGGCGGGTTGCCCAGGTGGATGCAGAGGATCTGATAGATGGATTGAAGAGCCTCATCCTTGGCCTGGCGCATTGCGTCCAAACCGCCTTCCTCGGTGTATAGCCGGCGGATATCCCGCGCGCCCTGGCGCACCTGGTAATTGAGGCTGGCGTTCATGCGGGACGAGTTGCCGGAGCTTTCCGTTTCCGGCATGACGGTCTTGGGCACGACCCCGTGCTTCCGCATCAGGCTGACAAACATATCCCACTGGCCGCCGTCCCCGAGGGGTTGATGCAGCAACCAGGCCACCACCCGGTCGTCAACCGGGCGGTCGGCGGTCTCAATAACCGCTTCCAGGATGTAGTTGGCCCGCTCAATCTTGTCCCAGAACATTACATAGCTCTGGCTAAATTCGAACTCCTTGACGTTGAGCAGGTCTTTGGATTCCGCCCGAAACAGGTTCAGGCCGGCGAACATCCAGCAACGGCCAGAGCGGGCCTGGTTGGTGACGCCCCAGTCGTCCAGTACCGTGGAAAAGGAGTGCGTTGCCGCCGCGATGATGTTTCGGTTCAGGGCCACATCGTTCACATCGTGCTGGGTGACCACGTTCTGCATCAGTTGGTGGGAAGACTGTGATTCGAAAGCTGCCCGAAACCCGGTCAGGGTTGCGGAATCCAGGGTGCCCGGGTTGGTCGGTGTGGTCATATTCTCTTGTCTCCTTTACGGCTTTCTGCGCGAATGCTCGCGAAAGGCTGGTTTCTCCAATAGAGAGCCATTTCGTTGGTCAGTCGGGTCCGATGGGCGGCGACGTTGCCGGGTGCGAGCGAACTCCTGCCTCCAGAGCCTGGTGTTCAGGTCTGGGATTACGACATCGTATCGTACTATCGGAGGCAATGGAAATCCGGCCTGGGCCAGCCGACTGCGGCGACTGGTCAGTCGGCGCGAGCGTATCGCGGCGATCCCGATGCCAGAGGATGAAGTCGTTGGAGCCGATTGCGTCTTCGCCGGCATTGGCGTTCCTGCGGCGTGAATCTAACCTGGCCGGGATCTCGCTCACCGGGCATCGTTGACCCTTTTCAGGAAGTCTTCGGCGCCGAGGCGCAGCAGGCCCCAGCCGGAAACAGTTACGAAGTTGGCGCCCAGGTTGATGAACTCGGCGACTCCGGCAGCATCAGCCGGGTTGTTGCCGCCCACTCCGACCGACTTGCCGCCAGCGCGAACCCGGGGGATGACCTCGCTCATCACGCGGCGCACTTCGGACGCTCCGGGATTTCCCATGCTCTGACCGAGGTCGGATGCCGCCACGTGGAGCACGTCGGCGCCCGATACCTGGAGAATGTCGTCCAGGTTGCCAACCGCCTCGATGTCTTCGACCATGGGAATCACCAGCACCTGCGAGTTGACCCAGGCCGTGGCCTCGTCCCGGGAAACGCCGATGCCGTAGTCCTGGGCCCGTCCGCCCCCCATGCCCCGATAACCGTCGGGATAGTAACGGGAGGCTCGGGCGATGGCCGCGGCCTGCTCTCCCGTGTTGACGTGAGGCACGATTATCCCCTGGAGGCCCCGGTCGAGGTACCGCAGGATGGTTGGCTCGGAGTGGTCGGGAATGCGAGCGATGGGCGTAATGCCGAAGGATTCGGCGGCGCGCACCATGTGCTCCACCTGATCCAGTCCGGCCGGCCCGTGCTCGCAGTCAATCATCACGAAATCGTAGCCGAGGGCGCCGAAAATCTCCACCATGTCGGGAGCGTAGCGGGTAATGATGGCCCCGAAAACTACCTCGCCTTCGTTGAGTTTAGCCTTGGTGGTGTTGGTACGCATAAGAATGTTCCTTTTCGGTAAAGATTGCGCCCGGCGGCCTGAGCAGACGGGCAATTGATTGAGCGAGCTGTCTCCACCAGCCCTACAACGAACCGTCGATCACGATATCCAGCAGGGCCGGCTTTCCCGAGGCCACTGCCCGCTCCACCGCGGGCTTGATTTCAGCGGGATCGGTGATGCGTTCGCCGTGGACACCCATGCTGTTGGCGATGGCTGCCATGTCGAAGGGTGTGGCGAATTCGGAATAGAGGAGTCGGCCGCCCGAGGTTTCGGGCAACTCCAGCACATCCTGTTGGTAGACGTTGAAGTTGACCTTCAGCACCCGGTACATACCATTGTTGCAGATGACGAAGACGCACGGGATGTTGTCGTTGGCAGCCGTCCAAAGTCCCTGGACGGTCATCATGGCGCTGCCGTCGCCGATGACGCCGAACACCGGGCGGTCCGGATAGGCGCACTGGGCACCCATCGTCGCTCCGATGCCGCCACCGATGGCCTGGCCCCGGACGCCACGCAGGTCCCCCAGGCGGGCGGCCTGGAAGTAGTGGCGCATGGCGCCGCGATTGCTGATGGAGTCGTCAACGACCACGGCGTTGTCGGGGACGGCAGCGGCCAGTTCGAACATCATGCGCGCTGGGGACATGGGCTGGTGGTCCCACCGGTCCGCAGCGGCCTTATCGAAGTTTTCCCGATTGTTCCGCTTTTCGTTTACGACGGCCTGCCTGCGTTCCTCTATCTCCGAGCGATCCCCCGGCGACAACCTTTCCGTGAGGGCTGCGGTCAGGTCGGATAGCGCGCTCCCGCAATGGCTCACGATGCCGACGTCGGTGGGTTCGGAGCGGCCAATGCGCCCCGGGCTGGGATCGATGTGTACCAGCCTGGCATCCGGGGGAAGGATCACGTCGCCCCAGTAGAAAAGCTCCTCGAAGGGGTCGGTTCCCACCGCCAGGACCAGGTCGACGCGCTGCAGAACGGCGCGCTGCTCGCTCACCCGCAGCGAGAGATTGCCGAGAAACTGGCCGTGGGTAGTTGGGAAAGCAACCTCGGCGCCACGCGATTGGTACACCGGCAAGCCCATCAGCTCGGCCAGTTCCACCGCCTGATCGAGGGCGTCATCTTCGGCAAGCCGGTCGCCCACCAGCAAGATGGGCCGGCTGGCGTCGAGCAGCAGGGATGCGGCCTGAGCGATGCCTTCCGGGCTGGGACGGGGGGCGTCGTACACGGGGCGGGAGGGCACGATGTTCATCTCGGCCAACCCTTCCAGGGCGTTGGACGTGAACCCCACGTAAACCGGGCCCTTGGGGTGGCTGTTGGCTTCGTTGAATGCCCGGCGCATCGCGCTGGGTATCTGATCCGGCAGTGTCAGTTCCACCGCCCACTTGGTTACGGGGCGCACCAGCTGGGCCAGATCGGTAATGGTTTCGTTCACCTTGCGGGCATCGTAATTGGCGGAGGTCACCACCATGGGGGTGCCGGTATTGAGAGCGTCCAGCATGAGGGCGATGCCGTTTGCCAGCCCGCTATCCACGTGAAGGCTGACGAAGGACGCCCGCCCGGTAGCCCGCGCATAGGCCTCGCCCATTCCCACGGCCACGCTCTCCTGGAGGGCCAGGATGTAGCGGAACTCCGGATAGTCGCCCAGCAGGTCGATGATGGGACCCTCGCTGGTGCCGGGGTTGCCAAAGATGTACTCAACACCCTCGGCCTTGAGCATTTCCAACAGGGCCTGCTTGCCGGTCATCAGTTGCGACATCGCCTCTCCAATGGTGGACTGCCCAAAAAATAACGTCGGGCAGTACGGTTTGCCCGGCAATTCTACAACAAACTGTCAGCCAGGAATTGCAACGGCGGCTGTTGGGGAATTTCAAAACTTGTCATTGCGAGCGCAGCGCGGCAATCTCGTCGCTGAAACCGCCGCCATTGCTGCAACGGGATTGCCACGTCGCTACGCTCCTCGCAATGACAGCAGGCAGGGACTGGAGTTTCGCAATCGCCTATGGAGAACTGGTGGGCGAGGGATACCGACGTCGCTGTGGGCCGATGCCCGTCTGCTGCGTTATAATCGGTTCCACTATGTTTGTCTTGCGTACCGTTTTTACTGAGACAGTGCGCCAAATCGTCGATTCGGGAGGCAATAATGCTGGACTTGATCATTAAGGGCGGGACGGTGGTTACGCCCGGGGGCGCCGGTCTGATGGATGTGGGCATTCAGGGGGAGCAAATCGCGGCGGTGGCTTCTCCCGGCGCCTTGGACGACCTGGGCGCGGGGGAGACCATCGACGCCACCGGGATGATCGTCCTGCCGGGCGGCATCGAACCCCACGCTCACATCAATGTGCCGGTGCCGGATTATTGGGCCGGTGGCGACCCCAACGTCTTTACCCAACCGCCCGAGGCTGCCAGCCGCGCCGCCGCTTTCGGCGGCGTCACCACCTACGTGGATTTCGCCGGGGCATTGCCTCTAACGCCCGGCGCGGTGCCGCCCTCCGAGCCAATCATGGCGCAAATCGAAACGCGGCGGGATACCTTTCGCGGACATTCCTACACCGACTACACCTTCCACTACATTCTCGCCGGGGCAATTCCGCCCAGCACCATGGGCGAGATTGGCGAGGCGATTCAGTCGGGCGTAGCCAGCTTCAAGATTTTCACCACTTTCCACGCCCGGGTTCCGATGGGGCATCTGTGGGAGATTTTCCAGGAAGTCGGAAAGCACGGCGGTATTATGGCCGTCCACGCCGAAGAGGACGACATCGTTACCTATATGGAGGAAAAGCTGGAAAGGGAGGGCCGCGACCACGGTTCCAACCTGCACCTGGCGCACAATAACATTTCCGAGGATATATCCTTCCGGAAGGTGGTGCGGCTGGCCCGAAGCACCGAGACCGGCATCTACTTCGTTCACACGACGGCCAAAGAAGGGGTGGCCGCCATCGCCGAGGCACGCGCCGCACAACTGCCGGTCTACGGCGAGGCGTTGCACAACTACCTGGAGTTCACCTGCGACGATTACCTGAAACCCGACGGCCTGGCCATCCACACCTACCCGGCCATCAAGTTCTCCGATGATCGCGACGCGCTGCAACAGGGGCTGGCGGACGGCCCCATCTGCACCACGGCCACCGACGAATGGACCACGTACAAGAACGTCAAGCTGGCCGGCGAAACCATCCGCACCCTCTGCGGCGGACACAATGGCATCGAGACCCGGATGCCGGTTACTTACACCAAGCTGGTGTCCACCGGACGCATCGACCTGGAGCGGTTCGCCGCCATCACCTCGACGAACGCCGCCAAGATCCTCGGGATGTACCCGCAGAAAGGCGCCATCGCCGCCGGCAGCGACGCCGACATCGTTATCTTCGACCCGAATTTCAAGAAGATGATAACGGTGGACGAGCTGCACGCCGATTCCGACTACTCCATCTGGGACGGCTTCCAGTGCGAAGGGTACCCCATAATGACCTTGCTGCGCGGTAAGGTAATCGTGCGCGACGGCCAGCTCCACGGCGACCCTGGAGACGGTCGTTGGCTCTCCCGCAAAGTTGCCCCGAGGGTGATTACGCAGACATCGGTGTAGGAGTTTGCGGTAGGGAATGGCGCTAATGCAACCGTCGCCTGACGCAGCCTGGCGCCAATCCGTGCCGGTCAATCGGTTCCGGGCGCACAGCCAGAATGTCTGAGCGCCCACGCCACATTAAAGGACATTGCGGACTACGGTTCAGAAGGCCGGGCCGACAGGGGTTGTCGCTGCGGCGAATAGCAACCGAGTGGGTGTTTCCTGCAACGCTGTTCGGAAGTATGCGTGTCGGGGCGGGCACAAGTGCGCCGTTTTCGCGGCACGTTCGCGGCACCACGGTCACAACAGTTGCCCGTCAAATTCGGGTTAGGACCAGATTGGCGAACCCGCCGGTTACCCGATATGCGTTAGATTGCAGAAGCGATGGATACTTTGGTGCCGAGGGAGGGGATCGAACCCACACACCTCTAGGAGGTAGCGGATTTTAAGTCCGCCGCGTCTACCATTTCGCCACCTCGGCACAGGGTTAAAATGAAACGCGCCACGCCCTCGTTTAGCGGTGCGCCGCGCGGTGTAGATTACGCATCAATTGGTTTTGACTGGTCAATGCCAGCGACGAATCATTGACTGTTGGTTGGCTCATCGGCCTTTCTAATTGGAGGCGACGGGCGGATTCGAACCGCCGAATAGAGGTTTTGCAGACCTCCGCCTTAACCACTTGGCTACGTCGCCTTATATCTGCTCGATTTACACCCTATGGATTCTATCGTTGACGCGCGGCCAAGTTGCGGGTGGCCGGCTGGTGCCGAGGGCGGGACTTGAACCCACACGAGCGAAAGCCCACGGCCCCCTCAAGACCGCGTGTCTACCAATTCCACCACCTCGGCGTTGGGGCAACAATGGGAGTATATCATAGCGTTGAAAGCGTCTGTCAAACCAGCCGAAGCCCTAAAATCGACCGTACCACCTGGATCGCTGACGATCCAACGCACCCCGTGTTCGCCCGATCTGAGAGTCTCGGCGCGCCGTTTCACATCCGTATGACTCATCGTAGTGAGTCAGGATGCTACGGGTCCATACAGCATGACAGCGACCGGGTTACACCGGTCGCTGTGCAAGTTGGCGGTTTAGTTTACCTGATGCTCTCGATGCAGCAGTTCCTTGGCGATGTCGCCAATGTTGGCCTCAATGCAATCACGCAGAGCCGAGTAGATAGAACGCTTCACGGCGTCCATCATCCATGCCTCATACTCTGGAGCGGTCTGGTATTCGTTTTTTACGACGACCAGCTGTCGCAGAGTCTCGAGGTAATGAGTCTGCAACGGGGTGAACGACTCCAGGTCGTAGCCCTCGAATTCGGGGCCGGCCTGCCGTTCCACACCAATCGGTGCGGTGCTCACTACGGGGTTGTCAGTTTCCAACCCGGTCGTTTCGGTATCATCTCTTTGTGATGCGCTCATTGCACTTCTCCCAGTGTCCGGCGGGATGATTGCCCGCGCCAGATGTTGAGGTCAAGGCCATTATAGCACTTCCGCTAGCAATTAACACGGTTGCCGCGATAGTTTACGAAGGATTTACGTCTGCGCAACATCTCGTAAACCAACCAGGGACGCGTCGGGCTGGAATCGTCGTGATGCCGCTGTTTCGCTACTATATTAGTACGCTGACCGGCATCCGGTGGATTCGTCGCCGGCCAGCGTACTTGTACCCGGTTTGGCCGTTTCGCCATGCGGACCAACGGTAACGGCTACACCTCGCGAAATTCACCTTCAATGGTGTCGTCGGTGTCGGATGCTCCGTCGCCGGCACCTCCAGCGTCTCCGGGCCCGCCGGCTCCCGGCTGCGAATAAACTGCCTGACCAACTCGTTGCAAGGCCTCGTTCAACTCGTTCATCGCAGTCTGCATCTGCGCCACGTTATTGCTCGCGATGGCAGTTTGCAGCGCCTCCAGCTTGCCTTCAGCCTCCGCTTTCAAATCAGCCGGCAATGCTTCGGCATTATCGGTAAGCAACCGCTGCGCCGAGTAGGCCAGGCTGTCCGCCTGGTTTCGCGTCTCGATTTCGGCGCGGCGCTGGCGGTCGGTCTCCTCGTTGGCTTGCGCCTCCGACATCATCCGGGCGATGTCTTCATCGGTAAGACCGCTGCTGGTCTGGATGACGATGCGCTGTTCCTTGCCGGTGCCCTTGTCCTGGGCCGAAACGCTCAGGATGCCGTTGGAGTCGATGTCAAACGTAACGTCGATTTGGGGCATTCCACGGGGAGCTGGCAGGATGCCATCCAGCATGAACCGACCAATGGTCTTGTTGTCGGCAGACATGGGCCGCTCGCCCTGCAGGACATGGATGTCTACGCTGGCCTGCGAATCAGCGGCGGTGGTGAATGTCTCGGTCTTTTTGGTGGGGATGGTGGTATTGCGCGGGATGAGCGCCGTGGTAACACCGCCCAGCGTTTCGATGCCCAGGGTCAGCGGCGTTACGTCCAGCAGCACGATGTCGCCAACTTCGCCGGCCAGCACGCCGGCCTGGATCGCGGCGCCCAAGGCCACGGCTTCGTCCGGGTTGACCGAACGGGAGGGCTCCCGGCCAAAAATTTGCTGCACTTTGGCCTGCACGGACGGCATACGGGTCATTCCACCGACCAGAATCACATCGTCGATGCTAACGGAACCGACGCCGGCATCTGCAATTGCCTGCCGACACGGGCCCTCGGTGCGTTCGATGAGGCCACTAACCAGTTGCTCCAGGCGGGCACGGGTCAACGGCTTGACCAGATGCTGCGGCCCGCTGGCGTCGGCGGTAATGAACGGCAGGTTTATCTCGGTTTCCAGCGTGCTGGACAGCTCGATCTTGGCCCGTTCCGCCGCGTCTCGCAGACGTTGCAAAGCCATGCGGTCCTGGGTCAGATCGATACCGGTTTCGGCACGGAACTCGGCGACCAGCCATTCCAGGATAGTGTCGTCGAAATCGTCGCCGCCCAGGAACGTATCGCCGTTCGTCGACAGCACCTCAAACACACCATCGCCCAGCTGCAGGATGGTAATGTCGAACGTGCCGCCGCCCAGGTCGAACACTGCAACGGTGGAATCGGTCTGTTGTTTGTCGATACCATAGGCCAGCGACGACGCGGTTGGTTCGTTGATGATCCGCAGCACGTCCAGCCCGGCGATGGTGCCGGCGTCCTTGGTGGCCTGCCGCTGGGAATCATTGAAATAGGCGGGAACCGTAATCACGGCCTGGGTGATGGTCTCGCCCAGCTTGGCTTCGGCGTCCTGCCGGATTTTTTGCAGCACCATGCTCGAAATTTGCGGGGGAGCGTAGGATTGGCCCGACATCTCCACGTGGGCGTCTCCGTTTTCTCCGCCAACGATTTTGTAGGGCAGGCGCTTGGCGGCATTCTGCACGTTTGGGTCTTCAAACCGCCGGCCCATCAAACGCTTCACGGAGAAGATGGTGTTCTCCGGGTTGGTAACGGCCTGCCGTTTGGCGGTTTGCCCGACGTACCGCTCGCCACTGCGGACGTTTACCGCCACCACCGATGGGGTGATACGGTTGCCTTCCGCGTTTTCGACTACTTCTGCCTCGCCGGCCTCAATAACCGCAGCTACCGAGTTGGTAGTGCCGAGATCGATGCCCAGGATTTTTGCCATTGCTGTTACTCCTCAAGTCTAAATTTATTTTTCGAGTTTGGTCTGCGCCGGTGTCAAGTTAGCGGATGCGCCGACGGCAGCGGTAATTCGTCGCCACCCGGCCCCGGCCCTTTGTTTCTGAATCTTACTGATTAACCACTACCTGGGCGGCCTGAACCACCCGGTTGTGCAGGCGGTAACCCTGCCGCAGCACCTCAACCACGCAACCGGAGTCGGCGGCGCTCACCTGCGCGATGCCGACGGCTTCGTGCAACTCCGGGTTGAATGGCTCACCCAGCGATTCGATGCGAGTAACCCCTTCAGACTCCAGGAACGCCGCCAGTTTACGCTGGATCAGGCGCACGCCCTCCGACCAGGAATCGGCCACTCCTCGGTCGGCATTTTCGGCAACGGCGTTGTTCAGATGATTCACCGCCAGGTCAAGCTCATCCACGATGGGCAGCAAATGCACCAGCAATCGGCTGTTGGATTGTTCCCGGATGTTCAGGCGTTCCTCGTCGTGTCGCCGGCGCAGGTTCGCCAGGTCTGCCAAACCGCGCTGCACGGCGTCGGCCTGCCGCGCGATTTCCTCATTGGCTTCAGACAGCGCCGCCCGCAGCATCAATGCTTCCGCTTCGGGAGACATCGGCGGGAGGTGATTGATTCCCGCATCGGCCGGGTCCGGGTTCTCACCATCGAAAAACGAAGCCGGGATACTGTCCGCGTCGGCGGCGTGGTCTGGTGGGTTCGCATCACCGGCCGGGTGGTCGTGCTCGTTAGTCATTTACGTTTCCTGATTACGTTTCCCGATTGAATGTCAAAATTTCGCCGTAGGGTGGATTCCAACCAACCGCCGTGGGGCGCCGCGGGAATCGACCGCCGTAACTGCCGCCACCACTACTCAGGAGCCGGCAAACTGAGGCTGCCGCATAGCAAAGCTACTTCCTCGCGGATACGGTCGGCGAGTTCTGCATCGGTGGTGGAGCGGGTGAGTCGGCGCGAGAATACTTCAAGGTTGTTCACCAGGTTGAGCGCAAACTCCACGCCGGCAAGGTTGAGTCCCAGGTTGTCCATCAGGTGGCGAATCAGCATCACCTTGCGCAGGTCTTCCCGGGAGTAGAGTCGCAGCATACCAACCGTGCGCACCGGCTGAATGAGTCCCAACCGCTCGTATTTTCGGAGCGTTTGCGGGTGCATTTCCAGCAACCGCGCCGCCACCGAAATGATGTACACCCCTTCCATTTCCGCACCGGATCCGCCACGCCGCGCGGTGCCATTGCTGCCGGAGGGGTTTTCGGGTTTCTCCGGCAGGTTCTGAGTCAAATCGGCGTCCCAGTGCTCAGGCGCTTGGGCACTCGGCGCCGGGTAAGGTTCCAAAATGGGCCTGGGGAATTGAGGCGCCCGTGGCCACCGCCGTTGCATAATCCTGTTTCTCCCCGGGACGGGCCAATCGGCCGTATTCCTGCCAGCCTATCTTACAGCATCAGGGAATACTGTCCCGTGATTTATATCACATTGTTCTAGTTAGCATAATACGAGTTGACACGGATAATGTCAAGGTGTATTATCCAATCGATGGAAATGCCCTTTGGCTAATGCTCCTAAAAATCCACGAAACGATCGTAAATCCGACGCGCTATGCCGTCCGTATACCACCATAGACGAGGCTGTTCAGGTGTCATATCCTTCACCACAAATTTGTAATCTTACAAGGAGGCCATCATGAAGCTAAAATTCAAAGGCTGCCCCAAATGCCGCGGCGACCTGGAACTGCGAAGGGATATTTACGGCATCTTTGTCAGCTGCCTCCAGTGTGGCTTGCAGCGAGATCTGGACGCGCCAGTGGAAGCGATTGACGTCAACTGGATCAACTCGCCAACCACCGGAGCGACCACCGGACAGGAGGAGTTGCTGCAAGTGGCCTAAAGCGCAACCAAAACCTTGGGATGATTGCGGCCGCCGGGTGAAAAACCCGGCGGCCGATTCATTTGCCTGGCGCTGAGGAGCGGTTTACTTGGTCAGTTCGGGCCAAAACCGCTCTTCCCGCCACGGGTCAGCGTTGTTGTTGTAACCCCGCTGTTCCCAAAACCCCGGAGCGTCTTCCGCCAGCAGTTCGATGCCGTTCACCCACTTGGCAGACTTCCAGCCGTAGCGGCTGGGAATCACCAGGCGCACGGGCCAGCCATTGTCCTTGCCAATCTCGTCGCCGTTCTGCCGATGAGCCAACAATCCCTCGGACAGGGCCAAATCGAGGGGCACGTTGGTCGTGTAGTCGCCATAGCAATGGGCCATGATGTGGCGCGCTTCCGACAGAACTCCCGCCGGCTCCAGCAACTGCGACACCGTTACCCCTTCCCACGTCTGGTCAAAGGCCGACCATTGGGTAACGCAGTGAAAATCGGCATCCACCGTTACCCACGGCAAATCGCAGAACTGCCGCCAGTCCAGCGTGATTTCGCGTTCCACCAACCCAAACACGCGAATGCTCCACGTGGACAGGTCGACCGCCGGTGTTTCGCCATAGGTGAGCACCGGGAAAGTCTTGGCCACGAACTGCCCCGGTGGGACTCGCTCGCCCCGGGGCGGGGCCGTTTTTATCTGGTCCGGTCGCTTCAGGCCGAACTCGGGTTGGGCGGCGGATGATTGCTGTTGTTGCTGGTCGGGTGTCGTCATTGGGACGCTCCATTGGCGTGGATGGGGCTGGTAACCGCAATGAACCGGTCAGGGATTAGCGACGATGGTTCCCGCCTTGCCGTCGGTGATGCGACCAACGACAGCGTACGACTGCGCGCCCGCCGCGCGAAGGGCGTCGACGAGGTCCCGCTGCTTTTCAGCCGGCACCGATATTAGCAGCCCGCCCGATGTTTGGGCATCGCACAGCAGCAGTTGGTCTTCTTCCGTCAACCCGTCGCCCCAGGTCACCACGTCCGCGACGCTGCTCACGTTGCGATGGGTGCCGCCGGGCGCTATGCCGTTGGCCAGCAGTTGGCGCACGCCGGGCAGCACCGGCACCCCCGCCAGGCTAATCTCGGCGGCCACGCCGCTGCCGCGCACCATGCCCTTCAGGTGGCCCAGCAGCCCGAAGCCGGTGATGTCGGTGGCCGAATTGACCCCGACCTTCATCATGGCTTCGGCAGCGGGCCGGTTCAGCGCCGCCATCGTTTCCACCGCGCTGGCCATTACGTCCGGATCAGCTACGCCCTGTTTGCCGGCGGTGGTAATGATGCCGGTACCGATGGGTTTGCTCAAAATCAGCACGTCGCCGGGTTTGGCGGCGGCGTTGCTGACCTGCTTCCCCGGCTCGACAACGCCGATGACCGACAATCCGTATTTGGGTTCCGGATCATCCACCGTGTGTCCGCCCACGATTAGGCACTCGGCCTCGGCTGCCTTGGCGTAACCGCCCTGCAACGTGCGGCCCAGAATCTCCATGTCCAGCGACGCCGGGAATCCCACGACATTCAGCGCAATCAGGGGCTTGCCACCCATCGCGTACACGTCGGACAGGGAATTGGCGGCGGCGATGGCGCCATATTCGTAGGGGTCATCGGTGATCGGCGGGAAGAAATCTACCGTAACGATAAGCGCAGTTTCATCGTTGATGCGATACACGGCCGCATCATCGCCCGTTTCAGCGCCCACCAGCAGGTCGGGATGCTTCAACAGCGGAACATAACTCAGAACCTGACCCAGGTCCTCAAGACTAAGCTTGGCCGCTCAACCCGCGCAGTGGGAGAGCTCGGTCAGGCGAATTGGGGATTTGGCTTCAACCATTGGTGCCTCGGTGGGGAGAGCGGTTAACTTCGAGATGGACTGCAAGCGCACGCTACAGCTGGTATTCCGGCCGCCTCAGCAGTTGCCGGGCTATTACCAAGCGCATGATTTCGTTGGTGCCCTCGCCGATTATCATCAGGGGAGCGTCGCGGTAGTAGCGTTCCACGGGGAAATCCCTGGTGTAGCCGTAGCCGCCGTGGATGCGCATGGCCTCCATGGCGACCTCGCCGCACACTTCGCTGGCGAACAGCTTGGCCATACCAGATTCCAGGTCAATGCGGTCGCCGCTGTCTTTCTTGGCGGCGGCATCGTAGACCAGCAGGCGCGAAGCCTGAATCTTGGTGGCCATGTCGGCGATTTTCAGCTGGATCGCCTGGTGCTGACTGATGGGCTGGCCGAACGTTTCCCGTTGCTGGATGTAGCGCATCGAAGCATCCAGCGCGGCCTGAGCCACGCCCACGGCGCGGGCCGCAACGTTGATGCGCCCCGTCTCCAGCCCGCTCATCACCTGGCCGAACCCCACGTTTTCCTCGCCGCCGATCAGGTTCTCGGCCGGGATGCGGAGGTCTTCAAAGAACAGCTCGCAGGTTTCCGGACCACGGTAGCCGAGTTTTTCAAGGTGGCGGCCCACCTTGAAACCGGGGTCGCCGTTCTTTTCGATGACGAAGGCCGACAACCCCCGGTGCTTGATGGACGGGTCGGGGTCGGTGCGGGCCAGCAGGCAGAAGGCGTCGCCGGATTCTGCATTGGTGATAAACATCTTGGAGCCGTTGATGACGTACTCTTCGCCATCTTTCACGGCGCGGGTTTCCAAAGCCCCCACATCGCTGCCGCCGCCGGGTTCCGTGAGGGCCAGTCCGCCACGGATTTCGCCGGTGGCCAGGCGGGGCAGAAACTGGTTGCGCTGCTCTCGGGTACCGTAATTGGCCAGCACGTAGGCCAGAATATGGTGGGTGCCCAAGGTGCCGGTCAAGGCCATGTAACCCTTGCTGATTTCTTCAAAAATCATGGCGAAGGTCGTGTAATCCAGGCCCATCCCGCCGTATTCTTCCGGTATCGTGATGCCGAACAGACCCAGTTCCTTCATCGTGTCGATGAGGTCGTAGGGCACCGTATCTTCGGCGTCGTGCTTGGCGGCCACGGGTTCCACATCGCGACGCACGAAATCTCGTACCATGCTGATGATTTGCGTCCGAGCTTCTTCCGGCGTTGGGGCAATGGTGGTCAAGGCAGCAACTCCTCTCGAATCCCCGGTTCGCATACCCGGTGAGAATGTATCAAGCAGTCTATCCCAGCGGGCACAGCGGCGCAACCGAACTGCCATACCGCACAAGGCAATCACCCATTGGTCAAAATATAAGAAACGGGCTAACGGGAGTGGTTGAGCCGGTTCTTGCGGCTGCCCAACGGCATTCCATCCCACGACACCTTTGGGCGGGTGTTCAGCCGGCTGGACCCAGACCAGTTCGGCGCTTGTTTCATGAACTGGGTGCAGTCGGTGGCCGAGTTGACCCAGGGAGAGGTGGTGGCCATCGACGGCAAGACCCTCAGGGGTTGCCATGACCGGGGGCGAGCCGCGCCCCGCTGCACCTGGTGAGCGCCTGGGCCGTCCAGAATCACCTGGTGCTGGGCCAAACCCGCACCCAGGCCCACTCCAACTAAATCACCGCTGAAATCACGGCTGAAATCAGGGCCATCCCCCAGTTGCTGGCGCTGCTGGAGTTGCGAGGGTGCATCATCAGCATTGACGCTATGGGCTGCCAGACCGAGATTGCCCAGCAGATCGTCGACGGCGGCGCCGACTACCTGCTGGCCGACTACCTGCTGGCGGTGAAGTCCCACCAGGGGCAGCTTTACGAAAACATCCAAGACCTGTTTCAGCTGGCCGCCCAGGAAGGCACCGCTCAGGAAGGAGGTCTTGCCGAAGAACCCGCCGATCATCGACCATACTACCATCGCCATGCGGACAAGGGCCACCGGCGCCTGGAGACCTCCAGGACGATTGCAAAGTCCCCTCTCCCCTTCGTGGGAGAGGGTTAGGGTGAGGGGGCGTTCCCCTCGTCAAGCAGAAAGGAACTGCTGACTTTGCAATCGTCCTGTGGAGACCCCGGAGTGCTGGGTGGTCACCGACCCAGCAGAACTGGCCTACGTGGATCCCCCACCGGCGCTGGCCTGGACTACAAGGCGCGGCTCAGGTGTGCTACCTACGGGGCGTCCACCCGTAAGCACCCCGAGAAGCACCGTCGGAAACCCGTTACTACATCTGCAGCTACCAGCCCGCGGCAGCATCCCTACTCCAGGCCACCCGCCAGCACTGGGGCATCGAGAACAGCCTCCATTGGTGCTGGACATGGCCCTTGATGAAGACCGCTGCCGAGTCAGAACCGGCCGCGCCGACCAAAAACTGGCGGTGATACGACACCTGACCCTGAACCTGCTCAAACCGGAGCGCACCGCCAAAGTCGGCATCAAGGCCAAACGCAAGAAGGCTGGCTGGGACCATGATTACCTCCTCAAACTCCTGGCCATCCAATATGCAATTGCCCTGGCTTGGAACGCCGATGCGCGTTTCTGGGTTCTGGCTTTGCGTCGCCGTGGTCGACATCTATTTTGCATATCAGCCCATCCACCGGCTACGGGTAGGTTTCACAAAAAGGGGCGGCCCCGCCATACCGCCGGGCCGCCCCAAAGTGTTTACGACGCGGAGGAATTAACCGCCGTTCTGGTTCCAGAGTTCTTCCAGAACCGCGCCCGGAGACATGGGCAGCGATCCCATGCGCACGCCCAGGGCATCGTGAATCGCGTTGGCGATGGCAGCCATCGGGGGAACGATCGGCACCTCACCGACACCACGCACGCCATAGGGATGGCCAGGGTTGGCCTTCTCCACGATGACGGTTTCAATCATCGGCAGGTCCAGGCTGGTCGGCATCCGATAGTCCAGGAAGCTGGAGTTTGCCATGTTGCCGTCGTCGTTCATGAAATACTCTTCGTTGAGGGCCCAGCCAATGCCCTGCACCGCGCCGCCCTGCATCTGCCCTTCGACATAGCTGGGGTGCACGGCCTTGCCGACGTCCTGAACGGCGGTGTAACGAAGGATTTCCACCTTGCCGGTGTCAGGGTCAACTTCAACGTCGACGACGTGGGTGCCAAAGGCGCTGCCCACCCCGCCGGGGTTCACGCTGACCTGAGCGGAAATGGGGCCACCGGTGCGACCCAGCTGCGCGGACAGTTCCTTGAAGGACATCTGCAGGTCCTCGTCGGAGTTGTGCTGGAAAATGCCGTCCGCCAGGTCAATCTCAGCAGGATCCTTGTCCCAGATCTGACCGGCGCGGTCGATCATCTTGCGCTTGATTTCCTGGGCGCAGTCGTGAGCGGCCCAGCCGGTGGCGAAGGTGGTGCGGCTGCCGCCCGTAAGGAACGTGAAGCCCACCGAGTCGGTGTCACCGACGCTGGGGCGCACATCCTCCGCCGGGATGCCCAGCACCTCTGCGGCCTGCATACTGAGGGATGCTCGGGTGCCGCCGATGTCGGTGGAACCCTCCACCAAAGCGATGGTGCCGTCGGCGTGCACGCTGATGCTGGCGCTGGAGGCCAACCCGACGTTGAACCAGAAGCCATTGGCCACGCCCCGGCCACGGTTGGGCCCGGTGAGTTCCGACTGGTAATGGTCGGTGTCGCGGGCGGCTTCCAGGGTTTCGATGTTGCCGATTACCGGGAACTCAGGCCCGTCCACTCGGCGGGTTCCCTCTTTGCTGGCGTTCTTGAGGCGGAATTCCAGCGGGTCCATCCCGCACGCCCGGGCCAACTCGTCGACAATCTGCTCGCCGCCAAACGCGGAGATGGGAGCGCCGGGGGCGCGGTAGGCGGCAACGCGCGGCTTGTTGGTTACCACGTCGTAGCCTTCCACGCGCTGGTTGGCAATTTCGTAGGGCGCAAAGACGCACTGGGCGCCGGCGGTAACCTGCGAGCCGGGATACGCGCCAGCCTCGTAGCACAACACCGCATCGGCGGCCACGATGGTGCCGTCGTTTTTGGCGCCCATCTTCACCTTGAACCAGGAACCGGAGGTCGGGCCGGTCGACTCAAACGTCTCGGTGCGGGTCATTTGCATCTTGACCGGATTGCCCGTCTTCTGGGACAGCAGGGCGGCCAACGGCTCCAGGTACAGCGGAATCTTGCCGCCAAAACCGCCGCCAATCTCCATGGGGACAACCTTGATGCGCGACACCGGGATTTCCAGCACGCCGGCCAGCGCGTCGCGGGTGGTGAATGCGCCCTGGGTGCTGGTCCACACGGTCAGGTAGCCATCCGTGTTCCAGAGCGCCGAGGCGTTTTGGGGCTCAATGTAACCCTGATGAACCGTTCGGGTGCTGAATTCGCGTTCGACGACGTGGTCGGCCTCGGCAAAACCCTTGTCAATGTCGCCCGTTTCGTACTGGAAGCGCGTGGCGATGTTGCTGTGCTTGTCGGTGGCCTCGCCGAATTCGTTAGTGGTCAGGTCGTCGTGCAACAGGTCGGCGTCGTCCTTCATCGCGTCCAGCACGTTGGAATTGGCGCGCAGCACTTCGTACTCCACCTTGATGAGCTCCACGGCTTCCTCGGCCACGTGCACCGAGTCGGCGGCAACGGCGGCGATGGGATGGCCGCGGTAGAGCACCTTGGCTCCCGCCAGGACATTGTCGCTGTTGGCGCGCGCCGACAGGGACGGGTTGTCCTTGCTGGCGATGGGGAGGTCGGCGCCGGTAACCACGGCCCGCACTCCGGGAAACGCCTCGGCAGCCGACGTGTCAATGGACTTGATGCGCGCGTGAGCGTGTGGACTTCGAAGCACCTTGCCGTGCAGCATTCCGTTCATGGCAAAGTCGCCGCCGTACTTGGCTCGACCGGTAACTTTGTCGGCGCCATCATGGCGGACGGGTCGTGTCCCCACGACGTTGTAAGTGGTGTTGGATAGCACGATATTCACCATACGGCACCTCGCGATGAGTTGGATTGGCGGAAAATTTACGGTGAGCGGCCAGAGCGACGCCGCATCAACAAGTCTATCTAATGCTTACGGCCAGATTTTAGCACAGACATCACCGCCGCCCCAACCCTGGCGCATTATGCAAACCCGGCTTTTCGATTATTCATCGACCAGTCGCTCCGGCGAAAGCCGCTACCCGGAAAAACCTCAATTGCAGACGATCAGCCGCTGCGCAAACACTCTGGATTCCGGCTCAAGGCCGGAATGACGGCATATTAGGAATGCACAGGATTCGAGGAATTGAAGGATTCGCCCCCTCTCCCTCGATGAGAGAGGGCTGGGGTGAGGGTCAGGGCAATCCCATTCTAATTGAATCAGTTTTTGAGGTGCCCGTCATTCCCGCGAAAGCGGGAATCCAAGTGGCTTGGTTGTACGTCAACTGCCTGGAAGCAATCTGTATGGATTCCCGCTTTCGCGGGAATGACGATTTATCAGGCCACCTAAAGTTAGAATGCGGTTGCCCTGGGGTGAGGGTGAAATCGTCAGAAGCAGGGTTCGCCGGATTGGTACCATTACACGATTTCCGGCCCACACCACGAATTAGCTAAATCCCGAAAATCCTGCTTCTGATTACCCCCTCTCCCTCACGTCAACGGCAGGGGCGGTTGCCAGAACTTGCCGGTGTCGTTCACCGTAATGGAGTCCACCCACTTCACCCAATCGTAGCCGCGCTTGTGTGGCTCGACCATCCGCGCCGGGAAGCCGTGCCCGGCGGATAGCAGTTTGCCGTCCACCCGGCTGGCCAGTATCGCCCGGCCGGCCTCCCCAAGCGAGTATCGGCGGAAATAGCCGGTGCGCGAACGGATGGTGATACTGCCGGCGCCAGGTTTGGGTTGGGCCCGGGCCAGCAGGTCGGCAACCGGCACGCCTTCCCACTCGCGCGAGGTGTACCAGCCGCCCGTGCAGTCCAGGGTTGCGGTCAGCCGATGCTGCCAGCCCTGCAACTCCGCAAGGCCCAGCTCATAGGGATGCTCAACGTGACCATCCACCCGCAGTCGCCATCGGTCCGCGTTGATATTGGGAATTTTGTCGTTTAGCCACATGGTAACCGGGAAGTCGTCGCCGTCTTCGGGATGGGATCCGGTATAACGACGGCTGGCGCCCGGGCCGGCGGTCAGGACGTTGGTAAACTCCGAGGTGCGCCACAACATGAAACCCGCCAGCGCCAGTCCGCCAACCCGCAGCGCGTTGCGCCGGTCGGCAACGTATCTGACCCGCCAGCTGATGCGGTGCCGCAGCGCGTGGGCGATGAGTAGCGGCAACAACAGCAGCGCCAGGTTCATGTGAATGGTGGTGCCGGAGAACCCCAGCCAGCTGTAGTAACCGAAATGGCTCCAGGCGAGGCCGAGCCCCAACACCGTCAGCAACCCCACCAGCAGGATTATCGACCACAGCATCGCCGGCCCCGACATGTGCCAGTTGTGCGCCGACCTCACGGAACCCAGAATGTTGCGCGACTTCCAGATAAACAGAGCCAGTATGGTAAAGCCAAATATCCGGTGCAGGTGCATGGCAGCAATCCACTCCGGGTTGGAGTGGGTCAGACCCAGGTAGCCGGTAATCAGCTCGGCAACCACCAGCACGATGAGCAGTACGTTGGCCCAGGGGTAGCGCATCGGTTCAGCAGCGGGATTGGTCCGTGAAATGGTTGTTCAAGCGGAACGGTTGCCGCCAGCACAATGGCAACACGCCAAAGGCGACAAATCCGCCGATGGTGGCCATCATGACGGCTGTTTCGCCAGAACTAATCATAGAATAACCGGACTCGGGTTTTCCGAACGCGCCCATGATCCTGACGGCTATCAACACCGTCACGACTACGAGCGCCACCGCAACGAGTAACCTCAATGCGGTCAACGCCGACTCACCGGTGCGGGCGGACGTGATCAAATCCGATACCCAAAGCGACGCGCACATACCCGTCACGGCCAGGCTCAGCGCCATCGCCCACAGATTGGGATAGTTCAGCGGCAATTTGGATTTGTAGCGCGCGGAAAAATCGTCGGGCTGGTACGCGTCCACACCCACCCAATGCCACACGCCATCCGGTGTGCCCACCACCAAGCCCTGCGAACCCAGAGCCAGCACCACGTTTTCGGACTGTTCGTCATATACGATCCAGACCGGCTGGGTAGTGGTAACCCGACTGCGGTCCAGGTGGGTCGTTTGTTGTCGTTGCGCCCACTCGTTGGCGCTACCTCGCGGGTACTCGGTAGAGTACACCTCTTGTGTCGTCTGGCGGGAATCCTCCAACATGACCGAGGCCCCTCGCAGAACATATTTGCCCCGGGGCGTAGCCACCTCCAATTCACTCCCGAATTCCACCGGAGACCGGTCGGCGACGGCCGGTCGCCAGGTGAAACCCCCATCCATGCTCTCGAACTCAATCCCCGGGCGTCCCGATGCAACCAGGATGCCGGGTTCGGCGATCCAGACACGCGCGGTGCCGTGGTCCGGCTCAGCCTGCGACGTCGCCACCACCGCCACGCCGGCCGTCCGCATCGTTAGCTTCCGCCGCAGCTTGCCCGGGCCGGCGAGCTTGCCCCGTCTCCACACTCACACCGCGACGGCCAGACCGATGGGGATCACCAAAGAGTCGGTGGGGTCCAGCGGCGAGCCAGCGGCAAGCCCCGACGCCAGGGACAAGACGCGCAGGATGCTCTCGTGGACGATGGGGAAGGTGTTGAACGCCGCATACAGCAGGGGCAGGCCGATGTATGCCGTCGTCCACCCCACCCGTTGCGTCGCCCGGTTCTCCCGTACCATCAGCGACAGCAGGAAGGCCAGCAATGGCAATGCGAATACCACCCACGCCAAGTCTCTCAGCTTGCCCGTAGTCCAGGGGTTGGCCCACAGGGACTTGAGCAGCAGGTCGTTGAGCAGCAGCACACCCACCGCGACGATGGTAGCGGGATGGGTCAGCGCCAGTTGGCTGCGTTGTCGGAAAGTGGCGGAGTCCATGTTCGTCTCAAATGCGGGGGACGCGCCCCTCACCCCAACCCCTCTCCCGTGGGGAGAGGGGAATTCCCGAGGCGATGTCCAATCGATTTGTCCACGCCGCTACGCTCCTCGTCAGCACGGGGCCTCACTCCCTCTCCCTTGATGGGAGAGGGTTGGGGTGAGGGTGATAGCCCTCCGGGAGTTGACTGGAGTGAGGGCGGAACTTCACCTGATGCCAGCCCCACAGCATTACGATGGTCGCCAGCACGAGGTGGAAGGCGATGGATATCCAGCTGGTGAACCAGTGGGTGTCAGTCCAGATGGCGAGCCCGGCCCATAGCCGTAACGCCATCACCGCGAAATACACGGCGCCCAGGCCGATGAGCGCCCGGCTGGCCCGCGGGCCCATCATGCGGCGGCCCTGGGCCATGCGGGTCATCACGAAGGCCAGCAACGCCAGGATGGCTACCTGGAATGCCAGCAGGACGGGATAGGGCATCCCGCTGCCCTGCCAGGCGTCGAAAGGGGGCAGCCAGCGTTGCGGCGTCCACCGTTGCGTCGCCTGGCCAATTACCCGCAGCAGGAAGGCCAACGACAGGACTATTGCGGTGCCGAGCAGCAGTCGGTCTATGCGGTTGGTCATGTCCCTCTCGCTTATCCGGCGTAGGCGCGGTGCCAGTCGCTGGAAAAAATGCCGTTGGGATCGTATTTGCGCTTCAAGGCCAGGAATTCGTCGAACTGGGGATAGCAACGGTTTAGCTGCTCCGGCGTAGCGAATCTGTTGTAGGTCAGGAAATAGCTGCCGCTCCGGTCGTGGGCGAGGTCGATGAGCGCCCGCAGCGCGTAGGCGGTGTGGGTGATGCCCGACTCGCTATGCTCAACGTGCAGGTTGAACACGATGCAGGCGTAGGACTGACGGGCCCAGTTCAGGAACGTTACGTCATCCTGCTCGATGAGGCGAATGGTGCCGTAGATGACGTTGGCCTGCCGGCGGCGCAGTACCCGGCCGGCGACGTCCATGAAGTCGGCCAGGGCCGGCAGGGGCACGTACAGCTCGGTGATCGTTTCGGTGCCCGGGGCGGTGGCTCCGAGACGCCGGTCCAGCTCGCGATGGTAGTCGTCGATGTACATGCTCAGCTGGAAGGTGTCGCTGTCGTAGGTCTGGCCGTCGGTGCTGCGGTAAAAACCGGCGTACTCGTCGAAGGCGCGGGCCTTGTCGGCGTGGGACCAGTACAAAAGTTGCCGCCAGTTATCTTCGGAGAGCAGGTATTTCGGTTCGGCTCCTGTATCGAAATCTACTGGACGATAGCAGGACAGCACGCCGTCGCGGAGGAACCCGGACGATGTTTCGTCGGTTTTGTACTGAAAATCGCCGTAGGTGAACCCGTCGGCGATGCGCGCTGGGAACAAGTCTGGCAGGCGGTCCACGGTAGTTATCTCGACGATGCGCTGCACCCGGTGGGCCGGTATCAACCGGAGGTTCACCGCGGCGATCACACCGAACAGTCCGTAGCCGCCGATGGCCAGGCTGAACAGCTCGGGATTTTCGGTGCGGCTACAATTCAGCAGGTTGCCGTCGCCATCGATGATCTCGAAGGATTCCACGTCCTGCACGAGGGGCTGATAGGTCAGACCGCGACCGTGGCCGTTGGCGGCCAGCGCACCGCCGATGCTCAGACGGTCGGCGCCGGTCTGCTTCTGCACGATGCTCCACCGCGGCGGGCTGTCCTGCTGCATTTCCGGCAATCCCCGAACCAGGTCGGACCACAGGATGCCGGCCTCAACCTGCACCAGGCCGTGTTCGGCGTCCAGGCTGATGATGCGATTCAACCGGCACGTGTCCAGCAGGACGCCGCCGGCGAGAAACTGTTGTCCACCCATGGCGTGACGCCCTCCAGCGATGCTGAGGTTGCCGCCGGCTTCGCGCACCACGGCGATGGCTTGCTGCACATCCCCGATGCTGCCGGGGGTAATCACGCGTTGCACGTAGACGGCATTCAGCTTGGAGTGGATGTCGTTTGCCTTCATTCAGTTATTCCTCCCGGGGCGCGGCCCTCACCCCAAACCCCTCTCCCGCCGGGAGAGGGGTTTGGGGTGGTCGGTCTCCTGCCTGGTTCAGCTGACCTTCGCTCCATCTGGGGGAGGGTCCAGTTGAGAAACAGGGCCCGGATCCGCAGGTTGGCGTCGCTTTAGGTAGCGCCACAGCATAACCGCAATCAGCATGGTGATGATGCCGTCCAGCAGTTGGAAGGGCGCCAGCGCCACGTTCGCCCAAACCCACACGGTCAACGCCCCTGCGATGGCAACGTTCATAGCCACCACCGCCGCAACGATGGCCGGCCACTATCGGAACATCCGCCAGGACAGCGCGATGGACGGGACGGAGCAGGCGAGTACGAACCCGATGATGATGGGCCGGTAGAATTCGTCAAACGGATTGTTGCTGTCGGCGTTCAACGTCCCGAAAATTACCGGCGGAATCCAGGCCGGCAACACCGATATGATGGACGATGACGCGGCCATGACGATGGGAAAGCGGCGTCCGTGCCATTTCCATAGCAAGAACGTTGGGACCGCAATTAGCGCAATGCTCAATACGGTACGCGCCGACCATCGTGCAATGTCTAACTCATAAAGGTGCCACGGCAATGCTGACCAGAGGATCGGCATTGCTATGAACGCGATGCCCAGCGCCAGGGGCATCGCCACCAACACGCCAACAGTAGCGAATACCGCCGGCATGCGACGGTTGCCGCTATCGGCGCCCATGCGGCTCAGGGCAAGGACAACGGCCACGACTGCCAACGCAAGCGGCGAGGCGGCAGCCCAGAGACCCCGATGGAACCACAGCACCTGCAATTTCCTGGCGAGCGAATAATCGGTGGGAGCGTAAGGCCCTACGGCAACCTGCCGCCAACCCCCTGACGGCATACCCACGACCACCCCATGCAGGCCCAACGCCACTATCAAGTGGCCTGACGGTGCATGGTAGGCCAGCCCGTAAGGTTTGGTAGTGATGGTCCGTCGACCCAACTCGTGCGTCGCTTCCTGCTGAATCCACCGGTTCGCCGGGCCCTTCAGGTAGGCTGCGGCGTAGGCAACCTTCGCTTCGCCATTCGCCGCAAACCTGACGAGGTCTGCGTCATCAACGCCGTAGCTGCCCCGGGGCGTATCCACGCTTTGCCTTCGAGACTCAGTTGACCAGTCTCGGGTGATGGACGAGGCGGTCCAAGTCCAGCCGCCGTCGGCGCTCTGGAAAGCGGCCACCTGGTTGGCAGCCCGTTCGCCGCCGCCTCGGTACAGGTGCCCCACCGCGATGGTTCCGTCATCGGTGGCTCAGATATCGGAGATGCCGGCATCCGGCGCGGAGCACGCCAGGGCCAACGCGGCAACCGCTCCGGTAAACCATAGCCGCCACCGTACACGCGTAATGAACCGGTTGCTCATCCAGATGTTGGCACGTTCCTTCCGTTTAGTTCACGTCCCTCGATGCCAGAGGGACGGGGCGGGGCGAAAATTTTCATCCCAATGGGCGGCCCGCTGACGGGCACATCCCTGACGATACGAAACGCCGACCGATTTGGATGAACCCCCGTGGTAAACTCGGCGCAACTTAGGATATACCGGAGTTTAGTTATGCAACCCCTATCCGACCTGCGGGTTCTGGCCGTTACGGTGTTCCTGGCCGGCCCGTTTCTGAGCATGACATTGGCCCGCCTGGGCGCCGAGGTCATCAAGGTGGAGATACCAAACCGCGGCGACCCGGTGCGGAGCAACGGCCCCTTCGCCGGGCCCGATGGCATCCGCAGCGACCAGCTTTCGGAGCAGTACATCGCCACCCGGTTCCTCAAGCGCAGCCAGGGCGTCAAGAGCGTCACGCTGAACCTGCGGACGCCCCAGGGCCGGGAGTTTTTCCTCCAGATGGCCCGGCAGTCCGACATCGTGCTGGAGAATCTGGCGCCCGGCTCGATGACCCGCCTGGGCCTGGGTTACGACGATGTGGCCGCCGTGAATCCGCGCGTGATCTACGCCAGCATTTCCGGCTACGGCCAGACTGGCCCCTACGCCGACCAGCCGGCCCACGACCCGCAGATCCAGGGCATGAGCGGCCTGATGGATATCAACGGCGAACCCGATGGGCCGCCGACGCGGGTGGGTTTCTACATCGGTGACCTGGTTACGCCCATGTTTGCCGCTACGAGCATCCTGGCCGCGCTGCGCGAGAAGGAGCGCACCGGCAAGGGCTGCTACCTGGACGTCTCCATGATGGACACGCTGGCGTCGCTGATGCTGATGGAAAACCTGGAGGAAGACCTTGCCGCCGGCGTGCCGTTGCGTACCGGGAACAACAGCCGCAGCGGGCCGACCGGTCAGTATGCCGCCAGCGATGGCGCCATCATCATCACCGCCGCCAGCGACGACCAGTGGCGTCGACTTTGTAACGCCATCGGCACACCCGAGCTCATCGAGGACGAGCGGTTCGCCCGCTATCAGGTCCGTTCGGAGAACGCCGCTCCCGCGCGGGCCGAGGTGCAGGAGCGCATCGGCAAAATGACCCGCTCCGAGGCCCTGGAATGTCTGTCTGCAGGCGACGTTCCCTGCGCTCCGGTGCGCACGGTGCCCGAAATTCTGTCCGACCCCCATTTCCGCGACCGGGGCGCGCTGCGTCCCATGCGCAACGCCACCTTCGATGGCGCTGTGGATCAAGTCGTTGCCGGTTTCCCGGTGCTTTTCGACGGACAACCCCTGCCCGACGTGCCGGGCGCGCCGGCCCTGGGGATGCACAACGCCGAGGTGCTGGCCGAGTTGTGCGGCGTGGACGCGGAAGGGCTAGAACGGCTGCGGGATGAGGGCGTCGTGTAGCGATCCCCTCTCCCTTGATGGGAGAGGGCGAGAGCCTGCCCCGTGCTCGACACCGGGGTGAGGGTGAGTGTGCCGGCGCAACCCAACCCCGTTCGTCCTGAGCCTGTCGAAGGGCACCCCCTCACCCCAGCCCTCTCCCACCGGGGGAGAGGTACTCTAATGCAGCGTTCCGGAGACGCCCCTCACCCCAACCCCTCTCCCACGAGGGGAGAGGGGCTATAACCCGTTATTGCGAGGATCGCAGCGACGTGGCAATCTCGTTGCTGCAGCGGTGATCGACAATTCTGCCCGACGGGATTGCCGCGCTACGCTCGCAATGGCACCCTTGACCTAAAGGAGGCAACCACCCAATGCCACGCATCAACACCAAACCCCTGCGATCGGTTATGTTCGTACCCGGTAACAAGGAAGACTGGATGCGCAAGGCGCCCCAGTATGGCCCCGACGCGCTGATTCTCGACCTGGAAGACTCGGTGCCGGAGTACGACAAGGAATCGGCCCGCTCACTGGTGGCCAAAATGATTGACGAGCTGTCGGCGCGGGGTCAGACGCTGTTCGTGCGGGTCAACCGGCTGGAAACCGGCATGACCGGATTCGATCTGGAAGCGGTTACCCGGCCCGGAATCTACGGCATTCTGCTGCCCAAGGTCGAAACGCCGGCCGATGTGGTCGAGACCGACGTACTGCTGCGGTATTTTGAGCGCAAGGCCGGCATGGAACTCAACACCGTGTGCATCGACCCGGGCCTGGAAACAGCGCAGGGTATCCGCCTGGCCTACGACATCGCGATGGCGTCGGAGCGGGTGGCGCACATGGGCGGCAGCGGCGGCAAGGGCGGCGACACGGCCCGCAGCGTGGGCTACCGTTGGACGCTGGAAGGCGCAGAAACGCTGTATCTACGTAGCAAGGTCCTGGTCGACGCACGGGCCGCCGGCATCCAGTGGCCCGTCAGCGGCGGCTGGTTCGACATCCGCGACCTGGACGGCCTGCGCTTCTGGGCCAACAACCTGAAGGCGCTGGGCTACACCGGAATGCACCTGATCCACCCGTCCCACGTACCTATCGTCAACGAGATATTCACACCCACCGCCGAGGAAATCGCCCACTGGCAAGGTCTGCTGGAGGCGATGGACCAGAGCCGTCGGGAAGGCACGGCGGCGGTCACCTACGCCGGAGACATGGTTGACGTGGCCCACGAGGAAACCGCCAAAGCCATGCTGGAGATGTGCCGGAGGTTGGGGTTGGTGTAGTATCACCCACTGTGTCCCCTCTCCCTTGATGGGAGAGGGCTAGGGTGAGGGTGAAAAATGGCCCAAGCAAACCAATTCGCCAGACAGTTGCGACGCAACTCAACCGACGCCGAGCGCAGGTTGTGGCGTCTGCTGCGCGACCGCCAGTTCGCTTCGTACAAATTTCGCCGCCAGACTCCAGTAGGGCCATATATCGCCGACTTCGTTTGCTTCGATCAGAAAATCATCGTCGAAGTGGACGGCGGGCAACATCAGGATCGGTTACACCAGGACCAGGCCCGGAGTGAGTGGCTGGAGTCTCAAGGCTTTACCGTATTACGCTTCTGGAACAACGAGGTAATGGGGAATCAGGATGGCGTGGCGCATCTGATCCTCACGGCGTTGGAGCAGGGGATTTCACCCTAACCCTCTCCCATCGAGGGAGAGGGGATCGTTGGTTACGCCTGAAACTCCTCCCCGGTAGCCCAGGCTTTGATCAGGTGGTGGGCGATGGCGATGGGGCCGGGTACGGATAGCTGGTCGCTTTTGCCGTCCAGCGCCCGCAGGACCTCGGCCCGGTCGAACCACTGGACGTCGGTCATCTCTTCGTTGTCCATGTTGATGTTGGTGGTGTCCGCCTCGGCGATGCAACCGATCATCAGCGACGATGGGAAGGGCCAGGGCTGGGATGAGTGGTATCGCACGTTCTTGACCTTGATGCCGGCCTCTTCCATCACCTCCCGTGCCACCGCTTCCTCGATGCACTCACCCTGATCCATAAAGCCGGCCAGCGCCGAATAGGCGCGCATCCGCTGGAGACGCCCCCGGGACTGACCCAGCAGGCAGCGGTCGGCGCCCACGTCCACCACGACGGTGATGATGACGGGATCGGTGCGGGGGAAATGGCTGGCGTTGCAGCTCGGACACTGGCGCACCTGCCCGCCGCGGCCCTTGTTGGTGGCATGGCCGCACACCGAGCAGAATCCATGCCGCAGGTTCCAGTCCAGCTGGGCCCGGGCCTGGGAGAGCATCCCAGTGTTTTGGCCGGACATTTGCTCGCCGGCGCTGCGACAGTCCTCAAAATGCCACCCCGTGTCATGCTCAACCCGTTCAGCGGCAACGGCGTCTTTAGACAGGTCAACCGCAAAATGCGAGACGCCCTCCAGCATACCGAGAAATATCCACTCGGCATCGGGCGGCAGCGGTTGGACCTGGCTCGTGGGGAGCCAGCCCAGTTCCGGCGTAGCGTCGTTGGTGAGCAGGACGTTCAGATTGCGGAAGGGCAGGAACTTGCTGCCGGCATCGGAAGCCTGCTGTGCAACCCAATCCTCATCGCGGCGTTCAACTTCCCCCCGGTTCAGCGGGTTGTTGGCAAAGATGTGGGGTTTTGGCATTGGTTGAATGTGCTCCCTTAGTTTATGGGTCGGTTCAGAGCGTAAGAGATAATCATACTGCTTCGGCGAGTATGTCCCGCTCTACATACTGGCGGAAACCGGCCAGTGAAGTGAACACTCTGAAACCGGCATCACCGGCGGCACGACGCACTGTATAGTCCTCGTCAATGAGCAATGCCACTGGCCGGCTGTACCCCACTTGCAAGCCATCTGGCCAAGCCAAATCCAGCGTGATTAGCTCACCAGTATCCTCGTCCATAATCTCGTAAGCCATTTCGCCGGCAGGCAACCCTTGTTCCAGCGCGAAACGATTGGCATTCGTTAGGATTGCGGTCTCATCATCGAGGTCAACGCCGCCCGAGTGAACTACGGTGGCGGCCGGCTGTTGCTGTACATCAGACGATGATGCTTCCGCAGGCGGTATTACTCCGGCCCGCAATGTTGCCAACATTTCGTTAGCGGTACCTGCCAGCAGACGCTGCCGTGCATCCAGGAACTGACGGTAGTTCTCGACCCTCCACAGCTCCCGGTCTGTTGGTATCCACTGCGACTCCAGAGCACCGGGCCAATCCGTGGCGACCTCAGGCATATAATCCTCTGGCGACCTGCTGCCAATCAAGCGGTTGGTCTCCCGCGTTTGAAAGGCGATGTTGCCCATATTGTTAGCATCTCTAGCTGATACTCCGTTGCGGCGCAGGTACGCCCTCGGGAATATGTGATGCAGTTCCAAGTTGGTATGGTCGCCCAAGCTACGGTGCCGTAACTGATTTCCAGTGCCCCAGTCCCGCGCGTCCCGTATCCGAGACATTACATACAGCAACGGATAAAACCGTGCCCGAGTATAATTGAGGTCGAAGTTTTCGTGAGTAACCAGCCTTTCCCCTTGGCTCAACCGCAGGTTCCGTAGGAGTGATTCGATCGGGTCCGCCTCAGCCAATGCCGCCAAGTCCTGGTTAATGATAGTTTCCGTCGGCCCGGAGAAACGTCCCCAGATGGCAATGCTGACATACCAATGCAACAGACGCGCCATCGTTGCCTGGTCTGGGAGCCGACCACCGTTATCGTCCAGATACTTGACCATTATCGGAAATGACTGCTTGCTGTTGTGCATACGGTCGATGTCCATGTGTAAGTGGCTGCGCATCGCCTCCAGTAAGTGGTCAACCGCGTTCTCCGTTTTTTGCAGTGCATTCTGAATATGCTCAATGCCTACCTTTTCCGGTTCCAGCCGTTCAAACTCGGAACCTCCGGTAATGATTGCGTTCATGCACCGCAGCAGCCAATCCAGATTAGCGCTAAACCCTGCACCTTCCCATTTGACCAGCCGCCGTTGCATTTCCGCGCGTACCTCCGGCCAACGCGCCCCAATGCGTGCGAGGGCTAAATCCCCTTTAGACAGCGTTGTGCCTCCGGAGTTGATCCGATTGAATATTTCAACTACTACATCGGTTGTTTTGTCCTCTCCGGTCATCTCCTGGATGGGCAGGTCTATATTTTGGATTTGCCCGACTTTTAAACCTCGCTGCAAGTAATCCCCTTGTTTGTCAGCATAGTCGGGATTGGCAATCAGTTGACTTATCCAGTTGCTGCCGTCTGCGAAAAGGTCGGTAGTGCTGATCCAAAGCGGGTTGTTTCGCATCCTCACCGGCGCAAAGAATTCAAACTCTTCATCTTCGAGATTGAAATACAGGTCAGAGAAGGCTTTGGCGTCACCGTCAAAGAACGCCGGCGGCTTACCGCGTACTATCCCGTAAAGGCTGGTTATCCTTCGCTGGCCGTCCAACAGCAGATCTATTGCGCCGGACTCTCGCATCTGGTCGTCACCGCGCACTTTTACCCGTTCTGCGCGCGTGGTCCAAGTCAACAACGAGCCTACGGGATACCCACGGTACAACGAGTTCATCATTTCCTTGACCTGCCGCCGCTTCCATACGTACCCCCGTTGAAACACCGGCAACGCCAGCGCCTCGTTGTCAACGTTGTTGAGAATGTCCACGATTTTCATGATGTGCTCCGCCGGGAAAATTCCTGCCGCCGGGTGTTGGAAGGTTATATAACGTGCCTGCCCATCCGCAAGGCATGCGTTGGAACTAACCGCTGCCGCACCGGGTCAACCACCAGCAGAGCGCCTTCGAGAGTGTAAGCGCCGAGGAGGGCGGGCGCGCCTTGGCCAACGAACACGACGATGGTGGTCGTCTCTACGCCCTCAACGCGAACGCGGGCTTCGCCGATGGCATCAGCTACGATGCTCCCGTCGGCCAGCTCCGACTGGATGCGACGGCGGGGCGCCACGCCCAATCGGTTAAGCAGGGTTGCCGGCAGGCAGGTGTAGGTGGAGCCGGTATCCACCAGCACGTCCACCGTCTCGGAGCGGCTGCCGTCCGCCGAGAAAACTTCTATGGGGCAGCTGAAGGTTCCCATATCAAGCATCCCTGGCCGACGGATACTCGGGGCGACGACGTTCGCGCAGGGCGGCCAGGCCCTCCTTAACGTCGTCGCCGAAGAAGCCCAACGCCTCCGCCAGCAGCGAGTAGTCGAAGGACGTGTGGCCGGCCTGCCGGAGCCACTGGTTCAGGGCGCGCTTGGTGAAACGGATGGCCGGCTGGGGGCCGTCGGCCAGACGACGGGCGATACGCATGGCGGTCTCCATGAGTTCGTCCCGGGGCACGCACATGCTAACCAGTCCGATGCGCTCGGCCTCTTTGCCATCAAGGAAGTCGCAGGTGAGCAGGTAGTATTTTGCCTTGGCCATGCCGCAGAGCAGGGGCCAGATCATGGCGGCGTGGTCGCCGGCGGCGACGCCCAGGCGTATGTGTCCGTCGGTGATGCGGGCGTCCTCTGCGGCGATGGAGATGTCGGCCATCAGCGCCACCGCCAGACCCGCGCCGACCGCCACTCCATTGATCGCGGAGATGACCGGCTTGTCCAAGTTCAGAATGTTATAGACGATGTCGCCGGCTTCCTGCGTATTCTGGGCGACGATGGCCGGGTTGTCGATGGCCTGTTCGATCATCTCGAAGTCGCCGCCGGCGGAAAATGCTTCGCCAGCGCCGGTAACCACGGCCACCCGCACCTCGGGGTCGGCGGCAATGTCCAGCCAGATGCGGCTCAGTTCGTTGTGTAGGCGGAAGTTGGTGGAGTTTAGGGTCTCCGGCCGGTTCATCGTCAGCGTGATGATTCCGTCGGCCTTTTCGATGAGCAGGTGTTGATACGAAGAATAGTCGGCCATGGTATGTTCTCGCGTTGGAGTGTCAGGGGTTGCGTCATCATTCGTCGGTTGGCGACGACTCAAAATCAGGTGGCAGGTCAAACCTGGGCCGGCCGTCAGGTCCGTGGCTGTGGGACAATATAGCCATCATCAGTTGGTAGTGATTGCGCTGCATTTGCAGTTGCATTTGCGCTACGGTGTCTTTCACCTCGTTCAACGAAGTTTGCAAAGCTGCGGTTTTTTCGTTCAACGAAGTTTGCGTATTCACCACGTTTGCTTCCAGGCGGCCGACATCCTTTAGGATGTTGCCCATGCGGTACCAGAGGGTGGCGATGGCCCCCAAAATGAAGAGCAGGACGCTACCATACACAATGGTTGGCACCAGGGTGACGATATCCATGCCTGCTGTTACTCCATTTGCGGCTGCCGGCTATTGCTGCGCGCCAATCCTACCAAACAATCTGCGCCTCTTGCAGGTTGGTCAATTCCGCCTCGTCCATACCCAACAGGCCGCAGAATACTTCGCGGTTGTGTTCGCCGAGATCGGGTGTCCAGCGGTCAACGGCAGCGGGGGTTTCAGAGAACCGCCAGGGCGGAGCGACGGCACGCTGCTCCCCCTTGGTGGGATGCGTCACCAGCGGAAATGCGTCGCGCTCGGTCAGATGGGGATCGTTCAGCAGCTGTTCGGCAGACAGGGAGGGGAAGGCGGCGATGCCGGCGGATTGCAGTAGCTCGGTTACTGTTTCAGCGGAGCGGTGGCGCGTCCATTCGGACAGCTTCGCTTCCAGCGAATCCTGATTCTGCCAGCGCAGGAACCCGTCGCCGTAGTCATCGCTGCCAGCCCACACCGGATTGCCCATCGCCTGCCTGAGGGCATGCCACTGTTCGTCGCCGTCAATGGCAATGGTTACCCAGGCATCTTCGCCGTGGCAGGGGAACACGCCGTAGGGAGCCATGACATCATCGCGGTTGCCCAGGCGAACGGCGTCACGCCCGTTCATGGCGTTGTCCATCAGGGTGTGACCCATAAACGCTGTGGCGATGTCCCGCACCGCAACGTCGGCGCGCTGGCCGATCTGATGGTTGCGATGGGCACACAGGGCGGCCACGGCGGAAAAAGCGGCCATCATTCCGCCGGTGTGGTCCATGGCGTGGCGGAGCTCAACCGGCGGCCCGTCGGCGTAGCCCGTCATGTAACCCAGGCCGCCGAGGGCCGCGAACATCGGCGCATATCCGGCGTAGGTCGCTTCCGGCCCGGTCTGCCCGTTGGACGACAACGACACCATGATGATGTCCGGTTTGATTTCTCGCAGCTGCGGATAACCCAAACCGAGGCGATCCATGACGCCCGGTCGGAAGTTTTCCAGCACGATATCGGAGATGCGCACCAGGTCGTAGGCCAGTTCCAGCGCCCTGGGTTCCTTCAGGTTGAGGGTAACCGAGCGTTTGCAGGCGTTGACCTGCTCGAATGACGACGGCGGCTTGCCGTACATGGCGTGGGGCCGACGGGTGATGTCCAGCCGCGCCGCCGACTCTATCTTGATAACGTCGGCGCCCAGCGATGCCAGAATCATGCCGGCAAATGGTCCGGCGGCGTGCACCGAGAAGTCGGCAACGCGCACACCGGACAGAGGAGCGTTAGATGTGGTCATAGCTCTAGAGTTCCACTGACGATGTTTCCGGCGGGATTTTCACCCTCACCCCAACCCGCTCCCATCAAGTGAGAGGGGGCGGAAGCGTCGCAATCGCTGTAACCCCGGGTCCCCTCTCACTTGATGGGAGCGGGTTGGGGTGAGGGGTATCCTCATCACTCCGGAGGCGGGCTGGTGCGAGGGGTAAAGCCATCAGTAGTAGACGGCATTGCCGGTGCCGCCGCCGGCTGCAATCAGTTCGCCGGTGATGGCCCAAGCCTTGTCGGAGGACAGAAACGCCGTAAGGTAACCAATCTCGGAAGCGTCAACCATGCGGCAGATGTGGTTGCCGCGGCCTGAGCCTGGGGAGAAGTCCTGCCGCTCGGCCTCCTCGGGGGACACTCCCAACTGCTCGGCGCGGGCGGCCAGCAGGCTCGGCGTTCGCTCGGTGCGCGTCGTGCCCGGGTGGATGCAGTTAACGGTGATGCCGAACTGTCCCAGCTGGGAGGCCAGCGTTTTGGTCATGTGAACCATCGATACATTGCGGGCGCCGCCGGACAGGTTGCCGGCGTTGCGGGCGTTGAGCCCGCTGATGTTGATGATGCGACCGTAACCCTGCTCTTTGAGCAAGGGAATGGCGGCCCGCGCACACCGCAGCGCGCCCATAAACTTCACGTCGAAGTCGCCAATCAGGTCCTCATCGACCAGCCCTTCTATCGGGCCGGTGGCTGACGGAGAACCGCCGGGCAACGATGCGCTGTTCACCAGTATTTGCAATCCGCCGAGCGCCTGCGCGGCATCGTTGATGACGCGGTCCACCTGGTCTCGCTGCGTGGCATCAAAGGACATGGGGACGATGCGCCGGCCGGTAACCTCGGCGATCTCAGCCGCCGCCCGCTCCAGGTCAGGCATCGAGCGCGACGCCACCACGACGTCCGCCCCCTCGCGGGCCAGTTCCAGGGCGATTGCCTTGCCGATGCCCCGGCTGGCGCCCCCTACAAACGCCTGCTTGCCTTCCAGTCCAAAATCCATCCAGTAGCCTCCATATTCTAAATCGGCGGGGCCCATCGTCTCAAAACGCGTAGCCGCCGTATGTGCATCAGTGATGGCCGCATTCTACCACGGTGGGACTCTATCCCCGCACTCCTACGCACCCCTCATGCGCACCCCTCATGCGTACCCACTTTGTCATCGCGAGCGTAGCGTGGCAATCTTGTCGTCGTAGCAACAGCGGCTCGCCGACGTGTGTTCAACCTCATCGCGATTGCCACGTCGCTATGCTCCTCGCAATGACAGATTTAAGTGGGTAGGCGTGAGCTACCCTTCCGCCTCGACTGGACAGGGCAAACCCGGCCGGCTTACTGGTCTGGCAATTGACTCGATAACACCAGCTCCCGAATATTCTGGATGGTTAACTCAAACGGCGCCCCAGAATCCCGTACCGGCCTCAAACCCATGTCACGCAGCGCATTCCGGTAATACTGGTCGGACTCGAAGCTCAGTCTGCCGTCCGCACCGATCCGGGCCACGTCGGGTCCCCAGGTGAGTTCCCAAAGCGTTGTCGGACTGTCCTCGGAGTATGCCGACCGCTGGGAACTCCGGTTGAGAAAAAGCACGTAGATCTCCCCGGCAGACAACGGGACTACATCATTGGGCATGAATTCAAGGTCGCCGGTGTTCGCAATTTTTTCGGTAATGCCCGCCAGCCAAACCACTTGGAGCACATCGCCGGGCCTAGCGTCCCCTTTCAGTGGTTCAACCACCTCGAACCGACGGTGCAGTTGGGCCACTGAGACGGCGGAGTAAGCGTCGGCGGTGGGCGGCAACGGAATCCCGTAGGTCGTTTCATGCAGAAACCTGGCGACCACGATGCGTTCGGAAAAATTTACCAACGTCGTGGCTTCCACGTGCACGAACTAGTACTCAATCAAGTCTGGAAAGGCAGGGATAGAGGCGATGCAATTTGGATCGGGCATCTTGAGTGCTGAACCGCCAGTTGATGGTGACGCCCGCTGCGTTGCGCTCGGTCTCGTAGGCCGTGATTTGGCGTTGCAGGGCGTCGGCGTCGGGGTTTCTCCCCTTGAGACAAGCGCGGCTCAATGCGCTGAATTCGATCTCCGCCATGTTCAACCAACTGGCGTGCTTGGGCGTGTGGTGAAACTCGAGGCGCTTCACGATGCGCCGGGCCTCAGCAGCCGGGAACGTCTCGTAGAGGGACGCCATGCGGTGGGTATTCAGGTTGTCCAGCACCACGCGGATCACCGGGGCATCGGGGTAAGCCTCATCCACTAGCCAGCGCATCTGGTGGGCGAAGTCCGGCATGGTGCGGCGCTCGGTGATGGCCAGGTGGCGCCAGCCCGCCAGGGGTTCACAGGTCAGGAAGATGTTGCGGGTGCCGCCGCGTCGATACTCGTAGTCCTGCGCCGCGGTCGTCCCGGTTGAGGAGGCAACGGCTCCCTGACCGCGGCCAGCAGTTGGGTGGAGGTCTCGTCAAAGCACACCACCGGCCGATCGGGGTCGTAGGGTTCGGCATACAAGTCCAGCACGTCCTCCATCGCCGCCACGAATTCGCCGCCTACTTTCGGGATGCACCATTGCTGCTTCCGCCAGGGCTTGAGGGTGTTTTTTTGAGTCTGAGCCTGACCGTCTCGTAGGACAGCGATGGCGCCAAGCCCAATTCCACCACCTGGTCGGCCAACAAACGCAGGGTCCAGTGCTCATGGCCCTCGGGGGCGTCGCTGCACGCCAGGGCAATCAGATGGGCTTCGCCCCGATCGTCCAACTTGCGATACCGATTGGCTTGGGGGTGGTCGTGCAGCACGCCGCCCAGTCCTTCCTCGGCGTACCGACGTTTGGTGCGGAACACCGTGCGCTGCGACGTGTCCAGGGCCGCCGCCACTTGGGAAGCACTCCAGCCCGCATCAGTCTTGAGCAGGATGCGCGCCCGATTGATGACCCGAGCGGAGCGCTGGCCGCTGCGGATCAACCGCTCCAGTTGGTCCCGATCTTCCGACGACAACCGTACCGCGTATTTCTCCTGAACCATGGATGCCACACCTCCCGCACCGCTGTTTCACCACCAGCGTAGCAACCATAGCCCGTTTCATCCTTCATCTGCCGGTGCAAGTTTGACTGAGTACTAGTCGCTCGTGCTGCCGCTAAGAAAGTGTTTAAAAAGGGACTGGGAAATAGCAGGCAATGTAGCAGGGCAGGCTATAGACTTGGGGCATGAGCCGAGCAGTTTATTCCACGGATTTGACGGAGGCCGAGTGGCAGATTCTGGAACCCCTGGTTCCGCCGGTGAAGCCGGGTGGCCGGCCCGCCAAGTACTCCCGCCGGGAGGTGGTGAATGCCATCCGGTACGTGCTGCGCACCGGTTGTGCATGGCGTCTGTTGCCTCACGACCTGCCTCCCTGGCAATCGGTCTACCACTACTTTTGGGTTTGGCGGCGAGATGGGACCTGGCAGGGGATTCACGATGCCCTGCTCCCCACGATGCGACGGTTCCTGGGCCGCCAGCCCAGCCCCAGCGGGGCCATCATCGACAGCCAGTCGGTGCAGACCACGGAAAAAGGGGGCCTCGGGGGTACGACGCGGGCCAGAAGGTGAAAGGCCGCAAACGGCATATTGTGGTGGATACCCAGGGACTGCTGTTGGCGGTGGCGGTGCACCCAGCCGACCTGCAAGACCGGGATGGGGCCAAGCTGGTCATTAGCAAGCTGACCGGAAGGTTTCCCCGGTTGAGCTTGATCTGGGCGGATGGCGGCTACGCCGGAAAGTTGATCGAGTGGGTGGCGACACTGACGGGTTGGACTCTGGAGATAGTGAGGCGTCCCGGGAACAGCCACCGCTTTGAGGTGTTGCCCCGACGCTGGGTGGTGGAGCGCACTTTCGCCTGGCTGGGCCGGCGCCGGAGATTGAGCAAAGATTATGAAGCACTGCCGGAAACCACCGAAGCCTGGGTCTACACCGCTATGACCGGACTCATGCTCCGCCGCTTGGCACGCCCCCCCCCAGCTTTTTAAACACCCTCTAAGAGCCTATCCTAAAAACTGGTGGAAACTTGCAGGGGCGTTGCGGGAAGGAAAGCGGGGGTTGCGTCTAGACTGGGGCAATGACCAAAGCGAAAGATACCAAGCCGCCACGTCCGAAGCGTGCTGGCCCAGCCACCAGGACCAATCCCACCACCGGCGCGTTCCAGATCTCCGACGAGCTCTGGGAGGTGCTGGCGCCCCTGATCCCCGAGCATGTGAACACCCACCGGTTCGGCGGCGGCCGGCCCCGGGTTCCCGACCGCACCTGCGCCAATGGCATCTTCTACGTGCTGCGCACCGGCTGCCAGTGGAAAGCCCTGGACGCCACGGGCATCTGTTCCGGGTCCACCGCCCACCTGCGCTTTCAGGAATGGGTTGCCGCTGGAGTGTTCCTGGAGCTGTGGCGGGTGGGACTGGAACGCTATGACGAACTGAAGGGGCTGGACTGGAGTTGGCTGAGTATGGACGGCGCCATGACCAAATCGCCCTTGGGCGGGGAAAAAAACCGGCCCCAATCCCACTGACCGCGGCAAATGCGGGGTCAAGCGTAGCCTGTTGACCGAAGCCCAGGGCATTCCGGTGGGTCTGGCGGTGGACGGGGCCAACCGTCATGACATGAAGCTGGTGCGGGCCACGGTGGACAGCCTGCCCGTGCCGCGACCGGCGCCCAGTCCAGACCAACCCCAGGGTATGTGCCTGGATAAAGGCTACGACTTTGACGAGGTGCGACGCACGTTGGACGAGTTTGGCTTCACCGCTCACATCCGCAGCCGGGGCGAGGAGGCCAAGGCCATCAAAAGAGCAGCTGGATTCAAAGCCCGGCGCTGGGTCGTGGAACGCTCGCACAGCTGGCTGAACCGCTTCCGGCGCATCCTGGTCCGCTGGGACAAGTCCCCTGAGAACTACATCGCCTTTCTTCATTTCGCCTGCGCCCTCACCGCCCTCAGAGCTGCTGGGTTATTAGGATAGGCTCTAAGTCCGATGAGCGATGGAATCACGCAGAGACCGCTGATCGCCCCCACAATTCCCGCAATGATTAGAAGCGCGATTAGTTTGTTTTTCACGGCAGTCGACCCACGCTCTCGTCAATTTTACCGGCGGGCGGGAAAGGATTGCCAACGATTCGCACCCCTCATGCGTACCCACTTTGTCATTGCGAGCGTAGCGTGGCAATCCCGTCGCCGTAGCAACGGCGGTTCGCCGAGGTGTGTTCGATCTCATCGAGATTGCCGCGTCGCCATACTCCTCGCAATGACAGACTAAAATGGGTGCGCGTGAAGTGGCGATGGCTCATGCGTACCCACTTTGTCTGCGTACCCACTTTGTCATTGCGAGCGTAGCGCGGCAATCCCGTCGCCGTAGCAACGGCGGTTCGCCGACGTATGTTCGATCTCATCGAGATTGCCACCTCGCTATGCTCCTCGCAATGACAGACTAAAATGGGTGCGCGTGAGGTGGCGATGGCCATGCGTACCCACTTTGTCATTGCGAGCATAGCGTGGCAATCTCATCGCCGTAGCAACGGCGGTTCGCCGACGTGTGTTCGATCTCATCGAGATTGCCACCTCGCTATGCTCCTCGCAATGACAGATTAGAGTGGGTACGCGTCGGATTCGCACCCGTTTTGAGGCGGGCGACTGGGTTCCTTAGCCCCAATCCACCGACAAGATAAATGTCGTGGTGTGCTGAAGGGGTAAGAAAGTGCTCCTGTGCATCTGGGATAATGGTTTCTGGAACAGGAAACCAGCCAGAAACAGGGAGCGCCCAATAGCAACTGTCTTGAAAGTCAACCGGCATGAGCGACGACTGGCTGAGTCATATCGCGCCAAGGGTAGCCATGTTTGAGCATGGCGTTGAGCATAACCAGCAGTTTGCGCATGGACGCGACCAGCGCCACCTTGTTCGGCTTACCAGCTGCCAGCAGCCTCTGGTAGAAGTCCCGAATAGCAGGGTTGTGGCGGCTGGCTACCAACGCTCCCATGTAGAGGACGGCCCGCACCCGGGAGCGTCCGCCCCAGACGGCGCGTTTGCCCCGCAGGGCGCCGCGGTCGCGGTTGTAGGGAGCCACGCCGACCAGGGCAGCAATCTGCTTGCGATCCAGCGTGCCCAATTCCGGCAGATGCGCCAGCAAGGTCAGCGATAGCTGCGGGCCCACGCCGGGAACCGTGCCGAGCAGGTCATCCTTCTCACGCCACACTGGACTCCGGCGCAAAGTCTGACGTAGCCCCTTATCCAAGTCGCTCAACTCTTGTTCCAACCACGCGATGTGGGCTTCAATGCGGGGACTAACGGCGCGGGGACTAACGGCGCGGGGACTAATCTAGGCTTTACGCATAATTTAGAAAAAGTATAAAGACAGGGTAAGCTGGCCTGACCAAAATCTCACTAAAGGCCCAGCTATGCTTACCCTGCCCAATGCCATTGTATCCATACTCATTCCCTACTCATTCCCTTCGCAACGCTGTTTACCAACCCGACCTGGCGGAAAGCCCAGGTACTGCTGGTGGGCGCGATCCTGACCCCGGGTCAGCGCACCGTCGCCGCGGCCCTGCGGGTCATGGGCCGCAGCGATCACCGCGATTACGCCCGCTACCATGAGGTGCTCAACCGGGCGGTGTGGTCGCCCCGTGCAGCGGCGCGCATCCTCTTGGTGTTGCTGCTCCAGCACCTTGATGGTGGGGATGGCCCCTTGGTCTTCGGCATCGACGAAACCCTGGAGCGGCGTCGCGGCGCCAAGATCAAAGGTCGGGGCATCTACCGCGACGCGGTGCGTTCCAGCCGGAGCCAACTGGTCAAGGCCAGCGGCCTGCGCTGGATCTCCCTGATGTGGCTGGGCCACGTGCCTTGGGCCGGACGCCATTGGGCCCTGCCGGCGCTCACCGTGCTGGCGCCCTCGACCCGGTACTACCAACAGCAGGGACGTCGGCACAAGAAGCTCACCGACTGGGCGCGACAGATGATCCTGCAACCCCGCTCATGGTGAGCCTGCCGAACCACGCTGGCTGCCCCAACGTCCACTGGCGCTGGTGGGCGACAACAGCTACGCCGTGCTGGACCTGCTCCACTGCTGCCAATCCCTCCGTGAACCCGTTACCCTCATTGCCAGACTACGGCTGGACGCCGCTCTCTATGCGCCCGCGCCAGCCCGTCAGCCGGGTCAGAACGGCCGCCCGCCGCTGAAAGGCGCGCGGCGACCCGCGCTGAAAACGATCCTCGACCAGCCCCAGGCAACTTGGGCCAGCGTGGCCGTGGCCTGGTATGACGGCGCCACCCGCACGGTGGAACTCACGTCGCAAACGGCGGTCTGGTACCGCTCCGGCAAGTCTCCAGTCCGCATCCGCTGGGTGCTGATCCGAGATCCCCAGGGCTCCTTCGCCACCCAGGCCTTGCTGTGCACCGACCCCGCGGCGGACCCGACCCAGATCCTGGAATGGTTTGTCCTGCGCTGGCAACTGGAGGTCACCCCGTATCAAGTACGGGGCAGGCTCTTTCAGGAGGTGCGGACCCACCTGGGCCTGGAAACCCAACGCCAGTGGTCCGACCTGGCCATCGCCCGCACCACGCCCGTCCTGCTGGGAATCTTCTCCTGGACCACCCTGGCCGCCCACGGGTTGCAAAAACAGCGCCCCATGACCCAGCGCCGAGCGGCCTGGTACGACAAGCCGTTGCCGACCTTCGTGGACGCCATTGCCCTGGTGCGACGCCACCTGTGGCTGGCGTCGGAGGGTTTTTCAACGTCGGCCGTCGACCCCGATACGCAGGAACTCCCAGTCGCTCTGTACCACCGACTTGTCGATTCCCTGGCTTACGCCGCTTGAAATACGGAAAGTCCAGCTGGTATGACGGCACCACCCGCACGGTGGAACTCACGTCGCAAGCGGCGGCCTGGTACCGCTCCGGCAAGCCTCCAGTCCTCATCCGCTGGGTGCTGATCCGCGATCCCCAGGGCGCCTTCGCCACCCAGCTGGACTTTCCGCATTTCAAGCGGCGTAAGCCAGGGAATCGACAAGTCGGTGGTACAGAGCGACTGGGAGTTCCTGCGTATCGGGGTCGACGGCCGACGTTGAAAAACCCTCCGAGGCCAGCCACAGGTGGCGTCGCACCAGGGCAATGGCGTCCACGAAGGTCGGCAACGGCTTGTCATACCAAGCGGCCTTGCGTTGGGTCATGGGGCGCTGTTTTTGCAACCCGTGGGCGGCCAGGGTGGTCCAGGAGAAGATTCCCAGCAGGACGGGCGTGGTGCGGGCGATGGCCAGGTCGGACCACTGGCGTTGGGTTTCCACGCCCAGGTGGGTCCGCACCTCCTGAAAGGTAACTTCCAGTTGCCAGCGCAGGACAAACCATTCCAGGATCTGGGTCGGGTCCGCGGCGGGGTCGGTGCACAGCAAGGCCTGGGTGGCGAAGGAGCCCTGGGGATCTCGGATCAGCACCCAGCGGATGCGGACTGGAGGCTTGCCGGAGCGGTACCAGACCGCCGTTTGCGACGTGAGTTCCACCGTGCGGGTGGCGCCGTCATACCAGGCCACGGCCACGCTGGCCCAAGTTGCCTGGGGCTGGTCGAGGATCGTTTTCAGCGCGGGTCGCCGCGCGCCTTTCAGCGGCGGGCGGCCGTTCTGACCCGGCTGACGGGCTGGCGCGGGCGCATAGAGAGCGGCGTCCAGCCGTAGTCTGGCAATGAGGGTAACGGGTTCACGGAGGGATTGGCAGCAGTGGAGCAGGTCCAGCACGGCGTAGCTGTTGTCGCCCACCAGCGCCAGTGGACGTTGGGGCAGCCAGCGTGGTTCGGCAGGCTCACCATGAGCGGGGTTGCAGGATCATCTGTCGCGCCCAGTCGGTGAGCTTCTTGTGCCGACGTCCCTGCTGTTGGTAGTACCGGGTCGAGGGCGCCAGCACGGTGAGCGCCGGCAGGGCCCAATGGCGTCCGGCCCAAGGCACGTGGCCCAGCCACATCAGGGAGATCCAGCGCAGGCCGCTGGCCTTGACCAGTTGGCTCCGGCTGGAACGCACCGCGTCGCGGTAGATGCCCCGACCTTTGATCTTGGCGCCGCGACGCCGTTCCAGGGTTTCGTCGATGCCGAAGACCAAGGGGCCATCCCCACCATCAAGGTGCTGGAGCAGCAACACCAAGAGGATGCGCGCCGCTGCACGGGGCGACCACACCGCCCGGTTGAGCACCTCATGGTAGCGGGCGTAATCGCGGTGATCGCTGCGGCCCATGATCCGCAGGGCCGCGGCGACGGTGCGCTGACCCGGGGTCAGGATCGCGCCCACCAGCAGTACCTGGGCTTTCCGCCAGGTCGGGTTGGTAAACAGCGTTGCGAAGGGAATGAGTATGGATACATTGGCATTGGGCAGGGTAAGCATAGCTGGGCCTTTAGTGAGATTTGGGTCAGGCCAGCTTACCCTGTCTTTATACTTTTTCTAAATTATGCGTAAAGCCTAGACCAGGCCACGGCCACACTGGCCCAAGTTGCCTGGGGCTGGTCGAGGAGGGCCTTCAGCGAGGGTCGCCGCGGGCCTTTCAGCGGCGGGCGGCCCTGCTGACCCGGCTGACGGGCCGGTGCTGGCGCATAGAGAGCGGCGTCCAGACGTAGTCTGGCAATGAGGGTAACGGGTTCACGGAGGGATTGGCAGCAGTGGAGCAGATCCAGCACGGCGTAGCTGTTGTCGCCCACCAGCGCCAGCGGTCGCTGCGGCAGCCAGCGGCGCAGTTGCATGACCATCTGCCGCGCCCAGTCGGTGAGTTTCTTGTGTCGGCGTCCCTGCTGCTGGTAGTACCGCGTCGAGGGCGCCAGCACGGTGAGCGCCGGCAAGGCCCAATGGCGTCCGGCCCAGGGCACGTGGCCCAGCCACATCAGAGAGATCCAGCGCAGGCCGCTGGCCTTGACCAGTTGCTGGCGGCTGGAACGCACCGCATCGCGGTAGATGCCCCGACCTTTGATCTTGGCGCCGCGACGCCGTTCCAGGGTTTCGTCGATGCCGAAGATCAACGGGCCGTCGCCGCGGTCCAGGTGCTGGAGCAGCAGCACCAGCAGGATGCGGGCCGCTGCACGGGACGACCACACCGCCCGATTGAGCACCTCATGGTAGCGGGCGTAGTCGAGCTGGTCGCTGCGGCCCATGACGCGCAGTGCCGCCGCCACGGTGCGCTGACCCGGGGTCAGGATCGCGCCGATCAGCAGCACCTGGGCTTTCCGCCAAGTCGGGTTGGTAAACAGCGTTGCGAAGGGACCGACAACGGCTACAATTGCATCGGGCAGGGTGAGCATGGCTGGACCTTTAGTGAGATTTGGGTCAGGCCAGCTTACCCTGCCTTTATACTTTTTCTAAATTTTGCGTAAAGTCCAGCTTAGAGGGTGTTTAAAAAGCTGGGGGGGGGGGCGTGCCAAGCGGCGGAGCATGAGTCCGGTCATAGCGGTGTAGACCCAGGCTTCGGTGGTTTCCGGCAGTGCTTCATAATCTTTGCTCAATCTCCGGTGCCGGCCCAGCCAGGCGAAAGTGCGCTCCACCACCCAGCGTCGGGGCAACACCTCAAAGCGGTGGCTGTTCCCGGGACGCCTCACTATCTCCAGAGTCCAACCCGTCAGTGTCGCCACCCACTCGATCAACTTTCCGGCGTAGCCGCCATCCGCCCAGATCAAGCTCAACCGGGGAAACCTTCCGGTCAGCTTGCTAATGACCAGCTTGGCCCCATCCCGGTCTTGCAGGTCGGCTGGGTGCACCGCCACCGCCAACAGCAGTCCCTGGGTATCCACCACAATATGCCGTTTGCGGCCTTTCACCTTCTGGCCCGCGTCGTACCCCCGAGGCCCCCTTTTTCCGTGGTCTGCACCGACTGGCTGTCGATGATGGCCCCGCTGGGGCTGGGCTGGCGGCCCAGGAACCGTCGCATCGTGGGGAGCAGGGCATCGTGAATCCCCTGCCAGGTCCCATCTCGCCGCCAAACCCAAAAGTAGTGGTAGACCGATTGCCAGGGAGGCAGGTCGTGAGGCAACAGACGCCATGCACAACCGGTGCGCAGCACGTACCGGATGGCATTCACCACCTCCCGGCGGGAGTACTTGGCGGGCCGGCCACCCGGCTTCACCGGCGGAACCAGGGGTTCCAGAATCTGCCACTCGGCCTCCGTCAAATCCGTGGAATAAACTGCTCGGCTCATGCCCCAAGTCTATAGCCTGCCCTGCTACATTGCCTGCTATTTCCCAGTCCCTTTTTAAACACTTTCTTAGTTCACCAATGTCAACTACCCACGACTATGCGAAATTGAGGACAGACATACGGATACCAACGCAAGACGGACACGAGCGGAGCCTATCACCACGCAGGCGATTAAGCCCGGCGCAGCGCAGAGACCACCCAACCCGGCATTTCTGCCGCGGAGAAGCACGAGTTGCCTCCGCCATCGCTTGGGCCAATCAATCGTAATCCAACATTTTGACCGCCCGACCCAGCCTTGCTACGATGCATCCATCGACACTAACACTGTCCAATACAGAAACACACGGGAGCTGCGACTCATGCAAAAACCGCTGCACCTCCAAACAACGGTACTACCTGGAGGCGAGATCGTGATCGTGGACGAAGACTTAGCCGAAGGTGAGACCGTCGAGATTTTCGTAACCCCGTCCCCTCCTACGCCACGAAGGTCGGCGATTGACATTCTCGCCGAATCCCCCGGCCAACGCCTTTTCAAGACCGCACAGGACGTCACCGACTACCTAGAATCCGAGCGGGAATCGTGGGAACGCTGACGCTACCTGATCGTGGCCCAATCTACATGGACGCCTGCGGGTTCATCTACAGCGTGGAACACATCGAACCCTACCACACGTTGATCGAGCCCGTTTGGCGACGGGCCACGACAGGACGATTCGTCATTGCCACCAGCGAGTTATCCATCATGGAGACTATCGTCAAGCCGCTACGAGACGGCGACGAAGTGCTCCAAAGGCTCTTCCGAGACCTTCTCAACTCCAGCGAGGTACGGCTGATCCCAGCCACACGCGCACATGGGCGGCCGCCGCGGAAATACGCGCCGAACTAAACCTCCGAACGCCGGACGCACTGCACGCAGCAACGAGCATCCAAGAACAATGCTCTTTATTCGTCACCAACGACAGTGCGTTCCGACGTGTCACGAGCCTACCAGTAGTCGTACTGGACGAACTGCACAGGGACACACCCTGAACCATCCCACACGAGCAGGGATGCACCGTACATAGCGGTGCCGGCCATAGACTGCGACCAGTTTGCCCCGTACCTGCGGGGGTATACCCCACACCAAGCCCAAGTCCCTGTTTCATACAGGGTTCGCCCAGTACCTGCAGGGATATACCCCGGCGACCGTAGGGCGGTCGGAGACCCTTCATGTTAGCCCGCTACGAGCCGGGCAGCATCATCCTCACTTCGAACAAGGGCTTCGGCGAATGGGGCGAGCTGCTCGGTGACACCGTCATCGCCTCGGCGGTGCTGGACCGGTTGCTGCACCACAGCCACATACTCAACATCCGTGGTGAAAGCTACCGGCTCAGAGAGAAACGCCAGGCGGGGCTATTCCTGTCGCAACAACACATCACCGCAGCGCCGGAGGAGGCCGGCGTCACCTACGCCGACTGACAGAATCGCTGAAAATTACCAAGTGGCTTAATTGTAACCCGTTACAAATAGCTCATTCCTAAACCGTCATTGACAGCACCGATGAGGGCCAAGGATTGAGCGGGGTGGGCGGTGTGGCGGCGTAAGGCGGCGGCGATATTTGGTTCACCGGCTAATCTGAAGAGGCTGATGGTCAAGTTACGCAGGGCCGCCATGATTTGGGGAGCGGCCCCGGTTCTCACTTGAGAGCGGTCTTCATCCAGGGCCACATCCCGCAGGGCCACATCCCGTACCCAGTGGATGCGATTTTCGATACCCCAGTATCCCCGCCACCGGGCGAGGAGCCGATGCGGGCTGGCCTGCTGGGGTGGCAGGCTGGTAACGGCATAGGCCAACTCTCGCCGGGCTTTCCTCTGGTGGGGACGGTTGGTGGTGACGGTTGGTGGTGACGGTGCGTTCCAAGCGGCACACCTGGGCCAGATGTGGCCAGTCGGTGTAGCCGACCAACCGGTCGGCGGCCCACAGCCGTCGCCGTTCCACCCGGCCACCGTGCTGGCTGGTTGGGGTGGCCTGGGGAGCGCCAGCGGGTTCCGCCTCCCAAATGGCGCTGATGTCCTGTTTCGATGATGTCCTGTTTCAAGGTTGGTTGATTGTCTTTGACCGCGCAGCAGTGGTGCCCCCTGAGCTACGATCTGTTGGCACACCTTCCGTTGGGTAAACTGGGCATCACCGGTAACCGCTCGACCCGCCAGATCCAGTTCTCCAGCAGGCCGGGTATGGCGTCCAACTCATTCTGCTTCTCCCCTACCGCCTGCTGTCCCACCACAATGCCTGATTGCTGGGCGTAGGCCGCCACCAGATGCGCGCCGGGCAACTGCCGACCGTGCAAACCCCGCCACCGCTTCCCGTCGATGGCCACCGCTTCCCCATCTTGCAGACCCCGCTCTTGCAGCCATTTTCCCAAGGCCTTCTCGAAGGCATCCCGGTCCAGGCGGCTAAACACCTGATGCAGCGTGGACACACGGAGTACGCTCCCGGGTAAAGCCCAACCCCTCAGAAACCGCCAACCCCTGGTCTCGACCCCACTGGCTGATGGCATACAAACTGCGCGCTCCGCACAGCATGGCGCATACCGCCAACCCCAAGGTAGCACCCAAAGGATGGCGCTTCCCATGACCACTGCGGGGGTCGGGCACCCTAGCCAACGCCTCCAGCAAAGACTCCTCCACACGCCTTCAACCAGCTTCTACCATCACTCCCCTCCCCTAAGCTCAGCTAAGCTCAGCTAAGCTCAGCTTTACCCCTAACCTAAATCCCCCTCCCCTCTTTCACCAATAATCGAAAGGTCCTGCACCCCGGCGGGGCCTGTTCAATATCTGAGCCATGTCAGTTATCCCGACCACACTCGGAACCAGCTCCCCTCTCCCGCCGGGAGGGCGGCAGCGGGTGCAGCCGGCTTCCCCACCCTTCGACAGCACGAACGTATGCTCCTATAACGATTGGCGTCAGGTAAATCCGCTACACTGTCCGCAACGCAGCCGTAAGATTTCCACCCCGTATCCGTCAGGGTCGCCTGTTCAGCCACCACGCGGTCCTTCATGATCCAAAAGCGCCACGGCGTCGCCAGCCGGTTTGACACTTCATTTGGCGTGGCGGTATGATTGATCGAGTCTCTAGCCGAGATAGCTCAGCCTGGTAGAGCACGGCACTGAAAATGCCGGTGTCGGTGGTTCGAATCCGCCTCTCGGCACCTCCAATATCATTACCGACGCCGCTACTTGATCGTGGCATCAATGAGGGCGGTTTCCTTCTGGCGCCGACGCGCTGCGTGGTTCAATTCTTTCCAAAGGTCGCCGTTCAGCTTCAACCCTGTGCCAAATCAGTTGTTCAGACACCCGAAGTCGGTGTAGAGGTTTACCCGGCTTGGAACAGCCGAATAGTTGAGGGCCGCAAGTGCGGCCCTGAGTTCCATCCGGTTGTTGGTCGTCTCCGCCTGTTCGTCGTCCCCGGTTGAGGGACTTTCCAGCCCCAGCGCGTTGCCGACGTAGCATGGACTTGAAGGCCGCAGCGTGCTCCCGTTTTCAGCCTCGTCCACGTACTTCCGCGTTAGAAGGTAGCCGCTCTTCTCGGCGTAGTCTCGAAGCGCCCTGAACTGCGCCGCAACCGAGAAGTCCACATCCTGTCGATCAATCGACACCCCGTGCGTAGAGGGTTGCAAGTGTGTGGTCGTCTATCTGCTTCATTAATGCCTACGTCATATCGGAGCCGGGCCAGCCACCTGACTTCGTGCTGGAAATAGCATTACACTCCACCGCGCAAAACGACGTGGCAGACCTGCGCCCTCTTACCCTCAGGTCAGTCCGCCGAAACCCGAAGACTTGCACAACAGACTGTGATCTGATGCTGAGGAAATAGTTGGCATATCTGAAATCGATGCTGTCGGCGCGGCAAACCATAGTGAAGATTAGTTTCTCACCGCTCCGGTCCAGGCTGGTGTCGGTACAACCCCCTGCCCACTGTTCTTCTCTCTGCGCGGACCCTGTCTCCGCACTCTTCGCCTCTTCGGCGTCTCGGAAAACGAGCACCTGTTCTACGTTAAGGTCCGCTCCCCCGCCTTCGAAATCGTGTATTGGCGGGGTTCATTGCCGTCGAAGTGAAATACGAGGCTGTCATTTACGCCCGAAACTACATCGTCGATAGAGCCGAGATCAAGGACACTACGCATAGAATCCAGGTACCACTGCCATTCGTCCTCGTGCCAAAACCTCTCATCGCTTATAAATTCGCCCGCGTCCTCCAGGAAATTAATTGGCTCTGAAGTCGTTATCAAGACCACGTCGTCAGGGAGAAATGTGAAGGCCTCCCACTCTTGAGAGGAATGGACCCAGTAAACTACGCCGGCAGTTTCCTTCCGCAACCACCGCGAAAAGTAATACAGCGACAAGCATCCTCCCAGGACACCGTCTTCGGATCGATTCGAATGTGAACATGACCACCTGTCAAGGCGAGATTAACTATAGACCCGGGATGACACCGAGTCTCTGGAGCTGGTTGGTTCATCTATCCTGCGCGACGGCAAATCTCGCTGCCGAGGCGGGCCTTCCCTGTTTGGGGGTGATGGGCGGGCATGGCGGCTTTCTCTCCGTACGTGAGCGCCTTCGCCCCAATTTGATCGTCATAGTTTCACAACGGTTACGTCCCGTCAAGCAATGTAATTTGCGCATCCTTTCACATCTTGGAGGCGGGTAGTAGCACAGGTTGGTTACACCGATAATCTGGTGACACAATCCCAGGGCGCGCAATATTCCGGCGGCGCCCGGTAACAATGATCGGCAACAATGAGCGATACACACGGCCCGTCAGCCCGCTGATTTATCGGGTTGCGCCGACCACCACTTGGGTTTCCCGGAGCCGGCACCATCTGGAATCGAAGAGCGGTACGGCAGATTCGTCGTACCGCTCTCCACATCACGGGCTGCTGTGCGCCCGTTTCGGTTCGCTCATTTAGGAGTGAGCGTAGTCCCGTCCTCCGCTACTGCGCCCGGAGCATCCGGAAGCCGAGGAACCCGAAGCCGAAGACCGCGATAACCGCAACGATCATCACGATAATCAACCAGCTGGGGAACCCGCCACCCTCGTCGCCGGCGCCGGCGTGGTCAGCGCCCTGACCACCGATTCGGAGGTGGCGGTCGGTTCCGGAGGCGTCGTCGGCGCCGGTTCGGTGGGCGCCAGCGTGGCCGTCACAGTGGGCGCCACTGGCGTCGAGCGTGCCACCGGCCCTCGTCGCCGTGGACGCGGCGCGGCTCCGCCAGAAATCGTCGCCCGGCCTGCCTCAACAATCACATCTGCTGTGATCTCGGCGAAGCCTTCGCCGTCGGTCGCCGTAACGGTAATGGTAGCGGCGCCGACACCGACGGGAGTGAGCGTTAGTGTGGAATCCGATACGGTCACCCCAACTACGTCCGGCCTGCTCGACACAGCGGTGTAGCTGAAGGTATCCCCGTCGGCGTCACGGAACCTATCTGCGAGTCTGATGTCCCGGGCTGGGCCGCCCACGGTCAGGGTCTGCACACCGATGCTCCCCACCGCCTTAGGGACGGTGTTGGACGTCGTAGGCGGTGGCGCGGGCCTCCTCGCCCCGGCGGTCAAGGTGGACACCCCACTGCTGGTGCCGCTGCTCACCGCGCGCAACTGGAAGGTGTAGCTGGTGTTGTTCCTAATCTCGGTGACCACGTGCGAGGTGGTCGTGTTATCGCTGCCTGGTACCACCATCCAGCCGAGTCCCCAGTTGACGCCGCCGTCGTTGCTCAGGCGGTATTCATACCCCTCGATGTCGCCGTCGCTCGGGTAGCGCCAGGAGAGCGTGACCTGCTGGTTGCCGAAGCTGGCGCGCAGGTCTCGCGGCGGGTCGTGGGGGAAGCCCGATTCTGGGGTGGCGGTGATGGTGCCGGTTAGCGGTGCCGCGACGCCATCGCCACTTGTGTTCACGGCGCGCAGCTCGAAGGCATATTCGGTGCCGTTGGTCAGGCCCGTTATCGTATGGCTGGTGGTCGTGGCGCGGCTGCCCACGATGATGGTCCAGGCACCCCAGCTGGCGTTGCCATCATTGTCCTCACTGTCACTCTGCCGGTACTCGAAGTGGGTGATGCTGGGGTTTTCCAGGTCGTTTCACGTCAAGGTCACCTGTTGGTCGCCGCCCGCCGCGGTCACCCCCGTGGGCGCGTCGGGGGAGCGGGTCTCCTGTTCCGTCCGGAACATAACGCTTGCTGCCGGGCCATGACCGCTGGCATTCACTCCCTGCACCTCAAATTCGGACACGAAGTCGTTGGTGAGGCCGTCGAATGTGTGGATGGGCGCGGTGACGGTCACCGATGAGGACCATGGGCCCCATGCGACGCATCGGTGCTACATTGTCGGTATATGACCATCCAGCCGGTGTTGGAGGGGTCGCCGGGGTCGTCCCAGCTGAGCACTACCGACGACTCTCCCACCACCATGTCTTCCTCGGATTTTGCGGTGAGTCCCTGAGGCATCGCGGGACGGAGCAAGGTCGCTCCCGTTTTGCTCGTCTGGCCCACGACTCCAGAGCCCACGGCGCGCAACTCGAAGGTGTATCGGATGCCACGCGCGAGGTCCAGAACATTATAGTAATTGCTTGTTCCGTCGATTTCGGGCCTGATGACTGTCCAGGGTCCAAAAGCGCCCTAGCCCGCTTTCTGTCGGTACTCGTACCAACCAATGGTGCTGTCGGCGGCTCTGTTCCAGGTAAGGGAAATGTAGTGATCGAGGCCAACGTCTGGCGAGGTGTCGGGGGACAAGCGCTCTGGTGCCGCCCGCCAGATGAGGGGAACGTTGTCGGTGTTTACGCCCGTTGTGGTCAAGTGAACCGCGAACACCCACGCGCGAATCTCTCCAACCGCATCTGTAGTCCACGCGATATACCAGCAGTCCGGGGGCGAAATCGTGCCGAGGATGCGGAGGTTGGTGACTTCACCGCCAGTTACACTGCTGAGGGTGATCGTGCCAGTTCTAGTGCCGCCGGGACCATCGTAGTAAACAGTAAGATCAGCCGTTATCGCCGTGGCCGGATCGAGGCCCACCCCGCCGTACGCCGCCGGCGTGGCCATGACGGTGGCGTGAGGGCCGATGCCGTCGGCGTTCACCGCGCGCAGCGCGAAGGTGTACTCGGTGCCGTTGGTAAGGCCGGTGAAGTTGTACCCGTTGGCGGCCTTGCTGCTGTAGGGGAAGTCGGCAAAGGTCGTGCCGCCGTTCCTGCTCACCTGGTACTTGATGATGGTGCTGTCGGCCGGTTGGTCCCAGGTCAGCAGCACCTTGCCATCCCCTTCAAGCGTCCGCAGGCCCGTTGGGACGGCCGGCGGGGCAGCTTCCGGGGTGGCGGTTGCCGTGTCCGACGACGGGCCGTTGCCGTTGATGTTCACCGCCCGCAGCGTGAAGGTGTACGCGGTGCCGTTGGTCAGTCCGGTGACCGTGTATTCGATGGTCGTTGCGTCGCTGTCGGGGATGACCGCGAAGGTTGTGCCACCGTCGCTGCTGACCTGATAGCCGGTGACGCTGGTATCGCTCGTGATCGTCCAGGTCAGGGTCGCCTGGGCGCCGCCCGCCACGGCCGCCAGACCCGTTGGGGCGTCGGGGAAGTCCAGGGGCCTGGCAACCACGCTGGCCGCTGGACCGTTGACGGTGTCCATGTTGGAGCCACCGACTGAGCGCACCGCGAAGGCGTACAAAGTGCCGTTGGTCAGGCTGGTGGTTGAATCGGTGCTCAATACGGTGACGGTATGGGTGGTGGTCTCCGCGTCGCTGCTGGGGATGTCTGCCCAGCCATCCCCATCGTCGGTGCTGACCTAGTATTTGGTTATCAGGGGGTTGCCCGGGTCGTCCCAGACCAGCGTGACCTCGGTGTCGCCGGGGCTGGCTACGAGATTGGCAGGGGCGTCCAGCAGACGCGCCGTTATCCGCGCCGGCTTTCCGCCGGGCGCGGCGCGCACCTCGATGGTGTAGTCCTCGCCGGCGGTCAGGCCGGCCACGGCATGCATGGTCGTCGTTCGGCTGCTGCCCGGGCCCAGCTTCCAGTTCGGACTCCAGCTCCTGCCGCCGTCCTGGCTCACACGGTACTCCCAGCCGGTGATGTCCGAATTGACCAGGTCATCCCAGTTCAGGCCAATTGTATCCACGCCGCCCAGGGTTGCCACCAGGTTCTCCGGCGCCTCCGGAGGATCGTCGTCCAGGGTGGTAATCGTGGCGGTATCGGAGCCTACGATATGAATGTCATCGCCTTCAGCGTTCAACTCAGCGAAATTGGAGAGGCTGATCACTATCGTTTCATTTCCTTCTCCCAGCTTGTCGTCCGTTACGTTGAAATTCAGAGTGACCGTTTTCTTGGCTTGGCTTGAAGCGAAGGGAAAGGTGGGTGAGCCGAAGCTAGTATTGTCGTCGCCACTCAGAGTGGGCGGCGTGTAGTCGCTATTGGCTGTGGCGGTACCGGCCCAACTTACTTCGGCCAACACTCCGTTTGCCGTGGAAGTGCCTTTGGTCAGCGTTGCCGTGAGAACTACTTCAATCGATCCGCCCTCGGCCACCCGGTAGGATGATTGATCGAAGGTGATGGTGACCTGCTCATCTTGGTCGGTCGGGGTGCCGGTGGCGTAGGACGGTGGGCCGTCTCCAGTGGCGTTGACCGCCCGCAACGCGATGTTGTATGTGGTCCCGTTGACCAGGTTGCCGACTGCGCCGGTCCGTTCGGTGACGGTGAATGAGGTCGCGCTGCCCGCTAATCCCGTGATATCAATAAAGTTAATCCCGCCGTTGGTGCTGACCTTATAGCCGGTGATGCTGGAGTCGTTCGGGTTGGACCAGGAGAGAATGACCGACGCGTCGCCGGCGGTAGCGATGAGATTTGCCGGGGCGAGGGGGACTGCCGCCGGCGTGGCGGTCCCCCTCGACGACTTACCGATGCCGTTGCCGTTGACCGCCCGTACGGCGAAGGTGTACGCGGTGCCGTTGGTCAGGCCGGTGACGGTATGCGTGGTGGTCATCGGGTGGCTGTCGGGGATGTCGGCCCAGGACCCGCCGTCGTCGCTGCTGACCTGATACTTGGTGATGCTGGGGTCGCCGGGGTCGTCCCAAGTCAGGATGGCCTCGCCGTTGCCGACGGTGGCGGCTAGATTCCCCGGCGCTTCGGGCATATCCAACGGCGTGGCGATCACGCGGGACGGTGGGCCTTTTTCATAGTCGTTCCCGGCCCACAACGCGAGGTTGTATGTGGTGTTGTTGGTCAGGTTGGCGCCTGAACCGTCGGTCAATTCGGTGATGGTGTATGAGGTTTCGTTGGCCACGTTTGTCAACGAGAACGGGATGGGATTCCAGCTATCGCCATCGTCGGTGCTGACTTCGTAGGTGGTGATAGAGGCGTCGTTGGGGTTGTTCTAAGTCAGGTATATCTCTTCGTCGCCCGCCTCGGCTGCGAGGCCTGTCGGGGCGTCGGGCAGCTCCTGCGGGGCCTCGTCGACCTGGTTGGTGGCCGCGCGCCCGAGGAGGCTGCCGCTCACCGCCCGCACGACAAAGGTGTACACGGTTTCGTTGGTCAGGCCGGTGACGGTGTAGGTTGTGGTGTTCGCGTCGCTGTTGGGGATAGTTGTCCAGTCAGGATTCCAGCTTACGCCGCTATCCGTACTTACGCGGTACTGAAAACCGGTGATGCTGGAGTTATTCGGGTTCTCCCAGGTCAGGTGGAGCTCGGTGTCGCCCACGGTGACGATGAAGTCGGTGGGGCGGGGCGGCAGCACCGTCAGCACCGGGTCGGGGATGTCGGCGGCTGTGGGGGTTATCGTTCCGGCGTCGGTTCCGCCCACCTCGGCGATAAGTGTGAACGCGGATTCGATCCTAATGTTGAGTGTATAATCGCCGGGGAGGGCGGTCACTTCGGTGCTCGCCTGCCCCGAGCCCATTGTGGAACAGGTCAGCGTGCGGTTGCCGGCCGAATTGGTGCAGCCCGACAAAGTCCCTGGTGCATCCGCGCCGTCCGGTGTGTTATCACTCCAGCGTCCACGTCCAACCCGGCCGGGCTGCCAGGCCAGCTGACCCTGAGCTCTGGGGGCCCGGCGGTGTTGTCTCCAGTCCGTTCCCACCTCGCCGAGAGGGACGCGGGGTCCTCGGCCAAGGGGCCGACGTGGTAGGTAACCGTTAGGTGAGGTCCGCATTGGTCCCGGCCGCAACGGGGTTCGGGTTGAACCCATTTGCCCAGATCCAGCCCTTCGAATGCTTCGTTAGGGTTATATCAGACGCCGGTCCGGCGCCTTCCGCGTTGACTGCGCGCACCTGGAATTCATAGCTGGTGTCGTCGGACAACGGGGAGACCGTAGCGTCGGTGTCGGTGTTGTCCGTCCAGCCGAGCCAGTTAGACCCCGTCTGCTTGTAGCGGTACTCGTAGCGGGTCACCGCCGGGTACGCTGCCAATTCACCCCAAGCCAGGGTGACCTCGCCGGCTGCAGTGTGCCGGGCGGTGAGGTTGGCCGGTGCGCCCGGCACACTTTTTATAGTCAGTACCTGGTTGGGGATGTCGTTGATTGAAGGGGTGGACGTTCCGGCGTCCGCCCCGTCCACCACCGCTGTGTAAGTGAACGGGGATGCGGTCAAAATTTTGAACGTATAGTCGCCGGGGAGGACGGTCAGGGCGATCCTCGCCTGGTCCAAGATCGTTATGGAACAGGCCAGGGTACGGTTGTCGCTCGAGGCGTCGCAGGACAGGTCCCCTGGGGCGAGGCCAGGAGGGGTGCCCGGTCCGTTGGCCTGAAGGTGTTTAATGCCAAACCCCACCGGGTTGCGAACCCACTCAAAGCTGATCTCTGCGCCGCTGCTGGTATTGCCGGTAGCCCGCGTCCACTTCGCCGATAGGGAGGCAGGGTCGGCGCCCCCGGGGCCGACATAGTAAATCGCCCGTATGATGAGGTCCACCTCGTCCCCGGGGTCGACCACGTCCGGGCTTGACTCTGCTTCCCAAGCCCAGCCGCTGACGTTGACGGTAAAGTTCAAGCTGGCGACGGCCCCATTGGCGTCGGTGGCGGTGTAGGTCAACCTGGCGCCGCCGCCCATGGTCGGGGTGCCGGAGAGGGTGCGGGTGCTCGCGTCGAAGCTCAGCCCGGGCACTTGGGTCAAATCCGTACCATTCGGCCCCACCAGGGTGTAGGTCAGCGGGGCGGTGCCGCCGGTGACCGCCGGCAGGATCAGGCGGTGGTCGCCGTGCCGGCCGTGTAGACCTGATTGTCCGGTACGGACGCGAAGGACGGGCCGGGCGGGTGGTGGCGGTCACGCTTGAGGCCAGGCCATCGCCGGCCTCGTTCACCCCGCGCAGCTCGAAGGTGTATCCGGTATTGTTGGCCAGGCCGGTGACGGTGTGCGAGGTGGTGTCCGCGTCGCTGCCGGATATGTCGGTCCAGTCCGGATCCCAGCTCGTGCCGCCGTCGGCGCTCACCCGGTATTACCACTTGTCGATGGTGTCGTCGTCTGGGTCGGTCCAGGACAGCGTCGCTTCGCCGAGGCCGGGAGCGGCGCTGAGCCGGTCGGCGCCACCGGCGTCGTGACCACCGCCAGCTTCACGCCAACGTCGGCGAAGATGGCCAGCCTGATGCGGGGCTCGAACCAATTCAGACGGCCGTTACTCATTGTGGCGTCGGAGCCTGCAAAGGACGTGGACATGCCGGATATGGTCAGCGTCAGTATCATCTCATTCTGGAAGGATTCTGGCGGGCCGGGATCCGAAGTACGCAAACTCAACACGGGCGTGGTATTGGAGGCGCTGGTGGGCTGGTTCCACACCTCCTCGACCGTCTAGCTCGTCCCCAGATAGTCGAATGTCTGATCGACCATTGAGCCATACACGCCGTCCCAGAAACCTCCCCTTATTAAAGGTTCGACTTCTTCCACCGTCATCGTCGTTGACAGGATCTCACTTTCCCCGGCCGGCGCGGCCGGCGGTGCGGAAAGCCAGATGAGGCCGGCGGCAAAGAAGGCCACGATAGCCAGAAGAAGCAGGCCGGCTCCAACCAAAGCCGATTTGGGGAGCAAAACGGTCCGCGAACAGTCGGCAAAGGGCGATGGTCGGACGAAACCGATGGCCGGGTGCCCACCGGGGATCCTGTCAAGCAAGGGTGAGCGGACCTTGCTGGCAATTGAAAGGCTCCTGCTGCTGTCGGCTGCGATGAGAGCATTTTCGGCAGTCTCGGAAACCCGGGGCGCGAGGTCAGGGAGTTTTGGCGAGTCCCATCAATATGCAGTCCGTGCCATCTTACCAGCCGCCAGGTCGTGTCATTCGGCACGGATATTACCATTTTGGTTAAAATGACGAATTGACTCGGCCTGGAATGCACGGCAATCGCATCTTAACCCGTCGTTCCGGCGCTGGCCGGAACCCAGGAAATCTCGCTGTGGGAACGTTGGCCTTTCCCGGAAGCGTCTGGGTTCCCGCCTGCGCGGGAAAGACGGGGGAGAGGTTGGCCGGAATGCTGCGCTTGTTGAGTGTCGCCAGAGAATCCATTGGCGCACTATCATTGTGAGAAAGTCAATTGGGATTCTGGGCGAGGTGGATCCCATGAGTTGGGAAGGGCGGTACGGCGAATCTGCCGTTCCGGCTCGCTCAGGTAGGAGTGAGCGTGGTCCCGTCCTCCGCTACTGCGCCCGGAGCATCCGGAAGCCGAGGAACCCGAAGCCGAAGACCGCGATAACCGCAACGATGATCGCGATGATGAGCCAGATGGGGAACCCGCCGGCCTCGTCCACGACTGGCGTGGTCGGCGCCGATGTAGGCGGCACGCTGACCACCGGTTCGGAGGTAGCCGTCGGTTCCGGCGGCACTGCCGTGCGCGGTTCGGTCGCCGCCGGTGTCGTCGGAGCCGGTTCGGTCGGAGCCGGCGGTGTCGTCGGCGCCAGCGTGGGCGCCGGTGCGGTGGGCGTCACAGTGGGGACCGCCCGCGCCAGTCCTCCTCGGCCTCGACTCGGGGCGGCTCCGCCAGAACTCGTCGTCCGGCGTGGTTCCACAACCACATCTATCATAATCTCAACGGAGCCTTCACCGTCGGTCGCCGTAACGGTAATGGTGGCGGCACCGGCGCCGACGGGAGTGAGCGTTAGTGTGGAATCCGACACACTCACCTCAACTACGTCCGTATTGCTCGACTCAAGGGTGTAGCTGAGGGCATCCCCGTCGAGGTCGTGGAACTTGTCCGCCAGGGGGATGTACAGGGCTAAGCCGCCCTCGGTCACCGTCTGGGCGCTGATGCTCCCCACCGCCTCGGGGAGGGCGTTGGACGGCGGAGGCGTAGTCGGCGGAGGCGGAGGCGCCTTCGCCGCAGCACTGTTGGACCAGTCACCACTGATGCCCTGCGCGTTCTCGGCCTTCATTTCGAAGGTGTGAGGGGTGCCGTTGGTCAGACCGGTCACCACGTAGCGGGTCAAGCTGGTGGCGATGCCCGTATCAACCTCGACACGATGCTCCGTGAAAGTGTTGCCGCCGTCCGTGCTCTGCCGGTACAGGTAGCCGAGGATGGTGGAATCCGGACCGACCACCCCAACCACCTCAACGGTGGGAGGGATGCACGCGAGTGTCACCTCGCCGCTACCGGCGGGCGCCGCCGTCAGTCCCGTTGGGGCCGCGGGCACCCCCGCCAGCGCCGCCGTCGTTCCGGTCTCGGTGTTCGACATATAGCCCGGTATGGTCCCGGCCCGGGCCCGCACTTGCACGTCGTAGCTCGTGTTGGCGGCCAGCCCCGTCAGGGAGTAGGTCGTTGTCGAATTATCGCTACCCGGAATGTCCTGCCAATCGATCCAGGCGCCGCCGCTGGCACGGTACCGGCATTGGAAGCCCGTGACTGTCACGCCGGAAACGACGCCTCCCGAGGTCCAGCTCAGATCGAATCTGTCCGTGCTCGCGCCGCTCAAGCCCTCGGTAACGGTCAGCACGGGCGCGCGGGGCCCGCCGGCAGTGATCGGCGTGGACTGGGCCGCGGCGCCAAAGATGTAGGGGTCGGCTGCGGTCCCAGTGCCGGCTACGGCCCGCAGCTCGAAGGTGTAGGGGGTCGCCCTGGTCAGCCCGCCCACCACATACTCGACGGTCGATGAATCGGTGCCGGTCATATCCATCCAGCCACTGAACGAACGGCCGCCGTTGGTGCTCTGCCGATATTGGAAACCGGTGATGGCGGCATTGCCGCTTTGATCGGGCCAGCCCAGAGTGCCCTCATCGGACCCAATAACCCACGCGGCCGTTAGGGTGGCGGGCGCACCCGGCGGGGCCGGTGACGCGCCGACCTGCGCAACTTCCTCGGCCCATGCTTCGCCGACGAGGCTGTCGTTGGTGTTCACTGCCCGCAACTCGAAGAAGACGGACGCACCGTCCGGTAAGGATAGCTCGAACGTGGCCGCGGTTGCACTGTCTGAAATGTCCGTCCAGCCCTGGGCCCAGCTTTCGGGATCGTTCGAGGAGGTGTCATAGCGGTATCGGTAGCCGGTGATGGAGGTGTCCCCGGGGTCGTCCCAGGTAAAGGTCACCTTGCCGCCCAAGCCGTCAACCACGTCGCTGACGACGTGGCTCACATTGGACATCCGGGCGGGCGCGGTCGCGTCCGTCTGGGGGGTGGCAGTCGCCGACGCGGCGGCCCCGAAGCCGGCGTCGCTCACCGCCCGCACCTCGAAGGTATACGTGCTATCGTTGGTCAGCCCGGTCACCTCGTGCGCGGGGTCGGTGTCGGGCACGGCGATATCGCTCCAGAGGCTGAAGGCTGCGTCGCCTAGCCGCTGTCGTAATTGGTAGGTGATGATGCTGTCGTCCCCGGCGGGGGCCCAGTATAACCGCACCGTTGCGTTCCCGGCTTTCCCCCTCAGGTTCTTTGGCGCCATGGGCGGGCCCAGCGGCGTCGCCGTGACCGTGTCGGAGGCCGGCCCTTCGATAAAGCCGGCATCGGGGACCACTATCACCGCCCTGAGCTGGAAGGAATGGGCGCCGCCGTTGGTCAACCCGGTCACGCGGTAACGGTTTCCGGTTGGCGCGATGGCCGTCCACGCCGTCCAGTCGCCCCCGGAGCTACCGTCGTGCTGGCGGTATTGGTATCCGTTGACGTAGCGGTTCCGGGGGTCGCTCCAGAACAGAGTGACCTCGCCGTCGTCCCCGGTGGCCCTGAGGTTCGCCGGGGCGTCCGGTGGCACACCATCATCGTCCTTGATCGTGATTGTGATTACGTTGTCGGAGTCTGGGTCGTTTTGAACTTTAAGGGTGTTATCGTTCGTCGGATTGGCCCGGTTCGGGGCGTCGAGGAAGACGATGATGGTTTCGCCCAACTCGGCGATGTCGTCGTCCAAAATAGTAAAGGTTACCGTCATCTCTCTCGTGGTGGGGCGGGGGCGTTGGGGCCCTCGGTCTCGGCGGTTTCGCCGGGTTTCAAATTCTTGACGCCGAAATGGTTGCTGAAACGCACTTCGCTGTCACCATCAAACAGACCTGCGGGTTCAATGAAGTCGGTGCCCCACTAGGCGGTGCCCGCATCAGTCATGAGGGTCGTACTGCCACGCCATTTGACGATGGCGACGGCGCCATCTCTTGTGCCCGTGGCGTTGCACGCCGGCGTGTCGGCATATGCCGTCCCGTTGGCAGCGAACTGAGCCACAATCGCCAGAAGAAGCAGGCCCGTTCCAACCAGGGCGGATTTGGGGAGCAAAGTGGTTACCTGGTTCATGTTATCTCCTGAACAACAACTCGGTAGGTGTACGGGCAAAACGGCCCGCGATTAGTCTACAAAGGGCGATGGTCGGACGAAACCGATGGCTGAGTGCCCGTAAGGAATCCTTTCAAGTAAGGGTAAGTTGACCTTTCTGACAATTGGAAAACTCCTGTTAATGTTGGCTGCGATGAATGCATTTAAGACAGTCCCCAAGACCCGGGACGCCAACCCAGGGAGTTTTGGCGAGTCCCATTGCTTTACAGAGGATGGACACCATACCAGCCGCCAAGTCGAGGCGATTTCGCTACTCGAAATTCGCCTGAGTAGTGTCTGAAAACATCCACTGGGGCAACGAATTTCGTTTCAGCACCATAGGGTTCGCTTCGATGTGCTCCGGGGGTTGCGGCCGGTGCGGTCACTGTAGATCAGCGTATCGTCGCACACCGTGAGTACCGTCCCAATTTAGCCGCAGTTGGGCGTGCTGTCATCCAACGCGGTCGCGACGATGCAAGGATAGCCGTAGTCCCGGGCCCGGTTGATCAGGCTCGACATTTCCTCGGTAAGCTGAATCATCTCAACGCTCCCCCGGACAGGCGGCGGTCATTCGGCGTTGATGTATTCCACCGCGCGACGATGGCTTTCCAGCATACCGGGAACCCGCGCCCGGTCAGTATGGCCCCAACCGCATTCGTTAACAATGCTGTTCTGGTGTAGCCGATCATTTTCTACTGCCGGGTGGTGTAGCGCGCCTGTCGCCATCATAACCCCAGCAAACGACTTTACCCGTCGGTTCAATAGCGCAGGCATGTTTGTTTCCGGTGCTGACCGACAAATAAGTCCCGCTGGGTAAGGTTTCTGTAAGGTAATTGGTATCGAAACCCCAGCCTTCGTAACCCCAACAAGATAATTCTCCACTTTGTAATACTCCACACGAGCCACCTGTAGAGAAGGAAAATCGGATGCGATTGATGCAAATAAGCCTTCGGGCAACGGTTCCATTGGTGTGGGATCACCCCAGCATTCCAACTGTCCACCGGTCCTTATGCCGCAAGCATAGGTATCCGCGACAACAACTGAAATAAAGGTTCCTTGTGGAGGTCGTAGCGGAGAGGTATCCTCGAAGCCCCAGCAGTCGACTGTGCCATTCAATCGGATGCCGCATCCAATGCCTGTATCAATACTGATAGATTGGAAATATCCATCGGGCGGTTGGGGTGCAGGATCATTTTGGTCGACGGACCAGCATGCTACGGTACTGTCCACGCGGATAGCACAAGCTGAACCTCCACCAACACTGACAGCATCAAAGTGCCCTAGTGGCGGAGACTGGCCTCCGTTGCCTCCCCAACACACTATCTGGCTCACCGGGCTTTTAGGCTTGAAATGCAACACTCCGCAAGTTGCATTAAAGCCTGCACTGACAGACTTGAATGCCTCGGCCGACGGAGCAGAGGTATGTGGAGTGTCTCCCCAGCAAGAGACCCTCCGGGTCACTAGCAGTACGCCGCACGTATAACCGTTTCCCGCATCGATCGATAAAAATCGATCATTCGGCGGCGTTGATCGTCCGTCGCCGTCGTACCCCCAGCAGGTTACGCTCCCTTAAATCGTAATTGCACATACAAAGCCCTCGCCAACATCCACCGATTGAAATACTCCCTGAGGAGCAAGCCAATGATCGTAGTCAATTCTGTCGTAGCAACGCAGTGAACCTCGGACTGTCAATCCGCAGACTAAGTAGCCAACGCTTACAGATTGGAAGCGTTCGCCAAGCACAGATATTACCTGGTCTACCTTTCCATAATACTTTTGACCCACTCTACTTGGCCAGCAGACTATGTTGCCGCTATCCGTAACTCCACAATTTCCATCTATGAAACTGAATGTGTGGCTGTTTGCTACCATTAGGCTGGGCGGCTTATCGAAATCAAATCCCCAATCGTAATGAAACCCCCAGCACAATACCTTCCTGTCAGATCTCAGTGCACACGTGCTATCCCAACTTGCGGAAACGGAAAGGTAAGTTCCTTCGGGAACTGATTCCTGACCGTTGGATCCCCGTCCTTTGCACACTACCTTGCCACTGCTTCTCGTAGGGCAAGTGTGCGTAGGACTGGTGCTGATTTGCTCAAAATCTTGTTCATGGGAAAATTGTCGGGGTGCGCCAAAGGTATGATTTTCGGGCTCCCGCCCCGGTAGGAACTCTACTAGATGAGACGGGGATGAGCCCCAGCACCAAGCCTCTCCTTGAACAGTAATGGCACAGCTGCTTCCGCCATCTACGCTTACGGCTTTGAAATGTCCTTCCGGTGGGTGCGATTTATAAATGTAGTTCGACCCCCAACAGTCCAATGTCTCGTCTGTGCGGATACCGCAACTATGGTCCGAATCCATGCTGATCACTTTGAATTTCGGAGACGAAGGTACGGTAAACTTCATCCAGTTGCTTAATCGGGACCATTGGACACCGCCATCACTCGTTTTCTGGCCCGCTATCACCGCGAACCAATATTCTCGCCCTGGCTCCAGACCCTTTACGGTAGCATCATGACTTTCTGACCGGTGGGAACCGCCACTGTGATCATCAATTTGGACAGCCCATATCCAGTAATCCGTAGCGTCGAGCACCGGAGCCCAACGCAAACGCACTTCACCTATGGCATCCCCAGGCGCCGCGTGTAGTCCGGTCGGATTTCCCGATGACAAAGGCTGTTGAGGCTGCCCTTGCTGCGGCACCCAATTCGGATCCTGTGCAAATGATTGTGGCGTCTGCCCAAAACTTGATGCAACAGCCATTGTTGCCGCTGCCAAAACGACTAGTACTCAATCAAGTCTGGAAAGGCAGGGATAGAGGCGATGCAATTTGGATCGGGCATCCTGGGTGGTGAACCGCCAGTTGATGGTGACGCCCGCTGCGTTGCGCTCGGTCTCGTAGGCCGTGATTTGGCGTTGCAGGGCGTCGGCGTCGGGGTTTCTCCCCTTGAGACAAGCGCGGCTCAATGCGCTGAATTCGATCTCCGCCATGTTCAACCAACTGGCGTGCTTGGGCGTGTGGTGAAACTCGAGGCGCTTCACGATGCGCCGGGCCTCAGCAGCCGGGAACGTCTCGTAAAGGGACGCCATACGATGGGTATTCAGATTGTCGAGGACCACGCGGATCACCGGGGCATCAGAGTAAGCCTCATCCACTAGCCAGCGCATCTGGTGGGCGAAGTCCGGCATGGTGCGCCGCTCGGTGATGGCCAGGTGGCGCCAGCCGGCCAGGGGTTCACAGGTCAGGAAGATGTTGCGGGTGCCGCCGCGTCGATACTCGTAGTCCTGCCGCCGCGGTCGTCCCGGTTGAGGAGGCAACGGCTCCCTGACCGCGGCCAGCAGTTGGGTGGAGGTCTCGTCAAAGCACACCACCGGCCGATCGGGGTCGTAGGGTTCGGCATACAGGTCCAGCACGTCCTCCATAGCCTGCCCCGTACTGGATACGGGGGCCGCCACGAATTCGCCGCCTACTTTCGGGATGCACCATTGCTGCTTCCGCCAGGGCTTGAGGGTGTTTTTTTGAGCCTGAGCCTGACCGTCTCGTAGGACAGCGATGGCGCCAATCCCAACTCCACCACCTTGCCAGCCAACAAACGCAGGGTCCAGTGCTCATGGCCCTCGGGGGCGTCGCTGCACGCCAGCGCAATCAGAGCCTGCCCCGTACTGGATACGGGGTGGGCTTCGCCCCGATCGTCCAGCTTGCGATACCGGTTGGCTTGGGGATGGTCGTGCCGCACGCCCTCCAACCCCTCTTCGGCGTACCGCCGTTTGGTGCGGAACACCGTGCGCTGCGACGTGTCCAGAGCCGCCGCCACCTGGGGGGCGCTCCACCCTTTGTCAGTCTTGAGCAGGATGCACGCCCGATTGATGACCCGAGCGGAATGCGGCCCACTGTGGATCAATCCCCGCAACTGCTCCTGATCTTCCGACGACAACCGTACCGCGTATTTCTCCTGAACCATGGATGTCCCACCTCCCGCACCACTGTTTGCCAGTCAGCGTAACAACCCTGGCCCGCCCCGCGCTTCACCTGCCAATATAGGCTTGACTCAATACTAGGAGCACGACAGCAAGTTTTTTGAAAAATACGCGACGCATTGGTGACACTCCTAGCCAAAGACAGTGCAGCTTGGATAGTTAGCCGATGGCCCGCCGGAAGTAGTCCGAAGCGTTGCCGCCGACTATCTTGAGTACGTCCTCGTCGGAGTGGCCTCGGCGGATCAGACCGCGCACGATGTTCTTGCCGTCGGCCGGATACTCCAGCCCGTTGAGATACGGTGCCGGCAGTTGGTCCGGCCCCCGTCCCAGCAGGACACGGTGGAACGCCACGCGGTCGACCACCGTGGTGTCCGTTCCGATTCCCACGTGATCGACGCCCACCAGGTTAACCATGTACCGGAAGTGGGTGCGGATTCCTCGGACAGGATGCCGAAATCGAGGTATTCGGCGGCCACGTAATCTAGGATCAGCCTTTCGGAGGCCAGATAGGCGTCGGTGACCACGCTGGCCCGGCTCATTGATGCTGACTTCCACTTCGGTCCGGAAACTCTCCAAGACCAACTCGCCGGCGCGCCGGGCGGTAGTTTCACGCACTGCCAACCCGGAGCGGGAAATGGGCAGTTCGTCGACGGTTTCGGCGGGCATCAGCGCAAACTCGCGAGGGTGGGCAGGACGAGGCAGTTTAGCACCCGCCGTTCCTGGCCGGCAACCGAACCCGAACTTCTGCCAAGATCTTTCGGTTTTCAAAATCCTTATCCCGTGACCCACCTCACTGCCCTCACGGAGCGATGTCCGATTATCAGCAGGATAGTCTAGCTATTCCAAGGGATTGCGGAAACCGTAAGGGCGTTGACGATTTCAACCGTCACTCAAGCGATTCTCGAATAGCGAAATTTCCTCGCCAAGTCGTGTCAATGGAGACGGGATGTTACCACTTTTTGGTAAAATGGCAACTTGACCCGGCCCGGTATGCTGCGCATTTCGAGTGGCGTCAGAGAATCCGTTGGCGCACTATCATTGTGAGGAGCCAGGCGATGCGGCAATCCCGATTGATATCCAGGTTTCTTCGCCGGCGAGATTGCCGCGCTGCGCTCCCAATAACGACGCAAACCCAATGACGACGCAAACAATCAAAAGACCCCCCGGCGTCAGGAGGTCAATTGGGATTCTGGGCAGCGTTCGTGTCGGCTGACTCCGCTCGGCGATATTTGATTTGACGCTGCCGTACCGCGCAGCGGCAGCCACCTGACAGCTGCATGGCAATGCTTCCGGAATACCGATGCTTCCGGGATGCCAACGCTTAGCAGGGTGTTAAAAAACAGCGTCGGCCAGCGGGGTGATGGTACGATGCGCGGTACGACAGGTGTGGAGGTTGCTCATGCGAGGCAAAGCGGCGCGACAGGTTGAGATACTCACGGCCCGCGGCGCCGCAACGAAACCCATGAATCGACCCCTGAACCCACCAAGAGTCCAGAGGCCCGTTTGGCGAAGCAAGGCTCCGGGAAAGAAGCGAGCCTGTGCTTTGCAGGTCATGTGCCGATGGACGACCGCCACGGTCTGGTGGCGGGCGTGATGCTCACACCGGCGGGCGGGACCTGGGAACGGGATGCCGCCATTACCATATGCCACCGCTGACCGCCGAAGCCGTCGCGCAGTCACCAAGACCGGCGGCTACACCGCCAGATGCACCCCGCCGAAGCATCCCCCGCCAATCAACAACCCCAATTCAAAACCCTGCCAAGTAGTTTGGCCGCCGGCATTGCGCCGCCCGTCATTGACCGGCCTTGATCCAGTCGGCGCACCGTTCGCCAATCATTATGGTGGTGCAGTTGGTGTTGGCCCTGATGACGTTGGGCATCACCGAGGCATCTGCCACCTTGATGTTCTCCAGACCGTGAATGTTGAGGAACGGGTCCACGACAGCCATCGCGTCGGTGGCCGGACCCATCTTGCAGGTGCCAGACGCATGAGTGGTGTTGAACACCGTCCTGAGCATCCAGCCGTCCAGCGCCGCGTCGGAAGCAAGGTCTTCCTCCGTGGGTTGCAGGATTCGTTCCACGATCGGACTGAATGATTCGTGCCGGAGTAAATCGACGGTGATTCTTACGGACTCGCGCAGCCGTTCCCGGTCGCGCTCCAACTCCAGGTACCGATAGTTCAGGGAGGGCTGTACGCTGGGATCGTTGGCGGAGAGTCTCACCTCGCCGGCCCCGTCGGCCAGTTCCAGGATGCAGTTGAAGCGGACGCCTTCGGGGTCGAAGGGGTCTGCGCCGCCAATCGGAGACGAAAACGAGGAAGCCGTAATCTGCATGTCGTTACGGTCGGCGGAGCCGGTGGCGGTGTACCGCAGGGCGGTTTGGGACCTGGGCGCCAGCGGATCCTGGGGGTGGTCGTCGCGAACCTGGCAGATTACAGCCACAATCGGATGGTCGCGCAGGTTCTGACCCACGCCCGGCAGTTCGTGAACCACTGGAATGCCAAGCTCTCGCAGGTGGTCGGCGGGGCCGACGCCGGAAAGCATCAGCAGCTGGGGCGAGGCCATCGAGCCGGCGCTGAGCACAATCCGGCCGGCCTCGATTTGGTAAACCTCGCCACCGCTTTCCACCTCCACACCCACTGCCTTATTCCCTTCAAACAGGACCCGGTGCACCATGACGTTGGCGCGCACGGTCAGGTTCAGCCGGTGGCGCACCGCGCTGAGGAAGGTGAGGGCGGTGCTCATGCGCACTCCTTCCGGGTTGTTCATCGGGATCGGCCCGACACCACCGGAGTCCGGAGCGTTCATGTCGTAATCTTCCGGATAGCCCGCTTCCAACGAGGACTGGACAAAGGCTTGCTGAAACGGCAACCAGTCTTCCGGCTGGAATCGACGCACCGGAATCGGCCCTTCGCTGCCGTGGAAGTCGTCGCTAATGTCCAGGTCTGTTTCCATCTTCCGGAAAAATGGCAAGACGTCCAGGAACGACCACAGGTCGTTGCCCGCAGCGGCCCACCCGTCGTAGTCCTCCGGGACGCCGCGCAATAACACCTGCCCATTGATGGCGCTGGTGCCGCCCACCACCTTACCGCGAGGGGCCGGCAGCATATCGGGCTGCTCTGCAGAACCCCGAGCCCACCACGTCCAGTTGTGGGGAGCGCCCTGGGCCGAGGCGTCAGGCTTGTAGCCGTACTTCAGGTCGTCCGGATAATACTGGTAGTCTGGATAGTCCGGGCCGGCTTCAAGCAGCAGCACCGAGCGGTTTGCGTCCTCGGCCAACCGGGATGCCACCACACAACCGCCGGAGCCGGCCCCGATCACGATAACGTCGTACTTCATCAACTAGCCCCTTTAGTGCAGGTTGGGAATCATATGAGTGTGGGCGCCAAGATAACGCCGCGCCGCGCAAGTATCAACCGGGTCGCCATGAACCGGGTCGCTATGATAGGAAGACAGCCGGACATAACAACAGGGGGGCCGCACTTTGGTCTGCGGCCCCCCTCGTCGCTGGCGAGCCGCAATACCAAAAAGCGACCCGAACAGCTCAATGCACTCTAACCGCGGCCGTTACGCAGCAGCAGTCCCGGGAGGGCGCCGGTAGGCTCGCCGTCCTCGAACGTAATCTCGCCGTTAACCATCGTCCAGCGGTAGCCATTGGCCTTTTGAATCCGCCGCCACTCGCCACCGGGCAGGTCCTCGGCAACTTCCGACGGCAGCACCTCCAGTTTCTCCAGGTCGTAGATTACGATGTCGGCCGGAACGCCTTCTTTGATGGCGCCGCGGTCCCTGAACCCGCCGAAGTGGGCTGGCAGGTAGGACAGCTTGAAGTGGGCATCTTCAAGGGTAATGACGTTCTCGTCGCGCACCAGCCAGGTCAGCATATCCGTCGGGTAGGTTCCGGCGGTCAGGAACTTGACGTGGGCGCCGCCGTCGGATACGCCGGCAACGACATGGATCGAGTCCAGCACCTCCGCGGTGTATTGGGCCTGGTCGCGGCCCTGAGAATCGGCGAAGAACTCGGTGGCAAGGTCGTCCTCAACGCACATATCCAACAGCGCATCAATAACGTGCTTGCCCAGCTCGTCGGCAATCTGTTGCACGGTCTGTCCCGCCTGAGGGCTGGAAGCCTCGGTTTCGTCCGGCGCCAGGGCAATCATCCGCCCGTCGACTACGTTGACGACGAAGGATTTCAAACGCAGATCGGAATTAGTGATGCAGCGTCCGCCGTCGTGCTCGTATTCGTAGCCGTGGGTGTCGCATACGAACTGGCAGCCGTCACTGTCGACGGTTCCGCCCTGGTGTGCGCAAACCACGGACAGCAACTTGTACCCGTCGCGGTTTTTGGTCAGGAAGTAATCCGCGCCGCCCGCGTTGACCTTGGCCGGCAGGTGCGGGTAGTCCGACTCCATACCGATGTCGATCTTGACCTTGCGGGTCATCACCTGGAGGCTGCCCACCGAGCCAGGCACCACCTGGATGGGGCGGCGACCAGAGTCCCACTCGTCCTTCAACCGGCGGCGCATATCAGGATCTTGCATCTTCGCCTTGCGCTCCGCCTTGTCGCCCAGAGTCACGTCTCGCCAGGCCGGTGTATCGTCAAAGAGGTTCCAGTCTTCGAAGGTCAACTCGAACCCACCTCGGCGAGTGGCACCCTGGCCGTAGACTCGCAGGCCGCGCTCGGCGCAACTTTCCAGCCACCGGATGCGCTCCCGATGCTGCTCGGGATGGATTGCGTTGGGGGCGACGGCCTGATAGAGCACGGGCCGATTGGCAGTTTCGGCGACCTTTTCGAAGAACAGGCGAGTTTCCTCACCCAGTGGACGGCCTTCTTCGCCGGTCTCCTGATAGGCCAACTCAATGAAGCCCTCGTCGCGGTCGCTGAGAACTTTGGCGAAGGTGAGCACCTCGTGTTCCGACAGCATGTCGGTAATCATCGGCGTGCCGTCGTAGTCGCGTTGCACCGAGTTGGCGCCCAACACCTGCGCCGACCATCCGCAGGCGCCGGCATCCATCGCCTCGTTAATGAGTCGAACCATTTCCTGCAACTCTGCTTCGGTAGGGCGACGTTGCTTCGCTTCATCCCAGCCCATCACCCAGGCGTATAGCGGGGTGAGAGGAACATAGGTAAGGCAGTTGATACCCTTGGGAGTGTTGGCGAGACTATCGATAAAGTCGGGGAAGGTAACCCAGTTCCAAGGCATACCGTCCTTCATTGCATCGTAGGGGATGGCCTCGTTGCGGGTCATGCTGAGCATGGCGCGGTCCTGATCCTCCACGCGGGAGGGGGCGAAGCCAAATCCGCAGTTGCCCAGCGCCACCGACGTCACGCCGTGCCAGCCGGACAGGGTGCAGTAGGGATCCCAGAAAATCTGGGCGTCATAGTGAGTGTGCAGGTCGACGAAACCCGGGGCCACAACCAATCCGGTGGCATCAAGGACACGGTCGGCGGTACCACTGGTGAGTCCACCGATCCTGGCGATTTTGCCGTCCTTGATTGCGACGTCGCTGACGAACCGCGGTGTGCGGGTTCCGTCAACAATGGTGCCTCCTCGGATAATGATGTCGTAATGCGCCATAATTTGCCTCCAGTCTCGTGCCGTGCGATGCGGGGCAGTAGAGAACGGCTACGTTGCCGGTCCCGGCTAATGGTCGGAGTTTAGGGTACGCGGCGCACTGACGTCAATGATAATGCGACTCTGCGCCGATATTTCGCTATTAATCGTAATCATTCAGCTACATACGACGAATTACGCAGCTCGACAAGGGGGCCTCGGCGCGCGATCGGCATGGGTTGCCCGGAGGCGGTCCAGCACTCCGGGCGTTTCGGTTTCCTGACCCGTTGGGTACTGACTAACCCGGCAACTCAGTGACGGATATCCAGCCCGGGCCATTTCCCAACGGAAGCGTCCCCGCCCGGGTCAACGCTCCGGATTGCTGGTCGACGCTGAAGATCGCCATTTGGCCGGAATCCTGGCCGGCCGAGTAGATGAACCGGTCACCAGGGCCCAGGCACAACGCGTTAGGTCGGGCCTCAGAGGGAACGATCCCGTTGGATGACAACTCACCCGAAGCGGTATCAACCGTAAAGCAGGCAATGCTGTCGTGTCCCCGGTTGGGAGCGAACAGGAACCTGCCAGAGGCAGCAACCTGAATCTGGGAGCAGGTGTTCCGCTCGTCAAAACCTTCCGGAAGGGTGGTAACGGTCTGGAATTCGGCCAGGGTTCCCTGCGCCGTATCCAGGCGATACCCGGTAACGCTGCACCCCTGCTCGTCGGAAAAGTAAAGGACGTCCAGCGAGGGGTGGAAGCAGAAATGTCGAGGACCCGAAAACGCCGCCGGTTCCACCGAAGGCGGCGTGTTGTAGGAAATGTGGCCGGTGTTCTCGTCGAACCGGAACTGATAGATAGAGTTGGGGCCATTGCCGGCGATATGGGGAACGAAAGCGTAGGTGTTGGTCGGGTCGGTTTGCATGGCGTGGGCGCCGGTGGCCGTTTCCAGCCACTCGATGGGTGCGCCGCCCACCGAACCATCGTCCGCGATGGGATGCACTCCCACGTGGGCGCCCTGGTAATAGGCCGACAGGACGAACTTGCCCTTGCGGTCAGTAGCAATGTAGGTGGGCCATGCTTCCACGCCAACCGACCCGTTCTGTGTGAGCCCGCCATTGGCCTGGTCAATCTGGAAGCTGACTATCTGTTGGACTTCGCGGCACCCGGCATACAGGTACCGGCTGTCCGGACTGATCGCCATGGTGAACGGCCCGCCGGGAACGGATACATCAGCCTGCGGAGTCAAATCGCCAGTTTGGGGGTCTACGGTAAACACCGCTATCTTGTTGTCTCCCTGAACCGCCACGTACATATAATGAGGCATTGTGTACTCCTTCCGTTGGGTGCGGTCTGATCCTGTTGCGTTGCACTCTAAACACCCGAACCAACTCGGTCAATCCCCGTATCATCGCCAAGAGATCCAATCGCTACGGCATCGACTCGGGTCTGGTCGTGCTGCCGGCGCGCCAATCGGTTATAATCGTCATTCATGGGGATGTGGGGCGGTTCTGGGAATGAATGCATCGCCGTTTGGCGCGGCAATGGCAACGTGAGCGCATGGGTCGTGGAGACCGGATTGGTACGGCGACCGGAGGGGGAAGTATGACGAGTTCTCTAGAAAACAATGCTGCAACCGGTACGCAGTCGGATGATGGTGTGGCCGAGTTTGATGCCATCGTCGTCGGGGCCGGCGTAACCGGGTTGTATTCTCTGTACTGCTTGCGGGAGCTGGGGTTCTCGGTTCAGGCGTTTGAGGATGGCACCGGCGTCGGCGGCACCTGGTACTGGAACCGATATCCAGGGGCGCGTTTCGACTCCGAGAGTTACACCTACGGATACTCCTTCTCCAAGGAACTCCTGCAAGAATGGGACTGGAAGGAACTGTATTCCGGCCAGCCGGAGAATGAGCGCTACCTTAATTACGTGGCGGACAAATTTGACCTCCGTCGGCATATCCGGTTGAACTCCCGCGTGGTTTCGGCGGTTTTCGATGAAGACGACAACCGGTGGGAAGTGGAGATTCAGGACGGCTACCGGGCCCGTGCCCAGTTCCTGATTACGGCGGTGGGCATTTTGTCGGCGCACTACATTCCGGATTTTGTAGGAATTGACAGCTTCGAAGGGCAGTGGTGCCACACCGGCCGCTGGCCGGCAGAAGGGATGGACCTGGCCGGCAAACGCGTCGGCGTTATCGGCACCGGCGCAACCGGCGTACAGCTCATCACGGAAATTGCCAAGGAAGTCGGACATTTGACCGTGTTCCAGCGTACCGCCAACTACTGCGCGCCGCTGCGCAACCGCCTCATCGACGATCAGACGCAGCAGGAAATCAAGGCGAGTTACCCGGAGATTTTCGAGAAATGTCTGGAAACCCCCGGGTCGTTTATGCACGAGTTCGACCCACGGTCCGCCCTGGATGTTCCGCCCGAGGAACGGATGGATCAATACGAAGCTCTGTGGGCGGAACCCGGTTTCAAGAAATGGCTAAGCAATTTCTATGACGTGATGCTGCCCGGCGAGGCGAACGAGGACTACGCGGAATTTGTGCGCAACAAGATCCGCGAACGGGTGCATGACCCGGAAGTTGCCGAAATGCTGGTGCCCAAAGATCATATGTTTGGTTCCAAGCGGTTGCCTTGTGAGAGCGGATACTACGAGGTGTACAACCAGGACAACGTGCTGTTGGTTGACGTGCGGGAAGCCCCAATCGAGCGCATTACGCCCAAAGGACTCCAAACCACTGATGCCGACTACGAGTTTGATGTGCTCATCTTTGCCACCGGCTACGACGCGGTTACCGGCTCCCTGAACCGAATGCGCATCCAGGGTCTGGGCGGGGAGACGCTGGAGGAAAAATTCGCCAACGGCCCGCGTACCTACATGGGAATTTCCAGCTCCGGCTTTCCCAACCTGTTTACCGTCAATGCCGCCTCAGTGGGCAACTTCGTGCGCGCTGCCGAGCCGCTGGTGGATTGGGTGACCGAGTGCATCGACTATGTGCGCAACAAAGGGTATGCCCGGGTTGCCGCCACGCCGGATGCGGAAGAGGCGTGGGTGCGGCACATCGCCGAGGACGGCGCTAAAATTCTGCGGACGCAGGCCAATTCCTGGTTCGTGGGCGCCAACATCCCCGGCAAGGCGCGGGTATTGTTGACTGCTCCCGACAGCGCTCCGGCCATGAGAGCCAAGCGCGCAGAGGTTGCGGCCAACGGCTACGAAGGATTCGCGATGGAGTAGGCTCCCCCGCCAACTCACCCTACCTGAGCAAGTATCCCCGACGTTTCGGACGTCGGGGATTTTTATTATCCGGGGATCTCTGTTTGTTGAATCCCGTTAATATTTCCGCAGGAAGGGCGTCCCGACACCCAGGATTTGCTGCCGGCACACCGACCAGCATTCTGCCAGCACCGTCTGGACGATGGCGGCGTCTGGGCCGATGACCTTCACACCGAGGCCGTTTCCGTCGGGCAAGGCGCTGGCTCCGCCATGCACTCCGGCACGCGCTTGCAGCAATTTTTGGAGTTGTTCCAGTATGGTGCGCACTCGCGGTGCGTCGGTCACGCACAGCATGGAACCCAGGGTGGGAGCTGCGACGAAGTCTGGCGCGTCGTCCGCCTCCGGGCCCAAAACCGCTATCCCGAGCGGATTGCGGGTCGTGGGAGTCAAGTCAAAAGCTTCCCGATAAACGGGGTGCCCGTGCTGGCCGTTGACAATCAAGCGGCTGCCCAGGCGGGCGTACCGGAAGCGCTCATCCATCGCAACGCGGCCCGGTGTGATGATTTCCCAGTGCAATAGAGTGCCGCCCGGAGACACATCTACGCAGGTGGATTGTTCAAAATTAGCCGCCCCGAACGGGATGATGGGGTCTGGCAGATACTCCAGGTAGCCGCCCGCTTCCACCGTCAACTGTACCTGCTGGCGCGCGGACCCGTCGGGCATGGCGTACAACTTGGTGGCGTTCTGAGTGGTGATGTGCGCCTGGGCATCAGTGGATACCGTGATGCACACCCGATGCTCATCGTATTGCAGAAACCCGCCGGTCGGATTGACCAGATAGATGAAAGCCATTTCGGGCAGCGATTCGTCGAGATAATGGGCGCGTTGCACCACGAGAGGCGATTCGGTGCGGCATTGCGTCAGCCGGGTTTTCCCGTCGCGCAACTCCAGCGCCAGCCTTGCCAATCCCCGCTGCGCTGGATGCGGTGGGTCAATAACGGGCTGGCGTATCATCCATTGCCTCGAGGATGTGAGCCAGCACCGGTTCCAGGCCATCACCCGTGCGGCAGTTGGTGAACAACCACGGCTGCTGGCCCCGAACGGTGGCAAGGTCGCGACGCATTACGTCCAGATCGGCGCCGACGTAGGGAGCCAAGTCGGTTTTGTTGACGACCAGCAAGTCGGTTTGAGTGATTCCCTGCCCTCGCTTGCGAGGAATTTTGTCGCCGGCGGCCACGTCGATAACGTAAATCTGGTAGTCCGCCAACGCGGGACTGAAGGTCAACGTGAGGTTGTCGCCACCGCTTTCGATGAGAATGATGTCGGAGTCAGGGTAAGCGTCGGTCAGCTCTTCCACGGCTAGCAGATTCAGGCTGGGGTCTTCGCGCACCGCCGTGTGCGGGCAGGCTCCGGTAGCGACGCCACGAATGCGACCGGTGTCGAACACGTCGTGCAGCGCGTTTTTGGCATGGTCGGCATCCTCTCGGGTGAAGATGTCGTTCGTGATTACCAGCGGTTGGAGTCCCTGAGACAATAGCAGCGGCACCAGCGCCTCGATGAGGGACGTCTTGCCCGAGCCCACCGGCCCGCCGACACCAATCCTCGGGATTCTGGACATATTCCTGCGCTCCTCTTGTGCCCCGGTTGGGGCAGCCCTTCCTGATGCCCGAATCAGCTGAACTAGCTGGCAAACATACGCAGATCGTCGCTCTCGTGCAGCATTGATGCGATGTCGGAATGCGGCGCGAACGCTGTCATTTGCTGCCACGGGCGGTGTTGGATTTCATTACTCATCGCTGCGATTGGCTCGTGCAGCGAGTGCAGTATCTGCTGGGCCTCCGAGTGTGTCATCGGCAGTAACCTTTGCGCTGCCCCCAACACACCCACCGCGAAACTGTGGCAGAACATCAGCAGCGCGGTTCGCGGCGGGATGCCCGCGGCGCAGGCGGTTGCACCGAGGGCCACGGCGCCGGTTCCAGGTGCGCGCTGGCTCGCCACATCTGCCCGGTATCGTTCGTAGACCGGGCCAGGCTGGTCGGAACCGAGCAACAGGGCGGATTCGTCCAGGATGCGGCGGCCGGTTTGGCGGGAGGCCGCGCGCGTTTCGGCGGGCAACTTCATGGCGTGTAAATTCCAGTCTATTGCGACCAGCTCGCTGGAATCTGCCCGGCTGGCTGCCCGGCGAGCGTTCAGCAGCGCCACGCCGTCGGAGGGCAGCACCGACCAGGTGAGCAGGTTGGCCAACATCTGCTGAACATCGTCGGCGGAGCGTACCCACCGCCGGGCGACCATGCTTTCCAGCCCCTGCGAATGGGCGTACATCCCGGTCGGGAAAAAAGAGTCGGCCAGTTGCAGGGCAACCAGAAACTGCCGATCGGTAGCATGCGTCATGGCGGTGAGCGCCCGCTAGACCAGGAAGAAAAGCTGGGCCAGGCTAAGGCGCTCGGCAGCGGGAACGGTTGCCAGTTCACCGTCGACTCGCACCTGGTAGGTTTCGGGGTCAACTTCGATGGTGGGCATGGCGTCGTTGCGCACCATTTGCCGCTTGGTGATGGTGCGGCATCCCCGCACCGCCTCGACGCGTCGCCGCAGTCCCAACTCCTGATGGACACCCAATTCGTAGGCCCGCCGCGACACAAAGGTCAGACAGGTGCTGGCCAGCGCCGGGCCCAGCGCGGCGAACATGGGACGGTAGAAGGAGGGTTCGGCGGTGGGGATGGAGCCGTTGGGGTCGCCCATCACCGCCCAGGACACCATGCCGCCTTTGATGATCATTTTCGGCTTGGCTCCGAAGGAACCGATCGGCCAGAGCACGATGTCGGCCAGTTTGCCCGGCTCCAGCGAGCCGACCAGATGGGATATGCCGTGGGTGATGGCCGGGTTGATGGTCAGCTTGGCCAGGTAGCGCAGCACGCGGAAATTGTCATTGTCCGGTGAATCTTCGGAGAGCTTGCCCTTGAACTGGCGCATCTTGTCAGCGGTCTGGAACAACCGCGTGAAATTCTCGCCGACGCGGCCCATGGCCTGGGAATCGGAGGCGTACATACTGATGACGCCCAGGTCGTGCAGCACGTCTTCAGCGGCCATCGTTTCGGGACGGATTCGGCTTTCGGCGAAGGCAACATCCTCGGGCACGCGGGGGTTCAGGTGGTGGCACACCATCAGCATGTCCATGTGTTCCGCCAGCGTGTTTACGGTGTAAGGACGCGTGGGGTTGGTTGAAGACGGCAGCACGTTAAGCTCGGCGGCGATGCGTATGATGTCGGGGGCGTGGCCGCCGCCGGCGCCCTCGGTGTGGTAGGTGTGTATCGCCCGACCGGCGATGGCGGCGATGGTGTCTTCGACGAAGCCGGCTTCGTTGAGGGTATCGGTATGGATGGCGACCGGCACGTCGTAGCGGTCGGCCACGGACAGGCAGCAGTCGATGGCCGCCGGTGTCGTCCCCCAGTCTTCGTGGAGCTTCAGGCCGCTTGCTCCAGCCTCCAGTTGTTCTTCCAGAGGGGCCGGATCGCTGGCGTTGCCCTTGCCCAGTAGTCCCCAGTTAACTGGCAGCGACTCGGCGGCCTGTAGCATGAGCGAGGTGTTCCAGGGTCCCGGCGTGCAGGTGGTGGCGCGGGTGCCGTCGGCGGGGCCGGTGCCACCGCCAATCATCGTGGTAATCCCGTTGGACAGGGCGTGGTGAACCTGCTGGGGGGCAATCATGTGGATGTGGGCGTCGATACCGCCCGGTGTGGCGATGAGGTGCTCTCCGGCGATGACCTCGGTGCCCGGACCGACCACCAGATCCGGATGCACGCCGTCCATCACGCCCGGGTTGCCCGACTTGCCGATGCCGACGATGAGACCCTGCTTGATGCCGATGTCGGCTTTGACGATCCCCAGCACCGGATCCATGACGATGGCGTTGGTTATCACCAGATCCAGCGCACCGTCGCGATTGGTCATCGCCGGCGCTTGCCCCATGCCGTCGCGGGCGGTTTTCCCGCCCCCGAAGACCAGTTCATCGCCGTAGGTGAGCAGGTCCCGTTCAATCTCGCAAACCAGCGAAGTGTCGGCCAGGCGGAAGCGGTCGCCGACGGTCGGGCCGTAAAGTTCCACGTACTGCCGGCGGCTGATGCGTGCCATGCTATCCCTCCGCGTCGTCGCTGGCGCGGTCTGACGGTTGATTGGCGAAGCCCAGTTGCAGCAAGGATGCAATCGCACGGGACCTAACCGCCGGCGCATCCAGGTGGCCATCGGTTAGGCCGTTCAGGCCGCTGACGCGGCGGGTGCCGCCCATTGCCACGAGGTTTATCTCTTTGCGGTCGCCAGGCTCGAAACGAACCGCCGTCCCAGCCGGAATGTTCAGCCGCATACCGAACGCGGCCTCCCGGTCGAAGCGCAAGGCTCGGTTCACCTCAAAGAAATGAAAATGTGAACCAACCTGAATGGCCCGGTCGCCGGTGTTCCAGACCGATAGCGCGCACGTGGGCCGGCCGGCGTTAATCTCGATTGGTTCGTCGGAGAATATGTAAGGTCCGGTTTCTGTGCTCATCCGGTTTCTGCGCTCATGTTGAAGTCCGTCGGCCGGGGAGAAGGCGGCGCTACACGATGGGGTCGTGGCAGGACACGAGCTTGGTGCCATCCACGAACGTTGCTTCAACCTGCACCATGTCCACCAGTTCCGGCACGCCTTCCATAACGTCCTCCCGGGCCAGCACCTGGCGTCCCAACTCCATCGTCTCGGTAACGGATTTGCCGTCGCGGGCCGCCTCCAGTATAGCCTCGGTGATTAGGGCCACAGATTCGGGGACGTTGAGCTTCAAACCGCGCCCTTGCCGTTTGCGGGCCAAATCGGCGGCCACGTAAACCAGCAATTTCTCCGATTCACGGGGGGTGAGCATCATAAGGCTGTTCCTCGCCCATCACAGGGTGGAAAGGTACCGCGAGACTTCGTAGTCGGTAACCGTCGAACGGTAGTCTTCCCACTCAATCTTTTTGTTTTCGATCAGACTGTTGAACACGTGGTCGCCCAGCGCCTCGTACAGCAACTCGCTGTTTTCCGCCAGGTTGATGGCCTCGCCCAGGCTGCCGGGCAAAGTGCGGATCCCGAGCGACTGGCGACGCTGAGGGGTCATTTCCAGGACGTTGCCCACCACCGGCGGCGGCACCTGGTATTGTCCCTCGATGCCCCGGAGTCCGGCCGCCAGCATGACGCTGAACGCCAGGTAGGGATTGCACGCCGGGTCAGCCGCCCGATATTCCACGCGGATGGAGCTCTCGGCGCCGGGTTTGTAGGATGGAACGCGCACCAGGTCGGACCGGTTCACATGGGTCCAGGACACGTAAACCGGAGCTTCGTAACCGGGCACCAGTCGCTTGTAGGAGTTAACCCACTGGTTGGTCACGGCGGTGATTTCCGGTGCGTGGGCAATCAGGCCGGCGATGAATTGTTTGCCCAGCGCCGACAGGTACTGCTCATCGTCAGCGTCGTAGAAACCGTTGCTGCCGTCTCGATACAGAGACTGGTGCAGGTGCAAGCCTGACCCGTTGATGCCGGAAATGGGCTTGGGCATAAACGTGGCGTGAACATTCTGGAGTTGGGCCAGCTCCTTGATGACCAGTTTGGCGGTCATCAGGTTGTCTGCCATCGCCAGTGCATCGGTATGTTCCAGGTCAATTTCGTGCTGGCTGGGCGCTCCCTCGTGGTGGGAATATTTTACCGGGATGCCCATTTCAGCCAGGTTCAGCACCGTGTCGCGACGCAGGTCGGACGCCGGATAACTGGACAGCTGATCGAAATAACCGTCAAAATCCAGCGGTTCCGGAGTTTGGGCGTTTTTCAGGTAAAAGAACTCCAACTCAGAGCCTACGTAGTACGTGAAGCCCAACGCAGCGGCCTTGTCCAGATTGCGTTTGAGCACATAGCGAGGGTCGCCGGGGAAGGTCTGGCCGCGGGGTTGCCGAATGTTGCAGATCATCCGGGCCACGGCGTTCTGCCGCGGTCGCCAGGGCAGGAGCGTGAAAGTGGAAGGGTCTGGAAAAGCCCGCATATCGCTCTCGTGGTGCCGGGCAAAACCGTCGATGGCGGACCCGTCAAAGCCTACGCCCTGTTCGAGGGCATCTTCCAAGTCATCGACATTGATGGCAAAGCCCTTCAGTTTGCCCAGAATGTCGGTGAACCAGAGGCGCACGAACTTGACGTCGTTTTCCCGGGCGAAGCGCAATACGGATTCCCGGTCGTTGATCCCTTCAGTGGACATCATTACCCCCCCTACATTAGTTTCGAGCGGAGCGTCAGACCGCGACGTACTCGCGCACCAGATTGTAGTCTAAATCCCGGGCCGTCCCTTCCAGCACGATCGCTCCCTTTTCCATCACGTAACAATAGTCCGCGATGCCGAGGGCGAAATCGAGGAACTGCTCTACGAGCAGAATGGTGGTGTCCTGCTGGTCGCGGAGTCGCTGCAAAAGTTCTTCGATTTCCTGAACAATGGAGGGTTGAATGCCTTCCGTGGGTTCGTCCAGCAACAGCAGTCTGGGCTGGCGAATCAACGCCCGAGCCAGGGCCAATTGTTGTTGCTGGCCTCCGCTCAAAGTGCCCGCCGTCTTTTTTGGATTCAGTTTGAGGGCGGGGAACAGAGTATACATTCTGTCCACTGCTTCGGGGCGGCCCTTCTTGCCCGGAAACGCTTCCAGGCCCATCAACAGGTTTTCGTTGACGGTCAGGTAGGGAAAAATGTGCCGACCCTGGGGCACGTATCCGAAGCCGGCTTTGGCCCGCCGGTGCGGCGCCCACTTGGTCAGGTCGTTTTCGGCGAACCTGACCTGTCCGGACCGTGGGTTCAGTAAACCCATTATCGCCTTGAGCAGGGTCGTTTTGCCGACGCCGTTTCGACCCATCAAGCACACCACCTGGCCTTCCGGCACTTCCAGCGCTACATCGGACAACACCAGACTTTGGCCATATCCCACGGCCAGGCCGCGAATGTTCAACAACGGTTCCTTGTATTGCATGGAAATATCGCCTGATAGTATTCGTGGACAGAGTGGATTCGTTCAGTCTGAACTATTCGACCGCAACGGCTTGAACGCCAACGCGACCGCCGGCGACGTTCCGGTCGGCGGCGCCACCGGACTCGGTGCGTTGGGTCTTCCCATGACCGAGGTAGGCCCTGATGACCTCCGGGTCTTGCTGAACCATGTCCATGGGGCCCTCGCTGAGCACTTTGCCCAGGTTCAGCACGGTAACGGTGCGGGCAAACTGGCGGACAAACTCCATGTCGTGCTCGACCACGAGCACCGAACGGTCGTTGCCAATGGCCTGCAACAGTTCTCCGGTGCGTTCCCGCTCGCGGCGCGTCATGCCGGCCACGGGTTCGTCCAGCAGCAGCAATTTCGGCTCCTGCACCAGCAACATACCGATTTCCAGCCACTGCTTTTCTCCGTGGGACAGCGCGCCGGCAATATCTTTGGCCCGGCGATCCAGCCCCACTTGTTCCAGCGTGGCTTGAATCCGGTCGGCGTCTCCCTGCCGGTGTCCACCCAACAAGCTGGTAATTCGGGCGCGGAATCCCAGCGTAACCTCCAGATTATCATAGACAGACAGACTGGAAAATATGGCCGGTGTCTGGAATTTGCGACCGACGCCGAGACGCACTAGTTGATGTTCCTGCCGGCGTTTCAGGTCGGTAGCGCCATCGAAAATGATGCGGCCGCTATCGGGTTTGGATTTGCCGGTTATGACGTCGATGAGCGTGGTCTTGCCGGCCCCGTTCGGGCCGATGAGAAAGCGCATCTCGCCGTATTCCATTGAGAAATCCAGTTCATCCAGCACCGTGAATCCATCAAAGCTCACCGTCAGCGACTCCACAGACAGAATGTGGCCGGCGGTTTCCGGTCGTGGGCCAGCGCCGTTGGCGTTCTGAGGTTGAACTGGTCTAATGCGACGTCCTATGCGGCCGAGGTTCATCGTTTTACTCCTGCCATGAGGCCTCTCCAGGCGCCTGACGCACGTTCTTTGGACAACCACCAAGGCCGTCGCCAGGCTTCGCCTCGCAGCAGGCCCATTATGCCGGTCGGGAATAGCAGAACTGCGCCGATAAACACCAATCCCAGGAAATACTGCCAAATGGCTGGGAAGGACTCGCTCAATCCACTCTTGGCTCCGTTCACTACTATGGCCCCAAGAACGGCGCCCATCAGCACACCCCGGCCGCCCACAGCAACCCAGATGGCAACCTCGATCGACGGTACAATGCCCATCATGGTGGGGGAGATGATGCCCACCTGCGGGGCGAACAGCGCTCCGGCGATGCCGGCCAGACCGCCCGATAGTGAGAACACCAGCGTTTTCAGAATCGCCGGATTGTAACCGGAGAAGCGCACCCGGTTCTCGTCATCTCGCATGGCCACCAGCAGACGGCCAAACCGCGAGGCGATAACCCAGGAACACAGCAGGTAGGCAGCGGTCAACACCGAAAGGGTGACGTAGTAAAGGACAATCTGGATTGTTGGGTTGTTCAGCGCGAAGCCGAACATGGTGGTGTAGTTGGTTATGCCATTGGTGCCGCCGGTGTAAGGCTGCTGTCCAATGAAAAGGATGCTTACAATCAGCGCCAGCGCCTGGGTAATCAGGGCAAAGTACACACCCGTGATGCGGCTGCGAAACACCAGGTACCCCAGCGCTCCGGCCAGCGCCGCCGGCACTATGAAAGTCATTGGGATGGCGAACCAGGCATACTTGAAGGGCGCCCAGAAGATGGGCAGCTCGGTCAATCCGCTCCAGAACATGAAGTCTGGGAGCTTGCCGCCAGCGGATTCGAGTTTCAGGTACATCGCCATGGCGTATCCGCCGAGGCCAAAGAAAACGCCGTGTCCCAGGCTGAGCATACCGGCGTAACCCCAAATCAGGTTCAATGCCAGGGCGAGGATCGCAAAGGTCAGGAATTTGCCCAGCAACGCAACGCGGAATTCCGACAGCACCAGCGGAGCAACGAGCAGCGCCGCCAGCATTATCACCGGAGGAATCCAGGCGCCAATCCGCTCGCTCAACCGGGTGGGGGAGTACGCGTTACGCACGGCGCCGAGTATGGAAGTTTTTGAAACCACGGTTGCGCTATCTTCCCCGGGCGCGCATCAGGCCGGCGGGTTTCCATTGCAGGAACAATATTACCATCGCAAAGACCAGCACCTTGCCAACCACGGCAGTGGTGCCGAATTCAAACACGGTGTTCAGCATCCCGATGATGAGGGCCGCCAGAATGGTGCCGGGCACCTGTCCCAGGCCCCCCAGAATGACGACTATGAACGAATCCACGATGTAGTTGGTGCCCAGCGACGGTCCAATCGGCCCAATCAGCGTGAGGGCACAACCGGCAATTCCGGCAAGCCCGGAGCCCAACGCAAAGGTCAGGCTGTCAACTCGTCGCGTGGAAACACCCAGGCTGGCAGCCATGTCCCGATTTTGCATCACGCCCCGCATTCTGCGGCCTTCGTTGGAGTGGTACATATACCAGTACAAGCCTCCCAGACAGGCGATTACCAGTCCGAGAATGAAGATCCGCTTCATGGGCAACACCAGGTTGGCGGTAACGGAGATTGTCCCGCCGAGCCACGCCGGAGCCACCACCTGAACGTTGGGTGCGCCAAATATGGAACGGGCCAGTTGTTGCAGAAATAACCCGACTCCCCAAGTTGCCAGCAACGTATCGAGCGGTCGACGGTACAGGAAGCGTATCAGTGCGTTTTCAACCAGGATGCCGGCGGCCCCGGCGACGAGAAAGGCAGCGGGGATGGCAAATACGAAGGTTATTTCGGCCAGCGGGTCGCCGGTGAAATAGCGGGCGCCCTGCTGCAGTGCGTAGGTGGTGTAGGCGCCGATCATGATGAATTCACCGTGCGCCAGGTTGATGACGTTCATCAATCCAAAAGATAGCGCCAGCCCCAACGCGATCAGCAGCAGGATCGAACTCAGGCTGAGCCCATTAAAAAGTTGTGATGCCCAGATTTCCATGAAAACTCGGAGCTTCCGTGCTATGGCTGCGAATAGTTATACGCCAGCAGTGTCGGTTTGAGTACCCGGGGGGCTGGTTGCAAAGACCCTGATGAAACCCGACGCGGGTGGCCGGGTTTCATCTGCCAGTTCACCTGCCGACTGGTTGCGAAACGGATTCCACTACCACCAGCGTTGACGGGAATTGCTACTGGGCCAGGTCGCGAAGGCCGGCGGCCCAGTCGTAGGTGTCGAGGTACGGGTCTGGCACCACGGGCGCACCTGAGTTCCAGACTTCATCGATCTGACCATCTGCGCGCACCGATCCGATGCGAACCGTCTTGGAGACGTGCTGGTTCTGATCGTGGATGGTTACCATCCCGCCCGGAGCGTCGAAGGAAATGCCCTTGGCGGCTTCCTTCACGGCGGCGACGTCGGTGGAGCCGGCGGCCTCAACGGCGGCCTTCCACAGATAAACTCCGAAATACCCGGCTTCGATGGGGTCGTCGGTAACACGATCGGCGCCGTATTCGGATTTGAACGCGGCAACGAATTCGGCGTTGGCCGGAGTGTCGGTGGTCTGGAAGTAGTTCCAGGCAACCAGATGTCCGGTGATGTTCTCGGCGCCGATGCCGGTGATTTCTTCCTCGGCGACGCTTACCGAAACGGTGGGCAGGTCTTCAGCGGAGATTCCGGCGTCCTTCAGCTGTTTGAAGAAAGCAACGTTGGAGTCGCCGTTCAGCGTGTTGAACACCACGTCCGGCTCGGCGGCCCGAATTTTCGAGATGACCGTGCTGTACTCGGTATGACCAAGCGGCGTGTACTCTTCGCCTACGGCAGTTAGCCCGGCGGCTTCCAACTGCTTGTTGATAATCAGGTTGGAGGTGCGGGGGAACACGTAGTCGGAACCCAGCAGGTAGAACTTGGTCTTGCCCTCCTCCAGCAGGTATTCAATCGCCGGAACAATCTGCTGGTTGGTAGTGGCGCCGGTGTAGAAAATGTTGGGGGAAGACTCAAGGCCTTCATACTGAACCGGATAAAAGAGCAGGCCGTTGTTGCTCTCAAAGACCGGCAGCATTGCCTTGCGGCTGGCGCTGGTCCACCCGCCGAACACCACGGCTACTTCATCGTTCTGCAGCAGTTTACGTGCCTTCTCGGCAAAGGTCGGCCAGTCGGAGGCGCCGTCTTCGATAACCACTTCCAACTGCTTGCCCATCACGCCGCCGGCGGCGTTGATTTCCGAGATAGCCAACAGTTCGGCGTCGTGGACAGCGGTTTCGCTGATTGCCATGGTTCCTGACAGCGAATGCAGGATGCCGACCTTGATGGTATCGGAGGCGGCGGTAGTGTCTGCCATCGCCTCAGTTGGCGAGGCTGCCATGGCTGCAGTGGGAGCTGCTGCCGGAGCGGGTTCGGATCCGCAGGCGGCCAGCACGAACACGGTCAGGCTGGCGGCCAGCGCAAACGTCAAATATCGTAAGAAACCGGGGACGCCAGGTAAATTGATGTGGGGCATGGTGGGTTTTTCCTCCTACAGGTTGAAATGGTCGCCCGCGGGTTGCAATCGGCTCCGGACGCAGTGTGCCGGTGGGGTTCACAGCGGTCGGTTTTGCGTTGCAGTCGCCACGGGTAATAGAAAGCAGGATAGTCGCGCCGTGTTACGTATGGATTTCTGGAATGTAACCTTGATATTGCGCAGTTGTTACCATTTTATTGCTGAATACAAAACGCCAACGCTACCGACCTCATTAGGGCAGGGGAATATCTGGGCTGTCGCGCCCGGACGCTCCGCACCCAAAACCCTTTACAGCACTGAGGAGCGTGTGCTAATTTATTGATGCTAGCAAGTGTTGGCCTGACTGCATCCGTCAGGCCGATAAGCGGCCTCCGGCACGCGGAAGTGGCTCAGTGGTAGAGCGTCTCCTTGCCAAGGAGAAGGTCGAGGGTTCGAATCCCTTCTTCCGCTCCAATGTTTTCAAAAATCCCCGCCTCGTGCGGGGATTTGGCGTTTTGAGGGGGTTAAAGGCGGCGAGTTGCCGCCTTTGCAACCAGACTCATTCACTTTGCAACGGCTGTAAGTCGTAGCGCACCAGGATAGCCCGGCGCTTGGACAGCCGGGCCAGGGTGCGCTCGACGACCCACCGCCGGGCCGGGTAGCGTTTATTACCCAACTGGTCCAGCTTCTCCTCACCGATGCGGCGGGTGTGGGGCTGATACTGGTAGTGTGCCATCGCCAGGCGGGCGGTGGGGTTGTCATACCCCTTGTCCAAGCACGGGTTTTGGGCTGCCTCCCCAGGGCGCTCTGGGTGCGACACCACGACACCATGACACGCCCCAACGTCTCTGCCAGCAGCGTGGTGTCGTGGACGCTGGCTCCGAGCACCACTACGCTCAGGGGCCCACCCTTCTCCTCGACCAGGATAATGCGATTGCTCCCCGCCTTGGCTGGGAGGGAAACTGCTTGTCGTTGATCATGCTCCGCGATGCACTACCAATTACGAGATCAAACCAATTCAGGAGACCGTGAAGGAATTCGCCGGCGTCCCGGCCCCCCGGTTCCAGGTGAGGCCACACCTGGGCATCAGCACTGACGAGGCGCAGCGAATCACGGACACCCGCCAAAACTGGATTATAAACGATTGCCCGCTTGGCTATGAGGGCTGGCGGCGGTTTGATTGCGCTCCGTTGTTCGCGGAGGAATACCCGGGTCACAACCTAAGAGCCTGTCTACGATCTCTGAAATAGGTTAAGTTGAGACTATTATCAGGGGAGGGGTAATCATGTCTCGTTCCTATCCCAGCGACATCAGCCGGGAGCAATTCGCCCGGATTCTGCCGACGTTGGAGTCGGCCCGCCGTCGGACCAAGCCCCGCACCGTGGACTTGTATGACGTTTTCTGCGGCGTGCTGTACCTCTTGAAAAGCGGGTGCCAGTGGCGAATGCTGCCTGCGGACTTCCCCAATTGGCGCACTTGCTACCAGTATTTCCGGCAATGGAGCGAGCGGCCTGACCCGGCGAAAGAATCCATTCTGGAGCAAAGTCCTAAAAAAATCGGTTGGCGCGGCCCGGCAAAGCAATGGTCGGAAAGAGCAGACCAGCTTCTGCATCGTGGACTCCCAGAGCGTCAAGAACACGGACACCGCCGGGCACAAGGGCTATGACGCGGGCAAGAAGGTGTCCGGAATCAAGCGTCACATCGCGGTGGACACGCAAGGATTGCCCCATGGGATACACGTGACTACCGCCAATGTTACCGACCGGGCTGGGGCTTTGGCGATGTTTGACGAAAACCGGGCCGACCTCAGCCAGGTCCAGAAGGTGCTGGTCGACGGGGGTTACACCGGGAAGCCCTTTGCCGCTGCGGTGCAAAGCTTGCTGGGAGCCTCGGTGGAAGTGGTGAAACGCAACGAACTGCACACCTTCGTGGTGCTGCCGAAGCGATGGGTGGTGGAGCGGTCTTTCGCCTGGCTGGAAAAGTGCCGCCGACTCTGGAAGAACTGCGAAAGAAAGCTCAATACCAGCCTGCAAATGGTGGTGCTTGCCTTCATGGCGCTAATCCTCAAAAGATTGTAAACAGGCTCTAAGTGGGTTGGCCTTCTTCGGTTGGCCGTACCGCAGGGCTGAGGATTGGGTGGCGGTATGGTCAGACTTATGCACCTGGATGGCAAACTCCCGACCTGGCCCTGATGAAGCTGACCCGTTATCACCTCTTGCTTATCTACGGCGCCCGGCGAGGGTGCGAGCAGGTCTCATTGCCCTATGATCGTTGCCGAGGATGTTTGGCCAGGAAGTCGTCGGCTATCTCTTCGAAGGTTACAAACTGGACACCGTCGTGGGAACGGATGTACTCAGTGAGTCGCTCCAGCATCAGCAGCACCTGGGGGCGACCGCTAACGTCGGGATGGATCGTTATCGGGAAGACCGCTTCGTCGTACTCTCGGTAAACCCAATCGAACTGGTCGCGCCATAACGACTCGATGTCCCTGGGGTTGGTGAAGCCGTGGCTGTTGGGCGACTTTTTGATGAACATCATCGGAGGCAGGTCGTCCAGGTACCAGTTGGCCGGGATCTCCACCAGGTCGGTCTCCTCGCCGCGTTCCAACGCCTGCATCCAATGGTCTGCCGGCATGGCAAAGTCAATCTTGGTCCAGCGGTCGCCGACCCGGACGTAGTAGCACTCGAAGTCGCGGTGCATCAGGCTGTGATCGTACTTGATGCCGTGTTTCAGCAGCAGCTCGTTGGTTACGTGACTGAACTCCCACCACGGAGCAACGTAGCCCCGGGGCCGCCGCCCTGAAAGCTCGGTAATCAGGTCGATGCAACGCACCAGAACCGCCTCTTCCTGTTCGGGGGACATGGAGATGGGGTTCTCGTGGGAGTAACCGTGCAGGCCCACCTCATGCCCTTGCTCCACGATCATGCGGCATTCTTCCGGAAAGGTCTCTATGGAGTGGCCTGGGATAAACCAGCTGGTCTTGATATCAAGCCGGTCGAAAAGTTTCAGCAGCCTGGGCGTGCCGACTTCGCCAGCGAACAATCCGCGAGAGATGTCGTCGGGGGAGTCCTCCCCACCGTAGGATCCCAACCAACCGCCAACGGCGTCCAGGTCGACGCCAAACGCGCACAAGATTTGCTTGTTAGCCATCTCATTGATCTCCTAGCCAGAGTCTGTCTGATTTACGGTGGTGAGGTCACACATCGGCCCAGGGGCGAGACCGGGTCATTTGCCGGACACCCTCGGGTGTCGTGATGGGGGCCAGGCAACGGTCTCCCATGCAGGCGTAAAGCGCCGCCCCCCTGTCTAGTGGGAAGCCAAGTTGGCGGATTCGTTCGGCATCACGCTCCGAGTCCAAAGGCTGGACAACCCGATGGGGAGCGTAGGCCCGCAGAGCCGACCGGTGCAGTCGGCGATAAGACGCACTGGACGAGTCGCCGACCAGGGCCAGGCGCACCGGCCCATGGGTCAGCAGGTCCCTGGCCCGCCCCCAGGCCGCACCCGCCGGCAGGAATAATGCTTCTTCATCCTCCTCCATCCGGCGGGATGCGTGGCCGCCCAGATAGCTCTTGCCGGGGACCACGGATTCAAAGATTTTGAGGGCGTGGGCGGCCCGATCCGAATGCCCCTCGTCGCCGGTGAGGTGAGACAAGGCCAGTAGAGCCTCGGCCCAGCTACTGTTCTCCAACACTGGCTGCTCCCGCAGCAGGATACCCGCTTCGAATGACCGGGGTGGGGGAGTGTCGTAGCAGCCGCCGTTGGGTGCGCCGAACAGCCGCTCGACGGTCTCGGTGACCTCAATCGCGCGCTCCAGGCAGTCAGGTTGCCCCGTGGACTGATACAGGGCTAGCCAGGCTTTCAGGAAATTTACCTGATCGACCAGGATGGGCGTGGCGTCGTTCAACTCGCCCACGCGGCGGCGCAACCCCCCCGCAGGAGTCCAGCTCTCTCCCCACAACCTTTCCAGAATATCGGACCCGATCCGTCGATAATCCAAATTTCCCAAACCGTTGGTCGCCTGGATCAGGGCATGGGCCGCCAGAGCGTTCCATCCGGCGTAAAACGTGCGGTCAACGGGCGGCGGTGTGGTTGCATCGCGGTCCTTCCAGGACCGCTGGTAGAAGGGTTCGTCAGCGTCCTGGCTGGCGAAGAACAACCCTTCGCCGGAACTGAACAGCGTGGTCAGCAGGTAATCCAGGGTGCCGTCAACGGCGGCCCTATAGACTCTTCTTCGGGTAATTTGGAATGCTTCCAGGTAGGCGATTGCCAGACTGGCGTTGCTGACCAGCATCTTTTCGTAGTGCGGCACCTTCCAGTCACGGCTCACCGAGTAACGAAAGAAACCCTGGTCCTTCCGGTCGTAGATGCCGTTCCACATTCCCTGTACGGTGGTCTCCACCATTCTGAGGATGGTCCGATCGCCGGTGAGTCCGTACCGGGCGGTAAGGAATTGCAGCGCCTCCCACGGAGGCTGTTTGGGTTCCATCCCAAAGCCCCCGAATTGCTCGTCGAAAAGCTCGGTCAGCCGGCCCAATACCGCATCTACGGAGGCCTTTCCTCCCTCACCGTTCGGAGATTCAGCGCGGTCTGCCGCGTGACCACTCCCTGGCGTGACTTCGCCGCTGGATACCTGCCTCAGCAGGACGACCATCTCGTCCGGAGGCGTGTAGGGCCGGCCGGCGAGGAATTCGCCGCTCCCGGTCAAGAACGCCACCGACGGGAAACCACCCTGGTTGTACCGCAGCGATATGTCGGGCCGCTGGTCAACGTCGACACGCACCGGGATGAACCGGGAGTTGACCAGTTCTATGACCCGTTTGTCGGAATAGGAAGTCTCATCCATGACGTGGCACCAGTGGCACCAGGTGGCCCCCAGGGTAAGCAGTACCTGCTTGTCCTGAGACCGGGCGGCCTCGAAGGCTTCCTCGCTCCAGTCCAGCCAGGAAATAGTGTTGGCGCCGTCAAGTTGGCTCATGGGGTTAACCCTCGGGTTCGGGCGGCGGTACGGCCGCCCTGAGATGCTTGGAACCCTGAGATGTTTGGACCGTAGGGTGCAGTTTAGCCGTTGGCCATCCATTTTTACAGAGCATTGATCTGCACCGCAGGCATACAGGTCTGAGCTAGTGGCTACGCCCAAAGGCGCCGGCGTCCAAGATTTCGAAGACGGGCCTGAAGCAGAAACGCTTACAGAATTTCAGCGCTTGGGCGATTGGGCCATCTTGCAGAACGAAATCAGAGCCGGCTTCCCAAAGTACCCGGTGGCGGAGGCCTGGATCAACGATCTGCCAGCCGACGATCATAACTGGTTGCGAATCGTCGCGGAGTCGTTGGGAAAAGATGATTCCGGCCTGGTGTCCTGTATCCGACGTAAGTTGGCGAAACCGCGCTATGTCTGAAGGTCTCATCGGCGGGCTTGGTCCAGACAAAGGGTTTGGGGTCTTCGTTGGTAACGCCCAGGTATCGGTAGATGGCGGTTTCCAGTCAACCCCTTATATCTGCGATGAACAGGGGATTCGCCGACAACTTGAAGGTTTCGGTAATATTATCTGGTGGGCGAAAACAGGACTGCAACCCGAAGGCCCGCCGGCCATGACTGACGGTGGTGTGGCTCAGACCGGAGCGCTGGGTCATGGATCGAGTGCTCCAGTGGGAGGCATCCCGGGGCGTGGTCTTCAGGGTCAACGCCAAAACCCGCTCCGCGTCGGCGTCGCTTACCGCTCGGGGGCGACCACACTGGGAAAGCTGCCCGGCCTTCGAACACCACCCGGACGTCTTCAGCGGCGGATGAGTTTTCGCCGGTAGGGGCGCACCCGGCTCTTACCACTTGGACGTCGTATGGAAAGCGGCCCTCAGCTATCAGACTTAACAGGTCCGGAGCACCGGGGCGACGCTGCTGCCAAGCTGCCGCACGGTTTATGGTTAGTAAGCAGCCACGCCCCGCACTTTGGTTTGCAGGCTGTAAACCGAATCTCCGGCAGTGATGAACATGGTATCCAGGTCCCGGCCACCAAAAACGAGGTTGCGGGGCACCTCAGGGACACGGATGATACCCAGCTGGTTGCCTTGGGGATCGATCACCCAAATCCCTCCCGAGCCGGTGCAATATACTCTCCCTTCGGTATCGACTTTCATGCCATCAGGCACTCCGGGCTCGGCCGACGACATATCACAAAAGACCCGGTTGTTGCTGAGGGTCCCGTCAGCGGCGACGTCGAAGGCTCGAATGCGCCGATGGGTACAGACCTCGCCCCGTTCGCCCTCGCCGACGCAGCGGTCGTCCAGACGGCTGATCGCAACGTAGAGAACCGATTGGTCAGGTGAAAACGCGAGGCCGTTGGGGTATTCGCACTCGTCGGTGCCCACGCTCAGCGCGCCGTCAGGAGCGATCCGGAAGACCCCGGCGAAGCCCAGTTCTCGCTGTTCTACCGGGATGCCGCGTTCTGGATCGGTGAAATAGACGCTGCCATCGGTGCGGCACACTATGTCGTTGGGCCGGTTGAGCCGTTTGCCCTGCCAGCGGTCGGCTACCGTCGTCACCGACCCATCGGCGTCCATACGCGTGATTTGCCGGTTGGCCCCTTCGCACATTAGCAGCCGGCCCTGGCGATCCAGAGTGCAGCCGTTGCCTTCTCCGGTGTCATTCCGGATGGCGACGGCCTCATCGCCACCATCCCAGCGCATCAGCATACTCTCCCGGTGTCGTACATAGGTCAAATAGTTGCCGGGATGCCACAAAGGCCCCTCGGTGGGTCCTCCGGCAGTTACCAGTACAGGGTCACCAGGCTCTACGATGGCGGAAAGGTCTTCTGGCATGGTTGCTCTCTCCCTAAAAGGTATCCCAACGTGCTGATGGTTGCCAGGATTATATCAGCACAGCCTAAACATCCGCCATATACCGTAATCCGATCGAACCGGCATATTTAGATTCCGCCCCCAATGGCGCTACCTGAGCCGTGTGGCTGAGTTGAACGCGCTGGCCGGCGCCGACCACGAGACTGCCGGAATGGCTGGGGGCAACACGTACCCGACTCCAGTAGTGCCTGTGTGGCCGAAATTGCAATTGGCCCGAACGCTGCAGAGCGACGTGTCTAACCACGGTGGATGGACTATGGATTTCGATCGATGTTAAACGTTGTTGGTTGGGCGTGATTGTATTCCCCTATCCTTGGTTGGGATACGTATAACCTGCTCGGGTTATGTCCTGCGGTGCGGCCCTCGAAATCTGTTCCGGGCAACAGACCGGCGCGGTAAAAGCAAAGGCCCATCGAGTTACTGACGTCAGTACAGTGCCAGTCTTTTTATTAAGGTTTGAGTTCGCAGTAGTCACCCGCTGGATGGTCGACGTAGTAGTACCCCACCGCTCCCGTCTCGCTGCTGTTGTGGCACAGGTGATAACGTTCGGCCGTTTTGCCCAGCGGGTAGCCGGCTCTTATTTTGTTGGCCGAGACCGACCTGGGGAGGTAAATGGGGGTCGTGGCGCCCTCATACCTCGGCAACCCCAGTTCCTCGAATTGGCGCGTGTCCGGCATTTGGTCCGGGTCAAACGGGACCCAGTAACCGTAGAAGAGCTGCGGGTAGTAGTAGTGGCATGCCTGTAGGTCCGTTGACCCTTCGCTGAGTCCCGCCGACCTAACGATCCCTAGCCATTCCAGGTCCAAGGTTTCCTCGTTGTCACGGAGATAGTCGACCAGTCGGTCTTCGGTGGGGATCCAATCGTACCAGTGGGCATAGGGGTGCTGGCTCTGGTCTTGGAGCGTGTGGTATGGCGGTTCTTCTGCGTTCAGCAGCTCGTCGCCGCTCAGGTCTAGCCATTGGAGGATCCTCACAAACTGGTTGGGCGTGTTGTAAACCAGTTCGTTGTCGACATCGTTATGCACCCCGTCTTTCAGGCGCTGGTACTGGCCGGCGATTCGGTCTTCCAGCCGGAACCGGCACTCCGTCTCGAACCCCTGGTTGCGAAGGTCGGCATTGCTTCGATTTAGTGGTTCGGCCCAGTAGTCGCGGCAGTATATTCCTGGGTTCCTGGGAAGCAGTAGTGGGCTGTCGTCTTCGGCAGCCGGATCATCATGGTAATAACCGAGATGGCCGCTGCCGTTTAATATCGAGCGCCAGAGGATTCTGTCCAGGTCGTCCATTGTGCCAGGGTTCAGCTGGGCGAATTCGCTGTACACGACCGGTTGGAGGTTGTTCAAGGCCCAGAAGTTGCATCGTCGGCGATGCTCGTCTGCCGGAATGTGGGCTCCCTCTTGCGAGGATGACGTGTTCGCGCGCGCTCGGGCATCGTCTCGGTTGTTCTCCGTCGCGCCGCTTGAATCATCGGCTGGTCGGATCGGGTTCACCGTGTCCGGCGTCGACCTACCCTGCGCGTCCAATCTGGCCGCGCCGGGCATTGTTTGGGTCCCAGCCTCGCAGACGTCGTCAATACCGAGTTGAATGAGGACCCTCTGCAACGCAGCTTGTTCGACTGCGTTCAAGCTGTCAGAATTTCGGAGCTGCTCTATCACGTGGTCCAGCAGGCCGGCGTCTTCGGCCGCCTGTATACACTCTGATGGCGCCGCGTTGAAGAAACCACATCTGATGCTAAATCCGAGCATCAACGAGGCAATCGTTATTGAGGTAATTATCTTGAGCGGCATTGGGTCGTTCCTCGCGGCCGGCGCTATTGGGATCGTCGTGCTGGATATTCGTCAGAATGTGTGCGCTGTGTCTTGAAGGTGCGGCCCGGCGATTGCTTTCGTCGCGATTCGCATCGTTTCGCCGCTGGGAGCCTGTCATGTTGGGGGCTCTTGTATTCTTCGTGCTCTCGCAGTTCTTGACCACCGCGCCGGTCGTTGCCACGGTAATGTCCGACACCGCTACGATTCGCAACCCTTCCGGGTGAGCCGGGGGACAGAACCAGAAGCCGACGTTTCCAAAGCCCCGAACGGTGATGCGGGTTTGGGCCAGGTCCAGGTTCCCCGCCGCTGCCTGCGCTACAATAAGCGCTCCCCGTCCGGCGGCCGCCAACTCCAGGTCTATTTACGTGAGACCAGTACCCCAAGATTGGGGATTCTGATCAATCAATGGAAAATACCAAACGAGATTCGGAGGACCAATGACCGAAGATACGCGCAACACCATGACTGACCAACTGCAGCGGAGCATAGTCGCCCGCACTATTGGAGAGCAAGCAGTACTTACGGTGATTGGTGGCGGGCCGGGACAAAGGGGGCCATGGCCTTATGTGACCGGCATCCCGAATCTTGACTTTGATATGGTGGGCCCCCCTCCCCAATATCTGTCAGTGGCCGCCTGGGCTGCTTGAACGGTGGTCACAGTGGTGGGCGTTGCCTACCGTGGCCGGATTGCGCTGGAGGACATCAGGGTAGATTTTGAGGTGGAGCCTATTGAGCTTCCCACCGGCATTGGGTTTGGCGTTAAGGAGGTGGTTACCTTGAAAGGCCAAATCTCGGAATCGGAGCGTGTCCGGTTGCAGCGGGCTTCCCAATTCTGTCCGGTGGGGCAAGCGCTCACCAAGGGTTCTATTCAGTTTGAGGATGAGGTCGAATGGAGCTCAGGCGATGTAGCGGCGGCATCACCGGTCCCGGAAAGCATCCTGCCATTGGCGGGGGATATGGCCATAGTGCCCACCGGATCGGTCCACGGGCGGTACCTCCTCGATACGAAAGAATATGACGATGACGGGGGAATGGCCCACGAAGGCGAGGTCAAAGTTGCCGTTACCTGCGAAAATCTGACTCACTCAAGCCTTTGGACTGTCCTGGCCGGCCATAGCTCCGCTGGATGGGTTCCGGGGCCCTTTCCACTGTCTCAAGCTGCCTGGGCTGCGTCGTCTGCGGCGACTTTGAGCCAGCTGCTGCCTCAGGGAACCGAGGGCGCCGATAGCATCAGCGTGGAGCTGGCTATGGCTGCCCGTGGCGGTAGAGGTCAGGCGCAGGGCGACGCTGCCGCGGGGGTGGTTGGGCATCGCAGCGCTTTGCGTCGGGTAATCGTGCCGGGAAACCCGCGCACCACTCCGCTGGAAGTGGTTCAAGCTGCGCTTCAGCGTGATCCGATTACGATTGCCTACCGAAACGGGGTCGTACTCCTGCATGATGAGGTGGTGGAGGAGTAGGGCAATTGATGGACCTCTACGGGCCCTTGGATGAAAGTGGGCGGCGGCTATATCGCTCCACCCGGTCTTTGGTTTCCCGACGTGCCCGATTCATACCGGATTGCCGCCGCATCTAACAGCTCCCGGCGCTCCGGGCCGTTATCTTGACCGGTTGAGCCGACTCGGGATAGAGTCAACGCCAGAATAGGCGGACGAACCATAATGCCGTACAACATGCCGCCTCCGGATGTTGTGCTCTAAATCCCGGCCGGCCCGCTCGTTAGGTATCAAGTTAGCTTTGCAACTCACTGATGGAGGAAAATCCCCATGCCGTTTTACGAAAGAGGCCCCAACCGAATCTACTACGAAGAGGTCGGATCCGGATTCCCCCTGCTGATCATTCCGGGTGGCGGGCTTAATTCCACCTTGGCGTCCTTGCAGAGGTCGGTGCCCTTCAACCCTATGGAGACCTACAAACACGATTTCCGCTGTATCGCCGCCGACTTACGCAATGCTAATGGGGGCCAATCCAGTGGCCCACTGGAGATCGACCGCCCCTGGGATGCCCACTCTGACGACCAACTCGGGCTGATGGACCATCTCGGCATCAAGGAGTTCCTGGTCATGGGATTCTGCATCGGCGGGCCGCTGATCCATAACCTGCTGAGGCTGGCCTCGGATCGCATTGTGGCGGCGGCGTTGATGCAACCCAGCGGGTTCAGGTCGGAGACGCCGGATATTTTCTACCAGAATAATATAACCGGGTGGGGGCCGCCGCTTTGTGAGAAGCGTCCTGAAATCACCATGGATATGGTCCATGACTTCCTGACCAGTATGTACACCGACCGCGCCGATTTCGTTTTCACCGTTTCCCGCGATTTCGTGCGTGCCCTGCAGACACCACTGCTGATCGCGCCCGACGATGTGCCGGCGCATCCATACGAGTGCGCGATGGAGGTTGCCAACCTGGCCCCGAACTCCGAGGTAACTATTTATCCCTGGAAAGACTCGCAGGCGCACATCGACGAGGTCGTTGCCCACGCCCGGCGCTTCCTGAAGGCCCATGAACCGGTAGCCGCGACAGCCTGACAACTCCTTACCGCTAAATCCAATAAGGCCCCGTTGGCTGCTATCATCACCGAGTGATGAATGGAAGCGGCGGGGCCTTCGAAATTCGGCTGCCAGATTGCTTCCGGTTCAGTAAACGGCTCCTGCTCAAAGATGTGGCGTGAACCAGGCCGGCAGCATATTACGGGTCTAAAGCAAGTTCCGGGTTGCCTATGGTTGTTGGTTGCTGGCGTGTTTCCGGTTTTAGAGAGACTGTCGCCTCAGCCAACCGGCAACTCCCGGCCCGTATCGGACGCCCGCTTGATGAGATCAAGAAAGCGATGGAGGTCAACCGCGGTATCGAAGGTCGGCAGGCGACTCTGCCCGGTCCGGATCGCCTCAGCGAACAGGGCATACAACTGCCCGACATTGAACGGATCGCCACGTGGGAAGTCGTCCGGGAGGTATACGAAACGCTGGGGTATGGTCAAGTCCTGCAATTCATGGCTCGCCTGTGCGCCTTGCACGCGCAGCATTTCGCCCCGTTGGGATGAGACGCTCCCGGTGGTGACCAGCGAGCCTTCTCTACCGTAAATCTCCATTCGAAAGCCGCCGCCGGCCCAGGGAACGGATCCGACGTGGACCGACGCCGCCGCGCCGCGTTCCAGCTGTCCGGATACTCGCACGTTGTCCGGGGAGGTGACCTCCACAAATTGCTGAGTATCGGTTTCGTACCACTGCTGCACCTGGGTCGTCACCATGCACGCCACGCGTGAGAAATTGCCCAGCACGAAGCGCAAGGCGTCAATCACGTGCCCGTTAGCGATGGTCAGGGTGTTCGCGCCCTGGCTGGCATCGCGCTGCCAGGTGTTGCTGGAATGGCGTTCCAACGATCCGTCGCGCATGGTGGTGACATGACAGGACAGCACCTCGCCCACGTAGCCAGCGTCGATCAGCTCCTTGACATATAGCAGTGCGGGGCTGACGCGAGATTGCAGACCGACCGCCGTCTGCACGCCTTTGGCACGGGCGAGGGTCGCCAGTTCTTCGGCTTCGGCGGTATTCCGGCCCAATGGCCACTCGGTGATGACGTGCTTTCCGGCTTCGATGGCGGCCTTCGTTGGCTCATAGTGGGAAGGCACCCGCACTACCACGGCCACCGCGTCGATCTCCGGCGATACTACCATTGCTCGGAAATCGTGGAAGGCGAGCTTCGCTCCAAAGGCTTGGCGCGCCTCTTCAGCGCTCTCGGGTCTGGTGGTGCAGACTGCGGTGAGTTCGACATCCGGACTGGCCAGTAGCGCCGGGAAGTGCGACTGGGATGACCACGTGGAGCTAACGTTGGCTCCCACAAACCCCAGGCGAATCTTGTTTGCCATGACGCAGGCTCCTCAAATGTAATCGCCACACTATAGCCCAAGTAAAAGTCAACTCTCAACCGTCTAACTCAAAAAGGTAGCGTTCCCTTTTAGGTGGTTTCCTTTCTCGTCGTTCCGGTCTCGTCGTTCCGGCGCTAGCCGGAATCCAGGAAAGCCCCAATCAGAAAAATCCTGTTTATCCTGTCCATCCATGCAAAAAACCACCTACTGATGCGTGAACAAGGACTTGAATCCACACGGCTAACCTCCGTCCACTTCGATGACGCAGTCGCAGATGACGGCGGTGTTGCCGGGCAAGGCTGCCATGCCTGGCGCGGAGCGCGCATGCCGGCCCCGGTCGCCGTACAGGGCCACGAACAGGTCGGACGCGCCGTCCACCACCGCAGCCTGTTCGGTGAAGGACGGATCGCTGTTGACCATGCCTACCACCTTGAGGATGCGCGTAACTCGGTCGAGGTCGCCCAGTTCCGCCTTTATCCTGGCCAGCAAGTTCAGGGCGGCCCATCGCGCTGCCTCATAGCCTTGCTCCACTGTCAGGTCGGCCCCCAGCTTGCCCGAGATGCGCTCTCCTGTTGCCATGCGGGAGCCCACCCCAGCCAGCCACATTACGTTGCCGCTGCGCGTGATGGGCAGGTAATTGCCCACCGGATCGGGCGGGGGTGGCAGTTCGTAACTCAACTCGATCAGCTTATTTTCAACTTCGGCCATCTTGATTTTGCCTCCTGTCGAGACTCACGGACTCGTTGGGCAGTTGGCGCTGCCATCAGCCAAGCCCCAAGTCGTGCGGGCATTGTTCAGCGCGCAGGGTGGGAGTAGCCCACACCCTACCATAATCTCAACGGGAACCGGGAGCGGGCCCAGGGCCTTTCTATTCTCCCAGAATCGGTTGTTTTTGACTTTGTAGAACACATGACCAGCGCTGGTCCTAATCAAGTATGGGGACGCAATGATAGCGGTCCTTCGACGGGCTCAGGATGAGCGGGTTTGGCGGGTGTTGGGGATGGCGGCTCCTTTGGGTCAGGCGGTAATGTTGGTGGATTGGTGGTGGTCAGGCGGTGGGTTGGTGGTTTACGGAGCAGGGGCGCGAGTTCTGGGTCAGCTTACGGCCGGGGGTACACAACGAATTTATGCTTACTTTTCCGCCGTTAGGTGGCAGTCGCGGGGACTGCTGCATGACGAGGCGCTGGGCTGTCGCCGCTGTACAGGCTCGGCAGCGCAGTGGAATGAATCTGCTACACCCGAGACCCGACGTGTTGTGATTTGATGCTGACGGGGTTGGCCGTGAGAACCGGCCCCTGCTCCGATGGGATGTTCCAATTGGTAGATTTGCCTGACACGATTGATGTTAGAGGGGAGCAATCGGAGAGGTCAAGGGGGGGTGTCACGGCAGGGCCTTTCGGTTTTTGGGCAGGCGGCGGGGAACAGGGCAACCACAAGGGTTGCCCCTACCTGGCAGCATACGCTACGGCGACGAGATTGCCACGCTGCGCTCGCAATGACATTGGGGGAGAATAGAAAGACTCTGGGTGTCACGGGCAGGGTCTTTCGATTCTCCCAGAGTCTGTTGTTTTGACTTTGTAGAACACTTGACCGGCGCTGGACCTAACGGCTTCTGGATTCCCGCTTGCGTGGGAATGACGATGGATTGAGAGAATTGAGAAACCCTGGGAGCGGGCCCCTTCTGCTCGCTAATCGTCGCATTCTTATCAGGGTTCTCCCGTAGTCGGGAAAGAGCTGGGGCGTTCGGACATACCGTGTACAATGGCGCAAACCGACGGAGGAGCTATCCCCATGAATTACGACCACATAGTTGTCGGCGGCGGCACGGCCGGGTGCATCGTGGCGGCGCGGCTGTCTGAGGATCCGGCGCGCTCGGTGCTGTTGCTGGAGGCCGGCCCCGACTTTCCCGACTTCGCTCAATTGCCCGATATGCTCAAGCTGGGCTGGGGAACGGTGAACCTGGAGGCCCGCGCCGCCGGTTCGCCCTATAACTGGTCCTTTACCGGCAGGGCCACGCCGGAGCAGACGCAGCCGATGCCCGTGCCGCGCGGCAAGGTGCTGGGCGGCTCCAGCGCCATCAACGGCCAGACCTTCATTCGCGGCGCGCCCGAGGACTACGACACCTGGGCCTCCTGGGGCAACGACGGCTGGGCGTACCTGGACTGTCTGCCCTACTTCCGCAAGCTGGAGAACGACGCCGACTTTCGCGACGACTTCCACGGTACCGACGGGCCGGTTCCAGTGCGCCATCACCCGCGTGAGACCTGGCCGGTGGTGCAGGAAGCCTTTTTCCAGGCCGCCACCGCCGCCGGATACCCCTTCCACCCCGATGTGAACCACCCGGAGGCCACCGGCGTCAGCCAGCGAGCCGAGAACAACATCGACGGCGTGCGAATGAGCATGGCCTTAGCCTACATTGACCCGGTACGCCACCGGCTAAACCTCACCATCCGCCCCAACGTCCAGGCCAACCGCGTGGTGCTGGAAGACGGGCCCGCCGGCAAGCGGGCGGTCGGCGTCGAGGTGGAGAGTGGCGATGAGAGTTTTGTGGTCGAAGGCGGCGAAATCATCCTGTGCGCCGGGGCGGTGGCCTCGCCGCAGCTACTGATGCTGTCGGGCCTCGGCCCCACCGAACAGTTGGCGGCGCAGAGCATTCCGGTGGCGGTAGAACTGCCCGGCGTGGGCCAGAATATGCGCGATCACCCCAATGTTTCGGTGCGATTCAGCGTCAGGGAAGGCACACCCGAAGACCCCGACGCCATGCGGGCGTTGCGCCTGCGCTACACCGCCTCCGGTTCGTCCACGCCCCACGACATGATAATCTCGCCCGCGTCGCTCAACACGGTGGTGCGGGCCGGCGAAAACCCCACTCACACCGTGAACTGCGGCCTGTACCTGGCGGCGGGAAAGGGCGAGCTGCGGCTGGTGTCCGCTGACCCGCATGTGCCGCCCAGCATGGACTACCGCTACCTGGAAGAGGACTGGGACCGGGAGCGCTTGCGGGAGAGCGCCCGCCTCTGCGTGTCGCTACTGCAACACAGCGCCTACGACGGCATCATCGAGCGGATAACCTCTCCCGCGCCAGCCGACCTGGAGACCGACGAGGCGCTGGACGGCTGGCTGCGCCGTAACATCAGCACCTCGTACCATATCTCCGGCACCTGCAAGATGGGCCCGGCCAACGACCCAATGGCCGTCGTTGACCCGCAGTTGCGCGTGCGCGGCGTCTCCGGCCTCCGGGTCGCCGACGCCTCAATAATGCCCGACGTAGTGCGCGCCAACACCAACGTTACCACGATGATGATTGCCGAACGCGTCGCCGACTTCATCAAGGCGGGCAATTAAACGGAGACGGCGTCAATAAATCTCCTCTCCCAATGGAGACCTTCGCGTAACCCGTCAATGAGAGGAGCAAAGCGACGCGGCAAACCCGTCCTGAGCACGACGACCGTCGCCACGGTGCGCTCTCTCATGCGTACCCACTTTGTCATTACGAGCGTAGCGTGGCAATCTCGGCGCCGTAGCAACGGCGGTTCGTCGACGTATAATCAACCTCATCGAGATTGCCGCGTCGCTATGCTCCTCGCAATGACAGATTAATGTGGGTACCCGTGACGGTGCTCTCTGGGTTCCCCAAGTTCGCAAACGAAGTGCAACACTTTGTTAACGTGTTGCCGTGGGGCGAAATTATAAACACATTACCCTTGCAGAACGTCGCAAGATTACCCAGCTACTCGTCGCCGGGCCCAAGATCCGGGAAATCGCGGCAGCTCTGAATCACGCGCGGTCAACGATCTCTCGGGAGCTGAAACGCAATGGGTCGCGGACCAGGGGCTATGAGCCCAGCTACGCTCGGCAGCAGGCTCGGGCCCGTCGCTGGAGTGGTTCTCGTCCCGCGAGAGCATCTACCGCGTCATCTACGTCCAGATCAGGCGCACCAACACCGGCTCTTGGCGACACTGTCTACCACGGCTAAATCGAAGCGGGGCCACCGGGGACGCCGGGCCGGCAGCCCCCGCTTCCTTTGGCGCTTCAGCGGACTTTGCAGTGTTGTTTTCAGCGGACGGTAAGTGTGACGTCGTTCCACGTGAGCGTGCGCTTCACGCTTGTGTGCCGCGGCGTATCCGAGTTCCGGTTCGTTGATGTCGATATTGCCGCAGCCAGCCGGCCAGGCGCACTGACATCTTGGCCAGGCCCAATGCAAAACCGCCGCGATGGTGGAACCGGGCCGGTTTGGCAAAGGCTGGCGTGCTGGCGTTTAAATCGGGCGTCAGCACGCGCTCCCGGAATTCATGCACCAGGCCGGGTTCTGCAGTGGATAGCACGACTTCCTGATGCACTTCGTAACCAACGAAGTCGAAATTGTAACTACCCAGGATTAGCCTGTTGTCATCGATAAGAATGGCCTTCAGGTGGGACATTTTGGGTTCGTATAGCCGGATTTCCAGTCGGGAACTGGCGGCGGTTTTGAACAGCGCCTGTTGCAGGATGGGTTTGTTGTTCCCGGCGGGGTTAATGATGCGCACCCGCACCGACTCATCCATCCCCGCCAGGCGCTCCAGCAGCGGACTCGACACATAGGGCGAAATGACGTCGATTGATTTCCTGGCTGCGGTAATTTCGCCAAAGAGCTGCTCGAAGCCGGATTGGGTGCGCCGACCATCCAGGTAGTACAGTCGTCCGAAGGGTATTTCTTGTGTTGAGGACTGGTTGACTCCCGCAATGGTCTGGTGGAAATCCGCGGCCAGGGATTCCACCAGCGATGGGCATTTGGTTTGCAGCATGAGATCGTGCCACGAGAAGTTGTGCTCGCTGAAATTGATGCCGCCCAGAAACGCCGTGTCGTCCACGACCATCATTTTTTTGTGGTTGCGCATCGCATATTTTTGCCCCAGGACACCCACGGGGTTGGTGACGACAATTCGCACACCGTCCCGCTCCTGATTACGCAGCAATCTGCGGGTATCGCGCACTTCCTGGCGGAAGCCGGAGTCAGTTAGAAAACGGCTGCCGAATACCAGGTCATCACTAATTTTGGCTCTTGAGAATGCGTCGACACAAAGGATTTTTTCGCGCGCCGGCGAACGGGTCAGCGCATCCCAAAAACGGCGGCCGACGCTGTCCATCTCGAAGGTCATCACCTGAATGAGAACCCGGCGGCGGGCTTGCAGCATGGCAGTTTCAATGGAGGTGCAAAACTCCTCAGAATCGACCAGCAAGGAAGAATTGTGCAACGGAAATTGGCCGGTGGTCGGGAATTGCGGCTAGCGGGATGGGAAACGCGCTGCCAGGACGTCGGCGATGAGCCGGGCGGCGACCTGCACTGTCAAATCGGACACATCGTAGGGTGGGGCAACCTCCACGACGTCGAAGGCCACGAGATTGGCGCGGGCGACGAGCGCGGTGAGGCAACGGCGGGTTTCCTCGTAAAAGAGCCCGCCAACCTCCGGCGTGCCGGTGCCCGGCGCCTGAGTCGGGTCCAGCACATCCACGTCAAAGGTGATGTAGAGGTTGGGCCCGGTGGCGATGCTTGCGGCGACTGCTTCCGGGCCGCGCTGGCGAAACTGTCGGGTGGTTATGACGGTGTTGCCGTGGCTCATGGCGTCTTCATAGGGAGCGCGCCGCACGCTGCGGATACCGATGGACGTGATACTCCCAACGTGTGCCAATTCGTGGCAACGGCGTATCGGGCTGCCGTGAGTGAGCATCGCACCGTTGTAGTGGTGGGTGTAATCCAGGTGGGCGTCAAAATGAACGATGTCGAGTGGAGCGATGCGGGACAAGCCGGCCACCGACGGAAACGTGATGGCGTGGTCGCCGCCGAGGATGACGGGCAGCGCGCCCCGACCGGCGATGCGCTCGACCGTAGCGGCCAGCCTGGTGAAGTTGTGCACCACGTCGGCAGCGGTTACGAACACGTTGCCGCAATCCGCCATGGTGATGCCGCGAAGCAACTCATCTCCGGCATCAGCGTCGAAGAAACCCTCAGCGTCTTTACCGGCGCCGTATGGGTCGGCGTAGGAATAAGCGCGGGGAGCATCGCGCAATGCGTCTGGGCCGTAGCGCGCGCCGGGTCGGCCCAGCGTGCCCTGGTCGAAAGGCATCCCCAGGAATGCCACATCAGCGGTAAGGTTATCAATATCGGTGCAGAGCGGCGCACGAAACATGGTGCGGGGTCGCACGTCTACCGGCGGAGCTTCTCCTGCCGGAGCGTCAGGCAGGTATTGTGGCCCGATATTGTACTGGTCAGCGGTCATGGCAGTTTCGACCCTACGGTGGCAACGTCGCGTGTAGTCAGGAGCAGGGCAACCCACACCTGAACATATTGATTATACTTGACCACCGCCGGGGAATATTATCGGCGGAGACATGGGACGACAACTTACGGATCAAGCACCAGAAAAGGAGATGAGGCGATGGCGCGACTAGAGGAATACGCTAACCGATTTCAATTCGTCAAGTTCGAACGAGACGACGGCATTTTGCAGATGACTCTCCACAGCGACGGCGATACGCTGCAATGGGGCTCAGGACCGCATACTGAACTGCCGGAGGTATTTCATACCGTGGGCACGGATCCTGAGACGAAGGTAATCATTATGACCGGCGCCGGCGACGGGTTCACCGGGCCGGCCGGCAGCAGCGTCACGGTGCCGCGCCGCACTCCTGAACAGTGGGATGCCACTTTTTGGGAGGGCAAGCACCTGCTCGGCAACCTGCTGAACATCGAGGTGCCGATCATCGCCGCCGTCAACGGGCCGGCGCTGCGGCATTCTGAATTGCCCCTGATGAGCGACATCGTTCTGTCGGCCCCGCACACTACGTTTCAGGACTCCGGGCATTTTATGAGCGGCCTGACGCCGGGCGACGGGATGCACATCATTTATCCATTGCTGATGGGCCTGAATCGGGGCCGATACTTTCTGCTGACCGGTCAGATGCTGGATGCGGCCAAGGCGCAGGAATTTGGACTGGTGGCTGAAGTGCTGCCGGCGGAAGACCTGTTGCCGCGCGCGTGGGAACTGGCCCGCCAGCTCGCCCAGCAACCGCGCCTGGTGCTGCGCTACTCTCGGGTATTGCTGGTTCACAAGTTGAAACAGGAACTGCACGACCTGCTGGGATACGGGTTGGCGCTGGAAGGATTGGGTTCCGGTCAGGATTATCTCGACCGAGGGCAAGGTCGATAGCGAGCCTTTTCACGCCGCTGGCAGCTCCTCAATCGCAACGTTTCCACCGGGAGTCATATCAATGCAGATACGGCTCCCGGCAAGCAGGTTGGCGCTGGCCAGATATTCGTTTTCCGATTCCAGAACATTGACCCTTCTAAACTGACCGTGCCAGACTACCTCCGCAACGTAACGGTTGAATGTTTCCGGCCTTTCATTCGCCAGCAGCATCGTCATCTCTCCGCGCTGTGCCAAACCAAGCAGCCGGATGGTCGCTCTTGGCAGCATCAGTTCGGCCCCCTCAAAACCGGTGTCAATGACCGTTTCCCACTGGTTGTTGCTGCCCCTCAGCTGAATAGGTATGACGGCCTCGTAATTTTCGTTGACCACTCCCCTAATCATGCCAGTCCTTGCCGCTCTCGCCGCAATTTGCCAACATACGGGTATCCGATACGGAACGTGTATTCATAGGCCCCAGGCTGGCGGGCTTGAAGCCGGTCGGAGGCTTCCAGCAAGTCGGCGCCGATTGCATAGTCTCCGGACTGCACGTCCAGAACCAGAATCTTGCCCTTTTCCGTGGCCAGCAGTTTGGGGAGTAGCTCCGTTTCGTAAATGGCGTCCGCCAGCTCTCTGTTGCCGCCCTGCACAGCGTCACTCATAATATTCACCTCTCTTTCGTTGCGTTATGCTATCGTATCGCTCCTTGCGCCGCAATTTCAGCCCGGCCCGCCGGCGTCGCCCTTGCTGGGGGGAGTGGCGGTCAGCATGAGTGCGGCGGCCAGGCCATAAACCCCCAGTAACGTCCACCACGCCCAGATATATGAGCCCGTATAGTCGTGGAGGTAACCCACCATCGGGGCGCCCAACCCGGCGCTCAGCAGGTTCATGGGCATTACGATGCCGCGGATGGCGCCCAGAAATTGGCGGCCGAAGTAGGCGGCGAAAATGTATGAGTGCACAATCATGCCGCCGCCTACCGAGCATCCAAACACCAGGGTGGACAGGAACATCATGGGCGCGGATGAAACGGAAATCATCAACAGAATGGCGACGATGAAACCGGAGAACGATGCGGCGGCCACGTAACGAATGGGAAAACGGTCGGCCAACCAGCCGGACACCAGCGCCATGGCAACGGCTCCGCCGGCGTCCGCCGAGAACGACCAGGACACCACCTGCGGGTCAAACCCGCGTTCGATGAAGTAGGGTATTCGGTGGAAACTGGCGCCGCCCTGAGCGATGCCGGAGACAGCGAAAACCGCAATCAGTTTCCGCATCGCTCCGGTGCGCAACGCCTGGCGCACGTTCCACACTGGTTCGGCGGCGGAACGAGCGATTCGACCCGGCGTTGCCGGGTGGGACGATGGGCCTTCTGGGGGGTCGCCATCCATGCGCAGACCCATGTCTTCGGGCGCTCGGCGCAGGAATAACGCGGCTGAGGGCACCGAGACGAGCACGAACACAACGGCCAACACCTGCCAGGTTGCCCGCCAGCCGTAGTCGTCAATCAGCCATTGCGTAACGGGCAGGAAAGCGATGCCGCCGATGCCAAGCCCGGCGGACGACAGCGCCAGCGCCCGTCCGCGACGGCGAGAAAACCACTTGGCCACCGGCACCGAGGTAACTATTCCGTTGGGCGCGGCCACGCCGGACATTCCGATGATGCCAAACAGCGCGATGAACTGCCAGGTGTGGTTACTGACGCTCAACAGCAGGAGACAGCCGCCAATAAACACCGCCGCGATGCAGATGTAGACTCGCGCTCCGTAGCGGTCAATCAGGCTGCCGACGGCAAAACTGAGCACGCCAGCGGACAGGCGACGGGTGGTTTGCATCCAGCCGAAGGAAGCCCGGGAGATGTCCAGTTCGCGCTGCATCGGCAGCACGAAAAGGCCATAGTTGAGGGTGCCCGTCGCCATCGTCGAAAAGTTGATAGCGAACATGGTCGCAACTATGACCCAACCGTAAAAGAAACGACGTTGCCGTGGCCTTTCAATCGCCGGCCCGATAATTCAATCCTTGCAATTAAAGCCCCTCTCCCACAAGGGGAGAGGGGTTGGGGTGAGGGGTATCACTCCAGGCTCTAAATAGCCTGCCAGTAGCGCTTGCCTTGCAGCGTTACGATCTTGCCGAAGCCGGGAGCTGGCAGGTGGACAGCGGCGACGGGTAGCCCCTCGCTTTCCAGGCGGTCTAGTACCGTCTGCCGGGTAGAAATCGCCAGGTCGGGTATGATGTCGGCGCGGGAAGCCCAGTCGGTCTGCTGAATCTGCGCCGTGTTGTGCAGCACGTCGCCCAGAATCAAGCCGCGTTCGCCGCCGGAGTTGATCATGATGCTCATGTGGCCGGGGGTGTGCCCGGGGGTCGGCAGCGTGGTCAGCTCGCTGGTGATGCTGAACTCGCCTTCCATCCACTCAACGAGACCCATTTCGGCGATGGGCCAGACGCAATCGGGGGCGTTGGGGAAACGGTCGGGTTGGAGGGCCGGGTCGTGGCTCGCCTCGTAATCCGCCCTGCTGAAGTAATACCGGGCGTTGGGGAAGGTGGGCGTCAGTGTATTGCCGTCGTCGCGGACGGTGTTCCAGCCCACGTGGTCGCGGTGTAAGTGGGTCATCACTACGGCGTCAATGTCGTTGGGGGAAACGCCGTTGCGAGCCATGTCATCCAGCAGCTCTCCCCAAGGAGTCTCGGGGGTTTCCTTGGCGCCCAGGCCGGTGTCAATCACGATGGTTTTGCCATCGGACCGCAGCAGGAAACAGGCCAGGTTGAAGCTGACCTTGCGGTCGGGCGTCAGGTGGTCGTGATAAGGCTCCCATTGCTCAGCTGGTATATCGGGGAAAAAGTTGCAGACATCAAATTCCAGGATACCGTCAGACAATGAGGAAATCTCCACGTTGCCGATGGTAAGTTTGCTCGCGGTCATAGTCCCTCCGGATGCGGTTGATTCGGATGTGGTTGATTGCCGGCATTCTACCATCTGCCCGGCCGGTGCCGGACTGCCCGGCCTGTGTCGGAGCATCGTAACGCCGGCCCATCGCAACGCGAGTGGGGTGGAACGCTACCAAAACGTTGGGTTGGGCGAGCCTCGGACCGGCCCAGGTCGAGCGGAGAGGTTTTCACATGGATTGTTGGTTGGCCCTGGAAGTTAGGGGTGCTGCGTTGCCTATCGGATTCCGTTAGGCTATCCTTTCGGCCACGCATTGAGACGTGCTCGTACCGGCTAACCACCGGGTGAACGCTGTTCTTGGTGAATGCCGTTCCCAATGGAAGACCGATGAAAGGAGAATGATCCGATGGCACTTTGGAGGCCCGATCCCACATTTTACCCATCAGCGCGGTTGGCAATGGAAGCTCCACCCGAACGCTTGGCGTATGTTGCGGTGCTAAACCCCAATTCGGGCGAACCTGATGCCATGACCGTGGTGGACTGCGACCCGAACTCTGCTTCATATGCGCAGGTCGTGAACTCGGTGCCGATGCCCCATCTGGACGACGAGCTGCATCACTTCGGATGGAACGCCTGCAGCGCGGCGTTGTGTCCTTCGTCGCCGCACCCGCACCTGGAGCGGCGCTATCTGGTGGTGCCCACGTTGGGCTCGAGCCGCATCTACATCATAGACACCCAACCCGATCCGGAACGCCCCCGCATCGTGAAAACCATCGAGAAGGAGCAGGTGCAGCGGGCCGGGTACAGCCGCCCGCACACCGTGCACTGCGGGCCCGATGCCATCTACGTGAGCGCGCTGGGAGCAGCCGACGGTGGTTCACCCGGCGGTGTGATGTTGCTGGACCACTACACCTTTGAGCCCACCGGGCCCTGGGAGCTGGACCGCGGGCCCCAGCAGTTGTCCTATGATTTCTGGTGGCACATCGGCCTGGATACCATGATAACCAGCGAATGGGGCACCCCGGAAATGTTCGAAAACGGCGCCCGGCTAGACGACATCGTGGCTCAGAACTACGGGCATCACATCAATTTCTGGGACATGAGAAAGCGCAGCCACCAACAGGCGGTCGACCTGGGCCCCCAGCACCAGATGGCCCTGGAACTGCGACCGGCTCACAACCCGACTCGCCACTACGGTTTCTGCGGCGTGGTCGTAAGCACGGAAGATCTTTCGGGTTCGATTTTCCTGTGGCATCGCGATGGCGACCAGTGGGCCGCCACCAAGATAATCTCCGTCCCCGCCGAGCCGGCAGATGCGTCGGTTCTGCCGCCGGCCCTGCAACCGCTGGGCGCGGTGCCGCCGTTGATTACCGACATCGATCTCTCACTGGACGACAAGTTCCTGTATGTGTCCTGCTGGGGAACCGGCAAACTGCTCCAGTACGACGTTTCCGACCCGTTCAATCCCGTGCAAACGGGCGAAGTGGAGATGGGCGGCGTGGTACGGAAAGCGGCTCATCCCACCGGCGCTCCGCTCACCGGCGGCCCGCAGATGGTGGAGATTAGCCGGGACGGACGACGGGTCTACCTGACCAATTCGCTGTATTCCACCTGGGACGACCAGTTCTATCCCGATGGCCTCAATGGATGGCTGAGCCGCATTGACGTGAACCCGGAGGGTGGCATTGCGGTCAACCGGGAGTTCTTTGTCGACTATGGCAAGGCACGGACGCACCAGGTGAGGTTGCAGGGCGGCGACGCCTCTTCGGATACCTTCTGCTTCCCGTAGGGGCGCAATTCGCGTTGACCAGTCCACCGCGTGTCGTGGGCTGGTCGGCCGATCAGGGCCGCGTTTAGGTCGCCGCGTTTGGTATGCAGGTAGTGTGGTTGCACGTCCTGATACCGGACCCGGCGGCTCTGTCGTCGTTGGGGCCGTGGTTGGGGTTGATCGCGTTGGGCCTGTTCCACGGACTGAACCCGGCAATTGGGTGGCTGTTCTCCGTGTCCCTGGCGTTGCAGCGTCAGCGACCGTCGCAGCTCCTGACCGCCACCGGGTATATCGCCGTGGGCCACCTGCTGTCGCTGGTGGTCATAATGGCGGCGTTGCTGGCGGTCGGGGCGTTTCTTCCCCTGCAGTGGGTGAGGCTGGCGGCGGGCGCGATTCTACTCGGGTTCGGCATCTACCGGATCGTGCTGTACTACCGCCATCCTCGTTGGGTGGGCATGAATATCGGTGGCCGCGACCTGATCATATGGTCATTTTTGATGGCAACCGCCCACGGCGCCGGATTGATGCTGGCCCCGTTGGTGCTGGCGCTAACCGACCGCGTTGTCGCATCGGGCCTCACCGGCGATTTAGGCGAGCACGGGCTGTTCCTGTCGCTGGCCGACGCCCCGGCGTGGTGGGTTTTGGGGCTGCTGACTCACACGGCGGTGATGCTGACGGCCATGCTCGTCGCGGCGACGATAGTTTACTTTCGCGTGGGGCTGGCCTTCCTGCGTCGGGGGTGGATTAACCTGGACTTGCTCTGGGCCGGCTCACTGGTCTTGGCCGGACTCGCTACGCTGGGTTGGGCCTTGCTGGGTTGAGCGCGGTCCACGAAACGCGGCGCTATTGATGGGACTGCGCCGGTTGCGACGTTGGGTTGTTGACGCCCGCTCGCAGGCGATGCTAACCTCGGGCACTATCGAAGCCTGCTCGACACGCACGAATGGCGAACGTCGCAGCTATGCGTGGGCGCATCAGTTGGTAACGCTCGCCCCAACGGAGGCATCATCCAATGAAGGCAGCAGTATTGCGAGAAGTGAACCAACCGGTGGTGGTTGAAGACGTGCAGGTGGACGCTCCGGCGTCCCGTGAAGTGCTGGTGCGTACCGGAGCATCCGGCGTGTGCCACAGCGACCTGCACTTTGTGGAAGGTTTGTACACGACGCCAATGCCCTGCATCCTGGGGCACGAAGCGGCCGGCATCGTGGAGGCGGTGGGAGATCAGGTTGGCTACGTGAAGCCGGGCGATTCGGTCATCATGTGCCTCTCGGTGTTCTGCGGCATCTGCGAATACTGTATGCGCGGCCAACCCTACCTGTGCACCAAGACTGCCGTGACCCGTGGCGCGAACGATCCGCCGAGGCTGCGTCGGGGCGGTGAGGCGATTACCCAGTTCGCGCAGCTGGGCTCGTATGCTGCCGAAATGCTGGTGCATGAGAATGCTCTGGTCAAGGTGGACGCCGACATACCATTCCCGCAACTGGCGCTAATCGGATGCGGCGCGACCACCGGCCTCGGCGCGGTGCTGAACACGGCGCAGGTTGAGCCGGGGAGCACCGTGGCGGTGGTGGGTTGCGGCGGCATTGGTATTCACTGCGTGCAGGCAGCGGCGCTTGCCGGCGCGTTGCGCATCATCGCCGTCGATACCACTGAGGACAAGCTTTCGCTGGCCCGGGAGTTCGGCGCCACCGATGTGATCGACGCCAGTTCGGGCAACGTGGCGGAACGCATCATGGACCTGACCGACGGCGGCGTTGACTATTCCTTCGAGGCCATCGGACTCAAGCAGACTGCCGAGGACTGCTACAATATGCTGCGTCCCGGGGGCGTCGCCACCATCATCGGCATGGTGCCGGAGGGCGTGAAGATTGAAATTGACGCCGGCAACTTCCTGCGCCGAGGCCGCGCCATCCAGGGCTGCACCATGGGATCCAACCGGTTCCGCACCGATATGCCCCGGTACATGGAGTTCTATCGGCAGGGCCGCCTCAAGCTGGACGAACTGGTCAGCCAGGAACTGGCGCTGTCTGAAATCAACAAAGCCTTCGCCGATATGAAAGCGGGCAGCGTGCGCCGCAGCGTTATTACGAATTTTGAGGGGTAGGATTGCCGGGCTTTCGGTTTTTACGACAAGTTGCATAGCAAAAGGTTGCGGCTAATGCGTAACTGGCCAACAGCCTGTCGTTTGACTTTTGCCGACATAAACCCGCACTCTGAAACGTCGCAATGACAGCCTTCGCCGAATTTGTTGCTGCCGGTCCGCCAGTTTCCCTATCGCCCATCCCTGCGGTTAATGTGGCTACGGTACCGCAACGCAGCCCACTGCGCTACCCCGGCGGCAAAACGTGGCTGGTGCCGCACATCCGAACATGGCTGGGAACGGTTGGCTTGCCGCAGTTGCTGGTTGAACCTTTTGCCGGCGGCGGCATATCATCGCTAACTGCCGTTATGGAGGGCCTGGCGGAACGCTGTCTTATGGTGGAGTTAGATAGCGATGTAGCCGCGTTCTGGCAGGCTGCGCTAAATCATAGCGACGAACTGATCACCAAGATTCGCGATTTCAATCCCACCCGCGACAGCGTAGAACGGCTGGCTGGGCATAAACCGAATACCGTTGTAGAGCATGGTTTTCGGACTTTGGTACTCAACCGGACCCGGCGGGGTGGCATACTGGCGGAAGGGGCATCGCTGACGCGCACCGGCGAAAATGGGAAGGGAGTTGCTTCTCGATGGTATCCCGATACGATAGAGCAGCGGCTGGTAGCCATTGCCAAATATGCTGACTGGATTGATTTCCGTGAAACGGACGGAATGGCAGTGCTGGAGTCAATGCTGTCATCCGGCAAATTATCACAGGTCGCGGTTTTCGTTGACCCGCCTTATACCGCCGGCGGCAAGCGGGCCGGTCGGCGTCTGTACAACCACAACCGCATTGACCACGCCCGTCTCTTTGCTATCCTTGCCAGTGGCGACGCAAAGTTCCTGATGACTTATGACGAGTCGCCGGAGATACTGGAACTCATTGCCAGGCACAGATTCCACGCAGTGCGGGTGATGATGAAAAACACGCACCATGCCCAAATATCGGAACTGGTGATCACAAACCACAGAGTGTTTTCATAATGAGCCGCTACGGAATTGGCGAATGGTTTGGGGTTTCGCTTACTGTTCTGCCGCCTATCCGGCGGCAGGAATTTGCCGCTGCCGCTCTCGGTAATACGCCTCAACTGCCCTGTCCCTTTCAGGCCAACCAACCGCCTTGTCGCAAGGCCGGCGGCGTATGCTCATTGCAGCTCTACGGCGAAGGCGAGGACGGTCGTATCAGCGCCCCAGAAGCTGCCCCGGTAATTGTTTGCCCGGCGCGTTTTGAGCAAGACCGGATGATTATTCGTTGGCTGGCGGATATAGTAGGGTTTCCTCCAGACGAGACAATGCTGGCGCGGGAAATACCGTTTATGCTAAGCATAAGTACCAACAAACCGGCTGGCAAAATCGACCTGGTAATCGGCAGGATCTCTTCTGATGAACTACGCTGGTATGGATTAGAAATCCAAGCGGTCTATTTCTCAGGAGGTGGTATGTCATCTCAATTTCAAATCCTGCTTGACGATGTCTCTCCAACCCCGCCATATCCTGACCTAGTGCGTCGACCAGACTGGCGCTCCTCCAGCGCCAAGCGATTGATGCCACAACTTCAGATTAAAGCGCCGACAGTGCGGCGATGGCAAACCAAAATTGCGGTAGCCGTTGACCGGCCGTTTTTCGCGTCTATCGGCGGACCTAGCCCCCATCCGAGTCAAGACATCAACGATGGCGATATTATCTGGCTTATCCCTGAGCTAGTCCGCGATGACCATACCGGGCATCATCGTTTGACGCGTGGTCACTGGGAAGTTCTCACGTTAGAGGTTTCTACCGACAAGTTGCTGGCCGCAAGAACAATTTCCCGCAATGCCTTTGAAGAGACGCTCATCAGCAAACTTGCGACTTTGGACTGACTCTATGTTCGTAATTGGCACCGCCGGGCACGTTGACCACGGCAAGTCCACTCTGGTCAAGGCGTTGACTGACATTGACCCCGACCGTCTCCCTGAAGAGAAGGCACGGGAAATGACCGTCGACTTGGGCTTTGCCTGGATGACGCTGCCCAGTGGCCGGGAAGTCAGCATCGTGGACGTGCCCGGCCACGAGCGGTTCATCAAGAATATGCTCGCCGGAGTGGGGGCCATTGACCTGGCGCTGCTCATCGTGGCGGCCGACGAAAGCGTGATGCCGCAGACGCGGGAGCATCTCGCCATTCTGGACATATTGCGCATCAGGCGTGGATTGGTAGTCATCACCAAATCGGACCTGGTGGATGAAGAACTCGTGGAGCTGGTCAAGGCGGAGGTGGAGGATGTCCTGGAAGCTACGTCTTTCGCCGGCTGCCAGATGGTCGCAGTGTCGGCGTACACCGGCGATGGTCTGGAAGACCTGAAATCGGCCATTGACAACATCCTGCACGATACCGACGTTCGACTGGATCTGGGTCGGCCCCGTCTGCCAATCGACCGCAGTTTCACGGTGAGCGGGTTTGGCACCGTGGTTACCGGCACACTCATCGACGGCTCGATGGCAGTGGGGCAGCAGGTTGAACTGTCCCCGTCGGGCGTGCAGGCGCGGATCCGCGGCTTGCAGAGCCACCAGTCTCGCCTCGATGCCAGCGCGCCGGGCGTGCGTTTGGCGCTGAACCTGTCGGGAGTTTCCCGCGAGGATGTGCTCCGAGGCGAGGTGTTGACCAATCCGGGCTGGCTGCGGGCCACGCGCCGGTTCGACGCCCGCCTGCGAATGGTGCGCGGAGCGCCTCATGCCCTCAAACACAACGAGGGCGTTACGTTCCACTTGTTTACCAGCGAAACCACCGCCCGCGTCCGGTTGCTGGACGCTGACCGGTTGCAACCCGGCGGCGAAGGCTGGGTGCAGGTGCTGCTGGACGCCCCCGTGCCAATGGTAAAGGGGGATTTTTTTGTCCTGCGTTCATCGGAGGACACGTTGGGCGGCGGGCAGATTGTCGACCCAAACCCTCGGCGGCGGCACCGCCGTTTCGCTTCGGACGTATTGGAAAGGCTCACAACTCTGGACGCCGGCGCCAGCGAGGATGTCATTATCACGCTGGCCGACCAACTTGGGCCGTGCGACGTCCGAACCCTGTCCCAGCGTTCCAACCTGTCGGAAGCGGAAGTGCTGGCGCGCTTGTCCGAATTGACCGATCAGGGTGAAGTGGTGGCCCTGGGCGAGTTGGGGGTGCAGGCCGATGCGGTGGTCTATTCGCGGCGCGGCTGGGACATTGTACGCAATCAGGCACAGGTGGCGTTGCAGACTTACCATAACCAGTACCCGCTGCGGAAGGGGGCGCCGCCGCAGCAACTGCGTAGTCGATTAAACTTGCCGCAACCGGTTTACGTCCGTGCGGCGGTGCGGCTGGCCGACGAGGGCGTTGCGATTGAAGATGGCGGACTGATACGCGCTCCCGACCACGCGGTTGAGTTGAGCGATAATCAGCAAGCCGACGTCGCAAATTACCTGGAAACACTGGCCGCCGAACCGTGGTCGCCGCCCACCGACCGGCCGATAGATCCTGAAGTATTGAGTTATCTGCAAGACCGTGGAGACGTGATCAAAGTCAACGATTCGGTGGTGTTCACCACGGCGGCCTACGAGGATATGGCGGGCCGTATCGTACAGCACCTGCAAACCAACGGCAGCGTTACCGTTGCCGACGCCCGCACCATATTCGGCACCAGTCGCAAGTACGTTTTGCCGTTGCTGGAGTATCTGGACCAGCAGCGCATCACCCGACGCGTGGGCGACGAACGGGTGCTGCGGTAGTTGTCGGTCCGGCGGGCTGTCATCTGCCGGAAAGCGGTTTACCGGAAAGCGGTCTGCCGGAATGCGGTCTGCCGGAATGCGGTCTACTGGAGTTCGGTTGTTCTATGAGCCTTGATTTAGGCAAAACCCTGGGCCAACTGCAGGCCGCGATGGGCGACGTTTCGGAGAACGTGCGGATGCGTCGTCGTCGGTTCGCCGACCGCATCGTGCAAGCGTGGAACGTCTCACCCGATGAGGCCCGCACTCGTACAGAATCCGTCGGCGTTACGGGATTCATCGTCGCCCGGACGGGTGTGGAAGGTTTGCTGGCCAGCATACCGCCACCTGCCGTCCCGCATGATTGGTCGGCGGTTTCAGTGGATGGTTCGCACATCGACGTCGACCGTCATCTGCCGCTGTCGTGTTACCTGATCAACCTGGGCGGGTGCACCATCGTCTACGGCGACAATCCCGGGTGCGATTTTTTCAGCGAACCAACGCTGGCGGTGCGCGAGGCGGAGCTATACCTGGCGCCCGACGCCGGCCGGACTGCCGATACACCGATTGCCGGTGCGCTGTTGGGAGCGCTGCGTACCGTGCGCGAAGTGGAAGGTCTGGCGGACGCCGTTGCGGCGGCGGATGATTCAATGCCCGTACTGGCGGTGCTGGACGGTACGCTGGTGTTCAGGGACTTGCAGTCCGGCAACTACCCGGGCTACGTGGTGCAGCGACTGATCAATGAACGGCTGGAACCGGCTCTGGAACGGCTGCGCCTGGCATCGGAACGTTCTGGAAATGTGATAGTGGCGTCATACACGTCCCGGCCCCAAACCACCGAGGTGGTGGGCGCTTTGCGAGTCTGCCTCTGCGGGCGCGACCTGGTGCGGTGCGCCGAGCATTGCAGTTTGCGCCGTTCGGATCAGGACGCGTGCGATGGTGCGGCCGGATTCGACGACCGCGAGTTGTTTGAAACAGTGCTGGAACCCGGCCACCGGTCGCCGTTGTATGAATCTGGCCGGCGTGCGCCGCGTACTTCCTTTGGGTACACCTGGGCGCATTTTTACTATGTGCAGGCCGGCGACGAGATAGCCCGCGTGGAAGTGCCGCACTGGGTGGCGCGGAATCCGTATTTGCTGAGCATGAGCCACGCGCTGATGGTGAGACAATGCGAGTTGGGGAAGGGTTATCCCGTGGTAGTCTCTGAAGCGCACGAACAGGCGGTGATTACCGGCCGGGACCGCCATGAGTTCCGCAATGTAGTGCTCAACGAATTGGAGAAACATGGTTTGCCGTCGATTGAATCGGCCAAAACCATATCCAAGCGACGCCCCTGGGTATAGCGTGGGGCTCGAGTTCAAACGAGGCGACTGTTCGAAATCGAGGCGGAGGTATATCAAATGGGAGAGCTCAATGACCTGGCGGCATCGGTGGCCGCATTGCTGAAACAGCGCGGGGATTCGCTCGCGGTATCGGAATCCTCCTGCGGGGGATTGATTTCGGCGGCGCTGGTGTCCATACCGGGCGCGTCTGACTACTACGTGGGCGGGTCGGTGGTGTACACGCGGGCGGCCCAAAAGGGGCTGTTGCAGGTTCCGGATTCTGCAATGGAAGGCCAGCGTGCCAGCACTGAGTTCTACGCGTTGCTCAACGCCCGAACATCACGGGAGGCTTTGGGCACCACGTGGGGCCTGGCAGAGACCGGCGCCAGTGGGCCGACGGGCAATCGTTATGGAGACGACGCCGGGCACGCCTGCTTTGGCGTCGCCGGCCCGGTGGAGCGATCGCAGACGCTGGAAACCGGCAGCGACGATCGGGAAGCCAATATGTGGGTCTTCGCCCGCGCGGCTTTGGCATTGCTCGAAGAGGCCCTCCAGGCCGCGTAGCCCGGAGTCTCAACCCCCTCTCCCTTGATGGGAGAGGGCTGGGGTGAGGGTGAAAGCAACCCCTTCTCCCTATCCCGCACTCACGGCGGCCTTTGGTTCAGGTAGTCGCTCAAATCCTGGGCGCTCTTGAACTGGGCTGCGGTGCGCAAGAACTCGGAGAGCGACGAGCTGCTCCGCCGAAGTTGTTCGACCTGCTCTCCAATCACGTTGACCCCTGCTGCGCCGGTGGTGGCGTAGGAGCCGTGGAAGGCAAAGTAGGCTTGATTCAAGCGCCGGATGGGGTAACCATTCTGAACGAAGGTTCGCCGCCGCTCTTCCATATATCGTTCTGCGCCAATGACATTGCCGGCGGCGAGCAGTGCGTCGACTCTGATGCGTGTGTCGCGCATTTCGGCCTGAAAATCAAACTCCACGGGTGCGGTGGATCCTACGGATGGCTCGCTGATTGTCCCGCTCGGACTGGACTCGACCTTCGAATGTCCTGGCGGAGTTTCCGGCAAGTGTTGCCCGGCCAATCGCCCCAACTCCTGGCCGGCTATAGTTGCAACCGTTTCGTTGAGGGTAAGCAAATCGCCTCCCTGGAAGTATCTCTGGCCGAGCGGTCGGAACCAAAGCCATTGGTGCACCCACTCGTGGGCGATGATTTCCAGCACGAAGTCCATGCCGGCATAGGGCACGGTTATCGAAGGAAAGAATGCGATGCCGCCAGTGTTGACCACCAGCGCCGACAGGTCGGTACGTTTTTCCAGTTGGGTTTCGATGGTAATGCGCTGCTGCGCGCTCAGTCCAGTGCGCAGCAACATCTCCTCTCCTCGTTCGATGCGATTGCGAGGTGATGTAATCAGGACGGTCGGTGAGCCGACCAGGGCGGTGTCCACCGGCGGGAACAAGCCGGCCCAGGCGCCAATCCCCTGTGATCGCAATGCGCCAGCCACCGCGGACTCCAGCGTCTCTTCCACATCAGGGCGCAGTTTGTCCTGCCGGAGTTGGAGCTCGGTTCGCTCGTTGACCAACGCCGCAATCTCAGGCTGGTTTGCTGCAGAATTTTCGTCCTGCGTTGATTCGTCCTGCGTTGACAGGTAGATTAGCCGGCGATCAATCCAGCGCAGCCGTTGGCCGTTGGCGAAGAACTCGGTCGCGTATTCCATTGACGTTGCTGGATTTGGACCACCGAACCAGGACCGTGGGGCACTGAGCAGGCGATGAACCCACTTATCGGGTAGATGGGACAATTCCCACCCGGCCACACTCAGTTGGTGTCCGGCGGCGGCGATTTCCAGGTCGTCGGGTTGGAAGTCCCTGGCGCACAGGCTGATGATAGCAGCAAGGGCCAGCGACCCCAGGATCCTCCGAATGATCCTGGCAAACCGCCGGCGTTTGGCGCGCGGACCCGGCCTACCGTCCGATGCTAGCCGGTCAGGCATGGATTGGCCCGTTCAGCTGGCGCGTTGGTCGGCCGGTTCACGACCTGGTGGTTCCTTGACACCCGTCCCGGCCCGTACCATAATTCGGCACCGCTCAACCGTGCAGCGTGGGCGTATGCCGGTGCGCCACATTGTGCATTTCAGCCGGAGGTTTCCATTGTCCACCAGCTCCTTTACGTTGACCGACGCGATGCGCGAACAGGCGCTTGGCGTAGAAAGCGAGCCGACTTCCATGGATATCGAAAAAGGCCACGTTGCCCGGTTTGCCGAAGCTATCGGCGATGACAACCCGGCATACACCGAAGGCACGCCCCAGAGCGGCGGGATCATCGCGCCGCCCACCTTTCTGCGGGCTATGCACGCGGTGCGTCCGGCGCTGCCCTTCGACGTGCCGTTGGTCCGCCTTTTGGACGGCGGCAGCGATTGGGAATACTTCGAACCGGTGCGGGCCGGGGACACGATCACCGCGGTGGGTCGCCTGGAAGACATCCGCGAACGTGCCGGCAGCATCGGACAGATGTTGATTTCGACCATCAAGATTACCTACCGCAATCAGTCCGACGCCATTGTGGCAACCCAGACTAGCACTTCGATTCGTTACTGACCACAGTTGTTCGCGCACCAACGCCGCCACTGTACACATTCTCACGGTAACCATTTTCAATTCATTGGGAGTCGACATGGGGGACCAAGTATATTTCGAGGACATATCCGAGGGCACGGAACTACCAGCGGAAGTTACCGAACCGACCACCCGTCAGTTGGTGCAATACGCCGGCGCTTCTGGAGACTTCTACGAAATCCACTACGATAAGGATTTCGCGCAAAACACCGGTCTCAGCGGCGTGATTATTCACGGCGCATTGAAAAACGCACTGCTGGGCTCGTTCGTCACACGGTGGGCTGGCCCTGAAGCCGTGTTGCGTCGGCTCAGCTGCCAGTACCGGGGGATGGACTACCCGAACGAGCCAATTACAGCCAAGGGCCACGTCAGCCGTGTGTATCAAGAGGGGCGCCAGAACCTGGTTGATTGCACCATCTGGCTGGAAAACCCGCAGGGCCAGCAAACTACGCCCGGCACCGCCACCGTGGCTCTGCCGAGTCGCAACGGCTAGCCAGGGCCGTTACCTAAACCAACGTAATCAAAGGAAACATTAACTATGCCCAATAATCTGGAAGGCAAGGTAGCGATTGTCACCGGCTCAGGCCGTGGCGTGGGACGGGGGATTGCGAAGCTCATGGCCGAAGAGGGCGCCAAGGTGGTCGTAGTAGATCCCGGCGTCAACGTCGACGGCACTGGCTACGACCAGTCGGTCGCCGAGGTTGTGGTCAGCGAGATTCGGGACGCTGGCGGTACCGCCGTCGCTTGCACGGAGTCCGTGGCCACCATGGAAGGCGGCGAGCGAATCGTGCAGACCGCCATCGACAACTACGGTCGGCTGGACATCGTGGTTTGCTGCGCGGGAATTCTGCGCGACCGCATGATTTTCAACATGACAGAGCAGGAATGGGACGACGTGATCGCCGTCCACCTGAAGGGCACGTTTACCGTAGTGAAGCACGCCTGCATCCTGTTCAGGCAGCAACGCTCCGGTCGGGTCATCACCTTCAGCAGCCAGTCGGGCCTGGTTGGCAACAGCGGGCAGGCGAATTACGGGGCTGCCAAGAGCGGAATTGCCGGGTTCACCAAGGTGGTGGCCAAGGATATGGGCCGTTACGGTGTAACCGCCAACTCGATTGCGCCGCGTGCCACCACCCGCATGATCGGCGCGATCCCAGATTCAGCGGCCGAGATCCGCGCGCGCGGCGGCGTGGCTTCGCTGTCCGGTTCGGACGCCAGCGCGAATGACATACAGAATCTGGATCCGGAAGGAATTGCGCCGTTCGTTACCTACCTGGCATCCGATTACGCCAGCAATATCAACGGGCAAACCTTCCTGGTGTATGGCGACACGGTGTCGCTGATGTCCCAGCCTCGACCCGAGCGCGCAATCTGGACGGAAAGTGGGCATTGGGACATGAACGAACTGTCGGAGCGAGCCCGTAACTATCTGACTGCCGGCATCGATAATCCGGCTCCGCCGAGGGCATGAGGCTATAAAGCCGGCAATTCCTCGGAAACTTGGTACACAAGGATTTTACAATGCCACTACTTGAAGACAAGGTAGCAGTCGTCACGGGTGCCGGGCGCGGCATCGGTCGCGGGGTGGCCAAGCTGATGGCCGCCGAGGGCGCCAGCGTCGTGGTTTGCGACCTGGGCGTAAACGTGGACGGCACCGGCGCGGATGTATCAGTTGCGCAGCAGGTGGTCAACGAGATCGGCGAGGCTGGCGGCAAGGCCGTGGCCTCCACCGAATCGGTGGCCCTGATGGAAGGCGGCGAGAAAATCGTACAGACTGCCGTCGACAATTTCGGCAAGTTGGACATCGTGGTAACCGTGGCCGGTATCCTGCGCGACCGCATGGTTTTCAACATGTCCGAAGAAGAGTGGGACGACGTGATCGCCGTTCACCTGAAGGGCACGTTCACCGTGGTGAAGCACGCCAGCATTCTGTTCCGGCAGCAGCGTTCGGGTCGCATCATCACCTTCAGCAGCACTTCCGGCTTGTACGGCAACAGCGGGCAGGCGAACTACGGCGCCGCCAAAGATGGCATCGCTGGGTTTACCCGCGTTTGTGCCCGGGACCTGGGGCGCTACGGGGTGACCGCCAACGCCATTTCGCCGTCTGCCAGCACCCGAATGACGACCAGCGTGCCCGACGAAGCTCGGGCGTTGCGCTCGGCTCGCGGCATAGCTGCCGGCGGTAGCTTGCGCGGTGATGCCGAAGACGTGGCGCCGATGGTTGCCTGGCTGGCGTCCGACGAGGCCGCCCACGTCAACGGCCATGTGTTCCACGTTACCGGCGGCCTGGTAACTCTGCTCAACGAGCCGGAACCGGTGCGAACCATCCAGAAAGATGCCCGCTGGTCGGTGGATGAACTGGCCGCGGTGTTCCCCGCCACCATCGGCATTGAGTTGTACAACCCGGCGCCGGCGCCGCCTCCCTCCGCCTGACCCGTAATCCATAGCTCCCTCTCCCCCTGTGGGAGAGGGCCGGGGTGAGGGGTATCTTTCCGCCGACTATCACCGAATAACAGGAAAAAGAATATGTTCAAGAGTTTTAGCGCTTCTTACGCCGGCCACGTGGTCGACGACGATCTGGGACTGCAAGGAACGCCGGCCAATGATCGGTGGTACGCCAACGAGCAATTGGCGGAAGCCTTTGAATGGGCACTGGATTTTTCCCGGCACCTTGAGGCTAATGGCTATGACGAGTTCTGGATGGCCGAGCATCACTTCCAACCGGAAGGGTACGAGTGTATTCCCAACCTGCTCATGCTTGGGCTTTATCTATCGTGCAACACGCAACGGCTCAAGTACGGCTGCGGGTTCAACATCACACCAATGTGGCATCCGCTGCGGTTGGCCGAGGATTTCGCCATGGCCGACATTCTGTCCGGAGGCCGCATCGTGTTCGGCGTGGGACGCGGTTACCATTCTCGCGAGGTTGAAACTTTCGGATCGCCCATGTTTGACGGCGACGCCAACCGAGAGCTGTTCGAGGAGCAGGTTGAGGTGATGGTCAAAGCCTTCAGCCAGGAGTCTTTCTCCCACCAGGGCAAGAACTACACCATCCCGGCGCCCGTACCGTACCGTGGCTACACCCTGGAGAAGTTGAGCCTGGTGCCGCGTCCGGTGAGTCAGCCGGTCGATATCTGGCAACCGTTGGTGTCGGGTAATCCAAAGGGCGTGGACTTCATGGGTCGCATGGGCATCAAGGCGATGGTGGCCAACACTCCGGAGCCGGCGCTGGGCGAAAGGCTGGAAATGTACCAGCAAGCCGCCGCCAGGCACGGCCGCGAGCTGGCGCTGGGCGAGGACATCGCGCTGGGGTTCCGGTTCTTCCTGGCGGAAAACCGTGAGCAGGCCATCGAAACGGCCCGCCCCTACTTCGAGGAAGCGATGAAGTTCGCCGCGCCCCTGGGTTTGATGCGGCTGGAACCCGAACAGATTGACGCAGTAGCCAACCCTGGCCTGCGTCGCGGCGTCGAGCTGCCGACGCTGGAATCGGCAGTCGAGACTGGAACCTGGCTGTGCGGTTCAGCTGATGATCTGGTCAACCATCTGAAAGAGGCTGAAGCCAAATATCCCGGCGTCGAGCGCATCAATTTGGGGTCAGTCATGGGGATGCCCCGCGAGGTGTTCAAAGACCAGCTTTCCCGGTTTGCCCAGGACGTAATGCCAGCTTTCACCGCATAATATCGCCAGCTAACCAGCTGACCACCGCGATTAATGACGGCCCCTTGTCAACCGGCAGGGGGCCGCATCTATCGGTGTCGTGGCGCCAGAATGTTCAGGTCGACGTCACTCGGGATGTGCTGGATGGGTAACGTGGGTAAACCAGTGGTAGCTGAGTGTTCCCTGCAAGCCGCGCACGAACAGGAATAACATACCGCCGTAAATCGCCAGCCAGATCACATCCCGCGCGCCGGAGATCGTGATTAGGCCCAGGGCAATCAGGACGATCCGGGAGGCGAAGAATCCGATTGCCAACACCAAAGCCGCCAGCCGCCAGCGCCGCCTCACGCCGAACGCCAGCATCCCGATTACGAAGGCTTCTACTCCGGAGTAGATGACGAGCCTGGCGCCGGGTATGGCGTCCGCGCTGGAGGAGCCTGGTTCAGCTGCCAGTATCGGAGCGGCCAACCACACAAAGAGAATTGCGGCGTTCCAGACCCACCAGGCCAATCCCCCCAGCCAGGCCCACCGCATCCAGCGACGGGCTTGTTCCGGATTGCGCGCCGAGGGCAGCAACCACAAACGCGGTGGCTGGGGACCAGCGTCGGAGCCATCCTCGAAGCCGGGGAGGTCGTCCGATGATTGCAAACGTCTGAACCGTACCGCCGGAGCAACCCGCAGCCGGCCCGTTAGATTTAGGCGTCTTCGTCCAACAGGGGAAGCGTGGTCCAGGCAACCGCGTCGGCGTTAGCAGACAAACCCTGTTCCTGCACCATCCGGCGTATATCCAGCAGCGTGGCGTTCACCTCGCGGGTCACCATCTGCCATTCCGGTTCTGGCGGGAACCAGTACGGGGAGTTGATGCGGACGACGTGATTTTCGGCAGAGTTGTAATAGATGCCGAATCTGGCTGCTTGCTGCTGCATAATCCGTATATCCTGCTTGGCGTCAGGGCGACGCCGGACGATAGGTTGTGTTCTCGTATGCCGGCGCCCGTGCCGGCTAGAGGATTTCCCGTTTGAGAATCAGGCGTTCCAGGCCCCACTTGCGGCTGCCCATGACGCCAATAATACCGGCGATGGTGAACCACAGGATAGTCACTTCGCCGCCGTGTGCACCAAAAGCCGAACCCATATCGCCCGGTGGGTTGGGGAAAATGTGTGGAGCGACCCCGCCGGAATGGACGGTGAAGTAGGCTACTACCATCATAATGCAAAGCGCTCCGGCGCCCAGACGGGTAAAAACCCCGGATGCAATCAGCAAGGCCGAAATGAGCTCAACCCAGCCGGCAATGTCCACGCGCGCGCCCAAGGGGTGATCCGCCGGAAAGCCCCACATCAGAAGCGCTTTCTGCGCCCCGTGCAGCGATACGATAAAAGCGAAAAGCAGCCGGAACACCAGATAAAATTCGTCGGTATAGCGCAACAGGAAGCGCCCGAATATGGAAGTGTCCGAGGTCGTTGCATTTGTGGCCATTATGCGTGCCTCCGTGTACGTGAGAGGTTACCCCGTGCCGCTAATGGATTACGGGATCAATGGCGATAGTTTCGTCCCGGCTCGGCCCCGTCGAGATAATCTGAGCCTGGCAGCCAACCAATTCCTCAATCCGGCGGACGTAGGCCAGGGCATTGGCCGGCAGTTGGCCGGTGTGGGTTGTGCTGGCGGTGGGGTCGTTCCAACCGGGCATCTTTTCATAGATGGGCTCGCACCGTTCCAACAGCCCGGTGTTGGCTGGGAAGCGGTCGACATCCTGGCCGTCGGCGCGGTACCCAACGCAGATTTTCACCGAGTCCATGCCGTCGAGGATGTCCAGACGGGTCAGCACCATGCCGGTGAAACCGTTTATCTCCCTGCTGTATCGAGCGGCCACCGCGTCAAACCAGCCGATGCGACGAGGCCGGCCGGTAGTGGTTCCGTACTCGTGGGCCTTTTCACGCAGGTCTTCACCGGACTGGTCGAGCATCTCGCTGGGCATCGGTCCGCCGCCAACGCGGGTTGAGTAGGCTTTGAAAACACCAACCACCCCTTTGATTGCCTGCGGGTTTATGCCCAGGCCGGTAATTGCCCCCCCGATGGAGGGCGACGATGAGGTTACGTAGGGATATGACCCGTGGTCGATGTCCAGCAACGTCCCCTGCGCGCCTTCCAGCAGAATCTTCTTGCCTCGCGCCAGCAGGTCCTGGATCAACTGCTCGGTGGGACGCACGAACGGGCGGAGTTGCTCGGCCCAATAGAGGCAGCGGGCGATCACATCGTCAACGTTCAGCGGGTCGCCTTCGAAAACGCCCCGGATCACCCGGTTCTTCATCGTTACCGCAGCAGCCACCTGATCGGGCAAACGTTTGGTGTCCAGCAGGTCGCCGACGCGGATGCCGTCCCGGGACGCTTTGTCCACGTAGGCGGGGCCGATGCCCTGGCCGGTAGTGCCGATAGCGCCGCTGCCGCGAGCCTTCTCCTGAAGGGCGTCCAATGTCAGGTGGTAGGGCATGATGACGTGGGCCCGGTCGCTGACGAAGAGGCGGCCGGTGTCGATGCCCTGCTGTTCCAAGCCGGCCATTTCACCCAACAACACGTCGGGATTGACCACGACGCCGTTGCCGATAATGCCAATAACGTCGGGCCAGCAGATACCCGAAGGGACGAGGTGCAACTGGAATTCGCCGCGCTCATTGACCACGGTGTGGCCGGCGTTGTTGCCGCCGGCAAAACGGACTACGCAATCGGATTGACCGGCAAGGTAATCAATCACCTTCCCCTTGCCTTCATCTCCCCATTGTCCACCGATTACGGCGTAGGCCGGCATTATGATTCGCTCCAGGTTTTTCGGAAATATCGCCGGGATACTGGCGTTGCCCGCGAGCGGCAGCCAACCGTCCCTGACGCAAGTTTGGTGGCAACGCTGCCACCGACGGCAGTATAGCAGAAACCAGTTCCGGGCAACAGGACTGACCGACCTTGCCGGGTTCCCCGTTGGCAAACCTACCGCACGGATTCCAGCGGATATACGCGCATGGAGGATGCAGACAGCAACCACAACTGGATTATGGTAGTTTACCGGGCATAGATTGCGATCTGCGGGATATTTATCGTAATATATTGGCGATATACGTTAACACCGACCGTTTTGCTATTGCGACCCGGAGATAACGGCGTTATAATCGCAGGCGATTTGATGAGATGTAGAGTCCTATACAAGGTGTTGGACGGTGATGCAATGACTACGCAAAACCCCGTTATTCAACCTGCGGAATTCGCCCGCCGACGCCGTCGGTTGATGGACTCTCTTTCCGGTGGCGCTATTGTGCTGGCGGCCGGTCATGATTCGTCCCGCAACAATGATGTGGACCACGAGTATCGGCAGCCATCGTCGTTCTGGTACTTGACGGGTTTCGATGAGCCGGACGCGGTCGCCGTTTTGCGCCCGGGCTCCGATACCCCATATACACTCTTCGTTCGCCCCTACGATCCGATGTTTGAGATTTGGGTTGGTTATCGCGCCGGAGTTGGTGGCGCGGTGGGTCCGTTGGGCGCCAACGCCGCCTATCCGCTGGAGCGACTGGAAACCCAGTTGCCGAAGCTGCTGGCAGATTCCGAAACCGTTTACTACGCTTTGGGCAGCGATGACAAGCTCGACGACATTATCGCTGGGCTGGTGAAACGACGACGCAATATGGCGCAGCGGGGCGTGAAGGGAGTGCGCAGAATCGAGGATCCCACCGGGCAAATCGACCTGATGCGGCTCAATAAGTCGGACGATGAAATTGCGCTGCTGCAACGGGCAATTGACATCACGGCGCAGGGATTCGACTCGGCCATGCGAACGTCTGCCCCCGGTGTCTATGAATACGAAGTGCAAGCGGCGCTGGAGCGGTCGTTCCGCCACCTGGGTTCACCGCGCAATGGCTACCCGTCGATCGTGGCCGGTGGCGCCAACGCCTGCGTGCTGCACTACATCCGCAACCGGGAAGCGCTGGGCCCGGACGACCTGCTTTTGATCGACGCGGGCGCGGAGTATGGCTACTACACCGCCGACGTTACGCGCACCTGGCCGGTTTCCGGCAAGTTCACCGGCCCGCAGCGCGACCTCTATGATTTGGTGCTGGAGTCCCAGAACAAAGCCATCGCCGCGGTGAAGCCGGGAGTGGGGTTTGACGACGTGCATCGGGTCGCCACCATGACGCTGATTGACGGGCTGGTCACGCTGGGTGTGCTGGAAGGCGGCGCCGACGACATCATGAATCGCCAGGCGTATCGCGACTACTATATGCACGCCACCTCGCACTGGCTGGGTCTGGACGTGCATGACTGCGGCCCCTACCGCGATGACCGGGGACAAACCCGACTGCGTCCGGGAATGGTGCTGACCGTTGAACCCGGCCTCTACTTCGGCCCTCAGGCCAAACACGCCCCCGAAATCTATCGCGGCATTGGAATCCGTATTGAGGATGACGTGCTGGTTACCGAAGTCGGGTGCCGTGTCCTTTCGGAAGGGATTCCCAAAGAACCTGCGGAACTGGAAGCAATTGTTTCAGATTCGCGCTGAGCAATGATTGGGCCAACTGAAACAGCGACGGTGATATGTTGCCCTGAACTCGGCAGCGAGGGGGGAACTGATCTCCCATTGGTGGATGTGAAGCTCCCGCTTCCAACCGTAGCCGGGGGCGATACCGGTGGTGATGGCGCCCCCCGCGATTGCCCCTGATTCGGAGGGCAGCGTTTTACCGGCGAGGAATTTGTTCCCCGCCGTTTTTTGATTCCAAATGCCGGCATGGAGGGACTGGCGAATCCCCGATGCGCCCGGGTGGATATGCTCTCCCGCCTGCAAATGGCGTAGCGGCGTTTGGGCCGCGTCCGAATTGTCCGCGTGCAGTTGCGAGACTGCACTTTATTTTGTGCAAACGGATTGACCCGAGTCGACTGATTCCCGCCGAGGGAAGCCTATGTAACACTGTAATGTGCCCGACCTCGCCTAAAACCCCAGCGGAGGAACGCCCGGTGCGTGGGTTGAGCGTCAGGATTGCCGAACTAACCTACCCCCGGGCCGGACCGCCGGCCAAACCACCTTGCTATCCTTCGAGGAGGGTCGATGAGTCCGACCAACTTGTACATCATCAAGAAGACATCCCAGCGGCTGCTGATGGTTGGCGCTCTGGGATTGGCAATCGCATTGGTGTTTGCGTCGTGTCAACCATCTGACGAGCCGGGGTCAACCCCAATACAAGAGCCTGGCACGAATATGTACGCAGACCTGGCAGGCGACATTGACATCGACGGTTCTTCGACGGTGTTCCCGATTACCGAGGCGGTGGCCGAAGAATTCGGCGACCTGACCAACGGCAACGTCCGCACGGTCGTGGGCATCTCCGGTACCGGTGGCGGATTCAAAAAGTTTTGCGCCGGCGAAACGGTGATTTCGGACGCCTCGCGGCCCATCAAGCAGAAGGAAGTTGACCTGTGCGCCGCTGCCGGCATCGAGTACATCGAGATTCCCGTTGCCATCGACGGGTTGAGCGTGCTGGTGAATCCGGACAACGATTTCGTAGAATGCCTGACCGTCGAACAGTTGAACACCATCTGGTCGCCGGAGTCGGAAGGCGTAGTAACGATGTGGAACCAGGTAGACCCGTCGTGGCCGGCGGAGGAAATCAAGCTGTACGCGCCAGGCGTGGACTCAGGGACATTCGACTACTTCACCGAGGCGGTGAACGGAGACGGCGGCGTGTCGCGCGGCGATTTCGTGGCGTCGGAAGACGACAACGTGCTGGTGCAGGGTATTTCCGGGGACGAGTTCAGCCTGGGATATTTTGGCTATGCCTACTACGTGGAGAATCAGGACAAGCTGAAGGCAGTGCCGGTTGACGGTGGAGCCGGCTGCGTCGCTCCCACCGACGAAGCCATCAACGACGGTTCGTACGCGCCCTTGAGCCGGCCTTTGTTCATCTACGTGCGCGCGGACGCGGCGCAGGAAGACCACGTCGCCGAGTTCGTGCGTTACTATCTGAACGAGAATGGTCGGCGTTTGGCCGCCTTGGTAGGGTATATCCCGTTCCCCGATGAGGTTTACAACCTGAGTTTGGCCAAGTTTGACGCAAGAACCACCGGCACCGTGTTCGGTGGCGACAATGCCTTCAAGGGGCCGGTCGCGGAGGGAATGACGAAGTGATTTATCCCTCGACCAATTCGACCGATAACCTGTCGTGAGGTGGGTTCAACAGCGGCGGGACCGACTTTCGGTCTTGCCGCTGTTGCGTTTGACTGTGGCCGCGAGAACACCCTCACGCGACTGGATGACGGCAGCCCGGGCCGGTTATTCCCGTTCCAGAAACTCCCTTACCTGCTGCATCAACGGCTCGCGGTCGTAGACGCTCAACAGCAGGGCGGCGTTACGCATCCAATCGCCCTGGAAGTACCGCTCGTACAGCACTTGGCGTCCGCCAAACGCGCTGCACGCGGTATCCCAGGCGAGGCGGAACAGGCGGACGCGCTCGCGGGCGGTCGCGGTATCGGTGTCGAGATAAGCGTCCAGCACCTCACCGAGAGGGCCGTCGAAATCACCCTGGGAAGGCAGGGCCATCAGGCTGCTGGATCCGAGCAACTGGATGATCTCTGCCATGCGTGGATACATCTTGATGAACAGGTTGCGGGCTACGTTCAACGGCACGCGGTCGGGCAGCATCACGCCCCATTCGTCAATGGCAGCGTTGACTTCCGATTGGGTGAGCAGAGCTTTGGTTATCTCCAGATTTTCGACCAGCTCGGCCAGCAACCCCTGAATCTGGGGAATTTCGCCGCTGCCCAGGGTTTCCACCATCAGGCTGGCGATGCCGGCCACAAACTCGCACTTGGCGACGTTTTTAGTTACCACCTGGTGTCCGGTGTGGACGTACTGTCCGGTGACCGCCGACATGGTGTTGCACTTGTGCCGGTCGCCGTACATGAACACCCGATCCCAGGGCACCAGCACGTCGTCAAAAAAGACGATGGCATCCATTTCCTCGAAACGTGAGCCCAGGGGGTGATCGAAATTGGACTTGCCGAGGTCGAAACTCTCCCGGCAGATGAATTTCAGGCCGTCGATTCCACAGGGCACGGCGAAGGCGAAGGCGTACTTGTGAGCATCCTCATCCCGCGCCAGCAGGTGGGAACGGGTCGGGTACACCATGATTTCGTCGGACAGCGGCCCCAGCGTGGCCAGCACCCTCGGTCCACGGATGACCAGCCCGGCATCCGTTTCCTTCACTACCTGCAACGCCACATCGGTAGCGTAGTTCATCGAAGTGGCCGATGGCGCACGATTGCGTTGCAAGTTCACCAGCGTGTGGGTCATGCAGATGTCGTTTTCGCGGACGTATTGATAGTAGTTGATGACGTTCTGCTTGAACTCAGGCCGGTTGTCGCCGAAAAAGTCGCCGGCGGCGGCCATTGCCATGATGGTTACGTTCAGGAAATCGGGGGTGCGGCCCATCATCCCGTGGCTGGCGTGCGCCCAGGCGGACATCATAGTGCGACGCCGTGCCAGGTCGCCGGCGCTTTTCGGCGCCAGGAATGACAGACCTACCGGGTCGCCCGTCGTCGGCGAGGTGTAGGTCATCTGGCTGGCGATAGCCGGATCGTGCTGCATATCGTACAGCGAGGCGATGGACTTTGCCCCGTTGGCCAAACCGGGGAACGCGGTTACATCGTGGATGCGCTTTCCATCCAGCCAGATTTCAGGGGATTGCTCTTTGAGTCCGTCCAGATATTCCCTTCCGGTGCGGGCCGGCATGTAATCACTCCTTGGTGGTCAGCGACGGCGCCAGGCGCGTCAGGTTCCCAGATAACGCTTCAGCCAGTTCATGGCGTGGACGTTGAAATCGGTACAGGGGCTGTGGGTCAGGTCGGGATACACCATCAGCGATTTGTGCGCGGTGATGCTGTCGAACACCGGTTTGATGGTTGGGTAAGGACACGTGGTGTCGGCCATGCCGATGTTGACCAGGGTGGGGCACTTAATGGCGTCGGCCAGCGTCAGCGTGTCGAAGTAATAGAGGGTGTCGAGCATGGCTTGCCGTTGTTCAGGATGTTCCCGCACGTAGTCGCTCAGCTCGTGGTAGGGGCGGGTTTCGATGTCTATTGAGATGGGATAGTTGCACATGAACGGCTCTTCGGCCACCGCGGCGGCGAGGCGATGGTCCAGTGCGGCCGTCGCCAGGGTGAACCCACCGCCCTGGCTACGACTCCACATCCCGATGCGGTTGCTATCCACCTCGTCCCGTTCGGTCAGGAAATCGACGCCGCGCACGCAGTCCATGTAACCGGCCCGATAGTAATACGCTTCGCGGTCGGTTACGTTGTAGGTCAGTTTGGTGCTGTGAGGCAAATCCCATTCGGGCACGCTTTCGCCCTGGGCGCGTGGGAAAAGGGTCAATACGGCAAAACCATGCATAACTACGTGATAGGGGATGTCCTTGACGCCGCCGTATCCGGGGACGGCCAGCATCGCGGGGAACTTACCCGACGCCGGCGCGTCCCGTGGGACGGTGTAAAACCCACGCAATCGTTGATTGCCGTAGCTGGAGAGGGTGACGTTCCAGGTTTCATACTCGCGGCCGCTGCGTTCCGGGCATTCGGTGAGGGCAGCGCCGACCGGCGTTTCGTCCAGTATCGAGCGGGTGGCGCTCCAAAAATCAGCTATGTTCTGGTTCATTGCTTGCCTCCGGAGGCGTTAAATTGGAATGCATTAATTTGGGTGGAACGGCGGCCCTGAATGCGTAATGCGCCGGTTGGCGGGCAGCTAGATATTATCACGGCCCACGGCGGCGGCTTAGAGCCTATCCTAATAACTGATTGAAGATTGCAGGGGCGTTGCGGGAAGGAAAGCGGGGGTTGCGTCTAGACTGGGGCAATGACCAAAGCGAAAGATACCAAGCCGCCACGTCCGAAGCGTGCTGGCCCAGCCACCAAGACCAATCCCACCACCGGCGCGTTCCAGATCTCCGACGAGCTCTGGGAGGTGCTGGCGCCCCTGATCCCCGAGCATGTGAACACCCACCGGTTCGGCGGCGGCCGGCCCCGGGTTCCCGACCGCACCTGCGCCAATGGCATCTTCTACGTGCTGCGCACCGGCTGCCAGTGGAAAGCCCTGGACGCCACGGGCATCTGTTCCGGGTCCACCGCCCACCTGCGCTTTCAGGAATGGGTTGCCGCTGGAGTGTTCCTGGAGCTGTGGCGGGTGGGACTGGAACGCTATGACGAACTGAAGGGGCTGGACTGGAGTTGGCTGAGTATGGACGGCGCCATGACCAAATCGCCCTTGGGCGGGGAAAAAAACCGGCCCCAATCCCACTGACCGCGGCAAATGCGGGGTCAAGCGTAGCCTGTTGACCGAAGCCCAGGGCATTCCGGTGGGTCTGGCGGTGGACGGGGCCAACCGTCATGACATGAAGCTGGTGCGGGCCACGGTGGACAGCCTGCCCGTGCCGCGACCGGCGCCCAGTCCAGACCAACCCCAGGGTATGTGCCTGGATAAAGGCTACGACTTTGACGAGGTGCGACGCACGTTGGACGAGTTTGGCTTCACCGCTCACATCCGCAGCCGGGGCGAGGAGGCCAAGGCCATCAAAAGAGCAGCTGGATTCAAAGCCCGGCGCTGGGTCGTGGAACGCTCGCACAGCTGGCTGAACCGCTTCCGGCGCATCCTGGTCCGCTGGGACAAGTCCCCTGAGAACTACATCGCCTTTCTTCATTTCGCCTGCGCCCTCACCGCCCTCAGAGCTGCTGGGTTATTAGGATAGGCTCTTAGTCCTTTGGAGCCATCGGTTGGTAACCGTATTCCGATACGAGGAAAGGCACATTCTCGTTGACCAGTTCAATCACCTGATTGTTGATGTGCGAGGGGTTTTTCTGGAAATCTGCGATGGATGCCACGTATTGCGTCAGGTGGGGCGCAAAGGAGTCGTAACCATCCAGGGCCAGGTTTGCGTAGAGTTGCTGGATTTGACCCACTTTGTCCTGCTCCAGGGTTTCGTATCGGATTTCCACCAGCCGACCGCTGGGAATCAACTCCCGTTGCTCCAGATACGCCAGAGCCATTTCACGATAGACTTTGACCTGTCGCAGCAACAGTTCCTCGAAATTGACGTGCTGAAAGGCGTGCCAGTCGTTCATCAGCCGGAGCAGGTGGATGTAAGAACGCAGGGTGTCGTAGGGGTTGCGCTGGATGTAGACGAAGCGGGCGTCCGGGAACAATTCGAGCAGGGTTGATATTCGGCTGGTGTTAGAGGGGGATTTTATCAGCAGCGGCCGGTCGCCCATGTTGAGGCTGGCGGCTTTCAGCAGGTGCAGGTATTTTCGGCGCCACCGGTCGCGGTCGCGGTGGGTAACTCGCTGGTCCAGAAACAGGTAATTCAGGGTGCCGTCTGCGTTGCGCGGAAAGTTCAGGGACACGTAGGGGCTGATCCCGGAGGTGCACATCATCGCAATCTCTTCTTCCTGCGGCATCGCGAAATCCACGGGAATATTGTCGATGCCCCGGTTCTCCGGTAGTTGCGATTCCAGCAGGCGACGAATGCGGCGTTGCCCGGCGAGGAACAGATCAGGCAGTGCGGCCTGGTAGGTGTTGACGAACCCCCAGCGCGGGTCCATCGCCAGCAGGTTGTGGAGCAACGTCGTACCCGAGCGCCAGAAACCCAGCAGGAAAAGCGGCTCCGGGTGCAATTGGGTTCGACGAATCCGCCGCCCGTAAGCCAGGCTCTGCCACAGGCGGAGCGGAGAGAACAGCGCGTTGGCGGTCAGGACACCGCAGTAGCGGGGTAGAAACTTGCGGTCGACTCCGTAACGCATACCCAGCCGCAAGGCCAACGACAGGCTGCCGGTAGCCAGGAAACTGTTAAATCCGGAAGCAAACGAACCGTTACCGTTTGCTGCTCCCGGCGTATAGCCGCGGCCGGATCCGGTTCGGGATGGGCCGGACGGTTGGCGTCCGTCGGTCAGTTGGGGGCTAGCCATCTCAACAACTCTTGTCCGCGCAGGTAACACATGATGGTATCGGCGCATTCAGGGGCGGAGCGGTGGGTGGTATCAATGGTTATTTCGGGATTGGCTGGGCGTTCGTAAGGCGAATCGATGCCCGTGAAATCGGTAATTTCGCCAGCACGAGCCCGCCGGTACAGTCCTTTGTTGTCGCGTTGCTCGCACAAATGCAGGGGAGTATCGACGAACACTTCGATGAACTTGCCGGCGGGCAGCAGACTCCGGGCGAATTTCCGCTCCGTCTGGAAAGGTGAGATACAGGCCGCCAGGGTAATCAAACCGGCGTCGTACATGAGGCCGGCCACTTCTGCCAGCCGGCGCACGTTTTCCCGGCGGGCTATGGCGCTGAACCCCAGGTCGCCATTCAGACCGTGGCGCAGGTTGTCGCCGTCCAGCACGTAGGTATGGAACCCGCCATCGTGCAGTCGCTTGGCCAGGCAGTTCGCGACCGTGGTTTTGCCCGCTCCGGAGAGGCCGGTGAACCACAACACGAAGGGTTGCTGGCCCAGCAGCGCAGAACGATCACCTCTGGAAACGGAATAATCCTGCGAAACCACGTCCGGAACGATGTGCGTATGGGATTGGGCCATGGCCGATCACGTTTTGGACGATGTGTGTAGCCTTGCGGGAGTACACCAGCGTAAATTGCGCCGCATTATAACGCAGCGGGTAGTTTGAGGGCGGCAGTCGGCCAACCCAAACACCCGAAACGGACGCTGCCAGGGTGGAGGAACGTGTAGCATCGCCTTTACACATCATTTACACTGGCAAGGCCGTGCGTGTACAGGAGGCACAGTTGACCACATCCGCGAGTCGCCCCACATCGCCAATGATGGAAGTTTTGCGGAACTCCCGTTTTCGAGCGATATGGTATGTGGTCAACGTAGCCGAACTCACGCGCTGGATGGAACTGCTGGTTACCAGCGTACTGGTGTATTCCCTGACTGATTCTGCGCTGATGTTGGGGCTGGTGCTGGCGTTTGAAAACCTGCCCCGGCCCATATTTTCACCCTTTACCGGTATTATTGCCGACCGTTTTGACCGTAAGAAAATCTGGATTATTGCGCTGGTCATCAAGTTTGCCGGCGGCGTCGCGTTGTTCGTCTTGCTGTGGTCCGGCCAGATTGCGCCGTGGCATGTCTTTGCCGCCATGTTGCTGCAGGGCATCAGTCGCGCCCTGGAAGACCCGGCCCGCCGTACCGCCGTCTTTGACATCGTTGGCGAGCGCCGCGTGGTTAATGCCCTGTCAATTGACTCCATCAGCGGGACCGTTGGACGGATGGTAGGCCCCTTCTTCGGCGGCTTCTTCGTTGAACACGTCGGATACTTTTGGCCTCACTATGCCGGTTACACCTGGGCTTATGCCGTGATTGTCGTGATGCACCTGGCCGCCATGGCGCTGGTCATCCGGGTGCGGATTCCCCAAGTGGAGCGAGAATGGCGAGTGGAACCCATCTGGAACAGCCTGGGCGACGTGGTGCGCGCGGCCCTGGGCCATCGTCAACTGTTGGGGATGCTCTTCATCACTACGATTATTAACGGCCTGGCCTTTCCAGCGCGTCAATTTGTGCCGGCCATCGGGCGAGATTACCTGCACGTCGGTGAGACGCTGGTGGGCGTCCTGGCGGCCGCGGAAGCTCTGGGCCAGTTGGCCATGGCCGGCATACTCGCCTCCATTGGGACCATGCGGTATCACGGACGCTTTTTCGCCGCCGGCGCTTTCACCGTTATGGTGTTGTCAACGGTATTTGTCTGGTCTCCCTGGTACGGAGTTACTTTTGTCATTCTGATTCTCAGCGGAATTGGCCTCTCCTGTTTTGGGACCATGCAGGGCGCCATCACCATGCGCTCGTCGCCGCCGGAGATGCGGGGTCGTATGGTTGGCTTGCAGAGCCTGTGCATCGGCATCGGCACCCCCCCGGGCGTCCTGCTGATGGGTTGGTTGGGAGATTTAATCGGTATCCGAATGTCCGTCACGCTGACCGCCCTGGCGTGCATTGCGATTTCACTGCCCGCCCTGTTCCTGACCCCCCTGATTACGCGCCCCTCACCACCAACACCCCAATCGACCGCGCCGGCGCGAACCCCGGCCCCCTGATGCGGGCGTGGCGCGCGCGGTATGCTAAAATCCAATACGTGTTGGACTAACATGTGCTGGAATAAGAATGCCTCCGAAAACTGCCGCCAAACCGCGCCGGTCCCGGCGCACCAAAAAACCCGGAGTTCCCGTCTCCGATGCCATCCGTCTGCTGACGGAAGCGCACGGCCCGTTTGCCAACGAACCGCGGTTGGACCCGGCCCACGAGCTCGTGTTTACAATCCTGTCGCAGCACACCTCCGACCGCAACTCCGAGCGGGCGTTTCGCAGCCTGATGCAGCGGTTCGGCACGCTGGAGGCGGTGGCAGACGCTGGCGTGAATGACATCGAGGAGGCGATTGCCGGCGGCGGTTTGGCCAAGATAAAAGCCCCGCGCATCAGCCTGGCGCTGAACCGCATCCTGGAGCTGAATCAGGGCTCTCTCGACCTGCACTTTCTGGCCGAAATGCCCATGAACGAGGCGCGGGCGTGGCTGCGGCAGCTACCGGGCATCGGCCCTAAATCGGCCGGAATCATACTGAGCTTTTCCCTGGGTATGCCGGCGATGGCGGTGGATACGCACATTTACCGGGTGAGCCAGAGGTTGGGCATAATTGGGCCCAAGGTCAGCGTAGACAAAGCACATGAAATACTCGAAGCGGCCATGCCGCCCGAGGACGTGTACCCTTTTCACGCGGCGTTTATCACCCACGGCCGGCGGGTGTGCAAGGCGCAGCGGCCGCTGTGCGGCGAGTGCGTCGTGAACTATGGTTGTCCGTCCCGAGACGAAGATGCGGTGCGGGCCGCCGCGGCTGAATCCGATGGTGCGTCTAATACGACGGCAGATAACGATCGCCCCGACGGTCAGGCTCCCGGACGCAGGCGACGCAACGGTCAGGCCGTTACGCCCGTCCCCCATACTCAAGCCGTCAAGGAGCTGCAATCGTGAAAATAGGAATCATAAACGTTACCGGGTACGCCGGCTGCGAACTGGTACGCATCCTGCGCCACCACCCCGAGGTCGAAATCGCTTCGGTTACCGGTAGGAGCGCCGCCGGGCAGCGGTTGGGCGAGGTCTTTCCCCACCTGGACAACATGAACCTGAACATCACCGCCGACTTGAGCGAGGGGCTGGACCTGGTGTTCTCTGCGTTGCCGCACAAGGCCAGCGCCGAAGCCTGCATACCCCTGCTGGAGCAGGGTGTGAAGGTGGTGGACATATCGGCGGATTTCCGGCTGAAACAGGCCGACGTGTATAGCGAGTGGTACGGCGTGGATCACCCCGATCCGACTTACCTCGAAGAAGCAGCGTACGGTCTCACCGAGTTGAATCGTGCGGCGGTAACCGATGCTCGCCTGGTGGCGAACCCCGGTTGCTATCCCACCTCAGCCATCCTGGCGTTGGCGCCAGCCATCGAATCGGGCTTAATTGGCAGCGATATTATCGTTGACAGCAAGTCCGGTGTTTCCGGCGCCGGTCGTTCGCTCAGCATGGCCACCCACTTTTCGGAAGTGAACGAAAACGTGATGGCGTACTCGGTGAACGGGCATCGTCATCTGCCGGAAATCAGCCAGGAGCTGGATGCTTCAGGCCACGAGCCGGTCAACCTCACCTTTCTGACTCACCTGATTCCCATGACCAGGGGCATTTTGAGTTCCTGTTACGCTCCCCTGCGCCCCGATATCGCGCAGGACCCGGACGCGCCGGAGCGCATCCGGCAGCTTTATCGGGAATTCTACGCTGACGAGGCCTTTGTGCGAATTACCGACGGACCGCCGCAAACCAAGCAAACGCTGGGCAACAACCAATGCCTGGTGCACCCGGTGGTAGACAAGCGTACCAACCGTCTCATCGTCATCAGTTGCCTGGATAACCTGGTTAAAGGGGCCGCCGGGCAGGCGGTGCAGAACATGAACCTGATGAGCGGTTTCCCGGAAGATATGGCGCTGGAGGCTTTGGCCGTCTACCCATAAATGAGGTTCATGTGATACAGTAATTTCCAGTCGTTACGTGCGACGGGTATCTGCCCCGGTCGTCTAGCTTGGTCAAGGACGCCACCCTTTCAAGGTGGAGATCATGGGATCGAAGCCCATCCGGGGTACCAGCCAAACAGCAGCCCTCTGCACACGGCAGGGGGCTTTTTGGTTTTAGCCGGGCGGGCCGACTCTGCTGGCCGACGCCCATCGCCCGCCGGTCCCGTTACCCGCCGGCAAAGAAATCGAAGATGTTGCCCAGGGTTGACGAGTTGCCCCGATAAATTTCGGTGTACCCGCACTGGTTACACGACACCGTCATGAACCTTTTGTTCTGCACATCGAACATCTTGGCGAAAAACCCTCCGGTGGCCCGGAACTCGTCAGTCACGTATTCCGTGCAGTGGCATTTGATGCAGACGAACGTCGATGTTTGCGTTGCCATCTGGATACCTCCGGGCCGGTTTAACCGGCTGGGTGTTGGTCACGGCTTACCTTGCCTTTATCGTGCAACACCTTCGAGGAATGTGCACGTTGGATGCGCGGCGTCACCAGCCAGTCTTGCGGGGAAACCGGGAAATGGCGGTTGAATTAGGGCAACGCCGGGGCTATGCTGTGCTGGGCCGCTTCGGGTTAACAGCGGCGGGATTATAGAATCAACCAGCACCAGGAGAATGCTATATGGCCGGCACCAAAACCGCCCTCACCGTTGACGTAAACGCCGAGCACCTCGGGTTGATCAACGTTTCCAAAGACAAGTATGACATTGCCGACGAGGGAAAAGTGGTTCGGATAATCATGGACTACATGATTACCAACCCAGGCATCCATGATTCAGTATTCAAGGATGTGCGCTGCCTGCGTTGCGAGTAATGCGGACGGGGCAGCCACGCACCAGCGATTAGCCGGCGTTAGTCGGCAGTGTGTTTCACGGCTTCCAGGGCGAGGTAGTAACCATACACGCCAAACCCGTAGACGCAACCCTTGCTGACCGGCAACACGGCTGACACCGTGCCCCGGGCGGTGGGATTACTGGCGTGCACCTCGATGACGGGCATTGGCACCTGCTGGATTGCCCCGCGCAGCGGCCCGGTTCCGGTGGTATAGCCGGCGGGGTTGATCACGCAGGCGTCAAAACCCTGTTCCCAGGCGTCGTACAGGGCGTTCACGACTTCACCCTCGACATTGGAATGGACGATCTCAACGTCGACGCCGAGGTTTTCGCCGTAGCCGCGAATCTGATCGTTGATTTCGTCCAGAGTCATCGGGCCGAACGTTTCGAGCTGGACCCGGCCGCGCATATTCATTCCGGCACCCTGGATAACCAGTACTTTGGCCATGGTGTGTCTCCTTAGTTGGTTTGCGAAGAGCCGTTATCCCGGTTGCCGTCCAGGATGTTGGTAAGTACTCGCCGTATACCTTCGGGCGGTTCTCCATCAGCGGGAGTGTCTGCCGGCGGTTCGTCGGAGGGTGGTGGTGCGGACGGCGGCATCGGTGTTTCGGTGGTGTAACCGGCCAGCAGCACATCCAGTTGCAGCATCAGCACCTTGTTCCACGCCATTGAAGCTTGCAGGACGCGGGCCGGATCGCCCATGTCTTGCGACAGCACCGAAGCGATGGCGGTTTGGGCGAACGACATGGTGCCAATCATGAATCGGGCGGGTATGGAGCCGAGGTAACCGCGTTCCAGGGAAGGGTTGCTGTGAACAACGCCCATGGCGAGCAGGAAGACGGGAAACTGGTCGTCAATCTGGAAGTCGATACTATGCCGCAGCCACCGGCCCAGGCTGTGTTTGCGCCGATCCAGGCGAGTTTGGTCAACTTCGCCCTCCGGGGTTAAAAAGAACCGGGCCGATCCGGGGAACTTGAGAAAGTGGTCGTAAACCGCAGAGGTAAGTTCCTCGGCGCGCGCCAGCAGGAGGGGGCCACTCTCGCGAATTGATGCCAGGTCTTCGTCGGTCAGGCCGACGAAATCGGCCATTTGCTGCATCCGCGCCGGCCAGTCGAATATCGTCAAGAGGGACCTCCGTGTGCCCACGATTTATCGGTAAGTTGACTATACCTGTGATACCGTGGGCGGGCAAGCCGGTGCATTGACGAGGCCGTCAGTTCCTTTGCCCCGATACATTTTGCCAGCGAATCACGGTGCGCAACCCAACATCGCGCTCCACGTTGGGTAGAAAGACTCTAGCCGTCGCCGTCGGTTCCCCGTTCGGAGCGCAAAAAGTGTTCCAGTTCCAGAACCAGCTCGGCGGGGTCGGGCATGTCCGTTTCCACGCCGCCGCCGTCGAACCGCTCTTCCAGCGTTGTGATGTAGTTCCGCAGTTGCTCGTCTTCGGCGATAACCTGACCGACTTCGCGGTCGTAGGAATCGGCCATTGCGGTGAGACGGCTCAGGTCCACCGAAAGGCTCAGTATTTCGGAGACGTTGCGGGCCAGGCCGAGGCTGACGCGGAAATTGGGGGTGGCGTGCAGGTAGTGGGAAACGTGGCCCCACAGCGAGGTGAAGCTGATGCCCTTGTTAACCAGCGCCTCGGATATGGGCAGCGTGATGCCCGACGGTCCCTGGTAGTTGGAGGAGCGTATTTTGCCCTTGTCGAAGGCCGACTGGATCATTTGGTTGCTGGAGGAACCGGTGAACCGGATGTTTCTGGTGTGCGGTACAGCGTCGAGCAAAGCCCCGATGTGTACCACCGATTTGACTTCGCAGCGGCGGGCGACGTCGGCAACCAGCGCTGAGAACGTGCGCCAGCGAAGGTGCGGCTCAGTGCCGAGATAGAATACAACCGGTTGTGCGCTGACCGTGCCTGGCCAGTAGAAGAACTCGTTGGCCGGCCATTGCAGGTGGCGTTTGCCGTCCTTGCTGCGGGTAGAGCGGGGACGTTCTTGCGCGAAGTTGAAAAACTCTTCCGGATCAATCTCGGCAAACTTGACGGCGCCCATCGCGGTGAGCAGGTAGTTCAGGGTGGCGGTTGCGGCGTCTCCGGCATCAGGCCACCCTCGAAAAGCGACTACCATCCGTTCTACGGGCGCTTCAGGAAATTCACTTACAATCAAGTAATCGTCTAACAGCGGCATGGATTCGTCCTGTTATGGGCTATTGCCCAGTCGGTTGAGATGATAAACATAATGCCAAGATTTTACCATCGGCTATGGGTCGGGCCAACTGGTTTTTTTGCGTAACCAGCGCCTTTTCAAAGTCGCTTGATATTCGCTCATGGCGAGCTTGTCGAACCACAAGCGACCGTTCGTCGACAGGCTCAGGACGAACGGGTAGGATCAGCTCCGGCAAATTTGAAAAGGCCCTGCCGTTACGGTTGCGTTCCTTTTAGTGAAACCGCAAATTGCAAGCCTCTCTCCTCATCAGATGCCTTTAGCCGAGCGGTTATGACACTGTCCTGTCGCCGCACAATACAGCTACGAGACCATCCTGCCGGACAGCACACCTAGCCAGGCAGCGATTAGACCGACTATTATATTGGCGGCAATTGTAATGCCGGCGCGCACGTACTCTCCGCCGGACAACAAGCGCACACCGTCGTAAGCCAGCGTTGAAAATGTGGTGAACCCTCCCAGCAGGCCAACCGTCAGCATCGCGCGTAACTCTATGGACAGGTCGCTGCGCGCCAAAAATATGCTGGCCAGCAGGCCCAGCGCGAATGACCCTGCGACGTTCACGGCGAAGGTGCCTACCACGGTATCGGCGCCCAGGTAGTATATGGCCAACCGGTTGGCGCCGTAGCGCAGCACGGAGCCGGCTCCGCCGCCGATGGCCACCAGTATCCAGATCAATTCACGCCTGCTGCCGGCGCGGGCCAGGGTTCAGGCCCACACACCGCGCCGTTCCAGGGTGCATTCATCCAGTGCGTGGTTGCGTGGTCTTTGTCAGCAAGTTCGCAGTCAAAGGCAGTAGTCAAGAGCGGAAGCCTTGTTCGCGCAAAATCTTGTCGAGCCATTCCCGGTCATTATCCGACAAGGGGCCGGCCGGGTCTTCACCGTAGTTCACATAGTTACAGTAGTAATCCTGTAGGTACAGGTCATGCACCATTTCACCTAGCTCGATTATTGGCTCCTCGTCATCGTCCAGCAGTGGCACGGTAACATTGGGGATGGGAGACCGTAGCGAAAACGGATACAAAGTTGCCGAAGGACGGTCTTGCCAGCGGCTGACCAGATTGCGATAGGGAGCGTCGCCGTCATATCCTGCCAGCGGCATTGGCCGGCCCACACGCACTAAGTCAATTTCCACCATATGAGTGGCGCTTTCCAGAATCCGTTGCCTTTTGTCCAGATACTGTTCTCGGCCCGCTCCCGGGTTTTTGTTGGTCGGAGATAGAACTTCCAGTATTGTCACCGGCTTTTCCCGGCTTTGTTCCCGAATTTCAATGAACCACTCGCGCACCGTATAAATTTCGGGCAGCACAACGGTTACCGCCCGCGCATCCTCTCTATCGGTATTGGCGCCACCGGTTCGTGGGGCTTCCCGGCTTGAAATTGTGAGGTCTGGCCTGGCATACCGCGCCGGTGGTTCTTCTGGCGGGTTTTGCCCAATGGCGACTCGCTCTTCCATAATGACTGAATACTTGAAAGGCAGCCGTCGCCGGAGAAAAGACTTCATCGCAGCAATCAGACTATTGTGAATCTCCGGCCACAACCCCCGTGTTTCCAGATATGGATTCATGCCCGGAAATGGATTGATGAATGGATTTTCCATCAGTGCGGTCTCCTTACGGTGGGTAGTCGGAGTCCAATTGAGCAAACCGCCCTAACCGAAATAATTCCACGTCATGCCGCGTTGTACCGCGTTCCGCGAGGTCAGCCATAATCTCGCCCACCACGCTGCAAAACTTGAACCCGTGGCCGGAGAAGCCGGCGGCGACCGAAACCTGGGGGTGATCGGGGAGTGTGTCGATGATGAAGTGTTCGTCCGGTGTATTGGTGAAGATGCACGTTTTCAGGGCCAACGTGGGGCCGGCGGCATCCGGGAAGTACCGCTCCGTGAAATCTCGCAGCGCCGCTTCGTCGCGGGCATTGGGCTCCCGATCCATCGTGTCCGGGTCGACCTGCTCACGGAAATGATTGAACATCCCAAGCTTGAACCCAGGTATGCCATAGGACGGGAAACCATAGAAACGGCCTTCTTCCACTTCCACTCCGAATACCGGAAAGGTGGCGGGACGAAATAGCTCCGGGCGGTATGGCGCGAACCATCCCAGCACCTGTCGTTCGGGTCGCGCGTGCTGGGCGACTTGCGGCGCAACCTTGCCCGCCCATGCGCCGGCGGTGATGATCAACCGGCTGGCGGCGTAGGAATCTTTGTCAGTGTGCACCACCACCCGGTCTGAACCCACGGGGTCCCATGCTTGCACGGTTTCGCGGCCATGGACCTCGGCGCCCGCTTCCAATGCGGCAGTCAGGTGGGCCACGATGCACCGCTCCGACAGCAGAAATCCGCCGTTCTGCTCGTATACCAACGACGCATTTTCCGGCATATGGTAGCCGGGCCACTCGGCGTTGACCTGAGGCCCACTGAGCCGTCGGTGGGGCAGGTTGTGGGCGCGCAGCGTGGCGATGGAACCCTCCAGCACCTGGCTGGCCCCGATTCCGCCCCGCAGACATCCCGTGTTCACCAGCAGGCGTTCACCGGCCAGGTTTTCCAACTGGTGCCAGAGCTCGAAGGAACGGAGCAATAACGGAATGTAGGAAGGGTCCTCGTGGTATGCCAGCCGGATCATTCGACTGATTCCGTGGGAGGAGCCCATCTCGTTGGGGATGTCATATTGCTCAAGGCCCAAAACGCGCCAATTGCGTTTGGCCAGATGGTAGGCGGCGGCGCTACCCATTCCGCCTACCCCGATTACAATTGCGTCAAACTCGCGCATGTAATGGCGCCGGTCGGATCAGGCCCTCGGTAGCGGAGCGCCCGGCGTCGTCATCCGCAGGCTGTACACCGACGTGCGGGCGGTGAACAGCATGGTGCGAAAGTCGGGGCCGCCAAAGGCGCAGTTGGCCGGAATCTCGGGCACCCGAATAATGCCCAGATGCTCGCCTTCCGGAGAAAAGACCCAAACTCCGCCCGACCCGGTGCAGTACACGCGGCCGGCGGCGTCCACTTTCATGCCGTCGGGCACGCCATCTTCGGCGGAGGCCATGCTGGCGAAGACGCGGCTGTTGCTGAGTGAGCCGGCGGCGGCTACGTCGTAAGCCTGAATGAACTGGTTTTGCTTGATCTCCCCATCCCAATACTGGTCCGGTCGTTCGCCGAGTTTTCGGGTGTTGGACACGTAGAGCACCGACTCCTCGGGCGAGAAGGCGATGCCGTTGGGGAAGTCGATGTCGTGGGCGGACATATGCACTGTACCGTCGGGAGCGATACGGTGGACCGTGCCGGGGAACTCGATCTCCTGCTCCTCCTCCGGTACCCGCCCGCTGGGATTGGTGAAGAAGATGCTTCCGTCGCTGCGGGTCACGATATCGTTGGGCCGGTGAAAACGCTTGCCGTCCCAGCGGTCGGCTACCAGGTTGATGGTACCGTCGGGCTCCATGCGACTGATGCTGCGGTTGTCTCCTTCGCACATCAGCAGCCTGCCCTGAAGGTCGAAGGTGATGCCGTTGGTGCCGCCGCTGGGTTCCCGAATGATGTCAGGCGTGCCGCCGGCGGGAGACATACGGTGAATGACCGGGGGTTCCCGTCGCAAGTCGACGAACAGCCAGTAGCCGTCGGGGTGCCACACCGGGCCCTCGGTGAAGGCGAAGCCGGTGGCCAGCAGTTGCGCTTCCTGGCCGGGTTCTACGATGCTATCGAGATTATCGGGCATGATGGCCTCCTGGAGTGTCGTGCTGCGTTGATCAAGACCTCAGTTGTCGGCGGCGAGGTGGGACAGATACTGGTCGGCGAAATCCATGCCAACCAGGTCGCTGAACGCTGTCATCAGCCGGTGGGTGATTGGGCCGGGCACCGCGCCGTCGCCAACCGGAGCGCCGTTGATTGCGGACACCGGGCAGATGCAAAGGCTGGTGGAAGTCAGGAATGCCTCATCGGCGGTGTAGGCGTCGTAGAGGTCGATGTCGCACTCTTCGGTCGGAATGCCCAGGCCGCCGGCCAGTTCCAGGGTCTGGTTGCGGGTGACACCCTCGAGGACATATTGGGACTTGGGGGTCAGTGCAACGCCGTCCTTGACCACGAAGATGTTGCTGCCACGACCTTCGGTAAGATTGCCAAACTCATCGAGCAGGATGGCCCAGGATTGCGGGTCCTCACCGTGCGCTTCCAGTTCACCCAATATCAGGTTGAGATAGTTGTGCGTCTTGGCGCGGGGGCTGAGGAAACGGGGCGGAATCCGGGGCACCGACGGCGTGCTGACTCGTGCGCCGTCGCGGTACAGGGGGGCGCGGCTGGCAAATGGGATGGCGTGGCTCTCGATAAGAATGGTCGGCGTGAGGCCGCCAGCGCGGTCTGGGGATTCTACCCCCCGGCTGACGCGTTGCATAACCCACATATCCTGGCCGGCCGGCAGCAGCGGATAGTTTCGGGCAACGACTGCTTCCGTGGCTGCGGTCATCTCGGCCTTGCTCATCGGCACTTCGATGCGGAGGTAGCGCAGGGAGTTGTACAGGCGGTCGATGTGGCGGTCGAGCCGGAACGTGTTGCCGCCGAAGGTGCGGGTGGCGTCAAACACGGCGTCGCCATACAGAAAGCCGCGGTCATAGATGGAGATGCCAACCTGGTCAGCGGGCATCATTTCGCCGTTGAAATAGACAACCTTTTCATCTGGCATAGCTGCAATCTCCCATCGCCGGCTGGTTTTAACTCTCCGGGGCGTCTTTGCGTTGGATGGCGAAGCCGGCCTGCTCTTCCATGGGCAGCACGATGGCCGCGCTATCCAGGTCTCCCAACCCCTGCTCCACCGCTTCTCCCAGCAACCGGAAGGCCAGGTTGCCGCCCGGGATGGGCGTGTCCAGATCGCGGGCCATCTCCTGGATCAGGCCCAGGTCTTTCAGGAAAACCCGCAACTGAGTGCGGGCGCCGTCGAAATCGCGGTCCAGCATGGCCGGAGCGTTGCGTCCAAGCACAAAGCTCTGGCCCCATCCCGAATTGACCAGCTCGAATACCAGGGCCGGGTCGGCGCCCGATTTGGCGCCCAGCAGCATGGCTTCGGCGGCGGCAACCATGTGGACGCCGACCAGGAGCTGATTGACCAGCTTGGCAGCTGTCCCACTCCCGGTCGGCCCGACGTGGCGGACGACCGCGCCCATGATGTCGAAGGCCGGCAGCGCTACCTCGTAGGCCGCTTTGGGCCCGCCTACCATGATGGTGAGCGTGCCGTCGGTGGCGCGTTCGGTGCCCCCGCTGATGGGCGCATCCAGGAACATGGCGCCGTGGGACTCGGCGGCGGCGGCGCAGGCTTTGGACGTTGCGGCCCCCACCGTGCTGTGGTCGACGATGATTTGGCCGGGGCGGGCGTTGGCCAGTACGCCGTCGCTGCCGAGGAGTACCGTTTCGCACGTGGCCACATCGGGCAGGCAGGCCAGCACAATTTCGCAGGTGGCCCCAACTTCGGCGGCAGACGTGGCAGCGGTGGCGCCGGCGTCAGCGATCTGGCGTACCTTCTCCTGGCTCCGGTTGTGAACCGTCAGGTCGTAGCCGGCGCGCAGCAGGTTGTAGGACATGGGCAGCCCCATGCGGCCCAGTCCGATGAAACCAATCTTAGTAGTCAATCAACGTGCTCCTTGAATGGCCGCCCTGCATCAGATGAGACCTTCCGCCAGCGCCGCCGCTTCTATCACGTCCCAGCCGTCGTCGATGCCGGGTACCAGGCTGTCGCAGGCCTCTGCCTTCAACACCGCCCGACCAACGGCGTCGCTATCGTCAACGGACACCAGTGTCGACGTGAATTCGGAAGCATCGCCAGCGCCCATGTCGGGACGGGCGGTGAAGCAGCAATGGCTGTATCCTGGGCTGGTCCACAATACCCGCAGGGCAGTTGGGTCGATACCGTCGTCGGGTTGCAGCGTTTCCAGAACGCGCCCGCTGACTGCGCCAGCGTCATATTCCCTGGCCAGAACGCGGGCCACGACGTCGAGCTCATCCGATGCGCGCACCGGCGAGCGCTGGTCGTAGAAGTCGGCGGAGGCGAGGTCGTTTGAGGGTTTGATGCCGAGTTGTTTCAGAAAATGCACCGGCAGCAGTCCGGCCTGCACCGAGTTGCGCGCGCCCAGCGCAAACCTGGTACCGGGCAAATCTTCCACAGTGCGGATGGGCGAGTCGGCGCGGACGATGAAGTTCGTGGTGAAATCTATGTCCACGTCCCGCATTGCAATCACCGGGGCGCCATCGGAGAAGGCGCGGCGCATCTTGACGTGGGACAGCGGGCCGTTCCAGGCCACATTCACCTCACCCCGCACGAACGCGTTAACCATCTCGTCGTAGCCGGAGTACAGCACCCAGTCGAACTCGATGCCGCGCCGTTGAAACATGGTTTCTAACGCCCGGCAAAGGTCCAGGTGGGATGTGGAACCCGTTGCTCCCAACCGTATCATGGTCATCACCTCAGGTGTAGCGAGTGGTTGCCTGGTCACTTGGGGCGCGGTGCAAGTCGGCGCAAGGGCACCGGTGGCGCCAGTTTATCACCGGGCATAGACACTGCCAACCGCAGCCGGAACGTCGCCGACGGCAACCGCTGGGGCGCCCAAGTTGCCCAGGTTGGCCCGGTGCGCTAACCTGTCTGCGCTCAAGTGGTTTCGCATCGGGAGGCACGCATCTCGGGAGGGACGCATCATGGCGACGGCAACGCAGCGCAGGATCCGGGGCAAGGAACGCCAGGACATTGCCGACGAACTGGAGCGGCGCGTGGCCGGCGAGGTGCGCTTTGACCCGTACACCCGCCTGCTCTACAGCACCGACGCCAGTATCTACCAGATGGAGCCCATCGGCGTAGTCATTCCGCGTACCGTTGAGGACGTGCAGGCGGTGGTGGAGTTTGCCGCGACGGAAGGCATCCCGGTACTGCCCCGTTCCGGAGGAACCAGCCTGGCCGGCCAGACCGTCAACCATGCCATAGTGATGGACTTCAGCAAGTATCTCAACAGGGTGCTGGAGGTCAACGCCGAGGAACAATGGGCGCGGGTTGAGCCCGGAATCATACTGGAGCAGTTGACCAGGCAGGTGGCTGCTCACGGCCTGCAGTACGCCCCTGACCCAACCACAGCCAACCGGGCTTGCGTCGGCGGCGGCATCGGCAACAACACGTGCGGCGCGCACTCGGTCATCTACGGCAAGACCCTGGACCACATCCGGGAACTGGATGTCATTCTTTCGGACGGTTCTACCGCCCACTTTGGGGCTTTGAGCGCATCCGAGCTGGAAGCCCGGCTCAGCGGGGGCGGGCTGGAGGGAGATATTTACCGGGGCGTGCTGCGGATCGCTCGCGAGCAGAAGGACGAGATTGACCGCACGTATGCCAAGATTCAGCGCCGAGTGAGCGGTTACAACCTGGACGAATTCATTCTGGGCGACGACCAAAACAGCGACCCGGTGAACCTGGCGCGGATGGTGGTGGGTTCGGAAGGCACGCTATGTGTGGTAACTGAAGCCAAGGTCAACCTGGTGCAGCGGCCCACCATGACCGCGTTGTCGGTGCTGCACTTCCGCAGCGTTTTCGACGCCAGCGAAGCCACCATGCGGGTGCTCCAGCACGATCCATCATCGGTCGAGATGATCGACAAGATGGTGTTGGACCGGTGCCGGGCGGCGTTGGGCCAGTCGCGCCTGTTGTCTTTCATTGAAGGCGACCCAGGGGCCATGCTGATCGTCGAGTTCTACGGGGAATCGGACGCAGAGTTGCGGGCCAAGATGGATGCCCTCAAGTCCGACATCGGGTTGGCCTACGCTTGCACCAACATTTCTGATCGGGCCGGCCAAGCCGCCGTCTGGAATGTGCGCAAGGGTGGTCTGGGCTTGCTGATGAGCATCCGCGGGGACGCCAAACCCATTCCCTTCGTGGAAGACCCAGCCGTTGACCCATCAGTAATGGGCGACTTCGTGCGTCGGTTCGACGAGATTGTGGCCGATCACGGAACCACCGCCGGTTACTACGGCCACGCTGCCGTGGGTTGTCTCCACATCCGCCCCATGATTAGTCTCAAAAGTCAGGATGGCGTGGACAAGATGGTGTCCATCGGCGACGCGGTATCCGACCTGATCAAGGAGTTTGGCGGCTCCATGAGCGGCGAACACGGAGACGGGATCGTGCGCGGGGTCTGGACCCGCAAGATGTTTGGAGACCAGATCTACAACGCGTTCCGTGAACTGAAGCATACCTGGGATCCCAAGGACATAATGAATCCCGGCAAGATTATCGACACCCCGCCGATGACTGAGAATTTGCGCTACGGGCCAACCTACCAACCCATCGCCCTGGAAACCACGCTGGATTTCACCTCGGACTTTGGCTACTCCGGCGCGGTTGAAATGTGCAATGGCATGGGGGCGTGTCGCAAACTGGACGGGACAATGTGCCCGTCGTTCATGGCGACGCGAGACGAGGAGCATTCCACGCGGGGACGCGCCAACCTCCTGCGAGCGGCGCTGTCGGGACGTATGCCGGAAGGCGCCGAGGGGTCGATCACCGACCAGCGGTTGCATCAGGCGCTGGATTTATGCCTCGAATGCAAAGCTTGCAAGGCGGAGTGCGAGTCCGGCGTGGACATGGCCAAGCTGAAGTACGAGTTTTTGAATCACTATCACCAGAAACACGGAGTGCCGCTGCGGTCGCGGGTGTTTGCGAATATCAACGGCCTGAACAAGCTGGGCAGCCGCTACGCGCCAGTGACCAACTGGTTGGCCGGCACCGGGATTGGCCGGGCGTTCGCGTCTGCCATCCTGGGTATCAGCGGGCAACGGAAGCAGCCGCCATTCGCGCGACAGGCGCTCCCCGAATGGTTTGCCCAGCGCCAACGTCGGGATACGGCGCCGGCGAAATACGGCGCCGTCGCCCTCTACAATGACACCTTTATGAATTACAACTACCCGGAAATTGGCATCGCCGCCGTGGAGTTGCTGGAAGCCGGGGGATATGGCGTTGAGCTGGTCAACGGCGGGTGTTGCGGTCGGCCCATGATTTCCAAGGGTTTGCTGGATCAGGCTCGTCAGCAAGCCCGCGAAAACATGGCTCCGCTGGTGGCACTCGCCAACCGGGGAGTGCCCATCATCGGCTGTGAACCCAGTTGCCTGCTGACGCTCCGCGACGAATATCCGGATTTCATCCCCGGCGGAGAGGCCAAACTGGTGGCGGATAATTCTTTCCTGATTGACGAATTCCTGGCTAATGCCCAAGCTGAGAACCGGCTGGATCTGGACTTTTCCGACCTGGCCAAGCGGGTGCTGTTCCACGGTCACTGTCATCAGAAGGCGATGGTCGGCACCGCCAACTCGCTGTCAGTGCTCGGAATGCCGCCGGGTTACGAAGTGGAATTGATCAACGCCGGTTGCTGCGGGATGGCTGGGTCATTCGGCTTCGAGCGGGAGCACTACGATATATCGATGCAGATTGGCGGGCTTTCGCTCTTCCCGGCCATCGAAGCCAAACCGGATTGGGAAGTGGCGGTGATGGGGGTTTCCTGTCGCCAACAGGTCGAACACGGCACCGGTCGCCGCGCTCGCCATCTGGTCGAGGTGCTGCGTGAAGCCGTGCTGTAACCGATGCTTATTGCAATAATGGCGGAGCTCCCGGACATAACACTACTCGTGGCTGGCTGTTGCTGAGCAGACGCTGCAACTCAGCGCAGTGATGTGCCGACACAACCGCCGCTTGGCGTAGTTGGTACATTGCGATGATGCCAGCAAAATCATTGCCGAAATCCATGCCTCCGTTAGCTTGGTCGGTCGCGGACACGGACGCTCCAAACGGGGGCGCGGCCAGCGTGAAGTCGTTGGACGCTGCGTTGTCCAACCCAACTATGCGTTCAAGTGGCCGGACGGTGGATTGAATGTTTGGTTGCTTGGATTCGGCAAGAATAATTGCCGCCGGGTGATTGTCGCCGAACCCCACAATAATGTCTCTATTGGAAAGAATCTCAACTGTTGCCGCCTCGGAACGGTCGTTGTCGCTGACAAGGTCGTAATCTGTATCTACCTTAACCCGTAGCTGATGTTCGCCCGTTTGGTAGCGTAGCGACTTCCACGTGAATTCCACCCACCTGGATTCGTCCGGTTGGAGAGTTACTGAGCGATCGTATAAATCGGCTTGGTAGGTCAGGTCTTGCAACGTTAAGGTCCCGCGTCCCCGTGACGGGCCAAGATTGCGTACCAAAGCAACCACGGGTATCCATTCGCCCTGCACGTAAGGCCGACCAATATCGGGAATAGCAATGGTCTGCACCACAAAATCCACCCGTGGAGGGAGCAACGTCACCTCGAAAACCTCTGACTCGATTGGGTGTTCATTAGTGCGTTCATCGGCTATAACGATTCGGAAAGAGTGTGTTCCGGGATGGTAACGACTAGTGAGCCATCGGAACGCTACCTCCGCAGTTTCCCCCGGCCCAATGCGCGGCCGACGCGTTTCCGGTTGTTTGTCGGCAGACGGGTAGTGCAGTGTAACCGGAACATTGACGGCCACCGGCCCATCGTTGCGCACAGCAACCATGATTTCCACCGGGGTTCCCACCATTGGCGCATCTGGAGTTGACTGGACTTTCGTAATTGTCGCTTCTAAAGGCACGGCCATCAGCTCAACCCGCACATCTTTCGGGAGTGCCAGCTTCAGCTCAAAAACCCGCTCGATGCTTTCAGCATTGCCTATCGTTACTCGGAAAGAGTGTGTTCCGGGATGGTAACGACTAGTGAGCCATCGGAATGCTGCCTCCGCAGTTTCCCCCGGCCCAATGCGCGGCCGGCGCGTCTCGGGTAGCTTGCCGGCAGACGGGAAGTAGAGGGTTACTGGAACATTGACGGCCACTGGCCCATCGTTGCGTACGTCAACCATGATTTCAACCGGAGTTCCCACCATCGGCGCGTCCGGAGTTGACCAGACTCTCGTAATCTTCGCTTCCAAAGGCGCAAGTGTCAGCTCAACCCGCACGGCGGCGGCGGCGGTTTTCCCGGCGGTAACATTGTCAACCGCGGCCAGTGTAGCCCACAGGGTATGCTCCCCGACGGAATAATCGCCGGTTCTCCAGGTAAAACGCACCGTCTCCATTTCGCCCGGCAGCACGCGGGGAGATCGGGGTTCCGGCGCTTTGTCCGGCGACGGAAAAGTGAGTTCAATTGGAACATAGACGGCTACCGGCCCGTTGTTGCGAACTTGAACCAGAATTTCCACCGGCTGTCCTTGCACAGCGGTGTCGGCGGGATTGGACGCTATGGAGAGTATCTCGGCATCCAAAGGCGCAGCTGTCAGCTCAACCCGCACGGCGGCACTCGTACTCCCCTCGGCAACATTGCCAACCCCGATCAGCCTGGCCCGCAGGGTATGCTCCCCGACGGAATAATCGCCGGTTCTCCAGGTAAAACGCACCGTCTCTGTTGCGTCCGGTAGCACGCGGGGAGATCGGGGTTCCGGCACTTTGTCTGCGGATGGAAAATTGAGTTCGACCGGCACATTTATGGCGGCTCTGCCGTTGTTGCGAACTTGAACCAGAATTGTGACCGGCTGACCCTGTACCGCGGTGTCGGCGGGATTGGACGCTATGGAGATTATCTCGGCATCCAAAGGCGCAGCTGTCAGCTCAACCCGCACATCGGCACTCGTATTCCCCTCGGTAACATTGCCAACCCCGATCAGCCTGGCCCGCAGGGTATGTTCCCCGACGGAATAATCGCCGGTTCTCCAGGTAAAACGCACCGTCTCTGTTGCGCCCGGCAGCACGCGGGGAGATCGGGGTTCCGGCGCTTTGTCCGGCGACGGAAAAGTGAGTCCAATTGGAACATAGACGGCTACCGGCCCGTTGTTGCGAACTTGAACCAGAATCTCTACCGGCAGACCCTGTACCGCGGTGTCGGCGGGATTGGACGCTATGGAGAGTATCTCGGCATCCAAAGGCGCAGCTGTCAGCTCAACCCGCACGGCGGCGGCGGTTTTCCCGGCGGTAACATTGCCAGCCGCGGCCAGTGTAGCCCACAGGGTATGCTCCCCGACGGAATAATCGCCGGTTCTCCAGGTAAAACGCACCGTCTCCGTTGCGCCCGGTAGTACACGGGAAGATCGGGGTTCCGGCGCTTTGTCCGGCGACGGAAAAGTGAGTTCAATTGGAACATAGACGGCTACCGGCCCGTTGTTGCGCACTGCAACCAGAATCTCCACCGGCAGACCCTGTACCGCGGTGTCGGCGGGATTGGACGTTATGGAGAGTATCTCGGCATCCAAAGGCGCAGCTGTCAGCTCAACCCGCACGGCGTCTGTGGTATTCCCCTCGGTAACATTGACAACCCCGATCAGCCTGGCCCGCAGGGTATGCTCCCCGACGGAATAATCGCCGGTTCTCCAGGTAAAACGCACCGTCTCTGTTGCGTCCGGTAGTACACGGGGAGACCTGAGCTCAGGAGATTTTTTAGTGGACGGGAAAATGAGCTGTACAGGTATGTTGATGGGTGCTCTCCCGTTGTTGCGGACCGCAACCAGAATCTCCACGGGCTGCCCTTGCATCACGGTATCGGCGGGATTGGACGTTATGGAGAGTATCTCGGCATCCATTGGCGGGAGTGCCAGCGTCAGCTCAAAAACCCGCTCGGTGCTTTCATCACTGCCTATCATTACGCGGAAAGAATGAGTCCCGGGCCGGTAGTTGCCGGTAAGCCACTCGAATGTCGCTAACCCAGTTTCCCCCGGCCCAATGCGCGGCCGGCGCGTCTCCGGTAGCTTGCCGGCAGACGGGAAGTAGAGGGTTACCGGAACATTGACGGCCACCGGCCCATCGTTGCGCACGGCAACCATGATTTCCACTGGGGTTCCCACCATTGGCGCATCTGGAGTTGACTGGACTTTCGTAATTGTGGCCGCCAAGGGCACAGCCGTCAGTTCAACTTGTACGTCAGCGGTGGTTTTCCCGGCGGTATGGTTGCCTGCACTGACCAGTTCAGCCCGTAACGTATGTACACCGACCGGATAATTGCCGGTGCTCCACACGAACGCCGCCGTTGCCTGTCCCCCCGCAGAAACTCGCGGCGACCGTCGTTCGGGCGCTTTGGCTTCGGGTGGAAAATTGAGTTCGACCGGCACATTTATGGCGGCCCTGCCGTTGTTGCGAACTTGAACCAGAATTGTGACCGGTTGCCCTCGCATCGCGGTATCGGCGGGGTTGGACGTTATGGAAAGTATCTCCGTATCCACTTGCAACTTGATAGTTTTGTCCGCAGTGATAGTGCGGCCAGCGATTTCCGCCGAGGCGCGGAAGGTGTACGTCCCCGGAGCCAGGTCGCCCGTGCGCCATTCAATCTGGCGTGTGACTGATTGGTGTGGATCCACTACGGGTTTTCGGTGTTCATCCTGGCGGGAATTTCCCGGAAAATCGAGCGTTATCGGAATGCTGGTGCGGCTGTTGGATGGGTTGAATACGGTAACTTCAACCGATACAGGTTCCCCAACGTAGGCCGATGATGGTTCGGCAATTAATCTAATCAGCTCGGCATCGGTGTATGGCGTCCGCACTGTTACGGTAGCGGTTGCGGAGTCATTCACGGAATTGATAGGTTTGGTTACTTCAGCCACCATCCGCAGAAGGAAATCCCCGAACTCAATATTAACAGGAAGATGCCACTCTAACTCAACCTTGCTGGTTTCTCTGGGATTCATTGCTATGCCGCCGCTAGTTGAAACTGGAGCTGAAATATCGCCAAGATATAAGGCGACTGATGCCACGATAGCGGTTTCCCCGGTGTTTCTCAGGGCGGCGCTCACGGTAACCTTATCATCCTTACCGAATATGACCACTGATGGTGATGCCTCGAGATTAGTGAGCGATAATGCGGCGGTGGGTTGTCGTAGCGTGACTGTTCTCGTCTGCTCACTGCCGCCGGCTCGCACTCGCAGCAGATACTCTCGCGCTGGTGCACCAACTGGGCTGTCCCATACCAATGTTGCCGTGCGGGTTTCGCTGGGTTCCATCGCCTCCGTCGTTACCTTATGGACCGGAGCATTGCCGGAGTCAACGAACAACTCCGCCTGCACCTTTAGGCTGGTTTGACCAGTGTTCTGTACTACAACGTTTACCGTGATGTTATCTCCAACCAACGCCTCCACCGGAGCAGATACGTCCACGATATTGACCTTGAGCTCCGGTTGCCGAACCACCACGGTCTTGCTCCTCCTGGCTCCGGTGGCAGCCGCCAAGTTGGGATCAGACACCGACACCGTCAACTTGTGGCTTCCGAGGGCCAGGTCCGCCGGTATGCGCCACAAGAGTTCCAACCGTTGGAATTCGCCTGGCCCAAGAGTTTCGGTTTGTGCTGCGTAAATCGGAGTTGCGCCGTCGTCAACGTGCAGCGCAACCGGTATCGTGGTTTCAACGTTACCCCGATTCAACACGTAGGCGTAGATTATGGCGGACGATCCAATCACCAAATCGTCAGGGACAACCGCGAAACCGGCGACTTGCGCGCCGTGGTCCGCTGGGGTAGTTGCGGGGTAATCCAGGTCGAACGCTGAAAGCAGCAATGCTCCGGCAACACGGCCACGGCGCGCGTCATTCTTACCGATTTGCACGTGAACGTCCGACAAGTCCCCGACGGTGATTGTCTCGCTGGACGAAAGGGTGTTGTTCGTTGCGTCGGACTCTGTAAATCCTGCCGGCGATACTACCGAAACGGTCGCTTCAATCATCTCCCCTATAACCACTGGATAGTCGAGAAGCTGCCACCTGACGAAACGTTTGGTCATACCGCTGGCCGGTATGAAACAGCCCGACAGGCACGGGTCAATCCGGTCATTAATTGCAGTCTCGCTTATCGACCCGGTGAGGGTTAGCCCGGCAGTGATGTCCTTATCGCAACTGTAGTTGAAGATTCGATAGGTAATGAAGAGCGTATCCTCGCGCGAATAAATGGGCGGAGTGTTGAGACGCATCACATCTACATGGTCATAAATGCCCTTCAACTCGACGCCCACATCGTCAACGCACTCACTGGTGGGATGATCCGCATCAAAAGCGGAGCGAAACAGCTCGGCATCGAGAGTTATTTCGTTGTTGTCGTCGCTAACGTCTCCGGGAACCTCGGCCACTAACAGCAGGGGATATTCGCCGATCTTATTCGGATTCAGCCCAGCGGTGTCCCAAATCAGGTCAACGGTTTCGCTGCCGCCGGGTTGGATGACCGGAGTGTTGCTAACGTCCTGCGGCGTGGGTGTGGTGCCTGGCTCTGTTGGGGGATCAACGAACAGCGACACCGGCACGGACAGCGGGGCTTCGCCATTGTTGACGACCGTGGCCGCGATGGTAATGCTCTGCCCAATGACGGCGATGCTGTGGGAAGATGTCGCACCGGTCAGGGCAACGTCAACCACCGGGTCCCGCAGGCTCACGGTGATGGCCCGCTCATCGTTTGGGTCGCCGCCACGCTCGGGCATCACAACCTTCACGCGAAACTGGTGAGTCCCGGCAGTGCTCCCCGAGCTGTCCCAACCGAGCGATACCTGCTGCGATGCGCCGGACGCCAGGTCTGTAGCGGCAATCTCGTTATAGGTTTTCATCCCCCCATCGGATTCCTCCCCAAGTAACTGAACCGTCGCCAGGGCCACCGTATGGTCGCTTTGATTGACCAGTTCAGCGACGACCGCTACCGGCTGGCCGACCACGGCATCGTCGGGCGATTGCCGTACGCCGGTCAAAGCAATCTCGTTGTGCAACGTCACGGTCACGAGAGTCGTATCGTCGACGTCGCTGCCAATACCCGGCGAATTGACCGATGCGTACAATTCGTGAACGCCTACTTCTTGTTCGGAAGTATCCCAGTTCAGAGTCGCGATTTCGGTGGCGCGAGCGGCGATGCTTGAGATGGCGGTGGTCGCCAGCGCAGTGTCGCCGGAGTCATACAGACCGACGGTCAGATTTTCCAGGGCAGATGGCCCGTGATTGAGCACATGAGCGGATAGCTGGATGGTGTCGCCAATGACGCCGGTTGCATTGCGAGGAGTGGCCTCGGTCATCGTTGCCCAATTGCGCAGCATGATGTTGACAGACTGACGGTCGTTTGAACCGTCAGTGTCCCATTTCGTGGTGGCTGCCACCCGCGGATCATATTGGGCTACGACGCGACCGGTGGTATCCCAAACCAGGTCCAGCACCGCCGAGTTTCCGGCCGGCAGCGGCGCAATGATTCCGGTTGCTAGCGGCTCGGTTTCACCGCGAATTGTCATCGCCACGGCAACCTGCGCGGCGTCGTTTTCGCTGAGGTTCTCCACCGTCGCCCGGACGGTTACCGATGCGCCCGTGATGGTCGGCGGGTTCGCCACTACCGCAGATGTCACAGCCACGTCAACCGGATAATACAAAACAGCCTCGATGCTACGGACGGCGGTTGGCTCCGCAGTGGCCGCATACAGCCTTACCGAGACCTTGAGTTGGTAGTCGCCGGCCGCCATTGCTGTCGTGTCCCAGGTCAGTTCCACTGTGCCCTCATCGCCCGGTACGATTGATGCCATGGGAACAGAAACTACCGGAGCCAGTTCATCGTCGATGTACACCTCAACCATCGGGACAGCAGCAAAATCGCCGCGGTTGGAAGCGGTAACGGTCAAACCAACCGATTCTCCAGCCGGCGCCGTGATTGCAGCTGGGTCAATTGACTCCAGCCTCACATCGACAATTGCATCGCGCAGTGTGATGGACGCTGACAATTCGTTGTCATCAGCCGATGCGTCATCAACTGCGGTGAGGCGGGCACGCAGTGCGATGATTCCGGCTTCTGCCCCGGTGGTGTCCCAAGTCAAAGCAACTGAGCTGGATTCGCCAGGCTCAATCGCATCAACGTTGGTCGAAGTCACCGGAGTAGGCTCAGCAGCAGCAGTATCCCCATCATCAATGGACAGCGCCAGGGATGGTGCAACGGCCTGGGAGCCATTGTTGGTGATGACTGCCGTGAATACAATCGAAGTTCCGATGGGAGCATTTGTATGCGAAGGGGTTACCGATGTGAGTGCAACGTCCACCTCGGGGGCAGCTGGCTCATCAGACACGACATTGATGAAATCTTCTGATGTCTTGGTGTTGTTCGACAAATCCGAATCAGTAAAATCAGCAGAATTTATGGTGACCTTGACGACCACCGCCTCGTTTTCCGCCGGCGGATGTTCGCTCAATCTCCATTTGATTACTCCATAGAGCGCTTCTCCAGGTTCTATGTCGCAATTGTGGGGGCAGGGGTTGTTATTTGGGTCATCGTCCTTGATTAACGCCCCGCTGGTCGAGCCGGTCAGTTCAACGCTGATGTTGACCTTCTCATTACAACTGTCGTTATGTACCTCGTAACCGACCGATACATCGTCGCCGCCCACGTAATTTGGCGGGTCCTTGAAGGAAGACGAAAAAGTTTCGTAAATGTAGATATCGCCCACTCTGACATCATCAACGCAGGTATCCTGGCCGCTGGCGATGCCGATGCCTCCCGGCAGAATTGCCCCGCCAGCGTTGATGTTCCCCGCACAAACCGCCAGAAGTAACGCGGCTCCGGCGGCTGTGATGACCCACCGGATGTCGGTTGTAAATGGTCTGCGGAGTTCTAAACTCACGATGTGCTGGTTTGGTTACGGCCCCGGCTTGTCGTACAGAAACATCACCACCCCCGCTGCCGTCGTACCTTCGTCAACCATGATCGACATCTGATGCTGACTCACTACGCCGTCAGAGCGATTCAGGTCGAATGTGGTGGTTGCCAGGATTGTTTTGTCAGCTTGCGCGGTTGCTTCTACCGCCCCGTCAACTCTCAATTCCGCGGAACTGGTACTGCCACCTTCGATATTGCTGGTGATTAACACGGCCCCCGAAGCGTGCAACTCCTTGATGGTGGAAGGAACCAGGAACCCCACCGGACGGGACGCCGAGTTGCTGAACAGCACGTATGCGTCGCAATCGGGGTGTTCCCAGTCGAAATAACTCACCATTGCGTAGGTGATGGCGCCGGGGTTCGCGTTGGCGGCAGTGAGAGTTGCGTTGATGGCGAGGACGAGCAGATTGTTCGCCAAATCCGCGCTGGAGTCATATTCATCATCGTTGTCAGCGTTCGGTGAACTGTACCGCCAGATGGCAGCCGCCGGATGTCCTGCCGGCAGGTATGCCACCACCCATCCCTGATCGTCGAAATAAACATTCACGTTGGTGGAAGGCAACGATTGGTCGAGTGCGGGGCGCAGCGGCAACGTCACTATTGCGAAATTGCTGCCCAAACCGACTACGGTTCCCGCGCCGGCCCGTACCGGGTCCTCCGCTGCCGGCGGCGTCTCCAGCGCCAGGGCAGTCGCTACCACGTCGAGCCGGGGCGACGTGTTTGCGTTGCCAGTTGAATCTGAGGTAACAGGAACCTGGTAATACGCTGAAAATCCCGCGTCTTCTTCCGGAAAACCGGTACCATCGTTGTTCGCGGCGGCGCCGAATCTTGCGGACGGTTCGGTGAGTTCAAACCCGATTATTGCCGACGGATCAACGTGGAAGCCGTCGGCGGTATGGGTTGGAACTCCAGTCGCCAGCAAAGCCCCAACCACCAGAACCGCCACTACGACGTTGACTCCTCCGCGGTATTCGCACCAACCGATCATGTCATGTCACTGTTTCCATAACCCGAACCGTGTTACGGTTCGCGTGATGTTGCTGAATTTACATAAACATAGCGAAACGATAATTTTTATGTCAATTATAAAACTAACCCAATTTGCGCCATTTTAAGATCGGTCGATTGCCACAGAGTAGAGCAGCGAATTCGCTGTCCGTGTGCATCCTCACGCGTACCCATTTTGTCAAACCCAACTGGCATGCTGTCATTGCGAGGAGCGTAGCGACGCGGCAATCTCGATGAGGTTGAGCGCACGTCGGCGAACTACCATCGCCACTGGAACGAGATTGCCACGCTGCGCTCGCAAGGACAAAGTGGGTATGGGTGAGCGACGCGGGTCGAGTAACTGCGGCGCGGGTATTTTCTTGACCGCCCGGTGGGCCTGTGCTTTACTTCCTGCGGTGGCGCGTTACGGCAGCACAGCACGCGCCGAATTCGTCTAACCCTAAGGATTGGTCTGATATGAAAGTAGCCATTCTTGATGATTACCAAAGTGTTGCCGCCGAAATGGCCGACTGGTCGTCGCTGCCGTCCGGTATAGAAGTGTCCTTCTTTGCCGACCATTTGAGCGATGAGAATACGCTGGCGGAGCGGTTGGCCGGATTCGACATTGTGATGGGTATGCGCGAACGAACGTCGTTTCCCCGCTCCTTGCTGGCCCGGCTGCCTAACCTGCGTTGTCTGATTACGACCGGCGCCAGGAACGCGTCGTTTGATATTGATGCGGCCACCGAGTTCGGCATCACCGTGTGCGGGACGCAAGGCGCTGGCGAAGGGCCAACGGAGCTAACCTGGGGCCTGATTATCGGGCTGCTGCGCCGCATCGCCGAAGAGGATCGAACCACCCGCGCTGAAGGCAAGTGGGGAGCATACGTCGGCACCGGACTGAAGGGCAAGACGCTGGGGTTGCTGGGACTGGGGCACATCGGTTCGTTGGTGGCGCGCGTGGGTGTAGCGTTTGATATGCGCGTCATCGCCTGGAGCCAGAATCTGACGGCAGAACGCGCTGCCGAGTGCGGTGCGACCCTGGTTGATAAAGACACACTTTTCTCCGAAGGGGACGTGGTGTCGGTGCACGTGCGCCTCAGCGACCGCACCCGGGGTCTGGTTGGCGCCCACGAGATCGGCTTGATGAAACCGTCGGCCATTTTGGTCAACATCTCCCGCGGCCCAATCGTGGACGAACCGGCGTTGGTTAGCGCGCTGGAACGCCGGGCGATCGGCGGAGCGGCGCTGGATACATTCGATGTTGAACCCTTGCCGGTCAATCATCCCTTCCTGACACTGGACAACACGCTGATTACACCGCATGTTGGCTACGTTACAGATGACGGTTACCGTGCGTTCTACGCCGGTGTGGTTGAGAATATTCGGGCCTTTGCCGCTGGCGAGGCGGTGCGGGTGATCAATCCGGAGGTGATGGAAGCCGGCAACCTGCGTGGTCCCGCCTAAACAATCAGTCATCCTAAACATTTACTCATCCTAAACAATCAGTCATAAGGTAGCAGGAGAAACTCGCAATGAAAGCCTTGCGCATCGAAGAATACGGCGGCGTGGACGTGTTGCAATGGAAAGACGTGCCCGAGCCGCATCCCAGCGCGCATCAGGTGTTGATCAAAGTCGATTCGGCAGGCGTCAACTACGCTGACATCATGCGTCGCCAGGGGAACTATCCGGGTCCGGATCTGCCGGCCACGTTGGGTCTGGAAGCAGCCGGCACCGTCGCCGCACTGGGGTCTGACGTGACCGACGGCCGGTTGTCGGTCGGCCAGCGGGTGATGGCCATGGGGCCGCAGGGTCAAGCGGAGTACGTGGCGGTAAATTCCAACTTCGTTTTTCCGTATCCCGACGGTATCGACCCCATACACGCTGGCGGAATGCCCATCACATTCCTGACTTCATACCACTTGTTGAAAACCCGAGGGGCGATGCAACCGGGCGACACGGTGCTCATCCAGGCCGGCGCGTCGGGGGTGGGAACCATCGCCATTCAGCTGGCCAAAGAGTGGGGCGCGCGGGTTGTGGTTACTGCGTCCACCGCCGACAAGCTGGAGTTGTGCCGGTCGTTGGGAGCAGACGTAACCATCAACTACACGGAAGCAGATTTTGAGGACGAGATAAAATCCCTGACCGACGGCCGCGGTGTGCCGCTGGTGCTGGAATGTGTCGGTGGGGCAGTCCTGGAAAAATCGGTGCGCTGTGTTGCGTCCTACGGTCGGTTGGTCAGTTACGGTAACGCCAGCGGGCAACCGGCCAATCTCTCCGCCGCCGACATCACTACGTTGAATCGCTCCGTCATTGGATTCAGCATGGGCCGCTCTCCCATCGGTTCGCTGGACCACCAGGGAGCGATGCAGGAATTGGGCCCCATGATTACAGATGGCCGGTTGAAGCTGGTCGTTGACCGCGTGCTGCCGATGGGCGAAGCTGGTAACGCACACCAGCACCTGGCAGCTCGTGGAACGAGGGGCAAGGTAATTCTCACTCCGTAATGCCGTACTTGGCAGTGCCGAACCCCTGAGGATTTCTATGAACGCCGTAGATCGTTACGCGGCTGTTTACGACGCTGCCCTGGAACGAGAATGGCTGTCCGGCGTAAGTGGTCCCGGTGATCCGTGGGGTGAAATGGCAGAGCTGTTTCGTCTGGATCCGCTCCGTCCACTGGTTGGCAACTTGGCGGCGCTGTCCGAGTACGTGCGGGAAACCGATCGCCTGGTGGATGTCGGCGGCGGAGCCGGCCGAGTGTCGCTGGCTTTGGCATCGCGCGTTTCCCACGTGGAACTGGTGGAACCGTCCGATGGGATGCGCGCCCAATTCATCGCGGCTCGAGATGAGGCGGGCATCACCAACGCCCAGGCTAGCGGAGACTGGTGGATGGACTCAGCGGCCACCGGCGACGTTATCACATTGTCGGATGTAACCTATTTCGTGCGCGACATTGCGCCGTTCATCGCCAAGCTGCACAACAGCGCCGCCCGTCGGGTCATGATTACCGTGTGGAACCCGACACCCGGGGATATGCACGGTGGGTTGTATCGCGCGTTGCACGGCGAGGCCCCCGCACCTTTACCTGGCCTGCCGCAGTTGGCGCCGGTATTGTGGGAGCTGGGAATTCTGCCGGATATCCGAACGCTTCCGGACTTGCCGTGGTGGTATCCGGAGGCAACCGAAGGCATGCCCGAAGGAGACGCCATAGACTTCGCGCTGTCCGCGTTGGAAGTTTCCGACGATGATAACCGGAGGCTGGTAGAAACTCACATTGAGGAATTGTTCCGGCGCGAGGGGCCGATGTTGGTGCCCGTCTGGCTTGAAACGGCCCGGGAAACCCTGGTGACGTGGGAAACCGGCGGCACCCGGTTGGCGCCCGCTTGGTGAACCCAAAACTGGCGTGGGAGGCTGATGATGGAAAGACTCGGTGTGGCATTCGCTGGCGGTGGGATGTCGCCGCCGCAGGTCGTGGAATGCGTCAAGCTTGCCGAAGGGCTGGGATATGAGTCGGCGTGGGTGGCGGAAGGGCACGGCGGCGACCAGTTTTCCATTCTGACCGCCTGCGCGTTGAGTACCGAACGGATACTGCTGGGCACCAGCATCAGCAGCGTGTTCGTCCGCAGCGCACCCACCATCGCGATGGCGGCGGCTTGCGTGGATAGCTACTCCAACGGGCGGTTCATTCTGGGATTGGGCAGCAGCCACAAGGTGCAGGTTGAACCGGAACATGGACTGGAGTTTTCGGGAGCCATTCCACGGGTTCGAGATACCGTCAACATAGTGCGCCAGTTGATCCGAGATGGCGCGGTAACTGATTACGTGGGTGAGGCCATCGACATCAGTTCGTTCGACCTGCACTTTCCGACATTCCGTCCTCGACTGCCGATATATCTGGCAGCGGTTTTTCCCAAGATGCTGGAAATCGCCGGCGAAATCAGCGAGGGCGTGCTGCTAACCTGGTGCACTCCGGAACACGCTCGTACTGCAGCTCACCACATGTCCATAGGCGCCGCCCGCTCTGGTCGCGTTCCCGCCGACCTGGAGTTGGCAACGTTGCTGTCGATGTCCGCGCCCGGCGATGACGGCGCTGGGATGCGTCGCACGGCTGCCGCCTACGCGGGCCGGTTCCCACGCTACCGCCGTTTGATGGCCGAGGCGGGCTATGCCGACGAAGTTCAGCTGGTGCGTCAGGCGTGGCGGCAGGGCAACGTCGCGGAGGCGGAGCGTCTGGTGCCGGAGGGACTCATCCGGAATATGTCCCTGCCCGCTGATGCCGGAGCGCGCCGCGCGCGGTTGGCCGAATTCCGCGATGCTGGTATCACGCTGCCCATCATCGCACCGCGGCTTGGGGGTAATGACGCTTTCGCCACTGCGCAACTAATTATCAGGGCGAATGCTCCTGGGTGAGTGCATCCGCCCGGCCTGAATAGTTCAGTCGTTGCGCCGGTTGGTAATTTATTCGCCGGCGGGCAACCAGGGCGACCAGAGGGTAATCGGAATCGTCACTGACACGCGCGGCTGGTTGCCCACCACGGCGGTGGTGTGTCCCTGACCGGTCAGATCGTCTGCCATCAGGACATCGCCGGCGCCGAAACGCCGCTTGGTGCCGTCGCCGATGCCGACTTCCATCTCGCCGGCCAGCGTGATGACGTATTGGCGACGGGGGGCGGTATGCCAGTCGGAGAAGTAGCCGGGCTCGAACCTGCGGAAATTCACGCCCGGAGTAACTTGCATTCCGCTGTGGATGGCCCGCTCGCCGGGAAGGTCCAAATCCTCAAAATGGGTCTGGCCGTCGTCTCCAGTATAAATTCGGGTGAACATAAGCCTGTACCTCCAGGTTATCGTAGTCTGATTTGGCGTACATTGCGACCGGGCCAATAGCGGTTGCGACGGCCGCGGTCGCCGGTATTTTAGCGTAAATAGCGGTGCCTGGTGAGGCCGCAAACTTGGAAAACAGCAAATGCGACGTTACAATGCAAACACCAACAGGGTATACGCCAAACGATTGCCGATGTAGCTCAGCGGTAGAGCAGCGGTTTCGTAAACCGCAGGTCAAGGGTTCGATTCCCTTCATCGGCTCCATCATCTCAATAAGGGTCGTACTTGTACGGGGATTGGTATCAATAAGCAGGGTTTCGACCGGATCGAGCTCAATCCGCTGGACAAATGCTGGACAAATTCCCAGCAACGCACAGTAAGAGGCCGTAATCAGCAGCAACCGACGGCATGATCGCGCCCGGAAACCCCGGGCGCTATCTTATTGTTCGGTGGCCGGGAATCACTCACATCTGCAATGCCCCGCATGGCTTGGTACCGATGTAGGCCGACGGCCGGGACCGCGTCGACTTCCCTTCAGGCCCGTGGATGAACAGAGAATTGCGTCCCAGTGTCAACCCGGCAACGTGATATATTGGCGGGCGCAGTTGAGGCGGTGGCGGGAAATTGTCCCGCAGGAAAGTCAGGTGTCGGTAGCCAACGCCGCACCGTGTCGATCGCCAATGCCTGCTGGTTGATGCTGGACACCAGCCAGGCAGTCAGGGTAAACATCGGCACCCGGACGGCTATACCTTGGACGTTCAGGATTTCACCGAATCGGACGCACCAGATCACGCTAATTCCAGCACCATCGCGCTGTTCTGGCGGGAGCCCACCCCATGAGCCAGCAACCGCAGGGCGTCCTGATCGCCATCGACTCGGAGAACGTCAGGTGTGGCGCACAGCTTTACCAGCGCGACGTCAGGCCGGCCGAGCTGTGCCGGGCCATGCAGGACGTGAGCCGAGTTTTCGGAGAGATGGTGGGAGGCAAAGCCTTCGGCGGCTGGTCGCTCCGGCCCGGGGACGGACGGGAGTTCGCCGAGCATGATATCGTCCCTTATCACGCTCCCCGGACCAGCGCCGGCAAGGACCGGTCCGACCCGGCCATCCTGCTGGAGGTCTACGAGTGGATCAGGAACCGGGAGGACTACGGCACGGTGATCCTGGGTTCGGGTGACGCCGACTACCAGGCCCTGGTGGACCGAGCCAGCTTCCACGGGCGACGCATCGTGCTGTGCGCCTTCAGCCAGTCGGTGTCCCGAGATATGCTGGCGCGGCCCCGCTATTCCCGCTTGAGGCCGAGCTGGGTATCCAGTTGGCGGAACATGGCGACGTCAACCTGGACCTCCCCGCGGTTTCTGAGGAGGGCGACGCCGGAATCGACGATGTCGTGGAACGGTTCATTCGGCAGATGTACAAGCTGGAAGGCCGGCTGAGCTTAGTCGGCTACAGCATGCTGTCCAATCAGTGGATGCTGGATTGGGGACTGCCTGGAACGAGCACGAGTGCAGCCGGCTGATCGACGAGTACCAGGAGGATGGGATCGTGGAACGTCATGAGGTGGTCAACCGCAACAACCCCGATTGGCCCACGTCCGCCATACGGCTGATTCGCACCAACGAGACGGTGCGCCGGGCTCTGGGGTTCAGTGACGCTCCCACTTCCAACCCGGTCCTGGTTCATCCATAATGCCGCGGGGCAGACCCATACCTCTCGTGGTAGGCCGGATTGCATGCCCTGGTCCGGCCTCTTTTTCTGCCGTATTGGACCTGCTGCCTTGCCCGGCGTGGGCTAACTGTCTTTCTGTTGATTCCTCAAGACCAAGATAACTGAATGCCACGACGACACCGTCGAAGCTGATTTGAAGCCGTCCGCCGCGCGGTTTTACGGGTGGCGCGTGGTTTGGGTCGGCGCGGTCATCCTGGTCATCGGCAGCTATGAGCAAGGCCTGCCCCAGCTCATGCGATTCACGCTAGTACTACAGTCGCAGATTATCGGGTAAAATAGGCCATTATCCGGTGAGGGGGTGCGGCGGTGACGGGGCGTGCAGAGGAACTGGCGGAAGTGGCCCGCTGGGCCGAAGGGATTGAGCAGGTTCATTCCTGCATTGCCGGACGGTTCCGGCGCCCGGAGCCTCGGCGGCGGGTACTGGACTACTTGCGGGGACTGGTCAGTTCCGTAGAGCGCAAGAACGGGTGGCAGTTGGCGGAGCAGGCGGGCGACGCCACTCCCGACGGGGTGCAGCGCCTGTTGTACAACTATCGGTGGGATGCGGACCTGGTTCGTGATGACCTGAAATCCTACGTGGTGGAGCATCGGTCCGCCGCTGACGCGGTGCTGGTGGTGGACGAGACCGGATTCCTCAAGAAAGGGGAGCAGTCGGTGGGGGTGCAGCGGCAGTACAGCGGGACGGCGGGGCGGATCGAGAACTGTCAGATCGGGGTATTTCTGGCCTATGCCAGCGCCAGGGGCAGAACCCTGCTGGACCGGGAATTGTACCTGCCCCAGGTGTGGGCGGAAGACTGGGAGCGGCGGGGGGAGGCTGGGGTGCCGGAGAGTGTCGGCTTTCGGACCAAGCCGCAACTGGCCCAGCTAATGCTGAAGCGGGCGCTGGAATCAGGAGTCCCCTTCGGCTGGGTTGCTGGAGATGAGGTCTATGGCAACGACCGCAAGCTGCGGCGGTGGCTGGAGCGAGCGGGAATTCCCCACGTGCTGGCCATCAGGAGCAACGAGCAGCTGTGGGTCTGGACGGACCAGGGCCTGTGTCAGGTGCGGGCTGACCGGCTGACGTCGCAGGTTGACGAGTTGGGTTGGACCAGCTGCAGTGCGGGCGATGGGGCCAAGCTGGACTTTCCGCATTTCAAGCGGCGTAAGCCAGGGAATCGACAAGTCGGTGGTACAGGGCGACTGGGAGTTCCTGCGTATCGGGGTCGACGGCCGACGTTGAAAAACCCTCCGAGGCCAGCCACAGGTGGCGTCGCACCAGGGCAATGGCGTCCACGAAGGTCGGCGATGGTTTGTCGTACCAGGCCGCTCGGCGCTGGGTCATGGGGCGCTGTTTTTGCAACCCGTGGGCGGCCAGGGTGGTCCAGGAGAAGATTCCCAGCAGGACGGGCGTGGTGCGGGCGATGGCCAGGTCGGACCACTGGCGTTGGGTTTCCAGGCCCAGGTGGGTCCGCACCTCCTGAAAGGTAACTTCCAGTTGCCAGCGCAGGACAAACCATTCCAGGATCTGGGTCGGGTCCGCCGCGGGGTCGGTGCACAGCAAGGCCTGGGTGGCGAAGGAGCCCTGGGGATCCCGGATCAGCACCCAGCGGATGAGGACTGGAGACTTGCCGGAGCGGTACCAGACCGCCGTTTGCGACGTGAGTTCCACCGTGCGGGTGGCGCCGTCATACCAGGCCACGGCCACGCTGGCCCAAGTTGCCTGGGGCTGGTCGAGGATCGTTTTCAGCGCGGGTCGCCGCGCGCCTTTCAGCGGCGGGCGGCCGTTCTGACCCGGCTGACGGGCTGGCGCGGGCGCGTAGAGAGCGGCGTCCAGCCGTAGTCTGGCAATGAGGGTAACGGGTTCACGGAGGGATTGGCAGCAGTGAAGCAGGTCCAGCACGGCGTAGCTGTTGTCGCCCACCAGCGCCAGTGGACGTTGGGGCAGCCAGCGTGGTTCGGCAGGCTCACCATGAGCGGGGTTGCAGGATCATCTGTCGCGCCCAGTCGGTGAGCTTCTTGTGCCGACGTCCCTGCTGTTGGTAGTACCGGGTCGATGGCGCCAGCACGGTGAGCGCCGGCAGGGCCCAATGGCGTCCGGCCCAAGGCACGTGGCCCAGCCACATCAGGGAGATCCAGCGCAGGCCGCTGGCCTTGACCAGTTGGCTCCGGCTGGAACGCACCGCGTCGCGGTAGATGCCCCGACCTTTGATCTTGGCGCCGCGACGCCGTTCCAGGGTTTCGTCGATGCCGAAGACCAAGGGGCCATCCCCACCATCAAGGTGCTGGAGCAGCAACACCAAGAGGATGCGCGCCGCTACACGGGGCGACCACACCGCCCGGTTGAGCACCTCATGGTAGCGGGCGTAATCGCGGTGATCGCTGCGGCCCATGACCCGCAGGGCCGCAGCGACGGTGCGCTGACCCGGGGTCAGGATCGCGCCCACCAGCAGTACCTGGGCTTTCCGCCAGGTCGGGTTGGTAAACAGCGTTGCGAAGGGAATGAGTATGGATACAATGGCATTGGGCAGGGTAAGCATAGCTGGGCCTTTAGTGAGATTTTGGTCAGGCCAGCTTACCCTGTCTTTATACTTTTTCTAAATTATGCGTAAAGCCTAGCCCAGTCAATGTAGCGATGGCAGATTTCATTAGCAACTCTGCCATTTTGCCGTCGATCAGCCTCGGCCCCGTGCTTGAGGCCGTGCCCAACTCCGGCCCCAGGCATGAAAATGGCAGACTTTAATACAAAGTCGGCCAAATTAGCCTTATAATGGATTGAGCCGCGGGCTAGAAATTGAATGCACGTTCAAACAGTTATTTCAGCCAGAATCCCGTTGTCACTACCAATGGGGTGGGTCGCAACTTGCTTCGCGGCTCTCGGCAGGCAAAGGGTCGACATTGTTAATGCCGCAAAGGGGGCTATATGGGATCCAATCTGAGATCTCAAATAGAGCGACGCGCAAAAGAGATTTTGGTCCAACACGGTTTGTACGCGGTTCCGGTGGACCCTGTGGATTTGGCCAGTAAACTCGGGATTACTGTTCATAACGCCAAGTTCGCGGACGATTCACTGGCTGGCCTTATCGCCAAACGCGGAGATCATGCACAAATCCTGGTTGAGCAATCCGACCCGCCCTATCGGAAACGGTTCTCAATTGCTCACGAACTGGCGCACCATTTCATGCATTTGCCCAACGACGGACAAATCGTTGATAAGCGGGTTGATATGTTCCGAGAAAAACAACCCACCGCCGCCGCTCGGTCAGAACAGCGTAACAGAGAAATTGAGGCAAACTGGTTCGCTGCTGCGTTGCTCATGCCGGAAGAGCTAGTCAGGGAGCGTTGGGCCGAAAACCCGAGTGTTATAGTATTAGCCCGAATGTTTAACGTTTCGCAAGAAGCGATGGGGTACCGAATTGACGCTCTGGACCTAGAGGCTACCTCCCGTGTCGTTTGATCCAGGAGGTCCCATAAGCCCATACATAGTGGGCATTGGGTCGAGAGTCACGTCCGACGATATCGATACTTACGACAGGTTAGAACAACTTGCATCCAGAACCGCGGGACAACGCTCTGATCGCACCCTGCGACTGACTTACGGTTGGGCCTTACTCATGTTGCTATCAGTTGAGATTGTATCGGTCCTGGCGATCGCTTTCCTGATTGGCTTCAAGGCGATCGAATTGGACCGGTGGGTCGCGACCACGTTCATTGGGGGCACTTTCACCCAAGTTTCGGGGTTGGCGTTTTTGATAGTAAGGTATTTGTTCCCGGTACGCTCAGGAGACGAGAATCATGACCAATCTTGACCTACGTGAGGCATTCAACTTTGTTTCGGAAGTGGTGGTCAACCGACCGGAAGCTCTGCGTGGGTTTGACCAGATCTACATGAAAATCTCCGATATGTTGCTTCATGCTGAGTTGGTGAGCAGGTGGATTGATGGGAAAAGTATGGTGTTCCTGGGCGATGGTGATGCAATCGGCCTAACGTTGACTTATCTAAAAGATCGCAAAGTGTTAGACCGAGGACCGGCTCATGTTCATGTCCTTGATTTTGATGAACGGATTGTCAATTCCGTCCGCAGGTTCGCAGAACGGTTTGGACTAGAAGACTTAGTCTCTGCGGAACTTTACAATGTTGCCCATCCACTCCCTGAAGTGCACAGGTCCGCTTATGAGGCGTTTCATATTAATCCACCGTTCGGTGCCAGCAACGACGGCCGTAGCGTTGAAGCGTTTTTGAGGAGGGGGATGAAGCTATAGGCAAGGACGGGATCGCATGCGTGGTTATAGCCGACGATCCAACCCTGGGATGGACGAGGACAGTCTCAAAGCAAACCCAGAAATTCCTTCTAAATAACGGTTTCTCGATTACTGAACTAGTATTGAGTCAATCCTGTATTGGCAGGTGAAGCGCGGGGCGGGCCAGGGTTGTTACGCTGACTGGCAAACAGCGGTGCGGGAGGTGCGACATCCATGGTTGCGGAGAAATATGCGGTACGGTTGTCGTCGGAAGATCGGGATCAACTGGAGCGGTTGATCCGCAGCGGCCAGCGCTCCGCTCGGGTCATCAATCGGGTGCGCATCCTGCTCAAGACTGATGCGGGCTGGAGTGCTTCCCAAGTGGCGGCGGCCCTGGACACGTCGCCGCGCACGGTGTTCCGCACCAAACGGCGGTACGCCGAAGAGGGGTTGGAGGGCGTGCGGCACGACCATCCCCAAGCCAATCGGTATCGCAAGTTGGATGATCGGGGTGAAGCCCACCCCGTATCCAGTACGGGGCAGGCTCTGATTGCCCTGGCGTGCAGCGACGCCCCCGAGGGCCATGAGCACTGGACCCTGCGTTTGTTGGCTGGCAAGGTGGTGGAGTTGGGATTGGCGCCATCGCTGTCCTACGAGACGGTCAGGCTCAGGCTCAGAAAAACACCCTCAAGCCCTGGCGGAAGCAGCAATGGTGCATCCCGAAAGTAGGCGGCGAATTCGTGGCGGCCCCCGTATCCAGTACGGGGCAGGCGATGGAGGACGTGCTGGACCTGTATGCCGAACGCTACGACCCCGATCGGCCGGTGGTGTGCTTTGACGAGACCTCCACCCAACTGCTGGCCGAGGTCAGGGAGCCGTTGCCTCCTCAACCGGGACGACCGCGGCGCCAGGATTACGAGTATCGCCGCGCCGGTACGCGCAACATCTTCCTGGCCTGTGAACCCCTGGCGGGCTGGCGCCACCTGGCCATCACCGAGCGGCGCACCATGCCGGACTTCGCCCACCAGATGCGGTGGCTGGTTGACGTGGCCTACCCTGATGCTCCGGTGGTTCGAGTGGTGCTGGACAATCTGAATACCCATCGTATGGCGTCCCTTTACGAGACGTTCCCGGCTGCTGAGGCCCGGCGCATCGTGAAGCGCCTGGAGTTTCACCACACGCCCAAGCACGCCAGCTGGTTGAACATGACGGAGATCGAATTCAGCGCGTTGAGCCGCGCCTGTCTCAAGGGGAGAAACCCCGACGCGGACGCCCTGCAACGCCAAATCACGGCCTACGAGACCGAGCGCAACGCAGCGGGCGTCACCATCAACTGGCGGTTCACCACTCAAGATGCCCGATCCAAATTGCATCGCCTATATCCCTGCCTTTCCAGACTTGATTGAATACTAGGCAGTGAACTAGTACCATTTCCGGATAGATTTGTAATAATATGAGAAGGGAGCCATACTTGGGTATGATCTTTCTGTGGGGGAGTATCCAGACATGGCTGCCATCAAGTATAAAGTCAAGCTGGCTGAATCCGAACGCTCCCGTCTCAATGAGGTTTCCCACCGGGGCCAGCCGTCAGTCCGCACCGTCAAGCGGGCGCTGGCGCTGCTCAAAGCAGCTGAAGGACTTCGGGACGGTGAGATAGCCGGTGTGCTTTTGATCAACGCCGCTACCGTTGCCAGAGTGCGGAAGCGGTACGTGGAGGAAGGACTTGAGGCCGCCATCAATGACCAGCCACGGCCGGGCCGAGAGCGCCAGTTGGACGGCAAACCGGAAGCGCACCCCGTATCCAGTACGGGGCAGGCTCTGGTTGCCATCGCGTGCAGCAGTCCACCCGAAGGACAGGTGAACTGGACGCTCCATCTGCTGGCGGACCAGGTGGTGGAGCTGGAGTTTGCCGAGAGCATCTCCTTGGAGACGGTGCGCCAGCTACTCAAGAAAACGAACCCAAGCCGTGGCGGAAAAAGGAATGGTGCATCCCCAAGCTGAGCGGGGAGTTCGTGGCGCGGATGGAGGACGTGCTGGACCCCGTATCCAGTACGGGGCAGGCTCTTTATCACGAAGAGCACGACCGGGAGTGTCCGGTGGAGTGTTTTGACGAGTCCTCCCAGCAGTTGCTTGGGGATGTGCGGCCTCCCATTGAGGCCGCTCCTGGACGGGTGGAGCGCTATGACACCGAGTACCAGCGAAACGGGACCCGGAATCTGTTCATGTTCTGTGAACCGAAGGGTGGGTGGAGGCACGTCGCGGTGACCGGGCGCCGGACTGCCGTGGACTTCGCGCAACAGATGAAGTGGCTGGTGGACGCGGCCTATCCTGACGCCGCAGTAGTGCGCGTGTTGCTGGACAATCTCAACACCCACCAGCCCGGCGCGCTCTACGAAGCGTTTGCACCGTCCGCGGCGCGCCGCATCGCCAAACGCCTGGAGCTTCACCACACACCCAATCACGGAAGCTGGTTGAACATGGCTGAAATCGAGTTGAGCGTCTTTAGCAGATAGTGTCTGAACCGCCGGGTCGGCGATGAAGCGTTGCTGAGACGGGAGGTCGCGGCGCTCGAACGCGAGCGCAACGAGGCCGCCGCCATCATAGACTGGCGGTTCTCCACCCAGGACGCTCGCAGTAAGCTCAAACATGTCTATCCAATAGAATTAAATTGAAACGGTACTAGTCCCGAATTTCCAACGTTATCACCTCGATGACAACCCCGATCTAACGTCATGTAGCATCCTCGCGGTTCGCCATGGTTGCGACGGCGTGAAATCGTCGAGCATACCTCTTTCTAAGAACCTGTCTACGATCTCTGGAATAGGTTAAGTTGAGACTATCCTATCCCAGCGACATCAGCCGGGAGCAATTCGCCCGGATTCTGCCGACGTGGGAGTCGGCCCGCCGTCGGACCAAGCCTCGCACCGTGGACTTGTATGACGTTTTCTGCGGCGTGCTGTACCTCTTGAAAAGCGGGTGCCAGTGGCGAATGCTGCCTGCGGACTTCCCCAATTGGCGCACTTGCTACCAGTATTTCCGGCAATGGAGCGAGCGGCCTGGCCCGGCGAAAGAATCCATTCTGGAGCAAGTCCTAAAAAAATCGGTTGGCGCGGCCCGGCAAAGCAATGGTCGGTAAAGAGCAGACCAGCTTCTGCATCGTGGACTCCCAGAGCGTCAAGAACACGGACACCGCCGGGCACAAGGGCTATGACGCGGGCAAGAAGGTGTCCGGAATCAAGCGTCACATCGCGGTGGACACGCAAGGATTGCCCCATGGGATACACGTGACTACCGCCGACGTTACCGACCGGGCTGGGGCTTTGGCGATGTTTGACGAAAACCGGTCCGGCCTCAACCAGGTCCAGAAGGTGCTGGTGGACGGGGGTTACACCGGGAAGCCCTTTGCCGCTGCGGTGCAAAGCTTGCTGGGAGCCTCGGTGGAAATAGTGAAACGCAACGAACTGCACACCTTCGTGGTGCTGCCGAAGCGATGGGTGGTGGAGCGGTCTTTCGCCTGGCTGGAAAAGTGCCGCCGACTCTGGAAGAACTGTGAAAGAAAGCTCAATACCAGCCTGCAAATGGTGGTGCTTGCCTTCATGGCGCTAATCCTCAAAAGATTGTAAATAGGCAATTATCCGGTGAGGGGGTGCGGCGGTGACGGGGCGTGCAGAGGAACTGGCGGAAGTGGCCCGCTGGGCCGAAGGGATTGAGCAGGTTCATTCCTGCATTGCCGGACGGTTCCGGCGCCCGGAGCCTCGGCGGCGGGTACTGGACTACTTGCGGGGACTGGTCAGTTCCGTAGAGCGCAAGAACGGGTGGCAGTTGGCGGAGCAGGCGGGCGACGCCACTCCCGACGGGGTGCAGCGCCTGTTGTACAACTATCGGTGGGATGCGGACCTGGTTCGTGATGACCTGAAATCCTACGTGGTGGAGCATCTGTCCGCCGCTGACGCGGTGCTGGTGGTGGACGAGACCGGATTCCTCAAGAAAGGGGAGCAGTCGGTGGGGGTGCAGCGGCAGTACAGCGGGACGGCGGGGCGGATCGAGAACTGTCAGATTGGCGTTTTTCTGGCCTATGCCAGCGCCAGGGGCAGAACCCTGCTGGACCGGGAATTGTACCTGCCCCAGGTGTGGGCGGAAGACTGGGAGCGGCGGGGGGAGGCTGGGGTGCCGGAGAGTGTCGGCTTTCGGACCAAGCCGCAACTGGCCCAGCTAATGCTGAAGCGGGCGCTGGAATCAGGAGTCCCCTTCGGCTGGGTTGCTGGAGATGAGGTCTATGGCAACGACCGCAAGCTGCGGCGGTGGCTGGAGCGAGCGGGAATTCCCCACGTGCTGACCATCAGGAGCAACGAGAAGCTGTGGGTCTGGACGGACAAGGGCCGGTGTCAGGTGCGGGCTGACCGGCTGACGTCGCAGGTTGACGAGTTGGGTTGGACCAGATGCAGTGCGGGCGATGGGGCCAAGCTGGACTTTCCGCATTTCAAGCGGCGTAAGCCAGGGAATCGACAAGTCGGTGGTACAGGGCGACTGGGAGTTCCTGCGTATCGGGGTCGACGGCCGACGTTGAAAAACCCTCCGAGGCCAGCCACAGGTGGCGTCGCACCAGGGCAATGGCGTCCACGAAGGTCGGCAACGGCTTGTCGTACCAGGCCGCTCGGCGCTGGGTCATGGGGCGCTGTTTTTGCAACCCGTGGGCGGCCAGGGTGGTCCAGGAGAAGATTCCCAGCAGGACGGGCGTGGTGCGGGCGATGGCCAGGTCGGACCACTGGCGTTGGGTTTCCAGGCCCAGGTGGGTCCGCACCTCCTGAAAGGTAACTTCCAGTTGCCAGCGCAGGACAAACCATTCCAGGATCTGGGTCGGGTCCGCCGCGGGGTCGGTGCACAGCAAGGCCTGGGTGGCGAAGGAGCCCTGGGGATCCCGGATCAGCACCCAGCGGATGAGGACTGGAGGCTTGCCGGAGCGGTACCAGACCGCCGTTTGCGACGTGAGTTCCACCGTGCGGGTGGCGCCGTCATACCAGGCCACGGCCACGCTGGCCCAAGTTGCCTGGGGCTGGTCAAGGAGGACTTTCAGCGAGGGTCGCCGCGCGCCTTTCAGCGGCGGGCGGCCGTTCTGACCCGGCTGACGGGCTGGCGCGGGCGCATAGAGAGCGGCGTCCAGCCGTAGTCTGGCAATGAGGGTAACGGGTTCACGGAGGGATTGGCAGCAGTGAAGCAGGTCCAGCACGGCGTAGCTGTTGTCGCCCACCAGCGCCAGTGGACGTTGGGGCAGCCAGCGTGGTTCGGCAGGCTCACCATGAGCGGGGTTGCAGGATCATCTGTCGCGCCCAGTCGGTGAGCTTCTTGTGCCGACGTCCCTGCTGTTGGTAGTACCGGGTCGATGGCGCCAGCACGGTGAGCGCCGGCAAGGCCCAATGGCGTCCGGCCCAAGGCACGTGGCCCAGCCACATCAGGGAGATCCAGCGCAGGCCGCTGGCCTTGACCAGTTGGCTCCGGCTGGAACGCACCGCGTCGCGGTAGATGCCCCGACCTTTGATCTTGGCGCCGCGACGCCGTTCCAGGGTTTCGTCGATGCCGAAGACCAAGGGGCCATCCCCACCATCAAGGTGCTGGAGCAGCAACACCAAGAGGATGCGCGCCGCTGCACGGGGCGACCACACCGCCCGGTTGAGCACCTCATGGTAGCGGGCGTAATCGCGGTGATCGCTGCGGCCCATGACCCGCAGGGCCGCGGCGACGGTGCGCTGACCCGGGGTCAGGATCGCGCCCACCAGCAGTACCTGGGCTTTCCGCCAGGTCGGGTTGGTAAACAGCGTTGCGAAGGGAATGAGTAGGGAATGAGTATGGATACAATGGCATTGGGCAGGGTAAGCATAGCTGGGCCTTTAGTGAGATTTTGGTCAGGCCAGCTTACCCTGTCTTTATACTTTTTCTAAATTATGCGTAAAGCCTAGGTAAGTTGTGGTCAACCTGGTGGACCTGATAGGTAAGGAGCTGGCGCTCGACCGGTTCGTCGTAGAGTGGTACGTACTGTCCCTGACCGTTGAGGGTCCAGCCGGCCGGTTCGGGGGCGTTAACATAGTAGCGGGTTACCGATGCGGTGCGGTCTTCCAGATCGGTGGGGATATCCCCGTAAACGTGTTTGTCGCGGATGTCGTACGCGTCGCCGTCCCCGTTGACCTTGGGATAATCGTCGGATGCGGTGAACGGGACCGCCTGGGTGTAGCGGTGGATGGTTTCCCAGTCAGGCGCGACCAGTATGGTGTTGTCGGGCTGCCATACTTGAACCAGGGTTTCCATGGCGTCTCTGGGATGGTCCAGGTCGTGGATCAGCTGGTTGACGTCGTCGTTATCCCATTCGGGCAGCAGCGCTTTCGTGTCGCGGAGCAGGTCTGCCCACATGTCCCGCTCGTTCTGGCGCTGTTCCATCCGGCGGTCCTGGTAGTGTTGCCAGAGTGCACCGGCCCGGTCCAGGATGGTGTCGATGGTGCGGGCCTGGGTCATGGAGTAAAGACCAGAAGCCTTGCGGAGTTCCATGTCAGCGATTGTGGAATCGCGTATGCCGGTGATGACGTCGGCGAGGTGGTGAATGTCGTCGGGTTCCTGTTGTGGGTATCCCGAGGCCAGGCGATGAAAGGATGCCTGGGCGGCTTCGCCGATCGCGGTGTCATCGAATGAATAGCCGTCGGCGTCTGGGGTGTAGTTGAGACCCCGTTCCCTGGGCATCATTTGACCTCCCGGTGGTGTCTATTGTTGCCCGGGAGGTCGGTTGCGAGTTTTATCGAGAGCCCGGGGTCTGGTGTTATTCCAGGTATCCGCGCAGAGCCTTGGACCTGGAATGATGCCGCATCTTGCGTATGGCCTTGGCCTCGATCTGGCGGATACGTTCCCGGGTTAGGCCCAACCGCTTGCCGATCTCTTCAAGGGTATGGGTTCGGTCGTCGTCGAGGCCGAAGCGCATCCTGAGGATCTTGTGCTCGCGATCGGTGAGTGTGGACAGCGCTTGGTTGATCTGGTCGCTCATCATTTGATGGACAGCAGCCTGGTAGGGTGTGACGGAAGCGCGGTCCTCGATGAGGTCGCCGAGGAAGGAGTCCTCTCCCTCGCCTATCGGGGTTTCGAGGGATACGGGATCGATGGAAAGTTTTTGGATTTCCAGGATCCGTTCCGGTGTTGACTCCATCGCCTCAGCGAGTTCCTCGGTGGTGGGATCACGCTGCAGTTCCTGCAGGAGACTGCTTTGGCGCCGCCTCAGCTTGTTGATGATCTCGATCATGTGCACCGGTACCCGTATGGTGCGAGCCTGGTCTGCGATGCCTCGGGTGATGGCCTGCCGAATCCACCAGGTGGCGTAGGTGCTGAACTTGTAGCCGCGGCGGTAATCGAACTTGTCCACGGAGCGCATGAGTCCCAGGTTGCCATCCTGGACCATGTCCAGCATGCTGAGGCCGCGCCCCAGGTGTTTCTTGGCTATGCTCACCACGAGGCGTAAGTTGGCTTGGCTGAGGTCAGCCTGGGCCATCTCCCCGTCCGTGAGGATCTGGTAGTAGTGTCCCGCGTCGCGGAACCGGTCCTCTCCAATACGCTCGATGAAGCGGGGGTCGTGGAGCATCATGGACAGGATGGGAATCTGGCAGTCGTCCTCATTGATGGTTTCCGGCGCGGCCAGTTGTTCCTGTTCCTGGTGGGTTTCCAGCCAGGCGTGCAGGTATTGGTTGATGGTCTCCCTGGTGTGGTTGGGCAGGGTGGCGGTGTCCAGCGATAGTTGGACCATGGCCTTGGTGATATCGTCGGGATTCGAGTTGAGCTCATGCGCAACGAGTTCGACCAGTTCCGGGTCAATGGTTTGGTCGATGCTGGCACGGAAGGTCTGGTTGGTCATTATCTCGGTGATGGTGAGCTGCTGGCCGATCTGTGCGTGGTTCGAGATGGACTGGATGATAGGCCAGGCGTTGGTGATTCGCGCCAGGAGCAGCATGGTGACGTCCCAGCAGGACACATCAAGGTCCTCGCCGTGGATCTGCGGCAGCTGATTGGGCAGGCGTCGGTCGTTCATCAGGTGCGCGGCCTGGGTATAAGCCCGGTGAGGCATGGGGAGCGGCCCCTGGCCGAGTTCCTCTTCCAGACGTTGCGGGTCGCTGAGCATGGCGAGGTGGTTTAGTCCGGGGATCGGGTGCAGGTGTGCCATCTCGTCGATACGGCGTGCCAGGTATTGCTCCTGCTTGGCGTCGATGAGTGGAATGCGTCCAATTTCGCGGAGGTACACCCGCACTGGGTCGTCCAGCGAGGCCAGGTCGTCTTCGGGTTCGGCCCAGATCTGTTCCTCGCGTTGCAGGTCGCGCTTGGTGGGCTCGGGGAGTGCTTCGAGCTGGTCGCGTCGTGCGTTGGTGAAGTAGGCGAGGACGGCGGCCTCGTCGGGGTCAATCTCGATTGTTTCCGGCTCGGGGTCTTTTCGGATATCGGTTTCGTCGTCTAGGTCGATGACCTGGTCGTCGGGGTCGTGGAACTGAGGCAGGTCGGTGTTGGCGGAGTCCTTTTGGCCCTGGGTGGTAAGTTTGGTCATGGACTCTCCTGGGTGAGGATTCCCGGTGGTTGGAAACCGGGTTGATGAGTTAATTCTACCAACGCTTACGTGTTGGGGTACGGAAGTGCATGATGTCGGCCACGCATCGCTCCCGCCCAGGCCATTTGTGTCCGGCTTCACCCAGACCGGTGTCGGCGACCTAACGGTCATCGGCGCCTGCCTCCGCGGAACCCGTCGCCGGCTTCCCTTGTCCCAGCTGTCCATAAATATCCGATCAATACCCCTTATCAGACTTTTATGACGGCCTCATTTTCCGCCGCCCTTGACACCGGCCATCCAGACCGTTTCAGCGACACTCACTTGCGGACGCTGCAACGCAGAGTGCAGCAGTGGCGCGGCATCATGGCCAAAAAGCTGGTCTACACCACCGCTGGTGAGCCCATGCCGGAGCTCCCTGCAATGCCGGAATTGGCGCTGGTCGAGGGGTCCCCAAGTGCTAAAGTTTCGGTAACATTTCTGAATGAGGAAATAGGAACCGGCATTTATGCTTGACGCGGGACAGTGGATCCGTTTGATGCGCTCATGAAACGATGTGTGGATATCTAGGTCAGGGCCAACCTTAGCGTCTTAACGAGTGGGACGGAGTTCACTCTTGGCTGATTGTGAGTGATTTGACACGCCAGACGATAGAGAGGGTTGTGTAGTCAATTACCATATCACCGGTTCACCGTTGATCCTGATCACCTATGCACCAAAAGTCCTATTTACCAAATCAACAAGCAGTTTTCGTTAACGACCTCGCCTCTGGAGACCTTCCTCAAGCATCTCAATCACCATAGCCGTCACGCTGGAATCTTCATCCACCACCAGATGGCGTAGACGCCTGTGCACAGCAGAGGGTATACGGCAATGAAGCACGGTAACATCCGGCACCGCTGCCTGCTCACGGAATGCCTCTCTCCGTTCCTGATCATCGGGGGATTCGGGTCTTCGTGAGAAGGCCATTACACATCTCCTTTATCTCGTCGCAGATGCCGCTGATCTCTCCTTGCGCCACCCGATCCCGGCCGGCCAACACAGATTTACCTTCGCCTGCCGCTACCGCATAGGCTTCCCGTTCCGTGGTACGCGCCTGGAGGACCGGGAGACCCAACTCCTGTAGGGCTGCGTCAATGCTTTGGCTAAAGCGTGTGCGGGGCCGGCCCATGCTGATCACAAATGCGGCTTTGGGACACCCACCATGCCCAGCCTGCCGAAGCTTTACCGCTGCAACGATATCCTCACAGGCCCACACGTCCCAAACCCGCGGTTTGCAGGGAATGAGCACGACGTCGGCCACCCTGATAGCGTCTGCGTTCACGCGGGTGATGCCCGGCGGACAATCTATGACAATCCAACGGTATTCCCCGGCAGTTGCTCTCACCTGGCGGACCAGCGCTCCCGCTTCCACACCCTGTACCGTCAGATGCGAATCCGATTGGGGGTCCACCGAGGACCAGCCCACTGCGCTGCGCTGGGGATCGCAGTCTAGGAGGAGAGCCGCCGGCTCGTCGCTGCCTAGTACTACAGTCGCAGATTTGACAGGCGGCGTTTGTAATGGCATTGCCGGGCTCTGGCTTGGTGGCACCGTCTCCACCACGACCAGGACAGGATGAAATCAGGCAGTTGATTTTCCGTCCATACAAGTCGGGTGAGCAGCCGGCGCGCCTCCGGGGCCGTTATGGGAATCAGCGCTTCATCGGGACCGTAGCAGCCCCCTTTGCTCCTGGTTCCATCGCTTGATGCTTGATTACTGACAGATACGCCTGCGCCAGCATCGCCAAGGTGATGTGCCGGTACCAGCCGTCCCACCTCCGCACCTCATACTGGTCCAGTCCCACCTGCCCCTTGGCCTCCTCGAAACACTCCTCGATGGCCCACCGGGTCCCAGCCACCCTCACCAGTTCCTCCAAGGCCGTTCCCGCCGGGCCGAAGCATACGAAGTAAGCCAACTCCCCGGGCTGGGCAATGCTGCGCCGGGCCAGCAGCCAGTAGCCCTTGCCCGGCTCCCCAAGAGGCCGTATTTCCACGACGGCCCAATCGTAGACCCGTGGCCCCTTGGCTAGGCTTTACGCATAATTTAGAAAAAGTATAAAGACAGGGTAAGCTGGCCTGACCAAAATCTCACTAAAGGCCCAGCTATGCTTACCCTGCCCAATGCCATTGTATCCATACTCATTCCCTTCGCAACGCTGTTTACCAACCCGACCTGGCGGAAAGCCCAGGTACTGCTGGTGGGCGCGATCCTGACCCCGGGTCAGCGCACCGTCGCCGCGGCCCTGCGGGTCATGGGCCGCAGCGATCACCGCGATTACGCCCGCTACCATGAGGTGCTCAACCGGGCGGTGTGGTCGCCCCGTGCAGCGGCGCGCATCCTCTTGGTGTTGCTGCTCCAGCACCTTGATGGTGGGGATGGCCCCTTGGTCTTCGGCATCGACGAAACCCTGGAACGGCGTCGCGGCGCCAAGATCAAAGGTCGGGGCATCTACCGCGACGCGGTGCGTTCCAGCCGGAGCCAACTGGTCAAGGCCAGCGGCCTGCGCTGGATCTCCCTGATGTGGCTGGGCCACGTGCCCTGGGCCGGACGCCATTGGGCCTTGCCGGCGCTCACCGTGCTGGCGCCCTCGACCCGGTACTACCAACAGCAGGGACGTCGGCACAAGAAGCTCACCGACTGGGCGCGACAGATGATCCTGCAACCCCGCTCATGGTGAGCCTGCCGAACCACGCTGGCTGCCCCAACGTCCACTGGCGCTGGTGGGCGACAACAGCTACGCCGTGCTGGACCTGCTCCACTGCTGCCAATCCCTCCGTGAACCCGTTACCCTCATTGCCAGACTACGGCTGGACGCCGCTCTCTATGCGCCCGCGCCAGCCCGTCAGCCGGGTCAGAACGGCCGCCCGCCGCTGAAAGGCGCGCGGCGACCCGCGCTGAAAACGATCCTCGACCAGCCCCAGGCAACTTGGGCCAGTGTGGCCGTGGCCTGGTATGACGGCGCCACCCGCACGGTGGAACTCACGTCGCAAACGGCGGTCTGGTACCGCTCCGGCAAGTCTCCAGTCCGCATCCGCTGGGTGCTGATCCGAGATCCCCAGGGCTCCTTCGCCACCCAGGCCTTGCTGTGCACCGACCCCGCGGCGGACCCGACCCAGATCCTGGAATGGTTTGTCCTGCGCTGGCAACTGGAGGTCACCCCGTATCAAGTACGGGGCAGGCTCTTTCAGGAGGTGCGGACCCACCTGGGCGTGGAAACCCAACGCCAGTGGTCCGACCTGGCCATCGCCCGCACCACGCCCGTCCTGCTGGGAATCTTCTCCTGGACCACCCTGGCCGCCCACGGGTTGCAAAAACAGCGCCCCATGACCCAGCGCCGAGCGGCCTGGTACGACAAGCCGTTGCCGACCTTCGTGGACGCCATTGCCCTGGTGCGACGCCACCTGTGGCTGGCGTCGGAGGGTTTTTCAACGTCGGCCGTCGACCCCGATACGCAGGAACTCCCAGTCGCTCTGTACCACCGACTTGTCGATTCCCTGGCTTACGCCGCTTGAAATGCGGAAAGTCCAGCCAAGGGCTCTCCTTGCGCGAAATCGCGCGCCAGCTGGGCATCTCACGCAATACCGTCCGCAAGTACGCCCGTGCCCTAACCAAACCGTCCAATCGCCCACACAATCACGGCATCAGACCACCAACCCAAATGGCCGCTAATCGCTCAGACTGACATATTCGCTTACCATTTAAACTGACAGAATCCCTGGACAACGACAGCGATCGTGGGTCAGATCTCCGTCGGCGTTGACATGATCACGAAAGACCGGCTCGGATGACCCTCCGGGTGGTTCAGGGGCCGCGGCTGAGTGCTCAATCTCCCGCGGCTCTGCTGCTCGTTTCCACTTGGGCTTACCAAAGCCCGGCGCTCTTTTTTCCATTGCTGTGCCTCCTGCCCGGGTGTGGTTCGCACTACCCGACAGGCGAAAGGCCGAGGACAGCGGCACAAACCGCCACCCCCGGCCTGAGCGCAGGATATGGAAGCGTGAGGCATTACCTCACCAGGTTCCTCCCGAGGAGACCAGACCGGTCCCCTCAACGAAAACCCGGTGAGGTTTGCCGTTCGGTATTTACTGAACTGAGACGTTCCATTATCATCGGGTCCTACGCACATATCACCTCCTGGGTGGTGCGTACGTCGCACAGCCGTCAGGGCGGCTCTAAACACCCCCGACGGCCTGTTGTCATTCCGAAACGGCTCTCCCAGGGCTCCCGGCCCCGCTCCAACCCCAAACGGAACACCGCTCACCGACCTTGACGCGGTCGCCGATGCGGTCAGCCGACCGAAGGTCGGCTCCTCCGATGACCTCGTTTGATGGGTTGTCGCCATGACCGTGGCAGCCACTTGGATTCACCGTTTCGCCTAATTCTCACAGGAGATTGATGATGTTGTACCGAGGTGTCTTCGCACTAGTCCTGCTCACGTTGCTTGCGCTCGTTACTGCCTGTGGTGCAGGCGTCGCCCATGCGCAGAGCGAGACGGTCCCAGGGTCCTCGGGCGGACGAGATCGGGAGGCTCTGGTCGCGCTCTACAACGCCACCGGCGGACCGAATTGGGCGGACAGCACGAACTGGCTGAGCGAAGCGCCCATCGGCGAGTGGTACGGCGTGACTGCGGACGCCACCGGCCGAGTTACCCACTTGGACCTTAACCACAATAACCTGAGCGGGCCTATTCCCGCGGAGTTGGGCAACCTCTCCAACCTGAGGGAGCTGGTCCTTTGGCAAAATCAGTTGAGCGGACCCATACCGTCCGCCTTGCAAAACCTGACGCAGTTGGCCCATCTGGACCTGGACGTGAACCGGCTTAGCGGGACAATACCTGCCTGGCTGGGGGATCTTGAGGCGCTGACCGAGTTGCACTTGCGGCACAACCAGTTCGAGGGTTCGATACCTCCCGAACTGGGGAAGTTGCCTAGCCTGACTTTATTGTCCCTGCACGATAACCTGCTCACGGGCCAGATACCGTCAGAATTGGGGAACTTGTCCAGCTTGACCGACTTGCGTCTCAACAACAACCGGTTGACCGGCTCCATACCTGCCTGGCTGGGTGACCTGTCCAATCTGACAGTGCTCTATCTGGGACGCAACGAGCTTACCGGACCCATACCCACAGAGTTGCAGAACCTCAGCAAACTGAAGGGATTGGGCCTGTGGGAGATCCAACTTTCAGGAACTGTTCCCAGTTGGATTGGCGAGTTTACGGAGTTGGAGCGCCTTTATCTCTCCCGCAATCAATTGACCGGCCCGATACCCGTCTGGTTGGGTAATTTGTCCAACCTGACCCGTCTCAATTTGGGCGGCAACCAGTTGACCGGTTCGATACCTCCCGAATTGGGTAACCTTTCTAAATTGACCCATTTGCAGCTATACCAAAACCAGTTCACGGGACCCATACCGACCCAGTTGGGGAACCTGTCCAATCTGACAGTGCTTGCTCTCTACGGCAACCAGTTGACCGGTTCGATACCTCCAGGATTGGGTAACCTTTCTAAATTGATCCATTTGCAACTGTACCGAAACCAGTTGACGGGACCCATCCCGAGCCAACTGGGATCCCTGTCCGCTCTCAAGGAGTTGATATTGCACAGAAACCAGTTCACAGGATCCATTCCTGCCGAGTTGGGCGACCTCACGTCCTTGGACGCGTTATTCCTCGACGGTAACCAGTTGACCGGTGCAATTCCCGCCTCGTTAGGAGATCTGACCAAACTTAGGCGATTGTCTCTCCACGACAACCTGCTTACCGGGGCGATACCTGAAAGCCTAACCAACCTCGCCGACCTGGAGCGCATCAAGTTGGCCTGGAATGCGTTCACGGGCTGTGTGCCCGTTGCCCTGCGCGACGTGCCCACCAACGACCTCGGAGGTCTGGGTCTCCCGTATTGCGGGGTGACGCCGTCTGCTTCGTTCAGTACCGGCGAATTGGAAGCACTGTTCGATGAGATCGTCAACAAGACCGAACAGCGGGAAGCCTTCTCGGAGATCAAGGAGAGCAACGTTGGATTTTCCCCCCTTGACGACATGAATGCTCTCCGCTCCGAGTTCGTCGCCTCCCGGACCGAAACTGATCTCTACTACGCGCTGATGAAACTTAGCAATGCTCGGCGGGATCGACATCTTCGCGTAGAGCCGGTGGACGGCGGCTTGCAGCGCCCGGAAAGGGCGTCATGTATCTCGGCGCCGGTTCACATCCTCCCCGACCTCACGCACATCAAAAATCCGACGTTCTTTGTGGCCTGGGTTGGTGAAGGGCGGACCACTCCGAAGGTTGGGGACACCGTCGTCGGTGTCAACGGTCGCTCCATGGCGGAATACGTGAACGAGTTCACTCCCTGGATACGCCACTCCAGTCTTCACGCGCTGTATTGGCAAATGGCTTACGAGTTGCCTCAAATGGTCAGCACCGTCCCACCGCAATTGTACTCCGAACAACTGAACCTCACCCTCGAAAACCCGTGGGGTCAGCGCTACGAGGTGTCGTTGCCCTATACGCACCAATGCCGGTCTTTCGATTTGATGGTCCGCTATCCCGGTTTCTGCGAGGTCCTGAGACGAGAGAGCTTCAACGTCATGCTCGACCGGAGCCGGCGGATGATTCTGCTGCGGTGGTATGGCTTCCGGTCCTCGCTCGTTCAGGATGTTGCCGACCTGATGGAGTATGCGGAGAGGGAGCAGATCCTCGACTACGACATGATCATAGACGTGACGTACAGTGGTGGCGGTTCGGGCGGGGCCTACGCAATCCAACGACTGGTTGACCAACCTTTCCGCCCGACCTTCGGCAATGTCCGGTTGAGCGATCTGGGGAAGGAGCTTGTTGAACGCTACGCGGAACAAGAGCCCGATGCCGACGCACCGGACGTATTCGGTCTCAATCTGAGCCGCAGTTGGCTGATCGATTGGGCCCGCACTGATGCTATGGAAGCCATACGTCGGGGCGACGCATACACGCCGCCCGTTCCCTTCAAACTGGCCCATCTGCCCAAGGATTCCGACGGCATCCTGCAGCCCGCTCCCACGCACTTTAGTGGTGAAATAGCCGTCATCAATGCCAGGACGTCGGGCGGTTCACACCTGGACCAGTTCATGGCGATGCTCGTCGATAACGACCTGGCGACATTCATCGGGGTGCCCACCGGAGGATACAGCAACACCTGGGAAGGGCACGAGGTTCTGCGTTTCCAGGATGCTGACCGGCCTCTGGTCGAGTTCATGTGGAGCATCGGCCACACGATTCGCCCTAACGGTGAAGTCCTCGAGGGCAATCCAGCACAGCCCGACATCTACATCATCCCGATCACCCGCGACAATTTCCGCGACTACCACCGGATGCTGTTCGACGACGCGATTGCCGCCCTTGATCCCATGAGAGCGTCCACTGCCGCGGCGTCTCCCACTGACGGCAGTTGCATCGTCTGGAAAATCGGCGATGAGGTGAATCCCACGGCAGAGACCGAGGCGAGGGAGACGGTCCTCGCGGTCCACGATTACGCGGTTGACCTCGGATTGTCTCGGCTTGGCAGCCCAATAACCATCTTCGTCTACCGCAACCTGGACACCCTGGGGGCTGAATTCGAAGCGACTGCCGGAAGGATACTGGATGATTCGGTCGGACCAGACTTTGCCGCTGGGCGGAACCCTTTCGCAAACGGCTCAAACTGGGTAGCGGTGAACACATCGGCAGACCGCTACCGGGAGTGGCCGGCGGAAACCCGCGAGGGGCAACTAGGAGGCCACTTTAGCGATGCTCTTCTACGCGAGATGAGTGGCCTGCCGCTGGGGGCTCAACGTGACCAGGTGCCACCCGGCGGACCCGCGTGGTTGCTGGAAGGCTCCAGAAAATTCCTCACCTACCAGGCGCTCAGGCCGTCGGGCCCGGAGTCATGCGATCCCACCAGGGGCCGCTATGCGCACATCTCAGAATCAGTGGACACACCCTTGAGCGACCTTGAAACTCGGGAAGGCTACAACGCGACGAATGGTGCCTCGCGACTGTCTTTTCTCGCGGTCGAGTTGCTGGCGGAGCGGGCTGGTCCGGAGGCCGTGATCTCCTATTATGCTTCGTTGAGACCGGGGACTATCTGGCAGGAAGCGTTCCAGGCCGCCTTCGGCATGACGGTGGCAGAGTCCTATCAACTGTTTGAGGAACGCCGCTCCGCCGGATTTCCCAGGCCACGCTGCGAGACGCTCCCGCCGCTGGTCACGATGCCGGGCGCACCCGAATACACGAAGTGGGAGATTGGGTCCGATGTGAGGCCAGAGTATGTCGAGGATGTGATTGAAGGGGTCCACGGGATGCACGAGTACGCCGGGTCTCTGGGTATGCCCGAGATGGAAGCGCAGGTTACCATCCACCTGTATCACAATCAGGATAAGTTGATAGCCGCCTATGAAATCGTAAGAGGACGGGAAGCCGGGTGGGTGGCCCGAGGAAGTAACGCCGTGGCCGGGGGCGGACGCTTCTTCGTGAACACCTTGCGATGGGAGGAGCGCAAGATGCGTCCGGAGGGTCGAAAGAAGATATCTGCGCATGAGCTGTTTCATGTCTTCCAGCGCGAATTGTCGCAGGGAATTCGAGGACCAACTTGGATGACCGAAGGCACTGCAGAGTTTCTTGCGTTCAAGGCAATGGACGCGGCTGGCGTGCTCTCCTACGATAAAGAGCGTAACTCGCCGGAACCTCGGTCGTTGGTCTGGAGGGCTAAGAACGTAGTCAAACCGATTAGCGAGATGGAAACTTTCCAAGGATTTTCGGACACCGTAAGACCCGGTCTTGGGTACCCTTACGCACTGCTGGCAGCCGAATTGCTGGCTCACCATTCGGGAGAGAGCACGCTGATCAATTACTTCGCCTCGATCCAACCCGGAACCACCTGGCAGCAGGCGTTTCAGACAACCTTCGGGATGACGGTGGAGGAATTCTACGTGTTATTCGAGGAACACCGCGCCGCCGGGTTTCCGGAGGTGGAAGTCTCAAAGTGAAACCACGCCAGCGGGGCCGCAGACTGCGGACGACTACATCGTCAGGTAAAGCTTGATCTATTTGGAGCAACAGCCAGTCGTGAAGCCGCGAACTTTCGCCCACACCATCTTCTTGGCAGCGCTTTTCACCATCCTCGCGCTGTCGTTGATTGCATGCGAGGCAGAAGCAGAGCCAACCCTGACGCCGTCGCCCACGCTTGCGCCTGCGCCCACGCCGACGGTTGCGCCGTCGCCCACGCTTGCGCCTGCGCCCATGTCCACGGTTACACCGGCACCTATGCCGACACCAACTCCTGAACCAACTCTTACACCAACTCCAACTATAACTCCTACTCCTACGCCAATTCCAAAGCAAGATATTCTGGATTATGTTCGGTGGGAGATAGGCGACAAAGTATCATCAGATCATCGGAACGAAGCCATGCAAGGAGTTCGGTTGGCGCATGATTATTCCGTGCTTTTAGGCATGCCCAAAACCCAGAGTGAAGTTACGATACATATGTATGGTGACACAGAAAAACTGGTTTCTGCTTATGCGAGAGAAACAAATCGCAGCATGGAAAATTCCAGAAAGATTTGGGAAACAGCTACAGCAAGAGCTCCAGATTCCCAAATATTTTTGAGTGTATCATCTCACTCATGGAATAATAGAGAACCCAAATATCAAGTGAAAATTATGGCGCATGAGATGTACCATAAGTATCAAAATGATCTAGGCGAGTTGAGGTCAGCATCAGCAGATCACGTAGTACCTGAAGCAGGACCACGCTGGCTTAGAGAAGGGATCGCAGAATATCTTGCATACAAATCGCTGTCCGAAGGAGGAATTCTCTCGTATGAATCAGAACGCAACTCAAGATTGGTTAGCTCTGCGAAAAAAGTCGATAAACCTCTAATTGAAATGGAAAAACGAGAAGGATATGTGGGGATTAGTGGTCGTTACAAATATTTCTTGCTGGCTGCAGAACTTTTAGCAAAAAATTCGGATGACAGCGCTTTGGTTGAGTATCACGCCTTGCAAAACTCAAAAACCACTTGGCAAAAAGCATTTGAGAAATCTTTTGGAATGAACGTTGGTAAGTTTTATGATTTGTTTGAGGAGCATCGCGCTGCTGGTTTTCCCGAACTGGACGTCTCAAAGTGAGGAGACCTCAGTGGCGCTCAATATACTAAAGAAGCAGGCAATCATAAAGCCATGGACCTGTGTCCGAATGGTCCGGTTGGCGGCGGTTTTCTCCGCTCTGGCGCTGTCGTTGATTGGATGCCAGGCAGAGCCAACGCCGTCGCCGGCGAGGTGCTGATGTCTCGGCTGCGCGAGGGCCGCGCCAACACCGCTCGGGGCGCCGCCCACTTCCTGCGTGAGACGGTGGGCCGGGTGCGCTACGGCGGGGCCAGGGGACCACTCACGGTGCGCGCCGACAGCGGCTTCTATACCCGCCCTGGTCGCGGTCTGCCGCGAGATGGATGTCAGCTACTCCATCACCATCCGCCAGCACGCCGGCCTGCGGAACCTGATCGAGGCCATACCCGAAGAGGACTGGACGCCGATTCCCTACTGGATGGACGGCGCCGCCGACGTGGCCGAGACCACCTACACTCCCTTCCAGAGTGAGCCCGACGCCGCACCGGTGCGGCTCATCGTCCGGCGGGTGAAGCCCACGCCCGGTTCCCAAACTGGCCCTCTTCGCCGCCTACAGCTATCACGGCTTCATCACCGACTGGGACGGGGACACCCTGGTACTGGAGGCCGACCATCGCCGCCACGCCGAGATCGCGAATGCCATTCGCGATCTCAAGTACGGCGTCGGGCTCAACCATCTCCCCTCGGGCCGCTTCGCCGCCAATCTTGAGCCTGCCGAAGGGGGCCTGGCTGGCCGTCCAGGTTATCGCTCACAACCTGGCACGCTGGACGGCGCGCATCGGTCTGGGCGAGCAACTGGTAACCACCAAAATCCTCCGACGACGCTTCTGCTCCCTAGCACTGGCGCTGGGAAAACCAGTTCAATCGCGCCCTCGCTCGATTGCGCCCCCTGCCATCTCCGGCCTGACGGCGGCGACCAGCCCGCTGACCCGCTATCCGGCCAACTGAACGTCCCCACCAACTCGCGCCAACCCAGTCCGCGAAGGGCACTCCTTGCCCACCGCCTATCGAATTATGTCCGCCATAGCCCCGGCGGACCGCCATCATCGTGTCTGTGTGCCTACCTCACGCCGCCCTCATCCCCATCTACTGGGATCTGGCTGGGCCCGTTCGCCTTCCCTTACCCATCATCCCTTGTGTCAACGACACGGAGTCTCGCTTCGGTGGATTCGGGATAAGGAAGCGAATTGGGGGTGAGTGGCGGCGGGCGCGGGCGGTCCCGAGGCGAGGCAAAAGGCAGCGAAAAGGGGTCCGAAGCGACCGCTTGCGCACGGATGTTAGCCGCGCGATAATTGGTCTTATCGCGCATCTTTCACCCGCCCAAATCGCCCCGAAATCCCGCCGCTGGAGTCCTGCCCATGACCACCGCCGCCGACCCGCCGATCGTCCCCCGCCCGCCGGCCACCGCGCCGGCCCTGCGCGCCGCCGACCAGGGCGTGGCCGACGCCCTGCAGTCGGTTCTGTCCGACAACACCAGGCGCGTCTACGGCGCCCAGTGGCGGTTGTTCAACGACTGGTGCGACCTGGTGGGGTTGCGCTCCCTGCCGGCGGAACCCCTCACCGTGGCCCGCTACCTGGCGGTCCGCGCCGGCTCCGGCGCCAGCGTCGCCACGCTGCGCCTGGCCACCTCCGCCATCGCCAGGGTCCACCGGTGGGCCGGCCACGAGTCCCCCGGCCGGGACCGGGGCGTCAGAGAGGCGCTGCAGGGCTGGGGGCGTCGGCTGGCCAAACCCCAGCGGCAGGCCGGCGCCCTCACCTCCGATGTGCTGTCCGTAATCCGGCTCACCGCTCCGAAACCCCGCGCCCGCGGCCGCGGCTTCGAAACGGCGGAGCAGGCCGCCGAGCGCGCCCGCTTCGACCTGGCCCTGGTGGCCGTCCTGTCCGACGGGGGGTTACGGCGTTCCGAGGCGGCCGCATTGACCTGGGGAGATGTTCAGCGCTGGGACGACGGCAGCGGCCGCATCACCGTGATTCGCTCCAAGACCGACGTGGAGGCCCAGGGCGCCGTGGTGGCCATCACCCCCGCCGCCATGCGCGCCCTGGAAGCTCTCCGGCCGATGGGTGTGGGCAGCAGTGCGAAGGTGTTCGGGCTGTCGGAGTCGCAGATCGCCCGGCGAGTGAAGGTGATCGCCAAGGCCGCGGGGTTAGCGGATTGGGAGAACTTCAGCGGCCACAGCGGGCGGGTGGGCATGGCCCGCCGCATGGCCCAGAACGGCGCGCCCACCCACGAAATCGAACGCCAGGGCCGCTGGAAACAGGGCGGCGGCATGGTCGGCCGCTACACCCGCGGCGAATCCGCCGGCTCGGCGCTGCGGTACCTTTAGCCGGACGGGCGATGCCTGTGTACGCAGCGTGTTCATCAAAGCGCCTAACGCTCGGCTATTACTACTGTAAAGATTTCGTTTTGAGTAGTTAGAGTAGCAAGACAGCCACCGCCCAGTAAAACCCATGCCCCTAGAGCCTCACCTTTCTGGGTCTCATCTACCTAATTCTGGACACTGTCCTCATTAGCCGCCTGACCGCGCATCACTGTCAGCGGCCCTGAGTTCGTACCAGGTCAAGCCGCGCCCAGTACGCTTCGCCTCCAACCACCGTTGCAGAGACCGCGGACTCTCTCCAGACGACCGTCCCGCCAGCAATCCAGCCACGCTGATATCCTCGTCCAAATCGGGCCAATGCAGGTGTTGTCCGCCGGCATGAATCTCCCAGTTGTTCCGCTCCTCAGGCGTCGCGTGGACCAGCCTGGGATACCAGCCCAACGGCACAGAGATCGTCCGTCCGTCCATGAGTTCCGCGGTCAGCGTATCCTCGGTGACGGCGATGGTCATCGCACTCGCCACTGCCAGTTCAGCCGCTGAAGTGGTCATACCAAGCCTCCAAAAATAGCGTTTGATTACGCTCCACAATGCCTCGGATGCGGCGTAACTCCACCCTGCTGAAGTTGCCGCTGCTCTGCAACTCCACCGGGTCAAGCCAGAACTTGGCGAAACCGTTGTCCCGCCCGATATGCACGTGGGGCGGCTCGCCTCGGTCGCCTGAGACAAAGTAGAACCGGAACGGGCCTTCTCTTAGTATCGTTGGCATCGTTATACCGGCATCCGGATGGATAGTATCCCAACTCAGTCAGCAATGCACCCCACATTGCGGAACCACTCAGCCAAACGGCGTCCCGCGCATCGGTCCCCCAGAAACCTTATGACTCGGCGACCGAAACCGCAGCCAGGAGGTCTCCAGCGATGACCGCTTGGGCGTAGGCGGTGCAGGCACGGATATCATCCAATTCTAGGCCGGGGTAGTCGTCCAGGATGACCTCTGGCGAAACACCCTGGATCAGCAGGCACAGCACCAGTTCCACCGATATTCGCAGATCGCGGATGATTGGCTTCCCGCCAAATACATCCGGGCGGACTGTTTTGCGTGCAAGCAATTCGTGATTAGCTGGCATATCTCCCCGCGCGTGCGGGGGAACCTTAACCTCGGAAGCTCAGAAGTGAAGCCGCCTCCCGTCCTCCATCGGCGGGCAGCGGCCTGCGCCAAGCACTGGCCTCAGTCGGACGCAGGCAGTCCTTTGGTATAATCGACTTTGGTTCATTTGGCGGTACACCAGCCGTGCTGATGAAATCGTTGCGACCCGGGTCGGCCACCGACCCGACGTGAGCTTGGAGTGTTCTCGGCTGAACACCACGCCCGGGACGAGTTTCCTCCGATCGAGTATGAACCCAGTTCCCGTGGACGCGCGAGCATCGATATCGTCCGCAAGAATCAGTGAACGCGCCGCGGTGGCCACAGCCGGGCCCGTCCGGGCTAGCGACAGTAGGTGGTCCGTATCACACACGATTTAGAGACTGCCCCCCGCCCGCCCCCCGTGGTTCAGTCCAGTCCAGAGAGGAGAAACTACGGATGACCGAGCCCATCACCAAAGCTGGACTTTCCGCATTTCAAGCGGCGTAAGCCAGGGAATCGACAAGTCGGTGGTACAGAGCGACCGGGAGTTCCTGAATGTCGGGGTCGGTGGCCGACGTTGAAAAACCCTCCGACTCCAGCCACAGGTGGCGTCGCACCAGGGCGATGGCGTCCACGAAGGTCGGCGACGGCTTGTCATACCAAGCGGCCTTGCGTTGGGTCATTGGGTGCTGTTTTTGCAACGCGTGAGCGGCCAGGGTGGTCCAGGAGAAGAGACCCAGCAGGACAGGCGTGGTGCGGGCGATGGCCAGGTCGGACCACTGGCGCTGGGTCTCCACGCCCAGGTGGGTACGCACCTCCTGAAAGGTGACCTCCAGTTGCCAGCGCAGGACAAACCATTCCAGGATCTGGGTCGGGTCCGCCGATGGGTCGGTACACAGCAAAGCCTGGGTGGCGAAGGAGCCCTGGGGATCGCGGATCAGCACCCAGCGAATGAGGACGGGAGGCTTGCCGGAGCGGTACCAGACTGCCGTCTGGGAGGTGAGTTCCACCGTGCGGGTGGCGCCGTTATACCAGGCCACGGCCACACTGGCCCAAGTTACCTGGGGCTGGTCGAGGAGGGCCTTCAGCGAGGGTCGCCGCGCGCCTTTCAGCGGCGGGCGGCCCTGCTGACCCGGTTGACGGGCTGGCGCGGGCGCATAGAGGGCGGCGTCCAGCCGTAGTCTGGCAATGAGGGTAACGGGTTCACGGAGGGATTGGCAGCAGTGGAGCAGGTCCAGCACGGCGTAGCTGTTGTCGCCCACCAGCACCAGCGGTCGCTGCGGCAGCCAGCGCCTCAGTTGCATGACCATCTGCCGCGCCCAATCGGTGAGCTTCTTGTGTCGGCGTCCCTGCTGCTGGTAGTACCGCGTCGAGGGCGCCAGCACGGTGAGCGCCGGCAAGGCCCAATGGCGTCCGGCCCAAGGCACGTGGCCCAGCCACATCAGAGAGATCCAGCGCAGGCCGCTGGCCTTGACCAGTTGGCTCCGGCTGGAACGCACCGCATCGCGGTAGATGCCCCGACCTTTGATCTTGGCGCCGCGACGCCGTTCCAGGGTTTCGTCAATGCCGAAGATCAACGGGCCGTCGCCGCGGTCCAGGTGCTGGAGCAGCAGCACCAGCAGGATGCGGGCCGCCTCACGGGACGACCACACCGCCCGATTGAGCACCTCATGGTAGCGGGCGTAGTTCTGGTCGTCGCTCAGTCCCATGACCCGCAGGGCCGCCGCCACGGTGCGCTGACCCGGGGTCAGGATCGCGCCCACCAGCAGTACCTGGGCTTTCCGCCAGGTCGGGTTGGTAAACAGCGTTGCGAAGGGACCGACAACGGCTACAATTGCATTGGGCAGGGTGAGCATGGCTGGACCTTTAGTGAGATTTGGGTCAGGCCAGCTTACCCTGCCTTTATACTTTTTCTAAATTTTGCGTAAAGTCCAGATTAGTACAAATACGATAACTATCGTGCACCAATTGGCTGTTCACATATCGTTAACAGTAGATAATCTGGCCTGAAGGGACGCCTTCCGACATCGACTAATTCGGGCAACAAAAAGGCTTACATTCGTCCCTATTTTTCGTCCCTGTCTTTTGTCCCTGTCTAAGCTGGACTTTCCGCATTTCAAGCGGCGTAAGCCAGGGAATCGACAAGTCGGTGGTACAGAGCGACTGGGAGTTCCTGCGTATCGGGGTCGACGGCCGACGTTGAAAAACCCTCCGACGCCAGCCACAGGTGGCGTCGCACCAGGGCAATGGCGTCCACGAAGGTCGGCAACGGCTTGTCGTACCAGGCCGCTCGGCGCTGGGTCATGGGGCGCTGTTTTTGCAACCCGTAGGCGGCCAGGGTGGTCCAGGAGAAGATTCCCAGCAGGACGGGCGTGGTGCGGGCGATGGCCAGGTCGGACCACTGGCGTTGGGTTTCCAGGCCCAGGTGGGTCCGCACCTCCTGAAAGGTAACTTCCAGTTGCCAGCGCAGGACAAACCATTCCAGGATCTGGGTCGGGTCCGCGGCGGGGTCGGTGCACAGCAAGGCCTGGGTGGCGAAGGAGCCCTGGGGATCCCGGATCAGCACCCAGCGGATGCGGACTGGAGACTTGCCGGAGCGGTACCAGACCGCCGTTTGCGACGTGAGTTCCACCGTGCGGGTGGCGCCGTCATACCAGGCCACGGCCACACTGGCCCAAGTTACCTGGGGCTGGTCGAGGATCGTTTTCAGCGCGGGTCGCCGCGCGCCTTTCAGCGGCGGGCGGCCGTTCTGACCCGGCTGACGGGCTGGCGCGGGCGCATAGAGAGCGGCGTCCAGCCGTAGTCTGGCAATGAGGGTAACGGGTTCACGGAGGGATTGGCAGCAGTGAAGCAGGTCCAGCACGGCGTAGCTGTTGTCGCCCACCAGCGCCAGTGGACGTTGGGGCAGCCAGCGTGGTTCGGCAGGCTCACCATGAGCGGGGTTGCAGGATCATCTGTCGCGCCCAGTCGGTGAGCTTCTTGTGCCGACGTCCCTGCTGTTGGTAGTACCGGGTCGATGGCGCCAGCACGGTGAGCGCCGGCAAGGCCCAATGGCGTCCGGCCCAGGGCACGTGGCCCAGCCACATCAGGGAGATCCAGCGCAGGCCGCTGGCCTTGACCAGTTGGCTCCGGCTGGAACGCACCGCGTCGCGGTAGATGCCCCGACCTTTGATCTTGGCGCCGCGACGCCGTTCCAGGGTTTCGTCGATGCCGAAGACCAAGGGGCCATCCCCACCATCAAGGTGCTGGAGCAGCAACACCAAGAGGATGCGCGCCGCTGCACGGGGCGACCACACCGCCCGGTTGAGCACCTCATGGTAGCGGGCGTAATCGCGGTGATCGCTGCGGCCCATGACCCGCAGGGCCGCGGCGACGGTGCGCTGACCCGGGGTCAGGATCGCGCCCACCAGCAGTACTGGGCTTTCCGCCAGGTCGGGTTGGTAAACAGCGTTGCGAAGGGAATGAGTATGGATACAATGGCATTGGGCAGGGTAAGCATAGCTGGGCCTTTAGTGAGATTTGGGTCAGGCCAGCTTACCCTGTCTTTATACTTTTTCTAAATTATGCGTAAAGCCTAGCTAAGAAAGTGTTTAAAAAGGGACTGGGAAATAGCAGGCAATGTAGCAGGGCAGGCTATAGACTTGGGGCATGAGCCGAGCAGTTTATTCCACGGATTTGACGGAGGCCGAGTGGCAGATTCTGGAACCCCTGGTTCCGCCGGTGAAGCCGGGTGGCCGGCCCGCCAAGTACTCCCGCCGGGAGGTGGTGAATGCCATCCGGTACGTGCTGCGCACCGGTTGTGCATGGCGTCTGTTGCCTCACGACCTGCCTCCCTGGCAATCGGTCTACCACTACTTTTGGGTTTGGCGGCGAGATGGGACCTGGCAGGGGATTCACGATGCCCTGCTCCCCACGATGCGACGGTTCCTGGGCCGCCAGCCCAGCCCCAGCGGGGCCATCATCGACAGCCAGTCGGTGCAGACCACGGAAAAAGGGGGCCTCGGGGGTACGACGCGGGCAAGAAGGTGAAAGGCCGCAAACGGCATATTGTGGTGGATACCCAGGGACTGCTGTTGGCGGTGGCGGTGCACCCAGCCGACCTGCAAGACCGGGATGGGGCCAAGCTGGTCATTAGCAAGCTGACCGGAAGGTTTCCCCGGTTGAGCTTGATCTGGGCGGATGGCGGCTACGCCGGAAAGTTGATCGAGTGGGTGGCGACACTGACGGGTTGGACTCTGGAGATAGTGAGGCGTCCCGGGAACAGCCACCGCTTTGAGGTGTTGCCCCGACGCTGGGTGGTGGAGCGCACTTTCGCCTGGCTGGGCCGGCGCCGGAGATTGAGCAAAGATTATGAAGCACTGCCGGAAACCACCGAAGCCTGGGTCTACACCGCTATGACCGGACTCATGCTCCGCCGCTTGGCACGCCCCCCCCCCCAGCTTTTTAAACACCCTCTAAGGAAAGGGGAACAAGGCGCTGCACATTAATGGCTGCATATTGATAAAGGGAGCCCACCCTACTTAGAATCTATCTGAAATTGCGGTTTCAGATTGTATTCAATGAGGTAGATCCCGAAATTCAGACAGGTAGTTAGTATTAAAACGACGGTTCATGGAGGGATGTGCGGGGAGGCGCGAAGGGCGGCGCGGCGCTTGGCATGGGAGCGCCTGGCCCGTTCGTTGCATTCTTACATCTCCGCCAGCCACCGCAGCAACTCAGCCGGCCCGAACCGTTCCCGGGGCAACATCTCTCGCACCACCAGGTACACCTGCGGCCGCGTGATCCGGGGCATCTTTTTCCACCCAATCCTGTTGGCGGGTCAGCAGGAATGCCCCGGCCAGCAGGCACATGGCGATGTTGTGATGCCAGCCCGCCCAGGTGCGGGTCTCGTACCCGTCCAGCCCCACGTCGCTCTGCTCCGTCTCGAACTCGGTTTCGATATGCCACCGGGGGCCGCCCACATATGCCAGGGTCTCCAGGGGAGTATCCTCCGGAGCGTTGGACAGGTAGTAGCGGGGTTCGCTGCCGTCCGGGTTCCAGCGGTAGATGGCCCAGTGGATTGCGCCGGGCTTCCGTCTGCTGGTTGGCCGCACCCGCTGGGCGCTGAGCTGGTAAACCCTGGGCCCCGGCTACCCTCGGCCACCGTTATCTACCGCCGGGCATCCTCTCCGGCAATTCAGCACTGCGCTCCATCATGGTGCGCCGCTGCCCGCCCGCCAGCCTGGGTTTGCGGGGCGCCCCCCGGCCCTGGTAGGCCGGACTGGTCCACTCAGGTTCCGGCGGCCACACCGTAAAACCAGCGGGAACGTCCAGGACGTAGCGCATCCCCAGGGCCGCCAGGCCGTCCTGGAAGGACGGAGACATCCCGAAGGCGTCGTCTTCCGGGACCCATCGGGCTTTCAAATGGTCCCGCTCCACGGCCTGCTGCAGCATCTCCAGCGCCAACTCGGTCTTCGACCGGTAGCCCCGCCTCTCCTCCGGCACCCCCCGCCGCGCACCGGTCTTTATCAGAGCTGGACTTTACGCAAAATTTAGAAAAAGTATAAAGGCAGGGTAAGCTGGCCTGACCCAAATCTCACTAAAGGTCCAGCCATGCTCACCCTGCCCGATGCAATTGTAGCCGTTGTCGGTCCCTTCGCAACGCTGTTTACCAACCCGACCTGGCGGAAAGCCCAGGTGCTGCTGATCGGCGCGATCCTGACCCCGGGTCAGCGCACCGTGGCGGCGGCACTGCGCGTCATGGGCCGCAGCGACCAGCGCGACTACGCCCGCTACCATGAGGTGCTCAATCGGGCGGTGTGGTCGTCCCGTGCAGCGGCCCGCATCCTGCTGGTGCTGCTGCTCCAGCACCTGGACCGCGGCGACGGCCCGTTGATCTTCGGCATCGACGAAACCCTGGAACGGCGTCGCGGCGCCAAGATCAAAGGTCGGGGCATCTACCGCGATGCGGTGCGTTCCAGCCGCCAGCAACTGGTCAAGGCCAGCGGCCTGCGCTGGATCTCTCTGATGTGGCTGGGCCACGTGCCCTGGGCCGGACGCCATTGGGCCTTGCCGGTGCTCACCGTGCTGGCGCCCTCGACGCGGTACTACCAGCAGCAGGGACGCCGACACAAGAAGCTCACCGACTGGGCGCGGCAGATGGTCATGCAGCTGCGCCGCTGGCTGCCGCAGCGACCGCTGGTGCTGGTGGGCGACAACAGCTACGCCGTGCTGGATCTGCTCCACTGCTGCCAATCCCTCCGTGAACCCGTTACCCTCATTGCCAGACTACGTCTGGACGCCGCTCTCTATGCGCCCGCGCCAGCACCGCCCCGTCAACCGGGTCAGCAGGGCCGCCCGCCGCTGAAAGGCGCGCGGCGACCCTCGCTGAAGGCCCTCCTCGACCAGCCCCAGGTAACTTGGACCAGTGTGGCCGTGGCCTGGTATAACGGCGCCACCCGCACGGTGGAACTCACCTCCCAGACGGCAGTCTGGTACCGCTCCGGCAAGCCTCCCGTCCTCATTCGCTGGGTGCTGATCCGCGATCCCCAGGGCGCCTTCGCCACCCAGGCTTTGCTGTGTACCGACCCATCGGCGGACCCGACCCAGATCCTGGAATGGTTTGTCCTGCGCTGGCAACTGGAGGTCACCTTTCAGGAGGTGCGTACCCACCTGGGCGTGGAGACCCAGCGCCAGTGGTCCGACCTGGCCATCGCCCGCACCACGCCTGTCCTGCTGGGTCTCTTCTCCTGGACCACCCTGGCCGCTCACGCGTTGCAAAAACAGCACCCAATGACCCAACGCAAGGCCGCTTGGTATGACAAGCCGTCGCCGACCTTCGTGGACGCCATCGCCCTGGTGCGACGCCACCTGTGGCTGGAGTCGGAGGGTTTTTCAACGTCGGCCACCGACCCCGACATTCAGGAACTCCCGGTCGCTCTGTACCACCGACTTGTAGATTCGCTTGCTTACGCCGCTTGAAATGCGGAAAGTCCAGCAGAGGTCCAGCTCTCCGGCAGGTACAGCCGCTTGTCCACCAGGGCCCGGCCCAGCGGGCTGACGTAGGCCAGAAACATTCCGGCCTGGCAGTTGGCCACCTTGCCCAGCCTGCCGCAGTACTGCCGGGCCATTCCCACGCACTTCACCCCCTGCTTGGGGAAGTCGCTGACGTCCAGCACCCAAACCGCTTCCGGGTGCTCCAGCCGAGGTCCCAGGTACTCTTGAAGACGTTCTATGACTGTGTCGTCAACCCAGGGGGATTGAGCGAGAAACCGCTGCATCGCCCTGGCTGACGACGGAACCGTTTCCGACAGATTCTCGGCGTTGCGCCGCTCGCCGGACTGACCAGCAGGGCCTGGAGATAATGACGGCTGTGGTCCCGCGACCCCCGGCGGCCAAACAGCCGAGCAAAGTAAGCGTGGAAATCCTTAAAGGCCCCGTACACCTGCTCGAAAGCCGCCGCATCCACTTCCCGGCCTCACTTGCCCAAGCCTTCCTCAACTACCAGGTCATCCTATCATCCCAACCGTCGTTGTCATGCTAAGGCACGAACGGCTGGCCGTCTACCAGCACCCGCTCGATTACTGCCCGACCGTTCCGGTCCAGTATCGCCACAACCTTTACGTCATCCGCTCGTTCGATGGTACGGCCCGTCCCTTCCGGGACAAAGAAGGTACCGATTCCAAAGTCGAGATGACCGGGCCTGTCGACGACGCCCCGGATGTACAGATCGACCCTGGACGGCACCTCGTGAACAAAATACCCGTTGGCGTACCAAAGATCCCGATGTTCCCGGAGACCCACGTAAACAACATCCCCCACCGGTGTGTCGGCCACATGACCGGGCAACCGTGCTATCTCGTAATCCAGGATTGCGTAGTCACCCTGCAACAGCGACCGCGGATCCACGGGCACCGTCTGCAACACCACCTCCCGGCCTCGAGCCAGGGCCGCTTCCCGTACCCCGGCAAAGGCAAGCAACCCCACAACCTGGGCGGCTATCACCGCGAAGAAGAGGAGCATCACCAGGCGGTTCATTGCGCCACGTCCTGCGAACGTATGCGTTGCACCATTCTGCGCCGCAGAAACTCCAACCCGAACCCAACCGCTAGAAGCAACACGCCGGTAACAATGAAGGCCAGCGATTGACCCAACAAACCAAATCCAAACTCAAAGTATCGGGTGAACAGCGTGATGGCGAAGATTGCCACGGCGCAGTTGATGAGATACGCCTGTAACAGCCGGTAGCCGGCGGCAACCATGCCAACCACTCCCGCCAGCATCACCACATTGAACACCCACCACATCCATTCCAGCGCAAACGCCAGGCCGGCCAGGGTTGCCCCGACGGTGCCTGCCGCTGCGATGACAAATGACAATTCCCAGCATAACAATTCACGCCCTCGGCCATGGTCTCGGAACACCCCACCCAGCGTAGTACCGGCGGCAATAATACCGGCTGCCACCATCACCGCCCAATACTCCACACGGAGCGACACGTCGGAAGGTTGGCCGACGTTTTCCCACAATATATGGAAACTCAAAACGTACAGTGACACACCTGCCACCAAAAGCCCGGCGCTCTCGAACATCCTCGCCAACGGTCGGGTGTACTCATAACGACTTTGCAATCTGCCTAATCCGAATAGCCCGGCCGCAAAGGCCAAGTAGACTGGCGGCATTAAAAATAGCGCGTTTTCATCAAGTACCGTGAACCATTCCTGCGCGCGGAATCCCGCGCCCGCGACAAACAGGATCAGCATTAGTCCTGCCACCGACCTGGAGCGGGTGACGTAAGCGAGCGGCAGCACGCCCAAGAACCACACGCCCACCAGATTGGGGTGATGCACGGGCACGTGATAGGTCTGCGCGATCAAGTGAATGGAGGCGCCGAATGCGATTGCCCCCACCAGAATGACGGCGGTTCCAATGCGGGCGTAGCCGAACCGATACGCCAACATCCACCCCGCGATATAGATAGCCGGAGTGCCCACCACCATCAAGGCCAGCCTGGCCAGCGTCGAAATTCCAGACCAGTTCGCCGCGATAAAAGCGATAATACCCAGCCCAATCAGCGCCGCCCCCATAATGGCGAGAACGCTGACCACCCGGTTGCCAATTGCGCCGCTCCTCGCAGAACCGGGGACTTCGTAACGCTCGCGGATGGCGGCGGCCTGTTCCGTCGCAATCAGCCCGTCGGTTTCCCATTGGCTAATCTCGGCGTTCAGGCGGCGGAAAAAGTTGTCGTTGCTCATTAATCGGCGGCGCTGGCCATTGCCGCGTAGCCAGCATCCCGGTCCAACATCTCCGTAAGACCCATCAACTCAAAGGCGTCGGTCAGCGTGGTCATTTCGCCGACCAGATGCTCCGTCGTCCCGGTGACCTTTAGTTCTGCCATCACCCGGGCAACGGTGTGCGCAACGGCCATGAACGCGCTGCCGGGAAATATAACCATTTTGAATCCAATCCGTTCCAGCTCAGCTACATTCAGCAGCGGGGACTTGCCAGTTTCAACGAAGTTGTACAGCAATGGCACTGAAGTTTCCGCCACGATGTCGGCGGCTTCTTCAGGCGAGCGCAAGGCCTCCACGAACAGGGCATCAGCTCCGGCTGCGGTAAATGCCTCGCAGCGGCGCAGGGTATCGTCCCAACCGGTAACCGCCAGGGCGTCGGTACGCACTATGATGGTGAAATCTTCATCTGTGCGGGCATCAACAGCGGCGCGAATCTTCTGCACCATCTCGTCGATGGACACGACGCGTTTGTCCTCGAGATGGCCGCACCGTTTGGGGAACTGCTGGTCTTCGATATGGATTGCGGCCACGCCGGTCCGTTCGTACTCGCGGATGGTGCGGCGCACATTCATCGTGCCGCCATAACCGGTGTCGGCGTCGGCAATGACGGGAACATTGACCGTAGCGGAGATGGCGGCGGCGTTCGCCTGCATTTCGGTGGCGGTGGCCAGGGCCAGATCCGGATAGCCGATGCGCGCCACCGACGTGCCGGCGCCGGTCATATAGACTGCCGGGAATCCGGCCTTCTCAATGATGGCGGCAGTGAGGCAGTCGTAAGCGCCCGGCGCCGTGATGATGCCAGGCTCGGCCAGCAATTGGCGAAATCGTGTGGTGGCTTGCATTCGGAATTCCTCCGCTCATAGGATGCGTTAATCTCTAACTACGCCCGGCACTACAGCCAGAGTCGCGACAGCCAGAGTGACGACATCCAGCGTGACGACGCATGGCATTCAGGCGATCAGGCCGCCGTCTATGGTCAGGGTCTGGCCCGTGATGTAGCTGGCGCCGGGGCTGACCAGGTATACAACCGCTGCAGCCACGTCGTCGGCTGACCCAAACCGGCCCGCCGGGATTCGGGTCAAAATCTGTTGTCGTTGCTCGTCGGTCAGGTCGGCGGTCATGCCGCCTGCATCCTCAAAATCGATGAAACCCGGAGCCACTGCATTTACGGTGATGTTACGGCTGGCGACCTCGCGGGCCACTGCCTTGGCAAAGCCAATCTGACCCGCCTTGGATGCTGCGTAGTTGGCTTGCCCGGGATTGCCCGACAGCCCCACCACCGATGAAATATTGACAATCCTTCCGTATCGTTGACGCACCATCAACGGCACCGCGAACCGCGTTGGCAAAAACGTGCCCCTCAAATTGACCGACAGCACTTCGTCCCAGTCGGATGCGGACATGCGCATCAGCAATCGGTCGCGGTTAATGCCGGCGTTATTAACCAGGATGTCCAGGCGGCCCAGCTGTTCAGCCGCGCTTTTGACCACCACCTCGGCGGCGGCCTCGTCCGACACATCGCCCGGCACCGGAATGGCGTGGCCGCCAGAGTTTCGGATTGAATCCACCACCGCGTCAGCCTCTGCTCCCCGGCTCCGGTAGTTAATCGCCACCGCTGCGCCGGCATCCGCCAACCGTCTGGCAATCACCGAGCCAATCCCCCTTGAAGCGCCGGTTATGAGGGCGCTCTGCCCGCTCAGGTCAATGGCGTACATTTCCCATTCCTTTAGCGTTCGAGCGGGCCCGTCCGCTGTAGCTCCGACAATTCTTGTCTGAAAGCCTCCACCAACTCAATGCGGTGGGACAGAATCCCGGTATCAATCGCGCCTGCGATACCTTCAGGGCCGGCTGATCCGTGACCAACCAACACCAATCCGTCCAATCCGAACAAGGGGCCGCCCATGGTGCGCGCTTTGTTGGTTGTGTTCCACAACGCGTCGGCCAGCCGATTCAGTTGATCGGGTGGCAACAGGGCGGCCAGATGATTCTCCAGGTATGGTCGCAACGCCGACCCGAAACCCTCGGTAAACTTGATGAGAATGTTGCCGACAAACCCGTCGCAAACTATCACGTCGGCTTTATCGTTGAAGAAATCCATCCCTTCAACATTGCCGACGAAATTGAGATAACTGTCGTTGAAAACCGCGTGGCTCTCCTGAACCTGCCGGTTTCCCTTGGCCGCTTCCTCACCTACGCTAAGGAGTGCCACCCGGGGGTTGTCAATGTTCAAAAGGCGGCGCGAGAAAGCAACGCCCATAGCCGCGAAACTCAGCAGCAATGACGGCCGGCAATCCACGTTGCTCCCCAGGTCGACCAGAGTAATGTTCGGCGACAGCCCTAGAAAATTCCCGCCGATGCACGGGCGTTCCAGGCCCTCCAGGAGACCGATCCCCATTACGGCGGCGGCCATGCTGGCGCCGGTGGGCCCCATGGACACTACCAAGTCTGCATCACCGCGTTTCACCAGTTGCGTGGCGACCACTATCGACGAACTGGGCTTGCGTCGCAACCCCGACACCGGATGTTCGTCGTCGGTAATTTTCCCCTCCGATGGGGCCACACCAATAGCCAGACCGCGCACGTCGTGCCGGGCGAGTTCCGCCTGGACGACATCCGGGTCACCGACGAGGGTGATGCTGAGTTGCGGATCAGCGGCCAGCGCCATCAGTGCGCTGGGAACTGTAACTGATGTCCCATAATCGCCGCCCATAGCGTCCAGCGCCACGCGGACGGGACCGTTGTTGTTGGTAATGGTCATAGTGGCAGATGGTTCATTCAGGCTTTGCAGCGACGCGAACCGTCGCCGTTCCGGACAGAATTTGTTCGGCCGTCTCTGAGTTCAGCACCGACACGTTGCAGGTTACGCGACTAACTTCGCCATCAGATTCAGCTTTGGTAACCGTGCCCACGGTTTCCAGCCGGTCGCCGGGATAAGCGGCGCCGCGAAACCGCACCCTCAATCCACCACTGATGAGCCAGTGCGCGCCGAAAGCGCCGGCCATCATCTCCGACACCAGCGCCAGCGTGAGCATTCCGTGGGCGATGACGCCGCCGAAACGGGTGGTTGCCGCGAACTCGGCATCGTAATGCAGGGGATTATCGTCTCCGGAAACCGCGCGGTAGGCGTCAATCTGTTCCTGCGAGATGGTGCGTTCTACTCCCGCCAGCGAGCCGCCAACGGTGATGCGAAGGGCCGTCCGCTGAGTCACGCTAGCTGGCATCAGACGGTTCTCCATCTGCGGCGGCATCAGCGGGCAGCACGACGGTGGTGCGGCCCCGGAGCAACGCGGTAGCGGAATCGGCATCGGCCACGGCAAAATTTACCGTAAGGAAGCGCATACCACCCCGCTCGCGAAGTGGTTCAACATCAGCCACCGCCGATACCCTGGACCCGATACACGCCGGCTGCAACGTCTCAATATCCTGCAGGCTGTGGATGGCTCCGTCGGGCAGCGACAACCGATCCAGCAGCAAGCTCACGACCCGGGCCGCCAGCGCAAGAGGCGGCGCGAATCCTGCGTCCTCGTAAACCGGCAATTCGTCGCCAACCGCAGCGAGATATTGCCGCGCGCTGTTGCCGGAGATTTTCCAGCATCCCAAATCTACGCTTGTCTTCTGCACAATGGTGTCCGTAGGGTAACCAAATATGGGACGAATCCAAAAAGTTAGCTAACTATACACCGGGGTTTCCGGGCCTACAATCGACCGTGTTGACCGTCTGCGCCGAAAATCGGTCCGGTGGCAACTACCCGCTCTACAGTCCAAAATCTTCCAGCGCTAGATCGGTCAGGTATTCGCCGATGGCCAGCGATGATGTCGCGCCGGGCGACGGGGCATTCAGGACGTGCAGCGCGCGTTGGCCTCGCAGAATGTGAAAATCGTCAAGCAACGCTCCGTTTGCTGCCACTGCCTGTGCGCGAACTCCGCTGCCACCGGGTTCCAGGTCGGCGGGCTGAATCTCGGGTATCAACTTGCGGAGGTCATTCACGAATACCGATTTACGGTAAGAACGGTGCATTTCCTGCATTCCGGTGCGCCAGTGTTTGGCGGTCATCTTCCAAAAGCCGGGAAAAGTTAGCGCGCCCATCGTTTCGCTGAGGCTGAAGTCGCTTTTGCGATAACCTTCCCTCGCCCATGCCAGCACCGCATTGGGGCCGGCTTCCACGTAGCCGTGGATGCTCCGCGTGTAATGCACCCCCAGGAAGGGAAACCTCGGATCTGGCACTGGATAAATGAGGCCCTTCACCAGCTGCTCGCTGGCCTCGGCCAGCTGAAAATACTCGCCGCGAAAGGGAATTATGCGCACGTCGGTATCTTCGCCCATCATGCGCGCCAACTGGTCTGCATAAAGTCCGCCGCAGTTGATGACGTGCCGGGCCCGCAGCGTCCCGCGGGCAGTTTCCAGCGCATTCCCGTCGGTAGTTTGCCGCACCGAATTGACCGCCGCGTCGGTGAAAATATCGCCGCCGGAACCCTGGGCTTTGCCAGCGTAAGCCCGTGCCACCTGGGTGTAGTCGATGATGCCGGTGTGTGGCGCCCACAAAGCCCGAACGCCAACGGTGTGAGGTTCGATCTCAGTCAATCGTCCCGAATCGACTACCTCCAGGTCGGGCACGCCGTTAGCCACGCCACGCTCGTACAAGTCTTGCAGACGACCCAATTCGCTCTCGTGGGTGGCCACGATAACCTTGCCGCATTCGTCGTATTCAATCTCGTTCTGGTCGCAAAATTCAATCAGACGGTCTTTTCCGCCAACGCAAAATCGGGATTTCCACGAACCGGGCCGGTAGTAAATTCCCGAGTGGATGACCCCACTGTTGTGGCCGGTCTGGTGGCGGGCCAACTCCGGCTCTTTCTCCATTACCGCCACGCTCAGGTTGGGCGCGCGTTCCAGCAGTTGCATCGCCGTGGACAAACCAATGATGCCGCCGCCAACTATGGCCACGTCGTAGGCGCGTGTTTCCACCGAGTCAGACCCGCTAGTGGTGGTGGCCATGGCTCCCCTCCGAACCGAATTCGTCCGCCATTGGTTTGGCTGGCCCGCAGTTTGGCAAAAGTCGGCGGGCAACGCAAGCATCGTGGACGGTTTTGGCCAATACCGCGTCGTTGCGCTGTGGGGCGTCTTGCCAGTATGCTTGGTTCAAATCGCAGCCGCAAGTTTAGGTTCACCATCTCTTCAATGAGTATCTCCACTATGGACGTTGCCCGTTATGGACGTTGCCCGTAACCTCGGCGAATTCACTGCTGATATCACCGGGGACCCCGCCGGCCTGCCGTCAGCAGTAACTGGCCAGTGTCGGGACATGATGCTGAATGCCGCCGCCGCCGCGCTGGCCGGTGCGGCCCACCCCGATGGCGTCGCCCTGACCCGTTTCGTCCGCGAGATGGGGGGCAACGGACGCTGCACCATCATCGGGATGGGAATGCGAACGTCCCCCGTGTACGCCGCGCTGGTCAACGGCTCGCTGGTGCGGATGCTCGACTACGACGACCATGCGACGGACACCGGCTACAACGCAACTGCCGCCGTGTTCCCAACGGTGATGGCGCTGGGGGAGATGTACGGCATTCCCGGATCAAAAGTATTATCAGCCTTTGTCGCCGGTTGCGAGATTGCCGTCCGACTATCCGCAACCTCAAACTCGGCCGGCGCAATCGCCGCCGCCGCCGCTGCCGCAGCTCTGTTGGAATTGGACGCAGACGGCGTGGCGAACGCCATCACCATCGCCGCCGGCATTGCGGATGAGCACGTTACCTATTCCGCAGCCGGAACTACCGCCTTGGCCACCGGAGGGCGCGCCGCGATGAATGGCACGATGGCGGCGTTAATGGCAAACGCGGGAATCGGCGAATCGGCCGGCGGATCCGCACCGGTTCAGGTGTCAACGTCTCCAGAGTTCGATCATCACGCCGTGGCCGGGTTGGGCGAGCGATGGCGACTCACCGACCCGGGGGTGGCGCTCCGTTTGTATCCGTGCAATCCCGCCAGTCATGGCGTCATAGACGCGACCATCGGAGTGGCGCAGCTTCACCGAATCCAACCCGACCAAGTCGAAAACCTGCACGTCGGGGTAACCGCCGACACGCTTTCCCAATTGCCGTATGTTCTGCCGACCGATGCGTGGCAGGCGCGGAGTTGTCTGGGTTTTATCGCGGCGGCGACCCTGTGCCACGGTCAACCCCTGATCAACTTCTTCTCAGACCCGGCGATCCAGGATGAGGGCGTGCGGGCGATGATGGAAAAGGTGTCGGTAGAGGCCACGCTCCCCGCGTCGCCGTTGTCCGTGCACCCGGCGGAGGTGCGCGTAACGCTGAACGACGGCACAACCTTGCACCACCGGGTCGACCACGCCCGCGGTACGCCCGCCATGCCGCTGGATGCGGAAGAACTGGAGGCGAAATTCCTGTATTGCACCCGTTACATACTGCCGGCCGACCACATCGACGAAGCCATCAACAGCTTCCGCAACATCGAGACCATCGCCAATGTAACCGGAATGGCGTCCGTCCTTGGCGGATAGCCAATCGTGGTCGGCCAGGCGCCCGCATCCGGGCTAGCAGACACAGGCAAACGTAAACAGGCAAAAGTACATTGGAGGTACTGTTATGAAAGGCATCCGAGCCTACGAAGTCGGCGCGCCCGATGTGCTGAAATACGAAGATATGCCCGAACCCACGGCGGCGGCCGGCCAGGCCATCGTTGACATCCGCAACATTGGCGTCAACTACACCGACGTGTCCAGCCGCAAAGGAACCAACCCGCCGGCCGCCTTCCCCTGGACCCCCGGCCGGGAAGCATCCGGCGTAGTGATGGCCACCGGCCCCGGCGTAACCGAAGTCGCCGTGGGCGACCGGGTCGCCTACGCCATGCACACCGGCTCGTATGCCGAACAACAGGCCGTCCCATCCTGGCTGTTGGTGAAGATTCCCGACAACATGGATTTCCCCACCGGCGCGGCCACCCTGTTGCAGGCCATGACCGCCCATTTCCTGGTGCACGACATCATGCCGCTGCATTCGGGCGACCGGGCGCTGGTGCACGCCGGAGCGGGCGGCATGGGTCTGCTGGTCATCCAGATGCTCAAACGCCTGGGTGTGCACGTCTACACCACCGTTTCTACTGGCGAGAAGGCTGAAATGGCGCGCGGCGCGGGAGCTGACGACGTCATTCTCTACACTCAGCAGGATTTTGAAGCTGAGGTGCGCCGGCTGACCGACGGCAAAGGAGTCAGGATTATCTTCGACGCGGTGGGACAAACCACGTTTGAAAAGGGCCTGCGCGTTCTGGACCGACGCGGCTGCATGTGCCTCTACGGACAGGCCAGTGGCCCGGTCGGGTTGGTCGATTCGGGGACGCTGCGGAACGGCTCGCTGTATCTCACGCGGCCGTCGTTGGGCGACTACACGGCCACTCGACCCGAGCTCCTGCGCCGAGCTGAAGAATGTCTGGCGTGGGTGCAGTCCGGCGAAATCAAACTGAACGTTACCGTGAACCTCCCACTGTCTGATGCTGCCGAAGCGCACCGACGCCTGGAAGGTCGCGAAACCACCGGCAAGGTTCTGCTGACGCCGTAATCGCCTCGCTGATTTATCGCAACAATGAGGGGCGTCAGGCGTCGTTCGTGTTCATTCGATAGCCGGCAGCCCTCTGGGTAGTCGGGTGATCGTAGGTCTATGAGAGCACGAGTGGGTGGCCATTCGACAGGCTCAAGGCAACCGGGGATGTCTGCTTTAGCGGACAATCGAATGGACCAAGGCGACGCTCTGGTTCGTTGACACTCCTAGCGGGCGGCTCATATACTGAACCGAAAATTGAATGATCAAAGGCTACGAAGGGGACTAGTAGGCGTGCAGCGAGGCTCAGAGAGCCGGGTTTGCTGAGAACCGGCGCCAGGCGCAGACGCTGAATGGACTCCGGAGCCGCCTCCTGAACCGCCGTCAAAACGGCACAGTAGGGCAGGACGTTTGGGCCACGTTAGTAGCCCGCGGCACGCACCCGGACATTTCGCGCTCGGGTATCTCCAGGTAGATGGTTGCGTCGCCGGTTGAGACGCCGTGGCTCTTCCCATGTCCGAGGAGCTTTGGCAAGCAGGGTGGCACCGCGACCGTTTGGCTCGTCCCGCAGGGACGGGCTTTTTTGTTGCCGTATTGCCCTGACCCGACTCACCTCCCAGCACCCCGAGGAATATGTACCAACCGACGCTTGACCAAGTTCGCGCTCTGGCGAGCCAGGGCAATTTGTGCCCTGTATATCGCACTATCAACGCCGACCTGGAAACTCCGGTGTCCGCGTATCTGAAAGTGGCCCGCCCGCCCTATTCCTTCCTGCTGGAATCGGTCGCCGGCGGGGAGCGTTTGGGCCGCTACAGCTTCATCGGCACCGAGCCCTATGACGTATTCAGCACCGGCGCCGACCAGCCTTCGGGTTGCGTCGACCCGTTGACACTCGTGGAACAGGAGATGGGCCGATACCAGTTGATCCCGATCGAGGGGTTGCCGCCTTTCCACGGTGGTGGCGTGGGTTACGTTGCCTACGACGCCGTGCACTACTTTGAGCCCCGGGTACCCATGCTGGATGCCGATCCGCAGGGGCTGCCCGAATCAGTGTTCATGTTCACCGATACCCTGCTGGTATTCGACCACCTTCGGCATGACATCAAGGTGGTGAGCCACGCCCGTCTGGACGGCGATGTGGATTCCGCCTATGCCGAAGCCATCGCCAGGATTGAACGCATGGTGGACCGTTTGGCCCGCCCCCTGGAGCTGCCTGCCGAGCTCACGCGAACACCCACCTTGCCCACCGGCGGCGAGGTAAATTCCAATTTTACGGTTGCGGAGTATGAGCGGATCGTGGAACAGTGTGTCGAGTACATCTACGCCGGGGATGTCATTCAGGTTGTGAATTCACAGCGTTTTAGCCGCCAGACCGACGCGCATCCTTTCCAGATCTACCGGGCACTGCGCGGCAACAATCCGTCGCCGTATATGTACTACCTGGATTTGAACGGGTTCCAGATAGTCGGCGCCGCCATCGAAACCGTGGCCAAAGTCGAAGATGGCCCGCCCGGTGTGAAAATCGTTGCCACGCATCCCATTGCCGGCACCCGTCCCCGCGGCCAGACCACTGCGGAAGATACGGCGCTGGAAGACGAACTCCGCAACAGCGAAAAACAGCAGGCGGAACACATCATGCTGCTGGATCTGGGTCGCAACGACATCGGGCGTGTCAGCGTGCCCGGCACGGTCCGCGTAACCCAGTTTATGGACGTGGAGCGTTTCTCCCACGTGATGCACCTGGTGTCCCACGTGGAGGGTCGGTTGCGCGATAACATGACATCCTACGACGCACTGCGCGCCTGCTTCCCGGCCGGCACCGTGTCCGGGGCCCCCAAAATCCGCGCCATGGAAATCATCGCCGAAGTGGAGGCAGAGCGTCGCGGGCCCTACGGCGGAGCCGTAGCCTACTTTAGCTACAACGGTAACATGGACACCGCCCTCGTACTGCGCACGGGTGTATTCAAGGACGGAATAATGTACGTGCAAGCCGGCGGCGGCGTGGTCGCCGACAGCGTTGCCGAGGATGAATATATGGAGACCCGCCACAAGTCCGGCGCCATGATGCGCGCCATCGACATCGCCGAGGGATTGCCCGGCAGTTGATAATCACCAAAGTCTGCAACCACCTGTACGCCACACGGAGGCCACCATGCTGAAATCACTATTCCATACCGGATTCGTCGTCAAAGACCTGGACGCCGCCGTCAGTTTCTACTCTGACGTCATGGGCCTCACCCTAACCGGCCGTACCGAACGCACCGGAGAATTTCCCAGCACGCTGCTGGGCTTCCCCAACACTCACATACGCGGCGCGTTTCTCGATATGGGCGAAGGCCACCAGCTGGAACTCATCCAGTACATCAACCCGGTTGGCGGCATGGCCGAATTCGACAAAAACAACATCCGCGCCGCTCATCTGGCGTTCTTCGTTGAAGATATTGACCGCTTCTACGCCGACACCCGCGAGCGGGGCGTGGACTACGGCACGCCGCCGGTGGCCATGCACGACGAGAGCGGCAAGCTGCTCCGCAAGGCCCTCTACTGCCAGGACCCCGATGGCAACTGGCTGGAACTGGTGGAACTGTACTGATGTTGCTCCTCCTCGACAACTACGATAGCTTCACCTACAACCTGTATCAGTATCTTTCCGAGCTGGGGGCCGACGTTACCGTCATCCGCAACGACAAAACCACCATCGAGGACATTGAGGGGATGACGCCGGAAGGCATCGTCATCTCACCCGGCCCCTGCACCCCCAGTGAGGCCGGCATCTCCAACGATGTCATCCGGCATTTCGGCCCCAAACTCCCCGTCCTCGGCGTATGCCTCGGACACCAGTGCATTGGAGAAGCCTACGGCGCAACGGTTGACCGCGCCGGCGAGATTCGCCACGGCAAAACCTCCATGATTCACCACGACGGCCAGGGTGTATTCACCGGACTGCCCGACCCGTTCGAGGCCATCCGCTACCACAGCCTGGTAATTTATCCCGAAACTCTGCCCGATTCTCTCGAGATTACGGCTCGCACCGATAACGGCCTGGTCATGGGCGTGCGCCACAAAGAGCACCCGGTAGAGGGAGTCCAGTTCCACCCGGAATCCATCATGACCAAAGTCGGACACGACCTGTTGCGCAACTACCTGCGCCAGGTGGACGAGTTTCGGGTTCAGCCAACCGCCGGTTAACCCCTCCAATGCCTATTCCAAAGCGCAGGGGAGCCTCTCGCATCGCCGACATCCCGCCGAACGTGCTGTCCGCCCTCAACGCAGGCCGCGACGAAACCGTTACCCTCGTTGAGTGGCTGGCGATAGATATGCCGACGCTGCTGGGCAACGTCGCCCCGCAGGTCGGCCTGGCGGAGCAAAGCGCGCAACTGGTGGCCATGGCCAACGACCTTGCCGGCCAGGGCGTAACCCGCCGCATCCGAGGCATCGGCCAGGCCCTTTATGATGCAATGGCGGCGCATCCCCGGCGGGGCGACGTGTTTGACGCTCTGGCAACCCACCCGTCCGATATGGCGCGCGCCTGGGCCGCCTTTTCAGTAACCGCCAATACCGAACTATCCCTACACGAACGGCTGGAACTGGCCGGCCAATTCGCCGCCGACCAGTCCGCCTCAGTCCGCGAATGCGCCTGGGATTCCTTCCGCCAGTACATCGCCGCCAATCTGGATGCCGGCATCCGCCGTCTGCAACCCTGGGTGATGGACGCCGACCCCAACATCCGCCGCTGCGCCGTAGAAAGCACCCGGCCGATGGGTGTCTGGACGGCACATATCCCCGCGCTGAAAGCCGACCCGTCGCCGGGTCTGGCATTGCTGGAACCCGTCCGCTCCGACCCCTCCCGCTATGTCCAAACCGCCGTAGCCAACTGGCTCAACGATGCCAGCAAGTCGGCTCCCTATTGGACAGTGAGCGTGGCCCAACGCTGGCTGGCCGAGTCGCCAACGCCGGAAACCCGTTGGATTGTAAATCGGGGACTCCGCACACTCCGCAAAAAGGGCGACGATTTGCTATTTCCGCCGTAGGCCAGTCGATTTGACGCTCTGTTATATTGGCGGCATCCGGCAATGTCCGGCCACTCGGAGGTATTACATGATGCAAAATCGGAACATCAAGATGAGTTTGATTGGCATTCTGGCCGGCGCAATTCTTATTGGCGCGCTGGCCTGCGGATTCGGCGGCGACGATGATGCCAAAGCCGAGACGGAACTGGAGCGGATTAGTCAGCAGTCCACCACCAACTTGGTGAACATACAGGTGCTGACCGCCCGAGTGGACCAGTTGGAGAAAAGCAACGAAACACTCTCCGGCGACATTGCCGAACTGAAAACGGAAAACGCCGAGCTTGCCAACCGGATCGACGCCGCACAAGCCGCTGTAATGGCAGCCGTTTCAGCATCGGCGGCCCCGAACGTCAGCCTGGGCGCCGCTTACGATGCCGCCACCCCCGAAGACCGCACCTTGGTCAATGATTTCCTGAAGTGCGTCAAAGACAAGGCCGGAGCAGAAGCCGCCACTATTCTTAGCCTGGCACAACTGTCGGGAACAAACCCATCAGAAGCTGCAATCTGGAAAGTGATTGACGACGGCTTGGCTACCGTCCAACAGATCAAGCTGGTTTACGATTTGACTTGCGGTTAATAAAAGATTCCCCGTAAACGTCTAACGGCAGAATCCAGGATCGGGAGAACCTTATGTCCACCATCGTTGAGTACGTCGCCAACTACTCCGCCAACTTGCATTACCGTGACCTGCCTGCCGACACCGTTCATCTGCTCAAGCGGATGATTATCGACAGCATCGGCTGCGCCATTGGTGGCTATAGTTCGGAACCGAGCAAGATTTCCCGCGACCTGGCTGGTGACGTCACCAGCCGCCGCCCCTGCACCATAATCGGCAGCGGCCTGACCTCCAGCCCCGACCTGGCCACCTTCGCCAACGGCGTAATGATTCGCTACCTGGATTTCAACGACGGCTACACCACCCTGGAGTCCGGCCACCCCAGCGACAGCATCGCCGCCACACTGGCCGGCGCCGAGCTGGTGGGCGCGGGCGGCCGTCGCCTCATCACCGCCACCGCCGTGGCCTACGAAGCCTTTTGCCGCTTCGGAGATGCGTTCAGCATCAGGTACATCGGGTTCGACCACGTAACCAACGGCGCCATCGCCAGCTCCATTGGCGCGGCCCGGGCGATGGGGTTGTCCGTTGAACAGACCCAGGAGGCCCTGAACCTGGGCATCACGCCCAACCTGGCGCTCGGACAAACCCGCGCCGGCGTGCTCTCCCACTGGAAAGGCTGTGCCTACGCCAACGCCAGCCGCAACGCTGTCTTCGCCGCCATGCTGGCCGAGAAAGGACTGACGGGCCCATCGCCGGTGTTCGAGGGCGAGTACGGTTTCTTCGCCGCGGTAACCAAAGAGCCATACCGGCTGGAACCCTTCGGCGGCGACCAGGGCCAGCCGTTCAAGGTTCACGAGTGCAGCATTAAGCAGTTCGCCCTCGGCCTGTACTCGCAGACCGTGGTGGAGGCCGTCCTCTCCGCTCGCCGGCAAGTGCCCGATTTCCGCGTCGACGATGTTGAAGACGTCCACATCCGCACGCTGCAAAAGGCCATCGACATCATGGCCGGCGACGACGAGAAATGGCATCCCAAGACCCGTGAAACCGCCGACCACAGTATGCCCTACGCTACCGCCGTCGCCCTCACCTACGACGGATTGAACCAAAGCCACTTCGCCGACGAACACATCAACGACCCCGGCCTGGCGTCGCTGATTGGCCGTACACGCATCAACGTATCAGAAGAAGCCAACCGGCGGGTTCCCGAGGCGATGCTGTGCAACGTCGATCTCAGTATGCGCGGCGGGCAAACCTATAGCGCCGAAGTTGCCCACTTCCGCGGCCACCACCTGAACCCGATGGCCGACGCCGAGGTGGAAACCAAGTTCCGCGGATTGTGCGCCGACCTGCTGACACCAGACCAAACCGAGGAACTGCTCGGTCGGTTGTGGCGTCTGGAAGAAGAAACGGATATAGGCGCGCTGCTGCGCCTCACCCGCATCTAACCGGCGGGAGTGGCAATGATTTAAAGCCCCTCTCCCCTTGTGGGAGAGGGGTATCACTCCAAAAGAAAACAGGTTGCAGCGAGGAGACTACTCACTCTCCAATCCGCACCCCATCAGGGTACGTGTAGCCGGCCCGGTCGGAGTACCCCCCAACGGCCGGGAATATCTGCCGATACAAGCCCCGCGCCCGCTGCTTCACCACGGCGCCGGCCGCCTCCTTGGTGGGCGTGGGCCTGGCGTTCTGATCCTTGTACAGCTGCGACTGCAACGGGCTGTCGTTCTCCAACTCCCAGATGCAGAGGTAGCGCATCACGTTATTGGCCTGGCTGTCATCGGGATCCAACTCGAACCGCCGGGCGCTGATGTATCCGGGTATAGCCATCCTTTCGGGTACGTGCTCTTCGTTGTACCACTTGTTGAACACCTCATCGTCGGCCTTGTCCACCTCCATCATCACCACCAGGACGGTGGAGCCGACTTGCTGTGCTGTCCCGTTGCTTCCGTTGTGGCTGGTCATAATCCCTCCTTGCGCCGTCAGAGATCAAATAGTTCCGTGATAATAACATCCCCACCATGCCTGAAATCGATGGACAGATTGTTCCCCCACAACAGGCCAACCCCGACGAGCGGGAAGTTTTCCGATTCCAACACAGTAATGTTTCTGATGCTGTTATGCCATTGGATGGTCGCCTCGTAGCTATTGAACGGCGTCATCACGCTGTTGCCGGTCCGGTAGGTAGTAGAGCCGGAAAACTCGAGCTCCAGCCGTTCTATGGCCGACTTTGGTAGCGTTAAACCTCCGCTGAATCCGGTGTCCAAGTGCGCTTCAATCGGCCATGGCTGGCCGGTGCCGCCTATCAACGCAATGGTGATAGACGGTCGCCGCATCAGGTTCACCGCGCCGCGAATCACCTTGCAATACTGCTACGGACTCAGCGACTCATATGCAGCCGGATAGCCAACCCTGAACGTGTACACGTCCGCATACGGTTGCCGCTCACGCAAGCGACGCGCCGCTTTGTGATGGTACTCGTCCAGTTCCCATTCCTCACTGCTAAAATCAACGGACAGAAAATAGCCGATTGGTTCCTCCGCCCCGTTGAGTGTTGGCCGTACCTTCTCCTGATAAACCCGCTTGCCGAAAGCTTCCGCCTCCTCCGGGCTGATGTCCCGCCATGCCATCATAACCTCCGGTTCCTTTTCTCCCGCCACCGAAAACTATCATACGGACGTATCGGCAATTGTTACCGCTGGGCCGCCTCAATACGAGTCAGCGCTTCTTTGATGTCGGCAATGTCGCGTTGCATATCGGTAATGTCCATCTCAATGGCCTCAATTCGGGTTTCCGTCATGGCTTGGGATTTTTGCACCTCTGCCAGGTTTTGCTGTACTGCATCCATTCCCGTATGCAGCGAATCAATCCGACTGTCGCTAATGCCGTTGAAGGTCAACGCAATAATGATTCCCAACCCCACGATGGTAATTCCCACAACGGCCAGTATATTCCCGATGCTCCATTGAGTGGGGTAGGTGTGGTCTGCAAGGGTAGTCATGGTGGGTTACTTGCCAGGTAGGGGTTCGGCAATGATGGAGGCTATTCAGGCAGAGTTAGGTTGGCCCCATTGTAGCACCCGGCCTATCCTACAATCGTCGGTAAATTTGCACTCGGTGCCGATAGCAATCGGCCACGAACACCAGGCCATCTTCGCTAATGGTTACCGCGGTGGGGCGGTAGAATCGTCGCTTCAGCTCGATGTTTTGGGTGGCGGCGTTTAGTTTTTCCTCGATGTCCGGGTTGGCATCCAGAAAGGTGCGCGCCCATTTCGATGTACCGGAATGGCCCACCAGCGTGTCAACGACCCTGCCCGATGGATCCAGCACCTGCACCCGATCATTCCACCAGTCGCACACGTAAATACGCCCCTCGCCATCCACGGCCAGACCGTTGGGACGGCTGAACCCGTCTCCAGCGTCGTGCCCGTCAATTACGGCAATCATGTTGCCTTCCGGATTGAACTTCTGGACCCGGTCGTTGCGCCAGTCGGAGATGTACACGTCGCCGGTTTGATCGACGGCCACACCCCAGGGCATTCGGAATTGTCCAGCCCCTTCGCCGGGTTCGCCCCACGCACCGACAAACCTTCCGTCTGATGTGAAACGCTGTACCCGGTGATTGAAAGAGTCCACCACGAGCAAGTGCCCGGAGGGTTCAAATGCCAACCCTGAGGGCCGGTTCAGTTCTCCGGGTCCGGCGCCAAATGTGCCCCAGCAGTGCACGAAGCGGCCCTCCGGGGAAAATACGCTGACACGATGGGTGTTTTCGTCAGACAGATACAGGTTGCCGTCCGGACCGAAGACAATGGCGGTTGTCCAGATGAACTGGCCCGGCGCTTCCCCCCAACCGCAGAACTCGCCAACGTAATCCCCGTCCCAGGTGCACCGCGTTACCCGCACCGCTTCGGGCTGGTTGGGATTGGCACGACTGGCAACGTGCAGCAAACCATCCGGACCTAGCGCCACCGCAACCGGACCGCTGAATCCCGGACCGCCGCCCGACAACAGCCCGATCACGTCGTGGTACTGGTACAGGCCAGCAACGGACAGCGGGTATTCGACAACCGTGGTCATTTCCGAAACCCCGTGCAGTGGCCGATTCTCAGGACAATTCGACGGTAATCGCCGGAAGTCCGCACTCCAACTTGCCGATGGTTTCCAGGCAACGGTCGTTGGATGGCGGCATCACCGGGCCGGACAGGGCATCCCTACGCAACCGCTCCAGTGGGGTTGACTTCAGCAGCCCGCCTCCGCCAGCCAGTCGCATCGCGGCATCGGTCACCGCTACGCCAACCTCAGCGCAATGCTGCTTGGCCCGATTCACCGCCAGGACTGCCGCCGTTGGATCTGCCTCGCGGTCGGTCAACGCAGCGTCAATCAGCATCAGGCGACCCGACTGGATGGCGATGCTCATTTCGCCCACGATGCGCTGCGTAGCCGGGTGGTGGATGATGGTTTCGCCGTCCGGAGTCCAGGTACGACTGCTGGCATACTCGGTAATGTATTCGTAGGCCGCCTCGGCAATACCCAGATACACCGCCGCATACCCCAACGAGAAACTTCCCCAATCGGCGGTCAACAGGCGACCCGGCGGGCCAAACACCTCGTCAACCGACACCTCGGTATCGTAGCTAACGCTGTGGCTGGCCGTTGCTCGCATCCCCACCGCGTCCCACTGGCCGGTAACAGATACACCGCTGGAATCGCCCGGAATCATTGCCGAAATGATATTGTCACCGCCTCCGGAACTGCCACGGACGATACCGGACACAAAGAAATAATCAGCGGCATCGGCCAGGGAGCAAAAATGTTTCACCCCCTCAACCCGATATCCACCAGAACTGTTCGGAGTGAACGTGGTTGAAAGGACGAACCGCTCCCGCGCGGATGCTCCGGGCTCGCTGGTAATGGAGGCGAAGAGACGGCCGAATTTGACGGCTTCTCCGAAATAGCGCCAGCATTGCTCGGGCGTCCCCAGTCCGGCTACAAATGAACCGAGCACATTGGTGTGCATGGTGAGCGTCAACGCGGTTGAGGCACAACCGCGCGCTACCGCCAAAATGCACATCGCGAAGGTCAACGGGTTGACGCCGTGTCCACCGTACTCGACGGGCACGCGCAAGGTGAGCAGATTGGAGGCTTGCAGGTCTATGTAGTTTTGAGCGGGAAATTCGGCGGCGGTGTCATAGCCGGCCGCGCGCGCCGCGAACTTGTCCCGCGCCAGGCGGTCTGCCGCTGCCGCCAGCAGCAGCGCCTCGTCGCTCATGCAACGGGCGGCGGCGGACGGTATGGATTCCAAGCGGATAGTCATACGTGAAATAGCGTTTGCAGCAGGTCTATGACCGCCAGCACTTCTTCCACCGACCGCACTACTTCTTCGTCTTCCAGGTCATTCTCGTAAAAGTGCTGGTGCAAGCTCCTTGCCAAGTGGAAACCATTGCTCAGTCTGGTAGCAGCGGCGGCATCTGCACCGGCGGTGAGGGCCGTAAGTTGTTGGGCCACGCCCAGCACATCACTGTGAGTCGTCACCAGCAAACCGTAGTCAGCGCTGGTCACCTTGATAGCTCGGGCGTAAGCGCCCCAGGACTTTTCCGCCGCCTGCCGGTAGTCGCCTTCACCCAGGCATTTTTGCGCCAGGCTCTGGTAGTGGGACTGGTTATCCCGGTACGCGGCGGATTTGTGCGCAGTTTCCTGTGGAGGAGGGCTGTCGCCGGAGGTAGCAACTCGCGCGCCCCGACGGATGGCATCTGACGTCTGTTGCAATGTAAAAACTGGGGTAGTCATCATTTGTACCCTTGTAGTCGACGGTCAGGCAAACTGATACTCCCGCGTTGACCCGATCATCCGCAAAGTATTAAGGATGACGGGTTCCACACCGGCCCCATTTCCCAGAGCCTCGCCGGCCTGCACAACAAGCGCGTCCCGATTTTCGTCCCGGAGCACATAACAACCCAGGAGATTCAGACAGCCGTCCACAACGTCAGCGGGGGATAGCGTCAAACCCTGGTTCAGCAGGTGATCGACAATGGCGCGAATGCCGGGATGGTCGGCGTTTCCGAGTTCGTCGGCAACGAAGTTGATGCGCTCAACCATGCTGCCGCTGTCGATCCATTCCTTGCCAGTGTGCCAGCCCTCCACCGATGGCGGGTTGAGCAGGTCCTGGTTCATGTAGCGACACTCCAGCGCAACACCCATCACGCCGACCTCCGGAAACTTCAGGCTTCCGGCCAGGTGCAAGGTGCTTACCACCACCTCTGCCGGACACTTAACCCGCGCAAACCGGGCGGTCGCCGACTTGAAAAAGTCGGCAGCGAACAGAAGGCGCAGCATCGACCGGACGTCGTAGCCGGAACGGAAGTATTCCGCTTCCAGGGCGGCGATGGCCTCAGGGTCGGCTGGCGGCGTGTTTTGCCAGGCGGGAACCTGCACGTCGTCGGCAACGAAGAAGTTGTACAAGTGGCGGCTGATGAACCGTGCGGTGGCCGGCTGGCGGCAGATTATGTCAATGATGTCATCGCCGTCGAAGGCTCCGGTTGCACCGAGAAAAGTCTTGATCCCATCGTCGTGGTCGGCGGGATCGTAACGGAATCGCCAGGGCGTTTTGCCGTAAGGAATGCTCGCCACATTGTCATCGTCAATGGTCCAGCCGGTGAAGGCGCGGGCCGCTTCCTGCACATCTTCTTCTGAGTAGTTGGGTTGTCCGTCCATGCCCACGCCCATTGAAAACAGTTCGAGCAATTCCCGTCCCCAATTTTCGTTGATGGCATCCTTGTGATTGAAGTTGTTATCCAGCCAGAAAATCATCGCCGGGTCGCGGGCTAGATGCGCCAGCAAATCCCTGAAGCTGCCCAACCCGTGTTCCCGGAACAGGTCGATCTGGTTGAGCATAGTTTTCTCGTGCAGGACTTTGGCCAATCCGGTGGCGAACACTCCGTGCCAGAACAGCGCAACTTTTTCCTGCAACGGGCGCGTACCAGCGTTGCCGTTCATCCGATATACGGTCTCGGTGAGAGCGCCTTCGATGTTGCGGCTTTCCTTCCAGTCGATGTAATACCGCTCGATAATATCTTCATCCAACCCTGGTTGAATGTCGGGATGCAGCAACCATTCCACCGTTGCGTCGTAGCCCCTCGAGCAGTGGGTTTCCAACTCGGCCGGCGTGGCGCCAAAGCCAGCCCGACGCAACAGGTGGGCAAGCAGGGCGCGGTCGGTATCCTGGCCGCGAAATGAGGTGGTAAATACCTCATCTGCGATGGTCATTCGGGCAACCTCCTGAAGCTGTCAACCGACTTCGCCAACCGGGTTCCCACTCGACCAGCGCGCCGTAATCATATCATAGCGGACGTCGAAACCCGTTCGGAAATTCCTCGGGAATTCCGTTGTGGGACCGGTTGGCTGACCTCGCCGGGGAACGCATCAATCTCAGTCATGGTTTTTCCTCATGCGTACCCACTTTGTCATTGCGAGCGTAGCGTGGCAATCTCGTCGCCGTAGCAACGGCAGTTCGCCGACGTGTGTTCAACCGCATCGAGATTGCCACCTCGCTATGCTCCTCGCAATGACAGATTAAGGTGGGTACGCGTGAGTGGTTTTTTGAGTTGACAACATCCGGGCATCAGTCTCAATATGTTCCGGTTGGCGTTACGCAGAGGTTGCGCCTTACGTTCCTTTTCTCGCAACTAACTCCCCAAAGGCCGAGCCCATCCGTTCCTCACGAAGATTGCCCCGCCTGCACACGCTGGATGCGTGGCTGGCATACCGGGACTTCCGACTGCTTTGGCTGGCGAACTATGCCGGCAATACCGCCCAGTGGTTGCAATTACTCAGCATCGGCTGGTTGGTGAAATCCCTGTCAGAGGGTTCCCTGATCGGCGGTTTGCTGGTCGTATCGGTCGGCGCGATCAACACTTTGCCGATGCTGTTGGTCAACCCGCTCACCGGCGTGCTCGGCGACCGACTCGACCGTCGCAAGCTGATCATGGCGGTGCAGACATTCAGCGCAGCGCTGGCATTCTCCTTCGCCCTGCTGGTCGCCAGCGATTTCATTCGTGCCTGGCACGCCTATGCTTACGTCATCATTTCCGGCGCGTGCCTGGCCATATCCCAACCAATGCAGCAGGTGCTGGTTTCCAACGTGGTGCCGCGAAAGGCCGTGGTCAACGCTTACGCCATCAACGTGTTCACCGTAACCGGCACGCGCATATTCGGGCCGTTCGTCGGCGGCTTGCTCATCTTCTATCTGGGATTCTTCTGGAACTTCGCGCTGGAGGGCACGCTTTACCTCGCGGTTGTTCTACTACTGCTACCCATGAAGATGCCATATAGCGCGAATATGCCGGATGCCGGGCGGCGATTCAACCCCTTCGCCGACTTCCGAGACGGGATCATGCACCTCTGGAGAGATCAACGCGAGATTTTGGAAATCATGGTGCTGTCCATCGTCCCCAACACGATACTGCATCCGGTTTGGTTCCTGCTCCCACTGTTCACTTTCCAGGTATTGATGGCAGATGCCGATATGGGCGGCTACCTGTTGTCGGTTACCGGTGTGGGCGGCCTGATTGCAACCCTTGCCATCGCATCCTTCGGGTTCCCCTTCCGCAAGGGTTACATCATGCTGGCCACCGCGGCAATAAGTTCCATCTGCACGATGATATTTGCGTTCTCATCGTGGCTACCGGCTGCGCTGGTGTTCCTAGCGCTAATGTCGATGTTTCAGGCCTACTTCCGCACTACGCAGGGTACCGTCGTGCTAACCGTAGTGCCCGACCGATTCCGCTCCCGTACCATGAGCGTGCTGGCCTACGAGCGCGCATTCCTAACCGGAATCAGCGTGCTGGTGGGAATGCTGGCCGACTCCACTTCGGCATCTATCGCCATACTCACCCTGGGCGGCCTGGGGTTGGCGGCGACCGTTCTTTGCGTCGCCGTGCTCCGGCGAGTGCGCAACTTGCTCTAGAACCCGCTCGGGGCACGAGCGAGATAGCGTCCCGCCCGGCAGTGTATCAACAACGTTGATACCATCGGCTCAACAGCATTGACTGTTTTGGTGTCGCGGGGCAAAATGCCTACTGGTTCGGCGCCGGCGCAACCTCGCCGACCGGCCCGCGCAACTCGGGAGGAAGCATCATTTTCCGCGTCCCCTCAATTCCGCGTTTGCATACGCTGGACGCATGGTTAGGGTACAAGAATTACCGCCGGCTCTGGATCGGCAATTTCTTCGCCAACAATGCTCAGTGGCTGCAACTGCTGAGCGTGGGCTGGCTGGTGAGCGAACTGTCTGAAGGTTCCAGCGTTGCCGGGCTACTGGTGGTGACAGTGGGCGGCATCAACACCTTGCCCGGTCTGGTCTTCGGCCCCTGGGGTGGTGTGCTGAGCGACCGATTCGACCGTCGGAAGCTGGTCATTGCTCTACAACTTGTGATGGCGGCGTTGGCCATTTGCTTCGCCCTACTGGTGCTTTCGGGACGGGTGGCAGTCTGGCACGCATATATGTACGTCATCCTGGCGGGTACCTGCCACTCCATGACGCAGCCGATGCGTCAGTCCCTGATCGCGGGCACAGTACCTCGCGAAATGCTCGGCAATGCTCTGGCCACCAACGTATTGACGATTACCGGAACCAGGATATTGGGCCCATTTGTCGGTGGCGTTCTGATTGTCACCCTGGGGTTTTTCTGGAATTTCACCATCGAAGCCGGCCTGTATCTCGCCAACATAACGATGATCCTGCCCTTGAAAACACCCTATTTCCGGCCCGGCGCCTCCAGGGCGAGGGGATCTCTGGTCGGCAACATGGTTGAGGGGTTGCGTTACGTCTGGAGCGGCGAACGCGGACTGCTCCAGTTGATGATTGTGTCAGTGATACCAAACATAATCCTCCATCCTGCTTGGTTTCTTTTCCCGGTGTTCACTACCGATGTCCTAATGCGCGAAGCAGATGTCGGAGGGTATCTACTGGCGGTAACCGGCATCGGCGGTTTTCTGGCCGCATTTTTTATGGCATCCTTCGGTTTCGTTTTTACGAAAGGAAAAGTGGTGCTGGGCGCGGCGGTGGCGAGTTCCATATTTTTGTTGATTTTCGCCTATTCCCATTGGATGGCGTTGGCATTCATCGCCATCGCGGCAATGGCATTCAGCCAGGCAGTTTTCCGTACCACTCGCGGCACCCTCATACAGACCCTCGCCCCGGACAACCTGCGTGGCCGGTTGACGAGTCTGCAAAGTTTTGATCGCGGCTTTCTGGTAGTGGCGAGCCTGGCCGTGGGGCTCCTGTCGGATGCGACTTCTCCGGTAACGGCGATTGCTATTGTAGGCGCGCTGGGGCTGGCCCTGGCCCTGATTTGCACCGCAACCCTCAGTAGGGTCCGGCGCTTGCCCTGATCAACACCCGCTCGTTGGGGACACCGTCTTCTCGACTCCACTGGCCGCATTTTCGCTTGCACAGGCAGGAAAAGGAGTATCATGACGCGATTGAGGCGGCAATCGCCGGCACGACCCCAACTTGCACGACGGTAACTTCAGACGGGCTTCGACTTGATCCAACGTATCACCAACAGCCGTAACTACAAGTGGTGGGTCTTCTGGACCGTAGCCACCGGCACTTTCTTCTCGGTAATTGACCACGGCAGCGTCCTGATCGCGTTGCCCCAGATTGAATCGCACCTTGACGCCAACCTGGCGTCGGTTCAGTGGGTGGTCATCGCATACGCCCTGACTATCAGCGCGCTGCTGTTACCAATGGGCCGTCTGGGCGACGTGATTGGTCGGCGCCGGGTGTACGTCGCCGGCACCGGCATATTCGTCGTGGGTTCGTTGGGAGCCACCTTTGCCCCCGATCTGGGAATCCTGATCGGTTTTCGTGTACTGCAAGGTATCGGATCCGGCATGGTGCAGGGCTGCGGCATGGGGATGTTCATCGCCGCATTCCCAGACTCAGAACGTGGCAAAGCATTGGGGTCGCACCTTAGCGTGGTTGGCCTGGGCGCCATCGCCGGGCCGGCCATGGGTGGATTCCTGGTCGCCTGGCTGGGTTGGCAGTGGGTGTTTTTCGTCAACGTACCCACCGGAATCATCGTGCTCATCTTCGCTTGGCTGCTCCTGGAACGCGCGCCCAATACCGGACCAAATCGGGGAGGCCAGCGCGGGGGTTTTGACTGGATTGGCGCCGGCCTGTCCGGCGTAATCCTGCTGGTCATGCTACTGGTGGTCGGCAACGGCAACGGATTCGGCTGGACTTCTCCGGTGGTAGTCGTCGGTGGTCTCGCGGTTGTGGTGATGACCTCCGCGTTCATTTGGTGGGAACTGCGGTTCAAATCACCCATGCTGGAACTCCGGCTGTTCACCAACCGCATTTTTGGGCTGGGCATTGCCGCCGGTTGGATAGGGTTCTTTGGCACATCGTCGGCGCGATTTATGATGCCCTTCTACCTGCAAAGGGTGTTGTCCTACTCGCCGGAGCAGGTCGGACTGATGATGATTCCAGCCGCGCTGTGCATGGTGATACTCGGTCCAATGACGGGACGGTTATCAGACCGGTTTGGCTGGCAGGCATTCACCATCGGTGGCATATCGTTGACCGCCGCCGGCTCGTTCGTGCTGGCGTTCGCACTGACCGAGCGATCGCCGGTTTGGTTGATAATCGGCACGATGATGATGCAAAGCTGTGGCACCGGGTTGTTCAACACCCCCAATAACAGCAGCATCATCAGCGTGGTGGACCGCAGCCGCTACGGTGTCGTGTCCGCCCTGACGCAACTGGTCCGCAATTCGGCCAACGTGGTCAGTGTGGCCGTCGCCACCACCGTCGTTGTGTCGACGATGGCCACTTACGGAGTGGAGCCGAAACTGGACGCCGTAAACCCCAGCGTTTCCACCGCCTTCGTCGCCGGACTCCGTTGGGCGTTCCTGATGATGGGTGGCGTCCTAACCCTGGGGGCGGTCATCTCGTTGATCCGAGCGTTGAGCACGCGTAAGACCACTCCTCTAGCCCCAACCGTGGAACGCCAGGATGGCCCGGTCGGCGTCCCCGGAGACAACTAAACCGCTAACTCGGGCTTGAGGGTACCTCGGGCTAGAGCGTACCTCGGGCTAGCCGTCGGCCGGGAAGAGCGGCATCACCTCGCGGGCAAATAGCTCCATGGACTTCACCTGCTTTTCGTGGGGGAGACCACCGAAGGCGAAATTGCAACCGGAGTAGCGCACTCCCGCATCGTAAAGTGCCTGGATCTGCTCGGCGCATTGGTCAGGGCTGCCGATGAATGCCCGATTTTCCGCCAGGAACTCTTAGGTCGGCGGGAACTTGGTACGAGTTCGCCGGTATTCGTCCAGCCGTTGGTAAACTTCGCTGCCCACCGGAAATTCGGTGCGCCAGTTATTGACGACCAGGGTGCAGTTGAGCGCATCTCGTGCATCCCGGTGCGCCTCCTCCGCGGTTTCCGCGACGTAAGAATACCGGGAAAAGGTTATGTCGGCAGCGGTAACCGGACTGCCGGACTGCTGCGCCATATCGAGGGAACGCTTCAGCAATTCAACCGCCTCTCCAGTATCCAGCACCACTCCGACAATCAGTCTGCGTCCGGTGATGGAAACAAATTCCAGAGATTCGACGCTGCGCGTGGCCGCCACGTACACCGGTGAATGCGGTCGCTGCAAAGGCGTGGGCGCCAGATTCAGGTGTGGGGCAGTGTAGTAGTTTCCCTCAAAAGAATAATCGGGGGTGGTTCAAAGCGACTCCACCATCTCGATGGTTTCCTGGTAACGTGCCTGACTCTCCGCGTGGTCAACCCCAATGTTGACGTATTCGGATGCCGCGGCTCCCCGTCCAAACCCGCCGTCCAGACGACCGTCGCTGAGCACGTCAAAAGTTGCCGTGTCCTCGTCCAACCGCACCGGATGATGCAACGGCGGGATGAGCACGGCGGTGCCGAGGCGGATGTGATTGGTGTGCCCCCAATGTTGCTCGCGATGACCAGCGATGAGGCGTCCAATCCATAGCGGGTGAAGTGATGCTCGGCCAGCCAGATGGCTTTGAAGCCAAGCTCTTCGCCGATGATCGCCTGCTCGGTCAGATCAGAATACAGACGTTTCGGCGCGTGTTCCTCCGGCCACGGAATATGTGATAACAGGTCAAAATCTATCTGGAACTCCTCAAACAAATTGGTGGGCAGTGTACTACATGGCAGGCGACGCTATGGCCGGCGACGCTTCACATTTTCTTGGCAGCTTCACATTTTCTTTGCAATTGGCGGATACCTTGAGGCTGGTACGACCGGCGATTGACCGGAACCCGCCGGCGCCGCGGGATCCGTCTGGTATGATTAATTCGATATCACAGCAGAGGGCAATTCAGGCCGCTAGCATTCGGTTAGCGGCTTTTGCATCAGTCTGGCGGGGGAGATTTTGACGTTTCTGACTTCGCTCGCGCTGCGCCGTAAGCCGGTCACCTTGATGGTAATGATATTGCTGGTCGGCATGGGGTTGTATTCCTACGACAGCTTGCATCAGGAACTATTCCCTGAAATCAGCTTCGCGATCGTTTACGTGGTTACTCCCTACCAGCAGGGAGACCCAACCACCGTCGCCACGGAAGTTACCAGCAAAATCGAAGACTCCATTACCGGCCTGGCCGACCTGGAGAACATTACCTCGATTTCCACGTCCAGCCTTTCGGCGGTGACGGCCAACTTTTCTGCCGGTGCGGACGTTGAAGCCGCCGAAGACACCATCAGGACCAACGTCAGCGCCCTGAATTTGCCAGACGACGCGTTGGATCCAATCGTCGTCCGCCTGACCTCAGACATTTTCCCCGTGATGTGGTTGAGCGTCAGCGGGGAACGCGATATCCCATCCCTGCAACGCGTAATCGACAACCAGATACTGCCCCAACTGGAAGCGGTGGATGGCGTCTACCAGATTGATGTTCAGGGCGGTATTTCAGAAAGGGTTTCTGTGGTCGTCGATCCCGACCGGCTCGAAGAGTATGGTCTCAATATCGACCACGTGATCAACTCCGTTCGCGCCAACTCCATTGACATCAGCGGTGGCGAACTGAATCGCGACGGCAATTCGACCGTCATACGCACCTTCCACGGTTATGGCGACCTACAGTCCATTGGCGACGTGCCGGTGGGTTATAGCGTCGCTCCATCGGAAGCCCAGCAACCCGGCGAACCCGGCGATGCAACGCCCATCCTGCTTTCGCACGTAGCCGAAGTTGTTATTGATACGCCGGCCGCCGAAACCATCTCTCGCACCAACGGGCAACCCAGCGTGTCGTTGGCCGTGTTGCGAGAACCGGAAGGCAACACCATCGAGCTGACCCAGCAATTGCTTGAAGTCGTCGACGGGCTGGCGCTTCCCGCAGACGTGCGCGTGGAATTACTGTACGACTCGGGAGCAGAGTTGCAGGAGCAGTTGACCAACGTGGCCCAGCAAGGCGGTCAAGGCTTCGTGATTGCCGTCGTCGCCATCTTCCTGTTTCTGCTCCAACTCCGCCCCACCGCGCTGCGTGGAGCGCTGAACACGCTGCGGCCAACCCTGATCATCGCCATCTCCATACCGCTCAGCATCCTGGTGACCGTGCTGGTGATGGCGATTTTCGACTGGGCGCTGAATTTTATGAGTCTCGCTGGGCTGGCCATTGCCGTTGGCCGCATCGTGGACGACAGCATCGTCGTCCTCGAAAACACCTACCGACACGTGCAGGCCGGCGAGCCACGGAGTACCGCGGCGGTCAGAGGCGCCCGTGAGGTTGGCGCCGCCATTTTGGCGTCAACACTGACCACGGTAGCGGTGTTCCTGCCCCTGGCTTTGATTCCCGGCATCGTCGGCGAGTTCTTCCTGCCCTTCGCGCAAACCGTGTGTACGTCCCTGTTGGCGTCAACCTTCATCGCACTGACCGCGGTGCCTGTTCTCGGTTCGACGTTGCTGCGCCAGGGCGACATGGCCGGCGAAGCCGAATCCGCAACCGCCGACACCTGGCTACAGCGCGGCTACACTCCGATACTCACCTGGGCGTTGCGGCATCGCATCCTCACCGTGTTGGGTTGTATCGGCGTCGTGGCGGCCAGCATCCCGCTGTTGATGGTGCTTCCCATCACGCTATTCTCCACCGGCGCGCCGGAATCGATGCGAATCGACATCACCATGCCGGAGAACACCGACGCCGGGGCCATGTTCCGGGAAGTGCGCGAGGTCGAATCCATACTGGAACGATATGCCGCCGAGGGGTACATCACCGCATATCAGGTAACCCTCGGCGCAACCAGCGAAGATTTCGGGCCCAGCCTGGGCGAAACCGGATTTGACGTCGCCGGCTTCTTCATTGCGCTGTCTGATCAGGTACCCGACGATTTCGGCGACGAAATGCGAGCCGCTTTGCCACAGAAGGATGATGCTACATTTCAGCTGTATATCGACGAGTCCGGCCCTCCTCAAGCTGGCCTGGAAATAGCAGTAACCGGCGCCACCTTTGCCGACGTTCAATCCACGGCGCACGCCTTGATGAACCAGCTGGAGCCGTTGGACGGCATCGTTAACCTGAAAACCAATATCAGCGATGCCAAGGAGGAGTTGACCTTCGAGGTTGACATGTCGGAAGCCGGCCGGTACGGGCTTAGCTCCCAGTCTGTAGCCCTCCAGGTACGAACCTGGACCTACGGAACCGAAGTGGATGAAGTGAACCTGATGGGAGAAAATTATGACCTGGTCATTCGCGGCCGCGATGACAGCCTCAACGAGGTGGTCGAGTTGCAGAACCTTGCCATCGCCGGGCCGTTGGGCACCGTACCGCTGGGCGCAATCAGCGACGTCAAGACGACAGTCGGTCCTACCCTGGTAACCCACTACGACGGCGACCGTTCCGTTACCATCACCGGGGACTTTGAAGGTCAAGACACGCAGGCGATCAGTTCCAACGTCGACCGGATAATTACGGAAATGGATTTACCGCCGGGAGTCAACGTTGAGCAGGGTGGATTCGCCAGCGACATTGCGGATCAATTCGCCAACGTGTACCTGGCGATGCTGATTGGCGTTTCACTGGTTTACCTCGTGATGGTCGCCACCCTGGGCTCCCTGCGCGACCCATTCATCGTGGTGCTGAGTATGCCGCTGGCGGTGGTCGGCGCATTGGTGGCGCTGACGGTTACCGGGCGTGCGTTGAGCCTGCCGTCGTTGATGGGATTCCTCTTCCTGATTGGAATCGTAGTTACCAACGCCATCGTCCTGATAACCTTCGTCAACCAGCTGCGCGATGAAGGCCGCGAAACGCTTGAAGCGATCATCCTCGCCGGACGCACGCGCCTGCGACCCATCCTGATGACTGCCGTTACCACTATCTTCGCGCTATTCCCACTGGCGTTCAGCGATACCAGCGGTTTCGTGGGCGCCGAATTGGCCACTGTAGTAATCGGCGGTCTCATCAGCTCAACCTTCCTGACACTGGTGGCCGTGCCAGTAACCTATATGTTGATGCACGATTCCATACCCAATCTGTCGAGCCGGATCAGCCGAACGGTTGGCCGGCGCCCCAACCCTGCTACGGAGCCCCTGGACACTTTGGACAGTTCGCCGGCCTAGCGAACCTCCTCTAATCCCTATCAAACGGACATCACACCGAATCTAACAGAATGGTTTCCGCGCAATGTGTCGCAATCCGGGTTCGTCAATCTGGGTTCGTTATGTAACTCGTGGCCGTATCCTGACCATGACTCATACAGTCGTAACCATACGGGTATTAGGTTGATGAGATGATCATTCTGTCCAAACTGGCCCTGCGACGTCGTTCGGTGACGATTATGGCCATCATTCTGGTGCTGGTGGGAGGAGTCTATTCGTACCAGCAACTGCAGCGGGAGCTGTTCCCGGAGATTAGCCTCAGGGTCGTCAACATCGTTACACCGTACCAGCAGGGAACCCCCATCGAAGTCGCGGAAGAAGTCAGCAGGCCAATCGAAGATGTCGTCATCGGCATGGAAGGACTGAAAGAAGTAACTTCGACATCGCGGGGCAGCCGTTCACTGGTTCGGGCCAGCTTCGAGACCAACGCGGACATCGGGGAAGCCGAAGCGGAAATCGTCAGCCGGGTGGCCGGCGTCAGGTTGCCCGACGCGGCTGGCGATCCGCGGGTTTATGAGCTGACCCCAAACCAGCGGCCCGCCATGGAATTGAGCGTGTCGGGTCAGAGGGATATCCCGTCCCTGCAAAAGGTTATCGAGTCCCAAATTGTGCCTCGCCTGGAAGCCGTGTCCGGCGTATTCTCCGTGGAAATCGAAGGAGGGGTCAGCGAGCAGGTATTCGTAACTGTCGACCCCGACCTGCTGAACACCTACGGTCTCACCCTCCAGAACGTCATTGGCGCCATACAGGGTCATGAGGTCGATGTCACCGCTGGCAGCCTGGTAACCGAAGGACGCTCGGTAACGCTGCGCGCGTACCACGGTTACGCCAACCTGGACGCCATCAACAATCTGCCGGTGGGCTTCGTCGGATCTGACGGCGCCACGGGTAATCGGAGTTTCGGCGCCAACGCGACGCCAATCCGCATCTCTGATGTCGCCGTTGTGGAAGTCAACACACCAGAGGCCAGTACGGTTTCGCGCACCAATGGACAACCCAGCGTCAGCCTGAACGTGTTGAAAACCCCAGCGGGCAACACCATAGACGTTACCCGGGACATTGACAGCGTTCTGCTGGAACTGTCCCGCGAGCTTCCACCCGACGTCGACATCGAAGTCCTGGAAAGCCAGGCCCCGAGGCTGGAAGCAGAGCTGAACAAAGTCATTACCCAGGGGTTGCAAGGATTCGGTTTCGCGGTTCTGGCGGTGTTTCTGTTCCTCCTGCAGGTGCGGCCTCGCGTCGTGGCTGGCATCGTAAACAGTTTGCGGCCTACGATCATCATCGGAGCCTCGATCCCTTTGAGCGTGATGCTCACCATGCTGGTGATGGCGGCCTTTGACTGGAACCTGAACTTTATGAGTCTGGCCGGTCTGGCTATTGCCGTTGGCCGCATCGTGGACGACAGCATCGTCGTGCTGGAGAACATCTACCGACACATCCAGGAGGGAAGTTCGCGCGCGACGGCGGTGATTGCGGCAACCCAGGAGGTCAGCCCGGCGATTGTGGCCTCAACGCTTACCACCGTGGCAGTATTCATACCGCTGGGATTCTTGCCGGGGGTGGTGGGACAATTCTTCCTCCCCTTCGCGCAGACCGTCTGCGTATCGCTGTTGGCCTCAACACTGGTCGCCTTGACCGCCGTCCCCGTGCTCGCGTCGCTGTTCCTGCGCCAGGGGGACATGGCCAACGAACCATCCGGCCAATCCCGCGATACCTGGATGCAACGCGCCTACACGCCGGCGCTCAGGTTGGCGTTGCGGTTCCGGACGATCACGGTTCTGGGCTGCATAGTCGCCGTTCTGTCCAGCCTCCTTTTGGTACTGGTGCTGCCCATCGAACTCTTTTCTTCCGGCAGAACCGAGGGCCTGCGCATCGACCTCACGCTGAACCGGAGCCCATCCACTGGCATTCTGTTCCGGGAAGCCCGGGTAATTGAGCGGGTGCTCAACGGCCATGTTGCCAGCGGGCACGTGGACAGTTATCAATCCACTCTCGGGTCGAGCAGCAGGAATTTCGGGCCCGGCGCTTCCGATTCGTCTTACGACCGCGCCGGGTTCACCGTGATTCTGGCGGATGACGCACCCGCCGATTTGGACGAACAACTCCGCACCGCACTCCCTGGCGGCGAAGACGTTACCATTCGGGTGTTCGCAGACTCCGGCGGGCCACAGCGCGGCGGTCTAAGGTTGACCCTGACCGGCCCCAACTACGCCGACGTCCGTTCGGCTACCGAGACGTTGCAGACTGCGATCGAGCGAGATCCCGGCGTACGGAACGTGCGAACGAACATAGTCGATGGCAGCGAAGAACTGACCATTGCCATCAATCCGGACGACGCCGGGCGTCATGGGCTCTCGACGCAAAACGTGGCTAATCAAATCCGTATGTGGGTGTATGGAACCGACGTTGCTGAGGTTAATCTCACCGGCGAGAAACTGGATTTGGTGGTGCGGGGAGCCAAGTCAGCCATCGATGAACCCCTTGACCTACAGCAACTTCCGATCGCCGGGAATGCGGGCGCAGTGCCGTTGGGCAGCATGTCGGAAACCAAATTCACCGTCGGCCCCAGCGTGGTAACCCACTACGACGGCAATCGGTCGGCCACCATCTCCGGCGGTCTCGGCGGTCGCGACGCCGGCGCCATCGGGGAACGCATCGACGCCATTGTCGCCGACACCGAACTCCCACCCGGCGTGCGGGTTCGCTCTGGCGGAGTGTTCAGCGACATCCGCGAGGAATTCAACAACGTTTACGTGGCAATGGTGATCGGCGTCTCGCTGGTCTATCTGGTCATGGTGGCAACCCTGGGTTCATTGAAAGTTCCATTCATCGTGGTTTTGAGTATGCCCCTGGCCGTGGTCGGAGCGCTGATTGCGCTGGTAGTAACCGACCGTTCCCTCAGCCTCCCGGCTTTGATGGGTTTCCTGTTCCTCATCGGCATCGTGGTTACCAACGCGATCGTGCTGCTTACCTTTGTCGGTCAATTGCGCAACGCCGGCCGCAGCCCGCTGGATGCGGTGATGGAGGCCGGCCGCACGCGCCTGCGCCCCATCCTGATGACCGCGTTCACCACCATGCTAGCTCTGATTCCGCTGGCGTTCAGCGAATCCAGCGGTTTGGTGGGCGCAGAACTCGCTACCGTGGTAATCGGCGGGTTGGTGAGTTCAACTTTCCTGACCCTCGTGGCGGTGCCGGTCATCTACATGATGTTTGAAGAATCCATCCCCAATCTGTATCGCCGCACGGTTGCGATGGTCTCCCATCGGCCGGCACAGTTGGCAGATGTCGCTGAACCGCAACAAACCAGCATTGACGACTGATCTTCCAGCGCAAATAATATTCCACAACCAGAGGCAATTGAGTTGAAACTTCTACGTTTTATCGTTACTTCCCGCGCGATTACGTCTGGCAAAGTCACAGCATTAGCAGCCTGCGGCGGCCTACTGCTCGCCGCCGTTGCCTGCGGCGGTCAATCCGACGTAGCGGCGACGCCAGAAACACCCGGAGGCGGGCCGGGGGGCAGTCGCGCGACTACCAACGAGTTTCACGTGCGTGGCGAGCTGGTTTTCAAGACGCGAGCCAACCTGGCGTTTAAAGTCCGTGGGGAAGTCGGTGCGGTCAACGTCGCGGTGGGGGACCTGGTATCTGAGGGCGACGTTCTGGCGACGCTGGACGCCGAATCCTTGACCGCTGTCGAGCGGGCCGCGGCGCAGGCCAAAGTCAATCTCGAAAAGGCCCAGGATGGACTCGACCAGGTAATGGGCCTGCAGTCCGACGACCCCCTGGTTCGGGCGCGCGCCGAAAGCGCACTGGCGAACGCCGAAATCGTCCTGGCACGCGCTCAGGATAAGCTCGACGACTACCAACTGACCCACAACGTACAGCTGGGCGCCGCCCGCCAGGCTGTCGCAGACGCCACAGCCAACGTTGACCGGGCTGAAGAGCAGGTCTCCGATTTCGCGGATGGTTACAGCGAGCAATTCGCCGAGGCCCTTGCCGTGCGTTCCGAAGCAAAATCCGCGCTGGGCGATGCCGAAGACGCCGTGGTTGACTTCCTTCCGCAGCACGATGAGTCCATCGGCAAAATCAGCGCGCTAATATCTCGGACGGAAGATGATCTGGACGACGCCAGAGATGCCGTGCGCGATTTTGACGCCAATCACGCCGACCGACTGGCGGAAGCGCGGCAAGAGCTGGCCAAAGCGGAAAACGAATTGGAGGCTGCCGAAGACCGATTCAGCGATTTCAATGCCATTATTTTTGGCCCCGGATTCAGAGGACTCGGTGATGGCGAGAACTTTGACGTGGTGCAGTTCAATGCCCTAAAAGGAGCGATAACCATCGCTCAACAGGCGGTCAACACGTCGGAAGCTGAAGTCAACAGCCTGATTGGTGGGCCGAAAGAGGTTGACCGTGTGGCCGCCATCAGTCGCGTCGCCGAGCTGGAAGGCACTCTGGTTCGTCTGAACCGGGAACTCAACGATTCCCTGGCCGGCCCTGACAGCGATGAATTGCACAGGTTGGAAGCCACAGTACAAATCGCCAGGTCTCGACTCAGTCGCGCCGACCGCGATTTGGCCGAAGCGGAACAGGGAGTCGACCAACTCGAACTGGCCAGGTTGCAAGCCTCTGCCGACAGCGCGCGCTTCTCACTGGATTCGGCTGTAACCCAGTTGGCCAGATTGGAGGAAGGACTGGATCAAGCCACGCTGGAATCCCTGACCAAAGAAGTGGCAACCGCTCAGGAGGCACGCGACGAACTGCTGGCCGGCTCCGATGCCTCCGAAGTGGCCTTGGCGCAAGCCAGCATCGACGCCGCCGCCGCAACCTACGAACGCGTGCTGGGCGACCTGGACGACGCCATCCTCAATGCTCCCTTCGACGGCGTGGTTCGTCTGGTTACGATTTCTCCCGGCGACGCCGTAACCGTGGACGCCCGAGTTATCCAGGTGGTCGACCCTCACGACGTGAGCGTGTTGGGACTGGTAGAGTCCAATTTCATCGACAGCATCGAACTGGGGAAGCCGGCCACAGTAACGATGGCGTCACTAACGGGTGTCGAGTTTAATTCCAGGGTAACCGACATCAGCGACGACGCTCGCACCGAACGTGGCATCATCAGCTTCCCGGTGGTGTTTGACGTAACCGTACCAACTGGCGTTAGCGTGCCCCCCTATCCGGGGTTGGTAACCACTACGGTGCGCCGCTAGGAATGCCAAAAATTATTGGGCCAGCGGCGCAGCGACGGTCAGCGACCGGCGCCCGCGACCGCTGGCAGGATTTCACCAGACGCTAGATGGGCAACTTGGGTTCGTCGCCGTCAGGCACATCGATCTCGAACGCATTGGCGTTGAAAGCGAGCAACGAGTAGTAGCCCAGCAGGGTGGTCAGTTCGGTCAGGCCCAGGGCTCCGAACTGGTTCAACGCCGCCTGGAACGTAGCTTCGCTGACCCGGTGATTTTGGAATACCTCAGTGGCGTAGTTCACCACCGTTTGCTCGTCCGCCGGCAGCTGTGGCAATTGCTTGCCGTCCCGCAAGTTGTCCACAAACTCGTCGCTGATGCCTTGCTGACGGGCCCGCGCGGAGTGAGCGTGCCAAATGTACTGGCAATCCATGTTGCGGGCAGTCAATATCATGGCTAGCTCCTGAATCTTCTTGGACAACGAGGATTCATCGCGCAGGTAGTTGACCAATGAATTGGCGCGGTGGCGCATTTCGGGGCTGTTTATCATCACTGAACCGGGGCCGCCGGTCACCACGCCACCGGAGCCGGCCGTTTCCGAATCGAAGGCACTTTGCAGCGCCGTCGGAACCTGGTCTCGTGTAACTGTTGGTGTTCGTACCATGATTTACCTCCCAGGAATTGGGTTTCTGGTTGAGTTTTGGTGGCCGGCTGCGCGGCCTAACAGGTGAAGACGGCAACGAAGCTATTGCGAAACTCTGGTGCCGAACCCGAATTGCCGGCATCATATCCGCCTCGTTCCGCTGTGACAAGCATCGCCGACATGATCGCGGATAAGCAGCCGGTCGGCAACCGCTTGGTATCAATCTGGCACAATCCATAATAGAATATCTCACGTTGCAACAATCAGAACGATGATCGTCGAGGAGACAAGGCCATGCCAACGGTGAATACAGTCCTGGGCCCAGTGGATACGGACGATCTCGGATTCGTCCTGAGCCATGAACACGTCGGCACGAACGCCGCCGGTCTTCGCCACACCTATCCGGAATTCATCGACCGCGATGGCATCCGTGAGCAGTCTATCGCCGCCATGACTGCCGTGCACGCCGACGGGGTGAGGACGATTGTTGATGTAAGCACCTTTGACCTGGGGCGCGACGTGAACCTGATTCGAGAGGTGTCCGAAGGCAGCGGGATGCAAATCATCGCGGCGACCGGCAACCACGTCGCGGTGCCCCGTCCGTTCGGCGACGTGCCTCCGGACGCCATCGCCGAGTTGTACGTCAGGGAGATTGAAGAAGGCATTGAAGGCACCGGCATCAAGGCCGGCATCATCAAGGTTGCCAGCGACCGGGGCGGGATCACTCCACCACAGGAGGTTGTTCTCCGGGCGGCGGCCCGAGCCCAGAAATCTACCGGCGTGCCAATTTCAACCCACACCTGGTCGCCCGACCGGGTAGGGGAACAGCAGGTTCGGATTCTGGAAGAAGAAGGCGTCGACCTGGACAAGGTCTACATTGGGCACAGCAACGATGACACCGATATGGAATACCTGCTGGGCCTGCTCAACAAGGGCGTGTGGCTGGGATTGGACCGGTATCCCGGCGGCCTGACCCCAGGCACTCCGGACTGGGAACAGCGCACCGAGGTCGCCCGGAAACTGATGGACGCCGGGTTTACCAACCGGATTTTCCTGTCCCACGACTACTCGGTTCCCAAGGCCCGTTACGGCGCCGAGGTTCAGGAACAGCGGCGGCGCGCGAATCCCGACGGTTACAACTTCATCCCCAGGTATGTGTTGCCCCGCCTGAAAGCCCTGGGTGCATCGGATGCTGACATCCAGCAGATTACCGTGGGCAACGCCCGGCGCTTCTTCGCAGGCGCATGATCCAAACCGGGCCCTATGGACGACTCAGGCGGTAATGCTTGCATCGCTAACGAGTAGTCCTCGCTACAAATGGTATGTCTACGGCGTCATGGCGGTGGGCACCTTTGCCTCAGTGGTAGACCACGGCAGCGTGGGCGTCGCGCTGCCCACCATCGCCAGTCATTTCAGCACCGATATACCCAGCGTGCAGTGGCTGGTGATTGGCTATGCCATGATCATCATCGCACTGTTGCTACCAATGGGGCGGCTGGCCGACCTGATCGGCACCAAGAAGGTGTATATCATCGGCTCGCTGGTTTTCGTTGCAGGCGCAATATCATCGGGCGCGTCCAACGATCTGGCGGTGCTCATCGCGTCCCGTATCGTCCAGGGAGCCGGCGCCGCCATGACCCAGGGCACCGGTATGGCCATCGTCATTGGCGCCTTCCCGCCGGCCGAACGCGGGAAAGCCATCGGGCTCATAATGACAATGGTTGGGACCGGGGCTGTGGCCGGCCCGGCTCTCGGTGGGCTGCTGGTAGACGCCCTGGGTTGGCGCTCGGTGTTCTTCGCTGCGGTGCCGCTGATGGTGGCCAGTATTGGACTGTGCCTTCTAATCCTGGCCGAACAGGTGCGGACGCGAAGCGCCAGTCGACAACCGGCCCGGTTCGATTGGCTGGGCGCCGTAATGTCATCCGGAGCGCTACTAGCGCTGTTGCTTGGCATCACCAACGCGCATCGAGTGGGCTGGACATCACCGCCGATTTTGGCGGCCGCCGTTACTTTCGTGGTGTTACTGGCCAGTTTTGTCTGGTGGGAACTGCGGAACTCGAGCCCCATGCTGCAGCTGCGTTTCTTCCAGCGCAAGAATTTTTCTCAGGGCGTGTCGGCCAACTTCCTGATGTTTATGGGCAGTTCGGCGGTGCTTTTCATGACACCGTTTTACCTGCAAAACGTGCTGGGCTACCGAGCGTCGGTCGCCGGTTTGGCGGTGGTACCCGGCGCCATCTGCATGGCGCTGCTGGGACCGATCTGCGGGAAGCTATCAGACCGGTTTGGATGGAGGAAGTTCACCGTTGGCGGCCTGATCCTGTCAACCACCGGAATCTCGGCACTGTCGCGACTGTCCGAAGATTCGTCTCTCTATATGGTAATTCCGGCGTTGATGCTGCTGAGTTGTGGAATGGGTACGTTCTACTCGGCCAATTCCAGTTCAATCCTCAGCGCGGTGGAGCGGGAAAGCCACGGTGTAATCTCGGCTCTGGTCAATCTGATTCGCAACGCCGGCAACGTGGTGAGCGTGGCGGTTTGCACTGCCATCGTAACCGCGACCATGGCCGCAATGGGCCATGAACCCAGCCTGGACGCCGTGCGGAGCGGCACGTCGGTGGGAGTGGAGCAAGCCTTCACCACCGGGCTCAAGTACGCCTATTTCGCCATGGCGGGTTCGCTGTTTCTAGCCATGTTCATCTCGGCGTTGCCCTTGCGCGGGGCGGAGCAGCCGGAATACGCCGTGGCCCCCGCGGAAACCTAAACCGCGCCCACCGTTGGCCGGCAGTCCGCGCTGCCCGGCGGTCCGCGTTGGCCGGTTAGGCTTGCCGGAGTTTGGGCGCCACCATTGCCAACAACAGCACCAGCACGATACCGGTCACGCCGACCACCTGCGCTGCGCCGGGCGCTCCCCAAAGTCCAGCGAATGCGCCGGCTCCCATGCTGCCAAAGCTGAACGCCAGGATCGCAAACGAACGCAGACCCATTACCCGGCCTCTGAAGCGGGCATCGGTGGTGCGCAACAGCAGCGTCAGGATCAACACCTGGGTTGAGGCGAACGACATACCTATCAACGCCAGAATTATCATTGATAGCGCAAAGGATTGGGAGAAGGAAATTGCCAGCACGGTAACGTGCCACATGATCACGGCCGTGATGAGCAACTTGCCGACGCTGCGCAGGCTGGGCAACATCGCCAACCCGACCGAACCCGTCAGCGCACCAGCGCCGAAGGCAAACAGCAGCAGGCCCAGTCCCACCGAGTCAGTGCCCAATACATCGCGGGCGAAGATGGGCGCCAAACTGGTATGGAACGTCCAACCCGCCAGATTAATGATTACCGCAACCAGTAACACGGCCCAGATAACCTGATTACCCTTGGCATATTTCAGACCGTCCGCCACCGTCCGCAACACCGATTCACGGCGCCGGTCGGCACGGGTTGGAGCGAGTCGGATTGCCAGCGCCGATATACCGCTCAGCAGGTACAGCGACGCGATCGCCATGTAGGCTCCCTGCGGCCCGAATCCCTTGAACAACACTCCGCCTACCACCGGTCCCACCAGCATCGCGATGTTCATCGCCACGGTGTTGAAGGCCGCCCCGTTGCTGACCCGTTCGGCGGGCAGCGTGTCTCCAATCATGGATTGCGCCGTTGGCATCTGAAACAGCCTGACCACACCCATGACCATCGTAATCGCGAAAATGTGCCAGACTTCCAGAAAACCCGTCAGTATCAGGGCCAACATCACAATACCCAGCGAACCCATGACGAATTCCACAGTTGCCAGCAGCACGTTTCTGGGCAGGCGGTCAGCGATGGCTCCGGCAAACAGGGCCAGGAAGTTCAACGCCATGCGCGCTGCCGCAATGGCACCCACCAGGAACGGCGAGTCGGTCAGCGTCAGTACAAACCAGCCGAGTACCGCCGACTCCATCTGGGTGCCCATGCCAACCAGGGTGGTGGAGGTCCACACGAACGCGAAATCGCGATACCGGAAAATCCCGAGCGGTATGGCCGCCTGGCTCAACGTCGCCGAGATTTTCAAGCTGCCACCAGAAGGAAGACTGCGCACCGGAAGGAACCGCCCCAGCACAGACGCATTCTGCCGCCGGGAGTCAGGCGCTCCCGGGCCCCGCGACTAACCAAGGCGAGCGACTTCCCGGGCTAGCTCAATCAACTGTTCATCGGAACCGCGATCGCCCAAAAGTGACAATCCCACCGGCAGGCCGTCCACCACACCGAGGGGCAACGTCAGTTGCGGCCGGCCCGTGTTGCCGGCGATGGAAGTCAGCGCGCTGTTGCGTAGCCGCAGGGAATGTCGTTCCGAAACCGGCTGTCCGACGAGGGGCGCCGGCCCGACCGTAGTCGGCAAACAAATTACGGTTTGCCCATCAGCAAACACCTCGTCCATACGCGCAATCACCGCATCCCGACCAACCTGGCCATCAGCAACCTGGGAATCGGTTATCGATCGGCCCATCACGTAGCGGTCTGACACCTCAAAGCTGAATGCCGGATTGACCTCATCAATCCACTCCCTGATCGACTCCCAGGCCTCCCGACTCTGCAAAATTTGCTGGTGTCCAGACCATTCGGTGAGACTGGTCGGCGACAGGCACTGAGTTGACACGGAATCAAACAGCGAACTGATGGCGTCCGCAATTGATAACAGGGCCGCGCGCACGGGCGGTTCGGCCAGCTCAAACGCATCATCCGTTATGACCAGATTGCGGGGGCGTTCGGTCGTAGGTTGAGGCGGCAGCAACACGGCGCCCACTCGCGCGAATGTGTCGGCGTCGCGGGCAAACCAACCGATGGTGTCAAAGGTGGGCGCTTGCAGCAGCATTCCGTCTCTCGGGATCCTGCCGTGGGTGGGGCGCAATCCATACAGGCCACAAAAGCTGGCTGGAACCCTTACCGAGCCGCCGGTGTCCGAACCCAGCGCGAAGTCGACCATTTCCCCAGCCACCGCCGACGCCGAACCGCTGGAGGAACCACCCGGCACGCGCCCCGGAGCGCGCGGGTTAGTGGGCGTGCCGTAGTGGACATTCTCGCCAAAGATACCCCTGGTCAGCTCATCGGTGATGGTCTTGCCCACCATGTTGGCGCCGGCATCCACCAGTTGTTGCACCACCCAGGCGTTGGCTTCGGCGGGCAAGTGGGTGGCCTTCCAGTTGGGATTGCCACATCCGGTCACATGGCCCACCACATCGAATATATCCTTGGCGGCAAATGTCAGACCGGCAAGTGAGCCGGTGGGAGCGCCCGCCAACCAGGCGTCGCTGTCGTGGCAAAAAGCGTTGAGGGGATCATTCACGGTGCGGGATGCTTGTGTCATGGTAGTTCCCAAATCCGACCTACAACATCGATTCGTTGACGGTAACGCCTAAGCCGGGTCGGTCTGACGGCATGATATACCCATCCACCGGCGCCGGCTTGTGCAAACACAATACATCTCTCGCTGAACTGATGTGATCCGAATGATATTCGGCCCGGTCAGCCCAACCGCTGGCCGCCATCAGGTGCGGACCCCAATCTTCGCCGCCTCGATGCGGCGACACCGGAATGCCCGCCGCCCGAGCCAGGTGCCCGATTCGTAAAGCCGCCGTAATCCCGTTGCGCCACGTGAACTCGCGTTGCCTCAAACCCAAGGCGCCAGTTCGGGTGATGGCGGCGGTAACGTCGGTGATTCTCATGGACTAGCGTTTGCGGCCATCACCCTGGTACCGATTGCGATTGCCCGCCGGTGAAACTCCGCCACACGTTAGCTGACCGGGCCGCCCAGGGGGGCGCGTGGCGCCTCGCTCTCCAGGAACCGGCCATAGCCGGGTTTCTGTTGCAACGCGCCATCCCTCAACAGCACCTGACCGCGCAGGAGCGTCATCCACGGACGCCCGTTGACTTGCCAACCCTCGAACAGCGTGTAGCCGGAGTTGCCGTGGTGGTCTCGGGCCGTAACCACCCGGTCGCCATTGGGGTCCACAATCAGCAGGTCAGCGTCGGAGCCAATCTGAATCACTCCTTTGCGCGGGTATAAACCGAAGATTCGGGCCGGGTTCTCGGCCATGACGCGGGCCAACCACCAGATGGGCAACCCGCGTTTTACCACTCCTTCGCTGTACATCAACGGTACGATGGTTTCGATGCCCGGCGAACCAAAGGGCACCGAACGCCCCTCCGCATCGACGAAGATGTTGTCCCAGCCCACTTGCTTCAATTCCTGTGGATAGGGGGCGTGATCGCTTGATACGATGGAGATGTTGCCCTGGCGCAAGCCTTGCCACAGGGAGTCGCGGTCGGGTCCGTCCTCGGGTCGCAGCGGCGGGCCAATCTTCGCCAGCGGACCGTATTCGGCCATCTGGGCATCAGACAACAGCAGGTACTGTGGGCAAGTTTCCGTCCACACCGCCTGCCCTTGACTCTGGGCCTGCTTGATGCGTTCCAGACCCAATTGCGTGCTCAGGTGCACCACGTACGTCGGGCAGCGGGTCGCCGCGCTCATCTTGACCGCACGATTAATGGCCTCTTCTTCCGCCCAATCGGGGCATGCCGACGGGAAGTCGGTGGGGTGCGTGTGTCCGTCGGCAATCAGCTTGTTTTCCAAATACTCGATGATGTTGCCGCTCTCACAATGCAGCTGCAGCACCCCGCCGCCACGCGACACCATATCCATGGCCTCACAAATATAGTCGTCGTCGCACATACGGAAGGGACGCTTTTTGTAGGTCATGAACATCTTGAAGGACTTGACGCCCAAATCGATGGCCTCGGGCAATCCCGCCAGGATGCTCGGACGGTTTTGGAGGATGAAGTGAAACGCAAAGTCGGTCAATGCGTTCTGTTCAACCTGCTCCCGCGTCCGGTGCAAGGCCTGCGGGAGCGTTTCGTCGCCTTCCAGATTGTAGGTGCCGAAAGGCACCAACGTAGTCAATCCAGCGTGCGCGGCAGCCAGCGACCCCAGCGCGTAGTTGTCGTGCCCGTCCAGATGCACGTGGCTGTCTATGAGACCCGGCAGCACAAATTTCCCCGACGCATCGATGTAGTTGTCCGCCGGCGGCAGGTACTGTTCCGGCCCAATCGCGACTATTTTTTCGCCGGCAATGGCGATGGACCCCTCGTACACCTGGGACGACGTGACGATTTGTCCGCCGACGATAACTGTATCCACGCGTGTTGCGGGCATGACTGCACCTCGCTTGCCGGGTTGTATCCAACCGCCCATTCCGACCGCGCTCGCCAACGAATGCGACCGGAAACCAACGGGTTGGCTCCAACTGTCTAATGGGTACTGGGACGCCCCGAATCATACCCGCCGCACCGATTGGCGACAAGGGTTGACCGCGTGGCCGACCGTCAATGTCGGCTGGGTTCGCAACCTAGAGCCTGTTGACAATTAACAAACCAACCCGTCATGGCCTTTTCTCACGCGTGAGCGAGGGGGGCCAGCTTGTCCAACAGGCGGGCAACGTCGTCCAGGGCCTCCGCAACACTCTCAGCACTTCTCCAGTCCTCGTAGAAATTGACATGGAGGGCGCTTGCCACGTCGAACAGGCGCCGGACATCCGCGTCGCCGGTTTCGTCTCGCAGGGTGTCCACCGCAGTGAACAGGTGGCGGTGGGAGGTGTGGGGCCAACCTCGACCCTCCGCGACCGCCTTTACGATTTGGGCGGCCGCCCCCCACCCTTTCTCGGAAGCCTGGCGCACGTCGCCCCTGGCCAGCTCCTCGTGGCCCTGATCCAGTAGGGTGCGACTATCTTCGCGGTACTTCTGTGTGGCCATTGTCAATCTCCTGCAACCCGTCACTCCCGCGAAAGCGGGAGTCCAGAGAGGGTATGATTAAAGAATCAGAACCGTGATTAACGACTTCGGCCACTGGATTCCCGCTTTCGCGGGAATGACGGTAGAGGACGGGAATGACGATATTTGTCAACACACCCTAGAAAATGCCCTGCGGCTCCAACCCCAATAAATACTGGCCGGCGGTCTCAAAGTGTACGTGGTGACCCTGGGTGTGCTGCGTAATCACGTGGATGTCCTGGAACCTGCGCTGGATCGGGTTGGACTCGAAAATCGCGCCGGCGCCGCACAGGGTGTACGCGGTGTCCACCACCTGCGCCGACATCCGGATGGCGTGGGTGGCGGCGACCCGCAGCTGTATCCGCTGTTCGACCTGCAGACTGCGTTCCCGGCAAGCAGCATCCCATACGGCGGCGTGGCTACCCCGCAAAAACGCGCGGGCCGACTGGTGGATGGCGTGGGCTTCACCGATGGCACGCTGGGCGGTTTGATGGTCGCGCAGCACGACTTGGGAGCGACCCGGCATCCGGTTGCCGGCCTGGGCGATGGCGATCTCCAGGCTCTTCCTGGCCACGCCGAGTGCTACAGTTGCAAATCCGGTGGCGAACAGGAGAGTCCGGGGGATGCAGTACAGCGGCCCACTTTCGGACGACACGCCCTCCGGGTCGTAAACGCGCTCCTCCGGAACGAAATGGTCATCCACTTGAAAACTGAAACTGCCGGTCCCCCGCAGTCCGGGAACGTGCCACAGGTCCACCATGCGCACCTCGGCTTTTGGCATCAGAAGTATCTTGGTTCCGGCCCGGTTGCGAGCGGCGTCGCCGTTCTGTCCCGGTTCCCCCACCGGAGCCAGCGCTCCAATCCAGGTGGCGTGGTCGCTGCCGCTGCTGAAATTCCAGTGGCCGCTCAGGCGGTAGCCGCCATCAGTTGGCACCGCCCGAGATGCCGCGGTGGGTGGGCCGTTGGTGACCACGCCCCTGGGATCGTCCCAAATCTCATGGGCAGTGGCGGCCGGCATTCTAGAGGCGCTGGTGGAAAATACGTTGTTCTGGTTGAGGCACCAGGCGGTGCTGGCGTCCACCCCGGCGAAAACCTCCAGAATGCTCAGGAAATCAGGGTGCTCCAGCTCCGCGCCGCCCAAAGAGCGTGGCAGGAGCAGTCGGAACAACCCTTCGTCGGCCATCTCGTTCGCCAACTCGGTCGGCAGTTGTCGGTCGGCGTCAATGCGGTCGGCGTCGATTGCAACCTGATCTGCCATGCGGCGAGCGGTGTTGAGGTAATGTGCGATGTCGTGGGTTTGGATGGCCATCGGTGTTTTCGCTCTCAGTCTGGATTTGTCGTCGCGATCTTGCGCTGGATAACTACGGTACATTGGCACAACACCGGTGTCAAAGCACCGGGGTGAATCGCACACCCGGCTACATCGTGGCCGGCGCTACTCGTAATGTCGGCAGGTATTTACAAGGTCAGCCCCACACAGTCATTATGTAACCCACTGGCGGCGCTAGTGTTCCTGGCCAAATGCCGGTTTTGCATCCTTCACCCAAAAAGGGGAAAGCTATGTTTGAGGGTTTCGAGCAGTTACAAATCCAAACCAGCGGCACCACCATTAACGTGGTCAAGGGCGGCAGCGGCCCTCCGTTGCTCCTGCTTCACGGCTACCCCCAGACTCATACCATGTGGCACAAGGTGGCCCCTCGGCTGGCCGAGGATTTTACGGTGGTGGCGGCTGACCTGCGGGGTTACGGCGACAGTGGTAAGCCCGCCGGCGCCCCCGACCATCTTAACTATTCCAAGCGTGCAATGGCTCAGGATCAGGTTGACGTGATGACGCACCTTGGGTTCGACACATTTTTGCTGGGCAGCCACGACCGGGGCGCCCGCGTCGCGCACCGCCTGACCAAAGACCACCCCGAGCGCGTGCTGAAACTGGCGACGCTTGACATCGTGCCGACACGCCATATGTTCAGCATTGTGAACCAGGCGATGGCGACCAATACCTACCACTGGTTTTTCCTGATTCAGCCCTTCGACTTCCCGGAACGCGTGATCGGCGCCGACGCGGATTACTTCATCCGATCCCGCTTCATGCGGGTGGACAATGCCGAGACGGTATTCCCGTCCGAGGCTATCGAAGAATACGTCCGTTGTTTCAACGACCCCGCGGCCATCCACGGCGCCTGCGAGGACTATCGCGCCGGCGCCAGCATCGACCTGGTGCATGACGAAGCGGACTTTGACAACAAAGTGAATTGCCCCCACCTGGCGTTGTGGAGCTCCACGGGGTACGTGGGGCGGACGCAGGACGTGTTGCAGGTTTGGCGGAACTACTCCAACAACGTCGAGGGACAGTCCCTACCCTGCGGCCATTACATCGCCGAAGAACTGCCCGACGACGCCTACCGCCTGCTGCACGAATTCTTTAGTCGATAATTACCGCCAGCTAAGCCCGAAAATCCAAAACGGTGGAGGAGATCATGGCATCCGATTACCTGGACCAACTCGCCGAATTCGTAGCCACTGTCCGTCTGGAAGACCTCCCGGGCTCCACCGTGGCGGCGGCCAAAGATGTGGTGCTGGACACCATTGGCGCCATTTCCGCCGGCAGCCGCCAGCCGGAAAACACCAATCTGGCCCAACTGGCGGCCAAGATGAGCGGCCCCGGGAACGCCACCATCCTTGGACACGCCGGCAAGGCGCAGCCGGTATGGGCCACGCTGGTGAACGCCACCGCCGGCGTCGCCCTGGAGATGGATGAAGGCAACCGACTGGGCGGCGGGCATCCTTCCATACACGTAACACCTGGGGCCATCGCGGTCGGCGAGGACTTGGGCCGAAGCGGTAAAGAGGTTCTGGAAAGCATCATCGTCGGGTATGAAGTTATCTCGCGCATCGGCGCCGCCACCCAGGTGCGCCCCGAGGTTCATTCCCACGGAACCTGGGGCGCCATCGGCACGGCGGCGGCGGCTTCCCGCCTGTCGCGATTCGATCCTGCCGAGACCCGCCTGACCATGAACCTGGCTATGTCGATGAGCCCAGCAAACACCTGGACACCCTGCCTGGAAGGCGCCACCGTGCGAAACCTGTACCCGGGCCGCTCCGGATTCCAGGGCATCATGGCGGCGTACCTGGGCCAGTGCGGCTTTACCGCCATTGACGACGGCCCGGCCGACCTGTACGACAGTTTCCTGGGTAATGGCTTCGACCCCAACGCAGTGGTTGACGGTCTGGGAACACCGGGGCAGTTTCGCATCGAGCAGAATTACTTCAAGCTGCACGCCTGCTGCCTGTACAACCATCCGGTGCTGGACGCCGTGCAAAACCTGCTGCGTGAGGAAACCTTCACGGCCGATCAGGTCGACCGGATTACGGTGGACGCCCCGCCAATCGTGCAGATCATGACCAACCCTGAACCGGACAATATGTTGTCGGCCAAGTTCTCCATCCCATACGCGGTGGCCGCCGCCATCCACTACGGAGTAACCGACGTAACCGCATTCTATCCCGATCGGGTCGACAACGACGACGTCAGGAGTCTGGCCCACCGCATCGAGGTGGTCGCTGACGATCAGATGAGCCTCCGTCGTTACGATTACCCTGCTGCCCGAGTTGTCGTACATCTGAAGAATCAGCGCGTTCTGGCATCAGACGTCACCAGCCAGCACGGAGATTATTCCAACCCGGCGTCGCGGGAAGAATTGCTCGGCAAGTTTCACCTGCTGTCGCGGGAAGCTATTGGTCAGCAACGGATGCAACAGGTAATCGAAAAGGTCTCCCGCCTGGACGAGCTGGAACACATCAACGAACTGACCGAGTTGTTGTCCGGGCCCGCCTGAAGCTCACGGCGTTTGTAGAATTGCACCGGTTCGGTTAAAATCGCAACCGCGTCGCACCGGCGACGCAGCGCCGGGCCGTTGACGCCGCGGCCAACTCTACACCCCAACCCCATCCGTCGGTCATCGACGGACTTTGGCTCGAACAGGAGCATAACCAAATGCCCGGCAGTCTGATTACCGAAGAAATCGCCTCCCTCATCGGGCAGGAAACCGCACCGGAGCGTAACCGTTTCCCCATTAGCGCTGAGATGGCATACGACGTGGCCGATGCCATCGAGGATCTTAACCCGCTGTATGTCGACGCCGACCACGCCCAGCGCAGCCGTTTCGGTGGCTTGCTGTGCCCTCCATTGGCCGCCTGGAAAGACATCGCGCCGCCGATCGGGTACTTTGGCGCCGGCCAGGAATGGCACTTCGAGGTGCCGCTGCCGTTCAACAGCTACGGACTCAACGGCGGCAGCGACTGGCAATTTCTGGCGCCGGCCTACGTGGGTTCCTGGGTAACCAGGCAGTTTCGCGTACTGGACATTTTCGAGAAGCAGGGACGTTCCGGCCCGCTGGTGTTCATAGTGCGCGAGGAAACTCAGACTGATCAGCATGGCGCCAGGTTGAGCACGGCCAAACGAGTCAGCATCCATCGGGCGTTGCCGGCCGGCGAACAACCCAACGACGTGGCGCTGGTATCCGAAACACTGTCCACAGTGCCGGTGGCGCCGCCAGATCCGGAGGTCATCCTCGCCAAGCCGGTACCCAACCCCACAGCCCAGCGTTACTTCGAGGACATTGCGGTAGGGATGAATCTACCCCCGGTGGTCAAGGGGCCGATGACCACCACGCATCTGATCCGGTGGGCCGCGGCCAACGGCAACTACGCCCGCATCCATTGGGATTTGCCCTTTGCCCAGCTGCACCAGGGTTTGCCCAATGTGGTGGTGAACGGTTCGCTGAAAAACCAGTATCTGGGCCAACTGCTCCTCGACTTTGCCGGCGAGGAAGGGTGGTTCAAGCGGTTCTACGTGCAGCACCGCGGCATGGACTTCCCCGGCGACACGCTGACCATCTTCGGCGCCGTAACCGACACGCGGGAAGGCGACGGCTGCGGTTACGTCGATTGCCAGGTTGCGCTGCAAAACGACCGTGGCGGTCAGACGGCGTCGGGCACCGCCACGGTGGTACTGCCCAAACGCGGCCAGTCGTTGCCGCTGGTCTGGGAAGAGGATGCCTGGTGATGCCCGGCATTCTTGACGGGATTCGCGTGCTGGAAATGGGAGGCCATGTTTCGGCCCCCTTTTGCGCCAAGCTGCTCGCCGACTACGGCGCGGACGTCGTCAAGATTGAACCCCCCGGCATCGGCGACGAGGCCCGGCGCATGGGGCCCTTCGTCGGCGACGATCCTCACCCCGACAAAAGCATACCGTTCCTGTACCTCAATACCAACAAGCGCGGCGTAACGCTGAACCCCGAGACGTCCGCCGGGTTGAAGCTGTTGGCGCGGTTGTTAGCAGACGCCGATGTCCTAGTCGCCAACTTCGCGCCCAATCAGCAGCCGGTGCCCGAGCTGAAACCGGATCACCTGACCATTGCCTACCCGCATCTGATTACTACGTCCATCACGCCCTTCGGCCAGTACGGGCCACACCGCGACTACAAAGGTCCCGACATCGTTGCCTATGCAATGAGCGGATTGATGTACCACTCCGGCGACTCAGACCGGGAACCATTACGCAACGCCCTGAATCAATCCTTCTACGTGGCCGGCGTCAACGCGGCGGTGGCAACCACGGCGGCGCTGTTCCAACGCCTGGCCACCGGACAGGGCCAATCCGTCGACGTTTCCACCGTGGAGTGCCTGGCGTCGCACCTGGTGCAGGCGGTTCCCTATTATAACTACATGGGGGCCATCAAAGGCCGACGCCCGGTGCGTGGTTCCGGGTTCGAGGAGCTGATGCCGGCCAGAGATGGTTACGTCATCCCATCGGTGCAGGGTTCGCAACCGTGGGCAACCGTCGCCGACCTGATTGGCCTGGAAGAGCTGAAGGACGAACGTTTCGCCACCGGCGCCGGGCGCATCGAGTTCGGGGCAGAGCTGAACGAACTGCTACTACGGGGATTGTCCCAATGGGATCGTAAACCCCTGCACCAAGCTTCCGGAGAGCGGCGGCTGGTATTCGGAATGGCGCAAGATGCGGGTGACTTGTACGAATGCGAACACCTGCGAGAAAGAGATTTCTTTGCGTCGGTAACGCATCCGGTGGCCGGCGCCGCCAACTACGCAGGCCTGGGACCGAAACTGTCCGGAATGGAATTTTCCATCCGGAGACCTGCACCATTGCTCGGGCAACACAACGTTGAAATCTACGGCGACGATTTGGGCTACTCGACAGATGGCATAATTCAATTGAGGGCTACCGGCGCAATCTGATGCAATACGCCTGCCGCCAGCATCAACCGAGTACCGCGTCATGACAACCCTGCCGTTGGATGGCATCCGCGTCGTCGACCTCAGCCGGGTGTTTGCAATGCCCTACTGCGGCGCCTACCTTGCCGACCTGGGGGCCGAGGTCATCAAGATTGACACCCATCACAACCAGTTTGTCGATACAACCCGCACGCTGAATGGCCCCTATCCCGACAACGACCCCGGCGAGTTGTACTGGGAACGCGGCGGCACTTTCCAGACGCTGAATCGTGGCAAACTCAGCCTGACCCTCGACCTGCGTTCCGAAGCCGCGCTACAGGTATTGCAGCAGCTGGTCAGCGTGTCCGATGTGGTGCTGGAAAACTTCACGCCCCGCGTGATGCGCCGATTCGGACTGGACTACGCGCGCCTGAAAACCCACAAACCAGACCTCATCATGGTGTCCAACACCGGATACGGGCACTCCGGCCCCTGGACTGATTTCGGCGCAATGGCCACGGCGCTGGAACCAACTCACGGCACCGGGGCATTCATGGGCTACCTGGATGTTGACGCCGACGGCCGTTCGTCTCCCGGCACGATGCCCAACAAGATTGCCAACTCCTACACCGACTTCCTGGCCAGCTGGACTGCGCAACTCGCGGTGCTGGCCAGCCTGTTCCACCGCGCGCGCACCGGACAGGGTATGTGGGTCGACCTGGCAATGTACCAGGTGGGGGTTTCGTTCATCGGTGAAGGATTGCTGGATTACGCGTTCAACGGCCGCCGTACTCGTCGGTTCGGCAACCGACACGAGCATTTTTCGCCCCACGGGTGCTACCCCTGTCGGGGGGATGACGAATGGGTGGTTATCGCCGTGCGCGATGACATCGAGTGGAACGCACTGTGTTCGGCGTTGGACGCTCCGGAGGTCGCACAAGACCCCAGGTTTGTCGACGCAATCGTTCGCTACCAGCATCAGGACGAACTTGACGCGATAATCAAAGACTGGACTTCATCCAAAACCCAACTCCAGGTAATGGAACTGCTGCAGAACCGAGGGGTGCCGGCGGGGCCGGTGCTGGACGGCAAGGGTTTGTTGGCCGATCCTCACTTGCGCGACAGACGGTATTTTGAATCCGTAGACCACCATCCCGATACGGGCCTGGGACGCCGGGAATATGTGAGCCGGGGATGGAAATTGTCCGGTAACGACATCCGCATCAGGAAATCAGCTCCCCTGCTGGGCGAGGACAACAACTACGTACTATCTAGTGTATTGGGGCTGCCCGAATCGCAGATTTACGACCTGGAAAACAGCAACGCCATCGGACGCACGCTGCAAGGGTCCAGTGTCCCACCGGCCGTACCCCTGGATCGGCAGGTAGAATTGGGGTGGACCGTCGCCTACGACCCGAATTTCCGTAACCTCCCGTCCGCGCGGGGCGATCGGGATTGAGCCAGGATTGACGTGTCCAATCAGGCCAACACCGGTCAACCATTCCAAAAAGTTTAACCGATTCGGGCCGTGCCATCTGATCACTCCCGTTTGGCAGCCCGCGTGGTGGGCCGGAATGTAATTGGACGCGCAAGGATACATGGCACGCCGGCCCCAATGTCCTATAATCCAGCATATTTCGTTGCAATGATTGTTGTGAAGGGAGCGTAAACGCGATGCTTGAGCTGAGGACGGTAGCGGATGCAGAATTCGTCGAGTGGCTACATTCTGAATCGCGGTCTCACGGCAACCGCCTGAACCACGACCCGGAGGATCTCAGGCCGCATTTTGATCTGGCTCGCTCCGTCGCGGTGTTTGACCAAGGCAAAATAGTGGGCGGCGCGCATTCTCATTTTCTTGAGATGTCCCTGCCGGGAGCGGCAGCATATATCGCCGGCGTGTCCAACGTGGCAGTGCAACCTACGCATACCCGCCGGGGCATCATGACTCGAATAATGCGCCACCAGTTCAACGATTTCCATGAACGCGGCGAGCCTCTGGCCGCGCTCTTCGCTTCCCAAAGCATAATCTACGGCAGGTTTGGGTATGGCGTCGGTTCTTTGCACGAGCGCTGGTCGATTGAACGCCACCACAACGCTTACGCCCGTCCATTTGAGGGTAGCGGTCGCATCGTGTTTGTAGACCCGGCGGATATTACCAGGGAGTTCCCGGAAGTGTTCCGTCGCAGCACCCTCGGCCGGCCCGCCGTTTTCCAAAGGGCGATGCACCACTGGCAACGGGATTCCCGGGCGCCGGAACACCGTCAGGGTGGTCAGGGCGGCCTCTTTTATGCTGCTTACGAGGTAGACGGGCGGGTGGACGGTTATGCTACTTACCGCATCAGCGGGACGACCCTCACGGTGAATGAGTTAATGGCAACCACGGTGGAAGCTAACGCTGCCCTGTGGAGATTTTGCTTCGAGATTGACCTCATGACCGTTACCGAAGCGATACGGCGCCCGGTGGACGACCCCATGCCCTGGATGTTGGCCGACACCCGACGGCTGCAGCGGATCACCCGCGACGGCGTGTGGGTACGCATCATCGATGTCGCCGCGGCCCTCCAGCTACGCCGTTACCTGCAAAACGACCGTCTGGTGATCGACGTGCGAGACGAGTTCTGTCCCTGGAACCAGGGGCGGTTCGAGTTGGAATCTTCTCCTGGCGGGGCCAACTGCTGTGCCACTGAGTCGTCTCCAGATTTGGCGATCGCGGTTTCCGCGTTGGCCTCAACTTACATGGGTGCGGTCAGTTTCAGCACGCTTGCCGTGGCCGGCCTGGTGGAAGAGCGTTCCCCGGGCGCATTATTGCGCGCCGATCGTATGTTCGCTGCCGAGCGACAACCCTTCACCCCACACAACTTCTGACATCGCATTGGCTCCCTCGTGTCAGCTGCGACTCGCCGGCCCGTGCCAACGCCACCCGGAACACAACCCGACGCCTCCGCCCGACGTTGTGCAATCTAACGAGTTCCCACGGCAGCGTCCGCACGGGCGTGTCCAGCCAACGTCCCGGCCCGGTCAGTGTCCGCCTGGCGATTACCGGGCAGACGGTGTAGCCTGACTCCATCCGAGGAGGTCGAAATGTCCGATTTAACCAACGAAGATGTGCGGGCTTTGGCCAAGGCAGTTAACCTGACTTTGGACGAGCCTGAACTCAGCCAGGTTACACACAGTCTGAACGCGATGCTGGAATCAATGGCGGAGATCAACCCTCCTGGCTTCAACCTGGAGGAGTACGTCGCCGTAGCCCAACCCGCTGACCTGGAGGAATAGCATGGTTGCCCACGAAATACCGTTCATGCCTGCGTCAGAATTGGCGCAGTCCATTCGCCAACGCCAGATATCACCGGTGGAAGCAGTTGACGCCTACCTGGACCGGATTGACGCCGTGGGGAGCCAGCTCAACGCCTACATCACCATTTGCGCCGATGAAGCCCGGGCGGAAGCCAAACGACTGGAAGCCGAACTGGTTGCCGGCAACGTGCTCGGGCCGCTCCACGGCGTGCCCGTTGGAGTCAAAGATCAGATCCATACCGCCGGGATACGAACCACTGATGCGTCCAAAATTCGCGCCGATTTCGTACCTGATCAGGACGCGACAGTCGTGGCTCGTCTCAAGGCGGCCGGAGCCATCATCATCGGAAAAACCAATATGAGCGAATTCGCCCTGGGGGATCCGATCAGCTCCTGGTTCGGCGCTGCCCGCAACCCGTGGGACACCCGCCGTAACCCGGGCACCTCCAGCACGGGTAGCGGTTCTGCCACCGCCGGGTTCCTGTGCGCAACTTCTCTTGGCGAGGACACGGGCGGTTCCATTCGTGGACCCGCCGCCAATAGCGGACTGGTGGGCATCCGCCCAACCTGGGGCCGGGTCAGTCGCGCCGGCGTGGACGGAGCCAGCTGGTCGGTTGATACCATCGGCCCCATCTCGCGCACCGTAACCGACTGCGCGCTGACGCTGGGCGCGATTGCCGGCTACGACCCCCTGGACCGCTACAGCCGCCGCGAGCCGGTTCCTGATTACACCTCCGATCTCGACGCCGGCGTGTCCGGAATGCGTATCGGCGTGGTGCAGGAACTGATGGGAGGGCACGGCCTGACTCTCAATGAACAAAGCGCGGCAGCGGTAGAAGCCGCCATCGAAGTATTTCGAGAATTGGGCGCCACCGTAGTCCCGGTCAGCTTGCCGCTGGCGCCGGTTACCGGGCCAATTGTCCGCACCATTACCAGCACCGAACGAGTTAGCCTCAACCCGGAATGGATGCGAGAACGGTTTGAGGACTACCATCCCAACACGCGGGTGGCATTCGCGGTGGGCAATCTGATACCCGCCCAAGCCTATTACAAAGCGCTGAAACTCAGGGCGCTCATTCGGCGCCAGGTATTTCACATATTCCGGGAAGTCGACCTGTTGCTGCAACCCACATCAACAGGCCCCGCCGGTTTGTTGTCGGATGAACCCAGCGTTGTTAGCAACAAGGAGATGGCCGCAGCGGCGTTGCGGGAAGGAAGCTTCCGAGGGCTGTATAGCCTCAGTGGTTGCCCGGCGCTGAGCATTCCATGCGGGTTCACCCAGGATGGCGACGGCGGATTGCCGCTGGCTTTGCAGATCGCCGGTCCGCAGCTCGGCGAGACCAACGTGCTCCGGGCGGCATTTGCCTACGAACAAGCCACCCCCTGGCATTTGCGCCGCCCTCCGGCGCTGTGAAGGTGAAGCCGATGATGGTTGGGCGCCGTCAATCGGCTTTTTACCGCATACCAGTTGGATGCCAACGGACGGGCGCAGTTCGTCAGCCGAGATGACGTTGCGGCGGCAATGGGGTAGCTTTAGACGCTACTTACCGCCAGAGCGCCGACCGCAACAGTGGTTAGACCCACGTCCAGTTGCCTCCAGCTAACTCCGCGATCCTCGCTGCAGAACAACCCTCCGCCGTCGGTGCCGGCGTAAACGTGATTTGGCTCGGCGGGGTCCCAATCGAAAGCCACCACCATGTCCTCGGGGTTCTCGCCCGCTCCGAGTCCATCGACCAGCCGCCAGCTATGGCCACCGTCCGTGGATCGGTAAAACTGTGGACTGCTGCGCCGCGCATTGGAGGACACGGTTACCAGAACCAGATCGGCGTCGTCAGGAGCCGCCGCGATGTGCAGGGTATACCGACGATCCAGGCCCGAGTTGATCAGCTCCCACTGGCGTCCGCCGTCGTCGGAGCGATACGGTGCGCTGGCCGTGGCGACATAGACACTGCCGGGTCGGTCGCCGCTCAGGTTTACACAGTGGATATCCGCGTCAAGACCCGGCAATTGCTTCCAGCTATCTCCTCCGTCGTTGGAAGACACCATCCCACCGACTTCGATGCCGGCGTACAGGCAGTTGGGGTCGTCCGGAGCCATGCGCAGGTCGCGAACGTGAGAGTCGCGGGTCGGAGCATGGAATCCCCATTCCGTCGACTCTGGCACGGAGCGAAACCCGCCAAATTCATGCCAGGTGTTACCGCCGTCCGAAGAGCGGAAAATCGCCGCCGGTTCGCTGCCCACGAAAACCGTGTCAGACTCGTTGGGGTGTGCCAACACGCTGTGGGCATAGTCGGTGGGATACGATCCCAGACGTTGCCAGGTCGAACCGCCGTCATCCGTGCGGTATACGCCGGCTTCATAGGCCGCCAGGTATGCCCTTTGCGGATTGGCGGGGCTCGACGTCAACCGGGCCGCGGCGTGTTCCAGCGGTGTAATTGGCCCTCGTTTCCAGGTTTTCCCGCCGTCGGAACTGGCAACGGAACATACCCCGTCGTGCATCCCAACGTAAATTCTCTTGTCTTGTGACATGTTGCTTCTCCCTGAATGGTGGATTCAACAGGTGATCACGGCCAAAACTCAGCCATACGTTTTCAGGTTCGGGTTGATAGTATTGGACATCAGGGCGTCGTCCAGTCCCGGCAGGTTGACGACATCCGATCACAAGGCCTTTCTATTCTCCCAGAATCTGTTGTTTTTGACGGGGACGCAATGATAGCGGTCCTTCGACGGGCTCAGGATGAGCGGGTTTGGCGGGTGTTGGGGATGGCGGCTCCTTTGGGTCAGGCGGTGATGGCGATGGTGGGTTGGCGGTGGTCAGGCGGTGATGGTGGTGGATTGGTAGTGGTCAGGCGGTGGGTTGGTGGTTTACGGAGCAGGGGCGCGAGGTCCGGGTCAGCGTACGGCCGGGGTACACAACGCATTTATGCTTACTTTTCCGCCGTTAGGTGGCAGCCACGAGGACTGCTGCATGACGAGGCGCTGGGCTGTCGCCGCTGTACAGGCTCGGCAGCGCAGTGGAATGAATCTGCTACACCCGAGACCCGACGTGTTGTGATTTTATGCTGACGGGGTTGGCCGTGAGAACCGGCCCCTGCTCCGATGGGATGTTCCAATTGGTAGATTTGCCTGACATGATTGATGTTAGAGGGGTGTGATCGGAGGGGTCAAGGGGTGGGTGTCACGGGCAGGGCCTTTCGATTCTCCCAGAGTCTGTTGTTTTGACTTTGTAGAACACTTGACCGGCGCTGGACCTAACGGCTTCTGGATTCCCGCTTGCGCGGGAATGACGATGGATTGTGAGAATTGGACCCTGCATCCGATCACTTCCTGGTTGACCTAACGGCCTCGTAGTGCCGTATCCATCGGGGTACGTCCAACCGCCTCCCCTATATCGAGGTTGCCACGTCGCTATGCTCCTCGCAATGACTGATTAAGTGGGTACGCGTGAGACACCGTCGCCCGATATTGCACATTCTACCGCACCCGCAGTTGAGTTGGGCCCGTCTCATCGGGGATCCGTGCTAGATGGCCACGCACCGGAGGTCATGCGCCGTCACGGGCGATTCCGCGTTGGAGATGCGGTTTCTTCAGCGACGCCGTCCCGGGTACAAAGCAACCCAAAATGATCGGTTACGGACTGAACTTCCGGTATAATTACAGAAAACATGGTTTATTATCATCATGGTAACGCGGTATTTACCGTGGGAGGAGATTTGATTATGGAAAAGAACTACAGTATTTGCGTGGGAGCCGTGGGTTTCGGCGGCGGCGTCTGGCACAGCCCCGATGGGGGAGAGAACTGGAACCGCATTAGAGATCCGTTCCCTCTGGGGAGCCAGGTCAGGGCGCTGGCGCCCTACCCCGATGATCCCTCCCGGATCCTGGCAGGATCGGATCACGGCGTCTATCGCAGCGAAGACCGGGGAGCGACCTGGGAGAAGTTATGGTCGCCCATGGATGGTATGCCCATCTGGTCAATCGCCATAGACCCGCAGGACACCCAAACCATTTTCGTTGGCATCAAACCGGCGGCGCTTTTCCGCTCCCGTGACGGAGGCCAGAGCTGGACCAAGCTATCCGTACAGATGGCTCAGGAATGCCACATCGGCCCGCCCATGGTAACGATGCTGATGGTTGACCCCAAGGATCACCGCACCGTTTGGGCTGGCGTCGAAGTCGACGGTGTGTACCGCAGTCTGGACGGCGGCGACACCTGGACCCATGTGGAAGGTGGAGTACACCCCGACATCCACGGCATGGCAATCAGCCCGGGCGAGCCCAACAAAGTGTTTGCCAGCACTCCCCGGGAGATATTCGAAACAACCGACATGGGCGAGAGCTGGCAATCGGTGGTAACCACCGATCGGTTTGTTCTTCCCTACAGCAGAGGCATTGCTATCAAACCGGACAACCCCAACGTTATATTCGCCGCGGTGGGCGATACGGCCATTGGCAGCACCGGCGCAATCCAGCGTTCCAAAGACGCCGGACAAACCTGGGAAACCCGGCCCCTCCCGGTGGAACCCAACTCCAACATCTGGTCCATCGCCACACATCCGGCCGACCCCGATTTCGTGCTCGCGTCCAGCCTGCTTGGCGAGGTTTATTCCAGTAGCGACGCTGGGGAATCGTGGCAGAAGTTCAAGCGCGAGTTCAGCGAAGTGGGCGCCATGGCCTGGGTGCCCAACTAGGCATATCCATACGTTTCGCCCGGGAACATCGAGCATCGACCCAGCGCGCTGTGGGGGCGGAGGCAATTCCGCCCCTTTGGTAAATAATTCAAGCCGTGTTTCGGCCATTCACCGCTGCCAAAGCAATCCCCGCAATCCACAAATGCGACGGCTTGCAGGGCCAACGCATTCTAACTTTAGGTGGCCTGATAAATCGTCATTCCCGCGAAAGCGGGAATCCATACAGATTGCTTCCAGGCAGTTGACGTACAACCAAGCCACTTGGATTCCCGCTTTCGCGGGAATGACGGGCACCTCAAAAACCGATTCAATTAGAATGCGGTTGCCCTGTGACGGCTTGCCCCGCCCCCAAAGGTGGTATTTCGCCCGTGCTATAATCTGGCTGCATTCTGCGGGTACTCGATACATCGTTATGGTATTGAGCTCACCAACTGTCGGATGCAGATAAACCCAACAATAAACGGCCGATTCCCGTCATCGCGCCCTTCAGATTTCTTTGACATCGATAGGATATGCCAAATGTTCCCAGTTGCCGCCGGAACGCTGCGCAACCAACGGCGAGTACCTTCCACACCGGAATCAGAATCGGGATGGGATGAGGCTAATCAATGCGTATAGTATCGAAGCTGGGGCGGCTCATTGCCAGTTGGTACCTGATTGTCCCGTTGTTGGTCAGTCTGGGTGTCGTTGTCGGCGTTGTGGTTTTTTTCTACGCTTTCCCTGGCAAGCCCAGCATCGGGGTCATCAATATCCCGTTCACGGTCATCAACGACCGATCTGCTTTCATAATCGGCGAATACCTTTCCTACGCTCGTGAAGACGATTCCATCAACGCGGTGGTCATCAATCTCACCAGCCCGGGCGGTGGTGCGGCAGCCAGCGAACTCCTGTACATGCGAACTCGTCGATTACGGGACGAAAAGCCCGTCGTGCTGGTGATGAATGGACTAGTTGCCAGCGGTGGCTATATGATGGCCATGGGAAGCACCTACTCTTATTCCCTGCCGTCGTCCCTGGTGGGTAATGTGGGAGTGGTTTCGTTCGCACCTCCCTTGATTCCTTCCGTTCCCGACGAAAACCTGGTGTTCACCGGCCCTTACAAGCTCTCAGGCGCATCCAGAAGAGACTGGATGGACACCATGGACCAGTTGAAACGGTCCTTTGCGCAGATAGTGGTATCCGAACGCCGTGACCGGCTGCGCATCTCTGAGGCTGAACTGACCCAGGGACGCATCTATTCCGGAACAGAAGCCGCGCGGCTGGGTTTGGTGGACGCCGTAGGCAGCGATGCCGAAGCAATTGCAAAAGCGGCCGAACTGGCTGGAATCTCCAACTACAGTTTGGTAGACGTTAACTTTGCCGCACAGCGGGCGCTGCTGGAGCGGCTGCGCCAGACGCTGGCGCCGATGGGCGACGATTTAAGCTCAAGTTTGGCGCCACCCATCGATCTGCTGTCGGCGCAACAAGATTTACGCGACCCCAACTTGGAGCAGTCGGCAACAGACTCCAATGCTGCGTTGTCCCGGATGGAGGCCATGCGCGGATTGATATTTGCCGGACCGCTGGGCGGCAACGCAACAGAGCCACTTCCCGATTTCCCGCTGGAAATACGCCAACCGAACCTGTACTACGTGTATGTGGGCCATGATCCCTAGACTGGGCTTGTTGGCGCTATTCCCGTTTTTTGCAGCCGTCGTCTTCTTTGGCGCATTCTGGTTCTTTTACCGCGGCGACGACGGTCCCTCGCCTTCGGTGAATGTCCCCTTCCAGCAGATAGAATCATCGGCCGCACCCTCCGGGGATTTTGTGGATTCACCCCAAGTGCGAGTTAAGCGCGGCCTGTTCCTGATTGATGCAGTGCATGCTAATGCCTTCAGAGAGACCGAAATCATCACCCTGCGCTCCCGCGTGGCGAGTCGAGGATACGACGTAGAACTCGTAGGCGATTTCTCCGCTACATCCGCTAAATCCAAAGACACCCGGCTCGCCCGGCTCGAGGAAAAGTTGCGAAGGGCTGATAGTTTTATGACGATCCTGCCCAGAATAGCTTACACCGATGCCGAAATAGCCCTGGTGGAACGATTTGTGCGCAAAGGCGGGAAGTTGCTGCTGATTTCCGACCCGACACGTCCCCAAAGAATTAACGGACTGGCGGAAAGATTCGGACTGGAGTTTCAGCCGGACTATCTCTACAACGTGGCTGAATACGATCTGAACTTTCAGCACATTTACGTTCGGGACTTTCTTCCCGACCAACTTACCACCGGCCTCGATGCTGTTGTCCTTTACACCGCCGGCTCGATTCGATCCGCCGGGCCCGGTGTTGCTTTTACCGACGCAAATACGCAATCTTCCGTTGTGGGATCAAGCGGCAACCTGAATCCCATTGTCCGGGGAAACAACCGAAACGTCGTAGGCATTTCCGACCTGACTTTCCTGATTCCTCCCCATAATGCCGTGCTGGACAACGACAGGCTGGTTTCCAATATTGCCGACTATCTGACCTCCAGCGAGCGGGAATACGACCTCGCTGACTTCCCGCACTTTTACAATCGGGGCCCCAACGATAGCGTTGACATTTTGGTGGGGCAGCCATCCGTGCTGAATGCTGGCGTAGCGATCAGAAACGGATTATCGGAAATTGGTTTGTCCTCTCAATTGAAGGACTCGGAGGACATCAGCCGCGACACGGTGTTTGTGGGACTCTACGAGGATGCGCCTCAAATGGGCCGCTACCTGCAAGCCTCAGGCATAGCCGTTGGCGATACTCTGGAAACCCCTTACGCCCCCGGGCTTCCCCTCAGCGGTACCACGATCACGGCACTGGCCCGAACCCAGGATCGGTACGTTTTGGTGATCCTCGCCGATGCGCCGAAAACCTTGAGTGATGCCGTTGAACAATTGCTTACCGGGGAATTCAGGAGCTCCCTGGTCAGTGATTATGCAGGAGTAACAACATCATTAATAAAGCCCGAATCGAGAAAGCCCGAACCGACACCGAGAAAGCCCGAATCGACGCCCGCGCCTTGATGTGCGGAGTAGTGTTTGTGTTGGTTGCCGCAATCGCTTGCACCCCAGCCGGCAACCCTCCCGCAGAGACACCTCCGACCACCATGCCCGAAGTCCAGTCCGCCGCACCCTTGCCCCCAACGGCACGTGAGGCGGTGGATCAGTTCGTCGAACAGCGCCGTCTCAACCAGCAGGCGCGCGCCCAGTTCCATTCCGAATTCGACAGTTGGCGTGCCGGTCTGAACTCCTGCGATGCCATTTCAGCACAAAGGGCATTCGAGGATTTCGCCTCCGACTTTAATGGCGTCACGGCGCTGGCCCGGAACCTTCCCCGCACTGCCAATACCAGCGAGTTCGCCGACCTGGTAGTCAACTCTGTTGAGGAGGAGGCGAAAGCGCTCCGCGCGTTGCGAGACCGCTGGCACCCCAACAACCCCGCGTCCCGCGAGCTGGTGGAAGCGCGGCGTTCGGATGCCGGCGCGGCTCAACAGCAGGCGGGAGGCATGGCCTCCGACCTGCTGAGGAACGCCGGAGCCGGATCTGCTGACACAGAAACTGAAGCATCGGCTGGATTCGCTGAATCCTTTGGGGAAATCAAGGAAACCTGGGAAACGTTCCACGATGACTACACTAGCCAGGACGGGCTCTCGGAAAGCGATGATCCGGACGAAACCCTTAAACAGTTCGACAAGCTCATTGAGCGTTTCGGCGAAATGATTGAAGAAAGTGAGGAGGCCTTGGACGCAACGGCCACCACCAACGAGGACGCCGGGTCCCGCGCGGAACGGGAGGCCGACGCACGTCAGTTCGGCAGTCGGCTCAGCGCTCTCCGTGCGGCGTGGAACGCATTCCACCAACGTTACGACGATTGGTGGCAGACGGAAGGCGGATGTGACCGGGAGACGGTACACAAGGATCTGGAGCAGTTCAGGTTGCGCAGCTCGGAACTATCCAGGGCGGTGCGCGACCTCCCCCAATCCAGTTACCTGTTGCCCATCTATAACCTGCTGACGGAAGCTGCGGGACGCGAGGAAGCGTCGATCCGCACACTGTCCAATTCCTGGCAACCGTTCGCGACCGACCCTTTCAAGCCGGCAGATCAGGAGCGGGTTATTGCCGAACGGCTGCGCCGACAGGCTGCCATCGCCTTGCAAGAATTGCGAGAACGGTACTAACGCCTCAACGCTACATTAGGTAACGTTGGTCTTCCGGTACCGTTGGTCAGACTAACCGATGCAAACCGGTTGGTGTATAGCGACCCGCCGCCAGAAGCAGGTCAAAAACCACGCCCGATACCGGTGTCGAGCGACTGGCTGATTGCTGAATCCCCCGGCTGCATCTGGCCCCGTCATGACGTAGCCCAGAACAGGCGGAACCCGTCTGCTGTCGACTCGGCGCCATTCGGTGCACGTTGGGACAATCAGGTTATACTCACCGGAACCACGGCCGGTGTCCATCGTTTTGGATACCGGCGGACTAACGGATTACAGGAGAACAAATATGGTTGAGAATGGCGCCGGGGCTGTACTGGATGGCGTGCGGATATTGGAATTGGCCCGCTGGCAAGCGGCGCCGCGCGGTGGATTGATCCTGCGGGACATGGGGGCAGAGGTCATCAAGCTGGAGTGGCGCAAAGGCGCTGACCTGCGAGACTCTGGCCCGTTCGTGGGGAAGATGAGTGTTCAGTTCGCGGCGTACAACCGTGGCAAGAAGAGCATCACCCTCAACACGCGCCACGCTAAAGGCAAGGATCTGTTTTTCCGACTGCTGGAGGTTTCCGACGTAGTCCTGGAAAACTTTCGTCCCGGCACCATGGCCGAAATGGGATTCGGCTACGAAGAGCTATGCAAGGTGAATCCGGGCATCATTCTCGCCTCGGTATCGGGCTTCGGGCAATACGGCCCCTATCGCGACCGCCAGTGTTTTGACCCTATCATCCAGGCGATGAGCGGTTTCGGCGACCAGACCGGCCGGGGATTCGACCAACCCATCATGGGCAACGGCCCGGTCATGGACCGCACCGCCGCTCTCCATGCGGTCATCGGCATACTGGGCGCGCTGCGGCACCGCGACCGGACCGGCGAGGGGCAATGGCTGGAAGTGGCAATGCTGGATGGCGGCATCACCCTGGAGGAAGTCGCCCTGGCCATGTGCTACGAGACCAACACCAATGATTTCTTGAGGGTGGGCACCTTCCTGCGGTGCAAAGACGGTTGGGTTACCACCGGAGCCGCCCGCGCCGGAATGTGGGAGCGGATGCTCAAGGTAATGGGGTACGACGAACTATCCGAGGACCCGCAGTTCGCTGCGCCGATGTTCGCTACCGATATGGCAGAAGTACGCATGGAATTGTTGCGCCTCTGGTGCGAGGAACGCTCGGTACAGGAGGTGGAAGAATCCCTGGTGGGCGCCGACATACCATTTGGCGCCGTCAAGTCCATTCCCGAGGTGCTCGCAGATCGACATATGTGGGAGCGCGAGGTGATGGTTGAGGCAGAAATCCCCGACCCGCCGGGCAAGACGATGCTGGTGCCCGGCCCCACCATCATCAAGTTCTCCAAAACACCCACCACCGCCGGGCCCATCCCCAACTACGGGGAGCACAACCAGGAAATCTACGGTGACCTTCTCGGCCTCACTGAACCCGACCTTGCTGGCCTGGTAGACCTGGGGGTTATCACCTAAAGTGGCAGGCTTGACCCGCATCCCGCTCCGAATGATTTCTGCCGAAGCCGCCGGTTCAACCTGCCTTCAGTCCCACCAACAATCTGTCAACGTTCTCTGCTTCCAGCGACAACCGCTCCCACTCGTCCCACAGTAATTCCGCCTCCTCTTTGAGCACTCGATACTGTTCACCGGAGGCTGCCAGCTGAGTCGGGCCGTCGAACTGGTCGGGCCTGGCGAACATGGTTTCCAGCTCTCCCATGCGGGCTTCGCGGTCGGTCAGCGCGATGTTGATCTCCTCGATACGCGTCGCCAGCCGGCGCGCCTCTTTGCCAAGCGACCGTTGCTGCTCCGCTTCCGCGCTCAGCGGCCGGCCGGACCGTCTCCTGACCGGGGCCTGTTGAGTGGCAGCGTCAGCCGGCACTCGGGAAGTGGTTTTGGCGCCCGAGTTGTCGGTCTCCGTCTGCTTCCGGTACAGATAGCTGTCGTAGTCGCCGGGGAACACCGTGGGCCGCCCGCCGTCGATCTCGATTATCTTGTTGGCGACCTGCCGTATCAGCGTCCGGTCGTGGGTTATGAGACAAATAGTGCCGTGATAGTCGCCCAAGGCATCGGCGAGTATTTCCCTGGCAGCGATGTCGAGGTGGTTGGTCGGTTCATCCATGAGGAGCAGGTTACTCGGCTGGAGGAGTAGCTTGGCCAGGGCCACGCGCGCCTTTTCCCCGCCGGACAGCACCGAGATCGGCTTGAGGAGGTCGTCGCCGCTGAACAGAAATCCACCCAGTGTAGTGCGCAGGTTCTGTTCCGACTCCCCTGGCGCCGCCTGTTTCAGCTCATCTATGAGCGTATTGCTCGGGTTCAGAAGATCCAGCACGTGCTGCGCGTAGTATGCAGTCGACACGTTGTGGCCGGTCCGTCGCTCGCCCTCATCAAATGGGAGTACGCCGGCGAGCATCTTCAACATGGTGGTCTTGCCGGCCCCGTTTGGTCCCACCAAAGCAACACGGTCGCCGCGCGAAAGCGTCAGGTTCATACCTCGGTACACCGCATTATCGCCGTAGAACTTGCTCACGTTGGTCAGCCGTATTACTTCAGCGCCGCTGCGCGGAGGCTCGGGGAACGAGTAGTGGATTTTCCTGGTCGCCCGTGGCAGCTCAATAACCTTCACTTTTTCGAGCTGCTTCAAACGGCTTTGCACCTGGCTGGCCTTGGTAGCCTTGGAGCGGAACCGCTCCACGAAGCGCATCTGCTTCTGCATCTCGCGCTCTTGCCTGGCCGCGGCAGCCTGCTTCACCTGGAGGGAGCGCTCGCGGGCGGCGAGGTAATCGTCATAATTGCCTCGCAGGTGTACCACTTCGTCCGGCTCGATGGCGAGAACCCGATTCGCCACCTGGTTCAGAAAAGTCCGGTCGTGCGACGTGATGATCACCCCGCCCTGAAAGGAGGCCAGGTACTTCTCAAACCAAAGGTTTGCATCAAGGTCAAGGTGGTTGGTTGGCTCATCCAACAACAAAACGTCGGGATTCCTGAACAGCAGCCTGGCGAGGCCGGCCCGCATTACCCAGCCACCACTGAATTCGTTCATGGTACGGAGAAAATCGACCTGCTTAAAGCCAAGCCCTGAGAGGATCGCCTTGGCTTCGTGGTCCCGATCGTCGCCGCCGGCGGCCTCCAGCTCCCGGTCAAGCTGGCCGAGCTGTTGCAGTAGATTGCCCTGTCTCGCAGGATCGGTCTCCGCTGACAGGGCCTCGCGGGAGGCAGCGATCCGGTCGCTGAGAGCGATCGCCTCCGAGGCAGCGTCCAGGACCTCCTGCAACAATGTCTGGCCCGTAAACGACGCCGGTTCCTGCTTGAGATAGCCCATTGTGGCGTTTCTCCGCCAGGATACGCTCCCTTCTCCCGGCAGGGTCTCGCCAGCCAGAATGTCCATGAGCGTGGTCTTTCCGGAGCCGTTCGCGCCGATCAGCGCAACACGGTCCCCCGCCGCCACGTTTACGGTAAGCCCTCTGAAAAGGGTCCGGTCCGAGTAGGCTTTGCTGATGTTGGATGCAAATAACAATTCGGTACGCCCAAATAGACATTATAAACACTGAATGCAGATTCAAGGAACCACCGGGCGTTTTCGATCATGGCCTTGCGCTTGTCCACGCAAACAGATTTCTCCGCTCACCCTGAGTTGCTCGAAGGGCGCCCATCCATGCTTCAACAGGCTCGTAATTAGCCAATTGTCCGGTTGGCAGCCGCCCATCAAAGGCCATGGGTTTTCAACCGTCCAGGGTTTGGCGCTGGTTGAAACCCCGTTCCGCGTGATCGCTTTCAGGTAAGTATTTTTTATCGATGAATAGACCACACACGTGATAGACTGTACGCCATTTTCAGGCGTACTTATTGATACGAAATCACGACACATCATAGGCAACCCCGTGTTTGGTATAACTGCGCTAACATCAGCCCAAAAAGCGGTCGGCTTCGTCCTGCTTCCCATCCTGTTTGCCTCGCCGGCCTGCTGGCCCTGACGGCAACGCAGGTTCATGGGGAAGGGGAACCAGGCCGGGTGGGCGCCCCAACCCTCGCTTCCAGCAGTACGCAAATTAGGGTCGCTTGGGAACCGCCCGGCGACACCGGAAGCTCTGCCATAACCAGCTACAAGATGCAGTACCGCAAAAACGACGGTACGGGATGGACTTCCTGGACCGAAGAAACCTACAACGTCACCGCCAACAACGATGCCACCGATTCCAACCCTTCACTCGGCGATTCATTCGATGCCGAAGACACTAGCTACGTCACCAAGGGGTCCCTGTACGAAGTCCAGGTGCGCGCTACTAAGCTGGACTTTCCGCATTTCAAGCGGCGTAAGCCAGGGAATCGACAAGTCGGTGGTACAGAGCGACTGGGAGTTCCTGCGTATCGGGGTCGACGGCCGACGTTGAAAAACCCTCCGAGGCCAGCCACAGGTGGCGTCGCACCAGGGCAATGGCGTCCACGAAGGTCGGCGATGGTTTGTCGTACCAGGCCGCTCGGCGCTGGGTCATGTGGCGCTGTTTTTGCAACCCGTGGGCGGCCAGGGTGGTCCAGGAGAAGATTCCCAGCAGGACGGGCGTGGTGCGGGCGATGGCCAGGTCGGACCACTGGCGTTGGGTTTCCACGCCCAGGTGGGTCCGCACCTCCTGAAAGAGCCTGCCCCGTACTTGATACGGGGTGACCTCCAGTTGCCAGCGCAGGACAAACCATTCCAGGATCTGGGTCGGGTCCGCCGCGGGGTCGGTGCACAGCAAGGCCTGGGTGGCGAAGGAGCCCTGGGGATCTCGGATCAGCACCCAGCGGATGCGGACTGGAGACTTGCCGGAGCGGTACCAGACCGCCGTTTGCGACGTGAGTTCCACCGTGCGGGTGGCGCCGTCATACCAGGCCACGGCCACGCTGGCCCAAGTTGCCTGGGGCTGGTCGAGGATCGTTTTCAGCGCGGGTCGCCGCGCGCCTTTCAGCGGCGGGCGGCCGTTCTGACCCGGCTGACGGGCTGGCGCGGGCGCATAGAGAGCGGCGTCCAGCCGTAGTCTGGCAATGAGGGTAACGGGTTCACGGAGGGATTGGCAGCAGTGGAGCAGGTCCAGCACGGCGTAGCTGTTGTCGCCCACCAGCGCCAGTGGACGTTGGGGCAGCCAGCGTGGTTCGGCAGGCTCACCATGAGCGGGGTTGCAGGATCATCTGTCGCGCCCAGTCGGTGAGCTTCTTGTGCCGACGGCCCTGCTGTTGGTAGTACCGGGTCGATGGCGCCAGCACGGTGAGCGCCGGCAAGGCCCAATGGCGTCCGGCCCAGGGCACGTGGCCCAGCCACATCAGGGAGATCCAGCGCAGGCCGCTGGCCTTGACCAGTTGGCTCCGGCTGGAACGCACCGCGTCGCGGTAGATGCCCCGACCTTTGATCTTGGCGCCGCGACGCCGCTCCAGGGTTTCGTCGATGCCGAAGACCAAGGGGCCATCCCCACCATCAAGGTGCTGGAGCAGCAACACCAAGAGGATGCGCGCCGCTGCACGGGGCGACCACACCGCCCGGTTGAGCACCTCATGGTAGCGGGCGTAATCGCGGTGATCGCTGCGGCCCATGACCCGCAGGGCCGCGGCGACGGTGCGCTGACCCGGGGTCAGGATCGCGCCCACCAGCAGTACCTGGGCTTTCCGCCAGGTCGGGTTGGTAAACAGCGTTGCGAAGGGAATGAGTATGGATACAATGGCATTGGGCAGGGTAAGCATAGCTGGGCCTTTAGTGAGATTTTGGTCAGGCCAGCTTACCCTGTCTTTATACTTTTTCTAAATTATGCGTAAAGCCTAGGAAAGGCGCTGGGGCGGGGCGCAGTCCGGTATCAGAATGGTCCCCGCAAGGCTGTATGCCAGGTGCGCTATGGTGGCGACGGAATGCGTTGCGACGGGCGCGGATTTGATGGCTGGAGCGACGACCCTGGGGGCGGATGATGCGGCGCATCCGTAATCGGGGTAGATCAAAACGGGCCGACGCAATCCGCCATCGGGCCGGCGTTGGGATGCCCCGCACGAACCAGTTTACGTAATGACCCCTGTGCGAAGCAAGTCGGGTATCAATAAGACGGATGGCCGGCATGAGGAACGCGCAAATCGGGTTCGCCGATGCGTTGCAGCGAGTTCCTTCCGACGATGGTGGCCAGCTATCTCGAATTTCGTGGCTGGATTCACCAGGATACCCGGTGCAACGGAATGTCGGTAGCAGTTTCATTGAGGCAATGCCCGGTAGGACTAATTGTCGTTAATCAGCAGAGCCACTGAAGCTGGACCCCGCTGAGGAGCGCTCGACCCGGCATGGCTTGAGGGCACTTTCCGAACATCGTCGTCGACATCTTCTCCGACTATATCGCGGAGTTGGTGGAGCGCGTGGGCGCTTTGGGTCAGTTCAAGCGGGTAATGCGGTTCTGGGGCCCGGGAGCCACCGCTTCGGTGTCGGCGAAGTAGGCGATCAGAGCATCCAGGTCAATCGCGCCGCCGAGCCTTTCAGTACCATCGGCCAGCACGCTGTAGCGGTCTCCGCCCTTGGCCATGAAACTGTTGACGGTCGCCCGATAGCTGGCGTCGGGGTCCATGACCCTGCCATCAATGGCGATGCTCGCCGGATCCACCTTCGAACCGGTTGGCTGAGCAGCGTCCCAGGTGTAGCTGAACCCGGCGGAAACCTGGAGGATTCTACTGAAACCCGGTTCCGGATTGTCGAACTGTTCCTCGAGCAGGGTGTGGATCTGGGCGCCGGTCAGCGACATGATCACCAGGCTGTTGCCGAAGGGATGAACTCCGAAGGCCTCTCCAAAGGTCAGCTCACCATCGGCCTCGCTGCCGGAAGCGGCGAATATGATGCCATTGCGTATGCCGCCGGAATTCATGAACGCCACCACCGCGTTGCCCGTATCGGCGCTCCGGGTTGCCGCGAGTTGGGCGTCCGCAATGACGTCGCCCAGCGCCGACTCACCCGCTGCGTTCCCCTGGCGGCTGATGTCGGCGGTGGTGGCGCCGATGACGGTGTTGGCCAACTGCCCGGAGAGCATATCGTACTTGTCGATGAGCGCGGTTAGCTCGGGATCGGGAGTCACGCCAGCCGGAGAGTTCGGGACGTTGTTGATCGCTTTGACCGTCAGGTCTTGCGTGACCCGGTTCAGCGTCACATCAATGTCGGTGAACCGGCGGCCTCGGTTATCTGCCATGGTCACCCACTTCCCGTCAACCTCGCAGATGAACGCATCGTGGGTATGACCGGCGATCACCAGATCCACCGCATCGTCGAGCCGGACGGTGATGTCTGCAATCGGGCCGGTGAGTCCCGATCCGCAATCGTTCTGCCCTCCGTCGGAAAACCCGCCCTCGGGAAGAAGCACGACGATGGCTTCGATGCCCTCTTCCTGCAGCAGCGGCACCAGGGAGACGTTGGCGGCGAGGAACTGGAAGTCGGCGCCCGCAAAGGGATCGCCGTCGAGGTCGCCGTCAACCGGGTGCGGCCCGCCATGCTGCATCCGCAGCAACTCCGCTATCCCCTCATCGAACTCATGGTTGCCCACGCCGTTGATATCCGGGCCCATGAGATTCATGGCTTCAATGGTGGGTTCGTCGTGGAAGAGCGCCGAGATCAATGGCGACGCTCCGATGAGGTTCCCGGCCGACACGAACACGGAGTTCTCCGCTCCGTCGGCGACCGCTGCGGGGTTGGCTGACAGGAAGTCCGCTCGCCCAACCCCGCCGAAGGAGCTGGACGAAGTCGCAATGTTGCCGTGGAAATCATTGATCGCCAGGATCTGGAGCTGCACCTCAGCGGGCTGGTCGTCCGGTTGGTCGCCCGGTTGGTCGCTGGCTTGCGGAATCGCGGTAACAATGCGGGTAACCGGTACTTCTCTGGTTATTTCCACCTGTCGTGTAACCTCAATCTCGACCATAACCTCCCGGATACTCGCGACTTCCCGCGTTACCGGCACCTCTCGCGTCACTTCAACCTCAACCTCCGCAGGCAATGGCGGACTGGAGCAACCGATGATGGACGGCGCTCCGAAGACGCAAATCATTGCAATCAAAGGTCTCAATTTCCTGTCCTCCCACGTCCGGCAAAATAGATAGCTTCGATACCAACGATACCAACGATACCAACGATACCAACGATACCAACGATACCAACGATACCAACGATACCAACGATACCAACGATACAGTGAGTCGTGCTTGCAAGGACTTGCCTACAGGTAGCGTAGCTCTGATCCGGCGGTCTCGCCGCGGGTGTAGCGGCCGACCATGCCGCCGCCCTGCTTCCAGCGGCCCTGCCGCCCGATCTCGTGGGTGGGCGCGCCGTTCTGGGCCGTGCGGCGGGTTCGGACCGTCACAAGCCGGCGTCGGACAGCACCGCCACCAGGGCCACGTCTAACCTGGCACGTTCCGCAGCCTGCCCGGGGGTATCCATACCGCGGCCGCGCCGACGAGGCTGCACGGGGCGGTGAGTCGAATGACGGCGAGGTATCGGGCCACGTTGAGAGGCCCAGCGCAATCGGCCGGCACATGTAGAATCGCTACCAGAGCCCCTGAAGGCAGCTCGTCGCAGGACGACTCCGCCACGCCGCTACTGTCTCCTGTTGTCTTCAGCAGCGCGTCCATCACCTAGTTTACGCAATGACCCACTGTGCGAATCAGATGGGGTATCAATAAGAAAGTGTTTAAAAAGGGACTGGGAAATAGCAGGCAATGTAGCAGGGCAGGCTATAGACTTGGGGCATGAGCCGAGCAGTTTATTCCACGGATTTGACGGAGGCCGAGTGGCAGATTCTGGAACCCCTGGTTCCGCCGGTGAAGCCGGGTGGCCGGCCCGCCAAGTACTCCCGCCGGGAGGTGGTGAATGCCATCCGGTACGTGCTGCGCACCGGTTGTGCATGGCGTCTGTTGCCTCACGACCTGCCGCCCTGGCAATCGGTCTACCACTACTTCTGGGTTTGGCGGCGAGATGGGACCTGGCAGGGGATTCACGATGCCCTGCTCCCCACGATGCGACGGTTCCTGGGCCGCCAGCCCAGCCCCAGCGGGGCCATCATCGACAGCCAGTCGGTGCAGACCACGGAAAAAGGGGGCCTCGGGGGTACGACGCGGGCCAGAAGGTGAAAGGCCGCAAACGGCATATTGTGGTGGATACCCAGGGACTGCTGTTGGCGGTGGCGGTGCACCCAGCCGACCTGCAAGACCGGGATGGGGCCAAGCTGGTCATTAGCAAGCTGACCGGAAGGTTTCCCCGGTTGAGCTTGATCTGGGCGGATGGCGGCTACGCCGGAAAGTTGATCGAGTGGGTGGCGACACTGACGGGTTGGACTCTGGAGATAGTGAGGCGTCCCGGGAACAGCCACCGCTTTGAGGTGTTGCCCCGACGCTGGGTGGTGGAGCGCACTTTCGCCTGGCTGGGCCGGCACCGGAGATTGAGCAAAGATTATGAAGCACTGCCGGAAACCACCGAAGCCTGGGTCTACACCGCTATGACCGGACTCATGCTCCGCCGCTTGGCACGTCCCCCCCCCAGCTTTTAAAACACCCTCTAAGCTGGACTTTCCGCATTTCAAGCGGCGTAAGCCAGGGAATCGACAAGTCGGTGGTACAGAGCGACTGGGAGTTCCTGCGTATCGGGGTCGACGGCCGACGTTGAAAAACCCTCCGACGCCAGCCACAGGTGGCGTCGCACCAGGGCAATGGCGTCCACGAAGGTCGGCAACGGCTTGTCGTACCAGGCCGCTCGGCGCTGGGTCATGGGGCGCTGTTTTTGCAACCCGTGGGCGGCCAGGGTGGTCCAGGAGAAGATTCCCAGCAGGACGGGCGTGGTGCGGGCGATGGCCAGGTCGGACCACTGGCGTTGGGTTTCCACGCCCAGGTGGGTCCGCACCTCCTGAAAGGTAACTTCCAGTTGCCAGCGCAGGACAAACCATTCCAGGATCTGGGTCGGGTCCGCCGCGGGGTCGGTGCACAGCAAGGCCTGGGTGGCGAAGGAGCCCTGGGGATCTCGGATCAGCACCCAGCGGATGAGGACTGGAGACTTGCCGGAGCGGTACCAGACCGCCGTTTGCGACGTGAGTTCCACCGTGCGGGTGGCGCCGTCATACCAGGCCACGGCCACGCTGGCCCAAGTTGCCTGGGGCTGGTCGAGGATCGTTTTCAGCGCGGGTCGCCGCGCGCCTTTCAGCGGCGGGCGGCCGTTCTGACCCGGCTGACGGGCTGGCGCGGGCGCATAGAGAGCGGCGTCCAGCCGTAGTCTGGCAATGAGGGTAACGGGTTCACGGAGGGATTGGCAGCAGTGGAGCAGGTCCAGCACGGCGTAGCTGTTGTCGCCCACCAGCGCCAGTGGACGTTGGGGCAGCCAGCGTGGTTCGGCAGGCTCACCATGAGCGGGGTTGCAGGATCATCTGTCGCGCCCAGTCGGTGAGCTTCTTGTGCCGACGTCCCTGCTGTTGGTAGTACCGGGTCGATGGCGCCAGCACGGTGAGCGCCGGCAAGGCCCAATGGCGTCCGGCCCAAGGCACGTGGCCCAGCCACATCAGGGAGATCCAGCGCAGGCCGCTGGCCTTGACCAGTTGGCTCCGGCTGGAACGCACCGCGTCGCGGTAGATGCCCCGACCTTTGATCTTGGCGCCGCGACGCCGTTCCAGGGTTTCGTCGATGCCGAAGACCAAGGGGCCATCCCCACCATCAAGGTGCTGGAGCAGCAACACCAAGAGGATGCGCGCCGCTGCACGGGGCGACCACACCGCCCGGTTGAGCACCTCATGGTAGCGGGCGTAATCGCGGTGATCGCTGCGGCCCATGAACCGCAGGGCCGCGGCGACGGTGCGCTGACCCGGGGTCAGGATCGCGCCCACCAGCAGTACCTGGGCTTTCCGCCAGGTCGGGTTGGTAAACAGCGTTGCGAAGGGAATGAGTATCGATACAATGGCATTGGGCAGGGTAAGCATAGCTGGGCCTTTAGTGAGATTTTGGTCAGGCCAGCTTACCCTGTCTTTATACTTTTTCTAAATTATGCGTAAAGTCCAGCTAAGCTGTTCGCGCGGTTGCCTGTAATGTTGCTGGTTGCGCCATGGCGGAACAGGATGATCTGCGTGCCGCACCGGCCGTCTCCGATTTTGCCGTCCGGCAAATGACTCCCGCCATTTCGATTGGCGTTTCGTCGAGCCAATTCCATTGACTGGCAACACCGGCAGGACAAGGACTGCCTCCCCCACTTAGAATGCAGGCATCCCCATTGGATACAGAACACGCCTGCCGGCCGCTCTACGGGAATATCGGTCGGATTTGTGAGGAACTATGACCAACGACACCGCGACCACGAACTTGGAGATCAGCATATCCGATCCGGATCTGTGCGCCGAACTGGCGCAATACCCGTCCGGCCCCGAGCGCGCCGAATTCGCCATCACCGCCATGAAGATCGGGATGATGGCTCTCCGACAGGCACAGGGCCGCATCGACGCCGAACAGGTTCGTCGCGAGGGCGACCGCTTCATCGAAAACCTGGGACAAGCCCTCACCAATCACCAGAAAGAAGTGACCGAACAGGTCGGCAGTTGCCTCAAATCCTACTTCGATCCACAGGATGGTCGGTTCAATGAGCGTGTCCAGCGTCTGGTGGGCAAGGATGGGGAATTGGAGAGCATTATTCGTGGTCAGATCGAAGGCGACGACTCGCAACTGGTCAAAACCCTTACCACGCACATGGGTAAGGACAGCCCGTTGATGCAGACGTTGAATCCCGAAGCTGCCGACGGTGTCATCAATGCCCTCACCACGGCCACCGAGAAGGCGTTGGCCGACCAGCGCGAGCGGGTTCTCGGAGAGTTCTCACTGGACAATGAAGCGGGCGCCCTGAGCCGTTTAGTAGCCGAGCTGAAGAAAAACCACGGCGAAATTGGGGAGGCCCTTCAGAAGCGCATCGGTGAGGTGACGGACGAATTCTCCCTGGACAAGGAGGATTCCGCCCTCTCCAGGCTCGTGAGCCGCGTCGAACGGGCCCAAAGCCAGATTACCGCCGAGTTTTCACTGGACGAGGAGGGCTCGGCTCTGACGCGGATGAGGCGGGACCTTTTGGAAGTGATGGAAACCCAGCGGAAGACCAACGAGCGTTTCCAGATCGAAGTGATGGAGAAACTGGCCGAGATGACGGCGCGGCGCAAGGAAGCCGAGCGCTCCACGCGCCACGGCGAGGACTTCGAGGTCGCTGTGTTCGATTTCGTCCACGAGCGGGCCCAGAAGGCTGGCGACATCGCGTCCCGTACCGGGAACACCACCGGCGTCATCAGGAACAACAAGAAGGGCGACATCGTGGTGGAGCTGGGACCCGAACACGCGGCGGCCGGAGCATGCATCGTGCTTGAGGCGAAACAGAATGCCTCCTACACGGTGCAGATGGCCCGGTCGGAGCTGGAGGAAGCCCGCAAGAACCGGGAGGCCGGCGTTGGCGTGTTCGTATTCTCACGACGCACGGCTCCGGAAGGGGCGGAACCCCTGGTTCGATACGGGGACGACATCCTGGCCATCTGGGATGCCGAAAATCCTGACTCCGACATCATCATGGATTGCGCCCTGACGGTTGCGAAGGCTCTCTCCACTCGGGCCCGCCAGTACAGCGCAACCCAATCAGCAGACTTCGAGGCCATCGAAGGCGCCGTCCGGGAGATTGAGCGTCAATCCAACAGTCTGCACGAGATCACCACATCCGCTGAATCCATCAAATCAGGCAGCGACCGGATCCTGAACCGGGCGCGTATCGTCAAGGAGGGGCTGGCCAGGCAGGTGATCACGCTGGATGAGAAGCTGTCCGACCTGCGCGATCTGGTGGGAAGCGACAGCAACATCTCAATCGCTGCGTAGAGCGGGAGTCCCGCGCGTTCTTCGGCCGTTCGGTCCTTGGGCAGATATCCAGCGGAGAGTTGTCTCATACGGCATCGTCCACTCGAAGGGGCGCTTATTGATACCCACTGTGATTCACACAACAGCCGTTACGTAACGTAGGCCAACTTGTCCGCGTCTACCTTTCGCTTGGCATGGCAGAGTTCATCAGCAACTCTGCCAATTTAACGCCGATCCGCCGCCACCGCCGTGCTTACTGCTGCAGGACGGACCGGCCCGGGCACGCTAAAAATGGCAGGATTACGCGTCAAATCGGTCATCGGTATAATTGCTTTGCAAACGTGCGCCATGGCGACTGCGGACCGTTTAGGAGATTTAGAATGCGCTGTCCTCATTGCACTGTGTCCTTCCACCCCGTTTGGGAGTACGGATGGATAGATGAGATCCAGGCAAATCGTCCGTGTTGGCAGTGGACGAAGACAGTTTGCCCTGCATGCAGCAAAACAGTCATCAAAGTCAGACTCAGAACCATCTTTGGTGGAGAGGCTCCTGGGGAGGAGGCCCAACCAGTTCACAAGGAAATGTGGGTCGAGCCCTCCAGTCCGAAGAGGATCCCGATAGGAGAAGCGGTGCCCTCTGAATTTCGAGAAGATTACGAAGAATCGGTTTCGGTGTTACCAATAAGCCCGAAATCGTCCGCTGCGTTATCGCGCAGGGTGCTGCAATCCATGTTGAGAGACCAGGGATACGACCGTCGGAATTTGGCCGATCAGATTGATCTACTACTAGTACCGTTTCAATTTAATTCTATTGGATAGACATGTTTGAGCTTACTGCGAGCGTCCTGGGTGGAGAACCGCCAGTCTATGATGGCGGCGGCCTCGTTGCGCTCGCGTTCGAGCGCCGCGACCTCCCGTCTCAGCAACGCTTCATCGCCGACCCGGCGGTTCAGACACTGTCTGCTAAAGACGCTCAACTCGATTTCAGCCATGTTCAACCAGCTTCCGTGATTGGGTGTGTGGTGAAGCTCCAGGCGTTTGGCTATGCGGCGCGCCTCGGACGGTGCAAACGCTTCGTAGAGCGCGCCGGGCTGGTGGGTGTTGAGATTGTCCGGGACCACGCGCACTACTGCGGCGTCAGGATATGCCTCGTCCACCAGCCACTTCATCTGTTGAGCGAAGTCCACAGCAGTCCGGCGCCCGGTCACCTCGATATGCCTCCACCCACCCTTCGGTTCACAGAACATGAACAGATTCCGGGTCCCGTTTCGCTGGTACTCGGTGTCATAGCGCTCCACCCGTCCAGGAGCGGCCGCAATGGGAGGCCGCACATCCCCAAGCAACTGCTTGGAGGACTCGTCAAAACACACCACCGGACACTCCCGGTCGTACTCTTCGTGATAAAGGTCCAGCACGTCCTCCATCCGAGCGACGAACTCCCCGCTCAGCTTGGGGATGCACCATTCCTTTTTCCGCCACGGCTTGAGTTCGTTTTTTTGAGTATCTGGCGCACCGTCTCCAAGGAGATGCTCCCGGCAAACTCCATCTCCACCACCTTGTCCGCCAGCAGATGGAGCGTCCAGTTCACATGTCCTTCGGGTGGACTGCTGCACGCGATGGCAACCAGGTGCGCTTCCTGCTTGCCGTCCAACTTGCGCTCCCGGCCCGGCCGTGGCTTGTCATTGATGGCGGCCTCAAGTCCTTCCTCGACGAACCGCTTCCGCACTCTGGCAACGGTACTCTGGCAACGGTAGCAGCGTTGATCAAAAGCACACCGGCTATCTCACCGTCCCGAAGTCCTTCATCTGCTTTGAGCAACGCCAGCGCCCGCTTGACGGTGCGGACTGACGGCTTGCCCCGGTGGGAAACCTCATTGAGACGGGAGCGTTCGGATTCAGCCAGCTTGACTTTATACTTGATGGCAGCCATGTCTGGATACTCCCCCACAGAAAGATCATACCCAAGTATGGCTCCCTTCTCATATTATTACAAATCTATCCGGAAATGGTACTAGCCGAAACGCGGGGCGACAAAGTATTACCCACGAGCGTACGTGCGAATGTCGACGTGATTAGGAATGTAGGCAATTTTGCTGCTCACGCGATCACAGATGAGACGACCCTCCAAGTAATTCCCGTGATCAGAGAAGAGGCTGAGTGGTGTTTGACCATGGTCGAAGCCCTGTTCGACCATTTTTACGTTATACCTGCGGCCAACAAAAAACGGTTGGAAGAGTTCACCAGCAAGCTCTCGCAAGCTGGCCAAAAACCGCCCAAATCATAGGTCGGCAATTTAACCCCTTCAGGCTCAGCGGATGGCAGAGTTTGAACGGAAGTCTGCCATCGCTAGACTGACCGCGCGGGTTCCGACCCTGACCAACTTCGCCGATCCAACCATTTGGACCAGGGCCAACCTGGACATCCTGTGCAGCCTTAACTCCGCATTGGCTGACCTCTATGGTTTGGGCCTAGCCAAGTGTTCGTATAGCGTCCGCGAGGACTCATCAAGGCTGGTCCCCAACACGGAGACCGAGGTCGGTGTCCTATTTGCGAAGGCACTCCGGCCGGCCGGGTCGTAGATCCGCCAGTAGTTACCGTCTGTGAGGACAGCATAACCACCGCGCATCCGTGGGCGTGCGATGGCGTATTTCTCAAGTTGCTGCAACGGTTCACCGTCAAGAGCGGTCCGGAGTGCCTTAGCCTCAATGATGATGTAAGGTGCGATTTCGCGGGTGGCGATGTGCTCCATTTCGGCCGGAGTGTGCAAGGCGTAATCAACCCAACCCTCGCCATCAGGATATTTCCACTGTGGATGGCATTCTTTCGGCTCGTGGATATTCCAACCCAGCGCAGCCAAAATAGGGTCGATGAGGGCGTAGCGAGTGTGTTCCTCCAACCAATTGTTCAAATCAGGACCGAGGTCATCCCATTCTTGTATGCGACCGCGCACTTCAACGATCGCCTGCCTTACATCTCTGATACTCATGCTATCCCACCTCCGGAGGCAAATTTGAGCGGGCTGAGCCCGCACGATGAGAACGCCGGTGTCCGGACACAGCATGCTATCACCGATCACGGACCCGCCTCTTGTCCTTCTTGGAAGAGCTCCGGTACCGGTCTTGCGGTGTTGCCAATGATTCTCGCTTCGCCATCTTGCCTATGCTTCCACTCACGTAGCTTGCCCATAAATTTTCGGTAACATTTTCCGGTGAGGCAACAGGCTGGCAGGATCAATTGTCGTTAATCACCCGCCGGAAAGACTACTGAAACGCCTTGGCGAACCCCATGTAGGCCTCCATCTTTCCAGCGGCCTACATCTTATTGATACCCGCGTTGGTTCGCGCAATAGGGTCATTACGTAAACGCGATTGTGTTGCAAACCGTCCGCGTTCAGGTTCTACCCAACCCGCGGCTTCCCTTTCTACACGCGGCCGATTCGCATAGAGACCGAAGTTGGGAAGACCGGCGCCCTGATCGACCAGCTCCTGCGAGCAGAACACCTTGGGTCTCAGCGTCCCGCCCAACCCGTCCAGCAGGTTCGCCAGCGGCACGTACAGTGAACGCTCATCAGTGGCACCGCCGGAACTGCGCACCAAGCGCAGGTCGGTGAAGTACGCCTCGACGGCTTGTTTCAGTTTTCCATCCGGCATATCGTCCCATTTACCCCAGCCAGTTAGCCCATCCCCACCATTCGCGGCCGTAGTTCGTTCATCATGGCCTCGACAGCGTTCTTAATGCGGTCCTCAGTCAAAGGCATCATGGCCAATTATGCTCCGCGCCAACTGCGGGATCGCTTGGAGATCGACCAGACTGCTGGTTGCATCTTCAAACAACAGGTCGGGGCTCAGATAACGGTGAAACTTCTCCGACATCACGTTTTCAAGGCCCGCCAGCGATTCACCTGCCACGTCGTCCGGTGTCTGTTCGGCCAGTGTCTCCAAGGCTGCTACCAGGGGTTGACCCGAACATGGCTCTTCCACTTCCAGGAAACCGTCGTGATCTACGGTCTTGAAACCCATGCTCTTGAGCTTGAGCGAAAGTGTGGATGTCTTAATCGTCCCCATCCACGTAGCCACCAGGCGACCATTGTCCCCGGTGTGGCAGATGGACCGGCGATCAAGTCCCAGGCGGCGGAACTCGGTACGCGCATCTTCCAGCAATTCGGCGCCGGTCGCATCGAGATAGAGCGGCATTCCCTTGCCGGAGAGCACCGCTTTCATCTTTCGTACTACCCCGTCATGGACCAGGCCACCGCTGCCGTCAAAGGGAGGAGGCGTACCCGCCCGATCCTGGGTGACCTCGATTACCTTCTCGCGGCTGTGCACCGCGATGATGCGCCAACGCCTGCCCGACAAGATGATCGTCATGTCTGGTACGAATACTCTATCCGCCGGCAGCACGCCAATTTGCTTGCTGCCCAACAACACCCGATAGTCCTCGGACGTTTGGAATACGGCGTAGAAACTATAGTGCTCCACCAGCTTTTCGCCCAGTGGTCCCAGAAGCAGGTTGCCGTCCGGCGCCTGCTCGATCAGCGATATCTCGGCAGAGCCCATCTGCCTGAGCAGGCGGGTAAACTGTTCGGTGGACACCTTCCGGAACGGTCCCTGCCGGCAAAGAGTGTCGTAAAGCCGTTGTGCGCTCGCCCCTGCATGCTGAGCGATTACCGAGAGGACCTGGTGGGTAAGGGTGGACAGATGAAGGGCCTGAGGAGCCGGCGGCTCACACCACTGATCTCCCAGCAGCTCCACCATGGCCACTGACCGCACCAGACCAAGGTGTAGGCGGTCCATGGGATGGGAAGCGGCATCCGTGCCTCGCTCAATGGAATACATCCGCAGGACCTTTGGTTGGCCCCTGCGGCCGGACCGTCCCAATCGCTGCCGGAGAGACGAAACGGAGAATGGCGGGCCGATCTGCGCCACGCAGTCGATGCCACCGATATCAATTCCCAGCTCCAGGGTTGAGGTGCAGATGGCGGTCGCGGTTCTGCTCGATTTGAGGCGACGCTCCACGTCAAGCCGATGCTCCCTGGACAGGCTGGCGTGATGGGGCAGGAAATCCACCGGCACCTTCGCTTTTTCAGACATTTCCCGCAGGGCATCGGCGTACCACTCTACATCTCCCCGAGAGCCGGCAAAGACGAGATTGGGAGTTCCCCGCAATCGTTCAAACAGGTGTTTGGCAACCGCTTTCTTTGACGCTTCGCGATTTCCTTCGGCGCCAGCAACGTACCCGCGAACCTGGACCTTCAATTCACCTCCGTCCACCTCGCTCTCCAGCAAGTCCACGGCATCGGGGTCGCCCGGCCGGAGATACTCTTTCACCGTATCCATGTCGGCGAGGGTGGCCGACAACCCCACTCTGCGGATACGACGTCCTACTGCCAACTCCAAACGCGTGAGCAGCGACCGCAGGTGAATACCCCTTTCATTGTCCAGGAGGGCATGCAACTCGTCGATGATGATCGCCCGGGCGCCCGCAAACAATGTCGGGATTTCCAACCCCCGCAGCACGAACAGCGCTTCCAGAGACTCCGGCGTGATCATCAACACGCCCCGCGGGTTTCTGCGGGCGCGAGATTTCACCCCTTGAGATATGTCGCCGTGCCACGGGTAGATCGGCAACTCGGCCCGCGCGCAGAGCTCTTCCATCCGGCCCAGCTGATCGTTGATCAGCGCTCTGAGGGGCGCCACATACACCAGGTCGAACCCTCCCGGTCCAGGTTCAGTCAGGACCGACGAGATCAGCGGCAGGAACGCGGCTTCCGTCTTGCCGCCTGCTGTGGGAGCGGCGATAACCAGGTCCCGGTCCCCCGTCAAGAGCGTTGTGATCGCACGCTCTTGGATGTCGCGCAGTTCAGTCCAGCCCTGGTCCCAGATCCAACGGCGTACCGGCTCAGCCAGCAGATCAAAGGCCGACGACGGGTTAGAGCTTGAATGAGGCGAGGTCATCATTCGCTCCGTCTGCGGCCATTCCAGTTTCTTCCGCTCCAGCGTCCTCCTCGGGGTTTACAGAGCCGATCAGCGACTGCCATTGGACGCCCGGGTTCTGGTCCAGCACCGACAGCATGTTCACGAACTCTTTCACCGTGTTCCGCGGCGTTCTGAAGTAGGCGTCGCCGATCCGGTTGGAACAGTGCGCCATGAAAGCGGTCAAGGCCTCGTCCGGCAAAGCGTTTTCGTCCTCCTGCATCACCCTGCGGATGTTGGCCAAAAGGACGAACATGTCCTCTGGGGTCAGGTTGGCAAGTCGTATCACCGGACCCGACAGATCGACCATGCCTTCACGCGCGAAGGTGTTCTCCGCCAACCGCGACTGGAGCGCCTGGTAGCTGTAGAGACCGCGGCGGGTGTCCATCAGGAAATCTGGCGTCCCGCCCATGATGAACCCAAGGTTTCGCGCGGTGCCCTGCAGCACGTCGTTCAGTATGCGGAGCAACTGCTCGTAATTGGACTGGCGCGCCTGCGATGAGACGATCTTGTACAGGTTAACCATTTCGTCCAGGGAAACCAGCAGGCCGCGGTATCCGGCTTCCCGGACGAAAAGCGACAGGAGTTTCACCTGATCGTAGATGCTCGCGTCATCCACGATGGTGCGCACCCCGAGATCCCTGCGGGCGTCTGTCCTCGTGGCATATTCGCCCTGAAGCCATCGCAGGGCCGCGGATTTAAGCTCCTCGTTGCCGGTGTCGTACCCCCCCAGTAGCGGGCGATGACGGTGGCGAAATCGTAGCCACCGGTCATCTCCCGCAGGTGCGCCAGCTTCTCCAGGATGACGTCGCCAACATCCTGTCCCGTTTCGTCGGCGGTACTGATGGTCTGCGTGGCAAATCGCTCCACCACCGAGGCCATGGCGCCTCCCTCTGGCCTCGTACGCGTCGCGGTATTGCGGGCCATTTCCGCATACAGGGAACGCGCCTGTCCGCCTGTTCCGTGGAGCCGCCGGTCCGGCGTGATGTCCGCCGACAGGACCACCAGCCCTTTTTCCAGTGCGACCAGGCGGATCAGGTTCAGGAAAAAGGTCTTGCCAGAGCCGTATTCGCCGATTACGAACCGGATTGCCGAACCGCCCTCACTAATGCGTTCGATGTCCCGCACCAACTCTTCGGTTTCTCGAGCTCGCCCAACTTGAATGTGCCGCAGGCCAACCCTGGGTACCACGCCGGCGCGGAGCGCCTGGATGATGGTGTCGCGCTCGCGGTCTCTAATCTTGGTCGTCACCATGCTCTCGTTACTCCACAGCCACTATGATCTCCGCTTTGATGTCCTGATTAATTGCAAGGCCCTGGTCCTCTTCGAGTTCGAGCAGTCGGTCGTCGAAGTGATCCCAAGACCATTCGTTCAGAGTCTCAACGGCGCCGGCCGGCATTAACTGGAATTGTCGAGCCAGAGTTTCGTATTCATCCTGTTCCCAGTGAGGCTGCACCAGGAGCTCGCCAAGGAATGCCGAATGTCTCGCATCCAGGCCGGTGAAACCGTGGCCGACGTCTTCCATGGTCTCGGCCATCTCCTCTTCCGGCTCGTCCTCTTGAAAGATTGCTCCCAGAATGGAGCTGACCCGCTCCGTGTTGGCCATCACGGAGGCAATGCGTTCGGCGTCCAAGTTCACCGTGCCGCTGTCGTCGGGACGAGACGGTATGGCGAATCCCTCCTCCCGGTCGCCGGATGGCAGAACGGTCACCGGCTCGTCCCGAGATGTTAGGGTATGAATGGCAGAGTAGATCCCAGCGGTTTCGAGGCCCAAAGTCCTGTGGAGTCGTTCAAGGGCGCTCACTTCATGGGCGCTGACCACGCCGTCAGAAGCCGCCAGCGCCAGCTTCCCCAATTCCTGAGAAATGTCGTTCGGAAGTTCCTTCACGTGACGTCGGAACAGGGCCAGATCCGGTGCAACCGCCATCATCCAGTCGAGATTTGCCCGCAAGCGCGCCCGTTCAGCTCCGGACAGTTCCTCAGCGGCATCTATCATGTCGATAAGTTGGTCGTGTTCTTTCGAGGCAATTGCGTCGTCCGCTTGGGCAACGAAACTTCCTACCGCGACGGCAACCAGGATGCTCTTGTACCGGTTGCTCACCTCATCCAAAACAGTCACCCCCTCAGGCAACCGAAAGAGGACCACGGGCTCTCCGTATTTCGGGCTGCGCAACGCGAAACGCGGGTCGGGCGCCATCCCAATCGACAGGCGCGCCAGAGCATCCGCAGCATCCGTCAACCGACGCTTGGTAATCTTTTCCGGATGCGCGTTTTCCAGGCGCCCTATGACCTCAACCACCGGCACGAGACCACCGGCGTCGATAATCCCCTCGGCCCAGCGGCGTAAATCGTCAATCTCCTGGCAGGGAAATAACGGCCAAAGTCGTTGTGGCAACAGCGCATGCGCCTCAATGGTGCCTCTTCCGTCAGGGTTGCGTCCGAGGAAACGACTGTATCGATCCAATGCATCGCTGGCATCGTCCACAATGGTTTTCGCCACGTTGAGAGGTCTGGATATCCGGGAAATGTCGGGAACTTGCCCGATGTATTCTTCAAGGTCAGACACAAACTCGGACGATGCGGCACGGTACTGGGCGCGAAGGGTACGTTTGGAGACCGGGACCGGCATCCCTTCCGGGAAACGTTCATCAAGGAGCTGCCCGAACAGCGCCCGAAATTCAGGGAACGCACGAGTCGCCGGTGTGCGCAACGAATAGTCCGGATGAGCGACATACCATCGGAGCAGCCAGTCTGCGCCGATCGGCAAACCTTCCCTCGACATCCGACCGATCGTTGCGCGCACGCTCAGCGGCAATTCGTAGCTCGCCCTTTCGATGCTTGGTTCCGTTCTGTCTTCGTACCCTGCGGTGGCCTGAGCGGCATCCAGGAATGTCCCCAGATAACCCTTGACCGATCTGTTATCTCCATACACGCCAAGGAGGCGCCCCACTTCGGCAATCAGGAGCTCTTTTTCGCCCTCATCCGGTCTGTCCACAAAAAACCGACGTTCGAGGCCGTAGAAGTACAGAAAGACATACCCGACGCTGTATCGCTTGTCCGACCGTCTACTGGCCAGCCAGTCGAGATACGTCGTTCGTGCTCGGGGGCCGATCCTGGCGTAGCTCGGCCAATACGACATGCTTTCACCGGAAAATTCGCCACCCACTCCGTCTACGGGTAGGCTCGGGTCTATAACTGGCCTGCTCATCTGATCCCACGCGGATTGGCGACGCTCAGGGGCCAGGTAAATCATCCCGCCGATGTTGCGACCTGCTACCGTCACGCTCATTTCAGGCCCAATCCATCGAGCCATGGCGGCGCCGGCAGAGCTGGCAAGACCAGCCGAGTTCATCAAGGACTGTTCAAGGACATCGGTTGCCGTACCGGTTTTTTCCATTTCCTCCCGCGGTCCGGCGGGTATCGGAGTTGCGGTGTACGAAACCTCAGGAGCGTCCTTTTTGGTGTTGGCACCCTTCTGTTTCCATCGCTGGAATAATCGGAAGATGTTCAAGTTCATCCTCGCCTTATCAGCCCATGTTGCATTCTGCGTTGAGGCGCCGGCTCGCCCGACACGCCAATTCCTGTCAATCCCGGCGGGTCGAGAAATCCGAGTCGTTGGCGGGTCCTAACCATACTTACCCGACGTACTCGGCGCCAGCCGCGGTGGGCAGGGCGCGTACCTTTGCCCCAACTAGCTCCTCTTCAACGTACTCGGAGCCCAGGGGTTCCAGGGTGGGGCTACGCAACACCAGGTCCAGGTCGCTGCCGGAGTGACACCGACCATTCACCCAGCTGCGGCCGTAGGCCCACACCTCGGCGTTGGGCACATACTCGCGCAGCAGTGCCTCCAACGCTTCCCGACAACGGCGCGGCAAGTCCTGGCGGTCAGTCATCGACTTCTTCGAAGGGGTTCAGCACCGTAACTCCAGTGGGCGCGAAGTCGCGGACGTTGCGGGTGACCACCGTCAAACTGCGGTGTAGGGCGATGGCAGCAATCTGCAGGTCGGAATTGGTGTAACCCAGTTCCGCGTGCAGAAGACCCCAGCGCCTGGCTGCCGCCTCGTCGAACGGAAGGATACGGTCATGGAACGAGGTCGCCACAGACTCCAGCCAGCGATCCAGCAATTCAGCAAATGCCGGTTGCGTCCTGCGCTGCCGGGCCGCCCCGTACATGATTTCGCCTACCGTCATCACGCTGATGTACAGACCTTGTGGCGGCTGGTTCTGCAACCACCGGGCAACCGAGACGTGTCGCTCGGGTCGTCGCAATGCCGAAACGACCACTGTATCCAGGAGGTACATTCAGAAATCGACGGCCCTGGGCGTGTAGTCCCGGGTACGGCAAGGTAGCTCGAAGCCGTCGTCTTCGCTGCCCCTCGGAATTGCCAGCAGATGGTCCACGAACGAGGGCGTATTCTCGGCATCCCTTTTGCATAGCCGCTGGTATTCTTCGAAGGCCACCACTACCACGACTGGCTTGCCCCTTCGAGTAACTTCCTGTGGTTCCCCGGTAAGAGCGGCCTCCACCACTGCGCTGAATCGGTTCTTGGCGTCCTGCAGTTGCCAGGTGGTCATCGCAAACTCCATCTAGTTTGTCTAGCCTATTATAGCGCAATGCGGGTTTCACCGTGGCTTTGCTAGGCTTTACGCATAATTTAGAAAAAGTATAAAGACAGGGTAAGCTGGCCTGACCAAAATCTCACTAAAGGCCCAGCTATGCTTACCCTGCCCAATGCCATTGTATCCATACTCATTCCCTACTCATTCCCTTCGCAACGCTGTTTACCAACCCGACCTGGCGGAAAGCCCAGGTACTGCTGGTGGGCGCGATCCTGACCCCGGGTCAGCGCACCGTCGCCGCGGCCCTGCGGGTCATGGGCCGCAGCGATCACCGCGATTACGCCCGCTACCATGAGGTGCTCAACCGGGCGGTGTGGTCGCCCCGTGCAGCGGCGCGCATCCTCTTGGTGTTGCTGCTCCAGCACCTTGATGGTGGGGATGGCCCCTTGGTCTTCGGCATCGACGAAACCCTGGAACGGCGTCGCGGCGCCAAGATCAAAGGTCGGGGCATCTACCGCGACGCGGTGCGTTCCAGCCGGAGCCAACTGGTCAAGGCCAGCGGCCTGCGCTGGATCTCCCTGATGTGGCTGGGCCACGTGCCCTGGGCCGGACGCCATTGGGCCTTGCCGGCGCTCACCGTGCTGGCGCCATCGACCCGGTACTACCAACAGCAGGGACGTCGGCACAAGAAGCTCACCGACTGGGCGCGACAGATGATCCTGCAACCCCGCTCATGGTGAGCCTGCCGAACCACGCTGGCTGCCCCAACGTCCACTGGCGCTGGTGGGCGACAACAGCTACGCCGTGCTGGACCTGCTCCACTGCTGCCAATCCCTCCGTGAACCCGTTACCCTCATTGCCAGACTACGGCTGGACGCCGCTCTCTATGCGCCCGCGCCAGCCCGTCAGCCGGGTCAGAACGGCCGCCCGCCGCTGAAAGGCGCGCGGCGACCCGCGCTGAAAACGATCCTCGACCAGCCCCAGGCAACTTGGGCCAGTGTGGCCGTGGCCTGGTATGACGGCGCCACCCGCACGGTGGAACTCACGTCGCAAACGGCGGTCTGGTACCGCTCCGGCAAGTCTCCAGTCCGCATCCGCTGGGTGCTGATCCGGGATCCCCAGGGCTCCTTCGCCACCCAGGCCTTGCTGTGCACCGACCCCGCGGCGGACCCGACCCAGATCCTGGAATGGTTTGCCCTGCGCTGGCAACTGGAGGTCACCCCGTATCAAGTACGGGGCAGGCTCTTTCAGGAGGTGCGGACCCACCTGGGCGTGGAAACCCAACGCCAGTGGTCCGACCTGGCCATCGCCCGCACCACGCCCGTCCTGCTGGGAATCTTCTCCTGGACCACCCTGGCCGCCCACGGGTTGCAAAAACAGCGCCCCATGACCCAGCGCCGAGCGGCCTGGTACGACAAGCCGTTGCCGACCTTCGTGGACGCCATTGCCCTGGTGCGACGCCACCTGTGGCTGGCCTCGGAGGGTTTTTCAACGTCGGCCGTCGACCCCGATACGCAGGAACTCCCAGTCGCTCTGTACCACCGACTTGTCGATTCCCTGGCTTACGCCGCTTGAAATGCGGAAAGTCCAGCTTTGGTTTAGGGTTGAAGGAAGGCTGACTCTATCGCGACCTTTCCACCATGTTTAACCAAAACCCGAAGGCTGATAGACGACAATTAGTCCTACCGTCCCGTCATCTCACTGAGAAATATTACCGAGACTTTCGCGCCTGGGGAGCAATGCCTCAGCGGGAAAACTCACCGTCGAATCGCGGCAATCCGTCCAGCGCCCCGTCGGCGTCTTCGTCACCGAACTCCCGCAGATCTGCAGCTTGCTCGTATAGCGCGTCTTCATACCCGTCCGGGTCAATGGCCTGGGAAATGCGGTCAATGGCGTCGTGGGGGAGTCCGGCAGCGCGGGCCTCTCCCAGCAGGATGCTCACAGTGGCGTAGTCTGTCGACGGTGGAGTCACGCCCAACTCCTCGGCTTCATGCCCCATGGCCGCCGCCAGCTTGGACAACTTCACCGAGTCCAGCCCCTGCCGCCGTGCCGTCGTGATGATCGCCCGCGCCTGCCTCCGGGTGGCGAATTCGGGGTCGAAGTCCGAGTCGCGCAACAGGTATTCCGATACGTCCGGTTCATCCCCCGCCACCGCCGCCAGCACCTCCAGCATGGCGCCGTGGCGCAGGTCCTGCTGTTGCAGCGTCGACACGAACTCGCTGCAGCGATCCCCCGCCACGTCGTGGAGACCGGCGTCGGCCAAGTCCGACATCACCAAGGGATAGGGCAGCAGGAGGTCCGACCATGCCTCCTCTTCCGGACCCATTGCCAACAGCGCGTCAATCACCCGGTCAACCTGCTGTTGTGCCGCCGCCGCCGGGAATCCCAGCGGGTAGGTGTCCAGTATCGACTGGACCACCTTGGCCCCGCGGTAGTAGTAGACGATGTAAAGTCCGCCCGCGGCGTGCGGTGGGTTGGGGTCCCACTCGTCGAAGCGTCCGACGTGGAAGTCAGCCGGTCCGACCAGCATCGCGGCCGCGCGTTCGGTCACCGCGGGCAGTCCCCGCATGGCCGGCCGGATTTCCACCGGCAGGTCCTGGTTGAATGCGCGCAAATCCGCGGCCACGGTTTCCGCCATCTCGTCGATGGCGGCGTGCGCTTCCGCCAGCAGCGTCGCTCGCGCATTGGCCAGGCCGTCGTCGCCGTCGGGGATAGCGGTGTCCTCAAGACCTTCCCGGCTTTCCTCGGCCTCCATCGCCAGCTGGGCCAGCGCCACCAGGTAGGCCTCCCGCATTGGGTCCCGTTGCGGCAGCTCGGCCCGTTGGCGACGGAACAGTCGCACCACCTGGAGGCTGGTGGTGCAGGCGAAGCAGGCAGCGTACCAGAGGTCCGCATCATGGTCTGCAACCCCCGGCTCCGGTTGCTGCCGGAGCCGCGCCGCGGCATCATTCAAACGTCCCATGAGCCCGATGCGCTGCTCCATCTCCGCTGCTGCCACGGGCGACTGCTCGCCCTGGTCCTGCTGATCCGCCGCCCTTCCGACCACAGCGCCGGAGAGTTCGCTTTCCTGCTCCAGCATCAGCCCGGTCAACGCCAGCAGGGCTCCATTGGCTGCCGGAGAGTCGCGATGGCTGCCGCTTTCCACGGCATCCAGCGCTGCGCTGACCTGCGCGGTGGTCGCTTCGCGGAAGGCCGTGAGCCACGCCTGTTGGTAAGGCGCGCGCTCGCGGTCAATCTCGCACCGCTCACAATCGCAGTCGGCTGGGTTGGCATTCATGGACTCGCCTCCAGTTTGATGGGGGTGGTGGGATGGGTTTGTGGGAGATCGGATTACCCCGGCGTGATGGCCGGACGGCTCACCCGCTCGGCGCGCCGCCTCACTTTTCATCTGCCCGAGCGTTGGCCCTGGGAAGCCCAGTTCAGTCGCGCCCTGGCTCGATTACGCGCCCTGCCTCTCCCGTCTTGACGGTGCACGTCCGCCACTGACTCAACCTCCTCGCCAACTCGCGCCAGGTCCGGTCCGCGAGTGCGTCTTGCCGTGTCCTATCCCGCCATCTCGCTTTACCACGGCCATTGCAGCCCATCATCGGCGCCCCCAATAGCGCAGGCAGACCCCCGCCAATCTCCAATCTGCCCGAATTCGAGTCCGGACCATCGCGTCTGTTACTTCTTCACCCCCCTTCCGCTATCCTTGCGCCGTCCATCGGTGGATTCGGGATAAGGCCAGTGCAAAGCTTTGGCCCGCTAACAACTCTCCGGGTGTACGATCGCCACGCCGATGATTTCGAGTGATGAGCGAACTCCGCCTTTCTGGTCGATCTCAGCCAGTTTGGAAATCGTCTCGTCACCAATACGACGGTTCCATCCCTGATACATATTGCGAAGGTTGATGTTGAGATCTTCCCTCTGTAACTGGCGCTCATTTCGGTCGATCTGTCGCTGGGCATGGGATTGCACGGCTTGTTTAGCCTTCTCCGTCAACAGGTTATCCCGAGCAACAAAAGCATCGGAGGTGCCTTTGAACTGGCCCAACAGGACCTCCTCGGCTCCGGTTATCAAGGCCTCAACATCAACGATTCCATAAAGAGTGCCGCTGGCCGTATCTGATACTGTTCGCAACAGTTCCTGGGCCTGCTCGACGGGGATGGGTTTTGCCAGTCCTTCCGCACAATCCACCTCGGCGCATAGCAGTTCCACCCGGTTTGTGTAGCCCTCCAGAGACCCGATTGCCCAGACCAGCATTGTCGCGCCGCTCACTGTATTCGATGGAACCACTCCCGAGCACCACGGAACGTCCGTCAGCAGGTTCTTTTCGAGATGTCTCCCCAAAAGCAACAGAGGGTGCCGGACGTGAACGAACTCCGCCTCATCGCTGTCCCCCAAGAACGACACCCTGGTATTGCCCGGTTGACCCACACGGTTTCGAAAACGCACGATTTCAGTTCGCGCGTAATGCGTCGCCGGGTAAGACGCCACCAACCCTCGAAGGGCGTCTCCCAAGCGAGTGCTGCCGGCAATCTCGAACTCGCCTTGATGGGCCAATCGCCTCATACTCCCCGGTGAATAACGCTCAATCTAGGCTTTACGCATAATTTAGAAAAAGTATAAAGACAGGGTAAGCTGGCCTGACCCAAATCTCACTAAAGGCCCAGCCATGCTTACCCTGCCCAATGCCATTGTATCCATACTCATTCCCTTCGCAACGCTGTTTACCAACCCGACCTGGCGGAAAGCCCAGGTGTTGCTGGTGGGCGCGATCCTGACCCCGGGTCAGCGCACCGTCGCCGCGGCCCTGCGGGTCATGGGCCGCAGCGATCACCGCGATTACGCCCGCTACCATGAGGTGCTCAACCGGGCGGTGTGGTCGCCCCGTGCAGCGGCGCGCATCCTCTTGGTGTTGCTGCTCCAGCACCTTGATGGTGGGGATGGCCCCTTGGTCTTCGGCATCGACGAAACCCTGGAACGGCGTCGCGGCGCCAAGATCAAAGGTCGGGGCATCTACCGCGACGCGGTGCGTTCCAGCCGGAGCCAACTGGTCAAGGCCAGCGGCCTGCGCTGGATCTCCCTGATGTGGCTGGGCCACGTGCCTTGGGCCGGACGCCGTTGGGCCTTGCCGGCGCTCACCGTGCTGGCGCCATCGACCCGGTACTACCAACAGCAGGGACGTCGGCACAAGAAGCTCACCGACTGGGCGCGACAGATGATCCTGCAACCCCGCTCATGGTGAGCCTGCCGAACCACGCTGGCTGCCCCAACGTCCACTGGCGCTGGTGGGCGACAACAGCTACGCCGTGCTGGACCTGCTCCACTGCTGCCAATCCCTCCGTGAACCCGTTACCCTCATTGCCAGACTACGGCTGGACGCCGCTCTCTATGCGCCCGCGCCAGCCCGTCAGCCGGGTCAGAACGGCCGCCCGCCGCTGAAAGGCGCGCGGCGACCCGCGCTGAAAACGATCCTCGACCAGCCCCAGGCAACTTGGGCCAGCGTGGCCGTGGCCTGGTATGACGGCGCCACCCGCACGGTGGAACTCACGTCGCAAACGGCGGTCTGGTACCGCTCCGGCAAGCCTCCAGTCCGCATCCGCTGGGTGCTGATCCGAGATCCCCAGGGCTCCTTCGCCACCCAGGCCTTGCTGTGCACCGACCCCGCCGCGGACCCGACCCAGATCCTGGAATGGTTTGTCCTGCGCTGGCAACTGGAAGTTACTTTCCGGGAGGTGCGGACCCACCTGGGCCTGGAAACCCAACGCCAGTGGTCCGACCTGGCCATCGCCCGCACCACGCCCGTCCTGCTGGGAATCTTCTCCTGGACCACCCTGGCCGCCCACGGGTTGCAAAAACAGCGCCCCATGACCCAGCGCCGAGCGGCCTGGTACGACAAGCCGTTGCCGACCTTCGTGGACGCCATTGCCCTGGTGCGACGCCACCTGTGGCTGGCCTCGGAGGGTTTTTCAACGCCGGCCGTCGACCCCGATACGCAGGAACTCCCAGTCGCCCTGTACCACCGACTTGTCGATTCCCTGGCTTACGCCGCTTGAAATGCGGAAAGTCCAGTCAATAGCCGCGAACACGAACTCCGCAAGTTCTGCCGACGAGAGGAATCGGACCTCGTTTTCCTTGATATCCTGCTGCTCCGAGTCGATCAGTTGCCGGGCCTGCAGGGAAATGACGCTCGACCCTGATACGGCCTCCTTGTTCCGCTCATTGTTCTCAATCACCTGGGTGATCCTCTCCAGCTCTTCCTCCTGCTGCTGGTCGGAAAGTCCTCGCCTGAAAACGTCTCTTTCGAACGACGCGATGGACTCTCCCAATATTACTTCCATGTCTCCCAATGCTCGCTCGAAGATTTGGAGCCGTTCATACAAGCGGGACAGTATTCTTTGTTCGATCGTGCCGATGCTGGCCAGATTGCCTATATAAACCTTCTCCGAGGCTTGACCGAACCGGTCGCACCGGCCGATGCGTTGCTCCACCCGCATGGGATTCCAAGGCAGGTCATAATTCACTAAAACGTGACAGTGCTCGAAGTCCAACCCTTCGCCGGCCACCTCGCTGGCCAACAGAATCTGGAACTTTCCCTGCCGAAATTCAGCCGCTATCCTTTCCCTGCTCTTCTCACCGCGACGACAATCCTCGTCTCTTGCGGGGGTGGGCCCGTACATCAACTCAAGGGAATAACCCTGTTCCTCCAGTTTTCGGCGAAGATAGTGCAAAGTACCCCTGAACGTAGAAAATATCATCACTCGGTCCGCTTCTAGATCGCCGAACGCACGGCCGAGGATCTGAAAAAGAGCCCCGAGTTTTTGATCCTGTGATTTCAGTGCCGCTTCAGCAAATGGGGCCAGCGCTTGGACCTCGTCGCGAGTGAAACTGTTCCTGCTCTCGTCATCCTCGTCTTCCGTTCCGTACATCAGGATTTCCGACGCGACGGCCGGCACGCAGCTAGCCGTCCGCCTCTCAGGCATCTGCGTGACAAATCCCGGCGGTATGCCTTCTCTCGATGCCCGCGCCAAGCAAATCTCGTAGACCTTTTTATATAGGGACGCTTCTTCGGGGCTGAATTCCACCACCCTCGTGATCGCTTCTCGCGTCGGCCTACTCTCGTCCACATCCGCCCGAAGCGTCCGCGTCATGTAAGGACTCAACACCTGCAGGTCCCGAGCGGAGGCGACAACGATCTCTCGCTGTGCTCGGTCCCCCAGATCCGCACCCGCGACGAACTGCCGGAATTCGGACCAACCGGGCCGCGCTCGGCGTCCCCCTGCTTCCAGTTCGAGCAAAACTCGCTGACTATCCTCTCTCCAGCCCGGCGGGTTGTGTCTCACTAGACGAATCCAATCGTTCAGTCTCATATCCCAACGCATCTGATCTTCAAGCAGTCCCGTGTCTGCGGCGACATCCACACCCAATGCGGCCATCAGGTTGACGATATCGTCCATTCCAGTTTGCAAGGGCGTGGCGGTCAGGAAGACAGCCGCCTTGGACCGCGCGCAGATGAGTTCGGCCAGAGCATTGGAATGCGTGTCCGTGTTCCTGAGATGATGGGCTTCGTCGAATATTGTCAGGTCCCAAGCGACTGATGACCGCTCCAATCGTTCCGCATATTCTTCCATGCGAATCAATTCGAGATTGACCACAGCCTTGGAGAATCTGGGAGGCAGGACCCCGTCCCTCTCTAATGACACCAAGGCTTGCCGTATGCTTTCCGAGGTCAACACTTCAAGTTGGAAACCGAAACGCTGCGACATCTCCTCGGCCCATTTGCCGACTAAGGCCTTTGGGCAAATGATCCACACGTTTTCCAACCCATGCGCTGCCCTAGACTCCAGTTCTGCCCAGATCAGACCAGCTTCTATCGTCTTTCCAGTGCCCACTTCGTCAGCAATCAGGAGGCGTTGGTCCGGGGATTCCAGCATTTTCTTGACCGGGAGGAACTGGTGGTACATAAGCTTGGTTTTCGAGGCGCGGTATGACAGGAATTGGTCAGTGACCGGATGCTCTAGCCTGCGCCCGGTCAACGCAACCCTGAACCGGTCCGGCGACATTTCCGTCAGGGCCACAGCAGGCTCCAATTCACCGATGGGAATCAGCCTAGCAGAGCCCTCTATGAATACCCTGGCATTGTCACCAATAATACTGATCACCCAACCAGAGATGGACGGATCAGCCTTATAACGCACTTGCGTGTTGGGTTCCAAAATTGTCACGAGAAACCTTCCTATGCCTGAAGAAGCTCACGAAGATATGTCCAGTGTGGGACACTGTAGCGGATTTCTTCCTCTATATCGGTTGGATCGGACGTCCAGTCTTGATAAACGTTGGAGAAGCGAATCTTCAACCCGACATAGTCGTTACCGACTTCATCCACGTTTCCGTCCGCTTGTTCCACGAAATGCTGCATGTGTTCCCAGCCCTCGGATCCATCCGAGTCTACAAAGGGTCGATGGGTGTTCGGATCCACCAATGCCCATTCTCCATACCTAATCAACGAGTAGTGCCAGCCACATAACCCGAGAAGGTCGCCAAAATGATTGGTCCGATGGTCAGCGCTGGGCGGTACCACGTGCACGACGTACTCCTGTAAACTGCCGCCGGGCAAAGTAAACGTCCGGCTGCAAATTTGGCACCTTTGTCCATAGTCCCCATACACCATTGCCCTGAATTGCTCGGCCAGATCATTTGCAGCCTCGACTGGTTCCCAACGAGAGATTGCTCTGGAAACATACGATCCCGACTGGCCAACCTGAACGGACGCCTGTGTGTGATCTCTGGCCGACCCTATGGTCTGCGGGCCTCCCGGAGGCAAAAACACCTGCCGTTGACGCGCCCTTGACGAAGCGATCGTCTGGACCTCATACAGCTTTTGTGCGAAGGGAACTGGTGGTTTATCCCGATGTGCATCAAGGGCGCTATCAGGCGGCGAGTCAATACCGCCGTCATCGGGTACATCTCCATCCGCGGAGGCCCCGAAACCGTCTTGGTCGCTATCGATCGGCTGATCATCATCGTCCAGGTCGGCTGTGTTCCCTTGGTTGGACAGATTGCCCAGTTCCTGAATGCCCGTGATGCCCAACTCCTCTGCCTGGCCAAAAGCATCCTCGAACGTCTTTGCTTCCAAAACCATCCTCAAACCGGGAGAGATGGCCCCGATAGACTCGTGGGGAGCCACAGCGCACGTCATTTCTCTGGCGATAGCTGACCAAGGATAGGTGCCATCGGCACTTGACGTGAAGTATATTGCCCCCTGATCAACATCGAGATGTGCTTGCACAGATTCAGGCGAAGTCCGTGGCCATATACGCCCAAACGCATCGAGCTCCCATGTAATGGTCAATTTGTCAGCTCGGAAAAACCGCAAATGCCCTACCGGAATGCCTTTGGAATCCCGTGGATTTCGCTCAACGGACGGTTCCAAAATAGCCCTGACGAGTTTGATGCGTTCCGAAATACGATCGCGAATCTCTGCGACTTCTATCTGATTCTCCAGGTCGTGGTGATAGCTCCTGATCACCGCTGACAGCGGTCTCACCCCGGCAGCCTCCATCGCTCTCCACACTCGCTGCTGCTTCGGAATGCAATTTCCAGCGAGTAGATCCGGAAACTTCGCGCGGAGGCCGGGACGATCCTCGAAGAACACCCAATCGGGCGTTTGTAATAGCCCCGACTCGTTGGGCACACTGGGAATGTCGCACAGGCTAGCAGCCATGGGTTTCACGCCGATTAATCCACTCTGTAGCGAATTGGACAATTCAACCCAACATTGAAGCACAACGCCATGGTCTTCTTCAGTCAATGGATAGTGGCCTACCGCATCTGATACCTCTCGAAGCACGTCGATCGCGTCGCTGGGGCCGGGCGCCTCCTTGACGCCAAGGGCTTGGATCAGATTCTGGCGCGACAAAAGATTGGGCCCCAGTTGGGAACGAAATCTGCCGAAGGAGTGTTGTCCACGGTAACATTTCGCAGGAGAAAGATACTCGGTGCCTATCCACAGGCAGGCCTCATCGCTCAGACGTTCTAACTCCTCAGGTTTGGCATTCTCGTCAAGCCAGCGGTAAATGCCACCCGGCGGTGCTTGCTGACGCTCAACACACCAGAGGAGATGGTCGACTACCTGGACCGGTCTCGGAGTCGACTGCATCCCTAGAGACTGCAACAGTATGCTTGTTCTTTGTTGTACGGGGACGGAGGCATCGAAAAATTTTGCCTGAGATGCGAAAAAATGCTTATTGTAGGCAGCGTACAACTGATCAGGCTTGTACCACCGTTGACCATCGCCCTCGGCTGGCAGCCATTGCTTGTCCCGAAGCGCATTCACATATGCTTTCTCACGTCCGTCAAGACCAGGCCAAGCTGACCACAGGGCCTCCAGCATCTTCACCACTGTCGATCTAGCCTCTTCTGTTGGCGGTTGCGCCGTTTGACCTTCTATGATCCGCAATATGTCCTGGACCCGAGGCTGAGCCGAAACCCCCAACCAAGCATAGAGATCCCGTCGGCCGGCCGCTGATTCAGGAAAAGTGGCATAACTGACTCGGTTCCCCAACATTTCTCTGAGTTCTTTGCTGGGAAAGTAAACTCCGCTCGGCATCCTGAAAACGCCGTCTGTGCATTCTACGATGTTCGTCGCCGCCAACTTCTCCCTCAATTGCAGGTTGGACCTGATTTGGCCAATATGACGTTCCAGATTCGCCAAGTGCGCTCGTTTCAACTGGATGCTAGCCCCCTTATCGAGGGTGAAATCCGCGGCAATGTAACGCATCGCGTAATTTTCGAAGGTAAGCTTCCTCGCACCCAAGCTAGGCTTTACGCATAATTTAGAAAAAGTATAAAGACAGGGTAAGCTGGCCTGACCAAAATCTCACTAAAGGCCCAGCTATGCTTACCCTGCCCAATGCCATTGTATCCATACTCATTCCCTTCGCAACGCTGTTTACCAACCCGACCTGGCGGAAAGCCCAGGTACTGCTGGTGGGCGCGATCCTGACCCCGGGTCAGCGCACCGTCGCCGCGGCCCTGCGGTTCATGGGCCGCAGCGATCACCGCGATTACGCCCGCTACCATGAGGTGCTCAACCGGGCGGTGTGGTCGCCCCGTGCAGCGGCGCGCATCCTCTTGGTGTTGCTGCTCCAGCACCTTGATGGTGGGGATGGCCCCTTGGTCTTCGGCATCGACGAAACCCTGGAACGGCGTCGCGGCGCCAAGATCAAAGGTCGGGGCATCTACCGCGACGCGGTGCGTTCCAGCCGGAGCCAACTGGTCAAGGCCAGCGGCCTGCGCTGGATCTCCCTGATGTGGCTGGGCCACGTGCCTTGGGCCGGACGCCATTGGGCCCTGCCGGCGCTCACCGTGCTGGCGCCATCGACCCGGTACTACCAACAGCAGGGCCGTCGGCACAAGAAGCTCACCGACTGGGCGCGACAGATGATCCTGCAACCCCGCTCATGGTGAGCCTGCCGAACCACGCTGGCTGCCCCAACGTCCACTGGCGCTGGTGGGCGACAACAGCTACGCCGTGCTGGACCTGCTCCACTGCTGCCAATCCCTCCGTGAACCCGTTACCCTCATTGCCAGACTACGGCTGGACGCCGCTCTCTATGCGCCCGCGCCAGCCCGTCAGCCGGGTCAGAACGGCCGCCCGCCGCTGAAAGGCGCGCGGCGACCCGCGCTGAAAACGATCCTCGACCAGCCCCAGGCAACTTGGGCCAGCGTGGCCGTGGCCTGGTATGACGGCGCCACCCGCACGGTGGAACTCACGTCGCAAACGGCGGTCTGGTACCGCTCCGGCAAGTCTCCAGTCCGCATCCGCTGGGTGCTGATCCGAGATCCCCAGGGCTCCTTCGCCACCCAGGCCTTGCTGTGCACCGACCCCGCCGCGGACCCGACCCAGATCCTGGAATGGTTTGTCCTGCGCTGGCAACTGGAAGTTACTTTCCGGGAGGTGCGGACCCACCTGGGCGTGGAAACCCAACGCCAGTGGTCCGACCTGGCCATCGCCCGCACCACGCCCGTCCTGCTGGGAATCTTCTCCTGGACCACCCTGGCCGCCCACGGGTTGCAAAAACAGCGCCCCATGACCCAGCGCCGAGCGGCCTGGTACGACAAGCCGTTGCCGACCTTCGTGGACGCCATTGCCCTGGTGCGACGCCACCTGTGGCTGGCCTCGGAGGGTTTTTCAACGTCGGCCGTCGACCCCGATACGCAGGAACTCCCAGTCGCCCTGTACCACCGACTTGTCGATTCCCTGGCTTACGCCGCTTGAAATGCGGAAAGTCCAGCTTAGCACCTGGGGAGCAATGCCTCAGCGGGAAAACTCACCGTCGAAGTGTGGTAATCCGTCCAGTGCCCCGTCGGCGTCTTCGTCACCGAACTCCCGCAGGTCCACAGCCTGCTCGTATCGCTCTTCTGCATACCCGTCCGGGTCAATGGCCTGGTAAATGCGGTCAATGGCCTCGTGGGGGAATCCGGCAGCGCGGGCCTCTCCCAGCAGGATGCTCACAGTGGTGTAGTCTGTCGACGGCGGGGTCACCCCCAACTCTCCGGCTTCATGACCCATGGCCGCGGCCAGCTTGGCCAGCTTCACCGAGTCCAGCCCCTGCCGCCGTGCCGTCGTGATGATCGCCCGCGCCTGCCTCAGAGTGGCGAATTCGGTGTCGAAGTCCGAGTCGCGCAACAGGTGTTCCGATACGTCCGGTTCATCCCCCGCCACCGCCGCCAGCACCTCCAGCATGGCGCCATGGCGCAGGTCCTGCTGTTGCAGCGCCGACACGAACTCGCTGCAGCGATCCACCGCCACGTCGTGGAGACCGGCCTCGACCAGGTCCGACATCACCAAGGGATAGTGCAGCAGGAGTTCCGACAATGCCTCCTCTTCCGGACCCATTTCCAACAGCGCGTTAATCACCCGGTCAACATGCTGTTGAGCCGCCGCCGCCGGGAACCCCATCGGGTAGGTGTCCAGTATCGACTGGACCACTTTGGCGCCGCGGTAGTAATAGACGATGTACAGTCCGCCCTCGGCGTGCGGCGGGTTGGGGTCCCACTCATCGAAGCGTCCGACGTGGAAGTCAGCCGGTCCGACCACCAGCGCGGCCGCGCGTTCGGTCACCGCGGGCAGTCCCCGCATGGCGGGCCGGATTTCCACCGGCAGACCCTGGTTGAATTCGCGCAAATCCGCCGCCACGGTTTCCGCCATCTCGTCGATGGCGGCGTGCGCTTCCACCAGCAGCGCCGCTCGAGCGTCGGCCAGCCCGTCGTCTAGGTCGGGGATAGCGGTGTCCTCCAGACGTTCCCTGTTTTCCTCGGTGCCTCCCACCAGAGGGGTCAGCACCACCAGGTAGGCTTCACCCATGAGGTCCCCTTGCGGAAGCTCGGCCCGCTGGCGGCGTACCTGTCGCACCACCTGGAGGCTGGTGATACACGCGAAGCAGGCGGCGTACCAGAGCTCGGCATCATGGTCCGCAACCTCCGGCGCCGGTTGCGGTCGACGCCGCGCCGCGGCGTCATTCAAGCGTCCCATGAGCCCGATGCGCCGCTCCATCTCCGCTGCTGCCATGGGCGACTGCTCGCCGTGGTCCTGCTGATCCGCCGCCCTTCCGACCATAGCGCCGGAGAGTTCGCTTTCCTGCTCCAGCATCAGGCCGGTCAACACCAGCAGAGCCCCATTGGCTGCCGGCGAGTCGCGATGGCCGCCGCTTTCCACGGCATCCAGCGCTGCGCTGACCTGCGCTGTGGTCGCTTCGCGTAAGGCCCTGAGCCGCGCCAGTTGGTAAGGCGCGCGCTCGCGGTCAATCTCGCACCGCTCACAATCGCAGTCGGCTGGGTTGGCATTCATGGACTCGCCTCCAGTTTGATGGGCCTGGTTGGGATGGGTTTGTGGGAGACCGGATTACCCCGGCGTGATGGCCGAACACCGTGGGCCAGCTATGTTTCGTATCAACCCGTTACCGGACAAACAGCCACGGGTGGCCGACGGGCATGGCGGCAAGGATCTGGCGGACCTGTTCCGGCGTTCAGCAGTGGGGTAGTACATGGGTGGGCATACATCCCCGATTCTACAATGGCAGAGTTGCTAATGAACTCTGCCATCGTTAGACTTAAGATCCCCATCATATCGATGTGCTATTCGGCCGACCGAGTTAATACCAATCTGGTCAGGGCAATCGCATTACAAATGTTCTGCAAGGGTTTCAGCGCCGGCCAGAGCGCCGAAAACCGTTGGGTGAGGGAAATAAGGACGATGTTGAAAGGTTTGGGCGTTGGAATCCGACAAATGTCGGCATAATGGCGGTGCAGTGACCCGTAATCTCCTGGTTCTGGATGGATGCAGCATTTGACGTCTCAATAATCTGAGGCGTCCATTATGCCAAATACGCTAAATGCGATTGCCCTGCCAATCTGGTAACCCATCCATTACGCGCGGCTCGGACTGCGTGGCGGTCGGCGCCATTTACCTGTAACAACCCCTCAACTTCAGCCTCGCGCACGCCCGGACCTTGAGTGGCGCCGATAGTCATGTGCATCACCCCAATCCTGATATCTTTGCTCAGCTGGGGCTGGAACGCAGAAAGCCGAATGCCGAAGGGTTTACAAGGCTCGGGCGCTGGATCAGAGGACTAAAGTTTGAGGTTCACGGAGATTGGGATGTTCGACCAGTTGATCAGAGAACTGCGGGACCTGCAGGGTACTGTGCAGATACCTATCGAACTCGAAATCGATGACCAGGGTTACCTGGATCGCCAATGTCCGTCAATCGAATGCGGGAACCAGTTCAAGATACTGCTTGATGACTGGGTGGCTGTCGTGTCTGATGAGGTAGTCTATTGCCCTCGGTGCCGTCACGAAGAAGTCGCGGCAGAGTGGAACACCCCCGAACAAATCGAACACATCAGCGGTACGGCTCTGAATCATGTCCAACGGAGGATCGACGACGCTTTCGTACGCGGGGCCAAGCGTTTTAACTCCGGTCAGAACCGCAGCAATTTCATTTCGATGAGTATGTCCTATCGGCCTAGTCCTATCCGAGTTCTCATGCCACCGAACGCTGCGGAGGTAATGACCCAAGTGTTCCGGTGCGAAGGTTGCGGTTGCCGGCACGCGTCGCTCGGCGCGGCTTTCTTTTGCCCCGCATGCGGGAGGACTGCCATTCTAGAATCGTTCGCCAACGCTATGGAAACAGTCCGGAATACAATCGTTGCTCTACCCACAGTACTCGCCGCAGTCGAAGCGGAATTGGGGAAGGACTCAGCCACAGATATAGCTCGCCACATCAAAGAGAATGCGTTGGTGAAAGTAGTCGCGTCGTTTCAAAAATACGCCGAGGAGTGCTTCACGAAATTGGATCGCGCGCAAGATTATCTAGACCGACGGAACCTCTTCCAGAACATCAGGCGATCCGACGAGACGTGGCGGGCAGCTACAGGAACCGGTTATGCCAACATCCTGGCCGACGACGAATATCTCAGGATGATAACCTACTTCCAGCAACGCCATGTCCTCGAACATCGAGACGGCATCGTCGACCAACAATACATAGACCGCGCGGATGATACCCGGTTCACCGTCGGCCAACGGCTCGTCGTGGCAGATGGGCATGTGCTCGACCTAGTTTCGATAGTCGAAAAACTGTCCCGCGAGATCGCCGTATTGGCGAGATTGTGACGCCCTACGAGCATCCCGCTCTCCGTCGAATGTTCAAACATCAACAGTACCAACGGTTGCGGTGGTACCGACCCAGTTTCAACCACGCGCAAGTGCCCTACCGCCAAAACAAGCACGTCCTGTTCGGCCAGCAGGAGGGCCGATGCAACGGTTGTCGCAGCGAGTTCCCGTTCCGCGTGCTGGAAGTGGACCACAACGTCCCCCGCGGTGGTGGCCAAGACAACATCGAGGACCTGCAACTGCTGTGCGCCCACTGCAATCGGCTCAAGGGCGACCGGCCGCAGGAATACTTGGTGGCCAGGTTGCGTGAGTTGGGGATAGCGGCGCGATTAGGCGGCAATGGACCTCCTTTACAAATACGTCACAGCTGATCGGGCCATAACCTGCCTACCTGATGTGGGCGATGGAGCGCTCAGAGCTACCCAACCCCAGGCGCTGAATGATCCGTTCGAATGCTTAGTTTTGCCGGGGACCCGCCGTGATTCCGAAGCCCCCAGCGATGAAATCGCCGCTTTGCTGTCAAGCCTCAACGGCACGACTCCGCTCGGAGCAGACGATGTAGACAAGGCCAAACGCCAGCGCGGCAGTCTGTTTCTCCGAGACTTGCTGGTCGCGCAACTATCACAGCGCTACGGGATCGTTTCATTCACTTCCAACCCTAGTACCGTTTCAATCTGATCTTGTCGGATAGATATGTTGGAGCTTACGGCGAGCATCTTTGGTGGTAAACCGCCAGTCTATGGCTAATCTTGCTGCGTTGCGCTCGCGTTCGAGCGCCGCAACCTCTCGCCGCAGCTCCGCCTCATCGCTGATACGGCGGTTCAGACATCCCCTGCTGAAGACGCTCAACTCGATCTCAGCCATGTTCAGCCAGCTGCCGTGCGTGGGAGTGTAATGAAACTCGAGGCGTTGGGCGATGCGCCGAGCTTCGCCTGGCTCAAATGCTTCGTAGAGCGCGCCGAGCTTGTGGGTGTTGAGAGCCTGCCCCGTACTCGATACGGGGTTGTCCAGTACCAGCCTGACCACCTCGGCATCAGGGTAGGCCTCCTCCACCAGCCACCGCATCTGGTGCGCGAAGTCCACGGCAGTGCGGCACTCGGTCACCGCCACATGTCGCCAGCCACCCCTCGGCTCACAGATCATGAACAGGTTCCGTGTCCCGTTACGCTGGTACTCGGTGTCATAGCGTGCCACCCGTCCCGGGGCAGCCTCCAGGGGCGGACGCACCTCCCCAGTCAATTGCCGGGAGGTCTCGTCGAAACACACTACCGGACGCTCCGGATGGTACGCCGGTTGGTACAGGTCCAGCACGTCCTCCATCCGCGCCACGAACTCCCCGCTCACCTTGGGGATGCACCACTCCTTCTTCTTCCACGGCTTGAGTTCGTTTTTTTGAGCATCTGGCGCACCGTCTCCAGGGAGATGCTCTCGGCAAACTCCAACTCCACCACCTAGTACCGTTCCCAGATAGATTTGTAAGAATATGAGAAGGCAGCCATACTTGGGTATGATCTTTCTGCGAGGAAGTGCCCAGCGATGGCTGCCATCAAGTATAAAGTCAAACTGACCGAGTCCGAACGGACCTGTCTCAATGAGGTTTCCCACCGGGGCAAGCCGTCAGTCCGCACCGTTAAGCGGGCGCTGGCGCTGCTCAAAGCTGACGAAGGGCTTGGGGACCGTGAGATAGCCGATGTGCTTTTGATCAACGCCGCTACCGTTGCCAGAGCGCGGAAGCGGTACGTGGAGGAAGGACTTGAGGCCGCCATCAATGACCGACCGCGGCCGGGCCGGGAGCGCAAGCTGGACGGCAAGCAGGAAGCGCACCCCGTATCCAGTACGGGGCAGGCTCTGATTGCCTTCGCGTGCAGCGCAGCGCCCGCAGGACACGCGCACTGGACGCTCCAGTTGCTGGCTGGCAAGGTGGTGGAGTTGGAGTTTGCCGAGAGCATCTCCCTGGAGACGGTGCGCCAGATACTCAAAAAAATGAACTCAAGCCCTGGAAGAAGAAAGAGTGGTGTATCCCCAAGGTGAGCGGGGAGTTCGTGGCGCGGATGGAGGATGTGCTGGACTTGTACCACCAGGAGTACAACCCAGAGCGTCCGGTAGTGTGTTTCGACGAGACCTCCAGGCAATTGACCGGGGAGGTGCGTCCGCCCATCAAGGCCGTTCCTGGACGGGTGGAACGCTATGACACTGAGTACCAGCGAAACGGGACCCGAAACCTGTTCATGATCTGCGAGCCGAAGGGCGGATGGAGACCTGTCGCCGTGACCGGGCGCCGCACTGCCGTGGACTTCGCGCACCAGATGCGGTGGCTGGTGGACGAGGCATACCCTGATGCCGCGGTGGTCCGGCTGGTGATGGACAACCTCAACACCCACCAGCCCGGCTCGCTCTACGAAGCATTTGAGCCATCCGAAGCCCGGCGCATCGCTAAACGGCTGGAGTTTCATTACACCCCCACTCATGGCAGCTGGCTGAATATGGCTGAGATCGAGTTGAGCGTCTTCAGCAGAGCGTGTCTGGACCGCCGTATCAGCGATGAGCCGGAGCTGCGGCGAGAGGTTGCGGCGCTCGAAAGCGCGCGCAACGAAGCAAAATCAGTCATAGACTGGCGGTTTTCCACCCAAGATGCTCGTAGTAAGCTCCAACATATCTACCCTACAAAATCAGATTGAAACGGTACTAGTCGGCCAACAACTGGAGCGTCCAATGCGTGTGCCCTTCGGGCGCGGCGCTGCACGCAATGGCGATCAGAGCCTGCCCCGTACTGGATACGGGGTGCGCTTCCTGCTTGCCGTCCAGCTTGCGCTCCTGGCCCGGCCGCGGTCGGTCATTGATGGCGGCCTCAAGTCCTTCCTCCACGTACCGCTTCCGCGCTCTGGCGACCGTGGCGCGTTGACCAACAGCACATCGGCTATCTCACGGTCCCGAAGCCCCTGGTCAGCCTTGAGCAGCGACAGCGCACGCTTCACGGTGCGCACTGACGCCTTGCCTCGCTGGGACACCTCATTGAGACGGGAGCGTTCGGCCTCGGTCAGCTCTACTTTATACTTGATGGCAGCCATGGCTGGGCACTTCCTCACACAAAGATCATGCCTAAGTATGGCTGCTTTCTTATATTCTTACAAATCTACCTGGCAACGGTACTAGCGCCACGGACCGCTTTCCAGGTCGTGCTCCTCCGGACGGCCTCTGAACTGACATTGCATCGGCTCGCGTATGCGGTGTTAGTGCGAATCACCTCTAGTGCGATTGAGCAACGCCTTGATGCGCATCGCAGCCCACCACCTCATCCACGCTGGCGAGATAGTCACGGTCCGGTCGTGCTTGGGACACGACACGGACAAGCTTGGCCGCCCCGACTGGGCCGCCCCCTGGCCTGACGTACAGCCTCTAGCGGTAGCTACCCGCGGTTACTACGCCTCTACTCGTCAACTTCAAGAGACTCCATCCATTCTCCGTCGGCTGAGTCGTCGACTGCGGACCATTAGGCCCACGCCTCCAGCCGCCAGGGCTGCGCCGATTCCCACGACCAAGGCTGTTGCCCAGACCGGTGGGCTGTAACCGCCGGTACTTGGAAGTGGCGTGTCTTGTGGTTCTTCGGGCGCTGGTCCGCCGGTCCCGGCTTGAGGAGCATTCCCCTCCCCGAGAGCGTCGATGTCGGCTTGCGCTTGCCCAAGGAGGGCGGTCCGGCTGCATATGCCAACAGTGTATCCGCCGTCAGCATAATTACTGTCGTGACCGTAGACGATGTACTCTTCCCCTTCGACAAAGGTGAACCCGCAGCTGCCGCCGGTTGGTGGTGTGGTGATGTACATGTCCTCGTGGACAGTGCCCTTCCACACAGCGCTGACCTCGAAGCCAACCGTGGTGCGGTCCTCAGGGGAGACAGAAGCTGCCTTGGGATCATAGGAGTGTTGGATCGAGACTGCTCTCCCCGCGAAAACTGCAGAAAACTTCTCCAGCTCTTCGGAAGGAGTCCCAGGTTGCGCACACTTACACCCGTGGACCTGCCCGGGGTCCCCAAGGAACCAGAGGACGCCCACCATGAGCGCGAGGCTCAATACGGCTGCTCGTACGGCCGTGGACCCAGTCCCCTGCCGCTTTGCAATCACTGGCCGCATGACCTATTTCCTTTCTCCTGGCTGACTCTGCTCCACGCCTCTATTGAGTAAGACGCTGCGAGAACCTGGATGGTTCCAACGAGTCTGCGTCCGCCGCGGAATCAGGAGTTAGTCCTCGCTGCGCATTCACAGCTGAAGAGAAGGTCAACCTCTGACCCAGGCTGGTTGCAACGGCATGGGCACGGGCGGCATTGGCCGCCGGCGCTGCCATCCTGTCATAATCATGCGGCAGCAGCCCTTGGTGAGTCTCACAGTCCCAGCCGCATCGCAAAGTGGTTCTATCTACCGTCAAAACAGGCCCGCTTTGGACCAAATGGCAATGTCGTAGTGACCGGACCTCCCAAAAGTAAAACCCCCGCCGTGTGAGCAGGGGCTTGGAAACTTCATCCTTCGCGTGGGGTGGGGAGCATGGCCGATTAAACCGCTAAAGTAAACCTAATCACAAAAGCTCTTGATTTTGTCCAGTTAGGTGGGCTGAAATGGGAAAGTGACCGGCAACGGGCAAATATGTGGAGACGGGCAGGCGCCTACAAGTTTATTGAGGGTTCCTCGTAATCCTTTAGCTTGTTGTAGATTTGAAGCCGGTGATGGTAGGACTCCAAAACTATGATCCGGTCGTCTGCGTCAACGTTGACAGCCACTGGCCGCCGGAACCGCCATTCAGGCTCCAGATCTGTCCGCCGCCTGGCTTTGATGATATCCGGATTGGCGTCGATGTAGGTCTGGGCCCATGGCGAAGGCTCTTGGGCGTCACCGACCAGCGCCGTAATATATTGGCCGGCGGCGGCGTAGATCTGGACTCGGTGGTTCCCCCAGTCAGTTACGTATACATCTCCATCTGAGTCCACAGCTACACCGGATGGCCCTTTGAGCGAACCCACCCCGGTGCTGGAGCCTTCGAACTTAACGAGCAACTCTCCAGTAGGGGCGAATTTTTGCACCCGGTTATTTCCCCAATCCGCGACGTAGATGTTGTCCTGACGGTCGATGCAGATGCCCCATGGCATCTCCAGATCTCCGTCACCGCCACCTCGCTTCCCGAATTTGGACTGAAACTCACCGATCTGGCTGAAACTCTGCACCCGGTGATTCAAGCTATCCACCACCCAAATGGTTCCCCGGGAGTCGAAAGCAATTCCTGACGGTCCGTTTAGCTGCCCGTCTCCGCTGCCGGACCTGCCCCAGTGATATCGATAACCACCCTCTTCACTGTAAATGGTTACCCGGTTGAGATACTCGTCCGAAACGAACACTCGGCCGGTACGGTCCAAATCAATTGACCGGGGCCAAACGAAGCGCCCGTCTTCCTCGCCGACGGAGCCGAACTGTCCTTGAAACTCGTGGTCAAAGTTGATCTTGGTGACACGCTGACCCAATTGTTCCACACCGCGGCTCAACACATAAATTCGACCGTTCGGTCCCAGGACGAAATCTTGGGGAGCCCAAAATCCCAAGCCGGCCTGACTGTACATGCCTATGCAATAGCTGTAGTCATACACCCGGCCGGCGGCGACGGTGGTCAGCATATCCCCTCTCCTGCGAACTATTTTGGGATCCCAAAGCTACACGAAGGACATTTGCTCGAAGTGTCCACCGACGATAGGTACAGGGTCGAGTCCCAGCCACTTTTCCGCCAAAGTGGAGTAGAAGCCACGGAAATCATAGTTGGGCGCCAGGTCTCCCTGAGTGAGATCCCCCGGTTTTAGCGACGGATAGTTCCCGTACATTCCACCATTCACCCGGTCGCCAATGGCGAACGCTACCCCAGCCGCTCCGTGGTCGGTACCAGTGCCATTATCGCGGACGCGGCGCCCAAACTCGCTGAACAACATGATAACCACCTCGTTTGAGGCGTCGTGCTCACGCAGGTCGGCGAAGAAGTCGCGTATGGCAACGGAAATTTCCGTCCAAAGTTTTTCATGTGGTCCCAGCTGGTCATAGTGGGTGTCGAAGGGCCCGTGGGAGGTGTAAAAGACCTGGGTGCCCAAGCCGGCCAGATGCACTTGGGCCACGTCTCTGAGGCGCCTCGCGATGGGATTATTGGCGTACTCTACGTTTGAAGAATAGGTTTCGGGAGCAACCCGGATGATGTCGGCTCCTCTCAACGCATCCCGTCCTGCCTGTCCCAGATATTCCATGGTCGGTCCGGCGCCGATGACGGGAGAGTACATGCGGGCAAAGGTCTCCAACAACTGGACCCGATCTTGCTCGGAGGCGATCCCCGGATTCGATGAGAGTACACCGTATGAAGGAAGGTGGTTGACAGAAGTAACGGGAACCCCCTTCATGGTCAGCGCCCGAGGCAAGCCCTGGCCCAAGCTCACTCCCTTTAGCACGTTCTCGCCGCCAGGGTCCAAGTCCCGGATGACCTTGGCGAGCCAGCCGTTAATACCGATGGAATCCGGCTCGCAGGTATGCCAGATGTCCATGGCACGAAAGTGCGAACGGGGTGAATTTTCAAACCCGATTCCGTGAATGATTGCCATGTTGCCCTGGTCGTAGATTTCTTTCAACGGCTCCGAATCGGCCCGGAATGCCAGTTGGTCATTTATGGGCAGCAATTGGTCTTCAGGGATATGGACCTTGGGCCGGTTATCCCAATACAGGGGATTGCTATAAGGAACAATCGTATTGAGATAGTCGTTGGCCCCAGTTAGCTCCAGCACGACCAGCACGGGGTCTTTATGGGTTGATGCCATGTTCATATCCTTCTACATCAGTTGTATGCGCTTGCCTAGGCAAACTGATATTCTCGCGAGGCGGCAATCAAGGTCAAGATCTTGCTCACATTGTGCATTGTAGCCCTGAATTCTTCGTGGGTGCTCCAGGCTAGATCGCCACATTTTTCGGCATGGGCAATCAATTCAGAGTGGGTCGCCCTATTGACTTCCAACGGTCCCATCGCATCGAGACAAGCTTCCACTATCGCCTGGGGGGAAGAATCCCCATTCACATGCACATTCACCAACACCCGTTTGACGATAGCCTGCACGCCGGGTAGTGAGATGTCTCCAAATATCCTCGCGGCAAAGTTCACCCGGCGCATCAAAACGCCGGGGTCGATCCATTCTGAGCCTGTGTGCCAACCCTCCACACTGGGAGGATTGAGCAGCTCCTGTCCCTGCCAACCGCACTCCAACGCCAGATTGTTGAATCCTGGCTTGAAGCCTTCATAGTTGCCCGCCATACGCACAGTGCCAACGATCAATTCAGCCGGGCTTTTCACCCGGGCGAAGCGGGCATTCTTGAAGAACTCTGAGTTGAACAACGCTCGTAAAATAGACCGGATGTCGCCACGGGATTCATTGTAGGCATCCGCCAACAACTCGATGGCTTCAGGGTCAACTGGTGGTGTAATGTTCCAACTGGCGACATGGGGCTCGTCGGCGACGAAGAATCTGTAGAGGTGACGGGCCAGGAACCGGGCCGTAGCCGGTTGATCCGCAATAATGTCCACGATGTCTTCGCCATTGAAGTTCCCGGTATACCCCAGGAAGGTCTTCTCCCGATCGTCGTGGTCCTCAGGTTTGTAGTCGAATAGCCAGTGGAAACGACCGTAAGGATTACGGGGAATCTTTGGGGCAATCGTCCATCCGGTAAAGGCCCTGGCTGCTTCCCTGATATCATCCTCTGAGTAGTTTCCGACTCCGAGGGAGAAAAGCTCCAACAGCTCCCGCCCCCAGTTTTCATTTATGGCACCGTCACGATTTCCGTGGTTGTCCAACCAGAAGATCATGGCTGGCGACTTTGCAACCTCTACCAGCAGGTCGCGGTAAGTACCCAATCCGTATTCACGGAAGATGGCAATCTGGCGAGTCAGCTCCAGTGGACTGTCCACCTTGGAGTTGCTGGTGGCGAACAACTGATGCCAGAAGAGGGCCATCTTCTCTTCCAGAGGCCGTTTGGTGTTGATCATCCGGAACACCCAATTGGCCTGATTTATTGGCGGCGCCCCGGCCCCCTCATAACCCGGGAAGAACCGGTACAGCAGTTCGTCGTCTATGGCCGGCTGCCGCTCTGGATACAGAAGCTCCTCGACCACGGCTTCGTAGCCTTTGGAGACACGCTCCTCCAGTTCCTCACGGGTATCACCGAAGCCTGCGCGTCTAATTAAATGGGCCATCAATCGAATGTCTTCTTGGTGGGGCATTACCAACTCTCCGTTTATCGAGCCCAGAACACTGAGCCAAGCGCCGATTCACAACATATTAGGGTTGGCCAAGTCGAATGTCAACAAAAAGCCGTAACAGGTAACTGTTCAGAGTTGATGAGGCGAATTTGCCGGGTCCACGGTCCCGCTGAAAAACACTGGCGCCCAGGGCGTAGTTGTGGCATAAAAAGACAATGGAAACGGGACTGGACCTGACCAAGGCGAGCCGGGAAACCCTGCTGGCAGTCATAGCGGAGCTACAGGACACCAATGCCGGACTGCGGCGGCGGGTGGAGAGCCTGGAGGCCCGGCTGTCCGCCGCCGGTCCAAGGGGCAGGATGCCGGGCCACAAGCCGGCTGGCAAGGGGCGTCAGCCGCAGAGAAAAGAGCTCCGGAAAAGGCGTCCCCACGGCTTTGCCCGGCGGCGGACGGAACCCGCCCGCCGGATGGAGCACGCTGCGGAGTCCTGCCCGGAATGCCACACCACCCTGTCCGGGGGGATGGGTGCAGCGGACCCGGGAAGTCATAGATATTCCGGTGGCCCCAGCGGAAGTCACAGAGCACGTCTTCATGGCCCGGCTGTGTCCGCTGTGCCGGAAACGGCGGCTGCCCCAGGCCCCCCCTGCGGGGATTGGCTGTAGGTCGGCAACGCCTGGGGGTCAACCTGGTGAGCCTGATTGTCACCCTGCGGGAAGAGGGGCGGCTGCCCGTAAGGACAATTCAATGGTATCTGCGAACGTTCCACCAGTTGAAACTGAGCGTTGGGGCCATCGTCCGGGCCGTCCATCAGGTTGCCCGGCATGGCGGAACGGCTGTCGCTGAAACGCTGGAGCGCATCCGTAGCAGCCCGGTAGTGCACGCTGACGAGACTGGCTGGCGGGAGAATAGAGTCAACGGCTACGTTTGGACCTTCAGCACACCTGCGGAGCGGTACTTCCTGCGCCGGGGCCGGGGCGGGGAGGTGGTGGACGAGGCGTTGGGCGAGGAGTTTGGCGGGATTCTGGCAAGCGACTTCTACGCCGCCTACGACCACTACCCTGGATTGAAGCAACGGTGCTGGGCCCACCTGCTGCGGGACATCCACAAGCTGAAGGCGCTGTACCCGGAGGATGCAGTGCTGGCGAAGTGGGCCAACGGAGTGCGGTGGCTCTACGACCGGGCCCGGGCTTGGGCAGCGGCCGGAGGACGCCTCCCGGCACGGGGAGAGTTGGTCCTGGAAAGGCGATTGCTGAAGCTGTGCCGTCCCTTCCTGGAAGACCCGATGGCGCCGCAAGCCAAGCTATGCCGGCGGATAGAACGGCACATCAAGGAACTGTTTGTCTTCGTGACGCATCCAGACACCCCTTCTGACAACAATGCGGCGGAACGGAGCCTGCGCCATCTGGTGATCAGCCGGAAAATCAGTGGCGGCACCCGCTCGGAAGCGGGCAGCGGCAGCAAAATGACCCTGGCGTCCCTCTTCGGCACCTGGCGGGCCAGGGGCCTCAACCCCTTCCTGGAAACCCGCCGGTTGCTCATTTCCCCTCAACTCTGAACAGTTACAGCCTACAGGGCAATCGCGTCTTAACAATCCGCCAATAATATATATCTCAGCTTGTGATGAAAGGGCAGTTTCGCGTTGCTCGGTGGCTAGATCATGCTCGCTCAGGGTTACAATGAGCCTCACGATACCTTGACTGGACTTTCCGCATTTCAAGCGGCGTAAGCCAGGGAATCGACAAGTCGGTGGTACAGAGCGACTGGGAGTTCCTGCGTATCGGGGTCGACGGCCGACGTTGAAAAACCCTCCGACGCCAGCCACAGGTGGCGTCGCACCAGGGCAATGGCGTCCACGAAGGTCGGCAACGGCTTGTCGTACCAGGCCGCTCGGCGCTGGGTCATGGGGCGCTGTTTTTGCAACCCGTGGGCGGCCAGGGTGGTCCAGGAGAAGATTCCCAGCAGGACGGGCGTGGTGCGGGCGATGGCCAGGTCGGACCACTGGCGTTGGGTTTCCACGCCCAGGTGGGTCCGCACCTCCTGAAAGGTAACTTCCAGTTGCCAGCGCAGGACAAACCATTCCAGGATCTGGGTCGGGTCCGCCGCGGGGTCGGTGCACAGCAAGGCCTGGGTGGCGAAGGAGCCCTGGGGATCCCGGATCAGCACCCAGCGGATGCGGACTGGAGACTTGCCGGAGCGGTACCAGACCGCCGTTTGCGACGTGAGTTCCACCGTGCGGGTGGCGCCGTCATACCAGGCCACGGCCACGCTGGCCCAAGTTGCCTGGGGCTGGTCGAGGATCGTTTTCAGCGCGGGTCGCCGCGCGCCTTTCAGCGGCGGGCGGCCCTGCTGACCCGGCTGACGGGCTGGCGCGGGCGCATAGAGGGCGGCGTCCAGCCGTAGTCTGGCAATGAGGGTAACGGGTTCACGGAGGGATTGGCAGCAGTGGAGCAGGTCCAGCACGGCGTAGCTGTTGTCGCCCACCAGCGCCAGTGGACGTTGGGGCAGCCAGCGTGGTTCGGCAGGCTCACCATGAGCGGGGTTGCAGGATCATCTGTCGCGCCCAGTCGGTGAGCTTCTTGTGCCGACGTCCCTGCTGTTGGTAGTACCGGGTCGATGGCGCCAGCACGGTGAGCGCCGGCAGGGCCCAATGGCGTCCGGCCCAAGGCACGTGGCCCAGCCACATCAGGGAGATCCAGCGCAGGCCGCTGGCCTTGACCAGTTGGCTCCGGCTGGAACGCACCGCGTCGCGGTAGATGCCCCGACCTTTGATCTTGGCGCCGCGACGCCGTTCCAGGGTTTCGTCGATGCCGAAGATCAACGGGCCATCCCCACCATCAAGGTGCTGGAGCAGCAACACCAAGAGGATGCGCGCCGCTGCACGGGGCGACCACACCGCCCGGTTGAGCACCTCATGGTAGCGGGCGTAATCGCGGTGATCGCTGCGGCCCATGACCCGCAGGGCCGCGGCGACGGTGCGCTGACCCGGGGTCAGGATCGCGCCCACCAGCAACACCTGGGCTTTCCGCCAGGTCGGGTTGGTAAACAGCGTTGCGAAGGGAATGAGTATCGATACAATGGCATTGGGCAGGGTAAGCATAGCTGGGCCTTTAGTGAGATTTTGGTCAGGCCAGCTTACCCTGTCTTTATACTTTTTCTAAATTATGCGTAAAGCCTAGGGAAGCCCAGGGCGCCGTGGTGGCCATCACCCCCGCCGCCATGCGGGCGCTGGACGCCATCCGGGCGGCGGGCGTTGGTGGCGGTGCGAAGGTATTCGGGCTGTCGGAGTCCCAGATCGCCCGGCGGGTGAAGGCCGTAGCTCGTGCCGCCGGCCTGGAGGATTGGGAGCTCTTCAGCGGCCACAGCGGGCGGGTGGGCATGGCGAGGCGCATGGCCCAGAACGGCGCGCCCACCCACGAGATCGAACGCCAGGGCCGCTGGAAGCAGGACGGCGGCATGGTCGGCCGCTACACCCGCGGCGAATCTGCTGGCTCAGCGTTGCGGTACCTTTGATTGCGCATCGATCAACTTTGATATGCCGCTCTCTGTGAGGAAATGGGTAAAATCTTCTGTCAATGGCGTCGGGTAACGATTTAGTTGAGGAAATGCGCTTCCGGACCGGCAAAAATAGTCGACGCTACCGACATCCCTTGGGCCTGTTGAGAAGTCCAACCGAGGGTTAGCGCCCAAAGGGGAATCGCAGGAAGTCGGCCGGCGTGATGATAGCGATACCACGGAACAGGTTCAATGTGAGCAGGTCATTGTCTCCGGTCACAATGCAATCCGCGTTGCCACTGACGGCCAATTCCAGAATCTGGTCGTCTTTCGGGTCCCGACAGGCTGCCACCGTTTCGGTGATTTCCACCAATTCTGCCTCACGCATGAACGCCATCAGGAACTCGTCGCGTTCCTCTCTGGTAACGTACCTGTCCAACCGAGGTCGGTTGAGCACGTCCTGCAACTCCTGCGCCAGCGCTGCGGAAACTAAAATCGTGCCGGTATCCAAGGCCTTGATCAATGCTCGCCACGGCGCCGAATCGTTGAACAGCAAAGCGCTGACGATGGCGTTGGTATCGAGTACCGTTCGGGTCATTTCTCATCCAGGATTGACCGCAGAATGTCAGGGGTTAACCCACGTTGCTGCGCGTTGCGGCTGATGTCCGCCATCGTTTCCCGAACCGACCTTCCTGGCGCCGTCACTTCACGCAGCCGCAAGTTCACCATCAAGTCGAGTTTGCGCCGGTCATGGTCCGATGCGTTCCGATAGGTAGCCGCTATATCGGAGTCCACCGACACCGTTATTTGCTCCGCCATTGCGTTACACCTCATGATGTTGACCGCGTTATACGTAACGATAGCACAACCGTGTGGCATGCGGGCCCGGTCACAATCTCGCCAAGTCCGGAGTTGGAGTTGTTTCGCACGATGGGTCGCGCTCCGGCCCTACCTATTGTTGCGGCTCCATGATAGCCAGCCACGTTACCAGCTCGAAGTCGCTGGCGTTGTTGGGTGTTTCCGATGCCGTCGGCGGCACGAAATCCCGCGAGCCACCGGGCCGCAGCTGAGCGGTTTGTGCGCTGGCGTGAGACTGTCGGATGTGGGCGATCACGTCGTTCAGCAGCTTGTCGTAAACCGCCATGTCCCGGCCCTGGTCGGTTTCGCGGGCAAACTGGTCGCACAACTCGGTGAAGGCAGAGGTTTTGCCAATCGCCACGGTCTATCCCCGCGCGTGCCGGGGGAACCTTCTACAGAAGGAGCGATGGAAGGCAGTGTAGCGGGCCAAACTTGCGGGCCTGTCCATTCGAAGGATGGTAAGGGAGCTGGGCATCCACTGAGACACCGTGAGGAGATACATCGATGTTGAAAGCCCGCCGACGCGACGGTCCCGCCGGGCAACTCCAGCAACGCTGACATCTGATACCATCGCGAAATAGCAAGTGACATTCTCGCTGGACACTTAGGCGGACATTTTCCCTGGGCGTCGACAGCCGCAATATCGACGATCGGGCCGCCTGCGTGGCCCACTTTACCTCCGCCCTTTACAGGTGTCCACCTCAACCCCGTAGAAGTGCGCCCCGAAGCTGTTGACGATGTAGTCGGGACTGCCCGGCAGCACCGCCGCCTCGGCGATGAGCGCACCCGAACCCGTGGCTCGCGCCAGTTCTGCGATTGCAGCCCCAAAATTCCACTTGGATCTCGCCCGCGACGTGCAACTCGAACCGCCATGGATCCCCCACAGCGTGGACTATTTGGAGTGATCATTATTCCCTACTCGGTCGCAGCGGCTGACCATTGCAGACGTCAACCACGATGCCGGCATCGCCGACGTGTGTAAAGGGCTCCTTCCACGGAGGCGAAGATTGTTCAACAAACGGGCGTTTTTGGACACTTCGCCGACAGGCCGCCCGTCAACTTTGCCGAAGCGTGCAACAACTGCGTCGATGGTTTGTTGAACACTCCGGCACGGCTTTGTGCAAGACGTCGCGAATTGAGCGATGTCTTGCGCTGGTTGGGCATGTATGCGGCTCTTTTTGTTTCCAATTCAGCCGCATGCCCAAATACGCGGTTTTTTGCTTGCAACTAATCAAGGAATCTCCAGAATGGACGACAAGCGGTCGAGAACGAGTTTCCACTCCCTTTGCATGAGATTCTGGATATCTAATCGGTAGTTTCGAGATTCGTCGTCGAACCACATTTTGCGATGGTTAGAGACCCTATCACGATATCCATGTCCCGTTCTCCATTCGCTGTCGCAAGCATTCCACAAATCCGAGCTGGGTTCCATGTCCCTGAGATGGATCCCTTGGCCTTTGATTTCGCATTTCTTGAAGAGGCTTTCGGCTCCGGAGTCCACGAGTCGTTGAGATTGCCGCAGCAATCCGAACGCCTCCTCGAATTCTTTGTCCTTGAGCAAGAGGTCGTTAAGAGCGGTAAAGCCGTTAAGCTTGCGCCCAACGACATCAGCTGCCGCGAGTCGAGCTCCATAACTGAGTTGGTGCGAATAGTCAAGCTAGGCTTTACGCATAATTTAGAAAAAGTATAAAGACAGGGTAAGCTGGCCTGACCAAAATCTCACTAAAGGCCCAGCTATGCTTACCCTGCCCAATGCCATTGTATCCATACTCATTCCCTTCGCAACGCTGTTTACCAACCCGACCTGGCGGAAAGCCCAGGTACTGCTGGTGGGCGCGATCCTGACCCCGGGTCAGCGCACCGTCGCTGCGGCCCTGCGGGTCATGGGCCGCAGCGATCACCGCGATTACGCCCGCTACCATGAGGTGCTCAACCGGGCGGTGTGGTCGCCCCGTGCAGCGGCGCGCATCCTCTTGGTGTTGCTGCTCCAGCACCTTGATGGTGGGGATGGCCCCTTGGTCTTCGGCATCGACGAAACCCTGGAACGGCGTCGCGGCGCCAAGATCAAAGGTCGGGGCATCTACCGCGACGCGGTGCGTTCCAGCCGGAGCCAACTGGTCAAGGCCAGCGGCCTGCGCTGGATCTCCCTGATGTGGCTGGGCCACGTGCCTTGGGCCGGACGCCATTGGGCCCTGCCGGTGCTCACCGTGCTGGCGCCCTCGACCCGGTACTACCAACAGCAGGCACGTCGGCACAAGAAGCTCACCGACTGGGCGCGACAGATGATCCTGCAACCCCGCTCATGGTGAGCCTGCCGAACCACGCTGGCTGCCCCAACGTCCACTGGCGCTGGTGGGCGACAACAGCTACGCCGTGCTGGACCTGCTCCACTGCTGCCAATCCCTCCGTGAACCCGTTACCCTCATTGCCAGACTACGGCTGGACGCCGCTCTCTATGCGCCCGCGCCAGCCCGTCAGCCGGGTCAGAACGGCCGCCGGCCGCTGAAAGGCGCGCGGCGACCCGCGCTGAAAACGATCCTCGACCAGCCCCAGGCAACTTGGGCCAGCGTGGCCGTGGCCTGCTATGACGGCGCCACCCGCACGGTGGAACTCACGTCGCAAACGGCGGTCTGGTACCGCTCCGGCAAGTCTCCAGTCCGCATCCGCTGGGTGCTGATCCGAGATCCCCAGGGCTCCTTCGCCACCCAGGCCTTGCTGTGCACCGACCCCGCCGCGGACCCGACCCAGATCCTGGAATGGTTTGTCCTGCGCTGGCAACTGGAAGTTACCTTTCAGGAGGTGCGGACCCACCTGGGCCTGGAAACCCAACGCCAGTGGTCCGACCTGGCCATCGCCCGCACCACGCCCGTCCTGCTGGGAATCTTCTCCTGGATCACCCTGGCCGCTCACGCGTTGCAAAAACAGCACCCAATGACCCAACGCAAGGCCGCTTGGTATGACAAGCCGTCGCCGACCTTCGTGGACGCCATCGCCCTGGTGCGACGCCACCTGTGGCCGGCGTCGGAGGGTTTTTCAACGTCGGCCGTCGACCCCGATACGCAGGAACTCCCAGTCGCTCTGTACCACCGACTTGTCGATTCCCTGGCTTACGCCGCTTGAAATGCGGAAAGTCCAGTCAAGGTTGTACCAGTTTCCTTCTCGGCGAATGCTTGCCCGCAGCGAGCTCGGGTGGGCGCTGTTTATAGCCGACATCAGACCGTGCTCTGGCGAGGCAAAGGACGCAAAATCCAGCTCCTCGTTATTGCTCAACCAATCCTTCAAGAGTCTTGCGGCCAACCTCTGGACCTCTAGGGTTTGCTGTTGTTCGAAGTTTTCGACCAACGTCCGAGCGTCCTCAATCATCTGCTGGAGGCCCAATTGGTGTTGCAGCCGCAGGTTCTTGACAAGGTCCAGCATGAAAGCCTTGCAATTCTTTGGATCGTCACTCAACGCATTGAAGAATTCGACACCCGAGCCGGCGAGGCCGATCGACTGCAATGTAGTCTCGGCTTGGTCGCGCTTCAAGTCATATCCATCTTCGGCTGACGTGGCCTGGAAACCCCGTCGTCCTTTACGGCCAGTGCCTCGTCGAAGCGCGCTAGGCTGAGAATGGCCGCCTTATGCTGTATTCCGGCAATTCTGCCGGCCTTCGCTCTCTCCAGTAACGCTTGGACGGAGGGCGAAGGCATGGCGGTGAAGTTCGAACACATTACTACTACAGTACCCGGGTCGTTGAGCAGTTTCCCAATATCCGCCCGCTCGACCACTCGGTCGACTTCTTTCGTGTCCACGATCCGGATCGACAGCGATTCCTCCCCCAGGATCGGCCAAGGAACCAGGACGTCCATTCGTCTCGGGATTGAAAAGTCGGTGTGCCTGCCGTTGTTGATCAACTCAAAGCTTTCGTTTAGCCACCCCAATGGTTCCTTTTCGGCGGTCGCGGCGGAATACCAGAGCTCACGCTTCGTCCGCCTCTCCAGGTTCATTCTGGCTAGGATTTCCACCACGAACTCCGACGTGTTCGCTGAATCGTTACCCAGTTCCTGGGCGGGGTCCTCGGTGATACGCACACGCTTGCCGTCGGGACCCGTTTCCTGTCTAACCGTCTTAGTGAGACGGCTCATGTTCCGAACGGCTCGGTCGATTTCCTTGGACGTCCCGATAGTCTGACCGGCACCGTCGTCTTGGTCTTGGGCCGCTTTCGGGGGATTCTTCAACAGCGTCGCGAACTCAAAAACCTCCCTGCGGAGCTCGTATTCACTCATCGGTTCGATAACCAAACCGTATCCTGGTCCCTGTGCAATATGGACCTCGCAAATAGTTACTCCGCCGTCGCCCACTTCGAGCACCGGGTTTGGCATGGTGGTCCCGTCGGATGCCTCAAGGCCGGTCAAGCGTCAAATGGCGGTAGATTTGCCGACCCCGATGTCACCGACGAACGCTACAGAGTGTTCTGTGCTCATAACGAGGCGAGCCGCTTCCTGAAGTCCCTCCTTAAATTCCTCCAACAGGTTGGCTGAGGACATCTTGATATTGGGAACGGCAAGGAGTTGTTCAATGTCTTGGAGTGCCTGCTCGGTTTCCCACAAATTCGGTTCTTCGGGATGCCCAAGCGGCGGCTTAGGCAGCATCCTCCATACTCGCCGCGCCCCTTGTTGGAAATTCAGCGTTTTCTCGGTGCCGATCGCTTGGAGAATCGAATCCAACTCATCGAACGTCAGGGCTCTCTCCCCCGCCTCAACCCGCGATAGGACCGCTGGACTCCAGGTCACCTTGTTGGCTACTTCCTTTTGCTTGAGGCCTGCTTCGTCCCGAAGGCGTGCCACATATCTCCCATTTGTGATGTCAAGTGTGGTGGCTTCGTCGTGTGGCAAGCTACTGGTTGTCAGTGCTTGGGATATTGAGCGTCGCCCTGCTCCTCGTAGCCTGTGGCTCCTCCAGTAAGCCGGAACTTCCCGACACTACCTATGCCTCGGTGCTGACTTACTTGGAGGAAGTGGATTACCGGAATAACGATGACTGGAAGCTCTGGCCTGGGACAGGAGAGAAATACCAAGGCGGCGACCTCCACGGCATGCTCCTAACCACTTACCTCAATCCGGCAGCCTTCGAAGCTATCCAGAAGAACGCCACCACACCCCACGGGTCCATCATTGTCAAAGAAAACTACACCCCTGCAGGTGACCACGCCGCCAACACTGTCATGTACAAGAAGTCGGGCTACAACCCCGACCATAGCGACTGGTTTTGGCTCAAGCTAGGCTTTACGCATAATTTAGAAAAAGTATAAAGACAGGGTAAGCTGGCCTGACCAAAATCTCACTAAAGGCCCAGCTATGCTTACCCTGCCCAATGCCATTGTATCCATACTCATTCCCTTCGCAACGCTGTTTACCAACCCGACCTGGCGGAAAGCCCAGGTACTGCTGGTGGGCGCGATCCTGACCCCGGGTCAGCGCACCGTCGCCGCGGCCCTGCGGGTCATGGGCCGCAGCGATCACCGCGATTACGCCCGCTACCATGAGGTGCTCAATCGGGCGGTGTGGTCGTCCCGTGAGGCGGCCCGCATCCTGCTGGTGCTGCTGCTCCAGCACCTGGACCGCGGCGACGGCCCGTTGATCTTCGGCATCGACGAAACCCTGGAACGGCGTCGCGGCGCCAAGATCAAAGGTCGGGGCATCTACCGCGATGCGGTGCGTTCCAGCCGCCAGCAACTGGTCAAGGCCAGCGGCCTGCGCTGGATCTCTCTGATGTGGCTGGGCCACGTGCCCTGGGCCGGACGCCATTGGGCCTTGCCGGCGCTCACCGTGCTGGCGCCCTCGACGCGGTACTACCAGCAGCAAGGACGCCGACACAAGAAACTCACCGACTGGGCGCGGCAGATGATCCTGCAACCCCGCTCATGGTGAGCCTGCCGAACCACGCTGGCTGCCCCAACGTCCACCGGCGCTGGTGGGCGACAACAGCTACGCCGTGCTGGACCTGCTCCACTGCTGCCAATCCCTCCGTGAACCCGTTACCCTCATTGCCAGACTACGGCTGGACGCCGCTCTCTATGCGCCCGCGCCAGCCCGTCAGCCGGGTCAGCAGGGCCGCCCGCCGCTGAAAGGCCCGCGGCGACCCGCGCTGAAAACGATCCTCGACCAGCCCCAGGCAACTTGGGCCAGCGTGGCCGTGGCCTGCTATGACGGCGCCACCCGCACGGTGGAACTCACGTCGCAAACGGCGGTCTGGTACCGCTCCGGCAAGCCTCCAGTCCTCATCCGCTGGGTGCTGATCCGAGATCCCCAGGGCGCCTTCGCCACCCAGGCCTTGCTGTGTACCGACCCATCGGCGGACCCGACCCAGATCCTGGAATGGTTTGTCCTGCGCTGGCAACTGGAGGTCACCTTTCAGGAGGTGCGTACCCACCTGGGCGTGGAAACCCAGCGCCAGTGGTCAGATCTGGCCATCGCCCGCACCACGCCTGTCCTGCTGGGTCTCTTCTCCTGGACCACCCTGGCCGCTCACGCGTTGCAAAAACGACACCCCATGACCCAGCGTACGGCGGCCTGGTATGACAAGCCGTCGCCGACCTTCGTGGACGCCATTGCCCTGGTGCGGCGCCACCTGTGGCTGGCCTCGGAGGGTTTTTCAACGTCGGCCGTCGACCCCGATACGCAGGAACTCCCAGTCGCCCTGTACCACCGACTTGTCGATTCCCTGGCTTACGCCGCTTGAAATGCGGAAAGTCCAGCTTATATGAGGAAGAGTTCGCCGCTATCCGCAGAAAGCAGAAATCCTATCACAGCCTGAGCGTAGAGGAGTGGGACAAATTGCGCGACATCATCTTTTTCCAGCGGCCGCTGAGGCCCGTTGAGCCGGGATGGTGCCAGTTTGAGTTTGAGAACGGTGAAAAGCGGGCGGCCAAAGCCCTGCCCGTCTTTCAGGAGTTTCGGATGCTGCAGGAAGTCAACAACCTGCGGGTTCGGGTTGGCATTGAACCGGAAAGGCCATTGGACGAACATGAGCGGGAGCGGGCTATGAAACGGCTGCGTTCCGGCAGCGGCATCAAGTTGAGCGAAGGCAAGGACAACAAGCCGGCCAAGCCGACGAGGGACTTGGTGTTACCGCCGGGCGCTATTTTCAACCTGGCCGCGGGTGGGCGCAAGTCAGTCAAGGGGGACGAGACCACCGCCAAGCTCGCCGCAGCCGGCTCGCCGGCGTCGGGGAAACGACCGGCAAAGCCCGCTCTATTCGGCAAGAAGTGGCTTGACTTTCCCCCGGATGAACGCAACGAAGTCGTGAGGTTTCTGCTGGAAACGGAGGAGCCGGAGATTGTCCGCCGGAAGGCCACCTACGAATGGGGATTGAATGACGCGCAGGCGATAGCCGTGGCCGACGTTTCGCTGGTGAGCGGTTACGGCAACCTGAGCGAAAAGGCTATCCGCAAGCTCCTGCCGCACATGGAGGATGGGTGGGGATATTACGACGCGGTCGTGAAAGCCGGATACCAGTTTGATTCCCGCAACGCCGAGGCTCACGACTCACTGCCATACTACGGCGTGGTGCTGGAGCGGGATGCGGTGGGCGCTGACCGAACGAAAGACCCGAAACAGGATGGTGAGCCGGTCCGCTATGGTCGCATCGCCAACCCTACGGTACACATCGGCCTGGGCCAGTTGCGTCGCGTGGTTAATCGACTTATCAAAGTACATGGCAAGCCTGAGGAGATAGTTGTCGAGCTGGCGCGGGAACTGAAGTGGAACCGGGAGCAAAAGGCCAAGCACCAGAAGCAACGCGACGACAATGAAAAGCAAAGGAAGCGTCTCGAAGAAACGATCAGGTCTATGGGACAGGAACCAACACGCGATGCAGTCCAGAGGCTCCGCATTTGGGAGGAACAGGGGCCGGTTCAGGCACGGGTATGTCCCTATACGGGCAAGCCAATCTCGTGCCGAATGGCACTGTCTGCCGAAACCGAAGTTGACCACATTCTACCGCGCCGTACCTTGGACGATTCGATGAATAACAAGGTCGTTTGTATGACCGACGCCAATCGGGTCAAGCGCGACCGAACGCCTTACGAAGCTTTTGGTCATAATCCGCCTGGGTACGATTACGACGCCATCCGGGACCGTGTTGCGGAGTACCTCCCTCACAAGCTCTGGCGCTTCCAGCCGGATGCCATGGAAAGCTTCGATGACCAGGACAAGTTTCTTGACCGCCAGCTCAACGAAACGCAGTACCTGTCCCGCACGGCCCGAACCTACTTGGCTTATTTGTACGATGAGCAGGGAGAGGGTCAGAAGCGTGTTCGCGCTATACCAGGGCGAATGACGGCGCTGCTGCGGCGTGGGTGGGGGCTGGAAGGGATGCTTAACGGGTCTGCGGAGACTGAAATGCCTCGCAAGACGAGGGATGACCACCGGCATCATGCCATTGACGCCTTTGTGGTGGCAAACACGACGCAAGGGCTGCTGCATCGGTTTGCCCAAGCCGCCGGTTCTAACTATCGCAACGCCGAGGAAAGACTGGCCGCCATAGCCAAAGATGTGCGCCCCTGGAAAGACTTTGACCGCAACCAGGTTCAACCGTTCTTGGACAAGATGGTGGTGTCCTACAAACCTGACCATGGGACGCGCGGCGCAAAGGGCAAGACTACCGGACAGTTGCACAACGACACCGCCTACGGGATTATCAATTTTGTCAAAGACGGGCCATCGGAGGTTGTGGCCCGCAAAGCGCTTTCCACCGGGAATAACGGATGGCCCAAGACGGCCAAACATCTCGAGGCAGTACGCGATCCTGCATTGCGGGCCGAATTGCTGAAGCTTTGGAATAATGTTGCTGATGGCGGAAAGAACCAAGCCGGCTTTGTTCAAGAAGCGAAGAGTCCAGGCGTGCCGTTGAACGGAAAACGTCAACCAGTGCAGCGGGTGAGAGTCGTCGAAAAACAAACCGTCATTCCTATCAAAGACGGCACCGGGAAATACTACAAAGGCTACCTGCCCGGCGGAAACGAGTTCGCCGACGTGTGGGAGATGTGCGATGGGAGTTGGCAAATGGTTGTAGTGTCCACTTTCGACGCAAATCAACCCGATTTCGACATTGAAAAATATCGCCCCACCACGTCCAAAGGAAAATTTAAGGGGAAACCCGACCCTACCGCGAAGCGGTTGATGCGACTTTATAAAGGGGACATGGGTGTCTTTGAGGGAGGTGCCAACTTTGGCATTGTACACATAAGGGAAATTGTTCAGCCCGGCCGAGTATTGGTGGAGGATCACAGGACAAGAACGAATCAAAAACGTTACCGGGCAGAACCACTTCGCAAGGCAGGTTTCCGTAAAGTGAAAGTGAACGAAATCGGAAAGATGCCGGACCCGTTAGAGCATAGCGAACAATGATTGGCCGCGTCATAGAAATCGCCAGCGAGGGGCGGCACTTGTCGCGTTACCGGGGGCTGATGACGGTGTCTGCGGACGGTGTTGAGGAGGGGCGGGTGCCTTTGGATGACATTGGCGTTTTGCTGTGCAATGCCCGGGGCCTGACTTATTCCAACGACTTGATGACGGAGCTGGCCCGACGGGGCGCTGCGGTGGTGTTGTGCGGTTCCAACTATCTACCGGTGGCGTGGCTGTGGCCGGTGGAAGGCCATCATATCCAGGCGTTGCGGATGCGGCGTCAACTGGAGGCGTCGCTGCCGCTGCGCAAGAGGCTGTGGCAGGCGACGGTCCGGGCGAAAATCGGACAGCAAAAGACGGTGCTGGATATGCTGGGGAAATCGGACGGTGGGCTGGATGGACTGGCCCGACGGGTAAAGTCGGGCGACCCGGAGAATATGGAGGCGCAGGCGGCGCGGCGGTACTGGCCGCTGCTGTTCGGCGCGGACTTTCAGCGGGAGCGTTTTGGCGCTATGCCCAATCCATTCCTCAATTATGGCTATACGGTGTTGCGGGCGGCCATGGCCCGCGCGGTGGCGGCAGCCGGTCTGCATCCGTCGCTCGGTATTCATCACCACAATCGCTACGACGCGATGTGTCTGGTGGACGACCTGATGGAGCCGTTTCGTCCGATGGTGGACTATCGGGTTGCGGCTCTGGTAAGCGCCGGTTGTGATGAGGTAACTACGGAGGCCAAAAGGGCGCTTACCGGGGTGCTGACGATGGACCTGGCCAGCGAGCGGGGGACTACTCCGCTGGAGACATGCCTGGAACGGGCAGCTCAATCACTGGCGCAATCGTTCGAGGATGCGAAACCGGCTCTCATTTTCCCAGGCGGGCCGCGGTCAGGCCCGGATACGGACTGAAGGAAGTCCGATGCTGAGCGGTTACCGACTGATGTGGATGTTGGTAATGTTCGACCTGCCGGTACTGACGAATCAGGAACGCAAGGATGCGACGAATTTCCGAAAGTTCCTGCTGGACCAGGGCTTTGAGATGTGCCAGCTGTCGGTGTATATGCGGTTTTGCGCCGGCAAAGAACAAACGCAGGTTTACACCCGGAGAATCCAGTCGGCGCTCCCGCCGTCGGGCAACGTCCAGATTGTTTACTTCACCGACAAACAGTACGAGAACATCGTCAGCTTCAACGGGGCGACACGGCAGGCGGCCAATAAAAACCCGCAGCAGTACACGCTGTTTTGACGTTGGAAGGAATGAGTGAGGGGCAGCCCGTAGGCCACCCCTATTTTGTACATATTGGGCAAAAAGCCCTCAGCTTGTTAACGGTGGGTTTCCCCTAGGTTTCCCTATGGCCCCCGCTCTCCCATTGATTATAACCGCGCTCGGTCCGTTTTGCAAAATCGGGGGCGATGCCCGTCATTTTGCCGACCGTGAAGCCGATTTTTAGCGGCCTGAACTGCGATGGTTGTACTTACCTCCAAGTTTGGCTGCTGGGTATCGATTATAGCCGATGGGAGAACGGGGGCCAACCGCAACAAACAATGGCATCGCGCAAATCCCGGACTGATTATAGCCGATGGGAGAACGGGGGCCAACCGCAACTCAACTGCTAGGCAGCCATGGAAATAAACATTATAGCCGATGGGAGAACGGGGGCCAACCGCAACTACTTTGTCGTAACTGTTCAGAGTTTGTGGGGTGAATTGGTCGAACTTGGTTTGGGGATGGCTGGCACTGGGAGCGGTGATTACGTCATATAACTGGCATGGTTACCGAAACCGATCTCAGGGCTGCCCATCAAGATGTCCGCATTGGCATCATCGTCCGGCACAGGCCATCATCGAGGAGCTGGAGCAACGGATTGCCCAGGTGGAAGGGCAAGCCAAACCCAGCGGTTCCCGGCGGATGCCGGGTCTGAAGCCCAAAGCCGACCGGAAGCCAGCCCAGCCCAAAGGTCCAGGCCAGGCGCGTCGCCACGGCTTTGCCCGGACCCGCATGACGCCCACCCAGCGGGTGGAGCAGTGTCCCGACTGTGGAACCCAGTTGTCTAGGGGTTGGACCCGGCGCACTCGGGAGGTCATTGACCTGCCCCAGGTTCCGGCGCAGGTAACCGAGCACGTCTATATCGCCCGCACCTGCCCGGTGTGTCAGCAACGCCGTCTGCCCCCAGCGCGACAGGACGGCGTGGCGTTGGGTCGGCAGCGGCTCGGCGTCAACGTCGTCAGCCTGATTGCCGCCCTGCGGGAGGAGGCTCGGCTGCCCTGGCGCAGCATCCAGTGGTATCTGGACACCGTGCACGGGCTGCACCTCAGCCTGGGGGCCATCGTGGCTGCCACCCGAAAAGTGGCTGGCAAAGCGCAGACTGAACTGGCCGGCATACTGGAACACATCCGCGCCAGCCCAGTGGTCCACGCCGACGAGACCGGCTGGCGCGAGGGCGGACACAACGGCAAGGAACTCTTCGTCTTCGTGGCCGAACCCCAGGTGCCACCGGGCAACAACGCCGCCGAGCGCAGCCTGCGCCAACTGGTGGTCAGCCGCAAGGTCAGCGGGGGCACTCGCTCGCACCAAGGCACTGACACCAAGATGACCCTGGCCTCAATCTTCGGTACCTGGCGGGCACAAGGTCTCAACCCCCTCACCGCCTGCCAGCAACTGCTCACTTCCCCTCAACTCTGAACTGTTACATGTAACGCGCTTCTTGCGCGTAGCGCGCCAAAAGAACGACCGGAACACTTTGGGATAGACTACCTCCATTGCTGAACAGGAAATCCACAGCAACGGTCCCACCGCCCACTCGTGCCCCCCGGTTCGGCGGGTGATATACCCAGACGCAGCGGCGGGGGATGCGTTGACCAGATCCAGAAATTCTCCGCCAGTGCCCGCCCGTCCGTGATTAGCAGGCTCGTTTGTTGCAAAGCGGACGTATGGTAGCCGCGTCAGTCACCAGGTGGGATGCTAATGCGCTCTGCGCTTTTGGGGGCTAATCAAATCCTGGCGGACACAGGGACACTCCCAACGCTTGCTCGCACCATTGGGCCGCGCCCAACAGCTTGCCCTCCTCGTAGGGCAGCCCCCCGAACTGGACGGCCATGGGCAGGCCCAATTCGCTTAGTCCGGACGGCACGACAACCGTGGGCAAACCGCTAGAGGTCCAGGGCACCTGGAAGGCGGCGTCGCCGGTGGTGTTGAGGTCCCTGGGCGCGGGTGAAACGGTGGCCGGCGTCATGACGACATCGACCTGCCTTACCATGTCCACCATGTCGTCGCGGAACTGACGTCGCAGCCGCTGCGCCTGGATGTACTTGGAAGCCGGCATTATCAAGCCCATTTCGATGGCGGAGCGGATGCGTGGACCGTAATCGTCGGCCCGTTCTCGGTAGAATCGCTCGTGGTAGGCGGCACATTCCACGTGCATGACTATGCGCTGGGCGCTGTGGCACGAGGCGAACGTGTCGGGCAGCGACAACTCCACCACCTCCGCTCCGGCATCAGCCAACCGTTGGGCCATCTGCTCAGTATGCGCCCATACCTCGGCGGTTGCGGTCTCGGCAAAGTATTCACGCGGCAGGCCAATCCGCGGCGGATAATTATGCTGTGCCATCTGTCGGGTGAAGTCGGGAACGGGCAGGTCCAGTGATCCCGGGTCGTTGGGATCCACGCCGCTCATCGCCGTTAGCATCAGGGCGGCGTCGGCCACGCTCCGCACCAGGATGCCGACAGTGTCCAACGACCAACTGACCGGGACGACCCCGTAGCGGCTGATGCGCCCGTAGGTTGGCTTCAGGCCCACGATACCGTTGTAAGCGGCGGGGCGGCAGGTGGAGCCACCGGTTTGCGACCCGGTGGCGGCGGGCGCCATTCGGGCGGCCACGGCTGCCGAGGAGCCGCTGCTGGAGCCGCCCGGGGTATGCTCAAGGTTCCACGGATTGCGGGTCGGCGACGGATCGGAGGTGGCGAACTCGGTGGTAACCGCCTTGCCCAAAATGATCCCGCCGGCCCGGCGTATCCTGGCCACCGACGTGGCATCATAGTCCGGGACAAACTCGGAGTAGATTCTGGAGCCGGCGGCGGTCAGCATCCCGTCGGTGTTGAAAATATCCTTGAGCCCCACCGGAACGCCGTGCAGTGGCCCCAGGGGATCGCCGCGTTCCACCTCGGCCTCCCGGCGGCGGGCCGTCTCCAGCACTTCCTCCCGGTCGATGGTAACCCAAGCGTGAATGTCGCCGTCGAAGCGGTCGATCCGGTCGAGCAGCGACTGGCACAGTGTTACTGGCGAGAGGGTGCCCTGCCGTATCTGCGCGGCGGCCTCGGAGACGGTGAGTTCGTAAGGTTCCGGCATCGTCGTCCTCACAATCAATGGGCGGTGTATTGATAAAAACCTGGTTCCAGGTCCACATGCACTGAAACCTGGTCGATTTCCCAAATCTGGCGGGCCGTCTGCTCCAGGATATCCTGCAACTCGGCGGCGCGCGGTTCTCCGAACTCGGCGACGGCCCGTTCTCTCAATTCCGCAAATATGTTATCGACAGAGTCACCGGGCTTCATCATGAACCTCTGGTTGTTGTTTCCAGTTTGGCAGCATTCTAACAGATGGGGTTCCTCGTGCGCCTGTGGTGCGTCCCTTACTGGAAGCCCTGGGACTGGGACTGCGCGATGTAGCTATGGCATGGCAACGATCACCCGCTCTGCGACGACGACATAGAGGGCATCATCGCCCTCTGCGGCTCTGTTTAACCCGGTTTCGACAAAAATGAGTAAGGGGTAGTTCCATGAGAATCCAGAAAATCAGGCCGATGTTTCCCATCTCCGCCATTTTCCTGACCGTTCTGGCCGGCGGGATACTGGTCGCCGGTCGCGATAACAGCCAGACTCCCGGAGCGATGACCGCCCAGGGGAACACGGTGGTGACCAGCCTTGGTTCCCGGCCTACTTGGGACGTTGAGGACATGGTGAAGCTGGCCGATGCCGTCGTTATCGGGACGTTCACCCAGGACTTGGGGGACAAGCAGAAACCGGGCAGCGGCGCCCCCTACATCTACTACCACTATAAGGAATCCAAGTTAACCGTTAAGGAAGCCCACTACCCCAAAGCGGACTTGTGGGACTCCCGGCGCCCAAACCGCGCAGCGAAGTAAGCGTGAAAACCCTGAAAGGCTCCTTATACCTGCTCGAAAGCCGCCGCATCCGCTTCCCTGCCTCACTTGCCCAAGCCTTCCTCAACTACCCGGCCATCCTAAACTACCCGGCCATCCTATCATGCCAACCGTCGTTGTAATACTGGACGGTCTCACCCCAGCCGAGTATCTTGCTAACCACCATCCAGACCTGCTAGCCCCAGCGCCGTCTCACATGTACTGAACGAGTACATACATTTGCGGGCGGGATGGGCCTGTGCTAGGATGCGCGTTGTGGGCAGGTGGCATCTGATTCACCTGGCAGGAATGCTTAGATGTTCTGTCTGGGGCGGTGGCTGGAGACAGTACGTCCAACCCCCGCCGGTGTTAAGGGACCAACCCGGTTAGATCACTTCATTTCAACCGCTGGTTGGAACCCCAATGGTCTGACGACGCGATGCGGCGTGCGATGGGCGGGGTAAACCCCGCGTAGCGCAAGACATTGGGCGTTAAATCGGCCAGTCCCTGTTTGCCAACGCGCTGACCGACCTCACCCACTACAACATCGATGCGGTCTGGCTCGTGGGCCGGCGCATCTAACCCTGGACCGAACACGTCCGGACCAGCGATGTCCGGCGAAACAACGGCTACTAATACATCAAACACCGGAGCCAATAGGATTTGGCTTTGAACCCCGGCCGTCGCTCAGAGAAGGAGGTCTTAATGCGTGGAATTACACGAAAATCCATAGTCGTAGGCATGGTGGCGTTGTCGGCGCTGTTGGCCCTGGTCATCGCCTGCAGCGGCGCTTCGCCGGAGGAAGGATCGGGAGGCCAACCGGTGGCATCGGATCAGCAGGCGGAGCAACCGACTGCAGCCCACCCTGCTCCACAAGAGCAGGCCGCTACGGCAGTTCCCATCGCCACCCCAGACGCTACTCCGGAGGGTTCCGCGGTGGGCTCATCGGAGCAACCGGAGGGAGCTCTCAATGTTGGTCAGAAGGAACTCGGGCCCTTCACGGGCCATCCCGCCCTCACGGGTAACCCGCAGATTTTCGTCATGCAAACCGCTCCAATCGGCGAATCGCTCTTGACGGTCAGCAGCGACCTGGAGGCCGTGCCGATGCTGGCCAAAAGTTGGGAAGTTTCTGATGACGGTTCGACCTGGACTTTCCGATTGAACGAAGGCGTGCAGTTCCACAAGGGTTACGGTGAAATGACCGCCGAGGACGTCATCTGGGGCATGCGGCAATTCGGAGCCGAGGGTTCCAAGCACGCTCGGGCCTCCAACATGCGCGGGATTTGGGAAAACGAAGACGGGCACGCCAAGGCCATTGACGACTACACGGTGGAAGTCAACACCGGCGCACCATGGTCGGAGGTTCCCATCAACGAAATTCTGACCAGCCCGGGCGGCGCCGGAACCTGGATCATCAGCAAAAAGCAGACCGATGAATTGGGGGCGGAAGAGGCCAACGGGCAGATATCCGCCACTGGTTCCTGGGACTTGGTGGAGTTCGCCACGGGCGAGTTCTGGAAGATGGAAGCTGTGGCAGACCATTGGCGCAAGACCCCGCATTTCGCCGAAATGTACTTCCGGGAAATTCCTGAAGAATCGTCCCGGGTCGCCGGATTCCAGACCGGAAACCTGGATACCACCGTAAGCGCATTCGATTCTTTGGATGCGCTGGTCAAGGTGGAAGGCGCGGAATTGATGCGCCTGCCCGGTGGGGGCGAATCCGCGCTCAACCTCTACGGTCAATTCCACGTGGGCATTGGCACGGAAGACCAGCTGCCCGGCTACGACCCGGACCTGCCTTGGGTTTCCGCAAACCCGGACCTGAACTCCGAGGAATGGGCCAACGCGGCCAAGGTTCGTAACGCACTGTCCATCGCGATCGACCGGCAGGGCATCGTTGACACCTTGTTGCGGGGCTATGGCAGCCCGGCGGTGATGTGGGAGTACGGTCAGTACGAAGATACCTGGTTGCCCCCGGAAATGCGCTGGGAATACAACCCCGAGGGCGCCAGGCTGCTGCTGGCAGAAGCCGGCTACCCCGACGGATTCAGCATAACGCTGACGCCTTCGTTGCGGGGCGCGCCAGTGGAAGTGGAAGCTTGTGAGGCGATCGCTGCCATGTGGGCCGACATTGGTGTGGACGTGAATTTCCAGAAGATCCCCTACGGCACGCTTCGACCTACGATAGTGGGACGAACGTACCAGGGTGCCACCTGCCACGCCGCTGGTATCCGGCTGGAACCGGGCCAGGGATTTACCGATAAGCTCTCGAAACTGAACCACCAGGCGGTCTGGACCAGTGGTGTAGAGCACCCGTGGCTGGACGAAAAGATCCCTCAGCACCAGGGCGAGATCGACTCCGCAGCGCGCCGCGAGTTGGCTGTCGAGATCACTACCTTCATGTTCGAAAACGCCCTCACGAATATTGGACTGTACAACTTCGACGTGGTTTGGCCCGTTGGTCCCAGGATCCAGCCCTGGTCCGAAGGCGTACGTTACCGCGACCTGCGAAACATCAATGGTTACGAGTACATACGGCCGCGATAACGGTACGGGAACATAATATGCAGTGGGCCGGCAGCACGGTCATGGAGTAGCGCGAGTCCGCAATATCGGTAGTCGCAAGATCACTCATTGGGGTTCCCTGGCCGCGGTCCTGAGCGTGATCGGGATGGTCACGGCGTCCGCTATGTCGGTGTTGTCCAGGGTCGCCGGTCTTCCCACTCTGCTTGCGATGTTGATGATTGGGGCCGGGATCGGCGGGTTCTACCCACTCGTCATGCTGCTCGGCCAGCACCGCGCCCACCAGACGCCGGGTCGCCGCCCGGTTAGGGAAAAAATACCCACCACGTCCCCACAGGGGCAAGCTCTGCGACGACGGATCTGCCGGTTCAGCCTTTCCTTGAGGGTTGTTGGACCACAGCTTCTGCCGGTGGTCCACGGGGCAGGCGGTAAAGGCCAGGATGTCCGGCGCGGCGTCGGCCGGCAGCTCAGCCACCTGGGGAAAGGGCTCCCGGAGTTGTTCCACCACTCGGTCCAGTTGGGCGTGGACCTCTGCGGAAGACAGTTGCTGGTGGATGGTGCGTGCCATCGTGGCCACGCCAGTCCTTCGGCAAGTTCAGGAGGGACCGTTTGGGAACTCGGGCGAGCAGGTTGGCTATGAAGTGAGTGCGGCAGCGCTGCCAACCGGTCCCAGCAAACACCGCGGCGATGGCGTTCTTCAGCCCCTGGTGAGCATCGCTGGTGAGCATCGGAGGTAACCAGTTCCACCCCGCGAGCCCATGGGGGTCAGCGGTGACTTCGTCTATCACGGCGACCACCTGATTCGCCCCCAGGGCAAAACACCGCGCCGGGTTGCGTACCACAAAAGGCAACGCGCCTACCACTACGTGGCGCGTCAGAAGGATTGTCGGGCCGGCCCCACCAAGGACGCCTGCCTCCCGCCAGGGCAAAAGCGGCGGTTCTGCAGCGTCACGATATATCACCCGGTTTATTCCAGGGCCAGGGAGCGGAACCGGACTGCAGCGTACCGACGGAGCGTCGTCGTCAGACCATCGTGGAAGGGACCTCCGCTTCCCCAGGACGTCGCTACTACTACTGCACGAACCGGCGGAAAACTTCCTCTTCGGATATGGCTTCCTGGTGGAACCAGCGGTCGTCGATGACCTGGTGGATGTTGCCAATGCCTTGCAGGAGGTCGGTGGTCAGCATGAGCGCATCCTGGGCGGAATTCAGCGGGATGGACCCGTCCTCCAGTTTGACCAGAGTGTCGTGGATGGCGCGAATCAACTCTAGCGTACCCACATGGGTGGCGTTGCTGCGGGCGGTGGACAGGCTGTGGTAAACGGAGGAAGCGCTGTAGTCTTTGAGCAGCATCGTCAACGCCTGGCCGGTGTCGTCAATCGCAATTCCCCGGATCGACGCCTCGCTGCCCTGGGCGACGGCCATGCGAACAAAGGTGTTCACCACTCGCACTATGTTGTCCGCACGCTCCAGCCACCGGCCCAGCCAGATCAGGTTGTACACCCGTGAGTCGGTCAGCCACCGGTCGCTGTTGAACCCCAAAGCCCTTGGTTCTACCATCTGAGTCCAAACCTCATGCTGCGCGTCGTGCTTGTCATACCAGGCCGGGTGTCATCAGCGCCAGCGCATCGACCAGGTCGATGCTGTTGCGGTCGAAATACACTTTCGCCGTGGCAAATTCCAGCTGGCCGTCTCCCCTGGAAACGTGTGAGCCGGAGACCGGGGGCACCTCGGAATAGTCCCGGCCCACGGCAAACTTGAGATAATCGGCGCCGGTGTCGATGACAAGCCCGCGCGTGGAGTCGGCGGCCAGCCAGCCCACCGTGGGGTGCAGAAACTCCACCCAGGCGTGCGTTTCACCGGGTTGACGCGTCAGCAGGCCGCTGACGTAGCGAGCTGGGACGCCCAGCGCCCGCAACATACCCAGGGCCAAATGAGTCTTGTCCTGACACACGCCCACCATCGAGTTCAGCACATCGGCCGCCGTGGCGTTCACCGAGGTGGATCCCTGCTGGTAACTGACGTGTTCATGCACCCACCGGTTCACGTTGCCCACGGTATCCAGCAGGGTATCGGCGTGGTCGCTGGCCCTTCTGGCAACGGACATGACACTGCTGGGGTTCGACCAAGGGCGACGACGACAGGCACTCGGCCGCTGCGACGTCGTATTGCACCGACGCCAGTGGAATATCGTAAACTTCCGGCGCGGTGGTGAAATGATGCACCTCTCCCACGGCAGTAATGAAGCTGCTCATGCGGGGCGGTGATGCGGACGCGGTTAACCTGATTGCCCAGCCGGTCGGGATAACCAATCATGCTGCCCATGGGAGACGAGCCGATGTAGCAGGCGCCCGCCGTTTGGTAACGGTCGGAGTAGGCGTAAAGACGCAGGAAATTGTCGTTGCGCACCACCACGTCAGAGTATTGATACCTGGCGACGTAAGCGTAGTGGACACGCACAGTTCCGCCGTTTACCTGACTACCCAGCTCGGCTTGCATGAACCACCTGATGAGTTGTTGGTGACGCGGCTGGCCGGCTCGGATACTCGCGTCAACCCGCCGGGAAACACGGTTACTTCGCCATTGCCGTTCTGGATGGCGAACACCCGCAGGTCAATCTAGCGTTCGCCAAATTCGGCGGTTGAGTCGTCAAACACCAGATGTTGTGAGAAGTCCAGGGTTCCCTGAGCGATAAATACCTGGGGTTGTTCAATCAACTGCTGCGCCAGCCGGTTGCGATACATCAGGCCCAGGTCGGGCATGATGAACACACCGAGGCCGCCGTAACCCTGGCGGGTTTCAAGCACCAGGCGCTCCGGGTTTTGCAGCACGTACTGCCGGTTTTCAGCGGAACGCAGGTCGTAGCTCACTGCCTGCTCCAGGATGGGAGTTTCGCCGAGGTAATCCCGGATCATGTCCGGCACCCACAGGAAGACCAGCTTGTCATCGCCGGCGCCGGTGCCCAGTGCGTTGACCAGCACCACCTTGTGGTTGAGATAGGCTTCGGTCAAGCCGGGCACGAACAGTTCCAGGTCTTCGATGCGACGAAAAATCAGGTCAACTTCAAAGTCGCCGCCCATGGCCCGCGCGAGCACGCGCCCGTTGGGACCAATGTACAGGTCGGAACCTTCAACCAGCGTTATACCCAGCAGTTCGGAGAGGTAACGATGCTCGAAGAAGGCGGCGCCGTACTTGCTGTCGGTCAGCAGGACGCAGGTGGGCGCGTCCGTGTCGCACAGGGAGACGAACATCTCCTGGTAGGCAGCTCTGATATCGTAGGGGATGATGTCGTAGCCCTGCGTCAACTCCGGCATGACGTTCAGGCCGATTTCGGTGGCCTTCATCTGGTAAGAAATTTCCGACGGAATGCGCAGGTTGTCCTCCAGGATTACGTAATTTCCGTCGCCCATGTGCACCAGGTCGATGCCATAGATGTGGACGAACACGTCGTTGGGCGGGTGGAAATCCTGCAGGTCTGGGTTGTAGTACTGGCAGGAGAACATCACGTCCGGCGGAACGATGTTCTGTTGGCCGCAATACAGGTCTTTCAGGGATTGGTTGATCGCCTTCAGACGCTGGGCCACTCCGTTCGCAATCGTGTCCCAATCGTTGGTCGGAATCAGTCGCGGAATCCAGTCGGTGGGAACGGTGCGAAACTCCTTAGGATCCAGCAGGAAGGTGAACGCGTCCATGGCAGCGCGGTCATTGGCGGTCTGCCAACGCTGCCGTAATTCGGGGACACCCAGGGTCTCCAGACTGTCCATCAAACCGCGATAAATCGGCTTCACCGAACCGTCGGGATTCAGGCATTCGTTGAGGCCGTTTTTCAAAACAACTGAACTGGTCAACATAGCGATTCAACTACCCCAGTAGCCGTATCCGGGCAGCCACTCTCCGGATTGAAACGCGACGCGCATCGTACCTTCCCTTTTTTGTGTTGCCGCCGGATTAATAATTTTGTAACGGTTTGATCACGGGTTGAGCCGATTACTCAGATTTCGTCGAAACGGTTGGAGCAGGCGCCTGTTGCCCAACCGGAGCAACGGCGTTTCCGCAGCGCCAGTGGCCGTTGCGTTGTTGTTGACACCAAAAACCGTCGCCAATACACTGCCGCTGGTTCCCCGTCCATTCCAACCCGATGCGGTGTGTAGCGATATGTGGCTAGCCACGGAAAACGTTCTGGACTCCATAGCCATCGGCGCCGGGATTCTGGGCACCGGCGGCGGCGGGAACCCACACATTGGCCAGCTGCGGGCCCGGCAGGCGATCCGGCAATGGGGCCCGGTGACCGTCCTCTCCCCCGATGAACTGCCCGACGACGCCCGGGTGGTGTGTGTCGGCGGCATCGGCGCGCCCACGGTGGGTATCGAGAAGGTGCGCGATCTCCAGTCCTACCACGCGTTGCGTGCGATTGAGGAGTACACGGGCACGAAAGCCACGGCCCTGATCTCCAACGAGATTGGCGGCAGCAACTCGGTGGAGCCTCTGATCCCGGCGGCAATGGCCAGTTTGCCGGTAGTTGACGCCGACGGCATGGGTCGGGCGTTCCCGGAGTTCCAGATGAAAACCTTTTTCGTCTACGGAGTGCCCTGTTGCCCCATGGCGCTGGCCGACGAGAAAGGCAATACGGTGGTAATTCGGGAAACCATCAGCCCCGCCTGGGCCGAACGGCTGGCGCGTGCCATCACCGTTCAAATGGGTTGCGTGGCCTGCTATGCCGTCGCGCCGATGAGCGCTGATCAGGTACGCCGTACCGCAGTTCCGTTGACACTGTCCCTGGCGCGGGACCTGGGTGATGCGGTGCAGAGCGCGCGGGCCCGGGGCGACGACCCTCTGACCGCGATCCTGGAAACCTGTCCGGGCCGGATATTATTCAGCGGCAAGGTCGTCGATGTGGATCGGCGCACCACCGCCGGTTTTGCGCGCGGCACGCTGTCCATCGATGGGCTGAATTCTTACGCCGGCGAGCGAATGGTCATCGAGTTCCAAAATGAAAACCTGATCGCACGACGGGACGGGGAGACTGTCTGCACCGTACCGGATCTGATCTGCGCCGTGGCCACCGACTGGGGCGAGCCGGTTACCACCGAGCTGATGCGCTACGGGCTGCGCGTAACCATTCTGGGGTTCCCGGCCCCAGCTCTCTGGACAACTCCCGAAGGTCTGGCCGTGGCCGGGCCCCGGGTTTTTGGATACGAGACCGATTATGCCCCGCTCACGGTGTAGCGCCGGGGTTTCGCTTGTTCATCGGCGTTGACGTAGGAGGCACCAACACCGACGCCGTACTGATGGACGGCGCCGACCTGGTGGGCGCCGTCAAGCTGCCCACCACTGCCGACGTAACCGCCGGCATCGTCGACGCTCTGGCCGCACTGCTGGCGTATCTTCCGCCCGCCCGATCCGTCGACGCCGTAATGGTGGGAACCACCCACTTCACCAACGCCCTGCTCGAGCGCCGGCGTTTGTCTCTCACCGCGGTAATCCGGTTGGCGCTGCCCGCCACCAAATTACTCCCTCCGCTGGTTGATTGGCCAACACCGTTGCGCGATGCCATTGGAGGTTTCACCTACATGGTCCACGGCGGGCATGAGTTTGACGGGCGCGAAATTTCGCCGCTGGCGGTCGGAAAAATCAGGACTGCGGTGCAGGATATGCGGCGCCGCGAAGTGCGGGCCGTGGCTGTTTCCGGCGTGTTCTCTCCGGTCAATCCCGCCCACGAAATTCAGGCGGCGGCGGTGATTCGGGAGGAGGCGCCGGAACTCCGCATTTCCCTTTCCCACGAAAACGGCCGCATGGGTCTGCTGGAGCGGGAAAATGCCGCGACGCTCAACGCCTGCCTCGGAGAGATGGCCGAGCTGACCATCGCCGGCATCCAGCAGGCCCTGCGATCATTGGGACTGTCCGCGCCGCTGTACATCAGCCAGAACGACGGCACGCTCATGGACACCCAGTTTGCCGCGCGGTTCCCGGCGATGACCATATCCTCGGGGTCAACCAACAGTATGCGCGGCGCCGCTTTCCTGTCGGGCGTCAGCGACGGCATCGTGGTAGACATCGGCGGCACTTCCACCGACGTCGGCGCGCTGGTCAACGGTTTCCCCAGAGAAGCGGCTGTGGCGGTGCAAATCGCGGGCGTTCGCACCAATTTCCGTATGCCGGATATGCTGTCCATCCCGTTGGGCGGGGGCAGCTTGGTGGAATGGAACCCGCTAAGAATCGGCCCCGAAAGCGTCGGCTACCGGCTGACGGAAGAGGCGCTGGTTTTCGGCGGCAATTCCACCACCGCCACCGACTTGGCGGTGGCGCAAGGGCGGGCCACGGTGGGCGATCCCCGCCGAGTAGAGCACCTGGGCCGCGTAGGGCGCCTGGCGCCATCTTCGGCGAGCAGCGGGCCGGTACATCCCGCACCGGTAGATCAGGCGATGGCGGCCATTCAGCATCTGGTGGAGACGGCCATCGACCGGGTGAAGCTGAGCCACGATGATGTCCCGATCATTTTGGCCGGCGGCGGCAGCATTTTGCTCGGAGATTCCATTGCCGGCGCCTCCCGGGTGTTGCGGCCGGCCCACGCCGACGTGGCCAACGCCATCGGCGCGGCCATCGCGCAAGTGGGCGGCCAGGTGGAGCGGGTCTACGCGTTGGAGCAGACCGGCCGCGAGCAGGCCATCGCAGACTGTTCCGCCGCCGCCGTCGCCCGGGCCGTTGCCGCCGGCGCCGACCCCTCGTCGGTAGAAGTGGTGGAGATTGACGAGGTGCCGCTGACCTACGTGCCCAGTAACGCCACCTTGGTGCGCGTCAAAGCCATTGGCAATCTGGCGACCGGTTAGGCAACGGCCCGCAGGATTGACCGGGTGGTGGGCGTATCGCGGTGGGCGTATCAATGTGGCGGGCGGTAACAGTTCAGACTTGGTGAGGTGAATTGGCCGAAGGCGGGTTGCCGAAGGCTGGCACGGGTGGCGGTGGTTACGTCATATACAGGGCATGGATACTGAAGTGGACCTGACCACAGTTGACCTGACCACAGTTGACCTGACCACAGTGGACCGCGATGTGCTGATTGCCGGCATCGCCGAGTTACAGTCGGTGATCGAGCGGTTGCAGCGTCGGATTGCCGAACTGGAAGGCCGGGCGAAACCGGGCGGCCCGCTCCGAATGCCCGGCCTCAAGGCGAAATCGGGCCGGAAGCCCCCAGCGCAGCCGGGGCCCCGCAAGCAGCGACGCCACGGCTTCGCCCGCCCGCGCCTGACACCCACCCACCGGGTGGAGCAGGTGATGGAGAACTGTCCCGATTGCGGCGCCCACCGGTCCGGCGGCTGGACCCAGCGCACTCGGGAAGTCTCGAACTCTTGACCAATCACCTGCCGGTGGTTCCGGTGCAAGTCACCGAGCACGTCTACATTGCTCGGACTTGCCCGGCGTGCCGGCGCCGCTGCACACCTCCGGCGGAACTGGACGGCGTGGTCCTGGGCCAGCAGCGCCTCGGCGTCAACCTGCTCAGCCTGATCGCCACGCTGCGGGAAGAGGGGCGGCTGCCCATCCGCAGCGTCCAGTGGTATCTGGACACCGTGCATCAGTTGCGCCTCAGCGTGGGGGCCATCGTGAGCGCCATCCATCGCACGGCGCAGCGGGCCCAACCGGCAGTGGCCGCGATCCTGGACCGCATCCGCGCCAGCCCGGTGGTCCACGCCGACGAAACCGGGCCGACGAAACCGGCTGGCGTCAGAGCGGGGCCAACGGATACGTGTGGACTTTCAGCACCCCCACCGAACGCTACTTCCTGCGGAGGCTACTTCCTGCGGCGGGGTCGGGGCAAAACAGTCGTGGACGAGGCGCTGAGCGATGCTTTCTCCGGAGTATTGGTCAGCGATTGCTACGCTGCCTACCACCATTATGATGGCCCCAAACAACGCTGCTGGGCCCACCCCTGTTCAAGCCAGGGGCAGGCTCTGCTGCGGGACATCCATGACCAGCGCACCCTCTACCCCGATGCTGCGCCACGGGCCAGGTGGGTCGACGCCGTCCACGGGATTTACGACCGGGCCAAAGCCTTCACTCATCCCCGGGCCAAGCGGCGGCGCACCGCCCAACTGGCCTGGGAGCGGAAGCTGCTGGCCCTCGGCCAACCCTTCCGGCACGACCCGTCGGCAACCCAGGCCAAGCTGTGCCGACGCATCGAGCGCCACATCAAGAGCCTGCCCCGTACTGGATACGGGGAATTCTTCGTCTTCGTGGCCGAACCCGCAGTGCCCTCAGACAACAACGCCGCCGAGCGCAGCCTGCGACATCTGGTCATCAGCCGCAAGATCAGCGGCGGCACCCGGTCGGAGCAGGGCACCGAGAGCAAGATGACGCTGGCATCCATCTTCGGCACCTGGCCCGCCCAAGGTCTAAATCCTCTCGCCGCCTGCCGTCAGCTGCTCGTTTCCCCTCTACTCTGAACTGTTACATTGGCGCTTGTGTTGAATACGAAACAGCGATTGATACGGATTCCGGAACTGATTTGAGATCCTGCGAGTGGAGATCCGCTAATTGAAGCGACACGGCAGACTGGAGGTCGGATTGGGTGCAACGACCTCGACGATGCCGGCAAAAAGGGGCCGGCACGCGACCGGCCCCTGACATTACCCGCGGTGTCGGATTAGCAGGCGGGGTCGCACCAGATGTTTTCGTTTTTCAGCTGTGTCCACAGGCTGGCGGGCATGTGGAAGTTCTGGATGCGCTTGTTCACCACCTGGTCGCGGAAGCTCCAGTAATAGACCAGCAGTGGCCCTGGGTCCACGGTGAGGATCCAGTCCTCCATGTCGCGGAGGATAACAGCGCGCTTGGCGCGGTCCAACTCCTGGCTTTGGGCGCTGAACATGTCCGTGAACTCGTCGGGCGCCTGCCAGCCAGACCACTGGATCCATAGGCCGCCCGGCATGAACACCTTGCCGATGATGGGATCAGGTTCGCCGACCAGCACCGCCGTGCCCTGGGCCGCGATCTGGAAGTCCTGTTCCTTGTAGCGTGTGATGCCGGTGGCGCTGTCGATGGTCTGGACGGTGGCTTCCCAACCGAGGTAGCGCCGGAACTGGTCCGACAACAACTGGGCCAGGTCCACGTACTCGACCACCGTGCGAGCCATGATAGTGACCTCAAAGTCCTCCGGAACTCCCGCTTCCGCCAGCAATCGTTTTGCTTCGGCGATGTCGTCCGGGTGCTTGCCGCCGTCGGGGCCCTGCCGTAAGCCCGGTATCTTCAGGGCTTCCGCTTCGGAACGGCCGTACCAACTGTCCGGAGGGAAGGGCATGCCTATGGGAGCGATGCCGCCGCCGAATATTTCACGGAACTCGCTACGGTCCACCGCCAGGTGCATAGCGCGTCTGACGCGAACGTCGTTAAAGGGCTCCACAGTGGTATTGATCAAGGTGCCCAGGAAACTGCTGTTGGGTATCAGGTACACTTCCAGCGTGTCGGCCTCGGATTCCCTCAGCTCCAGGACTTCGGCATTGCTGAGGTTCGTGGCCGGCCACGTTGACATGAGCACCTGCTCGGTGCGGTAGGCGCCGATGGCGGTCCCCTTGTCGGCGATGTAGTAGTGGATGCTTCCGTCGATGTAGGGCAGGCCATCCTTCCAATAGTTGGGGTTCTTCTCCAACTCCAGCGATACGTCCTTGACCAGGTTGGTGGGCCGGAAGGGGCCGGAACCCATGCCGTTGTCCCACTTGGAAGTGTCGACGCCGGATTCGCCCCAGGCTTTGGACATTATCTTGAAGGCGTCGGCCGCGATCATGGGAATGAAGTCGGGAGCCGGGTTGGTGGTGCGAATCTCCACGGTGTTGGAGTCGATGGCGCGAGCGTTCCCCGGGGAGAAGTAAGGGGCGATGATCAGGGTTTGCGGACGGCTTTTCTCGGCGTTCACCAAGCTGTCCATGCTGTAGACAACGTCATCGGCGGTCACCGGCGTGCCGTCTTGCCACATGGCCTCGTCATGGAGGTGGAAAACGTAGGTAACGCCGTCGGGCTGCAACTCCCAGCTCTCGGCCAGGTCACCCCGGATGTCGTAAGGATCGTCCGTTTCGTCATTGTACTCCAGCAGCCCGTTGTAGATGCCGGAGATGTTTTTGATCTGGTTGGTGAATGCGTGGGGATGGAAGATGAGGTTGGGGAAGGCGTAATCCTGCATGGGAACGATCCCGCCGTATATGCCCCGTCCCGCGGTTTGGGGAGCAGCCTGGGCAGCGACCGGCGCCGCCGTTGGCGCCACCGTGTCCCCGCCAACGGCGGCGCCGGCATCCCCGGCCGGCGCCGTGGAGGACGCACCGGGGGCGGTCGCCCCGCCGCAGGCTGCCAGCGCTGTCAAAGATAGTATTGCAGTAATGATTACGATAATACGTAAAGTGAGGCGATTAATTGAAACTTTCATGATGGATCACCTCCAATTCCAACGGAAACATTTGAAAAACAGGTACACAATGCTCGTATCGCAGTATCAACGTATCAATAACGATTATCAATGTCAATGGGGTGAGCCGCAGGGCCCTTTGACTATCCGGTCATTCCGGCCTGGAGCCGGAATCCAGAAAGGTTAGGCAGAGGGCCATTGGCAGCGATTGAGACATTCGCGTGTTCCGGTCTACGCCGGAACGACGAGATTGAGGACAATCGAAAGACCCCGGGTAAGCAGCCAGTCGCGTAACGGAGGGGGCCGGCAACTGCCGGCCCCAAAAGGTGGCTCACGGTGTCAAATCAGCAGGCTGGGTCACACCAGATATGTTCGTGCTTGAGCTGGACCCCGCTCTGGCCGCGGTCGGTGGGATTGGGGCCGGTTTTTTCCCCCGCCCAGGGGCGATTTGGTCATCGCCCCGTCCAGCCCCGGCCAACTCCAGTCCAGCCCCGGCAATTCATCGAACCGTTCCAAACCCACCCGCCACAACTCCAGGAACACCCCTCCAGGAACACCCCGGCCGCGGTCCATTCCTGAAAGCGCAGATGGCCCGTGGAACCGGAACCGCTGCCGGTGGCATCCAGGGCTTTCCACGGACCGCCGGTGCGCAGCACGTAGCAGATGCCGTCGGCGCAGGTGCGGTCGGGAACTCGGGGCCGGCCCCCGCCCAGGGGATGGGTATTCACCTGCTGGGGAATCAGGGGCGCCAGCACTTCCCAAAGCTCGTCGGAAACCCGGAAAGCGCCGGTGGTGGGATTGGTTCTGTTGGTTGGGCCGTCCCGCTGCGGTCGGGACGGCTTGGCAGCATTCGCTTTGGTCATTCCTCAACCATAGCCGCAACCCGGTCCAGCTGCCTTTTCCTGCTCATGCGGGTTTTTATCGGTTTTTAGGATAGGCTCTTAGCTGGACTTTACGCATAATTTAGAAAAAGTATAAAGACAGGGTAAGCTGGCCTGACCAAAATCTCACTAAAGGCCCAGCTATGCTTACCCTGCCCAATGCCATTGTATCCATACTCATTCCCTTCGCAACGCTGTTTACCAACCCGACCTGGCGGAAAGCCCAGGTACTGCTGGTGGGCGCGATCCTGACCCCGGGTCAGCGCACCGTCGCCGCGGCCCTGCGGGTCATGGGCCGCAGCGATCACCGCGATTACGCCCGCTACCATGAGGTGCTCAACCGGGCGGTGTGGTCGCCCCGTGCAGCGGCGCGCATCCTCTTGGTGTTGCTGCTCCAGCACCTTGATGGTGGGGATGGCCCCTTGGTCTTCGGCATCGACGAAACCCTGGAACGGCGTCGCGGCGCCAAGATCAAAGGTCGGGGCATCTACCGCGACGCGGTGCGTTCCAGCCGGAGCCAACTGGTCAAGGCCAGCGGCCTGCGCTGGATCTCCCTGATGTGGCTGGGCCACGTGCCCTGGGCCGGACGCCATTGGGCCCTGCCGGTGCTCACCGTGCTGGCGCCATCGACCCGGTACTACCAACAGCAGGGCCGTCGGCACAAGAAGCTCACCGACTGGGCGCGACAGATGATCCTGCAACCCCGCTCATGGTGAGCCTGCCGAACCACGCTGGCTGCCCCAACGTCCACTGGTGCTGGTGGGCGACAACAGCTACGCCGTGCTGGACCTGCTCCACTGCTGCCAATCCCTCCGTGAACCCGTTACCCTCATTGCCAGACTACGGCTGGACGCCGCTCTCTATGCGCCCGCGCCAGCCCGTCAGCCGGGTCAGCAGGGCCGCCCGCCGCTGAAAGGCCCGCGGCGACCCGCGCTGAAAACGATCCTCGACCAGCCCCAGGCAACTTGGGCCAGTGTGGCCGTGGCCTGGTATGACGGCGCCACCCGCACGGTGGAACTCACGTCGCAAACGGCGGTCTGGTACCGCTCCGGCAAGCCTCCAGTCCGCATCCGCTGGGTGCTGATCCGAGATCCCCAGGGCTCCTTCGCCACCCAGGCCTTGCTGTGCACCGACCCCGCGGCGGACCCGACCCAAATCCTGGAATGGTTTGTCCTGCGCTGGCAACTGGAAGTTACCCCGTATCAAGTACGGGGCAGGCTCTTTCAGGAGGTGCGGACCCACCTGGGCGTGGAAACCCAACGCCAGTGGTCCGACCTGGCCATCGCCCGCACCACGCCCGTCCTGCTGGGAATCTTCTCCTGGACCACCCTGGCCGCCCACGGGTTGCAAAAACAGCGCCCCATGACCCAGCGCCGAGCGGCCTGGTACGACAAGCCGTTGCCGACCTTCGTGGACGCCATTGCCCTGGTGCGACGCCACCTGTGGCTGGCGTCGGAGGGTTTTTCAACGTCGGCCGTCGACCCCGATACGCAGGAACTCCCAGTCGCTCTGTACCACCGACTTGTCGATTCCCTGGCTTACGCCGCTTGAAATGCGGAAAGTCCAGCCAAGCGCCTTTCGCCCGCGCTCTTCCCGCAGCTCCCGCCGGCTCCTATTTACAGTAGCGGGCGTAGTCCGCCCTGATCTTCCCCATGGTGAGCTTCCCTCTCTCCAGCTGACCACGCAACCGCTCCTCCACCGCCTCGGCGCTCAGCGTTACGGTGCCGCTGGCGCTGGACACGGTCATGCGATACAGAGCGGTGTTGGTGTCCGTCAGGCATCCGGCGTACCGACGCAACATACAGTCGTCGGTGTCACCTCCGCAGGCCAGCATAACCAACAGGCCGACAATCATCAGCAGCGTGTTCAACCACCCATGCACGGTTGGTTCTTCCAGGCGCCGCATGACACGCATTCGTCAAGGGCGCCGCAAGCCACTGGACAGCTGGTTCGACATCCTCTCGCCGAACAGATCGGACGCCACCGCGGCGAATTCGGGATCGACGAAGTAGCTCTGCAGCGGGCTGTTGGCCGCCACCGGCCGCGACAGCGCCATGCCCCGCTCCCGCTGGAACCTCCGCAGCACTCGGCCCATCCTTATCACCAACGAGCCCAACTCCACCGGCGTCAGGTCGGCCCGTTGGTAGAGTGTGTTCCGATGGATGCCAACTGCACCGGCCCGCCACACGTGCCGCAACACCCGTCTGGCCACGACCTCCAGACCCGCCGTGAAGTCGGTAGCCAGCTCCTCCGTCCAGTGGCCGGGCACCAACGTTGCAGAAGTTGCCGTTGTACCCGGCTCCGGAACAGTGCCCACAGCCGATGTTCTCTCCCCCGCTGTGGCAGGGCGCGGCCCATCCCGAACCTCGCCGCCCTCGTTGTCCCCGCCGCCGAGGCGGCGCAGCACCCGGATCACCTCGCCCACGTCGCCCTCCAGTTCCACGTGCAACTTCACCATTTCAGTCGTTCCCGACGGCAGACTGCCGGCGGCTCCGCCCCCACCCAATGTCCATGGCCGCGCCAATGGCGACCATGGACATTCCCACCGTGAACGGCAGCGTCATCATGATTATCAGCCGGCTGCCTTCCGGCCTGGCGCCCGCTACCGTGACGCCCTATATGGACTGGATTATCCCCGCGAGGATCAGGACCGCCCATCCGCCGGCGGTGGTCCAGACCGTTCTTCGCACGATGGAGTTCGACATGGCTGCACCTGCGCAAATCGGATTGGCTGATTGCCCGCCGATTATACAGTTCGCCCACTCCTGATCGACGACAATAAGTCCTGCCGGCCTCGCATTGCCTCAATGAAAAGGTTGCTTATAGGCGGTGATTACCTCAAATAGAAGGTGATATTTATCGAATCGCCATGCTTCCAGGGTGGGTCAATGATCTCGGAAATTGACAGCCTGATCCCATCGCCGAGGACGCCGCCGCCGGTAACAACCATACCGAACCTCCGACACGTCGGGAACTGACGCCCGACAACGTGCGCTCTGGAAAGCAGTGCGGCTGGCTAGGATCCAGGGCTTCCCCCGGCGCGAGATCGCACGCCAGTTGGGCATCTCGCGCAACACGGTCCGCCAGTACGCCCGTGCCCTCACTCAACCGACCAACCGGCCACACAACCGCGGGGCCAGACGCTTATCCGCACTGACCGCCAACCGATAGGACTGTCAAATTCGCTTTCCATCTAAACTGACAGAATCGCTGGACAACGACAGCGATAGTGGGTCAGATCTCCGTCGGCGTTGACACAGCACCCGCACCCCATCCATGCCCAACAGCAACCCCTGCTATGATTGGCTCACCGACTAACTCAACTGCCCCCATTCTAACCAACGACACTGATGCGGGTTTCACCTTGGTTTTAGTTCAGAAAGAGTCCCTGGATTCCCGGCCTCGTACTCGACACCGGGCCGGCTGTTCTTGCGCGGGAACGACGTACCGGAGGGGCGGTAGCGGCGACTTGGCGCCGGTCCTGAATAGGGGGCAGGTTTCAAATCTGCCCCCTACTGAAATACCCATTGAGACGAGGTTGGGCCATTTGCCCGACCGATCGCTTCCGGGCTAACGGTCAGCCTTGGTACAAGGGCCCCCGGAGGACCTGGCCGGGCAGCGCTCCGGTGTGCTCGCCGTCTTCCAGCAGAACCGCGCCGTTGACTATCACATAGTCGATCCCGATGGCGCCCCGCCTCACGTGCTTGGCATTGGCGCCGGCCGGGGGATAGTCCACCGGTTCCCGGGGTTTGGAGGCGATGGTGTCAGCATCGAAGATGGTCAGGTCGGCGGCTTTGCCCGGGGCGATGAAGCCGCGGTCATGCAGTTCGTGCATCAGGGCGGTCTTGCCCGTCAGCCGATAGACGGCGTCTTCCAGTGACATGACCTGCTTTTCCCGCACCCAGTAGCCGAGCAGATTGGTGCTGTATTCGTAGCGGTCCATCGTGTCCGGGCGCGCGCCGCCGTCGGTGGTGCCGATAACGGTGTAGGGCGAGCCGAGTATCTGCCTCTGGGAGTCAACGTCCACGTTGCGGTCAACGCACAGGAAGTGGGTCTCCAGGTCTTCGTCCAGGGACAGATCCAGAAAGGCTTCCATAATCCCCTTACCCTGCTCCTGAGCCAATTGCTCGACGCTCTTGCCCTCGAACTGCCGGTTCCGCTCCTGGTGGGCCATGAAGACCTCTACCAAATCCCAGCGCCGGTTGAAGAATCCCCGGGGACTGCCCCGGCGGTCCGTCCCCGGCGCCGCCTGGGCAACGGTCCCTTCCACCGCCTCTGCGCTCAGCGCCCGGCGGATCTCGGTGTCCCGGAAAGCCCGCATACGCTCCGGAGTCGGCCGGGCCATGACCGAGTCCCAGGTGGGCATACCCGCGAACATGATATGCGGGCTGATCAGGTCTTCGTCCTGGGGAACATCCAATCCCAGCCTCAGGTTGAAGATCGGACCGGCCGTGATGGATATGCAGGAGCCATAGGCCCTGATCCCATCTTTGAAGGAGTCTTCCAACCACTGCAGGTGCTCTTTCCATCCGTCGGGGTTGTTCAGCTCCTGGGACACCAGGTTGTAGATGGCAGGACGGCCGTTCCTCCGGGATAGCTCCCTGGCAGTACGATGCGACGCGTAAACGCCCTCAGGGGAGCCGCCGCTAACCTGGAAGAGGCCGCTGCCCAGCTCGCCCAGGACGCTGCCGAGGATATATCGCTCTTCCTCAGCGGCGACGCCGGCAGGGTCATCCCGGTCCTTGGGGGTGGTGCTGAACCCCAGCGCGCCGGCCAGCATACCCTCTCGGACCAACTGCTTCATGGACTCGATTTCCTCAGCAGTGGCCTCGGCCCGCTCCGAGGCTGCTTCACCCATAACGTAGCGTCTTACTCCGGAGTGGCCGATCAGGGCGCCCACGTTGACGCCTCGCCGTTGGCCCAAGGCGTCAAGGTACTCCGCGATGGATCCCCAAGTGAAGTTCACCCCGTTCTGCAACGAACTCAGCGGGATGGCCTCGGCGTCCGCGAAAAACTTCAGGTACCACTCTTGGTCCCCCGGACGCGCCGGGGCGATCGTCTGTCCGCACTGTCCAACTACCACGGTGGTGTTGCCGTTCTGGACCGTATAGTTGCAGAGGGGGTCCCATAATGCCTGGGGGTCATAGTGGGTGTGATGGTCAATGAACCCGGGGGCCACTACTCGGCCGTCGGCGTCGATAGTGCGAGCGGCCGATTCAGTGAACTTGCCGACTCCCACGATTTTCCCATTTTGCACCGCCACATCTGCGTAGAAGGAAGGCCCGCCTGAGCCGTCAACCACGCGCCCGTTCTTGATAAGCAGGTCATACGCCATTTTACTGCCTCCTTTTTGCTTGATTCGTTGCAGTTAGCGCTATTATGGATGATTATCGCTATATTTACCTGATGATACACTAGAAACCGGCCACAACGGAGCTCAGGTTGTAGTTTATAGACTGCGGGAAGCCGCGTCAATCTTTGTTACCAGCGTAAGGTAGCGTTCCGTATTAAACTGAAGCCAAGGTATAAAGGGCGGCGATAAAGTGGACCACGTGGGCGGCTCGATCGTCGGCTTGCGGCTGTCGACGTTCAGGGAAAATGTCCGCCTAAGCGTTCAGCAAAAATGTCATCGGTCTATTCCGGGATCGTATCAGATGTCGATTCCGGAGGGGTAGCTGGAGATCGCCGCGCCGGCGGGCTGTCAGCATCGATGTATCGTCTTACGGTATCTCTGTGGAGACCCAACTCTGTTGCCATCTTGCCAATGGACATACCCTCGAGCTTGGCCTTCTGCACCGCGTCCCATCGGGCCTGTTGCAGAAACGTCGGCCTCCTGGGTGAAGTGGTCACCGTCATGGAGACCACGTCTTCATCGTCGATGACGGAGGCGTGGCCGTTCTCTGCGGCTACCATTGTCAGTGGATTAGGGGCCGTTTCCCGAGGTTCACTGGGGCCGTCGGGGTACGGAGACTGGATGGCATCACCTGAGAAAGGTTTGCTGCCGTTTCGCAGCGACCCTGGACCTGGCGGCGCCTCCTGGGCGGCAATGATGCATCCCTCATGCTGTAACGACAGCCGGCCGTCCAGTCCTTGAAGCACCAACACAACTGCTCCTGCGTAGGGGCGGCGGTGCCGACCAGGCAGCAATTGCAGGGTGTGCCTCTGAAATTTCACCGTGTTGTCCCTGGCCACTCTACTTTTGTGTTTGAAGCACAGGACTTGTCCCAGGTGCAGATCTGACGGCAAGGGTCGGAATGCCGGATCAGGGCACTGGGCGGGAACTTGGAAACGCCGGTTGAACCGGGGCAGGAACTGCTTCAATACGGCCTTGGCCTGCTCCATGGTGGTTGCTCTGGCCAGCCAGCCGGAGTTCCGTGATCAGCCGGTCCTGGAAGGTTCCCGCGGCACGTTCCACCCGTCCTTTGGCTTGCGGCGACAGGGCGAATATCATCTGGATGCCCAGCTCTTCCATCGCCCGTCCGAACTGGGTGGGCGTCCCGGTGGGCTGATATTCCGACTTGTGCTTGAAGACCGCGTGGCGGTCGGTATAGAGGGCGCGGGGAATGCCGCGGCGCCGGAGCAGGTTCTGCATCAGCAGGAAGTAGTTGCGGCTGTCTTCCTGCTCGCAAAACAAGGCGTCGACCACCGAGCCGGTGGCGTCGTCCACCGCCAGCAGCAACGTGAACGGTGGGCTGTGGTCAGCCAACCACCGATGATAACTGCCGTCCAGCTGGATCAGCATACCCTCTCGTGGCATCCGTTGGCGACGGACCCGGTGCTTGGGAGGGCGTCTGCGTCGGGGACTGCTCAGTCCGGCGTTGACCAGGATGCGTCGCAGGGTGGTCCGGCCGATGTGGATGCCTTCCCGTTCAGCCAGCAACTCTGAGAGATGGGTATGATTGGCTCCCTCGTAGCGAGTGCAAGCCAGGTGAACCACGTCGGTGACCACCGCCTCGCGTGTGGCGTTGGCTGGCTTGCGGCCCCCGGTGGCCATGGGCAAGGGAAGCTGCGCCTCGCTCCCGGTAAGCTGTCAGCATGCGTCGTGCGTGGCGTGAGCTCACTGCCATCAACACTGCATACGATTTCTTTGCAGTGCCAAGTCAGGACCAACAAGCAAAGCTACCGATTGCTATACTGGCAGCGTAGCCATTCTGAACAGGAAGGTGTGGCAATGGCATCTGTAACAGACTAGTATTGAGTCAATCCTGTATTGGCAGGTGAAGCGCGGGGCGGGCCAGGGTTGTTACGCTGACTGGCAAACAGCGGTGCGGGAGGTGCGACATCCATGGTTCAGGAGAAATACGCAGTACGGTTGTCGTCGGAAGATCAGGAGCAGTTGCGGGGATTGATCCATAGTGGGCGGCATTCCGCTCGGGTCATCAATCGGGCGCGCATCCTGCTCAAGACTGACGAAGGGTGGAGCGCCCCCCAGGCGGCGGCGGCCCTGGACACGTCGCCGCGCACGGTGTTCCGCACCAAACGGCGGTACGCCGAAGAGGGGTTGGAGGGCGTGCGGCACGACCATCCCCAAGCCAACCGGTATCGCAAGTTGGATGATCGGGGTGAAGCCCACCCCGTATCCAGTACGGGGCAGGCTCTGATTGCGCTGGCGTGCAGCGACGCCCCCGAGGGCCATGAGCGCTGGACCCTGCGTTTGTTGGCTGGCAAGGTGGTGGAGTTGGGATTGGCGCCATCGCTGTCCTACGAGACGGTCAGGCTCAGGCTCAAAAAAACACCCTCAAGCCGTGGCGGAAGCAGCAATGGTGCATCCCGAAAGTAGGCGGCGAATTCGTGGCGGCCCCCGTATCCAGTACGGGGCAGGCGATGGAGGACGTGCTGGACCTGTATGCCGAACCCTACGACCCCGATCGGCCGGTGGTGTGCTTTGACGAGACCTCCACCCAACTGCTGGCCGCGGTCAGGGAGCCGTTGCCTCCTCAACCGGGACGACCGCGGCGGCAGGACTACGAGTATCGACGCGGCGGCACCCGCAACATCTTCCTGACCTGTGAACCCCTGGCGGGCTGGCGCCACCTGGCCATCACCGAGCGCCGCACCATGCCGGACTTCGCCCACCAGATGCGCTGGCTAGTGGATGAGGCTTACCCCGATGCCCCGGTGATCCGCGTGGTCCTCGACAATCTGAATACCCATCGTATGGCGTCCCTTTACGAGACGTTCCCGGCTGCTGAGGCCCGGCGCATCGTGAAGCGCCTCGAGTTTCACCACACGCCCAAGCACGCCAGTTGGTTGAACATGGCGGAGATCGAATTCAGCGCATTGAGCCGCGCTTGTCTCAAGGGGAGAAACCCCGACGCCGACGCCCTGCAACGCCAAATCACGGCCTACGAGACCGAGCGCAACGCAGCGGGCGTCACCATCAACTGGCGGTTCAGCACTCAAGATGCCCGATCCAAATTGCATCGCCTCTATCCCTGCCTTTCCAGACTTGATTGAGTACTAGCGTGTAAACTGTGAGCCGACGTTGGGAGAGGAGACAGGAAGATGCCGCTTCGAGATCTGGACCGGGAGCAGCTGTGGCTGTTGCCGCCGTCTCTTGACGAACTGTTGCCATTGGATCACCCGGCGCGATTCGTGGCCGTGTTGGTTGACGCTCTGGACAAAGCAGGCTGGGCCGAGTTGGGCGTGGAGATAGACGGAGACCCTCTGGGAGCGCCGGCCTAGCATCCGCGGGCGCTGCTCTGCGTGTGGCTGTATGGCTTCATGACCGGGGTGCGTTCCTGCCGGAAGCTGGAGGCGGCCGGCCGGGACCGGATACCGTATTTGTGGCTGACCGGATGCCAGCATCCGGACCACAACACCTTGTGGCGGTTCTACAAAGAGCACCGGGAGGCGATGAGGAGACTGTTCCAGCGCACAGTGCGGACCGCGGTGGCAATGCAGCTGGTGGACCTGGCGGTTCAAGCGGTGGACGGGACGAAAGTGGCGGCCAACGCCACCAGGGATAGAACATACGACGCCGCAAGAGGGCGCCGCTTGCTGGATCGGCTGGAGCAAGCAATACTGGAGCAAGCAATAGAGGACCCGGAGGCGCAGAACGAAGGGGGAGCGGATGCCCCCGCCGTCCATCTGCCGGAAGAGCTGGCCGACCAGAGAGCCTTGAGAGAACCGGTGCGGCAGGCGATGGACGACCTGGCGAGCGCCGTCCATCCAGTCGGGAAGGTCCCAAGCACATCAACCTGACCGACCAGGATGCTCGCCTCATGAAGACACGGCGCGGCATCGCGCCCGGCTACAACGCCCAATCCATGCCCAATCCATGGTCTCACCAATAGAGGTGGATGATGAAGCCTCCGGGAGGCTGATCACCGCGGTTGACGTGGTAGATGAACCGACCGACTACGGCCAGTTTACCCCGCTGTTGGAGCAGGCCGAGGAGACGACGGGTACCAGAGCGTGCCTGACCCTGGCTGACGCCGGTTATTACTCGGGGAGCAACCTGTCAGAGTGCGCTGGCCGGGGGCCGGCGGTGGCGATGCCAGAGACATCACCGCGACAGTCTCGAGGTCATCCGTACCACAAGGATCGGTTCGCCTACGATGAGAGCAGCGACAGTTTCAGGTGTCCCCAGGGAAAGGCGCTCCCCTTCGACCGTATCCGCATCCCCCCCAATGGAGTCCATTACCGATTTTACCGGGCGCCCGGAGCCGTCTGCCGAGCGTGCCCTGCCTTTGGCGTGTGCACGAAAAGCAAGGATGGCCGCAACGTAACCGTTGGGCCGTACGACGCGGCCCTGCGGCGCCACCGCGCTTGGATGGCCACCGCGGCAGCTAAAGCGGCGTACCAGCTGAGGAAGCAACCGGTCGAGCCGGTGTTCGGGATTATCAAGGAGCAACAAGCGGGCCGGAGGTTCCTCTTGCGAGGTCTGGCAAACGTGGCGGCCGAGTGGACCGTATTGGCCACGGCGTTCAACCTGAGAACCCTTTGGCGAGTGTGGCGCTCCCGCGTCTGCGGCCACGTATTTGGCGGTCGCCATGTCCCGCAGCACGGCCCCCAGAGCCTCATCGCGCTTCCTGAATCGTGTCGATGACACGTGTCCAGCCTCACTGTTCGACCTCACTGTTCGACCTATCCCCGATCTCGGGCCAGTCATCGGGCCAGTCATGGGTAGGTCAAGGCGCGGCTATCGACCTCTCAACCCTTCCAATGCCTCATTCTCCCTCACCTATTGGGACAGGCTCTGTAGGTGGCCTCCGCCACAGCGGCGGTGCCGTCCATCCAGTAGGGTATGGGCGTCCAGTCCGTCTCGGGTATGGCCTCGATGAGATTGCGCAGGCGGGCGTGCTGGCGGATGGTGATGGAGCAGTGGACATCCATCTTGCGGCAGACGGATACCACGCCATGAGTGTAGAAGCCGCGGTCGGCCCGCACCGTGAGTTGCCCGGTGGCCCCGGCGTAGCGCACCCGCCCCACCGTCTCCCGCAGGAAGTGGGCGGCGCCGCGGGCGGTGTTGGCGCGGCCCGCGCGCAGCCGCGACATCAGCACGTCGCCGGGTCCAGCCCCAGCGGCCCAGGCCCGGGCCAGCAGCGGGTGATAGCCTCGCTGGCCGGTATAGCCGTGGTGGCGGGCGCCCTCCTTGGCCATACCATAGGTCTCGCAGATGGTGGAGTCCAGGTCGATGGTCAGGGGCCCGTCGCCGGGTCCGGCCCCAGCAGCCCAGGCCCGGGCCAGCAACTCCCGGCTCACCCGATCCAACTGGCGGACCTGGCCCACCGGAAGCTGCGCAGGAACGTCCCCAGGGTGGATGGCGCCTTGACCACGCAGCCGAGAGTGCCAGCCGTCCCCCCGGTGCGCAACGCGTCGGCGTCGTCGATGCAGTCGCCGCCAGCCAGCGCAGACGCAACCAGGGTCAGCATCTTGTCTCCCGTGTTCGACCGGCCCGGGGCATTGCCCAGGTCGAGGCGCTGCCGGACCAGTTGGGGCAGGCCGAGATGCTGGGCCAGCGTGGCTGGCAGGATCAGCCCGGCATTGTTGACCAGGCGGTGGTCATCGCAGGCGATGTGGATGCCGTCGGGGTGGCTGCGTGGTAGCATCTTGCGTGCAGCATCTGTATTAGTTCAGATAGAGGTGAGACGAGAGGGTTGCAAAAGTAAAGAGAAGGGGCCAGCCTTTTGGATGTGAGCAAACAACCGAAAGGAGGCCCTTCTCATGCGGATCGGTGCTATCCGACCCAGGTCATTCTACCAAGTTCCGCGGGTGCAGTCGCCGCTGATGCGGGAGCGGTTGCGTTGTCTCTCGTTTTGGGAGGGGTTCCGTAAGCGCGGGATGACCACCGAGGAAGCCAGTGCGACCTTGGGAGTATCGAGGGCGACGCTTTACCGGTGGCGCGCCAACGGCTGCGGGATGAAGGGGTGTCGGGGCTGGAGGAGCGCAGTCGCCGGCCGAACCGGGTGCGGCAGCCGAGTTGGAGTTGGGAGTTGGCACAACAGGTGGGGCGGTGGCGGGAGGTATATCCCCGGTGGGGTAAGGACAAGTTGGTAGTGCTATTGCGGCGGGCGGGCGCGCAGGTATCGACTTCCATGGTGGGAAGGATCCTGAGCTGGCTGAAGGCTCGGGGGATGTTGCGAGAAGCCCCGAGGCCCGGCGTACCGACGCGACAGCGCCAGCGGCCACGTCCCTACGGGGTGCGCAAGCCCCGGGACTACCAGGCCAAAGCCCCCGGGGACATCGCGCAGGTCGACACGCTGGATGTACGCCCGCTACCCGGCATGATCCTCCAGCACTTCACCGCCCGGGACGTGGTCTCCCGCTATGATGTGCTGGAGGCGCATACTCGGGCCACCGCCCGCCTGGCCGCCCAGTTTCTGGACTCCCTGCAAGCGCGAATGCCCTTCCCCATCCGCGCCATCCAGGTGGACGGCGGGTCCGAGTTTCAGGCCGACTTGGAGTCCGCCTGTCAGGAGCAGGGCATCAGGCTCTTCGTCCTGCCGCCCCGTTCTCCCAAGCTCAACGGCCACGTGGAGCGTGCCCAGCGTACCCACACCGAGGAGTTCTATCACATTTACGACGGCGACCTGGACATCCCCACCCTGAACCAGGCCTTGCTGCACTGGGAAGGCGTCTACAACACCATCCGGCCCCACCACTCCCTGGACGGCCAAACCCCAGCCGAGTATCTTGCTAACCACCATCCAGACCTGCTGGTCCCCGCTCCGTCTCACATGTACTGAACGAGTACACTTTTCCGATGCGCTGTTTTTGGCAAATGTTCCGACCGGTCGACGATATACCAATGGGTTATATCCCATTTGGCCGGAAACATGTGGGTTGGGCCCATGGTGACACGTTTCACTGATGATGGAAGGACCAGACCACGACATGAGGATTGGTTTGCACCACGTCTTGAAAGTAGCCTTTTGACACCGCTACCTGGTTGTGGATATCCAGGCCTGGGCAGCGTTCAGCCAGGCAACCGTTGTTCTGTACAGCCGTTGCTGCAAGCGAAGGAGCCGGCCTTCAGTATGGGCCTGGAGCCGCAAGGACGCTTTGCTCAAGAGGTGTCGGCGTTCTCTAGGTTCTGTTGACATTTCATTATAATGGCCGTATGTCAAACATCAGATTATCACCAGAACAGTGGGCCAGGATTCTCGATTTCTTGCGTGGCTGCACCGGCCTGTACGTTGGCCGGGAAGCGGATTGCCGGCGTTTTGTCGAGGCCGTCTTATGGATTAACCGCTCTGGGGCCCAACGGCGACTGCTGCCAGCCGAATACGGGAACTGGAACAGCGTCTACAAACGATTCGCCCGTTGGACTGACCAAGGGGTCTGGGAACAGATGCATCAACATTGCTCCGACGACCCGGATCTGGAATACCTGATCATCGACAGCACGGTGGTCCGGGCGCGCCCTTGCGCGGCAGGAGCTCCCCCAAAAACGGTGGCTAGGCGGCCCAGGCCCTGGGCCGGAGCCGCGGCGGGTTCAGCACCAAGATTCACGTGAGCGTGGACGGCTTGGGCAACCCCTTGCGATTCATCCTGACCGGAGGGCAACAGCACGACATCACCCAGGCGGAGGGTTTGATCGCCGGTTATGCTGGCGAGCACGTACTGGCCGACAAAGGGTACGATGCCCAGGAGTTTCGCCAGCACATCCTGGAACTGGGTATGATGCCGGTCATTCCGCCCCGCTCGAACCGCAAGGAACCCGCCGACTATGACCGGCATCTGTACCGGGAGCGCCATCTGGTCGAATGCTTCATTAACAAGATGAAGCACTATCGCCGGATATTCTCCCGGTTTGAGAAGCTGGACACCAGATACCTGGGCTTCCTGCATTTCACCGCCGCTCTCATCTGGTTACGGTGAAATGTCAACAGAACCTAGATACTCAGCCCATTGGTTCATCAACACGCGGCGCCGTTCGAACAGGTCACTACGGGCATACGCAGCCTCGGTGGCGTTCTGGACTGAATGAGCCAGAGCTGCCTCCATCACGGCGTGCGGCGCGTCAGTCTGCTCTGATGCCCAGTCCCTGAAGCTGGACCGGAACCCGTGGGGAACCGCCTGGATCTTCAGCTTACGCAACATGTTCCTGTGCGTCATATCGGACAGCGGCCGTCTGGTCAGCGGCGACGGGAAGATCAACTCCGAATCAGTATCCAGGGCCCGGGCAGCCTGAAGGACCTGGATCGTTCGGCCTGATAACGGGACCCGGTGCTTGCGCCTGGCCTTCATCCGGGCGGCGGGGATGGTCCACGTTTCTGACACCCAATCCACCTCGGACCAGGTGGCTAGCCGGACTTCGCTTGACCGTGCTGCCGTAAGCACCAGAAACGCCAACGATAACTTGGTAGACAGGTCAGCCCCAGACGCTTCCACCTGCTTGAGAGCCCCTGGTATTTCAGTATAGGGAAGCGCGGTCAGGTGCGCTTTGGTTTTGGGCATCTTCGGCATCACCTTGGCTAACGCTGCCCCCGCCGGATTGTTGCTGCGGTACCCGTTGGCAACGGCCCAGTCCATCACCGCGCCCAGGCGCTGCCGCACCCGACTGGCGGTCTCGTGCTTCCCGGTCCAAATGGGGGTCAACACCTGGAGTACGTCCGCGGTGGTGATCTCTCCGATTAGCCGAGATCCAATAACCAGGTTGACGTACTTCGAGAAGCTCATCTCCCATTGGTACACGTGCTTGTCGTTGGTCCAGATCGGGCGGTTGAGCTCAATCACCTTTGGCCGCGGCTTCAGCGACCGTGGGTACCGCGGCTCGGCGCTTTTTCTCCACAGGGTCGCCGCCGGCCCGCGCCGTCTGCAGGTTCTCTAGGGCTCGCTCCCGAGCCGACGCAAGGGAGTTACCCGGCCACCCGCCCAAACCAAGGTTGCGGCGTTTGCCCTGAATCACGAGTATCTGAACCCATCGCCTGGCTCCCGACGGGTCAACCCGGAGATATAAGCCGTTGCCATCGGCGTACATCCCCGGCTTCTTCTCGATCCGTACTCGCACTGCCGTCAGCGCGTGGTGTCGGTGCCGCCCCCTGTTCTTCAAGTGCATACTCCGTTGTATAACATTCTGTATTACATGTTGACACGGATTCAGCCGGAAATCATCGGACGGCAACAGCATCCGTCGGAATGTCCCTGCAAGCTTTTTAGGCACAAATCAGGCTAAATACAGGGGTTTTGTGGGTCGGGAACGGATATTAATGGTGGAGGCTAGGGGATTCGAACCCCTGACCCCCTGCTTGCAAAGCAGGTGCTCTCCCACTGAGCTAAGCCCCCTGTTGCCCGGCGAGTCAATTATATCAGACGCAACCGACGCTCCCGATGATGGGCCGCCGGCGCGTCCGGCATTGCCCGGCGCGGTTTTACATCCCAACGGCCAGCGGGTATCATACGGCAACAATCTTGCACGACATCTGGCCGCCCGATTCGCAGCATAAGGAGCGCTCTAATGAGAGGAGTAGCCATCGTTTCACCAGTCCGCACCGCCGTCGGCAACTTCGGCGGCAGCCTGCGCGACATCTCCGCCGCCGAGCTGGCTTCCACCGTCATCCAGGCTGCTCTGGAGCGTAGCGGCGTAGACCCGTCGCTCGTCGATGACGTTATCCTCGGCCACGGCTATCCCTCCGGCGAAAACCCTGCCATCGGGCGGTTGGCTGCACTCAAATCGGGCCTCCCCATCGAGGTGCCCGGCTACCAGCTGGACCGGCGTTGCTCCTCCGGCTTGCAGGCCATCCTGAACGCCTCCATGCTGGTGCAGACCGACAACGCCGATGTTGTCATCGCCGGCGGTGTGGAGAGCATGAGCGGCGCCGAGTTTTACAACAACGAATCCCGCTGGGGCGCCCGTTTCGGCTCGGTTACCTTCCACGACCGCCTGGCGCGCGCCCGCGTTACCATTGCCCCCGAAGAGCGTTTCGGCCCCATACCCGGCGGCATGGTGGAAACGGCGGAAAACCTGGCGCAGCAGTACGAAATCCCCCGGCAGGAGCAGGACGAGTTTGCCCTGCGCAGCCACCAGCGCGCCGTGGCCGCCCGCGATGCCGGCAAGTTCGACGCCGAAATTGTGCCCGTCAGCATTCCCCAGCGTCGCGGCGATCCCAAATCCTTCGATACCGACGAAGGCCCCCGCGCCGACACCACTATGGATGTGCTGGGTCGCCTGCGCCCGGTGATGCAGGACGGTTGCGTCACCGCCGGAAACGCCAGCAGCCAGAACGATGCCGCTTCAGTGTGCCTGGTGGTGGCCGAGGACAAGCTCGAAGAGTTGGGCCTGACCCCCATGGCGTTCCTGCGCGGCTGGGCGGTTACCGGTTGCCATCCCGCCACCATGGGCATCGGCCCCGTGGCCGCCGTCAACAAGGTGATGAACAAACTCGGCATGACTCTGGGCGACATGGACCTTATCGAACTCAATGAAGCTTTCGCCGCCCAGGTTTTGGCCGTGCTGCGCGAGTGGCAATTGCCCCATGAGGACAACCTCAACGTCAATGGCTCCGGCATCTCGCTGGGCCATCCCATCGCCGCCACCGGCGCCCGCATCCTCGCCACCATGCTCCACGAGATGGAGCGGCGGGACGCCCAGTGGGGCCTGGAAACTATGTGCGTCGGCGGAGGCCAGGGTGTGGCCGCGGTGTTCGAGCGCAAGTAAGTCGAACGCAAGTAAGGTTGTAGTCGTAAGTGGACAGCCCCCGGTGACTGCGAGGAGCGCGGCGACGCGCCTATCGCACCGGTGAATCACTGTCGTGGTACGCCCTCACCCCAACCCTCTCCCTTGACAGGAGCGGGAGCCAGCAAAAATCTACAAAAGGATCAAGACCATGCCCGGCAAGCACGAATTAGCAGACGTTTTGGTGATTGGGGCCGGCGCCTCCGGTGCCGCCTTCACCTGGAGCCTCACCCAGGCCGGTGTCAAGGTCGTCTGTCTGGAGCAGGGCGGCTGGGTTCCGCAGAACGCGTTCCCGGTCAGCGAGCCCGATAGCCAGCTCCACTGGCAGACCGACTTCCATCCCAATCCCAATTTCCGGGGCCTGCCGGAAGACTATCCGGTTAACGAGGACGACACCCCCATCGCTCCGTACATGTACAACGCGGTGGGCGGCAGCACCATCCACTGGGGCTCGCATTTCCCCCGCTTCCATCCCTCCGACTTCCGCCTCAACTCGCTGGACGGCGTGGCTGACGACTGGCCGATGGACTACTTTGAGCTGGAGCCTTACTACGACCTGAACGACCGGATGCACGGAGTCAGCGGCTTGCAGGGCGACCCGGCCTATCCGCCCAAGCCAGTGCGTCCCACGCCCCCACTGCCCATTGGACGCGGCGGCGAGCTGCTGGGGCGAGCGTTCAACCGGCTGGGCTGGCACTGGTGGTCGTCGGACAACGCCGTTAACTCCGCCACCTATGATGGACGCCAGGCGGACGTAGGCGAGCACCTGCGTTCCCCGTCCGGCAGCGACATTATCTTCTGGCCGCGCGCCCTCAAGCAGGGCGCCCGCCTCATCACCCACGCCCGCGTCCGTGAGATTCTGGTGGACAACACTGGACGCGCAACCGGAGCGGCCTACTATGACCGCCACGGTGAGCTACAAGCGCAGTACGCCAAGGTGGTGGTACTGGCGTGCAACGGTATCGGTTCTTCCCGCCTGCTGCTCAATTCCCGCAGCGCGCTGTTCCCCGACGGCCTGGCCAACAGCTCCGGACAGGTGGGCCGCAACCTGATGCACCATCCCTGCGGTTACGTGCTGGGTTTGTTCGACGAAGACCTGGGGTCTGAAGACGGCCCGCGCGGGTCGGCGATGCTCAGCCAGGAGTTTTACGAGACCGACGCGCGCCGGGGGTTCGTGCGCGGTTACGACATGCAGGTTTCCAACGTCGGCGGCGCGCCCCTGCAGATTGCGCTGGGCGGTCTGGTCGGCGAGACCGTGTCTTGGGGCGATGGGCACCATCAGGACTTTGCCGAACGATTCCGTCGTCAGATGGGCATCGTCATCATGAGTGAAGACCTGCCGGAAGCGCACAACCGCGTTACCCTCGACCCGCATCTCACCGACAGCGACGGCATTCCGGCGCCCAAGATTGACTACACCGTCAGCGACAACACCTGGGCCATACTGGACCACGGCATCGCCCGCGCCAGCGAAGTACTGGAGGCGGCCGGGGCCACCCGGATCGTATCGTCGCGGTTGCGGCGCAACGCTGGCTGGCATCTGCTGGGCACCGCTCGTATGGGCGCCAACCCGGACACCTCGGTGGTCGACCGCTGGGGCCGCGCCCACGACGTGCCCAATCTGTTCATCATCGACGGCAGCATCTTCACCACCGGCGCCTGCATAAACCCTACCACCACCATCCAGGCCCTGGCCCTGCGCACCGCCGACTACCTGAAAGGAGAGGGTTCGGCCGCCATAGCGTAAAGGTCCACCCGGTCTTCCCCCTCGCCCTTTATGGGAGAGGGTTAGGATGTAAATGCCGCCCGCACCTGCGGTGCGCCATTCGGTAGGGGTGAAACACGCCGGGCCCCTACACTCTGGAATCGAAACGCGTGACACCCGAAGGTACCATGCCCAAAGTAGTCCATTTCGAGCTGCCCTTCGACGACGCGGCCCGGGCCAACCGGTTCTACGCCGACGTGTTCGGTTGGGAGTCCAGCAAGTTCGACGGACCCGAGGAATATTACCTGCAGCAAACCGGCGGCGACGACGAACCCTACGGTATCGGTGGCGCGTTGATCGAGCGGGCGGCGGCCCTGAATCGCGGCGGTACGCTAATTGTGCTGGGCGTGGATGACCTGGATGTCTACATCGGCAAGGCGACCGCCGCCGGCGCCGAAATCGTCACCCCTCGCACCGCGATCCCAGGCGTGGGCTATTTCGCTAACTTCCGCGATACCGAGGGCAACGTGGTCGGGATGTTCGAGGACGACAACGGCGCGGCGTGAGTCTGATGTCGGCCCGCATTGACATACCGTCTTCGGAGATTGCTGAGTTCTGCCAGCGCAACCGAGTCCGGCGGCTAGCGCTGTTCGGCTCGGTCATACGCGATGACTTCACGCCGCAAAGCGACGTGGACGTGCTGGTGGAGTTTGAGCCGGGCTACGCTGCCGGGTTCGTGTTCTTCCAAATGCGGCGCGAGTTGACGGCAATGTTGGGCCGGGAGGTGGATATGCACACGGCGGCCTCCCTGAGCCCATACTTCCGCCAGGAAGTGCTGGACGAAGCAGAGGAAGTCTATGTCGCGCCGTGACCCCATGGTGGCCGTACAGCAAATGCGGGACAACGCGCGGCGCGTCCTGACCACCATGCAAGGCCGTTCCAGGACTGACCTTGATGTTGATCCTCTGCTGGAAGCGGCCCTCATCAGGTGGATGGAAGTAATCGGCGAGGCCGCCCGGCGGATTCCCAACGAATTTCGCACATGCTACCCGCACGTCCCATGGCAGGATACTACAGACCTGCGTAACGTATTGATCCACGATTACGACACTGTGGACTTTGATGAGCTGTGGAGAATCATTCAGGTTCACCTGCCGCCGTTGGTGCAACAGCTTGAAGTGATCATCAGCGAGAATCTACCGGCAAAATAGGAGAACAACATCATGGGCCGTGTTGATGGCAAGGTAGTTCTGATTAGCGGCGGCGCTCGCGGCATGGGCGCCGAAGAGGTCGGCCTGTTCGCCCGCGAGGGCGCCAGGATTGTATTCGGAGACATTCTCGACGACCTGGGCCGGCAGGTGGAGACCGATCAGAGGGCCCAGGGTCACGAAGTGACCTACACCCATCTGGACGTTACCAGCGAAGCCGACTGGCAAGCCATCGTCGCGCTGGCCGAGGAACGCTACGGTCAGCTGGACGCGCTGGTCAACAACGCTGGCATCAGCATCTCGGTAGAAGGCGGCGCGCGCAACATCTCCCTGGAGGAAACCACCGAAGAGCAGTGGGATCGGGTCATGAATGTCAACTCCAAGGGCGTATTCCTGGGCACGAAAGCCGCGATACCCGCCATGCGAAGGGCCGGCGGGGGATCCATCGTCAACATATCGTCCATCGCCGGACTGTCCGGAGCGTGGTCGCGGTCGCACCCCTACAACGCGTCCAAGGGCGCGGTGCGCCTGTTCACCAAGGCCACCGCCATCCAGCACGCCGCCGAGGGCATCCGAGCCAACTCGGTGCACCCTGGCCCCATCATGACCCCCATGAGCGCATCCACTTACGATGACCCGGAAGTGGCGGCGCAGCGGCTGGCCCTGGTGCCCCTGGGCAGGCGCGCGCATCCCATCGAAGTGGCCTACGGTGTGCTATACCTCGCCTCCGACGAAGCATCCTTCGTAACCGGCGCCGAACTGGTTATCGACGGCGGCTGCATCGCACAGTGATACTTTGGCCTCCTTGCAATTTGGGCTTCCGTGCAATCAGGAGCGGGCATGAGAATCGAGACGCTGGCGATTCACAGCGGGCGCGCCGTCGATCCCGCCACCGGCGGGGTTACGCCGCCGATCCATATGTCCACCACATTCGAGCGCGCCGAGGATGGAACGTACCCGCTGAATTTTGCCTACAGCCGCACCGGAAACCCGACGCGCGGCCTGCTGGAGCAGTGTGTGAGCGACCTGGAAGGCGGCGCTTCCGCGGCGGCGTTCGCCTCCGGCATGGCCGCCATAATGAGCATTTTCCAGGCCCTGTCTCCCGGAGACCACGTGATTGTCCCGCAGGACATTTACCACGGCACGGCCAAACTGCTCAATGAAACGCTGGCCCGCTGGCAATTGCAATCCACATTCGTTGACATGACGGACGTCGAAAACGTCCAACGGGAAATCAACGGTGACACGAAACTCGTCCTGATTGAAACTCCGTCCAATCCGCTGCTGAAGATTACCGACATTGCGGCGGTAACCGACGTGGCCCGACAGCGCGGGATTATTAGCGTCTGCGACAATACGTTTGCGAGTCCTGTGCTGCAGCGGTGTCTTGACTTGGGGGCCGACCTGGTTGTTCACTCAACCACCAAGTACCTGGGAGGGCATGGCGACGTTACCGGCGGGATCGTGGTCTCAGCCCGCGAAGACGATTTTTTCGGTGAAATTCGCCGGATTCAGCAGGACGGCGGCGCCGTTCCATCCCCCTTCGACTGCTGGCTGGTGCTGCGTGGGATACGCACGCTGCCCTACCGAATGCGCGCTCACTCGGAAAACGCCACCAGGATCGCCACGTTCCTCGACAGCCACCCCAAGGTGCTGGAGGTATTCTATCCCGGTCTTGAAGGCCACCCGGGGCACGAGCTCGCGCGCCGGCAAATGGCGTCGTTCGGTGGGGTGCTGTCCTTCCGGGTTGATGGCGGCAGAGCAGCCGCGTTCGCGGTGGCCGCCGGAACTGCCCTCTTCACCCGCGCCACCAGTTTGGGCAGTTACGAGAGCCTCATTGAGCACCGGGCGTCCATAGAAGGCGCAGCCAGCACGACGCCCGCTGACCTGCTGCGCGTTTCAGTTGGACTGGAACACGCGGATGATCTCATCGCCGACCTGGAGCAAGCCCTGGGGTAGCGGCAACGCCGGCGTCGGCCCTAATCGAGGGCGGCTCAACCCGTATTGAGGCTCAACCCGTCAGGAAATTCACAATCCTGGGGTTCACCTCTGCCGGCTTTTCCTGGTGCATGAAATGGCCGGTGCCGGGGATTATTACCTTCTCCAGACCGCCGGTGAAAAAGGCGTCCATGGCCGTACTCTCGAACGCGTCCAGCCTCCTGGGACGGTCCCGGGTGCCGTGGAGCGCCAGGGTGGACACGGTTACCGGGCCGGCGGCAACCCGCGCTTGTTCCTCGCGTAGCGATGGGTCTTGCAACGCCGGATTGTATCTGGCCCGATAGTACCCGAGCGCCGCTTCAACCACGCCGGGCTTGCGAAAAGTCTCGCGGATGCTCTCCAGCGCCGACGCCGGAATGTCCCACTCCGGCGAAGCATCGCGCCACCACTCTTCGACGAAGGCGAAATCGTTGTAGGCCACCGCCTGTTCGGCAACGGGCAGCTGGAAGAAGTAAGAGTGCCACGTCCCCTTCAGGTATTGGTAACTCATGGAAAGGTCATGATTCACCTGGCCCGAGGCTATGATTACAAGCTTGTTGACCTTGTCCGGTTCCAGAATCGTCGCGCCGGTAACCGCACCGGCTCCCCAGTCGTTGCCAATCAGGTAGGCACGTTCGGCTCCCAGCGCGCCGATCAACGCCAGCACGTCCTTGCACAGCAGCACGGCTTGATAACGGCCGTCCGCCGGCGGCTCGGTCGGCGCATATCCCCGCATAAACGGAGCCACCGCCCTGAACCCGGCCTGGGCCAGGTCGGGCAGCAGGTGGCGAAACGACCAGGCGTGGTCGGGGAACCCGTGAAAGCACAGCGCCAGCGGTCCCTCACCCATTTCCAGGTAATGAAAATTAATACCGTTGGCGCTCACCGTTCCAGTTCTAAAATCAGGCATCGTAACTCACAAACTCCTGCGTGCTAAGCTCACGCGAATCCAAGTTAATCCGTCATTACGAGCAGCGTTCAATCTGTCATTGCGAGGAGCGTAGCGACGTGGCAATCTCGATGAGGTTGAACACACGTCGGCGAACCATCGTTCCTGCGGAGACGCGATTGCCACGCTGCGCTCGCCAGGACAAAGTGGGTACGCCAGAGGCGTGCTATGCGCTTGAACCGGCGTAACGACCCAGGAAGTTCCTGATTGCGGCGAAATACTGCCGATACCCGACGTACATCAGATCGTTGTGGCCGGCGCCTGGAATGATTTCCAGGTGCTTTTCGTCGGTCTGGATTTTGTTGTGCATATCGACCGCGTCGCGCAATGGTGCGCTCTCGTCCCACTGGCCGTGTATCACCAGCGTCGGGATGGAGATGGAATATGCCTTTGCATGATACGCCGCTTCCATCGCTTCGATCACGTCCGGTTCCAGTCCATCGGCGAAGCGTCCCAGGTTGGGTCGGCCACTCTCGATGATGACGCCGTTAATCTGGTCGGATGCCTGGGTGGCCAGTTCGATGGCCGAATGTCGACCCATAGAGCGGCCCATCACGTACAGCGGCCCGGTGAACTGGAGATCCCGCATGGTTCCGCGCAGCCACTGGAGAACCTGGTGGGCGTCGGAGAGCATGGTTGAGAAGGCCGGCGAACCGCCGGCAGCGCCATAGCCTCGGTAGTCGGCCAAAAAGATGTTGGCGCCAATCTCGTTGTAATGGGGCGCGATGTCATCGTAGGAGCACACCGTTTCACCGTTGCCGTAGAAGAACAGCACGGTGGGGTTCGACCGGCCCACCGCAAAGAACCGGCACGTCAGAGCGATCCCGTCATCAACGGTGATTCCGTAGTCCACCGCCCCCTCGGGAGTTTCAGTCCAGTGGCGGCGTGGGTAAAAGGAACGACCCGACGCCTCGGAACGGTCCAGAGCAGCGTAATCGACAGTGGTCATGTCCATGCCTCCTCGGGATGGCTCGGGGGATGCTTCAGGGGATGCCATCAGGATTATACTACGGGGCGTCGTCAGGTGCGGTTGCGACGAATGGGCTACGACAACCACCCGGAGGTGAACGAAATTGGCGAAAATGGAAATCGGGCTCTACGACGTTCTGGATCAGGCGCAGATGGAATCCCATTCGGTTGCGGCGGATGTTTACGACGAACACATTCGCGGCGCTCAGGAAGCCGAACAGATGGGGTACAGGTACTACTTTTCCATCGAGCATCAAACCTCGGATGTCAGCTTCCTCAGCGCCCCCAGCGTGTACCTGACCGCCCTGGCAAGGGCAACCAGCGCCATGCGGTTCGGTGTGATGATTTACCAGTTGCCTTTCCATCATCCGATACGCCTGGCCGAGGATGTGGCGATGCTGGATCATTTGTCCAGAGGACGGGTTGAGTTTGGCGCCGGCACCGGAGTAACCAGCCACGAATTCCTGCGCTGGAAGGTGGACTTTGACCGCCGGCGCGACATCAGCCAGGAAGCCCTGGAGGTAATTCTGCAGGCCTGGACCAAAGACAGCGTTACCTACGACGGCGAGTTCTTCCAGTTTGACGAGGTGCTCACGACTCCCAAGCCCTTCCAGCAGCCCCACCCGCCGGTCTGGTTCGGCTGCCACAGCGCGGCCAGCTTTGAGTACGCGGCACAGCAGAATTTTCACGTTTCCCAAAACATCGATACGGATCAGGTAATTGCCGACAAGTTCGACACCTGGCGCGGGCTTTGGCGGGCGGCGGGCCACCAAACCGCCATGCCCAAAACCTTCCTCACCCGGCACGTTCACGTGGCAGATACCGACGCCAAGGCCCGGGAGCAGGCGGAACCCCACCTGGCTACCGCCATCCACCCGTCCGCCGTTCCAGACGGCAAGGGATTCGACATCATCGGCGCAACCCGAATCGGTTACGGGCCCGAGGGTATGCGGGGCGGCGATCCCGGCACACCGGAACGGGCTGAACTACGCCGCATATTCGCCGAACGCGCCCGGTCCTATGACTTCTGGGTAGACAACGGCATCGCGCTGGTGGGTAGTCCCGATACCGTCGCGAAGCAACTTGAGGAGCAACACCGACTCATCGGCCACGACATATTCTGCGCCCGGCACCAGTTCGGATACATCTCGCCGGACGCCGCCAGTCGGTCCATAAAACTCTTCGCCAACGAGGTGATGCCCGCCTTCGCCTGACAACCTCGGTTGCGTTAGGGTGTGTTGACAAATACCGTCATTCCGCCCTGTACCGTCATTCCCGCGAAAGCGGGAATCCAGTGGCCGCAGTCGTTAATCACGGTTCTGATTCTTTCATCATACCCGCTCTGGACTCCTGCTTTCGCAGGAGTGACGGGTTGGTTTGCTAATTGTCAACAGGCTCTACATCGGTGGGCCATCAACAGGCCGTGTCGTTGCGTGGCGCTCGTTAGCCTACCGCGCGGGAGATGGTCCCAGGTGCGAGCCGGCATCCACCATTATGGTTTCGCCGGTTACGTGTTCGGCGCCTTCCAGCAGCCACACGACCGGATCGGCCACGGCTTCCGTAGTGCCAGCCGTCTTTAACGGAGCCGACGCGGCGTAACGACTGATGAAGGCATCGTAGTTTTCTTCGCCCAGGCCCTCCCGCCACCAGCGGGTTTGCATCACCCCTGGACATACGGCGTTGACCCTGATCTCCGGGGCCAGCGCGCGGGCCAGGGATAATGTCATCACGTTCAACGCCGCTTTGGACGCGTTGACCCTGATCTCCGGGGCCAGCGCGCGGGCCAGGGATAATGTCATCACGTTCAACGCCGCTTTGGACGCAGCGTAGGCGATGGAGCTGCCTGAACCCGTGATTGCCGACACCGAGGATATGTTCACGATGGCGCCCTTACCCTGTCGTTGCATGGGCGGTGTTACTGCCCGAACCATCTGGTAAGCGCCCACCACGTTCACCGCGAAAATATTCCGGAAGTCCTCGGACGAGAGCCCTTCCAGATCGGCGTGGGGCACAATTTTGGACTGGGCGGCGTTGTTGACCAGCCCATCGACCCTGCCCCACTCTGCCAGGGCCTCCGCCACCATCCGCCGGCAATCGTCGTCCACCGACACATCCGCCCGGCATACGATGGCTTCCGCGCCCAAATCGCGACACGCCTGCGCTGTGGCCAAAGCCTCGTTTTCGCTTTTGGTGTAATTGATGACAACCCTGGCGCCCTTGCCGGCCAGGCGTTGGGCGACCGTGGCGCCCAGGCCCGTGGCCGATCCGGTGACAATGAAAACCCCGCCTGCAACATCCATCGTTATCCCCCGTCTCCATATCCGTTCGAGTTGGCCGGATTATACCGCCGGATTATACCGGATGAAGACTCGCCTCACCGCGGCGTAGGAGGGGCGGTGAACCGGGGGTTGTCGTCCGAGGCGATATTCTCAGGACGATACGCTGAGAATCATCACTCCGTGGGCACTCGTGCGTTGTAGATCCGTCCGTACAACACGAACCCAACGATTGTCAGCGCCGCCAGCACGATGAATACGATGCCCAACACCGCCAGCAGTCCCGCAACAAGTGCACTTTCGCTCTCGATGGCCCCAAACCCAAATGAGGCAATGACGCGGATGACGATCACGGCGACGGCCAGCCCGACCAGTCGCCAACGCCAGATGGCCAGTTTCTGTCTCAACGGAAGCCTCTAACTCGTGGAGATCCGGTCTCTACACACTGATGCTGTACACCCTTGCGGCGTTGTCGTGGAACATGGCGGCCCGTTCGGTGGCCGAATATCTGCTGGTCATGCGCTTGAACGCGTTGTACATCACGTTGTAGGAATAGGAGACTTTGTCCGGTGGGAAGTTGCTTTCAAACAGCGACCGATCCGGCCCAAACTGGTCGATGCAATAGGTCATCAACGGCGCCAGGGCCTCCGACAGCTCCTCGGAGCCGATGGGCGCTTCGCGGGTGTGCCAGTCGAAACCGTAGCGCGGCTGTCCCACTCCGCCCAGCTTGATGACCACGTTGGGACACTTGGCCAGGGTGGCGATTCCTTCGCGCCAGGCGGGAAGTACCTCGTCATCGCGGTTGCCGTAAGGGCCGACCCGCATCAGGCCGCCGATGTGGTTGGAAACGATGGTGAGGTCTGGCACCGAATTGGCGAAGTCCGCCAGCTCGGCCAGCTGCGGAAAGTAGCAGGTGTTCTCGTACACCAGTCCCCGGCGCGCCAGTACCTGCGCTCCCGCCCGGAATTCGGCGCTGGCCATCTGATGCTCGGCGCCCCGATTTTCGATCTCCGGGTGGGGATCCCAACCCACCGACTGCCGGATGCCGCGAAAACGGTTGGGGCTGGCTTCGTGCAATGCGTCCAGCACCCGGCCAACACCGTCGCCCAGATTAAGGTTGGCGTGCCCGATGATGGCTGCCGCGGCCTTGGCCGGGCCGTACAATCCGGTGGCGCTGGCCGCCGCCTGACCCTGCACAAACTCAACCTCGCCGACGGGTCGCAGCTCCTCGGGCCCATCGGGGCGATACATCGACCTCGCCTCGAGGAACACCGTGGAACGCACGTTGTGGCCGCTGTTAAGGTCTGCCGCCAGCTCGTGCAGCAGGTAGCGGTGGTAGGGGATGCGCTCCATGCGAAAGTCCCAAAAATGGTGGTGGGCATCGCAGATGGGCAGATCCGGTTCAAGCGTGGGTTCGGTGGTCAAGGCTAGCCAGTCGTTGTCTCCGTATGGCATCTCTGCACCTCCGTGCTATGTGTGGCGACCCAATGCTAACACATTGCCAGCGGGGCCCGGCTGCAGCCAGCGCCGGCCGGCGGGTGAGCGGTCTGCGGCGTATGGTAGGATGGGCGCACGACACGCAAAGGGGGGAAAATATGGCAGACCAGATTCGCCTCGGCATCATCGGCGCCAACATTCATCGCGGTTGGGCCGTTCGGTCGCACCTGCCCGCAGTGGTCGCCAGCCCGGAATTCGAGCTGACTGCCGTTTGCACGACCCGCATGGAAAGCGCTGAGGAATCCCGACAATTGTTCGGGGCCAGGCTCGCCTTCGACGACTACCACGCCATGCTGGCCCATCCCGACATCGACGCCGTTGCGGTTAGCCTGCGAGTGCCGTCTCACTATGAGCCAACCATGGCGGCCCTCAATGCCGGCAAGCACGTTTACACCGAGTGGCCGCTGGGCCGCACCACCGCCGAGGCTCAGGAGATGGCCGACGTCGCTCGCGCCCGGGGCGTTCGCAACATGGTTGGTCTCCAGTCCCGCGCCAACCCCGTATTGTTGCACCTGAAAGACCTGGTGGCCGGCGGCTACGTCGGCGAGGTTATGTCCTGCCACGTCAGCCGTATCGCCGCCGGAGCGCTGGAGCGTCAGTCCGATCGTACCTGGCAGCGAGATGCGGAATTGGGGGCAAACACCCTGACGATTTCCTGCGGTCACACCATCGACGCCCTGCGGTTCGTCGTCGGCGATTTCAGCCACGTGTCATCTGTGGTCAGCACCCAGGCCAACCAGTGGTACGAAACCGACACCGACCAGATGGTGGACGTAACCTCCCCCGACAACATTCTGGTCAGCGGCCGGCTGGCCAACGGCGGCGTTGCATCGGTGCACATCGCCAGCAACCCGTGGGTCGGCAGCGGTTACCGTATGGAGATTTACGGACGTGAGGGCACCCTGATCGCGTCCTCCGAAGAATCTCCCAACCACGACAGTGTCCGATTACAGGGCGCTCAGGGCAACGACACCCTGGCAGACCTGGCGATCCCGCCCGACTACACCTACGTGCTCGAAGGAATGCCCCGGGGCGCCGCTTACAATGTTGGCCAGATGTACTACCAGTTCGGACGCGCCATCCGTGAGGGCGATGCCTGTCAACCCGACTTCGATGAAGCGGTCAGGCTGCACCGCTTCATCGACAATATCCAACAGGCGTCGGACCAGTCTCACCAGGTGTCGGTCGATTAGCCGGCAGTCAACCAGCCGGCAGTCGATTGCCGGAGTCGAAAGACGCTACGCCCCCATCCACTCGAATCCCAGGTTGGCGTAACGCACGAAGACGGTGCCGCCGGGTGCGCCCAGCGGCCCGTTGACCGCCAGTATGGCTATGGTGTGCCGGTTGCCGGGCTGGGCGTTGTCGGTTACCTGGACTCGCTGCGGTACGTTGAAACCCTGTACGGTGGCTCGATCGCGGTTGCACTCGCCGTCGATCCAGATTTCGCCGTAGTCATCGACGCAGGTTTCGAACTGCACGCGCATCCCGCCGGTAGAGCGGCCTTGCACCGATTCGGGGATGGTGATGGTGGTGCGGTACCACACGAAACTGAATCCGTGGGACACGCGGTCCGGCAGGTCGTAGCAGATGGCCCAACCGGAATCGTCGTAATCCGGCAACCGAGCCGGGCTGCCCTCTCTCTGCTCCACCAGCCCCTCGTTGATCTCGCCGGGCACGTAGCCCCGGGCGAATTTCCAGACCGCTCCCGTTGCCGCCTGTCCGGCGGCGTCTCCGATGTTAATCGTCGCTCTGGGCATATCTTCACCTTCTTTTCGGGTGCGATTTGCAGCTGGCGACACGGCGTACGCCAGCTGATTCGATTCGTTCTGGCAGATTAGTACCACTTGCGGTTGGATAAGGCAAACCCTCCAAGCCGCGCGTACAACTCCCACACCACGATTGAATTGTGCTTTAATGCGGTTGGAGCGGGGCCAATCAGGCTCCACCGGGTTCCGGAGCATCCCGCGCGAGGAGGTACGTAACGTGGTCATCAGGAAAGGTACTGCCCTGTTGGTGGTTTACGCCGATGTTGACATTGAGCACGACGCCGAATTCAATGCCTGGTACAACCAGGAACACATCCCCGAACGGCTGAGCGCTCCCGGATTCCTGGACGCGGCCCGATACGAAGCGCTGCGAGGCGGCCCACGCTACCTGGCCGTATACGAGCTGGAGTCCGCGGACGCCCTCCAGAGCGACGAATATCTGCGCATGAGCCGCAACCCGACTGAGTGGACGCAGCGGATGTCGCCGAATGTTGTGGGGCGTGGCACGGTGCGCAACGTTTACAGCCAGATTTATCCGTCCGCCAGCGACCCACACACTCTGGGGCGCGGCATGGCGCCTGCCCTACAAATCGGCCGAATGGAAGTGCCGGCAGACATCGAGGACAAGTACAACTATTATTACGACAACGTCCGCACTCCGGGCAATCTGAAAATTCCCGGCTGCCTGCACGTGCGCCGTTACCACGCCGTAGAGGGTAGCCCCAGGTACCTGACGATGTACGAATTCGAGCACGAAAAGGTGCCGGAAACCCTGGCCTGGGAAACCCAGCGCGGGCAGGACACGATGCACGAGTACATTGGGGGCTCGTATGGACACGCTTCGGGTTCACCGGGCGTCTATCGCCGGGTGTCCCCCCCACGGGCGTTCTGACCCATGCCCTGGCGGCCCGGCCCACGATTCGCAACGGAGATGACGTAAATGCCTCGCCCACTGACGCGCCAGGAAGCCCACGATTTTCTGGACAGCAAACCCGGCTGGATCGCGCTCACCACGCTGGATCCGGACGGGTATCCCCACACCGTTCCACTCGGCTACTTCCGGTTGGGGGACGATATCGTGATTGGCGTCCGCTCCCATACCCACAAACTGGCTAACATTGAGCATAACTCCAAGGTGAGCCTGCTCATCGAAACCGGTAGCTCGATGCGCGACATCAAGGGCCTGATGGTGCAGGGCAACGCTACGGTACACTCCGAGCCGAGCGAAGTCCTGCATTACTCCCGGGAGGCAGCCAAGCTGCGGGGCGCCGCCGAACCCGACCTGCCCACCGAGCCGCGACCCGGCGCATCCTATATCAAGGTTACGCCGCATCGTTTCCGCTCCTGGGATTACTCCGGGGACGTCTCCTAATCTGGCGCATGGAGCCGCCGGGTGGCCGTCCGGCGGCTCTCCGTGCCAGTGTGTAACTGGCAACCCACGCCGATTATCACAGGTCGAATATCAGCACCCACATGGGGCCTTGCCCGATGTCGTAGGTTTCCAGGGGCTCCAGTACGCCGCTATCCTGGGCGACCCGATATACGGCCAGCCGGCCGGAGTCCAGCCCGGCGGCGTACAGGTAATTCCCGGTGGGGTCCAGGCTGAAGGCCCGTGGCACCGGTTCGGTAGCCGTCCGCCCAATCGCCGTCAGCGTGCCGTCCGCCTGATCCACCGAGAACCCGGCGATGCTGTTGTGCCCGCGGTTCGGCGCGTAAAGGTACTTACCGGAGGGTGTTATCTGTATCTGCGAGCAGGAGTTTCTGCCGTCGTAACCCTCCGGCAGCGTGGGCACCGTCTGGAACGGATCCAGCGTGCCGGTGGCCGGGTCGAAACGATAAGCAGTTACGCTGCAACCCTGTTCGTTTGATGAATAGACCACGTCCAGATTGGGATTGAAGCAGATGTGTCGCGGCCCTTCCGGTGAATTGGGGATGGCCCGATCCGGATTGTTGGGTGTCAGGCGGCCCGTGGCCTCGTCGAATCTGAACTGGAAAATGGCGTTCATGCCGGATTGGGAACCCTCGGCGATGTGGGGCACGAAGGCGTAGCGGTTCGTGGGGTCGGTCTGGATGTAATGCGCGCCGATGCCGGTTTCCAGCCACTCGGTGGGCGTGGCGTTGAGCATCCCGTCAGCGTTGAAACCGTGCACTGCGGCGCGCGACTGATAATAGTAGGCGGACAACAGGTGGTTGCCGGTGCGGTCGATGAAGACATGCACCGGGTCGCCCTCCAGGTCCACGCTGCTCAGCAATTTCAGGTTGCCGGTGACCGGCTCGATGCCAAAACTGGACAACCCGAACTCACCTGGCAGGCGTCGGCCGGTGAACAGATAACGCTTCTGCGGGTCCACCGCCAACGGCGCCGGCATCCCGGCCAGGGCGAAATCGGCCCGCTTTTCCAGAGCGCCGGTGTCTGGGTCCACCGCATACTGGGAGATTCGGTCTTCCCGCTGGAGGGATATGTACATATAAGTCGTCATTGCAACAATTCCTCACCCGACTGTTTGCCGCCCATCCTAACACCAGCGCAAGCTGATTGCAGATGTTTGGCCCGTTGGAAGGTATGAGCCACCACACTCCGGGCAATGGTTTGGCGCCAGCGTGCTGCCACCCGGCGCGCCCTAGTATTACAACGACGGTTGTCATGATAGGATGGTGGGGGTAGTTGGGTAAGGCTTGAGGAGGCGGGGCAGGGAAATGGATGCGGCGGCTTTTGAGCAGGTGGACGGGGCCTTTCAGGATTTTCACGCTTACTTCGCTCCGCTGTTGGGCCGCCGGGAGGCGCGGGATCACAGTCGTCATTATCTGCAGGCCCTGCTGGTGCAGTCCGGGGAGCGGCGCAACGCCGAGAATCTGTCAGAGACGGTTCCGGCGTCAGCCCGGGTGATGCAGCGGTTTCTCACCGAGTCCCCCTGGGATGACGACGTGGTCATAGGCCGCCTTCAAGAGTACCTGGGACCCCGGCTGGGGCGCCCGGAGGCGGTGTGGGTGCTGGACGGCAGCGATTTCCCCAAGCAGGGCAGGAAGTCCGTGGGCGTGGCGCGTCAGTACTGCGGGAGCCTGGGCAAGGTGGCCAACTGCCAGGCTGGAATGTTCCTGGCCTACGTCAGCCTGCAGGGACGGGCCCTGGTGGACAAACGGCTTTATCTGCCGGAGAGCTGGACCTCGGACACCGACCGCTGTGCGGCGGCGGGGGTGCCGGAGGAGAGTCGGAACTACCGGTCAAAAACCAAGTTGGCGCTGGAGATGCTGGAGCAAGCCCTGGAGCGGGGGCATCTGAAAGCCGGCTGGGTTGCCGGGGACGACGCCTTCGGGATGTCGCCGTCCTTCCGCGATGGACTGGCGGCGCTGGGGATGCGCTACGTGCTGGACGTTCCCGGCGGCGCCACGGTCTGGCCGCTGGAGCCAGCCTGGACCAGTCCAGAGTATCAGGGGAGCGGGCGTCCCCGCAAACCCAGGCTCAAGGGCGGGCAGCGGCGCACCATGGTGGAGCGCAGCGCTGAATTGCCGGAGGAGGCCTGGCGGGAGATTACGGTGGCAGAGGGAAGCCAGGGTCCCCGCAGCTACCAGTTCAGCGCCCAGCGGGTGCGGTCGACCAGTAAGCGGAAGCCTGGCGAAATCCACTGGGCCGTCTACCGCCGGAACCGGGACGGCAGCGAGCCCCGCTACTACCTGTCCAACGCCCCGGAGGACACTTCCCTGGAGACCCTGGCCTACGTGGGAGGGTCGCGGTGGCGCATTGAAACCGAGTTCGAGACGGAAAAAAGCGATGTGGGGCTGGATGAGTACGAGACCCGCACCTGGGCGGGCTGGCATCATCACGTGGCCCTGTGCCTGCTGGGCGGAGCGTTTCTCCTGAGTCTGCAACAGGCTTGGGGGGAAAAAGATGCCCCGGATCACCCGGCCGCAGGTTTACCGGGTGGTGCGAGAGATGCTGCCCCGGGAACGGTTCGGGCCGGCTGAGTTGCTGCGGTGGCTGGAGCAGACCCAAGAATGCAACGAACGGGCCAGACGCTCCCACGCCAAGCGGCGCGCCGCCCTTCGCGCATCCCCGAACATCCCTCCTTGAACCGTCGTTGTAATACTAGCAGCCCGTCCGAGAATAACTGCTGACCGAGGATTGTGATGGTGTGATGGGGGGAGTTCAGTTGTGCGGAGTTGGCGATGAGCAAGACGTATCTTCCCTACGATCCCGACCAGCAGTTGCTGCTGCCCGCGGCGCTGCGGGAGGGGTTGCCCCCGGACCATCTGGCCTACTTCATCTCTGACGTTGTGGACCAGTTGGACCCCCGCTTTCGCGCGGGCAGGCTCTCCCGGAGATCACGGCGCGTTACGAGCAGGAAAGGCGTGGTGGCCCGCCCTACCATCCCCGGATGATGGTGAAAGTGCTGCTCTACGGCTACTGCGTCGGGGTGGCGTCATCACGAAGGATCGCCCAACGGCTCCACGAGGACATCGCCTTCCGGGTGCTGGCGGCGAATAACACCCCTGACTTCCGCGCCATCTCCGACTTTCGCAAGGCCAATCTTGAAGCGTTGACGGGTCTGTTCCTGCAGGTGCTGGCGTTGTACCAGCGGGCGGGTATGGTGAAGCTGGGCCACGTGGCGTTGGACGGCACCAAGGTGAGGGCCAACGCATCGAAGCACAAGGCGATGAGTTACCGACGTATGAAAGAGAAAGAAGCGCAGTTGTCGGCGGAGGTGGCGGAGTTGTTGCGGCGGGCTCAGGAGGTGGATGAGGAGGAGGACCGTAGGTACGGTAGGGATCGGCGCGGAGATGAGTTGCCGGAGGAGTTGTCCTTTCGGGAAGGACGATTGGGGAAGATACGGGAGGCCATGGCGGCGTTGAAAGCCGAAGCCGAGGCGGCTGCCGAGCAGGCGGAAGCCGAGGGTAAAGAGCAGCCCGGGGTGCCTGATGACAAAGCCCAACGCAACTTCACCGATGCCGAGTCGCGCATCATGCCCGGAACGGGCGGTCGGGACTTCCAGCAGGCTTACAACTGTCAGGCGGTGGTGGACAGCGCCCACCAGGTGATCGTGGCGGCACAGGCCACCAACCAGACTTCAGACCAGCAGCAGGCCGTGACCATGATAGCGGAAACCATCAGCAACACCGGCGCCGTGCCGAAGGAAGTGTCCGCCGATGCTGGCTACTACTCGGCAAAGGCGGTTGACGGCCTGCAAGCGTTGGGCGTGGATCCTTACGTCGCGCCGGAGCAAACCCGCCACGGCAGAGTGCTGCCACCAGCGCCCCGAGGGCGCATCCCCAATCATCTGTCCCCCAGAGACCGGATGCGGCGCAAGCTGCACACCAAGCGGGGACGCCAACGCTACGCCCTGCGCATGGCCACGGTGGAGCCGGTCTTCGGCCAGATCAGGCCGGGCCGAGGCTTCCGGCAGTTCCTGATGCGGGGCTTGGAAAAGGTCAACGGCGAGTGGTCGCTGATCTGCACCGGCCACAACCTGCTCAAGCTGTTCCGGTTCGGTCTCCGGGCTAAACCCGTTGGTCGGGAGTCTGGCATCCGGACGGTTCGCCCATTCCATTGGCTGCCCTCAATCCCGCCGGTCTCAGAACCAACCACCTCGCCATGCATCCCGTAACCTTAGCCGCTAATCCTCAGACGGCCTGCTAACGGCAGCCACCAGCACTTTATACATCCTGAGCAGCCCGGGGTAGTCACAGTCCAACATCCTCGCAAGGACATCCCCATAGGCACCCTGCGAGAGGCACCCTGCGAGCGCTTTCCGGCAAGCCGGATGGGATTGGAGAGCACAATAATGCGTTATCCAATCATGATTCAAAAGGACGAAGGAAGCAGTTACGGGGTAGCTGCCCCTGGCCTGCCGGGGTGCTTCTCGGGCGGAGATACCTTGGCTGGACTTTCCGCATTTCAAGCGGCGTAAGCCAGGGAATCGACAAGTCGGTGGTACAGGGCGACTGGGAGTTCCTGCGTATCGGGGTCGACGGCCGACGTTGAAAAACCCTCCGAGGCCAGCCACAGGTGGCGTCGCACCAGGGCAATGGCGTCCACGAAGGTCGGCAACGGCTTGTCGTACCAGGCCGCTCGGCGCTGGGTCATGGGGCGCTGTTTTTGCAACCCGTGGGCGGCCAGGGTGGTCCAGGAGAAGATTCCCAGCAGGACGGGCGTGGTGCGGGCGATGGCCAGGTCGGACCACTGGCGTTGGGTTTCCACGCCCAGGTGGGTCCGCACCTCCTGAAAGGTAACTTCCAGTTGCCAGCGCAGGACAAACCATTCCAGGATCTGGGTCGGGTCCGCCGCGGGGTCGGTGCACAGCAAGGCCTGGGTGGCGAAGGAGCCCTGGGGATCCCGGATCAGCACCCAGCGGATGCGGACTGGAGACTTGCCGGAGCGGTACCAGACCGCCGTTTGCGACGTGAGTTCCACCGTGCGGGTGGCGCCGTCATAGCAGGCCACGGCCACGCTGGCCCAAGTTGCCTGGGGCTGGTCGAGGATCGTTTTCAGCGCGGGTCGCCGCGCGCCTTTCAGCGGCGGGCGGCCGTTCTGACCCGGCTGACGGGCTGGCGCGGGCGCATAGAGAGCGGCGTCCAGCCGTAGTCTGGCAATGAGGGTAACGGGTTCACGGAGGGATTGGCAGCAGTGGAGCAGGTCCAGCACGGCGTAGCTGTTGTCGCCCACCAGCGCCAGTGGACGTTGGGGCAGCCAGCGTGGTTCGGCAGGCTCACCATGAGCGGGGTTGCAGGATCATCTGTCGCGCCCAGTCGGTGAGCTTCTTGTGCCGACGTCCCTGCTGTTGGTAGTACCGGGTCGATGGCGCCAGCACGGTGAGCGCCGGCAAGGCCCAATGGCGTCCGGCCCAGGGCACGTGGCCCAGCCACATCAGGGAGATCCAGCGCAGGCCGCTGGCCTTGACCAGTTGGCTCCGGCTGGAACGCACCGCGTCGCGGTAGATGCCCCGACCTTTGATCTTGGCGCCGCGACGCCGTTCCAGGGTTTCGTCGATGCCGAAGACCAAGGGGCCATCCCCACCATCAAGGTGCTGGAGCAGCAACACCAAGAGGATGCGCGCCGCTGCACGGGGCGACCACACCGCCCGGTTGAGCACCTCATGGTAGCGGGCGTAATCGCGGTGATCGCTGCGGCCCATGACCCGCAGGGCCGCGGCGACGGTGCGCTGACCCGGGGTCAGGATCGCGCCCACCAGCAGTACCTGGGCTTTCCGCCAGGTCGGGTTGGTAAACAGCGTTGCGAAGGGAATGAGTATGGATACAATGGCATCGGGCAGGGTAAGCATAGCTGGGCCTTTAGTGAGATTTTGGTCAGGCCAGCTTACCCTGTCTTTATACTTTTTCTAAATTATGCGTAAAGCCTAGCTTGGACGACGCCGTTAACATGGCGCGAGAGGACATTGTTGGGCATATTGAAACTTTGCTCATGGACGGTCAGCCCATTCCAGAGCAGACGCCCATTCGGGCGCACCGACCTAACGAAGACTACGCCGGCGGTATTTAGGCCCTGGCAGATGTCGACCTTTCCAAGCTTTCGGCCAAACCGGTGCAGGTTAATATCGTCATGCCGGCGCCAATGCTGGCTATGGTTGACGAAGTCGCCGAGCGGGAAGGAGAGTTGCGGGCGGGACTGCTCACCCGTGCAATGCTTTGCTACATGGAGCTGCTGACGCTGGCGTAGCCCGGATTGGACGCTAAACCGGCCGGGCGGCACGATTCAGGGGCGCACATTGTGCGCCCCTGTACTCTCATAATAGGTGGACGGTCGCGAAAGCTAACCGGCGCTAATGCCCAACTCCGTCTGCAAGTCCCGGATGGTCTCGGCGCGGCTGCGGGTAGGGACACGCTGCCGCATACCTATTGGCTCGTTCTCTATCTCCGGCACAACTTTGATGGCGACGAATACCGGGCCGGTATCCTGCATTATTTGCTCCACATTCGTGGTGAACTCTTCCAGGTCGTCGAAGCTGTAGGCAGAGGAATAACCGGCTTCTTTGGCTACACCGGCGTAGTTAATCTCTTGCGCGTTGGGAACCGGCTGCCCTCCAGTGGTGGCGTAGCACTCATTGTCCAACAAAATGTGGCAGAAGTTTTTCGGCTTCTGGTCGGCGATAGTAGCCAGTATCCCCAGGTTCATCAGCAGCGCGCCTTCGGAATCGAACAGCACCACCTTTTCATCAGGCAGTCCCAAGGCCAGTCCCAAGGCCGCCGAAGTGGTCTGGCCCATTGCGCCTCCCAGGTTCATGTCCCGGTTCTCGTTGGTGCTGAATTCCCGCCAGTGGCGACCGGCAGTGCCGGTGGGAATCACGATGGCATCGCCCCGGTACTCTTGGAATACTCGGAATACGTCCTCGGAATGAATCATTCTTTGCCTCCGTTACGTGGATCTTGCTTGCTCCGTACCCCGCCCCACCCCAGGATGACGTACCGCACGTGGTAAGGCGCCGATGGAACAATAATTTTTGGCGAAGGGTTATCCGTCTAGCGGTTGAACCCGTGGTATTCGTCGCCCACCAGGATAGCAACTGGCCGCTTGGTGGTCCGGGCCTCCTCGAAGGCCACGGAGATGCGCGAACTGTCGGCATCCTGCTCCACCAGGTAGTAGTTGATGCGAAAGGCGTTCAGGAACGGCTCGGTATAGCGGGCCACCGAGTCGGTTATAACACCGTGGCGATTCCAGCCACGATAGCCCACCACCATTACCAGCGGGAACCCGGAGTCCAGGGCCATACCCCGGATGGAGTCGCCCGATTCCATCATGCCCGTGTTCTGAATCAGGCACACCGGGGTCTTGCCGCCGATTAGCAGCCCCAGGGCGATGGCGAAGGTCTCACCTTCCCGGGAGGCCGGGACGATTTCCAGCCAAGGCTCCTCCTTCATCAACTCGTACAGGTAGTTGGTCTCGCTGTCAGGAATGGTCACCACATGGGTGACACCGTTCTTCTGGAACTCCTCTATCAAAGTTTCCGGGCTCAGTACCGCTGCCTGCTGTTCAACCATGAAAGTCCTCCTCACGTATGCTGTGAACCTAGCAGTCACGGTTTCCGCTGCCTGGGCAAAGACCCGCTACTGCTGTGGACTCTGCCCATTATAGTAACCCATACCGAGAGGGTCAATTTTGGGATGCCAGGCGAGATAGTGAAAAGCCTTGTCGCCACGGATGTGATGTCACCATGTTCCGACGCCGGCGGTTGACCGCTCATACCCGCAGTGTTAGCCTGCGCCTCATCCACGAAGCCGATCTTTTTGGCCAATCCGGGGGAGGGTCCAGACATCGCCGGAGCCCTGGAACACATTCGGGTAATTGACTGCGGGCAGTATATTTCCGGGCCCTTGGCAGGAATGTTGCTGGCGGATCAGGGTGCCGACGTGATCCGGGTTGACCCTCCCGGCGGAACCCGCTGGAAGACCCCGGCAAACTCAACGGGGAACCGAGGCAAGCGGAGCATAACCCTGGACCTCAAGCGGGCGGATGACTCGGCCATTGCCCGATCCCCTCATACAGAGCGCCGATGTGGTGGTCGAGAACTTCCGGCCCGGGGTCATGGACCGGTTGAGGCTGGGACCCGAGGAGATGACTCGGGCCAACCCCCGCCTGGTTTACTGCTCCATTCCGGGATTTGCGTCGGACGATCCCAGGGCGGCCATGCCGGCTTACGAAGGAGTTGTGGGAGCGGCGTCGGCCACCTTCCGCCCACCCAACGCCGATAGCCCGCGTCCGGTCTACACGGCCATTCCCATCGCCTCGGTCTATGGGGCCTTCCAGTCGGTGGTGGCCATCTTCGTCGCCCTGAAGCCCGGGAGCGCGATGGCGTGGGGCAACGAATTGAAGTCCCCCTTTTTGACAGCATGTTCCAGTCCCTGGGGCGTTTCGGAGTGCGGGTGCACAACGCTCCGCCGGCGATCCCGACGCTGCAAGAGTTGTGGGGCGGCATCTTCCAGTGCAGCGACGGCCAGTTCCGCGCCCTCCGCAGAGGACAGGCTTGCCCGGAGGGTGTACTCCCCCCGCCGGACAGCCGACGGAGACGGTGGCCTCGTGCGTCTCCGGGTCCTCGTCCACCTGGTTGATGTTCCGGTCCACACCCATGCCGCCGCCCTCGCAGCCGTCGGCGTCCCTGTTGTCCCCCTTTTAAGAAGGCTGACAGAGGTATGTATTTAATTTAAGACTTATGCAGTTGAACGCGAGATCGTATAGTCGGGCAGGCTTGATCAGATACTAAATCGTCCCGAAATGCTCGCTATCGGGCCCATTCTGGCATTCCGGCGTATGCCGGAGTCCAGGGGTGGCGATGCCGGTTCGTAGCTACAATCTCCTTTTAACATACCCTTCTCAGCCCTTTAGGAAGTGGGGATTGAGGGGGATTTTCGTTTGGTCAGTTCAAACAGTACCGAATTTGCACATGCCCTGCCGTGGAGACCGTGGAGCTCCGCGCGCTCGCAGTGTGCTGTCAGCCTCCTCATAGCTCAGGGCACGATCACCTCCACCCTACCAATGTTCAGCGTCCCCACTGGTTCCTCGATCGTGTCGAGATCCCCGGCGATGACCCAGGTCAAACGGTCCGGGTGAATGAGTTCGCGCGCCGCCGCTCGGACTTGATCCAGCGTCACGTTCGCTAATGCCGCGCCATAGATCTCCGGATGATTCCAGGGGCGTCCGATATCTTCGCTGGACACCAGGCTCCCAAGCACGGACTTTCCGGTTTGATACTCACCGACGAGTCCGCGGCTGCGTGAAGAGCGCAGCCGGTTGAACTCTTCCTCAGTAGCAGGGCGCTGTTCGAGAAACTCGGCCAATTCGCGTTGCATTTCAACGATGGCGTCCGCCGTCCTGTCAGCCTGCACGTAGGAAGCGATACCGAAGTTGCTCTGGTACTTATCGACTGAGAGAGTGCTGCGCACCCCGTAGCTCCAGCCCTTGTCCTCGCGCAGGTTGGCGCCGAGGCGGCTGATGACGCCGACGCCGATCACGTCGTTGGCAATTTCCCGCGCCACATCCGGCTCGATTGGGGTTGGCGCCGCCACGTTCCCGGCACGGATTACGCTCGACTCGGCGCCGGGAATATCCACCAGGAACACGCGCGGGCCGTCCGGCAGCGTTACCATCGAGGGCGTGGCGGCTTCGCCCGTGGGTGCACGCAGCGGCCAGTCGGCGAAGGCCGTCTCGACCATCCCGGCGAGTTCGTCCACGCTCGGATTGCCGACTGCGAACACTGTGAAGGGCGCGCCCAGGACCCGCTTCCAGTGATAGGCAACCACGGCGTCGCGCGTGATGGCCGGGATGTCCGCTTCCGTTAGCCGCCGTCCGTAGACATGGCCGGCGCCATATATCTTTTCCATGAGCAATGCTTCGGACACGGTCTCGGCATCCTTGCGGTTTGCTTTGATGGCTGCGATTTGCCGCTTCCTGGCAAGTTCAAGCTGCTCTTCGGGATAGGTGGGGTTGCTGAGCAATTCGGCAACGAGAGCGAGAGTCTCGGGCAGGTTCGCGGTGAGTCCACCAGTCCAAACCGTACTTGAAACGACGCCGCTCTCAACGTCCACATAGGAGCCCAGCCGCTCGAGCTCGCCCTCGATAGCCGCAGCGTCGCGGATGCACTGGTGAGTTCTTCGAACGCCGTGTAGGTCACTCCGTAGTTCCCGGTGGCCGAGTCGTCTATGCTGCCGAAGTTGAATCGAATGACGAGATCGGTGACGGGCAACGCTTGGCGACGCACCAGGACCAGGCGAATTCCACTGTCCAACGTGCGTTCTTCGACCGCCGGGAATTGCAGCCCCGGAGTCGCCGCCAATGCCGGCAGGCTGGAGCGGTCCGCGCCCTCTGTTGCCGAGGCGAGGCGTCCAAAGGGCAGTTCCGGTGAATTCGTAACAGGGACGCGTCAGCCACTCATTGGCAAGTTCGGAAAGGCCCCTGGAGGTGGCCGCCTGAGCTTCTGCGAGCTTTTTCTTGAAACGCAGCGGGTCATTGTGGAACACGGCGCCCTCCAGGAGCGCTTCGGCTTTGTTCGAGGGTTTTTCAAAGGAGCGCACGGTGCCGATGAGCTCCTGTGTGAGCAGGCTCTCCAGGCGGTTGGGGTCGGGGCCGGTTGCCAGGAACCCGGCGAGGGTCTCATCGAGCACGCGCCGGGCCTCGTCGGCATCCGCTCTCGGCAAAAGTTTTACTTCAATTTTAAACAGCGCCGCGATTTCATACTCAGTAACCCCCGCGTCGACGTCCGAGGCGAGTTGGCGCTCCTCCACCAGGGCCTGGTAAAGGGGCGACGCTCGGCCCGAGGCGAACGCGTCGCCCCACAGCGATAAGCCCACCGACTCGCGCAAGTCGGACGGGACTGGCCAAGCGAGCGCAATGAACCCGGCGGATGCGTGGCCGTAGATGGTTTCGTGGCGGTTTTCGGTGAGTTTCGGCACCCATTCGGTCACGCGGCTCACGGGGTCGCCGACCGGCGCGTCGCCGTAGTGCTTCTCCATCAACGGCTTGGCGGTCTCGACATCGATGTCGCCAACCAACGCAACAACCGCGTTGGAGGCGCCGTAGTACTGCTTGAACCAAGCTTTCACATCCTCCAGGGTGGCGGCATTGAGGTCTTCCAGCGACCCGATGACCGTGTGCCGGTAGGGATGGCCGGGTGGAAAGAGGCCGGGACAGAGGTGCTCATAAAAATCGCCGAATGGAGCATTGGCCCCTTGACGCTTTTCGTTCTGCACCACCCCGCGCTGCTCATCGAGCCGCTCCTGGGTAATGGTCAAGTGGGCGAGGCGGTCGGGTTCAAGCCAGAGCAGGCGTTCGAGGGACCCGGTCGGCACCGTCTGAAGGTATCCGGTCCAGTCCAGGTCGGTCCGGCCATCCCTACCAGTGGCGCCGATTTCACTTAACGCCTTGTCCCATTCATCGTTGTTGTTTTCGCTGCCTTGGAACATCAGGTGCTCGAACAGGTGCGCGAAGCCGGTCTTGCCTTCCGGCTCATCCTTGGAACCCACGTGAAACCAGGTGATCATGTACACTGTGGGAGACGAGCGGTCGGTATGCACGATGACGCGCAGGCCATTGTGGAGCCGGAACTCGTCATAGACGATGTCGATGGGGACGTCGGTGTCCTCTTGTGCCGACACGAGCGCGGCGAAGGCGGCGCAGACGAGAACGAGAACCGAGATGGCTGCCAGTTGACGGATCCGTGAGTTGGTCATGTTCACTCCTCAAGCCCGTTTGAGTCACATGCCCACTATAGAATCGCCCCCTCCCGACCATCCCCGTGCCGGATTGTCAAGGCCAAGTGTTGCCAGGCAGCGCCTGTGCAAAGTCAGTGGTGTTTGAACTGACCTGACGAAAATCTCCCCTCAACCCCCTTTTCCAACAGGGGGAGGAAAAATTCCCCCTTTCTTATGCAGGAAATGACCCTATCATGCAGTTCCAAAACGCCCTAGCCAGGCTATAGGTGATAACTGCTGTTGCGGAAAGCTATCTGGAGGCTCATCCAAGCGACGCCGCCAGGCACGCCACGCACCACTGGAATGGCGAGACCAAATCGGGAGGTTGCTCTTCAGCGTTGAAGGCTGTGACCAGATTGGGCCCACAGCAATGCCCGCAAATTGCCCGTATTTCTCAGACAGGCTGCTAGTATTACAACGACGGTTCAAGGAGGGATGTTTGGGGACGCGCGAAGGGCGGCGCGCCGCTTGGCGTGGGAGCGTCTGGCCCGTTCGTTGCATTCTTGGGTCTGCTCCAGCCACCGCAGCAACTCAGCCGGCCCGAACCGTTCCCGGGGCAGCATCTCTCGCACCACCCGGTAAACCTGGGGCCTCGTGATCCGGGGCATCTTTTTCCCCCCAAGCCTGTTGCAGGCTCAGGAGAAACGCTCCGCCCAGCAGGCACAGGGCCACGTGGTGATGCCAGCCCGCCCAGAGCCTGCCCCGTACTTGATACGGGGTGCGGGTCTCGTACTCGTCCAGCCCCACATCGCTTTTTTCCGTCTCGAACTCGGTTTCAATGCGCCACCGCGACCCTCCCACGTAGGCCAGGGTCTCCAGGGAAGTGTCCTCGGGAGCGTTGGACAGGTAGTAGCGGGGCTCGCTGCCGTCCCGGTTCCGGCGGTAGACGGCCCAGTGGATTTCGCCAGGCTTCCGCTTAGTACTACAGTCGCAGAAATGTGGTAAGGAGTTTCAGGCGGCGTCGGTAATGGCAGCGCCGGGCCGTTGCCTGGTGCCGCCGTCTCCACCGGGACCACCGCAGCACTGATTCGTCCGTAGGTTGATGTCTCCATATCAGCCGGTAGAGCAACCGCCGGACCTCGGGCACCGTCAGGGGTATCAGCTTTTCGTCCAAGCTGGGACAGCCCCCTTTTCCCCCGGACCGCCTTGTTCCAACGCCTGGCGCCTGACCACCGCCAAGTAGGCGTGGGCCAGCATCGCCAGGGTGATGTGCCGGTACCAGCCATCCCATTTCCGGACTTCATACTGGTCCAGACCCACCTCTCCCTTGGCCTCCTCAAAGCATTCTTCGATGGTCCAACGAGTTCCGGCCACCCGCACCAGTTCCTCCAGAGTCGTATCAACCGGGCCGAAGCAGACGTAATAGGCCAACTCCCCGGGCTTGGCGATGCTGCGCCGGACCAGCAGCCAGTACCCCTTGCCCGGCTCCTTCAGGGGCCGGATCTCCACCCGCGCCCAATCGTATACCCGGGGTCCCTTGGCGCCGTCGCCCGCGCTGCGCCGCACCCAGCCGGGTTCCTCCACCCCAGGCGCCAGCCGGTCCGCCCGCACCGGTCGCCATCCCTTGTCCGTCTCTGCCCACAGCTGCTCGTTGCTCCTGACGGCCAGCACGTGGGGAACGTCTCGCCGCTCCAGCCACCGCCGCAGGTTGCGGTCGTTGCCGTAGACTTCGTCCCCAGTGACCCAGCCGAAGGGCACTCCCGATTCCAGCGCCCGCTCCAGCATCCGCCGGGCCAGTTGCGGCTTGGTGCGGAATGCCACTTTCTCAGGCACCCCAGCCTCTCGCCTCCGTTCCAGGTCATCAGCCCACACCCGAGGCAGGTAAAGTTCCCGGTCCATCAGGGTCCTCCCTTGGGCAGAGGCGTAGGTCAAAAATACCCCGATCTGGCAGTTCTCGATCCGCCCCGCCGTGCCGCTATACTGCCGCTGCACCCCAACGGACTTGTTCCCCTTCTTCAGAAATCCCGTCTCGTCCACCACCAGAACTCCATGGACGTCGCCCAGATGCTCCACCACGTAGTCCCTGAGATCGTCGCGAACCAGGTCGGCGTCCCAGACGTAGGTGGACAGCAGGTGCTGCACCCCATAGGGGGTGGCGTCCCCCGCCTGCTCCGCCAGTTGCCAGCCGTTCTTGCGTTCCACGGGACTGAGCAGCCCTCGCAGGTAGTCCAGCGCACGCCTACGCGGCTCGGGACGCCGGAATCGTCCCGCAATGCACTCGTGTACCCCTTCGATTCCCTGGGCCCAACGGGCCACCTCCGCCACATCTTCTATCACACCTACCACCGCCTCACCTCTCCAGCCCTTGACTGCCTTGATTCTACCCGCCTTTGTTCTGCAACTGTAGTATTAGAGCCTATCCTAATAACCCGGCGGCTCTGAGGGCGATGAGGGCGCAGGCGAAATGCAGGAAGGCAATGTAGTTGGCGGGAGACTTGTCCCAACGGACCAATATCCGCCGGAAGCGGTTCAGCCAACTGTGCGTCCGTTCCACCACCCAGCGTCGGGCTTTGAAGCCGGCCGCTTTCTTGATGGCCTGGGCCTCTTCGCCCCGGCTGCGGATGTGCGCCGTGAAGCCGAACTCGTCCAGGGTGCGGCGCACCTCATTGAAGTCGTAGCCCTTATCCAGGCACATACCCTGGGCGGTCTCCGGACTGGGTACGGGTCGCGGCACCGGCAGGCTGTCCACCGTGGCCCGCACCAGCTTCATGTCGTGGCGGTTGGCTCCGTCCACCGCCAGCCCCACCGGAATGCCTTGGGCTTCGGTCAACAGGCTGCGCTTGACCCCGCTCTTACCCCGGTCGGTGGGATTGGGCCCGGTTTTTTCCCCCGCCCAGGGGCGCTTTGGTCAGCGCCCCGTCCATGCTCAGCCAGCTCCAGTCCAAGCCCTGCAATTCGTCGTAGCGTTCCAGCCCCGTCCGCCATAGCTCCCGGAATACCCCGGCGGCCACCCATTCCTGGAAGCGCAAATGAGCGGTGGAGCCGGAGCAAATGCCCGTGGCGTCCAGAGCTTTCCACTGGCAGCCGGTACGCAGCACGTAGAATATGCCGTTGGCGCAAGTCCGGTCGGGCACTCGGGGCCGGCCGCCGCCCAGAGGATGGGTATTCACCCGCTGGGGAATCAGCGGGGCCAGCACCGCCCACAGCTCGTCGGATACCTGAAAGGAGCCGGTGGTGGGGTTGGTCGGTGTGGCCGGGCCAGCGCGCTTGGGTCGCGGTGGCTTGGGTTCTTTCGCTTTAGTCATTCCCCCAGTTTAGCCCAGGTTTGGTTTTTAGGATAGGCTCTTACTGGTCGACCGCACCCGCTGGGCGCTGAACTGGTAGCTGCGGGGACCCTGGCTTCCCTCCGCCACCGTTATCTCCCGCCAGGCCTCCTCCGGCAATTCAGCGCTGCGCTCCACCATGGTGCGCCGCTGCCCGCCCTTGAGCCTGGGTTTGCGGGGACGCCCGCTCCCCTGATACTCTGGACTGGTCCAGGCGGGCTCCAGCGGCCAGACCGTGGCGCCGCCGGGAACGTCCAGCACGTAGCGCATCCCCAGAGCCGCCAGTCCCTCGCGGAAGGACGGCGACATCCCGAAGGCGTCGTCCCCGGCAACCCAGCCCGCCTGCAGATGCCCCCGCTCCAGGGCCCGCTCCAGCATCTCCAGCGCCAACTTGGTTTTTGACCGGTAGTTCCGACTCTCCTCCGGCACCCCCGCCGCCGCACAGCGGTCGGTGTCCGAGGTCCAGCTCTCCGGCAGATAAAGCCGTTTGTCCACCAGGGCCCGTCCCTGCAGGCTGACGTAGGCCAGGAACATTCCAGCCTGGCAGTTGGCCACCTTGCCCAGGCTCCCGCAGTACTGACGAGCCACTCCCACGGACTTCCTGCCCTGCTTGGGGAAATCGCTGCCGTCCAGCACCCACACCGCCTCCGGGTACCCCAGCCGGGGTCCCAGGTACTCTTGAAGGCGGCCTATGACCACGTCGTCATCCCAGGGGGACTCGGTGAGAAACCGCTGCATCACCCGGGCTGACGCCGGAACCGTCTCCGACAGATTCTCGGCGTTGCGCCGCTCCCCGGACTGCACCAGCAGGGCCTGCAGATAATGACGACTGTGATCCCGCGCCCCCCGGCGACCAAACAGCGGAGCGAAGTAAGCGTGAAAATCCTGAAAGGCCCCGTCCACCGGCTCAAAAGCCGCCGCATCCATCACCCTGCCCCGCCTCCTCAAGCCTTACCCAACTACCCCCACCATCCTATCATGACAACCGTCGTTGTAATACTAGTATTACAACGACGGGTTATGTGGTAGGATTTCGCGGCGCAATCGGAGGCTACGGGAGGTGAGGTGGGGCGATGGACGCGGCAGCTTGGGACCGAGTGTACGAGGCCTGCCAGGATTTTCACGACTACTGTGCGCCGGTTTTCGGTCGCAAGCAGTGGCGGGAGCGTAGTGGGCAATACCTGCCAGCCCTGCTGGTGCAGTCCCAGGAGCGGCGCAATGCGGAAAACCTGTCAGCGACGGTTACAGCGTCGCCGCGTGTGCGGCAGCGTTTTCTTACCGAGGCCCGCTGGGATGACGACGCGGTCATCGGCTGGCTGCCGGAGTAGCTGTGTTCCCGGTGGGAGCATCCGCCGGCGGTGTGGGTGTTGGACGGCAGCGACTTTCCCAAGCCGGGGGTGAAGTCGGCGGGAGTGGTCCGGCAGTACTGTGGAGCATTGGGGAAGATTGCCAACTGCCCGGCTGGGGTGTTCCTGGCCCAGGTGGGGCCCAGGGGCCGGGCGCTGGTGGACCAGCGGCTGTATCTGCCGGAGGAATGGACTGGGGATGGGGAGCGTGGTGCGACGGCGGGGGTGCCGGCGAGCCGGCGGGAGTACCAAAGCAAGACGGAGTTGGCCATGGCTATGCTGGAGTGTGCCCCGGCCAGAGGCCACCGCAGCGCACAGTGGGTGGCTGGCGATTCCGCTTTCGGGATGTCGCCGACGCTGCGGGAGGGCCTGGCGTCGGCGGGAATGTACTACGTTTTGGACCTGCGTCCGGATATGACGGTGTGGCCGCTGGAACCCACTTGGACCGATCCGCCTTACCACCGATCCGCCTTACCACCGATCCGCCTTACCACCGATCCGCCTTACCACCGATCCGCCTTACCAGGGTAACGGGCGTCCCCGCAAACCCAGACCGCGGCGTGCGGAGCGGCGGACCATGTCGGAGCGCAGTACGGCGCTGCCGCCGGATGCCTGGCGAGAGCTAACCATTGCGGCGGGCAGCCAGGGGCCACCCACCTGCGTATTCAGCGCCCAGCGGGTGCGGGTAACGCGCCGACGCAAGCCCGGCGAAATCCTCGGGGCCATCTATCGCCAGAACCGCGACGGCAGCGAGCCCCGCTACTATCTATCCAACGCTCCTGCTATCCAACGCTACTATCTATCCAACGCTCCTGAGGACACGCCTCTGGCAACCCTGGCCGATGTGGGCGGCTCCCGCTGGCGCATTGAAACCGAGTTCGAGACCGAGCAGAGCGACGTGGGCCTCGATGAGTACGAAACTCGCACACCGCATCAAGTACGGGGCAGGCTCTGGGCCGGCTGGCATCACCACATCACCATGTGTCTGCTGGCCGGCGCCTTTCTGCTGACCTTGCAACAGGACTGGGGGAAAAAGATGCCCCTGATCACCCGGCCCCAGGTGTACCGAGTGGTGCGTGAGCTTTTGCCGCGGGAGCGGTTCGGGCCGGAGGAGTTGCTGCTATGGCTAGATGGTGTCCAGCAACGCAACGAGCGAGCCAGACAGTCCCATGAGAAACGCCGCGCCGCTGCCCAGACATCCACAAGCATCCCTCCCTAACCCGTCGTTGTAATATTAGTGTCCTCGAAGAGAAGATGAACGACCAGACTAGGTTGAACGTGTTCAACCAATGACGCTAATTTCAGCAGCCGACCAGCTTCGCGCAATTCCTACTGCAAGTCCGACCCAGCGGAGGTCACGGCTGACAGAATTACAGCTGATGCTAGTACTCAATCAAGTCTGGAAAGGCAGGGATAGAGGCGATGCAATTTGGATCGGGCATCTTGACTAGGCTTTACGCATAATTTAGAAAAAGTATAAAGACAGGGTAAGCTGGCCTGACCAAAATCTCACTAAAGGCCCAGCTATGCTTACCCTGCCCAATGCCATTGTATCCATACTCATTCCCTTCGCAACGCTGTTTACCAACCCGACCTGGCGGAAAGCCCAGGTACTGCTGGTGGGCGCGATCCTGACCCCGGGTCAGCGCACCGTCGCCGCGGCCCTGCGGGTCATGGGCCGCAGCGATCACCGCGATTACGCCCGCTACCATGAGGTGCTCAACCGGGCGGTGTGGTCGCCCCGTGCAGCGGCGCGCATCCTCTTGGTGTTGCTGCTCCAGCACCTTGATGGTGGGGATGGCCCCTTGGTCTTCGGCATCGACGAAACCCTGGAGCGGCGTCGCGGCGCCAAGATCAAAGGTCGGGGCATCTACCGCGACGCGGTGCGTTCCAGCCGGAGCCAACTGGTCAAGGCCAGCGGCCTGCGCTGGATCTCCCTGATGTGGCTGGGCCACGTGCCTTGGGCCGGACGCCATTGGGCCTTGCCGGCGCTCACCGTGCTGGCGCCATCGACCCGGTACTACCAACAGCAGGGACGTCGGCACAAGAAGCTCACCGACTGGGCGCGACAGATGGTCCTGCAACCCCGCTCATGGTGAGCCTGCCGAACCACGCTGGCTGCCCCAACGTCCACTGGCGCTGGTGGGCGACAACAGCTACGCCGTGCTGGACCTGCTTCACTGCTGCCAATCCCTCCGTGAACCCGTTACCCTCATTGCCAGACTACGGCTGGACGCCGCTCTCTATGCGCCCGCGCCAGCCCGTCAGCCGGGTCAGAACGGCCGCCCGCCGCTGAAAGGCGCGCGGCGACCCGCGCTGAAAACGATCCTCGACCAGCCCCAGGCAACTTGGGCCAGCGTGGCCGTGGCCTGGTATGACGGCGCCACCCGCACCGTGGAACTCACGTCGCAAACGGCGGTCTGGTACCGCTCCGGCAAGTCTCCAGTCCGCATCCGCTGGGTGCTGATCCGAGATCCCCGGGGCTCCTTCGCCACCCAGGCCTTGCTGTGCACCGACCCCGCCGCGGACCCGACCCAGATCCTGGAATGGTTTGTCCTGCGCTGGCAACTGGAAGTTACCTTTCAGGAGGTGCGGACCCACCTGGGCCTGGAAACCCAACGCCAGTGGTCCGACCTGGCCATCGCCCGCACCACGCCCGTCCTGCTGGGAATCTTCTCCTGGACCACCCTGGCCGCCCACGGGTTGCAAAAACAGCGCCCCATGACCCAGCGCCGAGCGGCCTGGTACGACAAGCCGTTGCCGACCTTCGTGGACGCCATTGCCCTGGTGCGACGCCACCTGTGGCTGGCCTCGGAGGGTTTTTCAACGTCGGCCGTCGACCCCGATACGCAGGAACTCCCAGTCGCTCTGTACCACCGACTTGTCGATTCCCTGGCTTACGCCGCTTGAAATGCGGAAAGTCCAGCTTGAGTGCTGAACCGCCAGTTGATGGTGACGCCCGCTGCGTTGCGCTCGGTCTCGTAGGCCGTGATTTGGCGTTGCAGGGCGTCCGCGTCGGGGTTTCTCCCCTTGAGACAAGCGCGGCTCAATGCGCTGAATTCGATCTCCGCCATGTTCAACCAACTGGCGTGCTTGGGCGTGTGGTGAAACTCGAGGCGCTTCACGATGCGCCGGGCCTCAGCAGCCGGGAACGTCTCGTAAAGGGACGCCATACGATGGGTATTCAGATTGTCGAGGACCACGCGGATCACCGGGGCATCAGAGTAAGCCTCATCCACTAGCCAGCGCATCTGGTGGGCGAAGTCCGGCATGGTGCGCCGCTCGGTGATGGCCAGGTGGCGCCAGCCCGCCAGGGGTTCACAGGTCAGGAAGATGTTGCGGGTGCCGCCGCGTCGATACTCGTAGTCCTGCCGCCGCGGTCGTCCCGGTTGAGGAGGCAACGGCTCCCTGACCTCGGCCAGCAGTTGGGTGGAGGTCTCGTCAAAGCACACCACCGGCCGATCGGGGTCGTAGGGTTCGGCATACAGGTCCAGCACGTCCTCCATCGCCTGCCCCGTACTGGATACGGGGGCCGCCACGAATTCGCCGCCTACTTTCGGGATGCACCATTGCTGCTTCCGCCACGGCTTGAGGGTGTTTTTTTGAGCCTGAGCCTGACCGTCTCGTAGGACAGCGATGGCGCCAATCCCAACTCCACCACCTTGCCAGCCAACAAACGCAGGGTCCAGCGCTCATGGCCTTCGGGCGCGTCGCTGCACGCCAGGGCAATCAGAGCCTGCCCCGTACTGGATACGGGGTGGGCTTCACCCCGATCATCCAACTTGCGATACCGGTTGGCTTGGGGATGGTCGTGCCGCACGCCCTCCAACCCCTCTTCGGCGTACCGCCGTTTGGTGCGGAACACCGTGCGCGGCGACGTGTCCAGAGCCGCTGCCGCCTGGGGGGCGCTCCACCCTTCGTCAGTCTTGAGCAGGATGCGCGCCCGATTGATGACCCGAGCGGAATGCCGCCCACTGTGGATCAATCCCCGCAACTGCTCCTGATCTTCCGACGACAACCGTACTGCGTATTTCTCCTGAACCATGGATGTCGCACCTCCCGCACCACTGTTTGCCAGTCAGCGTAACAACCCTGGCCCGCCCCGCGCTTCACCTGCCAATACAGGATTGACTCAATACTAGTCGCCTTTGGCGTCTCAACCTTTGGCGTCGCAACCTTCCTACAACAGAGGCCATAGCCCGCCGCCTACCTGCTCTGACTTGCCAGCAATACACTGCGTGAATCCGAGAATCCGGCGGCAGATAACCGTCGGAATGACACCCTCACGGCGAGCAGCGAACATGACTCCGTGGTGCGCTCGTAAACCCGAAAAGTCCCGCTGACATAGTCAAAACTCCGGAGCGAAATTCTTCACGGATTCGGCCGCTTTCCGCCGTCGCTCAAGCAGATCCCGAGTTTCCTGATTCTCTCCGAAATCGACACCGAACACATGGACTCAAGGAGACCGTGTAGTGCCTAACTACAACCTAACCGAGAAAGCCAAAGACTTGCTGCGCCCTGCTGCCACTGAGGGAGATGAGCAGGGATTCATTGACGATTATCACTACCAATCCGGCGGAACACCGATAGAAAGACCACACGACCACCGGTCGACAGCAGAGTTCAACGAAGCAACCGAACAACTTGTTCAACACCGATTGGCAACCCGTTTACACCCTCAACACATGCGGGACCGCAGAGGCTTCCAGCTAAAAGCCCTAGTACCATTTCCGGATAGATTTGTAATAATATGAGAAGGGAGCCATACTTGGGTATGATCTTTCTGTGGGGGAGTATCCAGACATGGCTGCCATCAAGTATAAAGTCAAGCTGGCTGAATCCGAACGCTCCCGTCTCAATGAGGTTTCCCACCGGGGCAAGCCGTCAGTCCGCACCGTCAAGCGGGCGCTGGCGTTGCTCAAAGCAGATGAAGGACTTCGGGACGGTGAGATAGCCGGTGTGCTTTTGATCAACGCTGCTACCGTTGCCAGAGTACCGTTGCCAGAGTGCGGAAGCGGTTCGTCGAGGAAGGACTTGAGGCCGCCATCAATGACAAGCCACGGCCGGGCCGGGAGCGCAAGTTGGACGGCAAGCAGGAAGCGCACCTGGTTGCCATCGCGTGCAGCAGTCCACCCGAAGGACATGTGAACTGGACGCTCCATCTGCTGGCGGACAAGGTGGTGGAGATGGAGTTTGCCGGGAGCATCTCCTTGGAGACGGTGCGCCAGATACTCAAAAAAACGAACTCAAGCCGTGGCGGAAAAAGGAATGGTGCATCCCCAAGCTGAGCGGGGAGTTCGTCGCTCGGATGGAGGACGTGCTGGACCTTTATCACGAAGAGTACGACCGGGAGTGTCCGGTGGTGTGTTTTGACGAGTCCTCCAAGCAGTTGCTTGGGGATGTGCGGCCTCCCATTGCGGCCGCTCCTGGACGGGTGGAGCGCTATGACACCGAGTACCAGCGAAACGGGACCCGGAATCTGTTCATGTTCTGTGAACCGAAGGGTGGGTGGAGGCATATCGAGGTGACCGGGCGCCGGACTGCTGTGGACTTCGCTCAACAGATGAAGTGGCTGGTGGACGAGGCATATCCTGACGCCGCAGTAGTGCGCGTGGTCCCGGACAATCTCAACACCCACCAGCCCGGCGCGCTCTACGAAGCGTTTGCACCGTCCGAGGCGCGCCGCATAGCCAAACGCCTGGAGCTTCACCACACACCCAATCACGGAAGCTGGTTGAACATGGCTGAAATCGAGTTGAGCGTCTTTAGCAGACAGTGTCTGAACCGCCGGGTCGGCGATGAAGCGTTGCTGAGACGGGAGGTCGCGGCGCTCGAACGCGAGCGCAACGAGGCCGCCGCCATCATAGACTGGCGGTTCTCCACCCAGGACGCTCGCAGTAAGCTCAAACATGTCTATCCAATAGAATTAAATTGAAACGGTACTAGGTTACCGAGTAGCCGAGCAATTGAACCCACAAACAGAAACTCCAGTTTAGGCGCCAAGAAGTCACCGACCGCCCAATCGAACCGAGCTGATACTACGCTTACAACGCGGCTTTTGTGCGAAGTTGCAGGCCGCACCTTGAGGTAGACCGTCCGGCTTTGTCAGCCACAGACGTTACCATGCTTCACAACCCGACCCCGACCCCGCAAGGGCGAGCCACGAGGAGCCGCAGCAAGCATGAAGCACGAACCCACGGAAAAGAGCGCCATCCCACAGTGGGGCAGAAAGACAGCGGGTAACACCGGTATGCAGATAGCCAGAGCGTGCCTTGCGACGGTCGACTGGTACCACCGGACCTCCCTACACGCGAAACAGGGAGACAGGACCGTTGCCCTGACGAAGAGAATCAGATTCCCAAAAGAGGTGAAACTCCGGATCAGTGCTTACCAAGGGAAAAAGTGCATGTACTGTGGTGCCTCCCTTGCCGGACAATTGGGCCTAGACGTTCACCATACGCACCTCGACCACAAGATCCCGATAGAGCACGGCGGGTCCAACGAGGAGAGCAACCTCCAAGCCTTGTGCTACAGGTGTAACTCTAGAAAAGGAATTCAGACCGACGAAGAATTCCGAGAGAGCTACCGCGAAGTGCTGGGCAACGCCCTGCAAAGAGTGCCGCCAACGCGGCCGATAGAGCAAGAGCGCTTCAACGCCGTGACCAGACGAACCAGCCAATTAGACTCCACAGTCGATAGGCGAAAAGCCATCCTCAAGACACCGGCCCAGAAAATATCCGCCGCAAGCGCAGTTGCCGGCGCAGTCTTTGCCGTCGTTCGGTTCCTCGCGCTTCCGCTCACCTTCACGGAAAGCCAAGCAGCAGGAACCGTGGCATTCGTCGGATCACCAGTAGTCTTCGCCCTTACTTGGCTGGGCTCGATGTGGCGAGCCAGAGTCACGGGGATACTGAACGAGGGACAGAGTAATATACCCAGCAGCAAACTACCATCGAAGTGAGGAACAGTGCCCACTGGCACATGACCTGCTGCTGAACTGAAGCATAAACCCGAATCCACCGAAGCGAGACGTCCGTGTCGTTGACACAAGGGATGATGGGTAAGGGAAGGCGAACGGGCCCAACCAGATCCCAATAGATGGGATGAGGGCGGCGTGAGGGCAGCCACATCGGCACGCTGCTGGCGGCCGTGCGGCCATGGCGGGCGGAATTCGACAGGCGGTAGGCCGGCAGTGCCCCTCGCGGACCGAGTTGGTGCGAGTTGGCGGGGACGTTCAGTTGGCCGGATGGCGGGTCAGTGGGAGACGGGCGCCGTCAGGCTGGGAGTGGCCGGGCGCGCAACCGCGCCAGGGCACCACTGAACTGGGTTTCCCAGGGCCAACGCTGTGGCAGCTGCAAAGTGAGGCGGCGCGCCGAGCGGGTGAGGCGTCCGGCGAGGGAGCAGAACGGCCGCCGGAGGGTCTTGGTGGTCACCACCTGCTGGCCCAGACCGAGCCGCGCCGTCCAGCGAGCGAGGTTATGCGCCAGCACCTGGACGGCCAGCCAGGCAGCGTTGGCGGGAAAGCGGCCCGAGGGGAGGTGGTTCAGTCCAACGCCGGACTTGAGGTCGCGAATGGCATTCTCGATCTCGGCGTGGCGGCGATGGTCGGCCGCCAGTGCCAGGGTTGCCCCGTCCCGGTCGGTGATGCAGCCGTGATAGCTGTAAGTGGCGAAGAGGGCCAGTTGGGAACCGGGCGTGGGCTGCACCCGCCGGACGATGAGCCGCACCGGTGCGGCGTCGGGCTCACTCTAGAAAGGGGGCGCTGGAAGGGGGTGTAGGTGGCCTCCGTCACAGCGGCGGCGCCCTCCATCCAGTAGGGTATGGGCGTCCAGTCTTCCTCGGGTATCGCCTCGATGAGATTGCGCAGGCGGGCGTGCTGGCGGATGGTGATGGAGCAGCGGACAGCCATTGCGCGGCAGACCGCGACCAGGGCGTGAGCATAGCAGCCGCGGTCGGCCCGCACCGTGAGTTGTCCGGTGGCCCCGGCGTAGCGCACCCGCCCCACCGTCTCACGCAGGAAGTGGGCGGCGCCCCGAACGGTGTTGGCCCGGCCCGCGCGCAGCCGAGACATCAGCACGCCGCCGGGTCCCCCACCGGCGGCCCAGGCTTGGGCCAGCAACTCCCGGCTCACCCGATCCAGCTGGCGGACCTGGCCCCACCGGAAGCTGCGCAGGAAGGTACCCAGGCAGGAAGGTACCCAGGGTGGACGGAGCCTTGACCACGCAGCCGATGGCGCCAGCGGTCCCGCCGGTGCGCAACACGTCGGCGGCGTCGATGCAGTCGCCGCCAGCCAGCGCGGAGGCCACCAGGGTCACAATCTTGTCGCCCGTGTTCGCCCGGCCCGGGGCATTGCCCAGGTCGAGGCGCTGCCGGACCGGTTGGGGCCGGCCCGGGTGCTGGGCCAACGTGGCGGGAAGGATCAGCCCGGCATTGTTGACCCGGCGGTGGTCATCGCAGGCGATGTGGATGCCGTCGGGGTGGCTGCGTGGTAGCATCTTGCGTGGCAGCAGCTATCGGGTGCTCCTGGTCTGGGGTTGTTTTGCTGTCTCGAAAACCATTATCCCAGATGCACAGGAGCGCTTTCTTACCCATTCAGCGCGCCGCGACACTTATCTTGTCGGTGGATCGGGGCTTAGGCTGAGTGGCGGATGCCGCCGCCCTTGACACGAGCCTTTCAATCACTGATTCCACCAGCGCCCGCCAGCCTGAAAACCCCGCTGAGACGTCCAAAACGCCGAAACGAAATCCGTCAGTCGGATGACCTCTTTCAGCCGACGTTTGGGCGCGTCCCAAGTTTCGCAATTTTCTCTTCAGCCTCAAATGGATTTCCATGGATTCTAGCGGATATATGGGGGCGCAGTTTGAACCGTAATGCAGTGGTTGTTGGGGTCGAATAATCCGATTGGATCACCGACGGCGCGCCGTTCGGCCGCCCCTGGTCTGATTGGCATGAAAGGACTGCGAGGGCGTGAAGTTGCAGGGGTCGATGATCGTCACGATCCTGCTCAGGTGGAACGTGCCAGCATTGCTGCCCATCCACGAACACTGGATCGTCGCTGCAATAAAACTACGAACCGCTACGTGCCCGCCGGCCTCCAACGGCTCCACGAGGACATCGCCTTCCGGGTGCTGGCGGCGAACAACACCCCTGACTTCCGCACCATCTCCGACCTTCGGAAGGACCATCTTGAAGCGCTGACGGGTCTGTTTCTACAGGCGCTCGCGTTGTGCCAGCGGGCGGGGTTGGTAAAGCTGGGGCACGTGGCGCTGGACCGCACCAAGGTGAGGGCCAACGCATCGAAGCACAAGGCGATGAGTTACCGGCGTATGCAAGGAAAAGGAAGTGTCCGCCGACGCCGGTTGCTACTCGGCAAGGGCGGTTGACGGCCTGCAAGAGTTAGGCGTTGACCCCTACGTCGCCCCGGAGCAGATCCGCCACGGCAGGGTGCCGCCGCCCGCGCCCAGAGGTCGAATACCGCGTGATCTGTCCCCCAGAGACCGGATGCGGCGCAAGCTACACACGAAGCGGGGTCGCCAACGCTACGCCCTGCGGATGGCAACGGTGGAACCGGTCTTCGGCCAGATCAAGCAGGGCCGGGGCTTACGTCAGTTCCTGCTGCGTGGGCTGGAGAAAGTGAACGGCGAGTGGTCCCTAATCTGCACCGGCCACAACCTGCTCAAGCTGTTCCGCCTCGGTCTCCCGGCTAACACCGGTGGACCGGAGTCTGGCATCTGCCCGGTTCGCCCATTCCACTGGCCGCCCTCAATCCCGCCAGTCTCAAAACCAACCACCTCGCCACGCATCCTGTAGCCTTAGCCGCCGCCGCTGGCGGTGTGGGCTGATGGCGAACGCTGCTCACGACGTAACACCGAGCAGGCAAAGACCCAGGACGATTGCAAAGTCCCCTCTCCCCTTCGTGGGAGAGGGTTAGGGTGAGGGGGCGTTCCCCTCGTCAAGCAGAAAGGAACTGCTGACTTTGCAATCGTCCTGGGCAAAGACCAACAATTCTGTACACCAGGCGTTGCGTGCCGTACCATTGATGTCATGCTGCTCACTATCTCTACCACGTACAAGCCTGCCACGGATCTGGGGTACTTGCTACACAAGAACCCTGGTCGATTTCAGACGTTCAATCTCCCATTCGGTAAAGCCGATGTTTTTTACCCACAGGCCGAGAATGACCGTTGTACGGTAGCGTTGCTCCTGGAAATCGATCCCATCGGCCTGGTACGGGGCAAATCCGGTGCGCCTGGCAGCGGAGCCTGGCTTGAGCAGTACGTGAACGATCGCCCTTACGTGGCGTCATCACACCTGAGCGTGGCGATTGCCTCCGTCTTCCGCAGCGCACTGGCTGGCGCCGGCAAGGATCGACCGGCACTGGCAGAGCGAGCCATTCCGCTCGAGGCTCGAATTGAGGTGGTGCCGTCCCGAGAAGGCGCCGACCTGATCCGGAAATTGTTCGAGCCGCTCGGCTATGTCGTTGAGATTGAAGGGCATCCGCTGGACGAGCGTTTTCCCGAATGGGGCGCCAGCCCGTATTTCAGCGTGCAACTCGCCTCGGAAACACGGCTGCGGGACCTTCTCGCCCACCTCTATGTGCTGCTGCCGGTGCTGGACGACGACAAGCACTACTGGGTTGGCGACGACGAGGTGGACAAGCTGCTCCGCTATGGCGAGGGGTGGTTGAACACCCACCCGCAGCGGGACCTCATTTCCCGGCGCTACCTGAAGCATCAGCGTGACCTCTGGCGCCAGGCGCTGGCCCAACTTCTTGACGCCGGCCAGTCCGACCCGAGTGCAACCACCATGCGGTATGGCCAGGAAGAAGAGCAACTTGAAGCCCCGCTGCGGTTGAGTGAGCAACGTATTCAGGTAGTGCTGGACACCCTCCGCACACTTGGCGCAACCCGCGTGCTCGACCTGGGATGCGGCGAAGGCAGACTGATTAGCGAGCTGATCCGGGAGCCGGCAATTGGTTCAGTAACCGGTCTGGACGTCTCCCATCGGGCGTTGGAAACGGCAGGGCAGCGTCTGCATCTGGATACCTTGCCCAATCGGCAGCGAGAACGCATCAACCTGCTGCACGGCTCACTCACCTATCGGGATAAGCGACTGTCCGGTTTTGACGCGGCCATAGCCATGGAGGTAATCGAACACATCGACCCACCACGGCTTGACGCATTTGAGGAGGTCGTTTTCGGTTCAGCGAAACCCGGCGCGGTGCTCATCACGACGCCCAACGTGGAGTACAACACTCTGTTCACCGGGTTGGCCGCTGGAGATTTCAGGCACCGGGACCACCGATTTGAGTGGACGCGTCAGCAATTCCAGACTTGGTCACGAGCGGTGGCGGATCGCCGCCAGTACGACGTGCGTTTCGCGGACATCGGCCCGGAGCACGACACACACGGCGCACCGACGCAGATGGCAGTCTTTACCCGATGAAAATATCCGTTCCAGAACTGTGCCTGGTCGCACTGGTCGGCCCCTCCGGGTCCGGGAAGTCCACTTTCGCCGCCACGCACTTCATGCCCACCGAGGTCGTGTCCTCTGACGCATGCCGAGCAATGGTCGCGGATGACTCTAATGACCAGGCCGCCACGCCAGATGCGTTCGCCTTGCTCAACTTCATCACGGCGACACGCCTGCGAGCCGGCCGCCTCACCGTAATTGATGCCACCAGCGTACAGACTCAGGCGCGCAAATCCTTGGTGGAACTCGCCAGGGAGCATGACTGTCTGCCGGCGGCAATCGTATTGAACATTCCGGAGGCGCTGTGCCTGGCGCGCAACGAAAGTCGTCCCGACCGGCAGTTTGGCGCTCGCGTCGTGCGCCAGCAGGCGTCTCAACTCAGGCGGTCCATCCGAGGGCTGAAACGCGAGGGTTTTCGCTACGTTTACGTGCTCAACTCTCCGGAAGAGGTGGAAGAGGCCACCATCGAGCGGGTGCCGTTATGGACGAATCGCCAGTACGAGCAAGGGCCGTTCGACATCGTCGGCGATGTGCACGGTTGTTTCGAAGAACTCGTCCTGCTTCTCGAACGCCTCGGGTATCAGTTGACCGCGCGGGTTGGCGGCGACCGCGAAACCGGCTATTCGGTCACCCATCCGGAAGGGCGCAAGGCCGTGTTCGTTGGCGATCTGGTCGACCGGGGGCCGGGCGTCACGAATGTGCTGAAACTGGTGATGTCCATGGTGGAAGATGGCGTGGCGTTGTGCGTCGCGGGTAACCACGAGTCCAAGCTGGTTCGCAAACTCAAGGGCAGGAACGTTCAGATCTCACATGGACTGGCGGAATCATTGGAACAGCTGGAGGATGAGCCGCCGGCGTTTCGAGAGGCGGCAACCAGGTTCCTGGACGGTCTGATCAGCCACTACGTGCTGGATGGCGGGGAGCTGGTCGTAGCGCACGCCGGCATGAAGGTCGAATACCAGGGACGGGCGTCCGCGCGAGTTCGGGACTTCTGCCTGTACGGCGAGACCACCGGGGAAACGGACGAGTGGGGGCTCCCGATACGTGCCAACTGGGCCGCCGACTATCGTGGTCGGGCGGTGGTGGTTTACGGCCACACGCCGGTTACGGAGCCCGCCTGGCTCAACCGGACCATAAACGTTGATACGGGCTGCGTATTCGGCGGCAAGCTGACCGCCCTCCGGTACCCGGAACAGGAGCTGGTATCGGTTCCGGCCGCCCGCGTTTATTATGAGCCGATGAAACCCCTGGCCGAGCCGGTGCCGAATGGACTTTCGCCCGCGCCGGTCGAGGCTCGGACGGCGAATCTCCTCGACATCGACGACGTGCTGGGGAAGCGCATTGTAGAGACGCGACTGCGCGGCAACATCACGGTGCGGGAAGAGAACTCGGCAGCGGCCCTGGAGGTGATGAGCCGGTTTGCCCTGGATCCGCGCTGGCTGGTGTACCTCCCGCCCACGATATCTCCGTGTGATACCTCAAAATTGCCCGAAATGCTGGAGCATCCGGCTGAGGTATTTACCTATTTCCGCAACAACGGCGTGTCCCGCGTGATCTGCGAAGAGAAACACATGGGCTCCCGGGCAATTGTCGTGTTGGGGCAAAACGCTGAAGTCATCGAACGCCGGTTCGGCATCACCGGAGAAGGCATCGGCGCCTGCTACACGCGCACGGGACGCCGGTTCTTTGAAGACCGCGATCTCGAGACACAGTTCCTGGAACGAGTCCGGTCGGCGTTTACTGACGCCGGTCTCTGGGAAGAACTGGAAACCGACTGGGCGGTGCTGGATTGCGAGCTGATGCCCTGGTCGGTCAAGGCGCAAGAGTTGCTCCGCGAGCAGTATGCGGCGGTTGGCGCGGCAGCCCGTACCAGCCTCTCGGGGGCGAAAGCGCTCCTTGGACAGACGGCGGCTCGGGGCATCGACGTCGGCGGCGCCATGCAGAGCGTCGAAGAGCGGCTGCGCCTCGCAGAACTCTACAGCGACTCGTATGGCCGGTACTGCTGGCCGGTAACGTCCCTCGCCGATATCCAGTTGGCGCCGTTCCACTTGCTGGCGAGCGAGGGCCAGGTTCACACCGACCGGGATCACTCATGGCATATGAACATGGCCGCGCGTTTGTCCCAGGCCGATCCCGCGTTGTTCAAAGCAACCCAAAACATGGTGGTCGACCTGACCGCGCCGGATGAGAATGATGCTACGCGCTGGTGGGAAGACCTGACCGGCAATGGCGGGGAAGGCATGGTGGTGAAGCCGCTAAACTTCATTGCCACCGGCCAGCGGGGCCTGGTGCAGCCCGCCGTAAAATGCCGTGGCGCCGAGTACCTGCGGATCATCTACGGTCCAGAGTACACGCTGCCGGACAACATTGAGCGGCTGCGGAATCGCGGCCTCTCCGCGAAGCGGTCCCTCGCCATTCGAGAGTTCGCGCTGGGCGTGGAAGGTCTCCAGCGTTTCGTCGCGGGAGAGCCTCTGTACCGGGTACACGAGTGTGCATTCGCGGTACTCGCACTTGAGAGCGAGCCGGTTGACCCCAGGTTATGAAGGGCGACACGACGGGTAGACGACCCAGGTGAGGGGCGCTTGGTTTTAGTTGTAGTAACCAAGACTAAATCTGATGCCAGCAGACCGAGCAGCACCTGGTTTGGTTAGTGCCGGGCATCTCGTCGCTCTGGTCGGCGTCGGGTGTTCCTGGTGGGTTCGGTGTATCGGCGTTTGCTTTACGCGTAATTTGCAAAGCCGGACCGTCAGCGCCATGTTCAGCGACCCCAGGCTGGCTGATGGTAGGCAATCGGGGAAGGACGTCGAACCGATGTCGTAACCGGAGGAGCCGTCGGCTAACGATGCGACATCCTCAGGTGCAGTGCCGATAATTCGGGTTATACTCTCCATCGGGTCGTCGGTTGTACCGATCCAGGGTCCGGTGCGGCGGTATGGGCGTGAATGCGGCACTGGCAGCCGCCTAACTACTGGAAGGCCGGCAGATCGGTATGACTGAACACGGTTTGGTAACAATATCGGATGGCGTTGGTGTGCTTGCGCGCGCCCAGTGGTGTCGTACCGGCACGGCTTGATCCGTTGCGCCGTGGGTGTGGGCGATATCAACTCGACATGGCGCGAGGTGGCTCGCTTTCGAGATTGCGGAACGTTCGGGCATAGACATTCGGGCGCAGGATGAGTGTTCAATTCGTCGAGTACATCAGGAAGAACCGACGATCCCTTTTAACACGGACACCCCCGTGGGCTGTCCCAAGAGCGTTTGGATCCGATGCGCCGTATTGACTACCGCTGGGTGATCTTAGCCACTGGGTTCGGGACCCTCTTTTTTAGCGGAGGGTCGCGCTCTGCGTTGGCGCTCATGCTGAAGCCCATGGGCGACGATCTGATGTGGACTCGTACCACCCTGTCGCTGGGCATTACCGTGTATATGCTGTGGTCGGCCCTGGCCATGCCGTTTGTCGGCCGACTGGCGGACCGTTACCAGCTCCGTTGGATCATGGGAATCGGGGTGGTGGTCGGCGCGGTGGGCGTAGGCTTGATGAGCGTGATAACCGTCCCGTGGCACCTGTTCGTGGTATATGGGTTGGTCTTCGCGGTAGGCAACGCGGGTATCTCGAACCCCATCGTCAGTGTCATGATCGTGAGGTGGTTCCCAGACCGCCGCGGCGTCGCCAACAGCACGGCCGTATCGGGAAACGCCATCGGTCAGTTGGTGATTGTTGGCTTGCTTGCTCAGTCGTTGGTGCAGTTTGGGTGGCGAGTTTCCTACGCTGCATTGGGCTTGGCCTACATTGCCATTCTGGCGCCCATCGTGTTCGTCGCGGTGCGGTCTGCACCGCCCACACCAAGAGATATCGGAGACTCACCACGCCGCGATCCGGCAACGGCGGTCGTGGCCGAATCGGGGCGTCAGGGGCCCCTTTTGATGTCGCGCCAGCTTTGGCTGCTGACGGGAATCTATGCGATTTGCGGGTTTCAGGACTATTTCGTGGCGACCCACGCGGTAGCGTTTGCCCTGGACGTGGGGATCAGCACCTTGATCGCCGGCAACCTGCTAGCGCTGATGGGCTTGATGGGGCTTTTGGGAGTGTTGGTGTCTGGATTTTTGTCGGACGCAGTGGGGCCGGCGAAACCCACCTTACTCTGTTTTGTCATGAGGATCGTGATCTTCGCGCTTGTAATAGTGTCCCAGGCCAAACCTGCAGTAATGGCTTTTGCCCTACTCTACGGGTTCACCTTCCTGATGACCGCGCCATTGACGGTGGTGTTTGCCGGCAACATGTTTGGATCGGCGAGGCTGGGGAGGATCAGCGGCACGATATCGATGGTCCATCAGATCAGCGGCGGGTTGGGGGCGCTGGCCGGAGCGCTGGCGTTCGACGTTTGGGGCAACTACGGCCGGGCTTTCGTACTGATGCTGGCGTTAGCCGTGGTGGCTACCGTCTGGACTCTCATGGTTCGCGACCGCACCGCGGGCCTTCCCAAGCCTGAAGGCAGCGCATCCAGGTGAATCGCGGCATACGTCGAATCTGGGCGGCCCGCCCATCGACACGTGGCATTCCAAAATGTTGTTGAGCACGTGCGATATAGCTTGTTGTCGCGGTCGGGTTTGTCCTACCAGCCCGTCTGAGGATTAGCGGCTACGGCTATGGGATGCAAGGCGAGGTGGTTGGTTTTGAGACCGGCGGTATTGAGTGCAGCCAATGGAATGGGAGAACCGTCCGGATTCCAGACTCCGAACCAACGGGTTTAGCCCGGAGACCGAACCGGAACAGCTTGAGCAGGTTGTGGCTGGTGCAGATGAGCGACCACTTACTGCGTGGGGTGGCTTTTTCACGAAGGGTCGCCCAGCGTCTCCACAAGGACATCGCCTTCCGGGTGCTGGCGGCGAATAACACCCCCGACTTTCGGAACGTCTCGGACTTTAGCAAGGGCCACCTGGATGTGCTGGTGAAGCTGGGCCACATGGCGCTGGACGGGACCAAGGTTAGGGCCAACGCAACTTCACCGACGCCGAGTCCCGCATCATGCCCGGACCAGGCGGTCGGGACTTCCCGCAGGCTTACAACTGTCAGGCGGTGGTGGAACCATGCCCACCAGGTGATCGGGGCGGCTCAGGCCACCACCCAAGCCTCGGACAAGCAGCAGACCCTGGTCATGATTGAGGAAACCATCGATAACACCGGCGTCGTGCCGAAGGAAGTATCCGCCGACGCCGGTTACTACTCGGCAAGGACGGTTGCCGACCTGACGGCATTGGGCGTGGATCCCTACGTCGCTCCGGAGCAAACCCGCCACGGCAGAGTGCCGCCGGCCGCGCCCCGAGGGCGCGTGTCCCGTGATCTGTCCCCCCGGACCGGATGCACCGGAAGTTGCACGCCAAGCGGGGTCGCCAACGCTACGGCCGGCGTATGGCGACGGTGGAACCGGTCTCCGGCCAGATCAAGCAGGGCCGAGGCTTCCGCCAGTTCCTGCTGCGGGTCTGGAGAATGTGAACGGCGAGTGGTCGCTGATCTGCACCGGACACAACCTGCTCAAGCTGTTCCGCTTCGGTCGACTGCCGGCTGACAACCCTGGTCGTATCCCCACCTGAATAGCTCGACTCTGGCATCGGCAACATCCAGACCAGCAAGTGGCGTGATCAGCCGCCTGGGGTAGAGTTCGTCGGGCCCAGCCAGTAATCTTTAGACAGGTTGCCAGGCAACGTCGAATTGGCGAAACTGACGCCGGTGCAAGTGCAGGAGCTGGAGACGCTGTTGCTGACCGACCGCCTGGCGCCGAAGACCGAGGGTAGACTTGGGGCCGAATACCGTTTCGGTGTTACGGTAGCATCAGGCCGAAGAACAGCTAGCCGCGCGGGTGCTAAATCCGGCTTACCAGGACGATGGCGTCGTGTTTGCGACGGTCTGGGCAGTTGGCTCAATCCTTGTACCTGGCCCGCGCGTTGCAAGCGTTGGGTCGCCGGGTGGGACTGCCAAACTTGACGGCGCGTAGTCTGAGGCACACTCACGTTTCCATAGTGCTTCAACAGGGCGCCAACATCGTGGTGGTGAGCAAGCGGTTGGGGCACTCCAAGATGTTGATCACGTAGAACATCCAGGCCCACCGCCTGCCCGGTTGGCAGATGCAAGCGGCCGATGCTTTTCAGGCCGTGGTGATGGGCGAGGACTGATTGGCGCCCTTTTTGGCGGCCTCCATCGAGATTGGCAGCGTCAGCAGGCGGTTGGCGGCGGGACCCCCCGTGCTATAATCACGATGGATGTGGTGGTTAACGGTGCTTGGCAAGGCCGTGGCGAATAATCGCGCCGTCTTCACCACTCACCGCCCTGCCCCTGTAGCTCAGTTGGATAGAGCGGCGGCGTCCTAAGTCGCGCGTCGGGGGTTCGAGTCCCTCCAGGGGTACCACGTCTTCCCTGCTGCATAGCGTCGGCCGTCAGGCTTTGATCCACGGCGTCGTTCCAGTGGTCCGGCCGTGTGTCGCCGAATAACCGAATAGTAGTTGGCCCATAATGGCTACGCTGTCCCGATCAGGGACAGCTTGGATACTCCGGATGAGAGGAGATGCCACATGTCCCGCCTCGAAGGAAAAGTCGCCCTCATTACGGGTGCAACCGGGGGGATTGGTCGGGCTGCGTCCAAACTCTTCGCCGATGAAGGTGCGCGCGTCGTGTTGGTAGATCTTGACGAGTCAACCCTCCAGGATGCCGTGCAATCAATCGGAGCGGACCGGGCCAGTTATCACGCTGCCGATGTAACCCAACCCGATCAAGCCCAAAGCTACGTCCAGGCCGCGGTAGACCGCTGGGGTGGCATTGATATCTATCTGGCCAATGCCGGGATTGAAGGTTCCATATCCCCGATCCCCGACTATCCCATCGACGTGTTCGATCGTGTGATGGCGGTCAACGTGCGCGGGGTCTGGTTGGGCATCAAGTACGTTGTCCCGGCCATGCGTGAACGCGGCGGCGGCAGCATCGTCATCACGTCCTCCACCGCCGGCATCGGTGGTAGTGCTGATATGTCGGCGTACACCACCAGCAAACACGCCGTTATCGGCCTGATGCGCACTGCCGCCCTGGAGGGCGCCCCCCTGGGAATCAGGGTCAATACCGTCAATCCCGCGCCCATCGAAACGCGGATGATGCGTTCCATAGAGGAGATGCGCGTTGCCGCGCTGGACGATGCGACGGTTACTGTCGAACGGACAAAGCAGGCTGCCGCGGCGCGTATTCCGCTGCGACGCTACGGCAACCCCGAGGAAGTGGCCAGGCTGATGCTCTTCCTGGCCAGTGACGAAAGCAGCTTTTGCACCGGCGGCGTGTACATGGTAGATGGCGGCAGGTCCGCCGGCAGCCCCTAAACCCAGCGACTCGCCGGGTCCCGGCGACTGGCCCTCCGCCCGGTATGCGCATCCCGTCCCCCAGAGACATCCGGGTGCCACCCATTTAGCCATCGATTGAGCCCATAGTGGGAAAAAGACCACGAGGAGGCGAGACGGCGCCCTGGTGGGAGCCCAGCCCGTCCCAACATCACCCCAACCAGTCTGCTGCCTGGACTTCCAGGGGTGGTTTCGAACCGGCGACGGCGTGCCCCAGACCATCAGGACCGACAACGGATTACCCTTTGCCGCTATCGGCCCGGGAGCCTTGACCCCCCTTCCGGTGTGGTGGGTCAAGCTGGGTATCGGTCCCGAACGCATCGCCACGAGACACCCGGAGCAGAACGGTCGCCTGGAGCGTTTCCACCGCGCCCTGAAGACCTAAACCGCCCAGCCTCCGCACCCCACCGCACTGGAGCAACGGGCCGCCCTTGATGCCTTCCGACACTCCTGCAACTGGGAAAGGCCCCCACGAGACCCTGGCGCAGACCACGCCCGGTCGACACTGCCAGCCTTCCCTGCGACCCTATCCCGGTCGGGCCTACTCGCCACAGTACGAACCCCACGTCACGGCGCTCCGAGTACGGTCCAACGGAGAGATCAGGCGGCACGGTCAACGCGTCTTACTCATCGCTTCTTTGACCGGTGATCTGGTGGGACTGACCCAACTGGACGACCTGTGCTGGAGCATCCACTTCGGGGCCTTGCTAATCGGCCGACTCCACCACCATACCGGCAGCATCCTGCGCGACCCAACCAAAGTGTACCCGTGTCTCCGGTCTAACCGATACCCATTTCCCCGTTCTTACCGGTGAGGGTAAACTCCCCCAAAAGCAGTTGTCTGGCTGCCCCGCCTGGGTTCGAACCAGGGCTTACAGCTCCAAAGGCTGACGTGCTACCGCTACACCACGGGGCAATCGCGCTACGTCAAGCCCAACCTGACGTACCTATCATTGTGCGACGCTGGCTCCCTATCGTCAAGGTTGCCCCACCGCTCACCGGCGCCCACCTTAGTCTGTCATTGCGGAGAGCATAGCGACGTGGCAATCTCGCTGAGGTTGAACACACGTCGGCGAACCGCCGTTGCTACGGCGAAGAGATTGCCGCGCTGCGCTCGCAATGACAAAACGGGTGCGCCTGAGTGCCCCACCGTCAACGTCCACCGTTCTCCAACATACGTTAGGGTATACTGCCGGCCACATCAAAACCCACACCAAACCCACTCAGGAGCGAGGTATCGTCATGGAAACGGTAGGATTTATCGGACTGGGCAACATGGGCGGCGGTATGTCGGCCAACATACAGAAGGCCGGCTACTCGATGGTCGTATACGACCTGCGCGAAGAGGCGGCCCGGCCCCTGCTGGAAGGCGGCGCGCGCCTCGCCAACACCCCCGCCGAAGTCGCCGAGGCCAGCGACATCACCTTCACGTCGCTGCCCGGGCCCTACGAAGTGGAGTCGGTGTCCCTGGGCGCTGCGGGGGTGCTGGAAGGCATACGCCCGGGCAGCGTCTACATCGACCTGTCGTCGAGCCGACCCACGCTGATACGGGAGATTGAACCCCAGTTCCGCGCCAAAGGAGCCTTCGTCCTGGACGCCCCGGTCAGCGGGGGCAAGACGGGTGCGGCGTCGGGCAACCTGGCCGTCATGGTCGGCGGCGACCGGGAGGTATTCGAGCGGGTGAAGCCGGTGCTGGACGCCTTCGGCGACAAGGTTTTCTACGCTGGCGACATCGGCGCCGGCAGCGTCGCCAAGCTGGTGCACAACATGATTGGCCACAGCGTGCGCCAGGCCATTGCTGAAGGACTCACTCTGGGAGTCAAGGCCGGCGTGGAGCCCGAGGCGCTGTGGGAGTGCGTGCGGCGCGGCGCGCTCGGCCGAATGTCCTTCCTCCACGAAGGGCTGGTCCGCACCATGTTCCGGGGCGAGTTCGAGCCGGCCAGCTTCGCCCTCAGCCTGGCGCACAAGGACATCTCCCTGGCTACTGAACTGGCCCGCGAGTACGACGTGCCCATGCCGATGTCCACCCTGGCCCAGCAAATATCCCTCACCGCCATGAACCGGGGTTGGGCCAGTTCCGACAGCAGCAGCACCGTGCGACTGCAGGAAGAACAGGCCGGCGTAGAAGTGCGCGCGCCCCACGTAGATCCGGAACGCGCCGCCCGCTTCATAACCACCCACCCCGACGCCGAGTAACCAAAACAAACCCCTCTCCCATCAAGGGAGAGGGGTTTGGCGTGAGGGACGCACCGCCCCCTAAGCCTTCTGATAAATCTGGCTGCCCGCCTCGCGGAACTCCGCAGACTTTTCCTCCATCCCCACTTCCAGCGCCGACTCGGGCGCCATCCCATTCTTCCTGGCGTACTCGCGCACGTCCTGCGTGATCTTCATCGCGCAGAATTTTGGGCCGCACATTGAGCAGAAGTGGGCTACCTTAGCCCCCTGCGCCGGCAGGGTCTCGTCGTGGTAATCGCGAGCGGTCTCCGGGTCCAGGGCCAGGTTGAACTGGTCATCCCAACGGAACTCGAACCGGGCCTTCGACAGGGCATCGTCCCACTGCTGCGCCATCGGATGCCCCTTGGCAACGTCGGCGGCGTGGGCGGCAATCTTGTAGGTGATAACGCCGGTTTTCACGTCCTCCCGGTGCGGCAGGCCCAGGTGCTCTTTGGGCGTCACGTAGCACAGCATCGCCGTGCCGTACATCCCAACCATCGCGGCGCCAATTCCCGACGTGATGTGATCATAGGCTGGCGCGATGTCGGTAACCAACGGCCCCAGCGTGTAGAAGGGCGCTTCATGGCAAACTTCCATCTGCCGGTCCACGTTCTCCTTGATTTTGTGCATCGGCACATGGCCCGGGCCTTCGATCATCACCTGCACATCCTGCTCCCAAGCAAACTGGGTCAGCTCGCCCAGCGTCTCAAGTTCAGAGAACTGCGCTTCGTCGTTGGCATCCGCAACGCTGCCCGGACGCAGGCCGTCTCCCAGCGAGAAGGACACGTCATAGGCGCGCATAATCTCGCAGATTTCGCCGAAGTGAGTGTACAGGAAGTTCTCCTGATGATGCGCCAGACACCAGCCCGCCATGATGGAGCCGCCCCTGGAGACGATGCCGGTGAGGCGGTTGGCCGTCAGCGGCACGTAGCGCAGCAGCACGCCGGCGTGGATGGTGAAGTAGTCAACACCCTGTTCGGCCTGCTCGATGAGCGTGTCGCGATACAACTCCCAGGTCAGTTCCTCCGGGTTGTCACCCACTTTCTCCAGCGCCTGGTAGATAGGCACGGTGCCGATGGGTACCGGCGAGTTGCGCAGAATCCATTCCCGCGTCGTGTGAATATCCTTTCCGGTGGAAAGGTCCATCACGGTGTCGGCTCCCCAGCGGGTGGCCCACAGCATCTTCTCGACTTCCTCGTCTATGGAAGATGTGATGGCCGAGTTGCCGATGTTCGCGTTCACCTTCACCAGGAAGTTGCGGCCAATAATCATCGGTTCGGACTCGGGGTGATTGATGTTGGCGGGAATGATAGCCCGCCCGCGCGCCACTTCCTCCCGTACATACTCCGGGTCGATGCCCTCCCGGATACCGATGTATTCCATCTCCGGAGTAACCACACCCTGGCGGGCGTAGTGCATCTGCGTAACCGACTGGCCGTTCTTCGCACGCAGCGGCCGGCGCGTTAACCCGGGGAAGGGTTGTGCCTGGTTGTTGCCCCGCACCGCAATGGGATGGCCGCCATATTCTTCCACACCACCGCGAGCCATAATCCAGTCCCGACGCAACGCCGGCAGACCCTGCCGCAGGTCCAGCATCGCAGCGCTGTCGCTGTACGGCCCGCTGGTGTCATAAACCGACAGCGGCGGATTATCCTCCTGACCAAACCGTCCCGTGGTAGGATCCAGCGTAACCTGTCGGAAGGGCACCCGAATCGACGGCTGCGATCCCTCCCGGTAAACCTTGTTGCTGGCCGGGAAAGACGACTTCCCCTGAAATGCCTGCGTGTACTCCGTAGTCTGAACCATTACGCGCCTCCTCAATATGTTGGGTATATTGGGCCGCAACAAAATGGGCCGCCAACGTAAAAAGTTGGCGGCCCGTCATTGGCTAACCTACAAGCCCCGATTCCCTACGCTGGCATTACCCAGGTCAGGTTCGCAAGGGTCGGAGACATCATGGTCTCCCTCTCAGCCCGGCTCAACCGAGCTCCCCCACGTGCCCTACGGCTTCTATTGTTAATTCCGGCTTCACCGGATTGTGCGAATTATAGGCGGTATCCCATAACAGTGTCAACCAAATATCCCGGCTCGTGCGTACCCACTTTGTCATTGCGAGCGCAGCGTGGCAATCTCGTCGCCGTAGCAACGGCGGTTCGCCGACGTGTATTCAACCTCATCGAGATTGCCACGTCGCTATGCTCCTCGCAATGACAAAGTGGGTACGCGTGAGAATATCCCGGCACGCTCAGGTTCATTCAGTTATTTGGAAATTGCGGGCCCCTTCGCTAACCTTGTAGAGGCGAGGCATACCTCGCCCCACCCCCAGCACCCAACGACTACCAGAATCAAAAGACCGGCCCGTGAACCATTAACCAGCGCCGCAATGTTATGATTCCCCACCAACGTTCCGATTCTCAGTTGTAACAGGAGGTATTACAGTGGCTGTCATAAACAACAACTCATCCCAAGTAACGGATGAGCCGCGACGCCGTTTGGCATTTCTGAAAAGGATCGAGTCCCACATTCAAAGTAAAACCCTCGGCAGCCTCATGCAGCTGCTGCCTCTGCTGGTTACGGTTTTCATCATCGCCTTCATTATTGGAAAAGTGGACGGCATTATCCATGACTTGCCGCTAATCAAGAACGTGCCGGGGTTGTCTACGGCCGGCCACTTTGCGGGAGGTCTCATTGACCTAGTTTTGATTATCATCCTGCTTTATCTGGCCGGGTTGGTAATCTCGACATGGCCAGGCCGGAAGACTATGCAACTCATAACCTCCCTGTTATCCAGAGTTCCCGTTGTCAAAACCGTGTACGGCGTAACCCAGCAAGCCACCATTGCCCTGACCAGCGACTTTACCTTTACCCGCCCAGTCTTCCTGGAATGGCCCCGGGAGGGTATGGCTGCCGTGGGTTTCGTTACCGCGCGCGTCTATTCCGCAACTACCGACCAGTCCATCGCCGTGGTGTACATCCCCACTGTCCCCAATCCGACCTCCGGCAACCTGGCCTTTGTGGTCGAAGACGACCTGATCGAAACCGACCTCACCGTTGACGCCGCCATGCAACTGGTCTTCTCTGGCGGTATCGTTTTACCGGACTCGCTGGTGTTGGCCCGTCTCCCCAGGGAACGAGAAGAACGCGAACTCATCGGCCAGTTCATGAAAAATCCGGACTGACCCCGGCCCTTCTTAGTCCCGGCAACTCACCGGCCGACCCGCCGGCTTCAAGCCCCTTCTACTGCCGGCGCTTCCTGGCCCTCAAGTCTGACCCCGGCCCCGGAATTCGCCACGGGTAGCTGAATAATCATCTCGGTGAACTCGCCGGGCTCCGACTCCGCCCGGATGCTGCCCCCGTGCTGCCGCACAATGTCGTTGGAAATAGCCAAGCCCAGCCCGGTCCCCCGGTCGGTGGGCTTGGTGGTGAAAAAGGGATTGAAAATCTTGTCAATCACGTCATCAGGAATGCCGTTTCCGTTGTCGCGAATGCGAATCTCAACCTGCTCATCCCCGCGCCGCGTCGTCAGCCACAGCGTGGGACTATAGGCGTCGCCTGGCCCGACAGCCGCCCGTTTCTCGGCGGTGGCGTCACAGGCGTTGCCTATCATATTCAGAAACACCCGACCCAAATCCTGGGGCACCACCGCAATCTCGCCCAGCTCCGGGTCCAGATCTTCCTGCCAATCCAGCTGGAAATCCGGGTTGGTGGCGCGGGCGCTGTGATAGGCCAGCCGGGTATTCTGGTCCAGCAGCCGGTTGATGTCGGTGGGTTCCTGACCGCCCCCGCCCCGACCCATCATCAGCATATCCTGCACAATCCGGTTGGCCCGTTCGCCGTGGTTGCGAATCCGCTCCATGTTCTCGGACAATTCGTTAGAAATGTCCTTGATCAGCGCTTGCGGTTCCTCGCCTAACGCATCGCCATGTTCCTCCAGCGTCTCCCGCAATTCGGCCAGCAGTTCGTCCGACCCCTCCGAGAAATTCTTGACGAAGTTCAGCGGGTTCCTGATTTCGTGCGCCACTCCCGCCGTCAGCTCACCCAGCGCCGCCAGCTTCTGCTGCATCACAATCTGGTCCTGAGCCCGTTGCAGGTCGGCCAGCACCGTCTCCAGCTCATCGTTCTTGTCCTGCAATTCCTCCGCCATCTGTTCCACCAGATTGAGCCGCCGCTCTTCCAGGGCGCTTCTCCGAAAACCCTCCAGCGCAGTCCCCATTTCCGAGATTTCATCCTGCCCACCGATTTCCACCGGCGCTTCCAGGTCGCCAGCCGCCATGCGGCGCATCTGGGCCGAAAGCATTTGCAAACGCCGCAGCAGCACCCGGCCGATAAACAACCACGCAATCAGTATCGCCCCAATCACTGCAAACACGGTGATCCCCAAGAGCAGCGCCCGTCCGGTAAAAAACGCCCGTGCCGACGACCGGGTGGCTTCCGCCGCGCTGGCTTCCGCCGCGGCAACCAGGTTGTTAATTTCGCCGACCAGGCCAATCGCTATGTCCCGGTTCAACGCCAGCAGATTCCCTTGACGTTGCGCCAGTCGCAACTGCTGCTCTAGCAAATCGAACCCGCTGCCTTTTGCCAGGCCCAAATCGAACAGCCGTTGATAGGTCGGCGCAATCTCCCCGTGTATCTCGGAATCTTGCAACGCTATTAAGTTCCGGTCAATCCTTCCCTGCGCCGATATAAAACGCTCCCGCAGCGGCTGGATCGCCGCCGCGTCCGAAACGTTAAACGCGCTCACCAGCATTTCCGTCGCTATATTCCCGTCCACCTGCAACTCTACCAGGTGTCGGTAACGGTCCAGTTCTTCCCCGGTAAAATGTTCAGAACGCGCCGCCGGCGCCTCGCCCAATTCCCGGTAGCCCAGCACCGTATAAAAAAGTTGGTCATCAAGGCCCGAAACCACAATGCGGTCCAGGCTGAAGCGCAGGTCGTCCAGCTCCAACCGCATCTCCTCACTCAATTGCGCTAACTCAAAGGTCCTTGCTTTATCGTCGGTCATCGCTCCGATGTTGGTTATCAGCGTGTCGGCGTGCCGGCGCACCAGTGGCAAACGCCCATCCTCAGTCTCATGCTGTTCCAGATTCGACATCTCCTGCTCGAAAGCCTGATGCGATTCGTTGATGTCGGCGACGACCGCCGCCGAATCTTTCGATGTAGCGGCTGCCGTAAGTCGCGGCCCCGCCGCCACCAGTTCCCCACTGTACCGGGCCACTCCGAACGCCGCCGCCAACCCCGGAACAGTTCCTTCGTTGATGCCGATTTGCACGTCGCCAACCCGCTCGAAAGAAAACAGGCCCACCAGACTGGCGGCAATGGTCAGCGCCGCCGCACCGCCAATCGCAGCGTAAAGCTGCCCCGAAATACGAAAGCGGCTTTGTAAAATACGTTGCAACACGTAACTCAACGCTGCACGTCCTTTAGCGTAGAGGCCGGGTAGTAATCGCCATCCCGTCCGATGGCCGTCAGAAACACTGTATCCGACCCCTGGTTGTCTCCCACCCCATAGCCCAGCGTAAACCCTTCAATGTCAATAACGTCGCTGCTGTCAAACCTTTGCAGAAAGCACCCCCGGCTTGCTTCGCGTCCGCAGCTTTCCAGGCCGACAATGGCCAATCGGCCCGCCAGGTAACCCTCAAATGACACAAATCCCGGCACTGCCTCCGGGTCATACGCCAGCAGCGCGCGACGGTAAGCCGTCGCCACCGGCAGCTCTGCGTCCGTGGGGAAAGGAACCACCTGCGTCACTACCACTCCGGCGCCTCTCGTACCCAGTTCTTGCGCCAGAGCATGGCTGCCCACAAAGGAGACGTTCAAAAACACCGGCTCAAACCCAATCTGCCGGCCCCAGGCGATGAACGAGGCCACCGGCCGGTATGCCCCAATAATAATGACGGCTTCGGGAGCCGATTCGCGCAGGTCCAGCAGCGCGGTTTTTACTGCACTGGTGTTCCGTCGATACACGCCGACACCAGCCAGCTCCATGTCGCGCCGCTTTAACGCCTCCTGCGTACCAACATAACCCGCCCGGCCATAGGAATCGTCCTGATACATAATCCCGATGCGCTCGATCCCCAGGTCGGTGGTCAATCGCTCCACCATCTCCTCGGTCTCCTGATTGTAAGAAGCCCGCAAATTGATGACATTGCCCCACGCGGAATCCCGCAGGAACGCCGCGCCCGTAAAGGGAGCAATGTACGGGATACCCGCCTCGGAAGCCACCGGCACCGCAGAACGAGACGTTGGCGTGCCCACCGCGCCAATCAGCGCAAAAACCGGCTCTTCATTTATGAAGTGCTGCGTGTTAGCGATGGCCGCCTCCGGCTCATAGGCATCGTCCCGCGACGTTAGATGCAGCTGCCGGCCATGCACGCCGCCCCGTTCATTCACTTCATGGAAGGCGGCCTCAATGCCCAGCCGCATATTCCGCCCCAATTCCGACGCCGGCCCGCTGAACGCCGCCGACTGCCCGAACACGATGCTTCCTTCCGAAACGCCCGGCACATCTGTCCTACTCGATTGAGTCGCCGCCAGTGTGGGTGGCGTTCCCACCGCGTCCGCGCTGCCGCCATCCGCAGGAACGTTCGTCGTGCAACTGAGCGCACCCCAAGCCAACATCAGCGCAACCGCCGGCCCGACTGCCCGGCGCAGCGCGCCGACTATGTTCAGCGCCCCGGCGTCATTCATCCCTGCGGGCAACCATCGCCAAGTGATTTTTCCCCTGCTCCCGCCGGTAACTCAAGTCGTCCATCACCGTGCGCACCAGATGCAGGCCCAGGCCGCCCACCTTGCGGTCTTCCATCGGGGCGTTGGTATCCGGTAGCGGGGCGTCATGGGTCGGGTCAAAGGCGTTGCCATCGTCAACCACTTCAATGGTCAGACGGTCCGGCTCCGAATTCAGCGTTATATCAATCTGCCGAATGTCGTCGTCCCCCCCGTAGTTGTAGATGTTAAGCGTCAGTTCTTCCAACACCAGATTAGCCTTGAACACCAGTGCATAAGGCCAATTCTCACGCTCCCCCATCGCTTCCACCGCGGCGGTTATGGCATCCAGATCGAAGCTGCTGGTGGAAATATTCAGCAACAGTAGCTCGGTCACGAACCCGCCCCCGTGCGGTAAAGCGTCAGACAGGTAATGTCGTCCGACTGCGCCCGGTCTCCGGCGAAAGCGCGCACCGCCCGGAATACTTCTTCATTCACCTGCTGGGCATCCTCCGGCGGTGTCGCCGCGAAAACCGCCTGCAGACGGTCCAGCCCGAACTCCTCGCTGTCGCCGTTCATCGCCTCGGTAACGCCGTCGGTATAGAGAAACAGCGTGTCGCCGGGAGCCAGCGCCGCCGTCTGCTGCTCATACTCGAGCCCCGACACCAGGCCAAGAGCAACCCCGCCCGTCATCGGCAACGTTTCCGAACTCCCGTCCGCGTGAACCACCAGCGGCGGATTGTGCCCCCCGTTGGCGTAGGTAAACCGCCCCGTCGCCGGGTCATAGACCACGTAGAACACCGTTACGAACATCGCGGTTTCGTTGCCTTCCAGCAGCAGATCGTTCACCTCCGCCAGCACCTCGCCCGGTCCCACGTTGCCAATCGCCGCCCCTTTCAACAGCGTGCGGCACGACATCATCATCAGCGCCGCCGGCACCCCCTTGTCCGAAACATCCGCGATGGCAAGGCCGATGCGCCCGTTTTCCAGCCGCATCACGTCATAAAAATCGCCCCCCACATTGCGGGCCGGCTCCATATTGGCAAACACCCGGTAGGTGTCGCTCTGGGGAAATGCCGTCGGCAGAATGGACTGCTGCATCTGGCTGGCAATGTCCAGTTCGTTCTGCAGCGCAACCAACTGATCCCGGGACGACAGCGCCTCCCGCCATTCCATCATATGGGTCAACGTGCGTTCGATGGTAACCCGCAAATCATCAAAATCCAGCGGCTTCGTAACAAAGTCGAACGCCCCCCGATTCATCGCCGTCCGGATGTTCTTCATATCGCCGTAGGCGGATATGATTACCGACCGGATGTTGGGGTCAACGCTGGGAATCTGTTCCAGTAGTGTCAGCCCGTCCATCTCCGGCATATTGATGTCGGTAACTACCATGTCGATATCCCGGTCCTGGCTCAACCGCTCCAGGGCTTCCACGCCGGTGCCGGCAAATACCAACTCGTAACGGCCCGCCCTGATGTCCCGCCGCATCCGTTGACGAAACAACGGCTCGACGTCATCCTCGTCGTCGACCACCAGAATCTTGTAGGTTCTTTCAGTCATTCCCGGTTACCGCTCGAAAAGCGGCCGGCGGAGCTATTTACCAAGTCCGGCGCCGGCCTTGCCGCAGCGTTCAAAACCGATCAGCCCCGCAGGGCGGCAATCGCATCCGGCACATTGCCGTGAACCGGAATAATCTTGTCAAAACCGCTGATCTCGAATATCTCCCGCACCGACTCCGACAAGGAACACACCGCGAAATTCGCCTGCTGTCTCTGCAACGCTTTCGCCGTCAGCAAAATCACCCGCAGCCCGGCGCTGCTGATGTAAACCAGCCGCTGCAAATCAAGAATAACCGTGCGGTCGGTTTCTTCCACCGCAGATTCCAGGTCGTTTTGGAATTCTCTGGCGTTGACCCCGTCCACCCTCTCTTCCGCCGTCGCAATTAACGTCACGCCATCCCGTTCAGTCTTGATCGCCATCTAACCTACCTGCCATAGTCACGTTTCGGCTAGCAACATCGGTATCCCGACGCTTCCAGAGTCCAGATTCACTTGGTGGGCCTGGATGGACTCGAACCAACGACCTCAGTCTTATCAGGACTGCGCTCTAACCGCCTGAGCTACAGGCCCACATACGTCTAACTTATCAAACTTACCCAACCAGCGCAACCACACCACCTTTCAATCTTTCAACACCAAATTTTAAACCCCCTCTCCCTCGACGGGAGAGGGCTGGAGCCTGCCCCGTACTTGATACGAGGGTGAGGGGGAACTCTAAAAGCGAAAACCCGATCTTCCTATGGATCAATGCAAAAACCCGTCCCCTCACTCCCTGAGCAGGCAAATTCCCTTCCTTGACCCGCCACATCGCCTATGCTAGCCTCGCATCAGGAGAACGCCGGAACGGCCGGGTGGCCGCCGCGAGACGGCAATCGTTTCGGGGAGGAAAGTCCGGGCTCCACCGGACAGGGTGCTGGGTAACTCCCAGGCGTTGCTGCGCGCAAGCCTAGCGGCGACGGACAGTGGCACAGAAACATACCGCCGGCTACGGCCTCGGTCGCAATCGGCAAGGGTGAAATCGGACGGTAAGAGCGTCCGGCCGGGTGCGGCGACGCACCGGCGGCCAAACCCCACCTGGAGCAAGGCCAAATAGGGGGACTATGAGTGTCCGGCTCGTCCCCGGGTTGGCCGCTCGACCCCAGCGGCAACGCTGCCCGCAATCCGGCTCACACCGGCTGGCGGGGGCCTCGGCTAACACCGGAGCAGGGCTAGATAGATGGCCACCATCCCGTCCGCTCTTGAAAAAGGGCCGGGCGGAATACAGAACCCGGCTTACAGGCCGCCCGGCATTCTCTCATTCATCTCCACTCCCGTAAAAATCCTGTCCATCCTGTTCATCCCTGCAAAAACCACCAACGGAGGGTCAAAATGGTCAGAACCAACCGGGCCAAAGCCAAACTCCTTGAAGGCCAAATCGCCGTCGGCGGCAGCATCAACTTCTACGCCCCCATCCTCGTCGAAATGTACGGCGTCCTCGGCTTCGATTGGGTCTGGATCGATTGCGAACACGGTTCTTCCAACGACTCCGAATCCGAGAACATGATTCGGGCCGCCGAGTTGCACAACATTACGCCGGTGGTGCGTGTTCCCAACGCCCAGCCGTCCACCCTGCTGCGTTTCCTCGACCGGGGCGCCCAGGGCCTCATCGTGCCCCACGTCAACAACCGCGCCGAGGCCGAAGCCGTGGCCCAAGCCTCCCACTACTATCCCATGGGCGACCGCAGCAGCTCCACCGGCGGACGCACCAACCGCCTCGGCAGCGGCCTGCCGCCCACCGAATACTACGAAGCCGCCAACCGTGAAACGCTCGTTATCGCCATGGTCGAAACCCCCGAGGCCGTTGCCAATGTGCGCGACATCGCCAGCGTAAACGGCGTGGATGCCATCCTGGTCGGCAGCAGCGACCTCACCCAGGCCATGAGTATGCCGCCCCAGGCCGATGTGGACGCCGCCATCGACCAGGTCATAGACGGCACGCTGGCAGAGGGCAAAATCATCGGCGTCGCCGGCGCCGGCATGACCGTCGACAATGTAGGCCGCTTCCAGGAATTCGCCAGCCGGGGCGTCCATCTGATGTCGGTCAACATCCAGGATTTTGTCCGCCAGAGCGCCACCCGTTTCCTGGCCGACATCCGGGCCTAGCCTCCAGCACCTCCGCTATCACCAGCACACCGCCCCAATCCCGCCGCCCCGTGAGCACACCCCCGCAACCTGAGCACACCGCCGCAACGTGTCAATCCCGCCGCCCCGTTCGTCCTGAGCCTGTCGAAGGACCGTCCTCCTCTGTCATCGCGAGCGCAGCGCGGCAATCTCGTTTTGACGCCAGACTCGCCGGTTGTAACGACTTACCAACGTCGTTAAACTCCCCTCAACAAATCCCGCAGTCGCCGAACTCCAGGACACGAACATGGTCTCCCCTACCACCGCCTACCGCACCGACGCCTGCGCCGCCGTCATCGCCGGACTCGAAAACATCGGCGTCGAGTTCGTCATCCACATCCCCGACAGCTTCGGCGCGCCCGTCGTCTCTCATTTCGAGGCCGCCGACGGCGTTCGCTGCTTCCCCGTCGCTCGCGAGGAGGAGGGCATCGGCATCCTCTCCGGCCTGGCCATGTCGGGACGCAAGGGCGTAATGTTCATCCAGGACGTTGGCCTGGGCAACTCCATGGTTGCCCTCACGACCTTTGCCATGGCTTACCATATGCCCATGCTCATCCTGGCCATCCGTCGTGGCGGCTTCGGCGAATTCAACGCCGCCGTCCACAACTACTCCGAAACCGCCCTCGAAATGGTAGAGTCCATGAAAATCAAGGCATCCGCCCTCGATTACCGAGTCCCCTTCGACCAGTGGCCCAACGTCATCAAATCCGCCTACGACTACGCCCAAATGACCCGCCGCCCCATAGTAGTATTCCTCAACCTGAAAGACTGAACCCGGATGTGGTCCCAGCAATGTAGTGCTAAGAAGTGTTCCTATGTCATTTAGCGACATCAGACGCGCCGTCAGGCGTGCCAGAGAAAACATCAAAAGCCAGCGTAACTTACTGGAAAACAGCGAGGCGCAAACCCGCATCGTGCTGATAGACCCTGTGCTTCGCGCCGTTGGATGGGACACAAGCAACCCCGCTATGGTGCGCTCGGAGTATGGTGCAAACGGCGGATTCGTCGATTACGCTTTGCTGAACCCGGAAACAGAAAGCCCATTGATAATCGTCGAGACAAAAAGTTGGGAGAGGTCTACTTGGAGCAGTTCATCCCACAGATTGCAGGCTATTCTGAGGGGGAAGAATCCAGTGTACAGTATGGCGTCATAACCAACGGCAATATGTGGCGCGTGTTCGAGGGCGGGGCCGGATTTATGAACAACATAATGGCAATCTCCATGACTGGCGACACCGACGACAAGTGCGTCGCAGAACTGGCTAGACTATTAACTCCACCGGCTTATGCTGCATCTCGCAGTCCTGGCGAAAGAAGTTCACGATATGGTCCGCCATCACGAGGAATACCTACAACCCCTCCGTTGTTAGGCGGAGCTTACGGCCCGCTCTTTCCCAATGTAGACATCAACCGCAGTAGGTCATCTCAATCAGATACAGAGTAACCGCTTCCCGTTATCGTAGGCATCAACCTGCAAACGCTCTCTGGCAAAACCACCTGCTCATCAAATCCTGTCCATCCATGCAAAAAACATGACCACCCCACGCATCGATGCCCTCCAAACCATCTCCGCCGAGTTCGCCGCCGAACCGGTGGTCGTAACCTGCGGCTCCACCAGCCGCGAGCTGGCCGACCTGGACCGGCGTCCTAACCACCTCTACGTCGTCGATTCAATGGGCCTCGTTAGCAGCATCCTGCTTGGCCTCAGCCTCGGCCTCGAATCCGCCGGACACCGCCCGAGCCCCTATCGAAAAATCGTCGGCGTAGAGGGCGACGGCGGTATGCTGATGAACCTGAACGCCCTCACCAGCATCGGTTACCTACAACCGGATAACCTGCTGCTCATCGTGCTGGACAATCAGCAGTACGCCTCCACCGGCGGCCAGGCCACCTTCACCACTCACCTCGACCTCGCCGACATCGCCGGCTCCTGCAACCTCAAAGTCTGGCGCGCCGACGACCTCGAAACCCTCCAGCAATCGCTAACCGAAGCAGCCAACACCCCAGGCCCCGCCTTCGTCCACATGAAAATCGCCCCCGGCAACGCATCAGGAATCCCTCTGCTGCTGGATGACCCAGTTACTCTGGGACATTCCTTCACCCAGTGGCTGGCAACGGTCAGCTAACCAAACTTCCGTTATTACGACAAGGTCAGATCCTGACCGCCATTGCGAGGAGCATAGCGACGTGGCAATCCCGTTGCCGTAGCGACGTCGGTTCGCCGACGTATGTTCAACGTCATCGAGATTGCCACGTCGCTATGCTCCTCGCAATGACAGATTAAAGTGGGTACCCGTGACCGACCATCCCCGGTTGCACCCGGCCCAACCGGGCCATATAATCATGCGTTGGCGGCACCCCCATACTTTGGCGCTCGGAGTTCAGCCTTTTGACCTACCTTGACCTGCATTGCCATTCCGTCGCATCCGACGATTCCCGCGCCACCGTTGAGCAGTACCTGAAGTGGATTAACGTCCTGCGCAAGCGCGGCTTCACCGTCGACGGCATCGTGCTCACCGAACACCGCCAGTACGATTTCGACGTGGACTACTCCCAGCTCGCCGACCGGTACGGCGTAATCGTCCTCAAGGGCGCCGAGCTTGACACCTGCTTCGGGCACATGCTCGTTTACAACATCACCCCCGGCCTCGCCAAAGACATCGATTTCGGCGACGTTAAAATGGACGGACGCGAACTAATCAAGGCCGCTCGGCGCCACGGCGGCTACGTCGTGCCGGCGCATCCCGGGCGCTTTGGCATCGGCCTCGTCGAATACATGGCCCAGGGTGAGCAGTTTGACGACGTTTCAATCGTTGAACTCCTCAACGGCGGCAGCAAGCCTGAAGAGAACGTGCGCGGAGAGGAACTCTGCCAGCGCACCGGCTACCGCGGCACCGGCGGCAGCGACGCCCACCTCGCCAGCCACATCGGCCGCGTCGTCACCGAGTTCCAGGCCAACATCTCCACCAGCGAGCAACTCGTGGACGCCCTCATCTCCGGCGCATTCCGCCCCGTCCGCATCGAAGATACCGCCGCCGCTCCCGTCAGCTAATCCAGCCCTTTGGAGCCATCCCATGCCTACGCAGATCGACTACGACTACGACCACTCCCTCTACGGCGTCGAGCACGAATCCGGCCCCTTCGACGTTACACCAGAAATCATCACCACCTATACCCGCAGCGTCGGCGAGGACAACCCTATATTCACCGACGCCGACGCCGCCCGCAACGCCGGTTACGCCAACATCCTGGCCCCGCCCACGCTGTGCGCCCTCTTTGAGCGCGGCGAGCTGCCCGACATCAAGCTGCAATTCAAAGGACGCCAGTTCCACGGCGGCCAGCGCGTCGAACCCCGTGCGGCCATCGTCGCCGGCGACCGTCTCACCGCCTCCTCCCACCTCAAGGACGTGTACACCAAGACCGGTCGCTCCGGCACCATGGTTCACGTCGTCTGGGAAACCACCTTCCGCAACCAGGACGGCGCCATCGTCGCCGAAGTCCAGCGCTCCCAGGTTGTTCGGGAGTGATGCTCTCATGTCTCAACCCGCCAAACTATATTTCGAAGACACCGAACTCGGCGACGAAATTGGTCCCATCATCCTGTCGGTAACCGACGAACAGGTCATCGACTTCTGTTCCCTTTGGGGCAACCCACACCCCAACCGGTTCACCGACCAGGCCGAAGCCGAGCGCATCGGCCTCGCTGGTCCCATCGTCCCCGGCATCATGAGCATGGCCCTCGTTTCCCGGGCCCTCACCGACTGGGCTGGCCCCAACACCGTCGCCGACCTCGACCTCGTCTTTCGCGGTTCCGTTCCCCATAACGAACCCCTGCACGTCGGTTTCCAGGTTAGTGACACCAGCCAGGAAAACGGCGTCAATCAGATCCAGTGCGACATCACCATGACCGGCCCAGTTCCCGACCGGCCCTACATTATCGGTACCGCCCTGCTCAACCTGCCCTCCCGCGACTGACCAGCCATCGCCGTCCAAACCCGCTCCATCCGCCTGGAGGGACCGGGCCGGGTGCGGGCGCTGCGAGGGGAAAACGCAATCATGCTGCACAAGCTCCGCCAAGTCGCCATGATGGTCTCCGACCTGACCGATGGCATCGACCTCTATGGCCGCATCCTCGGCATGGCACCGTCGCGCACCGGTACGTTGCCCCAGTTCGGCCTCGACAACGCCATTCTGCCCGCCGGCAACGGCACCTTCGTCGAGTTGCTGGCGCCGAGCCACGATGCCCCGGTTGAGACCTCCGCCGGCGCTCGCTTCCTCCAGCGTCGCGGCGAGGCGCCTTATCTCATTATTTTCGAGACCACCGAGTACGACCGACTCATCCCCCACCTGCGCGACATGGGCGTGCGCATCACCGGCGAAACCGAGCACGAGGGCTCCCGCTCCGCCTTCCTGCATCCCGCATCCTGCAACGGCGCCTTCCTGGAAATCGTCGAGGTAACCGACCCCGCCAATCCCTGGCCCGCCGCCGGCCCCGACTGGCAATCGAACGGCCACCAGCCCGCTACCTCCCAGCTCCGCCAGATGGCGGTAATCGTCAACGACCTGGACGCCGCCATCGACCATTGGGCGCGCATGTTCGACCTGCAACCCACCCGGCGCTTCGAGATTAGCTTCACCGACCTGGAGATAGCCGTCCTTCCCCTGGCCGACCGGGAAACCTTCATCGAACTCGCCCAGCCCACCAGCGCGGACTCGCCCTCCGGAAGGTTCCTGAACCGCTATGGCGAAGGCATCTACCTGACCATCTACCAGATTGCCGACTCCCTCGCCACCGACGCCTACCTGCAAACCCAGGACATCCGGTTCACCACCTCGCGCCGCACCGACAACTACGTCAACCTCGGCTTCAACAGCATCTGGCTGCATCCCGCCACCTTCAGGGGAGCCTTCACCCAACTGTCCCAGGTGCTCAGCCCCGACAACCCCTGGCCCCCGGCCGGCGATGACTGGTTCAGGCAATAGCCCCATGCACACCGGCCCGGCCCACAGCCACACGCACTCCCGCGACGGCCAAACCCACACCCACAAAGGGCACGCTCCCCAGGCCGTTACCTTCGAAGACCTCACCGTCCGCTACGGGCGCACCGTCGCCTTGCAGAACGTTTCTTTCTCCGTGGAAACCGGCAGCCTCGCCGGCGTCGTCGGGCCCAACGGCGGCGGCAAGTCCACGCTGCTCAAATCCGTCGTCGGCCTCATCAAACCCCAGATGGGGAGCGTACTGGTGCACGGTGAAGCCAGCATTCGGATGCGCAAAGACATCGGTTTCGTGCCCCAGATGGAACAGGTGGACTGGAATTTTCCGGTTTCAGTCTGGGACGTGGTGATGATGGGACTCACGCCTCAGCGTGGCCTGTTCCGCTGGCACAACAAGTCCAACAAGGCTGCCGCCGCCGCCGCCCTCGAAACCGTTGACCTGGCCCACCTGCGGAAACGCTCCGTCGGCGAACTCTCCGGAGGCCAACGCCGCCGCGTCCTGCTCGCCCGCGCCATCGCCGCCAATCCATCCGTCCTGCTCCTCGATGAACCCATGAACGGCCTCGACCCTATGGCCCAGCACAGCTTCCTGAACATCCTGGACCGCCTGCGAGAAAAGGGCGCAACGGTCATTATGAGCACCCACGACCTCACCTGCGTCTCCGCCCGCGCCAGCGACGTCGCGCTCATCAACCAGAACTTAATTGCCTACGGCCCCCCCGAAGAGGTCCTGCTGGAATCCGTCCTCGCCGACGTCTTCGGCCACCAGCTGGTAGTCCACACCGCCGGCGGCGCTTACGCCCTCCACCACCACGATCATCAGGTAAGTTGGCCCGGCCAGCCGGACGACGTTCCCCGGCGGGACTAACTGCCACCCACGCCTGGCCGGCGACCACCGCATACCGTAGTTTGCTCCGGCGTGCCAACCGTGTTCTTAACTGTCATTTTCGCCGTGGCGCTGGTCCAGGCTTTCGTTTCTGCCGCCGCTGCCGTTATCGCCACGGCAGCGGGCAGCGGACCGGCGAGTTACCGAAAAAGCGCATTAGTCGGCGCCGTGGTCGGAGTTGCTTTCGCAATAGCCGGTTTCTATCTCGTCAGCTTTGTCGGCGCCGTTGCGTTCTTCATCTTTTCCCTGTTACCCACCGGCATGGCCATAATTTTCTTCGGAATTCTCCCCACCACAGCGCTTGCCGCTCTGTCGGGAACCATCGTGGCCGCGCTGGACGGTCAATCCAGTCTCACCATCCGTAGGGGCGCCATCGTTGGAGGCGGATTCGGACTGCTCATCGGAATCACAAACATAACCGTAACTTTTGGCCTGTCAGCTGCCGCCATACCGTCCATAATCGCCGTGGGCCTCGACAAGCCCCCCGGATTTATATTCGGATTGATGAATCCCGCCGTTAAGGTGGTTGTTGACATCGTATTGGCCGTCATCGCCTTCCGCTTCGTCCGTAGCCGAAGAGCCCGTAATGCGCCACCCGAACCGGCCTGACTTCTGTTAAAATGTCGGGACACTGCCCCGGTCAACGCACCTGATGACTACGTTCAACAACATTGACGACCTGCTCCGCATCCTGGACGAAAATCCGGAGCTGCTGGATGCCGTCCGCGCGCGCGTTCTCACCCGCGAACTCATCACACTCCCGGAGACCGTCGCCCGCCTCGCCGACCGGGTGGACCAGATTGCCGTCCGGCTAGACCAGCTCATCGAGCGAGTTGACCAACTGGCCAGCCGAATGGACCAACTGGCCAGCCGAATGGACCAACTGGCCAGCCGAATGGACCAGATGGCCAGTCGAATGGACCAACTCGTGGAAAGCCAGGAGCGGCTCGAAAACAACATGGGCTCCATCCGTACCCAGATGGGTGACATCAGAGGCCGCATCGTCTATGACATCGCCCGCGACGAAGCGCCCTTGCTCGCTTCTGATTTGGGCCTCACCTACGTCGCGACTCTTACACGCCGCGACTTGATGAACCTCACCGAGAACATCGACACCGATACCATCGAACGCGATGACCTCAGGAGCTTCCACCGCGCCGACCTCGTTTTCCAGGCCACCAATCAATCCGGCGAGACGAACTACGTGGCTGTCGAAGCTTCCTTCACCGTCAACGGACGCGACACTCACCGCGCCCGGCGTAATGCTCGATACCTCACCCGCTTCACCGGAAGCCCGGCCATTCCTGCCGTCGCCGGCGTCGTCATCGACCATCATATCCGCGATGCCGTCACTTCTGAACATCTTTTCTGGTATGCCATCCCCATGGGCGATCTGCAACCCGAATAAACCCCTCACTAACACTACGGAGATCAGATATGTACGACCTCAACGGCAAGATCGCCCTCGTTACCGGCGCCGGCGGACGCCACGGCATCGGCCGCGCCATCGCCACCCGTCTCGCTTCTGAAGGAGCCGCCGTCGTCGTCACCGACATCGAAGCATCCCTGGATGCCATCCGCACCGAAGACCGGCTGGACGGCTGGGAGGGTCTGCCCAGCGTGGTTCAGGAAATCCAGGACATGGGTCGCCGCAGCAGCGGGCTCTACTACGACGTATCAGATAGCGCCCAGGTTCACGCCATGGTCAACCAGGTCCTCGACGAGTACGGCCAGATCGACATCCTGGTCAATAACGCCGGCTCCCGCCCGGGCCGCGACCGCGTATTGATCGTCGAACTGGAAGAAGACGCTTTTGACGAGGTGATGCGCGTCAACGTCCGCGGCACCTACCTGGTCAGCCGGGAGGTTGCCCGCCACATGGTCGCACGCGGCGGCCCCGGCAAGATCATCAACATCTCCTCCGGCGCCGGCAAGCGCGGCATCGCCCGCTATGGAGCCTACTGCGCCAGCAAGTTCGCCGTCATCGGCTTCACCCAATCCCTGGCCCACGAAATGGCCCCCTACAAGGTCAACGTCAACGCCATCTGCCCCGGCCTGGTGGACACCGAGCGGGTGGACTTCATCGCCGCCGCCCTGGCCCCCGAGGGCGTGTCCGGCGAGGAGCACCGGGCCCTCATGGTGCGCGAGCGCGAGCTGCGTGTCCCCATGGGTCGCATCGCCCAGGGCGACGACATCGCCCGCATGGCTGCCTTTCTCTCTTCCGCCGAGTCCGACTATATGACCGGCCTCTCCATCAGCGTCTCCGGCGGCTCCGAAATGAGCTAACCCCTGACCCACACCACTCCCCGCGAGTCCATCGTCCCCCTTCCTCTCACCTCACAGGAAGGGCGCGGGGGTTAGTACTCGTAAAACATTTGCTGCAGTTCGGCGCGGTTGGTGGTTACCGTCAGGGCCAGCATCAGCAAAAGGCGGGCTTTCTGCGGCATCAGGTTGTCGGACACGATGAAACCCTGCTCCGCTTTGCGCGGTGTCATCACGACGCGGCCGGCGCTGGAGCGGCTGGCGAGCACTACCGGCATCCCGTCGGCCACGGCCTGCTCGGCGGCGGTTATTACGGCGGGCGGGAAGGTGCCGGCGCCGAACCCGGCCAGCACCAGGCCGGCCGACCCGTGAGCGCGCACAGCGTCGATCAGCATTCCGTCGGCTCCAGCGTAGGCGTGCACGATGTCCACCCGCGGCAGGTCGGTGCGGCCGTCAACCGTGAAGGGTGTATCGGTGGTGTGCTTGCGGAAGGGACGTCGGTAGAAAACCACCTGGTGGTCAGAGTCGGCATAGCCCAGGAAACCCAGCTCGTTGGGCTTGAAGGTTTCCACCCGCAGCGTGTTGGACTTGTAAACGTCCCGGGCGCAGTGAATCTCGTTGTTCAGCACGGTCAGCACACCCATGCCGGCGGCGTCCGGTGTGGCGGCGATGCGCACGGCGTCCATCAGGTTCAGGTCGGCGTCGGTGCTGATTGACGTGGGCGGGCGCATTGCTCCGGTAATCACCACGGGGCGGTCGGTTTTAACGGTCAGGTGCAGGAAGTAAGCGGTCTCTTCCAGCGTCGCTGTGCCATGGGTAATCACGATGCCGGCGGTGTCAGGCTCGTCGCGGACGATGGCGTGGATACGTTCGGCCAGCGCGATCCAGTTGGCAGGGCCGATGGCGGTGCTGCCCACGCTGACCATGTCCTCGGCAATGATGTTGAAATGCTCGCCAATCTCCGGAACGCGCGCCAGGTTCTGCTCGATGGTGAGGTGGTCGCCGATTTCCGGATAGACCGTGTAGTCCATCCGGTCTGGGCCGACGCCGGCGATGCTACCGCCGGTGGCAATGATGTGGACGGTGGGGTTATTAAGCATAGCGACCTCCCAAAAAGCAGTGCGATAGCGTACGTTCGGTTTTTCAGGCTGTTGTCTTGACCAGCGGCTCAATGGCGCTGGTGTCTGTTGTGGCGCGGGCCACGTCAAGGTCGTACATCCGTTGCAGGTTCAGCCAGAACTCGGGAGACGTGCCCAGGGCTTGGCCGAGGCGCAGTGCGGTGTCAGCAGTAATGGAACGGCGCCGATGCACGATTTGATTAATGCGTATTGGGGCTACGCCAATAGCCTGCGCCAGGCGGTACTGGGTAATGCCGAGTTCACCCAGCATCTCCGACAGGTGCTCGCCGGGATGAATGGGGTCAGCTGCGGTCATAAGTCCCTCCCTAGTGATAGTCGTTGACCTCGATGTCCATTGCGCCCTGGTCCGTCCAGCGAAAGCAAACGCGCCACTGATCATTGATGCGGAACTATGCTGGCCCGCGCGGTCGCCACGGAGAGCCTCCAGTCGATGAGAAGGAGGCAACCGGAGGTCATTGAACATCGTCGCTGCAACAACACGCTGCAGTCTCATCCGAGCGCGCCGTTGAATATCGCTCGGCAGGTGCCACACACTTTGACCGTTGAAAATAGCCTCGGTGTAACGGTTCCTGAAACGATTCATGGACTTCCATATTAACGCAGCGCGTTATTAAATTCAAATCTTTATCTCATCCATCCTGTCCGTCCATGCGAAATACCACCTCTCCCTCTGTGCTACCATACCGCATATGCGCGCCCTCATCGTTTCCGACATACACGCCAACCTGGAAGCGTTTGAGGCGGTGCTGGCCGATGCCCAACGCCGGGGCGGGTACGACAGCGTGTGGTTCCTGGGCGATCTGGTGGGTTACAACGCTGATCCTTCCGCCTGCATCGCCCTGCTGCAAAGTCTGCCCAGCGTGTCCATCGCCGGCAACCACGACCACGCGGTGGTGGGCAAGATTGATCCTATCCTGTTCAACGGCGCCGCCTGCGCTGCCGCTATATGGACGGCTGATCATTTGTCGGACGAGGAGCTGGAATATCTGAACGAGTTGCCCGAAGTGCAGCGGGTTGGCGACTTCACCATGGTGCACGGCAGCCTGCGCGACCATGTGTCTGAGTACCTGCTAAGCCAGGATGCGGCGCTGGCTACGTTCAGTCTGCTGCCGACGCAGTTTTGCCTGGTTGGACATTCTCACATCCCGCTGGTGTGGATTGAGATGGGCGACCGCGCCGAAGGCGGTCTGCTGAACCTGTCCAGCCCATTGCAATTCGAACCGGGCCAGCGGTTGATTGTCAATCCGGGCAGCGTGGGTCAGCCTCGGGATGGCGACTGGCGAGCGTCATATGTGCTATTTGACAGCGACGCCGGTCACGGTCTGGGTGCCGTGGAACACTTCAGGGCGGAATACGACATCGCGACGACGCAGGCGAAAATACGGGACGCCGGCCTGCCTGAATCCCTGGCCAATCGACTGACGGAAGGCCGTTAAAGGGCAACTTTTGCATCCGCTTATGTTGGAAATGGCGTAACAAAAGCGTAACCATTTCGTAATGCCCCGTTAACGCGTTGGCGGCAAAATTGGAGTATGCCCGGAAAGTGCAGTCGATATAACTAGCCGCATCGCAATGACAATCAGCAACCGCCCCAACGTCCAGTCTCCGTCCGCCCGCGTGCTGCTGCTGGGCAAAGGTTGGGATGACGTAGACGGCGCACTGGTCGCGGCCGCCGACACCGGCAACATCGTGCTGCTGGGACCGGAGCCGGACTACGTCGCCTCCCACTACTATAGTGGCGAGGTTCCTATGGTGCTGCTGCTGTCGCCCGAGGCGGAGGGCAACTTTCCCAACCGCGACGACAATGCGCCACCGGTTTTGCGCTGCGTGGCCGGCGAAGACCTGGATGCGCCCGACCTGTACCATGATTCGGACGATTTCGTCGCTATTCCCTGCGCTCCTACCGAGCTGATCAAGCGAATCCTGCGACTGGCCCAACGACAGTCGGACGCTACGGCCGCTGCCGAAGCGATACGAGTGGGCAACATTATGCTAAACCCGGTGACTTACCAGGTTATCGCCAACGGCCGGCCGGTGGATTTGGCGTGGCTGGAATTCCAGCTCCTGCATTTCCTGATGCAGAACGTGGGCAAGGTATTCACCCGCGACCAGTTGCTGGCCAACGTGTGGGGCGTGGAAAACATCGGCGGCACCCGCACTGTGGACGTACACATCCGGCGCCTGCGCTACAAGCTGGAAACCGGCGCCACCACCTACTTCCGCACCGTGAAGAACGTTGGATACGGAATGATGCAGCCCACATCCACCTAGCGGCAACCCCGGTTTAGTTGCAGTATTCCGGATCGGTTCGCTTACCACTCAACGGGCAGGCTGACCACGCCGCGGATGTTCAGCAGGTTGTGGTATTCCAGCTGGTCGGGGTCGCTGGCGAACTTGAACGGGGGGAATTTGCGGGTCAGGGCCCGGAATGCCTCCTGACCCTCCAGCCGGGCCAGGTTGGCGCCCAGGCAGTGGTGGATGCCGCCGCCAAAGGCAACGTGGGGGTTCGGGTAGCGGGTAATGTCCAGGTCTTCCGGGTTCTCAAAGGCCATGGGGTCGCGATTCGCGGCGTTGATGATGGTCATCACCTTGTCGCCCTCGCGAATTTTCTGTCCGGCCAGCTCGATGTCTTCCAGGGCAATGCGAGGGGCGCGCTTGACCGGAGAGTCGTAGCGCAGCAGTTCCTCGGTGGCGCGCACCAACAGGCTGTCGTCCTCCCTGAGCATATTCCACTGTTCCGGGTTCTTCATCAGGGCCATAGTACCGTTGGCCACCAGGTTGATGGTGGTCTGGTGACCGGCGATGAGCAGCAGCAGGGTGTTGCCCAGCACTTCTTCGCGGGTCAATGCGCCCTCGCGTTCGCCGATGGCCAACACCGAGAGCAGGTCGTCGGCAGGCTCGCTGACGCGGGCTTCCACCATTGGATTGACGTAGTCATTCAGCGTGGTGATAGCCTCGTGGACGCGCGTATGTCGGTCGGGGGATTCCTGGTCCAAGGACAGCAATTGACGGGAAAGCGTGCGGAGGAACTCGCGGTCGCTGCCCGGCATACCGAGCCAGCTGGCGATAACCAGCACCGGCATGGCGTTGGCGAAGTCGGTCAGTACGTCCATGGAGTCATGGTCAGGGTCAAAATCTTTCAGCAAATCCTGGATGATGTTCTGAACCATGGCGCGGAAGCGATTGTCGATGTATTTGGGATTGAAAACCGGGTGCACGGTGCGCCGCATCCGCAAGTGGTCGGGCCGGTCGCGGCGGATGAACCAGTTGTTCATGTAGTCGAGATTGTACTTGTACTTGGGGAAGTCAGACTCTGAGATTGGCGGACTGGGCGCCTTATCGTCGCGCAGGAACACTTCGGAAGAGAACTGCTCAGGATGGCGCAACGTCCAGACCACAGCCGGATAGGAAGTTACTACCCAGGTGTCGAACTTGGCGTTCCAGTAAACCGGCGCTTCTTCCCGCAGCATGGCGTAGTACGGGTAGGGGTTGCGCAGATTTTCCGGTGACAGCAACTCATCGTGAATCCGGTCTTTCAACATCTTGGCAGCCTCGCAGAGTGTCAGGTGGATGGAGCCCGAAATAATGTAATGGCAAGCGTGGCGCCGTGTCAAATGCGTGGAACGACAATATCCGGACGTATCAGCCGGCTATTCGAGCACATCGTCAGAGGCTGCGATTTCGTTGTATTCACGCAAAAATGACCTGGCCATTGCCACCAGATCTATAACCAACGCTCCGGTGAAATCATCGGCCTCAAACCCGTGAGCAATGGCGTTCCGGTATGCCATGGCGATCAACAATTGGCGGTAATCATCTCTGTCCATAGCACCATGGGCGACGGCCATTCCGAGGATGTAAGCCGGGTTGGTGGCCCGCGTGATGGCGATACCTCCTGCGGCGACCAGCATTCTGACGACCGCTTCGGTTGCAGACCAGGCTATCAGCAAAGCGGCCTCGGCAAAACCGGCATCAAGGATGGCCTCGGCTTGGGATAGCCGGCCGATGATGCCGGTTTCGTCCAGTGCTCGGGCATCTTCCGTTACAGCCAGCCCTTCCGGTTCTCCGACCAATTGCAGCTCGAAACTCCACCCAGGACGGGAGTTGATGATGCGCTCGAACTGCCTCAGCGCAGGATTAGCTGCTAGCGATGGCTGCGTCTTTATTACAATGACCTTTGTTTCGTCCTCCTTTTTGACCAGTAAATCGGCCCGATAACCGGGGAGAAACTCGATCGGTTCTTCCCGAGACACCTGATAGCCTTTCGCGAGGTACTCTGCGGCTTTGATGTCGGCAAACTGCTTTTCGGTGATGGTAAGGTCGTCAATCACAACGACACCTCCGAAATCGGCGCGTCGCTTATGCGAATGTACAGAAACTGAGTCCTTTGGCTGAGGAATTCAATAAAAACTGGTGATTGCCCAGATATTTGAAAGTCATCATTCTTGTCCCGCTTGCGGCAAATCAGGTCGGTTATCTGGCCGTCATCGGAATACACTAAACCTTTCAGCCCGTCCAGGATTGGTTTGGGAATATCATCAACGTCTAACTGCACGCTGTCAAAAATGTACACGGTACTGACCATAATCGCCCCGACTGCAGGAGGCGAGCCGTCCCAATAGTATCCAGCGGCGTTGCGCACATCTTGAGTCCACTGCCGTATCCGTTCCCGGCGGCGGGCTTGCTGTGATACCGGTGGCCCTTCCAGCGTAAATTCAAAGGGCAATGCCATTCGCGACGTCACTCCAACACCCCGTCCTCCGCCAACCCACGGTACTCCTCCTCGCTCAACCCCACAATCTCCATCAATCCATGTTCGGTGTCCTGGCCCAGCAGGGGCGCGGGGCGGTCGAGGCGACCGGGGGTGGCAGACAGGTGCATCTCGCTGTAGTCAGTGGCATAAGGGCCCATCTCGGGGTGATCCAGCCAGGTAAAGTGGTTGCGGTATTGCAGTTGAGCGTCGTTAAAGAGGTCGTGCGTGTCATTGACGACACCGGCGGGCACACCCACGGCTTGCAGCCGTTGCATCAGGGCGTGTCGCTCCTGGGTAACCGTCCACCGGGCGATGATGCCGTCGAGTTTGTCCTCATGGGCCTTGCGAACGCGGAAGGTGCGAAACTCGCCCGATGCGGCGTCGGCGTAACCGTCGGCGATCATCTCGTCGCGCAATCCGGCCCACTGGTCGTCGGTGTGCACGGCGATGGCGACCCACCGGTCTGATTCTCCGCCGGGTTCAGGCCGGCAGGGATAGGCGCCGTGGGGCGAAGCCGAAGGATGGCGGTTGCCCACCAGCTCCGGTTCCCGTCCGTTCACCGCGCGGTCAAGCAGCATCGACCCGCCGAAGTGCAGGCTGCATTCCAGTTGGGACATATCCAGGTGGGTGCCGTCGCCGGTGCGCCTTTGCCGGTCGACGGCGGCTAGGATTGCGGAGACGGCGAACTTGGGACACACGAAGTCGGTATACGCGCCATATGGGTTTACCGGGCCACGGTCGGGCCAGCCGATGATGTTGGTGTAGCCGGCCAGAGATGACAGCACCGCCCCGAAGCCGGGTTGCGCCTGCATCGGCCCGCCACGCCCCAGCATTGATGCGCTGAACAGGATGATGCGGGGATTAGCTTCGCGCAGCTGCTCGTAACCCAAACCCCAGCGTTCCAGCGTGCCGGGCGTGAAGTTCTCAGTTACGACATCGGCCCACCGTACGATGCGCAGGATGAGTTCCGGCGCGCGCGGATGGCTCATGTCGATGGACAGGCCGAACTTGTTGGCGTTGTAGTTGGCGAAGTAGCCGGAGCGGTTGATGCCGGATTCCCCGCCGGCGAAGGGTCCGGCGCGGCGCAGGGTTTCGGGACGGTTGCCCGACTCCACCCGCAGCACGGTGGCTCCGTACTCGGCCAGGTACTTGGTGGTCATGGGGCCAACGGCCACCCAGCAAAAGTCCAGAACCTTCAGTCCTTCCAGCGGCAATGCGTCCATCGTTAATTACTCCTCTGGGGGGTGATCTAACGTCGTCGCGGAGGATAAGCCGGTGCCCCATCTCCCCTCGCGGGAGAGGGCTGGGGTGAGGGGGAAAAGGTAGAAGGCAGGCAGTTTACCCTCACCCTAACCCTCTCCCATCAAGGGACAGGGGATTTGCCCGTAGCATCTGCGCTAGATCACCCCCAGCTCGGTGAGGCGGGCGAGGTCAGCGTCGCGCAGGCCCAATTCTCCGCAGTAGATGTCCCGGTTGTGCTCGCCGACGCGGGGCGGCGGGCGGCGCACACCAACGCGACTCGGTTCGGTGAGGTCTTTGACGAAGTGGCCGGGATAGGTGACAGTTTCACCGATGTCGCTGTGTTCGATGTGGTCGTAGTAACCGCGTGCCTCCAGCTGGCGATGCTCCAGAATGTCGCCGGGCGTGGCGACAGGAAACAGCAGGATTCGCCGTTCCAGAGCGCCGTTCGCCAGTTCGTTGCGAGTGTGAGTCATGAAGAAGGGAGCCACGGCGGCGACGGTTTGCTCCATTATGTCGGCGCGGGCGGTGCCGTAGCCGAGTTCCTCCCAGTTGACGGCATCCAGGGCCGGGCTGCCCATGCCCTCCTCGGTCATCCAGGCCAGCATGGATCGCACGCTACGCGCCGCGCCGGCAGTGCCACCGCCGGGCTGGAAGTTCACGAAGCCATCTTTACAGGGCCAGTTGATGCGGGTGAAGGTCCCGCCGGCGGACTCGCGATAAGCGCCCATGCGCCGCAGCACGGTTTGTTCCAGGTCCCAGTACTGGGGGGCGTGGGCCAGGGTGCGGGCCACGGCCTGCTGGCAGGAAACGTCAACGTGCTGGCCTTCGTCGGTTAGCGCGCGGTGGGTGTGGGCGATCATCGCGCCGGCGGCGCCGGCGGCGCTGCCGTGCTGGTAGAACTGGGGCATGCTGACCCGCAGCGGAGGCCGGTCGCCATCGCCCGTGAGGTGCATGAACCCGCCCAGCGCCATGCCCACTATGTCTGACGCCAGATAATCTGCGTAGGGGCCGTCTTGTCCGAAGGCGGTTATGGACACCATGACGAGTCGGGGGTTGATGCCCTGCAGGTCGGCCCAGGACAGGCCCCAGGAAGCCATCCGCCCGGGATCGGCGGATTCGATGAGAAAGTCGGCGTTGGCGACAAGGCGGCGGAGCAGCGCTGCGCCGTCAACAGTGGTGATGTCCAGAGAGATGCCGCGTTTGTTGGCACAGTGGGCCCACCAGAACAGGCTGCGCTCTACGCCCGGATCGTCCTGGTAGAAGGGGCCGATGCGCCGGGCGTCGCTTCCTCCGGGGGGTTCCACCTGCACCACGTCGGCGCCCATGTCGGCGAGCATCTTGCCGCACAGCAAACCGCGGCTATCGGTAAGGTCCAACACCCGGTAGGGGGCGAGGAGACCATCTCCGTAAGTGTTATTGTCGTTCGAGTTGGTCATTTTGTTATGGAAATAACCCCTTCCCGTCAGGGGCCACCCTCACCCTTTCCCATCGAGGGAGAGGGGGTCGCCAGCCGGGGATTTTTACCCTCACCCCAACCCTCGCCCAGGGGGAGAGGGAGTCGCCCGTTTGCTGCGGGTTTTTGCCCCTCTCCCGCCGGGAGAGGGTTGGGGTGAGGGGCGAACTCCCAAAGCGACGAGATTGCCACGCTTCGCTCGCAATGACAGTTGTTTAGAACGTGGCCAGCGGGTTTACCGGGGAACCGGTGGCGTTGTGCCAGCGCAACGGCGCTACGGTGAACATGAAATCCCAGCGGTTCAGCCGGCGGCAGACCGGAGCCAGCTCGTCGAAGTTGGCGGCGTCAATCAGCCACAGGCCCATTCCGACGATGCCAACCTTGTGGATGGGCAGGCCAACGTAGGGGTACTGGCTGGGGGCAACGTCCCACGAGGCGTCGCAGGCCCCAATGGACACGCCGCGTTCGCGCAGCCAGGGCAGGGTTTCAGCGTGCAGGCCGGGCCGGCCCTCGGCGGCGGATGGCGCGCCGACTTCCTGACGGCGTTTGTACCAACCCAACCTTATGCAGAGTGCATCGCCCTCGGTAACGCGCACGCCCTGGGCTTCCTCGGCTGCTTCCAGGTCGGCGGTGTATACCGGTTCGCCAGCCTCCAGCCAGTCCTTGCCCTTGACGGCGGTAATGTCCAACAGCACGCCGCGGGTGATAACCCCGTTTTTGGCAGCGTCAATCGCTCCGGCGGTGGCTTTTTCCGCCGACGTAACCAGGCTGGCGGCCTTCCCGTTGTACATCTTGCCGTTCCAGAACTGATGGCACAGGCTGTCCAGGTGTGTGACGGTCAATCCGTGGTACGACACGCCGAGGAAATCGCTGGCGCCGCCGCCGCCTTCCGCCGGGGCCGACTCGCCCGTATTAACCATGTAGTGCAGGGGCGGTATGCTGGTAACATCGGGCGCGATTTCCGGCACCAGGAGGCGCGAGCACGTCACAGTAACGCCCTCGGTAACCAGCCCGGCGGCCTGCTTACGTTTGGCATCGTCAATCAGGTTCAGCGTGCCCAGTTCGTCGTCGTCGCCCCAGCGACCCCAGTTGCTCAGCGAATCGAACCAGCCCAAAACTTCTTGTTCTGATGGAATAGTCGGCGTGCTCATTTTTACCTCCGCGACGGTTGGATAGTAACGAATTGATCCCGCCTCTGCCGCTCATCCTGAGCTTGTCGAAGGACGGAAAGGAGATGTTGAGGACATTATGCCGAATTGGGACGCAAGACGCCACCGCCCCTACGCCTCCCGCAGGCGGCCTAGCGTCACGCGGAATTCCGCCTAGTACTACAGTCGCAGATTATCGGGTAAAATAGGCAATTATCCGGTGCGGGGGTGCGGCGGTGACGGGGCGTGCAGAGGAACTGGCGGAAGTGGCCCGCTGGGCCGAAGGGATTGAGCAGGTTCATTCCTGCATTGCCGGACGGTTCCGGCGCCCGGAGCCTCGCCGGCGGGTACTGGACTACTTGCGGGGACTGGTCAGTTCCGTAGAGCGCAAGAACGGGTGGCAGTTGGCGGAGCAGGCGGGCGACGCCACTCCCGACGGGGTGCAGCGCCTGTTGTACAACTATCGGTGGGATGCGGACCTGGTTCGTGATGACCTGAAATCCTACGTGGTGGAGCATCTGTCCGCCGCTGACGCGGTGCTGGTGGTGGACGAGACCGGATTCCTCAAGAAAGGGGAGCAGTCGGTGGGGGTGCAGCGGCAGTACAGCGGGACGGCGGGGCGGATCGAGAACTGTCAGATTGGCGTTTTTCTGGCCTATGCCAGCGCCAGGGGCAGAACCCTGCTGGACCGGGAATTGTACCTGCCCCAGGTGTGGGCGGAAGACTGGGAGCGGCGGGGGGAGGCTGGGGCGCCGGAGAGTGTCGGCTTTCGGACCAAGCCGCAACTGGCCCAGCTAATGCTGAAGCGGGCGCTGGAATCAGGAGTCCCCTTCGGCTGGGTTGCTGGAGATGAGGTCTATGGCAACGACCGCAAGCTGCGGCGGTGGCTGGAGCGAGCGGGAATTCCCCACGTGCTGGCCATCAGGAGCAACGAGCAGCTGTGGGTCTGGACGGACCAGGGCCTGTGTCAGGTGCGGGCTGACCGGCTGACGTCGCAGGTTGACGAGTTGGGTTGGACCAGCTGCAGTGCGGGCGATGGGGCCAAGGGGCCACGGGTCTACGATCGCCTTGAGCAGACGATTGGGCCGTCGTGGAAATACTGCCTCTTGGGGAGCCGGGCAAGGGCTACTGGCTGCTGGCCCGGCGCAGCATTGCCCAGCCCGGGGAGTTGGCTTACTTCGTATGCTTCGGCCCGGCGGGAACGGCCTTGGAGGAACTGGTGAGGGTGGCTGGGACCCGGTGGGCCATCGAGGAGTGTTTCGAGGAGGCCAAGGGGCCGGTGGGACTGGACCAGTATGAGGTGCGGAGGTGGGACGGCTGGTACCGGCACATCACCTTGGCGATGCTGGCGCCGGCGTAGCTGTCAGTAATCAAGCATCAAGCGATGGAACCAGGAGCAAAGGGGGCTGCTACGGTCCCGATGAAGCGCTGATTCCCATAACGGCCCCGGAGGCGCGCCGGCTGCTCACCCGACTGGTATGGACGGAAAATCAACTGCCTGATTTCATCCTGTCCTGGTCGTGGTGGAGACGGCGCCACCAAGCCAGAGCCCGCCAATGCCATTACAAACGCCGCCTGTCAAATCTGCGACTGTAGTACTAGGCATGGGGTAACCCTGGCTATGGTGCCCGTTGCGGCCATCATATGGGGAATCTCCGCCTACGCACGGGGCAACCCGGCAGGACGACTACATGGATGTGTGGATAAAGGGAGTCTCCGCCTACGCACAGGGCAACCGCGCGGAGCCGGAAGGTTTGGATGGTGTGCCCAGGAATCTCCGCCTACGCACGGGGCAACCACTCGCTGGAAAGCAGCATCGCTAGACCAAGCAGGAATCTCCGCCTACGCACGGGGCAACCGTTCGACGACGGCGGTGCGGGATTCGGTCTCGAGGAATCTCCGCCTACGCACGGGGCAACCTCGTAGGAAGGGGTGATCGCGCCGGGGTGGTGAGGAATCTCCGCCTACGCACGGGGCAACCCATTGCTGCATCACGAGTCCGCCCTATTGGGGCGGAATCTCCGCCTACGCACGGGGCAACCGGACAGTGGCGGGATGGGACGCAAACCTGGTCGGGAATCTCCGCCTACGCACGGGGCAACCCTCAGCGGTGAGTTTCGTGGTTGCCATGGTTCCGGAATCTCCGCCTACGCACGGGGCAACCTCCAGCGCATCGCTGACGATGATAATCAGGTGCGGAATCTCCTCCTACGCACGGGGCAACCAATGGCAGTATCATCGCCAAAAGCGATGCGGAGGGAATCTCCTCCTACGCACGGGGCAACCTCACCCTTGTGGCAATCGTCGCGCTGGTGGCCGGGAATCTCCTCCTACGCACGGGGCAACCATCGCCCCGCTCTGTCTCATGGCGTTGGCGTGGGGAATCTCCTCCTACGCACGGGGCAACCCTGGCGTTGAGGCATTCAGATCGAACTGGATCGGGAATCTCCTCCTACGCACGGGGCAACCCTTGTGCCGTGATAACTGGTATCCGGCGCTATCAGGTAAAGCCCGGCAGCCGAGGCGCTGCGATTAGCGGCGTCTCAGGTTGCGTGACGGTGTTCTGCGCGCTTTTGCCCTTGCGGGCAGATAACGTTTTACCGCGCGCACCGGGACGACGACCCCTAAGGGCCCCCGATATTCCACCCGGCTCGAAGCCCAGCATTGCCAGGCCACGATATAAAACGTTGGTTGCGCCGACGAGGTCGGCATTGGCCGTATGGCCGCACTCAATGCAGATGAACTCTGCTTGAGAGCGACGCGAGGCCCCATCTATAACGCCACAGGCCGGGCAAGTGCGGGACGTGTTCTGTGGCGGGACTTGCACCACTCGCTTACCGGCCCTTTCAGCCTTGTAAGTGAGCATTTGCACGAACCTACCCCAAGCCTGTTCCCCGATACTCCGGTTCAGGCCGGCTTTTGCGGACACGTTGCGGCCCGGTGATTCCGCCGTTCCTCTCGCGCTGCGGCGCATATTGTCGATAGCCAGGTCTTCAACGGCAATCAGGTCATACTCCTTCACCAGGGCCGTTGACGCCCGGTGCTGCCAGTTAGTGTCGCTGTCGGTTACGCGCTGCCATTCGCGAGCGACGGCTTTCTGCGCTTTGCTCCGGTTATTGCTGCCGCGCTGGGCGCGGGATAACCGCTGTTGCAAAAGTTCCAGGCGCGTCCGGTCAAGCCGCCGGCCCGGTTCAAAATGTCCGTCGGACAAGGCGTAGCGCAGGGCAACGCCGGCATCCATTCCAACGGGATGCCGCGGCGCCGTTGTGGGGCCTTCCGGAGCATCGCCCAAGTTGTACACCAGCTGCACTTGGCTAGGCTTTACGCATAATTTAGAAAAAGTATAAAGACATGGTAAGCTGGCCTGACCCCACTTTCAACGGAAAGGCCCAGCCATGCTCACCCTGCCCGATGCCATTGTAGCCCTGCTCGTTCCCTTCGCAACGCTGTTTACCAGCCCAACCTGGCGGAAAGCCCAGGTGCTGCTGATCGGCGCGATCCTGACCCCGGGCCAACGCACCGTGGCGGCGGCACTGCGCGTCATGGGCCGCAGCGACCAGCGCGACTACGCCCGCTACCACGAGGTGCTCAATCGGGCGGTGTGGTCGTCCCGCCAGGCAGCGCGCATCCTGCTGGTGCTGTTGCTCCAGCACCTGGATGGTGGCGACGGCCCACTGATCTTCGGCATCGACGAGACCCTGGAACGGCGTCGCGGCGCCAAGATCAGGGCGCGGGCCATCTACCGCGACCCGGTGCGTTCCAGCCGGTCTCAGGTGGTCAAGGCCAGCGGCCTGCGCTGGATCTCCCTGATGTGGCTGGGCCACGTGCCCTGGGCCGGACGCCATTGGGCCTTGCCGGCGCTCACGGTGCTGGCGCCTTCGACCCGTTACTACCAACAGCAGGGACGCCAGCACCAGAAGCTCACCGACTGGGCCCGCCAGATGGTCATGCAACTGCGCCGCTGGTTGCCCCACCGACCCCTGGTGCTGGTGGGCGACAACAGCTATGCCGTGCTGGATTTGCTCCACTGCTGCCAGTCCCTCCGTCCGTGAACCCGTTACCCTGATCGCCAGACTACGGCTGGACGCCGCCCTGTATGCGCCAGCGCCACCCCGTCAACCTGGCCAGAACGGTCGCCCGCCATTGAAGGGCCCGCGGCGGCCGCCGCTGAAAGTTTTCCTTGAGCAGACGGATGTAACTTGGGCCAGCGCCGCGGTGGCCTGGTACGACGGCATCACCCGCGCCGTGGAACTCACCTCCCAGACGGCGGTCTGGTACCGCTCCGGCAAGCCCCCCGTCCTCATTCGCTGGGTGCTGATCCGAGACCCCCAGGGCTCCTTCGCCACTCAGGCCCTGCTCTGTACCGACCCGGCGGCGGACCCGACCCAGATCCTGGAATGGTTTGTACTGCGCTGGCAACTGGAGGTCACCCCGTATCAAGTACGGGGCAGGCTCTTCCACGAGGTACGAACCCATCTGGGTGTGGAGACACAACGCCAGTGGTCCGATCTCGCCATCGCCCGCACCACGCCCGCCCTACTGGGACTCTTCTCCTGGACCACCCTGGCCGCCCACGCGTTGCAGAAACGACACCCCATGACCCAGCGCAAGGCCGCTTGGTACGACAAACCGTCGCCGACCTTCGTGGATGCCATCGCCCTGGCGCGTCGCCACCTGTGGCTGGCGTCGGAAGGTTTCTCACTGTCGGTCGCTGACCCCGACATTCAGGAACTCCCGGTCGCACTGTACCACCGACTTGTAGATTCCCTTGCCTACGCCGCTTGAATTGCGTAAAGCCTAGATTAGAGCCTATCCTAATCTGGACTTTACGCAAAATTTAGAAAAAGTATAAAGGCAGGGTAAGCTGGCCTGACCCAAATCTCACTAAAGGTCCAGCCATGCTCACCCTGCCCGATGCAATTGTATCCATACTCATTCCCTTCGCAACGCTGTTTACCAACCCGACCTGGCGGAAAGCCCAGGTGCTGCTGATCGGCGCGATCCTGACCCCGGGTCAGCGCACCGTGGCGGCGGCACTGCGCGTCATGGGCCGCAGCGACCAGCGCGACTACGCCCGCTACCATGAGGTGCTCAATCGGGCGGTGTGGTCGTCCCGTGCAGCGGCCCGCATCCTGCTGGTGCTGCTGCTCCAGCACCTGGACCGCGGCGACGGCCCGTTGATCTTCGGCATCGACGAAACCCTGGAACGGCGTCGCGGCGCCAAGATCAAAGGTCGGGGCATCTACCGCGATGCGGTGCGTTCCAGCCGCCAGCAACTGGTCAAGGCCAGCGGCCTGCGCTGGATCTCTCTGATGTGGCTGGGCCACGTGCCCTGGGCCGGACGCCATTGGGCCTTGCCGGCGCTCACCGTGCTGGCGCCCTCGACGCGGTACTACCAGCAGCAGGGACGCCGACACAAGAAACTCACCGACTGGGCGCGGCAGATGGTCATGCAACTGAGGCGCTGGCTGCCGCAGCGACCGCTGGCGCTGGTGGGCGACAACAGCTACGCCGTGCTGGATCTGCTCCACTGCTGCCAATCCCTCCGTGAACCCGTTACCCTCATTGCCAGACTACGTCTGGACGCCGCTCTCTATGCGCCAGCACCGGCCCGTCAACCGGGTCAGCAGGGCCGCCCGCCGCTGAAAGGCGCGCGGCGACCCTCGCTGAAGGCCCTCCTCGACCAGCCCCAGGCAACTTGGGCCAGTGTGGCCGTGGCCTGGTATAACGGCGCCACCCGCACGGTGGAACTCACCTCCCAGACGGCAGTCTGGTACCGCTCCGGCAAGCCTCCCGTCCTCATTCGCTGGGTGCTGATCCGCGATCCCCAGGGCGCCTTCGCCACCCAGGCTTTGCTGTGTACCGACCCATCGGCGGACCCGACCCAGATCCTGGAATGGTTTGTCCTGCGCTGGCAACTGGAGGTCACCTTTCAGGAGGTGCGTACCCACCTGGGCGTGGAGACCCAGCGCCAGTGGTCCGACCTGGCCATCGCCCGCACCACGCCTGTCCTGCTGGGTCTCTTCTCCTGGACCACCCTGGCCGCTCACGCGTTGCAAAAACAGCGCCCCATGACCCAACGCAAGGCCGCTTGGTATGACAAGCCGTCGCCGACCTTCGTGGACGCCATCGCCCTGGTCAGACGCCAACTGTGGCTGGAGTCGGAGGGTTTTTCAACGTCGGCCACCGACCCCGACATTCAGGAACTCCCGGTCGCCCTGTACCACCGACTTGTAGATTCGCTTGCTTACGCCGCTTGAAATGCGGAAAGTCCAGCAAAGAGGCCATGGAATTCATCCAGACCGACCGCACCGGCTGGGTGACCAAGATGAACGTCAGGGAGATCACTCACCTGCTGCCCAAACGCAATCTGGAGCAGCTGCCTTTGTTCACGGAGACCAACCGGCCCATCAGTGAGAACCATCTGCGGGGTATCGCCAAATACCTGGACGAAACTCCCAACTGGGCGATGCCGAGCATCGTGCTTGCTACGGATGCCGATGGCGTCTGGAACGGAGCCGCTAGGGGCACCATTGAGATTCAACCGGAGAGCCTGCGCATTCTTGACGGACAGCACCGGGTGCAGGCCCTGTACAACTTTACCGCCAAGCTGGCCGCGGAAGCGGAGCGTCAGGCTTCGACCGAGCAGGGGGCCAGCGAAGCCCGTATCAGACTGAACGAGGCAATGAACTCGGAACTGCCCGTGGTGATCTTCGAAGTGAAGAGCATCGACGACCAGAAACAGATGTTCGCGTGGTTCGCCAGGAACCGTCCGATCGAGGCAGCGGTGCGCAGCTGGTTCGACCAGTCAGACCCCTTCAACAACGCGGCGAAAAGCGCCATGGCTACCTCGACCGTACTGAAAGGAAGGGTGAACCACGCCAAGGAGCGCATCACGACCCACGACAACCACCTGCTCACTCTCACCGACCTGAAGCGCATCAGCTTCACCATCGCGGCGGGACTGGGACGACACCCAAACAAACGCGACATCGAGACCTACCTGCAACCGGAGCAGCAGAATCGGTTGCAGGACAACCTGGTGACGTTCTTTGATGATTTCCTGCCCACCTGTGGACCGGAGTACGCCAGGCTGGGCGATCCGGACCAACGGAATCTCGAACTCAGCTACCTGAGAAACGGCACTTACGCCTTCGACGCGCTGACCATCCGCCTGTTCGCCGATATGTGGGCTCGCTGGGCCACCGAGCAAAATCAGCCGCCCGAGCCACTGGCCAGGTACATCAGTCAACTGAACCTGCTCAAAACCAGTCCCGACAATGACCTGCAGCGCACCTTTGGAGTCATCAACTCCGAAATCAAGCACTACCGAGGCGTCAGCGACCGGAGCTGGACCGCGGCGTCCGCTCTTATCAGGGAAACTCTGCGGGAATAACTAACGGCAAAACCTGGCGGACTTCCGCCTCGGCTCCTCGCCCTGTGGCGGGGACACTGGGGTATTGAGAACCGGGTGCACTGGGTACGGGACGTTACCTTTGATGAAGACCGCTCGCAGGTGCGTACCGGCTCCGCACCCCAGATCATGGCCGCCCTGCGTAATGTAACCATCAGTCTGATCCGAATGGCTGGTGAAGCCAATATCGCAGCTGCCTTGCGCCGCTACGCAGTCCACCCATTACGTCCATTAGACTTGATCGGCGCTCCACTCCAATAATCGCAAGACCCTGGGTCGTCGAGGGCGATTTGCATGCGGTCGGGGTGGTAGCATCTTGTATCCTGACTTTGGCCCGCGACAATAGCTCATATGTGGCGGTCCGGAGCGCGGCAGACCGGTAGCATCTGGGTCATGGTAGACCGTCCAATAGCAGGGGTCGCCGCGTTCCCTAACGGTAAAACCCGGACAGTTGCCTGGGCCAATCGAGCCCGCATCGTGCAAGGAAGGGTCAACACTGAAACAGGAGGTACAGATGGGAGGAGAAGCGAGGTTCGTAGGCATTGATGTCTCAAAGGCGCAGGTGGACGTTGCCGTCCGGCCTACGGGGAAGAGATGGGTCCTGCCCTACGACGAGGCCGGAATTGAGGGACTGATCCCCCAGATAGTGGACCTGGGGCCCGCCTTGGTGTTGCTGGAGGCTACGGGCGGCTTGGAGCTGCCCTTGGTGGTCGCCCTGGCCGCTGCGACGCTGCCGGTGGTGGTGGTCAACCCGCGCCAGGTCAGGGACTTCGCCAGGGCCACCGGAACGCTGGCCAAGACCGACGCTCTGGACGCGGGGGTCCTGGCCCATTTCGCCGACGCCGTCCGTCCTGACGTGCGCCCCCTCAAGGACGCCGAGACCCAGGTCCTCAACTCGCTGACTGCCCGCCGGCGCCAGGTGATGACCATGCTGGTCTCCGAGCAGAACCGTCTGGGTACCGCCAGCGGCGCCGTTAGTCCCCGCATTGAAGCCCACATCGCGTGGTTGGAACAAGAGTTGAGCGACTTGGACCAGGGGCTACCTCAGACTTTGCGCCGGAGTCCAGTGTGGCGTGAGAAGGATGACCTGCTCCGCACGGTTCCCGGCGTGGGCCCGCAGCTATCGCTGACCTTGCTGGCGCATCTGCCAGAACTGGGCACGCTGAATCGCCGGCAGATCGCCGCCCTTGTGGGCGTGGCTCCCTACAACCGCGACAGCGGCGCCCTGCGGGGCAAACGCGCCGTCTGGGGCGGACGCTCCCGGGTGCGGGCCGTCCTCTACATGGGAGCGTTGGTAGCCAGCCGCCACAATCCCGCTATTCGGGACTTCTACCAGAGGCTATTGGCGGCTGGTAAGCCGAACAAGGTGGCGCTGGTCGCGTCCATGCGCAAACTGCTGGTTATGCTCAACGCCATGCTCAATCATGGCTCCCCTTGGTGCGATATGACTCAGCCAGTCGTCGCTCATTCCTGTTAACTTTCAAGACAGTTGCTATTGGGTGCTCCTGGTCTGGGGTCGGTTTTGTGTTTCCAAAACCATTATCCCAGATGCACAGGAGCGCTTTACTTACCGCTTCAGCACGCCGCCACACTCGTCTTTTCGGTGGATTGGAGCTTAGCCATCCTGCTCATGCCTCCCGCCACGCGCCTGCCTCCGATTTTTCGGTAGCATTTTACGTGCGGCAATGACTTCCTAAAAGTAACGGTTTTATTGAGGCAATGTGCACCAAGTACTTAGGTATCCCGCCGAAAAACGCCCACGCCGCTTCCAGTCCCGCGATGACGTCCGCCAGCTTCTGCTGCTGCATCGGCCAGACGAAGCAATGCCGCGGGACTGGTCTGGTTTTTACCCGCCGAGGGCAGCAGTTGGTGGAACGCGCTGTATTTCGTGCTGATGCTGGAACTATTTTTCACGGCGGCCACCATGTCAAGCGGCGCGCTGGCTCACGCGTACCCACTTTTCTCAAGCATAATCGGCGGGCGGTCATTGCGGGGAGCGGATGGTTCGACAGGCTCACCATGAGCGGGTGGTAGTCGGTGCGGATTTTCACCCTCACCCAACCCTCTCCCATCAAGGGAGAGGGAGCGAGATTGGACGCTGCGCTCGCAATGGCAAAGTGGGTATGCGTGGGGGCCCACCTGGATTTGCGGACTACATAATTTTGGGGTATGAGTTGACGGCTTCGGTATATTACCGCCCGCCTACATGGTCCCGTCCTGTCGAGTCGCGTGTTGAACGATGACGTGTAATCGCAGGCGCCCAACTCTCGAGTCAGAATTTTGATGCGTCACTATCAAGCCGTCCGTTCGGGGCTGTCCTCCTACAGCCTAAACGATTTGCGGGGCGACCTGTTCGGAGGAGTTACCTCCGGAATTTTGATGTTGCCCATCGCGATGGGTTTCGGCGTGCTTACCGGGTTGGGGCCGGTTGCCGGATTGCACGGCTGCATTGCAGTCGGACTATTCGTGGCGATTTTTGGTGGAACACGAGGCCTGATCGGGGGCCCCAACATATTTTCCGCAATCGCAATGGCGCTAATCGTTAGCAAATATACGACCACGATCGGCGAAGCATTGACCGCCGTGATGCTGGCCGGGGCCATACAGATACTGCTCGGGGTGCTGAGATTCAGTCGATTTATATCCTACATGCCGTACTCACTTTTGGTTGGGTTCTTCACTGCCGCTGGAATTCTATTGATAGTCACGCAATTCTCGGTAACTTTGGGTCAGCCGCCCGCGAACGGGGACATCCACGCTTACATTGATAGTTGGACCACTGGACTGTCGAACGTCAATTTTCATGCCTTGATACTGGCCGCCGCTTCGCTTGCCCTTGGCTAGGCTTTACGCATAATTTAGAAAAAGTATAAAGACAGGGTAAGCTGGCCTGACCCAAATCTCACTAAAGGCCCAGCTATGCTTACCCTGCCCAATGCCATTGTATCCATACTCATTCCCTTCGCAACGCTGTTTACCAACCCGACCTGGCGGAAAGCCCAGGTACTGCTGGTGGGCGCGATCCTGACCCCGGGTCAGCGCACCGTCGCCGCGGCCCTGCGGGTCATGGGCCGCAGCGATCACCGCGATTACGCCCGCTACCATGAGGTGCTCAACCGGGCGGTGTGGTCGCCCCGTGCAGCGGCGCGCATCCTCTTGGTGTTGCTGCTCCAGCACCTTGATGGTGGGGATGGCCCCTTGGTCTTCGGCATCGACGAAACCCTGGAGCGGCGTCGCGGCGCCAAGATCAAAGGTCGGGGCATCTACCGCGACGCGGTGCGTTCCAGCCGGAGCCAACTGGTCAAGGCCAGCGGCCTGCGCTGGATCTCCCTGATGTGGCTGGGCCACGTGCCCTGGGCCGGACGCCATTGGGCCCTGCCGGCGCTCACCGTGCTGGCGCCCTCGACCCGGTACTACCAACAGCAGGGACGTCGGCACAAGAAGCTCACCGACTGGGCGCGACAGATGATCCTGCAACCCCGCTCATGGTGAGCCTGCCGAACCACGCTGGCTGCCCCAACGTCCACTGGCGCTGGTGGGCGACAACAGCTACGCCGTGCTGGACCTGCTCCACTGCTGCCAATCCCTCCGTGAACCCGTTACCCTCATTGCCAGACTACGGCTGGACGCCGCTCTCTATGCGCCCGCGCCAGCCCGTCAGCCGGGTCAGAACGGCCGCCCGCCGCTGAAAGGCGCGCGGCGACCCGCGCTGAAAACGATCCTCGACCAGCCCCAGGCAACTTGGGCCAGCGTGGCCGTGGCCTGGTATGACGGCGCCACCCGCACGGTGGAACTCACGTCGCAAACGGCGGTCTGGTACCGCTCCGGCAAGTCTCCAGTCCGCATCCGCTGGGTGCTGATCCGAGATCCCCAGGGCTCCTTCGCCACCCAGGCCTTGCTGTGCACCGACCCCGCGGCGGACCCGACCCAGATCCTGGAATGGTTTGTCCTGCGCTGGCAACTGGAAGTTACCTTTCAGGAGGTGCGGACCCACCTGGGCCTGGAAACCCAACGCCAGTGGTCCGACCTGGCCATCGCCCGCACCACGCCCGTCCTGCTGGGAATCTTCTCCTGGACCACCCTGGCCGCCCACGGGTTGCAAAAACAGCGCCCCATGACCCAGCGCCGAGCGGCCTGGTACGACAAGCCGTTGCCGACCTTCGTGGACGCCATTGCCCTGGTGCGACGCCACCTGTGGCTGGCCTCGGAGGGTTTTTCAACGTCGGCCGTCGACCCCGATACGCAGGAACTCCCAGTCGCCCTGTACCACCGACTTGTCGATTCCCTGGCTTACGCCGCTTGAAATGCGGAAAGTCCAGCCAAGAGAACTCGCCGCCGAAAACCGAGCGGTAGAACTCGAAAGCCTCGCGGCAATTGTCGTTGAAGTGGAGGTAGGCGTTGATGTCCATGTTGTGCTCCTCTTGGTCGCCGGCGTTGGTGGGAATGTAGCGGCCGGCGCAGGACGATATGCTAGACATCCCGGTCAAACCGAGTCAACGGCCTACCAGTCACCAAGTATCACCCGGCGTTGTCCTCTCCATCATCCAGCAGCGCCAGCAAACGATCGACGAATTGGTGGACGAACGGGCGGTCCGCCTCGATTTGGTAATCCTCCAGGTAGTCGTGAAAGAAATTCTCATCGAACCGCTCAGCGGCAATAAAGCCGGCGCCAATAAAAGGGTCATCGTACTCCCGAGCCAAGTCGGTCACAGCGTTTTTCATGGCCCGGTGACTTTTGTATCGCCAGCCGCGTTGCTGGCGTATGGCGATTACTGCCTGAGTGGCGGCTCCGCAGAGCTTTTCGGAGCCTTGCAGGTGGTCGCCGGCGGCAAACTCTCGGTCGGAGGCGGCGAGGAAGTCTCGCGCGGTTTGGGCGTGTTCGGCGGCGGTCATTTCTTTGGTGGTCATGGGTGTTCCTGGGCAGGTGGGCTTGAGGTTACATTATGCCAGACTTGGCAGTGCGGATGGCGGCGTGGTTAATTATTGAGCGTCCGGGTTGTAGGTGTCCGGCGGGGTTACGCCGTGGAATATGGAGTATTGCGAAATGACAACATTCTCGCCGCCAAGTTTGCCCCACACCATGATCGAATAGACGCCATGGCCGTGCCGGTTCAAGGTTTGGCTGATGTCCGCCTTTACCGAGAAGGTTGTGCCGATAGCCGTCCATTCCGAAGCAGTAATCCAAGGTACGATGATGGATTGGGTTTGCAGGAGCTGGCTGGCGTTGTAAGCCTGTTGCCACAGTTGGTGAGATTCGCTAGGCGAACGCGCCGGCGGCGCGTCTGCCGGAACGTCGTAAGGACTGGGACAAAGTTGATAGGTTGTAGTGAATTCGTCGGTAGTCCAGCGATAGCCGCCGGTAAGAGGCCAACGCAAACTTGCTACGTGACGCCCGCTATCGTAACAGTAGGTTCTAGCAACCTGACCTCTGGTTAGAGGATGCGGCGGTGCGTCATGATAAATTTGTATGCCCAAGTCGCGGTTTTCGCCGAATCGCACGCCGTTCTTTGTTGTTCCAGACATTGACAGGATGCCATTGCCGATAGTCGGCAGGCGGCCGTACTCAACATAGTCGCCTTCAAAGTGTTGGTACATTAAGGTGTTGTAGCCATCCCACGCAATGCCGATATTGACTTTCCGATGCGACGGGTCAAGCAAATTGCGGCGGTGTCCAGAGCTGTTCATCCAGCTGTCTATCACCTTCTGAATCGTTTGCCGGGTGGCGCCGATGCCACTGTAACCGTCAGACGCTTTGATGCAGTAATCCGAGCCACTCCCATTTTCTCCGTTGGACTGGTAGCCACCGGCCAGGCTATAACGCATATAGGGCTTCAGGCCGTCAATGCCCCAATGGGAGGAAAAGCAGTTTTCCAGCGCGGATTCGGCGTGGAGTTGGGCAGCGATGTTGTCGCCTAGAACGACTGGATTTAATCCGGCTTTTTTGCGCTCGGCGTTGATGAGTTCCAGCATATATTGCTTTTCCGCGATATGCTGCAGGTTGGGCAATGCAGCGTCAACCGGCGTCGGGATGATACCGGCAGGTGTCGGGGAGATGATAACCGTCGGAGCATGGGTTGGCGTTGGTGCGGGCGTGGATTGCGGCTCCGGAGTATTCGCAGACTGGCTTGCCGATACCAAAAACTCCGGAAATACCCCGCCGCAGTGCCGCTCAACTTTGGCTATGATGTCAGCAACGGATTGCCGTCCATCCGCTATTGCTGCATCGGCGGCCTGCGTTCGAAAATGCTTTTCCCGGCCGGAGTATTGACCGGCACATTCGGCGAACGCGTTGACTACTAACTCCCGCTCGGTCGGCTTGCTTGCAGTGGGGGTCGGCGTCGGAACGTTTGTCGCCGTTGGCGCAGGCGCTAGCGTTGCGGTAGGTGGCAAGGTTGTCAATGGTTGTGGTGTCTCGGTGAGCGGCGGCGGCACCGTCGGTGTTGCTGACGGTAGCATCGCTGCCAACGGTACATCCGGGATCTCTGTACTTTGCTCTACATAGCGCATTACGCCATAAACAATGCCGCCGCCAATGACCAATGACAACAGCACGAGTGCGAAAACACCCCAACCACGCATTTCGCCCCTACTCCTCGTCCGGGTGCGTCGTTATGAAGCGGCCGGCTCGCACCGGATCGACGTGGGGCGCGCGCACCTCGACTCCAGACTGTTCTTCCTGCAACAGCACGGTGATGCTGCTGTCCATCTCGGCCCAGCCTCGGTTCATTGCCGTCAGGGCGATTTGCTCGGCCAGGGTGGACATGGGCATCGGCACGTCGTACTCGCGGGCCAGTTCAGTAGCCAGGGAGATGTCCTTGTGCGCCAGGCTGAGGGCGAAGCTGGCCGGCTCGAACTCGCCCCGAAACATGGTGCGCACCAGTCCTTCGTGCAGCACGCGCATCCTGCCCAGCGAGCCTCGGCGTATACACTCCCACAGCGCCTCCGGCTCCACGCCGGCCTTGACTCCCAGAGTGAGTCCTTCAGCAATGGCCTGGCGCACGCTGTGGCCAATCATGTTGTGCACCAGCTTGGCGACGCTGCCGGCGCCAATGTCTCCAGCGTAGAAAACCTTGTCGCCGAAGGCGTCCAGCACCGGCTTCACACGCTCGAATACCTCCCGGTCGCCGCCGACCATGACGGCCAGGTTGCCCGACGCCGCACCCGTCTTGCCCCCGCTGACCGGCGCGTCCAGGACGAAGGCTCCTTTGGCGCGGAACTGGGGTTCAATCTCCCGTATCAGCGTGGGTCGGCTCGACGACAGGTCGATGTAGACGCTGCCCGGGCGTATGCCTTCCAGCACCCCCGCAGCGCCCAGGGACACCGACTCCACTTCGTAGGGCCCGGGCAGCGACGTGAAGGTGATGTCGCTGGCCTCGGCGACTTCGGCGGGGGTGTTGGCGAGGCGCGCGCCGCCTTCCAGCAGGGGCCGGGCCGCCTCTTCGCGCAGGTCGTATACGACCATCGAGTAGCCGGCCTTCTGTATGTTGGCCGACATACCGCCGCCCATGTTGCCCAGTCCGATAAATCCTACCGTTTCCATGCTTACAGTTGCTCCTTGTCGGGTATTCTTGCCGGTATTCCTGGATGACGGTTCGCGTTTCCGGGGTTCGCATTTTGGCGAGTATACACGACTCAATCGGAAAACCGCCGGGCACTTGTCGGGCCCTAAAACGGGTGCTACACTTTTGCATTATTTCCCACCTGGATGCAGTTTTTGGTACTGACTACAGCCGAGAATTCGATGGGCGGCGTTTTTATTCCCAACGCCCCTGACAATCAGCGCGCCGTCCTTGACACAGTACGGCGGCTGGCCATTGAAGCGGGGGTTGCAGCCTTTCTGGTGGGCGGACCAGTGCGCGATTTTCCGCTGGGTGTGCCCGTGAACGACCTCGACATCTCCGTAGTGGGGGATGCTCCGGAGTTGGCGCGAAGCTTGGCCAATGCCACCGGCGGACGCCTCACCGTACATCCGCGCTTCGGCACGGCCAGCGTCGCCGCCGCCGGATTCACCGTCGATCTGGTAACCGCCCGGCGCGAAACCTACCCGAAGCCGGCCGCGTTGCCGTTGGTGCAACCGGGGAGCTTGGCCGACGATTTGGCGCGCCGCGATTTCACCATCAACGCAATGGCATTGCCACTCGCCGCCGCGGTGGAACAGGTCGTTGACCCTCACGGCGGGCAGGCCGACCTTGACGCCGGTATCATCCGCACGCTGCATCGAGAAAGTTTTCGTGATGACCCGACCCGCATCTTCCGCGCGGTACGATACGAGCAGCGGTTCGCATTCCGCTTGAGCGATGACACCCGGTGCGATCTGGAGTCCGCCGTTGCCGCCGGCGCAATCGCGATGCTCTCCGGGGACCGGTTGCGCCACGAGCTGGATCGCATCCTGCAGGAAACATCCCCGCTACCCGCGTTGCAGCGAGCGGAAGCGTTGGGCGTCCTGACCGCCACGCATCCGGCGCTGGGCGCCTCCCACCTGGAGGGGTTGCACGACTGGACGGCCCGACCGCTGGCCTGGCTGGCGGCGCTGGTCTGGCCGCTGCACCAGTCAACCGGATCATCAGTGGCGGCTCGCCTCAACACTCCATCGGATTGGACGCGGGTCATCAGCGACACCGCCACCTTGACCGAACGCCTGCCTGACCTGGCAGCGGACGGGTCAGCGCCGTCGGACGTGTGCGCGCTGCTGGACGGTTTGTCGCCCGACGCACTGGCGGCGGGAACGGTGCTGGCCCCTGCGCCGGCATCGGACCGAATCAGGATGTATCTGGCGGAATGGTGGACGGTTGCGCCCCTGCTGCGCGGCCCCGACCTGCTGGCCCTGGGAGTGCCCCCGGGTCCGGCGGTCGGCGAGGCGTTGCGTGCCCTGCGACGGGCGCGTCTGGATGGATTGACGCACAGTCGCCAGGAAGAAGAGCAACTCGCCCGGCAATGGGCAGTACAATCGAATTAATTCAACGCTATAATCCGTGCTGGTCACGGCAATTTGTGGTTGGGAGGTAGTGCAGTGGTAACCGTTTTTCAAGTATCCGGCCCGGCATTCTGCGTGGTGTGCAACGAGGAGTTGGAAGGCCCGCACCGTTCCACCTGCCAGATGTGCGGTGGGCCGTTCCATCAGCCCTGGGCGCCCGAAAGCGACGCTCCCCGCTGCGGTCGGGCGGCCAGTCATGACGAGACGCTGGCGGTAGTGTTCCTGTGCCGGGACTGCTACGACAACCGGCGTCCGCCAAGCTAGGGACAACTTACCCAGGAGCAGCAATACCAATGAAGGCCATTTATATTGAAGCCCACGGCGACGTGGACGTACTGCAATACGGCGACCGCCCCGATCCCTCGCCAGGACCCGGCGATGTGGTCGTGCGGGTGCAGGCCAGCGCGCTGAACCGCCTGGACATCTTTACGCGCCAGGGACAGCGCGGGCTGGAACGGGAGTTTCCACCGCCACTGATCCTGGGCGGCGATACCGCCGGCGAGGTGGTTGCCATCGGCGCCAACGTGAGCACGCTGTCGGTTGGAGACCGCGTGGTCGTCAACCCCCGCATCGCCTGCGGCGTTTGTCAATGGTGCGGTTCGGGTCGGGATGACCTTTGCCGACGCAGCCGCTTCCTCGGCACCGCACGGGATGGCAGCTACGCCGAGCTGGTGTCCGTGCCGGAGGTGAACGCCTACCGTCTGGAAGGGTCGGTGTCCTTCGAGGCCGCCGCCGCCGTGCCGACAACTTACCTGCCGGTCTGGAACATGGCGGTGCGCCGCGCTGCCCTCCAGCCGTGGGAGACTGCCCTGGTCTTCTCCGCCTCCGCCGGCGTCGGCGCGGCCGCGATTCAGGTCTTCAAAAACGTCGTGGGCGCCAACGTCATCGCCACCACCAGCACCCCCGAGAAAGCCGAACTGGCGCGCAATCTCGGCGCCGACCATGTCATCAACTACAACGAGGAAGACATCACCGAGCGGGTGCGCGAGATAACCGGCGGCGCGGGCGTCGACCTGCTGGTTGACCATGTGGGCGCAGACGTGTGGGCGCAGGGGTTCCGCGCCCTGCGACCCGGCGGCCGCTACTGCATCTGCGGTGCCACCAGCGGGCTGCGCGCCGAGTTGCACCTCGGCCTACTGTTCAGCCGCCAGATTGAGATCTACGGCGGCTACATGGGCTCCCGCGAGGACATGCGCCAGATCGTGTCCAGCCTAAACCGGGGCGTCGTCCACCCGGCCATCCACCAGGTCTACCCCCTGGCCAACGCCGCTGAAGCCCACCAGGCCATGGAAGCCACCAACTTCTTCGGAAAGCTGCTGCTGCGGCCGTAATAGGAGGCGTTATGACAGACTCAACAATGGACAATGACGCAAAAGCAAAGAAGCTGGCGAGAGAGGGTAAAAACATCACTCAAATCAGCGAAGAGCTTGGGATCAGCTGGGGCGAAGCAGCGGGTTATTTACCTGCATCCAGCTGGCGCGGGGCAAAAGTGCGGATAACAATTCGACTCGAAAAACTTGCCACGGAAACGGATCCCGCTAAGAGAAAGAAGATGGCTGAGGAAGCCGACCTTTACGTCGATTTCCTTTATGATGCGGCAAAGCACCTGCGCGATCAAGTAAACAGTGCCCGGAAAGCACTCGATCGCTAAAGGAACGCACTACTTACTCCGGCACCAGCCGCGCCTCATCAAACTCGAACCAGTGCACCTGGCCGGAGTTTATGGCGTCGGCCACTTCGTTGACGCGGCGAACTCCCATTACCGCCGGCCAACCGAGCTTGCCGGTAAAGCGCGTCATATACTCGGCATTGCGAACCGCGCGCATCACGTCGCGCTCGTCTAGGGTAAAAGGCGCTTCGGCGGCGACGTAGCCGATTTGTCCGCTTTCGTTGGCAACCTCAACGATGAAATCGGCCCGGCGGAAGCTGCGCAGGTCGGAGACGGGCAATCCGGTTCGGTCGCTGGATCTGACCAACTTCCCCAATTCGTCGCGGGTCAGAGTGTGCCGGTGCTGGAAACCCATTTCATCCAGCATCGTCCGCATCTCATCGTAGGCAATGTTGTAGGTGAAGGCAATGTTGTAGGTGAAGGTACCTTTGATGGCGCCCAAGTCATCGACGATCCGCTTCTGAGTTTCCTCAAAAGCATCCATTCGCTTGATGATACTTTCTTGCCCTGCTTCTAGCCGCTCCAACCGTTGCTCCGTAGCAGCGGCGAACTTGGCGAAGGTTTCGGGTAGCGCAAGCAGCTCTTTGCTGAGTAGCAAAGAGCGTATTGTCTCGGCCCAGTCGGGGTTTTCGCGCAGGATTCTGGCGAAATCGTCCATCGTGTTGATGGTGGTCATTTCATCACATCGGCGGGAGCGGATTCTCATCAAGTATAGCATCGCTAATGACGCCAGCTGATTTGTCCTGTCGTTCAGCCGCCCGCCGTTACCGTTGCCAAATCCGGGTGCAGCGCGCTTTCCTGCTTGCCAATGCCCACATAGCGCAGGCGTGCCACGTACTGGCTGATGTAATTGGCGCGCAGGCGTTGCACCGCCACCATGCCGCTTTTCATGTTGGACACCGAGCCGCCGGCAATTATCGCCATCGCCTCCCAAAGCACCGGGTCCTTCATCTCTCCGGCCATGTCCTTTTCGATGGAACCCAGGGTGCGGCGGAGCGACGTGGCAAAATCAGCGCCCTGCAACGCCACCGAGAATTTTAAGAACGCTTGACCGTAGGCCAGATGGCGGGCTTTGTCTTGCAGGCACAGGCTGAAGATTTTGCGATCGGCGGGATTGGTGGCGTAGTGGGCGCCGAACCGGTAAAGCAACATCGTCAGCAGGCCGCGGGCCATGTACAGCGGCACCGCAGTTTCCGGCCATCCGGCTCGGGTCTCCATCATCCGCCGGCTCATCATGCCCGGAGACTCGAGACCCAGCGTGCCGCCGTTGGACAGGGCCCGGTGGCGCATCACCTCGCTATGCCGGCCAGCGTCGAACTCCTGAGTGACGAGGAACATTTTGGGCTCGATGTAGGCATAGTTCATTCGGTGCAGCCACTGGCCGATGGTGTCCGTCTCGGCGATGGCATGGTGGCCCAGTTCGGTGCACAGTTGACACCAGGCCAGCTCCAGCGCTTCGGGCATCGATGACAGCTCATCCCAGGGGATGTCCTGCATGGCCACCCAGCGCCGCTGGATGGCTTCCTCGTAGAGCCAGGCGGCGTTATCCGACCACAACTCCTCCTTGCGGTTCACTGAGTAGTTGTCCAGTCGCGGCAGGCCGGGCGTGGCGAATGAACCGCGCGGCATCCGGGTCATCTCCCGGCTCTCGTCGGGTATTTCGCCGTAGACGCCAATGTTGATGGCCTCGATGGTCAACCCATGAGCGGTTACCGGAGCGCGCACGCCCCACTGACGAGTGTCCTTCATCCAGGTGTAGCGTTCGCTGGGTTCCAGAGGAGTTGCGGCGACCGGGTCCTCGGCGACCGGAATGGCGTCCTCCGGGGCCGCAGCAGGTGCTTCGTGGTCTGCTACCGTCTGCTGCACCTGTTCGGCGGCGGATGAGCGGTAATGGCCGGTGGGGTTGCTGTCGTCAACGGCCGAATCGGCGGGATCAGGGCCGTCGCCATCGTGAGCATGATTCTGAGTAGACATTTTCCCTCGCAGCCAGTGGCCTTGGAGATTAACACTTCGGCCCGCCTACACGATGTCAGACGGGCCGTGGCGGTTTCGCGTCGGGTTTGCCCGGGCTACGGCGCCGCCTGGTAGGCCTCCAGCAGCGCCGGGTTGACCCGGCCGTTTTCGATGCGGTCGTGGAAGCCGCAGGACTTCAGGCGTTGGAAGTATTCCTTGACCTGGCGCTGGCGGATGGCCGCCAGAATTTTCTGTCCTTCGTCGGCCTTGTCAGCCCCGCCGCCGAGCAGGATGGCCAGGGACTCGGCAGTCAGATTGGCGCCGCGAGCGGCCGGATTCTCGCCGCCGTTGCCGGTGGCCTGCCGGTCTTCGGCCTCGTCCAGGTAGGCGTGGATTTCCTCCCGACGTTCGGGCGCGCACTCGTTCATATAGCGGGCGTGCAGCACGCCGAAGGCTACGTGGCGAGCCTCATCCTGCGCGGCGCGCCGGTAGATGGCCTTCTCGGCATCGTTGTACGCCATCAACTCACCGAGGCGGAACAGCGTCAGCACGTTGCCTTCGCCAACGATGTGCAGGCGGCTGGACATTTCGGTAAACTCGCGGGCGTTGTCGGTACTGCCGCCCGTAACGTCGCTCACCGAGTCGATCATGCGCATCAGGCCGCCGCCGTTGGACAGGGCCCGCTTGCGGAAAACTTCCATGTGGCGCGACTCGTCCATAACCTGGGTCAGCAGGAACATTCGCACTTCGTGGTAGTCGGGCGACATCTGGGCGATGAAACGGCCCGGTACATCAGCAGCGACGAACTCAACCTGGGCAAAGAAGGTGGCCAGCTGGCACTGGGCCGCTTCCACGTCGTCAGGCAGGGGGCGCAGGCTCTCCCACGGGATATCGGTAGCCGACGACCATTGCCGCGACACCGCTTCCTGGTACAGCTTGGTCAGGTTGTAGCCCCAGACTTCCTTTTTGTCGCGGAAGGTGTAGGCCGTGTACTGGGGAACGCCCGGCCGTGGCAGAGCGCCACGCGTGCGCTGGGTAAAGTTGGTCGACTCGTCCAGCAGGTCAGGTGTATTGACCGCGAGCGTCGGGTCGTGGGCCAACTCATCGACAGCGCCGGGAATCTGGTCCTTGATCTTTTGCAGCCAGGAAAGGTCGAATCCCTCCTGTACGGCCTGCTCCATCTCGGAGGTCGAGCGGTCTTGCAAAGTGGCCATAACTTGCTCCTAACAACTGTCCACGCCACGCCCAAAGAGCCGCACGGCATCAGCCGGCACGAACCCCTTGCGCCGTCCATTTCACGATAGCGCTCGCAATGTATCTGAAAACCCCATTCAGCGTCAAGCGCAACGGGTCGCTCGGCAGGGCAATCGCGTTTTAGCTGCGTAGGACTTTCAGCAGGTAGTCCTCCTTCCAGCCGGCCTGGAGGCGTTTCCCCTGGATGCCCACCTGCAGGCTCGTTTCGTTCTTGAGCAGATTGTGCGAAACCTGCCGCAGCGTGGCCATGTTCTGCGGAGCGTGGTCCTTGCGGATCCGGCAATGGTCTTCCCCGAAAGTCACATCCAGGCTCCAGTGCAAGGAGTTCTCGATGCTCCAGTGAGTGCGCACCACCCCCAGCAGTCGCTCCGCCGGGCATCCAGGCTGCTGATGTAGTACCGGGGCTGCACCGTGGTCCCGGCCGGCGTCTCCCGCCGGCCCACCACCTTGACCACCGAGCGCAGGCCGGGCCAGTCCTGCCCGGCGCTCAGGTACTCCAGGCCAGCTGGGTCGCTGATTGTCCAGCACTCCCGACGTTCTATCCTGCCGTGGTCTTGGTTCAGGGTGGTGGCGTAGTCGTGGGGCACTCCCCCGAAGCCGAACTCCGCCGCTCCCTCGAACAGGTCCCGCGCGTCTGCATACAGTTGACCCTGGTTCTCCTTCAGCGCCAGCACGTAGCCGGCTCCCCGGTCCAGAATCCCCTGAGCGATCTCCTGCTGGCAGCCCATTGCGTCGATGGTGACGATGCACCCCTGCAGTTCCAGCATTGGCAGCAACTGGGGGATGGCGGTGATTTCGTTGGACTTCTCCGCGGTCTTCACCTGCCCCAGCGTCAGCGTGTTGGCCGAGGCCCAGGCGCTGACCAGGTGGATGGCCCGCTGGCCCGCATTGCAGTCGTGGGAACGCCGTACCGTCTTGCCGTCGATGGCCACCACTTCCCCGGGGATCAGGTCGGACACTGCCTGGGTCCAGGCCATGAAGCACTGCTGGAACTGCTCCGGGTCCAGCCGGGAGCAGACGTCGCCGAAGGTGTCGTGGGAGGGAACTCCGTTGGGCAGTTCCAGGAAGGTCTGGAACCACTCCTCCTTGCTCTTGCCGAACAATTCGATGTAGACCCAGGAATCGGCGCCGCAGATGACGGCGCAGATGGCAATTGCAATGATATCCAGCAGCTGGCGCCGCTTGCACCGGTCGATCCTGGGGTCCTCCAACGGCTCGAAATAATCCATAATAGACGCGCCCTTACCCTTCCTCATCACTCCCCCCTCTGCTCTTCCCATCCTTGGACTCGCATGCCTGGCCAAGTCTACCAATCTATAACGCGATTGCCCTGGGTCGCCCGGCGTAACAGTTCAGACTTGAGGGGAAGTGAGCAGTTGTTGGCAGGCGGTGAGGGGGTTGAGACCCTGTGCCCGCCAGGTACCGAAGATTGAGGTCAGCGTCATCTTGGTGTAAGTGCCTTGGCGCGAGCGAGTGCCCCCGCTGACCTTGCGGCTGACCACCAGATGGCGCAGGCTGCGCTCGGCGGCGTCGTGGCGCTGCGGGGTGGGTAAAGGCCGCGGCCTGGCGGTAGAGTTGGTGGACGGCGGCGGACCACTGGGACAGTGATTCATCCTCGGGGTAGTAGGGAGCGCAGGTCGTGGATGTCGCGCAACAGGTGGGCCCAGCAGCGTTGCTTGGGGCCGTCGTAGCGGTGGTAGGCGGCGTAGAAGTCGCTGACCAGCACGCCGGCGAACTCCGTACCCAGGACTTCATCCACCACGGCCTTGCCACGGTTCCGGCGCAGGAAGTAGCGCTGGGTGGAATCGGATGCGTTCCAGTATGCCCGCCAGTTCGGTCTGGGCTTTGCCAGCCACTTTTCGGGTGGCAGCCACGATGGCCCCCAGGCTGCGGTGCAGCCCGTGCACGGTGCGCAGGTACCACTGGATGGTGCGGATGGGCAGCCGAGCCTCCTCCCGCAGGGCGGCAATCAGGCTGACGACGTTGACGCCGAGCCGCTGCCGACCCAACGCTACGCCGTCCTGTCGCGCTGGGGGCAGACCGCGCCGTCGGCAAGCTGGACAATTCCTGGCGATATAGACGTGCTCGGTTACCTGCACCGGAACCTGGGGCAGGTCGATGACCTCCCGAGTGCGCTGGGTCCAACCCCCAGACAACCGGGTTCCACAGTCGGGACACTGCTCTACCACATGCTCCACCTGCTGGGTGGACATCATGCGGGTCCGGGCAAAGCCGTGGCGACGCGCCTGGCCTGGACCTTTGGGCCGGGCTGGCTTCCGGTCGACTTTGGGCTTCAGACCCGGCATCCGCCGGGAACCGCTGGGTTTGGCTTGCCCTTCCAGCTGGGCAATCCGTTGCTCCAGCCCGTCGATGCTGGCCTGCTGCCGGACGATGATGCCAATGAGGACATCGCGATGGGCGGTCCTGAGATCGGTTTCGGTATCCATGCCAGTTATATGACATAATCACCGCCCCGAGTGCCAGCCATCCCCAAACCAACTTCGACCAATTCACCCCCCCAACTCTGAACTGTTACCCCAAGGTAGTAACAGTTCAGAGTTGGGGGGAAGTGAGCAGTAGTTGGCGGGCAGTGAGGGGGTTGAGACCCTGTGCCCGCCAGGTACCGAAGATTGAGGTCAGCGTCATCTTGGTGTAAGTGCCTTGGTGCGAGCGAGTGCCCCAGCTGACCTTGCGGCTGACCACCAGATGGCGCAGGCTGCGCTCGGCGGCGTTGTTGTCCGGTGGCGCCTGGGGTTCGGCCACGAAGACGAAGAGTTCCTTGATGTGGTTCTCGATGGATGTGGTTCTCCATGCGTCGGCACAGCCTGGCCTGGACGGCCAGCGGGTCATTCCGGAGCGGGTCATTGAGGAAGGGATGTCCCGCGTCAAGCATTCTTGCCGGTTTGGCGGCAATCAGTTTTGCCGGTTCACCTCCTCGGCCTGGCCCCGTTGCTGGGCAGCGTCGGTGCGGTAGCTGGGGACGTCAAACTCCAGGATGACGGAGTGATGGACCACCCGGTCTATGGCCGCGGCGGGGCCATGGGGTTGGCAATGATGCGTTCCCACTCCGAGAAGAACAGGTTTGACGTGATGCCCAGGGACCTCCGTTCGTAGCGTTCGGCGATGAGCAGTTGTCTGGTTGGTCAAGACGTAAAGGCCGGTGGATTCCAAGGCTGACCGCTGCGCAGGATGCTATTGAGTATGGTCAGTAGCTTACGCATACATGCTGTGAGTGCGAACTTCTTGGACTTGCCCGCCGACAGCAGCCGCTGGTAAAAGTCCCGGACCACCGGGTTACAGCGACTGGCGACCAACGCCCCCATGTAGAGCGTAGCCCGCACTCTGGCCCATCCGCCCCAGATGCTGCGTTTCCCGCGCATTGTGCCGCTGTCCCGATTTATGGGCGCCACTCCCAACAGGGCGGCAATCTATTTCCGGTTCAAAGTGCCCAATTCCGGCACATATGACAGCAGCGACAGGGAAAGCTGGTTTCCCACTCCGGGTACGGAACGCAGCAGAGTCCGATAGGGCGCGAGCAGGACGACCTGCTGCGTTCCGTTTCCGTCAGGACCATATCCATTTGCTGCTACTATACTGAATCAAACCACCTGAATTGCAACGCTACCGTTGCCAATGGTGTCGAAATTGTTGACTGAAGTCCCCCAACAGGTGTATCGTCCGTCGATAATACACCCATAGAACGGTATTTGCGTTTAGCGTCGGAGGTGTCGAATGTCAGTTAAGGTAGTCTGGATCGGATCCTTAATGTTGTCCTTGGCGCTCGTCTTGGCCTGCGGAAGCTCCGCTCCTGCCGAGCCCCAAGTCGTCGAGAGGGAAGTCGTGAAAGAGGTGGTGGTCGAGAAAGAGGTGGTGGTTGAGAAGGAAGTAGAGGTTGAAAGGCAGGTGGAGGTCACCCGGGAAGTCGTGGTAGTAGCCACCCCGGTGCCCCCGGTCGAGTCGGCGGTCAGGTCGGGAGACCCCACGGGCACGCTGACCGTGAGCCTTGAAAATCTGGGCGCGCAGACGACGGACCCCATTCTACAAACCCGCGCAGGACACGCCCAGTACCAGGCGCCCATCTACGATGCTCTCCTGGGGTTCAACCACGAGTCCCAGTACGGCGGAGTAGGTCCGGGTGTGGCCCAGGAATGGGGAATAGACCCAGACGGGAGCAGTTGGACCTTCAGGCTCCTAGAGGGCCTGGAGTTCCACAACGGTGAAGCTCTGACGGCAGAGGATGTGAAGTTCAGCCTGGAGCGCACCATGTTCCACGGGGAAAGCCTGGTGGGCGACGGCAACCGACTGGCCCGGCAACTGAGGCAGCCGCCGGAGGGGGCCATCGAGATTATCGATCCTCTCACCATCCGGATGCATACCGAAGGATCCAAGCCCCACTTCTGGAGTCTACTGACCAGGGCGGTGTTCCAGGGCGGCCAGATTATGCCCAAAGACTACATCGAATCCGTGGGAGACGACGTTTTCCGGACCGAGCCAGTGGGGAGCGGTCCCTGGATGTACGCCGGACACTCGGTGGGAGACTACTTCCAGTATGAGGCGTTCGACAAGTCCCACCGTGGCGTTCCCCACTTCGCCAAGATGAGCCTGTTACTCGTGCCCGAAGAGAGCACCAAGCTGGCGATGGTGCGCACCGGCCAGGCCGACCTCATCGACCTGGTGCCGGAGTCGGCCCCGGAGGTGGAGGCCGCCGGCATCCAGCTCACGGTGATCGAGGGCGTGGGGATGTTCATATACCAGTTCTGGGGCCTCTACTTCGACGAGGCCCAGGCCCTGCCCATTGGTGATGTTCGCGTCCGGCAAGCCATGTCGCTGGCCATCAATCGCCAGGACATCATCGACTACACCTTGAATGGCTTTGGGCGACCCTCGATGCCATTTGCCACCTTCCCGACCAGTGTTGACGTGGACGTCCCCAGGTGGCAACAGTGGGGCGAGGAGACACTCGTTTACGACCCGGACCGTGCCAGGCAGCTGCTGGCTGAGGCCGGATACCCTGATGGCTTCGAGGTCACCTTCTGGAGCACGAACTTCTCCGGCACCCCCTATATGAACGACCTGAGCCAGGCGGTCACAGGCTTCTGGGAGGAGATCGGCATCAAGAGCGACCTGCAGATAACCGAGGGCGGCGTATTTATTCCCATGACCCGACTGCCAAGCCACGATGAATGGGGCGAGGGGTTCAATGGGGCCGTCAGCATCTTCCGCAACGCGGGCCGGCCCCTCCCAGTGCCCCGGTATCAGAGCACTTTCCACCCCGACAGTAACCACGCGGCATTCGGTGACCGGGAGCACATGACGCCCTTGGCCGAGGAATATCTCATGCTGCACGAGATAGCCATATCGGAGCGTGACGAAGCCAAGCGGTTCAAGGCGACCAACGACATCATACAACTGGTGGCCGACCAGTGGATCGGCGTGCCGGTAGTCCAGGGCGTGAGCCTCTACGCATCCGACCCGGATACCGTGGGCCGCTGGCAGGGCATCTATGGGCGCGGTGAACTTGGCGATGTGTTCCATCGGATACCTCACGCCGAGGGCAATCCCTGGTCTCAATAGCCGGTGAACCCGGTATCCCGGGGTAACTCGATGGGCGGGCACAACCCGCAAACATCCAACCCTTGATAATCCACGCGCGTCGCGCCGGGAACTGGCCGAACAGCCCGGCGCGCACCATCCTTTGAGGTCGGGGATTTGCAGAAATACATCCTCAACCGGCTTTTGCAAGGCGTCGTTCTTCTCTTCATCGTCGCACTGATCGTGTTCGCCCTCGCCAGGGCTACCGGCAATCCGGCAGACCTCATGGTGCCTGAGGATGCGACCGAGGAAGAGCGCCAGTTCATTGAGAGGAACCTCGGGCTCGACCGTCCGTACCACGTGCAACTGTTCCTGTTCCTCACCGGAGTGGTCCGTGGCGACTTCGGCGATTCAATTGTCTACAGCAAACCGGCAGCGGAACTTTTCTTCGAGCGCCTGCCCAACACGCTCAAGTTGCTGCCTCTGTCCATGTTTATAGCGGTTAGCGTCGCCATCCCGTTAGGGGTTGTTGCCGCTATCAACCGGGGCACCTGGATCGATCAGGTGGCTGGCGCGATTGGCGTGTTCGGCGTGGCCACGCCGAATTTCTGGATTGCAATCGTTTGTATTTATATTTTCAGCGTGTGGCTGGACGTGCTTCCGCCCGGGAGAATGGGAGGTCCCGCGCACTACATCCTGCCCGCGTTCACGTTGGGCACCTTTTCTATTGCCGGGATGATGCGGCTGATCCGGTCAAGCATGTTGGAAGTCCTCGATACCGAGTACGTCAAGCTGGCCCGGATCAAGGGATTGCAGGAGTGGAAGGTTTTCTGGAAGCACTGCCTCCGCAATGCCCTGATACCGGTACTGACGCTGTTCGGCGTCTTTGTGGGCGGGTTCGTGACGGGTGCCATCGTTACCGAAACGGTGTTCGCGTGGCCAGGCATAGGCCGCCTCACCATTGACGCCGTCGCTCAACGCGACTTCCCGCTGCTACAGGCGGTGATCCTGTTGGATGCGGTGATCATCCTGATCGTGAATTTGATGGTCGATATACTGTATGCCTATGTGAACCCAAGGATCCGGTACGACTAGGAGCGATATGGCTGGCGGCCGCACTAATCTCACCTTGCCGGTTCTGCGGATGTCGAGCGATCGACACGTGCAGTTGAAGTACGAACTCAAGCGGCTTCCCTGGATCCCAGTGGTCATCATCGTGATCATAGTGTTCGCGGCAATATTCGCGCCACTCGTCGCCCCCCATTCTCCCACCAAGCAGTCCCTGCGCGACAAACTCCAGCCTCCGGCCTGGCAGGAACAAGGTACCGCCAAGCATCTCCTGGGGACCGACATCCTGGGCCGGGACATTCTCAGCCGACTGATATACGGAGCCAGAGTCAGCCTGATTGTAGCCTCCACCGCCCTTCTGGCCGGGGGCGGGATCGGAGGGGTCCTGGGATTGATCTCGGGTTATGCGGGAGGCAGGACGGACACTTTCATCATGCGGGCGGTGGACGCCACCCTTGCCTTCCCGACAATCCTTTTTGCCTTATTGTTAGCAGTGACAATGGGACAGGGATTACAGACGGTGGTGCTCGCCGTGTCTCTCTTATTATGGGCGAGGTTTGCGCGGGTCACGAGAGGCGAGGTGCTGGGACTCAAGGACCACGACTATGTCGCACTGGCCCGGGTCCACGGCTGCTCCGGCACCCGAATCATGTTCGTCCACATAATGCCCAATGTGTTCAACTCCTTCATGGTCATGTTGACGCTGCACGTGGGGCTCGTAATTCTGACCGAAGCGTCACTCAGTTTCCTCGGCGCGGGAATTCCCCCGCCCACAGCGTCCTGGGGACAGATGGTCGCAGACGGCAGGGCGAAGGTCGCGACAGCGTGGTGGATATCCATAATCCCCGGCGTCGCGATTACGTTGGTAGTGATCGCGTTCAACCTGTTCGGGGACTGGCTCAGAGACCGGCTGGATCCCAAGCTGCGGCAGATTTAGGCCCGACGTAGCAGCGAGCGGGTTTTGGGTGCCGCCTGCTGCGCCTCCGCCTGCCCGCGGCAATGGGCAATCCGGTCCGGCCTCCCCGTGACGCTCGAGGCTCTGGTTCAAGAGGAAGAAGTGACGACGGACTGAAGCGGTACGGGAGACTGGCGGGAATACCTACTTCCCCTGGGCTACCAATCGAGTCAGCATGTCGATCAGAAGACGAGCCAACTCTCTCGACCAGAGGAGCATAGCTGCCCCGCCGATGATTATAACCAGACCACCACCGAGCAGAAGCCCGTTCACATCGGCGCAGAGGCAGGGAGTGCCCACGGCGACCGTGTAGCCGCCGGCGAGTATCACGACCAGGGACACCAGCCAAAATATTGCGGAGGTCAAGGCGACCCAAGCGCCTTTACCAAAAATCTGCAATTGGAACACCCTCGGGCTATGGTTCGCTGGATACCCATCTCTGGTGGGAGCGCAACAATTGTAGCACCGGCATGATTGCCACGGCTGACACCGTTAGGCGTCCAGCACTTCCTCCGATGACCCCCGTAATCGGACCGGGATTTCCCGCTCCGGTGGGGTTTCCAGTTCGTATAACAGCCCCATGCGCACTTACCTCTTCCACCAGCGCTGGACGCATCTGCTGCCCCTATCCTGAATCAAGCCACCTAAATTGCAACGCTCCCAATATAGTCAGGGCAATCGCATTTTATTGGGATATGTGATAGACGACAATTAGTCCTGTCGGTAGCCTTTGGGCGAACCGAGGCGGGTATCAATAAGACGACGTACGTCGTCATGGCAGAAGCGCTAATCTGGCCCGTTTTGGCGGTGCACGAGGTAATGGTCGTCCTGGAAGGACGGAGTGGGAATGGCAGCGGAGAACGGTTACGTCCCGTCAAGTAGTGTGATTAGCGTCATCCTTGTTCATGTGGTTCAGTCTGCGGCCTCTAGCAGCCCGTCGGGGGATTAGCGGCTAAGGTTACGGGATGCATGGCGAGGTGGTTAGTCTTGAGATCGGCGACGTTGGGGGCAGCCAGTGGAATGGGCGAACCGTCCGGATGCCAGACTCCGGACCAACGGGTTTAGCCGGGAGACCAAACCGGAACAGCTTGAGCAGGTTGTGGCCGGTGCAGATTAGCGACCACTCGCCGTTGACTTTCTCCAGGCCCCGCAACAGGAACTGGCGGAAGCTCCGACCCTGCTTGATCTGGCCGAAGACCGGCTCCACCGTCTCCATCCGCAGGGCGTAACGCTGGCGGCCCCGCCTGGTCCGCAACTTCCGACGCATCCGGTCCCTGGGGGACAGATGACTGGGGATGCGTCCTCGGGGCGCCGGCGGCGGCACTCTGCCGTGGCGGGTTTGCTCTGGCGCGACGTAAGGATCCACGCCCAACGCTTGCAGGCCGTCAACCGCCTGGGCCGAGTAGTAGCCAGCATCGGCGGACACTTCCTTCGGCACGACGCCGGTGTTGCTGATGGTTTCCGCCATCATGGCCACAGCCTGCTGCTGGTCTGAAGTCTGGTTGGTGGCCTGAGCCGCCACGATCACCTGGTGGGCATGGTCCACCACCGCCTGACAGTTGTAAGCCTGTAGGAAGTCCCTACCGCCCGGTCCGGGCATGATGCACGACTCGGCGTCGGTGAAGTTGCGCTGGGCTTTGTCATCGGCACCCCAGGATGCGCTTTACCCTCGGCTTCCGCCTGCTCGGCAGCCGCCTCGTGTAAAGGGCGGCGGTAAAGTGGGCGACGTGGGCGGCTTGATCGCCGGATTACGGCGTTTGAAAACTGTTGATTAACGACAATTAGTCCTGCCTGTTACGACGACATTTTTGCCGGTCGATATGGGGTAATCATTCGGTACGGAGGTACCGTTGATTACAGACCGACAAGTCAGGCTATTGAGGCAGAAACATATGGAAGGCAAGACACAGGGAACGGCAGCAGCCAAGGCTGGGATGAGCGTGCGTTCGGCGCGGAAGTGGCAGCGTGGCCCCTGCCGTCGGAAACGACCCAGGAGCATCGGTGGCGCACCCGGCCCGACCCCTTCGGCGGGGTGTGGGAGGAGGAGATTGAGCCGCTGCTGCGGGGCGACCCGACTGGCAAGCTGAAGGCAACGACAATTATCGAATGGCTGGAGGAGCAGCATCCCGGGCGGTTCAGCGCCGCCCAGCTGCGCACGCTGCAACGACGATTACAGGATTGGCGGGCGCTGCACGGTCCGGACCAGGAGGTGTACTTCCCCCAGGAGCATCCGCCGGGTCGTGAAGCCCAGATTGACTTCACCCACTGCGGGGAACTCAAGGTGACCATCGCCGGCCAGCCCTACCGGCATCTGCTGTTCCAGCTGATACTCAGCCACTCGGGGTGGCGCTACGCGGAGGTTGCGGCCGGCGAGACCTTCCTGGCGTTGCAGCAGGGACTGCAGAATGCCCTCTGGACCCTGGGCGGCGTTCCACAGATACTGCGCAGCGACAATACTTCAGCCGCCACCCACGAGGTGAAACGCAGCCGGGGCCGGGCCCTCAACGACAACTACGTCGGCCTGCTGGACCACTACGGTCTCAGCTCCACCCGCATCAATCGCGGCCAGAGCCACGAAAACGGCGTCGCCGAGCAGGGCCACTACCGCTTGAAGGACGCCATCGACCAGGCCCTCATCCTGCGGGGCAGCCGCGATTTCGACACCGCCGACGACTACGCCAGCTTCGTCCGGCAGATGGTGGAGAGACGCAATCGTCTGGTACAGGGGAAGCTGGAGCAGGCGATGCTTTGCCTACGCTCCCTACCGCCAGCTCCCGTGCCGGAATACGTCAACTACCAGTCCAGGGTGCGCAAGTGGAGCACCATCCAGGTAGCGGGACATAGCTACAGTGTGCCCTCCCGTCTCATCGGCAAGGGGGTGCAGGAGATAATTCCTAAACCCGTAAAAATCCGGAGTGATGACGCAAATCGTTAACTGGTTAACGATTTGCGTATTTAGGTATAGAACAAAATCCGGGGTGAAGGTCGATTCTCGTTTCTGGCCACTCGGAGGTCTTGACAGACCAGCCAGGCCCGGCACACAGTCAAGGCAATCTATACCGTTAAACCGACGCGGCGGGTGCCAGCCCGCCGCGTCGTAAGAAAAGAGGTCATTGCTTAGAAGGCGTCAATTTCGCCCGCCTCCTTTGCTCAGCAAGAATCGTTCAATCCGGCAAGCATCTCTTTGGCTCGCTCTCTATATTGATCACTTTCCGCGGCTATGCAGAGAAACTCGATAGCCTGTTCTGACGAACCCTCAGCGCTACTGTGTGAATACGCAGTACCGAGCAGCAAGCTGATATCCGCATCGAAACCAGTATGGTTTCGATGCCGCCACGTATATTCAAGGTTCTCAATGGCCTGTTCAAGAGTTTCCCTACTCGATCCGTCCTTAAGACAGAAAGGGTATCCACGTAAGTAAATGTCCAAGTAGATCACCCCAGCATTATAGGATGCCGCCGGTAGTCGCTCCCCATCGTAATCCCGGGAGGCATCTACAATCTCCTCAAATTTCTCCGCAGCAGTGCAAGGACGATCATCCTCAAAATGCGCGAAAGCGCTACGCGCCTGGTTGAGATACGCGGGGTTCGTATGGGTGAAATCCATCAGCCAGCCAGCCACGACGTCGTTAGCTGCTGCTGGCGCCTCAACCGATACCGCATTTTGCGCATCACCCATCCACCGTGGAGTTGCTATCCATTGAAACGATGGAGTGGGTAGCGGAGTTGACGCATCATCCGGCATAGCCGTCGACGATGGTCCATCCGTGTTCTTAGGCTGGGAGTTCACCTTCAGCAGCGTTACCGTAGGCGTGATGGTTGCTGTCGGGAGCGGGGTCGATCCTGTTGCTGATGCGATTGCAGCCGCTATAGTCGCCTGCAAGTTTGGGGTTGGAGCAGCGGTGTCGCTTGGGGAAGAATTCGGGGCGGCAGGCGTACATCCGGCAATCATCAATAATATGAATCCGGTCAGCAGCAATAGTTGGGTCGGCATCTGGGAACCTCCTCACGACCGCAGGTGGCAGATTGCTGTACCCGCCGAGCCCATGCGTAACCGTCGTAAGGAGGCACGGAGTGCCCCTACATGGGTTACGCGGGCCGGCAGCGGTTGCAGCCGGAGTGAGGTAGAAAGCGGGCTCTCTACGGGTACAGCGACGCTATGGTACGTCAGCGTAGGCAGAGGGTCAATGAGGCCGTGCGTCAGTAACTGTTCAGACTGGCCTAAATCTGATGAGCCAGATAGACTACGAGCATGAAACTGCCTGTGAATTTAGCCGGGGCTTCCCGGGAGGAATTGATTGAGATAATCGGTCAACTCATCAGCTTAATCGAGGCCCAGGAAGCCCGGATTGCAGAGTTGGAAGGCCAACAGAGGCCGCTGGATGCCGGACTGAAGGAGAGGAAGCCACCTTCTTGGGCCAAGGCCAACCGGCCAGCCCGCTCCAAGAAAGAACGCAAGAAGCGTACCCACGGGTTTGTCCGGCGTCGGGAGGAGCCGACCCATAGGGTAGAGCACGCCACGGCCAGTTGTCCCGGTTGCCGGGTCCCTCTGGCCGGCGGGAGGGTGCGCCGGCGCCGCCAGATTATAACCATACCCCGGGTGCGGGCGCGGGTAACTGAGCACGTGGTGTTGGAACGCACTTGCCGGAAGTGCGGGCAGCGGTGGTCCCCGGAACCGGATTGGAGCGCCCTCGCGGTAGGGCGGCAACGGGTGGGAATCTCAGTCCAGCAGGAAGTATGCGTGCTCCGGGAGGAGTGCCGGCTTCCCTATGGGGTGATTCAACGCTACCTGAAGTGGCGCTACAGACTGGGCCTTAGCGTGGGGGAACTGGTGGCCTTGGTGCGTGGAGTGGCCAGGCTAGGCCAGGAGGAGTACAACCAGCTACAGCAAGAGATTCGAGCCAGTCCGGTGGTGTATGGGGACGAGACAGGCTGGCGGGAAGATGGCCGCAACGGGTATCTCTGGAGCTTCAGCAATCCGGAAGTACGTTACTTCCTCCGCCGGGCCAGCCGGGGAAGGCAAGTGGTTGCGGAGGTGTTGGGGGATGAGTTTGACGGGGTGCTGGTCAGTGACTTCTACGGCGCTTACAACGTGCATCAAGGGCTGCATCAGAGATGTTGGACCCATCTCCTGCGGGACATCCACCAACTGAAGGAGCGATACCCTCAACACCAAGGACTGGCCGAATGGGCCCACCAGGTGCGGGAGGTGTATGACCAGGCGCAGGCATATCCCGGCCCTGACCCGGGCCTGCCGGAAACGGTGCAGCGGGCCCAGCGGGTAAAGCTGCAACAGCAGTGCCAGAAGCGGCTATGGTCCATCTGCAAGCCTTACCTGGACGGCGATGCGCCCATGAGGGTGCTGTGCCAGCGGGTGGAACGCTTCTTGCCGGAGTTGTTCGCTTTCGTCGCCGATCCCCGGGTGAGCGCGGACAACAACGCGGCGGAGCGCAGCCTGCGCCCAACGGTGGTGAGCCGGAAGATCAGCGGCGGGACCCGTTCGGAGCAGGGAAGCGAAACCAAGAGTATCCTCGCTTCCTTGTTCGGCACATGGCGCTTGCGAGGCTGCAACCCCTACCATGCCCTGAACTCCATCCTCTCCCAACCCCAACTCGCCCCAGTCTGAACAGTTACGTGCGTCAATTTTCCGGGGTGTGCCTACGCAGGCTAGGCACACCCCGGTGAGTTTACTCTAAAACCTTGACGGAGGTGTTTGGCCGGCCCATAGTGGACGGAAATAACATGACCGTTAAATGCCGAACCCGCAGTGGAAGCAAGCCACTGCGGGAGATGGATAGGGATCCAATGACCCAACAAACTGGGTCCATTATATCCCACGGGGTTACCCGTGTCCAACCTCCGTCGTCTCCGTCGGCTTACATAATAGTAGCCATGCCGAGACCCCGGAAATCAAGAGCGGTCACGCCTTCTCGCACTAGTGAGCCGACTACAATTTGGTATACTGGTCGCGTAGGCGGCGCGCCTACACGGAGGTACGGCCATGGCGACAATGACAGAACAAACTAGGGCCGCCGTTTGGGGAGTGCTCTGCGACTTGGAGTGGAACAAGCGGTATTACGCAGCCATGGCAGACAAATACAAGCGCAACCACTTGTTAGTACGGTTCACGATAGTTTTCGGACTCGTGGCTGAAGGCTTCATCCTATATTTCGCACGCGAGCACGAATACCTCTTTGGTGCCGCACTGGTGTTGGGGTTGCTTTTGGCGTTTATCACCATCTGGGATGCGCTTTCTGATTACGCACAGAACGCGGCAAATTTACAGACCGCCGAGTTCACGTGCGATTCTTTGCTCCAAGAAATTGAAGAGTTGTGGCGTACTATTGAAATAGGCCGAGTAACGTTGGATGATGCAGAATCAACGTTGCAATCGATTAAGAGAAGGTGGGCTGCTTCCACTGAGCGAGCGAGGATTCGAACCGACAAACGGATCAACGATAAGACTTATGATGAAGCCAATGAGGACATAAGAAATCGGTATGCGGTTCAATAATTCCAGCCCTCGACAAGTACCTGGACCTGAACGCCCGCCGCGACCTCAACCCGCTCCTCCCAGGCCGACCACTCCATTGAGAGAAAGTGAGCCCGAACGACGTAGCACTCCACCGCCACCCAGACCTACTAGACGGTAAACGTCCGTCTGTTTACCAGCGGCCCTCACCCATGAGGGCCGTCAGAGTTTAGGAATCGTCTCGTGCAGATCCGGCTGTACGCCGACTGGGTGGCAGTGTACTATAATGACCACCTGGTGGAAGGCATGGAACGGATGCGTGGTCAAGGGGAAGCCAACGTCAATTACCGCCACGTCATCGGCTCTCTGGTGGGCAAGCCCGGAGCCTTCGCCCGCTACCGCTTCCGGGAGCAGCTGTTTCCCACCATGCACTTCCGGCTGACCTACGCGACGCGCTGCGGCAGTGGCGTGGGGAGCGTGCCGACGTGGAGTACGTGCGGATCCTGCACCTGGCGGCGACCACCATGGAAGCCACGGTGGACAGCGCGCTGTCCTTACTGCTGGAGGCGGGTGAGCCCTTCGACTAAGCCGAGGTGCGGGACCTGGCCGAGCCCAAGGTGCCCGAGGCTCCTCTGCTGACCCTGTCCGGCCAGCCGGACCTGAAGATCTACGACCGCCTGCTCACGGTCAGCCTGGTCGCGGCGGGGGTGTGCGCATGATGGACACCAGCGTCATGCAGGAACGCATCGGCCAGCTGTGCGGTCAATTCAAGCTGCCCACGGTAGCTGCGGAGACGGTGGCTCGTTTCACCGCCGCTGGCCACGGCGACGCCCTGCCCACTTTCTTGGAAGTACTGGAACAGGAGGCCGAGGATCGCCGCCATCGGCGCATCAACCGGCTGCGCCGAGAGTCCAGGCTCCCCTCGGGCAAGACCTGGGAAACGTTCGAGCACCACCGGGTCCCCCTGGCTATGCGCCAGCAACTGGATCATCTGGCCCAGGGTAGCTTCGTGGAGCGCGGCGTCAACATGCTGGCCTTCGGACTGCCCGGCGCCGGCAAGACCCACGCCCGGTGTGCCCTGGGCCACCGCCTGGTGGGAGCCGGCCACTCCGTCCTCTTCGCTCCCGCCTACCGCCTGGTACAGGAACTCCTCGCCGCCAAGCGCGACTGGACCTGCCCCGTCGGCTGCGCAAGCTGGACAACTTCGACTCCTGCTCCTCGACGACCTGGGCTACCTGCCCCAGGGCGCCGAGGAGTCCGAGGTCCTCTTCACCCTGATCGCCGAACGCTACGAGCGCCGGTCGTTGGGCATCACGTCAAACCTGGTCTTCTCGGAGTGGGAGCGCATCTTCGCCAACCCAATGGCCACCGCCGCGGCCATCGACCGGGTGGTCCACCACTCCGTAATCCTGGAGTTTGACGTCCCCAGCTACCGGACCGATGCGGCCCAGCAACGGGGCCAGGCCGAGGAGGTGAACCGGCAAAACTAGTACTCAATCAAGTCTGGAAAGGCAGGGATAGAGGCGATGCAATTTGGATCGGGCATCTTGAGTGGTGAACCGCCAGTTGATGGTGACGCCCGCTGCGTTGCGCTCGGTCTCGTAGGCCGTGATTTGGCGTTGCAGGGCGTCCGCGTCGGGGTTTCTCCCCTTGGGACAAGCGCGGCTCAATGCGCTGAATTCGATCTCCGCCATGTTCAACCAACTGGCGTGCTTGGGCGTGTGGTGAAACTCGAGGCGCTTCACGATGCGCCGGGCCTCAGCAGCCGGGAACGTCTCGTAAAGGGACGCCATACGATGGGTATTCAGATTGTCGAGGACCACGCGGATCACCGGGGCATCAGAGTAAGCCTCATCCACTAGCCAGCGCATCTGGTGGGCGAAGTCCGGCATGGTGCGCCGCTCGGTGATGGCCAGGTGGCGCCAGCCCGCCAGGGGTTCACAGGTCAGGAAGATGTTGCGGGTGCCGCCGCGTCGATACTCGTAGTCCTGCCGCCGCGGTCGTCCCGGTTGAGGAGGCAACGGCTCCCTGACCTCGGCCAGCAGTTGGGTGGAGGTCTCGTCAAAGCACACCACCGGCCGATCGGGGTCGTAGGGTTCGGCATACAGGTCCAGCACGTCCTCCATAGCCTGCTCCGTACTGGATACGGGGGCCGCCACGAATTCGCCGCCTACTTTCGGGATGCACCATTGCTGCTTCCGCCAGGGCTTGAGAGTGTTTTTTTGAGCCTGAGCCTGACCGTCTCGTAGGACAGCGATGGCGCCAATCCCAACTCCACCACCTTGCCAGCCAACAAACGCAGGGTCCAGTGCTCATGGCCTTCGGGCGCGTCGCTGCACGCCAGCGCAATCAGAGCCTGCCCCGTACTGGATACGGGGTGGGCTTCGCCCCGATCATCCAGCTTGCGATACCGGTTGGCTTGGGGATGGTCGTGCCGCACGCCCTCCAACCCCTCTTCGGCGTACCGCCGTTTGGTGCGGAACACCGTGCGCGGCGACGTGTCCAGAGCCGCCGCCACCTGGGGGGCGCTCCACCCTTCGTCAGTCTTGAGGAGGATGCGCGCCCGATTGATGACCCGAGCGGAATGCCGCCCACTGTGGATCAATCCCCGCAACTGCTCCTGATCTTCCGACGACAACCGTACTGCGTATTTCTCCTGAACCATGGATGTCGCACCTCCCGCACCACTGTTTGCCAGTCAGCGTAACAACCCTGGCCCGCCCCGCGCTTCACCTGCCAATACAGGATTGACTCAATACTAGTTGACGCTAAACCGGCAAGAATGCTTGACGCGGGACACGGGATGACCCGGGCCCGGAGAATACCGGGCTTATTGCGCTTATGAGCAGACCTGTCGGCGCCGTGAAGACGATGACGGAAGTTACTGTGGAGGAACAAAGTAGCGGCCAAAAACACGGAGGGCGTTCTTGTAGGCATACTCCTCTTGCACTTCTTCTGGTAACTGGGCAATGAATTTCCGGCTAAGCCTGATCGCCAAGTCGCTTGGTTCTGCTTCCCATTGGTATCTTACCCGGTCTGTGCCCCAAACTATTCGGTCCGGGTGCCTCAAGAACCAGATGCGGGTTCTGTGGACACTATCCTTCACAATATTGTCTACTCCGATGTCATTCACATGGGTCACCCACCAATCAGCGTATTCCGGTGACCTGTAATCCGGCCGGTTGGGGTCGCGAGCGCTTATTCTGGCGGGATTCGTGTGGACCATGTGAGCGACGTCGAACGTGAAATACACATTCGAGTACTCAGACATTAATGGCAAAATATGGCGCTCTAGGGTAGTAGGGTGGCCATGGAAAAGGAAGGTGATATTCGGATATTCCTGAAGTACCTTGGCCACCTCAGTGGAATCTTCGGGCCTCCAGACCGAGTCTCTGGTCCGGTCTCTAGGATGAATCATCACGATGCCGCCCATTTCGTTGACCGAGCGGAACACTGCTTGCATCTGAGGCCCGGCATAGGAGATCGGCTGGAGTGGTGAAAGGTATAATCTTATCTCTCCTACACCTTGGAAAGGACCCTGAGGTTGTAGGCGCTCCTTGAGGAATTTCTCAACATAGAGTCCCTGCGCGAATGCTTGTCCGCTTCCGTGCGCGAGCAAAAACACGATTCTGCATCGGGCTCCCTCAATGTAATCTCTGATCCTTGAGTAATGCTTGCCCGACAGCGAAGCTTCAGGTGAGGCTCCGAGATACATCATCATCCATTCCACCTGATGCCTGTTCATCATATTGAAGAGTACGTCGAGGGAATCGTTTTGCGGCCCCCCATGGGCATGGGTATCGAACAGAGGGCCCTCGTATTGATTCCCAGGACCTGGGCCGGGAATCGATCCAGGGGTTACAGTGCGTGTGGGGCTGGCGCAGGGATTCGAAGATGTTACCGGTGAGGGCGGTGGGACAGGCGTTATGGCAGGTGTAGGGTGGAGTATCTGCGTCGGGGGAAGGGGGGTGCTTGTGGGAACCGGAGCGACGGTAGCGGTTGCCGCGGGGACTGGGGAAGGTGGCGGCGTAGGAGGAAGCGGGGTGGAAGCAGGGACAGGAGCGGAGGTTGCGGGCCCCGTAGGGTGAGGGTTTTCTCCCGGTGAAGGTGAGGGAGTGAGTTCAATCGTTCGTAGTGGCCTGCGCGTTGGTGCTGAGGTCGGCGATGGTTGCGGCGTCGAAGTACGAACGGTTGTCAGGGACATTGCCGGTGGGGGCGCCGATGTGTGTGCGGGAATTGTCGTAGGCTCCGTGCCTTGGCAGGCCGCCAACAGAAGCGTCAAGGCTACGCGGGCAACCACCATCGAGCCAACAGTCTCCTTGCATTTCCCATAGCTCATGTCCTTTCTTCCATACGCCTATATAGTGGCTCCAAGGCTGGGACACGGTTAGTTACTGTTTGAGAATAAGGTGCTTGCCAAAGACGTGGAAGGCGTTTTTGTAGGCGTAAGCCTCCTGCACTTCTGCCGGGAGCCGGGCGATGTATTGCCTGCTTATCTCGATGAACTTATCGCTAACAGGTTCTTCCCAAAACCACCTAACCCGGTCGGTGCCCCAGTGAATCCTGTCTGGGTATCGCTCGAACCAAGCGCTGGTATCATTAATACTCTGTTTGACTATTTTGTCAATTCCGATCGGGCAGACCCAAAGACACCGCATACTGGTGCATAAACAGAATCCCTTCTGAAAGACTCTGTTGGTGAACCAACGGAACTTCATTGCCGATTTCCCAAATCAGGTAGGGCACGTCAGGGTCTTTTGACGACCGAAGGGCCGGTGTGGGGGTGGGCTATGCCACGGTCGGAGTTGGCGTAGGAGTCGGGACTGCTGTTGGCGTTGGGAAGGGCGTGACCGTTGGCATTGCCGTATACGTCCTGCCGTCTTTGGTCTCAACGAAACCGTTTTCGAACTCGAAGATCAGATACCCTTGGGGGCCCATCCGCTGATTTCCGGTAGGATAGCCCAACCAACCGTCCGGGCCTCCGTGCGCCAGATAGGTTTGCCAAGCGGGACCGCCGATTACAATCGCCCTTGTACCAGGAATTTGGGCCGTCCAGATGATAACCGGGGAGTCAAAGCCGGGCGAGCCCGAGAACTCCTGCACTACGACGTCCCTGTTGTCGTGGGCCTCCCTACCGCCACTCAACCAAAAAGTCGAGCCTAGTACTACAGTCGCAGATTTGACAGGCGGCGTTTGTAATGGCATTGCCGGGCTCTGGCTTGGTGGCGCCGTCTCCACCACGACCAGGACAGGATGAAATCAGGCAGTTGATTTTCCGTCCATACCAGTCGGGTGAGCAGCCGGCGCACCTCCGGGGCCGTTATGGGAATCAGCGCTTCATCGGGACCGTAGCAGCCCCCTTTTCTCCTGGTTCCATCGCTTGATGCTTGATTACTGACAGCTACGCCTGCGCCAGCATCGCCAAGGTGATGTGCCGGTACCAGCCGTCCCACCTCCGCACCTCATACTGGTCCAGTCCCACCGGCCCCTTGGCCTCCTCAAAACACTCCTCGATGGCCCACCGGGTCCCAGCCACCCTCACCAGTTCCTCCAAGGCCGTTCCCGCCGGGCCGAAGCATACGAAGTAAGCCAACTCCCCGGGCTGGGCAATGCTGCGCCGGGCCAGCAGCCAGTAGCCCTTGCCCGGCTCCCCAAGAGGCAGTATTTCCACGACGGCCCAATCGTCTGCTCAAGGCAATCGTAGACCCGTGGCCCCTTGGCCCCATCGCCCGCACTGCAGCTGGTCCAACCCAACTCGTCAACCTGCGACGTCAGCCGGTCAGCCCGCACCTGACACAGGCCCTGGTCCGTCCAGACCCACAGCTTCTCGTTGCTCCTGATGGTCAGCACGTGGGGAATTCCCGCTCGCTCCAGCCACCGCCGCAGCTTGCGGTCGTTGCCATAGACCTCATCTCCAGCAACCCAGCCGAAGGGGACTCCTGATTCCAGCGCCCGCTTCAGCATTAGCTGGGCCAGTTGCGGCTTGGTCCGAAAGCCGACACTCTCCGGCGCCCCAGCCTCCCCCCGCCGCTCCCAGTCTTCCGCCCACACCTGGGGCAGGTACAATTCCCGGTCCAGCAGGGTTCTGCCCCTGGCGCTGGCATAGGCCAGAAATACCCCGATCTGACAGTTCTCGATCCGCCCCGCCGTCCCGCTGTACTGCCGCTGCACCCCCACCGACTGCTCCCCTTTCTTGAGGAATCCGGTCTCGTCCACCACCAGCACCGCGTCAGCGGCGGACAGATGCTCCACCACGTAGGATTTCAGGTCATCACGAACCAGGTCCGCATCCCACCGATAGTTGTACAACAGGCGCTGCACCCCGTCGGGAGTGGCGTCGCCCGCCTGCTCCGCCAACTGCCACCCGTTCTTGCGCTCTACGGAACTGACCAGTCCCCGCAAGTAGTCCAGTACCCGCCGCCGAGGCTCCGGGCGCCGGAACCGTCCGGCAATGCAGGAATGAACCTGCTCAATCCCTTCGGCCCAGCGGGCCACTTCCGCTCACGGCGACGTTGCAGATAACGGTCCCGCCGCCGGCGTTGGCCACGCGCAAGACGCCTATCGACAGCATTGGACTGTTTGCTCTGCTCATCACGTCCGTCCGGGAAAATGCGAACCCCCATATCCAGCAACCCGCCGGGTTCCCCGTCCTCGCCGAGTTTCACTGCCGCCCAGCCAATGGAGTTAGTCCCCATATCCAGACCGAGCCGGTATTTTATGCTGCTCGCTGCCATGTCGATTCTCACCTCAATTTACATAGCCTGCTTGTCAATTACATAATCTGCGCGCCGGGCCTCCAATGGGAACAAGCCTTATGTCACCAAATCAAGAGGAGCCGGGCGTAAGAGCGTACCCCCAAACTCTCTCCCCTCCCGTTGCTGGTATTATGTAGCCAATCATCGGCTGAACATCTACCGCAATGGCTACCACGCAATCGTACACGCCCGACGCGCACCGGCTGGCGGCATCTTTGCCCGCCATTTACGCCAGCCACCCGGCCGCCCAGGGCTTGGCCGCCGCCCGCCGAATCACCGTTACCGCCGCCGAACTGCAAGCCGCCGGCTGGGGCAACCATACCGATCCGGCTGTCATCAACACCGCTGCGTTGCTGCTGCTTGCCGGCCCCCCCGATGTGGCCGACCGACCGGGCGTATCCGCTGCCATTGCCGAAGCGTGGCTGTGGGGCGCTGGCGCTCCGGGCGAATTTGTGGCTGCGGTATCTGATGCCATAGCCGGTGCCTGGCGGGAGCTGCAAACCGTTGCCGTGGCCGCAGATCGAGCGGGCGGCGCGGTACTGGGCAATAACGGATTGCTGCTCGGACACGCGGCTCTGCTCGACCTGGTCGCCCTGGAACGCCACCGCGACTACTTGCGTGAAGCGCCGTCGACCGGAAGCGTACAGTACCTTTCTGCCTACCGTCAGGAATGTTTGATCCCGGCGCTGCTCCTCGGCCCCCGCTTGTCGATGCCCGCGGCGATGGCGATTTACGAGTCGCGTATGCCCCGTCTGGCCCAGTTTCTGGACGGGCAGGATGCCGCCCTGGTGCCAACCGACTGGCGTCGACTGGCCCAGGTGGGTGATGTGCAGAAAGGCGTGATGCGCCTGCTGGCCGGCG
>CBDCPD010000001.1:0-123633 GCA_965220095.1 Dehalococcoidia bacterium
TGCGCCGGCTTTCCCGCTCCAGACCGGCGATGACGCCGACCGCAGCCGACACGGCGTACAGGGCCACCACCCGGTAGAACAGGTGCTGCTCGTCCTTGCCGGCGATGTCCAGCCCCGGCTCCACCGCAACACTCAGCACCGAGTAGATGACGGCCACCAGTGTCGTCCAGGGCAGGACCAGCCGCGGAGAGGTGAACACATAGGCGAACACCGCCACCGCGAAGTAGTACATCGCGAAGTAGGGACTGTTGAAACCTCCCGAGAGCGACACGCTGAACGAGATCGCCGCCACGTCCAGGGCGCTCAGCACAAACAGCCAGACCGGTTTAACCGTCCCTCTGCGGCGTATGAGGTATTGCACATACCCGTTGGCCGCCATGAATCCGAGGCAGTAGAACGTGTTGAGAATGTGGCTCAGGGACCCGTAGTCGACGCGGTAGTGGATTTCCAGAAAGGCGGCGGTCAGTCCGAACCACCGGACCCACAACAAAACCCTGGCGGCGTGCAGAAGTTCCTCAGGACTGGTGCGACCACGCCACAGAAAGAACTCCAGCAACCTTCTGGTCGCATTGCGTATCACACTGAACACGGGACTCTCCAGGGTGCCTTCCGCGGATGGGTTACGGTAGCAGACCGTCGCCGATTCACGTCGTTTGGCACAACTATGCCGCACGTTCCCCACGGCAGTACTGCAGGTCCGTCCGCCCGTATCGGAAACGAGCGTGAAGCATAGCAATCAATCTACCGCCGCATGGCGGTGACAGCAAGATTGCAAACGAACCTACGTTATCGTGGTGAACACACGTCCAGCAAACCGGTCGGCAAACCGGTCGGAGTTGATCTGGTCGGGTGAGTGGGACGCCGTTCGGGTTACGGAAGACCGGCTGCTGCCGGGAACGCAGTCTGCCGGTACGCCCCGCCTCCCTGGCGCGCGCGGGACAACCCAAATCGTACCCTTGGGAGGCACCAGAATGGGTGTGGGATCGCCTCGGTAAGAGGACATGGTCGGGTCGAACTTTGGGTCGCGAATTATCACCAATGGTGTGTATAACAAACATAAACACACACATAAGGCGTTGCCATTTGCATTTAAAGAGTGTTACAACTACTAACCGATAATTGGGGGTGGCGGGGTTTACGTACAGTAGCCCACGATGCGGGCCCAGGGTGGAGAACGCGCTGAATGAACGTGCAAGATGCAAAGGTCCCTCGAGACCCGCTCCAACGGGAGGGTCAAGGTCACACGCAGGACCCTGAACTCCCGCTTATGCTCCGTGTTAGGGGTGACTCCGGCCTGATGGTGGTATGGACGGACCGGACCGGCAGCATTCCCTGGCGAATCACGGCTCCGTCCGACTCCAGCGGACGCGCCGCCGTTCGCCTCGACGCTTCAGCCCTCCGACTTTTGGCCCTGGTAGGGCGTTGGGTGGGCCGTGAACATCTCCCGGCGGCCTGCGCCGCTCCCACTGCCGCTCACCGGACTGACGGTTCTTGTCTCACTCATCTGAGGGCAACAGTCGGAGCCCATCTATGCCCAAGACTCGGCCGCCTCTCGGAAGTCCGTTCACGGCTGTGGGCGCGGGGGAGACTGTCGTATGGGGCCGGTCGTACCGGCAGCCGGACCGAGTAAACGGAGGAATGGGTTGAACCTGGTGAAGCGAATGGACCTCCGCCGAGCGAAAGCAGCCCTGGCGTGGATGACGTGGGGATCGCAATTGCGGCTCCACCCTGAGCCACGGGCCGTTCCCTCGGCGCGTCCCGCTCCATTCCGGCGCGCCTTCATGTTTGCCCTGCTGGCGCTGGTGCTGGGCGGCGTGTTCCTCTGGTCGGCGCCGGCCCAGGCGCAGACGGCGACCGTCCTGATCAAGAACACCGAGCAGGCCGACGCCGGCGCACAAGCTCTAGACACTACCAACACCAAGCGCGCCCAGGCGTTCACCACCGGCGCCAACGCCGCCGGCTACACGCTGAGCTCCATCGGCTTCGACTTCGGCGAAATCGCTGACACCACGACAGCCGGCGTCCACCTGGAAGTGACGCTGAACGAGGAGGACAGCGACGGCAAACCGGGCAGTGTCCTGTGCACGCTGACCGACCCGGCGACCTTTTCCGGCGCGGGCGTGCAAACCTTCGATGCGCCGACAACGGACCCGTGCCCAACGCTGGCGGCGGGCGCGACGTACTTTGCCGTGATCGAGCGGGTGGCTTCCGCCACAACACCTGCTATCATTTTGAACTTAACTGGCAGCGCCAACGAGGACACCGGCGGCGCGACGGGCTGGTCGATCAGGAATACCCTCCAAACCTTTACGAGCAGCGCATGGGGCTTAACCAACACTCGGTCCTACCGTGTGGTGGTCAGGGGCGAAGCCGACAACAACCCGCCGGAGTTCACCGACACCGCACCCACGACGCGGAGCGTGGACGAGAACACAGGCTCGGCCACGAACATCGGCGCTGCCGTCGCGGCCACCGACGCCGACAGCGATACGCTGGTCTACGGGCTGACCGGCACGGACGCGTTATCCTTCACCATCGACTCGACCAGCGGCCAGTTGAAGACGAGCGCATCCCTGGACTTTGAGACCGATAACAGTTACTCGGTGAACGTGACCGTGCACGACGGCAAGGACGCCACCGGCGGCGACGACACCACCGTCGATGCGACGATAGCCGTCACCATCTCCGTCAACAACCTGGACGAGGCCGGGACGGTGACGATGCCGTCCACGCTCACCGGGGGTACGGCAGCTACCGCATCGGTGAGCGACCCTGACGGGACCGTTTCCAGCCCTTCGTGGCGGTGGGCGAGGGGGAACACGGCCACCGGGTCGTTCAGCGACATCAGCGGGGCCACATCCGCCAGCTACACGCCGGTCGCCGCGGACGTGAGCAAGTACCTGCGGGCCACGGTGTCCTACATCGACCCCCAGGGTTCGGGCAAGACCGCCAGCGCCACATCGAGCAGCACGGTGGGGGGAACCAACTCCGCGCCGACCTTCGACGATGGCGCCTCGGCAACGCGCACCTTGCCGGAGAACAGTGGAGCTGGGATGGACGTCGTCGGGGGTGTGGTTGCCGCCACAGACAGCGACAGCGGCGACACGCTGACCTACTCGCTGACCGGTACGGACGCAGCTCGCTTCGAGATCGACTCGAGCGGTCAGATCAAGGTCAAGACTGGGTCCACCCACAGCTTCAACTTCGAGGCCGCGAAGAAGAGCTACAGCGTGACCGTGACCGTGCGCGACAGCAAGGACGCGCTCGGCGCCGCTGACACCGCCGTCGACGACACCATCGCGGTGACCATCGACCTGACCAACGTCAATGAGACGCCGGTGATCACTACCACCGAGACTACGCCGATGGTGCGCGAGAATTCGACCGCCGTTCTCACGCTTGTAGCGACGGACGTGGACGCGTCGGACACGGAGACGTGGTCCGTGGAGAGCGGCGACGACGGAGGCAAGTTTGAGATCTCGTCGGGCGGCGCCCTGTCGTTCACGACCGCGCCGGACTTCGAGACGCCGGACCAGGTCGGCTCCACCGATAACCAGTACCGGGTGACGGTGAAGGTCACCGACGGTGGCGGCCTGACCGACATGCACACCGTCACGGTCACGGTGACCAACAGAAATGAGGCGCCAGAGTTGACGTTGAAGCCGGCCACGGTCCCCTTTGTCGAGAGCAGTACGGGGACCGTCTTCGACTTCGACGCCACGGATGTGGACGCGTCGACCACTTTTACCTTTTCCGTGATAGGCGGTCTCCACGACAGCGGCAAATTTGACATCAATTCCTTGACCGGCGCGCTCACATTCAAGAACCCACCCAACTTCGAGATGCCCACCGATGTTGGTGACACCGCCGGGAACAACACCTACGTCGTGGCGGTGTTGGTCACAGACAACGGCTCTCCAAGGATGACTGACGAGCACACTCTCACGGTCGAGGTGAACGACGTCAATGAAGCGCCGGAGATCACGTCTCCCCCGGCGACAAGGTCGGTGGCCGAGAATTCGACCGCCGTCCATACGTTTGCAGCGACGGACGTGGACGCGTCGGATACGCAGACGTGGTCGGTGGAGAGCGCGGACGACGGGGGTTTGTTCACCATCAACCAAACTACCGGTGCGCTCACGTTCACAAATGCGCCGGACTTCGAGACGCCGGGCCAATCCGGTAGCACCAACAACACCTACGTGGTGTCGGTGAAGGTTGAAGACTCAGGTGGTCTCAGCGACACGCACGAACTCACGGTCACCGTCACCGACGTCAACGAGACGCCGTCGATCACGAGCGGCCCGTCCACCATCACCAAAGACGAGAACACGCAGACCACGGAGAGCATCGCCACCTACGTGGCGACGGACCCGGACGCGACGACGGGGACGATGTCGTGGGACCTCGAGGGCAACGACGCCGGTGACTTCACCATCACATCAACCGTGAACGGCACGGCTGACCTCTTTTTCAAGGCCCCGCCCAACTTTGAGAACGCAGCCGACACCGGCACCGACAATGTCTACGACGTGACGGTGAGGGTTCGTGACAACGGATCTCCACGGCTCCAGGACACGCTGGGGGGTTGCGATCACGGTCGAAGACGTGAACGAGACGCCGGCGATCAGCGGAGACGACTCGCCGGACTTCGCGGAGATTGAGTACGACGCCACCTCCCCGGACCTCACAATCTACACTTACACCTATACGGACGAGGACACAAATCCAGCCGACACCATCACCTGGGGCCTCAGCGGGACAGACGCGACACACTTCAATATCGGCAGCGCGTCCGGGGTCCTGAGCTTCAAGTTGCCGCCCGACTTCGAGAACCCCTTCGGTGCAGACAACGACTATGTGATCGTCGTGGAGGCGGATGACGGGCAGGGTGGCGTCGGAACATTCAACGTGACCGTGTCCGTCACCAACGTCGATGAGACGCCGGAGATCACGACCACGGCGGCGAGCCATATCGCTCCTTCGTTCGTGGAGATCGAGTACGACGCCGAAACCGCGGACCTCGTGGTCGCCGACTACGACGGGCGCGACGAGGAGGGCCAGACCATTTCGTGGTCAAGGACGGGCACCGACGCCGGTGACTTCAGCATTGACAGCATGACCGGCGTCCTGTCCTTTGTCCAGCGGCCCGACTTCGAGATGCCGGCGGACGACGGCGGCGACAACGCGTACAACATCACGGTGAGGGCATCGGACACCGCCTCGCCGGCGAACGTGCGGGAGCTGGAGGTTGTCGTCACCGTCACCGACGTGAACGAACGGCCGGACATCGACGAGGCTACCGTGCCCAGCTACATGGAGATCGAGTACGACTTCACGGGGACGCGGCCCGACGTCCACACCTTTACCGCCACCGACTATGACGACATGGACACCGTCGCATGGTCCCTGGTCGGGACGGACGCGGCCCACCTGGAGATTGGCGCCGCGTCGGGCATCCTGACCTTCGCACAGGACGCCGGCTTCGACCAAGGCCCGCTGCCCAACTTCGAGCAACCTCGCGACGACGACGCCGGTGACGGCAGCAGCAACACGTACTCCATCACCGTGCGAGCCACTGACGACGACGCCACTGACCAGAAATCCTCGGAGTACGCCGTCATCGTCACGGTGACGGACGTGAACGAGCAGCCGGAGTTCACCGGGACTCCCGATACGGCGCTAACCCCCGATGAGCATGATGCGAACGACAATTACGTTGTGATGGACCTGGCGGACTATGACGCCCGGGACGAGGAGGGCGAAGTGTCCTGGTCGCTGACGGGCACGGACAGCGGCGATTTTGCCATCAGCGCCGACGGCGTCGTCACCTTCGCGGAAACGCCCAACTACGAGGCGCCGAAGGACTCCGGAGGCGACAACGTCTACGATTTCACTGTGGTTGCCACCGATGTCGCGAGCGACTCCAGCCGTCGGAACGTCAGCCAGGCCGTGACGGTCACCGTCGGGGACGTGGAAGAGGCCGGCACGGTCACCCTGGACAACCTGAGTCCGGCGGTGGGGGATGACTTGACCTTCAGGCTGACCGACCCGGACGGAGGCATCGATCTCACCCTGGATTCCAACATGGATTCCCAGATCAGCTGGAGAATTGAATCATTGGCATCTGGGGGATCCTGGGCGACCGTGGGTGGTGTATTCAGCCCCAACACGACGACCTTCACGTACACCGTTGATGAGGACGACACCGGGAAGGCGCTCCGCGGCGTGGTTACCTACATTGACCGGCGTGGGCCGGGGAAGACGGCAACGAGCGACGCGACCGCGGAGGCAACGGCTAATCCCATCGCCAACGCGCCGCCAAGGTTCGTGGGGGGAAACACCTGGTCTGTCGAGGAGGGCCCCGCCGGAAGGAACGTCGGTCGCCCCATTTCCACGACTGACCGCGACAACGATACCCTGACGTACGGCATCCAGTCAGGGGATGATGCCGCACTGTTCGAGATCAACCCGTCCAGCGGGCAGGTCCGGACCGCCGAGGCGCTGGACTTTGAAACGACATCGGGATTCCTAAGCGTAACCATTACGCTGCACGACGGCAGGGATGCCGACGGCAATGTCGAAGCCACTCCCACAATTGACGACACCAGAACGGCGACCGTCCAGGTCACGGACGTGGAGGAGGACGGCGTCGTCACGCTCTCGGCGGAGGAGGCGGAGACGGGGACGCCGTTGACCGCGACCCTGGAGGACGGCGACGGCGGCGTCACCGGCGAGGTATGGCAGTGGGCGCGGTCTGCGAACGGGCAGACCGGGTGGACCAACATCTCGGGGGCGACGTCCAGCAGCTACACGCCGACCGTGGCCGACGAGGACTTCTTCCTGCGGGCGACGGTCACCTACACGGACCGGCGCGGCGCGGGCAAGGGCGCGGCGGGGATCACTGGGCGGAGGGTCCCCAGCGAAAACCGGAGCCCCGCCTTCCCGTCGACGGAGGATGGCCAGCGCGCCGTGGCGGAGAACACGCGGGCGGGCCGGAGCATCGGCGCGCCGGTGGCGGCCGTGGACCCGGAGAGCAACAGTCTGACCTACTCGCTGAGCGGCTCGGAGGCCGCCGCCTTCACCATCGTCAGGAGCACCGGTCAACTGCGAACGAGCGAGGCCCTGGACTTCGAGACGAAGTCCAGCTACGACTTTACCGTCGAGGTGCACGACGGGCGGGACGGCATGGGCAACACGTCCACCACCATCGACGACACGCAGGCGGTGGCGATCACCGTCGAGAACGTGGAAGAGCCGGGCGTGGTGACGCTCGCCACGGACACCGGGACGATTCAGGCCCGCGCCGAGGTGACGGCGACGCTGGAAGACGACGACGGCGTCACGGGCAGCGTCGCCTGGCAGTGGGCGCGCTCGCCGAACGGGCGGACGGACTGGGTCAACATCGCGGGCGCCGTGTCCGCCGCGTACACGCCGACGCTGGAGGAGGACCGAGGCAACTACATCCGGGCGACGGCCACCTACAACGATGGCGAAGGATCGAACAAGACGGCGGAGAAGGTATCGGCGCGCGTGGGCGACCCGCCGCCGGTGAACTCGGCGCCCGTGTTCCCGTCGACGGAGAACGGGCGGCGCGAGGTGGCGGAGGACGCCACGGACGGTACGGCAGTCGGTGCCCTGGTGGCGGCCACCGACCTGAATGCCGGCGACTCGAACGTCAACGATCCCCTCGTCTACTCGCTCACCGGGACGGACGCCGGTTCGTTCACCATCGATGCTGGCACCGGGCAGATCCGGCTGGCGGCAGACGCGACGCTGGATTATGAGGGCAAGCGGACCTACCGCGTCACCGTGCAGGTCACCGACGGCCGGGACCAGAACGGCGACGACGACATGGACGCCATCGACGACACGATCACCGTGACCATCACCGTGACGGACGTCAACGAGGCGCCCGTGGTCACCGGTGATGACGAGCCGTCCTATCAGGAGGGCTCCAACCGCGCGGTGGCGAGCTACACCGCCGTCGACCCGGAGCGGGGCACGCTCACCTGGTCGGTGAGCAACGAAGACGAATTCTGGATTTCTGACCGGGGCCAGCTCCACTTCCGCACCCCGCCCAACTTCGAAAGGCAGATCTTGTACGTCGTAACCGTCACTGCCAATGATGACGACGCCACAGCACCCCTCGCAGGGACGCTGGACGTGACAGTCTTCGTGACGGACGCGGAGGAAGCGGGAGTCATTGCGTTGACCCCGACGCGGGGTTGGGTGGACGACGTGCCAACGCTGTTCTTCGTCAGTCTCACCGATGACGACGACGGCATCACCGGCACGACCTGGCATTGGGCGCGGTCGCCTAACGGCAGGAGCAATTGGACGGACATCATGGGGCAAACGTCGGACAGCTACACCGCGACGTCGGCCGATGAGAACCAGTACCTGCGGGTCACCGCCTCCTATGAGGACCGCCGGGGCAGCAACAAGGAGGCCGAGGCGGTATTGGCCACGCCGGTTCGCGAGACGCGCCCCACGGTAAACGCCGCTCCCACTTTCAGGGAAAGCGGGCCGCTCTCTCGCAGCGTCTCCGCGGGCCCGGCAGCAGGCCGCCCCGTTGGCTCGCCCGTCAGGGCGACCGACGAGGACCGGGGAGACGTCCTCACCTACTCGCTGCAGAGCGGTACGGACGCGAGTGCATTCGACATCGATGCGGCCACGGGCCAGATACGGACGAAAGACGTCCTCGACAGCACGGTGAAGGACAGCTACGAAGTAACGGTCTCCGTCCACGACGGCTTCGACGCCGGCTACAACGAGTCCGCCGCCCCGGACGGCACCATAGTGGTGACCATCACGGTCACGGCGGTCAGGCGGTCCACCTCCCCCGGAGGCGGTGGCGGCTCCGGCGGTGGTTCAAGTGGCGGGAGTGGCGTTGCTGTGAACCGGGCGCCCGTTTTCGAAGACGCTGACGGCAGTGCGCTCACGGAGACCGCCAGGGCAATCGCTGAGGATGCGGCGCCGGGCGCCAACATCGGCGAGCCCGTCGCCGCCACGGACCCCGACGACGACACGCTGACCTACAGCCTGAGCGGCGACGATGCGGCCTCCTTCGCCATTGACCCATCCACCGGCCAGCTGACGACCGCGACGGCGCTGGACCACGAGACCAAGGCGAGCTACTCGGTTACCGTAATCGCCACCGACCCGTCCGGCGCAACCGCCGAGGTCCGGGTGGCCATCACCATCACCGTCACCGCGGTGGTTGTGTTTGACTGCGCATCGGGGGATGCGGTGTCGGACGCGGCCGGCAACCCGGGTTTGGTGGCCGACTGCGAGGCGCTGCTGAAGTCCCGCGACCGGCTGGCGGGCGACGCCACGCTGAACTGGTCTGGGGATACCTCCATTACCGATTGGGACGGAGTCAGGCTCAGCGGAACACCGCAACGCGTGACCCAGTTGTACCTCGTGCGCCAGGGGTTGTCCGGGACAATTCCGGCTGACCTGGGAAGCCTGTCCGCACTGACCGGCCTGTACCTGCACCGCAACGAGCTGACCGGCTCGATACCGTCCCATCTGGGCGAGCTCTCGAGCCTGGTTCACCTGACGCTGCACCGAAATCGGCTCTGGGGTGAAATGCCCGCCGCGCTGGGCGATCTGACGGCGCTGACGTTCCTGTCGCTCTACGGTAACAACCTGGCTGGGGAGTTGCCGGCTGAGCTTGGTAGCCTCTCCAACCTGAGATGGCTGTACCTCCACAGCAACAAGTCCGGGGACGGCGGCGGTTTGAGCGGGTCAATACCGGCCTCCTTTGCAGACTTGCAAAACCTGGAACGGCTGCTGCTCTACGGCAACAGTTTCAGCGGCCCAATGCCGGCGGAGCTGGGAAGGCTATCCAACCTGAAGTCTTTGCTCCTCCACGACAACGAACTGACCGGGCAGATACCCAGTGAGTTGGGCGACCTGTCCAGACTGCGCTATTTGTGGCTGGATGACAACGACCTGAGCGGACCCATTCCCAGCGAACTGGGCGGTCTATCCAGCCTGAGGTGGTTGAGCCTCTACGGCAACGACCTGAGCGGAGCGATACCGGCAGAGTTGGGCGACCTGTCCGGCCTCAGGCTGTTGATCCTGGACCGGAACGACCTGAGCGGGGCGATACCGGCCCGTCTGGGAGAGCTATCCGAGCTGACATGGCTGGACCTCAACGACAACGACCTGAGCGGTCCGATCCCAAGCAGCCTGGGCGATCTGTCCAACCTGGAGCATCTGTACCTGCACAGCAACGATTTGTCCGGCGCGGTGCCGTCCGATTTGGGTCGGCTGAGCAACCTGACCAACCTGTGGCTCAGGGACAACCGGTTGTCGGGCCAGATACCGCCATCATTGGGGGAATTGCCCAACCTGCAGAGGGTGCGCATCGGGGGCAACGACTTCACCGGATGCGTGCCGGGTGGTCTCCTGGGCGGGCCCAGATGGTACAGCGACGCGGAGGAACTCGGGCTGCCTGCGTGCGATAACAACAATGGCTCTTAGCATTGCGGCTCACCGGCTTGCAGTTAAGCGTATTGCAGCCGAAGGGTTGGCAGCAGTTGCCGATATGGTAGTGAATGGGATGCATTGGTGGTGATTGGTACGATCCGGCTGCGCCTGGTCGCTGGGCAGCACCAGGATGGTGACGCGCGGTTGTGGTTAGTCGAACCGTGGTTCCGGTATCATACCTTCATGTCTCGTCCCAGGAAACGCCGTCGCCAACCTGACCGGCTGACCTATGGGCATGTAACTAAAGTCAACCTTTTTTACAACGGCAGCAGCAGGTGAACCTCGGCAAGGTCCTGTTGGCAGATTTCCAGCAGGCGCCTGGTGTGATAAACGGCGTAGTAGCCAGGCGTCACCGGCGATTTGGTGTACACCCAAAGCTGGTTCGGCCCGCCGGCCTGCGTGCGTTTCACCATCGGCCGGCCGTCGGAATGAATCGGTTCCGTGTTGATCAGGTAGCCGGGACCGCGAACCATCCTCACCGGCACGCCCGCGAGGGTCAGGATGCCAGTTTCGTTGAGCCACTGGACCGTGAATGTGAGAATCTGTTCCCAGTGACGGAGTTCAAATTCGGTCCGGTCGGGAAAGCGGATTGCAGTGGGCAGCGGCGGCATCAATCCCTCGGCTGGGGGCATTGGATACTCGGCTAGAGACACCTCCCCACTGAGGAGCGCGCCGGCGATGTGCAGCGGTTCGGGAGACGGGAGGTCGGCGGCGTCCAGGCCCTGGCGCCGGGCGTATTCCTCGTCGCTGATCCGCCAGCCGCCCCAGTGACCGCGACGGTTGGGCTGGTGAGCGGGTTCCACCCGTCCGGCCAGATACAGCTTGTAAAGCAGCCCGATCACCGCGAGACGTCCGTAGCCCTGGCCATTGGGCGATGGCATCCCCTCCGCATCCCATCCGATGCGTTCGGCCAGCTGGATGGTGCTGATATAGCCTTGGTCCCGGTATTTCTCCAGGGCCAGCAGGATGGCCTCCTCCAGGCGGGCCGTCGCCCGACGCCCTACCGTCAGCGGATTAGGCATCGGTGGTTTCTAACCTCTCGCCGGCTCCTAGGCCGTCTGTCACCAAGTTCTACGCCGTCCGCGGGTCGCGCTCTGCGAGTTGATGCCAGTGGATGTTCCCAGCGTCAATCAGGTCCTGCAACTCACGATCGTTCCTGACGCTGGCGACGGCGGCATGGGCCGGAAGGTTCATGTGTTGAGCCCAGGTACCGAGCATTACGTTCCGCTCGGTCGGAATCCCGCTGATCCGCCATGTAGTCGGATTATCGCATAATGTATCGTAACATGGGTTGTCTGGGATGTAGGCGATTATCAAATAGCCAGCCATGGGTGACATTTTCGCTGAACAGTTAGCTCATGACGGAATCGTAGACCAACAACAGGCGATTTTCACGGACATCCAGCCACCCTGGGAGCGCGGTGAATTGACTATTATCAGGTTGTAGTTTGCGGGTCAATCACCCTCTTTGCGCGCAGCAGAGCGCGGTGTGGCGAGAGCCGTTCCCGGTAGCTGGCGCCTTCGATGACGATCTGGTAGCTGGCGTTGGCCAGGCGGTCCAGGGCGCTGTTGCCCAGGATGGGGTCATCGAAGAGGCCCAGCCATTCGTCCACGGCCCGGTTGCTGGTGATGACGAAGCTGGACGCCCGGTGCCGATTGAGGATGAGTTCGTACAGATCGGCGGACTGTTGGGCCATCGAGGAATGCTTCGAGGAGGCCAGGGGCCAGGTGGGACTGGACCAGTACGAGGTACGCAGATGGGATGGCTGGTATCGCCACATCACCCTGGCGATGTTGGCTCACGCTTACCCGCCTGATATGGACTCCAAACCGGTCTGCTGATTTCGTTCTGTCCTGGTCCCAGTGGAGATGGCGACATCAAGCCAGAGCGCAACAAAGCCACTACCAACGTCGATTATCCCAACTGGTAACAGTAGTGCGGCTGTAGTACTAAGAGCCTATCCTAAAAACGGGTAATACCCGCACGAAAAGAGGGTTATTAGGATAGGCTCTAAATCGCGAACAGTTGTTAACCCTGCAGACGCCTGATTTCCACTTCCAGTTCCCGGACCCGCTCCTCGGCGGCCACCCGTTCCTCAGCTTCCTCATCGAATGTTCGCAGGTAACGCTGCGCCGCCGGATCGTACCAACGCAGATGCCCGTTCTCCCAGCAGACGTCCAGTCCCAGCACCTCGCTGTGACCCCAGTAGTAGAATTCGTCCACGGTCACGATGTCGATGGGTTGATAAACACCCTCAACCAGCCGGTCAGCGGCCAGATGGGTCCCGTGATACTGCCCACCGCTGGGGTCGAAACGCCAGTACTCGGGTATGCCATAGCCGGCATAGTCGTCCCGCTTCGCGGTGTAGTCATTCCGCCCGGTGGTCTCGGAAGCAATCTCCAGTACGAAGTCCGGCGGCTTGCTCTGCTGCTCAATGGCGTAACCTCGCTGGCCGATGATGCCAGCCCGATCCACGCCGAACGCAATCAGCAGGTCGGGAATCCGCACTCCTTGGCGCTGGCTGGCGGTCCTAGCCACCGGAACCTCACCCATGACGATTGTGGTGTCCGACGCCCCGAAGTGTCGGCGCAGCGCGGCTTGGTAGCCGGGGTCATGGAGATGGATGGGATTCTGCATATCATCCCTGGGCGGATATTCCGGGAATTGACCTACCGGTGAAACGGGCGGCGTCAGAGAAATCGGTTTGCTGGTCATGGCGGTCCTCATGCAATCAGCGGGACGCGGATGAGACGTCTGCCATTATAAGTCATCGCTTAGCTAGGATTTGGCATAATCGCCATAATCGACCATAATCTCCGCATCACGCAGGAATCAGGGTTGGCAACTGTTCACGATTTAGTGGGTTTTAGTATGTGATGGTAGTGAATAGTCACATCGGCGACGACGCACGGTGTCACCTGAGGCACCCTGCTGGTTGAGGCCACTCCGCACGCCCGTTCTGGTATGCTGTCATCATGGCACAGCGCAGCAGAGACCATCGAGCAGCCGCTGGCTTTAACCTTGCTCAGGGTCCACCGGCCGCCACCTATCAAACTCGCGTCTCCGGCTATGTGGGCTTGGACCGTGAGGCGGGAGATGCCGCGCTGGCAACCTACGCTGAGTTGTACGGCCAGGTGGAGCGGAAGCTGTTTGCCGATGTAGCGGCGGGCCGATCGGCAGCGCCGCTGAAGAGCGACTACATCCGTGAGCACGGGATACCGGCGCGGATGTTCAGCGGGGTGCGGGTGTCGCTGGAAGGGAAGGTGTCGGCGGTGCGGGCGGAGCAGCGGTTGCGGGTGGACAGCTTGGAGCGGCGAATTGCTCAAGCGGAACGGCAGGTTGCGCAGGCCGAGGAACAGGGTCGGTGGCAGCAGGTTCACCAGAAGCGGCGTCGGCTGGCCAACCTGCGGTCCAGATTAGCCGGCTTGGAAACCGACATTGGTGCGGGCCGGGTCAGGCTGTGTTTCGGGTCCAAGCGGCTGTGGCGTAAGCGGGACCACCTGGAGGTCAACGGTTGCTGTCTAGACTAAGTTATATTGAGCAACGTTGAGATATGTTGACAAACGCTAAACAACAACTAGCGGACCAGCGTGCTGAACACCTCTGCGACCCCACCCAGTACGCGCCGCGCGACCGAAGGCCATACTGGAACGAGGACATCGCTTCATTCAGCGCCGTCGTCTGGCTGCCTACCGGAACCGCAGACCGCGGTGCGGCTATCAACAGACCACACGGCTGGTCCAGCAAAACGGCAGCCCATTCCTGGTTCTCAACGAGCCGCATGACGACCCCTGAACCAGTCCTGCCCAGGCTCTACTCGCCAGCCACAGTGCAGTCCACAACCAATTGCTCAAACCAGGGCACTACACGCCAGCAGTCGCGCCGAATTCAGGTTTATCCAGACAGCGCACAGAAGGTGACCATCACCACTTGGCTTACCGCCAGCCGCTGGACCTACAACCTCACCGCCGAGATCCTCCAGTCGGGCATTCCAGCAGTATGGAAACACATCGCCAGCATGGTAATGGCGGAAATCAAAAAACTACATCCCGAATGGGACTCGGTTCCCTACCAGGTGAAGCGCACGGCAGTGAGGGACGCCTGCCGGGCCATGAGCAACGTCAAGACCTTCAACAAGGATCTCAAGTCCGACCAAGCACACGGCAACAGAGCCGACGAAGAGTTCGCCCAGCTCGGCTACCGCAGCCGCAAGAACCCCAAGCAGTCCTGCTACATACCAGACGACGCCGTGACGGAGCACGGCGTCTATCACACCATTCTCGGACCGCTGCGGATGGCCGAAGCCATTCCGGCGGAGCACAAAGAATGCCGACTGGTGAAGGAGCGCGGCCTATACTGGCTGGTCGTGCCGCACCCAGCGCAATGCGACATCGAGACCCCAAGAGGTGATGGCGTAGTGGCGCTCGACCCCGGCGTTCGCACCTTTCTCACGTACTTTTCCGAAACCGACTGCGGCAAGCTCGGCCACCACGCCTTCGGCCGCATCCAGCGGCTCTGCCACTGGCTGGACGACCTCATCAGCCGCACTGCCAAGGCACCCAACCGACGAAAGCGTCGGCAAATGCGCAGCGCACAGGCGCGAATGCGGCAGCGAATAACGAACCTGGTGGACGAGCTCCATTGGCAACTGGCTCGCTGGTTGACCAGCAACTACCGGATCATCCTGCTACCGACGTTCGAGACCCAGGACATGACCCAAAGGGCTGGCCGGAGAATCCGCAGCAAGACCGCCCGCATGATGCTCACTTTCCGCCACCACGAGTTCAAGCAACGTTTGAAGTGGAAAGCCTGGCAGCGCGGCGCTCTTGTCATCGACGTGAACGAAGCATACACCAGCAAAACCCGCAGTTGGGACGGCAGCATCAAGCACAATCTCGGCGGCGCCAAAGTAATCCGAGACGACGCCGGCTTCGGAATGGACCGTGACATAAACGGCGCCCGTGGGATCTTCCTGCGGGCTTTGGGAGACAGCCCCTTCCTGCGTGACTTGCTCATGCAGGTTGCATCGCAACCAACGCTCGCATTGTCGAACGTTGTTTAGCGTTTAACTGTCGGCTACGCCAGTCATGAGGAATGGTTACAGGACTGGCGGGACGCCCGCAGTAATGAGTTCTTCGTGTTGGGCAGTCGGGATGAAACGAGCGGTTGCCAACTGTGCGTGGCCAGCATTGCCGATGATGGTTCGCTGACCCTGCGGTTGCGTATGCCCGATTGCTTGGCGGAGCAGCACGGCAAGTACCTGGTCATCCCACACGTGCGGTTTGCTTACGGACACGCGCAGGTGCTGGCGGCGCTGCAGAGCAATGCAGATTTCGCTGCCCACAAGCGTGAGCATGGAGAAACGGCGGCTCGGGCCACCGCACTGGGTCAGGCCATCAGCTACCGTTTCAAGCGGGACGGCAAGGGCTGGCGGGTGTTCGCCACTACTGAGTTGCCGGAAGTGGAGATAACCACCGACCGGCGTCGTGGGGCCATAGGGGTGGATCTGAATGCCGATCACCTGGCGGTGGGGGAGACCGACGCCAGCGGCAACTACCTGAACGCTTGGCGGATGCTGCTGGTCACCTACGGCAAGTCCCAGCGTCAGTCTGAAGCGTTGATCGGAGACGCGGTGGCCAGCGTCGTGGAGTACGCCCGAGAAGTCGGCAAGCCCATCGTCATCGAGCGGCTGGACTTCCGCCAGAAGAAGGCTGTCCTGGAGGGCGAGTCCCGCCGGTACTCCCGGATGCTGTCCAGTTTCAGCTACGGCAAGGTCAAGGCGTACTTCATCTCCCGCGGCTACCGTCAGGGAGTTGAGGTACACCAAGTCAACCCGGCCTACAGTTCCGTCATTGGCCGGGTGAAGTTCATGGAGCGATACGGGCTGACGGTGCACCAGGCAGCGGCCTTGGTGCTGGCCCGACGCTTGCTTGGTTGCTCCGAGCGCATCCCCCGCCGGTGGGTGGCCCCCATTGGCAATGGCGTTCAGGTCGCCTTCACCGTACCTGCAAGGAACGCGTGAAGCACGTGTGGACGTACTGGGGTGCTGTTTCGGGGCAGCTAAGACCGGCGCTTGCAGCGCAACACCGGCTGGGGAAGCGGAGACGCCGACCCAATCCGGTTCAGGCTGTTCCGCGGGCGGAGGCTCGCGGGGTGGCTTGAGCGAGGATCCGTTCGGTGTTCCCGGGTGAGAGTCCCGGGCGGAGCCGTCTTGAACTGTTGGGGCGGCGGCGCGGCTCAGACCGCGTCAATGGCTGACGGTAGTCTGTAACTAAAGTCAACCATTTTTACAACGGTGCTACAATCCCGCCATGCGATCACCGTCCCTGAGTCTGGAGTTGGTTCCGGGCACAGCGGGCAGCATCGCACAGGAGAACTGTCTCACCATGATGCCATCCTGGTCGAATAGACGAAGCATTAGCCCCCTTACTGCACTCATGGTGCTGGCAATGTTAGGTGTTTTTGGTTTCCTGAGCGGTGCCTCACCGGCAGTAGCCCAAGGAACGCTTACCGCTCCAACGAAGGTCACGGCTGTCTCTAACGCTGCAGGCGAGATCGCCATCACCTGGGAGAGCGGGGACAACGCCGATTCCTATCTGCTGATTGCGGTGAACCTGCAGGACACTGCTGATTACAAAACGGCGACTGTCCTTGGCGATGCGGCCAAGGCTGGCACCGTCGCTGGATTGACCAGCGGCGGGAACCATCTGGTCATCGTGGTGGCGCTGCAGACCACCGAGGCTGGTCTGGAAACTCTTTATGGGACGGCGGGTCCGGTGCCGGTGCAGACGGCGGGAGCATTCAGTACCAGCCAGTTGGAGACGCTGTTTGACGAGATCATCAGCAAGACCGAAGGGCGGGAAGCCTTTTCGGAGGTTAAGGAGAGCAATATAGGGTTTTCCGCTATTGAGGATATGAAGAAACTCCGTTCGGAATTCGTTGCTTCCAGGACCGAAACGGAGCTCTACTACGCGCTAGTAAAGCTCAGCAACGCCCGCCGTGACCGGCACCTGCGAGTAAGTCCGGTTGAAGGCGGTTTGGAACCACCAGAAGAACGCCCATGCGTATCTGCTCCGATTCACGTCCTCCCGGACATCTCGGACGTTCAGAACCCGACGTTTTTTGTCGGCAGGGTTGATCGGGGGCTGACTTCACCGACACCAGGAGACGTCATTGTGAGCGTCAACGGTCGGCTCATGGCGGAGTACATGGACGAATTCACGCCATGGATACGGCACTCCAGCCTTCCTGGGCTGTATTGGCTTATGGCATACGAGCTGCCAAAACAGGTTTCCACCGTCCCGCAGAGCCTGTATTCAGAGCGGCTGAACCTCACCCTTGAGCGGCCGTCCGGTCAGCACTACAACGTTTCATTGCTTTACCACGATGGCTGCGACTACTTCACGCCATTTTCCTCGACCCCCGGGTTCGTCGAGGTGATGGGGCGGGAGAACTTCAATGTCCTACTCGATCGAAACCGGCAGATAGTCTTGCTCCAGTGGCTGGACTTCGAATACTCACTGATCCAGGACATCGTCGACCTGATGGAATATGCGGAACGGGAGCAGATACTTGACTACGACATGATCATCGACGTTACTCATAGTAGTGGCGGTTCGCGCGGCGCTTACGCGATGCAACGGCTGGTTGACCAGCCGTTCCGCGTGACGTTTGGCAATGTCCGGCTGAGCGACCTCGGAAAGGCGCGTATTGAACGCTATGTTGGTCGAGAGCCAAACACCGATGCGCCAGACATATTCGGTCTGAATCTGAGCGGCAGCTGGCTAATCGACTGGGCGCGCACCGATGCCATGGAAGCCATCCGCCGCGGCGACGAGTACACGCCGTCGGTGCCTTTCAAGCTCGCCCACTTGCCCAAGGATTCCGACGGCATTCTGCAACCCGATTCTGTTCACTTCAGCGGCGAAGTGGCCATCATAAATGTCAGGACATGGGGCGGTTCACACCTGGACCAGTTCATGGCCATGTACGTCGATAACGATCTCGCGACCTTCATAGGGATGCCCACCGGAGGATACAGTAACACTTGGGAAGGGGACGAAGTTCTCGTTTTGCCGGAAACAGGGCGACCCTTAGCTAGATTCCTGTGGAGCATTGGGCACACGATCCGTCCAAACGGTGAAGTCCTTGAGGGGAATCCGGCTCTACCCGACAACTACATCCCGATCACCCGCGACAATTTTCAGAGGTACCACCAGATGCTGCTGGACACTGCGATCGCTGCCTTTGACAGCGCCAACCTGGGCTGACCTGTTGCCTCATTCGGGAATGTTACCGAAGCTTTAGCATCTGGGGTCCCTCCCGACCAGCGCTAATTCCGGCATTGCAGCGGGTTCCGCCATGGGCTCGCCAGCCGTGGCGTAGACCAGCTTTTGGGCCATGATGCCGCGCCACTGCTGCACCCTGCGCTGCAACGTACGCAGGTGAGCCCGGCTGAAACGATCCGGTTCGGCCTCTTGCAGTCGGCCCAGCAATGCCACCGCACTGGCGTCCATGTCTTTCTGCAACCAGGACAGCACGTCGCACCACACTCCTTCGAAATGGTCTGGCGGAGTTCGCCAGGTGCGGGGCGGTTGCACCCGACGCTCCCGTGAGGTATGCGCTGCATCCTGCCGCCACCAGTTGGGCAATTTGGCCAGGAACTTTTCCAGGCTCTCGCCGCTGGGAATGGGCCGGATTTCGGGAGACGTAACCGCGGTCAGGATCGACTGGGCTTCCCGGACGGCGTGCAGCAGCGCCACCGGGTCCAACTGGACCCGATACTCACTCAGCGCCGCCTTCATCTCCACGCTGACCGCGTCGTGCTGCATCAGCCGATCGCAGGGCGTGGCTGGCGGACTGTACCGCTTGACGACTGGAGCCGTGCCGAGTTTTCTCCACCAACTTGAACGATGGCTGGAAGTAATTCACGTATTGTCGCACCGCCCCGTACAGGTGGGCCATGGTCTGTCCGGCCACCGCGCCGGAGTAGCGGTCGTGACCGACGAAGTGGCGGACTACCGCGCCGTTCTTCTGCTCGATCCAGGCCTGGTCGTTCTTGCGGTAGGGCCGGGAACGGGTGAACTCGATACCCCGCTCGGCGCAGTACTGGGTGAGAGTATCGTTGATGAATACGCTGTCGTTGTCCGAGTCGATGCCTTTGACGGGGAAGGGCAGCTGTTGCCCGATGGCCTCCAGTCCTGCCACTACCAAGGACTGCTCCCGGGCCAGCAGAGGCACGGCCTCGGTCCAGCCGGTGCAGATATCGGTGGCCACCAGGCTGTGGATCATGGAGCCCCACAAGGAGCCGCCGTGGTGGACCACCAGGTCAATCTCCAGGAAACCCGGTGGCGCATTCCAATCGGCGAAGGTCCGTACCGGAATATTGCGACCCGGCGAGTGATTCCTCCTGCGTCTGAGCCGGCGGCTCGCCGTCGGTGTCCTGATGGGCTGGAGCAGCCGGTCCAGGGTGGCGGCGCTGGCTGACAGCAGCCGTTGGCGCACCCCAGGGTCCAGATCCAGGTGGCCATGGCGCTCCATGGACTCCACCAGATGGGGTAATGCCGCCTTCAGCCGCTTGCCGCAGATCCGATCAGCGGGTTCCCAGACCACGATCAGCGCCTGTCGAACCGACTCGTCGTAGATGCGTCGGCCCTTTTTTACCGCCGGCTGCTGCTCTCCGTCGTCGCCGGACTGCCCCAGCAGTCTGATGCCATGCTTGCGATGGTGGCCGGTCACCGCGATGAACTCGTCCAGGATCCGGCTTTTCTCCCGCTTCGATGAAGCTCGGTAGCGGTCTCGGATCGTCGCCAGCAATTCCTGTTTTGCCATCTTGTTGATGCCTCCTCCCACGCGATCGCCTCCCCGATTTTGGGTAACATTTTATTTGAGGCAACCAATCGCGTTGGGTAACGGTTTTGTTGACGCAATGCGGGTGAACCGGCAAGAATGCTTGACGCGGGACATCACTTCCAGTTAGTAACATCTTATTGAGAAGGCGCGGCTTTTCAACGTTGCTGCAACTTGCGAAAGGCTGCACGGCGTTGTCTTCCGCCTCACTGACTCGCTTAGTCCTCAGTCAAGCTTTCAGGCAAACGCGATTTGGAGTGTCCCGATGGATTCCAGGAGGGTGTGGCTACGGTCAGGGAAAAGCGCAAATGACGCTGTGGGGACCGTGGCTAACAAGCTGATTGGTCGGGGCTCCCACCGCTGGCGAATCGGAGCCAAGCACATCACGCCCGCCGCACTGGTTGCAGCCGCAGTCGCCATCGCGATATGCACCTGGTTACTTGCTCCACTGCCTGCCGAGGTACAAGCTCAAGTCCTCGTTGGGCCGACGGTGTCCAGGGTCACACCGTCGGCGTATAGACTATCGTTGGCGCGAGGTACCATCCAGCAGTTCAGAGTGCACGCCACGGCTGGTGATAGGAGCATTTCCAGCTGGGAATGGACTCTGGACGGGGTATCGCAGGGTGGCCAGACTCTGGCGCTTACCCAGTCCATCGAAAGGACTTTCAGTCACACCTTTTCGACCGCGGGCAATTACACGGTAAGGGCCTCCTTCACGGACACGGATGGTCGCCGCGGTGCGAATTCTTGGGAAGTGCGCGTTTATAACCCGGATACGCCAGACAGCCCCCGCATTGTCAGCATGGGCTGTTCCCCTACCATAGTGAGAGTGGAGCAAGTGGTGTCATGCCGGCCCAGTTTGAGCGGCGGCACTCCTACCGAGTACCGTTGGGGCGCCATCGGCGGCGACCCTTGGGCCGGTACCGGCCAGAATTTCTCTACTCGCTGGTCCTCAGCGGGCAGCAAGAGAGTCGTCCTGGAAGTTTGCAACACAGGCGGATGCGATACCGAGGAGCAATACATCAACGTCCATTTGTGTTTCCAGCATCTGGGGAGGTTGCCGGACGGTAGGACGGACCTGTCCGGGTCTTGGAATAGTGCTTGTGCGTCTACCCACCGCAATGGCAGGTACGGTCGCTTCTACGCCTTTACCCTGACCGAGCGTACCGAAGTGCAGATTGACCTGAGCTCGTCCCAGGACACCGTCTTGTACCTGCTGAACGGAGCCAACTCCCGTGGGACGATAGTGACCAGTGACGACGACGGCGGTTCCGGAAACAACTCGCGCATCACGACCGTTCTGGAAGCAGGTACCTACACCGTGGAGGCCACCACCCATAACTCCGGAGTTACCGGGGATTTCACGTTGAGGATCGACGCCAGCGCGGCGCCACGCAACTGTTTCCAGCATCTGGGGAGGTTGCCGGACGGTAGGACGGATCTGTCCGGGTCTTGGGATAGTGCTTGTGCGTCTACCCACCGCAATGGCAGGTACGGTCGCTTCTACGCCTTTACCCTGACCGAGCGTACCGAAGTGCAGATTGACCTGAGCTCGTCCCAGGACACCGTCTTGTACCTGCTGAACGGAGCCGACTCCCGTGGGACGATAGTGACCAGTGACGACGACGGCGGTTCTGGAAACAACTCGCGCATCACGACCGTTCTGGAGGCGGGTACCTACACCGTGGAGGCCACCACCTATAACTCCGGAGTTACCGGGGATTTCACGTTGAGGATCGACGCCAGCGCGGCGCCACGCAACTGTTTCCAGCATCTGGGGAGGTTGCCGGACGGTAGGACGGATCTGTCCGGGTCTTGGGATAGTGCTTGTGCGTCTACCCACCGCAATGGCAGGTACGGTCGCTTCTACGCCTTTACCCTGACCGAGCGTACCGAAGTGCAGATTGACCTGAGCTCGTCCCAGGACACCGTCTTGTACCTGCTGAACGGAGCCGACTCCCGTGGGACGATAGTGACCAGTGACGACGACGGCGGTTCTGGAAACAACTCGCGCATCACGACCGTTCTGGAGGCGGGTACCTACACCGTGGAGGCCACCACCTATAACTCCGGAGTTACCGGGGATTTCACGTTGAGGATCGACGCCAGCGCGGCGCCACGCAACTGTTTCCAGCATCTGGGGAGGTTGCCGGATGGTAGGACGGATCTGTCCGGGTCTTGGGATAGTGCTTGTGCGTCTACCCACCGCAATGGCAGGTACGGTCGCTTCTACGCCTTTACCCTGACCGAGCGTACTGAAGTGCAGATTGACCTGAGCTCGTCCCAGGACACCGTCTTGTACCTGCTGAACGGAGCCGACTCCCGTGGGACGATAGTGACCAGTGACGACGACGGCGGTTCTGGAAACAACTCGCGCATCACGACCGTTCTGGAAGCGGGTACCTACACCGTGGAGGCCACCACCCATAACTCCGGGGTTACCGGGGATTTCACGTTGAGGATCGACGCCAGCGCGGCGCCACGCAACTGTTTCCAGCATCTGGGGAGGTTGCCGGATGGTAGGACGGACCTGTCCGGGTCTTGGGATAGTGCTTGTGCGTCTACCCACCGCAATGGCAGGTACGGTCGCTTCTACGCCTTTACCCTGACCGAGCGTACCGAAGTGCAGATTGACCTGACCTCGTCCCAGGACACCGTCTTGTACCTGCTGAACGGAGCGGGCTCCACGGGAACGGTGGTTGACGTTAATGATGACGTTTCAAGGGAGAACACCGACTCACGCATCGCGACCGTTCTGGAAGCGGGTACCTACACTGTGGAGGCCACCACCATCCAGGCCGGGGTTACCGGGGATTTCACGTTGAGGATCGACGCCAGCGCGGCGCCACGCAACTGTTTCCAGCATTTGGGGGGGTTGCCGGACGGTAGGACGGACCTGTCCGGGTCTTGGGATAGTGCTTGTGCGTCTACCCACCGCAATGGCAGGTACGGTCGCTTCTACGCCTTTACCCTGACCGAGCGTACCGAAGTGCAGATTGACCTGAGCTCGTCCCAGGACACCGTCTTGTACCTGCTGAACGGAGCGGGCTCCACGGGAACGGTGGTTGACGTTAATGATGACGTTTCAAGGGAGAACACCGACTCGCGCATCGCGACCGTTCTGGAAGCGGGTACCTACACCGTGGAGGCCACCACCATCCAGGCCGGGGTTACCGGGAATTTCACCCTGACCATCACACCCATAGCTGTGACCTCCAGGTGTTATCAAGACCTGGGTACTCTGCCCCAGTCCGCCCACCTTCCCGGGGAGTGGACTGGGGCCTGTGCTTCGGTCCAGCGCAACGGCAGCTATGGCCGTTTCTACACCTTTGAGTTGACGCAGAGGGGCGAGGTACAGATTGATCTGGGCTCGACTCGGAATGCCTATTTATACTTGCTGAGCGGGGCCGGCGCCGGTGGACCGCTGGTGGCGAGCGATAACGACGGTGGTTCCGGGAACAACTCGCGCATCACGGCGGTCCTGGAGGCAGGTATCTATACCGTCGAGGCCACCACCTTCAATCCTGGAGCTATCGGAACCTTCGATCTGCATATCACATCGCGGCCAGCGCCGATGGACCCCTGTACCGATACGCTAATCGCATCTGACAGCTCGGTTGACACCGCGCCCATTGTTGGCGAATGGACGAGCGATTGTAGCTCTGAGCACCGCAGCGGCAGCTATGCGCGCTACTACACGTTCACTCTAGCATCGCCGTCAGAGATGACCATCACCTTGGAATCCGGCTTCGATACCTTCCTGTACCTGCTGGAGGGCGCGGGAACCAGCGGGACGGTGATTGCCAGCAACAACGATGCAGCCAGCGGCGACACCGACTCGCAGTTAAGGGAGTTCCTGTCTGTCGGGACCTATACCATTGAGGCCACCACGTACAAAGGTGCTGTTACCGGCGATTTCACCTTAACCGTGACGGCCATCACCGTCTCGCAACCCCCGTTTGAAGCACCGCGAAACGTACTGGGAATATCTAACTCCCCAGGAGAGCTCACCCTTTCTTGGGGGAGCGCCGACAATCCCGACTCCTATCTACTCATCGCGGTCAATATGGACACCTTTGAGTACGAAACGGCGATCGTGTCCGACGGTGCAGCCAGGATGGGCACGGTTTCCGGATTGACCAGCGGCGGGAGTTATCTGGGCATCGTGGTTGCCCTGAAGGTAACGGGAGGCGTAGTGGAAACCCCGTACGGAGTGGCCACACGGGTGACCGTTCGCTAAATTGAGATCGTGAAATGAGGACGCTCCCGGTGAGTTACCTGCTGTCGGAGGAGACTTCAGCTATGGGTGGCAGAAGGCTATTTTTCGAAAAATAACCAAATTTGACAGGTTTGCCGTAATACTCGGGTAATGTTGGGGGCGTAAAATCCTCCCACATGAGTAGTAGCCCATCCATTCGTCGCGTCTCGCCGGCTGTTTGTCGGCGCCCTGCCGACGAGCTAAACAGGAGGTGAAACGTTTAACTAACCCTAGCAACGCGGACGCGCCCACCGGCGACGGCGGGAACCAACAATTCCGCAATTCCGCTCAGCCCCTGCCGGGCGGCCCGCGATTGAAGTAACGAAAAAAGAACCAACTGCTTGTACCAAGACCTAGCCGGAAGTGCGGGCTCGCGGTCGGGCTGATTCCCCACTAGGTTACAAGGAGAAAATGGAGTAATGAGAACAAAAAATGCAAAAAGGCTCTGGCCGGTGCCAGCGACGCTGGGGGTCGTGGCCTTGGCCGCCCTTCTGGCCCTTGGCTTACTGGCCACCTATGGCGCCCAGCCCGTGGCTGCCCAGGATGGTGGTGCCTGTACCTCGGTCAACCACCTCGGCGATGCAGATCCCGATATGAACGGGGACCAAGACGCTTTCGAGTGCCAAGTGACCAGTTCCGATGCGGTCATCACGTTGACGAATGGTACCGACAACGAGCACACGTTCTACGTGTTCGCCGAGGCGATCGGGAGCGGCGCCGCCGAGGTCTATCCCCCGGGAACCATGTTTGCTAACGGGGCGTTCAGGTCGGGCGGTGCTGATACCGACCCAGTGGTAGCGCCGATACGCTACCAAATTGTCAAAGTCCCGGCGAAAGCCATCAGGGACGGTTCCGCCACCGTGACTATCCCCGGCAGCGCCCTGGATACCACGTTGGTTTACGTGTATGCCGCCGAGGGGTTCCCGACGACCACCGCAATCGACAATAATGATGGCGAAGAGGTCGGGCGCGCATTGCCGCAAACTGGGACCGTCAGCGCAACAGTCACCGTCATCTATCTGGGTCCGCCGGTCCGAAGCGCTCCTGACGACTACGGCCTGCCGGCTAATGGCACGCCTGACGGTGACAAAGAGGGCGAACCGCGCTCGAATCTGACAGTGTCCGCGGACAGTAACAGTGGTAGCGAAGTTATCCTACCCGACAACTCGGATCCGATCATTGTGTCTGCCAATGTAGTGGACCGCGACAATAGGCCCCTCAGAGGTTCGATCACTTATACGGTGACATACGTGGAGGACTCCGATCTCAAGAGTGGACAGCAGTCCTACACGTCCCGGTCTATGGAATATCCCGGCACGGATAACGCCGGTATGATGCATAGCGTAGAGGGCTGGAACTCCAGCACCAAAGCGGTAGCCGTGATGGTTTCTGCGATGTTCACCGGTGAAACCGGTTCCATCGAGTTGCCCTTGGTCACTGTTGAGGTGGACACCGACGAGGTTGAGGAAGTCAACATTGCCCGTACCGGCGCTGCCGAAACCCTCAAGGCTGCCACATTTAACGTGGACTGCCTTGACGACAGACAAGTATCTGCCACCGATGACGACCTGTCTGATGACACCTTCGATTTGGAGGAAGATGACTGCGCCATGGACGCCAGGTTTGGTGTCGGCCAGGACATTGTGGTCAAAGCTCATCTGGAGGACTCTCTCGGAAGCATGGTGGCTGGTGCCATCACCGTAAAGCTTGATTCTAAGGTTGAAGACGAGCTTGACAACGATGGCGAGACTGGACTGGTATCCAACAGTGTTACGGATGACGCGCCAATCGTGTTCTTGTACCAGGTGGACAAGGACGCCATGCTCGGCGATCACGAAATCACGGTAGGAACCGCGGTAGCGGACGTCGATGACGTGGTTTTGACCGTAGCAGTCGCCGGTCCGCCGGACAGCTACATGATTGAGGGCCCCGATCGGATCGATCTGAACGGGTCTGGCATGTTCACTGTCACTGCCATGGACAAAGCTGAAGGTATCCCCCACTTCAAGGACGACGCGTCCCGCGACGTGGAAATCTTCATCCAGGGCTTGGCGCAGGGCAACACGCGTAACCTGTCCAACGGCGTGTTGACGCTTGACGCCGACACCGGCATGGGCACTTTCATCGTGTTCGCGCCCAACGGTGCGACGCAGGGGCAGGTGCTGCGGTTCTTCATTGGCGACAGCACCTCGGCCGATCATACGGTCGCGTTCGGCATGAACAGCATGCCCATGAGCGCCGGTATCGACGACGTGATGATGACCATGGGCGACGACCCGATGATGGTCGAAGCCATGTTCACCGACGCCGACGGCCAGGACCTGATCTACGAGTGGATGTCCAGCGACGAAATGGTCGCTACCGTCATGGCCGACGACATGGACATGAGCACGGCCAGCATCACCGCCGTTGGCGTTGGCACGGCCACCATAACGGTGACCGCCACCGACACCGAGGGCGGCATGGGCATGCAGACCTTCATGGTAACGGTGGAAGCAGCGCATACGGACACGTCCTTGCAGGATATTCCCGATTCGTCCATCAGCGTGACGAACAATGCCAATAGCTCCATCACCGTAAATTGGATGGGGGGCGACAACGCTGACTCGTTCATCGTGGTGGCGGCGGAACTGGGTTCCGACCCGTTCACGTACGAGTCTGAGAACGTAGCCGGCAACGCGGCCAAGATGGCCACTATAAGTGGGCTGAACATCGGCTCCAACTACATGGTCATCGTAATCGCGCTGCAGGGGACGAACTCCCAGTACGGTGTTCTGCTGAGCGTGACGGCCAATTAGGTCAGATACGACAGCGGAACGAATTCCTGGGAACGCTTTAGCCTCGCGCTAGCGCGCTCCCAGGCTAGGAAGATGCAACAGATCTCAAAGGAGATTGCACAAGATGAGAAACAAAGCGAGAAAGCACATCTGGCCGGTTTCGCTGGCGATGTCGCTGGCGTTGGTTGGGGTGCTGGCCGTTGTGGCCCTGGCCCTGGCTGGCTCCAACACCGCTCAGGCCCATGGCCCATGTGACCTCAGCACCATGACGGTGCCGCAGTTCGTGGAATGCGTGGCCATGGGGGGCGACGCTACGCATACCCACGAAACCGACCCCGCCCCCGTCACGACCGCTACCGGAGACATGATTAAATCCGACAGCAACAGCGGCGGCGGCGCTCCCGAATTCCAGGTGAAGATTGAATCACTGCCCAGGAGGTTGGCGGTGGGCAGCTCCATCGTGCTGTACCTGGAGGACGACTACCAGAAGCCTGCAACGATACCGGCCAGCTCGGTATACTTCGTGGCGACCCCGCCTACCGAAGAAACCGGCAGCGGCTCCCGGGTGTACACCACCATTGCGCCGAAAATCGACACGGGCGCTTACTTTGATGCTGACAAAAGTGACATCAGCATCCGGGTTTTCATCCCCGATATGTGCACCTCCTCCACTGATGATTGCCAAGGTCAAAACGGCGTCGATGCCGGTCAAACCCTGACGATGGTGGTTGAGGACACTTCCGGCATCAAGAATCCGACGGAAGCCGGGTCGCACAGCGCGGCGTTTGCGATTCTGGACCCCACGGACAGCGTTCCAGGCCCGGACGCAGTCGACAAGGACTATGAGCTGCTAACCGTAGCAAAGGTCAAGTTGTCGGACGTGAACAACAGTCGTGGCTACGAGTTGGTCGTGATTGGCTCCGGCTACAACGACGGCACCACGGCCACCGCGTACACGTTGGCCATGCCCACCGCCGCCCAGTGGTGGGATTCGCTGGACTGCGCAGAGATGATAACAGCCGTAGGCATGACCCCCAGTGGCGTCAAAGCAATCGATGACGCCAACGTCTACTGCGAGCTGTACGTCGATTTGGACGAATCCCAGAAGGAGAGGGTGCGGACATTACGTACCGATCTCTCGGCCGGATTCAAGCTCGGAATGAACGGCTGTGACGTGGTCGTCGCCAACGGCACCGCCATCGGTACCGCCATCGTCGGCAAAGACGACACTGCGGCCATACCCGTTACGGTAACCGTGCCCATCTTCAAGCCCGGCAAGGTCAACTATATCTGCGTATCCGATGGCGAAAGCCGCGGCTCCGGGTCCGATGTGGAAATCTTCGAGCTGGAGGATTCCATCCGGGTGATTCCTACTGAGGTAAACGCCGGCGACACCGTAACCCTGTTCGCCCAGGACTTCCAGGGGAGAGACAGTTTCACCGAGCTGAAGCTGGGTGGTGTGACGGTGTATCCGTCGGAAGACGAAGAATATGAAGACCTCGATCTTCAGCGAGCCGGCATTGGGAATGACGGCTCAGCTACCATTACCTTCGTGATGCCGCCCACCATCGGTGGCAACCCCATCAAGGGCACTATCCAGGTAAAGGGCACATGGGGCGGCAAGAAGGGACCCAACGCCGCCACCAAGATAACGGTAAAGCCGGCTGGTCTCACCCTTACCAAGACCGAAGCCAGGGCCAACGAGAGCATTACCATCCAGGGCTCCGGCTTCAGCAACACCAGCGTGGTCAAACCCGAGAAGATAACCATCGACGATGTTCCCCTGATGGTCGATGCCGACTCCCTGCGGGATGACGTGGTGAAGATATCCAACGGGGGGCAGTTCGTGGCCACGATATACCTCTGGCCCGAAGACAGCACCACCAACCCGGCCCTTGTCACCGGCACGCACATCATCCGCGTGGAAGACGAGGACGGCTTCGTTGGCTCCACCAACCTCGCCATCATCGAACCCACGATTACCGTGGTGCCACTGGTGGCCGGCCCCCGGGACATCGTGGTCATCAGTGGTGAAAACTTCCCCGTGGACAACGTGGAAGGCGGCGCCGTTAACGCGGTAACTATTACCGTCAACGACAGCCGCGAGCGGACCTACAGCGAGATTCCCGACGGCTCGGGCCGCTTCACGGTTGAGCACCGGGTTTCCTCCAACGTGGCGATCCCGTCCGTGGCTACCATCAAGGCAACCTACGGCACCGAGATAACCAAGACCGGCAGCTTCGATGTGCCGGAGGCCATTATCACCGTGGAGCCGGCCCAGGCTGCCCCCGGTGACAGCCTCACCCTCTCCGTTGGTGGTATGCCCGTCTATGCTTCCGTGGACAGCATCACCATCGGTGGCCGCGAAGCCCTGGGGAACCGCAATTTCAACACCGACCGCGAGGGCACGGTAACGGCCGAGGGCATCGTGGTGCCAGGTTTGGACCCAGGTATTTTCTCGGTCCAACTGGAGGTCAACGACATCGTGGCCATTGGTCAGGTGGAAGTTGTCTCCGAAGGCCCGACCGGCCTGGCCAACCCGCTGCCCGCCGCCATGGAGGCGATAGGCGACGAGCTGGTGCGCGTGTTCTACTTCAACGGCGTGGACAAAACCTGGAGTTTCTTTGACCCCAGGCCAGAGTTCGACGGCCTGAACACGCTGACCGAAATGGTCAGCGGCCAGCCCTACTGGATTCTCGTTTCCGAGGATGTGGATGATGTTGTTCTGAACAACAAGACTCGGAACCTGACCTGCGTGGGCGGCGACTGCTGGAACCAGTTGGTTTGGTAAGCCGCAAGGTCGAACCAAATCAGGTGACCAACAGTAACGCAAGGTAAAGAACACCCTCACCCCAACGTTCAGGCGGCGGGGTGAGGGATACCCCCACAAGCAGGAGCAAATGAAATGAAGCGAATTGGAGTAATGGCGGCGACGGCAATGATTGCCTTGCTGCTGGCGCTGCCCCTGGGCCTGGCAATGGCCCAGGACGGCAACAGCGGCAATACTCCGCCAGCCACCCTCTTCGGCACGGCGATGGCCGACGGTTTTCCGGTTCCGATGGGGACCATGATCGTGGCCATGGTTGGTGACGAGAAAATCGGTTCGACGGAAGTAATGGCGAACGGCAAGTTTGGGCCGTTGGTCTTGATGGCCCCCAGCGGAGAGGACATGATGGTCAGCTTCATGGTGGGCGAGCGGATGTCGGACTACATGTACGATTGGATGAGCGGCGGCGCGGAAGCGATGGCGATGATAAACGCCGACCTGGTGCCGGACGCCTCAGTCATGGAAGGGATGCCGGGCCCCGCCGGTCCCCGTGGTTCTGCCGGCGCTGCCGGCGAGATGGGCCCCGAGGGCGCGATGGGTCCCGAGGGAGCGCAAGGCGCCCAGGGCACGCAGGGCGAGCCCGGTCCCGCTGGCGCTAACGGCGCCGACGGAACGGAGGGCGCTACCGGCGCTGCCGGTGAAGTTGGCCCGGCTGGTCCTACGGGATCGCTGGGGATCATCGCGCTGATCGTAGCAATCGTTGCCGCGGTTATCGCAGTGGTAGCCATCATCATGGGACGCCGCCAAACAGCATCCCCCGCAGGCTAGTCGCTGCAAAAAGGCAACCCACAGCCCCCGCCGGCTCCGGTCGGCGGGGGTTTCTAACTGCTTGCTGTAATCGTGTTTAATCGATGCTAATATAGCCTAATAGAGCATAGGCTGGTAAAAATAGGCGCGGCGGCGAAGATGCTTGGCACTACGCCGGGACAACTACGGAAGTGGGAAGCCAACGGTGAACTGTGTAAATCGCCAAGAACTATGTACCAGTAAGCGACGGAATCGCCGCGAACTATAGGCCAGTTCGCCAAGGTCTATGACCACCTGTGGGCGCCACAAGGGCGACCATTGCCGCACTTTGGTTTTGAGGTGCAGCGATGGCGTACCAGGAGGTGCTCAGAGTGGAAATACAGGAAGTGATACGCCGCTGGCAGGCGGGAAGCAGCCAACGGCAGATAGCCGAGGGGACGGGGTTGTCGCGGGCGATGGTGCGCAAGTATGTGTCGGCAGCGACGGTGGTGGGAGTGTTGCGGGATGGTCCGGCTCCCGACGAGGAGCAGTGGAGCCGTTTGGCGGGGATTAGCCGGGCCGGTCCGCGCCAAGTGGAGACACCCGTTGAGGACAGCCTGGCTCCGTGGGCGGACCAGATTTACCAGTGGCTCACCGGCGACCGTCTGACGGTGACCCGGATCCAAGAGTTGCTGGAAGCGCGGGGGTGTACGGTGTCGTACACGTCGTTGCGCCGTTTCATCCGGAAGCGGAACTGGGGACGGCGCAGCGTCCGCACGGTGCGCATGGCCGACACCGAGGCTGGTGAAGTAGCCGAGGCGGACTTCGGCAGACTGGGCATGATCACCGATCCGACAACGGGACGCCGCCAGGCGGTATGGGCGCTGATCATCGTGCTGTCTTATTCGCGGCACTGTTTCGTGTGGCCGATGCACAGCCAGCAGCTGGAGGATGTAATCGCCGGACTGGAGGCGGCGTGGGCATTCTTCGGCGACGTGCCCCGCTACCTGGTCATCGACAATTTCCCCGCTGCGGTGGCGGGGGCTGACCCTTTACATCCCCGGCTGACCAGGGGATTTCTCGAATATTCTCAGCATCGTGGTTTCGTAGCCGGTCCAGCCCGTGCGCGCCATCCCAAGGACAAGCCCAAGGTGGAACGGGCCGTGTCCTACGTCAGAGAGCGCTTCTTCAAGGACGGCGATTTCAGCGGCGTGGCGCACTTGAGAGTCGAAGCCCAGCGCTGGTGTCTCGAGGTGGCCGGGATGCGGATCCATGGCACCACCCGCCGGCAGCCTCTGGTGGTCTTTCGGGATCAGGAGCGTGCTGCGCTGCTGCCCTGGGACGGTGATCCTTATGAGATCACCCACTGGCGCACCGCCAAGGTGCATCCCGACCATCACGTGGCCGGCCAGTACGCCCTCTATTCGGTGCCAGCGTCCGTCTGTCCGCCGGGTCAGAAGGTGGAGGTCAGGCTGGACAGCAAATTGGTACGCCTCTACCATTGGGGCAAGCTGGTCAATGTCCATGAGCGACAACCGCGGGGCGGCCGCGCCACCGATCCCAACGACTACCCAGCTGAGCTCACTGCCTACACCATGAAGGCGCCCGAGCATGAAGGCGCCCGAGCGCATCAAGCGCAGCGCAGCTCTGCAGGGACCGGCGGTGGCCGAGTACGCCGAGCGTCTCTTCGAAGGTCCCCTGCCGTGGTCCAAGATTCGCCAGGGACACCAGCTCTTGCGATTGGGTGAGCGTTACACGCCTCAGCGTCTCGACGCCGCCTGCCAGAGAACCCTCGCCGTGGACCTCGTCGACGTACGCCGACTGGAACGGATCCTGAACAATGACACCTGGTGCAGGCCCTGGAAGAAGAGGCCTTGCCGCAGCTACCCCTATCAATGCCAGCCGGCCGTTTCGCCCGGCCCGGTAGCGTCTTCGCTTACACCGCATGCCGCCGTCAGTCAGCATGAGGAGATTACCCATGACCCGTGTAACCGAACTCACTCCGCTGCTCAAGAGCCTCAAACTGGGCGCCTTGTCCGCCACGCTGCCCGAGCGCATCGCCCTGGCACGCCGTGAGCAGCTGGACTACGCCTCATTCCTGGAGATCATCCTCAGCGATGAGGCTCAGCGATGAGGTCAACCGCCGCGCCCACCGGCGCATCGAACTTCGACTCAACAACGCCGGTTTCGAGGAGACCTGTCGCCTGGAGGACTTCGACTGGTCAGCGTCAATTACCCTGGACCGCCGGCTGCTGGACGCCGTCTTCTCCCTGGAGTTTCTGGACAAGCACGAGCATGTGCTGCTGGTGGGCCCCGCCGGTGTCGGCAAGAGCTTCATGGCTCAGGCTCTCGGCTATTCCGCCGTCCGTGCCGGACACACCGTCCGCTTCAGCCACGCCGAAGGTTTCTTCAAGGCCATGGCTCAAGCCAGAGTCGACAACTCGGTGGATCGCACCTTCCGGTCCTTCCTGTCCCCAGACCTGCTCATCCTGGACGACTTGGGGCTGTACCGCCTCACCCCTCAGCAGTCGGCCGATCTGTATGAACTCATCCTCAACCGGCACCGGTCGTCAAGTTTCATCATCACCAGCAACCGGGCCGTCGACGAATGGCTCAGTCTCTTTGACGACCCCATCCTCGGCCACAGCGCCCTGGCCGCCTGGCCAACGCCAGCTACCAGATCGTCATCGAAGGCACCAGCTATCGCGAGCGTCTCTCGCCACACCGCGCCCTTCTGGACGCCCACGGAGGTGATTGGCCGGCAAACCATAAGCTGATTATAGTCAATATCGCCACGTGCCCAGGGTGGTACATAGTCCTTGGCGATCACTGGCTCAATGTCCGCGGCGATTCACACTTCCTGCATTTCACCGCCGCTCTCATCTGGTTACGGTGAAATGTCAACAGAACCTAACGCGTCGTCGATTGTTTGTTAGCAAAAATCTATCGGCACGACTACGGGAGAACCTGGTACTCCGCCTCCGCGATTTTCTGCCCGCTGTCGTTATACACGTACACCCAATGGTGCCCAATGGGCCGTCGGATTGGGTTGCCCAGGTAAACGGAGAACCAAGCCCGTCCGTCCACGCTGTAGACTTTCCGTTCCTGCCACGAGGAGTAGTGGGGATACCGGTCTTCGTAGTATTGCACTACTTCGATTCTGACGGTTTCCGGCGGGTTGGACACATCGCTGAATGTGACCGTGAGCCAGCGCCGTTGGTCCGGGCTGCTGGCAGATACTTCGGCTATTCCATACTGACGATTTGCGCCGGAGTAGTCCTGGATTCTCGCAGTTTGCGCACTGCCGAGTCCCGTGATGGATCCGGAGGGCGCGCTACTGTCGGTGAATATTTTCTCGCCGTACCGGCGGGCCAGCGTGTGGCCGATATTGTCCGAACTTGCAAGGGGCAGCAGGCATTGTGGGCAGAACGCGTTCATGAGACTGAGGCCTTGGTCGATTTCGTCATCCTTGTAAGAGGACAGGCGCTGGTGTAGGCTGCGCAAGGCAGTGGCGAAGCTCGCGTCGCTCATGTTGCGATCCAGGTTGATGAACAGATCGCCTGCCAGCGAGTAGTTGCAGAGGCTGCCGTAGGATAAAGTGTATTGCGGGTTGTCGGCCCGCATGTGCTCGACGGTGCGGTAGTAAGGGCAAGGGTAGTAACCCGTACTGAGAGCGCTGTAGGTGGTCCGCTGCTTGACCGAGTAAGCGCCGACGTACGAGGCCACCCCTTCGGCAATCCAATCCTCGTGACCGGGGACACCCCCGGCCCCCCACCAGTAGTGGGCGATTTCGTGGGCAACGGTGTACTGTCGCCTCCGGTCGGTGTAAGTTCCGTCGTAGCCTGCGTCAACCTGAATATGGATGCTGTTGTTGGCTCCAGCAAAGTCTGACGAGTCTGCGACGAGTATTCCTACGAAGTCGACGGGCAGAGCCTGCCCCATCAGTGTCTCAGCATCCTGGGTGGCGGTGGTTGCCGACAGCATCAGTTCACTGTCCTGGCGGGACGTTAGCAACCTGATGATGGCGAAGTTCACCTGGTTGCCGTATTGGCCAACGGTGTTTGCCTCCTCGACAGTTCCGTAGTCGGCGAGCAAAAATACGAGGTCGGTTCCGCCACTGAGATACGGGATGCTCGTAACGGCGATGATTTTGGCCTCGGTGTTGTCAATGCCGCCACCATCGGCGAATGCGGCATAAGTGGCTATGGCCGTTGCCTCTTCCGGGTTCGGAGCGATTCGGGAAGTTCCGGCCGAAATCAGCGTGAGGGTCTGGATGGCCTGCAGGTCGCCGGGAGTGTGGTCCTGAAGAAAAGGCATCCGCGTCAACGCGCTGACCAAGGCAGGATTGTGTTCCTGCAGCTCGACCAACCAACCCTTGGTAAGGAGTTCCGCGGTCGTCAGGCCGTCGCTGACCCATGGGAGGCCGGTTATTTCGGAGGTTATCGCATAGCTGCTGCTGCCGGAGGCATCGGATTCCGTGTCTCCACCGGTCAGTCCGTCGGGGGATTGAAAATCGCGTGCAGCCAACTGCCGATTGATCAAAGCAATGCTCGCCAATTGTTCCAAACGATGATGGCCGGTGTCAGTGTGGGGCACCAGTGCCCGGGGGTCGTGTGATCGGTATGGGTTGGCTGAGGTCAGCGGAGGGCCGCTCTCGCACACGTCATCATGTCCGAAGGGGCAGGGTGGTTCGGGAATGTCTTCCCGCCACATACTCAAGCCGTCTGGCTCGTAGGCGGCAACCGTACCTTCAAGGATGAACAACTGCGCACCTGCGATTGCAATGACTACGCCCAGGACGGTCGCGGCCAAGGCCACTCTAAGGTTGATGTTGACGATTTTCATTGGCTGTAAACCTCTTGGCGATGCTGTCTACGGCTGATGTCTAGACCGACAGTTAAACGCTGAACAACGTTCTACGCTGAGGCCGTTGTTTGCGATGCAACCTGCGCAAGCAAGCCACGCAGGAAGGGGCTGTCTCCCAAAGCCCGCAGGAATATCCCACGGGCGCCGTTTACGTCACGGTCCATTCCGAAACCGGTGTCATCCCGAATTGCCCTGGCGCCGCCCAACTTGGTGTTCACGGCGCCGTCCCAACTGCGGGTCTTGCTGGTGTACGCCTCGTTGACGTCGAGCACCAATGCGCCGCGCTGCCAGGCTTTCCACTGCAGACGCCGCTTGAACTCGAAGTGGCGGAAAGTGAGCATCATGCGGGCGGTCTTGCTGCGGATTCTCCGGCCAGCCCTTTGGGTCATGTCCTGGGTCTCGAACGTCGGTAGCAGGATGATCCGGTAGTTGCTGGTCAACCAGCGAGCCAGTTGCCAATGGAGCTCGTCCACCAGGTTGGTTATTCGCTGCCGCATTCGCGCCTGTGCGCTGCGCATTTGCCGACGCTTTCGTCGGTTGGGTGCCTTGGCAGTGCGGCTGATGAGGTCGTCCAGCCAGTGGCAGAGCCGCTGGATGCGCCCGAAGGCGTGGTGGCCGAGCTTGCCGCATTCGGTTTCGGAAAAGTACGTGAGAAAGGTGCGAACGCCAGGGTCGAGCGCCACTACGCCATCACCGCTTGGGGTCTCGATGTCGCATTGCGCTGGGTAAGGAACGACCAGCCAGTATAGGCCGCGTTCCTTCACCAGCCGGCATTCCTGTTGCCCCGCCGGAATGACCTCAGCCATCCGCAGCGGTCCCAGAATGGTGTGATAGACGCCGTGCTCCGTGACTGCGTCATCCGGTATGTAGCATGACTGACGGGGGTTCTTCCGACTGCGGAACCGCAGTTGTGCGAAATCCTCGTCTGGCCGTTCGCCTCTGGCCCGGTCAGCCGCCAACTGCCGATTGAAGGTCTTGACGTTGCTCATCGCCCGGCAGGCGTCCCGCACCGCAGTCCGTTTCACCTGGTACGGTACCGACTCCCATTCCGGCTTCAACACCTTCAGCTCCGCGATGACCATGCCAGCGATGTGTCGCCACACGGCCGGTATGCCCGATTGCAGAACCTCAACCGCCAGGTTGTAGGTCCAGCGGCTGGCTTCCAGCCAGGTTGCTATCCTGGCCTTCTGCTGTTGGTCCGGGTAGACCCTGATCCTGCGCGATTGCACTTCGGTACCGTCGGAGTCCGTGCATCCGGCAGCTGAACGTATCGAGGATGGCGAGTAGATCCTCGGTGAGTTCGGATTCGGGGCTGGCATCCGGCTGGTTGAGAACCAGGACTGCGCCGCCGTTCTGTACAACCAACCACTCGATGAGTTCAAAGCCGAACCGGGCCACTCGGTCCCGATGGGCAACCACAACGTCGAGCTTATCGCCGCGATGCAGTCGCTCCAGTATGGAGAGCAGTCCTTTGCGCTGCCAGTTGAGGCCACCGGCCACGTCGGTGACGATCTCGGCGTCAGGGTAGAGTTCCCGCATCTGAGCGACTTGCCTGCCGAGGTCCCCACGCTGCTGGGCGGAACTGACTCGGCAGTAGCAGATGATATTGGGCCGGGATGCTCCGCGCAGGTAGGCATCAACGTCGTATAGACGTTGTCCAGCGGAGTTCCGGTAATGTGGGATTTTGCCTTGGTCAGCATACCTTCTCAGCGTCTGAGGGTGCAGGCCCAACATCGCAGCGGCTTTACGGCTTGCAACGTACACCATGACAGAAACATACACTATTATACAACAATGCTCAATAAATTATTGCCTAGACACCAGCCGTGTGATGCGGACAATCATTCTACGTGTAGTTCGTGGGTGAGACATGGCATACCTACCAAGCTGGACTTTGCACAAAAGCTAGATAAATTATAAGAACAGGGTAAGCTGGCCGGACCCCACTCTCAAGAAAGGTCCAGCCATGCTCACCCTGCCCGATGCCATTGTACCCGTACTCTATCCCTTCGCCACGCTGTTTCGCAACCCGACCTGGCTGAAAGCCCAAATCCTGCTGGTCGGCGCGATACTGGCACCCGGCCAACGCACCGTGGCATCGGCGCTGCGCGTCATGGGACTCAGCGACGACCGCAACTACGCTCGCTACCACCAGGTGCTCAATCGGGCGGTGTGGTCGCCCTGCCAGGCGGCACGCATCCTGTTGGGACTGCTAATCCTCTACTTGGATCAAGGCGATGGTCCGTTGATCTTCGGCATCGACGAGACCCTGGAACGGCGCCGCGGCCCTAAAATCAAATCCCTGGGCATCTACCGCGACGGGGTGCGCTCCAGCCGGTCTCAGGTGGTCAAGGCCAGTGGCCTGCGCTGGATCTCCCTGATGTGGCTGGGCCAGGTTCCCTGGGCGAGACGCTATTGGGCCTTGCCCTTTCTCACCGTGCTGGCGCCCTCGGCACGCTACTACCAGCAGCGCGGACGCCGCCACAAAGAGCTCACCGACTGGGCCCGGCAGATGATCCTGCAACTGCGCCGCTGGCTGCCGCAGCGCTCCCTGGTGCTGGTGGGCGACAGCAGCTACGCCGTCCTGGACCTGCTCCACTGCTGCCAATCGTTGGCTCAACCCGTTATCCTCATCGCCCGCTTGCGCCTGGACGCCGCCCTTTATGAACCGGCGCCAGCACGTCAGCCGGGCCGGAACGGTCGGCCCCCGCTGAAAGGCCGACGGCTGCCCGCGCTGAAGGCGCTCCTGGACTTGCCCACCGTGTCATGGGTCGAGGTGTCGGTAGCCTGGTACAACGGCACTACCCGCACGGTGGAGCTCACCTCGCAAACTGCGGTCTGGTACCGCACGGGCAAGCCGCCCGTGCCCCTGCGCTGGGTCTTGGTTCGGGACCCCCAGGGCGAATTCGCCACACAGGCTCTGCTGTGCACTGACCGGGCCGTGGACCCGATGCAGATTCTGGAATGGTTTGTGCTGCGCTGGCAACTGGAGGTTACCTTCCAGGAAGTGCGCGCTCACCTGGGCGTGGAGACCCAACGCCAGTGGTCGGATCGCGCCATCGCCCGCACCACGCCAATCCTCATGGGGCTTTTCTCCTGGACCACCCTGGCGGCTCACTTGATGCAGGAACAACGGCCCATGAGCCATCGCACCGCGGCTTGGTATGCCAAGCCGTCGCCGACCTTCGTAGATGCCATCGCTCTGGTGCGCCGCCACTTGTGGCTGGCGTCCGAGGGTTTTTCACTGTCCGACGCAGAACCGGATATATGGAAAGTCCCGCGTGCCCAGTACCACCGACTTGTAGATTCACTCGCCTACGCGGCTTGAAATGTGCAAAGCCCAGCTTGCGTGTCGCGCGATATCGGTAGTCTGTAACCGGGCCTCCGACACTGTCCAAACCACGGCGCCTTCGCGTGGACATAGTCTACATTGTCTACCGGCTACTCTGGTGCACTGAAGTCTCCTACCCAGCGCACGTTGTCAACGGTTGGGCTTGCCGCCCGGTAGAACCTCTCGTCAGCGGTCCACAACTCGCAGTTGACACTCTCCGCCAGCGCCAGGTAGTGGGCGTCGTAGGCCGCACTCTGCTTGAGTTGGCTAGCGATTTGCAGCGCTCTGACGTGAAGGTTTGGCGGCTGATGTAGCTCGAGCCGCGACTCAAGCAGACGCGCGATCATACGCTGACTGTCGACCACATTCAACTCCCCGCGCAACACCCGCCGATGGAGAGCGTTGGCGACCTCGAAAGGCATGAGATACGGGGCGATACGGGTTATGCCCCGGTCAACCCAGGATTGGAGGATGGCGTGAGCTTTGTCGGAGTCATCCTCTTCAACCAGCCACTTGACCGCCAGGCTCGCATCGACTACGACGTGACCGTTCACGCCCATCCCTCGATTTCGGCATCCCTGATCTCACGGGCCTCCCGTATCAAGTCGGCGGAACTCCCAGGAACAGCCTTGCCCCCAAATATCTCCTGCCGGATCTCCGCAAACAGCTCATGGTCTGGCTTGTCAGACAACAGTCCGCCCATCCCGTTGGCTTCGTCTTTCGTCAACTCCCGGTCAATGGCATCTTGGCAGTACCTTCGCATGCTGACGCCTTTGAGTGCGGCGATGGCCTTTAGCCGACGCTGGAAGGTGGGGTCCAGGTCCAAGGTAAGTCGCTTCTTCTTGATTTTCATTGCCTGTGCCTCGCTAAGTCGCTTTTCTAGCGTGAGAATATGATAAACACGGAAATATAGTCAATACACTCCCGACAGCCGGGCAACAATATAACCCCATATACACGGAGGTAGCCGGGGGTAGGCCATTTAGAAACCATCTCAAAACCCGCCATGCTCCCCAAAAGTCCGATCGTAGACCGGGTGAGTCGTGGATTCCCGCGCAGGCGGGAAGGACGGGTTGGGCGGGCCGCCAGTTTTGAGATAGTGGGTTTTAGTATGTGATGGTAGTCAATAGTCAAACCGGCCGACGACGCACGGTGTCGCCTCAGATACTTCGCTGGGCAGGTCTATTCCGCACGCGTGTTCTGGTATGATGTAATCATGCCACGTCGCCGCAGAGGCCATCAAGCATCCGCCGGCTTCAAGCCGGCGGAGCGGCCGCGGGTCGCCACCTACCAGACGCGCATTTCCGATTATGCAGGTGTGGATCGGGCAGCGGGAGATGCTGCGCTATCGGCGTATGCCGGTTTGTATGGCCAGGTGCAGCGGAAGTTGTTTGCTGATGTTGCGGCGGGAAGTTCGGCCACCTTGCTGAAGGGAGAGTACCTGCAACGGTACGGGATACCGGCGCGGCTGTTCAATGCGGTGCGGGTGTCGCTGGATGGCAAGATGTCGTCGGTGCGGGAGACGATGGCGCTCAGGCGGGGCAGACTGGAGCGGCGGATTGCGCGGGCCGAGCGGCAGGTTTCTGATGCCGCTGAGAGAGGCCGGTGGGATCAGGTTTATCAGAAGCGGCGGCGGTTGGCCAATCTGCGAAACCAGTTGGTTGGACTGGAAGCCGACATTGCTGCGGGCCGGGTTAGGCTGTGCTTCGGGTCGAAGCGGTTGTGGCGGAAGCAGCATCACTTGGAGGCCAATGGTTACGTCAGCCACGAGGAATGGCTCAGGGACTGGCGAGACGCCCGCAGCGACGAGTTCTTCGTGCTGGGCAGTCGGGATGAAACGGCGGGCTGCCAGCTGTGCGTCGCCAGTGTTGCCGATGATGGCACGCTGACCCTGCGGCTGCGTATGCCGGACTGTCTTGCCGAGCAGCACAGCAAGTACCTGGTCATCGAGGGTGTGCGGTTCGCCTACGGCCAGGAGCAGGTGCTGGCGGCGCTGCAGAGCAATGCAGATTTCGCTGCCCACAAGCGTGAGCATGGAGAAACGGCGGCGCGTGCCACGGAACTAGGTCAAGCCGTCAGCTACCGGTTCAAGCGGGACGCCAAGGGCTGGCGGGTGTTCGCGAGTACTGAGATGACGCACGTGCCGGTGGTTACAGACCAGCGGCGGGGCGTGACCGGCGTGGACCTGAACGCGGACCATCTCGCTGTGGCGGATACCGACGCTTCGGGCAACTGCATCAACGCTTGGAGAGTGCCGTTGGTGACCTACGGCAAGAACACCAACCAGGCTGAGGCCCTCATCGGCGACGCGGTGGCCAGCGTCGTGCAGTACGCGCGGGAAGTTGGCAAACCCATCGTAATCGAGAAGCTGGACTTCCGACGGAAGAAGACTGCTCTGGAAGGTGAGAACCGCCGCTACAGCCGGATGCTGTCGAGTTTCAGCTATGGCAAGATCAAGGCGTACTTCGTCTCCCGTGGTTATCGTCAGGGCGTGGAGGTACACCAGATCAACCCAGCCTACAGTTCCGTCATTGGCCGGGTGAAGTTCATGGAGCGATATGGGCTGACGGTGCACCAGGCTGCGGCCTTGGTGCTGGCCCGTCGCTATCTTGGTTGTTCGGAGCGCATCCCGCGCCGGTGGGTTTGTCCCGTCGGCAATGGCGTTCAGGTCGCCTTCACCGTACCCGTGAGGAAGCGAGTGAAGCACGTGTGGACGTACTGGGGCGCGATCTCGGGACAGCTGAGACCGGCGCTTGCAGCGCAGCATCGGCTGGGGAAGCGGAGACGCCGACCCAATCCGGTCCAGGCTGTCGTGCGGGCTGAGGCTCGCGGGGTGGCTTGAGCGGGGATCAGCTCGGTGTTCCCGGGTGAGAATCCCGGGCGGAGTCGTCTTGAACTGTTGGGGCGGCGGCGCGGCTCAGACCGCGTATTCAGGAACGGCTGACGGCAGTCTTGTAACTAAAGTCAACCATTTTTACAACGGTTCACCGTCCGCCCAGATTCTACAATGGCAGAGTTCATAGGCGAAGTCTGCCATCCGCTCCCCACAGTGCTACACTCGCGACTTGGGATCAACGTCCTAGAGTGCGGAGTTGGTTCCTGACCCTACGGGCAGCATCGCACAGGAGAATTGTCTCATCATGATGTCATCTTGGTCGAATAGACTACGCATTAACCCGTTGACTGCACTCCTGGTGCTGGTGGCGGCTGGTGTTTTTGGTTTCCTGAGCGGTGACTCACCGGCAGTTGCCCAAGGAACGCTTACCGCTCCAACGAACGGCACGGCTGTCTCTAACACTGCAGAAGAACGCACCCTCGCCCGGGATGGGGGCGGCAACGCCGATTCATTCCTGCTCGTCGCGGTGCACAAGGAGACTTTCGACTACGAAAATGAGAATGTGCCTGATGGCGCTGCCCGAACCGGCACCGTTACGGGCCTGACCGGGGGTGCAGACTACCGGGGCATCGTAGTCGCGCCGCAGGCAACCGCAAACGGCTTGGCAACACAGTACGGAGTTGACGAGCTGGTCGCCGTACAGGGCGTTGACTCGCAATGTTCGGCAGACGATTACGATCGCGACGAGTGGGGAGACTACCCTGGAGCGCCGGATGACGCGACGCCAACTTGGACTCTACCGCCAGACAACGTGGCATCAACCGACATCACCCTGGACCACCACGTCGCTTTGAAGGACGCTCATATCTCCGGGGGCTGCGGCTGGTCGTCGGAGATAAAGAATGATTTTGCGACCGACCCGGATAACCTGAACCCCACGACCCGGTCATTCAACTCCAGCAAGGGAAGCCGGACCCCGGACCAATTGACTGGTATTGCAGAGAGCATCATCGATACCGATGACGAAAAATGCAACTACGCTACCCAGCATGATGCAGTCAAAGACGAATATGACCTGACGATGACGGCCAATGAGCAGGCTACCGTTACGGGATGGCTGTCGCTGTGCCCTGTAGCGTCTGAATTTGATGCCAGCACGGACAAAGCCGCGTTGGTGGCGCTATACAACGCCACGGATGGACCGAACTGGGAGAACAACAGGAACTGGCTAAGCGACCGGCCAATTGGGGAATGGTCACGCGTATCCACTGACGGCGACGAGCGCGTTACTGGGCTGTGGCTCGACGGCAACCAGTTGAGCGGGTCGATACCGTCGGAACTGGGTAACCTCGACAACCTGCGAACGCTGTCACTCCACGGCAACCAGTTGAGCGGGTCGATACCGTCGGAACTGGGTAACCTCGCTAACCTGGGAGTGCTGTGGCTCGACGGCAACCAGTTGAGCGGATCGATACCGTCGGAACTGGGTAACCTCCCCAACTTGCGAACGCTGTCGCTCTACGGCAACCAGTTGAGCGGGTCGATACCGTCGGAACTGGGTAACCTCGCCAACCTGCGAACGCTGTCACTCCACGGCAACCAGTTGAGCGAGTCGATACCATCGGAACTGGGCAACCTCGCCAACCTGCAACAGCTGTCGCTCAGCAACAACGAGTTGAGCGGGTCGATACCGTCGGAACTGGGTAACCTCGCCAACCTGGGAGTGCTGTACCTCAGCGGCAACCAGTTGAGCGGGTCGATACCGTCGGAACTGGGCAACCTCTCCAACTTGACAGGATTGAGCTTGTACGGGAACCAGTTGAGCGAGTCGATACCATCGGAACTGGGCAACCTCGCCAACCTGCAACAGCTGTCGCTCAGCAACAACGAGTTGAGCGGGTCGATACCGTCGGAACTGGGCAACCTCGCTAACCTGGGAGTGCTGTACCTCAGCGGCAACCAGTTGAGCGGGTCGATACCGTCGGAACTGGGCAACCTCTCCAACTTGACAGGATTGAGCTTGTACGGGAACCAGTTGACCGGGCCTATCCCCATTTGGCTGGGGAGCCTGACAAACCTAGAGGTACTGAACCTGGGTGGGAACCAGTTCACACCCGGGCCGATCCCATCCACATTGGCTAGCCTCCCCAACCTGAAGGAACTGTATCTATGGGAGTGCCGATTGACGGGAACCATACCTCCAGAACTGGGTAATCTCTCGAGTCTGACCAAGCTTCATTTGCATCAAAACGAATTGGGCGGGACCGTCCCGGCGTCGCTGGGAAGTCTCTCCAGTCTGGAGAAGTTAGGTCTCGGAGGCAACGAATTCATCGGGCCCATTCCGGCCTCTTTCGGCAATCTTTCCAACCTGACCGGGCTTTACCTGTGGGAGAACCAATTCACCGGGACGATACCGTCGCAGCTTGGCAACCTCACCAGCCTCACAGTGCTAAACCTCAGAGGCAATGAGTTGTCAGGACCTCTGCCGTCCGAACTAGCCAACTTGACGAATCTGAAAACGCTTTACCTGCATGAGAACCAACTTACTGGTGCGATTCCTATTTCGTTCGGCGCGCTGACCAACCTGGAACTGCTTTCCCTCAGAGATAACCAGTTCACTGGAGAAATACCAGTCGGGTTGGGATATCTGGACAAATTGACCCGCCTTGACCTTAGTCAAAACGAATTGACGGGAAGGGTACCGACCTCCCTCGGCAACCTCGCCGACCTGGAGCGTCTGTACATCAGCAGCAACCAGCTGGAAGGCGCCATCACGGCGGAGTTAGGAAATCTACGCAAACTGACCATTTTGGATATCGACGGCAATCAGTTCACTGGCGAGGTGCCGGCTCGGCTGGGTAACCTGGCCAACCTCACGCATCTGGACCTGAGCAACAACGAGTTGGGAGGCTCGCTACCAGCCTGGCTGGGACACTTGGCCGAGTTGACCTTACTGGACCTCGATCACAATCAATTCGCCGGGCAAATACCCAGGGACTTGGGCAATCTGGCCAAATTGGAATATTTGGAGTTGGACCACAATCTACTTACGGGGCAGATACCGTTTGAGCTCACTTCGTTGACCAACTTGGAAAGACTGGAGTTGAGCAGCAACGGTTTCACCGGGTGCTTGCCCGCCGGCCTGCTCAGAGTGCCGGAGAATGATCTGGACGAACTGAATCTGCCGACTTGCTAGGAGGCGAGGGGGCTGGCGTCGCGCGTTTGTGCCGATTCGGCGCCCCAAGGTGTTGCACGGTCGGTTCCGGACGAAGGCGGCAAAAGGTCGTGCCGCATTTTATGCCCAGCACCTCGTATTATCGCGCGGCGAACGGACGTGCGCAGCAGCTACTTTCACCGTCGTTCGCCCGACCAGGCGGGATGCAAAACGGCCCCTGAGGCACGTTGTCCCTCTGCCTACCCAATGCGCACACGGGGTTCCGCCGAAACGCCGGAACTGACGCTAATTGTAGTGGATCCCAGGTGCTGCAGTTTCAGTAATGGTATCCGGTGAGGCAATGCGGAGCAATTGACGCGGGACGCCATTCCCTTGGTGAAGTAAACCTCTTCAGTTACGGCAGTAAGGCAAGCCGAGATCGTCCAGGTTGTTATTCTCAACGCCCTGGAGCTTCAAGGGTACGCATCCAGTAAACTCGTTGCCAGCAAGAAAAACGTGGGTCAAGTTTGGGAGGTCGCCCAGATTTTTCGGTATGGTCCCCGCAAGTTGGTTGTGAGATAGGGATATGCGCTCCAGGTCGCGCAGGCTTCCCAACTCTGCTGGGATAGTCCCGGTTAAGTCGTTGCCGTTGAGGTACAGGCGTTGCAAATTGGAGAGGTTGCCCAGCCACGCGGGCACGGGACCGGTTAGTCGGTTGCCGCTCAAGGCCAATTGTTCCAGGTTTCTGAATTTTGCCAACCAACCAGGCACCGAGCCCACCAGCCGGTTATTGTGCAGGTACAACATTTCAAGATTAGTCAAGCTACTCAACTCGTTCGGGATCTCGCCCGTCAGTTGGTTGCTGCTAAGGCGCAGCTGTTTCAGACTAATCAGATTACCCAGTTCCGACGGTATCCTCCCGCCGAGGGCGTTGTCGGCAAGGCGCAACTGTTCCAGACTGGTTAGATCACCCAGTTCCGGGGGTATCCTCCCATACAGATGATTGTCGAAGAGGTCCAGATACTTCAGGTTGGTGAGACGGGCCAGCTCGGGCGGTATCGCGCCGAACCGCGAGGTACGCGCGAGACCCAATTGTTCGAGGGTGGTCATATCGGCCAGCCAAGTCGGTATGTCACCGGCCGCCAACGGGTTCACCGAGAGGTTCAGGTGCGTCAGTCTGTTCAGATTGGCTAACTCTGGCGGTATCTCGCCGGTCAGTTCGTTAAGTCCCAGCCAAAGAACTTCCAGGTTGCCCAAACTTCCAAGACCCGCCGGGATGTCGCCATGCAGCTGATTATCCCAGAGTGACAGACGCGTCAAACCCGTGAGATGCGCCAACTCTGGGGGTATGGGGCCGGTCAAACCGTTTTTCTCGAGATTGAGTTCGGTAACCCTGCCTGCGGCGTCAACGGTCACCCCATGCCATTGTCGCATTGGAGCATCCCCGAGCCAGCCGGCGTTTTCAATCCAGTCGTCTCCGCGCGTCGCGTGGTAGAAAGTCTCCAGAACGTCGCGGTCGGTTACCGGTGACGTGGGCGCGGCGGTTGCCGAGGGCGGTGTGGTCGCAGTGGGCGCCGGCGCTGGGATCGGCGTTGGCGCGGCCACTGTAGGCGTAGGCACAGGTGGATTCGTGGGTGTTGGTGTGGGCCGAGCGGTACGGGTCGGTACAGGAGTATCCATACGCACCGGATGGACCGTGGGAATCATCATAGGCGTGTGAATGGGTGTCGCAATCGGGATAGGAGTGGTTGTGTGGACCCTGGCCGCAGGTCCTGGTTCAATCCGGTCCGATAAGGTCGGCGTGGGCGGCTGCGTGGGGATTGTGGTGGCCGTGGGGACGGGTGTTTCCGTGGGAGCGGGTGGCGGGGGCTGCATGGAGCAGGCCATGACGAGAATCAGTGCCACGCCAACGACAGATGCGGCCACGGCGGATTTACCCAACTCAGCACCTCCTGGTGAATCAAAAAGGCGGCGATGAAGCTCCTCCCAAGCGGCAATTCCAGAGTGCTCTTCCTGGCCGGTGGCTGCTGCATCGACGCCAAGGACCTATTGTGTGTCGACAAGGCAACCTTTGCGAAGGGCGCATGGCTGACCAACTTTGTTGAAGCCAATTCAGACGGGATGGCGATCAGCGCGAATTTAGTGTGTCTCCCGAAGTCTAACTGCAATCCCTGATAGCAGGTTGGAGTTGGACGGTCAACCGGGTTCGACTCACCGTGGTGGGTGGCATGGCGAAGACAAACCGTCGGGGCGACGCCGCGGGGCGCCCGTTCCCAACCGCCCGGTGCTAACTACGACGATTCCGAGGCATTCCAAGATAGGGTCCTGGTGTTGGTGTGTTGAGCAGCCGTTTTGGAGTTCGTATCCACACACACGCTTCACGGTAATGGTCCGTAACGGCGCGACACGACCTCATCCACCTTCTCCGCAACATTTTTTGATCCGTCCGCTTTGAACGCTGCTATCACATGACAGATACCCAGTTCCGTTCCCTCGCAATCGTCCGCGGGGTCGTCGCGCAAGTCTTTGGCGTAGAGACGACGCAAGCCTTCGGTGAAGGTCTCCTCGCCCAGGCTGTGATACAGGTCCAGGAATATCGCTTCACCCAACGGATAGTTGCAACTGTCCCCTTCGGTTCCGGTTTCTTCGGTGTACATGGCTTCAAGCTCGCCGATGGTCTGCGCCGAAACGCACGGGCGTTTTCTGGCTTCGATGGGGAATCCGGTTCTGTGGTGTTCGGCAAGGCTGGCGAGGAAAACCGCCAAGCCTTCATCGGTCCAATCCCATTTGTTGCCAGACCAGTAGCGGTGGGCCACCTCGTGGGCTATTACGAACGGAGTGTGTTTCCACCTGGAGGTTCCTACAACGTCAAAGTGAGGTTGCGCCCCGATATAAGTACCGAAGTGTTTTCCCCCAACGCCTTCGGGTAGCGCGTCAGTGAAAAACACGGCCAAATAGTTGGCCGGTAGCGGGTTGGCCATCACATCCTCCATGAATGTTGCACTGTGTTCCAGGTAATCCATGGCGGGTGTCACCTGGTCACGGTGGCGAAAAACGGCCAACAAAACCTCGCCGGAAAGCGGCAATTGGATGGTTTTCTCCTCCACGAAGATTCCGGTTTGGGTCAAGATGTCGTCCACGTATTCCGGCTTGTATCTATTGGTTCCCCACAGGAGGGTGACGAGCTTGGTTTCGTCGTCGGAGATTCCGTCAATAAGGACCGAGTGGTCCATCACTTCCAGGAATCGTGCCGTGTTTTCGCGTTCCAAGTGGCGCAGGGATTCTATGGCTGGAGAATCCGCCCTTTCGATACTGTTGAGAAACGGCATATCCGCCAGTTTGACGGCCGCCGCATTCGTCTCCAACTCGAGAGTCTCGTCCTGGGCGCGGGAAATCAGATATAGATCGCGGATTATTGACGTTTCCTGCGAGGTGACGCCGTCCTGGATCCAAGGCTTTCCCACCAGTTTCTCGCCCAGGTCAGGCACATACCGCCCGGCTCTGTATATGTACTCCACAGCGACGGCTTCGTCATGCGTGATAGCAGGTTCCAACCAGGAGTATGCCAGCAACTCGTCGGAGATTGCAGGGGCCCACCGGATAGCCCGGTACAGATAGCCAATGGTTTTCCCTTGTTGGGGAGTAATGTTTTCCTGCGCCCACGGTATTTCCAGCAATCCCTCCACCAAGCCTTCCGAGAACAGCGGAGTCCTGGTCAATCCGTAGATGGCGTCGGTTTCGGCTGGTGTGATGTCGTCCACGACCCACGGTTTCGTCAACAGGGCAGCGAAAACTTCGGGATGCTGCCGGGCCGACGCGATCAGGAGTTCGGCCGCTTCTCGCTCATTTTCGTCCACGCCGTCAGCCACCCATGGAAGGTTCTTGAGCTCGGCAGCCAGGGCAGGTTCGTTTGCGTCCAGCCATGCGCCGTGTTCCAATTTAGCCAACGGACTCGGCAGTATTGGAGTTAGTGTCGGGCCTTGGGTGGGTGTGGGATTATACGTGGGAACTGGCGTCGGCTCGGGAGTTTGGGTCGGAAGCGCCGTTGGCGCCAGTGTGGGCGTACGAGTGTGGGTGGGTACTGGTGTAGCGGTTGGCATTGGCTCCGGGGTTGGCGTCGGGGATGGTGTGTCGATGGGAATCGTCGTGGCCGTGGCCGATGGACCGGCCGCAAGCGTCTGCGTCTGTGACGCGCCGGCGCGTTCGCCGGCCGAGGTGCGAGCTGGTGCAGTTTCGGGCTCAGTGCAAGCGACGGATAGCAGAGTAACAACCAGGGTAGCCGTCATAACCATGCCGACCGTACTTCGCCATGTCATAGCCATTCGAAACTCCCGGAAAACGCCGATTGTAGCCACAAGATTATTCGTAGCCGAACCGCGGGAAGAGGTCGTGGGACGGCCAGGTTGTTACCGAGTCAATCGCGTCCCGCATCAATCGGACGCGATCACTCTGAAAATCGGAATGCTGCGCCGACTTGGAGTTGAAAAGAAGGGCCCAGGTCACGCCATCATGTGTTCGCCGGATCTGGGAAGCGGCACCCGGCAAGCTCCCACCATGCGACCACCTGAGGCTGTCCCCGACGGGTCGGACCGTCCATCCCATGGCATAGTAATGAGTGGTGTCCCGCAGGGGCGGGTCGTGGCGGGAAAACATCAGATCCACCGTTTCCGGCAATAATGGAGACGGCGGCCGACTGCCATCCAAGGCGGACACCAACCGGACCAGGTCCACCGCCGACCCGATCCAGCCGCCCGACGAGTCTTTGCCCCTGACGTAAAAGCCGCCGTAGGGCCAGGGTACCCGCTCCGGTCCGTCTGGAAATACGGATCGGACTCGGCGATTGGCATCGTGGTAGTAATACCTGACCTCACCATCGGCGCGGTCGTCCAGCAGGGAACCGCCGATTTGCATGCTCCCAATCAAGGTCGGTGCCAGGATGTGCTCCGTTATGTAGGTTTCGTAATCCTGGCCGGTTTTCTTCTTGATTATTCTCCCCAGGACGCAGTAGCCGAAATTTGCGTAGGCGTACCGGGTACCCGGGTCAAAGTCGAGGGGCTGCCCCAGCATGAAATGGATCACGTCCGAGCATGAAATTGGCTCGGCAGCCCCAGTTTCGCGAGCTATTCGAGCCGGAGCCCACGTCGGATCAAAGCCAGCGACTTCCTTGTCCCAACCGCCGGCGTGGTGCAGCAGATGGCGCACGGTGATCTGGTCTATCCTGGGATCTCGGGAAGCGCCCTCCGGCTCACTGAAATCGGAGAGTATCTCAAAGGCCTTTTCGTCCAGGTCCAGTTTGCCGTCTTCCACCAGCTTGAGTATGGCGACCGCCGTGACCTGTTTGGAGAGGCTCGCTATGCGGAACAGGGAATCGGGCTGCACGGGTTCCTGGTTTTCGATGTCGGCCAGGCCATAACCCCTGGCGAATACCAGTCGACCGTCTTTGACTATGGCAAGAGCACCTCCGGGCAGGTTGTATCGGTGCATGAGGTTAGCCACGAGCCGGTCGAAAGCCTCCATGCCAACCACTTCGGGCCCGGTTTGTATCGAACCGTAGGGTCCCAGTGGGACCGGAGTCGCCGTCGGGGCAGGGGTGGGCGTAGGCGATATGGTAAGGGCGGGCATTGGCGCCAACGTCGGCTTGGGTGTCGGTGTGGGACCTGGTGTTGGGGTTGACGGCACTGTCGGTTCCGGAATGGGCGTGTCAGCGGCCACTGGCGGCCGTTCCGACGTCGCGTTCGCCGGTGGCTCTGGCGTCGGTGTTGGCGACGTAGCAGCGACAGGAGTCGGTGTAGCCGCGGGTGCCGGAGCGACCGTAACCGTCGGTGAAAGCGGCGCCTCGGTGGGTTCACCAGCTATTGCACCAGTCGTCGCAGGTTCGGGCTGGGTGCAGCCGGGGAGTTGCAGGACAATGGTGAGGGCAACTACTGCCATGACGCCGCCGATCGAGTTTCGCAATGCCAAAGTCATTCAGACTCCAGAATGGAATCCTGACCTGGGCCAGGCCGCTGGCTCCATTGCCGGAAATACTGGTAGCAGGTGCGCCAATCGGGGAAGTCCGCGGGCAGCATTCGCCACTGGCAGCCGCTTTTCAGGAGGTACAGTACGCCGCAGAAAACGTCGTACAAGTCCACGGTGCGGGGCTTGGTCCGGCGTCGGGCCGACTCCAACACGGGCAGAATCCGGGCGAATTGCTCCCGGCTGATGTCGCTGGGATAGGAATGAGACATGATTACCCCTCCCCTGATGATAGTCTCAACTTAACCTATTTCAGAGATCATAGACAGGTTCTCACCGAGGAAGCACGCACGGTGCTCCACCGCCCCTCCCCCCAGAGGCAGCATCCCCACAGGCGCTGCCACCACCAGCCGGTTCACCAGCTCCACCGCATCAGCCCGGGCAAGGTCAGACACCATGCACCGGACCACGTACGCCATCTGCCCCATGTGTTCCGAGACGAAATTGTTGCGCCAGACCTCAACTGGCCCATACCATACCCCAATTCCGAAACGCGCTCAAACACAGCCCCCTGCGTGTAATCGAAGTATCGGCAACCATCCCAAAAATCAATCGTGAAAACGTTGTGTCCACCCTCTTCACCAGGGAGCCGGCGACCGTCCGCGTTCTCCCACCATTCGGTGACGAACGCTGCAGCGTCAACTTGGTCGTGCATTGCCATTCAGCAGCTCGAATCCCCGTTTTGCAAAAACGATCTCGTGCTTCCTTTAGATTGTAGTGAAAACCGAGAAACCCCCGTTCTGCGATCACCAAAAAACCCTGACCAGGGCCGATATTGAGCACGAAAAGCCGCGTTTCACACCCCGGGCGACGCGTTTTCCGCGTCCTGACAGAACGGTCATCCAGGCAAGAGAACGGCGCCTCGAACCGGCGCCAGAAGACACGAAAAAGCTCGACGCGCCCCTCGCTACGGGACCGCATCCATGCTGTAGTCGCTGCCCACGATGGGCAAGTAAATCCGGAGCGTGACCTGCACGTTAGCGTGTCCTAACCACGAACTGACTATGTTCAGCGGAACACCACCGGAAACTAACCAATGCCGGGCTGCACTATGCCGCAGGCTATGAGCGCCGGCCCTACGTTTCCCGGTACCTGGCGACTCCTCGTCGAGACCTGCCCACTGGATGCCGTCACCAATGTGACGCAACGCCGTCCGCATCGCGAGCGCCACCACCTTGTCCCGTGGCGAACGGTTCGCCGGCCAGTTGGTGAAGAGCTGCACCAAGTCCCGGTGCAACCGGACGGTTCTCGCCCGATGGCTCTTTGACTTCCGGACCAGCAACGTCGGTGGCTCGCCGGCGTAATCGAGATCTCGCCATTCGAGTTCGAGGACCTCGGAAACCCGCAGACCGGTGCGCCACATGATGAGCACCGCGGTGCGCGCCTGATGTCGGTTATGAGCTGCCAGGGCGTCCAGCAGACGCTGAACCTGGTCGGCCGTCCAGTAATGAGGAACATCCATAGTGGCAGATTACACCAAACGAAGTCTGCCAGAAAAGGCCGTGCTGTCATCCTGTTCCCCGAACGACGATACCCACCGGGCAGTCAAAAGTGGCAGAGTTGGGGGCAAAGTCTGCCAACCACAGACCATCAGTCTTCGCCAAGCAATCTGCCTACCACACCATCGTCCATCAACGGATGTCCTGGCGCATGTCACACAAGGCATCTGCACGGGAGACCGTTCCGCCCAGCCTCATCCTGCCGCCCGCGGCCGAATAACCCTCGGCCCGACCCGGGCCAACAAGAGTTATAATCCGACGTATCAACCAGGCGCGTCCCCGACCGGCTAACACGCTAACCCTCACGAGGTTCAGCATGACCACTGCCAAGACACCCAACCCTCAAAGCCGTTTCCGGCTTCCAGATCCGCCTCCGAGAGAACCGGACGAGATGACCGCCTTCGACCATGTCTACAAGCACGGCAACAACCGCTACCTAGCCATCCACCTCGGCAACCAAGACACAACCTTGGTCGTCGCCGACCGCTGGATAATCGCTCACCCTGACGCCGACCGGTCAAGAGCACGCCGGCCCGACCTGCTCATCGCCTTCGACGTGGACCCCGCGGCTTACCACGCCTCCAACGGTTACATCGTCTCCGAACAGGGCAAGCCGCCCGACTTCGTCCTCGAAGTCGCCTCCGAGAGCACCGGAGCCACCGACACCGGCGCCAAGCGCCAGGACTACGCCGCCCTAGGCATCTCCGAATACTGGCGCTTCGACGAAACCGGACAGCACCACGGCGTTCGCCTCGCCGGCGACCAGATTGTCGGCGACCGATACCGACCTATCACCATCGAGCAACTGCCCGACGGCACCCTGCAGGGCTACAGCCCTGCGCTCAACCTATTCCTGCACTGGCAGGACGGCCAGCTACTCTGGATCGACCCAGCGACGCAGCAGCCCATCCTCACCTACGAGGACCAGCTATCCCGCGCCGAACAGGCCGAAGCCCGCGCCCAGCAGGCCGCTGCCCGCATCAGCGAGCTCGAGAACGAAGTCCGCCGCCTCCGGGGACAATAACCCAGAGCATCGAATCCGACTCGACAGCTGGAGGCGTTGGTCGACCAGCGCCCCCCAAGTGGCAGAGTTGTGCGCAAACTCTGCCGCCAAGCCCGACCCCACCAGATCCCCCGACTTTTCCTCACCGTAGAGCCTTGGATGACCCAGTTCCTCGAATATCTCACCAGCGCGCCGAGCCACGTTGCGTAGAGCCGAAGGACATTACACCAACGAACACAATGTCAAAAACGTGACGCCCAACACATTGATGAGAGGCCAATTTCGCGTAGGGGGTGTCGTCAAAAGAGTTTGCTCCAGATCATCACTGCCCGGAGCTGGCAGATGGCCAAATACGACGCCGTTCTCTTGGCATAGCGGGTCGCCACCCCGTGCCACTGCTTGAATTCCAGGAATCCGTTCTCCACCAGGTGCCGCAGCTTGTACAGCGCCCGGTCATAGTCCCGCTTTTCTCTCCGGGTGCTTTTGGGCGGTATCACCGGGTCCATTCCCAATTCCCGGACGGTGGCTATGATTTCATTGGTGTCATAGGCTTTGTCAGCCAGCAGGCACTCCGCTGCTATGCCCTCAATCAGAGGCAAAGCCTGGGAGCAGTCGGCAAACGTACCCTCGGTCACCGCCAGCCTTACCGGCATTCCGTGGGAATCCACCGCCAGGTGCAGCTTGCTGTTCAGCCCCCTTTTGTGCGGGCAATGGACTGATTTCCGCCCCGGGCGCCGGCGCTGTGGGGATGGGCCTTGATATAGCTGGCGTCTATCATCAGCCACTCGAAATCAGGGTCATCAATCACCGCCTCCAACAGTCCGGCCCACACGCCCCGGTCCCGCCAGCGGCAGAAGCGGCGGTGGGTGTTCTTACTATCTCCGTAGTCCGGGGGCAAATCTCGCCAAGGAGCGCCGGTGCGCAGAATCCAGCACACGGCGTCAATAAACCGCCGGTTGTCCCCGTGTCGTGGCACGGGGCAGGCTCTGGGCCGGTCGGCCCCGCTTGCCCTCTCCCCCAGGCAAATGCGGCCTCAACCGCTCCCAAACCGCATCGGTCATATCGTGGCGCCGGTGCGCTACCGTCATACCCCCACCTTCCACACTCTCCCCATTTCCAACAATTTACCACCCTACCGCCATTTTGACGACACCCCCTAATAACCCGGCAGTTCTGAGGGCGATGAGGGCGCAGGCGAAATGAAGAAAGGCGATGTAGTTGTCGGGAGACTTGTCCCAGCGCACCAGGATGCGCCGGAATCGGTTCAGCCAACTGTGAGTGCGTCCACCACCCAGCGCCTGGCTTTGAATCCGGCCTCCCGTTTGATGGCCTGAGCCTCTTCGCCTCGAGTGCGAATGTGGGCGGTGAAACCGAACTCGTCCACGATGCGGCGCACCTCAGCGAAGTCGTAGCCCTTGTCCATGCACAGACCCTGGGGATGCTCTGGGCTGGGCGCGGGGCGTGGCGCGGGGAGGCTGTCCACCGTGGCCCGCACCAGTTTCATGTCGTGGCGGTTGGCCCCAGCCGCTGCCAGCCCCACCGGAATGCCCTGGGCTTCGGTCAACAGGCTACGTTTGACCCCCCGCTTGCCGCGGTCGGTGGGGTTGGCGCCGGTTTTTCCCCCGCCCAAGGGCGATTTGGTCAGGGCGCCGTCCCTGCTCACCCAACTCCAGTCCAGACCCTTCAGTTCGTCATAGCGTTCCAGTCCCACCCGCCACAGCTCCAGAAACACCCCAGCGGCAACCCATTCCTGAAAGCGCAGATGGGCGGTGGAACCGGAGCAAATGCCGGTGGCGTCCAAGGCTTTCCACTGGCAGCCGGTGCGCAGCACGTAGCAGATGCCATTGGCGCAGGTACGGTCGGGAACCCGCGGCCGGCCCCCGCCGAACCGATGGGTGTTCACACGCTCGGGGATCAGGGGCGCCAGCACTTCCCACAGCTCGTCGGAGATCTGGAACGCGCCGGTGGTGGGATTGGTGGCAGGCCCAGCACGCTTCGGACGAGGTGGCTTGGGGTCTTTCGCTTTGGTCATTACCCCAGTCTAGCCGCAACCCTGACTCGCGTCCCCCAATGGGCAGGCACGTTTCTGCCAGTTATTAGGATAGGCTCTAAGTATATTGGCGAACATCCGCCGTATCGGGCTGGCGTATTCCATGGCTAAGCCTCACTTATATATACGTCGCGTTGTGGTGACCGGTTAAACACCCCCGCGCGATTGCTTCGAATGGCCGCAGGCTGACCCTGGCGGAACAATAGGATCGATCAACCTCTCAAACTCAGTAATATCCGCTCCGCCTCCTGGCAAATGTCGTCGACCACTTCGGCAGCGGGGCGAATGGCGTTCACCGCTCCGGCCCCCTGCCCCATGTAGACGGACGAAAGCTCCGGATCGTGACGAGCCCTGGCCGCGGCCACGTCCGAGGCCAGTTCTTCCCGGTGCTCCATTATTTCAGCATCTCTGCCGTCCCACTCCCGAACCAGCCGGTTGCGGTAAACTCGCCCTGCAATGCCATCCGGCCAGGGTGTGTTGCCCAGCAGATCGTACAGCCGCGTAAAGGCCGTATCCTGGCCATCAGACAGCAGGATGCGCTCCTTGAAAGCATCCGGCACCTCCACGGCTTCCGGAGTAGCCAGCAGGGCAGTACCCAGGGACGCTCCTTCGGCGCCGGCGGCCAGGACGGCCGCCAAAGTCCGACCCGTTGTGATGCCTCCCGCGGCCAGCGCGGGAATTTGTGGGTACTTCTCCACCACAGCGGTAAGCAGGGACAGCAGATTCATCCCGCCGGTATGTCCACCGGCCTCATTGCCCTGGGCCAGGAGCACGTCCGCCTCGGCGTCAGCAGCTACTCTGGCGCCTTCCAGGGACTGCACCTGGCAGATGGCGGTCGCTCCCACATCCTTGGCCCGCTCTAACCACGGCCGCGGGCTACTGAACGAGAAAATGACCACAGGGACCCTTTCCTCCAGGACGATCTCAAAGTTCTGGGGGTCAGCCTCGATGAGCTGGGTGATGAACCCGACCCCGAATGGCCGGTCGGTAGTGGCTCGGATGTGCTGGATCTGCTGCCGGAGCCAATCCGGTCCGAAGCCGTTGCTGCCGCCGAAGGTGCCCAGCCCGCCGGCCTGCGACACCGCCGCCGCCAGTTTGCCTCCGCTGTGGTCACTCATCGGCGCATTCATCACCGGGAGCGTCAGCCCCAGCAGGTCGCTGAATCGGGTGCGTAGCACAGCCGGTCCGTTCAGACACCCGGGTGGGCCTGCATCGCGTCCAGCAGGCGCGTCACGTTGGGCGTGGTGTCCACCTCGCGATATATCCGGAGCAACGGCTCGGTGCCTGGGAAACGGGCGGCGACCCATCCGACGTCCAGCATCCAGCGACGTCCGTCGATTTCGTCCATGCCGCGCACGGGCATACCGGCCAGGTCGGTGAGCGGCTCGCCGGAAAGTCTCTCCATGATCGCCGCCCTGTGCGCCGGGTTGAACCCAACGTCCCGCCGCTCGTAGCGATGCTCACCAACCAGGTCGAACAGGTGGGCTACCATTCCGGATGCCGTCATCCCGGCGACGGCCATGTATTCCAGCAGCAACAGTCCGCTCAGGATCCCGTCCCGCTCCGGGATGTGGCCTCGGAAGGCGTAACCCCCGCTCTCCTCGCCTCCCAGCAGGGCGTCGTCCGCTGGGAAGCGAGGGCCGATGTTCTTAAACCCGACCGGCATCTCCGCGATATCCACAGCTCGGCCACCTGGGGAAAGGGCTCCCGGAGTTGTTCCACCACTCGATCCAATTGGCCGGGGACCTCTGCGGGAGACAGTTGCTGGTAGATGGTGCGCACCATGCGAGAAGGTCCTGGGTAGCCACGCCGGGTTGGGCGCCCTTGGGCACTCGGGTGAGCAGGTTGGCCATGAAGTGGGTGCGGCAGCGCTGCCAGCTGGCAGATGGCGTTCTTCAGCCCCCCTGCTTTCGCAGGGGCAGGCTCTGGTGGGCATCGGAGGTTACCACCTCCACCCCGCTGAGCCCCCGAGCCGTCAGCGAGCGGAGGAAGGCCAGCCAAAGGGGGTTGGCCCAGAAAACTCTCCACCACTTCTCCCGAATGAAAGCGCCCGGCCGTCATCGAGCCGGGAGAGTCGCCATCGCCTGGCTTTGTATTGACTCTAGCCGCCCTTCGTGCGGGGCCGGAGGGGCGGGTCTGCTTGGCCCGGGGGTCTGCGGTTTGGGCGGCGCGGATACTCTGAACATCGAATGCTCCTGGTGGCAGGACTGTCCCTGCATTGTACCGCCCCGCGTCAGCTCCGCATACTTCCGCTGCTGACGCGGGGGATAACATCCCAACACTCAATTCGGACGACCGGTTCTCAACCATCCCCGCACTGATGGCAGCCCCGCGCTTGCGGGTAGAATGGTTGGGTAGCCCGTCATTCCCCGGCTGCTGGAGTGGACCCCCATGACCTCACCATCTGCCAAATCGTCTCGATTTCCGAGGCTGCCGCAGAACTGCGACGTCTGCGGCGACCAATTACCCTCGCATCTGGCCCGCATCGGCGTCACCCGACACCCCCAGTGCCGCGACGGCGGCCACCCACCGTAGGTGAGTATGGGCGCCAGGAATCAATCCCGACGCGGCCAATTACCGGTCGCAGGTCCATCTCAACTATCGAACGTCGGGTATGGTTCATTATCGTCAAGGTTGGCGACAGCCTGGGCGAGACGTTCGGCAACTTCATCGGCCGACTGGCCGCAACACTGGCAGTTCTGACACCGGTAATCCCCGCCTTTGGCGCCAACGTCCTGGTTGTCCACCCGGTACTGCCAGACCGTGATCACGCCGCAATGCTGACAATGGTCAAAGACGGCAACTGGTTTAGGCTGGCTCATCGGCATCCTTCCAGTATGCATTCTACCGCGCGATGCCTGGCGCAGATACCTTGAAGCAGGACGAATTGCGGAAGCAGGACGAATTGCGCGCCGCCGCCGGACAGTGTTCGGAGAGATCGCATTGCCTCAAATAGCGGGAATTTTCGTTCCGTTTGCTGCGGCATTACGCGTCGTCGGTGCAGCATCGCAAGTATCACAACATAGACATCAATACCGTAGAGGTCGAAGGGTTGTCTGGGATGTAGGCGATTATCAAATAGCCAGCTGTAACTGGGTGTTGATAACCACTTCCGATCGGCTGCCACCATAGGGGGCAGCCCCACCGTCTACCGCAGGCGATGCCGGCGTCGACAAGGCAGTTCTCCCTTCACCCGGGCCGGTTTCACCGCTGGCATTACTGCCATTGGCCAGAGCCTTCCCGTCCAGGAACGTTACATTGGGCCCAACCGGCCCTAGCGCGAGTTTACCCAGCTCGCGAGCTGCGTTGATTGCCAGTGTTAGCAGATTGAGCGCGGCATTTTCGTTGCGATCGTGTCGCTGGCCGCACTGTGGGCAGGTCCAGTGCAGTTCCCGCCCCAAACTCGCATTGTGAGCGCCGCAGTCGGAGCAGAGTTTGCTCGACGGATAGAACCGGTCCGCTTCCACGACGACGGTGCCGTACCAGTCTGCCTTGTAGCGGATCTTCTGCAGCAGGCCGCCGCTGGCCGCATCACGGATGGCCTTGGCCTGATGGGGCAGTTTGTCCATGCCCGCCACGTTCAGGCTCTCGATGGCCAGTACTACGTATTTCCTGACCAGTTGGCGGCTGACCTGGTGGTGCGCGTTGTCCCGTAGCCCGTTGATGCGGCGGTGAATCTCATTGATGCGCCCTTGCGCTTCATGCCAGCCTCTGGAGCCCACGGTACGCCTAGCCAGGGTACGCTGCCAACGTTGGAGTTTAGCGAGCATCCGGTACAGTGCTTTGGGATTCTCATAATGGACGAGCTCGCTGTCCACGGCCAACGGCGTTATACCGACATCGACGGCACCGCAGAGGTGAGTTTTCTCCTCGGCGCCGACGGGCGGCTTCCAGTAATTGACGCTGGCATACCAGCGGCCGTTCTCCTGCTTGATCCGCACCTCGTATGGAATGCCCTCCGGCAGCTCGCGCTTGAGTTTCACCGAGCCCAGGTAGGGCAGCCTGATACGGCGGTGGTCGTCATACTTGACCCGGTCCACGCCGGAGGCGGCCAGGAAAGAGCCCGTGCCGATACGGTTCTTCTTCTTGAAGGTCGGCCTTTCAGCATTTAGCGTCGGATTGCGCCAGTTCTCATAGGCCCGCCTGAAGTCACGGCAGGCTCCCTGCGCCACGAACTTGCTGACCTCGGTGGCATACTCCATCCCAAACTCGGGCTCATGCTTCAGTTCGTTGAAGATCTTCTCCAGCTCCATGGGACTGGGCCAGAGCCCGTGGACCTGCGCACGGGCCGACCGGTGGGTGGCTACCATCAGATTGAAAACGGAACGGGCAATGCCCACCGCACGGGCGGCGTACTGTCCCTGACGTACCGTCAGGTGGACCGGCAGCTTGATCCCATCCTTGCGCCAGCCCTCGGGGCAGCTGCTGCGTTGGCTGTTGCGCTTCCTGACCATGCCGTTTATTCCGTAGCGGAGCTGATCGCCTGTCGGGCACGATTGGCAGCACTGCGCCGACCATAGAGCCGGGCGCAGAAGCACGTCAGTATCTCGGTCATGTCCCGCACCAGGTCATCATCGACCTCGTTATAGACCTCGTTGTCTTCAATCACCAGCAGACCTCCACTCCGTGCTTCCAGCATGGCTTGTACCATGCCCACACCGAACCTCGCCAGCCGGTCACGGTGCTCCACCAGGATGTAACCCACCTTGGGATCGGCCAGCAACCGACGCAACTTCGGTCGGCGATCATTGAGTCCACTGGCAACCTCGGATACCACTCGGTCCAACTTGATCCCATTCTGCCCGGCATGGGCCCACAGCCGGTTAGCCTGCGGCTCCAGCTGAGGTTTCTGCTCGTGGCTGGACACCCGGGCGTAGCCGACCGTGAGCAGCGCCGGCGCTTCGTCAGGCAGTATCACATACCAAATGCGACCGATCCTCTCGACCTGCAGGTGTGCTGGAAGTCTGCCCTCGTTGAGCATCCGCCAGGTGGATTGCGGGTCCAGACCATACTGGCGGCCCCAGTCGGTGAGTCTGATACGTTTGCCTATGACCATAGGGAATAATATACGTATACTGCAACTGTTGCCAAGGCTCCCGCTGGCAGTCAGCTCTGTAATTCAAGGGTTGGAGGCCGGGAGGTGACTGGCCGGCATATCACCACCGTGCCAGCACTATTCAAGGTTGTCCTCCATCAACCGCGCGTTGCAATCCAAACGACGTGATGTGCGCCTCCCTTGCGGTTGTTCCCACCACGCGCCCGCACCTTGACTTCATCCACCTGGAAACCGGCACGGCGCAACCGTCTGACGAATGCCGGTTGAGGACCGTCAGACCACATCGCCAATACACCGCCGCGCCGCAACGCCGCGTAGGTGGCGGTCAGCCCTGGCAGGCTGTAAAGCCAATTGTTGCCTTTTCGGACCATCGCCTCGGCGCCATTGTCAACATCAAGCATGATGGCGTCGTAGTCACCTCCGGCGGCCTTTATCAACTGGACAACGTCAGTTCCATGGAGTTCAGCCCGGCCGTCGTCAAGAGGCCGGCCAGCCAGATCGGCAAGCACTCCCCGATTCCACTCAACCACGGCTGGCACCAGCTCTGCGACCACCACCCGGGCATCGTGGCCGAGGATGTCCAGCGCCGTTCTCACCGAGTAGCCCATGCCCAGACCGCCAATCAGAACGCGGGCCCTCGGTTGTTGCACCAGGTTCTGACAGGCTAGTCTGGCCATCTCTTCTTCTGACCCGTAAACCCGGCTGTTCATGAGTTCCCGGTTATCCGCTTGGAGCGAGAACTCAGAGTCACGTTGGTACAAAACGAGCTCCGCTCCTCCGCCGGGGGTTTGTGCCCGACCGAGCAACTTCCAAGGATTCATTGACACCTCACGATCATGTCTGGAGCAGCCGGGGCAACATCCTCGGCGGGATCCGATTCCATAACCACTGGACCTCCGAGGTGATCCTCTTCAAGCGGTTCGGTCAACCAGCTCATGCAGCCGGCCATTCTCATGAGCCGTTGGACTATTCGATGGTTGGTCGGGTGATTGGGCCGGTCCATGGCCAGATATACTGTCGTCAGCAGGTTACGCCCCAGACTTGTTGTCGTAATCGGTGGATTCGGGCTAAAACTCACTAAATCGCGAACAGTTGCGAACCCCACCCCGCCCGTGGTATCCCGTTGAACAGAGATGCTCGGTACGCCGCTCCACCGATGGGACTGCAGCACAATGATGCGTCGGATGGCGATGGTGTCGTATTGTCGTGATGTGATTGGATGAGGCAATCCACCTCACCAACGCTGCGCTCGTGTCCGCGCGTTTATCTCAGACCCAATTCGGGTCAGGTTCCTGATATGAGACATCACCTGTTCCCGCTCCTCTCTACTCAGGTACCGCCGGTACCGACGAAAAGTGTGCCTGAACTGGCGTGTTCCATCTTGAAGCCGCTCCAAACGCTGGGTCTGGTTGTCGTTGGGTGTGGCCGGTCCCAGCATCAGCATGGGGAATTCCTTCACACCCCCGCGTCGCACCGCGGCATCTCTTAGAATCCGGTAGATGGCTGCAACGTGCCGAGCGATCTCGGCTCGCTCTTCCGGTGTACCCTCTGGAACGCGATCAGCTGCCGTGGCCGCCGCCTTCGCTAGCTGTCGCCCTATCGTCAGAAATGTGTACGCCCGGGATATCATCATCTCCCATCACCAGAAGCGCCGTCGGGTACGATGTTACCACCTGGTAGAAAATACCTGAGCCTTCGGATCAAGCCCTCAGTCGGCAGGATAGGTCATGGTGATAAACAGAACGATCGCTGTAATCTCCATCGCAATCTTGCTGCTCGCGTGTTCCTCCCAATTACCGCGTCAGGTCTCTCCGGCAGCCGAGCCTTCGGCGGCTGGCTCTGCGCTGGAGCCGACCGAAACGCCTCAGATTTCGCCGACCGCCACCCCAGGATAGATACATGATTAGGAGGAAGGCTGGCGGCAACAACTGTGCAGGAGACCCCGACCTCTCGCGCGGCGTCACCATGCGGGCGGGTGCGGCTGGCGCTGGGCCATGCCCGCCGCTCGCTGTGGCCGCTGAAACTCTCTCAGCCGGGGGAGATCGGCAGCACGGGCTGCGGCCTTCACCCGCCGGGGGATCTGCGCTTCCGACAGCCAGAACACATTCTCATCGTTGCCGGCGTCCACCGCACCGTCCTAATCATCATCGGGCCAGTCCGGCAGCGGGATGCGCGGCCATTCCATCCGTAGCGCCTCAGCGTTCGCCTCGCGGTAGACGGGATCGTGTAACAGGGCGAGGACCTGGACGATGGGCGGTTGGGTAGTGGCTATGGACAGTCAGGAAGCCCATCCTCTGCTGCGCCAAGGCCCGGCTTACATCACGTAATGACCCTTGGGCGCACCAGATGGGGTATCAATAGAGTTCACCCTCACCGTGTATCTGCACAAGTGGTGTCCCGCGCAAGAGTTCGCCGGAGGCCTGGATGATTGCCCATCTCGACCGGCAAGAATAGTCGTCGCTACCGGCGCATTGCCTCAATAGGACGCTACCGAAAGGAGCGCTTCACGTAATGATCTTTGAGCGAACCACAGCGGGTATCAATAAGACGGAGGCCGCTGGAGCGGGCACGTACAAATCAGATCCACCGATGCTTTGCGGCGGGTTTTGCTGACGAGGCTGACCAGCTATCTCGAATTTCGTGGCCGGATCTGCCAGGAGACCTTGTGCGACCGAAGTTCAGTAACATTTGATTTGAGGTAATGCGATCAGGTGGAATCGTAGAGCAACCACACGGAAGGATATCAAACTCGGACCCGTCACAACTCAGCGCAGCGGTTCAGCTTACCCATTGGGTAAGCGACGCGTCCCTCTCGCCTACCTTGCACCGGCCCGGCTGCGGGGCCAACACAGCATACAATTGGCCACGCGTGAGCGGGTCAAAGCCTTGACGATATTTCTGTATTTGCGCTACGTTTGTTCAGATGGTCATCCTCATAGGACGTGGCAGCATGGAAGCCAAGAAGAAGCGACTCACTCTGGATCTGGACCCAGCGCTGCAGCGGCGCTTGAAAGCGGTGGCTGCGCTCAAGGGCATCAGCATGCGTCAGTATTGCCAGACCGCCATTGACAAGGAGTTGGTCAGAGACGAGGCCTCCGGCGTGCCGATCTTACCCTTTGGCCGTGAAGCGATCGACCGGTTCGTGGCACTGCAAGAGGAAACGTTCAACGGTCAGCTTCTGCCCGGGGACTCGGCTGAGTTTATCCGGGAAGCCCGGGAGTCCAGGGCAGCATCGTGAACGGTCCGGTCGTGGTTGACGCGAGCCTGGCGGTCAAATGGTTGGTCAAAGAGGAGTACTCGGATCAGGCAATCGACCTCGCCCGATTCTGGGAAAGCGAGGGAACAAAACCAGCAGTGCCCTACCTGATGCCAGTGGAGGTAGCTAATGCCCTGCACCGCCGGGTGGTGCGGAGCGAACTGACCGTGGCGGCGGCGACGCGCCTGCTGGAATACCTGGCAGCCTCGGGGATTGAGTTGCAGGAAGCGCCCCACCTTCACGGCAGAGCGATGGAACTGGCATCCCAACTGCGCCAGGGAGCGGTGTATGACTCCCACTATCTGGCACTGGCAGAGACCCTCGGCTGCGAACTGTGGACCGCTGACGAGAGGTTCTACCGGGCGGTGAACCCCGTTGCGCCAAACGTGCGCTGGGTGGGCGAGTTCGGGGCGTCAGGATAACGAGTCACGACTACTGTGCGAATCACAGGGGGTATCAATAAGTCGGAGGACGCCGGAAGGATGGATACCCAAACCGGATTCGCCGGTGCATCGCAGCGAGTCTTCCCGACGACGGTGGCCAGTTATCTCCAATTTCGTGGCTGGATCTACCGGAAGACCTTCTGTAACCGAAGTTCAGTAACATGTGATTTGAGGCAATGCGCAGGCAAGAATAATTGACGCGGGACACTTTTGACGAAGTCGTAGGAATCGCCAAACTGCTGCGGATCCATGACTCGCTCCTTTGGCCGTGTTAACGCTCTGCCGACCGGCGTACATACCGAAGATCGGAGCTGGCCGAGGCGTTATTACGCTCCCTGCCAACTGCTCCGCCGTTGATCGCAGGGGGCGTTCACCTGCGATGATAGCGCAGCCAGGGGTGGAGCCCTGGCGACTTCAGCAACAACCTACGGGGGTAGGTCGAAGCTGCATGAAGCAGTATAACGCTGCGCGCACGTACCAGTTTCGCGTCCAGCTCACCTGCGACGACCACCGCCGGCTTGCAGATCATTGCCGGCTTTACAACGGCGCCGTCCAGGAACGGCGCGACGCATGGCGCATGGCGCGACGGTCGATCACCTTCCCCAGCCAGTGCCGTGAGCTCACGCTGGTGCGCCAGGACGATCCGGTATGGGCTGGCGAACACCGCAGTCTGGCCTTGGCCACCCTCAAGGGTGTGGAGCTGGCTTTGCAAGCGTTCTTCCGCCGCGTGAAGGCCGGTGTAAACGGCGGCGGTAAAGTGGGCCACGTGGGCGGCTCGATCGTAGACAGCCCCAGCCCCAGTGGTACGTTTTGCCGACGCCCTTGACAGTCTCACATGCCCAGTTGTCCTATCTTTGGACAATCGTTCACGCATCAGTAAATGAAAAACAACACATGGACTTCCTGCACGAAGCGGGCACCATCCGCACACCGGCTGCCATGTTCGAAGCGCGACTCGTCTGAGCTGCCGAGTGTCGGGAGGCCGGCTCAGCGCTCCCATGCCACGCTGTCGCCATCTCTGTAGGAAGCGTACCGTGCGGCCTGCAGATGCTATCCTGATGTATGGCGTTCCCAGCAACGCGAGTTGTCGGGCACGTCAATATCATGAGTGGTGCCAGAATCGTAGTAACAGTAACAGTAGCATCATCAAGGAGGTTTCCCAATGGCCATAGATCGCCTGCCTTCGGGCTTGGTTCTGAGCGGCGGGTCGCTCTTCTTCACCGAGGAAACGATGCCGGATTCCCTCCGGCGGGAGCACGCGCTCCCTGCCCAGCATTGGGCCGTACTGCACGCCTTCGAGGGGAGCGTCACCTTCGTGGATCTGCAGGCGGATGCTGATCGGATCATCCCGGCGCCGGACCACATAATCATCCATCCGGAAGTCCCCCATCTGCTAACAGGAGAAGGTTCTTTCCGTTGTCGGATGGACTTTTTCAGGGAACCGGACCCCAACCTCCACATGAGAACACCCGGAGCTTATGCGGACGAGGCCGTGCACGACAGCCTGGAGCGCTGCGAGGCAAACGGTAGCTTTGCGGAGGTCTTCTACAACACCTTCCTGAAGGCCTCTTCGGAGATCGCGCCGTACTTTGCCTCGACCGACTTCGAAAGGCAGAGGACGTTGCTGCGGGACTCGGTGTACACGATGGTGTCTCACCATGTCACGGAGCCGGAGATGCGGGGGTTGCTGGAGAGGTTGGGGGAGGCGCACAACCGGAACAACCGGAATGTGCTGCCAATCCTCTATGAGCTGTGGCTGGACAGCATTTGTGAAACCGCCAAGGCGCTGGACCCTGAATGGAGCGACGATCTCGACCGGCACTGGCGGGCCCGTCTGAGGCCCGGGATGCAGATCATAATGGCAGCCTACTAGCTCGGCAAGTTGTCCAATCCGCAGTGCAAAGACAACCGGCGGCAGGGATGAACCGGTGGAGAATATCGGCGTCTGGCTGAGCAATGCTCACCTCTCCCTACCCTCCGGTCCCGGTCACACGGCTGGACAGATCAATGGGGATTGCCGTCAGTTCCCCTTCATGCAGAAGGTGCAGGGGATGGGACAGGGTCTGGACCATCTGTCGGGTGTGTGGATCTCGATTCCTTCGAGCCTGATGATGGTCACTCCGACGTCCACGGGGACCATGTGGCCGGCGGCGGTTTCTGACGGGAGCAACCTTTGGATGGGGACTCTCAGGCGGTCAAGCATTGCCCTGGGCACGACGGTGTAGGTGGAGCGGGTGCCGGCTATGACGTCCAGTTCCTCGAACCGTCGCCCCTGTGGGTCGCCGATTTCTATGGTGATTCTGGTCGTGGCCATGGTGTTGCCGTTTCGTCGCCGGTCTGGTCCTGGCGGAGCATGGGAGGCAACAATACCTTGACGTCCATGGCGTCGGCCTGGTGTCGCTGTGGCGGCTGGATGACCTCGCCGACCACGGCGGCGATGGCGGGTTCACCGGTCGCGGCTGCGACCGTGGTGGCCCGGTCGTGGGCTCTGGTGATGTCGTCCTGCCTGATGGTGCGCGAGACCTCGAACACGACGTGGACGTAACGTCTGTCGTCGGCGCGGCGGGCGCGGATGATGATGTCCGCAACCAGGACGTGGTCGGTCTGGTGTTCCGTGATGAGGCTGTCTTCCTCTGCAGCGTTGATGGTGGCCAGGAACCCGGGTTCGGTGTCGCGGCCAGTGGCGAGCAGGATGCGTCCTCTCGTGAGCCCGAGCTCGTTCATGGCGATGTTCAGGATGTTCAGCCGGGCGCGGTTTTCGAGGTCGCTGCCGTTCAGGGACGCCACGTTCGTCTGGAGGGACGCCACGTTGGCTTCAAGGGACGTGAGACGGCGGTCGGTGGTTTCGGCAAAAGCCTGGAAGCTGGCGCTGAGTTCCGTCACGAGGCCCACCAGTTGGGCGAATTGCTCCGGTAGGGCGATGAGGTCGGGCGTCAGCAGCCGGGTCCGCATGTCTTGCAGGTACTCTGGGTTGCTGTCCAGGAAGTCCAGTATGTGCTGATATTCGGGCGGGTACATGGGGTGTTGTCCTCTCAACGCTACGTTGTGATTATAGAGCATCGATCCCTAGGGGGTGTCGTCAAAAGAGTTTGCTCCAGATCATCACTGCCCGGAGCTGGCAGATGGCCAAATACGACGCCGTTCTCTTGGCATAGCGGGTCGCCACCCCGCGCCACTGCTTGAATTCCAGGAATCCGTTCTCCACTAGGTGCCGCAGCTTGTACAGCGCCCGGTCATAGTCCCGCTTTTCTCTCCGGTTGCTTTTGGGCGGTATCACCGGGTCCATTCCCAATTCCCGGACGGTGGCTATGATTTCATTGCTGTCATAGGCTTTGTCAGCCAGCAGGCACTCCGCTGCTATGCCCTCAATCAGAGGCAAAGCCTGGGAGCAGTTGGAAGAGTCGCCATTGGGTGCCGTAGACACGGCGAGTGTTGTCGGAGAGGACCGACTCCAGGGGGATGAGGCCACCCCCTTGATCGGCGGCTCGCAGCGCCGGGATGGATGGCGCCTGGTGGGGAACGAGCTCTTGGGCAGCGGCGATGGTGGTCATGGCTTTCTCCGGAGGCAATCTCAGGGCGTGAAAGCGGACACGGTGTACCCGAGTGTGGTCGGCTCGCTGATCAAGTCTCCCTCGCTGAAAATGGCTGAGCGGCGGCGAGGTCATGACCACTGAACTGGCGGATCCGTTCCCACAGCGCATCCCGATCGACTTCGAGGTCCCGCCACAAGGCCGGTACGTCGTCGATGGGGTCGATAACCACCACCTCGCACCCGCAGCCGGAGTACTGGTCGATGCGGTCCAGATCGCTCCGGAAGGCATGGCTCCAGCCGGCGTCGTGCCGAGCGATAGCGGTGGCCATCTCCGCCACCGAGTCCCGGGGGTAGATCACGCCCAGGATGGACAGGAGCGCCGCTCCCAAGTTCCAGAGCAACTCATGGGCTTCCCGCCCCTGGTCGGTGTGGAGGCTGAAGGATTGGTGGCCATCCGGTTGATCTCCCTGGGCGTACCAACGGGCGTTACCCCGCATGAACACAATGTTCTGAAGGACGTGGACCGCACGGTTGAGGCGCTCCAGGGTCACCAGTTCCCACTCATTGGAGACGTTGCCGTCGTGGCGAAAACGGTCCGCGGCGTTGGGCTCCCTGGTGAAGATGCGGCCCTCCCGAGCGGCTCGGGCCATGACGTCGTTCATGGTGCGGCGGTAGGAGGCGTAATAATCCAATGACACCACCTGCTGGCCGCCCCTCACCCCGCGATGGGAGCTCTCATGATCCCAACAGCCCGGATAGTGGCGCTCCCTGATCCGGTGCAGAACTCGGCGGATAGCGGTTTCCGCTTCGCGGCCGGCGGGGGAGGGGTGGACGATGATCACGTCAAGATCGGACCGCTCGTCCCAGCCGCCGGTAGCCCGGGAGCCGAAGAGGACGACGGCCTCAACGTCGGCCTGGACCGCCAGGTCTTGGCAGAGATTGATTGCGGCTGGGTCGGGATCCGGGTGGATCACGGACGGCATCTCCTTGCCGATGCGGTGTCGTCTCACCGGCGGCATGGGATGGTCTCCATCCGGCCGGCGCGCCGGCGGCAATGGACTTGGTAGTTGTCGACGATGGTGGTCACGGGCGAGTCTCCGGGGGGCGGTATTGAGTGGTGATTTCGGCGGGCGAAAGATGCTCGATAACGATCCGATTGCAATCCTCTGAAACGGAGGTGAACCCTGGCCAACTGCTTCATCTGCCAGACCGAGCTGGCGCCGCCCATGCGTGCGCCCCACGCCGTCTACGTCAGAAAGTTGTTTCTGCTGGGCGGTCAGACCTACTGTCCCGCGTCTTCGACCTCCTGAACATTAGCCTCAAGGTCTGGTGCCGGATCATCGCGGGAGATGACGCACTCTCAAACCCTGCACCGGACGCTACCGCACCGACTATTTCCTACGCAAATACAACATTGGGCCCATTGGAATAGCGTCGTGGGTCAGCAACAATAGATACACAACGGCAGCAGGCGGTCGTCAGAGTGTTTGACGAAGGGAGGCGACTCCCCCCGGTATGCCCAGCAGCGCGCTTCATGGGGCCATTAGCATGATCGGCGGCCCAGCCTCGAAGCGACCGGGATCTGAATTCCCCCCGAGTGCTCCGGCGTGGCGCGCCGGAAGTTTCACCCAGTACCGATCATCCACCCGGGCTCCGGGCAAGGTCCCGCGAAAGGTTCAGGTTTCTACACCACGGACCGCGCCCGTAAGCCGTAACCCCGTCGGCACAGGATGGCCAGATCGTCCACTACCCGACCAAACTTATCACCCACAAACCGCAACATTCCAACCCAGGGAGGCACTCAGTGTCCAGTTTTACACCGTTAGGCGAGCGAATCGTCATCAAGCCGATGGAACAGGAAACCCAGACCAAGGGCGGCATCCTGCTCCCCGACACCGCCAAGGGAAAACCCCAGGAGGGCGAGGTCATCGCCGTTGGCTCGGGCCGCGTCGCTGACGACGGCTCCCGCATCGCCATGGAACTTTCCGTCGGCGACAAGGTCATCTATTCCAAGTACGCCGGCACCGAGTACGAAGACGGCGACGACGAATATCTGATCATGCGTGAATCCGACGTCCTGGCCAAACTGGGCTAGCCGTTCCGTTCCAACTCCTGAGCTCTCGTACGCACACCAATCCACCCCTGATAGCGCACACTCCAACGAGGAGAACCCCCAATGCCCGCAAAGAAGTTGGTATACGCTGAAGACGCACGCAAATCGCTGCGCACCGGCATCGACATCCTGGCCGACGCGGTCAAGATTACCCTGGGTCCCCGTGGCCGCAACGTCGTGCTGGACAAGAAGTTTGGCCCGCCGCAGGTCTGCTCCGACGGCGTGACCATCGCCAAAGAGATCGAGCTGCCCGACGCCTTCGAGAACATGGGCGCGCAGCTGCTGAAAGAAGCCGCCACCAAGACCAACGACGCCGCCGGCGACGGCACCACCACCAGCATCGTACTGTCCCAGGCCATCATTCACGAAGGCTTCAAGAACGTTACCGCCGGCACCAACCCCATGGCCATCAAACGTGGCATCGAGCACGCGGTGGTTCACATCGTCACCGAGCTGCAGGGGATGTCCCATCCGGTGGAGACCCGCGAGCGCATCGGACAGGTAGCCTCCCTCTCCGCCCATGAAGACGCCATCGGTGAGACCATCGCCGAGGCGATGGAGAAGGTGGGCAAGGACGGCGTCATCACCGTGGAAGAGTCCCGCGGACTGACCGATGAGATTGAGTACGTCGAGGGGATGCAGGTCGACCGCGGCTACACCTCTCCTTACTTCATCACCAACACCGAGCGGATGGAAGCCGGCATCGAAGATGCCCACCTCATCATCACCGACAAGAAGGTTTCCGCCGTCGCCGACCTGGTGCCGGCCCTGGAAAAGCTGCTGCAAGCCGGCCAGAAGGACGTGGTCATCGTCGCTGAGGACATCGACGGCGAAGCATTGGCCACTCTGGTGGTCAACAAGCTGCGTGGCATTATGAACGTGCTGGCGGTCAAGGCGCCCGGCTTCGGCGACCGCCGCAAGGCCATGCTGGAAGACATTGCCATCCTGACGGGCGGAACCGTCATCAGCGAGGAGACCGGCCGTCGAATGGATTCGGCCACGGTCGAGGACTTTGGCCGCGCCCGTCGCGTGTCTTCCACCAAGGACGACACGACCATCGTTGAGGGCCACGGTTCAGAAGAAGCGATCCAGGCCCGCATCAACCAGCTCAAGGCCCAGATCGAAGACACCACCTCCGAGTACGACCGCGAGAAGCTCCAGGAGCGGATGGCCAAGTTGTCCGGCGGCGTGGCCGTCATCAAGGTTGGCGCCGCCACCGAGATCGAGCTGAAAGAGCGTAAGGCCCGGGTGGAAGACGCCCTGTCGGCCACCCGGGCCGCGGTTGAAGAAGGCATCGTTCCTGGCGGCGGCGTCGCTCTGGTGCGCGCTCAACGGGCCCTGGACACCATCGAAGGGTTGACCGGGGACGAGGTTGTCGGCGTCAACATCATCAGCCGCGCGCTCGAACAGCCGTTGAAACTCATCGTGGAGAATGCCGGTTCCGAGGGAGCAGTGGTGCTCGACCAGGTGAAGCATCAGTCCGATGACTACGGCTACGACGCCGAGCTGGGCGAATTCGGCCCCATGCTCGAGCGCGGCATCATCGACCCGGTAAAGGTCACGCGCTCCGCGTTGCAGAACGCCGCGTCCGTCGCCGCCATGGTGCTCACCACCGAGTCCATGATTACCGAAATCCCCGAGCCGGCTTCGAGCATGATGGCCGCTCCCCCAATGGATTTCTAGCCTTACTGAATCATCAGGAATTGCAGCCGGGGCGGTCACGGCGACTGCCCCGGCGTTTTTAGCGCTGGTCGCCAACCGTGTCCCTAACACTTCAGGTTTGAGGGGAACCGGGTAATTGAAGGCACGGGAAGAGCTATTGAACCGGCGCTGCCGTCGCTCCGGGTAGCATTTATCCGAGGGCTCTCGTCAAGTTCAGCTCACCAAGTCTTACATTTGAGTTGCGCGGCGCCGCACGTACTTGACGCCGCTTACCACCTTGCCACTGGTCTGCGCTCTGCAGGGCCCGGCAGGAACGGGGATCAGCCCCGGTGGTCGGAACAGCGCAGGCAGTTGTCCGCACCTACCACGATCAGGACCAATCAAACCAGGAGGAAACCCATGTTCAGGGACATCCCAAGCATCCGATTCGGAGTGACCGACGGCCGGAAGGCCGACGTTTTCATCAACGACCGGCCCGCCGGGGCCATCCAATTCGACCAGGGGACGATCTGGACCCTACGACCACCACGGTCTGAGCCTGGTGGGAACCCAACTGGACATCAGGAAGGCCATCGTGCGCCACAATCAGCCAGTGGGGGTTTGATGAAATGAGCGCCGGTCACCGTGATTATCGTCTGCGCCGCCGCGCGCTACAACAAGCCCCGGACCTTGACTGACCACGGACCAACCGGCACTGATCGGATCGATGGAGACAACAATGACGACTTCGGACGAACAAACTCCGGCGTTGGGCCAGCTGTCCAAGCCGGCCAGCAAATCGCCGCAACAGACCTGGGCTCAGGACCCGCTGGATACAATCCAGACCAACCGAGACAACCACCGAGACAACAATCCCGGCCCCACCGCGTCGCTATCCCGACCACACCCCCCCAACGAAGCTGAGATTCAGACGCTGACCGCCGAGCTCATGGCCAACGTCGATTCTGAACAGCACACGCCGGGAGCCGGCGCCATTCACCGTGACGGCCACAGCAGAAGCCGCGAATTCGCCATCGCTGCCCAGCAGGTCATGGGCGACGCCCCGGCCGGCACCCGCCATCAGATGGCTGCCGCGTTCGCCACTCTGATCGTCGCGCCGGCCCGCGCCGTGGCCGAACGTCGGAAAGACCGCGACGTCGGCGTCAGGATCGTGGCCATGCAGGAGTTCATCCAACTCCATCTGTTCAAAGGCGACGCCCAACTCTACCTGGCCCGCCCGCTCGCTCAATTGACCTGTATCGCTGAGCCAGACCGCTAGACGCCGCCGCACCGTTCGGACGGGGGGTACCAACGATTCATCAGGTGGGACCTGCCAGCCGAGCTGGGCAGCCAGGCAACCGAGGAATCGCTCCCTGTGCACTGCGTCCACGCTGCCGGATACCAGTACTCCGACACCGTGGCGCCCAACTACAATTTTGGCAGTCCCACCGCCTGTTCTCCAACCGGCACCAGACTGCCGGCGCCTGCTGTGTGGCGCCAATGACAGGCAGCATGATTGGGCACCGCGACCGGCCGGGCAATCAGGTTAACCGCGTCCACATCAAAACCGAGACCTTTTCGTCGGCGTGGGGTTGGTAACTGTTGGAGATTTAGTATAGTCTAGTTAATTATGGATGTTGTTAGTCGCCGCATCAGTCTAACCGCTTGGGGTCGTCTTTACGGTTTCGACAAGGCCACGACCGCGCGTATGCACCATGCTGGCCGGTTGCCTCCCGAGTTGCAGGTCGAGCAGTTGCCCAACGGGCGCTACTATGTGGTGGTGCCATCCGAGAATGACGGGCGTTGCGTGGTGTACGCACGGGTTTCTTCTGCGGACCAAAAGGAAGATCTGGACCGGCAGGTGGGTCGGGTTGTGGAATGGGCGACGCAGCAGGGTTATCGGCCAGACGAGGTGGTCAAGGAAATCGGCTCCGGTCTGAATGGGAGCCGTCGCCGGTTGCGGCGTCTGGTAGCGGACCATACGGTGGGTATGATAGTGGTGGAGCATCGGGAGCGCTTGAGCCGTTTCGGGTTTGAGTACGTGGAGGCTGCGCTGGCTGGTCGGGGAGCACGCATCCTGGTGATGGATGAGGGCGAACTTGAGGACGATTTGGTGCGAGACGTAACCGAGGTAATGACCTCGCTGTGCGCTCGGCTTTACGGACGGCGTTCGGCCCGTCGGCGGGCGGAACGGGCACTGGCGGCGGCGCAGGAAGGTTGATGCAGCAGCCTGGCACCTACCAGACGCGTATTTTCGATTACGCGGACATGGACTGCTTGGAGGGGGACGCCGCCTTGGCGGCCTACGCTGAGCTGTATGGTCGGGTGCAGCGGAAGCTGTTCGCCGACGTTGTGGCGGGCCGCTCAGCGGCATCGCTGAAGAGCGACTACATCAAGAAGCACGGGATACCGGCGCGGATGTTCAATGCGGTGCGGGTGTCGCTGGAGGGCAAGGTGGCGGCGGTGCGGGAGTCTCAGCGGTTGCAGCAGGACAGTCTGCAGCGGCGGATTGCTCGGGCCCAGCGGCAGGTTTCCGATGCCGCTGAGCGGGGCCGGTGGGATCAGGTTCATCAGAAGAAGCGGCGGCTGGCCAATCGTCGACACAGGCTGGCTGGACTGGAAGCCGACATCGCGGAGGGCGTGGTGCGGCTGTGCTTCGGATCCAAACGGTCGATATTATCCCCCGCCTGGATGCTCCTGCATGAAGGAGGAAACATCTCGAGTGCGGACGATTACGCGACGTGGGATGACACGGCGGCGCGCCAGAAGGCGCTGGATTGGGTGGGGGACTCCGCCGGGAATGAATTCCCCAGGATGAACGAGGTCATCGTGAAGTGCCCTCAGGAATACAAAGCCCAGCAGAACAGCGCATCCGCCGTCCAGTTGCAGAAACCTCCCCACCTAAAGGTAGCGCAGGGCCGAACCGGCGGATTCGCCGCGGGTGTAGCGGCCGACCATGCCGCCGCCCTGCTTCCAGCGGCCCTGGCGCTCGATCTCGTGGGTGGGGGCGCCGTTCTGGGCCATGCGTCTTGCCATGCCGACCCTCCCGCTGTGGCCGCTGAAGAACTCCCAATTCTCCAGCCCCGCGGCCCTGGCGATGGCCTTCACCCGCCGGGCGATCTGGGACTCCGACAGCCCGAACACCTTCACCTCACCGCCAACGCCCGCCGGCCGGATGGCGGAAAGCGCCGCCATGGCGGTGGGGGTGATGGCCACCACCGCGCCCTGGGCCTCCGCATCGGTCTTGGAGCGGACCACGGTGATGCGGCCTGAGCCGTCGTCCCAGCGCTGCACGTCGCCCCAGGTCAGAGACGAAGCCTCGGACCGGCGCAACCCTCCATCTGACAGGACAGCCACCAAGGCCAGGTCGAGCTTGGCTCGCTCGGAGGCTTGCTCGGGCGTCTCGATGCCGCGGCCGCGCTTGCGGGGCTGGACGGCGGTGAGCCGGATCACGGCGAGCACGTCGGCGGTGAGGGCGCCGGACTGGCGCTGAGGCTTCGAGAGCCGCCGACCCCATCCCTTTAAAGAGGCGCGCACGCCCGGGTCCCGACAGGGCGTTTCCAGCTTTGCCCACTCATGCGCTTTCGAGATGGCCGACGTGGCCAGCCGGATGGTGGCGATGCTGGCGCCGGAGTTCGCCCGGGCGGCCAGGTAACGGGCCACGGTGAGGGGCTCGGCGGGCAGGGACGTGAGGCCCACCTCGTCGCACCAGCCGGCGAAGATGCGCCACTGGGTCCCGTAGACGCGCCTGGTGTTGTCGGAGAGGACCGACTCCAGGGATGAGGCCACGCCCTGGTCGGCGGCCCGCAGCGCCGGGATTGACGGGGGTTGATGGGGAACGAGCTCTTGGCCAACGGTGGTGGTCATGACTTTCTCCGGCGGCGGTCTGGCGGCTTGGAATAGCGCACGGTCATTTCGGCATGGGCGGCGGGCGATCAAGTTTGCGAATCTGAGGACGACTGCGCTTGAGCGAGGTCGTAACCGCTGAGTGCGCGGATCCGTTCCCACAGGGCGATACGGTCACTTTCGAGATCTTTCCACATGGCTGCCACATCGTCGATGGGATCGGTTACCACCACCTCGCACCCACAGCCGGAGTACTGGTCGATGCGTTCCAGGTCGCTCCGGAACTCGAGAGACCAGCCGGCGTCGTGCCGGATGATGGCGGCGGCTATCTCCGCCACCGAGTCCCGGGGATAGATGACGCCCAGGATGGACAGGAGCGCCGCTCCCGAGTTCCACAGCAACTCGTGGGCGTTTCGCCCCTGGTCGGTGTGGACATTGAGACGGTGTCGGCGAGCGGGCGGGTCGCCTTCGGCGTACCAGGGGAAATTGTCCCGCAGCAGTTCGATGTTGCCGTGGACCCGGGCCGCGCGCTTGAGGCGCTCCAGGGTCGCCAGTTCCCACTCGTTGGACGCGTCGCCGTCGTGGCGGAAGCGGTCCGCGTCCCTGGGATCTCCGGTGAAGATGCGGCCTTCCCTGGTAGCGCGGGCGATGACGTGGTTCAGGGTGCGGCGCCCGGCGAGGTACTCCACCGGTGTCTTGACCATCTGTCCATCCACCACTCCATGATGGAGGCTGTCGTACTCGCCGTGGCCCGGGTAGTGTCGCTCCCTGAGCTCGGCCAGCACCCGTCCGAGGACCTTCCTGCGGTCATCCTCGTCGCCGGCAGCGGGATGGACGATGATCAGGTCGAGATCGGACTGCTGATCCCAGCCGCCGGTGGCCCGGGAGCCGAAGAGGACGACGGCCTGGGCGTCAGTCTGGACCGCCAGGTCCCGGCCGAGATTGATTGCGGCCGGATCGGGACCCGGGTGGATCACGGACGGCAGCTGGTCGCCGATGCGGTGTCGTCTCACCGGCGGCACGGGATGGTCTCCGGCCGGCCGGCGCGCCGGCGGCAATGGACTTGGCGGTGGTCAACGACGTAGGTCATGGGCAAGTCTCCGGCGGCGGGATTTCAGCGGCGATTTCGGCGGGCAAAAGATGCGCGATAATCGTAATTATCGCGCGGCGAACGGGCGTGCGCAAGCGGGCGTTTTCACCGTCGTTTGCCGGCCCTCGGTTGGCAGAAATAGCCCCGATGACGGGTTTTCTCCCGTCGACCCCGCCGTGACCATCCGGTCGTGCCGCCCGACCACGCTCAGGACCACATCGGCGCCCACGGCAACCAATGCATAGGTATCCATTCCATTGGTATCCATACCTGTCCATTGGAATGCATCGCAACGGAATGGATTGGTATCCAATGCATTGGAGTCCATTGCATATCAGTCAATACCATTCCACGGCCTGGCGGCGGTCCCGGGAAAATGACAAAACGGGTTCGGGGGCGTTTTCAATACAATTCCGGCAACGCCCGAAATCACCCGGAGGTGAAACCCATGCCCAGCTGTGTTGCCGGCGGCGCCGAACTGGAGCCGCCCGTCCGCGTTCCCCACACCGTCTACGTCAAGACCGCTCTACCGCATCGCCGGCAAGGACTAATGCCGCCACGACATCATCAGGGCCGCGGTGGCCGCCGGTGTCATCACCGAAGTCAGGGCCGGCGCCGGTTCCGACACCAGCTTCGTCAAACCGCGGCAGTGACCGTGCCCTGAGGAGCGGCCGCCGGATGTACGCCATCACCCTGCACCAGCCTTGGGTGTCGCTGATCGCCCTGGGCATCAAGTCCGTGGAGGCCCAGTCCTGGCCGGCGCCTGCCACCTGGTGGGGCAGACCATCGCCGTCCACGCCGGCAAGCGGGTGGTCAGGCAACCGGGCGTTCCCATAGAACGGGAGCTGCCGGCGCATTTGGGGAAGACTGGCAGAGGAGTATCCCGGCGGGCGCGGTGCTGGCCATCGCCTCCTGGCCGGGATCGCCAAGGTAAAGTACGTCAGCCCAACGACCGGATAAGCTGCATGACGGCCGCACAGAGGTCAGGTGCGCAGTGGGATTGGGACGGACGCGGAACGATCCGTGGGGAGACTTCGGACCCGGCTGCTGGTTGTGGTTCCTGGCCGAAGTTCAGACATTACCGGAGCCGGTGGCAGCCATCGGCCGACAGTCTTTCTGACGCTGGAATGCCGGAAACGAATAATCGTCGCGTCTCCAGGTAGAGAAACGCTCTCTGGTGGCAAATTGTCCAGCACGATAGTGGCAACGTCGGGTCGATTGGAACATGCACCAATCGCATGGGAGCAACGGAAGTAGCATCCTACGCGCAATACTGGTCCGTCCGGACCGGCGAGCCAAGCGTGCGCTTCGCCACCCATCCGGTTCATGTACACTGGACGGAACCGCGTTCGGCGGCAAACAACCATGACCACGCCCATCCCCATCCTGATTGACCCTATCCTCGACGTTCTACGAAGAAGGGTGAGGGAATGGAATCCAGGCGAAACGTGATGATTGACCGAAGTTGCTTCGCACCCACACCTACGGAAATCGTGCAGACGCAAGCGTGGTTGCGGAGCGCACATGCAAACGCCTATCGGCCCATTGGCCTACCACACTGAAAAGGTCATACAGAGCCTGACAAGCGACTACAGGCAAATGGAAGAAGATTACAACCGAATGTTTCGATAACCAATCGGCGGTAAAGTTGGACGAACTCGGTCAACCGCGAGGTTCTGTGCCGGATTGAAAATGAAGAAGCATAGACGGTGGTCCAAAAAGGAGCTGCTGGCCATGAACAAACCGCTGTACCTTAGAACGACGGTATTGCCCGGCGGAAGAATAGAAATCGTGGACCAGGAACTGTCCGAAGGGGAGACGGTCGATGTCGTCGTGACTGCCTCAGCGCCAACGCCGCGCCGCTCCATCATGGAGATACTCAACAGCGGTCCAGAGCGCCGCCTGTTCCAGACGGCCGATGAGGTGCGGGCGTACTTGGCGGAAGAGAAGGCGTCGTGGGACGGCTAGATCTTCCGCACGCTGGCTTGGTCTATCTCGATGCCAGTGGCCTCATATACAGCGTGGAGCGCGTGGAGCCGTACCGCACACTGCTTGAACCAATGTGGCAGCAAGCCCAGGATGGAAACCTCACCATCGTGAGCAGCCCCGTCCTGGTGGTGGAGGCGCTGGTGAAACCGCTCCGGGATGGCAACACCGAGATTGAATGGCAATACCGTGAACTATTTGCGTCCAATGCGGTGAGACTACTCGATGCCTCTTACCAGGTGTTTGAAGACGCGGCCCGCCTGCGCGCCGAGACTGGCCTGAAGACACCCGACGCTCTCCACGCTGCAACATCTCTTCGGGCGGGTTGCACGCTCTTCATCACCAACGACACCGACTTTCGCCGCGTCCAAGGGCTACCTGTCGTCGTCCTGGATGATCTGCTCTAGCCACAATTGGGGGCACGATATATGCGCGACGACAACTTCAACGAGCACTACGAAGCTTTGTTGGCAAGGTACAACAGCAGGAATTGGAACGATCCACGTGCGTGAATGTTCCCCTGAGAGCCGATCGGCCACCGGTGGCTTCCAGGCAGGAGACTTGGATATGAATCAGCAGCATTCCAGGGCCCGGTCATCGTAGCCCAGTTCGCGAGCGCGTTGGAAATCCTCCTCCGAGCCATCGTCATCGCCCAGTAACTGGCGAACCAAACCGCGGCCATAAGTGGAACGGCCGCTGGTGGGATCAAATTCAACTGCTGTGTCGAAATCTGCCAGCGCCAGGTCCAGTTTCCCACTGAATAGGTGAGCATTGCCGCGGGTAAAACAAGCTATTGGGTCTCGGGGATTGAGTTTCAATGTCCCGTTGCAATCTGCGATCGCCAGGTCATATTCCCCCTTGGCGACATAGGCGTCCGCACGAAACCGATAGGCAAACGGATCTTGAGGCTTGAGCCGGAGCGCAGCGTCGTAATCGGCGATGGCCCGGTCCGGGTCGCCCTGCATTCGATAGGCCATTCCCCGTCCCAGATAAGCCGCCGCATTCTCAGAGTCTAGCCGCAGTGCGGCTTCAAAGTCCGCGATCGCTGGGTCGTACTCCCCTTTGTCACGAAGGCAATCGCCTCGGCCGCGGTAGGCATCAGCATGGTTGGGGTCGAGGCGGACAGATTCACACATGTCAGCGAGCGCCTGGTCCAATGCGCCCTGCTCGACGTAGGCCAGTCCCCGGTAGTAATATGCGGCCGCGGCGTCAGGTCTGAGCCGGATGTGTTCGCTCATGTCAGCAACCGTTCGGCCCCACTGATCCTGGTAGCCGTATAGGATTCCGCGCAGCATGTACGCGGGAGCGTGGTCCGGGTCCAGCCGTAGAACGGCATCCAGATCGGCGATAGCCAGGTCGTCTTCTCCCTTGGCGAAATGTGCTCTCGCCCTGGTCAGGTAAGCATAGTGATCATCGGGGCTGAGCCTGATGACGGCGTCCATGACGGTGATCTTCCGGTCGTGCTCGGAAGCGCCTCCGTCATTGTCCGGTTCTTCCTGGCGGAATTCCCGGAGAAACTCCATGATCTTGTCCGTGTCGTCTTCGGCCCCAAAATGGTGGGCCATCCTTGAGTACTTCCTGTGCTTTTCGTGATCACCAGCCCAGAGCGCAATTTCCGAAGCCGCTACCAAAGCGGACGTCTCCTCGGGGTCGAGCTCTATTGCCGCTTCGAACGCTGCCAGAGCATCGGACAGCTGGCCCAGCTTCCAGTACGCAGCCCCCAATGCGCTGTAGTAACCGGAATCAGGCGGTCCGCATTCCGGTTTCACATCCCGCAGGTGATCCAACGCTTCCGCCGGTCTGTCGGTGTGGAGTAATGTCCGACCGATTGCGGTCCAGGGGAGAATCCAGGCAGGGTGCATCGCAACCGCCACCCATAACGCGTCCAATCCCTCGTTGACGAGGGCCTTCTCCCTGCGCCAAATACCGATGTCAGTTTTCAGCGACCCCAGCGCAAAGTGGTAAGCCGGAACTAATGGGTCAAGCCGGGCCGCCGTCTCCAACTCGGCCATGGCTTCGTCAAGTTGTCCCTGTACCTCGCGCTCTAGAGAGCGCCGGTAATGGGCATAGGCCTCGGGGTTGCCCACCCCCCAATCCTCAAGTAAGTGCCCATCGGTCTCCTGTAAGAGGATGTCCTCCCCAGCTAGATGAGCGCGGAGATTGACCGAGAGGACGCGCCGGACCCAGTCCACCCCGGTGGACCGCAGGTCCTCCCGCCATTCTTCGTCCGGTTCCCGTTCAATCAGGGCTGCCAACAGCGGTTTGGCAATGCGGGCGTCAACGCCCAGATCAGCCAACACGGTGAGATCAGCTGCACGGTCTTCGGTAGGGAACTGGTCGTCAATTATCCGATAGGTTTCCTCAGCGTACCGGTGTAATCGACTGATGGCGTCGTCCACGGCCTCGTCCCCTATGTGCTCGACCAACAGGCCAACGACGTCGCTGACCCAGTAGAGGGCTCGCAGTTCAAGCGCGATGCCAGCCGTGTTCGAACCTGTAATGTTGTCGGCCAGCACCTGGGCTAGCTTCGCGATGTTGTCATCGGAGGGCCGGGCGCCATGGTACATCCAGGCGTCGAAGGTGTTATCGTTCACCCTGATTTCATCGACCACGTCCTTCCGGGATAGCCCAGCTTGGCGCCGCTTTTGATTGAGGTAGGCTTGTCGGGCCGTGCGGCTCGCCCAACCAAGCAAGTCGAGCGTTGCCGGAGATGATCCGGCAAGATGCAGATGGGCGGCTACCCTGAGTGCCAGATCGATGACGGCGAGCCTGACGTATACCCCCCAGACCTTCGGCAGATGGCTGGGCAGGACGCTCATGGTCCTCCGCCGGAGGAACGACCGGAACAGGTCCCAGTTGTCCGCGTGCCACTGCAGCATGGAGGCCAACGCGGGCGCCAATTCGTAATTGGCTTCCCTCTCCTCGGGCGACGCAACGAAACCGGAGCCGGTCAACACCTCCGCTATGGCCTCGATGATCTCGGCCCTGCTGGAATCCTTCACCCGATCTCGCAACCGGCCGGAGAAATACCGTTGGGCTGTTTTTCTCCGCAGAGCAGGGTGCTTTATGCCCAACTTTGCGACCAGAGCTCCGATTATCTGGCCGCTGGTGGGTAGGCGGGGTGTAACTTCGCGTTCAGTCACATTGTCCTCGCGCTCGTCACCAATCATACAGGCCATCCCGCAACCGGAATTTGCCAGGGTCGACCGATACTTCTTTTAGCGCGACGTTGACACCGACCTCGTTTATAGGACGGCTGTACACGTGGGCTCCGGCCGTATTGTCAAAGAAGCGGCCCGCGGGGTCGACCATCACGTAGCTGCCGGTCATCAGGTCATTGCTCTCCGGAACGACCGCGACGCCCATGGCCTCCACGCCCCGGTTGCGGGCAACGTAGCCGGCGAACTGCTCGGGAGTGATCACCTGGTCATCGACCAGACCGTCGTTCTGGCCTCTGATGGGAAGCACCTGCAGCTGCTTCCACCGTTCCGGTCGCGCTCTGGCGATGAAGCCGGTCAGGTCCTCGCCGCAGTTGCAACGCGTCACCACGGTGTTGACTTTCAGGCGGATACCCCGCTCCTTCAGCAGATCAATGACGCCCAGGTAGTCATCCTCGGTGAGAGGCCCGTTTCGGGTCGTTCGCCCCAACGCTTCCAATTTCTGCGGATCTACCGTATCTATGCTCAAGGTGGCCCAATCCAAGTGACCGTGGACTTGGTCAAGCCACTCCCGCGTGATCCGGCTGCCGTTGGTGACCATGGACGTGGTGAACGTCAGTTCCTTGGCCCGCCGTATCAGGTCCGGGAGCCAGGGGCAAAGCGTGGGTTCGCCGCCGGCGAAGTTGATTTTATCGAACCCCGCGCTGGCCAGCGCCTCCACCACGGAAAGGCAGCCCTCACGCGGCAGGTGTCCTTTGGGCAGGACGTCCTGTCCGATATCTTGAAAGGTGGCGAAGCAGAACCGGCACCTCATGTTGCAGGGCTTCCACAGGTGGAAGTTGACCGAGGGTATTTCTTTCGTGATTTCCATTTCGACTCCACGATGTTCCGTAGCTTCACGGAAGCGTTTTATGGCCATCGTAGGGTTGCTCTTCTGAGCGGTCAGCCCCAGTCAGGCGGACAAATCGCATTCCGTGGAAAGGTTGTTGCAACGCCTTTGCATCAGCGGAGCTGCCGCCCGTTCTCCCCGACCGCCTGCTCAATGGCGCGACGATATGCGCCTTCGTCGGTGAAACGGCCGCCTCTACCCGGCCTCAGTCCCGACAACACATGGGTCAGGCCATCGACACCCACCACGGTGCGCTCCATCCGGGCCGCCCCATTGGATCGCGAAATCCTCCCTCTGCGGCACGGTACTGCTCCTTTGAACCTCTGACGTCGTCCGGTGCGCCGGCGGCGTTGCGCCGGACCGGACTGCGGAAAAGACTTGGTCGTTACGTCTTCATGTCACTCCCGAAGTTGACGGCGTCGCCGCCGATTGGCGACGACAATCACCCCGTCGGTCACGCTGTAGCCCACGCCGGTATCGACGTAATCCGATTCCTCATCCCCTTCTGACAAGCTAGTCCGGTAGGTTCGCCCGGCCACGCGCTCCGTGGCTTCTGCGGACACTTCCGCAGCGCGTCCAGCGGTGAGCGGGAAAATCGAGATGACCTCGTAGCCCTCCCTATCCAGTTGGTTGCAGTATCTGGCGATGTCATCCGCCAGCTTGCGGCCCGCCGGGCGTTCTCCGGCGATGCCGTACACCTGCTTCGTGGAGCCGTTGCGCTCGTTGAGATGGCTGTCAACCGCTATGTAGCGAGCAACGAATGCCTCTGCGTCTTTGGTAGTCATGGAACAACCGTCCTCCTTGCATAATCGTGCCGCAGGAGCGGGAGCAGTGAGCACGGCAATCGAGTTTCCACACTAACGCCGCGAGTGTGGAACGAATGCCGCCCTGCGTTCGCGATGACCAAAGCCAGCGCGGCCCGCCGATTGGTACGTCGCCATGCTTGCGGTCACAATTTGGTTGCGACAATCAGCGCCCCACTGAACTCGGTCAGTACCGGGCAATTGGCGCTCTGTAACCACGATGGCGGCCGGGATTGTAACGTGATGGAGACGAGCCCGCAAGCCATTATCCGGACGATCAGGATCAATCAAGAATCCCGGACCGGCTGCACTTATCGGAATCGCCGGCGGCGCATACGAAGTGTCCTCCCGATACCTGAATGACGTGCCGCAGGAAAATTGCGTGGCTGCCCCGGGACTACGACATCAGCGATGGAAAACCCGGCAACGCCCGGGATCTGGACGACTATCCATCCAGTCACGGAGCACTACCGGTCGAGACGTATAAACTCCTCTGCGGAATAGATAATGACTTTGGAGCTCCGGTCGATCGAAGGATCTCTCCAATCAGACGACACCCCAATAGTGAGTGCGACCATGGCGAATGATGAGGATCTTCAACTGTTCCTGCAGGGCGTTCAACATTGGAACGCGAATATGAACGCTTGGGATACGGGACGCCATTTTGCCGCGAGCGGCGGACACCAACGCGACTTGAGCGGGACGCGCATCGGTGCCTTGCTGGTGCAGCGGGCCGAGCGCGAGCAGGACCGCTCCGTCGGACAGGCTACGGAATATCCCGCGGCCAATCTCAGTTTTACCAACCTGGCGCGGACCGACTTTCGCAATCCATATGCCTGTTTCAACCTCCAGGAGGCGAATTTCCTCAACTCAGACCTGCGGGAAGCGAACCTGGAGGCCGCCGACCTGACTGGAGCGGAGTTCACGTATGCGAACTTGGAGAACGCCGTCCTGCGGGGCGCCACGGTGGACCAAGCCGCGTTCGCCGCTGCCAACTTGACCGGAACTGATCTGACGGCGACACGCCCCTGGCGGGCACACCTATTTCGGCATATTGACCCTGCCAAAGATCCGGTAACCCCGGCCAGGACGGTCATCAGGCGCGTGGCTGACCTGATTGATATGTGCTTGGACCTACGTGATCTGCACGGTGCGACGAGCGATTTTGAACTGTATTACCGCGGCGAAGCGAAGCGCTGGAAATTGCGCCCGTCAGCGATGCGGCGCACTCAGTTGCGGGAAAACGAAGGTCGGATGTTGCTCGACATGATGACCCGTCGCCCAAAGGACTTCTCCGGGATGGTTTCGGCATTGGATCAATGGGTCCTGGCGCAGCACCATGGGCTCAAGACCAGACTCCTGGACATCACCAAGAACCCGTTGGTGGCACTGTTTTACGCTTGCGAGGGAGACCTGATTGACGACGAAGGACGCCTGCACGTGTTCGCCGTCCCTCACAACATGGTAAAGCCGTACAACAGCGACACCGTCAGCGTGATAGCGAACTTTGCCAAGCTCACGCGGTCCGAACAAAATCTGTTGCTGGGCAAACGGCGCGGCTGCGATTGGCCCAGACTACATTATTCCCAGGTGATGAACAGACTCTACCACCTGATCGGGATAGAGAAACCGCACTTTCAGCCTCGCATCGACCCGAGGGACTTGTTCAGGGTATTCGTTGTCGAACCCCAACAGTCGGTCGAGCGACTGAGGGCCCAGGCCGGAGCGTTCTTGATATCGGCGTTTCACGAGAGATTTGAGCGCCACCAGATTGTCCGATGGAATGAGTCGATACCAAGCTATCATCACTACACGTTTACCATCCCAGCCGGATGCAAGAGCCGGATCTTGAAGGAGCTCGAATTGCTCCACGTCACGCGTGAGACTCTATTCCCTGGCCTCGATGAAACTGCGAAGGCGGTCACATCACGCCATGCGATGGCGAGCCCGGGTAGAGACAACGACGCAGCGACTGGAACAAATAGGACCTGGAGAGAAACTATGAGGTCCATTGAGAACGGGAGAAGGGCCCTGCCGCCAGAGTACAGGGAACCCTTTTAGGCCGGATGATCTCCTTTGACCCTACAGGCTTGAATTTGAAACTTTCCTTCCAGCATGCCCCTATGGATACCCTTTTTGGTTCGCGCAACATCCATTACGTCCATTCCCCACTCATTGTATAATCTCAGCCGAGTACAATTGTCCGCGCTGGCGGCTGGGGGACTGCGATGGCTGATGTCCACTTCCACATCTGGCACTACAAGAGGGATCCAGGCGGCATCATAAGGTCGCTGGAGCGCACCGAAGAGCAGTACGATACGCGCCGGAAGGCCAACTACGCCCTTGAACTGTTTCGACGTGAACGCTCCCTGGCCGGCCAGGTGGTGCAGTGCGTTGACGGCGCTTTTTGCAGGCCACCACCCGATTGGGTGGTCCGCGGCGTTACCCTGGCCGGGCCTCGGGAGTTTACGGCGGAGTACTTCATCGACTGGACGCCATCCATCCGGCCGTCGCGCAAGTTGGCGCAGGGGATGGAGAAACTGGAGCAGTATGCGGAGAACCACCCTGATGACGTGGTGCGGAAGCCGCTCAGAACTGATCATTGATGCCGGCTGCGGTTCATACATTGGGCCATTGCTCAGCACAATGGTCCGGGCACTCGCGCTGTTGTTCATGCGTGTATTCGCCATCCGTAGGACCACGTTCACGGAAGGGATGTGGAGGTCACTATGACCGATGACCAGGAGCGCCGTTTCGCCGAATGGCAGGATGGCCTGACCATCCACATACTGGAGCAGTCGATACCGGCCATCGCTGACGATCTGGCTGACTGGTACTGCCGCAATCACCGGCCCACGCTGGACCCGGCGTCATTCCCTGAAGCGTTGCGCTCGGCCCTGCTGCGGAGGATCTGCGCCTGGTGCGGCGAACGGATCCCGGCCGGCCACGGCTTCGACACCCGGGCCGGTGATCTCAAGGCTTGCGGGCCGACGTGCTGCGACCGCATCAACGAAACGCCGGGAGTCTGACCCGGCCGGGCCACATGGACATTCACAGCGAGATTACCATCCCCGGCCAAGGGGCCCGCCACGGCGACGCGCCCCCCTGGCTGAGCGCCAGTCCCGTCTGGCCTGAGGTGAAAACCCAGACGGGCGATGGTCAGCTCTACCTGCACCAGGCCATGGCGCTAGAGCTGCTAGGCCAGGGTCACAACCAGGTGATCAGCACCGGCACCGCCAGCGGCAAGTCCCTGGTCTTCCAGGCACCCACCCTACACCACCTGGCCACCCATCCGAAGCCACGGCGATTGCCATCTACCCCCGCATAGCAACACGCCACGTTCGCACATCAGTTGCTACGTCAACCGGTTTGTTCGGGGACTTCAGGCGCCGGCCCGATCCCGATTTTCGTCGCCCTTAGAGCGCCAGTTCTCGTCGTCGTCGCTGCACCCGGCCGGAGGAGCGTTCGTGGGTCTATCCCTGATATACCGGTCGCGGGAGCAGCAGGCTCTCCAGTTCATTCGTGAGGGTGGCTATCTGACAGGTGACCTCCCTCATCTGCTGCTGGGCCAGCTCTTGCGGCCGGCCCGTATCCGCAATTATTGCGCAGCGAACAGACGTACGCAGCGGCTACTTTCACCGTCGTTCGCCCGACCAGGCGGGATGCAAAACGGCCCCTGAGGCACGTTGTCCCTCTGCCTACCCAATGCGCACACGGGGTTCCGCCGAAACGCCGGAACTGACGCTAATTGTCAGTGGATCCCAGGTGCTGCAGTTTCAGTAATGGTATCCAGTGAGGCAATGCGGAGCAATTGACGCGGGACGCCATTCCCTTGGTGAAGTAAACCTCTTCAGTTACGGCAGTAAGGCAAGCCGAGATCGTCCAGGTTGTTATTCTCAACGCCCTGGAGCTTCAAGGGTACGCATCCAGTAAACTCGTTGCCAGCAAGAAAAACGTGGGTCAAGTTTGGGAGGTCGCCCAGATTTTTCGGTATGGTCCCCGCAAGTTGGTTGTGAGATAGGGATATGCGCTCCAGGTCGCGCAGGCTTCCCAACTCTGCTGGGATAGTCCCGGTTAAGTCGTTGCCGTTGAGGTACAGGCGTTGCAAATTGGAGAGGTTGCCCAGCCACGCGGGCACGGGACCGGTTAGTCGGTTGCCGCTCAAGGCCAATTGTTCCAGGTTTCTGAATTTTGCCAACCAACCAGGCAGCGAGCCCACCAGCCGGTTATTGTGCAGGTACAACATTTCAAGATTAGTCAAGCTACTCAACTCGTTCGGGATCTCCCCCGCCAGTTGGTTGCTGCTAAGGCGCAACTGTTTCAGACTAATCAGATTACCCAGTTCCGACGGTATCCTCCCGCCAAGGGAGTTGTCGGCAAGGCGCAACTGTTCCAGACTGGTTAGATCACCCAGTTCCGGGGGTATCCTCCCATACAGATGATTGTCGAAGAGGTCCAGATACTTCAGGTTGGTGAGACGGGCCAGCTCGGGCGGTATCGCGCCGAACCGCGAGGTACGCGCGAGACCCAATTGTTCGAGGGCGGTCATATCGGCCAGCCAAGTCGGTATGTCACCTGCCGCCAACGGGTTCACCGAGAGGTTCAGGTGCGTCAGTCTGTTCAGATTGGCTAACTCTGGCGGTATCTCGCCGGTCAGTTCGTTGAGTCCCAGCCAAAGAACTTCCAGGTTGCCCAAACTTCCAAGACCCGCCGGGATGTCGCCATGCAGCTGATTATCCCAGAGTGACAGACGCGTCAAACCCGTGAGATGCGCCAACTCTGGGGGTATGGGGCCGGTCAAACCGTTTTTCTCGAGATTGAGTTCGGTAACCCTGCCTGCGGCGTCGACGGTCACCCCATGCCATTGTCGCATTGGAGCATCCCCGAGCCAGCCGGCGTTTTCAATCCAGTCGTCTCCGCGCGTCGCGTGGTAGAAAGTCTCCAGAACGTCGCGGTCGGTTACCGGTGACGTGGGCGCGGTGGTTGCCGAGGGCGGTGTGGTCGCAGTGGGCGCCGGCGCTGGGATCGGCGTTGGCGCGGCCACTGTAGGCGTAGGCACAGGTGGATTCGTGGGTGTTGGTGTGGGCCGAGCGGTACGGGTCGGCACAGGAGTATCCATACGCACCGGATGGACCGTGGGAATCATCATAGGCGTGTGAATGGGTGTCGCAATCGGGATGGGAGTGGTTGTGTGGACCCTGGCCGCAGGTCCTGGTTGAATCCGGTCCGATAAGGTCGGCGTGGGCGGCTGCGTGGGGATTGTGGTGGCCGTGGGGACGGGTGTTTCCGTGGGAGCGGGTGGCGGGGGCTGCATGGAGCAGGCCATGACGAGAATCAGTGCCATGCCAACGACAGATGCGGCCACGGCGGATTTACCCAACTCAGCACCTCCTGGTGAATCAAAAAGGCGGCGATGAAGCTCCTCCCAAGCGGCAATTCCAGAGTGCTCTTCCTGGCCGGTGGCTGCCGCATCGACGCCAAGGACCTATTGTGTGTCGACAAGGCAACCTTTGCGAAGGGCGCATGGCTGACCAACTTTGTTGAAGCCAATTCAGACGGGATGGCGATCAGCACGAATTTAGTGTGTCTCCCGAAGTCTAACTGCAATCCCTGATAGCAGGTTGGAGTTGGACGGTCAACCGGGTTCGACTCACCGTGGTGGGTGGCATGGCGAAGACAAACCGTCGGGGCGACCGGGCAAATATCATTTCAGCGCCCAGCTCTGCCATGGCCCGTTCGACTGGGTGGGCGCCCCAACCGGCTGATATCCCGATCGGTGCCTGAAGACCGGATGGCGGTCGGTGTATAGAGCGAGGGGAATGCTGGGGCCCTTTCCTCCCGACCGATTTGCATCGCCATAGCGCCAGCTCTCCGCACATCGTTACATCGTTATTACAGCATGACAGGCTCGGTTCGCCAGTGCGTGGACCTCTCTCCCCGGGCAGTAGCGAGAGTTGGCCGGGATTTTGACTACAATCCCGGCAACTGACCCCAATCACCAGGAGGTGAGAACCATGTCCAGGTGCATTGCCTGCGGCGCTGAGCTGGAGCCGCCCATTCGCGTTCCCCATATCGTCTACGTCAAGACCCTCTACCGCATCGCCGGCCAGGACTACTGCCGCCACCACATCATCAGGGCTGCGGTGGCCGCCGGTGTCGTCACCGAGGTCAAGCCCGGCGCCGGTCCGGTGGTGTCCATGCCCCGGGGAGCGCAATCCACCGAGTACGACCGACCCCACCAGTAATGACATTGAGGGAGGAATGTTACCGGAACTTTAGCGCCTGGGGTCACCCACGGTAAGCGCTATGCTCGGTATTCCACCGCAGTGGAGCGGCGTGGTTTCGGACGCAACATAGACCAGCTGTTTGCCATGATGCCTCGCCACTGCTGCACCCTCCGCTGGAACGTACGCACGCTGGAACGTACGCAGGTGAGCCCGGCTGAATCGGTCTGGCTCAGCATCCTGTAGTCGGCCCAGCAATGCTCGCTTTGCCATCTTGCTCGAGCCTACACCCAGGTGGCTGCCTCCGAATTCTCGGCAGCAATTTATTTGAAGCAATCAGCTTCGTTGGGTCAAGATTCAGGTGAGACAATGCGGGTCGTTGACGTCGCCGACGGCGTATCCGTAGTCGTGCATCTTCTGCATTGTGTCGGCGTACCTGACGACTATCTCGGCCATCAGTACTTGGATTTCCCGTCGGCTTTGCAGGCTGATTTCCCGGCGCTGCTTCCTCAGCTTGCAGGATCTGAATACGGCGGCCGGCATGGCGCCTGGCTTGGCCCGTTGCATCAGGTAGCCGTGGGTCTGGCCGTCCCGGTCGGCGACGAACCGCGCCCACGGCCAGGCGACTCCGTCCGGTGCGTTTCCACCCGGAGGACGGCTCACCATCTGCCTGAGTTTCTCTGCGATTTCTGGTGGACGCCTTCCCTTATGGTATATCTGTGGTATATCGCGACTATGTCTTGGTTGCCTGATACTTCGTGGACTGAACCCTCGCCGCCTGGCGCGATTCGGACGCCGAGCGGCACGTTTTGTCCGTCCGGAATATGGTGGGCTTCATGCCGTTGACCCGGTTGAATATTCAGCCTCCTTTCCGTGATGGGAACGGTCTTTTTGTGGTTGGTCTTCGGTCTCCGTCGCTGTGTGCAAAAGAGTTGCTTGGTTCATGGTGACGTCGTCGGTGAGTAGTCGCACCTGGTTGCCCAGCAGCAGTGTTCTGCATCTGCCCGACGCTTTTCCCTGGCTGTGGTCGCTCTCCAGCCCGGGAAAGCGCCGTCGAAGTACGGCGCGTAACGCACGTTGCCGGGTTGCTTGAGCGTGAGGCCCATCATGCCCTCGGCGCCGATCATGACCCGCTGCACTCCGATGATCTCGGCGCTTACGCACCTACGGTAGATGGCGCCTTCCTGGGTGATGAACCATGTCTCGTTGGCGTGCTCGCCGCGCTGTGGTTCGCTCGTCAGCATCCAGCCGGCGTCGGCGCCGACCACGCCAGCGCCGTCGCCAACTTGGGCAGACGCGGCGCGTCCGTTGGCTTGTATCAATGCGGTGAGCGTGGCGGCGTATTCCCGCAGCGAGATTCCGGATGTTGCGGCGAACTGGATCACGGTTTGCCTTACGGTCGTGACCGTGCATCGTAGGAGATTGGGCCGGTCTTGGTTCGGACTTTCGGTCAATTCCGAACAGCTTTCCAGGGCAGCCGCCGCGGCGGGTGCGCCGATTCGACCTTCTGCAGCACGGCCGGCGCCGTCGCAGACGACGACTACACCTCGGTCGGTTCCGGGCCGGCTTCGGTAGCAGAGGGCGTCTTGGTCAGGTACCGCAGGGCATCCCGATTGGGCTGGTTGCCCCCGGTGCGCCTGGCTCCCACCACCCTGGCGGCGACGACGAACCATTCGCGACTTTGGTTGAGGTTTCCACTTCAGCCACGCGGTCGGGTCCTCCATTCTGATTCGTTCGCTGGCGTTGGCGTTGGACCGGGCAACGGTGGAATTTGCCATCCATTCCAAGAGCACATCGTAGGACGCTTCCCTCATCTGCCATCTGCAGGGTCCGGTCGGTGAGCGGTCGCATCTGCTCCTGGCGCCGTCGTACCCGGCAGCGCCGCTCATGATCGCGAGGTGGTCACGCCCTTGGCGACCTCGATGTTCCTGACCTGCCGGCGGTTGCCGGCAGGTCTGGGGAGTCGGCCGTCATGCCGTCGGTGAGGATGAACATCCAGGGCCGCTAGTAGCCCACGCCGTTGGCTCAGTAGGTGTCCTTGCGTCCCTCGATCATGTCGAGTGCGCGGTTCACGCCTTCGCATATCCGGGCGCCTCCCCTGGCCTCCAGGGGGGCCGGGTCGAACTCATTGATGGCGCTGAACTCCGGTCGTATTTCCGTCTGGTGGTTGAAGGCGACCAGCGCTACTTCCACTCCAAGAGTTGCCACTGGATCGGTCAGACCGCGTCGCGAAATGTTTCGATCGCTGTGTTGAGCATGCCGTCTTCCCGCATGGAGCTGGACACGTCCACCACCAGCGCGATGGGGCAGCGGTCCTGGTTGTTGTCGACGAAGTTGCCCATCGGCTCGAAGGGAATGTCATCATCATCCTCGTCGTCGTCGTTGGGCCCGAGGAATTCTCCCTCGGGATTGGTCCAGGTTAATTTCAATTCACCTCCTGGTGATTAGCGGGTGGCTGCATGGCCCCCGGTTGTTTCGTGGGTTAGGGTTGTGGCGCTTTTCCAGTCCGGCCTCGACGGCCGTTGATCTGGTTGTAAATGTTCTTTGTGATGGCTGGGATGCCGCCGTGGGGTTCCAGTTTTTGGTGTCCCCAGTTGACGAACATCAGGGACGGAATTGGTGCGGACAGCAGCAGGGTGGCGAGGTATCCCAGCCAGATTTTCTCCAGCGACCCGCCAGCTATGATGGCGTACAGAGTCACCAGCGCCAACCGGGTTGCCGCGGTTTTCACGCCTTCTGTTTTGCGCCGTCGTTTCCACAGGTACGCGGCGGCGGCGATCATTATTCCGCCACCTCCGTCATCAGGAACCCCATGACCTCTCCGAACCTCTGCAGGTCAGAGCCGGTCGTGAGGTTCATTCCGACCGAAGACGGAAGCGGTGTTACCGTAGTCCTCGGGCTACGCCCAGGGCAGGCTGAATGACCTGATGATCAGGACGGCGTGGGGTGACTGCGACCCACCTTTGCTGCATCAGGTTCTCGACGTCCAGTTTCAATTGCTCGCTCGTTATTTCATGGCCCGACCCAGTTCGGCCGGGCCTTTCGTTGCGGGTTTTAGTTGTTGCGTTGCGGCTATGTTCAGCTGCTCTGCATTGCCTCGGCGCGGCCGGCAATCTCTGCTTCAAAGGCGTCCAGGCTCTCCAGGAGAAGTCCTACCTGCAGGGGTACGTCCAAGTCGTCGTACTCCGTTATCGCCTCGAACTCGGACTGGTCTTGTCGAACAGGATGAACGTGTTCAGGTCCTCGATTTTCGACAGCGCTGGCGCCGACCGCATCTCCACGTCGGACGCCTGACGGCGCCAGCGGTCGTAGACCTTGGTGTCGTCGATCGTCGACCAGTGCCGGTGCATGCGGTCGCCCAGCTGCGCGTTGCCCTGCCGTTCGATGAGGGTGATCTGCTCTTCCCGGCGCTCGGACCATAGCTGGCGGGTGTCGTTGATTCGCTCCACCAGTTCCTGGTGTTCCCGACGGCGGCTACGTACCGCGGCGTCCGGTTGCTGACTATCCGGTCCAGGGCTTCCTGGCGCTGGGTCAGCGCCCGGTCGCCCTGAATTTCTCGCGCCCTGTCGTTGAACGTCAGCGTTGGCGGGACTATCTGGTCGGCGTCGCCGGCCGCGTCTTGATCGTCCTTTTTGTCGGCCGATTCCAGCGCGTTTGACGCACCGCCGTTGGCTGGGTTTATCCCGTAGATTGAATTACGGCGGTCGTTCGAGCCGTTGTCGACTGCGTCGTTTGCGCCGCCGTTTTTCGGCATCGGCACGTCGCCCGAATCGTTGGGCGATGCGTATTTGAACTCCGAGTTGTTGCCGCTGGTCGACTCGTTGGCGTACGACTCGGGCGACACTGCCGCCAGGTTTTTCTGCTCGAGTATCAGCTCCCTGATGTCGGTGCACGCGGCCTGGGTGTCGTCCCACTGGCGGTCGACCCGGCTGTCGACTTCGGCCACCTTCGCGCCGGCGTTGCCCTCATGGTTTGGCACGGCAGCCGCCGTCGCTGACACCAGGAATACGGCGACGACCACGGCCAGTGCGCTGAGCCCTCCGTCATCCTTTCGGCTGCGCAACTCTCCGATCGCTTCGCTGAGTTCCTTTAGTATTGGTAAATGTTGTCTCTTTTTGTCTTAGCTTGAGCGCTGTGCGCTCTTTGCTTTAGCTGTCCATGCTGGTCATTTGACCGGTGGTTTTGCCCTTGCTGAGTAACCGCGAACTTCGCTCTGCTTTTCGCCCGTACTCCCACGTATCCAACCCCACTTCACCCGTACCCACCCATACCCAACCATCCAACATCACCCCATCATACGTTCAACTCGTCGCTCACCAGACGGTGGGCGTATTTGTCGGCTATGTAAGCATATTTCAGGGTGGTTTGGGGGCCGTTTGCGGATACGGGGGTTAGGACGCTACTTGGAAAATGCACATACGATTTCAGAAATTGGCGATTTTGGTCGTTTTGGGGAATTCCATACGGGGTCAGGTACGTGCGGGGAATCGGTACTTCTGATTTCAGAGGGGGGCGTGTTGGCGGCTTAAGTAGGTGCAGTGGGGGGGATGAGGTAGAAAACAAGAGTGAGTAAGTACGAAATAGTGTCATCCGAATTCAGGGGAATTTGGGGTAGTGGCCAGGTGTGATATTTTGCCCAACTGTGGTTCAGACGGATGGAATCATCCGATTGGGTGGGCTGGATGATGGTCATCCTGGTGTTGAAAATGGGGTGTGGTGTGCCGAGTGGAGTCTAACACGGAACCTGGGCATGGTGGTGGGCATGGTGGGTAAAAACGTGGGTGGGCAGGTTAGACCGGACGTAGTTTGGTCGGAGAAAAACTTTGGAGAAGTTGACGGGAGAAGTCGAGACGTGGGCACGGTGGAAGGGTTGCGACCTGGCCGTACGTCAGCTTGAAGTTGTCGTCGGCTTGGAGTTTGAAGCAGGGGCTTGTTGGACGGGAATCGTGACTGGTCGGCGGTACCGTTACGGTGTGCGTGCGGGTTGGAATAGCAGTAGCGTGAGACATCGTTGGCGGTGCTGAGCATCCTGCGTTGGTTGACGTCAACCTGTTCGTGGACGATGCTGAACAGCAGCTGGTCGTAGTTGCAGTTGCCGGGAAGTGGCGACAATTTGTCGTTGGCGATTTGTGGTTGGACTGTCTTCAGTTCTTGCTTCACTTTGGTGATTGTCTGGCCCAGGGTCCGGTTGTTCATGACCAATTTTATAAAGCAGATTGCGTCTCGTTTTGCTGGGCGTTCAGGAGGGTGGTGTTTCGTTTTGACTGAGTGATTTTGTCCAGCAGATGAGCGATGATTGTGTCCGCCTGCTGGAGCCGTTGGTCCCTGATGGACAGTTCATCTTGGATAGGGACTGCGTTTGCGGACACCCGGCAAACGAAAGGCATTCAGATGGGGTAGGCGCCATTGTCGAGCAGGGCATGGTTGACGCTTTGGCCGCGATGTGGGGGCTGATTCAGGTGTGAAGATGGGTTCGAAGTCAGGAGAGTTCGTCGCCATACTTGGCCCAGGCGGGTTGACGGCAAGCGGGGCATGAGCAGTCGGTGGCCGCGCCGAGTTGGACGTCGTTGACGTGGACTGGTTGTTGTTGGTCGACGGCGTACGGCATTTTTATGTCGGCCATGATGAGACTTCTTTTATGGAGGTGGAGTCCACGATGCGGAATTTTTTGTGCAGGATGTCGTGGAACTCTGGTGGGGTCCGTGTAGCCGTGGTTGGATTCACCGACGTAGATGAAGAGGTTGCCTTGGAAAGCTGAGAGTGCCTCGGCGGTGTAGGGGTTCCAGCTCGGGCCGGGGCGTGGGCAGGCCGGGCCCGAGCTGCTGTTGGACGGCGGAGACGGCGTCCATTTTGGTGATGACGCAGAGCCGGTTTCGTCTGGGAAGTGCGGGGCAGATTGCTACGGCGTATACGTTGATGTTCGAGAGTTCGTGCGTGATGTTTTCATCCACTGGATGGCGTTGTTCGTGATGAACGTGATGACTTTGATGACCTAGAACTTGATCTGTAGTGCCATGAGGTCAACGAGGATGTCCTGGGCGTAGAGCTTGCGGTGAGCACGGCAGCTGGTCATCCTGGCGGCCGCTGCGTCGACGTTGTAGACGTAGAACACTCGGCAGCCAGCGCACACTCCGTCGTTGCATGACCGGCGCGTGATGCCGTCGCATTCGTTGGCCGGCAGGTGGATCCCTGGCCAATCGTTGACGGTGTCCACGATGCGGCTAACGAGTCGTGGCGCGAATCAAAAACGACTTCGTCGAGGTCACTCACGATGTCGTTTTTGATTGCTTCTTCCAGCGTCGCCCGGCTGGACGCGATGCTGATGCTGTTCGGCATTGGTTGATTCCCCTCGGAGTTATGGCGAAGTCAGGGCGGCTGCGCTCGGTTGGTCGACGCCGTCTGGGCCGAGAACTGACGCCGCGCTGAGGCCAGCCTGGCTTCGGTCAGCGACCAAAAGGACGCGCCTGATTGCGCGCCCGTTTAGTCGTTGCGTTTGTCCGAAGTCGGTCGGTTCAGGCGCCCTACGTTTGGGCGTTCGCCGGCTCAGGCCTTGGCATACCGGTTGTGCCTGACCAGGGTGATGGCCGGCTCGGCCTCTTCCACCTTTTCGGTGTGGTACGTGAGCCTTTCCCTCTCGTCAGCGTAGCTGCCAATGTCTACGATTGCGTTGGAATCCTGCCGGATCGCCTGGTCCGGCAGTGGCCGGTTCGACCTGGCGCCTGGTCCGTTTTCCAGGGCGTTGTCGTCCTCTCTATGGTTGGGGTGCAGCGTGCATCCCAGCCTCTGTTCAAGGGTCCAATCCCAGACGGGTTCCCTGCAGTTCACCTCGTCGGTGTTGGCATCGTCACCGTCGCGGGTGACCCAGAATACTGAGGTTCCCCAGGGGCCTCCTCGTCGGTGATGATGACCAGGAAGTGAAGGTCGCCGCCGCTGTATGTTCGCTCCAACCTCGGCCGCATGCCGGCGGCGTGCCAGTCCAGGTGGACTTCCTGTGTCGCTGCTGTAACTGCGTGCATCCCTTGTCTTTCTCCGTTGGTTTTAGTTTCGCGTTGTGGGAAATGTCGCAGCAGAAGTTATGGTTCTCGCCGACGGCGAAAACCGTGGAGCTGCTTTCGATTTTGACTCGTTCGTTGCTGATTGTTCCCAAACCATGCACTGCTCCGGCACACGCTCGAAGAGGGGCTGACCGGTCTCGGGGTGGACGGCGTTTTCTAAAACGGACTGGGCGATTTCCTGGAGCCAGTCTGGTAGCTGGCCCAGCCACATGTCGGGCGTGATGGCCTTGGCATGATGGCCTTGGCATGATGCCTTGGCGCGGTAGTCGTAACGCCAGCCGTAGCGCTGGGTGCGTTGGCTGCGGTCGTTGCGCCATTGGTCGACGCTGGCGTCCACGTTCTTGACCGCGACACGTTGCTGTTCTGGAGACAGCAGGTCGGAGAGGTAGACCAGGCCGGCGGCGGGATTGATGAGCCGGTTGCCGGCGGTTGGGTTTAGGTCCAGGGATGCTCTCCTTTTTTCAGCGCCGTCAAGTAACTCAGCAGACGAACCGGCTGAAGATCAGCCGGTGCAATGCTTCAGGAACTGTTCAAGGTGGAGCCTGGCGTCGGCCGACTCTTGGGTCGTGTTCGGCTGATGTTGACGGCCATGATGGTCGCCGGTATGTCGCCGGACGGCGCTGAGTTTTGACTGCTGATCGTCTCGCGACGGGAGTTATTTCGGCGTGGCTTCGTCTACGTTGAGCCGGCTGCCGTACACCATGATGGGCGGGATGAACCGGGCGCCCAGCAGCGCTTGGGCGGCCAGCCGTGTTGGGTTGAAGATGCTGCCCGGCTGGGCGGTGAGCGCAGCCCAGCAGGTGGCCACGTAGAACGCAAACGCGACGGCGGTCGTGATGTCGCAGCCAGTGCGTTTCAGCCGGCTGAGCCGGTTATTTTCCGGCAGCGTTTGCACGCCGCTGAGGACAATTGTGCCGCCGTACTAAACGGTGGCCACTACTCCGGCTTGGTGTCGCTCATGCCGGATACGGTAGAGTACCGAGAGGTGGTGTAATAGGATCAGTGTAACCAAAAGCTGACCACCGCATCACCGTGGACGGCAAAAGGGGGGCCGCATCAACTTTCTCTGCGACGGGAAGCGTCCCCCAGCTGTAGGACAACAGTGAACACGATGACGGTCCGCTATTCCCAAGGCGCTCCATCGGGAAAGACGTCGTCTTCCGTAGTTCCGCTCAACTCGTGGATTCTTTCCACCAATCGGTTGCTGGCGTAGTTAACCATATTTTGCAGTTCCGCCTTTTCACTCCGGTCCATCGGCTTGGGTGCGATGTTGTAACGGTAGTCGGCGGCGTACTTGACGAGCCAGTTGCTGTACCCGGTGGGAGATTCAGGATTTCCGTAGGTGGTATGGTCAAGCAACCCAGTGACCGATTCGTAGAGTTCCTTCGTTTCCGGATCGTTCCGGTCGTGGTACGTGTCTACGTAGTATTCCCAGATCCCGTCCAAGCCGTGGCGGAACGTAGTCGGATCGTTGTGTGCTGACAGCAGCCCTCTCAGGGCATTCTCCACTTGCTGCTGAGCAGAGAACCCCATCAGTTTCTGGTTCCAATGGTCCTCAGCCACCATGTCGTTGAATTGTTTACTCCATTCCGCGGTATTCTCCAGACGCTGCCTGGTTGCCGGCCAGTGCTCGGGATAGTCATCTTCGTACCCGGCGCTGTAGTCCATTCTTTCCATGCCAATGGCTACTCCGTAGTGGTCGGCTTGCCCGGCCAGGTGCTGTTTGGCCCGGCGGTTGCGTTGGAACTCAGCCAGCGTCATGTTGACTATGTTGACTTCCAGAAACGGTGGGTTTTCGTTCATGTAGGCACTGGCGGCGCGGCCGGCACTGCCTCCCTTTTGGGGTCCATCCAGTGAGACCACCAGCAGGTCAACATCCGAGTCCTCGCGATGTTGCCCGGTGGCCCTGGACCCAAACAGTATCACGATGTTGGGCGCTACTTCCCGTTGCACAACACGCGCTATATTGAGGGCGTGTTGATCCGGCGTAATGCTCGGCATTTCTCCGCTCACCATTGGTCTCACCGCTGGTCTCACCGCGCCCGAAAGGCTAGCTGGCGTTGCTGCGTCGCAAGGCTTCGGGGTGCTCGGTGTCGGCTTGAGCAGCCATCTCGGCGAACTCGTACCGGTTCAAGCTACTTTCTGGGCACCGTCCTTGAGCCAGGCCGGGTCGCCACGGGCCGGCGCCGGTCGTGGTTTGTTCCAGTAGGGGCCTTTTGCACTGGGGGCTGTTCTTCGGTTCCGGCAGGTTGGGCTGCTTCGGCGCCCATACGAATGGGACAAGCATAACCCATCCGCCCTCAACTCGGTCATCTTGGTGCAGATCCCACCAGGTCCAGTGACAGAAGTGACATACATCAAGCGACATGCATCAAAGGAACCCTGGTCCCCGATTGACCAGCGGTGATCAAACACAACGATCCAGGCGATTGAGAAATGTCATAGTTCCAAACCGCGATCACAACCGCCGGTCGTCCCGAATCGGGCGCATCGCTGACTACCAGATTCGTATTGACGCCGCCTATTTGAACAATCCTGCTTTACAGGTAAGGGGAATTCGAACGTGAATGTTCCACCTGTCGGAGTAGAGGTGTAGGTCGGGGCATGCGTCGGGGTGGAGCAGGTAACGGGGTCGACCTTTGAGGTCGCCCATCGGCTGAGCGTTACGGCCACGACGGCGTTCGTCATTGCGGAGACAGCAGGTCGCCGTGGAGTTCTGCACGCAGCGATTCCGTCAGCGTGTTCCAGTCGACGATGAGCTCTGTCCAGCTCTGGTTGCTCTTGGCGAGGATGGGAAAAGCGTTGCGTGCTTCGGGCACCGTCTGGATGAACAGGACGCAGCTCTGGAGGTTGACGGGCTCCCGTGGGAAGTCGTTGGTCATGCCGTCTGTAGGTCAGGTTGTCGGCCGTTTACATGTTGCAGGTGGTCTGCTCTGCCGGCAGTTCTACGCCGGCCTTTGACGTGATGTGAGCAGTTTTTAGAGGTCTGCCGCGACGGTGGTCGTGAACCGTTTGTGAAATTCCGGACCGGCGCCGGTCGCGCCGGTGGCGGCCGCTGCGTCGACGTTGTAGACGTAGAACACTGGGCAGCCAGCGCACACTCCGTCGTTGCATGACCGGCGCGTGATGCCGTCGCATTCGTTGGCCGGCAGGTGGATCCCTGGCCAATCGTTGACGGTGTCCACGATGCGGCTAACGAGTCGTGGCGCGAATCAAAAACGACTTCGTCGAGGTCACTCACGATGTCGTTTTTGATTGCTTCTTCCAGCGTCGCCCGGCTGGACGCGATGCTGATGCTGTTCGGCATTGGTTGATTCCCCTCGGAGTTATGGCGAAGTCAGGGCGGCCGTGCTCGGTTGGTCGACGCCGTCTGGGCCGAGAACTGACGCCGCGCTGAGGCCAGCCTGGCTTCGGTCAGCGACCAAAAGGACGCGCCTGATTGCGCGCCCGTTTAGTCGTTGCGTTTGTCCGAAGTCGGTCGGTTCAGGCGCCCTACGTTTGGGCGTTCGCCGGCTCAGGCCTTGGCATACCGGTTGTGCCTGACCAGGGTGATGGCCGGCTCGGCCTCTTCCACCTTTTCGGTGTGGTACGTGAGCCTTTCCCTCTCGTCAGCGTAGCTGCCAATGTCTACGATTGCGTTGGAATCCTGCCGGATCGCCTGGTCCGGCAGTGGCCGGTTCGACCTGGCGCCTGGTCCGTTTTCCAGGGCGTTGTCGTCCTCTCTATGGTTGGGGTGCAGCGTGCATCCCAGCCTCTGTTCAAGGGTCCAATCCCAGACGGGTTCCCTGCAGTTCACCTCGTCGGTGTTGGGATCGTCACCGTCGCGGGTGGCTGGCCGGCGTTGGTCTGCGTCGTTGCTGCGGACTTTTGGCAGGACTGCCGGGCCAGCGAGACTTTGTCCAACAATTTTGGTCTGAAAGGCAATGTGCTGGTTTTCTGTTCGGAGACCAAGAAGGTATCCGGCAATGTGGCGCCGAGGGAGAGCAGACCCTGGCTTTCACTGACCCCACTGCTCGGTTCTCCGGTGGACTCCGTTTCTGCTGAGCTGCCTCGGATGATGCAGGGATTCCGTGCTGGTAAGGACGCGAGATTGGTCCATCGGATCCTGTATCTGATTGAACAGTTCCTGGGCGCCAAGGCGCCTTCAATCAGCCGGGCCCTTGGCTCGCGTAGCCGCTACGTTTTGCCAAAGCTGCCGCCCCTGGTTGAGGGAGGTGTGCGGGTGCAGGTTGATCTCCACCACTATCTTGCTGGTGTTGCTCTGGGCATTTCCGCGAGGAGAGACCGGGTACATTTCTCGAGGCCCCGCCGTCGTTTCGGTCTCCGTGAGGATGGTTTGCCTACTGCAGCGCGTCACCGCCAGCACGACCAAGCCGCGTTTAGCATAGTGTCCGTTTTTCGGGAGGGCGGCTTCCCCGTTGCTGGTGGCTGGCGTGGCGACGACTACTCCGGCGGACGGGATGCGATTGCTCCTGACGCATTGATCCACATGGGTGAGGGCTCTTCCGGTGGCGCTGGCTGGTATTACCTGGAGCATGAGCGTCGAGCCGATTCCGCTCGTGGAGTGGCCAACAAGATGCGTGGGTACTTCTCGCCCCGTTCCCAGCGAACGCCTTTTCCTGTGCTGGTGGTGGCGCGCAGCGACTCGGTAGCGGCTGAGTTCAGGCGTCAGGCTGCCCAGGCCGGCCATTCACTGTGAGCCATCAGCATCCCGAGAATTCCAGTTGATGATCCAAAGACCATCATTGGCCGAAAAACGGCTTGGCTGGACGTCTCGGGTATGCCGGCTACATTCTTGCCGCCGGGGGGCGAGACCCGCTACTGGACCCCGGCAACGTCGTCTTCGGACGGCCAATTGTGCCACTGGATTTGCCGGAGCAACGCCATGCTGCGTTGGTCCAGGTTTTCCGTTCCCTGGGGGGTACCTGGACCTCCGGCAAGGAGGCGCCCATAGCATTGGGCCAGTCGCATCAGTGCTCCAAGCGTCTGTTCCAGAGCGCCGTCGGGCACGGTCAGGTATCCTGCCGTCAGAGCTTTGGCGACCGTGTTGAGGGTATTGCGCCTGTTGTCGTATCCCGGTTCCGGAAAGATGCGTATCATTACGTTGAAGAATTCCTGCTCGGCCAGCAGAGCCAGCGGTTCCGGCTCGTCGACTTCGTATCCGTATCCGGCGCCCATGGCTCGGCTGGTACGCCGGTCCATTTCGTCCATGAGCGTGAGGGCGACGTCAACCATGAATTCTTCGGAAGGGTTGTGTTCGGTGACCACCGCGGCGGTGGCGTCGTAGTTGAAGTAGAAGTCGAAGAATTCGCGCGCTGTGGTGTCCTGGTTGGACGTGAGCCGGTGCCACACCGGGAACCGTTCTCCGCCAGTCGAGGTGGCCGGTGCGAGGTCGTTGGATTCCAGTTCGATTCCCTCGACGGATCTGGCCAGTTCGGGTCGCGCGGTCGCCATTGCCTGCACGCGAATCACCAGCATTTCGACGGCGTGCTGGGCCTTTTCCAGGATCATGGCCATCAGGTGGCAACAGTGGCGAATGTCGTTTTCCGCCCCCATGGGGTGCTTGTAGAGCCCGTGGGTCAGTCTGGTGCAGTTCCAGGCGACGTTGAGCCGGGAATTGCCAAGCCATGCCTCGATCCTTCCGTCGGCTTCCCACCTGAAGCGGAGCACGCGTTGGTCGGTATCTCGTGAGATCTGGTCGACGTCTTCCTGGGTGCTGACCAATGCGGCGCCCTGCAGTTCAATGGTAATCGCCCTCATCAACAGGTTGGGTCTTGGTTGGGATGTCTGGTTGGCTGTGGTCATCTGCATTCACCTCGGATGTGTGGTTGTGTTTTCTCGGAAGTCACGGGCGCTACGGCGCCCGTGGGTCTGGGGCTGTGGGCCGTCGTCTCGGGGTCACCGTTATTGGGGCGTTCCAGGTCAAGGTCCATATGTTGGTTGCGATGACCCAGCACACCCGTGGAACGGCCATCACCATGAGGGCGGTGTCAGTGGATATCGGCTCCGGATCCAAGGCCCTCTGCCGACTTTAGCGGCCCGCGTCGGGTCGCAGGAACTGCCGAAAAGGGCCGCCGTCGCGTCGCACGCACATTGCATAGGGCGGTACGCTCGCACAGCGGCAATCCGGAGATTGCAAAATTACGAGATTACCCGACTACGGAGTTACCTGACTGCAGGATTGGCAGATTGCCTAATCGCACACTCCGGTAATCCGAAAATCTACAACTCTTGTAATCCGCCGATCCGACCACCCAGCCTCCACCACCAGCAACCGAACCCCCGCCACCAGCAACGACACCACCGCCTCCGGAGACGCCGGCCCCTGATGGCAACCGGCGAAGCTGGCGCGTTCCGCCCATCCCACCCCCAGGCTTGGCGGTCTGGACCAAGGCGGCGGGATCCACTACCCCTCGTGGGCCGGCACGGCAACCAGAACCCGCCCAGGCAAATCCGCATCATTGAGAACCAACTGATCGGCCACCACCCCGCGACCGGCCAGGTTTGGTCCCAGGTCGTCGGACATCCCGATCTGGTGGACATCCTCGAATGGAAGCGGGACCCGGAGACATCGACCCGGAGACGGGCGAGCAGTCCATCGCACCAGTACGGGTATCAGCCCCAAAGCCCAAACCGAGGCGGCAACCCGGACATCGGCCTGCCCAAGCCTGGGGCGGTGCACCCCTACTCTGACGATCCGCAGATTGCCAGAGTGGCAGGTTCCCGCATTGCCAGAGTCGGCGATCGGCGGAGTGGAAGACCGACAGATTGCCAGAGTGAGGGATTGACGGAGTTTGTTACGTTTTCTGCCGTTTCCACCTGGAGTGTTTCCGCCGATATCAGAATGCGCAAAAACGCCGAAATGGTCTTGACCCACCCCATGGTAGCGGCATCATCTGCGGACATTCCGTGGCGGTGCGTCAGACAAATTGCTAAAGGCGGCTGTCAGGGGCGGCGGCAAAACGTACCACTGGGACGGTGTCCTTGTTCCAGAATTGGCCCGTACAGTCAAAGATACAAGGTCCTGGCTAACTGGCCAGCCCGGAGGGCGACACCCCGGTCTCCGAACCAATGCGGGACGTGCCGAGACCCGGCAAGCGTAAGCCCCCGAAGGCGCCACCGGAGCGGTTGACTGCAGGGTTCCTGGCCCTCAGGTTGGGATTCCCGGGAGTGGAGTTCTGAGTAGGATGGTCGCCCTTCTCGGCACCGGGTACCCGTAGGCTCCCGTTGGTTCGTCATGCGGCCAGCTGGTGTAGGTCCGGGCCTTGACCTTCAGGTGGTGGGGAATCTCGCCGAAGATGTTCCTGTCGTGCACCAGTTGCGCTTCCGCGCTTCTGGGGATGGTGGTGTAGACCAGCTGGGCCTCGGCCGGAAATTCTCGCGCCCAGCTCTCGGGCTCCGTGTTGGCGTCGATGACCATGACGGTGGTGTTATGGTCGAGGTAGCCGCGCTCACTCCATATCTCGGCCACCTGAGCCTCGGTGGTGATGATGATGACGGGCTGGCCCGCATCGATGATGCCGGTGCGGCGCCAGTGTTCGAGCTGTTCCGGCTCCGCCGTGATCATGGTGATGGATTTGGGGTCGAAGTGGTGTACGTTGTGGTCAACCCGGTGGACCTGGTAGGTGAGGAGCTGGCGCTCGACGGGTTCATCATAGATTGGTACGTACTGTCCCTGACTGTTGAGAGTCCAGCCGGCCGGTTCGGGGGCGTTGACGTAGTAGCGGGTTACCGATGCGGTGCGGTCTTCCAGGTCGGTGGGGATATCCCCGTAAACGTGTTTGTCCCGGATGTCGTACCCGTCGCCCTCCCCGTTGACCTTGAGATAATCGTCGGATGCGGTGAACGGGACCGCCTGGGTGTAGCGGTGGATGGTTTCCGAGTCAGGCGCGACCAGTATGGTGTTGTCGGGCTGCCATACCTGAGCCAGGGTTTCCATGGCGTCTCTGGGATGGTCCAGGTCGTGGATCAGCCGGTTGACGTCGTCGCTATCCCATTCGGGCAGCAGCGCTTTCGTGTCCCGGAGCAGGTCCGCCCACAGGTCCCTCTCCTTCTGGCGCTGTTCCAGCCGGCGGTCCTGGTAGTGTTGCCGGAGTGCATCGGCCCGTTCCAGGATGGTGTCGATGGTGCGGGCCTGGGTCATGGAGTAAAGACCGGAAGCCTGGCGGAGTTCCATGTCAGCGATTGTGGAATCGCGTATGCCCGTGATGACGGCGGCGAGGTGGTCAATGTCGTCGGGTTCCTGTTGGTCGGGTTCCTGTTGTGGGTATCCCGAGGCCAGGCGATGAAAGGATGCCTGGGCGGCTTCGCCGATCCCGGTGTCGTCGAATGAATAGCCGTCGGCGTCTGGGGTGTAGTTGAGACCCCGTTCCCTGGGCATGATTTGACCTCCCGTTGGTGTCTACTGTTGCCCGGGAGTCGGTTGCGAGTTTTATGGAGAATACGGTGGCTGGTGTTATTCCAGGTATCCGCGCAGGGCCTTGGCCTCGATCTGGCGGATGCGTTCCCGGGTTACTCCGAACTGCTTGCCGACCTCTTCCAGGGTACGGCTTCGGCCGTCGTCCAGGCCAAAGCGCATCCTGAGTGCCTTGTGCTCGCGGTCGGTGAGTGTGGACAGCGCTTGGTTGATCCGGTCGCTCATCATTCGATGGGCAGCCGCCTGGTAGGGTGTGACGGAAGTGCGGTCCTCGATGAGGTCGCCCAGGAAGGAGTCCTCTCCCTCGCCGATGGGGGTTTCGAGGGACATGGCCTCGATGGCAAGTTTTTGGACTTCCAGGATCCGTTCCGGTGTTGACTCCATGGCCGCAGCGAGTTCCTCGGTGGTGGCCTCACGCTGCAGTTCCTGCAGGAGACTACTTTGGCGCCGCCTGAGCTTGTTGATGATCTCAATCATGTGCGCCGGGACCCGGATGGTGCCAGCCTGCTCTGCGATGCCTCGGGTGATGGCCTGTCGGATCCACCAGGTGGCGTGGGCACTGAACTTGTAGCCGCGGCGGTAGTCGAACTTGTCGACGGAGCGCATGAGCCCCAGGTTGCCATCCTGGACCAGGTCCAGGAGGCTGAGGCCGCGCCCCAGGTGTTTCTTGGCTATGCTCACCACCAGGCGTAAGTTGGCTTGGCTGAGGTCAGCCTGGGCCGTCTCCCCGTCCGTGAGGATCTGGTAGTAGTGTCCCGCGTCGCGGAACCGGTCCTCTCCAATGCGCTCGATGAAGCGGGGGTCGTGGAGCATCATGGACAGGATCGGAATCTGGCAGTCGTCCTCATTGATGGTTTCCGGCGCGGCCAGTTGTTCCTGTTCCTGGTGGGTTTCCAGCCAGGCATGCAGGTATTGGTTGATGGTCTCCCTGGTGTGGTTGGGCAGGGTGGTGGTGTCCAGCGATAGTTGGACCATCGCCTTGGTGATATCGTCGGGATTAGAGTTGAGCTCATGCGCAACGAGTTCGACCAGTTCCGGGTCGATGGTTTGGTCGATGCTGGCACGGAAGGTCTGGTTGGTCATTATCTCGGTGATGGTGACCTGCTGGCCGATCTGCGCGTGGTTCGAGATGGACTGGATGATGGGCCAGGCGCTGATGATTCGCGCCAGGAGCAGCATGGCGGCGTCCCAGCAGGACACATCAAGGTCCTCGCCGTGGATTTGCGGGAGCTGATTGGCCCTGCGTCGGTCGTTCATCAGGTGCGCGGCCTGGGTATAAGCCCGGTGAGGCATGGGGAGCGGCCCCTGGCCGAGTTCCTCTTCCAGGCGTTGCGGGTCGCTGAGCATGGCGAGGTGGTTTAGTCCGGGGATCGGGTGCAGGTGTGCCATCTCCTCGATACGGCGTGCCAGGTATTGCTCCTGCCTGGCCTCGATGAGTGGGAGGCGTCCGATTTCGCGGAGGTACGCCCGCACTGGGTCGTCCAGCGAGGCCAGGTCGTCTTCGGGTTCGGCCCAGCTCTGTTCCTCCCGTTGCAGGTCCCGCCTGGTGGGCTCGGGGAGTGCTTCGAGCTGGTTGCGCCGTGAGTCGGTGACGTAGGCGAGGACGGCGGCCTCGTCAGGGTCAATCTCGATTGTTTCCGGCTCGGGGTCGTTCTGGATATCGGTTTCGTCTGGTGGGACCGTATCCTCGGTATCCAGGCCGATGTCCTGGTCGTCGGGGTCGTGGAACTGAGGCAGGTCGGTGTTGGCAGAGTCCTTTTGGCGCGGGGTGGTAAGTTTGGTCATGGACTCTCCCGGGTGGGGATTCCCGGTGGTTGGAAACCGGGTTGATGAGTCAATTCTACCAACGCTTACGTGGTTGGCGTACGGAAGTGGATGACGTCGGCCACCCATCGCTCCCGCCCGGGCGATTTGTGTCCCGCTTCACCCAGACCGGTGTCGGCGATCTGACGGTCATCGGCGCCTGCCTCCCGGGAACCCGTCGCCGGCTTCCCTGGTCCCAGCTGTCCATAAATATCCGATAAATCGCCCTTATCAGACTTTTATGACCAGCCCATTCTTCGGCGCCGGCAGCCTGGACCTGTGACCCACACCGGATCACCGGGATCCGGGAACCTAGCCATATTCAGCCGCGCTGGTCCTCATACGCGAACGGATCGAGCGTCGCCACCCCCAGCCGCTCGAAGTCTCGAACATTGCGGGTAACCACGGTGAGCCGGTGCACCACGGCCACCGCGGTAATCATGGCGTCCTGCAACAGGGTGTCCGACCTCCGGTGCATCAGCCGGGCCCACTCCCGAAACGCCGCCGCATCCACCCCCAGCACCTGATACGTGTCCAGCACCCTTCCCACCCACTCGTCCAGTTCTGCCGCTTTCGCGGTGTCATGCTCTTTCGTTATCTCGATGCCGGACTGTATTTCTCCGATGGTCACAGCGCACAGGTAGAGGCCCTCCTCGACCACGTCCTCAATCCAAGCCAACGCCACCGGATGCGGCCGGGGACGGCGCAGTTCAGACACCAAGTTGGTTTTGTTCCCCTTCCGGCTATGGACAAAAGCCGGAGTTACGACACCAGGACCGCTCATCGCCCGGTGCGAGACCAGACCGGGTCCGCACCCGTGCACTCCGGCGGCAAGTCAGAACCAGCGGAACCGCCTTGGCGACCGCGTGGTATGCCCCAAGAGACTGTCCAGCGGCTCCTTCTTCAGCACGATCCGGCCGGAGTTGCTCGCCGGACGGTCGAGGGTTTAGTTGGGAATCTGTCGCGGACGGAAGCTGGACTGTCGCGGTACGCCCGACAAACGATGCCGGCCGTAGATAGACCAGCCCTTGGACAATACGCGAAACTCGCAGTCGATGCGCGAAGCGCAAAGATCGACCTTCTTGCTAATCTACCCACAAGCCAACAGTTGATACTAAGCACAGGTAAACTGCCGAAATGGCACATTGGCTTATTCACCCATTCACGGTGACAAGTCACCAAAGCCGCGGCAAAGGCAGGGAGTATGACGACAATAGGTTTCGCCTCCTGGAAAGGGGGCACCGGCAAGAGCCTGCTGGCATTCAACACCGCCGAGCGGGCTGAATCAGCAGGCTTAAAAACGCTACTGTGCGACTTCGACCCGCAGATGACCATTATCGAGCAATGTGACATCCGCAGCAGCCTGAGGCCAGAGGCACCTCGGCTCGAGGTTGTAAAAGGGTCGCTCACCATTGAAGGGATAGAGGCACTGAGGCGGATATCACAAGGCGGCGAGTATGACCTGCTGATATGCGACCTACCAGGAGCGGACACATTCACCATGGATCAGGCGTTGGCAGCCATGGACCTGTTGTTGATACCGATCACAGCAGCACCATTCGAGATTATGACCACAGCCAAACTGGTCCACAAGGGCATACTACACGACTGGAAGATGATTCTGGTGCCGAACAACCTCCCGGCTATCAAGGCACGACGCCAAATCCTGCTGACAACGCTCACCGGCATGGGTATAGAGATTGCGCCCGTGGCTTTAGTCAGACGGGTCAGCCATTGGGATGCCACTCTGGCAGGGCAGGCGGTATGCGAGTATGCCCCCAGCAGCCCTGCGGCGGAGGAAATCCAGGCATTCTGGAGCTGGCTAGAAAAAAGGATAGACATCCACAGCAAAAAGCAAACGGAGAAGGAGCCGCTTTATGCCTGACGAAAAGGTGACGACGCTAGAAGCCCTGACGAAACGAGGCCAGACGGCAGCGCGCGAACTGGGAGAGCCTGAAGCAGATCCCGTGCCCAGCGCTATCGAGGAGATGGATGAAGACACCATCCGAGCCTTCCTGCAGAATCGTGGCTGGGACATGAGGAGGAGCCGGTCGGCGTACGGGTTGATGTCGAAGGCCAACGACGTGGCCAATAAACGACGACTGAGTGTGTACCTTACTGAACAGTTGCGCCGGGACATACAACTCGCCGGAACCGTCCTCGACATGAAACTATCAGCAATTGCGGAAGAGGCGTTTCAAGAGTGGCTGGACAAACGGGGCCTAAGTCAACCTGGCAGTTGACTGTCACGATATGAGTAGCAACCACCAGATTTAGGTCGCCGGCTACCCAAAACCACAAACCCATTTGTAACAGTTCAGACTTGGGGAGAAGTGAGCAGCTGACGGCAGGTGGCGAGAGGATTTAGACCTTGGGCGCGCCAGGTGCCGAAGATGGATGCCAGCGTCATCTTGCTCTCGGTGCCCTGCCCTGAGCGGGTGCCGCCGCTGACCTTGCGGCTGACGACCAGATGGCGCAGGCTACGCTCGGCCGGGTTTTTGTCCGCTGGCACGTCCGGTTCGGCCACGAAGACGAAGAGTTCCCGTATCCAATACGGGACAGGCTCTTGATGTGGCGCTCGATGCGCCGACACAGTTTGTCCTGGACAGCCGACGGGTCAGCCAGGAAAGGGCGGCAGATGGCCAGCAGATTCCGCTCCCAGGCCAGTTGGGCAACACGCCTTCGGCCAATTCACCTCACCATATCTGAACTGTTACCACCCATTTCCGAAAGGTTGACATAGCAAAACCGGGCGGCTAGAATCGCTTATGTTATGTGAACGCTTTGCTATTTTTAGCGCGTTTGTGATAAGTTTTGACAGCGAAGGGATAAGTGGCCTAGCGAAAAATCCTCGAGCATGACGATGACGACCATGAAAGCGAAAAGGAAACAGGCGCGCGCCAGCGTAGATGTCAAAAGCTACGAGCGTATTGAGCGCATCGCAGAACGTGATGGATTGAGGCCGTCGGAAGTAGTTCGTCTAGCGATTGCCCACTACTTGCGTGAGGTCGAACCAGACTGCGGCCAGGATAATGGCGACTACCCCGGGCCAGAGAAATTGAACGGATATCGCTCATGATGACATAAAGAAAAGGCCAATCGACTTTTCCACGGCAGATTGGCCTAAATACCCCGGTTCCCTAAACGTGAAGGGAGCACTCCGCTGGAGTGCTTTCACACTCTGGCGCACAGCGCAGAGAGGGCATTTCAATGCCAAAGATAACACAGACCCATCCGGGTAGCAAGTGCCCAAGCCACGGACCTGCGGCAACTCAGGGGTTGGTCCAGACCAGTAATAGAACGGACGATCCGCGGAAACATCCGTCGACCGTTGAACCTCAGAGCCGCGTAATAGACAAGGCACCATGACACGCCGACCGGACGGAAACCAAGTTGAGGTTACTCGGAACGGCAAGACCTTCATGGCGTCTACCAAACCGCCCAGTAGGCTGGTAGCGGACAAGGTATTCGAGGTCATTGACGAGTTATGTGAGCAGACGCTAGAACCGGTGTGGCTCGTACAAAAAGACCTGGCGGAGTTCCTAGAAGTCGCGCCCCAGACTTTATCGGCGGCTATAAACCAACTGAGAGCAGCTGGACGCTTGGAAATAATCCGGCGTGGTAACGACTATGGGTATCGGACCATAAGAGCAGATGTCCAGATGCCAATGATAGCGGCCATTACTCCAAAAAACCATGCGCCGCGGCAGGAAACACCTATCGGTGGTACAACCGCCGGCAAAAGCCGGAAGCGGCGTACAGATATTAGCATCGCGGACGACCAAGCATCGGAACTTACTGTCCGGTCCGACGAAGCCGAATTGCAACCGTCGTCGAGGTGGGTACCTGATGAACCGCATCCGGCCGACACAGTAAACATTGATGCAGAGGCCCTGAAGCGCGTCCGAAGCGCAGGTGAAGCGCAGGTGAAACCGGCACGTAATGTGGAAGAACCAGTTGGAGAAGTCTCGGCGAATCGAGCCACGAATCCATCAGAACCATTGAACACAGCAACATTAGCGGACAGCACCTGGCTTGCAGTCTTGTCCGAGATCAAGAAAATCCTCCCGCCAGAACCGTACGCCCACTTTGCAGCGCCGACGGTCGGATTGGAAATAACGACCGACGAATTGGTAGTAGCAACACCATCAACCTTTGCCGTGCAATGGATGTCTTTACCGCTTCACTACAGCATCGTCTGCGATGCACTATCCCAGATTTATGGCAGCACCCTCCGTGTGAGGTACGTGATGCAACCGGACAAGTGCCCCGACCCGGAGAAGCAGGAACAGGAATGTAGTGCTAGCGATCCAGTCGAGAAGGCACCAACGCCATGTCCTAAGTGCGGCGAAGGAACGATGGAGTTAACCACATGGGAATGCATGGAATCCCTGCCGGGAAGTACTTACTACTGCCGCGGTACTGGGAAATGCTCACGTCTGTGGAACACTTTGGTTGGGGAGTTCCACGGACCTAACCAGTCTCAGCTGAACTACTCGGAAGCTCCGCGCAAGCTTATCGATGCCTTAGAATCTATAGGAACCAGGGTCTCACGCGCGCGCGCGCGCCGGCCCGGTTCCCGGTTAACTTAACATATTCTTTAGTATCAATCTAAACTAACCGGGAACCGGGCCGGCTCTTCCGTAGCCGATTTTATCAGTGGGTCTGACCGGTCATTCCCCATCATTGTGATCTTGTCTACGTATCATACTGTGAATCTGTCCAATGGCAGAGTGGCGATTCGGGGGTATCGCGAATTTATCATCCCGTGAACTGGTCTACTCGTGCACTGACCAACAGCCAGATTGACCTTCTGGTAGTTTCACCCATTCATGTCACCATCCCGAAAATCGGTTATCAGCCGGTTCAGTCCGTAGAGAGAGGAGATTGGGGTTGGCGTTGGGTAATCTGAGTGAGCAGTTTTATGAACAGAATCGGACAGGAATCCATCGTCGTTAGGTGTTACGCACCAGCTGCGGCTTCCACCAACCGCATCATTTGAGGTTTGAAGTGGACCACATCGTGGCCCTGAGCGAAGTCGTGGGACACGATGTGCGCAACTAATTCGAAATGTTTAAGCTGGGTCGGCTGAATTGGAAACGATGGAATCATTAGCTCAAATACTACGCCGGACAGTCCCCCAAGGTCAGCTTGGTACTTCTGACCGTGAACTTGTTACAGTAGCCGGCTCATCGGTATCTCCACCGTGTGCTACCTGCAATGGCATCGGCTGGTTGTCGGCCAATGTAGCGGTCACGCACCCTGACTTCGGACAGGTATCCCCGTGTCCTTGCCAAGAATCTAGTGCCAATCAATCCCGTCGCGATTTGGCGCTTGAACGTCATAGCAACTTTGGAAAGTTCCGGCGAGCTACATTTGTCGATGCCAATCCTGATGGTCCTCCTGCTGGTGGGGCCAGGCACCAGGCGTTCACCACCGCGTTGACCCATGCGGCTCAATACGCGGATCATCCCAACGGGTGGTTCACTATCGCCGGCCCCAGCGGCAGCGGTAAAACGTACTTGGCTGCCGCGATCGCCAATCGGCGGATTGACCTGGGAGAACCGGCATTGATGATCACGGCATCTGACCTTTTGGACCAAATCAGGGCCGCCTTCGATGACAGGGCGGAAGCCAGTTTTATTGATATGTTCGACTATTTCCGCAACACCCCCTTCCTGATACTGGATGATCTACCGTCCCGGCCGACTACTCCATGGGAACAAGACAGACTGTTACAGTTGCTGGCTCACCGTCATTCCGGTGAACTACCGACCGTCATCACATTGCGAGGCAACCCTGAAGAAGTTGGCGACTTCCTGCAAACACGTTTATCAACTGCGGATGGGTTCGCCCGGATGTTCACGCTAGGCAAGGTGGGAAACTCAGGGGCAAAAAGTATGGGTCGCGTGCCGCTCAGTATGCAGGAGCGAATGACTTTTGAAGCGTTCCGGATCGAAGCCAACGGTGTACTCACTGCTGAGCAGAGCCGTGTATTTGCCAGAACTCGGACCTACATGCAAAGGTGGGCGAAACGAGATGATCCTGAAGGCTGGCTGTTGCTGATGGGCCCGTGCGGAGTTGGTAAGACCCACCTAGCAGTGGCCGCGGCTGTTGAACGTCAAAAACGCGGCGATGATGTGTTCTACGCCACCGTCGCCGACCTGCTGGACCACCTGCGCTCCACCTTCAGTCCCGACAGCCCAATAGCTCACGCCGACCTGCTGCAACGCATCAGAACCGCCGATTTGTTAGTTCTTGATGATATGGGAGCAGAACGCAACACGCCCTTCGCTGAGGAAAAGCTTTTTCAAATTATTAACCACCGATACGAAGAGCGACTACCCACCATAGTTACCACGTCTGCGCTTCCGATAGAGATAGATAATACGCGCCCGAGGGTGGCATCTAGGCTGCTTGACCAGATGGTGGTCACCACTTGGGTGCTGGAAGGCCCAGATTATCGGCGGCGCTAATCCGCCCCGGGATAGACGATGAAAGCTATGCGGCCACGTGCTTCTAAGCCAGCTTGGAATACTCTGACCGGCCGGTGGCTGGCGTGGCATCACCGCGAGGGGAGCGATCCGGCACCCTGACGGCGGAGGCTCGGTCGCGTTATAGGGAACGGGAACGTGGGAACAAGGCGCGTGTTTTGGTATCCCGTTTCGTCGGTCCAGCCTACTGAAAAAGGGAAGGTTAATGCGCACCGCCGTCAGTCAGTGATCAAGGTGATCCGGAAGATGCGCCAACTACCTGGGACGACCGGCCGTTTGCCAAAGGCGTGGCTGCGATGCACGGGATGTCGTGGTGGCGGAGGTTATCGGGAACCAATGCCGGCGTAATCCCAGCGTCGTTAGGTGTTACGCACCAATGTCGCGGCTCGGACCGTGCATTGCCCAGGCGTGTCGCGCGCCGGTCGCGTCAGATGGCGTCGCCGGTGCGAAACGGGGTGTCCTAGTCGCGGAAGCCCTCGTGCGATTACGTTACGAGTAGGAGAGGTTGTAGACTTGATCATGGATTTGCCGGCCCGGCCTGATGAAATGAATGACGCTACCCCGTGCAGATTGGGCTGATTGTTTACTTAGAATCACCTTTGACGCTAAGCACACCCCCAAGCTCAGGGAGGGCAGTTGCGGTGTCGGATCAAGAGGCAGTTGACGTCAGTTGGAAGGATTGGTGAGAATATCATCAGATTTGGGAAGGAATAGGGAGCGCGGAGTAAGCCAATGACCACTGCCAGCATTTCGGAACTGCGGAAAGCGCACACCCGGACCCGGAGGCGATTGGCCAGGGCGGCCGTACGGTACGGCAGGGCACTGGCCGGTCGTGGGTCCGGCGAGGACGGTCCGCCTTCGGACCAAGAAGTAGCGCTGCTGCGGGAGCTGTTGGCTGCCGCAGCGGCGATGACGGCGGCGGCGAGGGAACACCGGACCGCCGCCAACTGGCAACCACAGCGACAGCCCTGGGCCGGTGTCGCCGGAGCCAACCCCGATCCACTGTCGGGGTTGTGGTGGGCGGCGTTCCGGTTGGACACGGCCAAGGCCGCTGGGGATCCGGCGGCGACCATCGAGGCTGGGAAGGCATTGCAGGAGGCGGCGATCGTTGTCTGCGAACGTGGACCGCACCGGCTGCGCCCGGGTCGGCAAGGCGGCTGACGATGCCGGCAACCCGGCTGCGGATTCGGCTGATTGCCGGGTCGGCAACGAACCGGGCAGGTGTAATGACGCTACCGGGTAGAGTGCGGAGTGCATCCATACTCAGCGACGCTCTGCACCAGGGATAAACGAGGGCGTCGAGTTAGCAGTTGAGGACCGGGAAAATGCCTAACGACGACGGCGCGGCGAGGTGCGGCGTCCGGCGTCGCTAGCGCCACGCTGGCCGGTTGCCATTCGTCCATGTCATGCCCGTCACCGATCCCCTCCGCTCTCACCAGTAGTCATGGGTCGATCCGACCGGTTAAGCGCGACTCAGGGGCGGTTGGCGCCGAGCATGGTCGCGGTCTACGGGGCTGCCAGGTTGCGGGTCAGGTTGTAGATGAACCAGCCGTCGCCGTTGCGGAAAACCACCAGGCGGTTGGGCTGGGCGCGCGGCACGGCGCCGATGCCGTCGTGGTACGGCTCCCAATGCACCACCGAGCCGTAGGCCAACCGGATACTGAGGTCCGGTCCACGGAAATGCAGGTGTTCGCTGGCCACCGCCAATTGGCCCCGTGCTACGGATTCCCAGCCCTGGTCCGGCGCCGGGCGATCCACGAACGACTGGGGCCGGTAGTAGGGGAGATCCCGGTCCGGGGCCGCCACGCCGGTGATGGTGGTCGACGGCTCCGGAGGCAACTGGCCCAGGCAGCACTCCACGTCGTCAAAGAGCCACACCAGCTGCTCCGACCTGCGCAGTAGTGCGGACGCTGGCGCGCCTTGTGGGAAATTCATGCGCTGGGGGACCAGACCGGCGGCCGATTCGGCAATGGCAGCAGCCTGAACGAACTGGCGCAGCATCCCGTGATGGTCCAGCTCGCCGTCGTCCAGGTCGAAATGCTGGGCGTAGTACAGCAGCGCGGCCTCCCGGTCCAGGTCGATGCCATCGCCCAGTTGACGCGCTACCGCCGCCTCCCAGGCCGGCAGCAACAACTCGCGGCCCTCCTCGTGGGAAAGGCCGGAGCGTTGCAAAAGGTTGGACACCCGCTCGATCCGTTGCGACCGCTGGCGCGTCGCCAGGGCAGCACGCGCCGCCGCGGCCAGAATCGACGCCCCAGGGTCGTCAGGGGTCTCGGACGCCGGATGATGGCCGTCGCGGAACTCCCGCAACCGGGCCGTTTCCGACCGGGTCAGCACGTCATCCACCATTCGGTTCATGTCGGACAGATGCCAGCCGGCGGCCAGCACGGCGGGCAGGTATTCGATTGGCACGTAGCGCTGCTGAGCCAGTGCATCCAGAATGCGCAGCATTCGCCGCTGGGTGAAAGTCGCCAATTTGCTGGACCACCTACGGGCTGCTTATAGTCCTGATAGCGCCGTCGCTCACGCTGACCTGCTGATGCGGATCAGCAGCGCCCAGTTGCTGGTGCTGGATGACCTGGGAGCGGAGCGCAACACGCCCTTCGCCGAGGATAAGCTCCTCCAGATCGTCAATCACCGCTATGAGGAGCGTCTGCCCACCATCATCACCACGTCGGACCGGCTGTCCGACATTGATGCGGCCCGCCCGCGTATCGCGTCGCGCCTCCTGGACAGGATGGTGGTTACCGTTCTGCAACTGCAGGGGCCAGACTATCGTAGACACAGCGTTCCCGGGGGAGAAAGCGCTCAGTGTCCATAGACCTCAGCCGGACAATGACGTTGCGGACGTGCTGCCCCATCCGGTATTGCGCAGACCGGGAGTCAATCGGCATGAGCGCCTTTGCGGCGAGATCGATGCGGACGAGCAGTTGGCGAGATGGACTTCGCCTGACGGTACCGGGGGGATTTAATGACGCTATCGGGTAGAATTAGAGGTGACCTGGCACTCAGATACTCCTTTGAGCGCGGTGGCCAGCCGGTCGAGGCGCTGGAGCATGCCTGACACGGCCTCTGTGCAGGGCAATGCATCTATGGTCAGGCTAACGATGGTCGATCAACGCGGGGTTGTCCGGAGTGCGCGCCGAGTGGAGGTACGCAGTTGGCGAAGGCAGCAAGCAGTCTGCGGCCCCACATCGTGCAGGTGATGGCGGCCCAACAGGGGCGTATTCTGAGCACGGAAGAGATTTATGAGATGGTCGCCGCCTCGGGAGTGGCTGATTTTAACCCGAGGGCGAAGCGGGACCGCAACCTGGTCAATCGGGAACTCTCGGATCTGGCTGGCTATACCACGCAGGGCCACAGCCGTCCGTCTCCCCAGCTGATCATCAGGGTCAGCCGCGGCCGCTATCTGTACCGCGAGCCCGACCGGCCGATGGACGTGGCGCTGCTGCGGGAGTACCTGGAGCCGGTGGAGGTGTACGAGAAGCGCCCGGCCCGCCGGCGTGGTGACGGTAATCAGCGCCAGAACGTGCCGGAATCGGTGCGGATGGCGCTGTACTCGGTGCAGCGGGGCGTGTGCCCCGGCTGCGGCTTCCACCAGCCGCATCATCTCAGGTTCGAGGTCGACCACATCGTGGCGCTGAGCGACGACGGAGAGCACGAGACCCGCAACCTGCAGCTGCTGTGCCCGTATTGCAACCGGGTAAAAGGGACGCAGGGGAGCCACGGGTTCCGCATGAAGATGGCAGAGCTGCGGGCCCACAACGTTGGGACAGGTGTGATGGTGGATGAGCGGGAGGCGACGTTGACCGGCCGGAGGCTGGCGCAGTACCACCAGGAGAATGGGGATGCGGTGCCCTGATGGCGGAGGGCGCTGCCGAGTAACGGGACGGGGACGTGAGGACAAGGTACGTGTTTTGGTGTCCCGTTTCAGTGGTTTAGTCTACTGATCGGGAACCAACGGCGGCAGCAACCCATCGTCGTTGGGTGTTACGTACTACTGTCGCCAGTGGTCTGAGACGGCGTCGCCGGAGCGATACGGGGTGTCGTAATCGCGTAGGCCCTCGTTCCAGATATGGCGAACGATCTCGGCGGGAATATCCCGGACCTCGCGCTGCAGGGGAAAGCCTGCATCTGGGGTGCCGGAGAAGACGAGCTTCGCCAAGTCGGTCTCGTCAGTGGTGATCTCCACGCGCAGGCTTGCGTCGGCCCTGAGTTCCTCAATCAGGTTGACCAGCTGATCCAGGGCGTCGGCCAAGGCAAACTCGGTTACGATGGGTTTCTGTCGTTCCACCATCGGCTGCTCCACGGCGGAAGGTCTACGGTGCAACCGCCCATCCTGTCCACGGGCGATAACCGGCCCGCCGGGGCAATTGTCGCACAACGGGACGCCCGTTCCAACGGCGGGGATTTCACCGTGGTCACCGCGAAGAAGTCGCTCAGGCAGGGGGCAGCGGGATGGGCCCTGAGGGCTGGTGGCCGGTGTGCCCGGCAGCGGGCAGCAGGGGCGGCATCTCGCCGGTGCGATAGGCTCGGTCGATCTGGGGGAGCATCCACTCGCCGGCGGTGGTGTTGTCGGGGAGCACGATGTTGGCCAGGAACTCGGTCTCGATGGTTGAGATGCCCGCGGTTACGGCCTCCAGCTTGGCCTTGATGACCAGCAGGAGGGCGCGCCATCTCTGACGGCAGGCCTGGTCATGGGCTTCCTGCTGGGCTCGGGCGCTGCGCTCCCGGGGCGGATTGTGGTTGGTGTAGCGGAAGTCCTGGGGATCGGGCAGTTCCAGGACGAAGCGAATGCGGCGGTTCTCCATGGCGAAGATGACGGTGGCCAGATTGCCCTGGGTGGCATAGGCGAAGCCGTCAGCGCCGTACCTCTCGAGGGTTTCCTCGATCTCATTGCGCGTGCGTATGGCGCTGACGGTGGTGTTGCGGGCGTAGGTCATGGCGTTCACCTGGCGGAGGAGAAGAGGCTGCCGTGCTGGGTGGACATATTGTAGCGGGTGAAGTACAGCGCTGTGGACCGCCGGAGGTACTGTCCCGGAGGTAGCTGTCAATGAATGCAGAGGGACGGTAGCCCGAGCGGCGCGACGCGCGTCGCCAGCCCTCCCTGCGGTCCTTCCGTCTCGCGGGAAAGCCATCGTCCCGGACCAGCACACGTGTGGAGTATGATTTGGTGCAGTCCCGCTGTGCAGGAGGTTTCACCATGAGGTTCGCGGCATTCACGACCGTGGCGGCGTCGGCGGGAGAGGCCACCAACGCCGCCGAGATGCTGGATAATCTCAGGCAGCAGACCGTGTTGGCCGAGGAACTGGGCTTCGAGGCCATGTGGTTGGGCGAGCATCACTTCGGCCCCTACGGGATCGGCGATCTTCCCAATCCGATACTGCTGGGCGCGGACCTGGCGATTCTGGACAACATGACCGAGGGTCGGATTGAGGTCGGCTTCGGTCGGGGGGTCGGCCCTACGAAGGTCCCCAGTTCCACCCCAACGCTGACCCGGGGAACGACCAGGAGAACCGGGAACTGTTCCGGGAGACCATCGAGGTCGTGCGGAAGATATGGTCCGATGAGTACTTCTCCCACCCATCATATCCGCCTGATCCGGCCTGGCAGGATGGAGAGTGGGTGACCCGGCTGCGTGTCACGCCGCGGCCCTACCAGAAGCCCCACCCTCCCCTGTGGATGACGGTGTCGACCGATCGGTCGGTGACCACTGCCGCCGAGTTGGGACTGAAAGCCTGCTACTGGCAGCTCCCGCCGCTGCGGATCCGGCAGCGGATGGAACTCTACGCCGAAGTCCGGTCGAAACTGGAAGGTCGACCGTTCAGCCTGGGAGAGGATCAGGCGGTGATGCGCTCGACCTACGTGGCGTCCTCCATGGAGGACGCCAGGCGGGAGGCCGAGGCTGGGATCATGTCGGGGTTTATATCCAACGACCCGTTTCGAGGGCGGCAGGTGTTCACCAACCCGGGCGAGGAGCTGAACGACGCCGTCAGGCTGGACTGGGATTTCCTGGAGCCACGGACCCTGTTGGTTGGTTCGCCGAACCATGTGGTGGAAAAGATTCAGGAGTTGCGGGAGGTGTGCAGCCTGGAGTGCCTGCTGGTTGAGTTTGCCCACGGGGGCATCCCGCAACGGAAGATTCTCCGAAACCTGGAGAATTTCGCCACCCGGGTCATGCCGCGCTTCACTGGTGGCGGCTGAAAGCCGCGCACCAAACCCAATCAGGTAGTCGGCTGGCACGTAGCACTGCTGAGCCAGTGCATCCAGAATGCGCAGCATTCGCCGCTGGGTGAAATCGGGCCGGACGGAGGCCGCCACCACCAGATCAACCAGCTGCGCCAAACCCTGACGGTAAGTTGCGGCGCACTGGCGATGACTGCTGCGGAACCAACCGGCGCCGTGTCCACAATATCGGCAATGGCCCATCGCGGTCTCCCAGGTGAAGCGGTTTCCCGGGTGAAACTGAGGCCAATGATATGACATAACCGAGGCAGAGACCCATGGTTGACAGTTATTGCCGAATGGTATCGTATGTATTGTGAACGCTGGGGTGGCCGGGACACCCTACCCGTTACGAACCGAGGGGCACCAAGCCCGTCAGAACCGGAGGTGGGAAGTGGTTTCGCTGATCATGCTGAACCATAGACGGCAGGGCGACATGGTCGGCCCGGTGGGCGACGCTGCCGCGGCCTGATTCGCTCCCCGCAATCAGAGTCGCCCCTGAGAACAGGCAGCATAGCCGACCGGGCCACCAGGGGTTGGAAGCAGTTGCCGATTCGGTAGGCAATGGTATGCAATCGTAGCGTTTGGTACGTTCTTGGTTGTTTGCTTGGTGACGTTGGTTTGTGGTGAGGCGAACCTGTGTTCTGTTACCATTGTGCTATGGCTCGTAACAAGAAACGCCGCCGTCAGTCTGCCTATTCGTCGGCAGGCTATATCCCGCAGACGAGGACGTACCAGACCCGCATCGCGGGTTATGAAGGTATTGACCGTGCTGTTGGCGATGCCGCGCTGTCGGCGTATGCGGCGTTGTATGGCAAGGTGCAACATAAGCTGTTCGCCGATGTGGCGGCGGGCCGGTCGGCGGTGTCGAAGAAGAGCGAGTATATCGAGAAACACGGGATACCGGCGCGGATGTTCAACGCGGTGCGGATTACGCTGGACGGCAAGGTGTCGGCGGTGCGGCAGTCGCAGTTGTTGCAACTGGATAGCCTGAGGCGTCGGGTGAGCCGCGCGGAAAAGCAGGTTGATAAGGCTGAACAGGGGTGTCAATGGCGGCAGGTGCACGGGAAGCAGCGGCGGTTGGCCAACCTGAGGTTCCGGCTGTCGGGGCTGGAAGCCGACATTGCGGCCGGCCGGGTACGGTTGTGCTTCGGCTCCAAGAAGTTGTGGCGGAAGCAGTATGACCTGAAGGCCAATGGCTATGCCTGTCATGAAGCATGGCTTGAAGAGTGGCGTGCTGCCCGCAGCGACGAGTTCTTCGTGCTGGGCAGCCGGGATGAGACGGCGGGATGCCAGCTGTGCGTGGCGGCCGTCAATGACGACGGCACGCTGACGCTGCGGTTGCGGATGCCGGATAGCCTGGCGGAATTGCACGGCAAGTACCTGGTGGTTCCAAACGTGAGGTTTGCTTCTGGACACGATGTGGTGCTGGCGGCGCTGGGGAGCAACACCGAGTACGCGGTGTACCGACGGCAGCATGGTGAGCAGGCGACGCGAGCCACCACGTTGGGTCAAGCCATCAGCTACCGCTTCAAGCGTGATGCGAAAGGCTGGCGGGTATTCGCCACCACGGAATTGCCGGATGTGGAGGTCATGACAGACCGGCGGCGTGGAGCGGTCGGGGTGGACCTGAATGCGGATCATCTGGCCGTAGTCGAGACTGATGCGAGTGGCAACTACGTGAAAGCGTGGCGGGTGCCGCTGGTGACCTACGGCAAAAGCCACCATCAGGCGGAGGCGTTGATAGGAGACGCGGTGGCGGGTGTGATGGAGTACGCCCGAGAAGTGTGCAAGCCCATCGTCATCGAAAATCTGGACTTTCGGCAAAAGAAAGCGGTGCTGGAAGGAGAGTCCCGGCGGTACAGCCGGATGCTGTCCAGCTTCAGCTACGGCAAGGTCAAGGCGTACTTCATCTCCCGGGGTTACCGGGAAGGAGTTGAAATCAAAGCGGTCAACCCGGCGTACAGTTCCGTCGTGGGCCGGGTGAAGTTCATGGAGCGATACGGGCTGACGGTACACCAGGCTGCGGCCATGGTGCTGGCCCGACGCTTGCTTGGCTGCTCGGAGCGCATCCCGCGTCGACGGGTATGTCCCGTCGGCAATGGCGTCCACGTCGCCTTCACCGTACCCGTGAGGAAGCGGGTGAAGCACGTGTGGACGTACTGGGGAGCGATAGCGGGGCAACTGAGACCGGCGCTTGCAGCGCAGCACCGGCTGGGGAGACCCAATCCGGTTCGGGCTGTTCGGCGGGTGGAAGCCCGCGGGATGGCTTGAGCGGGGATCAGCTCGGTGTTCCCGGGTGCGAATCCCGGGCGGAGTCGCCTTGAACTGTTGGGGCGGCGGCGCGGCTCAGACCGCGTATTCAGGAACGGCTGACGGCAGTCTTGTAACTAAAGTCAACCATTTTTACAACGGCATTCAGGTTTTGCGCCACGGGATGGGCGAGCCGATGCCGAACACCAGCCAGGCGCCGATGCGCAGTCGGCGCCTGGTGCTTTTATCAGCGATCTTCCGGGGATTCGAAGGCAGCTCCCTCCGGCATCACGGCCGCAGGCGAAGTCTGACCGGGCGACAGGCTCAGACCCAGGGCCGGCGCTTGGAGAGGGCCTGGGCTATCCCAGTCCGCCATCCACCAGGCCGGAGCGCACTGCCCAGATCACCATCTGCTGCCTGGTCTTGAACCCCAGCTTCTTCTGGACACCGGATACGGCGTTGCGCACGGTCAGCGCGCTGATGGTCCTGATCTCTCCGATCTCCTGGTAGGTCAGCCCCTGGGCAAACAGCTTCAGGATCTCCCGCTCCCGGTCCGTCAGGGTGTCCAACCGCTCAGATGCGGCGTCAGCCAATGGGCTTCGTACCGCGCGGGCCAATCGCCTGGCGGCGTTCCCAGGGATGCGGAACTCGCCCTCGGCAACCTCACGCAACGTGGTCAGCAGCTGCTCCTTGCCGGAGTACTTCTGCAGGTAGCCGGTGGCCCCGGCGGCGATGGACCTCACGATGGCGTCCTGCTCATTCGACGCGGTCAGCATGAGCACCCGGGTGTCGGGCAGCAGTTCCGTAATCTCCCGGCAGGCATCGATGCCGTCCATCACCGGCATGATCACGTCCATGACGATCACGTCGGGAGCGGCTTCCTGCACCAACCGCAGCGCCTCCTGTCCGTCGGCCGCCTGGGCCACCACCTGGAACTCTCCGGTGTTCTCCAGGGCCTCCCGCAGCAGGTCCCGCATAACCTGGTGGTCGTCGACCAGCATGACGCTGGTCCGGTTGTCGGCAGTCATCTACTTGCCTCTCTGAGAGTCCGGTACGGAACAACGCACACCACCGTGGTGGCGCCGCCGTTATCGTCCGATTTCACCTCAAGGCTTCCGCCCATCCGCTTGGCGTCCGCCCGCATGTTCCTGAACCCGTGGCCCCTGGTCTCATAGTCCGGCGGCAGCCCCCGGCCGTCGTCGGACACCGACAGCCGCAGCTCGTCGCCCATGCAGTCGAGGTCGATGACGACCTCTCTGGCCTCGGCGTGCCGGATCACGTTGGTCAGCGCGTTGTGGGCGATGGAGAATAGCAGGCTCCTGGCAATGGTCGACAGTGGAGGTTCCCGGCCGTGCCGCACCAGCTCCGCCGGCACTGACGTGATGACCGTAAACGTCGCCGCGTGGGCTTCCAGCACCTCGCCCAACTCCTCTCCCCGGAATATCTGCCCGCCGTCAATGGGATGCCTCAGCTCCCACATCGCCGACCGGGAGAGTTCCGACACCAGCCGGAGCTTGGCCTTCAGTTCCGCATTGGGCTCGTCCGCCAGCTCCATCGCCTGCTCGACACCCAAGCTCACCATGTAAGCCCACTGGGCGGTGGTGTCGTGAATGGTCTGCGAAAGTTCGATGCGCTGGCGCTGCAGTTCCCGCTCCCGC
>CBDCPD010000002.1:0-173123 GCA_965220095.1 Dehalococcoidia bacterium
AGCGCAGTTCTACACCATCGGCTATGCCAACCTCGACGAGCTCTACGAAATGGTGGACAGCGGCAGACACGCACTGGACGCCTACTACTACGTCACCATCGAAGCAGCCCACACCAGTCACACCCTGACGGGCCTCAAACCATCAACCGGTTACTACGTCAGAGTCGGAGCCCAAACCCAGCGAACCGGCGGAGCAGGCCCTGTATACAGTGGCTTAGCCCCAGAAGCGACTACCGCAGGTCAACACGGCGCAGGCTTCTGCCCAATCACCGGACTCCCTCTCCCTCCCACTGGATACCTCTCCATCACAGACACCACCGTCCACGCACTAGGCAGCACATTCAAACTCAACAGTACCACCCCGAAAACCACCATCCGATTGGGCGACAGACGCTTCCAACCGTTTGAAGGCCGACAATTCTTCCAAATATGCGGCTCCGTACAAGCGTCACCTAACTCACAAAAATACTTCCTCGCCGGCTACGATTACACCATCGACACCGACGCCGGATCAGGATTCGCCTTTTTCGATGAAGACACACCTTCCTGGTCCGATGTAACCCCGATCCCCCCTGGCGAAAGTCGCAACGCTTGCCAAACCTGGGACATCCCCGACAACACCAACACGGTCATAATCGCCCTCAACAACTGGCGAGCCAGCCCTGCCCTCTACAAAGTAGACTTGCCCTAGTATTACAGTCGCGCTTGACTTTGGTAGGGTAGGCCCATGATTACTGGTGAGAGCGGAGGGGTTGGAAATGGGTCAGACATTACTGGAGGGAGAGGCCGTCCTGGAGGAAGCGCTGGACTGGGAGGCTGGGCTCCAGGAGTTGCACGGGCGTATTGACCACCGTTTCAGCCGTAGTGAGTCTCGCCAGCGGGTTCTGGCGTACCTGCAAGGATTGCTGGGGTCGGTGGAGCGCAAGAACGGGTGGCAGTTAGCCGAATACGCTGGGGACGCCACACCCGATGGAGTGCAGCGGTTGCTGGCGGTGTACCACTGGGATGCGGACCAGGTGCGGGATGACTTACAAGGGTACGTAGTGGAGCATCTGGGCGATCCTGGAGGGGTGCTGGTGGTGGATGAGACGGGGTTCCTGAAGCAAGGCAAGAAGTCGGTGGGGGTGAAGCGGCAGTACAGCGGCACGGCGGGGAAGGTGGAGAACTGCCAGATTGGGGTGTTTTTGGCCTATGGCAGCCGTTACGGCGCAGCCTTTCTGGACCGAGAGCTCTACCTGCCCCAGGAATGGGCGGCGGACGGGGAGCGGCGGCGGGAAGCCGGTGTGCCGGAAGGGGTGGTCTTCCGCACCAAAGGGCAACTGGCCCAAGGGATGATTGAACGCGCCATTGGTTCCGGTGTGCCCTTTGGCTGGGTAACTGGGGATACGGTGTACGGCAATGACCGGAAACTGCGGCGGTGGTTGGAGGAACAGGGCCGGTGTTATGTGCTGGCGGTAAAGAACAATGAGCCGCTGTGGGCCGACAGGGAGCGCGGCTCAGCACCGGTGGCAGCGCGGGACCTGGCGCATGAGATACCCGATGACCAGTGGCAACGTCTCAGCGCTGGTGATGGCAGCAAAGGGCCACGCCTCTACGATTGGGGATGGTTGCCAATAGGGTTCTGGTCGGAGCCGGATCAGGGGGGTTGGCTGCTGGTGCGTCGCAGCATCGCCGATCCTGAGGACCTGGCCTACTACGCCTGTTTTGGTGTGGGGAAGGTATCGCTGGCGGAACTGGCGCTCGTGGCGGGCACTCGGTGGATCATCGAAGACGCCTTCAAGGAGGCCAAGCAGGAAGTGGGGCTGGACGAGTACGAGGTGCGCCTGTGGGTGGGATGGCGCCGGCACATCACCTTGGCCCTGCTGGCCCATGCCTTTCTGGCGGTGACCCGGTCCTACGCCGCCGGTGGCGATGGCAAAAAGGGGATACGTTCCCGGGAGAACTCATCCCACTGACCGTGCCTGAGGTCAGACGGTTGCTATGCCGACTGCTGTGGCTACCGCGTGGCAGTCCCACCCTGACCATCCATTGGTCAGGGTGGAGACGGCGCCATCAGGCCCGAGCCATGCAGTGTCATTACAGGAGACGCCTTCAAGAACCTTCACCGCATGCGCGACTGTAATACTAGGGCGTGTTGACATTTCATTATAATGGCCATATGCAAACATCAGACTATCACCAGAACAGTGGGCCAGGGTTCTCGATTTCTTGCGTGGCTGCACCGGCCTGTACGTTGGCCAGGAAGCGGATTGCCGGCGTTTTGTCGAGGCCGTCTTATGGATTAACCGCTCTGGGGCCCAGTGGCGACTGCTGCCAGCCGAATACGGGAACTGGAACAGCGTCTACAAACGATTCGCCCGTTGGACTGACCAAGGGGTCTGGGCACAAATGCATCAACATTGCTGCGACGACCCGGATCTGGAATACCTGATCATTGACAGCACGGTGGTCCGGGCGCACCCTTGCGCGGCAGGAGCTCCCCCAAAAAGGGTGGCCAGGCGGCCCAGGCCCTGGGCCGGAGCCGCGGCGGGTTCAGCACCAAGATTCACGTGAGCGTGGACGGCTTGGGCAACCCCTTGCGATTCATCCTGACCGGAGGGCAACAGCACGACATCACCCAGGCGGAGGGTTTAATCGCCGGTTATGCTGGCGAGCACGTACTGGCCGACCAAGGGTACGATGCCCAGGAGTTTCGCCGACACATCCTGGAACTGGGTATGATGCTGGTCATTCCGCCCCGCTCGAACCGCAAGGAACCCGCCGACTATGACCGGCATCTGTACCGAGAGCGTCATCTGGTGGAATGCTTCATCAACAAGATCAAGCACTATCGCCGGATCTTCTCCCGGTTTGAGAAGCTGGACACCAGATACCTGGGCTTCCTGCATTTCACCGCCGCTCTCATCTGGCTACGGTGAAATGTCAACAGAACCTCTAGACATCAGCCGTCCCCGAAATATTGGCCAGCGCCGTAGACAGCATCGCCAAGAGGTTTGCAACCAATGACAATCGTCAACATCAACCTTAGAGTGGCCTTGGCCGCGACCGCCCTGGGCGTGGTCATTGCAATCGCAGGTGCGCAGTTGTTCATCCTTGGAGGTACGGTTGCCGCCTACGAGCCAGACGGCTTGAGTATGTGGCGGGAAGACGTTCCCGAACCACCCTGCCCCGGACATGAAGACGTGTGCGAGAACGGCCCTCCGCTGACCTCAGCCAACCCATACCGATCACACGACCCCCAGGCGCTGGTGCCCCACACTGGCGCCGGCCATCATCGTTTGGAAGGATTGGCAAGCATTGCTTTGATCAATCGGCAGTTGGCCGCAGGCGATTTTCAATCCCCCGACGGACTGACCGGTGGAGACACGGAATCCGATGCCTCCGGCAGCACCAGCTATGCGATAACCTCCGAAATAACCGGCCTCCCATGGGTCAGCGACGGCCTGACGACCGCGGAACTCCTTACCAGGGGTTGGTTGGGCGAGCTGCAGGAACACAATCCTGCCTTGGTCAGCGCGTTGACGCGGATGCCTTTCCTTCAGGACCACACTCCCGGCGACCTGCAGGCCATCCAGACCCTCACGCTGATTTCGGCCGGAACTTCCCAAATCGCTCCGAACCCGGAATACGCAACGGCCATAGCCACTTATGCCGCATTCGCCGATGGTGGCGGCATTGACAACACCGAGGCCAAAATCATCGCCGTTACGAGCATCCCGTACCTCAGTGGCGGAACCGACCTCGTATTTTTGCTCGCCGACTACGGAACTGTCGAGGAGGCAAACACCGTTGGCCAGTACGGCAACCAGGTGAACTTCGCCATCATCAGGTTGATAACGTCCCGCCTGGACAGTGAACTGATGCTGTCGGCAACCACCGCCACCCAGGATTCTGAGACACTGATGGGGCAGGCTCTGCCCGTCGACTTCGTAGGAATACTCGTCGCAGACTCGTCAGACTTTGCTGGAGCCAACAACAGCATCCATATTCAGGTTGACGCAGGCTACGACGGAACTTACACCGACCGGAGTCGACAGCGCACCGTTGCCCATGAGATCGCCCACTACTGGTGGGGGGCCGGAGGTGTCCCCGGTCACGAGGATTGGATTTCCGAAGGGGCAGCGGGGTACGTGGGTGCCTACTCGGTGAGGAGCCAGTTCGAAGACAGCGGTCTCAGTACGGTTTACTATCCTTGCCCTTACTACCGCGCCATCGAGCACCTGCGCGCTGACAATCCGGACTATGAACTCTCCTACGGCAGCCTCTGCAACTACCCGTTGGGCGAAGGACTGTTCATCAACCTTGACCGCAGCATGAGCGATACCGCCTTCGCCGCCGCCTTCCGCAGCTTGCACCAGCGCCTCTCCACCTACGAACAGGACAACATTGACCAGGGCCTCAGCTTGGTGCGCGCGTTCTGTCCACAATGCCTGCAGACCGTTGCGAGTTTGGACAATGTCGGCCACACGCTGGCCCGCCGGTACGGCGAGAAAATATTCACCGACAGTAGCGAGCCCTCCGGATCCATCACGGGACTCGGCAGTGCGCAAACTGCGGGAATCCAGGACGACTCCGGCGCAAATCGTCAGGATGGAATAGCCGAAGTATCTGCCAGCAGCCCGGACCAACGGCGCTGGCTCACGGTCACATTCAGCGGCGTGTCCAACCCGCCGGAAACCGTCATGGTCGCAGTGCGGCAATACCATGAAGACCGGTATCCCTACTACTCCTTCTGGCAGGAGCGGAAAGTCTACAGCGAGGACGATCAAGCTCGGTTCTACGTTTACCTGGGCAACCCAATCCGGCGGCCCATTGGCCATCATTGGGTGTACGTGTACAACGAAAACAGGGAGAAAATCGCAGAGGCGGAGTACCAGGTTCTCCCGTAGCAATATTATGCCCGTGTCCGGCCTGTGCTGAGGCGACTAACTGATGAGTCGGCCCAAGGATGTATGCTCATGGCGAGGCGTGTCGTCCGGACGAAGACCGAGCAGACTCTGGTGCGTATTGCCCGACCCGTAGCATGGTCCGGGAGCCTTACGACGGCATCATTGGTGAAGCCCCGATCGGGGCGATCCCGTTGGGGAGAGTGGCTACAGTCCGCGGCTCCCTCCGGCGACACGCCTACGCGGCAATGGTAGAGGCGATGATGAGCAGACTCCAGAGCAACGCAAAACCGGAAGGGCTGTCCCAGCTGAACCTGAACGCGGCGGGCATCGACGTGGGCGCCACCAGCCACTATGTGGCGGTGCCCGCCGACCGGGCGGAGCAGCCGGTGCAGGAGTTTGAAGCTTTCACGGCGGACCTGTACCGTTTGGCCGACTGGCTGGCGGAGTGCGGTGTGGAGACCGTGGTCATGGAGTCCACCGGCGTGTACTGGATTCCGCTGTTCGGGGCGCTGGAAGAACGGGGCTTCCAGGTGATGCTGGTGGACCCCAGACGCATCAAGAACGTGCCTGGTCGCAAGACCGACGTGCTGGACTGCCAGTGGCTGCAGCAGTTGCACACCTACGGCCTGCTGTCGGGGGCCTTCCGTCCTGAAGCGGACATCCGACGCTTACGCAGTTACCTGCGGCAGCGGGTCATGCTGGTGCAGTACGCATCCCACCATATCCAGCACATGCAGAAGGCGCTGACCCAGATGAACGTGAAGCTCCACCACGTCATCAGCGATATCACCGGCAAGACCGGCACGGAAATCATCGAGGCCATCGTGAGCGGCCAACGGGACCCGCGACAACTGGCGCAATTGCGCGACCCCAGGATCAAGGCCGACGAGGCGACCATCGCCAAGTCGCTGCAAGGCCACTGGCGGGAAGAGCACATCTTCGAGCTGACCCAGGCCCTGGAGCTGTACCGGTTCTATCCTGGGCTTTGCACATTTCAAGCCGCGTAGGCGAGTGAATCTACAAGTCGGTGGTACTGGGCACGCGGGACTTTCCATATATCCGGTTCTGCGTCGGACAGTGAAAAACCCTCCGACGCCAGCCACAAGTGGCGGCGCACCAGGGCGATGGCGTCCACGAAGGTTGGCGACGGTTTGTCGTACCAGGCCGCGGTGCGATGGCTCATGGGCCGTTGTTCCTGCATCAAGTGAGCCGCCAGGGTGGTCCAGGAGAAGAGTCCCATCAGGATTGGCGTGGTGCGGGCGATGGCACGATCCGACCACTGGCGTTGGGTCTCCACGCCCAGGTGAGCGCGCACTTCCTGGAAGGTCACCTCCAGTTGCCAGCGCAGCACAAACCATTCCAGAATCTGGGTCGGGTCCACGGCCAGGTCAGTGCACAGCAGAGCCTGTGTGGCGAATTCACCCTGGGGGTCCCTAACCAAGACCCAGCGGATGGGCACGGGTGGCTTGCCCGAGCGGTACCAGACCGCAGTTTGCGAGGTGAGTTCCACCGTGCGGGTAGTGCCGTTGTACCAGGCTGCCGACACCTCGACCCATGACACGGTGGGCAAGTCCAGGAGTGCCTTCAGCGCGGGCAGCCGTCGGCCTTTCAGCGGAGGCCGACCGTTCTGACCGGGCTGACGGGGTGGGGCCGGTTCATAAAGGGCGGCGTCCAGGCGCAAGCGGGCGATGAGGGTAACGGGTTGAGCCAACGATTGGCAGCAGTGGAGCAGGTCCAGGACGGCGTAGCCGCCGTCGCCCACCAGCACCAGGGAGCGCTGCGGCAGCCAGCGGCGCAGTTGCAGGACCATCTGGCGCGCCCAGTCGGTGAGTTTTTTGTGCCGGCGTCCGCGCTGCCGGTAGTAGCGCGCCGAGGGCGCCAGCACGGTGAGAAAGGGCAAGGCCCAATAACGTCCCGCCCAGGGGACGTGGCCCAGCCACATCAGGGAGATCCAGCGCAGACCGCTGGCCTTGACCAGGTGGCTCCGGCTGGAACGTACCCCGTCGCGGTACATGCCCAGGGATTTGATTTTAGGGCCGCGGCGCCGTTCCAGGGTCTCGTCGATGCCGAAGATCAACGGACCATCGCCCTGATCCAGGTGCTGGAGTAGCAGCAACAGCAGGATGCGTGCCGCCTCACGGGGCGACCACACCGCCCGATTGAGCACCTGGTGGTAGCGAGCGTAGTTGCGGTCGTCGCTGAGTCCCATGACACGGAGCGCCGCAGCCACGGTGCGTTGGCCCGGGGCCAGTATCGCGCCGACCAACAGGATTTGGGCTTTCAGCCAAGTCGGGCTGCGAAACAGCGTGGCGAAGGGATTGAGTACGGGTTCAATGGCATCGGGCAGGGTGAGCATGGCTGGACCTCTCGTGAGAAGTGGGGTCCGGCCAGCTTACCCTGTCCTTATAATTTATCTAGCTTTTGTGCAAAGTCGAGCTATCAGGATAAGATTGCCGAGTGCGACCGGGAGATTGAAGCCCAGCTGGAACGGTTCGAGGACCGCAGCGACGGTGTGCCTCCGGCTCCCAATGCAGGGCAATCGCATTTCATTGGGATAGGACTTTGAGCAGGTAATCGAAGTCCCATCCGGCCTTTTTGCGTAGTAGAGTACCGGGAGGTGGTGTAAGAGTTAGGCGGTTGGCAAAACGCTGACCACCGCGTCATCCTTGTGGAATCACAACAACCCAACCAAGGAGAACGACGGTGGTCAAACAGAGCATGGATCTTTTGGAATTATTACGCAAGCGTGGTATGGACGGAGACGTGGACTTGCTGCGGGAAGCCCTGCGGGTCCTGGTGGACGGCATCATGGACGCCGAGGTTTCCGCCCAGATCGGCGCTGAGCACGGCGAACGCAGCCCGGAGCGGGTCACCTACCGCAACGGCTACCGCAACCGCACCTGGGACACCCGCGTCGGCACCATGGCGTTGCACATTCCCAAGCTGCGGGAGGGCAGCTACTTCCCCAGCCTGCTGGAACCGCGGCGGCGCAGCGAGAAGGCTCTGCTGGCCGTCATCCAGCAAGCCTATGTAGAAGGCGTGTCCACTCGGCGGGTGGACGATCTGATCAAGGCCCTGGGTTGCGACGGCATCTCCAGCAGCCAGGTGTCGCGCATCTGCGAGCAACTGGATGAAGTGGTGGAGAGTTTCCTGGGTCGGCCCCTGGACGGCGGTCCCTACCCCTACGTCTGGCTGGACGGCCTGACGCAGAAGGTTCGGGAGGGCGGCCGCATCGTCAACGTCTGCGTAGTGGTGGCGACGGGGGTCAATGCCGACGGGCAGCGGGAGATTCTGGGTATGGACGTGGGCGCCAGCGAGGACGGCGCCTTCTGGCTGGCCTTCCTGCGGTCGCTGACCGCTCGGGGGCTCAGCGGGGTGGAACTGGTTACCTCCGATGCCCACCAGGGGCTGAAGAACGCCATCGCCGCGGTGTTTGCTGGAGCCAGCTGGCAGCGCTGCCGCACTCACTTCATGGCCAACCTGCTCACCCGAGTGCCCAAGCGCGCCCAACCTGGCGTGGCCACCATGGTACGCACCATCTACCAGCAACTGTCTCCCGCCGAGGTCCACGGCCAACTAAACCAAAGCCAAGGTGGGATGTGCATTTGCCGGGTGTTGGGAATCGGGGCGGGAGTCTCGCGGGGGTGTTTCGGCCCTTGATTGCAGGACCGTCCGGCAGCGCCGTCTCACCTCGTCTTTCCGGCTGGACAGCCCGGCCAGGAATTTGCCGACCCTCTCCTGCACCGCCGCCCTGCTCCCCAGGCACAGATTGCCCGTGACCTCCTCTCTCGCCCAACCCCAGACAGCCTCATCGGCGTTGAAGTCCGGGCTGTAGCCCGGCAGGTTCACCAGCCTCAGCTCCAGCTCAGGCGTCCTGAGGTACTCCCGCACCGCTTCCCCACGATGCGCCGGCGCGTTGTCCCAGATGACCCGCAGCGGCCCGGGATGCTTTTCCTTCAGTTGCGTCAGGAAGGCAACCGAGGTCCCGCTGTTGCTGTTGCCCTCCAGTTCCATCCATTCCACCTCGCCCGTCTCCAGGCACACCGCCGAATAGTAGCTGGCCTGCTCCCCATACCGCGGGCTATTGGAGTCCACCAACGCAGGCTTACCCTTCAGCACCCACTTGCCCCGCAATTCCGCGTCCGCCCGGAAGTGGGCCTCGTCGGCAAAGAATATCCTGGCTCCAGTCCGTTGGGCCTCCTCCCACAGGACGGCGTACTCCGCCACGAAGGTCTCCCGCTTGGACTCATCAGCCTTGAGCAGCCGCTTCTTGGGGCGCTTGAAGGCAAACCCCAGCCGGTGAAGCCAGTTCAGGCAACTGCTGCGGCTCAGGCTGATGCCAAACCGTTCTGAAACAAACTGACGCACCACCTTCCAATACCAGTTGGCCATTACGATGCCCGCTGTGGCGGGCGGTTGCTCCACCGCCCCTTTCAACTCCTCCTGCTGCGCCTGGTCAAGGGCGGGGGGGAACCACCGGTCTGCTCGAATAGCAGGGCCGCAGGCCCTCCCTCGCCGAAGGCCGACGCCCAACGTCCGATAGTGTGGGGGTCCCGCTCCAGCGCCTCCGCCGTCGCCGCTGCCGTCAAGCCCTGGGCCAGCAGCAGGATGGCGTACCACCTTTCCCGCTCCCGGGGTGTGGGAGCCAGAATCATTCGCCGCCGCAAGTCCTTGACTCCCATCTGCCATTGTTCCAGAGACCGGTCTATCTCCCTCACGCCCATCACCAACCCCTCGTAATTTCTGAGACCAGCTACCTCGGTTCCTTCACAAAGGTTCCTGCACAAATTTACCCCATGCGTCTGCGCATTTCACCTTGGCTTTGGTTTAGACCGAGTGGTGGAACAACTCCGGGAGCCCTTTCCCCAGGTGGCCGAACTGCTGGCGGACGCCGCGCCGGACATCCTGGCCTTCACGGCCTTCCCAGCGGCCCACTGGCAGAAGCTGTGGTCCAACAACCCGCAGGAACGGCTGAACCGGGAGATCCGTCGCCGCACTGATGTGGTGGGCATCTTCCCCAACCGGCTGTCGGCGCGGCGCCTGTTGGGCGCGGTGCTGGCCGAGCAACACGACGAGTGGGCCGAAGCCCGCCGCTACCTCACCATCCCCAACGCCGCCGGCAACGAGGCACTGCCGGAGCCCAATATGCTGGACGCAGCGGCCTGATCAACATCAACGAGGATGACGCGCTTTTACACCTATTGACGGGACGCTACCTTTTGCGTTTGGCTTTGATGCCGACTTTAGCACTGCGTTCCTGCTTGAGCAGGTTGAGTGCCAGGTGTCGCATCACCGCCAGGTTCTGGTCGGCATGGCCCGTCCTCACACGACTGTGATCCTCGTCGAAAGCCATGTCCAAGACCCAGTGCAGGCTGTTCTCGATGCTCCAGTGGCTCCGCGCCGCTGCCAGCAGCGTGGCCGCGTCCGCCGGAGAGCTGCAAATGTAGTAGCGGGTATCCTCTGGGGAACCGGTAGCAATGTCTCGCCGGTAGTTGACCCTGGCCACCGCGCTCAAGCTGGCCCACGGTCGCTGCGGGTCCACGTAAGCCATTTCCTCAGGGTCGGTGATCACCCAGCACTGGCGGCGTTCCAGCCGGCCGTGGCCTTTGCCCAGTTGCTCGTGGTGGCGGTAAGCCACGCCATCCCATCCCACCCGCTCCTGGCAGGCGAACAGGTCCTTGATGTTCTCGTACAACTCGCTCTGGTTGGCCTTCACCGAAAGCAGGTAATCCGCGCCCCCTCGCACCACCTGACGGGCGATGTTCTTCTGGCAGCCCATGGCGTCTATCGTTACCAGGCACCCTTTCAGTTCCAGCACCTTCAGCAGTTCCGGTATCGCCGTGATCTCATTGGAGTGAGCCTCGGTGCGGGTCTGCCCCAGCACCATCCGGCGCTCCGTGGCCCAGGCGCTTACCATGTGCAGCGGACCTCGCCCGTTGGCTCGGTCATGACAACGCCGCAGGGTCTTGCCATCTATCGCCACCACCTCGCCATGGGCCAGTTCACTCACCGAACGTACCCAGTCCATGAAACAGGCTGAGAACTGCTCCGGATCCAGCAGACTGAACACCCTCCCGAAGGTGTCGTGGGACGGTATCCCGTGGGGCAGTTTCAGGAACCGGCGGAACCACTCCTCCTTGGCCTTGCCGAACTCCTCAATCTCCACCCAGTTGTCGGCGCCGCAGATGACGGCGCAAAGGGTGATGACGATGATGTCCAGCAACTCGTGCCTTCTGGCATGTCCAGTTCGCGGGTCTTCCAGTATTTCGAAGCGTTCCCTAATCGAAAGCGGTACATTGTCCATCGCCACCGCGCACCTCTGGCAACTTCATCTCCGCACCAATTTTAGCCACATTTTTAGACTACTCTGAAATGCGATTGCCCTGGCTCCCAATGGCAAAAAGCCCCATCTTTGTTGACTGACACTGTATAATACTCGCATCTAACTTGGGTGGTGAGTAAGCTATCCGCGATGAGACCGGGTTCGGAGTGGATCTAGACGTGAACGGTGCTCGGGTTTCATCGCAACAAACTGTCGCAGTGTCGATCGTTTGTTAGTGTTTAGCTATTGGTTGAGATACCGAAAACCGGCCCACTGGCGGTTTGACGACACATCGCCAAGATGATGATGGCGGAGGTCCAGTTGTTGAAGCTGGCGGCGGGCCAAATAACCAGCTGGAAGAAGCTTCCAGCCCCTCAAACTCCTGACGAGGTAAGAAATGGCTATATTCCGTAACGTCGCCGCACTGAACCCCTTCGAACGGCGGAAGCAGAGCACGGCCCGGTACCACATGGGTTCACAACAGGAGCAACTGGGCGACATCTATACGCGGGATCTCGACCGCGAACCCGCGCCCATCGCATCGGTCGCCGTGGGTTCTGCCGGTATGCAGCGCACCGCGTTCTGGGTTCAGAAGATGAACGCCATGGGCGGCTTGGGCCGCATCCAATCGCTGGTGGTCTACGACTGCAATTCCACCAATATCCGACAATGGACCCAAGCCGCCAGTGCGTCCGGCATCGACAAGCTCAGCATCGTGCCCGAGTACCTTCCTCTCTCGGAAGGTTTCCTGCGACAACCGAACTTCTTTATGTCGCACTACGGCGCCATCGAGCGCGACATCGAACGCATCGTCGATGACATGGAACGATTGGCCAACGAGGCCGGCGTCCGGCCCCAGATTATCCTGGAATGGATTGGCTTCGGCGGACACGCCCGACTAAGTTTTCTGTTCCACGAACACCTCGCCGACCGATTCCCGGGCAGCAAGTTCCTGCCGATCTACTGTATGCCCGCTGAAAGAGTGCTGGAACAGAACATCCGGGACTACCGGTTGTGGGACGAGGCTGAGAACATCGTCGGCCCCATATCGTCGATCATCACTGACAACCGCGCTTCTGGTTCCCTGCAGACACTGGACGAACGGGTGGCCCTCGGCTTGGCCGCCATGGAGGCTTGTTACCGATTCCGGCCTGAGGTCGGCACCGTGGCAGAAACGGTGTCGATGTTCAACCTCAACGGCAGTCGCTGGCTGAGCCTGGAAGCGACGGACCTGCCTTACCGGATCAATCAGCGACAGGATCGGCGTCGGAGCAACCAGGTAGTATCGCCGGAACGCAAAATGGCGCACTCTGCAGTGGTACAGTCGCTCAAAGAGACCATCTGGCGGATCGCCGCTCCGGGCAACGACGAACACCACACCGGCTACTTCGCGCCGCCCGACCACTCAGCCGAACAGCGCATCTACTGCGTGCTGCCGTTCACACCCGAAATCCTAGAGGAAATCAAAGCTGACGTAGAGGACCAGCTCCATCGCGAAACATTCAGCGGCCCCTACGCGGGTACCAAGGTGTCGTTCGCGCCCGGCAATGCGTTGTGGCGCAGCCGGGATGATTTCACCTACGGGCACGTCTTCAAAATCGTCGGCACGCCGGCCAACCCGGTGCCCCCCAGCATCGAGCGGATACTGCGAGAAGACGGCAATTTCCGGACCAGCCGCCGACGGGTGCTGTCCCGGGGCGAAGCGATGATGCTGGAAATGGGTCTGGAACTATCCCAAAAGGCTCCCAAGCAGAACGTGGCGCTACAGAGCCTGCAGGAAAAACACAGCACCGGCCTGCTGGATCACGAAAACGGCGCCAGCGCCAGCGATGCCGAAGCGGAGCCGGCCAACCGACAGGAACAATCCCAGCCAAACTTCGACCAGGAGGACCTGGGCCACGGCCCGGCCGAACTGATCGACCCGGGGGAAGTCAGCGTCTCGGTGGCGCGCTGACCGATAGATAAACGCTAAACAACATTCGACGATGTCGCTGTTGGTTGCGATGCAACCTGCGTGAGCAAGCCACGCAGGAAGGGGCTATCTCCCAAAGCCCGCAGGAAGATCCCACGGGCGCCGTTTACGTCACGATCCATTCCGAAACCGTTCTCGTCTCGAATCACCTTGGCGCCGCCCAACTTGGTGTTCACGGCGCCGTCCCAACTGCGGGTCTTGCTGGTGTACGCTTCGTTGACGTCGAGCACCAACGCGCCGCGCTGCCAGGCTTTCCACTTCAAGCGCTGTTTGAACTCGTAGTGGCGGAAAGTGAGCATCATGCGGGCTGTCTTGCTGCGGATTCTCCGGCCAGCCCTTTGGGTCATGTCGTGGGTCTCGAAAGTCGGTAGCAGGATGATCCGGTAGTTGCTGGTCAACCAGCGAGCCAGTTGCCAATGGAGCTCGTCCACCAAGTTGGTTATTCGCTGCCGCATTCGCGCCTGTGCGCGGCGCATTTGCCGACGCTTGCGCCGGTTGGGTTCCTTGGCAGTACGGCTGATGAGGTCGTCGAGCCAGTGACAGAGCCGCTGGATGCGCCCGAAGGCCCGGTGGCCTATCTTGCCGCAGTCGGTTTCGGAAAAGTAGGTGAGAAAGGTGCGAACGCCGGGGTCGAGCGCCACTACGCCATCACCGCTTGGGGTCTCGATGTCGCATTGCGCCGGGTGCGGAACGACCAGCCAATAGAGGCCGCGCTCCTTCACCAGCCGGCATTCCTGTTGCCCCGCCGGAATGGCCTCAGCCATCCGCAGCGGTCCCAGAATGGTGTGATAGACGCCGTGCTCCGTGACCGCGTCATCCGGTACGTAGCACGATTGACGGGGGTTCTTCCGACTGCGGAACCGCAGCTCGGCGAACTCCTCGTCCTGCCGCTCACCGCGGGCTCGGTCAGCCGCCAACTGCCGATTGAAGGTCTTGACGTTGCTCATCGCCCGGCAGGCGTCCCGCACCGCCGTGCGCTTCACCTGGTAGGGAACGTCCGCCCACTCTGGATGCAGCACCTTCAGCTCCGCCATCACCATGCCAGCGATGTGTCGCCACACGGCCGGTATCCCAGACTGCAGGATCTCAACCGTCAGGTTGTAGGTCCAGCGGCTGGCGTCCAGCCAAGTTACTATCTGAACCTTCTGCCGGGCATTCGGATAGACCCGTATCCTGCGCGATTGCCGCTCGGTAGCGCCGGAGTCCGTGCATCCGGCAACTGAACGTGTGGAGAATGGCGAGTAGATCCTCGGTGAGTTCGGATTCAGGGCTGGCATCCGACTGGTTGAGAACCAGGACTGCGCCGCCGTTTTGCTCGACCAACCACTCGATGAGTTCAAAGCCGAACCGGGCCAGTCGGTCCCGGTGGGCAACCACAACGTCGAGCTTATCGCCCCGATGCAGTCGCTCCAGTATGGAGAGCAGTCCCTTGCGCTGCCAGTTGAGACCACCGGCCACGTCGGTGACGATCTCGGCGTCGGGATAAAGTTCCCGCATCTGGGCGACCTGCCTGCCGAGGTCGCCACGCTGCTGGGCGGAACTGACCCGGCAGTAGCACACGATATTGGGCCGGGATGCTCCGCGCAGATAGGCGTCAACGTCGTAGAGGCGTTGGCCAGCGGAGTTCCGATAGTGTGGGATTTTGCCTTCGTTGGCATACCGCCTCAAGGTCTGGGGGTGCAGGCCCAACATCGCAGCGGCTTTACGGCTTGCAACGTACACCATGACAGGAACCTACATTATTATACAACAATGCTCAATAAATCATTGCCTAGACATCAGCCGTCTGCACATAGCGGGGTTTTCTGCTGTCGGGTTCGATCTTGCGGCGGAGGTTGGCGACATGGACGTCCACGGTGCGCTCGAAACCGTCAAAGTCGTGGCCGAAAACGCCGTCAATGATCTGATCACGGGTGAAAGGGCGGCCCGCGGCGGAGGCCAGCATGGCCAGCATGGCCAGCAAGCGGAACTCGGTGGGCGTGAGAGCAGGTTTATGTCCACCGACGGCGACGGTTCGACTTTTGAGGTCGATGTGCATTTCGTCGTATTCGATCGCGGACGGGGCGCCGGACACTGACTGTCGGGCGAAGTGGCGCAGGACGGCGCGGACGCGGGCGGCCAACTCGCGAGGGCTGAACGGTTTCAGGATATAGTCGTCCGCGCCGAGGTCGAGACCGGCGAGGCGGTCGCTTTCGGATACGCGGGCAGTGACCATTATGATTGGGACGTCGGACTCCTCGCGGAGGGCGCGGCAGATTTCCATTCCGTCCAGGCACGGGAGCATCAGATCGAGGACGATGAGGTCGGGGTCGGATTCGCGGGCCAGATTCAGGCCGGTGACGCCGTCGGCGGCGGATCGGACATTGTGCCCGTCCTGCTCCAGGTACAGGCCAATCACTCGGGCGATGCCCGGGTCATCTTCTATGACAAGTACGTTGTTCGGCATTCAGATTTATTCAATGGGAGGTCGCAATTTCGGGCAAGCGTAGCACACGGGCATTGTATGAACGATCACGGTGAGTTGGACGCTCCGGGTTTTGACTGACTATGATTCAGCCAAAATATTAAGGAATTATGAGGTTTCGCGAGCCATGAATTAGCTTTATCGCGCAGCGAACGGACCCACTGTGCCGGGGTCGGGAATCGCCCAGGTTCGCACACTAACGGTTACAGAACCTCGCTGATGTCCCCAGGGTGTCCGGCGCCAGCACCAGGTAGGTGTCCAGGGGTCCTGCCACAGCAGCAGGGCGAACAGCCAGGACCTGCCGAACCTGTTCCGGCGTCCAGTAGTTGGGCAGCTTTCGGGCGGGCATACGTCCTCAATTCTACTGTAGCAGAGTTCATAGGCGAAGTCTGCCATTGACAGAATGGACCGGCCGGCTTGTTCCGCCATGTAACGAAACTCCGGGTCCTCGGTTCGGGAGTGTAGTATCATGGCCGCCAATATTACTGATCCGATGGTGGTAAATACTATACTGCCGTGGTCACTGCTTGCGACAGATGGCGACGGCTAATATTGCAGCAGCACAGGTAAACGAGGTTCGTCTTATGCTTCTCCGACGTTTCTCCCCCCGACTCTTGGTGGTAGTTAGCACACTCTTTATTTTGATGGGCGCACTAGCTTGGACCCAGCCGGGCGCACCGGCCAACCATCTGAACGGTCCGCACCAGGAAACCGGCGTTTTGGGCAACCCCGGCAGCCTAGTCGGCGTCGCCGGAGCCAACGGGCAAATTGCCTTGGACTGGCAACCGGGGGCCAACGCGGACACGCACTGGATTTACCAGGTTAAAACCGACGGCAGCGGCGGCAGATGGCATCAAGGGACCGATTCGATCACCATCACCGGCCTGGAGATCAACGTCTCGTACAGCTTCATCGTCATCGCCACACGCGTTGTGGACGGCAACTCGGAATGGTCCGCGTGGAGCAACTGGGTAACTGTCAAGGTGGTCCTGACCTTGCCCAATCCCCCCGGGCGCTATGACGCAATCAGCGCCGGCAAACACCATACCTGCGCCATCCGCCACGACCAAACTCTGGATTGCTGGGGCGACGACGCCCGGGGACAAGCCTCGCCCCCTGAGGGCCAGTTCCGCATGGTCAGCGCGGGCGGCAACCACAGTTGCGGCATAACAGCGGATCAGCAACTCGTTTGCTGGGGTGATCAGGAAGTGACAGATAGGGTCCCCACGGGAACGTTTCTCGCGGTCAGCTCCGGCGACGAACACGCTTGCGCGATAACCACGCTGAATCAAGACAACCACAACAGCTTGACTTGCTGGGGCGCCCCCAACGTCCACGGCCGCACCGACAATCTGGGCCTAGAAGTAAATTATGGTTGGAAGCAAGTTAGCGCCGGTTACGAACACAATTGCGTAACCAGGACCAACAACTATTTCGATTGCTGGGGCAGCAACGAGCATGGGCAACATAACCTCGGTGTCGGGAGCGGAAGTACCGCTCCCAGCGGAGTGATACGTGTTAGTGCCGGCGGTTTCCATAGTTGCCGTTTGCATTTTGACAACAATGTATTCTGCGCGGGGAATAACCTGTATGGCCAAAGCACTCGGCCGTCGGCGGCGGATGAGGGAGCCAGCGAGGCGTTCTACACGTACACTGCGGTCAGTGCCGGCGGGGTTCACACCTGCGCGCTGCGCTCGGGGGGCAACGTCCGGTGCTGGGGCAACAATGACTATGGGCAGTCCACGCCGCCGGGCAACAACGATGAGTTGTTGGCCGAGGACCCTGGTGTGGGCGACTTCATCGCGGTCAGCGCCGGCGGACTCCACACCTGCGGCCTGCGCCAAGGCGGGACAGTAGTATGCTGGGGCGACAACAGCTACGGACAGGCGCCCAGCTGGCCGCGCTAGCGTGCCCCTCCGATTGGTTCCGGCGTGGCGGCCGGGCGGGGGCCTGCTGGGTTCGATGGCGCGTTTCACGGCGTCCTGTACCCAGCGCCAGTCGGTTAGCCCGAATCCACCGATGGACACGGACTCTGGAGCAATTCGCCGCTCCAGGCCGTCCACCCGCAACCGCTGCGCCGCCCGCACCGCCGACACCTTGCCGTCCAGCGACACCCGCACCGCGTTGAACAGCCGCGCCGGTATCCCGTGCTCACGGATGTACTCGCGCTTCAGCGGCGCTGCCGATCGGCCCGCCGCGACTTCAGCAAACAGCTTGCGCTCCACCTGGCCGTACAACTCAGCGCAGGTTGCCAGCGCGGCATCTCCCGCCTCACGGTCCCAGCCCACCTAGCCGGAGACGCGAGTTTGCTAGGTGGCGACCGGTGGACCCTGCGCCGGATTCAAGCCAGCGGCTGCTCGATGATCTCTGCTGCGCTGTGCCATGATGACAGCATAGCAGAACGGGCGTGCGGAGTGGCCGCAACCGGCAAGGTGCCTCAGGTGACACCGCGCGTCGCCGCCGATGTCACCATTCACTACCATCACATACTAAAACCCACTAAATCGTGAACAGTTGCCAACCCCTGGTAGTCGATCCGGTCCCCGGATTACTTTTCACTCGGGCAGTGCTGATAACCACAAGGTGAGAAGTTCGCGCGACAATTACCGAGGAGCTTGCCCATAGCTATTGTCGCCCCAGCAAACGGGCAGGCCGTCGTGGCGCAGGCCGCAAGTATGGGATAAGCCAGCACTTACGGCTTGGAAGACGCCGCTGGGCGGTGATGACTGGCCCGCCAGGTTGCTTCCCCAGCATCGGACGTTTCCGGCAGCCTGCATAGTGTTGCCGTCGCTATCGATCGCGCAAGTATGCGAGTTGCCAGCTGACACCGCGGTGTAGGTGTAAGCTTCTTGGTCAAAGTCGCTTTCCGTGGGTCCTGGCGGCGAGCTTTGGGAGGAGGTGTTGTCACCCGAACATTGAATGGTGCCGTTGGTATTCAGCCAGCAGGTATGATCCCCGCCGGCGCTTACTTCTACTGCTACACCAGAGGCGTTCTGACCCGATTCATTGCTTCCCCAGCAGTAGATAGAGGAGCCGCTCCGGTTTACACAGTTATGGTTGTAACCGGCGGTGATTGATTCGATCTGTGTACTCGTCTCAAAATCCTCAGTCCGTCCTAAACCTGCAGTACCCCAGCAGATCACTTTGTGGTTGGCGTTTCCTCCAGGCCAAGCAGTCAACCCGCAAGTATGGCTCAGGCCCGAGCTGACCGAAACAAACTTCTGTGTTGCGGGAGGGGAAGATACCGCGGCACCCCAACAAGCCACCGTCCCGTCGGATTTCACGCCGCAGGTGTGAAACCCGCCCGCGCTGACCGAGAGAAACGGTCCATCCGGTGGGGAAGACTGGCCTAGGCCATCGGAACCCCAGCAATCGATGTCTCCGTCCTGCCGCACGCCGCAGGTGTGGGCCACGCCAGCACTTATCTGGGAATAACGGCCCGGGGTGGGCGGTGTCGTGGAACTGTAGATCAAAGCCGACGCCCAGTTGCTGAATGATGACCAGACCTGTCCCTGGCCCACACTCTGCGCTGCAACGACGTTGAACCAGTAGGTTTTGTTGGCTTCCAGCCCGGTGATGGTGGCTGAACTGGCCGTGCCGGTCGCCTGGGTCCATTTTTCGTCGGTCCCGTTGGACTGAACCGACCAGATCCAGTGAGCGTTGGAGTTCGCGGCCGCAGTCCACTGCAGGGTCGCCCCTCCGTTGCCTGAGGCGCTGGCGGTCAGGTTGGACGGGTTACCCAAAGCGCCCTGTTGCTGGGGTTGGACGTGCGTCTCGCCGTCGCCACCACCAGCGTGGCCAGTTTCGAAGCTCGCCGCGATGTTCGGCGTCGCCGAGGTCAGCATCACCACCATGGAAAGCAACGCCACGACACTAGCCAACAACACGGTTCTAGGGTGACAGTTCCGTCTGGAAAACATCAGCAATACCTCCGAGGGGAAGTTGGGGTCAATCTAGGCTTGGCAACGATACATTAGACTTGGACCGATAGATAAACGCTAACCAACATTCGACGATGTCGCTGTTGGTTGCGATGCAACCTGCGTGAGCAAGCCATGCAGGAAGGGGCTGTCTCCCAAAGCCCGCAGGAAGATCCCACGGGCGCCGTTTACGTCACGGTCCATTCCGAAACCGGTGTCATCCCGAATTGCCTTGGCGCCGCCCAACTTGGTGTTCACGGCGCCGTCCCAACTGCGGGTCTTGCTGGTGTACGCCTCGTTGACGTCGAGCACCAATGCTCCGCGTTGCCAGGCTTTCCACTTCAAGCGTTGCTTGAACTCGTAGTGGCGGAAGGTAAGCATCATGCGGGCGGTCTTGCTGCGGATCTTCCGGCCAGCCCTTTGGGTCAGGTCATGGGTCTCGAACGTCGGTAGCAGGATGATGCGGTAGTTGCTGGTCAACCAGCGAGCCAACTGCCAATGGAGCTCGTCCACCAGGTTCGTTATTCGCTGCCGCATTCGCGCCTGTGCGCGGCGCATTTGCCGGCGCTTGCGCCGGTGGGGTGCCTTGGCAGTGCGGCTGATGAGGTCGTCGAGCCAGTGGCAGAGCCGCTGGATACGCCCGAAGGCGTGGTGGCCGAGCTTGCCGCATTCGGTTTCGGAAAAGTACGTGAGAAAGGTGCGAACGCCGGGGTCGAGCGCCACTACGCCATCACCGCTTGGGGTCTCGATGTCGCATTGCGCCGGGTGCGGAACGACCAGCCAATAGAGGCCGCGCTCCTTCACCAGCCGGCATTCCTGTTGCCCCGCCGGAATGGCCTCAGCCATCCGCAACGGTCCCAGAATGGTGTGATAGACGCCGTGCTCCGTCACCGCGTCATCCGGTACGTAGCACGATTGACGGGGGTTCTTCCGACTGCGGAACCGCAGCTCGGCGAACTCCTCGTCCTGCCGCTCACCGCGGGCTCGGTCAGCCGCCAACTGCCGATTGAAGGTCTTGACGTTGCTCATCGCCCGGCAGGCGTCCCGCACCGCAGTCCGTTTCACCTGGTACGGTACCGACTCCCATTCCGGCTTCAGCGCCTTCAGCTCCGCCATCACCATGCCAGCGATGTGTCGCCACGCTGCCGGTATGCCCGATTGCAGGATTTCAACCGTCAGGTTGTAGGTCCAGCGGCTGGCGTCCAGCCAAGTTACTATCTGAACCTTCTGCCGGGCATTCGGATAGACCCGTATCCTGCGCGATTGCCGCTCGGTAGCGCCGGAGTCCGTGCATCCGGCAACTGAACGTGTGGAGAATGGCGAGTAGATCCTCGGTGAGTTCGGATTCAGGGCTGGCATCCGACTGGTTGAGAACCAGGACTGCGCCGCCGTTTTGCTCGACCAACCACTCGATGAGTTCAAAGCCGAACCGGGCCAGTCGGTCCCGGTGGGCAACCACAACGTCGAGCTTATCGCCCCGATGCAGTCGCTCCAGTATGGAGAGCAGTCCCTTGCGCTGCCAGTTGAGACCACCGGCCACGTCGGTGACGATCTCGGCGTCGGGATAAAGTTCCCGCATCTGGGCGACCTGCCTGCCGAGGTCGCCACGCTGCTGGGCGGAACTGACCCGGCAGTAGCACACGATATTGGGCCGGGATGCTCCGCGCAGATAGGCGTCAACGTCGTAGAGGCGTTGGCCAGCGGAGTTCCGGTAGTGTGGGATTTTGCCTTCGTTGGCATACCGCCTCAAGGTCTGGGGGTGCAGGCCCAACATCGCAGCGGCTTTACGGCTTGCAACGTACACCATGACAGGAACCTACATTATTATACAACAATGCTCAATAAATCATTGCCTAGACATCAGCCGTTACGGAGCACGGCGTCTATCACACCGTTTTAGGACCGCTGCGGATGGCCGAGGCCATTCCGGCGGGGCAAAAGGAATGCCGACTGGTGAAGGAACGCGGCCGGTACTGGCTGGTCGTTCCATACCCAGCGCAATGCGACATTGAGGCCCCAAGCGGCGATGACGTAGTGGCGCTCGACCCCGGCGTTCGCACCTTTCTCAGAGCGATACGGGCTGACGGTGCACCAGGCAGCGGCCCTGGTGCTGGCCCGACGCTTGCTTGGTTATTCCGAGCGTATCCCCCGTCGATGGGTATGTCCCGTCGGCAATGGCGTGCAGGTCGCCTTCACCGTACCCGTGAGGAAGTGCGTGAAGCACGTGTGGACGTACTGGGGTGCTGTTTCGGGACAGCTGAGACCGGCGCTTGCAGCGCAATACCGGCTGGGGAAGCGGAGACGCCGACCCAATCCGGTTCAGGCGGTCGCGAGTGGTAAGACACGCGCGATGGCTTGAGCGGGGATCAGTTCGGTGTTCCTGGGTGAGACTCCTGGGTGGAGCCGTCTTGAACTGTTGGGGCGGCGGCGCGGCTCAGACCGCGTCAATGGCTGACGGTATTCTGTAACTAAAGTCAACCATTTTTACAACGGTGGCAGAAGGATATTTTTCAAAAAATAACCAAATTGGGCGGGTTTGCCGCTAGTTGAATCTTCTCGTAATCTGCCATGATATGACCCAATGCTACGCGCCCACAAAACGCGAATCCGCAACGCCAACCCTGGCAGTTCCATCGCACGGGCCTTGGCCCAGCACGACGGCGCGACCCGGTGGGCGTACAACGCCCTGCTGGCACGACTGAACGAAGCCACGCCAGCATCACCCGCCGGCGCGTTGTGGCCCTCGGTTGACGACCTCGCCAAGACGCTGCGCCGTGCAAAGCCCGAATGGTGGGCCACCGTCGATTGGGAGATGCTGGACAACGGGCGGATTTGCCTGGCAACGGCGTTGCAACGCTGGCACCAGTGCAGGAAAGGTAACCACGACTGGCACCAGTCGGGTTCCTGCGGATTCCCACGGTTCCAGCGGCGCGGCAACCGGAAGTCGGTGTCGTTCAGCAGCCACGTTGGAGACGGTAGGCGAGTGCAGCGTCATATCACTCTACCCACCATCGGAACGCTCACGCTGGCCGAACCGCTGCCCGAAGTGGGCTGGGTGAAGCAAGTCCACGCAGTCCGAGAGGGCGGCCGGTGGTACGCGGTACTGGTGTACGAAAACGGAGGGCAGTTGCCCGATGCACCAGGCGACGGGCCGGTTGTCGGGGTGGACGTGGACATCAAGGTGCTGGCGTTCACCAGCGACGGCGAGGAATACGACAACCCACGGTGGTTCAGACGTGGCGAGCGGAAGCTGCGGCGCATCAACAAGGCCATCGCACGCAGCATCAATCTCAACCTCAACCGGCGCACCAATCGACGTGGGCGACTTTATGAGCAACGGGCACGGTTGCAATCCCAACAGGCGAATCAACGGCAGACTCACTATCGGCAGACTGCATCCGCGATAGCGAAGTCCGCAGGTACGGTGGTGGCGGAATCGTTGAACGTCGCCGGCATGGTGCGCAACCAACGTCTCGCCAAAGCGTTGCCGGACGCAGCAGTCGGCGGGTTCCTGCGGGAACTGGAATGGCAGTGCGTGAAGCGCGGCGTCCTGCTGCTCAAAGCGGGGATGTGGTTCCCCAGCACTCAAATCTGCGCGAGGTGTTGCGGAAGCCCTGATGAGCGTATCGGGTTGTCAGAGCGTGTGTATCGCTGCCACCTATGCGGCTGGCAGTGTGATCGGGACCAGAACGTGGCCCTGAACCTGCAACAGGTCGCCCCCGCTTTATGGGCGACGATAAAAGGACGTGGAGGCGATGTGAGTCCGGCCCCAGGGCCGGCGACTGTCAGCGAAGCGTCTATTGGACAAGGCAATCACTGGCAACCGCCCTGCTTCCTGGTTGACGGGGAGATTAGGGCTGGTTACAGCGATTATGCCAAATCCTAGCAAAGCGTAATGTTTCCGTAATACTTGGTGGGATACAATCTCGTGGTACGATTTTGACTAACCCTATCCGTGTCGGCCGGCGGCCGGCCCACGGGCCATTCCCGAGGAGGTGAAACCGCCGAACTATAACCATCAACCATCGCGTGGGAGCAGGCCCCGGATACCCTTTGGCCGCCCGCGTGTGAAACGAGGAACAAAACTGACTGCTTGTACCAGTTGGGACGGAACCCAGCGTTCACTACCAGCTACAAGGAGAATTTTACAGATGAGAAAAAAGATTGGAAAACGGATTGGCCCGGTGCCAATCACCTTGGCGGTCGTCGCTTTGGCCGCCGTTCTTTCCGTTGGCCTGCTGTTGGCAGCGAACGCCAGCATCATTCAGGCCCAAGGTATGCCGGGCGGCGGGGATACTTCGTCCGACAGCAAATGCGCTGCGGTCGTCGCTGGCGACAGCAAACTATTAGCCACGGACTCCGATGTCCAAGACAATTCACTCGAAGACGTAGTGTCTGGTGGCGGTTGTAAAGTCACCGGTGATTCGGTGGATGTAGTTTTTGAAAACCACTTCCCCTCTGCTAGCAACGGCGTGCCCACGACGAATAACCCTGTAGAGGTGAGCCTCGCGGCGTACGCGACCGGTGGTGTTCAGTTCCCCAGCGTGCAGGCTATCGACAAGAACGATGATGGCGATGCATTTATTGTGGTGGGCAAAGTAGGCGTTGATGAGTATCTCCTGGCTATAGATGCCCCGTCTATTGCCATCGGTGGCTCCCCAACTCCTGGCACGAAATCTGTCACCATAACCCGTGACATGGCGGAAGACGGGAAAGTTTACCTATTCGCCTATATTGCGACCGACAACGCGTTTGGTGTGCCTAGCCAAGACAACGAAGGGGGCACTCAGGTCACCACCGCGCTCGGCATACCCCTGAGCACCTTCGTTGACGACAACAAGCGAAACGCGGATCACGCAGCAGCGGCACAAAACGAAGCCATTGCTTTTGTTATCAGTGAGATCAACGATGCTCTACGCGAAGCTAGGGGTGATACCAACTTGCAGACCGCGGCTGCAGTAGAAAACGGAGCCGCTACGCAGACCTTTAACACAACCAACTTGCCTGACGTTGTAGCTGCTGACGCGAGCGCAACGCCGGCCAGAACTGTTGCCGACGTTCTTGAGGACGCAAGCGACAGGATCGATACGGTTACGGGCCATGCCAACTACGCCAAAGCTGGTAATGCAACGAAGATAGCGATTGTCGATGCCGAACTCGCTATCTTGATGGCGCAGGCTGGTTTGGATGCCATTGACCACGGCGCTCCCCAGCATTTCATGAACACCACTGCGAATATCGTGGTGTTGGTCGAATTCCAGGATCCGGCGGTCGAAAAGGTCGGCGACAAGACCGTATCGTATGTCACGCCCGGCCCTATCGCAGCTGCCGGGACGTCTGAAGTCAGTGTTATGGTCAGAGACACCAATGAGATCGCACTTAATGGCTTCATCGATCTCGTCATTGACCCAAGTGCTGCCAGTAGCGTGGTGTTCTCGCAATCAAACCTGAAGACCTATCACGCGCCGGTTAAAGACGGCATGGTGGCGGCGGCGACCATCAAAGGCCTTCCCAAGACTGGGCCGGTTCGGGTAGTGGTTACCGGTACGTTTGGTGATTTGACCATCACAGGCTACGCCAAGCGAGAAGGAGCCGCCGACTCGGTCACCGCCATGACCTACTCGTGCACGAAGAAGATCGAGGGCGACGACGTTGCGGAAGCGGCCATTTGTAACGCCGAAGCCGGCATGAAGACGGCAGATCTAACCGAGAGCACCGTCTTCGCTCCGGGTGCCAAATTCTTGATCGTCGGCGAGTTGGCAGACTCCGCCGGAAACACGCTGGACAAGCGCGTCAGCGCGAAACAGCTCAAGCCCAGTGGTGTCACGCAAGCCATTACGAGCATCGTAAACGCTCAGGAAAGTAAAACGGCTCCGGTGGTCGGCGAAGCGCAGGCCAACGCCAGGCTCATCGCCACGATCGATACTAACGAGGATAGAGCTGCGTTGGGTAACTACGACATCGAAGTGTCCAGTTCGGGCAAGAAGATGACCGTAACCATCACCATCGCCGGTGACGCCTCGCAGATCACCATCTATGGTCCCGACATGATCTCGCCAGCTACCGGCCTCGCCAGTTATATGGTCACGGCCACTGATGTTAATGGCAACGTTCCTGCTGATGCTGGTGAACTTGATGGCAAATTCACCGTCGCGGTTCGTTACAAGGATGCTGAGGTTCTGGGTCTGGCTGATGGTAAGATCGACTTCAATTCCAAGGGCGTAGGTGAGTTCCTGGTGCAGATGCCTCAGGACGCAGTCGAAGGGGACAGTGTGTCCATCACGGTCGTCTACGGCTCCATTTCTGTCACTAAGGTGGTCACGTACGGCGACCCTCCAACCGAACCCGAAATGCCCACCGAACTGACCGCTCCGTCTGGCGTCGTGGTGTCGAGTCTTGCTACCACCCAGAGCATCAGCGTGAGTTGGGATACGACATCGATCCAGAACGCTCAGCAGATCAAAGTTGTTCTGTTCAACTCTGACGTGACTGGAATCGCCAAGCCGTTGATTACGATCAATCCGGCCAATGATCCAGGCAGCGCCACGTTCAATGATGTGCCGGACGGCATGTATAACGTGGTGGTGGCGTCTTTCCGCACCGGGGAGCCCCACAAGCTTAGCGACCTCGAAGAGGTAACGGTAGAGTAACCATGTACTGACCGGGGAGATCGTCCGGCAAGTCCGGCGGTCTCCCTGAGGGCACGGGAATCAGCCTAGATGCAACGACAATCTCAAAGGAGATTCAGTCAAATGAGTAGTAAAACGAGAAAGCACATCTGGCCGGTGTCGCTGATGATGTCGATAGCCATCATTGGTGCTTTGGCCGCATTTCTTGTGCTGGCAAACAATCCCGGCGTCACCATGGCGCACAGTGATGTTGCCGACCACGATGCGGCGTGCGCTGCGATGACAGCTGAGGAGCTGAAGGCGCACAATGCCGCGGCTCTCCTCGAAGGCGAGGAAGTATGCGACGGCGCCACCTCGCCCGACAGCGGCAACGGGAATGGCAACGGGAATGGCGACGGCAACGGGAATGGCGACGGCAACGGGAATGGTATGGGCGACGCGTCCATGCACGCCACGATGCCGATGTACTTCTGGCTCGAGGCGCTGGACAACGGCGCCCGGCTGAACTGGAAGGCGCCGGCAAAGGTTAACGAGCATGCCATGGTCGTGGGCTACCAGATTAACCGGGACGCCTGGAACCAGCTGGATACCCATCCCATCAACATGTATGGCGATGCCAAGATCATGGTGGAAGCCCACGAGACCTCCCACAGTGACCTGGGCCTGGCCTACGAAACCGTGTACACCTACATGGTGCGGTCCGTGGTCCACTACAACGTGGAGGGGTGGTGGGATATGCTGAACTGCGTCGAAATGAACGACGCGGTCCGCCCCACCGTCGACGAGCCGGCTGTCGGAGCGGACACGGATGGCACCACCTACTGCAAGATGTACGACGACCTGTCGGCTGCGGCGATGATGGTGGTGCAGCGGGCCTACGCTGGCCTGGACCCCATGGAATACACCTACTACGGCGAGTGGTCCTACATGCGCTCGTTGGAAACCGCCGACTCCGGCGGCCGCCTCGAAGCCCTGCTGGACCCGCCCGGCATGGTGCTCATGCTTAACGCAAACCCCGCCTGCGATAACATGATTACCGTCAGGTGGAGCGCGCCCGATTACTTGGGCACCGTCCCCGAGCTGGACGAGAACGGCGTGTACGTCGGCCCCGACTACATCGGCGGCGAGCGGGCCGGCAAGGAAGAGGTGGGTGAAGACGCCACCAGCGTCACCTACCAGGTTCAGCGGATGGTTAACAACGGCGCGTGGGTTGCGGTTACGCCGGTCGGCACGTCCTACACCGACGACTCCGTAATGTATGGCGACACCTACAAGTACCGGGTCAGGGCGATGAACGGCGCCAGTCTCACTGGCCCCTGGGCGATGGTCATGGAAACGCTGGTCGCGCCGGACCGCCCACTGCGCCCTTCGTCCCTGGTTGCCACGCATGGCGTGTCCTCCGACGGCTTCAACCAACCCGCAATCATTCTGCAATGGGACGCGCCCGAGGATAGTGCTACTGACCCGCTGTGGCGGGAGGAAAGCGACGTTGCTACGGGCATGGACAATGAAAGCATGTCCTTGCAGTACCGCATTCAGAGGAAAATCGAGAACGGCGACTGGCGAATCCTCGAAACGCAACGCCATCAGTATGCTCAGGACATGACTGCGAGTGGAGCCATCAACAACTTCCGCACGCAACGGTACGAGGACACCGCTGCCGCGGCGTTGGATGCCGACAACGTGAGCTACCGGGTGGCAGCCCTGGTTGACGGCTGCAACCTGTCACCCTGGAACCTGGTCGATGACGTTGAGGGCGAGCCGCAGACGCGCTCCCTGGGCACTATCACCGACCTGGCGCTCTCCAGTACCCTGGTATTGAACTGGACGCCGGCTGCGAACGCCGCTTCCCAGATTGCGATTGTGATCAATGCGGCTGACGACTCTGACTACTGTCTCGCTACGTTGGACGGCAGCGATGCGTCTTACACCTGTTCGGATGTAAGCGCGACCGCCGGAACCACGTATGTTGGCTTGGTAATCGCGTTGGACGGCAGTGGTGGAAGTAGCGTCAGCAACTTCCCCATCCGTGCGGTCCGATAGCGCAAGAGACCTCACAAATTGCTGTCAGAGACCGGCGGCCGGTTGAAAAATCCAACGCTGACCTCTGACAGCAGGCAACGACAATCTCACAAGGAGATTTCGCGAAATGTCAAAACAAACCAGAAAGCGCATCTGGCCTGTTTCCTTGGTGATGGCGTTGGCCATCATCGGGATGATGGCCGTTGTTGTGCTGTCCACCAACCCGGGCACAGCCCAGGCTCAGGATGGACTATGCGATACCGCCACTGGCGACGTACTGCAAGGTCTGATTGACGCCGGGGTGTGCCAAGATGACAGTGGCGGTGACGACGAGGGACTGTGTGATACCGCCACCGGCGACGTACTGCAAGGTCTGATTGACGCCGGGGTGTGCCAAGATGACAGCGGCAGTGGCGGAGACATGATTAGATCCGACAGCACCAGTGGCGGCGCCGCTCCCGAACTCAAGGTGGTGATTGATTCACTGCCCGCAGGTGGTTTGGCGGTGGGCAGCTCCATCGTGCTGTACCTGGAGGACGATTATCAGGAGCCCGCAACGATACCGGCCAGCTCGGTGTACTTCGTTGCGAGCCCAGCGAGCGCACCGACGGGGAATGGCGCCCGGGTGTACACCACCATCGCGCCGAAAATCGCCACGGGCGCCTACTTTGATGAGGACAAGAAGGACATCAGCGTCCGAGTCTTCATCCCAGATATGTGCACCAGCAGCACCGATGACTGCCAAGGTCCCAACGGTGTCGATGCCAATCAAACGCTGACGATGGTGATCGAGGACGATTCCGGAATCAAGAATCCCACCGAAGCGGGTACGCACAGCGTTCTGATTGATATCTTGGGTCCGGCGGACTCAATTCCGTCGGCCTCAGACACGCTGGCTCGCAATGATGCGCTGCGTGCTACCGACCCATCGACAGAGCAAACGTTGATGACCCTGGCGAAGATCAGCCTGTCGGACGTGGACAACAAGCGCGGCTACGAGCTGACGATCACCGGTTCCGGTTTCAACGACGGGACCACTGCCTCCGCTTATGTGCTGCAGGCGGCGAGTGCGCCGGCCGACTGCGCCGTGATAGTCGCTGACCCGGCATCTACCCTGATCGGGAGCGGCCTGGTGGGCAGCGACGACAAAGTCACGATTACGGCTGAAGTTACCGTGCCGACCTTCGGCGCTGGCAACGTCAACCAGATCTGTATGGTGGACGGTGAAAACCGTTACTCCAGCGACATTGACGACTTCAAACTGCAGCCCTCCATCCGGGTAGTGCCCAGCTCGGTCAGTTCCGGCGACACGGTCAACGTTTTCGCCCAGGACTACCCGGCCGGCGGCGGCGGATTTATGGAGCTGAAGTTGGCCGGCCAGGTGGTGAACAGCACCAGCGCGACCGTTAATGCGGTTGCCGTCAGGGCTACCTCTTTGACCGATGGCGCAGCCACGGCGACCTTCGACGTGCCCGGCAGCGTGGGCGGCAAGCCCTTGCAGGGCACCGTGCGCGTGGACGCCAAGTGGGGCGATACCAACGAGAGCACCAAGATCACGGTGGCCGGCTCTGAGTTGGCGACCAGTGTATCCGACGTGCTGCCCAACGAATCCATCACCATCTCCGGTAATGGCTACGGCTCGCAGACCTGCATCGACGTTGCCGACATCACGCTGGACAATGTGGCGGTGCAGGTGGACTTCGAGTCCACCATCAGATGCACGATCGGCACCGGGGACTTGGCCATTACCTTCAATGGCGTGGAAGTTTCCAACTCCGGTCAGTTTGTGGCCACCATCACGCTGTGGCCCAGTAGTGACAAGAGCACCAACCCGACGCTGATCCCCGGGTCGCACGAGCTGACCGTAGAGGACAGCCAGGGCTTCATCGGATTGACCAAGCTGACCATCGCGGAGCCCACGATTTCGGTGCTTCCGGAGGTGGTGGGCCCGCGGGACTACGTGGTCATCGGCGGAGAGAACTGGCCGGTGGACAACACCGACAACTCCAACTCCGGCCTGATCACGATCGAGGTCTCCGAAGGCGGTCGGACCCGCAGTTACAGCGTGTACGCTGACAACACGGGACGGTTCTCTATTGAGCACCGCGTGTCCAAGGACGTGGCCATTCCTTCTACCAACCAGGTGAAGGGCGACTACGGCGAAGGGGAGATAGTGGAAGTCGCCAACTTCACGGTGCCGTCGGCGACGGTTACCGTTACCCCTGGCGCGGCCCAGCCGGGCGACATGGTTAGCCTGTCGGCCACCGACATGCCGGTGTACGCTTCGGCTGACTACGTGAAGATTGGCGGGACCGTGTTCAGCGATCCGGGCGCCAACACCGACATCGACGGCAACATCACCATTGAAGGCATCCTGGTTCCAGGTCTGGACCCGGGCACCTACAGCGTGGTCATCGACATCGACGGCACCGTCGCCATCGGCGAAGTGGAAGTCCTGGCTGAAGACAGCGCAGCCGGCGCCGGAGCAGAATTGCCTGGCGCGCTGGAAGGGTTGGGCGACAACCTGTTGCGTGTGTTCCACTTCAATGGCGTGAACAAGTCCTGGGACTTCTTTGACCCGCGTGATGAGTTCGCCGAATTTAACACGCTGACCACCATGGTCAACGGCGAGCCCTACTGGGTGCTCGTTTCTGAAGGCCAGGAGGATGTTGTGCTCAACAACCGGGCCCGTACCCTCACCTGCGTGGGCGGTGACTGCTGGAACCAGATTGTCTGGTAAATCCACCGCGCCTCAACTGACGTAACGTCAATAGAGCACGTGAAAACACCCACCCCAAAGCGCGAGCGGCGGGGTGGGAAACCCCCCCACAAGCAGGAGCGAATGAGATGAAGAGAATTGGAGCAATGGCGGCGGTGGCTTTGCTTGCCCTGCTGCTGGCGTTGCCCCTGGGGCTCGTAATGGCCCAGGATGGGGCGCCCAGCCCGAACATTCCGCCAGCACACCTCTACGGCACGGCCATGGCCGACGGTTTCCCGGTGCCCCCGGGCACCATGATCGTCGCGATGGTTGGTGACGAAAAAATCGGTTCCGCTACCGTGATGGAGTCGGGCGAGTTTGGCCCGCTGGTCATGATGGAGCCCTCGGGCGAAGACATGATGGTAACCTTCATGGTGGGCGAGCGCATGGCCGACCTGACCATGGACTGGATGAGCGGCGGCGTCTCCATTGAGAACGTCACCGCCGACCTCGGCGGGGAGGGCGGTACCATGGGTCCCCCCGGCGCGGCCGGCTCCCCTGGCCCCGCTGGCGTCCCCGGACCCAAGGGAAACCCGGGTGAAGCCGGAGCAATGGGTTCCGCCGGAGCCCAGGGACCGGCCGGTTCCCAGGGTCCTCCGGGTGAGCCCGGAGCCGCTGGAGCCGCCGGAGCCACTGGCCCGGTGGGTCCGCAGGGTCCGGTTGGTGGCGTGGGCGGCGCCGGTTCCATGGGCATCATCGCGCTGATCGTGGCCATCGTGGCGGCGATAATCGGCGTGGCAGCCATTGTCATGGGCCGGCGTACAGCCTAACCGCCGCAGGATAGAACCTGATTACCCCCGCTGGCCAAGGTCGGCGGGGGTTTTTTGTTAAAACACCTACCATTGTGAAAAAGCATCTGTATGCCCGGGGCATCCGGCCCGTGCGTAGCCAAGTAACTGATCTCGCTTCTACGGCGGCGTAGGCACTGCTGCATTGTCATTGTTCAGGATCTATAGGCCAGTGAATTGGGAGTTTTTCAGGATCTGCCCACCAGATTTTCAGGGTCATTAGGCCACGTTGGGAGCCACATCGGCGATCATTGCCGCACTTTGGAATTGAGGTGCAGCGATGGCGTACCGGGAGGTTTCCAGAATGGAAATACAAGAGATCATCCGCCGTTGGCAGGCGGGGGATAGCCAACGCAAGATTGCGTTGGGCACCGGCTTGTCCAGAGATACCATCGCCAAGTATGTGGCGGCCGCCCAAGAGGAGGGCATCGTTCGGGATGGGCTGGTTGCCACCGCGGAGGAGTTGAGCCGGCTGGCGACGATTGGGCAGTCGGGGCCGCGGCAGGCGGTGACGCCCGGGCAGGACCTGCTGGAGCCGTGGGCGGACCAGATTTACCAGTGGCTCACCGGTGACCGGCTGCAGTTGACCCGTATCCAGGAGTTGCTGACCGTCCGAGGGTGTGCAGTATCGTATCCGTCGCTGCGCCGTTTCATTTTGAAACGCAACTGGCGACGGCGCAGCCAGACCACGGTGCGGATGGAGGACACCCCGCCGGGTGAGGTGGCGGAGGCGGACTTCGGCCGGTTGGGCATGATTACGGACCCAGCGACGGGACGGCGCCAGGCGGTGTGGGCGCTGATTCATCGTGCTGGGCTACTCTCGGCATTGCTTCGTCTGGCCCATGCAGAGTCAGAAGCTGGAGGACGTCATCGCCGGACTGGAAGCGGCGTGGGTCTGCTTCGGCGGGGTGCCCCGCTATCTGGTCATCGACAATTGCCCGCCAGCGGTGGCGGGACCAGACCTGCCGCATCCGCGCTTCACCAGAGGCTTCCTGGAATACTCGCAGCACCGAGGTTTCATCGCCGATGCGGCGCGGGTGCGGAAACCCAAGGACAAGCCCAAGGTGGAGCGTGGCGTGCAGTACGTCAGGGAGCGTTTCTTCAAGGGCGGCGATTTCCACGGCCTGCCCAACCTGAGGCCCGAAGCCCAGCGCTGGTGTCGGGAGGTAGCCGGAATGCGCATCCATGGCACCACCCGCAAGCAACCATTGGTGGTCTTCCAGGACGAGGAGCGGGATACGCTGCTGCCCTGGGACGGCGAGTCCTACGAAATCGCCGACTGGCGGACTGCCAAGGTGCATCCCGATCATCACATCCAGTGCTTGCAGGCGCTGTACTCGGTGCCGTCGGACGTCTGCCCGCCGCGTCAGCAGGTGGAAATCAAGGTGGACAGCAAGCTGGTGCATATCTACCACCGAGGCCAGCTGATCAAGACCCACCTCCGCCAGCCCAGGGGTGGCCGCTCCACCGATCCCGACGATTACCCCGCCGAGCTTTCCGCCTACACCACCAGAGCGCCGGACCGCATCAAGCGCAGCGCGGTGAAGCTGGGATCGGCGGTGGCTGAATTTGCCGAACGGCTCTTCGACGGCCCCCTGCCTTGGTCCAGGATCCGGCAGGGACACCAGCTGCTGCGTCTGGGCGAGCGCTACACGGCCCAGCGTCTGGACGCAGCGTGTCAACGTGCCCTGGCCGTGGGCCTCATCGACGTGCGTCGCCTGGAACGCATCCTGGCGCAGGCCCTGGAACAGGAGACCACACCCCAACTGCCCTTGCCCTTGCCGCCGGGCCGCTTCGCCCGTCCCGGTAGCGTCTTCGCTTACACCGCATACCGCCGTCAGTCAGCATGAGGAGATTACCCATGACCCGAACCACCGAACTCACCCCGCTGCTCAAGAGCCTCAAACTGGGCGCTTTGGCCGCCACTCTGCCCGAGCGTATTGCCCTGGCCCGAAGGGAGCAGTTGGACTACGCCTCATTCCTGGAAATCATCCTCAGCGACGAAGTCAATCGCCGCGCCCACCGCCGCACCGAACTCCGCCTGCACAACGCCGGTTTCGAGGAGACCTGCCGCCTGGAGGACTTCGACGGGTCAGCGTCAATTACCCTGGATCGCCGTCTGCTGGACGCCGTCTGCTCCCTGGAGTTCCTCGACCGTCACGAGCACGTCCTGCTGGTGGGCCCCGCCGGCGTCGGCAAGAGCTTCTTCGCCCAGGTCCTGGGCTACGCCGCCATCCGCGCCGGACACACCGTCCGTTTCGTCCACGCCGACGGCTTCTTCAAGGCCATGGCCCAGGCCAGAGTGGACAACTCGGTGGACCGTACCTTCCGGTCCTTCCTGTCCCCCGACCTGCTCATCCTCGATGACTTGGGCCTCCATGGCCTGACCGCCCAGCAGTCCGCCGACCTCTACGAACTCATCCTCAATCGGCATCGGGCGTCCAGCTTCGTCATCACCAGCAACCGGGCGGTGGACGAATGGCTGGGCCTCTTCGATGACCCCATCCTGGGCAACAGCAAGCCTATGCCCGTCGTCCGGGCCGTGCAAATCCGACTAACTCACGTGTGGTCACCGGCGTGTAAGCTCACGGTGAGCCGTGTCTCCGGATCAAGGCCGGTCAAGGATTGGTGCGTATTGCCCGGGCAACAGCATGGCCCGGAAGTCCTGCGACTGCATTATTGGTGACGCCCAGCAGGGCGATCCCGTTCGGGAGATTGTGAATCGAAGTGACTTCCTCCGGCGATGCGGCTACTCGCCGAGCCAGAGGTGGATGATGAGAAGCAGCAGCAGCAAGGAGCCGACCAAGAAATCTGGAAAGAAAAGGACCAGGAAGCCGCAGCTCCCGGAGGAACTGTCGCGGATCAACCTGAACACCGCAGGCATCGACGTGGGAGCCAGCAGCCATTTTGTTGCGGTACCCGCAGGCCGGTCGGAGCCGCCGGTACAAGAGTTTGCAGCCTACACTGCTGACCTGTACCGCCTGGCGGATTGGCTGACCGACTGTGAAATCGAGGCCGTGGTCATGGAGTCCACCGGGGTCTACTGGATACCCCTCTTCGGAGTCCTGGAAGACCGGGGATTTGAGGTGATGCTGGTGGATCCCCGGCGGATCAAGAACGTGCCGGGCCGCAAGAGCGACGTGCTGGATTGCCAGTGGCTGCAACAGTTGCACACCTACGGGCTGCTGTCGGGGGCCTTCCGGCCGGAGGCCGAGATACGGTGCCTGCGCAGCTACCTGCGGCAACGCTCCATGCTGGTCCGCTACGCCTCCCAACATATCCAGCATATGCAGAAGGCGCTGACCCAAATGAACGTGAAGCTCCAGCATGTGATCAGCGACGTCACCGGCAAGACCGGCTTGGCCATCATCGAGGACATCATCAGGGGTGAGCGGGATGCGCACAAGCTGGCCCAACACCGCGACCCCAGGATAAAGGCGGACCAGGACACTATAGCCAGATCGCTCCAGGGACACTGGCGTGAGGAGCATATCTTTGAGCTGGCCCAGGCGTTGGAGCTTTATCAGGTGTATCAGGGCAAGATCGCCGAGTGCGACGGGAGGATCGAAGCCACCCTGGAACAATTCGAGCAAGTCGTTGAAGGCGCGCCTCCCTCCAAGCCTGGCCGGATCAAAAAGCAGAAGAATGCCCCAGCCTTTGACCTCCGCACTCACCTGTACCGGATTACCGGGGTGGACCTGACCAGGATCGACGGAGTGGACGCTTACACTGCGCTCAAGGTGGTCAGCGAGATCGGAACGGACATGAGCAAGTGGCCCAGCGCCGGGCACTTCGCGTCGTGGCTGGGTCTGAGTCCCAACAACCGCGTTTCCGGGGGCAGGATCCTAAGCTCCAGAACCCGGCGCAACACCAATCGGGCCGCGGCGGCATTGCGGCTCGCCGCCGGCGCGCTGCACCACTCCGACAGCGCCTTGGGGGCGTTTTACCGCCGGAAAAGGGCACAACTGGGATCCCCCAAGGCCATAACTGCGGCAGCGCACAAGCTGGCCAGAATCATCTACTCCATGCTGCGATATGGACAAAACTACGTGGACCAAGGGGCGGACTACTACGAAAAGCAGTATCGCCAAAGGGCCTTCCGGGCTGCCCAGCGGCGCGCGGCTCAACTCGGGTATGACCTCATTCCCGTATCCGGCGGGTCCGGTCAGGGCAATCCTGACCACCACGTCTGGACAGTTTGAGTTAGTCGGGAGCAATATTATGCCCGTGGCCGGGCCGTGCAGAGGCGACTAACCGGTGAGTCGGCCCCAGGATGTATGCTCATGGCGAGGCGTGTCGTCCGGACGAAGGCCGAGCAGACGCTGGTGCATATCGCCCGATCGGGAGCATGGTCCGGGAGTCTTACGACGGCATCATTGGTGACGCCCCACTTGGAGCGATCCCGTTGGAGAGAGTGGCTACGGTCCGTGGCTCCCTCCGGCGACACGCCTACACGGCAGGCGAGGAAGGAATGATGAGCACACGCAACAGCAGTGCCGAGCCGGCAGGACTGTCCCAACTGAACCTCAACGCGGCGGGCATTGACGTAGGGGCCACCAGCCACTATGTGGCAGTTCCCGCCGATCGGTCCGAACAGCCGGTGCGGGAGTTTGAGGCTTTCACGGCCGACCTGTACCGTCTGGCGGAGTGGCTTTCGGAGTGCGGTGTGGAGACGGTGGTCATGGAGTCCACCGGCGTGTACTGGATACCGCTGTTCGGGGTGCTGGAGGAGCGGGGACTGGAGGTGATGCTGGTAGACCCCAGGCGCATCAAGAACGTGCCGGGTCGCAAGACCGACGTGCGGGACTGCCAGTGGCTACAGCAGTTGCACACCTACGGCCTGCTGTCGGGAGCCTTCCGACCCGACGGGGACATACGACGCTTGCGCAGCTATCTGCGGCAGCGGGCCATGCTGGTGGAGTACGCGTCCCAGCATATCCAGCACATGCAGAAGGCGCTGACCCAGATGAACGTGAAGCTCCACCACGTCATCAGCGACATCACCGGCAAGACGGGCATGGACATCATCGCAGCCATCGTGGATGGTGAACGGAACCCCCGGAAGCTGGCGCAATTGCGCGATCCCAGGATCAAGGCCGACGAGGCGACCATCGCCCGGTCGCTGCGGGGGCACTGGCGGGAGGAACACATCTTTGAGCTGACCCAGGCCCTGGAGCTGTACCGGTTCTATCAGGATAAGATTGCCGAGTGCGACCGGGAGATTGAAGCCCAGCTGGAACGGTTCGAAGACCGCAGCGACGGTGAGCCGCCGGCTCCCAATGGCAAAAAGCGCAATCAGAAGAACGCGCCCCGTTTCGATGTCCAGGGCCAACTGTACCGGATGACGGGAGTGGACCTGACCCGAATCGACGGCGTGGATGCGTACACGGCCCTGAAGGTGATCAGCGAGATTGGCGCCGACATGACCAAATGGCCCAGCGCCAAGCACTTCGCGTCCTGGTTGGGGCTCAGCCCCAACAACCGCATCACCGGCGGCAAGGTCATCAGCTCAAAGACCAAACCCAGCGCCAACCGGGCCGCCGCGGCATTGCGTCTGGCGGCCAACGCGCTGCACCGCTCCGACAGCGCCCTGGGTGCCTTCCTGCGCCGGAAGAAAGCCCAACTGGGTGCGCCCAAGGCCATCACCGCCACGGCCCACCAGCTGGCCAGGCTCATCTATTCCATGCTGCGCCATGGCCAGGACTACGTGGATGCCGGCGCTGAATACTACGAACGCCAGTATCAGCAACGGGCGTTGCGCGCCGCCAAACATCGGGCGGCACAATTGGGCTACCGCTTGGTGCCAATGTCGGATGTCGGGGACCGCACCACGTACGAACCTTCCGGCGCGTTGGCCTCCACGTGATGGCGTGGGTTAGTGAAGAGCGCCCTGGACCGGCTGGCCAACGCCAGCTACCAGATCGTCATCGAAGGCGCCAGCTACCGGGAACGGCTCTCGCCCACCGCACTCTACTGGGCGCAAAGGGGGTGATTGACCCGCAAACTACAACCTGATAATAGTCAATTCACCGCGCTCCCAGGGTGGCTGGATGTCCGTGAAAATCGCCGGCCTAATGACCCTGAAAATTGACAGAGGGACATTATTTTCTCCTTACTTATTCGAAAGTTTGTGGGCCAGATATCCGGGATTGTTGAAACGCCGAGGACTCAACTAAGCGGCGTTGCAGGCGCCAATACAGATACATTAGCCTGGACATGATGAATATTTTAGCCACCACTGGAGTCGAATCTCACTTCTTTGAATATCGGGTCGCAGCATGTTATTCTCTCTAGACAAATATCAGGCCGTGAGGTGTTGCAGTGGTCAAGGTTATTCTGCAAGTTGATGGCGAAGCCGACGAGGTGATCACGGCGATCCGGCGCCTGGCGGGTGGTGACGGAGTTGCGTTGAGTGCACCGCCGCCGGCGCCGGAGGTTTCGGAAGAGGCGCCGGAAGTTGTTCCGGAAGTTGTTGTTGAGCCAGTGGTGCCCGAGGGCGAGTGGAACGCCGATCGCGTGCGCACCTTCTGGGAGTTTCTGGCCCAAGACGCCCGGGAGATTTATCGCAGCGTGGCGCGACGCAGGGGCTACGTGATATCGCGCGATTCGTTGCTGGATTCGATGCACCTGACGGCGCGGGAGTTGTCGGGGCGGCTGTCGTCCCAGGGGCACGCGGTGCGTCGGATTCGGCGTCACCACAACGTGTCGTTGCCCCATCCCATGTCTTTTGACTCGGCCTCCGAGGAGTACCGGATGCGCAGTGACGTGGGCGAGGTCATCGTGAGCCTGGATTTGTAACCAACCGGAGGCTACTGCCGGCGGTGGGTGTATTGCTGCTCTACAGAGGATTCGCTACGGCGTCCCGGTGTTCGGCGCCAGTTTTCCTACGAGATCGGCGAGCAGCGGCGTTTCCCAATCGTCCAGTTGATCGTCGACCGCAAAAAATATGTTGAGCAATATTCAATAACGCCCGTTTTTGATGACAACACCAGCCTGACCATCACGCACGACCGCCCTACAATAAGGCCATGAGTACCAGAACCGTCAAGTTGCCCCTCGTCAATACAGACGCCGGCTCTCGCCTCATCGGCTACCTGGCCAGCCAGCAACGCCTCGCCTACAACCACGCCGTTCACGTCCTCAACCACGAGCCAAGCATCCCGAGGCGGGCTACAACCGGTTCATCCTACGGTCTCAACAAACGCACCACCGCCTGGCGGAACCAAGACCCCAAAGCCCGCCACGCTCCCTACCACATCCACCAGCAGGGCAGCGAGGCCGCTCACCTCGCCAACCAAAGCCTTATCGAAAGCCGCATCAAACGGCTCGAACGTATCGAAGCTGCCCATGCCAGAGGCAATCAGCCGCATCCATCAGATGCCAGACCTCATCGCCGTACCATCACTCACCGCTCCCGCAAGCACGGCACCCAGACCCTAGCTATCAGGGCGCGTCAGTTCATCACCCCCATCGGCCGCTACACCTTCACCGTCGCCGGCGTCGCTCACGTCTTCCGCGTCAGGCGTCCACTCCCCGACAACATCCTGACCATGCAATTCGTCGAGATTCCCGACCGACGTCGCTCCGTAAACGCTCCGCTTCACGCAATCCCATACCAACTGCACGTAGCAGTCAGCGAAGAAGGCCCGGAGCCATCGGAACTCGCCAACGTCCCCCTCGAGCACTACGACGGCATGGACGACGGCGTCAAAAACCACTGGACCTTCTCCAACGGTGAACAGTTCTCCTTCGTCGAGCCCATGCCTAACCACCGCCCTCGGGCCGAGCGACGCGCCAATCAACAGAAACGGAAAGGCTCCAAGCGTAAACGCCGACACGCGCAAGCGACCAACACCAGTTCCCGCAAGCGCAACGCCGATAAAAAGCGCCAGTTCAACCAGCACGCCAGCACGCATCTTGAGAAAGTCCGGCCTGCGGCCATGTGCATTGAGGACAAGAGCCTGGCCAACATGACGCGATCCGCAGCCGGCAAGGGCCGTCGCCGCAAGGCCGGCCTCAACCGTTCGCTCGCCGCCGTCGGCCTAAGCGAGAACCAGCAGATCCTGGTCAACCAATGCCTCAAGAGAGGTATCCATATAATCCCCGTCCCAGCGCCCGGCACCAGTCAGACCTGCCCGCGCTGCGGACACCGGCATCGGGAGAACCGCGAAAGCCAAGCGAGCTTCCGATGCCGACATTGCGGATGGGCCGGACACGCCGATCACTCGGCCGCTCAGGTCATCCGCAACCGCGGCTTCGTTCGCATCACCGAGTTGATCCACGGATCTACTCCATGCGTCCAAGACGCGCCCACCGGGTGGCAGGAACAGCCATCCCGCTACGGGCAGCTCGCATTGCTGCCCGTGGCTCAAAACACGCTCAAGCCGAAGAGCAGCGCGACGAAGCCGTGCAAGTCCAGTAGGAAACCGCCAGGGTCCGCGGCTCCAGGCCGGACATCCCAGGTCCTCGGTACTAACAAGTCGTCGGCTGGGGCAATGCGCCCACCAGACAGCAGCGACCAATCCCTGGAAACCGGGCTTGCCCAAGGTGTACAAACACGCCTGCCATGAATATCCGTCAACGTTATTCAACATCGTCGAATGAATCATGGCCTAGACACGTTCCATCCAGGCGTAAGACGAGGTGAAAAAGGTCAGGATACGTTCTTTTCCTTCACCAGCAAGACGCGCAGTTGGGACGGAACAGTCAACGCCCGTCTGGGCGGCGCCCGGGTGATTCGGGATGAGAGTGGGTTCGGAATGGATCGAGACGTGAACGGCGCCCGTGGGATATTCCTGCGGGCTTTGGGAGATAGCCCCTTCCTGCGTAGCTTGCTCACACAGGATGCATCGCAACCAACAGCGACATCGTCGAATGTTGTTTAGCGTTTAACTATCGATTGCATCGGGCGCGATTCCTGAACCCAGAGGCGGGCAAAGACGGCAGACGCGATAGCGACACCGCCGGGTTGTCTGAGGGTCAGTATCCCGGCAGTCGGGACAGTGCATTCCAAAGAAACACGGTTATTAGCGAGGCCAACCTGCTGCGGGCACACCCGCGTCCAGGGCGGTCTGGACACCTACCGCCGCTTCCGCGGTCACCCAACCGCGCCAAAGGTCTCCGTTTTCCATCAACCAGTTCAACGCCGCTTCTTCGACGGTAGCCCCGTTTGCGTCCATCCACTGGAAAACTGCTTGGTACTCTCCAGTAGTGAAGCCCCAGTTTGTCAGCAGGTGAATGACTTCTGGCCTCATTCCGGTCACGTCGGAATGGACGGCAGTAAGGATCGTGCTGTCCTTGAACGCGCATGCTTGAGTGGTGTACCAGCACTCTTCGCTGTAGGGCGTTTCCTCCAGCTGCACCAGGTCCAGCAACAAGGCTGGGTCGGCGGTGCCCCACATGTATCCGAGCCAGGGTTTGCGCTTCGCATACGCGTCGTAGAGTTCTGTAAATAGGGCTGCCTCGGAGTCGGGTTTGACGACCTGTAGATGGTCGGTCAGGCCGTAACCTTCAATTTGGGCGTTGTTGCCTGTTTCGCAGGCCCAGCCGGCCACGCAGCCCACCAATCGGGCCTTACCGTCGCTGGTGGCGGTGGCAAACAACTCCCGATACCTGGGGTCTTTCAAGTCATCCACATTGTCCAGACCGGGGTATTCCTCCTGCAGATACTGCGGAATGACGAAGGTGCTTTGCCAGTCCTCGCCCAGGCTGACGCCGCCGTAGGCGACCTCGCCGTTGGACAATGCTTCCCTCCAAAGGTCGCTTTGGAGTGGCAACCAAATTTCCATGGCGACGTGGACTTCGCCGGCGCGCAGACTGCGGAACAGGTGATCAGTGCCGCCGGACATCAAGCCGGTACGGTACCCGTAGCCGTGCTCCACGAGGTATTGGGCAATGCGCGTCTGAACCTGGGCGCTGGTCCAGTCTAGGTCGGAAAAGATGATGTTCTCGTCCGAGTTAGCTGATGGGGCTGACGCGAGGGGCGCCGTGGCCGCCTGCATCGCCGTGGACGGAGCCACCGGCGTGTCGGCCCGAGCTGCCGCAGCTTCCGGGAGCGGCGTGGCCGGCGGGACCGGGAGGACAGCCTGCGACGGCTCCGGGTCACCGCCGCCCAAGATTAGAACGGCAACGACGGCAACCACTACGACTATGGCTGCGATGCCGCCGCCGATGAATAGCCACCGCCGGGAGGAACCGGAACTGGACGCGGCGGCAGCCGGCGGGGTTATCGTCGCTCCGCAATAGGCGCAGAATGTGGATGTATCAGGAATCGTGTTACGACAATTGGGACATTCCATAGCAAAAATACTCAGTGGCTAGGTGTTACGCCCGCAGGCAGGGCAAAATCTGGCATTGACCGGGGTCTGGGTGCCGCAACTCGAGCAGAAACGATTGCCCGAATACAGCGTGGCCAGGCACTGGCTGTTGGCACAATAGATAAGGTTCGCCGGGTTGGGCAACCCACACCTGGGGCACGGAACGGAGGGTGGCGCGGCTATGACCGGCGGCGCAACAGGCGGAGGCACGGCCACGGGCGGCGGCGGCACGGGCATGGGCGGTGGCGGTGCGGGCGGTGGCGCGGCCACGGGCGGCGGCGGTGCGGGCGGTGCCGGTACAACTGCGGCGGGCGCCGGCGCCGCCAACGGAGGCGCCGCTATTGGCGCCGAGGCGGGTTGCCCCTGCTGAGTGTTCAATATGCTTTCCAGATTGGGAACCGCCTCTACCTGAAAAGAGCAGCACTGCTCCAGGTAGGCTGTCAGATAGCGAACTGTATCGTCCTGGCTGCTTTTCAAGGCTTGGAAACACTGGGAATTAGCCGGGTCTCCGTAATCAACCCTCCTGAGCAGCAGGTTGTCGTCGTTATAAAACCGGTCCCACAACCCGGGGTCGGCGGCCAAAGCCATTAGACTCAGGTAGATTACCAATGCCGGAAAGTTGTCCACACTCTCGTTGTAGTTTTGGGACGTCTTCAGCGGATGCTGGAAGTGTTGATGCCCGTTTTCAGGGCTGGCCTGCCCCGCGTATTGGGGCAGAAACATCGCGTCGTAATCTACCAGACGCAGGGAGCGGTCTTGCTGCACCATAACGTTGCCGTGCTGCAGATCATTATGGGCGATGTTCAAAGAGCCGAGGGCGCTCACCAGCCCCCGCCACCGGGCGGCTACGATTTGCAGGCTGTTGGGTGTGTTCAAGTTACTCTCGACAAATTTGTTCATCGGCTCGCCGTTGACCCACTCCATTTTGACCAATGGATACCAGTCGCCAGCGACGAGGATTCCCTGTTCGAGGTACTCAAACTCCACGAAGGCCGGTGGGAGGGTGGCCCTGAGGAAGGTGTCCAGCTGACCGTAACGCGCGTGCTGGTCATTCACGGCACGGGTAAAACAGCGCACGGCAAAGCTGCGGCCCTGGTTGGATACCCGATACACCGCAGCGAAATTGCCGGCCGATACTACGGGCATCCCGGCCCGTCCGCCCCGGTCGTACACCGCCAGCTCTCCGCTGGAAAGCTCCGGGTCGGCAAAACATCGCACCGGATTCTGAATCGCGCTGCTGAACTCCGCTATGCCCGGCCATGCCATCGCTGCTACTTCCTATCGCTGGGCTGTTCCGCTCCCTGTTCCACTTCAATGACAATCAGGGTGGTGTCGTCGTTTCGCATCGCACGCTCGTCGCGTCGTTCCTGCACCCAGTCGTCCCATTCCGCCGGCTCCAACGACCGCAGCGTTTCCCACGGCTTGCCCCCCGATTCATGTTCCTGGAGCAGCCAAGCGGCCAGGGCGTCGGAGGCCAGGATAACCACGTCTCCGGGCCGGAACTCCCCGCTGAGCTGGCAGACCAACTCCCACAGCCCCGCGTTATTGTCTGGATTGCTGCAAATCAGGGATGGGGTGTTGTTGAACTGGCCCGACTCATCCAGCGGAAAAGCCACTTCCAGCACGTCATCGCGGACGACGAACAGGCAACAGTCGCCCACGGCGGCGGCCCGCCAGGGGAAGCCTCCGGAGCTGTTGGGCGTCAGGGCAACGGTCATTCCCAGCAGCGCCGCCAGTGCGCCGGCCTTTGTCTTGGCCTCGCCGTGCCACGGGATCCGGTCCCACGGCACGCCCTCGCGCCATTCCTCTCCGCACGGCTTCAGCCAGTCGGTCAAGGCGGAATCGTCCAGGTTGGGGAGGTCCAGCGGGCGGCTGAGGAAGGCGTCGGTCAGGATTTGGGCCCATTCTCTGGAAAAGGCAGCCTCGCTGGCCCCGTCGGCAATGGCGATTAATGCCGTGCCGCCGTCGCCGTCAAGCTGGCCGGGGGAGACTGCTGAGGCGTCTTCGTATTCTTCCGGGCTGTTGCCTGCTTTTGGCGTCCCGAACCGTTTGGGAGGACACAATGGCATCGTCGGCCCCCTGAATTAGCGCAGACTTGATTAGAGCGTGTTGACAAATTGAGCATGGAACCCGGAAACGGGGTTTTCAACGGATAGTTCCGAGTAACCCCGAGACTGTGTTCCGTGACTAATACTATTCGTAACACTTTTGGCGCCTTGGCCCGCCGCTTGAATACGGCGGGCCGGCCTTGGGCCACGGACCCTGTTCCTGTAGGAACTCGTCGCGGTACCTTCCGGCTTGAACACGCTTAGCTCCAAGCCTAGACGTGGTTGACTTGGCTCAGAGCTGGATGGCTGTTCTCGCCACCCGGTGGGTGCGGTCAGTACGTCGAGTGTATGACCTGACTGCCATTCGCAGTGGCGGACGTAGGCCCGGTTGCGAATGATGACGGCGGCAGTCCAGTCGGCGAGGGCGTAGATATCCCAGTTCCGACACCGGAACACCGCTTGGCTCTCGCGGTTGCTCCGGTGTCGGTCCCCGCAGCGCGGGCAGGTCTGGGACGTGCCGTGCGGCGGAACGGAGACGGTGGGTATGCCGAGCTTGGCGGCTTCCTCGCGGAGTAGTTTTCCGACGTGGCCGATGGCCGACTCGGCAAGGCTCTCATTCAGTTTTCGCTTCGCGGCAACGTTTTTGCCCGGGGCAGCGATGGTGCCACGAGCTGAGGCCATCATGCTGATAGGGTGCAGGCTTTCGATGGCGACCATCTTGGGCTGTGCTTCGAGCAGGATAACTCTGATCTGGCTCCGCAAATCTTGGTCGCGGGTTTGGGCGTAACGGCGGCCTCGGTCATGGGACTTTGAGACGGCGTGCCGCCGGCGCTTGCTGTCACGGGGCTTGCCCGCGATGTGACGCTGGTGCTTACGCTTTTGGTTGCGTCGTCGACCGCCGCCCTGATGATGGGCGCGGTGGCCAGAACTGACCGCAAGGTGGTTCTTGGCGCCGCGGTCGGCGCCTACGATGTCCTCTACGCTTTGGATGTCCAGTTCTTCGAGGAGCATCGGCTCGGGCACACTCACCTGAACGTGGAGGCAGTAGTGCCGGCGTTGGAGTGGCGTGCGTGGGCCGTAGTTCTTCACCGGGACGAGTCGTATGGAGCGGATGTCCAGCCATTTTAGGGTCTGGCGGCCGCGTAGCCTGACGGTGAAACCGCATTGCCGGCTGGAGAGGGTTTGACTGTCGTCGCTGACCTGAAAGAGCCGCCGGTCGGTGATCGTCAGGCTGAGGCGGCGGTGCTTGCGGGTCCGGTGTGTCAGCGTACGACGGTGAGGTCGGATGTCCCGGTGCTTTGGTTCCTCGCCGTTGGCGATGGCTCGGGCAATGCGTTCCAGTCGCTCGGTGCGTCCTTGCTGCATCCGCTGATTGGCTTCCCAAGCCTGCTCGCCGCCTTCCTGGTGGATGTAGTAGGGTGCGTCGGCTTTTTGCCGGTTGGCCTGCCGCCAAGCGGTGATGCGCTTGTTGAGGGCGTCGGGATGGTTCTTGCCGCTGCGCTTGGGCAGGTTGGGTTCCCGGTTGAGCACGTCCACGGCGTGGTTGTAGGCGAGGTTCTGCTGGGTGGCATGGTGGCCGATGGCCCGGCTGGTGTCCGGGTCGCGGCGCAGGGAGAATGTCAGGGTGCGTATCATGGCAGTTGTTGTACGGTTAGGAGCCCTCAGTGTAGGGTATCTTAAATTCAGCAGTATGCTCTGATGGTCGGCGATTCGTTGCGCTTCCATTTGTCAACAGACCCTAGTGCAGTTCCACGTTGGACGGGCCGCGCGTCCCGATGTCCAGGAATTGGACCAACGACGTCATATCGGCGTTGAAGACGAACCCGCGCGAATACTCGCTCATCTGGAGGTCCAGGCTTGCCGCCAGGTTACGGCTGGCCTCCGGAAGCACCGACGACATCCGAAACAGCCGCACCGCCAGTTCGTCGGGTAGCCCTTCCTCAGTGTCGGGGAACTGAATCGGCATCGTCGCCATCTCGGAAAGGTGGATGTTGAACACCAGCACGTTGCCGTCGTTGGTCTGGAGTTCCATTATGCGTTGGGCCCGGGGCTCCGGATCGCCGTCGGTGGCGTTGCCATCGGAAACGTTGATGACGATGGGCGGGAAGGAGTCCGGGAAGTGCCCAACCCAGTTCTCTATAGACAGGGCGGCGTAATCCAGCGCCTCGCACATCGGCGTGCCGTATTCTGCGTGAGGATGCAGCCAGACCGGAAACCGCCGGGTTACTTCGATTACCCCGCCGGCGCCGTCGCTCTCCCGCACCTGCCGTTCCTCCACTTGGGCGGTGTCCGCCACCTGGCTAATCAGCAGGAATGGCTGCTCCGGAGAAGTTCCGGCGAGGGCGCTGAAGATTATCGGCGCGCCCGTGCCGTCGGTATTGTAGCCCAGAATGCCGATGTGGAAGTAATCCCGAACGTCTATCCCCTGAGAGCAACGCTGCGTCACCGCGTCCAGTATCCGGTTGATGGCGTCCGACGCTTGGTCCATCTTGCGTTGGCCCGGCTGTCCGGCCAGTGCGGCCTCCATCGAACCCGACCGGTCAACCAGGAACAGGAAGCACCCCGGACTGGTGCGGCTGATGTCTGCTGAGTAGGGCATTTGGTTGCCTCCTCTCCGATAGATAAACGCTAAACAACGTTCGACAATGCGAGTGTTGGTTGCGATGCAACCTGCGTGATCAAGCCACGCAGGAAGGGGCTATCTCCCAAAGCCCGTAGGAATATCCCACGGGCGCCGTTTACGTCACGATCCATTCCGAAACCGGTCTCATCCCGAATCACCTTGGCGCCGCCCAATTTGGTGTTCACGGCGCCGTCCCAGCTGCGGGTCTTGCTGGTGTACGCCTCGTTGACGTCGAGCACCAATGCGCCGCGCTGCCAGGCTTTCCACTGCAAGCGTTGCTTGAACTCGAAGTGGCGGAAAGTGAGCATCATGCGGGCGGTCTTGCTGCGGATCTTCCGGCCAGCCCTTTGGGTCATGTCGTGGGTCTCGAAAGTTGGTAGCAGGATGATCCGGTAGTTGCTGGTCAACCAGCGAGCCAGCTGCCAATGGAGCTCGTCCACCAGGTTGGTGATTCGCTGCCGCATTCGCGCCTGTGCGGCGCGCATTTGCCGACGTTTTGGTCGGTTGGGTTCCTTGGTGGTACGGCTGATGAGGTCGTCGAGCCAGTGACAGAGCCGCTGGATGCGCCCGAAGGCGTGGTAACCGAGCTTGCCGCAGTCGGTTTCGGAAAAGTAGGTGAGAAAGGTGCGAACGCCGGGGTCGAGCGCCACTACGCCATCACCGCTTGGGGTCTCAATGTCGCATTGCGCCGGGTAAGGAACGATGAGCCAATAGAGGCCGCGCTCTTTCACCAGCCGGCATTCCTGTTGCCCCGCTGGGATGGCTTCGGCCATCCGCAGCGGTCCGAGAATGGTGTGATAGACGCCGTGCTCCGTCACGGCGTCGTCTGGTATGTAGCAGGATTGCCTGGGGTTCTGGCGGCTGCGGTAGCCGAGTTGGGCGAACTCTTCGTCGGCTCTGCTGCCGTGTGCCTGGTGGGACTTGAGTTCCAAGTTGAAGGTCTTGACGTTGCTCATGGCGCGGCAGGCGTCCCTGACTGCCGTGCGTTTCACTTGGTAGGGAACGGAATCCCATTCGGGATGTAGCGCTTTGACTTCCGGCATCACCATGCTGGCGATATGTTTCCAAACTGCCGGAATGCCTGACTGGAGGATCTCGACGGTGAGGTTGTAGGTCCAACGGCTGGCGGTCAGCCAGGTGGCGATAGCGAGCTTCTGGGTGCGGTCTGGATAGACTTGGATCCGGCGAGCCTGTTGCTTGGTGGCGCCAGCGGTGGTGTGCACGGTCGTGGCCGGCACCGCGGCCGTCGAATAAAGTCTGGGCAGGTCTGGGTTTTGGGCCGCGATGCGGTTCATAGAGAACCAGGAATGGGCTGCGGTTTTGCTGGACCAGCCGTGTGGTCTGTTGATAGCCGCACCGCGGTCTGCGGTTCCGGTAGGCAGCCAGAGGGCAGCGCTGAAAGCTGCGATGGTCTGGTTCCAGTAAGGCCGGCGGTGTAGCGGGGTCGGATGCTCCGTCGGGTCGCTGGAGTCGCCTGTCCGTTGGTCGGTCGCTCGATGGTTGGTGTTTATCAACATATCTCAACGTTGCTCAATATATTGTGGTCTCGACGTGAGCCGTTCTAACGGGTTATTGACGGACATTGGCGCCGCTACTGTAACATTATGCTGGTCGCCTGCGGTCAGTGTAGGTTGGACGGGCCGCGGGTGCCGATGTCGAGGAACTGCGCCAGAGCTACCGCGTCGGCATTCAAGATAAGCCCGCGGGAGTTTTCGTCCACTGGAAATCCCATGCTGGCCGCCTGCTGGCGGAATCTTTCCGGCAGCACCGAAGCCATGCCGAACATCATTTTGGAGTCACCCGGACCCTCGCCGAGAGAGGGCAGGCCATCTTCGCGGCTCGGGAACATGGTGGGACTGGTCTTCGCACTGGAGAGGTGGATTGTGAACAGGAGCACGTTGCCGTCGCTGGTTTGCAGACTCCTGATGCGATTGGCGGCTTGCTGGGGATCGCCATCGGTCAACACACCGTCGGAGATGACCACTACGACGGGCGGGTAAGAGTCGGGATACTGGTCAATCCATTCCGCCAGCGGGCGCTCGATAAAATTCAGCATTCCCCGCAAGGGGTCCTTCCATCCCTTGCCTCGGACCCGCAGCCAGACTGGCATCCGTCGGGTGACCTCGACTATCTCCCCGCCACCGTAGTCCTCTTTCACCCGCTTTTCCTCAATTTCGGCCACCTCCACTACCTGGCTGATGGGGAGGAATGGCCGCTCCGGTGTGGTCCCGGCGAGGGCGCTATTAACATCCATATTGTTGACTAATAACCATCCGGCATTAAAGCTCAAAATGCCGATGTGGAAGTAATCCCGGACATCCATGCCTGAGGAACAGCGTTGGGACAGAGTGTCCACAATCCGGTTGACGGCGTCCGCGGCTACCGCCCCTTTGGTCTGCCCCGGCAGTCCGGGCATTGGATCGCCCATCCCCATACACTGGACCACCAGAAACAGGAAGCAACCGGGGTTCAAGCGGCTTATTTCGGCGGTATAGGGCATTTCAGGGGCCCTCCATCGTTGACAACTGGCTGCCATCAGTCAAAGCATCATGCCGATAGATAAACGCTAAACAACGTTCGACGCTGCGGCGGTTGTTCGCGATGCAACCTGCGTGAGCAAGCCACGCAGGAAGGGACTATCTCCCAAAGCCCGCAGGAATATCCCACGGGCGCCGTTTATGTCACGATCCATTCCGAAACCGTTCTCATCTCGGATTACCTTGGCGCCGCCCAATTTGGTGTTCACGGTGCCGTCCCAGCTGCGGGTCTTGCTGGTGTACGCCTCGTTGACGTCGAGCACCAATGCGCCGCGCTGCCAGGCTTTCCACCGCAGGCGCTGCTTGAACTCGTAGTGGCGGAAAGTGAGCATCATGCGGGCTGTCTTGCTGCGGATTCTCCGGCCAGCCCTTTGGGTCATGTCGTGGGTCTCGAAAGTCGGTAGCAGGATGATCCGGTAGTTGCTGGTCAACCAGCGAGCCAGTTGCCAATGGAGCTCGTCCACCAAGTTGGCTATTCGCTGCCGCATTCGCGCCTGTGCGCTGCGCATTTGGCGACGCTTGCGCCGGTTGGGTGCCTTGGCAGTGCGGCTGATGAGGTCGTCGAGCCAGTGACAGAGCCGCTGGATGCGCCCGAAGGCGTGGTGGCCGAGCTTGCCGCAGTCGGTTTCGGAAAAGTAGGTGAGAAAGGTGCGAACGCCAGGGTCGAGCGCCACTACGCCATCACCGCTTGGGGTCTCAATGTCGCATTGCGCAGGGTAAGGAACGACCAGCCAATAGAGGCCGCGCTCTTTCACCAGCCGGCATTCCTGTTGCCCCGCTGGGATGGCTTCGGCCATCCGCAGCGGTCCCAGAATGGTGTGATAGACGCCGTGCTCCGTCACGGCGTCGTCTGGTATGTAGCAGGATTGCTTGGGGTTCTGGCGGCTGCGGTAGCCGAGTTGGGCGAAGTCTTCGTCGGCTCTCTGGCCGTGTGCCTGGCTGTCCTTGAGTTCCAAGTTGAAGGTCTTGACGTTGCTCATGGCGCGGCAGGCGTCCCTGACTGCGGTGCGCTTCACCTGGTAGGGAACCGAATCCCATTCGGGATGGAGCGCTTTGGCTTCCGGCATTACCATGCTGGCGATGTGTTTCCATACTGCTGGAATGCCTGACTGGAGGATCTCGACGGTGAGGTTGTAGGTCCAACGGCTGGCGGTCAGCCAGGTGGCGATAGCGAGCTTCTGCGTGGTGTCTGGATAGACCTGTATCCGGCGAGCCTGTTGCTTGGTGGCGCCAGCGGTGGCGCGGGTGGCGGAGTCCTGAACTGCGGCTGACGAGTAGATCCTGGGGAGTTCTGAATCAGGAGCGGGGATGCGGTTGGTTGAGAACCATGAATGGGCGGCGGTTTTGCTGTCCCAAGATTGTGTTGTATTGATGAGCGAGTCGTGGTTTGCGGTACTGTTCGGCAACCAGAGGAAGTTGCTGAAAGCGGCGATCGTGTCGGACCAGTAAGGGGTGGGGTACCGCGGCGATGCGTGGGGTTCTGGGTTGCACGAGTTGCTTGGTCGCCGGTCGGGTGCTTGGTGTTGCGTGTTTGTCAACATAACTCAATGTTGCTCAATATATTATGGTCTAGAGGTTAGCCGTCCGCCGGTCGCCCTACGGTCAGTGCAGGTTGGACGGGCCGCGGGTGCCGATGTCGAGGAACTGCGCCAGGGCTACGGCGTCGGCGTTCAAAACTAATCCGCGGGAGTTTTCGTCCGCCGCAAAGCCCAGGCTGTTCGCCGCCCGCCGGCTGCCCTCCGGCAGCACCGACGCCATACGGAACATCATTTTGGAATCGTCCGTACCCTCTCCTAAAGAAAGCAGGCCATCTTCCCGGCTGGGGAACAGGGTGGGACGGGATTGATTATTATGCGAGAGGTGGACGGTAAACAGCAGCACGTTGCCGTCGGTGGTTCGCAGGCTCTTTATGCGCTCCGCGTCCCCCAGCGGGTTGCCGTCGGTGGCATAACCATCGCAGATGATGATGACGATGGGCGGGTAGGAGTCGGGGTGCTGGCCAATCCATTCCGCCAAGGCGGGCTCCACACTCCTTAGCATTGCACACATCGGGTCAAGGCCTCCATTGTGATGCTTCAGCCAGACCGGCATCCGTCGGGTGACTTCGACTATTTCCCCTCCGCCGTAGTCCTCCCTCACCTGCCTTTCCTCGATGTCGGCCACTTCCACTACCTTGCTGATGGGTAGGAAGGGACGCTCCGGGCTGGTTCCGGGAAGGGCGTAGGTAGTCTTTATCCCCATACCAAAGAGCCTTGTGGAAAAGCCCAAAACGCCGTGTGGAAGTAATCCCGCACATCCATACCTGAGGAGCAGCGTTGGGACAGCGTATCCACAATCCGGTTAACGGCGTCCGCCGATTCATGAGGTAGCGTCATACACTGGATCACCAGAAACAGGAAGCAACCGGGGTTTAAGCGGCTGATTTCGGCAGTATAGGGCATTTCGGAGCCTTGCATTAAGTCAGCAATATGAGTAACCATAGATAGTGGTGGTCAGTAGTAATTACATACGCCTGTCGCAATGGGCCGCCCAGCATGGCATGCACCGTATGATAGCATGGCTACACTACAACGCTGGTACTCTCCCGCCGGAACTACAGCCCAAGAAGATCGGCAACATCATCTATGTCCTGGCGCATCCGGGGGCTCCGACCGGCCGGATCGTGGGCTATGCCAGAGTGAGCAGCGCTGAACAGAAACCCCATCTGGAGAACCAGGCCAACCGTCTGTGGGCCTACGCCGGTCAGAACGGCATGCTGCTGGACGACGTGGTTTCCGAAGTAGCCAGTGGGCTGAACGACCGCTGGCCGAAACTGCGCAAGCTGCTGAGTGATCCCACGGTGCGCACCGTGATCGTCGAACATCGGGAGCGTCTGGCGCGGTTTGGCGTAGGCATGGTGGAAGCCATGCTACAGGCTCGGGGTGGCGCATTAATTGTGATTGACGACGCTGAGGTACCCGACGATCTGGTGCGGGACATGACCGAGATCCTGACCTGTTTCTGCGCGCGCCTTTACGGCAAGCGTTCGGAGGCCAACAAGGCCAGGCGAGCGGTGGAGGCGGCCAGTGGCTGAACTCCAAGGTAAGAAGCGCAAGCAGGCCAGTTCCTGTCCCGAGGGCTGGCTGCCATCAGCCATCGTGGCCCAGTTGGAGCTGACCTGCCAACAGGAGTGCTACGCGCAACGCTGCGTGGGCATCGCCCGTTTCGTGTACAACCGCCTGGTGGCCAATGACCAAGCTGGCCGAGACACCGGACTATGGCTTACGCCATTCGAGTTGGAGAAGGAGTTCAACGTCGCCAAGCGGGTCAATCCTTCGTTGGCTTTCGTTACCGACGTGAGCAAGTTCGTGGCCCAGGGCGCGTGCCGGAACTACCGCAACGCCCGCTCCCGCTGGCTCAACCCAGAGCTCAAAGCTCGCAAGCCTGCTTTCCACCGGAAGAGCCGCACCGGTACGGGATCGTTCTTGGCCGCCTCGGGTATCGCCGTCATCAAGTACGACGGCCATCGACGCATCAGGTTGCCCTACTTGGGCAGCGTCAGGATGACCCGAGCATTGCCGGAAGGCATCCCCTACGAGGTCACCCTCGGGAAGCGGACCGGCCGCTGGTACGCCAGCGTCGCGTATTGGAAATCGCCCGTAGCACCGCCCAACAGAGAAACCCAATCGGTGGGCGGTGTCGACGTGGGCATCAGTCCTCTGGCAGTGGACAGCGGCGGCGAACATCCCAATCACGAGGCACATTACCAGCCGGTGCAGACTGCCAACGGTCAGTGGCAGTATCCCAATCCCAAGGCATATGGCAGAGCCCTCAGAACTCTGCGTCGCTGGCAACGGGCACAGGCTCGCCGCACGGAGGGCAGCCGTGGTTGGTGGGAAGCGCAAAGGCGTATTGACCGCGCCCACCGTCGCGCCAAGGGCCTGCGGAACAACGCTCACCACCACGTCAGTCGCGCTCTGGTGCACAAGTACCACACCCTGGGCATCGAGACGCTGAACGTCGCCGGCATGATCAGAGCAGGTCTGCAATCAAAGGCCTTGGCCGACGCCGGCATGTCCGGCCTGCTGGACCAGATCCGATACAAAGGCGAGTGGTACGGCACCCGCATCGTGGAAGCCGACCAGTGGTACCCAAGCAGCAAGACCTGTTCGGTCTGCGGAGTGGTGAACGGAGACCTCGGTCGGGAACCCGAATGGGACTGCCCCGACTGCGGCGCCCATCACGACCGCAACGAGAACGCAGCTCGCAACCTGCATAAACTTGCGCTACTCGCGGTAGGCGAGGATGTCATGCTCCTGGACGGGGGAGCGCTGGCCGACGGTGATGCCACCGCCGGTGAAACTGCCCCGGATGAAGGGAGAACCAAGCCGGAGACGACGGTTTACACCCAGCTCAGGCTGGCTCTGTAACCATTGTTATCCATTTGGAGTACCCCAAGGGATGTCGGTAGCGTCGACTATTTTTGCCGGTCCGGAAGCGCATTTCCTCAACTAAATCGTTACCCGACGCCATTGGCAGAAGATGTTGCCCATTTCCTCACAGAGAGCGGCACATCAAAGTTGATCGATGCGCAATCAAAGGTACCGCAGCGCCGACCCGGCGGATTCGCCGCGGGTGTAGCGCCCGACCATGCCGCCGCCCTGCTTCCAGCGGCCCTGGCGTTCGATCTCGTGGGTGGGCGCGCCGTTCTGGGCCATGCGCCTCGCCATGCCGACGCGCCCGCTGTGGCCGCTGAAGTACTCCCAGTCCGCCAGGCCGGCGGCCCTGGCAATCGTCTTCACTCTGCGGGCGATCTGCGATTCCGACAGCCCGAACACCTTCACCTCACCACCAGCATCCGCCGGCCGGATGGCGTCCAAAGCTTGCATGGCGGCGGGAGTGATGGTCACCACGGCGCCGGCAGCCTCCACGTCGGTCTTGGAGCGGACCACGGTTGTGAAGGGCGCCGCCACCAGGGCCACGTCGAAGCGGGCCCGATCGGCGGCCGGCTCCGCGGTTTCGAAGCCGCGGCCGCGAAGGCGGGGCTGGACAGCGGTGAGTCGGATGACGGCGAGGACGTCGGCGGTAGGGGCGCCAGTCTGCCGCTGGGGTTTCTCCACCTGGCGGTGGTGCTCTGTTTGGCACTGAACCTGCATAAACAGGAACACAGCACCAGAGTGGATATCAAAGCCAAGCGCAAGAAGGCTGGCTGGGACCGTGGCTACTTGCTCAAAGTCCTGTACCCAAAATGCGATTCCCCTGCTGGGGGAAACCTTGGAGCTTCCGACAGTCCACCGGTACCATATGCTCCGTGACGCCCGCATCGGCGTCGGCGCTCCAGAGGTTCACAAGCTCGTGATGGCCAGGACGTTGGTCGGCGACCGGGTCGATCTTCAAGGATGAAAAGCCGCATGTTAATAGTCAAACACTCGTCGCGGGCAACCGTAACCTTTGCGGCCGCGCTCGCCTTGTTGCTGCTGTCCGCCTGTGGGCTAGAAGGAACACCCCTGGCATCGCTGACGACAAGCGCTGTTGCCGCAAATGAGCCGTCACCTGCAGAACAAACAGTCGGCTATTCTTACGACGCAGTTCAGGTCGCCGGGTACGGCAAGGCCACCGGCGTGCCGGATGTGGCGACCCTTTCGCTGGGAGTAGAAGTTATTGACGACACCGTGGCCGAGGCCAGAAGAAGGGCGGCAGAGTCGTTGCAAGAGGTGAAGGAGGCCCTTACCGAAAAAGGGATAGCAGAAGCCGATATCGGAACCAGCCATTTCAGAATTCGGCCGGACTACGACTACAGTCAAGAGGGCGGGCGCACGTTGATAGGGTACCGCGTGAGCAACGGATTGCGAGTAACGGTGCGGGACACGGTCACGGATACGGATAATGTGGGTCCCATCATTGACGCCGCCGTCGCAGCTGGGGGCGATGACATCGTGTTCAATAGCCTCAGCTTTTCCTTTTCCGACACCTCTGCGATGGAACTGCAGGCTCGGGAAGCCGCCGTGGCCGACCTGGCAGCAAAGGCCGGTCAGCTGGCGAAGTTCGCGGGCCGCGAGTTGGGCGACCTCAAACTGCTTACTGAAGGCGGTGGCGGCGGCGGCATTTTCCCTGAAGCCGCCGTCCTGCTAGCGGCGGGATCCGCTGCCTATGGTCTGGACACCCCAGTCACGGCCGGCGAGGGCGAGGTTACCGTCATCGTGTTCGGCGTCTACGAACTGGGGGAAGCTTCCGAAAGTGACGAATCGTCTAATGGTACTCAGTGAGCATTCCATTCGTGAGCAGACTGCCGAAGGGCGCATCGTTGTTGGCGATGATGAGACCCAGCCGGCCAGCATCGACCTGCACCTGAACCGCTGCTTCCTAGTGTTCTCCAACTCCCACCAGCCTTGCATCGACGTGCGAGAACCGCCGGACAACCTCACCGAAGAGGTGCCAAACGTCGATTATAAATACCGGAGGGCCGACCCGGCGGTTTCGCCGCGGGTGTAGCGGCCGACCATGCCGCCGCCCTGCTTCCAGCGGCCCTGGCGCTCGATCTCGTGGGTGGGCGCCCCGTTCTGGGCTATGCGGCGGGCCATGCCCACCCGCCCGCTGCGACCGCTGAAGAACTCCCAATCGGCTAAGCCGGCGGCCCTGGCGATCGCCTTCACCCGCCGGGCGAGCTGCGACTCCGACAACCCGAACACCTTCTCCTCGCCACCAGCGCCCGCCAGCCGGATGGCGTCCGAAGCCCGCATGGCAGCGGGGGTGATGGCCACCACGGCGCCAGCAGCCTCCACGTCGGTCTCGGAGCGGATGACGGTAATGCGGCCGCTGCCATCTTCCCAGTGCGCAACGTCCCCCAGGTCGGCTAGGATCTGGTGGGCACGTCGTCCCCAGGTTACGGCTGGCCAACGTTATCTACGGTGCCTAAAACCACGCGGGTACATATTGCAAGTGATACTTGCAATATGTACGTCTCCGCCACTACAATGATCCCATGATAGAGCGAGAAATTACGCAACGGCTGACCACGTTGTTCCAGCAGTATCCCTTTGTTACTGTGACGGGTCCACGTCAGTCCGGCAAAACGACACTCTGCCGGTCCGCCTTCCCCGAGTTGGATTACGCGAATTTGGAGGCGCCGGATCAGCGCGATTTCGCCGAGTCTGACCCCCGGGGATTTCTGGCCCAGTTCGACGACGGGGCCATCATTGACGAGGTTCAACATGTACCCGCGCTCATGTCATACCTGCAGGTAATCGCCGACGAGCGAGGACAGAATGGTTTATTCGTGCTGACTGGCAGCGAGCAGTTCCGGCTCTCGGATGCGATCAATCAATCTCTGGCTGGCAGAACGGCATTGCTGCGCTTGTTGCCCCTTTCCCTGACCGAACGGCAGTGGGCCGGCGTCGGCGGTTCGGTAGACGATATCCTGTATTCCGGCTTCTATCCTCGCATCATTGATCAGGGGCTCAATCCAACACAGGCGCTGGGCGACTACTTCGAGACGTACGTCGAGCGCGACGTACGCCGTATGGGGGAGATCCGCAATTTGTCGAATTTCCGGCGCTTCGTGCGGCTATGCGCGGGAAGAATTGGGCAGTTGGTCAATCTCAGCTCTCTCGGGGCTGATGCCGGCGTGTCCCACACCACGGCGCGGGAGTGGCTCACGGTGTTGGAAGCCAGCTACATTATCTTTCAACTGCCTCCTTATTTTGCCAACATCAGCAAACGTCTGATCAAATCGCCCAAGTTCTACTTCTACGATGTTGGACTTGCCGCCTATCTAATCGGCATCGAAAACGCCGAACAGGTGGCAACCCATCCGCTCCGCGGCGCACTTTTCGAGAACGCGGTGGTGGCTGAAGCGCTCAAACATCGTTTCAATCGTGGAAACCAGGCCAACCTCTCCTTCTTCCGAGATTCGAAAGGCTTGGAATGCGATCTGCTCTATCCGGCCGGCTCCGGCTGCGCAGCCTTTGAAGTGAAGTCAGGCGCCACCATCGGCTCGGACTACTTCCGCTCACTCCATAGGGTGGCTGAGGTGGTGCCGAATATCACCTCGAAAACCGTCGTCTACGGCGGAGAGACGCGCCAGTCCCGGAGTGACAGCGAAGTTATAACGCTGGCCGACTTGGGCGGTGCCCTGGATATGCTCGAGATTAACCGGGAACTCGTCGCATTTGTAGAGGCAAACAAGGGCCAGCCTCCTGAGGATGCCGACGTAAAAGCTTTGGACATCGCATATACAAGGTACATACGGCCCATGCTGGATGGGCTGCAAACGACGCTTGGACCGTTAGCCGACGCCCTTTTTCGCACGTCCACGCAGATCTCCTACGTGACGTTTGACGGCAGCGAAACCAACTCCAGTTCCCTGTTGGAAGCTCGGCGCTGGGAGCAGACGAAAGCGGAATACATAGTGTTTGACGGGTTCAAGTTGAGCGGCGACAGACCGCTGTGGCTGAAGCACATCTACACGCTGCAAGATTACACCGGCAGAGGAAAGGCCGGGTTCAACGTGAAACTATCGATCTGGTGGACCTTGAATGGCGAATGGCTCTCCCGGTTGGTTGATATTGACAGCGTACTAGTGCCAGAACTCGGAGCCAAGATTACGTACGAGGAACTGGATCGCGAGCATGCGGCAGTGGCTCAATCGGTTGCCGAGACCAGCGCACACATCATGCGTTGGATTGACGAACGCCGGTAGCGTTCCGGCAGATCCCGTGGTGAGGTTTCATAGCTGTAACAGAGGTGGGACGCTCAAAGATACCTGAGCGCCGACCCAGCGGATTCGCCGCGGGTGTAGCGTCCCACCATGCCGCCGCCCTGTTTCCAGCGGCCCTGGCGCTCGATCTCGTGGGTGGGGGCGCCGTTCTGGGCCATGCGACGGGCCATGCCGACGCGCCCGCTGTGGCCGCTGAAGTACTCCCAGTCCAAAAGCCCCGCGGCCCTGGCGATGGCCTTCACCCGACGGGCGATCTGAGATTCCGACAACCCGAACACCCTCACCTCACCACCAGCGCCCATCGGCCGGATGGCATCCAGAGCGCGCATGGCGGCGGGGGTGATGGCCACCACGGCGCCCTGGGCCTCGGCGTCGGTCTTGGAGCGGACCACTGTGATGCGGCCGCTGCCGTCGTCCCAGCGCTGGACGTCGCCCCAGGTGAGAGACGAAGCCTCGGAACGTCTCAGCCCGGCGTCGGACAGCACGGCCACCAGTGCCACATCAAACTTCGCCCGCTCCGCGGCCTGCTCCGGCGTTTCGAAGCCGCGGCCGCGGGGCTGGACGGCGGTGAGGCGGATCACGGCCAGGACGTCGGCGGTGAGGGCGCCGGCCTGGCGCTGGGGTTTGGCGAGGCGTCTTCCCCATCCCTTCAAGGAGGCGCGCACGCCCGGGTCCCGGCAGGGCGATTCCAGCTTGGCCCACTCGTGGGCTTTCGAAATAGCTGACGTGGCGAGGCGCAGGGTGGCGACGCTGGCGCCGGAGCCGGCGCGGGCGGCCAGGTAGCGGGCCACGGTGAGGGGCTCGGCGGGGAGAGATATGAGCCCGACCTCGTCGCACCAGCCGGTGAAGATGCGCCACTGGGTCCCGTAGACGCGGCGGGTATTGTCGGAGAGGACTGACTCCAGGGATGAGGCCACGCCCTGATCGGCGGCTCGTAGTTCCGGTGTCGTCGGGGACTGGCGGGGAATGACTTGTTGGCCGGCAACGTTGGTGGTCATGGGTTTCTCCGGTGGCGATTTCAGGAGTTGGAAACAAGCACGGTCGTTTCGCGTATAGGCGGTGTGGCGATCAGGATCTCGGGTCAGAAGATGGCTGTGCTGAGAGGAGGTCATAGCCGCTCAGCTCGTGAATTCGAGCCCACAGCGCATCCCGGTCGATTTCGAGGTCGCGCCACATGGCTGCCACATCGTCGATGGGGTCGATAACCACCACCTCGCACCCGCAGTAGGCATACTGGTCGATGCGGTCCAGATCGCTCCGGAAGGCATGGCTCCAGCCGGCGTCGTGCCGAGCGATAGCGGTGGCCATCTCCGCCACCGAGTCCCGGGGGTAGATCACGCCCAGGATGGACAGGAGCGCCGCTCCCGAGTTCCACAGCAACTCATGGGCTTCCCGCCCCTGGTCGGTGTGGAGGCTGAAGGATTGGCGGCCATCTGATTGATCTCCCTGGGCGTACCAACGGGCGTTACCCCGCATGAACACAATGTTCTGAAGGATGTGGACCGCGCGGTGGAGGCGCTCCAAGGTCACCAGTTCCCACTCATTGGAGACGTTGCCGTCGTGGCGAAAACGGTCCGCGGCGTTGGGCTCCCTGGTGAAGATGCGGCCCTCCCGAGCGGCTCGGGCCATGACATCGTTCATGGTGCGGCGGTAGGAGGCGTAATAATCCAATGACACCACCTGCTGGCCGCCCCTCACCCCGCGATGGGAGCTCTCATGATCCCAACAGCCCGGATAGTGGCGCTCCCTGATCCGGTGCAGAACTCGGCGGATAGCGGTTTCCGCTTCGCGGCCGGCGACGGAGGGGTGGACGATGATCACGTCAAGATCGGACCGCTCGTCCCAGCCGCCGGTGGCCCGGGAGCCGAAGAGGACGACGGCCTCAACGTCGGTCTGGGCCGCCAGGTCCTGGCAGAGATTGATTGCGGCCGGGTCGGGACCCGGGTGGATTACGGCCGGCATCTCCTTGCCGATGCGGTGTCGTCTCACCGGCGGCACGGGATGGTCTCCGGCCGGCCGGCGCGCCGGCGACAATGGACTTGGTGGTTGTCGACGATGGTGGTCACGGGCGAGTCTCCGGGGGGCGGTATTGAGTGGTGATTCTGGCAGGTAAAAGCTGCGCGATAACGGTTTATCGTGCATCTAATCCCCCCGCCGGGAGCGTGGTGTCACCAGTCGAATCTAATTCGCTTGGCGCCGCCGGCTGGCAGCGGAGGTGAACCGGCAAGAATGATTGACGCGGGACACACGGTTATTGAACTAATGACACAGGCGGTGGTTGCCCCTCCATTTCAGCTGGTTCCGGCGTCCGTGATATCACGCCACCAAACATAAAGTGGGTCGCGCCAGCCAGGGACGTAATTGGCACCCAATCGCATGGCGCGCAGGGCACGTCTCAACTCGTGTACTGGGACGGTTGCGCCCCATTGCTGCAGGATCTCCAGGGTAGAAATCAACTTTATCGCAGGCGACCGTTCACCGAGTACCCGTCTTGCCTTGCGGTCGTCAATCGCCACGGCATACCCACGGTGCAAGGCTATCGCCCCGGTCATCGCCTCACCGTCGTCGATAACGGCTGCGAGGTCCACAAAGGCAGCCCTCTCCTCAGGATATTGCAGGCGTACTACCTCAACCAACCCGTCATCTATCAGGGGGGACAGCTCCACGAAGCTCATTTCCTCCGGGTCGCCGGCCGCAGTCGGATTCCTGACGTACAGTGCCTCCTGTTCAAGGACATAGTCGACGACGCCCATCCGCCAGGGTATCGCCAGAATGATCTCCCGCAAGCGGCCGGTGGCATACCAATTGAGCAGGCAACTGGCGTCCAGGAGAAGAATGTCGGCGTCTGGCTGCGCAATGCTCACTTCCCCCTACCCTTCGGTGCCGGTGCCGGTGACACGACTGGATAGGTCAATGGGAATTGCCGTCAGTTCCCCCTCATGCAGCAGATGCAAGGGATGGGACAGGTTCTGAACCGTCTGTCGGGCCGAGAGACGGTCCTGTCGAAGCAGACGACACAGCTGGCCTTCAGTGAGGTCTTCTTCTGCATAAGCTCGAACCGCCAGGAATTGATAGCGTAGAGGAAGCGGAGCATCATCGTGTGGGTGAGGCGCCAAACCCAGCTGTTCCTGGGCTTCCCGAACCCTGAACCCCCGGTCGCGCAGCCGCTCCCAAGTGCCTCCGGGAAGCAACCGCAACTCCTCAAGCCGCAGCATCATCGCCTCAACGGAGACGAAGTAATAGTGAGCCATCCGGCAGACCTCGGCAGCGGTCACCCCACCTTCCGCGGCTCGTGATATCTGGTAAAACCGGCGTCGCAACCCGGAGGCTGGCATGAGCAGGGCCGCAGCGAAGGCATCGGCAAACCTCTCCGGAGCCGGGATGCGCTCGAACCGCCCCAAGATGGTTAGTTCGGGTCTGAACCGGCTCGTGAGAAAGTGGCCATACTCATGGGCCATCGACCAGCGCCTGCGCTCTTCGGGGTGGCGGGAGTTAACTGCGATGCAGCCACCCAGCTCATCCGTATAGGCGAAGATACCGGCGAGGTCCGGGGGCAGCTCGGTGTAGAAAACCCGAAGCCCCGCGTCGCTCTCCAGGACCTCCCTGAGGTTCAGGATCGGCCCGTCGCCCAGACCCAGACGATTTCGCTCTGACGCGGCCACATCCTCCGCCGCACCCTCCGGGGGAATCCCTGCCGTTTCGTACTGCGCCGGATAGGATTGCCGAGGCTGCACCCCTTTGATGCTCTCCAAATGCAAATAGTCCTCGCACAGGTCCTGGAACTCCTGGACCCCCTGGTTTAATGCCTGCCGCGTCTGCGACGAGCTAGCCCTGCTGACCGCAGTACGAAATTGCACGGAGAAATTCGCTACCGGACCCTTCTCGCCGACGAAACTGCTCACCGGCCGACCGTAGAGCCGCGCCAGGTTGATCAGTTCATCGGGACGGATGCGGCGCTCTCCTTTTTCCAAGGCGGTTACGGTGGTTCGCGACAGCGTCAGGGAGTCGGCAACCTCCTGCTGGGTGAGACCACGGGCTCTGCGGGCTTCCTGAAGACGCTGTCCCAGCACCTTCGGGTCGGCGGCGACAATGTTTTCTTGCATGAGACCTCCTAAACCGCGAACTCGGTCGCGGCCAAAAACGCCTTCCACTCCTCCACATAGGCACGGAACAACCCGACGAGACTGGACGTAGTATCGTCGCTGGCCACGCCTTGGTCAGCAACGTTTTCGGCCTCAATCCTGGCCAATTCGGGGTAGGCGGCGGTCAATTGCTTCCATGGTTGCTCCGAAGACAGGCAACTGGCGAACCGGTTGACCTGGTCGGTCATTGCTGCGAGCCCATGGATTTGATCCAGGCTCAACGCACTCGGATGTTCGAAGATGTTGTGGCGATAGGCACTGCTGGGATCATGGTCTGCCAGCCCGCTGCAAAAGAGCGCCTGTCGACGGAGGATGCATGACGTGCAGCAGCCGCACTGGGGCTGATTACGAGCCCGTTGGGGATAACCGTCGCAGGAAACGGTCTCACGAGCCACGTCAGCGAGGCCGGCCGGCAGCAGGGACCTGCACATCTCGGCCTTCGTGGTAAACAGGAACGGGTTCTTGATCTGGACCAATTGTCCCAAAACTGATTCGAAGAGCCCCTGGGCCATACTCAGGGTCCGAGGGTGAACGCCACGATAGTTGTCCGTGCCCAGTTGTGTTGCATTCAGGGGCAGATTCAACGCTCCGATGCCGTTCTCAAATATCGACAGGGTGTCGGTCTGTGCTTGCAGCGTGGTGACCGCGCCCAGAGCGAGGAACACCAAGGCACGGGTGCGCTGGCCTTTCTCCTCTTGACTCCTCCCTGATGAATCGATGCCAAAGGGAACCGCGATATGCCATACGTCGCCCTCAGCCATGGGGAATCCCCGACCACATGCAGCCCTGATCCGCCGTACCTGGGTACTCTGTTGATAGGCCAGTCTGTCATGGGTGTGGGCGGAAACCAGGATACGGGAACCACCGGGCGAACTCTGAACGTGTTGCTCCAATCCGGCCAAAGAGTCCAGGCCGCCGCTGAACAAAGAGACCGTGACGGGCGGTCTGAGTGGCAGGTTGAACAGAAAACGTTCTGATTTATCGAGATCACAAACGTCATTTCGCTCGTCAAATTCAAAGGTCCAGTCGTCCCCGCTGATCCACGACAACAGTTTCAGCAGTTTGCATTCCACCTTCGGTGAAGACCAGAGGCCGGGATCTCTCACCGCCATGTGGACGTTGATCCTGCGTTGTCCCGTAGCGGTTCCTCTGAAACAGCGCTTCGACTGTCGATCCGCCGCATAGATGGCGCCGGCTACGTCCAACAGGTCCGCCGCACGTGTCGAGATCGCTTTGGAGAATGTCCTAGACAAGGGCGCTTCATCCATCCAAAAGCGACGACTAGCACCACCTCCGTCCGCAAGGTCGTAGGAAAAAATGGGTTGGTTCATCGAGACGTACCGACAGATGCCTGATTTGACGTCCGTGCGGGGAGGAGATTCTCAGCAAGCAGGTCGCTGGTACTTTCTTTTTTGACCCTGCGGTTCGGTGCCCGGAGGCCCTTACCATCAGGGTATTTCTCAAGCCGAGCGGCGAGAGTCGTTAACTGAGGCTGGAGCGACGCTTCCAGTTGGGTTTGCCATTGGGTGGCCGCTTCGTAGTTGGCGAAAACTCCCTCATGGATGAGCGGATCGCGCGCTTTGGCAAAGTAGTTACGCTCAACCAATGCCGAGCACACAGCCTCGGCGAAAATGCCAGGTATTTTGGAGGCCTCGCTACTCCAGACAATGGCCTCCCGCTGTACGATCAGGGTTTTCGCGACTTCAGCGGCGATCATAGTGTGGGAGTGCCCCCCACACTCTTGCACGATGTCATCAAGCGCCGTGAATGCCGGCAGTAGCCCGGTCTCTCTGGCGTTGGTCAGAATCTGGGCCATGCGGTGTAACAGTGGCACGCCATCCCAATCTCGGAGCCTCTTGGTCAATGCCGTTGTCAGCTTGTCGCAAACTTCCTCCAAGGACGCATTGCCTTCCCTGACATACCGGTAGGCAGCGAGCCATCCGGCCCCAAATTGTTTTTCGAACGGTCACGCTCCACCATACGGGTTCGACCTCCTCGGTGAGGACATTACAGTAACCTGACAATGTCAGATATGATAACTCATTAATGAGCTTTTTGTCAGCACCGTTGATGAGATCAGTGGGTCCGTAGGATGGACGTGCCCCGTGGGCTTAGTTTCGCCAGCAGCTTATAAAGAATTGGTCGCGACTACAGCCACTTCCCGGCAGTGTAGGTCTGAATGTGGTGGGTAACCACGGCGGAGCAGTTCCACTGGCTCTCACGCATGACGTCGGCGATTGGATCGCTGTGGGTAGCAGTACGGACGGCCTGATCTACCCGGCCGCTGCGCCCGGAGTAACCGTCGCTCGGGCAGGTATGGGCGGCGGTGATGCGGCGGGAGACTTGGACGGCGGATAAGCCGAACACCAAACCGTCGCCATCAGCATCCCCAGGCCGATGGCGTCCAAGGCCGCCATGATCTACAGGTAGCGCAATGCCGAACCGGCGGACTCCCCGTGGGTGTAGCGGCCGACCATACCACTGTCCTTCCCAGCGGCCCTGGCACTCGCTCTCGTGGGTGGACGTGCCGTTCTGCGCCATGCGCCGCGCCATGCCGACTCTCCCGCTCTGGCCGCTGAAGAACTCCCAGCGGCCAGGCCGGCGGCCTTGGCGATCGCCTTAACCCGCCGGGCGATCTGCGACTCCGACAGCGCGAACACTCTCACGTCGCCGGCCACACCCGCCGGCCGGATGGCGGAAAGCGCCTGCATCGCGGCGGGAGTGATGGCGACGGTGGCGCCCTGTGCCTCAACATCGGAGTTGGAGCGTACCACGGTGATGGGGCCCGAGCCATCGTCCCATCGCTGCATGTCGAACATCCTGCCTGTGGGCTTGATGCAACCCTTTTTTGTGTTTACAATTAGAGTAGCCGACGAGCATCAACTGCTCACTGATCACCGCGAAAATTGGAGCGAGAAAGGAACCGCTGCAAAACAGGGTGAGGATTTCTCGCGATGGCCAGAGAATATCAAGAAGCTTTTGAATACGAATGGGATGAGAGCAAGCGCGCGGAAACCCTGCGCAAGCGTGAAATAGATTTCGCCTCCATGGAATATTTTGACTGGGAGACTGCAATTCATCAAAGAAGCAACCGCGGTGGCGAAGAAAGATGGTCCAGTTTCGGGTTGATTGGAGCCCGATTGCATCATGTGATTTGGACGGAACGCGGCGACCGTATTCGGATCATCAGCTTGCGCAAAGCGAACGCGAGGGAGACCGTAAAGTATGTCGAGGCAAGAACGTGAGATCATCTTTCCGACGCCGGAGGAGGATGCGGCAATCAACGCCGGCATTGCCGATGACCCTGACGCTTTTGAGGCCGACGACGAGTGGTTCGCCACAGCCAAACCTTCCAGAGAGGCGGTGCCCCACATTCTGGAGCGCTACCGCCGAACCCGAGGTAAGCAGACGGCCCCCACCAAGGAGCATATCCACATCCGGCTCGATGCGGATGTTGTCGACCACTTCCGACGTGGCGGCCGCGGCTGGCAGACCCGGCTGAATGAAACACTACGCCAAGCCGTTTTCGGCCAAAGCAGTGAAACCCTACAGGTACCTGAGCGCTGACCCAGCGGACTCGCCGCGGGTGTAGCGGCCGACCATGCCGCCGCCCTGCTTCCAGCGGCCCTGGCGTTCGATCTCGTGGGTGGGCGCGCCGTTCTGGGCCATGCGCCTCGCCATGCCCACCCGGCCGCTGTGGCCGCTGAAGAACTCCCAATCCGCCAGGCCGGCGGCACGAGCTACGGCCTTCACCCGCCGGGCGATCTGGGACTCCGACAGCCCGAACACCTTCACCTCACCACCAACACCGGCCGGCCGGATGGCGTTCAAAGCTTTCATTGCGATGGGTGTGATGGCCACCACCGCGCCCTGGGCTTCCACGTCGGTCTTGGAGCGGACCACGGTGATGCGGCCGCTGCCGTCGTCCCAGCGTTGGATATCGCCCCAGGTCAGCGCCGCCGCCTCGCTGCGCCGCAACCCCCCGTCGGACAGGACGGCCACCAGGGCCAGGTCGAACCTGGCGCGCTCAGCCGCTTGCTGGGGCGTCTCCACGCCGCGACCGCGGGCACGGGGTTTCGGAGCGGTGAGCCGGATCACCGCCAACACGTCGGCGGTGAGGGCGCCGGCCTGGCGCTGGGGCCTGGCCAACCGGCGGCCCCAACCCTTCAACGCCTCGCGCACGCCCCGGTCCCGACCGGGAGAATCGTGGCCGGCCAACTGGTGGGCCTTGGCGATGGCGGAGGTGACCAGGCGCAGGGTGGCGATGCTGGTGCCGGAGCCGGCGCGGACCGCCAGGTAGCGGGCCACGGTGCGGGGCTCCGCCGGCAGTGAGCGGAGGCCCACGTCGTCACACCAGTCGTTGAACAATCGCCACTGAGCGCCGTAGACCCGGCGGGTGTTATCGGAGAGGACCGACTCCAGGGCGTCGGCCACACCCCGGTCGGCGGCGCGCAGGGCCGGGAGGGACGCGGGTTCGCGGGGGACGATCTGGGTGTCAGAAATGACGGTCATGGGCAAGTCTCCGGCGGCGGGATTGCGGGGCGATTTCGGCGGGCAAAAGCTGCTCGATAAGTATAATTATCGCGCGCCGAACGCCCGTGCGCAAGGGGCCGGTCTAACCGTCGTTTGCCGGCCTCCGGCGGGCTGAAAAACCCTCTCCGGAAGCGGGTTGCCCTTCCGGCTGCCCAACGGGAGCATCGGGTCCTGCTCATTTACCGTGTCCGCCCGCGTCGGCGGCACCAGCGACGAATGGATAGGTATCCATACCAATGGTATCCATACCATTCCTATGGAATACATTCGCAATGGAATGCAATGGTATCCATTGCAATGCAAAGGATTGCATACCAATGCACCGGTGACGGCCGTCGGCTGCTCCGGCCCGGGGAAAGGGACAGACGAATCCCGGGGCCCTTTCACTACAATTCCGGTAACGCCATCAATCACCCGGAGGTGAAAGCATGCCCAGCTGCGTTGCCTGTGGAAAAGAACTGGAGCCGCCCGCCCGGGCTCCCCACACCAACTACGTGAAAATCCTGTACCAGCTGGCCGGCCAGACCTACTGCCGCCACCACGTCATCAAAGCCGCCGTGGCCGCCGGCGTCATCAGGGAGGTCAGCGCCGGCGCCGGTTCAGATACCAGCTTCGTCAACCCGCGGCAGTGACCGGTAGTGACTCAGTTTGAAATGGGGTATCAGAAAATCGGATAGTTAACCGGGTTACACCGCCCAGCCAAGCCTCGGCTCAGCCAACTCGCCGGCAGAACGACAACCGCAATCGCGGCAACTGTAACGTTGCCGTCGTTCAGCACCCAGCTTTGATAGAATCGTCGGGCACTCTGCGGCGAAACCACCAAGGGGAATCCTATGGTTGAACCAAGTTCAATACCGACGCAAAGTCGAACTACGGCCCAGCCCTCACAACTCATGCCCATAACACCCCAAACTCCTGACCCGCACGCGATCAAGATCGCAGAGGCCATCCAGAAGGCCGTCGCCCCCAGTGTGGTCATCCTTCACGGATCTCGAGCCCGCGGGGACCACAGGCCCGATTCCGACCTGGACCTCCTCATCGTCTCAGTACCAGAGGCAGACCAAAACACCTCCGCCGGCCAAGCCGCGGAAGCGTACATGCGCAGCAATCCCCCGACCCTCGACCTCGACGTAGTATCAATCCCGCTCAAGGACTTTCAGAGGCTCCGCCACGCCAAACAACATATCGCCGGACAAGCCGACCACTGGGGAACCTACATGAGCGATTACAGAATGGGCCACCACGACGACTATCGTAACGAATACCCGATGCACTGGCCGGCCACCCAGCGACGCCTAGAAAACGCTGCCGAATGGAGCAAGCAGTTCAACGACATGGTTGACGAAAACAGCTGGAACCAGAAGCTTCTGGGGTTCTCAGCTCAGCAGGGTGTCGAGAACGCCCTGCGCGGCATCAACTCCGCTTACAACGACCCGACAATCTTCCGCCATGATCTCAACCGCATCTGGAACCACTACTTGGAAAACCACCATGACCACACCGACCCTCAAGCCCAGGAACTACGCCAAGCCGTCGACGACCTCCTCCAACACACCACATACACGGACCCGAACTCTCCCACTGGCTACGGCAACTGGCTCATCGACTACGCAACCGAATACCGCTACAACCGCGACCCTCGCCCCATGGACCAAGACCAAAAGGTGGAACTGAGGGTCCTAGTCAACAAAGTCATCGACCGCCTAGCTGACATGACCCACCAGATAAGCGGAACATCCGAAGCTGACATCTTCCCAGACGGCAAGCCTTGGGAATAATTCCTCAACGTTGTAAATACTATCGAATTCTCTGATACCCCATTTCAAACTGCGTCACTACCCAGTGACCGTGCCCTGGAGTCGGGCCGACAGATGTACGCCATCACCCTGCACCAGCCCTGCGCATCACTGATCGCCCTGGGGGTCAAGACGGTCGAAACCAGATCCTGGCCGGCGCCCGCCCGGCTGGTGGGTCAGACCATCGCCATTCACGCCGGCAAGCGGGTGGTCAGGAAGCCCGGCGTTGCCGTAGAGAACGAGCTGCGGGCCCGCCTGGGCAAGGACTGGCATCGGATCATCCCGGCGGGCGCGGTGCTGGCCACCGCAACCCTGGCCGGCATGGCTCACGTTGAGCGTGTCGACCCGCGCATCGGTCTCGCGGTGCATGACCCTGCCACCGAGGTCGGGTGCGCCGTGGGTCTGGGGCAGACTCGAATCGACCTTTGGGGAGACTACAGTCCCGGCCGCTGGCTATGGTTGCTGGGCGACGTGAGGAGGCTGCCGGAACCGGTGCCGGCCGTTGGCCATCAATCATTCTGGCATTGGCCTGTTGCAGTCCATAATCACCGTCCCTAAGCGACGTCCACGCCTTCGCCCCGTCTTCGGCAACGGCATTACCATGGGACAGCATGCCGTTTTCGTGGCCTCGGGTGACGTCTGAGTCCCGCCATTCGGCGTCACTGCTTGACGGCAAAGTGTTCCCGTTGATAGTCTGTTTCGTATCATGCTGAACGGGCTATATTCTGAAACAACGCTCCTGGAAGAGGTTGCGGCAGCGCTGCGCAGCCGGCTGCCGTCCGGTTGGTCGCTGGAAAAGCTGGACGATGGGCCGAGCCGGAGGTCGGCAAGGTTCCCGATTAACGCTGCCCTGACGCTTACGGAGCCCGGGGGAGAATCGGCAACCATCATAGTCGAGGCAAAGGGACGCCCTCTCGAAGCGCGAATGGTCAGCTTACTCCAGGACCAATGGCAACGGAGGCTGCTCCCCCAGAGCCGAGAGATCCCGGGCGCAGAGCCCTGCCCCAGTTTCATGGTCATATCGCCTTTCCTGGGCCCATCCGCCAAGGAGAGATTGACCGACGCCGGCATCAGCTACGCGGATGCCACTGGAAATATGCGGTTCGTAATCACCCGACCGGCGGTGTTCATCGAAACCGAGGGCGCCGTTCGTAACCCGTGGAGAGAGAATACTCCGCTGCGTTCGTTGCAGGGCCGGCGTAGCGCACGCGTGGTCAGGGCTTTTCTGGATTATCGCCCTCCCTTCGGCACGCGGGAACTGGCCGCTCTGACCAAAAATGCCCCGGCGTCGATATCCCGAGTGTCCGATCTGCTGGAACGGGACGGCATCATCGAGCGGGCGAGTTCCAGGGGAGCGATCGTATCGGTCGACTGGCAGCGGTTGCTGCGCCGGTGGGCCGTTGATTACGACTTCTCCACCGCCAATCGCATGATCCCCTGCCTGGAGCCGCGGGGATTGGCCAACCTGCTGGGCAAACTCAGCGACGCCGACTTTTCTTACGCGGTGACCGGGTCATTTGCGGCAAACCGCTACGCGCCCCTGGTGGAGCCGCGGCTGACGATCATCTATGCCGCGGACCCAGGTGATGCCATGAAACGTCTGGGCCTTCGCCCGGCCGATACGGGAGGCAACGTGCTGATCGGACAACCCTTTGATCCGGTGGTGTTCGACCGCACCGAGCGCGACGGCGGCATAAACTACGCCCGGATGACCCAAGTGGCGGCGGACCTGATGACGGGACCCGGGCGGGGTCCGGCGGAAGCTGAAGGTCTGATCGAGTGGATGGAATCCAATGAGGACTTATGGAGACTGTCGCCGACCCCAACTATGTAAGGGCCCGATCCGGTCTTCTGGACGCTCTGGCAGCGCTGGGCCCCCTTCGGGCCGCGGCCGTGCTGGTGGGCGCCCAGGCAGTGTACGAATACACCCGCGACCATGCAGACGATTATGCGGTCTCTCCGTTCACTTTCGACGCAGACCTGGCTCTTATTCCGGAGCTGCTGGCGGACGACCCCAGGGTCATCGCTGCCATGCAGAACGCCGGCTACAGGCTGACTGACCAACCCGGCATCTACCGGAGAGACGACGGCGTTCAGGTGGACCTCCTGGTACCGGAGGCAGTCGGTGGAAGTACTGGAAGGGGAGCGGGGCTCGGCATGCACGGCAATCGTGCCGCGAGGCAGGTGCGCGGGCTTGAAGGAGTGCTGGTGAGCCGCCGCCCAATGACCGTGCGGGCTCTAGCCACCGGGGATGACCGGGCATGCCAGGTCAGTGTTGCGGGGCCGGCCGCCCTGCTGGTGGCCAAGATACACAAGCTGGCGGACCGTATCGATGCGGACGACAATCGCCGTATCAACAGCAAGGACGCTTTCGATGTCTTCAGGCTACTGCAGGCGGTAGCTGCAGTGGAGTTGATCGACGAGATCAACATCCTGACGGCAGCGCAGGTTTCGGCGGAGGTGACCGCCGAGGCGATGGCGGGGTTCCGCGAGCTGTTTGGAACACCGACAGGCGACGGTTCGACAGGCGATGGTTCGACAGGCTCACCATGAGCACATTCTTCGACGAGCTCAGGATGAGCGGAAAAGTCAAAAATCTACACTCTGAAAAGGCTCTGCGTTCGCTCGAGAAAGTGCCGAAACAGCTGCGTCGGCAACGATCGTGATCCGGTAGCCAATCAGTAACCAATAATATTGAGGAGGATATTATGGTCCATCAGAACATCTTGGCAGGTTGGGACCGGAGGGTGATCAATCATGAAGTCAACAACTACCGAAAATGGGTTAGGTCTGCGGACGAGTATATCGAATCTGATCGCCAACAGTTCCTGAACGCATTGGACGAACAGGCGAAGCAGATCCTGGATGATGAAGAACGCCAGGATTTTTATTCGGCCTACTTAGAAGACCAAATCGAGTTCCGATATTTCAAGCGCACGTTGATGAACTCATTATTCGTGGCATCCGTCTCCCTTTTTGAATACCGTTTGTCGCGCATCTGCGAACTCGCCCAACGTCGGAGTGGTAATCCCATTGCGATAACCGACTTGGGCCGATTTGACATGGACAAAGCCAGAACATATCTCGATAAGTTGGGCGTCCAAGTCCCCACCGGGAACACCGATTGGAACGACGTGAAAAGATGTGATCGAATTCGAAATAGGGTCGTCCATGAGGGCGCACTGATCAAGTCCACAGATGATGCGGCCGACTACGCGCGTCGAAATCAAATAATTGGGGATCCAACCAACGACCCATCGCCGAATACGGACACCGATCAACAACTTTTGCCCCTAAACCTTACGAGGCCATTCATTGAGGCGTCGCTCGACACCTTCAGGAGGTTGTTGCTGGCGGTGCTGGACGCTTGCGATGAGACATTTGCCTGAACGAACCGTACTCCTCATTCTGGCGCTCGTGCTCTGATTGATCAAGGTGATAGACAGTGGTTGTTGTGGTTCTGTCACGAAGTCCTCGAAAAGCGCTACCTGCAATCCTCAGACGCGAAAATACGTCCGCACGATTACCAATCACCCCAGTTGATGCGTGGCAACCAACATCCAGAATTGATTGATACCCGTTTTAGTTCGCGCAACATCCATTACGTAATCGGGTCCTTCAGGAACTCCTTTCGTTCGCTGGGGCAATGACGAACCCAAGCGATCGATTGTCGCCGTTGACAGGGCATCTTCCTCCTTCTGCGTCATCACCGGATGATCTTTGATATCCGTCGCGGGCCGTGCTGGCTGACCCCAGACTGCAACCTGCTGTATCGTTGGCGATAATGCCGCCGGGAGCCTCCACCGAGCAAGACTGGCTCCGCCGGCGCTGACCCAATGTGCGCCATCCATGGTGGCAGATCATTTTGGCATTATTCCGTTGTAGGAATATAATGGACCCATGTCATGGCAGGTCGAATACACGGACCAGTTCGAGGAGTGGTGGGACACCCTGAGCGAAGGGCAGCAGGAAGAGCTGGCGGCCACCGTGGAATTGCTGATGGAGTACGGTCCGACGCTGCCGTACCCCTATTCGTCAGGGATAACCACGTCGCGGCACAGCCACATGAGAGAGCTCCGGACGCAGAGTGGAGGTGAGCCGCTGCGCACCTTCTATGCCTTCGACCCCAGGCGGGTATCCATCTTGCTGATTGGCGGGACCAAGACCGGGAACGACCGGTTCTACGAGGAATACGTTCCGATCGCCGATCGGCTCTACGACGACCATCTCAGCGACCTGCGCCAGGAGGGCATCATCCCATGAGCGGACGCCATAGGTTCCAGGAACTGACCAAGGACTTCACGCCGGGACGACGCCGGCGAGTGGACGCGAAGAAAGCCGAGCTGAAGGCGGAGATGCCCCTGCGCGAATTGCGCCAGGCCATGGCCCTCACCCAGCAGGATCTGGCAGATCGCCTGCAGGTGAACCAGCCTGCCGTTGCGAAGCTGGAGCAACGGACCGACATGTACATCTCGAGCCTGCGTTCCTATATCGAATCGATCGGCGGGCAACTGCGCATTGTCGCATCGTTCCCCACCGGTGAGGTGGACATCACCAACTTTTCCGGCGTGTCGGAAGAGGAAACCACTGCTGGAACCAACGCCTGATGCGTACGACCACCTACAGTATCAGGGAGGTGAAGGCCCGCCTCAGCGAAATACTCCGGGAACTTGACCACGGCGAGGAGGTGATCATCACGCGCCGGGGACGGCCCTGCGGACGGCGCACCGCGGTGGATGCCGGAGACGACGACAAACCTTCTCTTGCCACGCTGCGTGGCGCGTTCTCCCAGCTGCCCGACGCTGACTACCAGGATTTCCAGGGCATCAAGGCCATGTTCATGGCAAGAGCAAGGAGACTGCAATGACCGATGACCAGGCGCGCCGTTTCGCCGAATGGCAGGATGGCCTGACCCTTGACATGCTGGAGCATTCGATTCCAGCCATCGCCGACGACCTGGCCGACTGGCACTGCCGCAATCACCGGTCTGAGCTGGACCCGGCGTCATTCCCGGAGGCGTTGCGCGCTGCCCTGCTACGGCGGATCTGCGCCTGGTGCGGCGAACGGATCCCGGCCGGCCACGCCTTTGACACCCGGGTCGGTGAACTCAAGGCTTTCGGTCCGAGGTGCTGCGACCGCATCAACGAAACGCCGGGAGTCTGACCCGGCCTTGCCACCATGGATATTCGCGACGAGATCACCATCCCCGGCCAGGAGGCCCGCCACGGCGAAACGCCCGCCTGGCTGGCCGGCAGCCCAGCATGGCCCGCGGTGCAGGCCCAGACGGGCGGTGGCCAGCTGTACCTCCACCAGGCCATGGGGCTGGAACTCGTGAGCCAGGGCCACAACCTGGTGATCAGCACCGGCACCGCCAGCGGCAAGTCCCTGGTCTTCCAGGCGCCCACCCTGCACCATCTGGCCACTCATCCCAACGCCACGGCGATTGCCATCTACCCCATCAAGGCCCTGGCCCGGGACCAGGTCCTCCGCTGGCGGAACATGGCGGAGGCCGCAGGGCTGGACCCCGCCGACATCAACCGGATCGACGGCGACGTGCGCGACCTCACCGAGCGGCGGCAGATCCTCCAGCGCACCCGGTTGGCCCTGATGACCCCCGACGTGATCCAGCAGTGGCTGATGGCCTACTCGGAGCCCCTCTACGGCAAGCGGCCGCTGCGCCACGACCTACGGGAGGTGCAGAACACCCAGTACAACGTGCGCCGGTTCCTGTCCAACCTGGCCTTTCTCATCCTGGACGAGGCCCACACCTACGACGGCGCTCTGGGCACCCACTGCCTCTACCTGCTGCACCGGCTGCAGCAGAAGCGCAGGGAGCTGATGGCGCAGTTCGAACCGCTACGGGTGATCGCGGCCAGCGCCACCATCCACAATCCGGCCCAGCACCTGGAAACGCTGACCGGTTTGCCCTTCCAGGTGGTGGACGACCGCTACAACGGCAGTCCCCGAGCCGAGCTCACCGTTCAGCACGCCGTCGGCCGGGAACCCCATGACGAGGGCTGGCGGGACCTGCAGGCGGCGGTGCGGGAGGTGATCAGCGAGGATCCCGACCGGTCGTACATCGCCTTCGTGGACGACCGGCAGCTGGCGGAGCGTGCCGCTGCCGGTATCGAGGCGGCACGCAGCATCACCGAGGACGCCATCATCGTGGAGTCCCGGGACGCCATGGCCTACCGGTCCGGCCTGATGCGCCGGGAGCAAATCGAGGATGCGCTCAAGGCCGGCGATATTCGAGGGCTGGCCAGCACCAGCGCCATGGAGCTGGGCATCGACATCCCCGACCTGCAGGTGGGCTTCAACCTGGGCCTGCCCCACTCGGTGGGCCGGGTCAGGCAGCGGGCCGGACGGGTGGGACGCACCGGTCCGGGCCGGTTCATCATCGTGGCTCCCCGCCACGCCTTCCAGTTCCACGAGGACAGCCTCGAGACCTACTGGCAACAGCCGGTGGAGCCGGCGCGGCTCTATCCGTCCAACCCCAACATCAAGAACACCCACGGCCGCTGCCTGGCCAAGGAGACCGATCTCAATGGCACGGAGCGCGCCATCCCCTCGCCCACCGACGCCTGGCCGGAGCAACTGCCCCAGACGCTGCGGGAGATCGCCCGTGGCGAGCACTACGCGCCGGAGTTCCAGACGGGGGATCCGCAGCAGCCCCACCGCAACGACATCCGGGACGCCGCCGACGGGCGTGCGCGCATCGTGCAGCTGATGCCGGGCGGAGAGAGCGAACCCCCGACCACCGAACTGCTGACCAGTGAGGTGACCCGTCGTGAGGCCGCGCGGGACGCCTATCCGCTGGCCACCTACTTCCACGCCAAGCAGTCCTATTCCATCCTGGCCTGGCGGGAGTCCGGCGGCGATACGGTGATCACCGCGCGCCACGCGCCGCCGCGGGAGACTCGGCCCATCGCTCGCACCGGCGCCACCGTGACGCTGCAGCAGCCTCGCGTATCCACGCTGGGCCACCTCGAATACTGCACCCACGCCCAGGCGGTGACCTGGGAACGGATCGTCGGTTGCTCCGTCCGTGAGCCGGGCGATGGCGAATGGCGGGACGTCAACTACGGCGCCGAGGGCATCCCCGAAGTGGTGACCAACCTGCGCACCACGGCGACGGTGATCATCATCTGGGAGGACTGGTTCGACGACGCCAACACACGCCGGGATGTGGCCCGGGCCCTCCGGACGGTGCTGTGCAGCCGGGAATCGATCCATCCCGCCGACGTCCGAACCACGCACCAGAACGTCCAGGTGGTTCGCGACGGGCACAGCAGCGAGGTACACCGCGCCATCGTCATCTGGGACAAGGTGGGCGGCGGCCTGGGATTATCAAAGGCCATCGCCGACAACCTGGGCCGCTACACCCAGGCGCTCCTGGACATCACCCGCCAGCCGGGACAACGTTCGGAGCGTGAGCGTCTGCTGAGAGAAGATATCGCGGCACTGCTGCACCGGTGGGCGGCTGCCGCGGCACCCCAAACGCTGAGTCCCGAGCAGACTCCAGTCATCACCGAGTACGGCGGCACGACCTTCCGCAGCCAGCTGGAGGCCCGCTGGGCGGCATACTTCGACCGGCAGGGCATCGCTTGGGCGTACGAGCCGGTCCGGTTCGACGGGTGGACCCCGGATTTTCGCCTTATCCTGGGCGACGCCGAGACCTACGCGGAGGTCAAGCCAGTGAGCGAGTTTCCCATGGACGTGGCCCAGCGGATGCTCAACGCCGGTTGCGATGGCGACCTGCTCATCCTGGGACAGGAGCCGCGCCACGCCTGGCGTTACCGCGGCGACGGTTGGGCGCCGGTGGACCTCACCGCATGACGACAGCCTCCCCGGTGGTGGCTATTTCTCCGAGGGCTGGACCGGCAGCAACTCAAGGGCAAACGCTCTGCGTTGTTTGGGCTCTACGGACAGGAACTCGGCGATGGCTATCTCCGATTGCTCGATCCAATCCTGGGCCTCAGCGGCGGCGAAAGTGACCACCGGGTCCTCCTCGGCCAGCAGCCGCTGGTGGTGCACGGCGAGAAAGGTATCGGCGAAAAGCCTGACCGCCTCGGGGTGCTTGGCAAAGTCGGCCTGCATCAGTTCATGTGCCGAGTCGCCGCCCAGGGCCGCGTAGACGCGGTTCCACTCCGACGCGCTGCCCTCCGTTTCTGACGGCTCCACCAGCAGGTCCGCGTTGCTGCGGGCCAGGGCGTGGTACACGGCGTAATAGACGGTGCCGACCGCGAGACGAAGCTTGGTCTGGTGGAGGAGGTCAGAGGGCGGAGTTGCCGCCATCTCCCGCGCCAGGGCGATGAGTTCTTTCCATTTCATGGCATGACCTCCGTGGTCATCGGATGTGATTATGAGAAGGCGGCAGAGTACGCCGGGTTGCCGGAAGCGCCGGCTGCAGCCGCTCGATACGAGCGTGGGGAACCCATGTCTGAAATCGGCAGGGGGCCGGCTGCCGGGTCGGTGGAACCGGACACGGAGCTGGTCGGGAGTCAGGCGGTTACCAGTTCAATTCGCTGTTCGTAGCGCCGGAAGTCCGCGCCGCTGAAAGTGAGCAGCCGGCGCTCGCCGTGGGCCAGCATGGTGGCCACGATGTTGGCGTCGTGAACCTGCCGTCCTCCCACCTCAACATCCCGACACAGGGTCACCAGCGCCTCGGTCACCCGTGGGCCATCCTCAAGCACCTCGAAAACCCGGTTCAGGCGGCCGATGTCGTCGAGCGCCTCCCCGCGGGTGAGGGGCACCGGCCAGGGCTGAGGACGGGTCACGACCGCCAGATACTCGCGCATGACCTGGCGGCTGATGCGCAGAGGCTCGGGACCGCGAAGGGCGCTTTCCAAACCGGCCCTGGCGACCTCGTGGTGCGGCGCCTCGCGGATGCGGGCGTTCACCAGGATGTTGGTATCGATGAACATCGGCCGCCCTAAATCCTCTCGTCGTAGATGTTATCCCGGCGAAGGCTCAGGTCTGCCGGCCATGCCCCGGCGGAGTGCACGGGCCAGAGTTCATCGAGGGTGCCCCCGCGCTCGGGTGCGGAGTGCTTGCGCCGGAACAACAGTGTCTCAGCCGCCATGTCAACGGCGGCGGTCTCCCATCCGGCCATGGTCCAGGCCAGGGCATGGCTGTGCCCGTTCCCCCGGCTTTGATTGGCCCACCAGGGCCGGTGCATGCGGGCCGACAGGGGGAGTTGGAAACCCAGGACCGCCTCCACTTCGGCGAAGGAGGCGCTCCACTCATGGGAGCGCAGGCCACAGAGGTGCGCATACAGTCTCCGGTATTTACCCCGCATCGCCATGTCCCGATACCTCTGCTCCCGGTCAATCACCATGCCAACCTCCGGCACCAATCCGTGCCATGCGACGGACGCGCATCGGATTCTAATATAGTTAGTACTTATAAAATCGAGGGAGCGGGCACGCCCTGCAAACAGTTTCGGGGCGGTTGCAGGAAGCTTATCCAGAGCGCAGCCCAGAGGACTCAGAAGAGCGGCTTCGTATCCGGCGGAGCCGGTCGCGATCGCCCCTTGCCGGTGGACCGGCTCTGCCGACGCGGACCCATGGATTGCACCACCGTCTTTGTTGGGAAAGCGCGTTCGCGGTAAAAGGCCTGCAGGCTTTGTCGAAACGTGCGCTGGTCCACGGCGCTCTTGCCGAAGAGAGTCCACTCCCGGTTCTTCCTGGCCGCCGCCAGTCCAATGGCGCCCAACTCGGCGAAGGGATCCAGCACCCGCCCGCGGCCCATGGCGATGAGACGATCGGCCAGTTCCTCGGGGAATTCCCGCAAGTCACCGTCCCGGAGTTGTGCTTTGAAGCGCCATAGGTCTCCCCGGCTTGCGACTTCGTCCCTGATTTCCAGCGGGATGCGCCAGCGGTCGCCGGCGAAAACATAGATGGCGCGATGCTGCCCCGGGACCCGGCGCATGGTAGCAGAGGGTGGGTCCTCTTTGGTCAAGGTATCCCAGACGATGACCTGCTCTGGGGAGAACTCCGGAATGCCGCCGGGACCAACGTCCAGCAGGTCGGCCGTCAGGTCGTAACGATGCACGTATAGCAGCACCCCGTTGGGCCCGGCGACGCGCCGGCCCTCCCGGATGATTGACTTCTGGCGATCGACATAGCTTGACCTGGCCTTCCGTACCTGGGACTGGTTCGCGTGCGGCGGCCGGAACAAGGGCGGCATGGCAACCACGGTCTCCGCATATCCATCAGGCAACTGGCCCATCAGCTCAAGGCCGTCGCCCAACACGTAGTCGTTGCGACGCAGGGCGGCGGGAGAACCGACGGTAGGAGGCGCATCGGGGACGTCCTTGTAGGTTTCCCGGTGCCTGATCCGGTCGATCACCTTCCGGTCCACCGGCAGCTCAGCGGCCAGTTGGACCGAGGATTTCAGCGAGGTGCGGACGTAGCGCACCTGGTCTTCGTTCAGCTTTCGATCTGGCCGCATTATCCCATCATACCCCACGCCGGGACAATACGTTGTCCCAGGCTCCCCTGAAAAGGGGGAACGGACGAGCTTATTCGTGCGGCATCTTGGGACAAAGGGAACCTGGGACAAAGGGGTCCAGCGGCAGCGGTGTACCAGGAAACATTAAAATGTAAGTTTTAGTGGCTGATCCCGAAGGAAAATAAAATGAGTACACCCGTACTAACTCCTGGGCCCGAGGCTCCGCCACCCTCCGACAACCTGACGGGCGTGCTCGAGCTGATGGAGGAACTGGTCAGCGAGGTGGCCGAGGAAAGTCGGGCTGAAACCACGCGCTATCAGCAGAACCAGCAATGGGAGACCTTCGTGAAGTGGTGCGAGGCAAGGGGATTCCAATCCCTGCCGGCTGACCCGGAAACCGTAGCCGTATTCATCTTCACACAGGGCTACGGCCGCAAGAAATCCAACACCCTGAGAGGCTACGCTTCCAGCATCGCCGCCAAACACAGATCGGCGGGAAAGGACAGCCCCTGCAACGACAGGGTGGCCATGGTCATCAAGGGGTTCGTCAACCGCGCCAAGGCAGCGGGCCAACGGGAGAAACGCGCCCAACCCCTCACCGCCGAGGATCTGCAGAAGATCAGGGACACCGCCTGCATCCCGCGAAAGACCGACCGCGGGATGGAGCGTCCCTCCAATGCCCGTCGCCGCGGCCTGGTGGACATCGCCCTCATCTCGGTGATGCGGGACGCTCTGCTGCGCCGCTCCGAAGCCGCCGAAGTCCGCTGGGAACGCATCGCTCCCCAGCCGGACGGCTCCGGCCGGTTGACCATACCCTGGTCCAAGACCGACCAGCAGGGCGAGGGCGTGGTGCTCTACCTGGGACCCCCCACCATGAAGGCACTGGACCGGATCCGGCCCAGACAACGGCAGATGCTTGAGAGAGACAAAGACGAGAAGGGACTTTTCGGCTTGAAGGCGGCCGCCATCAGCGAACGCATCGCCGCCGCCGCGCTGGCTGCCGGTCTGGGCGAGGGCTACAGCGGCCACAGCTGTCGGGTGGGCATGGCCGTCGACCTGGCCGACGCCGGCGCCACCATGGCCCAGCTCCAGGCGGTGGGCCGCTGGAAATCGTCGCAAACGGTGGCCCGGTACGTCGGCGCGCAGTTCGCCGGCCGCAGCGTCGTCGCCCAGCTCTATTCCCGCAAGCGGAAGAAGAAAGCCTGACCTATACCGGTAAGCGCCGTTACCCAGACCACCACTCTGGTGATGGTATGCCGGCATCGGTGGGCAAACCGACGGTCCGGTACCGGCATCCGGGCCCGGTCCCGAAGGTATTTCGACAAAGCGACACCGGCTTGCTGACGGGGAGAGCGCGTCGTGTGCTCAGTGACCTCGCCGATATTACTTGCTTAAACATTCTGACTTGCGCCGATGCACAAGCACTGGTATAATCGCAGTATGCGGGTTCCAACCAGACACCAAATCACACGGCTGGCGGCGCAGCGACTGGCCGAAATATTCGGCGCCACCGGGCAGGTCGCTGACCCTGGCTTCGACGTTAACATCGGCCACCAGCGGTGGGATCTCGTCGCCACGACCGGCGGCTATACCTTCGTGGTGGAATGCAAGAGTTCCGGATCGCTCGGTCCGGTATCAATGGCGGTCAATCAACTATCGCAGGCGCCTTCCCATTTCCCTGATCCCGTGATCCCGCTGCTCGCGGTTCCCTACATGGGTGAAACTGCGCGGGCCTACTGTGAGCAGAACGGCGTGGCATGGCTGGATCTCTCCGGCAACGGGAGGATCGTGGCGCCGGGAATGTTCTACCAGGAAATTGGACACCCCAACCGATTTCCCCGGCCCGGTCGCCCCGAAAGCGCCTTTGGCCCGAAAGGATCCCGGATCGCCAGGCAACTGCTGATGGACCCGGAAACACCGGTGCGACAGCGCAACCTGGCGGCCCATACGGGCCTGAACGAGGGCCACGTCAGCCGGGTCGTCGGCAAGCTGGCGGATATCGGCCTGGTGCAGCGCGGCGATGACGGTATCAAAGTCGTGGACGCAAACCTGCTGCTGGACGCCTGGCGCGAGGATTACCGCTTCGACCGTCATACCGTGATCACCGGCCACGTGGCCGCCAGGTCGGGCGACGCACTGACCCGCTCGCTTGTCACGACGTTATCCGAGCTGGAGGTGCCCCACGCCGCAACGGGACTGTCGGCCGCGTGGCTGTGGACCCGGTACGCCGGGTTCCGCCTTGCCACCGTGTACATGGCTAATATACCCTCCGACGGGCTGATGGCGGATCTCGGGTTCCGGGAAGTGCCCAGGGGAGCCAACACCTGGCTCGTGGTGCCCAACGACGGGGGCGTGTTCCACGGCGCCAGTGAGGTTGACGATATGTGCTGTGTCCACCCGGTCCAAGCCTATCTTGACCTGCAGGGTCATCCCGAGCGGGCCCAGGAAGCCGCCGAGGAACTGAGGATCCGGTTCCTCTCGGGAGTTCCGGATGATCGCTAAGCCGACCACCCGGGACGGATATCCCGCCGACCAACTGGACATCGTTGCCCGCACCTGTCTCTACGTTTTCACGAAGCTGGGCGACCTGCGCGACGAGGTTGTGGTTGTCGGCGGCTTGGTCCCGTACCTGCTGGTGGATCAGGATGAGCCGCCACCTTTGTTGGGGACGCACTCTGGCACAATGGACCTCGACCTGGGGCTGGCGCTCGCCATCCTGGATGAACAGCGGTATCAGGATTTGAGCACGCGGCTGCACAGCGCGGGATTGGCTCCGGACGTGAACCGCGCCGGCAACGCCACCCTGCAACGCTGGGTCGCCAACTCGGCACCGCACACAACCGTAGACTTCCTGATTCCCCCACAGGACGAGAACAGCCAGGCTGGCAGGCTTTTCCACATCGAAAGCGACTTTGCCGCGATCATCACGGAGGGACTGGACCTGGCTTTCCACGACCGCCGATTGGTGTCGGTGTCGGGTTACACCCGGTCGCAGGAGCAAGCCACCAGGGACATCCCGGTGTGCGGCCCGGGCGCTTTCACCGTGCTCAAGGCCCTGGCCTTTCGGAACCGGGGCGAAAACAAGGATGCGTACGACCTGCACTACGTTCTGAGCGGGCTGGGGTCGGGTAACGTCGCTCAATCCCTGGCTCCGCTACTGTGCGACGACCGGGTGCGGCGCGCGCTGGATATCATCCGGGAAGATTTCACCCAGCATGACGCCATCGGTCCGAGGCGGGTGGCGCAGTTTCTCCCTGACGGTCTGGAAGACGACATCCAAGCAGATGTTGTCGGTCAGGCGCTTGCACTCTTGAGAGAACTGGAAATGCCAGTGAGGTGATGCGCCGCATCGCCCGGGACAGCGGCGGGCGGATCCGCCAGCAAGCGCACGTTTACAGCTGCCACGAATAGAAGGCCGAGGAGAGCCGCACCAACCATGCTTCAAATCGCCTCAGGCAGACTATTCAAAGGGAAGCCGGGCCGACGCAATGGACTGCGCGGGGTGCTGTACACAAACCTGCGCATGTACGACAGAACCCTGGAGACAGCCGCGGGGCGGTTGCTGTCCGCGAGTAATCTTAGCGACTCGAAAACGTTGGTGTACGAATTGACAGAGTTTATTGAGGACGTGCCTGGTACGGGAGCACTCGTTTCACGAGGCATAGACCCTTACCTCAGCGATTTCGCGGCTGTCCTATCCTTCGCTCTGAACGTCACCTGCACCCCGGATCACGATCTCACGTTCCGGCTCCTCAGCGGACGCCCCAGCCCATCGGTTCAGTTTCCTCCCAGCAAAATGGTCCCTCGGGTGTTTGATGACATGGTCTGGTGCCAACCTGCGGACGAGGTACACCTCTTCGAGACGATAGGCCAACTCATCAGCCTAGAACGCAGGAGTTTCCTGGCGGCCATGCGAGCCATCCGCTCTTACGTTACGGGGTTGCACCGGCTCGCCGATGACCACGAACTGGCCTACACGCTGCTGGTGGTGTCCATCGAGTCGCTGGCGCAGGATTTCGACAACTTCCAGCCTCAGTGGGCGGACTACGACCAGCGGAAGCGCATTGCCATAGACCAAGCTTTGGCCGGAGGGGACGAAGATCTGGCCGAAAGAGTCCGGCAGGCTTTGTTGGCAACGGAGCACGTTGCGCTGGGCCGGCGTTTCCGTGAGTTTGCCCTGGACTACCTGGAGTCGTCCTACTTCCGGCAGGAAGCTCAAGGTTTGACCAACCCGGCGGGACGTACCGATCTGGAAGTCGCGTTGCGGCAGGCATACAACTTGCGCTCCGGCTACATTCACGAACTCGTGGAGCTTCCCGCGATACTGAAGATGCCGGGTTTCGGAGATACAACTTCGCTGGACCGCCAGGTCAAACTGACATTTCAGGGGCTGGCTCGTCTGGCGCGTCATGTGATCGCCACGTTCATCCAGAGACAGCCCAAGGTTTACCGAGAAGAATACGATTACCGGCTCGAACAGCCCGGCGTGGCCAGAATCGAACTGGAGCCCCGATACTGGGTTGGTCGCACTGACAACCTGCACCACAACGCGGGACGTCGACGTCTGGAGGGCTTCCTGAAACAAGCCACGGCGTAACTGTTCACGTTTGAGGGGACGGGATCGACTTGCGAAGCAAATTCCGTGCTTGACTGCCTCTCTGCAAGAGGCCGAATGGCCCGTAGATCCCCGCAAGTCTGAACAGTTACGCCACGGCGTGTCTACTCGAAGAGCAAGGAGCTTCCGTCACAGATTTAAAGGATATGCTTTCGGAAGTCGAGAAAATGCTGCCCCAGATGAGCTCCGACCAGCGGCGGCCCTTTGTCGCCCTCTACATCCTGTTCAACACGATGGCATTGGGAAATGAGAGGATGGACAACTTTGAGGAGTTCAGAGCGCGTTACTGGGAGGAGTTTGAGCAACCAACGATAGAGTCAATGCTGATGTTCCTTGCATTGGACATCGTCCCTGAGTGGCCCCTCACCAAGCATCGGGAAGTCCACGACGCTTACTTCCGGGAGAAGCATCACAGGAACGGCCTCAAAGTCCCTCCCGCTCTGGAAGCCGGTCTATGCTTGGCGCTGGCTGAGCGGTACCGGCTAGCAGGAGATGTTGTACAAGCGCGGGATCTCATCATCCAGGCTGTGGATAACCACCCGGGCCACGCACCGCTGTGGGATTTGGAGCAATCCTTCGATCCCAACGAGACCGTCAACTGGAGAACCGTCATTGCTCCACCTTCGGCTGAAGAAACTGATGATGGCAACGATTGCTGACGTTTGTGCAAAGGCGACGCAGACCTCGGACTGCCGACCGGCGATATACGCCCTATGGGGTCTGCGATAAAATGAAACACTATGATGCATGCCGTCATCAGATGGCGAACTCAGATTCCCCGATTGCCCCATCCGTGGCATCTAGGGAAGGCCTTCGTATATCCATACGTAGGCGTCGTCGGGTTGTTTACAGCCCTGCTCGCGCTCTGCTGGACGCTGTTGGGCGTCAACCCGATCGAGGCATGCGTCGACTTCTTAGTAGAGTCAGCCATCGTCCTGAGCCCTCTCATGCTGAAGCTGGGCATCATTTGGCTAGTGTACACAGCGGCCTATGCACTGTCGCTTTTCCTGGTCGGCGACAGCCGATCATTAACGACAACCACTCACGGAAAACGGATTAACGACAAGCCGCCGCGCGGTATCGGTTGTCGTTTTTGAAAACTGGCGCGCTGAAATTAACGACAACCTGGCCAGCCCAGCGGTGAGCGCGTGAGTGGAAACAATCCCCGAATTGGTCACACGACAGGGACGGCGACAGTCGCGACGATTAGGACAACCGCCTGATGGTCTCTTGCTTCCACCTCTCCAGACATGTCCCAGTGGATTCTATTCCTTCGGCACAAGGGACGCAGTCCATGGCCAACCCGGTCAGAATTAAGTGCCAGAAGCCCGGGTTCAAGTTTTTCCGATGGTCTTCCCTCCACCTCCGGTGCTGTGTTTCAATCCACTTCCATACCACGCAATCCACTGGAACGGAATCGTGTCCATTGGATTTCACCGCAGGGCATGCGGGTCGCGGATAACCGGCGCCACATGAACAGCCGGCCTTTTTCACTAACATTGCCTCATGACCCTCTTGGGTTGGAGGCAAAACGTTATCATGCAAAAGTGCCACACCTGCGGAGCTCAACTCACGCCGCCCGTGCGCAACCCCCACACCATCTACGTGAAGAAACTGTTCCTGGTGGGCGGCCAGCACTACTGCCGTCATCACGTGACCGCCGCGGCCGTCGCGGCCGGCCTCATCACCGAGGTTTCGGCCGGCTAGCATATGCATGAGTTCCTGCTGCTGCGGTCACGGGAAGTATTGCGGTCTCCAATTGGTGGGAGAGTGAAACGATAGCAACAGGGATGACGACCTCACACCAGTTGACGGGACTTGACCCGAGAGTACATATCCCGCTGAGGACTGGGCACGCCTTTCCATCGTTCTCTCGTTGTCCTGTCCGCAACCATAGCCCACGGCCCTCATGCTGCGGAAATTATCCGGCAACAATGTTCCACATTGTCGCCTGATCCTATCCAACTGCTGGCCGACGTCAGGGAGCCGTTGCCGGTCCAGCCGGGGCGACCACGGCGTCAGGGCTACGAGTATCGCCGTGCTGGCACCCGCAAAATCTTCTTGACCTGCGAACCCCTGGCCGGCTGGCGACACGTTGCCATCACCCAGCGGCGCACCATGCCGGACTTTGCCCGCCAGATGCAATGGCTCGTGGACGTGGCCTACCCCCAAGCTCCGGTGGTCCGAGTTGTCCAGGACAACCCGAACATCCGCCGTGTGGCCTCCCTTTACGAGACCTTTCCCGCAGCCGAGGCCCGTCGCATCGCGAAACGCCTGGAGTCATGGCGGAAATCGAGTTCAGCGTATTGTCCCGAGACTGCCTGCAGGGACGCCTATGCGATCCGACGCAACGCCCACAGGCTACCATCAACTGGAGTTCTAGCACCCACGGTGCCCGCTCCAAACTCCATCGCCTCCATCCCATGCCATTCCCAAATTGATTCGATACTAGCGCTTCGGCCGCCAGAGTACGTGCTCCAGCCGGTCGATCGTCGCCACCCTGGCGGGAGGCGGGGGATGCCCGTCCTCAACAGAGGTGAACCGCTGCTGCGCCAGCGCCGCATGGTCAATGGACGGCCAATGTGGCAGTTCGCGCCAGACCGCATCAAACGCCGGCGCGGGCGGCCTCTCCCGGCTGCCCGTAAGCACCAACAGATTCTGAGCACGGGTGCAGGCCACGTAGTACTGGCGACGCCGATCGTGGTCGGCGCCGCGGTCGGCTAGTTCATGATGACTCCGGCGGCTGTATCGTCTCACCACGCCATCAAGTTCCTCGGACCGCCCCATGGGTTCCGCCGTGGCGACGATCACCACCGGCCACTCCAGCCCCTTGCTGGCGTGCATGGTCATGATGCACAGCTTGCCTTTGGGCAGACGCGCCCGACCACGCCGTCCGGACCCACCGGAACCCAGGGGGTCGTCATCAGCGGCGCTGTCGCTGCGGTGCACGGGTATCTGTTCGCCCCTGAATGCCTCGACGTAGGGCCGGACCACGCGCTCCTTGACGCTGTGGACGAGGAGCGCGATCTCCGAATAGTCGGTCACGATCTGGTGAGAGCGCAGGAACCGCACGACGGCGAGCAGGTGTTCCGTCTCCGCTTCGCCATCACGACCGAACACGGTGAAAACGGCCGGATAGTCCGGATGAGCGCCCGGAGCGTGGGGCGCCATCTCATGGTCAGACGCCTGGGCCGGTGGGTCGCCAGCGTGCCGATGGTTGTCGGCGATCAACGCATTGCAGGCTCGGATAATGCCGGCATGACTGCGGTAGTTGGTGTTCAGCCTGAGCACCCGGCAGTTTTCGAAATGACCGGGGAACCCGAGCAGCGCCTCCGGACCCGCGCCGCGGAAGGCGTAGATGCTCTGGTCCGGATCGCCCACCACGGCGGGGTTGCCGTGATATTTCCCAACCCGCAGCACGACCCGCTCCATCAGGCGGGACACGTCCTGGTATTCGTCCACCATGATGTGTCGCATGCCGGAGCCATAGCGGTCGGCGATGCCATCATCCGCCAGCACGTGGTCTGCCCACAGCAGGAGATGGCTGAAATCGGCGCAGCCACGCTTCAGGAGCGCATCCTCGTAGGCCAGGTACGACCTCCCGATCAGCTCGTGAAACGGGTTGCCGGAATCGACCATCCGCCAGGGAGAGACGCACTCCTCGGTGATGAGGTCAAAGCACCGGGCCGCGTTGGTGAGGACCTGGTTCGGGTTCTTCCAGCCGTAGATGGCGAGATCGCGCTGGCGAGGACCGAATATCTCGTCGAAGTGCTCGCTCATGAACGCCCGCTGCGCTTCTCGGGTGAGCACGTCGTGGGCGGACCGGAGCCCGACCCGGTGGTGGTGTTCCCGCAGGACCCGGTGGCTCAGGGAGTGAATGGTGGCTATCCGGACCCGGTCCACGTCCCCTCGGTAACCGACGGCACGGGCTGTGGCCTCAAACCGCCGTCTCATCTCGGCGGCGGCCAGGTGCCCGAAGGCCAGCAGCACCATCTCTTCGGGAGCGCAGACGTCGCGCAGCAGCAGGTTGATCAGGCGCCAGATGAGGACGCGGGTCTTGCCGGCGCCGGGGCCGGCCCGGACCAACAGTGGCCCCTCCTGGTGGCCAACCACCTCAAGCTGCTGCGGGTCCAGGCCGGGGTCTGCGCGGTGTATCTGGGGTGAGATCGACATTGGGTTTGTTCCTTCATGAGTTGGGCGGCGCGACGAAGACGGAGACGCTCCGTGATCGTCCCGCCTGGGATCGTTGGATGGGTTGGCGGCGAGGCGAAGTTGGGGACCACGCTCGTGACCCGCGCCAGCGGGTGCGAACCTGGAGAACAGGCCAACAGGCACGACCGCGCGTGGCTCTCCCACAGGTCAGACGTTGAAACGCCGAGCGTGGATCGGCAACAGGCGGGAAGGCGCCGGGCGGGACGACCCCGGTCCGCGCCTCTCCACTCGCATGGACTTCTGCCGTCTACTCAACAGGCGGCAGTCCGGGCGTTGCCGAACGTACTGCCGAGAGCGGTGATGATCTCAGGACTCAGCGCGCCCTCGAAGTGGAGGTGCACCGACCGGTCGACGGAATAGTGAAAGTGCTCGATGTGCCGCACCGTGAGCCGGTCCGCCTGTAGCACCTTCATGTCTTCTCCATCGTAGGGCTCGTCTCCGGGCGGTTCATCCCGACCCCCCATTGAGTACCTGGCCCGGCCATTGGTGATCGTCCGTGCGTCGTCGTCGATGGCCTCCGCGTCCGGCGGGAAGTTGATCACACGCTCCCGGGCCACGGCCACCAGCTTGTCGACCAAGTCCCGTTCCTCGGCCAGAACGTGGACCCGGCAGTGGTCAGGGTCAGACTCGCAGGATGGATCGAGATCCTCCATGTCGGGAAAGAGCAGGACCGGCAGCACGAAGGTGTGGTACCCACGGCGTCGGGGCAGAGCGTCCATCAGGCCCTTTGCACCGCTCCAGGCCTGCCGGAAGGGGGATGGGACTTTGACCCATTCTCCGTTCTTCCACAGTTGCCACTCTCCCTCCGCTTCCCGGAGCACGTAGCGGTATGTCCCTCCCTTGACCTGGATGGCGAATAGAGCCACCCCCTTGATCCAGACCACGAAGTCCACCTCCGCGAACCGCTGGTCAAACTTCCACTCGTGGATGAACAGCCCGGGCCGATCACAGTTGAGCAGTTCCTCATAGACACGGCGCTCGGCCCGGCGCAGGGGGTCGTCGATGTATTCTTCGTCGAAAGGCTTGAATGCCTCCATGAAAAGTCTCCTTTGGTTTTGCGTTGTGTTGGCAGTTGGCGAATTGGCGGCCAGAGCGATGGCCAAAAAACAGCCCCGCCATCCTCAGGGGAGGCGGGGCTGCTGCAATCGACCAGGTCTCCACCGCGTGCCGGCGTAGCGGCCGGCCTTGCGGGCATGCGCCTTGGCGGATGCCGGTGGGTGTTCATTTCATTGGCTTTCTCCTGGATTCTGGATTTGTGGTCGCCGTAGTTGGATCGGGTGGGCAGCCCGCCATCGACTCCGATATGGCATTCGACAGCTCCGCGTTTTTCCTGCTTTGCCTTGCCCCCTTAGCTGGATAGACGACCAACCCGACGGTACTGGGATCGAGGTGCTGCGGGAGGGCATCGACGAATACGTTCTGGAAACCGGCGGCGCTGAAACACCCCTGGACCACTTCGTCGAACGGCTGGCCGAGTGGGGTCGTGAGGTGCGCCGCCAGCGTCGGGGATTGCTCCTGCTCACCGCCCACCGCGCCAAGGGCCTGGAGTTCGACCAAGTGGTGGTGCTGGACGGCGGATGGAACCGTATTGGACGGGCCGAGGACGCCGACGCTCCCCGTCGGCTCTACTACGTGGCCATGACCCGCGCCCGGCTGACGCTCACCCTGGCGCGCCTACCGGGAACAAACCCGTTCCCAGCTGCGTTGCGGGACGTTCCCGCGGTTTTGCAACGCGACGCACCGATCGACGTTCCGGCCACCTCGCTCGAAACTTTCCGACGGTACCGGAGACCGAACTTACGAAACGTATTCCTGAGCTTCGCCGGATACCAGGACCCAGGCCATCCGGCACATCAGGCCATCGCGACACTCAACCCCGGCGACCGTCTGCCGGTGAGGCTGGATACCGACCGCTGGGACCTTCTGGACGACAACGGGATGATGGTCGGCCCGTTTGCCCGCGGCTTCAGCGCCCCGCCTGGCGCAGATAGGGCCCATGCCGAAGTTCTGACCATCGTCTCTTGGGATAAGGAACGCTCGGAACCCGAGTACCGGCAGGGCCTATGCGCGAGGCTTGGGAAGTGGTCGTGCCGGAGTTGGTGTTTGAAGAAAGCAACTGAGGCGGCCCGGGTGTTTCGATCGCAACTCACTGAACGTTAGGAGAGGTGTCCAACGCTAACGCTGTTGCAGTCGTAGTTGACCAACATCGCCGGTGGACAAATGTCCACCTGGATCACCATTTCCCGGGAAACGGTCACTGGATCCTCCACTGGCACCATTTCCCGGGAAATGGCTGTTTTCAGGGGCATTTCCCAGGAAACGCCGTGCGTCAGAAGCCCGGAGAGGTCCTGAAATCGTCCCAAGGGTACTGAGGGCCTTTGGAACCGGAAACGCCAGCAGCGGCCGCCAGGGCCAAGCGTTGGGGAGTAGAGTCCCAGGAAGTGGTGTAAGAGTTAGGCGGTTGGCCAAAAGCTAGGTTCTGTTGACATTTCACCGTAGCCAGATGAGAGTGGCGGTGAAATGCAGGAAGCCCAGGTATCTGGTGTCCAGCTTCTCAAACCGGGAGAAGATCCGGCGATAGTGCTTGATCTTGTTGATGAAGCATTCCACCAGATGACGCTCCCGGTACAGATGCCGGTCATAGTCGGCGGGTTCCTTGCGGTTCGAGCGGGGCGGAATGACCGGCATCATACCCAGTTCCAGCCCAGTTCCAGGATGTGCTGGCGAAACTCCTGGGCATCGTACCCTTGGTCGGCCAGTACGTGCTCGCCAGCATAACCGGCGATTAAACCCTCCGCCTGGGTGATGTCGTGCTGTTGCCCTCCGGTCAGGATGAATCGCAAGGGGTTGCCCAAGCCGTCCACGCTCACGTGAATCTTGGTGCTGAACCCGCCGCGGCTCCGGCCCAGGGCCTGGGCCGCCTGGCCACCCTTTTTGGGGGAGCTCCTGCCGCGCAAGGGTGCGCCCGAACCACCGTGCTGTCGATGATCAGGTATTCCAGATCCGGGTCGCCGGAGCAATGTTGATGCATTTGTGCCCAGACCCCTTGGTCAGTCCAACGGGCGAATCGTTTGTAGACGGTGTTCCAGTTCCCGTATTCGGCTGGCAGCAGTCGCCACTGGGCCCCAGAGCGGTTAATCCATAAGACGGCCTCGACAAAACGCCGGCAATCCGCTTCCTGTCCAACGTACAAGCCGGTGCAGCCACGCAAGAAATCGAGAATCCTAGCCCACTGTTCTGGTGATAATCTGATGTTTGACATACGGCCATTATAATGAAATGTCAACAGAACCTAACGATTGGTAACTGTTCACGTTTGAGGGGACGGAAACGGTTTGCAGTGGAAATCCCGTGCTCGGTTGCACCTCCACAATAGGCCGAATAGTCGGCAGATCCCCGCAAGTCTGAACAGTTACAACGATTGCCGTTCCTCCCGTCCCCAACCACACGGTGGCAAACCGTGGCGCCGCCCGTTCCGCCAATCAGCGCCGTATGATCGGGCTGTGCATGCGCCGCGGGAAATCGTCGCCTCGTCCGTCGAGTTGATTGGCCCAGCGGCGACAACTTTTCCGGTACCATAACCACGTCGACCGCGACCTTTGCGAGATTAGGAACGGAGATGCATGATGGCTGCCAAACAGACCCTGTTGAACCTCATCGCCCAGAAGTACACCAACCGCAGGGAGGACGTGGCTGTTGATGCCCTGGGCTACATCCTGGGCTACTCCGACGCCGCACGGGAGGCCATTACAGACAAGTTGCGGGACGCCAACATCGGGGTGGCAGCCATATCGAAGGTGATCACGCAGGCGACCGGAGTCGACGGCGAGCGGCCCGACCTGGCCTGCTACGATGATCAGGACAATGAATGCCTGCTCATCGAGGCCAAGTTCTGGGCACGGCTGACCGACAACCAACCCGGGGGCTATCTGAACCGATTGCACGGCGATCCGCCATCGACGCTGCTGTTCGTGGCGCCGGCCGCGCGGCTGGGCTCATTGTGGTCAGATCTCCAGCAGCGGCTGTCGGACCAGGGTCTCGAGCTCGACGAACCCCGACGCAACGTCGATTGGATGAGCGCCGAGATCAGACATCGGAACCAATACCTGATGGTGATCAGCTGGGCGAATCTGCTCGACGGAATGGCGCAGCGGGCAGAGAACGCCGGCGACACCGCCGCCGGCATCGACATCGACCAGCTCCGGGGATTGGCCGCCCAGGAAGATGACGACGCGGCGTTTATGCCCCTGCGACCGGAGGAGCTGAATCCGGCGATCCCCCGGCGCATCCTCAGTTGGAAACAGGTGGTGGAGGGGGTTATCAAGGAGATGACCGAACGGGGATGGGTCTTGAGAAGCACCCGCCGACCCGTTACGCATAACAGCATCGAATACTATGGGCGCTGGTTGGAGTTCGCCGGCACAGGAGCATGGTTTGGGGTCAACAATGAAGCCTGGGCCCAACGCCGCAACACTCCCCTGTGGCTTGAGCTCTATGACTCGGAGGCGTTGCCGGACGACGATGCGTCACGGAGATGCCTGAACGAACTAGAGGAGCGGTTCCCGGGAGAGGGCATGGACGAGGACTGGTTCGTCCCGATATTCGTACCCACCGGATTGGAGCACGCGGCAGTCCAATGTCGCATCGTCCAGCGCCTGGAAATAATCTGCCAATTGATTGATCCTCAAGGACCCACCTACAAATAGCGATAGGCATCACAGGCTGACATGGGCAGCAGGTCAACTGAGGCGGCCAAGTCCCGGCCGATGAGAACCTGCACACAGGTACCGTAAGCAATCATCTTGGATGCGGGTCATGCGTTGACCTCGATCAGAATCCAGCAATTGTCGCTGGGTCCCCACTCATCCACACCATTCAGAGCCTGGGCCCGCACCCCGCAGTGTAACCCCCGCGAGGCGAACACGTAGTCCAGCTGGTTCTCGACGGTGGCCGGCGATCCCCGCGTCGTATGGTCGGTCGGAACGTTCCTCGTATCCTCAGGCAATCCACCGGGAGTAGGCTCCGCACGCCGGCCGGAGGGGTGCTGCGGTCCCATGAATTCCAGGCCCAGCGCGTCCATGCGGTCGAATACCCCGCGGTCTTGTTCGTACCAGACCAGTCTGTCGTCCTCGGTGGCGCCGTAGATGTTGTTCATGTCCCCGGCTGCCAGGATTCCAGTGGCCGGCGGGGTTGCTGTCTCCGATGAACGCCGAGAGGTCGGAGATGATGTGGTGGGCCGCCGCATCGGAATAGATGTGGGTGCTGCCGGCCAGGGGATGGGGCCTGAACCAGCGGGTATACATGGACACGGCGATGAAGGGCTCCCCGCCAGTGATCGGGATGACCCGGGCAGCGGCGATGATGCCGACGTTACTTACGGCGATCTCATCGTCGCCCTCGGTGGGGGTGCTGGGCAGGACCTGCCTGAACCACTGCACCTCCACCCGGTCGGACAGCTTCACCACCATGGGCCAGCAACCATAGTGCTCCCGAGGCCGGGGTTCCCAGGGATCCTGCGGGCTGACCACGACGTTGCCACCGGCGGTGACCAAGCGCTCTAAGGCGCCCGGGCCCACCTCCTGCAGGAGCGCCACGTCGGCGTCCATGGCCAGCAGTTCCTCGGCCGCCGCTATCCGCATGGCAATGTTCCAGCTCACCGCTGTGACCATGACGCCCACCTCCGCGGCATTCGTCGCCGGCTTCCCTTGTCCCAGCTGTCCATAAACATCCGATAAATCGCCCTTATCAGACTCTTATGACCAGCCCATTCTTCCGCGCCCGCAGCCTGGCTGCGCTCCACGCCGGATCACCGGGATCAAGGAACCCAGCCATATTCAGCCGCGCCGGTCCTCATACGCGAACGGATCGAGCATCGCCACCCCCAGCCGCTCGAAGTCTCGAACATTGCGGGTAACCACGGTGAGCCGGTGCACCACGGCCACCGCGGCAATCATGGCGTCCTGCAACAGGGTGTCCGACCTCCGGTGCATCAGCCGGGCCCACTCCCGAAACGCCGCCGCATCCACCGCCAGCACCTGATAGGTTTCCAGCACCCGTCCCAGCCACTCGCCCAACTCCGCCGCTTTCATGGCATCCTGCTCCCGCGTTATCTCGATGCCCGCCTGGATTTCCCCAATGGTCACCGCGCAGACGTGGAGATCCTCTTCGGCCACGTCCCGAATCCAGGCCAGCACCGCCGGATGTGGCCGGGGGCGACGCAGTTCGGACACCACATTGGTGTCCAGCAGGTACATGACGCTATTCGAAGCTGACCGGAGTCCGCCGGCGATATTCCGGACGCGGTGGCGTCAACTCCTCCGTGCGCGCCTCCGGCGTCAGCAACAACTCCTTGAGGCCGGGTCTGGTCATCCGCTCCAAACGGCGCCACTGTTCAATGGGAACCAGCACCGCAGTCTCCACACCCCGCCTGGTCACGATCTGCGGACCCTCAGTCAAGCTGGTCTCCAGCATCTCGCTGAACCGGGCCTTGGCGTCCTGCACCTGCCAAATGTTGCTCATGCACCCTCCGGTTGCGCCTCAGTGCTGCTCAGCAGCTGACTAGATTACAAACTAGTCCATCGGGCAGACAAGGTCAAGCGGTTGGATCTCTGTGACCGCGAAAGGGCTCCAATCATGCATCATTCGGCAACTGGAGGTCAATTCACAACAGTTGCTATTCTTGCCGGTGAGATGACCGGGTCTTTCGGGAAAACTCGGCCGAATCCGTCCCGTCATCGCTTTACCCAACTGCAGGCCGGACGTTATCCTAACTGGACCACTGTACGGATGCACACCTGTACAACGGTGGTCCTGTACTTATGTACATATTGGAGTTGGGTCATGCCCGTCGTCGCTATTATTAACCAGAAAGGGGGTACTGGTAAGACCACTCTTTCCACCAACCTGGCTTGGGCATTCGCGGAATCTTCCTCGGTTCTGTTGCTGGACGCCGATCCCCAAGGCAGTGCCCAAGATTGGGCCGACAGCCAAGCCAAGCCCCTTTTGAGCCTCGCTGTTAAAGCAGTAGAGCCGGGGCGATTAATGCAGAACATGCGCAGCCTAACTTCTGCCTATGATTGGGTGATCATTGACGGCCCGCCGGGCATAACCAAGATCAGCGCCGACGCAGTCAGGGCGGCTGACTTGGTACTGATACCAGCCAAGGCCAGCCCCTTCGATGTTTGGGCGGCCTCTGACATCGTGGCGGCGGTGCAGGCCCGGCAGAAGACCACCCAAGGAATGCCCAAAGCGGCCTTCGTCATCACCATGACCCGACCCCGCACCCGCCTGAGCCGGCAGATTGATACCGCGCTGGCAGAGTACGCCTTGCCGACATTGCAGGCCCGCACCACTGAACGGGTCTCCTATCCTCAAGCGGCGATTGAGGGCAAGTCGGTACTGGAAGGCCGGGACCAGACCGCACGCAATGAAATACTCGCCATACGCGGCGAGATCGAGAGGTTATGCCATGACGATGCACAGTAAATCCGGTGGACGGCGCGAAGAGCGCCGGGAGGATTTTGTAAACCAGGCCACGGCCACCGACACGGCACAGTTGCACTGCCTGATACCGGTGGATATGCACCGCCAACTGAGGGTGGTGGCGGCTCTGGAAGGCACCAACATGACCGCCCTGGTGATAACTGCCGTCGAGGATTTCCTCGCCTCCAGGCAGTAGGCAGTAAGCCGGGTTCAGTTGTACCGATGTCCAGTTAGACAGTAGTACATCCAGACAAATGGCCAGATGTACATCACGCGCATAGCTTTGAAAATTGACGCCGCAACTGGCCAGAAACACAATCTAGTGGTGCGAAATCTTTGTAATGATGGGTAATTCGGTTGGTGGGATTACGTAGACAAGCATCAGGCCGAGAACCCGGCTGGAAAAGCAATCCATCATTTCAAAGCAGTTGGACTACTAGCCAGATCATATGAGTGGCGCGAGGACATGAACGACTGGCAATTGCAGGATGCCAAGAATCGCTTCAGCGCTGTTGTGGACGCGGCGCTGTCCGGCTTTCCGCAACGTGTGACCCGCCGAGGCAAACCAGCTGTGGTCGTCCTGTCGGTGGATGAATACGCGCGGCTTTGTCAACTCGAGAGAGCGCAAGCTCCCACCCTCACCGAGGTCCTGCTCACCATGCCGCAGGATGACCAGGGGTTCGATCGGCTGCCGTTTCCCATCCGCCCTGTCCTGATGTTTCTGATCGATACCGACGTGCTGTCTGCATTGCGTCGACGAGAACGGCACGACAGGATCGTGCAATGGATGTCGGGTCAACGGGACGTTGGCATCCACCTAAGGGTGGTCACCGTGGGTGAGATCGAACGCGAAATAGCTCAACAAAAACACCAGGATCCCGCCTTCGCGCAGCAACTGACGGTGTGGTTGGACCAGATCTTGGCGCTATACAGCGACCGTGTGCTAGCCATCGACCTTTCCACCGCCCGTCGTTGGGGCAGACTGACTGCAGAGGTCGGGCATTCGAGCGCCGACCTGCTGATCGCTGCCACTGCGCTGGAACACGGGTTGACCGTGGTGACCTGCAACGTCCGGCATTTCGAGCCGACGGGAGTTCCTATGCTCAACCCAATAGAATGAAATATCTGGTTGTACAACAGTACTTTTCAACAACGCTACATTTGTACATACTAAGCGTGGTCACCGTGGGTGAGATCGAACGCGAAATAGCTCAACAAAAACACCAGGATCCCGCCTTCGCGCAGCAACTGACGGTGTGGTTGGACCAGATCCTGGCGCTATACAGCGACCGTATGCTAGCCATCGACCTTCCCACCGCCCGTCGTTGGGGCAGACTGACTGCAGAGGTCGGGCATTCGAGCGCCGACCTGCTGATCGCTGCCACTGCGCTGGAACACGGGTTGACCGTGGTGACCTGCAACGTCCGGCATTTCGAGCCGACGGGAGTTCCTATGCTCAACCCAATAGAATGAAATATCTGGTTGTACAACAGTACTTTTCAACAACGCTACATTTGTACATACCGACAGGACATGGTTGAATACGGGTCGTCGTAAAGAGATTCCCAAGCCGTCGCCAAGCGTCAATTCAGCGTGGCTATCGACGAACAGGGATGATAAAATCGCGCCGTCCGGTTGTGGGACCGGACGGCTATCAGAGCCAATCTTATCTGGAGGTTGACCCTGCTTGTGGCATATTCTAGCACCACCGAGCGGGCTGCCGCATCGGAACAGCTGATTGTCAACGCCATTCTGCCCGGCCTACGTGGCGTTAAGCCCAATCGCCCCAAGGGAGGTTGGAGTTTCTTCTGCCCGCTGGACCATCGCAAGCAGAACGCACCAGCCGCAATCTGGGTAAACGATGAGGGCTGGATCAGCGTTCACTGCTTCGACTGCCGTCGCAACGACGAGCTGCGGGAACTCCTGGTAGCGCCCCACCTGCGCCACCGGTCCGCATTGCCACCAGCGGCGGTGCGCCAATCACCTGCGCCGCCACGCATTCAGCCACGCACTGACTATCCGGTCAGGATCTGGACGGAAACAACGGCCATCCCCGCCGACGCCGGGCATCCGGCTCGTCGCTGGCTGGCCCAGCGCAACCTGTGGCGACCCGAGGTGGCAGCGCCGGCGCCGTTACGCTGGCTGCCAGCTTCCCGAACGCAGCCCGGCCCGCACACCGGAGCCGGTTCCCTGGTGGCATTGCTGGCCCAGCCAACGGCGTGGGCCGAGGCCTGGCCCTTCCTGCCCACTCCCCAGGCGGTTGAGATCATCGCCGTTGATTCGGATGGCCAGCCGGCTTTGGACCGGCCGGCATCGGAAGGCGGCTTGGGCAAGCGCACGCTAGGAGCTAAGACCGGGGCGGTTCTGATCCTCGGCAATCCTCTGGTGGCTGACGCCGAGGTGCCAGTGAGGGTTGCCGAGGGCGTGGCCGACGCCCTGGCCCTGGCCGCGCGGTTCGCGGGTCCGGCGATTGCCAGCATGGGAGACGCCGGAATGACGGCGGAGGGCTTCCCTCAATGGCTGGCTACGGCCACCGCCGGCGTGGTGATCCACGCCGACAACGATGCTGCCGGTCAGGCCGCCGCCAGCCGGTTGTGCGGAGCGGTGCGCATCCACGGCGGCACTGCGCGAGCGGTGCTGCCGCCCCAGGGCAAGGACGCTGGCGTGGTTGCTGGGGACAACCCGTTTACGCCATTGACCCAGCATTGGCCCGGCTACGCCGATACCCTGGCCGAGATGAACGGCTGGCCGCGCTGGGAAGCCCAGCGTCAGGCTGCGCTGCTGATGGAAGAGGTACCCGCATGACCACGCCAAATGGCCACCACCAGGTCGACGTCTTCGAGGGGGTGGAACTGCCGCCGGACGCGGAGACGCAGGCGCTGCTGGAACTGATGGCGCTGGCCGACGATGTCGAGGCGGGCCGGTTGACCGACGAGGGCCACCAACGCGCGCGTGCAGCCCTGGCGGCGCTGCGCCGCGGCGTGGAAGGGGAACCGTCCAACTTCCGTCAGGCGGTGGCCCTGGCGCAGACCAACCTGCGGGGGTCGCTGGAGACACTGACCCGGGCAATTGAGACGGCCAACCCGTTGCGGGTGGCGACCTGGGGGCACACGATGCCACAGCCCCGGCAGTGGCTGGTTGACGAATCGTTGCCAGCGGGCCGTGTGGCGCTGCTGACCGGAGAGGGCGGGGCGGGGAAATCCCGGCTGGCCTTGCAGCTGGCCGCTGGGGTGGCATCTGGAGGAGACCACCGGGAGTGGATTGCCAGCCCCCACGGCATCATGAGATTGGGGAATGCGGTGCCCCCGAACGGCGCCAGCGTGGTCTTCGCATCCTGGGAGGATGAGCCGGAGGAGTTCTACCGGCGGCTGCACCAGATATCGGGCCAAGCTGCCCCGTGGGTGACGCCGGAACGGCTGCAGGGGCTGCGCATCGTCAACCTGGTGGGTGAAGGTCCGATCTGGGCGCCGGAGCAGGGCCGGCACATCTCCACCATGGCGGCGATCACCGCCACCGGAGAACGGTTGCGGCGGTTGTGCGAGCAGGAGGATGCCCGTTTGCTGGTGGTGGATCCCTTGGCGGCGGCCTACGCCGCGGACGAGAACGCGCGGGGGTTGGTGAGGGCATTTGTATCCCACTGGGACGCCTGGGGGCAGGCCAACGATTGCACGGTGCTGATGCTGGCGCATCCGCCGAAGTCGGCGGGGGTCAACTACGCGGGTTCCACGGACTGGCAGGGCGCGGCGCGGGCGCTGTGGACACTGCGGGCCGACTACGGCAAGTCCCTGGATGCGGGTCCGACCATCTGGAAGCTGGAGTTTGTGAAGGGCAACTACGGGCCGAGGCCGGAGCCATTGCAGTTGCGCTGGGATACCGGCGGCGTTGGTCTGCGGTGGGAGGTGGTTGGTGAGGCCGTCAGAGAGACCACGGAAGGAGGGTATGAGGTTGACGACTGAAAGCACGTTGGAGCAGATGGCTGCCTCCATCTTGGGCGAATTTGACGGCTCAACTCCCGACGACGGGGTTGAAGCGAATATGCGGTCGTCGTGGGGCCAGCATTTTCCCGGCGCCGACAAGATTGCGGACCAGGTACTGGCACAAGGGAAAGGAGAACGCCCAGCGGCGGCGGAACTGTCCAGATGGACCAACAGCGTTGATTGCCCGGCCGACGCCATTGAAGTGATGTGCGACCGGATGACGGAGCTGTTGGGGCACGAAGTTCAACCGCCCCTTAAGTTGCTCGGCGGAGTGATAATTACTTGGCAAACTATCATCTCCATCGGGGACCTGTGGGAATCTTACTGTCAGGCGGTGGACGCTGGCGAAGATCTGCGCTGGCCGCTGGCTCCCATAGTCAGAGCGTGGCAGCAACGCCCGCGTCCGGTGGAACCCAGCCGGCGCACCACTGAACGGGTGATACCGGCCCGTCTCGCCATGGCTCGCACCTCAAGCCAGCGGAACGCGCGCCTGCTGTTCAGCCCGGCGGCGCACGCCGACTATGGACCGGATGGCAAGCAGATGGTGATGCTGGGCTTTGCTAAACCCGACACTCCTTCCCCAGCCCTGCCGCTGGCGCTGTATGACTTGGGTGCCGGCCCGACTATCAGCCCCGGCAAGGGCGCACCGCTGGCCCTGCGGATGTTCGTCGAGTCGGTGTTGAGCGTTCCCATGGACGAACGGGAACGTGGCCGGCCCGTGGCGATGTCCGTGTCGCTACGGGATTTTCTTGCCTGGCTGTATCCGACCCGTACTCCCAGCCCAGCGGAGTACTGGCCACGCCTGATGGGGGCCATCGAAGCGCTGGACAGCTGGGACGCCAGGATTCCACTGTACGACCCACAGACCAAGCGCAGCGAGCTGCGCCGAGTGGTTTCCGTGGGTGGAATACCTCGCGGCCCCGGTGCTCTGGACGAATCCGTTCGAATCATCGTTGACCTGCCACCGGGTTCTGGCAACGGACCGCAGGTATCCGACAACATCCGTTCGTGGGGAGTGAAGTCAGCACCGGCGTACCGACTGCTCATCAACCTCGCCTACCAGTGGCACAATCCAGGAGTTACGACGGTCCCAATCGGTAAGGGCAGAGCACGTCACTGGGTGCAGGTAAATGACCCGACACGCTATCCTGTAATTAGCGATCCTGAGCTAGTATCACTGGCTTATCCTTCCTCGGCAGTAAAAAACCGCAGGGTTCTACTGAAACGGACTAATGACGTTATCGAGCAGCTTGAGAGAGCCAAAGAATTGCGAATAGTCAGCGGGAGAATCCTGCCGCCTGACCGTCGTTAGGTGTTACGCTTCCGTCGGTTGCCACACTCGGAACCGGCCCGTCAATCCGCGCCTGAAGGACCCCACCGTCGTTAGGTGTTACGCTTCCGCCGGTTGCCACACTCGGAACCGGCCCGTCAATCCGCGCCTGAAGGACCCCACCGTCGTTAGGCGTTACGCCTCCGCCAGTTGCCACACTCGGAACCGGCCCGTCAATCCGCGCCTGAAGGACCCCACCGTCGTTAGGTGTTACGCTTCCGTCGGTTGCCACACTCGGAACCGGCCCGTCAATCCGCGCCTGAAGGACCCCACCGTCGTTAGGTGTTACGCTTCCGTCGGTTGCCACACTCGGAACCGGCCCGTCAATCCGCGCCTGAAGGACCCCACCGTCGTTAGGCGTTACGCTTGCGCCGCCAGTAAGCTCGCACCTTCGCCTTCTGATTAGACACCAATGAAGCAATCTGTGGGTTAGTTCACCAGTCTGGTCGTCGCCCAATGGTATTTCAGGAGCTACTTCCTCCCACAGCCTCAGGCTAGACGGTAAAAGAACTGACCAATTCAGCACATTGCGCATTCCTGATAGAGGATCCAGCCTTCTGCCCGGTTAGGTGTTACGTTTTGCCCGGTTAGGTGTTACGTTTTGCCCGGTTAGGTGTTACGTTTTGCCCGGTTAGGTGTTACGTTTTACCCGGTTTTCATACTCAAATCCCGGCTTAGCTACCCCCTACCCCTACCTCTACAGAGGAGGGGGTGGGGTATAGGGTAGGGGCCCCTTTAATCCCCAACCCCATACCCTTTTTTGGTGAGCGAATGCAGCCAGAGTCGCATCATCGTCATCGTTAGGTGTTACGACCTGATGATAATGCATTTGCTGAGATGTGTTCTTCGCGGAGATGCCGCGACAGAGGTCGGCAGTTAACAAAAGCAGCAACCAGTCTGCGTCCACACATCGTGCAGGTGATGACGGCGCGGCAAGAGCGCATCCTGACCACCGAAGAGATTTACGGGTTGGTCGCCTGCCTGGGAGTGGCTGGTTTCAACCCCAACGCGAAGCGGGACCGGAACCTGGTTAACCGGGAATTGTCGGATCTGGCGGGCTGCACCACGCAGGGCCACAGCAAGCCGTCGCCCCAGTTGATCACCAGGGTCAGCGCGGCCGCTATTTGTACCGCGAACCGGCCCGGCCGATGGACGTGGAGTTGTTGCGGGAGTACCTGGAGCCGGTGGAGGTGTACGAGAAGCGACCGGCTCGCCGGTGCCGCGCCGGCCATCAGCGCCAGAACGTGCCGGAGTCGATGCGGATAGCGTTGTACGCGGCGCAGAGGTGCGTCTGTCCCGGCTGCGGCTTCCACCAGCCGCATCATCTCAGGTTCGAGATTGACCACATCGTGGCCTTGAGCGACGATGGAGAGCACGAGGTCTGGAATCTGCAGTTGCTGTGCCCATACTGCAACCGGGTAAAGGGGACGCAGGGGAGCCACGGGTTCCGCATCAAGGTGACGGAGCTGCGAGCGCACAACGCGGCGACGGGGGTGATGGTGGATGAGCGTGAGGCGGATCTGACCGGCCGGCGGCTGGCGCGGCATCACCGCGAGGGGAGCGATCCGGCGCCCTGATGGCGCGGCTGCGTCAACGGGACGAGGAGGTGGGGATAGGGTGCGTGTTTTGGTGTCCCGTTTCAGCGGTCCAGCCTACTGAAAAGCGGAGTGTCCCTATTGGGCCACCGTCCGACCGGGGCCAAGGCGATTTCGAATATGCGCCAGCCGGCCCGTTCCGCCAGGTGGATTGCCTGGGACGACCGGCCATTTGCGAAAGGCCTCGCGGCGGTGCACGGGATGTCGTGGTGACGGAGGTTCTCGGAAACCAACGCCGGCGTAATCCCAGCGTCCTTAGGTGTTACGCCGCACTGTGGTGGCTTGGGCCGTGCATTGCCCAGGTGTGTCGCGCGCCGGTCGCGTCAGACGGCGTCGCTGGTGCGAAACGGGGTGTCGTAGTCGCGGAAGCCTGCGTTCGATTACGTTACGAGTAGGAGAGGTTGTAGACTTGCCGGCCCCGCCTGATGGAATTAATGACGCTACCCCGTGCAGATCAGGCTGATTGTCTACTCACAAGCGGCCTGGTCTACCCCGCGGGACCTGGTTGGCGAGCTGTGGGGGAAGCTGGCGTTACCGAGGGTCAGGCTGACTGGGGAGACCTGGACGCCATCGTTGCCGACTGCTGGAACCCGGGTGAGTTTGAAGACGTTACCGGGTAGATTTGAGGCGCCATGGCCATGTCTAACGAGGGTGCGGGGTTGTGCCGGAGCGCTCTGGTGATGACGCGCTGGCCGGCTCTGGTCAGGTGTTACGCCGTACTGCGCTGGCTCGGAGTGTGCGTGCCCCGGCGTGTTCCGTGTCAGACGGAGTCGCCGGAGCGGTACGGGGTCTCGTAATCGCGGAGACCTTTGTTCTTATGGCACGGTTATGTCAATGGCAACCGATGCGGAGACTCTGCCGGACCGTGGCGAAGCGAGACTCCAACTAGCCGAGGACGCCGATGCGGAACTTCTTGGTGCCGCAGTCCACGCAGATGGACCGGGTGGCAGCGCGGCCGTTCTTCATGGTGACGGCCTCGATGTCCTTGGAGGCGGTCTTGGCCCTGCACTTGACGCAGGAAATCTCCACGGCTTCGGACGGGGTGGTCATAGTTGGACACTCCTGGGGGAGAATGGCTGTCGCCATTGTAACCCGCCGCGGCGCCTCGTCCGATCCGCCGCCGGCGCCGGAGCCGGCATTTTGGTGACACTTGCCCCTTATGTTCCCAAGGGTAGGATACATAGAATGGTACTACCGCTGCGGGGGGTGCGGCGGACGAACTGTCCCCGCCCGCAGTGGACGTACCAGGCAGGTTGCGCTGCCGGCTGCATACCATACGTCCGCCGTTGCTGGCCAGCAGGTTCCGCGAAGGCCGCCTGTTGGAACCCCAGGGCGGTCATCGACCAGGCAAATGTGGCCGATAGCACATCGCGATCCACATCGTGATGTGAGCGGATTAGGTGATCCACATCAACAACGCTGCGCTCGTGTTCGCGTAGCGATCTCGGACACGACCCGAGCCAGGATCCTGATATGGGACATCGCCTGTTCCCGCTCCTCTCCATTCAGGTGTCGCCGGTACCGACGAAAGGTGTGCCTGAACTGGCGTGTCCCGTTTTGAAGTCGCTCCAAACGCTGGGTCTGGCTATCGTTGGGAGTGGCCGGTCCCAGCCCCAGCATGGGGAATTCGCCAATCTCCCCGCGTCGCACTGTCGCAGTTCGCAGAATCCGGTAGATGGCCGCGACGTGCTGAGCAATTTGAGATCGCTCCTCCGGTGTACCATCCGGAACGTGATCGGCTGCCGTCGTCGCCGCCTTCGCCAGCTGTCGCCCAATCGTCAGGAATATGTAGGCTCTCGATAACATCGTCTCCCCACTAACCAACGTTGTCACGCGGCGATTGGCGCGCCGGGAGGTGCGTACGTGGTGCGGTCCCCGGCATCGGACATTGGCACCAAGCGGTAGCCCAATTGTGCCGCCCGATGTTTGGCGGCGCGCAACGCCCGTTGCTGATACTGGCGTTCGTAGTATTCAGCGCCGGCATCCACGTAGTCCTGGCCATGGCGCAGCATGGAATAGATGAGCCTGGCCAGCTGGTGGGCGGTGGCGGTGATGGCCTTGGGCGCACCCAGTTGGGCTTTCTTCCGGCGCAGGAAGGCACCCAGGGCGCTGTCGGAGCGGTGCAGCGCGTTGGCCGCCAGACGCAATGCCGCGGCGGCCCGGTTGGCGCTGGGTTTGGTCTTTGAGCTGATGACCTTGCCGCCGGTGATGCGGTTGTTGGGGCTGAGCCCCAACCAGGACGCGAAGTGCTTGGCGCTGGGCCATTTGGTCATGTCGGCGCCAATCTCGCTGATCACCTTCAGGGCCGTGTACGCATCCACGCCGTCGATTCGGGTCAGGTCCACTCCCGTCATCCGGTACAGTTGGCCCTGGACATCGAAACGGGGCGCGTTCTTCTGATTGCGCTTTTTGCCATTGGGAGCCGGCGGCTCACCGTCGCTGCGGTCTTCGAACCGTTCCAGCTGGGCTTCAATCTCCCGGTCGCACTCGGCAATCTTATCCTGATAGAACCGGTACAGCTCCAGGGCCTGGGTCAGCTCAAAGATGTGTTCCTCCCGCCAGTGCCCCCGCAGCGACCGGGCGATGGTCGCCTCGTCGGCCTTGATCCTGGGATCGCGCAATTGCGCCAGCTTCCGGGGGTTCCGTTCACCATCCACGATGGCTGCGATGATGTCCATGCCCGTCTTGCCGGTGATGTCGCTGATGACGTGGTGGAGCTTCACGTTCATCTGGGTCAGCGCCTTCTGCATGTGCTGGATATGCTGGGACGCGTACTCCACCAGCATGGCCCGCTGCCGCAGATAGCTGCGCAAGCGTCGTATGTCCCCGTCGGGTCGGAAGGCTCCCGACAGCAGGCCGTAGGTGTGCAACTGCTGTAGCCACTGGCAGTCCCGCACGTCGGTCTTGCGACCCGGCACGTTCTTGATGCGCCTGGGGTCTACCAGCATCACCTCCAGTCCCCGCTCCTCCAGCACCCCGAACAGCGGTATCCAGTACACGCCGGTGGACTCCATGACCACCGTCTCCACACCGCACTCCGAAAGCCACTCCGCCAGGCTATACAAGTCTGCTGTGAAGGCGGCAAACTCTTGTACCGGCTGCTCTGCGCGGTCGGCGGGCACCGCCACGAAATGGCTGGTGGCGCCCACGTCAATGCCCGCCGCATTCAGGTTCAACTGGGATAGCCCCGCTGGTTTGGCGCTGTTCTGGCGTGTGCTCATCATCCCCCCGCTATTGCCGCGTAGGCGTGTCGCCGGAGGGAGCCACGGGCTGTAGCCACTCTCCCCAACGGGATCGCCCTGATTAGGGCGTCACCAATGATGCAGTCGTAAGACTCCCGGACCATGCTCCCGATCGGGCAATATGCACCAATGCCTGCTCGGTCTTCATCCAGGCGGCACACCTCGCCATGAGCATACATGTCTTGAGAGGACTCACCAGTTAGTCGCCTCTGCACGGGCCGGATACGGGCATAACGTTGCTCCCAATCACCAGAAACGCCGTCGGGCACGCTGTTGCCACCGGGCAGAAAGTGCCCGACCCTTTCGGATCAAGCCCTCAGTCGGCAGGGTATCCAATCGTGACAGTCAGAACCATCGCCGTAATCTCCATCGTGGTTTTCCCACTCGTCTGTTCGTCGCAATCACTGCGTCAGGGTCAATGTTCAACGTGAATAGGCTGGGTGAATAGGCTGGCGATTTACACGGACACTCGTCCACCCTGGGAGCGCGGTGCAGTGACCAATATCAGGTTGCCGTTTGTCGGTCAATTACCTTCTATTTGAGGCCATCACCCGCCGATAAGCAACCTTTTCGTTGCGGCCATGCGAGATCGGCAGGACGTATTGTCGTCGATCAGGAGTGGCCGAACTGTATAATCTGCGGGCAATCAGCAGATCCGATTTGCGCAGGTGCCGCCATGTCGAACTCCATCGTGCGAAGAACAGTCTGGACCGTTGCCGGCGTATGGGCGGTCCTGATCCTCGCGGTGATAATCCAGTCCATGTTGGGCGTGACGGTAGCGGGCGCCAGGCCGGAAGCCAGCCGGCTGATAGTCATGATGACGCTGCCGTTCACGGTGGGGATGTCCGCAGTCGCCATTGGCGCGGCAATGGCCATTGGGTGGTGGCGTTCCCGCCGGCAGCCTGCCGGCGGGAACGACTGAAATGGTGAAGTTGCACCTGGAACTGGAGGGCGACGTGGGCGAGGTGTTCCGGGTGCTGCGCCGCCTCGGCGGCGGGGACGACGCAGGCAGCGAGGTTCGGGATGGGCCGCGCCCTGCCCCAACGGAGGAGAGAGCGTCGGCTGGGGACGCTGTTCCGGAGCCGGGGACCACGGCAACTTCTGCAACGTTGGTGCCCGGCCGCTGGACGCAGGAGCTGGCTGCCGACTTCACTGCGGGCCTGGAACCGGCGGGCCGGCGGGTGGCGCTGCACGTGTGGAGGGCCGCCGAAAGGGGCATCCATCGGAACACACTCTGCCCGAGGACGGACCTGTCGCTGGTGGAGTTGGGCACGTTGGTGATGAGGATGGGCCGCGCGCTGGGTAGGTTCCAGCGGGAGCGGGGCCTGGCGCTGCCCAGGCCGGTGGCGGCCAACAGCCCGCTGCAGAGCTATTTCATCAGTGCCGACTTTGCCGCGGTGGCGTCCGATCTGTTCGGGGAGAGGATGCCGGACCAGCGGTCCAGTGGCTTGCGAGCCCCTTGACGAATGCGTGTCATAGGGCGCTTGGAAGAACCAACCGTGCATTGGTGGTTGAACACGCTGCTGCTGATCGTCGGCCTGTGGATTGGGCTGGCGTGCGGGTTGGACTCCGACGACCGTATGTTGCGTCGATACGCCAGATGCCTGACGGACACCAACACTGCTCTGTATCGCATGGCCGTGTCCAGCACGATCGGCACCGTAACGCTGAGCGCCGAGGCGATGGAGGAGCGGTTGCGGGATCAACTGGAGCGGGGAGAGCTCACCATGGGGGAGATCAGGGCCGACTACGCCCGCTACTGTAAATAGGAGCCGTCGAGAGCTGCGGAAAGAACGCGGGCGAAAGGCGCTGGGGTGGGGCGCAGTCCGGTATCAAAATGGTCCCCGCAATGTTGAATGCCAAATGCGCTATGGTGGCGACGGAATGCGTTGCGACGGGCGTGGATTGGATGGCTGGAGCGACGACCTGGGGGCGGATGATGCGGCGCATCCGCAATCAGGGAGGGTCAAAACGGGGCGACGAAAACCGCCACCGGGCCGGCGTTGGGATGCCCCGCACGAACCAGTTTGCGTAATGACAATTATGCGAATCACAACAGGTATCAATAAGGCGGCGGACGCCGGAAGGATGGATGCCCAAATCAGGTCCACCGATGCGTTGCGGCGAGTCTCTCAGACGACGGCGACCAGCTCTCGAATTTCGTGGCTGGGTCCGTCAGGAGGCAACAGGGAACCAGCAGCGCTAATTGTCGTCTGGCAGATGTGCTATCCAGTGCAGCCCCCGGCTCACCCGATCCAGCTGGCGGACGTGGCTCCACCGGAAGCTGTGCAGGAACGTCCCCAGGGTGGATGGCGCCTTGACCGTGCCGCCCAGGGTCCGGGCTCTGTCCCCCGGTGCGCAACACGTCGGCGTCGTCAATGCAGTCGCCCCCAGCCAGCGCGGAGGCCACCAGGGTCAGCATCTTGTCTCCCGTGTTCGCCCGCCCCGGCGCATCTCCGAGGTCAACGTGGTTGTCGACGAGTTCACGCAGACCTAAACTAAAGCCAAGGTGAAATGCGCAGATGGTGGGGATCAAACGACGGAGCCGTGTCGTTCTCTAAGTACGGATGAGAGGGATTCACGGGCTTAACCCAGCTGATCATCATCGCCACTTAAATGTACATCCCACCTTGGCTTTAGTTTAGATGCTGGGCGAGGGTGACCGGAAGGAGCAGCTCAGCATTGGCCACCAAGCGGTGGTCGTCGAAGGAAATTTGGATGCGGTCGGGGTGCTCCAGTGGTAGCATCTATTAGGTGCTCCCTGTTTCTGGCTGGTTTCCTGTTCCAGGAACTATTATCCCCAAAGCGCGGGAGCACCTTCTTCCCGCTTCAGCACACTGACCCAACGTCCTCCTTCGGTGGATTCGGGCTAAGGATCAATAAGCTGGGGCAGCCTAAATTGGCGTTGGAACGCATCAAGACTATCGATGTTCCATTGCCACCGATTGATGAACAACGAAAAATGGATGCCACGATAATCGAAGTCGATCAAACCATTGATCAGGCTCGGGCTGAATTGAAGGCTTTGGTGCCGCTCAGAGCCGTATCCTCAGATTCATTGATCAACGGGCGAATATCAATTAGCATTTAACTGACCACCAAAATGGCAAGACCTAAACGCGAGATCTCAATGGCCCGTTGCGCTGGCGCCGCATTGCTCGCCGCAATAGAGATCTACAACAAGCCCGTGGTTGAGCACCGCGAGCAAACCTTCGCCATGCTAGCCATCAACGCTTGGGAAGTACTCCTCAAGGCACGCATCGTTCAACAGGCCAACGGCAAGATCCAATCCATTTATCGACGGAGGCGCGGTTCGCGAACATATGAACGGGATCCCGAAACCGGCGAGCCCTTCAGCATTGGCTTGAGGGAGGCGATGAGAATAGTACCCCTTCCGGACTAGGTAAGGTCAAATCTCAGTGGTTTGTTGTTGGTTAGAAACAAAGCCGTTCATTTGGGCTTGCTCGGATCCCAAGCCAGTCAGAAGGTTTTGGAGTTCGGCACCGCCAGCGTCAAAAATTTTGTTGTGATTGGCATGCAATCTGGACTTTGCACATTTCAAGCCGCGTAGGCAAGCGAGTCTATCAGTCGGTGGTACAGGGCAGCCGGGACTTTCCATATATCCGGTTCTGCGTCGGACAGTGAAAAACCCTCGGAGGCCAGCCACAGGTGGCGGCGCACTAGCGCGATGGCATCCACGAAAGTTGGAGACGGCTTGGTGTACCAGGCCGCGGTGCGGTGGCTCATGGGCCGTTGTTCCTGCATCAAGTGAGCCGCCAGGGTGGTCCAGGAGAAAAGCCCCATCAGGATTGGCGTGGTGCGGGCGATGGCGCGGTCGGACCACTGGCGTTGGGTCTCCACGCCCAGATGCGCTCGCACCTCCTGGAAGGTGACCTCCAGTTGCCAGCGCAGCACAAACCATTCCAGAATCTGCGCCGGTTCCACGGCCAGGTCAGTGCACAGCAGAGCCGGTGTGGCGAATTCTCATTGGGGATCCCGAACCAAGACCCAGCGCAAGGGCACGGGCGGCTTGCCCGAACGATACCAGACCGCCGTTTGTGAGGTGAGCTCCACCGTGCGGGTCGTGCCGTCGTACCAGGCTACCGCGGCGGTGGCCCAGGACTGACCGGGATGGTCGACGAGTGATTTCAGCGTGGGCAGCCGCCGGCCTTTCAGCGGGGGCCGACCGTTCCGGCCCGGCTGACGTGCTGGCGCCGGTTCATAAAGGGCGGCGTCCAGGCGCAAGCGGGCGATGAGGGTAACGGGTTGAGCCAACGATTGGCAGCAGTGGAGCAGGTCGAGGACGGCGTAGCCGCCGTCGCCCACCAGCACCAGGGGGCGCTGCGGCAGCCAGCGGCGCAGTTGCAGGATCATCTGCCGAGCCCAGTCGGTGAGCTTTTTGTGGCGGCGTCCGCGCTGCCGGTGGTAGCGTTCCGAAGGCGCCAGCACGGTGAGAAAGGGCAAGGCCCAATAGCGTCCCGCCCAGGGGACCTGGCCCAGCCACATCAGGGAGATCCAGCGCAGACCGCTGGCCTTGACCAGGTGGCTCCGGCTGGAGCGCACCCCGTCGCGGTAGATGCCCAAGGATTTGATTTTAGGACCGCGGCGCCGTTCCAGGGTCTCGTCGATGCCGAAGATCAACGGGCCGTCGCCTTGATCCAAGTGGAGGATTAGCAGTCCCAACAGGATGCGCGCCGCCTGGCGAGGCGACCACACCGCCCGATTGAGCACTTGATGATAACGGGCGTAGTTGCGGTCGTCGCTGAGGCCCATGACACGGAGCGCCGATGCCACGGTGCGTTGGCCGGGAGCCAGTATCGCGCCGATCAGCAGGATTTGGGCTTTCCGCCAGGTCGGGTTGCGAAACAGCGTGGCGAAGGGATGGAGTACGGGTACAATCGCGTTGGGCAGGGTGAGCATTGCTTGGCCTTTTTTGACGAGGGTCCGGCCAGCTTACCCTGTTCTTATAATTTATCTAACTTTTGTGCAAAGTCCAGGCAATGGTTTGGCGAGTCAGTCGCTACCCCTCATCTCTTGCCCGTGGGGTTCCTCGGGGACGCGAGCGCCGTAAAAACCCGCACCTCTAGCGGTCAGAGAGAATTTCTCAAGCAACTCCACGATATTTCAGCTTCATCACCCAACTTCGGGGATTCTGCATTCTCAGTCACCATGAACATAGATATCAGGGTAAACCCAATCCGTTCAGGTGGGGGCAGCATTGGTTTAACCAATGACCAATCCGCACCGCGAGTCCAAATCTCCGACGACGAGGCCTTAGAATTATTCCCGGCGTCATACGCCGACGTAGCGGCTGCTTGTAGAGATCGATATCCCGGATTCAGGCAGAACCAAAAATTCAATGCCACAATGAAATGCGTAAACGAGGACGCAAACTGCGCCCACGAACGACGACTGGATCCCAAAAATCCGAAAAGCGCGAAGAAGAGGTACTACAACCTAGAATCAACGATGACGAAGTTGGATGCTGAGTATGACCATCCCCACTAAATTTAACGAGTTTAGCCAGGCTGAGGAGCTGGCCCGCGTCCTGTTGGAGAAGCTCGGTTGGACGGACGTGGTGCCTGCCAGCCATCCCGATTCGGTATGATATAAACAAGCTCGGGACAACCGGAGGCAACTCTAGCCTTTGACCCGGTTTGGACCCGAAGGAGGAGGTGATGGCCCGGACGGATTTGAATGTAAGGTTTGATGGTCCTGGGGTCGCCGATGGCGTGCCGCTGGATGATTGGCATAACACCCTCCAGCACGTGCAGACCGCACTGCGCCTGATGGTAGGCTACCTTTCTGGCAATCCGAATCAACGCGGGCGACCATCCAACGTGGTGCGCCAGCAGAGTATGCTTCGATTGCGCACGACCAAGCCAGGATCTTTGGTGGCCGAGTTGGCGCTGGCGCCGCCTTCCGAAAGTCAAGCTACGCTGGAGAACTTTGGTCCCGAGGCTTTGGAAACCATCCTCAACTGGCAGCAAGGCGACGATCCGTCTGTGCCGCCAAACGTCGCCAACGAGCTAACGGCAATCGGCAGCGATCTATCGCCGGAGACTAGCGTGGTTGGCATCGGGTCGCCAGACCAAGGTCGTTACTTGGAATTCCACCGCCAACCACGGCAACAACCGGAGGAAACCACCAGCGACGAAGCTCTGCTTCACGGTTGGCTCAAGGAAGTGAATTGGGATCGGCACACTGCCCAGTTGCATCGCGGCGTTGGTCGCTACGTGGCGTTGCAGTTCTCTTCCACCCTGGACGAGGACATGGTGCAGCTGGCTACTCAGTTCGTTTCTGTCTCAGGCCGGGGCACGTTCAATGCCGATGGGAGTTGGCGCTCCGTCAGCGTGGAGCGAGTCACCGCCGTGCGCGCCTCGGATGAGCCGTTTGACCTGGATGAGTTCCGAAGCGTGCTCGACCACAAGGTCTTCCGCGGCGCTGACATGGTGACCGCCAGCGAGCCCTTCGACGTAGAGGAATTCAACCGCATCATCCGTGAAGGGCGTGACGCCTAATGCCCACGGGGGCCACGATCGTCGTGGTAGATACCAGCGTCGTATCGGTCATCTTCAGGCAGGACGCAAAGGCAACCCGTTACCAGGATTACATTGAAGGACGTTCCGCCGTGATTTCCTTCCAAACCGTCGAAGAGCAAATCTACGGAGCATACCTGAACAATTGGGGAGATATGCGAATCAACGAGTTGGAACGACACCTCGCCCAATACAACGTGATTTGGCCCAACGCCGAACTCGTGGAAGTCTCCGCTCGGTTGAGGGTCGAGAGGAGGCGTGCCGGTCGAGAGCTCAAGACGGCTGACGCCTGGATGGCCGCGACTGCATTGATGCTCGGGTGTCCGCTAGTCGCCGACGATGGCGATTTCACCGAGATTCCCAACCTGGAGTTGGTGAGGTTTCAATGACCACCCCCAACAAGTTCAACGAGCTTAATCAGGCTGAGGAACCGGCGCGCATTCTGCTGGAGAGGCTGGGTTGGACTTACGTGCCGCGGGAGGAGCTGGCAGCCGAGCGTAGCAGCGAGCGGGGGTATTGCTCAAGGGCAGGCTAAAGGCGGCGTTTCTGCGGCTCAACGAGCCTGTTGCCTCACCGAAGAATGTTACCGAAAACTCAGCACTTTGGGTCGCCCGCCGGCAGCGCTATTTCCGGCATTCCGCTGGGGTCGGGCAGTGTAGCTTCGGACGCGGCGTAGACCAGTGTGTTTGCCATGATGCCTCGCCACTGTTGCACCCTCCGCTGTAACGTGCGCAGGTTCGTCCGGCTGAATCGATCTGGTTCCGCTTCTTGCAAGCGGCCCAGCAGCGCTATTGCACTGGCGTCCGGGTCTTCCTGCAGCCACCCCAACACTTCGCACCACACGCCCTCGAAAGGGTCCTTCCGCGTCCGCCAGTGGCGCGGCGGTTTCACCCTGGGCTCCTTACCGACCTGCCCCTGCTCCTCACGCCATCGGTCGGGCAGCCTGGCCAGGAACCGCTCCAGGCTCTCGCCCCGAGGGGTCGGCCTGATCTCAGGAGACACGATGGCCGCCAGCGCTGACTGGGCCTCCCCGAATGAATCGTTTCTGATCGTCAAGCGAGGGGATGGCCAAGTCATCGGGCAATTCCTTATCCGGCACGTCGTAGGGTGGTGGTACAACAGCCCACTGTAGGGTCGAACATGGTCCAGTGGCATAGCGTACCTCTTGTCCATCATCGGACTTCCGGCGCACTATCGCCGCGGCCGCTTGCGAACACTCCGGCGCCGGCGCACCCTGGCTTTAGGCGGATCGTCTGCAACAGCGCCGGCGACGATGTCAACAACCTCCTGTTGCCACCCTGAAGCATGTTTTATTCCCACAAGCGGAAGAAGGCCTGACCGGGATTACCAGCGCATACGTGGTGACGTCCGACATGGTGCGGACAGTCTCAGTTCTTGACCCGCTCAGTTCTTGACCCGCTCAGTTCTTGACCCGCTCAGTTCTTGACCCGATGATGGTGGTTTGATTAGGATGGTGCCTCATATTGATACGTTCAGTGCATCACAGGAGGCGGCAACGTGAACCAACTGACAGTCCGCGGCTTTGATGACGAACTGGCAGAACGCATCCGCCGCCTGGCGAAGCGGGACGGCACGTCGCTGAACCAAGCCGCGCTGAAGCTGCTGCGCAAGGGAGCCGGCCTGGCTGATCCGGCCCAAAAGGCGGATACCGTTGGCTCGTCACTGGATCATTTGATTGGCTCGTGGAGCGATGACGAAGCCGCCGAGTTGGATGCCGCCCTTGAGGAATTCGAGACCATCGACGAGGCCGCCTGGCGATGAGGGTCCTGCTGGACTCCTACGCTTACTCAAGGCTGATGAGAGGCGATGACCAAACCGCGGCGGTGGTGCGCGATGCCACCGAGGTCCTGATGTCGGCCGTGGTCATCGGCGAATTGCTCTACGGATTTCGGAACGGCTCGCGGTTTGACAGGAACGTCGCGGACCTACGGTCCGTCCTGGACAACCCCTACGTGTCCTTCGTGCCGGTGGGTTCCACAACCGCCGACCGGTACTCCAGGATCGCGGCGGCGCTCCGGGCGAAGGGCCATCCCATCCCGACCAACGACGTGTGGATCGCGGCCCACGCCATGGAAACGGGAGCCGACCTGGTGTCGGCGGACCGGCATTTCGAGGCCGTGGACGGCATCGCGTGGGTGCGACTGGGCAGCCAGAGCCGATAGGGGCGCGCCCTGTTTGATGGGAAACCGATGATGGCATGGCGATGAGGAGCGGGAAACCGCCAAGGGCAAACCCCGCTGCTGTGTCTGGGGACCGAGATAACGTGCTGGCGCGCTGTCTGTCGCTGGATCTGGAAGTTGGCCGGGCGGACGAGCGCATCCACGCCCTGGCCGGTGTGCGGCCGGACACCGGTCAATCCCTGGTCATTCCCAGGGTGGGCAACAATCCGGCGCCGGCGTTGGCCAGGCTGGACGACCTGGCTGACGGCGCGGACTTTGTGCTGGGGTACAACGTGATCGCCCACGACCTGCCCTACCTGCAGGCTGCCAATCCCCGCCTGCGCCTGCTGGATCTGCCGGCAGAGGACACGCTCCGGCTCAACCCGCTGGCCTTCCCCAGGAACCCCTATCATTATCTGGTAAAGCACTACCAGGACGGATCATTGATACGGGGCCGTCTGAATGATCCCGAACTGGACGCCAGGCTGGTGCTGGAGGTGTTCGATAACCAGCAAAAGGCTTTCCGCGATGCGCGACCTGAGCTGCTCGCGGCGTGGCACTGGCTGACAACCGCGGAAGACGGCGCGGGGTTCGACCGGTTCTTCTCGGCGCTGCGAGGTGCGCATCGGCCGTCTGACGCCGAGGCTCAGGACGCCATTCACCGGTGCCTGTCGGACAACTCCTGCCTCACCCAGGCCAGGACGGCCGTGACGGATGCGGCACAACAGGGCTGGGAACTGGCCTACACGCTGGCGTGGCTGTCGGTGGCTGGGGGCAGTTCGGTGATGCCGCCCTGGGTGCGCCATCAGTTCCCCGGGGCCGGCCGGCTGGTTCGCCGGCTGCGGGATAACGCCTGTAGCGATCCCGACTGCGACTGGTGCCGGGAACGACACGACGTCCGCCGGGAACTTACCCGCTGGTTCGGCTTTGACGACTTCCGACCCGAGCCGGTGGGAGAGGATGGGCGGCCTCTGCATCGAGACATCGTCGAGGCGGCCATGGCCGGAGAACACGTGCTGGGGATTCTGCCCACCGGCGCTGGCAAGTCGCTGTGCTACCAGCTGCCGGCCCTGTCCCGCTACGACAAGACCGGCGCTTTGACGGTGGTTATCTCGCCGCTGGTGGCCCTGATGGCTGATCAGGTGGCGGGTCTGGAGTCCCGCGGCATCGGCTCGTGCGTCACCGTCAACGGGCTCCTGTCCATGCCGGAGCGGGCCAATGCGCTGGAGCGGGTGCGCCTGGACGACGCCGGCATCCTGATCATTTCACGGGAGCAACTGCGGAGCGGTTGCCGGGCGGATTAGTCTGCGACCGGGACGGCGCTGCCGACCTGCTGGTACCCATAGCCAGCGCGCTGGGCATCGGGTTGTACGTTGGACCTACGCCGGCATTGGATCTCATCAAGGATGACCTGCTCACGACTATTCTGCGCTGACTGGCGGCTACCTGCCACGAATGACGCGTTACGTGGGCATGGGCAGGGCCAACAGACTGTCTTACTGCTGCGGGCGGTGCGGCGGACGAACTTCTGCCAGCCCGCCGCGGACTTACATCGCAGATGGATTTGTCTGCTACGGCCCTCGCGCCTTATGCACTCTGACGGTGGAGCTCCCGAGCGGGACCATTTACGTAATGACCCTTGTACGAAGCGCCCCCAGTATCATTACACCCGCTACACTCCATCATCCGCCGCCGGCCTCAGCCTGATATTGCGGATGGACCGGTCGACCTCCGCGATGATTCGCCTCCTGACCCGGGGGGACCAGCTGGTTGATCCCCTCAGCGGCGTCCAGCGCCGCCCAGTCCGTCATCCGGCCCAGTCGGTTGGCCAGCTCGATCAGCGGATCCGGCGACCCGGTCGCCTCCGTGAGTATCACCCGGCCGGTGGGCGCGTGGGACAGGCTGTACACACTCCCGTCGTCAGCGTTCCGGTGTACCACCAGGCTCGCGTCACCCGTCTCGTAGCAGCTGACGTCCCGCCACTCAACGCCTTCCTCATCATCCTGCGACGCGTCCGCCTCGACCTGGACGGCAAATGCCAGTAGGTGTGCATTGGCGGTGAGAAACGCCTAGACTCCGTGCAGCCCAGCAACTGCATGGGGAACGGTTCTGCCATGCGTGCGTCGGTTCTATTAAGTCTCACCGGAAAGGACGGCAATGATGGAAACTTACATCGGGAAGACGATTTCCGATTTCACACTTCAGTCCAGCGATGGACAGACGATATCCCTTAGCAGTCTTCGCGGACAAAAGGTCCTGCTGTACTTCTTCACGAGTCCGGGCGGTGGTAATTGAACCCGCATGGCTCTTGGGTACCGAGAGCATGCTGCCGAGTTCACCGAGAGGAACGTCGTGCTGTTCGGAATCCATGACGGAAGCTTGGATGCTGCACGCCAGTGGGTCGAGAAAGAGCAGCTTCCGTTCGCGGTCCTGAACGACCCTGATCGACGAGTAGGCATTGAGCTAGGCATGTCCGCTCTCGATGGAGAGAGGTACGTCAAAGACCCGTCAGACGGGAAAAGGCCCGCAGTTGTCATCGACGAACACAGTGTGATCTGCGAGTGGGAATCCGACATGAACCACACCGATCAGATTGCAAAGTTACTGGAGCGTCTGTAGGACGACCTCAACGGTGCGGGCTTTTCGACTGTTGCCCGCCCTTGTGCAGCCGGCAAAACGGGGTTCAGATCGGACTGTGGCTTAGCAGGCCGATATCGAAAGGCGCCAAGCTGGAGCGCGAAGCCCAGCCGGTTGTGTCCCCCGCGCCGCACCCGGATCTGCTCGATGTCGTCGTCGGACAGCGTGTAATGGCGCAGCAGGGCGGCTTCGTCCGTGGGCAGGTCGAATCCGTGGGCAGGTCGAACCGGGCCGCGCGCTGGCGGGCGCTCTAGATGCTTCGTCTCGGCATGTTCCATCTCTCCGTTATCCGTTCATCCCGGCAGGCGCAGCGCTGTCCGTAAGGGGATCGTCCAGCGGACGGCGCAGTCGGTCGCCCCGACCCCCGCCAAACCGGAGCCAGGAGCGTCTCATATGAATGGTACGGAAACAATTGCGGAAGCGGGGCCCTATTCGTACACTTCCCCCCATGACGGCAACGCTCATCGGATACGCGCGCTGTTCCACCGACCGGCCGGATCCGGCGGCCCAGCGCCAGGCGCTCCTGGAGCTTGGCGTCGCCGAGGATCGCATCTACACCGATCACGGCCTCACCGGCACGACCCGCGCCCGCCCCGGCCTCGACCAGGCCCTCGCCGCCGTGCGCGCAGGCGACACGCTGGTCGTGCCGAAACTCGACCGGCTGGCAAGGTCCGTCCCAGATGCGCGCGCCATCGCCGATCGGCTTCGGGAACGAGGCGTGAAACTGGCCCTCGGCCGGGCGCTCTACGACCCGGGCGATCCCATGGGGAAGCTGTTCTTCAATATCCTCGCCACCTTCGCCGAGTTCGAAGCCGATCTCATCCGCATGCGCACCCGCGAGGGCATGGCCATCGCCCGCGCCCGGGGGAAATTGCGCGGCAAGCAGCCCAAACTGTCCGACCGACAGCAGCGGGAACTCTGCCGCATGCATGCCACCGGCGAGTATTCCGTCAGCGATCTCGCCGAACTCTGCTCCGTCTCAAGACCAACCGTCTATCGCACACTCAACCGGCGCCTTTCCCCTTAGCGTACGATCCTGCCCCCTACCGGAATCGACCCGATGGTGGACGACAACAGTATGCTGTACCGGCAGATGTCGTCAAGGGAGACCGGGACGGTACCGTTGAGCGTGGCGGGTGTGGAGGTGTGGGTGCGGGCGCAACTGGAACGGGGAGAATTGACGATGGCGAAGTTGGGAGAGTCCTACGCCCGGTTCTGCCGGTAGGCGCGATCAGGACGCGGCGTGATGTGGAACTCCACTTGTCCACCTTACGGCTCTGCCGAGCTTTCTGTGCCACCGCGCTCTCCGGTCAGAGCGCCGCAGAGACGGAAACCGATTTACAATCGGAACTGCAAACGGCAGCGGAACACCCCCCCGATACGAAAGCCGCCGACCAGGGGCCATGCGTAGGGAGGCGAAGCGATGGGTAAACGACCGATGCGAACCTGCCGCCTGGCATTCGTCGTCCCGGTGGAGGCGGACGCGGACGCGCCGGGGGATGATGGGGAAGGCGTTGAGTGGCGGGACGTCAGCTGCTACGTGACCGAGGATGTGAGCTTGGTGGTGCACCGGAACGCTGACGACCCGAGCATCTACAGCCTGTCCCACGCGCCCACCGGCCGGTCGATACCGACGGAGGCGACGGAATCGCCGGATCCCCTGATCGAGCTGGCCAACCGGCTGTCCCGGATGACGGACTGGGCAGCGCTGGGCGCCGCCGAAGGGATCGACGAGCTGTCCCCCCGGGTCAGGAGGCGAATCTTCGCGGAGCTCGACCGGTTCAACCGCCGGATCCGGTTGGGGCCGGCGGCGGCTGGGGCGGCTGATGACGGGGCGTAGCGGTTGGTTTTGATACTGGGTGTGACTCGCACAAGTTGGGTTACGTAAACCGGTTCGTGCGGGGCGAACGGCGTCTCGCCCGATTTCGATTTCCGCCAGGTCGAATTACAGGCCACCGATTGAGGAAACGGTCCCTGACGTGAATGGGTTTCGTAGCCCAGGCTGCTCCGCAGGCTCCATTGGCGCCGGATATCGTCGGCGAGGGAGTCGCCAGAGATATGGCGCTGCCACCCGCCTATTGGTACCTCCTGATCGCCGGTCCAATCCGGCTGTAGAATCGTCATAACCTCCGACAACGCGGTGATGCACCTCTACAACGACACGTCCCGCATCAGCGGCGTGGTCCGGGCATGGGATAGATGAACTTTTGCCGTGCAAATCTCATATTAAATGTCCACACCTCCCACGTATAATTTGACTCGCATTGGCACGCGCTGGTTCACCCGACGATCCAGCTTGAATAAGGAGAGCGAACAACATGCATAAGAATACCCCGATATCAAAAACTCCAAGGGTGGCTATAGGGCTGCTCGCATTGCTGGCGGCCGCGCTTCTGGTGACCGGCATCGCTTGTGGCGGAGACGAACCGGCCGCGACCGCCACGCCGGAATTCTCGCTTCCCACGGCGCTCCCCAGCTCCGAGGCGGCCCCGGCGCCCGGTGCCGGCAGTGAGGCCACGGCCGCGACAGCCCCGTCGGCCTGGCAAGAGCCCAGGACCTGGGAACCGGAAGACGTCAGCGCCCTGGAACGGGTAGCCCAGGAGCTGGTGGATCCGCCCTTCTTCCCGGAGCACGAGCAGGTGTACGACGGCGATCCGAGGGTGGTTGAGATCCGGATGGAAGTGGACGAGAAGGAGATCGAGGTCGCACCGGGTGTGTTCATGTGGGCCTTCACCTTCAACGGTTCGGTGCCTGGGCCCATGGTCGTGGTGCACGAGGGTGACTACGTCGAGCTGACGCTGGTCAATCCGGACAGCAACGAACTGCTGCACAACATTGACTTCCACGCCTCCATCGGCGCGCTGGGCGGAGGCGCTCTGACCCAGGTGGGCCCGGGTCAGGAGGTGGTGCTGCGCTTCCGGGCGACCAAGCCGGGTGTGTTCATCTACCACTGCGCGCCGGGCGGGACCATGGTTCCGTGGCACGTCACCCACGGCATGAACGGGGCCATCATGGTGCTGCCTCGCGGCGGCCTGCAGGACCCCGCCGGCAATCCCATCTCCTATGACCGGGCCTACTACGTCGGCGAGCAGGACTACTACCTGCCGCAGGACGAGAACGGGGAATTCAAGCGTTACGACAGCCCTTCCGCGTCCATGGTGGACGACCTGGAAGCTATGAAGACCCTGGTCCCGACCCATATTGTGTTCAACGGCGTCACGGGAGCCCTGCAGGGCGACGGCCAATTGACCGCCAACGTGGGGGAGAACGTCCTGATTGTCCACTCGCAGGCCAACCGGCATTCCTATCCTCACCTGATCGGCGGCCACGGTGATTACGTGTGGGAGCGCGGCAGCTTCTCGGATGCGCCGAAGACCGGTCTTGAGACGTGGGTAATCGCCGCCGGCTCCGCCGGTGCGTCCATTCACACCATTCGGCAGTCGGGGACCTACGTGTACCTGTCCCACAACCTGATCGAGGCGTTTGCCTTTGATGCCAAGGCCATCCTGGTCGCCGAGGGTGAATGGGACAACGACCTGATGGAGCAGGTGAAACCGCCCAGTGCCATCCAGTAATCGGACGACGCGGGTCTACAGCCCGTAGAGCCTGAAAAGGGGAGCGCGGCCGCATTGCGATTGCGCTCCTCGCATTTGCGGAAGGCGATACAGTTTGGGAGCGTGCTCTGACGTCGGCGCCATGCCGGATAAACAACCCGATCATCGCCACGTTTCGCGCCGCTACCGGTTTGCCACCCTCGGTGCAAATTACCTCGGGATTGAGTATCTCGCAACAGGCAGCGTGCATCAACGACGTCCAACCGCAGTTGTCCCGGGCGTCGATATCTGCTCCGCAACCGGTGAGCGTTCTCAGGGCGTCGAGTCGCGGCCCATACTCAGTGGCCGTTCGCAGCAGCGTTAGTCCGAAGTCATTCTGGGCCGACACATCGGCACCTCAGTTCTCCGGCGGCGCTATGATCGTGGGACTGTCTGTTCGTGGACCGATCCCTGTGAGCGAGCCTGATACGTCCCAGACAATCGGATCCGGTTCAACGGCGTGGTTCACGTAATGACCCTTGCGCGAAGCACGTTGGGTATCAATAAGACGGAGTCCGCCAGAATGATGGATGCCATAATCAAGTCCGTCAAGGCATTGCGGCGATTGTACTCAACGAGGCTAGTTGGTACCCCACTTGCCCACAGAACTTCAGGGTGATGGTCGGGCCGGAGGCCACCGGGAGGCAGCTGCCCGATCCCGTCCGCGGCATCGACTCGGACAACGACAGCGTGTTCATCGACGAAATCCTCACCAAGTACTGCGCCGATCGAGGCATAGAATCATCTGGTAACATTTCCCTGTGAGGCAACAAGCAGTGTTCGACACGCTGGGCATGGCGGCCGGCAGGGCAAAGGCGGTGTATGCTGGAGTCCTGAGCTGTTGGAGAACCGGCGCCGTGCGCGGAGCGTGTAACGCGCTCGAAGCAGAGATGGGAATCTCCACTGATCCAGAGCAAAAGGGTCAACATTAGAGGATTGCTACTTTATGTCAGCAACTGGCTAACATCCTTGGGTTGGCTATTCTTATGCGCGATAGTCCCTACACCCCACGCGGTGAGCTCCAGGTACCCAGCCGAAGAAAGCTCGGTCAGCAATGAAATGGATTCCCAACACTATGGTGAGAAGCTGGGAGTAGTTGCTTGTATCGGCCCATTGGCCGACCACACGGAAAAGGTCATACAGAGCCTGACAAGGCACTACAGGCAATTGGCAGAAGGTTACAACCGAATGCTTCGATAACCACTCGGCGGTAAAGTTGGACTAACTCGGTCAACCGCGAGGTTCCGTGCCGGATTGAAAATGAAGAGGCATAGATGGCGGTCTGATTAGTCCAAGAAGGAGCTACGAGCCATGCAAAAAGTGCTGCACCTTAGAACAACGGTACTACCTGGCGGCAGAATAGAAATCGTGGACCAGGACCTGTCCGAAGGGGAGACGGTCGATGTCGTCGTGACTGCCTCAGCGCCAACGGCAACGCCGCGTCGCTCCATCATGGAGATACTCAACAGTGGCCCAGAGCGCCGGCTGTTCCAGACGGCCGAAGAGGTGGGAGCGTACTTGGCGGAAGAGAAGGCGTCGTGGGACCGCTAGCTCTTCCGCCCGCTGGCTTGGTCTATCTCGATGCCAGTGGTCTCATCTACAGCGTGGAGCGCGTTGAGCCGTACCGCACACTGCTTGAACCAATGTGGCAGGAAGCCCAGGATGGAAACCTCACCATCGTGAGCAGCCCCGTCCTGGTGGTGGAGGCGCTGGTGAAGCCGCTCCGGGATGGCAACACCGAGATTGAATTGCAATACCGGGAGCTATTTGCGTCCAATGTGGTGAGCCTACTTGATGCCTCTTACCAGGTGTTTGAAGACGCCGCCCGCCTGCGTGCTGAGACTGGCCTGAAGACACCCGACGCTCTCCACGCTGCAACAGCTCTGCGGGCGGGTTGCGCGCTCTTCATCACCAACGACACCGACTTCCGCCGCGTTCAAGGATTGCCTATCGTCGTCCTGGATGATCTGGTCTAACCGCAATTGGGGGCGCGATATATACGCGATGACAACTTCAACGAGTACTGCGAAGCTTTGCTTGCAAGGTACAACAACAGGAATCGGCAGAAGTAGTTGACGCGGAGCAGTAGGGTCTGCCATCCAGGGGACGACCCAGTCCGCCTCTGGCGGACACCACTTCATCCAGTTGCTGGCAGCTGGGCGACACCTGGCTGCTGGAGACGCCGTCGCAGCCCAGAGCCTTGATCAGGTCATCCACCCGCCGGGTGGACACGCCTTCCAGGTAGGCTTGCTGGATGACGGCTAGCAGAGCCTTCTCGCTGCGCCGCCGCGGTTCCAACAGGCTGGGGAAGTAGTTGTCCTCCCGCAGCTTGGGAATGTGCAACTCCATTGATATTGAGATCGGTGGTGCCGACGCGGATGTCCGCGGTGAGTGCACAGCAGCTGCAGGATCTCGATTTGTGCTGGCAGTTACGAGCCGGTTGTGGAACAGGTCGCCCATGGACTGCTGCAGGCGGATGTTGACCAGCTCAACGGCATTGGGCGAGATGTCGACGCCTACCCACCGCCGGCCCAGGTTCTCAGCGGCGACGCACGTGGTAGCGCAGCCGCAGGCGGAGGAAAGTCAGCCAAAAGGGACTGGCTCAGAAAACTCTCCACCACTTCTCCCAAATGAAAGCGCCGAGCCGGGAGAGCCGCCGTCGCCAGGCCTTGAATTTACCCTGGCCGACCTTCGTGCGGGGCCGGAGGAGCGGGTCTGCTTGGCCCGGGGGGCTGCGGTTTGGGCGGCGCGGATACTCTGAACATCGAATGCTCCTTGTGGCGGGACTGCCCCTGTATTGTACCGCCCCTCGTCAGCTCCGCATACTTCCGCTGCTGACGAGGGGATAGCATCCCAACACTCAGTTCGGACGACCGGTTTTCCACCATTCCTACCCGGACGGCAGCTTCGCGCTGGCGGGTACAATGGTGTCGTGGCGTTTGTCCCATTTGGGCACCGGAACGCGGTTCATCGTCGCAGATGGCGTTCGCAACTTGGAGCAGGAAGATCGGGCCGCAGTAATGCCGCACCGGAATGCTCGAACAAACCACTTCACGTAACGGCTATTGGGCGAACCACTGTGGATACAGATAAGGTCACGACAGTCGGCGGAGTTTGCGGTGAGGGCGGAACCACCCATACCATTCAAACACAGGATGGCGTCCCGAATTTTCGGTAGCATTCTATTTGAGGCAATGCGCCACCTGCTCGCCCAGACCGATGCGCGCTGTCCAGCGAGCGAGGTTGTGGGCGATCACCTGGACCGCCAGCCAGGCGGCGTTGGCGGCGAAGCGGCCCGAGGGGAGATGGTTGAGTTCGACGCCGTGCTTGAGGTCTCGGATGGCATTCTCGAACTCGGCGTGGCGGCGATGGTCGGCCTCCAGCTCCAAGGTTTCCCCGTCCCGGTCGGTGATGAAGCCGTGATAGCTGTAGCTGGCGAAGAGGGCGTCCGGCCACTGCGCGGCGGATTGCGGAGATCCTGCAATTGGTAAACTGATTCAATGGGCTCGTCAGAAGTGGCCAAAACCGTAAGCCTGCGAGGGTAGATATGCCAACTAATCACGAACTGCTTGCACGTATCACTGCCCGGCCGGATGTATTCGGCGGGAAACCCATCATTCGAGATATGCGGATATCGGTGGAAATGATCCTGAGCTTGATGACTCAGGGAGTTTCACTGGAGGCTATTCTGGACGACTATCCAGACCTCGAACCGGACGATATTCGGGCCTGTACCGCCTACGCCCACGCGGTCATCGCTGGAGATACGCTGGCCGCAATTTCGATAGCCGAGTCGTGAGATTCCTAGTGGACCGGTGCGCCGGACGCCGCTTGGCTGGATGGCTTCAGGGTGAGGGGCATGACGTCCTGGAAGCCCGAACGTTGGGCGCTGATCCCGGGGATCGGGCTTTGTTGGAGTTGGCCGCATCGGAAAGCCGAGTCCTGATCACAATCGATACCGACTTTGGAGAGTTGGTCTATCTGCATGACCTCCCCCACGCTGGCTTGGTGCGCTTGCCCGACGTACCGGCGGAACGACGTATTGCGCTGATGGCCGCGGTCATTGATCATCATGGCCAAGCATTGGGAGAGCGAGCGATCGTCACCATACGCGGCGAGAGAATCCGGATATCGCTTCCGCCACTACACTGATTGCCACTTCAGTTGCGACTTTCCGTCACTCTGCATGGGACGGCATACCAACGACATTCAACAACCTCGCCTGACCACAAGCTCCGTCCATGAATGAACAGAACGTCCGGCGGGGACTTGGCAAAGGAACATCCCTGTGGAGAGATCGAGAATATGGGTTATGTATCCATCGACCAGCCTTTGGACCTGAAACTCAGTCTGACCATGGGGCAGGCGTTCCGGTGGCAATCCGAGAATGATGGCTGGTATTGCGGCGTGCTTCGGGGGTTTGTAACTGTTCGTTGGAATATGCTATTATTTGGTACTAATTGATGGTATCTCATGACACAGCAATCTGACCTGATCAGGATTGGGGCTGCTGCCCGTATCTTGGGCGTGACCCCTCAGACCCTTCGCAAGTGGGAGTCCACGGGTTACTTGGCGCCCCTTCGCAAGAGCCCTGGAGGCACCAGGTATTACTCTGCAGGCCAGTTGCTAGGCCTGCAGTCCGACGACCTACCTAGCGTCTGCTACGCCCGGGTGTCCAGCCATGACCAAAAGTCGGATCTCGACCGGCAACAGGTTCTTTTGGAGAGCTACTGCGCCGCTCACGGCTGGTCGTCGTTGGTGATCAGGGATCTGGGCAGTGGAATGAACTACCGCAAGAAAGGGCTGCACCAGTTGTTGGAACTGATACTGGAACGCCGGATGGGGCGTCTGGTGCTCACCCACCAGGATCGGCTGTTGCGGTTTGGCGCCGAGCTGGTGTTCACGCTGTGCGAGCTCAACGGCATCGAAGTGGTGGTGATCCATCAGGGAGAGCAGCCCAGCTTTGAGGAGGAACTGGCTCAGGACGTGCTGGAGATTATCACGGTGTTTTCGGCTCGCCTCGATGGGAGTCGGAGCAAGAAGCACCGCAAGCTACTCGACACCTTGGCGGAGACCGTCCCTGGTCAGGTTCCGGTAGGTCAGCATCCATGAAGAAGTCCCACCGCATTGCGCTCAAGCCCACGCCCGAGCAGGAAGCGCTGTTCGGTCAGCATGCCGGCTATGCCCGTTTCGCCTACAACTGGGCGGTGAGCGAGTTCAGGACTGGGCTGGACCGTTGGAGAGTGGCTGAACGAGCGCACGCTGCGCCCTCGTTGGAACAAGGTCAAGGGCGTGATCGCACCCTGGGGGTCGGAGCTGTCGCAGAACGCGGCCAAGTACGCCATCATCGACTTGGGCCAAGCCGCCGAAGGCTGGGGCGAGTATTGCCGCAGGGTGAAGGCTGGCCAGCGTCCCAGTCGCCGGGTGGGCTTTCCCCGTTTCAAGCGGCGCAAGCACGAGCAGGGTTTCCGCGCCGATAACGGGCCCGACACGGTGAAAGTGGCTGGCAAGATCGTCATCCTGCCGAAGATCGGTCAGGTGGCTACGGTGGAGCAACTGCGCTTTGCTGGCAGCATCCGCGAAGTTACTGTCAACCGGACGGCGGACACGTGGTTCGCCTGTTGCTGCGTCGAGGATGGGCAGGAGCTACCGCCGGTGAAGGACGGACCGACCATCGGCGTGGACGTGGGCGTGGGAACCATGGCGACCTGCTCGGATGGAACCACTGTTGAAAACCCCAGGGCACTCGCCAACGGACTGAAACAGCTGCGGCGTCTGGACAAGGCCATCGCCCGCAGTCGGAACGTTCACGGCAGGAGTAATCATTCCAATCGTCGGGAGCGACTCTACGCCAACCGGCGTCGCCGGCATGCCCGGGTAGTCAACGTTCGGAATGACAATCATCACAAGGCGACGACGGCGATAGCCAAGTCAGCGGGCCGGGTGGTGGTCGAAACTCTGAATGTGGCTGGCATGGTCCGTAACCGGCGCTTGGCTCGAGCCATCGCCGATGCGGGCATGTCCGGCTTCCTTGCCAAGCTGGACTACAAGTGCGGTTGGTACGGCGCCGAGTACGTGAAGGCGGACCGTTGGTATGCGTCATCCAAGCTATGCGCCCACTGCGGCTGGAAGAACGACGACCTGACGCTCTCGGACCGGGAATGGTGGTGCAGTGGATGTGGAATACTGAATAACCGCGACGCCAACGCGGCTAGGAATTTGGCGAACTGGCCGGGTTTGAGCTTCCCGGTGTCAGGACGTGGAGACCGTGTAAGTTCCGCCTCTGGCGGACGGTGGTCGGCGAAGCGTCAAACGAGTCTGGTGAGTGCTCCGCCAAGCGTGGAGTATCAGATTTCATCAGATTCTGAATAGCGGTGCCGTTACTACCTGCATCGGCTGGGGTTTGTGCTGAAACGTCCCAAGCAGCGGTTGCGCAGGGCGGACCCGGTGTGGCGGGAAGCCTTCGTGGCGGAGTATGCGGCTCTAACCGCGGCGACGCGATGGACTAGAGGCAAGATATTCTTCGCTGGTCATTGCCGGCGGGCGGATGAACCGCGGCCGCGCCGGCTACGCTCGCACCCTCCAGAGGGCGCAGCCCGCACGACGGCTCAGCTATCAATCGTCGCAATGTATTATGACACACTATATTAGATATTTGATTGGATGATGTAACGTACGTTATCAAACCGTCACGATAATTAAGGAAAACATCGTAATATCATAAAATAATGATGATTATCGTATGTAAAATCGTATATCACGACGGATCACATGATAAAAATGCAGAAAAATACCGGATTGACTGCATTGCGCTGGTGGATTATATTTCTACAGTAATCTTATGGTCAGACCGCCGGAAATTCCCCCGTAGTCACGCTTGACATCTGATCCATGTCCCGGAGGTACCACATGGATAACCCCGACGATCATTGAGATTCCCAGTAATTGGGCTGCTGGCAGAGTTGATTGTATTCCGTAATCCACACTCAGTTTCCACTGTACCAGCATTCCCGTGCCAATCCCGGGTTGGGGCGTAACGACCCCAGACGCCGCTTACCCATCACGAGCGCTTGGTGGATTTTACCGTCCCCCGGACTAGCCGACGTGTTCACCGTACTATCCATGAAATCGCTGGGCAACTGGTTCGGGTCCGACTCTAAACCAATTTGAGAATTGTTTACCTGATTAACGAGAAGAGCGACTTAGCGGATCAACCACATCTCCATCCATCTCAATGTTGGGAGGGCCGAATGATTGCTAATAGCGTATCCCGCACACCCACGATTCTGACCGCAGTGGCTCTGGTGATGGCGTTGTTCATAGTTGCTTGCGTCGGCGCTGAGGAATCCGCCGGCCAATCCGCAGCGTCAGCCACGGAGGCCGCGCCGGCGGACCCACAGCAGGCAGCCCCCACCGATGCCCCTGCTGCCATGCCCGCCCGGGCGCAGCGCGAAGCAACCTCCGGGCCCACCCAGCGGCCCTTCGTGGTCGCAACCCCAGTTGCCGAGGCTGCACCGACGCCTGAGGCCGAAGCCCGCACGGGCGAGCTCAAATCCAGAAACCTGATTTTCCTGTTCTCTCAGCAAACCCGCCAGGGCATCATGGACTGCGACGTTACCGGAAGCGCCACCAGCCAGCATCGTCCCTCGCATGAATTCCTGCTTGACCCCAATCGTTACACGGGTGCGCTGGACCATCAACTCGCTACCGAATGGAGTGTCAGCGATGACGGGCGGACTTGGAATTTCAAGCTCCGCCAGGGCGTTAATTTCCATTTCGGCTACGGCGAGTTCACTGCTCACGACATCGTCAATTCGCTGAATTACTACACCAACCCGGCCTGCGCCGCTTCCTATTCCGACTACATGCGCACCAACCCCCAGGTACTGCCTGATGTAGTCGGCGACTACGAAATCGACCTCAAGATGGGTGCACGGCCGGAGTTGATTTTTGACTACTGGGTTTCCGGTTATCGCGGCCTCCCTATCACCAGTAAGGCCCAGTGGGATACGGGTTGCCCCGACGGTGAAGCCGATTACGAAACCTTCGACGTAGCGTCTCACCTTGATGGCTACTGCTCTGCCGGCGAACCCACCCTCCTTGAGGAAGGCCCAGCGCGCCTCGGTCCTTACCAGTTGGCAAACTTTGAGAAGGGCATTGGCTGGCTTTGGGAACGCGCTCCTGGAGACCATTACCGGGTCAACCCCGATTGGGACAGTATCGAAATTAAAATCATCGAAGAAGCATCCACCCGTCTCGCCGCGATGCTGGCGCGGGAAGCGCATCTGGCAACCATCGACCGCGCTTTGGTGGGGCAAGCCTTGGATGCGGGCTTGGACATCGCCGAAAGCCAGGTGGCAGCGGTCAACAGCATGATGGTCTTCGGTGGCGTCTATTACGCGACCAAAGAAGGTCCTACATTCGATCCTTATTCGCCGGCGTCGTATGACCCCACCGTTCCGTGGGCGGCTCCTAGCGAAGCCGGCAAATTGGTGCGACAGGCCATGAACAAGGCCATCGACCGCGACGCTATCCGTGAGAATATCTTCGACGGGCAAGGAGCCGAAGGTCGAGTTGCCGGCTTCGTTCCCAGCGCGGAAGCTTTCGGCGGCGAGTACGGCGGCTACAATCCCAAATGGGAAAGTTCCTGGGAAGAACTGTACGGCTACAATCCGGAGCGCGCCAAAGAACTGCTGGCCGAAGCCGGTTATCCCAATGGATTCCACGTGCCTCTCGTCAGCTACACCATGAGCGGACTGCCCGAGATGAAAGACTACGTGGTAGCCGTCGCTGCCATGTGGGAGAACATCGGCCTGGAAACTGAAATCCGCGAGATGGAATTCTCCGCATGGCGCCAAGAGTACCGCGGCGCTACCACTAACTGCTGCGTGTTCCCTTTTCGGGGTTACGCCGAGCCGCCCCACGCGACTGTCCACGGTGCCTACAGTCCAGAACGGTTCATGCGCTTCTACCTCAGCGACACGGTCTGGGAGAACACCTACAAAGCGCTGAACTCCCTAACCTTCGAGGAGCAACTGGGTCACTGGCACGCGGTGTCCGACGAACTGTTCTATGAAGTGGCCTCCATCCCGCTGCATACCTTGTCGGTGCAGGTGGTTATCGATCCCGAGACAGTGGAAGAGTACATCTTCCTCGGTCCTTATGGCGGCCAGTTCACCGACCTAGAGCACATCAAGGGCGTCCGCTACTGATGCGAGGCGGCCCGGTGCGCCTAATCACACAAAATCTTCCATCCTCCGGCTTTCACTCCACACACTGAGTGATGCGGGGGTATGGCTTTTTTCCGTAAGACAATGGGAGAGTTCCGATGCAACGGTACATCCTCCGGCGAGTAGCCCAGGGAATCCTGGCTATCTTCGTCATCAGCACCATCACCTTCGCGCTGGCCCGCGTGTCCGGCGACCCGCTCAACGTGTTGCTGCCTGAAGAGGCTTCTGAAGAGCAGATTGAGCTGACCAAGAAAGAGTGGGGCCTGGACAAGCCGCTCCATATGCAGTACTTGCTCTACCTTGGCAAGCTGTTCCAGGGCGACATGGGCGAAGCGCTGGCCTGGCCCAATTCCACAGCCGGCGAACTCATTTTAGAACGGCTGCCCAACACGATAAAGCTGTCGGCACTGGCCTTGGTAGTCAGCGGCATCATCGCCTTTCCCATCGGCGTGCTGGTGGCCATCAAGAAAGACACGCCGGTTGACTACGCCGGCAAACTGTTCGCCATCCTGGGCCAATCCGCACCTTCCTTCGCGGTGGGATTGATTTTGATGTGGGTTTTTGCGGTGCAGTTCAACATCTTCCCCACTTCGGGCAGCGGGGGGGTCGAGTATATTATTTTGCCGGCTCTGGCCCTGGGGTACTACAACGTGGCGGCGTTGATGCGACTCACACGCTCGTCAATGCTGGAAGTGTTGGATACCGAGTACGTCAAACTGGCTCGAATCAAGGGCGTTGCCGAATGGCAAGTAATTTGGAAGCACTGCTTCCGCAACGCCCTGATTGTCCCCCTGACCTACTTCGGGCTGATTGGCGCCGTGCTCATTACCGGCTCGGTGGTCATCGAGACAGTCTTCGCTTGGCCCGGGCTGGGAGCCCTGGTAATCGACGCCATTCTGTTCCGTGATTACGTGGTGGTGCAGGCCGTGGTACTCCTGTTTGCCACGGCGTTCGTAATTATCAACATCGTGGTTGACGTGCTCTACGCCTACATCGACCCGCGTATCAGATACACGTGAACGGCTCCGGCGAGATAATTGCCACGAGGGGACCCCCCGAATGAGGTGTTAAATGGCATCGGTAACCACTACGCCGGACCAGGTGGCTCCGGCAGCACCCCGTACCATCGGTCGAGCAGCCTCCGGGTTGCGAACTGTTCGTCAATTGCCGCTAATTCCTTTGGCGGTGCTCACCGTACTCCTTGTGATACCGGCAATTTTCGCCAACCAGTTAGCCCCCCACAGCCATCGCATCGGCGTATTGGATGACGCAAAATTGCCGCCCTTCTGGGTGTCGGAAAGCTACGAGGAACGCACGGTGGTGCAGCGCGCCGACCGAAACCGTCTTGACGTTGAAATCGGCCTCACTAACGCACGGCGGAAAATCGAACGCGGAGAAGCCACTTTTCTGACTGGCGGCGGAGACGCCGGAGTGAGTCCCGGCGACCAGATACGTTTTCAGGTGCGCGAAGGCGGCTCCATGGATTACCCTCTGGGCACCGACAAACAGGGCCGCGACATCCTTAGTCGAATTATGCACGGGGCACGGGTTTCGCTACTGGTGTCATGCTTGGCCATTCTTTTTGGCGGCGGGCTGGGCACCCTACTAGGGATGCTGGCGGCATACATGGGCGGCAAAGTGGATTCCATAATAATGCGGGTCGTTGACATCAAACTGGCATTCCCCTCCATCCTGCTGGCCCTGGTGCTGGTAGCCGCCATTGGGGCCGGATTCACTACCGTCATCATCGTCATCGCGGTGCTGCTGTGGGCCAGATACGCACGCGTCGTTCGCGGCGAGGCCCTCGCCATCAAGCAGCAGGACTTTATCGACCGAGCCCGTGTCTCCGGCGCATCAAATGCTCGGATTATGCTGCGGCACATATTCCCCAATTTGGTCAATACCGTGGTGGTGCTGGCCACTTTGGAAGTCGGACACGTTATCATCTTGGAGTCGACCCTGAGCTTCCTTGGCGCCGGCATCCCCGCACCAACCCCGGCGTGGGGAGTTATGGTAGCCGATGGCAGAGACCTGATCACTATTGCCTGGTGGATTTTCCTCTTCCCGTGCTTGGCCATCGTGTTGACCGTGCTTTCCATGAATCTGCTGGGCGACTGGATAAGAGACCGTTTAGACCCCAAACTGAGAAACGTTTAAGGCGGGATTGCGCGTCGATTTTGCCCGCGTGCAGACGACAGTGCGGAATTGCCGCGGTGGTACCACGATGCTTGGCTGAATTTCGCCTACTCTGGGGCTTCCATGTTAGTAGAGTACAGGGAGGTGGTGTAAAAGGATCGGTGTAGCCAAAAGCTGACCACTGCGTCATCCTTGATCGGAAGTCACAACCCAACCAAGGAGAACGACGGTGGTCAAACACAGCATGGATCTTTTGGAACTATTACGCAAGCGCGGTATGGACGGAGACGTGGACTTTCTGCGGGAAAGTAGAGTTGTGACCGACTCCACCTGTCCGACCCGACATTTGGCTAATTGCCGGTCCCGATCGGCTTCCTCATGGTTCCCCATGTAGTCATGGATCCACGCATGCAGTCTGTACGCTTCGGGGTCGTGTCCTGTGTACAGTTCGCAGAACTCACGCGTACCCAGTTTGTCATTGCGAGGAGCGTAGCGACGCCCCCATCCCCTGGACGCGGGAACCGCTTTTGTTGCAACGAGATTGCCGCGCTTCGCTCGCAATGACAGCTTTGCAGGATTGGTTGTGCATCAAGAATAGGCACGTCTTGCGCCCCTTTGCGCTGAACGTTTACCATGAGCCACGGGCTCCATCCAACCCACTCCCAACTCATGGGGAGGCGTGCATTATGGTTGTCTCCAACGACGCAGAACTTCGCACCTTTTATCCGCCGCCGGCCCCGCGAGCGGCCCAGAAGGTGTTGGACCACCTGGACATTCACTGCCGGAACTTCATTGCCCTGTCGCCGTTTTGCGTGCTGAGTTCCAGCGATGCCAGCGGCCAGGCAGACGCGTCACCGTTGTAAAAATGGTTGACTTTAGTCACAGACCACAGTCAGCCAAACCCCTGCGCCGCCCCAACAGTTCAAGACGGCTCCGCCCGGGAGTCTCACCCAGGAACACCGAACTGATCCCCGCTCAAGCCGTCGCGCGTGTCTTACCACTCGCGACCGCCCGAACCGGATTGGGTCGGCGTCTCCGCCTCCCCAGCCGGTGCTGCGCTGCAAGCGCCAGTCTCAGCTGTCTCGAAACAGCACCCCAGTACGTCCACACGTGCTTCACACGTTTCCTCACGGGTACGGTGAAGGCGACCTGCACGCCATTGCCAATGGGGGCTACCCACCGGCGGGGGATGCGCTCGGAGCAGCCAAGCAAGCGTCGGGCCAGCACCAAGGCCGCTGCCTGGTGCACCGTCAGCCCGTAGCGCTCCATGAACTTCACCCGGCCCACGACGGAACTGTAGGCCGGGTTGACCTGATGTACCTCAACTCCCTGCCGATAGCCGCGGGACAGGAAGTACGCCTTGATCTTGCCGTAGCTGAAACTCGACAGCATCCGGCTGTACCGGCGGGACTCCCCCTCCAGAGCGGACTTCTTCTGGCGGAAGTCCAGCTTTTCGATGACGATGGGCTTGCCGACCTCCCGTGCGTACTGCACCACGTTGGCCACCGCGTCGCCGATGAGGGCCTCAGCCTGGCCAGTGTTCTTGCCGTAGGTGACCAGCGGCACCCGCCAGGCGTTCAGGTAGTTGCCGCTGGCGTCGGTATCCGCCACAGCGAGGTGATCGGCGTTCAGGTCCACGCCGATGGCACCCCGGCGCCGGTCCGTAACCACCGGAACGTCCATCATCTCGGTGCTCACCAACACCCGCCAGCCCTTGGCATCCCGCTTGAACCGGTAGCTGATGGCCTGGCCCAGGCTGGTAGATCGTGCCGCCTGGTCCCCATGCTCGCGCCGATAGGCGGCGTACTCGGCGTTGCTCGCCAGGGCCGCGAGCGCCTGCCCGTGGCCGTAGGCAAACCGCACGTGGGGGATGACCAGGTACTTGCCGTGCTGATTAGCGAGGCAATCGGGCATACGCAACCGCAGGGTCAGCGAACCATCATCGGCAATGCTGGCCACGCACAGCTGGCAACCGCTGGTTTCATCCCGGCTGCCCAGCACGAAGAACTCGTCGCTGCGGGCGTCCCGCCAGTCCTTGAGCCACTCCGCATGACTGGCGTAGCCATTCTGCTCCAGGTGATGCTGCTTACGCCACAGCCGCCTGGACCCGAAGCACAGCCGCACCCGGCCCGCCGCAATATCAGCCTGCAACACTGCCAATTTGGATTTCAAGTCCGCCAGCCGCCGCCGCTTCTGGTGAACCTGCTGCCACCGACCCTGTTCCTCGGCCTGCGCAACCCGCCACTCCCCTTGAGCAATTCGCCGCTCCAGGCCGTCCACCCGCAACCGCTGCGCCGCCCGCACCGCCGACACCTTGCCGTCCAGCGACACCCGCACCGCATTGAACATCCGCGCCGGTATCCCGTGCTCACGGATGTACTCGCGCTTCAGCGGCGCTGCCGATCGGCCCGCCGCGACTTCAGCAAACAGCTTGCGCTCCACCTGGCCGTACAACTCAGCGCAGGTTGCCAGCGCGGCATCTCCCGCCTCACGGTCCAAGCCCACATAGCCGGAGACGCGAGTTTGATAGGTGGCGACCGGTGGACCCTGCGCCGGATTCAAGCCAGCGGCTGCTCGATGGTCTCTGCTGCGCTGTGCCATGATGACAGCATACCAGAACGGGCGTGCGGAGTGGCCGCAACCGGCAAGGTGCCTCAGGTGACACCGTGCGTCGTCGCCGATGTCACCATTTACTACCATCACATACTAAAACCCACTAAATCGTGAACAGTTGCCAACCCCGCGGGGATCCGCCAGGGTTCGTCAAGGTGCTGGACGACAGGACGCTGCTACTTCCTGACCGTCCGGGCAACAACCAGGTGGACTCGTTGCAAAACATCGTGCAAAACCCCGGTGTGGGGCTGTTGTTCTTTGTCCCGGGCATGAACGAAACGCTGCGGGTGAAGGGCAAAGCCGAGATTACGACTGACCCCGAACTGCTGCAGACGACGACGGTATCGGGGCGGCCGCCGCTTTCCGGATTGAAAGTTACGGTGGAAGAAGCTTTTCTGCACTGTGGGCGAGCCTTGATCCGAAGCCGGATTTGGGATGCCGACGCTCAGATTGACCGTTCGTCGTATCCCACCTACGGGCAGGTGCTGGCGGACCAGATCGCCGATGCCAACGCACAGGAAATTGACGAAGACGAGACTGAAGCCAACCGGGAGCGGCTGTACTGACGTCTCGTCGCCGGCTGACCTGGACCGTTGTAAAATGGTTGACTTTAGTAACAAGAACGCCGTCAGCCTTTCGTGAAGACGCGATCTGAGCCGCGCCGCCGTCCCAACAGTTCAAGACGGCCCCGCCCCGGGATCTCACCCGGGAACACTGAACTGATGCCCGCTCAAGCCACCCCGCGAGCTTCAACCCGCACGACAGCCCGAACCGGATTGGGTCTGCGTCTCCGCCTCCCCAGCCGGCGCTGCGCTGCAAGCGCTGGTCTCAGCTAGCCCGATACCGCAGCCCAGTACGTCCACGCGTGCTGCACGCGCCTCCTCACGGGTACGGTGCAGGCGGCATGAACGCCATTGCCGATGGGCGCCACCCATCGGGCACCACCCATCGGCGGGGGATGCGCTCGGAGCAACCAAGCAAGCGTCGGGCCAGCGCCAAGGCCGCAGCCTGGTGCACCGTCAGCCCGTTTCGCTCCGAAAACTTCACCCGGCCGGTGACAGGAGGCGCAATTGCAAACACGCTCGGCGAACCGATAGAATCTCGGTAAGAGGCAACGGCAATGGCCATCATCAACACCGAAGCGGATTTCCTCCGGGCGCTGAGCGATCACCCGGAGTGGAAGGCGTCCGTGCGAGCCCAGATCCTGGGCGAGGAACTGCTGCAACTGCCGGTTCAGTTCCAGGCCTTCGTCCAGCGGCAGCAACAGTTCAACGACCGGATGCAAGAGTTTGTCGAACAGCAGCAACAGTTCAACGACCGGATGCAAGAGTTTGTCGAACAGCAGCGGGAGTTCAACGACCGGATGCAAGGGTTTGTCGAACAGCAGCAGGGATTCAACGACCGGATGCAAGGGTTTGTCGAACAACAGCAGGGATTCAACGAACGTCAGCAGGGGTTCAACGACCGGATGCAAGGGTTTGTCGAACAACAGCAGGGATTCAACGAACGTCAGCAGGGGTTCAACGACCGGATGCAAGGGTTTGTCGAACAACAGCAGGGATTCAACGAACGTCAGCAGGGGTTCAACGACCGCTTCGAGGCTCGTATGGACCGTATCGAAGGCGACATCTCCGTGGTGAAAGGCGGCCACGCTCGTAGCAGAGGCGTTGAAGCAGCGCCAGACATCGCCGACGACCTAAGTCTGGAATACGTTCGTACCCTTTCCAGGGTGGAGTTGGTGACCATCTCCCGAGCATTGACCGATTCCGATATCACCACCGGCGACCGACGCAGCTTTCGCGATGCCGACCTGATGATCGAGGCCGCTGACGGTGCCACAACAGTTTATGTCGCGGTGGAGATTTCCTACACGGCGGATCGGCGGGATTCCGACCGAGCGGAACGCAATGCTCGGTACTTGGCGCAGCATATGAACCTCCCGGCCCATGCCGCCGTCGCCAGCGTCAGGAACGATCGTGAGTTGCAGGACCTGATTGACGCTGGGAACATCCACTGGCATCAACTCGCAGAGCGCGACCTGCAGGCGGCGTAGAACTTGGTGACAGACGTCGCGGGGAGAGGGAACCTCAGATGCCGGATCCCCTGACCGTAGGCCGCCGAGCCGCTGCCCGCCTGGAAGAGGCCATCCTGCTGGCCCTGGAGGAATACCGGGACCAGGGCTATATCAGCACCATCCGGCTGGCCGAACGCATCGGATGGGATGCGGAGGGGATGCCATCGCCCAATGGCCAGGGCTACGGACGTCTCGCGGTGATCGGGCTGCTTTACAAGCTGTATCTGGACGGACGGGTGGAGCCCGCTCACCAGCCCAACCGTCGCGGGCACTGGGGCGGCTGGCGCATCAGCGACGAGGAATACGCCCGGCGCAGCGGCCAGGATGTCGAGAGCATCTCACCCCCCGAATCCCTTCACATCGCCGCCGCGTTGCTCAGCGGGGAAGTCTCGCTAGCCGAGTACCCAATGCCCCCAGCCGAGGGTCTGATGCCGCCGCTGCCCACGGCGGTCCGGTTTCCCGACGCGACGGAGTACGAACTCCGTCACTGGGAACAGATTCTCACATTCACGGTCCAGTGGCTCAACGAAACCGGTATCCTGACTCTCGCGGACGTGCCGGTGAGGATGGCCCGTGGTTCCGGCTACCTGGTCAACACGGAACCCATCCACTCCGACGGCCGGCCGATGGTGAAACGCACGCAGGCGGGCGGGCCAGACCAGCTGTGGGTGTACACCAAATCGCCGGCAACGCCCGGCTACTACGCTGTCTACCATACGCGACGGTTGCTGGAGATGTTCCGGCAAGACCTCGCCGAAGTTCTCCTGGTCCTGCCCGGCGGCGACGGCAGCCCGCTGCCGGGCGCTGGCCAAGAAACTCCTCCTGAATCGTCGATTGTTTGTTAGTAAAAATCTGGCGGTCTCGCTTCTGGGCTGCGCGTACTGCGCTCAGGATCTCTTCCCATGCCAGCATACGGCGGCTGGCTTGGATCCAAAGGTAGTGCGAGATCGGGCGTTGTTGGTAAGGCAGTGGGCAGTCTTTTTGCTCGGCGTATTCCGCGAGGTTTCGGGCCAGGTCGTTGGTTACGTCGCCCGCGGCGAGCCCCGGTGTTTCCCGTTCCGTGTATCCCGGTAGTTTTCGCACCTCGTGGTAGGGGAAGTGGGAACTGAGCACTGTTCCCTCCACAGGTATAATCCAAGTCGCCATAACACTCCGGCACTAACAGGCCATCCAAGCTAAGTCCCCAGAGGTTCAGCATGACCACCAAGACCCCTAAATCCCAAAGTCGTTTCCGATTGCCGGATCCGCCCCAGCGCGAGCCCGACGAGATGACCAGCTACGACCACCTGCACAAGCTCGGGAACAGCCACTACCTGATCCAGCACTTCGGTAACCCCGGCACAACACTGGTTGTAGCCGATCGCTGGGTTGCGCCTGCTCCGGGCTCAGGCACGACAGGCCTCAGAAGGCCAGACCTACTCATCGCATTCGACGTCAATCCAGCCGCCTATGAGGCCAGCAACGGCTACATCATCTCCGAACAGGGCAAGCCGCCGGATTTCGTCATGGAGATCGCGTCGGAGTCCACCGCGCATGTCGACACCGGACCAAAGCGCGAGGAGTACGCCGCTCTAGGCATCCCTGAATATTGGCGCTTCGACGAGACGGGCCAATACCACGGCGCACAGCTGGCCGGCGACCGGCTGGTGGATGGCGTGTATGTGCCCATCCCCATCAAAGAGTTGGAAGACAGCATCCTGCAAGGCTACAGCGCAACGCTGAACCTGAACCTCCAGTGGGACCACGGTTACCTACGATGGCACGACCCAGCCACGGACCAGCACATTCTGACCTACGAAGACCAGCGCGATAGGGCCGACGCAGCCGAGGCTCGCGTCCGTGCGCTCGAGGAACGGCTCAGCCAAACCCGCCAGCCGTGATCCAAGCCGCCCATGGACTGGCCGGAACCACCATACTGCCACCTGGACCCGGGCGTCCAGAACCTAAACTAAAGCTAAGGTGGGATGTACATTTAAGTGGCGATGATGATCAGCTGGGTTGCGCCCGTGAATCCCTCTCATCCGTACTTGGAGAACGACCCGGCTCCGCCGTTTGACCCCCACCATCTGCGCATTTCACCTTGGCTTTAGTTTAGTATTGAGTCAATCCTGCATTGGCAGGTGAAGCGGGGGGCGGGCCAGGGTGGTTACGCTGACTGGCAAACAGTGGTGCGGGAGGTGGGACATCCATGGTTCAGGAGAAATACGCGGTACGGTTGTCGTCGGAAGATCAGGAGCAGTTGCGGGGATTGATCCACAGTGGGCGGCATTCCGCTCGGGTCATCAATCGGGCGCGCATCCTGCTCAAGACTGACGAAGGGTGGAGCGCCCCCCAGGTGGCGGCGGCCCCCGTATCGGGTACGGGGCAGGCTCTGGACACGTCGCAGCGCACGGTGTTCCGCACCAAACGGCGGTACGCCGAAGAGGGGTTGGAGGGGGTGCTGCACGACCATCCCCAAGCCAACCGGTATCGCAAGCTGGACGATCGGGGCGAAGCCCACCTGATTGCGCTGGCGTGCAGCGACGCGCCTGAAGGCCATGAGCACTGGACCCTGCGGTTGTTGGCTGGCAAGGTGGTGGAGTTGGGATTGGCGCCATCGCTGTCCTACGAGACGGTCAGGCTCAGGCTCAAAAAAACACCCTCAAGCCGTGGCGGAAGCAGCAATGGTGCATCCCGAAAGTAGGCGGCGAATTCGTGGCGGCCATGGAGGACGTGCTGGACTTGTATGCCGAACCCTACGACCCCGATCGGCCGGTGGTGTGCTTCGACGAGACCTCCACCCAACTGCTGGCCGAGGTCAGGGAACCGCTACCCGCCCAGCCAGGACGACCGCGGCGGCAGGACTATGAGTATCGACGCGGCGGCACCCGCAACATCTTCCTGACCTGTGAACCCCTGGCGGGCTGGCGCCACCTGGCCATCACCGAGCGGCGCACCATGCAGGACTTCGCCCACCAAATGCGCTGGCTAGTGGATGAGGCTTACCCCGATGCCCCGGTGGTGCGGGTGGTTCTGGACAATCTGAATACTCACCGCATGGCTTCCCTCTATGAGACCTTCGACGCCGCCGAGGCCCGGCGCATCGTGAAGCGCCTCGAGTTTCACCACACGCCCAAGCACGCCAGTTGGTTGAACATGGCGGAGATCGAATTCAGCGCGTTGAGCCGCGCCTGTCTCAAGGGGAGAAACCCCGACGCGGACGCCCTGCAACGCTAAATCACGGGCTACGAGACCGAGCGCAACGCAGCGGGCGTCACCATCAACTGGCGGTTCAGCACTCAAGATGCCCGATCCAAATTGCATCGCCTCTATCCCTGCCTTTCCAGACTTGATTGAGTACTACGCCATTATTGGCGGCCCAACCAGCCCAGACCGCCCAAGCCATCGAAACTGCCGTCGCCCAGTGATCAGCGACCCAGGCCAGTCTGCGCTGGCGCAGCGGCAGATGCGTAGCGCATAGACCGCCAATCCAGCAAATTGAGGAGAAATGCAATGGGAACCGTAGTGGTCACCATAGGGATCGGAGACCCGCAAGGGCGGAGGTTCGAAAACATCGAAGCAATCGTGGACACCGGCTCAACCTTCACTGCGGTACCCAGGACCACGTTACAGCGGCTGGGAGTGCCGGTAGAACGCTCAGTACAGTCCGAACTGGCCGACGGAAGCAACGCACCGGTGGACATCGGAAGAACCATGGTCAGACTCGAAGGACAGGAATTCCCCACACCGGTGATCTTCGCCGAAGCCGGCGAGCCCACTTTGCTTGGCGTGGTCACGCTGGAAGAGGCGCTTCTGGCCGTAGATCCCGTGGCCGGACGCCTCATACCTACGAACGTGCTGCGCCTTTAGTCCAGCAAGCCGGAAGCCAAGAGGAACTGCGGTCTCTACGCCCACGCCGACTGGACTGCCGCCGTCATCATCCGCAACCGGGCCTACGTCCAGCACTGCGAATGGCAGAAGGGTTGGAAGCAGTTGGCGATTGGGTAGGCAATGGTATGCAATCGTAGCGTTTGGTACGTCCTTGGTTGTTTGATTTGGTGACGTTGGTTTGTGGTAAGGCGAACCGGTGTTCTGTTACCATTGCAGTATGGCTCGTAACAGGAAACCCCGCCGTCAGTCTGCCTGGTCGCCTGAAGGCTATCTCGCGCCGACGCGGTCGTACCAGACCCGCATCGCGGTTTATGAAGGCATTGACCGTGCTGATGGCGATGCCGCGCTGTCGGCGTATGCGGCGCTGTATGGCGAGGTGCAGCGTAAGCTGTTCGCCGCCGTGGCGGCGGGCGAGTCGGCGGTGTCGCAGAAGAGCGCGTATATCGAGAAGCACGGGATACCGGCGCGGCTGTTCAACGCGGTGCGGATCACGCTGGACGGCAAGGTGTCGGCGGTGCGGGAGTCGCAGCTTTTGCAGCTGGATAGCCTGAGGCGTCGGGTGAGCCGCGCGGAAAAGCAGGTTGATAAGGCTGAACAGGAGTGCCGGTGGCGGCAGGTACACGGGAAGCGGCGGCGGTTGGCTAACCTGAAGTTCCGGCTGTCGGGGTTGGAAGCTGACCTGGCGGCCGGCCGGGTGCGGTTGTGCTTCGGCTCCAAGAAGTTGTGGCGGAAGCAGCATGACCTGAAGGCCAATGGCTATGCCAGTCATGAGGAATGGCTGGAAGAATGGCGGGATGTCCGCAGCAACGAGTTCTTCGTGCTGGGCAGCCGGGATGAAACGGCGGGATGCCAGCTGTGCGTGGCGTCCGTCAATGACGACGGCACGCTGACGCTGCGGTTGCGGATGCCGGATGGTCTGGCGGGACTGCACGGCAAGTACTTGGTGGTTCCAAGCGTGCGGTTTGCCTGCGGACATGATGTGGTGCTGGCGGCGCTGGGGAGCAACACGGAGTACGCGGTGTACCGACGGGAGCATGGCGAGAAGGCGGCGCGAGTTGCCGCGCTCGGCCAGGCTATCAGCTACCGCTTCAAGCGGGATGCGAAAGGCTGGCGGGTGTTCGCCACCACGGAATTGCCGGAGGTGGCGGTCACGACGGACCGGCGGCGTGGAGCGATCGGGGTAGACCTGAATGCGGATCATCTGGCGGTAGCCGAGACTGATGCTTCTGGAAATTACTTGAACTCTTGGCGGGTGCCGCTGGTGACCTACGGCAAGCGCCACCATCAGGGGGAGGCGTTGATTGGAGACGCGGTGGCGAGTGTGGTGGAGTACGCGCGTGGAGCCGGCAAGCCGTTGGTGGTTGAGAAGCTGGACTTCCGGCAGAAGAAGGCGGTGCTGGAGGGAGAGTCCCGCAAGTACTCCCGGATGCTGTCCGGTTTCAGCTACGGCAAGATCAAGGCGTACTTCCTGTCCCGTGGTTACCGGGAAGGAGTTGAAATCATAGAGGTCAACCCGGCGTACAGTTCCGTCGTGGGCCGGGTGAAGTTCATGGAGCGATACGGGCTGACGGTGCACCAGGCAGCGGCCTTGGTGCTGGCCCGACGCTTGCTTGGTTGTTCCGAGCGCATCCCAAGTCGATGGGTATGTCCCGTCGGCAGTGGCGTACATGTCGCCTTCACCGTACCCGTGAGGAAGCGTGTGAAGCACGTGTGGACGTACTGGGGAGCGATAGCGGGGCAGCTGAGACTGGCGCTTGCAGCGCAACACCGGCTGGGGAGGCGGAAACGCCGACCCAATCCGGTTCAGGCGGTCGCGAGTGGTAAGACACGCGCGATGGCTTGAGCGGGGATCAGTTCGGTGTTCCTGGGTGAGAGTCCCGGGTGGAGCCGTCTTGAACTGTTGGGGCGGCGGCGCGGCGGAGACCGCGTCTTCAGGAAAGGCTGACGATAGGCTTGTAACTAAAGTCAACCATTTTTACAACGGTGACGGGCATGCCGGATGTTATGGCGGTGCGGGAAGTTGCGTTTCGGCAAGCGCGACGTAGTCGGCGGCATCCAGTATGCCGGCTTGGACAGCGGCGGCGCTGCGGGTATTTTCGTAGAAATTGACGTGGAGCTGCTCGACGGCGTTAAAGAGCGCTAAGAAATCCTGGTTGCCGGTGCTCTGGGCGAGGTCTCGTGCGATCCTTTTCAGGCTTCCGTGGCTGCGGTGGTAGGCTGGCGGTGTCAGACTCTCCGCGTAAGCCTTCGTAATTTGGGCGACCGCTCCCCAGGCTTTTTCGGAGGCCTGTCTCAGGTCTCCGAGCTGGAACTCGGTTTGGGCCTGTTGTAGCAAATGGTGGGCAGCCGTTCGGTAGGTGGCGGTGGTCAATTGCGTTCTCCGCGAGCGTATTACAGTTCAGCCGCTCAGATGGTGGCTCATGCGTTGGATGAATTCGCCGGTAAAGGTGACCCGTTCGTGGAGGTCTTGGGAGTCGAGCGCCTCAATGAAGGTATCTGGGTCGAGGGCCTCAGCACTAGCGAAAAGAGTGAAGATCCGGCGGTCTTTGGTCCGGAGGCTGAATTGCAGGACCGTTTCGGCCGGCGTCTGCACAGGATCCAGCCGCCACTGTTCGCTGAGGGCTGCTGCTTCGATGACGCTGAGGGCGGCTTGCCATGCTTTGGAACGGGCATCGGCCTGCTGTCCAGTTTGGGATGCCCGGACAGCTTCACTGTGGAGTGTTTTGGAACGGTCTTGGAGTTCTTGTATGGTTGTCATGGTGAGCCTCTCTACTTTGGGAGACATGCTGCCGTAAGCCGGTGCTTTGATTGTGCAAGAAGGAACCTTCGTGGTCAACTGCGTCGGTGTCGTCTGTCAGAATGTCTGAATCATCTTGCCGGTGTCGATGGCGACGGTGGCGATTGTGCCGGTGGCGCAAACCTGAATCCACCAAAGGGATGTGGCTGTGCCGATCAGACCAAAGACGCTGGGCTAAGTAATGGGACGGTGAAGCCGTGTTCCCGTAGATCCGGTTGAGGTCAGGGTGTGGGAGCGACGGAGCGGAGACGTTCACGGCTCCCGGTGGCGGCGATTTATGGGTAATCGCGGGCCATCTGCCGGGGCATGTTTCGTTCAGGATTCCGGCCGGTTAGACTCGAAACCTCATTTTTGTACAAGGCCGTCTGCAATGCCAAGGCGGACATGATTTGTCCGTGCGCCGTGCCGGCCTACTCCGCCTTACTGATACCCGCGGTGATTCGCATAAAGGGTCATTACGTAAATCCGACTTTCCGGCAACATTTTATTTGAGGTAACCACTTGCGTTGGGTAACGGTTTTGTTGAGGCAATGCGCGCAAGGTCTGCGAGGTAACATCCCACCGTCCTCCCCTCTCGTTGACGAAGCAACCCCACCCTCATAAACTCCGACCCATCGGACAACGGTGTCCGGTGTTCATGGAGTGGAGTTCTCAAATACACTGAAAGTTGAGGGGAGAGGACATGGCCCAGCAGAGGATCGGCGTAGCCGTAACGGCTGCCGATAGCAACGCCGCCCTGGCTACTGTGGAGGACCTGGAGAGGAGGGGCATCTCCGCAGCCTGGATGACCAGCGGCAGTGCCGGGGGTGGGGATGCCCTCAGCGTTTTCGCCGCCGCCGGGACTCGCACCCGGGACATTATGATGGGAACGGCCATCACCCAGACTTTTCCCCGCCATCCCATCGCCGTGGCCCAGCAGGTGTTGACCCTGGCCCAGTTTGCCCCCGGACGGTTCCGGCTGGGGCTGGGCACCAGCGGGCAGGGAGGGATGGAGCAAACCATCGGGGCCAACTTCCGCGCTCCCCTGGCCCACCTGCGCGAGTATGTCCGCATCCTCAAGGCACTGCTCCAGGAGGGTTCCGTGGATCACTCCGGACGCTATTACCAGGCCCACAGCAACATTCCAGCCCCGGTGGACGTGCCGGTGATGGCCGCCGCCCTGGGGACCAGAGCCTACGAAATCTGCGGCGCCGAAGCCGACGGCGCCATCAGTTGGGTCTGCCCCCGTTCCTACCTGCAAGACGTTGCCCTGCCCGCCATGCAGCGGGGAGCGAAGCGCGCGGACCGGGAGGTCCCGCCCCTGGTGGCTCACGTTCCGGTATGCGTTCACGACGACCCCGAGGAGGCGCGACAGGCCGTGGCCCAACAGTTCCGAGGATTCGCCCGGGCGTCCTTCTACGTCAACATGTTCGCCGCCGCCGGGTTCCCGGAAGTGTCGGAGGGTTCTTGGAGTGAGAGAATGGTGGACGCCGTGGCGGTGTGGGGCAATGAGTCCCAGGTTTCAGAGGGGCTGCAAGGGATGTTGGCGATGGGGGCCACGGAGCTTATGGCCTCTCCGGTGGCCGCCGGCGCGGATAGCGAAGCGTCGTTGGAGCGCACCCTGGGGGTGCTAGCTCAGGTCTCCCGGTCGTTAGCGGGGTAGCGTGGTCAGAGGGAATGACCAAAACTCTAATCTTCCGTATCTATCGTTGACATTGGGCTTGGTTGTGCGGATCACGTCCATGGGTACGTCGTGTAGGACACTGCCGATGAGGAAACGCTTGGAGGAGAACATTGGGGATCAAGCCACATATGGACCAGCAGGAAGGTCGAATATGATGTCGTAGGTCAGGGAAAATGTCCGGGTAAGTGTTCAGCGAAAATGTCACTCCGTTACGCTGCCATGGTATCCGATGTCGACGGATTGGGCACCATCCGCTGCTTCCATCCTGGAGGATCTCCGGCCTCCAGATAACTCCTGACGGTGGACCGGTGGATGCCCAACTCCCGTTCGATTGCCCGCAGCGACATGCCCTTGCGCCGGGCTTTCTGGACCGCCTGCCATCTCTCCCTCTGTCCATCTCTCCCTCTGCAGGAAGGTCGGCTGGCGCGGGGCGACGGTTGCGGGTGGTGCGGCGGCGACTTCACCATCGGTGAAGTCCGGTTGATCCGCCTCGGGTTCCTGACTTGAGACCAGCGGAGCCAGGTGCGCTGTCCAGCGTTCATCCCAGTGGTTTACCCCGCTGGGCGCAACCGGAGAGACGGCGGGAGGCTGGTGGCCGTTGCGGAGGGATACCGGGCCTGGCGGGGCCTCCTGAGCAGCGATGATGCGTCCCTCGTGGCGCACGCTGAGTTGACCATCCAGCCTCTCCAGGACTTCCACCGTCGCCCCGGCATAGCTGGGGCGTTCCGGCGCCGGCAGCAGTTGGAGCGTGCGCAACTGGAACCGCACCGTGTTGTCCTTGTCCACCTTCCGGCGGTGCTTGAAACACAGCACCTGTTCCAGGCACGACTCTGGGTCCAGGGGCCGGAACGCTGGCTCGGAGCACTGCGGGGGAACGCCGAAGCGCCGGTTGAACCGAGGCACAAACTCATCGAGCACAGCCTGTGCCTGCTCCAGGGTGGTTGCGCTGGCCAGCCGCAGTTCGGCAACCAACCGGTCCTGAAAGGTGCCTCCGGTTCGCTCAACACGTCCCTTGGCCTGGGGCGACTGGGCGAAGATCATCTGGGTCCCCAGCTCAGCCATGGCCCGGCTGAACTGGGTAGGCCCTGCCGGGAGGCCGGGTTCCGGCGTGTGCTTGAACACGGCGTGGCGATCGGTGTAGAGGGCCACGGGTACGCCGCGATGCTCCACCAGCCGCCGGATCAGCAGGAAGTAGCTGCGAGCGTCCTCATGCTCACAGAACCAGGCGCTCACCACCTGGCCGGTGGCAGCGTCCACCGCGATCAGCAGCGTGAACGGCGGGGCCTGATCCCCCAACCACGGGTGATAGCTGCCGTCCATCTGGATCAGCCTGCCCTCCTGGGGCATCCGTTGCCGACGGACTCGGTGTTTGGGTGGACGCCTTCGGCGCGGACTGCTCACTCCGGCATCCAGCAAGACCCGCCGCAGGGTGGTCCTGCCGATGTGAATGCCTTCCCGCTCCGCCAGCAGTTCCGCGAGGTGGGTGTGGTTGACGCCAGCGTAGCGGGTGCGAGCCAGGCGCGCCACGTCGACGACCAGCGCCTCGGGCGTGGCGTTGACGGGTCGGCGACCGCGGTGGCCAGGTGCCAAAGCCGCCGCGCCGCGTTCACGGTAGGCCGCCAGGATGCGGCGGGTGTGGCGGGAAGTCACTCCCATCAACTCGGCGGCCTGGTCCAAGGTCATGTGCTCTGCTGCCAGGCTGTTCAGAACCTGAAGTCTGCTTTGTTCTTTTGGGGTCAATGTCACATCCTCCATAATGTGACTGCGATGATGGGTCCCGGCCATCTCGACCAGGGTCTGACCCTTGATGTGACTGGCACGAATGCCTTCAAAATGATCTGTCGGCCCGATCCGAGATGGCCCAGACAGCGCCGAAGCCTCGGTGAGCAGTGACCTAATAGGAGCGTGGCTTCAAGCCCCATCGCAGTCTTGTCCGCTCACCTGGCTGGCGTGCCAACCGCGGCGTCATCTCCCAGGAGGTAGCAATGATAGGAGTCCCCGGTCGCGAAGGTAATCGCGATGTTCAGGTGATCATCGGAGTCGACACACACCAAGACGAGCACGTGGCGATGGCCATTGACCGGCAAGGTGTCCGCCTCGGCGAACGTCACGCGCCAGCGACTACGCACGGATACGGAGAACTCGAATGGTGGTCCCTGAGTTTGGGGGAAGTTCGCGCCTTCGGGATCGAAGGCACGGGTTCCTACGGCGCTGGCATCGCCCGTTTCCTAACCGGTCGCGGATACACCGTCGTTGAGGTCAACCGACCCGATCGGTCCACCCGCTACCGGAAAGGGAAGAGCGATCCCACCGATGCGGAGATGGCAGCCCGGTCGGTCTTGGCCGGCGTAGCCGATGCCACGCCCAAGTCGGGCCAGGGCGAAGTCGAAATGATCCGCATGCTCAAGAGCGCCAAGGACTCGGCCGTCAAGGCCCGCACCCAGGCCATCAACCAGATGAAGGCTCTGGTTGTCACCGCCCCAGCCGAACTTCGCGAAACCCTCGACGGTCTCCCCGCTGGTGCCCTCACCGCCCGGTGCAAGAGTTTTCGTCCCGGTCGTCTGGACAATCCCACGGCGGCGGCCAAGTACGCTCTGCGATCACTGGCCGGCCGCTACCGCCAACTGAGTGAGGAGATCCACGACCTCAAGGCCGAGCTGGAACGCCTCACCCTGACGGCATCGCCGACGCTGGTCAGCATGTTCGGCGTAGGACCTGACACGGCGGCGACCCTCCTGGTCACGGCTGGGAGCAACCCGGAACGCCTCCATTCCGAGGCTGCCTTCGCCGCGCTGTGCGGGGTGAGTCCGATACCTGCTTCCTCCGGGAAGACCAACCGGCATCGCTTGAACCGAGGTGGCGACCGCCAAGCCAATGCGGCTCTACACCGCATCGTCGTGGTCAGGCTTCGTTACGACCCCCGCACCAAGGCTTACATGTGCCGCCGCACCGGTGAGGGAATGAGCAAGACCGAGGTCATCCGTTGCCTCAAACGCTACGTTGCCCGCGAGGTCTTCTCCGCTGTCCAGAACTCCGCCGCAATAATCAGCAGCGCAGCTTGACATCTATAGGAGCATCATTATCGCTGGCCAGTTAGCCGGGACCTTTTCGCTGGACGTCGACATCCAGCGCGGAACAAGGAAGCACCGCGTTGGGCTCGCTTCAAGTCGCTCCGCCCAACCAGCCCGAGACGTTCTCTAGGCGTCTCGGGCTCCATGATTCCTGCTCGCGCCGCGGCGTCAACGCAACCGCTCCCCAACTCGCGCTAGGTCCGGTTCGCGAGTGCGTCTTGCCGTGTCCTGTCCCGCCATCTCGCTCACCACGGCCATTGCAGCCCGCCATCGGCGCCCAAAATAGCGCCGGCAGATCCCGCCAATCTCCAAATTTTGATGACAGCAGCCTGTTGCGCCGCGATCCACTAATGAAAGACCATAGACATGAACCAACCAGTGCCTGACAGTCAGTAAACGGCGACGGCACTACCGGCTCAGACCGAAACCACCGCATCCAACTGGCCACGATTCAAGTCGGGATCCCACTTCTCCAGACCTGCCGACAATCCCCAGACTGAGGATAAGCATATGACCCAATCCCGCACAACCGGCCCTCGCATCTCGCCGCCATGGCTCGCCGGCCTGCTGTCTGCAGAAGCCAACTGCGAGTGGGCTTCCTGGTTCAGGACCCACCATGAGAATTGGCAGGCCTGCGAAATATCCAATCTTCCCGGCATTGACTGGAGAATTCAGTACACTTGTCAGCTCAACGACTGCATCAAACGCTACGAGGAACAGGGCTACACGGTTTCAAACGGAGGACCGAACGCCTACAGCCTCAGCCTCGCCGAGGCCGTGCTGTCGGGCAGACCCGACGTGATAGCCACGAAGGGCGATGACTGCGTCGTAGTTGACTTCCCCAAGGGTGAGCCCAACCGCTCCCACCAGTTTCAGGTCATGATCCACATGTACGCCCTGCCCAGAGCCGTGGAGCGGCTCTGGGATATGTCTCTCAGAGGAGAGTTGGTCTACTGGCAAGGACAGGTGGACATCCCGCCCGATTCACTCGACCGGGAGTTCATTGAGAACCTGCACAGTCAGGCCCAACGCCTCACAGCTGGGCAGCCCCTAGCCCGCATTCCCAGTACGGGCGAATGCTGGACATGCGACATCACAGTAGCCGACTGTCCCGAAAGGATGGAAGACGATGGCACCCGGCCTTTCATGATGCCCTATCCACCGGGTGGCGAAGACTTTGACGCCATGCTGCAACGCGCTGAATGGGCGGAGGCAGATCGCGACAAAGAATACGAAGCACGCACCAGGGCGGAGGCGCGCGTCAGAGAGCTGAAGCAGGAAGTCAGGCGGCTCGAGAGTGTCTGAAGAGACGGTTTCGATATTCCCTTGATTGGCGGAACCAGTCGAAATATCTGCTGATTCCGTCTCCCGGTTTGCCCGCACCTAAACTAAAGCTAAGGTGGGATGTACATTTAAGTGGCGATGATGATCAGCTGGGTTGCGCCCGTGAATCCCTCTCATCCGTACTTGGAGAACGACCCGGCTCCGCCGTTTGACCCCCACCATCTGCGCATTTCACCTTGGCTTTAGTTTAGTTTGAAGTCCCGGCTGGCGGGACTGGAGGCCGACATTGCGGCGGGCCGGCAGCGGTTCGTCCGCCGCACCCCCCGCAGCGGTAAGACAGTCTATTTGTCTGCCCATGCCCACGTAACGCGTCATTCGTGGCAGGTAGCCGCCGGTCAGCGCAGAATAGTCGTGAGCAGGTCATCTTTGATGAAATCCAATGCCGGCGTAGGTCCAACGTACAACCCGATGCCCAGCGCGCTGGCTATGGGTACCAGCAGGTCGGCAGTGTCGTCCCGATCGCAGACCAATCCGCCCGGCAACCGGTCCGCCTGCTCCAGCAACTCCAACACCGGTTCCTGCTTCTCCGCCACCGACGGAACTCTTCCCAGCATCCGCACGGTGAGGATCAACCCGGAGTCGCCCTCGACTACCATGACCAGCGTGGGCAGGTAGGGCCGAGTGCCTCTCCCGTCCTGCGCTCCCGTGGGAATATACGACGCTGTCACCTCCCACACCGCCGAGCCGACCGGCGTCGACCGGCTGATCGACCGCAGCCGGTCCGTATCCGCCCGATGGTCTTCAACAGGCAGCACGGGCGGTCGCAGCGGTTCCCACTCGTCCCGCCAGACGCCGTCACGCAGCGACTGGGTCAGTACCTCGCTCGGGTCCCGGCCGGCGTAGAGATCGAGCATGCCTTGCCCGATCCGTTCCGCAACGTCTCGAACGTTATCCAGCGCGATGGTCAAAAATCGGGCCTCGTCGGCGTTGACGTACCAGGGCCAGTGCCCCGGGATGGCACTGCGAAAAATCGGCCATCGGCCCCGGCCCCGGTACCTGAGACCCAGATCGCGCATGGCCTTCCGTTCCTTGTTTTCCAGTTCTTCACGGTCGCCCAGAACCGCAGTCAGCGCCAGGCTGCGTTCCAGCATCTCCTCGCTGTCCGGTTCATCCTCCGACGTCATGGTGGTCAGGTAATTCAAGAGGCCCCGGTCACCCAGGTAAACTCCCAGACCGTAGGCCACACCCCCGTCGCCCAGCGCCACGCAGTATCCCTTGAAATGGCCCAGGGGGTCATTAACCGCCAGCACATCTTCGTTGGCCAGCCGTTCCCACGGCTTGGCCTCGCAATAACTCCGGAAGGCGTGATGCAGCGCGAGCCACTGTTGCGGGGTCGGCTCCGCTTCCATCTGGGTCCAGTGCTGATCCAAGGCAATGCCTCCCGAACTGAGGAGCCACCGGCATCGTGCCGATCGTCGTGCGGTCGTCGAAAAGACCGGTTTGGGCGGCCGATCCGGTTTTCCGTTCGCCTTTTACAAACTCTGCAGACGCCTGATTTCCGCTTCCAGTTCCCGGACCCGCTCCTCGGCGGCCACCCGTTCCTCAGCTTCCTCATCGAATGTTCGCAGGTAACGCTGCGCCGCCGGATCGTACCAACGCAGCTGCCCGTTCTCCCAGCAGACGTCCAGTCCCAGCGCCTCGCTGTGACCCCAGTAGTAGAATTCGTCCATGGTCACGATGTCGATGGGCTGATAAACATCCTCAACCAGCCGGTCAGCGGCCAGATGGGTCCCGTGATACTGCCCACCGCTGGGGTCGAAACGCCAGTACTCGGGTATGCCATAGCCGGCATAGTCGTCCCGCTTCGCGGTGGAGTCATTCCGCCCGGTGGTCTCGGAAGCAATCTCCAGTACGAAGTCCGGCGGCTTGCCCTGCTGCTCAATGGCGTAACCTCGCTGGCCGATGATGCCAGCCCGATCCACGCCGAACGCAATTAGCAGGTCGGGAATCCGCACCCCTTGGCGCTGGCTGGCGGTCCTAGCCACCGGAACCTCACCCATGACGATTGTGGTGTCCGACGCCCCGAAGTGTCGGCGCAGCGCGGCTTGGTAGCCGGGGTCATGGAGATGGATGGGATTCTGCATATCATCCCTGGGCGGATATTCCGGGAATTGACCTACCGGTGAAACGGGCGGCGTCAGAGAAATCGGTTTGCTGGTCATGGCGGTCCTCGTGCAATCAGCGGGACGCGGATGAGACGTCTGCCATTATAAGTCATCGCTTAGAGCTTGTGGACAAATTGGGCACGACCCCGGAAACGGGGGGAGCGCGCTGATTTGCCATCATTTGGGCGTCTCGGGCCGCCGCTTCGGATACGGCGGTCCGGCCTTGGGCCGCGGACCCTGTTCCGGTGGGAACTCGTCGCGGTACCTTCTGGCTTGAACACGCTTAGCTCCAAGCCCAGCCGTGGTTGGTAGGGCATGGGGCAGGATGGCTGCTCTCGCCACCCAGTGGGTGCGGTCTCTACGTCTGGTGTAAAACCTGACTGCCATTCGCAGTGCCGGACGTAGGCCCGGTTGCGGATGATAACGGCGGCAGTCCAGTCGGCGTGGGCGTAGAGGCCGCATTTCCGGCACCGGAACACCGCTTGGCTCTCGCGGTTATCCGGGTGCCGGTCTCCGCAGCGCGGGCAGGTCTGGGACGTGCCCTGCGGCGGGACGGAGACGGTGGGAATGCCGAGTTTGGCGGCTTCCTCCCGCAGGAGTTTGCCGACATGGCCGATGGCCGACTCGGCGAGACTTTCGTTGAGTTTTCGTTTGGCGTTGACGTTTTTGCCGGGCGAGACGGCGGTGCCGCGAGCCGATGCCATCATGCTGATGGGGTGCAGGCTTTCGACAGCCACCAACTTGGGCTTCGCTGCCAGCAGGATTTCGCGGGTCTGCCGGCGCATTTCTTGGTCACGTCTCTGGGTGTATTGACGTGCCCGCTCTCGGTTCTTGGCTACGGCGTGGCGTCGTCGTTTGCTGTTACGGGGCTTGCCGGCGATGTGACGCTGGTGCGTTCGCTTTTTGTTACGCCGCTGTTTTCCGCCTTGGTGGTGGGCACGGCAGCCTGAGCTGACGGCCAAGTGGTTCTTCGTACCTCGGTCCGCTCCGAGGATGTCCTCTGGGCTCGCTATGTCCAGTTGCTCGATAGGCATCGGCTCAGGTACCGCGACTTGGACATGGGGGCAGTAGTGCCGGCGGCGGAGCGGTATCCGCGGGCCGTAGTTCTTCGTGGGTACAAGCCGAATGGAGCGGATGTCTAACCATTTCAGTGTTCTTCGCCCCCGCAGCTTGGCGGAGAAACCGCACTGCCTACTGGAGATGGTCTGGCCGTCGTCGCTGATCTCGAATAGCCGCCGGTCGGTGATGGTCAGGCTGAGGCGGCAGTCTTTGCGGGAACGGTGAGCGAGTGTTCGACGATGGGGACGGACGTCTCGCTGCTTCGGTTCCTCGCCTTGGGTGATGGCTTTTTCGACGCGTTCGAGCCGCTCGGCGCGGCCCTGCTGCAGCCGCTGGTTGGCTTCCCAGGCCTGTTCACTTCCTTCTTGGTGGATGTAATAAGGAGCGTCGGCGGTTTGCCGGTTGGCCTGCCGCCAGGCGGTGACCCGCTTGTTGATAGCGTCAGGCGTGTTCCTGTTGCTGCGTTTGGGCAGGTTCGGTTCACGATTGAGCACGTCGACGGCAACGTTGTATGCCGCGTTCTGCTGGGTGGCGTGGTAGCCGATGGCTCGGCTGTTGGCTGGGTCGCGCCGTAATGCGAATTTCATGGTGCGGATCATAGTCGAGATCTCGGAGTCAGTTGTTGTCGGCGGGTGCGTGCCTGCACGTTGGAGAGCATTGTAACCAACGGCCTGTTTTGGGTTTGAGATTTAGCGAAAGGGCCACCGGCAGAAGTCGGTGGCCCTTTCTGACAGCTTGGCGTTCGCTGTTTGGCGCGGTATTGTACGCGTATATCCGCTGTGGTAATGACACTCCACCGTTTGCCCGGGGAACTTCAGTATCCCTCGGTCAATTCTATCTCCCACGGGCCATCCCCGTACGCACAAGCTATGTAGTCCTTGCCAGGCAAAAGTTCAGTTTCCTGTTCTTCGACATGGCATTGTCCGTCTGTGGTGAACATCTCGGTCTGGTGGGTTCCATCCAAACTGGTGAATTGCAGTTGAAAATGGCTGTTTCCTCCGTGCTGGATTTCAGCCATTACTGGTCGGGCTCTGGTTCTGAAAGGCCCCATGACCATGGCCCCGCTGGTGAGGCCGCCTCTGTGCGGGAAAGAGCCCTTTGATTGGCCCAGATCGGGTTGTATGATCGTGCATCGCCATGCGCCGTGGGCAGCCACTTCCAAGTGGTAGTCAATGTCTGGATGTGGATCTCGTCACATTCCCTCGATGACTTGGTAGGCATCGGTCACGCTGGTGGCTTCGTCGAACTCTGCCAATGGCATCTTTGAATCGGATATGCCGGCGTCGTCTCGTACGAGGTGCACCTCGCACTGTTCTCCTACGCTCCATGACGTGGCGTCGTGATCGAACATGATTGCTATGGCGCCCTTTCGGAATCTGAAGCTGCCCGTTTTTTCTGGATCGGTCGTGCGTCGTCTTCCTCGGCCAGAGAACTCGTGCCGTGTGCCGGTTGCTTGTTCGATGGTCGCTGGCATTAAGCCGAACATATCCCACACCTGTGGGGTCCATTGGTGGTCCATCGTTTCGGCAGATTCTTTGACATCGAGGAGAGCCTGTTCAAATGTAACGTAGTCCTCTCCAGGACTTTGTAACGTTCCGTCGGTTGTCAAGGCTACGGTTGTTTTCTCGATTTGATGCCTGAACGCCTCAATCTCATCTTAGGCGGTCTCGCTCACTTGGCCCGATGCTGTCGCGGTTTCTCCTCGGTCGCTTATCTCCCATGAACCGTCCTCGTGTCGGGTGAAGTACAACCTCAGTGTGGGGGCATAATCCTCCGGTTCGTCGTAGTATTTGGTGCTCTTCGCCAAGCCTAGGGTGTAAGGGATGGACCAAGCTTCGAGTACAACGGCGTATTCGTTCGTGCCTAGCGGTCGTACTGATTGACAGACTGTCTCCAGGTGTTGAAGGTATTTTTCCAACGGGTCCATTGCAGGTATCCCGTCGTGCGTCTCCCAATGCTGTGAATCCTCTGCCTGCTCTGCAGTTGGGGACGCTGGGTTCGGCAGCTCTGCCCTCCGGTTTGATGAATTCCGCTTGAGCAGGATCACGATTGCTATTGCCAGCAACACTGCGATAAGTCCCAACAAGCCGTAGAGAATGAAGTCTGCGTTTGACATGATCTCGTTTGTTCTCACTTGGGGTTGCTTACGCAGTTCGGAGGTTGGTCCTGTTTGCATCCCATCTGATTAGGTTCTGTTGACATTTGAGATATAAGGCGATTTCGCCAACCCTAACTCGTCATTCCCGCGAAAGCGGGAATCCAGAGTACCCTGAATGTGAACGATGTCTGCTTTCCAAAGCGCCTGGATTCCGGCTTTCGCCGGAATGACGTGAAATGTCAACAGAACCTAGTGGCCTACCACCAATGAATTGATGGATGGTAGGATGTGAAGGTCAAGTAGATACAGGAACAAATGGGGAAGTGGTGAGGGAGGTTATGGTGAAGAAGTACCGGGTAGAACTGACGGTAGAGGAACAGGAGGAACTGAAGGCATTGGTTTCCAGGGGCCGGGCGGCGGCTTATAAGCAGACTCACGCCCGCATCCTGCTGCTGAGCGATGAGAATCAGTCCGAGGGGCCAATGATGGACCAGGAGATCGCCCGGTCCCTGAAGGTGGGCACCGCCACGGTGGAACGGGTACGCCGCCGCTGCGTGGAGGAAGGAGTGACGGCCGCCCTGGGTCGCAAAGAGCAACTGAACCGGCGCCGGAAGAAGTTGGATGGTCAGGGTGAGGCCCACCTGATTGCCCTGGCCTGCTCGCCGCCGCCGGAGGGACGAGTCAGTTGGACGTTGCAACTGCTGGCCGACGGACTGGTGGAAGGAGAGATAGTGGAGAGCATCAGCGACGAGACGGTGCGCCGGACGTTGAAAAAAACCAACTGAAGCCCTGGCTGAAAGAGTGCTGGTGCCTGCCTCCCCAGGGTAGCGCCGAGTTTGTGTGCGCCATGGAAGACGTGCTGGAGGTCTATCACCGCAGCTATGAAGACAAGGAAGTTCTGGTGTGCCTGGACGAGACCAGCAAGCAACTGGTGGGGGAGACTCGGCAATCCCGTCCGCCGCGGCCTGGTGCAGTCATGGCCTACGATTATGAATACCAGCGCAACGGGGTGAGCAACCTGTTCATGCTGTTCGCTCCGTTGGAGGGGTGGCGACGGGTGGAAGTGACGGACCGACGCACCAGAGCCGATTGGGCCCGGGTGGTCAAGCGACTGGTGGACCAGGACTATCCCGACCGGGAGCGTATCGTGCTGGTGATGGACAATCTGAACACCCATCATCCGGCCTCGCTGTACGAGGCGTTCGAGCCGTCCGAAGCGCGGCGCATCGCCGAACGACTGGAGATTCACTACACGCCCAAGCACGGCAGTTGGCTGAATATGGCCGAGATTGAAATCGGGGTTCTGGACCGGCAATGCCTGGACCGCCGTATCCCCAGTCAGGAAATCCTGGAGCAGGAAACCGGGGCATGGGAACACCGGCGGAATCGGCAGGGCTTTCGGGTGGACTGGCGCTTCACCACCGCAGACGCCCGCATCAAGCTCAAGTCCCTATACCCATCAATACAAATGTGACTGGGTACTAGTTAGGATTTGGCATAATCGCCATAATCTCCGCATCACGCAGGAATCAGGGCCAGTTGGCGATTGCCACGTCCAATAGACGCTTCGCTGGCAGTCGCCGGCCCTGGGGCCGGACTTACATCGCCTCCACGTCCTTTGATCGTCGCCCATAAAGCAGGGGCGACTTGTTTCAGGTTCAGGGCCGCGTTGTGGTCCCGGTCGCAGCGCCACCCGCAATGCTCGCAGCGATACGTCCGCACCGACAGGCCGATCCGCTCGTCGGGCCGTTCGCCGCACCAAGCGCATAGTTGAGTACTTGGGAACCACATCCCCGCTGTGAGGAACCTGACCGACAGTTAAACGCTGAACAACATTCGACGATGTCGCTGTTGTTTGCGATGCATCCTGCGTGAGCAAGCCACGCAGGAAAGGCGGACCTGGTGAACCTGAACATCCGCGTGCCGGCGGAGCTGCGCAAGGCGATAAAGCTGCGCGCCACCGAGGACGGCGTGCTGCTCCAGGAGTGGGTTATCCAGGCGATTGAAGCGAAACTGAGTGGGTAGGGACCGAATTTCAGAGCAACTGCCCGCGACTCCGGCGCCACTCAGTGGGCGCGCATCCCCGACCGTAGCGGTCTGGTCATTCGCCGCCCGCTGGCCGATTACGGCCAAATACGAACATAATATCCGAACGCGATTGCTTATTGAGACTGGTAAAATCGGGGGGTACGGGTACTGGTTTACTACTCAAAACAGCGACTCGTCGTTGGCCGCTCAGGTGTCGCTTTTTTAGGTTTGGAAAGTTCGACCTGAGCACAGTGTCAATAAAACCGGAGAAAAACAAAACATTTGTACACTGCTGAGCACTACGCAAAGGTAAAACAGCGACTGGTCGTTGACGGGGAGCCGGCTGACAGCCACCCCCGGGGGGTTGTAATAGGAAACGTGCGTAAATACGCATGAAAAGGCGACACGTCGTTGGCAGGCCAAAATTAGAACAGGGCGCCCCTGGAGGGCCCAGCGGACGAGGTGCCAGGCGTCAAAGTGGGCTTGGCGTTAGTAGAGTACCGGGAGGTGGTGTAAAAGAATCGGTGTAGCCCAAAGCTGACCACCGCGTCATCCTTGATGGTAACTACAACCCAACCAAGGAGAACGACGGTGGTCAAGCAAAGAATGGATCTTTTGGAATTATTACGCAAGCGTGGTATGGACGGAGACGTGGACTTTCTGCGGGAAGCCCTGCCTGGACTTTGCGCATTTTTGGGCGCTATGAGCGAGGGCGATTGAGAGTGGATGATAGGGGCACCCGGGAGTTCTTAAATGTCTGGGGTAACTGCTGATAGTGAAAAACCTTCCGGCACCCGCCACATATGGAGCCGCCCCAGAGTGGGGACATCCATTGCTCTTTGTAGATTTTGTGCAAAGTCGAGGTTCTGCGTCGGACAGTGAAAAACCCTCCGACGCCAGCCACAGGTGGCGGCGCACCAGGGCGATGGCATCTACGAAGGTTGGAGACGGCTTGGCGTACCAGGCCGCGGTGCGATGGCTCATGGGCCGTTGTTCCTGCATCAAGTGAGCCGCCAGGGTGGTCCAGGAGAAAAGCCCCATGAGGATTGGCGTGGTGCGGGCGATGGCGCGGTCGGACCACTGGCGTTGGGTCTCCACGCCCAGGTGAGCGCGCACTTCCTGGAAGGTCACCTCCAGTTGCCAGCGCAGCACAAACCATTCCAGGATCTGCACCGGGTCCACGGCCAGGTCAGTGCACAGCAGAGCCTGTGTGGCGAATTCACCCTGGGGGTCCCTAACCAAGACCCAGCGGATGGGCACGGGTGGCTTGCCCGAGCGGTACCAGACCGCCGTTTGCGAGGTGAGTTCCACCGTGCGGGTAGCGCCGTTGTACCAGGCTGCCGACACCTCGACCCATGACACGGTGGGCAAGTCCAGGAGTGCCTTCAGCGCGGGCAGCCGTCGGCCTTTCAGCGGAGGCCGACCGTTCTGACCGGGCTGACGGGGTGGGGCCGGTTCATAAAGGGCGGCGTCCAGGCGCAAGCGGGCGATGAGGGTAACGGGTTGAGCCAACGATTGGCAGCAGTGGAGCAGGTCTAGGACGGCGTAGCCGCCGTCGCCCACCAGCACCAGGGAGCGCTGCGGCAGCCAGCGGCGCAGTTGCAGGACCATCTGGCGCGCCCAGTCGGTGAGTTTTTTGTGCCGGCGTCCGCGCTGCCGGTGGTAGCGTGCCGAGGGCGCCAGCACGGTGAGAAAGGGCAAGGCCCAATAACGTCCCGCCCAGGGGACGTGGCCCAGCCACATCAGGGAGATCCAGCGCAGACCGCTGGCCTTGACCACCTGAGACCGACTGGAACGCACCGCATCGCGGTACATGCCCAGGGATTTGATTTTAGGGCCGCGGCGCCGCTCCAGGGTTTCGTCGATGCCGAAGATCAACGGACCATCGCCCTGATCCAGGTGCTGGAGTAGCAGCACGAGCAGGATGCCAGCCGCCTGGCGGGGCGACCACACCGCCCGATTGAGCACCTGGTGGTAGCGGGCGTAGTTGCGGTCGTCGCTGAGTCCCATGACACGGAGCGCCGCAGCCACGGTGCGTTGGCCCGGGGCCAGTATCGCGCCGACCAACAGGATTTGGGCTTTCAGCCAAGTCGGGCTGCGAAACAGCGTGGCGAAGGGATTGAGTACGGGTACAATGGCATCGGGCAGGGTGAGCATGGCTGGACCTCTCGTGAGAAGTGGGGTCCGGCCAGCTTACCCTGCCCTTATAATTTATCTAGCTTTTGTGCAAAGTCGAGGTTTCAGCCCCGCCATATCCTGCTTCAGTTCCTCCTGGCCCTGTTCCAAGGCCTCCAGCCGACGGTTGGTGGCGGCGATGAACTCCGCCAAAACATTCTCCAAAGATCCCAGACGGCGTTCAGTAGCGGCGGCGTGCGCTGAGAATCGTTCCGGAAGTTCCAGGAGGTCCTGGCTCAGCAACTCGCGCCGCAACGCATCCCGTACTTCCGGATCGTTACGAACTGCATTTAATATTTCAGTGATGCTCGGCGTCATGGCGTTCGAGTCCAAACGTGCCCCTATGGAGACAGTTTAACGTTGGTCTACACTCGCCGACAATGGGCGACCTGATGGTCGACTGTCGGTCTGTACAAATGAACAATTGTCTTGCGACATTCAGCAGGCTGCGTCCGGTCCACTCGTGTTCGCCGAAACCTATCCGGTACTCCTTCCCCGGTCGCTGGCAACAGGATGATGGCAAATTGCAGTCATGACAGTGCAAATAACCATCATAAGCGTCCCGCTATTCAGAATCTGATGAAATCTGATACTCCAGGTGTGCTGGGGCACAGACTTCAGCGATAAATCCACTTGACGCTTCAACGACCACTGCCGGCATAGCCGGTCTGACACGGTCTCCACGCCCTGACACCGGGAAGCTCAAACCCGGCCATCGTTCCAGATTGCGCGCAGCGTTGTAATCGCGGTCGTTCAACATGCCACACCCACCGCACGACCACTCACGCTCAGAGAGCCTCAGGTTGTCGTTCTTCCAGCCGCAGTGCGAGCACAGTTTCGACGAGGCAAACCACCGGTCCGCCTTCACGCACTCCGCGCCGTACCAGGCGCACTTGTATTCCAGCTTCGCCAGGAAGCCCGACATGCCAGCATCGGCGATGGCTCCGGCCAGCCGCTGGTTGCGGATCATCCCCGCCACGTTCAACGTCTCCACCACCACCCGGCCCGCCGACTTGGCTATCGCCTTCGTTGCCTTGTGATGGTGGTCGTTCCGCACACTGACCACCCGGGCATGAAGCCTGCGCCGTTTGGCGTACAGACGATCCCTGCGGTTGGAATGATTTCTCCTACCGTGGACATTCCGGCTGCGGGCTATCGCCTTGTCCATGCGCCGCAACCGCTGCAACCCTCTGGAAAGCGCCTTGGGGTTTTCCACCACGGTGCCGTCCGAACACGTGGCCATTACACCCACGCCCACATCGACACCGATGGTCGGTCCGTCCTTCACCGGTGGCACCTCCTGACCATCCTCCACGCAGAAACAGGCGAACCAGGTTCCGGCCGTCCGGTTGACGGTCACCTCACGGATCGAACCTTGAAACCGGAGTTTCTCGACCATGGTGACCATGCCGATCTTGGGCAGGATGACCACCTTGCCGTCCACTTTCACCGTGTCCGGCCCGTTGTCGGCGCGAAAACCCTGCTCATGCTTGCGCCGTTTGAACTTGGGGAAGCCGACGCGTCGCCCAGAGCGCTGGCCTGCCTTCACCCTCCGCCGATACTCGCCCCAGCCTTCAGCAGCGGCGCCGAAGTCGATGATGGCATACTTGGCGGCATTCTGCGACAGTTCCGATCCCCACGGCGCGATCATGCCCTTGACCCTGTTCCACCGCGGACGCAGCGTGCGTTCAGACAACCATTCACCCACGCTAAGGCCAGCCCTGAACTCCCCCAGCGCCCAGTTGTATGCGAACCGGGCATAGCCAGCGTGCTGGCCGAACAACACTTCCTGCTCCGCCGTGGGCTTCAGGGCAACGCGATGCGCCTTCTTCATGGCCGCAGTTCCGTTGGAACCGGTACCGACAGTAAAACGCTAAACAACGTTCGACAATGCGAGCGATGGTTGCGATGCAACCTGCGTGGTCAGGCCGCGCAGGAAGGAGCTGTCTCCCAAAGCCCGCAGGAAAATCCCGCGGGCGCCGTTCACGTCTCGGTCCATTCCGAAACCGTTTCCATCCCGAACTACCCGGGCACCGCCCAGCTTGGCGTCCACCGTGCCGTCCCAGCTGCGGGTCCTGCTGGTGTATGCCTCGTTGACATCAAGCACCAGCACCCCGCGCTGCCAGGCCTTCCACCGCAAACGTCGTTTGAACTCGTAGTGGCGGAAGCTGAGCATCATGCGCGCCGTCTTGCTGCGTATCTTGCGGCTGGCACGCATGGTCATATCCTGAATCTCAAAGGTGGGCAGCAGGATGACCCGGTAGTTCCCGGTGAGCCAGCGGGCGACCTGCCAGTGCAGTTCGTCCACCAGGTTGATGATGCGCTGGCGCATGCGGGCTTGCGCTTTCCGCATCCGGCGGCTGCGTTGATAGTTGGGTTCGGTATCAGTGCGGCTGATGAGGTTATCCAAGTGGTGGCACAGCCGTTGGATGCGCCCGAAGGCTTGGTGTCCAAGTTTGCCGCGGTCGTTTTCGGAGAAGTACGTGAGAAAGGTGCGAACGCCGGGGTCGAGCGCGACTACGCCATCACCGCTTGGGGTCTCGATGTCGCATTGCGCCGGGTGCGGAACGACCAGCCAGTAGAGGCTGCGTTCCTTCACCAATCGGCATTCTTTTTGCCCCGCCGGAATGGCCGAGGCCATACGCAGCGGTCCTAGGATCTTGGGGTAGACGCCGTGCTGGAACACGGCGTCGTCGGGGATGTAGCAGGACTGGCGGGGGTTCTTGCGGCTGCGGAAGCCTAGCTTGGCGAACTCCTCGTCGAGTCGAGTCCTACCCGGTGGTCTTCGGCCAGTTGCTGGTTGAACTGCTTGGTGTTGCTCATGGCGCGGCAGGCGTCGCGTACGGCGGTGCGTTTCACTTGGTAGGGGACGACAGTCCACTCAGGGTGGAGCTGTTTGACCTCGGCCATGACGATGCTGGCGATGTGTTTCCAGACGGCGGGGATGCCGTACTGGAGGATTTCTACGGAGAGGTTGTAGGTCCAGCGGCTGGCGGTGAGCCAGGTGTTGATGGTCTGTTTCTGTTCGCTATTCGGGTAGACCCGTATGCGGCGTGATTGCTGGCGGGTGGCACCTTGTTCCGAGGAACCAGTTGCGACTCGTACGGCGTTTGGGTCGTACAGTAGCGGTGGCATTGGCTGAGGAGCAGGCATGCGGCTGGTGGAGAACCACGAGTGAGCGGCGGTCTGGCTAGCCCATCCTTGGTTGGCGTTGATGGCAGCGGGGGCGTCAGCGGTGCCGGTGGGTAGCCAGATGGCGGCGCTGAAAGCGGCGATGTCGTCGTTCCAGTAGGGCTGCCGTCGGTGCGGTGCCGTCGGTGGTGTGGCGCAGGTCATGCCTGTCGATGGTTCCATTTGCATCTGCTCAGCGTTGGTGTGCGTCAATCAACGTTGCTCAACATATCTGGGCCTAGACTAGAGCCGTATCTGCCAAAGTGTCCAGCAACTTCCGATGCTTTCTGCTGCGGCTGCCGTACAGGCGGGCCGAAAATACCGTGATTATCTCCAGTACGTCCTGCGCCAGTTCCTCCTCAAAGCTAGGCTGCTCACCCTGATGGATCACCACCACCTCAATACCCTGCAATTCGCAGAACGTGAATACCAACTCCGCGCCAAAGCGTAACAACCGATCCTTGTGGGTGAGTACCAACCGCTGCATCCGGCGCTCAATTACCATCTCCAACAACTGGTGCAGCCCGCGCTTGCGATAATTCATACCGCTGCCCAAGTCCCGGATCACCAAGGAGGACCAGCCGTGAGCGGCGCAGTAGCTCTCCAAGAGAGATGCCTGCCTCTCCAGATCCCCCTGCTGATCGTGGCTGGACACTCGAGCGTAGCAGACCGTGGGCAAGTCGTCGGTTTTCTGACCAAGTAACTGGTTGGCGGAGTAATACCGAGTGCCTCCCACACTCTTGCGAACTGGTACCAGGTAACCCGTGGCTTCCCACTTGCGCAAGGTCTGGGGCGTTACTCCCAAGAGGCGGGCAGCAGCCCCGATGCGGATCAAATCAGATTGCTGCGGCATAAGATACCATCATATAGTATCAGATCATAACAGATTAGAGCGAACAGTTCCACGCCCCCGCACGGATTTCAATCGATGCAGCACTGACCGGCACAACCGGATGCGGTGAAAAAGGGCTATAATATCCGCATATGATGCGGAGAATATACATACACGACCTTCCCGATTGGCCGGAGTTGCGATGGAGCGCTGATGCTTTGGCTACGCTACTGGCCGAGTGTCGTTACCGGCATGGGCGGTTCCTGGGAAGCCTGGCCGATCTGGGATTTCCAGCATTGGAGGTCCCGGCAATGCAGACCCTGGTTGACGAGGTGATGAAGACCAGCGAAATTGAAGGTGAAATCCTTGACGCGGCCGAAGTGCGCTCGTCGTTGGCCAGCCGTCTTGGCGTACCTCATGGCGGAGTCCCCGTGGTTGACCGTAGGGTCGATGGAGTGGTCGCCATGATGCTGGATGCCACCGTAGGATTCGCAGCGCCGCTCACCGCGGAGAGGCTCTTCGGCTGGCACGCTGGTCTGTTTCCAACAGGATGGAGCGGTCATTCCCGAATCTCAGTCGGGCAGTGGCGACCCGCCGGTTCGGGCCCCATGCGGGTGGTGTCGGCAGGCCGTTTTGGCCGCGAGATAATTCACTTCGAAGCTCCGGCAGCTGAGCGCTTACCGGAAGAGATGGCGGCGTTCCTCGATTGGTTCAACGGGCCGTCGCCGGATGATCCGGTCATACGGGCCGGTATTGCACACCTCTGGTTCGTGACAATCCACCCGTTCGATGACGGCAACGGGCGGATCGCTCGCGCTGTCGCTGAGATGGCGTTGGCGCGCGCGGACCAGTCCGCCCAGCGGTTTTACAGCATGTCCAGTCAGATCATGCAGGATCGGAACTCCTACTATTCCATACTGGAATCAACGCAACGGGGCGGTCTTGACGTCACGGAATGGCTGGAGTGGTTTCTCCGGTGCCTCATGGCAGCGTTGGAGCGCGCCGAAGACCGACTGGCTTCGGTAAAGAGTAAGGCTTTATGGTGGTCTCGCGCGGGCGACCTCGGCATTAACGCCCGGCAGCGTGAGATCGTCAATCGTCTGCTGGACGGCTTCAACGGCAACTTCACGACTACAAAGTGGGCCCAGATCGCCAAGTGTTCCCCGGATACGGCGTTGCGGGACATCAACGGGTTGGTCGAACTGGGCGTCCTCGTACGCAGTCCGGCTGGCGGACGGAGCACGAAATACGATCTGGTAGCCGACTGAAGATTATCGTGCATCGGCTCTGCGGACTGGGCGCCGTCGATAATACGATCCCTCCACCACCATGCTGTCGAGTAACCGCGACGCGATTCACTGGCGCACGTTGTTCAGCTCCGCAGAAAATGCAGATGTCGTAACCGTTGTAAAAATGGTTGACTTTAGTCGCAGACCACAGTCAGCCAAACCCCTGCGCCGCCCCAACAGTTCAAGACGGCTCCGCCCGGGAGTCTCACCCAGGAACACCGAACTGATCCCCGCTCAAGCCATCGCGCGTGTCTTACCACTCGTGACCGCCTGAACCGGATTGGGTCGGCGTCTCCGCTTCCCCAGCCGGTGCTGCGCTGCAAGCGCCGGTCTCAGCTGTCCCGCTATCGCTCCCCAGTACGTCCACACGTGCTTCACTCGCTTCCTCACGGGTACGGTGAAGGCGACGTGGACGCCATTGCCAATGGGACATACCCATCGACTTGGGATGCGCTCGGAACAACCAAGCAAGCGTCGGGCCAGCACCAAGGCCGCTGCCTGATGCACCGTCAGCCCGTATCGCTCCATGAACTTCACCCGGCCCACGACGGAACTGTACGCCGGGTTGACCTCTATGATTTCAACTCCTTCCCGGTAACCACGGGACAGGAAGTACGCCTTGATCTTGCCGTACGCAAAGGACGTCAGCATCCGGCTGTACCGCCGGGACTCTCCCTCCAGCACCGCTTTCTTCTGCCGGAAGTCCAGCTTCTCAACCACCAACGGCTTGCCGACTCCACGCGCGTACTCCACCACACTCGCCACCGCGTCTCCAATCAACGCCTCCGCCTGATGGTGGCGCTTGCCGTAGGTCACCAGCGGCACCCGCCACGCTTTCACGTAGTTGCCACTCGCATCGGTTTCCGACACCGCGAGATGATCCGCATTCAGGTCCACCCCGATCGCTCCACGCCGCCGGTCCGTCGTGACCGCCACCTCCGGCAATTCCGTGGTGGCGAACACCCGCCAGCCTTTCGCATCACGCTTGAAGCGGTAGCTGATGGCCTGACCCAACATTGTGGAACGAGCCTGCTTCTCGCCATGCTCCCGTCGGTACACCGCGTACTCCGTGTTGCTCCCCAGCGCCGCCAGCACCACATCATGTCCGTGGGCAAACCGCACGCTTGGAACCACCAAGTACTTGCCGTGCAGTCCCGCCAGACCATCCGGCATCCGCAACCGCAGCGTCAGCGTGCCGTCGTCATTGACGGACGCCACGCACAGCTGGCATCCCGCCGTTTCATCCCGGCTGCCCAGCACGAAGAACTCGTTGCTGCGGACATCCCGCCATTCTTCCAGCCATTCCTCATGACTGGCATAGCCATTGGCCTTCAGGTCATGCTGCTTCCGCCACAACTTCTTGGAGCCGAAGCACAACCGCACCCGGCCGGCCGCCAGGTCAGCTTCCAACCCCGACAGCCGGAACTTCAGGTTAGCCAACCGCCGCCGCTTCCCGTGTACCTGTCGCCACCGGCACTCCTGTTCAGCCTTATCAACCTGCTTTTCCGCGCGGCTCACCCGACGCCTCAGGCTATCCAGCTGCAAAAGCTGCGACTCCCGCACCGCCGACACCTTGCCGTCCAGCGTGATCCGCACCGCGTTGAACAGCCGCGCCGGTATCCCGTGCTTCTCGATATACGCGCTCTTCTGCGACACCGCCGACTCGCCCGCCGCCACGGCGGCGAACAGCTTACGCTGCACCTCGCCATACAGCGCCGCATACGCCGACAGCGCGGCATCGCCATCAGCACGGTCAATGCCTTCATAAACCGCGATGCGGGTCTGGTACGACCGCGTCGGCGCGAGATAGCCTTCAGGCGACCAGGCAGACTGACGGCGGGGTTTCCTGTTACGAGCCATACTGCAATGGTAACAGAACACAGGTTCGCCTCACCACAAACCAACGTCACCAAATCAAACAACCAAGGACGTACCAAACGCTACGATTGCATACCATTGCCTGCCCAATCGCCAACTGCTTCCAACCCCGGCAGGTTCACCAACCTCAGCCCCAAGCCGGGCGTCGCCAAAAAGTCCCGCACCGCCTCGCCGCGGTGCGCTGGAGCATTGTCCCAGATCACCTGCAGCGGCCCGGAGTGCCTCTCTCTCAGTTGCAAATTGTAGGGCGGTCGTGCGTTATGGTCAGGCTGGTGTTGTCATCAAAAACGGGCGTTATTGAATATTGCTCAACATATTTTTAGCGGTTCACCGTGCCGGTGCCCTCGCTGCTGATAATCGGGCCGCCGTAGTTGCGTCCGACCAAGGGATCCACGTGTTCTCTACCGGTGACGTCTCCGTCGGCGGTGCAATGGCTGATATCTCCGCCGTTGTCGCCAACCAAGCCGCCAACGTAATCGTTGCCCGACGCTGTGCCGCTGGCGGCGCTCGCGCTGATTAAACCGACAGTGTTCTGCCCGACCAGGCCGCCGACGTAATCGTTGCCGGAGGCATTGCCTTGCGCGGTGCTGTCCGTGATCAAGCCTTCGTCGTTAGAGCCTACCAGACCTGCTACGTAATCGTTGCCGGTCGCCGCGCCGCTGGCGGTACAGCCATCGATGTCACCGCGATAGTTCCACCCGATCAGTCCGCCGACAAAATCCAGCTGGCCGGTCGCATCGCCACTGGCGGCGCAATCGCTGATGTCGGCGTCGTTGTATCCGGCCAAACCGCCGACGTTATGGATGCCTGACACAGCGCCTTCGGCGGAGCTACTGCTGACGATTCCGTCGTTATGTCCGACCAGGCCGCCGACATTATCGTTACCGGTCACCAAACCGGTTGCGATACCTCCGCTGATGGCGCCGTCTTTGTTCCGCCCGACCAGACCGCCCACGTTATCGTTGCCGGTCGCATCGCCTAGAGCAGCACTGTTGCTGATGTCTCCATTGGTATTCCCCGCCAGTCCGCCGACGTTGTCTTTGCCGGACACATTGCCGCTGGCGACGCTGCCGCCGATGGTCCCGCCTGCTTCGTTATACCCGACCAGGCCGCCCACGTTCTTGTTGCCGGACACACCGCCGTTCGCGGTGTTGGCGGTTAGGGCGCCGCCGTTATTCCTTCCCACCAGGCCACCCACGAAATCGTAGCCGCTCACCGCGCCACTGGCGGTACCGTTGCTGATGGCGCCGCCGTTATTCCTTCCCACCAGGCCGCCTACGTTATCGTGGCCGGTCACATCCCCGCCGGCGGTGTTGCCGGTGATAGCGCCATCGGTGTTGCGCCCAACTAGGCCACCGGCGTTATCGTGGCCGATCACTTCGCCGGCGGCGACGCTGCTGCTGATGGAGCCTTGACCGTTGTATCCGGCCAGACCACCAACGTCATCTTGCCCGGTCGTCGCACCGGCGGCATTGCTGTCGCTGATGTCGCCGTTGTTATATCCGACCAGGCCGCCAACCGAGGACCTGCCGGTCACTGAGCCGGTGGCGGCGCTGTCGCTGACGTGGCCACCATTGGCTCGACCGACCAGGCCGCCGACATTCCCGTTGCCGGCCGTCGGGCCGCTGGCATTCCCGCCGCTGATCTCGCCGTCGCTAAATCCGACTAGGCCGCCGACGAAATCGACGCCATCCACGACGCTGCTGGAAGAGCTGTCACGAACCGCGCTGCCGAAATGTCCATCGACCCGTCCGACCAGACCGCCAACGTAACGGTTGCCGGTCACCGAGCCGTTGGCGGCGCTGTCGTTGATGCGGCCGCCCTCCTTGTTGTCTCCGACCAGGCCGCCAACGTAATCGTTGCCGGTCACCACACCGCTGACCGCACTGTCTCTAATGCGGCCGCCCTCCTCGTTATCTCCGACCAGGCCGCCAACGTAATCGTTACCGGTCACGTCAATCTCGACCAGGACGACGTTCGTGATGTACCCGCAGCAGGTAATCCCGAACAGTCCGACATTGTCCTGGTCGGCCCGGCTGATGAATATATTGGAGATGGTATAGCCACCGCCGTCAAATGTAGCTTTGAATAACCTTTGGTCATCAGCGCCTCGGTAGTAACCCAGCGGCGCCCATCCTGAGCCGTCGTTCCAGTAGGCATCTCCGGCGTCGGCCACGCCGTTGCCGTTAGTATCAAAGTCCAAGTCAGACACCACTTCGTAGCCAGAGCAGCCGCCGACGGGGCACCCCATATCCTCCAGAGCGCCGGGAAAGGCCGCCAGATATTCGGTTTGTTCTTTGCTATCGGCCACCAGACCGTTGCCGTCCACGTCGTATCGGATGGCGTCCAGTTGCGCCAAGTTGGAGACCTCAATCAGGCCGTCGGCGTCGGTGTCATAATCTCCGTTGAAGTCCGCAGGCGGCGGAAGCGTCGGTGCCGGCCCGAGCGTCGGCGTTGGTGTTGCCGCCGTAGGCGGCGGAAGCGTCGGTGCCGGCCCGAGCGTCGGCGTTGGTGTTGCCGCCGTCGTTGGCTCTTTGGTAACCACTACGACCGCGGTTGCATCAAGGATGGGCGTATTCGTAGGCCTCGGCGTATCCGTGATCCCAGGCGATGACAAGGGACTCAGCGCCCGTGGCGTGTCCGTGGGCTCCGCCCGCGGTTCCGGCTCGGGCTCCCCGCACGCCACTACCAGCGCGGTCAGGACCAGGGCCAGGGCCGTCGTCAGGCCCAGCAGTCGCCGGTGAAACTTTTTGCCTGGCGAACGTCGATGAGTGATCCGGTACATTACAAGGCACTCCGGTCGTCCAGATTGTCGCGACTGTCGCCGGTGATGTCGCACGACCAATTCGTTAATTGTCGCTAATCAGCGATGATTTCCTCAGCAACGGCGTGGGCGTCCTCGAGCACGACGACGTCCGCCAGCCGGCCGACCAACTGGACCTCCCCGAGGACCCGACGGACATGCTGCGCCAGATCACGAACGAAACGTAGAATGATTGTCCGCATAACACGGTCTAGCCATCACGCAGTCGGCGGAGTTCTTGTTCCAGCTCCCGCACCTTGGCCTCGGCCTCGGCACGGGCTTGGCGCCCATCTTCGAGGGTGACGATGGGACGGCCTGTCGCCGGGTCGTGCCATACCAGCATGCCGCTGTTCCACTGCAGGTTCAGGTTGAGCGCTGCGCTGTGGCCCTGCAGATTGCCGTCGGGCAATTCCTCGATTGTGATGGGCACGTACTGACCGTCCACCAAGCGGTCTTCGGCCAGTCGGGTACCGTGATACTCGCCCGACTGGTCGAAGCGCCAGTATTCCGCAATGCCCAGGGCAGCGTACTCGTCGCGCTTTTCGCCAACGTCGGTTTCTGCGGTGGTCTCCGAGGCGATTTCCGTGACGAAGTCCGGCGGCTTGCCCTGCTCGGAGATGATGTAGCCGTTGCTGGCCTGGTAGGCGGCTGGGTTCACGTCGAAGGCAATCAGAAGGTCGGGCCGGCGTCCGCTGGACCGGTCCGCGTCCGGTTGAGCGCTGATCCAGCGTTCGGCTTCCACCAGCGTTGTGTCGTGCCGGCCGAAGTGCAATGCCAGGTAATGTGCGCTGCCGGGTTTGTGCAGGTGGTCGTAGCTGGTCATCTCGTCGGGCTCGCGCCGCGGCGGGTCCGGCAGTCGGAAGGGCGCTGGAGATTGCGGTGTCCTGGCGGTCGGCATAGTGAGCCTCGAGGGGTTGGCGTGGATGTGCCCGCCGTACCTGCTCTATCCCGTGCGATTATACCCACTGGTATGGCGTAGGGCCAATGACAGGGTCAGGGCCTGGTAGCGTGGGGCGCTGGTGATTGATGTCAATGAGGCATACACCAGCAAGACGCGCAGTTGGGACGGAACAGTCAACACCCGTCTGGGCGGCGCCCGGCTGATTCGGGATGGGAGTGGTTTCGGAATGTATCGAGACGTGAACGGCACCCGCGGGGTATTCCTACGGGCTTTGGGAGATCGCCCCTTCCTGCGTGGCTTGCTCACCCAGGTTGCATCGCAACCAACAGCGACATCGGCGAATGTTGTTTAGCGTTTAACTATCGGGACCGGTTCATTTGGCGCACCAACGACGTATCATATAATGGCTGTCCCCACCAGATTATTGCGGGCGGGCAGCCAATCAATTCCAACACATCCATTCGGGAGCACCGTGCGCGCATTCACCAATTCTGCAAACCGACGCCAGCTGATGACATGGCTGACACTTGCGGTTGCCGTGGCCGCCGTTGCAATGCTGCTCACCGGTGGGGGCGTGGCGGAGGGGCAGGGGGATGTGGCCCCCACCTTCGGCTCTGAAACCATCCCAGTCCAAACCTATGCGGTTAACACTGCCATAAGCACCTTGACCCTCCCCCCTGCCACCGGCGGCAACGGCACACTCACCTACTCCCTTGCTCCCACACTGCCTAACGGCCTGTCCTTTGACCCTGGCAACCGCCAGATTACCGGCACACCCACCACCGCGCAGGCGGCTACCCTTTACACCTACAAGGTAGTCGATTCCGACACCAACACCGCTGGCAACGACGCCGAAACCCTTACCCTCACCATCACCGTGGAAGCTACCACCCGTTGTACCGACGATGACGTGAGTGCTCAACAATCCACGTCGGTTCCGGGTTCCTCTTTCGACCTCACTTTCGAGTTCCCAGGAAATTGCCAGCCCGAGGGGTACCGAGAGCCTATCATCACTGTCGTGCTGGATGAAGCAATTGGTGTGCCAGCCGGTTTCGATAGAGGCGACGTGATTATAATCGCGACGGGACGTTATTACTCGAGCTTTGTTAGCGTCGGTACAACGGAAAGTGACGACCACGAGATTGAAGTGGGGGGTTGCGGTCAGTGGCGTTATTCCCTATCCGATAACAATAACGTTAGCTGCTCCGAATCCGAAAACCTGCGAAGCATCCAGTTGCGCGGATTGACGTTGCCGAATCGACCGGCCGCCGACCCGAACGAGGGCTACCCGGTAGCCATCCAATGGGGCGATAACCGGGCGTTTACTGGCAAAATCGGCGTAGATGCTACTTTGAAAGTCAATGGCGACAAGCTGGCCGGTTTCGGCGAATCCATCAAGTTCGAAGGATCCGGCTTCTCCGATGGCGTTACCGTCAACCTTTACGCCCAGCCGGGTACCAGTTCCGTCGCGTGCACCAACGCGGGCGGCGCCGGTTGGACCAACATCGGTTCCACCAACGTGGGTTCCGACTATCGCTTCGTCTCGGAGGTCGACGTCTCCACCAATGTGTTCCGTTCCGCCGGCAAATACTTGGTCTGTGCTGTCGATGGGGCTGGGGTGCATAGTGGCACTACCCTCATCATCGAGATCGAGGTGGGACTGGAGGTGGTTGGCGCCGGCTCGGGCATCGAATTCCAACCCGGCCAGCAAGTCACCCTCTCTATCGAGGGCGGCGGATCTAATTTGGGCATCGAAAGCATCCTCGTCGCCGGGCAGTCGTTGGGCCCCGGCGAATATCAGCGAGCCGGCAACAATATCTTCATCACTATCCCAACCGGCAGAGCCGGCACCTTTACCGTGGCCGTTACCTTTACCGGTGGGCAAACCGCCACCGCCAACATCACCATCGCTGCCTTTGACTTGCTGGTGCAGGGCGTTGGCGCGGCTGGGATCAGCATGGGCCAGACTGCCGTAGCGTCGACCAGCAATCTGCCGGGCAACCAGGTGTGCAACGTGACCCTGGCTGGTATCCGTCTGGCCTTCCTGGACGGAGACCGCATTGACGCCGATGGGTGCGTGCCACTGTTGAGCGGCGGTCGCCTGGTTGGCAACTTCGTGATGGCAGACCAGAATGGTAACATCACGCGGGACCTTATTCGACTGCTGCTGGACTCGGACGGCGAGGAAACCCTGGAAATCACGACCAGCACGGGAGCCAAGGCCAGCGCCGAGGTGAAAGTTGGCAAACCGGCCATCACCTTCAGCCCGGCAGACGGCGAAGTGGCGCTGCGAGACATCATCACCATTCGCGGCGACAACTTCCCGCCGGAACGCAGCTACTACAACCCGCCCAACATTGTCATCACCATAGACGGCCGCAGTCAGTTTGTGTATCCCACCGGAACCTCGTGGGACGTCCAGTACGAAATTACCAACCGTGCCGCAGCAGGCTCGACGTTACGGATCGAAGTACGAATCGGCGACTATCCGCTCAGCGAACTGACCGCACTGTACCGTATCGAGATCGCTCCGCCCGAATTGGAAGTGAATCCGCCCACGGTGCGGGTAGGTCAGCCCATTGAGGTCTTAGTGTCCGGCCTCGAGGTATTCACCGGCGGTTATTTTGTCGAGATAACCGGAGGGCCCAGGCTGGTAATCGACGGCGAAAGAACTTTTGCCACCGACCGCCTGGGGAAGTTCACCGGACGGTCCATCATTCCAGTGGATTATCACGAGGATGTGGCGACGCCTTCGGGACGTTTGATAACCCTAAAGGTGTACCGGGGACGTACCTCAATCCCAGGAGTATTTGGCAACGTAACCTTGCAGCAACAGCAGTACGTGGCCCCAACGCCCACGCCGACGATTACACCCATCCCTACCAATACCCCGGTTCCCACCCCCACCCCGTTGCCGACGGACACTCCCATCCCGCCCACGGATACACCCGTTCCGCCCACCAGCACACCCATACCACCGACCCATACACCGGTGCCACCACCGACCGTTACCCCGGTTCCTCCGCCTACGGTGGACCGCACGGCTATCGTGCAGACGGTTACTGCCGCCGTCATACCCTCCGACGATGATAGGACGGTGGTTGACCGGACCGCCGCCCAACTGGAATTGCCGGAGGGCGGATTGAGTACCTTGTCCATCGTTTCCCTGGCCGTTCTAGGGTTTATCGTGCTGGCAATGATCATAGTAGTCGTTGCCCTGGTGGTGATGAGGTCGCGGCGGGTTGGGCCGGCGCAACCGCCGGTCGACGAATCGCCGACTGTTTAGCAAAACAAAAAGGGGGCGAACCTGGGTTCGCCGTTGTAAACATGAACAACAACTACACCAAAACCGGCATTGGCGCTGCCCGCGGTACCTGGCAGGGACGCGACGCCATCTACCTGACTCAGGTATTCTGCTGAACATCGCCCGATCAAGCCGCCGAACCCACCACCCCCAAAGGATCACCGTCAACGTATCCGTCGAACCACCAACGACACCCCACAAGGACAATCCCACCATCATGAAAAAACTATTCAGCTTGTCCATTCTCGCGCTACTAGGCGTAGTCATGCTAGCAAGCATCGCCGCCATGCCAGCACAACTGACCGCACCAAACACGCCCACCGTCACCAGCACCGCGAACGCCGGCGAGCTCCAAATCAACTTCGATCCCGTAC
>CBDCPD010000003.1:0-331063 GCA_965220095.1 Dehalococcoidia bacterium
CCTCGAGATTGGTAGAGTCTCACTCGCCGCAAGGCTGGAGGGCACCGTGTAGGCCCGGCCAACTTACAACGAGAAGGTAGTATTTGGCTGATCGGTACCCAATTGATACCCGCCGTGGTTCGCGCAAGGGTCATTACGTAATTTTGCATCCACGTAGTCAGTCATCCGGCTCGAACACCAGCTCCGGCACCACCACCTCCCAGGCCTCGCTGTGCAGACCATCCCGGTACTGCGATTCTGACTTTTCCCGGTCCCAGTTGACAACCGCCAAAACGGTCGCGGAAACGCACCGCATTCCAGAGGGAGCCTTGAAGCCTCGCGCCAATTGCCCGACAACCACGCCGTTGCGGTCCAACAGGTCCCACCGGTCTCCGCCTGGATCCACCCGCAAGGGATCTCCAGGCGTGAGCGCGGCGATGGCTTTGTGCACCGGATGGTCAGGATCGCGGTACCCCGCGAAGCCAAGGAAGACATCGCGCAGGCTGAGCCGCTGGTAGCGACGCGCCAGTTCCGGCGCTGGCGACGTTAGGCCAGTGGCATCACTCCGGAGCAACGTCGAGGGCGCGCCCGATAGTGCATCCTGGAAAGGCTGCGGCCCGGTCAGGCGCATGAGTGTGAGGGTCTCCCCGGCCCGGGTCATGGCCACGTAGTAGAGCCGCCGCGCCGCGTCCGCATCCTCGCCCCTTCCGATGCGATCCCAGCTGCCGTCGAGGACCACCACATGGTCAAACTCCAGCCCCTTGGCCCGGTGGGCGGTCAGCAGCAGCAGTCCACGTTGCCGGCGGCGAACCTCCCGGCCCCACTCGGCCAACCATTCGATGAAGGCCTCCACAGGCATTTCCGAACCACCGGTTTCCAGCGCGTACTCGGCCGCGGCTTCCTGCAGCAGTTCGATCCAGGGATTGGCGGCCTGACCCGCCAGCCACATCTCGATTTCGGCGCTGGCCATCAGGCGGGAATCCCGTCCCCTGAGCCAGTTCACCAGAGCCCGCGTTTCCCGCAGGTGCCAAGGTAGTGTCCCGTCAATAGGTGTAAAAGCGCGTCATCCCTTTTGATGTTGATTAGGCCGCTGCGTCCAGCATATTGGGCGTCGGCAGTGCCTCGTTGCCGGCGGCGTTGGGGATGGTGAGGTAGCGGCGGGCTTCGGCCCACTCGTCATGCTGCTCGGCCAGCACCGCGCCCACCAGGCGCCGCGCCGACAGCCGGTTGGGGAAGATGCCCACCACGTCAGTCCGGCGCCTTATCTCCCGGTTCAGCCGTTCCTGCGGGTTGTTGGACCACAGCTTCTGCCAGTGGGCCACTGGGAAGGCCGTGAAGGCCAGGAGGTCCGGCGCGGCGTCCGCCAGCAGCTCCGCCACCTGGGCAAAGGGCTCCCGAAGTTGTTCCACCACTCGGTCCAATTGGGCGTGGACCTCGGCGGGAGACAGTTGCTGGTAGATGGTGCGCACCATGGTGGCCACGCCGGGTTGGGCACGCTTGGGCACTCGGGTGAGCAGGTTGGCCATGAAGTGGGTGCGGCAGCGTTGCCAGCTGGCTCCAGCGAACACCGCGGCGATGGCGTTCTTCAGCCCCTGGTGGGCATCGGAGGTTACCAGCTCCACCCCGCTGAGGCCCCGAGCGGTCAGCGACCGCAGGAAGGCCAGCCAGAAGGCGCCGTCCTCGCTGGCGCCCACGTCCATACCCAGGATCTCCCGCTGCCCGTCGGCATTGACCCCCGTCGCCACCACCACGCAGACGTTGACGATGCGACCGCCCTCACGCACCTTCTGGGTCAGGCCGTCCAGCCAGACGTAGGGGTAGGGGCCGCCGTCCAGGGGCCGACCCAGGAAACTCTCCACCACTTCATCCAGTTGCTCGCAGATGCGCGACACCTGGCTGCTGGAGATGCCGTCGCAACCCAGGGCCTTGATCAGGTCATCCACCCGACGGGTGGACACGCCCTCCACGTAGGCCTGCTGGATCACCGACAGCAGAGCCTTCTCGCTGCGCCGCCGTGGTTCCAGCAGGCTGGGGAAGTAGCTGCCCTCCCGCAGCTTGGGAATGTGCAACGCCATGGTGCCGACGCGGGTGTCCCAGGTGCGGTTGCGGTAGCCGTTGCGGTAGGTGACCCGCTCTGGGCTGCGTTCGCCGTGCTGAGCGCCGATCTGGGCGGAAACCTCGGCGTCCATGATGCCGTCCACCAGGACCCGCAGTGCTTCCCGCAGAAAGTCCACGTCTCCGTCCATACCACGCTTGCGTAATAATTCCAAAAGATCCATTCTGTGTTTGACCACCGTCGTTCTCCTTGTTCTGGGTTATGACTTCCGATCAAGGATGACGCGGTGGTTAGCTTTGGGCTACACCGATTCTTTTACACCACCTCCCGGTACTCTACTGGTGCCAAACGCCGGTGAACTCCTCGTTGGCCATCTGCACCGGAATATCTTCCAGTTCGCACAGGCTGCGCACCGGGTCCAGATAGCTCCAGTCTCGCGCCACCACCGCGCAGGTCGACCAATCCCAGTTTGCCACACGCTCGGACAGTCGTTTCAACTCAGCCACGGCCACCTGCGCCTGGGATATGGGAGTATCGCCAGCCGGCAGAATCTGCACCCGTCCCTGGGCCACCGGGTCGATCAGGGTCCAGTCGCCTCCGGGCGGGTCCTGTGCCCGCGTCCGGTTGATGGCGATGGGATAACCTTCTTTCATCCGCATCCTCGCCGGCTCGATCACCGAGTTGGCCGACGTGATGATGTTGGCGGTGGACCGGTAGTTGTCGGTCAGATAGGACGGTCTGGCGCCGTAGTCCGCCTCGAAGCGGCGGATGAACTCCGTGGACGACCCGTTGAAGGCGTAGATGTTCTGGTCGTCGTCGCCCACGGCGAAGAGGCTGAGCCGGTCGTCGGCTTCCGACAATGTTCTGCCGGCCAGGGCGGAAATCAGCTCGTACTGCTCCGGGCCGATGTCCTGATACTCGTCGACCAGTATCCAGCGAAAACCGGCCAGCAGCCGTTCCCGGTGCTCGTCCGCTTCCTCAGGAGGCAATCCCTGTCCCCGCAAGAGCGCCACCGCCTGGCGCATCACCTCGTGGAAATCATCCTGTTCAAGGCGATTGGCCCGTCCGGCGAAACTGGCGCCCACCAGCCGCATGGCCAGCGCGTGACAGGTGAGCACCGTAACCCCGCGGGCATCGTCGCCGATGAGGTCGGCCAGGCGGCGCCTGATCTCCACCGCGGCGTGACGGTTGTAGGCCAGGGCCAGGATGCCCCGAGGGTTCTCCCGCCGCACCCGGACCAGGTAGGCGATCCGGTGCACCAGCACCCGGGTCTTGCCCGATCCCGGTCCCGCCAGAACCAGCACGTTGGTCTGCTCACGGTCGTCGGCCACGATGCGCCGCTGGATCGGGTTGTTCAGGCTCTCCACGATGATTCGCCACGACTCGGGAGTGGTCTGGCGGGCCAGTTCACGGTCCCGGTCGGGCAACCAGCGTTCCAGGAACTCCTCCTCGGCCATGCTGAAGTAGTCCATGGCGAGATTCAGATGGTCGGCGGTGGGCCGCAGGCCGTGCTGGGCGTATTCCGCCATCACGTGGATCTGCCGGACCTGTTCGTCGTAGTGGAGCTGCAGGGACGCGAAGTCCGCCTGGGCGAAGCCGCGGCGTTCCGGCTTCAGCAGGATGGTCATGGCCGGCCGGAACACCGCCAGGCCCTTGTTCAACCGGACGACCTCCTGCTCGTGCAGCCACAGCAGCGCCCGGTCCATCAACCGGTCGGGATGCCTGATCTGGCCGTTCAGTGCCAGGTCCGACTTCACCGCTGCCAGCAGGTTGCCCATGGTGGTCTCGGCCAGCAGGTCAGTGCCCCGTGTTCCTCTGGGCAGCGTGGAAAGCAGATGGTCCAGCAGCAACCCCGCGGCGGTGCGGCGCAGCTCCGCGGTCTTCGCCAACGATCCCCAGTCCCGCTGCAGCGTCACCTGCACCATCTCCCGGTCCCGCCCGCGCAGTCCCAGGCTTCCCCCTCCCCCACCCTCGCCGCGCCCATCGGCGGCGATGCTGCGCACGATGCCCCGCATCAGCTCCGGCAGCGCGTGGGAATGTCCCTCATCCCTGAGTTCCTGGGTCGCGTTGCGGAGATGCAGCGGGAACATCTCCCCTTTCTCCTGATCGGGCGCCCGCTCGCGCATCAGGTTGATCACGCCCTGCTCCAGGTCCGCCGCCTGCTGGAAACGCCGCCGTGACGCACGCTCCACCCCAGCGTGGACGAAGGCGGTGATCGCCGTGTCGTTGCTGGCGATCCCCAACCCCTCCAGGTCGTGGAGCGCTTTCCGCACCCCCTCGGGGGTGAGGCCCGCCGCCGCCATCAGCTCATCGGTGGATATGCCCTCGTCCGCGTCGGCCTCAAGCAGCGCCTGGCAGATGGTCAGCAGCCCTTTACGGTACTCATTCGTGATATCCGCTTTTTCCAGCCGCACCCGGGCATCCTCCAGCGTGGCCACCCGCAGGGAGGACGGGAACACCTGCACCCGGTTCTCCTCCCTGGTGAGCAGCACCGCCTCCTCAAGCCATGCCACCGCGGTGCGAACCCGCGTGTCCTCGGTGCCGGAGTCCCGCTCGAACACGCCCTCATCGTCGTCCTCCCGCAGGATCTCGCCGGCGGTGGCCACCACCTCGCCGTTCAGACGCTTCTTCCGGTCCAGGTTGCGCAGCGCCCGCAGCACGCCGTGGATCTCCCGTCGGCTCAACCGGGAGCGGGCCGACATCCCGAACTGTCGCTCCACGTCGTCCTGGGCGTAGAGCAGCACGCACCGGGCCGCCTGCTGGTCCCGGCCCGCCCGGCCCGCCTCCTGCAGGTAGTTCTCCAGGGAACCGGGAATGTCGGCGTGGATCACGAGCCGCACGTCGGGCTTGTCGATGCCCATGCCAAAGGCGTTGGTGGCACAGATGGCCCGCAGGCCACCGTTGATGAAGCTCTCCTGGACGTTCTTCTTGGTCTCCGGCGGCAGTCCCGCGTGGAAGTAGTCCGCCGTCACGCGCTTCTCCTGCAGGAACTGGGCCACCTCCTCGGCGTGCCGGCGGGTGGCGCAGTAGATGATGGCTCCTCCCGGCACGTGGTCCGGCAGGTCCTCCCGCAGCAGTCCGTAGATGTCGTCGAACTTGGCCGAGCCGCGGGTGGGCACCACCACAAACTCCAGGTTGGTGCGCCTGGCCCCGCCGTCGAACACCTTGAGGTCGATGCCCAGTTCTTCCCGGAAATACTCGGTGATCTCGGCCTTCACGTCGGGCTTGGCGGTGGCGGTGAGGCACAGCACCGGCGGTACCGGATCGTCGCCAGCCCTCTCCCGTATGAAGCGTCCCACATAGCGGTAATCGGGCCGGAAGTCGTGTCCCCACTTTGACAGACAGTGGGCCTCGTCCAGCACCCAGCAGCCGATCTCCCGCTGGTCCAGCACCCGCCGCAGGGACACGCTGCGCAACTGCTCCGGCGAGATGATCAGGATGCCGCCGTCCCCCAGGCGCACCCGTTCCAGCGCGTTGGCGCGTTCCGGCATGGACAGAAGGCCGTTGACGGTGACGCAGGAACCGATGCCGCGGGATTCCAGGCCCGCCACCTGGTCGGCCATGAGGGCCACCAAGGGCGAGATCACCACCGTCAGGGCGCCGGTCTTGTCGTAGCGGGACAGGGCCGGCAGCTGGTAGCACAGCGACTTGCCCGCGCCGGTGGGCAGGATGCCCAGCACGTGCTCACCGGCCATGGCCGCCTCGACGATGCTCTGCTGCAGCGGCCGTCCGTCCTCACCCGCGGGCCTGGGCCGGAAATCGTCAAAGCCAAACCACCTGTTCAGCTCCCGTCGGGGGTCGTGCCGCTCCCGGCACCATTCGCACTCGTTGTCATTGCAGGCGTTGTCCCGCAGCCGACGCACCAGCCGCCCCGCCTCGGGAAACTGGTGCCGCACCCAGGGCGGCAGGACGGAATTGCTCCCCGCCACCGACAGCCACGCCAGCGCGTAGGCCAATTCCCACGGACGCTGCCCGGCGTCCTCCATCGCCGCCAGGGCTTGCGTCCGGCACGATGCTCCAGCGAGACGGCGTTCAATGGCCCCATACGCCTCCCCATCGGACGGTCGCGGCGCGCGGCGCAGATGGGCAAAGCACCGGTCGAACCCGACGTTGTCGTTCGCGCCGGTCAACCAGTGCCAGGCCGCGAGCAGGTCCGGGTCCGCCTCCCCGAACGCCATCTGCTGGTTGTCGAACACCTCCAGCACCAGCCGGGCGTCCAGTTCGGGATCGTTCCGGCGTCCCCGCTGCAGCGAACCATCCTGGTAGTGCTTCACCAGATAGTGATAAGGGTTGCGAGGGAAGGCCAAGGGATTGAGCCGAAGCGTGTCCACCGCCGGCAGGTCCAGCAGCCGCAGGCCGGGATCCGCGGCTCGCAGGTGGGGCAGGTCGAAGTCGATCAGGTTGTGGCCCAGCACGAAGTCCGCGCCGTCGGACAACTCGTCCAGCCTGGCCAACGCCCGACCCAGGTTGCGGCCGACCCGAGGAATGGACACCCTTTGACCCGTATCCGGCCTCACGCCGGCCAGGGCATGGATCCGGTTGTCCGCCCTGCCGACCTCCAGGTCCAGCGACAGGCAGCGCGTAAGGGCACTTTCGACGCTGTTCGGCGCGGGAGCAGAATCGATCCGCCGAGGTTTCACGCTCCCGGTGGCCATGTCGCTCTGCTGGTCCCGCGGTTCGGCGCCGTCATCTTCAGCCCTGGTTACCCAGCCGCAGCCAGGCGATGCCGTCCACGGCTTCAAAGTGCCGGTCCGCCGACACCAGATCGGCTCCCGTTTCCATGGCGTGGGCCGCGATCCACACGTCGTTGGTCGGGATGGGATTGCCCTTGGCCCTGAGCCCCGCGGCAATCCGGGAATACCGGTCGGCGGTTACGGGGCCTACCGGCACGAAGGACACGTAGGGGTTGTCCAGGAAAGACCGGAGGTCGGTGGCGTTTCGATCGAAACGCGAGCCGTTTCGGAAACCGTAGAGCAGCTCACCGATGACCACGGCCGACATCAAAATCTCAGTGGCATCCCGCGCCACCGCCGCGGTCTGCTCATCGCCTCGCATCAGCCGCGAGTAGGCGTTGGAATCCAGCAGGGCCCTCACCGCCAGGCGGCCTCGTCGATGACCTCAAACTCCTCGAGGGCGGCATCCAGCTCGGTCGCTTCGTCTTCGCTCCACGTGCCGATCAGGTGATCCAGCGACGAGCCCACCGTGTCCGCTCTCTGGTTTGGATCGGCCAGGCCGGCTCCCTTCCTCAGCAGTTTCAGCGCCGCCTGGTTCAGCGATGTGCCGTCCCGTTTCGCCAGCCGCTGGATACGCTCTGCCAGTTCGTCGTCGAACCCTCTGACCGTCAGCTGGTTCACGCTGCCTCCTCCAGTGATGCACCGAACGCATCAATATGAGGCATCATCCTTGACATACATCATCGGGTCAAGGGCCTGGTTCATCGGCGCCAGAACTGCACTCGGCGCCAGGCCCCGTTCGAGCGCCTCCACACCGTACGGTTCATCCTCCCACGTCATGGTGGTCAGATAATTCAGGAAGCCTCGGTCACCCGGGTAAACTCTCAGACCGCAGGCCACACCCCCGTCACTCAGCGCCATGCAGTATCCCTTGAAACGGCCCAAGGGGTCATTGGCCGCCAGCACATCTTCGTTGACCAGCCGTTCCCGTGGATTGACCTCGCAATAACGCCGGGAGGCATGATGCGACGCGAGCCACTGCTCCGGCGTCGGGTCCATTGCTGATACCCGCCGCGATTCGCACAGTAGCCGTTACATAATACGACCCGCGCGGGAATACCGCCCGCTGGCCCGATAATTAAGCGAACCACCTCACTAGCGCTAGTGGTCCGAAATCTTTGTAATGATGGGTTGATTGGTACAGGGCCTTTCCCCGGCCATACAGGGCTTTATGGAGACTATCGTCGAGCAATCTGGCATTCCACACCCGTCATTTCAAGAATGTTGGACTACTAAACTAAAGCCAAGGTGGGATGTACATTTAAGTGGCGATGATGATCAGCTGGGTTAAGCCCGTGAATCCCTCTCATCCGTACTTGGAGAACGACCCGGCTCCGCCGTTGGACCCCCACCATCTGCGCATTTCACCTTGGCTTTAGCCCGAATCCACCGAAGGGATACGGCGGTGGCGTTGACACGGGGGATGATGGGTACGGGAAGGCGAACGGGCCGGGCCCGGTCCCGATCGATGGGGTTGAGGGTAGTGCGCGGTGGCCACGCCAGTGGCCAGGTGGTGGCCGGCAGTGGCGGCGGCCGGCGAAAACGGCCCGGCGGCATGCCGGAAGTGGCACTGGCGGGCTGGGCTGGCATGAGTTTGCGGGACAGCCCCTGGGGCTGTCCGGTGGACGGGTCGGGCGCCGACGGCGCGCCGTCAGGCTGGTAGGGGAATGGCGCGCAATCGGGCCAGGGCGCAACTGAACTGGTTTTCCCAGGGCCAGCGCTGGGGAAGATGCAGGGTGAGGCGGCGTGCGGTGTGGGTGAGGCGTCCGGCGATGGAGAAGAAGCGCCGCCGGAGGGTCTTGGTGGTGACCAGTTGCTCCCCCAGACCGATGCACGCTGCCCAGCGGGCCAAGTTATGCGCCATCACCTGGACGGCCACCCAGGCGGCGTTGGCGGCGAAGCGGCCTGACGGGAGATGGTTGAGCCCCACGCCGTACTTGAGGTCTCGGATGGCATTCTCAATCTCGGCGTGGCGACGATGATCGGCCTCCAGTTCCAGGGTGTCCCCGTCCCGATCGGTGATGAAGCCGTGATAGCTGTAGTCGGCCAAGAGGGCCAGCTGGGAGTTGGGCGTGGGCTTCACCCTTCGGACGATGAGCCGCACCGGCGCGGCGTCGGGCGCGCTCTCGAAGGGGATGTAGGTGGTTTCAGCCACGTCGGCGCCGCCATCCATCCAGTAGGGGATGGGCGTCCAGTCCGCCTCGGGTATCGCGTCGATGAGATTGCGCAGGGTGGCGTGTTGGCGGATGGTGATGGAGTAGCGGACATCCATCTGGCGGCAGACCGTGACCATGGCGTGGGTGTAGAAGCCGCTGTCGGCCCGCACGATGAGTGGTCCACTGGCCCCAGCGTAGCGTACCGTCCCACCGTCTCCCGCAGGAAGTGGGCGGCGCCGCGAGCGGTGTTGGCGCGGCCCTCACGCAGCCGAGCCATCAGCACGTCGCCGGTGCCGGCGGCGACGGCCAGCAGCGGGTGATAGCCCCGCTGGCCGGTGTAGCCGTGGTGGCGCGCTCCCTCCTTGAACAGTCCGTAGGTCTCACAGATGGTGGAGTCCAGGTCGATGGTCAACGACCCGTGATTGTTCAAAGATCGGGGTCCCGCCCCCGCGGCCCAGGCTCGTGCCAGCAGCTCCCGGCTCACCCGATCCAGTTGGCGGACGTGGCCCCACCGGAAGCTGCGCAGGAAGGTCCCCAGGGTGGACGGCGCCTTCACCGTACAGCCCAGCACCCGCGCGGTCCTGCCAGCACGCAACACGTCGGCATCGTCAATACAGTCGCCACCGGCCAGAGCGGATGCCACCAGCGTCATGATCTTGTCGCCCGTGTTGGCTCCGCCTGGGGCACGGCCCAGGTCCAGGTGCTGATCAACCAGTTGGGGCAGGCCCAGATGCAGTGCCAGGGTGGACGGCAGGATCAGCCCAGCATTGGCCACCAAGTGGTGGTCGTCGAAGGCGATCTGGATGCGGTCGGGGTGGTTGCGTGGTAGCATCTATTGGGTGCTCCTTCTTTTGGGTTGGTTTGGTGTTTCACAAACCATTATCCCAGAAGCAAAGGGGCACTTTCTTACACCTTCGACCTGCCCCGACACTCATCTCTTCGGTGGATTGGGGCTAAGTGTACCGTATTGCGAACTTTCCTGTGGGAGGTCGAGCTTTAATAAGTCCATCTTGGTGGGTCCGACTTGAGGGTTGACAGTACCGCCCTTGAGATGCAGATGGGGCTATCAGGCTGCTGCAAGACCGGGGTAAACCTGACACTCGTTTAATTTGGCTTCCCGCCCTGCACAAGACGTGGATTCCAACTCAATTCAATTGGGACCCAGCCCAATTTTACTGCCGTGCGTGCACGAACATTCAATTGGCATCCGCATCACGCAAACGTTGTTTTAGCACAGGTGGTACATGCACAGCGCGGACGCAATCTGCGATTGCATCTGCTGCGCGCTTATTTTCCTCTGAATCTGGGGTGGGGAGCCCTTCAATCAGGCTATGCGACGGGTCGGGACCATGACCATTCCGAGCCTCTTGGGGGTCGTGCCTCACGCTGCCCGAGCAACCGCGCGCAACCAAGCAGCCCACGACATCTCCGACGTTCATTTCGGCGAATCGACCGTTACGGCTTGTCTCCTGCTGTATGCTCGAGGCCACCTCTCGTAGGCGTTCGCTCTCGTGTTCCTTGTCAAAAAATCCCAACCAATTGACCGAAATCCCATCGTCGTCTAGCGCGTTCTCACGAAATATGGACCCGTCTATGGACCCATCTTCTCGGATTTTGCTGGGCTTCACGTAATGGGTAATATGGTCGTGATTGGGCAAGTTCCCGCAGGTCATGAGGCCACCATGTCCCATAGTCCCCAAAATTTGGTGAACGCCCTTATTTCATCGAATGAACACTCGCCCGAACGTTCGAATGGCTGGCCACTGGGATCCTCCGGGATGAACACAACGGAATGCACCATCCGGTCACCAATGAACTCCAAACTCAATCGGCTGCGATCTTCTCTCCAGGTGGCGCGCAAGTTCCCATTGTCCATTATTATGAGCATCGCCTTGCTCGTTGGGATTGTGGTGTCCACGAACAAATTAAAATCTGTCCTGGACTCATCGCGGGCGACGATCCCTTCCTCTGATGCGTAGCCGAGGAGTGTTTCGATTCTCCTCTCATAACTTTTGCTGTTTTCTTCGTGGTAATCGAAGATTGGCACTACATTGCGCGTCGCGAGTTCGTGTCTCCATCGTAAATGCTTAGTATTGAAACTTCCTCGTGAGCTGTTGGCTGTGGATGTCAAGGCCCCCATTTGCCGAGAACGCGCCGTGGTAGTCACAAGTTCTCCTCCCCATCGACAAGTTCCATAACTCTGAAGGCATCCTTCCATATAATCGCCAGCGATTCGCTTATTCCCGCTTCTAGTGGGGTTTGGCCATCGAGCACGTGATAATTGGCTTCCACAAAAACCCTAGTGGTTTTTCCGTCGTCCAACCGAGGAGCAACAGTAAAGGACTTTCGCTCCCGGGAACTACCAAAAACCATCGTACCGGAGCCTCCCCAGATGGGCCAGGCATCATCGTCGAGCTTTCCATGCCTGAACAGTCTCTCTCCCAGATACCTTTCGGCAGAACGCCCGGAGTTCTGTTCGAATACCAAGTCTACGTTGTAGCCTATGGCCTCGATGGATTGGTCAAGGAGAGTCAGCGTGGCACTCGAGACCCGGGCCAAGGTAGGTAGATCTTCCTCTGACGGATAATCCCTATTTATGATTAGCTGAGACCCTTGCACGGAAACTTCGATCCTTTCCCGGTCCAAGACAAGAACGTCTGGATCTCCGGCCCCTCCCGACAGCACCTGCACATCTGTTTCAAAAATGGCCTCTAATTTTTCTACGAAATCATCCATAGAGGGCATATCGATGCCCACGATTACGACGCTTGCATCGAGTGCAACATGCAATGAAACCGACATACTACCCTCTCTTCTTTAGCCAATCTCGAATTGCCCTCAGCAGGCGAATAATTCGCTTCACGAATCCTGGGGCGGCGTTTTCTTGTTCTGCGAGATCCGCGGGGTGTTTCGGCCAAGGGTCGACGAGTGGGAGGAGCCAAACCACCTCATTCTTGCGGATCCAATAGTGGGACTTGCATTTCAGATTCCTGCTTCCCACGGATGGGCTGAGAGAGACGGACCGGCCATTATATGCTAACTCCCAAGCATTCGGTGCGATGGAGGTTGTTACCTCCCAACCGCAACCGCAAAAACATTTGTGAGTGGCAGTGGCGAATGGGATGGACACATACAGAATACCATCATCTAGTGCGCCTGGGATGTATTCAACGAATGCATGTTCGATTTGGTGAATCCGCATCAATTTCCACGTACGTTCACTATGTGGTTGCCATCAAGCTGATAAACACTTGTGTGCTCCTGTTCTAAGTCAACGTAGTAACCCAAGTATTGTTTCCATTGAATCACAGCAAGGGCAGCATTGAGCGCGTTGAGTTCTACGATTTGTATGTTGCGACCGTATTCGTTTGCCGCGGCGTTGTCCATGAGTGGCAATCTGGAGCGGGCCTCATCGCGGAACCCCTCGGCGCTCAGGGTCGTCCTGATCTGCCCAAATAGCGAGTTGTCGTTCTCAAACACACCCATACCCACGTCCACGAAGGGCACACCGGACGCTTCCAACTTCTCAATGATCAACTTCCTGGAGTGGCCCTGGTCTATGGATATGAAAACAAAATCCATCTCCCCCAGAACATCGATGATACCCTCATCCACGTGTCCATAGGCTGTGATCCCTCTCCGCATTTGACTATAGATTGACCGAAAGTGTTCAGATTTCTGAGGAGATTCCTTCAGAACTTCAACAGACGCCGACCCTGGCGAGCGAAAGGCGTTGTGCTGCCCCAACTGGTCCCCGTCAAAAAGATGTATCTCTTTGACAGGGGTCTTGGCCACCAAATCGAGTATGTAGGAGCCTGTTCCTCCTAGACCAATAATGGCGACAGCCTTAAGCTTCAATTTTTCGTTCACAATCCCCAATTGAGCACGACTGGAGGCGGTATCAACGTAATTGAACACGGAATCCTCGTCAGCAGATTCAACCAATGAAAAAGTACGGGCAGTGGCGTCCGGGTCGAGCACTCGCGCGTGGCGAGAGATGATCGACGCATAAGTGTTCATCTTCTCGTAATAGTCTTGGTATCCAGCAGGGGGCTTGCTGGAAAACGTGCAGTTTATTTCTAACCCCTCCGCCAACCGAGTGGGGTTTTGGTTGATGATGATTCTCGAAAGTGGTTGCCCGGTATGGTCGCACGGTGGCCCGCCAATGAGGTAAGCAACGTGGTCGCCCGGTCTTGTGGTTACATCACCCGAAAGTTCCAGTTTGGACACAAGAGCGCCCCGTTCGACGGATCTGTCCGTTGTGACATACGGGATGTTCTTAAGGATTAGGAACCCAGACCAAGTTTCAACCTCGTACCCATCGTCTGCGAGACGCTTCAGATCGTCGCTAAGATCTATCAGTGGCTGTCGCATTAAAAATCGTCCCGTCCTGGATCTTCACAGCTCGTCCTTCCAGAAGGTCGCCATCAGGGGGCCTGCCAGCCCCGTTGCGATAAGACACTGTGTAGACGATATTTGGGCCAGGGCTCAACCAACCGGGGGTATCAGACGCCAATTCGATCACTTGGTCGAAATTGATCTCCCCATCAGGTGTTAATTCGTCGACAGGCACTACCTTTTGCCTAGCATTCACAACAATCGTAATCGTGTCTTTCTGTTCAACCATGGTCTGTTTCTGCCTCTCTTCATGGCGATGACTGACGCTCTTCCAGCCATTGCCTTAAATTTACCACTGGGCCCCAGTTATTGAAAGGGGCGGCACACTGACAGCAGGACGATTGCAAAGTCAGCGAGCTCGTCCGTAGAGGCGGGCGATGGTCTGCGTTGGGCGGAAGGCGCAAGTCTTGGCCCGCAGGGGCATGGACATCCGGGCAGGAAACCATCCTTCCAGGCGCAGGGCGTTCAGCCCGGTGTTGACCAGGGTGGCGTATACCGCGCCCAGTCCCGGACGGCGCAGCGTATGCACGTCCTCATCCCAGCTGCGGTCCTTCACGTGATGCAGGCTGTTCTCAACGCTCCAGTGGTTGCGGAACGCTTGAAGCAGTTCCTTTGGCGGGCACTGCCGGGAACCCAGGCTGGTCAGCAGATACCAGCGCTCCCGGCTCACCTCCCCGGTGGCTATGTCCACCGTCTCCTTCTCCACCATCGCCCCCTGCCGCGCCCCGGGAAATCCCAACTCATCCCGGATGTAGTCGGCCAGTGCGGCATCGGTCCAAATCCGCCGTCTCTCAATCATCCCCGCTTTTTTTCCAAGGTCTCTGCCGGCGGCTCCCCCAACTCCGCTGCGACAAACCCGTCGGCCAATGCCGCCAGCGCCTCAGGCTGGTTCCCCTTGATTCGCACCAGATAGTCCCGTCCGTGGCCGACTATGGCCCGACACAAAGCTCGCTCCGCATAGAGGGCATCCATGGTCAGTAGCCGCAGGCCGGGATAGCGCTCGAACAATGGCCCAAGTTGCTCTCGCAACACTCCGGGTTCGTGCCGCTTCTCCGACGCCGGCCACTGGGCCAGGCACAACTTCAGGTCATGGGCCAGCACGTTCACCATCACCAGGGGATTCCCGTTGCCGTCCTCGGATTGCTTGGCCCACTTGCCGTCCACCGCGGCGTTCAGTTCCTGGTTCGCCACCACCTGAGCCATCCAGCCCGTCAGAGCGCCCTGTAACTGCTCATTCGAAACCCCCGCCAGGGTGCGCGAGATGGTCGTGGCGTGGGGCGGATGGTCCCGGAGGAACCCGAGAGGCTCCTGCAGCGCCGGCCAGTGCAACTTGGCGAAGTGGGCGATGTGCGCCATGGTGGTCTGGCCGCAGACCAGGCCCAGCAGGGTCACGCGCAGAATGGCTTGAAAGGGATGGCGGACTCCCCTGGCCTTCCGAGGGTCCGAAACCTGCTCCAAGCACTTGAACAGAGATTCTGCCGCCTCCATATCCTCACCCTCCCATCTCTCTTACTTACCTTTGTAAACCTCCTTCCCAGACTTTGCAATCGTCCTGACACTGACAGAGGAAATTTCGCTACTCGGGATTTGAGTGAATATTGGCCGAAGGCATCCAACTTGGCGACGAATCGCGTTTAGCCCCAATCCACCGAAGAGGTGATTGTCGCGGGGTGCTGAGGGGGTAAGAAAGTGCTCCTGTGCTTCGGGGATAATGGTTTGTGAAACAGCAAACCGACCCGAAACAAGGAGCACCCAACAGATGCTACCACTTGACCATCCCGACCGCATTCAAATCGCCTTCGACGACCACCGCCTGGTGGCCAATGCAGGGCTGATCCTTCCGGTCACCTTGGCCCAGCACCTGGGTCTGCGTGAACTCGTCGACAACCACGTTGACCTTGGAGATGCGCCGGGGCGGGCGAACCTGGGCGACAAGATGCTGACGCTGGTGGCCTCTGCGCTGGCTGGCGGCGACTGCATTGACGACGCCGACGTGCTGCGCACCGGCAGGACGGCTAGCGCCATCGGCTGCGTAGTCAAGGCGTCATCCACCCCCCGCTTTCGCGAGGGCAGGCTCTGGGGACCTTCCTTGTATCTTGGAGGAGCCGGGACGCGGCAGACCGTACCTTCCTGAGGCATGAGATGCCGCTGCGCAGCAGGGTCGCCGCGTCCGTTCACCTTGGCTAACCCGAACAGTTGTGAGGGTAAAACCCGCATTGCAAGGTAGGGTAGTCCGGGGATTGGCGAAACCAAGGCGCTGGGAGTGTAGAACATGACGGGAACGGAGACAATCATCGGTATCGACGTGTCCAAGGCTTATTTGGACCTGTGGGTACGTCCGGGAGGCAGGGCCTGGCGATGCGACTACGGAGAAGCGGAGTTGTCCGAGGTGGTGTTGGAGCTGTCTCGGTTGGAGCCGGATGGGATCATAGTGGAGGCTACTGGGGGTTTGGAGGTTCCACTGGTGGCGGAGTTGAGTGCTGCCGACCTGCCGGTGGTGGTGGTGAACCCCCGGCAGGTGCGGGAGTTTGGTCGAGCCAGCGGGCGGCTGGCCAAGACCGACCGGATGGACGCCCAGCTGCTGGCGGACTTTGGAGCCACGATGCGGCCTGAGGCAAGGCCGTTGCCCGACGCGTGCTTGCGGGAGTTGCGGGCGCTGGTGACACGCCGGCGGCAGCTCATCGGGATGCAGACCCAGGAGCGCAACCGGAGACGACAAGCGCCGGAGCGAGTGGTCCAGCAGATCCAGGAGCACCTGGTCCAGTTGGGTGAGCGGGTGGCCCAACTGGATCGGGACATCGCTGCCCTGATGGAGAGCAACGCAGTCTGGCGGGCCCAGGCTGAGTTGCTGCGCACCATTCCCGCTGCGCACCATTCCCGGTGTAGGTCCCACCCTCACCGCCACATTGATCGCCCACCTGCCCGAACTGGGGAAGGCCAACCACAAGGAGATCGCCGCTCTGGTGGGCGTGGCTATCCACTAACTGGAGTTTTCACGCGGCGACTGGCCCTCCTTACAGCGTAGGCGTGTCGCCGGAGGGAGTCATCGGCAACGCACAATCTATCCAACGGGATCGCCCCACAGCGGGGCGTCACCAATGATGTAGTCGTAAAACTCCCGGACCATGCTATGGATCGGGCAATATGCACCAACGTCTACTCGGTCTTGGTCCGTACGACACGCCTCGCCAGAGTATACACAGCCGACGCGGACTGACCAGTTAGTCGCCTCTGTACGGGCCGGCCACGGGCATAATGCTGCTATGGACTAACGGAAACTGTCACGCCACCGCGGCCGTTGATGCGTGGGGCACAACTGGAGCTTGAGCATCGGATATGGGCACCAGTTGGTAGCCCAGCTGGGCGGCACGCCGCTTGGTGGCGCGGAGCGCCCTTTGACGATACTGGCTTTCGTAGTACTCTGCGCCGGCATCCACGTACGCTTGGCCGTACCGCAGCATGGCGTAAATGATGCGGGCCAGCTCGTGAGCCGTGGCGGTGATGGCCTTGGGCGCTCCCAGGTGGGCCTTCTTCCGGCGCAGGAAGGCGCCCAGGGCGCTGTCGGAGCGGTGCCATTGGCCGCCAGACGCAAGGCCGCCGCCGCCCGGCTGGCGCTGGGCTTGGTCTTTGAGCTGATGACCCGGCCGCCGGTGATGCGGTTGTTCGGGCTTAGCCCCAGCCAGGAAGCGAAGTGGCCGGCACTCTCCCACTTGGTCATGTCCGTGCCAATCTCGCTCACCACCTTCAGGGCCGTGTAGGCGTCCACGCCGTCAATCCGGGTCAGGTCCACCCCCGTCATCTAATACAGGTGGGTCCGGACATCGAAGTGCGGCGCGTTCCCCTGATGGGGCTTTTTACCATTGGGAGCCGGAGGCACACCGTCGCTGCGGTCCTCAAACCGTTCCAGCTGGGCTTCAATCTCCCGGTCGCACTCGGCAATCTTGGCCTGATACGCCCGGTACAGCTCCAGGGCCTGGGTCAGCTCGAAGAGATGTTCCTCCCGCCAGTGGCCCTGCAACGACTTGGCGATGGTCGCCTCGTCCGCCTTGATCCGATAATTGCGCAGCCGGGCCAGCTTACGCGGATCCCGCTCGCCGCCCACGATGGCCTCGATGATGTCCATGCCGGTCTGGCCGGTGATGTTGCTGATGACGTGCTGGAGCTTCACGTTCATCTGGGTCAGCGCCTTCTGCATATGCTGGATATGGTGGGACGCGTATTCCACCAGCAGCGTTCGCTGGCGCAGGTAGCTACGCAGGCGTCGGATCTCCCCGTCGGGCCGGAAGGCGCCCGACAGCAGGCCATAGGTGTGCAGCTGCTGCAGCCACTGGCAGTCCAGCACGTCGGTCTTGCGCCCGGGCACGTTCTTGATGCGCCGGGGGTCCACCAACATCACCGCAAAGCCCCGTTCTTCCAGCACGCCGAACAGCGGTATCCAGTACACCCCCGTCGACTCCATGACCACGGTCTCCACGCCGCACTCGGACAGCCACTCCGCCAGGCGATACAAGTCGGCCGTGAAGGCGGCGAACTCTATCACCGGCTGTTCCGCACGGTCGGCGGGCACCGCGACGAAATGGCTGGTGGCGCCCACGTCGATGCCCGCCGCGTTCAGGTTCAACTGGGATAGCCCCGCTGGTTTGGCGCTGTTCTGGCGTGTGCTCATCATCCCCCCACTATTGCAGCGTAGGCGTGTCGCCGGAGGGAGTCGCCAACATCGAACAATCTATGGAACGGGATCGCCCCTGGTGGGGCGTCACCAATGATGCCGTCGTAAGACTCCCGGACCATGCTCCCGATCGGGCAATACGCACCAATGCCTGCTCGGTCTTCATCCAGGCAGCACACCTCGCCATGAGCATACATATCTTGAGAGGATTCACCAGTTAGTCGCCTCTGCACGGGCCGGATACGGGCATAACGTTGCTCCCTACAATCAGGACAGCGGGACCATGCGGGGGAAGCGCACTGTGTGGGGAGGTCGGCGACAGTTGCGGTCGGTACTGTACATGGCAACGTTGGTAGCCACACAGTACAATCCAACGATCCGAGCCTTTGACCAGCGGCTGCGGGCTGCTGGGAAGGCACCCAAAGTAGCCCTCACCGCATGCATGCGCAAACTGCTCACCATCTGCAACGTCATGATCAAAACCGCAACCCCTTGGAACCCAGCCACCTCAAGCCCAACCACTTGACCAAATAGACAGTTGCTGCGCCGCTTGGGATTTGCCTTCAAGCGCCCCAAGAAGCGGCTGCTGAAGGCGGATGAGGAGAAACGGGAGGCCTTCGTGGCGGCGTACGCCGCCCTGCGGGAGGAGGCAGTAGGGAGCGGAGCCAAGATATTCTTCGCCGACGAGGCCCACTTCCGTGCCGATGCGGAGTTGCGGGGCCGGTGGGTGCTGCGGGGAGAGCCAGCCCTGGTGAACTCCAGCAGTCCGCGGTATGGCGAGAAAGCCAGCTACTATTCGGCGGTGTGTCTGGAGACGGGAGAGGTGGAATGGATGGACCTGGAGGGAAACAGCAACAGCGGAACCTCGGCAGCCTTTTTGGACCAGTTGCGCCAGAGGCACTCTGGGCCGCTTCAGGTAATTTGGGATAATGCCCCAGCCCATCGTGGTGAGGCGGTGCGGGAGTATCTGCGGAGGCCTGGCCTGGGGCTGAGGCTGGTGAATCTGCCGGGCTACAGCCCAGACTTCAACGCCGATGAAGCCATCTGGGGATGGGCGCGGGAAGAGGCGACCGGGAACCTGTGCTTGGGAAGCAGAGCGGCGGTGCAGGAGAGGGTGGGCAGCTTCCTGGCCAGGCTGACCAGCCGGAAAGACGAGGTCAAGCGCCGCTGCCGCACGGTCCTGCAATCAAGGGCCGAATCCCTCCTGCGAGACTCCCAGCCCGACCCCCGACTTCCGGCAAATGCACATCCCACCTTGGCTTTGGTTTAGAACGGCCTCCGGGACCGGGTCAGGCAAACTACAGGGAAGGTCGCCCAGGGACGCCTTCTCGAACAGGCCAAGTGTACTTCAGCCCGGCGTCTGGCCAGCAATCCGCACCACGGCTAGATCCATGGGGACAGCCCGGGCGAGCCACGTCTAGAACCGCGGGTGTCGACCGGTTGGCATTGAAACGGTATCACGCCGGCGCCGACCGTGTCCTGGACTCTGAGACACGAATTGCTAACCTAATCCTCACCCCATGATCTGCCGGTCGTGAGCCGGTGCCACCAACTCGGGCTGACGCGTTGGCATCGTCATTGCCAGCTCAGGATGTTCCTGGCCACGTCGCCAGAATTGCCACCAGCGCGGCTGCTGCTGGCGCTGCAGCTCAGCCAGGGCAGCGCCAGCGTAAAGCATCATCATAGGGTCCATGCGCTGCACCGGTTCAGGTTCGGGTTCAACGTAAAGCGCCTGCTTTACGGCTGCTTCGCGGATCCACGTCGACACCGGCATCCCAGCCTCGTCGGCTGCAGCCCGTAAAGCGGCCAGCTCCTCATCGTCCAGGCGAAGGTTGATCGGGTTCGTTCGCGCCATCGTGCACCTCCGTTTTGTAAAGCGGACGTAAAGCGTAGCCACCGGGCGCGCCTGGTGTCCCGCTCAGCCGATGCGAATCCGGGCGAAATATGCACACTTGTCGGCTATGCGCGTATGTTGTGAAGGTATTGACACTATGTCATTTCCGACATAATATCTGATTAGGTTCTGTTGACATTTCACCGTAGCCAGATGAGAGCGGCGGTGAAATGCAGGAAGCCCAGGTATCTGGTGTCCAGCTTCTCAAACCGGGAGAAGATCCGGCGATAGTGCTTGATCTTGTTGATGAAGCATTCGACCAGATGACGCTCCCGGTACAGATGCCGGTCATAGTCGGCGGGTTCCTTGCGGTTCAAGCGGGGCGGAATGACCGGCATCATACCCAGTTCCAGGATGTGCTGGCGAAACTCCTGGGCATCGTACCCTTTGTCGGCCAGTACGTGCTCGCCAGCATAACCGGCGATTAACTCCTCCGCCTGGGTGATGTCGTGCTGTTGCCCGCCGGTCAGGATGAATCGCAAGGGGTTGCCCAAGCCGTCCACGCTCACGTGAATCTTGGTGCTGAACCCGCCGCGGCTCCGGCCCAGGGCCTGGGCAGCCTGGCCACCCTTTTTGGGGGAGCTCCTGCCGCGCAAGGGTGCGCCCGAACCACCGTGCTGTCGATGATCAGGTATTCCAGATCCGCATCGTCGGAGCAATGTTGATGCATTTGTGCCCAGACCCCTTGGTCAGTCCAACGGGCGAATCGTTTGTAGACGGTGTTCCAGTTCCCGTATTCGGCCGGCAGCAGTCGCCACTGGGCCCCAGAGCGATTAATCCATAAGACGGCCTCGACAAAACGCCGGCAATCCGCTTCCTGGCCAACGTACAGGCCGGTGCAGCCACGCAAGAAATCGAGAATCCTGGCCCACTGTTCTGGTGATAGTCTGATGTTTGACATACGGCCATTATAATCAAATGTCAACAGAACCTAGTCACTGCAATTACGGAGGGGTGATGGCCAACGAAGAACATATCGACTTTCCGCCGATGGAGCCCTACATCAGCTGGCCGGTCCATCTTCCGGGCGGGAACACTCCCGAGGGACGGCTGGGACTCTGTGGCAAAGAGGTCCAAGGTTCCCAGATCGGCTCCCAATCTCACTTCTTCCAGGTCGCGGTGGCGCACCCCGAACTCGCCTGCAACGACTGCCTCGAGATCGTCCGGGCCAGGGGCGTACCCACAACGTGCCGACGCTGCTACCGCCAGCGGATCAAGATGTTTCGCAGGGACGACCGGATTCTTTGCTCCGGGTGTCTACTGGACGTACTCGAACACGAGGGCCTGATCGAACGGATTGAGGTCCGATCAGGTCGATGACCAGGGACCGGCGCCCATACATCAACGCTAAAGGGGTTTACAATTTGCGTCTGCTGACAGTTGAATAGAGTACGCCCTCCCCATTTTCTCGGATGGGGACGGCACCAATCCCAACTCCACCACCTTGCCAGCCAACAACCGCAGGGTCCAGTGCTCATGGCCTTCGGGCGCGTCGCTGCACGCCAGCGCAATCAGAGCCTGCCCCGTACTGGATACGGGGAACTCTTCGTCTTCGTGGCCGAACCCGCAGTGCCTTCAGACAATAACGCCGCCGAACGCAGCCTGCGACATCTGGTCGTCAGCCGCAAGGTCAGCGGCGGCACCCGCTCGGAACGGGGCACCGACAGCAAGATGACCCTGGCATCCATCTTCGGCACCTGGCGCGCCCAAGGTCTAAATCCCCTCCACGCCTGCCGTCAACTGCTCCTTTCCCCTCGACTCTCAACTGTTACTGGATAACTGCCTGCTTGACAGCATCGATATAGGGGTCATATAGTTAACTCACTGCTCCCCGCGGTCCGTTCGGCACCTAGCCGAGTGCACCAGCGGGGTTTGATTTTGCCTTTATGACGACGCCGAGCTTGGTGCTGTTCATCGACTATCAGAACGCCTATCGGTGCGCTCGTGATGTCTTTTTCCCCAATACTCGGTCCGGCAGAGACGGGCATTTGAAGCCCATGGAACTGGGACGGCTCATCGCGAGCAGAGGCGGTCCGGGCGGTACGCCCTATTCCCTCTCTGAAGTACGGGTTTACTCAGGGCGACCGAACCCGAAGATAGACAAGCGCACCTTCTCTGCTCATCGGAAGCAAAGCCAAGGATGGGCGTTAGACGGAGCTACGGTCATAGAGCGAGAACTCCGATACCCGCAAGGGCAGCCTCAGGAAAAGGGCATCGACGTTGCTCTGGCCGTGGATTTTGTCAGGCTTGCGATCAACGGTGCGTACGACGTCGGGGTGGTAATGTCCACAGACAGCGACCTGCTGCCGGCGCTCGAGACCGTACGCAGCCATGGCCCGTCCGGATGTCGCGGCGAAGTCGCCGCCTGGGGTGCTAAAGGACAGAATCAGCGGCTATCACTCCCCAGGCTCTGGTGCCACTGGCTGGACCAGGCAGATTACAACGCGGTTGCTGACCGGACGAGGTATTAACGCCGGTCGGCAGGATATTGACCCGCGTTATTACGCAAAACTGAATAAGCGCGGTCGGTATTCAGTTTTCACAGCGAAGTCGTAATAACGCGCCAGAACTACCAGTTGGAGAGCAGATTCTCCAAGTTGGACGGCTCACGCTGTCCTGACGCCTGCTCTTACTCTGCCCAAACCAGTGGCTCCAGCTTATTGACGAACCGCTCCACGTCGTCCACCGCCTCGACGGTCCTCCAATCCTCGTAGAAGTTGATGTGGAGGGCGCTGGCCACGTCAAAGAGCCTCCGGACATCCGGATCGCCTGTCTCTCTGCGAAGACGGTCCACCGCTTGGAACAGCTCCCGGTACCCCTGGTGTTCCCAATCTCGGCGCGTCGCTATGGCCTGCACTATCTGGGAGGCCGCGCCCCAGCCCTTCTCTGAAGCCTGCCGGACATCGCCGGCGGCGAGCTCTACCCTGGCCTGGCGTAGCAGCTGTCCGCTGGCTACCTGGTACGTCCTCGATGTCATAGTTGTCCTCGATTCCGCCGGCGTTTATGACCGCTCTTCGGTCAGCAGCTCGATTAGGTGGCTCGCCTGGCCCTTCGTCATGGACGCCGCATTACTGGCGGTCAGGAACAGCCCCTCGCGCCGGAGCAGTGACCTTAGATAATCCAGCTGGGCATCCGTTACAGCGTCATCCTGCCAATCCCACTCAGGATAGTATTTATCCATCCACCGGTCGATGTCGGCCTGCGTCAGCTCAGGTCTGGCGACCGGTACCCGAGCCAGCAACGGATCTGTGTTAACCACCGGCTGTGGTGGTGCCGCGGTATCTTCGGACGATTCAAGCCAGGGCATGAAATCGGCGACTTCATCTTTCATGTCTCCTCTAGCTACCATCCAGGCCGGCCGCAATGTGGGCAGGGCGCGCCTACGGCCACGCTCCACTCGGCCGACGTCGCCGCCTAACCAAGGCTGTTGAGGAGGGTGCCGCCGGGAAGTGTGTGCCGAGTTCGGCTTGCTCCAGCTGAGGACGATGTCGTCGTCTTCGATGCTGGCGCTCACGTCCTGGGGCGCCAGCGGCGGCGTGATCCGGCTGGTGGACACGGCGGTCGACCACGGCCCGTCGCCGGTGGCGTTGTGGGCCTGGACGGCGTACTGGTGGGTGACGTCCGATTGGGCGTCCTCGTGGGTGTAGCCGCTGTCGTCGGCGGACAGGTCGCCGGCCAGCGTGGTCCAGTCGCCGTCGCCTATGCGGTGCCGCACGCGGTAGCCGTCCACGATGGAGTCGGCGGGGGCCTGCCAGCTGACGACGTTGTCGTCGCCGTCGCTGGTCACGGTCACGCTGCTGGGGGTGCCCGGCAGGGCGATGATGGTTGCCGTGCCCGATTCGGCCCAGGCGGAGCCGTCGTAATGGTTGCGGTGCTGCACCTGGTAGCGGTACGCTGAGTTTTCGGCGGCGGCACTGTCGGAGTGGCTCGTCTCGGTCGTGTCGGCTACCGTGGTCCAGCTGGCGTCCTGCTGGCGTTCCACCCGGTATCCGACGGCGGTTCCGGCTGCAGCGGTCCAGCTGACTTCGATGACCTCGTCGCCGGCGGCGGCCGTCACGTCAGTGGGCGGCGCCGGCGGTTCGATTACGGCGATGTTCGAAGGGTTGCTGATGTTGTCGGCGCTCTGGGCCAGGACGATGTACGAGTACGTGATGCCAGCCTGCGCCGATGAGTCCGCGGCGTTGGTGGCGACCGTGAACGGGCTGATGGTGGTTGGCAATTCTTCGGTGGTTTCCGGGTCGGGTGTGCCGTCGTAGAGGAACACCAGGTAGCCCAGGATGGCTGGGCCTTCGCTGGGTGCTGCCCAAGACAGCGACACGGTTCCGTCGAAGGGTTCGGTGATGGTGGCCGTCAGTCCGGTGGCCGGTGGAACCGGCGGAACGGAGACGTTCACCGTGGTTTCGGCTGCTGGGCTGCTGTCGATGGCGTTTCGGGCCACCACACGGTAGGTGTAGTTGGTTTCGAAGGCGGCGCTCGTGTCTGTGAAGGACGTGGCATCGGCGTCGGGCGTGGCGATTTCGCTTTCGTCGTCTCCGTTGGAGCGCACGATGGTGTAGCCGTCCAGTGGGTACGAGATCTCGCACGCCGCAGCGGCTGGCACGGTCGAAGCCGTCCACGTCAGGGTGACGGAAGCAGCGGTGTCCGTGGCCGCGATTTCGGCGACCTCTGCGGCCAGGTCGCTGGGCTGCGAGGGCGCTTCCGGCACCGATGCCGAGGCGCTCTCCGAGGTGGGACTGGCGCCGTTGGAGTTCTCGGCGGTCACGGAGTACGAGTAGGCTGTTCCCGGCTCGATGGTGTGGTCCGAGAACGTGGTGGCGTTTCCGTCGGCGTTGAAGGATTGTCCGTCCGCGCGGGAGATGGTGTAACCCGACACGTCAGTGTCGGATGCGTCCCAGCTGACGCGGACGCGCGGGTCCTCGTCGTCTGGGACGATCAGGTGGGCCAGTGGGTTGCTGGGTGCGGGCGGTGGTCCCGACTGGGCAGTGGCGTTGCCCTGGTAAGCGACGCCGAGCATGACGGCAGCGGCCGCCATCACGGCGGCGACCGCCAGCCACAGTCTCTTGGCTCTGGTGTGTGTTCGCATGGTCCGTGCACCTCATGTGTGGCGTATGGACTCAATGTAGCGAAACACCTCGGTGGGATAGGTTGGTTAGCCCCTGCTCCCGGGGTGGCCGGGGCCAGTTTGTGAGTACGGACAACGGCAAATTCGTCGGAGCGTCAAAAATTTGGAATCGCGTCGTCGAGAGTGGATCTGGTGGCGGCCTGTGCCATGTAGACTTCGTCTAGGCAATGGTCTCGGTCTGAACGTGGTTCCTCATTGAGTCGTGTCTAGCTGCGTGCTATGCTCCCCACGCTTTCGGGAATCCCGACGGGTATTAGTGGCAGGAGCTTGGGGCCATGGCTGAAGAGTTGCACATTCAGTGGCTACTCGAGGGGGTCGATTCTTGGAATGACCGTAGGGAACGACACCCCTTTAGCCCGCGGCTCGCGGGTGCGGATCTGCACCTGGAGTTCGATCAAGCGGGGAAACTGGGCGACGATGGTTTCGTCCCTCTGGACGGGGTGAATCTGCAACACGCCGATTTGCGTGGCACGGTTTTTCAGTCGCCGAGTCAGGACGGAGTAAGATCGACTGTCCTGTTCAGCGCAAGCTTCCGCGGTGCCAACCTCAACATGGCAGATCTTCATGGAGCGGAACTCTCGAAGGCCAGGTTGGATGGTGCGGATCTCAGCGATGCCAATCTCGGCTTGGCAACTTTGGACGAGTGCGTCCTGAGGGGTGCGAACCTGACTGGTGCGCGTTTGTACCGGACCGTCCTTACGCACGCGGATCTGTCCGACGCAAATCTGGCTGGAGCTGTGCTTGAAGGTGCCGGTCTATGGGGAGCGGTACTGAATGGCGTGAACTTTTCGGGATCGCACCCGTGGGAAGCCAGCTTCCACAGTTCGCCCGGTCTTGAATCAGCTCTGCGCCTGCCGTCGGGCGGTTTTAATGTGCCAACAGTCAGGACCGTTGAAGATCTCTTGGCCGGCGTCCGCGGTCTGAAATCCAGTTACGAAAGCGAACTCGACGACTGGCCCGTCACAGAGGGAGTTCCAGCACTGAACTTGCCGAGATTCTATTTTCGGGGACAGGCTGATCGCGGATGGGCATTGTGTTCATATGCCATGCGCCACGAGAACACCAAGGACAGCGAAGGAGCCATGCTGAATGAATTGGTGCTGAGACGGCCGGAGGATTTCAGCCAAAACGGTTCGGCATTTTCCTGGTGGGTGCTGGCGCAGCATCACGGGTTGCCGACGCGGTTTTTGGACCTGTCCCGAAATCCGTTGGTCGCGCTTTTCCACGCGTGCGAGTCGGCTGAGAAGCGGGAGGAGGACGGGCTGTTGCACGTCTTTGCGGTTCCGCCCAATCTGATTGAACGGTTTGACGGGGTTAGGGCCAGCATCATCGCGAATTTCGCGCGACTGGATCGAAGCAAGCAGGTAGCTCTGCTGGGAGCCAGGGATGAGGATTCGCTGGTGAGCAGCGTCGGGCCGTATTGGCCAGCCATGCAGGAGCTCTGTGAATTAATAGGCAAGGAAAATCCGAGGTTTGGAGACTACGTGGACATTCGGGAGTTGCTGGGGGTGTTCGTGATAGAGCCGCAGCATTCTCTGGAACGGCTCAGGGCACAGTCTGGCGCATTTCTGGCGTCCGCTTTGCACGAGCGGTTTGAACCCGCAGAAATTTTTGGCCGCGACGGGCGGGGGCTCGGTTTAGGGATTGGACAGGGTATGCCAGTGTATTCCCATTACGAGATGCTGGTGCCTGCCGGTGCCAAGAGCAGCTTATTGGCCGAGCTCGAAATGTTGGACGTCACCAGAGAGAAATTGTTCCCTGGGTTGGATTCGGCTGCCGAGTATGTGAGGATGGTCACGATGGAACGAGGCGATGGTTCATCGCCTGTTGCTCCTTTTTAGGGGGTTCGCCTGTTGTTTCGTGGGCCATGTGGTGTGTCCGTGCTGTGGTCTCAGACGTGAGGTGGGTGGCCCTGACAGGCCTCGATGTGCGCCAATTTCGTTTGCCGCCTGCTGAACACGGTTTCTTGGCGACGTTGGCACCGCGGGCTCGCTGACTGCATTATCAGGTGAGTACCCGTCGCGATGCGCGCAATGTTCCGCTATGGGGCCCGGAAGTAAGATCCGTTCATCCGGGGGTCGGGTTGCAGGTGCCTTCCCGTAATCCTGATTTCGCCTGACTCAAACCGGCGGTTCATTTCCTACTCATGGTGTTCGTTGACCCTACGGCACTGTTCGTCGTCGAGGTAGAACTCCAAGCGTTTCACTCTGTCGTACCGTCTGGCGAACCTTTCGCCGTCAACGGGCGTGGATTCGCAGCATTCGCAAAAGGCGTCAACAGCTGCAGCGATTTCTTCTTGGTGTACTCTCGGCATCAATCTCGAGAGCAGGTCTAACGTCCCGTCGTCTGACAAGACGATGATCATTGATGCTGCTGTTTCCATGTTTTGGTAGCGGACGGCTGAGTTGAACCGCGCCCCGCGAGCGCGGTCTCCACTTTCGTTGCCACCCCGTCCAGGATGACGCCGAAGGCGTGGCAACGACCGTCAGGGCCGAGGATGACTGCTCCGTCTACGGAGCCCAACCTGACTACATCTTCGGGTTCGAGGTAATCGGGTTCAATCGGCATATCTTCCCCGCTGAGGCGAGAGGTCTCCGGCTCCGGGTCTTTTGAAACCACTATGGTGGCGCCTTGTCCGCTCTCTTGGGCGGCTTGGATGATGACCCAAATGCGTTTGATGTTGGTCTGCCCGATGGTCCGCTCTGCGATGTCTTCCAGTTTGGCCCGTTCGATGTGGTAGGGTTCTGTGTCGAGCAAAAGCCACGGGCTGGTACCAGCGCCATCCTTCGGGTGTAACATCCGGTCAAGTGGGTTCGCGCCGCGCACTGTGGAGGTAGCTCGATGCGGGAAGCATTTCAAGAGACGCTTAACGGCATAAAAGGCCAATCGGACGTCTTGCGGGACCGTGATGAGAAGGCCGTAGAGTTCGCGGTCGTGCTTCCGCTGTTGCAGCAGTTGGGGTGGAGTACCCACATCGTGACGGAGGTTTATCCACAACGAAAGCTGTCCACCAGTCAAAGGCCCGATTTCGAGCTACAGGTGGATAGCGAAAGTCGGGTGGTAATCGAAGTCAAAAAGTGGGCTGCCGACCTTAATCACGACAATGAGAGCCAACTCCAAGGATATTGCCGAGAGGTTAATCCAAGCTTGGCTGCGTTGACCAACGGACATAGGTGGTGGTTGTACGTGGGGCCTTGGAAACGGCCCAGAGGAGGAGAGCTGCGGCCATTTCTGGATATTGACATAGGTGGTGATCCCGAAGAGGTGGAAAGCAACTTCTGGCGGTTCCTGGCGCGGGAAAACCTGGCGGGTCAGCAGGACGTTAGACACACCGTCGCCGCTGCGAAGGAGTTACGCACGACGGAGCAGAGACGCGCTGAGGTAATGCGGAAGTTGACGGAAGTGTGGAACGATTTGGACACCGACGAGCGGGGTCTCATTGAAGTCGTGAAAATCTTGGCTGAGAGTCATGGTGTTCACCCCAGCGATCAAGACGTTAAGGAGTTCGTTCAAAAATCGGGGCCCCTGGTGAACAAGGCGTCCAGCAGCGCGAAGAAGGCGGGTGCGGATCATAGTAAGCCGGAGTCCTTCACTGTGAAGAAGGCGGGTGAGGAACCGTTCCGCGAAGCAGTAAAGAACTGGACCGGCGTGCGGCTGGGCGTGTGCCGGCTGATGCTAAAGCGAAATGAAGAGGCCTTTCGCCAGTTCGCCTCTGAAAGGCCGGGTTGGTTTCCCGATGCGCCCGGTCAGCACAGGCAGGAGCTTGAAACAGGGATTTTCATTCCCACCGGCGGTACCAGGCACGGCATCATAAACGTATGCCACGAGATATTGGCCCGGTTCGGGTACCCGAAAGAGACCCTTGAGATTCAGATGAACGGTGACTGATTAACGCTGGACGTCAGCCCCACCACTCTTGACCGTTGGAACGCGGTTCCGGCAACCCGTGGTGGCGTCAGTGGCTCCGCAGTGGTTTTGACCGGGCCTATGGGTCTAGGTCCGTGCAAAAATAGTATTTGCAATTCCTCGCATCGCTGCGAGTAGGCTGTTGGTGTTGTGCAGCGGAAAGGGTAAAAGCCAGGTTAGAGCCTGTGGACAAATTGAGTACGTACCCGGAAACGGGGTTTTCGTGCTGAATCACCATCAGTTTGGGCGTCTTGGACCGCCGCTTTGGATACGGCGGTCCGGCCTTGGGCCACGGACCCTGCTCCCGTGGGAACTCGTCGCAGTGCCTTCGGGCTTGAACACGTTTAGCTCCAGGCCAAGTGAGGCTTGGCTTGGGCTGGATGGCTGCCCTCGTCACCAGGTGGGTGCGGCAGTGTTTCGGATGGGCTGGCGTCTGTGGGGATGTTTATGGGGATCAAACTCAAATTGGAGTTATACGCTTCCGGTCAAGCCGGCCCGTGTGCGGTGGAGTAAGACCAAGCGTGGCCGTCCGCGTAAGCAGTGATCTGCGTGTTCGTGGTCCTTTCGGTCGTGGGTAGAACGGGGTCATCCCCTGTGGTTTTGTCCAACTGCCGCTCGCTGTTGCATGGCACGGGCGGCTTCTCCATCGTGGCCCAGTATTGGCCATGGGGTGCTATTGTGCGAGGTCAGTAGCGCAGCAGGTGGGTGGGTATGAGCCTGCCGCCCATGGGGTCCACGGCGAGAGATGCCTCTTCGAGGGTGACCACACCGAGTAGACTTGGTTCGTTCTCTTCGGCGAATATGACCGGTGTATGGAACTGCAGTCCCTCAAGCCTGATGATGGTTTCGCCGACGTCGACCGGGACCATCCTGCCGTCGGCGGCCCTGTGGCAGAAATTCAGGGTATGTGAGGCCGGTCGTGAAATCGACCGTTCCTTCAGTTGGAGCGGCTGGTGTCGACGTTCGCCAGCGACTCGTTTTTTCTGGGATCGTTTGTCGCTTGCCTTGTCATGGTCTGCGGGATCTCTCCGGTGCAGATGCGCCGCGAAGATCACCACTGGGTCAAGGTCTCCGCTGTCGGCGGCCTCGAGGGTGTCAATGTAGTTGTTCCGGTCGTCTCGGGTCACGAGGATGGGCAGGTAGTCATGCTGCACGAGGTGCCAGGCGACCAGCGCCCGCGTCACGTGGCCGTTGCCGTTTGAGAACGGGTGGAACTGCACGAACCCGTGGTGGGGCCACGCCGCCACCAACAGGGGATGGTAGACCTCGGGGCTTTCGACGTCTCTCGACAGAGGATATTCTGTTGCGTTCTCTCTTCTGATCCGCAGTTAGGCGCGCCTTTGGAGCCTTGGAGGCGGGCTTTCCCTGGGTGGCAAGCGGCTTGGCTTTTCCGGACCGCAGCGTATTTGCCTTGGACTTCGTTCGCTTGCCATCCTTTGCCCCTGAGGTGGCTTTTCGTCTCTGCCTGGCAGACGCCGTGTATTGGAAGCTGTCCGTTAAAAGTTGTGTTTTTACAGATTGCATCCCCGTGCATACGGGGAACCCGAAGCAGTTCGCTCAGCCGCTGTTACGTGAAGTCGTTTGTTAGAGGATGCCGATTTCGTCAGCGGCCGGCTAACGGCTGCCATGGTTGGTCGAGGGCCCCAGCGAGCCACTCGCTACAGTACCGCCCTCTCGCGTTCAACGCTGCTTGATGATGGCAGACTGCGGTGGACCCAGATGGATTGTGTTGGGCTGCTCTCACTACTGCTTACGGCAAAGGCTCCGTGAAGCAGGCATGGAATTCCTGGAACGCCCATAAACCCACTCCAAGGCTGCCGCATCCACCGTCTCAGTACCCGAGGCCTTCTCCATCTCTCCGAACACTGTCCGGCGGCAGCGCGTAATCCGTCCTGCATCAAGGTATTTGCGCCGGCCCTCGCGCGGTAGAATGCCATGCTGGAAGGATGCCGATGAGCCAGCCTAAACCAGCTGCCATCTTTGACCATTGTCAGCATTGCGGCGTGATCACGGTCTGGCGGTATCGGGTGGACAACCAGGACACTGGCGCGGAAGGCGGGGATTACTGCTGTCAGGACTGCCCGTGTTGCAGCCAGTCGGCCGACGAAGTTGCCGAACGTCCCGCCCAGGCTATCGCCAACCTTGACGATCACGAACCGTACCCGACGTTCGATAGTTGAGATGGACCTGCGACCGGTAATTGGCCGCGTCGGGATTGATTCCTGGCGCCCATGCTCACTACTGGGAGTGGTAGCCCACGCGGCATTGGGGGTGTTGGGTGACGCCGATGCGGGCCAGGTGCGAGGGCAATTGGTTGCCGCAGACATCGCAGTTCTCCGGCAGCTTCGGAAATGGGGACGATTTGGCAGATGGTGAGGTCATGGGGGCCCACTCCAGCAGACGGGAATGACGGACTACCCAACCATTCTACAGGCCAGCGCAGAGCCGCCGTCAGGGCAGGCATGGTTGAAAACCGGTCGTTCGAAATGAGTGTTGAGATGCTATTCCCCGGATCAGCAACGGAAGTATGCGGAGCTGACGCTACGCGTTACAATGCGGTGGCAGTCCTCCCACAAGGAGCATCCGATGTTCAGAGTATCCGCGCCGCCCAAACCGCAGACCCCCGGGCCAAGCAGACCCGCCCCTCCGGCCCCGCACGAAGGTCGGCTAGGGTAAATTCACGGCTTGGCGACGGAGACTCTCCCGGCTCGATGCCGGCCGGGCGCTTTCATTTGGGAGAAGTGGTGGAGAGTTCTCTGGGTCAGCCCCTTTTGGCTAGCATTCCTCCGTTCGCGGCTGCGCTACCTCGTGCGTCGCCGCTGAGAACTTGGGCCGGCGCTGGATCGGCGTCGACATCTCGCCCAAGCCCGTTGAGCTGGTCAATATGCGTTTGCAGCAGTCCACGGGTGACCTGTTCCACAACCGGCTTACGGCCCGCATTGACATCCCTAGGCACACCGACATCGACGCTCCGGTGTCCTCCGTCAGAACAAGCACGTCCTGCTCGGCCAGCAGGAAGGTCGGTGCAACGGGTGCCGCAGCGAGTTCCCATTCCGCGTCCTTGAGGTGGACCACATCATCCCCCGTAGAGGCGGCGGCCAGCGCAACATCGAGAACCTGCAGCTGCTGTGCGCCCACTGCAACCGGGTCAAGGGCGACCGACCGCAAGGATACCTGTTGGCCAGACCGCGCGAATTGTGGATCGTAGCGTGATCTACCCGTCCAAACTAACTTGATCACCAGATTGAGGTCGAACAGATGACTGAAGGATCCGATTGGCTGGCTGGCGTAGCCCGACGATTGAAAGAAGAAAGAGAAAAGGGGGCTGCCCAACACCCAGAAAAAACCACTGTCAGGCAGTTGGTTAACCGATTTGGTTTCGAACGACGTGGCACATGGATTGTAGGTCAAATCCAAAATTTACTTGACCAGTACGAACTTGAGACAGTGCCCAATTTTTCCACCGTTTGGATCGATGCGGAAATATCCGTTCAGCTCGATTCTTCGAAATATAGCGACGCGCCGATTCCCGAACTGTCAGACGCTACCCAGAGAATAGATTCGTTGCCTTCAGCTAATCTGAACACAATCGAGGAATCAAAGCTTGCCACCGTCCCGCCGACCAAACCATTGAGTGCAGCCACCACGATCATGCAGTTGAATGACTTCTCTCAGCTCCCGGTAATGCCCAGTGGCAACAAACGGGACGTTAAAGGAATTATCAGCTGGAAGTCTATCGGTGCGAGAATGGTCCTGCACGACAAATGCGATTCGGTAAAATGCGGTTCGGTACAGGACTGTATGGAAAAAGCCGTCCAGATTCTTGCCATCACCACGCCTTTAGTCGAAGCGATGAGCGCTGTTACTAAACACGAGTGCGTGCTCGTACGACGCGAGGATGGCACCATATCGGGCATCGTGACCGCGACTGACCTCGCGAGTCAATTCGAAATATCCGCCGTGCCGTTTGCCCTCGCAGGGGAAATCGAAGGACATCTACGTCGGTTGGTGCATGGCAAATTTACCCTGGATGAGATGCGAGCAACGTCAACGGGGATTGAAGGCGCAAAGCAAATCAACGGCGCTTCAGATTTGACCTTGGCTGGATACCACTCGCTACTGGGCAAGGCCGAACATTGGGAAAGGCTACGACTAAACGTAGACAAGGATGAATTCCGCAAGCACCTTGATCGGGCAAGGAATATCAGGAACAACCTGATGCACTTCAACCCTGATGGTCTATCACCGGACGAAATTGGGACATTGCACAACTTGGCTCGTTTCTTCGAAGAACTCGTCCGGTTCGGGGCAATGTGATGCAGGATTGACACCAAGAGCTCGAAATCGACCACATCATTCTCCGCGGCGGCGGTGGCCAAGATAAAATCGATCCTGCAGCTGCTGTGCGATCACCGCAACCGGGTGAAGGGCGACCGGCCGCAGGAGTACCTGATGGCCAGGCTGCGGTAACTGGGGATTGCGGCGTAGTCGTTGAGCCCACAGATCGAGCAGGCGAACCCTGCTAGGGAGCCCGTAGGCGGATGACCATGAGTTCAGCCCCAATCCACCGAAAAGGTGAGTGCCGCGGCGTGCTGAAGGGGTAAGAAAGTGCTCACGGCTTCGGGGATAATGGTTCTTGAAACAGAAAACCGACCCGAAAACTCGAGCATGATTTAGTCGATCGCCAAAATAGGCCCCATCTGCGGCGCCAGTGGGCGCCTTTCTCGCGCGGCATGCCACAAATCCATTGCGGGAAGACATGTGACACCCATGAACCACGCACCGAGTCTCGACAGCATTAGGGTGCTATTGAATCGCGCCCTACCGGAGTTTCTCGCCCACCCGGGAATTAGGAAACAAGTCCCCGATATTCCGCTGAGGAGTGTGCATCTCGCAAGATCGGTCAAGAACGTCGTCGAAATAAGGAACGAATGGCTGGCCGCGGTGCCAGCGTTTGAGGAGGTGCATGATTGGGTCCAAGTTCACTGGAATCCCGAACGTCAAACGCATCCGCCCGGGGCCACTGTTACGACTAGCGATAAGTGGGGGCATGCTGGTGAAACCCAGCTCGACGCTCTGACGGCTACTTGCAAACTGATCCTGGCTGCCGCCGGACATGGCACCGACACCGTGGCTAGATGCGCCATGGAATTCCCGGGCCACGGCATGATTGAGGTCCGCACCTTCTATCTGCTGAAGGGGCTGCCGATGTTGAATGCGAAGTCGCTGGACGACTATTGCAATCTCCTCCCTTACCCGGAAGCCTTACAGAAGATAACCGAAGCATCCTCGGAGGAGTTGTCGTGGGAGGTCCGTTCCTGGCCGCCAGAAAGTGCCGACAACGTGTGCGTACTCGAAGCCAAGAGCTTCGAACACAGGCGTCTCAACTCGAACTACGTCGATCGCCGTGTAAGCCAGTTGCTCCAATGTGGCACCGAGACGCTGCTGCTCATCCTTGGCCTGGCGTGGGGAACGGGTTTTAGGGTGTTCGGAGGCTGGAGCGGCGTTGCCGAGTCAGTCGCCGCGACACTCCCGTTCTTTGGAGCAGCAGCTTCGCGAGGCACGTGGAGTCACCAAGCGCTGCTCACCCTGTCTAGTTTCAGGCGGCCGTCAACCAACCGGCCTCTCAACGACGCGGAGGTTCTAGATCTGATAGGCAAGTACGCCACTCTGCCGGAGCGGACCCAGCGCATTCTGGCTCTTGCGATGCGGCGACTGCGGGATGGCACAGAGAGGATTGAGCTTGAGGACAGGGTGATCGACGTATCCATTACACTTGAAGGCCTGTTCATGGAGGGTGAGCAATGGGATCAGAAGAAAATCGTCTCGAGAAGGGGGTCATGGTACTTCGCGGATTCACGCCAAGAGAGAGGACAAACTAGGACTCTGCTCAAGGAGTTTTACGATGAGCGCTCGGCCGTCGTGCATGGCAACACCCCTGAGAATCAGACGCCAGCCGAAGAGGATCAGCACTGGTCACGGCTAGCCGCCTTGACCGCTGACATTGAGGATGTGGCTCGGGCGAGCGTCAAGGCGATGATTTCTGAAGGGCGACCACCGGACTGGGAGGACAGCAAGGACTCAAGGTCGATTCGGCACGACCCACCTCGTGCAGAGACGGACATCCCCTCCGTGAAGTCTGAATCAATGAGCTGGACAATAGCGGAGCAAAAGCAGATAGACCAGGCTTTGGAGCCTGTGTGGAAGCCAGAGGTCGACGCTGCTCCTCCTCCTCCGCTCGACGCGCAAGCAGTCGTTCATCACGGGATCAACGCCGAGGCAATCCAACAGTGCAGGGAACAGGGGATCTCCTACGTGATCAGCGTCCCCATTCGGCTTTATATGGCTCACCCCAGATGGCCTAAGCGGGAAGGTGATCCACTCGACGAGCGCACCAAGTATTACTGCGAGAAGGATGTTGAGAGGCACCTGCGAAGATGGCAATCGGCAGCGGCCGAAAAGAGAATGCGTATTTTCGAATTGCCACTCGAAGGTCCCACCATGTATCTTCCCGAAAGCTTCGACATGTGGAGGACAATCCTGCAACAGGGAGGACAGCTATGATTGGGTTGGCACGCCAACAACCCAGACTTGCACTCCGAAGACATGGCAGCCCTAGCTGCGTCCTGAGACCCCCAGACGCTGGAGTTCAAGTAGACGACGGCGAGGCCTGATCAACGACGATTGGTCGTGCGGGTCCAGGCGACTATTTTTGCCGGTCGACGTGGGGTAAATCATCCGGCGCGCGCGCATTGCCGCAAATTAAATATTAATCGATATGCGTTCGCAAGCAGCATCTTGACGGACCCAACCGCGAAATTGGACAAGTTAGCCAGCGCCGTCGGCGTCTGCCTTTTAACGATACCTGAGTTGCCTCGCACAAAGGGTCATTACGTAAAACGGCCCCCTCGGAGTGCCCCTTAACCCTGGCCGGATATCCCCCAAGTGCTAAACACCTTGGGTTTCGGCGCACACCCCAGAGGAGTCCGTTTGCCGCGACGCTGGTGGCCGTTTGGGGCCTTTCCTCCCACCAGCATAGACCTCATCCAATCCACGCGTGCCAGCGAATGACATTCACCCCTGGACCACATCGGCATGGAGATCTGCAACCACACCGAAATGGTCGGACAGCTTCGTCTCCCCATGGACATTGCTGATTACGCCCAAGGACCCAACCGCCAGATCACGGCTCAACGCAATGTGGTCAATGCTTCTCCTTCCCTGGAAGCCCAGCGCCGCGGTAGCAACGGTAAGCCGTCCCGCAAAGACGCGCTCCAAAGCGCCACGCAACCTTACCGGCGTGCTGCTGCCCTGATCAATGCGTTGGTTGAAGTCCCCCATCACGATCAGGTTCCGCGATGCCACCCGATCAATCGCGTCCCCCAAAACCTCAAGATACTTTGCATGGTCTTCCCAGCGCCTGCGCTTGGCATTGGGGCCGCTGGCCCTTGATCCTGCCCAGGGAATACATATCCCCATCACCGTGACTTCACCCAGCGACGTTTCCGTTACGCCGGCTACAAACCGCCCGGGTGGGAGCGCCTCACAACCCACATCATCAACTGCCCGCCATTGCCGCTTCGACCACAACAATACCTTGCGGCGCTCTTCCCTTACGGCGTGTCCGTAGTCCGGCCGGGACCAAACCATGTGCCCCTGATGTCCATAGTCGCCCAGCAGTTCAATATGCGTTTCCGTCAGGCAGATGATCTCGGGTTCATGCTGGCCCATACGAGCCAGTATCTCCGGAGAACGCCGCGACTTGGGCGTGGCCCATTCCACATTCCAGTTAACCAGTTTCATACAGGTTCAAGCTTCCTTATTCTCGACTACCATGGGAAGGTCGCTGTGTGACATCGGCTCCTTCCCGGGGACGCAACTCCAGGGTTCGCGTTCAACTTCAGTGCCGTCCGCTCGGGTGATCCACCAGCCAGCGCTCATGGGCTCGATCTCTCTGCAATGATCGATCTTCGCGGTCCTTATGCACTTGCCGTCGAGGACATAACTCCTGGCAGAAGCGACCTTGTGCATAGTGCCGTCCGCGGCTATCCGATCCACGGCGAACATTCCCATCTGGATGTGTTCGTCCAATTCATCATCGAATGGCTGCCCGTGGACGGCCTCCGCTTCCTCAACGTCGAAAGACAGAACCTGCTCTACAGTGTGTCCGGCTACGATGACGTCAACCCAGCGCACTTTCACGCCCCGAATCTCTCCGATGTGTTCCTTCACTCACTTCCGCCGTCATAACCCACTCCCGGACAGGATGTTGAACATGGCATGATAGTCCGCGCGGCTATCATGCCGGCATCCGTGGTCTCGTTGATACTCGCTGTGATTCGCACAGCAGCCGTTACGTTAATCCACCGTTGCAGGGTGCTCGCTCAGTATTCCTCTCGCGGCAGACTCCGCCAGCCGAGATACAGGACTGCGGATACTGAGATAACGAGGGATGCCAAGATCCAGATGACGCTGGCTGCCCCGGGCAGGCTGCCATACCCGGGTATGTGGATTAACGCAAAGCCGGTCCAGCCCCGCGGGAACAGGTCGGCGGCCAGGTGGATTGACAACCCCAGCGAGAATGCTGCGCCTGTCAGTGGTATCGCATACCGGCTGTTGCTCTTTGTAGCCAGGAGGATTGCGGCGAGTGCGAACCAGGGACCGTGCGTGAGAATTGACCTGTGTACGATTAGGCCGACCTTCTGGTCCACGTCAGGAGCGATCATGCCAACCACAAAGGCCAGCATGATGAGCGACATTACCAGCAGTATCTTCATACTCGCCCACCTTTTTACCCCTCTGGCGGAGGGGCGCTCCGCTTAACAATTCCCCGACCCCTCCGCAGTGTAAACGGCGGCGGTAAAGTGGACCACATGGGCGGTTCGATCGTCGGGTTGCGGCTGTCGTAGTTCAGGATAAATGTCCACCTAAGCGTTCAGCAGAAATGTCACCTGTCTATTGGGGGATCGTATCAGATGTCGATGCCGGTAGGATTGCCGGCGACCGGCGCGTCGGCGGACTTTCGGCATCGATGTATCGCCTTACGGTGGCTCTGTGGAGGCCCAACTCTCTGGCCATCTTGCGAATGGACATACCCTCGAGCTTGGCCTTCTGCACCGCGTCCCATCGGGCCTGTTGCAGAAACGTCGACCTCCTCGGTGAAGTGGTCACCGTCATGGAGACCACGTCTGCATCGTCGATGACGGAGCTGTGACCGTTTGCGGCGGCTACCATTGTCAGTGGATTAGGGGCCGTTTCCCGAGGTTGACTGAGGCCTTTGGGGTCTGGAGACTGGCTGGCATCACCGGAGGAAGGCTTGATGCCGTTTCGCAGCGACCCTGGACTTGGCGGCGCCTCCTGGGCGGCAATGATGCGTCCCTCATGTTGTAAGGACAGCCGGCCGTCCAGTCCTTGCAGCACCACGACAGCCGCACCGGCATAGCTGCGGCGTTGCCGGTCAGGCAGCAACTGCAGGATGTGCCGCTGGAACTGCACGGTGTTGTCCCTGGCCACGCTCCTTTTGTGTTTGAAGCACAGGACTTGGCCCAGGCGCAGATCCGGCGGCAAGGGTCGGAATGCCGGCCTCACCGGAAACTGCGCAGGAACGTCCCCAGGGTGGATGGCGCCTTGACTACGAGCCGAGCGCGCCGGCGTCGTCGATGCAGTCTCCTCCGGCCAGCGCCGACGCCACCAGCGTCATCACCTTGTCGCCGGTGTTGGCTCGGCCTGGGGCGCGACCCAGGTCCAGGTGCCGGTCAACCAGTTCGGGCAGGCCCAGATGCCGGCCCAGCGTGGCTGGCAGGATCAGCCCAGCATTGGCCACCAAGCGGTGGTCGTCAAAGGCGATTTGGATGCGGTCGGGGTAGTCATCTGATAGCACCTTTTGGGTGCTCCTGGCCTGGGGACGGTTTCCTGTTACAAAAGCCATTATCCCTGATGGACAAGAGCACTTTCTTACCCCTTCAGCACACCGCGACACTCATCTTTTCGGTGGATTGGGGGTTAGTTTAGTTCAGGTAATCGGTAAGGTTTTGCTCATGTTCTTTCAGAGCCCATATACCGGGATTATCCGGATTCCTTTGGGCGAGTTCGGCCACAAATCTCCGTAGGCTTCGCGCGTTATCTAAATGATGGTCTTTCCACCACTGAGAGCAGACGTAAAACCTGGAAGCGTACAATTTCCTCCAGTACCGAGAGTGGCCATTTATCATTCGTCCTTCTCTACCGGCTCTCAAAAGCGGGAGATTCCCGATTTTCAGATGTAACTCGTCCCGGCAATAGTCCTGATTTGTCAAATTGCTTATATCCGCATCGGCCAGAAACGTAGGGTAATCTTCCAGCGTCGTTCTCATCAGGCTTCGGACGATCGATTGCAGCGTATGTGGAGCTTCATATTTGGGCGTTGGGAAGATTCCTCGGTCGCCGCCAGTACTTTCGGACTCGCCGATAATCTGTTGCACGATGTTCATTACGCCGTCTTCACCGACGATATCGTCTGTCAGAATCAGATTATGAGCATTGACGTGTGGTTGATACTTGACCAATTTAACCACGGTTGCATAGGGCATCATCACAGCGAGGCGGATGGAATAGTCGTTATTGAATATGACTGCAATCACAAAATCAAAGCCTTGCTCTGCGAGATTCCTTATCGCGCTGAATTGTACAGAGCGCCCTTCCGACCGCCGGCCTTTGATCTGATAGCGGATGCCCGCTGCGTCAACGGCGTCGAACGATGCTTTGGAATTTGCTTGCATCTCCAACCCCAGCCGCCTGCAAACCAGCCACTCAGTGTAGTCGCCAACAGGGTTATTGCGAGTTTTGACCACACCCCGACGAAGTAGCTCGTCAATTACCAATCCGTGAGTTTGGAGTAGTTCAATCTCAGACATTTGCTCGAAGTCTTCCATACCGCCTGTCATCTCTCCAGTTTGGTTTGATTGGGCACTGGTCGGCGTCAATAAAATGCCGACAGAGAGGTACCATTTGCCGGGTCCGTAATACGTCCCGGCGCGCCCCTTCAGTTTCCCGTATATGCTGCGCATTCATCCTCTGAAGGCGAGCGGAGGCAGGATACGAAACTCCTTCCTCGACGTTCCCACCGGCTCGGTCACCAGCCCAACTGGCCGCTAATCGCTCAGACTGACATATTCGCTTTCCATTTAAACTGACAGAATCCTTGGATAACGACAAACACCGCCAGGTCCTCTTCGCGTGTCCAGTTGCGTCTTGCCATGAGCAATCCTCTACCTGAGATCGGGTTTTCAATTGGAGTTGAGCCGGACGGGCCATATTGATACCCGACTTGCTTCGCATAAAAGGTCATTACGTAAACCGATCCGTGCGGGAAAACCGTCCGCCGGCCCGATGGCGGTTTTCGCCGCCCCGTTTTGACCTACCCCGATTACGGATGCGCTGCATCAGACACGTTCAGGTCGTCGCATCGTCCATTCGACCTACACCTTGCGCGGCGCATTACGTCGCCATCATGCCGCACCGGCCATTCAGTCCCTCAACGAGGCTTTTGATACCGGATTGTGGCCCAGCCCGAGTGACTTTTGCCCACGCCGTTTCCGCAACTCTCGCACACACCTATTTGCAGTAGCGAGCGTGGTCGGCCCTGATCGTCGCCATGGTGACCTCCCCGCGCTCCAGCTGATCCCACAACCTCTCCTCCACTGCCTCGGCGCTCAGCGGCATAGTCCCGACGGCGCTGGACGCAGTCAGGCGATGCAAAGCGGTGTTGGCGTCCGCCATGCATCCGGCGTATCGACGCACCATCCTGTCGTCGGGGTCCACCCCGCAGGCCAGCACAACCAACAGGCAGACCATTATCGTCAGCGTGTTCAACCACCGATGCACTTCTGGATCCTCCCGGTACCGAAACTACAGCGTTGCCAAGTTGCCACTACGGATGGATGCGCGATGCCCCATAGCTCAATGCGCCATTCCGCTCCGTAACATCCTTTGGCTGCCGTTGTTTCGTCGTAACAGTTCAGAGTAGAGGGGAAGTGAGCAGCTGACGGCAGGCGGCGAGAGGATTTAGACCTTGGGCGCGCCAGGTGCCGAAGATGGATGCCAGCGTCATCTTGCTCTCGGTACCACGTTCCGACCGGGTGCCCCCGCTGACCTTGCGGCTGATAACCAGATGGCGCCGGCTGGGCTCGGCCGGGTTGTTGTCTGAAGGCACGTCCGGTTCGGTCACGAAGACGAAGAGTTCCTTGATGTGGCGCTCAATGCGCCGGCACAGTTTGGCCTGAACGGCCAGCGGGTCAGCCATGAAGGGCTGGCAGATGGCCAGCAGCTTCCGCTCCCAGGCCAGTTGGGCAACACGCCTGTGCCATGGCTCGTGATGGTTGCAGGCTTTGGCTGCGACATAGAGCTGGTGGACGGCGTCGGCCCACCTGGCCAGTGGCGCATCATCGGGGTAGCGGGTGCGCTGGTCGTGGATGTCCCGCAGCAGATGCGCCCAGCAGCGCTGCTTGGGGCCGTCATAATGGTGGTAGGCGGCGTAGAAATCGCTGACCAGCACTCCGGAGAAAGCATCGCTCAGCGCTTCGTCCACCACCGCCTTGCCCCGACCCCGCCGCAGGAAGTAGCGCTCGGTGGGGGTGCTGAAAGTCCACACGTAGCCATTGGCGCCGTCCTCGCGCCAGCCGGTTTCGTCGGCGTGGACCACTGGGCTGGCGCGGATGCGGTCCAGGGTCGCGGCCACCGCTGGTTGGGCCCGCTGCGCGGTCTGGTGAATGGCGCTCACGATGGCCCCCACGCTGAGGCGCAACTGATGCACGGTGTCCAGATACCACTGGACGCTGCGGATGGGTAGCCGCCCCTCTTCCAGCAGCGTGGCGATCAGGCTGAGCAGGTTGACGCCGCGGCGCTGCTGGCCCAGGACCACGCCGTCCAGTTCCGCCGGAGGTGTGCAGCGCCGTCGGCACGCCGGGCAAGTCCGAGCCGGGCAAGTCCGAGCAATGTAGACGTGCTCGGTGACTTGCACCGGAACCACCGGCAGGTGATTGGTCAAGAGTTCGAGACTTCCCGAGTGCGCTGGGTCCAGCCGCCGGACCGGTGGGCGCCGCAATCGGGGCAGTTCTCCATCACGTGCTCCACCCGATGGGTCGGTGTCATGCGCGGGCGGGCGAAGCCGTGGCGTCGCTGCTTGCGGGGCCCCTGCTGCGCCGGCGGCTGGCGGCCCGAAATGGGCTTGTGGCCGGGCATTCGCAGCGGGTCGCCCGGTTTCGCCTGGCCTTCCAGTTCGGCAATCCGCCGCTGCAACCGCTCAATCACCGCCTGTAACTCGGCGATGATGGCAATCAGCACAGCGCGGTCGACGGTGGTCAGGTCCACTTCAGTATCCATGCCCTGTATCAGTATCCATGCCCTGTATATGACATAACCACCGCCACCCGTGCCAGCGTTCGGCAACCCGCCTTCGGCCAATTCACCTCACCAAGTCTGAACTGTTACGTCCCTCGCCATATCATGGAGTAACATTGACCCTGTCTATATGATCTTGGTATCGTTGATGCCCAACGTCAGCGGACAGTGTGAACTATGGTAGCGCGAACTTACCAAGTGGCCAGCCGGCAGCTCCTGGGACAAGGCCGTGAAGAATTGGCCCAAGGCGATACTCGTCAAGCCTCAGAGAAAGGCTGGGGAGCGGCTGCCCAGATCGTGAAGACCATAGCAGAAAGCCGTGGGTGGGCTCATGGCGGACATGGACAGTTGTTCACCGCTGTCCGCAATCTACGTGAAGAGACCGGCGACGAAGACATCGGCCGATTGTTCCACGTAGCCAACAGCCTGCATAACAACTTCTACGAGAATAACCAGGAAACCGAGACCGTGCATGAGGCATTGGACGATGTGGAGCGGTTTGTGGATAAGATCGAGCCGCTTCTCCGGCAAGACTGATCCCTTGGCGAACATAACTGCTTCACACAATAGCCGTTACGTAAAACGACCCCTGCCAGAATTCCGCCTACCGGACCGATGGGGATTTCGGCGTCTCGTTTTTTCCGCCACTCGCCAGCGCGCAAATGACACAGGCGGCTCCATTACTCGACCCGTCGGGAATCGCCCTGGCTTTACCCCGCGTCGGGGGCACCCTCAACAGAGTCTTTGGCAACCGCCTCACCTCGCTTCCGTATCATCAACCTGACCATATTGGCGAGAAAGTCCCTTTCCTCCTCGGTGAGCTCACTATCTATGGCTTTGGCTTTTCTGGCTCCCTGGTACCCTCCTTTACGGTCGGTTAGGTCGCCGACTCTCTGGAGATCACGATACGGAATTCCGTACAACACGGCCACGGCATTTCGGCCCTTCTTTGGCGGAACTGTCTTCTCAAGACAGGTCAGGCAAAAATACGCCACCGCGGTCAGGGGCGGATCCCGCGAATACACGTCGTACCGCTGTCGCATAGCGGCAAACAGCTTGTCATCAAAGTCAACGGTAACTCCCAAGGGCGGATTTGGGTAATCGACCGGAGCAGGTATGGCGGAAGGACGTATCGATGCTAACGTTACCCATGATGGCACATGCCGATCCCCGAACACAGGGTCGCGGTCCACGATCTCGTCCCGGATGAATTCCAAGCGTAATTTGCCGGCGCCGATGGTCAGGTCGGCCTGAAATTCCCACTCCTCAATGTAATCGCGGACCGCCGCTCGCGCCGATGCCTCGTCCACATAATGGCCATGGAGTTCCAGAGTGACCTCTCCACCGTCCATTACCACGTCAAAACCCCCCACGCCAGTGCACGCTTCGCTGTGTCGATCTGTAAATCACATCATCGTTGCGGGCCACTCGGTAATGCAAAGCCATCACGTGGGGCTTAGCAGGTTCGCGGACGCTCAAGTGCCTTCCTCCTATTGTCCGGAGAGTTCCCAACGTTTTCGTGCAGTGGCCTGGACCCTGGCCGAACCCCGAATCGGCTTGACGCCAAATGGTCCGGTGGCGAATTGTGCCGTCCCTGTTTGGGAAGACAGCGGTGCCTTGCACTGAGCATCAGAACCTCACCGCCATTTTAAAACTACCCCGCCACACCCGGAGTCACGCCCGCCAGACGTCGAGGCGCTGCCAGTCCGCTGGGAAACCCATGCGACCTTGAGGAATGCGTGGGTATCGATTCATCAGGGTTTTCAAGCCCTCTGCCCATCCCGCACCGCCCTGAATGACCCCGGTCAAATAGGCAACCATCACCAACGCGTTATGAAGCCTGCCGCTATCGGCCCGATTGAAGAACCTGGGTGAATCCTTGAATCCACCCAGCCTCTTCGGTACTGCAATTTTGGTGATGAACTCCCTATCCCACAGGCGCTCGTGATGCGCGCAGATGTTTCTGATCGGCGCCAAGTGGCGCAGGACCGCCCGCAGTATCCGCTCGTCAATCCCGTAGGCGCCAGCAACCAGTCGCCGCACCGGCCGGCAGGTGTCTCCGTACCATCTGGAAAGCTGACCAAACGACATCACCTCAACAATCGCCCAGATCGGGCAATCGGCAAAATGGTAATGGTGCGTTCCTCTGCCATGCCGGTCATAGGCTCGATGCAGGTCTGCCAAATTCTGATAGTACCGTGATGAGAACAGTTGCGGATTCAAGTGCGCAGAGGGGCCGCCGCCTGCGACGCCGGCCAGATGGTGAGCCCATTGGGTACGTACGGATACCTCAATGTGGTTGAAAGCATCCAGGAGCAGAGTGCGCAATTCCCGGTCAAATTCATACCGCTCGATCACGGCATCGAACGTAGCGCCAGTTCTGAAGTCGTGCCGGTCGCAGTTCACCGTCCGATCTTCGAAGGGCTCCCAATAGCCGCGCAATCGATAGAAATTGACGTGGCTGAGGAAATGGGTAGCTTTCTCAGGGTGCGGAATGGCCATGCCGCGTTGCCACAACTGGTCCAGGCGATCCTGGATGGACGTACCGGGAGCCGGGGACGTCAAGCTCGTCTGACCAGTGGTCATTTTATCGCCGATAGAATAGTAAAACCCCCCTGGTGCGCCGTTCCGATGAGAGGCGTGAGGGGTATTGTCATTACCAAGCTACTATGCCGGTAGCAGGCTGTCAAATCCGATCCTGGGCCACGGTAGCAATGGTGTAAACTACCGTTCCAATCCAAAAGTCGGACGAGATTCGGCCGGACCATTCCGCGCATAATCAGCATGGGCGACAAATCGACAATCGAGTGGACTGACGCTACCTGGAACCCCGTGACGGGTTGCACGAAGGTCACGCGCGGGTGTGACAACTGTTATGCCGAGCGGTTTGCCGAGCGGTTTCGCGGTACTCTCGGTCATCATTTCGAAAGCGGGTTCGACCTCACACTCCGGCCCGAGAAACTATCCCAACCGCTCAGATGGAAGCGTCCGCGAATGATCTTTGTGAATTCAATGAGCGACCTGTTCCACAAGGATATTCCTAAGGACTTCATTGACCGTGTATTCGACACCATGGAAGCGGCCGACCGGCACGTTTTTCAGGTACTGACAAAGCGGAGTTCCCTCATGGGAGATTACCTGCGGCATCGATACGGGTCAAAACTCACCCCACGCCATATCTGGTGTGGCGTTTCCGTGGAAGACGGCATGGCAACCGCCAGGGTACGACACCTTCAGAAAGCTCCGGTCTCGGTTCGTTTTCTTTCCGTAGAACCACTGCTGGGTCCGGTGGGAGATATGGATATTGAAGGGATTTCCTGGGTCATCGTCGGCGGAGAGAGCGGTCCGAAAGCCCGCCCGATGGAGCTGCCCTGGGTCCTTCACATAAGGGACCTCTGCGCACGGGAGGGAGTTCCGTTTTTCTTCAAGCAGTGGGGCGGGCGGACGCCCAAATCAGGCGGACGGCTACTTGAGGGAATAGAGCATAATGCCAAGCCTGATTACCTCAATGCGGAGGGAGGAGATGCCCTTCGTATGGCACCCTAACTCCCCTCCTCCGGAGGTTGAGGAACACAGCAAGGCGAAGCTCAATGTTTTGCGCAGATACCTCTGTGCGTATTTTGACAAGATGGGCTTGAACCCAGCCCGAGATGAACTCAAACTCGATCTCGTCGATGGATTCGCGGGGGGTGGGATATTTCAGGATGGTGGCAACACCGCATCCGGCACACCCCTGATCATGGTTGAAGAGTGCAGGAACGCCCGGGAGAGACTGAATCAAAACCGTACCAAACCCCTGCGCTTCGATTGCCAGTACCACTTTGTTGATGTGAACCCCGATCACACCCATCACCTTCGCCAGATCATGGCCGACCGTGGCTATGGAGCCGATGGAGATGAAATTGTTATTCACGACAGCCGGTTCGAAGACGTAGCTGATGAAATCATTGCCGCGATTCTGCATCGGCAGCCGCGGGCTGGCCGCGCCATTTTTCTCCTGGATCAAACCGGGTTCTCACAGGTGGAACTCGATTTGGTTAACCGCATTTTTGCAAAGCTGCCGAGAGCGGAGGTTATCCTGACGTTCGCGGCGGACGCACTGATTAATCATCTCGCAGAAAGGCCACAATTTATACGGGCCGTTGCCCCACTCGAGCTGACGGAATCCCAAATACACGACTTGATTGAGTTCAGGGACGGCGACGGTGGCAGGGCGTTGGCTCAGCGCGTGTTGCGCGAACACTTTCATGCCACTACAGGCGCAACCTATGATACGCCCTTCTTCATCCGGCCCAGGCAGTCCCGCCGCGCCTTATGGTTCCTGCATCTTTCGAGACACCCAACAGCACGGGACGTCATGATCCAATGCCATTGGAATAGCTTCAATACCTTCGAGCACTACGGCTCTGGCGGCTTCGACATGATGGGATGGGATGCGTTGAACACCGGTACACTGCCGCTTTTTCATTTTGAGGAACTCGATGTGAATCAGATGCGGAATCAGCTGCTCGACGACATGCCGGCGGAGCTGCATGCTTTGGCAGCTGAAAACCCGGTCACTGTGGACGTGATGCACCACGCGCTCGCAAACAAAACCGCTGCTCGATTCTCGGACCTCGACGGGGTTGTTCTGGAGTTGGCTCAAGCACGGGAATTTGACATTATAAATCCCGACGGCAAGCCACGTTCGCGTAAGCTGACGAGACTTGGGGCGACTGATCGGATTGCAGTGCCCGCAATGCGATTATTTCCCGGCTGGCCGCGAATGCCCTGAACCAGGGACTTTGAACTCAGGGAGCACAGCTGGGTCGGTGCGTGCGCTCAATGGAAGTGAGGATTGAGGACCGAGCGACCAGTAAGGGCTTTATCGCGCAGCTTTTGCCTTCCGACTTCGCCTCCTTAATCACCCCTCCGGAGTCATCCACGACCACCGCCGCCGACCCGCAGATCGTCCCGCCCACGTGGTCCACTTTACCGCCGCCGTTTACATCTGGGAGAGGCCGTAGAAGGGTAGTTTCCTGGTACTGTCGGATCTGATTGCCACCCGTTGCTTCCCGGCTCTACAGCCTGCGTGTTGTTGTCCAGCGATTCCGCCGCCTATTTCGATTTGGTTACGTCTGCCGGCGGGAGCTCACCCTCGGGAAACTATAGCGGAGACCGTTCGCAGCTTGCTGTCTGTGCAAAAAGCTATGCTCGTTAGCTTTCGGCCTGTTGTATTCTTGAGGCTAATCTGACCGCCCCCTCAGCCCTGCTGGTGGATAGCCTCCGTATGTTCCAACGATCTGAACGGCACCACGAAGTCCCGGTGTGGCTGCAAAGGGAGTTTTCTCCTGACGCCGCCGGCAAGACGGTCTGGCTAGGTGTAAAGGCGTCTCGTGAAATTAAACCTGTCGGCATTCGAGTTGCATTCCGCCGGAAAAACGCCAATACTCGAACCGACTATCTGCCTGGATCAGAAGGGCGCGTCGTTCCGAAGAAGTCCGACCTTGATGAAAAACTTCTTGCGAAATTCGATTCTGTCGCGGCTCCTGCTGCCCGTGGATTGATCGAATTTGCCAGGGAACGGCTGAGACACGGCTCGGACGCCCCACCGCCGTCGCCACGCGATGTTCAGATCTGCAAGGATCTTATTCTCGCGCAATTCCGCAGGACACGGGAGTCGCAAGACGAGATCGGCGTAGGCGATGACAAATCCGACCTCTATTTGGATTTGTTTTACCAACGTGCTGACGAGTGTGGTGAGGAGTTGCCCCCTCGCAAGGAGCTTGTAGCGGACCCTCAAGTCCTCGGTTTGCTTGCTGACCTTTCCCAGAACCATCGTGCGACGTTCGCGTCTGCCAATCATTCCATACTCGCTAACAAGGAGCGGGATTTTCTGGCCTCTCTGGGCCTGTGCATCTTCGTCACCGATACGGCACTCTCCGAGTTCGTGATCGGAAGTCACGGGGTCACGAATTTGGAAACGCCTGGAGGTTCGGACACATGGCTTCCGTTGGCACCTGATGTAGCCATCGCGTTCTCGAACACACCTGGGTTTATCAGCATCGCTGAATGCACCGCAGCCGGCGTTGAGGCTCACAATCATGCTGCGCTCATGTCCAGTGCTTTTGTGGCTGGCAGATCCAAAGAGGTGATTGAAAGATTATTCACGTCCCTTGATTAGTGCCGTGAATATCGGACGTTACTGACCCACCCTATTTCCCATCGGAGGCAAACCGCATAACCTTCGGCGATGTTTGGTCAGTCTGTGCTTGGTAGTTCCAGGCGGCGGTGTTGCAGAAGCGGCACTCTTGAGCCGGGATTGCTCTGGACCCCGTGCATTCGTATCCTTGCGGCGTCCCTACCGCAACTTGCAGGGAAAAGGAAAATTCGTGCGGTGAAATAGTTACCGGGCGGGCGGCGGGCCGCCCAACTCGCCTGAGCCCGAGGAGACGATCAAGATCGTTCCGGTGTCAACGGCAAAAGCCGCTAGAAGATTTTGTGGTCCGGAGAATGACCCGCCGGGGGTCTCTGTGCGGCACGGGAAAACCTCGGTGCCGGAGACTGCTGATGACTTCCGCTGCCTCTCTACGAGAGGGCGGCTACTGCCTTGATTTCGACCAGGAACTCGTCCCGGACCAGACCGTTGACCACAAGCAGGGTGTTCGGGGGATAGTCGCCGTTGGGGAAAATATCCGGAAAAACCCGGTTTCTTCCGTCGATGAAACCTTGCACCGAATCGCGCCCCACCACATAGGTCGTGAATTCCACCACGTTGCTGAACCCGGCGCCAGCTGATTCCAGAACACCACCAATGTTTTGAAAAACCTGGCGCGTCTGGGCCGCGGCGTCGCCGGGCCCTATTAGGGCGCCCGAAAGGTCCACACCAACTTGTCCCGCTACATATATCAGCTTCCCGGCGTTCACCGACATTCCGACCGAATAGGCGCCCAGGGGTTGGGGGGCCCGATCGCTGGTTATCGCTGTCCGCTGTAATTCCGCCATCGCGCTCACCTCGCATGAATCTGCCGGTGCCATTATATGGCATGGGGAGCTCTCAACGCCGACAATATGGAGCGATGCTGCCCACGTGGTCCAATTCACCGCCGCCGTTTACAGCACTCCCTTACGGCTCGCGTCTTCCAGGCGAAACATCGCAGCCACAGGTCAGGGAGGGCGGTCGCTTTGCCAATGTCGGCGTGGTGGTAGCCCTCGCTGTCAACGGCGCCGGCCACAGCGCGAGGTGCTGCGCATTGACGTGGGACCTGGCGAGGACGGTGCCTTCTGGCTGGCCTTCCTGACGTCGCACAACGCTGGTGGCCTCAGCGGGGTGGAATTGATCGTCACCGATACCCACTAACAGAATGTTGAAATGGGGTGTTGCGCCGCTGGGTGGAGGTAATGAGAGGTCGCGAGGCCGGAGCCACGGCGCCAGGTGATGGCGCGATGGGCTGGGTGGCGCTGGTTGCAGCCTGATTGAAGGGCCTTGGTGCGTTATCGTCGGTAATCAGGACAGACTGATCCCACGGGTCATGCTGCCACCGGCGTCAGTTTCGCCAATCGCACCAGGTTGTAGCTCGGGTCGATTCCGGTAGGGGGCAGGATCGTACGCTAATATTACAGTTGCACTTGGATTGAGGGCCTCTGAAAGTGTCTCTTGTAGTGGATTCCAAGGCACGGGCTTGGTGCCGACGGCTCCACCACGGCTACCATATATGCAGGTCTGCGCTCTCATATAGTGGATACCGTAGCCTGCATAACAGTCGTCTAACTTCGGGCATGGTCATCGACATACGTCCTTCCCCTGAAGCGCGGCTGTAATACTAAGGGGAAAGGCGCCGGTTGAGTGTGCGATAGACGGTTTGGTCTTGAGACGTAGAAGAGTTCGGCGAGATCGCTGATGGAATACTCGCCGGTGGCATGCATGCGGCAGAGTTACCGCTGCTGTCGGTCGGACAGTTTGGGCTGTTTCCCGCGCAATTTCCCCCGGGCGCGGGCGATGGCCATGCCCTCGCGGGTGCGCATGCGGATGAGATCGGCTTCGAACTCGACGAAGGTGGCGAGGATATTGAAGCACATCTTGCCCATGGGATCGTCCGGGTCGTAGAGCGCCCGGCCGAGGGCCAGTTTCACGTCTCGTTCCCGAAGCCGATCGGCGATAGCGCGCGCATCTGGGACGGACCTTGCCAGCCGGTCGAGTTTCGGCACGACCAGCGTGTCGCCTTCGCGCACGGCTGCGAGGGCCTGGTCGAGACCGGGGCGGGTGTGGGTAGTGCCGGTGAGACCGTGATCGGTGTAGATGCGATCCTCGGCGACGCCCAGCTCCAGGAGCGCCCGGCGCTGGGTGGCCGGATCCTGCCGGTCGGTGGAACAAGGGGCGTATCCGATGAGGGTTGCCGCCATGGGGGAAATGTACGGATAGGGTCCCGCATCCGCAATTGTCTCCGTACCATTCATATGAGACGCTCCTGGTGCCGGTCTGGCGGAGGTCGGAGCGACAGAGAGCGCCGTCCGCTGGACGCTCCCCTTACGGACAGCGCCGCGCCTGCCGGTCGAGCCCCAACTCCTGGTCCACAGCTCATCCTTGGGTGGCCCCACATCCTGTTCACCGGCGGATACCGGTGGCCAAAGCGTCGATAGCGGCCTTAGCGTACGATCCTGCCCCCTACCGTAGTCGACCCGATGTGCGCAGAACAGTTGGGGCTACCGGAGGACTAACTTCCCTTCGCATTGAAGTGGGGGATGACGTACTTGCCGAAGAGACGCAGCGTATCCATCACTTCCTCATGGGATATGCCGCCCACCTGAAACAGGGGCATGACCTCGTCCACGCCCGCCTCGGCATAGGCTTCCAGGTAGCGGATACAGTCGTCGGGGTCGCCGATGCAGTAGCGTCCACTCCTTATCTGGTCGAGGGATGATGCTTCCTCGCCCTTTGGAGAGTCGGTCGCGGTGGAGCGGGTGTAATGCCACTGGTAGTCTTCGGGAACGCGGGACGCGTCCTGTTCGCTCCACACGCGGACGTCCCGGAGGGCCTGCTGATGGCGGTACCAGTCGATCAATTCGGCGGAGCGCTCCTGCACATTCTTGCGCGACTCCCCGCAGATGGCCACGGTGCTTACAGAGACGCGGTTGTGGACAACCCCGGTGGTCGGACTGGCGTTCCGGATGCCGCCCCGGTAGGCTTGCACGAGAGGAGCCAATCCTGTAGCCCCGCCGCCGGCCATTGCCAGGCAGCCCAAGCCCATGAGTCCCGCCTTCCTGAACGTGTCTTCCTGGCTGCAACCGAGCCAGATGGGCGGGTGGGGCTGCTGGACCGGCTTGGGGTGGACCTCGCGCAAGGGAATCTTATAGTGGTTGCCTTGGTAGGTGAACTCTCCCTCGGTCCATGCCTGCGGGATGATTTCCAGGGCCTCTTCCACCATTCCGGTGGCGTCTTTCAGGTCTGTACCGAAAGCGGCCATCTGGTAGGGATAGCCGGAGCGGCCCACGCCCAGGTCAACCCTTCCCTTGCTGAGAATGTCCAGGGTGGCGGTGCGGGCCGCGATGTGGAGAGGGTGCTGCACCGGGGGCACCACCACGGCGATGCCCAGACGCATCTGGCTGGTGCGCTGGCTCAATGCGCCAAGGGTCACGTCGGGGGCGCTGGAGTGGGACCACTCGGTACGGAACTGGTGGTCGGCCATCCAGACGCTGCTCAGGCCCATCTCTTCAGCATAGGCCACTTGGTCAAGCATTTCCAGGAACCGGTCAGCCTCGTAGGAACGGGATGACGACCTGGGGACCTGCATCTGATAGAACATGCCGATTTGCATGGACAAGCTTCTCGCTCCTGACTCCTTGCCGGGCATCCCGGCAAAATTTGATCTCGTGTAAGTGGGGAGAGGGAATCTTTCGTGCTACCTAGTGGATTCCCGACTTCGCGGGAATGACGGAATTTAATCGGGCATGTTGGCTTGCCCCACACTTAAAACGGGATTGCCCTGCAAAGGTTGCACCTATCGTAACGCCAAAGAAAATCACCCAGTATGCAACCCGGCCCGCATTTTATCCCACCTTGACCCTCCGGCCCTCGTCCGACGACTGTTGCAGGAGGTCGAGGAAGCGGTGGCGGGCAACGGCGGTGTCGAAATCGGGCTGCGCGTCCGAACAGTCGCGGATGGCGTCGCCGATGAAGCGGTAAAGCTGGGCCACATTATACGGCTCGCCCGCCGGTACACCCTCCGGGGCCAGCGACAATCGGGACGGCACTTCCAGCGGCTGCAAGGGTTGTCCGGCGCCTTGGGCGCCATAGAGGCGGACGTTGCCGTACTGCACCATCTCCTGGGAGCGGGCCGACAGAGTGCCCTGGGTGCCGTAGACCTCCATGCGCCAGCCGCTGCCGTTCCAGGGGATGGTGGCGATGTGGGCCGAGGCCGCCGCGCCGTTTTCCAGTGTGCCGCTCACCATCACGTTGTCGGGCGCGCTCACGTCCACGGTGTTGCCGTCGCTGGTGCTCCACTGGCCCAGTTGCACGCTTACCTGGGCGGACAACTCGCTGAACTCGCCGACGCAGTGGCAGAAGATGTCGAGGGCGTGGCCGGAGGCGATGCTGAGGCTGTTGGCGCCCTTGGCCCGGTCGGCCATCCAGGCGCGGTCTACGCCGCGTCCCATCAGGCCGGGGAGGAACATGGTCATGTTGCAAGACAGCATATCGCCCACGTAGCCCTCGGCCACCAGTTGCCGAAGGCGCAGCAGCGCGGGGCCGCCGCGGGCCTGCAACCCGATGAGGGTGCGTACTCCCTTGTCGTGGGCCAGGCTGGCCAGCTCGACGGCCTCGACGGTGTTGGCTCCCAGCGGCCACTCGCAGAAGACGTGCTTGCCGGCCTGCAACCCGGCTGTCACCATGCCGTAATGGGCCGGGACGCTGACCGATACCACCACCAGGTCAACGTCGGGGTGGTTGGCCATCTCGGTGTAGTCGTGGAAGGCCAGATTTGCGCCGTAGAACGCCTTGGATTCCTCCGCGGTTTCGGGGCGGGAGGTGCAGACCGCCGTCAGCTCGAAGTCGGGCATTCCCAGCAGGGCGGGCAGGTGGGCCCGCTTGCTCCAGCCGTAGTTGGCGTTGGCCCCGATGATTCCCACGCGAATTGTGTCGGTCATGGCGTCAACTCCTGTCGGTTTATGCTTGGGCCGCCGGTGCGATTCGGGTATGCCAGTCGGTCGCCTGCTCGTAGGCGTGGGCGGCGCGGAACAGCGTCTCTTCGGCGAAGGGCCGCGCGCCGAGTTGCAGGCCGATGGGCAGTCCGTCGCTGGTGAAGCCACCGGGTATGGAAATGGCAGGCAGTGCGGTCAGCGAGTAGCAGCCGGTGTAGGCCCGGCACGTCCGCACGTCCTCTGCGATCTCGAACCGCGCCGTCAGCGCCGTGTGCAGGGGCGCCGGGTAGGGCGACGTGGGAGACACCAGGACATCCACGTCGTTGAGCGCGGCCATGAACTGCATTCTCAGGAGCACCCTTGCCTTTGTGGCGCGATTGTAGACCTTGAAGGGAACCAGCGACGCTGACAGCAGACGGGTCCGGCTGGCCTGGTCCAGTTCATCGGCGCGAGTTCTTTATAATGGGATCAGTATAGAAAAGTTGGAGGGTCTCATCAATGCCGCGAGCCGACCAAGCCAATGTCCGCAACGCGCCCGGTCTCTGGTACGTGGACACCCGCTGTGTGAGGTGCGACGCCGCGAGGCACTGGGCGCCGGGCCTGATCGAGATGGATGACGCGGGCCGTTCCTTCGTGGCTCGCCAGCCGGTGGGAGAGGAACAGGAGGCTGCGCTGTGGCGCGCTGCCGGGGCTTGCCCCACCAAGTCGATAGGCCAGCGGGAACAGCCCCGGGAACCGGAGGGGATGTTCCCCTACCAAATGACCGACGGGATCCTGGCCCTGGGCAACAACGCCCTGTCGTCCTTCGGCGGCCACTCGTATCTGGCACTGCGGCCAGAGGGCAATCTGATGATCGATTCTCCCCGGTTCAGCCGGCCGCTGGCCTCCAGCGTTGACCGGCTCGGGGGCATCGCCCACGTGTTGCTGAGCCACCGGGACGACGTGGCAGACGCAGGCCGGTGGGCGGAGCGTTACGGAGCCCGGGTCTGGATCGGCGAGGCCGACGCAGACGCCGCGCCCTACGCCACCGACCTGCTGGACGGCTCCACTACGGTCCTCATTTCCCCAGGCGTTGACGCAATCCCAGCCCCGGGGCACACCCGGGGGCACATCCTGTATCACGTGGACGAACGGTGCCTGTTCACAGGAGACACCTTGCTCTGGAATCAGCGGCGGCGCGAGTTCGACGTAACCCCCAACCAGACATTTCACTCGTGGGAGGGGCTGGCCGATACCATGGACCGGATGGCTGCGCTGCCGGTGGAGTGGGTGTTCCCCGGCCACGGAATGTGGCGGCACACCGACGCGGAGGAGTGGACACGGCTGATGTCGGCGTTGGGGCCGGCGATGCGGAAACTGGGTCGGTCGGCTTGGGCGCGGCGTCCCGGCACTCCCTATGACTGGTACTGATCCCACCGCCGGCTCGGACAACGCATTGTTATCGGACAACGCATTGTTAAACGAAGCCCAATTGTAACGTCGCACTAACAACCCCTCCGCCTCAACGTACTCGAACCCGAAACGGCTCAACCGCTCCCGATGCTCCACCACTGTCGTACCCACCGTGTGATCCGCGACGAGACGCCGCGGACGTCGACGGTTGCCATTCAGACCGGAACCGATCTCCTTCATCACCTCATCGGGACAACATCCCTACTGCGTCGCCCATTCCACGACGCGGCCCACCTGACGGTCCAGATCGTCTTTCTGGTCAGCCGACGAAACCCGAGCGTACACTACGCAACGTCTATCATTTTCCGGCGGTACGACCACATAGTAGCGACCGTTGGGCAACTGCTCTATCTTAAGCTCGGGTGGCAACTTTCCAGCATGGTGCATTCGTGCCGTAGTGGCTTTGTCAAAACCGTACAGGCGGCCCCAAGCAGTGAGACTGATGCCACGACCAACAACGTCCATAATCAACTAGAATAGGCCAAATCTTCAACAGTTGCATACCCTCGGCGCCCTTGGGGACTCGCGTTGTCTTCCGCTGCACAAGGGAATACCTTAACGCAACGAGACGAGTACTCGGCGGATCAACACGTTGCTGGGTTCGCCAAGTGGGCGAGCCAGCCGGTCACGGGCGACTTGCGGTTGACGCATCGATGGACAAGCAGGGGAACGAACCAAGGGACGCACCCGCGAACGGCCAACCCACCGCCGCGCGTATACCGCCTTCAGCGAGGTTGAATCATGCCTGAACTCCACGAGCTTTCGGTGGCAGAAGCCGCCGCGCAGATCCGCGAAGGAACCGTGTCGCCGGTGGCTCTGGCCGAGGCACTGCTGGCGCGCATCGACGCGCTGGACGGCGACCTGCAGGCATGGGTCACCATCGACCGAGACGCGGTGCTTTCCGCGGCGCAGCAGCGAGAGGCAGAGGTCCAGCGGGGCGACTCGCTCGGCCTGATCCACGGCGTTCCCGTGGGCCTGAAGGACATTTTCTACACTCAAGGCATGCTCACCGCGTGCGGGTCGAAGGTGTACGCCGACTTCGTGCCGGAATTCGATGCGACATCGGTGGCCAAGATCAAGGCGGCCGGTGGCATCATCCTGGGCAAGGCGGTCACCACCGAGTTCGCCTCCTCCGACCCTTCGCCGACGCGCAACCCATGGAACCTGGAGCACACTCCCGGCGGCTCCAGCAGTGGGTCGTCTGCGGCGGTGGCGGCGCGGATGGTTCCGGCTGCGCTGGGCTCACAGACCGGCGGGTCCACCTGCCGACCGGCGGCCTACAACGGCATCGTCGGCGTGAAGGCCACCTACGGGCGCATCTCACGGTACGGGGTGGCCCCGCTAAGCTGGTCTCTGGACCACGTGGGCATCCTGACTCGAACGGTGGCCGATGGCGCGTTGATGCTGACCGTGCTGAGCGGCGCGGATGACCATGATCCCGGCAGCCTGCGCGAACCGGTGCCCGACTTCAGCGCGCAGATGGCCGAGCATGACCGGCCCCCGCGCATCGGGCTGGTGCGGCAGTACTACCAGGACTATGCCACGCCGGAGATGTGGGCGCACACGGAGGCCGTGGCCAATCTACTGGCGGAGGCTGGGGCTGAAGTCGAGGAAATACCGTTGCCGGACAGCTTCGCCGTGGTGCACAGCTTCCAGCGCATCGTGTCGAACGTAGAGTGCGCGGGGGTCCACCAGGTCAATCACAGCGTTCGCGCCGCCGACTACGGCCCGCGCATCCGCGCCGGCATGGAGATGGGCATGATCATACCGACGTCGGCGTACCTGAAGGCCCAGCGGCTGCGGCGGCAATTCCGCGCCGACTTCAGCGAGATGGCCGCCAAGGTCGATGTCGTCATGACGCCGGCGATGCCGGCGCCGGCTCCGCGTGATCTGAACACCACCGGTGATGCGGCGTTCCAGGTGCCGTGGACGGCCGCCGGGTTGCCCACGGTGGTGGTCTCGACGGGCCTGAGCGAGCTGGGCATGCCCATGGCGGTGCAGTTCGGCGGGCCGTGGGCCCAGGAGGGCCGGGTCCTGGGCGCGGCGCAGTGGTGCGAGCGGATCGCTGGACTGAACCAGGCGCCGCCCAATTATTGAAGCATTTCGTCAATTGGCAGGACACGTGAGTACACCGATATTCAGAATCGGACGAAATCGGATACTCCGAGTTTGCCGGTGTCCCGACTCCACGGCTAAATCAACTTGACGTTTCGCCGACCACCACTTTGACGATGAACTACTTGGTAACGTACCGTCCCCTCGTACGTAATGGTCGGGGCAAAGTTGCGATCGCGCGATATGGTCTTGCTCCCTACGTGGACGATTCGTGCCGACGGGAGCCAGACTTTGAAGCGGTGTTTCCATCGATTACCGGCATATGTCGGGGCGCCAAATTCGCCCCCCGCCTGTCGGTTTCGGATACTGTGGTGTACCTGACCGTCAAGGGCAAGTACCCTGACTATCGTGTTGGTCATTGGCGTCTGACGGCGGTCCTGCAGGTGGTGAACAGGTTCGAGTCCCACGGGGATGCGGCTGCTTGGTATAGAGAGCGGGGGTTGGAGGTGCCCCGCAACTGCATGGTGCCGGGAAATCCACCCCTTCCGATGGATCAAACCGCGAACCCCCACAATTACTCCAATGTCAGGATTTGGGACGCGGTGTACCGGAGGCGGGTCAGCAAACACAGCGTATTCCTCGCGTGTGAATCTCTGTTCCGGGAGTTGCATGACCCACCGGTAGTAACCAGCGAGATGCTGATGGAGTGGTTCGGCCGCATCCCGGGCACCCAGACCCCGCCACTCATTAGCGATCAGCAATACCGGTGCTTGGCCGCGCTAGCGGGAATCGAGTAGTACTTGCCATCCGACCCTGTTGGTCCGGGTGGCAGTAGTGTCGTGGCTGACTGGCTTCGCTGGATGAGCGACAAACTCTGCGGCCTGCGGTTCCGATGCTCTTGGCCCGGTCGGCGGTGACGGGTCGTCAATCGACGGAAGCCAGCAGTTTCCAGTCCACTAAACTGGACGAAATCAACACCCTTCACATCGTGGTTCCGGCTGGCACTGTAAAGCGAAGCGCAACTGGAATCGCAGGCAGAAGCTTGGATAGTTGGCCTCCTGTGGAGGTGTGGACCACTTCTCGATTGGGGTACGAAAACGCCTTGCATCGGCGACGCAGACCCCATAGAATGCGCGCCGGTCACGATGTACTTCGGGGAGACTGTCTGGTCAATGGCATTCCGCTTCATTCATTCTGCCGACTGGCAGATCGGCAAAGTTTTCCGCTTCGTTGATGGGGTGGAGATGGGTGGCCTCCAGTTGGCGCGACTGGAGGCGATCACGTGCATCGGCAAACTGGCCGACGAGCACGACGTGAGCCATGTATTGGTTGCGGGCGACGTTTACGACCACGCCGCTCCCTCTCCCCACACCCGCAACCAGGTCGTCGAGCGAATGCGTGCTTACAGCTCGGTGCAGTGGCATCTTTTGCCGGGAAACCATGATCCGTACCAACCCAACGGACTTTGGGACCAGATCAGAAAGCGTGATCTGCCTGACAACATCCACCTGCATACCGAATCTGCCGCCAGCGTCATCGAGCAAGATACCGCCGTCCTGCTTCCGGGTCCACTCCAACATCGTCGCACCCTCAATGATCCGACCGCCTGGATGGACGATCAGGTCAGCGACGCCCACTTGATCCGCATCGGCCTGGCTCATGGCGCCGTCCATGGCTTCGATACGGATGAGGAACAGCGAGCCAACCGCATCGACCCCGCGCGACCGCAATCCGCTCGACTCGACTACTTGGCGCTGGGCGACTGGCACGGAGAGCTTCGGGTAAACGAGCGTTGCTGGTACAGCGGCACGCCAGAGACGGACTCGTTTCAGACGCGTGGCAGGGGCACTGCCCTGCTGGTAGAAATCGACTGTCCGAATGAGTTGCCGCAGGTCACTCCGCTCTCGACAGGTCAGTACCACTGGGTGTCGCTCGATGAGCGCGTGGAGGGACCGGAAGACGTGGGTCTGCTCGAACACAAACTGCGGAACCTGAACGGCGACCTCAACCACACACTGGTCGATCTGAAACTCTCGGGAGCCCTCTCACTGGCTGACTTGCAGCGCTTCGAGGAACGGATCGTCGAGGGAGCGGCCGCAGCGCTCTTTCATCTTCGGATTGACCGCGGGCAGCTGTTTCCGGAACCCACCGACGACGACCTTGACAGCATTGATCCAGGCGGAATTGTGCGCGCCGCTGCTGACAGGCTTCGCGGGATGGTCGAGGCAGGGGGGAGTAACGCCGGACTCGCTCGCGCCGCTCTTCACCGACTCTACATCGAACACAAGAAGCTCGAATCGGGGCTACGATGAAGCTGCGCAAGCTCTCAGTCAACCAGCTCAAGCGCTTTACCGTGCCGACGCAGTTGGGCCAACTCGGTGACGGTCTCAATCTGGTCGTTGGGCCGAACGAGCTCGGCAAATCGACCCTGTTGGATGCACTTCGAGCAGTGCTGTTCGAGCGCCACGGCTCCAGGGCGCAGCCCATCGTGGCACTGCAAAATGATCGCAGCGGTGCGGCGCCGGTCGTCGAACTGGTCTTTGAAGTAGGCGGCGCTGAGTACACGCTGACCAAGCGCTTCGTCAGGAGCCCCTTTGCGCGACTGCAGTGTCCTGATGGAACACTTCTCGAAGCGGACGCTGCTGAAAACGAATTGCGCAACCTTCTGGGTTTCGCCGAGGCAGGCAATCGAGGCGCAACTTCGGAAACGCTTGGCATGTGGGGCGTCCTGTGGGTTCTCCAGGGACAGTCATTCGGCAGACCGGACCTGCCCGCTTCAGCGCTGGCAAGTCTCAGCGCGGGGCTGGAGTCCGAGGTAGGGACCGTCCTCGGAGGCCGCCGTGGCAGAGAGTTGCCGCAGGTCATACAACAGCAGCAGGGAGACTTGGTGACTCCGGCCCGGCGTCAGCCGCGCGGCGCATACAAGGACGCGCTTGATAACGTCAGCGAGCTCGAACAGCGTCTCAGCGCGCAACAGCAGCAGAAGTCGGAGATGTCGGAAACGCTCGAGCAGCTGGCCGCGACGACAACACGGCTTGCGCGGCTGGAGGAAGGCAGTCAGGATCGCATCGATCAGAAAGAACTTACGGGGGCTCAGGAGCAGCTCGGCGAGGTGATGCGCCACGACCTGCAACTCGAAGCCGCTCACAGCGAACTCCAGAACCGGCAGAGGCAGTTGGAGCAAGCCGAACGCGCCCAAACCGAGCGCACATCCCGGCGCGCGGAGCTCAAGGCGGATCAGGAAAAGCTGAAGCAGGACACCGAGAGGTTGAAGGAACTCCAAAAGCATCAGCAAGAATCGTCGGCTACACTTGACGAATTCCGGCAGGCTGCGACGGACGCAGAATCAGCCGTTGAAGCAGCGACACAGTCAGAGGCAAGATGGCGCCGTATCCTGGATCGAATCACTCGCTCTGCAGAGTTGAACGACCTGCTCCGCCAACAGAGCGCTGTCGAAGCTGCGCAGGAACGACTCACTGACGCCCAGCGGCAGGCCGAGCAGATCAAGGTCACGGACGAATCGCTACAGCGGATCCGCCAATCCACGGACGCAGCCGAACAGGCAAATGCACGGCTCAGCGTGGCGGCAACCCGTGTCACCTTTGACATCCCGAGCGACCGTCTTACCGGCATTGAGGCCGACGGCGTTCCGTTGACGGACCCGCCCAAGACGGTCGAGGCAGTGGAGCCGGTCAGCATCACCATCCCAGAGCGGGGAAGGATTCTCATCGAGCCGGCCGTCGCCGACCGTGACCAGCTCTTGCGCGCGGAAAGGAAAGCCAAAGCAGAGCTGGACGCAGCACTCGGCGAAGTCGAGGCGCAGACACTCGCCGAAGCACAGGTCCTGCGCGACCAACGGCGTGATCTCGAAGTCATCGCCGACGCGGCCCAACAGGAACTGGAACGAATCGCGCCGGACGACGGCGCAGCGACACTTCAACCACGAATCGACGAGTTGCGCCGAACACTGGAGGGCCTGCCGTCGGACGAGGATACGCCGGAAAAGGAGCAAGCCGAAGCCGCCCTGGAATCCGCTCAGGCAGAACATCAAAAGGCAAGGGGCGAGGAACGGGTCGCTCGCGAGGCTGTGGATGAGAGGGCACAAGCCGTTTCAGACCTCATGGTGGAAGTGCGCACACTGCAAAACACTGTGGATAGCCACACCGAGGTGGTTGGAAGGCGGGATGAACAGCTCCGGAGCGACGCCGAAGGCGTACCCGATCAGCAACTCGCAGAGGCGCACGAAACAGCAGCGCAGGCCGTAACGGAACAGAAACAAACCGTCTCCTCGCTGGAGGCAGAACGACCGGCCAGCGCCAGGACGCAGCTGGAAGCCCGCATCACACGACTAAAGGCGGCGATTGAAAAACGCGAAAGCGACCGCGTCAATCTACGAATCGAGAGCGTCCGCTTGAGTGAGCGGATCGAAGTTCACGATAGTGCCGGCATCGACGAAGCCATCGAACACACTCAGCATGAACTTGAACAGGCGACACTGCGACGCGACCGTTTTGAACGCGAAGTCGAGGTCCTTGACCTCCTGGCCGATACGCTTCGCACAGCCGAGAGCGATGCCAAAGAACGCTACGTCGCCCCAGTCGTCAATCGCATCCATCCGTACCTCCAAATGCTCTTCCCTGACGCTGAAATCAGCATAGGCGAGGACATGTACATCACAGGGATGTCCCGCCACGCGGGATACGAGGAAAGCTTCGATCATCTGAGCATGGGTACTCAGGAGCAGATCGCCGTCCTCGTTCGCCTGGCCTTCGCCGAAATGCTGATTGACCAAGGCGCGCCCGCCGCCGTGGTCCTGGACGATGCGCTCGTGTTTTCTGACGACCAGCGGATGCGGCTGATGTTCGACATCCTCTCGCACGCCGCGGAGCGCGTGCAGATCCTGGTTTTCACCTGTCGCGAGCAACTCTTCGAGGGTCTCGGCGCACACCAATTGCAGCTCGCCGAGGTCGATCCCGAATCTCTCCGCTCAGCCTAATCCTGTTCAAGTTGGCGGGCTTTCGAAGAGGGTGGTTGCGGTTTCGGTGCCCCTCACGTGCTGGATGGTGGCTCAAGCCTGACGGCCGGTGCTGCAGCTGGCCGTGGTCATCTACCCAGGAGAGCCTGCCTGGGTGGCCTTTGGGGCCGTTGATGACGAGGTTCTGTGGGTTGGGTCCACTGGCGTCGTCCAGGGCAATCTGCAGCATCTCGATGTCCACGTTCCCCCGGTCTGCTCGTTGCTCGATGGTTTTGATCTCGAGGCCGGCGTCGAACATGGAGAGGAGCCAGGGGGTGAAGAGTCGCTCCTGGTGTTTGTGGGTCATCGACAGGCCGTGGCTTCGGCTGGTCGGCCTACCGGTGAAGCGTCCTGGTCAAGGACCCCTGCCCGCGGTGCGGCGGTCCTGGTGAAGACGCCGGCGGCGCCGGTGGCAGACTTTGCGCCCAACTCTGCCACTTTCGGCCGTTCGGCTCTCGCCGCCGTTCGGGGGAATTGCTGACAGCGTGCCCATTTTTGGCAGAGTTCGTCCGGTGTAATATGCCGGCATGGACGTTCCCCACTACTGGACGGCGGACCAGGTCCAGTGCCTGCTGGACGCGCTGGCGGCCCACAACCGCCATCAAGCGAGGACCGCGGCGCTCATCATGTGGCGCACCGGTCTGCGGGTTTCCGAGGTCCTCGAGCTCGAGTGGCGCGATCTCGACTACTCCGGAGATCCGGCCACGCTGCTGGTCCGGCGGTCGAAGACGAGGAAGCCGCGGACGGTGCGGCTGCATCCGCAGCTGGTGCAGCTGTTCACCAACTGGCCGGCGAACAGAACGGCCAGGGACAAGGTGGTTCCTGTCTCCATGCGAACGGTGCTGCGGCACATCGGGGACGCCGTGGGGTGGGCGGGCCTCGACGAGGAATCGCCTGGCACCGGGAAGCGGCGCCCTGGTGCTCACAGCCTTCGCCACAGCGCGGCGAGGCACTGGCTGATGGTCGGGAAAGTGCCGTTGAACGTGGTCAGCGCCTGGCTGGGTCACGCGAATGTGCAGGTTACGCTCCGGATTTACTTGCCGATCGTCGGCACCGACTACGGGATGGAAGCTGTGCCGTGAGTCGGGTCGACATCGTTCGACGATAGCCCTGCGCGCAGTTGCTCGCAGGGGTTTTTTTGTTTTCCAGAGGCTGGCCGCGTTATCGGTAAACCGGGCGAAGGGTCGGAATATAAACTGGGGGGTATGGGCGAATCCCTGACAGTAAAAACCTTGGATATCGGTCCGGTCGCCACGGACTGGTGGCGAGAAAACGACGCGCGCCTGCTGCCTGGTGAGGAGGGCGCATACACGGTGTTTGCCGTGGCGTTCTGGGATGGCTGCGCATTCGTCGACTACACCCAGGGGAACGCGTTTGAGCGCGTTTCGGAATTGGCGTTTGGGCCGGTCGAGGTCTGGCGCGACGATTTCGTCGCGTCACACGCGGTGGAGATGGCCTACATCGTTCGGTGCGTGGCGTCTGATCTCACCCGAGGTGATGCGGTGGAGGTGGCGACTCGGCTGGTGGTGGCAGCGCCTCGAGGGATGGAGCTGCGGGGGAAAGGGGTGCTGGAGCACCCGCAGTGCTTCCTGGGTGAGCACGCGCCGGAGCCGGTGACGATGTCGTTTGGGGAGTGGGTGAAGACCCGCGAAATGGCCGGGAAAGGCACGGATTTGAGTACAAACGTCCCTTAACGGGAAACTCGCGACCCTGAGCTCGACCCGACCAAGTTCCCTGGCCCAGGCGATCCCACGTCCATCCCACGCCTCCTGATGGCGCACTTTGGGTCGCCCCGCGCCCGCCTGGAACTGCCGGACGCGCCGTCGGACCGGGTTCGCCGCACCCGTGTCAATGTCAATAGCAATGCAGGCCAACCGGCGACCCGTCCCGCTCCCACACCGTGCACGCTCCGGTGAGCGGCCCGGTTCGGGCCCGCTCCACGGTGGTGAGCAGCATGGGCAGGCCCGCTCCGGCGCTGCGGAAATTCTCCCGCGCCCGCTCCGTCTCGCAAACCACCAGGAGCGGCAGGGGCCGGCCCGCGTCCCGCATCTTCCGGTACGGCCCCAGCTTGTGCGACACGTCCCCCGGCGACACCGCCGCGCGCTCGAACTCCAGGCAGTATGGCCCGGCACCGAGGGGGCCATCCGCCACGGGGACCAACAGGTCCGGCCGCACCTGGGTCACGTCGGGCAGGTTGATCTCCCCCCGCCAGCCCGCCACCGCCGCGACCCCCTCCTCGGCGAACCGCACCACCAGCCGGTTCACGCCGTCGTTGTGTTCCCGCTCGTGCTCCCGATACCACCGGTCCAAGTAGGCGCCGTGGCGCCGCCGGATCATTCCCGGCAGCACCCGGCTCAGGTTCGCCGCCCGCCGCATCCCCAGCTCCGCCAGGTAGTAGCGCCCCTCGAACACCGCCACCAGCCCAGCGCCCACGAACCGCTCCAGCCGGTCGTTCACCTCCCGCTGCGACGCCCCGACGATGCGCCGCAGCCACGACGCCCGCATGGCCGGGAACTGGGCGATCAGGGAGAACAGCCGGTGGGAAACCCGTCCGTCGATGGCCGCCACGTCGGGGTGGGCGCTGAGCCATGCCCGAGTTTCCTCGGGCCGACCGACGACGGGATGGCCCGCCGGGTCCGACACCAGATCCCGGGAGATCCGCAGCTCCACCGCCTCGTCCCATTCTCCGTCCCATACTCCGTCCCGTACTCCGTCGGCGGTGCAGAACACCGTGGGCACGGCGCCGGTCAGCGTCCTGCGGGCCAGTTGCCCGGCCCAGGCGTCGGCGGCCACCACCACGTGGGCCGAGGGCTCCGCGCACACCGCGGGCTCCGCCTCGAAGATGCGGTTCTCGGTGCGCTGGTAGCGTCCGTCCCGGTGGGAGTAGCAGCCCACCCCCCAGAAGCGGTGGTCCCGCTTGCGCCGCAGCGCCCGCTCCGTGACGTGGAGCCCAGCGTGGGTGAAGGGGACCCACACCTCCTCGCCGTAGCGCGCCACTGCATGGTAGAAGCCGCCGTGGCGCAGCAACCGGAAGTCGGTCATCCGCAGGTCCTGGCCGGCTCCCTCGGCGGGCCGGCGGACCCGGCCCGACCGCAACAGATCCGGCGCCAACCGGTACACGGGCTCCAGCATCGCCAGCCGCCGCAGCGCGGTCTGCACCCCACGGGCCGTGGCGGTCCACGGCGGATGCTCGTGGCCGTCGTGGTTCCACTGGTGCCGGTGTTGACCGGCGCCCAGGAAGGGCGAGCACCGCTGGCACTCCAGATGCGTCAGATGGGCGTGGTCCAGGTTGAAACGACGACCCAGCTCCCTCACCGCCCCGGGGTCCCGGCCCGACTCCACCAGGGCCCGGGCCTGCGCCTCCTCCCGGGGCGTGGGATGGCGGTGGTCGTCGGCGTAGAGGAAGCGCACCGCCCGCCGGGTCAGGAACCACCGCTCCCGGGGACGCTGGGTCACGCCCCACCGCAACGACGCCGCCCAGCCGGCAGACGCCTGCGCCCGCAGCGTGCGCCGCAGCCAGCCTTCGCTCGTCTCCATGATCGAGGACAGGTCGCCAGCGCTGGCCAGGGGCATCAGGGCCACCACCCGCAGCAGACGACCCTGCTCGTCGCTCAATCCCTCCCGACGCGCCACCGCGTCATCCCCAGGGCATCGTCGGGCCGGCCGGGTTGGGCGCCGACCTAACGCCGTGAGCCGGGCACCGGTGACCGGGACCGGAGAACCGCCGCGGCGGGTTCAGCGTATAGATTGCAGGAGCCTCGACCCGGCGCCACCGCCGGCGACCGCCCCGAGACCGGATGCCCGGACTCGGGTGGCGAATCGGGCCGGACGACGCCGGCGGGCGGGTTCGGCATACGGGGCGGACCTCTCCCTGGATCGGATGGTCCCGGCACCTTAGCCGGCGCTCCTTACCCCACGGTTGCGAATATTAATTTTTGCTGAACGGATTCCCAGATTTAAGACATTCGTAAGATTTGTAATCAACGAGATAGGTCCGCCGCCCAATATGGGCAGCCGGCGCGATGCTCCCCGGAGCGTTTCTCGCGCCACTCCAACGAGGCCAAAATGTCTCCGGCGACTGCCCCCGGCGGCAATCCGCCACGGGTCCCGACGGGCCCCGCCTCGGGGACCGCAACAGCCCGGCCCGGCAGGAAAGAGATGGTTCAGAGGATCATGGTGGTCGACGACGACCCCACCGTCACCGATGTGCTCGACGGTTACCTGCGCCGCGAGGGCTATGAAGTTGCCGTGGCCCCCGACGGCGAGGAGGCGCTGCGCCTGGTTCGCGATTGGGGGCCGGACCTGATGATCCTGGACCTGATGCTGCCCCGCCTCGACGGGCTGGAGGTGTGCCGTCGCCTGCGACGGGCCACCCGGGTCCCCATCATCATGCTGACCGCCCGGCGCGGGGAGACCGACCGGGTGGTGGGACTGGAAATGGGCGCCGACGACTACGTGGTCAAGCCCTTCAGCCCGCGGGAACTGGTGGCCCGCGTCCGGTCGGTGCTGCGCCGCGCCACCTCCGACCCCGACTGGGACCAGAGCGACTCCCTGCGCTTCGACGCCATCACCATCAACCCCCAGACCCGCCGCGTCCGGGTCAACGACCGGGACGTCCCGCTCACCGCCAAGGAGTTCGACCTGCTCCTCTTCCTGGCCGCCCGCCGCGGTCGGGTCTTCTCCCGCTCACAGCTCATGGACCAGGTCTGGGACTACACCTACGCCGGCGACGCCAGCACCGTCACCGTCCACGTCCGCCGGATCCGTGAGAAGATCGAAACCGACCCGACCCGTCCGGAGCACATCAAGACGGTCTGGGGCGTCGGCTACAAGTTCGACGGGTGACACCATGGGCAAGGTCAGCCGTCACGCCATCGGCTCGGGCGCGGTCCTGTTCGGCGCCACCGCCCTGGCGCTCCTCGTCATCTCCCTGCCGCAGCACCACCGTCCCGCCCACCTGGCCCTGCTGTCCGCATTTCTGCTGACCTCGGGAGGACTCGCCATCCTGGCCGGCGTGGCGGCGGCGCGCTGGCCCCGGCCGGCCTGGGGACGCTCCCTCCGGTTCCGCCTGATCGCGATGTGCGTGATCACCGCCGCGCTCGGCCTGGTCAACGCCGGTTTCACCACCGCTCTCATGCTCCTCTCCACCCGGGACCTGGCCATCCTGGCCGGTCTGCTGCTCTGCTCCCTGGGCGTGTCCGTTTGCGTCGCTTTCGCCGCCTCCGAACCCATCGGCAATTCCATCCACGAGACCATCGCGGCGGTCCGCCGCATCAGCGCGGGCAGTCTCCACGTCCGGGTACCGGTTCGCTCCCGCGACGAGGTGGGCGAACTGGCCGCCGCGGTCAACGCCATGACCCAGCGCCTCGAGGACAGCTTCGCCCGGGAGCGCGAACTGGACCAGGCCCGGGTCGACCTGATCCTGGCCCTGTCCCACGACCTGCTCTCCCCCCTGACCTCCATACGCGCCATGGTGGAGAGCATCAACGACGGCGTGGTCCACGACCCCGCCACCGTCCGTCGCTACCTGCGCTCCGTCAACGCCCAGATCGACGACATGACCCAGCTGATCGACGACCTGCTGGAACTCTCCCGCATGGACGCCGGAATGCCGGTCCTCCAGCTGGAGCCGGCGTCCATCGCCGACCTCATCTCCGACACCGTCACGGGGATGTCCGCCCGGGCCGCCGCGCGCGGTCTGGTCCTCGACGGCGCGGTCGGCGACCACCTGCCCCACGTGTTGATGGACGCCCCACGGGTGCAGCGGGTGCTGAACAACCTGGTGCAGAACGCCATCACCCACACTCCCCCGCCGGGCACGGTCACCCTCGCCGCCCGGGAGGACGGCGACCAGGTCCGCGTCGACGTCATCGACACCGGCCCCGGCCTGCCCCAGGAGGAGTTCCGGCGGCGGCTCCACGCCCCGCCCGGAGCCAGCCGCGGTCAGCCGGCGGCCTCCGGAGGCTCCGGCCTCGGGTTGAGCATCGTGGCCGGCATCGTCGAGGCTCACGGCGGCCGCATCTGGCTGGAAAGTTCCGTCGGCCAGGGCAGCGCCTTCAGCTTCACCCTGCCCAGAGCGCCCGACCGTTGAAACCGAGCGGGCCGGCGCATATCCCACGCCCGCTCCATCCTCCGGTTGGAACAGGAGGCCCGCCGTGCGACAATTGCCCCGGCGGGCCGGCTTACGCCCGTGGGTAGGATGGGCGATCTCGCCGCGGACTTCCCGCCGGGGGAGGAGCCGATGTTGGAGCGACGAAAACCCATCGTGACCGAGCTGGCCCTGGCCGACGCCCTGCACCAGCTGATCAACCTAATCGAGGAGCTGCGGGTCGACGGAGATCTCAAGGTCGAGATCACCATCGACGAGACCGACCTGGTGAAGCTGGTCTTCTCCGGCACTCCCGACGCGGGCTTTCCCTTACAGCGGGAGGTGCGGGATATTCCTGCCGAGATCGTTCGCCGTGTCTGGAACGAAGGCCTGCGGGACTACGAGACCGTGTAACGCTCCGGAGACGCCCTCTGAGATGACCGGTGCGGGATACGCTTGGGCAATGCACGGCCCGAGCCAGCGCAGCAGGGCGTAACACCTGACCAGAGTCGGCGAGCGCGTCATCAACAAAGCGCTCCGGCGCAACCCCACACCCTTGTCGGCCATTCCCATGACGCCTCAAATCTACCCGGTAGCGTCATTAAACCCACCCGGGTTCCAGCAGTCGGCAGCGATGGCCTCCAGGTCTCCCCAGTCAGCCTGACCCTCGGTAACGCCAGCTTCCCCCGCAGCTCGCCAACCTAAACTAAAGCCAAGGTGGGATCTACATTTGTAGGCGCTGCAGATTGGCTTAGGCGCCACGGTGAGGCTCTTCCACTGTACTTGAAAAGCGGTCCTGGGCCGCCGACTGGCTTCCCCGATATGCGCATTTCACCTTGACTTTCGTTTAGTCTCGCGGGGTAGACCAGGGCGCTTGTGAGTAGACAATCAGCCTGATCTGCACGGGGTAGCGTCATTAATTCCATCAGGCCGGGCCGGCAAGTCTATGATCAAGTCTGCAACCTCTCCCACTCGCAACGTAATCTAACGAGGGCTTCCGCGACTACGACACCCCGTTTCGCACCGGCGACGCCTTCCGCAAACGGCGGTCGTCCCAGGTAAGTCCACCTGGCGGGAGACGGGCCGGCTGGGACATCTTTTGGGATCGCCTTGGCCCCTGTCTGATGGTGGTGCTATAGGGGCCTTCGCTTTTCAGTAGGCAGAACCACCAAAACGGGACACCAAAACACGCGCCTTGTTCCCACGTTCCCGTTCCCTTGACGCGACCGAGCCTCCCGCTCATCCACCATCACACCTGTCCCCACGTTATGGGCCCGCAGTTCCGTCATCTTCATGCGGAAGCCCGGGCTCCCCCGCGTTCCCTTCACCCGGTTGCCGACATCGTCAGCCGCCTTGCCGGCCCGGACGCCGCCGGTACGGTCCACGTTCGCAGACCACGATCGCCGCCTCCTGCAATGCCTTCTCAGCCTCGATGGTCGCCGCCGGATCCCCAGCGGCCTGGGCCGTGTCCAGCCGGAACGCTGCCCACCACAACCCCGACAGTGGATCGGGGTTGGCTCCGGCGACACCGGCCCAGGGCCGTTGCTGGGGTTGCCAGTTGGCGGCGGCCCGGTGCTCCCGAGCCGCCGCAGTCATCGCCTCGGCGGCAGCCAACAGCTCCCCCAGCAGCGCTACCTCCTGGTCCGAAGGCGGACCGTCCTCGCCGGACCCACGACGCGCCAGTGCCCGTTTGCCGTACCGTACGGCCGCCCTGGCCAATTGCGCCCGGGTCCGGGTGTGCGCTTTCCGCAGTTCCGGAATGCCCGCAGTGGTCATTGGCTTACTCCGCGCTCCCTATTCCTTCCCAAATCTGATGATATTCTCACCAATCCTTCCGACTGACGTCAACTGCCCTCCCAGAGCTTGGGGGTGTGCTTGGCGTCAAGGGCGGTGCCGAGTAGACAATCAGCCCAATCTGCACGGGGTAGCGTCATTCATTTCAACAGGCTGGGCCAGCAAGTCTATGATCAAGTCTACAACCTCTCCTACTCGCAACGTAATCGAACGCAGGCTTCCCCGACTACGACACCCCGTTTCGCACCGGCGACGCCGTCTGACGCGACCGGCGCGCGACACGCCTGGGCATACCCGCTCCGAGCCACCACAGTGCGGCGTAACACCTAACGACGCTGGGATTACGCCGGCGTTGGTTCCCGAGAACCTCCACCACCACGACATCCCATGCGCCGCGGCCACGCCTTCCGCAAACGGCCGGTCCGAACCGCCAGACCAGCTTCCGGATGGATTTGCCCTCTATTGGACGCCGGTGCGGTAGGAGCCTTACTCGTTTCAGTAGGCTGGACCGCTGAAACGGGACACCAAAACACGCGCCTTATCCCCACCTCCTCGTCCCGTTACTCGGCGTCGCCTCCGCCATCACGGCGCCGCATTCCCACTCTCCAGGTGGTACTGCGCCAGCCTCCGGCCGGTCAACGTCGCCTCCCGCTCGTCCACCATCACACCTGTACCCGCGTTGTGAGCCCGCAGCTCTGCCATCTTCATACGGAATCCGTGGCTCCCCTGCGTCGCCTTTACCCGATTGCAGTACGGGCACAGCAGCTGCAGGTTGCGGGTCTCGTCCTCTCCGTCGTCGCTCAAGGCCACGATGTGGTCGACCTCAAACCTGAGATGATGCGGCTGGTGGAAACCACAGCCCGGGCACACGCCCCGCTGCACCGCGTACAGCGCCATCCGCACCGATTCCGACACGCTTTGACGACGATTACCGACACCACGCCGGCGGGCCGGTCGCTTCTCGTACACCTCCTCCGGCTCCAGGTATTCCTGCAGCAGCGCCACGTCCATCGGCCGTGTGGGCTCGCGGTACAGATAGCGGCCGCGGCTGACCCGCATGATCAGCTGGGGCGACGGCTTGCTGTGGCCCTGCGTGGTGCAGCCCGCCAGATCCGACAATTCCCGGTTGACCAGGTTCCGGTCCCGCTTCGCGTTGGGGTTGAAATCAGCCACTCCCGAGGCGGCGACCAGCTCATAAATCTCTTCGGTGGTCAGGATGCGTCCCTGGCGCGCTGCCATCACCTGCACGATGTGGGGCCGCAGGCTGCTCGCCGCCTTTGCCAACTGCATACCTCCATTGGGGAACACTCCGGAGACCCTGCCTTGATGGACCATCGTTAGCCTGACCACGGACGCATTGGCCTGCACAGAGGCCGTGTCATGCATGCTCCAGCGGCTCGACCGGTTGGCCACCACGCTCAAACGAGTATCTGAGTGCCAGGTCGCCTCTGATTCTACCCGGTAGCGTCATTGAATCCACCCGATACCGTCACGCGAAGTCCATCTCGCCAACTGCTCGTCCGCATCGATCCCGCCGCAAAGGCGCTCATGCCGATCGACTCCCGATCTGCGCAATACCGGATGGGGCCGGACGTCGCCGACGTCATTGTCCGGCTGAGGTCGATGGATACTGAGCGCTTGCTCCCCCGGGAACGCTGTGTCTACGATAGTCCGGCCCCTGCAGTGGCAGAATGGTAACCACCATCTTGTCCAGGAGGCGCGACGCGATACGCGGGCGCGCCGCATCAATGTCGGACAGCCGGTCCGACGTGGTGATGATCGTGGGCAGACGCTCCTCATAGCGGTGATTGACGATCTGGAAGAGCTTATCCTCCGCGAAGGGCGTGTTGCGCTCCGCTCCCAGGTCATCCAGCACCAGCAACTGGGCGCTGCTGATCCGCATCAGCAGGTCGGCGTGAGCGACGGCGCTATCAGGACTATAAGCAGCCCGTAGATGGTCCAGCAAATTGGCGACCGTGGAAAAGTACACATCATCGCCCAGATTCCGGCGCGCCACGGCTGCCGCCACGGCCAGGTGGGTCTTGCCCACTCCATAGGGCCCCATGAGCATCAGCCATCCATTGGGACGTTCGGCATGGGCCCAGCGTTTGACGTAGGTGTGGACAACGGCAAAAGCGGCGGCCTCCTCGGCAGTGAATATGCCGCCACCATCGGTCCGGAAAGAATCGAACGTCATCCGGTCCGCCATAGCCGCGGGTATCTCTCCCAGTTTGCGCATGGCGACATTTACCGGGCGGCCCAAGCTGTACACCTTGGAGAAGCCGTCGGCAGTATCGAGGCGGGTTCTGAGGAAATCATCCACCTGGTCAAGGGAACCACGCACGGTGATCACGGTTGGCAATCGCACCGAATGGCGGTGCGCCAGCAGCTGTAACAACCGGTCCTGCCCCCACGACGTCGTGGGATTAACCGGCAAGTCATCCAACGCTAGGAACGAAGCATTGCGGACCTGTTCGAACATATCGGCGAAGCTGGGCTCTTCGTAGTCGTTGTCAAAGCCGGTCCTCAGGTAATCCAACAGGTCAGCCGCGGTGATCAGCAGCGCAGGGTTGCCCAGGTCAATCTGCCGGTTGACAATCGCAGCGGCCAGATAGGTCTTGCCAGCGCCGCTGGGGCCAGTGATGGTAAACCAACCGACCGGATCCTCAGCGTATCGGACCGCCGCATCCAGAACCGCGACGAAGGCACGGGTACTGACAATGTCATCCGTGGGACCAGCGGGGTTCACAGCAGCAAAAGTAGACGCTCGGAGAATTCCCAGCCGGCTGTAACGCTCCAGGGCCTTGCTACGCCGCCCACCGTTGAGATCGGACTCCTGACATTCACACGGATGAACCTGCCCGAAATCAGGGTGGGTGACGGGAACGTTGGTCGTCAGCCATCCCACTCCATTGCAGATCGGGCACTTCCCGGCATCAGAACGGGTGGACTGATCATGAACCGTGTCATCGACCGGGCGACTGGGCCGGTTTGAGACTGTACGGCGCAGGATATCACTCAGGTTTTCCATAGTAACGATAACACCGGTATAGGGTCGTTGATAGAAGTTTCCGAAGCCAACCAGCCGAAGATGCTGGGCAGTTCATCCAGATATTCCCCCATCGGCAGCAGTTGCCCGAGCTGCAGCGCCAACATATGTTCTCAGTCCTGCCCCAGTTGTGTTCGTAAATCCGGCTCCTTCAGGTCAGCGTGGGGGATAGCATCCCGCATTATGAACAGGTCGACGACATCATAAACGTCCCGCGGCCGGCAACGGTCCCACATGGCCCTGATATTTTCCGCGACAACCTCATCTAGACCTTAGCACTGCGCCGTCGTCGGCTGCGCAAGTTCCTCCAAGCAATGTTGTGATACTCGCCCCAGAACCGTGGGCGGCGGTCGCTGGGTACTGGCTCACCATCAACCGAGATAACCTGGCCCACTGCTCTATGTCGCAGGCTAGTACCGTTTCAATCTGATCTTGTCGGATAGATATGTTGGAGCTTACGGCGAGCATCTTGGGTGGTAAACCGCCAGTCGATGGCTAATCTTGCTGCGTTGCGCTCGCGTTCGAGCGCCGCAACCTCTCGCCGCAGCTCCGCCTCATCGCTGATACGGCGGTTCAGACATCCCCTGCTGAAGACGCTCAACTCGATCTCAGCCATATTCAGCCAGCTGCCGTGGGTGGGAGTGTAATGAAACTCGAGGCGTTGGGCGATGCGCCGAGCTTCGGATGGCTCAAATGCTTCGTAGAGCGCGCCGAGCTGGTGGGTGTTGAGGTTGTCCAGTACCAGCCTGACCACCTCGGCATCAGGGTAGGCCTCGTCCACCAGCCACCGCATCTGGTGCGCGAAGTCCACGGCAGTGCGGCGCTCGGTCACCTCCACAGGTCTCCAGCCACCCCTCGGCTCACAGATCATGAACAGGTTCCGGGTCCCGTTACGCTGGTACTCGGTGTCATAGCGTGCCACCCGTCCCGGGGCAGCCTCCAGGGGCGGACGCACCTCCCCGGTCAATTGCCGGGAGGTCTCGTCGAAACACACTACCGGACGCTCCGGATGGTACGCCGGTTGGTACAGGTCCAGCACGTCCTCCATCCGCGCCACGAACTCCCCGCTCACCTTGGGGATACACCACTCTTGCTTCTTCCACGGCTTGAGTTCATTTTCTTGAGCATCTGGCGCACCGTCTCCAGGGAGATGCTCTCGGCAAACTCCAACTCCACCACCTGGTCGGCCAACAACTGGAGTGTCCAGTGCGTGTGCCCTTCGGGCGCGGCGCTGCACGCAATGGCGATCAGGTGCGCTTCCTGCTTGCCGTCCGGCTTGCGCTCCTGGCCCGGCCGCGGTCGGTCATTGCTGGCGGCCTCAAGTCCTTCCTCCACGTACCGCTTCCGCGCTCTGGCGACCGTGGCCGCGTTGACCAACAGCACATCGGCTAGCTCACGGTCCCCAAGCCCCTGGTCAGCCTTGAGCAGCGACAGCGCACGCTTCACGGTGCGCACTGACGCCTTGCCTCGCTGGGACACCTCATTGAGACGGGAGCGTTCGGCCTCGGTCAGCTCTACTTTATACTTGATGGCAGCCCTGGCTGGGCACTTCCTCACACAAAGATCATGCCCAAGTATGGCTGCTTTCTTATATTCTTACAAATCTACCTAGTAACGGTACTAGCTACTGCCTACCAACAATGGTTGTAAACGTGGGATATGCAAGTCCACTACCTTCCGGATTGACGTAGTCGTGTAGCTGTAACTATGTCACTACGCAAATTCGTGACGGTGCGTATTCGTATGCTGGTAAGACCGTAAGTTGTAAAACTTGCGGAGTCTCAACCTGACCAACCAGCGTACTGTCGTGTTCTCGAACTCGGCGGGGATGGGACGCTCTATTCGGGCTGATTTTGAACCGGGCCGGCCCGGTTCAAAAAAGTACTTTCGTATTAATACGGTAACTTAAAGTTACCGGGAACCGGGCCGGCGCGCGCGCGTGGGCCCAGCGACTTGAGTCAGCTGCTGCTTCAACCGGTCTCTAACTTCCGTCGGGCCTAGCTCGCTTTGGTGTGGGGACCAGAACTCGCCGACGATCGAATTCCAAAGCCTGGAGCACGAGCCTGTATTGCGGCAAAAATACGTATTGCCCGGCAACGCGATTACACTCTGCCAAGTAGTCGGCTGCATGGTGCCGGCACCGCACGAAGGACAGGGTGTCAAATCTAGTTCCGCGTGTTGCAGTGGTGCAGAATCGTCTGCCTTTGCCGGAATTGGCGAGCAGGCATCTGGCTCGACTTCATATCGGACTCCTAGTGTGCGGCTGGTGACCGACCTAATCGCGTCGGCCGCGATGGTGTGGTGCAGTGGCAGCATCAGCCATTCCCTGGCGAAGTTAGACTGCGTTGCTATTGTGATTTCGTTCTCCGTTAGGCTGAGGGCTGCTGTAGGAGCCATGAATGAATCATAGAGGTCTGATGGTAGGGACAACTTGATTTCCCTCATAGCTTTGCGCCAGATTTCATCAGCTTCTGTGTTCTGTGCATTTATCGGCTTGAGCGGCGTTGACTTGCCCGATGATTGCGGGTTCTTTCGGCTTTTCTTGCGGTGGCTTTGTTGGATCCTTATCCCATCATCGTGCTGAGTTTCAGGTGAACTTTGGGGCTGCTTCGGTGGTACTTCATCTGTACTTATGGTTGACTTCAGGTCATCTTCAGATGCGGTCGCTGAAGCTGCCGGCTTAGTTTTGATAGATTCTTCGTGATTGTTATCATTGGCAGGCACGGCATTTGGTGGCATATCTGCAGCTATTGACTCCGTACGGGACCTCTGGGCCGTGATGGCCGCTACCATTGGGAGTTGTGTCTCTGTCCGGACAGCCGTGTAAGAGAACTTCTTGCCCGTTCGAGTTACGCTGATCAGCCCGCCGGCTTTGAGTTCGCTGATAGCCAGCGACAGCGTCTGCGGCGTTACTCCTAGAAACTCGGCAAGTTCCTTCTGAGCAAACCACACCGGCTTGCCCGCCTTGCCGGACAGGTCGTCGATTATCTCGTAGACCCGATCAGCCACCGTGTTGGCCGGCGGTTCTGTGTCAGCCGAAAAAGTCTTGCCGTTTTGCGTTACGGAAACTTTTTTGCCGTCCTGGTGGGTTGTCATGGCTGGCCGCATCCTGATGCGGTATTGCCATTCTCCGCGACCGTGCTTTTTCCAGCATGAGGGTAGGACAGCTGGTGCCACGGCTGGATGTCTCCGTCCGCCAGTATGATCTTGTCTTGACGGTAGTGGCGCGACAGGTGGGGCACATGCTGGTTGGGTTTATCCAGCTCGCCGGCCGATGTCGCAACTCCGATGCGACCGGCGTCTATGGCAATCATGCGGGTGTAGACGGTACGCCTCGGCCGTTGGGCAGGGTCTCTGTGTTCCACAGTGTCCCGGCCGCTGTGGCGTCCTTGCCCGGAAATTGCACCGAATGGGGTGGTCCGGGTATTGTTACGTTCGGTAGGATGTGCTATCTTTGGCATAAGAATACCCTATCGGCGCTCGTCGCGAGCGACCGTGTAATCCCTCCTTTGCTTTGGTGGGGTGGGTATTTGTTAGGCCAATCCTCCGTCGAAAAGTCGATTGGCCTTTTTTATTATCTAAGTTTCATAGCCGTTCACAGGTGCCGGCCTGTCGCGGACGGTAGGTTCAAGAGGGTAGGCGAGTTCGTCTTTGCGTAGGTAGTCGGCTACCGCGATCTTCAGTATCTCGGACGGCTTCAAACCGTCACGTTTTACAATTCGATCAAGGCGTTTCCACGTTTCGTTATCTAGATTCGCGGTAGCGCGCCGCCTGCGTTTTTCCGTGCTCGTCGTCATGTTAGGCTCCAAGTCGCCGTCAGTCTCGTGGCCGTGATTCAGTTGGTTGCAGAGTGCGCCAAATTGTGGCAAACGGGGCCTTTTGCGACTGAATTGAGACTAAAGGCTATTTAGGTAGGTTGTCAAGCATTTGTCGTTGGATTTCGGGATATTGTTCGCCAGTTGGGCAAAATGTTGTGCATTGGGGCAGTGGAAAGTTTATTGCCCCGGCTGTCGGAAGCCCCTTTTGATCAGCCAATCCCGGAGTGCTTCTTCAGTAATTTCCGACAAGGTCATGTCCGCCTCAATGGTGGCGTACTGGATGCTGCGGCGTAGTGCAACTGTGATATGGGCAGTGAGTCGCTTTTTCCCCTTCACGTCATCTGTGCGAGATATGACTCCCTTCGGAGAACGCCGGTGGTGCATCTCGAATCCCCGTTGTAGCAAGTATTCCCGCATGGCATCGTCGTCAAGCGTGTCCAAGGATATTAGGTTGGGGTCGAGTTGCGGAGCGCCCAACTCGGGGAAATCTAGCTCGGTTGGAGTGGAAAGCGACTGGAGATCGGCGGTGCGTCCGTCAGGCATAGAGAATCTCCTCGTGAGGATCAGGCTGTTGGTTTTCGATAAGACTGATCTGTTTGGCCAGCCAATCCCATAGCACTTGCATCTCGGCAGCGGCCGGGCTATTGGGGGCGAACTCGCAGACTCCCAAACCGGCCAGGATAGCGTCCCAATGGGTAACACGACGGATCAAACTGGCGGGCGCTATCGGGATGCCCATTCCAGTCAGGGTGATGAGCAACTGCTGGCGGCGGGTCTTGATGGACGGCAGGTTGTTGGGCACCAGGGCCATGTTCCAGCCATTTTGTACGCCCCGATGTACCAGATTCGCCGTGATCATGATTTCGTAGGGCGCGGCCGTTATGGGTATCAGGATCAGGTCAAGGATGCCTAGTGCGTGGTCCATGGTGAATGAATCGGCACCGGGCATATCGCAGACTAGTAGTTCTTGATCGCCAGTCCGGGCCATCTTTTGCAGGGCTGTAATGCCGTCTCCGAACAATGAACCTTTCACGGCGTTGAGCTTGGGAGCGTTAGGGCTGTGTGTGGCGCGGAGCTGGCATTGACGCAAGCATGTGGGCTGAGGGTCGAAGTCGCACAAAACCGTTTTGATGCCGGCAGCGGTTGCCCTCTCGGCGGTGTTGAACGCGAGGAGGGTTTTGCCGGTGCCGCCTTTCCAGGATACGAAGCCGATAGTTGCCATACGCTATTCCTTTCTGTAAGGCTGGTGTTTTAGCTACGTGACTACGGCAATTGACGAAACCGCGAATTTAGCGGGTGGCATATTCACCGTGTCAAAGGTTAACAGAGTGGCGATGCTGAATGCCTAGCGTCGTACCCACAAGATTGCGGAGTTTTCAACCACAGGGGCGAAAGAACCATGGCCTTCCGGATTTCTAAGAAAGCGGCTAATGTAGCGTTGTAGACACTTCGTAAGCCGGACGGGTCCACTGCGTCGCGCCGGCCGATTACAGCGAGGGGAGTGAGCTGGATCGGCTGGTCAAGATCAGCATTGATCTTGCGGCCGTCCGGGAGACGCTCGGCCAGGTTTTGGGGAAGTCCTGAAGCGATCCGGGGGCTGGGTTGGGCTGGGCCGGAGCCAGTTTCTCCGAAAAGTTTGACAGCGGAAACGTGGTTTCCTGATCCACGATGCGACTCCGGTGGTGGATTTACACCCAGATGTTTCCAGGGTCGGAGGACGGATATCCTCACGACGTACCCCGTCGCTTGGTCAAGCCAAACCAGAGTAAGACTTTTGGCCAGAAGACCGGTTGGTCGCAATTCCCCAATTTCGGAACACCAAAACACGGCGTTCGCCGCTCGGCCTCCCCAGCCGGGCCAGGGCACGGACGGAGTCTCCGGCGGGAGTGCGCCGGAGCTCAGAGATTGAGCTGGAGGACGGCGTCGGCGACGTCGGGTCGCATCCGGTAGGTGTCGGACTGGGTGTCGAAGGACATGGGGTGGGCCAGGAATGCGTTGTGATGGAGGCGGATGCGTCGTACGGCGTGGCCCTGTGAGGACAGTCGGCCGGAGCGGCCTGGCCTGCGGTCATGATTGGTGGAATGGGCCGGCGAAACCCGAGAGCGTCCGTGCCCCCTGCGGCGTAATGTCCGGGTTGGAGCAAAGGCCTGAGGCCTGGCTACGGGATGGCGCGCGACGGCGTTCCCGCCTGGATCCCCTATTGCCATGCCGGTCTAATCACGTTGAAAATTGACACCACCAGCGCCGGGAAATGGGCTGGTCATAAAAGTCTGATAAGGGCGATCTATCGGACTTTTATGCTGCCGGAGTTCGGCCCATGACCAGCGTCCCGATTCCTGCCTTTGGCCACCAGTTGCCCGTGCCCTCCGACCGGGAGGTGGCCGATACCATGGCCGCCGTCCGCAGCGACGCCACCCGCAGAGCCTAACGGACCCAGTGGAGGCTCTTCAGGTCCTGGGCCAACGAGGTGGGACTGCGGTCGTTACCGGCCTCCGCGGCGACGGTCGTCCGCTACTTGGTGGCTCGTCATCAGGCCGGCGCCAGCGTCGTCGGCCAAGCCCATAAGGCTGCCGCTCATCTCAGCCCCGTCGCCGAAGAAGCCGTGGGCCTCACCATCGCCGGCATCGCCCGCAGCGACCACCGTTCCCAGGCCCAGGCGGCTCCCCTGGATGCCGCTGCCCTGGATGCCGTCATTGCCCGCGGCCCAGCGTCCCCGGGTGGGACGCCGCGGCGTGCTGGAGAGCGCCGACTACGCCGCCCGGCGGGGCACCGTGGACATTGCCCTGGAGCTGCGGGTCTCCGACGCCGGCCTGCGCCGCTCCGAGGCGGCCGAGCTGAAGTGGGGCGACGTGGCCCGCTGGCCCGACGGGTCGGGGCGGACCACGGTGCGCGTTCCAAGACCGACGCCACCGGCTCCGGCGCCGTGGTCTACGCCACTCCGCGCACCATGGCGGCCCTGGAGGCCATCCGTCCCGACGATGGGGAAGGGTTGGTGTTCGGGGGGTCTGGCGCTGCCCAGATCTCCCGGCACATCGCCGCGGCGGCCGCCCACGCCGGTTTGCAGGGCGACTACTCCGGCCGCTGTCCGCGTAACCAGGGACCGCGTTGCCGAACAGCGGACCCGGGTGGTGCGGAGGTAAAGGCTCGCCCAGAAAGTCTTCCGCGCTCCGCACGATGTGCTCCGGCAGGTCCATGCTGCAACATCAGGAGGTGCCGGAGCAGGACTGTCGTTCATTGGCGGCGGCGTCCATCAGCTGGTCGAGATTGGGAAAGATGACCGGATCAGCAGACCGCGTCCGTTCCATAGGGTAGCCCAGCGTCGATCCCGTATGCGTCCCGCCGTTGCTGATGTCGTTTGATCACCGCCTCCACCGCCGGCTGAATCGCCGTGAGATCTGAATCGGGAAGGTCCTGTGGATGGCGTTCTCCACGCAGGGCCTCCTCCAGTTCGGGCGATAACGGTATGGACTGGGCCACTATTTCGCGGCGTAGATCCGCTCTCAAATTGGCAGCGGCTTCCTGGACCCCCTCGATGTAGCCTTGGGCGTACCAGACGTGGCGGTGTCGATCCGCGGATTCGCGCGCGGTCCGATGCACTTGCTTCTTCAGCGTCCACCATGCCCTCGGGATGCCCACGCACAGGACCGGGATGGTGAGCCAGGAGTGCGGGTGTCCAATGGCGGGCAGGACGAGGATGATGGCGGCGAGGGCCGCGGCTTCCGGGGCGAGACGTAGGGCAGTTCTGCCCAGGGCCTTTAGAAGCACCCAGAAAACCCCCAGATTGCACTGGGCACAGTAGGTGTTCCCGGGTGCGGCCTGCCGGTCTGCACAGAGTTTACAGAGAGCGCTGTCTTTGTCGTCGAGGTGATGGGCCATAGGGACCGTGGGCAGCGGATGAGCCCGCTGGGTTCCGCTTGCTGGGACGGACTCTGCTGTGACAATTGGGCTGACCTGGAGTATACCCTGCCCCGGGTCAGACCGCGGGCGCGGTCCACGCGTTCCTGGCCGGGGTCTTCCGTCACATGTCCCGAACGGAAAGGTCGGCAAAAACGCCGAAATGGTCCGACAGGTTGCCGTCCTGGTGGAGGTTGCTGATGACGCCGAGGGAGTCGGCGGCCAGGTCCTGGCTAAGCGCGATGTGGTCGATGGTTCCGCGTCCCTGTAAGCCCAGGCCCGCGGTGGCGATCAACAGGTTCGGCCCGAGGGCGGACTGGAGGGCCGCGCGGAGGCGAAGCGGCGTTGGACTGCGTTGTCCGATCCGCTGGTTGAAATCTCCCACCACGACGAGGCGCGTTCTGGGAGCCCGTTTCAGCAATCCGGCGAGACCAGCCAGCTACTCCTCGTGGTCCTGCCATGTGTTCCGGTTCCAGCGTGGACCCACACGGGAGCGGGACCAGGGAATGCAGACGCCGATGACCGTCACCTCACCGACGCCGGTCCGGGTGACGCCGGACACAAATCGCCCGGGCGGGAGCGATACGTGGCCAACAGCATCCACTGTCTTCCAGGGCGCTCTGGACCACAGCAGGACCTTCCGTCTGCCCTCCTGACCCTTTCGGAAGGGTTGCCCCCGGTTGGCCTGGGCGCAGATGGAGTGGCCATCCCGGGCAGCGTCAAACGCGCGGTGTCGGTCTCGGTGAGACAGATGATGTCCGCAGCGTGCTGGCCAATGCGGCGCTGCAGCTCCGCCGCTTTCCACTTGGCCGCGGCCCATTCGACATCCCAGTTGAGCAGTTTCAGGGGCGTGGAGCATCGTTTCCCCGGACGGCGTGGTGATGATGAACGGCGCGAAATCGGTTTGGGACCGAGCAACCCAGACGCCATTCTGGTCGAGGGCTGGTGTCGGCGAGTGAATATCTCATCCCGTGACAATATCAAAAGCAGCGTAGCAAAGGAGCAACAACAACCCATGAGAATGTATCCACGAGAGTTTCCGTCGGGCCGCCGCAAGAAGCCGAAGCGACAGGCGGAACGCAAAACCTACGAAGCCCTGGCTGACAGCGACCGCCGGGGCTTTTGCTATTACGAGTGGCGCAAAGGCTACGGTCACATCGAGCTGGACTTCGCCGTCTGGGTCAATGGCCTGGGCCGCTTCGCGCTGCAGGTGAAGGGTGGCGGCTACCTGATCATCGACGGCGAGTGGTACCTGAAGACCCGGGAGGGCAACAAGCACGTCAGGTCTTGCCCGTTGGACGAGACGAAGCTCGCCGCCCTGGACCTGCACGACGACATCAAAGAATGTGCGCAGACCGCCTACAACCCCTTCGTCATCCCGGTGCTGTTATTCCCCGACATGGAGCCCGATCGGGCCATCGAGCAGTTGGCCAGGCGCGCGGGAGTGTACGTGATCTGGGGCGTCGGCAACCTGTTGGCTGACCTGGAGGAGATCGTCCGGAGCCGCCGGGTGTCGGAGGCTCTGGGGATGGACCGCATCGCCGGCGAGGTGCATGCGGTGACCGACGGGTTGATCTGCCTGGGAAGGTTCGGAAAGCGCTGTGTTGTTGATGCGGCGGATCAGCCGGTTTCCGTCTCAGAGCGACGGCAATACATCGGGACGCTTCGGCTGACGTTGGTCGGTGTGGATGTCACGACGACCCGCGCCGGCGGCGTGCCGCCGGTGGGATAACCGCCCGCATTGCCGGGAAGTCCACGCCCTGGTCCAACGCATCGGCGGCATCGCGTCGTCGCAGTTGGGCCGGGCGTCCACATGCGTGCACCGACGGCGCCGGTCGGCCGATGGTCACCGGCGCTTTTTCATGCGGATGACGGGCGCATCCGGCTCGTCCCGACCGGCAGCGTGGCCATCGTCGCCGCTATCGGATGCCGTTGCCACCCACCGACCTCAATCCCAAAACCAATCCCAAAACCAACCCTGGAGTGAATAACTATGAAGACCCCCACGGGCGTAGCGCCCGTCATTATGTCCCTCTACCCGCAGCTGGACGCCGGACAGCTGGAACTGATCGGCAGCCTGGACGGCCCCACGCTGGGCGTTGCCGGTCCCGGCGCCGGCAAGACCCTGACGCTGGCGCTCCGGGGAGCCAACCTGCTTTTGCGGGGACTGGCCCGGCCGGAGGAGCTGCTGCTGTGCACCTACAACGCCGACGCGGCCGGTGAGCTGCGCCAGCGGTTTGACGCCGTGGCCAGCGCGGCGGATTACGGAGTCAACACCGGGCGCGCGCGCGTCTGCACCATCCACAGCCTGTGCGGCCGGCTCCTGGCCCAACACCCCGAGCGGGTGGGTCTGAGGCGCGGTTTCCGCCTGCTGGACAACGATCAGCAGTCGAACCTGCTGCAGCAGCGGTTTGACGACGTTTTCGGTCCCGACCTGCGGGACCTGAAGGGCCGGGGCTGGCGACGCCCTCCTGCGGTGGTGAAAGGCGCGCTCAAATATTTCGAGCGGATCTGCGACGAGGTGATCCATCCCCGGGACCTGACCCGTTCCCGCAGTTCCTTCATCGCCGCCGTGGGCCGCTGCTACCGGCGCTACGAGCGCCTGCTGCTGGATGAGAACGCCGCCGACTTCCCCCACCTGCAGGCCTGGGCCGACCTGCTGTTGGATGACGATGACGTCGCCGACGCAATCGCCGGCGGGATACGTTACCTGATGTGCGATGAGTACCAGGACACCAGCCACGTGCAGGAACGCATCGTCAGGCGGCTGTCCGAAGCGCACGGCAACCTGTGCGTGGTCGGCGACGAGGATCAATCGCTTTATCGTTTCCGCGGCGCCGTGGTGCGCAATATTCTCGGGTTCGCCAAGCGTTTCCACGACTGCCGGGTGGTGGAGCTCACCGTCAACTACCGCTCGCATCCCGACATCGTGAGGGCGTATGACGGGTGGATGGGGTCGGCGGACTGGTCCAACCCCGATCCCGAAGGCGCGCCCTTCCGCCATGCCAAGACCATAGTTCCCCACGACCCGTACGGGTACGACGATTACCCGGCGGTGATCGCCGTGGAGGGCCAGGGCCCCGACGACGAGGGAAGGCAGCTGGCTGAGCTGCTGCGGTTCCTGAAAAGCCGCCGGGTGATCGCGGGTTATCACCAGGTGGCGCTGCTGCTGAACAGCGTAAAGGACGAGGCGCCCGGATCCTATCTGGACGCCCTGAATGATGCGGGCATTCCCGCCCGCTGCGTGCCGGCTGGCTCCGGTCGTGGGGGACGGGGCCGGAGGCGCTCCCGGGAAGCGGTGACCGTGACGACCATTCACCAGTCCAAGGGAAGGCAGTGGCCAGTGGTGATCGTGGGGTCGCTGGATTTCCACAATCCCAACGTGGATCCGGTGGGCCGGTCGTTGGCGCCGTACTATCTCCGGTCGGACGCGGAGCCGGCCCGGCGCATCGCAACCTTCGACCATATGCGCCAGCATTACGTGGCCTTCTCCCGAGCGGAGCGGCTGTTGGTGCTCACGGCCGGCGGTCCGGTGCACCAGCGTTTTGGCGACATCTGGGATGGGGCGCGGCGTTGGAGAGAACTGTGCCAAGGGGACATTGCGGCGCTGGCCCGCCAGCGGTTCGAGCCCAGGGGGAGGGTCCCCACGCGGGAGGCCGCGCCGGTGCCGGGGCGGGTGATGCTGCGCCTGGTGGGCGTGGACGTGCGTGTGGGGCGAGCGCCGCGCTGAATCCCGGACTTGGACCATGGACGGCTGGGGGACATGAAAACCGAGCGCTGGCGACCGCGCTGCCAACCCGCGGCAAAGGTCGCGCAGGTCCGTCAATACCACACCATAAGGAGGTGAAAATAACCATGAGCCATGAAACGGCCGGCAATGCCACGGTCCGGGGACCGCCCCGATCGCTGGGTGAGCGCCACCCGCAGGGGGCGACATTCTGCCCCCAATTCACCATCATTCATCATCATCCAAGCCGGGCTGCAGCAGCTGCGGGCCGACCCGGGACCCTTCCCGGATCGGCCCGTTTTCGTTGCTGCGGACCCGGCGCAACCTTCCAATCACAATCGCAAAAACAACCAGAGGAAATTAAACATGAAAGTCGTGAAAACTGACGACAACCGCTCCATGACCCTGAAGGAGATCGAGATCTGCCAGCAGTTTGAGCAGAGCGACCGGTCCGGCCAGGCGCTGTGGTGGCCCATCGTGGCCCCCGGCGACCCCGCCCCCGGCGACCCCGCCTCCGACTGCCTGGTCCTGCTGGAGGGCAACGGCCGCTACGCTCTGACCTTCCTGCACGACCAATGGTCCGTGCGGGGACGCGAATGGTACCACCACACCGAGGACGGCGCCGTCACGCCGATGGGCAACGTTCGGGAAAAGGTCTGGGAAGCGGCCATGTCCATCAAGGACCGGCTGTCTCAGGATCGGGACTTTGGCTGCTACGTCATCCCTGTGATAGTGATCACCGACATGACCCCGGACCCTGACATCCTGGAGGAGATGCGGGGCAGCAAGGTAAGGCTGCTGTGGGGTTTGGACGACCAGGTGGCCCGGCTGGCCGACCTGCCCACAGGAGACCAGGTGCAGAAGCAGCTGGGCAAACGGTTGATGTCCGAGGAGGTGGAGAAGCTGAGCCGGCGGCCCGCTGCCGGCAACCCGGCCCCACCGCCGCAGGCGGCGACCCTGACGGTGAGCGGCGGAGCGGTGACGATCCAGGACGGAGATGAGGTCCACATCGATATCCACCTCCACTTCACCATCACTGCACCGGGCGATGGCGACCATCCGTCGCTGAACGTTCGGGTTCAGTAGCGCTCCGCACGTCCGGCCGGCGCTCACCCCGCCGGCCGGACGTTGCGCGCGTTGTCAGCTGGTCCGCATGGAACGGCGTCGGGATGGAACTGGCGTCGGGTCAGACCATCGCGCCCGGGCATTCGCTACGCGCCGTCCCATCACCGTGGTTTACGGCGGCGATGGCGACAATCCCACGCTGATCGGGCTGGTGAGGCCAAAGGGACGCCCGGGTATTGTTTCCCGCTTTTTCTTGGGGTCCTTACAGTAAATGGTCATGCGCTCCTGCAACATCATCGTCGCCACGAACCTTGGGGGTTTACTTCCGGTAGCGTGCTCGGACGGCGCATCTGGCCTTGTGCGGCCTCGCCGATCCACCCCATCCACCGTTCGATGAAAGCGTCCTCGTCCCCCTGGTCAATCGGAGTGAATGGCCAAGCCACCTGGTGAGTATGCATCACCGGCGACAGGGCTAGCATTGCGTCGGGATCGCCCGGGTGCATATCGAAGGGTGCAAAGCCCCGCCTTTCGGACCCACCAAAGGTGATCATGAAGGCCGTTTCGTACCACCGGAACCCTCCCTCGTGTTGGGCGTCGCAATACCACAACGAGTGGGAACGGCCTGTGTACCCGTATCGGTCTCGGGGAACGGAGAGGCTGATCGATGTATGGGCCACCACGTCGAACGGCAATTGCATACGTTCGTCGGGTTTCGGAACAGCTACGGTGATCGTACCCACGCGCAAAGTGGCGTCGTTTAAAGCCCAGCTTCGGGGAGGGGAACCTGCTGCACGGACTGCTGGCGCGTTGTCCGCAATCTGCTGATGGAGCAGGGCCAGAGCGGTTTCCAACGACTGTTCGGCTGCGGCCCGAAGCGTTCTCCGTCGCTCCGCTTCGACTTGGGCTGCAGACTGTTGACGCTCATCCTCCGCTTTTCTCTGTACGGCCAGAGCGTTGGCCTGTTGCAGGCGAGATGCTGCCGCGGAGGCCGCTTGCATACTTCCCTGCAACCGCGCCAGAAGATTCTGAGGCCGTGGGCGTGCTTCGGGGCCCTTGTACAAGCACTCGTTCACCAGGGATCGTAGCCTGTCTGGAATGCCTGAGATGGTCTCTGGGGTCTCTTCCAAGTGCTGTTGCCGCAGGTCGACTCCCTGGAACGGAAGCCGTCCCGCCAGGAGTTCATATGCTACGACCCCCAAAGCGTACACGTCAGTCGCGCTGCTAGCCCTTTCGCCACGCCACTGCTCTGGCGCAGCGTAGGCGCGAGACATCGAATACTTCAGAGTGTCTGGAGCCGTAGTAGCCTCGGTGTAACGCGCGATCCCGAAGTCGGCGAGGCACCAGCGGCCATCCAAGAGAAGGATATTCTCCGGCTTGATGTCCCGGTGCACGACGCGGCTTTCGATGGCTACCAACGCTTGAGCGACGTCAATGAGCACCGGAACGGCATCGGACGCATCAAAGCGATCTTTGGCTACAACGAGGTGGTCCCGGAGCGACTTCTCCGCCTCCGGCATAACCAGCACCCAATAGTCATCGAGTTCTCCCCAGTCGATGATGGGCACGACGTTGGGAACGTCGTCCAAATCCACAAACAGGAGTTCGCGATGGGTACCGGGCAGCTTGCGGACGAGCTTGACCACTGCCGATGTTCTGTTCCCCGACCGGGCCCGATAGACGTCGGCAAATCCCCCGGCTCCCAACTGATCGCCGAGTCGCCATTTCTGCTGCAGATCAATTGCTTCCGGTACACGTGGTTCGTTCAAATTGTCCTCCTGGCCTATCGACCATTGTTCTTCATCTGGAAATCCCATGCGCTGGATAATGGTTATGGGTTTTCGAACACTTCCGATGTTGCCCCTATCGCATCTCGGTCGCCGGTTCCCGCCGCAGGGTCTTTGTCATCTTCATCAACCCGAGGTGGTCTGATCGTATTCATCCAGTTGATCTCTTGGGCAGGGTGGAAGTTCTGCTCAAGGTCGAGCAGACGAACGTGACCAGGATGGTTTTCCACAGCCGACTTAACCAAGTCCCTCGCTTGCCGAGCATCGCCGCCCAAGCGGTACCGTTCCGCGAGAGATAGAGAAAGACCCGTTTCCAAGGCGGGAGGAATTCTCAGGCCACGCCGGTGGCTCTTCTGCCGGAAGTACTCGCCGTGGATTTCTTGGTGCTGTTCCAGCGTCCAGTCGGGGACTTCGTTCAACAGAAGAAATTTTAGCACCGCCTCCAGCGAGGGGTGATCCAACTCGTTTCCGTAGCGTTCCACGACGGTGTTGTAGTTGGTCATCCTCTCATCTTGGAGCGCTAGCCGGTTGAACAGAACGTAGAGCGCAATGAACGACCGCCTCTGCTCGGCATTCATCCGCGGCAGCATCCTTTCGACCTCGGTCAACGCTTTTCGCAGGTCGGTGACGTTAGCCCCCGGTTCCTGCGCCACACATGCTGCCGCCTGTTGCAGAAAGCCTTCCAGGCGTTCTCGTCCCGAGTCGCGGTCCAGACCGGCGACGTCTCCGATCCAATACTTGGGAGCCATCTCGGCTTCAAGGATGCCGGCGCGTTCTTGGCTGTAATCGTATTCCTCTCTCGCGGCCTTGGGTTGTCTTTGAATGAACGTGGTGATCACGTGGCGTGCCAGACGAGCCAATCCTTGAAACGTCAGCAGGACATCGCGGCGAAATGGTAGAGAAGCTGTGTCTCCAGGAATCGCCAGTTTCAGCATCTTCGGCAATTCTCCGAGTTCATGGATGTACCTGGAACGTAGGTTGTACGCCTGACGCAGCGCACTATCCAGATCGGCACGTCCCGCCGGATTGGTCAGCCCGTGGGCTTCCGCTCGGAAGTAGGAAGGCCGCAGATGGTCCATGGCAAACTCCCGGAAACGTCGGCTTAGGGCGACATGCTCCGTTTCCAGAAGGATTTCCCTGACCCGGGCGGCCAACTCCTCGTCGGCGCCGGCCAGAGCCTTGTCCATTGCGATGCGCTTCTGTTGCTCGTAGTCTGCCCACTCGGGTTGGAAGTCGTCGAATTCCTGCGCCAGAGACTCGATCGAAACCACCAAGAGCGTGTACGCCAGTTCGTAGTCGTCGGCCAGTCGGTGCAATCCGGTGACATAAGAGCGTATGGCCCGCATGGCCGCCAGGAAACTCTTGCGTTTCAGGCTGATGAGTTGGCCAACGAGTTCGAATAACTGGACCTCGTCCGCAGGCTGGCAAAAGACCATGTCGTCGAAAACCCGTCGAACCAGCCGGCTCGGCGGATATTGAACCGAGGGGCCGGGGCGTCCGTTGAGAAGGCGGAAAGTGAGTTCAGGATCGGGCGTGCAGGTAACGTCGAGAGCGAAAGATACGACGGCCGCGAAGTCGCTTAGGTACGGGTCGATGCCGTGCGAGGCTATCGCCCCGGGGCCGGGCTCATCCTCAATGAGCTCAGTGAACTCGTACACCAGCGTTTTCGAGTCATGGAGGGTACTGGTGTACAGCAGCCGGCCCGCAGCAGTCTCGATCACTTGGTTGTACATGCGGAGGTTCGTGTAAAGTACTCCGCGCAGCTCGTTGCGCTGGCCTGGCTTCTCCCTGAACAGCCTGCCGGATGCGATTTGCAGCATAGTTGACGTTACCCTTTGGCTCTAAGCTCTTGGCGCGAGTGGGCACTACCGTAGGCGGAGTCGTACAGCGTTGTTCCAGGCGATGCAGCGCATCACCCTTCCAGCCTTTCCAGCTCTCTGAGGAGTGCCAGCGCCTGACCGACGACATCCGCCTGGATGTCGTCGTCCAGACCGTAAGGGAGAAACTGCGCCACTCGCCTCGGACCGACGGCGTCGTGCTGGGTGAAATCGTCCCGGATGATATCCAGCGCGCGCTGGACCCGGTGGTCAGGCAACAGTGGGGCCAGGGACTGAGCCACGACGCCCGGCCCCAGTCCGCTCAGGACGTAGTGCAGGTCGTAGGCGTCCTTGTTTTCGCCCCGGTTCCGAAAGGCCAGGGCCTTGAGTACGGTGAAAGCGCGCGGGCCGCACACCGGGATGTTCCTGGTGGCTTGCTCCTGCGACAGGGTATAGCCCGACAATGACACCGATCGCCGGTCGTGAAAGGCCAGGTCCAGTCCCTCAGTGACGATCGCGGCAAAGTCGTTTTCGATGTGGAAAAGCGTGCCTGGCTGGCCGTTCCCAGCCTGCGGAGGAATCAGGAAGTCTATGGTTACGTGCGGTCCCGAGTTGGTGTCCCAGCGTTGCAGGGTCTTTTTACGGTTGTGGTTCACGTCCGGAGAGAACCCCGCGCTGCGCAGCCGTGTGCTCATGTCCTGATAGCGCTGTTCATCCAGGATCGCGAGCGCCAGCCCCAGGTCGCGATCCATGGTGCCGGAGTGGGTCCCGAGCAATGTCGGCGGGTCATCCTGGTCCACCAGGAGGTACGGCACCAAGCCGCCTACTACCGCAACCTCGTCGCACAGATCACCCAGCTTGGTGAAAACGTAGGGACAGGTGCGGGTGACGATGTCCAGTTGGTCGCTGGAATATCCGTCCCGGGTGGTCGGTTTAGCGGGCAACAGGGCCTCCGTACAGCAGCCGGGTCCTCAATTCGTCCGCAGCTTCCTGGGCCCGCTCGGGATGGCCCTTCAGATCCAGATAGGCCTGCACCGGATGGACGCACCGTACCTCGTCCATCTGGCTGGCGCCGTGGAATACCCCCTCGTCGTTGGGAACCACCAGCCAGGTGTTGGCACCCCTGGGTTCCTCCCGAAATCCCAGGTCCGCCATCAACCCGGCCGAGGGAATATCCCCGAGATAAACCGTGGCGAGACGGAACCCGGCATATGCCGTCCACAGCCAAGCGGCCGGCAGTCCGGTTGCTGCGTGGGGCACATCAAGCTTGTCAAGCGTCCCAGCCAGCGAGCGAACCAACTCAATGCCAAACCTCGCGGCCACGTGGCCGGGTATTACGGTGTGTCGTTCGAAACGGTATTCCTCGCGCCAGGCGTCCAGAAGCAGGTCCGCGTCAACCACACGGATGCCATCATCACCGCGTTCCACCAGTCCGGTGTCCACCAGCTTCCCCACAATCCGGCTGACGTGTCCTTCGTTCAGACCGGTGCTGGAAGCCAGAGCACGCTGACGGACCGGCGTTTCCGGATCCATGAGAAGCTGCCTGGTTATACGGGAACCCTTGGGGCCGAAGGGGCTTTCCGGCCGGCCTGGCCGTCGGAACCGGTTGGGATGTCCCAGGTCCTGATAAAAGATCCCCGGTGCCACAATCCGCGCGTTTCCGGAGAGGTCCAGCCAGGCCACGCCGTTCTGCTCGCAGTGAGCGCGTGCCGACTCGCCCATGTAGGGAACCGCCAGCAACGGTATAACCGGATCGGGGAAGTGCTCGTGGGCCTGGACCAGTTGATGGACCGCCATGGCGATCTGGGAAAGCGAACCGGAACTCTTGCACTCCACCACGAAGGTATTGCCGCCTGCGGTGACGACCGCATCCCACCGCTTGTAGCCGAAGTCAATTCCGAAGCTGGGATCGACAACCTGGCCGGCAGCGCTGAATATTTCGGTCAGCCGCTCCGTCGCCAGTCGTGTGGTTTGATGTCCGGTTGGAACTCGCATATTGCAATTATGCCCGTCCTTGCACATCCGCGCGACTCACTATATTTAAGCAAGTTGCATCGTAGCGGCAATTGAAGACCCGACCCTGACGCCTCACCCATCGGTAAACCTGTGTCGATTTATCGGGGAGCTTGTGGGCGCTGGATCGGATGCGGACATTTGGCTACGGCTTTATACACCGGTGCTGTCCCGTCATCCCTGGAGCGGTCCAGCACGGCGGCCCAAGTTTGGCCGCCGATCAAACCCGTTGTCCAGGCAGTTGCGTGTACCGACGTAGGTCAGGCTTTCTTCTTCCGCTTGCGGGAATAGAGCTGGGCGACGACGTTGCGGCCGGCGAACTGAGACCCGACGTACCGGGCCACCGTTTGCGACGATTTCCAGCGGCCCACCGCCTGGAGCTGGGCCATGGTGGCGCCGGGCGTCGGCCAGGTCGACGGCCATGCCCACGCGGCAGCTGTGGCCGCTGTAGCCCTCGCCCAGACCGGCAGCCAGCGCGGCGGCGGCGATGCGTTCGCTGATGGCGGCCGCCTTCAAGCCGAAAAGTCCCTTCTCGTCTTTGTCTCTCTCAAGCATCTGCCGTTGTCTGGGCCGGATCCGGCCCAGTGCCTTCATGGTGGGGGATCCCAGGTAGAGCACCACGCCCTCGCCCTGCTGGTCGGTCTTGGACCAGGGTATGGTCAACCGGCCGGAGCCGTCCGGCTGGGGAGCGATGCGTTCCCAGCGGACTTCGGCGGCTTCGGAGCGGCGCAGCAGAGCGTCCCGCATCACCGAGATGAGGGCGATGTCCACTTGTTTTCCTTCGGGATTAGCCACTAAAACTTACAATTGGGAAACGGCATGTTATTTGTTCAGGCGCGCGCAGCGCCGCGGGGAACAGCCTCTCGTAGCCCAGTGGCTCGAGGAGGCGTTCGCTCGCGAGATGGACCTACTCGACAGTTGGAGGCACATGGACGGGACAGCAGGCAGCTATGGCATAGCCGTGTGAGGCAATCCTGTCGCATTCCGAACCTCGGGACCGTCGGGAAAGGGGACTGATTGCTGTTGTGTTACGTGTCTAGCTGGCTTGAGACCTCAAACAACAGGATAAGCGTACGCAAACACTGCATCAATACGGCGAAATTCGGCACCGCGCCGGCCATGCGGTAGTGCTGGCCCTCGCTCGACAGATCGAAAAGGTCGGCGCGCTCCAGACGATTCGTATCGGCATGCGCCACTTCTCCGTTATCGGTTCATCCCGGCAGACGCGGCGCTGTCCGTAAGGGGAACCGTCTATCGCACACTCAACCGACGCCATTCCCCTTAGCGTACGATCCTGCCCCCTACCGGAATCGACCCGAGGAGGTCCGGCACCAGACCACCCACCACCACGACCTCGTCGCAAAGGTCACCCAGCTTGGTGAAAACGTAGAGGCAGGCGCGGGTGACGATGTCCAGCTGTTCGCTGGAATATCCTTTCCGAGTGGTCGGCTTAGCGGTCAACGGGACCTCCGGACAGCAACCGGCTCCTCAGTACATCCGCTGCTTCTTGGGCCTGCGCGGGATGGTCCTTCAGGTCCAGATACACCCGCACGGGATGGACGCATCGTACGCCGTCTACCCGGCTGGCTCCACGCGAATGCCGTCATCGCCGCGCTGAACCAGGCCGGTATCCACCAACTTGCCGACGACCCGGCTGACATGGCCCTCATTCAGGCCAGTGCCGATGGCCAGGTCGCGCTGACGAACGGGCGTCACCGGTCCGTCAGCAGTTGCCTGGCTATCCGGGAACCCTTGGGACCGAAGGCGTTTTCCGGCCGCCCGGGCCGGGGGAACCGGTTGGGGTGCCCGATCTCCTGGTGGAACATCCCAGGCGCCACGATACTTCCGTTGCCGGAGAGGTCCAGGCAGGCCACGCCGTTTTCCTGACAGTAAGCCCGTGCTGTCTCACCCATGTAGGGAACCGCGAGCAGCGGGACCACGGGATCCGGAACTCTTGCATTCGACCACGAAGGTGCGGCCGCCGGTCGTGACGACCAGATCCCACAACTCGCGTCCGGCGTCGATTTATCCCGGAGCTGCCCGCACTGGTTCAGGTGCCGCCGTCGATCAGGCTGAGCACCTTCTCTGCCTTCTCGTCCTTGTCCGCCGGGCAGCAACCGTTACCTGGGCCGGATCTTGTCCGGTGTTTCGTGCTGGGCGGTTCCAGGTAGAACGCTACGCCCTCCATCAGGTCGAGCACGCCGGCCGAACTGGCGGACGGCGGCGAAGCCTCGAGCCCAGAAGTCAGCGGCGGCGCACTCATTCGATTGTTCCTTCAGGATCAGCCTCTGCAACCGGCAGTTGCAGCTCGGTGGCTGCATCCGGCGGTCATACGGCCCTACTGGGGATTTCAGGTCTTGCCGGTCATTCCAGCAGAAACTGGATGAATCGACACGGTACCGCTTCGGTTCCATTGTCCCTCCGCTGCGACCAATAGAGCGCATACCAGTCGGCCGCTCGACTCACCGCGGAGTAGAACAGGCGCTGTTCCACCGTCATCATGGCGGGATCAACGTCGGCGCCATCCCCCGGGATGATGTGATCCGCCGCATCGGCGACTATCACCGCCGGCCATTCCATGCCTTTCGACATGTCGATGGTGGCCAGCGAAACCCGCCGCAGGCCCGGAGGCGGCCGTTGCCGCGAGGCCCACCGATTCGGTGGAGCCTCCTCCTCCGACAATCGTGCAACGCCGATCCCGTCGGCCGTTTGGTCCAGGAGTTCCAGAAGAGTGGTACGGGCGTTCATTGACGCCTGCTCACCTTCCTCGTCCGCGCGAAAGATCGCCATCGCGCGGGCGGAAGTGTCGCGGTCTATGGCCCGGGTCATCAGGCGGGCCATGTCGTCGCTCGGCGGCGGCTTTCGATCAGCGTCCGGCCGGTGGAGCCGCTGGTGGACCAGCGCCAGCATCGCGGCGACGCTGGCGTCGGGCATTGCCAGCATGCGTTGCAGTTCTTGGTACAGTTCGATGATGTGAGAGAGTTCCTCGTGGGCGGTGGAATCGGACGGCAGGTCCGCGCGGACGTGGGTGGCTGCCTTGACGAGGTCGTTGTCCAGGCGCCCGGCGGCGGATCGGATCTCCCTGATGATTCTGGGGCTGAGGCTGCGGTGAAACCCGATGGGGGCGCGGTCGCCCGCCCTGCGGAATGCCCAGGTGTTTTTGGGATTGACGGCCAGGGTGAGCATGGCCAGCACCGGCTGGACTTCAGGATCGCTGATTCCGACGAAATCGCCAATGGCAGTGAACGGGACGCCCACGGCTTCCAGGTGGGGACTGATGCGAAGCAGCGAGCTTCGACGGCGCGCCAGTATGGCGATCTGGTCGGGGTCGAAGGTTCCCTCGTCAACCAGCCGGTTGACATCGTTGGCGATGCGGCGGTACTGGTCCTGCGGCCTACCGTCAACTGCAATGAGCGCCGGCCGCCTGTTCTCCGGCCGCAACTCTCGCTGATGGTCATCAGACAGAGCGGTCATCGCGGGGTGCTTGGCCAAACTATGCCAGGACCGCATAATCGAGGACGAGGTGCGGTGATTGACAGGAAGCAGGCACGTTATGTCTTCGCCATAATGGGCCGTGAACCGATCGTAAGGATTCGGGAGTACCGAGCCCCATCGCCGGACCGACTGGTTGGGGTCCATGGCCACGCACACCGATTCCTCAGGACCGGTCATCAGACGGATGAGCTCATACTGGAGAGCGCCCACATCCTCGAAGTTGTCCACCAGCAGGTGGCGTGTCAGGACCGCGGTGCAGATAGTGCGCAGGTCGGCATTCTCCAGGAGCGCATCGCGGGTCGCCACCAGCAGGTCGGCGCGGTCCAGCGAGTCCTGGGCCCGTTTCTCGCGTTGGTACGACGCGGCGTACCCATGCCATTCATCCCGCGGCGGTGGTGTCCGATGCTCCGGGCTGAGATGCGCGTTGCCGGAGATCCATTCCAGGATCGGTGTCATATCCTCGTATCGCCTGCGGTCCGTTCGGCTCTGGGGATCGGACCCTGCTATGTGCGCCAGTGCGGCGAGGCTCTGTCCCCGGGTCCATAAGCTGAAGCTTTCCGGCAGCGTCGGGATCGACACCGCATACGCCCGCAGGAGCTTCGTCAGGCAGAAGTCCTGAAGCGTTCCGACGTAGAGGTCAACGTCAGCGGGGTCGCATCCGATGACGGGCAGCAGCCGGGCGCGCATATCCTGGGCAGCCCAGGCGTGGGACGCGATGATGACGATCGTGGCGGGATCGACTCCGGAGCGGGCCAGATGGACGGCGCGACCCAGCAGTACATGGGTCTTCCCGGTCCCACTTCCGCCCAGAATCATCGACGGACCTGGATCCAGGTACGCGGGCTTCTGCTGATAATCTTCGAGGGGCCAATGCAGCCAGGTAGCCGGATTCCACGGGTCCGGTGGCGCAGGGTTCACCAGTTCGGTCAGGGTCGAGGCGTTGGTAGCGCTCATGGTCATGACCTCTCAACACGGTTTTCGCCGGGCGTGAGCATCGTGTTCGGATTGCTATCAGCATCAGAAGATGTGGCGGTTCTGGGGAAGCTGCAGGGATGCCGGCTGACCGTTTCGCCGCCAGACCGTTTGAGTCCCGACCAGGGCGTCTCGTGTCGCCTCCCGGTAGTTCGTCGTATACATTGGCAGGTGTCCCGCCACGCTCCAGAATATCGCCTCCGCCTCGGGCTCCTGGCAAACAACCAACAGCGGCACCCGCACCGGCGGGTGCGACTCGGCCAGGATGAGGTAGGGCTTCAGCTTGCGCTCTACGGTATCGCGCGCATCCGCGGAGCGTTCGTACTCCAGGAAATACCATTCGTCCCCGTCGTCCACCGAGTGCATACGGACCACGGCGTCAGGCGCCAGTTGGGTGAGTCCGGCGTAGTCGGTGATGGCTCGCCAACCTGGGACCACCGGCACTCTCTGTTCGACGAATCTGGACGCCAGGTTCGCCAGGCCGGAGTCATGCCGCACCAGGCGTTTCCGGTTATGGCTATCCTCCATGCAGAAGCTGGAGAACCTGGCCCTCACCGTGCTGATATGAACCCGGTCTCGCCGGGATGCCCAGAGGAGACCCGCGTCGGCGAGGTAATGATGGCCGCCGAACTCCACCAACAATCCCACTTCAATCAGCATTGCCAGGGCCGGCATTACCTTGCTGTTCGTCTCACGGCAGAACCGCGAAATATGGGACAGGCGGCAGGCGGGCCACGATTCGACCGTTCCCAGGATGCGGTAGGGCAGGCGGACGTTCATGGCCTGATACTGGGGGTTCGCCAACCAGGACCTGATGCGCGCCGGCCTTCCCAACTGGGCGATATCCTCTCGCTCTGCCACGTCCCCCACGGCCCGTGGGAGCCGGGCCGGCAGGCGCTCTGCCACATTGGGCGCCACCACCCGAATCCGTGCCGGGTCCACCCCGATGGCGGAAAGTTCGCCGAACGCCACGGTAGCGGCCCAGGCATCTTCAGCAATGACGCACCAGAGAGAAGGCTCCCAGGGGAATGTCTCCGATTCCCCAGCTTCCTCCCACCAACCGTCGGGGGCAACAGGCTCCAGGTCGTCGAACCGGTGCCCAAGCTTGCTGGACAGGTCGCCAGCCGAGTTCCATCTTCCAGCCCACAGGAACGCCACCGTCCATGCACCGTCATATTCCGCCACCGCCTGAACGCCGGTGCGGGCCAGCCACCGGAACCTGGTCACCCGATGCTCCGGCCCGCCGCCGGCGCCATCCTCAGACGGACGGTCCGTTGCGGTATTCATCGCCTCCGGCAGGAGAGCGTACACCTGCTCCATAATGAAAAGCCGCCCCGACAGGTTTCGCAGGCCACTTTCCGTAACCGGCCAGGGCGTATCTTCGCACAACGTCCGCTGGCAGTGGAGTAGGCCCGTCTCCGTCAGGCACCAGCGCGCCTTCGCCCGCTCCCACATTCCCATGGTGAACTGCATGGCCAGCCCCTCTTGTCGCAGCTCCTGCAGTCCCTTCTGGCATTGACTGAGGGTCAGATGTCCCCACCCACTGATATCGTTTGGGCTGGAATATGGCGCCTGCCACAGGCAGCGCAGCAAAGGGCGCGGTTCCAGCCTTCCGGTCGTCATCGCTCGTCTCCCGTATCCCGGTGCTGTCCTCTTGTGGGGGTGCGGACGGTGGCGAGCATTCGTCCATACCGCCAACCCGACCCTCCACATCGACCCTGCTGGAGGGGTCCACAACCTGGCGCTGCGGGTGGCTGCTGACCTGCGGGGGTTTGTTGACAATCCCCAGATCACTCGGGGCGCGCAATGCCCCCTATACCACACGTCGGCCACGCCTGTTTTGTTAAGTAACCCCCTGGGTGTCGCGATTTTCAACGCCGCCAGCCATTAACGCGCGCAACACCCCTTATTCCACACATATGATAAGAGTAAGCAGCCCGCCAGTCAACCGGGTAAAACCGAGTGTGCAACTCCCCCTCACGCCCCTGTGGCGGCCGTCAACGCCCCTGCGGCGCCACAATTGCCGCTTGTACTCGCGTGCAACCCCCCTTTATTTATACTAGTGGAACTGCATGCATGTATCACCAGTGCGATGCGCACTACGAATTTTGCTCTCACGCGGCTCTGGAGACAAGGCCTCCCGCTCGCCGGCCTGGGCATACACGTTAGACACAACGGCGCCTAACCCCACAGTTCAGGGTTTATTGGCATCCATCCTTCACTTCGATACCGCCACGCATGGCGCGGCCCCTGGCCCAGGATGAGGATGTCACCATCGCAGCCGGTGTTCAGGATCCGCTGGGCCACGTCCATGGGGAACTCGGTCACCGGCTTCACCTCGGCGTAGGCTTCGAGGTCGTTCAGGATCAGACGGAAATCGGGCGTCCAGCCGTCGAATTGTACCGGCTCGTACTCCCAGGTGATGCCATGTCGGTCGAACCACGCCGCCCACCGGGCTTCCAGCTGGCTGCGGAAGGTGACGCCGCCGTACTCGGTGATGACGGGAGTCTGCTCAGGGTCCAGCGTGTGGGGCGCCACGGCAGCCGACCACCGGTGCAACGCGGCGGCGGTATCCTCCCTCAGCAATCTGTCCCGCTCCGAACGCTGACCAGGCTGTCGGGCTATCTCCAGCAGTGCCTGGGTATAGCGGCCCAGGTTGTCGGCCACGGCCTTCGACAGTCCCAGCCCGCCGCCCACCTTGTCCCAGAGGACGATGGCCCGATGCACCTCGCTGCTGCGCCCGTCCCTTACCACCTGGACGTTCTGGTGCGTGGTGCGGATGTCGGCGGGATGAATCGACTCCCGGCTGCACATCACCGTGCGCAGCGCCCGGGCCACGTCCCGCCTGGTGTTCGCGTCGTCGAACCAGTCCTCCCAGATGATGATCACCGTGGCCGTGGTGCGCAGGTTGGTCTCCACCTCGGGGATGCCCTCGGCGCCGTAGTGGACGTCCCGCCACTCGGTGTCGCCCGGCTCGCGGATGGAGCAGCCCACGATGCGCTCCCAGGCCACCGCCTGGGCGTGGGTGCAGTACTCCACGTGTCCGAGCGTGGACGCCCGCGGTTGCTGCAGGGTGACGGTGGCCCCGCTGTGGGTGATGGGTCGGGTCTCCCGGGGCGGAGCGTGGCGCGCCGTGATCACCGTCTCACCGCCCGACTCCCGCCAGGCCAGGACGTTGTAGCTCTGTTTGGCGTGGAAGTAAGTGGCCAGCGGGTAGGCGTCCCGCGCCGCCTCACGACGGGTCACCTCGCTGGTGAGCAGTTCGGTGGTCAGGGGTTCGCCCTCGCCACCCGGCATCAGTTGAACAATGCGTGCCCGGCCATCGGCGGCATCACGAATGTCGTTGCGGTGGGGCTGCTGGGGATCCCCCGTCTGGAACTCCGGCGCGTAGTGATCGCCGCGGGCGATCTCACGCAGCGTCTGGGGCAGCTGCTCCGGCCAGGCGTCGGTGGGCGACGGTATGGCGCGCTCCATGCCGTTGAGGTCGGTCTCCTTGGCCAGGCAGCGCCCATGGGTGTTCCTGATGTTGGGATTGGACGGATACAGTCGCGCCGGCTCCACCGGCTGGTGCCAGTAGGTCTCGAGGCTGTCCTCGTGGAACTGGAAGGCGTGGCGCGGCGCCACGATGATGAACCGCCCCGGGCCGGTCCGACCCACCCGTCCGGCCCGCTGCCTGAGGCGTCCCACCGAGTGGGGCAACCCCAGGTTGAAGCCCATCTGCAGGTCGGGGATGTCGATGCCCAGCTCCATGGCGCTGGTGCTGGCGATGCCCCGTATGTCCCCGGCCCGCAGTGCCTCCTCGATGCGCTCCCGGCGCATCAGCCCCGAGCGATACGCCATGGCGTCCCGGGACTCCACGATGATGGCGTCCTCGGTGATGCTGCGGGCCGCCTCAATGCCGGCCGCGGCGCGCTCCGCCAGCTGCCGGTCGTCCACGAAGGCGATGTACGACCGGTGGGGGTCCTCGCTGATCACCTCCCGCACCGCCGCCTGCAGGTCCTGCCAGCCCTCGTCGTGGGGCTCGCGGCCGATGGCGTGCTGCACGGTGAGCTCGGCCCGGGGACTGCCGTTGTAGCGGTCGTCCACCACCTGGAAGGGCAGGCCTGTGAGGGTCTCGAGGTGCTGGGCCGGATTGTGGATGGTGGCGCTGGCCGCGATTACCCGCAGGGGATCGAACTGCGACATCAGTTCCTTGCGCTTCTGCTGCAGCCGGTGCAGCAGGTAGAGACAGTGGGTGCCCAACGCCCCGTCGTAGGTGTGGGCCTCGTCCAGGATCAGGAACGCGAGATTGGAGATGAAGCGGCGCACGTTGTACTGGGAGTTCTGCACCTCCCGGAGGTCGTGGCGCAGGGGCCGTCTGCCGTAGAGGGGCTCCGAGTAGGCCATGAGCCACTGCTGGATCACGTCGGGGGTCATCAGGGCCATGCGGGTGCGCTGGAGTATCTGCCTACGCTCGGTGAGGTCGCGCACGTCGCCGTCGATGCGGTTGATGCAACTGGGATCCAGGCCGGCGGCCTCCGCCATTTCCTGCCAGCGGATGACCTGGTCCCGGGCCAGGGCCTTGATGGGGTAGATGGCAATGGCTGTGGCGTTGGGGTGCGTGGCCAGATGATCCAGGGTGGGCGCCTGGAAGACCAGGGACTTGCCGCTGGCGGTGCCGGTGCTGATCACCAGGTTGTGACCCTGTCCCAGCAGCTCCAGCCCCATGGCCTGGTGCAGGTACAACTGGCCGTCCCCGGTCTGGGCCTTCACCGCCGGCCGGACCGGACTGGCACTCAGCCAGGCCGGCGCGTCGCCGTAACGGGCCTCCTGGCCAGGGATGGTGATCTCGTCGTGAATATTCACGGCGCGTTACCTGCGACGGTACGACTCGCGTCGGTGGGCGACGCGAACCACCAGGATGACCAGCTCGTCATCCAACAGCTCGTACAGGATGCGGTAGTTGCCCACCCGTTGGCGGCGCAGACCCCGTAGCCCTCCCTTCAACGGACTGCCGGACAGCGGCTGCTCCCGTAGAATATCGATGGCGTCAATCACCCGTTCCCTGATATCCCGGGGCAGCTGGGCCAGCTCCCGCTGGGCGCTGCCCCTAATCCGAATCGAGTAGCTCACGCCGGACCTCGTCCCAGTCGAGGACCGGATCGGTGGGGTCCCGTAGCCGCTCCAGGGCCACGGTGAGGTCATCGAAGTCCTCCAGGTAGCTCTCCAGGGCCTGACGGATCACCTCGGCGCGGCTGCGGTTCAGCGTGGCCGCCGCCGCATCCAGCGCCTCGGCCACTTCATCGGATACCCGAGCGGTGATCTGTGCCATCGTCATAATCCTTATTGGTGCGTGTTGAGTGCGAATGATGTCAGTGACATTGGAATATAATCACCATAGTACCGGCTGGCCGAGGCTGTCAAACTGCCGTGGGCATCTCGTTGGCCATCCCAAGCGGTGGGCAGCGTATGCTTCAGCCCAGTGTAATGTCGCTTCATGGGTCGGCGGCGTCATGATGATCGACGCAAGGCTGCAATCCGCAGGTACTGTGTTGGCGGAAGCGAGCCTGGCCGCATCGCCGCGAGTTCACGAGGAAGGTAACCAGTTGGAAGAGCAAGCCACCGGCGTTCTGATCGCCATCGACTGGGAAAACATCCGCCGCGGCGCTTTGATGTACCAGGTGGAGGTTACGCCCCAGGCCGTCGCTCAGGCGATGATCGCCGTCGGCCGGATCTTTGGAGAGGTGCTGGGCGACAAGGCCTTCGGCGACTGGAGCCTCCGGCCCGAGGACGGCCGGGCATTCACCGAGGCCGACATTACGCTCTACCACGCGCCTCGCACCATGGCCGGCAAGGACCGGTCCGACCCTTCCATCCTGATGGAGGTCTACGACTGGGTTCGAGACTGTGAGGACTGTGGGTTCATCATCCTGGGTTCGGGGGACTCGGACTACCAGGTCCTGGTGGACCGTGCCCGTGCGCGGGACCGCCGGATCATCCTGTGCGCCTTCAGCCAGGCCGTGGGCCGCGAAATGCTCGCCGCAGCGCCGCTGTTCCCGCTGGAGGCCGAACTGGGAATCCACCAGGCCGAGCACGGCGACGTGGCGGTCAAGGCCGACGCACCGCAGGGAAACGCGTCGTCATCCGGCAACGACGCGGCCATCGGCACCTTCATCATGGAGATGAATCGTCTCGAAGGCCGTATGAACTTCGTCGGCTACAGCATGCTCTGCAACCAGTGGATGCTGGACTGGGGCATGGGCTGGAACGAACACGAATGCCGCAGAATGGTGGACGACCTGGTACAGGCCGGCGTGGTCGAGCGCCACGACGTGGTCAACCACAACAACCCGCAGTTTCCCACCGCGGCGGTGCGGCTGGTGCGCGCCAATGAGACCGTGCGAAACACGCTGGGCTTGAACGAGGCGCCCATCAGCAACCCCGTCCTGCCGGCGTCAGGTTGATCGTCGCTGCCACTCCCAGAGCTGCGGCAGAATGCACAACGCGCTCCATCTGCATCCCTTCCTTTTGCTGATCCTGCATCATCGTAACGCGCGGATTCACCAATCGTCGGCCTGGAGTACAGAGCGGTAAAAATTGGAACCAGGCTGGTGCGGGTCCCCAAGTTAATTGATTCACGTAATGGATGTTGCGCGAACCAAAAAGGGTATCCATAGGGGCATGCTGGAAGGAAAGTTTCAAATTCAAGCCTGTAGGGTCAAAGGAGATCATCCGGCCTAAAAGGGTTCCCTGTACTCTGGCGGCAGGGCCCTTCTCCCGTTCTCAATGGACCTCATAGTTTCTCTCCAGGTCCTATTTGTTCCAGTCGCTGCGTCGTTGTCTCTACCCGGGCTCGCCATCGCATGGCGTGATGTGACCGCCTTCGCAGTTTCATCGAGGCCAGGGAATAGAGTCTCACGCGTGACGTGGAGCAATTCGAGCTCCTTCAAGATCCGGCTCTTGCATCCGGCTGGGATGGTCAACGTGTAGTGATGATAGCTTGGTATCGACTCATTCCATCGGACAATCTGGTGGCGCTCAAATCTCTCGTGAAACGCCGATATCAAGAACGCTCCGGCCTGGGCCCTCAGTCGCTCGACCGACTGTTGGGGTTCGACAACGAATACCCTGAACAAGTCCCTCGGGTCGATGCGAGGCTGAAAGTGCGGTTTCTCTATCCCGATCAGGTGGTAGAGTCTGTTCATCACCTGGGAATAATGTAGTCTGGGCCAATCGCAGCCGCGCCGTTTGCCCAGCAACAGATTTTGTTCGGACCGCGTGAGCTTGGCAAAGTTCGCTATCACGCTGACGGTGTCGCTGTTGTACGGCTTTACCATGCTGTGAGGGACGGCGAACACGTGCAGGCGTCCCTCGTCGTCAATCAGGTCTCCCTCGCAAGCGTAAAACAGTGCCACCAACGGGTTCTTGGTGATGTCCAGGAGTCTGGTCTTGAGCCCATGGTGCTGCGCCAGGACCCATTGATCCAATGCCGAAACCATCCCGGAGAAGTCCTCTGGGCGACGGGTCATCATGTCGAGCAACATCCGACCTTCGTTTTCCCGCAACTGAGTGCGCCGCATCGCTGACGGGCGCAATTTCCAGCGCTTCGCTTCGCCGCGGTAATACAGTTCAAAATCGCTCGTCGCACCGTGCAGATCACGTAGGTCCAAGCACATATCAATCAGGTCAGCCACGCGCCTGATGACCGTCCTGGCCGGGGTTACCGGATCTTTGGCAGGGTCCATATGCCGAAATAGGTGTGCCCGCCAGGGGCGTGTCGCCGTCAGATCAGTTCCGGTCAAGTTGGCAGCGGCGAACGCGGCTTGGTCCACCGTGGCGCCCCGCAGGACGGCGTTCTCCAAGTTCGCATACGTGAACTCCGCTCCAGTCAGGTCGGCGGCCTCCAGGTTCGCTTCCCGCAGGTCTGAGTTGAGGAAATTCGCCTCCTGGAGGTTGAAACAGGCATATGGATTGCGAAAGTCGGTCCGCGCCAGGTTGGTAAAACTGAGATTGACCGCGGGATATTCCGTAGCCTGTTCGACGGAGCGGCCCTGCTCGCGCTCGGCCCGCTGCACCAGCAAGGCACCGATGCGCGTCCCGCTCAAGTCGCGTTGGTGTCCGCCGCTCGCCGCAAAATGGCGTCCCGTATCCCAAGCGTTCATATTCGCGTTCCAATGTTGAACGCCCTGCAGGAACAGTTGAAGATCCTCATCATTCGCCATGGTCGCACTCACTATTGGGGTGTCGTCTGATTGGAGAGATCCTTCGATCGACCGGAGCTCCAAAGTCATTATCTATTCCGCCAGAGGAGTTTATACGTCTTGACCGGTAGTGCTCCGTGACTGGATGGATAGTCGTCCAGATCCCGAGCGTTGCCGGGTTTTCCATCGCTGATGTCGCAGTCCCGGGGCAGCCACGCAATTTTCCTGCGGCACGTCATTCAGGTATCGGGAGGACATTTCGTATGCGCCGCCGGCGATTCCGATAAGTGCAGTCGGTCCGGGATTCTTGATTGATCCTGATCGTCCGGATAATGGCTTGCGGGCTCGTCTCCATCACGTTACAATCCCGGCCGCCATCGTGGTTACAGAGTGCCAATTGCCCGGTACTGACCGAGTTCAGTGGGGCGCTGATTGTCGCAACCAAATTGTGACCGCAAGCATGGCGACGTACCAATCGGCGGGCCGCGCTGGCTTTGGTCATCGCGAACGCAGGGCGGCATTCGTTCCACACTCGCGGCGTTAGTGTGGAAACTCGATTGCCGCGCTCACTGCTCCCGCTCCTGCGGCACGATTATGCAAGAAGGACGGTTGTTCCATGACTACCAAAGACGCAGAGGCATTCGTTGCTCGCTACATAGCGGTTGACAGCCATCTCAACGAGCGCAACGGCTCCACGAAGCAGGTGTACGGCGTCGCCGGAGAACGCCCGGCGGGCCGCAAGCTGGCGGATGACATCGCCAGATACTGCAACCAACTGGATAGGGAGGGCTACGAGGTCATCTCGATTTTCCCGCTCACCGCTGGACGCGCTGCGGAAGTGTCCGCAGAAGCCACGGAGCGCGTGGCCGGGCGAACCTACCGGACTAGCTTGTCAGAGGGGGATGAGGAATCGGATTACGTCGATACCGGCGTGGGCTACAGCGTGACCGACGGGGTGATTGTCGTCGCCAACCGGCGGCGACGCCGTCAACTTCGGGAGTGACGTGAAGACGTAACGACCAAGTCTTTTCCGCAGTCCGGTCCGGCGCAACGCCGCCGGCGCACCGGACGACGTCAGGGGTTCAAAGGAGCAGTACCGTGCCGCAGAGGGAGGATTTCGCGATCCAACGGGGCGGCCCGGATGGAGCGCACCGTGGTGGGTGTCGATGGCCTGACCCATGTGTTGTCGGGACAGAGGCCGGGTAGAGACGGCCGTTTCACCGACGAAGGCGCATATCGTCGCGCCATTGAGCAGGCGGTCGGGGAGAACGGGCGGCAGCTCCGCTGATGCAAAGGCGTTGCAACAACCTTTCCACGGAATGCGATTTGTCCGCCTGACTGGGGCTGACCGCTCAGAAGAGCAACCCTACGATGGCCATAAAACGCTTCCGTGAAGCTACGGAACATCGTGGAGTCGAAATGGAAATCACGAAAGAAATACCCTCGGTCAACTTCCACCTGTGGAAGCCCTGCAACATGAGATGCCGGTTCTGCTTCGCCACCTTTCAAGATATCGGACAGGACGTCCTGCCCAAAGGACACCTGCCGCGTGAGGGCTGCCTTTCCGTGGTGGAGGCGCTGGCCAGCGCGGGGTTCGATAAAATCAACTTCGCCGGCGGCGAACCCACGCTTTGCCCCTGGCTCCCGGACCTGATACGGCGGGCCAAGGAACTGACGTTCACCACGTCCATGGTCACCAACGGCAGCCGGATCACGCGGGAGTGGCTTGACCAAGTCCACGGTCACTTGGATTGGGCCACCTTGAGCATAGATACGGTAGATCCGCAGAAATTGGAAGCGTTGGGGCGAACGACCCGAAACGGGCCTCTCAGCGAGGATGACTACCTGGGCGTCATTGATCTGCTGAAGGAGCGGGGGATCCGCCTGAAAGTCAACACCGTGGTGACGCGTTGCAACTGCGGCGAGGACCTGACCGGCTTCATCGCCAGAGCGCGACCGGAGCGGTGGAAGCTGCTGCAGGTGCTTCCCATCAGAGGCCAGAACGACGGTCTGGTCGATGACCAGGTGATCACGCCCGAGCAGTTCGCCGGCTACGTTGCCCGCAACCGAGTCGTGGAGGCCATGGGCGTCGCGGTGGTTCCGGAGAGCAATGACCTGATGACCGGCAGCTACATGATGGTCGACCCAGCGGGCCGCTTCTTCGACAATACGGCCGAAACCCACGTTTACAGCCGTCCCATCCTCGAGATCGGCGTCGATGTCGCGCTGCGGGAGGTATTGGTCGACCCCGACAAATTCCGGTTGCGGGATGGACTGTATGATTGGTGACGAGCACGAGGATAATATGACGGAACGCGAAGTGACTCCCCGCCTTCCCACCAGTGGCCAGATAATCGGAGCCCTGATCAGCAGGCTGGGCATCAGGCACCCCAATCTCCAGGATAGAACGGCACGGCGGTATTTCGCCGCAAACCCGGAGCGCCTGGTGAAGGATTCCAGCAGGGCCGAGATCATCGAGGCCATAGCGGAGGTGCTGACGGACTTCGGATTCATTGCGTCACCCGAGGAGAGGGAAGCCAATTATGAATTGGCGCCGGTGTTGGCTTCCATGCTGCAGTGGCACGCGGACAACTGGGACTTGTTCCGGTCATTCCTACGGCGAAGGACCATGAGCGTCCTGCCCAGTCATCTCCCGAAGGTCTGGGAGGCCTACGTCAGGCTTGCTGTCATCGATCTGGCCCTCAGGGTAGCCGCCCATCTGCATCTTGCCGGATCGTCTCCGGCAGCGCTGGACTTACTTGGTTGGGCGAGCCGCACAGCCCGAGGAGACTTTCTCAACCGTAAGCGCGAGCAGACCCCCCTCTCTCTGGAGGATTTCGTCGAGAAGGCGGGCGTGACCGACAACACCGTCGATGATTGGATGTACCACGGCGCCCGGCCGTCCAATGAAAACCTCACGCAGATAGCTGACGTACTGGCTGACCATATTGAAGGTTCGAACACAGCCAGCATCGCCCTTGAACTGCGGGTCCTCTACTGGGTCAGCGACGTCGCTACTCTGTTGGCCGAGCACATAGGGGCTGAGGCTGTGGACGAAGCCGTCGGACGATTGCGTCGGTACGCTGAGGAAGCCTATCGCATAATTGACGACCGGGTCCCTGCCGAAGACCGTCCGGAAGTTCTCACCGTGTTGGCGGACCTGGGCGTTGGTACCCGTATTGCGGAACCCCTGCTGGCAGTCCTGATCGAGCAGGAACCGGATGACGAATGGCGGGAGGACCTGAGGTCCACCGGGATGCACTGGGTCCGCCGCGTCCTCTCGGTCAATCAGAGCGTTCGCCTTGGTGAGGTGGACGATCTTATAGAGAAGACGAAAGGGCGCCTCCTCGAGGACTGGGACGTCAGCAACCCCGAGGCCTATGCCCATTACCGGCGTTCGCTGGAACTCCAGGTTCAAGGAAGACTCCACGAAGCCCTCGCAGAGGTGGAGACGGCGGCCCGGCTCGACCCGTTGGATCCAGCGAACCACTTTACGCTGGGGTCGGTAAAAACCGGCATCGGTGTCGAGCGCGGAGATGCGGCCCTCGTCAACGAGGGGCTGGATGCGTTATGGCTGACGGTGGCGCTTGACCCCAAATGGATCCTCCCCTGGACTGAAATCGGATCGACCCTTCACCATACTGACAGACCGGCAGAGGCTGTGAAGCATCTGCGCGGCGTGAAACCGGAATGCGGCCCGCTGGATTCCCATTACCACAGCACATTGGGAGCTGCGTACTGGAAGTTGGGCCAGCTGTCCGAGGCTCTGGCAGCGTTCGAGGCAGCCATCGAACTGGACCCCGAGGAGACGTCCACTTTGCTGCCGGCCTCCGAGATCGCGCTGTTGACCGGCGATGGCAGAAAGCACCGGCGATATTCCAGGCTGGCTCAACATTTCGGAGCGGACGAGGGCACGCTCAAAATCTGGGGAATGCTCCGCGAGTTCGGTAAAAAAGATCAGGACGATGCTGGCACTGACGAGCACGACCGTAAGATCGCCGTTATGGATGCCGTCATCAGGCTCAGCCCCGATGACGACTATGCCCACCTCACCAGGGGGCTGGCGCATTTCGCCAAGGGTGACGACGACCTGGCGATCGCGGACCTGGACGCCGTTCTACAGTTGGACCCGGATCACGCGGCCGCATACATGCTGCGGGGCATCCTGTCCGGAAACCGGAAGCAGTGGGACCGGATGATCGCCGACATGAGCTCGCTCATCCGGCTCCGGCCTGACAATGCGTTGGCCTATTACCACCGGGGAATAGCCTACGGCGAACAGGACGTGCTGGACCAGGCGCTCGGCGACTTGTGCGAAGCCATCCGCCTTGATCCCGGCCATGCCGATGCCCACCGCGTCCGAGGCGATTTTCTTCGGTACAAAAGAGAGTACGACAAGGCGATCACGGATTTCGACACCGCGCTGCAGCTCGACCCCGAGAATGCGGCAGCCCACCTGGGCCGGGGAGCGGCCTATCGCATGAAGGGCGCTCTGGCTCATGCCATCGCTGATTATGACGCTACGCTCCGGCTCAAGCCTCAAGATCAGTTTGCCTACCGGTTTCGCGCGGACGCCTATGTTGCCAAACGGGAATATGACCTGGCGATCGCAGACTGCAACAGGACATTGAAACTCAATCCACGAGACCCATTAGCTTATTTCACCCGCGGCAATGCTCACCTATTCAGTGGGCAACTGGAACTGGCGCTGGCGGACTTCAGCACAGCGGTGGAATTCGATCCTACCAGCGGCCGTTCCACTTATGGCCGCGGCCTGGTTCGCCAGTTACTGGGCGACGACGATGGCGCGGAGGAGGATTTTCAACGCGCTCGCGAGTTGGGGTACAACGACATGGACCTTGAGTGATGAGGTTCAGACGGCAGCGCCGCTTCCACGCACTGGGTCCTACTCATGGTACGTATGGCTATGCATCGGGTGAGTTGGATCGCTGTACATCTCAGCCGGCGTTAGCCTGCGCTCAAACATATAGCGCGTATCGGGGCACGTCATCGCATCTGCTCCGCCCCCGAACTGATGGAGCAGGACCTTCAGCTGGTAATGGAATGGACCCTCGTCGTGGCACCAGCTGTTTGACGTGTGGGAGAAGTGCTTGTCCTTGCCGCGGTTTCGGCGTGCCTTCCCATCCACGAACTATCCCCTGCCGTCCTTGACCACGATGCAGTTTCCACAGGTGTAACACACTAGACCAGCCTCGCCACGTTGCACATCAGCTAGTGTAACCAGCCGACCGTTCCTGATGGCGTACTGAATCGTGGATGGCATTGTTTTCTCCCGTGAGATATCGCGCAGCATCAATCTGTGTCTTGCTGGCTGGCCCACCGCCCAGGCTATGGTTCTCCGCAAGGTGGGTGTGGCGAGACAACGTGGTAATCCATTCTCTGGTCGTCCGTTCCTGTTGCGCAGGCCATCACTGCGGTAACCCAACGGATCCAGCCGGTGTCAGAGTCTACCCGACAAGGCGCTGATCAGGCCGAACGCGTGGTCTCTCGTATTTCCGTCCTGCACTATTCCGTTGACGCGAACCGCTTTTCTGATCGGAGCGGAAAGGTTTTCAGCATGCACTACGCATTCGATAACTCCTGCCACGTCGTCGGTAGTGCTGACGCAGATCTCAACGTCGAAGCGTTCTTCGCCAATGCCATGCCGCCATTGTTCGCACTCCAAGCTGAACGAATTAACCGGTTCATCCGGCCGCCTTGGCTTGTAGTAGAAACTATTTGGGTCCCTCCGCCGATCCCGATCATCGAGCAATACATTCGGGTAGGCCAGTGATGGCAGGTCAGTGATCCAGTTCCTTAGTCCAGCCAACTGGCGCAAGGGAGATTCCCACCGTCCCCGAGGTGGCTTGGGAGGAGGTGGGAGCCTTAGATCCTCCTGCAGTTCTGCCATAGGTCTGTCGTCGATCTCATCCCATGGCAGCGACACGTCCAAATTGCCCTTCGAGACGATATCCAGCAAGGCATCTTTCCCAGGCCGTGTCCCACCGTTCTCTACCAAAAAACGGATAGCGGGACGTCCCGCACTTCGTTGCAGCGCCAGGTGAAGGTTTGAAAATATCCGTCGGCAATGACCGATCCACTCCGGATAGTCCTCTTTGCGGTATTTGGCGATGTCCTGCTGCGAGGCAGGTACGAAAACCTCCCCTATCCTTGCTGATCTTATGATGAGATCGAGGGAAGACGCCGAAGAGAGGTTCTCTCGCCTCGGCCGTTCAGTGGAAGCGAAATCGCTGCTCACTGGGTATCTGGATTTGAGTGCCTCGATCAACTCTGAGATTTCGCTTTCAGTGAGCGGCTCGAAAATCTGGCATTGGAATTCCAGCACTTCGATTTCCCGATCGCCAGCATCCACGCATCGGATCGTAAACTCCGGCTCTGCCTTCTTGAGGCGGTTGATCTCCTCCTTCAGACGCGCATTCTCGCGTTCGGTGAGACTGTTCTCAGGTGCGAGAAGCCAGCTATCCGGTATCAGCACGAAAGGCATCCCCAAACTTCTTGCGGTCATCATTGGACCGCCGTCGTGGGTCAACAAACGCACGTCCGAGCTGGGATGTTCGCGACTGTATCTATAGCAGCACCCGACAATCTCATCGTCGGGCTTGCTGTAATCGAGCCGGTCTTCCAGTTCCGGACTGGGCCTGCTCAAGGCCTCCAGATATAGTTCGACTCGTGGACCACTTTCCCGGATCACGTCGTAGCCATCTTCACCGGTGGCAATGTCTCGGAACGTTTGATACGTCTTCCGGGCGCGTTGGCCCACCCGATCGTTGCCTCGGTTCTTCTGGTTGTCGATCTCCCTTTGAACCGGGCGGCAGACCAGCAAGTGCACCTCGTCAAAGTCGTCCCACTGGGTCCAATCAATTTGCTGTAGCGGAAGACATTGGATGAACAGATTGGTATCGGGAAAAAGATAGAGGGCCCGGTTTGGCATTATCTCTCCTCGCTCGGCAACGATGCTCACACTGGCTTTATGGGGCCAGTTCCGTTGGGGTCCAACCGTCGCCCCGGTAGTGCCAAGCGTGGTGCGGTCCCTGACCCAGGATGAGCACATCACCGCTGCAACCCGCGCTCAATATCCACTGGGCTACGTCCATGGGGAACTCGCTCACCGGCTTGACCTCGGCATACACGTCGACGCCGTCCAGCGCCAACCGGAAATCAGGCATCCAGCCGTCGAACTGTACCGGCTCGTACTCCCAGGCAATCCCCCGCCGGTCGAAGTACGCCGCCCACCGGGCCTCCAGCTGGCTGCGAAAGGCGGTGCCCTGGTACTCCGTGATGATGGGAGTCTGCTCAGGGCCCAGGGTGTGCGGCACCACGGCAGCCGCCCACCGGTGCAGCGCGACCGCAGTATCCTCTCGGAGCAACCCTTCCCCCTTCGAACGCTGTCCCGGCTGGCGGGCTATCTCCAGCAGCGCCTGGGCGTAGCGGCCCAGATTGTCGGCGATGGTTTTCGACAATCCCAACCCACCGCCCACCTTGTCCCAGATGACAATGGCGCGGTCAACCTCGCTGCTGCGCCCGTCGCGGACCACCTGGACGTTCTGGTGCGGATGTCGGCGGGATGGATGGCTTCCCGGCTGCACATCACCGTCCGGAGGGCCCGGGCCACGTCCCGCCTGGTATTGGCGTCGTCGAACCAGTCCTCCCAGATGATGATCACCGTGGCCGTGGTGCGTAAATTGGTGGCGATCTTAGGTATTCCCTCGGCGCCGTAGTTGACGTCCCGCCATTCAGTATCGCCCGGCTCGCGTATGGAACACCCCACGATCCGCTCCCAGGCCACCGCCTGGGCGTGGGCGCAGTACTCCAGGTGTCCTTGTTCTGACACGTGGGGTTGTTGCAGCGTGACGGTGGCGCCACTGCGGTTGATGGGCCGCGTCTCTCGGGGCAGAGCATGGCGCGCCGTGATCACCGTCTTGCCGCCGGACTCCCGCCAGCCCAGGATGGAATACGACTGCTTGGCGTGGAAGTAGGCGGCCAGGGGGTAGGCGTCCCGTGCCGCCTCCCGACGGGTCACCTCGCTGGTCAGCAGTTCCATCTCGCCGCCCGGCATCAGCTGCACGATGCGCGCACGCCCATCGGCGGCGTCCCGGATGTCGTTGCGGTGGGGCTGCTGGGGATCCCCCGTCTGGAACTCCGGCGCGTAGTGGTCGCCACGGGCGATCTCCCGTAGCGTCTGGGGCAGCTGCTCCGGCCAGGCGTCGGTGGGAGACGGGATGGCCCTTTCCATGCCGTTGAGATCGGTCTCCTTGGCCAGGCAGCGGCCGTGGGTGTTCTTGATGTTGGGGTTGGATGGATACAGCCGGGCCGGCTCCACCGGCTGATGCCAGTAGGTCTCGAGACTGTCCTCGTGGAACTGGAAGGCGTGCCGCGGCGCCACGATGATGAACCGTCCTGTGCCGGTGCGTCCCACCCGTCCGGCCCGCTGCCTGACCCGGCCCACCGAGTGGGGCAGGCCCAGGTTGAAGCCCACCTGCAGGTCGGGGATGTCGATGCCCAGCTCCATGGCGCTGGTGCTGGCCAGCCCTCGAATATCGCCGGCCTTGAGCGCCTCCTCGATGCGCTCCCGGCGCATCAGGCCCGAGCGATACGCCATAGCGTCCCGGGACTCCACGATGATGGCGTCCTCGGTGATGCTGCGCGCCGCCTCAATACCGGCAGCGGCGCGCTCCGCCAGCTGCCGGTCGTCCACGAAGGCGATGTACGACCGGGCGGGATCGTCGTTGATCACCTCCCGCACCGCCGCCTGCAGGTCCCTCCAGCCCTCGTCGTGGGGCTCCCGTCCGACGGCGTGCTGAACGGTGAGCTCGGCTCGGGGACTGCCGTTGTAGCGGTCGTCCACCACCTGGAAGGGCAAACCGGTCAGCGTTTCGAGGTGCTGGGCCGGATTGTGGATGGTGGCGCTGGCCGCGATCACCCGTAGCGGTTCGAACTGCGCCATCAGCTCCCTGCGCTTCTGCTGCAGCCGGTGCAGGAGGTAGAGACAGTGGGTACCCAGCGCGCCGTCGTAGGTGTGGGCCTCGTCCAGGATTAGAAAGGCCAGGTTGGACAGGAAGCGGCGCACGTTGTACTGGGTGTTCTGCACCTCCCGTAGGTCGTGGCGCAGCGGCCGCTTGCCGTAGAGGGGCTCCGAGTAGGCCATCAGCCACTGCTGGATCACGTCGGGGGTCATCAGGGCCAACCGGGTGCGCTGGAGGATCTGCCTCCGCTCGGTGAGGTCGCGCACGTCGCCGTCGATCCGGTTGATGTCGGCGGGGTCCAGCCCTGCGGCCTCCGCCATGTTCCGCCAGCGGAGGACCTGGTCCCGGGCCAGGGCCTTGATGGGGTAGATGGCAATCGCCGTGGCGTTGGGATGAGTGGCCAGATGGTGCAGGGTGGGCGCCTGGAAGACCAGGGACTTGCCGCTGGCGGTGCCGGTGCTGATCACCAGGTTGTGGCCCTGGCTCACGAGTTCCAGCCCCATGGCCTGGTGGAGGTACAGCTGGCCACCGCCCGTCTGGGCCTGCACCGCGGGCCATGCTGGGCTGCCGGCCAGCCAGGCGGGCGTTTCGCCGTGGCGGGCCTCCTGGCCGGGGATGGTGATCTCGTCGCGAACGTTCATGATGTCGTGGCAATGGTCAGGTCACCGGGTCATCTACGCACATGTCCGGCGTCCAAGCAATGGCAGGCACGACGTAAACTACCAGACGGTGGCCACCCGATCCGACGCTGCCAGCACCTCGTCCCGGGTCACCACCGGCGCGCCCAGCACATCCGCCTCCGCGGCGATCAGCCGGTCGTGCATCTCTGGAACCTCGGGAAACCGGTCCAGCCTCTCCAGTTGTGCCCGGCCCAACTCGGACAATTCTATCCCGCTCACCGAGTCCAGCGCTTCCAACAATGCCGACGGTTCCAGGGGACTGCCCAGTTTCACCGACAGGTAGTAGAACTCGGCCACCACGATGGCGGGAACCACCACCGTGGCGTTGCCGGTCTCCGCCAGCTGGAAGACGGCGCTGGCGGCGATACTGAGGCGCTCCGGGGACCGGAAATACCACCAGAGGGCGTGGGTGTCGGCAACGAACCGGCTCCGGCTAACCATCGATGTCCCCGGACACCCCGTCGGGCAACTGCTCCCGAGTCTCCCAGATGCCCTTGATGTCCTGGAAGTCCTGGTAGCCAGCGTCGGGCAGTTGGGAGAGCGCGCCTCGCAGCGTGGACAGGGAGGGTTTGTCGTCGGCGCCGGCATCCACCGCCGTGAGCCGTCCGCACGGACGTCCCCGGCGCGTGATGATCACCTCATCGCCGTGGTCCAGGTCCCGGAGTATCTCACTGAGATGGGCCTTCGCTTCCCTGATGCTATATGTGGTCATGTCGTCCGCCATGTGAAGGTCATGTTGATGTGCCATTGTGACCACATTCTATCACGGCATATGCAGCGTCCCGCCGGTTCATGGGGATAACCGGTCTGGAGCGTCTCCCATCAGGCAATGCCGGCTGGCGTCGATCATCCGCCGTGAGGATTCCAATGCCAGAATGACTGGTGGCCGATGGCCGGCGCCGGATTCGGCAGCGCCGCCACGTCGGCCAGGAACCACAACCAGCGGCCGGGGCTGAAGTCACCCCAAGGGTCGGTCCGAGTCTGCCCCAGACCCACGGCGCACCCTACCTCGGTGGAAAGGTCATGCACCGCGTGGCCGGTCACAGGGTGGACGTGCTCCACACGAACCATGCCGGCTAGGGTGGCGGTGGCCAGCACCGCACCCGCCGGGATGGCCCTATGCCAGTCCTCGCCCAGACGAGCGCGCATCTCATTTTCGATGGTAACGCCGGACTTCCTGACCACTCGTTTGCCGGCGTGAATGGCGACGGTCTGACCCACCAGCCTGGCCGGCGCCGGCCAGGCTCTGGTTTCGACCGTCTTAACGCCCAGGGTAATCAGCGATGCCCAGGGCTGGTGCAAGGTGATGGCGTACATCCGGCGGCCGCGTCTCAGAGCACGGTCACTGCCGCGAGTTGACGAAGGCGATATCGGGGCCAGCTCCGACCCTGACCTCCTTGATTACGCCGGCGACCACGGCGGCTTTGATGACGTGGTGGCGGCAGTAGGTCTGGCCGGCTAACTGGTACAGGCTTTTCACATAGTTGGTGTGGGGAGCCCGGGCGGGCGGCTCTAGTTCTTTTCCACAGGCAACGCAACTGGGCATGGCTTTCACCTCCGGGTGATTTATGGTGTTGCCCAAATTGTAGTGAAAGCGTCCCCGAACTCGGTTGTCCTTTTCCCCGACCCGCCGTTGCCATGGCGCAGAACGATATCGATTGGCATGTCATGGAATGGATTGCAGTCCATTGGATACCACTGCTTTCTATTCCAATGGAGTGGTATGGATACCATAGCATTGGATACCACTCGATTCATTGCCGGAGGCGCCGCCGCGGTTGCTGATGCGGTTACGGAATGCCACGTACGCTCCCGTGAAGCGTACGCGCGGGCGATACGACGCCTGTGGCGGTTTTACAGCCGGCGAAAGGGCGGGAAACGGGGTCCGAATCGGCCGCTTGCGCACATCCGTTCGCCGCGCGATAATTAGAGTTATCGCGCATCTTTTACCTGCTCAGATCGCCCAGTAATCCCGCCGTCGGAGACTCGCCCATGACCACCGCCGCCAGCGCACACATCGTCCCCCGGGAGCCCGCGTCCCTCCCCGAGCTCAGGGCCGCCGACCGGGGCGTGGCTTCCTCTCTGGAGTCGGTCCTCGTCGACAACACCCGCCGGGTCTACGGGACCCAGTGGCGTATCTTCACCGGCTGGTGCGACGAGGTGAGGCTCGTGTCCCTGCCCGCCGAGCCCCTCACCGTGGCCCGCTACCTGGCCGCCCGCGCCGGCTCCGGCGCCGCCGTCGCCACCATCCGGCTGGCCACGTCGGCCATCTCGAAAGCGCATGAGTGGGCCAAGCTGGAGTCACCCTGCCAGGACCCGGGCGTGCGCGCCTCCTTGAAAGGATGGGGAAGACGTCTCGCCAAGCCCCAGCGCCAGTCCGGCGCCCTCACCGCCGACGTGCTGGCCGTGATCCGGCTCACCGCCGTCCAACCCCGCAAGCGCGGCCGCGGTATAGAGACAGCGGAGCAGGCTGCCGAGCGGGGGAGGTTCGACGTGGCCCTGGTGGCCGTGCTCTCCGACGCCGGACTGCGCCGTTCCGAGGCGGCGGCGCTCACCTGGGGTGACGTGCAGCGCTGGGACGACGGCTCCGGCCGCATCACCGTGGTCCGCTCGAAGACCGACGCCGAGGCCCAGGGCGCGGTGGTCGCCATCACACCAGCCGCCATGGGGGCCCTCTCCGCCATCCGGCCGGCGGGGGTTGGGGGCGAGGTGAGAGTGTTCGGGCTGTCGGAGTCGCAGATCGCCCGGCGGGTGAAGGCGATCGCCAAAGCCGCAGGGTTGGCCGACTGGGAGTTCTTCAGCGGTCACAGCGGGAGGGTCGGCATGGCCCGCCGCATGGCCCAGAACGGCGCCCCCACCCACGAGATCGAACGCCAGGGCCGCTGGAAGCAGGGCGGCGGCATGGTCGGCCGCTACACCCGCGGCGAATCCGCTGGGTCGGCGCTCAGATACCTTTAGAAATATCCCCAACCAATCGTCTAGGCGTCCCACAGTGATTGGTCAGATCATCCACCCAGCATCACACCTATCATGCACTGCATAACACCCGGAATCGGCTGTTGTACGTTTCATCGAGATAAAGTTGGGTGCAGCCAAGCAACTCTGAAAGCGGGATATTGAACCGGCCAGCGGAGAGCCCCGGTTGCGCGATCACTACGGTTACCCTGGCGTCGAGAAATCTGGCCTCATCCATGATCGATGTTAGTCCTCGTATTCCTCCCTGCACGAATCCGGTGCGCCCACGCTGAGCGCGATTGCGTTCCCGCCGGAGCAGCTTCCGGAGTACAAGATCAACTTCCGATCTGGCTTTGTGTGATTTTATCGCTTGGCCGCAGAGTTGATAAAGGTCATCAAGGCGAGCGCCAGGGTCGTCCCCCCGGGAGAATTTGCAGTGGGCGAGCACGATGTGCAGCAGCCGTGCCTCACGCCTCAACATCACGATGTCCGCGATTTCACCCGTGCCGTCATCGTCAATGACGACCTCCCAGTCGGCTTCTTCGCTTAATATTTCAATGACGCGAAATTGAACTGAATCAACATCACGATCTGGTCCCTGCGATTCCTTCCTGATATTGACGCCGGTCCAGTCGACTGCTTCCAGGGAAGCCTGATTGAAACGCAGGCGAGAGCGGCTGGGTTGCATGAGATAGCCATCAGGCGCTAGAACGGCTTCCTGTTCGAAGAACACCGTCATCCCCTTCCCAGACATAAACTCCGCGAGGCGGACAGGCCCATTTGGCAGCAAAATGTCAGCGTCAGGACCATGAGCCTGGATTGTGGGACCGTCTTCGTTAAAGGACATTTCGTATTCTAATGTCCAGTTCTCAGACCTCACCTCGAACATCAATGGGCTGTCGATGCTCGGGTCGATTATGGAGATGTCCAAGTCCAGCAACGGCACTGAGGTCTCCTCAAATTGGACTTGCCGCGCTTCGCTGGTTGATGCTAACAATTCATACGGCCACTCGATGCCAAGCGGCACGAGGAGCGGCCTAGCTACAACGGCTTCAGGGATAATGAAGCCCTCCATCACCGAAGCAACCGAAATTGAATCATCAGTGACGAGCGCACCCATCGACTCTGCCCAATTCACCCAATCGAGGATGTTGTCAGCGACGCGGTAACTCCAGATGCGTCCTTTTCGCGATGCTCCGACCGACACCCGGCTACCCTCGGAATAGCCATAAGCGAATATGTTGGTTTTTGACTTCTGCGCGGCGTTTGGCCCGAACCCTTCGAGGACGTCCGCTCCGACGTGCATGGAGAATCGACGGTTGCGGTTTACGGCATCCAACAAGCCGACGTTGGTGGGGACCCGCCTTGCGATCGGGTGCTGCACCCGATACACCTCGTCGCCTCTGATGAGCGACGCCTCGGGTCCGCCGATGGCTTTGGCAACCTCTTCATGTAGGCTTCCGTTGTCCGAGCTATTGATGTAGAGCAGCCCTTGGTCAAGTTGAGCATGGATGACGAAGAGGTGGTGCACGATTTCCTGCAAGGTGCTGAACTGACCCCAAGAGACGGGTGTCTGCTGTTCTGTCACGAACCAAATCACATGATGCTGTTCATTGATCGCGATCCGACTGGTCAAGAGGCTATCCTCGCCAAATAGATCGTATACGGCATACGGATTCCACTGGAGATGCTCTGCACGATAGACGACGGTGCTCATTTTCGGCCGCAAGTTCCGCATCGCGACCTCGTCGGGGACGGACCCGAACGATCTTTCGAAGTCGCTTCGCTCACGCTGCTGGTCGACTTCTGCCTGAGTCAGGTCGCGAATCAGAGTGTTCCAGTCGGCATCCTCTCCGTAAAGACGGCGAAGTCGATCGTCGAGGTCACCGAATTGACGGGGAACGAAAACACTAGCTGCGCCGAGGTACTCTCCACCCACGCGAGCAAACCTCCCGACAAACTGGAGCGTGATTGCCAGACTTTTATGAGGATCGTGTACAGCGGCGATTTTTAGAGATGGAAGATCAAAACCCTCGCCGAGCATATCAACGCACACGATGATCCTACTGCTTCGGCACTGCAGAGCTCGGAGTGCCGCAGTTTGTCCTCTCTGCGGCATCCTGCTATCCAGGCGGATCGGACGCAAATCTGGTGCGAGCGCCTCGTAAATGGAGAGCACGGCCTGGGCTCGAGGAATGCTTCGGACCCGCGCCATCAGAACGTGATCCAGATCATCGTCCAAGTCTGAGCGCAACTGTTGCAGCGCTGCGGTGGCTACGGCGCGGTCCATGTCACCAAGATCGACGATGGAATGGTAATTGATGGGCGCGAAATATCCATGCTTTTGCGCCAAACGGAGTGGATAGGCATATGGAATGCGGCCGCCGAGCTGCTTTCCATCCTCACGAAACGGCGTCGCTGTGAACTGAGCGATGAACCGGTCGCTGAATCGGTCAGCTATTGCGGCCCAGGTATTTGCGGCGATGTGGTGCGCCTCATCGACGAAAAGCCGCTCGCAACGCTCGACAAGCCTGGAAAGCGCCTCCTCGGAGCTTCCAGATATGGCAGCCGCAGTCGACACCAGTACATTGCAGGCGCCCACCAACTCATCGCATTGTTCGCTGGTCTTCAGCCTCGATTTGATGATGCCGACCACCGGGCATAGGAATCCTCCTTGGACCGCCTTTGCCTCAGGCAAGACTCCCAGAGTCACGAATTTCGATCCGATTTGGTTTCGCAGAGCGTCGCTCGGTACGATTACGAGGGTCCTCGCGGGAGTGTGGGCGAAAGCCGCAAGCATCGTCTCAGTCTTCCCTGTGCCGGTGGGCATGACGATGGTAATGGGTTCATCGATCTCCATTGACCTGTGAGCAAGCATCGCGTGGAGTGCCCCAAGTTGGGGGCTGCGCAGTCCTGGCTCGTCATCTCTCTCTTCGACGAACGCGAAACGCCCGTGAAGAGAGTTCTCGACCTCTTCCGGGTCGCCCGGAGTAGTGCCATGCGCGCCGCGCCCTTCGGCCAACCACCAGATTTCGTTCCCAGCGATTCGCCTGCGATTGATGTTAGCCATATGGAGCAAGCTCCTCACTGTGACAATCTTATGGTGCTTAAGTTTACTGGAGGCGATTGATATGCCGCCCTTCACAGCGGTAGTCGTCGAAGGCTATAGGGTTTCGATGTCGAGATCGTCGGCGAGGACACCCTTCGGTCCACTCGTCGGGCTGCTAACCTGTAACGTGCTCACCAGGCGCCGGGCCGCCGCTCAGTTGGAGAAGATGACCGCCACGGCGGTACGGTGTCGGATCTCCTTATTCAATCGCTCCACGGATTGTTGGACCAGAGTTTCTGTCCAGCTGTGGTTGATGCTAGCCTCCGGCGGTAAGTTGGATGATCGCCGTGATCCTCCGCGCGGTCTCGGTGAAATGCTCCACCTCTTCTGATTTCAGAGAGCGTCCCAAGACCTTACTCTCCCGGTACGACAGCCACTTCTTGAGAACCTGGTAGCCACCGAGCTGGTAATTCCAGACAGCGGCGGGGACGTTGAGCCAGTAGGCGTGTTCGTTCAGGTACACGTCGCAGGTGGTGTCACCCAATATCGCGATGGCATCACCCAGTGCAGCCCGCTCCTCCTCGGTGTAGTACCGTTCCAACACCCTGCCTTGGCCGGGCATGACGGCCTCTCCGGTACCGAAGTGGCCCCAGCCGGCGGAAACAGCGAAGTCGTCGCCCGCCATGTTGCCGTCGTTCGTCGCCTGGGGTACAGCGACGGCCAGGAGCTCTGGACGCAACGTGCCCATGGTCACGCCGAAAACGGCGGTGTCGGAGTCCAGCAGCGCCGCCAACTCCCGGCCCCGTGACGCCGATTCGGCCAGCGCATCCGCCGCGCCGGCGGCGACACCGTCCGGCCAGTCGGGTATCGGGATGCGTGGCCATTCCATGCGGAGGGCACCGGCGTTGGCCATGCGGTAGCCGGGATCGTGCAGCGTGGCGATGACGTGGTGGAAGAGGTCCTCCACATCGAGCCCCAGACGGTCAAGGTAACGTTCCGCACCCGGCGATAAGTTGGGGCGTCGGCGCATTGCTCCATTCTCAACCCCCAAACCATCATCCCGAAGCCACGCGGGAAACATAGCCGCTCCCCGTTCAATTAAATGGAACGATCCGACGTGTTTAGCAGTACACGTTTGCGGTTCTGCCGCGCCTTTACGCAGATGCTGCGCCGACGACAACCACATATTTCCTTCAAACACGTGCGGCCAATAGTCGGGGGAGGGGGCAGTCAGCAGGCGGCGATCGTCCTCCCAATAGAGCCAACGGTTGTCGAACGGCCGGTATGCATCTCTGACGAACCCATCTTCAATCGGACCGCCACGGTCGAGCAACGCTTGGCGGACCAACCGCCCATCCGAGACCTTAAAAGCAGTTGAACTCCTCATCGCCGCCGGGTACAGCCGCTCGATGTCCTCATGACTCAAGCTGCCGTTAAAATAATCTGACACCCGTGTTCGTAAACGCTCCAAGTCGATATCAATGAGGAACCGATCGCGCCCCGTATGGACCCCAGGAAATGAGGCAGGTAACAAATGAGGCAGCGACGGCCATCCGTGCCAACCATCGCTGACTGCTAGCTCCGTATAAGGCAAACCAAGCGGTAGCGACGGCACAACCTCACCGTAGAGAGTTTCCGGCGCGGCCTCGGCCATCTCCGCAAGCTCGTCGCGCTTGGACTGCCCCCACAAATGGCGGAAGCCGACGGTCTCGGCCGGTGCGTGGTCCGCCCTGCGCACCAGGGTGGTGATGGCAGTGCCCACCTGGATGCCCACCGGATCCTCGGGTGTGGAAAAGATGCTCGGATCGGGAGCACCATCAGGTGTAGTCTTGCCCGTCTTGTACTTGTCGCCGTTGAGGCAATCAATACGGATCACGTCGAAGGCATCCAAGAAACGCTCGCGCATACCCGCGAAAGACAGTCCATCCAGCCACGAGTAGTTGGAGATGAAGCACACCACGCCCTTGCCCGTTTTCTCGGCGATGCGCCGCTCCGCCATGCGGAAGAAACGGACTACAGGTCGTTCAACGCCCTTGTATCGCCGAGCTGGACCCGTTGAGGCTTACGGTAAGCGTCCAGCATATTGTTTTCTTCATCGATTGCTACTCCGGCGAACCCGTTGTAGGGTGGGTTGCCCAAGATGACCAGCACCGGCTTGTCCTGCTTCACCCGTTCGGCACGGTCACGCTCCTCCTCCAACTCGGGGAAGGGCAACGGCTTCTGCACGCTGGGTTCCCATCCAGTAAGTGCGTTGGTAAGAAAGACGCCGGCCCGCTCGTGGTTATCGTCCGCCAAGGGCGCACCCAGTTCCCGCATGGTGAGTCCCACCTGCAGGTGGGCTACCACGTAAGGCGCGGGCATGATCTCGAAGCCGAACACCCGCTGGGTAGCGGCCTGCTTTACCCGCGAGCCGACCAGTGCACCCAAGCCTCTTCCCTCCAAGTTTGTGGAGATCCGACGAAGCACTTCGGCCAGATACGCGCCAGTGCCGCAGCAGGGGTCAAGCACGTACACGTTCTCCGCAGCCAAGCCGTCAGCAATGCCCAGATCATCCTTGAGAGCCCGGTCCACACGGGCCACCATGTACCGCACAACCTCGGACGGCGTGTACCAGACGCCCAGTTGCTTGCGAAGCTCGGGGTCGAATGCCTGGAGGAAGGGCTCGTAGAAATAGGGCACAGCCTCTCCGTCGTCAAACTTGGCGAAAAAGGCCTCCCTGTCAACACGGTTCAGCGCCGTAGCCGTCCAGTCCAGCACCTCGACCAAGCCCAAGGGCTGGAGCCGTCCCGGGTCGGACAGTTGTTGGAAGAGTGCGCGCAGTAACGGCGCTCGCAGGTGCCAGACCGCGGTGCGCCAATCGAATGTGCTGTTCGGGGACGACGTCTGCCGTGCCCAGAGTACCCAAGCTGAGAAGACCCCGTAGAAGAGCGTTTGCACCAGGGTGGACCGGAAAAACGCGTCACCCTCAACACCCTCGAACCGTACCCCCAGTGATTCTTCCAAGCCGGTCCGTACCGTAGCGAGAGGCGTGGTGTCGCCGACCGATTCGACCCGTGCCAAGCTGTCCCGGGCGTAGGACGCCAACAACCAGGCCACATCCTTGGGTTCAGAGAGCGCCGCGGAATGGGACAGCACGCGACCCAAGTATTCGCATAACCCGGCTCCAACCTCGTTAGCCAAGGCCCGCGGCCTCTCCAATCGTGCGTAAAACTCGGACTCCGTGGCCGATATCCGAAAAGTCTCAAGTCGCACCGGCTGGCCAGCCGCATCCTCGCCCATCAGCACGAAGTCTCTAGCGTTGGTGACCAGCACCAGCCGGTAGGCATCCCAGTAGCGGCTCACCTGGTCGCCGATAGCGGTGAGCCACGCGTCATCGCCCACTGGCTTGACCTCGACCACGCCACGTTCCGGCTTCTGGCCGGTCTTCGGCTTTCCCCTCTGCACTTGTCGCGTCGAGTAGAGGCCGAAGTCAGGATGACCGGCGCCCTGATCGGCAAGTTCCTGGACACAGAAAACCTTCGGCCTCAGCGCGCCGCCCACAGCGTTCAGCAGGTTGGCCAGCGGCACGTACAGGGAGCGCTCGTTGGTGGCGCCACCCGATGCCCGGATCAAGCGCAGTTCGGTGAAATAGGCCTCAACTACTGAGGTGAACTTACTGTTTGCCATGGCGATCCGATCATCCCTCCGGACCGAGAAGAGCCTCTACCTGCGAACGCAGTTCGTCCATCACCGTTGCAAAGGCTGGAAGATCTATTAGCAACGGACCAAGAGAATTCTCCCAACCCTTTTCCACATCGTCCACTATACGAGGATCGAAGAAATCTTCCGAGCCTTCGAAATCAACGTCCTTCAGCCTGCACTTGTCATGGAGGCGGGCACGGAAGTCGACCGAGTCCAGGCAGTCCCAGTAATTTCCGAGAACCCGCCAAAGGTCGTAATAGTCCCGCGCCCTGTTTCTCATCCACCCTCGGTTCTCCAAGTGAGCCAATTGTTGCCGGGTCGCCCGCAGCTTCTCGGCCACCACTTCCGTTGGGGAATAGACTTGCAATTCCGCTTCCAGCGGCTCACCGTAGTCATGGATCACCCGCCGCCGTTCCACTGGCCAAGCGATTTGCTCATCTGCGGTGATTTCGACTTTGATCGGAATATATGGCTGCCGATGCCAAGGCAGCTGAGCCCGAATGAGAAACGCTTCCTGCCCACCGGGATGCGGGTTATTCTCGACCTGGCGCGCACAGTGCAACTCTACCTGGGCATACTCAACCAGCAAGTCACGGGCTTCATCGCACGCCCGCACGATGGCTGCTGTCAAATCATCGCCCGTTGGAACGTTCTTGAATCCAGAGAAGTCCAAGTCCTCCGAGAAACGGTAATCACCGAAGTAGCACTTCTTGAGCGCCGTCCCTCCTTTGAATGCTAGGGTCTCCCTCAGTTCGGGCACCTCGCTGATGCCGGCCAGCACCCAGGAGAGCAGGTAATCCCGCTCGACAACATAGGACTGCAGGCCCGATTCTCGCCAGGCTTCCTGCAGGCGAGTGCGCAATGGCCTCATGAGGCCGTCATCCCAGGCAAGTTCTCCTGGAGCATCCAGCGGTTGTTATACCCGCCCTTTCTGGGACCGTTGGGGTCGAGCTTACGATGGCCCTTCATGGGAAGCGCGGCCAATTCGTCGATTTGCGAGGCCACACAGCCCTGACGTTCCAGCACCCACCCTGCTCGCTTGGCGATGGCGGGCCCCAAACGCCGGGCGTATTCCGCAATGCGCTCAACGTCTAGTCTGGGGATGGCTTCACCGAAAGCGTGAATCACCTCGCCGAAACCGCCGCAGTGCTGGGGCATGGCGAGGCCGTCCAGGAGGGTCCGCTCCAAGTCGGTGATTGACACACGCGCGTCGCCCACCCAGATCCTTTCGGTACCGAAGTAGCGCTCCGGCTGGACCTGAATGAACTGGTACACCGTACCATGCACTGGGTACCCGCTCTTGCCATCGGAGATATCCGACGTTCGCTTGCGCGGCACGGAGACATCAGTCGTGGTGAGGACGAACACCTGCCGCGGGATTTGCTCCGTCAGTCCGTGGTAGTTCAACGCCGACCAGTGGGAAACGGCCGCCGGCCGAACCAGCGCCATGGCCACCTCGAACTCGTGGACGGCTGCGACACCTGGAACCGGCCAACACACGACGTAAAGCCCGCGACGCAGTGGGACAATCCAGTCATTGCGCCGCAGGTGATACAGCGCCTCAAGTACGTAGTCATTGCTCAGGCCCACCCGGGGAGCCAACTCTCTCGCCCGGTCCGTGGTGAAGATGCGGTCCCCCTCATAGGCGAGAACTCTGAGCAGATCGATGCCGGCCATGGACCGCTTTGGCTTTGTCCCGGTGGCCATCTGATACCGTTCCTGGAAGCTAGGGGAATTTGTTGGGTCTTATAGTTTATATATCGCGTTGATTGGATGGTGTCAATGTTTATGCCTGACCGTACATCAAGGCAGCCGGCCGACACGATCGAACGGCGCCTCGGCGGTCCTCCGGTAGACGTCGATCACCTCATCGTTGAATTCGAACCTTCCGGTCAGCGCGTCCAACGTAACCTGCACAATCAGGGAAGCGCACGCCATCACCGAAGCCGGCGGGGCGTTGTTAACCGGAGCTGAGCAACCCAGTGCCGGTGAGGCGAAATCTTCGTGGTGTTCACCCCGAGGGATAACCGCATATCGCGCACCTTCCTCTCGCCGGTGAATCGGCGTGTCGCTTCCCAGGACCTGCCGCTGCACCCGCGCAACATTACCCCCGCGGTAAAGCGCGCCGGAAACCAGGGGCACCCGATCTTCCTGCGCCACCATGGCCAACGCGGGTGCGAAGGCATCATTGCCTGTCGCGTCGACGACGATATCAGCACCCGAGATCCGCTCGCGTATTTGACCGGGAGTCATCGGCGCCTCCGGGAACTCGGCAACCTTAGTCCAGGGAGCGTGCCCGTCAATCGCCCGGCGGACCGCCTCGACTTTAGCCCTTCCCACTTGTTCGTGCCCCGCAACGTGTCTCACAACATTGCCCGGCAGCAGCACATCGCCATCCACAATGTTCAGGTATCCGAACCCGCTCGCTGCGAGGGCAGCCGCGACGTAACCACCCAGCGCTCCGGCTCCGAACAGGGTCGCCGTCATGGTACGCAGACCCGCAGCATCCGGCCCCGCCCGTAAAATCAGACTCTTTTCATCCATCGGCCCTGGCTGCAACGCTATTGCTTCAATCTCGTTATTCATTCCTTCACACGCCATCACCAGGACGTCGGGCCGACCGTCGCGTTCCCAACAGAGCAGGACCAAGTCGGCGCCCCCGCTGGCAACGAAAGGTTCAGGCCTGCGGCGACCGTCCAACTCTCGCTGCAATCCTCTCCTCTGCGTCCTCGACAGGCACCGAAAGACTTCAGAGAACTGTCGCGGCGGGGGATGATCCAATTCTCCAGCATGAAACCAGAGGCCTCGCAACCAGTTCCCTGCGCCCAGGCGCCTGGGATGGATTTCAAGCCGCGGCGGATCCGCCTTCAGCATGCCATGGAATTCGCCCCGTATACCGCTGCGGACACCGAGTTCAGAAAGATCGAAGGTCGCGACGTTTGAGAGCTTCTTCCTGAAATTCAGATAGGCGTCGCCGGCAAGGTCGTCGCCCGCCCAGCCGCCCCTCGCGTTCTCGCACCATTCGTCAACCCGCGCAAAGAACCCTTCGACCGTTTCCCAATCACCGCTGGGGTCACCGTCCTGCCAGAGGCACACGAACCCGCCCGGCGTTGAGTGGTTGGTGTCCAAACCCTCAACCAGGAGAGCCGGAGACTGGAACGGCCATCCGGGACGGATCACGATATCCATGGTTGTCGCTTGGGTCAGGCCCTCGAAGGATGGGCGAATGGGACCCCTCCAGCCTGAATATCCCGAGACGGCGACCGGCTCGAAGTCGACCGCCGCCAGATCACTCTCGAAGGCCTCAAGGGACTCCGTGTCGAAATGCTCGTCAGTCATGACGCTTATCCGAAGCGGCGCGCCTCGTTCGGCCGCCGGACTGCCGCTGCCCCAGAAGCCGCTCCCGGCCCGGTTGCAGTACCGCCGCCCGTACGTTGACCTGAGGAACTACCGCCGCCGGAGCTCGTGGCTTTGCCAAAGCTGTCACCGAACAGTTCCTGCCAGAGCTTGATCCCCTTCTCAGCCGACGGCTCGGCTTTCGCCTGCCTCACCGTCTGAGCGTACGACTGGACCCGGTTCCTGAAGTTGGCGTACCGCCGTTGGTCCCAGTGCCGGTTGAAGTTCTCCGACGCCAACACCGGATTCTTGATCTCCGGCATATTGGGGTGTTGCCGCAGGTAGTTGTTCATCCGGGAGAGGACAGTCTCCAGCGTATCGGCAACCGTGCTCACCGCCGCGGTTCCCTTGTCGGACTCCCTGATCATGTAGCCGGCCAGGGTGGTCAACAGGATCGACTTGGCGGTGAAACTGTTCTTGTGGTCCCGAAGGTACTTGAGCAGCTTGACGACTTTCTTCAGGTTGCCGCCGGTGATGCGGTTCTTCCCGTTGAACCATTCCCGGTACCCGTTACCGTCTGTTTCCTTGAACTTATTCTCGTGCCGGTTGCAGACGTAGTGCCTGCCCTTGATGGTCACCCTGGGAACCACGTCAAGATGAAAATCGCCGGCGTAATCGACGGTTACGCACCTGGTCTTGAGCCGGCGCTTGTCGGCATACGTTTGGTTGTTGCCCAAGGTTCGGTTGATCGCGAGGACGTAGTCCTTGGGCTCCCACTTGGGGTTCGGGTTCATCACGATCTGGACGTCGGCATCGTACTCGTCATTGTCGTCCACCGGCTTGATGAGCGTATCCAGGGCGTAGGAACCCTGCCGCTCCATCGTCTGGTACCCGGGCAGGTTATCCTTGAGATAGCCGTTCACCCCGCCCACCGCGGTCTCCAATCGGTCCAGCCGGCTCTTATTCAGCTCCACCTCATCCTTGAGGAACTGGCCGAACTCCTGGTTGTTCTTCGCCAATTTCGCTTCTCCTTGCAGTTATGCCAGCGCCGTGAATGGCGCTGATGTGTGAGTGAAAAACGTTTCCGCTATGCGGTCAGCGTACTGCTCCGCGACGGCCAGCGCTTCCTCTGGCAGCAGCCGTCTGGCCTTCTCCCAATCATCCAAGTCAATGGGTTCGGCACCTTCCGGCCGATCCAACCGCGTCACCCTGTCGCGGCCGATTAGTAGTCCAGCCTGGTTGACGGCAGTGAGGGATTGGTAGTGCATGGCCACGTAGATGATCTCGCGCCATTGGTACTGGCCAGTTCCGGCCGCCTGCTTGCTGTCGATCTGAAAGCCGTCCTGCCCACATCCGATGCTCAGGATAGCGATGTTCTCCCGTTGCACCGCGAAGCAGGTCAGAGCTTCGACCAAGGCCATCATGGTGGGATTGTTAGCCCAAATACCCCCATCCAGCAGGATGTACCCATCTTGGACAACCGGCCTGAGGTACGTGGGCGCCGCCGACGTCGCGGCCGCCACCTCGGCCATGGGCTTGTCGCCGTCCAGGAAATACCCGGGATGGTGGGGAGTCTTGTACACCGCAGGATCTCCATGCTTGGCCTCGGTAGCTGGTATGAGCAACCGATACCTGGATTCCCGAAGGGTTCTTGTCCCCAGTGTCTGACGGAGCAATTCATCCAGGGCGGTCCGATCGTATCGATTGCGGAACAGTTGAGGCAACCTCCGCAACCATCCTCCTGCACGTTGCTTCGGCGGAAACACGCGATGGCCCTCGTTGACGTATAGGTCCAACAGCGAGCGAGCCGCCAGCCCAGCGCCCAATCCCAGGGCGATGATCCCACCGGTGGACGTGCCGGAGATCAGGTCGAAGTAGTCTCCGATTGGCTGACCGTCCAGACAGTTCTCCTCCAGATAGGCCAGGATCGCCGCCGGGAAAATACCCTTTATGCCGCCGCCGTCGATTGACAGGATCCTGAACGTGGTGTGATCAGGCCAGGGCAACGGCTCCCGGCGCGTCTGCAGGATCGTGTCCGACCTGCGGGTTGGTTTATCGCATCCTGGTTCCATTGAATCCAACAGTCTGCACACGGAGCGGCCGCTTATCGCTCATACTCGATCCGGTAGCAAGGTTCCAGATCGACAACTATCCCGAGGCCCCCTCGCCTCGCATCTGCCACCCTGCCTTCGATGTCAACCGTATCCCCGTTGTTAATTTCCCTGGACTCAGCGGCGTCGGTGAACGTGCAAGTCACCTTCAATGATCCCCTATTGTCAGGCGGGAATCCCTTGCTTGATTTGTAGGTCACAGTGCCGTCGCCCACTTCAACGTCAGGAAGCCTGAACCTGAAAACTTCGGTGCCCGGCCAGTCGCTCACACGAAATTCATTGTGTGCCTTTTCAGCATTGAAGAATTCAACGAACGTGGGGGAGTATATGCCTTGCTAGGAGAGGCGTCTCCGAACATCACGGGTGAGTACCCGTTCGGTGAAGGTTCCGACACGTCTCCATATGAAACCCCGCAGCCGACTATCGCTATTGCAGCCGCCATGAGGGCAATCGTAAACAGAAGTTGAGGCGCCTTCATATATTTTCACCCCTCAGTGCACGCCACGGATGGTCACATCAACAACCAATCCCGTTGGTACCAGGTCCATTTAAATATCGATTTAGTCCCGCCGAGTCGCCTTTGCCCCGAACACCAGCACAGTAATAGCACCCAGGATTCGGCGTATCGGTGACCCTGGTTATGATCCCCCGATGTCCGTAATATTTCAGGAACTTCCTAGGTTGTTCGTTCATCCCCGTAGCTACGAGCATGAACTCAGTTACGGCCAGCGAAGCAACCACGCCGTTGATGGATACCACCGAGGGGCCCGCTTCACCCAAGGCCTCAGCACGTACTCCGTAAATGGCCTCGTGATCCCGACGCTGATCCTCGATCATGGAAGCCAGATTGGCTTCAGCCGCATCAATTTCGCCGTAGCAGATCAGACAGCCGGCATCCTGCCACACCACGCAGACCCTGCCACCATATTGCGCTTCCCCAATCGGAATGTCCGACGCCAGGTCGAAATAGGGCTTGCTGTAGGCCAAGCAAAGCTCGTTGAGAACCAACCTGGCCGCGTCATTGTCCAAGCACCCGAAGACGTAATCACAGCCCCTGATCACGTCGAAGGCGGCCTGGCTGGCCAACTGGTCATGGATAGCCTCGACTTCGATGTGGGGGGTTATCTCACGCGCCAGCCGTTCTCCGATGAGAACCTTGGGAGACCCCGGCACCGGATCATCGTGCCGGGCGCCGATGTAGCGGTTGCGGCTGCTTTCTTTCAGCTCGCCCTTGTCAATAAGGGCCAGTCGACCCACACCCAGCAGAGCCAGCTGCTGCACAACGTGAGTGCCAAGGCCGCCGACACCCACGACCGCGATGCTGGCTGCGGCCAGCCGGTCCTGCCCTTCTTTGCCAAAGAAGCGGATATTTCGGTCGTATCGTTCAGTATTCATACTCGTCCTACGTTAGAGACGAAAGTCCCGTCGGCGTTATGGTCTGTCCATCAGTCACAATGCTATTCAGAGGTTGCGGGTACTCCGGTCCCACTATCCACACCAAGCCATCGAAGTCCCGCCTTGTGGCAACCACTGCAAGATAGGGACGCCCTTTCAGGCGCCACCATACGTGCGGTACGAACTCCCGAAATCCCCATTGATCACTGGGCGAAAAAGCAGCCGGCCATGAGCCTCCATGCGAATGAACTTCAACAATGGACGCGCCCAGGTCGTGGGCGCGTTTGATGACCTGGGCGCGAACCTCGTCGGTAAGTTCAAAGTGAAATTCGTTGCGCACCGAGTAACCCTCGGGCGGCACCGGATACCATTCGATATGCTCAAAGATATGCTCTTCGCCTTCGGCCCGGTGCTTCACGAACAGAAAGCCGGCCGCCTCATCACACGAGCCATCGCCAAATAGGTGCTGCCAAATCCTTCGATAAACGTCCCCCGGCAGGTACAGAACGACTTGCGTGACGCTATTGCCCATCTCGGAACCTCGCCGCGAATCCAGTTATCCAATTGAGCAGATTGGAGCCGTGCCGGATTTCGACCGCAGGTCTCCACTGCCCATCCTCGGGCGCCCAAGAAAATTGCCCCCAAGTTCCTTCAAATGGGGGCTGATTCTTAACCGGTTCGGTGTAGTTGTTTGGCCTGTTGCCCTGGAACAGGATGCCCGAAGGAACGTAGAACCCGTAAGGAGGCTGCCCGGGGTATCCCGTGGCTATCTGGAATGTCACATCCGTCTCTGACCGGTTCCAACCCTCGGGAAGTGGATAGGATGGCACTCGAAACCAGCAGCCCTCATCCACGTACTCAACTTCCGGAAACCGTTGCCGGATCACCGCCAGTTCAGCCTCAATGCGTTCGTGCATTCGTGCTACCCTCGCTTGAACATGACCTTTTTGGAGAAGGCCATGCCGGGCTCCAGTTTCACCACTTCGCCGGGCTGGAGGGTTCGTTCGTTGTTATCCTCATCGACCAGGATCACTCCTTCCGATGGATCCCATCCGCCCAAAACGGCGATCTGCTCGGTGGTGATGTGATCGCTGTCCCAAGGTTTCAACGCACCCTCGATGTCGATCTCGTACTTACCTGTTTCTTCCGCGGCCCGCTGAACCATGATGCCACCTCCATGGGTGTTTGATATTCCGTTGTTGTCAATGTCAGCGTACATAGTTAACAGCGTAGCCAAAAAAATCTAGAACGTCAACTGCCCTCGCGGAATCTCCGGAAAAACCCTCGCCACACGGACCCGTGCAGCCGCCGGATTCACGTCAAATACCTCGGCCAAAAGCTGCGCGGCATCTTCTCGTCGACTGGCCTCCAGCACCTTCATACCCAGGAGCCCCGGCGACGCAAGCAACGGGTCAACGGCTTCATAAACCAGCGGGCGCGGCATCAGCAGTGCGCCGATCATCTGATTGGCCTGATATTCCCACCACCGCCCATCGTAACGTTGCGTACTTTCAGCCGCATCCCCAGCCTTCACTATATCCGAACGGCACTTTATTTCCCCTTTCCCCAGGTCAATATCGCTCGGTAGCAGCGAATGCTCCCCCTCCCGTACCTGCAGGGTAAACAGGCCTTTGTGCATGATCATGTGGCCGGCTTCGTGGGCCAACGTGCTGTTGATCAGACGTTCCGCAGGTCGTCTCCCTTCCTCTGAAAGCACCCGGGAGATTATGACCGTTTCGATTTCCGCCGCCCCGAACTTGGTGTATCCCATGACTCCAGATGGGAGATCCTTGTACTCCGGGACAATTCCGAACCGCTTCTCAATGAAGCGGTCCACGCGTACCCGTTGTGGTGCCTCGGGGAGGAGGCCAACGCTGCTGAGCTCGGCCATTGCCATTTCTTCAAACGCGGCATCCGCGTAGTAGTGTTGCTCCACGAAGGGGCCCGACCGCGCCCTGATTATCCTCATCCCGGTCAACTTTCCTGCCCCTTTCGATCCCGATCTCTACTTTCGATGAATTCCAGGATTTCTTTAGCGCTGACCTGCTTGTCCATCATCTGCCGAAACGCGAAACCGTATTGCGGGTCGGAGAGGGCTGCTTTGCGGAGTTCTCGTACGGGAGGTCTGGTGTCGTATTGCTGAAGGTCCGCCAACTCAGCCCCCAGATGTTGGGCAATCGCCCCCAGATGCTTATCGGAAGGGTAACGGCGATTGAGCTCGACATCTGATAAGAACGCAGCTGATACACCGATTTTGCCCGCTAGCTCCCGTAGAGAGAGGTCTTGCTCCTCGCGCAGTTCACGGATTCGCTCGCCCAATGTCTTCATCATACGCGCAGGCCTCCCTGCCCTTGAGCGTCAACTTACGCCGTAAATACTGCCCGGTCAACCCGGCCCCGTACCGCCACCACCTCATCCACCGCTTGTAGATGCTGCCTGGGACCGCTGGTGTTCTTCGAGTTGTAGCAGTCGGCAGTGGCTACATCCGCCTTCGCGGCCCGCGCGACAGCCAGAGCCCGCCCCCTTTTCTCGGGTTCGTGGCTCATGCACTATCACTCTCTTATACGACCTCGGGTATGGAACTCGGTTTTCACCAATGGCACCAATGCGGTCGCTGCTGCCTGCGGGTGCGTAAAGAGCCGCCAACGTATGCAATAAAGCCCTAACTGGGAACGCCTTCGGTCATTTCTGCGCGCCCGTGATGCCATCGCGTATGGCGTTGCAGAGGGTCAAGCAGGAGCCGGATCCAGCAACGGCTCATCCAGCGCATTACGGAAGGTCTGATCCTCAACTGCCATGGCCAATGCAGGTTCCATTTCCAATGCCCGACACAGGACTTCGGTCAATGTGCCAAAATCCGCCAAGTTGACGTTGGCTATTACGTTTTCGGGAACTTCCGGGTCCCTGCCTATGGGGCAGTAGGGTGCCCAGATGCGTATGTCCTGTACCGACTGGGCAAACAGCCGCCCACGTTCTGGTGCGCGAAAACCCGCGTATACGACCACCGCCACGAAGAAGTCCACATAGTCGTGGTCTTCAGGAGTGCCGCCGTCGAATGCACCGTTCTCATCAAGAACTATATACCTCCACAACTCCGCAGCATTGAGGTCAAAAACATCATCCCTAGAAACAAGCGCGGGGATGTGTTCATATCCTATAAGACGATGCAGATCTCGAGCCTCAGCGTACCTGGGCTCGATAGTTCGATGGAAAAACCAATCGCACTGGACACCAGCGGTGCCGGATTTCAACTCCAAGAACACCCGACGATCATAACCCACCGGCACGTTCGCGTTCCGTCGAATAAGAAACAGGTCGGTCTCCATCCTGTAACCACCAGTGATTTGATCACTCGCGCGCTGTACGAGGGCATCCCGATCATCATAGTCAACGATCGAATACCTCGGGTCCTGTCCTACCGCAGCGTGCCAAGCGTTTCTGAATGCACGGGCGAAAGCGCGGCCTTGCTCGACTAGCGTTTGGTTTTGCATTTTAACTACATTCCTTTCAACGAATACGTGGGCTAGGCTTTGCACATTTCAAGCCGCGTAGGCGAGTGAATCTACAAGTCGGTGGTACAGGGCAGCCGGGACTTTCCATATATCCGGTTCTGCGTCGGATAGTGAAAAACCCTCCGACGCCAGCCACAAGTGGCGGCGCACCAGAGCGATGGCATCCACGAAGGTCGGCGACGGCTTGGCGTACCAGGCCGCGGTGCAATGGCTCATGGGCCGTTGTTCCTGCATCAAGTGAGCCGCCAGGGTGGTCCAGGAGAATAGGCCCATCAGGATTGGCGTGGTGCGGGCGATGGCGCGGTCCGACCACTGGCGTTGGGTCTCCACGCCCAGATGCGCGCGCACTTCCTGGAAGAGCCTGCCCCGTACTTGATACGGGGTAACCTCCAGTTGCCAGCGCAGCACAAACCATTCCAGGATCTGCGCCGGGTCCACGGCCAGGTCAGTGCACAGCAGAGCCTGTGTGGCGAATTCGCCTTGGGGGTCCCGAACCAAGACCCAGCGGATGGGCACGGGTGGCTTGCCCGAGCGGTACCAGACCGACGTTTGCGAGGTGAGTTCCACCGTGCGGGTAGCGCCGTTGTACCAGGCTACCGCGGCGGTGGCCCAGGACAGACCGGGATGGTCGACGAGTGATTTCAGCGCGGGCCGCCGCCGGCCTTTCAGCGCGGGCCGACCGTTCTGACCGGGCTGACGGGGCGGGGCCGGTTCATAAAGGGCGGCGTCCAGGCGCAAGCGGGCGATGAGGGTAACGGGTTGAGCCAACGATTGGCAGCAGTGGAGCAGGTCGAGAGCCTGCCCCGTGCCGCGACACGGGGACGGCGTAGCCGCCGTCGCCCACCAGCACCAAGGGACGCTGCGGCAGCCAGCGGCGCAGTTGCAGGACCATCTGGCGCGCCCAGTCGGTGACCTTCTTGTGCCGGCGTCCGTGCTGCCGGTAGTAGCGTGCCGAGGGCGCCAGCACGGTGAGAAAAGGCAAGGCCCAATAACGTCCCGCCCAGGGGACCTGGCCCAGCCACATCAGGGAGATCCAGCGCAGGCCACTGGCCTTGACCAGGTGGCTCCGGTTGGAACGCACCGCATCGCGGTAGATGCCCAAGGATTTGATTTTAGGTCCGCGGCGCCGTTCCAGGGTTTCGTCGATGCCGAAAATCAACGGGCCATCGCCTTGATCCAAGTGGAGGATTAGCAGTCCCAACAGGATGCGTGCCGCCTGGCGGGGCGACCACACCGCCCGATTGAGCGCTTGATGATAACGGGCGTAGTTGCAGTCGTCGCTGAGTCCCATGACACGGAGCGCCGATGCTACGGTGCGTTGGCCGGGAGCCAGTATCGCGCCCACCAACAGGATTTGGGCTTTCCGCCGGGTCGGGTTGCGAAACAGCGTGGCGAAGGGATGGAGTACGGGTACAATCGCGTTGGGCAGGGTGAGCATCGCTTGGCCTTTTTCCAGGAGGGTCCGGCCAGCTTACCCTGTTCTTATGATTTATCTAGCTTTTGTGCAAAGTCCAGGTGGGGTGGACCGCTATATAATGGTGGCTTATAGCAACGGCTTCAATGACCTACTTGCGACGCCCCATGTCCCTGGCTCTTGTTCCGAGGCAGTCGTTTGATTCCCACAGTGATTCGCCCAACAGCCGTTACGTAATGCAGCCCAGCTCGTCCGCATCCGCCCTTCGCTCGGTATGGCAGAGTTTGAGTAGAACTCTGCCTCTGACAGGTGGGCCAGCTGCCGGCCCGCTAGCAGGAGCCTACCATGATTGCTTTGTACAGCGGCCCGTGAGAAATTAGTGGTCGAGGCGCATCGTGTATGGCATCATGCCCTCTGGAAGTAGTTAAATCATTGCGGTGGACACCGCCTTTCGATCAGAACCGAGAGCGACGTAAGTGAAAGTCCGGGTATTCTTACCTGTGATTATGACCATACGCCAAAGTGGACATTCCCCACGGTAGGAGGTGCTAAGTGGAAGCAAACGCAGCAGCGGTCCTCGATCTCTTCGCGACAAAGATGCAGATCGAAGTGCCCCTGTTCCAGAGACAGTACGTGTGGGACCGCCAGAGGCATTGGGAACCCCTCTGGGAAGACATTTCTCACAAATTCGCTGAGTACATAGAGGGCCGCCGCGATGCACCGTCCCACTTCCTTGGAGCGATGGTTCTAGATCAGAAGCGGACACCATCTACTCATGTGACTCGACGCCAAGTGATCGACGGCCAGCAGCGCCTGACCACACTCCAGATCTTCCTGGCAGCACTGCGAGACTTTTGCAAAGAACAGGGCTGCGCCGACATCGCGGAAGAATGCGAGGCATTCACGTTGAACCGCGGCATGATGTCGAATCCGGACATCGACCGATTCAAGGTACAGCCGACGCAGGCCGACCGGAAACAGTTTCGAGACGTGCTGCAAGCAGGTTCCCGCACGCAACTCGAGCAACTCCACCCGCCGGTCAGAAGGAAATACGCACGCAAGAACGACCCACGTCCTAAGATGGTAGAGGCGTATCTGTTCTTCCATGAGCAACTGGCCGAATTTTTCCTAGGGACCTCCGAAGAGCCTCCACTAGCAGTTGAATACCCCCTTTCTACGAGACTCGACGAATGCTTCCAAGCACTGAAGAACGCGCTGCAAGTGGTAGTGATAGATCTCGGAGTCGACGATGATGCGCAGGTCATCTTCGAAACTCTCAACGCGCGAGGCGAGCCCCTACTGCCGGCTGACCTTCTCCGCAACTTCATTTTCCTCCGGGCGGCGCGCTTAGACGAACCGCAGGAAGAGTTGTATGAAGAACACTGGCGGCCCTTCGACGATGACTTCTGGCGCACCCCGATTCGTCAGGGGAGGCTCCTGCGCCCACGTAGCGATCTTTTTCTGCAGCACTTCCTTGCCAGCCGCGAAGGGCGGGACATCCCGATAGGCCACCTGTTCGTCGAGTATCGGCATTGGATCAACACCCGGACCCCCTTCGGCACTGTCCGGGAAGAACTCGCTGTCCTTGCCCGGCAGAGGGACGACTTCCGCCGGATCATCGACCCACACCGTGACGATCCTCTCTTCACAACCTCCCAGTTCCTAGAAGCGTTTGAAGTCAGCACGGTATACCCATTACTGCTCGCAATGCTTGACGCCAAGCCATCGCGAGATGAGCTGACGGAAATGGGGCGGGTAATAGAATCGTACCTAATTAGGCGCGCCGTGGTTGGCCTGACCACCAAAAACTACAACCGGCTTTTCTTACAGGCGACGAGGGCGCTCCAGCAATCGGAGTTCACGACCAGAGCACTGACACAGCAACTCGGCTCGGGAGGTGGCGATAGTACGGGCTGGCCGAGCGACGATGAGTTCCGCGAGGCATGGATGACCCAGCACATCTACCGGGTCATGAACAACCCGAAGCTCGTCCACGTCTTGAAGCGCCTCAGCGATGCTTTCTTGGATAACAAATCGGAAAGGGTGACAGTCGAGGGCCCTCTCACTGTGGAACACCTTCTGCCACAGTCCTGGTTAGACCACTGGCCACTCCAAGAAGGGTCTCGTGGTATGACCGCTGATGAACTAAACGCAGCCAGTGGCGATGATCCCCGAGCCGAAGCGACGCGCAAACGAAATGAAGTCCTTCACACCATCGGAAACCTGACTATACTGCCACCCGGCGCGAACTCGTGGGTGTCGAACGCATCCTGGGAAGAAAAGAGACCCAAAATTCTGTCAAAGTCTTTGCTGCCCATCAACGCAGGTTCACTGTTTGATGCACAAACGTGGGACGAAAACGCAATTGAGGTGCGCGGAAAAGCCCTATTCGAAAAGGCACTTAGGATTTGGCCAAGGCCAACCAATTGAACACTCCGAGAACTTTGGCTTCTCTTGGAGACCCAAGGCAACAGGATTCTGATTTCGGTCCCGCAGTTCGCTTAGCAAAAATCGACACAGAACAGTAGCGGCAACTCATCCTTGAATCGGCGTTCTCCATCTGACCCGGGACGAGGTACCAAAGAGCCCGACCTTGTACGGACAAAGCTGCGATAGACAAGGCCGCTTGTAACGCCCGTCGCGACCCGAATGAATATCGTCCCGCCAAAACTTAGCGCCAGTAACCCCCTTACACGGGCCATTTGAGAACCGCGCTGGTTCGCCAAAGGGTCATTACGTAAACGCGATGGTGCTACGAACCCGTCCGCGTTCAGGTTCTACCCAACCTGCGGCTTCCCTTCCTACACGCGGCCGGTTCGCATGGAGGCCAAAGGCGGGATGACCAACGCCCTGGTCGGCCAGTTCCTGCACCCAGAACACCTTTGGCTTCAACGTCCCGCCCACCGCGTCCAGAAGGTTGGCCAACGGCACGTAAAGAGGGCGTTCGTGGGTGGCTCCGCCGAAGCCGCGCACCAAGCGCAGTTCGGTAAAGTAGGACTCAACGGCTTGAGTGAACTTACTGCTTGCCATAGCGATCCCATTATCCCACTGGACCAAGGAGAACCTCTACCTGCGGACGCAGTTCGTCCTTTACCGTGGCGAAAGGCGGGAGTCCACGCACCAATGGTTCCAGGGAGCTTTCCCATTCCAGTAAAACATTGTCAACAACCCGAGGGTCAAAGAAGTCCTCCGGACCAGCGAAGTCCACGTTTCGCAGTTGACACTTTTCACGCAGGCGATCGCCGAAATCGGTCAGGTCCAGCCCCTCCTGATATGCGCCCAGCACACTCCAGAGATCGTAGAAGTCACGGGCGCGGGTGCGCACCCACCCCCTGCTCTCCAACTGGTCCAATTGCTGCAGGATCGCCCGCAACTTCTCGGCCACCACTTCCTCCAGCGAGTAGGTCGGCACCTCAACCTTCAACGGCTCTCCGTACTCGTGCATGATTTCACGTTGTGCCACTGGCCAAAGGATCGGTTCGTCAACCGTGATCTCGACTTTGACCGGCGTATCCAGTCCCCTATGCCAGGGCAACCGGGCACGAATGCGAAAAGCCTCCTGGCCGCCGGGGTGCGGGTTGCGCTCTCCATACCGACCACAGCGCAACTCAACAGCGGCATATTCGCCGAGCATTTGCTGAGCGGCCTCGCACGCCCGACGCATCAAACCCTCCATAGCGTCGCCGGTGGGAACCCCCTCCCGTCCGGAGAAATCCAGGTCCTCCGAGAAACGGTAGTCTCCGAAGTAACACTTCTTGAGCGCCGTCCCTCCCTTGAACACCAGCGTTCGCCTCAGCTCCGGCACCGCGTCGATGCCTGCCAGCACCCAGGACAACAGGTAATCGCGCTCCAAAACCTCCCACCTGATGCCCAGACGCCGGCGAATGTCTTCAAGGCGCGTGCGGAGCGGTCTCATGTACCCGACACACCGGGCAGGTTCTCCTGGAGCATCCAGCGACCGTTGTACCTGCCCTTCCCAGGTCCGCTGGCATCCAGCTTGCGATATCCCTTCACCGGCAGGGCTGCCAACCGCTCCAGGTGACGTCCCTCAATCCCCTGCGCCTCCAATACCCAGCCCAACCGTTTGGCCACGGCCACGCCCAGCCGCGGGGCATCTACGACCATTCTCTCGACATCCATCCGCGGCGCCGCCTCACCGAAGGCGTAGACCACCTCGCCAAACCCGCCGCAGTAGCGCGGCATGGCGAGACCGTCCAGCAGCGTACGCTCCAGGCTGGTGATCGACACCCTGGCTTCTCCGACCCAGATCCTCTCCAGCCCAAAGAAGCGTTCCGGACGAGTCTGGATGAACTGGTACCACATGCCACCGGCATGGTACCCGTGGTCGCCGTCGCCGGACGGACCACGGGTGGGAACCGAGGCGTCCGTGGTGGTGAGCACGAACGTCTTCCACGGGATTTGCTCGGTCAGGCCATGGTAGTTCAGCGCCGACCAGTGAGAGATGGCGGCAGGTTGGACCAGCGCCATGGCGATCTCATACTCGTGCACCGGTGCAACGCCCGGCACCGTGGACGACAGGGCATAGAGGCCGCGGCGCAGGGACGTTATCCAGCCATTGCGGCGCAGGTGGTAGAGAGCTTCGCCCGCATAGGCATCGCTGAGCCGAACTTGGGGAGCCAACTCCCTGGCTCTGGCCGTGGTGAAAATACGGTCTCCGGTCTGGGCCAAGAGCCTCACCAGTTCAACTCCCACGGTGGAGCGTTTGGGTCTTGCGGAGACGGTCATAAGCTACAATTGGGTACGATCACAACGCACTCAGTGAAAGGATATCGCTACTTATTATACTGTGTAGATTGGATGTAATCAAAATGGTTAGCGTATTAACCTATCTTCCAGCCCCTCAGCCTCAATAGTGGCTCCATGCCAAGAGCCCGAACCAGGCCACGATGGATGGGAGGCTCATGATGATCGCCCAGCGCACCCTGCGCATCTTGACGCTGGCCACCCCCGCGACGACGTAGATCTGGTGAATCAGCTGCCGCTCAATCAGATCGTGGCTCATGTTGCGCGCCGCGGACTGAAATGCTTCCCACTCCATGGCTGAGATATCCCCGAAGAAGATGAGAGACCCGCCTGTCTTCGCATTCATGGGTATATAGACCAATGCTGCCAGACCGACCACCGCCGTCAGCAGCAAGCCATAGGCGATGACCAACCCTATGGCAACAATCCTTTCCACGTCCCAAAGGCCGCTCGCGATGAGCGAACGGAGTTCCTCCACTCGGGTCGCCAAGGCTCCCAGGAGGGCGACCTGCAGGGCCAACACAGGAGCGGCCTTGGCGTCCGCGGTCCTGGTAAACCTGATGACCCGAGCCAAGGATTCGTAGTGCGACCTCAGCCGCTCTTCCAATTCAACCTTTACTCCGTTTCCCCGTGACCAATGCCTCGCAGAACCCCGGTCCGTGAGTTGGACACCAAGGCTTGCGCAACCGGTGAAGATGGTTGAAATCCAACCCTAAGTTCCCCGGGGCAGAAGCCCGTTGCCAAAGAAACTCCGCGTCGCTGATAGGAAGGTCCAGTCCTCGACCACGAGCGCGCCCTTTGCAGCCGCACGACCACATCAGCGCTCGTTGCCTCAATTTGGACCCTTTTTCGTATTCGGAAAACAACCGCTCCGACATCACCACCTGATTCGGGCCGGCTACAGAACTGAGTTTGGCGGCCATGTTCACCGGCGTTCCCGCCCATACCTCGTTCATCTTGGAACCTCTGAGGCCCAGGCGCCGTACCAGTAAAGTTCCCCGGTCCATACCTATACCTACCCTGAGTTTTCGTTTGCCCGAGATGGCCTTCCGGAACCGAGCGTCAACCTCCCTTTCTACTTGGGTTCTCATCGTAATCGCGCAGGCTGCGGCATTGAAGTGGGAGTTGGGACCGCTGAACAGTCCAAATATGCCATCACCTTGCACATCAATGTAATCGGCTTCAAATCGGTCCAGAATAATCGTCATGGCTCTGATGAAGTAGGTGTAAGCGACTGCGGCCTGCTGAGCCCCCGCGTTGGCATTGAGCTCGGTGGACCGTTTCAGATCTGCGAAAACTGCCGTCACATTCCGTATTTGAAACCAAACGCCCCGGTTGGCCGGCCCCGTCCTTGGAACCTCCTTTTGCCGAGTGATTTTCACTCCAAGTCTGGCTTGGGCGTCTAGTTGAGACGACACGTCCGCCGTGATTTTATCCAAAAGCAACGTTACCCCCCGATCGAACCCCATCGTCATCTGGGGCCTGTTCTTACTCTTCGCCCTGAGCATGACTGTGTAAAGTGCGCCAATAAGCATTGAAGGCTAGCTTCAACGCGAACCACCAAGCATAGGTTGCATGTGCCGAGCGGGACTGATTGTCATCAAGCAGACCGTGTGTAAAGGGCGGCGGTAAAGTGGGCCACGTGGGCGGCTCGGTCGCCGTGTGATGGCTGTCGACAGCCACACGGGTACGTTTTGCCGGAAGGGCGGTTAGGCTTGCTTTCCCATGCGATACTTGATGTCGTAGTTAATGATGAAGTCCAGTTCCTCGCGGGTGAAACCATAATGCTGGGCCAGCACAGTGTCGAGTCTATCGATGATAGTTTTGCTCAACCGTGGATATGTCGATTGAATTCGCAGGGTACCGATATTCCGATAATTGATGGTCTGCATCTGTGAATTGGTTTGAATATCAGCCATCAATTCTTGAGTGACGACGGCTAAACATGCCAACCCATCTTGATCCTCCGTATTGAACCGGGCCATATCAATTTCCCGCTTGTTCAAGTTCCTACAATCGGAGAACACTGTGATAAGCCAGTAGAAAAGTGAAGAGTTCAGAAAGCCCAGTAATCCGTCCCGCTTCACTTTACTATCTAACTTTATTTCCTTGAGCTCGGAAGGTCTTCGCAAGTTCCCAAGCGAATCGTAGATCGCGGGGACAAAGTCAAGAATTTGTACGAAGTAGCTGAGCTTTCTAGTGTAGTAGATGGAAACTTGGGGTGACTTGCGGACCGGCTTTCCGACGATAGGTGCTTGGTTGAACTTTCGGAGTATGGACGACTCCACAGATTGCCCGAGTTTTACCAGTCCTGTCGCTGAACTTGATGCCGTCGAATTGACGAAAGCTAACGTCTGGAACAGTGTGTCGCGTTCTGAGGCCTGCCATTTATTGTAAGTAGTCGAGAATATTGTCCGAGTTTGTGTCCCTTTGTCGAGCAGGATAATTGAGAGCCTGTTATGCTCAATCCCATCGAACAGTCTGCTTGGCCTATCATTAAAATTACTGACCACAAGGTCCCCAGCTGAGGTAAGTAGATCCCTTAAGGGCATATACCCATCTGTGCAAACCGCAGAAATTGGAACGATGAATCCCAGATGCCCGCGAGACGCCAGCTGAATGGAGCGTTCCCACATCATGGCGTAGAGATTGCCGCAACGCTCAGTAGTCAGGCGCCGTACCGTATAGGAATTCCTGACGACGCGGTACTCCACATAAGGAGGGTTCCCCACAATAACGTCGAATCCGCCTTTGTTCATGATGCCGTAGAACTCGACGAACCAGTGAAAAGGCTGGTAGCTGGTCTGCCAATGCTGATAGGCGGGGGTGCCCCCAGCGTCGATCCCGTACTCGGCGGCCAGGTAACGATCGAGTTCGTTACGAAGGTTGTCCAATTGGGTGCGCAGGCGGGCCTTATCGGCAGTGGTCACCTCTCCGCCCAACGCCGTCTGCTGCTCCCGGAATTGGTCAAAAGCCCGGCCCGCGGTCTCTGCGTCCTCATTGATGCGTTCCAGCGTCTTTCGCTGAGCTTGGTCCAAGGCTCGGTACTGTCCTTCAGGAGTGATGGTCATTGCATGGCGCACGGCGTCCAGAGAGGCGAATACCACCAAGGTGTTGCCGGTCCGGATGTTGAAGTCGATGTCCGGCAGCGGCTCAATCTGGTCGTAGGTCTCCAGTTGGGCGGCGAGCTTGAGGAAGAGGCGCAGCTTGCATATCTCTACCGCCTCTTCCATGATGTCCACGCCGTAGAGGTTGTTGATGACGATGGACTTGAGGATGAAATAGCGTTCATTTGGATGGCTGTCCACTTCTTGCCGCGCCTTGCGGAAATCGCTCATGGTCTCCGGGTGATGTTCGCGCTCCGTGCGCTCGAGGTCGTCGAGGAACCCCTGCATCCCCTCCAGGCAGGCTGTGTAGAGCGGCTCGAGGATGTTCAGTGCGGCAAAGAGGAACGCCCCTGAGCCGCATGTTGGATCCAGGACGGATACATCGCGCAGGGCATGCCAAAAGGCGCGCAGAAGCTCCGGCCCCTCGCTCTGGACAATGACGTCCCCAGCGAACTGCTCGATGTCCAGGTTCAGGGTGATGAGGTCATTGACATCGTGTACCTCGCCGGCAGCCAGCTTGTCCCGAACCTCCTGGTAGCGTTGGCGGCGCGCCACGACCTCCCGCCAGGTCTCGGTAGGCAGGGCGTACTCCGAGGGCGCGGGCCGGTTCCAGCCGTCGCGCTGGAACACATCGTCGATTCCGGCGGCAACATCGCCGGGAAGACCGAAGGGTTGTTCCAGCCGTGTGGGGTTGATGTCTGGGGAGTAGGCCCAAGATAGGCCGTGGCCGACGGCGGGATAGATGTAGCGGTCGGGGTCATCCTGCAGCAGGCGCCAGACGCCACCTTCGGGAGCGAAGGCTACCGGACATTCCCTACGGGCGGCGTCAAAGAGGAAGGGAATCACGGTGTTCCGCGAGATGTAACCGGTGATGTCCTCTTTGGTGTAGTAGGCGCCCATCTGCTTCTGGTTGACGTACTTCTCGAAGATGTAGCCCAGGACATCGGGGTTGATCTCGTTGTCGTCTCTACGCGGGCGTTCGTCAAGATGCCAGCGGTAGCCATCGAAGAAGTCAAAGACCCTCTCGAATGCCTCGTCCGCGATGCTGATGTCCGGGTTGTCCCGCTCCAGGTCGTGAACGTCGAACAAGCCGCCGTTGAGGTAGGGGACCTTGCCGAGGAGCGCAGCTAGTTCCGGGAGCCGCTCGCGCTCCGGTTGCCCCAGCCCCTCATGGAATAGGCGGAGCAGGAACAAGCGGTAGAACTGCTGGAATTGGCCGGCGCCGGATTGTTCCTGAACTCGCTCGAGACGGTTGCGGAGATAGTCGACGTCGTCATCCAGGAAGCCCTGCTTCTGGACGAAGTACACGAACATCATGCGGTTGAGCATCAGGGAGGCGTACCATTCGCGGTCACCCTGGGCGGTGATGCCATAGATAAACTCCTGAAAGGCCGTCAGCTCTTGCCTGAATCGCTCATAGAAGCGTCTGGTGACCCGCTCGACGTCCATGGCCTGGCGAACGCGGGAGGCTACTACTGGGATGTTCAGCCCGTCTTCCTCATCCAGGGCAAACGCTAGGTTCTGCAGGCGTTGGAGGAGTGGGGTGCCTTGTTGGCCCTTTCGATACTCCTGCTCTCGGCAGGCGGCGGGCTTGCCGGCCTCCCGCTTGACCCACTGCCAAACCTGGATGGTCTGTTCGGCATCGACGAAGACAAGCATGTGCTCGAAGGCCAGCTTGGCGATCTGTCGCTCTACCTTGCGCCGGGTTGGGTAGGGAGGAACTGAGCCATCAGCAGCGGGGCCACAGGTGTAGACAACAAACCCAGCCTTTTCGGCGACCGGCTCCAGCGCATAGTCGTGACCGTCCACCAGAACGCGCATCGGCTCCGACTGGAGGTGGTCCCATCCCAGCCCTTCCACCAGCAGGTTGCGGAAGTCAAATGCGTGCAGGCACGTACGGAGCTGCTCAGTCGCGGCTTGCATCGGCCACCTCGTCGCTGTTGAAAAGTCCCAGCGAGCAGACGATCCTGGGTTCCTGGAACTCGGCTTCCTGGTCACCGGTCAAGCACAACCGGTCCTCGTCCCGCAGGGCGACTGCCAATTCGGCCAGCGTCGCGTCGTCGACTCCGCTGCGCAACTGCCGGTTCAGCGTGTCAACGGCTGACTGGCGCAGGGGATACCGGTAGATGTCGTCGATGGCGTGGTGCAATGCGGCGATGTCGAAGAGCTGTCCCTTGATTGAGTCGGCGTAGCCTTTGAGGCGAGTATAGGTGCGGAAGCGCGCTCCAGAAGGTCGGCCCAGTTGACCGCCGACTCTCTGCTCTTCCCTGGCGATATGTTTCACTCCGTCGGCCACGAGCTGATGATGGCTCTCGTGGTGAGGTTGTGCGGGGGTGTCCGGCCTGCACTCGGCCGCGGAGAGGATTTCCAACTGAGACTCCGTTATGCTCAGGCCGTCCCGCCCAACGTAGGCCAGGGCGTCGTTACCGTCCGGTGTGCGCATGAAAACGAGGACACCTTCCGGGCGCTGGGCTATGGGTGCATGCTGGCGTGAAGAGAACACCACGTCCGGCAGATCAGCGACGGCCTTTTCTAGTCTGGGGTTGGCGGAGATGGCGTTCTTCCATATCTGGTAGGCGTGGGAGGCAAGGTCCACCTCTGAGTCAGCGTCTCCGTCCAGGATGCCGGACCTTTCGTGGTAGAGGTTGAGGACGGTCTGTTCGTCCGCCTCGTCCTCGAAGAAAGACTCGTCGGCGCCGACGACCTCGGCGTTTTCCAGAAGCCTTGAACGGACTCGATTGCGTAGATTGATGATGCGCTCAACCCCTTCGGCAGGAAGGAAGGAGTGGCACAGTATCTCTTCCGCCCGCTGGCCGATGCGGTCGACGCGGCCCGCGCGCTGGATGAGGCGGATAATGGCCCAGGGCAAGTCGTAGTTAACGACCACGGAACAGTCCTGAAGGTTCTGACCTTCGCTCAACACGTCGGTAGCGACGAGGATGCGAAGTTCCTGTTCTTCCGAAACGATGTCCCGCTTGCCGTTGCTGGCCGGGCTGAACCGCTGTGCCAGTTGCGTCGGGTCGGCGGAGTCGCCGGTGACGCCGGACATCGCTTGCAGGCTTCGACCCTTGAGTTGCGCTTCCAGATAGCGCACCGTATCGGCGAACTGGGAGAACACCAGAATCTTCTTATTGGGAAACGTCTCCGTGAGGAGGTCCCAGAGCGCGTTCAGCTTGGCGTCGTCGGCCGGACGCCACTGGCCGTGAGTTTCCAGCAACTGCAGCAGCGCATCGGCATCCGCCTGCAGGTCGGTTTCCAGCGTGGAATCGAAAAGATCGGTCCGGAGCCACCGGAAGCGGCGCCGGTAACGGCCCTGGTAGTCCGTGTATATTCCCGCGGCGCGCGCGGCAAAGTCGGCTGCCGTCCGGTTGTCCGGATTCACGGCGCCGTTCTCCTCGGTTTCCGGCACATCCCCGTCGTCATCGTCGGGGTCGAAGTAGCCGATCTGGGCCTCGTCCGCGTCTGCGTCGGTGAATCGGGAGTCCAGCATCTCGGCATCCTGAGTGCCCAGCGGGAGCGGCAGACCATTCCTCAAGGCGTGGAGGAACACATAGTTTCGGAGCAGGTGCCGCTCCACCGACTGCAGGAAAGCCGCGCCGCTGCTTTCAAGACGCTTGAACAGGTTGGTCCGGCAGAAGCCCATAAGCCGTTTGCCTGCCCTGGAAAGGTCCTGGATTTGCCTCTCCTCGGACGGAATGGGCGGTGTTGCGGGAGAATCGGCGATATAGTTGCCGAGACCGTAACGCGGCAGGCGCAGCGCGTTCACGGTGTCGACCACGTCCGGCGCGTACAACTTGGCATACTGGTCGTGCGGGTCGGCGTCGTCAATGGCGAACTTGATCGTCTTGGGCACCCGGTTCGGGAAGAAAGACCTTCGCCCGTCCTCATAGGTGAGGAACCGGCGACCCGTGGCCGGTTCCGTCTCCGCGTAATTGTCCTGGATGAAGCTGCGGGTCCGGCGTACCAGGTACAGACGCATCAGATCGCGCCAGTCGTCGGCATGCTCGCTCCGCTCAAAGGCGGCCAGCGTGCGGGGAGAAGCCTGGTGGCGTCTGCTGAATTCGACCTCCCCCAGTTCGCGCAGGAGTCTCTCCGGTCGTATGCCAAGATCCTGGTCGTCCTCCACGAAGATTCGCAGTTGACTGGACAGGTCCAGGTAGGTCTTGTTGTAGGGCGTTGCGGAGAGCAGGATGCACTTGCTGTCGTTAGCGCGGACGTATTCCCGAATCGCGCGATACCGCCGGCCCTCGCGGTTACGCAGGTTGTGGCTCTCGTCGATGATGACCAATCGGTATCGGCGGAGATCGGGCAATTCGCTCAATACCCTGCTGAGCGAGAGGACCCTGGCTCGCAACCGGTACTCATGCGCGTAGCCTTCCCACATCGATACCAGGTTCTTCGGGCATATGATCAGCGTTTCCAGTCCGTAGTCATCCTCGAAAATGCGGGCGACGGCCGTAGCCATCAATGTCTTGCCAAGCCCAACCACGTCGCCGATGAGCACACCGTTCCGTTTATTCAGATGGTGGGCCGCTATTTTCACCGCCGCCGCCTGGAAGTCGAACAGGCGGCCACCGAATACCGTCGGGATCTTGAACTCGGCAAGGCCCGCGCGGGCCTCATGAGAGAGGTGATACGCCATCTTAAGGTAGGCGTGGTAGGGTGATATCAGGGCCTCACGCGCCCAGCTCTCCTCGATGATCTCAACCAGCTCGTCAGTAATGTCGACGCAATACCGGTCGTTCCACCGGTCATCGAACCACCGGCTGAGCTTGTCACAGGCATCCTCATCGAGCACGTCAACGTTCAGTTCGCCCTGGCCCGACAGGCCGGCGAACGTCAAGTTGCTGCTGCCCAGGTAGCCCACGATCGGATTCACCGGGTCGTTGCGAAACAGCAGGTAGAGTTTCGCGTGCAGAGAGTGCCGCAGGAAGAGTTTAACAACCACCTTTCCGCCGCGCAGCTGCTGCACCAGTTGCTTGAGGGCCCGCTCGTCCGCGTTGCTAGGCACTCCGAAGGTCAGCTGTTGGCGCAATTGCTCAGCCAATTGCATTCTGAGGCGGTGCGCGGTCCGGTTGTCCATACCTGGTGAACCTTCCGTCACACTGAGGGCATCCCGTATCTCCTGGTGGGGCGCACGCTGCATACCAATGAGCACACGGCACGGGCCGTCGTCCGGATCCCAACTGTCCACGCACGGCGCCAACCCTCCCCAACCCCTGAGGTTGAAGTAACCGACGCAGAAATCCGCCCGTGAAGAGACTGGGAAGGTTTCCTGTAAGGCCGACAGGAGCTTGGAACCCGTTTCAAGATTATCGAAGATTCGCGGCATAACCTTGACCCGTTATCCTGAGGCCCCGAACTCGCCCACCCAGCGCACGTTTGGCGCAACGGGGCTCACCGCCCGGTAGAACCTCTCGTCAGCGGTCCACAGTTCGCAGCCGAGGGTCTCCGCCAAAGCCAGATAGTGCGAGTCATATACCGCTCCCTGACGCAGTTGGGATGCCAGTTCCATTGCCCTGCTGTGGAGGTGGGGCGTTTCCTGCAACTCAACACCCGAGGCTAATAGGTATTCCACCAAGCGCGTCGCCGCCGCCACGGTCAATTCGCGCCGCACCACCCGGCGGTGCAGGGCATTGGCTACCTCCACTGGCATCAGGTAGGGCGCTGCTGGTTTTGTTCCCTCACTTTCCCAGAATCGGGCGAGGTCGATTGCCTGATCCGAGTACTCCTCTTTGACCAACCATTTGACCGCCAGGCTCGCGTCAACCACGACCGAACCGTTCACGATGCTGCCCTGGACTCCCGGGCTTCCCGGATAAACTCAGCCGAGTCCCCGGGCAGCGGCTGACCGTTGAACGTTTCCTCTTGCAGTGCCACGAACCGGTCGATCGCTTCGCGGCCAAAGGGCAAGACCGGCACGGCGGAGGCCTCGTCTCTGACCAACTCCTTGTCGATGGCGGTCTGGCAATACTGACGCATGCTGATGCCCTTGAGCGCAGCCACCGCTTTCAAGCGCCGCTGCAGCGCTGGGTCCAGATCCAGAGTGAGTCGCTTCTTCTTGGCTTCCATGCTGTCACGTCTTATGAGGATGACCATCTGAACAAACGTAGCGCAAATACAGAAATATCGTCAAGGCCCTGTGCCCGCTCACGCGTGGCCAATTGTGTGTCGTGCTGGCCTCGCAGACAGTCCGATGCAAGGTAGGCGAGAGGGGCGCGTCGCTTACCCATCGAGTAAGCTGGACCGCCGCGCTGAGTTGTGCCGGATCCGGTTTTGATATCCCTTCGTTTGGTTGCTCTACGATCCCACCTGATCAACGACAATTAGAAATGCCGCCAGCCCCAGACTGATTCCAAGGCCGACATTTCGGTAACGTCTTTGTTGAGGTAATGCGTGCGGGATGGGTTTGTCAGTTAAGGTAGGGGTGCACGCGATAGAGCATCACCAGTTGGAGGACATCGTCAGGGCTACGGTGTCAAACGTCATCCTCATCAAAAGTGCGAGGGAGTTTACTGACAAGCGGTGTTTTGCGTCCTTGAGAAATACGATGGGTTTACGCCTGTGCAATGGTCGGAGACTACCCAACTGACGACTCCTGCGGACCTTCCCATGTTGCCCAGGACTGTGTACTACGAGGTGAACCACGTGACGTTCGACAATCAGTCCGAGAGGATGGAAATATCGACGAGGAACTTTTCGAGCCTGTTGGCGTACGAAGCGGCAAATTAGGGGTGGGCGTCACAATATCGACCGGACGAATTTGGCGAACGGGTCGGAGATCAGTTTGCTCCATACCAATCCCGTGATGATAGTGGCACACAGCGAAATAGGTTGGTAGTGCTGGTCGATAAAAATGGCTGGAAAAAAATACGCGGCTGCGAGCCAAGGCGCCGCCAATAAAGTGAATGTCAGCGTTTCGACAAACGCCCCTAGCACTGGTCTGCTACTACATTTTTTCCTCCACCGTAACAGTAGGTACTGCGCGGGTATCCATATAAACAAGAAAAGCAAAGCCGGTGCCATCGGCAACAGGATAAATTGAACCGGCGTATCAGTTTGCTTGACAACCTCCGGAATCCAATACGCGCACATGACGCCGTAGGCGGGTAGCACGCCCACTAGCACCACCCGTTCTCTTGCAATTAATGGTAACCAAACAAACAGATAGAACCAAGCTAGTGTCAACAAAGCGCCATTGATTCTCAATTCTGGAACGTCATTCTTGTCACCAAGCCACATCATGCCTATCGCCACCGCTCCCCATGCGACGAAGATGTCTGCAGGGACATTATTGCGAACGAGATTACCGCCGGCCCTCACCGCAATCAGAAAACCATGCCATAGATTAGACCAATGCGGAGCCGACGCTTGGAACCGGTATCGTTGTCCTGGTGGTTGGTGAAAATACAATGCGACCAATAACCAAAATATGGCTATGACGCTTGACGTGTAACGAAACCAGTTGTGTGTCAACCAGATGAGTCGGTTTGAATCAAAGACGACTACGTCAGAGGAGACCAATAGGTGGAAGATTGCGACGCCAAGGCCGAACGCTGTGAACACGATGGTTCCGGCAATGATCACGGCGATACTGCTGATGTTCATATTTTTCATACCGATTTTCCGCGGCATCGAAAACGTCCGCTGCAGATCTACTACCGCGATCCTGGCCGCTTTGCTTTTTTGTTTGATAGGATGCGAACCTAAATCCGAATGTCAACACGCCCTAGTTCATTGAAACGCCGCTCTTGGCCTTGGTGGCGGGTATCGGGCGCGGCTGGTGGGTCGGTTGGCGGGACTTCGTGAGCTTGGTCAGATGTACGAGTTATGAATCATGGCTTCCAGTTCGCGGATGCGGGCCTGGTCTGCGGCCCTGGCTTCCTGTTCGGCGCGTAGGTGCGCTTCCGCCACCTCGGCTCTGGCCAGTTGATCTTCGTAGGTTGGGATGTGCCGGCCCGTCGCCTGGTCGTACCACCCCAGTTGGCCATGCTCCCACTGCAGGTTGAGGTTGAGCGCGGCGCTGTAGCCCTGCAGGACGCCTCCGTCCAATTCCTCGATCGGGACGGGCTCGTAGCCGTGCTCTACAAGCTGGTCACCGGCCAACCTCGCGCCGTGGTGCTGGCCCGTCTCGTCAAAGCGCCAGTATTCCGTGATGCCCAGCGCAGCGCAGCGTAGGCGGTCCGCTTCTCTCCCACGTCAACGTGCCCGGTGTGCGCCGACACAATCTCCAGCACGAAGTCGGGTGGTTTGCCCTGTTCCGAGACTACGTAGCCGTTGCTGGCCTCGTAGGCGGCCGGATCTACGTCGAACGCGATGAGCAGGTCGGGGCGCCGCGCTCGGGTTCGGTCGACGCCCGGGTGTGCAATCATCCAGCGGTCGGCTTCCACCAAGGTGGTGTGCGGGTTGCCTAAGTGCATCGCCAGGGCATGGGAGTTGCCGGTCTTGAACAGTTGATCTTACTGGGTCATCTCGTCGGGTTCGCGCTGGGGCGGGTCCGGCAGTCGAAAACGGCCAGGGGGTTGGGGGTCTTGGTGTTGGCAGTGGTCATGCTGAACCTCGGTGGGCTTAGCTTGGATGGTCAGGTATTTGCCGGGCGGGTGATGAGTGGAATTATACCTGTGCTGGCTTCGGTCCGGGTAGGACTTGAACCGGGTGGGGTGGGTACTTACCGTAGTTTCGTTTGTGGCGGTTGCCGGTGTTCTTCGGCACAGTCTGCATACCGGGTCTGGACCATTGTGGATTGGTCGGGTCAGCGGCGGGAAGTCCGAGGCCGTTGCGGCACGGGCGATCATCGGCAGCGACTCTTGCCTCAGTGCCCGCTTGGTCCTCGGTGAGCTGAGGCCTCGCGATGTTTGAGGTGTTCGCGCGGCAGGGGAAGCTGATCGGCGTCTTACAGGTTTGCGTGGCTTTACTTGGGTTGGCTCCAATCCGCGTCGAGGGCCAGGAGGCGGCGTACGCGGTCGGCGGCCAATGACCAGGTGTCGGGCGGGCTCAACTCGCGGCCGGTATCGGGGTGTTCACCGAGGTACAGGATTATGGTGATCTCCACGTGCAGCTGGAAGCGGGCGTCACCGACGGTGCGGGCGTGGTGCCGAGCGCAGTACAGGTCGGCGCGAAGTCCGGTCCTCGACTGGGACATCGTGTCTCCTTCTGGGAGCACGGGAGACCATGTACGGTTGTTGCATCGCCCGCGGTCGCCGGGTTGCGTGAGAACCGGGAGTTGTCTGGCCCCGTGATTTACTGATGCGTGAATAAGTACCTAAACCAAGCCTACCCGTCGTTCCCGCTTTCGCGGGAACCCAGCAGCTCCGGACAAAAACCGCCTGGGTTTAGATGATCGTTCACGCATCAGTAGTCCTGCAGGTTCCCTGTTGCCACCTAACGAACCGAGCCATGAAACGTGAGTCGCGGGTCACCGTCGTCGGAAGGACTCGCTGCAACGCATCGGCGGACCCGATTTGGGCATCCATCCTCCAGCGTCCACCGCCTTATTGATACCCGCCGTGCTTCGCGCAAAATGACAGTTATGTAAATCACATCAGCCCCTTGGGCCCGTGCAACGGCACGCAGTGATGCACACCTTTGACCACGCGGAACAGGCGCCACGCCTGCAGGTACTCCCGCTATACGCCGTAGGTCAACGGGTAACAAAAAGCCCGCCGCCGGGCTGCACCCCGGCGACGGGCTCACCCCGCAGGGTGTCGGTTAGTTGGTTACGAACATATCCAGGTCGGCGTTGCCGCCACTGGCGACCGGTGCAGGCTCCCACCAACCGTAGGCCAGGTCTCCGCGCAATACCTCTGGCCGCACTGATTCGATAGCGTCCGGCTCCCCTGCCCCCACTGGTGCCCGGAGGACCATCACCGGCGGCCTAACATAGCACCAGCCATCCGCCCGTCCATAACTCACAAAGTAGCGTCAGTTGCCGCAGCTCGGTTGGTTAGTCATCGTTCAGTCTCCCTTGTTTGGGCAATCGTCGGCAAAGTGATAACGGCCAGCGTCGGCGCAAGGCACACACCAGCCCGTAGGCCATTCAGCCGGGGCGTGATCCAGGTTCGGCCCTTCTGCGGGTACGTTGTGAGCCCGCCCCTCCGCAGCGCAAGATTCGCACTTGGTCATTGTCTTTGGCATCGTTCAGTCTCCCTGGCTCTGTTGCCTCATTGCGAAATGTTACCGAGACTTTAGCGCCTGAAGAGCAATGCCTCAGCGGGAAAACTCACCGTCGAATCGCGGCAATCCGTCCAGCACCCCGTCCACCTCTTCGTCACCGAACTCCCGCAGATCCACAGCCTGCTCGTATTGCTCTTCTGCATACCCGTCCGGGTCAATGGCCTGGTAAATGCGGTCAATGGCCTCGTGGGGTAACCCGGCAGCACGGGCCGCTCCCAGCAGGATGCTCACAGTGGCGTCGTCTGTCGACGGCGGAGTCACCCCCAACCCTCCGGCTTCATGACCCATGGCCGACGCCAGCTTGGCCAGCTTCACCGAGTCCAGCCCCTGCCGCCGTGCCGTCGTGATGATGGCCCGCGCCTGCCTCCGGGTGGCGAATGCGGGGTCGAAGTCCGAGTCGCGCAACAGGTATTCCGCTACGTCCGGTTCATCCCCCGCCACCGCCGCCAGCACCTCCAGCATGGCGCCGTGGCGCAGGTCCTGCTGTTGCAGCGCCGACACGAACTCGCTGCAGCGATCCACCGCCACGTCGTGGAGACCGGCGTCGGCCAGGTCCGACATCACCAAGGCATAAGGCAGCAGGAGGTCCGACAATGCCTCCGCTTCCGGACCCATTGCCAACAGCGCGCCAATCACCCGGTCAACCTGCTGCTGAGCGGCCGCCGCCGGGAATCCTATCGGGTAAGTGTCCAGTATCGACTGGACCACTTTGGCGCCGCGGTAGTAGTAGACGATGTAAAGTCCGCCCGCGGCGTGCGGCGGGTTGGGGTCCCACTCGCCGAAGCGTCCGACGTGGAAGGCAGCCGGTCCAACCAGCATCGCGGCCGCCCGTTCGGTCACCGCGGGCAGTCCCCGCATGGCTGGCCGGATTTCCACCGGCAGGTCCTGGTTGAATTCGCGCAAATCCGCATCCACGGTTTCCGCCATCTCGTCCATGGCGGCGTGCGCTTCCGCCAGCAGCGCCCCTCGGGCATTGGCCAAGCCGTCGTCCAGGTCGGGGATAGCGGTGTCCTCAAGACGTTCCCGGCTTTCCGCGGCCTCCCCCGCCACATGGGCCAGCACCACCAGGTAGGCTTCGCCCATGAGGTCCCGTTGCGGCAGCTCGGCCCGCTGGCCACGTACCAGTCGCACCACCTGGAGGCTGGTGGTGCAGGCGAAGCAGGCGGCGTACCAGAGGTCCGCATCATTGTCCGCAACCTCCGGCTCCGGTTGCGGTCGGAGCCGCGCCGCGGCGTCATTCAAACGTCCCATGAGCCCGATGCGCCGCTCCATCTCCGCTGCTGACATGGGCGACTGCTTGTCCTGGTCCTGCTGACCCGCCGCCCTTCCGACCACAGCGCCGGAGAGCTCGCTTTCCGTCTGCAGCATCAGGCCGGTCAACGCCAGCAGGGCCCCATTGGCTGCCGGCGAGTCGCGATGGCGGCCGTTTTCCACGGCATCCAGCGCTGTGCCGACCTGCGCTGTGGTCGCTTCGTGGAAGGCCGTGAGCCAAGCCCGTTGGTAAGGCGCGCGCTCTCGGTCGATCTCGCACCGTTCACAATCGCAGTCGGCTAGGTTGGCATTCATGGACTCGCCTCCAGTTTGAGGGGCCTGGTTGGGATGGGTTTGTGGGAGACCGGATTACCCCGGCGTAATGGCCGGACGCCGTGGGCCAGCTATCTTTCGTATCAGCCCGTCAGCCGGGCGAACAGCCCGGGCTGGCCGGCGGGCATGATGGCCAGAATTTACCGGACCTGTTCCGGCGTCCAGTAGTGGGGCAGCTCGCGGGCGGCGCGTAATCCGTCCTGCTTCAAGGTGTCTGAACCGGCCCTCGCGCGGTAGAATCCCATGCTGGAAGAATGCCTATGAGCAAGCCCAAACCAGCTGCCATCTTTGACCATTGCCAGTATTGCGGCGGGACCCACGGTCTGGCAGTATCGGGTGGCCAACCAGGACGCTGGCGCGGAAGGTGGGGATTACCGGTGTCAGGACTGCCAGTGTTGCGGCCAGTCGGCCGACGAAGTTGCCGAACGTCTCGCCCAGACTGTCGCCAACCTTGACGATCACGAACCATACCCGATGTTCGATAGTTGAGATGGACCTGCCGCAGCTGAGATGGCGCTCTCCCGATACGCCCGCGCCCAAGCCGTAATGCGGCCACAGCAATTAGACCACGCAGCCCCGGTCCGCCAACCAACTTCTTGCGATGTTGGACATTTCCTCAGATCTCAATACGACCAGAGAACTAAGTTCTCGCGCTATTGCATCGCGTTCATCGATTTTCTCAGGGATTGCCGCAGTTAACAACAAGATGAACCGTTCGCGTTCAGCCAAGTGATGTATGTCATTTAAACCCAAGTCAACGATGGTCTGCCTCGCTTTGCGAGCACGAGCCGGGCTGATACCTTTTTTCGGGCAAATTTTGCGGGTGGGAATGTCAAATTGGAAGAAACTTTCTGGGCGTGCCCCGCGAGATTTTGCGCACGGATCCACGTACCCACCAGCTGGCCATTTTTCTTTTTTCGACAGGTTGCACGAGTTACAAGCGAACACCCAATTCGACCAATCATAAGTCAGCGCAGGGAATCGTTTTTTGGGCCGGAAATGATCCACCTCTCCCCTAGTTATTTCTTCACAATAGCCGCACAATCCATGGAATACCTGATACAACTCGGCGCGGAATTTCCTCCACGCAGAATCATTAGGCTGTTTCGTCCCACTCGGTCCATTAGCATACGCCAACCATCCGATAGTGTAACGTTCTCTTTCTACTGCCAATCCAGCAGGCTCTGCTCCACGGTCTACCCAATGCACTGGATTCCGCGCCTCCTCTGTCAATCCTCATTTTCGAACGGGGTGAATGGTGTGGTTTGGTCATCGGTACCTGTGTTGCTGGCCTCTCGGGCTCTCCTTATCTGGTCTGCAAATCGACGCACTAGTGCTGATCCGGGGCCGCTTACCAGGTCTTCTCCAACTTGGTCACGCAACGAATTTAATTCGCCTGTTTCTTCTACGGTTAAATCGCTGCGGCTTTGCAATTGATTGATCTTTTGCAAGCGATTCAGCGTTTCGATATCGACCGGATCTGTAACACCTAACACGCCGCGTAAAATTTCGTCTGCCGTCCATCCAACTATATTCTGGTCATTAGTAGAAACGTCTATAAGCCCTCGTTCGTCTCTGTTCAATTGTTGGACTTGGCCTTTTGTGAGGCCTGCGAGTGCCAAAGGGGAATGGGTCGAACAGAACAATTGGACGTTTGGAAAATTATTCGAAAGGGCCGGGATGATCCTACGTTGCCACGAAGGGTGGAGGTGTGCATCTATCTCGTCCACAATCAACAAGCCGGATTGGTCTTTTAAGTCTTCGGGGAAGCCGTAGTATTGGGCAAAACCCATAAGAAAGTGCGCTATCCACTGGACGACGGATTGTGTTCCTTGGCTCAGAGTGTTCAAGGGTAACGGCCCGTCTTTGGTATCGAACTTCGGGAAAAAGCCACGACGGTCTTCGTCTACACCGGCGAAGCCGCTGATAAAACCATCGGTGACGTCCGAAGCCACTTCGCCAATCAACTCGATGATGCGCTGGTACGACTCGTTCCTTGTCAGGTAGCTCCGGTAATCCAATTCGATGATTGCTTGCATCACCGCGCGGTCTGTGATCAGCATAGGATCGGATGAAGGCAAGGCCTCCCTTTTTTTCAGTTCCGGGTGTTCCAACAATTGGTCAATCGTTTGGTTGTTAGATGAAGTGAGTTGCACCCTGCTTCGTGATAATCGTGTTTCCATTTGTTGGCTCATCAAGGTCATTGTAGATTCGTTGTTCTTGGTATCCGTCACTGATGGTCCAGAGGACCGAAAATCGGTGCTATGCCGCAAAGCAGGGATGAAGGCGCTATAGCCTACCTTCTCTATAAGTTCAATGTACCGCTCCACGCCATCGAGCAAATTGCGAGCGCGCTCGACTAATGCTTCTAGCTCGATTTGTTGTCCGTCTGCGGACTCCACGTTCGCCAAGATCGGCAACGTTCCGTTAAATGCTAGGTCTGCGTTGTCATCCAAACGCAATGCGTACGCGGCCCGGGCCCCGGGCCGCATCAATTTTCGTGGGAATTCAAACGGGTAAACCAAGATTTCCCCGAGCGCCCACAGAACTGTCGATTTCCCGGAATTGTTTGGACCCAAAAGCACGTTCACTCGTCGGTCGAATTCAAAGGTCGCTTCGCGAAATAGCCCGACGTTTTCAATGCGGAGACTGGAGATTGGCATGAGCAAGCATCCTTCACGCGCAGATTGTCTCATGCTGCGCGACAATATATCGTATTTGTAGTTTATATGATCTGTTGTCTCCGCAGTCAAACGGTCGAGAATGTCGGGTTGCACGAAATATCATCTTCAGGTTCGGACTGGTTACATTTCACACAGGGATCATTCCATCTGCTGGCCATATCTGCCACTGTGCGCCGATTTGATACCGTACGTGCTTGGCGCATTGTTGATACCTAACTTGGTTCGCATAAAGGTCATTACGTAAACCGAGCCGAGCATCAGCCGCAGGCGGAGCACGTCGGACACCAGGACCCGTTGCGACGTCGGTTGACCTTATTCACCCCACACTCTACGCAGATCGGTGCCGCCGGATCCGCCTGGCGCTGCTGCTGGACAGCGGCGGCCGCTTGTGAACCATCGGCGGCTACAGCAGCCGGGCCAGCCGGGCGGTTTGCCGAAGCGCGCCGGTTATGGCGCCAGCATCGCGACCATGCGCCTCGCCACCAGCGCCATCGCCAAGGTCCACGAGTTGGCCGGCCATGAATCTCCCGGGCGGGACCAGGGTGTGCGCGCCTCTTTGAAAGGACGGGGGCGGCAGCTGGCAGGCCCCAGCGCCAGGCCGGCGCCCTCACCGCCGACGTTCTCGCCGTGATCTGCCTCACTGCCATCCAACCCCGCCTTCGCGGCCGCGGCTTCGAAAAGCCGGAGCAGGCCGCCCAGCGGGAGAAGTTTGACGTGGCCCTGGTCGGGTCGATTCCGGTAGGGGCAGAATCGTACGTTAAGATCGCTATCGGCGCTTTGGCCACCGGTATTCGCCGGTGAGCAGGATGTGGGCCCACCCAAGGGGTGAGATTTGGGCCAAGAGCTCGGGCTCGACCGTCAGGCCGGCGTGTTTCCGCGCCGCACACTGGTGCGCGCTCCAGATGCTTCGTCTCGGCATGTTCCATCTCTCCCTTATCCGTTCATCCCGGCACGCGTGGCGCTGTCCGTAAGGGGAACGTCCAGCGGACGGGGCAGTCTGTCGCCCCGACCCCCGCCAAACCGGAGCCAGGAGCGTCTCATACGAATGGTACCGAAACAATTGCGGAAGCGGGACCCTATTCGTACACGTCCCCCATGACGGCAACGCTCATCGGATACGCCCGCTGTTCCACCGACCGGCAGGATCTGGCCGCCCAGCGCCAGGCGCTCCTGGAGCTGGGCGTCGCCGAGGATCGCATCTACACCGATCACGGCCTCACCGGCACCACCCGCGCCCGACCCGGCCTCGACCTGACCCTCGCCGCCGTGCGCGAAGGCGACACGCTGGTCGTGCCGAAACTCGACCGGCTGGCAAGGTCCGTCCCAGATGCCCGCGCCATCGCCGATCGGCTTCGGGAACGAGGCGTGAAACTGGCCCTCGGCCGGGCCCTCTACGACCCGGGCGATCCGATGGGAAAGCTGTTCTTCAATATCCTCGCCACCTTCGCCGAGTTCGAGGCCGATCTCATCCGCATGCGCACCCGCGAGGGCATGGCCATCGCCCGCGCCAGGGGGAAATTGCGCGGCAAGCAGCCCAAACTGTCCGACCGACAGCAGCGGGAACTCTGCCGCATGCATGCCACCGGCGAGTATTCCATCAGCGATCTCGCCGAGCTCTGCTCCGTCTCAAGACCAACCGTCTATCGCACACTCAACCGGCGCCTTTCCCCTTAGCGTACGATCCTGCCCCCTACCGGAATCGACCCGTTCTGTTACAAGTCTGCCATCAACCGACCGGGGGCCACTCCCCGTCAGCGATTAGCCGTAGCCGGATTGCATCGGTCTGTTTGATAGCCTCGGCTTCGGAATCGGTTGCAATTTGCGCCGCCAGCGCCGCCGCGCATGGTGCCGGGGCAGCCCGAAAAAAGTGATAACCGGGACCTTGTTCATACACCAATTCGGTGGAGATGTTGAACGTGCTCCCGTCGTGGCGCATACAGACGTTGGTGATGCTTCTCCATTCGCTTGGGGGGTCCAGGTCGTACCGTTCAATACAAGCCCTTTCGAGTTGCCCTTTCTCGATGTGAACCTTTGCGAGCTCTTCTGTTGAAAAGACCGCCACGATCCGATAGTCAGCATAGCCGCCGGCAGTCACGATATAAACAGCAGACATTACCCCTTTCTCCTCACGGGTTTGGGATGGCAGACTTGTGCCTGAAATCTGCCATCATTCTTCTGATACTCATACTGGTTTGCATAATAGTCATTACGTGAAGCGCTCCTTTCGGTAGCATTTTATTTGAGGCAATGCGCTCGCCGTCATCGGAACGACCTCCGCGAAATCGGGGGCGCAGGGCTTGGGCAGCAGCGGTCTGGTTCCTGTCCTGACCCTTCAATCAGTCCCAGCGTCGACTGCCGAGGTCAGGTCCTGGCCGGCGACATCTGCCAGATTGCAACGGGATGGTACGCACGAGAACCGATCAGGTTGAATGATCGTTGCTCGGCGGAGTTGCGCTGCGTGTTTTATAGGATAACCAGATTGACTCGGTCGTTTTCCTTCCGGCTGGCGTTCTCGTAGAGAAACTCGTCGACGATCATTCGTAGTTGGGCTCTCGCTGGCGGAGCCGCCCGGTCATAGCCGGGTATTTCCTGCCAGGACTTTTTCGACCTGATGCGGTTGAGATCCTCCACGCTGTAGCCGTCCAAGTCTTGGGCGTCTGCTGGGAAGCAGGCAAAGGCATACCAGGAGGACTGCACGGTTTCGCGCCCTGGCTCGTCGTCCCAGTGGGCGCAAGCCCATTCGTACTCTGCCGTGCTGGGGTAATCCTCCGGCTCGGGGTGGTTTGCCACCTCCGGGTGCCGACGGTACCCGCCGGCTCTTCTGCCGTTTACGCTATCTATCAGGCAGCCGGGACGTGAGTAGCTCATGGTTTTTCCTTGCCAACGGCCGTTTGCTCAGGCGTACTGCTGGTGTCACAGCTGAGCGCAAAATCGGCAGGGACCAGCCTGTAGACCGTTGTCGTCATGTCGCTCCTTTTCTGGCTTATCCCCAATCCACCGAAAAAATGAGTGTCGCGACGTGCTGAAGGGGTGAGAAAGTGCTCCTGTGCATCGGGGATAATGGTTTTGGAAAGACAAAACCGACCCGAGACCAGGCGCACTCAATAGATGCTACCACGCAACGACCCCGACCGGATCCAAATCACCTTTGATGTAACTGTTCAGACTTGGTGAGGTAAATTGGCCGAAAGGGGTTCGGAGAATGCTTGCGGTGCCGGTGGTGGTTATGTCATATAGTGGGCATGGACAGGGAAATTGGTCTGAGGTGGAAGGACAGGTAGAGGCCGACTGCGATGGCGGCCAGGGCTACCGCTACGGTCGCGGCCATGATGCCGGCCAGGCGTCGAGCCAGCAGGGAGCCGGTTACGGCGGGGACTACCAGGAGGGACATTACCATCAAGTTGCCTACGGTTTTGAGGGCCGCTACTGTGGTCAGAGCGACCAGAAGGGGCAGAAGATATTCGAGGAAGCGCACTGGGACGCCCGAGGCCTGGGCTACGTCGGCGTCGTAAGTGGTGAATACCAGCTCTTTGTAGAAGAGGCGCACTACGAAGAGGACGCCTCCGGCCAGCAGGGCCACGGCCAGCACATCGCCCCAGGAAGCGCCCAGGACGTTGCCGAAGAGGACGCTGAGCAAGTCCCCGGCGTAGTTTTCCGAGGCATCGATGAGGATGACGCCCACGGCGAAACCGCCGGCGAACATCACCCCGATTACGGCGTCAATGCGAACTCCGGCCCGGCGGGAGACCGCCGAAATGGTGAGCGACGCCGGCACGGCCCAGATGAGCGCGCCGAGAAACAGGTTTGCGCCCAGCAGAAACGCCGCCGCCATGCCGGTGAGGGCGGAGTGGGCGATGGCGTCCCCCAGGAAGGCCATGCCGCGCAGGACGACGAAGGTGCCGACCACGCCGCAGGCAATGGCCGCCAGCGCCGACCCCAGCAGGGCGCGCTGCATGAAACCGTATTGCATGGGTTCGATTATCAGGTCGAGCAAGATTGCCTCCGGTGGCAGGGCGCCGGCTTCATGGGCGTAGGGGCGACTCATGAGTCGCCCCTACGCGATGGGTTATTGCAGCAGTCCTGCCAGGGCGTCGGCGTTGGCGCGCATCATGCCAATGTAATCAGGGTGGGTGGCATCGGGCAGGGAGCGAATGATGCCGACCTGGATGCCGGAGTCCCGGGCGACCTGTTCCAGGGCGTCGGCGGAAAACTGAGGCTCGACGAAAACGGCGGGAAGGCCCCGGTCGCTCACCAGTTCCAGTACGCGCGCGATGTCGTCGGGGGAAACGTCGCCGGCGTGGCTGCCGACGAAAGCCAGCACTTCCATGTCATAGCGCGCGCCGAAGTAGCCGAAGGCGTCGTGGAAGGTCACAATCACCCGATGCTCCTGCGGGATGCTGGCGAGAGTGTCGGAGATGTACGCGTCCAGCGCTTCCAGTTCCGCAATGTAGGCGGCGGCGTGGTCCAGATAGGGGCCGGCATGGTCCGGGTCGGCGGTGATGAGGCCGGTGGCGATTTGGTTGACGTAGTGGACAACCAGGCGAGGGTTCTGCCAGAAGTGGGAGTCGCCGGCGCCGTGGTCGTGTTCGTCGTGGCCCTCCTCAGGGCGGTCGCCCTGGTGGAGGACGCCGACGAAAGCGATTTTGGTGGGTTTACCGGCAACGTTCCAACGGCGGATGACCTCCAGGTCGTGGGCATCAAGTTCCATCACCTCGCCGGCGGCGGAGTCAGTGATGTAGATGCGTTCCGGAGCGGTGGCGATATGGGGCCGCGCCCAAAAGCCGGGGTCGATTTCGTCGGAGAGGATCCCGGTTGTTGACACCACCAGTTCGGCGTCGTGAGCGTCGTACATCCGCAACTCACCATCGCTCATTACCACCAGCAGGTGTTCGCCATCGTGGCTGATGACCACCTGTATGGGCCGGAGGTCCTCGGTGGCGGGGATTAGCTGCGTCATCTCGCCGGACTCAGGCTCGACCAGGTACAGGCCGACGGCGGAGCCCAGGGCGAAGAAATGGCCAAGGCCGTGGTGGCCCCAGACGGAGGTGAGGCGGAAGTCCTCGGGGGATCCTTCGGGAGCCGGGATAAAGGCGTGTTCGTAATGGCTATCGTGGGCTTCGATGGCCAGGACGCCACCAACGCAACCGAACACGGCCATGTGTCCGTTGCTGGCGTCGCCGTGGAGACTGCCACAGCCCTCGGCGCGGTACAGGACGTTGCCGTCCAAGTCGCGGATTTCGGCGCCGATGGGAAGGCGAGCTTCCGGGTCATCGGGGAAATCGGGGTGCTTTATTGTTGTGGCGACCTGGTCGCCTTCAAGCGGCACGGCGGCGCCGTGTTGAGGCCCTACGTTCATAATGATGGGACCGTAGGAATCGCCGTCGTGGTCCAGTTCGTGCTCGTTGATAAGGGCTACATCGCCGGAACCGTCATAAAAAACGACCCCCCACTCGCCGCCGATATACAGATGCACGGGGCGGTCACCGGAAAGATCGATGTTCATACGGCTAAAATTGGCTTCCACCAAGTCGAAATGGTCGCCATGCTCTTCCAGGTAGATGCCCCCGTCGAACAGGTGGGCGGTGTTGGCGTCGGAGGATACGGCGATAGCATACCGTCCGCTTTCGCTGGTGTAGATGCGGCCGGCGCGAGCGCCCAGGTCAAACTGGTTCTGGCGCACATCACCGGATTCCAGGTCGATGACCGACAGGCCGGAGCCTTCTCCATCGCCGACCAGCAGGCGGCCGGGTACTTGGGCTTCATGCTCTTCGTGGTCGTCGGCGCCTGGGAAGGGCAGCTCCACCAATTCCTGGGGTTCCAGCCCGTCGGATGCTATTACCTGAATGGCGTCGGAGGGAGCGGCGTTTTCAATTAGGCTCTCCACCTGGGCGGACAGGCCAGCGCCGTTGCTGACAATGAAATCGGCCTGGGCGATTCGCACGCTGTCCTGAGGAGTGCTCTGCCAACTGTGGGCGTCGGCACCTATCGGGACCAGGTTATGGACATCCACTCGGTTGCCGCCTACCTGGCGAACCAGGTCGGCCAGCACAGCGTTCCCGGCCACGACGCTGATGGGTTCAGCGTCTGTTGCGGAGGGCGGTTGGATAGTGGCGTCCGCAGGGATCGCCGGTTGGTTGCTGGCCGGCTGGACGGCGGCAGCGGCAACCGCGCCCGTAGGGGAGGGGGCCGAACCTGCGGGCGCTGGCGAGTCGGTCGGAGGGAAAGACGACTCGTCGCCTCCGCAGGCGGTCAACAATAGCGCGAAAGCCAACAGTACGCCGGTGAAAGCAGCTGTCAGCCCTGGCGCCAGGGATGTAGTACGGAGTGAACTGTTGTTGGAACGGAGTTGCATGGTTCGACCTCCCGGTTAATTAAGAGTACTTAGTATCAATAAGTAATTGGTAACGATATTTAGTCTCAATAAAATGGTGAAAAATAAAAAGGTACGACTCAGGCGGTGTCGCAGTCGGCGCAACGGCCGTAAACCTCCAGCCAGTGGCCGCTCATGCGGAAACCGGCGGCGGCGGCGGCCTGCTGGAGCAGCCCTTCTACGTCGCAGTCCAACAAGTCGGCTGATGCGCCGCAGACGGCGCAGAGCAGGTGGTGGTGGTGGCCCTGGTGGCTGAGCTGGTAACGGAGTTCGTGGTCTTCAAGCAGGACGCGGCAGACCTGGTCGGTTTCGACCAGCAGACGCAGGCCGCGGTACACCGTGGCCCGGCCGACGCAGGGCAGGGCGGCGCACAGTTCTTCGGCGGTGAAGGGGTGGCCCTGGGCGGCGACGGCGCTGATGACCAGGCGGCGAGGCTCCGTGTCCCGGTAGCCCTGTTCGGCTAGTTGGGCGACGATGTCGTCCACTACGACGGCGGAGCGGGGCCGGGGGTGGTCGTGGCCCCGGTGTCTAACATTGACGCTGGTCATTCTGATACTCCGTATCAGAAAAGACCTTACGGCAAATTTGGGGCCGCGTCAATCGCTGAACGGACCTCGGTAGTGTTCCGTTTTAGGTGGTTCGGTTTCTGTCATTGCGAGCATAGCGTGGCAATCTCGTTCCAGCACTGACGACCGCTCCACCCAGGCGCTCTGTGCTGACTGGATTGCGACGGCGCTGCTTTCCCCGCATGATAAGGGGACGCGGAACGTGCAACACGGTGTGAACAGCCTGGCCAACTCGGAACCTCAACGGCAACAGTTCAGACTTGGTGAGTTGAACCGGGCGAGATCGGGGTTTTGGATACTGGCGCGGGTCGTGGTGATTATGCCATATAGTAGGTATGGGTCCTGAAATTGACTTGAAGAACGCTGACCGCGACGTTCTCATTGCTATCGTCGTCCGACAGCAGGCGATCATTGAACGGCTGGAGCAACGCATTGCCCAGTTGGAAGGCCAGGCCAAACCACCGGGCTCCCGCCGGATGCCTGGTCTGAAACCCAAAGCAAAGAGGCAATCTTCCCAGCCCAAACCACCCCGCAAGTCGCGGCCCCACGGCTTTGCCCGCGCCCGGATGACACCCACCCGGCGGGTAGAGCACGTGATGGAGCGCTGTCCCGACTGCGAAACCCGGTTGTACGGCGGCTGGGCGCAGCGCACTCGGGAGGTCATCGACCTGCCGATAGTCCCGGCGGAGGTTACCGAGCACGTCTATATCGCCCGCACTTGCCCTGGGTGCCGACGCCGCTGCATACCTGCGGCGCAACTGGATGGTGTGGTGATGGGGAAGCAGCGTCTGGGGGTCAATCTGGTCAGCCTGATTGCCATGCTCCGGGAAGAGGCCCGGCTGCCCATTGGCATAATCCGGCGGTATCTGCGCATCGTCCATCAACTACACCTCAGCGCGGGGGCCATCGTGGACGCGGTGCATCGCACCGCCCAAAAGGCCCAGGCCGCAGTGGCCGAAATCCTGGCCCAAATCCGCGCCGGTCCGGTGGTCCACGCCGACGAAACGGGCTGGCGTGAGGACGGCCACAACGGCTACGTGTGGACTTTCAGCACGCCCAGCCAGCGCTACTTCCTGCGACGGAACCGTAGCAAGTCCGTGGTGGACGAGGCGCTGGGCGACGCCGGCGCCGGCGTCCTGGTCTGCGACTTCTACGCCGCCTACCACCATTACGACGGCCCCATACAACGCTGCTGGGTCCATCTCCTGCGGGACATCCACGACCTGCGTACTCTCTATCCCAATGATGCACGACTGGCGCGATGGGCGGACGCCGTGCATCAACTCTACGTCCAAGCCCAAGCCTTCACCCATCCCCAGGAAAAGCAGCGGCGCACCACCCAACTGGCCCTGGAACGACGGCTGCTCGCCATCTGCCAGCCCTTCCGCGACGACCCCTCGGCCACACCGGCCAAACTCTGCCGTCGCATCGAGCGCCATATCAAGGAACTCTTCGTCTTCGTGGCCGAACCCGAAGCGCCTTCGGATAACAACCCTGCCGAGCGCAGCCTGCGCCACCTGGTGGTCAGCCGCAAGATCAGCGGCGGCACCAGGTCAGAACGGGGCACCCACAGCAAGATGACCCTGGCATCCCTATTCGGCACCTGGCGCGCCCAGGGACTCAATCCTCTCCACGCCTGCCGCCAACTGCTCCTTTCCCCTCAACTCTGAACTGTTACAGAATATGCCGTCATTTGACGCCCATAACAACATCCGAAGCCTCGGCCAAGAACTAGTGCTGGCCTACGAGAGCGCAGCGCAAGGGACGACGCCTGGACTGAAGGGAGACGCCAGAGAAAAGGCCGTTAGAACCAAGCTGGAAGCCATCCTACCCGGAGGGGTGGGCGTAGGAACAGGCTGTGTAATAGACAGTGAAGGGAAAGCATCGTCACAAATCGACGTGATCCTATACGAGCAACAATTCTGCCCTATTTTCAGGGTTGCGGAGGACGTTGGCTACTACCCATGCGAATCTGTCATTGCTGTAGGGGAGATAAAAAGTACGATTGGCAAGAAAGAACTAGGCGATATATACCAAAAGGTTGCCTCGGTACGAAAACTGAACCGATTCACTAAGCCTGTGGGGCTAAAAGAACCACCCGCGGGGAAGGTCGCATATCGGACCTACCTCGACAAGACCACCCGATTTATGGGTGGCAACCGGGATACGATTCAAAACTCACAATCGGCGGCGCAGATTTACGCATTCGGGGTAGGGCGATCATTCGGAGCCGCACCGGAGACGATGATCAAGCACACCACAGACCTGTACGACGAAATACCAGAAGCATTCCGGCCCAACGTGGTTCTGACGCTCGATCAAAAGGCGATAGCACCCGCAGTTGGTATGCAAATGTCATTTACTGCCTTGGGAAGCCCAGGCGTGACGTTCCTAACTCCCGGCAATTCCCTTGAGTATCTACTCGTGTCGTTGTTCAACATCATACAGAATGGAATAACGTCGCCCGGGTACGCATTCGAAAGATATGTAGTGCCGCCCCCGATGAATAGGACCCACACGCTCATACCACCAGACCAGCTGGTGACGCACCAACAAGAACCGCCATAGGTGAGAGGTGCATGATCGACTAACAAGATAACCATTTGGACGCCGTCCTTTACACTTGGTTCGTCGGTCTGGTACCACCCGCATTGCCTCAAGTAAATGCTGTCGACATTCGGTTGCACAAGGTCTCTTGGTAGATGCAGCCACGAAAAACGAACAGCTGACCGCCGTCCTTGGAAAGACTCCGCCTTATTGATACCAGCATTGGTTCGACCAAGGGTCATTACGTAAACCAGGTGTCGGACGCGCTGATGAAGGCAATAGGAGACACTATGAGCGTGGCCCTGCTGACTGCGCTCTCCGACGCTGGCTTGCGGCGACCCGAATCCACAGCATACCCCAGAACGGCGCGCCTACCCACAAGATCGAACGCCAGGGCCGCTGGAAGCAAGGCGCCGGCATGATCGCCCGCTACACCCGCGGCGAGACCGCAGGGTCAGCTCTGCGGTATCTATAAAGTGGAGCAGACACGCGGGTGCGGTAAACTGGTGGAACAGAGCCATCTACATATTGATTCCAGCCAGTGCAAACATCCCGTCGTGTATCCACACCCTATCGCCACATCGGGGAGAATGAACAATGAAACGGAGAGGCATAGTCAAAGGGCAGACCATCGAATTCGACGAACCGCTCGGCTTTCCGGAAGGCCAGACCGTAGAGATAGAGATTCTGCCCGCCGGGGCAATAGATTTGGAACGTTATGGCATTCAGCCCATACCGGCCAGTGACTATGTGGTTACTAACGAGATGGTGAACGAATGGCGGGAAGAGCTGGGTATCTGAAATTTGAGATCCTTATACGACGTAAACTTTCTGGTCGCTCTGCTTGACCGAAACCACGACGCTCATGGTGCGGTGTCGGCTTGGTTCGCCGCCAATATAGAACAGGGATGGGCCTCCTGCCCCCTGACGCAGAACGGGTGTGTCCGAATATTGTCGCAGCCGCGATACCCTCGTCCGCTGAGCGTAGCCGCCGCTATGGAACGACTACGGACTGCTGTATCAACCGAATACCATCGCTTCATTAGCGAAGATATCAGCCTGCTGGACGATGCACGATTGGACACGCGGCGGCTGGCTGGCCACCGGCAACTAACTGACGTTTATCTCCTGGCCCTGGCGGTTGCTCATGATGCGCGATTGGTTACCCTGGACACGCATATCCCTATCGACGCTGTTCATGGCGCCAGCCGAAGCCACCTGGTCATAGTCTAAATCAAAGCCAAGGTGAAACCCGCATAGTGTTGGGGTAGGATAGGGGCGGTTGAGATAGCTGGAAAGGATCAGGAAATTGGAGTGGGGGTTGCTGTTGGGGATGCAGGAGATGGGAGCGTTGCTGGAGCGGTGGCGCATGGGCGAGGCTGAGATGCGGAGGCGGATGTACCGAGCGCCGACGCCACGGGAACGAGAACGGTGGCACGCGGTGTGGCTGCTGGCGCAGGGTTGGACGGCAGCAGCGGTGGCCCAGGCGTTGGAACGAGATGCCCATACGATTGGCCAATGGGTCAGGGCATTCGCCGAGGGGGGTCCCAAGGCACTGGTTTTTGAACCGAGTGGTGGTTCCCCCCGCGCTGGACGTGGAGCAACGGGCCGAGTTGAAGGCTGCGGTGCAGCGGTCGCCATGGCAAGCGGGCATTGACCTATGCAACTGGAACTGGAAGGTGGTGCGACGGTTTGTGGAGGAGCGCTTTGGGCTGGAGCTGAGCCGGAGCAGTTGTCTGAACTACCTGCGCCGGTTGGGGTTTGTACTGAAGCGCCCCAAGAAGCGGTTGGTCAAGGCGGACCCAGAACGGCGGGAAGCCTTTGTGGCGGAGTATGCTGCCCTGACGGCGGCGGCCCGACGAACTGGAGCCAAGATATTCTTTGCTGACGAGGCCCACTTTCGGGCAGATGCTGATCTGAGGGGGAAGTGGGTGTTGAAGGGGGAACCAGCCATGGTGGACTCCACCAGCCCGCGCCGTGGCGAGAAGGCCAGCTACTACTCGGCAATGTGCCTGGAGACCGGCGAAGTGGAGGTGATGGAACTGGTGGGCAACAGCAACTCGGCTATCTCAACCGCCTTCCTGAGACAGCTGCGGGCACGGCACACCGAACCACTGACGGTGATTTGGGACAATTCCCCAGCCCATCATGGCGCGGCAATAAGGGCCTATCTGACCACGTCCGGCTTGGACCTGCGTCTGGTGAACCTGCCCAGTTACAGCCCAGACTTCAACGCTGACGAGGCCATCTGGGGTTGGGTGCGCCACGCGGTGACCGCCAACCGGGCCTGGGCACCCGTGCCGCGGGACAGCAAGAGAAGGTAGACGACTTTTTCGCAAACTTGGCTAACCATCGTGAGGAAGTCAAACGGCGTTGCCGGACCGTGCTGCAAGCACAAGCAGAAGAAATGATTAGCCAAGCCCCAGCCCATCGTACCGGCCCTGCCAAGGTAGATTTCACCTTGGTTTCGGTTTAGGATCCACGGTAGCGCAAAAAACGAAACCAGCGGAGGCGTCACGCAACTTCGATGACGATACGGCAGTGGTCGCTGGATCCCCACTCGTCGATTTCGTTCATGGCACGGGTCGTCACGACTTCACTCAGGCCGCAAGACGCGAAGACGTGATCCAATTGTATGTGAGCGGTAGGTATGTCTCGGGCAACCGTGTGATATGTGACAACTTCGCGCGAATCGGGTTTCAGACGTTTAGGTTTCGGATCGGCCTGACGCCCGTTTGGGTACTGGGGTCCCATGTAGCACAGGCCCAGCGCGGCCATGCGATCCATAACCGTCTGGGCACGGGCCGCAAAACTGCCGTGATAACCGAACTCATAGTCGAACGAAATGTTGAGGTCGCCGGCGGCGATGATGCGATGGTCGGGCTCATGTGCTTCGTAGGTACGCACGAATGTCGAGAGGTCGGAGATGATCCGGTGGATGGAGGCGTCGGGGTAGATCCAACCTTTCCCTGAGTACGGATGTGGTCCTTGCCACCCGCCGTACATCGAAACCACGATGAAAGGTTCCTTTCCGTCCTTCGGCTTGATGATGGCAGCGTCGCTGAGCCCGATGGCGCTCACCGGCATCTGGCGCATCCCGGGTTTGCCTCGGTGAGGTCTGACCTGTTCAAACCATTCGACGTCGACACGGTCGGAGAGTTTCACGACACGGGCTGGGATAAGCGATCTCAGCGGGTACTCCTCACCCAGCCAGTGGGCGTATGGACTGAGCTGCACTTGGTCGGCGACGTTCTGGGGCGGATTACAGGTCTCCTGTAAAAGCGCCACGTCGGCGTCCATTTCGACCAGTTCGCGCCAGGGCTGGCGCGTGAATCCGATATTCCAGTCAACGATTTTCACCATAGTATCGTGCCTCCTGAGTAAATATACATCCGCCAACTGTCATGGTAGCCCCTACTGATAGACGACAATTAGTCCTACCGGCCTGTCGCCTCATTCAGAAATGTTGCCGAAACTTCAGCGCCTGGGGAGCAATGCCTCAGCGGGAAAACTCACCGTCGAAGTGAGGCAATCCGTCCAGCACCCCGTCCACCTCTTCGTCGCCGAACTCTCGCAGATCCACAGCCTGCTCGTATCGCTCTTCTGCATACCCGTCCGGGTCAATGGCCTGGTAAATGCGGTCAATGGCCTCGTGGGGGAGTCCGGCATCACGGGCCTCTCCCAGCAGGATGCTCACAGTGGCGTAGTCCGTCGACGGCGGGGTCACCCCCAACCCTCCGGCTTCATGACCCATGGCCGACGCCAGCTTGGCCAGCTTCACCGAGTCCAGCCCCTGCCGCCGTGCCGTCGTGATGATCGCCCGCGCCTGCCTCAGGGTAGCGAATTCGGTGTCGAAGTCCGAGTCGCGCAACAGGTGCTCCGATACGTCCGGTTCATCCCCCGCCACCGCCGCCAGCACCTCCAGCATGGCGCCGTGGCGCAGGTCCTGCTGTTGCAGCGCCGACACGAACTCGCTGCAGCGATCCACCGCCACGTCGTGGAGACCGGCGTCGGCCAGGTCCGACATCACCAAGGCATAAGGCAGCAGGAGGTCCGACAATGCCTCCGCTTCCGGACCCATTGCCAACAGCGCGCCAATCACCCGGTCAACCTGCTGCTGAGCGGCCGCCGCCGGGAATCCTATCGGGTAAGTGTCCAGTATCGACTGGACCACTTTGGCGCCGCGGTAGTAGTAGACGATGTAAAGTCCGCCCGCGGCGTGGGGTGGGTTGGGGTCCCGCTCGTCGAAGCGTCCGACGTGGAAGTCAGCCGGTCCGATCACCAGCGCGGCAGCGCGTTCGGTCACCGCGGGCAGTCCCCGCATGGCCGGCCGGATTTCCACCGGCAGGTCCTGGTTGAATGCGCGCAAATCCGCCGCCACGGTTTCCGCCATCTCGTCCAGGGCGGCGTGCGCTTCCGCCAGGAGCGCCGCTCGGGCGTTGGTCAGGCCGTCGTCCAGGTCGGGGATAGCGGTGTCTTCAAGACGTTCCCGGCTTTCCTCGGCTTCCATCGCCAGCTGGGCCAGCACCACCAGGTAGGCTTCCCCCATGAGGTCCCGTTGCGGCAGCTCGGCTCGCTGGCGGCGTACCGGTCTCACCACCTGGAGGTTGGCGATGCACACGAAACAGGTGGCATACCAGAACTCGGCATCATTGTCCGTACCCTCCGGCTCCGGTTGCTGCCGGAGCCGTGCCGCAGCGTCATTTAAACGTCCCATGAGCCCGATGCGCCGCTCCATCTCCGCTGCTGACATGGGCGACTGCTCATCCTGGGCCCGCTGACCCGCCACCCCTCCGACCACAGCGCCGGAGAGTTCGCTTTCCTTCTCCAGCATCAGGCCGGTCAACGCCAGCAGGGCTCCATTGGCTGCCGGCGAGTCGCGATGGCTGCCGCTTTCCACGGCATCCAGCGCCGCGCTCACCTGCGCTGTGGTCGCTTCGCGGAAGGCCGTGAGCCACGCCCGTTGGTAAGGCGCGCGCTCGCGGTCAATCTCGCACCGCTCACAATCGCAGTAGGCCGGGTTGGCATTCATGGGCTCGCCTCCAGTTTGATGGGCCTGGTTGGAATGGTTTTGTGGGAGATCACATTACCCAGGGGTGATGGCCGGAGGCCGTGGGTTAGCTATCTTTCGTATCAGCCCGTCAGCAGGGCGAAAAGCCAGGGCTGGCCGGCGGGCATGGCGGCTAGGATCCGCCGACCCTTTCCCGGCGTCCAGTAGTGGGGCAGCTCGCGGCTGGGCATACGTCCCCGATTCTACCGTGGCAGACTTCATTAGCAACTCTGCCACTTCGACGACGATCCGGTCCGACCTCGTTCTTACGCCAGCGCCGCAACCTACCCAAGGGTAAAGAAAATGGCAGACTTGTATGTCAAGTCTGCCATCGTCGCTTCCCAGTCCCGCTGTGAGGTGAGAACGGAGGGTGACGGAGTTCCATGTCCAGCCACTTCGGTGATTTCGCCAACTGGCGACCCTCGGACATCAAAGCGCCAGAATAGCGGAGACCATTTATGTAGGCGCGCCACACCGACTATCAAGCACCCACCATTAGTCAATCAGCTCCATCTCCCTCAAAAATCGCGACGGTTGTTTCGTCCAACCGAATACCTCTTGGGAGTAAGTCAATGTCAAACTATCCTGAACACGGGTAATGGCCACGAAGCAATTCCTCCGTTCTTCTTGCAGCTCATGGCTCGTGGGACCTTTTTTAATTGCCTGCCAACTCGGTAACTGGTCTTCGACCAATCCCACAAGGTAGACATGATGGAATTCAGCCCCTTTGGCAGCGTGTATCGTGTAGCACGGAATGGCATGCTCCGGTTGACTCGGGGTTTTAGCGCGAAGATCCAACCCTTGTAGCAGGACATTCAATGTAACTTGTTCCCGCCCAAATTCCCCGACAACCTCATCCACCAAATCGTACCAGGTGGATTGTTCCTCTAAGTATTCCGATTCATTCGAGTCCAAATGAGGGCCCACGGTCGGCAAATCATCGAACCAATTAAAGGCGGCCTCAACGAACCCCCAAAAATCGAGCTTTTCAGACAGAACCGGAGCGTTTTCCAAGAGGAAGCGCCTTGTATTGGAATCCAATTGGGCCATTCGTAGTGCTGTTCGTTGCCACGCTCGGAGGTAATCACCTTCTGCAGTCGCAGCATCGGCTATGATGTCCGGCGCGCGCAAATTAATCCCAGCTAGGACGAAAAACGATCTACAGATTCGACTCAGTTGTTCCCGGTTTTGGCGGGCATTGGCTAATCTCAGCATCGAGTGCAACCAGATCATTTGGTTGCTCAAAAACTCGCCTTTGCGCGTCGCAATGAAGGATGGAACCCCATTGTCTATCAATGCGTTCATCACTGGTTCCAAGAGCCTTCGCGATCGACCCAACACCACGCAATCGGCTTGCGATGCGGTAGGCCTAGACTTGATGTCGTTGGCGACCCATTCCGCCTCGTCTTCAAAACTCCGGAACGGTCTAAGTCGGATCACACCTTCCGATTGACTAGTTTTGTTGGCGATCAGGTCAGCCTTACCAACATCTCGCGCTAGGTTACGCCGCACCAACTTGTTAGCAACGTCAACGACTTGGGGCGGGCACCGAAAATTTTCGGGAAGTTGCAATTCGGAAACGTCAAACTCTTTCCTGAGCTCATCAAGTCTCTTGGGGTCTGCTCCATTCCATTGGTAAATGATCTGGTCGTCGTCCGCAACCACAAACAGATTTTTTGTGCTTGGGTCTACTAGGTTGACCAACACCCGATACTGAGCGAGGTTAGTATCTTGGAATTCATCGACGCACACGTACGAATAGATGCGCCGAATCAAACGACGGACAGCCGCATTGTTTTCCAATAGGTTCAGAGCTTCCGCGATCAAGCCATCAAAATCCAATCGGTTATTCTCGACCATGGATCTCCGATAGTTGCTGTAAATGGTTGCCAGCGCCTCCGCATCGTGAGCACCTCGCTTTTTCAGTTCCGGTAGTGCATCATCTGGGGAGATTAAGTCACCTAGCAACCTTGATACCATCGGCAGAAGCTGTTCACCCTCTTGGTTAATGTGCGGGTGGACTCGCATGGCGGCCGCAATGGCATCGTCTAGTACAGCTATTCTATCGATGTTTTGCGGCAAAATGGCGAAATCAGGGCGCAATCCAACGTGATGCCCGTGTTGACGCAAAATATCCGCGCAGAAGGAATGAAATGTCGTCAACAAGGTTCGATTCCTAGCATTCGGGACGAGCTGTTCAATCCTGGTTTTCATTTCGAACGCAGCCGTGTTAGTAAACGTCAATCCCAAAATGCGGAACGGTCTATCCGGAGTCGTCTCGATGATCCGCGCAATCCGATACGTCAGGATCCTCGTCTTACCGGAACCAGGTCCCGCCAACACGAGGAGCGGCCCATCGGTCCAATTGACGGCATTGAGCTGATTGGCGTTGAGCGACGACAAATCCAACATTTCAATTCTCCTTAGCCAATCTGATCGAGGTTTCGATTATTTCCTTCAGTTGCAATGGGACACCGGGACTACCACTTTTGTCCATTTCATCTACGACAGCTCGCGCGCACCTGGTTTTGAAGTCGTTCCTTTGAGCCTCGATCACCTGTTTCCAATATAGTGTGGTGCCCTGCGCGGCTTGTATCCCAGCCCTCTTTTGCGGGGATACGTTGCCCTCATAGATGTACCCATATCCTTCGGTGCACAGAAACATCTCCAGATCTCCGTGCGCCAATTTTCTAATGTGCTGCGCTTCAGCCCTGGCCCCGATCTGCCGGCGGGCACTCCTCACATATTCGTCTCCAGCCGAATCGTCGTCGGCCACTACGAACCAATCGATACCCATGCAGTCTGCAAATTTTGTCAACACATCAACTCCGATCCCGATATGTCGATACTCAACGCAGCTGATCCCTTCGCGTACCAGATCACGCCCAAGCACCCGTGCACTCCTTTCAAAAATCGACCGGTCTGCCTCTCCCTCGACGAGCAACCAACACCTGGCGAATAGGAAACTACCACGGCTCGAACGAATATGATGATCTATTTTTCGCAATTCATCGTCATTCAAGTCCCCTGGTTGTAAACGGAAAGAGGCAATTTCCCCGTCCTTCCAACGGAGTCTCCTGAGCGACGGGAGCGGGCAAGCGGCAACCAAGTCGCCGGAGTGAGTGGAGATGATCTGTTGGCCCGGCATCTCGCGGAGTAAGTCCACGACCGAGTGGGTTGCCGACGGATGCAAGTGCGATTCCGGTTCTTCCAAGGCCAGAATAGGAGTAGTGTGTTGCCTGTAGGTATCCTCCAATTTGCTTCTTAAGAAAGCGTCGAACAAGCAAATGACAGCCAGACTCTGGGTTCCCTCACCATGCGCAGACATAGGTATCCGCGCGCCGGTCACTGATGTGAGCATCACTTGCGTCCGTCCCAAAATATCGAACACCCTTCCAGGTATGGCCTCAATGCCCACGGGATTGTCGGCGGCCAACGGAACCGCCTTGCCGGTATTGGCTAACCTCCGTTCAACTTCTTCAAACGAATCATTAGCCTCCAATACCCTACGGTTCAGGTCGGCTAATTCTGCTTCCAATTCTTCGCGCAGATCTGGTTCCATCTTTTGAGAACGAACGAAAGGAGCCCAAAATTGGCCGTTACGTCGAAATTCTTGCGCTGAATCCCGCAAGGCGGAGAGATAGAACACCGGCGACAACTGTTGCAGAGCGAACAAATAAGCATTGATGTTAGCATTAGGCAATTCATTGCCTGCAATATCCAAGAAATTCCAAGTGGTGTTGAAATCACCCAATATTTCGTCAAATCCACTCCTGACTCGGAATACGATAGAGTCGTTTCCGTACTCGTCGACTTGAATAGCACTCGCCAGTACTTGGGCGATTTCTGGTGGCCACTCTTCATCCGATGGACCGCCAAATCGTAGAGTCACCTCGATCGGATCGCTCTCGACCGGCTGGCTATCCCCCGTCGACAAATGATGATCGTATTCGGCAAACGCTCCTCCTCTCCGGTTGAGATTACGATTTAAACAAACATCAAGCGCAGCCAATATTGTAGATTTTCCGGTGTTGTTCTCACCTATCAGCACCGTGGTCTGGTCAAGCTCGATGGATAGGTTACGAATGCCCCTAAAATTTGCTATGTCAATTCGGGCCAAAAACATTTCGCGGGTACCTGCGGTTTAAGTCGTCGTTTCGGAGGTTATGGAGTTGGAGGGCTTGCGACAGAGTGCGTGGTTCCAGCCGAATCGCAACAACCATCTGCGTAAGCAAGGGAACTCCAATAGGTCAAGGCGATGGTTTGCCGGGCGGCATCCCGTCCCGAATCATCCTTATCTGGTCGAGTGTCCGGTGTGGGGGAATCGGAGCGTGGTCTTTTTTGTAGTCTAGCATGGCCGACTGTGAACGGAAGTCTGCCATTCACCTTTACCGCCGTGTTTCGTAATTGCGTTCGCTCAACGCCTGTTCCGTAAGCCACCGTTGTTGTAACAGCAGCCAGATACTGCCAGCAACAAAATCCCCCGAAATGTCGCACTGCTGGCCATGGACGCCGCCGCGTCGGGCACATGCTGCACTGGATAGCACAGCTGCCAGACGACAATTAGTCCGGCCGGTTCCCTGTTGCCCTCCTGGCGAACCGAGCCATGAAACGTGAGATAGCTGGCCACCGTCGTCGGAAACACCCGCTGCAACGCCTTGGCGAACCTGCTTTGGGCATCCATCATTCCGGCGTCCTCCGCCTTATTGATACCCGCCGTGCTTCGCCCAAGGGTCATTACGTAAACCGATCCGTGCGGAGATTCTTACCGCCGGCCCGGTGGCGGTTTTCGTCGCCCCGTTTTGACCCTCCCTGATTACGGATGCGCCGCATCATCCGCCCCCGGGTCGTCACTCCCGCCATCCATTCCGCGCCCGTCGCGACGCATTCCGTCGCCGCCATGGCGCACCTGGCATTCAGCCTTGCGGGGACCATTCTGATACCGGACTGCGCCCCGCCCCAGCCCCTCTCGCCCGCGCTCTTCCCGCAGCTCCCGCCGGCTCCTATTCACAGTAGCGGGCGTAGTCGGCCCTGATCTCCCCCATGGTGAGCTCCCCCCGCTCCAGCTGACCACGCAACCGCTCCTCCATCGCCTCGGCGTTCAGCGTTACGGTGCCGATCGTGCTGGACACGGTCAGGCGATACAGAGCGGTGTTGGTGTCCGTCAGGCATCTGGCGTATCGACGCAACATACGGTCGTCGGTGTCACCTCCGCAGGCCAGCATAACCAACAGGCAGACCATGATCGTCAGCGTGTTCAACCACCAATGCACGGTTGGTTCTTCCCAGCGCCCTATGACACGCATTCGTCAAGGGCGCCGCAAGCCACTGGACCGCTGGTCCGGCATCCTCTCGCCGAACAGATCGGACGCCACCGCGGCGAATTCGGCGTTGATGAAATAGCTCTGCAACGGGCTGTTGGCCGCCACCGGCCTGGGCAGCGCCATGCCCCGCTCCCGCTGGAACCTCCGCAGCGCGCGGCCCATCCTTATCACCAACGAGCGCAACTCCACCGGCGTCAGGTCGGCCCGTTGGCAAAGTACATTGCGGTGGCTACCCCTTTCGCCCGCCCGCCACACCTGGAACATCACCCGTCTGGCCGCGTCGTCCAGGCCCGCCGTGAAGTCGGCAGCCAGCTCCTCCGTCCAGCGGCCGGGCGCCAACGTTGTAGAAGTTGCCGTTGTCCCCGGCTCCGGAACAGCGTCCACAGCCGACGCTCTCTCCTCCGTTGGGGCAGGGCGCGGCCCATCCCGAACCTCGCCGTCTTCATTACCCCCGCCGCCGAGGCGGCGCAGCACCCGGAACACCTCGCCCACCTCGCCCTCCAGTTCCAGGTGCAACTTCACCATTTCAGTCGTTCCCCCTGGCATCCGGCCGGCGGCTCCGCCACCACCCGATGGCGATTGCCGCGCCAATGGCGACTACGGACATCCCCACCGTGAACGGCAGCGTCATCATGATTATCAGCCGGCTGGCTTCCGGCCTGGCGCCCGCCACCGTCACGCCCAATATGGACTGGATTATCACCGCGAGGATCAGAACCCCCCATATGCCGGCGGTGATCCAGACCGTTCTTCGCACGATGGAGTTCGACATGGCGGCACCTGCGCAAATTGGATCTGCTGATTGCCCGCAGACTATACAGTTCGCCCACTCCTGATCGACGACAATACGTCCTGCCGGCCTCGCATTGCCGCAACGAAATGGTTGCTTATCGAAGGTGATGGACCGACAAACAGCAACCTGATATTGGTCACTGCACCGCGCTCCCAGGGTGGACGAATGTCCGTGCAAATCGCCTGTTGCTGATCTACGATTCCGTCATATGCTAACTGTGCAGCGAAAAGCTTTTCGCCGCCTGTCTGCCGACTGCCAGCCGGTGGCTTCATTATCTACTTGACACTCTATCGGGCTCGCGTTGGGCCGGTAAGTGCTTAATATCACATTTCTACCGGGCATTTGCACGACAGAGTGCGGGCAAATGGATCCACCAAATAGGCAAACGCCCATTTTTGTGGAGGTATTTCTGCTACGTCGAGAGGTACTTTTCAATCTTGCACACATCATGGGTCGTGGGTAGATTGTCCCCGAGGAACACTCCCCAGCGGCCCCTGAAACCACTGGGACCTCTGGTAGTCTTACGTGCGTACCGGAGAGGAGATGTTTGCACCCCCGCATCAGCACCGGAGCCGCCGGTTGATGAGGACGGCCGCCGAAACCTTCCGGGTCAGCGACTGGACGCTCAACCGCATGGACCCCGACGGGCTCCGGTACGCGGCGTCCGTCTGGGTCTGGGTGCATTGGTTCATGGTTGCCACCGGAAACCTGGGTCTGGGAAGCAAGGCCCTGGTGCAGGAAAGGGTCAACAACTTCCGCGGCGGTCTGGCCAGCCGGAGAGAGGAAGTTAAACGGCGCTGCCGGGCCACCCTTCAGTCAAGGGCCGACGGACTCCGGCGAAATTCCCCGCCCAATTCCCCACGACCCGCAAATGCACATCCCACCTGGGCTTTAGTTTAGTATTACAACGACAGGTTATCCGGCAGGGAGATATTCGCGAACAATTAGAACCTGACAACGTACTGCCATGAACCTACCGCGATAGCTCGCTCGTGGCCAAATAGGAAGGGGTTCGATGCCATATTTGGCAGGCCGTCGTTGTAATACTAAACCGAAGCCAAAGTGAAACCCGCATCAGGGTTGAGTAAAATTGAGGGCAATTGAGTTAGTGGGTCCGAAAACCGGAGTGGGGGTTGCTGTTGGGCATGAAGAAGCTGAAGGCGCAGCTGGAGCGTTGGCAATTGGGCGAAGCTGAGGTACGGCGGCGGATTTACCGAGGGCCAACGCCCCGAGAGCGGGAGCGGTGGCACGCATTGTGGTTATTGACGCAGGGCTGGACCGCAGGGGCGGTAGCCGAGGCGTTGGGAGGGATGCCCATACCATCGGCCGGTGGGCGGTAGCTTTCACAGAAGGCGGTCCGTCGGCGCTTGTTTTTGAGCAGACTGGGGGTTCCCCCACCCTGGACGGAGAGCAGCAGGCCGAGTTGAAGGCGGCGGTACAGGAATCGCCGTCGCAAGTAGGCATCGACCTGTCCAACTGAACTGGAAGGTGATGCGCCGATTTGTGCAAGACCGCTTCGGTTGGGCGCTGAGCCGGAGCAGTTGCCTGAATTACCCCCGTCGACACGGGGGAAGGCCCTGCATCGCCTGGGATTTGTGCTGAAACGGCCCAAGAAGCGTCCACTCAAAGCCGACGCAGCCAAGCGGGAAGCCTTCGTGGCGGAGTATGACGCCCTGGTGGCAGAGGCGCAGCAGGTGGGAGCCAAGGTTTTCTTCGTCGACGAGGCCCACTTCCGGGTGGCCCACTTCCGGGCGGATGCTGACCCGAGGGGCAAATGGGTGCTCAAGGGTGAGCCAGTGTCAAGGGCGGGGGCAAAACGTGCCACTGGGGCTGTCGACGATCAAGCCGCCCACGTGGTCCACCTTACCGCCGCCGTTTACATATGCATGAGTCGGCTGCATGAGTCGGCGCATGGCTTGCAGAATGTCCGCAAAGTTTCGATATCGAACATCGACATCGAACATCGACCAGGATCGGCAACAGCATGGCTCCTTGGCCGGCGCAATCATCGCTCCGATGGGGAGGACGGCATCAGGGCGTCGTCAGTACGAAATTCGCGCATCAGCTGGGCCAGCAGGAAGAAAATGTTCTCCACGGCGTTGGTGGCCTCGACGATAAGACGGCGGCGCTCCGGGTCATCGTCCGGTTCGGCGGGCAGGTACCTGGATCGGACTTCCTGCATCATCGCCCGGCGGTCTCCCATCAGCTCAACGACAAACTCCCAGGATTCGGGATCGTCGTCTTCCAGGGCGTCCAGGAAGATCAGAAAGGCGGCATCGGTTCCCTCTACCACGCTCGCGCGGAAGGCTTCCAGCGTGGGATCTTCGGGTAACTGCTGCAGTACGTCGGGCAGAGTCGCGAACTGTTCCTCCAGCCAGTTGATCAACTTCTGGCGGTTCAGCATGGCGCCGTGGCGTTCGCCGCTGACGCCGGGGCGCTGACGGGACAGCTCGCCCAGAAACTCGTCGATCCGAGCGTTGACTTCCCGGGTGGAGTCGCGGACCGTGCCCAGGGCCTCCCCCATACGGGCCCGGTCCAGGTAATCCGAGAAGGTCCGGAGCACCCGGGCCTGCTCCAGGTGCACCAGGTCCAGGGCCGTGTCAACGTCGTCAATGGCCCGGTCGTGGATGTATCGGGTCTGGGACTGCTGTTCTTCGTCGCTGGCCGGCCAGAAACGGGAGAACAACCGCATGGTCCACTCCGGAGCGGACAGCACGACGATGCGGGAGGGCATACCGAAAATGATGACCGCGATGGCCATTTGAGGGCCCAGGCCGATGTCCAGGGCGGTTACGGCGGCCTTGACCAGCGGTACGCCGAGGTACACCTCTACGTAGAGCAGGGGAACCAGTATCGCCGCTGAGAAGAAACACTGGCCGGCCCAGAACATACCGATTTGGCGGGCGGTGCCCCTCAAGTTTGCGGAAACCACCACTACGCTGATGCCGAGGCCGACGTAAGAGCCGTAGATATACATCAACACCTGTTCGACGCCCACCAGATTCGCCGCGGCCAGCCCGATGCCGAAGGCCACTACCGGCACCAACGCCTGCACGATGAACGTGAGCAGCGCCCCGAGGACGAACGACAGCAGGATGGAACGGGTTGAGAGGTCCAGCGCGGCCCGGAACCACGGCTGGTCCGCCAGGGGTGCAGCCGACTCCTTGATTAGCGCCAGGCCGAACAACAGCGCGGCGATTCCGAACAGCATTGCGCCGGTTGCCCGGTAATTGCCCCGCCGGGCTCGCGTAATCACGATGCTCCCCACGCCCAGGCCACAGAGGGCGACCAGCCTGATGTCCAGGGTAACTATCAGCAGGATAAGTCCCACGCCCAACTGGGCGCCCAGCGCGATGGGATAACCCTGCCGCGCGGAAATCAGCCCCGACCGCACCATGCTGACGGTGATAAAGGTAACCGCCGGCGAACTCTGGGTAATCGCGCCGGCCAGCGACCCCCAGCCGAATGCCGCAAAACGGTTGTCGGCCAAACGGCTGGCCAGCATCCGCAGCCGGGGGCCAACCAGCGCCTTCAGATTCTCCGACAGGATCCACATCCCGAAAAAGAGCAGCCCCACTCCTCCCAGGATACCGGCGAACACTTCAACCATAAAATCACCTGCCCGGCGTCAAAGCGCCGGACTATTGCTGCCCTCAAAGACCTTGCCCCCGGGCATTCCCCATCGGCGTCGAAAGACTGCTCGTAGCCCCCCGTCGCCGCCAAGGCCAGCACGCCGGCCGGGCTCAGCGTGAACCGGTCCGAGTCGCCGCCGCCGGTCCCGGACCACATCAGGTTGCCAGCGCCCCCAGGACCCTTGCCGGGACCGCAACCCATTGCCTCAACACGCTGCCACAGCGCCCTCACTGGGGGATAAAAGCAAGGGACTCCCGTATTCTGGGTCCCGGCTTTCGGCCGGGATCCAGAATCCCGAGGTGACCAGGGATGATGCGAAGGTCATGGCGCCGGGACTCCTTCCGTCAGGAGCGACGGTCGGCCCGCCCGGTCGTTTGCGTGGTCCGTTCAAGGTCTGACTCATCGTCCCCAACATCATCACGGTTGGCAGGAATATCGCCAGCGTCAGCGACGTCGGCAAGGCAGCGAGGCGTGGGCGTCGGGTCATAGTATCGGGACACCTCATTGCATCGGCCGGACCGCCCGTGTTGCGGCGGCCCGCCTACGGCATTGTTGAGGAACTGGAGCAGGTTCATGGCGTGGGGACTCCTGTTGCGATTGGCCTGGCGGTAGGGCGCCGCCCTGGAAATCCCGAATGAATGTCGGGGCTTTTGGCTGCTCTTTCGTACGCTGCTTGCCCGTGACGTCGCATCGGGCTCCTAGAATCCTATTCGCCTTCCATTGCACTGGTAAGTGCCTGACAACACATTTGCACAGGGCATTCGTACTGAGCAATTTGCGGGCAAACAAACTCCACTAAATAGCAATCTGCCCGTTTTGGCGGGGGTACTTCTGCTACGTCGGGAGGTACTTTCCAATCTTGCACTCACCGCCGGTCGTGGCTAGATTGGCCCTGAGGCAGGCTACGCGGCCCCCCTCGAGCGCACTGGAGCGCCTCACCAGGTCACGCGCCTTCCGGAGACGAGATGTTTGCACCGTTCCGCCAGAACCGAGGCACGCGGCTGATCCGGACCGCCGTCAGCGTCTTCCGGGTCGGCGACTGGACCCTCAACCGGTTCGACCCCGACGGACTCCGGTATGTCGCCATCGTCTCGGTCTGGGTGCACTGGTTCATAATCGCCACCTGCTTCTTCCTGGTGTTCTATCGCCCTCCCTTCGGGCCGCCCATGTATGCGGCCTACTGGCTGATGTACCTGGCGTTCGTGGGGTTCAACGCCTACCTCCACTACCGGCTGGCGACGGGCAGGACCATCACCTGGCGCTGGGTCTTCGCGCACTATGTGTCGGACGCGGCATTGGTGTCGGCGGCGGCTGTGGTGGGCGGGGGCTTCAGCCACTACTTCATGCACCTGATGTACTACCCGGTGCTGGCTTGCTTCGCAGTGTTTTTCACCTCATTCAGACTCAACATGGCCTATGTTACGGTGGTGGTCGTCATCTACCTGTCGATCAGCCTGAGCGTTGGGGAGGGGATCGACCTGGCGACCAGGGAGGAGAAGCCCCTGGTTGCCCGGATAGCGGTGATGTACGCAGTGGTGGGGGCCGTCAACGTGATCTCCAGGTTCGAGCGGAGCAGGTGGCGGGCGGCGGTGGAAAGGGAGCGGGCCCTGCAACGGGAGCGGGCCGAACTCTCCCAGGCCATTCACGACACCACGGCCCAGTCGGCCTACATGATCGGCCTGGGCATCGACGCGGCCAAGCGGCTGGCCGGAGACGGCAACGCGGCGCTCACGGCCCGTCTGGAGGCTACTGCCCTGCTGTCCAGGACCGCCATCTGGCAGCTGCGGCACCCGATAGACATGGGACGCATCTTCGACGGCCGGGGGCTGGGCCGCACCCTGGAATCCCACGTGGCCACGTTCACGGCCATCACCGCGGTTCCGGCGGACCTGGTGCAGCACGGTCAAGAGCCACTCCTGCACGTGGAGGCCCGGAGCCTGCTGTTCTCCATCGCCCACAACGCCCTGACCAACGCCTTCCGCCACGCGGAGGCCGGTCGGGTGGTGGTGGAACTGGACTTCGGGAAGGACGAGGTCAGCCTGTCGGTGTCGGACGACGGCGTTGGCCTGCCCGAGGACTACGCCCAACGCGGCCACGGGTTCGCCAATATGGGGGCCGATGCTGAGCGACTGGGCGGGCGCCTGATGGTGGAACCGCGAGGCCCCGCCGGAGGGGCCAGGGTGGCCTGCGTGATGCCGTTGGCCCGCAACCGAGAGGAGGCATAGGATGACGTCAGAGTCCTGCTGTGTAGAGTCCCAACGTATGGAGTCTCAACCCGTGGAGTCCCGCCGCATCAGGGTGCTGCTGGTTGACGACCACTCGATCATGCGAGAGGGCCTGCAGTCGATGCTGGCGGGGTCGGAAGAGCTCGAGGTGGTGGGCCAGGCCCGGGACGGTGAGGAAGCGGTGCGGGCCGCCGCCGAGCTGTTGCCCGACGTGGTCGTGATGGACGTCATGATGCCCAACAAGGACGGGGTGGAGGCGTGCCGGGAGATCATGGATGCGGCGCCCGACGTGCGGGTGGTCATGTTGACGGCGTCCACGGAGGAAGACGCGGTGATCGAGGCGGTGGCCGCCGGCGCGACGGGCTACCTGCAGAAGGTGTCGGGCATGGACCGCCTGCTGGACACGATCCGGGAGGTGGCGGCGGGTGAGCTGCGTCTGCCCCCCGACGTGGTGCGGCGGGTGTTCGAGGGGATCCGCCGGGGTGCGGAGCCGGAGGATGAGTCCGGCCCACTGACGCAGCGGGAACGCGAGATACTGGCGCTGTTCTGCCGGGGCCTGTCCTACGCCCGCATCGCGGAGATCAGGGAGGTCAGGCCGGTGACCATCCGGAACGCCATCTACGCCATTCAGGGCAAGCTGGAGATGGGCTCCAAGCAGGAGATCGTGGTCTGGGCAGTGCAGAACGGACTGCTGGACGACTGACGCGGCGACCGGCGCGGGTACGCTGACGAACGATTGTCGCCCGCTGCTCTGGTCGTTTCTGACCGGCGGGCGGTGTGGCGGCTGGTCGGATTGGGCCGTTTGCAGGCCGGAGAGCATGGTACAGCCCCGTCGGGGCCCGGAGTGTCCTTCTCCCGCTCTCCCGGCGTTACCGCGGCCCTCTGGCCTTCTCGCAACGCCCTTGGGCGCCTCCGTGCGCGGTTAGCACCCATTCTACTTGTGGTTGGCGGCCGCCACGGCGGACTGTGGTGGCCGCCAACCGGTCTACCCGCCCGGATCGCCAATAGTCAGTGCCAACTCACTGGACAGGTTTCTTCCTTCTTTCCGTCCCTCCCGCAGACGGCTCCCTGGGCGCCGCATTCCTCGATACCCGTTACGGCGCCGCCGGCGTGTCAATATGGTACCAGCGGGAACGTTCGCTCGGCCCGTGCTCGTTGATCGCCTTGATCCGGTAGGTGTAGGGAGTCTCCGCCGCCACCGTGTCGTCGGTGTAGGTGGTGGCCGCCGTCCCCGTGTTTGCCACCAACTCATCAAAGTGGCCCTTGGCATCGGTTTCCCGGTTGCGCCTCAGGATCACGTAGCCGGTGATGCTGTCGTCGTCAGGGTCATCCCAGGTGAGAGTGATGCTGTCGTGGGTCGCCGTGGCAGAAAGCCCCGTGGGCTGGTCCGACACGGGGACTTCCTGGGTCTTGACGTGGAACCAGCGGGAACGTTCGCTCACCCCGTGCTCGTTGATGGCCTTGATCCGGTAGGTGTAGTCGGTGTCGGCCTCTACCGTGTCATCGGTGTAGGTGGTGGCGGTGCTGCCCGTGTCCGCCACCAGTTCATCGAAGTGGCCCTGGGGGTCGTCGTGGCGGAGGCGGCGCAGGATGACGTAGCCAGTGATGCTGTCGTCGCCGGGGTCGTCCCAGGTCAGGACCACCTGGTCGTGGGTAGCCGTGCCGGTCAGCCCCGTGGGCTTGGCCGGGGGCTCCGAGGGTTCCGCAGCCGCCACAGCGTCCGTCGCCTCGCTGGTCAGCGTCTCATCATTGCCCGCGTCATCTGTGAAAGCGACCTCCACCTTAATGGCCTTGCCCTCGTCGGTGTCGGCCAGGGTGTAGGTGGCATTGGTCGCTCCGGATATGTCGGCGTCGTCCGCAAGCCACTGGTACTCGTACTGGACGCTGTTTAGCCCGTCATCGTCGGCGATGCCCGACGTGTCAGCCGTCAACGTCTCCTCCACTTGAGCTGTGCCACTGATGGTGGGCGCGCCGGTGGCCGGATTGTTGGACGTGGGCGCTGCCACGACCGCATCCGTTGCCGCGCTGGTGAGCGACTCGTCGTTGTCGGCGTCGTCGGTGAAGCTCACCCGAACCTTGATGGCCTTGCTTTCTTCGCTATCGGTCAGGGTGTAGGTGGCGTTGGTCGCTCCCGATATGTCGGCGTCGTCGGCCAGCCACTGGTACTCGTACTGGACGTTGTTCAGTCCGTCATCGTCGGCGATGTCCGACGTGTCCGCCGTCAGCGTCTCGCCCACCTGGGCCGTGCCATTGATGGTGGGTGCGCCGGTGGCCGGTCTGTTGGGCGTGGATGCTGCCGCAACCGCGTCGGTTACCGCGCTGCTCAGCGTCTCGTCATTGTCCGCATCGTCGGTGAAGCTCACCTCCACCTTGATGGCCTTGCCCTCGTCGGCGTCGGCCAGGGTATATGTCGAGCCGGTAGCACCGTTGATGTCCGCGTCGTCCGCAAGCCACTGGTAACTGTAGTCAACGTTGTCCAGCCCTTCGGCGTCCGAGATGCCCGACGTGTCCACTTCCAGCGTCTCGCCCACTTGGGCCTTGCCGCTGATGGTGGGCGCGCCCGTGGCGGGGCTGTTGTCAGATGTGTCCACGTCTTCGTCGCATGGCTCGATCTGGTCGCCCTCCGCCACCTCGGGTACGGGCATTCCCTCCCAGTCCGCTGCATTGGTCCCGAACGACTGCTCGATCTGCGACCACTCCGATGCTCCTACACAGCTCACCGCTCGAACCCGCAGCCACGAGAGCCCATGCAGGTTGCTCACCACCGCGCTCGAACCGTGGAACGCGATGTCCACTCCGGCGGCGGGCAGGTCCAACCACTCTCCGCCTTTGACGTGGTAGTACTGGACCACGTACCAACCGGCGTCCTCTATGTCCTGCCAGTCCAGCCTCACCATGCCGTGATGCAGGTCCTCCGGCTCCGACAAGACCGGCGTGCCCAGGACCACGGGGCATGGCTCGATCTCGTCGCCCTCCGCCACCTCGGGTACGGGCACACCCTCCCAGTCCGACTCCTTGGTCCCGTACAACTCCTCGATCTGCGACCACTCCGATGCTCCGGCACAGCTCATCGCTCGAACCCGCAGCCACGCGAGCCCATGCAGGTTGCTCACCACCGCGCTCGATCCGTGGAACGCGATGTCCACTCCGGCGGCGGGCAGGTCCAACCACTCTCCGCCTTTGACGTGGTAGTACTGGATCACGTACCAGCCGGCGTCCTCTACGTCCTCCCAGTCCAGCTGCACCATGCCGTGGTGCAGGTTCTCCGTGTCCGACAGCACTGGCGTGCCCAGGTCCACCGCCGAGCCGGACGTGGGAGTGGCGCTCACCTCCCCGGAGGCCGGCCCGTATGGTCCCTGGCTGTTGCCGCTGCCGTTCCCGGCCCTTACCCGGAAGAAGTACTTGACTCCATTGGCCAGATTGGCCTGGTCGTTCGTCGTATAGGTCGTACTTCGCGCTGTGCCCCATTGCGACCCGCTGTAGTCCTTGCCGTCGACCCTCCACTCGATGCGGTATCCTGTTGCGGGCGCGTTGCCGTTGTCTTCGGGCGACTCCCAGGACAGGGTGACCTCCTTGTTTCCAGCGGTGGCGGTGAGGTTGCGGGGCGCTTCCGGCGGGCCGTCGCCCCACACGGGACCCGTGGGCGCGCTGGTCAGGGTCTCCTCGTTGCCGCCGCCGTCGGTGAAGGTCACTCTGACCTTGACGAACCTGCCCTGGTCGGCGTCTACGAGGGTGTAGGTCGAGCCGGTCGCGTTCTCTATATCCGTACCGGTTGTTCCGTCACCGGATACCCACTGGTAGGTGAACGTTTCGCCGCTCAGACCGTCGGCGTCGGCAATGCCGGTGATGTCCGCCGTCAGCGTCTCTCCCACCTGGGCCGTGCCGCTGATGGTGGGCAGACCGGTCGCGGGGGAGCTCCCTTCTTGACCATCGGCTTGGGCCTCTATGGGCTCCGTGGCCGTGCTGGTTAGCGTCTCATCATTACCTTCATTATCGGTGAACCTGACCCGCACCTTGATGGCCTTGCCTTCGTCGGTGTCGGCCAGGGTGTAGCTGAAGCCGGTAGCGCCGGCGATTTCGGCGTCGTCGGCCAGCCACTGGTAGGTGTAGCTGACGTTGGTGAGCCCGTCTTCGTCGGCGATTCCCGTGGTGTCCGCCGTCAGCGTCTCGCCCACCTGGGCCGTGCTGCTGATGGTGGGCAGGCCCGTGGCCGGGGAGTTGGCCCGCGCCTCCACCGCCGCTGTCTGTGTGCTGGTGCGGGTCTCCGGGTTGCCCGCGTCGTCGGTGAAGGACACCCGGACCTTGACGGACTTGCCCCGGTCGCCGCCGGTCGGGGTGTAGGACCTGGCAGCGCTGGCGACCATGACGGAATCTTCCGTTATCCATTGGACGGTGAAGCTGGAATCGTCCAGCCCGTCCTCGTCGGTGATGCCCGACGTGTCCACCGTCAGCGTCTCGCCCACCTGCGCCGTCCCGCCGATGGTTGGCGCGCCGGTGGCCGGGCTGTTGGGCTGGGGCAGCGCCGCCACCGCGTCCGTTGCCGCGCTGGTCAGCGTCTCCTGGTGGCCCGCGTCGTCAACGAAAGTCACCCGCACGCTCATGGCCTTGCCCACGTCGTCTTCCGTCAGGGTATAGGTCGTATTGTCATAGCCGGCATGGTGGTCGCCCGAGCCACTCTCCGCGCCGTCGGCCAGCCACTGGTAGGCGTACCTGGACCCGATTCTGCCGCTGCTGCCGATTGCCGCCCACAGATAGCCCTTGGTCACGTTCTCCAGCCCGTCCTCGTCGGCGATGCCGGAAATGTCCGCCGTCAGCGTCTCCCCCACCTGTGCCGTTCCGCTGATGGCGGGCGCGCCGGTGGCCGGGCTGTTGGTTGCCTTCCTCACCGGGAAGATTTTGATCTGTATGGTCCGTTCGCCCAGCACCCCGTCCCTGATGGCCTGTACGCGGTAGTTGTGTGGCACGCCCGCAACCATACCGGTGTCGGTGTAGGCGGTCGCTGTGCTGCCCGTGTCCGCCAGGTACACCAGCGGGTCGAGCTCGCCCAGCGAATGGCGGTGGCGCAATATCCGGTAACCGGTCACATCCTCATCGGGCGCGTTCCAGTATAGGGTAACCGACCCGTCGGCATTCGCCGCGACCCTGAGACTCTTGCGGAACTCCACCGCCGCCGCGGCCTCCGCCGTCATCACCGGCATCGTGGGCTGGCTGGTCATGTTCTGTCCGTGGCCCGCGTCGTCAACCCAAGCCACTATGACGGTGATTTCCTTGCCCACGTCGGCTTCCACCGGCGTGTACGTAGAGTCGGTCGCATCCGGGATACTGTCGTCGTCCGCCTCCCAGAAGTAGTGGAAGACGGCATTCTCCAGGCCGTTAGGGTCGATGATGAGCGACTTGTCCGCCGTCAGGGTATGCCCCACCAGCGCCCGGCCGCTGATCAGCGGCAGGCCCGTGGCGCGCCTGATGCGGTCCCTGACCGCCAGCGGCTCGGTGGGCGCGCTGATCACCGTCTCCTCGTTGCCCCGGTCGTCGGTGTAGGTCGCCATCACGCTGATTCTCTGGCCCTGCTTGTCATCGTCCGGCTGGTAGGTTCGGGCGTTGGCCCCCGGTATGCGGGCGCCATTGGCCAGCCACCGGTAGGTCATGGAGGTGACCTGCACGCCGTACCGCTCGGAGAGGTTCGAAGAGTCCGCGGTCAGGGTCTTCCCCACCTGCGCCTCGCCGGTAATCTGCACCGGCCACGTCGCCGGGCCGGGCACCATCGTTGCGGGGATCACCGACAGGAGCCGCCCGCCCGCCGTGCACACCGCGCCCGTGGCAGCGCAGGACCGCGTCGGCCTGAGCGAGACCATCACCGAGTCCTCCGAGGCCGGCGCGACCTCGACTTCCCAGAGGTCGCGCCGCCGGTCCACCGGCTCGGCCCGCGTCACCTCGCCGCCCCACACCTCCACGCTGTGGTCCCGGAACTCCGCTGCATCGGTCGCTATCTCGTCGCTGAACGCAATCCTGAAGCTGAACGCCGTCTCCCCGTCGTGCTGCGACGGCAGGCCCTGGAAGCTCGCCGTCAGGATGGGACCGGCCACCGTCGCCGTCGGGCTGTTGTAAAGCTTCCTGGGGTCTTCCCCCTGGGTGCAGATCGATCCGGATTCGCCGCAGTCTCCACTCGACGACAGCGTGATCGTCACGTCCTCGTCGGAGTCCGGTTCCACCGTGATCTCGAACAGGTCGCCGCGGTCGTCCACTCGCTGCACTCGCGTCACCGCGCCCCCGGACGCCGCGAGCGCGTCCTCGCGCAGCGAGGTTGGGCTGATGCCCACGTCCTCGACGAAGGCCAGCCGCACGGTGAACTCGCTCTCCCCGTCGTGGGACTGCGGACCGTTCACGAAGCGGCCCGTCAGCCGGTCCACCGCGTGGCCCGCCGACCCGTCCGTGGAGCAGGCACGGCCCGTCGGGACCGTGTTCGAGTCGTCGGCGATCTCCACGCACAGCGCCGTTGCGCGCGAATTGGCGGTGCTGCCGATACTGAACTGACTATGGGGCTGGGCCCCGCACCCGGAGCCGAGCCAGATGTACATCGGCCCATAATCCGACTTGTTATCGGGAACCATCAGTGAACCGAAGTTGTGGTAAACCGCACCGTCCTCGCCGATGGTCAGGCCGCCGCCGTAGAACGCGCCCCCTCCGCAGCCGCCGCCGCCGTCTTCGAATTCGTACCATTCCGCTATGCCGCCCAGCACCCGGAATTCCACGTCATGGCTCTGGTTATGGCCCTCAAATTGCCGGGGGAACGCGCCGGCGTGCAGGTTTGCCATCCCCGTAACCTTGAGCCGCAGGGGCAGACTGTCGCCCTGCTTGACCTTCGTCACGTCGTTGAGGTCCAGCTCAACCTGAGGGTTGTTGGCGCCTTGAAGTGAATTGGTCGTGGCCGTCGCGGTGTCCGACCAGGGGCCCGAGGCAAGGTATGTGCGCGCCCGCACTCTCACGTCGTAGGCGGTGTCCGGATCCAGCAGCAGCACCGGCAGGCGCGTGGTCGAGCCGCCCGTGGTCTTGGTCACCCCGGTGGCCCCCGTCTCGCCGTCGGCAGGGGACAGATGTACCTCGTAGCCGCGCACCTTCGGGGTGCTGTCCGAAGGCGCGGTCCACTCCACGACCAGCGCCCCGGACTTCCCCGTCGGCGCCGTAACCGTCGGCGTCCCCGGCTTGCCCGGCCGCGGCGCCGAGTACCGCAGACGGACGATGACCTTGTCGCCGTTGGCAAGCCGCGGCGGCAGGTTGGTGGTCCAATCGTATTCCTCTGTGGTAGTCTCCCCGACCCTGCAATGCCTCTCCGTTTCTTCTCCTTCTTCGTCTACGTCGACACACTTGGTAACTGTTCTCCCATTCGGACTCTTCAGGGAGTAAGACTTGGAAAAGTTTTCTCCCTCGAGGTGAAGCTTAATGCTGGCGCCCGATGGCAGAACGTGCGCCCGGTCGTCGCCCGAAGATTCGACGGAAGTCACGGCGCCGCGCACCGATATGACAACCGATGTCGGATTGCTGGTCGTCCCCTGGTTAACTGCAAGCTTCTCAACCGTATACCAGGGACCGAACCCGGCCGGGTAGTTGAATCCCGCTGGACTCAGGCTTCCCTGGGAATTGGACGCGTTATATCCCGCATTCGGATCCGAGGCGCCGGTGTCAACCTCGACGTCCAGCCGGGACAGCAGGGAGGTTATCGTGGCGTTCTGGGCTTCCGCGGTTGAGATGGAGCCGGCGACCACGGCCAGGATTGCCAGCAGGACTGCCGCCGCCAGCAGCGGCGAAGCCGGCTTGAGGGCGCTCGTCACGCCGCTCCGTCGTTGCCGAAAGGGTGCAAGCGGGTGGACCGGGAGGCGGGCGGTCAGGGCGTGGGCAAAAGCCGCGCTCCGCGAGATCAGGTTGGCGGTAGACAGCCTGTTGGCCATGGCGCTGGACCTCCTACTGCTATTAACCCGACGGCCCGGCGTGGCGTTTGTTCAGTCGTATTGGGGCGCCGCAGGATGTCCCGCCCGTGGCCCGGTGGCCGGTCCGTGACCTTGTTATCGGTCAAAACTTTACGGACTCTCCAAGCCGTTGGTAAGTGCCGTATGCCACAATTGCACAAGATTTTTTCACCGGGATTTGTGAGGTGCAAATGAACCTGTGGACAGGTGCATTTGTTGTCAGGCCTTCGTGGGAAGTCTTGAGGCAACCCGCCCGGGGCGCCCCAACGGCTGGGCAGGACCGAAAGCCCGTTGTTTTGTGCGGTGCCGCCCAATGGCGTCCGTCGGGCCTGAGGCGCCGTCGTCGCTCACGGCGTTTCAGAGCCTCGATCTGGTGGGACCACACCGTTGGGGATGCGGCCAAGCCAATAGACCCGCCCGCCGCCATCGGCTGGAGCCGGAAGTATCCGACCGCTTCCCGACGCCAACTGCGTCGACAGCCCTTACCTGACAGGGGGCATAGTGGCCGGTCGCGTCGCCACAGGCGTGGACGTCGGTCCTGGCGGGATGCCCCAACCCACCACCAGGGCGGCGAGTTCTTGGTTCCGCTGGGCGCGGCATCTCGTAGTCGATGGCCGCACCGGCGTCCTGAGCCGGAACGACCGACCTCAGGGGCGATCCCGTCCCACGCTGCTTCGCCAGCTAGCCCGACGGGTCGGGGGCCGCCGGCGTGTCGATGTGGTACCAGCGGGAGCGCTCGCTCGCCCCGTGCTCGTTGATGGCCTTGATCCGGTAGGTGTAGCGGGTCTCCGCCGCCACGCTGGCGTCGGTGTAGGTAGTAGCGGCGCTGCCCGTGTCCGCCGTCAGCTCGGTGAACTCGCCCTTTGCGTCGGTATCGCGGTTGCGCCGCAGGATCACGTAGCCGGTGATGCTCTCGTCCTGGGGGTCGTCCCAGGTCAAGGTGATGGCATCGTGGGTGGCCGTGGCGTCCAGGCCGGTGGGCTGGTCGGGTACGGGCACTTCCAGGGTCTTGATGTGGTACCAGCGGGACCGCTCGCTCACCCCGTGCCGGTTGATGGCCTTGATGCGGTAGGTGTAGTCAGTGTCGGCCTCTACCGTATCGTCGGTGTAGGCAGTGGCCGCCGTGCCCGTGTCCGATACCAACGCATCGAAGTGGCCCGAGGGGTCATCGTAGCGGAGGCGCCGCAGGATCACGTAGCCGGTGATGGTGTCGTCGCCGGGATCGTCCCAGCCGAGGGTCACAGAGTCGTGAGACGCCGTGGCGGACAGGCGCCTGGGCTTGGCCGGCGGCTCCGAGGGTTCCGCCGCTGACACCGCGTCCGTGGCCGCGCTGGTCAGCGTCTCATCGTTACCCGCGTCGTCGGTGAAGCTCACCTCCACCTTGATGGCCTTGCCCTCTTCGCTATCGGTAAGGGTGTATGTGGAGCCTGTAGCCCCGCTGATGTCCACGTCGTCAGCCATCCACTGGTGGGTGAAAGACACATCATCCAGCCCGTCCGCGTCGGCGACCCCAGACGTGTCCGCCCTCAGCGTCTCACCCACCTGCGCCGTACCGCTGACGGTTGGCCCGCCGGTGGCCGGAGTGTTCTCCGACTGGGCGGTCTCCCCCGGGCCGGGCACGACAAATTCGGGTCGGTTGTGCAGCTGTCTGCCGTCGGCGGTGCAGACCGCCCCAGTTACATCGCAAGCTAGGCCCGCAGGCAGCGCGATGGTTACGTCGTCCGTGGAATCCGGCGCTATGGTGATTTCCCAAATGCGAGCTGAACCGCCAACCTTTCCGGCGCTGCTCACCGAGCCTCCGGTTGCGTCCAGGGAATGGTCCCGCAGAGTTTCCGGGTCGGTCGCAATGGCCTCGCTGAAATAGAGCCGGAAGGTGAACGCGTCGATCCCGTCGTGGGTCTCCGGCATGAGTCTGAAGTACGCCGTCGGCGGGGCGAGCGGCAGCTGTGGCAATGAGTTGTCCGGCCCGGACGCCGGGGTCAGGCTCACCTCAACCGCATCGCCCTTGGACCAGTCGAATTCTTCGCTTGCCCACCAGTATGCGTCTTCGACCAGGGAGCTGGGTCGCCTGCCTTCCCGCGCCTCGAATTGGGCGTCTCCAATACGCAGGGTGAAATCCGTATCAGTTTTCGCATTCAGGCCGAGGTACAGTCCATCGGATTGATGCGCCAGGATCAGGACGCGGTACGCGGTCCCGTCCTGGGTGAACCGGTCGGGTGCAAGCGTCCCGCCCATTCCCCAGGTGGAGTAGCCCGACACTTTGGGTATCACGGACGTTTCCGTGCCCACGGTCAGCGTGGCAAACCACGACGGGACCACCGCCGTCTCGGCGCTGGTCAACGTCTCAGCGTTGCCGGCGCCGTCGGTGAAGCTGACCCGGACCTTGAGCACCGTACCGGCGTCGGAGGCCTGCGGCTCGTAGGTGGCTCCGGTAGCGCCGGCGATTTCCGTGCTCCAACCGCGCAGCCACTGGTAGTTGAAAACCGCGCCGGTCATTCCGTCAGCATCCGCGATGCCCGACGTGTCCGCCGTCAGCCTCTCCCCGATCCGCGCCGCGCCCCCAATGGTCGGCACGCCCGTGGCCGGGGTGTTGAACCCCAGCGTCAGAGGATTGCCGGGACGGGTCCGAATGCCGCGTGTGCTTTGGTTAGCATTCAGTTGAAAGCCGGTGGAGACCACGCTGATGGTGACGGGCCCGCTGCTATCCGGGCTGAAGGTGACCGGGTCTGAACTCACCCTGCCTGCCGCGATTGAGACCGTCGTGCCGGAAAGCGCGCCGCCTTCAGCCGACAGCGTTACCTCCAGGTCGAACGGCGTCGCCTGGGCGACCGTTAACGCTATCGCGTTCTCGCCCCTTGGCTCCGGTTCCGGCCTGAAGGTGAACGGGCTTCCTTCATTTGCATGGAGATGCAGCGTCTGCAAGTCGGTGAGGCCCTCGAACACGCGGTCGGGCAACACGGTCAACTTGTTGTAGCCCAGGTCCAGTTCCTGCAGCCGGGTGAGGTTCTCGAAAATGCCGGGGGGCAGTTCCCTCAGCCGGTTCTCGTACAGGTCCAGTACCCGCAACTCGGTGAGGTTGTCGAACATTCCGTCCGGCAACTCGCCCAGAAAGTTGTAATCGAGGTCCAGCTTCTGTAAAGAGGCGAGGTTGTCGAATATGCCCTCCGGCCATTCAATCAACCAAAGGGAGGTCAGGTCCAGTTCCTGCAACTCGGTGAGGTTGTCGAATAGGCCGGGGGGCAAATCGGTCAGCCCGTTGTACGCCAGGTCCAGTTCCCGTAACTCGGTAAGATCGTCGAATACGCCGTCGGGCAATCCGGTCAACGTGTGCCTGTTATAGGACAGGTCCAGCTTGTGCAATCCGGTAAGGTTGTCGAACACACCGTCGCGCAGTCCGGTCAACTCGTTGTAATACAGGTCCAGCTCCTGCAGCTCGGTGAGGTTGTCGAATATGCCTTCCGGCAATTCGCCCACGTCGTTCTGGGACAGGTCCAACACCTGTAACTTGGCGAGGTTGTCGAACATGCCGTCGGGCAGATGCGGCAGGTTGTTGGTGGTGAGATCCAGCGTCTTCAGCTGGGTAAGATTGTCGAATACGCCGTCGGGCAACTCGCTCCGATACAGGTCGTTGTAACCGACGTCCAGCGTCTCCAGCTGGGTGAGGTTGTCGAATACGCCGTCGGGCAACTCGGTGAGGTCGTTGTCCCTCAGGCTCAGCGTCTGCAATCCGTCGAGATCGTCGAATATGCCTTCGGGCAACTCGGTCAGGTCGTTTTCCCCCAGATCCAGACCTGTGACGTTGGGGAGCCCCCGGAAGTCCCCGGCCTTCAGAGCCGGTACATCCTCGTTGTATACGTCCAGCGTGCCGTCGATGTCCTCCAAGGCGGAGGAAGTAACTTCCGCACAATCCCATACGTCGGGGATCTCCCGGAGGATGGCAGCAATCACTTCCCGGGTCCGACTGCACATATCGGCGTCATGGTTCCTCGCGGTCGCGCCATTGCTGTCCACATCCGTCGTGCCGCCACTCCCAATCCGCCGGTTGGCGAGTTCCACGCTGTCAAAACCGGTGGCGTCCTGAATGCCCGACGCATCCGCCGTCTGCGTGTCTCCCGCCTGGGCCGTCCCACTTACTGCGGGCAGACCGGCCGCCGGCGACTTCGCTTCTTGTTCATTGGCCTGGGCGTTGGGAAGGCCCGGACCGGACCGGGCGGACAAAAATAGGGATGGCGCTATCGCCAGTAGAATGACGATTGCCAGGATCAGGCGGCGAACGGCGGCTCGAAAGGTCATTCTTCAGCTCCTGGCTGCGGCGCGAGGCGCACGCTTATCCCGCAGGGAAACCCCGTTGGACGGTGCAAGCCACGGGGATGATGGGGCGACGATGGTGGGTAGTCCGCCCCGATGAGGTTTCAGGACCGTTTGCCGGCGGAAATCTTTCCGGGTGGGCTTACCATCCCCCCGCGATCAGGGTTCGGACGAATTCTCCAGTCCCGCCAGTCGGAGCGGCGCTGCGCAGGTCATGGCGCTGCATCTTCTTTTTCCATTGGCCGTGGCGGCCCGGCCACCGATAACCTACGGATACCGTAACGGGACGCCAGTCCGCTGGTAAGTGCCCCCAAACACAATCGCGCCAGACTTTCGCACCATGAATTCGAGGGCGTGAGCACCTGCGTTGAGAGGGTTTTTCGACCTATGCACAGGTACTTTTCGCTCTCTCCGACGCCGCCCGAGTCGGCAAGGCCGTTGGAAATTGCGCTTTCCCACCCCTGGAGGACGTGACCTGACCTCGTCGCAGAGCTCGCCCGGTCCTATTCCGACGGGGTGTAGCCACGCGCCCAGCTGGAAATCTCGCTCATCCCAGCCGCGTTGATGGCCTTGATCCGGTATACGTAGCGCTTATCCGCCTCTGCTGTCTGGTCGGTGTAGGTGGTAGCCGCCGTGCCGGTGTCGGAGACCACGGTGAAGAACGTCCCCTCCTCGGGCTGCAGGTCCTTGTCCCGCCTCAGGATGGCGTAGCCGGTGACGCTGTCGTCATCAGGGTTGGCCCAGCTGAGGGTCACGGTGTCCGGTGCCACGGCGGTAGCCAAACCCGTTGGCCTGGCGGGCACCTCCGGAGCCGGGTTCGGGGCGGCCGGCATGCCGGCCCGGACCCATGACGACCTTTTGCTCAGTCCGAGGGCGTTGATGGCCTTGATGCGGTAGACGTAGCGCTTACCCACTCCGACGCCTCGTCCGCAACGACGATGGGGCGGGCGCTTACCCGGTACTCATACTCCATGCCTTTTTGCGTTCTTATCGGTGTAGCCGGTCCCGGCGCTGCCAGCGTGCTCCACCGGGGTTCGCTTCGCAGTGCGGCCCTGACCGGAGTGGCGGCGGTCGATGGGATACCCGGCGACCGTGGCGCTGCCCGGGGGCTGCCGGGTCAGCCGGACGGCGCCCTCTGCACTAAACGCCCGCAAGTTATTGGGCGGCGGTGACCACGACCGTTACCTCGGGCAACGGGTCGGAGCCCGGGTTCAGGCCCGAGGTGGTGTGGGTCAACACCACCTCGCCCGCCTCGGCGTCCGCGCCCACGGTCACCGTGAATACCTGGGACCGGAACCAGTCCTCCTTGGTGAAGGTCAGACGGTTCGGGGAAATCGTTACTCCGTCAGCGTCCTCGGTGACGGACACTCTCCCGGCGTCGGGCCGGAACAAGCGGACCCGGTACTCCGCCGAGCCGCCGGCCGTCACCTCCAGCCGGTCTGCCGATACCTGGATACCTCTCCTGAAGCCGGGGTTGCCGGAAATCGAGAGCGACGTCAATTCCGGCAGCTGCTCCAGTTCATCAAAGGGGAAGGACGACAGTTCATTCTTCAGCAGCCTCAATTTCTTCAGCTTTTGCAGTCCTTCGAACGCCCCGGCCTCAATGTTTCTGAGCTGGTTGTTGCCCAGTTCGAGCTCTTCCAGGGCGGTCAGTCCTTCGAAGACCCCGTCCGGGAGGGTAGTCAGGGAGTTGAAGCTGAGGTCCAATCTCGTTACCTTCGTAAGTCCGGCAAAGTCGCCCGGTTTAATGCTCGTAATGCCGGTATCGGCGATGTCCAGGAGGGTGAGCTTGGCCAGATGGTCTTCTTCCACGCCCAGGCAATTGCCCTCGTACTTGTGCAGCAACTTCAGACGGGCCAGGATCCGGCCCTTGACCTGGGCGGTCCGGTCGCAGATGCCGCCATCGGCGGGCGTGGCATAAACCTCGGGAGACTCGGGTCCCGCTCCCACCGAGTTGACGGCGCGTATCTGGAAACGGTACTCAGTGCCGTTACGCAGGCCCGTTACGGTGGACTGGTATCCTTGGCCCTCGCTGTAGCTGGCGTTTCTCCAACTGCCGTACCCGCCGGAGGCCGTCCTCTGCCGGTACTGGTACCGGCTGATTTCGCTGCCGCCGTCGCTCTCAGGAGCCGACCAGGACAGGGTGACCTCCTGGTACCCCGGTTCGGCGTAGAAGTAGGACGGCTGTATACCCGGCGCGCCCGGGGTAGTTGCTGCCACGGCCCTGGTGGCCCTGCTGGTCCGCTCCTCGTCGTTGCCGGCGTTGTCGGTGTAGCTGACGTGGACGGCGACCGTCCGGCCAATGTCTTCCACCACAGGCGTGTACCTGCCGGAATTATTGGTGACTTCTTTCACATCGTCTTCTGTGAGCGCGAGCAGCCACGTGTACCGGAACTCACCATCGTCCGGCAACCCGTCCGCATCGTACACCCTCGACATATCCGCCAATAGCTCCTCGCCCACCCTGGGGGTGCCCCTGACAACCGGGACGCCGCCGTCACTGGTCCCCGTGGAATCGTTGTCAGCGACGGTGACCGAACCCTGCACCGGTCGTCCAGGCTGGTAACCTCTGCCGTCCCGGACCGTGGCGCTGATGACGCTGGAAGCCTCGTCCCGGGAGTCGTCGTCGGTGCTGACCGTCAGCGCAGCAGTGCCCGACCCCTGCTCGAAGGTAATCCTGGAAGGCCGGCTCCCTCTTATCATCCTGCCGGTCTCCTCAACTTCCACCGAGACGGTCAGGGCCTCCGTCCTGTCCCCGGTGCGGGTGAGGGTGAAGACCACGTCATCGCCCTCGGTCACACTGCCGGAATCCGCATCTTCCGCATCTATTGATACCTGGGGCAATGGAATGAGCGTGCCGTGAGGGTCGTCGTCCGTCACCGCGACGGTGAGGCGCGCCGTAACGCCCTCGTAGTCCTCTCGTCCGTATGCGGTGTGGGTCAATCTCACCGTGTGGTCCTCCTTGTCCTGGTCGTGATTGAAGTACAGCCGAACCCTCTGCTCCCTATCCCAGTTGGACAGGACGAACTCAAACTCTTCCGGAGACACGGAGAGGTCGGTTCCCCCCTGGCCGGTTATCCGTACCGTGACACGGCTGACCGGTTCGGATGCCAGTGTCACGGTGTAGGTCTTGTTCTTTTCCTCCTCGATGGAGAGGGTTGTAGCCGAGAGTTCTATGCGGCCTGTGCCCGGCGTCACCGGCGCGTCGTCGTCGGTGACGGTGACCCGAAGGGATGCCGTCTCGTTGTCGTAGCCGCCGCCGCTGGCGGTGTGGTTCAGCGTCGCAGCCGCATCGAAGGCGTCCTCGTCATGGGAGGGAGATACGCGCACCGTCTGGACGCTGTTCCAATTGGACGTGTCAAAGCGCAGCGTCGCGGGATTGACCGTCACCGGCGGGCGAAGGGCTGAACCACCGGAGGGAACCTCCACGTCCACCCTCACCGTGACCGTGGAGGTTGGCTGCGACAGCAGTTGTACGGTGTAGCTGTGAGAACTCCCGCCTTCAATCAGCGTCAGGCTCTCCGGGCTGATCATGATTCCGCGCCCGTCGTCGTCGCCGAACCGCACCACCGCCTCCGCGGTCGTGCCCAGGGACACTCCTTCAGGCAGCGTCCCGAAGGCCAGGGTCAGCGTCTCGCCGCTCTCGGCCACCTGGTCGTCAATCGCCGTTATGGTCAGTTCCAGCGAGGTCTGGCCGGCAGAGAACACAATCTCCGCCGGCGCCGTGTAGTCGTCGCCGGTGGCATCGCCGCCATGGGTGGTGGTCAAAGGAATCGTCACGGTGCGCTCCGGGTCCTGGTCCAGCCCGACCTCTATCGTGACCGTTTCGCCTTCGTTCACCGAGTAGGCCGACCTTCCGAAGGAGACTGCGACGGGCACCACCCCTATCCTCAGCGTGGGCTCGCTGGTCAGTGTCTCCGCGTTGCCGGCGTCGTCAATGAACGATACCCGCACCAGGATATGGTGAGCGGCGTCCGCGTCGGTCAGCCTGTAGCTGAAGGCGTTCGCGCCCGGGATTTCCGTTTCCGTACCGCCCATCTCCCGTATCCACTGGTAGTTGTAGCTGACGCCGGTTAGTCCGTCCGCGTCGGTAATGCCGCTGGTGTCGGCGGTGAGGCTTTCACCCACCTCCAGGTCGCCCGTGATAGTGACTTGGCCTTCCGCGGGATTGTTCGGCGACTCGTCGTCGTCCACCGTCACCGGCAGGCTTTCCGTAACGCCGTCATAGTCTCCGCCAGCGGTAGTGTGATTGATCGTGGTGGACTCGTTGTCCGCATCACTGTCGTTGGTAGCCGTCACGCGGACGGTCTGCTCGCTGTCCCAGTTGGATGCGTTGAAGGAAAGCCGCGCAGGACTTACCGACACGGGCAGATCTGAACCGATGATCGGCTGTTCCACGGCAACGGTCAGAGTAACGCTGGATGTGGGCTGCGAAGTCAGTTGCACGGTGTACGTTGCGGCGCCGCCTCCTTCGGTTACCGCCAGTTCCTCCGGTATGAGCAGGATGCCCCGGCTGTCGTCGTCGCCGAACCGGACCACCGTCTCGGAGGTGGCCCCTACCGTCACGCCCTCGGGCGGCGTACCGAAGCCCAGCGTCAGTGTCTCGCCGCTTTCGTCCACCGCGTCGTCAACCGCCGTTATGGTCAGCTCCTTCGAGGTTTCACCGGCGGAGAAGACTACCTCTCCAGGCGGTGTTTCGTAGTCGGCGGTCGTCGCTCCGCCGCCCGGCGTGGCGGTCAGAAGAAGTGTGAGTTCACGGTGCGGGTCCTTGTCCAGATTGACCGTTATCGTAACCGTTGCCCCTTCTTCCACCGGGTAGCTCGGCGCGTCGAAGGTGACCGTAACCTGCGCCACCAGAACGGAGGACGCCGTGGGTTCACCCGTCAGCGTCTCTCCGGTCCCTCCGTTGTCGGTAAAGGACACCTGGACCTTCAGCGCGGCGCCTACGTCATCCGAGGTCGGCGTGTAGGTGGACCCCGTTGCGGACGTGATCGATGTTTCTGTCGCGTCGGACGCCACCCGTATCCATTGATAAGCGAAGGCGGAGGCGCTCGGCAGGCCGTCGGCGTCCGCGATGGTGGAGATATCGACGGTCAACTGCTCGCCGACCTCCGGCGTGCCCTGGATGACCGGGAAGCCCGTTGCCGGGGCGTTGGGCGTTTCGTCGTCGTCCACCGTGACGGCCAGGCTGGCCGCAAGGCCCGAGTAGCCGCCTCCGGTGGCCGTGAAGGTCAGCGTTACCAGGTCGTCTTCGGCGTTGTCGTCGTCATCCTGGGCGGCGCTCAGTACGACCGTCCGCCGGGAGTTCCAGGTGGATGTGGTGAAGTTGAGAGTGGCCGAGCCCGTCAGGTTGACGTCCGTCCCATCAAATCCGGCGATCACCACCGACACCGCGTCAGAGGGCTGCGTCGCCAGCGATACCTGCACCGTGCCGGTCCCTCCTTCGCTGACAGTGAGAGTATCCACGCTGAGCAGGACCGCCGCCTCGTCATCATCGGTGATGGCGACCACTGCGCTGACCCTGCCGCCGGCGCTGACGCCATCGGGCAGCGGCGTTCCGAAGGTCAGTGTCACCGTTTCGTTGTCATCGTCGATGTTGTCGTCCGTCGCCGTTACGGTGATCTCCTTGGCGATGTCACTCACGCCGAAGTCGGCCCGCGTGGGACTCACCGAGTAGTCCCCGGTGTCTGCGTCATTGCCCGGCGTGGCGGTTATCGTGATATTCAGGATGCGGTTCGGCGCCTTGTCCAGCGTCACCGGCACGGTGGCCGCTGCGCCGTCCTCTGCCGCCGTGTACGCGGCGGCGCCAAAGTTCACGGTTACCTGGGTCACGGTGACAACCGCCGTAGGCGCGCTCTCGACGGTCTCCACCTTGTTCTTGCCGTCGGTGAAGCTCGCCTTCACCTTGAGGGTGGATCCCACGTCGGCGGCCTGCACCGTATAGGTTGCGGAGGTTGCGCCGCTGATGTCGGTCTCCGCGTTGGCCGCGCTCACGCGCACCCACTGGTAGCTGAAGGTCGGACTGGTGGGGCCGTCGGCGTCGGAGATGCCGGACGGGTCCGCGGTAAGGGTGGCCCCCACCTCCGGGACCGTGGTCGGAGAGATGGTCGGCACGCCGGTGGGGAGGCTGTTGTCCGTATCGTCGTCGTCCACTGTCACCTTGAGGTTCGCCGTCACCGACGCGTACTCCGTGGCGCCGGTTGCCGTGTGGAGCAGCGTTACCTCGTCGTTGTCAAAGTCGGAGTCGTCCGCCGCCGATACCGTTACGCTCTGCGCTGTGGACCAGGTCGATGAGGTGAAGGCCAGGGGCGTGGCCGGATTGATGCTGATATCAGTGCTGGAATGGCCCGTTATCGTAACCGTCACGTTGCCTGAGGGCTGGGCGTCGAGGACTACGGTGTAGGACGCGCTGCTCTCCTCGTTAACGGTCAGCGATGCGGGGGACAGGGTGATCCCCACCGCGTCGTCGCTACGCACGACCACCTCGGCCGATGCGGGGTCGCCCGGCACGTACCCGGTTCCCGCGGCGACGGTGACGGTGATGGCGCTGTCGTCTTCAATCACCCCGTCGTCCGCCGTGGCCACATCCAGTATCCCCTCCTCCTGGCCTGACCTGATGGTGAAGCTGGTGGGAGCGGTTCCGGAGATGGTGTCGCCGGTCTCTGCGGTTGTCACCGTTACCGCGAGGGATGAGGAGGTATCGCCGGTGCGGGTCAACCTGAACTGGGCCGGGGCGCCCTCGTCCACCGCGCCCGCTACCGGCGCGACGCTCACGGCGGGCACGGCAACGTACACGGTGAACCGCTCACCCACGTTCCAGAGCTCGTCGTAGTTCCCGCGCCACGAGGTGTACCAGCTCGCGGGAGTGGTTTGCAGGGTTCCCTGGGTCCCGTCCGTGAACTCCAGTTGCAGGCCGTCGTCAATGTGCAGCGTCCAGTTCTGCCAGCCCTCCGGCGCCGCGTCGCCACTAATCATAAAGTTCAGTCCCTTGTCGCTCGAATTCGCAATGCTAACACCAGCAGCGATCAACACAACATCCGGCTCCGCCAGCATGTCGGTCGTCTCCAACTGGCCGAAATTCACGGGAAAGATATCCGGATCCTGGTAGCCGAGGTTGACTGAGAGCGAATGCTCCCCAATCGTCAGGGTACCCGACCAGAGGGTGCCTTGGGGCAGCGCGACGGGAGTTTCCAAGGGTGCGACGGTGGTGAGGGCGCCGTTCACTTTGTGGGACGTGCTGGCTGCCACCGCGTCGTGACCCAGTAGGGCGCCCACCATGTTGTTGGTAATGGAGCCGCCGTTCAGGGTGAGAGAATTGGTGGGAATGCTGACGCCGTCGTTGTCCACGCCGTCGCCATTGGCATCGTCGTCGTCCGCCACCAGGTATCGGAAGGTCAGGTTCGACGTTCCGCTACCCTGGAAATAGCCGGCCTGGCGGGTTTCACCAGCCACTTCCAGTCCCATTTGCGGGACGCCGGTGACGTCCACCGCATTCTTGAAGGTGACCCGTATATCGATGGCGTCGCGCGGCCCGTAGATGTCGTTTCCCCCAGCATCCGACACGATGCTCACGTCAGTGATGGCGGTGTTATTATCGGTTACGGAGACCTGCAGGACCGCCGTGGCGCCGGCGTAGTCCGAGGAGCCGGACGCGGTGTGCGTCAGGGTGAACCGCTCGTTCACGTCATTGGCGTCGATGCCCGCCGTGACGGTCACCGTCTGCCCTGCGGCGTAGTCGGCAGGGGTGAAGGTCAGCGACGCCGGACTGACGGTCAGGTCCGAACCGGCATGGCCGGTGATGGTTACGTTGACGTTTGCCGCCGGTTCGGAAGCCAGGGACACGGTATAGGTCTGCGCCGCCGCCCCCTCGACCACGGCCAGCGCCGTCTTCGACAGGACAATGTCCGCGGGGTCGTCGTCCGTCACCGCGACCGACGCGCTCGGTGCGTCAGTGTTGGCCTGATAAGCGGTACCGCTGGCGGCGTTGTCCGCGCTGTTCAGAACCGAAACGGTGATGACGCCTCCCGGTCCAGGACGCCGGTCGTCGGCGGTCGGGACCGAGAAATCAGCGGTGGTCTGCCCGGCGCGAATCGTTACCATGGTCGGCGGATTCTGGAGGACTGCCGCCGGTTCGCCCGACACGCTCAGCCGCACCGGCATGGCCCTGGCCGGGCTGCCGGTGCGTGTGACGCGGAACCTGGCCGGGTCTCCCTCCTCCACCTCTCCGCCTTCGCTGACCGCCTCCACCGAGACCAGGGGCAGGTACATCGACAACTCCACCTCATCGCCTTCATCCCAATCGTCATAGTAGGTGGCGCCAGTCCAGGTAATCCGCCATTCGGAACCTGTTTCGCTCATGTTGCCGACCACGGGCCACAGGTCGTCGCCAACCTGCAGCGTCCAGTCGGGGGCTTCCCCGGGCCGGCTGGACCTGGGAGCGCCCCGAATCTGGAAGGTGCCGTTGGATTCAACCAACATCCAAAATATCGTGGCGTCGTCGGTGAGCGCGTCATCGCTCAGGCTGCCGAAGTCGGTGCCCTGCCCCGTGTAGTAACCCTTGAATCCGATACCCTCACCGACGGTCATGGTGGCATGCCATACTAGACCCTGCTGGTCTTCTATCGGCGTCGGTTCCTCCGTTTCCTCGACCGGACCGCCGTCCACCCGGTGTGCCGCCTGGGGCGAGCGCAGCCCGTAGCTGCGATACGCCGTGACCGAGGAGCGCGCCGTACTCGTGAGACTGCCACCTTCGATGTCGGCGAAGGCTGCGCTCACCCCGTCGCTGTCATCATCGCCCGCCTGGACCTCGTATTCAAATGCCAGGGTATTGGTGCGCGACCCGTCGGCGTAAGCCGCGTCGTCCACTCTGTCGCCGATATTGACTTTGAGGTTGGGAGAGCCGCTGACGGTCACCGGGATTGACCAGGTTGTTTCCCACTTGATGGTGTCTCCCAACCCGTAGGTCTGGTCTGCTCCCGGGTCGGACGTAATGCTCATCGCCACTATGAATGGACGATGATCGACAGAATGATCAAACTCTCCGGGCCCTTCCCAGGCATACGGGTCAATGTCCACATCGGCATCGTCCTGGTCAGTGATCGCTTCCCCGCTTCCGACCCGGACCAACTCATCATTGTCATTGTTTTGGAAGATTCCCACAGGACCGGACTTGTCGTTATCTACCTCGTCCTCGAAAGTCAGCGTCGTGCCCGCGGCGTCAATCGACTCAAAAGGCGCGTAATACCGAAAGGCGTTAGGGCCGCTTCCGACCCTGAATACCAGGTCCGGTGTCCCGGTAACCGTCACCGGCCGGTCCACCGTGGCCTCGAAGCGGAGCGTGTCGCCGGGAACGAACACCGGAACGCCGCCACTGAGCGGCGTGGTCGTAGGGTTGTTCAGCAGCCTCGCTGAGATCAGCCGTACCGGGTGAACAATCGTAGAGGTCAGATCGCTCAGTACCGACTCAGGATTGCCCAACCGGTCCTCAAACAGGATCCGGTAGCCTATCCTGTGCCCGCCATCCGCCGCTTGCACGTCGTAAAATAGTTCGAGGCAATTGGACAAGCCGGTTGAGGTGCAATGGCCCCGGGCGCCGGGGATGTTAATCTCAGTGTTATCCTCGGTCACCCGCACCCACTGCACCTCGAAGGGCCAGTCTCTGACAAGTCCGTCCGGGTCTGCGATGGCGCCGCGCCTGAAATCGGCGGTCACGGTTTCTCCCACCTGGGAAACGTCATCGATCGGAAGGCTGCTCCCCGTTCTGATGTATGCCGGCCGGTTCTCATCATCGTCGTCCACCGTCACCTCGATTGACCGCACTACCGACCCGTAGTCGGCGCCGCTGGCCGTGTGGGTCACGGTGTAGGTCTCGTCTATGGCGTTGCTGTCGCCGCCCACCCTGACCGTAACCGTCACTGCGATATTCCAGTTTGTTGCGTCGAAGTTCAGCGTGGTCGGGGAGACCGAGAGCGCCGTATCACTGCTGGCGACGGTGACCGTAACGGCGCTGCTGCCGCTCACCTCTTGGGGCACCGTTCCCAGCTGCACCGTGTAAGTGGCGCTGCCGCTCTCGGGGACGGTCAGCGCAGACGGGTCCAGCTGGATCGTTTTACCGTCGTCGTTCTCAACGGTCACCGTGGCTGCCGAGGGCGAGCCGAGGATGTATCCTGCACCCGCTTGCAGCGTCGCCGTAACCACGCTGTCCGGTTCCTCTATCCCATCGTCAACAGTGGTCAGGCTGAACGTTGCGTCGGCTTGACCGTCGGGAACGGTCACCGTTTGCGAGGCTTGACCGCTGTTCAGCATCGCTCCCGTCTCACTCACACTCACTCCCACGCTGAGATCGCCGGCGGTGTTGGTCCCCGCCCGGCTCACAGTGAACTGCGCCGCATCGCCTTCTTCAACCGGGGTGGTTACCGGGGCGATAGTGACCTCCGGTACGGTTATGTACAGGGTGAAGGCCTCACCATCGTTCCATATCTCTGAGTAGTCCCGGTCGCTCCAGGTCATGGTCCAGCCCTCAGACGGGGTACTGGCAGCGCCGTCCGCGAACTTGAACTGCAGGCCCTCGTCGATGTTCAGCGTCCAGGACTGGTAACCCGCCGGCGCGGAGGTCCCGTCGAGCTGGAACCGGAACGCGCCGTTGCTGTCCACTGGAGCAATCGCCTTCACCGTGCGCGTCAGGATGGCCGTCGGGTCAAGGCTGCCGGCGGTATGGTCCAAGGTGGCCCAGTATCCCGGGGAGTCCGCCAGCCCGGCCGGTGTTCCTACAGTCAGCCGCGCCGATGCCAGGGCGTCGTCGGGAGCCACATACTCCGTCTCTTCAGGCGTAACGCTGGGCAGGCCGCCATTCACCTTGTGCGCGGGCTGTGCGGCCAGAACCGAGTGCCTCCGGTCCGCCGCGGGCGTGCCTGTGTCGGTTCCCTGGATAGTTCCACCTTGGCCCATCCCGTTCGCCGGCACGTCTGGGCCGTTGGCATCCAGGTCGCCCAGGGAGACGATGTAGCGGAAGACCAGTCGGCTGGTGCCGGTGCCCGAGGCATAGGCGGCCGTTCGAGGCGTGCCGTCGAGGTCCAACTCCAGCCCCAGAGAGTCCCCATCGCTCACCGTAACCGCCTCGTTGTAGGTGACGGTAAGTTCCAACGCGTCCCGCAAACCATAAGTCTGGTTGCCGCCGGCGTCGGAGGTGAAGGCCAGCGCGATGATGAAGGGTATGCCCAGGACTTGCTGGCCCTGCGGCACGGTGCCCGCGAAAAAGAGGTTCGCCGACGCGAATACGTCGCTGATGATGGTCTCGCCTATGAGCAGCTTCACCGGGTTCGACCGCACGGTCACCGCGCCCTGGTCTCCGGGCTGCACCGTGTACTTGAACTTCAGCGCCCGGCTTGCGCTGTCGCCGGAGTTGTAGCCGGCTAACTTTGCGTCGGAGCCGATGAAGAATTCCAACTCGGGCGACCCGGTCACGGATATGTCCTCCGTAAAGTTGACGATGAATTCTATCTCATTTCCGTTCGCGTAGTAGTTCACGCCGTCGGCGTGGCGCGTCACCGAAGGGTCGGTGTCCACGGTAATCGTGCTGATGGCTGGCAGCCCCGGTACCAGGCCGGTGGCGGCGCTGGACAACACCTCGGTGTTGCCTTCATCATCCAGAAATATCACTCCCACCTTGAAGCGATGGCCCGCGTCATGTGGCCTCACTCTGTAGGTGGCGAAGTCCCCTATGGCGATTGGGACATTTTCACCGTCAACTACCCGGAACCACTGGTAGATATAAGCGGGACTCTCAAGGCCGTCCGCGTCGCTGATGGCGCTGGTATCTGCGGTGAGGGTCCGGTTCACTGCGACAGTGCCGGAAATGGACGGCGCGCCGGTCGCCCGCGTGCCGGGCGTGGTGATATAGACCGTGTGCCGGCTTCCGTCCGCCCACATCTCTCCATAGTCGCCATCCGTTAGCGTGAGATAAAACGGAGCGCTAGGAGCTGTACCGCTGCTCATCTCTGACAACGGCAACTCGATATCGTCGTTAACGTGCAGCGTCCAGCGTTCCCACCCCGGATATTCAGTCGCTAGTTCTCTGAAAGTTATAATGAGGCCATCATTGTACCCGATTATTCCTTGGACCTTCCGGTTCAATAAGACGGACTCCTCGCTTAGTGAACCAAACATGCTCCCAGAGACGTTGTTATAGCCGACAAGGCCCCCACTGCTCCCGACGCCGATGGTGGCGGACCAGAGGGCATCGGAGGGCGCCGTATAAGGCGTGGCCGGCTGGGACAGCGTTCCCAGCACCGGCCCCACCGCCGCGCTGGTCTCTGTGTGAGGGGTAGCGCCCACGGTGAAACTGACCTTGACCTTGACCTGGTGGCGGAAGTCATCGTGCGTCACCCGGTAGGCGAGCGAGGTCGCGCTCGGGATGTCCGTGTCCGTGCCGCCCTTGCTGCGCACCCACTGGTAGGTGAAAGTCAGGTTCGACCCCGCCACGCCGCCGTAATCCCCGGCGTCGATGGCGGAGGTGTCGGCGGTAAGAATTTCGCCGAACTTGGGCGTGCCCGTGATGGCCACTCCGGTACTCTGGGCGGAGGCGGGCCAAGCCTGGAAGGCGAGCAACGCCACGGCCAAGCCCAGCAGGGCGGCCACCGCCAATGAAAGCAGGCTCGATCCAAAGGCGGCCCTCATGACCAGCCTCCGACGTAACCGGAAGGGCAAAAGTCGAGGGGCTGACAGAGGTAGGTATGGACTGAAATCGGGTGTGCGCTTAACTCGGGAAGGCGCACCGGCATCCAGCATCTTGGTGTGACACGACCAGATGCAGGAGACCCTCGATGCGCCTTCCCAGAGAATGCTAGCTGTGGGTCTGCAGGGCTATCCTCCCAGATCGTGGTCCCGTCGGACCAGATGCCCCGCGGCACCGACTGCGCCGGCATCGTCAACGACCGGTCCGGCAACAGCTCCGGGAGGCCTGAATTGTCTTCGGCGAATGAGCTCAGCCGGTAGGCCTTGACCACCCGGCTGACGTCGGACACCCACACCGCCTCGCCGTCGGACCACACGCCCTCGGGCTTGACCAGGCCGTCCCGGGCAGCGCCGCCGCCGGGGTTCAGCGCCTCCGTGGTATCGTGGTACACGTAGTACGACGTGTTGGCCAGGTCCGAGCCGGGGGTCCGGTACCCGGCGCGCAGGTCGTACGCCGTCAGCGCGGCAATGCCGTCGCGGTAGACCAACTCGCCTTCGTCGCCCCTGAACTGCGATCCGGTCGGCACTTGCGGCCCCAGCTCCACACCGCTGTCGCCGTCCTTTTTCCTGAACCTGGCCTGGTTCGAAAATGCGTCCGCCACCCACAGCGTGGCTCCGTCGGACCAGAGCCCGTTGATGCCCCGATTGCCGCGCAGGTAGGTCTCGGAATCCCTGCCCACCAGGGGTGTCGACACCCGCGTCAACCGCTCGAGGTGCATCGCACCCAGGTACCGGCCCGACACCTCAATGGGCGAACCGGCCGCTGACACGCCCGCCGGGGCCGTGGGCTCAGTCCCGACCTCGGCGGTTGTGCCGGCCCGCGCGGGCGTGTCCAGGCTCCCGGTGTAACTGGTCCCGTTGGCGTCGCCGGTCTGGGCAGCCGCGTGCTGCGCTGCGAAAAGCAGCAGCGCCACCACCAGCAGCGCCACCGCCGCCGCCACGACCCTCGAGCGGGAAGGTATCGCCGCGGTCATACGCGCCGCCTGCGCTTTCCCGGCGCATCGGGAACGGTGGAGCGGAGGTCAGAAGACAATGCCCACGGTACCGGCACACGCGGCCACGGCAGGTCAAACTCGGGGGGGTCGGCGACCAGGACATCACTGAAAGCCGCATTGTGAGCGGTCATCGTGGTGAAGAGCGTGTTGCGGTTCATGGTGTTCGGACTGCTATCGCTATTGTTCCGTCGGGCCCGAGCTGTGCTGAAACCTCAGACGAACGCCGGGGCCGTTGTCCGGCCGTTTGCCGACCGTCGATGTCGCTATTGCCCAAATAATTTATCGGGCCAGCCTCCGACGCGTAAGTGCTTAACATCACAATCGCACCAGACATTCTCACCGGTAATTGCCAGGTGCAATTGAACCCCCGGCCAGGTCCGAATGCCCTCTCACGGGGTAGCAAACACCGGCGTGGTCCGGTGAGAAATGGCGAAGAACGTCGAGCGCCCGCAGTGCGTGGCCGTCGCCCCGGCCCCGTGTCCGGCGTGGACGTGTCCATGGTCATCCCGTCTCCGCGGTGGTCGATGGATTCAGTGCAGTCAGACGCCTCGGGTCTTTTGTCGCTTGGCTCGGGCGGCGGTGAGGCTCATGATGCCGGGACTCCTCGTGTTATTCATTGCCCTCTACGCGGCGGCGCGTTCGAAAGGCCATCAACCGATGGACGGGAGTAGTTCCAGGTTAGGTGCGCACCGGCCCTCCGCGGTTGCGGCTCCTGTATCAGCTCCGTCTATCGGCCTGTCGAATCCCAAGTGAATGCCTCCCCGCCGGAGGCTGGGCAAGTTGCGGGGCATTGTGTCAGAGAATGTTGTGTAAAGTCAGTAGAATACCGGTATTTTAGGCCCCAATCTCCCACCAATCTTCCCCTGTATAATTTGCCGCAACGCCGCTGCAGTCAGCCGGCATGGCCCGGTGGGCCGGAAAAAGGCAGGCCGCCCGTACTTGAACGAAGGTCGTGGGCATGAAACATGTCGGGGAGCTGTGTAAAGAAAACGAGGCCCTGCGGCAGCGGCTGTCCCGCCTCAGCGAGGCCAGCCTGCGCATCAGCGAGAGCCTGCAGTCGCGGCTCCCGGCGATAATGGACCTTCGCAAGCCTTCGTCGCACGGGAGCCTCACTGCTCCCTGAACAGGTGGCCGAGTCCCAGGTCTCCGTCGATGTATGTGCTTGCTTTTCTAGTTGCCCTCCATTGGCCCGGACCGCTGACGGTCAGGACCAACTCGTTGGACAATCGCCGGCCGTCTCCGGCGCAGATGCCTCCTTGGGTGGCTAAGCCCCTCATACCGGCTACGGGGCTGCCGGAGTGTTGATGTGGTACCAGCGGGACCGCTCGCTGGTCCCGTGCTCGTTGATGGCCTTGATGCGGTAGGTGTAGCGGCTCTCCTCTGTCACGCTGCCGTCGGTGTAGGTGGTGGCGTCCGTGCCCGTGTCTGCCACCAGCTCATCGAAGTGTCCCTCGGCGTCGGTATCCCGGTTGCGCCGCAGGATCACGTAGCCGGTGATGCTGTCGTCGCTGGGGTCGTCCCAGGTCAGGGTAATGGAGTCGTGGGTTGCCGTGGCTTCGAGGCCCGTGGGCTTGTCGGGGACGGGAGACGCCGGGGTGTCGATGTGGTACCAGCGGGACCGCTCGCTGGTCCCGTGCTCGTTGATTGCCTTGATCCGGTAGGTGTAGGTGGTGCTTGCGGCCACCGTGTCGTCGGTGTACGTCGTGGCCGCCGTCCCGGTATCCGCCACCAGCTCGCTGAACTCGCCCCCTTGATCGTTCACGCGGACGCGCCGCAGGATCACATAGCCGGTGATGCTGTCGTCGCCGGGATCGTCCCAGTTGAGAGTTACAGAGTCGTGGGTGGCCGTGGCGTCCAGCCCCGTGGGCTGGTCGGGCGGCTCCGCGGGTTCCGCCGCTGCCACAGCATTCGTGGCCGCGCTGGTCAGGGTTTCATCGTTACCCGCGTCGTCGCTGAAGGTAACCTGCACCTTGATGGCCTTGCCCTCGTCGGTGTCGGCCAGGGTGTAGGTGGCATTGGTCGCTCCGGATATGTCTGCGTCGTCGGCCAGCCACTGGTACTCGTACTGAACGTTGCTAAGCCCGTCGGCATCGGTGATGCCCGACGTGTTCGCCGTGAGTGTCTCCCCCACCTGCACCGTGCCACTGATGGTTGGCGCTCCGGTGGCGGGAGAATTGGTCTGGGGCTCTGCTGCCACAGCATCCGTGGCCGCGCTGGTCAGTGACTCATCATTGGCGGAGTCGTCGATGAAGGTGACTTCCACCTTGATGGCCTTGCCCTCGTCGGTGTCGGCTAGGGTGTAGGTCGAGCCGGTAGCGCCTGCGATTTCGGTATCGTCGGCCAGCCACTGGTACTCGTACTGGACGTTGCTAAGCCCGTCCTCGTCGGCGATGCCCGACGTGTTCGCCGTCAGCGTCTCGCCCACCTGGGCGGTTCCACTGATGGTGGGTGCGCCGGTGGCCGGGCTGTTGGGCGTGGGCGCTGCCGCAACCGCGTCGGTTGCCGCGCTGGTCAGCGTCTCGTCATTGTCCGCATCGTCGGTGAAGGACACTTCCACCCTGATGGCCTTGCCCTCGTCGGTGTCGGCCAGGGTGTAGGTCGAGCTAGTGGCGCCTGCGATTTCGGCGTCGTCGGCCAGCCACTGGTAGGTGAACGTGGCATTCTCCAGCCCGTCGGCGTCGGCGATGCTCGACGTGTTCGCCGTCAGGGTCTCACCCACCTGGGCGGTCCCGCTGATGGCAGGAGCGCCCGTCGCCGGACTGTTGGGCGTGGGCGCCGCCGCCACCGCGTCCGTAGCCGCGCTGGTCAGCGTCTCCTCATTGCCCGCATCGTCGGCGAAGCTCACCCGCACCCTGATGGCCTTGCTTTCTTCGCCATCGGTCAGGGTATACGTGGCGTTGGTCGCTCCCGATATGTCGGCGTCGTCGGCCAGCCACTGGTAAGTGAAGGCAGCGTTGGTAAGCCCGTCGGCGTCGGCGACCCCAGATGTGTTCGCCGTCAGCGTCTCCCCCACCTGCGCCGTCCCGCTGATCGTAGGCGCGCCGGTGGCCGGGCTGTTGTCCGGCGTGGCCGCGTCTTCGGGGCACGGTGCGATCTCGTCGCCCTCCGCCACCTCGGGCACGGGCACTCCCTCCCAGTCCGATGCGTTGGTCCCGAACAGCTGCTCGATCTGCGACCACTCTGATTCTCCTGCACAGCTCATCGCTCGAAAGCGTAGCCACGAGAGCCCATGCAGGTTGCTCACCACCGCGCTTGATCCATGGAGCGCGATGTCCACTCCGGCGGCGGGCAGGTCCAGCCACTCCCCGCTTTTGACGTGGTAGTACTGGACCACGTACCAACCGGCGTCCTCTATGTCCTCCCAGTCCAGCTGCACCATGCCGTGGTGCAGGGTCTCCGTGTCCGACAGCACCGGCGTGCCCAGCACAACGGGGCATGGCTCGATCTCGTCGCCCTCCGCCACCTCGGGCACGGGCACCCCGTCCCAGTCCGACGCATTGGTCCCGAACAACTGCTCGATCTGCGACCACTCCGATGCTCCCGCACAGCTCATCGCTCGAACCCTCAGCCACGAGAGCCCATGCAGGTTGCTCACCACCGCGCTCGATCCGTGGAGCGCGATGTCCACTCCCGCGGCGGGCAGGTCCAGCCACTCCCCACCTTTGACGTGGTAGTACTGGACCACGTACCAGCCGGCGTCCTCTATGTCCTCCCAGTCCAGCCGCACCATGCCGTGATGCAGGTTTTCCGTGTCCGACAGCACCGGCGTGCCCAGGTCCACCGCCGAGCCGGACGTGGGAGTGGCGCTCACCTCCTCGGAGGCCGGTCCGTATGGTCCGTAGCCGTTGCCGCTGCCGTTTTCGGCCTTCACCCGGAAGAAGTACTTCACTCCATTGGCCAGATTGGCCTGGTCGTTCGTCGTATAGGTCGTACTTCGCGCTGTGCCCCAATGGTTCTTGTCGTAGTCCTTGCCGTCGATCCTCCACTCGATGCGGTATCTCGTTGCGGGCGCGTTGCCGTTGTCTTCGGGCGGGTCCCAGGACAGGGTGACCTCCTTGTTTCCAGCGGTGGCGGCGAGGTTGCGGGGCGCTCCCGGCGGGCCGTCGGCCCACACGGGACCCGTGGGCGCGCTGGTCAGGGTCTCCTCGTTGCCGCCGTCGTCGGTGAAGGTCACCCTGACCCTGACGAACCTGCCCCGGTCGGCGTCTACGAGCTTGTAGGTCGAGGCGGTCGCGTTCTCTATATCCGTACCGGTTGTTCCGTCACTGGATACCCACTGGTAGGTGAACGTTTCGCCGCTCAGACCGTCGGCGTCGGCAATGCCGGTGATGTCCGCCGTCAATGTCTCGCCCACCTGAGTCGTACCACTGATGGTCGGCGCGCCGGTAGCCGGAGTGTTGGATGCAGACGCCGGCCCGGCCCTCACCCAGTCCGACACCTCGCCCGGCCCGGCCTCGTTGCGGGCGCTGACCCGGTACTCGTACTCCACGCCCTTTTCCGCGCTCTCATCGGTATAGCCCGTTTCAGCGCTGCCGGTGTCCTCCACCAGGGTGTGGTGGTCCCTGGGCTGCCCATGGGAACGCTGGGGACCGCTGCCCTGCTCGCCGGCGCGGCGACGCTCGATGCGGTAGCCGGTGACCACTGCGCCGTCGGGGGACTGCCAGGTCAGCCTGACCCCGCCCTCCTCCGCGACCGCCCGCACGTTTTTGGGTGGGGGCGGAGTGGACCTGGCGGCGCTGGCTGCATTCACGGACTGATCGCCAGACACGCCGTCGCCGATGCTGTTGCGCACCCGCACCCGCACCGTGTACTCCTGCCCCGCGAGGAGGCCGGTAATGGTGTGGGAGGTCGCCGCGGGGTCCTGAAGCTCGGCCTGCTGGTCAGGGATGGAGGTGCCTTCCTGCGGCCAGGTCTGCGCGGGGAACTTCCATTGCACCGTGTAGCCCAGCAGCGGCGCGCCGCCCACGTCCTCCGGCGCCGTCCACGACACGTCGATACTGCCCTCGGCGCTGCCCGCCGTCGCGGTGACGCCGGTCGGGGCGTCCGGCTCGCAGCCGCCGTCCATCCATGGGTCGGTGATGTCGCTGGGGTCGTCGTACACCGCCTTGTTGGCGGCCCGGATGGAGCAGAGACCGTTGAACTCGTCCCGGAGCAGGTTCATCACCAGGGAGCGATGCTTGCTGGCCCCGATTACCGACACCACTTTCCACGCCTCGGCGCTGGCCGTGGCGTCGGTGAAGGTGTCTGTGAACCACGACGACGTGGTGGCATCGCCGTTGGGGTCGGCGCCCGACGGGTGCATGGCGTGCCGCGCCACTCCCTCACTGGTCATGGTCGGCTCGGCGCGCCCGTCGGAGAAGCAGACGTCGCCGTAGTAGACCAGGGCTTCGGGCGCGGCATCCTCGGCCACGTGGGTGAGGGCGTCCGCCAGCGTTTCCACGGCGCAGAGCTCCATCATTGCGGCGACGCCCTTGTACTCTTGCCGGAAGAAGTACAGGAGGGCGCGGCCCACCGGCCCCCGCGTGTCCTGGTCGTGCAGATCGCTGACCAGCGTCCACACGTGGGCCAACTCGTGAACGGCAACGTATTCGAACGTCTCCCGCGTCAGCAGGTCCCAGTCCATGTCAATGGTCAGATGGGTGAACGTGCAACCGCTCAGGTTGACGGACGAGTTGGTCGTCGTGCATTCGGTCCCGGTCAGGCCCTGGTAAACCCGGTCCAGGTCGGCGGCTTGCACCGTCCCGTCGGAAGCGTGGTCCCAGGCGGTGCGCAGCCAGGGCCAATTCTCTTCGCGGTCGTCGACCACCGCTTCCAGCGCGGCGCGCAGCGCCACATGGTCTTCCTCCGACGCCATGGCTGCGTCCTCGGTCGCCGTCTCGGTCGTCTCGGCCTCCGGGCCGAAGCCACTCTGAAGGTGACAGTTCTCCAGCACGGCCTCGGAGCCGGTCTGGAATCGAGCTTCCACCGCGAAGCTATACTCTTCGCCGTCATCGGGCGGCCTCAGCTTGAAGGTGATGGTATTGCCGCTCTGTTCCACGTCGTAGTACTCGTGGAAGTCGAACGCCGCCGTGCCGGTCTGGCACACCGTCTGGTACGGGACGGCGTCGGATTCTTGGCCGGTCTCTTCCCATGACACGCGATATACCAGCACCGGATTGTTGGCGCTGTCCTGCAGGAAGCCCTCGCCGCGCTCGTCGGGCGCGTCCCAGCTCAGCCGGAAGTCCTGGCTGCGCGTTTGCACCGTCAGGTCGCCCACCGCCTTGGGCCGCCCGACGGTCGCTTCCGCCTTCACCCACTCGTCCGGCTCGCTCGATGCAGAATCCAGCGACGCCACCTGCACGGTGTACTCATCGCCGTTGGTCAGTCCGGAGATGTTGTACTCGGTGGTGTCCTTGGCCACGGGGAAAATGTCAGTATCAGCGAATCCGGTAGCGTCGAGCTTCTTGAAGCGCACCCGGTAGCCGCCCGCCGGTGCGCCACCGCTGGGCTCGTCCCAGTCCATGTCGATGAGGCCGTTGCCGGCGTAGGCCCGCAGGTTCTGCGGCGGGTCCGTGGAAGGCGGGGTGAGCGTGCCGTTCACCATGTGGCCGGGGTAGGTGCGCTTACTCTTTATCGTGTCCAACTTGGCGTTTCTGCCCAGGCGACCCTCGATGGACTGGTCGCCCATGAGGTCAAACGGCAGGAGGTCGGAGTGATTCTCCGGGCTGACGAAGACGACGCCACCGTCGCGGGGGGTGTCGAGGGACACCACGGTGTAGGTGAACACCAGCTGTTCGGTTTGCTCGGTGCCGTCGCTCGTGCTCAGGACGGCGTACCTTTCGTTTTGGTCGTAAAGCCCTTCCCCGATGAAGAATCGGAACGTGATGTTGCCTTCCGTGGCGTCGCCGGTGACGGTCACCGGGACGTCGAAGGTGACGGTGAACTCGATGACCTCGCGACTGCCGTAGGTGTCCGAGTCCGAGCCTGACCTGGGGTCGGAGGTGATCTCGATATCGGTGAGCCTCGGGTTCGGGTTCACCTTGCGGTCCGGCTCCCACACGATGCTTCCGGGGTAGGCGGCCACCGTGGAACCGCCCGCACGGGTGATCGACGTGCCTGAGGGCAGCTCCAACTCGAGCTCGGCATTGGAGACGCCGGCGCTGCTGTTGTCGTAGTCGGCGTCGGTGACCAGATGGGTGAACACGAGTTCGGTACCCGTGCTCTCGGAATCCTGGAATTCCGCCTGGAGGGTGTCGCTGCCAATCTCCATCGGGAACGTGGGCGCACCGTTCACCGTCACCGTCTCGCTGAAGATGACCCTCACCTTGATGGTGTCGCCGCTGCGGAACGGGCCGTCGGGCAGGTCCACCGTCTCGACGCGGGTCACAGACGGCGTGTCGGCGGGCGCGGCGGCGTAAAGCGCGTACGACAGGCCGTACAGGGGGTACCTCGGCCTGGTCGTTGAACCGCCTTGGAACAGCTCCCCCGCCGTCTCGAAGGGTTCCGCGAATCCCGAGGGGTTCTGGCCCAAGGGAAATCGTGTAGCGCCGTTCTTGTCGGTACCGGTCCACACCTTGTCTTCGTCTTCGAAGTCGACTTCGTCGCCGTCCTCCTCGCGGCCCGGGTTCTGGTGATCCCACGTATTGTCGTAGAAGTCGCGGTAGTGGTCGGCGGCCTTGGGGCCGCCGAGCCACCAGATCTCCTCGCCGCCGTTGCCGGTGGTGGCGGTGTTGTCCCTGGCGTTGACGGCCTCGGTGCTGGCCAGCGCCTGGAACTGGCTGCTGTAGGGCCGGATGTCGTCGTGGCCGCGATTCTTGGCGCGGCTCTGCACGTGCCTGTTGTAGTCGTCGATGTCGGTCGAGGTGGCGTCGCGCTCGTTCGAGGTGACGAACAGCAGGCGGAATCCTTCGCCGATGGCGGTCCCGTCGGGGATCAGGTCTGACGTGGCCGGGACCTCGTTGTCGATGAGGCCGACCGTGGCGGTCTCCGGCGTGCCGGCGGTCACGCCCGCGGGCGTCCCGAAGCTCAGGGTGACGGTCTCGTCGTTGCCGTCGCCGTCGTGGAAGTCGTCGTCGGTGGCGACCACGGTGAAGCTCTCGGTGGGGAGGCCGTCGACGAGGACGCTGTTCGAGTCGAAGGTGACCGAGGTCGGCACGCCCGAGTAGTCGGCAGCCTCCGCGCCGCCGCCCAGGGACGCAGAGATCGGCACCGTCACGTCCCCCGTGGGCACGGCGCTCAGCACCAGCGTCACCGTCGTGCCCGGGTGGCCCTCCAGCGCGGCATACGACTCCGCCGCCCACGACACCTCGATGTCGGCGGCGGCCCGATTGGCCACAGCCTGGCCGGTGAAGTTCGCCACCTCGTTGTCAGCCGCGTCCTTGAGCGGGTTCGTGGTCGGCTTGGTGTAATCCACGGTGACAGTGGCGCCCGCCGCGATGGTGTCGGCGGTGGCCATGGTCAAGGTGATCGTGTCGGCGTCGGTGGCGTGGAATGCGACGCCTGTAGGGTCGAACGCCGTTCCGTCGACGGACACCTCGAACGCCGACACTGCGGGCTCCGAGCCGGTGGAGTCCAGGTCCTCGTCGAAGACGACGTCGATGGCCGTGCCGTCGGTGGACACCGTCGCCGACGACACCTCCGGGGCGGTGGTGTCCGCCGCCACCGGCGTTTCGGACGCCTCCGCGCTCCACGGGCCGTCCCCGGCGTCGTTCCCTGCCCGCACCCGCACCGTGTGCTCGGTGTCATTGGTCAGCCCGGTGATCTCATGGTCGGTTGCGTCGGCGGCAGGCGTGGCGGACTGCCCGGCGGTGGCGGCCTCAGCCCAGGTCTGGGCGGCGGTCTTCCACTCCACGTCGTAGCCGGTGATGGCGCTGCCGCCGTTGGCCGGGGCGCTCCATGTTGCCGTCAGCTTCTCGTCGCCTGCGGTCAGGGTCACCACGGGCGCGGCGGGACGGTTGGGCGCGGTTTGGGTGAAGTTCGCCACCTCGTTGTCAGCCGCGTCCTTGAGCGGGTTCGTGGTCGGCTTGGTGTAATCCACGGTGACAGTGGCGCCCGCCGCGATGGTGTCGGCGGTGGCCATGGTCAAGGTGATCGTGTCGGAGTCGGTGGCGTGAAAGGCGACGCTCGCCGGGTTGACCGCCGTGCCGCCATCGACGATCACCTCGAACGCGTCCGCGGCGGGCGCCGAGCCGCTGGCGTCCAGGTCCTTGTCGAAGACCAGGCTGATGCTCGTGCCGTCCGGGGACACCAGCGCTCCGGTCGCCGTGGGGGGGGTCGTAACGACGTTGACGGTGAGGTCGGTGATCAGGGTTATGGGTCCGGGATACGCCTCGACCATGCTGTCGCCGCGGCGGGTTATCGCGGCGTTGGACGGCACGTCGAGCAGGCGCTCGGCGTTCGAAATCCCGTCGCGGTCGCTGTCGTCGTTGAGCACGTCATAGGTGAACACCAGCCGGGTCGCCGTGCTTGCGGCGGACTGGTACTGCGCCTGGCGGGTGTTCGAGCCGATAAGCAGCGGGAACGTCGGCGTGCCGGCGCCGGACACCGACACATCCTCGTTGAACGTGACCGCCACTGTGATCGTGTCGCCCGTCGCGTAATTGCCGTTCGCAGGCGGGTCGACGAGCTCGACACCGGTCACGTAGGGCGTGTCAGCCGGCGCCGCAGCCCGCAGTACGTGCGACAGGCCGTAGAACCGTAATCTTTCGCCGCCGTCTCGAATTGTACCGGTCTCCAACTCAAATCCGGCGCCCGCCGCCGGACGGCCATACCCCACATATGAGCGGCCCAGGCCGTTACCGTCGCCGAATTGATCGGATTCGGTGCCATCGGAAGCGGTGCCCGTAAAAACGAAACCGTCACGGCGGTCAATCGAGCTGTCGGGGAAGTCATGCTCATCGCCGTCGGAGTACCGGCCCGGATCGCGGTGGTCCCAGCCGCTATTGTAGAAGTCCTCGTAGTCGTCGTCGGCCTTGGGACCCTCCACCCACCAGATGGGCACTCCCTTGTCCGCCGACGTGTAGGTGGTGCCGGTGTGGTCTCGGGCATCGACGGCCGCAGTGCTGCCCAGCACACGGAACAACTCGACGTAATCCTTGATGTCGTCGCTGCCATTGTTGCTGATGTCTGTCTGTATGTGTGCGTCGTAGACGGCGATGTCGCTGCTACTGCCGTTGCGCCGGTTATTGGTGACGAACAGCAGCCGGAACTCATCACCGACCTTGAAGCTGCTGGGGACCAGGTCCGAAGACACCAGGATCTCGTTATCCACCAGCGCCACGGTCGTGCTGGGCTGTGCGCCGGGGGACACGCCCGAGGGCAGTGTCCCGAAGCTCAGGGTGATCGTCTCGTCGTTGCCGTCGCCGTCGTAGAAGTCGTCGTCGTTGGCGGTGACGGTGAAGGTGGCGGAGGTGTCGCCGCTGTTGAAGGTCACCGAGTTGGCCGACAGCGAGTAGTCGTCGGCGCCGTTCTCGGTCACGGTGATGGGGATGATCACGGTGCTCTCCGGGTCGGCGCTCAGGGTCACGGTAATCGTGACGGCGCCGCGGCCCTCGATGGCGGTGTAGGCGTCCGCGCCGAATTCGGCCGTCAGCGGGGTGACCGGCGTTTCCGACGCCTCCGCGCTCCACGGTCCCTCGCCTGCGTCGTTCCCTGCCCGCACCCGCACCGTGTACCCGGTGTCGTTGGTCAGTCCGGTGATCGTCTCGGTGAGGGCTGCCGCGTCGCCGCGGGTCACCGCCACATAGGTCGAGTCGGCGGCGCCGGTTACCTTGTGCTCCACCGTGTAGCCCGTGATCGTGCTGCCGCCGTTGGCCGGGGCCGTCCATGTCGCCGTGAGCTGGCCGTCGCCCGCGGTCAGGGTCACCGCGGGCGCGCCCGGCCGGTTGGACGCGGCAATCGCGTCCGTGCCGGTGAACGACTCGACCTCATTGCTCGCGGCGTCGGACAGGGCGTTGGAAGTCGGCTGCTCGTAGGCGACGGTGACCGTCCCACCCGCGGCGATGGCCGGACTCATGGTGAGGACCACCGTGTCGGCGTCGGTGTGGTGGAACGTGACGCTGGCCGGGTTGACCGCAGCGCCGCTGTCGACGGACACGTCGAACGCCGACGCTGCGGGCTCCGTGCCGGTGGTGTCAAGGTCCCCATCGAAGACGATCTCGATCTTCGTGCCGTCGGCAGACACCTGCGCCGAGGACGCCTCCGGAGGCCTCAAATCCGCGCGGGTGACGGTGACGGTGTAGGTGCGCATTGAATTGCCGTTGGTGGAGGTGACCACGACGGTGATGACGGTGTCGCCCGTTCCCAGCGCCACCTGGTGTCCGGTGATGAAATTGAAGGCATCGCCGGGCTTGATATTCACGTCTGCTGCGTTGACGGGCGCGTTCTGGCTTGGCCTGGCCGTCACGGTGGTGGACCTGATGTGGGCCTCCGCCGAGGCCGTGTACTGGGCGACGTAGGAGGAGAAGAACGGGTCCAGGGTGATGTCGCTCAGCGACAACGCCGATAGGGTGGCGTCGGCGTCGGTCACATTGCCGTCGATAAAGGGAAAGACCACGAGGTTGGGAGCCGCGTGGGTCAAGTCGGCGTCGCGGCCCGAGACGGGGTCCGTGATGCTCTGTCCTTGCTCGAGCCTGAAGGGGGCCCGGCGGTCCGAGGAACCGAAGATGGCAATGCCGTTAAAGTCTCGATCGCCGTCCTGCACCGTGTAGACGAACACCAACTCGTTGGTCCCGTCGCCCTCCACCAACCTCGCACCGGGCTCGTCATTCACTATCACGAAGCGGAACGTTACGTCGCCGGTCACCCGCACCGGCGACGAGAACGTGACCGTGAACTCGATGTCCTCCCCGCGCCCGTAGTAGTTGGGATTAGACGAGGAGGCACTGGGGGGGGACGTGAACCTGATGCTGGTGATGCGCGGCTCCTCGTTCACCTTGAGGCCCGGTCGCCAGTCGATGTTCCCAACATACGCCGCCACGCTGCCGTCGCCCTGGCGGGTGATCAACGCGCCCACCGGCAGACGCAGATAGGAGCTGAAGCGTGAGATGCCATTGCTGTCGTAGTCGTCGTCGGTGACCGCATGCGTGAACACCAGCCGCCTCTCCGTGCTTTCGCCGGACTGGTAGGCCGCCTGCCGGGTGTCGGAGCCGATACGCATCTGGAACGTCGGCGCGCCGGTCACCGCCACCTCCTCGCTGAACGTCACCGCCACCTTGATCGGGTCGCCGCTGCGGTACACGCCGCTCTCCGGCGGATCCAGCGTCTCGACACGGGTCACGTACGGCCTGTCCGGGGGCGGCACGACGTGAAGCACCAACGAGAGGCCGTACAAGCGGTACAGGTTCGAGGCGGACCTGCCGGCAAGCGCGAGCTCTCTACCCTCGCCTTGGGCCGGTTCCGCGAAACCCGGGACGCTGCTGCCCAGGGGCTGGGACGCCTCGCCATCGGAACTGGTGCCTGTCCAGACCCGCCCGCTCGCGTTCTGCTGGAAATCCACCGAGACGCCGTTCTCGTCCCGTCCGGGATCCCGGTTGTCCCAGGAGCCGTCGTAGAAGTCCACGTAGTGGTCGGCGGCACCCAGGAAACTGTTGAGCCACCAGATACGAACACCGGGGTCCGTGGTCGTGTAGTTGGTGGCGGTGTTGTCGATGGCGTCGACGTCGGCGGTGCTGGCCAGCGCCCGGAACTGACCGCTGTAATCCTGAATGCCGGCGTGGCCCGCCGCCGCCGCATCCTGCACGAAGGCGTTGTAGTCGGCGATGTTCGACGAGGTGGCGTCGCGGGCGCCCGACGTGACGAACAGCAACCGGAACTCGTCGCCGATCGAGACATTGAAGGGCACCACATCTGACGTAACCGGGATTTCGTTGTCGAACAGGCTGACCGTCGTGGTGGTCTGCGCGCCGGGGTCCCACCCATCGGGCAGGGAGTCCAAAGCCAGGGTCAGGGATTCCACGCCGCCGTCCAGGACGTCATCATCTTCTGCGGTGACGGTGAAGCTGGCCGAGGTGTCGCCGCTGCCGAAGGTCAACGAGTTGGCCGACAGGGTGTAGTCGCCGGCGCCGGCGCCGTCTTTGGGCGTCACGGAGATGGGAAGCACCACCGTGCGCCCCGGGTCGGAGCTGAGGTTGACCCTGACGGTGACGGCGCCCGCACCCTCGGCCGCGGTGTAGCTGGCGGCGGCGAACTCGACCTCCAGGGCCGTCCGCACGATGGTGAGCGTGTAGGTCCGGGTGGCCACGCCGTCCTGGGCGGTGACGTCGATGGTCACCTCGTTGTTGCCCACCTCCAGGTCCATCTGGTGGCCGGCGGCGTTGCCGTCGGCGTCGGTCGTGCTGTAGGCCACGGTGGCGTTGTCATTCGACCTGACTGGGACGACGGTGACCTGGCCTGCGGCGTTCCCCAGCGTGTGGGTGTAGGAGGTGGTGTCGGCGGCGAAGCCGGCCACGCTGACGCCGTCCACCGTGAGGTCGCTCAGCTCAGCGTCGTTGCTCGGCGCCACCTGGAACACGAAGGACAGGCCATAAAGATGTCCGTCACTGTCCCGATTTCTGGTACGGCCTCCGATCTCCTCCCCATCAAATAGGCCTGGACTCCCGTATTCGGGTTGAGAGCTCCCAAGGGTGTTGCCGCCGTCCCGGGCGCGCCGGCCATCGGAGCCGGTGCCGGTCCAGACCCTGTTGGAATGAACCTCCCCCACCTCGCCGCTTTCGTACCGGACTGGGGCGGGGTGATCCCAGGAGCCGTCATAGAAGTCGCCGTAGTGGTCGGCCGCGTTGGGGCCGTTCAGCCAGTAAATGGGCACGCCGCGGTCGTGGGTCCCCGTATTGTTCCTGGCGTCCACGGCGCGGGTGCTGCCCAGCGCCGCGAAGTGGTCGCTGTAGTCCTGGATGTCGTCGTGGCCGTTGGCCGCGGCGTTGCGCACGAAGCTGTTGTAGGTAGCGATGTTCGACGAGGTGGCGTCGCGCCGCTCAGAGGTGAGGAAAAGCAGGCGGAACCGGTCGCCCGTATCGACGCCCGACGGGATCAGGTCCCAATCCGCCGGCACCTCCACGGTGGCCGGGATGTTCAGCAGGATCACCGTGGCGGTGTCATCGTCGCCCGGGCTGACCCCATTGGACAGGGTCTCGAAGCCCAGGGTCAGGCTCTCGCCGCCGTCGTCGTCGCTGTCTTCGGCGGCCGAGACGGTGAAGCTGGCCGTTTTTTCGTCGGCGTCGAAGGTCAGGGAGGTGGTCGACAGGGTATAGTCGCCGTCGCTGGCGCCGTCGTTACCGGTCACGGAGATGGTGATGTCCACCCTGCGGGCGGGTTCGAGGTTCAGGTTCACCTTCACCTTCACGGCGCTGCCGCCCTCGGCCGCAGTGTAGCTCGCCTGGGCGAACTCGGCCGCCACCGCGGGAATGACCTTCAGTTGGGTGTCCAGGTTGATGGGTGCGGGATAGGCCGCGACCATATCGCCGCCGGGGCGCGTGATCGCGGCGCCGGCGGGCACGTCCAAGATGCGCCCACGACTGGCGATGCCGTCGTCGTCGCTGTCATCGGCGACGACGACATAGGCGAACACCAGCCGACTGGCCGTGCTTTCCCCTTCCTGGTAGTCCGCAGCGCGGGTGTTGGAGCCGATACGCAGGGGGAATGTCGGCGTTCCGGTCACGGCGACGTCCTCGCTGAAGGTCACCGCCACCTGGATCGTGTCATCCGCGAAATACTCGCCGCCGGAAGGAGGCGACACCACCTCGACGCCGGTCACGTACGGCGTGTCCGCAGGTACGACAGCGTGAAGCACGAACGACAGGCCGTAGAACGGTTCTGTTCTTGAGCCCGGATCTGCCCGATTGCCGTAAGCGATCTCGTTTCCGGCGCCACTGCCCGGCCTTGCAACCTTCACGACGTCTCCGCCCAGTGGTGCGCTGGAGGACGTGGTTCCATTTACTCTGGAGCCGGTGTAGACGTTATCCGTCGTGGAGAAATTAACCGCGTCGCCGTCCTCGTCGCGGCCGGGATCGCGGTGGTCCCAAGAGCCGTTGTAGAAGTCGCCGTAGTCGTCGGCGGCCTTGGGGCCGTTCAGCCACCAGATTTCCTCGCCCGGCCCGTCGTCGTCGGGGTGGGTGGCGGTGTTGCCGCGCGCAGAGACGTCCGCGGTGCTGCCTAGCACCCGGAACTGGAGGCTGTAGGCCCGGATGCCGGCGCGGCCTTCCGCCGCCGCGGCCTGCACGAACGCGTTGTAGTCGGCGATGTCCGACGAGGCGGGGTCGCGCTCGCCCGAGGTGACGAACAACAGCCGGAACTCGTCGCCGACGTTTAGGGAGGCAGGGACCGCATCCGAACCCATCAGCACCTCGTTGTCGATGAGGCCGACCGTGGCGGTGCTCTGCGCGCCGGGGCTCACCCCCGAAGGCAGCGGCGATCCGAAGCCCAGGGTCAATGTCTCGCCGTTGCCGTCGCCGTCGTACAAGTCGTCGTCGGTGGCGGTGACGGTGAAGGTCGCCGAGGTGTCGCCGCTGTTAATGGTCACCGACGTGGCCGACCGGGAGTAGTCGCTGGTGTCGGCCCCGCCGTTCCCGGTCGCGGTAATGGGGATGGTCACGCTGCGCCCGGGGTCGGCGCTCAGGTTCACGGTAACCGTGACGGCGCCGCGGCCCTCCAGGGCGGTATAGGCGTCCTCATCGAACTCGGCCGTCACATTGATGATCGACGACTCCGGCGTTTCGGACGCCTCCTCGCTCGACGGGCCGTCGCCGGCGTCGTTCGCAGCCCGCACCCGCACCGTGTACTCGGTGTTATTGGTCAGGCTGGTGATGTCATGGGTGGTGGCATCGGCGGCAGCCGTATCGGACTGCCCGGCGGTCGCGGCCTGAGCCCAGGTCTGGGCGGCGGTCTTCCACTCCACGTCGTAGCCGGTGATGGCGCTGCCGCCGTTGGCCGGGGCGGTCCACGTCGCCGTCAGCTTACCGTTGCCTGCGGTCAGGGTCACCACGGGCGCGGCGGGACGGTTGGGCGCGGTTTGGGTGAAGTCCGCCACCTCGTTGCTCGCGGCGTCGGCGAGGGCATTGGAAGTCGGCTGGTCGTAGGCGACGCTCACCGCCGCACCCGCGGCGATGACCGGCTTCATAGTCAGCGTGATCGTGTTGGTGTCGGTCGTGTGGAAGTCGACCCTCGCGGGGTCGACGGCTGTGCCGCCGTCGACGGATACCTCGAACGCCGACGCGGCGGGCTCCGTGCCGGTGGCGTCCAGGTCCTCGTCGAAGACGATGGCGATGGTCGCGCCGTCGGCTGACACCGTCGCCGACGATACCTCCGGGGCGGTTGAGTCCACCGCCGCCACGCGGGTGACCGTGACGGTGTAGGTGCGCATCGAATTGCGGTTGGAGGAGGTCACCGTGACCGTGATCACGGTGTCGGCGTCTTCTGCGAGCGTCACCTGGTGGCCGCTCTCGTTGAGGTCGGCGTCGTTGGGAGCGGTGATCCTACCGTTGGCCCCGTTCTGACCCTGGGAGATGGCGATGGTGACCGTGGTGGAGGAGAGGCTCGTCGTGGCGGCGTAGGCCGTGGTGCCGGGGGCGAACGCCGGGACCAGGGTGATCCCGCTCAGCGTCAGGGACGAAAGCGTGGCGTCGGCGCCGGTCAGGCTGCCGTCCACCTTGTGGTCGTCCTGTCTTCCCTCCTCATCGTGGGCGAGATCGGCGCGGAGGCCCGAGACGGCGCCGACGACGGACTGGCCCATCTGGAGGTCGAAGGTGGGGATGGTGTCGTGGTCGGGGTGTCCGATCCAGATGCCGTTGGCGTCGGTGTCGTCGGCCTGCACCGTGTAGGCGAACACCAGCTCGGTCGTGCCGTTGCCGCTCTTCAGCCGCGCCCGCTTCTGCCCGCCGGCGTCGAGCCCGAATTCGACGTCGCCGGTGACGTTCACCGCCTCGCTGAAGGTGACGGTGATCTCGATGTCCTCGCCCAGCCCGTAGGTGTCGTTGGACGGGTCCGCCTTCGGGCTGGAGGTCACCTCGATGCCGGTGATTAAAGGCCGCAGGTTGACGCGCTGGTCATCGGCGGCGAGGACGCGCGTATGGGTCAGCGCGGCGTTCACGTCGGTGTCCTCGCGCTTGATGCTGCCGCCGTTGAGCTTTAGCGCGAAGGCGTCGATGGAGATGCCGTCCCGGTCGGTGTCGTCGTCGGTGACCAAGTATGAGAACGACAGCACGGTGGGGCTGCTGTCGCCGGCCGCGTAGTCGGCGTCGCGCTCCACGTCGCCGATTCTTAGCGGCAACTGCGGCGTCCCCATCACCGTCACATCCTCGCTGAAGGTGACCGTGGCCGTGATGGTCTCACCGGCCCGGTAGTCGGTCCCGTTGGCCGGCGTCGAGGTGACGGCGGCGACGGTGGCGTAGGGAGCGTCGGGCGGCTCGACATAGAGGGTGTCCGACAGGCCATAGAGCCCGAGCGTCGTATTGAGCGACAGACCGATGCCCTCATCGCCAGGGAAGGCTTCCGACCACACGCTCTCGTTGTCGTCGGGCACACCATACGTCGATGCCTGAATGCCGCCGGAGCTTCCGAGGTGCTTCGAAGCCGCGCGTTCGCCGTTCGGGCCGGTTCCCGTCCAAACGAACGCGTTCGGATAGAGCGAGGTGTTGTTCCCGGCCGCTTGGCTACTGATGAAATTCTTGGCCTCGCCCGACTCGAGATACGCCGGGTCGGAGTGGGCCCAGCCGTCGTAGCAGTCGTCATCATCGGCGCGGCTGCAGAAGCTGCTGCTGGCGCGGTCGTACTCGTAGAAGTCGTCGTTGTCGGCGGCGGCCAGCGGACCGTTCAGCCACCAGATCGCCACGCCGATCCCGTCGTCGACCGGATGGGTGCCGGTGTGGGTCCTGGGATCGGGGCCGTCCCTGGTGGCGGCCAGCGCCTTGAACCGCGGGCTGTAGTCGCGGATGTCTTCGTGGCCCCCGTCGGCGGCCAGCGCGTCCTGCACGTGCTCGTCGTAGGCGCTGATGTCGGTCCCCCAGCCGTCGCGTGTGGCCGAGGTGACGAACAGCAGGCGGAACATCCCCCCGATGGGCACGCCCTCGGGCCGCAGGCTCCAGTCGTGGGGCACCGCCGCCCGGTGCACCGTCACCGTGTAGGCCTTCGTCGTGGCGCCGTCCTGGGCGGTGACCGTGATCACCACCTCGTTCGACCCTCCGTCCAGGTCCACCTGATGGCCATCGGTAACGCTGTCCGCGTCGGCGGCGGAGGCGGCGTCGACGGTGTAGGCCACGCTGGCGTCCCCGTCCGACACAGTGGCCACGAAGGTCACCCGGGTGACCGTGCCCGCCACGCTCAGGCTGTACTCGGTCGTGTCCTTGTCGAAGTCCTCGACACTGGTGCCGTCCACCGTCAACCCGGTCAAGTTGGCGTCGTCGTCGGCAGCGTCCGAGGTGACCTCTGCGCCCCATTCGCCGTCGCCGATGCTGTTGACGGCGCGCACCCTCACGACGTACCGCTCGGATGGATCGACGCTGATCTGGTGCTCGGGCGGCGAAGCGCCAATGGTCTGGCTGCTGGCATCCGCCCAGGTCTGGGTGGTGGTGCGCCACTGCACGGTGTAGCCGGTGACCGGCGCGCCGCCCTTGGTGGGCGCGGTCCACGCCACGCTGATGATCTTCTGGGCGTTGGGCGCCGACACGGTGACGCCGGTGGGGGCGCCGGGCTCGCAGCCGAAGGTGTTCCAGGGGTCGGTGACCTTGTTGCCGTCGCCGACATTCTCGAACGATCCGGTGCCGAACGCGGCCCCGTTGGCGACCAGCGGCGAGCAGTAGCCGCCGAACTCGTCCTGGAGCAGGGTGACCACCATGCTCCGCGAGTGGGGGAAGAGGGGCGCGCCTTCGGTGCCCTGGGTGCGCGGGGTGATGGCTTCCACGGCCGCCCACGCCTCGGCGCCGGTGGCGTAGGTGTCGGTGAACCAGCTCGACTCGGTGTCGCCGCCGCCAGGGTCGGCGCCGGAGGGGTGCAGGGCGTGGCGCACCACCGCCTCGGTCAGCGCCGCAGGCTCAGCGCGCTCGTCGGTGAAACAGGTGGCCCCGTAGGCGTCCAACGCCGCCGCGGGCGTGCCGACCGCCACATGGGCGATGGCGTCGGCCATGGTGTCGAACGTGCACTGGACGTGCTTGCTGTCGCCGTCCTTGAAGTCCTGCGTCGAGAAGTACAGCAACGCCCGGCCCACCGCGGAGCGCGACTGCACCGTGGTGTGGACGTCGGTGTTGTAGAACCACGCTCGTCCCAGCTCGCGGGCGAGCAAGTACTCGAACTCGTCGTCGGGCATCAGGTCCCAGTCGATGTCGACATGGAACCTGATCGAATAGCAACGGTCCAACGCGTCGGTCTCGAACGTGGTGCTGCTCAGCGTGCACTCGTAGCTGTGGGAGAAGCCGGGGCCGTCGCGGGGGTGATCTACGGCCAGCACCGTCGTGTCCGGGGAGTCCTCAAGATGATCCCACACGGTGCGCATCCACGGCTGCTGGTCCTCGAGGGCCGCCACCGCCGCCTCCAGCCCGGCTACCAGCGCCGCATCGTCCTCGTCGCCCGGGTCGGCAGAGTTCACCGTGACATACGCGGGGGGGTGGTACACCGGCCCGAAACCGGTCTGGTCCGCGCAGGCGGTCACCGCGGGATCGACCGCCGGGACGGTCTCGAAACGGGCCTCCACCACGATCTTGTAGCTCCCGCCGTTGTCGGGGTTGGACGAGCCGTCCTTGAACCGGTTCGCCGCGGTCGCCGACACACAGCGCACCCGTGCGTCCTCGCCGACGAGATTCCAGGATATGCGGTACACCAGCACCGGATCGCCGTTGCCGTCCACAGCGAAGCCCTCGCCCCGCTCGTCCGGCGCGTGCCAGTCCACCCGGAAATCCTCATCGCGCGCCGCCGCCGTGAGGTCGACTACCGCCTTGGGCTCGCCGACGGTCACCTCCGATGACTGGGCCGCATCGTTGACCAGATCGTTCGAGTTGTCCAGCGCGCGCACCTGCACCATGTAGGGGTCGCCGTTGGTCAGACCGGTGATCGCGTACTCGCCGACGCCCGCGACCACCGTCGCGGAGCGGGTGGCGTCGTATGCGGTGTCGGAGGGAGCCTTCCATTGCACCTGGTAGCCCGATGGCGCATCCCCCGATGCGGGGGCATCCCACTCCACATCGACGCGGCCGTTGCCGGCGTACGCCCGCACCTCAGCGGGAGCGTCTAGACGGTTGCTCGCAGCCTGACCGGTGAACGCGGCGACCTCGTTGTCGGCCGCGTCCTTGAGCGGATCGGCGGTCGGTTTGGTGTAGTCAACGCTCACCGTCTCGCCCGCCGCGATGGCGTCGGCGGTGGCCATCGTCAAGGTGACCGTGTCGGCGTCGGAGTCGTGGAAGGCGACGCTGGCCGGGTTGACCGCCGTGCCGCCGTCGACGGTCACCTCGAACGCGTCCGCCGTGGGCGCCGAGCCGGTGACGTCCAGGTCCTCGTCGAACACGATGTCGATGGCCACGCCGTCGGTGGACACCGTCGCCGAGTCCACCGTCGGGGCGGTGGTGTCGCCTGCGATGGGCGTCTCCGACGCCTCCGCGCTCCACGGGCCGTCCCCGGCGTCGTTCCCAGCCCGCACCCGCACCGTGTACTCGGTGCCGTTGGTCAGGCCGGTGATCTCATGGTCGGTGGCGTCGGCGGCAGCCGTGGCGGACTGCCCGGCGGTGGCGGCCTCAGCCCAGCTCTGGGCGGCGGTCTTCCACTCCACGTCGTAGCCGGTGATGGCGCTGCCGCCGTCGGCCGGGGCGGCCCACGTCGCCGTCAGCTTCTCGTCGCCTGCGGTCAGGGTCACCACGGGCGCGGCCGGACGGTTGGGCGCGGCTTGGCCGGTGAAGTCCGCCACCTCGTTGCTCGCGGCGTCGGCCAGGGCGTTGGAAGTCGGCTGCTCGTAGGCGACGGTGACCGTCCCGCCCGCGGCGATGGCCGGGCTCATGGTGAGGACCACCGTGTCGGCGTCGGTGGCGTGGAAATCGACGCTGGCCGGGTTGACCGCCGTGCCGCCGTCGACGGTCACCTCGAACGCGTCCGCCGCAGGCGCCGTGCCGGTGACGTCCAGGTCCTCGTCGAACACGATGTCGATGGCCGCGCCGTCGGTGGACACCGTCGCCGAGTCCACCGTCGGGGCGGTGGTGTCGCCTGCGATGGGCGTCTCCGACGCCTCCGCGCTCCACGGGCCGTCCCCGGCGTCGTTCCCAGCCCGCACCCGCACCGTGTACTCGGTGTCATTGGTCAGGCCGGTGATCGTCTCGGTGAGGGCTGCCGCGTCGGCGCGGGTCACCGTCACATAGGTCGAGTCGGCGGCGCCGGCGACCTTGTGCTCCACCGTGTAGCCGGTGATGGCGCTGCCGCCGTTGGCCGGGGCGGCCCACGTCGCCGTCAGCTTCTCGTCGCCTGCGGTCAAAGTCACCACGGGCGCGGCCGGACGGTTGGGCGCGGCTTGGCCGGTGAAGTCCGCCACCTCGTTGCTCGCGGCGTCGGCCAGGGCGTTGGAAGTCGGCTCGTCGTAGGCGACGCTCACTGCCGCGCCCGCGGCGATGGCCGGGCTCATGGTGAGGACCACCGTGTCGGCGTCGGTGGCGTGGAAATCGACGCTGGCCGGGTTGACCGCCGTGCCGCCGTCGACGGTCACCTCGAACGCGTCCGCCGCGGGCGCCGTGCCGGTGACGTCCAGGTCCTCGTCGAACACGATGTCGATGGCCGCGCCGTCGGTGGACACCGTCGCCGACGATACCTCCGGGGCGGTTGAGTCGGACGCCGCCTGGCGGGTGACGGTGACGGTGTAGGTGCGCATCGAGTCGCTGTTGGAGGAGGTCACCATGACCGTGATCACGGTGTCGGCGTCTTCTGCGAGCGTCACCTGGTGGCCGCTCGCGTTGAGGTCGGCGTCGGTGGGGGCGGTGATTCTACCGTTGGCCCCGTTCTGACCCTGGGAGATGGCGATGGTGACCGTGGTGGTGGAGAGGCTCGTCGTGGCGGCGTAGGCCGTGGTGCCGGGGGCGAACGCCGGGACCAGGGTGATACCGCTCAGCGTGAGGAACGAAAGCGTGGCGTCCGCGCCGGTCAGGCTGCCGTCCACCTTGTGGTCGGGCTGGGAGCCCGGTTTTTCGTGCTCCAGCAAGGCGTCGCGTCCCGAGTCGACGCCGACGACGGACTGGTCGCCCCGGAGGTCGAAGGTCGGGTTGGTGGAGTGCGTGTGGTCGACGATGTAGATGCCGTTGGCGTCGGTGTCGTCGGACTGCACCGTGTAGGCGAAGACCAGCTTGGTGGTGCCGTTGCCGCTCTTCAGCGGCGCGCGCCGAGGCCCGCTGACGGAGATGCCGAAGTCGACGTCACCCTCTACCTCGTCACCCTCCACGGTCACCGCCTCGCTGAAGGAGACGGTGATCTCGATGTCCTCGCCCAGCCCGTAGGTGTCGTTGGACCGGTCCGCCTTCGGGGTGGAGGTCACCTCAATGTCCGTGATAAGGGGGCGCGGGTTGACCACGAAATCGGTGCTAAGCGCGATGGGTCCGGGGTACGCGTCGACCGTGGTGTCGTTCAGCCGGGTGATCGAGGCGGTACTCGGCAGGTCGAGCGTCTTTGGGACGCTGGAGATGCCGTCATCTTCGTGGTCGCCGACCACGACATCGTAGGAGAACGACAGCGACGTGCCGTCGGCGCTGATGGACTGATACTCCGCGTCGCGGGTGTTCGAGCCGATCTGCAGCGGGAACGTGGGCGTGCCTGTGCCGGACAGCGACACTGCCTCGCTGAACGTCACCTTGACCGTGATCGTGTCGTTGGTGCTGGAGTAGTACACGCCGTTGGGAGGCTCGGGGTCCACCTCTACGCTGGTCACATACGGCGTATCTGCCGGCGCCGCAGTCTGCAGTACGTACGACAGGCCGTAGAGTGGCTTAAGGCCACCTGCAGGTGCGAAGCTTGATCCGAATATCTCGTTCCCGGAGCCGCTGCTCGGCCTGGCTGTAGCTACGTTACCAGTGCCGCCCAATTCATTGCCGGATTCGCCCTGGCCGTCGGATTGTGAGCCGGTCCAGACGGAGCCTGCGGCCCCAGTGGGGAAGTCGTGGACGGCGCCGTCCTGATCGCGACCGGGGTTACGGTGATCCCATGAGCCGTTGTAGAAGTCGGCATAGTCGTTGGCGGCCCTCGGTCCGTTGAGCCACCTGATCTCCTCGCCCGGCCCGTCCTTATTGCGATTCGTGGCGGTGTTGTCGCGGGCGTCGATACTCGCGGTGCTGCCCAGCGCCCGGAACACGCTGCTGTAATCCCGGATGTCGGTGTGGCCCGATGCCGCCGCATCTTGCACGAACTTGTTGTATTTGGCGATGTCGGACGATTCGGCGGTGCGCCGGTTCGACGTGACGAATAGCAGCCGGAAGCCATCGCCCACCCTGAAGCTGCCGGGTACCAGTGCGGACGTCACCAGTATCTCGTTGTCGATGAGACCGACCGTGGCGGTGATCTGCGTGCCGCGGCTCACCCCGTCGGGCAACATCCCGAAGCCCAGGGTCAAAGTCTCGTCGTTGTCTTCGCCGTCGTGGACGTCGTCGTCGGTGGCGGTGACGGTGAAGGTGGCGGATCTGTCGCCGCTGCTAATGGTCACCGACGTGGCCGACAGCGAGTAGTCGTCGTCGCCGGCGCCGCCGTTCTCAGTCACGGTGATGGGGATGGTCACGGTGCTCTCCGGGTCGGCGCTCAGGGTCACGGTAATCGTGACGGCGCCGCGGCCCTCGATGGCGGTGTAGGCGTCCGCGCCGAATTCGGCCGTCAGCGGGGTGACCGGCAACTCCGACGCCTCCTCACTCCAAGGGCCGTTGCCGGCGTCGTTCCCAGCCCGCACCCGCACCGTGTGCTCGGTGCCGTTGGTCAGGCCGGTGATCTCATGGTCGGTGGCGTCGGCGGCAGCCGTATCGGACTGCCCGGCGGTGGCGGCCTCAGCCCAGCTCTGGGCGGCGGTCTTCCACTCCACGTCGTAGCCGGTGATGGCGCTGCCGCCGTTGGCCGGGGCGCTCCACGTCGCCGTCAGCTTCTCGTCGCCTGCGGTCAAAGTCACCACGGGCGCGGCCGGACGGTTGGGCGCGGCTTGGCCGGTGAAGTCCGCCACCTCGTTGCTCGCGGCGTCGGCCAGGGCGTTGGAAGTCGGCTCGTCGTAGGCGACCGTGACCGTCCCGCCCGCGGCGATGGTGTCGGCGGTGGCCATCGTCAAGGTGATCGTGTCGACGTCGGAGGAGTCGCCATCGAAATCGACGCTCGCCGGGTTGACCGCCGTGCCGCCGTCGACGGTCACCTCGAACGCGTCCGCCGCGGGCGCCGAGCCGCTGGTGTCCAGGTCCTCGTCGAACACGATGTCGATGGCCACGCCGTCGGAGGACACCGTCGCAGAGTCCACCGTCGGGGCGGTGGTGTCGCCTGCGATGGGCGTCTCCGACTCCTCCGCGCTCCACGGGCCGTTGCCGGCGTCGTTGGCAGCCCGCACCCGCACCGTGTACGCGGTGTTATTGGTCAGGCCGGTGATCTCATGGTCGGTGGCGTCGGCGGCAGCCGTATCGGACTGCCCGGCGGTGGCGGCCTCAGCCCAGCTCTGGGCGGCGGTCTTCCACTCCACGTCGTAGCCGGTGATGGCGCTGCCGCCGTTGGCCGGGGCGCTCCACGTCGCCGTCAGCTTCTCGTCGCCTGCGGTCAAAGTCACCACGGGCGCGGCCGGACGGTTGAGCACGGTTTGGGTGAAGTCAGCCACCTCGTTGCTCGCGGCGTCGGCCAGGGCGTTGGAAGTCGGCTCGTCGTAGGCGACCGTGACCGTCCCGCCCGCGGCGATGGTGTCGGCGGTGGCCATCGTCAAGGTGATCGTGTCGACGTCGGAGGAGTCGCCATCGAAATCGACGCTCGCCGGGTTGACCGCCGTGCCGCCGTCGACGGTCACCTCGAACGCGTCCGCCGCGGGCGCCGAGCCGCTGGTGTCCAGGTCCTCGTCGAACACGATGTCGATGGCCGCGCCGTCGGTGGACACCGTCGCCGAGTCCACCGTCGGGGCGGTGGTGTCCGCCGCCACCGGCGTTTCCGACGCCTCCGCGCTCCACGGGCCGCCGCCGGCGTCGTTCCCAGCCCGCACCCGCACCGTGTACTCGGTGCCGTTGGTCAGCCCGGTGATCTCATGGTCGGTGGCGTCGGCGGCAGCCGTGGCGGACTGCCCGGCGGTGGCGGCCTCAGCCCAGCTCTGGGCGGCGGTCTTCCACTCCACGTCGTAGCCGGTGATGGCGCTGCCGCCGTTGGCCGGGGCGGCCCACGTCGCCGTCAGCTTCTCGTCGCCTGCGGTCAAAGTCACCACGGGCGCGGCCGGACGGTTGGGCGCGGCTTGGGTGAAGTCCGCCACCTCGTTGCTCGCGGCGTCGGCCAGGGCGTTGGAAGTCGGCTCGTCGTAGGCGACGCTCACTGCCGCGCCCGCGGCGATGGCCGGGCTCATGGTGAGGACCACCGTGTCGGCGTCGGTGGCGTGGAAATCGACGCTGGCCGGGTTGACCGCCGTGCCGCCGTCGACGGTCACCTCGAACGCGTCCGCCGCGGGCGCCGTGCCGGTGACGTCCAGGTCCTCGTCGAACACGATGTCGATGGCCACGCCGTCGGAGGACACCGTCGCCGAGTCCACCGTCGGGGCGGTGGTGTCGCCTGCGATGGGCGTCTCCGACGCCTCCGCGCTCCACGGGCCGTCCCCGGCGTCGTTCCCAGCCCGCACCCGCACCGTGTGCTCGGTGCCGTTGGTCAGGCCGGTGATCTCATGGTCGGTGGCGTCGGCGGCAGCCGTGGCGGACTGCCCGGCGGTGGCGGCCTCAGCCCAGCTCTGGGCGGCGGTCTTCCACTCCACGTCGTAGCCGGTGATGGCGCTGCCGCCGTCGGCCGGGGCGGCCCACGTCGCCGTCAGCTTCTCGTCGCCTGCGGTCAGGGTCACCACGGGCGCGGCCGGACGGTTGGGCGCGGCTTGGCCGGTGAAGTCCGCCACCTCGTTGCTCGCGGCGTCGGCCAGGGCGTTGGAAGTCGGCTGCTCGTAGGCGACGGTGACCGTCCCGCCCGCGGCGATGGCCGGGCTCATGGTCAGCACCACCGTGTCGGCGTCGGTGGCGTGGAAATCGACGCTGGCCGGGTTGACCGCCGTGCCGCCGTCGACGGTCACCTCGAACGCGTCCGCCGCGGGCGCCGTGCCGGTGACGTCCAGGTCCTCGTCGAACACGATGTCGATGGCCGCGCCGTCGGTGGACACCGTCGCCGAGTCCACCGTCGGGGCGGTGGTGTCGCCTGCGATGGGCGTCTCCGACGCCTCCGCGCTCCACGGGCCGTCCCCGGCGTCGTTCCCAGCCCGCACCCGCACCGTGTGCTCGGTGCCGTTGGTCAGGCCGGTGATCGTCTCGGTGAGGGCTGCCGCGTCGGCGCGGGTCACCGTCACATAGGTCGAGTCGGCGGCGCCGGCGACCTTGTGCTCCACCGTGTAGCCGGTGATGGCGCTGCCGCCGTTGGCCGGGGCGGCCCACGTCGCCGTCAGCTTCTCGTCGCCTGCGGTCAAAGTCACCACGGGCGCGGCCGGACGGTTGGGCGCGGCTTGGCCGGTGAAGTCCGCCACCTCGTTGCTCGCGGCGTCGGCCAGGGCGTTGGAAGTCGGCTCGTCGTAGGCGACGCTCACTGCCGCGCCCGCGGCGATGGCCGGGCTCATGGTGAGGACCACCGTGTCGGCGTCGGTGGCGTGGAAATCGACGCTGGCCGGGTTGACCGCCGTGCCGCCGTCGACGGTCACCTCGAACGCGTCCGCCGCGGGCGCCGTGCCGGTGACGTCCAGGTCCTCGTCGAACACGATGTCGATGGCCACGCCGTCGGTGGACACCGTCGCCGAGTCCACCGTCGGGGCGGTGGTGTCGCCTGCGATGGGCGTCTCCGACGCCTCTGCGCTCCACGGGCCGTCCCCGGCGTCGTTCCCAGCCCGCACCCGCACCGTGTGCTCGGTGCCGTTGGTCAGGCCGGTGATCTCATGGTCGGTGGCGTCGGCGGCAGCCGTGGCGGACTGCCCGGCGGTGGCGGCCTCAGCCCAGCTCTGGGCGGCGGTCTTCCACTCCACGTCGTAGCCGGTGATGGCGCTGCCGCCGTCGGCCGGGGCGGCCCACGTCGCCGTCAGCTTCTCGTCGCCTGCGGTCAGGGTCACCACGGGCGCGGCCGGACGGTTGGGCGCGGCTTGGCCGGTGAAGTCCGCCACCTCGTTGCTCGCGGCGTCGGCCAGGGCGTTGGAAGTCGGCTGCTCGTAGGCGACGGTGACCGTCCCGCCCGCGGCGATGGCCGGGCTCATGGTCAGCACCACCGTGTCGGCGTCGGTGGCGTGGAAATCGACGCTGGCCGGGTTGACCGCCGTGCCGCCGTCGACGGTCACCTCGAACGCGTCCGCCGCGGGCGCCGTGCCGGTGACGTCCAGGTCCTCGTCGAACACGATGTCGATGGCCGCGCCGTCGGTGGACACCGTCGCCGAGTCCACCGACGGCGGGGCCGCAACGACGTGCAGCACGAACGACAGGCCGTAGAGCGGCTTCGCCTCGCTCGAACTGGCAGCGCCACCGACAAAATGCAGGTTGGTACCGACCCCTGGAGTGGCGTATGTCGTAGTACCCATGGAACCCAATATGGGGATGGTTGCCGTGCCGTCGTTCTCCGTGCCGGTCCATACCTGGTCGGTGTCTCCAAAGTCCACCTCGGACCCCGACTCGTTGCGGCCGGGATCGCGGTTGTCCCAGCTCCCGTCGTAGAAGTCGCCGTAGTCGGCGGCGGCCTCGGGGCCGTTGAGCCACCAGATGGGCACTCCCGGTTGCGCTGTCGTGTGGGTGGTGGCGGTGTTGTCGATGGCGTCGACGTCTGAGGTGCTTCCCAGCGCCCGGAACAGGGCGCTGTAGGGCTGGATGTCCTCGTGGCCCGCCGCCGCGACCGTCTGGACGAACTCGTTGTAGTCGTCGATGTCGGTCGACGTGGCGTCGCGCGTTTCGGAGGTGACGAACAGCAGCCGGAACCCGTCGCCGGCGTTGATGCCGGTGGGCACCAGACTCGACGTCGAGAGGATCTCGTTGTCGACCAGGTTGACCTCGGTGGTGCCCTGCGTGCCGGCGGCAGTCACCCCCGAGGGCAAATCCCCGAAGCTGAGAGTCAGCGCCTCGGCGCCGTCGTAGACGTCGTCGTCGGTGGCGGTGACGATGAAGTTGGCCGAGGTTTCGCCGCTGTCGATGGTCACCGACGTGTCCGACAGGGTGTAGTCGCCGCTTCCGGCCCCGTCCGCGCCCGTGGCGGTGATGGGGATGGTCACGGAGCGCTCCGGGTCGGCGCTCAGGTTGACGGTGACCGTGGCGGCGGTCCCGCCCTCGGTGGCGGTGTAGCTGGCCGCGCCGAACTGGACAGTCACGGCGACCGGCGCGGCGCCGTCGTCCCGCGTGATGTCGATGACGCGCAGCTCGTAGCCGCCCGCCTCGAACGACTCGCCGCTCGCCGCGATGTAATAGGTGCCATCGGCAGGGACGTGAAACGTCACCCGGAACAGGTGGTGGGCGGTTGATTCGTCGCGGGACCGCGTGTTGAAAAGGACGTCCCCATCCCCATCGTAGATCGCGTTGATCTGCGGGAGGCGCAGGTCGAGCTCGCGGTCCAAGAGGATGCCGGGGGCGACGAGAATCGCGCCCTTCATGTCGACCCGGTAGGTCCGATCCGTCCTCAGCTCTACCCTGAACCAGTCGGTGTCGAAGACGTGATCCTTCGGCTCTGCGATTTCGCCCCGCGCCCCGGGGCCGCCAACTTTCACATTGCCGGTGGTCGCGGTGGTGGCGGGCAGGTCGGCGTTGTTGCCCTCGGAGACGTTGCCACGAACGCCGCGTCTGGCGAGCGGGGCGGCCGTCTCGACATGCACCCAGCGCGAGGGTCCGCTCGTCCCATACTCGTTGATGGCCTTGATGCGGTAGGTATAGGACGTGCCGGCAGCCACGCTGCGGTCGGTGTAGGTATTCGCGGCGGTGCCGGTGTCCGGCGCCAGTTCAGTCAACTGGCCCTTTGCGCCGGAATCGCGGTTGCCTCGCAGGATCACGTAGCCGTCGATGCTGTCGTCCTTGGGATCTTCCCAACTGAGGGTTACCCTGTGGCGGGCCGCCGCGGCGGACAGGCCCCTGGGCCTGGCGGGCCCCAGTTGGACCTGCGCCTCGTTGGAAGCCCCGCTGCGTTCCCCGTCCCGGATGGCCTTGACCCGGTAGGCGTGGCTGGCGGCGGCCACTGTCGTATCGGTGTAATTAGTGGCGGTATTTCCCGTGTCGGCCACCAGGACGGCCGGTTCGCCTTGGCCCTCCGCCCGCAGCATCTCGTAGCCCGTTACCGAACCGGCGTCCTCCACGGGAGGGTCCCAGGTCAGGACAACCCGCCAGCCCGTCAGTTCGGCAGCCAGGTTGGAGGGGGACTTCGGGTCCGCCGGCATGGTTTCCTGCGTCGCCACTGCCGGAGCCGCCTCTGTGTCCACCGGCAAGTCCGGAGACGGCCCGCTCATTCCCTGGGGGCTGATGGCATGGACCCGGTACACGTAGAAGCGTTCCGGCTCCACCGTGTCGTCGGTGTAGGCGGTGTCCCTGCTGACCGTGTCCCCGGCGATGGCAACAAACCGTCCCGGGCCGTTCGCCGTCGATTCCCGCCGCAGTATCCGGTATCCGGTGATGCTGTCGTCCTGCGGGTCGGCCCAGTAGAGCGTTACGGCGTCATGGGACGCCGTGCTCGGCGCCCACCGCGGAGCTGCCGGCGGCAGCTGCACTCGCGCCTCGTTGGAATCTGCGCTCCTCTCCACGCCGCGTACGGCTCTGACCCGGTAGGCGTAGCTTTCGCTGGCCCCACCGGCGGTGGCGTCGGTGTAGGCGGTGGCGGCATTCCCCGTATCCGCCACCAGGATGGTCAACTCACCCTTGCCACGGGCGCGGAGTATCTCGTAGCTCGTGACCGAACCGGCATCCTCGGCGGGAGCCTGCCATCTCAGGACGACGCCTCCGCTGCCAAGTCTGGCGGCAAGCCCGCTGGGGGCCGACGGCGGAGGGTCCGGGAGTTGAATCACCGCCTCGCCGGAGGCCTGGCTCCGTTCCCAGTTGCGGACGGCCTTCACCCTATAGGCATAGCTCTCCCCCGGGGCGTCGGCGGTGGCGTCGGTGTAGGTGGTGGCGGCGCTGCTGGTGTCCGCCGCCAGGGTGCTCGGCGCATCCTCTCCCCGGGCCCGCAGCACCTCGTAGCCCGTGACCGAACCGGCGTCCTCGGCGGGAGCGTCCCAGCCCAGGACGACTTGTCCGTCCACCAACTCGGCGGTCAGGTTGGCCGGGGCCAGCAGCGCCGGGTCGGGCGCCTCCGGCGTCTTGGTCTGCACCCACTCGGATTGCTCACTCTTCCCACGGGTGTTGATGGCCTTGATCCGGTAGGTGTAGGGAGTATTGGCCTTTACCGTATCATCGGTGTAGGTGGCCTCCGCCGTACCCGTGTCCGGCGCCAGCTCGGAGTACTGGCCTTCTTCGGTGGTATTCCGGTTGCGGCGCAGGATCACGTAGCCGGTGATGCTGTCGTCCTGGGGGTCGTCCCAGGTGAGGGTCACCTGGTCGTGGGTCGCCGTGGCGGTGAGGCCCGTGGGCTGGGCGGGCGCCGCGCCCTCCTGAGCGTAGGCCGGATGGACGTAGAGGGAGAACAGCGTTGCTGCCACGAACAGGGTCGCCAGGGCGGCGGCCCACCGGGGAAGCGGTGTGGGTTGCCCCGTGCCCATCATGCCACCCCCACGTCTCCGGAAGGACGAAAGGGGGGGCTGGATAGGCAGGCGGCCAGGGCGCCCATTATGGCGGCGCTCCGGGCGGCAAGGGTGGCAAGGGGTTGACGGTGGTTCATGATGCTGGTTCTCCGATTGTGTTATTCATTGCCATCTACCCGGCGGCCCATTCGAAAAGCCGTCAACCGATGGCCGGGAGTGGCCCGGGTCGCGTAGGAACCGGCCGTCAGCCACTGCTATATCCACTCCGACTATTAGCCTGTCCAATGCCAAGACAATGCTTCCCCACCGGAGGTTGGGGTAATATGCAGGGCATTGTGTCAGAGAATGCCGTGTAAAGTCAGTGTAATTCCGGCCATTTGGCCCCCAATTCAGCCCCAATTTTCCCTTGTATAATTTGCAGCAACGCCGCTATAATCAGCCGGCATGGCCCGGTGGGCCGGGAAAAGGCGGGCCGCCCGTACTTGGATAGAGGTCGTGGACATGAAAAATGGCGGGGATCTGTGTAAAGAAAACCAGGCCCTGCGCCAGCGGCTGTCCCGGCTCGGCGAGGCCAGCCTGCGCATCAACGAGAGCCTGGACTTCGAGACGGTGTTGCAGGGGGTCCTGGACAGCGCCCGGTCGCTGACCGGCTCCCGCTACGGGGTCATCACCCTCCTGGACGATGCGGGGCGGATACAGGACTTCCTCTATTCCGGGCTGACTCCCGAGGAGAGCCGGCAGTTCGCCGAACTGCCCAACGGGATGCTGTTCTTCGAGCGGCTCAGCAGCATCAGTGAACCGCTGCGGCTGCGGGACTTCCACGGCTACATCAGGGAGTTGGGCTTGCCCGAGTTCCGCCCGCCGATGGCGGTGAGCTCGCCCCTTCCCTTCCTGGCCGCGCCGCTTCGTCACCGGGGGAAGGGCGTCGGAGGCATCTACGTGGGTGAGAAGGAGATCGAGTTCACCCAGGAGGACGAGGAGACCCTGGTGATGTTCGCCACCCAGGCGGCGCTGGTGATCGCCAACGCGCGGCGGCACCGGGAGGAGCAGCGGGCCCGGGCCGACCTGGAGACCCTGGTGAACACCACTCCCGTGGGGGTGCTGGTCTTCGACGCCAGGACGGGGGGCCTGGCGTCGGTCAACCGGGAGGCGAGGCGGATCGTCAGCGACCTGTGCGCCCCCGGCGGGTCGGCGGAGCAGCTCCTCGAGGTGCTGACCTTCCGGCGCGCCGACGGCCGGGAGGTCTCCCTTCAGGAGTTCCCCCTGGCCCAGGGGCTGATGACCGGGGAGACGGTGCGGGCCGAGGAGATCGTCCTAAAGGCCCCCGACGGGCGCAGCGTCACCACCCTGGTCAACGCCACGCCCATCTTCTCGGAGGATGGGGAGGTCGAGTCCGTCGTCGTGACCCTGCAGGACATGACGCCGATGGAAGACCTGGAGCGGCTGCGGGCCGAGTTCCTGGGCATGGTGAGCCACGAGCTGCGGACCCCGCTGGCCGCCATCAAGGGGTCGGCGGATACCCTGCTGGAGGCATCGGCGGCGCTGGACCCCGCCGAGATGACCCAGTTCTTCCGGATCATCCGCGACCAGTCCGAGAACATGCGCCACCTGATCGGCGACCTGCTCGACGTGGCCCGCATCGAGACCGGCACCCTGCCGGTCTCCCCCGAACCCGTCGATGTGACCGTCCTGGTGGACGAGGCCAGGAGCCGGTTCCAGAGCGGGGGCGGCCGTAACAACCTGCAAATCGACCTGCCCCCGGACCTGCCCCGGGTCCTGGCCGACCGGCGGCGCGTCGTCCAGGTGCTGAACAACCTGCTGTCCAACGCGGCCCGGCACTCCAGCGAGCTGTCCCCCATCCGGGTGGCCGCGGTGCGGGACGGCGTCCACGTCGCCTTCTCGGTGGCCGACTACGGCGTGGGCGTGCCTGCCGAGCGGCTGCCTCACCTGTTCCGCAAGTTCTCGCGCCTCGACGGCGAGGAACGGGGACAGGAGGTCGGCGGGTCCGGCCTGGGCCTGGCCATCTGCAAGGGGATTGTGGAGGCCCACGGGGGGCGCATCCGGGCCGAGAGCGACGGGCCGGGCCTGGGCAGCCGGTTCACCTTCACCCTGCCGGCGGTGAAGGAGGCCGCTGCCGTCCGCTCCAGACGGTCCCGGCCACGGCCTCGAAAGGAACCGGAGCCGACCCGCATTCTCTGCGTGGACGACGACCCGCAGACCCTCCGCTACGTCCGGGACGCCCTCACCAGGGCGGGCTATGCACCCATCGTTACCGGAGACCCGGAGGAGGTCCCCCGGCTCATGGCGGAGCAAGCGCCCCACCTGGTCCTGCTGGACCTGGTGCTGCCGGGCAGCGACGGCATCGAGCTGATGCAGACGATCCGGGAGATCGCCGACGTGCCGGTCATCTTCCTGTCCGCCTACGGCCAGGACGAGGTGGTCGCCCGGGCCTTCGACCTGGGGGCGGCCGACTACGTGGTCAAGCCCTTCTCGCCAACGGAGCTGGTGGCCCGGATCCGGGCCGCCCTGCGCAAGCGGGCGGCGCCGGAGCTGGCCCAGCCCTCCCAGCCCTACGTGCTGGGAGACCTGACCGTCGACTACTCCCAGCGCAGGGTGACGCTGGCCGGACGCCCGGTCGCGCTCACCATCATCGAGTATCGGATGCTGGTCGAGCTTTCGGCCAACGCCGGGCGGCCGCTGACCCACCAGCATCTGCTGCAACGCGTCTGGGGACCGGACCAGGGCGAAAACACCGCGCCGGTGCGCAACATCGTCGGGAGGCTGCGCCGCAAGCTGGGCGACGCCGCCGGCAACCCGGCCTACATCTTCGCCGAGCCCAGCGTCGGCTACCGCATGGAGCAGGGCGAGGGAACGGGGGAGGCGACGCCGTGAAGCAGGCCGATGCAACAGGACACTATCCGGGCGCTGAGGATGCAAAATTGACGACCCTGATTGACCTCGAGATTCCCCATATTGCCCGTGAGCTTCACCTGGCCGGAGAGCAGGTGGAGGCCACGGTTGGATTGCTGGACGACGGCGCCACGGTGCCCTTCATTGCCCGGTACCGTAAGGAGCATACCGGCAGCCTTGATGAGGTGGCGATCACCAGCATTCGGGACCGGTTGTCGCAGCTCCGGGAACTCAGGGATCGGCGGGAGGCAATCCTGGCTTCGCTGGAAAAGCGGGGTCTGCTGAGCCAGGAATTGAGGAAGGCCCTTCTCTCTGCCCAATCAATGGCAGTCCTGGAGGATACCTACCTGCCCCACCGGCCCAGGCGGCGCACCCGGGCCGCCGTCGCCAGGGAAAGGGGACTGGAGTCCCTGGCCTTGCGCCTCTGGGGTCAGGGGGATTTTGACGTCGCCACAGCCGCTGGCAAGTACGTCAATCCCCAAGCGGGGGTGGATAACGCCAAAGAGGCTCTGCGTGGAGCCAGGGACATCATCGCCGAGTGGGTCAGCGAAGACTCCACCGCGCGGCGGGAAATTCGGAAGCTGTTCTGGTCGCAGGGCGCTATCTCCGCCACGGTGACTGCGGGCACGGTGACTGCGGGCACGGATGCGGCGGCGGCCAAGTACCGGGATTACTTTGACTGGCGGGAACCGGTCGCCAGCGCGCCTTCCCACCGGATCCTGGCCATGCTCCGAGGCGAGAAGGAATCACTGCTTTCGGTCCACATCGCGCCGCCGGTATCGTCAGCGACCGCGATCCTGGAGCGAATCTTCGTCCGAGGAGAAACGGAGGCCGCGCAACAGCTCGGGCTGGCCATTCGGGACCGCTACAAACCGTTGCTGGAATCCGCGCTGGAAACGGAGGTCCGCAAGGCGGCCCGAGTTCGCGCCGAGGACACCGCCATCGGGGTATTCGCCGACAATTTGCGGCAGTTGCTGCTGGCCCCGGCCCTGGGTCAGCAGCACACCCTGGCCCTGGATCCCGGATTTCGCTCCGGCTGCAAATTGGTGTGCCTGGACCGGCAGGGCCATCTGCTGCACCACGATACCGTCTATCCGCTGCTCGGGGAACGGGGTGAGCAGGAATCCGCCAGGAAGATACTCCTGCTGTGTCGTCAGTACCGTATTGAAGCCATCGCCGTGGGCAACGGCACCGGGGGCCGTGAGACCCAGGCCTTTCTGAGGACCCTGGAGTTGGACCCCCAAATCGCGGTGGTCATGGTCAACGAGAGCGGGGCCTCGGTCTACTCGGCGTCGGAGGCGGCGCGAACCGAATTCCCGGACCAGGACATCACCGTTCGGGGGGCGGTCTCCATCGGTCGCCGACTCATGGATCCCCTGGCCGAACTGGTCAAGATAGATCCCAAGTCCATCGGTGTGGGTCAGTACCAGCACGACGTCGATCAAAAGGCCTTGAAGCAACGTCTGGACGATGTGGTGGTCAGTTGCGTCAACCAGGTCGGCGTGGAACTGAACACCGCCAGCCCAGAGCTGCTTTCCTACGTTTCGGGTCTGGGGCCCCGTTTGGCCAATGCCATTGTGGAGTACCGGAACCGCAACGGCCCTTTTGCCTCTCGAGACGCCCTGCTGAAAGTGCCGCGCCTCGGCCCCAGGGCTTTTGAACAGGCGGCTGGGTTTTTGCGCATCAGAGCGGGCGCCCAGCCGCTGGACGCCAGCGCCGTGCATCCCGAGTCCTACCCAGTGGTGGAAGCAATCGCCAGGGACCTGGGCCGTCCTCTGGACGAATTGCTGGGCGACGCCGCTATCGGCGGTCAGATTGATCCCAGTCGCTACGTCAGCGATCGGATTGGCCTGCCGACATTGCATGACATAGTCGCAGAACTGGCCCGGCCGGGACGGGACCCCCGCCAGGAGTTCGAGCCCTTCGACTTCGCGGCCGGCGTCCACCGCATCGAGGACCTGTCGGTGGGCATGAAATTGCCCGGGGTGATCACCAACGTGACCGGTTTCGGCGCCTTTGTCGATGTGGGCGTCCACCAGGACGGGCTGGTCCACATCAGCCAGCTGGCTGAGGGGTTCGTCAGCAATCCCTCGGATGTGGTCAAAGTGCAACAGCGGGTGTGGGTAACGGTGCTTGCGGTAGACCTCGAGCGCAAACGGATTGCCCTGTCTCTGAAGTGATCGGTGTCCGCATCACCTCGACAACGGGAAACCCTCCGCAGACTGCCCCCGCGGACGGGCAAACCATGGGGGTGTCACGCGTATGCCACTATCGCGCGACACAACCGGTGCAGAATTGCCCCGGGCGTGTCGCAACACCGGGTAGCAGCGCATACCTGCCTGGTAAGTCCACCGCGGGCGGGCAGCAGTTCGTCGACCGCACCGCCCGCAGCGGCAAGACCACTCTATTGGCCCGGCCTGCGCCAGCGTAAAGCCCAGGCGTCATCAAATTGCGAACCGCTGGCCACGGATCAGCCCGGAAGCCGCGGCAACGGTGGGGTACAATTGCCGTCGCCATTCCCTCTTCAGGAGCGTCCATCCATGACCAGCCCGTCCGAAGCCGTGGAGATCTACTGCGTCAAGTGCAAGGCCAAGACCGCCTCCAGGGACATCGAGGCCGTCACCATGAAGAACGGCCGCGCCGCCACCCGGTCCACCTGCGTGGACTGCGGCACCAAGAAGTTCCGCATCGGCGTCCTGCCCTGACCGGCTCGCTCATCCCGGCATCATGGCGCTGGACCTGGGCCTCACCACATATCAGCTGCTGTCCGCACTGGACGGCCTGGCCCCGGACATCCAGAGCCGCAGCCGGCGCTTGGACGACGCCATCGACCGGGCGCTCGCCGTGCCCGCCGGCGAGGCCGCCTTCCGCACCGCCGCGGTGGGACGCCGTCCCTACATCTCCGCCCGCACCGGCCCCGAGGGCCTGCTGGACAGCCGGCCGCCGCCCGAGTGTCCCGCCGACTGGACCGCGCTGTCCGTGGACGGCTCCCACATCGACGTGGACCGCCACCTGCCCCTGCGCTGCCACCTCATCAACCTGGGCGGCTGCGCCATCACCTACGGCGCCAGCTACGGCTGCCAACTGTTCAACGAGCCCACCCTGGCCGTGGACGACGCCGACCTGTACCTCCGTGCCCCCAACGGAGCATCCGGCGAAACCCTGATCTCCGGCCCCCTGCTCGGCGCGCTGCGCACGGTGCGGGAGGTGGAGCGCCTGGCCGACGCCGTGGAGAACCTGCCCGATGACCGACCCGTGCTGGCCCTGCTGGACGGCACCCTGGCCTTCTGGGACCTGCAGCGGGGCAACTATCCCCGCTACGTCGCCGACGTGCTCATCGCAGAACGCCTCCAGCCCGCCCTGGCCCGCCTGCGGGCGGCGTCCACCAACCGGCGTCCGGTGGCCGTGGCCGCCTACACCTCACGACCCCGCACCACCGAGGCCGCCGGCGCCCTCCGCCTCATGCTCTGCGAGCAGGGCGACGGCGACTGCAACCGTCTCTGCACCGCCCGCCACTCCCAGCTGGCGTCCTGCGACGGCGCGGCCGGCTTCGACGACCGGGAGCTGTTCGAGCTGGCGCTGGAGCCGGGCCACCGTTCGCCCCTGTACCGGTCCAGCCACCTGGCAGCGCGCTTCGCCCTGGGATTGGCCACCGGCCAGGAGTGGAGCCACTTCTACTACCTCAACGGCGGCGCCGAGATCGCCCGCGTCGAGGTCCCCGACTGGCTGGCCGACGACCCCGAGCTGCTCGCCCTCAGCCACGCCATGCTGGTCAAACAGTGCGAACTGGGTCTGGGCTATCCGGTGGCCATCTCCGAGGCCCACGAGCAGGCCGTCATCACCGGCCGCGACCGGGAGGAGTTCCGCCGCCTGACCCTCATGCTCCTGGAACAGCGCGGCCTGCCCAACGGTGAATCCGCCAAGGGATTCTCCAAGCGTAGGCCCTGGGTCTGAGCCGATCGTCCCATCAGGCCGGCCCCCTACAGTGGTCAGGTTTCAACTCCGGCGGTCAGTCTCACCGGCGGCCACGATGCCGGAGGCAACTGCCCTCGAATGCCAGCAAGATCACTCATAAAAAGAGCCAGACGCCGATGGAGGGTCGGCGCCTGGCTGGTGTTCGGCATCGGCTCGGCCATCCCTTGACGGGAAGCCCCAATGCCATTGGTGGCCCGGTCGGCAACTCTGCCTGTTCTCAGGGGCGGCTCTGATTGCGGGAAACGAATCAGGCCGCGGCAGCGTCGCCCACCGGGCCGACCATGTCACCCTGCCATCTATCGTTCAGCGTAATCAGCGAAACCACTTCCCACCTCCGGCGCTGACGGGCCCATTGCCCTTCAGTTCGTAACGGGTGGAGTGTCCCGGCCACCCCAGCGTTCACAATACATACCATACCATTCGGCAATAACTGTCAACCACGGGTCTCTGCCTCGGTTATGTCATATCATTGGCCCCAGCTTCACCTGGGAGACCGCTTCACCTGGGAGACCACGATGGGCCATTGCCGATATTGTGGACACGGCGCCGGTTGGTTGCGCAGCAGTCATCGCCAGTGCGTCGCAACTTACCGTCAGGGTTTGGCGCAGATGGTTGACCTGGTGGCAGCCGCCTCCGTCCGGCCCGATTTCACCCAGCGGCGAATGCTGAGCATCCTGGACGGACTGGCTCAGCAGTGCTACGTGCCAGCCGACTACCTGCACGCAGTGCTGGCCGCCGGTTGGCATCTGTCCGACCTGAACCGAATGGTGGATGACGTGCTGACCCGGTCCGAAACGGCCCGGTTGCGCGAGTTCCGAGACGGCCATCATCCGGCCTCCCAGACCCCTGGCGACCCCGGGGCGTCGCTTCTGGCCGCGGCGGCGCGCGCTGCCCTGGCGACGCGCCAGCGGTCGCAACGGCTCGAGCGGGTGGCGAACCTTCTGCAACGCTCCGGCCTTTCCCACGAGGAGGGTCGCGAGTTGCTGCTGCGGGCCTGGGAGACGGCGGTGGCGCGTCAACTGGGCGATGTGGGCATCGACCTGGACCGGGAGGCCGCGCTGCTGTGCTACGCCCGGCATTTCGACCTGGACGATGGCGAGCTGGACCATCACGGGATGCTGCGCCAGTTCGTTCAGGGCGCTGCCATTGCCGAAGCCACGGCCGGTCTGGTACCCCAGCGCATGAATGTTCCAGAAGGTGCGCCCGCGTCCGCACTACTGCGCAGGTCGGAGCAGCTGGTGTGGCTCTTTGACGACGTGGAGTGCTGCCTGGGCCAGCTGCCTCCGGAGCCGTCGCCGACCATCACCGGCGTGGCGGCCCCGGACCGGAATCTCCCCTATTACCGGCCCCAGTCGTTCGTGGACCGCCGGGCGCCGGACCAAGGCTGGGAATCCGTGGCGCGGGGCCAATTGGCGGTGGCCAGCGAACACCTGCATTTCCGTGGACCGGACCTCAGTATCCGGTTGGCCTACGGCTCGGTGGCGCATTGGGAGCCGTACCACGACGGCATCGGCGCCGTGCCGCGCGCCCAGCCCAACCGCCTGGTGGTTTTCCGCAACGGCGACGGCTGGTTCATCTACAACCTGACCCGCAACCTGGCAGCCCCGTAGACCGCGACCATGCTCGGCGCCAACCGCACCCTGAGTCGCCCTTAACCGGTCGGATCGACCCATGACTACTGGTGAGAGCGGAGGGGATCGGTGAAGGGCCTGACATGGACGAATGGCAACCGGCCAGCGTGGCGCTAGCGACGCCGGACGCCGCACCTCGCCGCACTGTCGTCGGTAGGCATTTTCCCACTCCTCAACTGCCGACACGACGCCCTCGGTTATCCCCGGTGCAGAGCGTCGCTGAGTATGGATGCACTCCGCAATCTACCCGGTAGCGTCATTACACCTACCCGGTTCGTCGCCGACCCGGCAATCAGCCGGAATCCAAGGCCGGGTTGCCGGCATCGTCAGCCGCCTTGCCGACCCGGACGCCGCCGGTGCGGTCCACGTTCGCAGACCACGATCGCCGCCTCCTGCAATGCCTTCCCAGCCTCGATGGTCACCGCCGGATCCCCAGCGGCCTGGGCCGTGTCCAGCCGGAACGCCGCCCACCACAACCCCGACAGTGGATCGGGGTTGGCTCCGGCGACACCGGCCCAGGGCTGTTGCTGGGGTTGCCAGTTGGCGGCGACCCGGTGTTCCCGGGCCGCCGCCGTCATGGCCTCGGCGGCAGCCAACAGCTCCCCCAGCCGCGCTACCTCCTGGTCCGAAGGCGGACCATCCTCGCCGGACCCACGACGCACCAGTGCCCGTTTGCCGTACCGCACGGCCGCCCTGGCCAATCGCGCCCGGGTCCGGGTGTGCGCTTTCCGCAGTTCAGGAATGCCCGCAGTGGTCATTGGCTTACTCCGCGCTCCCTATTCCTTCCCAAATCTGATGATATTCTCACCAATCCTTCCCACTGACGTCAACCGCCTCTTGATCCGACACCGCAACTGCCCTCCCGGAGCTTGGGGGTGTGCTCGGCGTCAAGGGTGATTCAGAGTGAACAATCAGCCCAATCTGCACGGGGTAGCGTCATTAATTTCATCAGGCTGGGCCGGCAAGTCTATGATCAAGTCTGCAACCTCTCCCACTCGTAACGTAATCTAACGAGGGCTTCCGCGACTACGACACCCCGTTTCGCACCGGCGATGCCATCTGACGCGACCGGCGCGCGACACGCCTGGGCATACCCGCTCCGAGCCACCACAGTGCGGCGTAACACCTAACGACGCTGGGATTACGCCGGCGTTGGTTCCCGAGAACCTCCACCACCACGACATCCCATGCGCCGCGGCCACGCCTTCCGCAAACGGCCGGTCATCCCAGGTATGTCCACCTGGCGGAACGGGGCGGCTGGAGCAGCTTACGGACTGGCCTTGCCCACTGTCTGACGGCGGCGCAGTATGGACACTCCGCTTTTCAGTAGGCTGGACCGCTGAAACGGGACACCAAAACACGCGCCCCATTCCCACGTCCCCGTCCCGTTGACGCGGTCGCGCCTCCGCCATCACGGTGCCGGATCGCTCCCCTCGCGGTGATGCCACGCCAGTCGACGGCCGGTCAGATCCGCCTCCCGTTCATCCACCATTTGGGTGAAGGTTTGCTATGACCTGGGTGGTGCAGCCCGCCAGATCTGACAACTCCCGATTGACCAGGTTCCGGTCCAGTTGCGCCTGCGGATCGAAACCGGGCACTCCCAACTCGGCCACCAACTGGTAGATTTCCTCGGTGCTGAGGACCCGCCCCTGATTCTCAGCCATCACCTGCACTATATGGGACCTCAGACTGGTCGCTGCTTTCGTCAACCGCAAACCTCCGTCGCAGCTCCCATAGAACGCTTGTCGCAAAGTCATTATAAGCATCATGCGCTCAGGGAAATCCAGAGCGGTACGGCAAGCCGGGTTGCGGTTCATACGCTCCAGCGTTGCCACCCAGCAAAGCCGTCAAGTCCACCAGATTTGCCCACCCGGAAGCCTCAGCCCCATCCCTTTCGCTTTTTACTTGACAGATTATTAGATAACGACTACCTTTTCCCCATATCAGCAATGGTTGGCAACCGTTGCCCATCATCACCAACCGTCACGCATTGAATCTCTCCATTCCGTCCGTCCACTGGAGCTACGCCATGCCTGCTACTTCACATCGCGCGAGGACGGTGCGCAAGACCGTGGCATTGGACCCGGAGACTTGGGAACGTTTCGATCGGATATTGACCCGCAAAGGCCTCAACGCCGCGGAGATGCTGCGCCTGCTTGTCGCAGACTGTGTTACCAGGGAAGAGCAGGCTATCATCGCCGATGACCACCACCAGATGCCCACCGTAAACGGAGCCATGGCCGTGGATACCCACCCACCATAGGCGCATAGAAAAAGGCCAATCCTTCCCACTAAAGACTGATTGGCCTAGCCGCCCTACCCGCGAAGCAAGCACCCCGAAAGGGGTACATCCAAGTCGTCTAAATAGACTATTGGGGGGGAATAGGGGTTGTGCTGAATATAACACAACCGCTTCCCTGTAACAAGCAGGGCAAGCCACCAGCAATCGCTGAATACCTTTCCGGATCAGGCGCACCAGTGCCCGGCCAGCAAGCCTCTGCTCAGGTATGGACAATCCTGGTTCATACTGCATTCGACGGCAGCTCTTGGTCATCTAGCCTGATGCCTGCTCCGATGACTCCAAGGTCTCTGACCCGCCTTTCGCCGGCCCGCTGAAGAGACTATCATGCCGACGTCCCATGGATCCACCGTTTCCACCACGGTCGCCGGCAAATCGTTCACGGCCTCGGCCTCTCCTCCACAATCCAACGTGGCTGAGCGCGTCTATCAAATCATAGATGACCTCTGTCTCCAAGCCTCAGGCCCGGTTTGGCTTTCCCAAAAAGAACTGGCCCAGACCCTAGAGGTGACGCCCCGAACCATCAACCGAGTCATCGCACGGTTGAAGCAATCCAAACGCCTCATCGTTACGAAAACCGGGGCAGATCTGTCGTATCTCACCTCCCGGGAGCCCGCCCAATTCCCGCTGGTAGCTGCCATCACCGCAGCGCCTTCTCCGAGATCCCGTTCCAGTGCCTCCAAACCTGTAACCCCGCCTCAGCCGGCTACGGCCAATAGACCTCAGATAGACACCCATACGATAGTTGATGGTCAATCGCAAGACGCCGATACGACCGCCGATGGACCAGCAATGGACCAGGAATGGACAACCGATGGACAACCGATGGACAACCGATGGACCGGTGATGGACCGGTGATGGACGCTCATACGACACCGGATAGTCAGCCGATGGACAGCCTTGCGAAACGCGATAATCAGCCGATAGAAGACCTAGACAAAAACCCGGCGATCTCCGTCTGGGAGCAGGCACTCGCTCAAATCAGCAATCAACTACCGCCCAGCGCTTTCCAGGAATTCTTTGCGTCCTCGGTAGGCGTCAGGTTCGATGGTAATTCTCTCACAGTTGCCGTCCGGAACTCACGAGCTATCGAATGGCTGGAGCAGCCGCTTCACCAAGAGATTGCACAGACCTCCCTGAAACAGGTTAGCGGCCGAGAACTGAGTGTCGAATACCAGGAAGACCCTACGCTCGCTGTTGAGGCGCCACACGGTGTCGCTCTTTCTCAGAAAACGTCAGCGACACCTCTGAAGCTCTCCCCTTGCTCACAGTGCGGTCCCGATACCATGAGCCCCACCATGTGGCCCAGCCTCAAACGGCTATCCGGTGAGACCTACTACTGCCGCGGTGCCGGTGCGTGCTCCAGGCTCTGGAATAGCATAGTCGGTGAATTCCGTCCGCCAGGCGAGGAACAACTAGACCCAGAGGCCGCTAGAGACATGCTGCGCCGCGTCCTGCAAAACAGGCCACGCTTACATCATTGATGGCTATATGCCTCGCGCGCGCATGCGCCGGCCGGCCCGGTTTATTAATTAATCTTCAAAAAACAAGAATTCAACCCGGCCCGGGCCGGGCGAAACGAACACTATGGAATCATTAGGCCAAATCTTGCTTCGAATGTCGACACGCAGCCGGTCGATTAGACAAACTGAGGATGTCCCTCAGCAAGACAATCTTCCCTCCTCCCCGAGCTGTATGATTTGTGGCGATGTCGGTTGGTTGTCGCCCAATGTCCCCCTGATGCATCCTGAGTTTGGGCAGGCACGGCCGTGTACGTGCCTGGAGTCTCGCTCCAACCAGCTGTGTCGTACCATGGCGTTGGAACGGCCCAGCAATCTGGGAGCACGGAGACAGGCCACTTTCTCGAGCGCCAATCCATCAGGCCCAGGCGCTGATACTGCATCCCAACAGAAATTCACCGCGGCTTTGACCGCTGCGACCCGGTTTGCTGAGGATATGGTCGGATGGATCACTTTTGCCGGACCCAGCGGAAGCGGCAAAACTTACCTGGCCGCCGCCATAGCGAATCATCAGATTGACCGGGGTCACCCGGCGTTGATGATCACCGCCTCTGACCTTCTGGATCAGCTCAGGAATGGCTTCGCAGAAGGCGCGGACGCAAGCTTCGTAGATATGTTCGATAAACTGCGCAATACTCCGCTGCTGATCCTCGATGATCTTCCGACCAGGCTTACGACGCGGTGGGGGCAGGAGCGACTCTTCCAATTAATGGCCCACCGCCATTCGGAACAGCTACCCACCGTGATCACGCTTCGCGGAGATCCGGAACAGGTCGATGATTTTCTGAGAACGCGGCTTGAGACAGCTGACGGCTTCGCCCGAATATACACCCTGGGGCTAGTGGCGAACCTCGCGGCCCGGAACTTGGGCGTAATACCTGCCAATATGCGGGAGCGGATGACTTTCGAGGCGTTTCAGATCACCGCCAATGGTTCGCTAACGGAGGAGGAGCGCCGTGCCGTCTCAGGTACTCATGCGTACGTTCAGCGATGGGCCGAACGAAACCGTCCAGATGGTTGGCTACTACTGCTGGGACCCTGTGGAGTTGGCAAGACCCATCTGGCAGTGGCAGCGGCCGTGGAACGTCAAAACCGGGGCGACGATGTTTTCTTCGCCACCGTTGCCGACTTGCTGGATCAACTGCGCGGCACCTTCACTGAGGATAGTCCCATCGCCCACGCCGACATGATGCAGCGTATCAGAACCTCCCAGCTCCTGGTGCTCGATGATATGGGATCCGAGCGCCATACACCCTTCGCGGAAGACAAGCTTTTCCAGATTGTCAACTACAGATATGAGGAGCGGCTGCCCACCATTGTCACGACATCGGCATTTCCCGCGGAGCTGGACAATATGCGCCCGCGAATCGCGTCACGCCTGCTTGACAGCATGGTGGTCACCATGATGGTGATGGAGGGACCTGATTATCGCCGGCGCCCAGTCGGCGGTACCTCCGCACGATAAACTTTAGCCATATACCAGTGTAAATGGCGGCAGTCGGAAGCGACTACTCAATTGTCAGCCGCGCACCACGCCATTGACTTTCTTGCGACGGCGCCTGCGCACCCCGCCGGTCCCGGGCTCTGCGACCGTTATGCCCTCTCTCTCGAGGTATTGTCTGATGGCCGCTTCTCCAATCTCGGAGAGGTTCATGCCTAGCTCCCACTCGGCGTTGTGCAGGGCATAACGGGTCTCGTCCCACAGGTGGAAAGTCGTCGGCGTTTTGCCCTCGGCAATCCTAGAGCGCGGACGCGTAGCCGCATCTTCGGTGGTCCCGCCGGTATCCGGCTGTGGCGTTGAGTCTGGAGTTGCCTGTTCGGCAGCCCGACGTTCTTCACGGGACGGATAGCGGGTTTTTCTTTGCGTAGTCATACAGCCTCAATCTCCTGTACTGTTCCTCCGACAGTTATCCCCAGTGCCTCGGCGATCCACTGCCATAGGTCCTGTAGCTCCCGTGCGGCCGGACTATTGGGAGCCCATTCCGAAGCGCTCTGACCCCGATTCATGGCGTCGAGGTGCGCAACGCGAGACTGCACTAGTGCTGGGCACACGGGCAGTTCCATCGCCTCCAGCTCCTGTATTAACTCCTCGCGTCGCCGCCGTCCCGGCGACAGATTGTTGCCGACGAAAACCACCGGTAGCGACATCCGCCGGGCGATCCACGCAAAGTTGCTGGCGACCAGCAGGTCCGGCGCTCCCAGTCCGACCGGGCACAGTACCAGGTCCATGCTGGCCAGCACCCGCTGCAGGGTGGCGCCCTCGCTGCCCGGCAGATCGCAGACGACGACGTCGTAGTCTCCCGAACCAGCAACATCGTTCAGCTCCTCAGCGCCGGCGACACTGACCTGACAGCGGCGAACCTCCCAGCCTGGCTCTTGCCGCAGGTATGCAACTCCGATGGCAGTTTCCTGAGGGTCGAAGTCCAGCAGCAAAGTACGCAATCCGCTGGCGTGTCCGCGTTCTGCCATCGAGTGGGCCAGCGTCGTTTTGCCGGTGCCACCCTTGAAAGATGCGAAACCAATGATGTGCGCCATTAATCGCTCCTAGCCATATATGCCGTTCCGTTTGATCGGAAGATAGCAGGAGGACACGTAGACGTGCTGATGAACCCACGTACTGAATTTTCAACATTTCAACGCAATGGTAAGGGGCTTTATCCGTACGTCCACTTTTCGACGTGCTACTACGTCGACTCGTCGAAATCGTCGTACGTTAACGTACGAACATGTCAATGTATTTATGCGCATATGCGTCAACGCACCTACGCATGAGGTCGTCATCGCGCGGACGTGCCATGGCAATCATCGAGAGCATGATCCGTCGTTCCGGGACGTAGTCCCAGGCGCTACGTTCCATTGGCGTCCGTTGCCGGTACTGCGTTGTCCAGCGCTCGCGCTGATGGAGTTCCGCTATTCAGGATCTACTCTAATCTAACCAGCCCGCGCCGCGGGCTCGGTCAGCGGTAAAGCGTAATCCGTTGACGCTTCAACGACCACCGCCGGCGATGCCGGACTTACACGGTCTCCACGTCCTGACACCGGGAATCTGAAACCCGGCCAGTTGCTTAAATTCATCGCGGCGTCCAGATCTCGCTCATTCAACGCTCCGCAACCGCTACACCGCCACTCCCGGTCAGAGAGTTTCAGATCATCGGTCTTCCATCCGCAATGAGCGCACAACTTCGACGACGCGAAGCACCGGTCCGCCTTCACGAACTCGGCGCCATACCAGCCGCACTTGTACTCCAGCTTCGACAAGAAGCCAGACATCCCAGCATCGGCAATCGCTCGGGCGAGCTTACGGTTCCGCATCATTCCCGACACGTTCAGCGTCTCCACCACCACGCGCCACACGACTTGGCTATCGCCGTCGTAGTCTTGTGATGATTGTCATTCCGAACATTGACCACCCGAGTATGAAGTCGCCGTCACCTGGCGTACAACCGCTCGCGCCGGTTGGAGTGGCTGCTCCGGCCATGGACGTTCCGGCTGCGGGCGATGGCCTTGTCCAGCCTTCGCAACCGCTTCAAGCCGGTGGCCAGCGCCTTCGGATTCTCAACCGTCGTGCCATCCGAGCAAACCGCCATCGCGCCAACGCCCACTTCTACGCCAATGGTGGGACCAAGTTTCACCGGCGATGCCTGCTGGCCATCCTCGATGCAGAAGCAGGCGAACCACGTCCTAGCCGTCCGGTTGACGGTCACCTCACGGATGGACCCGCGGAACCGCAGGTCCTCCACCATTGCTACCCGGCCGATCTTCGGCAGGATCACAACCTTGCCGTCCACGCGAACCGTGGCAGGGCCGTTGTCCGCACGAAATCCCTGCTCGTGCCTCCGACGCTTGAACCTCGGGAACCCGACGCGGTGACCGGAACGCAGGCCAGCCTTCACGCGCCTGCGATGCGCTCCCCACGTGTCCGCCGCCTGACCCAAGTCGATGATGGCATACTTGGCAGCGTTCTGCGACCGCTTCGTGCCCCACGGCGCGATGATGCTCTTGACCACATTCCAGCGCGGCCGCAACGTCTGATCCGGCAACCACTCGCCAACGTCCAGACCGGCCTTGAACTCACCCACGGCCCAGTTGTAGGCGAACCGCGCATAGCCGGCGTGCTGGCTGAACAGCGACTCCTGCTCCGGTGTGGGCTTGAGCGCCACACGATGCGACCTCTTCATCGCACATCCCCAGATTGGCTAGCTTTAGCCCGAATCCACCGAACGGGGCGGTGGTGGTGGCGGAACGGGGGATGAGGTGCATGGAGGCGCGATCGCCGCCGTCCAGAGCCTGCCCCCGCGAAAGCGGCGGGCGGAGGCCACCAGGGTAATCATTTTATCGCCAGGATTGGCTCGGTCCAGCGCGTCGCCCAAGTCCAGGTGCCGGTCAACCAGTTGAGGCAGGCCAAGATGCAGGGCCACTAGTATTACAACGACGGCTTGACGTGCTGCTTCGGGAAAGCTTCGTGGCGCAAGTACTGTTGCGACATTTGTACGACGTACATTTGCGAAGGGAATGGGCCAGCGGCAAGCGTCCCATCGTAAATGCGTCGTTGTAATACTAGGCGGTGGTCGTCAAAGGTGATTTGGATCCGGCCCAGGTGGTTGCGTGGTAGCAGCTATTGGATGCTCCTGGTTTGGGATGGGTCTTCTGTTTCAAAACCATTATCCCCGAAGCACAGGAGCACTTTCTTACCCCTTCAGCACGCCGCGACACTCATCTTTTCGGTGGATTGGAGTTTAGAACAGATTGCAGCGAACAGTTAACAACCCCATCCGTATGCCAATGCGTCAGCGCGTTCACGCATATAAGCACGCGTGCGCAGGCGGCAACTCGCGGTGGTGCGTCCCCGTTTCAACGCAACGATACACCTATGTATTTGATCGGCTGCGCGTCTGCGTCTCTCGCCTATCGTTGAGAAAGCGTCTCGGCATTCTGGTACGCGATGCGACTATTTCGGCGAAGCCCAGCGCCTCCTGGTAGGATGAGGCCACCGGGGGCGCCAGTACAATACGGGCTACTGTCACCTGGCCCCCGAGACAGCACGGGTGCGGCTGTGCGACTGCACATCAACGCGTCAACGCATCAGTGCGTTGTCGTGCTCATGATTTCTCGTATACGCGCACATATGGAATCAGTCGTCGAGGCATCCGGGTGCCGGTGCGACAGCGTAGTTACGCGTTCCCGCGTCTTTGTGTGCGCGTGTTGCAGCACCGCGGACTCATTGCGATCATACTTATGATCGCCCTTAAATACGGGTCGGTAGGTCGCCGCTAGATGATCTACCGTGACGCCTCTGTGATGTGAGCAGACTACGAAATACACCCGCGTCCGTCAGGACTAACCCACCCTAGCAGCAGGCTCCTCAATCCGCGCGGACGCCAATATTGGCGGCAGATCGTGCTGAAGAAGGAGCCGCTGGACAGCTTTCTGGGACAGATCACTCAGCCGCCGCGCAGGTTCCGCTGGTTCGGAGTGGCCCAGGTTGGCACTTTGCCAACCACCGAAGATAGGGCCGTCATAAAAGTGTGATAAGGGCGATTTATCGGACCTTTATGGATGGCTGACCGGGGGACCGAGCGCTGGCTAACCTGTCCAGGCCGGCACCTTCATCCGTGGCCGGCGCGACGATCTCTCGATTGATCTCAGGCGGTACCCGCGCCAGGATTCAAGCAGTCGTCAGAGTAACATCATAAGCTTGTCGATCACGACGCCCACATCCTCCGAGCGTACCGAGCCGGCAGGCCGCAGTTCCCGCTCGCTGGCGTCAATGGAGCGCACTCTATGGACACGAGCGGTGGCGACCCGTTCCGAGTCCAGGATGGTTACCGGTGCGGAGGTTGGAGAGAGTGTGCTGGGTTCGCCCGGCGTAACGTCGACGGTGATCGCCATGTTGTTGCCGGCGTTGTAATCGAGCACCAGGACCGTGGGCTGGTACCTTCCGTGGCGGAGATCAGCAAGCGTCAGGTCCCAAAGCGTTCCTGCGGCTATCGAGAGTGGGCCTGCCGCAGTCTGGATCTCACCAGAGGGATGCCGGTGATCAAACCGCAAAGCGAGCGCGTCGAGGACATCCTCCAACTCGTCAGGCGTCGCCTGTCCTACGAAGCCGTCCAGCTGGTCCCGGTCTGTGGCTTTGACCTGCCAGGCTGAAGCCCAGGAGCCCGACGCCGCTATGAACACGTGCTGATCGCTATGCGTATACGCGGGCATGGTGGAGGAGGTGGGGATCACCATGGCCACGTCGTATTCCGGGCTGGAGTTGAAATCATCGTTGCTGATGACCAGAGCCGGGCGGCGGGACGAAAGTTCGGCCCCGATCACGGGGCCAAAATCATGCCAGTGGATGTCGCCTTGCCGGGCATTGGGCATGAGCCATTCAGCTACACGGCGTTGGCCCAGCGCAGGTCGTCGGCGCGTTCCCCGGGCGTCCGCTTGAGGCTCGCGAAATCGGGACGAGGCTGGCGGCGACGCAGATGCCGAAGGTATGAAGCGTGCGCCGTGTCATGGATTTTCAGCCAGAGGTAACAGGCCACCATGAACGTGTCCGGCACCTCAAGGTTGTTCAGGATCCGGCGCAGCCGATCGCGTTGCTCGTCGGTGAACCACTGGTCGACCACGGTCTGGGGCGACCCCCCGTCGTCCAGCGCCTGACTGACGAGTTCTCTGATCCGGCGCTTCGCGGACGTATCCAGGAACTCTCCAGCCGCCCGGGTAACCTGCCTGATGTGTTCGGTATTGAAACCGCACTCCGCGGACATCAGAAAGTCCAGGCGATCATCCGGGTGCGCCTTGGTCAAGGCGTCGAGCCGGTCCTGATGGGAGGCGATCGTCGCTGCCGCCGTGCTCGGCGGCGAGTTGCCGAGCGTATGCATTTCCTCGGCCCAACGGAGATCGAGCGTCGGGGCAAAGTCAGGATTCGTCGTGCTCATGCGCCTATCGTATCACAATGTGATACCGTCATCGGCGGTCGTCTTGATGAGCTGCCTCCGCAGGGTGTGCGGTAGGACACCAGGAACGTTTCGACCTGTCACACCGGGGGCGGATCTCCGACCGGGGTCCAGACCAGTCGGACTGCGTTTTCGCGCCCCGCGGGTTCCACCGCGTTGGTGCTGACTAAGGCCCGTGGCGGCGTGAACGAGCGATGGGCCAGCGACCATTGCCGGATGCTGATCCCGGATATTGATCGAGGTTGCACCATGACCATCACCCTTTTTTCCGCCACAGGTGCTCACCTGCCGGTGCCTTCCGACCGGGAGGTGGCCGCCACCATGGCCGCCGCCCGCAGCGAGGCTACCCGTAGAGCTTACCGGACTGAGTGGAGGCTCTTCACGTCCTGGGCCAACGAGGTGGGATCACAGTCGTTACCCGCAGCACCGGCAACGGTGGCCCGGTACCTGGTGGCCCGGTACCTGGTGGCGCGTCATCAGGCCGGCGCCAGCGTGGCCACCGTGAGGGCCTCCGCCACCGCCGTGGGCCAAGCCCACAGGGTCGCCGGTCATCCCAGCCCCGTCGCCGATGAGGCGGTGCGTCTCACCATCGCTGGTATCGCTCGTACTGACCACCGTACTCAGGCCCAGGCGGCTCCTCTGGACGCCGCCGCCCTGGACGCCATCATCGCCGCCGCCAAGCGACCCCGCGTGGGCCGCCACGGCGTGCTGGAGAGCGCCGATTATGCCGCCCGCCGCGGCGCCGTGGACATCGCCCTGGCGCTGCTGGTTTCCGACGCCGGGCTGCGTCGCTCCGAGGTGGCCGAGCTCACCTGGTGTGACGTCGTGCGCTGGCCCGACGGGTCGGGGCGCGTCACGGTGCGCAGATCCAAGACCGACGCTGTCGGGTCCGGTGCCGTGGTCTACGCCACTCCGCGCGCCATGGCTGCCCTGGACGCAATCCGGCGCGACGACGAGGATGGCGAAGAGTTGGTGTTCGGCGGATTGGGCGCCGCCCAACTCTCCCGTCGCATCGCTGCTGCGGCCGCTCATGCCGGCCTTGAGGGTGATTACTCGGGCCATAGCGGCCGCGTGGGGATGGCGGTACGCATGGCCACCCACGGCGCACCCACCGCCGCCGTCATGCGCCAAGGCCGGTGGCGTTCGCCCGCTATGGTGGCTCGTTACACCAAGGCCGTTGAGGCTGGCGCCGCTGGGAAATGGTTGTGATCACCGCGTTCTGGCGATGGACTATGGCCCGATCGTCACGCTGGCCCTGACCGGCCCATTGGTGGCCACTGCGCTCGGAGAATTGACCACGACCCTGGCGCGCGGCCGCCTGGTGGTTCACGATGGCCGCCTCGGCGATGAGGGAGGATGTCATGATCAGATTGTCTGGTAGTGGGAGGTTGGCGGTGCTGCTTGCGGTCGTCGTGGCTGTGCTTTCGCCGGCCTGCGCTCGGGATGTGGCGGAACCGACGCCAGCGTTAATACTACTCAGCCACCGGCGCCCACTGGAGTTAATCAATTCCGGCCGCTCGAAAGAAGGGGGATAGCAGCATGACCGACTGGAGCACCTGCCCAGCCGTCGAAAGCGTACCCGGCCGCCTCAGCGGAGCATGGGTATTCACCGGCACCAGGATCCCCGTGTCCGCCCTCTTCGGCAACCTCGCCGAGGGAGCCACCGTTCACGATTTCGTCGAATGGTTCCCCGGAGTAACCCAGGAACAGGTCCGCGCCGTACTGGAACATGAGGTGAAGAGACTTGACGCCAAGGTCAAGATTGAAGATCCTGTTTGACCACAACACCCCCGGTCCACTGCGTCGTTACCTCGCCGACCACGAGGTCGACACCGCCGGTGAGAACGGATGGGACCAACTGACCAACGGGGAACTCATCCAACTGGCCGCGCAGCGGGGCTATGGCGTCCTGATCACTGCAGACCCGAACATCACGCACCAGCAGAACGCCGGCCAGAGCGGCATCGGAATCGTGGTGCTCCTCTCCAACCGATGGCCGCCGGTCAGGAACCACGCCGACGCGATAGTGCGAGCGGTGCACGCCGTTGAACCAGGCGAAACGCTGACCGTCCCCATATCACCATGACCGGTTCCGGCGCACAGACTGCCGCCCCGTCACAGTTCGCCGACGGAAAGGTCGGCAACCACGCCGAAATGGTCCGACAAATCGCCGTCCTGGTGGACGTTGCTGATGACGCCGAGGGACTCGGCGGCCAGGTCATTGCTCAATGCGATGTGGTCGATGGTTCGTTTTCCCTGAAAGCCCAGGCCTGCGGTGGCAATCGACAGGTTGGGCTCCACAGCCGACCGGAGCGCGGCACGAAGGCGCAGCGGCGTTGAACTGCGCTGCCCGATCCGCTGGTTGAAATCGCCCACCACGACGAGGCGCGTTCTGGGAGCCCGCTTCAGCAATCCGGCCAGACCCTCCAGGTACTCCTCGTGGTCCTGCCACATCTTCCGGTTCCAAGTTTGGTTCACGCGTGAGCGAGACCAGGGGATGCAGACGCCGATCACTGCCACTTCGCCAAGGTCGGTCCGGGTTACGCCGGACACAAATCGCCCGGGCGGTAGCGACGCAAGGCCAACATCGTCCACCGGATCCCAGGGTTCTTTGGACCACAGCAGGACCTTCCGCCTGCCCTCCTGTCCCCTGCGGAATGGTTGCCCATAGTCGACTTGGGCACAGATGGAGTGCCCATCCTGAGGCAGAGCCAAACGCGCAGTGTCCGTCTCGGTGAGGCAGATGATGTCCGCAACCTGCTGGTCAATGCGGCGCTGCAGCTCCGCCGCTTTCCACTTGGGGGCGGCCCATTCGACGTTCCAGTTGGGTAGTGTCCCGTCAATAGGTGTAAAAGCGCGTCATCCCTTTTGGTGTTGATCAGGCCGCTGCGTCCAGCATATTGGGCTCCGGCAGTGCCTCGTTGCCGGCGACGTTGGGGATGGTGAGGTAGCGGCGGGCTTCGGCCCATTCGTCGTGCTGCTCGGCCAGCACCGCGCCCACCAGGCGCCGCGCCGACAGCCGGTTGGGGAAGATGCCCACCACGTCAGTCCGGCGCCTTATCTCCCGGTTCAGCCGTTCCTGCGGGTTGTTGGACCACAGCTTCTGCCAGTGGGCCACTGGGAAGGCCGTGAAGGCTAGGAGGTCCGGCGCAGCGTCCGCCAGCAGCTCGGCTACCTGGGGAAAGGGCTCCCGGAGTTGTTCCACCACTCGGTCCAATTGGCCGTGGACCTCGGCGGGAGACAGTTGCTGGTAGATGGTGCGCACCATGGTGGCCACGCCAGGTTGGGCGCGCTTGGGCACTCGGGTGAGCAGGTTGGCCATGAAGTGGGTGCGGCAGCGCTGCCAGCTGGCTCCAGCGAACACCGCGGCGATGGCGTTCTTCAGCCCTTGGTGGGCATCGGAGGTTACCAGCTCCACCCCGCTGAGGCCCCGAGCGGTCAGCGACCGCAGGAAGGCCAGCCAGAAGGCGCCGTCCTCGCTGGCGCCCACGTCCATACCCAGAATCTCCCGCTGCCCGTCGGCATTGACCCCCGTCGCCACCACCACGCAGACGTTGACGATGCGACCGCCCTCCCGCACCTTCTGGGTCAGGCCGTCCAGCCAGACGTAGGGGTAGGGGCCGCCGTCCAGGGGCCGACCCAGGAAACTCTCCACCACTTCGTCCAGTTGCTCGCAGATGCGCGACACCTGGCTGCTGGAGATGCCGTCGCAACCCAGGGCCTTGATCAGATCGTCCACCCTTCGGGTGGACACGCCCTCCACGTAGGCTTGCTGGATCACCGACAGCAGAGCCTGCTCGCTGCGCCGCCGTGGTTCCAGCAGGCTGGGGAAGTAGCTGCCCTCCCGCAGCTTGGGAATGTGCAACGCCATGGTGCCGACCCGGGTGTCCCAGGTGCGGTTGCGGTAGCCGTTGCGGTAGGTGACCCGCTCCGGGCTGCGTTCGCCGTGCTGGGCGCCGATCTGGGCGGAAACCTCGGCGTCCATGATGCCGTCCACCAGGACGCGCAGTGCTTCCCGCAGAAAGTCCACGTCTCCGTCCATACCACGCTTGCGTAATAATTCCAAAAGATCCATGCTGTGTTTGACCACCGTCGTTCTCCTTGGTTGGGTTGTTGTGATTCCACAAGGATGACGCGGTGGTTAGCTTTTGGCTACACCGATGCTTTTACACCACCTCCCGGTACTCTACTGGGGCCAGGGCAACGACGTCCAGAGGTTGGCCAACCTTCCCGACGAGCAGGAGATGTACCTCCAGCTCAGCAAGCGGTTCATCCAGCGGGAGGTGGCGACGCTGAGCCGGCCGTCATCCCAGGGAGAATCGGTCTCGCCGGAACCGGCGACGGAAGCTTCCCCAGAGGAAGTACTCCCGAAGGTTGCCGGGCGGGTAGGCGCCTTGGTGCTGGAGCGGGTGGAGACCGTGAACATCTACGTCACCATCGTGAACGGCGGCGCCGGCGCCGAACCTCCGTTGCTCACCGTGCAGGGCCAGTAGCCGGTGGGGCGAACAGCATGGCGCAGGCTCCGGGCCGGCCTGGCGGCGCGTCCGCTGGGGAGCGGCCCGGGGTACGCTGCTTCCGTCAGTCATACTAATACTCTGGCTGGTGTCGCCCGCTACGCCGTTTTCTGATGTCCTCCGGCGCACGCCGGCCTGTTCCCATAATGCGCCAACCCTGCAACTGGGTTCGACCAATTGAACCGAGAGGCCCGGCCTCCACGCAGTCTCTACCACAATATGTCCCTGCCGTACTGCTCCATCAAGGAAAGCCGTCGGTTGAACAATTCTCTGGAATCGGGGTTGATATCGCATGCGAGCCATGGCCGCCGAAGGCCAATAGCGGCCAATATGGTTGTCCCGCTGCCGGCGAACGGGTCCAGGACTACGCCCTCCCCCAAGGCAACGCACCTGCGGGCAACTTCAAACGGGAACGCCGATGGGAACCCGATGATGTCGTGGCCAAATCTCCTGATGTCCCAGACGTCACCCCACTCGACTGTTTCCTCTGCGCTGTCCCTTGACAGCATCCAGTATCTTCCCGTGAACATGAAAATCGGGTCGTATTTATGCGGCACCTGTCCCCATTTTCTATCTCCCTGCACTTGACGGGTCCGCCCATGGTTCCAGACGATAACCCTGTGCAATGGGAGATCCTCAATGAGGTCGCTTCCGATATCCAGGCGCCGCCCTTTAAATCGGAATTTGTGGTGATAAAAAACTACGCCCCGGTTGCCGGCGACCCGTAGGCACTCGGCGAGAACGCTTCGCTGCCAACTTAGGTAGTCCTCATACGACGCCTCCTTGGCTGCATCGATTTCGCGGCGTTCGCTCCCCAGAGCCCACTCCTCGTACTCCGGAGGCGAAGCCACCACCGTTGTGCATGCACCGTCGGGCAGTCGCTTCAGGAATTCCACAGCGTCGCAAACATGGTATTCCTCCGGGCTCCAGTCGAGCATCGGTGCGAATGGTTCGTCGCGGACCTGCTTATAGGTGCGTCGTTCCCGTACGTTCAGAATCGTCGGATGGGTGACCCCATGGCGCTCGGCCAACACGCGCGCCGGTTCATGAGATCGGCGAATGTCTCGAACCTGATCATCGGTCAGCTTTCGTCGGCTTGTCATACCGAATACCTCAGCCTTATGTATTACCTTAATTGTATTGCAATCATCTATGGTAATATAGGATATCCTAGTATAAACTTACCAGTCCGAAAATGCTACGAGGTTAAATACATGCGCCCGGGGCACCACCCCCGGGCTCGAAACCCCCCACCAAATGAAGATGTTTCGTCCTTGAATCATACCACACAACGCCGGCGCTTCACCATCGCCGGGTATGCCGCTGCCCCCCCACCAGAGAAGAGGTTTGCGATGACCAATCGCCGCGGTTCCCCCCATGACTCAGACCATTCTTTCACCCTCGATGAAGTCCAAGAACTTTTGGGAGGCCGGCTCTACGTTACCCCTAGCGGAGCCAAACTCTCCGGGATCCCGTGCCCCAATCCGGGCCACCCCGGTGATAACAACTCCTACTCCGCTTACGTCCTAACCTCCGACGAAGGGCACCTCCGCGCCATCTGCCACACCAAGGGCTGCGATTGGCGCGAAAATAACGATGCCATCCGGGCCCGACTCGGCAAACCGCCCTGGCCCGAGGCTCACCGCGGTCTTGACCCGGTAGCGGTCGCCACCTACCGCTCTTACGACGGGCGACCGAGCGTCACCGAGTACCGCCTCGAATGGAAACCCGGCGACCCTCCATGCTGGTGGACCTTCAACTACGACTCAAAACGTGCCAAGCGCTGCGACAACCCAGCGTCCCACAAACATGTCTATATCAAGCCCACGGGAGTGGACGCCACCGGGTACCCGCTGCTGAGCCATCAGCCGGAACATCCCCACCTTGAACTGGCCGCGTGGATCGTCTACGCCGAGGGCGCACGGAAAGCCGACGCCATCGCCCGTGCCGGTGTAAACGCCGTATCCAACCTGGGCGGCGCCGACGGCATACTCCGATGGAATCTCGGCTACCTTGCCGGCAAGCAAGTCATAGTCTGGCCCGACCACGACGTCGATTGGCCTAAGAAGTCCCAGCAGTTCCTCAGCCGCATCCACTCAGCGCAACCGGCCCGCCTCATCTTGGCCCAGCCCATCGGAGACCCTGGCTCAAAGGCCGACGCCGCCGACATCACACATGACGAAGTGATAGACCATCTGCTACACACAGTCGCCACCGCCTCAGACTTCACCCAAGGCGACACTCTGCCCATGGCCAGTCACGCCTCTCCCAACCTGCCCGAACCCAAGGAGGGTACCGGCAGCGCTGACCGCACCATCTCCAACGAGACCACCACCACTGCCCATATGTGCGCGCGCCTGCTCCAAGACCACCCGGAAAGGCTCGTCGCCGTCCGCCCCCAAGACTCGGACACCTGTCCCATAGACGCCCGTTTGCTCTACGTGACCGACTCGGGCCGATTATCCACCAGCGACTCGTCCATACGCGACCTCTTGCACCAGAGCGCCGACAAGTATGCCGTCGAAATTAATCGGTCGAACCTCAGGACCACCCAGATTGCCCTATCCCACAAGGCAGCCCGGTCCATGCGCGAGCCCGAGACCTTGTACAAGATTCTCAAGGTTTTGGGCGGTGTCATCCACGAGTTGGAGCGCACCAACCAGCTACCCAAATTGCTCACCGTTTGTGGTCATGAGGAACTGGGTGCTGACTGGACCGTCCTAGGGGCCCCCAACGGGGTCATCGACCTCTACTCCGGTAGACTCATGCGCCCTGACCTGGCTCTCACCAAGCTGGTCACCGGCTGCATTTCCGACGACTACGAGCCCACGGCCCAACACCCCATGCTGGACCAGCTCCTACCCCTGCAACCCAAGGACGAGATGATGCAGTGGTACAACCATTACCTTGGCTGGTCCATTAGTCACCACGTTAACAAGGACATCGTGGCCATCGGTTCCCCAACCGACTCTGGCAAGACCTCCCTTCTCAACGCCGACGTCCGCTCCATGGGCTCCTACGTCACCAAGGCTCCCGCAGAGACCTTCATCAAGCCGAAGGGATATGCGGCCAACCCATCTGCCCACAATGATGGCAAAGCCAAACTTGACGCGCCAGCACGACGAACATTCATCGAGGAACTGGCTCGCCCCTTCAATGCCGAGCTGGCCAACGAGTTGTCTGGCGGTGGCATCGATCAGGACTACCGCATCGTCGGCGAGAAGCGCCATCCTTATCGCAGCGTCGCCCACATGGTCTTCATGTACAACACGAAGGAGTATGAAGATACCCTGATGCCCCTGGACGGCTCGTCCGTGGGCGACGCCCTGGACCGACGCCTCTACACTTGCCTCATGTCCCCGATACCCCGAAACCGCCAGAACTCTGAACTGCTGGACATCGCCGAGGACGGATCCTTCAGGCAAGCGTACGTGGCACGAATAGTTGAGCTGGCCAAACGCTGTCTTGCCGGCCACGACCATAACCCAGAGCCGCCGCCCGGCTGCCCCACCATGCGGGAAAACAAGGCCATGCTAGCCCGCCAGGCCGAGCCGCCCGTGCAAAGAGACTTCATACCCAACCTGTTCGTCCAACGGCGAAACGACGACCCGGAAGGCGCCGACTCCTACACTGCCTACCAACTTTACTTGGAGTGGCACAAGGACGAGGGAGAGCTTGGACCGCCCCTGTCCAAAACGGCCTTCACCCAGATGCTCAAACAACATTACGGAGGACCTTCACACCGTGGCAAGAAAATCGTACCAGGCGTAAGGAATACCACAAACTCTTGGTTCTGGCCCGATCTCACCATAGCCTGATGCTTCGAGCGCTCACTTTCTCACCTTATCTGGGATGACGCTATGGACCGCCCTTAAGAGGGGAACTCCTGACGACTCCGGTACGAAGTCCTAGATCTACTGAGAAAGTGAGCAATGACGATATCAGATACGAAGCCGATATTTCTTGCTCGGGTAATAGTTCCTAATCCTCATTGCTTACCGCAATGCCATATCCACTCCCGTCCAGCGACAGCGGCCCCGATGGGGCTGTCAATGTACAGGGACGGGCTTGTTGAAAAAGTCGGCTAGAAGCCCCGGCACAGTACGATGTTCGGCTGCAATGCCGAAGCAGTCCGCTGTTGCCGAGGATGCCGATGATTCCCGTGATCAGTGGGCCCAACAACCTGCGGCGGCGGCTCAGGACCCAGCTGGTGCCGGGATCTCCCCAATGACGGCGTTTACGGAACAACTGCTGTATAAACCCGAATACACCGAAGCGATGGGCGCTGGTGTTGACACCAGGGATGATGGGCAAGGGAAGGCGAACGGGGCAGGCCTGTCCCGTTAAGGACACCTGTCTTCCGCCGCGACAGAAGCGCCGGTTCTTCAGCCTCACGATGTATCATCCACTCTACTTGAGGGCCAGAGAACGGAACCGGACGGCTGCGTACCGACGGGAACGTCGCCGGCGTCAGACCATCGTCGAAGGTACCTTCGCATCACTGGATCGTCTGGGATGGGAGAAGTCCCGGTTGCGGGGGCTGTGGAAGGTGGACTGCGAGGGTTACATGGCAGCGCTGGCCCACAACGTGCTCAAGATGGTGCGGAGACTGGGGCGCGGCGTCGGGCCGCCCAGTCCAGTGGCGCCCGCCGACCCCATTGCCGCGGGCGCGGAACATGCCGCGGACGATGCGGTGGCCGATTTCGTCGCGCCGTTGTGGTGCATTGCCTGGGTGAGCTGCTGGACCTTCTACCTCAAGCCCGCGCAACGGTAGATTCACCGTCAGTTCCGCGACTTTCTTAACGGACCCGACGTTGGAAATTGACACTTCAGGATGATCTTGATTCCCGGAGCACTCCAGATGTCGTCAGATACGGTTCAGGCAATGGCTCGGAGCGGTGCGTGGTTGTTATCTCCGTTGGCCAGCGGATGATGCTTCAGGTAGTCTCGCCTACGTTCCTCTATGGCAATCCTTTCGTAGGCCTCCGCGCTAGCCACATCAGCAAGGCCCAGAATATGCGCCACCACGATGGGCTCGGCTCCGCCGTCCAGCATTTGAGCAGCACAGCTGTGTCGGAGGACTCTCGGAGTGACCGTCCTCATGAGGCCGGCTACCGCCCCGTATCGCTTGGGGATTCCACCGAGTGTCTTCCGGGAGAGCCGGGTCCCGAGGACATTTAGCCAAAGGGCCTGATCGTCGTCTTTGGCCAGCGACGGGCGGACCTCCTCCAGGTACTTCATGAGCCATTCCCAGGCGTGATCACCAAAAGGGAGCACCCGTTCCCGGCTTTCCTTGCCAACGATGGTCAGGGTACAGCGCAGCAGGTCCATGTCATCCAGGTTCAGCTCGTGCAGTTCGGACAACCGGATTCCGAAGGCATAGATTAACTCCAAGCTCGCCCGGTCCCTGATCTCCAGGAGCGACTGCGGGGTACAGGCTTTCAGGAACCGTTCTATCTCAGCAGAGGTGAGAAATGACGGCAAGGCGTCAGGCACCTTTATGCTCGTCGTCCTACCCGAGGGGACTGGCGTCGCTTTGAACGAGCCCTCCTGCACCAAGAATTTATAGATAGAAGGAACGGAGTGCCGACACTTTGCGCGCGACCGTGGCCCACTCCACCCCCTGGGGATTGGGACGGATCCGCCCGTCAACTCCCGGAAAGCGTTGGCATCGGATAGGCAGGTATCCACGGTGCTGGCCGCGTATCCGCGCTGGCCGGTAAGGTGGATGGCGTAACGTGCCAGGAGTCTGTCGTCGATGGTGCCCATAAGCTCCCTCCGACGACAGGTTGTCGCGGAACCGCCTTTAGCCGTTTTGTCGAGGCCCAAGGCGCGGTTCTGGGAGCTAGAACTGGGGCGTTAGGTTAAAGAAATCTATTTATGTAAATCCCGCCGTGTAGAGCAATCCCTGAGCAAAGCCGGGCCGCGGCGCAGCGGAGGATGGGCTTTCCGACTGTCCATGGACACTAGCAACCGCCCATCGCACACGCCCTGTTGCACGTGTTACCGCCGACATTCGGGAGGACCGCACGGTGTCCAGGGACGGCTTCGTCAGATGGGAGGGCTCGCGCTACGGCGTCCACTGGAAATGGGTGGGCTACACCGTACAGGTGGGCCAACGCCTCGGTACGGTGGAGGTTTGGTCCGGTGATGAGCGCATCGCGGTGCATCCCCGGGCGCAACAGCCCAAGGAACGCTTCATCCTACCCGGCCAGTGGTCGGGCTTGCCCAAGGGTGATAACCGGCCTCGGAAAGAGGCAGTGGCGGTGCAGATTCCCGCGGGCGAGGTGGAGCGCCGCTCCCTGGACGTGTACGAGCTGGTGGCGGGAGGTGTGGCATGATCGCTCTGGAACAGGCCCGTCAGTATCTGGAAACCCTGGGCCTCAAGCAGGCCGTGGAGGTCCTGGAAACACCTTGGACGCCGCGGCCAGCAAGCAACTGCCCTATCCGGAGATGCTGGCCGAACTGTTGGGTGTGGAGGTAGCCGCCCGTCGGGAACGCTACCTCACCACTCGTACCCGGCTGGCCCATCTGCCTTTCCAGCGTACCTTCGAGCAATTCGACTTCGCCTTCCAGCCCTCCATCGACGAACGCCTGGTCAAGGAACTGGCCAATCTGGCCTTGGTCGCCGAAGCCACCAACGTCCTACTGCTGGGACCGCCCGGCGTGGGCAAGACCCACCTGGCCATCGGCCCTGGCGCTGCGGGCCATCGAGAACGGTCACGCCGCTTACTTCGTCCGCGCCCACGACCTGATGGAAGACCTCAGGAAGGCCCGAGCCGAGCACACCCTGGACCGGCGGAGAAAGTCTACCTGGCCCCCAAGGTGCTCGTCGTGGACGAATTCGGCATCTGGCCCTACGACCGGGAGTCGGCCACCGCATTCTTCACCCTGGTGTCGGCTCGCTACGAACGGGGCAGCATCATCCTCACTTCGAACAAGGGCTTAGTATTACAGTCGCGCTTTGCAGGAAGGACTCATGCCGCTGACCGTGCCCGAAGTTTTACGCCTGTTATGCAGGTAGCTGTGACTACTTTATGAGGGCGTTGACCTGCATATATGGTAGCCGCGGTGGAGCCGGCGGCATCAAGCCCGAGCCTTGGAATCCGTTACCGGAGACACTTTCAGAGGCCCTCAATTCAAGCGCGACTGTAATATTAGGCGAATGGGGCGAACTGCTGGGCGACAGCGTGATCGCCTCGGCGGTGCTGGACCGACTGCTGCACCACAGCCACGTGCTGAACATCCGCGGCGAGAGCTACCGGCTCCGGGAGAAACGTCAGGCTGGGCTATTCCCGTCGCAAAAACACATCAGCGCAGCGTCGGAGGAGGCCGGCGACAACTATGCGCACGGACCCAAATCGCTGAGCATCAAACAGCGTGGTGGGTCAATTTTAGTTCGGCGATGCCCAGTAGTAACCAGACCGGTGGGTCAATTCCAAATCGGCGGTCACACTTAACAACGGAGGTGGGTCAATTCCAGATCGGCGATCGTGGGTCAGATCTCCGTCGGCGTTGACAGATGAAGCCGCTGTGATCCTCGAGACGGGCCATCCGTCCACTGACTATGCGGTGACAAAGGCGGGGAGAAAACTACCATGAGAATGTACCCGAGGAGGTTCCCCCCAACCGCCGCAAGGAGCCGAGACGGTGGACGGGGCCCGTAAGTGCTGTGTGGGCAGGCCTTTGCGCCATTTCGGTTGCCGCGTCACGTGAGAGGTGTTTCGTTCCCTTGCGGGCCACCATTGACTTCGAGCGTCGGTATGTCGGCGTTGGGCGCGGGTCTGCCTGATGCAGCCAACAGTTGCTTCAACTTCTGTATTTCGGTCGATTGGGTGTCGCGTTCACGTATTACAGTCTCGACCCGGGCTTCGGCTATCTCCGCACGGTGGACGGCTTCGTCCCGTTCGCGTACGATTTGGTGCCCGTTGTCGTCGGAATCCAGGACACCTGATTGCCCTGGCGGTTCCCGCTGACCGAGCTGGAGACGGAGACCTTCAACTTCGGCTTCCAGCTCCTTCACTCGGGCGGCGTGATCCTGCTCAGTGGGTTTACGCTGTCGGTCTGAGGGGGATGCCGTCGTTTGCATTTCTTGAGCGCGCTGCCAGGCGGCTTCAAAGTCCAGCGCCCCACTCAGCACTTCTTGGTCAAGACCGGCCTTGCGCACCTGGGTCACCCGTCGGTACGCTGACCCAAATTTCAGTTGCCCGCTTATCACTACCTCGGCCAACCCGAATGCAAAGATTTCTTTGGCCTTGGTGATCAGAGAGACGCTGACCCCCGCCAGAGATGCAAGGTCGGCAGCGGTTTTGGCGTACCGGTCATCGGACGGAAAATCCACATTCGATGTAAATTTTCCGGGGCGCCCGCGCCCGACCCAATGGTAGACGCTGGTCACGATGGTGGCCCTGGCGCCCTTGTCATGATCGATCTCATGCAGCCTACGGGAGCACAGGTAAGCGATCGCATCATCACCGGAAAATTCGGTGACTTGCACGGTTAGTCCAAGTTCCAGTGCAGCGTGGTACCGGTCCGGGTCGTACAGCACCTGCCCGTCCAGTGTGATGACTGCCTCGACCTCGCCCGACATTCGCAGGGCCTCTTTAAGAGTTTGGCGCTGTTCGGGCGACCGTATGCCCAGCAACTCGCTGAACGGATGAGCGGGCAGCGGTTCATCCTTCGGATTGACCACTGGTGGACGCGCGGGATCGTCCTCGGAAGGCGCCTCCGCAACCAGCTGGTCATCTGGCCACAGCCACGACTGTCGTTTTGGGCACGTCCCCTGACTTGGTTTCTCGTCCTTCATCGCGATGCTCCTGTCGACGACGAACCCAACTTGGCACTCGGCGGTGCTGTCTGCGGGATCGCCGTTGGTTTGACAGCAGTGTGCCTGCTCCCCTGGCGGTCGGGTTTTGCGGGAATTTCCCGTTCGCTCTGCGGGGGTCGAGAGCACTGTTGCCAGGGTTGGGGTGTTCTGACGCGCTCGGCCCTTCTGCCACGGCCCCATCGCTGGTGGAGAAGCAAGATTGAGGAACGGCGGCCATGGCGTATCGGTCGGTAAATGTGCGCCGATGGCAGGGCGGTGAGCCATCGCAGATTCCGACTATGGGAGTCACCGGGTCGGGTGTCAGGAGAGACCAGAGGCCGAGGTCCGACCAATTGTCAGGCGTGGCTTGGGCCATCGCCTGGAGGTAGTTGTCGAGGCGGACGAAGCGGACAGAGTGCCGGGCGAAGGCCGCGACGCAACCCAATGCCTGAGTTGGGAATTCTTGCCGATGGCGGCCAATTCGGTTGGGACGATAGCGTCGTGGCTGTCAGGGACATCCGCCGCCAAGCACGCAAGCCGTCAAGCCACCGGTGGCGTGGGTGATTTCGCGCGTGAGACGTTTGCTTGGGCTGACCAGCGATTGGCAAACCAACCATCAGCCGGAGTTTCAGACCACTCGCCGCCCAGTGACTGACCGAACCCATGGTAGTCTCCGTCAAACTTGAGTATCGCAACGGTGCCGTCGTAGCGGCCTCCCGCAACGTGGATTCAAATCCACGACGCGATAACGTGGACTCTCTCATGTGTGGCGGATTTCATGGGGTTGGGTGTGAGGGTCGCCCAAGGCGTGGGACCTGGAAAAACAGGTGAGGCGGGCCCGGGAAGTTGGTTCGGAGGACCAGGGTAGCTGAGGCTGGCACGACGATTTGTCGTGCGCTGGCAACCGTCGCTGATGACGGGCAGGTATCCTTGGCTACGAATTTACCGGGTCCGGACAGGAGACTTTGGTCGGCATCTTCCCACGGCACGGCAGTGCCCCATACCGGCCGAAATATGTGATGGGGTCTCCGGGCGGCAGACAGTACCAGGAGGCGTTGAGCCCGTGAAAACGCCACGTAGTATTGCCTGGCCAGTTCGAGCTCGGCCGAGAGACTCGGTGGACCGGCCGGTGGTCGCGGCAGGTGGACGCCGAGTTGAATGTCGATTTCGTTGGGGCGCAGGTCGGCGCCATGAAGGCCGGCTGCGCACACCACCGGCCATTCCCGGCCCTTGGCCTGGTGAATGGTGGTCAGCAGCACGCGCCCAGGTGGTTGCCAACGCGCGGGCGGGGCGTTCGCGGTATCGCCGTCGGAGTTACCGATTGGGCTGAAAGCGTTCTCTGTCCGGTCTCGGTGCACCGGTATGTTCGAATACCGCAGAGCGTCAAAGTAGAGGTCGCTGTAACGGCCTCTTACGCTGGGCAGGAGGATCGCCACCTCATCGTAGCTGCGGATGAAGCCCTGGTCTTTCAACCGACGCAACAATTCAGCCAGTCCGACGGCCTCATCGCCGCGGTTCACACCGGCAACTGATACCACCCCCGGGTGGTTGTCGTCGGCGTGGATGGCCCGAGGCATGATGGACTTCGGCTGTCGAAACGGCATTAGACCGGGGTTGGGGCCGCTCCAGTCGAACGAACCGACCCAGGTGTTGCAGGCCGCAATTACGTCCCGATGACTGCGATAGTTTCCCGTGAGCTCGAAGGTGTCCGCGTCGGGGAAACGCTTCCTGAACTCCTCGAAGCCGTAGGGGTTTGCGCCGCGGAAAGCGTAGATCAACTGGTCCTCATCGCCCACCACGCAGACATTTCGGTGCGCCTCGGCCAGGCGGAAGAGAATGAGCTGCTGGGCGCGGTTGGTGTCCTGGTATTCGTCCACCAGCAGGTGACGGATGGCGCCGCCATAGCGGGCGGCCGCCCGGGGGTCTTCGAGCACTCGTAGGGCATTGGTCTGCAGGCCCGCGAAGTCGATGAGTCCCTTCTGTTCCAGCAGCCGCAGGTAGCGTTGGTTGCATCGGCCGAGGGCTGCTTGGAAAGGCTGCCCGGAGGCGATCAGGTCCTGCGGGTTGATGAGCTCGTCGGCGATGCGGTCGAAGAAGCGCCGGGCCTCGTTGGCGATGCGCTCCGGGTCGGACCAACCGTGATGGACCAACGTGTCCCTATCCGGCGCGAAAATCACGTCGAAGTTGGCCCTCAGCAGGTCCAGTTGTTCAGCCGCGTTGAGCACCCGGCCGGGGGGGGTCATACCGACCCTGGCGCCCAGGTTGGCCAGAATCTGGTGGCACAGGCTGTGTATCGTGGTTACGCGCACGCCGGAAAGGTCCTCGGAGTATCCGGCGGCCTGGGCGCCGGCGCTGAGGCGCTGCCGCATCTCCAGCGCGGCGGAGCGAGTGAATGTGCAGAGCAGCAGGTTTCGTGGAGTTGACCGGCCCAGCAGGAGCAGGTTGAGGGCGCGCAGGCATAGGCAGGCGGTCTTGCCGGACCCGGGCCCCGCCAGGACGAGGGCGGGGCCGGTGTCGTGTGAAATGACAGCCAGTTGCTGGTCATCCAAACCCGGATGCTGGTTGAGTATGGCGTCTGAGATGGTCACGATTCATCCAATTGGAGTGGTTCGAACCCGGGACGGGTCTCCGGAGTAGCCGGCGGTTCGCGCGGCGACCGCGAGACGCTTACGCATCTCGAGGGCTGCGGCGCGGGTAAACGTGCAGAGGAGCAGGTGCTGGGGCTGAACCCTATCCGTGAGGAGGAGATTGACGGCCCGCAGGCAGATGGCGGCCGTCTTGCCCGACCCCGGGCCGGCCAGGACCAGCATGGGGCCAGACCCGTGGGCGATGACGGCCAGTTGCTGGCAATCCGGTGGAGGCTGCCGGAGCAGTATGGTGGGAGCGATGGTCATGGTGAGGAACGTCGTTAGGGGGGTTGTGGCCGGTTACCAGGAGGGCATTTCGTCGTCGAAGGGGTCATTCTCGCAGCCGACCGGATGGGAAGGGTCGGGCGCCGCGGTTGCGGCGCGGGCTTGCGCCGGCAGGCCGTTGGCCCTCTCAGACTGCCCGGGAGGCTCTCCGCCCTTGGAGGGCTGCTGGATGATGACAGTGCCGTAGTTGTAGATTGCGATGGAGTTGGAGGAAATACTGGCGGGTTCCGCCACCGACGTAGTGCGCGTGCCGGCCGGCGTCTCCACGCTTCGCCCCGCCGGCACCCTGGGCCGCCAGTTCGGCGGTGGGGTGCGGTAGTCGAAGGCGGCGGCTTCCGCCTGGATGTCCAGTTCGGTTGGGGGATGGTAATCCTTGGCCTTCCTGGTGATTTCCTGCAACTGGGTTGCGATGTCGTTCAGGCCCCAGATGACGTGAACGTGGCGGTCCTTGGCGAATTGAGAGATGTCGACGTCAGGGTCGCTCATGTCGGTCAGCACCAGCACCGCGTGAATCCACGGTTTGTGCCCGTCCAGCCGGTTCTCCAGGGCGTCGCTGGCGGCCAGCGCCCCTTTCCTGGCCTGGTCGGGAGGTGTGGGATGCGCTTCGCTGACGGTGCGCTCCCGGTTGAGATAGCGCCATAGCCCTTCTTCAAGCCAGTGCCGGCTGCCCTTTGCCTCGAAGGCGAGACGGCCCTGTCCCGGTATCCAGGCAAAGACATCGACCTGGTGGCCGACGTGCAGGTCGAAGTAGACCTTGCCGGCCAGACCACTGGCGATCAGGGCGTCGTAGAGCGCGAGGTCCGCGCGGAGGTCGGGGTCTTCGCGTTGAGCGTCGTCAGGTTGTTTGATGGGTTCCATTTGATACTCCTTTCGTGGTGAGTTTACGGCTAGCGGCGGCGGCAACGCCCGGTACCACAGTCGCGCCCCGCCCGAAACCGGAAGAACGGCGGGCGCCTGGTTACACGTGCAGGGTGGTGGTGCCTCGATCATGATTGACGTCCAGTTCACGCAGGATCAGGTCGGCTCCGACCCGGAATATCAAGGCGGCGGATTTCGCAAAACGGGTGATTGTTCATCCGAGGTAGCCTCCTCACAACTCTTGCGTGGAGGCCTCCACTCTCATGCTGAATCGTGACCGCTATGACGAATTTCCGCTGGACCCCATCCAACTCAGAGTCGCCCGGGATGTTCACGGGCAGACAATCGTTGATGGCGGACCGGGTACGGGCAAAACGCACGTCGGTGTCGCGCATGTAGCAGGGCTGCTGGCGAGCGGCATCCCGCCCGACCAAGCCTCCTGTTTGACAGTCAGCCGAGCAGCTGCGGCCGACCTTCATGATCGGCTCGGCAGACATGACCAGGTCGGAGCAGTGTTGGACGAAATCTTCGTGGGTACGGTAGACCAATTCGCCAATCTCTTGCTACGCCGATTCGGCGCAAATGAGTTGGGACTATCTCCCCATTACAGCATCTGGGACCGGCGTCAGGCAGAGGATGCGGCCGCGCTGGCCATCCGTGCCACCGGTGCAGACGAGGCGCTCAGGCAACAGCTGCGTCGGGCCCTGAATTGGCATTGGACCGGGAAACGACGCCCGAGTGGCGACCCCGATCTGCCCGCCAGGGACGCCGCTTGGCCTGACATCGTCAGGGCGTATGACCGAGAAAAGCACCGACAGAACGCCCTGGACGTGGAGGACCTGGCCGTTCTTGCGGTGCGCTGGTTGAGATGGATACAGAAGCCTCTGGCCGGTGCGGACCTGGCGGATCAAACCGCGCACCGGCTGGAGTTGATCAGAAAGGAACTGAACGCCTGGGTACTCAACCGGTGCCGTCACCTTTTGGTGGACCAGGCTGAGGATCTGAACCCTCGCCAGGCCGAGATGGTGGAGTTGCTGGTGAACCGGGAAGGGTCGTGGTTGATCGCCATCGATGCCAATCAGACGACGGGCGATCCCCAATTCGATTGGGTGGCCCGATCCTGGCGGTGGCGGCTCGGTCAGGTCACACCGCACAAGCTCACGGTGAGCCATTGTGGAACGCAACCGCTCTCCGAACTGGCGAATGCGTTGAAGGAGAACTCCGCACTGACCGGCCTGGTAGCCGATAGGCAACGCCCCCATCTGGCCGATGGTCCGATGCCCAGGCTGGTGGAGGTGTCCGGTTCCAAGCACGCGGTGATCCGCAGTTGCCTCGACGATGTGCAGCGTGTACACGACGAAGGCGTCGACTGGGAAAACATCGTCGTGGTACATCGCAGCCCATCTGCCCTCCGGGCAATGAAGACTTCTCTGCTTCACCGGAACATACCCTACCGCGCCTTGGAGGAGGGGCGATTCCAGCGTCCCACCGACGCCCGCTGGATCGTCGCCATACTGACCGCAGCATTGAACCCGCACGACCTGGCCGCAGTGCGCGTTGCGGCCGCCTCGGGTCATCCGAACCGGAGGCGAGAACTACGGGACGGTATGGCCGCGGAGCTTCTGAAAGCCGCCCGGGCGCAGAACATCAACCTGATTGACGCCGCAGGAAAGGTGATGGCAAATGCGAATGCCACAGACCGGGATGACCTCATCCAGCTGGTTGCGCATTGGCGAATGGTCAACAGGTGGCTGAACGACGATCAATTTAGCCTGATCGATCTGTTGGAGCGCGCAACGATGTTGGTTCGTCCGTCACACGTCGTCAGCGATGAGGATGACGAGGCGGAGACGAAGTGGTTATTGGACAGACAATTTGATATGCCGCTCCTTCAGGGCGAAAGCCTCCGGGACCACCTGCGGCGGTTCCTGGATGGGGTATCACCCGCGTTGGGGCAGGTGGGCGAGTACCACGCCGAACCGGCACTCACCCTCAGCACCATGCGCGCCGCCAAGGGAAGGCAGTGGCCGGTAGTCATGATCCTGGACGTCAGCGACAGCGCCATACAGGGTAAAGCCGACGGCGACCGTCTGAAGCGGGAGGAGCGGCTGCTTTTCACCGCGATCACCCGAGCCACTGAACAGCTGTTCCTGTACCTCCAGGCCGACACGGGCCAGGGCAACGCTCCCACACTCTCGCGGTTTCTGGAACCGGTCCGGCACCTGCTGACCCATGATCCGGCGGATGTTCAGGTACCACTCCGGTCGGTTGAGGGGACGCCGACCCACGCTGAAAATGGGAGCGTGGCTGATGAACATTGATATTTGCGCGACGGTACGAAAAAAGGGCTGTCTGCCGCACGCATATGTGAACCTGGAGTGTAAACGGCGATTGAGCACTGCTAGTCCCATAAATCCAGCAGTTGCCAGCACGGGCATGTGTAGCGCGGGTGTAAACCGGTGCGCGCCCCGCGCAAGGCAGGGGGGCAACCCCTTGATGTTGGTAGGAATCAGCACGGTGGTGGGTACTTTTGCTGTACGCCCACTGCGGGGTGCGTAACGACGGTCCGGCACGGTCGGTCGAGGCGATCGCGACCACCGTAAAGACCAATAGGAGGGTGCAGATGGTTATCCAAAATAGTCTGTTGGAGGGGATGACGAAGGGAGAGTGGGAAAGCGCCCGCTCTCTCATCCGGATGCCCCTGTGCGGGGGTGAAGACCAGGCCCGGTTGCAGGGTCGCAATCCTTCGGGCGTTCATGCCAGCTTGCGCGGGCTCCGTAAACGTGGCGTCATTACGTCGGTGCGATTGGGATGCCTGCGCCCACAGACCGATCGGTCATTCTTAGCCTACGAGGGCCAGCGACAACTCGACCCAACTTTCGCCTCATGGCACCAGCCGGCGTATCTGAATCGGCTGCTGGAGAGGCTGCCCTCGGTGGAGCACCTCTACCCGGCCGCTGCCGGCGTGACCGACCTGGGAGCGTTCCGCGATTGGCAGTGGGTGGATGCCGTCAGTTTTGACGCGGCGGTTCGGTACGAACAGGGTTGGGCGGTCTTTTTCTGGGTGGGCCCGCTGCGAGTTGAGTCGCGCTTCGCCGAACGGCTGGTAGACCTGGGTGAGGATTTGGAAGACTTGGCCGTGGGTAATGCGCGGCCCCGCCCCAGCCTGCTCTGCTGTGTCGTCTATGACCGATTCCAGGTTGAGATGGTCCTCGGGGTAACGCGCCGGTTGGGGATGCAAGATTGGGTACGCATCTGGTGCATCGGCGACGACTCTTGGCACGGCGCAGATGGTCATCTGATTGGCCGCGGCTGGATACGTCAACCCGCTTATCGTCGGAACGTAACCACGGAAGCGTGGGTACAGCGGCGACGACGTTCCCTGTGGTCGTGGGAAAGCAACCTGGACCTGGCTCAGAATTTGGCTTGGGTGTTGCCGGCCATAAAGAAGGCCCCACACAGCGGTGCGATTGTGAGAGCGGTCAGATGCACGATCACAACCATCGCGGTGGCCACGAAAGCGAGACAAGCGGCCCGGGAAACTCAGGAGGCTGCTGAGGCAAGCACCGCGGCGGCCTCAAAGGCCGAAGACGCAGCCCGGATAGCGGCGGCAACGGCTCGGATAGCGGCGGAGGCGGCCGAGAAGCACATCGCGGCGCCTAAAGCGAAGAAAGCGGATCGGAAAGCGGCAGCAGCAATCGAGAGGAAAACCGCGGCGGCCAGGAAAGCGGACGATGCTGCAAGCAAAGCGGCGGAGGCGGTCGAGACGAAAACCGCGGCGGCCGCGAAGCCCGAAGAAGCTGCGAGGATAGCGGTGGAAGTTGCCGAAAGAGCGGCAGACGCCTTTGACCATTTGCGGGCGATGGTGTCCCAATGGGTCAGCGACCACTGTGAGTGTGTCGAGACGGGAAACAGGGCTCGGTCGACGACGTGCGCCGTCCATGAGGCAGCCTCGATTATCGATCGGGCCGCCGCGCACGTTGACAACCCGATGGGAACACAGGACATGGTCCGGCTCCTATACGCAGTTTCCGAATGGCCGGCCATGACCGTCGCCATGGCGCGGGCGCTGCTGCGCGAAAAGCCTCACGGAAGGCGAGCGCAGCGGGTGTTGATGCGCCTGACCGACTTGGGATTGCTGGTCAGATGGAAAACCGGGCAGGTGTACCGCTACCGGGTGACCAAGTCCGGTATGAGGATCGTGACGGCTTTTGACCGGGCAGCGCCGCACGTCCTGTGGAAGCGCATCCAGATGGGCCGGTGGAGCCGCCTGGGCAAGTTCACGACCCATGAGTACGGAGTCGTGGACCTGATGACGCAGTTCGCGATCGCCCGCTACCCGGTGGCCAACGGTTGGCGCGAGTGGGATGACATGGGGGAATATGGGGGCATCGCGCCCGACGCTGTGGTCTTCCTGCCATCCGGGCCCTTCGGGCCGGGTTGGTATTACGTTGAGTATGAACGGAGCAAAACCAGTCCGGAGGAGTTAGCCAGGAAACTCAAGGGGTTCGACTCGCCGCGGCGGAAAAATGACTGGCCAGTGCTCATGGTCTGCGCCAGCGACCAGGCCGAGCGCAACGTACAACAATGGGCGACTGATAACGGAGTGCAGATCGTCACCACCACCATCGCCCGACTGAATAAGCACGGGGCAGTAGGAAATGAGAAGTGCTGGCGCGCATGGGGCCGGCCGGTGCAGCTGGGATGACAGGGCTTCAATGGAACAGGAGCAAATTCATATGGCGACGCCACACGACGGCGCCCAGCGCCATGAACTGCTACGGCGGCTGGTAGCTTATGAAGGCCGGGCGCAGGTCCTGAGAACCTTTTCGCTGACCGACGAGCAGCTGGCGGCACTTCTGGACGGCGGACCCTGGGACGAAGAGGTCTGGCGGAAGTTCCAGCGCGCCTGGGAACCGTATGCAGATTTCGACACCGCTGCCGTCATCGACGAGGTCGGCACGGCCGCCGCAGGCGATGGCGACTACGTCGGTGAAGATGGTGGTCTGGGCGTCGCGGCGCCCGACGATGTCGCACCGGGCGAGGCAGAACCTGCCGAGGCGTTGGCGGCAACTGAGGAAGATGCCAAGCGGAAGAGAACGCGCGCTCGTCTTGTCAAAGCCAGGTTGATCATACTGGCTGCGCTTTATGCAGAGCACCTCCGCCGTCACGAGAAACTGGCTGCGTTCAGGCACCTGCTGCTGATTGAGTCCGTTTTGATAGAAGGTTTTGGCGAGACACTGCCGGTCTTGGGCGAGGTCTGGGGCGCGGACCGGCTCCAATCGGAGATCGAGAAGCGACAAAGGCTGACGCTTACGGCAGCGCGGGCACAGAGCCGAATGCAAAGCGGACTCCGCGGTTTGGCCAACTGGGCAATGGGACGCAGCAAGACCGCCGAGGCGGACCTGCACCGCATTCTGGAGACCATCGAGAGGAACCCGGCCGCGTTCATGGGGATGAACAGCGACCCGCGCGTAGTGTCCGGCGCGTACCTCCGCGGGGACTGGTAACTGACCTGGCAACGCGGCCGACAAAACGGTTGGCGGGCAGTCAGGGATATGCTCGACCGAGCAGCAAACCGGCGGAGCCGACGATGAACAAGACCTGTCTTCCAATCGGCGCTGTCCGGGTCACTGTTGAAAACGTGCGTGCCAGACTCGACCCAGAGACCTGGAAAACAGCCATCTACATCCCGAGCTCGCAAACATCCAAGATTTATTGCGGACCATCAACGACGCTTTTGGAGTAGCAAGCTCATAGATCGGCAATGAACGGGCGGCACGCCCTAGCCTCCGTCGCCTCCAATAAAAAAGCCCCCCGCTGGCGCGGAGGGGCGTCACCTTAGGAATATCCCTGCGTACGCGGGGCAACTCGTTCCAGTGAAAGAACGTGTCGTACTATCTCGAAATATCCCTGCGGGTGCGGGGCTGACGGCATACTTGCAGACACGATTGGTGTATCCCTGCGTACGCAGGGCCAAAATGAATGCTTCTATTTAGGTTAACCCAATAGGCGGGGTTTGTCAACTCCGCAACCATGCGCCGCTGCCCCTGGTTTAGGGCCACGGGCCGCGCCAACCTAGCCAGTTCAGTGCTGGCAAGAGCTTGGTTCAGTCAGCGCTAAACCACTCCATTTGGGCTCTGCCCAACACGCCGCTCCCAAACATCAGCTTTGTTGTGAACCTTTGGGGGTCTTAACTCCACGTCCCGCATATCGACACCACAATAACTGTTGATACCCGGGTTCGCCTAAATGGTCAGTACGTTGGGCGGTCATAATGGATGTTGGGCGAACCAACGCGAGTACGGACCCAGAAGCGCAGGAGCACTCTCTTGCTTATGCACGCTGCCACGACACGCCTCTATCAGTGGATTGGGGCTTAGGATGCGTGGGACGCGCTCATCTACTCGCTTTCATCATCCGTCTTCGTGAAAATGTCGTGGGTTCAAATTGAGGCGGATGGCGATTTCATCAAGGGGACTGGCGACCGCTCGGAAAAGGCAAACGGGGCTGCTCGCCCGCTACATTTTCTCTCCCCCTCGCAGCCACTCGATTGTGCCCGGCGATTGTGTCGGTAGTAGTAGATGTCGCCGGCCTCCTCCGGCAGCGTGTCGAGTTGATGCTGAGTTGGGAATGGTCCCACCTTGGCGTTTCTCTCTCGACCGGTGGTCCTCGCCCAGCAGTTCGCACCATTCCCCGAAGCTCTTGTTGGAGGTGACGATGGTGCTGTCGCGCTCGTAGCAGGCCGAGCCCAGGGTGAAGGAGGCGGTGGCCGAATTCGTCCACGACCAGGGCCTTGGGCGCGAGGCGCGACTTCCGTGGCGGCTACAATGGCGGGCATGTCGCCGTTCATCCGGCATCCCGACGTCAAGCTGGGCCTTCTTCTGGCGGTGGCTGCCCTGCTCCTGGATATGGGCTCCTCGGGCGCTTCCTGGACTGGATTTGTTTTCGGCCGGCTCCGCCTCTCGACGATGCCCCACGGTTGGCTCGGCACTGCGGATGGTCTCGGGAGTTTGTTCGTGGTGCTGGCAGCCGTCTGGGTGGACCGCCGCCCTCCTCATGGAATGATGGCGGCCGGCGCCGGCATCCTGGCCCTTGGGCTCGTCCTGGCAACTCTCTCCGGAAGCTTCGGGCCGGTCGTCGCTGGTTTATTCCTGGTCGGAGCTGGAGGGTCCGCCTTCGCCTCCCTGATCTTCTACTCAATTGTCGTCAAGGGCTACGTCCGATACAAGGGCACGCTCATCGGCGTCCTCGGCCTGGTGTTCGGGGCTAATTTGGGAGCCGGAGTAATTCGCAACTGGGACTTTGGCATCCCCATCGGGTGGTTCGCGCTCGTGCTGGCCCTGACCGGCGGGATATTCCTCTACATATTCCTCCCCCGGTGGTTCAAAGGCAACTATCAGCCAACCCCGACGCTCCGGGAGACCATCGCGCTTCCCGGTGTCAAAGTCCGCTTCGCCTCGGGCGCTGTCGTCCACCTGGCGGCGGCGGCGATCATCGCGGCGGGCTCGACCCATCTTCGGTGGGTTACGGCGGCGGCGAAAGTGGCGGTTGGCGCCGACTATGATGCGTGGTACCAGGCACTGGCCCTGGCTGGGGGTATCGGCGCTCTGGTTTGGGGCGCAGCGGCCGATTTCTTTCCAGTGCGCTGGCTGCTCATCGCCCTGGCGGCGCTTTCTCTGCCGGCCACGGCATGGGTTTGGCTGTCTGATGACCCGGTAGGAGGCGCGCTGCTCCTGTCGCTGGTTCGGGGCGGCCTGATCAGCCTCCCCTGGGTGTTGACGGCGCACCTTCTGCCCAAGAGGCATTTCGGAAAGTTCGCTCTCGCCATCACCCTGCTGGGTGTGTTGGGCAGTTCGTTGGGCACCCTCTACCAGGGTGCGGCAATGGTTGTTTGGGGAGCGGGGTCGTTCATCTGGATCGCCCTCATTGAAAGCATTGCGCTGGCGGCGGCGGTGGTCGCGTGGCAGCCGACTGATGGAGGGATTGGCAGCCGGATACGGTGGTGGAACAAGCCTCCGAGGTGCCAAGACCAGAGGCTACAATGAGACGGCCGAGAGCAAGAATGGTTACCGGATAGACGGGCGATGGGCAACACCGATGGCCAAGCCCGACCGTGGCATGCCTGCGGCAGCAGCGCGGTATCCCGACCGGACATACCACTATGAAGCGTATCTATCAGATTGGTGTCCTCGGCTCGCCTGATGCTCATACCGAGGCAATGGACTGGCTACAGCGATGATGTTCACTCTATGCGCGGTCAATGAGATCAAGCAACTGGCGTTTTTCTCCCTTTTCGCCATCGCGCTGCTCACCGGCCCGGCGACTGGGTTGGCAGTCTGTTGGTCACGCGACTGGGTCCAGAAACTGAGAGGCGTGGTAGTTGGTTCCGCTGTGGGGGCGTTGGCGGTGGTGGCCTTGGCCTTTATGGTTGACGCCACGGGCAGGGACCTGGCACCAGTGTCCGGCGAAATCAACCGGTATACAATTCCCTGCGGGCCGCCGGACCTGTCCGGTAATGCCACCCTGGGTTGGGCCATGCTGTACGTGGTGAAGGTGGCGGCGATCATTCTGACCACGAAATTCGCCGCTACCTCCCTGTTGTCCTTCAGCTCAATGGCTGTGCAGTTCGCGATGCGGTTTAAACGGAACCCGCGCCAGGGGGACAGTCCGGAATGAAGCACCGGATCTGGTCGGTGGTCACGGCTTTGCTCCTGTTCGCGGGACTCGCCGGTTGCGGAGGGGAACCCCAGTCGGCCGCTCCGCCCGCAACGCGAGCGCCAACTGCGGTCAACTTGACCACCCCCGTTCGTCCGTCTCCAACGGCGGCGGTGGAACTGCGTTCGGACAAGGATCGGTCTGCCTCGACCGTGGGCTCAGCGGACCTGGGCGAACTGGTGCGTGGAAACAATGCCTTCGCTCTCGACCTTTACCGCGCTCTGAGCGATGGAGATGGCAACCTGTTCTACTCCCCCTTCAGCATCTCCCAAGCCCTCGCCATGACCTCCGCCGGAGCCAGAGGCGGGACGCTGCGCCAGATGGAATCCACGCTTCACCACAGGCTTCCGCAAAGCAGCCTTCATCCCGCATTCAACGCACTGGACCGAACTCTGGCCTCGAGGGGCCGGGCGCCTGGGGGCACTGCCAACGACAAGGGTGAAGCCGGACAGTATTTCCGCCTGAACGTCGCCAACGCAATATGGGGTCAGGAGGGCTATCAATTCCTGCCCGAATTTCTCGACGTGCTGGCTGCAAACTACGGGGCTGGGATGATGGCCGTGGACTTCGTGGGCGCGCCGGACGACTCTCGCGTCAGGATCAACGACTGGGTCGCTGAAGAAACGGCCGGCAAGGTCGAGGACCTATTGCTGCCGGGGACGATAGAGCGCTCCACCCGCCTGGTGATCACCAACGCCATCTATTTCAACGCCTCGTGGCTCTGGCAGTTCAACCCGAGGGATACCGAGGTGCGTCCGTTTCATCTGGCCGGAGGCGGAACGGTGGCAGTCCCCATGATGACGGAGACCACCAAGGAATTCTACGGCTACGCCAGGGGTGACGGTTACCAGGTGGTCGATGTGCCGTACTCCTGGGGGGAGACCTCCATGACGATCCTGCTGCCCGACGAGGGTAAGTTGGGAGAGTTTGAAGACTCGCTGGACTCGGAACTGTTTGACCGGATCATTGATGACATCGAAATTGACTACGTCACCCTTACGATGCCGTTGTTCGAGTTCGAGTCGGAGTTCAGCCTGGGCGATACCCTGGCCGGAACGGGAATGCCCGATGCCTTCGACGATCGGTCGGCCGATTTTTCAGGCATGACCGGTTCCAGCGACCTGTGGATCTCACGAGTGGTCCACAAGGCGTTCGTTTCCGTGGACGAAGAGGGCACCGAGGCATCGGCCGCAACTGCAGTAGCCATGGCTGCGTCAGGTCCCGTCAAAGAACCCATTCCGGTGACGGTCGACCGGCCTTTCATATTCCTCATCCGGGACACCGGCACCGGCACAATCCTGTTCCTGGGCCGCGTGTCGAATCCCAATCCGGAATGAGGCAGCTGCGCATCGCGGACCACGGCCCGAGTGCCCACCCCGAGCTCCCTGCACGGTCGTCCTGGGGATTCGTTTGCCTATGCCGCTTCAAGCGCAACCGGATCGGCTCCTTTCCCGTTTCCCGTCTGCAGTACGATCTCCCACCATCGCCAGCCTGACCAGACCACTGTTGTACGTCCAGTTTCGGGTTGACTCCGGTAAAGGGCAGAATCGTACGCTAACGCCGCTTTGGCCACCGGTATTCGCTGGTGAGAAGGATGTGGGCCAGGATCTCGGGCTCGACCGTGAGGCCGGCGTGTTGCCGCTGTCTGGCTGCTTCGCCGAGATGGGCGGAATTCCAGGAATTGCCATGGCCTTGCAGAGGCCACATAAGAAGATGAAAATGGGGTGGAACCAGCTGGCGCCGCAATAACCCGCCGCGCCGTGCGCCAACTCGAACACCTCGGCGACCAAGTTAGCCTGGCAGCGGCTTGGATGCTATTTTCATAGTAAATGACGATGGCGGTGAGCACGTTGAGACCGGCCATGCGGTAAGGCTGCCCTCGCTGGGGCGGTCGCGGATTTTGCCCTGGCGTCCGATCCGGAGCGCGTTCTTGAGGGCGTGATGAGCCTCGCCCTTGTTCATTCCGCCACGCGCAGCGCTGTCCGTAAGGGGACCGTCTATCGCACACTCAACCGACGCCTCTCCCCTTAGCGTACTATCCTGCCCCCTACCGGAATCGACCCGCAACAGTGAGGAGAGAAATGCAGAGTATTACGCCGGATCAACACGCGCTCAGCATAGCGCGTGCCGTGCAACGGGAAGTGGCGCCCGACATCGTGATACTGTTCGGGTCGAGGGCCACCGGGCAGCACCGCGAGGACTCGGACGTTGATCTCCTCCTGGTCTCACTGGATGGGTCCAGACAGGGAGGCCGCGCCGGCCGCGCCGCCAGCGCCTACATGAACGAACACCCACCGTTTCTGGAAGTCAACGTGGTCAACATGACCCTGGCCGAGTTCCAACGCAACCGCCGGGCCAAACAGCACCTGGCCGGACAGGCCGACCACTACGGAGTGGCCATTGGCATGGAAAGAATGAACCACGGCGCCGGGTACGAGGACGACTATCCCGAGCATTGGCCGGCAACCAGGCAGCGTCTGGAGAATACTGCGGAATGGAGCAAACAGTTCAACGACATGGTGGCTGAGGACCACTGGAACCAGAAACTGATGGGATTCTCGGCCCAGCAGCAGGTGGAGAATGCCCTGCGCGGGCTGCTGTCAGCACACAATGATCCGACTACGTTCCGCCACGGCCTGAACGGCATCTGGGAATACTACGTGGCCACGTACTACGACCCGAACAATCCGGGAACGAGGGAGCTCTACGAATCGGTCGTCCAACTGCTGGACCACACCACCTATGAAGATCCTGACTCCCCCAGCGGGTACGGCAACTGGCTCGTCAAGTACGCCGCCGACTACCGTTACAACATCGCACCCAGGCCGATGGACCGGAGCGAAAAAGCGGCGCTGCAAACCATGGTCAATGACGCCACCAACCGATTGGTGGAAAGAATCCACGAGCTGAGCGGAACCACGGAGGACGACGTCTTTCCCGATGGGCCCCCTGGGAATGACCGGCCGGCATCATGTTCGCCGTTGTTCCACAGCAGGGAGACGCCTCCCGTTGTGCCGAGTTGCGGCAACGTCAGGGAGCACAGCCGACCACATCGGAGAGGCGTCGGATTTTCACTCGCATGATGGGCCTGAGCCCGGTGGCAAGGGGCGTTCTTGGTAAACCCGTTGGTCCGGCTCGGCCAGATGGCATCTGAAAGCCGCCGGAATCACTCCCGCGCAACGGCCGCCACCGGGCCGGCGCCGGCCCTGACCTCGGTGATGACGCCGGCGGCCACCGCGGATCTGATGATGTGGTGACGGCAGTAGTCCTGGCCGGCGACGCGGTAGAGCTTTTTCACGTAGACGGTGTGGGGCGTGCGGACGGGCGGTTCCAGTTCGGCGCCGCAGGCAACGCAGCTGGGCATGGTTCTCACCTCCGGGTGATTCGTGGCTTTACCCGAATTGTAGTGAAACCGCCCCGGGACTCGTTTGTCCTTTCCCCGGGACGGGTGTCGGGACGGCGCCGGGGACGAGGATGAATTGCATTGGTATGCAATGGACTCCAATGCATTGGTTACCAATCCAATCCATTGCGAATGCATTCCATAGGAATGGTATGGGTACTATTGCAATGGATACCTATGCATTGGTTGCCGTGGGCGCCGGCGCGGTTCTGAGCGTAGTCGCGGGGCGCGACCGGATGCTCACGGCGGGGTCGGCGGGATAAAACCCGTCATCGGGGGCCCTTTGGGCTCGTCGGAGGCAGGTAAACGACGGTCTAAAGGCCCGCTTGCGCACGCCCGTTCGGCGCGCGATAATCGTAGTTATCGCGCATCTTTCAACCGCCGAAATCGCCCTCCCGGAGACCTGCCCATGACCACCGCCGCCGACCTGCAGATCGTCCCCCGAGAGCCCGCCCCACTGCCCGAGCTCCGCGCCGCCGACCGGGGCGTGGCTTCTTCTCTGGAGTCGGTCCTCTCCGACAACACGCGTCGCACCTACGGCGTCCAGTGGCGACTGTTCGACGACTGGTGCGACGAGGTCGGGCTTACCTCTCTCCCGGCCGAGCCCCTCACCGTGGCCCGCTACCTGGCCGCCCGCGCCGGCTCCGGCGCATCCGTCGCCACCCTGCGCCTGGCCACCAGCGCGATTTCGAAGGCCCACGAGTGGGCCAAGCTGGAGTCGCCCTGCCGGGACCCGGGCGTGCGCGCTTCCCTTAAGGGATGGGGCCGGCGGCTGGCCAAACCCCAGCGCCAGTCCGGCGCGCTCACCGCCGACGTCCTGGCCGTGATCCGGCTCACCGCCCTCCAACCCCGAAGGCGCGGCCGCGGCATTGAGACGCCCGAGCAGGCCGCCGAGCGAGCCAAGTTTGACCTGGCCCTGGTGGCTGTGTTGTCCGACGCCGGATTGCGGCGCTCCGAGGCTTCGTCTCTGACCTGGGGCGACGTGCAGCGCTGGGAGGACGGCTCCGGCCGCATCACGGTGGTCCGTTCGAAGACCGACGCCGAGGCCCAGGGCGCGGTGGTGGCCATCACCCCCGCCGCCATGCAGGCGCTTGCCGCCATCCGGCCGGCGGGGGTTGGTGGTGGGGAGAAGGTGTTCGGGCTGTCGGAATCCCAGATCGCCCGGCGGGTGAAGGTCACCGCCCGGGCCGCGGGGCTGGAGAACTGGGAGTTCTTCAGCGGCCACAGCGGCCGGGTGGGCATGGCAAGGCGCATGGCCCAGAACGGCGCCCCCACCCACGAGATCGAACGCCAGGGCCGCTGGAAGCAGGGCGGCGGCATGGTCGGCCGCTATACCCGCGGCGAGTCCGCCGGCTCGGCGCTGCGGTATCTTTAATGCCAGTGCCCTTCCATGCGTTACACTCATTGCGGCATCGGTTAGATTGTCTTTAGGATAGTATCCTCAACCGTTCATATTGGTGCTCTCGGGCTGCGGAGACGGCATGATTACCCAAAACCCAACCTGTGTAATATGCGGAGTGGAGTTCAGTCCAGAAAACCAATCCAAGGAGCATATTATCCCCGCTGCACTAGGCGGCCGGCGAACGGTCGGGGGACTTCTGTGTCGTATGTGTAACAACGACACGGGCAACACTTGGGACGCTGAACTGGCCCACACTTTGCAGGAATTGAGCCTGATATTGGATGTTCAACGCCAGCGAGGCAGTCCTCCGTCGAAAGTCGTCAACACTGTCTCTGGCTCCCAAATCAGGCTTCTTCCTGGTATGCGACAGAAACTATCCCACCCCAGGGTAACAATTGCCTCTGATGATGGCAGCCGAACTGCCAGCATCACGGTAGGTTCTGAACGTGAACTCCGGGAAGTGCTGAAAAACATCAACAAGCGATATGATCAAAACATCGACGTCGAGCGCGTAGTAGCCGAAAATCCCCTTCAATCGCATTACCTCACTGACCGCATGCAACTCAATATCGGTCTGGGAGGCGTGTATTCCGACAAATCCATGGCTAAATCAGCACTGGCGATGGCTGCTTACGCCGGAATATCCCCACAAGACGCGTCGCTCATACTGGCCTACCTTCGAGGCAGTACTGACTTGCCATGCATCGACCCATACTACGCTCGTGACCCAGTGCTCAACCGTATTCCGGGCATGCCCTTGAACTGTGTGTACATCACCGGCAACCCTAGTTGTTCCCGACTCATTGCATACGTCGAGATATATGGCGTATTGAGAAGGGTTGTCTGCTTATCCGATACGTACACGGGTCGGGCATTTGAGGACTATTATGCTTTTGATCCTACGGACGGGTCTCCGCAAACCATTCGCATCGATTTGGATCCATCTACGGTCAATCCGTCAGGAAACGAATCCTTCAACCAAACCACCATTGACAAGATGTGGCAAGCGCTGAATTCGGTATTGCAGAAAGCTGTTGCAACCGCCCGAGAGAACGAAGTCAGCCGGCTAATCCATTTGGCGTGCGACGAATTCTATGCGAGCACTGGCAAAGGCGTAGACGATCCGCTTTCGGACGACGAAGTGGAAAGGCTGACCACGCTGATTATGAGCAATCTGGAACCTTTTCTATTGCGGCTCGTTCAACCTTTGGATCTACCGGCCGACGAACATGGAGCATCATTCCCGGGAGACGATTGATCTTCGCCCAGGCTAAACCGCTACAGGTACAACTGCACGATCGCCACAATCCGGCGCACAGCGTCGGTGAAATGCTGCACCTCTTCCGCCTTCAGCGCACGGCCCAGCACCTTGCTCTCCCGGTACGACAGCCATTTCTTCAACACTTGGTATCCGCCCAGGTGGTAATTCCACACGGCGGTGGGGATGTTCCGCCAGTATGCGCGCTCGTTCAGGTACACGTCGAAGGTGGTGTCGCCTAGCGTGGATATAGCGTCGCCAAGCGCGGCTCGTTCGGCAGCGGTGTAATCGCGCTCCACCACCCGCCCCTGACCGGGCATGACGGCGTCGCCCTGCCCAAAGTGCCCCCAGCCGGCGGTCACGCCGAAGTCGTTACCCGCCATGTTGCCGCCGTCTGTGGTGGCGGGGACGGCGATAAATGCCAGCTGTGGCCGCAACATGCCGGTGGTCACGCGGTCCACGTCCGCGTCGCAATCCAGCAGGGCCGCTAGTTCCCGCCCTTGCGCCGCCGATGCCGTCAATTCCGCCGCCGCGCCCTCGGCGTCACCATCGGGCCAGCCTGGCAGCGGGATGCGCGGCCACTCCATCCGCAATGCGCCTGCGTTGGCGGCGCGATAGACCGGGTCGTGCAGCGTAGCGACCACGTGGTGGAACAGATCCTCAACGCCCATCCCCAGCCGGCCCAGATAGCTCTCCACCTGCTCCGACAGGTTCGGCCGGCGTTGGGCGCCACCCGCGGCGGCCAGCCCCTCCTCTCGCTCCCAAGCAGGTATGCACGTCGCTCCCCGGTCCATCAGGTCAAGGCAACCAAGGTTTGAAATGACTTGCAACGATCCCCATTCCCTACGCGGTTTCTGCTGGGCCACCAGCCACAGGTTCCCCTCGAAAACCTGCGCATTGTAATCGGCGCGTTTTTCATCCAGGAGCTTCGTGTCACCATCCCAATAGAGCCAGCGGGTGTCGAATGGGCGGTAAGCGTAGCGGACGAAACCGTCGTCGGCCGGCCCGCCGCGTTTGAGCAGCGTGTCACGCACAGCGCGGGCATCGAAACGCGCCGTGGACCTCATCACGCCGGGAAAACGACGGGCGATCTCCTCGTGGCCCAGGTTCACGTTGAAGTAGTCGGCCACCCGTTGCTTCAACCGGTCGAGATCAACGTCAACGAGGAAACCGTCCCGGCTGGTTTTCACTCCCGGGAAAGAGGTTGGGAACAGATCGGGTAGGGCCGGCCAGTCCTGCCAGGCATCGCTCACCGCCAGTTCAGCGAACGGAAAGCCCAGCGACAGCAACGGCGCGACCCCGCCGTACAAATCATCCGGCGCACTTTCCGCCGTTTCCACCAGCTCGCTGTGTTTGGACTGTCCCCACAGGTGGCGGAAGTCCACCTGTGGCGCTGGCACATGGTCCGCCCTGCGAACCAACGTGGCGATCGCGGTGCCCACTTGGATGCCCACAGGATCCTCGGGAGTGGAGAATATGCTGGGGTCGGGCGCCCCTTCCGGCGTCGTCTTGCCAGTCTTGTACTTGTCTCCATTGAGACAGTCGATGTGGATGGTGTCAAAGGCCTCCAGGTAGCGCTCGCGCATACCGGTGAAGGACAGCCCGTCCAGCCACGAGTAGTTGGAGATGAAGCACACCACGCCCTGGCCGGTCTTCTCCGCGATGCGCCGCTCAGCCATCCGGAAGAACCGCACGTACAGGTCGTTGAGCCCCTGGCCCTCGGGACGCCGCACCTGTTTTGTGGTCCGGTAAGGTTCCGACAGTTCACGTTCTTCGTCCACCGCCACACCAGCGAATCCGTTATAAGGCGGATTGCCCAAGATCACCAAGACCGGCGTGTCCTGCTTCACCCGCTCGGCCCTTTCCCGCTCCTGTTCCAACTCCGGGAAGGGCAACGGCTTCTGCACCGTGGGCTCCCAGCCGGTGAGCGCGTTGGTGAGGAAGACACCAGCCCGTTCATCGCTGTCCTCCGACAGCGGCGCGCCCAGTTCCTGCATGGTGAGCCCCACCTGCAGATGAGCCACCACAAAGGGAGCCGGCATGATCTCAAACCCGAAGACACGCTGGATGGCCGCCTGCTTCACCCGCGCGCCGGTGAGGGCACCCAGCCCTTTGCCCTCCAGGTTGGCGGCGATGCGGCGCAGAACCTCGGCCAGGTACGCGCCGGTACCACAGCAGGGATCCAGCACGTATACGTTCTCGCCGGCCAGCCCATCAGCAATGCCGAGATCGTCCTTGAGCGCCTTATCCACTCGGGCCACCATGTAGCGCACCACCTCGGTGGGGGTGTACCACACGCCCAACTGCTTGCGCAGTTCAGGGTCGAACGCCTGCAGGAATGGCTCGTATGTCAAGGGCGGAGCAAAAACGTACCACTGGGGCGGAGCAAAGCCGTACCATCTGGGTGGTGCCTGACTGCCCCAGCCAGGCCGGTGGGGTGGGGTCCCTCGCATTGACGGCGCGGCCGGCTTTAGCGTCTCCCTGGCACTAAACGACGTCCGGCCGATCCGGCGCTGGCGTGGCGGCGTTCGTCCTGCTGCCCTTGAGGCGGTAGCTCTCGCCGTTCATCTCGATGATGTGCACGTGGTGGGTGAGACGGTCCAGCAGCGCGCCGGTGAGCCGCTCCGACCCGAAGACCTCGGTCCACTCGTCGAAGGGCAGGTTGGTGGTCACCAGGATGGAGCCCCGTTCGTAGCGCTGGCTGAAGACCTCGAAGAGCAGTTCCGCCCCGGTGTGGGACAGGGGCACGAAGCCCAACTCGTCGATGATGAGGAGCCGGAGGCGGGCCAGTTGGCGCTGCAGGTTGAGCAGCCGGCGCTCGTCCCTGGCTTCCATGAGCTCGTTGACCAGGGCAGCGGCGGTGGTGAAGCCCACCGACAGGCCACGCTGGCAGGCGGCCAGTCCCAGGCCCAGGGCGACGTGGGTCTTGCCGGTGCCGCTGTTGCCGATGGCGATGACGTTTTCATGATGCTCGACGTACTCGCACCGGGCCAGTTGCGTGACCAGTGGCTGGTTCACCGAGGGGATGGCGGAGAAGTCAAAGGTGTCCAGGCCCTTGGTGGCGGGGAAGCGGGCGGCGCGGATCCGGCGCTGGACCATGCGCTGGTGGCGATCGGTGAGTTCCAGTTCGGCGAGGCGGAGCAGGTAGTCGGGATGGCTGACGCCCTCGGCGGCGCACTGGGCGGCGAGCTTGCCGTACTCACGCAGGACGGTGGGCAGCTTCAGCTCCTTGAGATGGTGCTCCAAAAGCAGCGTTGATTGGTCGCTCATGCCGCCCTCCCCGACAACAGGGTCAGGTAGTCTCCAGCGCGGGTGGTCTGCACGCTGACCTGAGGCAGGTGGGGATAGAGCTCTATGTCGAGGCGGTTCGGTCTGCCTTCAATCCGGCACAGCAGCAGGTGCTTCACGGCGTCGAAGCCGACGGCGCCCAGCCGCAGGGCGTCCTGCACGGCGTGATGGACCTCCTGGTGGGAGAAATCCTCCATGAGCCGGAGCACCCGCACGAATTCCCGCTTGCCACGCTGTCCCATCCTGGCTTCCAGCCGCCGGCGCAGCGTCGCATACTCCTCGGGCAATTCCCATCCCGCCAAGGGCGCGGCCTGGTCCAGCGCCCCAGTCTTCCGCTCCAAAAGCGGCAGGTAGTGGATGGGATCGAAGATGAAATCGTCCTGCTCGTAAGAGCGGGGATGCCTGGCGATGACCTCAGCTCCGCAGCTGATGACCACCTGGTCCACGTAGCCCTTCACCAGCACGTCCCGGTGTCCGTAGGCCACCGGCACCGAGTAATCATTGGTGCGGTACCGCACCAGGGACAGCGAGCTGACCCGGCTGGCCTGCTGATCGCAGGCGTCGTAGGCCGCGGCGGGCAACGGCAGCAGCGCTTCCAGGTCCCGCTCCATCCGCTGGCCGATGGTCTCGGTGTGTCCCCGCAGCACGGCGTCCATCCGCGCCAGGCACCGCCCCTCCAAGTGGGCATTCAGCGCCGGGAAACTCGCCACCACCGGTATCGGCACCAGGAAATTGCGCCGCGCGTAGCCCACCATGCCTTCGACATTGCCCTTGTCATTCCCCTTGCCAGGACGACCGAACCGGTCCTCGAACAGGTAGTGGGACTGCAACTCGGTGAAGGCCCGGGTGCGCTTGCGGCGTCCATGGCCCAGTATCTTGGCCACCGCCAGCTTGGTATTGTCGTACAGGATGCTCTGGGGCGACCCGCCCAGAAAGGCGAAGGCCGACACGTGGCCGTCCAGAAAGGCCTCGGTGGTCTCCGCCGGATAGGCCTTCACGAAGCAACCGTCGCTGTGGGGCAGGTCCAGCACGAAGTAGTGCACCTTGCGCTCCACACCGGCGATCACCGCCACTGCCTCCCCGAAATCGCACTGGGCGTGGCCCGGTCCATGGGTCAACGGCACGAACATCTCCCGGACCCGACGCCGGTGCTCCCTGACGTAGTCCTTGACTATGGTGTGCTGACCATCGAACCCGTACTCGTCCCGCAATCGCTCGAAGATCCGCTTCGCCGTGTGGCGCTGCTTTCTGGGAACTCGGCCATCGGCTTCCAGGATCGCGTCAATTACGCCGGTGTAAGGCTCAAGCTTCGGCTTGCGCGGCGGGCTCTGCCGCGTGTAGCCCTGGGGCGTCGCATTGTCCAGCATCTTGCGCACCGTGTCCCGGTGCAGGTCGAACACCCGGGAAGCCTCCCGAACGCTCATCCCCTCCACCAGGCAGGCCCGCCGCACTTGAAAATACATCTCCACGTGAAACATCCATCGCACCTTCCACAGTCTGAATATCAGCACTATGGAAAGCACCAGGCGGTACAGTTTTCAACCGCCCAAAAACGCCGGTCGAGCCGCCCACGCGGTACATTTTCTCTCCGCCCTTTACACCCTGGTGTCGGCTCGCTACGAACGCGGCAGCAGCATCCTCACTTCGAACAAGGGCTTCGGCGAGTGGGGCGAACTGCTGGGCGACAGCGTGATCGCCTCGGCGGTGCTGGACCGACTGCTGCACCACAGCCACGTGCTCAACATCCGCGGCGAGAGCTACCGACTGAGAGAGAAACGCCAGGCGGGGCTATTCCCGTCGCAACACCACATCAGCGCAGCGTCGGATGAGGCCGGCGACAACTATGCGCACTGACCAAATCGCTGAGCAAATACCAAGTGGTTCAATTTTAAGCCGTTAAAATGGCTCATTTCTAACCCGTCATTGACACATCATGCCCATGCTCTTCAAGATGGATGGAATCAGCGAGAGCTGAAGGTGATCAACGAGTAGCCTGCAATTGACGGTGCCGAAATGCACCCATATCTCATATGGGCGACGACCAGTAGCGGTGCCAGTCTCCAAGCCACATTGAAAGTGACTCTGCTCGCGTCCGGGAGGTAACAGATAGTGGCATCCACTCTTGAGGAAACCGGCGGTCTGCGTAAATGGATAATCTCAATGGTTCTGATCGGTTTGACCGTGTGCGCCACCTTCCTGGCCGCTACGGCCTTCTTCCCCGGGGACACTTATGTGGAGAAGATTCAAGCGGCTTACTTGGACCTTTGGACCAATACGACCCGGCGACAATTCACGGTCGTCATGCAAGAGAATCCCTGGCTCTACATCATCCCCGCAGGTGGCATAGTCTTCATCTCCGGGTGGCAACTGCCACGGAGGTACTACGGACGGGCTATTTTCATGTATATCGTTTTTGGTCTCGGGTTCGTCGGCGGGCATGTGTTCTGGTAGTTTGAAGCGCCTTGGCCGCAGATCGTGGCACAAATAGCGATGGCGATGATGTCCAAGAGTTTATGGCGTCGGGTCCGTTCCACCCGAGGATCCTCCAAGTCGGCGAATTGATCAAGAATAGATGCGTTAGGTGGTTACGCCATATCCCACTGCCTCCACGTGGATCACTGGATCATGGCACGTTAGCACATTTCTAAAAATCACATTAAGGCGCGATTGCCCTGCCTTTGACGACCACCGCCTGGTGGCCAATGCTGGGCTGATCCTGCCCGCCACGCTGGCCCAGCATCTCGGTCTGTCCCAACTGGTTGACCGGCGCCTGGACCTGGGCGATGGGCCGGGCCGAGCCAACACCGGCGACAAGGGGATGACGCGGGTAGCGTCTGCGCTGGATGCGGCGACTGCACTGACGATGCCGACGTGTTGCGCACTGGGGGAACAGCCCGCACCCTGGGCGCCTTCCTACGCCGGAAGAAAGCCCACCTGGGAGCGCCCGAGGCCATCACCGCCACGGCCCACAAGCTGGCCCGCATCATTTACGCCATGCTGCGGTACGGCCAAGCGTACGTGGATGCCGACGCAGAGTACTACGAAAGCCAGTATCGTCAAAGGGCGCTCCGCGTCACCAAGCGGCGTGCCGCCCAGCTGGGCTACCAACTGGTGCCCATAGCCGATGCTCAAGCTCCCGTTGTGTCCCACGCATCAGCGGCCGCGGTGGCGTGAAAGTTTTCGTTGGTCCATAGTCGAGCTAAGGAAGAGCACGGCTTGAGTTCGCCGTGCTTTTCGGTAAACCTGTAGAAATTGTCCGGGAGGCCTGCGTTCGGGCTAGACGAACCAGCCCATGCCTTCCAAATGGCCGCGCAGGAAGGCTATCTGGCCTCCGTGGACGATGTTGTCAAAGACCAGGACACCCATGATGGTCTCTTTCGCCTCGGGGTCCGAACCGGGCCTCAGGCTCATGGTGGCGCTCAACTCCTCATCGGTCACGGAGGACATATAGTCCCGGCAGCAGGCCTTCATGGCCTCGTAGTACCCTACCAGGACGTCTTTGGAGGGAAGCGGCCACGCGGCCACGCGCGCCGTGTCCCAGCCTTGGCCGGTCGTCTCCGGGTCGTCGCTCAGGCCGAATTTCTCGCACCAACCGTCCGCTATCCATATCTGAGGCTTGCCTTGGAACCTGGCATTCATGAAAACGTCCACCACCCGGCTCATGTGGAAGAGGAGCCAACCGATGGAATTGTCGCTGTCGGATATCTGGCGCGCCAGGGTCTCATCACTCAGCCCGTCGATGGCGCGGTCTACCATACCCCAGTTACGTTCCAGCGCATTTGAAATCCCGGCGGACACAGCCATGATTACTCTCCAAAAGTTTCGTTAGTTTGGGGTTGCGAGGCTAATTGTAACAGCCCCAAAACTGGAATGGTAAGGTAGCGCCGACGATCAGGAAGAGACCTGTTTACCAACCACAGCTATCACGCCTGCATCACGGACCGGGACGGCCACACCCTGGACCTCGAGGCCGACCATCGCCGCCACGCCGAGATCGAGAACGTCATCCGAGACCCCGCATCAAGTGCGGGGCAGGCTCTCAAGTACGGCGTGGGGCTCAACCATCTCCCCTCGGGACACTTCCCCGCCAACGCCGCCTGGCTGGCGATTCAGGTGATGGCGCAAAACGTGGCCCGCTGGGCAGCGCGCAGGCAGCGCGCATCAGTCTGGGCGATCAACAGGCGACCACCAAGACCCGCCCCTGGAGGATCTTCCCCTATGATGGGTGACGTCGGGACGCCGTTTAGCGCCCCGTAAGTCTCCGGGGCGTGGTGCGTTCTCACATTCTCAGCTCCAGTCGCGGGTCCAGGAGGCGTTTCGGCACCTCCGTTTCGCGCATGAAATGGACCAGCTTCCGGTGCAGTTCCGATGCCACGTCTATGTTGCGCTCGATGATGTTTGTCGACTGGCTGGGGTCGGAGGCAAGGTTGTAGAGCTTCGAGACCCCAGGGAGGGGACTGTAAAGCAGGCTCCACCCACCGGAGGTAACGGTGGTCACGGGCGGCTCCGTCAGTACCCGGAGCAGGTTGTCCACGGAGTGCACCGGGTCGCCGGGGTTGGCGAAGGGCAGGCTGCTCACGACGAAATCCCGGCCCTGGGTTGCGGGGTCGCGCAGCGCCGGTGCGAGGGAGCGGCCCTGCACAAAGTCAGGGATCTCCAGTCCCAGCAGGTCCAGGACCGTGGGCATAACGTCCACCGCGGAGGTGATGCCGGCGTAGTTGCCCGGCGGTACGCCGGGTGCCCGCAGCAGGAGGGGCAGGTGGACGATCTCTTCGTAGAGCGGCGAGTAGCTCCACTGCGACCCGGGTTCGTCATAGGGTCTCAGCGTGCCGTCGGGATACTTGTCGGAGCTCATCTTGCCGAACAGGCCGCCGTGTTCTCCAAAATAAAACCCGTGGTCGGTGGTGAAGATCACGATGGTCCGGTCGGCCAGCCCCATGTTCTCCACCGACCTCAACAGGAAGCCCGCCCACGTGTCGACCATGGTGATCTCGCCGCAGTAGGTGGCGTGCCCCTTCCGGAGCTGCTCCTCCTGGTACCCGGGCACGTCATGCCAGTTGCCGTACACCGGCAGCACCAGTTCGCCATCGTACCCTGGCCAGTAGAGTTCTGTGTAGTAGGGCGGCGCATCCCAGGGTTCGTGGGGATCCCAGGTGTCCACGTACAGGAAGAAGTCCTCCTTGTAGTGCCGCTCCAGCCACCGCATGGCGGTCATGAATGTCTTGGGCGCGTTCCGATCGGCTTCGCTGCGCCATGCCGCCCGCACGTCCAGAGACTCGTTGTGGTAACCGGGCTCGGGGATCAGCGACCAGAGGGTATCCTGCCCCAGGTTCATGAAGAACGACTGGAAGCCTCGGTCGTAGTTCATCCCGCCCCTGAGGTAGTAGGGGGTGTCGACGGAGGCAGCCGTGTGCATGCCGTGTTCGGCCAATATCTCGGCCAGGGTGGTCATGCCCTCCGGGAGCGGTTCCCAACCCATGAACGACATGGTCCAGCGCCCGGTCTGGTGGTCTGCCCGTGTGGGCATGGTCGGAAATCCGGCAGAATAGTGGTTGTCGAACCTCACCGCGCTTGCCGCCAACGCGTCAAGCGACGGCGTCCGGATGTTGCTGTTGCCGTACGCGCCCAGGTGATCCCTGCGAAACGAGTCGGAGACGATCCAGATGACGTTCATGCTGACCTCCGTGTTTTCAGGTGGTTGCGCCGGCGATGTTCTTGGGCATCGGGCCTCCCAATACGTGGCGATCTGACGATTATCAGTTTGCCGTTTGCCGGTCAATCACCCCCGCCGTGATCACATGGCCTTTTCAAGGTCATTGGATTTGGACTCTCCCGCTCGTCCCAAGCCTATCGAAGGACGCGCCCATGGTTCGACAAGCTCACCATGAGCGGACGGCTTGTGACTTTGAAAAGGCCCGGCGGGGCATGGCGATTTCGGTTGCGCTCCGGTTTAGCGGGCGAGCAATTCGACCGATTCAAGGTCGGATATGGCAGCATCGAGCCGCTCAAGAGTGTTGTGCAGGTACGACGTGGCACGTTCGCCTTCGTAATTGCAGTAACCTCCCGTTACTATCCAAAAAATAAATATCTCCAGCATCGCCAACCGGTAATCGCGCCAGCATTCCTCAAACGAGTAATCGGCCACGCCGTCGTCCATCAACACGGAGTGATATGTGCGGACCAGAGCCAACTCCGCCTCTCTGCGTCGTTGGGCGGGAAAGGCTTCGGAGATGAAGGTGGCCACGTCGCAGGTCCCGCGGCCTCGGACGCAAAATTCCCAGTCAACGACCACCACCGGCGGACGTGTCAGGGCATCGTCGGTGAAGAAGCAGTTGTCCAGGCGATAATCGCCGTGGACAATCGTTCGGGGAGACGTGTTGAGTTCCGATTTTATCCTGGGAACCTCTGACCTCAGCCGATCCCCCAACCGGCGCAAACCCCGCGGCATACCATCGCCGACATTCTCTATCAGCGACTGCCATGCCCCGGGGTATATTGCCTGGTAGCGTCCAGCTTCCGCTTCCTTTGACGGCAGCCATTCCAGTCTTTCGAGCGCCGGGCTATCCCACCAGCCCGCCTGGAATCTCGCCAATTGGACGATGGCTTGACGAGCTTCGTCGAGGCCGCAGCCGACAACGCTATCGCCCTGGCGCGCGTGGTTCATGTCCTCCAGCAGCAGAACAGTATCACCAGTAATCGGATCGATACCCGAGTAGTAACAACGGGGCGCCGGCAGGTGAGGGTTGGCAGCCAACACCTGGTAAACCCTGACCTCGCGCCGATGCTGCCCCAATCTGTCGGAAACCTCTCTCAGCCCAGGATCCGAGCCTGGCAGCTTGACGATGATGGTGCTGGGCAGATCCGGCACCCCCGGGTCGTAGTCCACCACCAGCCGAAACAGCTGGTTAACGAACCCGGTACCCTCGGCAATGGTTTCGGCCGAATATCCGGTGACGGTAACGCCGCCGGAGACGCCGCCACTCTCCAGCGCTACCGTCAGCCAGTCCGGCGTGATGTCGCCAAGGTCTCTGGGTATTGTCGGACTCACCTTCTCATCCGTCCGCGCACTGCATTGAGCCGTGGCAGCGTCGCGTCCCACATCTTATTCGTCTTTGCGGGCGAAGAAGACACAATGGTCCATCGGCTTCGGGTCCTTAAAGTTCATGACGCCTCCGAGTTTGTCGCCTTCTGCCGGGACAATGCTGAACCCCCGGCCCATCAGGAGGTCCAGAATCTCCTCCGGATTGTAGAGCTGAAAGGTTCGGTCCGCGGCGTAGTCCCGATCGTACACGGTTGCGACCCCGTTTCCGGTCTTGAACATAAGCTGGAGTACCCCGCCGGGTTTCAGAAGCCTCGCAAACTCCGGCAGCGTGATGCCCAAGGCAATATCCGGCGCGATGTGTTGGATCACCGCGTTGCAAAGGATGAAATCGAACGAGCCGTCCGGATAGTCGAGAGGCCGGCGCAGGTCGGCCACCGATACCCTCTGTGCGATCTCTGGATGAAGCCGCCGGGCTTCCAGGATGTTCTCTTCCACGGCGTCCACCCCGAGAATATCGTAACCCTGCTGCCAGTAATGGAAGACATCACGGGCGCCCGCGCCACAGCCTGCGTCCAACCCTCGCGATCCGGCAGGGATCAGCTCCTGCAGGCGATCCATCAGGTCCTCATCGCCCCTGCCGGGTGGGAGGTTTCGATGTACACGGATTGGATGAAATTATGGCTTACCTCGGCGTAACGCCGGGCGTGTTGCCGATAAAAGGTCTCAGAATAATCCAGGTTCTGACTCATTGCCGGAACTCCTCCGAATTGACTGTTGACTACCAAATCACGAAGTGTGCCAACCCTCGACATCCTTGACGCGAGACGACCCCTCACGCCGTGCGCATTGCCTCAATCGAAAGGTTACTGAACTACGGTCGCACGGGGTCTCCCGGCAGATGCAGCCACGAATTTTGGGATAGGTTACCACCAGCGTCGGAAAGACTCGCTGCAACACATCGGCGGACCTGATCTGTCCGTGCGTCGCACCGGCGTCCTCTCCGCCTTATTGATACCCGCCGTGGTTCACACAATTGTCATTACGTGAAGCGCTCCTTTCGGTAGCGTCCTATTTGAGGCAATGCGCGGCAGGACTAATTGTCGCTAATCAACTGTGGCGGTCCCCACTATGTTCTCTTTTCCACTATCCAGGTAGTCTGCCGGATGCATTGACTTGTTTTCACAAGGATGCTAAACCGATAATAAGGGCCTTGGCTATTCTCACATCCGCTAATAAGGGATAACGTGGCAACCGCTTCTGCACCAAAACGTCAGCCTCATGGTCATATGGTGACCGGTCTGGGTGGCTACTGCGCCTATGTACCGGCCTCGCTCCCACCGCCTCTGGCGTGGGATGACAGTCTGACGGTAACCCTTTCCTCCGCCGACCGGGCCATCGGCAGGCTCGCGGGCGAGGGACGGCGCTTGCCCAATCCTCACCTCCTGATCCGGCCCTTCGTCCGCAAGGAGGCTGTTCTGTCCAGCCGCATTGAGGGAACCCAGGCGACCCTTGGCGAGTTGCTGGCCGCCGAGGCCGGCGCGACCGTGGAGCGAAGTCCTGCCGACCTGCGCGAGGTGGGTAATTACGTAGCGGCTTTGGAGTATGGTCTGGAACGGCTGAACACGCTGCCCCTGTCGCTGCGCCTAGTACGCGAGATGCACGAACGACTCATGCGGGGCGTTCGTGGCGACGTGGCTACACCGGGGGAGTTCCGGCGTAGCCAGAACTGGATCGGCCCGCCCGGATGTACGCTGAATGATGCCACCTATGTCCCGCCGCCAGTCTCGGAACTCATGCCCTGCCTAGATGCTTGGGAGCGGTTCCTGCATGACGACGCCCTGCCACCTCTGGTGCACGCTGCTCTGGCACATTCCCAGTTTGAGGCGATACACCCCTTCCTCGACGGGAATGGCCGCGTGGGACGGCTGCTCATTACGCTGCTGCTAGTCAAGCGGGATGTAATCTCCTCTCCTCTCCTCTACCTGAGTGCCTACTTTGAGGCCACTCGGGAAGAATACTACGCACGCCTCCTCGGAGTGACGGAGCGCGGCGAATGGGAAGAATGGCTCACCTATTTCCTGAGAGGTGTCGCTCTCCAGTCCCAGGACGCCGTAAACCGGATTCAGCGTATAGATGACCTGTTCTCCCAATGGAAGCGCGGTCTGGCTGGTGGACAGTCCCGACTCCCAGAAAGGGCGCTCGACCTCTTCGCTGAGAACCCCTTCTGGACGGTGGGGGGTCTGAGTGCCCGACTGGAAGTGGCATTCACCACAGCCCAGCGCGCCATGGATCGCCTGGAGGCGGAGGGCATCGTCGCCCAGGTCGGAGCAGCACGGCGTAATCGAGTGTATCGCTCTGGAGCCATCCTTGACGTGTTGGAGGAGCCTCTGCGCCTCGCGGGTTAGGTTTCGGCGAACACCAGTGGACCGGATACAGCCTTAGGAGGATCGCGTGATTAACTACTGATGATCAACGACAATCAGAAATGCCGTCGGCAAAAATAGTCGACACTACGTGTCGGTTCGCAGGGTCTTTGACCACCTTGAGAGCGCAGTGATTTGACTGATATCAGGTTACTGTTTGGCGGTCAATCACCTCCTGCAGAGCCCAGCAGGGCACGGTGTGGCGATAATCTCTCCCTGTAGCTGGTGCCTTCGATGTCGATTTGATAGCTGGCGTTGGCTAACCGGTCGAGGGCACTGTTGCCGAGGATGGGGTCATCAAACAGACCCAACCACTCGTCCACGGCCTGATTGCTGGTGATGACGAAGCTGGACGCTCGGTGTCGGATGAGGATGAGGTCATACAGATTCATTGCCTTATTGATGCTCCTTGTGGTTCGCCCAACAGCCGTTACGTAATGCAGCCCAACTTGTCCGCATCTACCTTTCGCTTGGCATCGCAGAGTTCATTGGCAACTCTGCCAATGCGCTCCTGGTCCGGCCCATTACTACGCTCACCACACGCGCCAGAATCAATCCACAGTCATGAAAAAATAGCAGACTTTAAGGCAAAGTCTACCATTGGAACACCGTATAGCATTCGCTCGGCATCGCTCAACGAATGGAAGACGTGTAGCCCTGGATGGTCTGGATGCGAATCTCTATCCCAATCTCAGGTACGCCAACACCAGAGCCACTATGATCAGGCCCGTCAACGAGATAGTGGCGTTACGGATTGCCCTGTACGCCACCGCTAGCTCAGTAACTTTTCGGTTGGTCGCCCATTCGTGTTGTTCGGTAACATAGATGATGTCGCTAATCTGCCTCTCTTTGTATTGAATGAGGTCTTCGTCTTCGAGGGGCATTATGGTTTCCTTGCTTTGCCGTGCGTACCTAGACCGTTCCACCCCCCGGACTGTGGCACTCAGAGCGCAGGCCAACTGGAGGATCCCGTACAAGATCAATCCTATCGCCGGCCAAGCCAATATCCGTTCTTGTGGGTTGCTCGTAGGCGTGAAGCCGGCCGCCCCGACCAATATGGCTATGGTTATTGTCGCCAATAACGACGTTATCCTGAAAAGAGACAAGAGCTTTCTATCAACAGCCACCATTCTGTTTTCAGCTTGTGGCATCCGTTGCAACAACATTTCTTTGACCTCGTCTAAGAGGTCAGCGGACAATCCGAAAGGTCCGTCCAAGTAACCCGGCGGCTTATCTTGAGATCCGGTGGCGCGGGGCCAAACGAAGTCTACAACGTTGTCTCTGAACCCGGTCATGACACGAGCCATTTAGCTATCGTCTCTGAGATAGGGAACCCCAGTTGATCTTCTAACCAAAGCCATTCTCCGTTTGGATTGATCTCGAAGAACGTGTATTCTCCGTCGGCTGTGAGTGCGAGGTCGATCGCTCCGAATTCCAGCCCCAATCGTTCTACGAGGTTGATGCACTGGATCTTCACGCGGTCAGGAAGTTCATGCAACCTATGCTCGATATCCGGGTCTTCTGTCGCTCGCCAGTCTGTCTCGCTGGACCGATGGGATTGGGACATGATTTCGGCGGCGAATATGTCGTGGCCTACCACCGTCACCCTGATATCCGATGCTTTGCGTACTTTTTCCTGAAATATAACTGGGGCTAATCTCAATGCATCCAAATCGTCGAGGTCGGAGCGCTCCAAGGAGGTGGTGAACATCGCTCTGTAGCCATCAGGGCTGTCGATATACCCCGAACTCACAGCTTTAGCAATAGGCACTAAGCTTTCTGTGAATGCGCGTGCCGCGAACTCGTCGTTGGTGACCATAGTTGGAGCCACGTGGAATCCTAATCCGATGGCGACCGAAAGTTGGTAAACCTTCCGTTCAGCGCGCCAAATCGCGGCCGGGTAACTCATCCAGCGGGAAGTCGGGATCGATAGAAGTGCGCCTTCCAAAAAAGCTCGAGATTCGCGCCTGCAGAATTCGAGGTCGTATTGATCCAAGTATTCGGGGAGGGCTGCGTCGACATTTCGGCGATACCACGTCGATCGAATGTGCCTACTTTCGACGGACCTATCTCCGTGTCTCAAGGTCAGACCTGAGGCTGGGTTGAATAACGCTTGTACCTCCAAGGGAAAACGGTCCGTATCCAGCCGGAAACTGGCAACCCCAAGGCGCCTCAGAGCGTCAGAAACATGGTCAGCGGCCATGTCATAAGAAGCCGTCACTAGCAGCACAACGTCATCGGTCATCAGTGGTTTCCCCGTTGACTCGAGTTTCCAAGGTCGGACGTGGGCGAGGAGTGGTATCTCCCGTTTTCGTCTGTTTTTGTGGCCGACTTTCGCGGGGAGTTGGATCTTTGGCAAACCTAGTCAAAAATGGAACCTTAGTAGCCATAGCAGGTATCTCCGGTCCAGTAGCGGTAGCAGTTTCTTTGGCAAACACTGGAAACGTGGAATCAATTGTCGTCGGTGGTCTCGCCACCAACCGCAGTTATGGTAGTAGGTCGCGGACGAGGGGTTTCCCTGGAGGCCACTGCTGAATCCAACATGGCCTCGCGATCGTCCGGTTGCGATGTTGCATCCTGGTCTATGGGCGCTCGCGCAAACCTAGCCAAGAACGGCTTTTTGGCGGTCATCCTACCCCCTTGCGTTTTCCGGACACTTTGTATGGGGGCGCGAATTAATTATCATCGGTGGTTTCGTGGCGTACCTCGGTCAACACCGTCGGCCTAGGACGGGGTGTCACGCCCGGGCACTGCGCCACCTGTGGTTGGTGGTTCTGTGCGGTGGGAGGCCTCCGGGCGAAATTCGTTAGGAATGGCTTTTTGTCGTTCATGTGGCCACCTTGATGTTTCTCGTTGAATGAACCACTCGTTCTTCCTGATGAGCGCTTACAGTCAATGTAGCATCCGAAACAACGTCGGGGAACCCTGCTGCTATCTTGAGAGCTGCCGGGTCGTCTATGCGACAGCAGTCGACGGGTTTTTGGACTAACTATTCGGCATACGTGCTGAACCAAAATGGCAGACTTTGAACGGAAGTCTGCCATCGCCGGACTGACCGCGCGGGTTCCGACCCTGACCAACTTCGCCGATCCAACCATTTGGACCAGGGCCAACCTGGACATCCTGTGCAGCCTTAACTCCGCACTGGCTGACCTCTATGGTTTGGGCCTAGCCAAGTGTTCGTATAGCGTCCGCGAGGACTCATCAAGGCTGGTCCCCAACACGGAGACCGAGGTCGGTGTCCTATTTGCGAAGGCACTCCGGCCGGCCGGGTCGTAGATCCGCCAGTAGTTACCGTCTGTGAGGACAGCATAACCACCGCGCATCCGTGGGCGTGCGATGGCGTATTTCTCAAGTTGCTGCAACGGTTCACCGTCAAGAGCGGTCCGGAGTGCCTTGGCCTCAATGATGATGTAAGGTGCGATTTCGCGGGTGGCGATGTGCTCCATTTCGGCCGGAGTGTGCAAGGCGTAATCAACCCAACCCTCGCCATCAGGATATTTCCACTGTGGATGGCATTCTTTCGGCTCGTGGATATTCCAACCCAGCGCGATCAAGATAGGGTCGATGAGGGCGTAGCGAGTGTGTTCCTCCAACCAATTGTTCAAATCAGGACCGAGGTCATCCCATTCCTGGATGCGACCGCGCACTTCAACGATCGCCTGCCTTACATCTCTGATACTCATGCTATCCCACCTCCAGAGGCAAATTTGAGCGGGCTGAGCCCGCACGATGAGAATGCCGGTGTCCGGACACAGCATGCTATCACCGATCACGGACCCGCCTCTTGTCCTTCTTGGAAGAGCTCCGGTACCGGTCTTGCGGTGTTGCCAATGATTCTCGCTTCGCCATCTTGCCTATGCTTCCACTCACGTAGCTTACCCATAAATTTTCGGTAACATTTCTCAATGAGGCAACAGGCTGGCAGGATCAATTGTCGTGAATCACCTGCCGGAAAGACTACTGAAACGCCTTGGCGAACCCCATGTGGGCCTCCATCTTTCCAGCGGCCTACATCTTATTGATACCCGCGTTGGTTCGCGCAATAGGGTCATTACGTAAACGCGATTGTGTTGCAAACCGTCCGCGTTCAGGTTCTACCCAACCCGCGGCTTCCCTTTCTACACGCGGCCGATTCGCATAGAGACCGAAGTTGGGAAGACCGGCGTCCTGATCGACCAGCTCCTGCGAGCAGAACACCTTGGGTCTCAGCGTCCCGCCCAACCCGTCCAGCAGGTTGGCCAGCGGCACGTACAGTGAACGCTCATCAGTGGCACCGCCGGAACTGCGCACCAAGCGCAGGTCGGTGAAGTAGGCCTCGACGGCCTGTTTCAGTTTTCCATCCGGCATATCGTTCCATTTACTCCAGCCGGTCAGCCCATCCCCACCATTCGCGGCCGTAGTTCGTTCATCATGGCCTCGACAGCGTTCTTCATGCGGTCCTCAGTCAAAGGCATCATGGCCAATTATGCTCCGCGCCAACTGCGGGATCGCTTGGAGATCGACCAGGCTGCTGGTTGCATCTTCAAACAACAGGTCGGGGCTCAGATAACGGTGAAACTTCTCCGACATCACGTTTTCAAGGCCCGCCAGCGATTCACCTGCCACGTCGTCCGGTGTCTGTCCGGCTATTGCCGCCAAGGCTGCTACCAGGGGTTGACCCGAAGATTGGTCCTCCACTTCCAGGAAACCGTCGTGATCTACGGTCTTGAAACCCATGCTTTTGAGCTTTAGCGAAAGCGTGGATGTCTTAATCGTCCCCGTCCACGTAGCCACCAGGCGACCACTGTCCCCGGTGTGGCAGATGGACCGGCGATCAAGTCCCAGGCGGCGGAACTCGGTACGCGCATCTTCCAGCAATTCGGCGCCGGTCGCATTGAGATAGAGCGGCATTCCCTTGCCGGAGAGCACTGCTTTCATCTTTCGTACTACCCCGTCATGGACCAGGCCACCGCTGCCGCCAAAGGGAGGAGGCGTACCCGCCCGATCGTGGGTGACCTCGATTACCTTCTCGCGGCTGTGCACCGCGATGATGCGCCAACGCCTTCCCGACAAGATAATCGTCATGTCGGGTACGAAAACTCTGTCCGCCGGCAGCACGCCAATCTGCTTGCTGCCCAACAACACCCGGTAGTCCTCGGACGTTTGGAACACGGCGTAGAAACTATAGTGCTCCACCAGCTTTTCGCCCAGTGGTCCCAGAAGCAGGTTGCCGTCCGGCGCCTGCTCGACCAGCGCTATCTCGGCAGAGCCCATCTGCCTGAGCAGGCGGGTAAACTGTTCGGTGGACACCTTCCGGAACGGCCCCTGCCGGCAAAGAGTGTCGTAAAGCCGTTGTGCGCTCGCCCCTGCATGCTGAGCGATTACCGAGAGGACCTGGTGGGTAAGGGTGGACAGATGAAGGGCCTGAGGAGCCGGCGGCTCACACCACCGATCTCCCAGCAGCTCCACCATGGCCACTGACCGCACCAGACCAAGGTGCAGGCGGTCCATGGGATGGGAAGCGGCATCCGTGCCTCGCTCAATGGAATACATCCGCAGGACCTTTGGTTGGCCCCTGCGGCCGGACCGTCCCAATCGCTGCCGGAGAGACGAGACGGAGAATGGCGGGCCGATCTGCGCCACGCAGTCGATGCCACCGATATCAATGCCCAGCTCCAGGGTTGAGGTGCAGATGACGGTCGCGGTTCTGCTCGATTTGAGGCGACGCTCCACGTCCAGCCGGTGCTCCCTGGACAGGCTGGCGTGATGGGGCAGGAAATCCACCGGCACTTTCGCTTGTTCAGACATTTCCCGCAGGGCATCGGCGTACCACTCGACGTTCTCCCGAGAGCCGGCAAAGACGAGATTGGGAGTTCCCCGCAATCGTTCAAACAGGTGTTTGGCAACCGCTTTCTTTGACGCTTCACCATCTCCTTCAGCGCCAGTAACGTACCCGCGAACCTGGACCTTCAATTCACCTCCGTCCACCTCGCTCTCCAGCAAGTCCACGGCATCGGGGTCGCCCGGCCGGAGGTACTCTTTCACCGTATCCATGTCGGCGAGGGTGGCCGACAACCCCACCCTCCGGATCCGACGTCCAACCGCCAACTCCAAGCGCGTGAGCAGCGACCGCAGGTGAATACCCCTTTCATTGTCCAGGAGGGCATGCAACTCGTCGATGATGATTGCCCGAGCGCCGGCAAACAATGTCGGGATTTCCAACCCCCTCAGCACGAACAGCGCTTCCAGAGACTCCGGCGTGATCATCAACACGCCCCGCGGGTTTCTGCGGGCGCGAGATTTCACCCCTTGAGATATGTCGCCGTGCCAGGGATAGACCGGTAGCTCGGCTTGAGCGCAGAGCTCTTCCATCCGGCCCAGCTGATCGTTGATCAGCGCTCGGAGTGGCGCCACATACACCAGGTCGAACCCTCCCGGTCCAGGTTCAGTCAGGACCGACGAGATCAGCGGCAGGAACGCGGCTTCCGTCTTGCCGCCTGCTGTGGGAGCGGCGATAACCAGGTCCCGGTCCCCCGTCAAGAGCGTTGTGATCGCACGCTCTTGGATGTCGCGCAGTTCAGTCCAGCCCTGGTCCCAGATCCAACGGCGTACCGGCTCAGCCAGCAGATCAAAGGCCGACGACGGGTTAGAGCTTGAATGAGGCGAGCCCATCATCCGCTCCGTCTTCGGCCATTCCAGTTTCTTCCGCTCCAGCGTCCTCCTCGAGGTTTACAGAGCCGATCAGCGACTGCCATTGGACGCCCGGGTTCTGGTCCAGCACCGACAGCATGTTCACGAACTCTTTCACCGTGTTCCGGGGCGTTCTGAAGTAGGCGTCGCCGATCCGGTTGGAACAGTGCGCCATGAAAGCGGTCAACGCCTCGTCCGGCAAAGCGTTTCCGTCCTCCTGCATCACCCTGCGGATGTTGGCCAAAAGGACGAACATGTCCTCTGGTGACAGGTTGGCAAGTCGTATCACCGGACCCGACAGATCGACCATGCCGTCACGCACGAAGGTGTTCTCCGCCAACCGCGACTGGAGCGCCTGGTAGCTGTAGAGACCGCGGCGGGTGTCCATCAGGAAATCTGGCGTCCCGCCCATGATGAACCCAAGGTTTCGGGCGGTGCCCTGCAGCACGTCGTTCAGTATGCGGAGCAGTTGCTCGTAATTGGATTGGCGCGCCTGCGATGAGACGATCTTGTACAGGTTAACCATTTCGTCCAGGGAAACCAGCAGACCGCGGTACCCGGCTTCCCGGACGAAAAGCGAGAGGAGTTTCACCTGATCGTAGATGCTCGCGTCATCCACGATGGTGCGCACCCCGAGATCCCTGCGAGCGTCTGTCCTCGTGGCATATTCGCCCCGAAGCCATCGCAGGGCCGCGGATTTAAGCTCCTCGTTGCCGGTGTCGTACCCCTCCCAGTAGCGGGCGATGACGGTGGCGAAATCGTAGCCGCCGGTCATCTCCCGCAGGTGCGCCAGCTTCTCCAGGATGACGTCGCCAACATCCTGTCCCATTTCGTCAGCGGCGCTGATGGTCTGCGTGGCAAAGCGCTCCACCACCGAGGCCATGGCGCCTCCCTCCGGCCTGGAGCGCGTTGCGGTATTGCGGGCCATCTCCGCATATAGGGAACGCGCCTGCCCGCCTGTTCCGTGGAGCCGCCGGTCCGGCGTAATGTCCGCCGACAGGACCACCAGCCCTTTTTCCAGTGCGACCAGGCGGATCAGGTTCAGGAAGAAGGTCTTGCCAGAGCCGTATTCGCCGATTACGAACCGGATTGCCGAACCGCCCTCACCGATGCGTTCGATGTCGCGCACCAGCTCTTCGGTTTCTCGGGCTCGCCCAACTTGAATGTGCCGCAGGCCAACCCTGGGCACCACGCCAGCGCGGAGCGCCTGGATGATGGTGTCGCGCTCGCGGCCTCGGATCTTGGTCGTTACCATGCTCTCGTTACTCCACAGCCACTATGATCTCCGCTTTGATGTCCTGATTAATTGCAAGGCCCTGGTCCTCTTCGAGTTCGAGCAGTCGGTCGTCGAAGTGATCCCAGGACCATTCATTCAGAGTCTCAACGGCGCCGGCCGGCATCAATTGGAATTGTCGCGCCAGAGTTTCGTATTCATCCTGTTCCCAGTGAGGCTGCACCAGGAGCTCGCCAAGGAATGCCGAATGTCTCGCATCCAGGCCGGCGAAACCGTGGTCAACGTTTTCCATGGCCTCGGCCATCTCCTCTTCCGGCTCGTCCTCTTGAAAGATGGCTCCCAGGATCGAGCTGACCCGCTCCGTGTTGGCCATGACGGAGGCGATGCGTTCGGCGTCCAGGCTCACCGTGCTGCTGTCGTCGGGACGAGGCGGTATGGCGAATCCCTCCTCCCGGTCGCCGGATGGCAGAACGGTCACCGGCTCATCCCGAGCTATTAGGGTGTGAATGGCAGAGTAGATCCCAGCGGTTTCGAGGCCCAAAGTCCTGTAGAGTCGTTCAAGGGCGCTCACTTCATGGGCGCTGACCACGCCGTCAGAAGCCGCCAGCGCCAGCGCCAGCTTCCCCAATTCCTGAGAAATGTCGTTCGGAAGTTCCTTCACGTGACGTCGGAACAGGGCCAGATCCGGTGCAACCGCCATCATCCAGTCGAGATTTGCCCGCAAGCGCGCCCGTTCAGCTCCGGACAGTTCCTCAGCGGCATCTATCATGTCGATAAGTTGGTCGTGTTCTTTCGAGGCAATTGCGTCGTCCGCTTGGGCAACGAAACTTCCTACCGCGACGGCAACCAGGATGCTCTTGTACCGGCGGCTCACCTCATCCAAAACAGTCACCCCTTCAGGCAACCGAAAAAGGACTACGGGCTCGGCGTATTTCGGGCTGCGCAACGCGAAACGCGGGTCGGGCGCCATCCCAATCGACAGACGCGCCAGAGCATCCGCAGCATCCGTCAACCGACGCTTGGTAATCTTTTCGGGATGCGCGTTTTCCAGGCGCTCTATGACCTCAACCACCGGTACACGACCACCGGCGTCGATAATCCCCTCGGCCCAGCGGCGTAAATCGTCAACCTCCTGGCAGGGAAATAACGGCCAAAGTCGTTGTGGCAACAGCGCATGCGCCTCAATGGTGCCTCTTCCGTCAGGGTTGCGTCCGAGGAAACGACTGTATCGATCCAATGCATCGCTGGCATCGTCCACAATCGTTTTCGCCACGTTGAGAGGTCTGGATATCCGCGAAATATCGGGAACTTGCCCGATGTATTCTTCAAGGTCAGACACAAACTCGGACGATGCGGCACGGTACTGAGCGCGAAGGGTACGTTTGGAGACCGGGACCAGCATCCCTTCCGGGAAACGTTCATCAAGGAGCTGCCCAAACAGCACCCGAAATTCAGGGAACGCGCGAGTCGCCGGTGTGCGCAACGAATAGTCCGGATGAGCGACATACCATCGGAGCAGCCAGTCTGCGCCGATCGGCAAACCTTCCCTCGACATCCGACCGATCGTTGCGCGCACGCTCAGCGGCAATTCGTAGCTCGCCCTTTCGATGCTTGGCTCGGTTCTGTCTTCGTACCCTGCGGTGGCCTGAGCGGCATCCAGGAATGTCCCCAGATAACCCTTGACCGATCTGTTGTTGCCATATACGCCAAGGAGGCGTTCCACTTCGGCAATCAGGAGTTCTTTTTCGCCCTCATCCGGTCTGTCCACAAAAAACCGACGTTCAAGGCCGTAGAAGTACAGAAAGACATACCCGACGCTGTATCGCTTGTCCGACCGTCCACTGGCCAGCCAGTCGAGATACGTCGTTCGTGCTCGGGGGCCGATCCTGGCGTAGCTCGGCCAATACGACATGCTTTCACCGGAAAATTCGCCACCCACTCCGGCTACAGGCAGGCTCGGGTCTATAACTGGCCTGCTCATCTGATCCCACGCGGATTGGCGACGCTCAGGGGCCAGGTAAATCATCCCGCCGATGTTGCGGCCTGCTACCGTCACGCTCATTTCAGGCCCAATCCATCGAGCCATGGCGCCGCCGGCAGAGCTGGCAAGACCAGCCGAGTTCATCAAGGACTGTTCAAGGACATCGGTTGCCGGACCGGTTTTTCCCATTTCCTCCCGCGGTCCGGCGGGTATCGGAGTTGCGGTGGACGAAACCTCAGGAGCGTCCTTTTTGGTGTTGGCGCCCTTCTGTTTCCATCGCTGGAATAATCGGAAGATGTTCAAGTTCATCCTCGCCTTCTCAGCCCATGTTGCATCCTGCGTTGAGGCGCCGGCTCGCCCGACACGCCAATTCCTGTCAATCCCGGCGGGTCGAGAAATCCGAGTTGTTGGCGGGTCCTAACCATACTTACCCGACGTACTCGGCGCCAGCCGCGGTGGGCAGGGCGCGTACCTTTGCCCCAACTAGCTCCTCTTCAACGTACTCGGAGCCCAGGGGTTCCAGGGTGGGGCTGCGCAACACCAGGTCCAGGTCGCTGCCGGAGTGACACCGACCATTCACCCGACTGCGGCCGTAGGCCCACACCTCGGCGTTGGGCACGTGCTCGCGCAGCAGCGCCTCCGGCTCTTCCCGACAACGGCGCGGCGAGTCCAGACGGTCAGTCATCAGCTTCTTCGAAGGGGTTCAGCACCGCAACTCCAGTGGGCGCGAAGTCGCGGACGTTGCGGGTGACCACCGTCAAACTGCGGTGTAGGGCGATGGCAGCAATCTGTAGGTCGGAATTGGTGTAACCCAGTTCCGCGTGCAGAAGACCCCAGCGCCTGGCTGCCGCCTCGTCGAACGGAAGGATACGGTCATGGAACGAGGTCGCCACAGACTCCAGCCAGCGATCCAGCAATTCAGCAAATGCCGGTTGCGTCCTGCGCTGCCGGGCCGCCCCGTACATGATCTCGCCTACCGTCATCACGCTGATGTACAGACCTTGTGGCGGCTGGTCCTGCAACCACCGGGCAACCGAGACGTGTCGCTCGGGTCGTCGCAATGCCGAAACGACCACTGTATCCAGGAGGTACATTCAGAAATCGACGGCCCTGGGCGTGTAGTCCCGGGTACGGCAAGGTAGCTCGAAGCCGTCGTCTTCGCTGCCCCTCGGAATTGCCAGCAGATGGTCCACGAACGAGGGCGTATTCTCGGCATCCCTTTTGCATAGCCGCTGGTATTCTTCGAAGGCCACCACTACCACGACCGGCTTGCCCCTTCGAGTAACTTCCTGTGGTTCCCCGGTAAGAGCGGCCTCCACCACTGCGCTGAATCGGTTCTTGGCGTCCTGCAATTGCCAGGTGGTCATCGTAAACTCCGTCTAGTTTGTCTAGCCTATTATAGCGCAATGCGGGTTTCACCGTGGCTTTGGTTTAGGGTTGAAGGAAGGCTGACTCTATCGCGACCTTTCCACCATGTTTAACCAAAACCCAAAGGCTGATTGACGACAATTAGTCCTACCGTCCCGTCGCCTCATCGAGAAATGTTACCGAGACTTTAGCACTTGGGGAGCAATGCCTCAGCGGGAAAACCACCGTCGAAGTGCGGCAATCCGTCCAGCGCTCCGTCGGCGTCTTCGTCACCGAACTCCCGCAGATCCACAGCCTGCTCGTATTGCTCTTCTTCATACCCGTCCGGGTCAATCGCCTGGTAAATGCGTTCAATGGCCTCGTGGGGGAGGCCGGCATCACGGGCCGCTCCCAGCAGGATGCTCACAGTGGCGTAGTCCGTCGACGGCGGAGTCACCCCCAACCCTCCGGCTTCATGACCCATGGCCGCCGCCAGCCTGGACAACTTCACCGAGTCCAGCCCCTGCCGCCGTGCCGTCGTGATGATGGCCCGCGCCTGCCTCCGGGTGGCGAATTGGGTGTCGAAGTCCGACTCGCGCAACAGGTATTCCGCTACGTCCGGTTCATCCCCCGCCACCGCCGCCAGCACCTCCAGCATGGCGCCGTGGCGCAGGTCCTGCTGTTGCAGCGCCGACACGAACTCGCTGCAGCGATCCACCGCCACGTCGTGGAGACCGGCGTCGGCCAGGTCCGACATCACCAAGGCATAAGGCAGCAGGAGGTCCGACAATGCCTCCGCTTCCGGACCCATTGCCAACAGCGCGCCAATCACCCGGTCGACCTGCTGCTGAGCCGCCGCCGCCGGGAACCCCATCGGGTAGGTGTCCAGTATCGACTGGACCACTTTGGCGCCGCGGTAGTAGTAGACGATGTAAAGTCCGCCCGCGGCGTGCGGCGGGTTGGGGTCCCACTCCTCGAAGCGTCCGACCTGGAAGTCAGCCGGCCCAACCACCATCGCGGCAGCGCGTTCGGTCACCGCGGGCAGTTCCCGCATGGCGGGCCGGATTTCCACCGGCAGGTCCTGGTTGAATGCGCGCAAATCCGCCGCCACGGTTTCCGCCATCTCGTCCAGGGCGGCGTGCGCTTCCGCCAGGAGCGTCGCTCGGGCGTCGGCCAGGCCGTCGTCGATGTCGGGGATAGCGGTGCCCTCAAGACGTTCCCGGCTTTCCTCGGCGTCCCCCGCCAGCTGGGCCAGCACCACCAGGTAGGCTTCCCCCATGAGGTCCCGTTGCGGCAGCTCGGCCCGTTTGCTACGGAACAGTCGCACCACCTGGAGGCTGGTAGTGCAGGCGAAGCAGGCGGCGTACCAGAGGTCCGCATCATTGTCTGCAACCTCCGGCTCCGTTGACACCGGTTGCGGTCGGAGCCGCGCCGCGGCGTCATTCAAACGTCCCATGAGCCCGATGCGCCGCTCCATCTCCGCTGCTGACATGGGCGACTGCTCATCCTGGGCCCGCTGACCCGCCGCCCCTCCGACCACAGCGCCGGAGAGCTCGCTCTCCTGCTCCAGCATCAGGCCGGTCAACGCCAGCAGGGCTCCAATGGCTGCCGGCGAGTCGCGATGGCTGCCGTTTTCCACGGCATCCAGCGCTGCGCTCACCTGCGCGGTGGTCGCTTCGCGGAAGGCCGTGAGCCACGCTCGTTGGTGAGGCGCGCGCTCGCGGTCAATCTCGCACCGCTCACAATCGCAGTAGGCCAGGTTGGCATTCATGGTCTCGCCTCCAGTTTGATGGGCCCGGTTGGGATGGGTTTGTGGGAGACCGGATTACCCCGGTGTAATGGGCAGACGCCGTGGGCCAGCTATCTTTCGTATCAACCCGTCAGCCGGGGTTGGCCGGCGGGCATGGCGGCCAGGATTTGTCGGACCTGTTCCAGCGTTCAGCAGTGGGGCAGCTCGCGGCTGGGCTTACGCCCTCAATTCTACAATGGCCGACTTCATTAGCAACTCTGCCATTTTGACGACGATCCGGCCCAGCACCGTGCTTACCGTTGCATCCAACTCCGACCCTTGACGCGAAAAATGGCCGACTTTACGGCAAAGTCTGCCATATGGCCCTAATACGCCGTCCACTTTAAAAATTGGGTATCCCAACCGTACTCGGCAACCCGCCCGTCGCGCACCTTAGTTAGGACGGCTTCGGGGCTTTACTTGCGTCCTCTGTAGCTCGGTCAACTCCCCTGATCAGTCCATAGCACCCGGTATTTGCGATGCCGTCAGGGAGTACGGAAGGGTGGCATAAACAATCCCGAGTCGGCGCCCCGCTTTGTCGATGAGGTGGATCGATATCATCAGTCACGATCACCTCTACGGTCCGCCCCAGAAGACGGGGCTTCTTCGTCTGAGATTGCCATCCGTTTCCTTAATTCCTCACGGACAGGCTCGGGATATTGTTGGATGTAGAGTTCTCTAAAATAAACCCGTGCAATTTGCTTACCGACTGATCCAGCCAATATGCCCAGTTGGTGTGATTGCAAGGGGCTAAAAATCCGGTCGTCGTCGAGGATGTTGAATACTGCGACTATCAGCACCCCGAAACTAGCGCAAGCCACGGCGACGCGAAGCGTCAGAACATCTGACAAGAAATCGGGAGTGATCGGTATTAGCGGAACAACAGCAACAAGGAACGCAGTGAGTTCACAAACCACAAATGCCCATTGTGCTATAGGCCGCAGCCGTTCGGTGAACCAAACCCTCAATAGAGTTTGGAATTTGAGTGAGTCGGAAGTTTCGGGCATGAAATACGCTCCATGGCATAAATTTGTTGGGAAGTCCCGGAGACGATTGGCGTCCGGTGTCGCGGGCCTCGTTTTACCCGTGCCAGACTTTGTCGCAAAATCGGTCAGCCGACGGGCGTCCAGAAGTAGCGCATACGGAGTTTTCGCTGGCTCGGCGCGACCCGGTTGTTCCGAGGTTCCGTTGGGGTTCGACCGTCGGCCCGACGTCCGACCCTGCCTGAATGTTGCCTGAGTAGCGCTATTTTATCGTCAAAAGACGGCGGACGTAGCAATCGTGCGCCATTTGTGCGACGTTCGTTTATGGTCCGGGCAACGCTGCTTTCGGCGGTTTTGCTTGCGGGTGGGTCGGTAGCCCGTGACGGCGTCCGTCCAGTTCATCGGCTGCCCAGTACTGTGATTACTGCGATAGCGGCTCGTTCTTCGCGGCTCAATTGTACGAAATCGTTGATGGCCGTCGTCACGATGTTGAGCCAGTTCGTGGCATTCTGCAGATCACCATCCATGGTAGATGCGGAGGCATGGATTGCATAGGGCCCAAATGCTCGAACGCGGGATGGTAGACTTCTAGGGAAGGCTGGCTTTTGCAGGCATCCGGGCACGGATCGGCTGGGTTTCGTGCGGCGGCAGCGGTGCTGCATCAGGCGATAATGGCCAACTTCATAGACAGAACAAACGGAATAACGACGGACAACTCAACGCGGTGCGCAGGTTCCGTACTCGGACAAATTGGAGCTCTACTGTGCTGGGATTATTGAACTCTTGGCCAACATTGGTGGCAATCACAATCCCTGTATTTGGGTGGATCGTCAATGAATTCTTCAAACGGAGTGACCAGCGCCGTCATTACAAGCGAGAACGATACGCGGCGTTACTCACAAGTTTGTCCGGGTTTTACCAGAGCGAACCTGCCGCGGATGCCAAACTTCGCAAACAGGAGTTCATCAACCAGCTTGCGCTCTGCTGGTTGTATTGCCCAGATTCCGTCATCAGAAAAGGTTACGCCTTCCTTGATACGGTGAATGACCAGTTGCCCCGACGCTCGGATGACGACAAAGAAGGAGCCCTGGGGGACTTGGTAGAGGAACTGAGACGGGATCTCTTCCCCAGAGACATGCTCCATAGAAACCAGACCAGACTCACAGGTTCTGACTTCCGACATTTCCGGAGTAATTGAGTAGGTTGCCACGTTAGCCAGGAACTCGCTCTCCAACGTGTACGCCCGACTCCACCGTCTTCAGTTTGCCCCGCACCGGAAATGGCAGACTTTGAACGGAAGTCTGCCATTCACCTTTACCGCCGTGTTTCGTAATTGCGTTCGCCCAACGCCTGTTCCGTAAGCCACCGTTGTTGTAGCAGCAACCAAATACTGCCCGCAACAAAATCCCCCGAAATGTCGCACTGCTGGCCATAGACGCCGCCGCGTCGAGCGCGTCCTGCACTGGATAGCACATCTGCCGGACGACAATTACTGATCCGTGAATAATTATCTAAACCCGGGCTCCTTCCGCCCGGCCTTAATGGATTCCCGCTTTCGCGGGAATGACGGGAGGGTTGGTTTAGATATTCGCCCACGCATCAGTAGTCCTGCCGGTTCCCTGTTGCCTCCTGGCGAACCGAGCCATGACACGTGAGATAGCTAAAACCGTCGTCGGAAAGACTCGCTGCAACGCATCGGCGAACCCGATTCGGGCATTCTTCCTTCCGGCTCCCTCCGTCTTATTGATACCCGCGGTGATTCGCTCAATAGGGACGTTACGTCGAGTCAGTTGCTCTGGCACCCAAAACGTCAGCCTCATGGTGGCTGCCGTCGGCCCAAGTCTCCCTCCGTTGATTCCGGACGGCGGCCGTTAGGCGACAACCCAGAACGCTGGTACCAGAGGCTATTTTCCAGTCGATATCAGCAATCATCCAGACCCTCGATACCCTCGGCGGACGATTGCGGGGGTGTTTCCGCGTCGAGGTACAGTTCCAATCCAGCCTGCGAAGCCCGGGCGTAGATGGCTTTCAGCACCGGCAGGAACTCTTCGCCACCCTGCCAGAACGGGAAGCGGCCCAACTGCCTGGGCAGCACGGCCGCCTCATCGGGCACGCGGGCTGGCCCGATGATATCGTCGTAATTGTCGTCCCACTCGGGTTGCCCCCAGAACGCGGCGGGGTCCGCGGGCAGCGGTTCCGGCGCCAGCGTCGGGGCCATCAAGGCGCTGGCCTCGACCGACCTCCGCAGGTCAGGTCCCAACAGCTCATCCCGCTCGATGCCCCGCATTCTGAACATGAGGAACGGGTCGCGGTCGAACTCCTCTCCCAACAGCAGGTACACGGCTGCGATGTGCTTGCACGGGTTGGCGAAGTCAGGGCACGAGCAATCCGTCTCCAGATCACTCTTTCTCGACGGAAACAGGGACAGGCCGACGTCGGCGAACGCATCCTCGATGTTCTCCGGCATCCGGCCCGCCAGCAGGCTGGCAGCAAATACCGGGCGCTCGGCCAGGGCAGCCTGGAGCCTCTGCAAATCGGATCCCTCCAGCGTGGCGACCGCGATGCTGACCCGGTAGGGCCGCTTTCGGGAACCCTGGACGCTGGCCGCCACTGCGCCCGGCCGCACGTCGATGGACACCACCTGCCCCCGGCGGGCGTAGGACCGGCCCCGGGCGAGCCTGGACCCCAGGCTGAATTTCTCCAACGCCTGCACCCAGCGCTGGGCCCACCAGCTGGCGCCGAAGTCGCCCCGCTTTGATTGCGCCCGGATACCGCCTTTGGCTTCCCGGGGACGCGTGTACTCAAAATCGTGATAGACCATAGCCTTCAATCCTGTAACGCGCCGGCTGCGGTATTTATTCCAGCCGTTTTCACGCGACGGCTGCTTCCGAGCTCAGGCTCAGGACAGCTCGCAGTTCGTCGTTGGACAATTCGGTCAGCCAGCCTTCACCGGTCCCGACCACCCGCTCGGCGGTGGCCTGCTTGGCCTCAATCATCAGGTCGATCCGCTCCTCTAGAGTGCCGGCGCACATGAACTTGTGCACCTGGACGTTGCTGGTCTGGCCGATGCGGAAGGCCCGGTCGGTGGCCTGGTTCTCCACGGCGGGGTTCCACCAGCGGTCGTAGTGAAACACGTGGTTGGCCGCCGTCAGGTTCAGCCCGGTGCCGCCGGCCCGCAGCGACAGGATGAACACCGGCGGCCCGTTCCTCGCGTCCTGGAACCGCTCCACCATCCGGTCCCGCTGACGCCGGGAGACCCCGCCGTGCAGGAACAGCGCCTCCTTGCCGAAGGTGTCCTGGATGTGCCGTTGCAGGATGTCGCCCATCTCGGCGAACTGGCTGAATACCAGGGCGCGATCGCCCACCGCGATGATTTCCTCCAGCATGTCCTGCAATCGGGCCAGTTTGCCCGACCTCCCAGCAATGGTGGAATTGTCCCCCAGCAGCTGCCGGGGGTGGTTGCAAACCTGCTTCAACTTGGTCAGCGTGCCGAGTATCGCGCCCCGGCGCTCGATGCCTTCGGCCTCTTCCCAAGCCTGCTCGGCCTCCCGCAGCACTGCCTCGTACAGGGTCGCCTGTTCCCGGGTCAGCGGACAGAACTCCCTGGTTTCCATCTTGTCGGGCAGGTCGCTGATGATGGTTCGGTCGGTTTTGAGCCGACGCAGGATGAAGGGGCCGGTGGCCCGCTGCAGCCGCAGGGCGGCGTCCTCGTCTCGTTCCGCCTGGATGGGCACGAAGTAGTTGCGCTTGAACTCGCCCTCCGTTCCCAGCAAACCCGGGTTCAGGAACTGCATCACCGACCACAGGTCGCCCACGTGGTTCTCCACGGGCGTGCCGGTCAGGGCCACCCGGTAGTCGGCGCCCAGCGACCGGGCGGCCCGCGCCTGCCGGGTGGCCGGGTTCTTGATGTTCTGGGCCTCATCCAGCACGATGCCCCGCCACAGGACGCCCGCCATGAACCCGACGTCCCGGGCCATCACCCCGTAGCTGGCGGCGACGATGGCGTGCTGACGGGCCGCCTCCACGAATTCGGCGTCCCGTTTTCGGCCCGGACCGTGATGCACCATCAGCGGCAGGTCGGGCGTGAACCGGGCGGCCTCCTTGCGCCAGTTGTTCAGCACCGAGGTCGGGCAGACCAATAGCGTCGGTTCCTTTGCCCCCTCCCTGCGGTCCTGCTGGATGGCCGCCAGGGTCTGGACCGTCTTGCCCAGTCCCATGTCGTCGGCCAGGCAGGCGCCCAGCCCCCAGCGCCGCAGGAACGCCAGCCAGGAATAGCCCCGTTGCTGGTAGGGACGCAGTGTCCCGCAGAACCCATCCGGAGTTTCCAGTTCCTGGAACTCGGCCCGTCCGGTGAGCTGCCCCAGCAGGTCCTCCACCCAGCCGCTGGCCGCCACGCCGTCCACGTCGAATCCTTCCGGCGTATCCCCCGCGCCCACCGCCAGCCGGATGACGTCCTGCAGCGTGGTCTCGCCCTTCCGGTTCCAGAAATCCAGCGCCGCTCGGATCTCGCTGGCGTTGAGCTCCACCCACTGGCCCCGCAATCTCACCAACGGCGTTTTCAGCTGGGCCAACGCCTCCAGTTCCCGGGCGGTCATCACCTGGTCCCCCAACGCCACCTCAAGGTTCAGCTCCAGGGTGGTGGCCAACGAAACACCGCCCCCGCCCTGCATCTGCGGGGTCTTCACGTTGGCCCTGACGGTGGGTTTGGTCTTGGTTCCCCGGCGGGTCCACCACGCCGGCAGAATGATGCCGTAGCCGGCCTCCTCCAGCGCGATGGACTCCCTGGTCAGGAACTGGTACGCCGTGGCGGCGTCCAGCTTCCGGCCCGCCGGCCTCTTCCGCTGCAGGCTTTCGGCCACGCCGGCGCAGACCCCGCTGGCCTGGCCCAGGGACGCCAGCAGGAACTCCCGGGGGTTGAAGCCGTCCTGTTCCAGCTCACGCACCCGCTGGTTGCCGGTTTTCCAGACCGCGCTGGCGGGCAGCAGCAGGCTCGGGTCTTCGTGGGATTGCAGCAGGTAGCGCAGATGCCACCCATCGCGCTGCGTTGGAGCAACCTCCGGTTCATCGCCGGACGGCTCCGGCGGTTCTTCAAGCCGGAAGCAGACCCGAAACGGCGCGCTGGCCGTCAGGGCAATGGGCCGCTGCCATTCCGCTACCTGCGCCCGCAGTTGCCCCAGTTGTTCCGGAGTGCCATGAACGGCTCCATCGGTTGATTGCAGGCCGCTCAACCACGCGTCGTGTACGCTGTCGAAAGCTGACTTTTGGCGACGGCCTTTGGGTGCAGCCACCTCCGGAACTCCGATGGCATTTCTGACCAGGCGGTCTGCGACCGCGGCGACGAAGGTCCTGAGGACCGCGGCCGCCGGCTGGTCGGGCGGTTCATCTGCGTCGGGGTCCGACAACGACCGCGCCGCCGCCGGCATGCGTTGGCTCAGGCGAGCCAGCCGCCCGGCGTCGGCTCCGATGAACAGCGGCGCCCAGGCGGCGCGGGCGCCGGCGGCGTCGTGGATCGTCCCCGGCAGAAACTGCTGGCGGGCCACCAGCGCCGCACCGAAGCGCACCGCCTGGCTCCAATAGGCCAGGTCCCCTCCGATGCCGACGCCGTTGGTCAACATCCCCTGCCCCGTGCAGGCCCGAAATATGGGGATGGCGTCCGCTGCAGACACTCGGTATGCCGGTATGGACCAGGGCATCAGCCTGGGCTTGGCCCTGGTCCTGGGCGGGTCCGCCACCAGGGCGCTGGACGGAAGAGGGCTGCCGCCCCTGCTGGGCAGCCACCCGGTGGCGGAGACCGCTTCGCCCGAGTCCGCCCGAAACCCGGGCATGGCATTGGCCAGGACGTTGACCAACTCTTCGGGATCAGCGCAGTAGGGATGCTCATTGGCCGCCAGATCACCGTTACCCTCGGGGCGCAGTTCGTCCGGCGACCGCTCAGCCCACAGCAACATCCACCCGTCGTGCCAACCCCCGTGCAGTATGATCATCCGTCAACCCCCGGATACGGCCGGCGCTCCCGACACCGGCACCATGGCAATGACAGTCGCCATTCCGATCCCCATACGGGCTGCCCCGCGCGCGGCCGGAAATCTCGGCGGATCGAAGTCCTGGCACATCATGGACGCCGAAACGTGACCTCGTCCGCACTCTACTCGCCGCCGGCCGCGGTGGGCAGGGCACGTATCCTTGCTCCTAACGACCGTTCCGCAACCGCCAACTCGTACTGCACCTGTAGGTTCAGCCAGAACTGGGGATCCATGCCGAACCAGTGCCCGAACCTCAGGGCGCTGTCACCAGTCACCGCGCGCTTGCCGGCCAGAATCTGGCTGATGCGATTGGCTGGCACGTCAATCTGCCGGGCGCAACTCGCCGGCGACACTCCCCTCTCCTCCAGCTCATCTCTCAAAACATCCCCAGGATGTACGGCTCGTTGCAACATTGTCGCCAGCGCTCCCTCAGTGATAGTCCACAATCTCCACATCCGACGGTCCGGCCTGGTCATCGGGCCAACTGAAGCAGATCCGCCACTGCCGGTTATGCCGGCCGCGACGGGAACATGTCCCGACACAACTCCGGGGATCCGGTGAGCACGCCGGCAATGAGGGCGACCAGATAGGACTCATTATCCGAGAACCCGCTGTTGCACTGTTGGCATGTATGCACGACCGGGAGGTTGTCTGGAAGGGGGTAATCCAGAATGCCTCGGGTCGGAACGTGATCCCTGCTGCGATTTCCCTCGTCGAGACCCGCTTCACATTGGATGCAGAATCCGCGGCTTCGACTATCGTGGTAAACATTCCACTGTCTCATGGGCGGACGTCACTCCGTGGACCCCAATTGAACCAGCCTCAGCGACGGACTTCCACGGGCTCGGCGGCGCCGCCGAGTTCCATGCTGAGCGCGCCGGCCACCTCCCTGATGCGGGACCATTTGGCCGCGGCGTAATCCGTGGCCTCGTACCGCTGTATCTGCTGTTCCTTCAATCCCAACCGGTCCGCCAGTTCCCTCTGGGTCAATCCCTGGGCGATCCGGGCCTTGATGAGAAGCTCTGGCAGGTCGGCGACCACACGCAGCGACTCTACCTCGAACCTACCCTCCCTGATCGCTTCGTACTCGCGCAGTTCGGCCTCTAGATCGGCCAACTGGCTGCTGACCGCGTCCACCTGCGCCTGCGCGAGCATCGGGTGCATCCCATCGGCTCCCTCCGGTCTGCCCCTGAGGCCCTCCAGGGTCCGAGCGAAGCGCTCGGCCTGAGTACGGGTTATCCGATACTGCCGTTCATTCTTGATCATCGGCGCCTCCCAGATCCACTGCGACTATGCCCTTGCCTCCTCCGGTCTCACGATCCATCGGGAAGAATTCGAGAAACGACATCCCCTCCACGGTGGCTCCCAACGAGGCGGGAAACAACTCGCCCAGGTACCTGGCCTTCTGTGTCGCCCTGCCAGCATCGAATTGCAGCAGCACCGGGTCCAGAAGTTCCGGCGCCACCCCCTCCTCCTCCCAGCAGGCATCGAAATCGTTGGGAACCTCCTTGCCCGTAACGAAACTCCCGTCGATGTACACGGTGCGACAGCCGGCCCGCCTCAAGCTGTCTATGGCCATCTCCAGTCCGCCCAGAAGCCGCCTGCGCCACGGGGTGTTGCCGAAGGTTGCCGCAACCTCATCCCAGGTAGCCCGGTGAATCCCCAGCGGCAGCAGTCCATCCGCATCGAACTGCGGTATCATGACCCAACGGTAACATTGTGTCGTATCCGGGTCAAGAACTCCAGCCATCCTTGGAGAGAGCACCATGATCACCATTCATTACGCACTCAGATATACGAACCCAATGACCGACCCGGCACCGATCGGGGCGGGTCGGAATGCGCACACCTTGCAAGACCGGCCATCGACATCGCAAAGCGCATCTGCTCCGAGATAGACGAGGGCACCTTCGATGACCCCATCATCACCGCAGATCGGTTCATCATCGATCTATACTTCGAGGGTGGTTGCAGAGGCTCCGAACTACTGATGCGTGAACGATCATTTAAACCCGGGCGGTTTTTGTCCGGAACTGCTGGGTTCCCGCGAAAGCGGGAACGACGGATAGGCTTGGTTTAGGTACTTATTCACGCATCAGTAATCTCCTACGGCTGGACCAATGGGGTGAATCCACCGCGGCCGAGGAGGTGAGCCGGCAAAACTGATCGATGACAATTCGGCAGGAACAGTTGACGCGGGACAGCACTGCTTCGCCAAACGCCCGTTACGTGAAGTCGTTTATTCGAGGGTCCGGGTTCGGCATTCCTGCGGCCTGATCTTCCTGCCCCAAGTTGCGCATGCTGTCGGCCACGATGAACCGCGTTCCGGCGTCCAAATGGGACAAGCGCCACGGCTTTCTCAGCGGCAGGCTGACGGTTGCCATGGTTGGTAGAGTGCCCCAGCCGGCCGATCGCTACAGTACAGCCCTCTCGCGTTCAATGCTGTTTGATGATGGCAGACTGCGATGGACCCAGGTAGGTTGTGTTGGGCTGCTCTCGCCACTGCTTACGGCGAAGGCTCCATGAAGGGGACAGGGGATTCCTGGAACGTCCGTAAACTCACTCCAAAGCTGCCGCATCCACCGTCTCAGTACCCGAGGCCTTCTCCATCTCTCCGGACACTGTCCGGCGGCGGCGCGTAGTTCGTCCTGCTTCAAGGTGTCTGCGCCGGGCCTCGCGCGGTAGGCGGTAGAATGACGCACTGGAAGGATGCCGATGAGCAAACCTAAACCAGCTGCCATCTTTGACCATTGTCAGCATTGCGGCGTGATCACGGTCTGGCAGTACCGGGTGGACAACCAGGACGCTGGCGCGGAAGGCGGGCATTACCGGTGTCAGGACTGCCAGTGTTGCCGCCAGTCGGCCGACGAAGTTGCCGAACGTCTCGCCCAGGCTGTCGCCAACCTTGACGATCATGAACCCTACCCGACGTTCGATAGTTGAGATGGACCTGCGACCGGTAATTGGCCGCGTCGAGATTGATTCCTGGCGCCCATGCTCACTGCTGGGAGCGGCCGCCGTCGCGGCATTGGGGATGTCGGCTGACGCCGATGCGGGCCAGGTGCGAGGGCAATTGGTCGCCGCAGACATCGCAGTTCTCCGGCAGCTTCGGAAATCGGGACGATCCGGCAGATGTTAAGGTCATGGGGGCCTACTCCAGCGGACGGGAATGACAGGCTACCCGACCATCCTACACGCCAGCGCGGAACTGCCGTCAGTGGCGTAATGGTTGAAAACCGGTCGCTCGAAATGAGTGTTGGGATGCTACCCCTCTCGTCAGCAGGGGAAGTAGGCGGAGCTGACGCGGGTCGGTACAATACGGGGGCAGTCCTGCCACAAGGAGCATTCTATGTTCAGAGTATCTGCACCTCCCAAACCGCAGACCCCCGGTCCAAGCAGACCCACCCCTCCGGCCCCGCGCGAAGGTCGGCCAGGGTAAATTCAAGGCCTGGCAACGGCGAACTGGCGGAAGTGGACCAGTAGGCCGAAGGTGCTGAACGGGTGCATCAGCACGGGGAACGGGTGAGGATTTCCACCGACGTGAGTGCGGGCGACGCCAAATCAGTCGATCCGCGAAGTTTAGATTGGGGCCGGAACCTGAGTTTTGCAAAACGCGCAGCGTTACATCTACGCTTCATCCGACAGCGAGATCGATCGTACGGTAGGATTGAACTTATGGGATCCGCCAGACCACACTTCTTGACGAACACGGCGATTTTCATCGTCGAAACGCTGATGTAAATCTGTGCGACATTCACAAACCGTTGACCGATTTGCCCCAGCAAAGTACATTAGCAGTATGGGAACGGGCGATCTGGAGAGTCCTGCTCTGTGCTGCGATACAGTGGGGTTGAAAGCCGTCTGCGGTAATTTGCGTTGCAAGTCGATGGTGTGGGTCATTGCTGGACAAAGATCAAGCGACTAGACGTCACCGTCGCAATCGTTCGATACATATCTTGGAGCTCCTTTATGGCTAAACTGAAGATCCTAGCGCACGGGCAAACGGACCGGGCAAAATCGCAAGCACGAGGTCAGCTGTTCGAGCGTCTGATGGGGACGGTTTTATCGGCAAACGGATATCAGGTCGATGAAGTATCGAACGTAAATTATGCTGGGATGGAAATCGATATTGCGGGTACGGCAAAATTTGCCGGCAATTCTCTTTACGCCGAGTGCAAATGCCACGACACCGAGGTCGATTCGGCCCACATCCAGAGATTCTTCGGAAAATATATGACACGTTGGCTTAATGAGCCGAATTGTCAAGGGCTGTTCGTGGCGTTGCCTGGGCTTAACAGTCATGCCAAAGGATTTTATAGAGACAATTGTGAACCCCACGAACGAATCTCTTTCAAAGTACTAGAGGAAGAACAAGTACTTGATGCGATGCATGGTGCCGGCATCATAGTGAGTCCCGACGTGATGGCAGCGACCGTTGATTCGGCAGCCGGTAAAGTCGGCGACTACACGGTTCTCTACACCGACATAGGTTGCTTCGCAATACAATACGTCATCTCGCCCGGAGCGACGCTAGCTGACACTTTGATGATTCTTGACTCGTCAGGAACCGTAGTGCAGCGCAACGACGCAGTTGAATCATTGATGGCGTTGTATCCTGATCTTAAAGAGTTCAAGATTCTATCGCAAGACTACCGCGATCTCGACCCAAAGGAACTCACAGGGAATTACTTGGAGCAAATTGTAGGGGTACGCGGGAGCTCTACCTGCTTCGAGTACCAATTCCCCGCATCACCTGAACATTTCGTAGGGCGGACCGTTGGTCTGGATCAAATGCAATCCTTTGTAGACCAAGTGATTTCGAAGCAAACGTCGGCTCGTGGGTTGGTTTTCGAAGGGTATTCTGGTTGGGGCAAAAGTTCCCTCGTCCTCGCCAGCGTAAACGCCCTCAGGGATTTAGGGCATTTGGCGATAGCGATAGACTCGCGGACCGCATCATCGTCTCAGTTCGCCTTCAGGGCAATTCATCACGCTCTACATTCCTCGTACGGCGATACTTTACCTGGTGGAATAAATCTTCAACATGGTCCTTTGACAGGTCTCGATGGAGCCATTGATACTTTGCTGCAAGTCGGTCGAGTTCTGGAACAGGAAAATAGGGTGCTCGCGATATTTTTTGACCAATTTGAGAACGTGTTTGCGCTTCCAGACGCCGCCGCTCGAGTGAGAGATGTTTTCGTCAAAGTTCTCGACGCACAGACTAACGTGGTCATTGGCTTCTCGTGGAAAACCGACCTTATAGGATCCACCAACGATTTTCCATACAAAGTCAGGGATGCCATATCCAACGGCAGCCAAAGCATCCGGCTAGAGCTCTTTTCCAAACTTGAGAGCGATGCCTTGTTGGAACGGCTAGGCGATGAGTTGCGGACGCCGGTTAGGGAAGATCTAAAATTTTTCCTCTCCGAATTCTCCCAAGGCTACCCTTGGCTACTAAAAAAACTCTGTGCCCACGTGAAGGCTCAGCGGGAGGCAGGGGTTAGTCAACAGAATATCGCGGATAGCTTGTTGAACGTCGAGCAGTTGTTCCTGGATGATCTGAAAGGGCTTTCGTCTGAACAGGAGCATACGTTGAAGCGCATCGCACGGTTAGCACCGGTCAGCGTCTCGGAGATTGGTGAGGAGTTTAACCCGGAGATCATACAGAGTCTAATAGACTCCCGTTTGGTGGTCAGGGTCGGGCCAATGTACGACATCTACTGGGATATTTTTCGGGACTACCTCAATGGCGGCGCATTGCCGGTTCATGAAAACTACATCCTCCATTCGCAGGGAGCTTCACTATACAAGCATTGCGGAGTTCTGTATGACAACGGAGGGAGCTTGGACGTAGAGGCCTTCCGAGACCTAGCGGGCCTGCGTAGCAGGGCGTACTATAACGTGATTCGAGAAATGCGCCTTCTCGGATTGGCAACCGTCGACGATAACCAAGTAATGCTTCAAATCTCTATGCCAACCGACGACAAGGAATTGGCGGAAGTGTTTAGGGAACATTTGCGCGATAAGCTGCGCCGTAACCGTCTTGTATCCAGCACGTTGTCAAAGCTCGAGAACGAGGGGACCTTAACGGTTCAACAAGTAAACCAGTTGCTTCAAGATGAATGCCCGTATATTTCCGCCAAAGCAACAACATGGAACCTGTACGCACGGACCATATGCAGTTGGATGGAGGTTGGGGATCTAGTAACCTACAACAAACATGCGGCCAAGATCGAACACTATTCCCCGGCGTCCACTCTCCGGCAGAGCAACATCCTCGAGGGTCGCAACAGGAACGCGTTATTATTGCCTCAAGTGCAGTGCGGTGCGATCGAAGCGGTAATCATGCGCCTTGAAGATGCCCTCGAGGGAACGAAAAAGATCGATTGGTCCGGCGTCGCTCCGAGTACTCAGACGAAAGCGATGTCTGCTTTAGAACAACTGGATTTAGTGCGCCGCAGACCTGGGACAATTACCATCAACCCTGCACTTCGTGAATTCGCGACGAATCCTGACAAACGGCAGGCCATTTTCGCTGAGAGGGCAATCCGCATACCGGCATTCATCCAATTTGTTGCAATCCTCAAAAAGCATCAGGACAAGGGATTGCCTCTCGATCAGGTCGGTCTGGAATTGATGGGGAGACTTGACGCTAAATGGAAAGAGAGTACTGCGGAAGCCCATGCCAAAGTGATGCTGAATTGGGCCCGCTACGCTGGACTAGCTCCAGGCGTTTTCGCACAACGACGGAGACATCAGCGCATCCAGAATCAAACAGCATAACCATACGCATTCCT
>CBDCPD010000004.1:0-179105 GCA_965220095.1 Dehalococcoidia bacterium
TCGCAGGCGAGCAGGATGAGCAGCGATTTGACGGAGACTGGTACGTCCTGTGACCATCACCCGGAGGAATCACAAGTGACCTGCGAAACCTGCGAAGATGGCAAGACTGGGGAGCGGTCAGGCGCGGACCTCTTATTGTCGTCGCTTCCACTCGAAAAATCGGCCGAAACGCGCCATATCCTGCGATCTTACTGGCAGGAGTGGTGTGACCACTTGGCGTCAGCGGACCATGAACACGGTTCCTGCCCCAACTGTGGACGACCCAGATCGGAATCGGATCAAGGTTGTCCCGTGTGTGATCCTGATGAGTCCCGGTACCGACAATGGGCTCAAGAACTCATAGCGATGGGAGCCGATCGTGCTGGCGCTAAAGACCTCCAGGTGGGTGCCCAAAATGGCGACTTCGTGCGCCGACTCCACGTGCAAGGAATGCTCCGGATCGCCTACGCAAAGATGCTGGAGCGGTCTGGGTCAGCCCATACGGATGCGGTGTCAGCGTCAGATCCAAAGGCCGAAGATTCACCCCAACAGCTTGGGTTGCCCGTTCCTGGATTCTCGCCCCAGGGCGGTGCATGACAAAACCGACCGGGTTTTCTGCGGGCTGTTCGATGCAAGAACCATCACGCCCGGGGAAGGCTCACTTGGTTGACGGTGTCTACCGGATTCGTTCGCTCTGCCCGCGTCCCTTTGCTCCTCATTCACCGAGGTTTGATCAAGCGGTTTGATGTTGTTGGTTTCGCCCGGTGGTTACCTGCCGGTTGTGAGCTACGGATTGATAGCGAAGAATGGTTGCTTGTCGTCGAGGCCAAACGTCCGCACGCATTAACCCCATTTGGCGATGGCCCGGGCAGGGCGGCAGGCCCTGCCCCGGGTCTGGTTTGACTACCGGTTCTCACCGTGCGGCGACGCATCACCTCCTTTTTTGCCACGACAGGCGTCGATCGTGATGTTGATGTGGACAGTCTCGCCTCGCAAATCAATCGCGACTTCGCCTACGTCGACGGCCACCTCGGATGGTGCCGCGGCGTTCTCGGCCGGCGGGCACGTCAACGTGCGCATGTCCTGAGCGATGTACCAAGAACTGAGTTTTTCTGGATCTGCCGGGACGTGGGCAGGTCGGCAAACTTGGCCAACAGGTTGTCCCGGCCCCAGAGAGGCCGCACCTTGCGGTTACCGAACTCCTGCATGATATGCCTGCTCTCTTCCATATCGGTGAACACCACCACGGGGATGACGTAGCAGCCGAAGTCGTCCTTCTGTTCCAACCGGTTCTTGACCGACATGGCGCACTTCCACGCGGCCTCCAGTGGGTTTACCACCGGAACGTCAACGTCGTCCTCGTCGCGGTGGTACCACTGTCCGTTCGCCACCGACCACGTTCCCTGCAGGAACACGGCGGCGAAGCGGCAGATTTCCTCCAGGGACACCAGGCAGTCGGGTTCTGGGTCGTCGTCGGCCACCAGGGGCCACCACAATACTTGGCCGGGCTGGTCGCTCTGCTCGAACTGGTGGCAGATCTCGATCTCGGTGAGAGACATGGGGCGGTTGTCGTCGGTTTTCACGACTTTCATTTGTTGTTTACCTCTGATGATTGTGAATTCAGGATTCAGCTCGGTCCGTAGACGCGAAAACGGGCGACCTGAAGATCTCTCAGGTCAGCCCGCAGCGCCTCGAGCCGAGGCTGGGTCATGTCGGTTCGCAGCCGACGGCGTGTTACCGGTGATAATCCAACGGGAACACAGGTCGGCCGCCGGGACGTTGCCAGGCGGAGCTCGCGCCTTGGAGTGCCGTTGAGTTCGTTTCGTCATTTCTCGATTGCACCTCATTTGTGGAGACATATCAGCTGCCTTTTGTGCGGGAGCCGAACTTGATGGTTCGACTCCCGGCGTCATTGGAGAGCCTCCAGAGCTGGCCGAGAAGGGCCGGCGTGGGGAATTTAGGATTGGTGACAACACCAAATTAGGGCATGCCGGAGACGGTGCTAAACCGAAACCAAGGTGAAACCCGCATCAAGGGCGGGTAGAATTGGAGGCGATTGAGGTAGTTGGCAGGGAAAGCTGAGGGGGTTTGTTGGTCATGCCGGAGATGGGAGCGTCGCTGGAGAGGTGGCGCATGGACGAGGCTGAGGTACGGCGACGGATGTACCGAGCGCCGACACCTCGGGAACGGGAGCGATGGCACGCGGTTTGGCTGCTGGCGCAGGGGTGGACGACGGCGGCGGTGGGCCGAGCCTTGGAGCGGGATTCCCATACGGTTGGTCAATGGGCTCAAGCCTTCGCGGAGGGCGGTCCCAAAGGGCTGGTTTTTGAGCAGACTGGTAGTTCCCCCCGCGTTGGACGTGGAGCAACGAGCCGAGTTGAAGGCGGTGGTGCAGCAATTACCGTCGCAGGCGGGTATCACCCTGTCCAACTGGAACTGGAAGGCAGTGCGCCGATAGGTGGCAGACCGCTTCGGGTTGGCGCTGAGACGCAGCAGTTGCCTGAACTACCTGCACCGGTTGGGGTTTGTGATAAAGCGGCCCAAGAAGCGGTTGCTCAAAGCAGACCCAGCGCGGGAGAGGCTTTCGTGGGAGAGTATGCGGCTCTGATGGTGGCGGCAGCACGGACGGGAACCAAGGTATTATTCGCCGACGAGGCCCACTTTCAGGCCGATGCTGATCTACGGGGCAAGTGGGTGCTGAAAGGCGAACCGGCGCTGGTGGACTCCACCAGTCCGCGCCGCGGTGAGAAAGTCAGCTACTACTCGGCGGTGTGCCTGGAGACCGGGGAGGTGGAGGTGATGGAACTGGAGGGCAACAGCAACTCCGTTACCTCGGCTGCTTTCCTGGGTCAGTTGCGACAGCGGCACACTGAACCGCTGACGGTGATCTGGGACAATTCGCCAACCCATCGGGGCGACGCGGTGCGTGCCTACCTGACCACTCCCGGCCTGAACCTCCGCTTGGTGAACCTCCCCAGTTACAGTCCAGATTTCAACCCCGGCGAGGCCATTGGGGTTGGGTACGCCAGGAAGCAACCGCTAACCAGTGCCTGGGAACCCGTGCCGTGGTGCGGGAAAAGGTGGACGGCTTTTTCACCGATCTGACCCACCGACGGGAAGAAGTTAAACACCGCTGCCGCACCGTGCTACAAGCAAAAGCCGACGAATTAATTGGCGGCACCCAAGCCAACTCTCTCCGCTCCGCAAATGTAGTTTTCACCTTGGCTTCGGTTTAGGACCATTGGCCAGGCCACGGCGGTGCTGCGGGACTTCCTGCCGCGCTTCAACGCCCGTTTCGCCGTGCAACCCGAGCATCCGGACGCGGCCTACCGCCCAGTAGCCGCCGACCTGTGTCTTTCCGAGATCCTGTGCTTCAAGCACACCCGCAAGGTCGCCCGGGACAACACGGTAAAGTATCACTGGAGGGTCCTGCAACTGCTGCCGGATCGGGAACGTCCCAGCTACGCCGGACTGCGGGTGGAGGTCTTGGAACGCCCCGACAGCGAACTCATCGTCCAGTACCAGGGGCATACGGTGGCCACGCAGGAACCACCGCCGCGTATGGGCGCGCTGTGGGCCTCGGTCCACTCCTGGTCACCCGGCCCTGAACTCAAGCGCATCGTCAGCAGCGTGGGCGACCACCACCACATCAGCAAGTCCCCGCAACGGCGTCTGGCCGCCTTGGAACCGGTGCGTATCGACGAGGCCAGGGTCAAGACCGTTGCCGAAAAGGACGTCGTCAGCAAGGCGCTGATCACGTGGGGGCGTACGCCCCCACGCGGTCGGCGGCTGGATGAGCGCTTGAGCTTCCCGGAAAACTTGAACACGCCGTGGCGGTAGCCGTACCGGGCCAGAGGAAGGCCCCAGTGTTCGATCGGGCCCTGCATCAATACGAAGTAGCCCCGGATGTCCTCCTCGAGACGAAACACCGCGTTGACCGCTCCGCTGCTGGCAAAGTGGCTCGGAACACAGGATTGTGTTCCGCGGATTTGACGGAATCAGGACCTCAGGACAGTGTCCGATCGGCCTCCAAGACCGCCATACACGCCCGGGAAAAGGCCTTGCCAGCCGATTTCAACCATTTGGGAGGAAATAGTGCATCTTCAGGGTGAAATGGCCTGAGAGAACGTTTTGCCCCGGGTGCGAAGATTGTTATGTCATTCGATGACGTCGTAGCGCCATCGGAGGCTTAGAACCAGCGGGCACAGCACCAATCTGGCGCCTGACATCCGGTACGCGGCGGCCGCCAAACCCTAGCTTGATCGGAGGGTCCGTGGGCGTTCGACCCTTAGTTCTCTGCAGGCTTCGGGTGTAGGATCGACCCAACCTGAACCGCGTTCCTTGCAACACTCGAGACGACAGACACCAGCGTATCGGATGGGTCGGTGGCAACCAGCGTCCGGTGAGATTAATGCGCTCGTGGGGCAGGCGGGCAGACTTCGGAGCTCCCGGAACGGTTGGATGTCAGTGGAAATCGCCGGGCCAATCACCCTACGCAGCCCGCGGTCGTCAAAGGTCATATCGTCCATGAACCCACAACGGGCGCCAACGATCCGGGCCTTGCATTCGTCAATCCGGGCCCGCCTGCGCCGTCCCAAAACTGTTGGGAAGCATTTGCAGAAGAATCCAACGGGCCTTTGACGTGCGCCGAATTGACCGCTCGGCACGAAACAGAGTGCCTCCTGTCCGCTGCCGATCATCGCGCATTCTTTGCTCAACACGTAATCGCCCAAATTCCTCGGTGCCGGCCTACATCCGTGGCGGTCAGATCAAGTGGCTCAGGCGTCGTTGTTGAACCTGGCCGGATGGCCGTAATGGATTGCGATCGGGAGCACTTTACACAGCACAGTAATAGCCAGATGCACCGGCGTTTGCACCGTCGAAATGCATCCCAGACCGACCGACTTGCCGGCCTACGTACAACGCGTTTCGGAGCATGCGGGAAGGCAATTTCCTACTCAAAACGCGCCTGATTTTGCATCGAACCGATTGCCACGAGAGAGGACCCCCGATGAGCGCGGACCCGTTTTCGCTACCATTACGCTACGCATCTACGCATACGGAGGTAATGCCATGGCGATCAATGAAAATGACCGCGCCCACGCTTTTCGCATCGACCCGCCACCAGCGGCGGTTTTCGATCCACGCCTGGCGGCCATGGAAATGGGCGCTTTCCATAAAACCGACGAGGCCTTCGCACTGGAGGCCACCGGCGGAGGAACCGGGGGGGCGTTTTTCGTACGCACAGAGAAACCGCGGTCCGCTGTCGTGTCGTATCTGTCGCTCGCATGCGGGACGGCCGCGGTGCCGGCACACGAGGACTGGCTGACGCTCCGGCCAGACGAGACGGCCTTGGTCCGCGCCATCGCATTGACTCACCACACCGTCCTCCCCACCGTCGGCTACAGCGAGCAACAGGTCCGTGTGCATTGGGCCACCATCCTGGGACACATGAACGCCACTACGGAGCGGTTTGGTGGCAGACACGGTGTACGGACGTTGTTGCAACGGGCGAGCGACGCGTGGCGTGTGCCATTCGAAAAAGAGCTGGCCAGCCGCCCGGCCCAGGGTGGGGGTGGCTGGTTCCGGCGCCACGATTCGCGTCGCGGCACGGCGGACATTGATCCACAAATGGCAGCGAATAAGCTGGCCAGCCCGGCCTTCTACGCCGAGATCCAGGTCATCGCCATCTGCGCCGAGAGCCGCCGCCGCGAGGTCGGCGCAGAGCTGGATAAACTCGTCGGTTTCGTGGTCGAGCTGGCCGGCGGAGACAAAGCCTGGAGAGTGACAGCTCACAAGGAGGTCGCGGGGAAGGAGCTGTTTCGTGGCCGTAGGGACAGGAGTCGCCTGCAGCCGTGGCCCTTGGCAGCGTTTCTGTCGCCGCGCCATGCTCTCCGATACGTCCTGTCGCCCCAGGAAGTGCCACCCCTGTGGCCGGCCCCGTTGAGCACATCGAAGCCCGCGGAGGTAGAGGCGCTAGCGACGCCGCAGCCGGCTCCAGAATTACCTCCGGACACCCTGCCGGCCTCCCCGACAATCCCCGCACCTCCTCCCAGCGAACCCCGGGGAACCGACGTCTCTCTCCAAAGTGATATCGAGGACGGTCTCGTAAAGCCACCGATACCAGGTAAGGTCCCGCCGCCAACCCGGCGACAAACCCCTTGGGGATCATCAACTCTTCACAGCGCACGGCCGCATGACGTGGCGCTGCAGCTGCGACTGGACCGAAAACAACTGCGCCGCGAGAACGGCAAGGGAGCGACCGATAGCGAGCGTCGCCAGGCCGCAATAGGCGCCGCGAGAGCGTCACCGGTTCGCGAACTTGGCCTCGCCGAGAGCGACATCGCCCTTTTTGATCAGGTGGGTGATATGCCATGGGCCAGCGCGCAGGATCTGGCGCACTCCTTTGACCACAACCCGGGCACCGTCTACCAAGCGTTGAACGCTCTGAACCACCATGGTCTGGTCGCCGCCGCGGAATTCTTTATCGGGGGCACCCGGGAGATGCGGTTCACCGTGCCAGACGACGAGTGGATTCGTCTGATGCTCGACCGACCCCTACCGCACAAAGAACACGTGGTCCAGCGTCTGTTGATCAACTTAGAGTTCACGACGGCGGTTTACATGCTGGTCGGCTTGCTGGTCCAGGGGGAGCGGGGGCGCACGCTGCTCAGGCTGCGGTGGCTTTGGCGCCACGATTTCGACGCGGTCGCCCAGTTCAACGACGGGTGGGCATCCTTCCTGTGGTCGGGCATGTGGCAGGACCAGGACAAATTGGAGCGGAGGATCCAGCAGTGCGCCGAACTCCTCGCCGAGTGGAGCGGCGGACGCGGCACGCACTGGCCGGGACGGCTGGTGATCGTAGTGCCCGACCGATGGCAGGAGGAGGTGGCGTGGCGCGCGGTGCGTCGCCGCGGCTGGGAAGCCATCTGCACTGTGTATCGCCTCGTCGACGAAACATTGACCGGTGATCTGGACCTCACAGCCAGCCGGGGCCGTATCCCCATGCAACTCAGCGACGATGTGCCGCCGGTGCGAGCCGGTTTGGAGCAGCTGCAGCGGTTCCTGCTGGATGATCAGGGGGACCGGATGCGCCGGTTGCTCTCCGCGGTGGAGCAGTATCCGGGCATCATCGCCAGTCACGTGTCGGCGATGACCGGCATCAACGGTCAGCTGACGAAGCTTGGTCTGGCGGAACTGCAGCGGCGCGAGCTAACCCGACGAATGGGGAACGAGGGCTACGCGCTGGAAAAGCGGCCGCTGGCGCTGGCGGCTCGTCGCGACCGGGTCTGGCTCGGCTTGCCGGACAATAGATCCGGCCCGAACACACTGGCTTCCCGCAGTGATCGGCGTTGGAAACGGACCAGGGGTGCCCAAAAGCTTCTGGCCAAGTTTCGCGCTGCCGGCTGCCCAACTGCCGCGGGCTGGCGCGCTTTGGACCGTCGGTTCGCGCCCGACGGGGTGGTCTGGATAGCGGACGGCCCTTATGGGCCGGGTTGGCACTACCTCATCAACGCCTCCGGCATCAGGGCCGAGTCCAAGGTGGCCGGGTTACTCGAAAAGGTTTTTTCGCCGGCGCGCAGCGATCGGTATCCGATTTTGGTCGTGTGCCCCGATGCGGTGGAGGAACTGTACTGGAATGCGGCGCCCGGGTTGCCCGTGTTGACCGCGGCCATATCGCGGGTCCGTGGCGGGCCCTTGGTCGGCGGCGATGGCACGGTGTGGATGAAATCCGGCCTACCGGTGATGGTACTCACCGCCCCGAGGGCCTGAGGCACCAGGGGGATCGTATGCCGGAGCAACTCACAATCGCCGAGATCGAAGATCTTTTTGCGGGCGACAACCAGACCCGTCACGCGGCCGCCCAGCGCTTGGGCATCCGCAACGCGGACCGGCTGACGGTTGAGGACTATCTCATCAAGGTATCCGATCTGCTGCGCCAAGCGGGAGACTCCAACGCACTGTCGCGCCTGCACACCCTCCTCGGCAATGCGGAAGTCCATGTCCGCGTGGCGGCCGCCGCAGCGATAGCCGCCATCGAGCCGGCCCAGGGCCTGCCGATCCTCGAGACGCTATTGGCTGAGGATAACCGCAAAGTGCGCTCGGACGTGGTCAAAATCCTCTGCGCGATCGATGGCAATGGGGTCCCGCGAATCCTGTCCCGCGTCCTGCTGGCCCTCTATCAGGGCCGGCACACCATAGACCCGACGGACGACTGGACTCGCGACCTCCGACAGAAGATGACCCTCGCTCTGGGCCCGTCGGGTGATTCATATGCGTTTGACAGCCTCATGCTGGCGGCACAGGATGTCGACCTCGTGGTCCGCAAGGGAGCACTTTTGGGGCTGGCGTTGCTGGGTGATCGCCGAGCTCTGCCCCGCATCCTGGCAAGCCTTGAGGACCCACATTGGGAGGTGCGCATCCAGGCGGTCACAGCCCTGGGCGAGATGGGCGGTGAAGAGGTGGTGGATCCGATCATCAAGTTGCTGAGCGATGCTCAGGACGAGGTGGTCCTGGCCGTGATGGACACCCTGGCGTTTTTGACGGATCGGCGTGCCATCCCGGCATTATTGCGGGTCGCCGGCGGTGCATCGGATCGAGTGGCTCGCGCGGCGGTGAGCGCGCTGTCCCAGGTGGGCTCCGACATTGGCACGCCAGTACTGCTGGCCAGCCTGCACCATACCATTCCCGAAGCGCGGGTGGTCGCCGCATCGGTCCTGGGTGTGACGGGCGGAGAGGAAGCCCCGCCAGCGCTGATTACCGTCCTACGTGGTGACCCGGACGTCGCAGTCAGGCTGGCCGCCGCAAGGGCACTGGGTCGTTTGGGCAATCGGCGCGCCGTGCGGCACCTGATCCAAGCATTGCAGGACGATTCGGTTCACGTCCATGAAGCCGCGGTCGTCGCTCTGGGCTCAATAGGCGATGCAGCTGCGACAGCGGCGCTGGCCGCGGTGGCCCAGGGGGTCAACACAACCCTGGCGACAGCCGCTCGACGGGCACTGCGCCAGATGGGACGGGATCCCGATATCCAGGAAACGCCCGCCAAAACATCGCAGAGGGTCCGCGAACATGCGCCCAAGCTCCTCATGCGATCCGGCCGGTTCGACGAGCGACTGTAGCGCCGTTCATCAGTTCAAGGGGGTTCGCCATGACGGAAAGGGTGGGAAATCGCAGGGGAACGGGATCACGCAGGTCGCTGAACCCGCGGGAAATCCTGATGGCGGAGCGGGTGAGCCGATCTCCCCTGGCCAGCGCAGCCAACATGGCCGGGATGTACGGCGAGAATAACTCCACGTGCGACCGGGTGCTGAAAAGCCTGGCGGAGAAGAGGCTGCTGAAGGGTGCGGACACGGGGTATTCCCAACGGCGCCAACGACGCTACTGGGTTGTGGATCCCAAATCTCCCGACCCGGCCGGCATGCCCCAACCCGAACACCCCGAACTCATCTCCGCGTTGTTGACCCGCCTGATTCTGGCGGAATCCGTTTATTGCATCGTTGAAACCGCCCTTGCGGCGGAGCCAAAGAGGAGGTTGGTGGACTTCCAATGGCATTTTGACGACGCCATGGACGCCCAGGCGCGGTTCAATGACGGGTGGATTGCCTTCCAATGGTCCGGCGTATGGCAGACCCGCCAGATGTTGGCCGAAAAGCTGGAGAATATGTTTGCCAGTCTGCGGGCCTCGCGGCCGGGCGGCGTCACTCCATTGCCGGGCCGGATCTGCCTCGTCGTGCCCGATGCCTGGCAGGCAGATTTGGTCCGCCGTGTCGTGTCGCAGTTGGGGCTGAGCGAACGTTGTCTCATCCACAACGCGTCGAACAACCAGACCGACGGAAATCATGACCTTTCCAACAGCCGGGGGCAACCGCCGCGGCGGGATCGAGAGCACTCGAACCGTCGCCCCGACCGGCTTGACAGCCTCCTGCTAGGCATCGTGGACCAACCGGATGCCACGGCCCTGATGCGTACCGCCATGCTCGTTGAGCAGTGGCCGGGCGCATTGCGGGGTTGCATCAAAAACCTCACCGGGTTGAACGGCGGGTCGACCACCTCGTCGCTGCGTCAACTAATCGATCTGGGAGTGGCGTGGCGCACCGCCCAAGATGGTTACGCTCCGAGCAAATCATGGCTGGCCATCGCCGCCCGCCGAGACCGGGTTTGGTCTGGACGCCCCGGAGAGCTGTTTGACCCGGAGAAGGTGGCCGAACTCTACGCCGGCCGGATCGCCACCCATGAAGAGGGCATTGCACGATTGGCCGGTTGGTTCGCCGCCGCGGGATGTCCGGTAGCCCCGGGTTGGCGCTTTCGCGAAATCATGGGACGACAGGGCCAAATGGCTCCTGATGCCATGGTGCTGCTCAAGGAGAGCCCATTTGGAGCTACTTGGTGCTACGTCGAATACGAACTCACCGCCACCAAGCCCAGTAAGGTACAAGGGAAATTGCGGGCTTATCACTCACATCTGCGCAGCGATGACTACCCGGTGCTCGTGGTCTGTCGACGCAAGGCAGTCCCTCGTTTTCTCCGCCAGGGCGCCGGGCTCCGCATGCTGATCGCCGCAGTGGAGGACGTGCGGCAGCAGAACGTCACCGGCGAAACCGCCACGGTGTGGCTACAGGATGGCAATCCGGTTCCGCGCCTGCGATAACGGGCGAAACGGGAAGTCATCCCCCACCGAGAGTATGGTGCGCCGCCCGCCGGGTCCGACGACCGTGAACACGGTGCAATCATCGTCATATGCCACCGAAAATGCGGACTCAACCAATCTGATGGTTTCTTGGATATCGCGCCGGCGAGAGCGACGCTCCCCAACGAGCAGTTGGCTCCCGGAGGATGGGAACGCCGGCTATGAGACTGTCAATACCGTCGCGACCGACGGTTGGCTCATATTCCAAGGTTACGTCAGTTCGGGCAACAGCATCCGGGTTCAGTATCTGCGATGTTCCCGACAGCACCGGCGAGCTCCACCGGCGCAACACGGCGAGCAGCATCGGAGATGCCCGCAGGCGTTTTTGCAAGACAGGTAGTGAACTTGCCGAAGCGATTGGGTCGAACGGTTCCAGCGACGATAACTCGCATGAATCGTATGTTGCTGCGTTCAAACTCAGTCTGATGGTTCCTCCACCAACAACACGACGACATAGGCCTCATTCGGTGCGGCAATTCACGTCAAACCAGTCCGGTACAGGCAGGCCCAGGGGGCTAACTAAGGAATCAAGTACGGTTGTGCCTGGATTGAGGTCAGCAAATTTCACCGCTGTGGGGGTCCCGGACGTCACGGTTTGCACGCTGGTGTCCCGGATCAAGCATGATCCCCAGTCCCTGTTTCCTCATTGAGCAATGCTACCGAACTCTCAGCACTCGGATGGCCGGCCAGTCGTCGTCGGCAAGAGCCAAAACAATAGACGCTCTGCGGTCCTGTCGAGGCGCGGATGCGAGCAGGTCCGGCCGTGATGGCACTCTTCCCGGCTTGGCTGCAGCGACACCATCTCGGCGACCTCGGGTTTTTGGTTAGTCTGGGGGATATTCCGGCCGTGACCAGGTCTCTCAGGAGTGGGTGTTGTCGAAGCAGTTGGCCCCGGGTTGGGGCCAACGGGATGAAGTTACCCTCGGGCGGTGCACACTCCTCACAGAAGATGATAGGGTCGAGGTCATCCTCGTAAAGTACCTGCTCCGCCTCGTAGAGTTCGTAGTCGAACACCTCATCCTCGTCGTACTCGGCGACAAGTTTCCAGGGGGCGGGCTGCTGGCATTTCAGGCAGGTCTGCTGGGAATGGTTCTGGCCGAGAACGAACTTTTCCGTCCTCCGGAAACACCAGGCGCGTCAGCCGTCCCTCGCGGAGCGCCGGTCGGTCGGCCTCTCATCGCCCAGATCGGCCAGGAATATCAGGCCGGGCACGATGGACAGCACCCATACGACGATGGCCAGGACGCGCAGGGCTCCGGACAGGCGCTGCCCCCCGGCACAGACGCTGGCGTTGACCAGGTCCCGCTCCTGGAACACCCGCACGGATGCGGGTTCGCCACCGTAACGATGAACCCAGGCCACGGGATCCTGCTCCATCTCGTACAGCAGGTGCAGGTCGGCCTCCGGCGCCACCAGGCTCCGGCACTTGCCCCCGTCGTGGGGATACCAACCCTGTCGCAGAGCGATATGGCGCAAGTGGCGCCGGAAGTTGCGCAAGTCCCGGCCATGGACCACAGGGTCGAACCTGAGGGCGACAGCGTCGTCGTGGCGGCTGGCCACCGCGACCAGCGCGGCGATGCCCTCCGTCCTCAGGGGCACGTCCTCGTCGGGCTCGGTGAGCTGGGGCTCGGGATGGATCGCCAGGTGCCAGGCGAAGAGCGCCAGGCCAGCCAGCAGCATGGCGAGCGTGACGGCGGCGGGGACGGTCAATAGTTTGTCTTTCCACATATTCTGTTCTTCTCCTTATCAACATCGACGGCAGGTGCCAGTCCCATGGTTGAGTCAGCGCCGGTGCAGGACACCGGCAGATGAATCCCGCCGTGCCCGCAGGTGGGATCACTAACGACCAAGGCTCTCCGGCTAAACATATCGGCTGAGCTTTAGATCCACGTCAAGACATTTCAGGTGTGGGATCACCCGCTCCCGCAACGGTGGACTCTCCGGCGGGGACCCGACGGCTTCCCGCTGACCGATACGGCACATTCCCGCAATTGCTGTGGTGGTGGGCATTATTCTCTCCCAGCGGTTCGTCCGTCGGAATAGCATGCAGGAGTCGGTGCAGGAGAAGCGGCGTCCGATCCGCGAAGTGACTCAGGCAAAAGATTCTGCAGCCGACGCTGCGGATGGGGACGCTGCGGTAACAGGGCCTCGGCTCTGAGTAAAACGGGACGTGGACCATCGGCTGGTTCGCTCGCCGCCTTGCGCCGATGGACCAGTGATCATGGGGTGAAGCCGACGCCTCGAAAATGCGGCGCGGCCGCAGGAGATCGGCGTAGCTGACATCCTGCGGCCATACCGCCAATAAGCGGAACGCCCGGGCAGAGCGGCGAGCAATGCCCGGGCGTGTCCTCCCGCTGCCTACCAGACCTGGACGGTCGGCAACTCATCACCGTCGTCATCGCCGTCGTTGGGAGCGGCCACGATGGTGATGTGCAGGTGGAGGTGGAGGTGGACGGTGCCAGCGTGGATCACCACGCGGCCATCGCCAACGTCCAGGGTCGCCGTCTCCGGTTCCGCCGCGGCCGTGGCCGGCGGGCGGCTCAGCGCCTCCGCTTCGTCGGGGATGTAGCGCGCCTGCAGCGGGTGCTGCAGGTCCTGCTCTCCAGGCAGGGCCGCCAGACGCTCCACGTGGTCGTCCAACCCGAACAGCACCCGGGTGCCGCGGCTGGCCGCCGCGGCCAGGATGCTCTCGTCGGGCTCCATGCCAGTGAACACCGCCACCGCCACGACGTATGCGTTGATGCCCAGCTGCTTCTTGAGCCGGGACCGGACCGCCATCGCCGCCTGCCAGCAGCGCTCCAGTACGTCGCCGATGGGCGTCACCGCGCCATCGTCGTCGCGGCGGTACCACTGGCCGTCCTCGACCCAGTGCTCGCCGTCCAGGTAGGTCGCCGCGATGCGGGTGAGGTCCTTCGGCAGGACCACGCAGTGGGGGGCCGGCGACCCCGGCCCCACCCACGGGTGGAACACCACCTGGCCCTTCCGGTCGCTGGCCTCGAACTGGGCCAGGGCTTCCAGCTCGGCCAGGGTCATGGCGCGTTTGTTGTTGTTGGTTTTCACGACTTTCATGGTGTGTTTTCCTTTGAGGAGTGTGATTTTGAAGTTGCGCCCAGTCCACCGACACACGAAAACGGGCCGACCCGGGCATTTCCAGGTCGGCCCGCGGCATCTGTACACCAGGCGCTGTTGGGGTTCTGTGGGGTTCCGGCCGGGCGCGTCAGACCTCCCGCGGTCATGCGGCTGGCGTGCGCGCCGGACGGCCGGCAATCACCGGCGGCCCTCTGGGCCGGGTATTGCCACCGGCTGGGTGTTGCTTCATGGTGTGGTCACCTCCTTGGGATGGGATTTCGGCGGGATGGGATTTCGGCAACCCCTCTTGGGGTCGCCGTCCGGACGTGTCAACAACGCGTCGGCGCGCCGTTAGCGCCCGATGTGCAGGTCCAGACGCCGCAACCGGTAGATCATTCGCTGTGGTGTCGGCGCGACTGCTCCCTCCGATCCGACGTCGTCTCCCACGGTACGAAACCGCTGCCGCGCCAGCTCCGCCAGCGGGGTCGGGCCCACTTCAGTCCAGCGGGGGGCGTCCTCCCAGATGGGATCGAAGCGGGCGTGTACCGGGCCGCTGGCCGTGAGCACCAACAGGTCCTGGGGCCGGCTGAAGGCCACGTAGAACTGGCGCATGTGGTCGAAGGCCGCAATGCGCCGGGCGGGCTCCCAGTCCGACCGCCGGCAGTGGCGGGCCAAACTGCGGCCCACCGGGTCCACGTTGGAGGCGTGGAAGTCCAGGGAACCCACGATCACCACCGGCCACTGCCGGCCCTTGGCCTGGTGGACCGTCGTGATCGTTAACTCCCCGGCGGCACGCCGCTGGCCCCGGTCCACGCGACCTTTGCCGGCCGGGACGCAGCGGACGGGAACGCCCGCGCACTCCAGGCTGTCCTGATAGGGTCCGGCCACCTCGTCCCCCACGCTGTACAGCAGCAGCGCCGCCTGGTCGTAACCCGCGATCACCCGGCGGCCCTTCAGGAACCGCAGCAACTGCGCCAGCTGCCTCCCCTCGTCCTCAGGGTCCTGGCCCTGGACGGCAATCACCGCCGGGTAATCGTCGTACTTCTTAGGATCGTGGGGGATGATGGTCTTGGCGTGGCGGAAGGGCGTGCCACCCGGGTCCGGGTTGCTCCAGTCCGCCGACGCCATCCACCCATCGTAGGCTCGCACAATGCTCGGGTGAGAGCGGTAGTTCACGTTGAGCTCCACGGCATGACAACCCGGGAGCCGCTCGGGAAACCGCAGGATGTTGCGCACCGTGGCGCCGCGGAAACGGTACAGACTCTGGTCCTCATCGCCCACCACGCACAGGTTCCCGTGGCGCTCCGCCAGCCGCAGCAGGATGCCCTCCTGCACGTAGGACGTGTCCTGGTACTCATCGCACATCAGGTAACGTACGCCGCCGGAGATCCGGTCGGCGACGTCGTCGTCATCCAGCAGCAGGTCGGCCCAGGCCTGCAGGTGGGCGAAGTCGACGACATTCTCATCCAGCAACAGGTTCTCGTAGCGCCGGTAGCAACGCCCCAGGGCCGCCAGAAACCGGCTGCGCGAGCGGGTCAGGTCCCGGGGCCGGATCAGCTCGTCGCAGATCCGGCCGAAATACTTGAGAGCGTTGCCCACCACCGAGTGGGGCCGCCGCCAGCCCCGGCCCGCCAGGTCGGGGAGATCGGGTCCGAAGACCTCGTCGAACCGTTGGTACAGAAACCGCCACTGCTCCTGTTTATCCAGCACGCGGAAACCGCGCCTCAGCCCCACCCGCTCCGGATACGCGGCCAGGAGCCGCCTGCACAGGCTGTGAATGGTGCAGACGCGCGTGCGCCGGAGGTCTCCGTCGTATCCCGCCGCCCGGCCCACTGCGTCCAACCGCTGACGCAACTCCCCGGCCGCGTCGGCGTTGTAGGTGCACAGCAGCAGCTCCCTGGGTTCGGCTTTGCCCAGCAGCAGAATGTTGGCAGCGCGCAGCGCCACCGACAGCGTCTTGCCAGCGCCGGGTCCCGCGATGCCCAGCACCGGTCCCTCCAGTCGCCGGATCAGCTCCCGCTGGCCGGCGTCCAGCCCCGGGTAGAGTCTCAGGATGGCGGGCGCGATGCCCGTTTCATTGGTCATGTCGATTTTGCTCCAGACTTGATTCATGGGAATAGATGAGACGGGCCGAGCCGCCACCGTGACCGGCGGAGCCGCCCGTAATTTCAAATGAAAAGGCGCCGGTGGCCCTGAGACCAACCGGCGCCTTCAGTGCGTGAATACCGCCACCCGGGATGAAACTCGAAGCGCGTGCCACCTACCTTTTGGGCTCCCTCCCAATGCGGATACCCTCCCCCAACCGGCAGCGCACGGCCCTGGACCGGATCGTGAGGACGGTTGTTCCGCCCACCGCCAGCCGCAATACCCCGGGTAGCCCCCGCCCAGAGATCGATACCTCCCCCTTATCTCCGTCGCCAGCCACCGCGTCGCCAGCCTGGCTCAGCCGGATCAACCCGTCGGTAACCGCAAACACCTCACCGGCGATGCGCTCCGCCGGCAGCGTGTCGAACACCCGGCGGCTGCCGACGATCCTCTCCAGGTCGGTCATCAGGTGGCCGGTTCCCCAGATGACGTACACGCCTTTGCGCCTGGCCAGCCTTTCAATGGCCTCATCAGGCTCCATGTCCGGAAATATCAACACGGGCACCACGAAAGGGTTGTAGCGGGTTTCAGCCAGCTCCTTGATGTCGTCGTGCCAGTCCAGCGCAGCCAACTTCGTCTCATCCAACGGGCATGACTCGATCAGCTTCACGCCGTCCCGGGTCTTCAGATACCACTCGCCGTCGATGAGCAGGTATCTCCCCCCCTTCACCTGCAGCGCGAAGCGACCCAGCCCTTCTACCCACACCGCGAAGTCCAGCTCGATGCGCTCGTAGCCTTTGCGCCACTCGTAATAGCAAAAGCCCCGGCGGTTGCTGTTCGCCAGGGCTTCGTAGACTCGCCTTTCCGCCCGCCGCTTCGGCATTTTGCGGCGGCTCGACGGAAACTCTTTCGGAAACATTCTCATGATTGGCGGCGCTCCTTTGATGCACTGCTTTTGTTTGTCGTTACGGGATAAGAAATTCGGTCGCTGTCAGCTTTGCGATGCGGGACAACACCCTTTGATGTGGCCACCGACCTTCATCCGGACCACCCCCTGCGGCGACGCAACCCCTACGACGAAGGTGCGGCTCGGAAGCCGATCCCGGGCGGTCGCGATGTGCCGGCGCCAACGGGAGCCGCGCCCTCGATAAGGGCGGATATCTCCGCCAGCACCTGCCGCCTTTCCAGCGGCTGGCGCAGCCCGACTCCGGCCGCGGCATCGGCCAATTGCCCGGTGCAGCCCTCCAGGTCCCACAGCAGCGGAACACGGCTGCGCCGGGCCAGGCCCTCGATGCGCCGGTCGGGGTCCATGTCGAAGAGGGCCAGGGCCGGCGCCACCGGCAGCGGACGCTTCAGCCTCCCCTCCAGCATCTCCCTGGTCAACAACGCCTCCACCCGGGCCTGTTCCAGAGGCGACGGCGTGATCCTGGGGCCCGACCCGTCATCGGTGTACCACTCTCCGCCCTTCAGGGAGAACCGGCCGTATCTCACCGTCAGGCAGAAACGACCGGCGTTCAGCAGCCAGGTGACGAACACCGGCTCCGGCGGGTCGGTACCGGGCTGCCAGTGACGCAGGACGTAGGCGGACACGCCGTCCACGCCGCCGCGGGCCAGTAGGACGCCGGTGGCCCGGTCGTCGGAGGCATTCCCGTTGTGGGAGGAGGAAATATGTTCGGGTTGCATTGGGTCTGCTCCTTGGCGCCGCCCTCGGGCGGCGCGGGGTCTTTGCGTTGGATATCGACAGGACCGGTGTTTGCTCCGCCTGCGCCGGGGCGGTCGGCCCTTTTCCGCCCTAACACGTTCTGACGTAGGTTTCTGATGCAGCGGCCCAGGGTCCCAGTCCATACGGCCAAGTCCAGCTCGATGCGCTCGAAGCCCCGGTGTCACTCGCAGGTTTTGAGTTCCGCCCGCCGCTTCGGTATTTTGCGGCGGCCCGACGGAAACTCTCTCGGGTACATTCCCATGGTTTTGCCGATCAGGGATCGATTGGATTGAGGTTTGACATGGAGAGGACAATGGGCCCGCCGCGTCCAGACAGCGAAGAGGCCTGATCTCCAGAGTTTCAGGTCTGGCCGACCACGGGAAATAACCCGCACGGTCGCCCACTTCTACCCCTCTTTCGGGACGCCTCAGAACCTATGAAAGTCCCAAACCGCAGGTGCATCTCCCGGACGCCGACCTTCGACAGCCGACCCGGATCAGGTTGAGCCCGCCCGCCGTGAGAAACCGGGCGGTTGACTTCTATTTCCTACCGCGGCTCTCCTCCCCGCGAGATTGGCATTGTTGCAGTCGTAGGGGACGAATATCGCCGACGGACAACGGTCCGCCGGCGACGGCATTTCCCAAGAAACGCAGGCAAGCGTTTCTTAACAGTGGTCATGTCCCTTCTTCGGAATCGTTGACCAAATCCGGCGAAAGTAATTCGAGCCTTCGCGCAGCGTGGAGAAATCCCGGGGGTCTCCCCGACACGGCCTCATTCCTAAATTCTTGAACCATTCGCAACACGCTACCGGCGTACAAGACCGGCCTGTCTCGCGAACCCGTGTCCGCGTTGGATGAAATGACCGTCTGATAACGGGCAAACAGGGGCGTAGTGGTATCTTCCAACCTGCGGTGTATCTGATTCCCGATTTCCAGCGCTCCGACGATGAGAACGGCCTCGAGTAATGCCCTTTGGTGTTCCGTTCCCTCATCGTCGACACGGACCTTGGCGAGAATCCTTTCAGCCACCGCGGCGTCTCCGATTTGCCCGCTCAAGAAATCTCTGTACGAAACCGGATCCAGGGTCCGAAGGATTAGGGTAACGGCGGCAGAAAACCCCATGAATTGCTTGTCGGGCCGGAGCGTAGCCAATACGAGACCAAGATGGTGGATCGCTTGGTTGATTGTGCGAAGGCTGATGTCCGAGGCAGCAAAGAAGGTCGAAAACAACAGCTTTATCTGGTCATAATCTCTTTTCGCGTCTCGATCCAACGTTCGGCCGAAATAGTCGTCGAACTGAATGGAAGTGAGAGCCTGACGTATAAATGGTTCCCGATCTGGGTCAGGAAGCCTCAGATCGATATCGAAGAAACGGCGCAAATACGCCTCACCATCAAATTCAGCGCCGTAGAGCGAACGTATGGAATGTGCCAACTGGTCTCGATTGACTGCAAGGACAAACACAACTTGGTCGACGGCAAACAGATGCTTGGCGATCTCGAGGAGCTCGGCCGCATATGATGGGCGGCAACGATCCAGTTCATCAATGACAACCACCAAAGGGAGTCCGCCTTCGGACTCGGATAACGAGCTTGCCGCATCTTGGAGCGTATTCCTGAAATCTCGGAGCGTTTGTTGCGCTCCTTGGTAGGCCGACATCCTTTCCTGTGCGTAGGACGCAGCGATTTGACCCAGTTCTCGCTCAAATACCGGCGACAAATCCAGGACGCCAGCGGTGAGCAGTCGAACCGCCCCCGGCGTCGCTCGCAGTGCGACCTCCTTCGTCATGCTCAACACGCTCTCAATTTTGGCGTCGAACGACCTTCCGCGGTACCGCTGCAGTTCCTGCGAAATCTCATGGGACAACGCCAAGAATGGGTCACCAGAAAAGTCAGTTTCCCAAGCGTTAAAACTCACAACCGGGAAGCTCTCGTTACGGAGGTGTTGAGCCCACATCCGGAGGAAAGTAGTCTTGCCGGATCCCCAAGGTCCATCTATGCCAAGGACGCAGGGGCCGTCGATGGCTTTGATCACGCTAGACAACACCGAAATGTGCTCTTTGCGCCCCATCGTATCGTTGGCAAAGGGATCGTCTGCCGGGATATCGATTTCCCTCGGCTGCACGCGTACCTTCATAGAACCCCCAGACCAAATTGAGCCGTAAATTGGCCCGTATCCATCGGCAAGGCTATCCATGATACATGGCCCTGTTGGCGCACCTGAGCCATGGGCTCCGTTGAGCAGGGCAATCGCGTCTTATTCAATACGGCATAGAGAATATCAATCCAGCTGATAACATCTACAGGGCACCCATATGATTAACGCTCCTGGCCAGATTATTGGAGCCTTTTTCACATCGAACCGGCTGTGTTTCAAGTGCCGGACGCCATTTCAAGAGCATTTAGACCATCCAAAACGCTGAAAATCAGGCGGTTGCACCGTTACGAATTAAGACGCGATTGCCCTGCTCCGTTGAGGTGGTTCTTCCAGAGGCGCACGTTGGTGTCGTTGCAATCATAGTTGCAAAACGTCTTGACGCTACACGGCTGAGTCATTCCAAGCCCGCGTGCCCCTCGAGCATGTTTTGAGCTGCAACCTCGTCGATGTTTTCGATGACCTCGTGGAAGAACCAGTTGCAGAGGATGTTGTTCCTAGACAATCTGCAGCCGTTGGTCGGCCAGACGCCGAAAGTGGCAGAGTTTGGGTCAAACTCTGCCAACCACAGACCATCAGCCTTCGCCAAGCAATCTGCCTACCGCACCATCGTCCATCAACGGATGTCCTGGCGCATGTCACACAAGGCATCTGCACGGGAGACCGTTCCGCCCAGCCTCATCCTGCCGCCCGCGGCCGAATAACCCTCAGCCCGACCCGGACCAACAAGAGTTATAATCGGACCCATCAACCAGGCGCGTCCCCGACCGGCTAACACGCTAACCCTCACGAGGTTCAGCATGACCACTGCCAAGACACCCAACCCTCAAAGCCGTTTCCGGCTTCCAGATCCGCCTCCGAGAGAACCGGACGAGGTGACCGCCTTCGACCATGTCTACAAGCACGGCAACAACCGCTACCTGGCCATCCACCTCGGCAACCAAGAGACAACCCTGGTCGTCGCCGACCGCTGGATAATCGCTCACCCTGACGCCGACTGGTCAAGAGCACGCCGGCCCGACCTGCTCATCGCCTTCAACGTGGACCCCGCGGCTTACCACGCCTCCAACGGTTACATCGTCTCCGAACAGGGCAAGCCGCCCGACTTCGTCCTCGAAGTCGCCTCCGAGAGCACCGGAGCCACCGACACCGGCGCCAAGCGCCAGGACTACGCCGCCCTAGGCATTTCCGAATACTGGCGCTTCGACGAAACCGGACAGCACTACGGCGTTCGCCTCGCCGGCGACCAGTTTGTCGGCGACCGATACCGACCTATCACCATCGAGCAACTGCCCGACGGCACCCTGCAAGGCTACAGCCCTGCGCTCAACCTATTCCTGCACTGGCAGGACGGCCAGCTACTCTGGATCAACCCAGCGACGCAGCAGCCCATCCTCACCTACGAGGACCAGCTATCCCGCGCCGAACAGGCCGAAGCCCGCGTCGAACAGGCCGCTGCCCGCATCAGCGAGCTCGAGAACGAAATCCGCCGCCTCCGGGGACAATAACCCAGAGCATCGAATCCGACTCGACAGCTGGAGGCGTTGGTCGACCAGCGACCCAAAAGTGGCAGAGTTGTGCGCAAAGTCTGCCACCGGCCACACCCGTTAGCCCATCTGTTGCTGTTCACGAAAACGCGAATTTAGTTTCGCGATTTCCTGACGGTTATAATCGGCGAAACCGTATGCCTACCTACCAGCACATAGACAGCTACTACGAGCAGCTCCGCGAACTCATCGAGTTCGGCGGAGCAACCAACGAGGAAAACATCCGGTTGGCGTTCCTGAACTGCCTATCCGATTACTGCAAGGAACACCCGGAACGGTTCGTGCTCGTCCCCGAACTGCGCTTCGACCGCAGCAACAAGCCTGACGGGACGGTCAGGGATTCCCTGCGCATGACACGCGGCTTGTGGGAAGCCAAGGACACCCACGACGATCTGGACCGCGAGATCCGCAACAAACTAGGCCAAGGCTACTCTGGCGACAACATCCTTTTCGAGAACTCGCAAACCGCCGTGCTGGTCCAGGGCTACCAAGAGGTAATGCGGACAGACATGGCCAACGCGGCCGCACTGGACGAGCTGATCCGCAAGTTCCTGGACTACGAACTACCCGAGATCCAAGAGTTTCGGGACGCCAGGCAGCAGTTCAAGGATGACCTGCCGGCCGTGCTGGAGAGCCTTCGTGAAACCATCGTAGAGGCCGAAGCCGGCAACGCGGAGTACCAAGGGGCAGCACAGTTGTTCCTTGAACTGTGCCACCAGTCAATCAGTCCCAACGTCACGAACGACAACGTCAGGGAGATGCTGATCCAGCATATCCTGACGAAGGACATTTTCCTGAGGGTGTTCGGCGAGGACCAGTTCCATCGCGAGAACAACGTTGCCCGCCAGCTGGACGCCCTTGAGGGCACCTTCTTCACCGGCAACGTGCGCCGTCAGGCCATCGACCGGTTGCGGGCCTACTACGGCGCCATCGGTCGTGCAGCCGACGACATCGCCGAGTACAGAGAGAAGCAACAGTTCCTGAAAGGCATCTACGAAGATTTCTACCAGGCTTACAACCCTGGTGCCGCCGACCGCCTCGGCGTGGTGTACACGCCCAACGAGGTGGTGGACTTCATTATCCGGGGCACCGACTGGCTCCTCCAGAAGCATTTCGGCAAGACACTGGCCGATAGGAACGTGAACATCCTTGACCCGGCGACGGGAACGGGGACGTTCATCACCAACCTGATGAACCACCTGCCGGCGGACCGGCTGGAGTACAAGTACCTCAATGAGATCCACGCCAATGAGGTGGAAATTCTCCCCTACTACATCGCCAACCTGAACATCGAGTACACGTACAAGGAGCGGACGGGCGACTACCTGGGGTTTCCGAACCTGTGCTTCGTAGACACCCTAGACAACATAGATTGGAAGGGAGCCAGCGGCGCTACGGTGCAGCGACAGACGATGATGAACTTGGGCAGCGTCTCCGAAGAAAACTGGATCCGCGTCCAGGAGCAGAACGAGAAGCCCATCAGCGTCATCATCGGCAACCCGCCGTACAACGACCAACAGAGTAACTGGTACGACGACAATCCGAACCGCAAGTATCCTCAAATCGACAGGAGAATTCGCGAGACTTACATCAAAGAAAGCACGGCCCAGCGAACCCATCAATACGACATGTACAAGCGGTTCATCCGCTGGGCGTCGGACCGCCTGGAAGACGATGGAATCATCGGGTTCATCACGAACCGGGCTTACCTAGACACTCGGCAAGACGACGGCTTCCGGCACATGGCGGAACGGGAATTCACTGACATTTACGTGCTGGACTTGCGCTCGGACGTACGGCTGAACCCAAAGATCTCTGGTACTACGCACAACGTGTTCGGCATTCAGACCGGCGTAGCCGTCGGCTTCTTTGTTCGAGAGAAGGCGAAATTAGGTAGTTGCAGCATCCACTATGCTCGTCGCGAGGACGAAGAGTTAGCTGCGGACAAGCTCGCTTTTTTGCATAACGTGACGATTGAAGGCATAGGCTTTGACCCCATTGTTCCCGATGCCAAATCTAACTGGCTCAACCAGTCGACCAGCGACTTCGATCAACTGGTGCCCGTCGCTGATCGTCAGACAAAGCTGGCCAAGATCTCCGATGACGAACAGGCTGTGTTCAGTTTGTATTCGAGGGGCGTCAACACCGGCCGGGACGAATGGGTCTACGATTTCGATGAAAATCATTTGTTGGACAAAGTCCAAGTCTTTTGCAACGTCTACCAGAAGGAAGCGCAACGGTATGCCAAGGAAACACCCGCTGCTAACACCGTGGGCTCTTGGGTCGACAAATCCATCAAATGGACCAGTGAACTAACGAGTCACTTGGTACGTGGTAATTCGCTTCCTGTTTCTTTGGAAAACATGATACGGGGCTCATACCGCCCTTACGTCGTCAAGCACACTTACTTTGCCCCGAGGATCTCACACAGGACGTACCAACTGCCCAGCATTTTACCTCTGGGTCTCCAGGTGAGCAACCAATTGATCTGCGTTTGCAGAAACGGGAAGGATTTTTATTCCTTGGCCACCAAATATCTGCCTGATTATCACCTAACTGGCGATTCCGACTGTCTCCCCCTCTACCGCTACACGGCGGAAGGTGAGCAAGTGAGCAACATCACCGAGTGGGGCTTGGCCCAGTTCCGCGAGCACTACGGCGACGATGCTATCACAGCCGAGGGCATCTTCGCCTACGTCTATGCCATGCTCCACCATACCAGGCCACGGCCACACTGGCCCAAGTTACCTGGGGCTGGTCGAGGAGGACCTTCAGCGAGGGTCGCCGCGCGCCTTTCAGCGGCGGGCGGCCCGGCTGACCCGGTTGACGGGCTGGCGCTGGCGCATAGAGAGCGGCGTCCAGACGTAGTCTGGCAATGAGGGTAACGGGTTCACGGAGGGATTGGCAGCAGTGAAGCAGATCCAGCACGGCGTAGCTGTTGTCGCCCACCAGCACCAGCGGTCGCTGCGGCAGCCAGCGCCTCAGTTGCATGACCATCTGCCGCGCCCAGTCGGTGAGTTTCTTGTGTCGGCGTCCCTGCTGCTGGTAGTACCGCGTCGAGGGCGCCAGCACGGTGAGCACCGGCAAGGCCCAATAGCGTCCGGCCCAGGGCACGTGGCCCAGCCACATCAGGGAGATCCAGCGCAGGCCGCTGGCCTTGACCAGTTGCTGGCGGCTGGAACGCACCGCATCGCGGTAGATGCCCCGACCTTTGATCTTGGCGCCGCGCCGCCGTTCCAGGGTTTCGTCGATGCCGAAGATCAACGGGCCGTCGCCGCGGTCCAGGTGCTGGAGCAGCAGCACCAGCAGGATGCGGGCCGCCTGGCGGGAAGACCACACCGCCCGATTGAGCACCTCATGGTAACGGGCGTAGTCGCGCTGGTCGCTGCGGCCCATGACCCGCAGGGCCGCGGCCACGGTGCGCTGGCCCGGGGTCAGGATCGCGCCGATCAGCAGCACCTGAGCTTTCCGCCAGGTTGGGCTGGTAAACAGCATGGCGAAGGGAACGAGCAGGGATACAATGGCATCGGGCAGGGTGAGCATGGCTGGACCTTTAGTGAGATTTGGGTCAGGCCAGCTTACCCTGCCTTTATACTTTTTCTAAATTTTGCGTAAAGCCCAGCTTGGTATTGGTTTAGTATCCCGCGATGGTCCAATCTCCGATCCCCGGCCGCAGCGCCAGGGTGTACTTGTCGGGATGGATCAACTCCATTAACGCACCTTGAACCCCCGGCATTCCAGATACTCTACAGCCGCTTCCTCCAGCATCCCGGTAGCCGTCATTCTGCAATGGAACTCGGCCATATGCAGCGCCTCCCGGGTGGGCTTGTCCAAGTACGCCGTTACACGATAACGCTCTTCCTTGCCCGATACACGCGTAAACTTACCGCGCCGGTTGCCCTTCCGGGGTTTCCTCACCTCCAAACCCAGGCGCTCGGCCTCGGCGATAAGAGCCTCGACAGCCGCTTCGTCGCTGGGAGGCTTCGGACGGGGCCAAAAAGTGGCGAAAAACTGCACAGTACGACCGATGCGTAGGACGCAATAATCCTGTTAGTTTCTAAGCACGCACATAGACCTTAGCGCGGATAGCGGGAGTGGCGGAAACGAGTATGCGCCCAGACGCGTATACAAATCACCAAACTGTCAAGGGGGCACCAACCATGACTGTAATCGGTTTCGTATCCTGGAAAGGAGGCACTGGAAAGAGCCTGCTGGCGTTCAATGCAGCCGAGCGCGCCACTGCCGCCGGGCTGCAAACTCTGCTCTGCGACTTCGACCCTCAGCTGACGCTGCTGCGTGAATGCGACATACGCTCCAAGATGAGTCCTGAGCGCCCACATCTGGACGCAGTGAGAGGCACGCTATCCAGCGAAGGAATAGCGAACCTACGTGCAATCGCAGGGAGTGACGACCACGATCTCATTGTCTGCGACATGCCTGGAGCGGACTCTTTCACCATGGACCAGGCGTTGAACGTCCTAGACCTGATGCTCATTCCAATCACAGCAGCCCCGTTCGAGATCATGATTACGGCGAATCTAGTCCACAAGGGGATCATTAACGAATGGCCGATGGTGTTGGTGCCGAACAACCTGCCAGCGGTGAAATCGCGCCGGCGAGCGCTATTGACATCCCTGAACGGAATGGGCATCGAAATAGCCCCAGTTAGCTTGGTCAGAAGAGTCATCCACTGGGACGCCACCCTGGCAGGGCAGAGCGTCTGCGAATACGCACCCAACAGCGCAGGCGCACTGGAGATGGATAGTTTCTGGAAATGGCTTCAGAAGAGAATCGGCCAAGTCCAGGACAACCACGTAAAGGCGAAAAAGGAGTTGGCATATGCCTGAGGATACCGCTCGAGGATTCGAAACACTGACGACGCCCAGCGATTTCACGGTTCGGGATCTTGGACAGAGCAAGCCACCTCCAACTCCAGCAGCACTGGAGGATGTAGACGAGGAACAACTCCGGGCATTCCTGCAGACCCGCGGCCTGGAAATAAGGCAGATACCGAAGGAGTATGGGGTGATCTCAAGGGTCCAAGACGTCAAGAAAAAGAAGCGCCTGACCATACACCTGACGCCATCGTTGCGCCAAGACTTACAGTTCGCCAGTGCGGAAACCGGCAAGAAACTGTCCCAGATCGGAGAGGAGGCACTCCAAGAGTGGATGACCAGACGCGGGTTGCGTCAGCCGGGCCGTTAGCGGCCCACCATCAGGCATAAAGCCCAACGGACGGTAAATCACCATTACCGTGGTCGAGGAAATTTCGCTACTCGGGAATCGGCTGGATGGCGACTGAAAGTGGTCAGCCCCGTGACGAAATCCGTCTAGGAATTTTAGCCGTTTCAGTAGGCGGTTTTGTGCCCAACGGACTCCGTTGGTAGAATGAGTATCCACGACATCCAACGTGTGTTGTCGGATTCACTATGATGACCTCAGTTCCTATTGATCCTCATGGCTGATCTCCTCCACATTGACCGTTACTACCGTGAACTCGCCGAATTGATTGAGTTCGGCGGTACCAACAACGAGGAGAACATCCGCCCAGCCTTCCAGAGTTGTCTGGCAGCCTACTGCGCCGACCACCCGGAGCGGTTGGTTCTCGTGCCGGAACTCCGGTCCGACCGCAGCAACAAGCCTGACGGCACGGTACGCGACTCCCTGCGCATGACGCGCGGCCTGTGGGAAGCCAAGGACGCTCACGACGACCTCGACCGTGAGATCCGGAATAAGCTCGGGCAAGGTTACTCCGGCGACAACATTTTGTTCGAGAACTCGGTCACGGCCGTGCTGGTCCAGAACGACCAAGAGGTAATGCGGACGGAAATGGCCGACCCGGCTACCCTCGACGAGTTGATTCGTAAGTTCTTGGGTTACGAGTTTCCGGAAATCAAGGAATTCCGGGAAGCGAGGCAGCAGTTCAGGGACGACCTGCCAGCCGTGCTTGAGAGCCTACGCGGCACCATCGTCGAAGCCGAGATCGGCAACGATGAATACCAACGGGCGGCGGAGCTCTTTCTCGAACTGTGCCACCAGTCCATCAGTCCCAACGTAACGAACGACAACGTCCGGGAGATGCTGATCCAGCACATTCTGACGAAAGACATCTTCCTACGCGTGTTCGCAGAGGACCAGTTCCACCGGGAGAACAACGTCGCCCGCCAGCTGGATGCCCTCGAGGGCACGTTCTTCACGGGCAATGTGCGGCGCGAGGCCGTCGACCGGCTGCGAGCCTACTACGGTGCCATTGGCCGCGCTGCCGACGACATCGCCGAGTACGGCGAGAAGCAACGGTTCCTGAAGGGCATTTACGAAGATTTCTATCAGGCTTATAACCCTGGTGCCGCCGACCGTCTCGGCGTGGTGTACACGCCCAACGAGGTGGTGGACTTCATCGTCCGCGGCGCGGACTGGTTGCTCCAGAAGCACTTCGGCAAGACGCTGGGCGACAAGAACGTTAACATCCTTGACCCGGCGACCGGGACGGGCACGTTCATAACGAACCTGATGAATCACCTGCCGGCTGATCGACTGGAGTACAAGTACCGGAACGAGATCCACGCCAACGAGGTGGAAATTCTCCCCTACTACATCGCCAACCTGAACATTGAGTACACGTACAAGGAACTGACGGGCGACTACCTGGAGTTCCCCAACCTGTGCTTCGTCGACACGCTAGACAACATGGACTGGAAAGGGGCCAGCGGCGCTGCCGTACAGAGGCAGACGACGTTGAACCTAGGCGGAGTGTCGGAAGAGAATTGGATCCGCGTGCAGGAGCAGAATGAAAAGCCCATCAGTGTCATCATCGGCAACCCGCCCTATAACGCTTCTCAAAGTAATTTCAACGAGTTCAATCCTAATCGTAAGTACCGTGAGGTTGACCGCCGCGTTAGGGAAACCTACATCGCGGCCAGTACTGCCCAGAAGACGTTGCAGTACGACATGTACAAGCGGTTCATCCGATGGGCTTCGGACCGCTTGGAGGACGACGGAATCATCGGATTCATCACTAACCGGGCGTACTTGGAAACTCGACAGGATGACGGGTTTCGCCGAATGGCGGTTCAAGAATTCACCGACATCTACGTGCTGGACTTGGGCTCGGATGTGCGGCGAAATCCGAAGATTTCGGGCACCACGCACAACGTGTTTGGCATCCAGACTGGCGTAGCCATCGGGTTCTTCGTTCGTGAAAAGGCAAAGCTCGGCAATTGTGGCATTCACTACGCTTGCCGTGAAGACGAGGAACTGGCGACGGACAAACTCGCGTTCCTGCGAGACGCGACAATTGAAGGCATTGGTTTTGCACCTATCGTTCCAGATACCAAGTCGTACTGGTTCGGCCAGTCCGACAGCGGCTTCGAGAATTTGTTGCCGCTGGCTAATCGGGCGACCAAGTTGGCCAAAAGCGTGGCAGATGAGAGGGCAACCTTCAGCCTGTACTCCATTGGTGTCGTTACCGACCGTGATGAATGGGTTTACGATTTTTCGTTTGAGGTGCTGGGGGCGAAAGTACGGGCATTTATTGGCATGTACGAGGAGACCCGAGCATCGTTCGGGGGTCGCGAAGTCGAAAACTCCGAGTTGGGGACCGTCATCAAATGGACGCGCGACCTCAAACGGCAACTTCGTTTGGATTCTTCGAATGTATTCAACAGGTCCAGCGTCATCGACGCGCTGTACCGACCGTTCGTAGCCAAACGGCTTTACTTCCACCAGAACTTGAACGAAATGCAATATCAAATGCCCCAGATTTTCCCCCATGGTGATGAGGGCGAAAACCAAATTATTTGCGTGAAAGCTGTCGGGTCAAACAGGCCCTTTCACGTTTTGGCAGCGAACAGGGTGGTCGATAAACATCTGACTGGCGATTGTCAGTGTCTTCCTCTATACCGCTACAAACCGGACGGCGAGTGTGTAAGCAACATCACCGAGTGGGGACTGCGACAGTTCCGCGAACACTACAGTGACGACAGCATCTGTGCAGAGGACGTGTTCGCCTACACCTACGCTATGCTCCATGATCCCGTCTACCGGGGTCGGTACGCGGTTGATCTGCGTCGGGAGTTTCCACGGGTTTACTTCCAAGATGATTTTACTTGGTGGGCACAGCAGGGGCGCGAGTTGCTGGATCTGCACTTGGGGTTTGAGACGGCAGAGCCGTGGCCGCTCGAGCGAATCGACAAGGACGGCGTTACGCCGACGCGGTTCATCCTGCGCGCCAACAAGGAACAAGGTGTCATTACTCTGGACGGACAAACGGCGCTGGCCGGCGTGCCGGCTGAGGCGTGGGAGTACCAGTTGGGGACTCGCTCAGCACTGGAGTGGGTGCTAGATCAGTACAAGGAACGCAAGCCTAAGGATCCGACGATCCGTGAGCGTTTCAACATCTACCGCTTCGCGGACCACAAGGAGCGGGTGATTGACTTGCTGAGTCGCGTTTGCACTGTGAGCACGTTCACGACTACCATCGTCGACGAGTTAGCCTCTAGGTCTTCGTTGGTGAGCGCATGAGATATTGGTTCGACGAAAATGACGAAGAGCGCCGACGTAGGTCGGCGTTCGACGAAGGGATGGCGTTCTTGGTGCCAATCGAGACCAATCTCCAAGAGGCTGTGCAACATTTCCATCTTCTGGAGTCCGATGGTATTCAACAGTCGTGGGAACAAGTAGATTTCGAAAGGGACATTCTCGAAGACGTCTACGGCGTCTCCCAATCACCACCGGACATCGTGGGAACGCACGCTCTCTACACGTTCTGCGGTATCGACTGCCGGGACTACGACGGACCGCAAATGTGGATACTCATGCCCATCCGGCTATGGGAGCACGACCAGACGCTTTTTCATAGCGTGAACTGCGGAGGGTGCCGGGGGACGTACCTTTTCGAACTGCGCCGACGTGGCGAGAAAGAAAAGGCAGATTTCGTAGAGATGATCTGGTTGGAACAGTACGGCGAAACCAACGCCAACTGTGGCGGTGTCCACACCGTAACACCTGCTCATTACGTCCTAACCTGTCGAGTATGTGGCCGATTAGCCGTTGATTTGGAGAATGCGGGCGAGACTACCTACCTCTAAGGGAACCACTCACCGCCACAGGACCAGCGGTCGTCTGATACGGCAGATTCTGCAGTGCCTCTACTACGCTGCCTGCTGCACGGAGTTGAGCTCGTGAAGCACCAGCGCGGCTATGATGCCAGGGGAGACTTTTTGCTCCTCTACTTGCCTTGCCTTGGATCTCTTTGCAGCCGGCAACTTGATCCTCATGTGCCTCATGTGGGCGTAGTCATCGGCTTTCAGGTGGGCCAGCGCGGTGGCCAGGTAGGCAAGTGCCGACATCGCGACGTGCATCGACAACTTCCTGCCGTTCAGGTAACGGTGGGTGTCCAACAGCCGGCTATGCTTGGCGCTGCTGAAGAACCGTTCCTCACTCGGCCGCTTCTTGTACTCGGCCTTCCACTCGTCAGAGCAGCGGGGCAGCAGGCCCACTATCCTGAGCAGCCTGCCCTCGGGCTTCTCGTAGTGCTCGTGGTCACAGTGACGGGTGAACTGGACGGTTTCCTTGAGAGGACAGCCATCAGCGGGACAACGGAACAGGTGGCCTTGCTCTTGGTCGGTTTCAACGTACTCCATGGATTCGCCGCCGATGCAGGTCGGCCGACCGTCCTCGTCGTAAATCCCGTCGTACAGCCGTTTCCCGGTTCCCTTGTCCTTCTCGGGCCGCCGGATGGCGATCACCGGAATCATGCCGCGGCTCACCACGTGCTTGATGTTGTCCAACTTGTCGTAGCCCTTGTCGCCCAAGAAGTACCTCGGCCTCAGCTTCCGGTACAACGTCAGGCAGTCATCCAGGTCCTGGATCATCACCGTCACGTCGCTCGCGTTTGCCGGGCGGGTCGCGGCGAACAGCGGCAGCCCGTGGTTGCCGTCGGTGACGAAATTCACCTTGTAGCCGTGGTAGCTCTCCGTCTTCTTGTCGTTCTGGCTCGATGCTTCTGCCTTCCCAGCGTTATTGCCGGCCGCTTTGCTTGCTTTGGAACTACCGCGTTTTCTGGAACTGCCCTTGGATGAGCGGCGGTTTTTGGCAGTGCGGCGTCCCCATTTGGCGTCCGGATCTTTGGACGGTATCTCCTCTCCGGTTTTCCGGCTCTTCCTGCCAGGCCGCGCCCAAGACTCCACGTCGGTGCTGTCCATGACCAGCGAGTGCCCCAGCGGGGGCTTGTCGACCGGGACTACTCCAGCTTCGCGCAGGCGTTCTATCTCGTCTCCGCACTCCAGAAACACCTCGGCGATGTTGATCCAGATGAAGTCCTTGTAAGGGGTCAGTTTCTTCTTGAATCGGCTGTAAGCACCCTCGCTGGGCGCACATTCGAGACCGCAGATACGCAGCAGTCGCTCATCGCTTCCCAAGCGGTTGAGGAAACCGTTGGCGTAGCGCTCGTTGAGGGCGTACTGCATGACTAAGGCCCTGAGCATGGCATCAGCCTGGTAGCCTGGGTTCCCGCCTTGTTCGTGGGGCGCGTCGAGTACTTCCGCCAGATCGCCGGTACGCGAGATAGCCTCCTCAATCACGACTTCGAGGAAGCCGAAGCCGCTTTTCGGCAGAGCCGAAGGCATCGACAGCGTTGGACCCCGGGCAGCCCGCCGCTGCCCGGGCACGGTTGCGGTGTTGCCCGCGTTGCGATTATCATCACAAGCGACCACCTGGGGATCTCCTTAAGCCGAGTGACTAGGTGGTTACCGAGGCCGAATGCAGCTCCAACTCTTTCGGCCTCGCCGCCGTTAAAGGGCGTGAAATCCGTGTCAAACGGTCGCCCGGGCGGCAGGTTTTTCCCTGCTGAGATTGTACTAAAATGGTACAGTCAGTGCAAGGAATTTATGTCATTTTTGAACCAAACGTTCGATTTCCTACAACGCGTGATCGCTTACTGACAACCGGTTGTCAGTAGGCGTCAATCCATGGTTGGAAAATGATGTACTGTTTGATAACATAGTGCCAAAGCGCGCCTGACGAGGTTACGTATCATGGCCTATATCAAGATTGACGGCTTCCTGTGCGAGCGGTGCCTGCACCGCTGGGCACCGAAGCAGCAGGGCACGCCAGAGCCGAAGAACTGCCCCAAGTGCAAAAGCCCCTACTGGAACAAGCCACGCATGACGCCGTCCCGCGGCAACCCAGCATGGCTCAAGGACGAATCCCAGCAGGCGGTGGCGTGAACGATAGCATTATTGGTTCATCATACTTAGATGAGGCGGTGAACATCGTGAAAGAAAAGAGGTCAGTGGCCAAGTGGGGATTCGGCATGGCACCCATATCATCGCGAATGCGCGAGCGCTACGACGCGGCTGTGTCCGACGTTTCCAAACTCATGAATGGCCAGGAAGTGGAAAGCCAATCGGTCTTGGAATCTCTCAGCGAGTTGAAGGGGATGTTCAACAGGTACATTCGGAAAGACCAATGGGACTATGCCATGGTCGGCGAAGAATTGGGCAACCCACCGGCAAGGCATGCTCGGCTGATCGCCAACGACCTTTTGAAGTTGCGTCGGGCGCTAATTGCTGATGACATTGATTCTGCAGAGCAAGCCAAGCAAGGACTGCACGAAAACTCCATTCTCAAGTACCTTGAAAACTACGAATCGGCCAAGGAGAGTCCTAGCCAAAACAGGGATGGTGGATGGATCTACGTTCTTTCGACCCGAGAACAGCCGAACGTCCTGAAGATAGGCAGAACTGATCGACCAGTGTCACAGCGTGCGAAGGAGATAAACGGGGCGACAGGTGTGCTTACCCCGTTTGGAGCTCGCTACGTAATCAGAGTGAGTGATCCCGTTGAGGCCGAAAGGAAAATCCATCAGGCACTGGGCGAGTACCGAATCAGGCAGGACAGAGAGTTCTTTGAAGTAGCACCACACATAGCAGAGCAAATCATCAGGGAGTGCATCCGTTCCAACCGGTTAAACTACCGCTCCAGTGGTACGGTTCTGTGGTTTGACCACGGCAAATTCTACGGGTTCATCTCGATGGAGCGTGAAGGCGACGTATTCGTTCACGGTTCCGGCGTCAGAAGGGAAACGGCCGAACGTCTTGAACCAGGAACTCCTGTGACGTTCATACTCAACAGAAACAGCAAAGGTCCCTACGCTACACAAGTGGCACTTTCCGACGAACACGGTGCCACGGAGCGATCCAACACGGGTGAAGCATCTCTGAACTCTCACGATGATGCCCCCAATGAACCGCGGGTGTTTGATGGGTCAGGAAGTCGTCCACGCCGCTAAAGTCTTCATTAAGGGGACCTCCAAGCTGCCGCCGTACGAGCGTGATCAGATATGGGCAGAAGCCCTCCACTACCCGCGGCTGGGAGAGTGGAACAAGATTCCGTCGCCCGTGAGGGCATGGTTTCGTCAAATAGTCGCGTACATTGACGACGATGGACCGGAGCCAGAATACTGGCCGAAAGCCATGCCATGGCAGACCTGAAGCCACAGCTAACGTGTAAGGCAACAGTCTGTGAACCCTAGGGGTCTAGTCCACTAATCCTGCCGGTAGGTCGAAACCAAACCGGCACCTGAGTGACGGCATAGCTTTGTAGTTTCTCCTGAAGCAGACGAGATGCCAGAACGAAATCCGTCACAACGCTGATCACTTTCAGCCACTGCTTGGTCCATTTCCGAGTAGCGAAATTTCCTCTACCGTGGTCATAGTCTTGACATACGCTATCGCCAGTGGTTAGTATCAATACAGTCGCAAAAGTCTAGTTTGGTACTTTTGGAGCCATTTCAGGACGAAACAGGCACTCGCCAAGAAACAGACCGCGTGACAGGATCCACCATGACGACAAAAAACAAAAGAAGGCAGGCACGCACGAACCTAGACGAAGTAACGTGGGACCGGATCGAACGGGTATCGAAACGGGATGGCCTGAAACCTTCTGAGATATTCAAACTGGCGATCATCGAGTATCTGCGCCGGGACGAAAGCAGGTACGGGACGGAGATGGAAGACCAAAACGGAGCGATATCGATGAACGGCCACGGATAAAGCCTAAAAAGAAAGGCCAATCTCACTTCTGACGGCAGATTGGCCTCAATACCCAGCCCACTCAGATAGGCAAAACCCGCAGTACGGGCTTCCGGCTGTCGGTAAAGACCGCCTATAGGGTATTCGGATGTCAATTGTAGCACAACGAACTCAATCCAACAATACCCAGAACCTCGCCTGTCTAACGATTCCAGGAGGTCAGGAAGAATGCTGGGACAGCCGGGGACCCGAGCGGCAGAGCTCGGCTAAACTGGAGGGACACCACCACCAGGGCGTTGTTCTAAAGGACACCGGTTGGGAGGTCTGGGCGCGGTGCCTGGCGTGCCTACTGTCACTATGCCCACCAGTTACTCTAAACTGGTTTATGTACTGGCTGTACGCAATACCACTACTTCCGCCGCTGGTAGCAGTGGAGCACAGAGCCTCGAGCATCACCGAAGCTATTAGGCAACTGGGTAGACCCCATCGTGAAACCAAAGGGACCTTCGCACGATACCAAGTCTGTAAGCCCAAGCTGGCCTGGAAAAACACTGCGGTATCGAAGCGTCTTTCCTGAGACGGTATCACCATGGCCAGTGATCAGGATAATAATAGCGTATCAGTGACTGACGGGGAGGGCACCTTCGTCGCGTTCACCAAACGCCCCGCAATACCACTGGTAGAACGGGCATATAACGTTATTGCAGAGCTGTGCGATAAGGCTGACGGACCGGTGTGGTTCTCACAACAGAGCCTGGCAGGGTATCTGCAAGTGTCGGGTCCCAGGTTGAGCTTGGCAATCAACCAACTCAAGGATGACCGGCGCATCACCGTCACACGGGAAGGAAACTACTATTCATACATGATTACCACTGTCGGCGACCAACTGCCGATGGTATCAACAATATCAGCGGTTAGAGAACCGACGAAGACGGTACAACCAGAAACAAGCCGCCGGAGAGGATCAAGGAAAACCAAGGTAAAAAGCGACGTAAGCACTACGGAAGGCAGTGATGGTGCAGGTAAAACGCGGGTTAACCCGCAGGTTAACCCGCAGGGAATCGCAAGTGAAGAACTCGGCAATTGCAGGATAAGTGGTCAGAAAAGCACAGATAACGAGGCAGAAACCAGCGGGAAATCGGGAGAATGTAGAGCCATAAGTGTTTGGGACGCTGCGCTGGGACGGATCAGCATGGAAATACCGCGCGAACATTTCAGGGCTTTCTTCACACCGACAGTCGGGGTGAGCTTATCTGCCACCGGAATCACGGTGGCGACACAGTCGGACTACGACAATAGCTGGCTCAATATGCCATTGCACTACGGAATCGCCAAGGAAGCGGTCAACGTCATTGCTGGACGGGAGATGGAAATTCTTTACGTGGTGAACCAGGAAACAGCTAAACCGTCGGAGTCTAGGACCGTGTCGCACGAACCACCCGATACGGAATTGGTGGAGTTCACCGACTGTACGGCATGCGGCCCTGGCACGATGGTATTAACAACCTGGGAAGGCCTCAAGAGACAAGCGGGAGAGAGCTATTACTGCAAGGAGGGTGGCAAGTGTTCACGTCTCTGGAACTCAGTGGCAGGAGAATTCTATCCGCCGGGGCAAACGCAGTTGGGGTACCAAGAAGCAACGGAAGCACTGAAACAAGCTCTACTAACGGCGACCCGTATTGGACGTAACTATGGGCAGTCCCCACGCGCGCGCGCCGGCCCGGTTCCCGGTTAAATATTAACTATAGATATTTGTAAGTATATTAACCGGGCGCGAACCGGGCCGGCACCACAATGGGGGGGAAAAACTTGGAACTGGCAGCTTGAACGGTGAATGTTTCGGCAACTTCGGTCGTTTTATGCCCGGTAAGGATGAAACCATTCGTGGGAGGGCCCTATGATCTGGTGGCTTGGCTACAGCCAATACGGCTCGCCGCGTAAGCGGGCTCTAGTCAAAGATGGTCCAACTTCCGCTACTTCAGGTTGCTGCCCCGGGTTCGCACCACCGGGGAGTTACGCCTGTGTCCGCATAGACGTAGGGGAGAAGGTATCGGTGTGAGGATAGGCGGGTAGGTGTTGGCGAACATGCGCCCATTCTCGTTGACCTATATCTATGGCTATGCGTATACCCCAAGGTCCGCCAACACGTATACACGTATACACGTATCCGCCTATTCACCTACCTTCGGTTAGAAAGCCAGACCATAATCGCACCCAAGTCCCACGGGTAGACCGAATGACGTTACCACGTGCAAATCAGGTTGATTGTCCACTCACAACCACTCTCGCCGAGAGTAGCGTCTAAATAGGGGACTCCCTATACCGGTGTTATCGTTACTATGGAAAACCTGAGTGATATCCTGCGCCGTACCGTCTCGAACCGGCCCAGTCGCCCGGTCGATGACACGGCTCATGATCAGCCAACTCGTTCTGATGTCGGGAAGTGCCGGATCTGCAATGGCGTGGGATGGCTGACGACCAACGTTCCCGTCACCGACCCTGATTTCGGGCAGGTTTATCCGTGTGAATGTCAGAAGTCCGATCTCAACGGTGCGCGGCGTAGCCGAGCCCTGGAGCGTTACAGCCGGCTGGGAATTCTCCGAGCGTCTACTTTTGCTGCTGTGAACCCCGATGGTCCCGCGGATGACATTGTCAGTACCCGTGCCTTCGTCGCGGTTCTGGATGCGGCAGTACGCTACGCTGAGGATCCGGTCGGTTGGTTTACCATCATTGGCCCCAGCGGCGCTGGCAAGACCTATCTGGCCGCTGCGATCGTCAACCGGCAAATCGACCTGGGCAACCCTGCCCTGCTGGTCACTGCTGCTGACCTGTTGGATTACCTCAGGACCGGCTTTGACAACGACTACGAAGAATCCAGCTTCGCCGATCTGTTCGAACAAGTCCGGAATGCTTCGTTCCTGGCGTTGGATGACTTGCCGGTTAGTCCCACGACGTCGTGGGGTCAGGACCGGTTGTTACAGCTGCTGGCGCACCGCCATTCGGTGCGCTTGCCAACCGTGATCACCGTGCGGGGTTCCCTTGACCAGGCGGATGATTTCCTCAGAACCCGCCTCGATACTGCCGACGGCTTCTCCAAGGTGTACAGCTTGGGCCGCCCGGTAAATGTCGCCATGCGCAAACTGGGAGAGATATCCGCGGCTATGGCGGACCGCATGACGTTCGATTCTTTCCGGACCGACGGTGGCGGCATATTCACTCCCGAGGAGGCCGCCGCTTTTGCCGTTGCCCACGCCTACGTCAAACGTTGGGCCCATGCCGAACGTCCGAATGGATGGCTGATGCTCATGGGGCCCTATGGAGTGGGCAAGACCCACCTGGCCGTGGCGGCTGCCGTGGTGCGCCGGGATCTGGGCGATGATGTGTACTTTTCCACCATCGCCAATCTGCTGGACCACCTACGGGCTGCTTATAGTCCTGATAGCGCCGTCGCTCACGCTGACCTGCTGATGCGGATCAGCAGTGCCCAGTTGCTGGTGCTGGATGACCTGGGAGCGGAGCGCAGCACACCCTTCGCCGAGGATAAGCTCCTCCAGATCGTCAATCACCGCTATGAGGAGCGTCTGCCCACCATCATCACCACGTCGGACCGGTTGTCCGACATTGATGCGGCCCGCCCGCGTATCGCGTCGCGCCTCCTGGACAGGATGGTGGTTACCGTTCTGCAACTGCAGGGGCCAGACTATCGTAGACACAGCGTTCCCGGGGGAGAAAGCGCTCAGTGTCCATAGACCTCAGCCAGACAATGACGTTGCGGACGTGCTGCCCCATCCGGTATTGCGCAGACCGGGAGTCAATCGGCATGAGCGCCTTTGCGGCGGGATCGATGCGGACGAGCAGTTGGCGAGATGGACTTCGCCTGACGGTACCGGGGGGATTTAATGACGCTATCGGGTAGAATTAGAGGCAACCTGGCGCTCAGATACTCGTTTGAGCGCGGTGGCCAGCCGGTCGAGGCGCTGGAGCATGCCTGACACGGCCTCTGTGCAGGGCAATGCATCTATGGTCAGGCTAACGATGGTCCATCAACGCGGGGTTGTCCGGAGTGCGCGCCGAGTGGAGGTACGCAGTTGGCGAAGGCAGTAAGCAGTCTGCGCCCCCACATCGTGCAGGTGATGGCGGCCCGACAGGGGCGTATTCTGAGCACGGAAGAGATTTATGAGATGGTCGCTGCCTCGGGAGTGGCTGATTTTAACCCGAGGGCGAAGCGGGACCGGAACCTGGTCAATCGGGAACTCTCGGATCTGGCTGGCTATACCACGCAGGGCCACAGCCGTCCGTCTCCCCAGCTGATCATCAGGGTCAGCCGCGGCCGCTATCTGTACCGCGAGCCCGACCGGCCGATGGACGTGGCGCTGCTGCAGGAGTACCTGGAGCCGGTGGAGGTGTACGAGAAGCGCCCGGCCCGCCGGCGGGGTGACGGTAATCAGCGCCAGAACGTGCCGGAATCGGTGCGGATGGCGCTGTACTCGGTGCAGCGGGGCGTGTGCCCCGGCTGCGGCTTCCACCAGCCGCATCATCTCAGGTTCGAGGTCGACCACATCGTGGCCTTGAGCGACGACGGAGAGCACGAGGCCCGCAACCTGCAGCTGCTGTGCCCGTGCTGCAACCGGGTGAAGGGAACGCAGGGGAGCCAAGGTTTCCGCATGAAGATGGCAGAGCTGCGGGCCCACAACGTGGGGACAGGTGTGATGGTGGACGAGCGGGAGGCGGATCTGACCGGCCGGAGGCTGGCGCAGTACCACCAGGAGAATGGGGATGCGGCGTCCTGATGGCGGAGGGCGCTGCCGAGTAACGGGACGGGGACGTGAGGACAAGGTACGTGTTTTGGTGTCCCGTTTCAGTGGTTTAGTCTACTGATCGGGAACCAACGGCGGCAGCAACCCAGCGTCGTTGGGTGTTACGTACTACTGTCGCCAGTGGTCTGAGACGGCGTCGCCGGAGCGATACGGGGTGTCATAATCGCGCAGTCCCTCGTTCCAGACGCGGCGAACGATCTCGGCGGGCATATCCCGTACCTCACGCTGCAGTGGAAAGCCCACGCCGGGGGTGCCGGAGAAGGTGAGTTTCACCAGGTCGGTCTCATCGGTGGTGATCTCCACGCGCAGGCTCGCGTCGGCCCTGAGTTCCTCGATCAGGTTGACCAGCTGGTCCAGGGCGTCGGCCAGCGCCAGCTCGGTTACGATGGGTTTTAGTTGTTCCACCATCGGCTGCTCCACGGCGGAAGGTCTACGGTGGGGTCGCCCATCCGGTCCACGGGCGACAACCGGCCCGCCGGGGCAATTGTCGCACAACGGGACGCCCGTTCCAACGGCGGGGATTTCACCGTGGTCACCGCGAAGAAGTCGCTCAGGCAGGGGGCAGCGGGATGGGCCCTGAGGGCTGGTGTCCGGTGTGCCCGGCAGCGGGCAGCAGAGGCGGCATCTGGCCGGTGCGATAGGCTCGGTCAATCTGGGGGAGCATCCACTCGCCGGCGGTGGTGTTGTCGGGCAGCACGATGTTGGCCAGGAACTCGGTCTCGATGGTTGAGATGCCGGCGGTTACGGCCTCCAGCTTGGCCTTGATGACCAGCAACAGTGCCCGCCACCTCTGACGGCAGGCCTGGTCATGGGCTTCCTGCTGGGCTCGGGCGCTGCGCTCCCGGGGCGGATTGTGGTTGGTGTAGCGGAAGTCCTGGGGATCGGGCAGTTCCAGGACGAAGCGAATGCGGCGGTTCTCCATGGCGAAGATGACGGTGGCCAGATTGCCCTGGGTGGCATAGGCGAAGCCGTCAGCTCCGTACCTCTCGAGGGTTTCCTCGATCTCATTGCGCGTGCGTATGGCGCTGACGGTGGTGTTGCGGGCGTAGGTCATGGCGTTCACCTGGGGGAGGAGAAGACGCTGTCGTGCTGGGTGGACATCTGGGTGGACATATTGTAGCGGGTGGAGTACAGCATTGTGGCGCCCCGGAGGTACTGTCCCGGAGGTAGCTGTCAATGAATGCAGAGGGACGGTAGCCCGAGCGGTGCGACGCGTATCTCCAGTCCTCCCTGCGGTCCTTCCGTCTCACGGAAAAGCCATCGTCCCGGACCAGCACACGTGTGGAGTATGATTTGGTCCAGTCCCGCTGTGCAGGAGGTTTCACCATGAGATTCGCGGCATTCACGACCGTGGCGGCGTCGGCGGGAGGGGCCACCAACGCCGCCGAGATGCTGGATAATATCAGGCAGCAGACCGTGTTGGCCGAGGAACTGGGCTTCGAGGCCATGTGGTTGGGCGAGCATCACTTCGGCCCCTACGGGATCGGCGATCTTCCCAATCCGATACTGCTGGGCGCGGACCTGGCGGCGCGGACGTCCCGGATCCGCATCGGACAGATGGCCAACATAGCTCCCTGGTGGCATCCGATCAGGCTGGCCGAGGACCTGGCGATCCTGGACAACCTGACCGAGGGTCGGATTGAGGTCGGCTTTGGCCGGGGGATCTGGCCCTACGAGGGTCCCCAGTTCCACGCCAACGCCGACCCACGCAAGGACGCGGAGAACCGGGAACTGTTCCGGGAGACCATCGAGGTCGTGCGGAAGATATGGTCCGATGAGTACTTCTCCCACCAGGGAGAAAACTACAGTTTCCCCGCCGACAACACCGTTTTCTCCCACCCATCATATCCGCCTGATCCGTCCTGGCAGGATGGAGAGCGGGTGACCCGGCTGCGTGTAACGCCGCGGCCCTACCAGAAGCCCCACCCTCCCCTGTGGATGACGGTATCGACCGATCGGTCGGTGGCCACTGCCGCCGAATTGGGACTGAAAGCCTGCTACTGGCAGCCCCCGCCGCTGCGGATCCGGCAGCGGATGGAACTCTATGCCGAGACGCGGTCGAAACTGGAAGGTCGACCGTTCAGCCTGGGAGAGGATCAGGCGGTGATGCGCTCGACCTACGTGGCGTCCTCCATGGAGGACGCCAGGCGGGAGGCCGAGGCTGGGATCATGTCGGCGTTCATATTCAACGACCCGTTCCGAGGGCGGCAGGTGTTCACCAACCCGGGCGAGGAGCTGAACGACGACGTCAGGCTGGACTGGGATTTCCTGGAGCCGCGTACCCTGTTGGTGGGTTCGCCAGACCATGTGGTGGAGAAGATTCAGGAGTTGCGGGAGGTGTGCAGCCTGGACTGCTTGCTGGTTGAGTTTGCCCACAGGGGCGTCCCTCAACGGAAGATTCTCCGGAACCTGGAGAATTTCGCCACCCGGGTCATGCCGCGCTTCACTGGTGGCGGCTGAAAGCCGCGCACCAAACCCAATCAGGTATTCGGCTGGCACGTAGCGCTGCTGAGCCAGTCCATCCAGAATGCGCAGCATTCGCCGCTGGGTGAAGTCGGGCCGGCCGGAGGCGGCCGCCACCAGGTCAACCAGCTGCGCCAAACCCTGACGGTAAGTTTCGGCGCACTGGCGATGACTGCGGCGGAACCAACCGGCGCGGTGTCCACAATATCGGCAATGGCCCATCGCGGTCTCCCGGGTGAAACTGAGGCCAATGATAGGGCATTGCGGAGGCAGAGGTAACTGTTCAGACTTGAGGGGACCTCCAGCCTTTCCGACTGGTTGTAGACGGATGGCCAAGCACAGAATCTGCTTTGCAAACCGATCTCGTCCCCTCAAACGTGAACACTTACCGGCAGAGACCCGTGGTTGACAGTTATTGCCGAATGGTATAGTATGTATTGCGAACGCTGGGGTGGCCGGGACACTCCACCCGTTACGAACTGAAGGGCAATGGGCCCGTCAGCACCGGAGGTGGGAAGTGGTTTCGCTGATCACGCTGAACCATAGATGGCAAGGTGACACGGTCGGCCCGGTGGGTGGCGCTGCCGCGGCCTGATTCGCTCCCCGCAATCAGAGCCGCCCTGAGAACAGGCAGAGTTGCCGACCGGGCCATCAACCGGCATTCGGGGTTCCCGCCAGGGAATGGCCGAGCCGATACCGAACGTGAGCCAGGGGCCGACCCTCCATCGGCGCCTGGCTCTTTTTATGAGTGATCTTCCTGGCATTCGGGGGTAGCTGCCGCCGGCATCACGGCCGCCGGTGAGACTGACCGCTGGAGTTGAAACCTGACCACTGTAGGGGGCCGGCCTGACGGGAAGATGGGCTCAGACCCAGGGCCTACGCTTGGATGTGGCCTTGGCGGACTCCGGAGTGGGCAGGCCGCGCTGTTCCAGGAGCATGAGGGTCAGGCGGCGGAACTCCTCCCGGTCGTGGCCGGAGATGACGGCCTGCTCGTGGGCCTCGGAGATGGCCACCGGATAGCCCAGACCCAGTTCGCACTGTTTGACCAGCATGGCGTGGCTGAGGGCCAAAAGCTCCGGGTCGTCGGCCAGCCAGTCGGGGACCTCGACGCGGGCGATCTCGGCGCCGCCGTTGAGATAGTAGAAGTGGCTCCACTCCTGGCCGGTGGCCAATCCCAGGGCGAAGCGCGCCGCCAGGTGGCTGGACCGGTACAGGGGCGAACGGTGGCCCGGTTCCAGCACCAGCTCGAACAACTCACGGTCGTCGAAGCCGGCGGCGGCGTCGCAGGACGCCAGGTCGGAATGGCGGGCGGTGCAGAGACGGTTGCAGTCGGCATCGGCCTGCTCGCAGAGCATGAGGCGGAGGGCGCCGGCGACCTCGGTGGTGCGGGGCCGTGAGGTGTAGGCGGCCACGGCCACCGGACGCCGGTTGGTGGACGCAGCCCGCAGGCGGGCCAGGGCGGGCTGCAGGCGTTCTGCGATGAGTACGTCGGCGACGTAGCGGGGATAGTTGCCCCGCTGCAGGTCCCAGAAGGCCAGGGTGCCGTCCAGCAGGGCCAGGACCAGCCTGTCATCGGGCAGGTTCTCCACGGCGTCGGCCAGGCGCTCCACCTCCCGCACCGTGCGCAGCGCGCCCAGCAGGGGGCCGGCGATCAGGGTCTCGCCGCGCGCGTCGTCGGGAGAACGGAGGTACAGGTCGGCGTCGTCCACGGCCAGGGTGGGTTCGTTGAACAGTTGGCAGCCATGGTTCTGACCGTAGGTGATGGCGCAGCCGCCCAGGTTGATGAGGTGGCAGCGCAGGGGCAGGTGGCGGTCCACGTCGATGTGGGAGCCGTCCACGGACAGCGCGGTCCAGTCCTGGGGAACCTGGGGCGGCGGCCGGCTGCCCAGCAGGCCCTCGGGGCCAGTGCGGGCGGAGATGTAGGGACGGCGTCCCACCGCGGCGGTGCGGAAGGCCGCCTCGCCGGCGGGCACGGCGAGCGCCCGGTCGATGGCGTCGTCCAGGCGCCGGCTGCGGCTCTGGATGTTCGGGGCCAGGCCGTCCAGTGCGGACAGCAGCTGATATGTGGTGAGACCCAGGTCAAGCGCCATGATGCCGGGATGAGCGAGCCGGTCAGGGAAGGACGCCGATGCGGAACTTCCTGGTGCCGCAGTCCGCGCAGGTGGACCGGGTGGCGGCGCGGCCGTTCTTCATGGTGACGGCCTCGATGTCGCGGGATGCGGTCTTGGCCTTGCACTTGACACAGTATATCTCGACGGGTTCCGAGGGCGTGGCGGTCATCGGCGGCTCCTGGAGCGGGAATGGTTGTCTCCATTGTAACCCGCCGCCGCTCCGACGTGACCCGCAGCCGGCTGGCGACGGTTTGCTGACACTGGTCCTTTACGTCGGCAGGAGCAGGGCAAGTGGAATGGTCTCACCGCTGCCCGCCCGCGGTGGACTTACCAGGCAGGTTGCGCTGCTCGTTGCATACCATACGTTCATCATTGCTGGACAGCAGGTTCCGTGAAGGCCGCCTGTTGGAACCCCAGGGCGGTCATGGACCATGCGGATGTGGCCGATAGATCATGGCGATCTACATTGTGATGTGATTGGATGAGGCAATCCACCTCACCAACGCTGCGCTCGTGTCCGCGCGTTTATCTCAGACCCAATTCGGGTCAGGTCCCTGATATGAGACATCACCTGTTCTCGCTCCTCTCTACTCAGGTACCGCCGGTACCGACGAAAAGTGTGCCCGAACTGGCGTGTTCCATCTTGAAGCCGCTCCAAACGCTGGGTCTGGTTGTCGTTGGGTGTGGCCGGTCCCAGCATCAGCATGGGGAATTCCTTCACACGCCCGCGTCGCACCGCGGCATCTCTTAGAATCCGGTAGATGGCTGCAAGGTGCCGAGCGATCTCGGCTCTCTCTTCCGGTGTACCCTTTGGAACGCGATCAGCTGCCGTGGTCGCCGCCTTCGCTAGCTGTCGCCCTATCGTCAGGAATGTGTACGCCCGGGATATCATCATCTCCCATCACCAGAAGCGCCGTCGGGTACGATGTTACCACCTGGCAGAAAATACCTGCCCCTTCCGGATCAAGCCCTCAGTCCGCAGGATAGGTCATGATGATAATCAGAACGATCGCCGTAATCTCCATCGCAATCTTTCTGCTCGCGTGTTCCTCTGAATTACCGCCTCAGGTCTCTCCGGCAGCCGAGCCTTCGGCGGCTGGCTCTGCGCCGGAGCCGACCGAAACGCCTCAGATATCGTCGACCGCCACCCAAGGATAGATACATGATCAGGAGGAGGGCCGGCGGCAACAACTGTGGAGGAGGCCCCGACCTCTAGTGTGGCGTCACCATGCGGGCGGGTGCGGCTGGCGCTGGGCCATGCCGGCCGCTCGCTGTGGCCGCTGAAACTCTCTCAGCCGGGGGAGATCGGCAGCACGGGCTGCGGCCTTCACCCGCCGGGGGATCTGCGCTTCCGACAGCCAGAACACATTCTCATCGCTGCCGGCGTCCACCGCACCGTCCTAATCATCATCGGGCCAGTCCGGCAGCGGGATGCGCGGCCATTCCATCCGTAGCGCCTCAGCGTTCGCCTCGCGGTAGACGGGATCGTGCAACAGGGCGAAGACGTGCACGATGGCCGGTTGGTAGTGGCTATGGACAGTCAGGAAGCCCATCCTCTGCTGCGCCACGGCCCGGCTTTGCTCACGGCTTGCTCTACTCGGCCGATTTACGTAATGACCTTTGTGTGAATCAAATTAGGTATCAAAACGCCCGCCGAGTCAGTTATTGTAACCTGACGTAAACTGTGTTGTGTGAATCAAAATGAGTATCCATACGCCGTTAGTCCGGCCGAGACGGGACAACCTCCTGCAAACTGTGACTGCGGGAACCGTCCGGCACGGCGGTTCTCAAGCCTCCCTCTCAGAACCATTTGCGCTCCGCCTGTAGGCTTTGATTAACTGCCTGCAATCGTTTGATTGTGGCCTTAGAGGGTGTTTAAAAAGCTGGAGCGCGTACCAAGCGGCGGAGCATGAGTCCGGTCATAGCGGTGTAGGCCCAGGCTTCGGTGGTTTCCGGCAGTGCTTCATAATCTTTGCTCAATCTCCGGTGCCGGCCCAGCCAGGCGAAAGTGCGTTCCACCACCCAGCGCCGGGGCAACACTTCAAAGCTGTGGCTGTTCCCAGGGCGCCGCACTATCTCCAGAGTCCAACCCGTCAGTGACGCCACCCACTGGATCAACTTTCCGGCGTAGCCGCCATCCGCCCAGATCAAGCTCAGCCGGGGAAACCTTCCGGTCAGCTTGCTGATGACCAGCTTGGCCCCATCCCGGTCTTGCACGTTGGCTGGGTGCACCGTCACCGCCAACAGCAGTCCCTGGGTATCCACCACAATATGCCGTTTGCGGCCTTTCACCTTCTTGCCTGCGTCGTACCCCCGAGGCCCCCTTTTTCCGTGGTCTTCACTGACTGGCTGTCGATGATGGCCCCGCTGGGACTGGGCTGGCGGCCCAAGAACCGCCGCATCGTGGGGAGCAGGGCGTCATGAATCCCCTGCCAGGTCCCATCCCGCCGCCAAACCCAGAAGTAGTGGTAGACCAATTGCCAGGGCGGCAGGTCGTGGGGCAACAGACGCCAGGCACATCCGGTACGCAGCACATACCGGATGGCATCCACCACCTCCCGGCGGGAATACTTGGCAGGACGTCCGCCCGGCTTGACCGCCGGGACCAGGGGCTCCAGAATCCGCCACTCGGCATCCGTCAAATCCGTGGAATAAACTGCTCGGCTCATGCCCCAAGTCTATAGCCTGCCCTGCTACATTGCCTTCTGTTTTCCAGACCCTTTTTAAACACTTTCTTAGTAATTCTTTTGATCGTAAAGTTTTGTCGCCTCGCTGGGCGGACTGCACATGGTGTGCGTGGAGTTTGGCGCGTACGTCCGAACGGGGAATCTCGCTTACGCGCTATAGCGGTTGCTTGCAACCATTGGTGCTCGACCATAGCAGGATAGTTACCGGCTACTTGTTTGTGGCACTGTTCGTTCGGACCTCCGTGAAAGTCGGTTCGTTTGTCGCCATCGGTCTCCTGCTATGGAACGGAGTTCCCGGTACGTGGTTTGAAGGATTTCCTCGGGGCGTGTCAATTCCCGTTTTGGCGTTGATTGGGCTAATTTCGGCGCCAATTTTCCTGATAGGACTCTACCAGGACATCGAGAAGGCTAAGCGGTGGTGCAACAGACGAGCTCAACGCACAGCGGTGTTAGATGATGTTGACTTGAGTTGACGACGGTCGATATCAACCTACAGCCCCAGGCTGAACAACCCGAACTAGGATTCCGTGGGTGACACCCAGAACTCGGTGGGCGACGGAGCATGAAATGAACACTTGGCGTACGTTGAAAAACGCGAACCGCTTGGCGTTCCACGCCGGTATCGCGCCATTCGGCACAGCGGCAGCGACTTACCTGTGGGCCGTGTTGGTAGGGCAAGGTGAATGGCTGTTTTGGCAAAGTTGGTCAGCCTTTACCGACTCAGCGTTTTGGGGAGGATTAATCTACTTTGCCTTCGCTGGGACGGTTTGGTTGGCAATCAAGGGCGCGGATACTTTGATTGAAGCAATCCGAAAATCAGGTTATTCCGCGGGACTTGCCGATAACCGTTCTGAAAAAATACGAATTGGTCGGCGCGAAGGCATGACGAATGCGTTGGACGAATTGTGGCGTCTCGCTGAGGATCCCGCTACGAAAGCGCTGATCCGTTTAGTTGCCAATACTCACGAGATCAATGTCCCCTCCATAAGAGGCGGGATTAGGGCTACCGCTGAGGTAACGGTAATTTCACCCTGGGACACGCTATGGAAACGCTTGGCCGATTTGACTGCCGAGCTGCGGAAACGATTTGGATTCGATGAATATAACGACAGAACGGACAAAATGGTGCGCATCGCGATCGGTGCCGCCGTGTCTGACTTGGAGAAACAAATAGAGCGGATACGTGAATCGGACCGGCGGAGAGAGAACCGAGCAGCATCGACGGATGTTACGGACGGGTGATGCCAAAATAAACAAGCCTTGAGCCTACTATCTCTTACCCATTGGAATGCACGTTGACAGGTAAACTATTCCCCGGTTTTGCTGAGTAGGAGAACCGTACGCAACCTTTCTCTTGAGCGCATGTGGCAAGATGCGCTCGGGTACCTAGCGCCATGCGGCTCGCCGCCTATTCGGGACAGTCAAGGCCAGGCCCCAAACGGCAACATTTTGGGGGATTCTGTTGCAGATTGGGCGCACCGGTTGACAGAATAGTGATTGAACGAATCGAATCACCAGACCGGTTGGAGGTTCCGGACCACCGAACGTAACGACCGCTGTGCGAACCACGGCGGGTATCAATAAGGCGGAGCACGGTGGAAGGATGGATACTGGAATCGGGTCCACCAATGCGTTGCAGCGAGTCTTTCAGACGACGGTGTCCAGCTACCTCCGGTTTCGTGGTTGGATCTGCCAGGAGACCTTGTGCGACCGAAGTTCAGTAACATTTGATTTGAGGCAATGCGCAGTCCGGCGACACAGACGAAAAGGCGCCCGAGGTCAAAGGCCGACGCATCTATGACGAGGCGGTCTTGGCATATGCAAGACTTGTTCCCACCAGACAACCGACGTGCGAACAAGGAATTTGGGGCGCGGAGGCCATCTTTGCAGGCGGGGGTTCACAGGGATGAAGTGGCCCTTGACCATCCCAATCTGCGCTTGCCTGACACGCAAGAGGTCAATTTCCGGGGCCGATTACGACTCACAGCAGCAGGGCCGTAGTGTTCACGACCGGAGCGATGAGTTCGGGGCCGTCGGCGCTGGCCCGGTTGACTGCGCCGGATACGGGCCGCGCGATCAGATCCGGCCATTCCCGCGGGGTCAGCAGGGCCTGGAGGATTTCCACGTCGGTATCGGGGGCCAGCCAGTCGTCATACTGGTCATCGACCAACAGCACCGGCATCCGGTTGTGGATGGGGGCCAACAGCGTGTTGGGCGCGCAGGTGATGAGGGAGGCGGCCACCGTTGGAGTGGCGTTGTAGATGCCCGCCAGGGCGAAGGGACGTTCGTCGGCCCGGTGGATCCACAGCGGCGTTTTGCCGCCGCTGCCGTTGGGCCGCCATTCGTAGAAACCGTTGGCGGGTATCAGGCAACGGCGCCGGGCGAAAGCGGCGCGGAACGCGGGGCGCTCCGTCAGCGTTTCGCCGCGGGCGTTGAACAGGGTTCGGGAGGACGCACCTCTTCCCGGCGGGCGGTTGAACGAGAAGCCCCAGGCCATGAGGCTGGCGTGGCGTTGGGCCCCCGCGGTGGTTATAGCCAGAACCGGGGCCGTGGGCGCAATGTTCCAGCAGGGCCGGTAGGCTGCGCTGGTTGGTCCTGGAACGAACCGGAACTGGGAGGCCAGGTTGCCCAGCTCGGCGAACAGGCTGATTCTTCCGCACATGGCGAGTCGGCTCCGGGGGAACTGGCAGGTTGTGCAGTGGGTTGACGACGGTCAAATGAACGATGAGTCCGAGCCGGAACCGGGGTGGGCGGCGGCGGTATGGTATCACAGGCGGGGTTGCCGACATTGGCCGATATTGACGCTGCCGGTGGGTCGGGAGTGAACAGACACCAGCCTGGACGCCGGCCCTGGCGGCGGTTCTGGTGACGGCGGGTGATTGCGTAACGAACTGGTGTTCGGATAGCATTGCCGCCGTGATGAGTATGACGGACGCCCGGCTGACGGGCTGCTTGCTGGTTACCCATCTGCCGGTGAAGGCCGAGCTTTGGCGCCGGCCGGAACTGGCTGGCCAGCCGCTGGTTGTCACCACCGTCGGCCGGGGTCGCCCGTCGGTGCTGGACGCCTCCGGCGAGGCCGCGGGCGTTGCGGCCGGACAGTCCGATTCGGAAGCCCGGTCCCATTGTTCCGACGCCATGATGCTGCCGGCCGACTCCAGCTACCTGTCCCAAGTCAACGACCATCTGCTGGCGGCGCTGTGCCGGGTGGCCGACCGGGTGGAGCCGGCCGGCCTGGGCGTGTTCTACCTGGATTTGACGGGCATGGCGGATATGTACGGAGGCCTGACGCGGCTGGCCGAGGCGGTCCTGTCGTCTGCTGGCGAAGAGTGGCTGCGCCCTCGGCTGGGTATCGGAGCCGGCAAGTTTCCCGCCTACTGCGCGGCCGCTCGCGCGAAGGCCGGCGCCTGGCTGCCGGCTCCCGTTGACGCATCCGGTTGGCTGGCGCCGCTGCCGGTGTCGTGGCTGCCCCTGGACCGGGATGCGGTGGCCCGGCTGGCGGGCTTCGGCATCCGCACGCTGGGCGACGTGGCGGCGCTGCCCCCGGAGGCGCTGTCCGAGTTCCTGGGAGTGGACGGAGCGCGCGCCTGGCGGCTGGCCAACGGCATTGACCCGGCGCAGGTCATCCCGGCGGCGCTGCCGGAGCGACTGTCCCAGTGGCTGGAGTTTCCCTTTCCGGTGGACACCACCTCCGGCGTCGAGGCCGGACTGCGCGCATTGGCCGAGCGGCTGTGGCGTTCGGGCTCGCTGCGGGCCCGCCACGTTGGTCGGGCGTCGCTGGAAGGACAACTGCTCTCCGGCGGTGCGTGGCAGTTCGATCGTCCGCTGCGCCTGCCGGCGGCATCCGCCGAGGCCCTGGCCAAGGCGCTGCTGGCCGGTCTGGGCGCCCGGGACGCGCTGGGTTTCGGGCGCTGGCCCGACGGGGCATTGCTGGACCTGACCCTCACGGTTTCCGAGCTCTCGGCGGAAACCGGCCGCCAGTCCGGGTTGTGGACGCAGCCGCCACGCCGGATGCCGCCGGACGTTGCCGGCATGGATCGCCTGGTGGAACTGGTTCCCCGGTCGGCGCTGCCCGAACGCCGCTGGGCTTTCGCGTCCTCCCTGGCGCCCCTGGCCGCCCCGTCGCCGGTGCAGGTGCAGTGCCGCGGCGAAACGCCCCGGCGCGTGAACGCCGGCCGGGTTGACTGGCGGGGCGTGGCCCGGGTGGTTGACCTGTGGGAGGTGGATACCGAGTGGTGGGCGCCGCAGCCGGTGCGCCGTCGCTACTGGCGCCTCGCCCTGGCCGACGGCGGGCTGATCACGGTGTACCGCGACCTGGCCACCGGCCACTGGTTCCGACAGGGCTACTGATATGGCCGCCAACACCGACTACGTGGAGCTGCGGGCCCACTCCTGGTATTCCTTCGGCGCCGGAGCTTCCTCCGTTGCCGAGCTGGTGCAGCGGGCCGCGGAACTGGATTACCCGGCCCTGGGGCTGACCGACGTATCCAACCTGTGCGGCGCGCTGGAGTTCAGCCAGCAGTGCCTGGACGCCGGCGTCCACCCCATCATCGGAGCCGACCTGACGGTGCGGGAGCCGGAGGGCGACGGCGCCGTTGCCCTCATCGCCGAGACCGGCGAGGGCTACGCCAACCTGTGTCGTCTGGTTTCCCTGGCCCACCTGACCGGCGGCCGCACCGAGCCGGTTCTGGACGCCCGCTTCCTGGAATCCCACGCCGCCGGGCTGATTGTTCTGTTGGGCGCCCCCGGCGGCGTCCTGGCTAGTCTGCTGGAAGCTGGCGGCTGGGCTAACGCCGAAGCTCTGGTGAAACATTACCGCGACCTCTTCCGCGCCGACAATGTCTTCCTGGAGCTGCAGCAGCACCTGGCCTACGGCGACACCGCGCGGAACAGGCGGCTGCCTGAACTGGCCCCGCGTTGCGGCGTCGGCATCGTGGCCACCAACGAAGTCTGGTATCACCGGCGGGACCGTTCCCGCCTCCACGACGCTCTCACCGCCATCCGGCTCAACGGCTCGCTGTCGGAGGTGCGGGAGCGGCTGAAGGTCAACGGCCAGTATCGGCTGAAGTCCCCGGCGGCCATGGGGCGCCTGTTCCGTTCCCATCCCGACGCCCGGCGCAACACCCGGGCCATCGCCGAGCGCTGTTCCGATTTCAGGCTGCCCAACTACGTGGCGAGCCGTTATAGTTTTCCGGACGTGCCCGTGCCGCCGGGCCATGATGCCCAGTCCTGGCTCCGGCGGCTCTGCGAGGAGTCGGCGGCCCGGCGTTACGGGCGCATCGACCAACGGGTGCGGGAACGGCTGGATGAGGAATTCGCCCTGATTGGCAAGCACGGCCTGGCCGGGTTCTTTCTGGTCTATCACCGCATCGTCGAGCTGGCCCGGGAGGGTATGCTGGAACTGGGCTGGGGGCACCTGGAAACGCCTTTGGAGTGGCTGCCGCCGGGAAGAGGGCGCGGCTCGTCCGTCTCCATGCTGGTGGGCTACCTCATCGGCCTGTCCCACGTGGACCCGCTGGCTTACGGCCTGACCCTGGACCGCTTTCTGTCGACCGAGACCGCGGCGCTGCCCGACATCGACCTGGACTTCCCCCGGGACATCCGGGAGCGGCTCATCCTCCGCATCATCGCGGAATGGGGGTGGGACCACGCCGCCCTGGCCGGAATGTTCCCCACCTACCGGGCCCGCGGCATCGTGCGGGCCCTGGGCAAGGCCCTGGGACTGCCCGTTGACGAGGTGGCCGCGCTGGCCCGGGGGTTGGAAACGGATGCGTCGTCGGAACTGCCGCGGTCGCCCGTTGCCATGGCCAAAGCCGACCGACCAGGCTGGCGGGACCTGTTCGCCCTGTCGGAGCAGCTGGCCGGATTTCCCAGAGGGCTGGCCCAGCATCCCGGCGGAATGCTGGTGTCGTCAACCCCCCTCACCGACCTGATGCCGGTGCAGCCGTCGGCCATCGACGGCCGCTACGTGGCCCAGTGGGACAAGGACGGCGTGGACGACGCCGGGGTGCTGAAAATCGACCTGCTGGCGTTGGGCGCGTTGTCCCAGATGCAGCAGGCGGTGCGTTTGGTGCGCGGCCGCACCGGCATCGAGCCGGACCTGAGCCGCATCGACTACCGGGATGCCGGGGTCTTCGATGACCTGGGACGGGGCGACACCGTGGGCCTGTTCCAGGTGGAATCCGCCGCCCAGATGCAGACCATCGTGCGGATGCGGCCCCGGGACATCTACGACCTGGCCTTGGAGGTGGCGGCGGTCCGGCCCGGCGTCGGCGCCAACGACGGCGTGGCCGAGTTCCTCCGCCGCCGAGAGGGCATGCCCTGGAATTACCACCATCCGTTGGAGCGGAGCGCTTTGGAGCGCTCCTTGGGCGTGATCATGTTCCAGGACCAGGTGGTGCAGCTGGGCATGGACGTGGGCGGTTTCAGCCCCGCCGTAGCGGACCGGATGCGCCGGGCTTTCGGGCGCCGCAACGGCGCAGCCCTGGTGGAATCCTACCGGCGGCAGTTTCTGACCGGCGCCGTCCAACGGGGCGTGCCTGAGGCCGCCGCCGAGGCCATCTTCGGCAAGTTCAACCCCCACTATATGTTTCCGGAGGGCCATGCTGTCGCCTTCGCCTTCACCGCCTACCAGATGGCCTGGCTGCGCCGGTATCATCCCCTGGAGTTCTACGTGGCGCTGTTCAACGAGCAGCCCATGGGCTTCTGGGACCTGGACACCCTCAAGCAGGATGCCCGCCGGCTGCGCCTGCGCGTCGCCCGTCCCGACGTGAACCTCTCGGAACTGCGCTGCACCGCCGAGGGAGACGATACGCTGCGCTTGGGATTGACCTTCGTCAAGGGCGTGGACCGGCGTCTGGGCGAAACCCTGCTGCGGGCCCGGGAAGCCGGGCCGTTTGGCCGTTTGGCCGACCTGCTGGCCCGGTCGGGATTATCGCGAGAGGCCTTGGAAAATCTGGCCCGGGCCGGCGCCATGGATGGGCTGGCCGATTTCACCGACCGCCGGAGCGCTTTGTGGCAGGTGGGCGCCGGTTACGCCGCCGGAGTGCGGCGCGGCCAGCTGTCATTGCCCCTGGCGGTGTCGGATGCGCCTGCGGGATTGAGCCAGCAGGCGCGGTCCGCGCGGATGCTGGACGAGTACGCCATGCTGGGCCTCTGCCCAAATGGCCACGTGATGGAACTGGTGCGGCCCCAACTGGGCCCGGAGGTGCTGACCAGCGACGGTTTGCTGGGTTGTGCCGATGGCGACGTGGTGCGGGTGGCCGGCCGGGTGGTGCGACGACAGAGGCCCCTGGCCGCCGCGGTGTTTCTGACCCTGGAGGACGAAACCGGCCTGATCCCCCTGGCAGTGTGGCCCGCCCAGTGGGAGCGGCTCAAGGGCGCCCTGAGACATTCTCTGGTGGTGGTGGAGGGTGAAGTGTCGCGCCGGGACGACACGCTGAACATCGCGGTGCAAAAGGCCTGGCCCCTGTCGGTGGGTTTGGATGATCGACTCGGGCGGCCAGACTGGCGGTAGGGCAGCCGGGGCGTGCATCCGTACCGCCTGCGCCGACCAGGGATGTGGTTAGGCAAGGGCCGAGCCGCCGCGCCGGCTGGCCAGGGATGATACAGTCCCCGTCGCCGAGAGGCATGGCCGGCGGCTTGCAAAATGGCCGGTGGAGGTGGCCGTCCCAGCCGTTTCAGGACCGGGATTTCGGTCTCAAAAAGGGCCGGGAGCCGCGACTGTGGCCCGGGGTCCGTGAGATGACGAATTCCACCCCAATCGCGGCGCGACTGCAAGGCCCGTGCGATGAATTCCGCTCACAATGTCCGATGATTTTCGTAATCGGCGGCCGGGAGATTAGGGCGGCGAGACTTCCTGACGACGATGGCCAGCTATTTCGTGGCTGGATCCCTCAGGATACTTGGTGCAACTGAATGTCGGTAACCTTTCTGAATGAGGCAACAGGATCAAATCTCTTCAATTGTTACATGGTCCCACAGGCTATCCGTGGGGCCCTCATGCCCTGCACGTAATCCGGTGTTTGGATCGAGGAGAAGGTGGTGGGGGCAATCACTGCCGACGGTTGAGTGCCAAATTCCTGCGGATTGTGTCTCCCGCAGCGAGAGCAATACCCAGGAACTCGGCGTGCTTGGCAACGAAACCACGTTTCGGACCGAAGTACATCGGATGAGTAGCCCACTCTTCGGCGGACGCCAACCAGTGGATTAGGTCTCTTTTGACGAAGTCGTAGGAATCGCCAAACTGCTGCGAATCCATGACTCGCTCCTTTGGCCGTGTTAACGCTCTGCCGACCGGGGTACATACCGAAGATCGGAGCCGGCCGAGGCGTTATTACTCTCCCTGCCAACTGATCCGCCGTTGACCGCAGGGCGCCTGCGATGATAGCGCCGCCAGGGGTGGAGCCCTGGCGACTTCAGCAACAACCTACGGGGAGGTCGAAGCTGCAGAAGCAGTATAACGCTGCGCGCACGTACCAGTTTCGCGTCCAGTTCACCCGCGACGACCACCGCCGGCTTGCAGATCATTGCCGGCTTTACAACGGCGCCGTCCAGGAACGGCGCGACGCATGGCGCGCCGGTCGATCACCTTCCCCAGCCAGTGCCGTGAGCTCACGCTGGTGCGCCAGGACGATCCGGTATGGGCTGGCGAACACCGCAGTCTGGCCGTGGTCACCCTCATGGGTGTGGATCTGGCTTTGCAAGCGTTCTTCCGCCGTGTGAAGGCCGGTGTAAACGGCGGCGGTAAAGTGGGCCACGTGGGCGGCTTGATCGTCGGCTTGCGGCGAACATCAACAGCCCAGTGGTACGTTTTGCCGACGCCCTTGACTAGGCGCCCTGTAACACCGGACCATAGCCAGTTGATAATGTGGTTTTGACAAGTAAGGGAATCGAAATGTGGCTTCGTACAAGTTGTGATATTACCTTTGATGTGAGCGTCCCTACGCCTTTTATCCTGATGCTCCGCCCTCGAAGCGGAGCACAACAGTGGGTGGCGCATGAAGACTGCACGTCGACGCCAAGCGTACCGATCACAGAGTATGCGGACAGTTACGGTAATCTGTGCGAGCGATTGATAGCGCCCCCAGGTGAGTTTTCTATCCGTAGATATGCGGACGTTTCAACCGCAGACGGCGTTGACGTGTCGCCTGGCGCCCCATTTGACGAGGTGCATAATCTACCGGACGAGGTTCTAACCTATCTTCTTCCCAGCCGTTATTGCGAGTCCGACCGGTTTATAGACCTCGGTAAGGAACTCGTCGACGGCGTCGCGCCCGGCTACGATCAAGTGGCTAGAATTGTCGGGTGGATCCGCACCTCCGTGCGCTTCAATCCGGATTCCAGCAATTTTCAGATGTCGGCAGTCGAGGTCAACCAGCAGCGCGAGGGCGTATGCCGCGAGCTCACTCATTTGGGCATCGCGTTATCCCGTAGTCTCTGTATCCCAGCGCGTATCGTTGTCGGCTATCTGCATGAACTCGAGCCGATGGATTTTCACGCTTGGTTCGAGGCGTACGTAGGTGGCCGTTGGTACACCTTCGATGCAACGCAGGCCGTTCCACGTGGAGGGCGAGTTGCCGTCGCTTATGGGCGCGATGCGGCCGACGTGGCGATGTTCAACCAGTTTGGCCCGGCGCTATATCCCAGAGCAATGGAGGTACGGGTCGAGATGCTCGACACTGGCCCGAGGAGCAATTGAGAATCCACTGTAGACCGTCAGCGAAAATGGGACACAGTAGGGGGTTAGGAAACCCGAGAGATTGAGCGGGTAGAGCGAGCTCCTGGACGAGGGTGTAAAAGGCGGCGGTAAAGTGGGCCACGTGGGCGGGTCGATCGTCAGCTGGCGGCGTCGCGAAACTGTACCGTCCACGGTGTTGTTGTCCAGCGATTCTGTCAGTTTAGGTGTGGATGATTGCTCATCTCGACCGGGGAAATAGTCTCTGATACCAGCGTTCCTTGTTGTCGCCTGACCGCCGGCGTTCGGAACCAAAGGGGGAGAGTTGGGCCGCCGGTATCCACCATGAGGCTGACGTTCTGAGTGCCAGAGCAACTGACTCGACGTAACATTCCTTGGGCGAACCACACTGGGTATCAATAAGGCGGAGGACGTTGGGAGGATGGATGCTCAAATTGGGTTCGCCAAGGCGTTGCGGTGGTTTTTGCCGACGACACTGGCGAGCTATCTCCAATTTCGTGGCTGGATCCGCCAGGACACCTTGTGCGACCGAAGTTCAGTAACATTTGATTAGAGGCGATGCACGGAGGCTGGACGCCGTCTTCTTGCTGGAGTTTCTGGACAAGCACGAGGGTTTTCAGGTACCACTCGCCATCGACCAATCCATAGTGACTGCCCTTGACCTGCAGGGCGAAACACTCCAGTTGCCCCACCCAGCAAAGTCCAACTCGATATAGACGAAGCCCCGGTGGTCTCTGCCAGCCAGGGCTTCATAAACTCGGCGTTCCGCCAGCCGTTTGGGATCTTTCCGGCGGGTTGCGGGAAACTCCCGCGGGTACATTCTCATGGTTGGTGTTTCTGCTTCGGGGTTGCTATGCGTTCACAGCCAAGCGTCCGGTAGTGGTGAACCTCAGCCCATAACGCGTCCATGCGGGACTCATGCCTCGTAGCAGGCCACCCAGTGTCCCGGCGCTCTCTCCTCCTGTGGAGGGTGAGGATCGTTGAGGCATCTTTCGGTAGCCATCGGACACCGGTCGTAGAAGCGGCACCTGGGCGCAGGGTCAATAGGCAGGGACAAGTCGCCCTGGATGTTCGGAGGTTCACGGCGACGCAGCGGGTCTGGAACGGGCACCGCCGAAAGGAGCGCCTTTGTGTACGGATGGAGCGGGTTGTGCAACAGTTCTTCGGTATCTGCCAGTTCGACTATTTTCCCCAGGTACATCACGGCAATCCGGTGGCACATATAGCGGGCCACCGCCAGGTCGTGGGTGATGTACAGATAGGCGATCCCAAGGCGTTGGGCCAGGTCCTGCATCAGGGACATGATGCCGGTGCGGCTTGACACGTCCAGCATGGAGGTGGGCTCGTCGGCCACTACAAAGGACGGACCTATGACCAAGGCGCGGGCAATGGCCACGCGCTGACGCTGCCCACCGGAGAGTTCGTGAGGACGCCGGAACAGGAACGCGCCGGCCGGCGTGAGGCCCACGAGGTTTAGAATCTGGGAGACGCGGTCCAACCGATCCAGTGCGTCGCCAATGCCCTGCACGGCCAGGGGTTCGGCGATGGTGTCATATACGGTTCGCCTGGGGTTCATTGATTCGTAGGGATCCTGGAAAATCATCTGGACCTGCCGGCGGAAGGCCCGCAACTGCCGTCCTTTGATAGTTGACACCACCACTGAACCCGCGAGATGTCCGCTGGCAACCGGCGCGGGGAACCGGAAAGATACGCGTCCGTGGGTAGGTTCAAGCAGCTTGACCAACAGCTTGCCCACGGTGGTCTTGCCGCAACCGGACTCGCCGACCAAGCCCAGGCTTTCCCCACAACCCACTTGGAAAGACACGTTGTCCACGGCGTGGATAAAGCTGGAAGGCTTACGGAACAAATTCGCGGCGATGGGAAAACGCTTGGTCAACCCTTCCGCGGTGACCAGGGCCTCTCGGTCGTATTCCGTTGGGTACGCAGATTCCATGGTTAGACTACTGGGATATGTTATGCGCCGCCGCCCGGTTACGCGCTTCGTCCAATGGGTGCCAGCAGGCGGCCCATTGACTCCCGCGGTCCACCCGTGGCGGATATTCGCGACGGCATACCTCGGTGGCGTAAGCACACCTGGGATGGAATGGACATCCCGGGGGAGGGTCAACCAGGTTGGGAGGTTCGCCCGGGAGGGTGGTCAGCGGCAGTTTCTCACCACTTATGCTGGGGAATGAGGACATGAGAGCCGCCGTATAAGGGTGAATCGGCGCGCGGAATACGTCGGCGGTATCACCCAACTCCACCAGATTGCCGGCGTACATCACCCCGGTTCGGTCGGTGATTTCCGCAACCACTCCGATGTCGTGGCTGATGTAAATCATGCCCATCCGCAGTTCCTGCTGCACACCCTTCAGTTCCCTGAGGATACGATCCTGCACGATTACATCGAGGGCCGTGGTCGGCTCATCGGCGATGATCACGGCGGGGTCGCAGGCCAACGCCATCGCGATGACCGCTCGCTGCCGCATTCCGCCGCTGAACTCGTGGGGATATCGTTGCATCAATTGAGGATCGAGTCCCACCATGCGGAACAGGCGAGCCACCCGCGCCCTGGCGTCGGCGGCCGTCGCCTCCACGCGGTGGGCTTCGATTGCCTCCACCACCTGCTGCCCAACCCGATACACCGGGTCGAGGGAATTCATAGCCGCCTGGAACACCATGGCCATACGCCGCCAGCGGAATTGGCGCATTTCCTCTTCTGGCAGTTGAAGCAGGTCCCGGCCGTCGAGCAGAACCTGTCCCGACGTCAGGCGGCCGTTGTCGGGCAGCAGCCGCAGGAGGCAGTTGGCAATGGAAGTCTTGCCGCAACCGGATTCGCCCACCAACCCCAACGACTGCCCCCGCGCCAACTCGAAGCTGACGCCCCGCACGGCTCGCACCGTTCCGTGTCGGGTCAGATAGGACAGCGAGAGGTCCACCACCTTCAGGACCGGGTCGTTATGCGCCATTGTCATCCGTAGGAACCCTTCGCGTCAGCCGTCGTGGCGCCGGAGCCTGGGATTGACCACCTCGTCCAACGCACGCCCGACCAGGTAGAAAGCGCTGCACAGGAGTGTGATGGACGCCCCGGCGGGGATGACCAACCACCAGTACCTGGCGCCGCCCAGCAGGTATCCGCCGGTGTTCGCGGTGTGGATCATTATGCCCCAGCTCATTCTCAGGTCGAGCAGGCCCAGGAAAGACAGCACGGCCTCCGCAAAGATGGCGCCGGTCACGGTGAACATCATGTAGAGCAGGGACAGGGGCAGCAGGTTGGGAATGATATGCACAAGTATGACGTGGAAATGGCCGCCGCCAGCCACCCGCGCCGCCTCGATGTAGGGTTTGACCCGGATGCTCAAGGCCTGGGACTTCAGGATGATGGCGGTGCCTCCAAAGCCACCCAGCAGGCCGATTATCAGGGCCAGGTAGAAGAGGTTCAGGTTGAAAAGGGCGCTGAGCACGATGAGCAGGGAAATGCCCGGCAAAGCGATGACCAGATCCGCGAGCCGCATCAATAGAGCGTCCACCAGCCCTCCGTAGTAGGCGGCGACAGCGCCCACGGTGGTGGCGATGCCCACCGTCACCAGGGCCGCGGTTATGCCCAGTATGAACTCGGACCGAGCGCTGAACAGCAATTGGCTCAGTATGTCCCGTCCGAGCGGGTCAGTGCCCAGAGGGTGTCTCCAGTTCGGCGACGCCGGATGCTGGGCGCGGTCGTAAGCATAGCCCGTTACCGGGTCGTACACCTCGGTATCCCAAACGGTGGCTATGAGTATGGGGTGGGAAAGTGCCATGAGCGCGAACATGGCAATGGTCGCGAGGGACAGCAGGCCAATGCGGCTCTCCAGGAATATGGTCCAGCCGTCCCTGAGCGACCGCCATGCCAACCGCAACCGGACCAACGCCAGTTGCAACCTTCCCGGACGCAGGTCGATGTACGGCGGCTCGGTGGGGAAGGACGCCCCTCCGTCCGTCGGCGGATGGTTTGATTGTTGGTCAATCACTGGTAACGTATCCTCGGGTCGAGGTACACGTACAGGATGTCTACTATCACGTGGGCCAGCAGAGAGAACAGCCCGATGAAGACCATTGCGCCCATGACCAGTGGCAGGTCTTCGGACCGCACGGCTTGTAGCAATGTCATGCCGGTGCCGGGCCACGAGAACACGCCTTCGATGATCACGCTGCCGTCGATCGCGAAGATCAGGCTGTAAACCAAGCTGGTAATCACCGGGAGCAGGGCATTGCGGGCAGCATGTTGATCCCGCACCACCTTTTCAGGCAAACCCTTGGCCCGGGCCGCCATCACGTAGTCCTCGCGCATCGTCTCCAGCATACTGTTTCGCGTCAGCAGCATGGTGCCGGCGAAAGATATGAGGGTGAGCGTAGCGATGGGCAGGATCATGTGCCTGAGAATATCCAGCGCCAGATGGCCAAAGCCTGAGAACCCCCAGGCGATGAGGACAGCCAGCACGCCGGCTGCGATGACCAAAGCCGACGTCCGCGCTGGCCCAACGCGACCGAGCTTCCGGGCGGCCAACAGAGTCAACAACGCGAAGGCGATGAAGGCGCCGGCCGTGGCGAGCATGTAACTGAAAACGTAGTTGGCGCTGACCTCAGCCTCGCGCCAGATCAAAGGGTCCAGGAACTTGCCAACGGGTAGCCATCCCAGCTTGAATGCGAAGATCCAGATCATCATCAGGGCGAAAGCCGGGGTGAACGCGGTGAAGAGTGTTGCGCCCGAGATGGTGGCGGCATACTCCAGCACGCCGCCCCGACGCCAGGCGATGGCTTTGCCCAGGAAGAACCCGATGTAGAAGGACGTTGCCGTTGCGGTGAGAAACAGGACTACGGTGCGGGGAAGGCGCTCTGCCAGCACGTCGATGACCGGTCGGGGGAAATAACCGAAGGATACGCCGAAATCCCCGGTAAAGGTGTTCTTCATGTGGATGAGGTACTGTTGCCACAATGGTTTGTCCAAACCGAACGACTCCTTGATCCGCGCTCGAACATCGGCGGGCAGGTCGGGGTTCAGGGCGTAGAATGAGGCGTAGTCGCCAGGCTGGGCCTGCACCAGGAAGAAGGCCAGCGTCACGATCAGGAAGAGCGTCAAGGCCATTTGGCCGGCGCGTCGGACCAGGTATCCTGTCATCGAGACCATTCCCTCATTTTGACGCCTTACCCTGCTGTGCCCCAACCTTCGGGCAGCCAGGTTGGCGCCCGGCCGGAGGATACGCCCGCAGATCCGAACCATCTCCCAATGCGACCGCCAAGTTGCGGTGTGTCCGTGAGATTATGGTGGGAGACGGCAGGCGCTTCCCCAGGCAGCTATTTGAACCAGACCAAGGTTGTCAAACCCGCGGCGTTCTGAAGTCCGCCGAGGGATTCGGTGTAGGGGAATTCAACGCGGTCGCTCCGATAAGCCTCCACCAGCGGGGTGTCGAACAACACGACGTAGGGCAGGTCATCAGCCAGGAACGCCTGCATCTCAAAGACCTGCCGGCGCGCCGTCTCCAGATCCGTTTCCGCCAACAGCTGATCGGCGAGGCGGTCGAATTCAGGGTTGTCGTAGCCGCCGGCGTTGTGTCCTTCCAGTCCGGAATGGCGGCTGTGAAAGAATGATTCCAGGTAGTCGGGATAGAGGCTCAGGCCCCAGCCGAGAATCCACATATCGAAATCCTGCCGGTCAAACACCTTCTCCACGATCAGGTTGAAGCCGGTCAGGTCAGCCCGCAGCGGGATGCCGACTTCGTTCAGCCATCTTTCGATCCAGATGGCGAATGTGGAGCGCAGGGGGTCGTAGCCGGGGCTCGGAGCTAGCAAAGTCATGGCTGGCATCGGCTCGCCGTTGGGCATCTTCAGTCCTTCTCCCGGCTGCTCGATGAACTTTCCGTCTTCGCTCACCCGCGGCTCGGTTTCCCAGGCGAACCCGGCTCCCTTGAGCAACTCCACCGCCCGAGCTACCCGTTCTCCCCGGCTCAGGCCCTTGCCGATCAACGGCACGTCCGGGTTGTACCAGGCTTTGTTGCCCTCGGGCACCATGGTGTACACCGGAATGGCTACGCCTTGCAGAACGGTTTCCGTCAGGAATTCCTTATCTATCAGGGTTGCCACGGCCTGGCGGAATGCTTTGTTGTCCTGGGGCGCCTTTCGGACATTGAACCCCAGGTACCGGACGCCGTCGGACGGGTTTTCAATGACGGATAACCCGTCCTCACCCTGCAATTGTTCCTGCAGACCCTTGGACAGACCCAGAGGGTTGAGCATGAAATCGATATCGCCTTTTTTGAGGGCCAATACGGTGCCGTCCTGGCTACCGTAAATCGAGTAGATTGTGCTGTCGGCGTAAGGCCCAACGGTGTATTCAAGCGATTTGTCGCCGCCCGTTTCACCGTAAGCAGCGAACTCGTAGACGCCCGACTTGGCCTCGGCGTAGGAGCCGTTGGCAAATTGGGTGATCACACTGTCGCGGAAGAAATAATCGGGGTTCCTGGCCTTTTCGGCGAAAGCGCCGCGCTCCCATTTGCCGAAGCTGAAACCTCCGGCGGTGGGCTCGTTCTGCGGGACATGGGAGTACAGCGCTTTTTGCTGTTCAACGAGTTCACCCGCTCGCCTGGCATCGGCCACCACCGGCTCCCAATAAGCCTTGGAGAGGATGGGCATGAAAGCCAAGCCGAACTGCCAGCGGGCCAGGCCGGGTTTGTGCTTGAAGAATATCTTCAACTGGTAAGGGTCCAAGGCTTCCGCGTGGTCGAAGAACTCAGGGTCCACGATAGACGGCCAATTGCCGGCAAGTTGCAGCTCGGCGGCAGTATGGGCGGTGAACACAAAGTCTGCTGCCGTTACTCCGTTCCCATCGCTCCATTGGACGCCGCGCTTCAGGGCAACCTCGGTGGTCCAAAAAGTTTGACCGTCTATCGTTTCCTCCCGCAGGGGCGAAGGGAAATCGGCGGCTAGGGAGGGTACCCAGTCGAACCGTTGCGCCGAATAGACAAACAGCGCGGGATTGCTGCCGCCCAGGACATAGAGGTTCCAAATTGTTCCGTCCGGCCCGAGGTACGCCCAAAAATTGGTCGTAGTAAGGTCTGCCGAAATGCCGACTTGGTAAATATTTTCACTCTCGTCGGGCCTTGGCGCGTCCGTCGGCAGAGCGAGGGCGATAGCCTTCGGCACGGGAGACGCGGGTCCCGGGGTGGCCGTAACCACCACCTCCTTCACCACTTCCCTGGTGCATCCCAAGAGTGCAAACAAGGCCAATATCAGGCCGCAAACGATTAATATTCCCATCACACGAATCATTGGTTGCAACTCTTGAAATGAGCTGAAATCGTAACTGTTCAGACTTGTGGGGATCTACGGGCCATCAGGCCTCTCACAGAGGGGCAGCCAAGCACGGAATTTGCTTTGCAAGCCGACTCGTCCCCTCAAACGTGAACAGTTACCCGAAATCTAGCACGTCAGCCAAACGGGGGCAAGAAAGCGAGACAGCACGTAACTGTTCGGCCTCGGTGAGTTGAAATGGCTGAAGGGGGTTGGGGGAACGCTGGCGCTGGTGGAGGCGGTTATGTCATATATCTGAGATAGATAGAGAAATCGACCTCACCAGTGCCGGCCGGGATATGCTGATTGCCATCATCGTACGCCAACAGGGGGACCGCTTGGGCGACGGCTGGTACTCAGGCGTGCTGAAGCAGCACCTAATGCATCTGCGGCAAACGCCGGATGGCATTGAGTACCGGGCGGGCGGTCCGGACGGGGAGATCGCCGACGTAGACCTGGATGATCAGTTACGCCGTTATTTCCGGCTGGACACCGATGACATCGAGAGCATCTATGTCGATCTGGCCGGGCGCGACAGCCAAATCGGCCCGCTGTTGGAACGTTACTGTGGCGTGCGCCTCCTGCGGCAGGAGCCGTGGGAATGCCTGACATCGTACATCTGCTCGGCGCGGGCCAGTGTTGCGAGCATCACCAAAAACGCGGAGGCGCTGGCGGAGGAATACGGCAACCCGGTGGCGGTCGCTGGCGAAACTCGTCGTACCTTTCCGGCGCCAGAGGTGCTGGTCCAGGCCAATGAGAGTCGGCTAGAGGAATTGGGGCTGGGATTTAAAGGGCCACGCGTCATCGCTGCGGCCCGTCAGGTTACCGACAACCTCGGAGAGCTGGAGAGGTTGAAGGAGATGCCCTATCCCGACGCGAAGCGGAGACTGATAGAGTATGACGGCATCGGCCCCAAGATCGCTGACTGCATTTGCCTGATGGCGTTGGACAAGGTGGAGGCGTTTCCGGTGGACCGCCACATTAGACGCGCGGTGGAGGACTACGTCTCGTCGGAGCCGAAGGCAACGGACGCGGTGATGGTGCGATGGGCGCAGGACCACTTCGGATCCTACGCCGGCTATGCGGGGCAGTACTTCTTTCTCGACCAGCGACAGAGCTGACCGGCACAGTTCCATCTCACGTCATCGTGTTTGGTCAGGTTGTCATGCCAGTCAGCGCTCCCCTTCGGGCGCTGATGCGACGGCGAAGTTGCAGGTGCTCATCAAACCCTTGATGTAGTTGTTGGACGCCAGTTGTTGTTGAGCCGGGTTGTTGAACACCGTTCCCTGCTTGGCGAGCGGGCTCTCTGCCCAGGTGTTCAGGTGACGCGACGCAATCCGCCATCGGGCGGCGGGCGAATTCTGCCAACGGTCGCTTACGTAACGGCGATTGTGTGAACCACGGCAGGTATCAATAAAGGGCGGACGCAGGCGCGACGCACGAGCAAATCGAATCTACTGATGCGTTGTGGTGGGTCTTGCCGACGACACTGGTCAGCCATCTCCAATTTCGTGGCTGGATCTGCCAGGAGATCTTGTGCGACTGAAGTTCAGTAACATTTGATTTGCGGCAATGCGCAAGCCCCCTTATTGTCGTTAATCAGCGCGCCCGGCGGATCGCGCCATTACTGCGGGGCGGGCGACGCCGGGAGACGGACGGCAAGAGGGGTGGGGTTGGCAACTGCTCACAAATTAGTGGGTTTTAGTGTGTCATAGTAGTCAATGGTCATACCGACCGGCTTGTACGGTGTTGTCTGAGGCACTTTGGCAGTTGGAGCCGCTGCGTACGCCCGTTCTGATATGATGCAATCATGACACGTCGCAGCCGAGGTCATCAGACATCTGTTGGCTTGAACCCGGCTCAAGGTCCGCTGGTGGCCACTTATCAAACTCGCGTCTCTGACTATACGGGCTTGGACCGTGAGGCTGGAGATGCGGCGTTGGCGGCCTACGGCGAGCTGTACGGCCAGGTACAGCGGAAGCTGTTTGCCGACGTGGCGGCAGGCCGGTCGGCGGTGACGCTGAAGAGCGAGTACATCAAGAAGCACGGGATACTGGCGCGGCTGTTCAATGGGGTGCGGATTACGCTGGACGGCAAGGTGTCGGCGGTGCGGGAGTCTCAGCTTTTGCAACTGGATAGCCTGAGGCGTCGGATTGATCGGGCCCAGCGGCAGGTTTCCGATGCCGCTGAGCGGGGCCGATGGGATCAGGTTCATCAGAAGAAGCGGCGGCTGGCTAATCTTGGACACAGGCTGGTTGGACTGGAAGCCGACATTGCGGAGGGCTTGGTACGGCTGTGCTTCGGCTCCAAGAAGTTGTGGCGGAAGCAGTATGACCTGAAGGCCAATGGCTATGCCAGTCGTGAGGCATGGCTCGCAGAATGGCGGGATGTCCGCAGCGACGAGTTCTTCGTGCTGGGCAGCCGGGATGAGACGGCGGGATGCCAGCTGTGCGTGGCGTCCGTCAATGACGACGGCACGCTGACGCTGCGGTTGCGGATGCGGGACGGCCTGGCGGAATTGCACGGCAAGTACCTGGTGGTTCCAAACGTGAGGTTTGCTTCTGGACATGAGGTGGCGCTGTCGGCGCTGGGAAGCAACACCGAGTACGCGGTGTACCGGCGGCAGCATGGTGAGAAGGAGGCGCGAGTTACCGCGCTCGGCCAGGCTATCAGCTACCGCTTCAAGCGTGATGCGAAAGGTTGGCGGGTATTCGCCACCACGGAATTGCCGGATGTGGAGGTCACGACGGACCGGCGGCGTGGAGCGGTCGGGGTGGACCTGAATGCGGATCATCTGGCCGTAGTCGAGACTGATGCGAGTGGCAACTACGTGAACGCCTGGCGGGTGCCGCTGGTGACCTACGGCAAAAGCAACCATCAGGCGGAGGCTCTGATTGGAGATACGGTGGCCAGGGTGGTGGAGTACGCGCGTGGAGCCGGGAAGCCGTTGGTGATTGAGAAGCTGGACTTCCGACAGAAGAAAGCTGTGCTGGAGGGAGAGTCCCGCAAGTACTCCCGGATGCTGTCGTCCTTTGCGTACGGCAAGGTGAAGGCGTGCTTTTTGTCCCGAGGTTACCGGGGCTTTGCACAAATAATCAGTTTTTGGCCGATTTTTTGTTCAATCCAGCCCCAGAACTTGGGGCAGTTCGGAAGTAGCAGCGGTATGTTCAGCGACGGAGATTGGGGCACTTGGTGCCGTTGCTGACATGGTGGGCGGCGGCTGCCGAGATACCGAAGGCGGGCCGCGGCCGTAGATCGGAGAGCTGAAAGCGCGACGGGTATGCTGGAGATTACGGCGGCGCGGGAAGTTGCGTTTCGACCAGCGCGATGTAGTCGTGGGCATCCAGCATGCCGGCCTGGACGGCGGCGGCGCTGCGGGTGTTTTCGTAGAAATTGACGTGGAGTTGCTCGACGGCGTTAAAGAGCGCCAAGAAATCTTGGTTGCCGGTGCCTTGGGCCGGGTTGCGCGCGATTCTTTTCAGGCTTGCGTGGCTGCGGTGGAAGGCGGGCGGTGTCAGACTCTCTGCGTAAGCCTTCGTAATTTGGGCGACGGCTCCCCAGGCTTTTTCGGAGGCTTGTCTCAGGTCTCCGCGCTGGAACTCGGTTTGGGCCTGTTGTAGCAAATGGTGGGCAGCCGTTCGGTAGGTGACGGTGGTCAATTGCGTTCTCCGCGGGCGCATTTCGGTTCAGCCGCTCAAATGGCGGCTCATGCGTTGGATGAATTCGCCGGTGAAGGTGACCCTTTGCTGGAGATCTTGGGAGTCGAGTGCCTCAATGAAGGTATCTGGGTCGAGGACCTCGGCGCTGGCGAAAAGAGTGAAGATCCGGCGGTCTTTGGTCTTGAGGCTGAATTGCAGGACAGTTTCGGCCGGTGTCTGCACAGGACCCAGCCGCCACGGTTCGCTGATGGCTGCTGCTTCGATGACGGTGAGGGCGGCTTGCCATGCTTTGGAACGGGCCTCGGCCTGCTGTCCGGTTTGCGATGCCCGGATATCTTCGCCGTGGAGTGTTTTGGAACGGTCTTGGAGTTCTCGTACAGTTGTCATGGTGAGGCTCTCTACTTTGGGAGACATACTGGCTTAGGCCGGTGATTTGATTGTGCAAGCACGAACCCTCGTGGTCAACCGCGTCGGTGTCGTGTTTCAGCATGTCCGAATCATCTTGTCGGTGCCAATGGCGACGGCGGCGATTGGGTAGTGACTCAGTTTGAAATGGCTCATTACGAGACTTGATGATTGGGCTGTTCTCTCGTGTCTGGTGTGCTTGGGCGTATGCGGGAGCTACGTGAGCAGCATGAACGTGGAGAGTGGCATGACCACGATGCGTGGGTCGTCCATGGGCGGTGTGTCGGTCTGTGTAATCAGCAGTCCGAAGGGTGCGCGGTTGGCAGCCTGTTCGACGAAGGAACGGAGGCCCAGGGTGTCGCGGAACTGGTCGATGCGCCGCTGGTATTTGACCTCGATGGGGATCCGCTGGTCGCCCACGTTGAAGACGAAGTCCACCTCTTGGTTCCGTCCTTGTTCCGGTTGGTGGGCCACGTCGAGGCCCGGAATGGCCAGCGCGGTCGCGCCGAAGACGCTTTCCGCTATGTGTCCCGCCATGGTCGTTAGTTCGGGGCTTGCTGTGAGCGCGTCGGGGTCCAGGGGGATGAGTTCTTGGAGCCAGCTGGCTCTCAGGCTGTGGTCGGCCAGGCAGATTTTGGCGTTACCCCGGCTGCGCCGGAGGCGCGCCTCCGGCGGCATCACCAGTCTGACCAGCATGGTGTCGGCCAGGAGCTGCAGGTAGTCGCCGGCCTGCTGGGGTCTGACGTTTTGTCCCAGCGTGAGGCGGGCTTCTTCCGCCAGCCGTTGGTACGACGGTGCCTGCCCTGCGTACCGGCACGCCAGCCTGAAGACCGCGTCGAGCAGTGTTGCGTCGCGCGCTTGGCCGTCGGGCGTTGCCGTCATGTCGTGTTGCAGCACTCGCCGGATGACGGTCTCGTTGAGTTGGTCGGCCAAGAGTGGCCATTCGATGGTATTCAGGTTGTGGGCGACCGGGTATCCGCCCCGCTCCGAGAAATGTCGGAAGGCTTGGTCTCGTACTTGGGAGTGGTCCAGCCCGTGCTGGACGATTTCCTGCCAAAACTCCTTCCTCAGGAGGTTCGACAGGCCGTTGTCCGGCATGAATGGGCTCTGGTCGTCGAGTCCCCTGAACTTGGCAACCTCGGTGAGCGACAGAGCAGTGGCCTCGACGGTGTGGAGACGTCCCGCGAGGCTGTCCCGTCCCTGTTCGATCCGGAGGGCAGAGCTGCCGGTCAGCATGACCTTAAGCGATGTGCTGTCCACTAGGGACTTGAGCTGGTTGCTCCAGCCGGGGATGTTCTGCACTTCGTCGACGAATAGGTGCGCTCTCTGGCCTTGGTGGGCCAAGTTATTGAATGCGTCGGTGGCGACGTTTTGCTCAAGCCAGTCGGCGATGCGCAGGATGGGGTCGATCAGTCCTTCGGTTGACGCAAGGTCGTCGAACTGGACCCGCATGATGTTGTTGGGCGGTACGCCCTCGGCCAGTAGGTCGTCGATGATCTGGAGCTGGACGGTCGTCTTGCCGACTTGGCGTGGCCCGCGTACGGCGATGATGGGAGCGATACCGGAGTCCAGGCGTCGCCGCACACGGTCGACCAGGTGGCGCCGCGTCGGTGGCGTGGTTGGGGGCCGGATGCCAGCCCACCAAGGGTTGAACCGCCGTAGGTCGTCCGCCAGCTCCGCCGGGAAGTGACTTTCTTGACGTGTATTCAATTGGACCTCCTTCGCCTGCGGGACGGGGCCGCTGGTGTGCTTCTTGGCGGCGTGTCTTTGACCGTTTCGGTGAAGTGTTGCCATTATGGTGTTTTGTAATATGCCATTTCAAATTGCGTCACTACCGGCGATTGTGCCGGTGGCGCAATCCTGAGACCACCAAAGGGATGTGGCCACGCTGATCAGACCACAGACCATGGGCTGAGTAATGGGTTGGCGAAGCCGTGTTCCTGCAGACCTGGTTGGGGTCAGGTTCTGGGAGCCACGAAGCGGAGTGGTTCAAGGCTCTTGCTAGCGGCGATCCATGGGTAATCGCGGGCCATCTGCAGGGGCATTTTTTGTTCAGGATTCCGCCTGGTTAGTGATTAACGACAATAAGGAATGCCGGTAGCGGCGACTATTTTTGCCGGTCAGGATTGGGTAAGACCATCCGGCACGGAGGTGCCGGATTGATCAAAGACCGACAAGTCGCATTGTTGAGGCAGAAACTTATGGAAGGAAAGACACAAGAGACGGCAGCCGCGAAGGCTGGGATGAGCGTGCGCTCGGCGAGGAAGTGGCAGAGTGGCCCGTTGCCGTCGGAGAGTAAACAAGAGCGCTGGTGGCGCACCCGGTCCGACCCCTTTGACGGGGTGTGGGAAGAAGAGATTGAGCCCCTGCTGCGGGGAGATCCCAAGGGCAAGCTGAAAGCAACGACAATTATCGAGTGGCTTGAAGAGCAGCATCCCGGCCGGTTCAGCGCCTCCCAGCTCAGGACGCTGCAACGACGATTACAGGACTGGCGGGCGCTCAACGGTCCCGATCAGGAGGTTTACTTCCCCCAGGAGCATCCGCCGGGTCGCGAAGCCCAGTTTGATTTCACCCACTGCAATGCCCTGGGCGTGACCATCGCCGGACAGTCCTATCCCCACCTGCTGTTCCAGCTGATCCTCAGCCACTCGGGCTGGCGCTACGCCGAGGTCGCCGCCGGCGAGACCTTCCTGGCGCTCAAGCAGGGATTGCAGGCGGCACTGTGGGCCTTGGGCGGCGCCCCCCGAGGTGATGCGCTCCGACAATACTTCAGCCGCCACCCACGAGATGAAACGCAGCCGCGGCCGGGCGCTAAACGACAATTATGCTGCCCTGCTGGACCACTACGGCCTCTGCTCCACCCGTATCAATCGCGGCAAGAGCCACGAAAACGGCGTCGCCGAGTACGCCCACTACCTCCTGAAGGATGCCGTCGACCAGGCCCTGATCCTGCGCGGCAGCCGCGATTTCCACACCGCCGCCGACTACGCCCACTTCGTGCGGGAGATGGTCGCCAAGCGTAATCGCCTGGTGAAGGGGAAGCTGGAGCAGGAATTGGCTTGCCTAGGGCCCCTGCCCCCAGCTCCGATGCCGGAATACGCCAACTACCGGTCCAAGGTGCGCCGGTGGAGCACCATCCGGGTAGCGGGACGGAGCTACAGCGTACCCTCCCGTCTCATCGGCAGGGAGGTACAGATCCGTCTGTACGCCGACGGGGTGGAAGTGTACTACAAGGGCCACTTTGTGGAACGCATGGAGAGAGTGCACGGTGATGGGGAAGTAAACGTCAATTACCGCCACGTCATCAATTCCCTGGTGCGCAAGCCGGGCGCCTTCGCCCGCTACCGCTTCAGAGAGCAGCTCTTTCCCACCATGCACTTCCGCCTGGCTTACGACGCGCTCAGGGAGTGGCGCCGTGAGCGTGCCGACGTGGAGTACGTGCGGATCCTGCACCTGGCGGCCACCACCATGGAGGCCAACGTCGACAGCGCCTTGTCGCTGCTGCTGGAAGCGGGTCAGCCCTTCGACTACGCCGAGGTGCGGGAGCTGGCCGAGCCCAAGGTGCCCGAAGCCCCGGCGCTGGTAATTTCCGGCCAGCCGGACCTGAAGATCTACGACCGCCTGCTCACCGGCAGCCTGGCTGTGGTGGGGGTGTGCGCATGATGGATACCGACACCGGCGTCATGCAGGACCGCATCAGCCAGCTGTGCCACCAATTCAAGCTGCCCACCATGGGCACCCAGTCGGTGGCCCGTTTCACCGAAGCCGGCCACGGCGACGCCCTGCCCACCTTCCTGGAGGTGCTGGAACAGGAAGCCGAAGATCGCCGCCACCGTCGCATCAACCGGGTGCGTCAGGCGTCCCGGCTACCCTCGGGCAAGACCTGGGAGACCTTCGAGCACCACCGGGTGCCCCTGGCCCTCAGGCAGCAACTGGACCAGCTGGCCCAGGGCAGCTTCGTGGAACACGGCGTCAACGTGCTGGCCTTCGGACTGCCTGGCACCGGCAAGACCCACGCGCTGTGCGCCCTGGGACACCGGCTGGTGGAAACCGGACACTCCGTCCTCTTTGCACCGGCCTACCGCCTGGTGCAGGACCTGCTCGCCGCCAAGCGCGACTTCGCCCTGCCCAGACAACTGCGCAGGCTGGACAACTTCGACTTCCTGCTCCTGGACGATCTCGGCTACCTGCCCCAGGGTACCGAGGAATCCGAGGTCCTCTTCACACTCATTGCCGAACGCTACGAACGGAGGTCGCTGGGCATAACGTCCAACCTGGTTTTCTCCGAATGGGAACGCATCTTCGCCAACCCCATGGCCACCGCTGCGGCTATCGACCGGGTGGTGCACCACTCCATCATCCTCGAGTTTGACGTCCCCAGCTACCGGACTGATGCAGCTCAGCAGCGGGGCCAGTCAGAGGAGGTGAACCGGCAAAACTAATCGACGATAAATCGGCAAAAGTAGTTGACGCGGGACAGGTTAGACCCAAAACCTCATTTTTTGTGCAAGGCCGGTTACCGGCAGGGCAATCGCATTCTCAAAAACGATGGGCGTAGGGAGCCGGATTCCGTTCCGGCACAACGTCAACCGCCTTCAATCTTTGCTGGACCAGACGTATTCAACCTCGGCAACCGCAAATTCAGACGCTGGTTGTTGCCTCCAGATGAGAATGCGATTGCCCTGCGGTTACCGGGAAGGAGTTGAAATCATAGCGGTCAACCCGGCGTACAGTTCCGTCGTGGGCCGGGTGAAGTTCATGGAGCGATACGGGCTGACGGTACATCAGGCTGCGGCCTTGGTGCTGGCCCGTCGCTATCTTGGTTGTTCGGAGCGCATCCCGCGTCGATTGGGTATGTCCGGTCGGCAATGGCGTTCAGGTCGCCTTCACCGTACCCGTGAGGAAGCGAGTGAAGCACGTGTGGACGTACTGGGGAGCGATAGCGGGGCAACTGAGACCGGCGCTTGCAGCGCAGCATCGGCTGGGGAGACCCAATCCGGTTCGGGCTGTCGTGAGTGGTAAGACACGCGCGGTGGCTTGAGCGGGGATCCGTTCGGTGTTCCCGGGTGAGAGTCCCGGGCGTAGCCGTCTTGAACAGTTGGGGCGGCGGCGCGGCGTAGACCACGTCATCACGAAAGGCTGACGGCAGTCTTGTAACTAAAGTCAACCATTTTTACAACGGTAGTGATACGCTTATTGTCCCTCCGATGGGTCATCCCACCCATCGGCTGGTTCAACTGGAGGTGAGACCCAATTGCGGCACCAGAACAACGGGCATGGCGCTGGCAAGACCGACGCCCAACCCAGCTCAGTCCTGATCACTGGAGCGGCCGGCTTCGGCGGCTCTTACCTGACGCGGGCGCTCCTGCACCTGGGCTACTGGGTAACCGGCTTGGACACCTCGCCACCATCCCACGCCGGCCTGCTGCGGCGTGAACTGGAACACCCCAACTTCCGCTACCTCTGGAAGAGCCTCCAAGACATCCAGCCCGACGACGTTGACGGCCATTCGGTGGTGGCCCACCTGGCCGCGCAGGCCGACACGCCTCTGGCCTTCGACTCTCCCCGCTACACGGTGATGCAGAACATCGACGGCACCGTGGCCTTGCTGGAGGCGGTGCGCCGCTCCGGCGGGATTGAAAAGCTGCTCTACGCCGGCTCGGGCAACGAGATCGGCCGGCCGCTGCAACTGCCCATCGACGAAAGCCACCCGTTGACGCCGCACAACCCCTATGGCTTCTCCAAGGCGGCCGCCGAACTGGCGGTGTGGTCGTGGCAGCGGGCCTACGGGGTACCCGCCGTGGTGCTCAGCACCGGCGTGGTCATCGGCCCCAGGATGCGCCGGGAGGTATTCATCTTCAAGTGGCTGTGGAACGCCATGCACGGCCGGCCCATCGTGGTGGAGGGAGGACAGCAGACCAGGGACCTGTCCTTCATCGACGACGTGGTAGCGGCCTGGGCGCTGGCAATCCAGGCTCCGCCCGAGCGGGTGGTGGGCGAGAAGTTCTTCGTCAGTTGTGGCGAGGAGCGCACCGTGGCGGAGTTGGCCGAATGGTGCCGGACCGCCGTCGGCGCCGACGTTCCCATCGAGCACGTGGGCTACCGGCCCGGCGAGGAGGGCCAGCGGGAAGCCTTCTCGGTGGAAAAGGCGCGGCGCGTGCTGGGACATGTCCCGAAGGTGTCTGCCATGGAAGCCGTCCACCTAACCGCCGATTGGGTGAGAACCCTCGCCCAAACCGCGCCAGCGGAAGCGTAGCTGGTCTGAATCCCGCCACAAAACCAGGGCGTCCAGGTAGTCGGGCCAGGCGAACCCGCCGACGTGCAAGCCGTACAGGCTGCCCACCAGGACCGCCAGCACGGCGTCGTGGGTGACGAACAGGCCGAGTCGTCCTTGCGTTTCCGGATGTGAGGTCAGCAGGTCCAGCAGCAGCCTGACTCCCTCGGCAGCCGACCTCATCCCGTCCGGCGGTGTGGCATCCGCCAACTGGCGTTCCACCACGCCCTCGGGTCCGATTTCCAGGAATAGCGGTCCGGCCAGTTCCGACGCCATGACGAATGGGCCTGGAGCGCCCAGCCGCTGATCGGGCACGGCAACGGCGTCCCAGCCGGCGCCGGCGATGATGCTCTCGGCGGTCTGTATGCATCTGGGCAGGGGACTGGTCCGGACGACGGCCACAGGGCGGGATGATAAAGCCTCTCCGAGACGGCGGGACGACGTGATGCCTTGCCGGGTCAACGGCACGTCGTTGCCGTAACCATACGGAGGAATCGCTTCCCGCTCGGCGTGGCGCAGCGCCAGGGCAACGGCGGCGGCGTCCGGAGTTGGCGTGAGCAATGCCAGGGTGCGGCTTACCCCGTCGGGCCCGCTCATACCGCTTCGGCGCAGATCAGCGAGTTGACGGTTCCCGTGGGGCGGACATCCAACAGCCTGAAGCCGGTGGCGGCTAATAACTCCTGAAACTCGCCTGCCGTACGCTCCCGACCTCCCGTCATGACCAGCATGTTGAGGTCCAACAGGCCGCCCGCGCCGGTGACGTCATCCAACTCCATCTCCACCACGTAGAGGCAACCGCCGTCCGCCATGACCTCCCGGGCCCGACCGAGGATGCGCCGGGCGTCATCATCGGGCCAGTCGTGTAGCACCCGGGCCAGGATCACCGCGTCAGAGCGCACCGGCCATTTCCCGAAGACGTCACCGCCCACGAACCGACAGCGGTCACCAACGTCGTCAGGCGCCGAGAATAATTCCGCCACCTCGGGACGATCCAGCACCGTGGCCTTCAGTTTCGGAAAGGCCCGCAGCAGGGCGAGCGCCAACTCTCCCGTACCGCCGCCGGCGTCCAGGATAGCGTCGTGAACTCCGAAGTCCCAGATCCGCGGCAGAACGGCGTAGTCGTGCCTGGCGTAGGCGGCGTAGGCCCGGTGGCAGACGGCCAGTTCCGACGGCCGTTCGCCCAACCAGTCGAAGAGGCCTTGGTGATTCCCGGCGGGGAAGGCGGCGGCTCCGCTGCGCAGCGAGTTGGTAAGGTCGCGCCACGCGTCGTGGGCCAGCCCGCCCCAGTGGCGGGCCGCCGCCGCCAACGACAGGTCATGCTCCGAGTGCAGGTGGGCGCCCTTCGCGGTGGCATGATAAACGGCGGCTGGGTCCCGTCGCACCAGCCCCAATTCCAGCAGCGCCCGCAACAACCGTACCCCGTGGGACGGCGCCAAGCCCAGCGCAGCCTCCAGGTCTGCCGCCGACATCGGCAGCAGCTCGAACACCCCCAGTTCCGCCGCGGCGCGGATGGCGTGCGTCTTCCACAGGCCCACCATGTCCCGGGACAATTCCTCCAGTGACGACGAGGACGGCCCTCGGAGTTGCACGACTTCGTTTCCCCGCTCGTCGATGACACTCAGGGAACCGTCGTGGCCCTCCACCCGGGCCTGTCCGTTGTAGAAGGGTTCCACGGACCGGAAGCGGGCTTCATAGAGTGGACGACCCAACATATCAACGTGATACCAGCCTCGGGGGTCGGCAGCCCGGGCGTATCCCTTGTGAAATATGTCCAGGTCGCGGAACCATTTGCCGTGCAGCAACCTGCCGTTGGCGTCGATATGGGTGTGATCGCCGGAATCATTCTGCACCACGGCGTGGCCGTCCCTGAAGTCCCCGGCGTACCGGTAGCGTTCCCCGTAGGCCGGGGACCCGTCGGCGGCGATGTGAAAATAGCGGCCCGCGTCATCCCGCATCGGGCACCGGCCTTCCTGGAAATTGCCGCACCAGGCGTAGCGTTCCACGTAGAGTGGAGCGCCGTCCGGCCCAATGTGATGCCAGCCGCTGGCTGAATGCACCGCGGCAATGCCCTCATAGAACCCGAAGGTCCTGAGGTATCGCTCCGGATAGGCCGGACTTCCGTCGGGAGTGATGTGGTAGGCGCCAGAGGCATCCAGCACCGGCGCCAGGCCGGGCGGATGGAACTTCAGCGCCTCGAGGAACCGGGGCCCATAGGCCGGACGGCCCCGGTGCAGATGGTGGGTCCCGTCGGCGGACACGGCGTATTCCCGCCACCGATCGGTCGTGATCATTGGGGCCGGCGCATGTTGCAGCCCTGGCAGAGGCGACGGTTCATGTAACTGTCTCGCAACTGCCGGTACCCGGCGCTCTCCCAGATCTCGCGCAGGCTGTGGTCGTTGAGGTTGCCGAAGTCCCCCAGGGTGCGGCGCAGCGCGTCGGGCGCGCAGCACGGGTTGAACCGACCGTCGGCGGCCACCCATGCCTCCCGCCCCAGGAAGGGGCATTCCCCGCTGGGCGCAATGTCGTCCGGATCCTGCTCGTCCAAGGGGAAGATGTTCTCCAGCAGCACCCGCCCGCCGTCGGGCCGCCGATAACACTCCGCCGCCCGGTGCGCCGCCACCGCCGCCTCATTCCACCGGGAAACCGCCTCCCGGTTCCGGCGCAGGGATTGTTCCCGCATCTGCGGCGCATGCACCCATAGGTGATGCCCCTTCACCCGGTCCACGCCCAACTCGGCGGCCAGTTTCACCACATCGGACAGCTCGGCGTAGTTCACCTCCATGAAGGTCAACTGGAAGGTGACCCGGCAGCGGTTGTTGCCCCCGGCGGCGTGGTCGTCCCTGACGTCGACGAACGTGCGCACGTTCTCCACCACCCGCTCCCAGTTGGAACCCAGCATCACCCGCTCCTGGGTCTCTCCGGTCGCCCCGTTCCACGACACCTTCACGTCCGAACCCACCGGCGTGATCCGCTCCGCCCACGCCCGCGCTCCCCGGCCGGGGAAGGTGCCGTTGGTGGTCAGGTTGAGCTTCACCCCGTACTCGACGCACAGGTCGATGATCTCGTCCATATGCCGGTAGAGCAGCGGTTCCCCCATGGTGGACGGTATGATCTCCCTCAATCCGTTGCCCGACGCTTCGGCCAGCACCCGCCTGATGAGATCCATGTCCATGCGCCGTTTGGGAAGCCCGGCGGCCCTCCGGTCGCGCTGCGTGCTGCTGTGGGGCGAGTGATCCTCGCACATGATGCAGCGCAGGTTGCAGTCGTCCGGGTTGGTGTCGAAGGTGATGCGCCACGGCCCGGCAGATCCCGGGGTCTCGGGGGTCGCCACCCATTGGCCTGACGCTGGATGCGATGTCATGCCGACCAGTCTCCCACCCGCAGGCTGGCGTAGATCCGCTCGATCTCGCGCGAATGCTCGCCCATTTCCGGCACGTTGCCGTCGGCCGACTGCAGATAACCCCGGCCTCCCAGTTGACGAGCCCACTCCGGCGCGTCGACCAACCGCTGCATCTGTCGGGCCAGCGACACCGGATCCCGGTGATTGAAGAGCAGCCCGTTACGTTCGTGCCCCACGTATTCCGCCATGCCGCCGTAGTCCGCCGTGATTACCGGCACCCCAGCCTGCAGCGCCTCGTGAATCACCAGGGGTGAGTTTTCCGCCCAGATGGACGGCGCCACGACGGCGTCGCACCGGTCGAACACCTCCGGCACTATGTCCTGGTTCCGGTACTCACCCATCCACTCCACGCGGTCGCCGCCGTCGCCGGCCAACCCTGCGGCCAGCTGCTTCAGCCCGGCCGTCTCCACTCCCCGGTCCCTCCCCCAGATGCGCAGCCGGGACCGGCCCGAGAGATCGCCAAAGGCCTGGATGAGATGGTTCACCCCCTTGGCCGGAATGTGGGTGCCAATGTAGCCGAAGGTGAAAGCCTCATCCGGCCGTCTGCTCCGCCCGGTCAGCCGGTCCCGGTGAAAACCGTAGTCCAGGTAGGTCAGCTTGTCCTGGGGAATGCCGAAATCATCCCGGAACCGCTCCAGCAGGTAGCGGGCCGGCGCGATGAACAGATCCACCGCCTCTGACACCCGCCGCGCGTGGGCCATGCGCCGTCCCACCCAACCGGTCCAGTACGCGGCGTCCAGCTCGTACTCGTCTCCGTCATTGCCAAAGTAGCGACGATAACAGCGCACCGCGCACTTGCGGTCGTCCTGACCGTCGCATACCGGCCACGGATCCTGGTCTCGATCGCCGTACATCTGGATGAACTGACCTCGGGGGCACATCAACCAGTAGTCGTGCAGCGTGAAGACCACCGGTATGCCCCGCTCCTTCGCCGGAAACACCAGCGAGGTGGACAGGTGGTTCAGGTGCCCCACGTGCACCACGTCGGGCTGGAGTTGGTCCAGCAAATCGGCGAATGCCTCGTCCACCGCCCGGTGGCGGTAGCCGTCCCGGGCCCGGGCCATGTTGATCAAGTGCAGCGCGATGCGCGGGTCCGCCGGGTCCGCCTCCCGCTGCAACGCGTACTCCGGCAGAAAGGCGTTTTCCTGCCGAGTGAACACGTGCACCTCGTTACGCTCCGCCAACGCCTGGCAAAGCCCCTGGGTGTACACCTCGGAACCGGCGTTGTACCGCATGGGGTAGCCGTGGATCACCTGAAGTATTTTCATGGCTTCGGTTGCATTGGAGGCGCGGACAAACGAACTGCGTCAATTATCCGTTGTGGCAGGGTCTGGCGCAACCGGCCCACGATCCTCACCGCCGCCGTCTCCGAGTTCAGCGAATCTCCCGGAATGGCCCGGACCGGCCTCACATCGGTCAGTTTGTCCATGTATCCATTCTAACGCTTATCTTCGTGGCCTCCACCAACGTGCGCGCAACCGGAGACGTGTCAGGGCATTCGCTATCGAATCAGTCCGTCTCGGGCAGACGGAAGGGTATAACCAGGAGAATGACCACGATCACGCCGCTTGAATACGGGTCATTGATCTCGCCGGGAATGGCGGGCTGGAAGGGAGCTTATTGGAGTCGTCGAAGAGGACCTGACTTTCCCCCACGGCCCGGTTGCCGGCGATGGCGAAACCGCACAACCGACGGCGATTGAGGATGCGCTCGCCCATGGCCGGCTGGAAGCGCATATTGACCGGCTCAACGGACTCGGAGGAGATGTCGCTCACCATACCGGCGGACGATGTCGGGGTTGCCGACCGTCCCGATGGTTTTGTCGGCGCGGTTGGGCTGGTCATCGGTTGGATTGCAGCGTGGTTCGACCGGCTCACCACCTGTAGGGATTTTGCATTGCTGACCGGGCGGTTGGCATATACTGGCTGGGTTATACGCCGGTTGGGACCGGCGGAATGCCGAATGCAACGGAGGTTGAGGTTTGGCGTGAAGATTACAGTGATCGGACTGGGCTACGTGGGCACGGTGGCGGCAGCCTGCCTTTCGGATGCGAGCCACGACGTCACCGGCGTGGACATTGACTCGGACCGCATCGGGACCCTCTTAGCTGGGAAGGCCCCTTTTTTTGAGCCGGGACTGGAGGAATTGCTGCAAGCTTCCCTGGGCCAGGGACGGCTGCGGTTTGTGCATCGGGATGGGTTTGCCGGGCCTTTGGGCGAGGTGGCGCTGGTCGCGACGGGCACGCCGCCAGGGGAGGAGGGAGCCGCCGACCTGAACCAGGTTTGGTCGGCGCTCATGTGGATCAAAGAACGACCGTGCCGCGGTACGACGGCGGTGATGAAAAGCACCGTGCCGCCTGGAACGGGGCAGCGCGTGGCGGATCGCGAACTGAACGGGTTGGAGCTACGATACGTCTCCAACCCCGAGTTCTTGCGTGAGGGGCAGGCAATTCGAGATTGGCAGCATCCGGACCGTATCGTGATCGGCGCCAGGCCTGGGGATGCGCGGTCGGTGGACGTGGTGCAGGCGATGCACGCCGGCATTGACGCGCCCTGCATCGTCACCGACATCACCAGCGCGGAGATGGTGAAGTACGCCAGCAACGCTTTTCTGGCGACGCGGATTTCGTTCATCAATGAGATCGCGTCGTTGTGCGAAAGGGTGGGCGCATCGATTGATGCGGTGAGCCAGGGACTGGCGATGGACCCGCGAACTGGGGGCAGAATGTACGCCGGCGTGGGGTACGGCGGCTCCTGTTTTCCGAAGGACGTGCGCGCGTTGGACTACTTGGCCTTGACCACCGGCGTGAGCGTGGAGTTGCTGCGCTCGGTGGTCACGGTGAACAACCGCCAGCGTCTGCTGCCGCTCTACGCGTTGCGGGAACGGTTTGGCCAGGGCATCTCCGGCCTGCGGGTGGCCGTGCTGGGGCTGGCGTTCAAGCCGGATACGGACGACGTGAGGGAGGCGCCGGCGCTGGACCTGATTCGATCGCTCACCGACGACGGGGCGCTGGTCAGCGCGTTCGACCCGCAGGCGAATGAAACTGCACGTCCCCATCTGCCGGCGTCGGTGCGCTTGACCAACGACCCGCTGGAGGCGACCAGCGGAGCTCAGGCGGTGGCGCTGATGACGGAGTGGAGTGAAATCACCGAAGCGGACTGGGAGGCCATCGCTCGGGGGATGCGTCCGCCCCGGTTCGTGTTTGACGGCAGAAATGCGCTGGACGCGACGTGCATGGAGGCGCTGGGGTTTGAATACACCGGGGTGGGACGTAACTTGCCCTAGACTGGGCTATATTCGTTAAGTCTGCGGTACAGATTGGACGGGGTTTCCTGAATGTCTCAGTTAGGCATCTGACAGTAAGAACCCTCGGGCCTCAGCCACCAGTAGCACCCCACTAACGGGTTCATATTGCAGATGGCGTCCATTGGCTCGGCGGCGACCTTGTTGGCGGGTCGCATAGCCTACCATGCGGGGACGTTGGCATTGGCAAGGCTGGTGAGCCTGATGGCTTGACCCTGTGGTGGTGGGTGACTAGCATGATGCCTCATAGTGGTGCGGCAAGCGCATCATATAGAGGTGGCAATGTGAACCAGCTGACGGTCCGAGGCTTTGATGACGAACTAGCGGAACGTATCCGCCGCCTGGCGAAGCGGGACGGGACGTCGCTGAATCAGGCAGCGGTGAAACTGCTGCGCAAGGGAGCCGGCCTGGCTGATCCGGGCCAAGGACCCGATACGGTAGGCTCCTCGCTGGATCACCTGATCGGCACTTGGAGCGACGATGAGGCCGCCGAGTTGGACGCCGCACTTGAGGAGTTAGAGGTCATCGACGAGGCCGCCTGGCGATGAGGGTCCTGCTGGATTCCAACGCCTACTCACGGTTGATGCGAGGCGATGACCAGACCGCGGCGGTGGTGCGGGACGCCACCGAGGTTCTGATGTCTGCCGTGGTCATCGGCGAATTGCTCTACGGCTTCCGGAACGGCTCGCGTTTCGATCGAAACGCCACCGACCTCCGGTCTTTCCTGGACAACCCCTACGTGTCCTTCGTGCCGGTGGGCCCCGTAACCGCCGACCGGTATTCCCGGATTGCCGCGGGGCTCAGGGCCAAGGGCAATCCCATCCCCACCAACGACGTGTGGATCGCGGCCCACGCCATGGAAACGGGGGCTGATCTGGTGTCGGCGGACCGGCACTTCGAAGCTGTGGACGGCATCGCCTGGCTGCGGCTGGCCAACCAGAGATGAAAATGACGACGCCAACCCACGGGACCAGCAGGGCGACATGGCCACCGCGGGCATGAAACCTGCACGGAGCGATTCGTCTCCTGCCACGGGCAGCGTTGGAAGCGCCCTGGCGCGCTGCCTGTCGCTGGACCTGGAGGTCGGCAGGGCGGACGACCGGATTCACGCCCTGGCCGGCGTGCGGCCGGATACAGGTCAAAAGGTGACCATACCGCGGGTTGGTCGGAACCTAGGCCAGGCGTTGGCCAGGCTGGATGAGCTGGCCGACGGCGCGGACTTCGTGCTGGGCCACAACCTGATAGATTTTGACCTGCCCCACCTGCGAGCCGCAGATCCCGACCTGCCACTGCTGGACCTGCCGGCAGTGGACACGCTCCGGCTCAATCCCCTGGCCTTCCCCCGCAACCCGTATCACTATCTGGTGAAGCATTACCAGGACGGATCGCTGCGGCGGGGACGCCGGAACGACCCCGAGCTGGACGCCAGGCTCGTCCTGGAGGTATTCGCCGACCAGCAGAGGGCGTTTCACGAGGCGGACCCGGACCTGCTCACGGCCTGGCACTGGTTGACCAGCGCGAACAGCGGCATCGGGTTCGACCGGTGCTTTGCCCACCTGAGACAGGCGCTGCGGCCGTCTGATGGGGAAGCGTATGCGGCCATTGAACGTCGTCTCACCGGGGCGTCGTGCCGGACGCAAACCCGGGCGGCGATGGATGACGCCGGGCAGCATCCGTGGGAGCTGGCCTACGCGTTGGCATGGTTGTCGGTGGCCGGGAGCAATTCGGTGATGCCGCCCTGGGTGCGGCACCAGTTTCCCGAGGCGGGGCGGTTGGTGCGTCGGCTGCGGGACAACGCCTGCAATGATAACGAGTGCGGTTGGTGCCGGGAGCGGCACGATGCCTACGGCGAACTGTCTCGCTGGTTCGGTTTCGATGACTTCCGACCCAGGCCCGCGGGAGAAGATGGCCGGCCACTGCAGCAGGGCATCGTCGAGGCGGCCATGGGTGGTGAGCATGTGCTGGGGATCCTGCCCACCGGCGCGGGCAAGTCGCTGTGCTACCAATTGCCGGCGTTGTCGCGCTACGACAAGACCGGCGCCCTGACGGTGGTGATCTCCCCCCTGGTGGCCCTGATGGCCGACCAGGTGGCGGGCCTGGAGTCCCGCGGCATCGGTTCCTGCGTCACCGTCAACGGCCTCCTGTCCATGCCGGAGCGTGCCAACGCGCTGGAGCGGGTGCGCCTGGGAGACGCCGGCATTCTCATCATCTCACCGGAGCAGCTGCGCAGCGTGTCCCTGCGGCGGGTGCTGGACCAACGGGAGATCGGCTGTTGGGTTCTGGACGAGGCTCACTGCCTCTCCAGGTGGGGACATGATTTCCGGCCCGACTATCGCTACGTGGGTCGCTTCATCCGGGAGAGGGCCGGCGATGATCCCGTGCCGCCGGTGCTGTGCCTCACCGCCACCGCCAAGCCCGACGTGAAGGCCGAAATCACCGACTATTTCCAGGAGGAGCTGGGCATCGAGCTCAAAGTGTTCGACGGCGGGTCAAGACGCACCAATTTGGAGTTCGTGGTGGTGCCCACCCGCGGCTCGGCCAAGTTCGACGACATCTACGGACTGCTGCAGGAAGATCTGCCGGACCACGTGCCGGGCGGCGCCATCATCTACTGCGCCACCCGCCGGCACAGCGAGGAGGTGGCCCAGTTCCTGCAGGAGAAGGGCGTAACGGCCGACTACTTCCACGCGGGGCTGCCGCCGGAGACCAAGAAGAACGTCCAGAAGAGCTTCATCAACGGTGGCCTGCGGGCCATCGCCGCCACCAACGCCTTCGGCATGGGCATCGACAAGCCCGACGTGCGCCTCGTGATCCACGCTGATATTCCCGGATCCCTGGAGAACTACCTGCAGGAGGCGGGTCGGGCGGGCCGGGACCAGCAGGCGGCCCGGTGCGTGCTGCTCTACGCTCAGGACGACGTGGAGCGGCAGTTCGGGATGTCGGCCCGCTCCCGGTTGAGCCGGCGGGAGATTCACGGCGTGCTGCGGGCGCTGCGGAACCTGGACCGGAAGAAGCGTCTGAATGGTGAGGTGGTGGCCACCGCCGGCGAGATCCTGCGGGAGGATGATGAGGGCGTGTTCGAGCGGGATTCCGCCACCGACGACACCCGGGTACGCACCGCGGTGGCCTGGCTGGAGGAGGCGGTGCTGCTCACCAGGGAGGAGAACCGGGTGCAGCTGTTCCCGTCGTCCCTGCAGGTCGCCAAATTGGAGGACGCCCAGGCGCGCCTGGAGCGGGTGAACGTCGGGGCCGTGTACCGGGAACAGCTGCTGACCATCTGCCAGGCGCTGTTCGACGCGGATGCGGACGATGGCATATCCACCGACGAGCTGATGGCTGCGTCGGGCCTCACGCCCGAGGGGGTGCGGAAGGCGCTCCACGACCTGGAGGGGTTGGGGATCGCTCGCAACGATACGGCGATCACGGCCTTCGTCCACGAGGGGGTGGAGCGTGGTTCACGGCGGCGTTTCCAGCAGGCGGCGGACCTGGAGCAGGGCGTGATCAACCTCATGCGAGAGCGGGCGCCCGACCAGGCGAGGGGTGAGATGTTCCCGCTGCATCTCCGCAACGCGACCCAGGAGCTCAGGGATGAGGGACATTCCCACGCGCTGCCGGAGTTGGTGCGGGGCATCGTGCGCAGCATCGCCGCCGACGGGCGGGGCGAGGGTGGCGGTGGGGGAAGCCTGGGACTGCGCGGGCGGGACCGGGAAATGGTGCAGGTGACGCTGCAGCGGGACTGGGGATCATTGGCGAAGACCGCGGAGTTGCGTCGCACCGCCGCGGGGTTGCTGCTTGATCATTTGCGTGCCACGCTGCCTCGGGGCATACGGGGCACCGACCTGCTGGCCGAGACCACCATGGGCAACCTGCTGTCGGCAGTCAAGTCGGACCTGGTCCTGAACGGTCAGATCAGGCATCCCGACCGGTTGATGGACCGGGCCCTGCTGTGGCTGCACGAACAGGAGGTCATACGGTTGAACAAGGGCCTGGCTGTGTTTCGGCCGGCCATGACCATCCTGCTGAAGCCGGAACGCCGCGGCTTCGCCCAGGCGGACTTCGCCTCCCTGCAGCTCCACTACGACGAACAGGTGCGGCAGATCCACGTGATGGCAGAATACGCCCATCATGGCCTGCGGCCCACGGCCGACCATCTGAATCTCGCCATGGACTACTTCAGCCTGTCCGAGGAGGAGTTCCTGGAACGCTGGTTGCCCGACCGGGACCGTGAGTTGGCCCGTCAGACCACGCCCGAGTCGTGGCGAACCATCGTGGAGAGCCTGAACAATCCGATCCAGCGGCGCATCGTGGCCGACGACCGGGAGCAGACCAACGTGCTGGTGCTGGCCGGACCCGGCTCAGGGAAGACCCGGGTGCTGGTGCACCGGATCGCCTACCTGGTCAGGGTGAGACGGGAGAACCCCCGGGGCATCCTGGCCCTGGCCTACAACCGTCATGCCGCGGTGGAAATCAGACGCCGCCTGGCCGACCTCATCGGCGACGATGCCAGGGGGGTGACGGTGCTCACCTGCCATGCGCTGGCAATGCGGCTGGTGGGCGCCAGTTTCGCTGGACGTGCCAATCGCCTTGAACAGGATGATTTCCACGAGGTGATGCGGCAGGCGGTGGCGCTGCTGCGGGGCCAGGGGTTGCCGCCCGAGGAAGCGGACGAGCATCGGGAGCGACTGCTGGCCGGTTTTCGCTGGATACTGGTGGACGAGTACCAGGACATCGGACCCGAGCAGTATGAGCTGATTGCCGCCCTGGCCGGCCGGACCCTGTCGGAAGCCGATGACAGACTCGGCCTCTTTGCAGTGGGCGACGACGACCAGAACATCTACGCCTTCAACGGGTCGTCCACGGAGTTCATCCGCCGCTTCGAGGCGGACTACGGGGCCAGGCCGTCCTATCTGACCGACAACTACCGGTCCACCGCCAACATCATAACGTCGGCCAACGCGGTGATCGAGCCAGCGAATCTGCGGATGAAGGAGGGGCATCCCATCGCCATCAACCGGACGCGGGCGCAGGATCCGCCCGGCGGCGACTGGACCATGCTTGACTCGGTGGCCCAGGGACGGGTGCAGATACTGCCCGCTGGCGGCACCCCCATATCCCAGGCGCAGGCGGCCGTGGCCGAGTTGAAACGACTGTCCGAGCGTGTGGCAGACTGGGATTGGTCGACCTGCGCGGTGGTGGCGCGAGACTGGAGCCACTTGGACCCGGTGCGCAGCCTGTGCGAACTGGAAGATATTCCGGTGCAGATGGCCAACGAGGAGTTCACCGGCGTGTGGCACCTGCGGGAAACTAGAGCCCTGGTGAAATGGCTCAGAGGACGAGGTTCCCGCCTGGTGGCCAGCGCCGAAGTCGAGACGTGGCTGGCCGGTCAGGTAACCAATCACTGGATTGAGTTGCTGCGGGAAGCCGCGGCCGAGTACGCGCTGGAAACCGGTGGTTCAGAGACTCCGGTGGACGGCTTCATCGAATGGCTGGCCGAGTGGGGCCGGGAGGTCCGTCGCCGCCAGCGTGGACTGCTGTTGCTGACCGCGCACCGGGCCAAGGGGCTGGAGTTTGACCATGTGGTGGTCCTCGACGGCAGTTGGGATCGCATCGGAAAGGGTGAGGATGCGGACGCGCCGCGGCGGCTCTACTACGTGGCCATGACCCGTGCCAGGCAGACCCTCACGCTCATGCGCCTGCCCGGGCCGCGCCCCTTCCAGGATGCACTGTCGGGCGCGCCCTCGACGTTACTCCGGAGGGATCCCGTAGCCCTCCCGCCGCCGGCGCCGGAACTGGCGCGTCGCTACCAACGTCTCAGCCTGCGCGACGTCTTCCTCGGGTTCGCAGGGTACCGAGATCCTGACCATCTGGTGCACAAAGCCATCGCCGCGCTCACGCCCGGAGACCCCTTGCGGGTAGGTTCAGGCGGCGACCGGTGGAACCTATTGGACCGCAACGGTGTAGTTGTCGGGCGATTGGCGCGAGGCTTCAAGGCTCCGGCCGGAATGCGTTGCGTCTCTGCCACTGTCCTGGCGGTCGTCAACTGGGACCGGGAGAAGTCGGAGTCGCAGTACCGGGATGGTCTTCGCAGCGATTCTTGGGAGGTGGTGGTGCCGGAGCTGGTGTTCGAGCCGGATTCGTAAACGCGGCGGAATGGGTCGCGCCACTTGTGCATCCGATGGTTCCAGCGACGGGATGGCTGCTAATGACGTGGTGTAATCCGCCAGCAGGCTATGCTTACACGGACGTTTTACGTCATGACCTTGGGCGAACCAACGCGGGTGTCAAAACGGGTTGAATTGAACCTTCTTCAATCGCCCGGAGCCAAACCTAGGAAGGAGAGCGACAACAATGAAAACAGCTTACCGCGCAACGATTGGGCGAATCACCGCCAGGTTCAACTGGGACAGGTCGGGAGTTGTCTTAGCCGCTCTCCTGTTATTGGGAGAAAGTGTGGCAGTGATCCTGGCAGTAATTTCCTTGCTATCAAGAAACTACGACCCGGGACAGTTGGCTGCACTGATAGGTGCCGCTGCCCTGGTGCTTTACGTCCCCCTCGCCATTCGGCTGGGTAAGATGCCGTTCGCGGCCCCCACTGAGTATGAAAACCGAAGAAATATGCACAGGCACCGTTAGGCGTGCGCATTCCTCGGTCAGGGGACAAGATGGAAGGGGGTCGGAGATTAGGCCTTGTGGAGTTGGGCCTGGAAGACGGCTCAGGCGAATCCATCCGTGCAGCCGTAGGGCGAGCGTACTGTTTGGGAGATCAGGATTTACAAAATTTCTGTAGTCAGCCGTGGATAAAGGACGTGAAACAAAAATCTTGCTTGCACAGATTCAATTGGTTCCGCCAGCTATCAGCTTTTCAACCTTATCAGCACCGCCAGAATTGATGGATTGGTCGCAAGAGCCAGTTAGTGCTATACCTGCCTCAGATACAACCTCAGCGTCCCGAAATGGAACCTAATCACACCGCGATCCCCAGTTCCCGCAGCCTCGTCACCAGGTACTCTTGCGTCCGGTCGCCCTTGACGCTGTTGCAGTGCCCGCATAGCAGTTGAAGGTTTTCGATGTGGTCGGTGCCTCCGCGTCGTTCCGGAACGATGTGATCAACGGTGAGATTGCGGAACTCGAAGGCCGACCGGCAACCTTTGCACCGGCCTCCCTGCTGGCCGAACAGGCCGTGCTTGTTCTGACGGTAAGGTACTGGCGAGTCGATTCGGTACGCCTGGGGATGTCGGTTCGGGAGGTGACTAGGCGGTTGTGGAACTGGTCGCCCATGGACTGCTGCAGGCGCACGTCGCCCATTTGGACTGCCGATCCGAGTTTTCTCATTGTTCGCATACGACGCCATCGCCATCGCCGTCTCGAGCGCTCGGTACCATTGACTTGGGGAAACCTTGGCCAGATCCTTTTGTGCCACGTATCCGAATTTCGCCGGCCGCCACAGCGGCATCACAGGAAGCGTACTGGCGCACCGTCGGGTGCGGAGTGGTTGTTGGCGATAGCGTTGGTGTGGGGATTGGTGTTGGAGTATTGACAGTGGCAAGGTCGGGCTTTTGCATCCTGATGACCGTGGCCAGTTGATGGGGGATGCGGCAAGTGTCTAGCATCTCACCGAGTGCTGCGGCTTCGTCCCGAGTAACGGTGAGGTCCCACTCGTTCTTGATGAGCGCCCAATCAGTAGCGTATTGGCACCAGTACGAGCGGTCCGCCGGCTGCCATTCGTCGGGTCCTTTGGCTCCCTTGGAACGGTTGGCGCTAGCTGTCACTGCTATCAGGTGGCCATGAACCGCCAGGTAATTCGCGTACAGCTGCTTGCGTTCTGATGGCCAATCCCAACTTCCGCTCTTGTGGGCATTGGCCAAGGGCACCATATGGTCAATGTCGAGATCCCTGGCGATGGTCACCGTGTTTCCGGAGTACGGCGCAAACCATTGCCCGGTGTCCACCCTACAGTGCCGATCCGATCGAAAGGTCACGTCGCTGAGGCTTTCCGCTAACAGAACCTCGTTGCGGGTATCCTGGCAGTCGCCGTCTGCGTCGATCCAATCGCCCCAATCGCCACGATCGTAGTCGGGCAACTCGGCAGGAATCTCCGCTACCTCTACCATCAAGACTATCGTGGTAACAGCGGTAGCTTCCGGCGTTGCGACGGTGGGTGGCGATGTGGGTGCTGTAACCTGGACGTCGGTAGGCTGGGGTTGTACCGGGCTCGCCGGTGTGGCACGCGACTGCGCGGTTGGTGGCACGGGGTCTCCCGTCGGTGCCGGAGGGGCAGTGGCTGCCTTTGTGGGTGCCGGAGACGTTAACAACTGGTCTGTCGTGGCCATCGGTGCGACGTGGGGTGTATCGGTCGGCTGCTGCGTCCTGGCGGCGGCCGGCGCCGCCGGCTGTGAGGACTCTGAGGCGGGAACTTCCGACGAGCACGCGAGGACAAGAAGGATGGCGCAGGCCAATAGGGCCGATGTGATTTTCATTATTGGGGTTCCGTCCAGCGAATGGAGTTATCAGCATGGTAGCGGTTATGCGCCGCGCCAAGAATGATACCATTCCCTTACTGGGTTTTATGTCCCTTCCCGAAGTACCTAAGCGGCGCTCGCTCGTCTAATCAGTCGATAGGATGCTCGCGGCTGCACAGCAAGGATAAGCGGAATGGAAGACTTCAATGAATCGACTTACGGAGACCGGATTGCGGACGCATATGACGACCTATATGCAACCCTGAGCAGTCCAGAACTGTCGCCCCGATCATAGACGTGCTGGCAGAGTTGGCTGGCGGCGGGCGAGCTTTGGAGTTGGGAATCGGAACCGGCCGGATCGCTCTTCCACTGTCGGCGCGGGGCGTTGAAGTCCACGGCATCGACGCATCAGAGGCTATGTTGAACAAGCTGCTCCAGAAGCCTGGCGGTGCAGCGATACCTGTCACCCTCGGCGATTTGGTGGAACTGCAAGCTGAGGGAAAATACTCTCTAAATCTACGTAGTCTTCAATACGTTTTTTGCCCCATTGACGCAGGAAGCCCGGTCAGTTGGTTCGCGAACGTCGCTAGCCATCTGACCAATGATGGAGTCTTCCTGATCGAGGCTTTCGTGCCCGACGTGGCCCGATTCATACGAGGCCGTAGTATGCGTGCCGGCGTTGTAGAGGCCGACCTCGTTTCCATAGACTTGTCCCGCCACGATCCGGTGGCTCAGACCGTTACAACATCCTATCTATATGTGGCAGAGAATGGCGTAAGCATCTACCCCGTCAAGATGCGCTATGCCTGGCCGCCGGAGCTGGATTCGATGGCGAGGCTGGCCGGTCTAAAGTTGCGAGATAGGTCCAGCCGACTGGCAGGGCAGTCCCTTCACGTCTGGCAGCCCCCACCACGTGTCGGTGTAGGAGCTACAGTGATGTCCCATAGATCGAACAGCGAAGTTGATCATAGTCGAAACACCGCCGCGCCAGTGCAGCGGTGGCAGACTTCATTAGAACTCTGCCATACCAAGCGAAGGATCAATGCGGACGAGTTGGTCCACATTACATAACGGCTGTTTGGCGAACCATGTCGGGTATCGATAAGACCGGTATGTCGGTTGCAGCCTGATCCTGCGGTGGTCCAAATCGACGCTGATCTTGTGTGTGATGCTTGACGTCAGCCGTCACATCTTCCTACACTGGTTGCGCAATGATCCAGGGTTACCAGGACCGGCGGACCGCGGCATTCGCCGCCAGGGAATATGTCCCCGCGTTTCAGGGTTTTGAGGATCAGGCAGCGCGCCGGCTTTCGGTTTTGAACGCTGCCCGATCGGTGGACACGCTGCGGGCGTTGCGCAGCAATCGTCTGGAAGTGCTGCGCGGGGACCGGGCCGGACAGTACTCCATAAGGATCAATCGTCAGTGGCGCATCTGCTTCAGTTGGCCCGATGGCCAGGCCGGGCCGTCAGACGTTGAGATTGTGGACTATCACTGAGGGGGTACTGGTGACAATGTTGAAACGAGCCGTACATCCTGGGGATGTATTGAGAGATGAACTGGAGGAGAGAGGAGTATCGCCGGCGAGTTTCGCCAGGCAGATTGACGTGCCAGCCAATCGCATCAGCCAGATTCTGGCCGGAAAGCGTGCGGTGACCGGAGACAGCGCCCTTCGGTTTGGCCACTGGTTTGGCATGGATCCCCAGTTCTGGCTGAACCTGCAGGCGCAGTATGAGTTGGCGGTCGCGGAACGGTCGGTGGGAGCAAAGATACGTGCCCTGCCCACGGCGGCGGGCGGCGAGTAGAGTGCGGACGAGGTCACGTTGCGGCGTGCATGATGTGCCAGGACTTCCGACGGCCCGCGGGGCACCCCGTATGATAATCGGAATAGCGACTGTCATCATCATGGGGCTAGTGTCGGGAACGCCGGCCGGATCCAGGAGTTGACCGATGATCATACTGCACGGGGGTTGGCAAGACGGGTGGATGTTGCTGTGGGCGGAGCGGTCGCCGGATGAACTGCGCCCCAAGGGAAACGGTGATCCAGCAGGAGGCAATGATCATCCCTACTGCGCTGATCCCGAAGAATTGGTCAATGTTCTGACCAGTGCCGCGCCCGGGTTTCGGGCAGACTCGGGCGAAGCCGTCTCCGCCACCGCGTGGCTGCCCAGCAGGGGCGGCAGCCCGCTTCCGTCCAGCGCCCTGGTGGCGGACCCGCCCAGATCCAGGGCCAAGCCCAGGCTCATGCCCTGGTCCATACCGGCATACCGAGTGTCGCCGGCGGAAGCCATCCCGATATTGCAGGCCTGCAAAGGGCAGGGGATGTTGATCAACGGCGTCGGCATCGGAGTGGACCTGGCCTATTGGAGCCAGGCGGTGCGCTTCGGAGCGGGGCTGGTGGCGCGGCAGCAGTTTCTGCCGGGGGCCATCCACGACGCCGATGGCGTTCGCGCCACCTGGGTGCCGCTGTTCATGGGAGCCGACGCCGAACGGCTGGCCCAGCTGAGCCAGCGCATGCCGGCGCCCGCCCGGGCGCTGTCGGGACCCGATGCCGGTCAACCGCCCGACCAGCCGGCGGCCACCGTCCTCAGGGCCTTCGTCGCCGCGGTCGCGGACAGCTTGGTCAGAAAAGTCACCGTAGGATCGGAGGTAACTACACCCAAGGGCCGTCCCAAAAAGTCAGCTTTCGACAGCGTGCACGATGCCTGGTTGAGTGGCCTGCAATCAATCGACGGAGCAGTTCACGGCACTTCGGAGCAATTGGGGCAGTTGCGGGCGCAGGTTGCTGAATGGCAGCGGCCCATTGCCGTCATGGCCAACGCGCCGTTTCGGGTCTGCTTCCGGCTGGAAGAACCGCCGGAGTCGGACGAAGGTGAGGGCGATGTTACGTCATCATCTGACGGTGACTGGTATCTGCGGTATCTGCTGCAATCCCACGCAGACCGCAGCTTGCTGCTGCCCGCCAGCGCGGTCTGGAAAACCGGCGGCCAGCGGGTACGAGAGTTGGAACGGGACGGCTTCAACCCCCGGGAGTTCCTGCTGGCGTCCCTGGGTCAGGCCAGTGGGGTCTGCGCCGGCGTGGCCGACAGCCTGCAGCGGAAGAGGCCCGCGGGCCGCAAGCTGGACGCCGCCACGGCGTACCAATTCCTGACCAGGGAGTCCATAGCACTGGAGGAGGCCGGCTACGGCATCATCCTGCCGGCATGGTGGACCCGCCGGGGAACCAGGACCAAACCCACCGTCAGGGCCAACGTGAAGACTCCGCAGATGCAGGGTGGTGACGGCGTGTCGTTGGCCACCACCCTGCATCTGAACCTTGAGGTGGCGTTGGTGGACCAGGTGATGACCGCCCGGGAGCTGGAGGCGTTGGCCCAGCTGAAGACGCCGCTGGTGAGATTGCGCGGCCAATGGGTGGAGCTCAACGCCAGCGAGATCCGAGCGGCGCTGGATTTCTGGAACCGGAAGGGCGAGACCACCCTGAAGGACGTCATCCGGCTGGCGGTGGGGGCGGGAGAGACGCCGGGCGGGTTCGACGTGGACGGCGTGGCCGCCAGCGGCTGGGTGGAGGACCTGCTGGGGCAACTCACCGGACGGGCCGAGTTCCAGGAACTGGCAACCCCAGAGGGATTCTGCGGGACGCTGCGTCCCTATCAGCAGCGGGGCTATTCCTGGCTGGCATTCCTGCGGCGCTGGGGGCTGGGCGCCTGCCTGGCCGACGACATGGGCCTGGGCAAGACGGTCCAGACCCTGGCCGCCATCCAGCAGGACCGCCGGGAAGGTGCCGAGGAACCGACGCTGCTGGTCTGCCCGACCTCGGTGCTCAACAACTGGCGCAAGGAGGCGGCCCGGTTCACGCCCGACCTGCCGCTGATGGTGCATCACGGTCCGAGCCGCCGGCGGGACGCCGAATTCGTTGCGGCGGCCCACCAGCACGCCATCGTCGTGGCCAGCTACGGAGTGTTGGCGCGGGACATAGGGTTCATGGCCGAGGTGCCGTGGCGGGGCATCGTGCTGGATGAGGCGCAGAACATCAAGAACCCGGCCACCCGGCAGGCCCGGGCCGCCCGGTCGCTGGGCGCCGAGTACCGGATGGCCCTAACCGGCACGCCCGTGGAGAACCACGTGGGCGACCTGTGGTCGGTGATGCAGTTCCTGAACCCGGGCCTGCTGGGAACGGAGGGCGAGTTCAAACGCAACTACTTCATACCGATCCAGGCCGAAGGGGACGAGGGCGCGGCCCAGCGGCTGCAGCGGGCCACCGGTCCCTTCATCCTGCGGAGGCTCAAAACCGACCGGGCCATCATCAGCGACCTGCCCGAGAAGATGGAGACCAGGGAGTTCTGTCCGCTGACCCGGGAGCAGGCCACCCTGTACGAGGCGGTCCTGCAGGAAGCCGAGCAAGCTTTGGAAGAAGCCGAAGGCATCGGGCGCCGGGGCGCGATACTGGGCACGCTGACCAAGTTGAAGCAGGTTTGCAATCATCCCAGGCAACTGCTGGGGGACAATTCCGCCATCGCCGGCCGGTCAGGCAAACTGACGCGTTTGCAGGATATGCTGGAGGAAATCATTGCGGTGGGCGACCGTGCCCTGGTGTTCAGCCAGTTTGCCGAGATGGGCGCCATCCTGCAGCGGCACATCCAGGACACCTTCGGCAAAGAGGCCCTGTTCCTGCACGGCGGAGTCTCCCGGCGTCAGCGGGACCGGATGGTGGAGCGGTTCCAGGACGACAAGAACGGGCCACCCGTGTTCATCCTGTCGCTGCGCGCCGGAGGCACCGGGCTGAACCTGACGGCGGCCAACCACGTCTTTCACTACGACCGCTGGTGGAACCCCGCCGTGGAGAACCAGGCCACGGACCGCGCCTTCCGCATCGGCCAGACCAGCAACGTCCAGGTGCACAAGTTCTTGTGCGCCGGCACCCTGGAGGAGCGCATCGACCTGATGATTGAGGCCAAGCAGGCCACCGCCGAGCGGGTGGTTGGGACCGGGGAAGGCTGGCTGACCGAATTGTCCAACGAAGAACTGAGAGATGTCCTCAGCCTGAGCTCGGAAGCGGCCGTCGCATGAAACCGGCCGGAACAAACACCCAAACCCGCGCATTGCAGGACTGAACGCCATGGTCTATTACGATTTTGAGTACACCAGCCCCCGGGAAGCCAAGGGAGGGATCCGGGCGCAATCCAAGCGGGGCGACTTCGGCGCCAGCTGGTGGGCCAGGCGCTGGGTGCAGGCGTTGGAGAACTTCAGCCTGGGGTCCAGGCTCGCCCGGGGCCGGTCCTACGCCCGCCGGGGGCAGGTGGTGTCCATCGACGTGGGGCCGGGCGAGGTGGAGGCCAGCGTCCAAGGTTCCCGGAAGCGGCCCTACCGGGTCAGCATCGGGGTTGCCACGCTGCCGGGCCCCGATTTGCAAAGGCTCCAGGCTGCCCTGGCCGAGCGGCCCGTTTTTGCTGCCAGCCTGCTGGCGGGTCGGATGCCGGAGAACATCGAGGATGCGTTCACCGACGTGGGATTGTCCCTGTTTCCGTCGCGAATGAGTGATCTGGAAACCGATTGCTCGTGCCCTGACTTCGCCAACCCGTGCAAGCACACCGCAGCCGTGTACCTGCTGTTGGGGGAGGAATTCGACCGCGATCCATTCTTGATTTTCAGGATGCGGGGCATCGAACGGGACGAGCTGTTGGGTCCTGACCTGCGGAGGTCCGCCGAGGCCAGCGCCTGGATGTCCCCGACGCTGCCACCGGAGCCGCTGCCCGCGGGCCCCGACGCATTCTGGGGGCAACCCGAATGGGACGACAATTACGACGATATCATCGGGCTAGCCCGCGTGCCTGAGGAGCCGGCGTCGCTGCCCAGGCACGCGGGCCGCTTCCCCTTCTGGCAGGGTGGTGAAGAGTTCCTGCCGGCGCTGGAAACCATCTACGACCGGGCTTCACAGGTCGGATTGGAACTGTACCTCGATGCGGAATCACCCGCACAATTGTCCGTCGAAGGTCTGGATGATTACCCATCTCGACCGGGGAAATAGCCTTTAGCACCGGCCTTCCTTGTTGTCGCCTAACGGCCGGCGTTCGGAATCAGCGGGCAGAGCGTTGGGCCGGACTCCTCCACCATGAGGCTGACATTCTGAGTGCCACGGCAGCTGACTCGACGTAATGACAACTGTGCGAAGCACAGCGGGTATCAATAAGAGGCGGACGCCGGAAAAATGGATGCGCAATCGGGGCCACCGATGTGTTGCGACGAGACTTCCTGACGACGCTGGCCAGCTATTTCGTGGCTGGATCCGTCAGGATACTTGGTGCAACTGAATGTCGGTAACCTTTCTGAATGAGGCAACAGGAACCGGCAAGAATGCTTGACGCGGGACACCCCCCTCGCCGCCGCCGGCCCTTTACCGGGAAACCCTACTTAAATCTCTGCGTTGGAGTACAAAAAGGCAGTTCTAGCCCGCTGAGGTCGTCATTCTTTTTTACATCCTGCAAGCCGCTGGGAATGCATCCGGTCAACTGGTTCGGGTGAAGCTGTAGGAACTCCAGCTTGTGTAAACCGCCCAATTCCACGGGTATCTCCCCGCTCAATTGGTTGTGGTCGAGGAACAGCGTGGTCAGGTTGGGCAGGTTGCCCAGTTCTGCCGGGATCTTTCCGGTCAACTGGTTTTGCAGGAGCATCAATTGCTCCAGGTTGGTCAGGTTGGCAAGTTCCAATGGTATTTCCCCGGTCAGCCGATTGGCGCCAAGGCCCAGAGAGTCCAAGCCTGCTAGGTTACCAAGTTGAGCGGGTATCTCCCCGCTCAACTCGTTGCCCCCTAGCCACAGTATTCGTAGGTTGGTCAGGTTGGCGAGTTCCAATGGTATCTCACCACTCAACTGATTGTACCGAAGCGCCAGCCACTCCAGATTTGCGAGGCTACCAAGTTCCCTCGGTATTTCCCCGCTCAACTGGTTTTTGGATAGGTCCAAGTATTGCAGGCGGCTCATACGGGCTAATTGCGTCGGTATATGCCCACTCATCTGATTGTCCTGAAGCGCCAGCCACTCCAGATTTGCGAGGCTGCCCAGTTCCCTTGGTATCTCCCCGCTCAACTGGTTTTCGGATAGGTCCAACGTTTCCAGGTTGGTGAGGTTGCTGAGCACCGCTGGGATTTCCCCATTCAACTGATTGTTCCAGAGGTGCAGCTCGGTGACCCTGCCACTGGGATCAGTATATACACGGTGCCATAGATACAGGGGCTTATCGGTCAGCCAGTTCTTATTGTTCTTCCAGTTCGGACCGCCGGTGGCGTTGTAGAGGGCGACGAGCGCGGCCCTGTCTCCTGAGATGCCGTCGATTTTATCTGGACCTGGCTGTGGTGGTATGGGAGTGCCTTTTAGCACCTCGAGCGTCAGGGTGAAACTTCCCGTCTGACCGGGGGAGTCCGTCGTGGCCTCGATGGTGTAGGCCCCGGCATCCAGGCTGGCCCGTACCTGGGAACTGGTGGCGCCGGCGTAGTCCCCGTTCTCGTCCAGCACCTGCCTAGACAAAGAGTAGCCTTCCCGCAGGTATAGGTATGGGTCTGCGTCTCCGGACTCGAGGGTGACTGTCACTTCAGCCGGTGACGACAAGACCAAGTTATAGTACCGTGCGTGACCGCGTCCCAATACCGCCGATTCACAACCTTCGGCCCACCCTCCAAAATTGGGCCCCTCGTCGACCAATAATCGCCCGCAACCGCGGTCGGGATTCGGGAGTTTGGCGAACCCGTGTCCCCAGGTGTTGTTGGGATGTTCCAATCCCTTCTGCTCCGTATGACCTTTCAGATACTCAACAACGTCTTGTGGACTGTAATTCGGGAACCGTTGTCGCACCAGAGCAACCAATCCGGCCACATGCGGGGTCGCTTGGCTGGTGCCGCAGAAGCCCGTACGTCCGCCCCTGAGGGGGGCTAGAGCCGACTCCGCACATGTCGCACCGACGATGTCGGGTTTGACCCTGCCGTCTGGCGTCGGCCCCCGGCTGCTGTAGTCCTCAATCGTGTTAACGTTGTGCCAGGGGGCTGCTCCTACGGCCAACATGCCGGGGTTGGCGCTCTCCGCTGGACTGATAATGCTGCCAAACCGGGTGTGGTGTTCAATGTCGTGCAGAATACCCGGTGAGACGACTAATTGAATCCACTCGGGCTCGCTTCCGGCGCGGTGGACCACCCGGAAGCCGTACTCCCCGTCCTGGAGAGCCGCAAACACTAGCCATTCATGCGGAACGTCGCCCTGGTGTCCTGATTGAGTGTCTTCGCTGCTCACCAACGCGCCACCCATTAAGATGGGACTTACGACCCAGTTGATTAAGATGCGTTCCACGGTCCAATTGTTTAACCAGTTGGTTGAGATGGGCTTCACGTCCCGGTTGGTGTTTTCAGAAACAAGGACAAGGTCGAAATCGCGAGTCGCTTCACCCCAACTGTCCTCCCACCGGAGCTGAACTATAATCACTTCTCCTTTGCGAAGCTGGAGACCGTTGTCTTCATCGTTAGAACTACCGTCGAAACTGATGTATCCATTCCCGTCCGGGTCGGAGTAGGGTCCAGACCAAAACCACGTCCGCCTCGCTTCATTGCCCGCCGCGTTTACCCAGACTATCCCTGCTTCGACGGCCCGGTCCACGGTCCTCAGTGGATCGACACTGTCAGGAGACGTTCCATCACCGGGACCGCCAAAAAGCCATCCACTCGAGTAGTTGATGACCGACACTCCTTCCTCGATCATCCAGTCGACGGTCTTTTGCAGGTCGCCGCGGGTGTATGGATTTGCGATGTACAGGGATGCCTCCGGAGCAACATCGATGATCGCCTCCGCGACCATGGTGCCGTGATCGCCATAGCCGGATAAAATATTACCAATGGCGAAACTTACCAATTCGCAGTGGTCGAGATCTGGAGAGTGTTTGTCGATAAGCGTGTAACACCTGGCCTCGACCGAAGCCGGTAGCTCGGTTCCCATGAGGCCTCTAAAACCTTCAAAACCTACGTCGATCACTCCCACCTTGATGCCCTGGCCGTTGTATCCACCTTCGTTCCACGCGGGGGAACCGTGTTCACCGACACCCTGGCTGGTCACACCGCCATTGGTCCCCTGTGGCGGGACGATTTCACGTACCCGGAGGACCCCAGGCAGTTCCGAGGTCTTTCCCAGCAACAACACCGGCACGTAGGCCTCGATGTAGTCCTCGCCCACGTTGCGGGGATCGCCACCGTTGTCGTTCAGAAAAGACACGACCTCTTCCGCGTTCCCCGACAGGTAGATGGTCACGGCAACTGACTCATCCTCGTGAATTGGGGCTTCTTCAGCGGCCTGCCGGACGGTGATTTCCCCGGACTCAATCCTCGCCACCAATTGGTCGAGCCTGGAGCCCAGACTGTAGTATTTCAGCTCCGGCTTCTTGGGAGGAGTGGACAGCGGATCGTCGCCATTCAACAGAAAAAGAACAACCGCAACCGAGAGAACAGCCAAGGCAGTCAGAGGCCCAATGACCAGGAAAGTGATCTTCATTCGACTTCGCATGGGAGTTCTCGTGCTGATGTCGCACCGCATCGCTACCGTTTGTCAACCAGGGACTTTAAGTCCAGATGCGAGGGGCTCTCTTCCTCGGTTGCCACCGGAGTTGCCACCGGCAGGCTTAACCGCCGGGCGATGCGGGAACAACGTATGTGGCTGGCCATCCCCAACAAACCACTGAGCCGTCGTTCCTAACCCCGCACGTGTGGGCAAATCCGACGCTGACCGACGCAAACCGGCCAGGAGGTGGCGAGGCTTGCCCTTCATCATTGTGGCCCCAGCAGGCCACGGAACCATCGACCATCACCCCACAGGTGTGACCAGCCGCATATTCATTGCTGGCGTATGTTGCCAGCAGCCCACCCTGGGCGCTGACGGAGGCGAATCGACCATCAGGAGGTGTGGCCTGGCCGGCATCATTGTGGCCCCAGCAATCCGCAGATCCATCGTTCCTCAACCCACAGGTGTGGAGATACCCGGCGCTGACCGAGGTGAATTGGCCCTCCGGTGGCGTAGCTTGACCGAATTTGTTATCGCCCCAGCAATCCGCAGAGCCATCGTTCCTCAACCCGCAGGTGTGGAGATACCCGGCGCTGACCGAGGTGAATTGGCCCTCTGGAGGTGTGGCTTTCCCTGCATAATCCTCGCCCCAGCAAGCCACGGTTCCGATGACCATCACACCGCAGGTATGGTTATACCCGGCGCTGACCGAGGTGAAACGTCCCTCTGGAGGTGTGGCTTGGCCTTCATCATCCTCGCCCCAGCAGACCACGAAGCCGTTGTACCTGATTCCGCAAGTGTGATCGTACCCGGCGCTCACCGAGGTGAACTGCTGCTGGGGAGGTGTGGCTTGGCTCCCATCATTCGCACCCCAGCAGACCACGAAGCCATCGTCCGTCAATCCGCAAGTGTGGTTTCCTCCAGCGCTAATCGAGGCGAAACGCCCCATGGGCGGCGTAGCTTCGCTTGAAAAATTGCTGCCCCAGCAGACGACGGCACCGTTGTCCCTGATTCCGCAGGTGTGGTAAGACCCCACACTGATCTGGGTGAACCGCCCTTGGGGAGGTGTGGTCTGGTCATTGAAATCAGCACCCCAGCAGACCGGTGAGGCATCCTCCCTGACCCCGCAGGTGTGGGTAGACCCGGCGCTAACCGAAGCGAACCGACCCTTGGGAGGAGAGGCGGCCCCATGGTCATTCCGGCCCCAGCAGACCACGGAGGCATCCTCCCTGGTCCCGCAGGTGTGTTGTACCCCCACGCTGACCGAGGTGAACCGCCCCTGGGGAGATGTGGTCTGGTCATTGGCATCAGTCCCCCAGCAGACCGGTGAGGCGTCCTCCCTGACCCCGCAGGTGTGAGTAGACCCGGCGCTAACCGAGGTGAAACGTCCCTCTGGAGGTGTGGCTTGCCCCCGGTCATTCCGGCCCCAGCAGACCACGGAGGAATCCTGTTTAGTCCCGCAGGTGTGGGCAGACCCGGCGCTAACCGAAGCGAAACGGGCCTCCGGAGGAGAGGACTGCCCCGCATCATTGTCACCCCAGCAGACCACAGAGCCATCGTCAGTCATACCACAGGCGTGGGATCCCCCAGCGCTAACCGAAGCGAAACGTCCCTCCGGAGGTGTGGCTTGGCCCGCATCATTCTCACCCCAGCAGACCACAGAGCCGTCGCCCGTCAAACCACAATTGAAGTTTCTACCGGCGCTGATTGACGCAAAGGCCCAATATGAACCATCCCGCCCAGGTCCGGATCCGCTCTTGGGTCCCTCTAACGGCGGTTGGGTTGTTGCGGCCGGCCGCTGCGTAGCCGTACCTGGGGCAGATGTCGGCACGGTATCCCCGATAGATTTGCCCTCCCTGTCGCCGGCGAGAGGTACAGGAGCGCTCTCTTCGCACGCCGTGAGAAACGCGAGGATTAGAAACACGCCCGCGATCACAACACCCAGTTTCATGATGACGAACCTTATACGTGGCCACACTAGAGTCTCGGCGATGCAACTGATATGGTTCAGCGTTGGGGCTCGTGTGGATTCCAGTCTGGATTGGTGGTTGGGGCCGGCGACAGGATATGCTAACCACGTCTGCCCAAGACGTTCAAAACCGTATTATAGGCCGGTGTCCAGCGACGTGGAGGTGAATTGACGCGACGGATTGAAATCGCCCAATCCATTGACTTGGCAACCAGCCTGACTATGGGGCAGGCCTTTCGTTGTGCCCTCTGGGCAGCGGCTGGTGCATCTGGGGCAAACGCCGGGCGGCGAGTACCGGGTGGGCGGTCCGGAGGGGGAGATTGGCGACGCCGATCTGGATGATGAGTTGCGCCGTTATCTCCGGCTGGACACCGATGATATCGAGAACATCTACGTCGACATTGCCGGGCGCGACAGCCGAATCGGCCCGCTGCTGGAACGTTACCGTGGCGTGAGTATCCTGCGGCAGGAGCCGCGGGAATTCGGCAACTCGGTGGAGCTGACTGGCGAAACGCGACGTACCTTTCCAACGCCAGAGGCTCTGACTCAAGCCAGCGAGAGTCGGCATGGGGGCTAGGGCTGGGCTTTAAAGGGCCGCGCCAATGACGCGCGGCTCGTCGGGTTACCGACAACGCCGGAGAGCTGGAGTGGTTGGAGGAGATGCCCTATTAGGACACGAAGCAGAGACTCATGGATTATGACGGCATCGGCCCCAAGACCGCCGACTGCATTTGCCTGATGGCGTTGGACAAGCTGGAGGCGTTCTGGTGGATCGTCAATCAGATGCGCGGTGGAAGACTATTTCTCATCCCAGCCGAAGGCAACGGACGCGACGATCGTGGAATGGGCGCAGGACCAGTTCGGATCCTGCGCCGGCTATGCGAGGCAGCACCTCTTTCTCGACCGGCGACAAATCTGACCGGCACAGTCCCAGCTCAGGTCATCACCCGGTCAGGTTGCCATGCCAGTCATCGCTTCCCTTCGGACGTGCCGATGCGATGCTGTGGTTGCGGGTGTTCAGATGACGCGACCCAATCCGCGATCGGGCCGGATTTTCACATGGGATGATTTACGTAATGACCATTGCGCGAATCACCGTGGGTATCAATAAGGCGGAGGAGGCCGGAAAGACTGAAGGTACAACGCTTTGTCGATACCAAGCTGATGCTTGATCTCCGCGATGTCAGCAGCGGTAAGGTTTTCCCTGCCCCCATCGCCGTACAAGATTGCGAGCGGGTCGCCCGGGAGAATTCGGAGGGCCAGGAAAATGATTACCGTGATTCCGAACAGACCGGGAAGGGAATAGAGCAGCCTTCTGCCGATGTATTTCAGCATATTCGCTTACTTGTCCAGCCAGGCGGTGTCAAATCGGATGTCGTTGAACACGGTTACCCGGTTGGCCCGGCCATGCCCCTTCAAGTAGTTGGCGAATCCGTCAATGACGGTGAAATGGTTGACAAGGATCATCGGCGACCATTCTTCCAACAAGGCGGCGCCCTGGAGTGTGAGTTCTGCCTGGCGCGCTGGGTCGGTGGTTCCGATGAGCTCGGACACGACAGCGTCAAATTCGGGATTGGTCGATCCGCGGTTCCAGTTGTTTCCGCTGCCGGTGGTGAACCACGCGGACCAATAGGCGGGTGTCGAAGCCAGCGGAGTGGGTGTACCGTTCACGGCCAGGTCGTAGTTGCCCTGGTCACGGTCTTCCTGCCACACCGAGGTGTGCACGACGCGGATCTCGCTCTCGATGTTCAGACTTTGCTTCATGAACGCCTGCATCATGGGCGCCATTGGGGAAACCAAGAAGTTGATGTCGCGCACCATCAAGTCCAGGGTGGGGAAGCCTTCGCCGTTGGGATAACCGGCTTCCGCCAGGAGTTGTTGGGCGGCGAGAACATCTGCCTCAGGTGTGGGGCAACTGTAGCCCGGCTTCTTGTATAGAGTTGCCTCACGGTACGAGGCGCCGAAAGTCGGATCGTTGGGTACGATCCAGGTTCCGACTTCGATCTCCCGGATGGCTGCGACGGCGAGTTTAATGGCGCAGCGGTCCTGCACCATGGACATGGCGCGTCGGACTCGGGGGTCTCCCAGAGGACCGCTCTCGTGGTTCACGAACATTCCACCGATTGAGGGGACAGGGTAAACCACCACGGTGTGGGTGTCGGCGTAATTTTGGCGGATGTCGTCGCGCAAGTCGGCGCCGGCGCCGTACACATAGTCAACGCGTCCGGCAATCAGAGCGGCCCCGGTGGCTGGCCCGTAGGCCAGATGGTTGTGCTGAATCCCGTCCACGTACGGCAAATCAGGGTTCCAGTAATTCGGGTTCTTTTCCGACTTCCAGAACTCACCTGCCTGGTGATCCAGCAGGATAAAGGGGCCCGTGCCCGGGTGTTCCATAGTACCGGGCTTGATCTTCTTTACGTCCAGGTTGTTGTCATCCAGGGTCTGCTTGCGCTCGATAACGTTCCATCCCGAAGCGATCGCAGCTGGCAAGAATGCCCTGGGAGCTTTCAGTTCAAATTCAACCGTCAATGGATCTACCGTGCGAATCTCGGTAACGGCCTCGAAAATACTTTGGCGGGGTGAGATCATGCCCACGGGTGGGAAGATGATGCGATCGAAGGTGGCCTTGATGTCGTCGGAGGTGAGTTCGGCGCCATCGTGGAACAACACGCCATCGCGAAGATGGAAGGTATAGATGAGACCGTCGTCTGATAGCTCCCAGTTATAGGCCAGGTCCGGCAGGATTTCCTTGCCGCCGTCGAACGGGCTGTAGCGCAGCAGGTTGTCGAAGAAGGGTCCCTGGGGCTGTGCGCATGCCGCTGTATTACACTGGTGCATATCGAAATGAGGGGAGTCTGAAAGACCGGCCCATTGCAGGATACCGCCGCGTCTCGGATCGTCTTCCGGGGCTCTCAACATCAGAGGCGGAGTGTCCGCGAGGGCTTCCGGAGGCGCGATGGTGACGGCTACGGAAGGCGGTTGAGTGGCGGTAGGTGGAACAGTCGCTTCAACGCCGGCGGGTGAATCGGATCCGGCCGAATCGGTTGCGGTTCCAGCTTCATCTGAGGCGGCGCCGCCACAAGCCACTACCAACCCCAGGATTAACAACATAACCAACGACACTGCGAATCTGACGTTACGGGTTGCTAACATCGTATGGTCTCCTTATAACGCGCGCTGTGATTGCGCCTAAGTAGGAACGACGTTCGCTGGGTATCGCACAATTTGCGCCCAAAGCCGTTTAGATACCCACCGGCCTAATATTACAGTTATCGATTATTCAACACGGAAATTTGGCAGATGTCAACTAATATTCACCTGAAAACTACGAATTCTGTAAAAAATGTTATGCAATGTTGCGAACGCTGCATCGTCAGTTAGAATCGTTTGAGCTTTTGTTGGAGGCTTAACGTATCCGATGATTCAACGGCCGGGTATTCCATGGCTGTGGAATCCAGCGGCGGTGGTCACTAGTATTACAACGACGGTTCATGGAGGGAGGCGGAGGTGTTACGGCCAAGGGCAGCGCGGCGTTTCTCGTGAGGGTATCGGCCCGTTCGTTGCGCTCCTGGACATCTGTCAGCCATAGCAGCAGTTCTTCCGGGCCGAACCGCTCTTTGGGCAGGAGCTCACGCACCACTCGGTACACCTGGGGCCTGGTGATCAGGGGCATCTTTTTCCCCCAATCCTGTTGCAGGGTCAACAGGAACGCCCCGGCCAGCAGGCACATGGCGATGTGGTGATGCCAACCCGCCCAGAGCCTGCCCCGTACTTGATACGGGGTGCGGGTCTCGTATTCGTCCAGGCCCACGTCGCTCTGCTCGGTCTCGAACTCGGTTGCAATGCGCCAGCGAGAGCCACCCACGTAGGCCAGGGTTTCCAGAGGCGTGTCCTCAGGAGAGTTGGACAGATAGTAGCGGGGCTCCGCTGCCGTCCCGGTTCTGGCGATAAACCGCCCACCGGACCTCACAGGCTTCCGCCTCCTGGTCACCCGCACCCGTTGGGCGCTGAACCGATAGACACGCGGTCCCTGGCTTCCCTGGGCTATCGTGATCTCCCGCCATGTATCTGCCGGCAACGCCTGACTGCGCTCTGCCATGGTCTGCCGCTCCTCACGCAGCGGTCTGGGTTTGCGGGGACGCCCGTTACCCTGGTAAGGCGGATCGGTCCAGGTCGGTCAACGGCCAGACCGTCATATCCGGCCGTACGTCCAAGACGTACAGTATTCCCGTTGCCGCCAGTCCCTCCCGTAACGTGGGAGACATCCCGAAGGCTGAATCTCGGCCACCCACTGGGCCTTGAGGTATCCTCCTCTGGCCTGGGCTTCCTCCACCATCTCCAAGGCCAACTCCGTCTTGCTTCGGTACCCCCGTCGGTGCGCTGGCACCCCCGCCGCCACACAGCGGTCCCCGTCCCCAGTCCACTCCTGGGGCAGATACAGCCGCTTGTCCACCAGCGCTCTGCCCTGGGGTCCCACGTGCGCCAGAAACACCCCAGCCTGGCAGCTGGCGATCTTGCCTAACGCCCCGCAGTACTGCCGGGCCACTCCCACCGACTTCACCCCCTGCTTGGGAAAATCGCTGCCGTCCAGCACCCACACCCCCTGGGGATCCTCCAATCGCGAACCCAGATACTCCTGCAACCGGTCTATGACTGCGTCGTCGTCCCAAGGAGACTCGGCGAGAAGCCGCTGTAGACGCCGGAACCGTTTCCGACCAATTCTCGGCGTTGCGCCGCTCTTCCGATTGCACCAGCAAGGCCTGTAGATAATGGCGGCTGTGCTCCCGGGCCTCCCTACGACCAAAGTCTGGCGCAAAGTTAGTCGTGAAAATCCTGGAAGGCTTCGGACACCCGTTCCAACGCCACCGCATCCATCACCCTGCCCCACCTCCCGACGCCTTCGCTATCTTGCCGATTATCCTACCATGCCAACCGTCGTTGTAATACTAGGGTGTAGGAACCGTCGTGGCTGAAGGTGACCGGAGTTTCCGATGCCTCGATGGCGTCCATGGCGGTCCGGAGGGAAGCGTGGGACACGTCGACGACCATCCCCAGTTCATTCATGCGTTGCACGACCTCCAGCCCGAACTCGCTGAGGCCTCCGTCGTTCCGCTCGAAGATGCCGTCCCCAATGTATGCCTTGCGACTGTAGGTCAGGCCCGCCAGCCGTATTCCCGTGTTATAGAGCACGTCCACCAGGTTCAGCTCGTTGCCGATGGCCAGGTGCTCCACCGTCGGCAGGAACCCCACCTTGCCTTGCTGCTTGGCCGCCTCGATCTCATCCGCATTGCTGACCCGTACACGTCGTCGTGCTGCGGGATGCCCGAAATCATCATGCCGATCTCCTCCAGGAGATCGGCATAGCGGATGAAAGACATCTCGTTGGTGTGCGGCATCCCGCTAAAGACGTTGGCCGTACCCACGGCGGTAAAGCCGCCGGCTCTCACCGCGTCGTACCCCTAGAAAGCTGGCCGGAACCGCTCCAGTTTCCGGCCAGCTTTCTAGATCGCCACGCTCCGCTCGCAATGACAATTCGAGTGGAAACGGGTACCACGTGATGTTTCGGACCCGCCCCTACTCGGTGGTTTGGCTTGTGGTCGCAATCGCTGCGCTCGGCCCGGCGTACCGGGCCATGAAGCCCTTGATGGCGTTGAAGTACTGCCGAAAACCCACGTACATCAGGTCGTTGTGGCCCGCGCCCGGTATGATCTCCAGGTGCTTGTGGGCGGTCTCGAGCTTGTTGAACATGTCCACCGCGTCGGCCAGCGGCGCCGATTCGTCCCACTGGCCGTGAATCACCAGCGCGGGAATGTCGATGGAATAGAACTTGGCCTGGTAGTCGTCCTCCAGCGCCTGCACCACCGCCGGCTCCTGCCCCTCGGCTATCCGTCCCAGGTTGGGCCGCCCGCTCTCTATGATGACGCCGTTGACCCGGTCGGCGGCGTTGATGGCAAGCTCCCCGGCGGAGTGACGCCCATGGAGCGCCCCATGACGTATAGTGGGCCCGTGAACCGAAGCGCCCGCATGGTCTCCTGCAGCCAGTCCAGCACCTCGTGCGCGTCCGACAGTATGGTGTTGAAACTCGGCGAACCACCGGAGGCGCCAAAGCCCCGGTAGTCGGCGACAAAAAGGTTCGCGCCGATTTCATTGTAGTGCGGCGCGATGTCGTCGTAACGGGCAACGGATTCGCCGCCGCCGTAGAAAAACAGCACGGTGGGGTTTTCCCGCCCCACCGCGAAAAAACGGCACGACAGCGTGGTCCCATCGGCCACGGTCACCCCATAGTCCACCGCTCCTGGGGGCGTATCGGTCCAGCCTCGCATCGGGTGGAAAGAACGGGCCGACGCCTCGGGGTTGTCCAGCACGGAGTAATCAATGGTATTCATGGCGGTCCCCCTGCGATAGTGCGCCGCATTGTACTATGGCCGAGCGACCCGTTTGGCGCTCCCAGTTGGGTCCGGACGTGAACGAAAGTAGCCACGATGGAAATCGGGCTTTACGACGTGCTTGACCAGGTCCAGTTGGAGTCGCTTCCGGTTGCCGCCGACGGGTACGACGAGCACATCCGCGGAGCACAGGAACCTGTTCCTTACCCTGAGTGGCCGACCTTTTTCAACCCACTACCTCAAAGTGGGTAGGCGTGAGTCGCCGACTGACGACGACACCGGCCACCACCGACCACCATCCGCTAACCCAGCGCGCCTGACACATCCGCCCCGTCAAGGCCACCGCGGAGCCGCTGCTACCACCGCCACGGGGTGCGGGGGCCGCATTCCAACGGTTGAAAGTGGCGACGCTGAATTCTGGCGCTCATCAGTCACCATTCATCTGAATCTCGAAAGATTCTTTCGGGTACCCGAACTCGGCTAAGATTTCGTGGCAAAACTTGATAATGCTTTGCCTAGGGGGTGTCGTCAAAATGGCGGTAGGGTGGTAGATTGCTGGAAATGGGGAGAGTGTGGAAGGTGGGGGTATGACGGTAGCGCACCGGCGCCACGATATGACCGATGAGGTTTGGGAGCGGTTGAGGCCGCATTTGCCTGGGGGAGAGGGCAAGAGGGGCCGACCGGCCCAGGACAACCGGCGGTTTATCGACGCCGTGTGCTGGATACTGCGCACCGGCGCTCCTTGGCGAGATTTGCCCCCGGACTACGGAGATTGGAAGAACACCCACCGCCGCTTCTGCCGCTGGCGGGACCGGGGCGTGTGGGCCGGACTGTTGGAGGCGGTGATTGATGACCCTGATTTCGAGTGGCTGATGATAGACGCCAGCTATATCAAGGCCCATCCCCACAGCGCCGGCGCCCGGGGCGGAAATCAGTCCATTGCCCGCACAAAAGGGGGCTGAACAGCAAGCTGCACCTGGCGGTGGATTCCCACGGAATGCCGGTAAGGCTGGCGGTGACCGAGGGTACGTTTGCCGACTGCTCCCAGGCTTTGCCTCTGATTGAGGGCATAGCAGCGGAGTGCCTGATGGCGGACAAAGCCTATGACACCAATGAAATCATAGCCACCGTCCGGGAATTGGGAATGGACCCGGTGATACCGCCCAAAAGCAACCGGAGAGAAAAGCGGGACTATGACCGGGCGCTGTACAAGCTGCGGCACCTAGTGGAGAACGGATTCCTGGAATTCAAGCAGTGGCGCGGGGTGGCAACCCGCTATGCCAAGAGAACGGCGTCGTATTTGGCCATCTGCCAGCTCCGGGCAGTGATGATCTGGAGCAAACTCTTTTGACGACACCCCCTAGCACCGCCGGTAGGAATGAAAATCCCCGTTTGATCAATCTCTTGCCTGTACTGACCGGGCGCATCGAGGAACCAATCCGGTCTTTCGGAGACGAACTGGCGAAAGCCCGCGCCATTCCGCTTTAGCATCAGTCTGCATACGCCAAGTCGCACGCCAGTCCAGTTCTTGACTGCTTCATGAAATGGTTCCTCACCTGCCCTCTTCACCGTGAAGAACTCGGGTTTACTATGATCCGCACCCGGCTTCTTGGTCCCAATGGACACTTGGTTCACCAGAGGCTCCGATTTTTGAACGAACTCCTTGATGTCTTGATCGCTGGGGTGAATGCCGTGACTCTCAGCCAAGGTTTTCACGACCTCAAAAAGACTCCGCTCGTCGGTTTCCAAGTCGTTCCACACTTCCGTCAGCTTCCGCATTATCTCGACGCGTCTCTGTTGCCTCTCGCGTAACTCCCTCGCAGCGGTGACCGTGTGTCTGACGTCCTGCTGACCTGCCAGGTTTTCCCGTGCGCATTGCCTCAATAGGACGCTACCGAAAGGAGCGCTTCACGTAATGATCTTTGAGCGAACCACAGCGGGTATCAATAAGACGGAGGCTGCTGGAGCGGCGCACGTACAAATCAGATCCACCGATGCTTTGCGGCGGGTTTTGCTGACGAGGCTGACCAGCTATTTCGAATTTCGTGGCCGGATCTGCCAGGAGACCTTGTGCGACCGAAGTTCAGTAACATTTGATTTGAGGTAATGCGATCAGGTGGAATCGTAGAGCAACCACACGGAAGGATATCAAACTCGGACCCGTCACAACTCAGCGCAGCGGTTCAGCTTACCCAATGGGTAAGCGACGCGTCCCTCTCGCCTACCTTGCACCGGCCCGGCTGCGGGGCCAACACAGTATACAATTGGCCACGCGTGAGCGGGCCACTTCCGCCAGTTCCTCTTCACGCCCCGTCACCGCCGCACCCCCTCACCGGATAATGGCCTATTTTACCCGCTAATGTGCGACTGTAGTATTAGAGCCTATCCTAATAACCCCTTTCGTGCGGGTGTTACCCGTTTTTAGGATAGGCTCTAAGTATATTGGCGAACATTCGCCGTATCGGGCTGGCGTATTCCATGGCTAAGCCTCACTTATCTATACGTCGCGTTGTGGTGAGTTGTGGTGACCGGTTAAACACCCCCGCGCGATTGCTTCGAATGGCCGCAGGCTGACTCTGGCGGAACAATAGGATCGATCAACCCCTCAAATTCAGTAATATCCGCTCCGCCTCCTGGCAAATGTCGTCGACCACTTCGGCAGCGGGGCGAATGGCGTTCACCGCTCCGGCCCCCTGCCCCATGTAGACGGACGAAAGCTCCGGATCGTGGCGAGCCCTGGCCGCGGCCACGTCCGAGGCCAGTTCTTCCCGGTGCTCCATTATTTCAGCATCCCTGCCGTCCCACTCCCGAACCAGCCGGTTGCGGTAAACTCGCCCTGCAATGCCATCCGGCCAGGGTGTGTTGCCCAGCAGATCGTACAGCCGCGTAAAGGCCGTATCCTGGCCATCAGACAGTAGGATGCGCTCCTTGAAAGCATCCGGCACCTCCACGGCTTCCGGAGTAGCCAGCAGGGCAGTACCCAGGGACGCTCCTTCGGCGCCGGCGGCCAGGACGGCCGCCAAAGTCCGACCCGTTGTGATGCCTCCCGCGGCCAGCACGGGGATTTGTGGGTACTTCTCCACCACAGCGGTAAGCAGGGACAGCAGATTCATCCCGCCGGTATGTCCACCGGCCTCATTGCCCTGGGCCAGGAGCACGTCCGCCTCGGCGTCAGCAGCTACTCTGGCGCCTTCCAGGGACTGCACCTGGCAGATGGCGGTCGCTCCCACATCCTTGGCCCGCTCTAACCACGGCCGCGGGCTACTGAACGAGAAAATGACCACAGGGACCCTTTCCTCCAGGACGATCTCAAAGTTCTCGGGGTCAGCCTCGATGAGCTGGGTGATGAACCCGACCCCGAATGGCCGGTCGGTAGTGGCTCGGATGTGCTGGATCTGCTGCCGGAGCCAATCCGGTCCGAAGCCGTTGCTGCCGCCGAAGGTGCCCAGCCCGCCGGCCTGCGATACCGCCGCCGCCAGTTTGCCGCCGCTGTGGTCACTCATCGGCGCATTCATCACCGGGAGCGTCAGCCCCAGCAGGTCGCTGAATCGGGTGCGTAGCACAGCCGGTCCGTTCAGACACCCGGGTGGGCCTGCATCGCGTCCAGCAGGCGTGTCACGTTGGGCGTGGTGTCCACCTCGCGATATATCCGGAGCAACGGCTCGGTGCCTGGGAAACGGGCGGCGACCCATCCGACGTCCAGCATCCAGCGACGTCCGTCGATTTCGTCCATGCCGCGCACGGGCATACCGGCCAGGTCGGTGAGCGGCTCGCCGGAAAGTCTCTCCATGATCGCCGCCCTGTGCGCTGGGTTGAACCCAACGTCCCGCCGCTCGTAGCGATGCTCACCAACCAGGTCGAACAGGTGGCCTACCATTCCGGATGCCGTCATCCCGGCGACGGCCATGTATTCCAGCAGCAACAGTCCGCTCAGGATCCCGTCCCGCTCCGGGATGTGGCCTCGGAAGGCGTAACCCCCGCTCTCCTCGCCTCCCAGCAGGGCGTCGTCCGCTGGGAAGCGCGGGCCGATGTTCTTAAACCCGACCGGCATCTCGGCGATATCCACAGCTCGGCCACCTGGGGAAAGGGCTCCCGGAGTTGTTCCACCACTCGATCCAGCTGGCCGTGGACCTCTGCGGGAGACAGTTGCTGGTAGATGGTGCGCACTATGGTGGCCACGCCGGGTTGGGCGCCCTTGGGCACTCGGGTGAGCAGGTTGGCCATGAAGTGGGTGCGGCAGCGCTGCCAGCTGGCGCCGGCAAACACCGCGGTGATGGCGTTCTTCAGTCCCTGGTGAGCATCGGAGGTTACCACCTCCACCCCGCTGAGCCCCCGAGCCGTCAGCGAGTGGAGGTAGGCCAGCCAAAGGGGGTTGGCCCAGAAAACTCTCCACCACTTTTTCCGAATGAAAGCGCCCGGCCGTCATCGAGCCGGGAGAGCCGCCATCGCCTGGCAGGGCAATCGCATTCTCATTTGGATGCAACAACCAGCGTCTGAATTTGTGGTTGCTGAGGTTGAATACGTCGTGTCCAGCAAATATTGAAGGCGGTTGACGTTGTGCTGGAACGGAATCCGGATCCCCTACGCCCATTGTTTTTGAGAATGCGATTGCCCTGCATCGCCTGGCTTTGTATTGGCTCTAGCCGCCCTTCGTGCGGGGCTGGAGGGGCGGGTCTGCTTGGCCCGGGGGTCTGCGGTTTGGGAGGCGCGGATACTCTGAACATCGAATGCTCCTGGTGGCAGGACTGTCCCTGCATTGTACCGCCCCTCGTCAGCTCCGCATACTTCCGCTGCTGACGCAGGGGATAACATCCCAACACTCAATTCGGACGACCGGTTTTCAACCATGTCCGCCACTGACGACAGCTCCGCGCTGGCGGGTAGAATGGTTGGGTAGCCCGTCATTCCCCAGCTGCTGGAGTGGACCCCCATGACCTCACCATCTGACAAATCGTCCCGATTTCCGAAGCAGCCGGAGAACTGCGACGTCTGCGGCGACCAATTACCCTCGCATCTGGCCCGCATCGGCGTCACCCGACACCCCCAATGCCGCGACGGCGGCCACTCCCAGTAGGTGAGCATGGGCGCCAGGAATCATTCCCGACGCGGCCAATTACCGGTCGCCGGTCCATCTCAACTATCGAACGTCGGGTATGGTTCATTATCGTCAAGGTTGGCGACAGCCTGGGCGAGACGTTCGGCAACTTCATCGGCCGACTGGCCGCAACACTGGCAGTTCTGACACCGGTAATCCCCGCCTTTGGCGCCAGCGTCCTGGTTGTCCACCCGGTACTGCCAGACCGTGATCACCCCGCAATGCTGACAATGGTCAAAGACGGCAACTGGTTTAGGCTGGCTCATCGGCATCCTTCCAGTATGCATTCTACCGCGCGGTGCCTGGCGCAGATACCTTGAAGCAGGACGAATTGCGCGCCGCCGGCGGACAGTGTTCGGAGAGATGGAGAAGACCTCGGGTGGTGAGACGGTGGATGCGGCGGCCTTGGAGTGGGTTTACGGGCGTTCCAGGAATTTCATGCCCACTTCACGGAGCCTTTGCCGTAAGCAGTGGCGAGAGCGGCCCCACACAATCTACCTGGGTCCACCGCAGTCTGCCATCATCAAGCAGCCTTGATCGCGAGAGGGCGGTACTGTAGCGAGTGGCCGGCTGGGGCCCTGTACCAACCATGGCAGCCGTCAGCCGGCCGCTGACGAAAGCCGTGGCGCTTGTCCCATTTGGACGCCGGAACGCGGTTCGTGGATGCGGTCAGCAGTCAGCTGGCCGACCTGGAAGCCGAGTTGCGTGAGTACGAGTCGGTGAGGGCAGGTGAGTTCCGAATGGACAGGCTGCGGGTGGTTGCCGACCTACCAGCCCTGCTCATCAAGGCACGCATCTCCCAGGGTCTCAGTCAAAAGGAGTTGGCGGACCGGCTGGGGCTGAAGGAACAGCAGATACAGCGGTACGAGGCCACGGATTACGCCACCGCCAAATGGTCCCGCATCAGGGAGGTGGCGAGTGCATTCGGCATAGACCTGAGCAACCCCGCCCCGCCAGTGGTATCCCGTTGAACAGAGATGCTCGGTACGCCGCTCCGCCGATGGGACGGCAGCACAATGATGCGTCGAATGGCGATGGTGTCGTATTGTCGTGATGTGATTGGATGAGGCAATCCACCTCACCAAGGCTGCGCTCGTGTCCGCGCGTTTATCTCAGACCCAATTCGGGTCAGGTCCCTGATATGAGACATCACCTGTTCTCGCTCCTCTCTACTCAGGTACCGCCGGTACCGACGAAAAGTGTGCCCGAACTGGCGTGTTCCATCTTGAAGCCGCTCCAAACGCTGGGTCTGGTTGTCGTTGGGTGTGGCCGGTCCCAGCATCAGCATGGGGAATTCCTTCACACCCCCGCGTCGCACCGCGGCATCTCTTAGAATCCGGTAGATGGCTGCAAGGTGCCGAGCGATCTCGGCTCTCTCTTCCGGTGTACCCTTTGGAACGCGATCAGCTGCCGTGGCCGCCGCCTTCGCTAGCTGTCGCCCTATCGTCAGAAATGTGTACGCCCGGGATATCATCATCTCCCATCACCAGAAGCGCCGTCGGGTACGATGTTACCACCTGGTAGAAAATACCTGCCCCTTCCGGATCAAGCCCTCAGTCCGCAGGATACGTCATGATGATAAACAGAACGATCGCCGTAATCTCCATCGCAATCTTTCTGCTCGCGTGTTCCTCTGAATTACCGCCTCAGGTCTCTCCGGCAGCCGAGCCTTCGGCGGCTGGCTCTGCGCCGGAGCCGACCGAAACGCCTCAGATTTCGTCGATCGCCACCCAAGGATAGATACATGATCAGGAGGAGAGCCGGCGGCAACAACTGTGCAGGAGGCCCCGACCTCTCGCGCGGCGTCACCATGCGGGCGGGCGCGTCTGGCGCTGGGCCTTGCCCCCGCTCGCTGTGGCCGCTGAAACTCTCCCAGTCGGGGGAGATCTGCAGCACGGGCTGCGGCCTTCACCCGCCGGGCGGTCTGCGATTCCGACAGCCCGAACACCTTCTCATCGCTGCCGGCGTCCACCGCACCGTCCTAATCATCATCGGGCCAGTCCGGCAGCGGGATGCGCGGCCATTCCATCCGTAGCGCCTCAGCGTTCGCCTCGCGGTAGACGGGATCGTGCAACAGGGCGAGGACCTGGACGATGGGCGGTTGGTAGTGGCTATGGACAGTCAGGAAGCCCATCCTCTGCTGCGCCACGGCCCGGCTTACTTCACGTAATGACTATTGCGCGAACCACGGCGGTTATCAATAAGATAGCAGCATACCGCACACCGTCACGGTGTAAGGGCTGATCAGGTTCGCTGATGCGTTGCAGCTAGCCTTTCCGACGCTGGTGGTAACCTATCCCAAAATTCGTGGCTGCATCTGCCGGGAGACCACGCGCGACCGTAGTTCAGTAACCTTTCGATTGAGGCAATGCGCACGGCGTGAGGGGTCGTCTCGCGTCAAGGATGTCGAGGGTTGGCACACTTCGTGATTTGGTAGTCAACAGTCAATTCGGAGGAGTTCCGGCAATGAGTCAGAACCTGGATTATTCTGAGACCTTTTATCGGCAACACGCCCGGCGTTACGCCGAGGTAAGCCATAAATTCATCCAATCCGTGTACATCGAAACCTCCCACCCCGCGCTCAGGGGCGATGAGGACCTGATGAATCGCCTGCAGGAGCTGATCCTTCCCGGATCGCAAGGGTTGGACGCCGGCTGTGGCGCGGGCGCCCGTGATGTCTTCCATTACTGGCAGCAGGGCCACGATATTCTCGGGGTGGACGCTGTGGAAGAGAACATCCTGGAAGCCCGGCGGCTTCATCCGGAGATCGCACAGAGGGTATCGGTGGCCGACCTGCGCCGGCCTCTCGACTATCCGGACGGCTCGTTCGATTTCATCCTTTGCAACGCGGTGATCCAACACATCGCGCCGGATATTGCCTTGGGCATCACGCTGCCGGAGTTTGCGAGGCTTCTGAAACCCGGCGGGGTACTCCAGCTTATGTTCAAGACCGGAAACGGGGTCGCAACCGTGTACGATCGGGACTACGCCGCGGACCGAACCTTTCAGCTCTACAATCCGGAGGAGGTTCTGGACCTCCTGATGGGCCGGGGGTTCAGCATTGTCCCGGCAGAAGGCGACAAACTCGGAGGCGTCATGAACTTTAAGGACCCGAAGCGGATGGACCATTGTGTCTTCTTCGCCCGCAAAGACGAATAAAGCGTGACCCGTGGCAACACCGCGGTTCGAGTGGGGTCTGTACGGCTGAGATGGTCAGACTGACGATACCCCAAGGCCTCGGCGACATCACGCCGGACTGGCTGACGGTAGCGCTGGAGAGTGGCGGCGTCTCCGGCGGCGCTATCGTCACCGGATATTCGGCCGAAACCATTGCCGAGGGTACCGGGTTCGTTAACCAGCTGTTTCGGCTGAGGCTGGACTACGACCCGGGGGTGCCGGATCTGCCCAGCACCATCATCGTCAAGCTGCCAGGCTCGGATCCTGGGCTGAGGGAGGTTTCCGACAGATTGGGGCAGCATCGGCGCGAGGTCAGGGTTTACCAGGTGTTGGCTGCCAACCCTCACCTGCCGGCGCCCCGTTGTTACTACTCGGGTATCGATCCGATTACTGGTGATACCGTTCTGCTGCTGGAGGACATGAACCACGCGCGCCAGGGCGATAGCGTTGTCGGCTGCGGCTTCGACGAAGCTCGCCAAGCCATCGTCCAATTGGCGAGCTTCCAGGCGGGCTGGTGGGATAGCCCGGCGCTCGAAAGACTGGAATGGCTGCCGTCAAAGGAAGCGGAAGCTGGACGCTACCAGGCAATATACCCTGGGGCATGGCAGTCGCTGATAGAGAATGCCGGCGATGGCATGCCTCGGGGTTTGCGCCGGTTGGGGGATCGGCTGAGGTCAGAGGTTCCCAGGATAAAATCGGAACTCAACACGTCTCCCCGAACGATTGTCCACGGCGATTATCGCCTGGACAACTGCTTCTTCTCCGACGATGCTCTGACACGTCAACCGGTGGTGGTCGTTGACTGGGAATTTTGCGTCCGAGGCCGCGGGACCTGCGACGTGGCCACCTTCATCTCCGAAGCCTTTCCCGCCCAACGACGCAGAGAGGCGGAGTTGGCCCTGGTCCGCACATATCACTCCGTGTTGATGAACAACGGTGTGGCCGATTACTCGTTTGAGGAATGCTGGCGCGATTACCGGTTGGCGATGCTGGAGATCCTTATTTTTTGGATAGTAACGGGAGGTTACTGCAATTACGAAGGCGAACGTGCCACGTCGTACCTGCACAACACTCTTGAGCGGCTCGATGCTGCCATATCCGACCTTGAATCGGTCGAATTGCTCGCCCGCTAAACCGGAGCGTAACCGAAATCGCCATGCCCCGCCGGGCCTTTTCAAAGTCACAAGCCGTCCGCTCATGGTGAGCTTGTCGAACCATGGGCGCGTCCTTCGATAGGCTTGGGACGATCGGGAGAGTCCAAATCCAATGACTTTGAAAAGGCCATGTGATCACGGCGGGGGTGATTGACTGGCAAACCGCAAACTGATAATCGTCAGATCGCCACGTATTGGGAGGCCGGATGCCCCAGAACATCGCCGGCGCAACCACCTGAAAACACGGAGGTCAGCATGAACGTCATCTGGATAGTCTCCGACTCGTTTCGCAGAGATCACGTGGGCGCATATGGCAACAGCACCATTCGGACGCCCTCCCTTGACGCGTTGGCGGCGAGCGCGGTGAGGTTCGACAACCACTACTCGGCCGGATTTCCGACCATGCCCACTCGCGCGGACCACCAGACCGGCCGCTGGACCATGTCGTTCATGGGCTGGGAACCGCTGCCGGCGGGCGTGACCACCCTGGCCGAGATATTGGCCGAACACGGCATGCACACGGCTGCCTCCGTCGACACTCCCTACTACCTCAGGGGCGGGATGAACTACGACCGAGGCTTCCAGTCGTTCTTCATGAACCTGGGACAGGATACCCTGTGGTCCCTGATCCCCGAGCCCGGTTACCACAACGAATCCCTGGACGTGCGGGCGGCATGGCGCAGCGAGGCCGATCGGAACGCGCCCAAGACATTCATGACCGCCATGCGGTGGCTCGAACAGCACTACAAGGAGGACTTCTTCCTGTACGTGGACACCTGGGACCCCCACGAACCCTGGGATGCGCCGCCCTACTACACCGAACTCTACTGGCCTGGGTACGACGGCGAACTGGTGCTGCCGGTGTACGGCAACTGGCACGACGTGCCCGGGTACCAGGAGGAGCAGCTCCGGAAGGGACACGCCACCTACTGCGGCGAGATCACCATGGTCGACACGTGGGCGGGCTTCCTGTTGAGGTCGGTGGAGAACATGGGGCTGGCCGACCGGACCATCGTGATCTTCACCACCGACCACGGGTTTTACTTTGGAGAACACGGCGGCCTGTTCGGCAAGATGAGCTCCGACAAGTATCCCGACGGCACGCTCAGACCCTATGACGAACCCGGGTCGCAGTGGAGCTACTCGCCGCTCTACGAAGAGATCGTCCACCTGCCCCTCCTGCTACGGGCACCCGGCGTCCCGCCGGGCAACTACACCGGCATCACCTCTGCGGTGGACGTTATGCCCACGGTCTTGGACCTGCTGGGACTGGAGATCCCTGACTTTGTGCAGGGCCGCTCCCTCGCACCGGCGCTGCGCGACCCCGCAACCCAGGGCCGGGATTTCGTCGTGAGCAGCCTGCCCTTCGCCAACCCCGGCGACCCGGTGCACTCCGTGGACAACCTGCTCCGGGTACTGACGGAGCCGCCAGTGACCACCGTTACCTCCGATGGGTGGAGCCTGCTTTACAGCCCCCTCCCTGGGGTCTCGAAGCTCTACAACCTTGCCTCCGACCCCAGCCAGTCGACAAACATCATCGAGCGCAACATAGACGTGGCTTCGGAATTGCACCAGAAGCTGGTCCACTTCATGCGCGAAACGGAGGTGCCGAAACGCCTCCTGGACCCGCGACTGGAGCTGAGGATGTGAGAACCCACCACGCCCCGGAAGACTTACGGGGCGCTGAACGGCGTCCCGACGTCACCCATCACAGGGGAAGATCCTCCAGGGGCGGGTCTTGGTGGTCGCCGGTTGATCGCCCGGACTGATGCGCGCTGCCCAGCGGGCCACGTTTTGCGCCATCACCTGAATCGCCAGCCAGGCGGCGTTGGCAGCGGAGTGGCCCGAGGGGAGATGGTTGAGCCCCGCGCCGTACTTGAGGTCTCGGATGACGTTCTCGACCTCGGCGTGGCGGCGATGGTCGGCCTCGAGGTCCAGGGTGTGGCCGTCCCGGTCCGTGATGCAGGCGTGATAGCTGTGGTTGGTAAACAGGTCTCTTCTTGATCGTCGGCGCTACCTTACCATTCCAGTTTTGGGGCTGTTACAATTAGCCCCGCAACCCCAAACTAACGAAACTTTTGGAGAGTAATCATGGCTGTGTCCGCCGGGATATCAAATGCGCTGGAACGTAACTGGGGTATGGTAGACCGCGCCATAGACGGGCTGAGTGATGAGACACTGGCGCGCCAGATATCCGACAGCGACAATTCCATCGGTTGGCTCCTCTTCCACATGAGCCGGGTGGTGGACGTTTTCATGAATGCCAGGTTCCAAGGCAAGCCTCAGATATGGATAGCGGACGGTTGGTGCGAGAAATTCGGCCTGAGCGACGACCCGGAGACGACCGGCCAGGGCTGGGACACGGCGCGCCTGGCCGCGTGGCCGCTTCCCTCCAAAGACGTCCTGGTAGGGTACTACGAGGCCATGAAGGCCTGCTGCCGGGACTATATGTCCTCCGTGACCGACGAGGAGTTGAGCGTCACCATGAGCCTGAGGCCCGGTGCGGACCCCGAGCCGAAAGAAACCATCATGGGTGTCCTGGTCTTTGACAACATCGTCCACGGAGGCCAGATAGCCTTCCTGCGCGGCCACTTGGAAGGCATGGGCTGGTTCGTCTAGCCCGAACGCAGGCTTCCCGGACAATTTCTACAGGTTTACCGAAGAGCACGGCGAACTCAAGCCGTGCTCTTCCATAGCCCGACTGTGGACCAACGAAAACTTTCACGCCACCGCGGACGCTGATGCGTGGGACACAACGGGAGCTTGGGCATCGGCTATGGGGACCAGTTGGTAGCCCAGTTGGGCGGCACGCCGCTTGGTGGCGCGGAGCGTCCTTTGACGACACTGGCTTTCGTAGTACTCTGCGTCGGCATCCACGTACGCTTGGCCGTACCGCAGCATGGCGTAAATCATGCGGGCCAGCCTGTGGGCCGTGGCGGTGAAGGCCTTGGGCGCTCCCAGGTGGGCTTTCTTCCGGCGCAGGAAGGCGCCCAGGGTGGATGGCGCCTTGACCGTGCCGTCCAGGGTGCGGGCTGTCCCCCCAGTGCGCAACACGTCGGCACCGCCAATACAGTCGCCGCATCCAGCGCAGACGCTACCCGCGTTATGACCTTGTCGCCGGTGTTGGCCCGGCCCGGCGCAGCGCCCAGGTCCGGGCGTTCCTATACCAGTTGGGGCAGGCCGAGGCGACGGGCGAAGGTGGGGGTAGGAGCAGCTCTGCATTGGCCACCAGGCGGTGATCAAAGGTGATTTGGATCCGATCGGGGTCGTTGCGTGGTAGCATCTATTGAGTGCGCCTGGTTTCGGGTCGGTTTTGTCTTTCCAAAACCATTATCTCCGATGCACAGGAGCACTTTCTTACCCCATCAGCACGTCGCGACACTCATCTTTTCGGTGGATTGGGGGTAAGCCAGAAAAGGAGCGACATGACGACAACGGTCTACAGGCTGGTCCCTGCCGATTTTGCGCTCAGCTGTGACACCAGCAGTACGCCTGAGCAAATGGCCGTTGGCAAGGAAAAACCATGAGCTACTCACGTCCCGGCTGCCTGATAGACAGCGTAAACGGCAGAAGAGCCGGCGGGTACCGTCGGCACCCGGAGGTGGCAAACCACCCCGAGCCGGAGGATTACCCCAGCACGGCAGAGTACGAATGGGCTTGCGCCCACTGGTACGACGAGCCAGGGCGCGAAACCGTGCAGTCCTCCTGGTATGCCTTTGCCTGCTTCCCAGCAGACGCCCAAGACTTGGACGGCTACAGCGTGGAGGATCTCAACCGCATCAGGTTGAAAAAGTCCTGGCAGGAAATACCCGGCTATGACCGGGCGGCTCCGCCAGCGAGAGCCCAACTACGAATGATCGTCGACGAGTTTCTCTACGAGAACGCCAGCCGGAAGGAAAACGACCGAGTCAATCTGGTCATCCTATAAAACACGCAGCGCAACTCCGCCGAGCAACGATCATTCAACCTGATTGGTTCTCGTGCGTGCCATCCCGTTGCAATTTGGCAGATGTCGCCGGCCAGGACTTGACCTCGGCAGTCGACGCTGGGACTGATTGAAGGGTCAGGACAGGAACCAGACCGCTGCAAGCAGCGCCGCGGCTGCGGCGGTGATGCCCAAGCCCTGCGCCCTCGATTTCGCGGAGGTCGTTTCGATGACGGCGAGCGTATTGCCTCAAATAAAATGCTACCGGAAGGAGCGCTTCACGTAATGACCCTTGTACGAAGCGCCCCCAGTATCATTACACCCGCTACACCCCATCATCCGCCGCCGGCCTCAGCCTGATATTGCGGATGGACCGGTCGACCTCCGCGATGATTCGCCTCCTGACCCGGGGGGACCAGCTGGTTGATCCCCTCAGCGGCGTCCAGCGCCGCCCAGTCCGTCATCCGGCCCAGTCGGTTGGTCAGCTCGATCAGCGGATCCGGCGACCCGGTCGCCTCCGTGAGTATCACCCGCGGTGGGCGCGTGGGACAGGCTGTACACACTCCCGTCGTCAGCGTTCCGGTGTACCACCAGGTTCGCGTCACCCGTCTCGTAGCAGCTGACGTCCCGCCACTCAACGCCTTCCCCATCATCCTGCGACGCGTCCGCCTCGACCGGGACGGCAAATGCCAGTAGGTGTGCATTGGCGGTGAGAAACGCCTAGACTCCGTGCAGCCCAGCAACTGCATGGGGAACGGTTCTGCCATGCGTGCGTCGGTTCTATTAAGTCTCACCGGAAAGGACGGCAATGATGGAAACTTACATCGGGAAGACGATTTCCGATTTCACACTTCAGTCCAGCGATGGACAGACGATATCCCTTAGCAGTCTTCGCGGACAAAAGGTCCTGCTGTACTTCTTCACGAGTCCGGGCGGTGGTAATTGAACCCGCATGGCTCTTGGGTACCGAGAGCATGCTGCCGAGTTCACCGAGAGGAACGTCGTGCTGTTCGGAATCCATGACGGAAGCTTGGATGCTGCACGCCAGTGGGTCGAGAAAGAGCAGCTTCCGTTCGCGGTCCTGAACGACCCTGATCGACGAGTAGGCATTGAGCTAGGCATGTCCGCTCTCGATGGAGAGAGGTACGTCAAAGACCCGTCAGACGGGAAAAGGCCCGCAGTTGTCATCGACGAACACGGTGTGATCTGCGAGTGGGAATCCGACATGAACCACACCGATCAGATTGCAAAGTTACTGGAGCGTCTGTAGGACGACCTCAACAGTGCGGGCTTTTCGACTGTTGCCCGCCCTTGTGCAGCCGGCAAAACGGGGTTCAGCTCGGACTGTGGCTTAGCAGGCCGATATCGAAAGGCGCAAAGCTGGAGCGCGAAGCCCAGCCGGTTGTGTCCCCCGCGCCGCACCCGGATCTGCTCGATCCGGATCTGCTCGATGTCGTCGTCGGACAGCGTGTAATGGCGCAGCAGGGTGGCTTCGTCCGTGGGCAGATCGAACAGGGCCGCGCGCTGGCGCGCGCTCCAGATGCTTCGTCTCGGCATGTTCCACCGCTCCGTTATCCGTTCATTCCGGCAGGCGCGGCACTGTCCGTAAGGGGAGCGTCCAGCGGACGGCGCAGTCGGTCGTCCCGACCCCCGCCAAACCGGGGCCAGGAGCATCTCATATGAATGGTACGGTAACAATTGCGGAAGCGGGACCCTATCCGTACACTTCCCCCCATGACGGCAACGCTCATCGGATACGCCCGCTGTTCCACCGACCGGCAGGATCCGGCGGCCCAGCGCCAGGCGCTCCTGGCGCTGGGCGTCGCCGAGGATCGCATCTACACCGATCACGGCCTCACCGGCACGATCCGCCCGCCCCGGCCTCGACCAGACCCTCGCCGCCGGGCGCGCAGGCGACACGCTGGTCGTGCCGAAACTCGACCGGCTGGCAAGGTCCGTCCCAGATGCCCGCGCCATCGCCGACCGGCTTCGGGAACGGGGCGTGAAACTGGCCCTCGGCCGGGCGCTCTACGACCCGGGCGATCCCGTGGGAAAGCTGTTCTTCAATATCCTCGCCACCTTCGCCGAGTTCGAAGCCGATCTCATCCGCATGCGCACCCGCGAGGGCATGGCCATCGCCCGCGCCCGGGGGAAATTGCGCGGCAAGCCGCCCAAACTGTCCGACCGACAACAGCGGGAACTCTGCCGCATGCATGCCACCGGAGAGTATTCCATCAGCGATCTCGCTGAGCTCTGCTCCGTCTCAAGACCAACCGTCTATCGCACACTCAACCGGCGCCACTCCCCTTAGCGTACGATCCTGCCCCCTGCCGGAATCGACCCGATGGTGGACGACAACAGTATGCTGTACCGGCAGATGTCGTCAGGGGAGACCGGGACGGTGCCGTTGAGCGTGGCGGGTGTGGAGGTTGGGTGCGGGCGCAACTGGAACGGGGAGAATTGACGATGGCGAAGTTGGGAGAGTCCTACGCCCGGTTCTGCCGGTAGGCGCGATCAGGACGCGGCGTGTGTGGAACTCCACTTGTCCACCTTACGGCTCTGCCGAGCTTTCTGTGCCACCGCGCTCTCCGGTCAGAGCGCCGCAGAGACGGAAACCGATTTACAATCGGAACTGCAAACGGCAGCGGAACACCCCCCGATACGAAAGCCGCCGACCAGGGGCCATGCGCAGGGAGGCGAAGCGATGGGCAAACGACCGATGCGAACCTGCCGCCTGGCATTCGTCGTCCCGGTGGAGGCGGACCCGGACGCGCCGCAGGATGATGGGGAAGGCGTTGAGTGGCGGGACGTCAGCTGCTACGAGACCGAGGATGTGAGCTTGGTGGTGCACCGGAACGCTGACGACCCGAGCATCTACAGCCTGTCCCACGCGCCCACCGGCCGGTCGATACCGACGGAGGCGACGGAATCGCCGGATCCCCTGATCGAGCTGGCCAACCGGCTGTCCCGGATGACGGACTGGGCAGCGCTGGGCGCCGCCGAAGGGATCGACGAGCTGTCCCCCCGGGTCAGGAGGCGAATCTTCGCGGAGCTCGACCGGTTCAACCGCCGGATCCGGTTGGGGCCGGCGGCGGCTGGGGCGGCTGATGACGGGGCGTAGCGGTTGGTTTTGATACTGGGTGTGGCTCGCACAAGTTGGGTTACGTAAACGCGTTTGTTCGGGAGATCCCGCCCCCGGGCCGATTTCGATTTCCGCCAGGTCGAATTACAGGCCGCTGATTGAGGAAACGGTCCTTGGTGTGAATGGGTTTCCTAGCCCAGGCTGCTCCGCAGGCTCCATTGGCGCCGGATATCGTCGGCGAGGGAGTCGCCAGAGATATGGCGCTGCCACCCGCCTATTGATACCTCCTGATCGCCGGTCCAATCCGGCTGTAGGATCGTCATAACCTCCGCACACCCGTATGGCAGGTGGTACTTTCGAGTTCACCTTTAACCTACCAAAGTCCGACAACGCGGTGATGCACCTCTACAACGACACGTCCCGCATCAGCGGCGTGGTCCGGGCATGGGATAGATGAACTTTTGCCGTGCAAATCTCATATTAAATGTCCACACCTCCCACGTATAATTTGACTCGCATTCGCACGCGCTGGTTCACCCGACGATCCAGCTTGAATAAGGAGAGCGAACAACATGCATAAGAATACCCCGATATCAAAAACTCCAAGGGTGGCTATGGGGCTGCTCGCATTGCTGGCGGCCGCGCTTCTGGTGACCGGCATCGCTTGTGGCGGAGACGAACCGGCCGCGACCGCCACGCCGGAATTCTCGCTTCCCACGGCGCTCCCCAGCCCCGAGGCGGTCCCGGTGCCCGGTGCCGGCAGTGAGGCCACGGCCGCTACGGTCCTGTCAGCCTGGCAAGAGCCCAGGACCTGGGAACCGGAAGACGTCAGCACCCTGGAACGGGTAGCCCAGGAGCTGGTGGATCCGCCCTTCTTCCCGGAGCACGAGCAGGTGTACGACGGCGATCCGAGGGTGGTTGAGATCCGGATGGAAGTGGACGAGAAGGAGATCGAGGTCGCACCGGGTGTGTTCATGTGGGCCTTCACCTTCAACGGTTCGGTGCCTGGCCCCATGGTCGTGGTGCACGAGGGGGACTACGTCGAGCTGACGCTGGTCAATCCGGACAGCAACGAACTGCTGCACAACATTGACTTCCACGCCTCCATAGGCGCGCTGGGCGGAGGCGCTCTGACCCAGGTGGGCCCGGGTCAGGAGGTGGTGCTGCGCTTCCGGGCGACCAAGCCGGGTGTGTTCATCTACCACTGCGCGCCGGGCGGGACCATGGTTCCGTGGCACGTCACCCACGGCATGAACGGGGCCATCATGGTGCTGCCTCGCGGCGGCCTGCAGGACCCCGCCGGCAATCCCATCTCCTATGACCGGGCCTACTACGTCGGCGAGCAGGACTACTACCTGCCGCAGGACGAGAACGGGGAATTCAAGCGTTACGACAGCCCTTCCGCGTCCATGGTGGACGACCTGGAAGCTATGAAGACCCTGGTCCCGACCCATATTGTGTTCAACGGCGTCACGGGAGCCCTGCAGGGCGACGGCCAATTGACCGCCAACGTGGGGGAGAACGTCCTGATTGTCCACTCGCAGGCCAACCGGCATTCCTATCCTCACCTGATCGGCGGCCACGGTGATTACGTGTGGGAGCGCGGCAGCTTCTCGGATGCGCCGAAGACCGGTCTTGAGACGTGGGTAATCGCCGCCGGCTCCGCCGGTGCGTCCATTCACACCATTCGGCAGTCGGGGACCTACGTGTACCTGTCCCACAACCTGATCGAGGCGTTTGCCTTTGATGCCAAGGCCATCCTGGTCGCCGAGGGTGAATGGGACAACGACCTGATGGAGCAGGTGAAACCGCCCAGTCCCATCCAGTAATCGGACGACGCGGGTCTACAGCCCGTAGAGCCTGAAAATGGGAGCGCGGCCGCATTGCGATTGCGCTCCTCGCATTTGCGGAAGGCGATACAGTGTGGGAGCGTGCTCTGACGTCGGCGCCATGCCGGATAAACAACCCGATCATCGCCACGTTTCGCGCCGCTACCGGTTTGCCACCCTCGGTGCAAATTACCTCGGGATTGCGTATCTCGCAACAGGCAGCGTGCATCAACGACGTCCAACCGCAGTTGTCCCGGGCGTCGATATCTGCCGCAACCGGTGAGCGTTCTCAGGGCGTCGAGTCGCGGCCCATACTCAGTGGCCGTTCGCAGCAGCGTTAGTCCGAAGTCATTCTGGGCCGACACATCGGCACCTCAGTTCTCCGGCGGCGCTATGACCGTGGGACTGTCTGTTCGTGGACCGATCCCTGTGAGCGAGCCTGATGCGTCCCAGACAATCGGATCCCGGTTCAACGGCGTGGTTCACGTAATGACCCTTGAGCGAACCAATAGGGAGCGGACGCCGGCGCAACGTACGCAAAGCTGGTCCACCGATGCTTTCCGGCGGGTCTTGCCGACGAGGCTGACCAGCTTCTAACGTTACAACGACGGGTTATCTGGGAGGATCGTGCGGAACAATCGGAGGCTTCGGGACGTGAGGTGGGGCGATGGAGGCGGCAGCTTTGGGTAGGATGTAAGATACCAACACGACAGCGCCGACGCGGCTACGTTCGTGCTGCTGGCGGAATCACCACAAAGGAAATGAACAGATGACTCCGCCAAACTTGACCAATGCAACGTCCGTGAATATGTGGCAACACCCGGCGATTAGTGAGCAGTGGCTTGAGGATCGGATTGACGAGGACCCGTCTTTGCTCGGTCTGGGGGATCTTGATGTAATCGAAAGGCAGAAGTCCCAGCCTCCAGGTGGCAAACTTGATCTGCTGTTACGGGACCCGGAGACGCTGACCCGATATGTGGTGGAACTCCAATTGGGGGCTACCGATCCATCACATATCATCAGGGCGATTGAGTATTGGGACGTGGAGCGACGCCGCTATCCCCAATATGAGCATGTTGCGGTTATCGTGGCCGAAGACGTGACTGGACGATTTTTCAACGTCATCAATCTCTTCAATGGAATGATTCCCTTGATCGCCATACAAATGAAATGCGTTGAGGTCAATGGGAGCCACGCACTGATGGCGACCCGAGTGCTTGATCGGATCCAGCTTGGTATCGAGGAAGAAGACGGCGGAGAGCAAGCGGATCACAGTTCTTGGCAGGCCAAGTATCCCGGAACAATGCCCATCGTCGACAAGTTGTTCAACATAATTCAGGCCGCCAGCCCGGACATCGAACCCAATTACCGCAAAGCTCACATCACTTTGAAGACTCAGGGGAAAGTTAACGCCGCTATAGGATTTCGACCCCAGAAACACGCAGTCCACGCATGGTTCAAGGTTCCCCATACCCAAGAATTAACCGATGGATTGGAGAGTGCGGGGATCAATATAATTTCCAAAAACGACGCGGTTTACGAGTTCAAGGTGTACCAAAAGAACTTGGACCATGATTCGCCCTTGTTGAAAGAGGTGATTGATAACGCGCTGAAGGGGATTTAGTGCCACGCGCTGATGTTTCATGTTTGGACCCAATCCCGATATTCCCCTTCCTCCCATTCCCCGCAGGTGCTGGGTTATCCCCGGCCGACAAGCGGCTGGGGATTATACCGTTACGTCACGCAACCAGCCTCAAAGAGATTGAGCGCGGTTAGGAACCGAATGGAGATGACAGCATGATTGATCTAATCGCGGCAGCTTTGCAGTATGCCTTTGTCGTATTTGAAGCCGACGATGAGGATGAATTCGAACTGGATGGTCTCAACTACGCATATCACTGTGGCGAGGCCGCCGGAATAGCGGCGGCGGCCGGAATTTTCGGTGTCAAAGCGCTGGAAATGTGCGACGACATCTCCGACGCCTATGAGGACTGCGATTTGGATTTCATGCGTTATATTCTGCGCGAGGCGTCGGAACGTCCTGACAGCGGCGACGAGCATTACGCCCGCACCAGGGAAAGCGAAATTCACGCGCTCGAATTTGAGGCTGCATTGCAGGAGGCGATGCGGGCACAGGAAGAGGGCGACTTGGAACGTCGCTCGTTGATGATCGGTTTCACGGCTGGCTTGATGTTCCGGTATCAGGACGCGGATGATGGGGCAGTAGGGGCAGTGCGTGCCAAGATCATCAGTGGATACGAGACTGATTCCAACGAACTGCTGCAGGAGGCTCAGGGGACCCTGGCGTTCGGCGCTCGGATGAGTGACCCCATGGGGCTTATCGGCAAGGAAGAATCTGCCCGCTACTACGAAGAGCGGATGCGGACGATGCGCTGGGTGCAGAATTTCGGCTTGCGCGAAGCCCGTTCAACAGACGAGGCGGTGGTCGCTCCGAACTCTTTGTCAATCAACTACCAGTTATTGCAACAAGCGGACGGCGTGGACGTAACGAATAAAGGTGGGGAAGTCGAACAATACGAGGAAATCACAGTTCTCGAGGAGGAAGACTCGCTCGAAGGTGCCCCCGAAGTCGCTGCCCACGTCAGCAGTGGGATAGAAAAGCAAAAGATCGGAGACTATGACGGCGCGATTGCGGATTTCGACCGCGCCATCGAGATCGATCCGGAGAACGTGGGAGCATTCGTCAATCGAGCTGTCTGTAAGCAGAACAAGGACGACCACCTTGGTGCAATCGCCGACTGGGACTGTGCCCTGGAACTCAAACCCGATGACGGTGGATGGTACGTCAATCGGGGCATCGTCAAAGAGACCATTGGCGACTATGACGGAGCGCTCGCCGACTACACCCGGGCCGCGGAAGTAGAACCAGACTACGAAGTGGCTTACATCGCTCGTGCCTACATCAAAACGCAACAAGGGGATTACGAAGGCGCGATAGCCGACTACGACCGGGTTATTGAACTTTGGCCGGATAACGCGGCGGCTTTCGACGACCGGGGCCTCGCGAAGAGGCACCAAGGCAACATTGACGAAGCGATTGTTGACTTTGACCGCGCCATTGAACTCCAGCCGTCCAATGCCGACTACTACCTGAACCGAGGTACAGCCAAAGCAAGCGCAAAAGACTACCTGGGAGCGATCTCTGATTTCGCCCGAGCCATAGAGCTTGATCCGGGCAAGGCCAGCACCGACCACGAACCAGAGGCGAGACCAAGCTCAATGGCGATCGATTCAGGGGTGGCATCTCGGGCACACGTTGAAAACCCTCCCCATCCCATCGAAATGTGCTACTGGGTGATACCCGGCAAATTGCTCGCCGGTGAATACCCGCGTACCCCGCACGAAGAATCTTCAAAGGAAAAACTGGCGGCGCTCATCGGCGCCGGCGTTTCAGCGTTCATCGATCTCACTGAGGACAGCGAACCCCTGAAACCCTATGCATATCTGCTGCATGGTCCTTCCCACGAGCGGTTCCCCATTCCTGATCAGCGCGTTCCTGAAACTGATGCACTCACCAAGAGGACGTTGGACGCCATTGACCGACATCTCGACGCAGGCGAGACGGTGTACGTGCATTGCTGGGGCGGTGTCGGGCGCACCGGCACCATCATCGGTTGCTGGCTGTCGCGCCACCACGAGCCTGGCCAGGCTGCGCTGAACAGGCTGCAGGGATTGTGGGAAAAGAACCCCAAATCAGGCTGGAGGCGCTCGCCGGAGAACAAAGAGCAGGAAGAATACGTACGGTCATGGGGAGATAAAGAGGTCTCGATTGCGGCGCGGTATCAAGGATGTCTGACCGGTCTGGCCGCGGGCGACGCCGTGGGAACCACCGTCGAGTTCAAAGCGCCTGGCACCTTTACACCGGTGTCCGACATGGTGGGTGGAGGCCCATTCCACCTGCAACCAGGCCAATGGACCGACGACACGTCAATGGCCCTCTGTTTGGCCGAAAGCCTGATTGAAAGCGAGATGTTCGTCGCCAGCGACCAGATGGACCGATACGTGCGCTGGTGGCGTGAGGGCCACCTCAGCAGCACGGGAAGCTTTTTCGACATCGGTAACGCCACGGCGGACGCGTTGCGGCGTTACCAGCAGACCAAATTCGCAATGGCGGGATCCACCGACCCCCAATCCGCCGGCAATGGCAGCCTGATGCGCCTGGCGCCGGTGGCGATGTTCTTCGCGACAGACCCGGAACTGGCGATAAGGCTGTGCGGTGAGAGTTCCCGAACGACCCATGGCGCCAGGACGTGTATCGACGCCTGCCGGTATTTCGGCGGGCTCATCGTCGGGGCCCTGCGCGGAGCGACGAAAGATGAGCTGCTGTCAGAGAGGTACTGCCCCGTTCCAGGACTGTGGGAACGCGTTCCACTGTGTGCCGAGATCGACGAAATCGCCGCCGGGTCGTTCAAGCAGCGCCAGCCGCCGGAGATTGTGGGCAGTGGATACGTGGTCAAGTCGCTCGAAGCGGCACTGTGGGCGTTCCACAGGTCGGAGACCTTCAAAGAAGGGTGTCTGATGGCGGTGAATCTGGGTGATGACTCCGATACCACGGCCGCCATTTATGGCCAGATCGCTGGAGCGTATTATGGCGTTGACGCGATTCCTTCGGGCTGGCGCGACAATCTGGCTGCACGAGAACTGATCGCCAAATTTGCCGACGGCCTTTTTGTCCGGGCGCGAGGCCGTACTGAGTGATTGTACGTGATGCGCCGGATGCGCTGGCACCGTAAGGAGTTCATTGATGCCTGTCCCGGAACTTGGCAACTTAGAGCCTGTAAACGTGCGGAAGATATGGGCGCACGAAGCTCATGATTTCACGCCCTGGCTGGCGGACAATCTGGACCGTTTGGGTGCGGAACTCGGCATGAATCTGGAGCTGGTCGCAAAGGAAGTGTCCACCGGCCCGTTTTACCTGGACATCCTGGCCAGAGAAACCGACCTCGAGGTGAACGTCGCTATCGAGAACCAGCTTGGTGGGAGTGACCACGGGCACCTGGGACAGCTTCTCACTTACGCGGCCGGCCATGACGCCCGCATCCTCATCTGGGTGGCTCTGGGATTTGATGATGCGCACCGTGAAGCCTTGTCTTATCTCAACAGGCTCTTGCCAGGTCAGTTGGAAATCTATGGCGTCGAGATACGAGCATGGCAGATTGGCGATTCGCTCTATGCCCCCGATTTCCGTCAGGTAGTTGCCCCTGAAACACGGTTTGAGCGAGCGGCGACGCACTTGTCGTCTACCAAGACTACTACGCCGAATAGGTTCGCCCTGTTTTATCGCCCATTGGTGGCCCGTTTGCGCCAACAGGATCTACCGCCGATCGGACCCAAAAGTGGGGGATTCACAGGCAGATGGCGATCGTTTCCCACCGGCCATGACGGCATTGTCTACGTGACTGGCGTCGGAACGGGCGGAGATGATTTATCAACATCAGTGTTCCTGCAGATCATGACTGAGAACAGGGAACAGATCCGCAGATCTCTTCGCGATTACCAAGCCGAAATGCAAAACGATTTGGGCGACATGGAGGTAAACGTTTGGGAGTCTGATGGCGCTTGTGGTTTGAGCATATCGACGGAAGCGTCGGTTGATGACTCAGAAGAGGAACGAGAAGCGACTAGGACATGGTTACTCGAGAATCTGGCGCGTTTCAAAGCCACTGTGCAACCTCAGTTGGATCAAGTGATGACGGTATTATCTAATGGTGAAGATGAAGAAGACCTTGGAACGGCGGTTGGAATCCCCTGCGGGTGATCGCTGCCGACGGGAACGGCGGCCTCGACCATTCCGGCATGGAAAGTTGCAGATCATAAGTACCTGAGTGCGGACCCGGCGGACTCGCCGCGGGTGTAGCGGCCGACCATGCCGCCGCCCTGCTTCCAGCGGCCCTGGCGTTCGATCTCGTGGGTGGGGGCGCCGTTCTGGGCCATGCGCCGGGCCATGCCGACGCGCCCGCTGTGGCCGCTGAAGAACTCCCAGTCCGCCAGCCCCGCGGCCCTGGCGATGGTCTTGACCCGCCGGGCGATCTGGGACTCCGATAGCCCGAACACCCTCACCTCGCTCGCAACCCCCGCCGGCCCGATGGCGGAGAGGGCCTGCATGGCGGCAGGGGTGATGGCGACGGTCAGCGCGCTGGGCCTCGGCGTCGGTCTTGGAGCGATGTCGTTTCTCACCATGTGATCATGGTTCCCTCGGATTAGGAACGAAATGATCGTTGGTTTTCCCGATTGATGTACCGTCCCGATACACGTACGCGCCCTGGAACTTGAGCCAGCCGTAGGGTTGCCCAGTGGTACCTATCGTCTGTTTTTCTCCGATGATGGCCCAACAGAGCTCAAGCTCGTGATCAATGAGGTAACGATCCAGAATGTCCGAACGCAATAGCAATGCGCTGGGCCCCGGCTCGTGAGCCGAGGGATCTAACGCCGCTATCTTCGTGCGTTCGTCCACATAGTCGGCGGCAATGCCGGTCCAACTCAGGGTGCAGTCCCGAATGATCGAGTAACTCGGCAGGTAATAGGATGGGCCGACATCCTCATCTGTCGAACAGTCGTATCCATTGGCAGTCGTTGAACAGGAGGCAGCGAGTCGGTACGCAGAGGCTGGTTCGGAACCGGTTGGAAAACACCACTCAATTGCGCCGAGTGGCTGACCGTCGGTCGCCCGCTGAAAACCCGGGCTCCAGCCATATTCCCCGAAAAATATGCCATCGGTATCATTAAAGTCGCTGATGCCCATCTGCCCGTCCCCTTCCCAATACTGCCCGGACAGGACCCACTGGGTGAATTGGTCAGAAGATCCCTCTGGAACCAGGAAAGCCACAGTCCGGTACCATATCTCCCTCCGTTCACCGTCATTCTCCCGGACATCCGGCGAAAGTGGTTGCCGCCGTGCCTGAAAGCAGTAGGCGTTGATCCACATGATTTCTTGGTCTGATGGATCGGTGACAACCAATCCACGTTCCAGGTTGGGGAGGTCGTCATCGTTTGCAACCCATTGCCCGATTGGCGCGTCCAACTGCCAGTTGTCAAATTCCATAGGAGCCCACCAACACGGTCGGTACGCCTCGCGCCACCCCTCCTTCCTGGGATTGGGGGACAAGACGGTGGACGGATCGATATCGCGGCGGCCTAATTGTCCGGGGCCTGTGTAGACGGGTTCTCCCCACTGGGGGTGGTATTGATGACGGTCGGCGATAAAGGCGAGAATCTCGTGGTAAGCGATCCACTGGTATTTCTTGCCGATCCTTTCGGCTTTGCGCGACTCCCGCCCAGTCCGGTCCCGCAGGCGCACCATCCGGTCGAACTTCCCAAATCGCTCGCCCGTCCATCCCAACGAGGCCACTCGGCCAAGGATATAACGCTGGATGATGCTCAATCCGAGACCGGGACGCTTTTCCTCAAGCGATTCCCACTCACATAGGTGCTCGCTCGACATCGACGCTACGAAACGACAGTAGGCGTCGTCCAGGTCGTTGGTGTCAGGCGGATCGACCATCGCGGCGCCATCGTCGAGTCCAAACAGCGCTTCGAAGGAAATGCGGAAGATCGGCATGCTCCCCTCAATTGCGTTGAATCCTTCCCACGCAACCCGTTCCATATGATTGAACCGCGCGATCAGGTTTTCCTTTCTCTCTGTGGGCGTTATCCACGCATCATCCGCCAGGGTTAGCGACAGCCAGTCGTCGGACACCTCAGAGAAATTCGTCCCGATCACATAACTGGCAAAGTCCCAACCTGTCACGGAGAATTGAATGCTCCGCCATTCATTGTCATTTCCTCCTTCGTCACCGTCCGTCCCGGACATCCAGCGTTCCAACTCCTCGACGGCGTCCTCACCGGGAATCCCCGGCCAGGTGCTCGTGTAGGGCGGCCGGATAAGCTGTAAGTTCAGATCGGCTTCCAGCTCCGGACGGAGATAAACCGCGCGCTCTATCACGCCACGAGCATAGTCACGTAGGAGGATGTGCGCCGGTGGTGTTGCATCGGCGAAAACCAGGCTATATGTCCGCCGCGCCAGTCGATCGACTCCGACCGCATCATTGCTCCTCATCACGACCCCGTACGCTACCGCGTATATGCGCTCGGCAACGTACGGGTCATCGACATCTGCGAAACGTTCCATCAATCGCTGCACGGATTCGACCCTGCCCATCAGCAGCGCCACCAGGGCCTTGGTGGCGCGGTCGCGCAGGAAACGATTCGATGTGGTCAGCATCCAGGCCAGGCAAATCGCGGCTAGATCCACCAAGTCAGTTTCTACAGAGGTGTCCGGGACGATCCCGGAGGCCCAATCTATGAGACGGCGCGCCGGGCCTTCAGCGCCCCACGTGCCGTCCAAGTAGGTGCTCCACCACGCATCACGAACGGGCATCGTGTCTCGGCGCAATCTCAAGTCCAGGTACAGAGCATTGTAAGGGTGTCCCGGAATCGTCGAAACTGTCAGTAGCGAATCGCGAGGATCGATAAAGCTGTTGCCCCGGGCGGCAACCTCCTGGAGAACTTCCTTGGTATCATCGGTGAATGCGTCCAGCCGGCGCCAGACGATACTTTCCAGGATCGCGTCGCCAATTCCCCAAACGTTCCAGTACTTGGGAGCGATACGCACCAATTCTCTACCGGTTTGCTCGGGGGCCTGGATGCACAATGCCTCCAGCACTCCGGTTGGAACGGCATATCCCCTTTCAGACAGCAGCGACCAGTCGCTGCCGGCGCTCGCGGCTCGAGTTCCGCGTCGAGGCATGACACGCTGGGCCAGACCGGTGGCTTCCCGGGACAGAGATCGTAACCAACGCGAAACCGTCGGACGCGAGCTGTCTTTAATGTACTCCTGGAGAAGTGCTCCCGCCACGACGTGGTCTGCCAAACGTTCGTACGCGAGGAACACCACTTCTTCCTGATTCGAATCGAGACTCCAACCCCGGTCCACTACCAGGACACCCGAGGTGACAAGCCCATGATAGAGAGAATTCCCGAACGGCCTCCCGGGAAGAAACTGGTTCACCACCTGCTCGGCTCGACCCCGAGCCAACCAACCATCGCCGACTTTGGCGAGCTCTTCGGCAAAGGCGCCAACAGCCAGTTTGACCAGATTATCCGCCGGGTTATAGTTGAGGCTCCTCGCCAATTCACCGTTGATGACGCTCCAATAGAGATCGAAGGCGGCCGTGATCCCTTGGAGACCCCTCGGCACCTGGGTAGCCCCGCTGCGGCTCAGCGCTTCGCAAACGGTTTTCAAATAGAGCGGGTTGCCATACTCGGAATGCAGAAGCGGTGTCGACGGGAACTCAAGGCCATAGTAGCCGAAGAACGTCTGCACGGCCTCGTATTCGTGGCCTGCAAAACCGGCGTGGGTCAAGGAGGCCGCACGGTCCCGGAGTTCCTGCGGAATGATGTCATCTTGGTAGGTAGTGCGCACGGACATCACGACCCCGATCCAGGGAGATGACTCGAGACGAGCTAAGAACGGGGACAGATGGCTCGGCCAGATATCCAGGCCACGGCCCTCATTTAGCGCATCGATTATCACGAGCGCCCGGGAGTTCGACGCCTGTGCAGCGGCTTCCAGCGCACCAACGAACTCATCGAACTCCGCAGCGTGCATACCAAGGTGCTGTCGTGCCTGGTTCCATGGTTCGGACACATCGGTGAACCGCTGCCCCATCAGCAGGACGGTAGGAGCCCCGGCATCGAGACGCCGGCGGGCAAAATCGCACAGCAGGTGTGTCTTCCCCGTTCCCGGCGCGCCCGTCAGCACCAGAGCTTGGCGGTTGATGAACTTCTCAGCGCTCTCCAATTGCGAGGACACACGAACCATCTCCCGCCCGAACCTGGCGATATCCCGCGCGACCTGCACATAAGGATTGACCAGGTAACGAACGTTCTCGCCGGTAGGATCCTGTTGCGCCGCATATTCCTCGCCCAGTTTTGCTACCTCCCTGTGCGATTCCTCCACCAGTGGTTGGATCTCCGCAATCCGATCCACGATCCTGCCCAGGAGGACGTCGCCTGCCGGTCCAATTTCCAGGTTCGCGAACTCGTCCAGGACGCGATTGCCCGCCGCAACCAGCTCTCCGAGGTCATACTCTGGGGTTCCACCCGTGTCGGCAGGGGTGGGATATCGCAACATTCGCAGTGAGTCTCGTATATCGACCGCGTAGGACCGGAGGCCATCGACGGCGGAATCGGTGCGGGCAAAGAGATCGAGGCGTTTTACGATGTCAAGCTCGACGTGGACCTCCGGAGTGTAGCGCGGGCCTGCAACGCGACGGGCCCCCTCCCACCGGTCGGAAAACCAAGACTGATCGAAACCCTGTTGCCCGAACCAATAGTAGAGGCGGCCTATGTGCTGTCGCCGGGAGAGACGGTCCAGTAACTCAGAGGAACCCCACCACACGAACTCAACCTGCATACCACGGTTTTGCGCCCAGCCTTCCCACTTTCGTACATGCCGGTCCCAAGTCTCCATAGCAGACTGTTGGCCTGGGGTGCGCGCGTCAGACCGGTCCCTCGGGATGCACACGAAATAGCGCGCCAGGTTGGGATGTTTTTCCAGCGCGGTCCTGACGGACCGGTCGAGTTGGGTCCATTGAGGCCCCCCAAACGCGTCGACAAAATATTTCGCTTGCCAACCCCACTCAACCCCGCCCGGAAAGATGCAGTAGCATTCAACGCCGGCATCAGGATTGCCCGTGCGGTTGAACTTCGCATGGATCGGGGTCTCTGCCCTAGCAAGCTGGGCGCACAGTTCTTCGAAGCCGACCCGCTGCGAGCCATCCAAAGCACGTATGGTTGTCCAGTTCACTGTAACCATCATGCTGTAGCAAACCCGGATCCGACCATGTCCGCCCGGACTTCTGCCGCATGTTGCACTTGGTGACGGACAGGATAGCGTGGAGTCGCCGGCAGCGACCGTTCAGGGGTCACTTGATGGTAAAACTCGGGGTGGCCAGCCTCAATCCCGCCCGTTGGCAGGAAAGTTTCAAGTACCATTCCAAAACGTGGGCCCGAAGGGTTTTCCTGGGCAGCGACCGGCGGCGACACGTTGAATTGTCGAGACAAACGAGTGATAGTCCCAAGAACAGGACGGCAACGCATGGTGGAGCAGTTTCGGATAGCCCTCAATATCAGCGTGAAAACAGCGAATACGGGATAGTGTCGCCAATTGACGTTACATTTTACAGGGAGCGATAGCAACAGTGTCATATGGCTGTTTTCCAGCGATTCCGTCTTGTGATACGAAAAGCCAACACGTGCATTTGGTGGGCTGGGCGATCGCTACTACAAGTATCGCAGCGCCGACCCGGCAGTTTCGCCGCGGGTGTAGCGGCCGACCATGCCGCCGCCCTGTTTCCAGCGGCCCTGGCGTTCGATCTCGTGGGTGGGGGCACCGTTCTGGGCCATGCGTCGGGCCATGCCCACACGGCCGCTGTGACCGCTGAAGAACTCCCAGTTCTCCAACCCCGCAGCTTTGGCGACGGCCTTGACCCGCCGGGCGATCTGAGACTCCGACAGCCCGAACACCCTCGCCTCGCTCGCAACCCCCGCCGGCCGGATGGCGGAGAGGGCCGCCATGGCGGCGGGGGTTATGGCCACCACCGCGCCCTGGGCCTCGGCGTCGGTCTTCGAACGGATCACGGTGATGCGGCCGGAGCCGTCGTCCCAGCGCTGCACGTCGCCCCAGGTCAGCGCGGCCGCTTCGCTGCGCCGCAGCCCCGCATCTGATAAAACGGCCACCAGGGCGAGGTCAAACCTAGCCCTTTCCGCTGCCTGCTCGGGCGTTTCGAACCCACGGCCGCGTTTGCGAGGCTGGACGGCGGTGAGCCGGATCACAGCCAGGACGTCGGCGGTGAGGGCGCCGGACTGGCGCTGGGGTTTCGAAAGGCGACGTCCCCATCCCTTCAAAGAGGCGCGCACCCCCGGGTCCCGGCAGGGCGATTCCAGCTTGGCCCACTCGTGGGCCTTCGATATGGCGGAGGTGGCGAGGCGCAGTGTGGCGACGGATGCGCCGGAGCCCGCGCGGGCGGCCAGGTAGCGGGCCACGGTGAGGGGCTCGGCTGGCAGAGGAGAAAGGCCCACCTCGTCGCACCAGCCGGTGAAGATGCGCCACTGGGTCGTGTAGGTCCGGCGGGTGTTGTCGGAGAGGACCGACTCCAGCGATGCGGCCACGCCCCGGTCGGCGGCTCTGAGCTCCGGGAGGGATGGGGGTTCCTGAGGGACGACGTGGTGGCCGGCGGTGGTCATGGGTGGGCCTCCGGAGCGGAATCTGGGCGTTCACCGACATTGGGCGGCTCCAGACCAAATAGGCCAAACAGCTCCCCATCGCTGAGCCTATTGATTACCACTTTGTCCTCCAGCGCACCGAAGACGTCCTGGAAGAGTTGCCGCTTGCGGTTCAGAATCTCGTCAATCCGCTCCTCGATGGTGCCGCGGGCATACAGGGAATGAATGAACACCGGCCGCTTCTGACCAATCCGATGCACTCGTGCGGACCCCTGGTCGACTGTTGCCGGATTCCACCAGTGGTCGAAGTGAAAAACGTGGTTCGCCCGGGTCAGGGTGATGCCCGTGCCGCCAGCGCGGATTCCCATGAGGAGGATGTCGTTGTCATCCCGCTGCTGAAACTGTTCGACTATCTGCTCTCGCTGTGACGTACTGATGGAGCCGTCGAACCGCAACGGCTTGAAGCGCCGGAGGCGGTTGGCCACCTTGGCGAGGCTCATGTGGGGATACTGGGAAAAGACCAGCGCCTTCTCGCCGTAAGCGGCTATCTCGTCCAGGCAATCCAGCAGAAAGTCAACCTTGCAGCTCTCGTTCGATTGCTCATCGTAGTTGCAGATAAGTTTCAATTTGGTGATCAGACCGAGCACGTGGATCCGAGTTGCGTGGATGCCCAACGCCCGTAATTCTGCGACTCCAGCGTGTTCCGCGTTCCAGTATGCATTGAGCTGTCCGGGGCTCAGGTCCAACCAATGCGCGTCATGTCGAAGCTCCGGAAACTGGAGGTCGACCTGCGCCTTGGTGCGACGCAGCACCTGGGACGCGATGGCGTCTCTTATCATTTGAGCGCTGTAAGATTGGGGGTCCAATCGCAGGCTCGGCGAAATGAATCTGAAGATGGAGACCGCGTCGCTGACGGCATTCTCCAACGGCGTTCCGGTCAGCGCCCAGCGGTAGCAACATTCGGCTGAGACGGCGCGGACAGCCCGGGCGTTGGCGGTGGCGGCATTCTTGATCTTCTGCGCTTCATCAGCGATGCAGAGATCGAAGGGTATGCTGCCGACCGGCGACGGTTGCTGTATGTCCCGGACCAGGGATTCATAGGACACCACATAAACCTCCGCTCCAGTGCGCCATTGTCCATTGCGTTGTGTCGGGGTTCCCTGCACTCGCACCGCAGCCAGTTCGTGCGCCCAGAGCGCCAGTTCTCGCTCCCAGGTGGCTCCCACGCTGGCCGGCGCCACGACCAAAACCCGATGCAATTTGCCTTGGCGGAACAGGATGCGCAGGGCCAGGATGGCCTGCATGGTCTTGCCCAGTCCCATTTCGTCGGCGAGAAGAGCCTCGGGGTGGTCCAGCAGCCACCGTATGCCCTCGATCTGGAAGGGGTAGGGACACCTGCCGTCAGTGAAAGCTCCCGGCTCGTGCAGCCGCTCCAGCAAAGGCGGTTGCAGCATCAACCACAGCCGCCTGAAGAGATCGGGCTGTCCCCTGCGTCCGGTTCGTGAGGATGCCGAACCCCCGGATGCAGCGCCGGCGCCGGCAAATACATACCCCACCAGGTCCGGCCGAGCGATTTCGGCAAAGAGCGGCAGCAGTTCAGGCGGCTCCACGAGTTGAGCCTCGTCCCATGAAGTCGGGAACACTGGGCGGCATAAACTTGAGGCCGTGTCGAAGGGCACAACCATATCGGGCGGAACAATCCTGGGGAATCGCGGTCCGCCGCTTCGGTCCATTCCTTGGGATTCGGTCTCAACCGGAAGTGCCCGGTCGGGCAGCACGTCACCCCCATCGACCATCTCCGGGCTCCGGAGCGGCAGGAGCCATCGGGCCACTTTCTGGCGCAGCTGCTTCATCATCATTGGCCTGCGCGCGTCATTGGAACCGGGGGTCCGCCTGGCATTGCAGCTGGCATGCCGCAGTCAACCGGTCGAAGGGCTCCAGCAGGTCGGAATTGGCGGAAATGCGTTCCAGGAGGGAAATGCACGCCTCCATAGGTTGGCGCCAATGCGGACTGCACCGCAGGAAAACGGGGGCCGATCCGGGCGGACTGTCAATGCGGATCATGTCATCCGCACCGCCTGCGCCCGAACCGTTCCCGGCATCCTGGTGCAACTGCAATGCTCCATGGCTGGCGTCGGCTCTCCATGCATGGAATACGGGCAGGGGGAGGTCCTGCTGGAGGTCCAACAGAGCAGCGGATTCCACCAGGCACACGGCGGGTTCAGACTCCAGGGCCTGCAGCAGCGGCCGGCCACAGAGATCTATGGCGATGTGATCGTCCAGACGGCGACCGTACACCGCCCTCTGCATCAGCGACGGGCGTACCGGCACGGAGCAATGGAATTCCACGGGGAGGCCCATGCTGTCCACCGCCAGGGCCGCTCCCATTTGTCCGGTGTCATCGGACGTGCTGCGCATGCCGAAATAGACGACGTGGTGATGAGCGTCGGTGATGGTCATGATCGGTACGTGTCCACCTCAATTCGCGGGCCAGGGTTCCATGATTTTAGATCAGTATTTCGCCTGCGCTCCGGTCCCGGGCGACCCGTCGACGATGCAAGGGCCGGAGCTCGCCCGGCCGGCTAACGGGTCCCGTCCCGGTCGGCGGCCCTGAGCTCGGGCGGGGGCGCGGGTTGATGGGGGACGACGTGGGTGCCGGCGACTGTGGTCATGGGCGAGTCTCCGGAGGGGCGATTTCAGCGGGCAAAAGATGCGCGATAAGGCCAATTATTGTTGATCAGTCCGTAGGTTCGGCTGCGTCGTTACCCGCACAAAAATCACTATCGTTGTGGTTCCTGCAAGAAGACTTTCTAACGCGAAGTCGTGCTGCTATGCAATTCGGTAAGGCTTCCCGTTGAAGCAACAGGACACACCAGTGTTAAAATACGACTGCCCCGTAACCGCACCACTGGTTTCCTCGTCGACAAATTGGAATTGATATAATTAGTTCGTCGCAGAAGCTAAGGTGTAGGTTAGCCGGATAGGCTGGAGAAACGCACAGCATCTGAGGCGATGCAAGTACATGGCGATACCCTTCGAGTTCGTAATACCTGGTCCTCCCGTATCTCTCCAGGCTCGCCGCAGCGAGCGCAGGGATCAGTGGAAGCAAGACGTGAGAAGCGCCGCCGAAAAGCATTGGGGTGGGGAGCCTCCCTTTACCGGGCCAGTCGCGGTGACCATAACCTATTTCTTCGGCAGAGTGTGGTTTGACGTCGACAATATCCCGAAGCCCATTCTCGACGCGATGGAAGGACTGGTCTACGCCAATGATCGACAGATATTCGACCTGCTTTGTCGCAAGAGGGAACTGGACCCCAATCTGCGGATCCGCAATGCGTCGCCAATGTTGAGCGAATCTCTACAAGCCGGGGGCCAATTCCTTCACATCATAGTGGCCAACGTGGTGAGCCACGAGGTGACATTTTGATACATGATGCAACCAATGCCGAAATCGTGCTGGCTGACAATGCCGCCGAGGAGTATCGCAGGAAAGGCTACGAGGTGTCACGGGAGTGCCCACTGGAATTTATGCCGGGATTTGTCGCTGACTTGGTAGCTCGAAAAGGCGACGAGGTGGTCGTTATGGAAGTGTCCACTCGGGCAGCACTGGCGTTGAACCTTAGGATAAAGGAGCTGGCTGAGATTCTCCGGTCGAAGCCAGGGTGGAGTTTCGAACTACTGCTGGTGGGCGAACCGGAGAAACTGGACTCGCCCGAAGGGGCGCGGCTGTTCGGAGGTCAAGAAATCCTGCAGCGTATTGACCAAGCCGAAAGGGCCCTTGAATTAGGCTTGGCTGAGGCTGCTTTTGTGATGGCGTGGTCAGCCTTCGAGGCTGCCACCAGAGCGCTGGTTGTGGCAGAGGGAGTGCCCAGCGCGGTGATTACCACACCTGGGCATCTTCTGGATCAAGCTGTTTTCCTGGGCGCCCTTTCACGGGTCGACTATGACGCTATGACCGACCTGATGAAGTACCGGAACGCCATCGTGCATGGATTTGAACCGGACGACTTTGGCGGCGAATTAGTCATGGACCTGATCGGAAGGGTAAAAAGCATGGTTGGGGAGGCCACTGGCGCAAACCCTGCCGGCACATGATGCCTAAACTAAAGCCAAGGTGGGATGTACATTTAAGTGGCGATGATGATTAGCTGGGGTTAAGCCCGTGAATCCCTCTCATCCGTACTTGGAGAACGACCCGGCTCCGTCGTTTGACCCCGCATTGCCTCAACAAAAACGTTACCGAAGGCAAGCAGTTTTCTCAACCGATCAGCAATTGTGCCGGTAGTCACGTCAGAGGACTCGCGGTTGTCGTGGGTGTCGTGTGTCGACAATCATTCCGTAGGAGCGGACCCGTAGCGAGGGAAGCCCGCTTTGTTAAGGCAATGCGCTTGGCTCAACTCGTTTCCGCTGGTGTCGCACCGATACGGTACTTGCCGGCGCCGCACACCGCGCACACGGCCTTGGTCGCTGGCCGGCCATTCTTCATCGTCACCGACTCCACGTTGCTTGAGTCGGTCTTCGCCTTGCACTTCACGCAATAGATCTCGATGGCCATTGGGTTGCTCCTTCGTTAGCGGCGACAACAGTGTAAATCGGAGTGGGGCGCCACACCATAAACGGAGGCTCCGCCACTGTCAACGCGTTGTTGAACTGGGGATACTCCGCTCTGACGTTGCGGTGCAGGGCAATCATGAAACGGGTGGAGCTTCACCGCAAAGGTTCGCGCCATTCGTTCCACCCGGCCCTTGGCCTGGGGTGAGCGGGCGCAAATCTGCTGGATGCCCAGTTCCACCATGGTCCTGATGAAGTTGGTGGCTTCCACCGGCGGCTAGATGTGTTTGGGCTTTCTGGAGAACTTGAACACGCCGTGGCGATCCCCATACCGGGCAAGGGGGACGCCTCCGCGCTGGATCAGTCCCTGCATCAGGACGAAGTAGCCACGGGTGTCCTCCTCGGGACGAAACACCGCGTTGAGCACGGCGCTGGTGGTGCCGTCCACGGCCAGCAGCAGGGTGAATTGCGGGCCTTGCTCATCCAGCCACCGGAGGTGGCTGCCGTCAATCTGCACCAGCATCCCCAGCCCGCGGAAGCGGCGTCCCCTGCTGCGCCACAGCCCGGCTTTGCTCAGGGCTTGCTCTACCCGGTCGAGTTCACATAATGATCCTTGTACGTACCAACGAGAGTATCAATAAGGCTAGCGGCGGGGGGAAGATTACGCCTGCGGCGGCCGCACTGACATACCGAAGAGGGTAAGTGTGGTGCTATCTATGTCCTGGTCCGTCAGTTTCGCGACAAACTCGTTGCGAATAGGTTGGCCTTTGGTATGGTGCGCGTAGAACGAGTGGAAGGGCCAACCACTTTCCGGCCCAGTTGCCCATTCGATCAGCAATTCAGATACGTGCTTCTCAGGGAGGGTCTCCAACTGCTCGAGTTCGGAAAGGCTTAAAATAAAGGGCCCATGCAGTTGTGGGTTCCCAGGAACTGCGGCAGCAGCTAAGCGTCGCCGGAGTGGTCCGAGCAAGATCTCCCACGATGGAAACGGATCTGTGACCACAATTACGAAGAGCCATTTGGTGATATGTTGGACTGGCAGGTCAGGAATTACCCGTTGACCTGATGATACCTGCTGGCAGAAATTGATCTCCTGACCAACGCCGTCTTCGAGCTTTCTACGCATATCATCGTAGAATGCTTGGACATCGCCCTCAACGATACTGTCCATGTACCGTGGCCGTCCGACTTTAAACTCGAACAGCGTGCAGCGCGTGTTGCGACTGCCGATGGTCTCGACGAGCAGACTGTCTGGGTTTGATCCCTCACCGGCTGGGTAGTCCTGCTCAGACAACAGGCGAAGCTGCCTTTGTGATTGTGTCTGGCGATCGGCTATCCGTTGGAGAACATCGCGGCCATAGATCTCGTGAAGTTCACCGAAGAAGGTCTGGAAGGTTCGCCGATTTGGCGCAGTGGTTGGATCGTCAGGGAGAGCATCGTGGATGTCCCAATAGAGCCCACAAGTGTAACGCTGGACCAACAATTGACCTGATACGCCGGCCAATCTGCCGTCAGGCAGTTCGATAACGGGTTTTCTGAGAAGAACGCTGAGGTCGGTAGGATTCCCGAGCGTATCGCCATATTCGGCCAAGTGCTGGTGTTGAATTTCATCCGGTGAAATCTTCACCAAATCCAACACATGGGTTAGTTCTTGCTCGGACAACCGTGTATCAGCGAAGTACGTTTCCGGATTCAGATTGCCAAGTTGAGGGTCCGGCGTTCCGTCATCAGGCCATGAGGCGCCGCTTGTAGACTTGCCATACAGCGCAAAAAGGACCGCCTTGAAAGCATCCAGTTGTATGCCCAACTCTGTCCCCAATACGGTTCGAATGTCCACCCAAGCATTGAACTCGGCTTGATTGTCTGGTGCCGGCAGCCTGCCGAAGAGCTCAGTGTACCGGCCGATGAGGCCATGGGGGTTCTCATACTGAATGAGGGCATATCCCCGTAGAATGGCTTCTTGGACCGCTTCTATAGCGCCTTCAGGAGTGTCGGGCGCGTCTTCACCACCCGGATACAAACCGTTGACCATCAGCAAAAACTTGAGCAATTGGTTACTGCTTACCTCGGGTGTATGAGCGTCCCGAGAGCCGAACGCGCAGATGAGTTTGATGGTCAGCAGCAGTTGCCACTTGGAGAAGAACATCCAATGGCCCTGCCGTTCCAATTCATCGGCGATCCGGCGTGCCGTCTCGGTGGGAAACAGGTCGCGAACCCGCTGGTCTAGTATTTCGTAAGCAGGCGGTTCGCTGGCGTCGCCGTACTGTAGCAAGCTGATGAGGCTCGGCAGCACTCGTGGCATGGGGATTTGCCTGACCATCTCCAGGAAGTCGGCTTCTGGAATCGCTGTCCCGTTCAGGGCTTCCCACGAGAGGGGAACGTGAACGCTGCTTTCACGCCGTTGTCGACGGGGCATCGGATACTTAAACCTCTCCTTCAATACTACAACGACGGTACGGATCGTGACACGGTTGGTGTGGGAGGCGATGCGTAAGCCCGAGGTTTCTTGAGGTGCTGGTGCGACACACCGAATCTGTGTCGTCTAGTAATTGCCAACAAACATGTTGCCAACGTGATTGTTGGCATGATACGCTGCGGTCATGGCCAAGCGCCGGTCGGGTTGGAGCATAATGACAACATTGCGGATGAGCAGCAACTGGGTCGCTGGAGATCAGTTCTTCGACCGCGAAGCAGATCTCCAGTTGCTGCGGGAGCGAGTGGCAAACGGTACACATACGCTGTTGACCGCGCAGCGGCGCATGGGGAAGACGAGTCTGGTGCGGGAACTGCTGCGCCAACTGGAAGAGGGAGGAGAGGTCGCCACGGTGTTCGTGGACCTGGAAGGCGCAATGGATGCTGCGGAAGCCGTCGCCGAGATGGCAGCCCAGGCCCGGTCGATCCAGGGCGTCGGTACCAGGATAATATCTTGGTTGAGCGATAGTGTCCGCGGCGTCATCGACAGTGTTGAAGAGTTGGAAGTTTCAGTGGTCAGGGTAGGACTGCGTGACCGGTTAAATGCCGGCAACTGGCAACAGACCGGTGATCAGGTGTTCGAGGCACTGGCGTCCAACGAGCGGCCGGTGGTGCTGGCCATCGACGAGCTGCCCATTCTGGTGAACCGCCTGCTGAAGGGGCATGAGTACCGCATCACACCAGAACGACTGGCGGCTACGGACAGTTTCATGGCCTGGTTGAGGAGATGCTGTCAAACCCATCAGGGCAGGGTTTGCCTGATCATCTCGGGCAGCGTCGGGCTGGAGCCGGTTCTCAGCCAGGCGAAGCTCAGCGCCCATGCGAATGTCTATTCGGCTCTTGACCTGAAACCTTGGACTCACGATGTCGCCGTGAAATGCTTGGCGGCTTTAGCGCGAGGGCACGAGATCAACCTCTCTGGAGATGTGCGGGACGAGATGTGTCGCCGGCTGCGCTGCTGCGTACCGCATCACGTGCAGCGTTTTTTCCACCACCTCTATGAGCACCTGCTCAGAGATCAGCGGAATGAGGCTACGCCGGACGATGTGGAGCTGGTGTACTGGGATGATCTGCTGGGAGCCAGAGGGCAGGCTGATCTGCTGCACTACGAGGACCGGTTGTTGATGGTCTTGGGTGAGCATGGTAGGGCCATCGCCCGAGGCCTGTTGACCGATGCCGCGTCCAATGACGGCCTGCTGGAGTACTCGATGGTTGATTTTCATCGGGAGGTCGGTACTTCTGATGACTTGGGAAATCCAGTCGATAACGTGCTCCACGTGCTGGTGCACGATGGGTATGTGGAGAGGCGGCAGGAGGGCTATGGTTTCGTGTCCGGACTGCTGGAGGACTGGTGGCGCATCCGGTACGTCAGAGGATCTACTTCGACAGGCCGGTGATAGCGGGAAAAGCGGAGGGCTGCAATGGCGGTCAGCATCAAGAAATACAACCCGGGCTTCCTCAGCGATGATGAGGTCGTGGCGTCGTTCTGCGTAAGGAACGCCGAGTTCAAGCTACTTCTGGAATCCCTACAATCTAGTATTGGCAACTCCGGCGTCCATTCTATGGTCATTGGTCCCCGGGGCAGCGGGAAGACCCACCTGCTGTTGCGGGTGGCCGCCGAGGTGCGGAGAGATCCCTCCCTATCGGGGTTCTACCCCATCGTGTTCGCAGAAGAGAGCTACGAGGTTTCCACCGTCGGTGAGTTCTGGCTGGAGTGCCTGGATCACCTGACGGAGCAAGCTCCGGAAGATGAGCGTACCAATCTAAGGCTATCCTACGACGACCTGCGGGCCACAGGAGATGATCGTGACCTAGCCGATCGCTGTTTGGGAACCATTCTGGATTTTGCAGATCGCCATGGGAAGCGGGTCGTGTTGTTGGTGGAAAACCTGAATATGCTCTTCGCCGACATGGACGATCCTGACGCGGGATGGCGGTTGCGCCACACTCTGCAGACGGAGCCTCGCATCGTCCTGCTGGGCAGCGCCACCAGCCGGTTCGATGAAATCGACCACCCCGACCATGCGCTGTACGATCTGTTTCGGGTAATCACACTGCGTCCCCTGAATACCCAGGAATGCGTGGCTCTGTGGGAGGCGGTCAGTGGACAACCGTCCACAACCCTGGCGGTCAGACCTCTGGAGATCCTCACCGGAGGCAATCCCAGACTGCTTACCATCATTGCCCTTTTCAGCGCTGGCCGGTCGTTTCGTGAACTGAAGGCCAATCTGCTGGACCTGGTGGACGACCATACGGAGTATTTTAAGAGCCACCTGGAATCATTGCCGGCGCTGGAGCGTCGGGTCTACCTCTCCTTGGCCAGATTGTGGAAACCTGCAACCGCCAGAGAGGTTGCTGATCAGTCCCGTACCGATGTCAATAAATGCAGTGCCCTGCTGATGCGCCTGATGGAACGTGGCGCTGTGGCCGTCGTTGGAGGGACGCCTCGTCGCCGGCAGTATTATCTGACCGAACGGCTCTACAATATCTATTACCTGTTGCGTAGGGACAGCGGGTCGAGCCAGGTGGTCGAGGCACTGATCGACTTCATGGTCTGCCTCTATTCGCCGGGCGAGCTTTGGGATGTTGTTGCGGAAATCTACCGGGAAACAAAGCTTCCGACGTCTGATGTGCAAGAGCCGGTGGCCCAAGCGCTGATCAACAAAGCGCAACTGCTGGCCGACATAGGTCATGAGGATGGGGCCATCGCCATCTTCGAGCAGGTTACGGATAAGCTGCGGACGTCCAAGGTGGCAGCCCATCAGAACCAAGCAGCCGTGGCGTCGTTGAACAAAGTCCTGCGGCTGAATCTGGCTGGCCGGCATGATGAAAGTATCAGGGCGTCTGACCAAATGATGGCCAGTTTCGGAACGAGTAGAGAACCAACTATCATCGTAATGATGGCTACCGCATTGGACAGCAAGGGGAGAGCTTGGGATCAACTCGGCGATTCGGCTGAAGCTGTCTATGCTTACGGACAGGCTTTGGACTGTTTCGCTGCAGTACAGACCTCTGAACTCGACCAGTTGGTGGCTGACACAATGCTACGTAAGGGGTCTGCTCTGGTGCAGAACCAAAAACCGAGCGAAGCGGTAGCGACTTTCGACGAGGTCGTAGCGAGATTCGTGACTGCTGATGCAACGAGCCTGGTTGCGAAAGTCACCAGCGCGCTGTTATCCAAAGCTGCCGCTCTTCTCCTTCAGGGGAAATCCCTCGCCGACAGCGACTTCTCCCTGCTTCTTGACTGTTTATCCAAAGAGGGTGAGCTCCGTCCGGGCCTCATCCAAGGGTTGACGACATTGGCCGTGATATCCGGTCAAGCCCGGACCCTTAAACTGATTCAGGCATCTCCAGCGGCAGATTTGCTGTTGCCCTTGGTCACTGCCTTGCAGCAGGAGCTGGGTCAGGAAACCCACGTTGCCAAGGAAGTGGACGAGGTTGCAGCAGATGTCCGCGGGAACATGATGAAGCTCAGTGCCAGCATCGGGTTGGAGGTGCTCACCTGGGCCGGCGGGTTCCTCAGGGATGAAGTGAACCTCAATCAGAGTCGCCTGGACCGACTGGAGACCGCGGTGGGTGGGGTGAACGGCTACCTCAAGGATAACCTGACCGGATACCAGAAGATGGAGAAGCAAGGCTCCTATGCCTTGGATACGCTCATCAAGTTGGTGGATGACAACGACGAGTACGATGCCGACATCCAGATCGTGATGAACCCGAACCCCAACTGGGAAGCTAAGGACTACGTCCTCGCGGTCAACCGGACGCTGGCTGCCAACAAGACCTACGCCGACAAACTCAGGCTCAAGACGAGGTGCGTTACCGTCGATTACGCTGGCGACTTTCATCTCGATGTGGTTCCAAGGGTGACCATCAAAGGTAAGCACTACGTCTGCAACCGGATCGACAACAAATTCGAGGAGACGGACGGTAACGAGTACCGCGACTGGTTCAACGAGAAGGACCGTATCACCAGTGGCAATCTGAAGCGAGTGGTCAGGCTGCTCAAATACCTACGGGACCACAAGAACACTTTCACGGCCAAGTCGATTTTGCTGACAACACTCGCCGGCAATATGATCAGGGAGTCGGACGAAGGAACCGAGGCGGTGAACACAGTTGCCGGCACGCTGGAGACCGTCCTGTCCCGAATGGACAACTATCTACAGCAGCACCCCAATATCCCGGAGATCAAGAATCCGGCGCTACCGACAGAGAACTTCAACCGGCATTGGGATCGGCGTAAATACTCCAATTTCAGGAACCGGATCCAATCGTACGCACAGACGGCGCAGCGGGCGAAAGCCGAACCCTCGGCTGAGAAGGCCGTCAAACTCTGGCGGGAACTGTTCGGGGATAGCTTCGGCTAACTCGTGCGTGATACCGGCATTGTAGGAGGTTGGGATGACAGGGAAGGTGGAGGATCGGCCTTTACGTGAATCGGCGACGTTGGTATTCTTGGCGGCAATCGCGATGGTGAGGCACTCGCCATGTTCAGTGGCAATACGTCGACGCGCAGGAGAGTTCTGGAAGGCCGCTGACCGGTTGTGTGGGGCGTTGTACGCCGCCCTCTGGGTGGATGTTACGCTCTATGTATATCACGGTTGCCAGTGCCCCACTGCGGGGGTGTGGTGTGATGGAACCAGCATTGAGGAGCGGGCGTTATGACATTCGGAGAAGCAATTACACAGGCCCGCAAGGACAAGAAACTGAGCCAGAAGCAGGTAGCGGCCGACACCTTGAAGGAGGACAGCCAGGCCATCTCGGCCCAATATCTGAACGATATTGAGCATGACCGGCGCAATCCTCCCAGCGAACATATCGTTCGCCAGTTGGCGAATATCTTGGATCTGGACTTGGACTATCTGCTCTTTCTGGCGGGGAGGTTCCCTTCGGATATGCTCGAGATGTCGCGTGACCGGGAAGGCATCACAACTGCCATGAAGGCCTTCCGGCGCAATCTGAGTGGCCAGGGCCGATGAGTGTAAACTCGATCAGATGGATCAAAGATCCGACCGGTCGATTCCCGGAGCGGCCGTACTATCGTCAGGGAGATCTGGATAGCCTGAGCGAAGAATGGATCGTCGGCTTCCTGCTGGAGACGTACGGCAAGGCTGAGTTCCCGGTGTCGACTGAGGACCTGACCGTCATGATCGAATGTGATACGTCCGACCTGGACCAGTACGCCGACCTCAGTGAGGAAGGCGAGGAGGGTGAGGAGGTACAGGGGCTGACCCTGTTTTATCCTGACCAGAAGCCCGTGGTGAAAATCTCCCAGGAGCTGTCCGATGCGAGCCATCGGGAACACCGGCTGCGGACGACCCTCACCCACGAGTTCGCCCACGTGAAGTTACACGCGAGGCTGTGGCCATTCGATCAGCCCAGACTTTTCCCGGGTGGGGAAGAAGCGCCCGGGCCCAGGTGTAGAAGGCCGGGAGACAGCGGGGGATCCGGCGCCGATTGGATGGAGTGGCAGGCCGGTTATGTGTCGGGGGCCATCCTGATGCCGATTACGCGACTCGGGCGGTTGATCCAGATGACCTTTGACGCATGGGGTACCTTTGGTTCAGTCCCAACCGCGTCTGTTAAAGGAGCGGATCTCATCGCCAGGGTAGCAGGCCAGTTTGAAGTCTCGAATGATGCCGCGAGGGTGAGGCTGGCGCAGTTGGGATACCTGACGGACGGACCTGAGGAACGGTCGCTGGGATTGGGATAAAGGGATTGCATTTTTTGCAGGCTGTGCTATGCTGATAAGCGTATCCGCTGATTTAGGTTCTTATGCTATGAGTGCAGAGTGCAATAAACCAACCCGCAGGTCTGACACGATCCTGCCGACTCGCCGGGAGCCGTTGCCCTGGCCTGACGACGCCACGTTCAGGATATTGTCGATTGATGGCGGCGGCATCAAGGGTATTTTCCCGGCGGCGATCCTGTCCTATCTGGAGGAGAACTGTCTGGGCGGTCAACCCATCGGGGACTACTTCGACCTGATTGCCGGCACCTCCACCGGCGGGATCATCGCCCTGGGGTTGGGCGCCGGACTGGCGGCGCGCTCCCTGTTGGACCTGTACGTCGACGAAGGACACCGCGTGTTCCCGCCGGTGCAGCGCGCGCGCAGCCAACGACTGTTGCCCCGATTGTTCGGTAATCGTTACGACCGGGCCGCCCTGGATGAACTGCTTCGTGAGACTCTGGGGGCGATAACCCTTCGGGAATCCAGGTACAGATTACTGATACCGGCGACCGAAGCCAAGCATGGCGACCCCGCGGTGTACAAGACTCCCCACCACCCCGGGTATTTCCTGGACGGCGACAAGCCCATGGCCGAGGTGGCGGCCGCGACGTCGGCAGCTCCTACCTACCTGAAGCCGGTGATTCAGGACGGGTACATCCTCCTGGACGGAGGGATCTGGGCGAACAACCCGACGATGATGGGCTTGGTCGAGGCTTTGACGTGCTTCACGGTACAACGGGAGAACATCGCGATCCTAAGTATCGGATGTGGGCAGGACGGCTTTCGGATCGACAGCAAACAGGCGGCCGGAGCCGGGCAGTTCCAATGGCGTGAGATCATCTACGTGGCCATGCACTACCAGTCCCTCACGGCCGTCAACCAGGCTGGGCTGCTGATTGGACGCGACAGGGTCACGCGTCTGGATAGACCGGAAGGAGCCGAGCGCGTCGATCTGGACGATTGGGAGAAGGCCAGACGGTTGCTGCCAGAGGAAGCATTCGCCGTCGCGGATCAGTACGCTGACCGGATTTCGGAGGCGTTTTTCACTCACACATCGGTGCCGTTCGTGGCGCTGGCATAACTGTAAGGAGCAAGGACTTTGGCCAAGAACAACCAGGAATTCGCCGAGTTCCTCAGGGATGAGGTGAACCTCAATCAGAGCCGCCTGGACCGATTGGAGACCTCGGTCGGCGCGGTGAACGACTACCTGAAGGGAAACCTGACCGGATATCAGAAGATGGAGCGGCAGGGTTCTTATGCGCTCGGCACGCTCATCAAGCCGGTGGACGACAACGACGAGTACGACGCCGACATCCAGATCGTCATGAGTCCGAACCCCAAGTGGGATCCCAAGGACTACATCCTTGAGATCAACCGGACGTTGGCCAAGAACAAGACCTACGTCGACAAGCTCCGGCTCAAGACCAGGTGCGTGACCATCGATTACGCCGGCGAATTTCATCTTGACGTGGTCCCGAGAGTGACCAAAGGCGGCAAGCACTACGTCTGCAACCGGATTGCGAACAAATTCGAGGAGACGGACGGTAACGGATATCGGGAATGGTTCAACGAGAAGAACCGGGTCACCGGCGGCAACCTGAAGCGGGTGGTGAGGCTGCTCAAGCACCTGCGAGACCACAAGAATAGTTTCACGGCCAAGTCCATTTTGCTGACCACCTTGGCCGGCAACACCATCAAAACATCGGATGAAGGAACGACGGCGGTGAGCACGGTCGCCGACACGCTGGAGACCGTCCTGTCCAGGATGGACAACTACCTGCTGCAGCATCCCAATATGCCTGAGATCAAGAATCCGGTGCTACCGGCGGAAAATTTCAACCGGCATTGGGACCAGCGTAAATACTCCAATTTCAGGAACCGAGTCCAGTCTTACGCGGGAACCGCGAAGCGGGCGAAAGCCGAGCCTTCGGCTGAAAAAGCCATCAAGGTCTGGCAGGACCTGTTCGGGGACAAGTTCGGTAAATCCTCCAACTCTGGTGGTGGCTCATCGGGTCAAAGTACCAGCGGCAGCGCTATTGGCGGCGCGGCGGCAACCACGACCCCACCGCCAGTCCGGCGGCCGAACGAAGCTCGCCGCTTCGGATAAACCCTATGACGGAGGACCATTTCTATACGGAGTCGCTCGAGACGTTCCAGAATGATTTGGCGGCGGCCGGCTTTGAACCGGTCGCCATCGCCGGGTTGTCAGGTTGGAGAGGCCCGATCCGACAGGCTTTCGCGGGGGTGACTGACGCGACAACCATGGATGTCGTGATCCGTCCCGGATGGCCGTTCCAGTCTCCGGCTCTCTTGGTTGAAGGTTTGGAAACCAATCACTCAACGCCAGGTGGGTTCGTTTGCCTCTGGCAGGACGGAGATCCCAGCGGTGATTGGGAAACCGTTGAAGGGTTCTTCGCACGTGTCGATGAATGGTGCGAGAACGCAAAGCGCGGCTGGGAAGGCGACGACCTTGAAGGCGACGCCTTTCTGAACTTCACGAAGAAAGTTTCTATCGTGGCGACCTTCAACCTATCGGAGCTCGTCATCCGAAGCGGCGATTTGGGGGAACTTCGTGGCCGAGTGAGCCGAGATCCACCCAGAGTCGAAGTTGTGCCGGGGCGCCAGAACCTGCCGAACCAACTGCGAGGTCTGGGGTTCCATGTGGGCAGGTTGAACACCCCACCACCCCGTCAACTTTCGGAGATATTTCGCTGCTTGTCACGGAAGCAAAGCGGGCGGTTAAAGCGAGCGCTGGACGATCGGCGTCGGCCCGAACCATTTGTGGCCAGCGGTGGGTTAGACCTTATCCTGCTCTGTTGGGAACGGCACGGCAGGCCTGACATTTTGGTAATGGCGTGTCAAGGAATAAATAACGATACGGAGGCAATAGCGTTGCAACCAGGACCGACGGACGAGCAGAGCTTAATCTTACGGGCGGGCCCGGATGCGCCGGTTCTACGCACCATGACGGTTACCTTGTTCGGGGCCGGAGCCCTGGGTGGCCATGTGGCGGTTGCCCTCGCGGAAAGCGGACTTGGGTACCTGAACGTTGTCGATGGCGACGTGCTGTTGCCGGGCAACGTTGTGAGGCACGTTGCGGGGCACGATCAAGTGGGTAGAGCTAAAGTCCAAGCGGTTCACCGGGTAATTTCAGGCCATGCTCCCTGGACCGAAGTAGCCGAGTTCCCGGAGTCTCCCATGACACCCGGTCAAATGCGTGAGTGGATCTCAAACGCTGATGTCGTCATCGACGCGACGGGTAATGATGCCTTCGCACCTGCTTTGGCCATGGTGGCAAAGGAAGACGAGGTACCCCTGGTGTCCGGCGCTCTTTACCGCGGAGGCAACGTTGCACGGGTGCAACGGCAGATATTGGCAAGCGACACACCGGTTCACCAGCGAAAGGAAGGCATGCAATATACGGTTATTCCGCAAGGGGATGTCCGTGAGGAGTTCGCAGCGCCGGCGCTGGGCTGTTCCGCTCCGGTCAACAACGCTCCACCGTCATCGGTGTTGGCATGCGCTTCCCTGATAGTTCAGGTTACGTTGGATGCGCTGACCGGCCGGTTTGAGTTCAATGACGAAGTGACCGACGTCTATCGGAGTATTGCAGAAGCGCCGTTCGATAAGATCGGGCGGCTGACCTGAATTCCGTTGGATAATTTGAAGGGACCCGCTTGAGATGACTGCCAGGATTGGCCGATGTATATTTGGCTGCGGAAAACTCGGCGGGCGTACTTACAGTGCTATGTTAAGAGGAACCCGCCTACGGTCCCGACGTTTGCCGGCATAAGCGTGGCACCGGAACCAAGGGAAAGGCTGGCGTTCCAAGCAGGTGGAGTGCCCCAGAAGTGCTATTTCGGAAATCATTGTTTCGGCGTTAGGTTGGATACAAAAGTTTTGATGATGACGGCGACCATGACACCGCAGGAGTTCATCGAACGGTGGCGGAACGCGGGGTTCGGTGAACGACAGGGAGCGCAGTCGTTCTTCAATGACCTCTGTGCCGTGGTGGGCCATCCGACGCTGGCGGCCTATGGCGACCCGGATAGGTTCACATTCGAGAAGTGGGTACCAGGCGGTTTCGCCGATGCCTACTACGAGGAGCATTTCGGCTGGGAGTTCAAGGGGCAGGACACGCAGTTGGACGGGGCCTTCGACCAATTGCTGCGCTACCAGGTGCACCTGAAGACGCCGCCGCTGCTGATTGTGTCGTCGTTCGAGACAATACGGATCCAGACCAACTTCCCGGGGATGGAGACGGCGCGGTACGACCTCGGCATCGGGGAGCTGGAGCAGCCGGAGCGGCTGGGCCTGGTGCGGGACGTGTTCTTCGCGCCGCACCGGTTCCGGGAGCGGCTGCGATCAGTGGACGCGGTGACCCGGGAGACGGCGTCGCTGTTCCAGTCCATCGTGGTGGACATGGAGGCACGCAACGAGAATCCCGAACGGTTGGCGCGGTACCTGAACCAGCTGGTGTTCTGCCTGTACTCGGAGGACGCAGGCCTGCTGCCGGATGGGCTGTTCACCCGCATCGTCGGCCAACACTACCGCAATCCGAAAACGTTCGACGAGGCAATACGCAGCCTGTTCATTCTGATGGCTACGGGTGGGCATGCCGGCGCCGACCAAATCGCCCACTTCAACGGCGACCTGTTCAACGTCGTGGACACCGTTGAACTCAGCACGGTGGCCCTGCAACGGCTGGGCGAGGCCTGCGAGCGGAACTGGCGGGACATCGAGCCGTCGATATTCGGGACGCTGTTTGAGCGGGCGCTGGACGCATCCAAGCGGGCGCAGACGGGAGCGCACTACACCGGGGCCGACGACATCGAGCTGGTGGTGGAACCGGTGGTGATGACGCCGCTGCGCCGCGAGTGGGAGGAGACACGGGCCGCGATTGAGAAGCTGCTGGAGGGGGAACAGGATACCAATGCCGTGGTGGCGACGACACAACGGACGGGACCTGATCCCCTGAACGCGCTGGCAACAGCACTGAGGACGAGGGCGCGGGAACAACTGGACGCGTTTCGGGAGCGGCTGGCGTCGGTGCGGGTGCTGGATCCGGCGTGCGGCAGCGGCAACTTCCTGTACATCGCCCTGCGGTTGCTGCTGGACCTGGAGCGGGAGGTGATCGACTTTGCCGCGGTGCAGGACTGGCACGGGCTGACGCCCACGGTGCAGCCCAACCAGATGCTGGGGCTGGAGATCAACCACTACGCGGCGGAGCTGGCGCGGACGGCGCTGTGGATCGGCTACATCCAGTGGCACCAGGCCAACGGGTTCGGCTACACCCAGCGTCCGATCCTGACGCCGCTGGACACGATACGGCAGGCCGACGCGCTACTGGACCTGACCGACCCGGAGCATCCGGCGGAACCGGAATGGCCGGCGGCGGAGTTCATCGTGGGCAACCCCCCGTTTTTGGGCGGGAAACTGCTCCGCACCGGACTGAGCGACGGATACGTGGATGCGCTGTTCAAGCAGTACGACGGCAAGGTGCCGGGCGAAGCCGACTTGGTGTGCTACTGGTTCGACAAGGCGCAGCGGGCAATCACGGCGGGGAACGCCAGTCGGGCAGGGCTACTGGCGACGCAGGGGATAAGGGGCGGCGCCAACCGGAAGGTCTTGCAACGCATCAAGGAGACCGGCGACATTTTCATGGCGTGGTCGGATCATCCATGGGTGCTGGAAGGCGCGGCGGTGCACATCTCGATCGTTGGGTTCGATGATGGTTCCGAGAGCGACCGGATGCTGGACGGGCACCCGGTCGACGTTATCAATGCCAACCTGACCGCCGGCGCGGACCTCACGGCCGCGAAGCGTCTGGAAGAAAACCTCGGCATCGCTTTTATGGGCGACACTAAGGGCGGGCCATTCGACATATCAGGTGAACTGGCAAGGGAGATGCTCGACAGTCCCAATCCTCACGGCAAGGGCAACGAGGCGGTAGTTCGCCCCTGGGTCAATGGGCGGGATATAACCGACCGGTCCCGAGGCATGTGGATAGTTGACTTCGGCGATATCACGATCGACCAAGCAGTCTTGCATGAGGCACCGTTTGAGTACGTCAACGCTCATGTACGTCCGCAACGAGAACGGTCCCGGTCAACGATTGCAAACTGGTGGCTGCACGAACGGCCCCGGCCAGAGATGAGGAAAGCGCTACAAAATATTGACCGCTACATTGCTACGCCGCGTGTATCCAAGCACAGGCTTTTTGATTGGATTGGAAGCGCCACTCTCTCCGACAGCGCGATAATCGCGTTTGCCAAGGACGACGACTATACATTTGGCGTGCTGCACTCGCGCTTTCACGAACTGTGGGCGTTGGCGATGGGAACGCAGTTAGAGACACGGCCACGATACACGCCGACCACGTGCTTTGAGACGTTCCCGTTTCCGCGGCCCACGGAGGAGCAGCGGGAAGCGATCAGCGCCGCAGTGGCGGAGTTGAACTCGCTGCGGGAGGGCTGGCTGAATCCGGCGGGGATCAGCGCGGCGGAACTGCGGAAGCGGACGCTGACCAACCTGTACAACCAGCGTCCAACGTGGCTGGAGAACATCCACGCCCGGCTGGACGCGGCGGTGGCCGACGCCTACGGGTGGCCGGCGGACCTGCCCGACGCCGAGATGCTGGAGCGTCTGCTGGGGCTGAACCTGGAGCGGGCGGGAGCAGAAACCAATTCAGAGTAACGGTATCGCTATCAACCGCTGTCGGCGTACGGCTCCCGTCCGCGTGCGGACCAGATCAGCGGGCTCTCCCGAACCAAGGAACAACGCATGGTACGAATAACCAAAGAGGAATTCACCGACCTTGATGGGCGGGGGCGAAAAATGCGGACGATTGAAGCCGCTCGAGCCCGAATACAGCACACGGACGGGAAAGTTGAAGAATACTCTGGCGCCACAGCCGAAGAGTGGCCATGGACTCCAGACGGTCATCCACCTGAATAGTACTTGTTCGGGGTCCCAATGCTCAAAATGTTTGAACTGGCCTCCCGCTTGAACGATATGACCATATCATTGCTTTCAGACAATGGCGAGATAATCCTTATGATCGGTAGCATCATGATTGGGATGCAGAGGTCTGCCGACAGTCCGGCTCACCTGGTGGGCAGCGAGGTCCCGTTAGACAGCTAAGGTAGACCTTTCCCCACGTTTGACGGTGAACAACCGGCACCGCCCATTGCCTTTCCGGATGGAGGTGTCCAAGACCCGAATAGCGGCGAGAGGGATGGCCACCATGACGCCTTGGCCATGGCGTCGGTCTTGGCGCGGATGACGGTGATGCGGCCGCTGCCGTCGTCCCAGCGCTGGACGTCGCCCCGCCTCGGAGCGGCGCGGTCCGGCGTCGGACAGCACGGCCCCAAGGCCACGTCAAACTTCGCCAGCTGGGCGGGCCTGCTCGGGGGTTTCGAAGCCGTGTCCGCGGCGATGGGGGCTGGTCAGCGGTGAGCCTGGTCACGGCCAGCACATCAGTGGTGATCGCGCCGACCTGGCGTTGTAATTTCGCCAACCGCATGCACCAACCCTAGCCGGATAAGAAGGTACAACGCGGACTACAACCTGGAGGACGTGCGCTGCGTGGCATTGAACCTGCATAAACGGGAACGCAGCACCAGAGTGGGTATCAAAGCCAAGCGCAAGAAGGCTGGCTGGTACTGCGAGTACTTGCTCAAAGTCGTGTCCCAGGAAAATGCGATTACCCTGCTGAGGGAAACCTTGGAGCTGCCGACAGCCCGCCGGTACCATATGCTCCGTGACGCCCGCATCGGCGGCGACACTTTCGAGATTTACAAGTTCGCGACGGCCAGGGCGCTGCTCGGTGGCCGGGTTGATCTTCAAGGATGAAAAGCAACATGTTGAAAGTCAAATACTCGTCGCGGGCAACCATGACGTTTGCGGCCGCGCTCGCCTTGTTGCTGCTGTCCGCCTGCGGGCTCGAAGGAACACCCCTGGCATCGCTGACGACAAGCGTTGTTGCCGCAAATGAGCCGTCACCTGCAGGACAAACAGTCGGCTATTCTTACGACGCAGTTCAAGTCGCCGGGTTCGGCAAAGCCACGAGCGTGCCGGACTTGGCGACGCTTTCGCTGGGAGTAGAAATTATCGACGACACTGTGGCCGAGGCCAGAAGAAGGGCGGCGGAGTCGTTGCAAGAGGTGAAGGATGCCCTTACCGAAAAAGGGATCGCAGAAGCCGATATCGCAACCAGCCATTTCAGAATTCGTCCGGACTACGACTACAGTCAAGAGGGCGCGCCCACGCTGATCGGGTACCGCGTGAGCAACGGATTGCGAGTAACGGTGCGGGACACGGTCACGGATACGGATAATGTAGGTCCCATCATTGACGCCGCCGTTGCAGCTGGGGGCAATGACATCGTGTTCAATAGCCTCAGCTTCTCCTTCTCCGACACCTCTGCGATGGAACTGCAGGCTCGGGAAGCGGCCGTGGCCGACCTGGCAGCAAAGGCCGGGCAGCTGGCAGAGTTCGCGGGCCGCGAGTTGGGCGACCTCAAGCTGCTTACTGAAGGCGCTGGGGGCGGAGGAGGCATTTTCCCTGAAGCCGCCGTCCAGCAGCTATTTGGGTTCGCCTCCTATGGTCTTGACACCCCAGTCACGGCCGGCGAGGGTGAGGTTACCGTCATCGTGTTCGGCATCTACGAATTGGGAGAACTTTCCGAAAGCGCCGCATCGTCCAACGGTACTCAGTGACCGCTCCATTCGTGAGCATACTACCGAAGGGCGCATCGTCGTTGACGACGATGACAGCCAGCCAGCCAGCATCGACCTGCTCCTGAACCGCCGCTTCCTGGTGTTCTCCAAATCCCGGCAGCCTTACACCGACACGAGGGAACCGCCGGGCAACTTCACCGAAGAGGTGTCAAACGTCGATTACAAATACCGCAGCGCCGACCCGGCGGTTTCGCCGCGGGTGTAGCGGCCCACCATGCCGCCGCCCTGCTTCCGGCGGCCCTGGCGCTCGATCTCGTGGGTGGGCGAGCCGTTCTGGGCCATGCGCCGTGCCATGCCGACGCGCCCGCTGTGGCCGCTGAAGAACTCCCAATTCTCTAACCCCGCGGCCCTGGCGATCGCCTTGACCCGCCGGGCGATCTGCGACTCCGACAGCCCGAACACTTTGTCCTCGCCCGCGGCTCCCGCCGGCCGGATGGCGGAGAGCGCCTCCATGGCGGCCGCGCTGACCTGGGGCGACTACAGCGCCCTGGGCCTCGGCGTCGGTCTTGGAACGAATTACGGTGATGCGGCCGGAGCCGTCGTCCCAGCGCTGCACGTCGCCCCAGGTCAGCGCGGCCGCCTCGGACCGGCGCAATCCCGCGTCGGACAATACTGCCACCAGGGCGACGTCAAACCTCCCCCTTTCTGCAGCCTGATCAGGCGTCTCGATGCCGCGGCCGCGCTTGCGGGGCTGGACGGCGGTGAGGCGGATAACGGCGAGCACGTCGGCGGTGAGGGCGCCGGACTGGCGCTGGGGCTTCGAGAGCCGCCGACCCCATCCTTTCAAAGAGGCGCACACGCCCGGGTCCCGGCAGGGCGATTCCAGCTTGGCCCACTCGTGGGCCTTCGAGATGGCCGACGAGGCCAGCCGGATGGTGGCGATGGATGCGCCGGAGTTCGCCCGGGCGGCCAGGTAGCGGGCCACGGTGAGGGGCTCGGCGGGCAGGGACGTGAGGCCCACCCCGTCGCACCAGCCGGTGAAGATGCGCCGCTGGGTTCCGTAGACCCGGTGGGTGTTGTCGGAGAGGACCGACTCCAGAGACGAAGCCACGCCCTGGTCGGCGGCCCACAGCGCCGGGATTGACGGGGGTTGATGGGGAACGAGTTGCTGGCCAACGGTGGTGGTCATGACTTTTTCCGGCGGCGGTCTGGCGGCTTGGAATAGCGCACGGTCATTTCGGGCATGGGCGGCAGGCGATCAAGTTTGCGAATCTGAGGACGACTGAGCTTGAGCGAGGTCGTAACCGCTGAGTGCTCGGATCCGTTCCCACAGGGCGATACGGTCACTTTCGAGATCTCTCCACATGGCCGGCACGTCGTCGATGGGATCGGTTACCACCACCTCGCACCCACAGCCGGAATACTGGTCGATGCGTTCCAGGTCGCTCCGGAAGGCGTGGCTCCAGGCGGCGTCGTGCCGGGCGATGGCGGCGGCTATCTCCGCCACCGAGTCCCGAGGGTAGATGACGCCCAGGGTAGACAGGAGCGTCGCTCCCGAGTTCCAAAGCAGCCCGTGAGCGTTTCGCCCACGCATGGTGTTCAGGACCGGGCTGCGACGCGATGGATCGAGCCAAGCCCAACGCATATGGTCCAAGTCTCGTGCTTCCTCGGATGCCCTCTTCAGCCTTTCCAGGGTCACCAGCTCCCACTCGTTGGAGACGTCGCCGTCGTGGCGAAAGGCGTCCGCGTCCCGGGGATCCTTGGTGAAGATACGGCCCTCCCGGGCGGCCCGGGCGATGACGTGGTTCAGGGTGCGGCGGCAGGCGTGGTAATTCTGCGGCGTCTCGACCATCAGCCCGTCCGCCACTCCGTGATGGGGACTGTCGTAATCGCCGTGGCCCGGGTAGTGGCGTTCCCTGAGCCGGGCCAAGGTTTGTCCCAGGACCTTCCTGCGGTCATCCTCGGCGGCGGCGGGATGGACGATGATCATGTCGAGATCGGACTGCTCATCCCAGCCGCCGGCGGCCCGGGAGCCGAAGAGGACGACGGCCTCCGCGTCGGTCTGGACCGCCAGGTCCCGGCAGAGATTGATTGCGGCCGGGTCGGGACCCGGGTGGATTACGGCCGGCATCTCCTTGCCGATGCGGTGTCGTCTCACCAGCGGCACGGGATGGTCTCCAGCCGGCCGGCGCGCCCGTGGCAATGGACTTGGTGGTGGTCGGGGTCGGTGGTCACGGGCGGGTCTCCATGTCGTGGTTTCGGCGGGCAAAAGATGCGCGATAAAACCAATTATCGCGCACCGAACGGATGTGCGCAAGGGGCTTCATTGACCGTCGTTTGCCGGCCTCCGGCGGGCCGCAAAACCGCAGCTCGCCGCTACCTAGCCACAGTTCCCGCACCAAGAAGGCCGGAGCGTTCCTGTGACCCTGCCGCCGGCCGCCGCAACGCCATGGGCGATCAATCCATGGGTATCCATTGCAATGGTATCGATACCTGTCCATTGGAATGAACAGCGATGCAATGGATTGGTATCCAATGCATTGGAGTCCATTGCATACCAATGCAACTCATCCCTGGTCAAGGCGCCCTCCGGACACCCGCCCGGGGAAAGGGACGACCGAGTCCGGGGGTGGTTTCACTACAATTCCGGTAAAGCCACCAATCACCCGGAGGTGAGAACCATGCCCAAGTGCGCTTTCTGTGGCGCCGAACTGGAGCCGCCCGTGCGTGTGCCCCACACCGTCTACGTGAAGAAACTCTACCGCGTCGCCGGCCAGAACTACTGCCGCCATCACGTCATCAGGGCCGCGGTGGCCGCCGGCATTATCACCGAGGTCAGGGCCGGCGCCGGTCCCATGGTTGCCGTGGCCCGTGAGTAATCCGCGGCGGCGTCAGATTCAATCTCGTCTAGCCCGACCAACGGGCTCATGAAGAACATCCTTTGCCGTCGCGACTCACGTCAATCACGAGGACCGCAATCCGACGCCTCTCCGCTTCGGTCAGTTGTTCTTCCAGCCGCTGCCGCAGCTCAGCGGGGCCAGTGGGCCGACGGCCGTGGGGGTGCGGAGGTACCCTACCGTCGCTGAACCAAAACACGAGATAGACGCCGTGGCCGCCGGTCGCGGGATCGCTGACGTAACGGGCAATCAGCTGATCCCGCAACGCGCTCCACAGCTTAGGATGCCGGTCCTTCTTGATCTCCACCGGCACATTGAACTCCGTCCCATACGAGACGCGAATGTCGGATCGGTTGTCGTCAGCGTACTGACCCTCGGGTTGAGCATCGATACCGTCCGGGAGGTGATCACGCAGGTGAGAGAGCAGCGCGTCGCGGCAGCGGTCCTCGTGCTTGGGCTCCAGCGGACGACCATAGGCATCTTCGTTCCAGTACTGATGCCAATCATCGGTGTTGCTACTGCGGATCTGCCTGGCAAGTGTATCAAGTTGACCCGCCACCAAGGCGGCCAGATCTCCTGCGTTGGCCGGAGCTTCGTTGCTGAGAGTGTTGCGAATCTGCTTGATGCTCGGATGTTGGTAGCTGGCATCCCGGCGGATCACTCGCTGCTGGTCTCGGAGCCGTTCCAGAAAAACGCGCCATTTTGACAGCGCCTCATCGTCGACCAGGGCGTCCAGCGCCAGCGCTGCGTCATCGTCGGTGAGGGACGCCAGACGGAGTATCAACCGGTCGACCTGTTGTGCGGCGCGCATCTCGGGGGTTACCCAACCGGCGGACTCGATGGGCTCGAAGGTTCGGCCCATCAGGCTGATGAGGGTCTGTAGGGTTGGCGCGTCCAGGCCCTCGACCAAGAAAGGCAGGCTCTCGTCGGGAGAGAAGAAAGCCGCCATCTTCCTGATCCGGCTGTCTTTACCCTTGACCAGGCTTTCAAGGGGCTCGAGATAGGTTTCCGGAGCCATGACAACTCCGGCCGCCAGCCAGTGAATTCGTTGGGCGATATTCAGGCTCGACCGTGAGAGCTTCGCCTCGATAATCTCCAGCAGGGCGGGCCGGTCGGCGTGCTGCAGGGCGGCCCACAGCAGGCTATCCATAGTCTCCAACCAGTGCAACCGGCAACGTAACGGGAACGCCGCCAGCAGTTGCAGACTTGCGCGCGCGGCGACCTGGGCATAGTTCTTGTAGTGGACGAGTTGATACAGCTCGGGAACAAACCCTTCGCCGGCACGAATGGCTGGGACCGCGCACTGCACCAGCACATCCGCCACGAGATCGGGACGCGAGTCCAGCCATCTCAGATACCACGGCGGGTCGCCGTCGGGGCCAAGGCCGGTAGGGGTACAGTAGTTGAAGGCCAGAGCCTGGCTCATCTGGAGCTGGCTCAATCGTTCGACATCCTCATGGTCAGCCCGGTTCAGCCCGTCCATTCCTGCCAGGAACGGCAGGCTCAACGGATGCACCTGCGACTCGGTAAACAGCCGGACGATCTCCGCAACCCCAGGGACATCGTTACGATAGACCGCGCCACGGAGTCCAGCCCTCGCCGCATCCACCAGCTCATCGTCCATCAGGGCCCCGGGAAGCCCTTTCTGCGAAGCCAGATCGGCGCCGGGGAGGAGAACGCCGACGAAATGAATCCAGGCTAGGTTGAACAGCAGCTTCGGATCGGCGCTGTTTTCGCGCAGGGCATCGGCATGGGGCTGAACCTGCTCAACCCACTGCCAGCGTCTCTGGTCAGCTTCTTCCTGGCCGGCATCAACGTTGTGCTCCCGAACAGGGGGTACGGCCGGCGGCGGTTGCAGGAGCTCCGCCAAGCGATGCTCAAGCTTCTGGTGACCATTGGTGTGTTCCTTCAAGACCGACTGGGTTAGCCCAAAGCCGCCAGCCTTCTGACCACAGAGGTGAAAGGCGTACCGCAGCAGGTGATCCGCAGCCCGGGGGTGAACGTCCGCCCATGCAACGGCTGTTTCCAAACACCACAGACCGAAGTCATCCGGAAGATCACTGCCATGCAAGAGGTCCCAGACCTCGCTGGCACGCATGTCGAACCCGCCATCGTCAGGACAACGGGCCAGACCCTCCAGCAAGAGAGCCCTCTGGACATCAGGCCGCTGCTCCAGCCAAGCTCGTATCCGGGCTGTGGAGTCATTCGGCAATCCGGGAGGGTCCCAAGACGGGTAGGTGCCGGCGCTCAGCCAATTGTAGAGTCGAACGGGTTCCTTTTCATCGCCCAAGCTTTCCAGGGCTCTTGCCAGGAGTCTGGCGGGCAGACGGCGCAGATAATACCTCCGGAACGTCGCGCACAGATCGGGCATCAATTCATTCAGGCGATCGAGGAGCTCCGCGATATCCTGATCGGACGACTGCTCCAGAAGCCGGCGTTCCCAGAACACGAAATAGGCTCCGATGAGATCCGCATTGCCCTTTGTGGTGAGATATCGCCAGATCTCCGATGGAGGTATCTCCCAGGGATAGAGGGCGGCCAGAAGGGACGCCAGCAGTTCGTTATCCGGATCGCCAATTGTCCCATTGCTGATGTCGGACAGGATCTCCTTCAAACGGCCCGCTCCGTCCTCACTCTCCGCTGTGGTGTGGATGAACGCATCGAGCGCCGCTTTGGCCACTCGCGGCCACCGGGTATCGTCATAGATAACCTCGAGCAACACGGTGGCGAGACCGGTCAGCGGCGCACCATGACGCAGCGCGCGCAACAGGAGGTCAGTTGCCGCCTGATGGTCCGTGTCTCGGCGCGGATCGTTCAGGAGGTCCCTGATTGGGCATTCCATGTCAGGAGTGGCCAACGGCGCGAAGGCGGCGACGTTTATGCCGTAGTACGCCACTTCACGGTTCAGCGACAGTAACAACGTCCGCTTGTCATCAGCCGAGAATCTCCGCAGGTCGCCATACAACCCGACGCCCACGGGGTCGCGGCTGATCAGGTCACGGCGTGCCGTCGGACAGAGCGCTGCCAGCCAGGCCGACAGACCCCGAAATACCGTTACCACCATTCCGTCCCCGGCCGTGATCAGTTGAACGACGCGGCCGGCCGGAAGTTCATCTTCAACGAGGCGGGCCAGGTAACGGGCACTGAGAAACTCGGCGATTTGCCGATGCACCGGTGTAACGCGACCTCCGTCAACGCCAAATCCGGTAAAGAGCCTGGAGGACAGGGCGTGGCGAGCGACCGCCAGCGACGACTGCTCCAGATCGCTCAGGCTGATGAAATCGGTATCCGTGTCATCGTAGACCGGCGACCACCCGGCAGCGCCCGAAAGCAGCTGATAGGCGCAAAGCCGACCGGCGGCATCCAGCAGTTGCCTAGCAGGAGGAGGCGGATCGCCCAGAGAATGTTCCCGATTGCGTTCCTTGGCCATCTGGAAACAGGCCATTTCGAAGGTCTCCAACCTGCTCTGGGGCCAGATGCCGTTCCCGCCGACGGCTGCCGCCAGCATATTCAGGGTCAGTGGATTGCTGAGCAGGGTGTCAACTCCTCGCTCCCGCGCTTCCGACACGAACCCCTGAGCGCTGCCAACATCAGGATGTGCGTCCAGGATCTGCGCGACATCCCTGCCGGTGAGGGGATCGAGCCGGAGAATCTTCACAGCGGCGTTTGGGGACACCATGGCCAGCCGGTCCCGGTCGTTGTCGCCCAGCCAATCCGCCTCCCGGCATGAGATGCGAAAGGGGGGTCGGCCCACGGCGTCCAGGGAACGCCTGATGCTGTCCAGGGCTTCGCGGCGGTCACCGGAACCGACCCGCATCTCGTCCAACGCGTCAATGAACAGGGTCTTGCCCCGCCATTCGGGGTGGCTGTGGACATCAGATGCCAGAAAATCCCGGGCGGACATCGCTATGCCTTCGGCGCCAAGGCAGCCTGCCTCGGTCTTGAACGTCGTGCTCTTGCCTGAGCCCGGGTCGCCGAGCAGCACATACCCCGGGGCCGAGCGGAATAGCTCCAGCGGTCCGGTTATCGGTTCACGGCGCCGGGCCTCCGTTTTCGATAGAACCTCGGTGCAGGTCCGCTGGACGGTGACGCTCATGCTGCCTCGAACCAATGCTCCGCGGGCTCGCTCAGGAACTCGTTGAGGGGGATGCCGTCCGCTCCCACCACCAGGGAGCGTATCGGCCTGAACTGCTTCTCGAACTCCGCCATGCCGGAGGTGTCCCGACGCTGCGGGCCGCTCTTGACCTCGATGGCCACCACCCGGCGGCCCCGCTGCAGGACGAAGTCAACCTCGTGCTGATTCTTCCGCCAGTATTGCAGGCCGATGTCCGACGCCTCGGTGTTGTAGAGGTGCGCGCCCACCGCGCTCTCCACCACCCGTCCCCAGAAGGTGCGGTCCGCCCGTGCCTCACTGAAAGCGTAACCGGACCCGGCGGTCATCAGGGCGGTGTTCAAGACGTTGAGTTTGGGGCTCGACCCCCGGCGGCGGTGAGGCTGATTGGAATGATTGGGCAGGCCGGCGAGCAGCCCGGCGCTGGCCAGTAGGTCCAGATACCGGGCCAGGGTGGTGGTGTTGCCGGCATCCGTGAGCTGGCCCAGCATCTTGTTGTAGGACAGGATCTGGCCGGAATACTCGGCTCCCAGCTCGAACAGCCGCTTCAGCAACGCCGGTTTGTCCACCCGGGTCATGGCCAGGATGTCCCGCTCGATGTTGGGCTGGACCAGACCCTGCAGCACGTAGTCACGCCACCGGTCCTGATCGCGCACCAATGGCGCGGCGCCCGGGTATCCGCCAAAGTAGAGGTATTCGTCCAGGGTAAAATTGAAGGCACGGGACATCTCCGGAAACGACCAGTGGGCGACCCTGAGAGACTCGAAGCGTCCGGCCAGACTCTCGCTCAGGCCGGATTGCAGGAGCAGAGGAGCGGACCCCAGGATGACCACGTGGAGGGGGCATTCCCGGGCGCGGTCGGCATCCCACAGACCCTTGACGGTTTCGGACCAGTCGGGAACCTTCTGAATTTCATCCAGGACCAGCACGAAACCCTCCCCCGAGCGCTCCGCCTGGGACCTGGCTACCTCCCAGTTCCGGACCAGCCATTCGGTATTTCTCACCTGGGGCGCCAGGATGGTAACCCTGCCAACCAGATCAGGCTCATAGGCGAAGGCGGGAGAATCGGGCTCATCCACCGCCAGGTAAAGGCTCTGCTGCGGTATCTGCCCGAGTGCCTGGCGCACGATGGTGGTCTTGCCGGTCTGCCGGGGGCCGAATACCGCGATGATCCGGCTTGGAGCCTCCTCCAAGCGATGGGAAAGGGCCGTGACCTGGGAGCGCTGGAAGGAAGACATGGACTTATTGTATGCTATTGAGCATATTTACTCAATAGCATACAATCAGCGTATGTCGGCCGGTGCTGCGACTCCACCGGCGAGATAAAAACGGAGGTGTGGCCGTGGTGGATAACACTACAGATTTTGGCCAGGAAGCCTACGGACAATTCTACCTACCGCTGACGGAGAAGCTGCGCGAACGCGGCATCGATGCCATCAACCCCCAACAGCACGGTTTCAGCGGCCGCTGGCGAATGTTCCACACCGGGTACGAAGGCATCGTGTACATGTTGGCCTTAGACGAGGACAGCCAGGACTCGGCCGGGTTACGGTTCAGCGACAAGCAACTCCATAAGCCCGTATTCGAAGCCTTGCGGCGGGATCAGGATCGGGTTCGGCAGGAAATTCCAACGGCGTGGGTGGAGTGGCTTGAATACGAGACCGTACTGTGGATCGGGGTATCCAAGGAAGCCGACCGGTCAGCACCGGTACCGGAGCGGATTTGGACCAGGAACTGGATGTACACCAACCTCATCAGCGTAAAAAACGCCCTGCAGTTACGGTTGAGCAAATGTATGCAGGGGCTACCGTAGTATGTACCCATACCTGCAACCACCGGAGGGAGCCATGACAACCTTCATGTCATGGCCTTTCACAAGGAATGATCATGGCAGATCGAATCCTTTACCTTTTTCCTGATACGAACCTGTTCATCCAATGCCCCCCTTTGCCAGAGATCGTCTGGACAAGGTGGGATGACTTTGACGAGGTGCGCCTGCTGGTCTGCCGCCCGGTCCAGAGAGAGATCGACAATCAGAAGAACCGCGGTAACGACCGGGTTGCCCAGCGGGCCCGTAAAACGTATCGGATGTTCCGGGACATCGCCACCGGCGAAGATGGCTACGAAGTGATACGGGAAAGCGGTCCCCGGGTCGAACTGCATCTGGAAGCTCTGAGCAGGCCCAGCCTGGAACTGCAGGACCGTCTCGATTACGGCAAGCCGGACGATGAGATTGTCGGCTGTTGCCACGAGTACAGTCGTGAGCATTCTGGCGCGGACGTGCGCCTCCTGACGCACGATGGCGGTCCCATGATGACGGCAAGGAGCCTGGGCCTGCCCTTTGAGCCCATACCCGAGGATTGGATCCTTCCACCCGAGAACAGTCCAGCGGAACGCGAAAACGCTCGCTTGTGGGAAGAGGTCAACCGTATGAGGAAAGCTGAGCCCGAGTTTCTGATTCGGTGCGTAACCAACCAGGGGCAGGAGGTTGAAAAGCTGGAATTCGAGTGCCAGGGTTTCGAGCCCCTGACCGAGGCCGACATCTCGGAACTCATCCAAGCTCTGAAGTCCAGATGCCCGATAAGCAAGCACTTCGGTCCCAATGAACGAACGAGACGGGGGAACTCCACTGCGGTATCGCCCTTGGAACGCGTCGTGATGCAGGCAAGGGCGGCGGATGTGCTCGTCCCCGCGTCGGCGGATGAGATCGCCAGATACCGTGACCGGGACTACCCGGGGTGGATCGGCGAGTGCCAGAGTATATTGTCCAACCTGCACCTCGCCTTGCAACGAAGTTCAGGTCGTCCAGCGTTTCATTTTCTCGTGGAGAACCGCGGGACGCGCCCCGGCAAAGATGCGCTGGTGGATATCGTCGCCAGGGGCAATTTCGAGGTGTCGCCGCCTTGGGATGATATGGACGACAAACTCGATGGATCAAACGGAACGAGCTTAGTACTCCCGTTTCCTCCGGAGCCACCCCAAGGCCACTGGATGTCGGCTTTCAACCCGCTTACCGGGTTCATGGACCGTCTTATTAAACCCGAGTCTGCATTGTATCCGGGTTGGTTGGCAGGCGAACGGGACCAAAGACGGGACCCAAATGCTTTTTACTACAAGCCCACACGTCCGAACGGGCCGGCCAAATCAATCAGCTTGGAATGCGAACAGTGGCGGCATGGCACTGGCGAAGAACATTTTGATGTTGAACTCTGCGTTAACTTTACAGACGACCACGTCAAGGGAGTGGTCGAGTGCGTGGTGCACGCTGAAAACCTTTCTGCGCCGACCAAAAAGTCAGTCCCAATTCGGGGAGTGGTGATGAAGGGAGATACGAAGGACTTCGCATCCAACCTTATTCGCAATGTGCACAGCGGACGTGGACACCGGCCCTAAGGCCTCAATTATCGTCTGTCATCGCCGCATTTTCACGATTGGAAATCCAGAAAACCATCTCCATCGGCAGCTCCCTGCCATCTGTCGGTGACTCTTCAAGCCCCATCGGGAACTTCTGGATCTGCTCCGAACCCAGTCGGGCGGTTACTGCCGCAGCAAGAGCATCGAGAATATCCTCCCTCGCTACGTCCTTCCTCAAAAACTTCGTGCATGCTTTATCGTAAATCGCTCTTGTTCGTGGCTCTACCTGTTCAAGGACACGGATGCGTTCGTCTATCCCCTTCCCACCTCTCTCCTTTTTCCTGAATGTCATAGCATTCCTGTTGTTGAATGCCCAGAAGAGAACCTCTGGATGAATTTCCCGGACGTTGAATACTCTCCCTCCGCCGTAATTGAGCAGTGCGTCATCCACGTCGGCAATCTTGTGCGAAATTGCAAACGTCTGCTTGCTGATGGATTTACCGGAGCTCCCCATCGCCGCTGATTTGGCACCCTTGTAATCGTCCGGATGCTGGGCAACATGCTCCATGGTACTCCTGGTTGGTGCCGGGAAAACACTGCTTCCGCGCTTACCCAATTTCTTCCTAGTGGTCCGAAATCTTTGTAATGATGGGTTGATTGGTACAGGGCCTTTCCCCGGCCATACAGGGCTTTATGGAGACTATCGTCGAGCAATCTGGCATTCCACACCCGCCATTTCAAGAATGTTGGTCTACTAGCCTCCTTGTCGCAGATCCGTCCCTCGGAACCGGTTGGAAGGCCGATGGGGATGTCCACCAGGATCAAGGTGGCTGCGCGGTAATGGTCCAGAAGGCATCTAAATGTGGGGAACGTTTTAAATTCGTACTCGCCACTTCTGCTGAACCCGACGCTGAACCAACCGCAAGGGCACCCGTCCACGCCGATAAAATCAAACTTTGGCATAGGTTACTATTCTCCTTATCTGGGAGATTAGCTTTTGAAACTGCTCCTACCTCCGAGTGGCACGGGCGTTTGGCCACCGCAGCGAAAAGCGTCTTGGTTCGTCGACCGGAATGTGACCTGAGAAGTCCATGGTGGATATAACGGCTAACAAGGCCGAACAATTCGTTTTGTGGATACGTTCGGCTGACAGGCACTAGCAGTCCGTCCGAGGAATGCTGACAGGGCCTGATGCCAACGGGGATACGGAACTGATCACGCCGTCCCTCTGATTGGATGTTGCCCCGGCAAAAACCCAGCGGTGGGGATGTGAGGTTGACGACCTTTGCCGTGAGCCGTCCCACCAAAGCGGAACAGCTTGAGCAGAGCCTGCCCTGAACTTGATTCAGGGTTGTGGCCGATGCAGATCAGCGACCACTCGCCCTGCACCTTCTGCAAACCCCGCAGCAGGAACTGCCGGAACCCTCGACCCTGCTTGATCTGGCCGAAGACCGGCTCCACCGTCCCCATGGGTAACGCGTAGCGTTGCCGACCCCGCTTGGTCTGCAACTTGCGGCGCATCCGGTCTCTGGGCGAGAGATCCTTGGGGATGCGTCCGCGCGGCGCGGGCGGCGGCTGGTGGCCGTGGCGGGTCTTTTCCGGCGCGACGAACGGGTCGGTGCCCAAGGCCTGCAAATCGGCCACCGCCGGGGCCGAGTAGTAACCGGCATCGGCGGATACTTCCCGGGGCACCTTGCCGGTGTTGGCAATGACCTCCCCGATCATCACCACCGCCTGCTGCTTGTCCGATGCCACGTTGGTGGCGCGAGTTGCCACCATCACCTGATGCTCATGGTCCACCACCGCCTGACAGTTGTACGCTTGCAGGAAGTCCTTGCCACCAGCAGCGGGCATGATGCGGGACTCCGGGTCGGTGAAGTTGCGCTGGGCCTTGTCCTCGGGCACTCCAGGATGCGCCTTGCCCTCTGTCTCGGCCTGTTCAGCAGCGGCCTGGGCCTGGGCCTCCAGCGCCGCCATGGCCTCCCGGATCTTCTCCAATCGGCCCTCCCGAAAGGCCAACTCCTCCGGCAACTCGTCTCCGCGCTGGTCCCGACCGTACCGGCGGTCTTCCTCCTCATCCACCTCCTGGGCCTGCCGCAGCAACTCCGCCACCTCCGCCGACAACTGCGCTTCCTTCTCCTTCATCTTCCGGTAACTCATCGCCTGGTGCTTCGATGCGTTGGCCCTCACCTTGGTGCCGTCCAGCGCCACATGCCCCAGCTTCACCAACCCCGACCGCTGGCACAGCATCAGCACCTGCAAGAACAACCCCGACAACGCCTCTAGATGATCCTTGCGAAAGTCCGAGATGGTGCGGAAATCAGGCGTGTTGTTCGCCGCCAGCACCCGAAAGGCCACGTCCTCGTGGAGCCGCTGGGCCATCCTTCGCGATGACGCCACTCCCACACAGTAGCCATACAGCAGCACCTTGACCATCATCAGAGGATGGTAGGGCGGTCCGCCCCGCCGCTCCTGCTCGTAGCGACCTGTGATCTCCGACAGGTCCAACTGATCCACGACGTCGGAGATGAAATAGGCCGGGTGATCCTCGGGCAGCCATTCCTGCAGGGCCTGTGGCAGCAGCAACTGCTGGTCGGGATCGTAGGGAAGGTAGGTCTTGCTCATTGACCACTCCTCCAATCTGATGCTCAACCCATCATAGCCCAAACTGCCCAACAACCGCTTTTCTCGGACGGGCTGCTAGACGACGCGACGTCCCTGCCGGAACCCGCGCCAGTCCCGGGTCCCCGGCCCCTCTGTCATTGGAATACCGGCACCAGGAGGCCGGAACTTCCTGCAGGCTTATCCGTCTAAGGCGGACGAACCGGCACTCCTTTTTCAGAGCGCAGGACAGGTACGGCGAGAGCACATCTCCGTCGTGTCGCCGGGGATCCCCACAAGCGGATGGGGAACAGGATAGACGATGCGGCACTGGGCGGCGCTGGGACTTCACGGATGCAGGCCTTCGTGTCGCGTCTTGGCTGGCTCGGGTCTTGGCTGGCCGGGGAGGGCGTCTTACCGGTTTACCTCGGAATTATGGAGGCAGGGGGACTGGTTCGACCGTGCTACCGGCCGTTTTCACTAAAATTATAGAAAGCTAACCATGGACCAAGAAACGCGACACGCCCTCAAGGAAAAAACGCCGATGTTAGACAGCTCCGACCACCTGAAAAACCTCGCTTTCGCGGTCCCGCAGTCACCGGAGACGCCTCGCCCGCTGGCTGCCCCCAGCCACCAGGGTCCGTCCCATCGATTGGAGGCACGTATGCCGAAGCCGATACCCCTGTTCCCCCTGGACGACACACCCGAGGACTCGGGCCAAGATCAACGCGACATCACCAAAACCGCCGATCAGTCACTCGACGAGCGACCAGCCGTGGTGGACCCTGGGACGGGCCCATCGCACGGCTCTGACCCCGACGGACTGCCGGACCGAAAGCCGTCGATTTGCGCAGGCGTCATGGCGCATGACGAGCAGCGGGACCAGACGTGGCAGGCTCTGCTCGATGGCAACTGGCGGCCAGGCACCCATGATTTTCGCTGCTACCGTCGCCACGGCCGCCTCGTCTTCACCCAAAAGGACGACGGCGGCGCGGACGTGATATGCGAATTCGACGACGCCACTATGCGAAACCTGTTGTCCGACCGCATAGCATGGTACGTGGTGGATCGGTCGGGCAAAAGGCAACCCGCGCGACCGCCGGGCATATTGGTGCGGGATTTGCCCAAAACCCCCCACCGGAACGTAGCGGTGCTCAGCAGCGTCAGCATCAAGCCGTTTGTGTCTGCGTCCGGCGACCGGTTGGTCACCGCCAACGGCTACTACCAGGCCGAGCGCACGCTGCTGGCTTGTCCGGTGGCGGTCGATCAGCACATGCCGTTGGCAGACGCCAGGTCTGCCATGGATTACCTCCTGCAGGATTTTCCGTTCGACTCCGCTGCGGACTACGCCAACGGCTGGGCCGCCGCCCTGACCCCGCTGATTGACCGATACGTGACGCCGACCCCGCTGTTTCTGTTCGGGAAGCCGACCTCCCGCACCGGGGCGACGCTGCTATGCGAGACCCTGGCCATAGTGCATACCGGCCGGCTTCCCGACACGGCGCGCATCAGCAGCCAGAGCTCGGACGAAACCGCCAAAGCGCTGGCCACGGCCGGAACCGAGAATCACGGAATCATCCTATTTGACAACCTTTCCGGGACCATTTACAGCCGGGATTTCGCGGAGTACCTGACGCAGACGATCTACCGCCAACGTCGACTGGGTTCCAACCGCCGACACGTCGTAGTCGATCGCCGCGGCATCACAGAATACGCCACCGCCAACAATTTGCGGCTCAGTACCGAACTGCTGGGCCGGACGGTGAGCATCCGTCTGGACGCCGGTATCCCGGAGCCGGGCACGCGCACCGACTTTGCCATCAAAAATATCAAAGAGTACGCGGTGGAAAACCGGCCCCTGCTGTTGTCGTCGCTCTGCAGCGTCGTGCAGCACTGGATGGACTCCGGCCAGCCGGAAGTCGACGAGATTCCGGCGCTGGGCGGATTCGAGCAGTGGCGCCGCACCTGCGCCGGGATTTTGAACGCGGCCGGCATTGAGGGTTTCCTGCGCAACGCCTCCCGTTTCCGCGAGTCCAGTGAGGACCGCAGCGAGGACATCACCGATCTGGTGCAGGCGTGGTGGACCAGATACCGGGAGGAGGAGGTTACGAACGCGCAGATTCTGGAGCTGGTGGAATCGCACGGGCATCTGTCGCACGTTCTGACAGACATCGTTGGCGAAGGCGTCCGGGCCCGACAAACCCGGATGGGGAACCTGCTGTCCGGGAATAGGGACCGGGTGTTCCGGCTTCCGGACTCGCATTTAAACGTGCGCGTACTATGGCGACCCGTCCGCAGTCGGGGCAGCCGGCACCGGCTCCGCCTCGAAACGGACGTGGCCGCGGGACGCATCGACTCGACGGACACCGAAACGGGCCGATCAGCGAAGGGCCCAATGCCGTGACCGGTGAACCTGGTGAACTTGGTGAACCTGTTGGCATTGACACCAGAATTGGTTACGGATGAAACCCGGCATCCTCGGTACCCGGCCTGGGATGGAAACGCCGTCTGACGGTAGGAACTTTGGCGAAGACCTTCCGACGGGCTCATCGTCCGATCCACCAGGGCGATCGTATCGTCTACGACTTGCCCGGCAACTTGATGCCGCGCTCTTCGGCTCGACGAACCGGTATACACCCGGTTTGAATATGCACACGCTTGACTACCGAGGTCGAGTGAACGACGGACCGCGGTGGGAACCGGTCGTTGGCTCCGGCGCACCTATTCCGGCAACTGGCTTTGCTCGCGCAGCTGTTCGCGGAGCTGACGGATTATCTCCCGAGATTCAGCCAATTCCTGCTCGGCAGCTTCCCGCGCCAGGCGTTCCCCACGTCGGTCCCGCAAGATCTCCCCGGTGTCAGAGTCCTGCAACTCCAGCCATCCGTCGTTCCAGCGCAGATTCAATCTCAGCCGTGGGCTGTATCCCCAGGTTGCCCCGTCCACCGCAGTTTCGGTGGGAAATGGCCGATAGACGCCGTTCTCCAGATACTCTCCGACCAACGGGGCGCCATACATCGTGCCCCCGCTGGCATCAAACCGCCAGTATTCAGGAATGCCCAAGCCGGCATACAGGTCCCGCTTGCCGCCTATGTCCAGGGGAGCAGTGGACTCCGACGCCACTTCCAGCACAAAATCCGGCGGCTTGCCCACTTCCCAGATCAGATAGCCGTTGCGCTGCCGGATCGCCGCAGCGTCCACGCCAAAGGCCACATATACGTCGGGCTGGAAGCGCCGGTTGCCGTCGGCGGGGTCGTAATAGACGATGGTGTTGGTATCGGCGAAGGTGTCGACGCGGTCGGTGAACAGATCGGCCAGGATTTGCATGACGTGCAGGATGTGGGGGTTCTGTTGCATGGCATCCGGCAGCGGCTCTGGGTCGGGCAGCAATGCCGCATCCGGCCCGAAGCACGGATCAAGATTGACTATGGCGGCGCGGTGCGACGACGCATAGGGGGTACTGGTGGTCATTCGGGAACTCCCATAGAGATGAAGGCCGGCTGATAGCCGGCCTGATGATAGCACAGGCCTGGTGACGGTAAGACGCGCTGCGACGACGACTCAAAGTCGGGCTCCCCCGACCAGCCCGAAGCTGCGTTAGCACGCAAAGCAACGCCAGTTACCGGATCGTCATCGAAGGCGCCAGTTACCGGGACCAGCTGTCGCCACACCGAGCACTGCTGGCTTCAAAGGGGGAGATTGACCGACAAACAGCGACCTGATATCTATCGCATTACCATGCTTCCAGGGCGGGTCAATGACCGCGGTCAAGCCGTTTTGCTGATCTACGTCGGCGTTGACAACCTTGGGGATGCGCCACTGCTGCTGGCGCCAGGGCTTGAGGACGTTTTTGAGCCTGAGCCGTACCGTCTCGTACATCAACGACGTCACCAACCCCAACTCCACCATCCGGTCGGCCAGTCCGCCTCAGGCGAACAAGATGCTGGCTGCAATGTCCAGTGGTCGTGGCCCTCCGGGTCCAGAGAGCAGGCCAGGGCAATCAGGTGGGTTCTGCCCGCTCGTCCAGCTTGCGGAAACGGTTGGCCTGGACCCGATCCTGCAACACGCCATCCAAACCTTCCTCGCCATACCGCCGTTTGATGCGGTACACCACCGTACCTTCGGACACATCCAAGGCAGCCAAGGCAGCCGCCACCTGCGGAACGTTCCAGCCCTCATCCACCTTGAGCAGGATCCGAGCCCGAGCGATGATCCGAGCCGAACTTCTCCCACTGCGCACCAGTTGGGTCAGTCGTTCCCGTTCCTCCTCGGCCAACTGTACCCCGTATCGGTCCCGTGCCATGGCTGCTGCACCTCCCCGCAACCCGATATCGCAGCCAGCATAGGGACTTGCACCACGAAACCCAAACAACTTCTAATTCCGATTTGCACCAGTACCAGGCTGGGTATTTGGCGACGACAGGTATCGCCCACACGGTCTGGATCGCGTCAGATAATTCTATGAATGAGATTGAGCACAATTCCGCTATTAGACATTTCAAACCAGATCAGATAGTTTCGCTAACGGTGGCGTGACGACATAGGCACAATGCGCTACAGGAAATCGAGTCTCGTCAGTCCGATTCAGGCGGGCGGAGAGGTATAACCAAGGGAATGAGCACGATTACGCATGAATGTGGGTCAATAATTTTCACCGGAAAACGCAGGCTGGGGCGAGGCAGGATGGGTAGGCCAGGATGGGTAGGCGAAGAGGCGAGGCAACTCGTCCACGGACCGGTTTGCCGGCGATGACGAAGCCGGCTACGTCGGGGCTCTAGACTCGCAAGTGGCTGGGCTTGGATACCCTAACCGAGTAGGCTGCGGCCCTAATTGTTATGACCGACTGCAGGCGATTGCGGCTGCCTTGATTTCAATGGATAGCCTGATGAGCGTGTTGCCTTGGGTGGCTCCTCCAATGGTGAGAACCATCATCGGATACGTCACCGATCGCGTAACGATCCGGATGCTGTTTCGGTCCCATACGGCCGTGTGCATCCTCAGCATCCGCCTGACGCAACGGACTCTTCGCAGACGTTTGGGTCGGCACGTTCGGTGGTCGGCGTCTCGACGTGGGGATCATGGAGACGGAAGTGTTCGACCGCGTCATGACGTTCCTGTCTCATGACGACGACGTGAAATGGATTCACCGACCCCACGGATCCCTTCCACCGGTGTTCGAAATGACAGGTTTATTCCTCACCCCAGCGTACTGATCCGAGGGATCGAATCGCCTGAAATCGAGCAGCATGATACCGGGTCTGATCCGCCAACAGGATCGGCATACAGCCATGAACAAGGCCTTCACAGGGGTTTTCGGCAGCTAAGGGGGTTTTGGCCGCGAACGAATTGGGATGTACTGAGAGCCCGTGTTTAACACGTTGCCAATATACGCGACAACCGTCGCTCGAAGGTTACGCTCCCACTCAGGATCGATCGCGCGAGTCGGACACTTCAGCAAGGAGCCAACCCCTCAAGATCCAACCCGTTGCCCCTCATTTCGCATCTTCCTCAGAGGCACCACAGCACATGGGCATCTCGCCAGGTAATGGGCTGGGTGGAAACGCGAGGGAAGTACGTCCCAAATGACCTATCGAGTGGATCGGAAAAACGACTGTTTCGCCTCGATTTTCGAGCGCGATTTTGGCCCATTTATTCGAGGAAAAGCCCGCGGTCAAGCAGGCCACAGACAAACGCTGGCGGCGTTCGGCCCATAATATCCTCAATAACGTGCGATGCATTCTGCACCGGCAGAAGAGCAGCTCCAGGTATGGACTATGACACGTATCGGACCCACAGCGAGTTTTGGAGGCAATCAAGTGAACGAGCCCTCTCATGAACCTCAGGCCTCGGGACAAACGACAGACGGAGAGGTACCCACAAGCGCGGATGTACTCGAGACCTCGGGAAATCGGGTGCATCAACCGAGTTACGACCGCACGGTCAGCTATGCGGGCATGACTACATCCCATGTGTGCGGGAGGTTCCTACAGGACCACGCTACTCGGCTCACAGTCACGCGACCCACCGCCAAAGAACACGCCGGTCTGTACGCCGTGCTCTCCACGGGCGTCCTCACTGACGCTGAGCACGTGCTTCAAGCCATGTTGAGCGAAACGTACGATATATACGGACGTGAAATCATGGCGTCTGGAAAAGTAGGGCGCGAACTCAGTGCCGTGGCCAAACACTGTCGGTCACTGAAAGAACCAAAGGCCTTGCCATCGATCTTCAAAGTCCTGGGCGGAGTAATCACGGACCTGGCGACCCGGGGTGCGATCCCGGTCGGTTTGGACATTTGCGATGTGGCAGACCTCGATGCTGACTGGCGATACATGGGCGCGCCCAACGGGGTCATAGATTTGAGCACTGGCGAGGTGTTGCCTCGTGAAATAGCCCGGTGGCACCGGGTAACCGCGACCGTCGCTGACGACTATGATCCAGACGCCAAACATCCTCTGGTGGATCTGATCATGCCTCCCAACCCGAACACTGAGGAGCGACGTTGGTGGTATCGGTATCGGGGATGGGCGTGTACTCATCCCGTTCATCGGGACCTTTTGGCAATGGGCACACCGCCAAACACCGGAAAGTCCGCGTTGCGCAACGCGGACTCCAGATCTATGGGGAGGTATGTGGTCACGATCGGGCGGTCAGCGTGGGCGAAGCCCACTGGATACGCGGCCTCCAGTACCGCTCACAATGGGCAGCTTACCCGTATGCGGTCACCGGCACGCTTGGCATATTCGGTCGAACTTTCCCCTCCGCTGAACACGGAACTGTTGAACGAAATGACTGGAGGAGACGAAGGCACGTGGGCCCGCGACGTTGGGGAAAAAGCAATCGAGTTGCGGCGGCCGCCGCATCTAGTCGCGCAGTTCAATACCAGACCGGGTGAGCCCCCGGCATTGCCGATCGGAGGCTCAACTGAGGCAGAAGTCGCCCTCCGAGATCGCACATTCTGCCTGCCTATGCCGGTGATACCGCCAGAACAACGAGATGGTCGCCTGCTGGACATCGCCAGGACAGACAAGATGTTTCGCCAAGCGTGGGTTGCTCGCACCGTGCAACAGTGCGTAGCAGTGTGGAACAGCACCGACAATCAACCGACGCCACCCGAAGGGTGCACTACGATGAAAGACGAGCTCGCCAGGCAGGCGCGAGCCGCCCGCCCCAAATGGGAGACCGAGCTGATACCACGTCTATTTCGTCCACGTAAGGCGGGAGACCCTGCCGAAGTGTCCGCGGGCGATAGCTACACGGCGTATCGCGAATATCTAGATTTCCACGAAACGGATGGTGATGGCCCGATAGTTTCGCCAGGAGCCTTCACCACAGCGCTAAAAGCACACTACGGCCCGTCATCAGACCGCCGGAGCAAGTTAGCCCGTACCGCAGATGACGACCGCAAGGGCAGACACGTGGACGCCTGGACCTGGCCGCAGCTCATCAACACGCCGCCCCAAGAGCTGTT
>CBDCPD010000005.1:0-3327 GCA_965220095.1 Dehalococcoidia bacterium
TGTTTTGAAATATTTGAGATTTCCGCCCAATCCTTCTATTTTTTCTCCTTTGGAATTTTTGTAACCTTTGATAGTTTTTTTAAGTCTTGGATAACATACGTCATTACAAATTTTGTTTTCATTATTAGTACAAAGTATGAAATTTCTGTTTCCGCCATCTTCTTTGTTTAGTTCTAAAACTGCATGTCCTGTAGTGCCTGATCCTGCCATGAAATCCAAAATAATTGAATTTTTTAATGATGCAACCTGAAGTATTCGTTTGATTAGTTTTACTGGTTTGGGGGTGTCAAAAACCAACTCTTGGTCATTTAGTATCGCTTTTAATTCCTGTTTTGCTTCTTGATTGTCTCCGGCAAACTTGCGTTCCCACCAAGTTGTAGGAACTAATCCTTGTTGTACTTCACTTAAGAAAATTTTTAATGAGGGAACATTATTACCCGTTTTACCAAACCAAATTCTGTTATCTTTAATCCACTCTTGAACTTTTTCTTTTGAAGTTACCCAACTTCTTCCTTTAGGTGGTAATATTTTTTTCCCACTGGGAGTTTCAATTTCATAAGTATCTTTTTCAGTAACTCTTTTTACACTGAGATCCGCCGATTTCCACAATCCTCTAGGATCATTATCTGGATTCTTATATCTTGCATTCATTTCATCAGTTCTAGGAATTAAATTTCTAATCCAACCATTTTTTTCACCATTTTTATTTTTCTTTTTAGCATACACCAATATGAAATCATGCATGTCCGAAAAATATTTGGCGTCATTCTGTGGAGAATATTTTTTTTGCCAGATAATATTGGCTACAAAGTTTTCTTCACCAAATATTTCATTACACAAAAGTCCAAGTTGATACTGTTCGTTATCGTCAATTGAAATAAAAATGACTCCTTTTTTTGACAGTAGTTTTTTTGCCAAGTTTAAGCGTTTTTTCATAAATGAAAGCCATTTGCTATGTTTGTAGTTGTCTTCCTTATCTACAAGTTTGTCATTATAGACAAATTCTTTTCCAAGATTGTATGGGGGATCAATGTAAATCACATCAATCTTTCCTTTATGAGTATAGTTCAAAACAGAAAGCGCATGGTAGTTATCACCTTCGATTAGAATATTCTCTTGACTTGACTTGACTTGACTTGACTTGACTTGACTTCCTTCAGAACAGGAAGCTTCTTTTGGACTTCTTCCTCAAAAACTTCCCTTGTCTTTTCCTCGTCCCAGATCAGTCCAAACTTTTTTTTCTTGTTTATTTTTTTGATTTCTCTTACCAGTTCAGTTTTTGACCAGTCAGAATAATCAATTTTTCGCGGTTTGCCGTTAACTGCCATGAATCATCACTTTTTCCTTTTTGGATTGCGATCCCAGTAAACACTCTTGCACTTGGCACATCGCAATGGTTTTTCTCCGTCACGAGACAGCCACTCATGACCGCATCTGCAACACTTCCAGACCTTGCGTGTAACTGTAGGCATCACTAAAAGTGATCACTACTTATATAAAAACATTCACCAAAGGTGATCACTAAACATATTAAAATTTATATACACGATTAGTGTTCACTTATAGTGATGAAAACAAGAGAACAGAAAGCGGAACAAATAGTCTCAGAAACAAAATTGATTCACAAAATAACAAGGAATCAATTTAGCGTGGATTCCCAGTCAGATGAAACTAAATCATATCTGGTTAGGAAACTGCCAAATACAGATGTTTGGACTTGCGAGTGTCCTGATTTTCATTATCGATTAAGAAAATTGGATGATAAGCACTGTAAGCATATCAAATCTTGTATTTTGTTGCAAGACAAAACCAGTACAGAAAATAAAATTGAGAAAGCAGAACTGCCTCAGATATGTCCTAGATGCAACAGCACGACAATCAAGAAAAACGGCTTCAGGAAACTAAAAAATGGCACAAAAAGACAAAAGTATCAGTGCAAGCAATGTAAACGCAAGTTCATTCTAGGCGAGAATGGATTTTCCAAAGTTTCATCTGATCCCAAGATTATATCGGAATCATTAAATCTTGTAATGAGTGGAATGTCTTACAGGGCAATTTCAAGACACATCTATTCTGTTTATCAGATCAATATTAGCTATGTGTCTGTGAACAACTGGATAAAGAAATACACGCAACTAATCAAAGAATATGTTGATACTTTGAATCCTGCATTATCTGATGTTTGGAGTTTGGATGAAATGTATCTCAATGTAAAAAATACAAAGAAAACAGGAAAGGGGTTCCATGACTGGCTTTGGAGCATTATCGACCCAAAGACTAGATTCCTAATCGCTACAGAAGTATCAAAGAAAAGGGAAATTTCAGATGCAAGAAAGATTATTGCCAGTGGCAAGAAGATAGTAACACATAACCCAAACTATGTACTGACTGATTCTCTAAACTCATATCAAGAATCCATAAGAAAAGAGTTTGAAAACAGAACAGCCCACATCAAGACAAGATCACTAAAGGATGGATTTGTGAACAGACCTATCGAAAGGTATCACAATGAGATAAGAGAAAAACTTAAAGCTAGACGTGGTCTGGGTAATGACAAGTCAGCTCAGACATTCTCAGATCTGTTGAAGATAAACCACAACTTTGTAAAGCCACATCAGGGGTTAAATGATAAAACACCTGCACAAGCAGCTAATGTTGATCTTGGGTTAGGCCCTGACAAATACTTGGACTTGATAAAGCATGCTGGAAGCAAACCAAATTTTGTCAATAACCTAGGAAAAAGAATCAAAAAGGTTACAATAGTTAATGAGGGCGATTCTGTTAAAATAACTCCTAGAGGTTGGATTGACAAATCAATTTGGAGAGAAATTAATGATATTCTAAGATTGCATGAGTTCAGCTGGTTATCAAATGGTAAAGATAGCTGTTGGCTCAAACTGATCTCTTAATTTTTTCGCAGGCGTTACACCATTTGGCACGGTTGCATTTTTATTTTATTTTGTTTTCTTCGTCTTTCTTGTAGTGATAGTATTCTGAATTTGCCTCTTCAAGGTTAAGACTCTTCATGATTTCGGTATTGAGATGCCAGCATTTGGCATAGTGTTTTCTGCTTTTTGACAGCTGTTTTTTGACAATTAGCACGATGTCTGTTTTTGGGATTCCCTCAAATTGCTGTCTGGTAGTTATTTTATTCATGTCTTGGTTCATTGTTTTTTCGTGTACGATCATTATATAGATTCACTAGCACCCTAACTTAACACCACAGCACCCGAAATTAACAGCAAGCTGGAATCGGGCAAAACACCCGAAGATTTAACAGTGTAACAAATAACATATCAAAAAGTGATTCCCTACACCGGCATAAAT
>CBDCPD010000006.1:0-2236 GCA_965220095.1 Dehalococcoidia bacterium
TCTGAAAAATCCTTCTCATCATATTCATATTCCTCATTGTCATTGTATAGCCATTCACCATTTTCAAATACTGCAATCCCACCAAAAACTTTCTTTGATTTGTTATCCTTGATGTATCTTGATAATGCCTCGGCTTTTGGTTTGGCAATCTTGGCAGTAAACCCAGCTTTTGTATCGTATAGACCTATTCTACCATCTTTCATACGAATAACAAAGTCAACATAAAATGCATGAGGCTCTCCCGTCTCAGGATCATCATATTTTATGGCAAAGTATTTCTTGTCATTTACTTCATTTTTGAACCACCATTTCACATTGTTTTCTTCATCAAGAAAGTCCATGAATCTGATTTCATTTTCTATGTCTGTCTTGATGTAAGCTGGAGACATTATGCATTTCTTGTAATCTTTTTCCCTGTAGATCTTTGTATATTCTGTATTCTTTGGTATGTTCCATTTTGGAATATTCTCAATCTCACGGTTGATTTTTTCTACAACATCTTGGATAAATTGAGATTTTGATTCATTAATTGTTTTAATAAAATAATCCTTGTTTCTTGGATAGAGTGCTATATTTGCCATTTCCATAAGATCTCTTACTTGTGTATTATTCTCAAAGAATTGATGAATACATCGTTTGATGATTATATGAGAATGTTCTCGTGCAAAAGGAGTAGTCATTTCTCTTGCAAATATATCAAATCTGTTTTGCAAATTCATGGCGTCTGATTGTCTCACAAGCAAAGTTCCCTGAAGGTTTTGGGTTCTATCTAACTCTACAATTTCTGCATCTGTTATTAGTTTCTGTTTCAATTTTGGAACCTCTAACAATATTTTATTTGCAAGGTGTTTCTTGTTTGTGATCTCAGAAAAAATTCTATAAAACTCTGCATTGAGACGAGTTTTTTCATGTTTTCGTTTTATGTATATTGATTTTAGATCAACATCATCATTCAAATCATCTCTTCTTACTGACTCGTAAATTGTGATATAGTCTTTTGTGACATCTTCTGCAATCTGAACTTCCTCAATATTTGTATAAACATAGGCACGATTTAGTTCATCATTATCATAATGTCTTATTTCAGGCATTCTAATTATTCTGCCTATTGTCTGTATCGAAAATTCAAACTTTTTCCATTCTCTAAATAATACTAAAATTGATGAGCGTGGACAATCCCATCCAACCGTAATTGCCTGTTTGAAGATTAAGACCTCAACCTCATTAGTGTTTTTTTCAATGTTTTCGAGATTTATCTTGTTATCTTTGTCTGAAAGGTAAATTGCAAGCTTGCCATTATCTGTATTTATTCCAAATCTTGAATCCAGCATTTTGATTATCTGATCTTTTCTATCCAGTATTCCCTTGCGTGAATCTGGCAACTGTATTAGCACTAATGGATTTACATCAGAGTCTTCATCTTCATAGTTATTTTTTAGATGTTGTCTTTTTTCAAGTGCGGTCTTTATGATTATCTCATCTGTTGTACTGTCTGCCGTGTCCCTCATTTTTAAATTTAGCTTGATAGATTTTTTTACCATCTCTTCTTCTATGACTTCTTGTAGATCAACACTTTGCACATAGTCAGTATCAGAAATTTTTGGAGTGGCAGATACCTCTATCGTTATCTTTGGATTTATCTTTTGGATTACTTGTTTTGATTTTTCGGAGCTTGCAGTGTGATGGCTCTCATCTATGATTAGGATGATTTCCCGACCCTCATCCTTGGTATTTTCTATGACTTTGGATAGGTTATTTTCATTTTCATTTTCTCTAATGTAGATGTTCTTTTCCTGATTTATGCTCTGCCAGTTAAAGAATAAAATTTCCTTGTCTTGTATCTGTTTGTCCTGCAAGTCGTTGAAGTTTGAACATTCTACAGTCCTCAAGTCCTCATAATATTTTTCAAGCTTTTCCCTGCTCTGGTCATGCAGCTTGTGAACCGTTATCCAGATAAATGCAATCTCTTTCCCGTCTTGCCTATTGCCTACAAGCCTTTTGATCAGTTCGGCCATCATTATTGTTTTGCCTGAACCTGTAGGAGACTTGAAGACACATATCTTATTAGAATCTAAGTTGAGAGAATAATCTATCTTTTGCCTTAGATTATTTACGTGTTTTTCTTGGTAGTTTCTCAGTTTGAACATATGCAAATATCCGCCTGTATACGTTTAGTATGGCAGATGGTATGGGTTTTAAAGTTACTAGTGATCGGATGTTATCAAATTCACTTTCG